>NZ_JALPVL010000002.1 GCF_023544465.1 Paractinoplanes maris | reverse complement strand
GATTGCTGTTTCGGTGGTCATAGCGGAGGGGAAACGCCCGGTCTCATTCCGAACCCGGAAGCTAAGCCCTCCAGCGCCGATGGTACTGCACTCGTGAGGGTGTGGGAGAGTAGGACGCCGCCGGACTCAACGTGAACAGTAGGCCCACCCCACACGGGGTGGGCCTACTGTCGTTTCCGGACCTATTCGCCGGCGGCGGCACACAGCGAAGATTCAGGTGGGGGCAACCTGGGAGCCGCTTTGATCCGGCAGCGTGCAGGTATGCGTCGTACTGCTGGGGTTGTGGCTCTCGTTGTCCTGAGCACGGCTGTCGCCGGGCCGGCTCGTGCGGGTGGGCCGTCGGGTGACGGGCAGCTGCGCGAGATCACGGCGGCGGTCGAAACGCCGGCCCTCTTCGACGACGAGGCCGGCGGTGACGCGGATGCCGACGACCCGGCCATCTGGGTCAACCGGGCGGACAAGTCGCGCAGCCGGGTGATCGGGACGGCCAAGAACGGTGGGCTGCGGGTCTACGACCTGTCCGGGCGTGAGGTGCAGTCGATCCTGCCGCCCGAGGGTGGACGGTTCAACAACGTCGACCTGGTCACCGGCTTCGGCCACCAGCGCCAGGACTACGCCGTCGTGACCGACCGCGGGCTCGACAAGCTGCGGATCTTCCACATCGAGGCGTCCGGCCGGCTGACCGACGTCACCGCCGCCGACGTACCGCTGCTGTTCTCGCGGGACGAGGCTGAGGTCGAGGCGCAGGCCACCGGCTACGGGCTGGCCACCTATGGGCGGTACGCCGTGGTCAGCCGCCGGCACAGCACGACGCTGGGGATCTTCCGGCTCGAGGAGAAGAAGAACGCGATCGGCTACCGGGTCACCGACAAGATGGATCTGCCCAAGCAGTTCCGGCTCTCCACCGGGGCGACTTGGACACCCTGTCTCGAGCCCGGCGAGGACCCGCAGATCGAGGGCATGGTGGTCGACGCCGAGGCCGGTGTGCTCTACGCGGCGCAGGAGGATGTCGCCCTGTGGAAGATCCACCTGGATCGTGACCAGTTCGTCGGCGTCCCGCGGATCGTCGAGCGGGTGGCCGAGTTCGGCGCCCCGGGCACCTATGACCCGGAGACCGAGGAGTGCACGCTCGGTGAGCCGGCCAAGGAGGCCGGGCGCATCCAGGCCGATGTCGAGGGCGTCACGATCTATCCGACCGGCAAGCGCGACGGCTACCTGATCGTGTCGAGCCAGGGTGACAGCAAGTTCTACGTGTACGACCGGCGCACCAACCGGCCGCTGTCGAGCTTCTCGGTGATCGACGGCGCCCGCACCGATGGCGTGCAGCACTCGGACGGCGCGGCGGCGACCAGCGTCTCTCTTCCCGGCTACCCCCAGGGTCTGCTCGTGCTGCACGACGGCGAGAACAAGCCCGACGACGGCCGGGTGAGCACCAACTTCAAGTACGTCGACTGGCGCTCACTCAACACCCGGGCTCACTGAAGAAGCGTCGCCCGGACCTGGCTCCGAGCCTGGTGGATGCGCGACTTCACGGTGCCCTCGGGCAGCCCGAGGTGGCCGGCGATCTCCCGGTAGTCGAGCTGGCAGATGTCCCGCAGCACCAGCGGGGCCACCAGCTCGGGCCGGTGGGATTCGAGGAGCTCCAGCGCGTCCAGCAGGTCGAGCCGCGAGCCGGCGATCACGCCGGTGGTGCGCGGATCGGCCACGTCGACGGGGGCAGGGCGTGGGCCTGCGTCGTACAGAAAGCCTTGGAAACCGATCCGGCCAAGCGCCGGCCTTCGGCGGCGGCATTCGCGACGGCGCTGGAGGAGGCCGTGGCGCCGGCCCGGGCGCCCGTCCGATGGCCGTTGCGGTTGGCCGGGGCGGTGGTGGCGACCGTGGCCGCGTTGAGCGCCGCGGGCGGGGCTCTCGCTCAGCCGACCGTGGACGGCTGGCGCCGGGTGACCGACGCGACCGGTGCGTTGTCGGTGACGGTTCCGGCGGCCTGGGCCTACCAGCTCACCGACGGCGGCTGGGATCCGGCGGCCGTCGGCCTGGCCGCCGGGCGATCACCCGGGCTGGTCATGGGGGCCGACCTCACCGGGTGGGCACTTCCCGGGCGTACGTCTCCGGGGGTCTTCGCCGGACTCGGCGAGGGGATGGGTGAAGCGGTGCCGCCCGCGCACGGCGACTGCACGAGGGGAGCTGACCGGCCCGTCGTCGTCGACGGTCTGGCCGGGCGGGTGCAACGGTGGACGGGCTGTGCGGATCGGCCAGGTCAGGAGCGGTCGACGGTGACTGTGCCGACGCCGGAGGAGGCGTCGATGTCGTAGCGGGCGGCGGCGTTCTCCCAGCCGTCCTGAGCCCAGACCGAGCCGCCGGCCACGCCCGTGTGCGTCCGGCCGTCGATCGTCACGCTGCCGGCGCCGCCTCGGGCGGCCACGCGCACGGGTGCCTGGCCGGTCAGCCGTACGGAAAAAGCACTGGCACCGCCACCGAGCACCACACGCTGCGTGCCCTGACCGGCCGGGAGCACGACCGCGGCGCGCTCGGTGCCCGAGCGGAAATCGACGTCACCGCCCGGACCACCGGTGAGGTCGACCGCCTCGTCCTTGGCCCCGCCGGCCAGCGTGACCTGCCACCGCACGTCGTCGCTGAGCACGACGGTGAGCACGGCCGGACCGCCCTGACCGGTGTCCCGCAGGGCCGCCACCAGGTCGTCCCCCTCGATCGCGGCCACCGGGGCGGCCTTCGAGTCGTCCGGCGTGGAAAGCTCGTAGCGGTCGCCGCCGAGATCGCCGAGCCGGACCCGCACCACGTCGGCCCCGCTGACGAGCAGGAAGCGGGACACGTCGCCGTCGCCGCGCACCCGGTGCCGGATCTCGCCGTGCGGGGCGCCCACGTAGTAACCGGGCCGATTCTCCGGATTGCGGTCGCGGCCGTCACTGCCGGTCCAGTCGCAGGCGCCGACGAGGAGCACACTCAGCAGGGCAGCCATCGACCGATATCGCACGCCGGGGACGATACCCAGACCGCTCGATCTCTAGTCGTTCGTTCGATCAGCGTTAGGGATCCGGCCACGACGCGTACGGTGTCCTGGACATCGACCAGGCCCATCGTGACTGCATGCGAGTCGCTCTGGTCACGGAGTCGTTCCTGCCCGATGTGAACGGCGTCGCCAACTCGGTGGTGCGCACCGCCGACCATCTGCTGCGCCGAGGGCACGAGCCGATGGTGATCGCACCGCAGCCTCCGCCCGCGGTCCGCGACACCCCGGTTCACGTGCCGTACCCGGTGGTCCGCGTCGCCTCCCTGCCCATGCCCGGCTATCCCCAGATCCGGCTGGGCCTGCCCACTCCCACGCTGACCGGCACCCTCCGCGCGTTCGGCACCGACCTCGTGCACCTGGCCAGCCCGTTCGTGCTCGGCGCGTGGGGCATGCTGGCCGCCCGGACGCTGCGCCTGCCCACCATTGCCGTCTATCAGACCGACGTCGCCGCCTACGCCCGCGCCTACAAGGTCGGCATGACCGAGGGCGCCGCCTGGAAGTGGATCAAGACGGTTCACAACCTGGCCTCGCGCACCCTCGTGCCGTCCTCCGAGTCGGCCTTCGCCCTGAACCGGCACGGTGTCGAGCGGGTCCACCTGTGGCGTCGCGGGGTGGACGACGAGCTCTTCCACCCCGACCGGCGCAGTGACGAGGTCCGCCGGTCGCTGGCCCCGGACGGCGAGGTCGTCGTCGGATTTGTCGGGCGGCTGGCGGTCGAGAAGCAGGTGGACCTGCTGGCCGACGTGAGCCGCCTGCCCGGCGTACGGCTGGTGATCGTGGGCGACGGCCCGGCGGCACCGCAGCTGCACAAGGCCCTCCCCGAGGCGACGTTCCTGGGGGTACGCCGGGGTGAGGAGCTGGCCGAGTTGTACGCGAGCTTCGACCTCTTCGCCCACACCGGGCCCTACGAGACCTTCGGCCAGGCGGTCCAGGAGGCCATGGCCAGCGGGCTGCCGGTCGTCGCGCCGCGGGCGGGTGGACCGGTCGACCTGGTCGGTCACGACCGTACCGGCTACCTGGTCCCGCCCTTTGTCGCCGAGGGCTTCACCTCCGCCGTACGGGATCTCGCGGCCGACCCGGCCCGGCGCGCGACGTTCGGCGCCGCCGGCCGGCAGGCGATCGAGGGTCGCAGCTGGACTGCGGTGGGTGAAGAGCTGCTGGGCCACTACGCTGCCGCGTGTAGCGTCGGGTTCCCCGAGCGAAGGGCGGTCGCCGCGTGAGAATCGTCCGGGTGGCGAACTTCGTGACCGCACGGTCCGGGGGCCTGCGCACCGCACTGCGCCACCTGGGGGCCGGCTATCAGGCCGCCGGCCACGAACCGGTGCTGGTTGTTCCCGGCGCCGCCCGGACCGACGAGATGACCGACCAGGGCCGGGTGATCACCCTGCCCGGCCCGCTGGTGCCGCGGATGGGTGGCTACCGGGTGCTGCTCGACCGCGACCGGTTGAGCGCCACGCTGGCCGCACTGCGCCCCGACCGCCTGGAGATCTCCGACCGCGCGACCTTGCGCTGGCTGGGGCGCTGGGCCCGGCGTCGCGGCATCCCGTCCATGATGGTCTCGCACGAGAGCCTCGACGGCTTGCTGCGCCTCTTCGGCCCCGGCCCGAGCCGCCGGGTCGGCGACCTGCTGAACGCGCGCACGGCAGCGGATCACGACCAGGTCGTCTGCACCACCGGGTGGGCGGCGGCGGAGTTCGCCCGTCTCGGCGTACAAAATCTGACCCAGGTGCCGCTGGGGGTCGACCTCGACCGGTTCACGCCGTCGAACTACGAGCCCCGGATGCGCACGCTGTGGTCGGCGCCCGACGACGTGCTGCTGCTGCACTGCGGGCGCCTGGCACCGGAGAAGAAGCCGCGCCGGTCGTTGGAGGCGCTGGCGGCGCTGCGGAAAAGCGGCGTGCCGGCTGTGCTGGTCGTGGCCGGCGACGGGCCGCTGCGGATCGCGTTGCAGTCGGAGGCGGCCGACCGGGGGCTGCCGGTTCGCTTCCTGGGCCACGTAGGCGACCGGTCGAAGCTGGCATCGTTGCTGGCCAGTGTGGACATGGCGATCGCTCCCGGCCCGATCGAGACGTTCGGCCTGGCGGCGCTGGAGACACTGGCCAGCGGCACGCCGGTGGTGGTCAGCGCGGAGAGTGCCCTGCCCGAGGTGGTGGGTGAAGCGGGGGTGGCGGTTCCGGGCGAGGGGCCGGCCTACGCCGAGGCGGTGCGGACGCTGCTCTCCCGGCCGGAGGCGGTCCGGCGGGCGGCGGCTCGGGCGCAGGCTGAGCGATTCCCCTGGGAGCGGTCGGTGGCCGGGTTCCTCGAGGCCCACGGTGCATCGCCGCTTTTGAGCGCCGACCGTACGGCTGTGACCTGCTCTCCCGCCCAGCCGCCAGTCCAGTCGATGAGTTGGTCCGAACCCGTCGACTAGGTCAACGGCGTGGCGAATCTGTCCATGATCGACCTCGCCTGTACATTTCGGGCATGGCAAACGGGACCCGGCGCGGTGTGGCGCGGGTGTTGCCTGTTCTTGTGGTCATGGTCCTGGCGCTGGTTGGCGTCTCGCGGGGCCTGGCCGTTTCTGGTGTCGCTGGATCCGTTCGCAGCTCCGTGGCCTCGGCCACGCATCACGCCGTAGCGTCGTCTGCTACCGCGCCTGCGGACGTTGAGCCGGAACTTTCGACCGCAACCTCTTGTTCTGCCGAGCCCGGCATTGCCGTGTGCTCACTGCCCTTGTCCGACCAGTTCGCTGCGGCTGTCCGCAGTTCCCGCGCCCCGCCCGTCGTCGTCGCCTGACTGCCGCCCGCTTACAGCGCCGCGGCGGTCGCAGCACGCCGTCCGGGCCCTCCGCGACGGCGATCGACGACGCGGATGGACTGCTGTTGTGAACGTGGTTGCGGAAATGCTGCTGACCGAACCCACCCCGCTGGTGATCTGGGGAAGCCTGCTCGTCATGACGGTGCCGGCGGTGATGTTGCTGGGCAGCCCTCATGTCTTGCGCGAGCCGGGGCGCGCCCTGCGGCAATTGTTCGCCGGGCTGTACCGCGGGAGGCCGGCTCGTCCTACCTCGCAGGAAGCCGCCGAGGCCGTGCGGTTCGCGGCGGAGGTCCGGGTCGCGGCCGACCGGGCGGCCGTCGCCGCCGACCAGTGGCGGCGGCGATGGGAGCAAGCCGACGAGCAGCAGGCCACGGACTGGCAGGCGTGGATCGACGCCGACGCGCGACTGCGTGACAGCATGGCGGCCGCGGCGTTCGGGCTGCCATGGTCGGCGCCGACCTGCGAGGAGTACGCGGCGCGCGAGCGCTTCCTGCACCGGGCCGTCGCGGCTGCTGTGGACCGCGGTGACCTTCCCGCCACGGCGATGACTGACGCCCTGGCCGGCGGCCACGGCTGGGACGCCCGCCTGCACCCGGTCGAACAGCAACTGGTCGTCAACCGCGCCGCCGCGACCTACCGGCGCCTCCGATACGAGCAGTCTGCCCAGGCCGAGCAGGACGCCTGGCGCGACGTGGCCTCAGCCGACCGCGCTGGGCGCGCCCTGCGACGTACGGCTGATGAAGCCGCCACCCGTGCCACCGAGTGGCGCTCTCTGCTCCCCACCGGAACCACCGGACGTCGCCGTACTGCCCGGCTGGTCCCCGCACCGGCCATGTGACCAGTCATCCGGCCGACGGCGGAGGAACGGCGCAGGCCGATGTGAAAGCCAGAAGACTGATAAGCGCCAGGCGATGGCGGTCGCGTCGCCATCGTCCGCCGCGACATCGTGTAACGCCGTCACTTAGGCGCTTTGACCTGCAGAAACGACTCAAGGCCGTATACCTGTACGGTAACTCCGGTCACCGCAGGTACTCTATGATCGCGGGCCGCTAGCTCAATGGCAGAGCTGTGGACTTTTAATCCATAGGTTCGGGGTTCGAGTCCCCGGCGGCCCACCAGCTTGACCAGCGGAAACGCTCTCATCTGCCGACACGGAATCCTATGGATTCCGGCCCGTGGTCACAGGGTGGTCACGGCGGTTTCTGGGGACGAGTGCAGCGGCGGCCTCACTCGCGGCTTACCTACGCCGCCGAGCAGGTGTGAGTAGGTGTCCGAGGTGATCGAGATCGACGAGTGACCGAGCACCTTCGACACGATGCTGATGTCGACGCCGGCGCCAGGCGCAGCGATGCCGCACCGTGCCGGAGATCGTGCAGCCGCACATGCCGGAGGCCGGCGTCCTTGGCCAGCGCCCCGAATCGCTTGGTGACCGCGTTGGTCGGCGCGAGCGGGTTTCCGTCCTCCCGGGCGAAGACCGCGAGCCCGTGCAGGCCCCGCGGGTCGCATGAAATACCCGGTGGCGCAGAACGCCGCCGTAATCGGCCTGTTCGGCATCAAGGCCGAGGACATGCAGGACGCCCTCTTCGCCATGGACCCGACCACGGCAGTTGCCTCGTTGGGCAAGGTTGCTGGGGCGAACGGCTTGAATGGCCTCTCAGACACAAAACTGCCCCGTGCCAGTCACGGGGCAGCCGTACGTTCGGACGCTGTGCAGGACTTAGAGTTGATCACCAAGGACGAACTGGCGGCCCTGTTCCGCGTCCCGAAGAGCTGGGTCGACGAGCAGGTGTCGGCGCGGACGATCCCGTTCACGCGGCTCGGCGCCCGCCAGATCTGGTTCTCCCGCGCGGACATCGCCGCGATCCACCGCATGGGCCACGAGCCGCCACGGACGGAACGTCAGGTCACGGCAGTCGCCGCCACAGCGACTCGGCGGTGATGCCGAACCACTCGCGGCGACGTTTGTGGTGGTGCACAGGGTCCTTGTCCTCGGTGCGCCAGGCGTAGAAGCCGGCCTCCCGTTCCCATCCCGGCACGCGCCATTCGCCGAACCAGGTCACCTCGTAGCCGGGCCGGTCTTTCTCGATGCGCAAGCACTCGTCCAGAGCGCCCTCCGGCCAGCGGAGCCGCTCGGCCAGCAGGCGGCGGTTGCGCAGGGCCATCTCGACATCGTCATCGGTCACCACAGGTCCGCCTCGGCCTCGGACGTGGCCATCGCCGCGCCCAGCTGCCGACCGGTGTGGGCCAGCCGGCCATGCTGGCTGCCGTCCGCCCGCTTCCGCCAGGCCCGGAACGAGTAGCCGTCGGCCGCGTCCGCCCGGTGCTGGACGTCCCAGAGCGGGAACGCGGATCGAAGCGCCGCCAGCTCGCTCTCGAGGGTCCGCGGCCACGGGTCCCGGATCCAGTGACGGCTCGGCCGCTGCGGCGCGGTCACGCTCACCACCGGCCGCCTTGGCTGCTCCGGTGGGACTGGCCGGGGGTAAGCCGCAGCGGTGGCCGGCTGGCGCGTAGCTGCGGGACGGCGGCGGTCCGTTCGGTGGCCCAGTCAGGCGCGGCCGTTCGGTCGAAGAACTGCTGCCGTTCGAGGGTCTGCCGTACGACGCACGGCAGCTGGTTGCCGCAGTCACACCGTTTCCGCCACGGCCGCCACCACGATCGGCGAGAAGAGTGCTGGTAAGGGCCTCCGTGCCGTCCCATGCTGATCCGCCTCCTGCGTCCGCCACCCCGAGAGTGAAGACGGTGGGCGAGGAACTGGGGAACGCACACCCGCCGCCTTCAATTACGGACGGTAGGAGCTGCAGTGCGGTGCGCTGGTGCGGTTACGCACCAGGGGATCAATCCGATACGCCCATCCGCTCGCACAACCCCTGGACGGTCGACGCGCGTCGCGACTTGCGCAGCAGCACGCGTGCCGTCTCCCGAGCGGCGGCCGAGGACCGTGTGTGCTGCGGAGCCACGCGCTCTGCGGTCATCAGCATCCGCACCGCCTCGTCGTCGCGCCGTACGTCGGTCAACGCGCGAGCGAGATCCGTGTAGAGGTTGACCCGCCTGATCGGCGGCAACGTCGCCACGTCGAGCCCACTCGCCGTCTCCACAGCATCACCGGGCCGCCCGGTGTCGATCTGGTGCGCGACCGTCCACAAGCCGACGTTGCGCGCCCCCCACTGAAGATCCCACGCTTCGGTCTCGCCGGTGCGCTCGGCCAGTTGGGCGGCCTCGGCCAGGTGCCCCGCAGCTGCGCTCTCGTCCCTCATCCCGGTGGCGTGGTGTGCTCTGGCCAGGTGGGTGAACCCCAGGACGTCCAGGGCGGCCGGGGAGTCGGCGTGCTGCTCCAGCTCGTTGGCGGCTCGGTCCACCGCGGAGAATGCGGGACCGAACGCACCGGTGTTCGCGCTGACCCGACCTCGGTTGACCGCCGCGACGGCGAGCGCGGCCGGGTCGCCCAGGCGCTGGGCGGCCTCGATGGACCGCTGGGCGGCCAGCCAGGCGTAAGCGGGGTGCCCGAGGCTGAGCAACGCGCCCATGCCGACCCCGTAGACCTGGACAGCCGCAGTCAGTGCAGTAGCCGAGTCGGGACCGTGGGCGGCTGTGTGGAGCGCCGGGACCAGGGCGACCAGGCGGCTGAGAGCGCCGGCGTAGTCGGTGCGCGCGTAGAGGTCGCGGATCAGCTCGGACTCCCGCCAAAGATCTGCAGTCGCCTCTTCTCCGGCCGACGGTGGCTCGTCCAGCGGGAGGGCCATCATGGCCTGCCACAGCCGCTCGGAGGCAATGTGCGCGGACTCAAGCTGCCGGTCTGCGGGTGCGTACGGCTGGCCAGTCAGGTCGGTGATCGAGCATTCCAGTGCCGCAGCGATGTCCGCGATCATGTAGCGATCGGTGCGGAGCTCGCCTTTCTCGATGCGGGACCAGGTGGTGTGGGCGATTCCAGCTCGGCTGGCGGCATGACGGATGCTCCACCCGCGCAGGTCTCGACGGGTCTGGATACGCTCGCCGATCGACGGGTCGATCGGCACGGCACGGCGCGGCATATCGGTGCTCCCTGGTAGCGGTCAGGGTGGGGCGGCCGGCCGCTACAACCGCCCGCCCCGCTGGTCCAAGGCTATCTCTGCCCGCTCGTCGGCCCACGGGGTCACGTCGGCGCCCGCAGCAACGAGCTCCCACGGCTACACCGGGTGATCTCCAACAGCTCCCTCCGCCCATCCACCGCAGAGATGGCCCACGAGATCCGATTCTGGGGCAACAACGTGGCTCACGGCGACTTCGCCGACCCGGTATCGGCGGAGGAAGCTGAAGGCGTCTTGACCCTCATGGACGAAGTACTGCAAGAGGTGTTCCAGGCACCCGCGCGATTGGCGAAGGTCAGAGCGTTGAGGCAGCAGTCCGGCGACTCCAGCTCATCTGCAGCCAGCCCGCCGGCGCCTTAACGGGGCGAGTATCGGGGCGCCACAACACCATGGTGTTGCGGCGCCCCGCTGGTGCTACCGGATCGACCGGGCCCAGCCCAGCCGCCGACCGGACCGATCGTCTACCCGGTCGACCTGACGCTGCCGGCTCGGCCACTGCTCCGTGCCGGGACTCGTCGAGTACGGGTGGCAGCCGCTCCGGCCGGCCCCCCGACGACGACCAGACGACCGACCGCTGACCGGCGACAGCTCGGGTCACCGTGTGCCGGCGACGCCGGTGGTCACTCACCCGGCGCCGCGCCTCTTCCGCGTCGATCGTCGTCTTACGCGCCATCATGGACCTCGCCCTGATCGCTGCGTCGCATCTGTTGATCACGGAAACACCGGCCGAGTTGGCGGCCGCCGCAACTGCTGGGCCGCCTCTCGTACGGTCGGCGAAACGCCATGCGGCGCGACCGTCATCTGCGTCAGGTCTCCCACGATGACGATGCCTCCAGAACTGGGCCGGTGGCGCACCGACTGGAACAAAGCTGACGCACCCGGCGCGGATGTTTCAGCAGGCAGGGACGCATGCGTACCCGCGATCCTGAAACACATCCGGCGTTCTACGTGACGCAACCACAGGAGCCCCTGGAGAGCGGTGAAAGTGCGTCGGGTCTCGGCGTTCCGGGTCTGGTCCGTGGCGTCCAGGATGCGCATGCCGGCCGCGACAAAGCGGAGCACGGTGATCACAAGGGCGGTCATCGGGCACCCGCCCGGGCCAGCTCGGCCAGCCGCCGGAGCAGCCGGGAAAGCTGCGCGGCCCGACCGGCACCGAAGACGTACCGGTGCCGGTCGCCGGGACTGCTCGAGGCTCAGCAGGACGAAGGTTCCCGCGGGCACCGTGGCGCCCGCCGCGTCCTCGGGAACGGCCTCCAGCCACACCTCGACGTCGGTCAGACGGTCCTCGTCGCCGGGGGAGGCCTGCAGCGGCGGGGCACGGTGCTCGCCCCGCTCACCGGTCACCGGTGCACAGCGCGCGCCAAGCAACCGAAGCGGCCGGCCACAGGCGAGTAGCTGGGCACCAAGTGGTCACACGGTGGCCACGGACGCGCTGAACTGGGCGCGACAGTCCCGGCACGAATCATCACGACACGCGAGCCGTGACCAACGGAAACACTCACGCCGGTCACAGCTCATCACGTTCCGGCACGTTATTGAGCGGACTTTTGATCCATAGGTTCGGGGTTCGGGTCCCGGCGGCCCACTCTCTTTCCACCCGTGGTCGACCCCCCAGACCCCGGTTACGGTGGGCGCGCTCGCCGCCTCAGCTAACAGCCTTGAGGGAGCGGCGTGCGCCGGCTCAGCAGGGTACGGGTGACTCGCCGCGCAGCGCGTAGTCGGTTGTCGTCACTTCGACCGTCATGATCGTGGCCTTGGCGCTCAGCGGGAGCAGCGAGTTGTACGGGTAGTGGATCTCGGTCTGCCCCGGGCACGGCTCCGGCAGATCGGACGGGAACTGGGGGAGCCGGCCGATCAGGTGCATGACCGTGTCGGAGGGGCCGTCCGGCGGCGGTTTCAGATACCAGGAGAAGCTGAAGATGCTTTCTCCCTCACCGGTGAGATATTCCGACGAGTACGGTTTGTCCCCCAGTTTGGCCGTCACCGCGGCTGCCTCTTCCTTGGCCAGTTCGGCCAGGGTGACGGTGTTCCCCTCCGGCGCCGCGATGCGCATCGGCGAGGCGGACGAGGAGTCCACCCGGATCATCTCGATGGCCCCGTCGGCCGCGCAGACGGTGATCAGGTCGATCTGCTTGGGCGTCCAGCCGTGGCACACCTCGGTCCGGCCGCCCTCGTTGCCGCCGGCCTGCGGATAGCCATCCGCCTCCGAGGGGCCGAAGGCTTGAAGGGCGAAGTCGATGGTCTGCCCGAGGCACAGGCCGAAGAGACCGTCACAGGTCTGCTGCCGGGACAGGTGCAGCCCGTTACCCGTGGCGACGTACAGGAAGGGATCGGGTGCGGTCGGTGCCGTCGCCTCGGCCTTGGCGCTGCCGGCGCGCGGGCCTGTCCCGTCGCGGGCCAGGTAGATGCCGCCGGCGATGGCGAGAGCCACGACGGCCAAGCTGGCCATGACCACGGCGACCAGGCCGCGATGATTGATGATCTGCGTGTTGCCGGTGCCCACCTGCACACCCTGGGAGTGGCGAGCATCCACGGAAGGAGTGTTCGAGTGCTCGTCGTCGGGCGACATCTGTCCACCTTCCTGGGAGTCCTCAGGCGGCACACCATTGAAGGCCACCGTCCGTGCGGCTCGGAACCGGCCGAACAGTCGATTCCGGACAGACTCCCGTCGTCAGGCGAAAGTGTTGTTCTGGACGTTGTTCCAGTTCGACGCAGGGTTACGACGTGGCAGTGCCGGCGCGGTCGGCACTGCCACAATGGGGTCATGGAATTCGGCGGATCGATCGGGCGGGACGAGCTCTTCGCCCGGCAGGCCGAGCACCTGCGCCGCGCGCTCGCCGGGAGCGACATGCCGGTATTCGGGCTGGTCACCCGGCTCAGGCCGGCCGAGGAGACGTTCGGCGGGCTCCACACCACCGACGATCGGCTCGTCGCAGTGCAGGTGGCCTACGGGCGGGCGGCCGAGGTCGAGACCTCCCGGGCCGAGCCCAACGCCCTGCGCGAAACCCTCGAACACCACGTCCGGCGTGGCGGGGATCGATTCGCCGATTTCGAGTGGGCGGAGAGCCCGGCCGTCCTGCTCGTGAACGGCACCGGGGTGGAGGCCCGCAGGCTGCGTGCCGGCGAGCACTGGTGGCTCGTCCGCGGCGCCTGGGACGAACTCGAGATCACTGTCGTGGGGCACGACTGGCATCCTGGCGAGCTGGCCGTCGAGACGATCACCGATCCTCAGCCGATGCTCGACCGGCTGCGCACGCCACCCGATTTCGTGCACCGCGAGCCCGAGCCGCTCCCGGCCGGGCTGGGCCGCGAGCCGCACCAGGCCCTGGCCGAGGCGGTGGTGGCCAACGCCGCCGAACACGCGCGCTGGATGGCCGAGGGCGGACCCGAGCCGACCCTGCCGAGCTATTGGACGGCCCTGTGGGCAGCCGCCGTGCAGCGCCAGATCGAACTGAGCGACGCCCCCGAGGCCGACGCCGGTGACGCCGTCAGCGCCATGATGTCGCAGCTCGGCACCCTGCACCACGAGGCCGACTGGTTCCGCGACGACCCGTCCCGGCGTCGCCGCGCCATCGGCGAGACATTGCTCTACGGCACGGGCCTCGAAGCCGACGTGCCGAGCCGTGCCGCCCAGGAAGCCTGGAAGCGCGACGTCCATCAAGAGTGGAAAGCCGCCTGGCGGGAGTGGGCCGACAAGTAGTCGTCCCCCAGGCACCGTCCCGGCTGACGTCGTCTTCCCAAGCTTGCAGGCGACGCAGTGACGTAGAGGTAGACTACTCCGAAGTAAGATTCAATCTAGCTTCGGAGGGGCCGATGTTTGTAGGCCGGCGCGCCGAGCTGGATCTACTCGGCCGGGAAGTGGACCGCGTACAGCGCACGGGCGAAGGCCGCTCCGTGGCCATCCGTGGACGTCGGCAGGTCGGAAAATCGCGGCTGGTGCAGGAGCTGTGCGACCGGGCGGGGCTGCCGTACTGCTTCTATACGGCTGTCAAAGGCGCGTCGAGCACCGAATTGGTCGGCCACTTCCTCAGTGCTCTGCGGGATTCGTCGTTGCCGACCACGACCGGCCGTGACCTTCTACCCTCTCAGCCGCCTGCGGGCGGTTGGGGAGACATGCTGCGGGTCCTCGCCGGCGTACTGCCCGAAACGCCGAGCATCGTCGTGTTCGACGAACTGCCCTGGGTCTCGGAGCAGGACCCGACATTCGACGGGCATCTGCAGGTTGCCTGGGACCGTCTTGTTTCCCGCAAGCCTGTTCTGCTGCTGTTACTCGGGAGTGACCTGCACATGATGCAGCGGTTCACCGAGTACGACCGGCCGTTCTACGGCAGAGCCGCCAACCTGGTCCTTGGCCCGTTCAACCTTGCGGAAACCGCTGCCGTGACCGGGCTGGGCGGTGCGGAGGCCATCGATGCTCACCTGATCACGGGTGGACTGCCGGGCATCTGTCTGGAATGGACTCCCGGCGCGCTCCCGCTCGAGTTCCTGCAGGCGGAGATCGACAACAAGACCTCGGCGTTGTTCACCGTTCCCGAACAATCTCTGGCATCGGAGTTTTCCGCCCCGGATACAGCTCGGCGCGTTCTGGAAGCCGTCGGTGGAACCGGCAGTCGCACGTTCAGCAACATCGCCGCGGCCGCGGGCGACCGAGGTGGACCGGTCAGCTCCGGCACTTTGTCTCCGCTGCTCCATCGGCTCGTCGACGAGAAGCAGATTCTCGCCGTCGACAAGCCGCTGTCCACCAAGCCGAGCAAACTGGCCCAATACCGGGTCGCGGACAGCAATCTGCGGTTCTACCTCGCCGTCCTCCGCGATGTGCATCAGCTGCTCTTGCGCGACCGGACTGCCGCCGCCCGCCGCATTCTCGAAGCACGCTGGTCCTCATGGCGGGGCAACGCCGTCGAACCGATCATCCGTGATGCGCTGGCCATCGCCGCCGGCGCCGGGACACTGCCGTGGGCTGACACGTGGGAAGTCGGCGCCTGGTGGAATCGGCAAGCGAACCCGGAGGTCGACCTGGTCGGCGCCGACCGCGCCCCGGTCGCTTCGCGCATCGCGTTCGCCGGGTCCATCAAGTGGCAGGACGGCCCGTTCGACCGGCATCATCTCGACGAACTGCGCCGCCACGCTCCCGTAATTCCGGGCTTCCAACCCGGCGCCAGCGGCTTGGTCGTCGTCAGCCGATCGGGAGTTGACCTTGCTGCGGATGCCGTTGATCTGGTCTGGGGGCCGGACGACATCGTTCGCGCCTGGTCAGTCTGAGCGGATCGCCCTCGGCTCGGGAGATCGGTGGCGGCCGGTCGGTGACGTCATCAGGGAGTGTTAAATCAGTCACCCTCGATGAGAGGGTGTGTGAGAGATCGATCAACTACTCTGCCGCGTGAAGAGGGTCGTCTGAGTTCACCGCTTCTGAGCAGAGGGAGTGACTGTGCGCAAACGTGCGCATGCATGGGGGAGTTGCCTGATCACCGCGGCGCTCGCGGCGAGTTTTCTCGGGGGTGGCTCGGCTCTGGCTCTGGCTGGGGCCGATGAAGTTGCCGACGGGGCTCTGCCTTTTGTGGCCAAGGTCAGTTTCGGCGATGTCCAGAGCTGCAGCGGTGCGCTGATCGCGCCGCAATGGGTGGTCACGGCCAAGGAGTGCTTCGCCGAGGGCACTGCGCCGGTGACGGCGGCGACGCCTACGCGACCGGCCACCGTGGTGGTGGGACGGACCGACGTGTCGACCACGGCCGGCAGACGACTGAACGTCACCAGGCTGGTTCCGCACCCGGACCGCAATGTGGTGCTCGCCCAGCTGTCGGGAGCGGTCACCGGTGTCACCCCGGCGCCGATCAGCAAGAGCGCACCGGCCGCCGGCGACACGCTGCGGATCGCCGGGTTCGGGCGTACTGCGACCGAGTGGGTGCCGCCCCGGTTGCACGCCGGCACGTTCACCGTGCAGTCGGTCACCGATTCCGCAGTGGAAGTCGTGGGTGCGTCCGCCGGCGCGACGCTCTGCAAGGGCGACTCCGGCGGGCCGGCGTTCCGTGAGGTCGCGGGCGGCGTGGAGCTGGTCGGGATCAGCGACTCGTCGTGGCAGAAGGGTTGTGTCGGCGAGCCGGCTTCGGAGACCCGCGGTGAGGGCTACGAGACCCGGGTCGACGACCTGGCCGGGTGGATCACGTCGAACATCTCGGCTCGTCCGGCCGGCCTGCGGAAGGTCGTGCTCGGCGAGTTCACCCGGGACGGCTTCCAGGATGTGATCGGGGTCGACACGTACGGCGCGGGCTGGTGGTATCGCAGCACGTCGGCCTCGACGTGGAGCACGCCGGCGCGGCTGTCGAGCACGTGGAGCACGTACAAGGAAATGGTGGTCGGCCGGGTTGACCGCGACGCCTACGACGACCTGCTGATCCTCACCGACTCCGGTCAGCTGCTCCTCTACACGGGCACCGCAGCCGGCGGCCTGACCGGCAAGGGTCAGATCGGCGCCGGGTACGGCGGCTACCGCGACCTGGCGCTCGGCCGGACCGGTGGCGACACCTCCGACGCCCTGTATGCCATCGAGACGGCGACCGGCAGCTGGCTCAAGTTCCCGCAGACCGCCGCGGGCGGCGCCTTCTCGACCACGGGCACATCGGTCGGCGGCGGGTGGAGTTGCTGCAAGCAGAACACCTTCGGCAAGTTCAACAGCGACGCGTACCCCGATGTGGTCACGGTCGACTCGGCCACCGGCCGGCTGCGGCTCTACGCCGGAACGGCCAACGGCCGGCCCGCCGAGGCCGTGGTGCTCGACGCCGGCACCACCTGGGGTGGCGCGTCCGACCTGGCCGCGGGCAAGTTCGACAGCACCGGCCTCGACGGGCTGCTCTCGATCGACTCCGCCTCCGGCACCCTGTACGTGCACAAGCGCACCGCTGAGGGCGGCTGGGCCGACCGGACCACACTGGCCGGCACCGCGTGGCAGCGCCAGCCGTTCGACATGGTGCGCCTGGTCAGCGGCGAGTTCAACGGCAACAGCAACCCGGATCTGATCGGGATCGACGCCGAGGGCGTGGGCTGGCTGTTCCCCGGAACGACGGCCGGCACCTGGGGTTCGCCGGCTCGCTTGTCGAGCACCTGGAGCACGTACAAGGAACTGGTGGTCGGCCGGGTCGACCGGGACGCCGTCGACGACCTGCTCGTCCTCACCGACTCCGGTCAGCTGCTGCTCTACACCGGCACCACCACCGGTGCCCTGACCGGCAAGGGTCAGATCGGCACCGGCTGGGGCGGGTACCGGGACATGACCGTGGCGAAGCTCGACGACGACACGTATCCGGCGTTGTATGCCATCGAGACGTCGACGAACTTGTGGTCCAAGTTTCCGCAGACCGCCGCCGGGGGCGCTTTCAGCAACACCGGCACACTGGTCGGCCGGGGCTGGGGTTGCTGCAAGCAGAACATCACCGGCAAGTTCAACGAGGACAGCTATCTCGACCTGGTCACGGTCGAGACGGCCACCGGCAAGCTGCGGATCTACCCCGGTACGGCGAGTGGTGCGCTCGACGACGGCGTGGTGATCGACAAGGCCGGCACCGGGTGGGGCAACCGTGACCTGGCCGCCGTGCGCTCGGCTGCGACCGGCCGCGACTCGCTGCTGGCCAAGGACTCGTCCGGCGTGGCGCTGCTGTTCCCGAGCATCGCGCAGGGTCCCGGCATCGACTGGACCGACCCGATCTCGTACGGCCCTCGGGCCTGATCCCACGACGCGGGGCCCGGCAGCCGACAAGCTGCCGGGCCCCTTGTCCTGTCTGGACACGGCTGCGACATCGACGATGTTAAGCTCCGTCGCCCCCGGCCCGGACGACCAATCCCGGGCGGGGAAATCGGGGAGCCACCATGCATATTCTCAAGAGAGCCCTGCTGTGCGCGGCCGTCGCCACGACAGGCTCGATCGTTGCCGTCGGCGCGGCCGGCCAGCCGGCGCAGGCCATGAATTACACGGCGGCCACGCTCACCGCGTGGACCTGGACCGACTCCGGCGAACCGGCCGCGGTCACCGTCAACCCGGCCGGGGACGCACCCGTCGGCACCATCGACGGCCGGACCCATCGGGCCTATTTCACGTACGACCTGACTCCGTACCAGAAGCAGGCCCTGCATCTCGCCAACCTCTACTCCACCGAGCGCTCGGCCGAGGACTGCAGCCGGGTCGCGCCGGTCGAGGTGTGGCGCACGACCGCGGTCACCGGCAAGTCGAGCTGGCAGCGGCCGCCGCGCGAGCTCGAACTGGTCCGGTCGGCCCCGCTCGGTCCGGGCACCTGCCCCGGCGCCTACCTCGGCGTGGACGTGCTGCCGCAGCTCAAGGCAGCGATCTCGCGGCACGACAAGGCCATCACCTTCGGCGTACGGGTCTCGGCCGCCGACGAGGGCGACGGGGCGCTCGGCCGCACGATGCGGCGGTTCGCGCTCAGCCTGCAGTCCAACACCGTTCCGAAGGTGACGACCCGTGAGCTGCTCAAGCCGGATCGGCCCTGCGGCACACTGACCAGGCACCCGTCCGCGGGCGGCAACAACGTCGTGTTCAGTGCGACGGCGGTCGACCCCGACAACGGCATCACCCCGCAGATCTCGTACGCGTTCTGGCCCGTCGACCACCCGGACCAGCGCTCGGAGGGCGGCAACGTCCGCGACCTGACCGGCTTCGCCGACGGCACCGTGCTGGCGTGGGCGGCCCAGGCCGACGACCGGGACGACAAGAGCCCGTGGTCGAAGCCGTGTTATCTGACGGTGGACAACACCGCGCCGGCCACCCCGGCGGTCATCCACTCCCAGCAGTACGGGGTGCCCGACTACCCGGGTTCGGGCGGACCGGGCGTGGCCGGCACCTTCGTGGTCGACGCGGCCGACAACCGCGACATCGTGGCGTACGACTACGACTTCGGCGACGGCCGCCTGTTGCAGCAGGTGGCCACCGGCCGGCCCGGCGGCCGTGCCAAGATCGGCCTGACCCCGAGCTCCCGGGGCCCGGGCCAGTTGCGGGTGCGCCCGGTCGACGCGGCCGGCAACCGGGGCCCGTTCCAGGTCTTCCGCTTCCATGTGCGCGACACCGCGCCGTTCGCCACGGTGACCGTGGGCGGGGTCGGCCTGCCGAGCACCATCACGCTGGGCTCCCGGGCGGCCGACGCCACTGCTTTCGAGTACGCGGTCGACGACGGCCCGGCCGTCCGGCTGCCCGTGGTCGGCGGCGCCGCGACCGCCCGGATCGTCTTCGCCACCAAGGGGACGCACAAGCTCACCATGCGGGCCTACGCCGGATCGAAGCTGATCGGGTCGAGCACGCAGGACGTGCCGGTCAAGGACGAGCCGGCGGTCGGCTCCGACGAGTTCCGCTGGGACCTGACCCCGATCCTGGGCGACACGGGCTCGTTCCGCTTCAGCCCGAAGGCCGCCGGTGTCGTGGCGTACCGCTACGACTTCGGCGACGGCGAGGAGACGGTCGAGGCGGCTCCGGACGGGACGGCGGTTCTGCCGTGGACACCCCCGCGGGGCGGTCGTTTCAGCCTGTCCGTCCGGTCGGTGACCGCGGACGGGGTGCTCTCCGACCCCACCGTCTCGAGCTTCTCGGTGATCGACACCCACCCGGGTGTCGCGGTGGTCAGCGAGGGCCTGCCGGGCTACGACGGCGTCGGCCGGCCGGTGAAGATCGAGCTGCTCAGTGAGCTGCCCGGCGTCGCCGGCTTCGTCTACAGCTACGACGGCGGTCCCGAGAAGACCGTCGAGGAGGGCTTCCTCAGCTATGTCGAGGTGATCGCGACGCGGGCCGGGGACGCCTCGTTCACCGCCCGGGCCAAGCTGGCCGACGGCACGCTCTCGCCGGCCACCACGATCACGGTGCACGTGTCGGACGCGCCGCTGGTCACCGTGCGCGGGCCGTTCAGTCCGTGGCCGGTCGCCGGGTTGCCGGCCACCGCGACGTTCGAGCCGGCCCGGCCCGGTGTCGTCGAGTACCGGTACAACTGGGGTCTCGGTGACGAGGACCGGACGCTGGCCGCTGGTCCGGACGGCACGGCGACGCTGACCTGGACGCCGGAGACGGCGGGCTCCGTATCGCTGCACGTCGTCAGCGTCACCGGCGACGGCGCGGTGTCGACCGTCCGGGATCTGACGGTTCCGGTGGACGATCCGGCGGTCTCGGTGATGGCGACCTGGGACGACTGGAGCGAGAACGGCGGTCCGGGGGTGCCGGGCACGTTCAGCTTCTCCACCTGGATGACCGCGGAGTTCACCGTCGCGTACCGGTGGCACGTCGACGACGGCCCGGTGACCACCAGCCCGGCTGACCCGGCCTCCTGGATCACCGACGTCTCGTACACGCCGGTCCGGAGCGGCAGCAGCACGCTCTTTGTGCAGCAGGTGTTCACCGATGGATCGCTCTCACCAGTCACCGAATACCCGTTCCGCGTCGGTTAGGCCGCGTCGGTCAGTCCGCGTCGCGGTGCCACTCGCTCGAGCCGGAGTCGTCGGCGTCCGGCTCGAGCGAGACGTCCGGCACGATCGTGTCGCCGTCGATCTCGTACGTGTCGGGCTGCTCTTCTTCAGGGGCGTCGTCCATGGTGGTCGTCTCTCGTCGAGGTCAAGCCGTGCCGTAGGGCATAGCTTGCCGCCTCGGTGCGGTTGCGCGCACCGATCTTGGCGGCGTTGTTGATGTGTGTCTTCACGGTGGCCTCGGCCACGAAGAGAGCGGCCGCGATCTCGCCGTTGGTGCGGCCCAGCGCGATCTCACCGAGCACCTCGGCCTCGCGCTGGGTCAGCCCGTCGGGCAGCGTCTCCCGCTGGGGCGGCGCGGCCGGACGGCTCATGGCCTCGGTCAGCCGGGCGGCGACAGCCGGGTCGAACAGCGACTGGCCAGTCCGCGGCCGCACGCAGGGCCAGGCCGATCTCGGCGCGACCGGCGTCCTTGGTCAGGTAACCCCGTGCCCCGGCCGCGAGGGCGCCGGCTATCGACTCGTCGTCGGCGTAGGTGGTCAGCACGACGACGGCCACGTCGGGGAAGCGGTCGCGGATCTGGGCGGTGGCGGCCACGCCGTCGAGAACGGGCATCTTGAGATCCATCAGCACGACGTCGGGCCGGTGATCGGCGACCAGTTCGAGCGCCTGCCGGCCATCGCCCGCCGAGCCGACGACCTGCACGCCGTCGGTCAGCTCGAGCAGGGCGGTCAGCCCTTCCCGGACGAGTTGCTGGTCGTCCACGACGAGCACCCGCAACGGTTTGCTGG
Source organism: Paractinoplanes maris (assembly GCF_023544465.1). GTDB lineage: Bacteria > Actinomycetota > Actinomycetes > Mycobacteriales > Micromonosporaceae > Actinoplanes > Actinoplanes maris. Next base: position 808,604 of record NZ_JALPVL010000002.1, on the reverse strand, counting down.
TCATCCCGGCACCTCCGCGGTGACTCGCCACGTGCCGTCGGCCATGCCTGCCTCCAGGGTGCCACCGACCAGGGCCAGCCGCTCCCGGGCGCCGGTCAACCCGTACCCCGGTCCGGTCTCTGACCCGGTCGCCGGATTCTCCACCGTGAGCCGGACCGCGGTGCCGGCGTAGTCGAGCGTGACTGTGACCGGCGCGCCCGGGGCGTGGCGGGCGGCGTTGGTCAGAGCCTCGCGCGGTGTGCGCTGCAGGGACACCTCGGCGCCGGACGGCAGAGCGCGCGGCGTGCCCGCGACACGCAGGGTAGCCGTGGCCGCGAAGTTCTCCCGGTGTACGGCGATCAGGTCCCCGAGCGCCCGGGCCAGCGGCGGCACATCCGCCCGCAACGCCGCCACCGCCGACCGCGCCTCGATCATCCCGTCCGCGGCCAGCCGCCGGGCCCGTCGCACGCGTTCCCCGGCCGCCGTGACGTTGCCCTTCTCGGTGAGCTGAGCCTCCGCGACTTCGAGCTGCACGGCCAGCGCGCCCAGCGAGTGGGCCAGCACGTCGTGCAGCTCGCGAGCGATGCGGGTCCGCTCATCCAGCGCGGCGGCCCGGGCCTGCGCCTCCTGCGTCCGCGACGTCTGCTCGAGCAGCAGTTCGGTCTGCTCGGCCCGCAGCCGATGCTCGCGACGGTGCAGGCTGAAGAGCACAACCAAAATGATCAGGGCGGGGTGGGTCAGCAGCGCGGTGGGACCGTGCCCGGCGATTCGCAACCCCACCAGCAGCACCACGATGAGCGCCCCGGTCAGCGACAGGATCGCCCACAGCGGCATGCGCGGCAGCAGCACAAAGGTGAAGAGCGACCCGTAGAGAAAGAGGTGGGCGGCCCCGTTGTTCGGCAGAGCCGACACCGCCGGCACCAGGGTGGCCGCCGCCAGCGCACCCCTGGCCGGCACCGGAAACCGCTGTCGGCCACCATCCAGAAGGTCCAGCAGACAAAGCTCGGAACGAGCGCCGGCCGGACGAGCGTGCTCTCCACCCCCGGATAGAAGAGCAGCGACCAGCCCAGCAGGCCGGTGAGCACAACCCGGACCCAGCCAGCCCGTCTCCGGGTCGTCGGCCCGTAAGAGCCGGAGTCCCGCCCGCCCGAGCCGGCCCAGCATCAGTCGCGTTCCCGCAACACCGTCAAAATCAGATCGAGCACCAGCAGACGGTAGGCGACGAAAGCCACCCCCACCACGGCCAGCACGACAAGAACCGCCACCACAACCCGCCCGGTCACCTTTCCACCCTCCTGCTCGAGCACCTTGCCCACGACGGCCCCGGCCACCCGCGACGTCCGGCTGCGCCGGTTCCCGCTGAGCAGATGGCTGGTGGCCTCGACGACTTCCCTGGTCCGAGAGTTCGGCTCGTTCATGCCCCGAACGCTACGAACAGAGGAGGGTGGACCGGCACCATCCGAGGGTGGAGATCAGGGTGGAGACCGCCTTCTCCGCTGCTACACTCGCGGACCGCCGCCCAATTTATTATTGGTCATCCTCGGAACCGCATAGCTGGAACCAGTAGAAGCCGTGGCCAGGCACCGTGAGCAAGTACGGCAATTGACCGATACGCGGAAAATTTACATGCCCGAAAAGTTCGACTGGCGTGTATCCGTTCCAGTGCTGCAGATTCAGTTCGATGGGCTGCGAGAAACGCGAAAGATTGTTTACGCATAGGACTACGTCGTCTCCGTCTTCGCGCAGGAAGGCCAGCATTGATGGGTTCGATCCGCCGAGCTCACGGAATGTGCCGGCCCCGAACGCCTCATGTCTGCGTCTTACCGCCAGCATCGTACGCGTCCAATTCAGCAGTGTGCTGGCATCGTCGCGTTGATTCTCGACGTTTACCAACGTGTAGCCGTAACGCGTGTCCGAGTTGGCCGGGATGTGCATGTGGTACTGCTCGGCGGTGGAGAAACCGGCATTTCGGTCGGGCGTCCACTGCATCGGCGTCCGTAGGGCGTCTCGGTTGCCGAGCCATATGTTGTCGCCCATGCCGATCTCATCGCCGTAGTAGAGCATCGGAGAGCCGGGCAAGGACAACAGCAGAGCGGTGAACAGCTGGATCTGGTTGCGGTCATTGTTGAGCAGCGGCGCGAGTCGGCGGCGGATACCGGAATTCGCTTTCATCCGCGGATCTTTGGAGTACTCGGAGTACATGTAATCGCGTTCTTCGTCGGTAAGCAACTCCAGTGTCAGCTCGTCATGGCTGCGCAGGAAGATGCCCCACTGGCAGTTTCCCGGGATGGCCGGTGTCTGTGCCATGATCTCGGATATCGGAAAGCGGGACTCGCGCCTCACCGCCATGAAGATGCGGGGCATCAGCGGGTAGTGGTAGGCCATGTGCATTTCGTCGCCACCGGTGGTGGGATCGCCGAAATATTCGACCAGGTCAGCCGGCCACTGATTCGCGTCGGTCATCAAGACCCGGCCCGGGAATTCGATGTCGACGATGTTGCGGCAGTGCTTGAGGAAGGCGTGCGTCTCAGGCAGATTTTCGCTGGCGGTGCCGTCACGCTCGAACAGATAGGGGACCGACCCCAGGAGCAAGCCGTCCGTGCCGAGATCGAGCCAGAAGCGCAGCACGTCGATCACTGCCTCCTGCACGGCTGGATTGTCGAAATTGAGATCCGGCTCCTGGCGTGAGAAGCGATGCCAGAAGTATTGCCGACGGATCGGGTCGAACGTCCAGTTCTGCTCCTCGCCGCCAATTTCGATCAGCCGAGCCTCCGGGTAGCGGTCGCCGGTGTCGCTCCATACGTAGAAGTCGCCATACGGCCCGTCGGGCTCACGCCGGGATTCTTGAAACCACGGGTGCTGGTCCGAGGTGTGGTTCAGGACAAGCGTGCAGACCACCCGGATGCCCCGCTTGTGGGTGACGTCCAACAAAGCAACGAAGTCCTCGACCGTACCCAACTCGGAGGACACCTTGTAGAAGTCGCGGATGTCGTGGCCGCCCTCGTGCCACGGCGAGTCGAAGATCGGCGCCAGCAAGAGGCAGTCCACCCCGAGCCACTGCAGGTAGTCGACGCGCTCAATGAGACCACGGAGGTCTCCCCAGCCATCGCTGTTCGAGTCGTAGAAGGACTGGACCAGCACCTCGTAGAACACCGCCCGTTGGAACCACGTGCGGTCGGCAGGCAGCGACCTGGCCCGGCCGAAGTCGTCTGCCGTGGGTGGCTCGACCACCGAGGCTAGTACGGTGATCTCGTCGGCTGGCTTCCCCGTCGGCATGGCTGCTCCTTCGTCCGGGCTGGTCGTTGGCCGGGCGGATGGCACCGGCGACTTCCGCGGACCCGGGATGGTGGCCCCTGGCTCGGCAGCTGTGCCGTCGATGGGCAGACGCACGGTGTGAAAAGGAACTCCGCCGGACGTCGTAAGCGTGAGCCAGAGTGCGGCACCAGTGAAGTCTTGGGCCTGTTCGGACACGTGGGCGATGAACTGCGCCGGGCCGTAGGTACCCCCGAAGCGGTGAAGCACCACGCCGGGATCGCCCAGAGCTCGGACCTCGCACAGCGGCCGACCGTCGATCATGCAGCCGATGGCCAGCTCTTCGTCGTCGTACGGCCACGTGGTCTCGTCGATGGTGAGGTCAACGCTGACCAGGTAGGACTGGCCTGGCTCGACCCGTTGCGGCCAACTGACGACGGGTAGGACGGTCACCGCGCGGACCGGCTCGGTCATGACTGCTCCAGGGCGAAGATCGCGTCCGGGTGACCGTAATACACGAACATGGACGTGTAGAGGAAATTCAGGATCGCGGCCTGTTGGCGCGGCTCGAGGTTACGGGTGGTCTTCGGGAGGCTCTTGACGGCGTCCGCCCGCCGGCTCCGGAGCAACTCGGGAATGTGTACCCCGCCGGCTCGGGCGTCCCGGATGATGCGTCGGGCGAGAGCAGCCGATGATCCGGTCGGTACTTCGCCCAGGGTCGCGACCACGGCTGCGGCCGCATTACGGAGGAAGGTTTCGGCGAAGCTGTGGCCCAGCGCGTCACCGTAGGCTGGATCGAAGCTTGGCGTAGCGGAATCGCAGGCGTTCAGAAACACCATCGGTTGGGACAGCTGGACAGCCGGGAGCCAGTCGTCGAACTCGGCCAGGGTCACGTCGGCCAGGCGCTTCTTACTCAGATCGTCGCTGTGCCGGCCGTGCGCCCGCACGTAGATGACTCCGTATGAGTCCACCTCGGCCAGCAGCTCGTCAAGTAAGTCACCCAGCTTGGCCATCCGGCGGCAGCTGGCCAAGCCGGCGATGCTCTGCGCGTCATCCTCGACCAAGCGGGGATCTTCGAACGCCAGTATCTCGCCTCCGGATCGGAACGGCCCCGGCGCCGCACTGAACTGATCGTGCCTGTGCTCGTCCCGGATAGTCATCCACCTGGTGATCTGTGTGGTCACGCCAAGCCAGTCAGGCGGCCCGTCCAGCTTGTGCCGGATCAGCTCCCAAGGGATGCCGAGGTCCGTGTCGTCCCAGACGACCAGATGCAGGTCGGGACCAGCGGCCCGGCGGATCCGGGTAAGCCATTTGCCGAGTTCGAACTTCGTGTCCGACCACTGGCGAATGAATTGGTAGTAGTCGACGGCCGCCGTCAGGATGGCGACCTCGTCGCGGCCGTCCTCCGGGCCGGCGAGCGCTGCGCCGATGTCGGGCGCGGCCTTCCGCCAACCGGCTGATTCGTCGATCCAGACATGGCCCCGAAAATATCCTTCGAAGCGGTAGCGGACCTGCCCGTCGCGCTCCGTCCAGATGATCTTCATGAGGGCCGTGTCCGGCTTGAGCTCTTCGCTTAAATCTTGTTTCTCGGCATGTGACACCGAGATGCCCACCGCAGCTGGCGAAGGCATCCGCGGCGCTTCGCGCCGCGCTGCGGCCTGCGGGTCCGGCCGACCGCCGGGCGCGTCCGGCTCTGCCTTCAAGAGGCGGGCGATGCCCTCAGCCGTCATGACTTGGCTCCGTGCGGGCAACGATTCCGCCCATCGCGTCGGCCAATGCGAACGGAAGGTCCCGGTAGTGTGCGAGGCTCGGTGGCGCCAAAATCACCACTCGGACGGCCGGCAGTCGCGCCGCATCGGCGGCGACCGTCACCGCGTCATCGATACCCGCCCGGTTGACCGCCGTCGGGCGCAAGTTGCGCTGGCTCGCCTCCAGAGGAATGTTGCCACGGCCGTCGGACACTACGACCAGCCAGGAGCCCTCCGGACGAATCGGTAGATTCCTGAGGTACAGGCGCATCTCCTGGATTGCCAGGTCAAGACCGGCAGCCAACGGCGTAGCCCGACCGGGATGCCGGCCAAGCGCAGTATCGAGTCCGGGGTCGAGTGTGCCGCCCAGTCGCCGCCGGATGGCGCGCAACTCGGCCTCGGTCTCGCGGTGGCCGAGCTCGATGAGACTGACCGCCGACCGTTGGGTGTAGGCCCACCGCAGGTACGGGCTCAGAGCGGCGGTGAAATTCCAATCCCGTCGGCAGGAGTGGTCGATCATCAGGACCAGAGCCGTATCGGGCAGCGGTTGCCGCCGGTGCCGGCGTAGGTCCGATGGGCGAATCGTGAGGTGGTGTCGCACCGACTGGAACTTCGCCGCCTCAAGCATCGTAGGAACCACCGCGATGTCCGCCAGTTGCCGGGTCGGTTCGGCGCCGATGATGGTTCCTCGTCGCTGGGACGGGCTGCCAACGCGTTGCCATGGCCGACGCAGCGACGCGTATTCGGCGATCGAGGTGTCATCGTTCTCCGGATACAGGGTTTTCTCCGGTTCGATCAACGCTGCCCGGCCCGGGGGGAGCGCGGTCGCCGCGAGCCGGACAGACGGGCCCGCGCCGGTCGGTTTCCGCTCGGCGACAGGTACGGTGGAGGGCTTCACTTCCGGCCGCTCGCTGCGCGCTTCAGCTGTCGCGCTCGTCGCGGTCGACGACGCGCTCGTTGCGTTCGACGACTGCGGAATCACTACCTCCTCGGCGACAGCGGAGGCGGGCTGCGGTGTCGGCAGAGGGGTCGGAACGGCATTGTCGTCGGCGGCACCGACTGGCAGTCCCATCAACCGCGCCGCGGCCCGGACGTGATCCTCGTCGACGACGTCGGCCACTTCCCAGGCCGCGATGGCGCGAGCCGTACGGGCGAGCGCGAGATCACGCCGGTGGGGGGCCGTGGTGGCGCCGATAAGGTCCGTGACGAGATCGATAGCCTCAGGACTCAACGTCGGTGGCCGTCGCTGGGATGACCAGCGGCGGACCGGCATCGGCGCCGGAAGGACCGGCATCAACGGCTCGTCGCCGGCCGTCTCGAGGCATTTCCGCACGGCCTTCGGATCGAACGGCTGACGGCTCAGGTCGCGGGCGTCCACCCGCATCGGGAAGCGGTCGAGCAGATGAGGTGAGAGCCGCGGCAGATCTGATCGCGCGCAGGCGCTCAGCCACCGAGAGCCAGGTGCCCACTCGGCATGCATCCCGTGCCGGTCGGCCACTCCAACCCAAGATCCGATCAGGACGGTGGCGGCACGGGTCACCGCCAGTCCGGCTCGGGCCAGGTCCGGCACAATGATCGTCTTGGGTGGCGCACCGGGCGCATCGATGAGCGGGCCCGGTGTCGGGCGGAATCCCATTGGCGTGACATTCTGCGGACTGACTCGCCACCACAGATCTTCGTCGGTGTCGGCCGCGCCCAGCGTGACGATGTCATGCGACCCGTCCGGCCCGGCGAGCGAGTCGTTGAGCCAAGTGGCCAGCCGCTGAAGGAGATCGGGACGCAGATCGATGAAGAGCACACCGCCCAGACGCGAGTCGAGGGCAAGGCAGGATAGCACGCCTGTGATCCGTTCGAGGACGGTGTCTGCCGGCTGCACGACTTGGTCAGCTCGCCGCCGGTGCGACGTCACCCAGGCAGGCGGCCAATAAACTGTCGTCTTCGATGGACCAGGAACGTAGCCGGCCGCTGTCGCTCGTGGCCCGGCGATGGATGAGGGCCATGGGTGTGACCTCAGCCAGCAGTTTCGGCGTTATCGCGGGGCTGTTCCGGATCGCGGCGAGCGCGCGAGCCGCGCGGAGCATGGCCAGCTCGCCACGGTGGCCCTCAACGTCGAACAGTTCCGCGATCCGGCCGGCAATCTCGATGATCCCCGGCGGGACGGCGACGTCATCGAGCCGCTGCCGCGCGTTCTCAAGTTGGAGGTAGCGCTTGTTGTCGTCGCGGTAAAGAGCTCCGACCTTCCCGCCGAGTTCGATGACCTGCTGCTCGAAGTCCAGAACCTCGGTCAGCACCTGGGATCGCAGGTTGGCCTCGCTTGCCGCTCGCACCGGAATCACCAGGCCGAATCGGTCCAGCAGCTGCGGCCGCAGGCTGCCTTCCTCGGGGTTCATGGTGCCAACCAGGTTGAAGGCGACCTTCACGTTCTCCTTCTTGACGCCGTCGCGCTGTACCGTCAGGATCCCGGTTGCGGCCGCGTCGAGGATGATGTTGACGAGGTGGTCCTCAAGCAGGTTGACCTCGTCGATGTACAGCATTCCGGGAATCTTCCTGCCACCCGCCTCGTCGGTCGTCCCGGGCTCCTTTTCGCCGCCCACCTCCTCGAGCAGCCCCGCCTTCCAGACGGTGCGGCCGTCGACCAGATCCTCCACGCTCCAACCGCCGACGATCCGGTCCTCAGTAGCGCCGATCGGCAGAGTCACCGGAAGTCGGCCGGACACCATGCGGCCGAAGGCGCGAACCGTCGTCGACTTGGCCGTGCCGCGTTGACCAGTGGCCAGCACGCCGCCGACGGCCGGTTCGACGTAGGAGATCTCGAGTGCGAGTTGCAACGTCGCCTGTCCGACGATCCGGCTGTAGGGCAGGACGAGCGGATCGCCGACCTTCGGCTGGGCTGGGCTGGTCATCGGCGCCTCGTATCACTCGTGAACGTACGGACGAAGGAGCGGGACCCCTTGGCGCAGCAAGTCGCTGATCTGCTGATTCAGCAGGCGTTCGGTCTGGTGGTCAGTCGGAAGCGGCAGGTGCAAAGCCTTCACGAGAGCGAACCGGTGCACGTCGAGTGCAGAACGAACGGCCGCCCCGTACGCCGTCGCCGCTCGTACCGCGCCGATGTAGCTGAGCGCGGCAAGCGCCGCGGGCGCCGCAGCCAGCAGTGCCCACCAGCCAGATCGCGGAAGGACGAGCACTGCCGTGGCGACCGCGGTCAGCGCCGTGACGGCGCACAGCCGTGCCGAAGCGTCCAAACTGTCCCGCAGATCATCCACGATCGCGCGGAACGGATCCGGGAGCAGGGGATAAAGTCGCGGCCAGGCAACCACCGCGTCCAGCCCGTACGCGGCTCCCGCAGTCTCCGTGGTGGCGGCGAGGACATTGCCGAGAGTGGTGGGCCGGACGTTGTACTCAGCCGGGTAGCGACTTCGGAGGCGTTGTGCAGCGACTCCGGCTTCTTGGATCAGCTGGTCGTGCCCGGGAGCGCCGACGGCAGCTTTCAGACGTGACTCGGCTCGGTCGGCCAGCAAGGCGCGGCGCCATCTGTGGAACCGTCTGGCCAGGCCCGACCCGAGCCAGGACGGATATTCCCCTTCGAGCACCCGCACCAGGCCGGCTTGAAGGGGCTGCAGGATGACCGCGATCAGGACGATGCCAAGGGCCAGCAACAGAGCCTCGATGACGGTCAGGCTCTTGGCGGTCTTCCACGCCTCATCGAAGTGCACCCGTTCGAACGGGGCGCCGGCCCAGACCAACATGATCAGGAACAGAGCACCCGCATACGTAGGCAGGTAACCGGTCCGGAAGAACCGTGATGAGGCCAAGGTGTCTGGCGGCTTACCCGCAGCTTCAAGGCTCATCGGCGCAGCGCCATCTCGCCGTGTCCGGCGCAGCGAGGTAGGTCGCGCGGATCGTAGAAAATGCGATGGTCCTGAGTCCCGCAGTCGGGGCAAACGAACACGAGCAGCCGGTACTGCGTGGAGTCGACGGTGAGTTCCAGACGCTCTCCGGTGCCGACATTGGAGTCGGCGGCCGTGCCCTGGCTGCGGGCGAGGCTGCGCCGCGAGACGACACCGATACTCACGCCAGCGAGGATTACCGTGGCGGCATCCACTCCGGGGTGCTCGCGGAAGTAGTAGTCGACGTCGAGCTGGGCCGCGTCGTACGAGGCGGCGCCGCTGAGATCGATTGTCTCGGCTGCCGTGGGTGCCCACCGGTCGAGCAATCCGGTCAGCTCGAAAGCCAGCTCGTCGTGGTCCACACCCTCGCCGTTCAGTGATCACCGCCATCACACGGGTCGTGACGGAGTGTCCAGATCACACGATGCCACTGCGAACGTCAATCCTCCTGCCGCGTCGAGTTCGACTGGTCCAGGTGGATTGGCTGTTCCCCACTGTGCGTGTCACTGCGCGCCTTTCGAATTCGCAGGATCTGCACGAGTGGCGAAGTGCGGTTGCGCCAGATACCCGGAACCGGAGTACGAACATCTTCCAACAGGAATACGGGAAGCTAAACCAGCTGCAGTGTTCACGCGCACAGAATCGATACGTTTCACCGTTGACATCGGTTCGAAACGTTGCGAGTGTTCGGCCACCGCGTTTTTTGTTCGATCACGCAACGCAGGAGCGGGCATGTCTTCGACTCGTCGGCGCCGTCGGGCGCTGTTCAGCACCGTCATAGTCCTGGCCACCGCGGTGGGAGTGCCGTCGGCGGCTCAGGCCGGCCCACCGCAGGACACCTCGTGCGCCACCACCGGGTCGGTCGACTTCGGGGTGGACCTGGCCGGCAGCGGCTGGAAGTTCACCACGGGAGACGACCCGGGCTGGTCAGAGCCCTCGTTTGTGGACAGTGGCTGGCGGGACTGGAGCGTGCCGGACAACTGGGGGACCGTCACCGACCTCGCCGCCTACGACGGCTTCGCCTGGTACCGCAAGACGTTCACGCTTCCGGCCCGGCCGGCCGGTGTCACCGACTCGGCGGTGGTGGCGGCGCTCGGGAAGATCGATGACGCCGATCAGACGTTCCTCAACGGCACCGAGATCGGGCGTACCGGGGGGTTCCCGCCCACCTTCGACTCGACGTGGGAGGTGCCGCGGGAGTACTACCCGGCCGACGGGCTGCTGCGGTGGGGCGCCACCAATGTGATCGCCGTGCGGGCCTATGACGGGACGGGTGGGGGCGGCTTCCACCAGGGGCCGGTCGGGCTCTTCTCCAAGGCGCGGCTGCGGACGCTGGCCGGCATCACCGGGAAGGCTGCCACCCGTACGCAATTGGCCCAGGTCTGTGCCGTGCTCAGCAAGCAGCACCGCGCTGTCGCCGCCGGCGACATCCGGGCCTATGCCTCGACGCTGGCCGACGGCTTCTTCCACCAGGGGGACACCGCCGCGCGCCGGATCGCGGAGCTCAGGGCCGGCCGGACGACGCTGACCGACACCCAGGCCGAGGTCTTCGTCGACGGCCGGGGACGGCTGGTCGTCGACACGATCCGCACCTGGGGCAACCTCGCGCCGGCTCGCGAGCTGCTCTACTTCGACGCGCGCCGGCCGGTCGAACTCGGTGACCAGTCGCGGTTCTTCCGGGACGAGTACGAGTCGGCCGCGATGACACGCCGCGTGCAGTTCAACGTCTACCTGCCCCAGAGCTACACCCGTACGCGGGCCAAGCGCTTCCCCGTCGTCTACATGCTGAACGGCTTCAACGGCAGCAACATCGAGTGGGAGTCGCGGGACATCGACACGGTGCTCGACAAGCTGACCACCGAGAAGAACCTGGAGGAGGCCATCGTGGTCTTCCCGGACGGCGACAGCGGCTGGTATGTCGACACGTCGGCCGGCAACTTCCGGTCGATGATCGTGGACGAGATCGTCCCCATGGTCGACCGGGTCTACCGGACGATCCCGGACCGTGACCACCGGGGCATCAGCGGTGTCTCGATGGGTGGCCAGGGCGCCTTCACGCTGGGTCTGAGAAACCCGACCGTGTTCAGCTCGATCGCCAGCCACATGGGTGCGCTCAGCTTCGGCCCGCTGGTCGGTACGCCGGCCGAGCAGGCCGCGAACGCCGGGCTGCGCCCGCTCACCCTGGTCGCCTCGATGAGCGCCGCCGACCTCAGCCGGCACCGTTTCTATTTCGACGGCGGTGACTCCGACGACTACCGGTTCGGGGTGGCCGCTCAGCAGATGAGCACGCTGCTCGCTGCCAAGGGCGTCAAGCACGACTACCAGCTCGGGCCGGGCCGGCACGACGACGCCTACTGGATGCCGAAGCTGGAGCGGTCGTTCGCCCTGCACACCGAGCAGTTCCGGCCCGCCCGGCGACAGTAGTCAAGCAACTGTCATCTCCCCGCAGGGCTTCCGCCAAGGGCGTCAGGCATCCCTGAAGGAGAGCCTGAGGGGAGATGACATGAGCACGGAGAAGATCGGCCGGCCGGTGGTCGTGGGAGTGGACGGCTCCGACGGCGCTGATGCGGCCGTGCGGTGGGCGGCCCGGTATGCCCGGGAGACGGGCCGCCCGTTGCGGTTGGCCCATGCGGAAGGGAAGCAGACGGCTCTGATCGGGGTCAGCACGGCGGAGATCAGCGCGGCCGAGCGGATCAGGGATCGGGTGTTCACCGCGGCCGCGGCGGCGGCTTCCCCCGATGAGGCGGACACCGTCGTGGTGTCCGCCCTCAGTGAGGTGGAGGCCGGCCTGCTGGTGCTCGGGGAGAGTCACCGCCGGTCGGGGCTGGCCGTCCAGGTGGTCGCCGAGGCCGCGTGCCCGGTTGTCGTGGTGCGCGGTGACGAGGACTGGGCCGGGCCGGTGGTGGTGGCGGTGGATGACAACAGCGAGGCGGCCATGGGGTTCGCCGTGCGGGAGGCCGCGCGGCGGGACGTCGCGCTGTTCGTCGTGCACGCGTGGCAGCAGCCCCTGGTGCCGTCGGGGGCGGGGGTGATGGCCGTGGCGGCGACGACCGGTGTGGTCGACCGCGAGGACTGGGCCGCTGCGGCGCGGCGGACGCTGACCGGGGTCGTCACGCCCTGGCGTGCCGCGTTTCCCGAGGTCGCGATGCATGAGCGGCTGATCGAGGGTCCGGCCGAGACGGTGGTGACCCAGGAGACGGGCGGCGCCGGGCTGGTGGTCGTCGGGTCCCGCGGGCGCGGGCGGCTGGCCGGGCTGCTGCTCGGATCGACCAGCCAGGCGTTGCTGCGCCACGCCGAGTGCCCGGTGGCGGTGGTCAAGAGCTGAACAGCACCGCGCACTCGACGGCGCGCCGTTCCTCGTCCAGGGCCGGCCGCCGGCCTGGAGGACGTGCTGACCCGCCACACCCGGATCTCCATCGAGACCCCGGACCGCGGTGTCACCGCCGCCCGGGACGCGGTCACGCTGCTGGCCGGCCCGCTCGGCCGGACGCCGGCGGACGCCGCGCGCGAGCTGCCCGCCTACGAGTCCCGGGTGGCCGCCGAGCTGGCCGCCCCGGAGCAGCCGGACGACGAGAGCGCGGACTCCACCCGCCGCCACGCTCCCGAGGTCGTCCCTCTGGCGGCCTGAGCCTCCACGGGAACGCGCGGCCACCGGCGTCCGCTCCGGTGGCCACGGTCCTGTCTTCCCGGCGTACGCCCGAGGTTTGCTCAACGACCGGCAAATGGACCGGGAAGAATCTGACCGACTTGGTGGACCGAGGGGCCGGTCACTGCGACGCTAAGCACTGTGTATGACTACGACGTGTTGGTGCTGGGCTCCGGGCCCAGTGGTCAGAAGGCCGCCATCGCCGCCTCCAAGCTCGGACGCCGGGTCGGCATCGTCGACCGGCGGGACATGATCGGCGGAGTCTGCATCAATACAGGCACCGTGCCGTCGAAGACGCTGCGGGAGGCCGTCCTCTACCTGACCGGGCTGAGCCAGCGTGATCTCTACGGCAGCAACTACCGGGTCAAGGACGAGATCACCGTGAGTGACCTGGCCGCCCGCACGCAGCACGTCATCGCCCGGCAGACCGACGTCATCCGCAACCAGCTCGCGCGTAACAAGATCACCATGGTCACCGGCACCGGGCGGTTCGCCGACGCGCACTCGATCTGGGTCGACGCCGGCAGCGGCCGCGAGAGCAAGGTCAGCGCCGACAAGATCATCATCGCGGCGGGCACCCGTCCCGCCCGCCCCGACAGCGTCGACTTCGACGACCGTACGATCGTCGACTCCGACGGCGTGATCAACCTGCAGGCGGTGCCGCGCAGCATGGTCGTGGTCGGCGCCGGGGTCATCGGCATGGAGTACGCGTCGATGTTCGCCGCGCTCGGCACCAAGGTCACCGTGGTCGAGCGCCGGGAAAAGATGCTCGACTTCTGCGACGACGAAATCATCGAGTCGCTGAAATACCATCTGCGCGACCTCAGCGTGACATTCCGCTTCGGCGAGGAGGTGGCCGCGGTCGAGCGGCACCAGACCGCCGCACTCTGCATCCTCAAAAGCGGCAAGAAAATTGTCGCCGACACGGTCATGTATTCGGCCGGTCGCCAGGGCCAGACCGAGGACCTGGCGCTCGAGGCGGCCGGGCTCGAGGCCGACAAACGCGGCCGCATCGACGTCGACCTCAATTACCGTACGGCGGTCGACAACATCTATGCCGTGGGCGACGTGATCGGCTTTCCCGCGCTTGCCTCGACCTCGATGGAGCAGGGCCGCCTGGCCGCGCACCACGCCTGCGGCGAGCCGGCCCGCGAGATGCACCAGCTCCAGCCGATCGGCATCTACACGATCCCCGAGATCAGTTTCGTCGGGAAGACCGAGGACGAGCTGACCGACGCCAACACGCCGTTCGAGGTGGGCATCGCGCGCTATCGCGAGCTGGCCCGCGGCCAGATCGTCGGCGACTCCTACGGCATGCTCAAGCTGCTGGTCGCCCCGGACGACGGCAAGCTGCTCGGCGTGCACGTCTTCGGCACCGGCGCCACCGACATCGTCCACATCGGCCAGGCCGTGATGGGCTGCGGCGGCACGGTCGACTACCTGGTCGACGCGGTCTTCAACTACCCGACGCTGTCGGAGGCCTACAAGGTGGCCGCGCTGGACGCCTCGAACAAGATTCGCAACATCACGCGGATCGATGGTTAAGCCTCTTTTGAGACTCTGCTGACGGGCAAGTTTCTGTTACCGGCGGCGGATGGCGGTCCGCAGTGTGGCGAAGCCGGACAAGTTGGCCATCCCCCGCCGGTGAAAAACTGATTCCTTAAGGGGAACCAAAGCCGTGGTAGAGGCTGCCATGAAACAGAATCAAGTACGCTTCGGCTATGTCATGGATGGCCAGTGCGCGGCACGGCGTGCGGGAAGCGCCCGGCGGTCTGGCGCTCGTGCAGGAGTTGCTCAACACTCGTCCGCCCATGTCATACGGCACCGACCTGCTGATGGAGGTCGATGACGCCCAGCGTTGGCTGACCGAGGCGCTCGGCACCTGGTCCCGGGTCTCCGGCCTGCCGGCCCCGACGCTGCTCATCTCGTCGTCCGACCTGCGCTCGCTGCGCCGCCTGCGCAGCACCTTCGAAAACGTGATCCTCGCGGGCGGCGCGGGCGGGCTCGACGGCTCGCTCCCGCCGGCCGACGTGCCGGTCAGCCTGGTCCCCGACGCCGACGGCTGGGTACGCATCGTCCCCACCGGGCGCGGCACGCGGTGGCTGGCGTCCGCCCTGTGGGCCGAGGCGTTGCTGGCCCAGCAGGCCGGCCTGTGGCCGCGACTGAAACTCTGCAACAACATGGAGTGCCGGGCCGCGTTCTTCGACACCTCCCGCAACAACAGCGGCGTCTGGCACGATGTCAGCACCTGCGGTAATACGGCCAATTTGCGAGCTTTCCGCGAGCGTCGCCGGCTGATGGGCGGCAGCGGAGCGCTGCCTCCACGCCCGACCGTGCAGGGCCCGCCCAGCCTGATCTGACCGCCCAGCCCGACCGTGCAGGGGCCGCCGAGCCTGATCTGACCGCCCAGCCCGGCCGTGCAGGGGCCGCCGAGCCTGATTTGACGCCCGGCCCGGCCGTGCAGGGGCCGCCGAGCCTGATTTGACGCCCGGCCCGGCCGTGCAGGGGCCGCCCAGTGTGATCTGGCCGCCCGGCCCGGCCGTGCAGGGTTCGCCGAGCCTGATCTGGCCGCCCGGTCCGACTGTGCAGGGGCCGCCCAGCTTTGATCTGGCCGCCCCGCCCGACCGTGCAGAGCCCCCGGGGAACTTTGCGGCCGGCTCAGGCGACTATTGGGGTATGGCTTGTGAGCGGTGGCGCGAGATGCTTTCGGCGCAGCTGGACGGCGAGGACGATCCGGCCGACCGAGGTGCGGTCGACGCGCACCTGGCCGGATGCGCCGGGTGCCGGGAGTGGCTCGACCGGGCCGCGGCGGTCAATCGTCTGACCAGCACGAGCATGGCCACGCCGCCCGACCTGAGCGCGGCGATCCTGGCCGCCCGGCCGTCACGGCGAGGTGATCTGGTGGCCGCCGAGCCGGCCGCCGGGCCGGGGTGGCGCGCGCGGATGCCGCTGCCGGGGGGTTTTCCGCTCGTCGCGGTGCTGATCGTGGCGCTGGCCGCGGTGGGGGCGGTGCAGCTGATCCTCGGTCTCGACCAGATCGGCGGCGGGGTGGTCGGCGGCCACGTGCACACCGGTCTCGACGCGACGCCGGGACACCTCTGGCACGAGTCGGCGGCCTGGAATGTGGCCGTCGGGGCGGGCTACCTCTTCATCGCGCTGCGGCGTACCCGGCCGTCGGGGCTGATCCCGATGCTCACAGCCTTCGTCGGGATGCTGCTTCTGCTCTCGGTCAACGACCTGACGGCGGCCCGGGTCGATCTGGCCCGCCTGATCAGCCACGGCTTCGTGATCCTGGGATACCTGCTGATCGTGGCCCTGTCCCGCATTCCAGGCGGCTTCGTCTCGACACCGCCGGGCTCGCGGGCCGCGGACGGGGGCACTTGGCGGGCCCGCTTCGGCGACGGTGACGAGGGCGAGCCGGTGATCGAGCCGTTCCGGCCCGGCCTGCGCCTGGTGCCGCCGGGCCCGATGACCGCTCAGCACGACGAGCGCCGAGCCGCCTGACCCACTCGCCCCGGCCGCTCGGCAGCACCGGGCGGTGCCGAGCTGACCCACTCGCCCTGCCGCTCGGCAGCACCGGGCGGTGCCGAGCTGACCCACTCGCCCCGCCGCTCGGCAGCACCGGGCGGTGCCGAGCTGACCCACTCGCCCTGCCGGCTGGTAGCACGGGGCGGTGCCGAGCTGAGCCACTCGCCCTGCCGGCTGGTAGCACGGGCGGTGCCTTGCTACGCGTTTTGTCCGGAATGGCGCCGAGCTGTGCGGTTGACGGCGCCAGGCCGGGCTATTCGCCTCGCTGGGTGGCGCCAAACTGCATTATGGGTCCGAGCGTCGCTACCCGTTTTGTCGGGAATGGCGCGGAGCTGTGCTCTTGGCGGCGCCGAGCGGGCGCTACTGCTTTGTCCGGGATGGCGCTGAGCCGCGTATTTGCGGCGCCGAGCCGCGATGCTTGCTTGGCGGCGGCGGCGGCGGCTGCGCGCTGCGCGCAGCGAGCTGCCTGCCCGGCGGCGCGGGTTCGAGCAGTGGGGGCCGGCGTAGCGGGCGGTTCTGGAGCGGTGCTGTGGAGTGAGCGCGGAGCTGAGTGGTCAGCGGGTGGGCGGGCGGACTGAGAGCTCGCGCCAATCGCCGGGGGCGGCCAGCAGGGCGCGCACCGTGTCGAGGGCGGCGTCCTCGGAGTCGTACTCGAAGAAGTGGGAAACGCCGTCGGCGCCGCCCGCGCGCTGCTCCACATACCACTGGTCGCCGCTCACCCGCAAGTAGATGTCCTTGCGGGCGACGCGGCCCCACCTGCCGTTCCACCAGTGCTTGCGCTGCTCCATCCCGGCAGCGTATCGAACATCTGTTCGAGACGCGCCGAGCGGGGATGATCTTTTTGGGGAAGTCAGCGAGGCGGTTCCTGCTGGTGACGGCCCGGAGCGTCGTTGTAACCGCGCGTCTGTGACGACGATACGAGCGCGTCGCGGATCTGGGTCAGCAGCACGATGTCCTCGGCCGGAGCCTTCGGCGGCGGCTCCTCGCCGCGGCGACGGCGCTCGGCCAGGATGTTGAGCGGCAGCACGACGAAGAAGTACAGCACCGCCGCGGTCAGCACGAAGGTGATCAGCGAGTTGAGGAACGTGGCGTAGTCGAACTCGACGCCGTTGACCTTGAATTTGCCCGCGTCGAGGCCCTTGCCGCCGCCCATGAGCTGGATCAGCGGCTTGATGAAGCCGTTCGTGAAGCCGGTGACGACTCCGGTGAACGCGGCGCCGATGACGACGCCGACCGCCAGGTCGACGACGTTGCCCCGCATGATGAAGTCTTTGAAGCCTTGAAGCATCTTGCTCACGAAGCTCTCCCGCGCACGCCGAAGTATCAGTCTGGCCGCAGGTGCCCACGACCGGTCGGCGACAAACTATCGCCGACCGGGACGACTCGGGAAGTGGGTGTGATCAGTCGAGGGTTGCTTCCTCGGCGGTGACCGCCTCGTCGACTGTGGGGTAGGTGCGCAGAACCTCGACCAGGCCGCTCACCTCAAGGATGCGCAGCACCCCACGCTGCGGAGCGGCCAGCCGGACCGTGCCGCCGGCGTCGTCGGTGCTGTTCTTGGCCCGGACGAACACCGAGAGCCCGGTGGAGTCACAGAACGACACCTCGGCGAGGTCGAAGACCAGACGGGTGCGCCCCTTTTCCAGCAGGTCGCTGATCTGGTCCTGAAGCTGGGGCGCGGTCGCCATGTCCAGCTCGCCCGCGACCGACACCACGACCATGTCGGCGCGCTGTTCCGTTTGTACCGTCAGAGACATTCAGGACCTCCAGTTATCTGTTGAACGGTACTCCAAAGCACCGGTCGCTCGCAGAACGGGGCGCGGCGCGGAGATATTTGGCTCACAGCAAGCAACGGACTTGACGATGGTAAAGTCCCGCCCGTTGCAGGCAGGGACGTGAGTCGGGAGGCAGCGGTGACGCTGAGTGCGGATGAGGCGGCTCGCTTCGCCGCTCTGCTGGAGGAGCACCAGGAAAGCCTGGTGACGACCTGGACCGAGCACGTGGCCTCCACGCTGCGCGGCCGGTTGAGCCACGCGGAGCTGCAAAGGCAGAACAGTGAGCTGCGGCGCGGCTTCCGGCAGGCCCTGGCCGGCTCGGCCCAGGACCTCGCCGGCGAGCCCGCGGCGGAACTGCGCGCCCAGCTCGCCGAGCTCTCCGCGACGCGCGCCCGGCAGGGCTTCACGGCCACCGAGACGGCCGTCAGCATCTTCTCGTTCAAGGACGCGGTGCTCACCACCATCGACGCGGCGAGTGGTGGCGACGCCATCGCGCTGCGCGACTACGTGGCTTTCTCGTCGTTCGTGGACGAGGCGGCACTCTTCACTTTCGACAGCTATGTGCGGGTTCGCGAGGAACTGATCGCCGACCAGGCCGAGCAGCTGCTCGAGCTCTCCACCCCGGTCGTCAAGCTGTGGGAGGGCGTGGTCGCCGTCCCGCTGGTGGGCACACTCGACTCGGCGCGCGCCCAGGTGGTGATGGAGCGGTTGCTGCAGACCCTGGTCGACACCGGATCGCCGTACGCGATCATCGACATCACCGGCGTGCCGGCCGTCGACACCCAGGTCGCCCAGCACGTGCTCAAGACGGTGGTGGCGGCCCGGCTGATGGGCGCGGACTGCATCATCTCCGGCATCCGCCCGCAGATCGCGCAGACGATCGTCGCGCTCGGCATCGAGTTCGGTGACATCGCCACCAAGGCCTCGCTGGCCGACGCGCTGCGCTACGTTCTCGCCAAGGCGGGTCAGACCAAGCAGAAGCGCCGGGAGCTCTGACGTGGAACGCGTTCCGGTCCTCAAGATCGGCGACATCCTCCTCGTCTCCATCCAGATCGACATGGAGGACCAGGTCGCCCTCCAGCTGCAGGAGGACCTGGCCGACCGGATCGTCGCCACCGGCTGCCATGGTGTGATCATCGACATCAGCGCCCTGGACATCGTCGACTCCTTCGTCGGCCGCACCCTGGCCACGATCGCCGCGATCTCCAAGGTGCTCGACGCCGAGACCGTCGTGGTCGGCATGCGGCCCGCGGTCGCGATCACGCTCGTGGAGCTGGGTCTGTCGCTGCCCGGCATCCGGACGGCACTCAATGTCGAGCTCGGCATGGAGCTGCTGGCCCGCGTACGAGTCGATCACTTCGACGACGACGACGAGGAGGACGCGGGCGCCACCGGGACGCCCGCGGCATCGGACTCGTGAGCGAGCAGGGCCAGCGGATCGAGGTCGCCACCGACCAGGACGTCGTCCGGGTCCGCCAGCTCGTGCGCACGCTCGCCGTCGCGGTCAAGCTGTCGCTCGTCGATCAGACCAAGCTCGTGACCGCCGCCAGTGAGCTGGCCCGCAACACGCTGGTCTACGGCGGGGGCGGCTCGGTCGAGGTGGCTCCGGTCGACAACGGCCGGCGTAAGGGCATCCGGATAGTCTTCAGCGATCAGGGGCCGGGTATCGCCGACCTCGACCTGGCTTTCACCGACGGTTACACCAGCGGCGGAGGGCTCGGGCTCGGGTTGAGCGGCGCGCGGCGGCTCGTCGATGAATTCGACATCGTCACCGCGGTCGGCGAAGGCACGACCATCACCGTGACCAAGTGGTGCCGATGAGCGGAGGCGCGGTGGCGTCGCTACCCGAGGGGCTTCTCGACGGGGGAGTCTGGTTCCGGGTCGAGGCGGCCGCGACTGCCTCCGCCGTCCGCCGGACCGCTGAGCGGCTCGCGGTCGAGCTCGGCCTGCCCGAGCGTCGCATCGCCGACCTCTCGATCGTGGCGGCCGAGGTCGCGGGAAATCTGGTCAAGCACGCCGACGAGGGCCTCGTGCTGCTGCGTACGGTCCGCACGGCCGAGCAGGCCGGCGTCGAGCTCATCGCGGTCGATCGCGGTCCGGGCATGGCCGACCTGGCCGTGTCGGCGGCCGACGGCCACTCCACCGCGGGCACGCTCGGCATCGGCCTGGGCGCCATCGTGCGCCAGTCGTCCTGGTGCGACGTGCACTCGGTCTTCGGTAAAGGCACCGTCCTGGCCACGCAGGTCTGGCCGGCCGACCCACCACCGGCCGCGTGGGCGGCCGGGGTGACCCGTCCGCTGACCGGGGAGTCGGTCAGCGGTGACGCGTACTCGGTCCGCGAGGCCGACGGCCGCCGTCAGGTGATGATGTGCGACGGGCTGGGCCACGGCGGGCTCGCCGCGGCAGCCGCCCACGAGGCGATCCGCGCGTTCCAAGACGCGCCGGCCGGCCCGCCGGCCGCTGTGCTCGAGCTGATGCACCGCCGGATGAACCACACCCGCGGTGCCGCGGTGGCTGTCGCCGAACTTGATGCGGACGCCGGTCTTGTCCGGTATGCCGGTCTCGGCAACATCACCGGCACCGTGATCCCGCCGGTGGGCTCGCGGCGCGGCATGGTCTCGCTGCCCGGCATCGCCGGTCATCAGCGCCGCCAGATCCGCGAGTACGACTACCCGATCACCCCCGATGCGATCGTGCTCATGCACTCCGACGGCGTGGTCGACCGATGGACCCCGGCCGATTATCCGGGGCTGCTCGCGCACTCGCCGCTGGTGATCGCCGCGACGGTGCTGCGCGATGCCGGAGTGCGCCGCGACGACGCCGGCGTGCTCGTGGCCCGGCTGCCATGACCGGCCACCCCGAGCCACTGATGCGCCTGCGGTTGCGCGTGGAGCAGGACATCTTCCTGATCCGCCAGCTCGGCCGCGAGGTGGCTCGCGAGGTCGGTCTCGAGCAACAGGACCAGACCAGGCTGGCCACCGCGCTGAGCGAGGTGAGCCGGGTGGTGCTGACCGGCGATTCCGATGCGGATGTGACGTTCACAGTGCGGGTGGACGGGGTACGCATCGCGCTGCGGGTGGCCGTCGAGGGATCGAAGCGCCGGGAAGCCGGGCGTCTGCGGACAGAGCTCGCACATGTTGGCCGGTTGGTGGACAAGATGGAGGTCGAGGACGGTGAGACCGGTACGGTCGTGTGGATGGCCCGACGTTTGCCGGCCGGAGCGCCGCAACTGACCCCGGACCGGATGGACCAGATCCGTGCCGGGCTGTCCCGGCACGTCCCCAACAGCCCCGTCGACGAGTTGCATGTGCAGAATCAGCAGCTCATCGCCGCTCTCGACGAGGTGCGCTCGCAACGCGACGAGCTGGCCCGGCTCAACGCCGAGCTCGAGGAGACCAACCGCGGCGTCATGGCGCTCTATCACCAGCTCTCCGAGGAGCTGGAGGAGACCAACCGCGGCGTGGTGGCGCTCTATGCCGAGCTCGACGACAAGTCCGTGCAGCTGGCCGCGGCCAGCGAGGCGAAAAGCCGGTTCCTGGCCAATGTCAGCCATGAGCTGCGCGCCCCGGTCACCGCGGTCATCGGGCTCAGCCGGCTGCTGGCCGACGGTGGATCCGACCCGCTCACCTCCGAGCAGGAACGCCAGGTCGGGCTGATCCGCACGTCCGCCAGCGACCTGCTCACCCTGGTCAACGACCTGCTCGACCTGGCCAAGGCGGAGGCCGGCCGGATCGAGCCCAACTGGGCGCCGGTCGACCTGAAAGCCGTCTTCGGTCAGCTCCGGGGCACGCTGCGGCCGCTGGCCACCCGGCCCGAGGTCGACTTCCGCATCGACGAGCCGGCCGTGCCGTCGATCCACTCCGACGAGGTGCTGATCACCAGGGTGCTGCGCAATCTGCTGACCAACGCGCTCAAGTTCACCGCCGAGGGCGAGGTGCGGCTCGCCGTGCGGGAGGTCGGCTCCGACCTCGAGTTCATCGTCTCCGACACCGGGACCGGCATTCCGGCTGAGCTGCAGGATCGCGTCTTCGAGGAGTTCTATCAGGTGCCGGGCAGCAAGGCGCTCAGCGGCAAGGGCACCGGCCTCGGTCTGCCCTATGCGCGGCGGCTGGCCACCATCCTCGGTGGCGCCCTGCGGGTTCACTCCACTCCCGGCGAGGGGAGCACCTTCACCTTACGGTTGCCGGCGTCATGAAACCGGCCACCGTCCTCGTCGTCGACGACAGTGCGACCAAGCGTTACCTGCTGGTCAGCTGGCTGACCCGGGCCGGCTTCACCGTGCGTCAGGCGGAGACCGGGGGAGAGGCCCTGAGCATGCTGCCGGGCTCCGACATCGAGCTGGTCGTCCTCGACGTCAAGCTGCCCGACATGAGCGGCTTCGACGTCTGCGAGACGATCAAAACCGATACCCGGTACGGCGCCATGCCGGTCATCCACGTGTCGGCCCACGCCGTCGACGTTGTCGACCGCACCCAGGGTCTCAACCGGGGCGCCGACGCCTACCTGGTGGAGCCGATCGAGCCGGACGAGCTGATCGCCACCGCCCAGGCCGTGCTGCGCTACTACTCGGCCCGGCGGCGCGCCGAGTCGCTGGCCGAGCGCATGGTGCGGCTGGCCGAGGCCACGCTCGCGATCAACACGTCGACCACGCTGACCGGCCTGCTCCAGGCGGCCGCGGCCGGTGCGCACGAGATCTTCGGCGGTCCGGTCGTGGTGCTCACCGAGTCGGCCGACGGCGAGGGCACCGCTGTGGTGGGCTCACCCCCGGCCGTACGCCCGTGGCCTCTTCCCCAGGAGGACGTGGGGGTCGGGTCGCTGGTGCGTACCGACGACGCCGCCGACTGGGGTGTCGTCACCTGGCCCGAGGGCGAGTCGGTGACGGTGGCGGCCGCCCGGCTGCGCCCCGATCGGCCGCCGATCTATGTTGCCGTGCCCACCAGCAGCCAGAACCCGGGCTTCCCGGTGTTGCGTCAGCTCTCGCAGACGGTCGCCGCGGCCGTCGAGGCGCAGCGCTCCTACGACGAGGAGCACCGCATCGCGGTCACCCTGCAGCGCAGCCTGCTGCAGTCGCGGCTGCCCGAGGTGCCCGGCGTCGAGCTGGCCATGCGTTACGAGCCGGCGGGCGCGCAGACCGAGGTCGGCGGCGACTTCTACGAGCTCACGATGCTCGACGGCAAGCTGCTGGTGGCCATCGGCGACGTTGCCGGCCACTCCCTGCACGCCGCCACGGTGATGGCCGAGGTGCGGCACGCCGTCCGGGCCTACGCGGTCGAGGGTCACCCGCCGGGCACCGTGCTCAAGCTGGTCAACCGCTTCATGCGCACGGTGCTGCCGGCCGACTCGGCCACCATCTGCCTGCTCACGCTCGAACCGGGCACCGGCCGGGTGCGGATGGCCAGCGCCGGGCATCTGCCGCCGCTGCTGCACACGGCCGAGGGCACCCGGTTCGTCGAGCCGCACGGCCCGCTTCTGGGCATCAACGCGCCCCGCCCCGACGACTTCGAATTCGTGCTGCCGCCGGGCGGGACGCTCGTGCTCTACACCGATGGCCTGGTCGAGCGGCGCGACGCCGACATCGACGTGGGACTGGCCGCTCTGGCCCGGGCGGCCACGACGGTCGAGTCCAACCTGGACGCCTTCAGCCGCCGCTTGATGACCGAGCTCGGCGGCGCCGGGCAACAGGCCGACGACATCGCGGTCGTCGCCCTGCGCCGCCAGTGACCCCGGCGGTCAGTCCGCGAGGCCGAGCACGTCGAGGGTCCAGGAGAGGACGAAAGCCTCTTCCTTCCAGGCGTCGTACCGGCCGCTGGGGCCCGCGTGACCGGCGCCCATCTCGGTCTTGAGCAGGTAGTCGCCGTCGGGGGCCACGGCGCGCAGCCGGGCGATCCACTTGGCCGGCTCGTGGAAGCCGACCCGGGTGTCGTTCAGGCTGGTCATGGCGAGGATCCGAGGGTACTGGAGCTTCGCGACGTTCTCGTACGGGCTGTAGGACTTCATGTACGCGTACACGTCGGCCGATTCGATCGGGTTGCCCCACTCCTCCCACTCGGTGACCGTGAGCGGCAGCGACGGGTCGAGGATGGTGTTGAGCGGGTCGGCGAACGGCACCTCGGCGACGATGCCGGCGAACTCCTCGGGGGCGAGATTGGCGATCGCGCCCATCAGCAGGCCACCGGCCGAACCGCCCCGGGCGACCAGCCGCTGAGGTGAGGTCCACCCTTCGCGTACGAGGGCCTGGGCACACGCCACGAAGTCGGTGAACGTGTTCATCTTGGCCAGCAGCTTGCCCTCCTCATACCACCGGCGGCCCATCTCGCCGCCGCCGCGCACGTGCGCGATGGCATAGACGACGCCACGGTCGAGCAGCGACAGGCGGGCGATCGAGAAGTACGGGTCGATGCTGGTCTCGTACGAGCCGTAGCCGTAGAGCAGCGCCGGGGCCGAGCCGTTGCGGGGGGTGTCCTTACGCGCGACGATCGAGATCGGCACCCTCGTGCCGTCCGGTGCCGTCGCCCACTCGCGGAACTGCTCGTAGTCGTCGGGCTCGTAGCCGCCGAGCACCGGCCGCTGCTTGCGCAGCACCATCGAGCGGGTCACCAGGTCGACGTCGTAGACCGAGTCGGGCGTGACCATCGAGGCGTAGCTGAGGCGGACGGTCGTGGTGTCGTACTCCGGGTTGCCGGCCAGCCCGACGTTGTAGATCGGCTCGGGGAACTCCATCTCGTACGAGTCGGTGCTGCCGTCGCCTATTACGCGCAGCCCGGTCAGGCCGTCGCGCCGCTGCGAGATCACGATGTGGCGGGCGAAGGCGTCCACCGACTCGAGGCGGGTGCCCGGCTCGTGCGGGATCAGGTCGACCCAGTCGCCGGGGGCGTCGGCCGACGTGTAGGCCAGCGCGAAGTCCTCGGCGTCACGGTTGTGCAGCACGAGGAAGCGGTGGCCGTGGTGCTCGATGGAGTACTCGACGCCGTGCTCGCGCGGGGCGATCACGATCCACTCCGCCTCGGGCGTCTCGGCCGGCAGCACGCGGACCTCGGAGGTGATCTTGCTCGAGGCCTCGATGACCAGGAATTTCTCGCTGCGGGTGAGGCCCACGCCGACCCAGAACCGCTCGTCCGGCTCCTCGAAGACCTTCACGTCGTCGGTCGCCGGGCGGCCGACTGTGTGGCGCCAGACGCGGTGCGGACGCCAGGCCTCGTCGACCGTGGTGTAGAACAGCGCGCTGCCGTCGGCCGACCAGGCGCTGCCGTACGACGTGTCGGGCACCTCGTCGGCGAGCACCTCACCGGTGCGCAGATCCTTGACGCGCAGGGTGAACCGCTCGTCGCCGGAGAAGTCGGTGGAGTAGGCGAGCCAGTTGCCGTCGACGCTCACGTCGAAGGTGCCCAGCGCGAAGAAGTCCTTGCCCTCGGCGAGCGCGTTGCCGTCGAGCAGCACCTGCTCGTCGGCCCGGTCGCCGGCGTCCTCGATCGACGGCGGGTCGGTCTCGCCGGGCCTGACCGGCACGCGGCAGGAGATGCCGTACTGCCGGCCCTCTTCCGTACGCGTGTAATACCAGTACTCACCCTTGCGGCTGGGCACGGACAGGTCGGTCTCGCGCGTCCGGCGCTTGATCTCGTTGAAGATCGTGTCGCGCAGCTCGCTCAGGTGCGCCGTCGCCCGGTCGGTGAAAGCGTTCTCGGCCTCGAGGTAGGAGACGGTCTGCGGGTTGTCCTTGTCGATCAGCCATTGATACTCGTCGGTGACGGTGTCGCCGTGGAAGGTGCGCTCATGGGTGCCCTGGTGAGCGGTGGGCGGCGGCGGGCTGTCGGCATGCGGATTCGTCACGGTCCCACGTTACCGGGCGGTCCGGTTTCCCCGACTTCTTTACTTCTTGCGGGCCGGACCGCGGTCATTCGAACACGTGTACGATATGCCAGAGTGGACGATCTTCAGCCGACGTGGGGATTCGGGACGTGAGTGATCAGGTGATCGATCAGGTGCTGAGCGCGCTTGTGGACATCTGCGGGCCCGACTATGCGCGCGTCGCCCGATCGATCGACACGGTCAACGGCCGCCGCGCGGGCTATGTCGCGGTGCCCGCCACGACCGCCGCCGTCGCCGACGTTCTGCGCCTGGCCGCCGCCCGCGAGCTCGGCGTCCTGGCCCGGGGCAGCGGTTCCAAGATCGATTGGGGCCGGCCGCGCGACCGCGTGGACGTGCTGATCGACAGCGGCCGGCTCAACGGTTTGTGGGATCACGACGTCGCCGGCGCCACGGTCGAGGTGGCCACCGGCACCCCGGTGCGCGCGTTGCAGGCCGCGCTCGCGTTGCAGGGCCAGCGGCTGCCGGTCGACCCGCCGTCGCGCACGGCCACTGTCGGCGGCATGCTCGCGGTCAACGAGTCGGGCCCCCTGCGCTACCGGTTCGGCACCCCGGCCGACCAGGTGACCAGCGTGACCTACGTGGACCGGGCCGGCGTGGCCGCCGAGTCCGACGGCGAGGACGGCCGACCCGGGCTGGCCGAGATCGACGGCGTGATCACCGCGGCCGCGCTCCGCCTGGAGCCGTTGCCTCCGGCCCGCCGCTGGGCCGGCATCGCGGTGCCCACTCCGTCGCAGCTGAGCAGGCTGGTCGCCGCGGCCGGTGAGTTCGAGCCCAGCGCCATCGAGACCGACCTGCCGGCCGGTGGCCGGGGCGGCACCCTGGCCGTGCTGTTCGAGGGTGGCGAGGCGGCGGCGGTCGATCAGGCTGAGCGGCTGGCCGCGGCGTGGGGCGCCGGGGCCGTGGTCACGCCGATCGCCCCACCGTGGTGGGGTGTCTATCCGTTCCGCCGCGACGATGTGGCGCTGCGGCTCTCGGTCTCCGCCGCCGATCTGCCCGCGGCGCTCTACGCGCTGGGCGACGCGGTCGGCGGAGCGGTGCCGGTGCGCGGGTCGGCCGGGCTCGGCAGCGTCCATGCCGTGCTGCCCGGCCGGGTGGCGCCCGAGCGGGTGACCACGATCATCGACAGCATGCAGCACGTGCTGCTGGCCCGGGGCGGCCGCGCCGCCGTCGTGTCAGCGCCACCCGAGCTGGCCCGTGAGGTCGAGATGGCGGGCCGATTCGAGTTCTTCTGACCGCCCGACAACCAGAGCCCAGCGCCCGCCGGCGTGCCTGCGTGGCGGTGCGGCAGCGTGTCTGCGTGCCGGCGGCGGTGCCTGTGTGGCGGTGCCGCGGCTTGCGTGGCGGTGCCGCGGTGCCTGCGTGGCGGTGCGGCTGCGGGGCTGTGGGGCTGTGGGGCCCCCGGGGTCAGCGCAGGACGGCGTAGCGGCGGTCGGCCGGGTGGCGCTCGGGCAGGGGCTCGTTGCCGACGGCGAAGGTCAGGTAGGCGAAACGGCCGATCTGCGCGGTGCCGGTGAGGGCCAGGTGCCGCGCGGTCAGGTGCCGGGGCAGCAGGGGAGCGCCGCCGCCCAGCACGACCGGCGCGATGCCGAGGATGATCTCGTCGAGCAGGCCCTGGTCGACGAACTGGCCGACCAGGTCGCCTCCGCCGACCAGCCAGACGTTCTTGCCCTTGGCGGCCACCAGCATCGCCTCGTGCACGCGCTTCACGTCACCGCTGACCATGAAGATGTTGGCGTCGGGAACCAGCGGCAGCTCGCGGTTGCCGAAGACCCAGCACGGGACGTCGCCGTACAGGTCGTGCCAGTTCTGCGGCTCGGCCATCACGTTGTCGTTCTCGAGCACCCACTCGTACGTGGTCGCGCCCATGGCGAACGCGCCGACGCCCGCGAAGAAGCCGCCGAACGGGTTCTCGTTGCCCCCGTCGACGTCGAAGAGCCACTCCAGCGAGTTGTTCTCGTCGGCGATATAGCCGTCGATGCTCGTCGCCGTGTAGTACTGAGTTTTCGCCATGACAAACACCATGCCACGAAATAGTCGGGCGAATGGGGCGATTCGGCGGTCAAGCGTCGTTGCGCAGGACCAGGATCGCGATGTCGTCCCGAGGCTCCTCGACCGAGAAGTTGATCGTGGTGGAGCGCAGACGGGCGGCCATCACCTCGGCCGGGTATCCGGCCAGCGGCCCGGCCGCGTCCTTCAGCCGGCCGGTGCCGAACAGCTCGCGCCCGCGGCGGCGCTCGGTCACCCCGTCGGTATAGAAGATCAGCGAGTCGCCGGGCTGCAGCCGCACCTCGACATCGGGTGAGGTGATCGACTCGAGCAGGCCGAGCGCGGTGCCACCCTCACCGACGAAGGACGTCTTGCCGTCCGCGTTGACCAGCACCGCGCGATCGTGGCCGGCCAGATGCAGGCAGACGGTCAGCACGTTGTCGGCCGCACGGGTCACCGAGGCCATGGCGAGCGTGCAGTAACGCCCGCCGCCGCGCTGGACCAGCGTCTTGTTGACCCGGCAGAGGATCTCGGTCATCGGCTTGCCGTCGTCGACCAGGATCCGGATGACATCGCGGACCAGGCCGGTCACCGTGGCCGCCTGCACGCCCTTGCCCGACACGTCGCCCACGACGACCACCCAGGTGTCCGGCGCCGAGGGCACGACGTCGTAGAAGTCGCCGCCCACCTCGGAGCCGGTCGGCACGTACTCCGCGGCGAAGCCGATGCCCTCGACCTTGGGCAGCGCCGGGGGCAGGAGCGAGGCCTGCAGCGTCCGGGCGACCTTGTGCCGCTCGTCGTGGATCCGGGCGTTGTCGATGGCCAGGGCGGCCCGGCGGGCGACATCCTCCAGCACGGCCACCTCGTCGGCGTCGTGCCGGATGCGGTGGTGGCGACCCACGGCGAGGGTGCCCAGGCGGGTGCCCCGGGCGACCAGCGGCACCGCGAAGCCCTCGCTCGGCGCGCCCAGCATCACCTGGGTGCCGAGGCGGGAGGCCTCCTCGAGCCGGGCGCAGATCGAGTCGGGCCCGGTCTCGGCCAGCGTCTCGTGCAGTTGCGGCAGCATCGACTCGTCGGCGTGGGTGGCCGCCGCGAGCTGCAGCCGGCCCCAGGCGTCGGTGGTGTGGACCGCGCACCACTGGCCCAGCCTCGGCACCACCAGTTGCGGGATCAGCGCCATCGTGAGGTTGACGTCGAGCGACTGGGCGAGCAGCTCGCTGGCCTCGGCCAGGAAGGTCAGCCAGGTCTGCCGGCGCAGGTCGGTGCGGCGCAGGCGGTCGTTCTCCAGATGCAGCGAGAAGCGCTCGGCGACCAGCGTGGCCAGCGGCTGAGCGTACCCGGTGGGTGAGGCGTCCAGCTCGAGCTCGCCCGAATAGGGCCGCTGCACCGACAGCGGGACCCGGATCGTGTCGGCGTCGTCGCGCGGCGCCCGGCCGTAGCGGGCCAGCAGCTGGCGGCCGCCGCCGTCGCCGCGGTCGAGGCGGATCACCCCGCCGGCCGCGCCGGTCAGCCGGGCCAGCTGGGCGAGCAGGTCGGCGGCGAACTCGGCCACCCCCTCCTCGGACGTCCGCTCGGGCGTGACCTGCAACAGCGTGGAGAGCGCGCCGACGCTCGGGGTCCCCGTCTCGGGGGCGTTGACCGTGGCCGGCACGACGGCCGAGACCTCGGTGCCGGGCCCGCGCTCGAGCCGGAACCAGACGCCCTTGCCGGTGCCCTCGTGGACCGTGCCCCAGCGGCTCGCGAAGTGGTCGACCAGCAGCAGGCCCCGCCCGCGCTCGGCAACCTCGCCGATGTCGACGCTCTCGTTGCGCGGGCCGACCGCGAGCTGCTCGACCGGGCCCGGCGCGAAGTCGGTGACCGTCACGGTGAGCCCGGTCGTGTTGGCCTGCACCTCGATGTCGAGCTCGGTGTTGGCGTGCACGACCGCGTTGGTCGACAGCTCCGTCGTCAGCAGCAACGCCTCGTTGAGCAGGGTGTCGAGCCCGGCCTCCTCGAGGACGGAGCGCACCAGAGCGCGGGCCGCCGCGGGTGTGCGCCGGTCGTTGGGCAGCCGGACTCGCCGGAGCAGCCCACCCGGCGGGGTGTCCGAGATCGCATCGGCCTCCACTGACACGCATGCATCCTCTCCTGCCGACCGGCCTCTGCACAAAGTCGTGTCTCGCATTGACCCGGTCGGGCGAGAGAGGATAGGGGGCCCACCAAGGATGGACAGCGAGTGAGGACAGCATGACCGCGGCCAAAGAAGCCAGCGTCGGCATGCCCGACGACACCGCAGTGCTCGGTGAACTCGCCGAGGCCCTGCGGCGCGTCCGCCGTGGCGACCTGAAGGTGCGGCTTCCCCGCCGCAGCGGGTTGCCCGGCGAGGTCGCCGATGCGTTCAACGAGGTGGTGTCGCTGCAGGAGCGGCAAAATCTCGACCTGAGGCGGATCAGCCGGATCGTCGGCCGCGACGGCCGGCTGACCGAGCGACTCGACGACGAGGGTCTCGACGGGGCCTGGGCCGACAGCGTGCGATCGGTCAACGCGCTCATCGACGATCTCGGCCGCCCCACGACGGAGATCTCCCGCGTCATCGTGGCCGTCGCCGAGGGTGACCTCTCCCAGCACATGGCGCTCGAGATGGACGGGCGACCCCTGCGGGGTGAATTCCTGCGGATCGGCCGCACGGTCAACACGATGGTCGACCAGTTGTCGTCGTTCGCCGACGAGGTGACCCGGGTGGCCCGCGAGGTGGGCACCGAGGGCGAGCTGGGCGGCCAGGCCGACGTACGCGGAGTGGCCGGCACCTGGAAGGACCTGACCGACTCGGTCAACACGATGGCGTCGAACCTGACCCACCAGGTGCGGTCGATCTCGCAGGTCGCCACCGCGATGGCCCGGGGTGACCTGTCGCAGAAGATCACGGTGTCCGCCCGCGGCGAGGTCGCCGAGCTGTCCGACACGATGAACGGCCTGACCGACACGCTGCGCCTGTTCGCCGAGCAGGTGACCCGGGTGGCCCGCGAGGTGGGCACCGAGGGCAAGCTGGGCGGCCAGGCCGAGGTGCCCAACGTCGCCGGCACCTGGAAGGATCTCACCGACTCGGTCAACTCGATGGCCTCCAACCTGACCAGCCAGGTGCGCAACATCGCCCAGGTCTCGACGGCGGTGGCCAAGGGTGACCTGTCGCAGAAGATCACGGTGGCCGCGCAGGGCGAGATCCTGGAGCTCAAGGACACGGTCAACACGATGGTCGACCAGCTGTCGTCGTTCGCCGACGAGGTGACCCGGGTGGCCCGCGAGGTGGGCACCGAGGGCCAGCTGGGCGGTCAGGCCCAGGTCCGTGGCGTCTCCGGCACCTGGCGCGACCTGACCGAGAACGTGAACCAGCTGGCCGCCAACCTCACCGCTCAGGTGCGCAACATCGCCCAGGTCTCGACGGCGGTGGCCAAGGGTGACCTGTCGCAGAAGATCACGGTCGACGCCCAGGGCGAGATCCTGGAGCTGAAATCGACCGTGAACACGATGGTCGACCAGTTGTCGTCGTTCGCCGACGAGGTGACCCGGGTGGCCCGCGAGGTGGGCTCGGAGGGCAAGCTCGGCGGTCAGGCGCAGGTCAAGGGTGTCTCGGGCACCTGGCGCGACCTGACCGACAACGTGAACTACATGGCCTCCAACCTGACGAGCCAGGTGCGCAACATCTCGTCGGTGACCACGGCGGTGGCCAAGGGTGACCTGTCGCAAAAGATCACGGTCGACGCCCGGGGCGAGATCCTGGAGCTGAAATCGACGGTCAACACGATGGTCGACCAGTTGTCGTCGTTCGCCGACGAGGTGACCCGGGTGGCCCGCGAGGTGGGCTCGGAGGGCAAGCTCGGCGGTCAGGCGCAGGTCCGCGGTGTGGCCGGCACGTGGCGCGACCTCACCGACAACGTGAACTCGATGGCGTCGAACCTGACCGGTCAGGTCCGCAACATCGCCCAGGTCTCGACGGCGGTGGCCAAGGGTGACCTGTCGCAGAAGATCACGGTCGACGCCCAGGGCGAGATCCTCGAGCTCAAGAACACCGTGAACACGATGGTCGACCAGTTGTCGTCGTTCGCCGACGAGGTGACCCGGGTGGCCCGCGAGGTGGGCTCGGAGGGCAAGCTCGGCGGTCAGGCCCAGGTCCGCGGCGTGGCCGGCACCTGGCGCGACCTCACCGACAACGTCAACTACATGGCCTCCAACCTGACGGCCCAGGTCCGCAACATCGCCTCGGTGACCACGGCCGTGGCCAAGGGCGACCTGTCGCAGAAAATCACGGTCGACGCGCGCGGCGAGATCCTGGAGCTCAAGGACACCGTCAATACGATGGTCGACCAGCTCTCCAGCTTCGCCACCGAGGTCACCCGGGTCGGCCGCGAGGTCGGCGTCGAGGGCAAGCTGGGTGGTCAGGCCCAGGTCAAGGGCGTTTCCGGTACGTGGCAGGACCTGACCGACAACGTCAACCAGCTGGCGTCGACGCTGACGATCCAGCTGCGCGCGATTGCCGAGGTGTCCACGGCCGTGACCCGCGGCGACCTGACCCAGAGCATCGCGGTCGAGGCGCAGGGCGAGGTCGCCGAGCTCAAGGACAACATCAACCAGATGATCGTCACGCTCCGCGAGACGACCAAGGCCAACGCCGAGCAGGGCTGGCTCGACTCCAACCTGGCCCGGATCGGCGGTCTGCTGCAGGGCCAGCGGGATCTCGGCGAGGTCTGCCGCATGATCATGACCGAGGTGACCCCGCTGGTCGACGCCCAGCTGGGCGCGTTCTTCCTGGTCGACAACGAGCAGGCGGTCATGCGGCTGCGCCTGGCCGCCTCGTACGGCTATGTCGCCCGCAACCACGAGGTCACCTTCGGCCCCGGCGAGGGCCTGGTCGGTCAGGCCGCCGTCTCGCGCCGCACGATCCGGGTGCGGGCCACCCACGACGGCATCCTGACCATGCGCTCCGGCCTCATGTCGATGCCGCCCAACGACCTGGTCGTGCTGCCGGTGCTGTTCGAGGGCGAGATGCTCGGCGTGATCGAGTTCGCCTCGGTGGCCACCTTCTCGGGGCTGCACCTGACGTTCCTCGAGCGGCTCGTGTCCACCATCGGCGTCGCCCTCAACACCATTCAGGCCAACCGGCGTACGGAGGAGTTGCTCTCCCAGTCGCAGCGGCTGGCCCGCGAGATGCAGGACCAGTCGGCCGAGCTGCAGCGGACCAACGCCGAGCTGGAGGACAAGGCCCAGCTGCTCAGCGAGCAGAAGGCCAACATCGAGACCAAGAACCGCGAGATCGAGCAGGCCCGGCGCGGCCTGGAGGAGAAGGCGCAGCAGCTCAGCCGGGCCAGTGCCTACAAGTCGGAGTTCCTCGCCAACATGAGCCACGAGCTGCGCACCCCGCTCAACTCGCTGCTGCTGCTGGCCCGGCTGCTCGCCGACAATCCCGAGACCAACCTGACCGACAAGCAGATCGAGTTCGCGCGCACCATCTTCAGCGCCGGCACCGACCTGCTCTCGCTGATCGACGACATCCTCGACCTGGCCAAGATCGAGGCCGGCCGGATGGATGTCGAGCCCGACGAGGTCGACTTCGAAGGCGTCCGCAGCTATGTCGAGCAGGCCTTCGCGCCGCAGGCCAACGAGAAGGGCCTGGAGTTCCGGGTCTGGCTCCAGCCGGGTCTGCCCGAGTCGATCCTCACCGACACCCAGCGGCTCCACCAGATCCTGCGCAACATGCTGTCCAACGCGGTCAAGTTCACCGACAACGGCTCGGTGACGCTGAGCATCTTCGGCGCCCCGCCCGAGACCGACTTCGACGTGCCCGCGCTGGTCGCGGCCCGGCAGGTGATCGCCTTCGCGGTGACCGACACCGGCATCGGCATCAACGACGAGAAGCTGGCCATCATCTTCGAGCCGTTCCAGCAGGCCGACGGCACGACCACCCGGAAATACGGCGGCACCGGCCTGGGCCTGTCGATCAGCCGCGACCTGGCCGCCCTGCTCGGCGGCACGATCGTGGTCTCGTCCCGGCCCGGTGAGGGTTCGACGTTCACGCTCTACATGCCGGACGCGCTGAGCGCCGAGGCGATCCCGCCGCTGAGCCTGCCCACGCTGCCGTCGGCCACGGTGGTGGTGCAGCCCGCGCCGGCGCCGATCGACATCCCGCTCATGGAGCTGCCGGTCATGCACCAGCGGGCCGAGCTGGAGGGTCACGTGGTCAGCCCGGCCAGCCGCCAGCTCGACGGCGCGACCGTGCTGATCGTCGACGACGACGTGCGCAACGTCTTCGCACTGACCAGCGCGCTCGAGATGCACGGGCTCAACGTGCTCTACTCCGACAACGGGGTCGACGGCGTCCGCCTGCTGGCCGAGCACCCCGAGGTCGACATCGTGCTGATGGACGCGATGATGCCCGACCAGGACGGTTACGAGACCACCCGGGGTATCCGGCGCAACCAGCGCTTCCAGGATCTGCCGGTAGTGTTTCTGACGGCCAAGGCGATGCCCGGCGACCGGGAGTCCGCGCTGGCCGCCGGGGCCAGCGACTACATCACCAAGCCCGTCGACCTCGACGAGCTGATCGAGCTGATGGCCCGCTGGGTGAACGCCGACAAGGCGATCGAGCCGGACCTCGACTGACGAG
Organism: Paractinoplanes maris; assembly: GCF_023544465.1. GTDB lineage: Bacteria > Actinomycetota > Actinomycetes > Mycobacteriales > Micromonosporaceae > Actinoplanes > Actinoplanes maris. The sequence continues at coordinate 774,303 of NZ_JALPVL010000002.1, read as the reverse complement.
GCTCACGGAGAGGATGGGGTGTGGCTGAGCGCGCGAAGGCCCTGCTGGTCGACGACCGCAAGGACAACCTGCTGGCGCTGGAGGCGATCCTGCAGGGCCTGCCGGTGATCCCGGTGGCCGTCGAGAGTGGCGAGGCCGCCCTCAAGCAGCTGCTCACCGACGATTTCGCGGTGATCCTGCTCGACGCGCAGATGCCCAACATGGACGGCTTCGAGACGGCCGGCCACATCAAGCGGCGCGAGCGCACCCGGCACGTGCCCATCCTGTTCCTCACCGCCGCCGACCGCGACGCCCAGCTGGCACTGCGGGGCTACGCGGTCGGCGCGGTGGACTATCTGACCAAGCCGTTCGACCCGTGGGTGCTGCGGGCCAAGGTCTCGATCTTTGTCGAGCTGTGGACCAAGACCCAGCAGCTCAAGGCTCAGGCCGAGGCGTCCCGCGAGCGCGAGTCGCAGTGGCAGCGCCTGACCGAGACGGTCGACGAGGCGGCCCGGGTGCTCCGCGGCGGCGGCGATGACGCCGCCGCCGAAGCGCTCGCCCTCTTGGAAAAGGCCCGCTGGGGCAATTAGACGTTCGCGTACGGGGTGAGGGCCTCCGACAGGTATTGCCGGAGCACCGGCTTCGGGCGCGCGCCGACGAGTCGTTGCGTCACCACGCCGCCCTGGAAGATCAGCAGGGTGGGCAGCGACATGATCCGGTGCGCGCGGGCGGTCCCGGGGTTCGCGTCGGCGTCGAGCGTGGCGATGATCAACCGGCCGGCGAATTCGGGCTGGATCTCGGCCAGCGTGCGCGCCATCGGCCCGCACGGCGGGCACCACTCGGCCCAGACGTCGACGGCGACCGGGATCCCGGCCTCGCTGATGAAGGCGGCGATGGTGGTATCGGTCAGGGCGGGCAGATCTGTGTGCGGCATGGCGACTCCCGGAGTGCGACGGCCTCGTCCAACTGGGCGCGCAGCTGGTGCCGGATGTCGGTGAGCTGCCCGAGATAGCCGTCCACTTCGGCCAGCTTGCGGCGCAGCACCAGCACCGAGTCGGGACAGACGTGACCCGATTCGTTCCCGGCTCGCAGACACGCGACGAAGGGCCGGATGTCCTCGATGCCGAAACCGGCCGCGAGCAGCGACCGGATCTCGCGCACCACGCGCAGCTCGGCGTCGTCGTACTGGCGGTAGCCGTTGGCATCCCGGCCGGCCCGCACGAGACCCTGCTCCTCGTAGTACCGCAGCGTCCGCGTGCTCGTCCCGGCTCGCGTCGCCAGCTCCCCGATCAACATCTCGCTGTCCTTCGGTGGTCCAGCCCCTCGTCGTCACCCGACGCTAGGCCTTGACACCGGCGTCAAGGCAACCCCGCGAACGCCTCAGGCAGTGCTGCTGATCATCAAGGCGCTGCGCAGCCCGGTGATATCGAGCACTCGCAGCAGGAAGTCGCCGACGTTGGTCAGCGACAGGACAGAACGGGCATGTTGGGCCTTGCGGCTGAGCACGACGAGGGTGCCGAGACCCTGCGAATCGCAGAAGGTGACGCCGGCCATGTCGAGCACCATGCGGGCCGGCGGCTCGGTCAGCGTCTCGTTGACCAGCGTCGACAGGTTCGCGACCGTGAGCACGTCGATCTCCCCGGCGAGGTGGAAGATGACCTCGTCGGGTGCGTGCTCAACCGTGATCGACAGCTCGGGTCGTTCCACCGGGTCAGCCTATCGCCTGTGCGCTTGTTCGGCCCGTCGGGCGCGACCAGACCGGGGCGTTCCCGACATCGAAGCATCGCGTCATCGGTCATCCTCGGGTGATGTGAGGAACCCTCTTGAGATTCTTGTCGGACCGCGCTGACACAATGGGAGCCGCTGTGACCACCTCATACCGCCCGGAGGGCCTCCCCTACCCGGAGGACGCCCCGGCATCCCAGGCCCTTTTCGACCGCGCCCAGGCTGTTGTGCCCGGCGGGGTCAATTCACCCGTGCGTGCGTTCCGAGCGGTCGGTGGCACGCCCCGTTTCATGGCCCACGGCTCCGGTCCGTGGCTGACCGACGCCGACGGCCGCCGCTATGTCGACCTGGTCTGCTCGTGGGGTCCGCTGATCCACGGTCACGCGCACCCCGAGGTCATCGCGGCGATCCAGTCGGCCGCGGCCCGCGGCACCAGCTTCGGCACCCCGACGGCGGGCGAGGTCGACCTGGCCGAGGAGATCGTCCGCCGGACCCCGGTCGACGAGGTCCGGTTGGTCAACTCGGGCACCGAGGCCACCATGTCGGCGATCCGCCTGGCGCGCGGGTTCACCGGTCGCTCCAAGATCGTGAAGTTCGCCGGCTGCTATCACGGACACGTCGACGCGCTGCTGGCCGCGGCCGGCTCGGGCGTCGCCACGCTCGGCCTGCCCGACTCACCCGGCGTCACCGGGGCCGCCGCGAGCGAGACGATCGTGCTGCCCTACAACGACGTCGCCGCCGTCGAGGAGGCGTTCCGCGCCGAGGGCGCCGAGATCGCCGCGATCATCACCGAGGCCGCGGCCGGCAACATGGGCGTCGTCGCCCCGCGCGACGGCTTCAACCAGCGGCTGGCCGAGATCGCCCACGCGGCCGGCGCCCTCCTGATCGTCGACGAGGTGATGACCGGTTTCCGGGTCTCGGCCGGCGGCTGGGCCGGGCTCGACCCGGTCGACGCCGACCTGTTCACGTTCGGCAAGGTGATGGGCGGTGGCCTGCCCGCGGCGGCGTTCGGCGGCCGTCGCGAGATCATGTCGCGGCTCGCCCCGGCCGGCCCGGTCTATCAGGCCGGCACCCTCTCGGGTAACCCGCTGGCCTGCGCGGCCGGGCTCGCCTCGCTGCGGCTGGCCGACGAGGCGGCCTACAAGCGGCTCGACGAGCTGTCGGCGACCGTCGGCGCGCTGGCGGCCGACGCGCTCACCACCGCGGGGGTCCCGCACCGGCTGTCGTTCGCCGGAAACATGTTCTCGATCTTCTTCACGGCCGGCGAGGTGGTCGACTACGAGTCGGCCCGGACGCAGGACGTGGGCGCGTTCAAGGCGTTCTTCCACGCGATGCTGGCGCGCGGCGTCTACCTGCCGCCGAGCGCCTTCGAGTCCTGGTTCGTCTCGACCGCGATCGACGAGGAAGCGCTGGAACAGATCGCCGCTGCCGTGCCTCATGCGGCACGGGCAGCGGCTGCGGGGGGAGTTCAGTGACGGAGCCGACCAGGACCACCGTGCACGTGATGCGGCACGGCGAGGTCTTCAACCCCAACAAGGTCCTGTACGGCCGGTTGCCCGACTTCCATCTGTCGGAGCTCGGTAAGCAGATGGCCGTGGCCGCGGCCGAGTCGCTGGCCAAGCGCGACGTCACGTACGTGGTGGCCAGCCCGCTCGACCGTGCGCAGGAGACCGCCGTCCCGATCGCCGCCGAGTTCGACCTCGAGATCGCCAGCGACACCCGGCTGATCGAGAGCTCGAACTACTTCGAGGGCAAGAAGGTCTCGGTCGGCGACGGCGCGCTCACCAACCCGCGGCACTGGTGGGTGCTGCGCGACCCGATCACCCCGTCCTGGGGCGAGGCCTACCTGATCATCGCGCAGCGCATGTTCGCCGCGGTGCAGGCCGCCCGGGTGGCCGCCGAGGGCCACGAGGCCGTGTGCGTGTCCCACCAGCTTCCGATCTGGACGCTGCGGCGCTATATAGAGAAGAAGCGTCTGTGGCACGACCCGCGCCGCCGCGAGTGCGCACTGGCCAGCATCACGTCGTTCCGGTTCGAGGACTCCAAGGTCGTCGGCATCGACTACGCCGAGCCCGCCGCCCACCTGGTGGCCCTTTCCGCGACAGCCAAGACCGCCAAGGGAGCCTGACCATGCACCGCCTCGCCGCCGTTCTGGCCACCGCCGTGATCACGGCCGGTGTCCTGGCCGGGTGCGGCGGCGAGGACAACTGGGCCAAGAAGTGCTCCACCGCCAACGGCGTCGTGGAGTGCGCCCCCGACCAGCGCACACCGGTCAAGCCGGTCAGCGGCGAGCTGCTCGACGGCGGTGCCTACGACCTGAGCCAGGACAAGGGCAAGGTCGTGGTGGTCAACTTCTGGGGCTCCTGGTGCGCGCCCTGCCGGGCTGAGGCCGACGACCTGGAGAACACGTTCCAGGCGACGAAGGACAAGGGCGTCACGTTCCTCGGGGTCAACTCGCGGGACGACAAGGACGCGGCCCGCGAGTTCGAGCGCGGCCGGGTCACCTACCCGAGCCTCTACGACTTCGACGGCAAAGTCGGTCTGCAGTTCGACGTGACCCAGATGAGCACGCCGGCCACGCTGATCATCGACCGGCAGGGCCGGATCGCTGTCGCTCTGCGGCAGGCCACGACCGAGACGCAGCTCAAGCCACTCGTGGAGAGGGTGGCCGCGGAGGGGAACGGCTGATGGGTGACAGCTTCGCCGGGATCGCCGGCACCGGCCCGCTGCTGCTGGCGATCGGCGTCGCCGCGCTGGCCGGCCTGGTCAGCATCCTGTCGCCGTGCGTCCTGCCGCTGCTGCCGGGTTACCTCTCCTACGTGACCGGCCTGGCCGGCTCCGACCTCGACTCGTCCTCGTCGCCGCCGGGGTCCGGGACGGCCGCCTCGTCCGGGACCGTCCAGACCCTCACCAAGCCGCAGGTGGCCGGGAAGGGCCGGGTGCTCGCCGGCACCAGCCTGTTCGTGCTCGGCTTCACGGTCGTCTTCACGCTGATCACGACGGCCGTCGCCAACCTGACCTTCCTCGTACGCCATCAGGACGTGCTCAACATCGTCCTCGGCCTCCTGATCATCGTGCTCGGCGTGGCCTACCTGGGCTGGATCCCGGGGCTGCAGCGCGAGGCCCGCTTCACCAGGCTTCCGGCGGCCGGGCTGCTCGGGGCGCCGGTCTTCGGGGCACTCTTCGCGTTCTCCTGGATCCCGTGCGTGGGCCCGACGCTGGGCGCGGTCATGCTGCTCGCCTCGACCACCGGGCAGACCAGCCGGGCGGTGATCCTCGCGGTGGCGTACAGCTTGGGTCTGGGAATTCCGTTCGTGCTGTTCGGACTGTTCTTCCGCAAGCTGCTCGGGGTCTTCCGCGCGGTCCGCCGCAACAGTCGCTGGGTCACCCGGGTCGGCGGTGTGCTGCTCATCCTGGTCGGGCTGACGCTGGTCACCGGCGGCTGGGACCACTTCCTGGTGTGGCTAAAGGTCACCTTTGATTTCGGCGGGACCCTGCTGTGACTGTCATCGAGGAGCGCCCGGCTCCGCCCGCCGCCCCGCCGCCGCGGCCCACCAACCGGCTCTGGGCCCTGCTGCGCAACTCGTGGCGGCAGCTCACCAGCATGCGTACGGCTCTGGTCCTGCTCTTCCTGCTGGCCATCGCGGCCATCCCGGGCTCGGTCTTCCCGCAACGCGGGGTCAACGCCGAGCGGGTGACGCAGTATTACCAGGCGCACCCCGACCTGGCGCCGTGGCTGGAGCGCCTCGGTGGCTTCGAGGTGTATGCCTCGCCCTGGTTCGCGTCGATCTACCTGCTGCTCTTCACGTCGCTGATCGGCTGTGTCGTGCCCCGGCTGATCGACCACGTGCGCGCTCTGCGGATGGCTCCGCCCGAAGCCCCGAAACGTCTGGAGCGGCTGCCCGAGCACGCCGAGCTCGTCCGCGCGGGTGAGCCGGCCGAGGTCGCCGCAAGCGTGGCCCGGGACCTGCGCCGCCGCCGGTTCCGCACCAAGGTGCGCGAGGGCGAGGACGGCAACTGGACGGTCGCGGCCGAGAAGGGCTACCTCAAGGAGACCGGCAACCTGCTCTTCCACTTCGCCCTGCTGTCGGTGCTCATCGGCGTGGGGTTCGGGCACTGGTACGGCTGGCACGCCAACCGGCTGCTGGTCGGCGGCACCGACCAGGGCTTCTGCAACACGCTCACGCAGTACGACGACTCCACGCTCGGCCCCCGCGTGCAGCCGGCCGACCTGCCCAACTTCTGCCTCAAGCTGACCGACTTCGACGCCACCTTCCAGAGCACCGGCCAGCCCAAGACCTTCCTGGCCACGGTGCAGGTGACCCGGGACAACGGCCCGGCTCGGACCCGCGAGTTCACGGTGAACGACCCGCTGCGGCTCGGCGACGCCAACGTCTACCTGATCGGCCACGGATACGCCCCGGTCCTCAAATACACCGACCGCTTCGGTGTCTCGCAGACCAAGGTCGTCCCGTTCCTGCCGATCGACGCCATGCAGACCAGCGAGGGTGTCGCCCAGTTCCCGGATGTCAACATCGACCCCAAGACCGACAAACGAGACCCGGCCCTGCAGATGGGCTTCGAGGGCCGATACCTGCCCACCGCGCCCACCGACGGCCGCGCCACCTCGGCCTACCCGGCCGAGAACAACCCGATGCTGTATCTGACGGCCTACCGCGGCGACCTGGGCCTCGATGTCGGCACGCCCGGCTCGGTCTACTCGCTCGACCAGGAGCAGCTCGCATCGGGTGACCTCGAGAACGTCAGCGGCACCCGGCCGCACGCGCTGAAGCTCGGCGACACCTGGAAGCTGGACGACGGCACCAAGCTCGAGTTCGTCGGCACTCGGCCGTTCGCCACCCTCTCCGTCCGGTACGACCCCACCCAGGGCCTGCTGCTCGTGGGCGCGGTGCTCGGACTGATCGGGCTGATGCTGTCGCTGAGCGGGCATCGGCGCCGGGTGTGGTTCCGGGTGCGGGCAAACAGCGACCTGGCCGGTTCGCCGGATGCGTCCGGCGGTACGTTGGTGACGGCCGGTGGCCTGCCGCGCACCGACTATCCCGGCTTCACAGACGAGTTCACAACCGTGGTGAAGGCCGCCGAGGAAGGGACACCCTGATGGCGGAGTTGTCGAACCAGTTGATGGCGGCGGCCGTCCTGGCCTACCTGATCGCGATGGTCTGTTACGCGGGGGAGTACGCGTTCGGCAAGCGCAGCCGAGTCGGTCGCGCCGCCCTGCGACCCGCCCAGGCCAAGCAGCTCGTGGGCGCCGGCGGTCCCGTCCCCGATGACGTCGTGCCCGACGACGTCGTGGTGGAGGAGCCGGTCAAGCGGGGCCGCGGTGAGCTGGTCGGGATGATCGCGGTCGGCATCAACGTGCTGGCCGTCCTGTTGCACCTCGGTGGTCTGGTCACGCGCGGGGTCGCGGCCGACCGGATGCCGTGGGGCAACATGTACGAGTACATCCTGTCGACCACGTTCATCGCGTCGGCCGTCTGGATCGGCGTCGTGCTGGCCCGCCCGGCCGTGCGGCACCTGGGGCTGTTCGCCTCGCTGGCGCTGGTCGTCATGCTCGGCGCGGCCACGATGATCGCGTACACCCCGGTCGGCCCACTGGTGCCGGCGCTCAACTCGTACTGGTTCGTCATCCACGTGTCGACGATCATCATCGGCTCCGGCATCTTCCTGATCGGTGCCGTGCCGGCCGTGATGTACCTGATCCGTAACGGGTACGAAGAGGGCAAGCGCTCGTTCCCCTACACGCTGGGCAAGCACGTTCCGGCCGCCGTGGCGCTCGAGCGGCTGACGTTCCGCCTGCACGCCTTCGCCTTCCCGCTGTTCACCTTCGGCGCGCTGATCGCCGGCCCGATCTGGGCCGAGGCCTCCTGGGGCCGTTATTGGGGCTGGGACCCCAAGGAGGTCTGGGCGTTCATCTCCTGGGTCGTCTACGCCGGTTATCTGCACGCCCGGGCCACGCCCAGCGTGAAGCGCACGGTGGCGACCTGGATCGCGCTGCTCGGCTTCGTGACCATGCTGATGAACCTGTTCGGCGTCAACCTGTTCTTCGAGGGCCTGCACTCGTACGCCAACGCCGGTTAGCCCTTGCAGTCGCCGGCCGTCCAGGTGTCGTAACGGGTCAGCCAGTCCAGGCAGAACCCGCCGTTGAGCCGGCGCTGGGCCGGATCGGTGCCGGTCAGCGTGGGCACGTCCTCGCGCCACTGACGCGACTGCCCGCCGTCTCCGGGGCGCAGCCGCACGTTGTCGACCAGCACCGGGGGCACGTCGATGAGGCCCGGCTTCCCGGCGTCGACGTGCACCTCGACGTACTGCTCGACGGTCGCGACCGGTCCGAGCGGCAGCAGCTGGGCAGTGAGCAGATTCCACCGGTCGCCCCACCACAGCCAGGCGCTCCACACACCGCTCGGGTCGGAGTGCACGTCGAGCCAGAGCTTGTCGCCCGGCCGCAGCGTGTACTGGCTGTAGAACTGCCAGGTCTTGGTGTTGGTGTTGAAGGTGTAGATCTGCTGCCGGCCGGGCCCGGCCCAGCCCGTCTCGGCCCAGCCGGCCTCCAGCCAGGCGATGCTGCCGCGGCCCAGGTTGCGCTTGACCATGAAGCGGCCGGCCACGAAGTCGTACGAGCGGGGCCGCACCGAGCCGTCCACCACCGACATGCGGCCGGACACCCCGGCCCACTCACCGCCCGTGTTGGCGCCCAGGTGGTGGTAGCCGCTCGGGGTGAAACCGCGCTCGCCGCGGCGGGCCAGACGGGCCCCCGACTCGAGAATGTGACCTGCGGCACGACATGCGCCCGGAGCGGCCGGGCCGGCGGGGGCGGTGGGCGCCCGCTGCGAGGCCCGGGCGGGCGGGCAGACCGGCAGCCGTCCGGCTTCGGTCGCCTGCGGATATCGATCTTGACCTGCGGAAACGGCCGGACTCGGGCCGAGGAGGGCGGCAGCCAGTCCGGCCATCGCGCACCACAGCGCCACTTTGCGGACCTTCACCTGCACCTCGCCGAAAGTTGCGAACAATCGACCACTCAACGCGAAACGGACAGCACGAGTGACGGTGATCGCCCGCGCGCGGAACTGTCAGGGGGGTGAGCGAGACTGGATGGCATGGCGCCTCGTGGATTTCCCTATCAAGATCTCCAGAGCTTTCTCGCCGCCCTCGAGACGGCCGGTGAACTGCGGCGGGTGACCGTCCCGGTCGACCCGACGCTGGAGGTCAGCGAGGTGGTGACCCGCACCGTGCGGGCCGGCGGCCCGGCCCTGCTGTTCGAGCGGCCCACCCGCGGCTCGATGCCCCTGGCGATCAACCTCTTCGGCACCGAGAAGCGGATGGCCATGGCCCTCGGGGTCGAAAATCTCGACGAGGTGGGCGACCGCATCGGGGGGATGATCAAGCCGGAGCTCCCGGTCGGCTGGTCCGGCATCCGCGAGGGCATCGGCAAGGTGCTCCAGCTCAAGTCGCTGCCGCCCCGCAAGGTCAAGAGCGCACCCTGCCAGGAGGTCGTGCTCAAAGGTGACGAGGTCGATCTCGGCCTGCTGCCCGGTCTGCAGATCTGGCCCGGCGACGGCGGCATCTACCACAACTTCGGGCTCACCCACACCAAGCACCCCGAGACGGGCAAGCGCAACCTCGGCCTCTACCGCCTGCAGCAGCACTCGAAGAACACGCTGGGCATGCACTGGCAGATCCACAAGGACTCGACGGCCCACCACGCGGTGGCCGAGCGGCTCGGTCAGCGCCTGCCGGTGGCCATCGCGATCGGCTGCGACCCGGTGGTCAGCTATTCCGCGAGCGCCCCGCTGCCGTCCGACATCGACGAATACCTGTTCGCGGGCTTCCTGCGCGGCGAGCGGGTCGAGATGGTCGACTGCCTGACCGTCCCGCTCCAGGTGCCGGCCGAGGCCCAGATCATCCTCGAGGGTTATCTCGAGCCCGGCGAGCGCCTGCCCGAGGGGCCGTTCGGCGACCACACCGGCTTCTACACCCCGGTCGAGCCCTTCCCGGTGCTGCACATCGAGTGCATGACCATGCGTAAGAAGCCGATCTACCACTCGATCATCACGTCGCAGCCGCCGCAGGAGGACCACGGCCTCGGCAAGGCCACCGAGCGCATCTTCCGGCCGCTGCTCAAGATGATGATCCCCGACATCGTCGACTACGACCTGCCGTCGGCCGGCGTCTTCCACAACTGCGCGATCGTCTCGATCCGCAAGCGGTACCCCAAGCACGCGCAGAAGGTCATGAACGCGATCTGGGGCGCCCACTCGATGGCCTTCACCAAGCTGATCGTGATCGTCGACGAGGACTGCAACGTCCACGACTACAACGAGGTGGCCTTCCGCGCGCTCGGCAACGTCGACTACGGCCGCGACCTGCTGCTCACCGAGGGCCCCGTCGACCACCTCGACCACGCGTCCTACCAGCAGTTCTGGGGCGGTAAGGCGGGCATCGACGCCACCCGTAAGCTGCCTGGCGAGGGCTACTCACGAGGCTGGCCCGAGGAGATGGCGATGTCCCCCGAGGTGATCAGCCTGGTGGAGAAGCGCTGGAAGGAGTACGGCTTATGACGGCGGTCGCGGCGGTTGGAGAGAAACCGGGCAAGGTCAAGGCGTTCCTGCGCCTGGTCGCCATCGAGCACTCGGTCTTCGCGCTGCCGTTCGCCTATCTTTCCGCCGCGGTCGCGCTCGACCGGCTCGATTCGGGTGTCCACTGGGTCGATCTGCTGCTGATCACCATCGCCATGGTGTCCGGGCGCACCTTCGCGATGGCGGCCAACCGCATCCTCGACCGCAAGATCGACGCGCTCAACCCGCGGACGCGGAACCGGGAGCTGGTCACCGGCGCGGTCTCGCCGCGGACGGCCTGGACCGGCGCCGCCGTCTCCCTGGTCGTGATGGCCGTCGCCGCCGGGCTGCTCAACTGGCTCTGCCTGGTGCTGTTCCCGCTGGCCGTCATCCCGCTGGTCGTCTATCCGTACGCCAAGCGGTTCACCGACTTCCCGCACTACGTGCTGGCGCTGGCCCAGGCCGTCGCACCCGTCGGCGCCTGGCTGGGGATCACCGGCACGTTCGACGGCTCCGGTCCGGCCTGGCTGCTGGGCCTGGCGGTGGGCCTGTGGATCGGCGGCTTCGACATCATCTACGCCTGCCAGGACGTCGAGGTCGACCGCCGGATCGGTGTGCATTCCACCCCGGCCCGCTTCGGGGTCCGCATGGCGCTGCACATCTCCACCGTGACCCACGTCGTGACGTTCGCGCTGTTCGTGTGGTTCGGCCAGGTGGCCGGCCTCGGCTGGCTGTGGTGGATCGGCCTGGCCCTGACCGCGGTCGCCTTCGTCTACCAGCACATCGTCGTGACGCCGACCGACCTGTCGAAGGTCAACCGGGCCTTCTTCACGGCCAACGGATTCGTCGGCATCGCCCTGTTCGTCTTCGCCCTCCTCGACCTGCTCCTGCTGTAACCGTTCGGTCGTCGACGTCCGTCTAACCCCCGTGAGCGACACCGAGGCCGAGTTCCGCGAGTTCGTCGGCACGCAGATGGAGGCGCTGCGGGGGCTCGCCTACCTGACGTGCGGCGACTGGCAGGTGGCGGAAGACGCTGTCCTCGCGGCTCTGGCCCGCCTCTACGGAAAGTGGGGGCGGGTCGACAACCCGGAGGCGTACGCCCGGACCGCCGTGGTGCGGGCGGCGATCGACGAGACACGAAGACCCTGGTGGCGTCGCGAGCAGTCCCACGGCGACGCCCTACCGGACCGCCCGGCACCTGACGCGATCACCTCGGTCGACGATCGGGTGCATTTACGCCGGGCCTTGTTACAGGTCCCGGTCAAGCATCGAGCGGTGTTGGTGCTGCGCTTTCTCGAAGGCTTGAGCGTGCCGCAGACGGCAGCCGCGCTGCGGTGCCCCGAGGGCACGGTGAAGGCATTCACTTCCCGTGGTCTGGAGGCGCTCCGCGCCATCCTGGGCGTCGAGATCCGCACCGAGGAGCGCGTGGAGGCCCATCATGAAGCTGTCTGAGCTGCTCGAAGCGGCTCGCGCCGAGCCACCGGCGGCGCACTTCACGGTCGACGACATCGTCGCCGCGGGGCGCCGGCGGAAGCGGAGACGAACGTCCGGTTGGGTCGTGATGGCGGTGCTGGCATTGTTCGTCGCGGTCGGTGTGCCGCAAGTCGTCGCTCGATACTCCAGGACCCCGGCCGACGTCGAGCTGCCGGCTTTCCCCCGCGGGACGAAGCCCTTCGATCTGATCTTCTCCGGTTACCTGAGCGGCGACCTGCGCGTGGGTGATCCGGACTGGGTGAGCGTCAACAACCAGACCACGTACATCGGGCGAAAGGTGATCGGCGTCAGAGCCCCCGCCTACCGGTCGGCCGGCAAGCTCGCCCTTTATCGCCCCGGCTTCAAGCCGAAACGGCTTTGGCAGACCGGCGGCATCACGCCCACGGAGCAGATCGGCGGCGGCAAGGCCTTCTTCGCCCGGCCGGCGACCCCGGACGACACCCGGACGGACAACCGGGCCGACAGCATGCTCGTCTGGGAGTACGCCAAGGGTGCGCTGGCCGTCGTGACCTCTTACGGCGGCCTCAGCCGGCCCGAGATGGTGCGGCTGGCCACAGCGTTCAAGTTGACCAAGCCGCGACCGGCCTTGCAGGCCTACGCCCTCTCCTGGGTGCCACCCGGCCTGCGCCTGGTTGCCGTGGAAGCGGGCCGGAGGGGCATGCCGACGTCGGTATTCGTTCCTCGGGCGAAAAGCGCTGATTTCACCATCGATCCTCGCGTGGACCAGGCCACAGTCACGACCGGTTCCTGGAGTGTGCCCCTCCGGGACTCCGCGGGAAACGTGGTCGACTACGGCTATCCCATGGCCGTGGCAAACCCGGGCTACACCCCGATCCCGCCCGGTGGCGCCGTGGTCGGCATCTATCTGGCTCGGATGGCCGGTTCCCGTCCGACTCCGAAGTGCGAACTGGTCGTTCCCGGCCAGGAGAAGTACGGAACAGAGTGCGAGGCCGCTCCCGAGGGCGACGGCTTCCTGGTCGCTCGGGGCAGTCCGGCCCTGCCTCTGGCTCAGCTCAAGCGGATGGCCGGGTCGGGTCGCATCACCGGCGCCGACAGCAAACCCGGCACCTGGGAGACCACCCGGGAGTCGTTTCCCACTTCGGCCTGGGTGCAGCGGGACTAGCGGGCACACTTGAGGTATGCGTGAACCATGGGTCGTGGGGGTCTCCGGGGCTTCCGGGACGCCCTACGCCCGGGCTGTTCTCTCGGCCCTGCTCGATGCGGGCGAGGCGATCGATCTGGTCGTCTCGCGGGCCGCGCGGCTGACGATCCTCGACGAGACCGGGTCCACTGTGCGCGACGCGCATTGGAAGGACGACGTCGGCGCGTGGCTGGGGCGGGATCTGGGCGACCTGTCCTACTGGCCCGCGGGCGACCTGGCCGCCGGGCCCAGCAGTGGGTCGTACCCGGCCAAGGGCATGATCGTGGTGCCGGCCAGCACGGCCGCGTGCGCGGGCATCGCGATCGGCCTGTCCAAGGATCTGCTGCAGCGGGCGGCCGAGGTGAACCTCAAGGAACGACGACGCACAGTCATCGTCCCTCGCGAGACGCCGGTGACGCGCAGTCACCTCGAGCACCTGATCGCGCTTCATGACGCCGGTGCGGTCGTCCTCCCTGCGAGCCCGGGCTTCTACGGCGCCGGGGCGCAGGCCACTGCACAACAACTCGTCGACTTCGTTGCGGGCAAAGCGCTGGACGCTCTGGGCGTACCCCACACGCTCCTGACCCGTTGGAAGGGTGAACTGAACTCTCAGCGCAACCCGTTGGGCGGCCCGTAACCCATGCCCGGATTGCTCGGGCCTGCGTTCCGGGGCCGGTTGGCGGCATCGTCCTCGCGCATTTCCTCGACCACGCCATCGCCCTCGAGCAATGCGCGGACCTCGGATTCACGGAATCGGCGGTGGCCGCCGGGAGTACGAATGCTGCCGATGCGCCCAGCGGCGGCCCAACGGGTCACCGTTTTCGGGTCGACGCGAAACAGCGCGGCCACCTCGCCTGGTGTGAGCAAGCGATCTCCAGTGTCCACAGCCCCCTCCTCGCGTCGGTCTTTTGGAGCGGCCGTGATCACGGTGAGTGTCGGCGTGCTCGATCGGGACGTAAAGCCATTAGAGCATTGCCCCGGAACCGAGTCCCTGGAATGCGGAAAAAGCCCTAATTGCGACAGTGATCGTTATCCTGCCGACGTTTGCGCTGCTACCGGGCGTGAGTGACCAACTGCCACCCGATTAGGGTCTTCACCATGGACTCCATCGACCTCCGCCTGATCGAGCTGCTACGGGAGAACGCCCGCTCGTCGTACGCCGAGCTCGCGCGCCAGGTGGGGCTCTCCGCGCCGGCCGTGCACGAGCGGGTCGGCAAGCTCGAGGCGGCCGGCACGATCCGCGGTTACCGGGCCGAGGTCGACTACGAGGCGCTCGGTCTCGGCGTGACCGCCCTGATCGGCATCATCGAGGACTCCGGCGCCGACACGGATGACGTGCTGACCGCGTTGCGCGCGATGCCCGAGGTGGAGAGTTGCTATTTCATGGCCGGGGTGGAGTCGTATCAGCTGACCGTCCGGGTCGGCACGATCGCCGAGCTCGAACAGCTCATCGTGCGGGTCAACCGCACGCCCGGGGTGGCTTCGACCCGGACGGCGATAGCTCTCTCGACCAAATGGGAGAACCGGCCGCAGCCTCACCTCGGCTGATCGCCCCGCCGCGGCCGCTGAGGAGCCGCCTGCGGCGTCAGGAGACCTGCTTGGGGTACGGGTCACCGGCCCGCCCGGCCAGGCCGGGATAGTCGACGGCGAAGCCGTCCTCGTCGATGGCCAGATCGGCGCTGAAGGTCTCGGTCGCGAACCGCACCCGGCCCTCGCCCAGCGCGGTGTAGATCTGGTCGGCCTGCACCACCTCGAGGCTGGGCAGCAGCACCCAGGCCACGCTGAGCCGGTGCGCGACACCGACGGCGTCGGCGGCCGGCCGGTGCAGGCCCAGGCGGCGGATGGGCAGCGTGTTGGTGAGCGGCGAGCCGGTCAGGTCGACGTCGAACGCGCCGTACAGCAGATCGGGATCCTCGATGCCCGGCAGTCCCGCGCCGGCGTGCCCGGTGGCCGACAGCACCGCGTCGAGGTTGCCCTGCTCGGCGGTGGTGGCCCGCCAGGTGCCGGCGGCCAGTTCGAGGCGCAGCGTCCGGGCCCAGCCGGCGCCCTCGGTGGCGACATCGAAGTGCGCCGTGACCCAGCCCGGATCAGTGCGCAGCTCGTAACGACAGCTGTAGGGGACGGGATCGACCGCGAGCGCCGTGCCGCGGGCATAGAGGCCGTCGGACGTGTCGAGCAGGGTGTGCTCGGATCCGGCCAGGTCCTTGCGTTGCCAGAACAGGGAAGCGGGCAGCAGCGACATGCCCTCTGTGTACCCGGCCGGGCCGCCCGGGAAAAGCCGGACGCCCGGCACGTCGGGTGCCGGGCGTCACGGATTCAGCGTTCGAGTGGTTCAGGCTCAGTAGCTACGAGCCGGGCGCGGCGTGCCGAAACGGCCCGTGGGGCCCTCCCGGCGGTCGTTGCGCTGGTTGGTGTCGCGGCGGAAACCGCCGGCGCGCTCACCGTTGCGCTCGGTGGGGCGGCCGAAGCCGCGCTCGCCGCGCGGACGGTCGCCACCGCCGGCGAAGCCGCCCCGGTCGCCGCCACCGGAGTAGCCACCCCGGTCGCCGCCACCGGCGTAGCCGCCGCGGTCCGCGCCGCCGGCGTAGCCGCCGCGGTCGCCTGTGGAGCTGCCGCGGTCGCCGCCGGTGGAGCCGGAGCGGTCGCCGCCGAAGCCGCCGCGCTCGGGGCGGTCGCCGTACGAACGTTGCGGACGGTCACCGCGGGGACGGTCGCCGAACGAGCCCCGCTCGCCGGCCGGCCGGTCGCCGTAAGACCGTTGCGGACGGTCACCGGCGGGCCGGTCGTCGAACGAACGCTGCGGACGGTCACCGTACGAACGCTGCGGACGGTCACCGCGGGGGCGGTCGCCGTACGAGCCGCGCGGGCGGTCGCCGAAGCGGCCACGCGGACGGTCGCCACGCTCGCGACGGGGCTCCGGCTCCTCGATGACCGGCACACCGCTGGGCTCGCTGGCCCCGGTGATCTCGGCCAGCTTCTCGTCGCCCAGACGCACCCGCGTCTCGGTCGGCGCGACACCGGCCTTGGACATCATGGCCTGGGTGGTGCGGCGCTGCTTGGGCAGCACCAGCGTCACCACGGCACCCGACTCGCCGGCCCGGGCGGTGCGACCCGCGCGGTGCAGGTAGTCCTTCGGGTCCTTGGGCGGGTCCACGTGCATGACCAGCGAGATGCCGTCGACGTGGATGCCGCGGGCGGCCACGTCCGTCGCCACGAGGACGTTGGTGCGGCCCTCCTTGAACTCGGCGAGCGTACGGGTGCGGACCCGCTGGGTCTTGCCGCCGTGCAGCGCGCCGGCCCGGACGCCGACCTGCCGCAGCTGCTCCTGGAGCCGGTCGACGCCCATCTGGGTGCGGGCGAAGACGATCGTCTTGCCGGCCCGGTTGGCGATCGACGCGGCGATCGGGAACTTGTCGTGCGGCGGGATCAGCAGCAGGTGGTGATCCATGGTGGACACGCTGGCCTCGGACGGGTCCGTGGAGTGCGTGACCGGGTCGTGCATGAACCGCTTGACCAGCGCGTCGACGTCACCGTCGAGAGTGGCCGAGAACAGCAGCCGCTGCGCCTTCTCAGGGGTCTTGGACAGCAGCTCGGTGACCTCGGGCAGGAAGCCCATGTCGGCCATCTGGTCGGCCTCGTCGAGAACGGTGATCTCGATGTCGTCCAGGCGGCAGGCGCCCCGCTCGATCAGGTCGCCGAGGCGGCCCGGAGTGGCCACGATGACCTCGACGCCGCGGCGCAGCGCGTCCATCTGACGGTCGTAGGGCACCCCGCCGACGGCGGTCTTGAGGAAGACGCCGACCGAGCGGCCCAGCGGCGTCAGCGCGTCGGCGACCTGCATCGCCAGCTCGCGCGTCGGCACCAGGATCAGGGCCTTGGGGTAGTGCGGGCGGGCCCGGCCACCCTGGGCGACGCGGGCCAGCAGCGGCAGGCCGAACGCCAGGGTCTTGCCGGAGCCGGTCTGGCCGCGGCCGAGCACGTCCCGGCCGGCCAGCGCGTCGGGCATCGTCGCGGCCTGGATCTCGAACGGGGTGGTGATGCCCTCACGGCTGAGGACGCGCACCAGCTCGGCGGGAATGCCCAGCTCGGCGAAGGTCGGCAGGACGACCGCGGGCTCGGCGGGTTCAGCCGGCTCGTCGGTGCTCTCCGCCGTCACAGCGATCTCGGTGGTCTCAGCGATCGGAGCCGCGACCGCAGTCTCGTCAACGGACGCGACCACGGGGGTCTCGTCGGCGGACGCGACAGCAGAGGTCTCGTCGGTGGAGGCGACGACGGTGGTCTCGTCGGTGGACGCGACGACGGGGGTCTCGTCGGCGGGTGCCACGACGACCACGGTCTCGGTGGTCTCGGGGGTGGGCTGCTCGGTGGCAGCGGCCGGGGTCTCGGCCGACGCGGTCTCGGTGGACTCGGTGGCGCCGGACTCGGTGGAACGGGTCTCGAAGACGGACGGGAACGTGCTGGGATCAGCGAAAGTGGTCAAGAGAACCTCTCTACGGGGGCGCATGCTCGCGAATGGCCCGCCGTGGCTGCTGTGAGCCGACCGCTGAAATGCCCGCAAGAACGCCCGTGGCGCGCCAGGGGGGCACGCCGCTCAATAACTGTCATAAGTGTACGGCTCAACGTTTGGCACGCCGACCGCATTCCGCGCTGGTAGTGGGCAGGCTCACCCGTCGGCCCGGAACGCAATACGCGCAGCAGACCCAGCACACAAACCAAGCAAGCTTAGGGTCACGCCCGGCGTTACGCCAAATCGCCTACCGGTCGGCCCGGCCGCCGCGGGCACTTCCGCCGGCTGTGAGAGGTCAGGAGAAGACGCCCCCGAGCCAGTCGCTGAAGGAGCTGCCGGCGGTCAGCAGGAAGACGATGCTCACCGTCACGAGCAGGCCCAACACCACCAGCATGGCCACCGCGACCTTCATGTTGCCGCGCCGCCGGTCGATGACCTCGTCGCGCCAGCCCTGGGCCAGGATGTGCCCGGTCAACGACCCGGAATTCTCCACCGGGTTGGTCGAAACGGGCATCGTTGTGTCGATCGTCTCGTATCCGCCGGTGCCATAGAGGGTGCCGGGATCAGGGCGCTGCTGCGGGACGGCCATCGTCGGCTCGGGGTCGAAGCCCGGCGGATAGGCCGGGACGTCGCCCGCCCGCGACCTTGTTTCGGTCGGCACGACCTGGGTCGGCTCCGCCTGAGCGCCGGGGGCGCCGAACGGCCGAGGCGGATTCGCTCCGAACGGTGGCCGGTTTCCGTGCGGCTCACCGACCCCGAACGGGGTGGCGGGCCGTCCCGAGGTGGCCGGCGGCACCGTGTAGGCCGGCAGACCGCTGTTGACCGAGGAGATCAGCGGCGGGGGCGGGACGATCGGCTGTGGCGGGCCGGGCACGGGGCTCGGGCCGGGCGACGGCGGCACAGGACTCGGCCCCGGACCCGGCGGAACCGGGTTCGGCCCGGGACCTGGCGGCACGGGGTTCGGCCCGGGACCGGGCGGCACGGGGTTCGGCCCGGGACCTGGCGGCACGGGGTTCGGCCCGGGACCGGGCGGCATGGGCGAAGGACCCGGACCGGGCGGCACCGGCGACGGGCCGGGGCCGGGCGGAACCGGCCCAGGAGGAGTCGGGCTGGGCGAAGGCGTCGGCGCCGGGAAGGGGCCGGGCGGCGTGGGGGCCGGGAACGGCTGGGGCTCGATCGGCTCGGGGCGGCCGGGCGAAGGCTCTCCGGGCTGCGGCCGCGACGGGGGCGGCGTGGGCACCGGGGCGGGACGCGCGGGTTCCGGGTCGCTCGGCTCGGGTTGCGGGCGCGATGGGGGCGGCGTGGGCACCGGGGCGGGACGCGCGGGTTCCGGGTCGCTCGGCCCGGGCTGCGGGTCGGACTGGACCGGCGCGCGGTCGGGCGCCTTGGGCGCGCCGACCTTGGCGCGCGCCACCACCGACCGGCTTTCCTGGCCGGGAGCGGGCGGAGCGGAAGCCGTCGCTGACCGGCTCACCTGGCCGGAGGCGGGGGGAGCGGAAGCCACGATGGGCGCCGAAGGAGCTGCCGAGACCGGGGCGGAAGCGGACACGGTCGGGGTGACGACCTTGGCTCCGGCTGCCTCGGCCGAGTTGGTGCTGCCGTAGACCTTGGCCTCGCCCGTGCCCCAGCCGGTCGCGCCGGCCGGCGCGGGGCTGATCGAGCCGGGCACGGTGGCGCGGGCGGCGCCCGACCCGAGGGTCGTCGGCAGTCGCCGGCTGGAGCCGTCGACCCGCTCGGGCGTGCGGTCGGAAGGCGCGGCACCGTTGTCGGAAGCCGGAGCAGCCGAAGGGATGCCGGAAGCCGAGGAAGCACCGGAGTCGTCCGTGGCCGGAGCGGCCGAGACCTGCGCGGTCGCCCTCACCGAGCCGCTGCCGGAGCTCTCGCCCGGCTGCATGGCTCCCCACAAAGCTCCTGGTGCGGGCGGTGGCGGAGGCGCATACGCATCCTGATCGCCGACCACCGGCGTCCCCGCAGCGGGCGGCTTCCTGCCGTCGCTGTCCGGTTTCGCCTGCCGCTCGTCCATGGAACCTCCCGACCGCCGCGTGCCGACGGATTCGGTCGTCGGGCGCTCACATAACCGTGCCATATCCGTGCGCGTCAGCACACCCGGCATCAACTGGACCATGCCCCCGGCCGGGCATCGACCACCGGAAAGACCAAATTCGAGCACCTCGTGGCGGAGCCCGCCCGGCACCCGTAGACCGAAGCGGACACGACGCGCCGGGCCGCCCTCAGGATCCCGAAGAGGACTTCGAGGACGGCTTGGTGGTCGACTCGGTGGCCTTGGCCGAACTGCTGCCACCGCTGGGCGTCGAGTCAGCCGAGGCCGAACTCGAGCTGGACCCGGCGCCGGCCGAGTTCGACCCACCACCCGACGGAGTGCTGGAGCCCCCGGAGCTGGAGCCGCCCCCGGAGCTGGACCCGCCACCCGAGCTGGACCCGCCACCCGAGCTGGACCCGCCACCCGAGCTGGAGCCACCCCCGGAGCTGGACCCGCCACCGCTGGCCGGCGCCGTGGTCGTCGCCGGCGGGTTGGTGGTGGCCGGCGGATTCGTCGTCGCCGGCGGGTTGGTTGTCGTGGGCGGCGTCGACGGGGTGGTCGGCGGGGTTGACGGAGTGGTCGGCGGCGTCGACGGGGTGGTGGGCGGCGTCGACGGGGTGGTCGGCGGGGTTGACGGAGTGGTGGGCGGCGTCGACGGGGTGGTCGGCGGGGTCGACGGACTCTTCGGCGGCGTCGACGGGCTCGTCGGCGGCCTCGTGCTCGTGGGCGGCGAGGTCGGGCGCGTGGTCGGCGTCGGGTTGTCCGGCGTGGTCGGCGGCTCGGGATCGGGCTCGCCGAGCACAGGGCCGGGCACGACGCCCTCGATCGAGCCGAACACGCGGGTGGCCTGGAACAGCCGCGACCACCGGACCGGGGTCAGGCGCACGTTGAGACCGGTGCGCGGGGCCTCGACCATCATGCCGTTGCCCGCGTACATCGCGACGTGGTGGATGCCCCGCCAGCTGTTCGAATGGCTGAAGAAGAGCAGGTCGCCGGGGAGCAGCGAGTATCGCGACACGACCTTGTTGCGGGTCTGCCAGTACTGGTCGCGCGAGACCCGGTTGAGCTGGAAGCCGACCGACTTGTAGGCCGCCCACATCAGACCGGAGCAGTCGTACTCGTCGGGGCCCTCCTCGGACCAGACGTAGGGGTCGCCCCGCTGGGCCAGGGCGAACCGGAGCGCCCCCATGGCCTTGGCGTCGGCGCCGCGACCGGCCTCGGGGCCGGCCAGATAGGTGGGCGCGAGCGCGCTGTCGACGCCGGCCTGGCTGGCCTCGGCCGCGGCCAACTCGGGCTGGTGGGCCAGCTCGAGGGTCTGCTGCGCGGCCTGCTTGCGGGTCAGCTGGGTCTGCAGGGTCCGGTAGGTCGCGGCGTACTCCGTGTGGCGCTCGGTGCTCAGCGACTGGTCGTCCAGTGCGAGCTGCGTCGTCACCTGGGCCAGCTCGATCTGACGGGCGATGGCCTGTGCGGTGCCCTGGCCGCGCTGCAGGCGGGCCAGGTCGTCGAGGTTGTTGACACCGGCCAGGCTGCCCGGCGGCAGGGCGGCGGCGTCGATCACGGCCTGGGCGGCGGCGTCGGCCGCGGCCGCCTGGGCCTGCTGGAGAGCGGCCGAGGCCGCCTCGTATTTCAGCCGGGCCGCCTCGGCCTGGGCCTGGGCCAGGTCACGATCCTGCTCGGTCTGGATCAACTTGTCGCCCAGGGCCGAGATGTCGTTGCGACCCTTTTCGATCTGCTGCAGCACCGGGTTGGTGGCGGCGCCGGGCAGCGAGGCGACCGGGGAGATGGTGGCCTTTTGACCGGGGAGGGTCAGGGTGCCGAGCGCCATCGGCCGGGAGCCGATGTCGGGCACGGCCAGGTTGAACGTGTCCTGCGGGGCGGCGGCCGGATCGGCCAGGGCGGGCACGGGCTGGAACAGGGCGGCGATGGTGGCGGCCACAGCCGAGAACACGACAGGGCGCCACCATGGGCGCGCTCTGCGTGATCGCCGGACCCCAACTCGTGCTGTCGCCATCTGCTCCCCGTTCGTCGCGGCGCCCGGCGCCGCGTGCCGTCCCCCTAAAGACTTACCCCACAGCTCGCATGCCTGTCGATTGATCCGAGATGAAAGAAGGCTGGGAATCCGACGAACGGCAGTTCTCGGGAGCCGAGCGGACACCGGCGGCCGCCGGGTCGCCGGGGGACAGACGTACTCTCGACGCAGTTCGGAGAGGGAGGCGCAGCACATGGAGGCCGGATTGAAGCGCGAGCTGGAGGCCAAGGTCCACGCCGGTGAGCGGCTGAGCCGTGCGGACGGTGTGGCGCTGTTCGGCTGCGACGATCTCGCCTGGCTGGGCCGGCTGGCCCACCACCGGCGCACCGAGCTCAACGGCGACCGGGTCACGTTCACCGGCGCGGCTCCGGCCGGCGCCGGCGGCGACCGGGTGGCCACGATGGTCTACGGGCATCTCGAGGATTACGGCGACCGCGTCGACGAGTTGCTGCGGCTGCGGGAGCGGCAGGACGAGACCGGCGATGTCCTGGCGTTCCGCCCGCTGCGCCGGGAGACCGGCTCGGGCGACCGCGCCACCGAGGTCGCGCCGGTCGAGTCGCTCAAGATGTTCGCCGTGTCCCGCCTGCTGCTCGACAACATCGCCCACGTGACGTGTTCGTGGGACACCCACACCCTGTCGATCGCCCAGCTCACGATGAATTTCGGAGCCGACGACCTGGACGGCTCGGGCGACCGGCCCGAGCGGGACGATCTGGTCGAGCTCATCGGGGACGCGGGCTTCCAGCCGGTCGAGCGTGACGAGGATTACGCCGTCGTCCGTGCCTACGATCGGGCGCCGTCGCTGGCCGAGCGCCGCAGCCAGCCGCAGAAGGTGTGGGCCTGAGCGGGCGCGTACCCTCAGGTTGTCATGACCGACACGAAAAGCGCGCGCCGGCCGCGCCGTGACCCCAGTGGACGCCTGGCGACCATCGGTGACCTTCTCGGCACCGCGCTGGCCGGGCTGGTGACCGGGGCCGTGCTGCTCCTGATCCTCGAGGCGATCCTGTCGCTGACCCGGGTCTCCGAGTTCGGCGCCACCAGCGGCTGGCTCGCGATCATCCTGCCGGTCTGGCTGTTCGTCGAGGAGTTCCGCGCCGAGGGTTACGGTGCCTCGCGGGTGGTCGTCGCACTGCTGGGCACCGGGTTCGCCGTGGCCGTCGGGATGACGATCGCCGGTTTCGCCGCGAGCCAGTTCCCGACGCTGGTCAGTGGCCTGGCCGGGGCTGCGGGCTTCACTGTGGTCTATTGCCTGATCTGGTTCTACGGCCTGCGGTGGCTGAGCCACCGCGTGGGCTGAGGAGAGGGAGACATGAGCCCCGCCATCAAGTACACGCTCGGCCGCATCGGCCTGTTCGTGGTGGTTCTCGCGCTGCTCACGCCCCTCCCGCTCAACTTCCTGGTCGCCGGGATGATCGCGATCGTGGTGTCCGCCGTCGCCTCGTATTTCCTGCTCGCCAAGTGGCGCAACCAGATGAACGAGCAGCTCGTCGGCGTCGCGAGTCGTCGCACGGCCGAGAAGCAGCGGCTGCGGGCCGCGCTGGCCGGCGACGAGGAGGCGGCCCGAGAGGGTGACCGGGCCACCGGGAAGACCTCCGAACCGCCCCGTTGATCACGGTGTGGGTGGGATAGCGTCAGAGGGACCGCGTTCAGCGAAGCCGGTGGGAATCCGGCGCTGTCCCGCAACTGTGTGACCTCCTGGAGAAGTCGAGGGGGCCGAGCCAGGTCGCCTGGACGCCGGTCGCGAAGAAGCGCTCCCGGGGAGGGGCGCCTCGCGGACAGACCACCCCCGAGGCCCTGTCGGCGAAGCACCCGGCCGACGCCCGTCGGCGAAGCACCCGGCCGACCGGAGGATCTCATGAAACGCGTTCTCACCGCCGCGCTGGCGGTCACCACGTTGCTGCTCGCCGGAGCCTGCGGCGGCAACGACGACAGCACCGAGCCCTCGGGCACCGCGGCGTCGAGCGCCGGCACCGCGTCGTACCCGGTGACCGTCGGCGATCTCACCCTCGACCAACGCCCGGAAAAGATCGTCTCGCTGAACGCGACGGCCACCGAGATGCTGTTCGCGATCGGGGCCGGTCCGCAGGTGACCGCGGTCGACGACCAGTCGAGCTTCCCGGCCGACGCCCCCAGGACCGACCTCTCCGGGTTCAAGCCGAACGCCGAGGCGATCGCGGCCAAGGACCCCGACCTGGTCATCCTGTCCAACGACATCGACAAGATCGTCGCGCAGCTCGACCGGCTGAAGATCCCGGTGCTCCTCGTCGAAGCCGCGACCGACCTCGACCGCACCTACGAGGAGATCGGCGAGCTCGGCACCCTGACCGGCCACCGGGCGGAGGCCGACGCGGTGACCACCCGGATGAAGGCCGACATCGACAAGATCGTCAAGGACGTGCCGGCTCGCAGCACGCCGCTCAGCTACTACTACGAGCTCGACCCGACCCTCTACACGGTCACCTCGAAGACGTTCGTGGGCTCGATCTTCTCGCTCTTCGGCATGACCAACGTGGCCGACGCCGCGGACCCCGACGGGGCCAAGGGCGGCTATCCCCAGCTCTCCCCGGAGGCGCTGGTCAAGGCCGATCCCGACACGGTCTTCCTGGCCGACACCAAGTGCTGCAAGCAGTCGCCGCAGACGGTCGCCGCCCGCAAGGGCTGGAGCACGGTCACCGCGGTCAAGAGCAATCAGATCTACGCGCTGGACGACGACATCGCGTCCCGCTGGGGTCCGCGCACCGTCGACCTGGTGCGGGCGGTGGCCGACGCCGTGGCCAAAATCCCGGCGTGACCAAAGCGGACGTGGCCCGGCCGGCCGGGCTGCGGGCCGGCTGGCTGGCCGGTGGCGTGGTGGCGGTGCTGGTGGCGCTGATCGCGGGGCTGGCCTTCGGATCGGTCTCACTGCCGCCGGCCGGCGTCGCCGCCGAACTGCTCAACCTGCTGCCCGGGGTGCACCTGCACAGCGGCCTGACCGACCGTGAGGTGGCGATCCTCACCGAGCTGCGGCTGCCCCGGGTGGTGCTCGGGCTGCTGGTCGGCGGCCTCCTCGCGCTGGCCGGGGCGGCCTATCAGGGAGTCTTCCGCAACCCGCTGGCCGACCCGCACCTGCTCGGGGTGGCGGCCGGAGCGGGCCTCGGCGTGACCGCGGTGATCTCGCTGCGGACCGGGGCCATCGGCGACGCCACCGCCAACCTGCCGATCGGTGTGCCGGTGGCCGCGTTCGCCGGTGCGCTCGGAGCGGTCGCGCTGACCTGGCTGCTCGGCGCGGCCGGCGGCCGGGACCGGTCCCCGGCGACGCTGATCCTGGCCGGGGTGGCGGTCTCGTCGTTCCTGGCGGCCGGGCAGACCTATCTCATGCAGCAGCACGTCGAGACGCTGCGCGAGGTCTATTCGTGGCTGCTGGGCCGGTTGGCCACGGCGGGCTGGCACGACGTGCTCATCGTGCTCCCGTACGCCGTCGTCACCGCCGTCATCGTGCTGGCCCAGCGTCGCGAGTTCGACGTGCTGACCGTCGGCGACGAGGAGGCGACCGGTCTCGGGCTGCACCCCCAGCGCAGCCGCTACCTGCTGATCGTGGCCGCCTCGCTGGGCACGGCGGCGGCGGTCTCGGTGTCGGGGCTGATCGGCTTCGTCGGCATCATCGTGCCGCACACCATGCGGTTGCTGGCCGGGCCGAGCTACCGGTCGATCCTGCCGCTCTCGGTGCTCTTCGGGGGCGCCTTCCTGGCCCTGGCCGACCTGCTCGCCCGCACGGCCGGGGGCCAGGCCGAGATCCCGATCGGCGTGGTCACCGCGTTCTTCGGCGCGCCGTTCTTCATCGTGGTGCTGCGCCGCAGCCGGGGCGCGTCGTGAGCGACCGGGCGATCCGGGTGCGGGACCTTCGCGTACGCCTGGACGGGAACCTGATCGTCGGCGGCGTGGCCCTGGAGGTGGCCCGGGGCGAGTGGGTCACGGTCATCGGGCCCAACGGCGCGGGCAAGTCCACGGCACTGCGCGCGATCGGCGGTCTGCTGCCCTTCACCGGCACGGTGGAGCTCGACGGCACCCCGGTCGACCGGTTGCCCCGCCGCGAACGCGCCAAGACGATCGCCACGGTGAGCCAGTCACCGACCGTTCCGCCGGGCATGCGGGTGCTCGACTACGCGTTGCTCGGGCGTACGCCGTACATCCCGCCCCTGGGCCGCGAGTCGGCCGCCGACCTGGCCGCCGTCGACGAGGTCCTGGAGTCGCTCGATGTCGCGCGCTTCGCCGGCCGCCGGCTCGAGACGCTCTCCGGCGGCGAGCGGCAGCGGGTCTTCCTGGCTCGCGCGCTCGCCCAGGGCGCCGGCATCCTGCTGCTCGACGAGCCGACCAGCGCGCTCGACATCGGACACCAGCAGGAGGTGCTCGAGCTGATCGACCGGTTGCGGGCCGAGCGGTCGCTGACCGTGCTGACGACGATGCACGACCTGACCACCGCGGGGGAGTACGCCGATCGCATGGTGCTGCTGGCCGAGGGGGTGGTGGTCGCGGCGGGAACGGCGCGCGAGGTGCTCACCGAGGAGAATCTGGCCAAGCACTACCGCGTACGGGTCCGGGTGATCGAAGGCGACCACGGCCCCCTGGTCGTGCCGGTGCGGGGCTGACGCCGGCTCAGCGGGCGCCGGCCAGCACGGCGAAGATGCCACCCTGGGGGTCGGCCAGGACGGCGTAGCGACCGATCGGCAGGGTGGTCGGGGGCTGGACGACGCGACCGCCGATCGCCAGCGTGTGCTCGGTCGAGCGGTCGCAGTCGTGCACCGCGAAATACACCGTCCAGTGCGGACTGACGTCGTCCGGCCAGACCTCCGGCAGCATCGGCAGGAGGCCGCAGACCGGTGTCTCGTGCACCTTGGCCACGATGTAGGGGATGCCGGACATCGAGCTGTTGCGGAACTGCCAGCCGAACACCGCCTGGTAGAACGCCATCGACCCGTCCAGGTCGCGGGCGTTCAGCTCGTTCCAGGTGAGCGCGCCGGGCACGTCGAAGAGCTCGGCGCCGTGCATCGTGCCCGGCTCCCACACGCTGAACGGCGCGCCGCCGGGGTCGAGGAAGGCTGCCATCCGTCCCTGGTCCTGCACGTCGAACGGCGGCACCAGCACCTTGCCGCCGTTCGACGCCACCCGGGCCGCGACACCGTCGGCGTCGCTGGTGCCGATGTAGGTGCTCCAGGCGGTCGGCTGCCCGGCGCCGTAGAGCGGACCGGCGCCGGCCACCGGCAGGCCGTTGAGCGAGAAGGTGACGTAATCACCGGACATCTCGGCCGACCAGCCGAACAGCTCGCAGTAGAACCTCTGTGCGTCGGCCAGATCGGCGGTGCCGAGATCGACCCAGGCCGGAGCTCCGGGCGTCGATGGGGTCATGGCCGCATCGTCGCATCGCGTACCTGTGGTCGGGCTTAAGTGTCGTTGTTCTAGCTGAAACGCCGACCCTCATCGCGTCGATAGGCCCATACGGCTCCCCCACCGAGCACGACCGTCCAGCCCACGAGCGCGGCGATAGATCCGAAATCGTACCGGAAATCGCCCACCGCCGACCACATCAGACGAGCCGCGCCGCCAGTGGGCAGATAGGGCGCCAGATCCTCCACGATGCCGGGGGCCAGGCCGGGCCCGGTCATCAGGCCGCCCAGGAACGCCAGCGGGAAGAACAAGACCTGGGCCACCACGATCGCCGCCTTCTGCGGCATCGAATAGCCGATCGCCAGTCCCATCAGGATGAACGGGATCGCGATCAGGAACGTCGTCCCGGCGGCGATCAGGAAGCCGGCCCCGGTCACGGTGGCCTCGGTGAGGAAGGCGGCGATCAGGACGACCGGCAGCAGCGAGACCGCCATCAGGCACAGGCCGGACAGGATGCGCCCGGCGAAGCGAGGTGCCGCGCCGGCGGGCAGGGTGCGGACGTACGGATCCCAGGGTTGCGCGCGGTCCTCGGAGACACCCACGCCGTGCTGGAAGAGATTGGTCGTCATCACCGAGAACGTGATCATCGAAACGGTGGCGTACGTGGCGTACTCCGCGTTGTCGCCGACGAACGGCACGACGAAGGCGAGCATGGCCGCCGACGGGAAGAACGCACTGCCGAAGACGGCGATCGGGATGCGGATGGTCTCGAGGAGCTGGAAGCGGGCGTGGGTGAGGGCGAGGGACGACATGGATCCTCCCGGGGAGTCAGGCGGCCGCGGGTTCGCGGGTGAGGGCGAGGAACGCCTCCTCCAGTGAGGTCGGGCGCACCTCCAGATCGGAGAAGTCGATTCCGTACGCGACCAGGTCGCGCACCAGCCGGTCGGCGTCGCCGGTCAGCAGATGCAACCGGTCGCCGTCGCGCTCGACGTCCGAGACGCCGGCCAGCTCGGGCAGGGGCTCGCGGACGGTCAGGCTGACCCGGCGGACGGCGACCAGGCCGCGGACGGCGTCGACCGTGTCGTCGGCCAGCACCCGGCCACCCCCGATCACCACCACCCGCCGGGCCAGGGCCTCGATCTCCTCGAGGTAGTGGCTGGTCAGCACGACCGTGCCGCCGTCGGCCGAGTAGGAGCGGATGCCGTCCCAGAGCAACCGGCGGGCCTGCACGTCGAGGCCGGTGGTCGGCTCGTCCAGGAACACCATGCGGGGGCGGCCGACGAACGCGAGCGCGACGGCGACCCGCCGCTTCTCACCGCCGGACAGGCCACCGGTCTGACGCCGTACGAGATCGGTCAGTCCGAAGCGGTCGAGCAGCTCGCCCCGGGGCAGCGGATTGTCGTAGTGGGCGGAGACGAAGTCGACGACCTCACCGACGCGGAGCGAGGCCGGCAACCCGGTCTCCTGTGGAGTTACGCCGAGCTCGCGCCGGCTGGCGGCCGAACGGGGGTCGCCGCCGAAGAGCTCGACCCGGCCCGACGTGGGCCGCCGGATGCCGGTGAGCAGGTTGACCAGGGTGCTCTTGCCCGCGCCGTTGGGGCCGAGCAGACCGACCAGCTCGCCCGCCTCGACGCCGAGCGAGACGCGGTCGAGGGCCGGCTTGTCGCCGTAGCGACGGGTCACCTCGATGGCTCGGGCCAGGGTCACGGCTCCTCCTTGGGGTTGAGCAGCGCCCGCAGCGCCGCGGTGTAGTCGTCGAAGGCGAGCCGGCCCCGCCGGGTGAGGCGGACCAGCGTGGCCGGCGTACGCCCGTGGTGGGTCTTGGTGACCTCGACATAGCTCGCGTCCTCGAGCTTGCGCAGGTGCACCGAGAGGTTGCCGGCGGTCATGTTGAGCGACTGCTGGAGCTGGGGGAAGGCGATGCGGTCGTCGTCGCGCAGCACCGAGAGGGCCGAGACGACGCGCAGCCGGGCCTGAGCGTGGATCACCGGGTCGAGCTCGGTGACCAGGGGTTCGCTGTGGTCGCTCATCGCAGCCTGAGCCAGCCGATCAGGCCGGCGGCGACCATGCCGCCGCCCCCGGCGACCGCGACGATCAGCGAGTGCCACCCGGGGCCGGCCAGGATGCCCACGATGTTGATCAGGCTGGTCCACGAGCCGAGGAGGAACATGTTGCGGTCGTTCCAGATGGCGGCGCCGGCCATGTAGAGCGCACCGGTCAGGGCGACCATGCCGCCGGCCCACAACAGACCCGCCTGGCTCTCCGGCAGCACATCGCTGAACTGCGCGAAGAGGATGGAGAAGGCGGTGAAGGCGACCGACCAGCTGATCCCATACATCGCGCCCTGACGGTTGCTGGGGCCGGTGACCCGGCGGCTGACCCGGCTGCCGACCACCCCGGTGGTGATGCCGGCCCCGATCATCAGCAGGGCCAGGGCGGCCAGCGGCAGCCAGGCCGGCAGGTCGACGAAGACCCGCCCGTCCGGGCCGAATCGCAGGAAGAACAGGGCGAAGCCGACGAGCCAGGCGATGCCCCACGGCCAGAACATCAGCCGGGGGTCGGGCGAGAGGTCGCGGCCGAGCTTGGCCCGCTCCCGCTCGATCAGGGCGAGCGACTCGGCCGGGTCGAGCGGAGGGGCGTCGTCATCGATCGGGGTCATGCAAAGAACTTTACCGCACAAAGTCAAAGAACTTTGTGCCACAAAGTTGACACCGAACAGAGCGGTCAGGCCGGCGGTCAGGCCAGCGGGCCGGGCAGCGGCTTGGCGTGCACCACCGACAGCCGCGACACCGCTCGGGTCAGCACGACATAGAGGCGGTTGAGGCCCTTGGGTTCGGCGGCGACGATGTCGGCCGGCTCGTGAACGACGACATGGTCGTACTCGAGGCCCTTGACCAGCGTGGCGGGCACCACGGTGACCCGCTCCTCGGCGTCGACGTCGTCGGGCGTCGCGTTCGGGATGCCCGCAGCGGCGAGATGCCCGCGCAGCCGGTCCACCGCCTCGTCGGCCGCGATCAGCGCGACCGAGCCCTCGTGGACCAGCGCCGCGGTCACCTCGGCCAGCGTCTCGGCGTCCAAGGCCGACGGATCGGCCACCGGCACCAGCACCAGGTCGCCGTCACTGCGCAACGAGACCGCCTCGGGCACGTCCACCCCGAGCGCCGGCAGCAGGCGGTTGGCCAGGGTCAGCACTGAGGCGGGCACCCGGAAGCCGATTGTCAGCGGCACGACGGCGGCCTCGGGCTTGCCCAGATGGCCCAGCGTCTCGCGCCACTCGGCGGCGGCCCACGGCGCCGTGCCCTGGGCCAGGTCGCCGAGCACGGTGATCGAGCCGTGCTCGCTGCGCCGGGCGATCGCGCGGGCCTGCATGGGGGAGAGGTCCTGCGCCTCGTCGACGACCACGTGCCCGAAGCTCGCCGCCCGCTCCAGCAGCCCCGCCGCTTCGTCGATCAGCAGCAGGTCGGCCGCACTGAACTTCGCGGACTTCACCGTACGGGGTGGCTTGGCCCAGCGGATCGCGTCGCGTTCCTGGTCGTCGAGCACCCCGGCCGGCGGGTCGGTCAGCACCTCGGTCACCAGCGCCTCGGGAGTCACCGCGGGCCAGGCCGCATCGAGGAACCCGGTCACCGGGGCCACCTTGCTCATCCGGCGCAGCCAGCCGTCGGTCGGTGAGTTGCCGGTGCGGTATTCCGACTGGCGCTGCAACAAGCCGACCACGCGCGCCCGCACCCGCTCCCGGCCCACCGCGTACGGCAGCCCGTCGCGCCGTGCCTCGTCGACGATCCGGCGCAGTGGTTCGGCGTCGATGCGCCAGCGGTACGAGCCGTCCGACACCATGATCGGCTCGGTCGGCTTGCCCAGCTTGGCCCAGAGCGCCCGGCGCAGCACCTCGGCCATCCGCACGTCGTGCTTGACCAGGGCCGCTTCCGGAGTGTCGGTGGCCCGCACGGTCGTCCGGCCGACCAGCTCATCCACTGTGGCCTGTTGCACCTCGACCTCGCCCAGCGTGGGCAGAACGGCCGAGATGTAGGACAGGAAGGCGGTGTTGGGCCCGACGATGAGCACCCCCGAGCGCCGCAACCGCTCCCGGTGCAGATAGAGCAGATAGGCCGCCCGGTGCAGGCCGACGGCGGTCTTGCCGGTGCCCGGGGCGCCCTGCACGCAGATCGAGTCGGTGATCTCGGCCCGGACCAGCTCGTCCTGCTCGGGCTGGATGGTCGCCAC
This sequence comes from Paractinoplanes maris, assembly GCF_023544465.1. GTDB lineage: Bacteria > Actinomycetota > Actinomycetes > Mycobacteriales > Micromonosporaceae > Actinoplanes > Actinoplanes maris. Next base: position 743,229 of record NZ_JALPVL010000002.1, on the reverse strand, counting down.
GATGTCGCGCATCGGGCCGACGCGCGGGCGCTCGATCTCGGCGGTCAGGATGCGGCTGCTGGTGCCCAGCTCCTCGCCGCGATCCAGGTGCTCGTCCTCGAAACTGGTCAGCTCGCCCTTGACGAAGCCGAACCGGCGACGGGTCGCGACGCCCTGCGGGTCGCGCACGCTGGCCCGATAGAACGAGCGGGAGAGCGGGGCCCGCCAGTCGAGCACCATCGGCTCGCCGGCGTCGTCGGTGACGTGCCGGCGGCCCACGTGGTAGGCCGCCTCGTCGATGTCGAGCCGCCCGAAGAACAGCGGAGTGGCCGGGTCGTCGGCGAGCTCCTTGACCCGGCGGGCCATGTGCCGGCCCAGCTGCTCGGCCGTGTAGGCGTCACCGGCGACCTTGTCGCCGGTGGAGAAGAGGGCCTCGGCGCGGCCCCGCATGCGGGCCAGGGCGGCCCGGGACTCGGCGAGGTGGGTGCGTTCGGAGGTGAGTTCGGTGTCCAGGTCGAAGGCGGGCACGGTGCATCCTCAGGCCGGGTGTTTCCTGGCTGCTCGCGTATCCGAAGGGGCGTATCCGTCGCCACTCGGCGCGGTGGGACGTCCGCTGCGGTGCATGCTCACCACGGCCGTCAAGCGGCGGTCCACGTTACGCCCCGTGCTCTGCCTGTTCCACCGAATTACCGCCGTTGGACAATGGCGGCATGAGTGACGACGCTGGGCGCGGCGGGGTGCGGATCACCGATCCCCAGGTCATGCGGGCACTGGCTCATCCGGCCCGGATCGCCATCGTCGAATATCTGAACAACACCGGGGCCGTGGTGACGGCGACCGAGACCGCCGAGCTGGTGGGGCTGTCGCCCAGCGCGACCAGCTACCACCTGCGCGAGCTGGCCAAGTATGGACTGGTGGAGCAGGCGGCCAGCCGGGGTGACGGGCGCGAGCGCGTCTGGCAGAGCACCAGCACGGGCCTGCGCATCGACGCCGACCGGGACCAGCCGGGAGCCGCCGCGGCCACCGAGGCACTGGTCGACATCTTTCTCGAGCGGGACGTGGACCGCGCCCGGCGATGGATCCGGCGGCAGCCCGCCGAGCCCGAGCAGTGGCGCGACGTCGGCACGATGACCAGCCACAAGCTGTTGATGACGGCCGAGGAGCTCCGGGTCCTGAGCGACAAGATCACCGAGCTCACAGCGCCGTACCGCTTCCGGGAGCGGCAGGACGGCGCACCCGAGGGCGCCCGGCCGGTCCACGTCGGCTTCATGGCTTTCCCGGACGACGAGAAAGGCTGAGCCGGGGTCTGGCGCGGACCAGATGTGAAGGATTACTTTCGAAGTATGTCCTTCACATCTGGCGAGTCGCGCTGGGCCGACGTCTACCTCGTGGCCGGGTCGCGTGCTGTCTCGGTCTGCGGTGACTTCCTCGCGGCAACCACGCTCGCGCTGGTCCTGGCCCGGAGCGGGCACGGCGGGCTCGCCGTCTCGGGGCTGATGCTCGCCGCGAGCCTGCCGCTGGCCCTGCTGGCGCCGATCACCGGCCGCGTCGCCGACCGGGTCGACAGCCGGGCCGTCCTGACCGTCGTGCCGCTGCTCCAGGCGATCGTGTGCCTGGCCCTCGCCTTCACCGGGCATCCGGTGGCGATCATCGGGCTGGTCGCGCTGCTGGCCTGCGGGCTCGCCTTCACCCAGCCGGTGCTGGGCGCGCTGCTGCCCGAGATGGTGCACCCGCGGGATCTGCCCCGGGCGAGCGGCCTGAGCCAGACCGCCGGGAACATCGGCATGCTCGTCGCGCCCGCCCTGGCCGGCGTGCTGGTGGGGCAGAGCGGGGCCCGGCTGCCGCTGCTGATCGACGCGGCCAGCTATCTGGCCCTGGTCGGGGCGGCACTCGTCCTGCGTACGCGTCGCCGGGGGTCGGTGGGCGCGAAGGCGGGACTCGTCCCGTGGCGGCTGCGCGACGACCGCACGCTCACCGTGATGGTCGGGGTGCTGGCCACGGTGGTGGCCGGCGTCAGCGCGATCAGCGTGGTCGAGGTGTTCTTCATCCGGGACACGCTCGGTGCCTCGACCACGGTCTTCGGCCTGGTGGCGGCGTCGTGGACGGCCGGCATGCTGCTCGGCAACGTGGTCTTCAGCCGGGTGCCCGCGCACCGGATCACCGTGCTCACCCTGCTGCTGGTGGTGGCCGGCTCGTGCCTGCCGGTCCCGGTGGCGGCGACGGTCCCCGGGCCCTTCTGGATGATCCCGCTCTGGATCGCCGGCGGCGTGTTCAACGGGGGGATCAACGTCTTCATCATGGTGATCGTGGCCGGGCGGACGCCGCGGGCCGCTCGCGGTCGTGCGTTCGCCTCCCTGAACGCCGCTGTCCAGGGCGCCGGGATGGCCGGCCTGCTGGTGGCCGGTCCTCTCGTCGACCACTTCGACGCGCGGCTCCTGGTCGCCGCGGTGGGCACATTTGGCCTGGTCACAACCTTGGCAGCGCTGGTCGTGGTGCGACGTGAGCCACCTTCGGATCCGGTCATGAGCACTACCGCGGCAGCGCGGGATAGCGTCGGTGCATGAGCGACAGCGCCGGTCGGCCCCGGGTCGGGCACATCCAGTTCCTCAACTGTCTGCCGATCTACTGGGGTCTCATGCGGTCCGGCGCTCTGCTCGACGTCGACCTGCACAAGGACACGCCCGACCGGCTGAGTGCCGACCTGGTCGCCGGCCACCTCGACATCGGCCCGATCACTCTCGTCGAATACCTGCGGCACGCCGACGAGCTGCTGCTCCTGCCCAATCTCGCGGTGGGCAGCGACGGTCCCGTGCTGAGCGTCAACCTGATCTCCACCCGCCCGCTGGGTGAGCTGAACGGCCGCCCGGTCGCGCTCGGCTCCACCTCGCGGACGGGTGTGCTGCTGGCCCAGATGCTGCTGGCCGAGCGGTACGGCGCCGAGCCGGAATACTTCCGCTGCCCGCCCGAGCTCACCCAGATGCTGATCGAGGCGGACGCCGGCGTGCTGATCGGCGACCCGGCGCTGCGCGCGATGTATGAGGCTCCGCGCCTCGGTCTGCGGGTCACCGACCTGGGCGAGGCCTGGAAGGAGTGGACCGGCCTGCCGATGGTCTTCGCCGTCTGGGCCGTCCGCAAGGACTTCGCGGCCGCCCACCCCGGCGTGGTCAAGGATGTGCACGAGGCGTTCCAGCGCTCGCGCGACCTCAGCCTGACCGAGCTCGACGCGGTCGCCACCGCCGCCGCCCGCTGGGAGCCGTTCGACGCGGCGACCCTGGCCAACTACTTCCGGGTCCTGGATTTCTCGCTCGGTGAGCGCCAGATCGCCGGGATTCGGGAGTTCGCCCGGCGTGCGGCGGCTCGCGGTGAGGTGCCCCCGTTGCCCGGGGAAGGACCTCTTTTCGCCGAAGTTTGATCTTCATCTCCGCAGGCGCTACGGTCCGCGAACCTCTCAGCTGGTTCATAGGAACGGACATTTGATGCGCCTGCGCCCGATAGCACTGCCGGCGGCCCTGGCCGCCCTGGCCCTCGGCGTTCTCGCCGCCCCGGCGCAGGCCGCTCCCGAGGACGAGGAGCCGATGGTCGGTGTGATCGTGCCGGAGCAGATCGCCGTCATCGCCGGTCAGACCAAGACCGTCAGGGCCGAGGTGGTCAACTTCGGCCCCGAGGCGGTCAAGGACGTCGTCGTGAGCTTCGCGAACGTCGACCCGGCCCTGAAGCTGGCCCTGCCCGCCGGTTGCGACGCGACGTCGTGCCCGGTCGGGGACATCGCCGCCGACGGCCGCAAGATCCTGTCCTTCACCATCGGGTCGCCCGGCGACAAGCTCGTGTCCGCCTTCGAGGTCGGGGTCGGCGCGTTCACGTCCGAGGTGAGCGTCGTGCGCTCCGAGGGCGGCATCGACCTCGAGCTGGAGCCCATCGACGACCTGAAGATCGGCCGGGGCCAGTCGGCCGCCGTCCCGATCACCGTGCACAACGCGGGCAGCGAGACCGTCGGCACGGTGGGCATGGTGGTCATGAGCGAGCCCAGTCTCACCCCGCTCGGCGACTACCGCAATTGCCTGCCGCTCGACGAGGTCGAGCAGGACGCGGACCTGTCCGGCCTCGTCTGCCTCTTCGACGAGGAGTTCGCGCCCGGCGCGACCTTCCGGCTCCCGGCCGACAGCCCGATCAAGATCCGGGTGAACAAGGACGCGGGCGGGCCGTTCACCTACGTGGCGGCCGCCGTCGCCATCGGCCTGAACGACGAGGACGCCGCGCTGCTGGCCCGGCAGAAGTCCGGCAAGACGCTCTCGCTCGACGCGGTCAGCAAGGCCTCCGGTTTCCTCGACGAGGAGCCCGACGACCTCAACCTCGAGGACAACATCGCCCTGTTCGGCGTGTCGGTCGGCAAGTCGGTGGCCGACAGCGCCGCGGTCGGCGCCACCTTCTCGGGGGCCGGCGGTGACACCAAGACCATCAAGGTGGGCGTGCGCAACCTCGGCCCGACCTCGGTCATCCCGGTCTCCGAGGACTTCGAGTGGTTCCCGTCGGTCCGGGTCACCATCCCGGCCGGCGTCGAGCTCACCGAGGTCGACCCGTTCTGCATGCCCGACTCGGACGGCGACTTCTCGAAGCCGGGCACGATCGACGGTCACAAATACGTCTGTGTCGCCGATCTCGGCCTCGGCGCCGGGAAGCTCGCGACCTTCGCCTTCACCGGCAAGCTGACCGGTGACGAGTCCGCGGCCGGATCGGTCGTCGTCGACGGTGGCGCGCAGGACAACAACCACAAGAACGACAAGGCCGCGATCACGGTCGCCCTCACCGACCAGGGTGGCGAGGGCGGCGGCCTGCCGGTCACCGGGGCACCGACCGGCTGGGTCGCGCTCGGCGGCGCATTGCTGCTGCTCGCGGGCGGCGCGGCGGCGTACCTCTTCCGTCGCCGCCGGATCGTCACCACTCTCTGATCGTTCGCGTCAGGACCGTCCGGGGTGGACCCGGGCGGTCCTGAGCCGTTTCCGGGCCGCGTTGACCGCGGTTACTAGCATCCGACGGATCATGAAGAGTCCCGAGTTCGACGGGCATGAGCGTGCTCGCTGGGCCGGCCGCGCGGCCGCCTACGACCGTAGCTTCGCCCGTCTCTGTGCCCACCCGGCCACCGCCCTGCTCGACGCGGCCGGCGTGGACAAAGGGCGCCACCTGCTCGACGTCGGCACCGGCACCGGCACGGTGGCTGCCCTGGCCCACTCGTGGGGCGCGACCGTCGTGGCCGTCGACGCCGAGCCCTCCATGCTGGACGTGGCGGCGACCCGCTTGCCGACCGGCGCCACCGTGCTCGGGAACCTGCCGGTCCTGCCCTTCCCGCCCCGGGTCTTCGACGCGACTGTCGGCAACTTCGTGATCAACCATGTGGGCAAGCCGGCCTCGGCCGTCGCCGAGATGGCGCGGGTGACCCGGCCCGGCGGGCGGGTCGCGCTGACCGTCTGGCCCTCGCCACCGCCCACGGCCCAGCGCCTGTGGGGCGACATCTTCGACGCGGCGGGCGCCGAGCGGCCCTCGGCGCTGCCCCGCCTCGACCCGGCGAACGACTTCCCGCGTACGGAAGCCGGGGTCACGACCCTGCTCGAGAACGCCGGCCTGACCGAGGTCACCTGCACCACCGTGTCGTGGACGCTGCGCATCGACCCGGAGGACTGGTGGGCCGGCCCGGCCGCGGGCCTGTCGACGGCCGGGTTGATCCTCGACCACCAGCCGCCGACCGTGGTGGCCGAGATCCGCGCCGCGTTCGACGAGGTCACAGCCCCCTTCCGAGGTGCCGGTGGGCTGCTCGGCCTGCCCGCCTCGGCCCTGCTGGCGGCCGGCCTACGGCACTGACATCGCCTCGCCGGCCGCCTCGCCGCGCAGGCGGGCGGCGTCCCGGCTCGGCGGCTCGCCGAACTGGCGCCGGTATTCGCGGCTGAACTGGGACGGGCTGTCGTAGCCGACCCGGTGGCTGACGCCGGTGACGTCGTGGGGCCGCGCGGCCAGCATCAACCGCGCCTCCTGCAGGCGGATGTGTTTCTGGAACTGGATCGGGCTCATCGCGGTGACCGCCTGGAAGTGCCGGTGGAACGCGGACACGCTCAGGCCGGATCGGCGTGCCACCTCTTCGATGCGGAACGACTCCCGGTAGTTCTCGCGGATCCAGCGCACCGCCTGGACGACCTGGCTCACGCTGCTGCCGGCCGGCCCCAGTTGGCGTACGACGGCTCCCTGCTCACCGGTGACCAGGCGCCACAGGATCTCGCGGCGGATCATCGGCGCCATCACCGGGATGTCGCGCGGGGTCTCCAGGAGCCGCACCATCCGTACGGCGGCGTCGACCAGCTCGGGCGGGGCGTCACTCACGGCAATCGCCGACGTGGGCCCGCCGGGCTCGGGCAGCGAGCCCGGCGGGGCCTGCAGCAGCAATTCGGCGATCTCGGCCGGATCGAGCACCAGCCCGAAGCCGAGGGCCGGCGCCTCGGTGTAGTGGCCGGTCACCGGCAGGTCGATCGACGCCACCAGGTATTGACCGGCGCGGTACTCGTAGACGCGATCGCCGAGTGCGAGCGTCTTGGCGCCCCGGGCGATGAGGGCGAGCACGGTGCCGGACATCGAGACCGACGACTCGAACGCGCGGGTCGCCCGCCCGATCAGGACGCCGTCGATCCCCGTCAGCCCGTCCGGGCGGGCATGGCGATCCAGCAGAGTGCACAGGTCGTCGAGCGGCACGGCGTCAGCGCTGGAGCAGCTCGTCGAGGGCGGCGACGTCCTCGACGGTCAGCTGCCAGGAGGCAGCCCGGGCGTTGGCGTGGACCTGCTCGGCGGTCGTGGCACCGGCGATGACGCTGCTCACGGCGGGCCGCGAGGCAAGCCCGGCGATCGCCACCTCGAGCAGGTTGTGACCCCGGTCGGCGCCGAACCCCTTGAGCGCCTCGATGGTGTCCCAGTCGGCGCCGTCGACCCAGCGCTGGTATCGCGGGAGCGACAGCCGGGTGCCGGCGGCGGGCTTCTGATCGCGGCTGTATTTGCCGGTCAGCAGGCCCGAGTCGAGCGGGAAGAACGGCAGCAGGCCCAGCCCGAACTGCTCACAGGCCGGCACGACCTCGGTCTCGACGTCGCGGTGCAGCAGGCTGTATTGATTCTGCGCGCTGATGAACGGGGTCAGGTTGCCGGCCCGCGCCGTCCAGTCGGCGTCGGCGATCTGCCAGCCGGCGAAGTTGGAGTTGCCCAGATAGCGCACCTTGCCCGACCGGACCAGATCGTCGAGGGCGGCCAGCGTCTCCTCGATCGGCGTCTGCGGGTCGGGGGTGTGCAGCTGATAGAGGTCGATGTAGTCGGTCTCGAGCCGGCGCAGCGACGTCTCGACCGCCCGCACGAGATAGCGGCGCGAACCGCGGGCGCCGAAGTCGTTGCCGTTGAGCCCCTCCATGTCGAGCCCGAACTTGGTCGCCACCACGACCTCGTCCCGACGGCCCTTGAGCGCCGCGCCCAGGCATTGCTCGGAGGCGCCGTGCGGGGTGCCGTAGACGTCGGCCGTGTCGAACAGCGTGATCCCGGCGTCGAAGGCGGCGTCGACGACCTCGCGGGTGCCGTCGGCGTCCAGCTTGCGGCCGAAGTTGTTGCATCCGATGCCGACGACGGAGACGACCAGGCCCGAGGAGCCCAACCGGCGGTAGCTCATCTCACTCATGAACCAAACCCTATGCCCGAATGTGCCGACGTTTGCCCGGGACGCCACGACATAGGTCTACGTCTATTGACACACCTCCGAAACAAAAAGGACTCTTTTCTGAGAGCGCTCTCCCCCATCCCGCCTCTGCGGAAGGTGTCCCCGTGCGTACCCTTTTGCGAGCCTTGGCCGCGCTGGCCATGACCGTTCCGGTCGTGGCCGCGATATCCCCACCTGCGGCCCAGGCCATCGGACCGAACCTGCTGCCCGTCACCGTCTCCAACAACTCCGGCCGCGGCGAGGCGGTCCACCTCTACGTCATCGGCGTCCAGCTGTCGTCGGGCCGCCTCGGCTACGTCAACCAGGGCGGCACCTTCTCGCCGTGGACCGGCGGGGCGCTGCCCCCGGCGCCCGCGCCCGACGTCTCCATCCCCGGCGCCGGCAACGGCGGAAGCACCACGATCAACTTCCCGCGTGGCTTCTCGGGCCGGGTCTATTTCTCGCTCGGGGAGAAGCTCAAGTTCTTCCTCACCCCCGACGGCCTGGTGCAGCCGGCCCCGTGGGCGGGCGGCGACGCCAACGCCAACATCCTGTTCGACTGGAGCGAGTTCACCTACAACGACGCCGGTCTGTGGCTCAACAGCTCGCAGGTCGACATGTTCGCGGTGCCGCACGCGGTGTCGGTGACCGGGGCGTCGGGCGCGTCCAGGCGTACGGGTGACCTGGTCGCGAACGGCCGGGACAACATCATCAACACGCTGCGCGGGACGTCGGGATGGGCCGACACGGTCCGTACTCGTTCGGACGGAACGGTGCTGCGGGTGCTCGCGCCAGGCAAGGCCGCGGGTGCTGGGCTCTTCAGCACGACCTACCTGGACCCCTACATCGCCTCGGCCTGGAACGCCTACACGGGCAAGACGCTGACTGTCGTGCCGTTCGGCGACCAGCCCAACACCCGCTACTCCGGCCGCACCTCGGGCAACGTCATGCGCTTCACCAATGCGGCGGGCGCGCAGGTCGCGCAGTTCAACCGGCCGTCATCGGCCTCGGTGTGGGGCTGCGACGGTGATCTGCCGGCCCCCAACGACCAGGTCGTCGGACCGATTTCCCGTACGTTGTGCGCCGCGCTCAACCGGGGCACGCTGGGCACGATCGACACCCAGCCCAGCACCAACGCGGCCGACTTCTACAAGAACAACCCGACCAACGTCTACGCCAAGGCCATCCACGCGAACATGCAGGACGGCAAGGCCTACGCGTTCGCGTTCGACGACGTCGGCGCGTTCGAGTCGCTGGTGCACGACGGGGACCCGCGATCGGCCGGCATCCACCTGACCGCCTTCACCGGCGGGGGCGGCTCGACCCCGCAGCCGACCGGCGTGCCCGTGATCAGCTCGCTCAACAACAAGTGCATCGACGTGCCCAGCGGCAACTTCGTCGACAGTGCGCCGCTGCAGATGTGGACCTGCAACAACAGTGGCGCGCAGAAGTGGACCTTCACCGGCGGCACGCTGCAGGCCGGCGGCAAGTGCATGGACGTGCAGGCGGCGGGCACGGCCAACGGCACGGCGATCCAGCTTTACACCTGCAACGGCTCCGCGGCCCAGCAGTTCGTGCTGAACGGCGCCGGTGACCTGGTCAACCCCCAGGCCAACCGGTGCGTCGACATCAAGGAAGTGAACCCGAACGACGGCGCCCGGCTGCACCTGTGGGACTGCGTCGGCGCCTCGAACCAGAAGTGGCGCAAGGGCTGACCCCGCGTCTCCGCCGCGGACCGGTTGGGGCCGGTCCGCGGCGGAGAACTACCGTGTCGGAGTGATCTACCTCGGCGGTGGCGGCAGCGAGCACGACGAGTCCGCGTTGTGGGACGAGGTCTTTCTTCCCGGCGTCCGCCTCGCTGTCTGGCCCGAGGCCATGCCGCGTCCACAGTGGCCGGACACGCGGCGGTGGTTCGAGGCGGCTCTGGAGCCCCGCGGCTGGTTCACTTTTGTCGACGCCTGGGCCGATGCGGAGGTGGTCGTCATCCCCGGCGGGAACACCTTTGATCTGCTCCACGCCGTGCGGGACAGGCTGACCGATCTTCAGGCTTTCGTCCGGCGCGGCGGGCACGTCTACGGCGGAAGCGCGGGCGCCATCGTGCTGGGCGCCGACATAGCGATCGCCGGCCTCCTCGACCCCGACAACATCGGCCTGACCGACACCAGGGGCGCCGGCCTGCTCTCGGGTTGCGTGGTCCTTCCGCACTACACCGCCGACCAGGAATCCGTTGCCCGGGCGCAGAACGCGACCGTGCTGGCGATCCCGGAGACGGCCGGTGTCGTCGTCGACGGCGCACGGGCCCGCAACGCCGGTCCCTCTCCCGTTCACGTCATCACGCCGGACGCGGTGACCCCCTACGCCGCCGGTGCCACCTTTACGCTGGGCACGTGCTGATCCCGACGCGCCCAGCCTTTCGGCGCGGCCTGACTGTCACGCGTCGGGTGGGGCGGCCAGATCGCGGTAGGCGGGGCGGAGCAGGTCGGTCAGCGGGATGTGGCGGACACGCACCGGCGGAGCGTCCAGGGCGCGGAGCAGAAGCTCGGGTGGGGCGGTGACGCGGGCCGGGCGTTCGCGCAGGCGGCTCAGGCTGATCGCGGGGGTGTAGAAGTCGGTGAGGTGATCGTCCAATGCGGACTCGTCGACAGCCAGGGGATCCACCGGCGGGGTGGGCTCGGGGGTGCCGCGCAGGGCGTCGAGCAAAGCCTCCCGCGGGCGGCCGCGCCAGGCCAGCACCAGGAACGGGTCGTCGTCGAAGGCCTCGGCCAGCACGTAGAGAACGGCCGAACCGTGCTTGCAGGGCACGCTCCAATCAGGACAGCTGCACCGGATGTCCAGGCGCTCGGGGAAAAGCGGTGCCTCGTGCGCGGTGAACAGGTCGACGATCTCGTGCGGCATCTCGCCCGCGAGCAGGGCCGCGCGATAGAGCGCCTGCGAGCCCAGGGCCTCCGTCAGCTCCGTCCACTGTGTCTCATCGAACGCGGCGATCTCGATCGTGACCTCGTACGGCTGGGGGCGTGAGCCCTGCACCCGCGCGGTGACCCGGCCGGGAGCGAGCGCGAAATCCATCACCTGGCCCTTGCGGGCATAGGCCCGGCCGCGGGCCAGGCGGCCGCCGTCGCAGATCTGCTCGAGCACGTCGACGAACCGGCGCGACCACCACTGCTCGCCGATCTTGCCGCGCTTGGCCCGGACGGCGATGCCGCCCTCGACCTCGATGGCCCGGCCGCCCTCGAAGAAACGGCCGTCACGATCGATCGGCATGTCAGCGCACCGCCGCCGGGTCGAGCGCGAACAGCTCGCGCAACTGGTCGGTGTTCAGGTCGGTGATCCAGTCCTCGCCGGTGCCGACGACCGACGAGGCGAGCGCCTTCTTCCGCTCGATCATGGCGTCGATCTTCTCCTCCAGCGTCCCGGTGCAGATGAACTTGCGGACCTGCACGTTGCGCGACTGTCCGATGCGGAACGCCCGATCGGTCGCCTGGTTCTCGACGGCCGGATTCCACCACCGGTCGAAGTGGACGACGTGGTTGGCCGCGGTCAGGTTGAGACCGGTGCCGGCCGCCTTGAGGGAGAGCAGGAACAGCATCGGCTCGTCGTCGGTCTGGAACCGCTCGACCAGATCGTCGCGTTTCGCCTTCGACAGTCCACCGTGGAGCCAAAGGACCGGGCGGTCCAGATGCGCCGCGAGATAGGGCTGGAGCAGCGAGCCCCATTCCGCGTACTGGGTGAAGACCAGCGCCTTGTCGCCGTCCTCGATGATCTCCTCGGCGAGTTCCTCGAGGCGGGCCAGCTTGCCCGATCGGGCGGGCAGGCGCGAGCCGTCCTTGAGCAGGTGGGCGGGGTGGTTGCAGACCTGCTTGAGCTTGGTCATCGCGGCCAGCACGTTGCCCCGGCGCTGGATGCCCTCGCTGCCCGAGATCGCCTCCATCATGTCCTCGACGACGGCTTGATAGAGCGTGGCCTGCTCGGGGGTGAGCGTGCACCACACCTTCATCTCGTTCTTCTCGGGCAGATCCGAGATGATCGTCTTGTCGGTCTTGAGGCGGCGCAGGACGAACGGGCCGGTGGCCCGCTTGAGCGCGGCGGCGGCATCCTCGTCCTGACGCACCTCGATCGGCTCCTGGAAGCGGCGCCGGAACCGCTTGGCCGGTCCGAGCAGACCGGGATTGCAGAAGTCCATGATGGACCACAACTCGGCCAGGTGGTTCTCGACCGGCGTGCCGGTGAGGGCGAGCCGGGTGCGGGCGGGCACGGCGCGGACAGCTTGGGCCTGGCGCGTCCCGCTGTTCTTGATGGCTTGCGCCTCGTCACAAGCCACGCGTCCCCAGTGGACGCTCTTGAGTGCTTCCAGATCGCGCACGGCCGTGCCGTACGTGGTCAGGACGAGGTCGGCGTGGCCGACCGCGGCCTCGAAGTCGGCCCCGCGCTGCCGGGTCGAGCCGTGATGCACATAGACCCGGAGGCTGGGCGCGAACCGCGCGGCCTCCTTCTGCCAGTTGCTGACCAGAGACATAGGACAGATGAGCAGGGTCGGGGCCACGATCGACGCGTCGACGAAGGCGGCCGCTAACGAACCCGGGGCGGCGGCCGGCGCGGGCTGGGTCTCGGCCCGCTCGGCCAGCAGCAGGGACAGGGTCTGGGCCGTCTTGCCCAGGCCCATGTCGTCGGCCAGGATGCCGCCCAGGCCCAGCCGGGACAGGAAGTGCAGCCAGGAGAGGCCGCGTTCCTGGTAGGGGCGCAGGCTGCCCTGGAAGGTGGGCGGCGTCGGGACCGGGGTCAGCCGCTCGGCCGCCTGCCCGGAGAGCAGGTCGCCCAGCATGCCGTCGGCGTCGACCTCGACCAGTGGCAGGTCCTCGTCGCCCCCGTCGACGACCTGCTGCAGCACCTCACCGGCGGTCAGCTCGCCCTCGCGCCGCCGGCCGACGGCCTTGAGGGCGGCCCGCAGCTGGCGGTCGTCGAGCTCGACCCACTGCCCGCGCACCCGCACGAGCGGCACCTTGAGCCGGGCCAGCTCGGCCAGCTCCTCGGCGGTGACCGCGGCCTCACCGATGACCAGGTCGAGCCGGAAGTCGACCAGCTCGTCGAGCCCGAAGCCGGAATCGGCCATCGCCTTGGCCCCGCTGCCGCGCGACTTGGACCGGGTGGTCAGCTTGAGCCCGACCGCCTTGCGGCCCGCCCAGGCCGGCAGCTGCACGCCGAACCCGGCCGCCTGCAGCAGCGGCGCCGCCTGCTGAAGGAACTCGTGCGCCTCGGAGGTGTCGAGCTCCATCGCCGCGGGTTCCTGATCCTGCAGGGCGACGTGCAGCAGCCGGAACAGTCGCACCGCCCGGCCGAGCCCGGCCAGCAACGTCTCGTCGGGCCGCGGCGGCAAGCCGGGGAAGCGGCCGCCGGCCCACACGTCCTCGGCCGGGAGATAGAGGCTGGGATCCTCGGCCGACTGCAGAGCGAACTCGAGGCCCCACAGATCGGTCTCCGGCGCCGGCTCGCGCAGCCGGAAGCTGACCCGGATCGGCCCGTTGGCCTCGTGCGCCGCTCGCAGCCACTCGTCGAGCGCGGACCGCAGGTCGCGCTCCTCGGCCGGCCGGGCGCCGGGCAGGGCCGGGTCGTCGGCGGTCAGCGCGGCTATCCACCGGTCGGGCAGCGGTGCCTTGGGGCCGGCCCGGTGCCCGATCAGGATCCGCTCGGGCATGAGCGTTCGCGCGGCCCCGTCGACCAGCGCGGCCAGCGCGTCCCGGAGCGTCCCGGCCACGCCGCCGCCGGCCGCCCGGACGACGGCCGGCATGGCGGTGGCGAAGTCGCGGTAGGTCGCGGCGTCGGCGCCGGTGACGACCGGGCGCCACCGGGCGGCGGGCACGCCGGCCTCGGTCACCAGCTGCGGCAGCAGCCGGCCACGACGGGCCAGGTCGCAGGCGTGACCGGCCAGCACGCAGAGATAGCGCAGCGACGAGGAGGCCAGCCAGGAACCGCCGGGATCGGGGTCGGCGAGCGAACTCAGCGCGGTCAGCGCGGCGTCGCCCGGGACCAGCAGGACCGGCACGCCCCACGGGGCGAGGCGGACACCGCGGGTGGCGGGCTCGGCACCGGTGTCGGGGGAGGGCAGTGGGCCACGGGCCGTGCCGGGCAGCTGAAGGACCTGCGAGCCGGCCGTGGCCGGGGCGAGCGCGTCGCCGAGGTCCCCGGACGACTCGCTGAGGGTCGTGAGCAGCGCCTCGGCGGCGACGGCGAAGGGATGTGGCCGCTGCTGGGCCCGGGAGCCGGTGGTCAGGGGAAGGGCCGGGTCCTCGGCCCAGAGCGCGAGCTGACCCGGCCGGTCCGCGCCCGGCACCCAGCCGCCATGCACGACGAGCACTTCCACCCCCTGGAGAACCCATCGAGAGTAACGAGGCGGCACCCGAAGTGCTCATTGCCACGCGACCGGCACACTGACGTCCGGGCCGGAGGGGACGTAACCTCGACAGCGTGACGGCGAACCCGGAGATCGACAGCATTCTGCAGCGAGCCGCCGACGGCGGGCGGATCACCCCCGAGGAGGCGCTGCTCATCTACACGGACGCCCCGTTCCACGCGCTGGGCGAGGCCGCCGATGCCGTCCGGCGGCGGCGTCACCCCGAGGGCGTCGTCACCTACCTGATCGACCGCAACATCAACTACACGAATGTCTGCGTGACGGCCTGCAAGTTCTGCGCCTTCTTCCGCGCGCCCAAGCACAACGAGGGCTGGGTCCACCCGATGGCGGAGATCCTGCGCCGCTGTGGCGAGGCGATCGACCTCGGCGCGACCCAGGTGATGTTGCAGGGCGGCCACCACCCCGAGTTCGGGGTGGAGTATTACGAGGAGCTCTTCTCGTCGGTCAAGCAGGCCTATCCGCAGCTGGCGATCCACTCGATCGGCCCGAGCGAGATCCTGCACATGGCCAAGGTCTCCGGGGTCTCGATCGAGGACGCGGTCGTGCGGATCAAGGCGGCCGGGCTCGACTCGATCGCCGGGGCCGGCGCCGAGATGCTGCCCGACCGCCCGCGCCAGGCGATCGCCCCGCTCAAGGAGAGCGGCGCCCGCTGGCTCGAGGTGATGGCGGTGGCCCACCGCAACGGGCTCTCGTCGACGGCCACGATGATGATGGGCACCGGCGAGACCCACACCGAGCGCATCGAGCACATCCGCATGATTCGCGACGTGCAGGATCTGGCCGTGGCCAACGGCTACCGCGACGACGCCGTCGAGACCTCGCACGAGGTGGGCGGGTTCCGGGCTTTCATCCCGTGGACCTACCAGCCGGAGAACAACCACCTCAAGGGCCGGACCCAGGCCACCACGATGGAATACCTGCGGTTCCTGGCCATGTCGCGGCTGTTCTTCGACAATGTCTCGCACCTGCAGGCGTCCTGGCTGACCACCGGCAAGGACGTCGGCCAGCTGTCGCTGCACCTCGGTGTCGACGACCTCGGCTCGATCATGCTGGAGGAGAACGTGATCTCCTCGGCCGGCGCCCGGCACCGGTCCAACCTGCACGAGCTGATCTGGATGATCCGCACCGGCGACCGCATCCCGGCCCAGCGCGACACGCTCTACCGCCACCTGGCCGTGCACCACACGCCGGCCGACGACCCGACCGACGACCGCGTGGTCTCGCACTTCTCATCGATCGCGATGCCCGGTGGCGGCGCCGGCCGCCGGGAGCTTCCGCTGGTCGAGGCGTCCTGACGTCCAGTCGCGGTTGACCGTTCGGTCAGGTCCCCCTCGCCGAACCGGGGAGGGTGGGTTGCTCCTTCGTAACGAGGGACGTGAACCTCTGTTGCCGGTGTTGCAGGCCTGGTTACGGTGCCTGCGTACCACCGAAAACTTCATCCCCGGGATCTGATCAACCCGGTGATGGTCGCGGACCCGACCGATGGCGGTCGTATATATAACGCACAAGGAACGGGCGGGATGGGTCACCATCCCGCCCGTTCTGTATGTGCGGCCTTCAGTCCGTTTCAGGGCGGCGGGTGGGGTGGTCGGATGGAGGTGAGAGAGTTGACTGTGTGACGCGCGCAGACCTGGACAAGCAGCCGCACGAGGTCGCCGAGATGTTCGACGGCGTGGCCGAGCGGTACGACCTGACCAACACGGTGCTGGCCTTCGGGCAGGACCGGGGATGGCGGCGGGCCACCCGGGCCGCGCTGGGGCTGCGGCCGGGCGAGCGCGTGCTGGATGTGGGTGCGGGCACCGGCATCTCGACCGAGGAACTGGGGCGCTCGGGCGCGTTCGCGGTGGGGGCCGACCTGTCCACCGGCATGTTGCGCGCCGGGCGCCGGGCGCGGCCGGAGGTGCCGCTGGTCGCCGGGGACGCGCTACGGCTGCCGTTCGCCGACGAGACCTTCGACGCGGTCACGATCTCCTTCGCCCTGCGCAACGTCGTCGACGTCGAGGGCGCGCTGCGGGAGCTCGGCCGGGTCACCCGGCCCGGTGGGCGGCTGGTCGTCTGCGAGTTCAGCCACCCGACCTTCGCGCCCTTCCACACCGTCTACATGCAGTACGTCATGCGCTCGCTGCCGGCGGTGGCCCGCAGCGTGTCGAGCAACCCCGACGCGTACGTCTATCTCGCCGAATCGATCCGCGCCTGGCCCGACCAGCGGGGACTGGCCGCGCGGGTGGCCGGGGCGGGGCCGTGGAGCCGCGTGGGCTGGCGGAACCTGAGCGGCGGCATCGTGGCTCTGCACCGGGCGACCAAGGCCTGAGCCCCGGCTCCGGGCCGGGCCGGATCTGCCCGGTGCGGCCTTGGGGGCCGAAAGAGGGTAAAAGCGCGCTTCGGCCCCAAAACGCGCCGGGCGGTGCTTGGCTCGATTCATGACGACGATCGGGCACCTCGAAGACACCGACATCGACATCGCGATCGACGAGAGCGACGCCGGTGAGCGCCGCGGCATGGAGCTCGCCACCCGCCTCCGCCTGGTCGCCGCGCAGGACCCCGAGCTGGCCCAGGAACTGGTCGACAGCCTGATCGTGGCGCTGGACAAGGCCCTGGACGGCAACTTCCGCGAGTACCTCGACGGAGAGGCCCGGGAGGCCGCCGACCGGGTGCTCGCGGACAACGCGTCACCCGGCGGAAACAGTTAGGGTTCCCTTACCGGAACGACCTTCGATGGCCGTCCTAGACTCCGACTTGGCGCGCTTGTGAACTGTTTCACGAGCCGTTGGGAGACGGAGGTGTGGTGTGCGCAACCAAGTACCATCCGGACTCATCGCCGACGAGGCTGATGTCATCGTCGTCGGGGCCGGTCCAGGTGGCTCAGCGGCGGCCTATCACATGGCGCGGCACGGACTTCGCGTCCTGCTGCTGGAAAAGACCGAATTCCCGCGGGAGAAGGTCTGCGGCGACGGGCTGACCCCGCGTGCCGTCCGTCAGTTGGTGCGGATGGGCATCGACACCTCGGAGAAGGCCGGCTGGCTGCAGAACAAGGGCCTGCGGGTGATCGGTGGCGGCGTCCGCCTCGAGCTCGACTGGCCCGATCTCGCCAGCTTCCCCAACTACGGCCTGGTCCGCACGCGCCTCGACTTCGACGACCTGCTCGCGCGCCGGGCCGTCGAGGCAGGCGTCATGCTGCGGACCGGTGTAAACGTGACCGGCCCGGTGCTCGACGACGACGGCCGGGCGATCGGGGTGCAGGCCAAGGTCGGCCCCGAGAAGGAGCCCGTGGAGTTCCGAGCCCCGCTGGTGATCGCCGCGGACGGCGTCTCGGGCAAGCTGCCGATCGCGATGGGCCTGACCAAGCGCGACGACCGCCCGCTGGGCGTGGCCGTCCGGCGCTATTACCACTCGCCGGTCCGCGCCGACGACGACTACCTCGAGTCCTGGCTCGAGCTGCGCAGTGCGTCCGACCGCAACCGCCTGCTTCCCGGGTATGGCTGGATCTTCGGCCTGGGCGACGGCCGGGTGAATGTGGGTCTCGGCATCCTCAACAGCTCCAGCGCGTTCGGTAAGACCAATTACCGCGCGATGCTCACCGACTGGCTGGCCGGGACGCCGGCCGACTGGGGCATGCGCGACGAGTCGAACGCGGACGGGCCGATCCTGGGCGCCGCGCTGCCGATGGGCTTCAACCGGGTTCCGCATTACACCCGGGGCCTGATGCTGGTCGGCGACTCGGGCGGCATGGTCAACCCGATGAACGGCGAGGGCATCGCCTACGCCATGGAGAGCGGCGAACTGGCGGCCGAGGTCGCCGTCCAGGCGCTCGCCCGTCCTGCCGGGGCGGATCGTGAGCGGGCGTTGCGGGCCTATCCGGCGGAGCTCAGCCTGCGGTTCGGCGGCTATTACCGGCTCGGTGGCGTCTTCGTGAAGTTGATCGGCAACCCGCAGATCATGCGGATCGCCACCAAACACGGCATGCCGCACCCCATGCTGATGCGGTTCGTTCTGAAACTGCTGGCCAACCTCACCGACCCGCGCGGCGGCGACGCGATGGACCGGGTGATCAACGGCCTCACCAAGGTTGCTCCGGCCGTATGAGCACCCCGCCCGCATATAGGTCAAAACGGACTAATAGTGTTAACCGGCTAATAGTCGAGCAGGAGAAACGATGACGGTCAATCCCTACGTCCCGATCGTCGGGTTACTGATCCTCGGCGCGCTCTTCGCGTTGTTCTCGGTGTCGATCGCGCCGATCGTCGGCCCGCACCGCTACAACCGCGCCAAACTCGACGCGTACGAGTGTGGCATCGAACCGGCTCCGCAGCCGGTCGGCGGCGGCCGGTTCCCGGTGAAGTTCTACCTGACCGCGATGCTCTTCATCATCTTCGACATCGAGACCATCTTCCTGTATCCGTGGGCCGTCAGCTTCGGAGCGCTGGGCCTGTTCGGATTCGTCGAGATGGTCCTCTTCATCGTCACCGTCTTCATCGCCTACACGTACGTGTGGCGACGTGGCGGACTCAACTGGGACTGACCCTGTTCCATTGGGCTTAAGCGAAAAGGCACAGTGTCATGGGTATCGAAGAGAAACTTCCTGCGGGAATCCTGCTCACCTCCGTCGAGAAGCTCTCGAACTGGGCTCGTAAGTCCTCGTTCTGGGGCGCGACCTTCGGTCTGGCCTGCTGCGCCATCGAGATGATGGCCGCCGGCGGACCGCACTACGACCTCGGCCGCTGGGGCATGGAGGTCTTCCGGGCCTCGCCCCGCCAGGCCGACCTGATGATCGTGGCCGGCCGGGTGAGCCAGAAGATGGCGCCGGTCGTCCGCCAGATCTACGACCAGATGCCCGAGCCGCGCTCGGTCATCTCGATGGGCGTGTGCGCCTCGTCCGGCGGCATGTTCAACAACTACGCGATCGTGCAGGGCGTCGACCACATCGTGCCGGTCGACATCTACCTGCCCGGCTGCCCGCCCCGGCCCGAGATGCTGATCGACGCCATCCTCAAGATGCGCGAGAAGGTCATGGCCGCCCCGCTCGGCCCGAACGGCAAGAAGATGCTGGAGGCCCGCAAGGCCGAGGGCAAGATGCCGATCGTCGCCGCGGGCGCGATGCCGTCGTCGTACCGGGTCGACAAGGTCCGGCGTGCGGAGTGGACCCAGGCGGTCAAGGAAGGCCGCGAGGAGCAGCTGCGCATCGAGAACTGGATGAAGCTTCAGCCCCACCTCCGGGAGGAGGGCAAGTGACGATCGAACCCAACGAGACCAGCACCGGTGGTGTGCCGGTCAGCGCCGACCCGGTCGGCGCCGACTTCGACGCGCCGGCCCAGGTGCCGTCGAGCCCGCGCAAGGGCATGTTCGGGATCACCGGCACCGGTGACGTCTCCGGTTTCGGCGGCCTGGTCCGCCGGCACGCCGAGGTGGTCGGCACCCCGAAGCCCTACGGCGGGTACTTCGACGAGGTCACCGACGCGCTCGAGGAGGCGTACCCGGGCTTCGCCGACGCCATCGAGAAGGTGGTCGTCGACCGGGACGAGCTGACCCTGCACATCAAGCCCGAGCGCATCGCCGAGGTCGCGCAGATCATGCGGGACGACGAGTCGCTGCGCTTCGAGCTGTGCTCGTCGGTGTCCGGCGTGGACTACCTGAACAGCGACGCGCGCCGCCTGCACGTGACCTACCACCTGGCGTCGATGACCTACCGCCGGCGCGTGCGCCTCGAGGTCGCCGTCCCGGCCGGTGGTTCGGTCCCGAGCGTCACCTCCATCTACCCGACCGCCGACTGGCAGGAGCGGGAGACGTACGACATGTTCGGAGTGATCTTCACGGGTCACCCGAACCTGACGCGGGTTCTCATGCCGGACGACTGGGAGGG
Organism: Paractinoplanes maris; assembly: GCF_023544465.1. Taxonomy (GTDB): domain Bacteria; phylum Actinomycetota; class Actinomycetes; order Mycobacteriales; family Micromonosporaceae; genus Actinoplanes; species Actinoplanes maris. The sequence continues at coordinate 723,276 of NZ_JALPVL010000002.1, read as the reverse complement.
CCACCCGCAGCGCAAGGACTATCCGCTCGGCGGCGTGCCCGTCGAGTACAAGGGCGCCGAGATTCCGCCTCCTGACCAGCGGAGGGTCTACCAATGACACAGTCCGGATACGCGAGCGAGCGAGAGACCACCGAGGGCCGCGTCTTCACGGTCACCGGTGGCGACTGGGACACCGTCACCGGCAGTGTCGACCCGCTGAGCAACGAGAAGATCGTCGTCAACATGGGTCCGCAGCACCCGTCGACCCACGGTGTGCTGCGGCTCGTCCTCGAGCTCGAGGGCGAGACGGTCCAGGAGGTCCGGCCGGTCGTCGGTTACCTGCACACCGGCATCGAGAAGAACCTCGAATACCGCAACTGGACGCAGGGCACGACCTTCGTGACCCGCGCCGACTATCTGGCGCCGCTGTTCAACGAGGCCGGCTACTGCCTCGCGGTCGAGAAGCTGCTGGGCATCACCGATCAGATCACCGAGCGGGCCAACACGATCCGGGTGCTCTTCATGGAGCTCAACCGGATCTCGTCGCACCTGGTCTGGCTGGCCACCACGGGCATGGAGCTCGGCGCCATCTCGATGATGCTGTACGGCTTCCGCGAGCGGGAGTACATCCTCGACATCTTCGAGGAGACCACCGGCCTGCGGATGAACCACGCGTACTTCCGCCCGGGCGGCGTCGCGCAGGACATCCCCGACTCGGCGATCAAAAAGATCCGCGACTTCCTGGTCTACCTGCCCAAGAAGCTCAAGGAGTACGAGGACATGCTCTCCGGCCAGGTCATCTGGCAGCAGCGCACCCAGGGCGTGGCCATCCTCGACGTCACCGGCTGCATCGCGCTCGGCGTGACCGGCCCGGTGCTGCGGGCCTCGGGCCTGGCCTGGGACCAGCGCAAGACGATGCCGTACTGCGGTTACGAGGAGTACGAGTTCGACGTGCCGACCGCGACGACGGCCGACGTCTGGGGCCGGTACCAGGTGCGCCTGGCCGAGATCCGGGAGTCGCTCAAGATCGTGGAGCAGGCGCTCGACAAGCTGCGGCCCGGCCCGATCTTCGTGGCCGACAAGAAGATCGCCTGGCCCGCGCAGCTGGCCGTCGGTCTCGACGGCATGGGCAACTCGCTCGAGCACGTGGCCAAGATCATGGGCCAGTCGATGGAGTCGCTCATCCACCACTTCAAGCTCGTCACCGAGGGCTTCCGGGTGCCGGCGGGGCAGGTCTACGTCTCGATCGAGCACCCGCGGGGCGAGCTGGGTGTGCACGCTGTCTCGGACGGCGGCACCCATCCCTACCGGGTCCACATGCGGGACCCGAGCTTCGTGAATCTCCAGGCCATCCCCGCGATGGCCGAAGGCGCCCTGCTGGCCGACGTGATCGCCGGCGGTGCGTCCCTGGACCCCGTGATGGGTGGTTGTGACCGCTGATGACCGACACCAAGCTCGAATTCTCCCCCGCCGCGTCCCCCCTGGCTGAGCGCCTGCTGCCGGCGGCGCTCGAGATCATCGCGCGCTACCCCGAGGGCCGCAGCCGCTCGGCGCTGCTCCCGCTGCTGCACCTGGTGCAGACCGAGGAGGGGCACGTCAGCCCCAACGGCGTGGCCTTCTGCGCCGAGGTGCTGGGCATCAACAAGGCCCAGGTCGGCGCGGTCGCCACGTTCTACACGATGTACAAGCGCCGGCCCACCGGCGAATACCTGGTCAGCGTCTGCACCAACACCCTGTGCAACGTGCTGGGCGGCCAGGAGGTCTACGACCAGTTGTCCGAGCACCTCGGTGTCGGGCACGACGAGACCACGGCCGACGGCCGCATCACGCTGGAGCACGCCGAGTGCCTGGCCGCCTGCGACTACGCGCCGGTGGTGACGGTCAACTACGACTTCGCGGTCGACCAGGCCACGCCCGAGACGGCGGTCGGCCTGGTCGACAAGCTGCGCTCCGGTGAGCGGCCGACGCCCACCCGGGGCGCGCGCATCTGCTCGCTCAAGGAGATGCAGACCCAGCTGGCCGGTTTCGACGACCTCCGCGAGGGCGCGGTGGCCGACGGCCCGGCCGGGGCGCCCACGCTGCGCGGGGTGACGCTGGCCCAGGAGCACGGTGTGGCGGTGGCCGACTTCAACCCCGACACCCCGATCACCAAGACCAAGCCTTCTCCGCGCGAGGAAGCCCGCACGGAGAACCGGGGCAAGGTCGCGACGGTTGTCGACAAGGCCGCGAGCGCGGTCAAGGCGGCGGCCGGCAAGGTCGAGGAGGTCGTCGAGCGCCGTTCGGCCAAGCAGGCCACCGACAACGCCGGCCAACCGGTCACCACCGGCGACGTCAAGGACCCTGAGACCCGTACGGCGGAGACGCGCAACCCCGACGCGAGCACCCCGGACCGCACGGGGACGACCGACGAGAAGAAGCCGGTGGCCACCAACCCGGCCGAGGCAGCCGGTGCCGCCGCCAACGAGACTGCCGGCGACGGCAAGCCGGCCGGCGACACCGAGCGCGGCGAAAGCATCGTCAGCCGCGAGGCAGCCGACCGGAAGTCCGGCGGCACGGACCCCAACCCGGGATGGCAGAACGTGCCCCGCGGCGAGAAGGAGGAGAAGTGACTCAGCCCCGGCGTGAGATTCTCCAGAAGCTGACCCCCGTCCTGACCAAGCGCTGGCTGTCGCCGGACGCCTGGAAGATGGAGGTCTACGAGCGACTCGACGGCTACGCGGCGCTCCGCAAGGCCCTCGACGTCCACCCCGACGACCTGATCCAGCTGATCAAGGACTCGGGTCTGCGCGGCCGTGGCGGCGCGGGATTCCCGACCGGTCTGAAGTGGGGCTTCATCCCGCAGGGGGACGGCAAGCCGCACTACCTCGTCATCAACGCCGACGAGGGCGAGCCGGGCACCTGCAAGGACCTGCCGCTGATGACCTACGACCCGCACTCGCTGGTCGAAGGGGCGATCATCGCGGCCTACGCGATCCGGGCCAACCGGGCCTTCATCTACATCCGCGGTGAGGCCGTGCACGCGGCCCGCCGGCTGCGCCACGCCGTGGCCGAGGCCAAGGCCAAGGGCTACCTCGGCACCAACATCCTGGGCTCGGGCTTCGACCTCGAACTGGTGGTGCACAGCGGCGCCGGCGCCTACATCTGCGGCGAGGAGACGGCACTGCTCGACTCGCTCGAGGGCTTCCGCGGCCAGCCCCGGCTGCGTCCGCCCTTCCCGGCGATCGCCGGCCTCTACGCCAGCCCCACGGTGGTCAACAACGTCGGCACCATCGCCTCGGTGCCGTACATCGTGCTCGGCGGTCCCGAGTGGTGGAAGAGCATGGGCACCGAGAAGTCGTCCGGCCCGATGATCTATTCGCTCTCCGGCCGGATCGCCAACCCCGGCCAGTACGAGTGCGGTCTCGGCATCACGCTGCGGGAGCTCATCGAGCTGGCCGGCGGCATGCAGCCCGGCCACAACCTGAAGTTCTGGACCCCCGGCGGCTCGTCGACCCCGCTGCTCACGGCCGAGCACATCGACACCGCGATGGACTTCGAGGGCGTCGCGGCGGCCGGGTCGATCCTGGGCACCACGGCGATGCAGATCTTCAGCGACCAGGACTGCCCGGTCTATGCGACCTGGCGGTGGCTCGAGTTCTATCACCACGAGTCGTGCGGCAAGTGCACCCCGTGCCGCGAGGGCAACTACTGGATGGTGCGGACCTACCGCCGGATCCTCTCCGGTGAGGGCACCCACCAGGACCTCGACACCCTGCAGGACACCGCCGACAACATCTTCGGCCGGTCGTTCTGCGGCCTGGGCGACGGCGCCGCGACGCCGGTCATGTCGACCCTGAAGTTCTTCCGCCAGGACTACCTGGACTACATCGAGGGCCGGACCGCTCCGCGGCTGTCCGCCAAGGCTCTGGTTGGAGCTCACTGATGACGGACGTTGCCAAGAAGACCGACGCTGATCCCAACCGCGGCGGAAAACCGAAAGATACTAATTCGGTCACTCTCACGATCGACGGCATCCAGGTCACCGCCGAGAAGGGCGAGCTGGTCATCCGGGTCGCCGAGCGGATGGGCATCGCGATCCCCCGGTTCTGCGACCACCCGCTGCTGGCCCCGGCCGGCGCCTGCCGCCAGTGCCTGGTCGACATCGAGGGCCAGCGCAAGCCGGTCGCCTCGTGCACCCAGACGGTGGCCGAGGGCATGGTGGTCAAGACCCAGCTCACGTCCGAGGTCGCGGCCAAGGCGCAGGGCGGCGTGATGGAGCTGCTCCTGGCCAACCACCCGCTGGACTGCCCGACCTGCGACAAGGGCGGCGAGTGCCCGCTGCAGAACCAGGCGATGACCAACGGGCGGGCCGACTCGCGCTTCAAGGAGCACAAGCGCGAGTACGAGAAGCCGATCCACATCTCCAGCCAGGTGCTGCTCGACCGTGAGCGCTGCATCCTCTGCCAGCGCTGCACCCGGTTCTCCGAGGAGATCGCCGGCGACAAGTTCATCGACCTGATGGACCGCTCGTCCGGCGAGCAGATCAACGTCTACCGGGACGACTTCTTCGGCGGCGAGGGCACGGGCGACGGCCAGGCCGGCGACGGCGAGGGCGACGTCCCCTTCAACTCCTACTTCTCGGGCAACACGATCCAGATCTGCCCGGTCGGTGCGCTCACCGGCGAGCAGTACCGGTTCCGGGCCCGCCCGTTCGACCTGGTCTCGACCACGACGGCCTGTGAGCACTGCGCGGCCGGCTGCTCGATGCGCGCCGACCACCGCCGCGGCAAGGTGCTGCGCCGGCTGGCGGGCGACGACCCGGCGGTCAACGAGGAGTGGAACTGCGACAAGGGCCGCTGGGGCTTCCAGTACCAGGTGGCGACCGACCGGATCACGACGCCGTTGCTGCGTGACGCCCGGACCGGTGAGCTGCGCGAGGTCTCCTGGAGCGAGGCGCTGCTGGCGGCGGCCGAGGGCCTCAAGGCGGCCAAGGGCGCCGGCGTCGGGGTGCTGACCGGTGGCCGGCTCACGGTCGAGGACGCGTACGCGTACGCGAAGTTCGCCCGGGTCGCGCTCGGCACGAACGACGTCGACTTCCGGTCGCGCCCGCTCAGCGCCGAGGAGGCCGACTTCCTCGCCTCCTCGGTCGCCGGGGTCGCCGACGTCACCTACGAGGACGTCGAGGACGCGCCGTCCGCGGTCATCGTCGGGCTCGAGCCCGAGGAAGAGTGCCCGATCCTGTTCCTGCGGATGCGCAAGGGTCACAACCGCAAGAAGCTGCAGGTCACCGCCGTTGCCCCGTATCTCTCCCGAGGTTTCGAGAAGCTCGGTGCGGCCCTGGTCGCGGCGGTGCCCGGCGACGAGGCACGGCTGCTGGCCGAGGACCCGGCGATCGCCGCCGCGCTGTCCGTGCCAGGTGCTCTGCTGTTCGTGGGCGAGCGTCTGGCCACCGTGCCCGGCGGTCTCTCGGCCGCCGCCGCACTCGCCGCCCGCACCGGTGCCCGCCTCGCGTGGGTGCCCCGCCGGGCCGGTGACCGCGGCGCGATCGACGCCGGTTGCCTGCCCAACCTGCTGCCGGGCGGCCGCCCGGTGAGCGACCCGGCGGCCCGCGCCGAGATGTCGATCGCCTGGAAGGTCGAGGCGGGCGCGCTGCCCAGCACGACGGGTCGCGACACCGACGCGATCGTCGCGGCGGCCGCGGCCGGTCAGCTCGGCGGCCTGCTGGTCGCCGGGGTCGACCCGGGTGACCTGGCCGACCCGCGGCTGGCCGAGCAGGCCCTCGACAACGCCGGCTTCGTGGTCAGCCTCGAACTGCGGCACAGCGCGGTCACCCGCCGCGCCGACGTCGTCTTCCCGGTCGCCCCGGCGGCCGAGAAGTCCGGCACCTTCCTCGACTGGGAGGGCCGGCTGCGCTCGTTCGGCACGGTCCTGCCGAGCACGGCGATGACCGACGGCCGGGTGCTCGAGGCGATCGGCGCGCTGATGGAGGTGACGCTCGGTACCGGCGACGTGATGACGATCCGCCGGGAACTGGGCGCCATGCCGGTCAGCAAGGCGGTCCGTCCGGTGGCCCCCGCGGTCGCCGCGGGCCCGCGGCCCGAGCCCGGCGAGCAGGAAGCCGTGCTGGCCACCTGGCACCAGCTGATCGACCTGGGCTCGATGACCGAGGGCGATGCGGTGCTCGCGGGCACCGCGCGGCCGCCGGTCGCCCGGATCGGCCGCGAGCTGGCCGCCACGCTCGGTGTCATCGACGGCGATGCGATCACCGTCGGCACCGACCGGGGTGCGATCACCCTGCCGGCTGCCATCACCGATCTGGCGCCGCGCGTGGTGTGGCTGCCCACCAACTCGCCCGGGTCGGCCCTGCGCCGCAGCCTCGGCGTCACCGCGGGTGCGACCGTCCGGCTCTCCGCCGGCCGGCCCGGCCCGGTCCTCGCGTCGGAGGTCAACTCATGAACACGTCGACTCTCGCGGCCCACGCCGTGGATCCGACGCTGCAGACGTTCGAGAACGACATCTGGTGGATCTCGCTCATCAAGCTGCTGGGCGTCTTCGTCCTGCTGCTTCTGCTGACGCTCTTCACGATCGTCTACGAGCGCAAGGTCGTGGCCCGGATGGCCGTCCGGCCCGGCCCCAACCAGGTCGGTCCCAAGGGCTGGCTGCAGAGTCTCACGGACGGCGTGAAGCTGCCGTTCAAGGAGGAGATCATCCCCAAGACGGCCGACAAGGTCGTCTACTTCATCGCCCCGGTGATCTCGGCGACGGTGGCCTTCACCGCCTTCTCGGTGATCCCGTTCGGCGGCGTGGTCAACATGTTCGGTCAGCAGACCGCGCTCCAGCTCACCGACGTGCCGGTCTCGGTGCTGGTGCTGCTGGCCTGCTCGTCGATGGCCGTCTACGGCGTGGTGCTCGCGGGCTGGGCGTCGGGCTCGACCTACCCGCTGCTGGGTGGTCTGCGGTCGAGTGCTCAGATGATCTCGTACGAGGTCGCGATGGGTCTGTCGATCGTGGCGGTCTTCATGACGGCCGGCTCGATGAGCACTTCACAGATCGTGGCCGCGCAGGCGCACGGCAACCCGGTCAACATCTTCGGCTGGGAGGTGACGACGCCGAGTTGGTACGCCGTACTGCTGCTGCCGAGCTTCATCATCTATTGCATCGCGGCCGTCGGTGAGACCAACCGGGCCCCGTTCGACCTGCCCGAGGCCGAGTCCGAGCTGGTCGGTGGTTTCCACACCGAGTACTCGTCGTTCAAGTTCGCGCTGTTCTTCCTGGCCGAGTACATCAACATGATCACCGTCTCGGCTTTCGCGACCACGCTGTTCCTCGGCGGCTGGCGGGCTCCGTGGCCGATCACGTGGTTCTGGGAGGGCGCGAACTCCGGTTACTTCGCGCTGATCTGGTTCTTCGTCAAGGTGCTGATCCTGCTCTTCGGCTTCATCTGGCTGCGGGCGACCCTGCCCCGGATGCGCTACGACCAGTTCATGCGCTTCGGCTGGAAGGTCCTCATCCCGGTCAACCTGGTGTGGATCCTCTTCCTGAGCTACATCAAGGTCGCCAACAACGAGTTCTCGCAGCAGGCCAAGTGGTTCTCGATCGTCGGCATCGTGATCGTGATCCTGCTGGTCGCCATGCTCTGGCCGGCCGCCCGTAAGCCACGCCAGCTCTCGATCGAGGAAGAGCTGGCCGCGCGACCACCGGGAAGCTTCCCGGTGCCACCGATGGATCTCCAGGTTCCCCCCAGTCCACGGGCCCGGCGGGCGGTGGCCGAACGCACTCCGGCCGCAGTCGGGTCTCCTGACGAAAACAAGGAGGTGTGACGTGGGTACGTTCACCGGCTCGTTCAAGGGCTTCGGGGTGACCTTCGCGCACATGTTCCGCAAGGTCATCACGACCGACTACCCGTTCACACCGCCGACGCCGGCGCCGCGTTACCACGGCCGGCACATCCTCAACCGGCACCCGGACGGCCTGGAGAAATGCATCGGCTGCGAGCTGTGCGCCTGGGCCTGCCCGGCCGACGCCATCTATGTCGAGGGCGCCAACAACACCGACGAGGAGCGTTACTCGCCGGGGGAGCGCTACGCCGGGATCTACCAGATCAACTACGCCCGCTGCATCTTCTGCGGGCTCTGCATCGAGGCCTGCCCGACCCGCTCGCTCACCATGAGCAACGAGTACGAGCTGGCCCGCGACAGCCGCCAGGACCTGATCTTCACGAAGAAGGAACTGCTGGCCCCGCTGCTGCCCGGCATGGAGCAGCCGCCGCACCCGATGCGCCTGGGCGAGACCGACAAGGACTACTACCTCGGCGCGCTGACCAACCCGGGCACCTCGGTCGGTGCCGAGCGGGCGCCCTGGTCGGAGTCGGGCACCGACGACGCGGCGACGGCCATCGACGTCGACTCCCGGCCCGAGACGGCGGGCACGCTGCGCCGTCCCGGCCAATCGACGAAGGAGGCGGTGTGATGGACCACGTCTCCACCGGCGAGGCCGTCGCCTTCTGGATCCTCGGCTCGCTCGCCGTCATCGGCGCGCTCGGCATGGTGCTGGCCCGCAACGCGGTCCACTCCGCCCTGTGGCTCGTGGTGACGATGCTCTGCCTGGGCTTCCTCTACGTGGTCAACTCGGCGCCGTTCCTGGGCGCGGTGCAGATCATCGTCTACACCGGCGCGATCATGATGCTGTTCCTGTTCGTGATCATGCTGGTCGGCCGGGACGCCTCGGACTCGCTGATCGAGACGCTGCGCGGCCAGCGGGTCGCCGCGATCCTGCTCGGCGCCGGCTTCGCCGCGCTGGTCGCGACCGGACTGGCCCGCTCGCTGGGCGGCACCACGGCCGTCGGGCTGACCGACGCCAACGCCGACGGGAACGTGCAGGGGCTGGCCTCGCTGCTGTTCACCCGTTACGTGTTCGCCTTCGAGGTGACCTCGGCGCTGCTGATCACCGCGGCCGTCGGTGCGATGATCATGGCCCACGTCGAGCGCAACAAGGCCGACGTCGTCAACCAGGCGACCCGGATGAAGCTGCGGTTCCGGCCGGGCAACTACCCCGGTCCCAAGCCCGGCCCCGGCGTCTACGCCAACACGATGTCGGTCGCCGCGCCGGCCAAGCTCCCCGACGGCAACGGCGCCGAGCGCAGCATCTCCCAGATCCTCCCGCTCCGGGAGCTCACCGCCGATGAGGCAGCTCCGAAGGGAACGGAGAAATGACCCCCGACTACTACCTCGTGCTCGCGGCGATCCTGTTCACGATCGGCGCCGCCGGGGTGCTCGTCCGCCGCAACGCGATCGTGCTGTTCATGTGCATCGAGCTCATGCTCAACGCCGCGAACCTCGCGCTGGTCACGTTCAGCCGCATCAACGGCACCCTGGACGGCCAGATCATCTCGTTCTTCGTGATGGTCGTCGCGGCTGCCGAGGTCGTGGTGGGCCTGGCCATCATCATGTCGATCTTCCGTACGCGGCGCTCGGCGAGCGTCGACGACGCGAACCTTCTGAAGTACTAAAGGGGCCTTCACGTGGAACAGACAGTGGAGTTCGCCCCCGCGTCGGGGGTGCTGAGCGGGATCTGGCTGCTCGTGGCCATTCCGCTGGCCAGCGCCGCCATCCTGTTGCTGCTCGGCAAGCGGGCCGACAAGTGGGGGCACTGGCTCGGTGTGCTTTCGGTGGCCGCCACCTTCGTGCTCGGGCTGGTCTTCTTCCTCAACCTGAGCGGGCTGGACGCGGAACGGCGCTCGGCGCAGATCAGCCTGTGGGACTTCATGGCGGTCGGGAACCTGCACGTCGACTTCGGGTTGCTGTTCGACCCGCTGGCCGGCGTCTTCGTTCTGCTGATCACCGGCGTCGGCTCGCTGATCCACCTGTACGCGGTCGGCTACATGGAGCACGACCCGGGCCGCCGCCGCTTCTTCGGCTACTTCAACCTCTTCGTCGCGGCGATGTTGCTGCTCGTCCTGGGCAACAACTACGTGATGCTCTACTTCGGCTGGGAGGGCGTCGGTCTCGCGTCCTACCTGCTGATCTCGTTCTGGTACACCCGCCCGTCCGCGGCCACCGCGGGCAAGAAGGCGTTCCTGATGAACCGGGTCGGCGACGCCGGCCTGGCCATCGGCATCTTCCTGATGTTCGCCACGCTCGGCACGACCCAGTACGACGAGGTCTTCGGCAACGTCAGCGCGCTGAGCTCGACGACGGTGCTGGTCCTCGGCCTTCTGCTGCTGCTCGGCGCGGCCGGCAAGTCCGGTCAGTTCCCGCTCCAGGCCTGGTTGCCGGACGCGATGGAGGGCCCGACTCCGGTCTCGGCCCTGATCCACGCGGCGACGATGGTCACCGCGGGCGTCTACCTGATCGCCCGCTCGCACGCCATCTTCACCGCGAACACCGTGCTGCAGACGGTCGTGGTCAGCGTGGGCGCGCTCACGCTGCTGATGGGCTGCATCATCGGCGCGGCCAAGGACGACATCAAGCGGGTGCTGGCCTGGTCGACGGTGAGCCAGATCGGCTACATGTTCCTCGGCGTCGGGCTCGGCGGCGGGGCGTACGCCCTGGCGATCATCCACCTGCTGGCGCACGGCTTCTTCAAGGCCAACATGTTCCTCGGGGCCGGCTCGGTCATGCACGGCATGCACGACCAGGTCGACATCCGGCGCTTCGGCGGCCTGCGCAAATACATGAGGTGGACCTGGCTCACCTTCATGATGGGCTGGCTCGCGATCATCGGTATCCCGCCTTTGTCCGGTTACTTCTCCAAGGAGCCGATCATCGCCGCGGCGTTCGAGCGCGGTGACTGGACGTCCTGGTTGTACGGCATGGCGGCACTGCTCGGCGCGGGTCTGACCGCGTTCTACATGACCCGGCTGTTCGTGCTCACGTTCCACGGGCCCGAGCGGTACACCGAGGACAACCAGCACCCGCACGAGTCGCCGTTCATCATGACCGTGCCGCTGATGCTGCTGGCTCTCGGCTCGATCGGGGCCGGCTGGCTGATGTCGACCTCGGTGCCCGACTGGCTGGAGCCGGTCTTCGGCGCGGAGGAGGCCCCGCACGAGGCGGTCCTGTCGCACACGCTGATCACCATCCTCAGCCTGGTGGTGACGGTGCTCGGGGCGGGTCTGGCCTGGGCCATGTTCCGCCGGGGGACCGCGCTCGAGCCCCAGCCGGCCGGGGTCGTGGTCACCGCGGCCCGCCGCAACCTCTACACCGACGCGATCAACGAGGCGGTGTTCGAGCGGCCCGGCATCTATCTCACCCGGGCGCTGGTCTTCCTCGACAACAAGGGCATCGACGGTCTGGTCAACGGCATCGCGGCCGGCATCGGCGGCACGTCCGGCCGGCTCCGCCGGCTGCAGACCGGCTTCGTCCGCTCGTACGCCCTCTCGATGCTCACCGGTGCCGTTCTTGTCGTCGGCGCCTTCCTCGCGATCCAGCTTGGGTGGTTGGCGTGACCGACTTTCCGTTCCTGTCCATCCTGACATTGCTGCCCTTGGTGGGCGCCGTTGTCGTGGCGCTCATCCCGAAGCAGAAGGCCGAGCTGGCCAAGACCATCGCGTTCGGGTGGTCGCTGGTCGTGCTCGTGCTCAGCATCGTCATGTGGATCGCCTTCCAGGCGGGCGGCGACCGCTTCCAGTTCCGTGAGTCGTACGCCTGGATCCCCTCGTGGGACGCCCGGTTCACGTTCGCGGCCGACGGCATCGCGCTCGTCATGCTGATGCTGATCGCGATCCTCTTCCCGGTCGTGATCCTGGCGTCCTGGCATGACGTCGAGAAGAGCAACCGCTCCGCCCCGATCTACTTCTCGCTGCTGCTGGCCTTCGAGTTCACGATGATCGGCGTCTTCGCGGCCGCCGACGTCTTCCTGTTCTACGTGTTCTTCGAGATCATGCTGATCCCGATGTACTTCATCATCGGGTCGTTCGGCGGGCCCCGACGCCAGTACGCGGCGGTCAAGTTCTTCCTCTACAGCCTGGTCGGCGGTCTGTTCATGCTGGCCGCGGTGATCGGGCTGTGGGTGGTCGGTGGCAAAACGTTCGACTTCGGCAACCTGGCTCAGGCGGCCGGCTCGATCGACCAGAACACGGCCCGCTGGCTGTTCCTCGGCTTCTTCGTCGCGTTCGCCATCAAGGCCCCGTTCTTTCCGTTCCACACCTGGCTGCCGGATGCCGGTGGTGCGGCCCCGGCCGGCGCGGCGGCCCTGCTCGTCGGCGTGATGGACAAGGTCGGCACCTTCGGGATCCTGCGCTACTGCCTCTCGCTGTTCCCGGAGGCGTCGCGCTGGTTCGCTCCGGCGGCCCTGGTGCTCGGCGTCATCGGCATCATCTACGCCGCCCTGCTCGCGGTCGGCCAGAACGACCTGAAGCGGCTGGTGTCGTACACGTCGATCGCGCACTTCGGCTTCATCGGCATCGGCATCTTCGCCTTCACCACCCAGGCCGGCACGGGCGCGGTGCTCTACATGGTGAACCACGGTCTCGCGACCGGCCTGCTGTTCATCGTGGTCGGCATGTTCATCGCCCGCCGCGGCTCCAGTTTGATCAGCGACTTCGGCGGCGCCGGCAAGCTCGTGCCGGTTCTCGCCGGGGTGTTCTTCTCCGCCGGTCTGGCCTCGCTCGCGCTGCCCGGCACGGCGCCGTTCATCAGCGAGTTCCTGGTGCTGATCGGCACCTTCACCGTGCACCCGGCGTACGCCGTGGTGGCGACGGCCGGCATCATCCTGGCCGCCGCCTACGTGCTCTGGATGGTGCAACGCACCACGCAGGGCGAGCTCAACCCGGCCCTCACCGAGGTGCCGGAGATGCGCAAGGACATCACGCTCCGCGAAAAGGTCGTGGTGGCCCCGCTGGTTCTGCTGATCATCCTGCTCGGCTTCTATCCCAAGCCGGTCACCGATGTGATCAACCCGGCGGTGGAGGCGACCATGCAGGACGTCGGCGTCCAGGATCCGGGGCCGACAGCGGTCGTCGCTAATGAAAGGGTGGCGCGCTAGCCATGGGAGACCTGAAACTGCCCGGCATCGACTACGGCGCGCTGTTGCCGATGCTGATCCTCTTCGGGGCGGCGTGTGTCGGCATCCTGATCGAGGTGTTCGCGCCTCGCCGGTCGCGCAATGTGATCCAGCTGAGCTTCGCGTTCCTGGCCGTGGCGGCGTCGTTCGTCGCGGTGGTGGCCCAGCACAACACCCGCAAGATCACGATCGGCGGTGCGGTCGCCGTCGACGGCCCGACGCTCTTTCTGCAGGGCTCGATCCTCGCCCTCGGCGCGGTGTCGCTGATGCTGATCGGTGAGCGCTCGATCGAGCGGGGCGGCCCGTTCGTCTCGCAGGCGGCGATCACCGTCGGCTCGCAGAAGGACCTCAAGCAGGCCGGCGACCAGCCCGGTGCCACCGAGGTCTACCCGCTGACCCTCTTCGCACTCGGCGGCATGCTGCTCTTCGTCGCCGCGAACGACCTGCTCACCATGTTCGTCGCGCTCGAGGTCTTCTCGCTGCCGCTCTACCTGCTGTGCGCGCTGGCCCGCCGTCGGCGCCTGCTCAGCCAGGAGGCCGCCCTCAAGTACTTCCTGCTCGGCTCGTACGCCTCGGCGTTCTTCCTGTTCGGCGTGGCCCTGATCTACGGCTTCTCGGGCGGCATCGCGCTCTCCCAGGTGCACGCCGCGGTGGCCGACCCGCAGCGCAGCCAGGTGCTGCTCTACGGCGGCCTGGCCCTGATCGCGATCGGCCTGCTGTTCAAGGCGGCGCTGGCCCCGTTCCACGTGTGGACGCCGGACGTCTACCAGGGTGCCCCGACGCCGATCACGGCGCTGATGGCGGCCTGCACAAAGGTCGCCGCGTTCGGCGCCCTGCTGCGGATTCTCTACGTGGCGTTCGACGGTGTGCAGTGGGACTTCCAGCCGGTGCTGGGCACGATCGCGGTGCTCACCATGCTCGTCGGCGCGGTCCTGGCGATCACCCAGACCGACATGAAGCGCCTGCTGGCCTACTCCTCGATCGCCAACGCCGGCTACCTGCTGGTCGGTGTCCTCGCGCTCAACGAGGAGGGGCTCAGCAGCACGATGTTCTACCTGGTGGCGTACGGGTTCTCGGTCCTCGCCGCCTTCGGCATCGTGACCCTGGTGCGGGACGCGGACGGGGAGGCCACCCACCTCGCCCGCTGGGCCGGTCTGGGGCGCAAGAGCCCGCTGGTCGCGGCCGCCTTCACGTTCATCCTGCTGGCCTTCGCGGGCATCCCGCTGACCAGTGGGTTCACGGCGAAGTTCGCGGTCTTCGGGGCGGCCATCGAGGGTGGTCAGACCTGGCTGGTCGTGTTCGGCGTGGTCACCAGCATGCTGCTGGCCTTCCCGTACCTGCGGGTGGTCGTGCTGCTGTGGCTGTCCGAGCCCAACGAGTCGACGCCGACGGTGTCGATCCCGGGCTTCCTGACGTCGGCCGCGCTGGTCATCGGGGTGGTCGCGACGTTCGCCCTGGGTGTCGTGCCGGCTCCGCTGATCGACCTGACCCGGGACGCCGCGCAGTTCGTCCGCTGAGTTCACAGGGAAAGCCCCGGGCAGTGATGCCCGGGGCTTTTTTGTTGCAATCGGCTCAGCCGGCGCCGCTGACTCAGCGCGTGCGGCCGGCTGGCTCAGCGGGTGCGGCCGGCTGGCTCAGCGGGTGCGGCCGGCTGGCTCAGCGGGTGCGGCCGGCTGGCTCAGCGGGTGCGGCCGGCTGGCTCAGCTGGTGCGGTCGGCGATGAAGTCGCAGAGGTCCTCGAGCGCGCGCCGGGCATCGCCCGTCGGCAGTGGCCGCAGGGCGGCACGCGCCTCCTCGGCGTAGGTGCGCACGGTCTCCCGCGCCTTTTTCATCGCGGCCGACTCGCGCAGCAGCGTCAGCGCCTCGGCGTGCCGGTCGTCATCGGTGATCGGGCCGGCGGCCAGCAGCTCGCGCAGCCGCACCGCCGAAGCGTCGGTGTCGTCACCGGCCAGCGCGTAGAGCACGGGCAGCGTCGGCACACCCTCGCGCAGGTCGGTGCCGGGAGTCTTGCCCGATTGCACCGACTCGGAGGCGATGTCGAGCAGGTCGTCGGAGAGCTGGAAGGCGATGCCGATCGTCTCGCCATAGGCGGCCAGGGCCTCGACGACCTCGGCCGGAGCCCCCGAGAACAGACCGCCGAAGCGCGCCGACGTGGCGATCAGCGACGCCGTCTTCTCCGTGATGACGTGCAGGTAGTGCTCGATCGGATCGGTGCCGCGCGGGCCCACCGTCTCGGCGATCTGGCCGTGCACCAGCCGCGCGAACGTGCGCGCCTGCAGGTGGACCGCCTCGGGCCCCAGGGAAGCGGCCAGATCGGCGGCCTGGGCGAACAGATAGTCGCCGACCAGGATCGCCACCGAATTGCCCCAGCGGGCATTGGCGCTGGGTGCGCCACGACGCACGGGTGCCTCGTCCATGACGTCGTCGTGATAGAGCGTCGCCAGATGGGTCAGCTCGACGACATTGGCCGCGGCGATGATCTCGGGCGCGGTCGGGTCGCCGAACTGGGCGCCGAGCGCCACCAGCATCGGCCGGAACCGCTTGCCGCCCGCGTCGGCGAGATGGCGTGCGGCCTCGGCCACGAGGGGGTCGGCGCTGGCCACGTTGGCCCGCAGCGACTCCTCCACGGCGGTCAGCGTCGCCGACACCGACGCATCGACCGCGGGATCGATGTCGAGGCCGAGCGACGACAGCGTCAGGTCACCGGTGCTCACCACGCTTTCACGATGCCACATGGGTCGGACGAGCACGGCCCCAGGGGTATCGCCGACAAGATCAAAATCTTGATCTGGCACAAGCTCACGAGCCGGCGTGCCGCCGCAGGAGATGGCTCCCGGCCAGCATGGCCACCGCGGCCCCCAGCATGGCGATCGCCGCGACCACCCACATGGTCGGGTAGCTCGTCGTCGTGGCCAGCGTGCCCAGCCCGAGCGGGCCCAGGCAGCCCCCCGCATACACGCCGGTCTGGGTGATAGAGGTGGCCGCCGCCGGTGCCTGCGGGTGCAGCCGGACGACCGCGAAGTTCATCAGGCCGGGCCAGGCCCAGCCGAACCCGAAGCCGAGCACCACCCCGGCGACGAGCGGCAGGCTACCGGGCGCGGCCAGCAGCCCCAGCCCGAGCGCTCCGGCCAGCAGCAGACCCGAGATCATCGTGATCGAGCGGTCCGGCCACCGGTCGGCGAGCCAGCCGCCGAGCACGCGGGAAGTCACACAGACCGCGCTACCCAACGTAAGGGACAGACCGGCCGGACCCGGCGAAATACCGCGAGCTACCGCTGAGTCGACGAGGAAAGTGCCGAGCGCGTTGGCCGACCCGGAGGCGAGAGTGGCGCCCACGCCGATGACGATCAGCGCCCCGGTTGCCCGCTTCGCCGTGCTCTTCGCCCGTTTCGCGGCGGTCTCGCGTTCGTCCGGCACCAGCAGGAGCGCGCCCGCCGCCAGTCCGGCCATGAAGACGAAGGCCCACCGCCAGCCCAAGGTCAGCGCGACCACCGGAACGGCGGCTCCGGAGAGCAGCGTCGCGACCGGGATGGCCGCCTGCTTGATGCCGAACGACAGTCCCTGTCGCCGTGGCGGTACGTGCCGGGACAGGGCCGTGTTGCTCGCCAGCTGACCCATCGCGTTGGCCCCGGCGCCGAGCGCCAGAATCAGAATGAGACTCCACAGTGTATTGGCGAACGCGGCTACGCCGAGCAACGAAGCCACGGACAGGATGATCCCGGCGCGGGACACCCGGGTGGCCCCGAAGCGTTCGACCAGATAGCCGGCCGGGAGCGAGGCGAGCGCGCTGGCGCCGAAGTAGGCCGACACCGCGAGCCCGAGGCCGGCCGGCGAAAAGTCGAGCTCGTCGCCGATCTGCACGGCGAGCCCGCCGACGAGGAAGACCGGGACGCTGACCGCGATCGTCGTCGTCAGCGCGCCCACCGACGCCTGGAACGGGCTGGTGGACGCGCTCCGTCCCGAAAGGATCTTGCGCTTGGCCATCACCCGCAGACTAGGCGGACAGAATGCATCCGAGCGCGCTGAGTGCTAATGACCACACGGCTCGTGTAAATCGACCGTGATCCACACGCTTTTGGCATTCCCTCGGAGGAAGATTATTCATATGGTGTAAGTCCCTGGCGTCGGAGGTAGCTGTGCGCGACCCCCTGGCGGAGCCGTCCGACCTGATTCGGAGCGTGTCACGCGCCCTGCGCGTGCTCGAGTCGGTCGGCCGCGCGCCCCGCGGACTCACCGTGAAGCAGATAGCGCGACGGTGCGAGTTGACCGTCGCGACGACCTATCACCTTGTGCGCACCCTGGCCTACGAGGGCTACGTGATCCGCCGTGAGGACGGGACGTACATCGTGGGTCTGGAGATCGCGGACCGCTACCGGGAACTGGTCTCGGCCTTCCGTGGCCCGCCCGCGGTCGGTGAGGCGTTGCGGCGAGCCGCCCTCGACAGCGGATACAGCCACTACCTCGGCCGTTTTGTCGGTGGCCGGATAGCGGTGACGGCTTCGGCCGAGGGAGCCCGCTCACCGTTCATCGACGACATGTCGCCCGGCTTCGACGAGGGCGGTCATGCCACCGCGCTCGGCAAAGGCCTGCTGGCGACCCTCACGCCCGACCAGCGGGCGCGTTACCTGCGCGACTACGGCATGCGCCAGTTCACGCCGGCCACGCTGACCACCCCCGAGACGCTCGAGGCCGACCTCGCGGCCGGGGAGCGGCGCGGCATGCAGCTCGAGATGGGCCAGTTCCGGCAGGGGCTGGCGTGCGCTTCGGTGCTCGTCATCGCCGACCGCGACATCGAGCGGCGGCTGGTGCTGGCGTGCGCGCTGCCCGCCGCCGAGATGCTCACGTCGGCCCGGGTCGTGCGGGCCAAACTCACCGCCGCCGCCCGCAATGTCGCCGAGGCGCTGTCGGCCGGCGAGTCGGCCGCGACGGCCTGATCGCCTTTCAGCGGCCGCCTCCTTCGGTGGCTGCCTGCTTTCGGTGGCTGCCTGCTTTCCGGGGCGGTCTGACAAGGGCACCTAAGACTCCGTTGAACCTCTCGTTCCTGTCTCCCGTAAGACAGGGTGCAGCGGGAGATCAGCGGAGGGTGGTGACGGGTGCACTGCGAGCACGAGCACGACGACGGTGCCTATGTGCTGGGCGCCTTGTCGCCGGCCGAGCGGGCGGCCTACGAAAGTCACCTGGCGACCTGCTCGTTCTGCCGGGAGGCGGTCGCCGACATCTCGGCCCTGCCCGACGTGCTGTCCCGGCTCGACGCCAAGGAGTTCGCCAAGCTCCTCGACCCCACCCTGACCGGTGGGCAGAGCCACCCCGGGGCCTCGCTGCGGGACTGGGCGACCAGCGAGTGGGCCACGCTCGCGCCCGACGCCAAACGGCGCAAGGCGGGGGTCCGGAAAAAGAGCGCCTTCAGCGTACGGGTCATGAGCACCGCCGCCGCCGCCGTGCTCGTGGCCATCATCGGCGTGGGATTGTTCGCCTGGACTCGCGACAACGCCGCCCCGGCTGCCCCGCCGGCCGGCCCCGCGATCGCGATGACCGCGGTGCAGAACGTGTCCCCGGTCTCGGCCTCGGTGCGACTGACCAGCACCCCGGGCGGCACCAAAATCGACCTGGTCTGCTCCTACAGCAAGGCGGCGACGCGTCCCTACACGTTCCGGTTGATCGCCTACGGTCCCGACGAGCAGCAGGAACAGCTCGGCTCGTGGCAGGCGACGCCCGGTGCGGAGTTCACGATGCCCGGCGTCACCCACTTCGGCGGAGACAGCCTGTCCCGGCTCGAGCTGGTGCAGTTCGACGGGAAGGTGCTTCTCGCCTACGACGTCCCCTGATCCTCTGATTCCGGGTCAGCGGGGTGGCAGGGTGGTGGCCGGTTCGACGGTGGCGGCCGTCGGGCCGGCTGCCGTCTTCTCCCGGCGCGGACGCCGGCGCAGCGCGTCGACCGTAAAGATGATCAGCGCGACCCACACGAGGGCGAAACCGGCCAGCCGGGCCGGCGGCATCGGCTCGTGATAGATCAGCAGGCCGACCGCAAGCTGCAGGATCGGGGCGACGTACTGCAGGATGCCGATGCCGACCATGGGCACGCGGTTGGCCGCGGAGGCGAACAGCAGCAGCGGCAGTGCCGTGGCCAGCCCCGAAAAGATCATGAGCACGGTGTGGGTCGCCGAGACATTCCCGAACTTGGCGTCGCCGGACGTGGTGAGCCAGCCGACGAAGATCAGAGCGGGCAGCGCCAGCACGGCCGACTCGACGAAGAGACCCTCGGCCGGTGGCAGCGACATGCGCTTCTTCACGAGGCTGTAGGAGCCGAAGCTGGCGGCCAGCAACAGAGCGATGTACGGCAGGTGGCCGTAGTCGATGGTCAGCACAACCACCGCGATGGTGCCGACACCGACGGCGACCCACTGCAGGACGCGGAGGTGCTCCCGCTGCACGGTCACGCCGAGCAGCACGAGCACGAGCGGCGTGATGAAGTAGCCCAGCGCCGTCTCGACCACCCGCGACGAGTTGACGCCGTAGATGTACGTGCCCCAGTTGACCGCGATGAGCACCGCCGCCAGCGAGATGCCGGCGAGCAGCTTGGGCCGGCGGGCCAGACGTTTGAGGAAGGCCCAGTTGCGCATCCCGGCGAGCAGCAGGCTGACGAATACGACCGACCAGACGACCCGGTGGGCGAGGATCTCGAACGGCGACGCGGGCTGCAGGTGCTTGAAATAGATCGGGAAGAAACCCCACAACACGTACGCCGCGAGGCCGTACAAGTATCCGCGTCGTTCGTCGCTCATGCCCCCACCGTAAGGGCCACGGGCTGATCCGGTCCTTGCCTATGGCTCACTTCACGGCGCTGCTTCAACGCCGGCCCGGACGGCACGCAGGTCGCACTCCATCCATCGGCCGGGCTCGACCTCGGTGAAGCCGTGCCGGGCGTACACGGCTTGGGCGTCCCGGGTGACCAGGACGAAGCGATTCAGCCCGCGGGCGGCGTAGTGTTCGCGAAGGTGCTGCACAAGCCGGCTGCCAAGACCGCGGCCGCGGTGCGCCGGATCGACATAGACGTCGCAGAGATAGGCGAAGACCGCCCCATCGGTGACGACGCGAGCGATCGCCACCTGCTCCCCGGCCCGGTCATAAACGCCGAACGGCTCCGACCCAGCCAGCGCGGCCCGCATCTGCTCGAGGGGCCGCCCCATGGCCCAGTAGGCATCGGTCGACAGCCACCGATGCACCCGCTCAAGGTCGATCCGCTCCCGGTCGGAGCTCAGCGTGTACCCGTCGTCGTTCACCACGCCGCCGAGTCAAACCCCAAGATCCCCCCGCCGCCAGCCCTTTCCCAATCCGCCCCCGCAAAGCCCGCGATCCGCGTGTCGCGCGCGGCGGCACTATGTCCCGGGCCGCGGGTCGGGCGCGGCAGTTCAATGTGCCGGGCCGCGGGTCGTGTGCAGCGGGTCAGGTAGTACCTGAATCAGTCGTCGCCGTCGGGGACGAGCATGTTGAGCACCCAGCTGACGACGCCGACGAGCAGGGCACCGAGCACCGCGCTGGGCCAGAAGTCGTCGACGTGGAATGGCAAGTCGAACTTGCCGGCCACCCAGCTGGTGAGCAGGAAGAGGGCGCCGTTGACGACGAGCGCGATCAAGCCGAGCGTGAGCACGTAGAACCCGCACCCCACAACCTTGATGATCGGTCGCAGAATCGCATTGATCACGCCGAAGATCACCGCG
The DNA here is from genome assembly GCF_023544465.1 of Paractinoplanes maris. Taxonomy (GTDB): domain Bacteria; phylum Actinomycetota; class Actinomycetes; order Mycobacteriales; family Micromonosporaceae; genus Actinoplanes; species Actinoplanes maris. The sequence goes on along the minus strand of NZ_JALPVL010000002.1, from coordinate 702,598 downwards.
ACGATCAGCAGGGTGATGATCTGCTCCGACACGGAGTCGGTGGTCAGCTCGATCCCGTCGATCAGCACGGTGGCCAGCCACAGCGAGAACGCGGTGATCAGAAGCCGGATGATGAGGCCCATGGCCACGAATGGTGCCACGATCACGCAACTCCCAGCCGCGACACTCTCTGATCTTGTCAATGTCGTTGCCGGAAGCCGCCGCGATGCCCAGCCGGGCCCGCCGGCGCCCGCTCCGTCTTCCCACGCCCATGCGCTGGCCGGTGCCGCCCTGCGTGCTGCCAAACCTCGCCCCGGCGTTGTCCAACCCCGCCCGGGTGTGCTGCCTAACCCCGCCCCTGCGCTGGCCAACGCCGCCCGCGTGCACTGCCTAACGCGCCCGCGTGCGCTGCCTAACGCCGCCGCTGCGCCGCGCGACCCCGCCCGCGTGCTGCCAACCCCGCCCGCGTGCTGCCAACCCCGCCCGCGTGTGCTTCCTAACCCCGCCGCTGCGCCGCGCAATCCCGCTCGCGTGCTGCCCAATCCCGCCCTTGCGCTGCCTAACCCCGCCGCTGCGCCGCGCAATCCCGCCCGCGTGCTGCCCAATCCCGCCCCTTCGCTGCCCAGCCTCGCCCGGGTGCTGCGCAACCCCGCCCGGGTGCGATCGCCGGGTTTGCCCGTGTGCTGGCCGGCGCCGTCAGCGGCCGGGTGGGCCGATCAGCTGAGTCTCGATCGGGGTGTGCGCCAGGGCCGCCCAGCGGACCGCGCGACGGTTGACCACTCCCACCATGTCGGGGCGGATTTTGGTCATCCACTGAGCCACCTCACCCAGGCCGAGAGCGCCGCCGATGAGGGTGGCCTCCTCGGGGCGCAGGGGCTGGAGGATGAGCAGATCGGCGCGGGATGCCACGTCGACGTCGACCGCGGCGAACTCGTCGCGAACCACCAGCGTCGCCTGCCAGCCGTCTCCGGGACGGTTGTCGGCACCCACCGGGCCGATGTCGACCACGATCAACAGGGGGTGCAGGGCCGAGCCGGGGGCTATCTCGATGGGCCGGCCCGGCGGCACCACGGCGATCGACTCGCCGGGAACGGCCGCTCCGCGGACGAACGGCTCCCACGCCCGGGGCCGCGCCGTCTGCACGACCACTCGCGCCCCTAGGGCCATGGCCCGCAACGCGACGAGCTGCGCGCAGCGGACGCCGCCCACCACGAGAGCCCGGGTCTGCTCCGGCCGGAACAACCGGGTCACCACGGGGCTGCCGTGGCGGTTGCGTCCCAGCATCAGGCCGGACGTGCCGACCTGAAGGTGCAAGCCCTCCAACTGCTCGGCCGGTTGAACGCCGTCGAGAGCCAGCCCAGGGATGGCCGAAGGCCGTCCACCCAGCGGAAGCGTCGCGAACAGCCCCTGGACATGCTCGCCGTCGAGACGTTGGGCCCCGGCGTGCTCGCCGGCCAGCAGCTTTCGTAGCGCCTGCGAGGCGACGCCCAGGGTGCCAGGGTCGGGCGCGGCCAGGCGGACGGTGACATCCATCGGCGTGGGCCCGTGCGCCGCCTGCGGGCCCGCGGTCAGCGACACCGTTGTCGCGGCGGCCGGGAGCGTCAGCATGCGGGACACCAGTCGCCGGGACGTCTCGACCTGTAGGTCGGGCGGGCGCCGCAGCCGGAACGTGGTCTGCGCCAAGCCCCCGACCCGGACCCCGGGCCAGGACTCCTGGGCCGAGCCGACGCCGTCGTCGTGCGCCAGCTCGGCGATGACCCGCAGCGCAGCCGCCTCGCCCAGCGGCCGGGCCGGCACGGCGGACAGCCGGCGCACCAGCTTTCGCACCAGGCCGGACAGCGCGCGCTGCAGCTCCTGCTCGGACCAGCCCTCGGCCCGCAGCACCCGCACCGCGAGCAGTGCGCGGCTGTGCCCGAGCAGGCGGCCCTCGGTGAGCTGACGGTAGGAGTTGGCCGGGGTGCCGGCCCCGGCCCGCAACGCTGGAGCCGGCGCTCCGGTCAGCAACAACTGGATCAGCACCGGGGGCACCTCGGCCTCGGCCGACGGCAGCAGGCTCGCCGGCGCGGGAAGGGCCGGGGTGTCCTCGGCCAGCAGGCCCGCCGGGTCACCCAGCTCGAGCACCGCGGTGAGGCCGTGACCGTCGACGACGACCGCGGCCGGATCGCCGGCCAGGTCGGTCTGCTCGACGCGCGCGCCGGGGGCCAGGAACCGCAGCAGCGCCGTCGGGTCGCCGCCGACCGGAGCGGCATGGCGCCGGCCGCCGAATCGCAGGCCGACCCCCAGCCACTCGAACGCCCAGCGGCCCCGCAGTCGCAGCCAGGTGAGGGCCAGGATCGCCAGGGCGAGCGCACCGCCGGCGACGAGACCGATCGGACCGTTGATCGCGCCCAGCGCCACCGCCACCGCGGCGACCTGGGTGGCGACCAGCTGAGAGGCGCGCAGGCCGAACAGTCGTCCACGTCGGAGCGGGCCGGTGCTGACCTTGGGTGACGGCTTGGCCGGACCGGACAGGTCGCGGTAATCCCGGTCACGAGCCACGTCAACCGTCACGACACACCGCCCTTCAGAACGCGTCTGTCCTTGTGCGGGCCCATCGTATGGGCTCCGGTCACGCCGCGGGATGCCCTGTGGACAACCCGGAGTTATCCACAGCCTCCGATTTTCGAGCTACCGCCGCTTGACGTCTTTCGCTACGGTCGGCAACGTCATGGAAGAGTAATCGGTCGCTCACGGCACGCCCCCTACGGCTTGTGGACAGGGGTTAGCCTGGTGGCCAACGTCGATATGTCGAGGGCGGTTGATCACCGTCCGTCCACAACGGATCATGACATCGTCGGCGACCCAAGCGAGGGAGCGGGGTGACATCCGGGTGGCCGGAACGCAAGCTGAATCCCAGGTGATGGCGGGGACCGCCGTCAAGTTCGATCAGGTCAACGACCAGCTGCAGACGATGCTGAGCACGCTCATGAACGAGCTGTCCGCGCTGAGCGGCACGTGGAAAGGGCTCGGCGCCGCGGCGTTCGAGCAGGTCAAGGTCCAGTATGCGCAGGACCTGAAGAGCCTCAACTCGGCTCTCGCCCAGACCGCCGACTCGATCAAGCAGTCCGGCACCAGCTACGACGCGACCGACACCGAGGCGGCCAGCCGGGTGTCCGGCACCGGCGGCACCTTCTCACTGCCGCTCTGACTCGGGGGGACAAGACATGCCTAGTGATGGAGTACTGCTCGTCAATTTCGGCGCCCTGCAGCAGGCGGGGGCCGACATCCAGAAGGCGATCAACACGCTGCAGTCACAGCTCGACCAGCTCGAGCGTGACGCCGCCCCGCTGGTCGACACCTGGGACGGTGAGGCGCAGCAGGCTTATCAGCAGCGCCAGGCGACCTGGCGCGCGGCATCGCGCGATCTGACCAGCATCCTGCAGAACATCAAGGGTGCGGTCGACCAGTCGGTCGACGACTACGTCAGCACCGAGAAGCAGGCGACCGCGCGCTTCCAGTGACGCGCGGCCCCGCCGCACCGTGAACGGCCGGACCAGTCCCCGGACTGACCGGCCGTTTCGTTGTTGCACTTCGAGCCGTTCACCCGTTTGGTCCGTTGTTGCGAAGCTTGTTGTCGCTCGAACGCGTACTGGTCTACCTGGCCGATATCGCTACGATCGGTTGTTGTTTGATCGCTTGAGGCGATTTATGAGGCGCTCCGGAGAGCTTCCGGGCGCGTACGAGGGCTCGATCGCCTACGACTTACACGTCTGCCTACCGCCGCCCATTGTGATCGCGGGCTGACCTTGTAGGTTGTACGCGTTGAGATGGCCTCGTCGCGCGGTGGGGAGAGGTGGACGTGTCCGAGTGGGAACCGGCTACGGACGCCGAGGTGGCGATGCGCGATGCGTTGCGCACCGACGACCAGGAATCCTATTTCCGCATTCTCTCCGGCGTTGACCTGCTCCTACCGGTCTCCGCCGATGCGCTGGCGGGCCTGGCCCCGCTCGGCTGGGGCACCTGGAGCACCGGCGGCCGGACCCATGTGCTGGCCTTCACGTCGACGGCGGCCCTGCAGTCGTGCCTGGCGGATTACACCGGTTCGGCCCGGCGGGTGCCGTATGCGGAGCTGGCCAACACCTGGCCCAACCTCGAGTGGTGGCTGGCGGTCAACCCCGGCCTGCCGATCGAGGGCTATCTGCCCGCCTGGTTCGTGGCCCAGCTGTCCCGCGGCGACCTGAGACTGCCGACCCGCGGTCCGGGGCGCGCCGACTCCAAGGCCGGTGCCGGCAAGATCCAGGATCTGCACTCCGCGGCCGTGGCGGCCAACGCCGCCACCGCTCGCCAGGAGGAGGAGGCCGGCCGTCCCGGCGGCCCCACTCACGAGGGCACCCCGCTCACGGCGGCGACCGGCTCCTACCCGCACTACCCCTCGGGCACGTACGGCCAGCAGTCCCAGACCCCGGCCGCCACGCCCGCCGCGTATGGCCAGCAGACGTCGGGCGCGCCGGCCGCGTATGGCCAGCAGACGTCTGGCGCGCCGGCTGCGTACGGCCAGCAGGCCCCAGCCGCTTATAACGCGCAGGCTCCGGCCGCTTACAACCCGCAGACCGCGGGTGCACCGCCCGCGTACGGTCAGGCCGCCGCCAATACATATGGCGGCGCCTACGCTCAGCAGCCCGGTCAGCCACCGGCCGACACCCTGCCCGCGCGGACACCGGCGGCCGGCGAGGGCCTGCCGAACCGGACGCCGTCCGCCGACGACAGCTTGCCCACTCGTGCGCCCGCCGATGGTCAGCCGCCCCGCACGCCGTCGATCGCCGGCAGCCTGCCGCTGCGCACCCCGCCGGCCACGAACGGCCTGCCCTCCCGTACGCCTTCGGCCGCGGACAGTCTGCCGACCCGCACGCCATCCGCCTACGGCCGGCCCGGGGCCACCGCGCCGGCCAGTGCGCCGCCCGCGAGTGCGCCGCCGGCCACGAACCGGCCCACGAGCGGCCCGCCGGAGACATTCGGCCGTCCTGCGAGTGCCCCTCCCGCCTACGGTCAGCCCGCGGCCGTCCCGCCGGCTTACGGTCAGCCCGCGGCCGTCCCGCCGGCTTACGGTCAGCCCGCGGCCGTCCCGCCGGCTTACGGTCAGCCTGCGGCTGTCCCGCCGGCTTACGGTCAACCGGCCGCCGCACCGCCCACGTACGGGCGACCCGCGAGCGCTCCGCCCGCTTACGGTCAGCCCACCAGTCCGGCGGGGAACGCCCCGGCGCGTCCGGATGGCTTCGGTCAGCCGGCTGCTCGCGAGGCAGTCGGTTCGAGGCCGGAGCCGACCGGTCCCGCCGGCCTGCCGATCCGTACGCCGGGAACCGTCCTACCCAACGGCCTGCCAGTTCGCAGCCCGGGCGCGAGCCCGGCGTCGCCGTCGCCGGCCGCGCCCACCGCGGTCCCCTCGGCCTACCAGTCACCACCTGTGCCACCCGTTTTCGCGCCACCCGTGTCGGCCCCGCCGGTCCCGGCGCCGACGGGTCGCGGCGACGATCCGCGCGGCCCCCTGCAGGATCTCGGCGCCCCCCTGCCGGTCCGCACCCCGATGGCCCAGACCCCGCCGGTGCCCGAGCACATCACGCCGCACAACCCGGACGAGACTCCGTTCGACCCGGCCTGGTCGGGCGCGACCGGCGCGCCGTCCGGAGCCCTCGGCGCCCTGCCTCGTCGCCAGCAGTCCGACGCCGGCTTCCCGCAGGGTCCGGCCTCTCCGCAGGCGGCCGCGGCCCAGCGCCCGGCCGCGATGGCGCCGATCTCAGCGCCCCCGGCCCCACCCGCAGCGGCTGCGGCACCGTCCGCCGCCCCGTCGCCGGCGCCCCCCATGCAGGCCCAGCCCAGCCCCGGTTTCGGCACTCCGCTGCCGCGCCGTCAGGCGACCTCGCCGTCCGAGCGTCCCGGTCTCACGTCGTTCCCGGCGTTCCAGACCAAGTCCGAGGCCCCGTCGCCGTCGGTCGCCCCGCCGGTCATCCCGGGAACTCCCGGCAGCGACCGCCCGGCCCGCCTCGGCGCTCAGCCCGCGTTCGAGACGGCCGAGCCGCCGAGGGCAGCCCCGCCGGCCCCCGTCGCCGAGGCGTTCGTGCCGGCCAACGACGTCGAGCGTGATCTCTTCGACGCCGCCGGCGGCCACAGCACCGACGCGTTCCTCTCCACTCTGCTGCTCGCGACCGTGCTGGTCCCGGTGGCCAACCACTCGCGCCCGGGCAGCTCACCCGGCGAGTCCGGCTTCGCGTTCCGCACTGAGCAGGTCGACGGCGAGACCTTCCTGATCGTCTTCACCAGCAAAGACCGGCTGGCCGAGCACTTCGCGGAGCCCACCCGCACGGTGGGTGTCCGGTTCTACGAGCTGATCCGCAACTGGCCCGACCCGGCCTGGTCGTTCGCGGTGAACCCGACCGGCCCGATCGGTGCCAAGTACCCCGGTCCTCAGGTCATCGCGCTGGCCAGCTGGGCCGCGGAGTCCGGTCTGGGCCTCGACCCGGACAGCCCGGTCGAGGATGCCGCGCCGGTGCCGCCGCCCGAGCCCGCGAACGACGACGCCCAGCACGCCACCGTCATGCAGAAGACGATCCCGCCCGACCAGGTCGACTACTACCTGGAGCGTGGGTACGACCGGGTGGCCGGCTTCGTGCACCGCGCGACCGAGGTGGAGCACCTGCGGACGCCGGCCGAGCTCTTCGGCGCGCTCGGACTGAGCTACGACGGCTCGCCGCATCAGGCGGACGTCAAGGAGGCGTACGTCCTGCGCTGGCCGGCGTATCGTCCGAGCCTCTACCGCATCCCCTACGGCGGGCAGAACGAGCAGGCTCTGAAGGCCATGGACGGCTGGGTCATCGAGCGTCCGCCTTTCCGGGGCAACGGTTTCGCCCCCGGTGAGGGTCGCGACGTCGTCGCCGAGTTCAAGGTGGACAGTGTGCGGCTGCCGCATGGTGCCCAGCTGTGGCGCATCGACATCGACGGCACCGAGCGCATGGTGGCCATCTTCGACAACGACGGTCCTGTGTGGCGCCGGGTGGGTGAGCAGTGATGCGCGACGGCTACGTGGTGGCTTGGCAGGGGCACGAGTACGACGCCGCGCCCGACGGTGACAACGTGCGCATCTACCGGACGGATCCGGCCGACGGCTTCGACGAGGTGCGTCCCGGCCGCTACGTCCGGGTGCTGACCCCTCCGGAATACGACGAGCTGATCTATGTGCGGACCACGTGCACGTGGCGTGGTGCCCCGTTCATCGTGCTGGCCGAGGCGAATTCGTGGCTGCGGGTCGAGTATGCGGGTGGCCGTGCCCCGGTCGCTCGCCAGTTGGGCCTCGAGGAGTTCGACTTCGGCGTCTATCAGGGCTGGGCGCCCCTGCACGAGATCTCCGACCTCAACGAGCAGCGCATCTGAGGCGCTAGTTCGTCTTGAGCCAGCGGAGCACTTCGCCGGTCACGACGTCGGTGGCCTCCTGGTGCAGGAAATGCCCGACATCGGGGAGCAGCCGCCACTCGTACGGCGCGAGCACGTACCGCCCCGAGCCCTGCGCCGTCCGCGGCAGCGTGGCGGTGTCGAGTTCACCGTGCAGTTGCAGGGTGGGCGTCACCAGCGGGCGCTGCATCAGCTTCACAAACCGGTATCCCTGCAGCCGGATCGCACTGCGGAACACCCAGCGGTACGCCTCCAGCGCGCAGAACGCGGCCTGCGGGATCTGCATGGCTTCGCGGCAGCGGGCGACGTAGTCGGCGAACTCCGGCGTCTCTCTCCACTGCGGACTTGTCCAGCGGGTCATCATCTCGCCCACCAGCGCCGCGTCGTCCCGGGTGAGCACGTGCTCGTACCGTGGCACCTGGAAACGCAGCGCACTGGCCGAGGCCGCGAACTGACCGCGCGGGTCGGCGAACAGCGCCGCCCGCAGGCGCAGCGGGTGGGCCGCGCCCAGCACGACCAATCGGTTGACCAGCTTGGGATGGAAGCTGGCGGCCGCCCAGCCGATCATGCCGCCGGCACCGGCGCCGACGATTGTCGCGTTCCGCTCGCCGAGCGCCCGGATCAGCCCCGTGACATCGGCCGCCATCGTGTAGCCGTCATAGCCGCGCGGCGGTTTGTCGCTCGCGCCGTAACCGCGGAGGTCGATCGCGACCGCCCGGAACCCCGCGTCGGCGATGCGGGGCAGCATGTCGTGCCAGGCCCACCAGAACTCGGGAAAACCGTGCAGGAACAGCACGAGCGGCCCGGTGCCGGCCTCGACGACGTGGAAGCGACTGCCGTTGGCGCCGACAAAACGATGGGTCCAGGGCCCGTCCACCAGCACACACGACTCGTCAACCCGACCGCCCATACCCCCAGCGTAGGCGTTGGCGTCCCGCGGGGACGACCGCGGCGGCCCGGCGGGGCTCCGGCTCGGCTCTACTTCGGGCTGATGAGCAGCCGTACGAGGGTCGCGGGCTTACCGCTGCCGCAGTCGACCGGCGTCTTACCGGGGGTGATCCGGGCCCGCACCTTGTCACCGTCGTCGAGCGGGACAGCCTTCTTCGAATAGACGGCCCACATCTCGCCGTCGGCGTCCTTGAGGCTGTAACAGGTGCCGCCGCCGCTGGTCACGGTCGCGTCGATCCAGCCGACGCGCAGCGTGCCGGCGTCGGGGAATTTGTGGCCGGCCGGACGGCTGGGCGGTGGCGGGGGCGAACCGTCGCTGCTGAGCGGCAACCCGCGGCTGTCGGTGGGGGCTGGCTCGGACGCGTCGGGGGCAGCGGGCACCACGGCGGCGCCGGACGCGACAGCCGAGGCGCCGGCGGAGGTGACCGGTGCCGGAGCGGCGGCGGGCTCTTTCTCGTCGTCGCGCGAGCAGCCTCCGGCCAGCAGCACCAGTGACAGCGCCGCCGTCGTCCCCGCGATGGACCTGAGCATGACCATGCACCCCCGTGACCGAGCCTCGCGGTCGTGCGGGACCGCGGCGCCAAAGCGTAGCGGTTTCAGGTTCTCCGTGGGGTGCGGCGTCCGGACAGCTTCTCCGGACGCCGCGACACCGGCGTCAGTCCTCGGACTTGCTCGTCTTCATGCCGGCCGAGATCAGGTCCATCACCGCGGAATCCTGCAGCGTGGTGACGTCCCCGAGCGAGCGGTGCTCGGCCACGTCCTTGAGCAACCGCCGCATGATCTTGCCGGACCGGGTCTTCGGCAGCTCGGCCACGAGCATGATCTGGCGGGGCTTGGCGATCGGGCCCAGCGTCTTGGCCACGTGGTTGCGCAGTTCGGCGTTGAGCTGGTCGCCCACGTCGCCCTCGGTGTCGACGTGGCCGCGCGGGATCACGAACGCCACGATCGCCTGGCCGGTTGTCGGGTCGGTCGCGCCGACCACGGCGGCCTCGGCCACCGACGGGTGCGAGACCAGTGCCGACTCGACCTCGGTGGTCGAGATGTTGTGGCCGGACACCAGCATGACGTCGTCGACCCGGCCGAGCAGCCAGAGCGCGCCGTCGTCGTCCTTCTTGGAGCCGTCACCGGCGAAGTAGATCCACTCGTCCCCGGATCCCGCCCCCGCGCCGAACCGCGACCAATACGTGTCGAGGAACCGCTTGTCGTCGCCCCAGATCGTGCGGAGCATCGACGGCCACGGGTCACGCAGCACCAGGAAGCCGCCGCCACCGTTGGGCACGGACTGCGCCTGGTCGTCGACCACGTCGGCCGTGATGCCGGGCAGCGGGGTCATCGCCGAGCCGGGCTTGGTCGCCGTCACACCGGGCAGCGGCGAGATCATGATGCCGCCGGTCTCGGTCTGCCACCAGGTGTCCACGACGGGGCAGCGGTCGTGCCCGATGTTCTTCCGATACCACATCCAGGCCTCGGGGTTGATCGGCTCGCCGACGCTGCCGAGGATGCGCAGCGACGACAGGTCGTAGCCGGCCGGGATGTCGTCGCCCCACTTCATCATGGTGCGAATGAGGGTGGGTGCGGTGTAGAGGATCGAGACCTTGTACTTGTCGACGATCTGCCAGAACCGGTCGCGACCCGGCGTGTCCGGCGTGCCCTCATACATCACCTGGGTGGCGCCGTTGGAGAGCGGGCCGTAGACGATGTAGGAGTGCCCGGTGACCCAGCCGATGTCGGCGGTGCACCAGTAGACGTCGGTGTCGGCCTTGAGGTCGAAGACGGCGTCGTGCGTGTAGGACACCTGGGTCAGGTAGCCGCCGGTGGTGTGCAGGATGCCCTTCGGCTTACCCGTGGTGCCCGAGGTGTAGAGGATGAACAGCGGGTGCTCGGCGTCGAACGGCTGCGCCTCGTGCTCCGTGCTGGCCTGCTCGACAGTCTCGTGCCACCACTTGTCCTTGTCGGTCCACGCGACATCCTGGCCGGTGCGGCGCACGACGAGCACGTTCTCGATGCTCGGCGATTTCGCGACGGCCTCGTCGACGGTGGGCTTGAGCGCCGACGGCTTGCTGCGCCGGTATCCGCCGTCGGCGGTGATGACCAGCTTGGCATCGGCGTCCTCGATGCGGGTGGCGAGAGCGTCGACCGAGAAGCCACCGAAGACGACGCTGTGGGTCGCGCCGATGCGGGCGCAGGCCAGCATCGCGACCGCGGCCTCCGGGATCATCGGCAGATAGATGGCCACCCGGTCGCCGGCGCCGACACCGAGGTCGGTCAGCGTGTTGGCGGCCTGGCTGACCAGCTTGAGCAGCTCGGCGTACGTGATGGTGCGGGTGTCGCCGGGCTCGCCCTCCCAGTGGATGGCGACCTTGTCACCCTTGCCGGCCTCGACGTGCCGGTCCACGCAGTTGTAGGCGATGTTGAGCTCGCCGCCGACGAACCACTTCGCGAACGGCGGGTTGGACCAGTCGAGGATCTGATCCCACTTCTTGGCCCAGGTGAGCCGATCTGCCTGTTTCGCCCAGAACGCCAGGCGGTCGGAGGCGGCCTCCTCGTAGGCGTCGGCCTTTACATTGGCGGCGGCGGCCAGTGCTTCGGGCGGCGGAAACTGCCGGCTCTCCGATGACAGGTTCGCCAATGTCTCGCTCATGAGGGCGGCTCCTCTTCACTGCTGACCCGGGCTTCTTCGTTGCACACTAGTTGCGCCGGTGGGTACCGGCGACACCTGTGGATAACAGCGCGCCAGATGGCCTCGTGGCCGCGCCGGATGACCATGAGGTGCTTGGTCCTGCGCGAATCTTGCCATTTGTGAGCCCATTCGCGCACCCCATGTTTCCTCCCGTTTTCCGGCTACGGTGTTCCGGTGGATCCGCTAGCCCCCCTTCTCGACCTGGCCGATGTCGCCGACGCCCTGACCGGAGCGCGGGAGCGTGTCGACGCCGCCCTGCGGCATCGCGCCCTGCGACGCCACGGTGGCCAGGTCGCGGCCGAGGCGAGTCTCCGGTCGGCCGTGGCCAGTGCGGCGCTCGAGGGCAACGTGCACGACCTCGATGACGTCCGCGGGGGAACCGTCACCGATCCGGTGCTGCAGGGTGCTCTGCGGGTCGCCGAGGGGCTCGGCGGGCTCGTCGACCTCTGGCCTCGCGCGCCCCGGCAGGTGCTGGCCAAGCTGCACGTCCTCGCCGCCCGGGGCGTCGTCCCGGCCGCCGACCTGGGCCGGCTCACCGGGGCCGCCGAGCGGGTCGACATGCTCGCCGGCCTGGTCGCGGGCAACGACCGTACGCCTCCGCTCCTGCTCGCCGCGGTCGTGCACGCCGAGCTCGTCACGTTGCGCCCGTTCGCCGGCCCGGCGGGTGTCGTGGCCCGGGCCGCCGCCCGCCTGACTATGATCAGCCGCGGCTTCGATCCGCGGGGCCTGGTCGCCGTCGAGGTGGGGCACCGGGCCCGCGAGCCGGAGTACGTCGGATCGGCCGGCGCCTACGCCACCGGGACGCCGGACGGGGTCCGGTCCTGGCTGCGCCACTACGCCGCCGCGGTGACCGTCGCGGCCGACGAGATCACCGAGATCGGCGACAACGTACTGGCATCCGTATGATCCGCCGTCGAACTGTGTGTATGTGCGAACAGCACACACGGTGATCAGTGGTTTCTAGACTCCAGGAGTGGAGTCCTGGAAGCGCCCCTACACGCCCGGCGCCGGACGCTGGCTGATCATCGGGTGGGAAGCTGTCGCCCTGGCCCTGCTGGGCTGGACGTCGATCGAGACCTTCGAGTTGAACGACCACGGGCTGCGCCTGCTGGCGTGTGCCCTGGCCGCCGTGTGGGTGCTTGGAACCCACCGCATCCTGCAGATGGGCGCCTACGTCGGTGCCCACGGCCTGCGCATCCACGGTCTGATGCGCTCGCGGACGATGGCCTGGGGCGACATCGCCCACGTGCACCTGCACGAGGCGAGCCAGCGGATCGGCCCCTTCCAGATCCCGAGCGGCCTGACGGTCCTGATCGAGCGCCAGGACGGCACGACGGTCAACACGGAACTGTGGGCCCAAGGCGTCGACTTCCACTCCCGGCCCAAGCTGTTTCGCGCCGTCTATCACGAGCTGCGCACCCGCCATCTGGCCGCGGGCCGGGAAATTTAGAGCCGGCGTCCCGCGAAGGGGCGCCGGCTGCTGCGCGTCCGAACCGGGTTATCAAGCGTGCACCTGGGTCGTTGTCGGCAGTCCACAACCTCACGGCTCCTCAAATGGAGCCTGGGGGGTCGAGGTCCCGCCGCAACGTGCCTGCCGTGGCTGATCGCGCGTGGGTTCCCGGTGGCCGTGCACGAGAATCGCGGCCGAATCGGTGGGCAATCCCGACCTCTTCGGTTCGGTCCTCGCCAGTTCTTTCTACGCCCGTCGCGGCTTGATCGCCAGGGCTTCGGCTACGCAAATCTCGCTTTCCGCATTAGTCAGACCAAAGCCATTCGTGCTGCTCATTGGCCTTGTCGGCTCGCGCGCGCCAAATCTGCCGCACCGTGCTGGATGGGTCCTTCCCCGCCGTACGCATGGGCGTGCCTCGCCGTGTGCCGGGGCTCGCTTTGCCGTACGCATCGGCTTTGCTCCGCGGTGTGCGGGGGCTTCGTTCGCCGTACGCATCGGCTTTGTCCGGCCGTGTGCGGGGGCTTCGCTTCGCCGTACGCATCGGCTCTGCCCCGCCGTGTGGCGAGCTCAGGCCGGCGTGCGGGTGCGGCGGTGGCGAGCGTAGATGACCAGGCCGATGGCGGCCCCCACGCCGACGCTGAGAGCGGCCGCGACCGGGACGGCCGGACGGTCGCGCAGGCGGCGGCCCAGCGGGATGGGGTGGCGGAACTCGAGGACCGGCCACGAGTTCTCGACCGCGGCCCGGCGCAGTGCCCGATCAGGGTTGACCGCGCTCGGATGACCGACCGACTCGAGCAGGGGAAGGTCGCTGCTGGAGTCGGAGTAGGCATAGCAGTCGGCCAGGTCGTAGCCGCGCTCGGCGGCCAGCTCACGGACCCCGACCACCTTGCTGGGCCCGGCCGCATAGAACTCGACCTCGCCGCTGTAGCGGCCGTCGACGATGCTCATCCGGGTGGCGATGATGTCGGTGATGCCGAGCAGGGCGCCGATCGGCCGGACCATCTCGTCGCCCGAGGCGGAGACCAGCACGACGTCGCGCCCGGCGGCCTGGTGCTCGGCGATCAGGGTGGCGGCCTCGGCGTAGACGTACGGGTTGATCAGCTCGTCCAGGGTCTCGGCGACGATCTGCTGCACCTGCTCCACCCGCCAGCCCTTGCACAGGGCGGCCAGGTAGTCGCGGGTGCGGGCCATGGCCTGCTCGTCCGAGCCGCCGCCGAGCCGGAACATCAGCTGTGCGTAAGCGGATTGGACCATGTCCCGACGACTGATCAGGCCGTCACGGTAGAACGGCCGTCCGAACGCCAACGCACTGGATTTGGCGATGACGGTCTTGTCCAGGTCGAAAAACGCGGCGCTCGGGCCCACGGGCGGCAAGTGTAGTCGCAAGTGGTTCATCGCTGTCGTCCCCGGCGCGCCGGATCGACGCAGCGTGACAGCCAGTGAAATCGGTCAGACAGGTAGCAGTATCGCACCGAGCCACAATCGGTACTCGACTGTGCTGCCTAAGTGAGGCATGCTTGTGCTGTTGCGATCGGGATTCATGTTGTGACCCGTCGCGCTCCACCACTTTTCCGGAACCCTCGGTGATGAAGAACCCTCGGTGATTGCGCCCCCCGCGATCACCGAGTCGATTCGGCTCGACCCCCCCGGAGCCGAATCCTCGGACGGCCCCCGTCTCCCCCGACGGGGGTCGTTCCCTTTCCGCCGCCGGTGACTAGGCGCCCGTGGCCTGCGTCGGCTCCGCCGCGACGGGCTCCACGGCCTCACCTAGTCCAAAAAAATCGCAGAGTCCGGTCACGTCGAGTACACGGCGGAAGGCCGGCGTCGGGTTGACCACCACGAAATGGGACTCGATCCCGGTCGCGGCGCGATAACCCTCGATCAGCGCGCCCAGGCCGGTGGAGTCGATGAAGGTCGCGGCGTGCAGGTCGACCCGCACGACCGGCGGGGCCCACTCGGCGACGGCATCGCGGACACAGCCGGCCAGCTCGTCGGCATTCGAGAAGTCGATCTCGCCGTTGACGGACACCACAGCGGAGCCGTCGGCGTCGAGCGAACGGGTTATCGAACTTTCCATGCCAACCCCATTGGTTCGTGTCGCCACAACATACCCAACCGGCGCCGCCTCCACTCGTCCCGAGTCCTGGCCCCGTAGCAGATCTATCGGACAGGCGCGCGATATCCACAGGTCTTTCCCTTGTCCACAGATCGGATCCTCGCCGCTGGCCGCCGGTTCCGCGAATGGCGAAGGTGGGCGCCTCACCCGCTTCCGCCCCGAGCTGGAGACCGCCGATGCCCGCTGCTCGTCTGCCCCTCGTCGTCACCGCCGACCCCGACCTGCTCGACGATCTGCTTCGCCTGGCCGCCGCCGGCGGCACCAAGGTCGACGTGGCGCCCGACCCCGCCGCCGCTCGGGCCCGCTACGGCGCCGCCCCTCTCGTGATGATCGGCGCCGATCAGTTGGAGGCCTGCCTGCGCGCCCGGCTGCCCCGTCGCTCCCGGGTCTCCGTCGTGGGCCACGGCGAGATCGCCGAGCCGATGTGGCGGGCCGCGAACGCTCACGGCGTCGAGCACATCGCCGAGCTGCCCACCGCCGAGTCGTGGGTGGTCGACCGCTTCGCCGAGCAGCTCGACGAGCCGGTGGGCCGGGTGCTGGCCGTGATCGGCGGGCGCGGGGGAGCCGGAGCGAGCACCCTGGCCGCGGGGCTGGCGATGACCGCGGCCCGCGACAGCCGCCGCACCCTGCTGATCGACGGCGACGCGCTCGGCGGCGGCCTCGACATGATGTTCGGCTGGGAGCGCCGCGACGGCCTGCGCTGGGCCGCGCTGGCCGACGCCGGTGGGCGGGTCGACCCGCCGAGCCTGCTCCAGGCTCTGCCCCGCGACGGTGACCTGGTGCTGCTGTCGTTCGATCGCGAGGGCTCGCCGTCGCTGCCACCCGAGGCCATGGCGGCGACCATCGACGCCGGCCGCCGCGCTCGCGACGTGATCGTGGTGGACCTGCCGCGCCGGCTCGACGACGCCGGCGTGCTCGCGCTCGAGTGCGCCGATCAGGCCGTGCTGATCGTGCCGGCCGAGGTGCGGGCGTCGGCGGCCGCGGCCCGGGTCGTCGCGATGGTGCGGGCGCATCGCAGCGAGCTGTCCCTCGTGGTCCGGGGACCGGCGCCGGGGCGGCTGCGAGCACGCGACGTCGCGTCGGCGCTCGGGCTGCCGCTGATCGGCACGCTGCGGCCCGAGGCGGCCATCCCGCAGCGGATCGAGCACGGCCTGCCACCGGCGGCCGACGGCAAGGGGCCACTGGCCGAGCTGTGCCGGCGGATGATCGCCGACCTTCAGCGGGATGCGACCGCGGCGGTGGCGGCGTGACGGCGTATCCGGGTCTCGGCAGCCGGCTCGCCGCCTCGGCCCCGGTGGTGGCCGACCGGGTCCGGCACCGGTTCGTGGTCGACGGTGTGCAGGCCACCCCGGCCGCCGTCGTGCGGGCCGTCCGCGGCGAGCCGGACGCCGCGGTCCTGGGCGACACGGCGGTGCTGCGACTCGCCGACCGGGTGCACGACCAACTGGTCGGGGCCGGGCCGCTGGCCCCTCTGCTCGCCGACCCGGACGTGACCGACGTGCTGGTCAACGGTCTCGCGGTCTGGGTCGATCGCGGCGCCGGTCTGCAGCGGGCGCCGGTCGTGCTGGGCGATCTGGAAGAGGTCCGCCGCCTGGCCCAGCGGCTCGCGGCCGCGTGCGGGCGCCGGCTCGACGACGGTCAGCCCTACGCCGATGCCCGGCTGCCCGACGGCACCCGCCTGCACGCTGTGCTGCCGCCGGTGGCGACCGACGGGCCGTATCTGTCGCTGCGAACGTTCCGGCACCGGCCGTTCCGCCTCGACGACCTGATCGAGCGCGGCACCGTCCCGCCCACCGTCGCCCCGGTGCTGGCCGCGATCATCACGGCCCGATTGGCCTACCTGGTCACCGGCGGCACCGGCAGCGGCAAGACGACGTTGCTGGCCACGCTGCTCGGGATGGTGCCGCCGACCGAGCGCATCGTGCTGGTCGAGGACGCGGCCGAGCTGCGCCCGTTGCACCCGCACGTGGTGGCCCTGCAGGCCCGCACCGCGAACGTCGAAGGGGCGGGTGCGATCGGCCTGACGGACCTGGTGCGGCAAGCCTTACGGATGCGACCCGACCGCCTGGTGGTGGGGGAGTGCCGGGGTGCCGAGATCGTCGATCTGCTCGGTGCGCTGAACACCGGGCACGACGGCGGGGCGGGGACGCTGCACGCGAACGCTCCGGCCGACGTCCCGGCCCGGCTCGAGGCGCTCGGGCTGCTCGGCGGGCTGCCCCGGGCGGCGTTGCACGCCCAGGTGGTGGCGGCGCTGCAGGTGGTGCTTCAGATGCGGCGTACGGATCGGGGGCGCGTCCTCGAGTCGGTCAGCGTGCTGTTGCCCACCGGGGAGGCCCGGCTCGCCACCGTGGTGCCGGCCTGGCGCCGCCGGCAAGGGGCTGGGCCGGGCGCGGCGGCACTGGCGCGCATGTTGGCCGCCCGTGGTGTGACCCCGCCCGCGGTCCTTCAGCCGCCGGTGGTGCGGCCGTGACCTGGGGACCGCTGCTGCTGGTGGCTGGGGCACTGGCGGTCGTTCTGCCCCGCGGCTCGTTCCGGCGGGTCCCGAGGGTGTCGCCGGCGGCGCTCGGCCGGCGGATCACCGCCGTCGCGACGGAAGCACCGCGCCGGGCGGTGACTGGTGGTGTCGCGGTCATCTCGGTGGTCGGGCTTCTCGTCGGCGGACCGGTGGCGGCGGCGATCCTGGCCGCCTACGCGGTGCTCGCCGGGCGGGCGTTGATGCGCCGGTCGGCTCGGCAGCGCGCGGCGGTCGACCGGGCCGCGGCACTCGATGCCCTGGCCGCGCTCGCGGCAGATCTGCGGGCCGGGTTGCCGCCGGTCCAGACACGGGGCGACTCGGGTGACCGGCTGCGGCGGCTCACCACCTCGGTGTGGCATCTCGCCGAGCGGACGGGCGCACCGGCCGCCGACCTCGTCGAGCGGATCGAGGCCGACGCCCGGGCGACCGATCGGGCGGGCGCGACGGCGGCCGCCCAGGCGGCGGGCGCCCAGGCCACGGCGATGTTGCTGGCAGCGCTGCCGCTGGCCGGGCTCGGGCTGGGTGTGCTGATGGGCGCCAACCCGTTCCACGTCCTGCTGCGGACGCCGCTCGGTGCGGCCTGCGGGCTGGTCGCGGTGGTGCTCCAGGCGGCCGGTCTGCTCTGGTCCGATCGCCTGGTCGGCGGGGTGACGCGATGAGTGCGGACTGTGCGCTGGCCGAGTTCCTGCGGCCCGGGCGGCCGGGCCGGGTTCCGCTGCGGTCGTGCTGTGTCGCCGCGCTCCTGGCCGGCAACCGCAACTGCCCACGCCGGCCCCGGCCGCCGGTGGAGGCGGAACGGGTGGCTGCGGCGTGACCGCCCTGCTGATCGTGGCGGCGGCGATGACCCTGATCGTCGCGCCGGCGGCGGGCGGACGAGCGGCGCGCCGTCGGGTGGCTCGGTTGCGGGCGGCACTGGTCTCGCCCCGGTCCGGCCCGGGAGGCACCCGACGGACCCGGATCCTGCTCGCCGTCGGGGCCGGGCTGGCCGTGGCCGGGTTCTTCGGCACCTGGTGGGGCGTCGTACTGGGTGTGGCCGGTGGCCTCGGGGCCGAACGGTTCCTGCGGCGTCGGGAGCCCACCCACGTGCGGCAGGAGCGCCGGGCCGCCGCGGCCGACCTGCCGCTCGGGGCTGACCTGCTGGCGGCGGCGCTGCGAGCCGGCGCGCCGGTCGACGGTGCGGCGGCCGCCGTCGCCGACGCGCTCGACGGACCACTCGGCACGCGACTGCTCCGCACCGCACGGTCGCTGACGCTCGGCGCCGCCCCGGCCGAGGCCTGGGCCCACCTCGCCGAGATCCCCGGAGCCGACCGGCTGATCGCCGCGGCGGTGCGCACCAGCGCGAGCGGCGGCGCGCTGGCCGGCGCACTCGGCCGCCTCGCCGACGACCTGCGGGCCGACCGGGCGGTCGCGATCGAGGCCGCGGCGCAGCGGGCCGGCGTGCTCATCGTGCTGCCGCTCGGCCTGTGCTTCCTGCCCGCCTTCCTGCTGGCCGGGCTGGTCCCGGTGGTGATCGCCGTCCTCGGCGACGTCCTCTGACCACACAACCCAGGGACCGGCCGCGGGCCGGTCGTCACCCCAACCGAAGGAGAACCACATGCGCAAACTCATCGCGAACTTCACCCGGCTGCGGGCCGAGGCCGCCGACGCCGGCATGAACACAGCCGAGTACGCGGTCGGCACACTGGCCGCCGTCGCGTTCGCCGGAGTGCTCTACAAGGTCGTCACCAGCACCGGGGTGGCCGGAGCGCTGGACGCGGTCATCGACCGGGCCCTGAAGTGACAGCGCGCCGGTGGCCCGGCCGCGACCGGGGAGCGTTCACCGCCGAGCTCGCGGCCGGGCTGCCGGCGCTCATGCTGCTGCTGGCGGCCGGCCTGACCGCGGTCACGGCGGTGGCCGCCAAAGGCCAATGCCTGGACGCCGCCCGCGAGGCCGCCCTGGCCGAGGCCCGCGGCGACTCGGGCGCGGCGGCCGGTGCCCGGGTCGCCCAGCCCGGCGCCGACGTGCACATCGGCGGCGACGCCGACCTCGTGACGGCCCGGGTCCGCGCCCGCCTGCGGGTGCTCGGCGCCAACCTCCCGGCGATCACCGTCGAGGGCACCGCGACGGCAGCCCGGGAACCCGAGCCCCTGCCGTGAGGGATCGGGGCGCGGCCACCATTCTCGTGCTGGCCTTCGGCCTGTTGCTGACCGTGGCCGGGCTGGCCGCGGCCGCCGTGGGAGCGGCTCGCGTGGGCCGGCACCAGGCGCGCACCGCGGCCGATCTGGGCGCTCTGGCGGGCGCCGCCCAGACCATCTTCGGCCAGGAGCACGCCTGCGCCCGGGCCCAGCAGTTCGTCATCGCGAACCAAGCCCGCATGACGTCCTGCGTGGTCGAAGGCCTGGACATCACGGTCCGCGCCGAGGTAGTCGTCCGCGCCGTCCCCGGCCTCGACCGCCACGCCATCGCAACATCCCGCGCCGGCCCGATCCACGCCCTACCGGAATGAGCGAATCG
The DNA here is from genome assembly GCF_023544465.1 of Paractinoplanes maris. Lineage (GTDB taxonomy): Bacteria > Actinomycetota > Actinomycetes > Mycobacteriales > Micromonosporaceae > Actinoplanes > Actinoplanes maris. The sequence goes on along the minus strand of NZ_JALPVL010000002.1, from coordinate 682,997 downwards.
CGATGGCGAGCGCGTCAGTTCCCAGGCTGCCGAGGTGCGGGAGCCGGATTCGCGGTGGCGAGAGCGTTCAGGACGGTGTCGAGGACCTGGACGGCGCCGGGTTTGTGGAGGGGGTTGTTGCCGTTGCCGCACTTGGGGGACTGGACGCACGAGGGGCAGCCTGCTTCGCAGGTGCAGGCGGCGATCGCCTCGCGGGTGGCGGCCAGCCAGGCGGTGGCGGTGGCGTAGGCGCGTTCGGCGAAGCCCGCGCCGCCCGGGTGGCCGTCGTAGACGAAGACGGTGGGCGCCTCGGTGTCGATGTGGTTGGCCGTGGAGAGGCCGCCGATGTCCCAGCGGTCGCACGTCGCCATCAGCGGGAGCAGGCCGATCGCGGCGTGTTCGGCGGCGTGCAGGGCGCCCGGGACGTCCGGCGGCTCCACGCCGGCCAGGTCCAGTGCCCGCGGCGTGATGGTGAACCAGACGGCGACCGTGCGCAGCTCGCGGACCGGCAGGTCGAGCGGCCTGGTGTCGATCACCTCGCCCGAGCCGAGGCGACGGCGCTGGTACGAGACGACCTGGCTGGTCACCTCGACGTCGCCCAGACAGAGCCGGACCGGGCCGGCGTCGATGTGTGAGCGGATGCCCAGCACCGACACGTCGGTCACCTCGCGGGCGTGGGTCGACCAGTCCGGCTCCTGGTGGTGCACCAGCGCCACCGCGTCCTCCAGGTCGAGGCGGTCGACCACGAACGTCACTCCCTGATGCAGGTAGACCGCCCCGGTGTGCAGCATGACGTGCGACGACGTCTGGTCGACCGTGCCCAGCAACCGCCCGGTCGCCGACTCCACCACCGAGACCGGGGCCCCGCCCGCCCCGCGCAGGTCCACATCGGGCCGGCCGGGATGTGTCCAGTACCAGCCCGACGGCCTCTTCCGCAGTGCCCCCGACGCCGTCAGCCCGTCGACCGCCGCCCGGGCCACGTCGCCGCCGAAGAGCTCGAGATCCTCGGCCTTGAGCGGGGCCTCCGAGGCCGCGCAGCACAGTTGCGGGCCCAGCACATACGGGTTGGCCGGGTCGAGCACCGTCGCCTCCACCGGCCGCCCGAACAGCGCCGCCGGGTGGTGCACCAGATAGGTGTCCAGCGGGTCGTCCCGCGCCACCAGCACCGCCAGCGCCTCGCCGCCGGCCCGGCCCGCCCGCCCGGCCTGCTGCCAGAGAGACGCCCGCGTGCCGGGGTAGCCGCAGATCAGCACCGCGTCCAGCCCGACCAGGTCGACGCCCAGCTCGAGCGCGTTGGTCGAGGCCAGCGCGAGCAGCTCGCCCGACATCAGCGCGCGTTCGATCCGGCGGCGGTCCTCCTTGAGATAGCCGGCCCGGTACGCCGCCACCCGATCGCCGAGGCCGGGCACCGCCTCGTCCAGCGACCGCCGGGTCATCGTGGCGACCACCTCGGCGCCCCGCCGTGAGCGGATGAACGCGAGCGTCCGGGTGCCGGCGACCACCGCGTCGGCCAGCAGGTCGGCCGTCTCGCTCAACGCCGACCGGCGCTCCGGCGGCAGGTCCGGATGGTCCGGTGACGGGGGGAGAAGCGGCGGCTCCCACAGGGCGAACGTCGTCGCTCCGCGCGGCGAGGTGTCCGTGGTCACGGCAGTCACCGGCAGTCCGATCAGACGGGCGGCGGCGTCGGCCGGATCGCCCGACGTCGCCGAGGCCAGGACGAAGGTCGGCGAACCGCCGTACCGGGCGGCCAACCGCCGCAATCGGCGCAGCACGTGCGAGACGTGGGAGCCGAACACTCCGCGGTAGGCGTGGCACTCGTCGACCACCACGTACGAAAGCCGGCGCAGGAATGTCCCCCAGCGCGAGTGGCCCGGCAGCAGGCCGTGGTGCAGCATGTCGGGGTTGGTGAGCACCAGCCGCGAGTGCTGCCGGATCCACTCGCGCTCCTCGCGGGAGGTGTCACCGTCGTATGTGGCCGGCCGCACCCCGTCGAGCCCGAGCCGGGCCACCGCGCGCAGCTGGTCGGCCGCCAGCGCCTTGGTCGGCGAGAGGTAGAGCGCCGTCGCGCGCGGGTCGTCGGTCAGGCGCGACAGCATCGGGAGCTGGTAGGCGAGCGATTTGCCGGACGCCGTCCCGGTGGCCACCACCACGTGCGTACCGCCGGCGGCGAGCGAGGCCGCGGTGGCCTGGTGTTCCCACGGCTGGGCGATTCCGTGTTCGTTCAGGGCCGCGATGACGTCGCGGGCGGCCCAGTCGGGCCAGGGCGCGGTGCGGCCCTCGCGGGCCGGGATCTGCTCGACGTGGGTGATCGGGGAGTCCGACGTACGCGCCCTCAGCCGGTGGAGCAACTCGGCGGGGCTGTAGGCGGTCGACGTCACGCCAGCACTCTGACACCGGAATGGCGCGAACCTCAAACGGGTACGACGGTGGAGCCGGACGGCAGCCCTTTGCCGGGCGGTGGTTAGATTCGCTGGGGAGATCGGCCGTCGGGTCACAGGCCCCCGCAGGGAGGAGGAGCGATGGAGCTGTCCCTTGCGACCCGCACCGTCGACGAGCACACGGTGCTCGAGGTCGGCGGCGAGGTCGACGTCTACACGGCTCCGAGGTTGCGCGAGCGCCTCGTCGAGCTCGTCGACTCCGGGGTGCGCAACGTCGTCGTCGACCTCGGTGGCGTCGAGTTCCTCGACTCCACGGGGCTGGGGGTGCTGGTCGGCGCGATGAAGCGGCTGCGCGTGGCCAACGGGCGGTTCAGCCTCGTCTGCTCCAAGGAAGCCCTTCTCAAGATCTTCCGGATCACGGCGCTCGATCAGGTGTTCCCGATCTTTCCCACGATCGAGGCGGCGACCCGAGACAGCGACGGCAGCGCGACTTCGTGATGGCGACGGTTCGGCTGTCCTTCTCCCCGGCTCCCGTGCACGTGCGTACGGCACGGCTGGTCGGCGTCGCGGTGGCCCGGCGGGCCGGTGTCGCCGAGGAATTGCTGGATGAGGTCCGGCTGGCGATCGGTGAGGCATGCACGCGAGCGGTCGCCCTGCACAACCAGTACGGCCTGGCCGACCTGGTAACGGTGGAGATGTCTGATTCGGACGCGTATTCGGTCCGGGTCATCGACCACGCGCCGATCGAGGCGAGTGTCGGCCTCACCAAACTGCCGCCTGATGAGCTCGCCGACGAGTCGCTGACCGACGAGGCGCTCACCACCGGCGTGGGTTTCGCCCTGCTCGCCGGTTTTGTCGATGACCTGCAGGTCCGCCCGGTTGATGACGGCCCGGGCACCGAGGTCCGTATGGTGTGGCCGGTCCAGCGCCGCTAGGGCGAAAAGGACAAACCGCAGACGATATCAACCCACATCCATACCCGTTCAGGCGCCTGCTAACACAGCGGTAAACATCACGACGACACGGCCGGATTCAGGTGTGACCAGCACCACGGTTGGCCGCTACAGTACGCGAGTTATCAGCTACTGCTCCTGGTCCCGCGGCCGCGGGGCCCAGTTGTCGTCTCCCCTTGGACGGGGATGCGCCCGGACGTTCTCGTCCGTTTGCTCCGGGCGCGGTCGGTGTACAGGAGGACATTGATGTCCGGGACCTCATTAAGTGGTTCTAACGTCACGTTTGTCATCGTCGCCATGGTGTTCGCGCTTATCGCGCTGGGCTTCGCGGCGATGTTCGTCCAGTCGGTTCTCAAAGCCGGCCGGGGCACCAAGAACATGCAGGAGATCGCCGGAGCCGTCCAAGAAGGCGCGTCGGCCTACCTGTTCCGCCAGTTCAAGACCCTCGCCATCTTCGTGGTGATCGCGGTCGTCCTGCTCTTCCTCCTGCCGGTGCACAACACCGACAACGAGGTCTGGGTCAAGATCGGGCGTTCGCTCTTCTTCATCGTCGGCGCGGTGTTCAGCTCGTTCATCGGCGGTGCGGGCATGGCGCTCGCCACGCGGGCCAACCTCCGGGTGGCCGCGGCGGCGGGCGAGCAGGGCGGTCGCGAGACCGCGATGGGCATCGCCTTCCGCACCGGTGGTGTGGTCGGCTTCCTCACGGTGGGCCTGGGCCTCTTCGGCGGCGCGCTCGTCGTGCTGATCTTCCGGAGCGACGCCCCGACCGTGCTCGAGGGCTTCGGCTTCGGCGCCGCGCTGCTGGCCATGTTCATGCGGGTCGGCGGCGGCATCTTCACCAAGGCCGCCGACGTCGGCGCTGACCTGGTGGGCAAGGTCGAGCAGGGCATCCCCGAGGACGACCCGCGGAACGCCGCGACGATCGCCGACAACGTGGGCGACAACGTCGGTGACTGCGCCGGCATGGCGGCCGACCTCTTCGAGTCGTACGCGGTGACCCTGGTCGCGGCCCTGATCCTGGGCCAGGTCGCGTTCGGCCAGGACGGCCTGATCTTCCCCCTGATCGTCTCGACGGTCGGTGTCGTGATCGCCATCGTCGGCGTCTTCATCACCCGGCTCCGCCCGAGCGACCGCAACGGTCTGACCGCCATCAACCGGGCGTTCTACATCTCCGCGGCTCTCGCGGCCATCGCCGTCGCGGTGGTCAGCTTCCTCTACCTCCCGTCGACGTTCGCCGGTTTCCAGGACGAGAGCATCGCCCCCGACATCCTCAACAGCGGCCGTGACCCCCGCTGGATCGCGGTCGGCGCGGTCGTCATCGGTATCGTGCTGGCCGCCGCCATCCAGGCGCTGACCGGCTACTTCACCGAGACCAACCGTCGCCCGGTGCAGGACATCGGCAAGTCGTCGCAGACCGGTGCGGCCACCGTCGTGCTGGCCGGCATCAGCGTCGGCCTCGAGTCCGCCGTCTATTCGGCACTGCTGCTCGGCGCCGGCGTCTACGGCGCGTTCCTGCTGGGTGGCTCGTCGCTGACCCTGTCGCTGTTCGCGGTCGCCCTGGCCGGCACCGGCCTGCTGACCACGGTCGGCGTCATCGTCGCGATGGACACCTTCGGCCCGATCTCGGACAACGCGCAGGGCATCGCCGAGATGTCCGGCGACGTCGACGAGAAGGGCGCGCAGATCCTCACCGAGCTCGACGCGGTCGGCAACACCACCAAGGCGATCACCAAGGGCATCGCGATCGCGACCGCCGTACTCGCCGCGACCGCGCTGTTCGGCTCGTACACCAACAGCCTGGCCACCTCGCTGGCCGACGCCGGCATCGACGCCGACCAGGTCGGCAACGAGATCCTCGGTCTGCTCAACATCGCGAACCCGCGCAACCTCGTCGGCCTGCTGATCGGCGCGGCCGTGGTGTTCCTCTTCTCCGGCCTCGCCATCAACGCCGTGTCCCGCTCGGCGGGCGCGGTCGTCATGGAGGTCCGCCGCCAGTTCCGCGAGTTCCCGGGCATCATGGACCGCACCCAGCGGCCCGAGTACGGCCGGGTGGTCGACATCTGCACCCGCGACGCGCAGCGTGAGCTGCTCACCCCGGGTCTGCTGGCGATCCTGGCGCCGATCGCGGTCGGCTTCGGCCTGGGCGCCGGCGCGCTCGCGTCCTACCTGGCCGGTGCGATCGGCACCGGCACGGTGATGGCGGTCTTCCTGTCCAACTCCGGTGGGGCCTGGGACAACGCCAAGAAGCTGGTCGAGGACGGCAACTTCGGTGGCAAGGGCTCCGAGGCGCACGAGGCGACCATCATCGGTGACACCGTCGGTGACCCCTTCAAGGACACCGCCGGCCCGGCCATCAACCCGCTGCTCAAGGTGATGAACCTGGTCTCGCTGCTGATCGCCCCGGCCGTCGTGGCCTGGAGCATCGGCGACGAGCAGAACAACGCGCTGCGCATCACCATCGCGGTCGCGGCCGCGCTGATCGTCGCCGGCGCCGTGGTGTGGAGCAAGCGCAAGCCGATCTCCATGGGCGACGACACCCCGTCGAGCACCTCGACGCCGACCACGAAGATCACCGCCTGACAACCGCAGTGAACCCCGCGGGGCATCCGGCGATCGCCGGGTGCCCCGCACCATAGATGAGGTTGTCAGACCTTGCCCGTACGCTGCTTCCCATGCGCCCGGCCCGACCCCTCGCATTGCTGGCTCTTCTCGTGCTCGTGGCATCGATAGCGGGCTGTTCCGGCGCCCCCAACGCCCGAGCGTGGGCCGCCTCGGTGTGCACCACCCTCGAGCCCTGGCGCACCGAGATCGGCTCCCTGACCACGCGCACCCAGCAGCAGATGGAGACCGCGACCACGCCCGGTCAGGCCAAGGAAAACCTGATGCGCCTGTTCGGCGGGGCCGAGGACGCGAGTGAGCGGGCCCGCGCCGGGGTCGTCAAGGCCGGGGTGCCCGACGTGGACAACGGCGCCCAGATCGCCGACGGCTTCACCGGTTCGCTGGCCGCCACCCGCGACGCCTACGCCAAGGCCAAGACCGGCGTCGAGGGCCTCGCGACCGCGCCCGCCGAGACCTTCTATCAGCACGTCAGCAAGGTCGTCGAGCAGTTGCAGAGCGATTACCAGGCGAGCAGCCTCGACACCAGCAACCTCAATTCGGTCGAGCTCAAGTCGGCGTTCGACGAAGTGCCCGAGTGCCGGTGAGATGACCGAGACGGGGTGGCCGCTGATCCCGCGCGAGGTGCTGCCCGCGCCGGTCCCGGCTGCCAAACGACCCGCTCCTCCGCGTCCGGCGCCATCGGCCGACGCCGGTCGTCAGCTCCCGTTCTTCGGCGCCGAGACCACCGAGCCGTCCCCCGCCGATCTGGCCGGCCTGCTCGCCGGTCCCGGTCATCTCGGCCGCATGGGCGGCACGGCCCGCGTCTCGGTCGCGGTCGAGGGCGCGTGGCGGGTCCACGTCCTGGTCGCCGAGCTGGTCGTCCGCGGTCTGGTGGTCCACTGGCGTCCGGCCGACGATCAAGAGCAAAGGCAAGATCAAGCCCGGGACGAAGATGTACGCGACGTCGGGTCCCCGCGGGCCTTCGCGAACCCGGCCTCTGGCGGCCACACCTCCGCGGCAGCTTCTCACCGGAGCGCACCATCCACCCCGTCGGACCCGACCGACGACTTCGAGTCACCGGAATCACAGGACCCGGAGTCGCAGTACCCGGAGTCGCAGGACCTGGAGTCGCAGGACCTGGAGTCGCAGGACCTGGAATCCCTGGACCTGGAGTCGCAGGATTTGGAATCCCCGGAGCCGGAGTCGCAGGACCCGGAATCATCGGGGCCGGGGCCGTCGCAGGAGCCCGAGCCGTCGCAGGAGCCATCGCCGTCGCAAGAGCGGGGGCCGGAATCGGAATCGCCCGGGCCGTCGCCGGCTGCGGAATCGTCGGAGTTGATCGACTCCGAGGAGGAGAAGCCGGAAAAGTCGGTTCCCCGGTTCGAGGTCCTGACGGCGTACTCCCGGAGGTTGAACGGTCTTGCGCAAGCCTGGCCGCAGGCCGCCGCGCAGCTGTTCCTCAGCGGCCCCCGCCTGCGCCTGTGGGTGGCCGCCGCCGGTGAGCCGATCCCCGGTGGTTACGCGCTCGGCCTCGACCCGGCCAAGGACGTGACGGAGATCGACGCGGCGCTGGTGCGAGCCGGTCTCGCCGGGCAGATATCGGATGACGGACGACAATATTTGTTGATCGGCAAGAAGCGGGTCGCCCGGCTGGCTGAGCTGGTCGGCGAGCGGCCGGAAGCAGCCCCCGCCGGGCTGTGGCCAGGGGGCGCGGCTGCATGATCTTCCTGGATTGTGTGCGACACGACAGCATGTTCCCGGTGTACGGTGTCGCCGTCGGAGGCATACGGTGGCCGGACCGTTACCATCCGAGTCCGGGGCAGCCGGGGAATGTGTGCCCGTCCGGCGCGTTACGTTGAAAGTCTGTGCTCCGCCGGTCCGGATGGCGGAACGCCGAGTTGTGAGCGAAGTTTGGGAGTGCCGTGCCGAGTGACGCCAGGACGACCCGCTTGGTCATCGTCGAGTCCCCGTCGAAGGCCAAGACGATCGCCGGTTATCTGGGCCCCGACTATTTGGTCGAGGCCTCCATCGGCCATGTCCGTGACCTGCCCAAAAATGCCGACGAGGTGCCCGAGCAATACAAGGGCGAGTCGTGGGCCCGGCTGGGCGTCGATGTCGACAACGGCTTCCACCCGCTCTACGTGATCTCGGCTGACCGCAAGCAGCAGATCGCCAAGCTCAAGAAGATGGCCAAGGAAGTCGACGAGATCTTCCTCGCCACCGATGAGGACCGCGAGGGCGAGGCCATCGCCTGGCACCTGCTCGAGACGATCAAGCCCAAGGTCCCGGTCTTCCGCATGGTGTTCCACGAGATCACCAGGCCCGCGATCCAGGCCGCCGTGGCCAACCCGCGTCAGATCGACCAGAACCTCGTCGACGCGCAGGAGGCCCGCCGCATCCTCGACCGCCTCTACGGCTACGAGGTCAGCCCGGTCCTCTGGAAAAAGGTCATGCCGAAACTCTCGGCCGGCCGCGTCCAGTCCGTGGCGACCCGCATCGTGGTCGAGCGCGAGCGCCAGCGCATGGCGTTCCGCACCGCGGAGTATTGGGACATCAACGCCCTGCTGGCCGTCCAGGGGCAGGTCGAGGGCCCGCGCCAGTTCAACGCGACGCTGATCGCCCTCAACGGCGACCGCATCGCCACCGGCAAGGATTTCGAGGCGACCACCGGCCGTCTCAAGCCGGGCGCCGCCGTCGTCCAGCTCGACGAGGCCGGCGCCCGTGGATTGGCCGCCCGGCTCGAGGATCAGGCCTTCGCCGTCACCCGGGTCGAGGAGAAGCCGTACCGTCGCCGCCCGTACGCGCCGTTCATCACCTCGACGCTGCAGCAGGAGGCCGCCCGCAAGCTGCGCATGTCGTCGGCCCAGGCGATGCGCACCGCTCAGCGCCTGTATGAGAACGGCTACATCACATACATGAGGACCGACTCGGTCAACCTGTCGGAGACGGCCATCGCGGCCGCCCGCCGGCAGATCGCCGAGCTGTACGGCGAGCGCAGCGTGCCGCCGGAGCCGCGCCGCTACACCGGCAAGGTCAAGAACGCGCAGGAGGCGCACGAGGCGATCCGGCCCGCCGGTGACTCGTTCCGCACGCCGGCCGAGGTGGCCAACGACCTGTCCGGCGATGAATTCCGCCTCTATGAGCTCATCTGGCGGCGTACGGTCGCCTCGCAGATGACCGACGCGGTCGGCAACTCGATCTCCGTGCGCATCCGGGCCGTCTCCTCCGCGCAGGAGGAGGTGGACTTCGGCGCGACCGGTAAGACGATCACCGACCCCGGTTTCCTCCGGGCCTACGTCGAGTCCTCCGACGACGAGAACGCCGAGGCCGAGGACGCCGAGCGGCGCCTGCCCAACCTGGTCAAGGACCAGCCGCTGAGCGCCGACGAGCTGACCCCCGCGGGTCACCACACCAGCCCGCCGGCCCGCTACACCGAGGCCTCGCTGGTCAAGGCCATGGAAGAGCTCGGCATCGGCCGCCCCTCGACCTACTCGTCGATCATGCAGACGATCCAGGACCGGGGTTACGTCGAGAAGCGCGGTCAGGCGCTGATCCCCACGTTCATCGCGTTCGCGGTGGTCAACCTGATGGAGACGCACTACCCGCGCCTGGTCGACTACGGCTTCACCGCCGCCATGGAGAACGATCTCGACGGCATCGCCGGGGGCGACCACGCCTCGCTCGACTTCCTCACCGCGTTCTACTTCGGCAGCCAGAAAGCCGGTGAGGACGACGAGATCGCCCGGGCCGGCGGCCTGCGCAAGATGGTCACCGAGAACCTCAGCACCATCGACGCCCGCCTGATCAACTCGATCCCGCTCTTCGACGACGACGAGGGACGGCACATCGTCGTCCGGGTCGGACGGTACGGTCCCTACCTGCAACGCCAGGTGCCGGGCGCGACCGAGGAGCAGACGAACGACCCCAGCAACCGGGTCTCGATCCCCGAGGGCGTCGCTCCCGACGAGCTGACCCCGGAGAAGGTCGAGGAGCTCTTCCTCGGTGGCAGCGGCGAGCGCAGCCTCGGTGACGACCCGCAGACCGGTCAGGCCGTCGTGCTCAAGTCCGGCCGGTTTGGGCCCTATGTCGAGAGCGGCGAGCGGCGCGGCTCGTTGTTCCGCTCGCAGACGCCCAACACGCTCACCCTCGAGCAGGCGATCCAGCTGCTCTCGCTGCCCCGGGTCGTCGGTAAGGACCCCGAGGGCAACGAGATCACCGCCAAGAACGGGCGCTACGGCCCGTACGTGCAGCGCGGCACCGACTCGCGGTCGCTGGCCACCGAGGAGCAGCTCTTCACGGTCACCCTCGACGAGGCGCTGGCGCTGCTGGCCGCGCCGAAGACCCGCGGGCGTGGCGCAGCCAAGCCGCCGCTGCGCGAGATGGGCGCCGACCCGGTGACCGAGAAGCCGATGGTCATCAAGGACGGCCGGTTCGGCCCCTATGTGACCGACGGCGAGTTCAACGCCTCGCTGCGCGGCGACCAGACCCCCGAGAACCTGACGATCGAGCAGGCGTCGGAGATGCTGGCCGAGAAGCGGGCCAAGGGACCGGCGCCCAAGAAGCGCGCGGCCAAGAAGGCTCCGGCCAAGAAGGCAGCCGACGCGCCGGCCAAGAAGGCGGCGGCCAAGAAGGCCACACCGGCCAAGAAGGCCGCGGCGAAGAAGGCGACGCCCGCCAAGGCCGCGGCCAAGAAGGCGGCTCCGGCCAAGGCCACGGCCGGCGCGGAGTAATTCAGACGCCGAGCACCCGGTCCAGGTATTCGTTGGTAAAGACCCGGGCCGGGTCGAGGCGGTCGCGCACGGCCACGAAGTCGTCGAACTTCGGATAGACCGGGCGCAGATCCTCAGCCGTACGGTAATGCAGTTTGCCCCAGTGCGGCCGCCCGCCCAGAGGCCGGCAGACCGCCTCGAAGGCCTGGAAGTAGGGCTCGTAGGGCGCGCCGGTGAACTGGTGCACCGCCACATACGCCGACTCACGCCCGTACCCGTGACTGAGCCAGACGTCGTCCGGCCCGGTGAACCGCACCTCGACCGGGAACTGCACCTTGAACGGCAGCCCGTCGATGATCTTCGGTAGGGCGCCGAGGGCCTCGGGCAGGGCTTCGCGCGGGATCTCGTACTCCATCTCGGTGAAGTGGACCCGTCGTGGCGTGCAGAAGACCCGGTCGGAGCGCTCGGTGTACGTCCGCGCGGTGAGCGCCCGGGCGGCGATCGACTGGATGGACGGCACGACCGCCGGGACCCGCCGGCCGAGACGGCAGACACCCTCCCAGACGGTGTTGGACAGGAAGTCGTCGTCCAGCCAGCCGCGGAACGACGACAACGGCCGGTCGTTCTCGGTGACTTTGTTGTTGCGCTTGAGCTGCGCGCGATCGGTGTACGGATACCAGTAGAACTCGACGTGCTCGTTGCTCGGGATCCACTCGTCGAGCCCGGCCAGCACATCGGTCAGCGCCATCGGCCGCTCGTCAGCCAGCAGGGTGAACGCCGGCACGCAGCGCAGCGTCACCTCGGTCAGGATGCCGAGCGCGCCGATGCCGAGCTGAACGGCCGGGAAGATCTCGTCACCTTTGACGGCGCTGAGCAGATCACCACTGCCAGTGACGATCTTGACGGCCTCGACGCACGCGGCCAGGGTCGTGTGGGTGATCCCGGTGCCGTGCGTGCCGGTGGAGATGGCCCCGGCCACCGTCTGCGCGTCGATGTCACCCAGGTTGGGCATGGCCAGACCGTGCCGGGCCAGCGTCTCGTTGAGCTTCCGCAACGGCATCCCGGCCTGCACCGTGACCAGCGGTCCGTCGACGGCGACGAGGTCGGTCAGCCGGTCCAGCAACAGCCGCTGATCATCGGCCACGGCGATCGCGGTGAAGGAGTGGCCGCTGCCGACGACCTTCACCCGGCGTCCGGTTCCCGACGCCTCCTTGACGTGGGCCACCACCTCGTCGACAGTGCCAGGGGTCAGAACATCTACGGCGAGTGACTGCTGGTTGCCGCCCCAATTGATCCAGCGTCGGGCGTTGCGGGGGATCGTCATTTAAGCCCTTGTCCTCCGTACGAGCGGACAGTCGCACAAAACCGGTAATGCCGCGCACCCCGCGCGTCCCGTCGATGCGTCTCGCTCGTTGATCCGAGTAACGTTCCGATTATCACTGCTGAGAGGGAGTGGCGACGCGTGTCGACACCAACCGTCACCACCGGGCCGCTGCGGCGTGTCCCGGTGCAGGGCAGAAGCGTTGCCCGGGTCCAGCGCATGCTCGACGCCTGCGCCGAGCTTGTCGACGAGGTCGGCTATGAGGGGCTGACCACGACGCTTCTCGCCGAGCGAGCCGAGGTCGCCATCGGCTCGGTCTACCAGTTCTTCCCGGACAAGAGGGCGATCGTCCAGGCACTGGCGATGCGCAACATGGACGCGTATCTGCAGGGTCTGTCCGACCGCTTCGGCCGCGAGACGTTCGCCCACTGGTGGGACGGCGTGGACGCGGCGATCGACATCTTCATCCAGATGCACCGGTCGGTGGCCGGCTTCCGCACGCTGCACTTCGGCGACGTGGTCGACGTGCACCTGCTCGACGTCGAACGCGACAACAACGCGGTCATCGCCGAGCGCCTGGCCGAGCTGCTGGTCGACCAGTTCCAGTTGATGGACAGGGCGCGACTGCGGTTCTCCCTGGAGATCTCGGTCGAGGCGGCGGACGCGCTGATCAAGCTGGCGTTCCGGCGCGACACGAACGGCGACGAGTCCGTCCTGACCGAGGCCAAGGCCTTGATCAGGGAATACCTGCACCGCCACGTGACCGCCTGACCGGTCACCCCAGGAAAGCATGACCTTCCCCCCGGTACGTCGGGGCCGGCGTCGCTGACTCGCCGTCGATCAGTTGCAACTCGTTGACGTGCTCGCACAGCTCGCCGGCCTTGGCGTGACGGAACCAGACCCGGTCGCCCGGGCGCAGCGTGTCGGCCACCGCGCCGACCAGCGGCGTCTGCACCTCGCCGGGGCCCTCGTCCGGCTTGAACTTGAGGCCGGCGGGCAGGTAGGGGGTCGGCTGCCGGGAGGTCTCGGCCGGTCCGGAGGCGATCCAGCCGCCACCGAGCACGGTGGCGATGCGCGGCGCCGGGCGGCGCACGACGCTCAGCGCGAAGAACGCGGCCGGCGTCGGGCGCCATGCGGTGTACGCGTCGAACAGCGTCGGGCCGTACAGACCGGAGCCGGCGGTGACCTCGGTGACCACGGGATCGGCGCCGCTGGCGGCCACGCTGCCGGTGCCGCCCGCGTTGACGAACTCGAGGTCGGCGTGCTCGCGGACGGCCGCCACGGCGTCGGCCCGGCGCCGGAGGATCTCGGGGAACGAGCGCGACTGCATCAGGCGGATCGCCCGGCCGCGCAGGGCCTGACCGGGCGGCAGGTCACCCAGCCCGGCGATCTGCGCCTCGTAGGACATCATCGCGACCAGGGCGAATCCCGGCCGCGCGACCAGCCGGCGGGCCAGCGAGGCGGCCTGACCGGCCGAGTGCACCGGGGAACGGCGTACGCCCAGGTGCAGCGGCCCGGCGGGACGCCACGACGAGTCGAGATCCAGACAGAGACGCACCGCCGGGCGGTCACCCGGAGGCGTCACCTGATCGACCAGATCGAGATGCGACGGGTGGTCCACCATGATCGTGATGGCCGCGGCCAGCTTGGGGTCGGTGGTCAGCTCGCGCAGGGCGGTGCGATCGGCCGACGGGTACGCCACCAGGACGTCATCGGTGAGGCCGGAGCGCACCAGCCAGATCGCCTCCGGCACCGTGTACGCCATCACGCCGCGCCACCCCGGGCGGGCCAGCACGCGTTCCAGCAGCGTGCGGCAGCGTACGGACTTGCTGGCGACCCGCAGCGGCTTGCCCTGCGACCGCGCGGCCAATTGATCGGCGTTGTCGTCGAAGGCCGCCAGGTCGACCACCGCGACCGGCGTCTCGAGACCGGCCGTGGCCCGGTCGAGCCGCTCCTGGAGGGTCGTCCGATCTGCGATCACGCCAGCACCGTATCGCCGTTACCGGCAATGCGAAACCTCTTCACTTCTTCGATACCCGAACGAGGGTCCCCTGGCCACGTGTGGGCGCCCGATAGAGTGCACCTGCACAATCCACGGGAGGTACGGCCATCGACAGCGAAAAGCGGGACTCCGGACCGGTTGACCTGTCCGGTGCGGCAGCGCTGCGCTCGGTGCTGCGCATCCGGCCCTTCCGCCGTCTCTGGCTCGTCCTCGGCCTGGCCTCCTTCGGTGACTGGATCGGTCTGCTGGCCACCGGCATCTTCGCCGCGGCCCAGTTCCAGAGCAGCGCCGGCCAGGGCGCCGCGTTCGGTGGCACGATCGCCGTCCGCCTGCTGCCCGCCCTGCTGCTCGGCCCGATCGCCGGTGTCTTCGCCGACCGGTTCGACCGCCGCTACACCATGGTCATCACCGACCTCATCCGATTCGTCTTCTACGGCTCCATCCCGCTGGTCCCGCTGTTCGGTGGCTCACCCGGCGTCACCGTGGCCTGGGCGACCATCGCCACGTTCATCGGCGAGACGATCACGCTGATCTGGATCCCGGCCAAGGAAGCCGCGGTGCCCAACCTCATCCCGAAATCGCGGATCGAGGTCTCCAACCAGCTCACGCTCGTCACGACCTACGGCATCACGCCGATCCTGGCCGCGCTGGCGCTCTCCGCTCTCACCGCGGGCATCCAGCAGTCCGGCGCGACGCTGCCCGACTGGGCCCAGCCCGTGCAGATCGCCCTCTATCTCAACGCGATCTCCCGGCTCGTCACGGCGATCACCGTCTTCTTCGGCATCAAGGAGATCGGCGGCAAGAGCTCACAGCGGCAGCAGGAGGCCCAGCAGCAGAGCATGACCCGCCAGTTCCTGGACGGGTGGAAATACATCGGCACCACCCCGCTCGTGCGCGGCCTGGTGCTCGGCATCTTCGGCGCGTTCGCGGCGGGCGGCGTGGTGATCGGCGCGGCCAAGACCTTCGCCACCTCGCTGGGCGCCGGCGAGGCCGCGTTCTACCTCCTCTTCGGCACCATCTTCATGGGCCTGGCGCTCGGCATCGGCCTGGGCCCGATGATCATCCGCGAGCTGTCCCGGCGCCGCTGGTTCGGCATGAGCATCGTGCTGGCCAGCGGCTCGGTGATGTTCCTGGGCGTCGCCTTCCACCTCTCCATGGCCCTGGTCGGTGCGCTGCTGGTGGGCGCCGGAGCAGGCATGGCGTTCCTGGCCGGCACGACACTGCTCTACGGCGAGGTCGACGACGCCGTCCGGGGCCGGGTCTTCGCCGTCGTCCAGATCGGCGTCCGGATGGTGCTGCTCCTCGCCATCACGCTCTCCGGTTTCCTGGTCGGCCTGGGCAGCTCCCGTCGCCTCGACCTGGGCGCACTCAGCTTCGACATCTCCTTCACCCGCGTCCTGCTGCTGGTCGCCGGTGCGCTGGGCGTGTTCGTCGGCATCAGCTCGTTCCGCCAGATGGACGACAAACGCGGCGTGCCCGTCCTGGCCGACCTGTGGGGCTCGATCCGCGGACGCCCGCTGTCACCGGCCGAGCAGTTCGTGCGCAGCGGCGTCTTCGTGGTCTTCGAGGGCGGTGAGGGTGCCGGCAAGTCGACCCAGGTCACCCGCCTGGCCGACGCGCTGACCGCCGAGGGCCGCGACGTCGTGGTCACCCGCGAGCCCGGCGCCACCGACGTGGGCGCCCGCATCCGCCAGCTGGTGCTCGACAAAAGCGAGACCCCGTCGGCCCGGGCCGAGGCCCTGCTGTATGCGGCCGACCGCGCCCACCACGTCGCCACCGTCGTCCGCCCGGCCCTGGCCCGCGGCGCGGTGGTCATCAGCGACCGCTACGTCGACTCGTCCCTGGCCTACCAGGGAGCGGGCCGCACCCTCCCGGTAACCGAGATCTCCTGGCTGTCCTCCTGGGCGACCGGCGGCCTCAAACCCGACCTGGTCGTGCTGCTCGACGTCGACCCCGGCGTCGGCCTCAACCGGGTCGACGCCCGCGGCGAGGGCACCGACCGCCTGGAGAGCGAGTCCCGTTCGTTCCACGAGCGCGTCCGCTACGCGTTCCTCGACCTGGCCGCCGCCGACCCGAAGCGCTACCTGGTCCTCGACGCGGCCCGCCCGGCCGACGAGATCACCGCCGCCGTCAGCACCCGCCTGACGCCCCTCCTCGGAGCCGCCGACATCGCCCACCCGGCCCCGGCCCCGGCCTCCACAGCCGTTCCCCCCGGCCCCGACCTGGACGCCCCCGACCTCCACCCCGACTCCAGACATTTCGAAGCCCCGACCCATCCCCACTCCGACGCAGCCCCCTCCTCCCGCCCGCATACCGACGCAGCCGCCTCCTCCCGCCCGGATCCCGACATGGTTGTGTCGGGCCGTTCGGATGCTGATGCGGGTGTGCCAGCCCGCTCGGATGCCGACGCTGTTGTGCCGGCCATCCCGGAAGCCGACGCGGTTGGGTCAGGCCGCTCGGGTGCCGATGTGGTTGGGCCGGCTCGCCCGGACGCCGGTGGGCGGTCTGCGGCCGGGCTCGACCGCGACCGGGCGTCGGTGTC
Source organism: Paractinoplanes maris (assembly GCF_023544465.1). Classification (GTDB taxonomy): domain Bacteria; phylum Actinomycetota; class Actinomycetes; order Mycobacteriales; family Micromonosporaceae; genus Actinoplanes; species Actinoplanes maris. Next base: position 666,515 of record NZ_JALPVL010000002.1, on the reverse strand, counting down.
GCCGGGGCGCAATGGTCAAGGCGAGGAGCCGCCGCTCGAGGAGATGGCGGAGCTGCTCGGCATCAACGACGACGAGACCCCCGACGGCCCGAGCCGCGTCACCCGGCACTGACCCGGGTCAGCCGCGCCACAGGTTGAGCATCATGGCCTCCACGGCGATCTCGGGCTTGACGTTCTCGTCGATGGCCTGGCGGCAGGCCAGAACTGCCTCCAGACGGCGCAGGGCACTCTCGGGCGACCACTTGTCGGCTGCCGCCTCCGACTGCGTGGCCACATCGGTGTGCACGACGCCGACCGGAGCGTGCAGGTTGGTGATCAGCACATCGCGGTAGAAGCCGGCCAGATCGACCAGCGCACGGTCGAGCGCGTCCCGCTTCGAGCGGGTGGCACGGGATTTCTGGCGGCGCTCTAGCTCTTTGAGTTGACCGGCCGCGCCTCGCATCGCACCGGCCGCGCCACGACCGGTGCCACCGGCGCCGAGCGCCTGCTCCAGCGAAGCCCGCTCGGAAGCATCGGTCTCGACGAGCAGCCCCGCTGCCTCAGCCTCGGCCGCCTTGATCAGCGCGCTCGCGGCCTCGAAGCAGGCGCCCACCCCGGTCAGCCGCCGCGGCACCGACAGCACAGCCTCTCGCCGCCCGCGGGCCTCGGGATCATTGGCCAGCCGCTTCGCCCGCCCGACATGCCCCTGGGCCGCGGCCGCAGCCCAGGCGGCCACATCCGGCGCGATGCCGTCGCGACGCGTCAGAACCTCGGCCACCGCCTCGGCCGGCGGCTGCCGGAGCGCCACCACTCGGCAGCGCGACCGGATCGTCACCGAGATGTCGTCGGGGTGGGTCGACGGCGTGCAAAGAAGGAACACCGTGCGTGGTGGCGGCTCCTCGATCGCCTTGAGCAGAGCGTTGCCCGCCTGCTCGGTGAGGCGGTCGGCATCCTCGATCACGACGACCTGCCACCGGCCGCCGGACGGCGCGCTCGCCGCCCGCAACACCAGCGTGCGCATGTCGTTGACGCCGATCGACAAACCCTCGGGCACGACAAAACGGACGTCGGCATGGGTTTTGCCCAGCGTGGTGTGGCAGCCGTGACACTCGCCGCAACCGACCCCGCCGCGCTCGCACTCGAGCGCCGCCGCGAACGCGCGCGCGGCCACCGAGCGGCCGCTGCCCGGCGGACCCGTGAAGATCCAGGCATGGGTCATCGCGCCGGCCGGCACCTGCTCACCGGCCACAACTCGGGCGGCCGCCGCCGCAGCCAGGCGCAGCGTGGCCACCGGGTCGTCCTGACCCACCAGATCGGCGAAGACGTCACTCACGGCACTGATGGTATTGCGCGCCTCCGACAGAAAGTTCGCCCTGTGGACAGCGGCCGCCACTTATCCACAGTGGAAAACCTGCCGTAGCGAAGGCGTCACTCTTACGGGTACGGTCTGGTCCCGGTACGCGACGGCGCGCTGACCCACGGTGAGGAGCCTCGGCATGGCACGTGAGATCGACGAGGCGTGGATCAGCGAGGCCATCGAGCGGCATCGGCGTGTTGAGCAGCTGCGCGGCGATTACGACCGAGCCGTCGAGTCCCACCAGGTCTCGGTCCATTCACCCGACGATTCGATCGAGGTCACCGTGACCGCCTCCGGCCGCATCACCGACATCCAGATCCACGGCGGTCTGCACCATCGCCAACCGGTCGAGTTCGCCCGCGAGCTGCAGGCCACCGTCACCAACGCGACCGACGCCGCACGCTGGGCCCGAGAGAAACTGCACGACGAGATCTTCGGCGAGCTCCGCTCCCTGGGCGAGGCCTGACATGGACACCATGGCCGACCACCTCGACCAGGCCTCCGACGCCCTGGCCGCCCTGTCCCGCGACATCCCGACGCTGACCGTGGCTCCCGGCGCCTTCGCAGCGCTGCCGGCACTGTCCGCCACTCGCGCCGCGTCCGCATCAGGCGCCGCAGGCGGCGCCCATCCTGGATCGGATGCCACGCCGCCATCAAGCGCCGCACACAGCGCGCCACCCGCATTGAGCGCGGCACACAGCGCTCGACCCACATCGAGTGCCGCAGACAGCGCCCGAGCTGCGGCGGGCGTCGCCATGTCCACGGGTTCGGGCATCGACCGCAGCGCCGTGCCCACCCACTCCAGCTCGATCGGGGCCGGCGCAGCCGACGGTTCTGGCCTGCCGGGTTCGATGGGACGCGCCCTGCACGATCATTGGGCCGCGGTGCTCGATGCGCGATCGCGGGAAGCATCCTCGGCCGCAGCCCGCCTCGGCCAGCTGGCGCGCGCGGTCCGGTCCACCCGGCAGCACTACGCCGAGACCGACGAAGCGGTCGGACGCCGCTTCGACCAGGAGTTGTGATGGATCAGCTCGACCAGGTGCTCGGCACCGCGACCCCGCTGCTGCTCCGGGCGGAGGAGGTCCTCGACGCGGCCGGGGCGCCGATCGGTCACCCGCTGTGGGGCCACCTCCGACGGGTACGCCTGATGCCCGTCGACGCCGCACATGCGGTGGCCGGCCTGCGCCCCTCCGCCTTGGCCGATGCCTCCACCGAGCTGCGAGCCGGCGCGCGCGTCTGCACCGATGTGGCCGGATCCCTGCCTCCGCCCGGCGACTGGGAGGGCGACGCCGCCGACGCCTACGACGACCAGCGCCGCCGTACCGCCGCCGACCTGGCCGGCCCCGGCGACAGCCTCGACGAACGCCTCGAAGCCACCGCCGACCTGGCCACCGCGCTGCACGAGTGGATGATCCGCACCAGGGACAACCTGGCGTCGGTCCTGGCCGAGGTCCTGACCTCCGCCGAAGCCGTGACGCTCACCGTTCCCGCCAGCCATCCACCGTCGATCGCCGAGGCGAGGGCCGCCGCCGACCTGGCCGCCCATGTCCTGCACGCCGTCGCCACCGACTACGCCGAAGCCGAGGATCTCCTCCACGCCTCGCAAGACCTGACCGTCCCGGTCGCGCTCTAGAGGGCCGCGCTACACCGCCGGACAGGCGCGATGGCTCTGCATGGGGGCGGGATCGGGGCAGGGCGGATACCCGAGGCACATGGGCGCGGCGCCGCATTCGGACAACCGGAAGAACTCCGAATGCGACGCCGCGACCTCCTGCACCCCCCGCAGGTGTAGGGACCACTCAACGCCACGAATCGATGGTTGTCTCGGGGTTGAGACGGCTTTGGTCCGCTCGGGGGACCGGGAGGGGACGTCCGTTCACTGTCGTTCGTCCATCAGGAGATCGATGTGTCTCCATCCGGCTGACTCGGTTCCGGTATCGGCACGGCCGGCGCCAGAACGCGAAACGCGCGCCGAGCGGCTCCTCGGAGAGGAACCGCCCGGTCGACCATGAAGGGGAACCGTCAGGAGCGGAAGCGGCGACGGCGCCGCGTCAGCACGACGGCCGCCGCACCCACCAGCAGAAGAACGCCGCCGATCAGAGCAACCCGCGTCACGTTCGAACCCGTGACCGGAAGTCCGCCACCCTCGCCGGACGAACTGATCTCACCCGCTTCCGGCGAGACCGCCGCAGCTTCGAGCACACCGAGCGACATGGTCAGCGAGACCTCACTCCCGGCACCGTAGCCATCGCCCTTCGACGCCGTCGCCTGCGACAGCGAGATCTTGACGGCTGACGCCCGGGCCGCGATCGCCTGACCCTGGATGGCGTGGCGGACGTCGCCCAGCGCGACCCGCAGGTTGATCCCGTCGCCGCCGGCCGGGACCGACTCCGTCTCCGGCGTGGTCACCGAAGGCAGGCCCGGAACCTCCGGCATCGGCATCGGCTGGGCCTTGCGCAGGTCGCCCAGCCCGGTGAGGCTCCGCAGCGACATCGACTCCATCTCGCGGTACCGCGGGCTCAGCGAGACGTCGACATGCTCCCCGGCTGTGGTCAGGCGTTTTGTCTCGATGCCGTCGCCCGAGATCTCGACGACCGCCGGCCGGTAGCTGACCTGGCCACCCGAGTCGGCCGACATCGCCGCCTCCAGGACAGGAGCCTGGAGCACCCGCAAGTGAACCTGGCCGCCGGCCAACTCGATGCGCCCGGCCGTGACGGTCGACCGGGCGACGGTCCGGGGCTCGTCGCCGCGGTGGTCCAGGGCCGTCGAACTCCGGCCCGTCATGGTTTCGGGAACGCGGACCAGCGCCTCGCGTCCGGTGCCCAGCAGGCTCACGCCGTTCAACGAGGCTTCGGCGCGGCCGGTCTCACCCGCGACCCGGCCGCACGCCATGCCCGTGTCCCACCGGGCGTGCGTACCCATCCTGCCGTCACCCAGCTGCAGCGGCCCCGCCTTCCCGGCCGGAGTCGAGCGCCGCGAAGCGTCGGCGTTGGTCGGTGGCGCCTGCTGCATCAGCGGCTTCACCATCGCGGCGTGCGTCGCCGACGCCTTGACCTTGGGGTAACCGTCAAGCATCCGGGCATAGGCGGCCGACGCGATCCGGGCATTCGCGATCATTGCCGTACGGGCCTCGCCCAGCCCGACGTCAGCCAGCGAAGCCGTGTCCGTCCGCACGTCACGGCCCGGCGCCCGCCGATCCGGTGTCGTGGTCGCGGCAGCTTCACCCTCGTTCCCGGAGTCGTCACCGTTCGCGCCGGCTCGCCCCGTATCCGTCGACCGCCCCTCCCCGCCCTCCGCGGACTGCTCCTCATCCACCGGCTCACCGCCCCCGCCGCCCGCCGAGCCGTCCCCGCCGCCCGGCGCCACGTCGGCGTTACCGCTCGTCTTCGGTGCGGACTTCGGCGCAGCGGATTTGGGCAGTACCCCGAGATACCCGAGCACCCCCGTCCCGATCAGACCGATGGCCTCGCTCGGCGTGTCGCTGTCCGCCGGATCGGGCACGATCGAGTCGTCGCCGCTGCTCAGCACCCGGTGCGCGGCGTCTGCCACGCCGTTCTCCTGCTTGACCCGGGGCCGGTTCATCGTTGATGTGCGTACTTCGAGCTGGTGGATCCGCAGAAGCTCGGCGCCGGACTGCCCGGCGAAGCTCTCGGCCTGTTCGCAGGGTGCCGGCGCTGCGAGGGCTGGTTGCGGTGCGGTGAGTGCGCCGGCGAAACCGAGCGCGACGACACTGGCGGCCAGCGACCTGGCGGGCGTCATGGCAGTTCCCTCCCGATGGGGTGCCGCGGGCAGCGGCGTCTACGGGTCTGCCCAACGAAGGTCAATCTGCGTGGTTGCGAAACATCTATGCGACAACCCCGGCGGGTAGCCCAAAACAGGCATTTGGTGCGGGCTATCCGGCGTCGTAGGGTGGAGGCCATGGGCATGCTGTGCGCGGTCAGCTTCAATCGGTACGGCCGCCTCTACTACCTCGATCCGGGCGAGTTCTCGCCCCAGGTCGGCGACCGTGTGCTGGTGCCCACGGACGACGGGCCCGAGGTGGCGGAGTGCGTGTGGGCGGCGCAGTGGGTGAGCGAGGAAACCTCGGGCTTCCCCAAGGTCGCCGGCCTCGCCGGGGACGACGATCTGCGGCGGGACGAGCTGCTGCGCAAGCGCAAAGCCGAGGCCAAGGTCGCCGCGAAAAAGCTGATCAAGGCACATGAGCTGCCCATGAAGGTCGTCGCGGTGGACCACGTGCTCGACCAGACGGGCACCGGCAGTGCCCGCACCACGATCTACTTCACCGCCCCGCACCGGGTCGATTTCCGATCTCTCGTACGCGATCTTGGCGCCACCCTGCACTGCCGGGTCGAGCTGCGTCAGCTCTCGGCGCGCGACTCGGCCCGGGTCCAGGGCGGCATCGGCTCCTGCGGCCGCGACCTGTGCTGCGCGACATTCCTGACCGACTTCGAGCCGGTCACGATCCGCATGGCCAAAGACCAGGACCTCCCGCTCAACCCCCTGCGCATCTCCGGGGCGTGCGGCCGCCTGATGTGCTGCCTCAAATACGAGCACCCTCTGTACCAGAAGTTCCAGGCGTCGGCCCCCGCTGTCGGCAGCCGTGTGACCACCCCTGAGGGCGACGGCCGGGTGGTGGCCCACAGCGTGCCCAAGGACGCCGTGGTGGTCCGCCTGGACGCCGACGGCTCCCGTTGCTCGTGCAGCCGAGCCTCCGTCTGCGGCCCCCGCCAGGCCCACGACGAGCAGTACAACTGACGCCGACGCCGACGCCGACGCCGACGCCGACGCCGGCAGCACCCGACGCCCGCAGCAGTCGAAGCCGACGTCGCCAGCAGGTGACGCCCGCAGCAGTCGAAGCCGACGCCGGCAGCACGCCGGCAGCAGCGGGCGCCGGTAGCGGCACGCCGGCAGCAGCGGGCGCCGGCAGCAGCCGGGGCGGTCAGCGGATGGTGATCGGGTCCTCGATGCGGTGCGGGGTCAAGGGGTCGCGGGGGAGCAGCCAGGAAGCGTCGGCGGCGCCGCTGGGGTCGGGTGTCCAGTGGCGGCAGATCTTGTCTATGCCGATCGGGTGGATGGTGAGGGTGCCGTCGGCCGCGATGTGCATGCGCAGGAAGCTCTTCGCGTCCTCGATGCCCTGGCCCGCGTAGAGCTCGTTGACGTTCACGTCGACGGTCGACGCGATCAAAAGGTAGAGCGCCGTCAGCTGGGTCGCCACGAAGCCGATGACCGGGCCGTAGACGACCGCGGCCACGATCAGCGGGCCCGGCCACTCCCAGTCGCGGAACGGCAGTTGCAACCACAGCCAGGTGCCGCCGACGGCCAGCCCGATGTGGGCGAAGGCGTGCAGCAGCCCGGCTATCCAGTGGCGGGCGTGTTTGGGCCGGTCGGCCTTGGGCGGCTGGGCGAACGCCACCGACCCGGCCAGGATGAGCACGAGCATGACGGTCAGCGGGATGCTGAACAGCCGCTGGACGATATTCGCGTTGCCGGAGGCCGCGCCGGCCATGGCCAGCATGGTCAGCACGTGGATGATGGCGAGCATCGTGACGAAGCCCGGGTTGCGCGTCGGGACCCGGTGGAACACACCCCAGGCCATGCGCTTCGAGGTGGCCGCGTCGGGATAAGAGGCCTTGAAGGCGTACGGCTTGCTGGCGCTGCGACTGCGGGTGAGCGTGTCGGGCTGGGGGACGACCAGCTCGTCCGGCAGCTGTTGGGTGCCCAGCAGGTAAGCGCCGCCGCCACCACAGGTGATCAGCTCGCGCTCGGGGTCGCTGTAGCGGGCGTAGTGGTGCAGGTCGCCGGAGAGGAGCACCCGCGTGGACGCGCCGGTGGGGTCGAGCGTCTTACGGATGAAGTAGTCGATCGCGTCGTATTCTTCCGGCTTGTCGACCGACTTGACCCATTTCGGCGAGGGAGTCAGCAGGATGACGCGGTCGTCCGGACCGACATGCCGGGCGGCCTCCTCGAAATAGCCCAGCTGCGGGTCGTCGATGTAGGCCCCGAACTGCTCGTCGATCGCGAACAGCCACCAGTTGGCCGGCAGCTTGACCGCGTAGTAGGAGCGGCGCTGCTCGGTGTTCCAACCGCCGATGTGGCCGTCCTTGCGGCGCGCGAAGAGGCGGAGGAACGCGGTGAGCCCGTCATACCAGTCGTGGTTGCCCGGCAGCGCGAACAGCGTCGGCGGTGGCGAGCCGGCCGGCGGCTCGGGCAGTGCGGCCCGGTAGGGACCCTTCATCCGGCTCTCGTAGCCGTCACCGCTGGCCAGCGGATAGACCTGATCGCCACCCATCAGCAGCAGCCGGCCGCGGGGAAGGGTGGCGCCGCCCAGCTGGAGGCTGGGTTGAGCCAGCAGGTAGGCCACCGAGTAGGTGGCGTCGAAGCCGTCGCCCAGGTCGGCCACGTAGTCGAGCCAGAGCTCGCCGTCCTCGGTCTGCGAGTGGTCGAACCAGTCGCCGTCCAGAGCGTTCTGCAGCTCGCGTTTGTCGAGGTAGGCCCCGAAGAGGATCGCCAGCAGCGTGCGCACACCGGTGCTGAGCAGCAGCAGCGGCGCGAGCCAGCCGACCGGGCGCTGCGGTGTGAAGCCCAGCTCGTGCGGATCCATGCTCGCGGGCCGGCGCGGCACGACCTGGCCCGTGGGGGGTGGTTGCGGGTGATCGACGGTCACGCCAGGCACCTTAGCCCCGCCCTCCGACAGAACCGTTGTCCGATTCCGACCCGGCCGGGGGGAACCCCGCTGAGGCAACCGGGGTGCGTGCCGTACACTGATTTCTCGTTGCCGCCTTAGCTCAGTCGGCTAGAGCGACGCACTCGTAATGCGTAGGTCGACGGTTCGATTCCGTCAGGCGGCTCAAAAGAAGGCCCTGATCAGCAGGCATGCTGGTCAGGGCCTCTTCTGGTTCGATCGCCCCCGAAATGCTTCCCGGACGGATGCGGGCACTGTGTCGGACGTCGCTGCGTCCCGCCGGGGATTTCCCGCGAAGACGTGACACATTGCGGATCATGGTCGGCGGGGCGCGGTTACTCTCATCGCAGGTGTCCCCAGGTCACGGGTAAGGGGTCGCGTCGTGTTGTTACCGGACCTCGTCGCACAACTCGGTCAGAACGTGCGGCTCCACCATGTCGGCCGAGAGGACGTCGACGTGACCGGCGTCCGGTTCTTCGACTGGGCGGACGTCTCGGCGATCGGACCCGGCTGCCTCGTGCTGGCCATCGGGGTGGGAGACCGCGACTCGGCTCGGGCGGTGCTGTCGGAGGCCGAGCAGCGGCACGCCGCGGCGGTGGTGTTCCGTGCCGGAGTCAGCGACGGCCTTCCCCTCGCCGAGGTCTCGGTGCTGGAGTCCGCGCACGACGTCGACTGGGGGCACGTGCACGCGCTGGTGCGGGCCGCGATCCAGGCCTCCGGGGTGCGGGTGCCCGGTGTCGACACCGGGTCGGACCTGTTCGATCTGGCGAACGTCGTCGCGATCGCGGCGCGGGGCGCGGTGCTGGTGGAGGACGAGGCCAAGAACATCCTGGCGTACTCCACGGTCGAGGGCCAGGAGATCGACTGGGTACGCCAGCGGGGCATCCTCCAGCGGCGGGTTCCGCACACCGACCAGACCGACCGGGCCTACCGGGAGGTGGCGCTCAGCCCCGGTCCGGTTCGTTTCCCGCCGCTCAACGACCGGCACGGCAGGCTCGCGGTCGCCATCCGGGCCGGCGGTGAGCTGCTGGGCTCCATGTGGGTCGTCGACGTCGACGGTCAGGCCCCATCCGACGCGCTGCAACTGCTGGCCGACTCCGTCGAGCTGGCCTCGCTGTACATCTTGAAGGAACGGACGCGGCGGACGTTGTCGGCATCGGCGTCGGCGTCGGACGCGAGCCAGCTCCTGCGCGGGGCGGGTGAGGTCGCCTCGAACGCCGACTGGGCGCGGCGGGCGGGCTCGAGCGTCGCAGTGGTGCTGGTGCCAGCCCAGGAGCCGGGCGCGGACTCCGTCCACTGGGCCGGCCGGGCGCGGTCGTCCTTGAGCGTCTACCTCAGCGCCTTCCGCCAGCAATATGCGATCACGGTGGAGGACGGCCGGCTGTACCTCATCCTCGGCCTCGGCCGTGAGCGCACCACCGACCTGGACCGGGTTCTGCAGGGCGTGGTCGAGCACCTGCGGCAGAGTCTGCGGGCCGACGTGGTCGTGGCGGTCGGTACCGTCGTGCCGGGCGTCGAGGAGATCCCGCGGTCCCGGCGGTCCGCCGATGAGCTGCTGAGTCTCCTGCAACGCCGGCCGGACCTGCCGCGGATCGCGACCTACGCGGACCTGGCCAGTCAGGTGCTGCTGCACCGGCTGGCCGAGAGCAAAGAGGCGCTCCGGCTGCTCGACGACGCCCGGCTGCACCGCCTGCTCGAGTCGGAACGACCCTCCGGCCAGGCATACGTGAGCACCCTGCGGGCGTACCTGGACGCCCTCGGCGACACGGCGAAGGCCGCAAGCGTCTGCGGTGTGCACGCCAACACCGTCCGGTACCGGCTGCAGAAGATCCAGGAGCTGCTCGGGTTGGACCTGGCCGACCCCGACGACCGCCTGGTGGTCTGGCTCCAGCTGCGGTTACTCGCCGGTGAGGATGCCGGGCGCGGCTGAGAACGGTGGCCGCCCGCCGGTTGCCCACGCGTCGGCGACCTGAAGGACCCGTTCGACGACGAGGTCCATGGCGTCCAGCCAGAGCGGGCCCGGGCCCTGCGCGATGTCGGAGAGTTCGGTGCAGGCGAGGAGGACCTCTTCCGCCCCCGCCGAGCGCAGGTCGGTCGCGGCGTCGTGGAGATCGGTAAGCAGCCGGCGACCGGGAACGCCGCCCTTGCGCGCCCGGATCAGCTCCATCACCCGCTCCTGCGGGACCGCCTCCGGTTCCACCACCTCGACCTCGATGCGGGCGAAGACCTGACGGTAGAAGCCCGACGCGATCGTTCCCGACGTGGCCAGCAGGCCCAACCGTCGGATCCCGGGGCGGTGCTCGGTGACACCCGCCGCGACGGCGGCGTCCCAGCGCAGCAGCGGTACTGCGATGCCGGCGGCCAGGCCGGGCGCGAAGGCCGAGGCGGTGTTGCAGGGCATCACCAGGAGCTCGGCGCCGGCGGCGGACAGCCGCCGGGCCATGGTGACCAGATACGGCGTCGGGTCGGGCCCCTGGCCGAGGAGTGCTGCGGTGCGGTCGGGTACGGACGGGTCGTTGTCGACGAGGACATGCAGATGGTCCTGGTCGCGGCCGGCCGGAGTGGCCTCGATCAGGCGGCGCAGGAACTCGGCCGTCGCGGCCGGCCCCATCCCGCCCAGGACTCCCAGCACCGGGTGGCGCCGGCCGCCGGAGCGGATCACCCCGGCGGACATCAGCGCTCGCCGTCGACCATGGCCGGCCCGGTCCCGCCGAGCAGCTCAGGTAGCCGGCCGGCGGGGAACGGCTCGCGGCAGCGACCGGCGCGGCCACGGACCTGGACACTGTGGAACAGCGAGTTGAGCACGGCCTCCTCGACACACTCGGCGACCGCGGTGAATGCCAGGTCGAGGGTCTCCTTCGGCAGGTCCGGCCCGCGCTCCGTCGAGAACGCGAGCACCACCTCGCCGCTGGAACCGGAGGTGCTGCAGCCGGTGCGGGCGAGCCCGTTCTGGGCCCGGCGCGCCAGCCGTTTCAACTGCGCGCAGTTGGTGGGCAGATCGGTGGCGAGGATGACGATGACGGAGCCGCCGAGGCTGGGCCCGGTGACGTTCTCCGGCAGCAGCTGACCGACCGGCCGACCGGCGATGACCAGGTCTTCGCGACGGCCGAAGTTCGTGAGGACCAGGGCCCCGATGTGGTGGCTTCCGCCGTCGAGCGGCAGGACCCGGGACGCGGTACCGATCCCGCCGGCGAAGCCGAAAGTGCTCATCCCGACGCCGGCGCCCACCGGGCCCTGTGGCACCGGCCCGCCGGCGGCTCCCCGGATGGCCTCGGTGACCTCCGCCGGGCCCGGCCCCGCTACCCGCGGGTCGTTCATCCGGCTGTCGTTGCACTCCATCACCACGGCGTTGACCGATCGCCCGGACTCCTCGCTGCCGAGGTCGGGCTCCTCGGCCAGCAGGTGGCCCACGAGCGACCGGAGCACGTCGGGTACGCCGAAGACGCCCGTGAGCGCGATGGGCGACTCGAGCTCGCCCAGCTCCTCGATCTGCATCAGACCGACCGACTTGCCGTAGCCGTTGATGACATGGACCGCCGCGGGTACCGGGTGGCGGACCACGTCGCGACACGGGTCGACGACCGTGACACCCGTGCAGGTGCCCAGCTCGGGGAAGGAGAGCGTGGAGTGGCCCACGGTCACTCCCGCCACGTCCGTGATCCCGTTTGCCGCTCCGGGCGTGAATTTCCAAGCCGGCCCCATCAGCCGGCGCCAATCGGCTGCCGGGTGCTGGCGACCGCCGGACTCGACGAGAATCATGCGAAGTGGACCCTCCTTGCCGGCGTCGGGCGCCGGCATCGGTACGAACGGACCTTTGTCGGATCTGATCCGCCGGATGGTCCCGTGGCGACCGCCGGCCGGGACCATCCGGCCTGACCCGTGACTACCGGACCGAGACCTCGGCGATGTCGGGGAAGCCACCGAAGAAGTACTTCATCCCCTTGACGCCGGACCCCTGCATGTAGAAGTACTTCTGGTAGACCAGCGGGATCGCGGCTCCGGTCTTGCCCACCTGCTCGTCCAGGTCACCCCACGCCTTGTCCTGCTGTGCCTTGTCGGCGATGGCCCACGCCTTGTCGATGTTGGCGTTCACCTCGGGGTCAGCCAGCTCGCTGAAGTCGTTGCCCAGGTTGTTCGCCGAGATGTTGACCCGGGAGTCGAACAGCGCCGGGATGTCGGTGGAGCCCGACGGCCAGTCCGCGACCCAGCTGACCCACGCGACGTCCGGGTTCTGGGTCGGGTTGGCGAGGACGTCGTAGTAGTTGTCACCCATCGGCTTGAGCGTGACCTTGAATCCGGCCTTCTCCCACGACGCCTGGAGCGCCGCGGCGACCTTGTCCTGCACCGGCGTCTGCTGGTACCCGTACGTGATCGGGTAGGGCTGGCGCGCCCCGGCCTCCTGGAGCAGGGCCTTCGCCCGGGCGATGTCACCCTCCGGCGGGGCGTTGAGAATGTTGAAGTTCTTCCAGCCCGCGATGGTCTTGCTCATGATGGTGGTGGCGTACTCGCCGTAGATGTCGCCGCCCATCGCCACCCGGTACGTGGTCTTGTCGGTGGCCAGGGCCAGCGCCTGCCGGACCTTGAGGTCGGGAATGTGCTTGACGTTGACCGAGAGGTAGTCGACGAAGCCACCGACGTCGTTGACCGAGCGCTTCTTGAGCGCCGGGTTGCTCAGCACCTGGGGAATGACCGAAGGGTCGAGCCGGGTGTTGGTGTACGCGTACTTGTCGTTGCCGCCGTCGGAGACCATCCGCTGCGACACGGTCTGGGCGTTCACCCCCTGCTCGACGACGATCTTGTCGGGCAGCGCCTTGCGGACCGAGTCCGTGGACGGGTCCCAATGGGGGTTGCGGACCATCGTGCCCCCGGTCTGGGGGTTCCACGTGCCCTCGAGCATGTAGGGCCCGTCCGAGAACAGGGTGAAGTCGAACTTCGCCCCGGTGTCCTGGTCCTGGCGGACGGCTCCGTAGCCGGGAAGGGCCAGCACGTTGTTGAGGTCAGCGACCGGGTGCTTGGTGCGGAAGACGATGGTCTTGGCGTCGGTGCACTGCACGGCCTTGTCGTACAGCTCCTGGCCGGTCTTCTTGTACGGGCCCTCGTACTGCGACGACCCGTCCGGCTTGCTGGGGATGTCGAGGTACGCGATCGCGAACAGCGGGCCGGCCGTGATCGTGTCCGTGGCGAAGGTCCGCGAGATGCCGTACTTGAAGTCCTCGCAGGTCACGGCCTTGCCGTCCTGCCACTTCACGCCGTCCTTCAGCGTGAAGGTCCAGGTCTTGGCACCGTCGCCGGCCTTGCCGGTGTCGGTGGCCACGTCAGCCACGAGATCGGCGGTGCCGGCCTGGAATGTCGTCAACGTCCGGATGAAGGTCCGAGCCGAGAAGGCCATGGTGCGGTTCGGGTAGATCCGCTGCGGGTCCAGGTGCGAGAACGTGGCCTGGTTGACCAGGTGGAGGGTGCCACCCTTCCCGCCCCCGCTCCCACCCGCGTTGTCGGTGGTCTTTTGTGAGCCCCCACCACAGGCCGTCAGTGCGGTCAGCGCCGCGACGGTGAACACACCCGCCGCGACCGACCGACGATGATTCGCAATTCGCACGGACACGCTCCTGTTCGTAACCGGGTTTCCGGGAAAACGCCGCCGCAAGAGAGGGCCGGGGTGTCCACGGATGGCCGGAAATGCTAGGCGCGCAGAACCGCCTCGGGCTTGTGAGCTCCTCCAATCCGGGCCCACCCGGTTTTGTGACTTTCACAAACAACGGGTGAACCCGCGCGGATAATCTGCCGATCTCATGTCGTACGGAAAGGGGGAGAGGGCCCGATGCGAGTCTTCATCTCGGTAGATATGGAAGGCACCGCCGGCGTGGTGGACTGGGCCCAGTGCATCGGCGACGGCCCGGACGCCCTGGCCGGCCGTCGCCTGCTGCTGGGCGAGGTCAACGCCGCCATCGACGGCGCCGCCGCCGCGGGCGCGACCGAGTTCCTGGTCAACGACGGTCACGCGATGATGCGCAACCTCGCTCCCGAGGATCTGCACGGCGAGGCCACGCTGATCACCGGTTGGCACCGGCCGATCGACATGATGGAGGGCATCGACTCGAGCTTCGACGCGGCCTTCCTCGTCTCGTACCACGGCTCGATGGGTGCCGAGCTCGGCAACATGTCGCACTCCTTCAACCCCCGCGCGGTCTCGGAAACGCGGCTCAACGGCGTGGTCGTGGGCGAATCGGTCATCAATTCCCTCGTCGCCGCGCACTACGGGGTGCCGGTCGTCCTGGTGACCGGAGACCAGACCGGCTGCGCCGAGACGGTGGAGGTGCTGCCGAACATCACGACCGCGGTGGTGAAGGACTCCATCACCCGGGTGGCCGCGTCGAGCCTGCACCCCCGCCGCGCCTGCGCGGTCATCCGGGAGGCCGCCGAGCGGTCGCTGAAGACCCTCGAACGGATCGAGCCGAAGCCCTTCCCGACGCCGTCCACGTTGGAGGTTCATTGGCGCACCCCCGACATGGCGGAGATGGCGACATGGGTGCGGGACGTCGACCGGACGGGGTCGCGCACGACCGCGATCAGCGGCAGCGACCTGCTGTCCGTCTACCGCCGGTTCATCGCCGCCATCACCCTGACCCGGGTCGTCGCGGAGGAAGTCTGACGTGACGCTGTCCGCCGGGGAGTTCGCGGCCGAGCCCGTCCCCACCATGGTTGACGAAGCCCAGGGTCCGGTCGCGGGCCGGTCCCCCTGGCAGATCGCCCGGGCCCGCCTGCGAGCAAACCGGGTCGCGATGATCGCGCTGTTCATGATCATCTTCTTCGTGGTCATCGCGATCGCCGCACCGATCCTGCAGGCGTTGGGCGTCATCGACACCACGACGCTGCACCCCGAGCTGGTGCAGGGGCCGGGCGCGATGCCGACCGGATCGTTCGGCGGCATCAGCATCCACCACCCCCTGGGGGTCGAGCCACAGACCGGCCGGGACCTGTTCTCCCGGATCCTGCTCGGGATCACGCTGGACACGGCCATCGCGGTCGCGGCGACGATCATCAGCGTCGGTCTCGGTGTCGTCCTCGGCCTGGTCGCCGGGTTCTACCGGGGCGCCGCCGACTGGTCGATCGGGCGCCTGATCGACCTGATCCTCGCCTTCCCGCAGTTGCTGATGCTCATCGCGCTCTCGCCCGTGCTGGTGCAGCGCATCACCGACACCGGGGTGCCCCAGGGCAATCCCTCGAAGATCACGTACATCATCGCGGTCCTCGGCTTCTTCGGCTGGCCCTACTTCGCCCGGATCATCCGGGCCCAGGTGCTCTCGCTGCGGGAGCGGGAGTTCGTCGAGGCAGCCGAGATGCTCGGCGCCCGGCGCAGCCGGATCAACTTCAAGGAACTGCTGCCCAACCTGTGGGCGCCGATCCTCGTGTACTCCAGCATCGTGCTGCCCACGTACGTCTCGGCCGAGGCGGCGATGTCCTTCCTCGGGGTCGGGATCGTGCCGCCCACGCCGACCCTCGGCAACCTGCTGCAGGACTCGGTCAACTACGCCACGGCCGACCCGACGTACTTCCTCGCTCCCGGGCTGACCCTGTTCATCGTCGTCCTCGCCTTCAACCTGTTCGGCGACGGACTCCGGGACGCGCTGGATCCGCGTTCCGACCGAGCCGGAGGGAAGTGAGCGCCGACCATGTTCCAGTACGTCGTCAAACGGGTGCTCTCCATCATTGGGATGCTCATCCTCATCAGCGTCTCCGTCTTCGCGCTGTTCTTCGCGGTGCCGGCCGACCCGGCCCGCCTCACGTGCGGGAAGAACTGCACGCCGGCGATCATCGAGGCGAACCGGCACGCGCTGGGGTACGACAAGCCGATCGTCGTCCAGTACTTCGATTTCATGAAGGGACTGGTGAGCGAGCGCGACTTTCCCGACGACCCGGTGATCGCGAAGAACAGCCCGCAGTCCATCACGCACTGCCCCGCGCCCTGCCTCGGCTACTCGGCGACCCAGGGCCAGTTGGTGTCCACAATGATCAAGCAGGCGTTCCCGATCACGGCGTCCATCGCGGTCGGCGCGTTCGTCCTGTGGCTCGTCGGCGGCATCGGGATCGGCGTCCTGTCGGCGCTCAAGCGAGGAAGCATCCTCGAACGAGGACTCGTCGGCGCGTCGCTGGTCGCGTACTCCCTGCCCACGTTCTTCATCGGGCTCCTGTTGCTGGACATCGTGTCGATCAAGTACGGGCTCGCGCCCCCCGCGGGGTACACGCCGTTCGTCGACGACCCGGTGGCGTGGGCCAAGGGGATGATTCTGCCGTGGATCACGCTGGCGATGGTTTTCGCCGCCCTCTACGTCCGGCTGACCCGCGCGAACATGCTCGAGACGCTGTCGGAGGACTACATCCGTACGGCCCGGGCCAAGGGCGTACCGGAGTGGGCGGTCATCGTCCGGCACGCCATGCGCGCCGCCCTGACGCCCATCGTCACGATCGCCGGGTTGGATCTCGGCGGCGTGCTGGCCGGCGCGGCGATCACTGAGACGGTGTTCAACCTCAACGGCATCGGCAAGACCGGCGTGTACGCGATCCAGCAGCTCGACCTGCCGGTGATCGTGGCGGTGGTCCTCCTGTCCGCCTTCGTCATCGTCCTCTTCAACTTCCTGGTCGACCTGTTGTACGCGTTCCTCGACCCGAGGGTGACCCTGTGATGAGCGAGCAAGCACGCCACCTGCTGGAGGTCGACGACCTCGAGGTGCACTTCCCGACCGCGGACGGACTCGTCCGGGCCGTCGACGGGCTCACGTTCTCCCTGGAGCCCGGGCGCACCCTGGGTATCGTCGGCGAATCCGGCTCCGGCAAGTCCGTGACCAGCCAGGCGATTCTCGGCCTGCACCGGGGCACCCCGGCGAAGGTCTCCGGCCGGATCCGCTTCGACGGGGTCGAGCTGCTCGACCTGCCGATCAAGGATCTGCGCCGGCTCCGGGGCAACGACATCTCAATGATCTTTCAGGACCCGCTCTCGGCCCTGCACCCGTACTACTCCGTCGGGAAGCAGATCGCCGAGGCATACCGGGTGCATCACTCGGTGAGCAGGCGCCAGGCGCTGGCCCGGGCGGAGGAGATGCTGGAGCTGGTCGGCATTCCGAACGCCGGGCGCCGGGTGCACGAGTATCCGCATCAGTTCTCCGGTGGCATGCGCCAGCGCGCGATGATCGCGATGGCGCTGGTCAACGACCCCCGTCTGCTCATCGCCGACGAGCCGACCACGGCTCTGGACGTGACGGTGCAGGCCCAGATCCTCGAGCTGATGAAGAAGCTCCAGCGAGAGTTCGGTTCCGCGATCATCATCATCACGCACGACTTGGGCGTCGTGGCCGACATCGCCGACGACGTACTCGTGATGTACGCGGGTCACGCCGTCGAGCAGGGCGCGGTCAACGAGGTCTTCTACCAGCCGGACATGCCCTACACGTGGGGCCTGCTCTCCTCGATGCCCCGTATCGGCAGCCCGCGCGGACAGCGCCTGGCGACCATCGCGGGTTCACCGCCGTCGCTCATCAGGCCCCCGTCCGGCTGCCGGTTCCACCCGCGCTGCGCGTACCGGGGGCTCGTCGAGGGTGACGCGTGCGTCACCACCCCGCCCCGGCTCGTCGCCGGCGGGGCGGACCACCGGGCGCGCTGCCACCTCGAACCGGGCGCCCGGGAACGCGTACGGCTGCAGCTGTCCACCATCGATTCAGTGGGGGAGCGATGACCGAGCCGCTCCTGCGCGTCACCGGATTGCGCAAGCACTTCCCCACGAAAGGCGGGCTGCTGAGCCGGAACCGGTCGGTGGTGAAGGCGGTCGACGGGGTGAGCCTCGAGGTGGCCGGCGGGGAGACCGTCGGCCTGGTGGGCGAGTCCGGCTGCGGCAAGTCCACGACGGGGCGCACGATGCTCCGGGCGCTGGAGCCGACGAGCGGCCGCATCGAGTTCGACGGCCGGGACATCACCGGCGTCGGGCGCGAGGAGCTGCGGAAGCTGCGCCGCGAGATGCAGATGATCTTCCAGGACCCGTTCTCGTCGCTGAATCCCCGGCACACGGTCGGCACGATCCTCGCCGCGCCGTTCGAGATCCAGGGGATCAAGGCGCCGAACGGGGTCAAGGCCGCGGTGCGCGATCTGCTCAGCCGCGTCGGGCTCAGCCCGGAGCACTACAACCGGTACCCGCACGAGTTCTCCGGCGGCCAGCGTCAGCGCATCGGTATCGCCCGGGCGCTGGCCGTGCAGCCCAGGCTGATCGTCTGCGACGAGCCCGTGTCGGCCCTCGACGTGTCCATCCAGGCCGAGATCATCAATCTGCTCCAGGACATCCAGGCCGAGACCGGCATCGCGTACGTCTTCGTCGCGCACGACCTGTCGGTGGTCCGGCACATCTCGGACCGGGTCGCCGTCATGTACCTCGGCAAGGTCATGGAGAGCGCGACAAGCGACGAGCTGTACGAGCGTCCGCTGCACCCGTACACGAATGCTCTGCTGTCGGCGGCCCCGCTGCCGGACCCGGTCCAGCAGCGCGCCCGCGAGAAAATCGTGCTCCAGGGCGACCTGCCCAGCCCGTCCGACCCGCCGTCGGGATGCGTGTTCCGTACCCGCTGCCCGATGGCGCAGCAGGTCTGTGCCGAGGTCACACCGGCTTACGCCGAGCACTCGCCCGGCCACTGGGTCGCGTGCCACTTCCCGGAAGACGAGCAACTCGCCGCCTGACAGCACCAACCACGGAAAGGAAAGCACGTGCGAATGGGGTCTCCGGTCATCATCGCCAGCGAGCGGGGGGAGGTCGGTCTCGTCGAGGCCATGCGGGTCCTGCGAGCCGGCGGCAGCGCCATGGACGCGGTCGAGATCGCCCTGCGCGCCGCGGAAGCCAACGAGGCCGACCACTACGTGGGGGTCGGCGGCCTGCCGAACCTGCTGGGGGAGGTGGAGCTCGACGCGTCCATCATGGACGGGGCCACGATGGCGGCGGGCGCCGTGGGTGCCGTGACCGGCTTCCCGCACCCGATCACCGTTGCCCGTGCGGTCATGGAGCAGCTTCCGCAGCACGTCATGCTGGTCGGCCGGGGTGCGGAGCGGTTCGCCGACGAATGCGGGATCCCCCGCGGGACGACGCTGACCGACGAGGCGATCCGGCTGTGGAAGGAGGGGCTCACGCCCGACAGCCTGGCGGAGGCCGAACGCACCCAGGGGCCGGGAGAGGTGGCGTTCCGGCGCTCCGCGCTCGCCCGCCTCCAGTCGATGGAGCCGCCGCATCGGCACCCCTGGGGCACGATCAATGTGGTCGCGCTGGACCGCGAGGGACGGCTCTGCACCGGCGTCAGCACGAGCGGCTACCCGTGGAAGTACCCGGGACGGGTGGGCGACTCCGCGGTGATCGGGGCCGGCAACTACTGCGACGGTCGTTACGGTGGGGCCGCCTGCACCGGCCGCGGTGAGCTGGCCATGCGCGGGCACCGCCCGGACCGTCGTCGACGGCCTGCGCGACGGCCTGTCCCCGGATCAGGCCTGCGTGAGCGCGCTGGAGCGGACGATGGCCCTCGCCGACCCTTACCGCGCTCAGGTGCGCACGCTCTGCCTCACCGCCGACGGCCGGCACGCCGGCGCGGCCACGGTGACCGGATCGACCTACGGCCTGATGACCGGTGACCACACCGAGCCGGAGTTCCTGCCCCGGGCCGTCACCACCAACCACACCGGTATCGACACAAGGAGTCAGCCGTGAAGGTCTACCTGTCCACGGACATGGAGGGAACTGCGGGCATCGTCGACTGGGCGCAGTGCGTCGGCGACGGCCCCGAGGCGATGGCGGGGCGCGAGCTCCTCCTGGCCGAGGTCAACGCGGCGATCGACGGCGCGCTCGCAGCCGGGGCGACCGAGATCGTCGTCAACGACTCGCACTCCGTGATGCGCAACCTGCCGCCCGACCGGCTGCACGGCAACGCCACCTACATCGCGGGCCGGCACAAGCCGCTGTACATGATGCAGGGGCTCGACGCGTCCTTCGATGCGATCTTCTTCGTCTCGTATCACGGCTCCATGGGCGGTGACCCGGCGGTCCTTTCCCACACCTACAACCCGCGGGCCGTCACCGAGGTGCGCCTCAATGGCGAAGTGGTCGGCGAGTCGGGCATCAACGCGCTCGTGGCGGCCCACTTCGAGGTCCCCGTCGCGCTGGTCACCGGCGACCAGACCGCTTGCGCGGAGACCAGGTCGGTGTTGCCCGACGTGCACACCGCCGTGGTCAAGGAGTCGGTCTCCCGCTTCGCCGCGAGCAGCATGCACCCGCACGCCGCCCGCGAGCTCATCCGGGCCACCGCGACCGAGGCGCTGAAGAGCCTTGCCGGCATCAAGGCCCCCGACCTGCCGAGCCCGTCGACGCTCGAGGTGAGCTGGCGGACCGCGGACATGGCGGAGATGTCGACCTGGATTCGCGGTACGGAGCGGGTGTCGGCCCGGGTCACCCGGACCACGGAGTCCGATCGCCTGGAGTTGTTCCGGACGTTCATCACGAGCGTTCTGCTGACCCGCGGGATCTCGGCCGACGTCTGACGGCGGGCTCGTGCGTCTCGCGGCTCAGTAGCCGCGGTTCCCCACAGCCGCCCGGGCAAAAGCCGGCGTACGCCCGTTGGCCAGCTCGCCGGCGAACCAGGCGCCGAAACCGGAGATGGACAGCGCGAGCAGTTCGAGCAGGAAGAGCCCGACGCCGGCCGCGCGGTCCGGGTCACCGACGCGCACCATCACGATCACCGCGAACAGGAACAGCACACCCATGTTGAGCAGGACCCGCAGCACGCCGATGCGCTTGGCCTCGGCCCGGTGCACAAAGGCCAGGTCGATCGCTCCGGCGACGGCCGCGGCCACGCCACACACCAGCCCGGCGACGAGGTTCCAGTAGGCCAGCGATCCGACGATGGCCGGCGCGCCGAGCAGGTTGGCGAGGTCGAAAATGATGGCCATCGCGAACAGGCCCAGGGGGAACAGCACCAGGATGGGTTGCACTGCCTGGCCCGCGATCTTCAGTCGGCTCTCCATGGTTGGGTCATCGCCCTTCCACCTGCGCGAGCACAGGTTCGACAGTGGCATCCGACGGTTGGCCTACCCGGTCGGTTCTTCAAGGAAACGCCACAAGCCGGTCAGAGTGACGGTCCCCTCACCGCGTACTCGGCTTGTACGCAATCTGCAACATGGCAGATTGAGTTGTAGCGGACAGCCGTACGTCATGCTCTACTACTTATAGAGCAACGAGGGCGGAGTTCGAGGGGAGACGGTTCAAAACAACGGCACCCGGCGGCAACCGGGTGCCGTTTTCGCCTCTGCAGACGTTCTCTGTTGACTTCGAACGAGCGGGCGGGGAGCTGCGTCTCTCCAGCGCCATCGTGGCTCGGCCGCCCCGTTCCTCGCAAGGAGTTGGGGTGAGGAGTGCGCCATGAGCAAACGTACCTATTACCGCGGTCCCGACGCTGTGGTTACCGATGAGCTGTTCATTTGGCTCGGGGTGCCGGTGAAAAGCTTTGCCGTCCACGACCTGCACCACGTCGGTGAGGCCCGGGTTGCCGCGCAGCCGGCTTCCCCGAGGGTGGTCCTGGCTGTCGCGGCCGGCACGGTGGCCGCCATCGGCGCCGTGTGGACGCTGGTGTCGCCACCCACCGCGTACGCGATCGGGCTCATCGCCGTGCTGGTTCCCCTGGCCTTCACGGTGCCCTCGATGGTCCACCGGGTCCGTGGCTGGGAGCTTCACGCCACCTATCGGGGCTCGGTCGTGGTGCTCTACGCGTGCGCTGACGAGCGTCAGTTCGGGCAGGTCAAGCGGGCTCTGCGCCGGTCCATCGAGAACGCCCGGCCGCACGGGAGGGGCCTTGATCTCGCCGCGGCATGATCTTGTTGAGCGAAACACGACCCCGGTGTCCCCGGTCTGGTAGGACGGTAATAGCATCTGCCAGCAATCTCGCTGAGTGCCACTCGGCAGTCAGCGAGGTGGCAGATCAAGCTGTTGCACCCGACCTATCTTCAACGGTGAAGGACTCATGGCCGAGGGTGACTCGCCTACGATCGCGCGCCGGCGCGTACGCATCGCGATACGCGAGGCTCGTGAGGCGATTCCGCTCACCCAGGCACAGGTCGCCGAGGAGATGGAGTGGTCCCTCAGCAAGGTCATCCGCATCGAGAGCGGTGATGTGTCCATCTCCATCGCCGACCTTCGCGGAGTGCTCGGTCTCCTCGGCATACGCGACAAGGACCGCGTCAATGCGTTGCTCGCGGATGCCCGAATCGCTCGCACCAGGTCGCGCGTAAAGGCGGCGTGGTGGCGTGAGCCGAATTTTCGGGAGCATCTTACCGAGGATCTGCGTCGTTACATCGAGTACGAGGTCGAGGCTTCGGAAATCCGGTACTTCTCGATCTTCTATGTCCCTGGTCCGTTGCAGACGCGGGAGTACTCGAATGCGTTGACCGGGATGTTCTCCGAAGACGGGGAGATGAGTGACTCCAAGATCGATGTTCTGGTCGAAGCGCGTCAGCACCGGCTCGACGCGATGCTCCAGAGGGTCGGCTCGGTGAAAGTCTTCTGCCTTCTCGACGAGTCGGTGTTCTGGCGCGAGATCGGCGGGCGAGCCGTCCTGATCGCGCAGCTCCGCCAGCTCCTCGACCTCTCCGCGCGCGGACTGACCTTTGTCCGCATGTTGCCGTACAACCTGAGCATGCCCATCGCCAACAACGGCAGCTTCGACCTCATCATGCTCGGCTCCGACCGATCCGACAGTGAACTGCTGTATCGGGAGAACGGCATGAAGGACGAGATGGTCGAGGTCCGCGTGGAGACTGCTCGGCACCGCAAACGTTTTGATCAACTATGGCAGCGCGCTGACGATGAAAATGACACGATCGAGTTCATCAAGGCTCGAATAACGGCTCTCGAGGCAGAACTTCCAGGCCGCCAAGGTTGACCCGATGATCCGCTGCACGCCCTTTGTTGAAAATTACAGGAGAGTCATGAATAAGATCGAGACGGTGCAATGGCGCAAGAGCAGCCGCTGCAGCGGTAGCACGTGCATCGAGGTGGCTGTGGTCGATGGGCACTACCTGATCCGGGACAGCAAGAACCCCGACCTGCCGCCGCATTCGTTCACGGGGGACGAATGGGCGGCGTTCGTCGCGGGCGTCAAAGCGGACGAATTCGTTTTCTAGCAATAGCGGTCGGAACGGGACCGCCCGCCCTGGCGCAACGCGCAACAAGGGTGGGCGGGCCCCTATCCCACTCGGTTGAGCCGCCGCAAAACAGACTTATCCTCTGCAGGGCGGGCAATTCTTTGGCACATATCGATGGATATGCTGCTTTTTTTCGCATGCCTGAATCATTCACTCCTGCTGAGTCTCGCAGCCGTCACTTAACGTGGGGTTCGGGAACCGGCACGGAGGTGCAAGATGATCAATCCGAACGAAGAACGGCGATGGCAGAGGGCCCGGCGGTGTACGGGTGGCAACTGCGTCGAGGTGATGCGGGCCGAAGAAGATGTCGTTCTGGTCCGTAACTCGACCAACCCGGACGCGGTGCTGTCCTTCACCACGGAGGAGTGGGAGACCTTCCTCCGCGGCGTCAAGGAAGGGGACTTCTCTTCCTGATGAGGGGAAGTCCGGCCGAAGCGCTGGTGGGTCGCCGGACCGGGGCGGCATACTGCGCTGGTGAGGGCTGACCCGCACACCGCCCGCTTCGCCGTCCTGCAGGACGTGGCCGAGGCGTTGCTGGACGAGCTGGCGGAGCGCTACGTGGTCGACCGGCGGGAGAGCAAGGAGCTCCTCGGGCCGGCCGACGCGCTGGTGCGGATGGAAAGACTGATGCCACGCACACCGGCGGCCGCACCGCTCGCCATCGCGTTCACCGAGACGCCAGGGGTGGCCCTGCGTCTCGGGCGATGGTGGGTCGAGACCTTGCCGGGCTGTCCGTGTGAGGTCTGCGACGAGGATCCGGCTCAGCTGGCCGAGCTGCTCCGCCTGCAGGCGTTCGCCCTGGTGGAGGGTGGCTTGTGGGAGCGCGTCCGGCGTGGGGTGGGCGGCTCGTGGTACGAGAGCCGGCTCATCGGCGTGGGGTTCAACGCGCGCCGGGAAGGGCCGCTGACCAGGGTGGATGCCCGGGAGGCGCGGCGCAACGGGTTCGCCGCGGCCGTGCAGTGGGCGCCCTGGCCGCTGCGGCCGCACCCGGAGCCCTGAGCGCGGAACGCCGCAACGGCCCGGACCCGACCGCGAAAGGCGGCGACCCGGCCTCGACATGGAGCGCGGAAGAGGGCGGCGGAAGGCGGGAGAGCCAGGCGCGCAAGGGGCGGCGGAGGGCTGGGAGAGCTAGGCGCGGAAGAGGGTCAGCAGGGCGCGGATGCTGGGGCGCTCGATGACGCTGGCCATCGACAGGTTGCCGCGGCAGAAGGACTCGAAGGCGCGCCAGCCCAGGGGAGTGGCCATCGCCGCGTGGACGATGCGCGGATAGCGGGAGAAGGCCGCGAGCATGCGGCTGCCCGCGGACATCTCCGGGGCGAGCTCGGCGGTCACGCGATGCTCGTACGCGGGAAGGGTTTTCCAGTTGGCGCCGGCCCAGTCGCCGGAACGCAGGGCGTAGCTGATGCCCTCGCGGGTCCACGGCTCGAGCAGGCCCGCGGCGTCGCCCACGACCACGACCTGGCCGCGCCGGAGGGGGGAGTCGGCCCGGCGGCAGCGTGTCAGGTGCCCGGAGTCGCGCACCACTTCGCGATCGGCGAGGCCGAGGTGTTTCACGAAGTCGGCCAGGTACTGCTTCGTCGCGGCGCCGTTCCCCTTGGCCATGATCACACCGACGGTGAGCTCGTCCTCCTTGGGGAAGACCCAGCCGTACGAGCCCGGGAACGAGCCCCAGTCGAGCAGGACCCGGCCGTTCCAGGTCGTGCGGTCGGCCGGGGTCGCGGCCAGCTCCACCTCGAGTCCGAGGTCCTGCTGGGCGAAGGTGACCCCGACGTAGCGCGAGGTGATCCCGGCCGAGCCGTCGGCCCCGATGATGACCCGAGCCGTGATCTGCTCACCGTCGGTGAGGGTGACCACGCCCTGATCCACCGAGCGCACCTGACAATTCTGACGCACCACGGCACCAGCTGTGACGGCCGCCGAATACCAAGCGTGGTCGAAGTCGTCGCGGCGGACGAGGGTCAGGAACGGTGACGGCTCGGCGGCCCGTCGGGTAAAGGTGTGTCGTCCGTCACGGGTGAAGGTCAGGGCGGTGATCCGGTCGCGGGCGGGCACGTCGATGTGCTCGGCGGCGTGCGCCAGGGAGGTCCCGATGAGGCCGCCGCCGCAGGTCTTGTAGCGCGGGTGCTCGGCCCGTTCCAGCACGATGGTGCGCGCTCCGGCCGCCGCGGCCGCGCGCGCCGCGGACAACCCGGCGGGTCCGCCACCCACAACTGCCACATCCCACGCCGGCTCCGCGATCACGGGGCGGAAGTCTAATCATGGAACCTTATGTACGCTCGTACGCATGACAGGGGGACCCGTGACAACCGCGCCCGTGGCCCGCTCACCACGCCGCTACGATCCCGGCCGCAAGAGCCGCATCGTCGACGCGGCCATCGAGGTGATCGCCGACCACGGCGTCGCCGGCACCACCAGCCGGCGCATCGCGGCCGCGGCCGACGTGCCGCTGGGCTCGATCACCTATCACTTCGACAACCTCGAGGACCTGCTCGAGCAGGCCTTCCGGCGGCACGCCGAGCTGATGTCGCCGCGTTACGAGGCGCATTTCGACCAGGTCACCGACCTGACCGGCTTCGCCGACGCGGTCACCGACCTGATCAACGGGGACGCCGGCGGTGACTCGCGGGACTGGGCCGTCTCGTACGAGCTCTATCTCGCGGCCCTGCGCAACCCCGCTCTGCGCGGCGTGACCGACGCCTGGATGCGCCGGTCCCGGACCGTGCTCGAGCGGTTCATCGACCCGGTCACCGCCCGCGGGATCGACGCGGTCATCGAGGGGCTGGTCATGCACCTGATCCTGTCCACCGCCACGTTCGACCGGGCCGAGACCCGGACGATCGTCGGCCGTTTCCTCGGGGTGCCGCAATGACGTCCGTCGCGCAGACCGCTCCGGAGGTGCGAGCGGCGACCCGCGCCGTCTACGCGGCCTTCATCATGGCCGGTGTCGCCGCGGCCAGCTGGGCCTCCCGCATCCCGCAGGTGCGGGACCAGCTCGGCCTCACCCCGTCCGGGATCGGGCTGGTGCTGCTGGCGCTGGCCGCCGGTTCGATCGTGTCGCTGCTGCTGGCGGGTCAGATCGTCGCCCGGTTCGGCTCGAGCCGCACGGTTGCCACGATGGGCGGGCTGCTCGGCGTCGCCCTGACCGGCATCGCGATCGGCTACCAGTTCGGGGTGGTGCCGGTTGTGCTCGGGCTGTTCGTCTTCGGCCTCGCGAACGGCTCCTGGGACGTGGCCATGAACGTGCAGGGCGCGATCGTCGAGCGCCGCCTGGGCAAGGCCATCATGCCGCGCTTCCACGCCGGCTTCAGCGTCGGCACGGTGGCGGGGGCCCTGGCCGGCGCGGGAGCGGTCGCCCTCGGCATCTCGGTGACGGTGCATCTGGCCGTCACCGCGGTGCTGATCGCCGCCATCGTGATCGTCTCGGTGCGGGCCTTCGTCCCCGACGACGCCGGCCCGGCGCCGGTGGTGACTCCGTCCGACCCCACGATGGTCGGCTCGACGGCTCCGGTCACCAAGCGCAACGGCCTGCGCGATGCCTTAGCTACCTGGCGTGAGCCGCGCACGCTGGTGGTCGGCGTCTTTGTGCTGGCCTTCGCCTTCACCGAGGGTGCCGGCATCGACTGGATCAGCGTCTCGATGATCGACAGCTACGGCACGTCGGCCGCGGTCGGCACCCTGGCTTTCGCTCTCTTCCTGGCCGCCATGACCGTGGGTCGCTGGTTCGGGCCGGCGCTGCTCGACCGCTACGGCCGGGTCGCCGTGGTCCGGGTGCTGGCCGCGGTCAGCCTGGCCGGCCTGGCGCTCTACATCCTCGGCCCGGCCACCCCACTGGCCTTCGCCGGAGCGCTCTTCTGGGGGTTGGGTGCCTCGCTCGGCTTCCCGGTCGGCATGAGCGCCGCCGCCGACGACCCGGCCCACGCCGCGTCCCGGGTCAGCGTCGTCGCCTCCATCGGCTACTGCGCCTTCCTGGGCGGGCCGCCGTTGATCGGCTTCCTCGGCGACCACGTCACGGTCAAGAACGCGCTGGTGGCGGTGGCGGTCCTGCTGGTCGTCTCGATCACCATCGCGGGTGCGGTCAAGCCGCTGCCCGAGGCGGACGTCCCCGAGCCCGCGGCCTGACCGTACGATCTCGGCCTGTGGGCAGCAGCTATCAGACGATCCTGGCCGCGGGCGGCCGCGCCGACATCGAGGCGGCCGTGGCGGCCTGGCACCAGGACGCGGCGATCGTGCCGGTCGCCGAGAGCCGCTGGGCGGTGGTCCCGGTGCAGGAGGACGGTGTCTACGCCGAGACCGAAGGCCTGGCCCAGCAGTTGAGCCTGGTCCCGGGTGGGGTGGCCGCGTCGTTCAGCGTCTTCGGTTCCGACGTGCTGGTGGCCATGCTGTTCCGCGACGGCGGCGCGGTCCACGAGTACCTGTCGGATCAGGCCTACCTGGTCGAGGGCTGGGACGACGACGACAACGAGATCCTGTTCGACCTGCTCGCCCGGCCCTACCTGCCGGGTGCGACGCCGCCCTCGGGGCCGTTCGGGGCCGATCCGGCGGCTTTCCTGGGGCTCGGCGTGGCGCCGGTCGACCAGACCGCCTTGGGCGCGGCGCTCACCCGGACGGAAGACGGAGCCGTCGAGCAGCACCACGCCATCCTGCACGCGCTGAACGTCGATCCCCGCCCGCTGACGATGACCTTCGCCGAGATCGGGGAGTCCGATCTGCTCGGGTGACGCGGGCACCGGTGTCCGGGGCCGCGCCACTCAGCCCGTACGGTGAGGGAGCACGTCCCGGCGACGACCGCACCGGAGATGACCATGGCCAAGCCACAGCTGCGTCCGCCCATGACAAACGCTCAACCCGAGCCTTCGGAGGCGCCCGACGCCGTGCCGGCCCAGATGTTCGGCGTGGTGACCCCGGGCGGCCGCTGCCCGACCTGCGCCAAGGTGGTCACCGACGTCAACGCCGAGCCGCTCGACTACCAGGAACTCGACGACGGCTCGCTGCTGGTCGAGTCCGTCGTCTTCGTGGTGCTGCCGTGCGGTCACGACTTCACCCGCAAGGTCAGGACGCGCTAGGAGCCGGGCGAGCCGCCGCGACCCAGGCCTCGTCGGCGGCCTTCTTCACAGCCATGCCGTTCTGGCCGTCGTAGCGCAGGAAGCGGGGAAGGGCCACGGCCAGTGCCGCGGTGCCGACGACACAGAGAACGCCGCCGACCCAGATCGAGCCGCCGACCCCGAGGCGGGTCCGCGCCATCAGACCGGAACGGAGCTGCCCCAGCAGCGGGCCGGTGGTGTAGGAGAGCATCTCGATGCCGGCCAGGCGACCGCGCAGGTGGTCGGGAATCGTCTGGCTCCAGATGATGGAGCGGAAGATGCCGGAGATCATGTCGGCCGCACCGGCGAAGGCCAGGCACAGCAGCGTCAGCCAGAGCCAGTGCGAGAGTCCGACGCCGACGATCCCGACGCCCCACAACGCGGCCGCGATCACCACCATCAGGCCGTGCCGGTGCACGCGCGCGGTCCAGCGGCTGCTCAGCGTGGCCAGCATCGAGCCGACGGCCGGGGCCGCATAGAGCAGGCCCAGCACCCGCGGACCGCCCAGCTGGGTGGCCAGGAACGGATAGAGCGCCTGGGGCATGCCGAAGAACATGGCGTTGATGTCGACCAGATAGGTGCCGAGCAACTCGGGGCGGGACCTCGCGTAGCGCAGACCGGTGACCACCGCCCGGATCGACGGCCGGTCGGCGTCCGGCGGGGGCGGGACGGCCCGCACCAGCGTCAGGCAGAGCAGCGACGCGGTGAAGGTGAGCAGGTCGAACGCGTACACCCAGGCCAGATCGACCGCCGAGATCAGCAGACCGGCGATCGCCGGCCCGCCGACCTGCGCGATCTGCGCGCTGAAGGCCTGCAGCGACATCGTGGCGGGCAGTTCCTCGGGGCGGACCAGCCGGGGCACCATCGCCTCGAGCGCGGGCCGCTGCAGACCGTCGACCGACGCGGTCAGCGCGGCCACCACGTACAACAACCACAGATGCGGCTTGTCGGAAAGAGCGTTGACGAGAAGTACGCCGGTGAGCGCGGCCAGGGCGAACTCGCCACCCCGGACCAGCCGGCGGCGGTCGAGATAGTCGGCCAGCGCACCCCCGACGAAGGCCATGACCAACAGGGGTACGAGCTCGCAGACCCCGAGCAGCCCGACCATCAGCGGGTCGTCGGTGATCGCGGCCACCTGGAACGGGATGGTGACGTAGGTGATGAAGGACCCGAAGCCGCTGATCGAGCCGCCGATGAAGACGAGCCGGTAGTCGCGGGAGGTGCGTAGCGGGGTCAGGTCCACGCCGGGGATCGTGCCTCAGGCCGCACCGGGCGGGCGACCGGTTATTTCATCACCAGGCGGCCGGTGGACTCGAACTGGGCCAGGTCGGCCAGGGTCTCGTCGATCACGAACGACTTGGGCCCGGGAAGAGCGTCGAGCGGGAAGAACCCGGCGTCCACCGATTCCTCGGTCTGGCGCAGCAGCTCACCCTCCCAGGTGTGGATCCGGAACGACATCAGGATCTGCTGGTAGGTGTGGCCGTAGTCGTTCGTGTAGGTGTAGGCGCTGTAGAACGCGAACGGCGTGAGCGACGTGGCCTTCAGCCCGGTCTCCTCCCACGTCTCGCGGATCGCACAGTCCTCCATGCTCTCGCCGAGCTCCATCGCCCCGGCCGGGATGGCCCAGCGATGGTTGTCGGAGCGCTGGATCAGCAGCAGTCTGTTCTGCTCGTCGAGGATCACACCTCGCGCCCCGACGAAGAGGATGGTGTCGGTGTCCCCGACGCTCACCCGTACCTTGCCCAGATAAGACTCAGCCCACGTCAATGCCACGGGCCAACTCTAGTCACGCCGACTTCTTGGCCGCTTTCTTCGCCGGGGCGGGCGTGGCCTTGGTGGCGGCCTTCTTGGCCGGCGCCTTTTTGGCCGCGGCCTTCTTCGGCGGCGCGGCCGGAGCGGACGCGGTCTTCTTGGCCGCCGGGGCCGGCGCCGACTCGCCGCGGGCGGCCTTGGCCCGCTCGACCGACGCCTTGAGCGCCGCCATCAGGTCGACCGCGGCCGCCGGGGCCTCCTCGGCCTCCTCCGGCTGCACGATCTCGCGGCCCTCGACCTTGGCGTCGATGACCTCCTGGAGCGCGGCCCGGTAGTTGTCGGTGAACTCGTCGGCCTTGAAACTGCCGGCCATCGAGTCGATCAGCGAGCTGGCCATGGCCAGCTCGGCCGGCCGGGTCTCGATGTCCTCGTCGAGGAAGCCGAAATCGGGGGTCCGCACCTCGTCCGGCCATAGCATGGTGTTGAGCACCAGCACGTCCTCGTGGACGCGCAGGGTGGCCAGCTGCTCGCGCTGGCGGATCGCGATCTTGACGATGGCGACCCGGTCGGCGTCCTGCAGGGCGTCCCGCAGCAACACGTACGGCTTGGCCGCCTGACCCTCGGGCTCGAGGTAATAGGCCTTGGCGAACAGGATGGGGTCGATCTGCTCGGCCGGCACGAACTCGAGCACGTCGATCGCGCGTGACGTGGTCAGCGGCAGGTCGGCGAAATCCTCGTCGGTGAGGATGACCATCTCCCCGCCACCGATGTCGTAGCCCTTGGCGATGTCGTCGTAGCTGACCACCTCGCCGTCGACCGAGCAGGTGCGCTGGTATTTGATGCGGCCGCCGTCGGTGCGGTGCACCTGGTGGAACCGGATGTCCTTCTCCTCGGTCGCCGAATAGAGCTTGACGGCGATGGACACCAGGCCGAAGGAGACCGCGCCCTTCCAGATCGCTCGCATGAAGACTCCTGTACCCAGGGTGTGACGTCCTGATCAGGATCGCATCACTGAGACCCCTGCGTAAGGTGTTCGATACTGCCTATGGTGATCGGGTGCCTGGTGCGCCGTTGTCTCCCATGCTGGCGACCGCTGGTGCGCTACCGGCCGGGCCGGGGTGGAGCTACGAGTTCAAGTGGGACGGGGTGCGGGTTCTCGCGCTCTTCACCGGTGCTCCACCCGACCTGTTCGCGCGCTCCGGAGCGGTCGTCACCGCGGCGTACCCGGAGATCGCCGACCTGCGACTGCCCGAGGGCACGCTCGTCGACGGCGAGATGGTCGTGCTCGACGCGGCCGGCCGGCCGTCGTTCACCGCGCTGGCCGAGCGCATGCACGTGCGGGAGCGACATCGGGCGGCCCGCCTGGCGGTGACCCTCCCGGTGACGTACATGATCTTTGATCTGCTCTTCCTCGACGGCGAGGACTGCACCGGCCTGCCCTATCGGGCCCGGCGCGAGAGGCTCGAGGAGCTGGGGCTGGCCGGGCCGAGCTGGATGGTGCCGCCGTCGTTCGGCGACGGGCCGGCCACCGCCGACGCGGCTCGTGAGAACCACCTCGAGGGCGTGGTCGCCAAGCGCGACACCTCGGTCTATCTGCCTGGGAGCCGCTCGCCGGACTGGGTCAAGGTCAAGTTCGACCGGACCGGTGACTACGTGATCGGTGGCTGGCGGGCCGGCGTCCGCAAGCTCGGCGGCCTGCTGGTCGGGGTGCCGACGGCGGACGGGCTGGCCTTCCGGGGCCGGGTCGGCGGGGGTATCGGCGCGGTCGCCGAGAAGGAGCTGCTGGCCGCGCTCGAGCCGCTGGCTCAGCGCGAGTCGCCCTTCGCGGCCGGGGCGGTGCCCCGGGAGGATTCCCGCGGAGCCCATTGGGTACGTCCCGAAATGGTCGTCGAGGTGCGATACGGCAACCGGACGCCGGACGGCCGGCTGCGCTTTCCCCGATATCTGCGGCTGCGCGACGACAAGACGGCCGAGGAGTGCGCGGAGGAGGACGACGATGGCCGGTGACCGCTTCCCGATCTCGATCGACGGCCACGACCTCGAGCTCTCGAACCTGGACAAGCTGATGTATCCGGCCGCCGGGTTCACCAAGGGCGAGGTCATCGACTACTACACGCGGATCGCCCCGGTCATGCTCCCGCACCTGGCCGACCGCGCGGTCACCCGCATCCGCTACCCGAACGGCGTCGACGGGGCCCACTTCTTCGAGAAGAACAAGCCCGGGGGTACGCCGGGATGGGTGCGCCTGGAGACGCTGCCGGTGCCCGGGTCGACCAAGAGCCGCGAGACGATCGACTTCGTGGTCGTGGACGAGCTGGCGACCCTGGTCTGGCTGGCCAACCTGGCCGCGCTCGAGCTGCACACGCCGCAGTGGCGCATCGGTGCGGATCCCGACCTGCTCGTCGTCGACCTCGACCCGGGGGCGCCGGCCGGACTCCAGGAGTGCAGCGCGGTGGCGATGCTGATGCGGGACCGGCTGGAGGCGGACGGGGTCGCGGCGTACCCGAAGACGTCGGGCAAGAAGGGCATGCAGCTGTGCTGCCCGATCTCCGGCACGCAGGAAGCGGATCTCGTTTCGGCGTACGCCAAGAAGGTCGCCGAGGAGCTGGCGGCGATGGTCCCCGGCTCGATCACGGCCAAGATGGCCAAGGCCATCCGGCCCGGCAAGATCTTCATCGACTGGAGCCAGAACAACGCCGCGAAGACGACGGTGACGCCCTACTCGTTGCGGGCCCAGGAGGCGCCGACCGCCTCGACCCCGCTGACCTGGGACGAGGTGGAGGCGGTGGCGACCGGCGCCCAGGAACCGCGGCACTACCGCGCGGCCGAGGTGCTCGAGCGGGTCGACCAGCACGGCGACCTGATGAAGGGGCTGCTCGACCCGGGGCCGGTGCTGCCGGTCTAGACCTACCTTGCGGCGCAAGGTACTGTGTGCCGCATGGCAGATAGCTCGCAGTTGGCGACGAGTCTGCGGCGCGGCACGCTCGAGTTCTGTGTCCTGGCCATGGTGGAGACCGAGGACGGGTATGGCAACGAGATCGTCCGACGGCTGGGCGAGGAGCCCGGCCTGGCCGCCGGCGAGGGCACGATCTATCCGCTGCTCTCCCGCATGCGGCGGTCGGGGTGGCTGGAGAGCAAGTGGGTCGAGTCGCCCAGCGGCCCGCCGCGGCGCTACTACGGCCTGACCGGGTCCGGCCGGGCCGCGCTCGACCACTTCCGTACGGAATGGGTTTCGTTTCGACAGACCGTCGACCGACTTGTGGGAACCGGTGAGGCTGGATGAAAACTCGACAGAACGACGTCGTCACCGCATACCTGCACGAGGTCGACCAGCGGCTGGCCGGCATCCCGGTGTTGCAGCGCCGCGAGCTGCTGGCCGATCTGGCTGCGCACATCGCCGCCGAGCAGGCCGAGCGCAACCTCAGCAGCGAGGGCGAGGTCATCGAGGTGCTGGAGCGCCTGGGCAGCCCTGACGTGGTGGCCGCGGCCGCGCACGAGGAGGCGGGCACCCGCCCGGAGCCGCCCACGGCGTCGCGCCGGAGCGTCTGGCCGTGGGTCGCGCTGGCCGTCGGCGTGCTGCTCGTGCTCGTTTTCTGCTCCAGCGCCCTGTTCCTCAGCCGCGACAGTGGCAGCAGCGTGGAGGGGCCGGTCATCGCCCCGCCGCCGAGCGTCCAGCCGTCGTAACCGCGTCGCCGGCCGGGTCGGATACGCTGCGGCCGTGACCACGTCGCTGCGTACCGGCGCCGTGCTGATGACCGCCGTGCTCGCCGCGCTCACCCTGGCCTGCACCCGTGCGCCGGGGAGGGCGGAGGTTGTGAGCGGGCCGATCGACCTGCACGAGTGGATCGCGAAGCAGGTGGCGTCGATGTCGGCCACCGGCCCCTACCGCGACCCCGACCGGTCCGAACGGGAAAGTGGGCGCAAGGCGTTCGACGCCGTGGTGCGAGGTGATCTCGCCGTGGCCGAGAAGCTGTTCGGCGACCTCGGCTTCCGGATCACCCAGGGCACCGATCTCCGGACCGGCCGGGCGGTCCGGATCTATTGGGCCGACCCCGAAACCGGCTGGGGTGGCTTGCTGGTCGATCCCTCGGCCCCCGCTCGGTCGGTCGTCGAGGTGCCGCACCCGGCCTACGACCTCAACACCGAGAAGCTCGGGCTGAGCCTCTACCGCGCGTTGCCGGGCAGCCTGATGCTGATGGCCGGCGCCCAGCGGCAGGCGGCCGGGGGCGAGGCCGACGTCGCGCACAACGACCGGTCGATGTTCCAGGTGTTCGCGGTCGCGGCGGCCGGGCACGGCCTGCCCCAGCTGCAGCTGCACGGGTTCGCCGACCGGAGCCTGCCCGGGGCCGACGCGGTGGTGTCGACCGGTTCGGCCGCGCACAACGACCTCGCGGTGCGGATCGCCCGCGAGCTCGAGGCGGACGACCGCCAGGTCTGCCGAGCCTGGGTGTCGCGCTGCACCGGGCTGGAGGGCCGCACCAACGTGCAGGGCGCGGCGGCCGGCGACGCCGAGTTCATCCATCTGGAGCTCGGCTGGTCGCTGCGCCGCGACCTGAGCGACCGCGATCGGGTACGCGACGCCGTCGTGGCCGCCTGGGCCTAGATCCGCCGGGCCGTGCGCAGGCGGGTCGCCCAGTAGCCCGAGCCGTCCAGGATGGACTCGCCGTGCAGGTCGCCCATCGTCGGGCCGTTGGCCTGGCTGCGGCTCGAGATGAACCGGCGGTGGCCCTGGTCGTCGACGCCCAGATACATGCCGGAGTGCTCGATGTGCGTGTTCTGCACCGGACCGGCGTTGAAGAGCAGCAGGTCGCCGGGCATCAGCCGGTCGACGTCGGTCGCCCGCTTGCCCGTGTTGGGCATGAGCTGCACCCCGGGGCCGTTGGCGGCGATACCGATCGCCCGCCGGGGCAGGCCCGGGCCCTTGTCGTTGCCGCCGAGCAGCGGATATCCGCTGCGGTAGCCGTAGACCATGCGCAGGAAGCCGGAGCAGTCGAGGCTGAGCATGTGGGTGGCCGAGGGCTTCTCCCGGACGCCGTCGGCGAACTCCCACTTGGTGCCGAGGTAGTCGTAGAAGTCCGAGTTCTCGGCGCGGCCGTCGGGGTCGATGTCCGACAGCGGGCCGAACGAGGCGTCCCCGGAGACCTGGCGGCCGGTCTTGTCCTTCTTGGGCGTGGCGCCGTACGTGTATTCGAACGCGATGGCCAGGATGTCCGGCGACTTGTCGGTGAGCGCCTTGCCCAGCCAGGTGGCGAACCACGTCTCGTTGGCCGCGGCGGCGTACCACTGTTTCGGGGCCAGCCGGACGTACTCGGTGTTGACGATCTTGGCCGACGTGAACCGGGGCTCGGCGAACGTACGCTTCGGGCCCTGCAGGTGGGCGGTGCGCGTGCCGTCGGTCATGACCGCCACCAGCCGGCCCTGCCTCGTGAGGATCTCGGTGCGGTTGGGCGCGGGGCGGCGGCGGACGACGTACTGCGCCAGGGCCGGGGCGGCGGCGGCCTGAGCCGTACCGCCGATGCTGATCTCCCGCTGCTGGGCCGAGGCCAGCCGGGAGCCGCCGAAGACGACGACGCCGGCCCCGATCAGCAGGGCCACGCCGGCCGCGGCGAGGAACGTGGAGTTGCGGTTGACCTTGGGCACGAGCGGGCTCCGAGTGAACGTCAGGTCGCCGGGACGAAGCCCGCGACGATGCCGGTGACGGCGATGGCATAGGTCAGACCGGTCACCATGGTGGTGGCCAGGATCGTGGCCCGGGGCGGCTGGCGCACCAGCTGGTAGGCGATCAGGCCGGGCGCCACGAATCCGAGGGTCTGGTGGGCGAAGAGCAACGGCAGGTCGCGTTGCACGATGACGAAGAGCGTGAGCTGAAGGAACACGCTCAGCAGCACGATCGAGGCGAACAGCCGCTTGCCGTAGAGGATGACGAACCGTTGCATGACCCGGGTCAGCACATACGTCACGATGGTCATCACGAACATGACGCCGGCCTGCGGCGGGTCCTCGATCAGGGCGAGCGCGATCCAGCCCGGCGTGATCATGCCGCCCGGTGACAGGTTCGTGGTCAGGTAACACAGCAGCGCGAAGATCAACCCGATGCCGAGGCACGCGGTGGAGAGCTGAGCGCTGAGCTCGCCGTCCAGGGTCATCGTGGAGCACCTGTCTGTCGAGGGCCGGGGAATCCGGCCGGATGGGCGTCGTGGGTCTCGCCCGACGTCCACCCGGGCAGCACCGAGAGCTCGTGCAGGAGCACCTCACCCTGACCGTGGATGTTGCCGACGGCCACGACGGAACCCAGGTCGGGCACCGCCGCGAAGACCTCCTCGAGCAGGCGCTCGGGCGGCATCTTGCCGCCGAGGTCGACCACCCGGGACTTGAGCTGATCGGGAACCTGGGACGCGGCGCTGCGGGTCGGCTCGCCGATCAGGATGATCCGGTCCGGCTCGACCTGGCCGGTGAGCGTGCCCATCTGACCGTTGCGCTCGACCCGGTCGGGACGGCAGTTGATCAGCATGGCCAGCGGGCGCGCGATCAGGCTCTGCGACTCCAGCTGGCGGATGTTCATCAGCGTGGATTCGGGGTCGTTGGCCGCGAACACGTTGGCGAACGCGATCCGCTTGCTCCCCTCGCGCACCCGGGAGACCGAGAGCACCCCGGGGTCGGGCGGCGCGTCCCACATGCCCTGCAGCGCGCTCTGCCGGTCGACCCCCAGCAGTTCGGCGACGGCGAGGGCGATGGCCACGTTCTCCTTGAAGGTGATCCAGCCGAACCGGCTCATCTCGTGATCGGTGACCGACTCCGGATCCACCGCGATCAGGCGGCAGCGGCGCTTGTCGGCCTCCTCGCGCAGGATGTGCAGCCGGTCGCGTTCGGCCGTGACGCACACGCCACCGACCGGCATCGACTTGCTCAGCGAGCGGGCCACGTCGTCGAGGGTCGGTCCCATCTCGGCCAGGTGGTCTTCCCGGACGTTGCAGAGCACCCCGATGTCCGACTTGATGAGCTTGCTCTGGTTGATCTCCTGGAGGGCGGGCATGACCGCCATGCACTCGATGACCAGGGCGTCCGGGTGATAGACGGCGGCCCGGCGCACGATGCCGATCTGCTCCACCACATTGGCGATGCCGAACTTGCGGTGCACGGGCTCCTCGGTCGCGTCCGGGAAGATGAAGCGCGCCGCTGTGCCGGTCGTCTTGGCGATCACCTGCAGGTGGCCGCCGCGCAGCGCCCCGGCGCAGAGCCGGGTGATCGAGCTCTTGCCCCGGATGCCGTTGACCAGCACCCGGTGCGGGATCGTGGCCAGGTTCTTCTCGTGGTTGCGCTGCTCGATCACGCCCGCCACGAGCAGGCCGAGGAAGCACAGCGAGAAGACGGCGTACAGATACAACATGGTCGGCGGTCCTCCCCGTCAGCGCTCGCGCGGCACCCGGCGCGGCCGGGGCAGCACAGCGGTGAAATTGGTGGCGGACCCGCGGAGGCGCACGGCGCCCCCGAAGCGTGCCGACCCGGTGTGCCGGACCTGGCGGCAGATCTCCAGGCACATGGCGATGGCGCCGACGTCGTCGTGCCGCTGCGGGATGATCGGCTCGTCGAAGTCACCGGCACCGATGCGGTCGGCGGCCGAGGCCAGGCGGCGCAGCGGGCGGACGAAGATGAAGTACTGCCAGACCAGCGTCACGACCAGCACCGCGGTGACCGCGGCGGCCATCAGCACGGCCCAGCGGCGCTCGATCAGGCTGGGCAGCGGGAGCGTGTCGGCGTTGCGGTCGGTGACCACCACCCACTCGAGGTGGGCGGCCGTCGGGTGGTTGACCGCGGCCCCGGCGACCAGCGCGGGCCGGTTGTCCAGGCCGGTCGAGCGGGAGGCGGTCTCGCCCGGCAGCGCGGTCGCGGCCACGGTGCGCATGGTGACGTCGCGCAGCGGCTGGAACGCCCGGTAACCCTCGGAGTCGAGGATCGTGCGCAGGTCGGGGTCGGCCACCACGGCCCGCCCGTCGGCGCTGCGGACCAGCCCGAGCAGGTAGTCGATGTCGTACTCGGCGACGACCGCGCGCCCATCGGGGCGTACCTGATAGGCGTAGACGACCGGCAGGCGCTGGACGACCGGGTCGAGCAGCACGCCGCCCCGGCCGGGCAGCGGCTGACGCGAGCGCAGCGACGCGCGCCCGGCGGTGGCCGTGACCTCGCCGCCCGGCTCGACCAGATAGACGCCGCGGAGCCGGTGGTTGGCCGCCAGCGCCTCCTCGAGCGGGCCCTTGCCCGTGTCGGTGCCCGGGGCCAGCCTGGTGACGGTGCGCAGGCCGCTGTCGAGCGCGTTGCCGAGGGTGTTGCTGATCGCCTCGACCCGGCTCTCCTCGTCCCGGTTGAGCTGCGCCGGCAGGGCGGTGGCGGGCTGGATGACGGCGATCACGACGGCGAGCGCGGGCCCGGCCAGCGCGATGAGGGCGGCCACGGCGAGGCCCTGCACGACGGTCGGACGCCAGCGGCGCCCGTGGATGCGGTTGCCTGACACGACCGCGAGGGCCTGGGCGACCCGGTATGCCTCGTGGGTCCGCAGGATCCGCCGGGTGCGGGTCAGCGTGCCGCAGGCGTCCAGCTTGGCCTGGTGCAGCAGGTGCTGCAGCGGGTTGACCAGGAAGGCGCGCATCAGGGCGTAGGCCAGGAAGGCGGTCAGCGCCACCGCGATGCCGAGCACCAGGCCGTGGAAGAGCGACGTGCCGTCGGCCACCTCGGCCACGACCGTCGAGGCGACCACAAAACCCGTCTCGGCGATCGGAGCGGCCGACACGACCAGCGCGCGGTCCGTCCACTCCTTGACCCGGATCGTCTCGCTGCGGCTCGAGGACAGGCCTGGCAGGCCGCGCAGGACCTCGGGCCGATGGTCGGCCGGGATCGCGTCGACCCCCTGGGCCAGGTAGTCCTTGCCGTCCGGGGTGAGCACGTAGATGCCCTGCTGGGCGTCGGCGTTGAGACGCAGGCTGCGCATCAGCAACCGCTGGACGCCGACGAGCATCCGGTCCGGTCCGAGGGTCGTGACGCGGATGACGGCGGGGCCCTCGACGGTCATCACCGGGGTGTCACCCTCGGGCAGTGCGCCGTTCGGGATCAGGGTCAGCGGCACCGCCTCGGCGCTGGCCGCGATGGTCTTGCGGTTGCTGGGCTGCAGGATCGCGACGCCGGCCCAGGACGCCTGCTCGCCGGTGAGCCCGGCGATGGACGCCGCAGCGGGCGGGGCGCCCGCGCGCAGCGCGTTCGCGGTCTGGTCGAAGCTGTCGTCGGCCGCGGTCAGGCTCAGCGAGAGGCTGTGGGCCACCTTGCGCATCAGATCCTGCTGCGACTCACGGACCGCGGCCGGCACGTCGTCGCGGTCGAACACGGCGAAGCCGAGCACCGTGACCGCCGCGATCAGCATCGTGGTCCAGAGGTAGACCAGGGCCGGCGCGTGCGATCCGGCCGGGAAGCCGGACTCCGGGAGCTGTTGACCGAGTGCGCGCCATCGCCAGGCGATGAGCTGGTCAGTCGAGAGGACCTGAGTCTCCGGTCCGCTCGGTGACGCCACGCGGGTGTCGACCATGGCCAAAACAGCTGTTCCCATCTGAGGAGTGAGCGCCTGACAACGAGCCGGCGTCACTCCCCGTTACGCACGCCGGCATCCGCGTTTCGAGCCGGGACTATAACAATTCAGTTCGTCGGCGTGGTGATCTTTGGGTGTCATCCAAATGTGCTACAGGGCTTTTCGGACTTATCGCCGGACAGTCCCTCGTACGTGGAAGGTCGAGACGTCGCCGCCGCGATTGAGCAGATGACTCTGGATCCGCTCGACCGCGGCCTCGTAGATCTTCCGCCGACCGGCCGGCAGCGCCGGGCTGGCCAGCGCCAGCTCCAGATCCACGAGCCGGACACGGGGATTGAGGTCGATGAACGTGGGGATCGCCTCGATCGCCGCCACCCGCCACCGCCGCTCTCCGTCGGCCGGAGCGAACGTGACCCGCATCATGCTGCCCTCGCGGTTGCCGTTGACCGGCTGCGGATGCCGGGAGGCGAGGTCGCCCAGCCCATAGACGATCCACTTGTTGCCGATGCGCTCGACCGGCTGGACGACGTGGGCGCCGTGCCCGAAGACGATGTCGACGTTGCGCATCGTGGCGATGGCCCGGGCCAGGGTCTGCTGGTCGACGTCGGGCTCGTTCTCGCCCAGCGAGCCCCAGTCCACGCTGACCACGACGATGGCGGCGCCCTCGTCGCGGGCCTCCCGGGCCTCGGCCGAGATCCGGGCGACGGTCGGCCGGGCGATGGCCCACTCACGGCCGGGAGCCACCTTCTGACCGTTCAGCCCGAGGGTGTAGCTCAGGTGCGCGACTTTGACGCCGCCGGCGCTGTAGAGCCGGGGCCGACCGGCCTGCTCCTCGCTGCGATAGGTGCCGGAGTGACCGACCTTGGCCTTGTCGAGCGCGTCGAGCGTGCTGGTCAGGCCCTTGGTGCCCTGGTCGAAGGCGTGCGCGGCGGCGGTCGAGCAGCCGTCGAAGCCGGCCCCGGCGATCGCCTGGGCCAGCTCCGGCGAACCGAGGTAGGGCGCCCGGCCGGCGGCGAGCGGCGCGTCCAGGTGGCACAGGGCCAGGTCGGCCGACGACACGGCGGGGCGGGCGGCGTCGAGGACGGGACGGAAGTCGGCCACCTGGCCGCCGCCGTCGCGCCGGGCCTGATCGCCGAGCTCCGGCGTGGGCAGGATGCTGCCCGCGCCGAGAACGGTCACCGTCTTGCCACTGATCGCGACCGGCTCGGCCACCGGGCGTACGGCCGCCGCGGGGTCACCCGGGTCACCGACCTGCCACAAACCCATGGCGTGGGTCGCGACACCCACGGCCGTCACCACGACCACCAGCCCGAGGGCGGCCCGGGCCACCCGGCCCGGACCCTTCTCACTGCTCGACACGGCGGCAAGGATAGGCGACGAGGGTGACCGCCCGGCTCAGTCGATCTGGGGCAGAGCAGGGCCGAGGATGTCGTCGGCGTCGACGATCGTGTAGGCATATCCCTGTTCGGCCAGGAATCGCTGCCGGTGTGCGGCGTATTCGGTGTCGATCGTGTCGCGCGAGACGACCGTGTAGAAGTGCGCCTGCCGCCCGTCGCCCTTGGGCCGCAGCACCCGGCCCAGTCGCTGCGCCTCCTCCTGACGCGAGCCGAAGGTGCCGGAGACCTGGATGGCCACCGCCGCCTCGGGCAGGTCGATCGAGAAGTTGCCGACCTTCGAGAGGACCAGCGTCCGCAACTCACCCGAGCGGAACGCGTCGAACAGGCGCTCGCGCTCCTTGTTGGTGGTCGACCCCTGGATGATCGGGGCGTCGAGGTACTCCCCCAGCTGGTGCAGCTGATCGATGTAGGCGCCGATGACCAGGACCTGCTCGTCGGCGTGCTTCTCGACCAGGGCCCGGACGACCGGCAGTTTGGTGCGGGCCGTGGCGGCCACCCGGTAACGCTCCTCGGACTCGGTCACCGCGTACGCCATCCGCTCGGCATCAGTCAGGGTGACCCGCACCTCGACGCACTCGGCGGGGGCGATCCAGCCCTGGGCCTCGATGTCCTTCCACGGGGCGTCGTAACGCTTCGGCCCGATCAGCGAGAACACGTCGCCCTCGCGGCCGTCCTCGCGCACCAGCGTGGCGGTGAGACCGAGCCGGCGGCGGGCCTGCAGGTCGGCGGTGAACCGGAAGATCGGGGCCGGCAGCAGGTGGACCTCGTCATAGATGACCAGGCCCCAGTCGCGCGCACCGAACAGGTCGAGGTGGGTGAAGGCGCCGCCGCGGCGCGAGGTGAGGACCTGGTAGGTCGCGATGGTGACCGCCCGGATCTCCTTGCGCTCGCCGCTGTACTCCCCGATCTCCTCCTCGGTCAGCGAGGTGCGGGCGATCAGCTCACGCTTCCACTGACGGCCGGCCACCGTGTTGGTGACCAGGATCAGCGTCGTCGCCTTGGCCGTGGCCATGGCCGCCGCGCCGACCAGCGTCTTGCCGGCCCCGCAGGGCAGCACCACCACACCCGAGCCGCCCGCCCAGAAGCCGTCGACGGCCTCCTGCTGGTAGGACCGCAGCGTCCAGCCGTCCTCGGCCAGGTTGATCTCGTGGGCCTCGCCGTCGACGTAGCCGGCCAAGTCCTCGGCCGGCCAGCCGAGCTTGAGCAGCGCCTGCTTGAGGCGGCCGCGCTCGGACGGGTGGACCGCGATGGTCTCGTCATCGATCTTGGCGCCGAGCATGCCGGCCAGCTTCTTGGACTTCGCCACCTCGATCAGCACGATCTTGTCGAGGCCGCGCAGCACCAGGCCGTGCGAGGGGTCGTTGACCAGCTGCAACCGGCCGTAGCGATCCATCGTCTCGGCCACGTCGACCAGCAGCGCGTGCGGCACCGGGTAGCGCGAGTACTTGATCAGCGAGTCGACCACGCTCTCGGCGTCGTGCCCGGCGGCGCGCGCGTTCCACAGCCCGAGCGGGGTCAACCGATAGGTGTGCACATGCTCCGGTGACCGCTCCAGCTCGGCGAACGGTGCGATGGCCATCCGGCACGCCTTCGCGTCGGGGTGGTCCACCTCCAGCAACAGGGTCTTGTCGGACTGGACGATCAGTGGTCCGCCGCTCACGTGTGAACACCCTTCGAAGAGCTGAAACCGACCCTCCAGTGTGACACGGAGTTGGTGCAACCTTCCGGGCCCTGATCGCGTTGTTAGAGAGCGCGGGGGAGGCGGGTCGCACGCTACGGGGGTGTGCGACCCGCGCGCTCTCTTGTCAGTCCTCTCCGCCGGTTCAGTCCTCTCCGCCGGTTCAGTCCTCTCCGCCGGTTCAGTCCTCTTCGCCGGTTCAGTCCTCTTCGTCGGGGACGGCCGCGGTGATCCGGTGCAGGGCGAAGGTGTGCAAGGTCTCAGTGCGCTCGTCCTCGGCCCGCAGATAGCCGGCACTCAGCGACACCGGCCGCACGAGCCGCGACAGCGTGGCCCCGTGTGAATCGACATAACCCACCCAGACCCGCACCTTTTCCCGTACGGCTTGTTGCAGCACCGCCATCGCCTGCCCGTGCTGCTGCACGGAGGTCAGCCCGGGCACGCCCTGCCCGTTGGCCGCGCGCACGCTGACCGGGGCCCGGCGGGCCGCCCGGGTGGCGATGTCACCCCGGCGGATCTGCTCGACCACCCCGGCCAGGCGCGGACCGGCCAGCTGCGGAGGCCCGGCCTGATCGGCCAGACGCGAGGTCACCGACGTACGGGTGGGAGCGCGCCGCACCTTGGGCCGGGTGAGCACAGCGGCGCCCCCGGCATCCTCGGCCACCGGCGCGAAGCCCGCCTCCCGCAGTACGCCCAGCAGCCGCGCCACCTGCAGCGGGCTGACCAGCACGGTCGGCGCGATCTGGCGCAGGCCGAGCTGACCCAGCCGCTTGTCGGCCATCACCTCGGCCAGCAGCGCCTCGTCGTCGCTGCGCAGATAGGACCCGGCTGAGCCGGCGCGCAGCCCGCCGTGCTTCCGGGCGGCGTCGTCGATCATGTAGGTCAGCGTCTGCGGCACCGGGGTGCGCGACCGGCGGCGGAACAGCCCATGCAGATCGGCAGCGGTGTAGCCGACGTCGAACGCCCGCCGCACGCTGGCCGCGGTGACCCGGAACACGCTGGCGCCGCCGGCCGA
Source organism: Paractinoplanes maris (assembly GCF_023544465.1). Classification (GTDB taxonomy): domain Bacteria; phylum Actinomycetota; class Actinomycetes; order Mycobacteriales; family Micromonosporaceae; genus Actinoplanes; species Actinoplanes maris. Next base: position 622,793 of record NZ_JALPVL010000002.1, on the reverse strand, counting down.
CTCCGGTTCGGCGATCACGTCGAGCTCGGCCGCCAGCTCGGGTTCCGGTGGGCCGGGCACCACCACGGAGAGGTCGGCCTGCACGAGCACGTGGTCGACCGGCGCGGGCAGCAGGGCGTCCAGCGTACGGACGACGTCGCCGGGCGGCTCGGTCGTGCCGGGGCGGACACCGAGCGGGTCGATGCCGGTGTCGTCGGCGTCCTCGAACAGCAGACGGCCGTACGAGGTGATCGCGCCGAGAGCGGTGATGCCGAGCCGGGCCGCGCCGGCCAGCGCGTCACGGTGGGCCGCCTCCCGGCCCCGCGAGCGCCGCGGTGTCTGCCAGGCGAGCAGGCCGAGCACCTCGTCGGCCTGCGGCGCCGTGCCCGGCTTGAGGTCGGCCAGCACGAGCAGACCCTCCCGGCGGGCCTGCGGGGCACCGGCCCGCTCGGCGTCGGGGGCGAGCGCGTTGACCGGCCGATCGCGGTCGTCCCGGGTGCCGACCAGGCCGGGCTGCCGGGTCATCGCGAGCCACGACCGGGCCAGCGTCACCCACCGCTGGGCCAAGCTGAGCGCGTGCCACAGATCGTAGGCGCCGGTGGGCAGGAAGATCTCGTCGACCGCGCCCGACGCCCGGCTCACGGTCACCGAGCGTGCGGTGCCGGCGGCGTCGGCCTCACCGAGCAGGCCGGCGGCGTGGGCCACCTCGAGCAGCAGCGCGGCCCCCGGCTCGTCGAGGCCGGCCGCCCGGGCCAGGCGCTTCAGATCCCGTACGCCGAGACCGCCGGCCCGCAGCACCGGGGCCGGCTCGGCGGCGAGCGCCTCGAGCAAGGCCTCCGTGCTGCGGACGGCCTCCATGACCTGCCCGGCGCCCGCCGAGTCGATCGATTTCGGGTCGCGGACGGTGCCCTCGGGAATCGGCGGGAAGGGCCGCAGCGCACCCAGCGGACCAGTGTCCCGGCGCAGCAGCAGGCCGACCTCGCGGGGCAGCTCGACCAGCTCACCGTCGGCCCGCGGGGCCCGGCCGGCCTCACTGATCGGCACCAGGACGTGATTGTCGACCAGCCACTGCACGGGCTCGGCGACCGACTCGCGGCGCAGGGCGCCGATCGGCGGGCCGGCCGCGAGCCGGTCGAGTACGGCCCGGGCCCCCGCGGGGGCGGCCAGCACCGTCCGGCGCAGCTTGGCCTTGTCGGAGCAGAGCGCGGCCGCCTGCGGGTCGAGGAAGTCGGCGGGCCGGCCCAGACCGGCCGGATAGGGCGAGGTGACCTCGTCGATCGCGGCGACCAGGTGGAGCGCCTCCTCGCCGCCGAAGAGCAGGAAGCGGACCCGGAGGCGGTCGATCGCGATGCGGACGTCGTCCCCAGCGACGTCCACGGCCAGCTCGAGGATCGCGTCGACCGAGGTCAGAGCGGTCTCGGGGGACCGGCTGAGCCGGGCCGCATCGAGGATGGCCAGGGTGAACTCGTCGAGGCCGTCGAGGCAGCGCGCGACCGAGCCGCGGGACTGCGCCCGCACGGCGAGGGCGGAGATGTCGGCCGGCACGGGCACGACTAGGTCAGGGCGCAGCTGAACGAGCGCGCTCAGCGCCTCGTCCGTCAGCGACCGCAGGTGATCGGCGAATGTGGTGGCCATCGTGTTCAACGCTAGCGACCGTGGGACGATATTGGAGTGCCCGGCTCGTCCGGGCCGGGGATCTTGTCGGGACACAGTTCGCAAGGACACTGAAGGGGACATCCGTGGCCGCGAAGAACACACTGCCGGGAACCGACGTCAAGGGCGGCGCCGCCGACCGCCAGACCCAGCCGCGCGGACCCGAGGAACACATGAACGTCTCCGAGATCCTCTCCGACCGGGCCGCGGCGCCGTCGCCCTTCGGTGACGACCAGACCTTCCCGCTGCCGGTCGAGGAGCTGCACTACATCCCGTCCACGCCCGCGTGAGCGATGCGGTCGGGTTCGACCTGGATATGACCCTGATCGACTCCCGGCCGGGCATCCGAGCCGCCTATCGTGCGCTGACCGCGAAAACGGGCGTCTTCGTCGACGCCGACCTGGCGGTCACCCGGCTCGGGCCGCCGCTGCGGACCGAGCTGGCCCACTGGTTCCCGGCCGATCAGGTCGAGGAGGCGGTGACCACCTATCGGGCTCTCTACCCCGACTACGCGATCACCCCGGCCGTGCCGCTGCCGGGCGCGGTCGAGGCGCTGGCGGCGGTGCGTGAGATGGGTCTCCGTGTCGTGGTCGTCACGTCGAAACTGGGCCGGTTGGCCGCCCTGCACCTCGAACACCTGGGCCTGGTCGCCGACGAACTGGCCGGTGACCTCTTCGCCGAGGGCAAGGCGACGGCGCTGATCGAGCACGGTGCCGGCTGGTATGTCGGAGATCACGTGGCGGACATGGTGGCCGCGCGGACAGCCGGCGTGCCGGGCATCGGCGTGGCCACCGGACCGTGCTCACCGGGCGAGCTGGAACAGGCCGGGGCGTCGTACGTGTTGAAGGATCTCACCGGGCTGCCGGCGCTGCTGCGGGAAATTGCAGTTGGGCCCGGAGCCCGCGGCTAAGTAGCCTTGCGGTGAGCGGTTGTTTCCATTGAGTGAAGTTGAGGTCAGCGGTGCCCACGGGTCGAGTGAAGTGGTACGACACGACGAAGGGATTCGGGTTCGTCACCAGCGATGAGGGCGGCGACGTGTTCCTGCCCAAGGGCGCGCTGCCGGCCGGGGTGACCGAGCTGAAGACGGGTCAGCGCGTCGAGTTCGGCGTGGTCGACAGCCGCAAGGGCGCGCAGGCGATGGGCCTCAAGCTGATCGACGCGCCGCCGTCGCTGGCCGAGTTGCGGCGTCGGCCGGCCGAGGAGCTGCACAGCATGGTCGAAGACATGATCAAGCTGCTGGAGTCGCAGGTGCAGCCGGGCCTGAGCCGCGGCCGCTACCCCGACAAGCGAGTCGGCCAGAAGATCGCGCAACTCGTCCACGCCGTCGCCAAGGAATTCGAGGTCTGACGGGTCCGACTGTGAGCCGTCACGCGTAGGCGTCGTCGATGAGGGGACAGACGATTTTTCGACGGCCGCCGGGTTTGCGGACGGCGGAAAATCGACTGTCCCCTCATCGACTTAAAAGGCGCCTACGCCCGCGGAGCGAAGCGGAGCCATCAGACTCGGCGTCAAGTTCGCCGCCGCTGCACGCTGCAACAGGGCGTCGGCGGCGGCGAAACCGTCTCGGCCCAGCTCCAGAGTGAACTCGTTGACATACAGCTCGATGTGCTGCCGGACGACCTCGGGCTCCATCTCCTGCGCGTTGGCCAGGATGAACTCGCGGCTCGCGTCCGGGTTGGCCCAGGCCATGCTCACCGAATTGCGGATCCACTCGGTCGCCTCGACCGGGTCGACCACACCCTTCCTGGCCAGGATCGCGCCCAGCGGGATGGGCAGGCCGGTGTCGGACTCCCACCACTCGCCCAGGTCGGCCAGCGACGTGAGCCCGAAGCGCTGGTAAGTGAACCGGGCCTCGTGGATGACCAGGCCGGCGTCGAACGTGCCGTCGGCGACACCGGGCATGATCTGGTGGAACGGCACGACCTCGATGCGGCCCGGGGCGCGGTCGGCCGACCAGAGGCGGAAAAGCAGATAGGCCGTCGTGCGGTCACCCGGCACGGCCACGGTCTTGCCGGCCAGGTCGAGGCCGGGCTCGCGGGCCAGCACCAGCGGACCGCAGCCCCGGCCGAGGGCGCCGCCGGTGGGCAGCAGCTCGTAGTCGTCGAGCAGCCAGGGCAGCGCCGCGTAGCTGACCTTCACCAGATCGAACTCGCCCCGCTCGGCGGCCGTGTTGGTCACGTCGACGTCGGCGAAGGTCAGATCGACCTCGGGAGCGCCGGGGATGAGCCCATGCACGAGAGCATGGAAGACGAACGTGTCGTTGGGGCACGGGGAGACCGCGAGTGAGAGCGCCACGGCGTCAACGCTAGAGGGTGCGCATGGTCAACAGGCATTGCCGCCGCTGTCTCTCATCCCACACGGTGAAGTTATCCACAGGCTGTCCACAACCGCCCAGAAGCTGTGGATAACGCGGCGAAGGCCTCCTTGAGCCGCCACGCCGACCGGTCTCGCGGGCCGATCGCGTTGGAGATGGTGCGCAGCTCGGCGAAGGGGAAGCCGGCGGCGGCCACGGCGACGCCGTAACCCTCCATGGCTTCGGCCACAGCCTGTGGATAACTCGCGGCCAGGCGGTCGGCGGTCGACTGGGTGCCGGTGACCGTGCTCAGGGTCACGACGTCGCCGACGATGGCGTGGGGAAGCTCGGTGGCGAGCGCCTTCAGGAGTGCGGGATCGGCTGGGACCACGCTGGTGCCGAAGCCGAGCTCCTCGACCGGGAGGAAGCCGTCGGGGGTCTCGGCGCCGAGGTCGGCGGCGATGCTGCGGGCGCCGAGCACGACGGCGCCGACTGGGGCCCGGCCGGGGAAGCCGCCGGCGATCCCGGCGGAGACGACGGCGCGGTATCGGCCGGTGGCCAGCAGGCGCGCGGTGCCGGCGGCGGCCGCGGCGGGCCCCACCCCGACCGGCTCGACCACGACATGAGCGGGGTCGGCACCGGCCCGCACGGCTTCCGCCTCAGCGGCCACCGCGGTGACAACGAGAAGGGGCAGGGTCATCGCTCACAGCCCCCGCTGATCAGTTGACGCACCCAACACAGAACCCACCCTCCCTGGGGGGAGCCCCCACCACCGGCAATGCTGACGGAAATTGTGGATCTCTGCTTCCGGGCGCGCTCTTCGCTGTGGACAACTCGGAAATGTGGACAACTGCCGGACCAGGCCGCGGGTCAGCGATCCTGGTCTTCGGAGGAGGTGGTGCCGTTGGTCGGGTGGTCGGCTGAGGACGGCCGATAGACGTGGAATCCAGGCGGCGCGAGCGCGGCGTCAGGCTTGGGCTGGTCGGCCGGGATGGGCGCCCGAGGGGACACGGGTGGCTGGCCCGCACGTGGTGGTGGCGGCTCGGCGGCGGCGCGTTTGTCCTTGCGGCGGCCGAACCAGCTCTTCTTGGGCTCGCCGGAATCAATGCGGGTGGGTGGGCCGTCACTCACTGGGCGGCTGTCACGGGCGGGGCTGCCGCCTGTGCCATCCTCGGCCGGGCGGGCAGGCTCGGAACGGCCGGTGCGCGTGGGCTGGGTCGGCGGCGGTGTGCTGCGGCGCGGTGGGGCGTTGTTGGAGCGCGTGCGCGTCGGGACAGTCGGGGCTTCCGGCCACGGGTCAGTCGGCTCCGCCGATGTCTCTGGGCTCGGACGAGACCACGGTGGGGCGGCCCGGTCGGTAGTCGTTGCAGCGCGGACCGGTCCGGACTCCCGGTTGGGGCCGGCCGCTGCCCTGGCTGGGGAGCCCGACGTGGGCCCGGGTGGGGAGCCCGACGTGGCTTCGGCTGGGGAGCCGGCGGTGAACCTGGGCGTGGAGTCGGAGGTGGGGTCGGTGGTGGTGGGGTCGTCTGCTCGGCCGCTGAGGCGTTCGTTGTTGAGGCGGGTGGCTACGTAGGCGGCTCGGGCGGCGGCCAGGACGGCCAGGACGGTGGCCAGAGCGATGCCCAGGCGGCCGGGGAGCGGGATGATGCCGATGCCGCCGCCGAGGACCCAGGCGATCATCAGGACCGTTTCGGAGTGGGCGAAGGCGCTGGCCCGCAGGCGTTCGGGGACGCGTTCCTGGATGCTGGCGTCGACGGCCAGCTTCGCGATGCCGCTGAAGATCGCGACGAGCAGGGCCAGCAGGGTGACGGTGGCCAGGCTGTAGAACAGCGTGGTGAGTACGCCGGCCGCGGCCACCACGGCCAGGCCGGTGGATTGCAGCGCCAGCGGGCGGCGGATGCGCAGTCTCGTGCCGACGGCGGTGGACACGAAGGTGCCGACGGCCAGCGCGCCGCCGATCAGGCCGACCGCGCCCCGGCGGCCGATGTCGTTGCCGAGGACTGTGGTGCTGAGCTGGTCGGCCATGATGACGAAGGCTAGGAAGAGCAGCATGAAGCCGTAGAGCAGGCGCAGGCTGGCGCTGCCGACCAGGGCCGCGACCACCAGCTTGCCGGAGAGCGGCCTGTCTTCCCCGCGGCCCAGGCGCAGCATCGCGCGCCACGGGCGCGGCACCGCCTCGGGCGGCTCGGAGTCGGCTCGCGGCGGAAGCCTGAGCGACACCACCATGCCGACGATGAAAATGATCATGGCCACGCGCAGGGGCCACTGCGGGCCGAACTTGAACGCGAGCAGGCCGATCGGCGCGACCACCGCGCCCGCGAAGGTGCCGTAGACGCTGGCCCGGGCGCCGACCTGGGACAGGCCGATGCCCTCGGGCAGCAGCCGGGGCACGGCGGCCGAGCGAGCCACCCCGTACGCCCGGGAAAGCGCCAGCACCCCGAAAGCCGCCGGATAGAGCCCCCAGCCGAAGAGGTGATCGGAGATCACATAGGCCAGGAAGGCCCGGCCCAGCATGGTGGCCGCCAGCGCATAGCGCCGGCCGTGCCGGAAATGGTCGAGCAGCGGGCCCACCACCGGCGCCAGCAGGGCGAACGGCACCATCGTGATGAGCAGGTAGAGCGCCACCTTGCTGCGCGCCTCGCCCAGTGGGACGTTGAAGAAGATGGTGCCGGCCAGCCCGATCGCGATCAGCGTGTCACCGGCGCAGGAGAGCGCGTGCAGGTCGAAGAGCCGGATCATGCCGGTCTCGTTGGCCGCCCCCTTGGCCCGCGCCGTGCCGACCCGGCGGGTCGCCCACGCTCCACCGCGCACCGAGCCCCGCACCAGCAGGCGGGCCGCCTTGATGCTGGTGCCGAGGGTGCGTCCGAGGGAGGGAAGCAACGGCATGGCTCCCATCCTGACTGATCCAGTCGAGCGCTGTCCTCTTCCGCGACGGCCGGATGTGGGGGAGTCGGTGCGGAACGCCCGTGGCGGTGGGGGACAATGAATATGTGACGACTCGGACCACGACGCGTGCTGCCCGCCTCGACCAGGTTTGTGCCGATGCGGTCGGGGTCGCGCGCGGCGCGATCACCGATGTGGATCCGGCTGACATCGGGGATCACCTCGAGGCGATCGCCGAGGGCGACCGCCTCGTGACCCACCTCTTCGAGAGCCACCTCGCGGGCTACCGCGGCTGGCGCTGGGCGGTCACGGTCACCCGCGTCCCGCGCAGCCGGCACGTCACCGTCTGCGAGACCGTGCTGCTGCCCGGTCCCGATGCGCTGCTCGCCCCGGGCTGGGTGCCGTGGAACGAGCGCCTGCAGCCCGGTGACCTCGGCGTGGGCGACCTCATGCCGACCGCGCCCGACGACGAGCGTCTCGCCCAGGGCTATGTGCTCAGCGACGACCCGGCGGTCGAGGAGGTCAGCTGGGAAATCGGCCTCGGCCGGGCCCGGGTGATGTCCCGCGAGGGCCGCATCGACGCCGCCCAGCGGTGGTATGACGGCGAGGCCGGACCCGAGGCGCCGATCTCGGTGGCGGCCCCGCGCAATGCCCGCTGCGGCACCTGTGGCTTCTATCTGTCGCTGGCCGGTTCACTGCGCGCGATGTTCGGCGTCTGCGGCAACCTCTATGCGCCCGACGACGGCCGCGCGGTGAGCGCCGACCACGGTTGTGGCGCTCACTCCGAGGCCATGCTCGGCACGGCTGAGCAGCCGGTCGAGGAGCTGCCGACGGTTTATGACGACAGCGAGGTCGAGTCGGTCGCGGTCAGCCGGGGCCACGGCTCGGTCGAGGAGAGCGAGCCGGCCGAGGATTACGGCCACAGCTGAGCCCCTGTCAGGACTGCGACGTCACCGTGAACTCGGGGTGCGTCAGCAGGCGGCGGCGTTTGCGGTGGCGGTCGTGCACGATCATCGTGATCAGGCCCGGGATGCCGGCCAGGAAACCCGCGACGCAGATCTGCAGCCAGCGATCGGGGCCGTCGGCCAGCAGCACGATCAGCGCGGCGACGGCGAAGGCGGCCAGCCCGCCGACGGCGAACGGGACCATGGGTGGGTCCAGCGGCTCGACCCGGGGCTTCGGTTCACTCACACCGACAGGATAGGTCCGTGGAGATCGCGGGTACGCCCCTGTGACAGGGCCGACATCCCTCGGTTTTGCGCAGGTCATCGAGGGCTGAGAACATTCCGGCGACCTATACCCCGTGAACCGGAGAGAGCCGCATGTCCACCGCAGCCGATACACGTACGTCGAAGAATGGTTTCGATCGGTTCTTTGAGATCTCGGCGCGGGGCTCGACCCTGGGCCGGGAGGTCCGCGGTGGCCTGGCCACCTTCTTCACGATGGCCTACATCGTGGTGCTCAACCCGCTGATCATCGGCAACGGGATGGACGCCGACGGCGCCCAGCTGCCGATCGCCGCGCTGGCCGCGGGCACCGCCCTGGTGGCCGGTGTGATGACGATCCTGATGGGCGTCGTGGCTCGCTTCCCGCTCGCCCTGGCGGCCGGGCTCGGTGTCAACGCCCTGGTGGCGTACGAGATCGCGCCGGAGATGACCTGGGCCGACGCCATGGGTCTGGTGGTCATCGAGGGTGTGCTCATCGCCATCCTGGTGCTCACCGGTCTGCGCGAGCTGGTCTTCCGGGCGGTGCCGACGCAGCTCAAGACGGCGATCGGGGTGGGCATCGGCCTGTTCCTGATGATCATCGGCTTGGTCGACGCCGGGTTTGTCAACCGGGTGCCGGACGCGGCCAACACGACGGTGCCGGTCGAGCTCGGTCTCGGCGGCAAGCTCGCCACGTGGCCGGCCGCGGTGTTCGTGATCGGCCTGCTCTTCACGCTGATCCTGTTCGTCCGCAAGGTGCGCGGGGCGATCCTCATCGGCATCCTGGGCACGACCGTGCTGGCGATCATCGTCGAGGCGATCGCGCACCCCAAGGGCTGGTCGCTGAACGTCCCCAAGCTGCCCGAAAAGATCGTGAGCACGCCCGACCTGTCGCTGATCGGTCACTTCAACGTGCTCGACTCGTGGTCGCGGGCCGGCTGGCTGGTCGTGCTGATGTTCATCTTCAGCCTGCTGATCACCGACTTCTTCGACACGATGGGGACGATGGTCGCGGTCGGCCAGGAGGGTGGGCTCCTCGACGAGCGGGGCATGCCGCCGCGTACGCGGGAGATCCTGCTCGTCGACTCGGTCGCGGCCGCCGCGGGTGGCGCGGCCAGCGTGTCGAGCAACACGGCGTACATCGAAAGCGCGGCCGGAGTCGGTGAGGGCGCCCGCACCGGTGCGGCCAACCTGGTCACCGGCGGTCTCTTCCTGCTCGCGATGTTCCTGACGCCGCTGGTCGCGGTGGTTCCGTTCGAGGCGGCGTCGACCGCGCTCGTGGTGGTCGGCTTCCTGATGCTGACGGCCATCCGGCAGATCGACTGGACCGACTACACCATCGCGGTGCCGGCCTTCCTTACCGTCACGCTGATGCCGTTCACCTATTCGATCTCCAACGGGATCGGCGCCGGCGTCATCTCGTACGTCGTCCTGAAGGTCGCCACCGGCCGGGCAAGGGAGATCCACCCCATCCTGTACGGCGTGGCTGTGCTTTTCGTCCTGTACTTCTTGCGGGGTCCGCTGGAGGCTTGGATCCTGTGACCGCGGTCATGACCTGTTCGAATGTCGTTAGCCATGCTCATTAGCTAAGCTAATAATCGTGATGGAGTGGCCCGTGGCGGAGCCAGGGACAGCGGACGAGCTGGCCAAGACACTGCGCGAGTCGATCATGCGGCTGAATCGGCGGGTCCGGCAGGCCCGTCCGGTCGGTGATCTCACCTTCAGTCAGTTGTCCGCGCTGACCAGCCTCCAGCTGGCCGGCGCGCTGACTCCGCGTGAGCTCGCCGATGTGGAACGCGTGCAGCCCCCGACGATGACCAAGATCGTCGGGAAGCTGGAGGATCGCGGCCTGGTGGCGCGGACCCCGCACCCGACCGACGGCCGGCAGGTCATCCTGTCGGCCACGGAGCTGGGGCAGGCAGTCCACGCCCAGTTCGAGAGGGCGCGCAACGAGTGGCTGGCCACCCAGCTGGTCGCGCTGGCACCCGAGGAACGGGAGACACTGGCCCGGGCCTCGGAGATCCTGCAGAAGATCTCCCGCGCCTGAGGGTTCGGCTACGCGGTGCTTCGTCACGTGACGATGACGCGTACGACCGAACAGGAGGCGCAGCCGCGTGCGGTCAGTGCTGAACACAACCTTCCACTCCCTGCGAGTTCGCAATTACCGGCTCTTCACCACCGGTCAGCTGGTGAAGCTGGTCGGCGTGTGGATGATGTTCACCGCGCAGGACTGGCTGGTGCTCGACCTGTCTGGCAACTCGCCGGCCGCGCTCGGGGCGGTGGCCTCGCTGCAGTTCGTCCCGGTGCTGCTGCTCACCCTCTATGCCGGCAAGCTCGCCGACCGCTTCGACAAGCGCCGCCTGCTGGTGGCGGCCAACTCCGCCTTCGCGATCACGGCGATCACCTTCGCGGTCCTGGTCGCCTCGGGTCACGTGCAGCTCTGGCACGTCTTCCTCTTCGCCGGCCTGCTCGGCATCGCCAACGCGGTCGAGACCCCGGTGCGGCAGTCGTTCGTCTCCGAGCTGGTCGAACTGCCGCTGCTGCCGAACGCGCTCGCCCTCTCGGCGGCCACCTTCAACGTCGCCCGGATCGGCGGACCGGCCCTGGCCGGCGTGGCGCTGGCGCTCTTCGACACCGGTCCGGTCTTCCTGATCGCGACGGTGCTGGCCATCGCACCGATCTTCAGCTACACCCGCATGCGCGCCGCCGAGTTGCGGCCGGCCGAACGGCAGGCCAAGAAGGACGCCCGCATCATGGACGGCCTCCGGTATGTCGGCCGGCGCTCCGACCTGGTGCTGCCGATCGCCCTGATGTTCGTGGTCGGCATGATCGGCTTCAACTTCCCGGTCACCCTGGCTGCGCTGGCGAAGATCGACTTCAACGCCGGCCCCTCCACTTTCGGGTTGCTCACCACCGCGCTGGCGGTCGGGGCGCTCGGCGGGGCCCTGGCCGGCAGCGCACGCCGGGCCCGGCCCGGCGCCTACGTGGTGATCGGGGCCGCGCTCGCGTTCAGCGTGCTCGAGTTCGTGGTCGGCTTCGCGCCGACCTTCGTGGTGGCGATGCTGTTGCTGGTGCCGACCGGATTCTTCTCGATCTATCTGGCTCAGGCGGCCAACCACCGCGTGCAGATGGGCGTCGACCCCGAGTTCCGGGGCCGGGTGATGGCGCTCTACGTGCTGGTCTTCCTGGGCACGACCCCGATCGGGGCATCGCTGGCCGGCTGGTGGGGCGAGCGGTTCGGGGTGCCGTCGAGCATCTCCGGCGCCGGGGTGATCTGCTTCGTCGCCTCGGTGGCCGCCCTCGTGTGGCAGCTGCGGGCCAGCGGGGAACGGCTCTCGCTCTCCCTGCGGCCACGGCCCCGGCTGCGCCTCGTCGCGCCGCCCGCGGCCGAGACGGAAGCCGTGGAGGTGCCGATGACCAAGATCCGCGAAGCGGCCTGACGGGTATTTGGCAGATAAAGAGTATTCCGGATCAGGGACGTTTCGAATTAGCGTCATGGCGTGGCCCTCGCGCACATGGTTGTGCTCTCGGCGGCGCTCGTGCTCCCTTTGACCGTGCCCTACGCGGTGGCGGTCGCTCTGCGGCGTGACGAGTTCCGGCGCAGACGTTCGTGCGCCGATCGGCCCGGCCAGGCCGGCGCCCTGATCCGCCTGGACGAGAAGCTCCGCGACACCGATCCGGCCGTCCTGCCGGCTCGCCTCGGGCCCGCGCCGATCGAGTGGCTGGCGCGTGACCTGCGCCGTCTCGACCGCCAGCGCCGGGGCGGGGTGACGCTCGAGTCGGTGCGCTGGCAGGCGGCGGTCATGCGCGCCTACGACGAGCGGCTCTGCCTGGCCTGCGAGTGTCTGGGCGTCACCGAGAATCTGCGTCCGCTCGACGGTCTCGACCGCGAGATCGAGAGGGTACGGGTCGAGGGCGCCCTCGAGGCCGCCGGCCTGCAGTTGCGCTGACCATGCGGTGCCGCCGCTAGTCGGGCTGAGTGCGCCGCGCGGTCATCGAGGCCGCCAGTGTGAGCGCGATCAGGGCTCCCGCCGTGCTCGGCAGGCCGAATTCGCTCTGCACGGCATAGGAAGACACCGAGGTCGCGAGCACGCCGGCGGTATAGGCGAAGGCGACCGGCAACGCCACTCGAGCGAGTCGATCCGGTAGCACCGCCGCGATGACCAAAGCGGTGATCAGGATCAGGTCGGGCACCAGGAAGAGGTTGTCCGCGCGCCACGAGTCATGCACAAAGAGGAAGACGAGTGTGGTCAGGCTGAGAATGGCCGCCGCGAGCCGGCCCCACCGGAGGAGTCGCATGTCTACACCGTAGACAAGCCGGCCACCGATGTCTACGGCGTAGACTTCCCCGCTGTGCCGATGAGTCCCGCTTCGATCACCCAGGCCACGCTTGCTCTCGGGGACCGCGAGGGGGCCCAGGCGATGTCCATGCGCCGGATCGCGACCGAGCTCGGCTGCGACCCGATGGCGATCTACCGGCACTTTCCCAACCGGGAGGCCCTGCTCGACGCGGTGGCTGACGCGGTGGTCGAGGAGGTCGCGGTGCCGGGCGGTGATCAGCCGTGGGACGAGCGGATCCGAGGCGTGCTCACCGGCATGCGTACGGTGGCTCTCCGGCATCCCGGCATTGCCGGCCATGTCGCCTCGCGGCCGCCCCTGGGCCCGCGCGGTCGCCGGGTGGCCGGGGTGTTGTCCGGGGCGCTGGCCGAGGCCGGGTTGCCGCCGGCCGATGTGGTCCGCGCGTTCCAGGCGTTGATGGCCTATGCGGCGGCCGGTCTGCGGATGGCGGTCGACGCGGGGGAGCGGGACGCGCGCTGGCAGCAGGTGAGCGGGATGCTGGACGGGCCCGGTGATCAGCTGCCGGTGGTCGGCTCGGCCGAGCAGTTCGACTACGGCCTGCGGCTCCTGCTCAACGGCATCCGCCTGGAGGGCGAGCGCGCGGCGCAGGCAGGCCGGGTTCAGAGCGGCCAGGAAGCCACTTCGTCGTAGCGGCCCTCGGCGCTGCTCACCAGGGCGAAGGACGTCACCGGCCACGGTTCGCCCTGGTAGCCGGCCAGGGCCCGCCGGATGGCGCCGTCTGATTTGTAGGAGACGGTGAGGTGGGGGCGGAACGGGCGGTCGTCGCTGGGGAAGCCGCCCAGGGTCAGGGCTTCGCGGACGTCCTCGCGCAGCTCGGACAGCTGGGTCACGTCACCGTCCACCCCGGCCCAGGCCGCGGTGCCGAACTGGCCGCCGCCGCTGAGGCGCAGCTGGAACGGGCCGGGTGACGGCACGTCGGCCAGGAGCGGCATCACCGCCGAGGTCGGGACCTCGCCCAGGAAGACCAGGGTGAGGTGCCATTTCTCGATCGGCGTCAGCCGTGAATCGGCCGGTAGGGCACCGCGCAGCGCCTCGAGGTGAGGCGCCGGCGGGAAGACGCCGACAAAGAGTCGCGTCAGGACGACTCGCGGGCCGCAGGACCGCCGCCGAACAAGACGTCGTCCCAGCTGGGGAGTCGCTTGCGGGGCTTGGCCTCGTCGGTCTCGCTCGGCTGCTGACCACCCTGACCCACCGTGCGCCGGGGGCGCAGGACGGCCAGCGAGGGCACGGCCGGCACCTCCTTGGGCAGGTCGGCATCCTCGTCGAAGGCCGAACCCGAGCCACCGCCGAGCAGGGCGGCGGCGCCACCGGCGACCGGGCGGCGAGGCGTCTCGGACGGGCCGGCGTCGAGGCTGCGACCACCGGACGGGCTGAGTGGACGATCGAGTGAGGCCAGCAGCGCGTCACGGCCGGCCCGGATCGGGTCGCGGGTCGGACGCTGCTGCGTCTCGGCGGGGGCGGGCAGGCCGCGGCTGCCGCGCGCCGGCTCGGCCGGGCGGGCCGGACCGGGCAGGCCGTGGCCACCGCGCTCGGTCATGGCGCGCTCGGGAGCGGGCTCCTGACCCAGGATCTGGGTGGGCCGCTCGGCGCACAGGTATTGCGCCATGTCGTCGTGCGGCGAGACGACCTGGCGTCCCTTGTCGAGATCCCAGATCGCCTGGGCCGTCGCCTTGCCGGACGGCCAGGTGGCGACGATGCGCCAGGTGCCGTCCTCGCGGCGGAACGCGTCCCACGAGATCTTTTCGGTGTCGATGCCGTGCTGGGACAGGCGGCTGTCGACCACCTCGGCCAGGGCGGCGCCGGAGTCGGAGGTCTTGAGCCGGGTGCGGCGGGCGTGCTGGGCCAGCATGGCCCGCTCCTGCAGCACCGGGCCCGCATAACGCAACACCCGGTCGACCGGGACGCCGGCGATGCGGGCGACGTCTTCGGCGGACTCGCCGGACCGGATGCGGGACTGGATGTCGCGCGGGGAGAGCGACGGCGGGGCGTCGGGTGACATCACGGCGACCATGGACCCGGGGGACACCGGGTGCCCGTCATGGGCGATGGCGCCGGAGACCCGGTCGTCGATGGGGAGAGCCAGGAGCCGGCCGACCTCGTCGGCGAGCACCATGGCCTGACCGTCCTCGGAAAGGGCGACGAAGCGTACCGGCCGCATGCGTTGCCTCCGTCCCGTCGCGTTGGCCTGCGCTCGGCGAGAGTGAGCCACCCGGGCGCGTTTCGGAATACGGTACGCGCCTTGGTCACCTAATGGTGGCATGCCACGCCGTCAAAGTCGCTGAGCTGCGATGATCTTGAATTCAGAGACGTCAACCGCATCCGTACGCCGGTGAGCGTGACCGAAAGCACTCAGAGGCGCTCGGCCACGTAGTCGACACAGGCGGTCAGCGCGGCCACGTCGGACGGCTCGATCGTGGGGTAGAGAGCGACCCGCAACTGGTTGCGGCCCAGCTTGCGGTAGGGCTCGGTGTCCACGATGTCGTTGGCCCGCAGCACCTTGGCGATCGCGGCCGCGTCGACCCCCTCGAAGTCGATCGTGGCCACCGCGGCCGACCGGATCGCCGGGTCGGTCACGAACGGTGTCGCATACGCCGACCGCTCGGCCCAGCCGTAGACGGCGGCGGCGCTCTCGGCGCTGCGCTTGACCGCCCACGGGAGACCACCCTGCGAGTTCATCCAGTCGAGTTGCTCGGCCGCCAGGAACACCGTGGCCAGGGCCGGGGTGTTGTAGGTCTGCTCCAGCCGGGACTGCTCGATCGCGGTGACCAGATCGAGGAACTGGGGGATGTAGCGGCCACTCCGCTTGATCTCGAAGGCCCGCTCGATCGCGGCCGGCGACATCAGCGCCATCCACAGGCCGCCGTCGGAGCCCAGCGCCTTCTGCGGGGCCAGGTAATAGACATCGGTCTCGCGCAGGTCGACGTCGAGGCTGCCACCGCCGGACGTGGCGTCGGTGAGCAGCAGCGCGCCCTGATCGGCGCCGGGAACCCGCCGCACGGGCACGGCGACCCCGGTCGACGTCTCGTTCTGCACCGAGGCATACACGTCGATGCCCGCCTCGGCCTCGAGGAACGCCGCCTGCCCGCCCGGCGCGTGGTGCACCGTCGGCTCGGCCAGGAACGGCGCGTCCCGGACGGCCTTGACGAATTTCGCCCCGAACTCGCCGAACTCGGCGAACTGGGCCCGGTCGCGCACCAGGCCGAACGTCGCGACCTCCCAGAACGCGCTGGTGCCGCCGTTGGCGACGACCACCTCGTAGCCCTCGGGCATCGAGAAGAACTCGGCCAGCCCACGCCGCAGACGGGCGACCTGATCCTTGACCGTGCGCTGCCGGTGGGAGGTGCCGAGGAACGTGCGCGAAACCGCGGACAGCGACTCGACACCCTCGGGACGCACCTTGCTCGGCCCGGAGCCGAACCGTCCGTCGACCGGCTTGATCGTGTCTGGGATCCGGATGTCAGTCACCGGAGCATTATGCGCTCAGCTCGGGCCAGCCCTCGACCTGCTGCGGCTTGCGGTGTCCTGGTCCCACATAGCGGACCGCGGGGTGCACGACCCGGCCGAAGCGCTTCTGCTCCAGCACGTGGGCGCTCCAGCCGGCCACCCGGGCGCAGGTGAACATCGAGCTGAACATGTGGCCCGGCACCTCGGCGAAATCGAGCACGACGGCCGACCAGAACTCGACATTGGTCGGCAGCGGCCGGTCGGGCTTGCGCTCGGCCAGCTCGGCCAGCGCGGCCTGCTCGAGCGCCACCGCCACGTCGAAGCGCGGGGCGCCCAGCTCGCGAGCGGTGCGCCGCAGCACCCGGGCCCGCGGGTCCTCGGTGCGGTAGAGCCGGTGCCCGAAGCCCATCAGGCGCTCGCCCCGGTCGAGGACACCCTTCACGTACGCCCGGGCGTCACCGCCCCGCTCGACGTCCTCCAGCATGGTCAGCACCCGCGACGGTGCACCGCCGTCGAGCGGGCCGGAGAGGGCCCCGATCCCGGAGGAGATGCACGCGGCCACGTCGGCGCCGGTGGAGGCGACCACCCGGGTGGTCAGCGTGGAGGCGCTCATGCCGTGCTCGGCGGCCGAGATGAAGTAGGCGTCGACCGCCTTGACGTGCCGCGGGTCGGGCTCGCCGCGCCAGCGCCGCATGAACCGCTCGACGATCGACGACGCCTTGTCGATGTCTTTCTGCGGCACGGCCGGCAGGCCCAGCCCGCGGGCGGCCTGGGCGACGAAGGACAGTGCGGTGACCGACACCCGGGCCAGATCGCTGCGGGCCTGCTCGTCGTCGATGTCGAGCAGCTGGGCCAGCCCCCAGTACGGCGCCAGCATCGCGACCGCCGACTGCACGTCGACCCGGATGTCACCCGAGTGCACCGGCACCGGGAACGGCTCGGCCGGCGGCAGCCCTGGCCCGAACCGCCCGTCGACGAGCAGTCCCCAGACGTCGCCGAAGGACACCTGACCGATCAGGTCCTCGATGTCGACGCCGCGGTAACGCAGCGCGCCACCGTCCTCGTCGGGCTCGGCGATCTCGGTCTCGAAGGCGACGACGTCCTCGAGCCCGGGCTTGAAGTCGGTCACGACCCTCCCTGGGGCTCCGCGTTGCTGTAGGTGTTTCATCTTGCTCGCCGGGTAACGGCGGGTCGACCCACCGGGATGTGCTCTCCGCGACACCCATCCTCACCGACCTGACGGATGGTCCGAAGCGACTTACGGTCTTTAGCAGTCCTAACGATCGGTACGGGAGCGAGCACGTGACCCTCGAACCACCCTCGCCCGCGAGCATGCGGCGTGACTACACCGCGCGTGGAGCCCTGCTCGAGACGGATCTCGCCGCGGACTGGCGCACCCAGTTCGAGGCCTGGTTCACCGACGCCGCCGGGTTCGGACTGCCCGAGCCGAACGCGATGATCGTGGCGACCTCGACCCCGGACGGCCGGCCCTCGGCGCGCACGGTGCTGCTCAAGGACTTCGACGAGCGCGGATTCGTCTTCTTCACCAACTACGAGTCGCGCAAGGGGGGCGAGCTGACCGCCAACCCGTACGCGAGCATCGTCTTCCCCTGGTTCCCGATGCAGCGCCAGGTGCTGGTGAGCGGGACCGTCGAGCGGGTGAGCCGGGCCGAGACCGAGGCCTACTTCGGCTCCCGGCCACGCGGCTCGCAGCTGGGCGCGTGGGCCAGCCCGCAGTCGTCGGTGGTGCCGGATCGGGCGGCGGTCGACGCGGCCTACGCCGCCGCCGAGGAGCGCTTCGGCGACGGGCCGGTGCCGGCTCCCGAGCACTGGGGCGGGTTCCGGGTCCGGCCCGGGACGGTCGAGTTCTGGCAGGGCCGGAGCAGCCGTCTGCACGATCGACTGCGTTACCGGCGTACGGAGAACGGGGTCTGGGCCGTGGAAAGGCTCGCACCGTGAGTCAGGACGCCGTCGAATCCACCGAGGAAGTGGTCGAGCGCAAGTCCTGGGTGATCGACATCCGGCCGCTCAAGGTGGTCGCCTACCGGCGGATGTGGATCGGCAACGGGCTCTCGTTCTTCGGCTTCCAGTTCACCTCGGTGGCCGTGCCGGTCGAGATGTACTCGATCACCCA
The DNA here is from genome assembly GCF_023544465.1 of Paractinoplanes maris. Taxonomy (GTDB): domain Bacteria; phylum Actinomycetota; class Actinomycetes; order Mycobacteriales; family Micromonosporaceae; genus Actinoplanes; species Actinoplanes maris. Next base: position 604,843 of record NZ_JALPVL010000002.1, on the reverse strand, counting down.
CTCGTCGGCCTGGGTCGGTCTGCTCGGCATCGCCGGCCTGGTCCCGCTGCTGATCTTCGGGCTCTGGGGCGGCGCCGCGGCCGACGTCATCGACCGGCGCAAGCTGCTGCTGGCCAGCTCGGTCCTGGCCTGGCTGGGCACGCTGGGCTTCCTGATCCAGGCGTTGCTGCACGTGAACAGCGGCTGGCTGCTGCTCGCGCTGACCGCGGTGCAGTCGGCCGGCTTCGCGATCAGCTCGCCGACCCGGCAGGCCATCATCCCGCGGATCGTGCCGCTGCGGCTCGTGCCGGCCGCGAACACCCTGGCCTACACGACCTCGACCGCGGGCGGCGTGCTGGGCCCGCTGGCCGCCGGTCTGATCTTCGCGCTGGCCAGCACCGGCGCCGGCATCACAGTGGCCTACCTGGTCGACGCGCTGCTGTTCTCGATCTCGCTCTGGGCGACCTGGAAGCTGCCGCCCATCCCGCCCGTCGAGCACGACCCGGCCGAGGCCAAGCCCACCGCCGGTCTGCGGGGCATCGCGGTCGGCCTGCGGTTCCTGGTCACCCAGCCGGTGCTGCTGCTCTCCTTCGCGGTCGACCTCATCGCGATGGTCTTCGCCATGCCCCGGGCCCTGTTCCCCGAGGTGGCGGCCGACCGGTTCGGCGGTGACTGGGCGGTCGGCTGGCTGTTCAGCGCGATCGCCATCGGCTCGGTGATCGGCGGTCTGACCTCGGGCTGGATCGGCCGGGTCAAGCGGCAGGGGGTGGCGCTGGTGATCGCCGTGGTGGCCTGGGGCGTGGCGATCGGGCTGTCCGGCCTGGCCCACAGCCTGTGGCTCATGGTGCTGCTGCTGGCCGTGGGTGGAGCGGCCGACCTGGTGAGCGCCGTCTATCGCCAGTCGATCCTGCAGGTCTACGCACCGGACCGGCTTCGCGGCCGCCTGCAGGGTGTTTTCACGGTGGTCGTCGCGGGCGGACCGCGCCTGGGCGACCTGCGGGCCGGCACCACCGCCGACTTCACGTCGACGACCGCCTCGTGGGCCGGCGGTGGCTTCGCGGCGGCCGGTCTGGCAGTCATCCTCGCCGCGGCCTTCCCGGCGCTGCTCAAGTACCGGCCACCGGCCGCCACCGGCGACGACGCGAACCGATAATGTCCAAGCCATGACGAGTGTCGTTGCCGCGAAGTCCGGCACCCAGTGGTCCATCGAGGCGGACGGGCAGAGCGCCGTCGTCGTGGAGGTCGGCGGCGTGCTGCGCGGCTACTCCGCCGGCGACGTGGCGGTGCTCGACGGCTTCGAGGCGGACGAGCTCTCCCCGGCCTCGGCCGGCCAGATCCTGGCCCCGTGGCCCAACCGCGTCCGCGACGGGCAATACACCTTCGAGGACCAGAAATACCAGCTCTCGCTGACCGAGCCGGCCCGGCACAACGCCATCCACGGCCTGGTCAACTGGAGCCGCTGGACGCCGGCCGAGCAGAGCGCGTCGGCGGTGACGCTGGAGTTCGAGCTGCCGGCCCAGATCGGTTACCCGTGGTCGCTGACGCTGCGCACCACCTGGTCGGTCTCGGCCGCGGGCCTGCGCTGCGACCAGGAGGTCGTCAACAACTCGCCGTCCAACGCCCCCTGGGGTTACTCGGTGCACCCGTACGTGCAGCTGCCCGGGGTCAGCGTGAACGACACGCTGCTGCGGGTGCCGGCGGCGAAGCGGATCGTGGCCGACGCCCGGCTGCTGCCGATCGGCGCCGTCGAGATCGCCGGCACGGAGTACGACTTCACCGAGCCCCGCAAGATCGGTGACCTGGTGCTGGACACCACCTACGGCGAGATCACGCACGGCGCCGACGGGATCACCGAGGTGACCATCGCCGATCCTTCCGCCGACCGCCGGGTCGTGGTCTGGGCCGACGACAAGTTCAAGTACTGGCAGGTCTTCACGGGCGACACCCTGCACGGGGAGCGGTTCCGCCGCTCGGTCGCGATCGAGCCGATGACCTGCCCGCCGGACGCCTTCCGGACCGGGCGTGACCTGATCGTGCTGGCGCCGGGCGAGCGCTGGACCGCCTCGTGGGGGATCAAGGGCTGATGGAGTTCGACGAGGTGGTCCGCCGCCGGCGGATGATTCGCAGCTACGACCCCGACCGGCCGGTCCCGGCCGAGATCCTCGACAAGGTCGTCCAGCACGGCCTGCGCGCGCCCAGTGCCGGGTTCTCGCAGGGCTGGGGCTTCCTCGTGCTCACCGAGCAGAAGGACCGCGACCTCTACTGGGAGTCGACGACCGAGGGCGACCTGGGCGACGCCAAGACCGACGAGGCGTGGAAGGGTGACTGGCTGACCCGGATGCGGACCGCCCCGGCGATCGTCGTCTGCCTGTCCAACAAGTCGGCCTACCTCGAGCGGTACGCCCAGCCCGACAAGGGCTGGACCGACCGCAGCGAGTCGCACTGGCCGGTGCCGTACTGGGACATCGACACCGGCTTCGCCGCGCTGCTCATGCACCTCAGCGCGGTCAACGAGGAACTGGCGTCCTGCTTCTTCGGCATCCCGGTGCCGAAGGTCCAGGCGTTCAAGGACGCGTTCGGCGTCCCGGAGCAGTACACGCCGATCGGCACCCTGACCGTCGGCTATCGGGCACCGGACAAGAGGTCTCCGTCACTCAAGCGCGGACACCGCCCGGTGGACGATGTGGTGCATCATGGCCGATGGGCCGCGGGCTAGGCTGGCGAAAGCAATCTCATAAGCTCCGGAGAGGGGGATCGGCCGTGATCTTCAAGGCGGTCCGGGACGGCGCCCCGTATCCCGATCACCACACCACCCTGAAGGCGTGGGCCGAGATCCCGCCCCGGCCGATCCGGCTGGCCGATCTGATCACCACGAAACGTGAGCTCGCGCTGGACAAGCTGCTCGCCGAGGACTCGACGTTCTACGGCGACCTGTTCCCGCACGTGGTGGAGTATCACGGCGCCCTCTACCTCGAGGACGGCCTGCACCGCGCGCTCCGGGCGGCGCTGCAGCAGCGCAATCAGATCCACGCGCGGGTGCTCGTCGTCGCCTGACCGGTTAGGTTGAGGTCCATGGTGGCTCCGCTGGATCTTCTCGACCTCGACACGCTTTTGACCGACGAGGAGCGCGACATCCGCGCGGTCGTGCGCCGGGTCGCCGACGATCGGGTCCGCCCGCACGTCGCCGACTGGTACGAGAACGGCAACGTCCCGGTGCGCGAGCTGGCCCTCGAGTTCGGCAAGCTCGGCCTGCTCGGCATGCATCTGACCGGCTACGGCTGTGCCGGCGCGTCCGCCGTCTCCTACGGCGTGGCCTGCATGGAGCTCGAGGCCGCCGACTCGGGCGTCCGGTCGCTGGTCAGCGTGCAGGGCTCGCTGGCGATGTACGCGATCTGGAAGTACGGCTCGGAGGAGCAGAAACAGCGCTGGCTGCCCGGCATGGCGGCCGGCGAGCTGATCGGCTGCTTCGGGCTGACCGAGCCCGACCACGGCTCCGACCCGGCCAACATGAGCACGCGGGCCCGGCGCGACGGCGACGACTGGGTGCTCGACGGCGGCAAGATGTGGATCACCAATGCCCCGCTGGCCGACGTCGCGGTGATCTGGGCGCGAGCCGAGGAGGGTGTGTACGGCTTCGCCGTGCCGACCGACACCCCCGGTTTCGCCGCCCGCGAGATCAAGAAGAAGATGTCGCTGCGGGCGTCCAGCACCGGCGAGATCACGCTCGATGACGTCCGGCTGCCCGACAGTGCCCGGCTGCCCGAGGCGCGCGGCCTCAAGGCGCCGCTGTCCTGCCTGACCGAGGCGCGGTTCGGCATCATCTGGGGTTCGATGGGGGCGGCCCGTGACTGCCTGCGGGTGGCGATCGACTACGCGACGACCCGGGAGCAGTTCGGCCGGCCGATCGGCGGTTTCCAGCTGACTCAGGCCAAGCTGGCCGACATGACGCTCGAGTTGCAGAAGGGCTTCCTGCTGGCGTTGCATCTGGGCCGGCTGCGTGACTCGGCCGGGGCGCTGCGGCCCGAGCAGGTCAGCGTGGGCAAGCTCAACAACGTGCGCGAGGCGATCGCGATCGCCCGCACCTGCCGGACGATCCTCGGCGGTAACGGGATCAGTGGGGAATATCCCGTTATGCGCCATGCGAACAATCTGGAGAGCGTGCTCACGTACGAGGGCACTTCCGAGATCCACCAGTTGGTGATCGGCCAGAAATTGACCGGATTGAACGCCTTCGCCTGAGGGTCGGCTGCAAATGTCGCACCCTCCTCGTACGGTGATGCCATGGCCCAGTCACCGGACGATGTCTCCACCGATGTCTCCGCGCGCGACGGCGTAGCCGAGCCGACGCGTGAATATCCGGCCCTGCCGCCGGAGCCGCCCGCGACCGCGCCGGCCCAGCCGCCCGCGTCCGGGCCCGAGCAGCCCTCGCCGACCAGGGTCAGCGGCTTCGCCCGCCTGCTGATCTTCACGTTCTTCGTGTTCGCGCTGATGGTCGCGGCGTGCCTCGGCCTCCGCGCGGTCAACGTGCTGCCCAGCTTCGACAACCCGTTCGCCGACAAGACCACTGACCGCAGTCAGCCCGTGCTGCTGCAGTCGATGCGCGACCTCAGCCGATACGTGGCGGCCGACGGCACCTTCCAGGTCATCGTCGACCTGCAGGAGAGCAAGGAGAACATCCCCGACTTCCTGGTCAACCGGCGCACGCTCTTCGTCGGCTCGGGCACCGTCGAGCAATATGTCGAGTTCGGCTCGCTGGCCGAGGGCGCGCTCCAGGTCGACGAGGACAACAAGACGGTAACGATCACCCTGCCGCCGCCGCAGCAGTCGACCGCCGCGCTCGACATGCAGAAGAGCTACGTCGTGGCCGAGGAGCGGGGGCTCTTCAACCGCATCGGCGACGCCTTCCGCAGCGATCCAGGCAAACAGCAGCAGGTCTATGCGCTGGCTCAGCAGCGGATCACCGAGGCCGCCCGCTCGAGCGGGCTGGACGAGCGCGCCCGGCAGAACACCGAGCGCATGCTCGAGAGCCTGTTCACGCGGCTGGGCTATTCCACGGTCACGGTCACCTTCGACAAACCGTAGACGCGCGCGCCGAGCGCCGGCCCGGGGGCGGGGACGACGCTCGGCAGTTCAGCGGGCTCGGCAGTTCAACGGAGCGGTCGTCACTCGTTGGGCAGCAGCGCCCAGAGGACGAGATAGATGATGAACTGCGGGCCGGGAAGCAGGCAGGAGATCACGAAGATCAGGCGCATGATGCCGGGCGAGACGCCGAAGCGACGGGCCAGGCCGGAACAGACACCGGCGATCCAGCGGTCGTCCCGGGGGCGAGCGAGACGGCGAGTCACGGTCACTTCACTCCTTATCTGAGAGGTCCGGCTGTCCGCCGGCTCCTCATCAACGGTATGGGCGCGGTGACCGTCCGCCCTCGGTCCCCAGGTGGAGAACGGTGGCTCGGCTCCCGTAAGGGTGACCCGTACCCCCGCGCTGTCCGCTGTTAACCTGAGTGCCGATTTCCGGCCTCCCGGCGTGAATGCGCACGGTGGACTGTGATGGCGCCCTAGGAGGCAGGCAGTGACTTCCCGGTGACGCTGGCCGTCCTGACCCCGGCCGGTGACGCCCTCGACCCGGCCGCCACCGCCCGGCTCGCCGAGGACCTGTCGGCGGCCCTGCGCGCAGCCGGGGCGAGCACGGTCGAGTCCGGGCCGTCCGCCCTGCGTGAGGTGGCCGAGCGAGCTCAGCAGTCGCACCAGGCCGTCCTGGTCTGCGCGGGCAACCTGGTCGCCCATCCCAGCCTGCTGTGGATGCTGGCCACCGAGCCGGCCGGTCGCAGCACCGCGCTGGTCGTCCCCGACCCCGCCGGCGATCTGCGCGACGACCGCGGCAAGGTGCTGCCGGCGCTCGGCGGACCGGGCACCGTGCGTTACGGCGGCGCGATCTGGGTGGCCCCGGCCGACGTTCCGCTGCTGGTCAAGGTGGCCGATCGGGACGACCCGCTGCCGGCGCTGCTCGAGGCCGGTCTGGTGCCGGTGGCCACGCCGGTGCGCCTGCTGCGGGCCGAGCTGGTGCACGACGCCGCCGAGCTGACCCGGGCCCGGGCCGAGGTGGCCGCGGTCGACGAGGACAAGGCGCGCCTGCGCATGGCGGTGAAGGAGAAGGACGACTTCTTCACGACGTACGCCGTCAGCACCTGGTCGCCGCTCGTCACCAAGGCCTCGGCGCGGCTACGGCTGACCCCGAGCGGCGTCACCGCGATCTCAGTGCTGTTCGCGGTCGCCGCCGCGCTCGCGTTCTGGCAGGCCTCGCGGCCGGCCATGATCGCCGGCGGCATCCTGCTCTACCTGGGCTTCGTGCTCGACTGCGTGGACGGGCAGCTGGCCCGCTACACGCGGCGGTTCGGGGCCTTCGGCGGCTGGCTCGACACGATGGCCGACCGGGCGAAGGAGTACGCGGCGTATGCCGGGCTGGCCGCCGGGGCCGAGCGCGTCGGACTGCCGTACGCCTGGCCGCTCGCGATCACCGCGATCGTCCTGCAGACCGTGCGCCACATGACCGACGCCTGGTACGGCGCGCTGCACGACGAGGCCACCGCCCACCCGCGCCCGCAGGCGGCCGGTGGGGTCGGCGCCCGGCTGAGTGCGGCGTCGACCCGGGTGCAGGGCGACACGGGCTCGGCGGCCTACTGGTTGAAGCGGATCGTCGTCTTCCCGATCGGCGAGCGCTGGGCGCTGCTCTCGGTGCTGGCGATCTTCTCCAACGGGCGGATCGCGCTGGCCGGCGCGGTTGTCTGCGGTCTCTTCGCCCTGGCGTACACGCTGGGGTTGCGATCTTTGCGGGCGCTCAGCATGCGGGTCGGCGTGCTCGACAAGGTGGACACCGCCCGTTTCCGCGACGACGGTCTGCTGGTTCGTGAGCTGATCGGGCGGGCCACGCTGCCGGCCCCGCTCGCCTTCGCCGCGACGGCCGCTGTCGCGGCCCTGGCGCTGGTCGTGGCGCTGCTCGCCGGCTGGATCGAGCCGCCGGCCACGGTGTCCCTGATCGTGCTGGCGCTGGTCGTCCTCGGCGCCGGGCTGCCGGCCCGGGCCCGGCACGGCGGCCCGCTCGATTGGCTGATCCCGGCCGCCCTGCGCGCGGCCGAGTACCTCTTCGTGGTGGCCGTCGGTCTGTCCGGCTCGGTGCCGACACCGGTGGTCTACCTGCTGATCTTCATGCTGACCCTGCACCACTACGACCTGGTGGCCCGGATGGAGAAGGGCACACCGGCCGGGCGGGCCACCGGGGACCCGCTCGGCTGGGACGGCCGGGTCGTGCTGCTGACCGCGGCCGCATTGGCCGGCTTCTCGACCGGCGGCATGGTGGTGCTGGCGGCGCTGGTCGGCGGCATGTTCCTCGTCAACACGATCGCCGACTGGCGGACAGGTGGCCCCCGACCGTGACCTTCCTCAGCATCGTCCTTCCGGTTTACAAGGTGCAGGGCTACCTGCGGCAATGCCTCGACTCGATGCTCAGCCAGTCGTTCACCGACTTCGAGATCGTCGCGGTCGACGACCGCTCGCCCGACTACAGCGGGGCCATCCTGGCCGAGTACGCCGCGCGCGACCCCCGCGTACGGGTGGTGACCGCCCCCGAGAACCTCGGCCTGGGACGGGCCCGCAACCTCGGCCTCGAGCACGCCACCGGCGAGTACGTCTGGTTCGTGGACTCCGACGACTGGCTCACCGAGGGCACCCTGGCCGCGGCGGCCGAGCGCCTGCGCGAGACCGATGCCGACCTGCTCATCGTCGGCTGGGACAGGGTGCACTGGGACGGCCGGGTGCAGGCCGGGACGGCCCGTAAGTCGCTGGCCGCGGCGCCGGACGTCTTCTCGGTCGAGCAGTGGCCCCCGGTCCTCAACATCCTGCACGTCGCCTGGAACAAGGTCGTCCGGCGGGAGTTCCTGCTGCGCCTGGGCTTCGTGTTCGAGGCCGGGTGGTATGAGGACGTCTCGTTCTCCTTCCCGGTGATGCTGGCCGCGCCGCGGATCAGCACCCTGCCGCGCACTTGCGTGCACTACCGGCAGCGGCGGACCGGCGCGATCACCCGTACGGTGGGCGACCGGCACTTCGAGGTCTTCGACCACTGGGAGCACGCGCTCGCGCTGGCCGCCAAGTACGCGTCGCCCACCGACGAGGTGCGCGGTCTGCTCTTCCGCCGGATGATCTGGCATTTCCTGCGGGTGCTGAGGCACGACGCCCGGGTGCCCCGCGAGTCGAGGGCCCGGTTCTTCGGGCGCATGTCCGAGATGTACAAAAATCACCTTCCGCCCGGCGGCTACCCGCAGCCCGACGGGGCCGAGGGCGTGCGCTACCGCATGGTGGCGCGCGGCTCCTATCGGTCGATGCGCCTGTTCGACTTCGCGATCGGGAAGGCCCGCCGGGGCAAGAGGCTGGTGGGCCGGGCCGGTGAGTGGGTCAAGCGGCGTACCCGGCAGGTCGCGGGCCAGGTCTATTACCGGGTGCAGCTGAGGCTGCCGGTCGACCAGTCGCTCGCGCTCTACGGGGCGTACTGGTTCCGCGGGGTGACGTGCAACCCGGCGGCCATCGCGGCCAAGGCGGCCGAGCTCGCGCCGCATCTGCGTCCGGTGTGGGTGGTCGCGGAGCCGTACGCGAAATCGATGCCACCGGGCACCGAGCACGTGGTGGCGGGCACGCTCGCCTACTACCGGGCCATCGCCCGGGCCCGTTACCTGGTCAACAACGTGAACTGGCCGAACCGCCTGGTCAAGCGGCGCGGCACCACGCACGTCATGACCCACCACGGCACCCCGTTGAAGAAGATGGGCGTCGACCAGGCCGACCATCCGGCGGGGGTGAAGGACGCCGATTTCGCCGCGCAGATGCGTCGCGCCGACCGCTGGGACTTCAGCGTGACGGCCAACCCGTTCACCACTGTCGCGTGGGAGTCGGCCTACCCGAGCTCACACGAGACGCTGGAGGTCGGTTACCCCCGCAACGACCGCCTGGCCACCGCGACGGCCGCGGACCGCGCCGCGGCGCGGGAACGGCTCGGTATCCCGGCCGGCCGGCGCGTGGTGCTCTACATGCCGACGCACCGCGAGTGGCTGCCGGAGGGCCGCCGGGTGCTCGACATCGAGCGCTTCGGCGAGGAACTCGGCCCGGGCTCGACTTTGCTGGTCCGCGAGCACTACTTCACCACGCCGGCCGAGCCGGTCGGCGGGGCGGCCATCGACGTCTCCGGCCACCCGGTGGTCGAGGAGCTTTACCTCGCGGCCGACGTGCTGGTCACCGACTACTCGTCGGCCATGTTCGACTTCGCCGTGCTGGACCGGCCGATGGTGATCTTCGCGCCGGACTGGCCCGTGTACCGCGACGTCCGCGGCGTGTACTTCGACCTGCTGACCGAGCCGCCGGGCGCGGTCGCCACCGACTACGCGGCGCTGATCGGACTGTTCACCGGAGGGGCGTACGCCGGTGCTGAAGCCGCCGCGGCCCGGGCCGGGTTCCGGGCCCGGTTCTGTTCGCTGGAGGACGGGCATGCGGCGGAACGCGTAGTTCGCCGGGTTTTCCTCGATAAAAAGCAGTAACTGCGTCGTTACCCTGCGCAAATGGCACGTTCACCCGATGGTGTTACATCGATACTCCTCGTCAAATTAGGCCGATCGCCGGCCATCGTGGGACCGGGATCACATTGATGTTGCCCGGCAGGGGAGGTAGGCGGTGTCGACCGTCTCGCTGAAGGACGTCTCCAAGGTGTGGCCGGACGGCACGGTGGCCGTCAACCACGTCAGCCTGGACGTCGACGACGGTGAGTTCCTGGTTCTCCTCGGGCCGTCGGGCTGCGGAAAGTCCACGATCCTGCGGATGATCGCCGGGCTCGAGGATCCCAGCGAGGGCGACATCCTGCTCAACGGTGACCCGGTGCTCGAGCTGGCGCCGCGCGACCGCAGCATCGCCATGGTCTTCCAGGACTTCGCGCTGTATCCGCACATGACGGTCGGCGACAACATCGGCTTCCCGCTGAAGCTCTCCGGCATCGAGCCCGTCCCCCGCATCGAGCGGGTCGGCGACGTGGCGGCCGCGCTCGGCATCGGCGACGTGCTGCGGCGCAAGCCCAGCCAGCTCTCCGGCGGCCAGCGGCAGCGGGTGGCGATGGGCCGCGCGATCGTGCGCCGCCCCGGCCTCTTCCTGATGGACGAGCCGCTCTCCAACCTCGACAGCGGGCTCCGGGCCGAGCTGCGGGCCGAGATCACCGGGCTGACCCGCGAGCTCGGCGTCACCACCATGTATGTGACCCACGACCAGGCCGAGGCGCTCACGATGGCCGACCGGGTGGCGATCATGCGCAAGGGCGTGCTGCAGGACATCGGTACGCCCACCGAGGTGTACGGCCGGCCGGCCACCCTCTATGTGGCCGCCTTCCTCGGCGCCCCGCGGATGAACCTGCTCGAGGCGTCGGTCTATGTGCACCTCGAGCGCTACATCGAGCTCAACTTCGGCGAGCAGGCGCTCTATCTGCCCTGGAACGACATCCGGGCGCGGGCGGTGTCGCACTACCACGGTGAGCGGATCGTGGTCGGGATGCGGGCCGAGGCGCTCACCCCGGTCGCCCCCGACGTGCCGGGCGACGTCCTGCGCGGCCGCATCCGCTATCTGGAGCACCACGGGCACGAGTCGCTGGCGTATCTCGACATCGGCGCGACCGCGATCCACCTCGACGACCCGGCCGCCCGGGTCCGCGACGACGAGGTGCCTCCGGGCGGGCCGCTCAAGCGGTTCGGCGGTGCCCTCCAGCGGCTCGCCGGGCGGTCCGGCGGCTTGGCCGACCGGCCACGCGGGACCGAGAGCCAAAGCGTCCTGAGCGACCCGGGGCGCCATCAGCGGCGGCCGGCTGAGCTGGGCGTACGGCTGGCGCCGTACCCGCCGGTCACGGCCGGGCACCCGCTCTCGGTGGCCGTCCGGATGGACGCGCTGCACTTCTTCGACGAGCGCGGCGATCGGATCGACGTCGGCTGGCGCTGACGCTTCGCACGCGGCTCTTTCCCCGCTTGCTCCCATGGCGTACCGTTCCGCCCACACGTCGGTGCGATGGCGTATCGACGATACGGACCCGACCTTGGGGGTAGGAACGTGGCGAACGCGTCCGGACTCTTGGTTATCGAACGCATCCTGCGCGACCGGCAAGGAATCTGGCAGCAGATCGTGGACGATCGCGACCTGCCCCGGCTCACCGGCCAGATGATGATCAGCTCGATGGCCGCCCTCGCCGTCTACGGCGCGGTGCTCGGCTCCTTCCACGGCGTGCTGATGGCGCTCACCTCGGCGGTCAAGCTGCCGCTGCTGTTCCTGGCCACCCTCACGATCTGTCTGCCGACGCTCTACCTCTTCAACCTGGTGTTCGGCGCCCGGTTGTCGATCCGGCAGTCGCTCTCGCTGGTGATGGTGGCGCTGACCGTGACGGCCATGCTGGCGCTGGCCTTCGCCCCGATCAGTCTGTTCTTCCTGATCACCGCGCCTGACTACGCCTTCTTCAAGCTGCTCAACGTGGTCATCCTGGCGCTGTCGGCGCTGGTCGGGTTGCGCTTCCTGACCGGCGGCATGCGGGTGCTCAACGAGCACGGGCTGCTCGCTCCGGCCGTTGCTCCCGTCGTCGCGCCGGCCGCCGAGCCGGCCAAGGAGCTCGTCACCGCCGGTGCGCCCGCCGAGGGCACCGCGAACGGTGCCGCGCCGCCGGCCGCCGCGGGGCCGGCTCCGGTCCCGATGCCGGTCCAGCCGCCGGTCGTGCACATCCCGCCGCCCGGTTTCGCGTCGCAGCACCCGCGCCAGCGCCCGCTTCAGCCGGCCGGGCCGCCGACGCCGCCCAGCATGACGCTGCTCTACATCTGGATCCTGCTGTTCGGCTTCGTCGGCACCCAGCTGGCGTGGACGCTGCGGCCGTTCTTCGGCAGCCCGGACAAGGATTTCAGCCTGTACCGGGACATCGACGGCAATTTCTACGCGGAAATTTTCCGTACGATCGCCGATCTGTTCTAGCCGATCGTTGGGCTTATCGTGGACGCGTGGTGCCACCGAGGTGGCACACCGCGTAGGCTGCACCACGGTGGAGGACACAGTGAAGCAGGGTGTGCGACCGGCTCCGGCAGCGGAGGCGGCCTCGGCCGAGTCGTCGTCGAGAGGCTCCGGCCGGCTGCTCGATCGCCGGTTCGGCCGCGACGACATCACCCTGGTGCGCCACGAGGCGTCGGCCCGGCTCCGCGAGGCGGGGCTCGGCGGGGACCGCCTGCACGGCTTCATCCTCGCGCTCAACGAGGTCGTCACCAACGTCGTGCTCCACGCCGGGGGCAACGGGCGGCTGCTGCTCCGGCTCGCCGACGACTCGGCGTGGTGCACGGTGACCGACTCCGGCCCCGGCATCCCGGCGCGCTACCTGGCCTCGCCCGAGGTGCCCGAGGCGTTCGAGGTGGGTGGCCGGGGCATCTGGCTGGCCTACCAGCTGTGCGACGAGGTCACCGTGGCCACCGGCCCGATCGGTACCACGATCGGGTTGCGGATCTTGCTCGCCGCACCGGGCGAAACGGGCCGGAAATAGCACTTTGAACAGGGCGTTAACACGTCGTCGAAACGTGAAGGCGCCCTTCCGGACTCATGGGTGCCCGGGGGCGACTACATTGGGCGCGTGCTCGGACTACCTCCTCATGTGACCGCTTGCCTCTTCGATCTCGACGGTGTGCTCACCCAGACCGCCCTTGTGCACAATGCCGCCTGGAAGCAGACGTTCGACACGTTCCTCGAGGCGTGGTCGGCGCAGCACGGGCAAGAGTTCGTCCCGTTCGACTCCGGCGCCGACTACCACCTCTATGTCGACGGCCGGCCCCGCGCCGATGGCGTTCGCACCTTCCTGGCCTCGCGGCACATCACCCTGCCCGAGGGCACCCCGGACGACGGTCCCGACCAGCAGACCGTGAACGGCATCGGCAACCGGAAGAACCTGCTCGTCCTCCAGAAGATCCAGGAGGGCGCGGTCCAGGTCTACGACGGCTCGGTCGCCTACCTCAAGGCGGCCAAGGACGCCGGCCTGCGCCGCGCGGTCGTGTCCGCCAGCGCCAACTGCAAGGACGTCCTCGAGGCGGCCGGTATCGCGGACCTCATAGAGGTACGCGTGGACGGCATCACCGCCCGCGAGCAAAACTTGCCGGGCAAGCCCGCACCCGACACGTTCCTCTACGCCGCCCAGCAGCTCGGCGTCGCGCCGGAGAACTGCGCGGTCTACGAGGACGCGCTGGCCGGCGTGGCCGCGGGTCACGCGGGCAAGTTCGGGATCACGATCGGGGTTGACCGCGTGGGTCAGACTCAGGCCCTTCTGGACAACGGCGCCGACATCGTGGTCACCGACCTGTCCGAACTCCTGACGCGCTGAGCACGTATCAGCGTTTATATCTTCAAGACTTTCTCCTTTCTCATTTTCAAGGGGCACCACCGTGATCCGTGAACGGGCCTATCCCGTCGACCCCTGGCACATCCGCGAGACCCGGCTCGACCTGGACCTGCTGGCCCAGTCGGAGTCCGTGTTCGCGCTGGCCAACGGTCACATCGGGATACGCGGAAACCTGGACGAGGGCGAGCCCCACGGCCTGCCGGGCACCTATCTGAACTCGTTCTACGAACTCCGCCCGCTGCCGTACGCGGAGGCCGGTTACGGCTTCCCCGAGTCCGGTCAGACGATGGTCAACGTCACCAACGCCAAGCTCATGCGGCTGCTGGTCGACGACGAGCCCTTCGACGTGCGTTACGGCGAGCTGCGGTCGCACGAGCGGGTGCTCGACCTGCGGGCCGGCACGCTCGAGCGCATCGTCGAGTGGGTCTCCCCGTCCGGCCAGGCGATCCGGGTGCGCAGTGTGCGCCTGGTCTCCTTCACCCAGCGCTCGGTCGTGGCGTTCCTCTACGAGGTCGAGCCGCTCGACGACTCGGCCCGGCTGATCCTGCAGTCCGAGCTGGTCGCCAACGAGCAGCTACCCACGTCGAGCAAGGACCCGCGGGTCGCGGCCGTGCTCGACCACCCGCTGCAGGCCGAGGAGATGCTCGAGCAGCGCACGGGCGGTCTGCTGGTGCACCGGACCAAGGCCAGCGACCTGCGCATGGCGGCGGCCATGGAGCACCTCGTCGAGACGCCGGGCAAGCACGCGGTGACCACCGAGGGGCACGCCGACTGGCTGCGGACGACCGTGGCCTGCAAGCTCGAGCCGGGGCAGAAGTTGCGCGTGGTCAAGCTGGCCGCGTACGGCTGGTCCAGCCACCGCTCGCTGCCCGCCGTGCGCGACCAGGTCGGCGCGGCGCTCGCCAGCGCCCGGCTGGACGGCTGGGAGGGCCTCGTCGAGGCTCAGCGCGAATACCTGGACGCCTTCTGGGACCACTCCGACGTCAAGGTCGAGGGCGACCCCGAGGTGCAGCAGGCGGTTCGCTTCGGCCTCTTCCACACGCTGCAGGCCGGCGCGCGGGCCGAGCAGCGCCCGATCGGCTCCAAGGGCCTGTCCGGTCCCGGCTACGACGGTCACACGTTCTGGGACTCCGAGACCTTCGTGCTGCCCGCCCTCACGTACACCCAGCCGTCCGCGGCGGCGGACGTGCTGCGCTGGCGGCACTCGACGCTCGACCTGGCCCGGGAGCGGGCCCAGACGCTCGGGCTGCAGGGTGCCGCGTTCCCGTGGCGCACCATCCGCGGGCAGGAGTGCTCGGCCTACTGGCCGGCCGGCACGGCGGGCTTCCACATCGGCGCCGACATCGCCGACGCGGTCCGCCGTTACGTGCAGGCCACCGGCGACTACGACTTCGAGCGCGAGGTCGGCCTCGAGCTGCTGGTCGAGACCGCGCGGCTGTGGCGCTCGCTGGGGCACCACGACCGGCACGGGCGCTTCCACATCGACGGGGTGACCGGCCCCGACGAGTACACCGCGGTGGTCAACGACAACATCTACACCAACCTGCTGGCCCAGCAGAACTTCCTGACCGCGGCCGACGCGGCCAAGCGTCACCCCGACCTGGCCCGCAAGCTGGGCGTGGACGACGAGGAGACGGCGAGCTGGCGGGACGCGGCGGCCTCGGTGCACATCCCGTTCGACAAGGAACTGGGCGTCCACCAGCAGTCCGAGGGCTTCACCCGGCTCCAGGAGTGGGACTTCGAGAACACCCCGCCCGAGGCCTACCCGCTGCTGCTCAACTACCCGTATTTCGACCTGTACCGCAAGCAGGTGGTCAAGCAGGCCGACATGGTCATGGCGATGTACATCCGCGGTGACGCGTTCACGCCGGAGGAGAAGGCGCGCAACTTCGCCTACTACGACGCGCGGACCGTCCGGGACTCGTCGCTGTCGGCCTGTGTGCAGGCCGTGCTGGCGGCCGAGGTGGGTCACCTCGAGCTGGCGCACGACTATCTGGGCGAGGCCGCCCTGATGGACCTGCACGACCTGCACCAGAACTCGCGGGACGGCCTGCACATCGCGTCGCTGGCCGGCACCTGGATCTCGCTGGTCGCCGGTCTGGGTGGCATGCGTGACTTCAACGGTCAGCTGACCTTCGCGCCGCGTCTGCCCAGCCGCATCAACAACCTGGAGTTCTCGCTGCTCTGGCGGGGGCTGCGGTTGCGGGTGAACGTGACCGCCGACGAGGTGACCTATTCGCTGCGCAACGGCGGCGGCTCGGCCCGCCTGGTGCTCGTGCACCACGGCAAGGACGTCGAGGTCACCCAGGTGAAGCCGGTGACCGTGCCGATCCCGGCGGCCCACCCGGCCGGTCCGGCACCGGTCCAGCCGGCCGGTCGTGCCCCGGTGCGGCGAGCCACTTCGTAAGGACCCGTACGACAGAAAGGGCCCCGGGATGACGTCCCGGGGCCCTTTCTGTCGCTGTGCTCGGCTGAAGCTGTGCTCGGCTAAAGCATCGAGACGTGCACGTGGTCGGTGTGCGCGCTCGGCCCGTGATAAGCGCTCCACCCGCGCGTGGGGAACCAGATCTGCTTGTACCAGATCACGTAATAGATGCCGAGCCGGTCGGCATTGCGCACGAGGAAGGCCATCAGGTTGTTGCCGTAGGTCTTCATGTCCGCGTTGTGCGCGACCGCGAAGCCCCGGTCCTGCAGTGACCAGTCGCACGCCCGGCCCTTGGGATGTTCGAAGGGCCCGCCGTCGCGGTGACAGCCGACGAATCTGTCGAAGCCGGCCTTCTTTGTCTCTTTGTACATGTGCAGGGTGCGCGCGGTGATGCAGCCGCCGGTCGTCGGGTCGTCGACGTTGCAGGGCAAGCTCGAGAAGCCGCCGTTGGAGTCGCGTGGTGCGGGCGCGGCGACCGGGGACTTGGCCAGCACGACGCCCTCGGTCAGGCTCTGACCGCCGACCAGCGAGAGCGCCTTGTTGGCGGCCTCTTTCTGCTTGCGCATCGCGACCAGGTTGGTCTGCTGCTTCTTGACCTCGGCGTCGAGCGCGGCCTTCTTCGAATTGACCGTCGCGATCGCCTTGTTGAGCTCGGCCAGCTTGCGGTCCTGCAGGGTGTTGATCTCCTCGAGGGAGACCGCCTTGTGCAGGAAGTCGTCCGAGCCCTGGCTGCCGAGCAGGAAGCTGGCTGTGCCGAGGTGGCCGGTGCGGTACTGCTGCGCGGCGATCGCGTTGACCTCGGGCAGCAGCGCGATGCGCCGGCCCTCGGCCACCTTGATGTCAGCGGCCAGCTTCTTCTGCGCGGTCGTCGATTTCGCCACAGCGGCCCGGGCGGCGACGAAACGCCGGTTGGACGACTCGATGACATCGTCGAGCGTCGCGTTCTTGGCGACGGAGCCGCCCGTCTCGTCGGGGGTGGCCGACGAGCCCTCACCAGGCTCGGCGCTCGCCGGGGAAGCGGGAGCGGCCAGGATCGACAGGGCTACGAGCGGCGCCAGGGCAAGGGTCAGCCACCGACGGGGTCGTACGGTCAAAGCAGTTCCTTCCGGTAAACCGCCGACCGGGTTAGCTGACGGGTTCGGGACGGAAGCGATCCCTACCGCTTGCGCGGATGCACCCCACTGACCTGGTTCCCCGGCTCGCCTCGCGGCGATTGGGCGGTGGCCTGCCGGCACCTCGGGGGCGGTGCCACGGTGGCAGAACCGGCGGCCAGTTTACCCGAGAGTTCGCGTTGCTTCAGCGCCGGTGAAAAGGCAATTTCGTAGTCGTGCCAACACATTCCGTAATAGCGGTGACCGTTGGTTGTGGACAAATTGCGGTCCGTATCACAACTGTCGATCGGTCGATGAGTTCGGTATGGTCGGTGGCGGTCTCCATCCCCCGGAGGCCGCCGCCTAATCGCCTTCGGGCGAGCCGGGGAACCAATCTTTCCGGGGTGAATCCGCGCAAGCGGTAGGGATCACTTCCGTCCCGAACCCGTCAGCTAACTCGGTCGGCGGCCGACGGAAGGAACAGATGTGCGGCACAACTCTGTGCGGCGAAGACTGGCGTCCCTGATGGCACTGCTCGTCGCGATCTCCGGCCTCGTGGTCGCGGTGGCCGGTCCGGCCGGCGCGGCGCCCGGTGACAACGGCGACGACGGCGAGGGCGCTCCGAAAACTCTGATCCAGCAGCTCCAGGTGGCCTCCAAGGGCTTCGTCGAGGCCAAGGAGGCGCTCGAGCTCTCCCGCAAGCGGCAAGCTCAGCTCGCCGCGAAGGTCAAGCAGCTCGACGCCGAACTGGCTCCGCGGCAGGTGGCGATCGACGAGATCATCCAGAAGTCGTACCGGACCGGCCGGCTCGGCCCGATGACCGCGTTGCTCACGGCGGACTCGGCCGGTGGCTTCCTCGACCGGGCCGAGACGCTCGAGACCGTGGCGGTCAAGGAGAACGCCGTGATCGCCGACCTCAAGGCGAACCGGGACGGGCAGCAGCGGGCCAAACTGGCCATCGACGCCGAGGTGCGCAACCAGACGAAGCAGGTCAACCTCATGGCCAAGCGCAAGCTGCAGGCCGAGACCGCGCTGAAGGCCGCCAACACCGGCGGTCCGGACAAGACCGGTGAGGACGCCGACGAGCCGTCCGACAGCCAGGCCAGTTCGAGTGACAAGGCCAGCCCGGCCCGGCGCAATTCGGACGGGTCACTGCCCTCCGAGGGGTGCACGGCCGAGGACCCCACCACCAACGGGTGCATCAGCCCGCGCATGCTGCACGCTCTCGAGCAGTCGCGGGCCGATGGCTTCACCCGGTACGCGGCCTGCTTCCGCGAACAGAACAGCGGTGAGCACCCCAAGGGCAAGGCGTGCGACTTCGCGGCCGAGAAGAAGGGCTTCGGCGGGGTCGCATCCGGTGGTGACAAGGCCTACGGCACCCGGCTGGCCAACTACTTCATCAGCAACTCGAGCCGGCTGGGCGTGCTCTACGTCATCTGGTTCCGGCGCATCTGGCTGCCGAGCAGCGGCTGGAAGGCGTACTCCCGGGGCAACGGGGACCCTTCCAGCGACCACACGAACCACGTGCACCTCTCGGTGCGGTAGCTCCGGCGAAGGAGTGCGGGACCTGCCTACTTGTTGACGTAGGTCTCGTACTCCTTGAGCACGTCGTCGGTCGGGCCGTCGGCCCGGATGACACCGGACTCGAGCCAGATGCTGCGCTCGCACGTGTCCCGGATCGACTGCTCGCTGTGGCTCACCAGGAAGACCGTGCCGGCCTCCTTGCGCAGGTCGCGCACCCGCTGCTCACTGCGCTTGCGGAATTTGGCGTCACCGGTGGCCAGCGCCTCGTCGATCAGCAGGACGTCGTGCTTCTTGGCCGCGGCGATCGAGAACCGCAGCCGGGCCGCCATGCCGGACGAATACGTCTTCATCGGCAGTGAGCTGAAGTCGCCCCGGTCGTTGATGCCGGAGAACTCGATGATGCCGGGCGCCTGCTCCTTGACCTCAGCCGGGGACATGCCCATGGCCAGGCAGCCCAGCTCGACGTTCCGCTCGCCGGAGAGATCGTTCATCAGAGCCGCGTTCACCCCGAGGAGGGACGGCTGGCCGGCCGCGTAGATGCCGCCGCCCCGCTCGACCGGGAGCAGCCCGGCGATCGCCCGGAGCAGCGTCGACTTGCCGGAGCCGTTGGTGCCGATCAGGCCGATCGCCTCGCCCCGGTAGGCGACGAAGCTGGCGCCCTTGACCGCGTGCACCTCGCGCACGGCCGCGCTCTTCTTGCCCGTCACGATCCGCCTGAGGCTGGCCAGCGGGCTGTTCGCGCCCGGGGCGACCGACCCGTAGATGCGGTAGACGATGTTCGCGTTGTCCGCGATGACGGTTGGTTGCCGCTGGTCAGCCACGGCCGTAACCCTTCTCTCCGCGCCAGAAGTAGACGTAGCCGCCGAACCCGACGAGCACGGTCCAGATCGCGGCCTGGAGCCACAGCAGCGGTGCCGGCTGGGCGAGATCGACGTTTTCCATCAGCGCGTGCCGGACCAGCTCGATGTAGATCAGCATCGGGTTGGACTCGACCAGCGTGAGCTGCCAGCCGTGGATCCGCTCGGCGAAGAACGTGACCGGGTAGAGCACGGCCGACCCGTACATCCAGATGCGCAGGATGTAGGGGATGAGCTGGCGGATGTCGGTGACCTTGGAGATCAGGCGCGACACGAACAGCGCCAGGCCCGTGTTGAAGATCGTCTGGAGTACCAGGGCCGGGATCAGCAGCAGCCACTGGGCCGTGAGCGGCTCGCCGGTGAGCAGCACGATCGCGACCAGCACGATCATCGAGGCGATCATGTTGCGCACCTCGACCAGGCTGACCGCGATCGGCAGGCTGGCCCGGGGGAAGTGCAGCGCCCGGATCAGAGCGATGTTGGCGGTGATCGACTGCGAGCCGGCCTGCACCACCGACTGGGTGAAGCCGAAAACGAAGACACCGGCGCAGAGGTACGCGATGAAGTTGTCCACGTCCTGCTTGGTGTTGATCAGAACGCCGAAGATCAGGTAATAGACGCCGGCGTTGATCAGCGGGGTGAGGAGCTGCCAGACGACGCCCAGCTTGGTGCTGCCCAGCGAGGCACTCACCTTCGCGTTGGCGAAGGCGGCTATGAAGTGACGGTACGACCACAGATGCCGGGTGTATTCCGGCAGACGGGGCAGGCGCCCCGCCTTCGTCAGGCCGTGACTCCTGGCCAGCTCGGTGAGCGATGGCCCGGTGTCGGAATCGGCAACCGCCGTCTGAGCCATGGGGTGGTGCTCCGATCTCGTCGGCCCGTGAGGGGTGCTGGGCCCTGGTTCCTTAGGCGAGAACACTTAAGCAGGATGTCAAGTCGCTGCCGATGGAACGGCTTCGTATCGACGTCCGGAGAGGTTATCCGACCAAACGGCGGAACGCAACCGTTACGTCCTGGCGTATAGTGACCGGGTGGCGACAGGAAAGCGAGCACCTGCCGGAGCGGCCGTCCTGCGGAGCGACATCACCGTGGCGATCCGCGACGCAGTCATGTATGAGCTGGCCGAGGTGGGTTACGGCCGGCTTTCCATCGAGGCGGTGGCCCGTCGCGCCGGTGTCGGCAAGACGGCGATCTACCGCCGGTGGAGCAACAAGCTCGAGATGGTGCTCGAGATCGTGTCGGACGTGGCGGGCCGCAGCGTCCCGCTGCCCGACACCGGCAGCTTCGCCGGCGACCTCCAGCTGATCATGATGATCGTGAGCCGGGCCCTGCAACACCGGATCGCGTCCCAGATCATCCCGGACCTGATGGCCGAGGCCGCGCGCAACCCGCAGATCGCCGAGACCCTCCAGAAGGCTCTGCGCACCCACCAGCAGGCCGTCGGCGAGAAGCTGGTCGGTCAGGCCGTGGCCCGGGGCGAGCTGCCCCAGGGCACCGATCCGGACCTCGCCGTCGACCTGATCCTGGGCCCGCTGTATTGGCGCCTGGCCGTCTCGCGGACCAAACCGGACGGGGAATACCTCGAGAAGCTGATGGCGGCGGTCACGGCGGCGCTGCGCAGCACGGCGGGCTGACCGCAACCGGGTTGCACCGGTGGAAGGGCGCGAGGCGGACGCAGAACTGCCGAAGGACCCGTCATGCAAAAGCACGTGGACACCGCCGTTCTGGACGCGGCCGCCCTCTTCGCGATCGCCATGGGCGGGCAGGCCGCCGAGCAGCCCGGCCCCCCGGGGCGAAGGCCCTCGAAGATGACGGTCTCGGCGCCGGTCGGTGTCTGGCTCAGCGCGGATGGCACGGTTCGTCTGGACATCAAGACTGACGGAACGTACGCGGGGAAGGTGGCGGGACGCAAGCGCCGGGCGCACGGCACCTATGACCTCGCGGGCCGCACTTTGACCCTCAGCGATGCGTCCGGACTGCGCACGCCGGTGGCGGTCGGCAACGACGTGCTCGAAATGGCCGGCCACCGCCTCGGACGGGCCGGCTGAGCCGGCTCAGACCGTGACCGGCTCGGGGCGCGCGGCCTCGTCCGGAGCGCGATGGTGGTCCAGGCGGAAGCTGAGGACAGCGAGGGCGAGGCCGGAGACGGCGAGGGCCACGCCGATCCACACCGAGGAGAGGTAGCCCCAGCCGGCGGCGATCACGACGCCGCCCAGGGCGGCCCCGGCGCTGTTGGCGACATTCGAGGCGGACTGATTGACCGCGGCCCCCATGAGCTGGGCGCCGGGCGCCACGGCGATCAGGCGGGCCTGCAGGGCCGGGCCGATGAAGAGGGCGGCGAAGCCGACCAGGAACGCGCCGGCGAAGAGGCCGACCGGGTGCGCGGCGACGATGCCGAACAGCGTGATCGTGCTGATCATGGCGACGAAGCCCAGCAGGATGCTGCGCCGCAGGTTGCGGTCGGCGGTCAAGCCACCCACCGCGTTGCCGAGCGTCATGCCGATGCCCATGACGGCCAGCACCCACGGCACCCACGACTCGGCGAGACCGGTCACGTGGGTCGTGACCGGGGCGATGTAGCTGTTCACGGCGAAGAAGCCGCCGAAACCGACGGCGGCCACCGCGGCGGCCAGCCACACGTGCGGGGACTTGAAGGCGGCCAGCTCGGCGCGGGGCGAGCCGCCCGGGGCGGCGGCCACCTCGGGCACGGTGAACAACACGAAAAGCAGCGTGAAGGCGAAGACAGCGGCCACCGCCAGATAGGCCGCGCGCCAGCCGGCCGCCTGACCCAGCGCGGTGATCAACGGGACGCCGAAGACGTTGGCGGCGGTCAGCCCACCCAGCACGACGGCGAAGCCCTTGCCCTGGCTGCCGGGGCCCAGCATCGAGGCGGCCAGCAGGCCGGCGGCGCCGAAATAGGCGCCGTGGGCCAGGGCGGCCACGAACCGGCCGGTCAGCACCAGGGCGAAGGTCGGGGCCAGAGCCGAGGCGACCGTGCCGGTGACGAACAGCGTGAGCAGAAGAATCACCAGGCGGCGGCGCGGCAGCCGGGCGGTCAGAGCGGCGATCGTGGGTGCCCCGACGACCACGCCGAGGGCGTAAACCGTGATCATCCAGCCCGCCGTGGCCACCGCGTCCGGCGCCGAGCGGGCATACGCCTCGGGCAGCAGGTCCTGCGCCAGGTCGGGCAGCAGGCCCATGGCCACGAACTCGGTCAGGCCGAGGCCGAAGCCGCCCAGGGCCAGGGCCAGCAGGGCCGCCCAGCGGCGGCCGGCGGTGAGGTTCTCCACCCGTTCGACTCTAGAACGTTCTAGGGCACGCCACCCTAGAACGTTCTAGTGATCACAGGTAGATTCCGGTGACATGAGCGGGGGAGAACGACGGCCGACACTGGCCGACGTGGCGGCCGAGGCCTCCGTGTCGGTGGCCCTGGTGTCGATCGTGATGCGCGACGCCCCCGGAGCCAGTGCGGCCACCCGGGCGCGGGTGCTCGAAGTGGCCCGGCGCCTCGACTACCAGCCGGACAGCCGGGCCCGGCTCCTGCGCAGCGGGCAGAGCCGGCTGCTCGGCGTCGTCTTCGGGGTGCAGCACCCGTTCCACGACGATCTGCTGACCGGTCTCTACGACGCGGCGGAGAAGATCGGCTACGAACTGACGCTCAGCGCCGTCACTCCGCGGCGCGACGAGCGGACGGCGGTCGCGGGTCTGCTCCAGGACCGGTGCGCCGCCCTGGTGCTGCTGGGCCCGCAGCTCCCGACGGCCGAGCTGGCCACGCTGGCCGGGCGGCTGCCGGTCGTGGCGATGATGCGGACGGTGCGGCAACGCCAGGTCGACGTGGTGCGCACCGACGACGGGCGGGGGCTGCACCTCGCGGTCGACCACCTGGTCGCGCTGGGCCACCGGGACATCGCGCACGTCGACGGCGGCCGCTGGCTCTCCTCGGCGGAACGGCGCCAGGGCTATCGCGACGCCATGCGACGGCACGGCCTGGAGGCGTACGAAAGGGTCGTGACCGGGGGTTTCGGCGAGGACGACGGAGCCCGGGCGGCTGGTGAGCTGCTCCGCCACCGGCCGACCGCGGTGACCATGTTCAACGACCTGAGCGCCACCGGCCTGCTCACCGTGCTGCGCCGGGAGGGGATGACGGTGCCGGAGGACATCAGCGTGGTGGGCTATGACGACAGCAGCTTCAGCCGGCTTGGGCACATCGACCTGACCACCGTCGCGCAGGACATCGACACCATGGCGACGCTGGCCGTGGCCCGCGCCGTCGAGCGCATCGACGGCGCGCAGGTCGCCCACCGCGAAGTGGTGATCCCGCCCCGCCTGGTGGTCCGGGGCACCACCGGCCCGCCGCCCGACTAGGCCCGGCCACCTTTCCGACGGCCGACCAAGCCTCGCCGCCTTACCGACGGCCGACTAAGCCTCGCCGCCTTTCCGCCGAACGGGAGGGAAAGGGGGGAAGATGCGCCGAGGACTGGCCCTCGCGGTGCTGCCGTTCCTGCTGGGCGCCTGCGGCGACGGCTCGAGCCCGTCGACCAGCGCGAGCCCCACGGCGGCGGCCGGTGAGGCGTACGTGAACGTCGAGCCCGGCCGGGCGACGCCGAGCACGGTGGCCAAGCGCACCGGCACCTTCCCGCCCGCCCTGCCCCCGGTGTCGTTCCTGCCGACCAGCGAGCAGTGCGCCATCGCCTGGAACCAGGACATCGGCCGGGTCCTGATCCCGATGATCGTGACGCCGGCGGCGCGCTCGCTCAAGGTGCAGTGGCCGGCCCGCTACGGCAACGTCTACCGGGTCGCCGCCGTGCCGCAGGAGATCGTCAGCGGCGCTCAGCCCGAGCCGGTGTGGAAGACGGTGACCACCGCCGGTGGATGCACCGGCAGCGCCACCATCAGCGGGCTGAAGTCCGGAGCGGCGTACGTGGTCTGGCTCGACGCCCCGGACACGCCACGCGGCCCGGACAACTCGCGCAGCCTCTACAGCGGCCGCTCCGACGTCGTGAAGCCGCTATGACGCGATGGTGTTGCGGCCACTCCACTTGGCCGCGTAGAGACGATCGTCGGCCGCGCGGAAGAGCGTCTCGCCGGACATGCCCTCGGCCAGCACGGCCAGGCCGACGCTGACCGTGATCCGGACGCCGGGGAGGATGTCGGTGCGGGCCACGGCGGCTCGGATGCGCTCGGCCACCTCGCGGCCGACGGCCAGATCACCGTGGAGAAAGACGGTGAACTCGTCACCCGCGTAACGGACCGGGATGTCCTCGGCGCGGCAGTGGGCGCGCAGGATGCGGGCCACCTCGCGCAGCGCGCGGTCGCCGGTGACGTGCGAATACGCGTCGTTGATGGCCTTGAAGTGGTCGACGTCGACGAGCAGCAGCACCAGCGGGGTCCGGACCCGCCCGCGGTCGATGCGGTCCATCAACAGGTCGAAGCGGCGCCGGTTGTCCAGCCCGGTGAGCGGATCCCGCAGCACCTCGCGCTCGGCCCGGGCCCGGGCGGCCTCGGACTCCTCGCGCTGGCGGGCCTGGCGCAGCATGGCCAGTCGCTGCATGCGGAGCCGCCAGAGTTCGCGGGTCTGGCCCTCGACCGCCTCGAACATGTCCCGCCCGGCCTGGCCGTCGTCGGTGGCCAGCGCGGTCAGCGCCATCTCGAACCGGATGACCGGTTTCTCGTCGGGGCGCGGACCGAACATGCACAGCTCACGGGCGGCCACGAACTCGGTCCGGGCCTCGGCCAGCGCGCCCTGGGTGCGCAGGCTGATGCCGAGGGCCAGGTGAGCCATCCGGGCGTACCGGTAGTTCTCGGCCTGGCGCAGCGGCATCACCGCCTCGCGGGCCAGTTTCTCGGCCGGCACCACGTCGCCCAGCTTGGCCAGGGCCAGGGCCAGCATCGCGCCCGCGACCATGTCGTCGGGGCGCTGCTCGACCTGACGCCGGGTGATCTCGGCGCTGCGCCGCAACCGGTTCGCGCCCTCGTCGTGCCGGCCGACGTGGCCGAGCCGCAGGCCCCAGTGCAGCAGCGTGGCCGCGTGCACCAGGCCGAAGCCGGCGTGGGCGATGCTGAGCTGCTCGTAGGTGGTGGCCGCGGTCTCGTACATCTCGGCGGCCGTCGCCGCCTCGGCGAACGAGCACAGGGCCGAGATGCGCCGGTCGACATCGGTGTAGGGCTGATCGAGCAGGACGGCGGCCCGGGCCAGGTTGCGCATGGCCAGGAAATACCGCCCGCGAAGGACGTCGACCTGGGCCAGATCGCAGAGGACCTTGGCCTCGCCGAGCGCCGAGCCGGACTCCTGCTGCAGCCGGAGCAACCGCTCGCCGAGCTCGGTGGCCTCGGTCAGCCGTCCCATGTGGAGGTTGGCATACATCTGACCCTGCACCAGGAACGGGACGGTGCGGTCGTCACCCACGGCGTGGGCGATGGCGAGATAGGCGTCGGCCGCGATCAGCGCCTCATGACCGTGGCCGGTGTCGGCCAGGCGGTGGACGCGGAGCGCCAGCAGGTGCAGCGGACCGAACACCGTGACCGGCACCGGCAGGCGCGCACCCGCATCGATCTCGCCCTCCATCGTCCCAGTATCAACACTGGACGGTGCGATCAACTATGGGGGACGTCGACTTATCTCAGGACGGGGGTGTCGCGTACCCGTCCGAGCTGCTCGGCGGAGCCGGGAAGTCGTCAGGAGATCGTCGGCAGACCGGCCGCCTGCCAGGCGGCGAAGCCACCGGCCAGGTCGGTGGCGCGCCAGAGGCCCAGGTCGAGCAGGGCCGCGGCGGCCAGGCTGCTGGTGTAGCCCTCCTGGCAGGTCACGATCACCTCGAGGTCGTAGCTGCCCGCGAAGGGCAGCCGGGCCTCGCTGCGGGGGTCGAGCCGCCACTCGAGGACGTTGCGCTCGATGACGACGGCACCGGGGATCTCGCCGAACTCGGCGCGCTGGGCGGCCGGCCGGATGTCGATGAGGACCGCGCCGCGGCCCAGCGCCGCGGCGGTCTCGCGGGGGCCGACCCGGGTCAGGCGGGCGCGCGCGTTGGCCAGGATCTGGTCGATGCTCAGCGAGCCGGGCGGGGCGACGGTCACCATTGCGCACCGGCCCGCTCGATGGTGAGGGTCTCGAGGCCGCCGGCGCCGAGGCGGTACTTGGTCATCGTGGTCAGCGCCGGACCGTAGACGTGGATGCTGACGGCGGGCTGGTGCGACCGGTTGGTCATCCGGTGCACGTGGTGGCTCCCGAACCGGCGGCCGGCGCCCTCACCCAGCTCGCGGGAGGTGACCCGGGGCGGACGGCCGTCGGTGACGGCCACGGTGTCCTCGGTGAGGGTGCCGCCGAAGACGTGGAACGCGCCGGCCGAGCCGCCGTGGTCGTGCCACTCGGTGCCCTGACCGGGCAGCCAGGTCAGCAGCCAGACCTCGTGGTCGTCGGCGACGTGCAGGCGGTGATACCAGCGGTCGACGGGGTTGTACCGCGGGACCACCGGCCACTCGCCCGGGGCGGCGGCGAAGCGCGTGGCCACGGCGAGATGGTCGAGACGGGTGTCGACGACAGTCACGGAAGCTCCTCGCTTTATATACATTGCCTATCAGTCCAGTAGGTTAAGGGCCACAGTACCGCCTGAGCGGCGAGCGTGGCGGGAGGTCGGCCGATCAGGGGCGCGCGATGTCGGAAATCGCGCGGAAGGTGCTGGTCAGCTGGGACAGCAGGCGCTGGCGCAGTGCGCCAGATCGATCGCCAGGTCGGCGATGAGAGGGGTACCCATCCGCTGCATGGTCACCATGCTGGCGGGGCGGGGGGAGATCGTCAAACGACGTCCAGGATCTGAGAGCACCGCCCCGCTCCCTCGCCGCGGGGCGGCGGAACAAATGGCGACGTATTTCCGGTCCATTAGTTGATCGACTCGGGAAAGCGCGCCAACTTGACCGGCAATCGCTCCGCACCGTGCAAGATCGTCGGTCGCTGATGCGGATATATCCGGACAGGTGGCCCGCTATTCCCTTACCTGAAGTCACGTTGCGTCAATAATCTACCCGTCGGTATGTCGATTCATGTCGCCGCCTCGTTCCCCGAACTCCGTCGGCCGCCAGGCTTTCCGTGCCTGAGCAGGGCAGAGGCGCAGGCCGCCAGGATCGATCAAGGGGCTGCCCGCTCGCCCCACCTGAAAGAACCTCATGGCGGTTAGCCTCTTTCCCCACAAGGGACTCGTGCGGCCCTCCGGAGTCATGCCAATACGCTGCGTAAACAAACTGCACCGAACCATCACCGGATCGGTTCACCGCGTCAGCCGTTAAGGCGGAAATCACGCTGCGCAGGCGCTCGGCAATCGAGAAAGCTATATGGTGACTTCGCCGCCGAGAACCGGTGCCGGAGGCAGCCTCGCCCCCTCCTCCGACTCCCCCCGATCAACGAGGACGGACACGTGTTGAAGTCACGCCGCGGTCTCCTAGCCGCCGGCCTAGCGGTCGCCGTGGTCGGCGCCATCGGCGTCGTTTCCACAGTGAATGCGGGCGCCGACCAGATCGCCGGCCCGCCCGAGGCGAGCTCGTCCGCGGCTGCCGCCGATGATGCCGCCGACGCTCCAGGTGATGAGCCGGCGGCCGACGAGACTCCCGCCGCCGACGTCACCAACTTCACCCCGCCGCCCGTCCTGCCCTGGGGCGAGCGCCCTCGGAAGATCAAGAAGGGCCGCGGCGGCGCGAGCAGCAGCACTCTGCGGGCGCAGGGGCTCTCGGCGGCGCCGCTGGACGCCAGCGGCTCGCTGGTGCCCCGCGGGCGATACGGGCCGAAGGGCCGCAGCAACGGCAAGAACGATGTGCTGCACTCGGAGATGACCGACGCCGTGCCGCCGAAACCGCTGGGCGTGAAGGCCGAGGACAACAAGGTCAAGTACTTCTACAACGTCGGGTCGCAGGCCGCCGACACCACCGGCATCTTCTCCAACGTGACGATCGCCAAGCCCGATCTGTACAAGAACGATTACCACTCGCTGGCCGAGGTCGCGCTCCAGTCGGCCGACAAGAAGCAGATCGTCGAGATCGGCTGGACGGTCGACCGCCTGGTCAACGGCGACGACGACCCGCACCTGTTCGTCTTCCACTGGGTCAACGACGAGCCGACCTGCTACAACACCTGCGGTTTCCAGCAGGTCAGCACGAGCGTCAAGCCCGGCGACACGCTGACCTACGGCGTCACCAAGAAATTCGGCATCCAGTATTTCAAGGACGCCTGGTGGGTCGCATACGACTCCGAGTGGGTCGGTTACTTCCCCGAGAAGATCTGGAACGACCAGGGCATCACGTTCAACCGCTCCGGTTTCGTCCAGGTCTTCGGCGAGGTGGCGGCGACCCGGGCCAAGCCGTGCACCGCGATGGGCAACGGCACGATCCCGACCGACGACAACGCGGCGGCGCGGATGTCGAGCGTCGGATTTGTCGACGGCCCGCCGGTCAGCCTCTTCATGCGGCCGACGCCGGTCAGCATCTACAACGTCCTCCCGGTGAAGGATTCGACCCGGTCGTTCCGCTACGGCGGCCCGGGAGAGACGGGTTGTAAGGACTGAGGTCCGACATGTGACGCGATGCCCGGTCCCGGCGAGGGGGACCGGGCATCGTTCTTATTCTGCACAGTGCTCGCCAATGCCCGGTCGAACCGAGTTCACCGCCGCGGTGTACAACTCGGTGGCGAACGAAGGTCGAGAGGGCGGGCGCGGATGAGGCGACGGGTGAGCCCCGACGAGGAGCTGATGACCGCGCTCTACACCGAGCACTACGCGGTCCTGCTCAGCTTCGTCCTGCGGTATGTGCACGATCGGCACCGGGCCGAGGATCTGGTGCAGGAGACTCTGCTGCGCGCCTGGAAGCACATCGACCACCTCGACCCCGACCCCGGCCGCACCCGTTCCTACCTGCTGACGATTGCTCGCAACGTGGTCACCAACGCGTGGCGGGCCGAGCAGCGCCGCCCGCATCTGGTGGCCGACGAGGCCGCGGTCAACGCGATGCCGTCGACCGACAACGTCGACCGCATGGTCGAGGGCTGGCTGGTGGCCGAGGCGATCGAGCGGCTCTCGGCCGATCATCAGGCCGTCGTCCGGGCGATGTATTACGAGGGTCAGAGTGTGGCCGACGCGGCCCGCAAGCTCGCGGTGCCCGAGGGCACGGTCAAGTCCCGGGCCTATTACGCGGTGCGGGCCCTGCGCACCGTGTTCGAGGAGATGGGGGTGCTGCGGTGAGCACCGACCACGATGAGCTGCACCGCCTGCTCGGCGGCTATCTGCTCGGCGGGCTCGACGACGGCGACACCGAGCGGCTCGACGCCCATCTGCGCGACTGCGACCGCTGCCGGGACGAGCTCGACCGTCTCGCCGCCGTTCCCGAGCTGCTGCGCCGCCTGCCCGACGCCGAGCGGGCCGACGAGGGGGTCACGCCGGCCCCGGTCAGCATGTCGGCTCGGCCGAGCCAGGAGAACATCGACGGGCTGATCCGCCGCCTGCGGGCCGAGCGTTCCCGGCAGAGCCGGATGGCCGGCGTGCGCTGGCTGGCCGCCGCGGCGGTGGTGCTGGTGGCGGTGGCCATCGGCATCGGGGTGGTGCGCGGCAACCGCGAGGATCGCCGGCCCCAGGCGCTGCCGAGCCCGCAGCTGGTGACCGCCCGGTTCGAGCCGGCCCAGGGCAGCGGCATGGCCGGTCAGGCGGTGCTCACACCCAAGACGTGGGGTGTCTCGGTCGCGCTCGACGTCAGCCGGCTCAGCGGCGACGGGCCGTTCCACTGCCAGGTTCGCGGTGCGTCCGGCCAGGTCGAGCAGGCCATGGTCTGGGGGCCGACACCGAGCGGCAACGCCAAGGTGATCGGCGCGACCTCGATCCAGCTGCGTAATGTCAGCCGGATCGAGGTCCAGGACCACCAGGGTCACGTGCTGGGCACGGCCGAGGTCGATTAAGTGACCCTTCTCAGCCGTACGAGATAGGTCTGGGCCACCACGACCAGGGCGAGGAACGCGCCGCTGATCACCTGTTGCCAGTTGCTGTTGACGTTGCCGACCTGATTGATCAGGTTCTGGATCACGCCGAGCAGCAGCACACCGGCGATGGTTCCGGCGATCGTGCCGGCTCCTCCGGTGAGCAGCGTCCCGCCGATCACCACGGCCGCGATCGCGTCCAGCTCCATGCCGGTGCCCAGCACCGTCACGCCCGAGCCGAGCTTGGCCGCGTTGATCGCGCCGGCCAGCCCGGCCAGCAGGCCCGACAACACATAGACCCAGACCTTGGTGCGGCGCACCGGCACGCCCATCAGACTGGCCGCGTCCTCGCTGCCGCCGACGGCGTAGATCGAGTGGCCGAACCGGCTGCGGGCCAGCACGACCATGCCGATCACGACCAGCGCCGCGACCAGCCACACCTGATAGCCGATGTCGAGGAACGAGCCGTTGCCGAGCTTGCGGAACGCGTCGTCCTGGACCAGATAGGTGTTCGAGCCCTCGGAGCTGATCGCCCGCATGAGCCCGCGCGCGCCCAGCAGCGCGGCCAGCGTCACGATGAAGGGGGCCATCCGGGTGTACGCGATAAGGAGCCCGTTGGCCAGGCCGATGGTCCCGCACACGGCCAGCGGCAGCGCGAACGCGGCCAGGAGCCCGTACTGCGAGGCCCAGGCAGCGAGCACGCCGCCGAGCACATAGAGCGAGCCGACCGACAGGTCGATGCCACCCGTGATGATCACGAAGGTCATCCCCAGCGCGATCAGCATCGGCGGCGCGGCCGCGACCAGGATGGTGGCCGCGTTGTCGAAGCTGCGGAAGTTGGGGAAGGTGGCGAGCGCGATCAGCGTGAGGACGATCAGGACGGCGAGCGCGCCTTGCCGCTGGATCGTGCCGACGATCCGGTCGGTGCGCTCGGCCTTGCGGACGTCCTCGACGACGATCGCCGGGGTCTCCGGGTCCGATGCGATTCCCATGGTCACCGCGTCTTCCTCTCTCGGGCCACGTAGACGGCGATCAGAATGATGACCGCCTGCACCATCTCGGTGGTGGAGGGCTGCAGGTTGTGCTTGATCATCGTGGCGATCACGAGCTGCATGAGCAGGGCGCCGGCCACGGTGCCCAGGACGCGCACCTTGCCGCCGGTGAGCGGGGTGCCGCCGACCACGACGGCGGTGATCGCGGAGAGCTCGATGAGCAGGCCCACGGAGGAGGCGTCGCTGGACTGGATGCGGGCCACCGAGAGCAACCCGGCGATCGAGGCGAGCACCGCGCAGACCACGTAGACGGTGATCAGGACCCGCTTGACCGGCAGACCGGCCAGCTCGGCAGCCGGCCGGTTGCCGCCGATCGCCAGCAGCCGCCGGCCGAAGACCGTACGGCGCACCACGAACGCCACGACCAGCACCAGCAGCGCCGCGATCCAGACCAGCACCGGGATGCCGAGCAGGTCACCCGAGCCGAGGTAGAGGAAGTCGTCGTTGCGGATGTCGACCAGCTTGCCCTCGCTGATCACCACGGCCAGGCCGCGACCACCCACGAACAGGGCCAGCGTGGCAACGATCGGCTGCAACCCGACCTTGGCCACCAGGATGCCGTTGATCAGCCCGACCGCGACCCCGGCCATCAGCGCGACCAGGATCGCGGCCACCACCCCGTACCCGAGATAGAGGGGGATGAAGGCGGCGGCCAGGGCCATGACCGAGCCGACCGAGAGATCGATGCCCTCGGTGCCGATCACCAGCGCCATGCCGAGCGCCACGATCACGATCGGCGCCACCTGGATCAGCTGGATGCGCAGGTTGCTCCAGGTCGCGAAATACGGGGTGAAGAAGATGTTGTAGACGACCAGCAGCACGATGGCGGCGTAGACGCCGTACTTGGGCAGCCAGGCTTTGAGTCTGGCGGAGTCGACGACGGGCCGGGCGGCAACCGTTTCAGTGCTCACGCGGGGCCTCCGTCGCGATGGTGGACATCAGGTCCTCGGTGGTCACCTCGGCGCCGGTGAGGGTGCCGACCACGACGCCGTCGCGCAGCACCACCACCCGGTCCGAGCCTTCGACCAGCTCCTCGGCGTCCGACGAGACCAGCACCACGCCGAGACCCTCGGCGGCCAGCTCGTCGATCAGCGACTGGACCTCGGCCTTGGCGCCGATGTCGATGCCGCGCGTCGGCTCATCCAGCAGCAGCACCTTGGGGCCGGTCGCGAGCAGCCGGGCCAGGAGCACCTTCTGCTGGTTGCCGCCGGAGAGGTCGCCGACCGCCTGATCGGGACTGGACGCCTTGATGCGCAGGCGCTTCATGTACCGGTCGACGATCTCGTCGACCTTGGCGTCCGAGACGAACCCGAACCGGGACACGCGGGGGAGCACCGCGAGGGCGATGTTCTCGCGGACCGACAGGCCGGGCACGATCCCCTCGGCCTTGCGGTCCTCGGGTTGCACCGCGATGCCGAAGCGCACCGCGCGTTCGGGGGTGGGCTTCTTCAGATCCTTGCCGTCGACCTGGATGCCGCCGCTGTCCAGGTGGTAAGCCCCGCCGATGGCCTTGATGGTCTCGCTGCGTCCGGCCCCGAGCAGGCCGCCCAGGCCGACGACCTCGCCGGGGCGCACGTCGAAGCTCACGTCGTGCAGCTTGTGCCGGCTGTTCAGTTCGCGTACCCGCAGCACGGGCGCGGCGCCGGCGTCGGCGGTGGCCGCCCCGGAGAAGGCGGTCGCCCCCTCCCGGCGTACCTCGGCCATGTCACGCCCGAGCATGAGCGACACCAGCTTGATGCGTTCCAGGTCGGCCAGCCGGCCGGTGTGCACCAGCCGGCCGTCGCGCAGGATCGTGACTGTGTCGCAGATCTGGTAGAGCTCGTCGAGCCGGTGGCTGACGTAGATGATGCCGATGCCGCGGGCGTGCAGATCGCGGATGACGCCGAACAAGGTCTGCACCTCGCGCGGTTCCAGCGACGAGGTGGGCTCGTCCATGATGACGACCTTGGCGTCGATCATGACGGCCCGGGCCAGGGCGACCATCTGCTGCGCGCCGAGAGCGAGGGTGCCGAGCTGGCGGCGGACGTCAGTGGTGACGCCGTAGCCGGAGAGGATCTCGCCGGCCTCGCGGTCCATCCGCTTGCGGTCGATGAGGCCGAGGCGGCGAGGTTCGCGGCCGAGGAAGAGGTTCTGCGCCACGCTCATCAGCGGGACGAGGTTGACCTCCTGGTAGATGGTCGAGATGCCGGCCCGCTGAGCGTCCATCGGAGTGCCGAACTGAGCCGGCTCGTCCTGATAGCGGAGCTCGCCCCCGTCCGGCTGGTAGACGCCGGTCAACACCTTGATCAAAGTGGACTTGCCGGCGCCGTTCTCCCCGACGAGCGCGTGCACCTCACCCGGTTTCAGGGTGAAGGAGACCTGGTCGAGGGCGCGGACGCCCGGAAATATCTTCGAGACGTCGATGACTTCCAGCAACGCCATGCAGCTCTCCTATCGGTGCCGGGCCGGGTGGTCAGGGCACCACCCGGCCCGGCGGTCTCTCCGCTACCCCAAGGGGGCGGCGTTGTTCCAAGTCGCGTCGGCGTTGTAGCTGCCGGCGCTGTCCCATGTGTTGCCACCGCCGTTGGTGGCGATGTAGACCGCCTCGGCGTAGTGCCGCCAGAAGTAGCCGGGGTAGTTGATCGATTCGAGTGAGAGGTTGCCCGCCCCGCCGTTGCGGGCGGGCTGGGCGCAGAACGTGGCGTCCTGCTGGAACGTCGCCGTTCCGTCGCTGGTCGCCGTCTGCAGGCGGTAGTTGGCGTGCCGCAGGAAGCGACCGGGGTAGTTGACCGATTCGAACGAGAAGCAGCTGGTGTCGGCCAGGCCGGCGCGGACCGTGAAGGTGGCATCCTGCCGGTCGGCGGCCGGGCTGCCGGTGGTGATCACGTCGGTGCGGGCCAGGCTGTCGCGGTGCCGGAGGTAACGAGTGTCGTAGCCGGCCGTGGTGACCCGGAACGACCGGTTCTGACCGGTGGTCAGGTCGGCCCCGCTGCGCCACAGCGGCGCGGCCACCGTCCAGGTGGCGTCGTTGGCGAAGGATCCGCCGGTGTTCTGTTCGACCCAGACCTCCTCGCCGCGGTGGCGCAGGTAGGAGCCGGGCAGGTTGGCCGACTCGAGCGAGGTGCCGCCCCCGGAGAGACCGGTCCGGCCGCAATAGGTGGCGTCGGCCGCGAACGTGCCGCCGGTGCCGGCCTCGCGGTAGACCCGGTTGTTGCGGTGCCGCAGATACTGACCGGGGAAGTTGCGCGACTCGAACGAGTAGCAGGCCGCATTGGACAGGCCGGGGCGCACCCAGAAGGTCGCGTCCTGCCGGTCGCTGGTGGAGCTGCTCGTGCTGAGCACGTCGGTGCGGGCGGCGCCGGCGGCGTGCCGCAGGTAGCGGTTCGTGTAGCCGGGTGTGGTGACCCGCAGCGAGACCAGCTTGCCGGTCGAGAGGGTGCTGCCGTTGGCCGCCCCGAGCACCTGCTGGTGCACCGCGCGGACCCGGGCGAAGTCCATCTTCTGCTGTTGCCGGTCGTAGGTGAAGAAGCCGTTGAGCTCCTCCTCGACGTCGGTCGGCTCGGTGTAGACCGAGCCGGACAGCCCGTTGGCGTTGATCAGGTCGACCATCCGGCTGGTGATCTGCACGTAGCGGTTGGTCAGCGCGGTGGAGTCGGGCAGCCACTCGTACGCGAACTTGCCGGCTGTCGGCCACTCGCGGCCGGTGCGCAGGCCCAGGCCGCCGTACTCGCCGTTGACCACGAAGCGGGTCGCGGTCGGCGCCCGTCCGATGCCCGGGCCGACGTACTGGTGGTCGTCGATGACGTCGCCGTTGCCCGGATCGGGATCGGAGTCGCAGCAGTTGGAGCCGGAGTTGTGGTTGACCATGCGGGTCGGGTCCCAGCTCTTGACCAGATCGGCGATCCGGCCGGCGTCGTACTCGCCCCAGCCCTCGTTGAACGGCACCCACTGGACGATCGACGTGATGCCCTTGTGCTCGTCGACCAGCTCGCGCAGCTCCTTCTCGAAGCGGGTGCGCCCGGTCGCCGACGGCTCGCGGCCGCTGGCCAGCGCGGGCATGTCCTGCCAGACCATCAGGCCGAGGCGGTCGGCGTGATAGAACCAGCGGTCGTTCTCGACCTTGATGTGCTTGCGCACCATGTTGAAGCCCAGCGACTTCTGCTGTTCGAGGTCGAACCGCAGCGCCGCGTCGGTCGGGGCGGTCGAGATGCCGTCCGGCCAGTAGCCCTGGTCGAGCGTGCCGAGCTGGAAGACGAACTTGCCGTTGAGCGTCGGCCGCAGCACGCCGCCGAGCATCGCCTTGCCGAGCGAGCGCATGCCGAAGTAGCCGCCGACGGCGTCACCGCTGCCCAGGGTGACCCGGAGGTCGTACAGGAAGGGGTCGTCGGGCGTCCACAAGCGAGCGTTGGGCACCGGGACGCGGAACGACGAGCCGACCGTGCCGGTGGCCGAGCCGACAACCGTGCCGCCCGAGAGCACCTGGGCGGTGACCGGCTGGCCGCTCGCGCCGGCCGCCTGCACGATCAGGTCGAGAGCGCCGGCCGCGACGTTGGGCGTGGTGTCGAGCCGGGTGATGCGGGCCGGGTTGGTCGGCTCGAGCCACACGGTCTGCCAGATGCCCGAGTACGGCGTGTAGAAGATGCCGCCGCGGTTGATGCGCTGCTTGCCGACCGGGATGTCCTGGCTGTCGGTGGGATCCCAGACGCCGACGATGATCTCGTTGCTGCCGGAGCGCAGGGCGCTGGTGATGTCGTACGAGAACTTGTCGTAGCCGCCCTCGTGCGTGCCGAGCAGGGTGCCGTTCACCCAGACCTTGGACTGCCAGTCGACGGCACCGAAGTTGAGCTGGACGTTCTTGCCCGACCAGCCGGCCGGAACCGTGAAGGAGCGCTTGTAGTACGAGTAGTCCTGGCGGCGCATGATCCCGGAGAGCGCGCTCTCGATCGGGTACGGCACGAGGATTTCCTCGCCGAGGGTCTGGCCCGTCGGCGGGGTGGTGAGGTTGGCGGCGCCGGCGAACTGCCAGATGCCGTTGAGGCTCTGCCAGTCGGTGCGCGTCAGCTGGGGGCGGGGGTATTCGGGAAGCGGGTTGGTCGTGCTGACCTGGCCGGTCCACGGCGTGGTCATCGGCGGCGTCTTGGGGACGAACGCCGCAGCGGGGGATGCGGTGGCGACGACGGTGCCGGCGGTGGCGGTCAGCGCCGCGGCCGCGAGGGCCAGCAGTCTTCGGGGATGTGCGGTCACGTTCTCTCTCCTTCGAAAGAGTGAGCCGTGCGGGGATGCACACATACTGACGTGATCGCACACAGTCAGCAATAGACGAACTTCAATATGTAGCGATGGGCCGGAGCGGGCCCGGCGACGCGCTTCCTAGTTCGTGTCGCCGGGCCCGGTGCTCAGTACGCGCTACTGATGTCCGTCTTGGCGTTGTCCGTGCCGTATTGCCGGTCCTGGATGATGATGTCCTGGCCGACCGGCTCACCGTCGAGGAACTTCTGCGCGGTCTCGAAGGCGAGCGGGCCGAACCGTGGGTTCGACTCGATCACCGCGGAGGCCCAACCGTCCACGATGGCCTGCACAGCGCCCTTGGTGCCGTCGATCGACACCACCTTGACGTCGCCGGCTTTCTTGCCGGCGCCCTTCAGGGCCGTGATCGCGCCGAGCGCCATCTCGTCGTTCTCGCCGTAGATGCCATTGATGTCCGGGTTGGACTGCAGTAGTTGCTCGGTGACTTTCTGCCCTTCCTCGCGGGCGAAGTTGCCCGTCTGTTCGAAGACGACCTGAATGTCCGGCGCGACCTTGGTCATCTGGTCCTTGAAACCGCTCGTCCGCAGCGTGGTCACGTTGTTGCCGGGCGAGCCCAGCAGGATCGCGACCTTGCCCTTGTTGCCCATCGCCTTGGCCATCTCGTCCGCGGCCCGCTTGCCCTGCTCGGCGAAGTCCGAACCGATGAAGGTCAGGTAGTCCTTGCACGGGTCAGCGTTGATCTTGCGGTCGATCGTGATGATCGGGACCTTCTTGGCCGACGCCTTGGCAAAGACGGAATCCCAGCCGTCCGAGTTGAGCGGCGCGATCACCAGCAGCTGAACACCGGAGTCGATCATCTGCTCGACGTCGCTGATCTGTTTGTTGAACTGCGAGTTGGCGTTCGTGGTGGTGAGCTGGGTAATGCCCAGTTTGCCGGCTTCGTCCTTGATGGACTGCGTCTCGGCGATGCGGAACGGGTTCGCCTCCTTCTCCGACTGGGAGAAGCCGACCTTCGCGGTCTTGAGGTCGAACTTGGTGCCGCCGAACTTTTCGAGGGTGCAGGTCGCGGCACTGGGATCGGCCGACTGCACGACCTGGGCACCGGCCGACGCGGGCGTGTCGCTCGCGGTCGTGCCGCTGTCCTCGGACTTGGCGCAGGCGCTGGTGAAGAGAAGAGCCGCACCCAGGATGGCGGCCGCCGGCCGCCAACGGCCGGGGGAAACGCTCATGACAGTGCTCCTTAGCGGTGGATGTGACATCGGGGAGTAACCACCTCGAAACACATTCACGCACTATCAAACTTTTTCTGTCAAGACTCCGCACCATAGGCGCGCACGAATGCACGCGAAGCAAGAACTGTGCTTGATCAAACCACGGGAGTCGATGTGCGCGCGACGTCCCAGCGCGCCGACATCGAGGCGTACAGGCGGCGGGCCTCCTCGGGCCGCTCGCCGCTGAGGACGGCGGCGTCCTCCAGCGCCCCGGCCAGCTCGAAGGTGCGACCGACCTTGCGGTAGTGGGCGGCCGCGGCCAGGGCCGGAGCCGGATCGGCGAGCAGCAGGGCCTGGCAGCGCAGATTCGCCGCGTAGGCCCGGGCCGGCCGCACCTCGCGGGCGGCCTCGGTGGCGCAGATCGCGGCGGCCTGCTCGGCGACCTCCGGACGGTCGTGCCGGCGGGCCAGCCGGAGCACGTCGGGCAGCCACTGGTGGCGCAGCATCATCGGGGCATATGCCGGATGCAGCAGCGGCTCGAGCAGTTCGAGGGCCTCGTCCGGCCGGTCCCGCTGCTCGGCCGCGAGTGCCCGCGCCACCAGCAGGAAGTCGCAGTTCTCGCGCTCGGCCTCGCTGGCCGGCACGGCGTCGGCCGCGCCCAGGTGGGCCGCGGCCAGGTCGCGCGCGTCGCGGTGCAGCGCGATCAACGCGGCGACACCGTGCAGCAGCATGGTCACCGCGCCCGGCTCGCGCTGACCGTGGAACGTGATGCCCGGGCCGTCCTCGGTCACCGCGCCGACCTCGGCCAGGGCCTCGTCCCAGCGGCCGAGCCAGTAGTCCTGCACCGCGGTCGCCACCTGCAGCCCGGCCGGCAGGCGCTCTTCGGCGGCGAAGTCGGCCGCGATGCGCAGCGTCTCCTGCGCCTCGTCGAGCCGGTCGAGGTTCTGCAGCGAGAACAGCCGGTTGTCGAGCAGGTCGAAATACGTCCCGGCCAGCCCCGGGCGGCCACGCACCACGTTCAGCGCCCGGTCCACATGCTCCAGTGCGCGCTCGTGGTCGCGCCGGATCGAGCTGGTCAGCCAGATCGTCTGCAGGGCGAAGGCGGTCTCGTACGGCT
Organism: Paractinoplanes maris; assembly: GCF_023544465.1. Taxonomy (GTDB): domain Bacteria; phylum Actinomycetota; class Actinomycetes; order Mycobacteriales; family Micromonosporaceae; genus Actinoplanes; species Actinoplanes maris. The sequence continues at coordinate 565,988 of NZ_JALPVL010000002.1, read as the reverse complement.
GGCCGGCCGCCACCGCGTCGTGGTGGACGGCCCGGGCCCGCCGCTCGGCCGCGTCGAGATCCTCGAGGTCGCCGCGGCGGAAGTTGGCCAGCAGCACCCGGTGCCGCGAGCGCCAGATCGACGGCACCCGATCGTCGTGGACGGCGTCGTGCAGCATCGCCTCGGCCTCCGCGGTCTCGCCCCGGCGGTGGCGCATGGTGGCGAGCAACTGGCGCATCTCGGCCCGGTCGCCCGGCGCCGTGGCCAGGCTCATCGCCTCCTCCGCCTGGTGCAGCGGCGCCCGCCCGCGCCGGTATTCGAGCCGGACGAGGGCGACCAGCAGGACGGCTCGTTCCTCAGCCGAGGGCAGATCGGTGGCCAGCGTGCGCCGGATCAGGTCGCCGGCGATCTGGGGCGCCCGGCGCACCACCGCCGCATGATGGGTGACCAGCCAGTTGAGCACCCACGAGTCGGACAGCGGAGCCGAGGCGTTGAGCTGCTCGGCGACCCGGGTGAGCGGGCTGCCCCCGGCCGCCAGCACCTCGGCCGCGTGCCGGTGCAGGCCCGAGCGCAGCGCCGGCGGCACGCTCGCGACCAGCACCTGACGCAGGAACGGGTGCCGGAACGCCAGGTCGGTCCCGCTGTCGACCAGCACCGCCGCGGCCAGCGCCTCCTCGAGCGCGCCGACCAGGTCGAGGGCCGACCGTCCGGTGACCGCCACGACCTCGCTCACCGAGAACTCCGAGCCGAGCAGCGCGGCCAGTCGCAGCACCTCGCGGGTCTCGGGGGAGAGCACGTCGAGCGCGGCGTGCACCGCGTCGAGCAGGGTCTGCGGTGGCTCCACGGTCACGTCCGGGCCGATCTCGGCGCGACCGCCGCTGATCGCGACGGCGTCGCGCTGGCGCAGGGCCGCGACCAGCTCGCGGGCGAAGAGCGGGTTGCCGCCGGAACGGGCGGTCACCTCCCGCAGGTTGGGGCCGGGCGGGGCGCCGACCAGGGCGGTCACCAACCGGTCGAGGTCGGCCGCGGTGAGCGGGCCGAGGTCCAGCGGCATCTGCTGCCGGGCCCGGATGCGGCGGCGCAGATCGGCCTGGTGCGCGTCCGGCCGGGCCGCGGCGACCAGCAGCAGCGGAAGCTTCTCGACCAGGGTCAACAGCCGTTCCCAGGCCCGGACGGTCGCGCTGTCGGCCCACTGCATGTCGTCGACCACGAGCACCAGCGGGGCGGTCGTGCAGGCCGACCGCACCGCCGCCACGATCTGGTCCTCGGCCGGCTCGGCCTCCGGCCGCCGGGACGCCGTCTCGAGCCCGAGGGCCCGCGACAACACCTGCAGAGGGACGCGCGAGCCGAGCTGATCGGCGGCCCCCCAGGCCACCCGGCAGCCGAATCGGGCCGCGTCGGCGAAGGCGTGGGTGAGCAGCTCGGTCTTGCCGATGCCGGGCTCACCGGAGATCCAGACGGCTCCGCCCTGGCCCGCCGCGACCGCGCGGACCAGACCACGCAGATGATCAATCTCGGCCACCCGCCCGACCCAGGACCGGCCGCCGAGACCGTCCCGGAGCGCCTTGGCGATGGGTGTGGGCACGACCGTCCGGGCGTGGGGCAGCGGACGTGGGGCGCTGCGCTCGGCCGAGCCGGAGAGCAACTGGCGGTGCAACGAGCGCAGTGCCGGGCCCGGCTCGATGCCCAGCTCGGCGACGAGGGTGCGCCGAGCCGTCCGGAAGACCTCGAGGGCCTCGCCGTGCCGGCCGGCCCGGTGCAGAGCGCGCATCAGCAACTCGTGCAGGGGTTCGTGCAGCGGGTGGTCGCGGACGAGACCGGTGAGCTCGGCGATCAGCCCGTCGTCACCGCCGGCCTCCAGCCGCAGCCGGGCCCGCTGCTCGGCCGCGGCCAGCCGCAACTCGGCCAGCCGCTGACGGTCGAGTTCGAGGAAGGGGCCGGCCAGGGTGGCGTACGCGTCGCCGTGCCACAGCGCCAGGGCCTCGTCCAGCCGGGCGATGGCACCGGCCGCGTCGCCCGCGGCCAGCAGGTCGGCGGCGGCGCTGCGCAACCGGTGGAAGCGGACCGAGTCGAGCTCGTCGGCCTCGGCGCGCAGCAGGTAGCCGCCGGAGCCGGAGCTCAGATTCTCCGGCTCGAGCACCCGGCGCAGTCCCGAGACGTACGTGTAGACGCTGCCCACCGCCGTGGCCGGCGGCGAGTCGCCCCAGATGGCGGTGATCAGCTCATCGCGCCCCACCACCCGGCCGGCGTGCGCGGCGAGCACCGCGAACACCGCGCGCTGCCGGGCCGGACCCAGGTCGAGCTCGGTCCCGCCCAGCCAGGCCCGCACCGGGCCGAGCACACTGACGCGCAAGACGTTCGGCACGTGTCCTCCCGGGTCGGTTGTCAATGGGGACGCCGTGAGGTGCCAACGGATAACACAAAGCGCACGGAGGGGCACTCCTGGTCGGCCGGACTTCCGTGCGGCCGCCGGTCTCTGCTCAACTGGTTCATCGGCTTTCCGTCCGCGATGAAGGTTCCGTGAAGGTTCCCTGAAGGCGCTTTTCGCAGACTGACCTCCCTGACCTTTATGGGGAGGCCGCCATGGAACAGATCCGCGTCGCCGTGCAGGCGACCGACCCACTCAGCCACGCCGGCCTCGCCGCGTTGCTCCAGTTCCGCGGCGACCTCACCGTAGTGCGCAATGCCCAGCGTGCGGAAGCGGACGTGCTGGTCGTAGCGGCGGAGCGGCTCAGCACCGAGGTGGTGGCGACGCTGCGCCGGGCCGGTTCCGAAACCGGCGCTCCGGTTGTGCTGGTGATCGGCGAGATCGACGAGGGTGACTTGCTGACCGCGGTCGAGTGCCGCGTGGTCGCCATCCTGCCGCGTGGTGCGGTGTCGGCCGAGCGCCTGGCCCACAGCGTGAAGGCGGCCGCCACCGGGGGTGGCGTGCTGCCCCCTAATCTGGTCGGTGAGCTGCTCAAACACGTCGAGCGGATGCAGCGTGACGTACTCACCCCGAACGGGCTGAACGCCTCCGGCCTGACCCCGCGCGAGATCGACGTGTTGCGGCTGATGGCCGACGGGTTCGACACCAACGAGATCGCCGGCAAGCTGTGTTATTCGGAGCGGACCGTGAAGAACGTCATCTATGGAGTCACCCACCGGCTCAAGCTCCGCAACCGATCCCACGCTGTGGCATATGCGCTTCGTGCGGGGATGATCTAGCGGTGCAATGGAGGGCATGGATGCCCCTCCCAAGGTAGAACCCGGCGACCGTGTCGCCATCGTCTCGCCCTCGTGGGCCGGCCCCGGCGTCTTCCCGGTCCAGCACGATCAGGCCCTGCACCGCATCCGCGAGGAGCTCGGGCTCGAGCCGGTCGAGTTCCCCACCACCCGCAAGCTCGGCTCGTCGCCCGCCGACCGCGCGGCCGACCTGATGGCCGCCTACGCCGACCCGTCGATCCGGGCGGTCTTCGCGACCATCGGTGGCGACGACCAGATCACCGTGCTGCCGCACCTCGACCCGGCGCCGTTCGTGGCCGATCCCAAGCCGTTCTTCGGCTACTCGGACAACACGAACCTGCTCAACTGGCTGTGGATGCACGGTGTGGCCGGTTATCACGGCGGCTCCACAATGGTGCATCTCGCGCGCGGTGGTGGCATCGACCCCCAGCACCTGTCGTCGCTGCGGGCCGCCCTCTTCCAGACCGGCGACTTCCCGGTCGCGGAAGTCAGGGAGTTCAGCGACGAGGAGGTGAGCTGGGAGGATCCGGCCTCGCTGACCACGTCCGGACCCACGGTGCCCAGCCCGGGATGGCACTGGCACCAGCCCGGCACGGTCGTCACCGCGCCGACCTGGGGCGGCAACCTGGAGATCTGGCACTGGAATCTGGCCGCCTCGCGGTGGATCCTGCCGCCCGAGCGTTACGCCGGCTCGATCCTGCTGCTCGAGACCTCGGAGGAGCTACCGCCGGCCGAGGAGGTCTTCCGCATGCTGCGTAACGCCGGCGAGCGCGGCCTGCTCGAGCAGTTCCCGGCGGTGCTGGTCGCCACGGCCAAGGCGAGCAATATCGGCCACCGGCCGTCAGCGGCCGATCGGGCCCGCTTTCGCGACGAGCAGCAGGCGGCGGTGCTCGAGGCGCTGGCCGCCTACAACCCGGGCGCGATGGCCGTCTTCGGGATCGATTTCGGACACACGACCCCGCAGTGGATCCTTCCTTACGGCGGCCGGATGACCGTCGACGGCCCCGGTCGCCGGATCATCGCGCACTTCTAGATCAAGCGACCCGCTCGGGCGTCTGGGGCTGCACGGGCGGGGCGCAGGGGTCGCAGAAGGTGCGAGCCGGCGTGTGCGACTCGAGCCGGTTGGGCACCAGCAGGAAGGCCAGCACGGCACCCAGCACCATCAGGGCCGAGCAGATCATCATCGTGTTGCGATAGACCGGGTGCAGCTGGGCCGCGTCGGTCAGGTTGCCGCTGCCCAGACCGGCCGCCAGGGGCAGGACGGCGACCGCCAGCAGCCCGGCGGCCCGGGCGACGGCATTGTTGACCCCGGAGGCGATGCCGGCGTACGAGTCCTCGAGCGCACCCAGGGCCGTCGCGGTCAGCGGCGCGACCAGGGCCGACAACCCCAGCCCGAAGACCAGCACCGCGGGCAGCACCTCGGTCCAGTAGTTCGCGTCCGGCCCGATGCGGGACATCAGCACCAGGGCGGCGGCACAGATGAGCGGGCCCACGGTCATCGGGATGCGCGGGCCGATGCGCTGCGAGAGCGCGCCGGCGCGGGCCGACAGCACCAGCATGATCGCGGTCGTCGGCAGCAGGGCGATGCCGCTGGCCAGCGGGGAGTAGCCGGAGACGACCTGGAGGTTGATCACGAAGAGGAAGAACACGCCGCCGTTGGCCGCGTAGGCCACGAAGGTGACCAGGTTGGCCCCGCTGAACGCCTTGTTCCTGAAGATCCGGACGGGCAGCATCGGGTGCGCCGAGCTCCGCTCCCACAGCACAAAGGCGACGAGGGCGCCGATGCCGACGGCGAGCGAGGTGAGCACCACCGGATCGCCGGGCCCGTGCACCGGCCAGGCCGTGAAGCCGTAGGTGAGACCGGCCAGCCCGGCCGCTCCGGTGAGCACCCCGACGTAGTCGAGCTGCCGGGCGGCCTCCGGATTCCGGGACTCGGGCACGTGCTTGGCCCCGACCCAGAGCACCACGGCGGCCAGCGGCACGTTGATCAGGAAGATGTAGCGCCAGTCGCCGATGTCGACCAGCCAGCCGCCGAGGAACGGGCCGAGCGCGCCCCCGATGCCGCCCAGCCCCGACCAGGCGCCGATCGCCTTGCTCCGGTCCTCCCGGGTGAACGAGGCCTCGAGGATGGCCAGCGCGCCCGGGGTGAGCAGCGCGCCGCCGATGCCCTGGAGGATCCGGGCGAAGATCAGCGTCTCGATGTTGGGCGACAGCCCGCACAGCAGCGAGGCGGCCGCGAACCAGGCCACCCCGACGAGGAAGATCCGCTTACGCCCGTAACGGTCACCCAGCGAGCCGCCGAGCAGGACCAGCGAGGCCAGGCTGAGCGCGTATCCGTTGACCGTCCACTGCAGACCCGCGGCATCGGACCCGAGGTCACGGCCGATCTCGGGCAGCGCGATGTTGACAACCGTGGAGTCGATGAAGGCCAGGCTCGTGCCCAGAACGGTGGCGAGCAGCACCCACCGGCCGGCGGCCGTGCTGTAGCGCACCGGTTGACCGGTGGTGAGGTCCATGCAGCGACATTAGCCCTGATCAAGCTGTCTGGGATCGGTCAGCCGACTGGCCGCACTGTGTGCCTCGCTACTTCGCGGAAGTGTCACAGACGAGGGGCCGAGCCTGGTCGGAGCTGGGCGGACGCCCGCGCCGTAGGGTGAGATGCATGATGCGTGCAGCCGTCTTCCAAGAGCCCGGTCCCGCGTCCGTTCTGCGGATCGTCGAACGTGATCTGCCGCCTGCCGGACCGGGGGAGGTGCGGGTGCGGATCGTCCTGTCGGCGGTCAACCCGACCGACACCGGCACCCGGGCCGGCCGCGGGGTGCCGGACGGGGTGGCGCCGCCGCGCGTGCCCAACCAGGACGGGTCCGGCGTGGTGGACGCGGTCGGCGACGGTGTGACCGGCCTGGAGCCGGGCGACCACGTCTGGGTGTGGGACGCCTCCTACGCGCGGGAGAACGGCACCGCGCAGGAGTACGTCGTGCTTCCCCGCCGCCAGGTGGTGCGGATGAACGAGGACGTCCCGTTCGAGGTCGGCGCCGCGCTCGGCATCCCGGCACTCACCGCGCACCGCTGCCTCACGCTGGCCAGTGACGGCCCCGACCGGCTGGCGCCGGGCGCGCTGGAGGGCCGCACGGTGCTGGTCGCCGGGGGCGCGGGCGCGGTCGGCAACGCCGCGATCCAGCTTGCCAAGTGGGCCGGGGCGACCGTGCTGACCACCGTCTCGTCGAAGGAGAAGGCCGACCTGACCGCGGCCGCCGGCGCCGACGCGGCGATCAACTATCGCGAGGAGGACGTGACCGCCCGGGTGCGCGAGCTCAGTGAGACCGGCCCGCACGTCATCGTCGAGGTCAACACCGACAACCTGGGGACGGATCTCGACGTGATCGCGCCCGGCGGCAACATCGCGATCTACGTCGGCGGCAAGTTCTCGGTGCCCAGTTTCAAGGCGATGCTCAAGAACGCCAGCCTCGACTTCGTGCTGACCTACACGACTTCGGAGCAGGAGAAGGACAACGCGGTGGCCGCGGTGGCCGAGGCCGTGAACAGCGGCGCCTTCCGGGTCGGGGAGGAGGCCGGGCTGCCGATCGTCCGGTTCTCGTTCGAGCGGGTCGCCGAGGCCCACGAGGCCGTCGAGCAGCACGTCGTGGGCAAGGTCGTCATCGAGGTGACGCAGCCCTGACCAGCAGCGCGTCGGCCACCCGTTCCACCCCGCGGCCGTCCACCGCCGACCAGGCCCGCCGGGCCAGCTCGGTGCGGGCGGCCGCGTCGGTGAGCAGGCCGCCCAGCGTCTCGACGGCGTCGGCGCCCAGGTGCCCGAGCCGGCCCAGCCCGGCCCCGTATCCGCGGGCGACGGTCCGGTCGTACCCGAGAATCTGATTGTCGACGACCCAGACCAGCGCGGCCGGCAGCCCGAGGCAGAGCAACTCCCAGGTCGACGTGCCGCTCGCGCTCACCGCGAGGTCGGCCTCGGCCAGCAGCTTGGGCAGGTCGTCGGTGGGCGGGATGATCTCGAAGCGCTGCCCCTCGGCCGGCACGACCGCGTGCAACTCGTCGCGCAGGCTCTGATCGGCGCCGATGATCGTCGCCTCGAACGGGGCCCCGGTCTGGGCCAGCAGGACAGCGATCGCGGGCGCGGCCCGATAGGCGTCGGTGCCGCCGAAGAAGGCCACGACCTTCGGCGTACGCGATGAGGTGTGCACCGGCGGGGCCGGCGGCCGGAGGCTGCGCACCGAGCTGCGCAGCAGGGCGTAGTCGAGGCCGGCCAGGCCGAGCGCGCCCTCGGCGTCGATCACGGCGTCGAGGTTCTGGTCGACGTAGATGTCGGCCGTCTGGCCCCGGAAGTCACCGTCCACGATCGCGAGCACGGGCAGGCCGGTCTCGCGGACCGCCGCCGACTGCCGCGGCGGCAGGGTGTACGAGTCGATGACCAGCGCGTCGAGCCCGAGCCGATCGACGGCGGCGACCAGCCCGGCCTCGTCCGCCGGTGGCGGCAGCCAGGGCAGGCCACGCTGGGTGAGCTGGGACTCGGCCCAGTCCACGCCGCCGAGGTCGCTCAGGAAGCGCACCTCGGCGCCGCGGGAGACGAGCTCCTCGGCCAGCGCGACGCACCGGACGAGATGGCCGACGCCGGTGCGGGCACCGGCGTCGCAGCGAATACCGACGATCGTCACCGCTATGCCTGGACCAGGGCCTTCTGAAGGACGTGGGCGTTCAGCTCGATCAGCTCGGGCCGGCCGGCGAGCCAGTCGGTGAGCTTGCGGACCGAGATCGGCTCGTCGCCGAAGTGCGCGACGATCGCCTCGATGAGCTTCCAGTCGTCCTCGGTGTCCAGCGTGAGACGCAGGTGCGACAGGTCGGGCTGCAGGGTCAGCCCGAGCACGTCGAACTTCTCCGAGTGCGTGTAGATGTACGACGTCACGTGGGTGCGATGGTGCGCGGTGGCGACCGCGTCGATCTCGCGCAGCACCGGCGTGCGGACGATCTCGACATCCAGGCCGCGCGGCAGCGTCTTGGTGATCGACGTGGTCATGTAGTCCACACCGGCGGCCAGGAACACCCGGTGGGTGAGCGCGATCAGCTCCGGGTCGAGCAGCGGCGAGTCCGCGGTGAAGCGGAGCACGATGTCGCTCTCGTGCTCGTCGAGAACGCCCAGGAACCGGTCGAGGACGTCGTCGACCGAGCCCCGGAAGCAGGGCACGCCGATCGCCGCGCACTCGGTCGCGACGTCGTCGTCGTCCGCCTCGGTCGTGGTGGCCACCACGACCTTGTCCAGCACACCGCTCTGCTGGGCGGCCCGGACGACGCGCTCCAGGACACTGCGGCTGCCCAGCTGGCGCAACACCTTGCCGGGAAGCCGGGAAGAGCCCATCCGGGCCTGGATGATGCCGAGGGTTGTCATGAAAGTCCTTTTCGAAGGCGATTACGTGCCTTACGGGCTACTCCGTACCCCAGCTTCGCCACGCGAAAGCCGACGGAGCCGCTGAAGGTCGCGATCTGCGTACGAGCCTTACGAAGTTCTTTGTCCTTTTTATCGAGCTCACGCTCGTACCACTGAGCACGGGCGGTGGCGTCGGCCACTTGCCCGCGCAGAGCCCGGAGCTGATCCTCGTGCTCCCGGCGTGAGTCCGGGAGCGGAAGGTCGGGACCGGGCGGCACGTCCTCGGACAGGCCCGAGGCGCCGTGCAGGATCGAAGTCAGAGTGTCCAGGTCGACGGCGGCCGGCCAGGGGTGCGCGTAGCCCCCGCCGAGCAGCGTCTGGGCGAACCGGCGGATCACGTCGGTCTGCGGCGGAACGCTGGGGTCGAGAATCGAGTATTTGTCCTGGTGGATCACCACGTTGTCGGCGGTGGCCCCGGGCTGTGCGGCGGCCCAGCCGGTGAGCAGCCGCCGCACGATCGGGAGATCGTGCCGCAGGCAGGCGGCCAAGAGCAACTCTTCGAGCAGACGACCCGCCGGGAGTGGCCCGCTGAGGCCAGAATCGTCACGACCAGGTATTTCGCGCAGTACACGCCGGGTCCACTCCCCGTCACGGCCGGGCGCCAGCTCGGTCACCGGGCCGTCACCGAGCAGCACCGGCGGCAGCGGGAGCACGGCCTCCGGGCGCGGGCCCCGGCCGGCGGCGACCAGCCAGGCGGCGGCGAACTCGGGGCCCAGACCGGCGCGGACGGCCGCGGCCGCGAGCCGGCGGGGGTCGCTGAGCACCGGCCGGCCGGCGAACGCCCGGGCGGCGGCGCCCGCGGTCACGGCGGCCAGTGTGTCGACCGGCCCGTCCCGCATCGCGTCGGTGGTGGCGATCAGGGTCGGCGCCCCGGGATCCGGCCAGGCCGCGGCCAGCCACTCGGCCGACAGCCCCTCGGCGGCGAGCCGGGCGGTCAGCTGGGCCGGGCTGCCGGGCCGGCCGCCGAACTCGCCGAGCGGGCTCCAGGCGCTGTCGGTGCGCACCGCGGTCGCGCTGCCCGGGTCGACCAGCCGGTGGACGCCCAGCTCGTTCTCGACGGTGAGCAGCAGCGTGCCGCCGGGGCGCAGGGTCTGGCTCAGCGCTCGGAGGCTCTCGGTCCAGTCGAGCTGGGGCCCCTCGACCGAGCACAACCGGCCGAGCCCGTCGAGCGCGACGACGACGTCGAACTGCTGGTCGCCGGTCAGTTTGGCCAGCGTGCCGCAGAGCACCCGCAGGCCGCGGGCGTCGAGCTCGGCCGCCTCGAGCTGGGAGCGGACGAGGCAGGTGGCCGAACAGCGGGCGGCGATCGTGTCGATCAGGGCGTCGTCGTGCGGCCCGGCGATCAGCACCCGGGCGCCGTCCGGCAGCAGTCCGGCGAGGTGGCCGAACAAGGCCCCGCCGGGCCGGGGACGGTCCTCGGTGAAGGAAGGCATCTCGCCCCCGATCATCTCGATCACGCGGGCACCCTAGCCGTCGCCGCCTGATGATGCTTTGTCCACCCCAGCATGGCGCGTAATTCGGCCGGTGAGGCCAGGAACCCGTCGCCCAGCTCGCTCAGCGCCGAGGCCCGGGCGGCCTGCCCGTCGAGGTGCTTGCCGTGCAGCTCGGGCCACTCACGACGGATGCGGTCGGCGGTCGGGCGGTCCTCGTGGTCGAGGTGCATCGGGTCGCCGTAGACGGCCGGTTCGCAGCCGGCCGCCACGCCGTGGAAGATGGCGCTGCTCAGCCGGTTGGAGGCCACCCGCCGGTGGCGGCGCATCTCGGCGAGCTGCTTGTCGAGGAAGTGCCGGTCGGTGTCGCGCCACTGCTGACCGCGGTAGCCGTGGCAGATGACCCGCCCGTACTTCTCGTAGGCGGCCCGGACCTCGTCGTTGCGGTATTCGTTCCAGTACAGGCAGAAGGTGACCGGGCCCGTCTCGGTCTCGAGGATCTCGTCGACCTGGCGCTGGTGGTCGCCGAGGACCTGCTGCTTCTCCCAGCCGTGGAACGGGTAGAAGATCGTGCCCTCGCGCGGCGGGGCGTCCGGCGCCTCGGGCCGCAGGGCGATCAGATAGAGGAACGGAGCGCCGACGACCGTGGCCTGCCGGCGCCCCATCGACCACGCCCGGCGCCGGGTGCGCTCGGAGTAGACGAAGATGGGCCGGCCCGGCACGTAAGGCGTGCCGAGGCCGAGCCCGTCCACCACGTTCCAGCCGTGCTGCACATAGCCGTCGATCCGGGGCGGGTGCTCCGGATCGAGGCCGCAATACTCCGCGAGGATGTGCGCGTGGCCGTAGAAGTGGTTGGCGTGGTGCACCCGTTCAGCTCCCGAGGATGGTCCGCAACGCCTCGACGACACGGTCCTGGTCGGCATCGCTGAGGTCGACGAAGAGCGGCAACGACAGCTGCTCAGCGTAGAAGGCCTCGGCCACCGGGCACATGCCGCGCCGGTAGCCCAGGTCCTCGAAGACCGGGTGCCAGTAGACCGGGATGTAGTTGACCTGCACACCGATGCCGGCCTCGCGCATCCGCTCGAAGACCTCGCGCCGCCGGCCACCGAGCACCCGGACGGGGTACAAGTGGCGCAGCGGGTCGACGCCGTCACGCTGGATCGGCAGGCGCAGCCCCGGCACGTCGGCCAGCAGCCGGTCGTAACGGGCGGTCAGCTCCTGTCGGCGGGCCTTGAACGCGGCCAGCCGCTTGAGCTGCGAGCTGCCCAGTGCGCAGAGCACGTCGGGCAACCGGTAGTTGTTCCCGAACTCGTGGACCTCCTGGTGCCAGGCGCCCTCGTCCGGGTAGCGCAGCAGGCTCTTGTCACGCACCAGGCCGATCGTGCGGAAGGTGCGCGCCCGCTGCAGCAGGTCGGGCCGGATCGACGCCACCGCGCCGCCCTCGGCCGTCGTCAGGTTTTTGGTCGGAAAGAACGAGAACGTCGTCAGATCGGCAAGCGTGCCGACCGGACGGCCGTGGTAGGTCGTCCCGATCGAGTGGGCGGCGTCGCCGATCAGCACCGCGCCCGCGCCCTCGGAAACCTTGCGGAGGGCGTCGTACTCGGCCGGGTGACCCGCGTAGTCGACCGCGGCGATCGCCTTGGTGCGCTCGGTGGTGAGCGCCTCGACCGCCGCCGGGTCGATGTTGGCCGTCTCGTCCTCGACGTCGGCGAAGACGATCGTGGCACCGAGCAGCGCCGCCGACGACGCCGTGGCCACGAAGGTCATCGGCGTGGTGATGACCTCGTCACCCTGGCCGACCCCGGCCGCCGCGTACGCGGTGTGCAGCGCGGTCGTGCCGTTGGTGACGGTCACCGCCGGAGCGCCGGCGATCGCCTCGATGTCGGCCTCGAACTGCGCCACCCGGGGGCCGGTGGTCAGCCAGTCGCTGCCGAGAGCGGCCGTGACCGCCTCGACATCCGACTGGTCGATCGACTGCCGGCCGTACGGCAGCATCAGTTCTCCTCGAGCAGCTTGCGCATGTCCTCGACCGAGAGCCAGAGGTCGTTGTTGTCCGAGCGGTAGTTGAAGCCGTCGGCGACTTCCTCGCCACCGGTGGGCGCCTCGTAGCCCCAGCTCGCCACGACCGGCTGCACCACGTAACGGTCGGGGAAGCGCAGCGTGCGACGGCTGTCGTCGGCGGCGATCATCTCCTCGTGGAGCTTCTCGCCCGGCCGGACGCCCATCTCGTGGGTGGCCGAGTTGGGCGCGACGGCCTCGATCAGGTCGAGGATCCGCATGCTCGGGATGCGCGGCACGAACAGCTCGCCACCCTGCATGACGTCGAACGAGTCGACGACGAACTTCACGGCCTGGGGGAGCGTGATCCAGAAGCGGGTCATCCGCTTGTCGGTGACCGGCAGGCTCTTGCCCTCGGCGGCGAGCTTGCGGAACAGCGGGACGACCGAGCCGCGGCTGCCCATAACGTTTCCGTAACGAACCACCGAGAGGCGGGTCGGGTGGGTGGCCGCGTAGTGGTTGCCGGCGATGAAGAGCTTGTCGGCGACGAGCTTGGTCGCGCCGTAGAGGTTGATCGGGCTCGACGCCTTGTCGGTGGAGAGCGCGACGACCTTCTTGACTCCCTTGTCGATCGCGGCGTCGATCACGTTCTGTGACCCGTTGATGTTGGTCTCGACGAACTCGGAGGGGTTGTACTCCGCCGTGTCGACCTGCTTCAGGGCGGCGGCGTGAACCACGTAGTCGATGTTGTGCATCGCGCGGTCGAGCCGGGCCTTGTCCCGGATGTCGCCCAGGAAGAAGCGCAGTCGCGAGTCGTCGCCGAACATCTGCCGGAGCTCGTACTGCTTCAGCTCGTCACGGGAGAAGACGACGATGCGCTGCGGGTCGAGGTGGGTCAGGGCGTAGTTGAGAAACGCCTTCCCGAAGGACCCGGTGGCACCGGTGACCAGGATCGACGATCCGCTGAGTACAGACACTTGATTTTCTCCCGGGGGGTGGTCAGGACGCAGTACGAGCCGGAAGCATAACCAGCTCACCAGCCGATTCGAGGGCCAACATCAAACGCTAACCGTAGTTCATCGGCGCTTCCGCTAGCATTAACGACCTCGTCGCCCCCGGCGACGAACTTGAGAGGCCTCTGTCCACCCGCCTTCCTTTGGAGTACCCCAGTGAGTGACCTGCAGCGACTGCGCGAGGCGTTCCGGACCGCCCTGGACCTTCCGGCGGACGCGCCCGTGGACGACCTGCGGTACCAGGACAACGAGAAGTGGGACTCCCTGGCCCACATGTCTCTGGTGGCGGCGATCGAGGACGAGTTCTCGGTGATGATTGACACAGACGACGTCATCAACATGTCGAGCTTCACCGAGGCGATCAACATCCTCGGTAAGTACGGGGTCAACTTCAATGAGTAACCGGGCGGCCCTGATCACAGGCGCCTCCCGTGGCATCGGCCGGGCCACGGCCACGCGTCTCGCGGAGCGGGGTTACGACCTCGTCGTGCACGCCCACCGGGCCGAGTCGATCACCCCGGTCGCCGAGGAGCTCGCCGCCAAGCACGGCGTGACCGTGGTCAGCGGTCACGGCGACATCGGTGAGCCCGAGACCGCCAAGGAACTCAATCAGCTGGCCTTCAAGACCTTCAAGCGGCTGGACGCGCTGGTGGTCAACGCGGGCACGCACGCGGCCGGCATGCTCGGCATGACCGACGACGCGACCATCCAGCGGCTGTTCGCGGTGAACGCGGCGGGCGCCGTCTACACGCTGCGCGGCGCGGCCCGCCTGCTGGCCCGTGGCACCAACCCGGCCGTCGTCCTGGTCTCGTCGATCACCGCGTCGCGCGGCATCGCCGGTCAGGCCGTCTATGCGGCCTCCAAGGCGGCCGTGGCCGCGCTGGCCCGGTCGGCCGCCAAAGAGCTCGGGCCGCAGGGCATCCGGGTCAACGCGATCGAGCCCGGCTTCATCGCCACCGACATGCTCGACACCCTCGACGAGAAGGGCCGCCAGGAGCGCATCGCCGACACCGCGCTGGGCCGGCTGGGCGAGGCCGACGAGGTCGCCGACGTGATCACGTTCCTCCTCTCCGAGCAGGCCCGGTTCGTGACCGGCCAGGTGCTCGGGGTCGACGGAGGACTGACGCTGTGAACCTGTTCCACCCCGGTGCCCGCGTGATCGACGCGGCCACCGGCGAGACCCTGACCGAGGAGACGATCGCCGCCGCCGAGGCGCAGCTGGCCGCGGAGCCGGGCGGGGTCGTCTTTCTGCCGATCGAGACGACCGTCGCGTCGATCGCCCGCTATCTGGCGGCTTTCCGGCTGGGCCGTCCGGTGCTGCTGCTCGACCCCGACGGCGACCACGCCGGCCTGATCGAGCGCTTCACCACCACCGAGGTGCATCCCGACCTCGCCCTGCTGCTGACCACCAGCGGCTCGACCGGCAACCCGAAACTTGTCCGGCTCTCCGCGGCCGCCGTCCAGGCGAACGCCGAGCAGATCGCCGAGGTCCTCGCCATCACCTCCGACGAGGTGGCCGTCACGACGCTGCCGCTCTTCTACTCGTACGGGATGTCGGTCCTGAACTCGCACCTGATCAAGGGTGCGACGGTGGTGCTGGAGCGCACCGGCATCATGCAGCGCGATTTCTGGACGGCGGTGAATGAGCACGGCGTCACCTCGATGGCGTTTGTGCCGTCGCAGTACGAAATGCTCCGCCGGCTGCGGTTCGACCCGGCCAAATACCCCACGCTGCGCAGCCTGACCCAGGCCGGCGGCCGCCTGCGGGCCGAGCTGGTGGCCGATTTCGCCCAGCGGATGGCGACCGTCGGCGGCCGGCTCTACGTCATGTACGGCCAGACCGAGGCGGCGCCCCGGATGGCCACCCTGCCGCCGGACCGCCTCGAGGAGAAGGCCGGCTCGGTCGGTCCCGCGCTGCCCGGCGGCACCTTCACGATCGAGGACGACGAGGTCGTCTACCGCGGCCCGAACGTGATGATGGGCTATGCCGAGACCGCGGCCGACCTGGTGCTCGGCGACGAGCAGGGCGGCGTCCTGCGCACCGGTGACCTGGGCCGGCTCGACGACGAGGGCTACCTCTTCATCACCGGCCGGATCAAGCGGATGGGCAAGGTCTTCGGCGTCCGGATCAACCTGGACGACGTGGAGAAGAACTTCCCGGTGGCCGCGGTGGCCGGCGACGACAAGCTGAACGTCTTCGCGGCCAACATTTCCGACGATGAGGCCCGTGGCCTGCGCACCAAGATCGCCGAGTGGCTCGGGACACATTTCTCCGGCGTCGTGGTGCGTAGTGTTGAGGCGCTGCCGCTGTTGCCCAACGGCAAGATCGACTATCGGGCGCTGGAGTCTTCGCTGTGAGTAGTGTCTTCACCCTGCCTCAGGCCGCGAAGGAGGAGGTCCTTCTCAAGGAGCTCTCCGCGCTGGTCGAGCACCACCGGGAGAACTGCGAGCCGTACGAGCGGATTTTGGCCGCCAACGGCTACCAGCCCGCCACCACCGTCGCCGGCCTGCCCTGGCTGCCGGTCCGGCTGTTCAAGAACCTCGAGCTCAAGAGCATCCCGGACGACCAGGTCTACAAGGTCCTCACGTCCAGCGGCACCACCGGCGCCGAGGTCAGCAAGATCTACCTCGACAAGGCCGCGGCCGCCGAGCAGACCCGCAAGCTGGGCGCCACCGTGCAGAGCGTGCTCGGCCCCAAGCGGCTGCCGATGATCCTGGTCGACACCAAGGCCATGCTCAAGGACCGCAAGTCGTTCAGCGCCCGTGGCGCCGGCGTGCTGGGCATGTCCAACTTCGGGCGCAACCACGTGTGGGCGCTCGACAACGAGGGCCACGTCGACGTCGACGCGCTGAAGGGCTTCCTCGACCAGTACGGCGACGAGCCGTTCCTGATCTTCGGCTTCACCTACCTCGTCTGGCTGCACCTCTACGAGGTGGCCAAGGACAACGGCCTCGACCTCAGCAACGGCATCCTGATCCACTCGGGCGGCTGGAAGAAGCTGGTCGACCAGGCCGTCTCGCCCGAGGAGTTCCGCAAGCGGCTGGCCGGCGTCGGGCTGACCAAGGTGCACAACTACTACGGCATGATCGAGCAGATCGGCACGATCTTCCTCGAGGGGCCGACCGGTGGCTCGCTCTACTGCCCCGATTTCGCCGACGTCGTCGTGCGCGACCCGGTGACCTGGGAGGAACTGCCGCCGGGCAAGCCGGGCCTGCTCGAGGTGATCAGCACGCTCCCTACGTCGTACCCCGGTCACGTACTGCTGACCGAGGATCTGGGCGTGGTGCACGGCATCGACGACGGCGACTGGCCCGGCAAGCGCTTCTCAGTGCTCGGCCGGCTCCCCCGGGCCGAGGCCCGCGGCTGCTCCGACACCTACCGGGAGGCGGCGTGATGCGATACCGCTTCGGGGCCGAGGGTGACCTCACCGCCCCGTCCGACGACCGGCTGACCGTCGGCGACCCCCGGGTCATCGACTTCCTGGCCAAGCTGGCCCGCAAGCTGCTCGCGCCCGCGGTCGCCCGCCGGCACCCCGAGCTGGGCTCGCTGGGCTTCTTCCTGCGGCCCGCCGAGCTTCACCGCACGGTGGCCCACCTCCAGCGGGACGACGCGCTCGTCTTCCCCCGGGGCAACGTCTTCCACATCCCGCCGGCCAACGTCGACACGATCTTCGTGTATTCGTGGGCGCTCTCGGCCCTGGCCGGCAACCACAACGTCGTCCGCATCTCGGAGCGCTCGGCCACCGCGGCCGACACCATCCTGACCGCGCTCAACGAGGTGCTGGCCGACGCCGACCCGGTGATCGGGCGCACCCAGCGCATGATCACCTACGGGCGCGACGACAAGGTCACCGCGGCGCTCAGCCAGTGGGCCGACCTGCGGGTCATCTGGGGCGGCGACTCGGCCGTCGAGGCGATCCGCAAGCACCCGCTGCGCCCGTCGGCCCGCGACCTCACCTTCCCCGACCGCACGTCGTGGGCCGCCGTCTCGGCGGCCGGCTGGCGGGCGGCCGACCCGGCCAAGCGGCGCGAGGCGGTCCTCGGCTTCACCAACGACTCGTACTGGTTCGACCAGGCGGCTTGCTCGTCGCCGCGCACGGTGTTCCTGGTCGGTGCGGACACCGACGACGTCCGGACCGAGTTCATCGAGCTGCTGCTGCAGGTTGTCGACCAGCGCGGCTGGGAGATCGACGCCGCCATGGCGGTGGAGAAGCGGGTCAACGCCTACGGGCTGGCCGCGACCGGTGCCGTCTCGTCGATGGAGTTCCCGGCCAACACGGTCACCGCGATGTCACTGGTCACCGTGCCCGACGCGCCGCGCCGCTGGATCGGGGCCGGAGCCTTCCCGTTCGCCGAGGTCGGCTCGCTGCTCGAGCTGGTGCCGGCGATGAACCGGCAGGACCAGACGTTCAGCCACTTCGGCTTCGGGTCCGACGAGCTGCGCGCCTTCGCGCTCGAGCTCGGTGGGCGCGGGGTCGACCGGATCGTCCCGTTCGGCTCGGCTCTGACCTTCGGATCGATCTGGGACGGATTCGATCTCCCGCGCGAGTTCACCCGGTTGACGACGCTCGTAGAGTGACCGCTGTGCTCGAGGCTGTCGAGGCGGCGCCGGTCGCGCGCCCCTCGGCGGTCCCCACCCGACGCCGTGACTCGCTCCTTCGCCGGGCGCGGGTGCCGCTGGCGATCCTGCCGTGGCTCTTCCCGGTGGTCACCTTCGTCCTGACGCAGCTCGACACGGGCGTCTCGGGGCGGGACATCGCGCTCTACGCCTTCTATTTCGCCGTCGACGTCGTGCTGCCCGGCACGCTGGTCTACCGGGCTTTGCGGGGCAGCCGGGGCAACGTGCCCGAGGACCTCGGGCTCGGCGCCGCCACCGGCATGCTGATCATGCTCGGCTCGTGGGCGTTGTCGGCCGCCCTCGACAAGTTCGTACTGCTTCCCTGGTGGCCGGCGCTGATCGTGGTGCCGTTCCTGGCCGTGCCGCGACTCCACCGATACTGGCGGGTGAGCCGGCCCCGGCCGCTGCCGGTGCGCTGGTCGTGGATCGTCGCCATCGGGCTCATGCTGCTCGTGCTGTCGGAATACCCGGGCTGGCTCACCACCCCGCTGCCGCCGGCCGGGGGCGTGATCTATCAGGACCTGTATTACCACCTGGCGCTCGTGCACGAGATGATGCGGCCGATGCCGTTCCAGGTGCCACAGCTCTCCGGCACCCCGCTGCACTACCACTACCTCTCCGACGCCGACATCGCCACGGCCAGCATGATCACCAAGATCGACCCGGCTGTCGTGCTGCTGCGCCTGTGGATCGTGCCGGTCGCGGGCACGGCCGTCCTCGTGATGGCGGCGCTCGTCCGCTCGCTCAGCGGCAAGTGGTGGGCCGGCGCCCTCGGCGGGACGGCGGCCATCGTGGGCCTTCCCCTGCTGCTCGGGACCGCCTACACCCCGCTCGGCGGGAGCCCGGTCAGCGCGTTCAGCCCGTCCCAGACGTACGTGCTTCCGTTGCAGGCGCTGATGGTCGTGCTCACCGTCGACGTGCTGCGGGGCCGCCGGCTGCGCTGGGGATGGGCACTGATCTTCCCGCTCGCCCTGGCCTGCGCCGGTGCCAAGTCGAGCGCGTTGCCGCCGTTCATCGCCGGGCTCCTCGCCGCCACCCTGATCGTGCTGATCGGATACCGTCGCCGGTTGCTGCCCGTGCTCGCGCTCTTCGCGCTCACCCTGGCCGGTGTCGGTCTGGGCTTCCGGCTCTTCGCGGGCGGCGGCGCGGGCACGCTCGGCTTCCAGCCGCTCTCCGTCCTCTACTGGATGGCGCCCTACCGCGACACCATCGGTCATGAGGACGTCATCGACGGGTCGCGGTTCCTTCCGTACGGGGTGGAGACGACCGGCACGGCGGGCCGGCTCTTCATCGCCGGGCTGCTGATCTGGTGGCTGCTCATGCAGTCGCCCCGGATGCTCGCGCTGCTCGGCATCGTCACCGGCACGACCAGGCGCGAGCCGTCGACCTGGCTGCTGGCCGGGATGACCGCGGCCGGGTTCGGCGCCACCTTCCTGCTCTGGCACCCCTCGGCCAGCCAGGTGTACTTCTACACGGGGGCGGCGCCGTTCGGCACGGTCGCGGTCGCCTGGGTGATGGCCGACCTGGCCCGCGGCTGGAAAGCGGTGTTCGCCGGATCGATCGCGGGCGGCACGTGGGCGCTGCTCGCGCCGCAGATGTACGCCCCCCGGATGGACCGGGTCGTCAACTGGATCTTCGCGCTGGCCGAGCCGCTGATCCGCACGGCGATCATCGCCATCGGCCTCGGTCTGATCGGCTTGATTCTGCACCGCGTCATCACCGGTCGGACCCCGTGGCGGGCCATCATGCCCGCGCTGCTGGCCGCCGTGCTCATGGCCGGGCTGGTCGGCGGGGCCAAACGGCAGATCGAGGAGGTCGACACCACGCTCGGGGCCGTGCCGACCGGGCTCCTGGATCCGGGCAAACTCGTGCTGAGCGGCGAGATGGCCGCGGCCGAATGGCTCGATCAGAACGCCGGCCGCGACGACGTCGTGGCCACCAACGTGCACTGCATCCCGATCGACTGGACGCAGACCTGCGACTCCCGGGCGTTCTGGGTGGCCGGGCTGGGCGGCCGGCGCACCGTGGTCGAGAGCTGGGGATACACCGACGAGGCGGTCGCCGAGGACGGGGTGAACGGCGAACGCTACTTCAAGCAGCCGGCCCCCGACGTCATGCGCTATCTGCTCAACCAGCGGGTCTTCGCGCACGGCCAGCCGGAGGACGTGGCCGAGCTCCAGCGCCTCTACGGCGTCAAGTGGCTCTTCGCCGACGATCGGGCGGCCGGCGGCCGGTCGGCCAACCTGGCCGAGGTGGCGACGCTGCGTTTCTCGTCGGGGCCGGTGTCGATTTATGAGTTGCCCTGACCCGTACGGTGGGGTTAACCCTACCGTCGACACGGCGGCGAGCAGGATCGGAACGGAGCCCGCCGATGCCTAGCGTCGACATCATGACGACGAACGCCTCCCCGACGCGCTCTCCGCTGGCCCGGCTCGTGCGCCAGGTCGGCATCGACACCCAGTACGTGCTGATCGGCTTCCCGCTCGGCATCCTCACCGTCACGCTGTTCATGACGCTGTTCTTCACCGGGCTCGGCCTGGTGATCATCTGGGTCGGCCTCCCGATCCTGATCGCGACGCTGATGACCGCCCGGGGCTTCGCCACCCTGGAGCGGGCCCGGATCGGCCCGGTGCTGGGCCGCAAGGTCGGGCACCCCTATTACAAGAAGGCCGCCGACTCCGGCGTCGTGCGCCAGTCGCTGACCACGCTGGGCGACGCGCAGGCCTGGCTCGACATGCTGCACGGGATGTTCCGGTTCATCCCGAGCACGATCTCGTTCAGCCTCGTCGTCACCTGGTGGTCGGGCGCGATCGGCGGCCTGACCGTGTGGCTCTGGGAGTGGTCGATTCCGCGCGGCGCCGACAACCAGGACCTGCCGGAGCTGCTCGGCATGGGCGACGGCACGGCCACCCGGCTGCTCTTCTACTTCGCCTGCGGCGTCTTCTTCGCCGGCACCCTCTACCCCGTCGTGCGAGCCTCGGCGCTGCTCGAGGCGTGGTTCGCCCGCGGCCTGCTGAGCGGGGTCAACGAGCTGCGCGAGCAGGTGGCCGAGGCCAACGCGGCCCGCACGGTCGCCCAGGACCAGAAGGCGGCCGCCGTCTCGGCCGAGGCCAACGCACTGCGCCGGCTGGAGCGCGACATCCACGACGGTCCGCAGCAGCGGCTGGTGCGCCTCGCGATGGACCTGGGCCGGGCCGAGCAGCAGTTCGCCACCGACCCCGCCGCCGCCCGGGCCACCGTGGCCGAGGCGCTGACCCAGACCCGCGAGACCCTCGACGAGCTGCGCGCCCTGTCCCGCGGCATCGCCCCGCCGATCCTGGTCGACCGCGGGCTGCAGGCCGCGCTCACCGCGCTGGCCGGCCGCTGCACCGTCCCGGTCGAGCTGGACGCGCCGCTGGTCGAGCGGCTCGAGCCGACGCTGGAGTCGACGGCCTACTTCGTGGTGGCCGAGGCCCTGACAAATGTGGCCAAGCACAGCTTCGCCAACGAGGTGCAGGTCAGCGTGCGGCGCAACGCCACCGGCCTGATCGTCTCGATCGCCGACGACGGGGTGGGCGGGGCCAGCGTGGCCAAGGGGCACGGGCTGGCCGGCCTGGACGACCGGGTCCGCGCGGCCGGCGGCGTCCTCGACGTCAGCAGCCCGGCGGGCGGCGGGACCAGGCTCACCGCGGCCCTGCCCGTCTGATCCGTCCGCACCGTCTCGGTCAGGGTGGGACGTCGCTCCGATGCGGCTGTCCCACCCTTCCGCTTCGGCCCCTTCCGCCTTCTCCTTCGGCCCCTTCCCCCCTCCGCTTCGCCGTGCGGACGGACGTGGTTCCGGTCGATCTGACAGAGTTACGGCATGCGGGTGGTGATTGCCGACGACGCGGTGTTGTTGCGTGAGGGACTTGTCCGGCTTGTCGAAGAGAACGGCCACACCGTGGTGTCGGCCGTCGGCGACGGGCCTTCCCTGGTGTCGGCGATCACCGAGCACAAGCCGGATGTGTCCATCGTGGACGTCCGGATGCCGCCCTCACACACCGACGAGGGCCTGCGAGCCGCGGTCGAGGCGCGCAGCCTGGTGCCCGGCACCCCGATCCTCGTGCTTTCCCAATACGTCGAGGTCTCGTACGCCGACGATCTGCTCGCCGACCGCCTGGGCGCGGTCGGTTATCTGCTCAAGGACCGCGTCTCCCAGATCGCCGACTTCCTCGACGGGCTGCGCCGGGTGGCCGGCGGCGGCACTGTCCTCGACCCCGAGGTGGTCAGCCAGCTGCTCGTCCGGCGTCGCCGGGACGACCCGTTGCGCGGCCTGACACCGCGCGAGCGCGAAGTGCTCGGCCTGATGGCCGAAGGCCTGTCGAACGCCGCGATCGCCCGCAAGATGGTCGTCACCGACGGCGCGGTCGAGAAGCACGTGCGCAACATCTTCACCAAGCTGAGCCTGCACCAGGATGAGGAGCAGCACCGCCGGGTCATGGCAGTGCTGGCCTACCTGCAGGGGTAGGGCTAACCCCACCGCCGATACGCCGGGCTGCTGTATCGATCGGATCCCCCCGCCTCCATAGCGTTCTCAGCATGGAAAACAGGGGGAACGTCAAGGGCATCGCCGCCCGCGCCGCATTGTGGAGCGCCCGCCACCGAACGCTCGCGATCCTCGGATGGGTCGCCTTCGTCATCGCCGTCACCGTAGTGAGTGGACAGTTCGGCACCCGCGAGGCCAACTCGGCCGACATGGGGCACGGGGACTCCGGCCAGGCCGACCGGATCGTCGAGGCGGCCGGATTCCCGGCGCAGCCGGCCGGCGAGATGGTCATCGTGCAGAACCGGGCCGGCACCGACCGGGCGGCCGCCCTCACCGACGTGACCGCGGCCCTGAAGAAGACCACCGACGTCATCGACGTCCAGAAGCCGATCGAGTCGCCGGACGGCCGCTCGTCGCTCGTGGCCTTCAGCATCAGCGGCGACGCCGAGACAGCCTCCGACCGGGTCCAGCCGGCACTCGACACGGTGGCCGCGGCGCAGACCCGGCACCCCGGCCTCTACGTCGCCCAGGCCGGCTCGGCCAGCGGCGACAAGCTGATCGGGGACGACCTCGAGAAAGGTCTCACCCAGCTCGGCATCCTCTCGATCCCGGTGACCCTGGGCATCCTGCTGGTCGCCTTCGGCGCGGTGGTGGCCGCCCTGCTGCCCGTCGCGCTGGCGATCATGGCCGTGATGGCTGCGATGGGCCTCCTCGCCTTCGCCAGCCGGCTGGCACCGACGGTGGACACCACGGCCCACGTGATGCTGCTGGTCGGGCTCGCGGTCGGTGTCGACTACTGCCTGTTCTACATCCGCCGGGAACGCGACGAGCGGCGCAACGGGGCCGACCCGCACCGGGCGCTCGTGATCGCCGCGCAGACCTCGGGCCGCTCGATCTGGGTCTCCGGCCTGACCGTCATGGTGGCCATGGCGGGCATGTTCCTGACGTACGACGCCGTCTTCACCAGCTTTGCGGTGGGCACGATCCTGGTGGTCGCGACGGCCGTGCTCGGATCCCTGACCGTACTGCCGGCGCTGCTGTCGGCACTGGGCGACCGGGTCGACTCGATCAAGATCCCCGGGTTGTACCGCAAGCGCAGCGACAACCGGATGTGGAACGGGTTCCTGCGCCTGGTGCTGGCCAAGCCGCTGATCTCGGCGCTGCTGGCGGTGGGCGTGCTGGGCGCACTGGCGGCGCCGGCGCTCAACCTCAAGACGAAGGCGGAAGGACTCGAGGACCTGCCGCCGAGCGCGTCGATCGTGCAGGCGTACAAGGCGGTCGACAAGGCTTTCCCGAGCGAGACGTCGCCGGCCGAGGTGGTCGTGCGGTCGCCCGGCGCCGGCTTCGAGCAGACGGTGGCAAAGTTCCGTTCGGCCGTGAAGGCCAGCGGCGGGCAGCTCTCGGGCCCGGTCGACGTGCGCATGAACCCGGCGGGCACGGTCGCGATCGTCTCGGTCGGTCTGGCCGACGACGACAAGGCGCTGAAGCTGCTCCGTGAGGACGTGGCACCGGCCGTGTTCGGACCGTCGGCGCTGGTGACCGGTGACGCGGCAGGCAGCGCGGACTTCAACGCGCGGCTCGACGCGAGCATGCCGTGGGTGTTCGGCTTCGTGCTCGGACTGGCCTTCGTGCTGCTGCTGGTGTCGTTCCGCTCGGTCGTGATCGCACTGACCGGGGTCGTGCTCAACCTGCTGTCCGTCGCGGCGGCGTACGGAATGCTGGTCTTCGTCTTCCAGTACGGCCACTTCGAGAGCCTGCTCGACTTCCAGGCGGCCGACGGCATCGTCAACTGGATGCCGCTGTTCCTGTTCATCATCCTGTTCGGACTGTCGATGGACTACCACGTCTTCGTGCTGAGCCGGATCCGCGAGGGCCACGACCGCGGCCTGACAACCCGGCAGGCAGTCCGCGAAGGCATCGGCCGCACAGCCGGCGTCATCACCAGCGCGGCGGTGGTCATGGTGGCGGTGTTCGCCCTCTTCGCGACGCTGCCCCTGGCGTCGACCAAGCAACTCGGCATCGGCCTGGCCGCAGCCGTCCTGCTCGACGCGACCATCATCCGGGCTGTGCTTCTGCCCGCCGTGATGGCCATGCTGGGAGAGAAGAACTGGTGGTTGCCTCGCTGGCTGGGCTGGCTGCCGCAGATCGCCCACGAGCCCCCGCAGACCACCACCCCCACTCCCGACCGCGAGCTGGCCACGGTCTCCTGACCCCCACTCCCACGGGGCCCCGGCATCCGCCGGGGCCCTGCCGTCGTCTTTGGCCAGGACCGGTTCAACTCGGTCCTCCTCGGCGCAGCCCAGGTTCAGCG
The DNA here is from genome assembly GCF_023544465.1 of Paractinoplanes maris. Taxonomy (GTDB): domain Bacteria; phylum Actinomycetota; class Actinomycetes; order Mycobacteriales; family Micromonosporaceae; genus Actinoplanes; species Actinoplanes maris. Next base: position 541,473 of record NZ_JALPVL010000002.1, on the reverse strand, counting down.
CCAGTCCCGTCGCCGGCCGCTGGAGTTCGAGGCCGCGCTGCGCGAACGACTCAGGAGAGTCAGCGCCCCGTCCTTGTCCGGTGCAGCCCCCACCCGGCTGCCCGCGCCTTGGAACAGCTCCGCGCGAGATCTGCATCGACGCGTTCGCCACCCGTCGGCCGGTCCTGGTCGCCGACTTCGGGCCAGCGCCGGTGCACCGTCGGCAGCCGTCCCGGCAGACCTCCCACGGTTCCGGCTTACCTTCTCCGGTCGGCTTACCTCCTTGGTCCGAGTCGGTGCCAGGCCGCACCCCACCCGGCGTCGTCGGTTTCGTTCGGTGGGCATTACGGATTGCAGCTCTGAGTCATCGGCCCGGCGTTGGTCGCTCTGCTCCGTTGGCGGCTCGGCTCTTCTCCGTCGGGTGCAGGACGAGCTCGGCGCCGACGGGGCGGTAGCCGGCTGACTGGAAGGCGCGGATGCTGCGGGCGTTGCCAGTGGCCTGCTGGGACCAGAGCACCGCGTCGGCCGGGATGAGATGGCGGGCGGACAGGGCAAGGGCGCGGCCCAGACCGCGCTCGGCGGCGGCGCCGTCCACCTCGATCGACACCTCGTGACGCCCGGCCACGCCGCGGCCGATCGTGAGCAGGCCACCGGGGGTCGACCAGACGCGCACGTCGTCGCGGCGGCTGCGGGCCCGGCGTACGCGAGGATGGTCTTGATCTTGCTCGGTCAGCGGCAGTGGCGGTGGCCCGGGAAGCGCGGGCGCCACGGTGAGCAAGTCGATCGTGTCGGTCGTGCGGCCGCTGCGGGCCATCAGGATTGCCAGGAAGACCGGGTTCATGGTGGCCGCGAGCGGATCACAGTCGAGGCCGGCGATGGTCGCATGGATCCACTCCGGGTCGTCGTCGAGAAAGATGACGGTGTGTGCCGTGAAGGCCAGCACACCGGCGTCACGCTCGCTGGGCTGTGGCACCACCGTCGTGCTGCCGTCGGCCGGCGGGAACACGCCACCGGCGGCCGCTTCCAAAATCTTCGCCAACTCCATGCGCCGATCCTGCATCCATCGGGCGAACGCCGGTGGCCGGGAGCCGTCGCTCTGTGGATAAGTCGCCAGTGTGGATAACCGCGGCGCCCTGACAAACGAGGCATACCCTCGGCCCCTGGGTGGGCGGGGGTCTGGGTGGCACCCTGCGCAAAACAGGCAAATCGAAGCTGCGGGTGCTGCGGTGGGAGTTGTGGCGGCCGTAGAGCCGCGTTGGCGGGGGCGCGGTGCGGCGAGTGGCGGGCGCTGGGGTGCGGTGCGGCGGATGGTGGGCGTCGGGGTGCGGTGCGGCGGATGGTGGGCGTCGGGGTGCGGTGCGGCGGGCGGCGGAGCGGTGTCAGAGGGTGGAGCCGGCCAGGTGGCCCAGGGCTGCTGCGCTCAGGCCGATGATGAGGCTGGCCAGCACGTACGTCGTGGCCCGTGACCGCTCGCCGCTCTCGTAGAGCGTCAGCGCCTCCAGGCTGAAGGTCGAATATGTGGTCAGGGCGCCGCAGAATCCCGTGCCCACCAGCGCCATCACGCCGGCCGGGGCGGGCAGCCCGATCACGAAGCCGAGCAGCAGCGACCCCAGGACGTTGGCGACGAACGTGCCCAGTGGGAACGTCCCGGCCCTCTTCTTCAGTGCCTGGTCGGTCAGGTAGCGCAGCGGCGCACCGACCGCCGCGCCCAGGGCGATCAGCAGGACGGTCATCGCCGTACCCGGGTGGTCAGCGCGTTGCCGGCCCAGACGGCCAGCAGTGCGCCGATCACGGTCGTGAACAGATAGGTCAAGCCGATCACGGTCGGTGACACCACGACATCAGTCATCGCCGTCGAGAACGTCGTATATCCGCCCAGGAGGCCGGTCGTCAGAAAAAGCCGCCAATAACGCGAGTCACGCAAGAGCACCGATATGACGCCGATGAGGAAGCATCCGGACACGTTGATCAGCCAGGTGGCCCAGGGAAATCCGCCCTCGGCGTGCGGCCAGAGCACCTGCAAACCGTGTCGGGTCAGGGCGCCCAGGACTCCGCCGGCGGAGATCACGGCGAGTGTCCTGGGGTTCACGCTGGTCCCCTCACCGGGGCTCTGACCGGGGAAAACGTGGCAGCATCGGCTCCGGCCATGCCGTCCACTGTAGGTCATGATCTTGGTGAGAATGAGGGGCGGGACAGTTACGGTCGTCTCCGGGTGATCTGTGACACACAGGATTCGTCCAGGCTCCGGCCGGTGGTGTCCTGCGAGGCGGCGCTTGCTGGTCAGTCGCGGACATTTCGCCCGTTCGGCTGGCTGCCGCGACCGGGGAACGATTCCCTAACGGTCTGCGCGGAACTTAACCTTGAGTGGTACCTTTCGGCGTCCGACTTTGCAGGTCTCGAAAGACCTGGCGATATCGCGCGCCCGAGTGAGACTAGAGGCAGCGCACCAGCAGCCGGCGATGGACGAGGGAATGCAGCACGTCAACAATCACACCGGTCACGTCCACCCGCCGGCCCGTCAGCACAAGCTGGGTCGGCCCGCTTCCACAGAGAGGGTGAAGTGATGTCGGAACGCTCCGCTGCCCTGCTTCCCAACCAGGGTACGGACTTCGCCGCCGCGCTTACCGCACCGCTGGTCAACAACCTGCGGCGTATCGGCGGCGAGATGTTCAACTGGAGCGACCGCGACCCGCAGCGCAGTGAGGCGCTGCCGCGCGGCGCCGTCCTTCGTCACCTGATCGGGCAGTTCGCCGGTCCTGGTCGCACGGTCCTGGTCGCCGGTCCGCACGCCGACGAGGTCGTCGTCGCCCTGGCCGACAGCGGCGCCTCGGTCACCTGGCTGCTCCGCTCGCTGGTCGACGCCGAGGACGCTGCCCGCAACCACTCGCAGGTCACTGTCCTGTCCGGCGCGGCGGTCAAGCTCGACGCCGGTGAGCGGTTCGACCTGGTGGTCGCGGCCGACGGCGTCGAGCGGCTGAACTCGGCCGAGGGCGAGCAGATGTCCCCGGCCCGCCTGATCGACCGGCTCGCCGAGGCCGTCCGTCCCGACGGCGTCCTGCTGCTGGTCCACGACAACCACCTCGGTGTGCACCACACCGTCCGGCTCGAGCCCGGCGCCCGCGAGCGCCTCGACTCGGACTGGTATTCCCCCGAGGACGAGCACGACCCGCAGCGCCCGGCGTCGCAGGAGCAGCTTGCGGCCCGGCTCGCCGAGTCCGGTCTGACCGTCGGCGCGTCGTACGCGGTGTTCCCCGACCCGTCCGTCCCGACCGTGCTGGTCGGCGACGGCCTGCTCGACCAGGTCTCCTCGCCGCTGCGCCCCCGGCTCGGCACCGCGCTGTCCCAGGCGTTCACCGCGGCCTACCGCGGCCGTCCCGTGCTCAGCGACCCGCGCCGTCTGGTCAGCCGGGCCCTGCGGGCCGGCGCCGAGGCCGCGCTGGCCCCGGCCTGGCTGGTCATCGCCAGGGCCGGCACGACGCCTGCCATCGACCGCCACGAGCTGCTGGTCGGCGACGCGAACGGCACCTTCGCCTACGAGGTCGCCTCACAAGAGGGCGACGTGCGCACCACCGTCCTCGAGCCGCTCTCGGGTCCGCTCGAGCGGGCCGGTCTGCGCCGCATCAGCGAGCCGTCGGCGCCCGGCGCCGACGCCGGTTACGTGGTCGAGGAACGCCTGCTGCACCTGGCCGCCACGAACGACCTGCGTGCCCTGCGGGTCGAGCTGACCCAGTTCGACGCGTGGCTGCACTCGCACGCCCAGGACGGTCTGCTGACCGGCCCGGTCGCGCTGGCCGGCCTGGCCGACGTCTTCGTCACCGAGCAGGGTCTGTCGCTGCTGCCCACCCGCTGGGAGCCGACCGAGCCCGTCCCGGTCGAGACGGCCGAGACCCGGGCGGTCTGGCAGTTCGCCGTGCAGCTGATCACTTCGGGTCAGCCGCACCCGTGGCAGATCACGTCGAGCGCGGTCGACCTGACCGCGATCATGCTCGGCATGGTGGGCCGGGGGGTCGACGCCGATCGTGTGCGCGCGGCGGTCGAGCTGCACGTGCAGCTCGAGGCGGCCGACTTCGACCTGAGCCTGGCCGACCAGCACGACCGGCGGCTGCAGCTGCTGGCCGTCACGCCCGGCACCGCCTCGGTCGACGTCGCCGGCTTCCGCGAGCTCACCGAGGCACTGTGGCGCCAGCGGTACGAGGCGAGCCATCTGCTGGCGATGATGGACTGGACCGAGCAGATGATCAAGTCGCGCGACCTCGCGGTCAGCAAGATGGACTGGGAAGTGCAGTTCTACAAGAAGTCCTGGCCGGGCCGGGTCCTCATGGTCGCCCGCAGCGGTTACCGGGTGATCGTCCGCGACGGACGTAAGTTCGTCCGGGGCCGGCGAGCCCGGCGGGCCGCCGCCAAGACACAGCAGGCATGAGAAAAGGGGGCCCCGTCCGGGGCCCCCTTTTTCGGTCAAGCTAGACGAGTTCCCAGGTCAGCGGCGTGCCCTTGGCGGCGTCGGCCACGAACGTCCGGCCGAGGACCAGCCCGATCGCGTCGGGCTCGAGGCCGCCGGTCGGGCGGATCGACCGGACGTTCTCGGGGGTGACCTTGTCGCCCGCCTTGACGTCGGCCACGACGTAGAGCGAGCGACGGAACCGCAGGCCCTCCTTCTCGGCCTCGGTCGGGCCGATGTGCGTGGTGCCCAGCGCCTGCCAGGCCCGCTCCGACTCGATCCGCATGGCCTTGAGCTCGGCCGGCTCGAGCGAGAAGGCCGAGTCGACGCCGCCGTCCGCGCGGTCCAGCGTGACGTGCTTCTCGATCAGGCAGGCGCCGAACGCGACCGAGGCGATCGGCACGCCGATGCCGTGCGTGTGGTCGCTGAGGCCGATCGGCAGCTCGAGCATCTGGGCCAGCACCGGGATGCGGCGCAGGTTCGTGTACTCCGGCGGGGCGGGGTACGACGCGGTGCAGCTGAGCACGGTGATGTCGGTGGCGCCGACGCCCTGGGCGGCCTCGACCGCGGCGGCGATCTCCTTCACCGAGGCCATGCCGGTGGAGATGATGATCGGCTTGCCGGTGCTCGCCGCGAGGCGGATCAGCGGCAGGTCGGTGATCTCCGAGGAGGCGATCTTGTAGAGCGACGCGTCCAGCTTCTCGAGCAGCTCGACCGCGGTCCGGTCGAAGGGGCTCGAGAACGGCGTGATGCCCCGCTCACGGGCGCGGTCGAAGATCGGCTGGTGCCAGTCCCACGGCGTGTGGGCGCGCTCGTACAGGTCGTACAGATAGGCCTCGGACCACAGCTCGTGGCCCTTGGAGATCTGGAAGCGGGGGTGCTTCACGTCCACGGTCATGGTGTCGGCCGTGTACGTCTGGATCTTGATCGCGTCCGCGCCGGCGTCCGCCGCCGCGTCGACCAGCGCGAGCGCCCGGTCGAGAGAGCCGTTGTGATTCCCGGACATCTCCGCGACGATGTACGGCCGCTTGTCGGGCCCGAACTTAGTCATTACTTCCCTCTCTCCGTCCAGACGACAGTCTTCATCTCGCCGTCGACGAGCCGTTCGTAGCGCCGCGTCTCCTGGAAGCCGAAGCGGCGGTGGAGCGCGAGCACCTGCTTGTTGTCGGCGAGCGTCTCGCCACCGAGCGTCTCCAGGCCCAGTGTGCCGAACGCGTAGTCCACCGCTTCCTTCTCGAGGCGCATCCACGCCGCGAGTTGCCGGTCGCCCAGACCGGCCGAGTCGAGATAGAAGGACCAGGTGTTCCCGTCGAAGATGACAACGCCGGCGGGCGTGCCCCGATCGTCTTCGTAGATCAGCACATCACGCCACCGTTTTTCCCACCACCTCGCGTGTTCCTCGGGCTTGATCTCGTGCGTGGTCAGGCTCACGGCACGCACCGACTCGTGGTTGCGCCAGGGCAGGATCATGTCCCGTTCGGCGTAGGTCGCAGGTCGCAGCACAGTGTCAAAGTATGGCCGCCCGGCGAACGTTCCCGCCGGGGACCTGGGTCACAGCGCAATTCCTCACCCTCATCCGCCGCCGGCCGATCTGACGGGAGCAATTTTCTCGAGGAGGCGACCGGATGGACGGGTTGTGGAGCAGTGGCAGTCGGCCACTGCGCGCGTCCGTAGCGCTGCTGGTGGTGACGGTTGTCGCCGTGGTGGTCAACGCGATCAACCCGGTGATCCCGTGGGCGTTCCTCTGGCTACCCGGCGTGGTCGGCGCGGGCGTGCTCGCCCTCGACTGCTTCCGGACCTCGCGCGCCGAGCACCTCCCACCGGCCGTACGGCAGTTCTGGCGCCGGATCGGCACGTTGTGCATCCCGGTCGGTCTGGGCAACGCCGCCCAGGCCTATCACACGCTCACCGCCTCCGATCCGCTGCACGCCGGCGCCGGGGCCGGGCAGATCGCCTTCCAGGGCGTCGCCGTCGTGCTGGTGATGTACGCCCTACTCCGCCTCCCGTTCGGTCACCAGACCCGCGGCGACGTGTTCCGGGTGGTGCTCGACGCCGGCACCGTGATGCTGGCCTGCGCGCTCTTCCTGTGGCACTTCTCCGGCCGCTACGCGCTCGAGGACGGCGATCCTCGGATGATCTTCACCTCGCTGGCGTTGAGTGTGCTCGCGCTGCTGGCGGTCTTCGCGGTCGCCAAGTTCTTGTTGACCAGCCAGAACCACATGGACCCGGGAGCGCTCCGGATGATCGGCGTCGCGGTGCTGATCGGCGCGATCGGTCCGGTGCTGCGACCGCTGTTCTCGTCGCTCGACCCGAACCTCTTCCCGGACATGCTCGACTTGCCGGCGCTCTACGTCGCCGGCGCACTCGCCGCTCACCGCCAGCGGACCGCACAGACCGGCCCCCGCCGCGGTGTCAAACCGGTCCGCCGGCGCCCGTTCAGCTTCCTGCCCTACGTGGCCGTCGCCGTCGTGGACGGACTGCTGCTCGCGATCACCTGGCGGGACGACAGCACCGACCGGCGCATCGTCGTGGTCAGCGCTGTACTGCTCACCGCAGTCGTCGTGCTCCGCCAGGTCACGGCGTTCCAGGACAACGGCCGGCTGCTCCTGCGCCTCGACCACAACGCCACCCACGACGCCCTGACCCAGCTGCCCAACCGCGTGCTCTTCCACGAGCGGCTGCAGAAGGCGCTGACGATGCCCGACGGCCGTGCGGTGGCCGTCGCGCTGATCGACCTCGACGACTTCAAAGAGGTCAACGACACGCTCGGGCACGAGGTCGGCGACCAGTTGCTGATCGCGGTCGCCCAGCGGCTGGCCGGCTGTCTGCGCGTCGAGGACACCGTGGCCCGGCTCGGCGGCGACGAGTTCGTGGTGGTGCTCGACGGCGCCGATCCGGACGCCGCCGACCTGGCCGCCCGCCGCATGATCGATTCCTTGCGGGCGCCCGTGCTCGTCGACGGTCACGAACTGCCCATCCGCGCCAGCATCGGCATCGCCGACGGTCACGCCGGCGACGACCCGAGCGTGCTGCTGCGGCGGGCCGACATCGCGATGTACGCCGCGAAGGCGCTGCCCGGCACCGCGGCCCTGCACTACGCGGCCGACATGGCGGCGACCTCGGTCGGTGCGGAACTGGAGGACGCGATCCGTGACGACCAGCTGTTCCTGCTCTTCCAGCCGATCGTCACGCTGGATGAGAAGCCCCGGGTGCTGGGCGCCGAGGTCCTGGTGCGCTGGAACCATCCGTTGCACGGCACGCTCGCCCCCGACGCCTTCCTGCCGCTCGCCGAACGTACGGGTCTGATCGTGCCTCTCAGCCGCTGGGTGTTGCGCGCTTCGCTGCGCCAGCTCGCCGGCTGGCCGGCCGGCACCCTTCTCAACATCAACATCTCGGCCCGGGACCTGCGCGAAGCGGATTTCGCCGCCACGGTGGCGGGGCTGCTCGACGAGTACGGTGTGGCCGCCTCCCAGATCACCCTGGAGATCACCGAGTCGATGCCGGTGGAGCCCGGCGAGTCGTTCCTGGTTCTCGAAGAGCTGCGCGCCCTCGGCGTCCGGCTGGCCCTCGACGACTTCGGCACCGGCAGTTCCCCGCTCAGCCTGCTGCACGACGTGCCCCTCGACGAGGTCAAGCTCGACCGCTCGTTCACCCAGGCCGACCCCGACGGCCGCGTGTCGGTCGCGGCGGGCGTCGTCCACCTGGCCGAGGCTCTGCACCTGCACGCCGTGGCCGAGGGCGTCGAGACCCACGAGCAGGCCGAACGGTTGCGCGAGCTCGGCTACCAGGCGGCGCAGGGCTTCCTGTTCGCCCGCCCGATGCCGGCCGCCGACTTCGAGGCGCTTCTCCCCGCGGTGGCCCGCGCCTAGGGTCAGATCATGGGGAGCTTTCACCGCCCGGCCGTACGGGTCATCTGCTTCGACGCCGACGGCCGGGTGCTCCTGATGAACTGGCGCGACCCGCACGACGGCTCCCGCCTCTGGGAACCGCCCGGCGGTGGCATCGAGGAGGGCGAGACCCCGCTCGAGGCGGCCCGCCGCGAGCTGGCCGAGGAGACCGGACTGGACTCGGCCCGGATCGGCGACACCTACCTCGACGTCCATCGCGAGACCACGTGGAAGGGCCGCCGCTACACCGGCGACGAGCAGTTCTTCGCGGCCCGTTACGACACCTCGCGCCCGGCCCTCTCCGGCGCCGGCCTGATGCCGTACGAGGTGGAGGAACTGCTCGGCCACGACTGGGTCACCCCCGCCGCGTTCGCCACCCTCCCCGACCGCCTCGAGCCACCTCACCTGGCCGAGATTCTCCCTGTGCTCCAGCAGCACGTGCGCTGAGCGCTCCGCCGAGCGGCCAGATTGTGGCGTCAGGCAGCGTCGAGGTGGCCGATGACGCGTTGCAGGACCGCGAGGGCCTCCTGGGCGTCGCGGACCTCGTTGGCGCGACCCGCGTGACGGGCCAGCCAGTCGGCGAGCGCCTCACGGACGACGCCGGACACGCCGGCCGGGTGTCCAGCCGCCTCAGCCGCGGCAATCATCGACGCGGGTAGACGGACGGCCTTGACCTGCAGCGGCCCGTCCTCCGGGTCGTGGATGACGCCCACCTTGACGCGATCGTCCCCGTCGACGATGACGGCTGTCTGTCCCTCCGGGACGAGGTCCCCGAGATCGGGGTCAGTGTGGTCGAACGGGATCGTGCTCACAGTTGCCTCTTCTCCCAAGCGCGGACCTCGCCCCCGGTGGCGGGACGCACGTCGGTGATGTCATATGCGGCGACATTACGGGCCTGACGGTCAGCGGTCACGACTATGACCCGGCCGGGCCGGCCTCCTGGAAACAGGATCTGGGTAGGCCCTTCGGCGAACCTCTATGGAAGTGCGGTATCGGCACAAGGCGACCCGGTTGAGGCGGCGATCGCCGGGGGGTGAGGTGCAGCTCGATCCCGGACGAACTCGAGCCCGGCCTGCCGCAGCGCCGTCGCCGTGCCCAGCGCCCGGGGCAGCGTCGGATCGGCTCGCGCGTCCACCGTGACGAACCATCGGGCGGCACCGTCGTCCACGGCCCAGTGATAGGCGCCCACTGGCAGGAACTCGATCGAGCGCGCCACCAGCCCCCAGCCGTCAGCCAGCCCGCGCAGCAGGTCGTCGTCCTCCCTCAGCCCGGCCGGTCGCTCCCGCACACCCAGAGTGTGCCGCAAGAGGCCGCGGGCCGAGGCGAGAGCAGGCGGTCGGCCGGGCCGACGGGAGGGCAGGCGGTCAGCCGGGCCGAGGGGAGAGCAGGCGGTCAGCCGGGCCGAGGGGGAAACAGGCGGTCAGCCGGGCCGGGGGAAGACCAAGCGGTCGTCCGGCCGGGGAGGACAAGAGGGGTCAGTCGGCTGCGGGGAAGAGCAGGTCGGCGATGGCGGTGCCGGTCAGTGGCTCGGCGAAGTAGTAGCCCTGGCCCAGCTCGCAGTTGCCACCGGCCAGGGAGGTCAGCTGGCCGGCGTGTTCGATGCCCTCGGCGATCGTCGACAGCTCGAGCGCCCGGCCCAGCTGGATGATGCCGTGGGTGAGGGCGGCCGCGGTCGGCTCGTCGACCACGTCGTCCACGAAGGACTTATCGATCTTGATGATGTCGACCGGGAAGCGGCGCAGGTAGGCCAGCGATGAATAGCCCGTGCCGAAGTCGTCGATGGCCAGGCGGAGGCCCAGTGCCTTGAGGGCTCCCAGGCGTTCCAGCGTCGCCGCCCGGTGGTCCACCAGCAGCGATTCGGTCAGCTCCAGCACCAGGCGGTCGGGGGCCAGGCCGGCCGACTTCAGCGCGGAGTCCACCACCTGGACCAGCGCCGGTTGTTCGAGCTGCACGGCCGAGACGTTCACGCTGACCGTCAGCGGCGGACCGCTGCGCCGGGTGTTCCAGGCGGCCACCCGCGAGGTGGCCTCGCGCAGCACCCACTCGCCGATCGGCACGATCATCCCGGTCTCCTCGGCCAGCGGGATGAAGTCCATCGGCGCCACGATGCCGCGGGTGGGGTGCTGCCAGCGGATCAGCGCCTCGACGCCGGTGATCTCGCCGGTCTGCAGGTGCACGATGGGCTGGTAGCGCAGCTCGAACTCGTGCCGCACGACCGCCCGGCGCAGGTCGGCCTCCAGGGCGATGTGCGCCTGGAACGCCTCCTGCATGGCCGGCTCGAACACCTCGAACCGGTCCTTGCCCTGCTTCTTGGCCTGATACATGGCGAGGTCGGCGTGGACCATGAGCTCGGCCACGTCGTGCTCGTCGGGCCCGCTGAACGCGATGCCGATGCTGGAGCTGATGAAGGCTTCGGCGCCGAACAGGTCGAACGGCTCGCGCAGGGCGGACAGGATGCGGTTCGCCACCCGTACGGCCTCATCCGCACCCAGCGCCCCCGGCAGCAGCACGGCGAACTCGTCGCCGCCCAGCCGCGCCGCCGTGTCGCCCTCCCGCAGGCAGCTCTGGATCCGGTCGGCCACCCCGGTGAGCAGCGCGTCGCCCGCCGCGTGCCCGAGCGAGTCGTTGACGACCTTGAAGCGGTCGAGGTCGACGAAGAGCACGGCGGCGCCCAGACCGGCGGCGCCCAGCGCCTCCTCCATCCGGGCCTGGAAGAGCGCGCGGGTGGCGAGGCCGGTCAGCGAGTCGAGGAAGGCCTCGTTCATCGCCTCCTGGGTGCGGGCGTCGGTCAGCGCGAGACTGAGGTGCTCGGCGAAGGCCTGGAGGATCTCGCGGGCCGGCTTCTCCCAGTCGCGGCGGGCCCCGAACGTGCCGACCGTGAGGCTGCCGGCGACCTGCCCGTTCTCGTGCAGCGGAGTGGCCATGACGGACTGGAGCTGGAGGGCGGTCATCGGCGGCAGCGCGATCGGGCAGGAGGCGTAGTCCTCGACCGCGATCAGCTCGTCGCCGAGGATCGCCAGGCCCGAGACACCGCCCGCGGACACCGGTACCCGGCGGCGCCGGGCGGCCACCTCCGGTTGCACGCCCAAGGCGGCCACGGTGCTGGCCAGCGCCGGGTCGTCCCGCTCGACCAGGTTGATCGCGACCATGTCGACGCCCAGCAGGTCCCGTACCGCGGTCAGGACCATGTCGAAGATCTGGGGGACGGGCAGGCGCCGGCCGATCGCCCGCTGCACGGCGGCCATCTCCTCGAAGACCCGCCGGCCCTGGTCGAGATAGCCGAGCAGGCGGCCGTTCTCCTCGGCGTAGCGGCGCTCCGACTCGACTATGTGCAGCGACTGGAGGCTGAGCTCGAGCACCCGGGCCATGCCGCGAAGCAGGCACACCTCCTCGGCGGTGAAGGCCTCCCGGGTACGCCCGAGGACCAGCACGCCGGGGGAGGCGCCGCCGATCCGGGCGTAGGTGACCGCGTACCGGGCGTCCAGCAGGTCGAGGGTGACGCGCCGGCCCGCCGCGACCTCGGCCAGCGGATAGGCGGGCACCTGGTCGGCGGGCAGGCCGATGGCCGCCACCACACTCCCGTCGATCAGGAGGACGGCGACGTCCGCGTCGAGGGCGCGGGCAGCGCACTCCACGGCGGCGTCGTGGGCGGCCGGACCGGCAGGCCGGTCGGCGACCGCGGAGAGGAACTCACCCAGTTGATCCGTCGCTAGCACACGTTGCCAGTCGTCAGGCCGGGCCCCGACTTGAGCGAAACGGGGGCGGGTGGCGAGCCCGCCCGACCTCACACGACCGGTCACGATGTGGTCATGTTTTCCGGCGAAGCGGTCAGACGATTCGCGGACACTGCCCTAATTTAGAGTGATCTTGGTCGGCCGGAAGGCTTGGGCAAACGGGCAAGTAAACAACGAAGTCTGTGACCTTGTGATGGAGGCCACAGGTTTCTCCGGTGTTACAAATAGGTCGGTCGACGGGCGGGGAGGTGACGGCAATTGAATGCGGACGAGCGACAGCATCAGATAGTCGCGCTGGCCCGCCGGCACGGCGAAGTGGAAGTCGCGAAACTCGCGGCCGAACTCGACGTCTCGGCCGAGACCATTCGCCGCGACCTGCGCCTGTTGGAGAAGCATGGGCTGATCCGGCGGACGCACGGCGGGGCGTACCCGGTGGAGACCGCGAAATTCGAGACCGACCTCGCCATGCGGACCATCCGCGGCGTACCCGAGAAGCGGCGGATCGCGGCGGCCGCGGCCGGGCTCATCGGGGACGCCGAGACGATTTTCATCGACGAGGGCTTCACCCCGCAGCTGATCGCCGAGGAGCTGCCCACCGACCGTCCGCTCACGGTGGTCACCGCCTCGCTCAACACCGCCGCCTGGCTGGCGGCCTCCACCCCGGCCACCGTTCTGCTGCTCGGCGGCCGGGTGCGGGGGCGCACCCTGGCCACCGTCGACCACTGGGCGGCGGCCATGGTCTCCGGCTTCGTGATCGACCTGGCCTTCATCGGGGCCAACGGGATCTCCCGCGAGGTCGGTCTCACGACTCCGGATCCGGCCGTCGCGGACGTGAAGGCGCGTGCGGTGGCGGCCGCTCGTCGCCGGGTCTTCGTCGGCATTCACACAAAATTCGGCGTTCGCACATTCTGCCGATTCGCCGAGATATCTGATTTCGAGTCACTGGTCACGGACACCTCATTGCCGGTTTCCGAGGCGAACCGCTATGCCCGGCTGGGGCCACAAGTCATCCGGGTCTGAACCACAACGAAACTCTCCCCACTCGCCGTTTTCGAATAAAACGGAGGTTCCACCATGCCCAGATTCGCCAAGGCGGTGGCCGCGACCGCGGCCGGACTGCTGCTGGTCACCACCGGCTGCTCGGGGGCCGGCTCGACCGGCGGCAGCAGCGGTGACTCGGCCGACAACACCATCACCGCCCTGATGGTCGGCAACCCGCAGATGGAGGACATCCAGAAGCTGACCGCCGAGAACTTCACCAAGCAGACCGGGATCACCGTGAAGTTCACGATCCTCCCGGAGAACGAACTGCGGGACAAGGTCACCCAGGACGTCGCAAACCAGGGCGGACAGTACGACGTGGCCACGGTCGGCGCCTATGAGGTGCCCATCTGGGCCAAGAACGGCTGGCTGCACGAGGTGTCGACGCAGGCCCAGGCCGACTCCGCGTACGACGTGAACGACCTGATCAAGCCGATGGTCTCCTCGCTGAGCGGCGAGGACGGCAAGCTGTACGCCGCCCCCTTCTACGGCGAGTCGTCGTTCCTCATGTACAACAAGGAGCTCTTCGACGCCAAGGGCCTCAAGATGCCCGAGAAGCCCACCTGGGCCCAGGTCGCCGACTTCGCCGCGAAGCTCGACGACAAGAGCAAGGGTGTCTCCGGCATCTGCCTGCGCGGCCTGCCCGGCTGGGGTGAGCTCTTCGCGCCGCTGACCACCGTGGTCAACACGTACGGCGGCACCTGGTTCGACAAGGACTGGAACGCCCAGGTCAACTCGCCCGAGTTCAAGGCGGCCACCGACTTCTATGTGAACCTGCTCAAGCAGCACGGCCAGCCCGGTGCCCCGCAGTCCGGCTTCACCGAGTGCCTCAACACGTTCGGCCAGGGCAAGGCGGCCATGTGGTACGACGCCACCTCGGCCGCGGGCACGCTGGAGGACCCGAACGCCAGCAAGGTGGCCGGCAAGGTCGGCTACGCGTACGCCCCGGTGAACAAGACCGAGTACTCCGGCTGGCTGTGGACGTGGGCCTGGGCGATGCCCAAGACCACCAAGAAGGCCGACGCCGCCTGGAAGTTCATGTCCTGGGCGACCAGCAAGGACTACGAGAAGCTGGTCGGTCAGCAGCTCGGCTGGTCGCGGGTGCCGTCGGGCAAGCGCACCTCGACCTACTCGATCCCGGAGTACAAGGAGTCGGCCAAGGCGTTCGCCGACGTCACGCTCGGCTCGATCGAGCACGCCGACCCGACCAACCCCGGTGTGCAGCCCCGGCCCGCGCTGGGCGTGCAGTTCGTCGGCATCCCGGAGTTCGCCGACCTCGGCACGAAGGTGTCGCAGGAGGTGAGCGCGGCCATCGCCGGCAGCAACACGGTCGACAAGGCGCTGGCCGACGGTCAGAAGCAGGCCGAAGACGTGGCGAAGAAGTACAAGTAAGTGACCACCACGGTCGCCCGGCAGGACAGGCGCACCCAGCCGCCTGTCCTGCCCGTCAAGGGTGGAGCCAAAGACCGCTGGATACGACGAGCGCCCCTGCTGCCCGCGCTGATCTTCGCCATCGTGGTCACTCAGGTGCCGTTCCTCTACACGCTCTATCTCTCGACGCTGAGCTGGAACGCGCTGCGACCGGGTGACAAGCCGTTCGTCGGACTCGACAACTACGTCACGGTCCTCAGCGACACGCGACTGCGGTCGGCGCTGGTGAACACCGTGGTGCTCACGGCGGGCGCGGTCGTCTTCTCGATGATCCTGGGCCTGATGCTCGCGCTCCTGCTGGACCGTAAGTTCCTGGGCCGGGGAATCGTCCGGACCATGCTGATCACGCCGTTCCTGGTCATGCCGATCGCGGCGGCGCTGCTCTGGAAACATGCGATCTTCAACCCGACGTACGGCCTGATCAACGGCTTCTTCGGCGGCTCGACCGACTGGGTCTCGTCGTATCCGAAGGGTGCCGTGATCGCCACGATGGTGTGGCAGTGGACGCCGTTCATGATGCTGATCCTGCTGGCCGGCCTGCAGTCGCAGTCGAACGACGTGATCGAGGCGGCCCGGGTCGACGGCGCGAACGCGTGGCAGATCTTCCGCCGGATGACCCTGCCCCACCTGCGCCAATATCTCGAGCTGGGCGCGCTGCTGGGCTCGATCTACCTGGTCAACACCTTCGACGCGATCTTCACCATCACCCAGGGCGGTCCTGGAACGGCGACGACCAACCTGCCGTACGAGATCTACCTGACCATGTTCCGCAAATTCGAGTACGGCGAGGCGTCCGCGGCGGGCGTGGTCGTGGTGATCCTGACGATCATCGTCGCGACGTTCGCGCTGCGGGTCATCTCGGGGCTCTTCAAGCTGGAGGAGAACCGATGACGGCGGTGAGCCTGCCCGCGGCGGAGACCCGGCCCGTGGCAGAGAACAAGAGGAAGAGCTCGACCAGGCACAACACGATCTGGGGGGTGGTCGCCTGGGTCGCCGGCATCGTCTTCGTCTTCCCGGTGATCTGGATGGTGCTCACCAGCTTCAAGCAGGAGAACGCGGCCGCGACCAACCCGCCGACCTGGTTCTTCGCGCCGACCCTGGCGCAGTACGGCCAGGTCTTCGACCGCAACATCACCCCGTTCCTGCTCAACTCGCTGATGGCCAGCGTCTTCTCGACGCTGCTGGTGGTGCTCCTGGCGACCCCGGCCGCGTACGCCCTGTCGTTGCGCCCGGTGGCGAAGTGGAGCGACTCGCTGTTCTTCTTCATCAGCACCAAGATGATGCCGGTCGTGGCCGCGTTCCTGCCGGTCTATCTGCTGGTCAAGCATCTGGGCATGCTCGACAACATCTGGACGATGGTCCTTCTCTACACGAGCATGAACCTGCCGCTCGCGGTCTGGATGATGCGCTCGTTCCTGTTGGAGGTGCCCCGGGAGGTCCTCGAGGCCGGCGAGGTCGACGGCGCGGGCCTGATCATGTCGATCCGCAAGATCATCCTGCCGATCGTCAGCCCCGGTCTGGCCGCGACCGCGCTGATCTGCTTCATCTTCAGCTGGAACGAGTTCTTCCTCGCTCTGAACCTGACCGCTACGAACGCGAGCACCGCGCCCATCTTCCTGGTCGGCTTCATCTCGTCCGAGGGCGCGTTCCTGGCCCGGCTCTGCGCCGCCGCCACCCTGCTGTCCCTGCCGGTGCTCATCGCCGGCTGGGTGGCGCAGAACAAGCTGGTACGAGGTCTGTCGATGGGAGCCGTCAAGTGAGAGCAGCCGTCGTCGTCACGCCCGGCACGATCGCCGTCGAGAACGTGCCGGACCCGGCGCCGGGCCCGGCCGACGTGGTGGTCAAGCCGGCCGCCGTCGGCATCTGCGGCACCGACCTGCACATCATGGACGGCGAGTTCGCGCCGTCCTTCCCGATCGTGCCGGGCCACGAGTTCGCCGGTGAGATCGTCGCGGTCGGCTCGGAGGTCACCGGCTACGCGGTCGGTGACCAGGTGGCGGTCGACCCGTCCCTGTACTGCGGTTACTGCTATTACTGCAAGCGGGCGCGGGGCAACCAGTGCGAGAACTGGGCCGCGATCGGGGTCACGGTGAGCGGTGGCGCGGCCGAGTTCGTGGCGGCGCCGATGGCCAACCTGTTCGCGCTGCCCGACCACCTCGCGGCCCGCGACGCGGCCCTGATCGAGCCGCTGTCGTGCGCGGTGCGCGGATTCGACGTGCTGCCGCGGGCGATGGCCACCTCGTACCTGATCTATGGCTCCGGGACGATGGGGCTGATGATGCTGGAGCTGGCCAAGCGGGCCGGTGCCGAGTCGGTGTCCATGGTGGATCTCAACCCGGATCGGCTGGCGACGGCGAAGCGGCTGGGCTGCTCGGCCGCCACCACCTCGGCCGAGGAGCTCGACGCGCCGCGCGGTTTCGACGTGGTCATCGACTGCACCGGCGCCGAGGCGGCGATCCGGGATGGTTTATCCAGGGTCGGGAGAGGTGGCACGTTTCTCCAATTCGGAGTGTCGAGCTATGACGCCCGGGTCGCGATCGAGCCGTACGAGATCTATCGGCGCGAGATCACGATCACCGGCTCGATGGCGGTGCTGCACAGCTTCGACCGGGCCGGCCAGCTGCTCGCGGCCGGTGTGCTCGACCCGGCGATCTTCGTGAGTCACCGGTTCCCGCTGGACGAATACGCCCAGGCGCTCGACCAGTTCCGGGCCGGGGTCGGACGGAAGATCCTCATCGAACCTTGAGGGAAACCTCACGGTCAGTTGTCAGGTAGTCACTCTTCAGATCAAATAGAGGCGTGGGACCGACCGAGGACTCGCCGCACACCCTCGCCGCCGGCCGTCTGGGTGCGGCCGCGGTCACGTTCTTCGCCCTGGCCGTGACCGCGCCGATCGCCGTTCTGATCTCCGTGGTGCCCGCCGCCTATGCCACCGGCGGCGGGCCTCTCGTCCCGCTGAGCTTCCTGGCTCTCGGCGTGGTGCTCATGCTGTTCGCCCCCGGATACGCGGCCATGGCCCACCGCGCGCCCTTCGCCGGTGCGATGTACACCTTCGTCGCCCGCGGCCTGGGCCGCCCGGCCGGCACCGGCTCGGCCTGGCTCGCCCTCGCGTCCTATCAGGCGATCCAGCTCGGTCTCTACGGTCTGGTCGGCGCGGCCGCCGCTCCCGTGCTGAGCAGCTGGTTCGGCGTCAGTGCCGAGTGGTGGATGGTCGCGGCCGGCTGCTGGCTGCTGGTGGCGCTCGGCGGCACGATCCGGGTCGAGGTCGCCGGCGGTCTGATCGCCCTGCTCGTGCTGACCGAGATCGCGGTGGCGGCCGGCTTCGCCACGGCCAATGTGCTCGACCCGGGTGCCGGTGGGCTCACCGTCGGCAGCATCCTCCCGCCGGGGCCGGGGATCGACCGGTCCGCTGTCGGTCTGCTGCTCGCCGTGGGTCTGCTGGCCTTCGCCGGCTTCGAGACCGCCGGGGCGTACGCCGAGGAGTCGATCCGCCCGCGGCGGGACACCGGCCGGGCCACGTACGCGACGGTGGCCGCCTTCGCCCTGCTGCTGGCCGGCACCTCGTGGTCGCTCAGCGCGGCCGCCGGCGCCGGCCGGATCACCGAGCTGGCCCAGGCTCGCGGCTCCGAGCTCATGTTCGACCTGGCCGCCGCCCGGCTCGCGCCGTGGGCCGTCACGCTGGGCCGGTTGGTGCTGCTCACTGGCCTGCTGGCGGCGATCCTGGCGCTGCACCAGGTGATGTCGCGCTACCTGTTCGCCCTGGGCCGCGAGCGGGTCCTGCCGGCCGGTCTCGGGCGCACCTCCCGCCGTACGCTTGCTCCTCGCACCGCCTCGCTCACCCAGTCCGCCGTGGCCGCCCTGCTGCTGGCCACCGGCGCCGCGGTGGGAGTGGCCGACGCGCCGCAGACCGGGCACCACCTGATGATCGCGGGCGGGCTGGGCATCCTCGTGCTCCTGCTCGCCACCTCGGTGGCTGCCCTGCTGCACCTCAACCGGGTGCCCGACGGCGAGGGCGCGTTCACCCGTTTCGCCGGTCCGGTGCTGGCCACGGTCGCTCTGGGCTCCCTGACCTATCTGGTCTGGGTTGATCTGGCCGAACCGCTGCGCCGGCTTCTGCCGGTCGGCCTGGCCGCGGTCGCCCTGCTCGGGGTGCTGCACGGGCTGATAGTGCGCGGCGCCCGGCCGGTGATCTATGCGGGCATCGGTCAGGGCGGCGTCCCGGTGGTGGTCACCCCGGAGCTGCCGCGACCTCGGGCCTCGATCAAGGAGCCGGGCGCGCACCGGCCCGAGCGAGTGCGAAGCTGATGCGCGCGCCGGATCCGCCACCCGAACGGGAGCGGATCCGTGCGCTGGGGATGGACCCGGCAACCGGCCGATATCGGCACAACGAGGCCGAGACGGCCGTCCGCATCGAGATCGAGCTGGGCGTACGCCTGACCCGGGCCGCCCCCGGCTGCCGGGCCGACTGGTTCGATGCGAGCGGCCGGTCCTACGACGCGGTGGGCCCGTTCGCGGCGCACCGGTTCGAGCGGCAGTGGGCGCGGTTCTCGCAGCAGATCGTGCTGCATCTGAGAAAGGCGGACCTGGTGCCGGTGGACGTCTCGCAGTTCACCGGCGACCAGGTGACAAAGGTGGAAAAGTTCGTGGCGGAGCAGGGCTTGGCACCGCGGGTCTTCATCCTGGGACGGCGACAATGGCGGCTCTCATCATGGTC
Source organism: Paractinoplanes maris (assembly GCF_023544465.1). Classification (GTDB taxonomy): domain Bacteria; phylum Actinomycetota; class Actinomycetes; order Mycobacteriales; family Micromonosporaceae; genus Actinoplanes; species Actinoplanes maris. Next base: position 522,249 of record NZ_JALPVL010000002.1, on the reverse strand, counting down.
CGGCAGGGCAGGGACTGGCAGGCGACGGGTGGGCTCTTCGAGTGGACGCTGGAATACCTCATCCCGCGCCTCGACGATCAGAAGACCGCCACCTGGCTCCGCATGGTCGTCGACGAGAACCTCGGCAGCCTCTGGATCCCCGACCTGCCCGACGCGGGCCGTGACGAAATCTATGCGCTGCTGCGCTCGGACCTGGTCGCGGCGGCCCGGCGTGAGCTCCCGGAGGGCCCGGCCAAGACCGACGCGCTGGCCCAGCTCCGCGAGCTGGTCGCGCTGACTTGGTGACGCCCCGGGCGCGGGGTGGCCCGTCCCGCTCGCCCCGGGTGCGGGGGGCAGCCCGCTCAGGCGCCCCGGGTGCGGGGCGGCCGGCTCAGGCGCCCCGGGTTCGCGGGGGCCGGCTCAGGCGAAGAACTCCTGGATCTGGGTGAGGGTCAGATAGCCCTGCCGCTCGGGCTCGTGGGTGGGCTCGGGCAGCCGCTTGGCCGTGACCTGCACGTCGGGGACGTCGCTGGGCAGGCTGGGCACCGGCGGGGTGGGTGGCAGTGCGGGCAGCGTGAGCGCCTGGCGGATCACCTCGAACATGGCCCGGACCTCGGCCGCGGCCGTGCGGGTGGCCACCTCGGTGCCGGCCGACGCCGTGCCCGAGGGGAACGCGCACGTGAAGTTGGCCTGCAACCGGTCGTCGAGCCGGCGGATGTCGGCGCTCGGCCGCAGGTGGTCGAGCCGCCCCTCGGCGACGATGCCCAGCTCGCAGGCCGACAGGCCGGACTGGCGCCACCACGAGCGCCAGCCCGGGTCGGCGTCCAGGGTCAGCGCGACGTGCCGGAGGGCGACCACGTATTCGCGGGGAGCGCGACCGCCGCCGGTGGTGGTGCCCAGGTGCGGATGCAGCCAGGAGTCGCGGTCCGAGCTGTGGTCGACCATCACTGCATGGTGACATTTCGGTCGCCGCGCGGTCTGCTGGACGGCTCGGCACGTTCGAGCGAATTTCCGTTCATAAGAGGGTGATATAAAAAGGTGTGCAGCCCGCCACCACCACAGACGACGACGCCGCCATCGCCGCCGGCTTCGAGCACTTCTACGAGACGCTTCGCCGGCTGACGCCGCGCGGGCCACTGAGCCTGACCGCCGCCTCCACGCTGCGCCGACTCGAGCGGTCCGGGCCGCATCGGCTCTGCGAGCTCTATGCCCCGGAGGGCATCAGCCAGCCGGCGATGACCCAGCTGGTCACCCGTCTCGAGAAGGAGGGGCTGGCCGAGCGCACGAGTGACCCCAACGACGGGCGAGCCGTGGTCGTCAGCATCACCGAAGCCGGGCGGGCCGCCGTGGCTCACCGCCGGCAGGTGCGGGCCGAGGCACTGTCCGAGCTGCTCCGGGGTCTCGCGCCCGAGGAGCACGCGGCCGTGGTCGCCGCCCTGCCGGCGCTCGAGCGCCTCAGCGACCTCGCCGCCGAGCAGGCTTCCTGACTGGTTGTCGCCGGACGCGGGCGATCCGCGCGTCGGATGTTGATCGGCTGCATGCTGGTCACCGCCGTGCTGGTGGTCACCCTGGGCCGGCTCGGCGCCATGTACGGCGGGTCCGGATCTACAACGCCGGCTTCGCGATCTTCACCCTCACCTCGATCATCCTGTCGCTCGCGCCCACGAGGCCGAGGTGGCAGCCGAACTCGCCGAGGCCGAGCCGCTCTCCCCGGTGACCCGCGTGGCCGAGCCGCTCTTGCCGGCCACCCGGGTCCGAGCCGCTCTACCCAGCCACCTGCGTGGCCGAGCCGCTCTCGCCGGCCACCGCCGTGGCCGAATCGCTGGGGCGGTCCTAACCGGCCAGGAATGCCGTGACTCCCATGTCGGCCGCTACCAACCGGGCGGTCTCCGCCGCGCGATCGTTGAGGGCCACGACGGCGTCGTACTGCGCGGCCGGCGCCACGACCGTCCGAAGGGGACGCTCGCCGTCCGGCGTCTCGACCAGGCCGACGATCGCGTCGGCAACGTCCTGCGGGTCACCGGGATCGTGCGTCTGCCGCCCGGTGAGCTCGCCGACAAAACGGCCGAACCCTTCCCCGTACGCCTGGAAGCGTCCCGCATCGACCGGCATCACGGCGTTGGCGCCGATGCTGGTCGGGTACGGTGCCGCGTCCACAATGGCCGCCTCCACGCCGAAGGGCGCCAGCTCGTGGCGCCAGGCCTCGGTCAGGCTGCCGAGTGCGGCCTTGCTCGCCGCGTAGAGCCCCGAATACGGAATGGTGACCCGGCTCGAGATCGAGCCGACCTGGATCAGCGCCCCGTGACCCTGCCGGCGCAGCTGGGGCAGGGCGGCCCGGCTCACCCGCAGCGCGCCCAGCACGTTCACGTCGAACTGGCGCTGCGCCTCCTCCGCGGTGAACGCCTCGACCGGACCCGGAAAGATCAGGCCGGCGTTGTTGACCACCACGTCGAGGCGGCCGGCCGCCTCCACCACGGCGCCGACCGCCCGGTCGGCGGAGGCCTGATCGGTCACGTCGAGCTCGACGACCCGCAGGTCGAGCGACTCGGCGCCGGCCATCGCCCGCAGTTCGGCGGCGGCTTTCTCGTTCCGCCCGCCGATGTCCCGCAGCGCGGCGAAAACGGTGTGGCCGCGCCGGGCCAGGGCCTCGACCGTCAACCGGCCGAACCCGCTGCTCGCGCCGGTCACCAGTACCACCTGCTGCGTCATGACAACTCCTTCGGGCTAAGTGGGGTGACACCCCGTTTACGTCGGCTACGCTATCCGGGGGCCCACCCCGGTTGTCAACCATAAGTGGGGTGTCCCTCCATTTCGTGGGAGGAGTCCTCGATTGGCCGGCGGGCGACCGATGCGCTCGGATGCGCGACGCAACTACGACCAGATCCTGAGCGCGGCCGAGGCGGAGATCGCCCGGCACGGCGCGGACGCCTCGCTGGAGGAGATCGCTCGGCGGGCGGGAGTGGGCTCGGCGACTCTGCACCGGCACTTTCCGAGCCGGCAGGCGCTGCTGGAGGCGGTGTTCCACGACCGCGTCGAGGTCTTGTGCGCGCGAGCGGGCGAGCTGGCCGGGCACCCCGAACCGGGTGACGCTCTGGCCGACTGGTTGCGGGCGGTCGCGGTCTATGGGGCGACCACCCGGGGCCTGGCCCGGTCGCTGCTCGACGGTGGGCGTGATCCGGCGCCGCCGGCGGGCAGCTCGTGTGAGGTCATGCTGGTCGACGCCGGGAGTGGGCTGTTGCGCCAGGCGCACGATGCCGGCGCGGTGCGCCCGGAGGTGTCCATCGTCGACCTGCTCACGCTGGTCAACGCGGTCTCGCTGGCCACCGAAGGCAGCCCCGGCGCGGCCACCGAGGCCACCCGCCTGGTCGACCTCGCCCTCGACGGCGTGCGGCCCCGGGGCTGAGTTCGCTCTCGACGGCGTGCGGCCCGGGGCTGAGCTCGCCCTCGAAGGACTGCGGCCCTGGAGGCTGCACTCGCCGAAAGGGGCACGGCCTCTGGGATGAGGGGTCAGAGCGTGGCCGCGGCCACCAGCATGGTGGCGATCTCGCGGGCCACCAGGGCGGCCCGGGAGTTTTTGTCCATGCGGCCGCCGGCCGAGGCGCCGTCATAGAGCACGACAAGCTGGTCGGCCAGGGCGGCCGGGTCCTTCGCGCCGGCGTCACGGGCCAGCTCGAAGAACAGGCCCCGGGTCCAGGCGCGGTTGGCCGTCGAGACCTGCTCGACCGGGCCGCCGGTGGGCGACTCGGCACTGGCGTTGTAGAACGGGCAGCCCCGGAAGCCCGGCGTGCCGGTCAGCTCGGCCAGCACCTCGAACACGCCGAGGAGGCGGTCGCGCGGGTCGTCGTACCGCTCGAGGCCGGCCAGCAGGCGGGTGCGGCGCAACTCGTGCCGGCCCTCGAGGTAGGCCCGGACCAGCTCGTCCTTGCTGCCGAAGGTGCTGTAGAGCGAGGCCTTGGCGACGCCGGCCCGCTCGATGATGCGGTCGATGCCGACGGTGTGCACGCCCTCGGCATAGAACAGCTCGTCGGCCGCGGCCAGGAGGCGCTCGCGGGCCGACGGCTTACGGGTGGTGGGTGACGCAGCGGACATGCGGTTGACGATAGCAGACAGACCTGTCTAGTCTTCAGCGGTCAGACAGACCTGTCTGTTATTTCACCGGAGGACATCCATGACCACCGTTGCCGACGCTCCGCCGTCGATCCGCAGCAGGCGGCTCTCCCGCCCGGTCGCGTTCGCCGCCATCGCGGCGATCTTCGTGACGTTCTCCGCGGCGTCCGCGGCGCCGTCCCCGCTCTACGTGGTCTATCAGCACCTGTGGAGCTTCTCCGCGACCACGCTCACGGCAGTCTTCGCCGTCTACGTCGTCGGTCTGATCGCCTCCCTGCTGATCCTGGGCGCGCTGTCCGACCACATCGGCCGCCGGCCCGTGCTGGCCGCGGCGATCGCGCTCGAGGCCGTCTCGCTGGTGCTCTTCCTGACCGCCGGGGACGTCGGGGTCCTGCTCACCGCGCGACTGCTCCAGGGCATCGCGACCGGCGCCGCGATGACCACTCTGGGCGCGGCCCTGGTCGACCTCAACCCGCCGCACGCTCCCGGCCGGGCCGGCCTGATCAACGGCCTCGCCCCGGTCGCCGGGCTGGCCGTCGGCGCGCTCGGCACCGGCGTCCTGGTCCAGTACGCCCCGTCGCCCACCCACTTCGTCTGGGCCCTGCTCCTGGCCGGCATGGTCCTGGCCGCCGCCGTCGTGGCCCGGATCCCGGAGACCTCGGCCCGGCGTCCGGGCGCGGCCGCCTCCCTGGCGCCCCGGCTCGGCGTCCCGGCCCGGCTCCGCGGTGACCTCTTCGCCCTGGTGCCGATCATCGTGGCGAGCTGGGCGATCGGCGGTCTCTACCTGTCGCTCGGCCCCTCGGTGGCGGCCGGCGTCTTCGGCATCAGCAGCCACCTGGTCGGCGGCCTGGTCGTCACCCTGCTTTGCGGCACCGGTGCCCTGACCTCGTTCCTGCTGCGCAACGTGGCCACCAAGCGGGTGCTGCTCATTGCGGGCAGCCTGCTCACCGCCGGCGCCGTGATCAGCGTGACCGGCCTCGAGCTGAGCAGTGCCGTCCTGGCCGCGATCGGCACCGTCATCTCCGGTGTCGGCTTCGGTGCCTCGTCGCTGGCCTCGTTCGGCACCCTGGCCGTGCTGGCCGCGCCGCACGAGCGGGGCGAGCTGTTCGCGGTCGCGCTGGTCATCGCGTACGTCGCCTTCAGCGTGCCGGCCGTGATCGCCGGTTTCGCGGCCACCTCGGCCGGCCTGCACGACACCGCCCTGGTCTACGGCCTGGTGGTGGCCCTGCTGGGCGCGGCCGCGCTGGTCGCCCAGCGGATGCGCAAGCCGGTCGCCGCCTGAACCTTTCGTGGTGCCCCGGCGTGGACGGCCTTCATCTGGCCGCCCGCGCCGCACCATAGTGGGGCGAATTGGACACGAGAGGCTGGTATGAGACGACTTCTGGCGGCGGCCACCACGATCGCCCTGACGGTGATCGGGGCCCCGGCGAGCGACGCCCAGGCAGTCCCCGAACGCACTGGCCCGGCAAGCCGGGTGGTGCCGACGATCACGTGGGGCTCCTGCGCCGAGGCGGCCCTGCGACTGCGCAAGGCCGACTGCGGCTTCCTGTCCGTCCCCCTCGACCACTCCGCCCCGGACGGCGAGAAGATCCAGATCGCCGTGTCCCGGATCAGGCACACCGTCGCCGAGGCCAAATATCAGGGCGTCGTGCTGGTCAACCCGGGTGGGCCCGGGGGCAAGGGCCGGGCGCTGTCGGTCATGGGCTCCCTGGTCCCGAAGAAGGCCGGAGCCGCGTACGACTGGATCGGCTTCGACCCGCGCGGCGTCGGCGCCAGCAAGCCGTCGTTGACCTGCGACGCCGATTACACGCGGTACAACCGCCCGGCGTACGTGCCGTCGACGACCACGATCGAGAAGCGCTGGCTCCAGCGGGCCGAGGGTTATGCCCGCGCCTGCGGCCAGGCCGGCGGCAAGCTGCTCGAGCACCTCAAGACGCTGGACACCGTGCGGGACATGGACCTGCTGCGGCAGGCGCTGAACGCCCGTCAGATCACCTATTACGGGTTCTCCTACGGCACGTACCTCGGTCAGGTCTATGCCACGCGTTATCCCGAGCGCGTCCGTCGCATGGTGCTCGACGGCAACGTCAACCCGGCGCGGGTCTGGTACGACTCGAACCTCGACCAGGACCTGGCGTTCGATCGCAACATCAAGGTCTATTTCCGCTGGCTGGCCGAGAACCACCAGGCCTACCGCCTGGGCCGGACCGGCCGCGAGGTCGAGCGGCGCTTCTACGCCGAGCAGAAGAAGCTGGCGAAGCGGCCGGCCGGGGGCGTGATCGGCCCGTCCGAGCTCACCGACGTCTTCCTGCAGGCCGGCTACTACACCTTCGGCTGGGCCGACATCGGCCGCGCCTTCAGCGACTGGGTGCGCGAGAAGGACTCGTCGGGCCTCAAGCGGCTCTACGACGCGAACAACCCGACGGGCAAGGACGCGGACAACAACTACGCGGTCTACCTCGCCGTGCAGTGCACCGACGCGGCCTGGCCGGACAGTTGGACCAAGTGGACCGCGGACAACTGGGAGACGCATCGCAAGGCGCCGTTCGAGACCTGGGCCAACGCCTGGTACAACGCGCCCTGCCGCACCTGGCCGGCGCGCAGCGGCATCCCGGTCACCGTCTCCGGCGAGACCGTCGCGCCGGTGCTTCTGATCAGCGAGACGCTGGATGCGGCGACCCCGTTCAGCGGCAGTCTCGAGGTACGCAAGCGGTTCCCGCGCTCGGTGCTGATCGAGAGCGTCGGCGGCACCACCCACTCGGGCTCGCTCTATGGCAACAAGTGCGTGGACAACACGATCGCCGACTACCTGGCCACCGGCAAGCTCCCGAAGCGGCAGCCGGGTGAGCGCTCGGACAAGCGCTGCCGGCCGATCGAGCCGCCGGCGGCCATCGCGGCGGCCAAGGGGAAGCGGGCGCCGGTGCCGGCCGAGCGCCTCGAGGTGCGGAAACTGATCACCGGCCAGTGATCACGCTCACGGCCCCTGCCTCCGGGCGGGGGCCGTTGGCTATGCTCGAGACCGCGAAGGGGAGTAGCTCCCAATGTCGCGGTCGACATACTGATCCCTGATTTCTCTCTCGGGTCCGGCCGCGCGGCCTTTCCACAAGGCGAGCGAGACCTTCGGCTTGGCTGTTGACATGACGGCCGGGTCGAGGTCGCCCTGCGCAACCTCTCCCCGGTCATCTGATACCGGGAGAGTTATCTGTGGAAGGCTTCCTCGTCGCCACGGCGGTCAGTTTCGCCGTGATCTTCGTGGCCGAGCTGGGCGACAAGTCCCAGCTGATGGCGATGACGTTCGCGACCCGCTTCAAGACGGTGCCCGTGCTGATCGGCATCACCGTGGCCACCGCGGTGGTGCACCTGGTCTCGGTCGGGATCGGCTACGGCCTCGGCGCGACGCTGCCGACCGGCTGGATCTCGCTGGTCGCGGCGGTGGCCTTCCTCGCCTTCGGCGCCTGGACCCTGCGCGGCGACAAGCTCACCGACGACGAGAAGACCAAGGCCGAGCGCAGCACCGGCTCGGCCATCCTGGCCGTCGGCGGCGCCTTCTTCCTGGCCGAACTGGGTGACAAGACCATGTTGGCGACGATCACGCTGGCCACCCAGTACGGGTGGTTCGGCACCTGGCTGGGCTCGACGGTCGGCATGGTCGCGGCCGACGCCCTGGCCATCCTGGTGGGTCGCCTGCTCGGGCGGCACCTGCCCGAGCGGGCCATCAAGTACGGCGCGGCGGCACTCTTCGTTATCTTCGGCATCTGGTTGCTGGTGGAAGCGATCATCGAGCTTCGATAGGGGAGAGCCAGTGCAGCAGTACCGGGCGGAACTGACCGCCGAAGTCACCTTCACCACCGGCGGCCGCCTGGCGGCGCAGGGCCTGCGGGTCGACGTGCCGCATCTCGAGGTCACCGAGGCCGATCTCGTCCGGATCCTGGTCGGCTCGCTGGGCCTGCGCGACGTCGAGCGGGTCGAGCTGACCGGGGTCCGCACCTTCGCCGAGCCGGTGGTCGCCGGTCCGCCCGGTCGGCCGCGCCTGCGGTTCGTCGAGCTCAGTCACGTGATCTCGGACGGTATGACGACCTACCCCGGCATGGCCGCCCCGGTCGTCACCGCCCATCAGAGCTGGGAGCAGTCGCGCCCGCACTACGCCGAGGGCACCGAGTTCAGCCTCGACCGCATCGAGATGCTCGGCCAGACCGGGACCTACCTCGACACGCCGCGCCACCGGTTCGCCGGGGGCACCGATCTGACCGGGATCCCGCTGGAGCGGCTGGCCGACCTGCCCGCGGTCGTGGTGCGCACCGCGGGCAGCGGGCGGCGCGCGGTCACCGAGGCGGACATCGAGCCGCTCGTGGTCGCCGGGCACGCCGTCCTGCTGCACACCGGCGGTGACCGTGGCTGGGGTACGCCCGGGTACGCCGTCGACGCGCCCTACCTGACCGGCGAGGCCGCCGCGCTGCTGGTCGAGCGGGGCGCCGCGCTGGTCGGCATCGACTCGGTGAACATCGACGACCCGGTGCCCGGCGGCGAGCGGCCGGCCCACACCGTCCTGCTGGCCGCGGGCATCCCGATCGTCGAGCACCTCACCGGCCTGGCCGACCTGCCGCCGCACGGCGCGCGCTTCACCGCCGCGCCACCGCGGATCACCGACTTCGGCACGTTCCCGGTGCGGGCGTACGCCCAGGTCCCGTTTCACGAGCCGCACGACCACACCCGGTCGGCGGGCTGGGAGCCGCGCTCCCGTTCCTGACCGAAAGGCCTCATTCGCGGCCGGATTCCGCCGAATAGGTCCACGTGACCGCTAACCCCCTGCGGGCCGACCCCGATCAGCTCGACGCCGACCGGCCGCCGGCCGTCGGTCCGCGTGCCTTCACCAGTCGCACCGAGGTGGCCGTCGCCCAGGCCGCCACCCTGTTCGAACAGCTGGAGCTGGAGCAGGCCGTCGCCCTGCTCCAGCCCGCGCTGTCCGCCGACCCGGCCGCGAGGGAGGGGTGGATCCTGCTGGCCCGGATCCAGCTCGCCCTCGACGACGCGGCCGCCGCCCTGGACGCGGCCGACCGGGCCATCCAGCTCGACCCGGGTGATCCGCGGCCGCTCGCCCTGTCGAGCCGGGCCCTGACCGTGCTCCGGCGGCACGAGGAGGCGGTCACCCTGGCCTACCGCGCGGTCATCGCCGATCCCCGCAACGCGCTCTGGCACGACCGGGTCGCCTGGGCCCTGCTCTCGGCCGACCGGCAGGTCGCCGACGCCGAGCAGGCCGCCCGGACGGCGATCGGACTCGACCCGACCGAGGCGCACTACTACTACACGCACGGCGTGACGCTGGACGCCCTCGGCCACCTCGACCAAGCCCGCCAAGCATTGCTCATCTCGCTGCGCATGGAGCCCGAGAACCCGGTCGCCCAGCACCGGCTGGCCATGCTCAACGGCGAGGCCGAGCGTCCAGCCGAGTCCAAGAAGCGCGGCTGGCGCCTGTTCGGGCGTAAGAGCTAGGTGCGGTACTTGTAGCGGATGGCCAGCCAGACCAGCCAGCCCAGGCCGATGATGAAGCCGAAGCTGATCAGGCGGTAGAGCACCACCGCGGCCACGGCCAGCGAGCTGGTCAGGCCCCCCGCGACCAGGCCCAGCACCAGCGCGGCGTCGACCACGCCCAGCCCGCCGGGCACGATCGGCACGCTGGCCGCGGCCATCCCCGCGCAGTAGGCGATGACCAGGCTCACCGGGCTGACGCTGCCCGCCCCCACCGCGACGCAGCACAGCCACAGGCAGAGTGCGTCGAACAACCAGTTGAGCAGCGCGAGCACGACCGCCAGGGCGAAGCTGGCCGGATTCACGCGTACGTCACGTAACTGCCCGACGAAGCCGACCAGCCGGTCGTGGCCGTGCCCGGGCGGGCGCCGGCGCACCCGGTTGACCCCGCCCAGCAGGGCCCGCACCGGGCGGTCCAGCAGGTGCGGGTGCTCAGCCAGCTGGCGTACGCCGAAAGCGACCACGACGGCGCCGACCGCATAACCGACCAGGGAGTGCCAGCTCCCGGTGTTGCGGGCGAGCAGGCCACCGACGGCGCCGATCACCACCAGGGCGCCGGCCGAGAGCACCCCGCTCAGCGCGATGCACCACGAGGCGACCGCCGGCGAGACGCCGAACCGGCGCAACTGCTGGAAGTTGAACGTCGTCGAGAAGACCGGCCCGCCGGGCAGGGTCGCGCTCAGCGAATGGGCCGCGTACGCCGTGGCGACGTGCCTGCGCATGCTGACCTTGGTGCCGGCCCCGCGCAGCAGGGCACGCTGCATCCGGGCGTAGGTGCCCATCGAGGCCAGCTCGGCGGCCAGCGCGGCGGCCACCCAGTTCCACCGCGGGGCGCTCAGCTGGGCCAGTGCCCCGGCCAGCGACGACCAGCCCAGCACCAGCTCGGCACCCAGAACGGCCACGACGATGCCGGCCACGGCGGGCTTGCGCCGCCACCACGGCGGCACCCCGGTCGTGGGCCGGGCGGTCTCCTGCTGCACGGCCATCGCCATCATCGTCGCACTCCCGGCCGGGATGCGCCGGGCCTTCAGCGGGTGTAGGCCAGCAGGTCGAAGTCGCGCACGGACGCGGGTTCCTTGGCCTGCACCTGCAGGGTGTTGTCGGGCCCGAAGAGCGACAGCACCCGCTTGCCGTCGTCGTCGGTCCGCACCAGCAGGTTGCCCTCGGCGTCGAAGACCGCGCCGACCACCGTCCCGCGGACGGGCAGATCCTCCAGCTCGCCGGTGGACGTGTCGACGATCGCGTCGGCCGTGTCGGTGCCGGTCGTGGTCTCACCCGTGGTCTGCAGGGGAACCGTGACCCGCCGGCCCGTCTCGTCGACGCTCGTCGGCTTGCAGGCGGCCAGGCCGTCCGGGTTGTCCTTGGTCTGGGTGGCGCCCAGCACCGGCACGCTGACGCTCGTGTCGGCGTTGTCGGTGGCCAGCTTGAGGCCGCAGTACGAGGTCGCGTAGACCAGCGTGCTGCCGTCGCCCGACCAGCGGAAGTGCTGCCCGGCGGCGAGGCCGGAGGGCAGCGGGGTGACCTCGCCGGTCTCGACGTCGAGCACGCCCGGCGCCTCGGCCGCGAACAGCAGCCGGTCGCCCTGGGGGGACCAGACCGGGGCCTGCTCGGTCGCGACCACGTCCACGGCCATCTGCTCCGCCTCGCGCCCGGCCGCACTGACCAGCAGCTTGCCGTCGGACACGTAGGCGATGCGGAGGCCGTCGGGCGAGATGCCGACCGAGGAGGGTGCGTCCGGCAGCACAACCTCGCTGTCGCCGGTCGCCGGCGAGAAGCGGACCACGTCGGGGTTGGTGTCGCGCTCGGCGTAGAAGACGTGACCGGTCAGGTCGGCCAGCGCCCGCGACTTGGGTTTGGCGGTGCGGGTCTTGCCCGGACGCGGTTCGTAGCCCTGCGGCGGGCGGACCGGGACGGCCTGCTCCTCGGGCGGCTCGGCGGCGGCCGTGGCGCCCGAGGCGGCCGGGGCCGACGACGAGGAGGCGGCGGCCGAGGCGCCGGCCACGGCCGGTGTCGAGCCGGCCGCGGCGGCCGGGACCTCGGCCTGCTTGTGCTGCGGAAGGCGCCACAGCCCGCTGCCCAGCACCACCAGGACGAGCACGGCGGCCGCGGTGCCGACCAGGGCCTCGCGCCGGGCTATCCGGCGGGAACGGTGCACGGCCCGGTCGTACATGTCGGTGGGTTCGGCGACGTCGGCCAGGTCGTGCAGCGACGTGCGGAGCCGGTCGTGCTCGGCGCTCATCGGCCGCCCTCCGGCACCTCGGTGAGCACCCGCAGGTCGGGCAGCAGGGTGCGGAGCCGGTCGAGGGCACGACCGGTCTGGGTCTTGACGGTGCTGACCGAGACGCCGAGCATCTGCGCGGCCTCGACCTCGGTGTGATCCTCGAAGAAGCGCAGCACGATCACGGCCCGCTGCCGGGCGCTGAGCGTCAGCAGGGCCCGGCGCAGCACCAGGCGCTCGACGGCGGCGTCGGCCGGGTCGTCGGCGCCCGGGCGCCGGTCGGGCTCGAAGTCGGCCGGCAGGACCTCGGCCACCTTGGGACGGCGCCACAGCGACACCTGCGCGTGGTACATGACCTTGCGTGCGTACGCCTCGGCGTTCTCCGGGCGCTCCAGGCGCGACCAGGCCCGGTGGGTGCGCGCGAGCGCCTCCTGCACGAGATCCTCGGCGAGGTGCTGATCGCCGGTCAAGAGGTACGCCGAGCGCAACAATGCGTGCGTCCGGCTTCGGACGAAATGCGCATAGTCGGCCTCGCGGGCGTCCATTCGAAGGTGTCCGTTCGAGGTGTCGAGGGAGACGTGAGCGTACCCAGGCGGCTCAAGCAGCGCGCTGCCGGTCACGTCTGCCCCCTCCACCCCCGCGATGCCGGGCGATGCCACCCCGTGTGGGCACCGACCAGCGACAACACCGTGCGATACCTCCCCGTGTGGGCACCGACCGGCGCTCTACCAGACGCGGTAACAGTTCTTGCCGGACGACAACCGTTCGGTCGATTTCTGCACTGGCCGAACGGTCAATCGCGGGACGGCGCCGGATTGTCACGCCGCTCACATCGCAGGTAGGGCGGTTTTCGGTAGCGTCGACGGCGCCCCCGCAGGGACGGCCCAAGGGAAGGATCGCCCATGGCACGCCCGCGCATCGTGATCGTCGGAGCCGGCTTCGCCGGGTTCACCGCGGCCCACACCCTGGCCAAGCTCTCCCGTGGCGGGGCCGAGATCGTCCTGGTCAATCCGACCGACCACTTCCTCTACCTGCCACTGCTGCCCGAGGTGGCGACCGGCATCCTCGAGCCGCGCCGGGTCACCGTCTCGCTGCAGGCCGCCCTCCCGGGCGTCCGTCAGATCCTGGGTCAGGTCGACGGCTTCGACCTGACCGGCCGCACGATCTCCTACCGCGACCCCGACGGCGGCACGGCTTCGATGGGCTATCACCGGCTCGTCATCGCGGCCGGCAGCGTCAACAAACTGCTGCCCGTGCCCGGCGTGACGATGTATGCGCACGGGTTCCGCGGCATCCCCGAGGCGCTCTATCTGCGAGACCACATCATCCGCCAGATCGAGCTGGCGGCCAACGCGTCCACCGAGGACGAGCAGCGTGCCCGGTGCACCTTCGTGGTGGTCGGCGCGGGTTACACCGGCACCGAGGTGGCTGCCCAGGGCGTGCTGTTCACCGAGGCGCTGACGGCCGAGCGGCCCGAGCTGCGCGACAAGGTGCGCTGGCTCCTGCTCGACACCGCGGGCCGGGTGCTGCCGTCGCTCGACGAGCGGCTGGCCGACGCCTCGGACGAGGTCTTGCGCTCGCGGGGGGTCGAGGTCCTTCTGCGGACGAGCGTCAAGGAGGCCACCGAGGCCGGTGTCCATCTGTCCACCGGTGACTTCGTGCCCACCCGTTCGCTCATCTGGTGCGTCGGCGTGCGCCCCGACCCGGTGGTCGAGAGCCTGGGCCTGCCGCTGACCAATGGCCGGCTGGTGGTCGACGAGTTCCTCAACGTGCCCGGCCACCCGGATGTGTTCGCCATCGGCGACGCGGCCGCCGTGCCCGATCTGACCCGGCCCGGCGAGCTCACCGGCATGACCGCCCAGCACGCCACCCGTCAGGGTGCCGCCGTGGCCAAGAACATCGCGGCCTCCTACGGCCAGGGCCGCCGCCGCCCCTACAAGCACTACGACCTCGGCTTCGTCGTCGACCTGGGCGGCTTCGACGCGGCGGCCAACCCGCTCGGCGTACCGCTGAAGGGGCTCCCGGCCAAGGCGGTGACCCGCGGCTACCACCTGCTCTCGATGCCCGGCAACCGTGTCCGGGTGGCGGCCGACTGGCTGCTCGACGCGGTGCTGCCCCGGCAGGGGGTCCAGCTGGGTCTCATCCGGGGCACGTCCATCCCGCTGGAGAGCACCTCCGCGTCGAGCTGACCCAGATCCCCGGATCGGGGGGTCGGCGGGAGGTCCGGCCCGACCGACAAATCGTTCGCAAGCCATAATTCAGGCATGAGATCTTGGTGGTTGGGCGGGGCGGCCTGGGCCGTCTCCGCCGCTGTCGTCGTGGGCCCGGTGGCCTCCGCGCCGGCGCAGAGCCGGCCGGCAGACTCACGGCGGGCCGCGGTGGCCGACACTCCGGCCGAGCTGATGGCCCGCTACGGATTCAACGGGCGGGCCGCCCCGATCGCCGACCTGTCCGGCCGTGGCCACACGCTGCGGGTCATCTCGGGACACGGCGGCGTCGTGCGGCACGTCGTGCACGGGCAGGGTTCGGCCCTGCTCTTCCCGCCCCGCTGCCAGACCCGGGTCTGCCCGCACGTGGCGTTGCAGACTCCCTCCACGCCCGACCTCAACCCGGGTCGCCGCGACATCTCCTTCGGCGCCGACGTCTATCTGAGCCCGACCCAGACCAGCAAGGGCCAGAACGTCATCCAGAAGGGCTACTCGACCACGAGCAGCCAGTGGAAGCTGCAGATCGACGGCGCCGCCGGCCGGCCGAGCTGTGTGCTGGTCGGCGACCGGCTGCGCCGCATCCTGATGGCCACCAGCTCGGTCACCGTGGCCGACGGCCGCTGGCACCGCATCCGCTGCTCGCGGTCCGGCCCGGTGCTGGCCGTCTTCGTCGACAACCAGCTGCGCGGGCGCACCCTGCTGCCGGCCGGGCTGTCGGTGACCAACAACCGCCCGATGAGCATCGGCGGCAAGGGTGCGTTCGCCGACAACGACCAGTTCAACGGCGCCCTCGACAACGTCTGGGTGCAGGTCGGCTGAGAGCTCAGGACAGGCCGTCGGCGACCGCGGTCAGCAGGTCGGACTGCGGGGTGTCGCCCGAGAGCTCCCAGACGAACGCGCCGCCCAGCGCCTTGCTCCGGGCGTAGGCCATCTTGGTTCTGATCGTGCCGGGGGTGTCGTACGACCACCACTGGGAGCCGCAGAACGCGTACGCGGTGCCGGCCACGACGCCGGTCGGCGGACAGCGCCGGATCAGTACCTGGTAGTCCTCCAGGCCCTTCTCGTAGCGGCCGGCGGCCGGGCCGCTCGCGTCACCGCCCGGCTCGGCGGCCGAGACCCCGGTCCAGCCCCGGCCGTAGAAGCCGATCCCGAGCAGGACCTTCGAGGCGGGTACGCCCAGGCCGAGCAGCTCGTCCACGGTGGCCGAGGTGTTCGCGGTCTCGCGCGCGATGCCCGGGTAGGTGGTGAGTGGCGAGTGCGGCGCGGTCTTCTGGGCCTTCGCCGGGTCGTCCCCACCGGCGCCGGAATAGTCGTACGTCATGGCGCTCAGCCAGTCGGCCGAGCCCGCCGCCGCCCGGTAGTCGGTCGCGGTCAGCTTGGACACGTCGGCCGGCACTGCGGCGGTGATCACCGCGTCCGGACCGAACGCCGAGCGCAGCGAGCCGAGCATCCGGGCCAGCGCGTCGGGCCCGCTCTTGTCGCACTTCAGGCCACAGGCGTTCGGGTATTCCCAGTCCACGTCGATGCCGTCGAAGACGCCCGTCCAGCGGGGATCGGTGAGCAGGTCGTGGCACGAGGCGGCGAACGCGTCCGGGTCGCGGGCCGCCTCGGTGAAGCCGGCCGAACCGGTCCAGCCGCCGAACGACCACAGCACCCGCAGGCCGGGGTGCTTCTTCTTGAGCTTGCGGAGCTGCCCGATGTTGCCGCGCAGTTCGGCTCCGGCGTCGGCGACGCCGTCCACGCTGCTCGCCGCGTCGATCGGCTTCTCGTAGTCGGCCCAGCGGTCGGCCACGGTGCACTTGCCCCCGGTGACCTTGCCGAACGCGTACAGCAGGTGGGTCAGCCGGCTCGCTGCCCCGCCGGCGTCCAGGTCCTTCACCTGGAAGTCGCGGGCGTAGACGCCCCAGCCGGCGAAGTAGCCCACGACCTTGGGGGCGGCGGGCGCCGGGGCGGGTTCCTCCTCGGTCCCACAGGCGGTGAGGCCGGCGGTGAGGCCGAGCAGGATAAGGATGATCAAGACGAATCGGGCGCGCACCGCTCCGAAGCTATCCGGAAGAGACAACCCGGCCCAGGTGATCACTCGTCCGTGTCGGCGGCCGGGCCAGGGTGATTCCGGGCACGGCCGGTCACCGACGGCCATGGTTGTGCGATCGTTTCCCGGTGGCCATCAGCCCCCACGAACCCTCCGCAGCCCCGTCTGTCCGTAACTGGCGCGCCGAGCTGCGTGTCGTGCTGAGCTGGCGCCGGATCCTCAACCGGCTCCGGGCCGTGCTGCGCAGCGCGCTGGTGACCTTCGTCGTGCTCACCCTCACGCTCTGGCTGATGCCGGGCGTCGAGAGCAACGACGTCGTCGACACGCTCGGCCTGGTCGTGCTGGTGGCTGCCGTGGGCGCCGTGCTGCGCCCGTTCCTGCTGGCCGGCGTCGTGGCCCTCGGCGGCTGGGGAGCGATGCTGCTCGGCGTGATGGTCCAGGTCGTGGTCATCGTGGTGGCGCTCGAGATCGACCCGGCCGACCGGATCAGCGGCCTGCCCTCGCTGGTGCTCACCGCGATCCTGGCCGTCGTGTTCGCCGCGATCGTCGACTGGATGGCCGACAGCGGCACCGACGACACGTTCCTCCGGGAGGCGAAGCGGCTCATGCGCGGCGTGCGCCGGCGCCAGGCCCGGCTCTCGGGCGGTCCGCTGCTGACGCTCCGCCGTCCCCGCCAGGGCACCGAGCCGGGTCTGCTGATGGTGCAGCTCGACGGTCTCTCCGAGCCCGTGCTGCGCTGGGCGGTCCGCGCCGGCAACCTGCCCACGCTGGGCCACTGGCTGCGCTCGGGCAGCCACAGCATGCGCGGCTGGCACACCGGCCTGCCGTCGACCACGCCCGCCTCCCAGGCCGGCATCCTGCACGGCGCGTCCCGCCAGATCCCGGCGTTCCGGTGGTTCGAGAAGGACACCGGCAAGCTCATGGTGACCAACCGGCCGCGCGACGCGGCGGTGCTCGAGCCCCGGCTCAGCGACGGCCGAGGCCTGCTGCGCGACGGCGGGGTGAGCATCGGCAACGCGTTCAGCGGCGATGCCGCGGTCAGCCTGCTCACGGTGAGCCACGCGGCACTGCCCGGCCGGTCGGCGCGCGGCTGGGCGGCGTTCATGGCCTCCCCGTACGGCTTCACCCGGGCCCTCGTCCTCGGCGTCGGCGAGGTTTTCACCGAGCTGCATCAGGCCCGCCTGCAGCGCCGCCGCAACCTGCAACCGAGGGTGAGCCGCTCCGGCGCCTTCCTGGCCCTGCGCCCGGCCTCGATGCTGCTGCGCGACGTCAACGTGTCGCTGATCGCCGAGCAGATGGCCCGCGGCGCTCCGGCCATCTACTGCGACCTGGTCGACTACGACGAGGTCGCGCATCACGCGGGCCCGGCCCGCCCCGAGTCGATGCGCCAGCTCGAGAGCCTCGACCGCATGCTCGGCGTGCTCGAGCGGCTGGCCCCCGAGGCGGCCCGGCGCTATCACCTGGTGGTGCTCTCCGATCACGGGCAGAGCCAGGGTGCCACGTTCAAGCAGCGCTTCGGCGAGACCCTGGACGAGGTGGTCGAGCGTTTCGCGGCCCCCGACCACGCCGACGCCCCGGAGTCACCGGCCGAGAGCGAGGCGACCCAGGAGCCCGACTTCCCGGAGCCGCCGCTGGCCCCGCTGATGGTCGTGTCGTCGGGCAACCTGGCGCTCATCTACCTGACCCGCTTCACCGAGCGGCTCGACCGGGTCGCGATCGACCGGGCCTACCCGCGGCTCATCCACGGTCTGGCCGCGCACCCCGGCATCGGGCTGGTCATCGTGCACACCCCGGACGGGCCGGTCGCGCTGGGCGGCTCGGGCAGCCACCGCCTGCGGGACGGCGTGGTCGAGGGGGTCGACCCGCTGCTGCCGTACGGTCCGCGGGCCCGGCACGACCTGCTGCGCCACCAGGAGTCCGCGCACATCGGCGACCTGGTGCTGATCAGCTGCGTCGACCCGGTCACCGAGGAGGTGGCGGCGTTCGAGGAGCTGGTCGGCTCGCACGGCGGCCTCGGCGGCTGGCAGACCGACGCCGTGCTGGTGCACCCGGCGCGCTGGCCGATCGCCGAGACCGACATCATCGGGCCGGACGCCGTGCACCGTCAGCTGATCGAGTGGCTGGCCATGCTCGGGCTCCGCACCCAGCCTCCGGCGGCCGA
Organism: Paractinoplanes maris; assembly: GCF_023544465.1. Taxonomy (GTDB): domain Bacteria; phylum Actinomycetota; class Actinomycetes; order Mycobacteriales; family Micromonosporaceae; genus Actinoplanes; species Actinoplanes maris. The sequence continues at coordinate 504,019 of NZ_JALPVL010000002.1, read as the reverse complement.
CGAAGAGCGTGAGCTGGAGCACGAGGTGTTCGAAGAGGAGACGATCCCGAGACTTTCCCGGACGCACGACGGTTAGGCACTTTGTGCCTCGACTTCTGTTCCCCCTGGTTGCCCTGGTAGCTCTGGTCTGGCCGGCGTCCGCGGCGACGGCGGTGGCCCCGCCGCCACGCCCCGGTGCACCCACCTTCAACGGTGGCGTCTACGCCATCGCCCACCGCGGCGCGACCACCTATGTCGGAGGCTCGTTCACCACGGCCACGGCCGGCGGCCGCGTCTATCCGCGCGAGCGGATGGCCGCCTTCGACTCCCGCACCGGCCAGATGCTCGACTGGTCGCCGAGCGCCGACGGCGTGGTGCGCGCCCTGGCCGCCACGCCGGACAGCGTCTACGCGGCCGGCGACTTCCACCGGGTCGACGGCGAGGCCCGTGACTCCCTGGCCCGGCTGCACCCCACGACCGGCGTCGTCCGCTCCTTCCAGCACACCCTTTCCGGTACGGCCTACGCGCTCGCCACCGGCAACGACCGGCTCTATCTGGCCGGCAGCTTCACCGACGTCTCCGGCCAGAAACGCAGCAACCTGGCCGCCTTCTCGCTGACCACCGGCAAGCTGGACGCGCGCTGGCGCCCGGCCGCCGACGACACGGTGCACGCGCTCGCGGTCACCGGCCGGCGGGTCTACCTCGGTGGCGGCTTCCACACCGTGAACGCCGTCAAGGGCACCCTGCGGCTGGCCGGGGTCGACGGCACCAGCGGGGTCGTCGAGCCGGCGTTCCGGCCGCGGGTGCCGGCCGAGGTGCGGGCGATCTCGCTCGACCCGGCCGGGGTGCACGTGGCCACCGCGGGAGTGGGCGGCCGGGCGATCGCCTACAACTGGATCGGGACGATGCGCTGGCAGCGGGTCTTCGACGGGGACGCCTCGGCCATCGCCACCACCGGGGGCATCACGTATGTCGGCGGGCACTTCGACAGCGCCTGCCTGACCGAGCGCAACGGCGTCAAGGGTGGCTGTGTGGACGGTGCCCGGGGGCGGTTCAAGCTCGCCGCGGTGACGTCGAAGGGGCAGCTCACCGGGTGGGCGCCGACGGCGAACGGAGTGATCGGGGTCCGGGTGCTGAGCGTCAATCACGTGGCCGGCACGATCGAGGCCGGGGGCGACTTCACCACGATCAACGGCCAGGACCGGCGCCGGTTCGCCGCCTTCTGAATTCAGACGATCTTGCGGCGGGCGGCGACGGCCTGGCTGATCCGCCAGTAGCGGATCGGGGCCAGCCGGGCCAGCAGGTCGGCCCCCTTGGCGACGCCGCCGATCACCAGTCGCGGCCGCCGGTGGTGCACCGCCGCCAGGATCTGCCTGGCCGCTTCCTCGGCCGGCATGGTCAGCGCCCGCTCGGCGAAGCGCCGCGCCTGCTCGGCCTGCTTGCCCTCCGGGTCACCGCCGCTGATCCGGGCGTTGGCCGCGATGTTGGTGCGGATGCCGCCGGGATGCACCACGGTGACCCCGACCCCCATCGGCTCGATCTCGTGCCGCAGCGCGTCGGTGAACCCGCGGACGGCGAACTTGCTCGTCGCATAGGCCACCTGACCGGCCGGGGCGATCAATCCGAACAGGCTCGACACGTTGACCACGTGCGAGCCGGGGCGGGCCAGCAGCTGCGGCAGGAACGCCTTGGTCAGCCGCACGACGGCGAGCAGGTTGACCTCGAGCAGCCATTCGAGGTCGGCCATCGAGTTCTCCTCGAAGCTGCCCATCAGCGTGACGCCGGCGTTGTTGGCCAGCAGATCGACCCCGCCGTGGCGGGCGGCCACCTCGGCCGCCAGGTCCAGCCGGTCACCGCCGTCGCTGAGGTCGATCTCGTACGTCGTCACCTCGCGCGCGCCGAGCTCGCGAGCCGCGGCGGCCACCCGGGCCAGGCCCTCGGCATCCCGGTCGACCAGCGCCAGCACCGCGCGCCGCCGGGCCAGCTCGTGGGCCAGAGCCGCCCCGATGCCGGCGGCGGCCCCGGTGACCAGGCACGTGCGGCCGGCGAAGGCGAAACGGCCGGTGGCGTCAGCCCGATCACTCATCGGTCCATTATCGCGGCCCGGCCCATAAACTGCGCCCCATGACCGCGCCCCGCTCCGTCGGCCCGACCGTCGAATCCCAGGCCGTCCTGGCTCCGCTCACCGACGCCGCGATCTTCCTCGTGGCCACCGTCCGTCCGGGCGGCGAGCAGACCGTGCGTGACCTGCTCGAAGACCTCAGCGCGTTGCAGCGCACGGTCGGCTTCCGGCTGCCCGCGGCCCAGCTCTCCTGCGTCACCGGCATCGGCGCCGAGGTGTGGGACCGCCTCTTCGCCGGCCCGCGCCCGGCCGAGTTGCACCGCTTCCGCGCCTGGAAGGGTCCCAAGCACACCGCGCCGTCGACCCCGGGCGACCTGCTCTTCCACATCCGGGCCGGCCAGATGGACGTCTGCTTCGAGCTGGCGAGCAAGATCGGTGACCGGTTGCGCGGCGCCGGCGACATCGTCGACGAGACACACGGCTTCAAATACTTCGACGAGCGCGACCTGCTGGGCTTCGTCGACGGCACCGAGAACCCGTCGGGGGCCAAGGCCCGGCACGCCGTGGTGATCGGTGACGAGGACGAGGCGTTCGCCGGCGGCAGCTACGTGATGGTGCAGAAATACGTCCACGACCTCGAGGCCTGGAACGCGTTGAAGGTCGAGGACCAGGAGGCCGCCATCGGCCGCCGGAAGCTCGACAACGTCGAGATCCCGGACGAGGACAAGGCGCCCAACTCGCACCTCGCCCTCAACGTCGTCGAGGACGCGGACGGCAACGAGCTCAAGATCCTGCGCGACAACATGCCGTTCGGCTCGATCAAGGACGGCGAGTTCGGCACCTATTACATCGCCTACGCCGCCACGCCCGATGTGCCCGAGCTGATGCTGCGCCGCATGTTCCTCGGCGAGCCCTTCGGCACGTACGACCGCATCCTGGACTTCTCGACGGCCCGGACCGGATCGCTGTTCTTCGTCCCGACCGGTGACTTCCTCGACGACCTGCCGCCCGCGCCCTGATCGACCCGCTGTCAGCCGAGCAGCGCGGCCAGATCGGCGAGCGTTTCCAGTCGCAGGTCTCCGTCGAGTCCGCGCAGGGCGGCCGTGCGGGCCCCGGCGGCGCGTCCGGCGGCCAGGCCGACCTCGGCGTCCTCGACCACCAGGCAGTCGGCCGGGTCGACGCCGAGCAGCTCCGCGGCGCGCAGGTAACCCTCGGGGTCGGGCTTGCCGGCCGCGATGTCGTCGGTGGTCACCAGCACCGGCGCGACGATGCCGGCCGCGCTCAGCCGGGCCTTGGCCAGCCGGGTGTCGGCGCTGGTCACCACGGCCCACGGGATGCCTCGGCGGGTGAGCCGCACGAGCAGCTCGGCGGCGCCCGGAGTCGCGGACACGTCGGAGAGGTCGTCGTACTGCAGCTCGAGCTGACGGGCCGACGCGACGACCTGAGTAGCCTCGTCGAGGTGCGGCAGGAGCTTGCGGACGGTGGTCGCGCTCGGACTGCCGTGCGCCATCTCGTACGCCTCCTGGCCGTCGACACCGTACTCGGCGGCCCAGGACAACCACGACCGCAGCACCGCGCCGTCCGAGTCGACCAGGGTGCCGTCCATGTCGAAGAGCACGGCCCGCACAGTGGTCATGTCGAACCGGCCAGGGTCGATGTCGGTCACCTATAACCTCCACAGGTCACGCGAGGGCGGCCCCTCTGCTGTGCAGGTGGGCCGCCCTCGTGCTGAGCTCGAACCGTACGGAATCAGGGAGTGTGCTTGCGTGGCGCGCCGCGCCGGCCGGTGGTGGCCGGCACCGGCGTCTCGGCCGCCGCGGCCGTCTTACGCGGAGCGCGGGTGCGGGGAGCTGCGGCCGACGACGCGGCCCTCGCGGCTGTCCGCCGGGCCGCGGTCGCCCGGGCCGTGCTCGACGCGGCCGGCGCCGCCGTGTCCTCGGTCTGGGCCGTCTCGGCCGCCGTCTCGTCGGTCTGAGCCGACTCGGGCGGAGTCGTGTCCTCCGTCTCGGCCGGAGTCGTCTCGTCGGTCGGCGGCGGCGGGACGACGGCCGGCAGCGTGGGGCTCACCGGTGTGGCGGCCGGTCCCGGCGGTGAGGCCGCCGCGCGGTCCCGTTCCTTCTCCCGGCTGATCAGGTCGTTGAGCAGGCTCTTGCCGTATTTCTCCTCCAGCGCCGACGCCTTGCCCTGAGCCTTCCCGGCCCGCTGTACGGCCTTGCGGTGCGCCTTGCGGAGGCGGTCCTTGTCGCGCGCCTGCGTCTTGAGTGATCGCTTGAGCCGCTTGGCCTCGGCCTCGGCGTTACGCAGTGCCTGCGTCTGCTGGCGGGTCAGGTCGGCGTTGGTGCGCAGCCTGTTCTCCAGCTCGGTGACGGTCGTCTGGGCGCGCTCGGCGGCGGTGTGTGCGGCCGCGGATTGCTCACGGCGGCGATCGAGCTGCTTGCTTGTCACAACTTCTCCTTCCCTCCCCATTGCCCTACCCCGGCCGGAGGTGAGCAACCTTCAGGAGGATGTGTCCTGGGCCGCCGCGGCTTCGGCCTTCTGAGCGCGGCGGCGGCGGATGTGCCGCACATGCAGCGTCACGTAGCCGGTCACCGCCAGCACCGCGGCGGCGATGGCCCACCACTTGTAGCGGTGGGCGTGCTCGATGATCTCGACGAGATGCGTGCCGAGCAGGTACGCGATGGTCGTCCAGAAGCCTACCCACAGCGCGGCGCCGATGGCGTTGTAGATCAGGAACGTGCGCCACGGCATCGCGGTGATGCCGGCGATCACGCCGTTGAACTGGCGCAGCCCGTCGATGAAGCGGGCCACCATGACGACCCGGCCCCCGCGGCGGGCGAAGAATCCCTCGGCCCGGGCCAGCCGCTCGGGTGTGAGGAACACGTATTTCCCCCAGCGCACGGCGACTTTGCGGCCGCCGCGCACCCCGATCCAGTAGCCGATGTTGTCGCCGATCACCGCGGCGACGAACGCGATGGCCGCGACCGCGAAGATGTTCATCCGGCCGGCCCCGGCATAGACGGCCGCGGCCACCATGATGGTCTGACCCGGCGCGGGCACCCCGAAGCTCTCGACGCCGATCACACCCGCGACGGCGAGATAACCCCAGCGATCGAGAATCGGGGCCACGCCGTGCAGGAATCCGGGAAGATCGGCTGAAGGTGGCATCGCGTCAACGGTAGCCGGGCCGGTGCGGGCCCGACGGGTGGAGTCACTACCGCGGTTGTTCTTTGGTCCGGTGCAGTAACCAATTGACCCCATCGGTGTGGATCAGCGCATACCGGTGCGACCCGTCCCGCCCGTGCAGGGTGAAGACCATCCGCTTGTCGTTGCGGTCCTCTTCCTGCCACCAGCCGATGTCCGCGATCGACTTGTCCGAGTCGGTGTAGGTGAGGTGGTCGAGGTCGTGGTCGGGCACGGCGACGGCCAGCCGGTTGCGAGCCGGATCGGTGGGCAGCCCGCGCGGCACGGCCCACGAACGCAACACGCCGTCTTCCTCCAGCCGCAGGTCGAAGTGCGGCCGGGGTTTGCGATGGTCATGCAGCACAAAAGCGGGCTCCACCCGGCCGACGCTACCCTCTGCCAGAGTGTCCCGATGGCACCGCGATCAGCACCCGCGCTCACCGCCCTGGCCGCCGGCACCTTCGCCCTCGGCATGACCGAATTCGTCATCACCGGTCTGCTGCCCGAGATCGCCACCGATCTGTCGGTGTCGATCCCCACCGCCGGCCTGCTGATCTCCGCGTACGCCCTGAGTGTGGTGATCGGCGGGCCGCTCGTCACGGCCGCGGTCGCTCGCCGGGCGCGGAAGCCGGTGCTGATCGCCCTGCTCGGCTTCTTCGTCGCCGGCAACCTGATGTCGGCCGTCGCGCCCAGCTTCGCCGTGATGATGACCGGCCGGGTGGTCGCCGCTCTCTGTCACGGCGCGTTCATCGGCATCGCCACCATCGTCGCGGGCGGTCTCGTCCGGCCCGACCGCCGCAGCAGCGCGATCGCCGCCATGCTGAGCGGCATCACCCTGGCCACCGTGGCCGGCGTCCCCCTCGGCACGTTGCTCGGCCAGCAGTACGGCTGGCGCGCCACCTTCTGGGCGATGGCGCTGCTCGGCGTCCTCGCCGCGCTCTCGACGGCCGCGTTCGTCCCGGTGACCGGTTCCGGCGCGGCCGCCGGCGGCCAGTGGGGTGCCTTCCGCAACGTCACCGTCTGGCTCGCCCTGGGCATGACCGCGCTCGCGTTCGGCGCTGTCTACGCCCCTTTCACGTACGTGGCACCGCTGATGACCGAGGTCGCCGGGTTCGGTCCGGGCGCGCTGCCGTGGCTGCTCGTGCTCTTCGGCCTGGGGCTGGTGCTGGGCAACGTGATCGGGGCCCGGGCGGCCGACCGCCGGCTGATGACGACCGTCGTCACCGCGTCGGTCGCGATGCTGATCGTCCTGGTCCTCTTCTCCTGGACCGCCCACTCGCGGCTGCCGGCGGCGGTGACGCTCTTCGCGCTCGGTGTCGTCGCCTACGCCACCGCTCCGGGTCTGACCACCCGGGTGATCACCGCGGCCGACGGTGACGCGCAAAACCTGATCGTGTCGTCGGCCGCCGTGTCCGCGTTCAACCTGGGGAATGCCGCGGGCGCCTACCTGGGTGGCCGGGCCATCGCCGCCGGCTGGGGTTACGAGTCGACGCCGCTGGTCGGAGCGGGGATGGAACTGGGCGCGCTCGCGCTCGCGGCGGCACTGCTGGTCGTGAGCCGGGTGAACGCGCGGGCGACGGGGAGCGCCCGTTCAGCCGAGGTGAGCTGAGCGGCCGCTTGCTTGGCTCTGTGCTCGTTCGCTCGTCGTCCGTTCGTCCGTTCCTCGTTCGTCCGACGCCGGAAAGGGAGTCATGGCGGTCCTGTCACTCGCGCGCCGCAAGATCGCGCTGGGCGCGCTGATCGCGGCCGTGGTCGTGAGCGCCTCGGCGTTCGCTCTGCAACGAGCCGACGCGGCCGCCTGGTCGACCGCGCAGCCCGGCACCTTCACCGGGTACGCGTTCGACGCCTGCACGGCTCCGACCGGCGCCTCGATGAGGGCGTGGCGGGCCAGTTCGCCGTACAAGGCCATCGGTGTCTACATCGGTGGCGTCAACCGCGGCTGCGCCCAGCCGCAGCTCACCGCGGCCTGGGTCAGGCAGCAGGTGGAGGCCGGCTGGAAGTTGCTGCCGCTCTATGTGGGACCGCAGGCGACCTGCACGACGATCGGCGGCGGTCGCCGGCTGATCGACAACGCGCGCGCCGACACGCAGGGCCGGGTGGCCGCCTCGGACGCCGTCGCGCAGGCGGCCGCGCTCGGTCTGGCCCGTGAGACGGTGATCATCTATGACATGGAGGCGTATCGGACGGACGACGTCAGGTGCCGCCAGGGCGTGCTGGCCTTCATGAACGGGTGGACCGCCCGGCTGCACGACAACGGCTACTTCTCGGGCTTCTACTCGAGTGCCTCTTCCGGGGTGGCTCACCAGGTCGCGGCGTACCCGACACCGGGATACACCCGTCCCGACTACGTCGACTTCGCCCGGTGGGATCTGCGGGTCACGACGGCCGACCGGGCCCTGCCGGCGACTGCCTGGCCCGGCCAGAGGCGCATGAAGCAATACCGCGGCGGTCACCGGGAGACGTACGGCGGCGTCACCATCAATATCGACAACAACTACGTCGACTTCGCGCCCCTGCCCCGGACCCGGACGGGCGACACCTCGGGCAACGGCTGGTCCGACGTGCTCGGCCGGTCGTCCACCGGCGTCCTGACGGCATTCCTCGGCAACGGCTCGGTGGTCGACAACAACCAGCGCCGCACGCTCGGCATCGGCTTCCGCACGATGAACGCCGTCATCCGCCCCGGCGACCTCAACCGCGACGGCCGCGAGGACGTGATCGCCCGGCAGACCAACGGCGACCTGTGGTTCCACCCCGGCACGGCCACCGGCCTCGGCCAGCGCCGGCTCCTCACCCGCGGCTGGCAGGCCCTACGCGAAATCACCCCGATCGGCGACCTCACCGGCGACGGCCGTCCGGACCTGCTGGCCGTCTCGAAGGGCAACAACCTTTACCTGTACGCCGGTCAGCCCGGCCCCAAGCTCGGCCGGGCCCAGCTCGTCGGCAGCGGCTGGGCCGGCCGCACCGAACTGGCCGGCGCCGGCGACTTCAACCGTGACGGCCACCCCGACCTGGCCGCCCGCTCGACGGACGGCCGGCTCTACCTGTGGCCCGGCCGCCGCGGCGGCTTCACCGGCGCACGAGTCCCGCTGGGCGCCTCCGCCACCGACCTGCGCGACCTGATCGGCCTCGGCGACTTCGACCGCGACGGCTACCCCGACCTGGCCGCAGTCCAGAAGTCCACCGGCAACCTGATCCTGCTCCCCGGCACCGGCACCACCGTCCGCCCCCCATTCCGCCTGGCCCCCGGTTACGCGACAATCACGCCCCTGGCCTGATCCGCCGCGAAATGGACCAGGCTCGCTCACCTTGGCGCACGACAACTGGCTCCGTGCTTTCACGAACGGCAGTCGATGTGACACGCTGACGTCATGGCCTACGAACCACGCATCGCGTCCGCGCTGTCCGGTGCGACGCGTGGCCAGTTGGACTATTGGCGTCGGCAGGGTCTGCTCGTTCCCGAGGTTTCAGCAACCAGGCCAATGCTCTATTCGTTCCGCGACCTCATCGCCTTACGCACCTTTGTCTACCTACGGGAAGAGCGACCGCTGCAGACCATCAGGCGTGCTCTGGACAAGCTGAGAGAGATCGGCGAGACCGACCACCTCTCCCGGTATCGCCTGGTCAAACAAGGCCGTCGAAGCATCGCCCTCGTCCAGGACGCTGGGGATGGGGCTGTCGATCTTGTCGAGAAGCCTGGTCAGCAGCTCACCGTGATCAACCTGGGCGACATGTTGCGCTCGTTCCCGCTGGGTGAGGTGGAGATTCCCAACCTCACCCATCCCCGACAGCGGATCTCCGTGAATCCCTCGGTGCGACGGGGCTATCCAGTGGTGGCAGGGACTCGCGTCGCCTTCGACCTCGTTGCCGGTTTGGTACGAGACGGAGTGCCGCCAGAGGCGGTCAAGGAGTACTACCCAGGCGTCACCGCAGCAGCGGCCCGAGATGCTGCTTCTTTTGCCGACTACGTCGACCAAGCGGCGGAGCGTACGGCAGCCTGATGCGGATCTTGTTGGACGAGGACGTCCCTCGGCCCTCGGTCGACTTGTTGCGCCATGTCTTGCACGGTCACGATGTCGACCATGTCCATCTGATCAAGTGGGCGGGCAAGAAGGACCTGGTGCTCTATCAGGACGCCAAGCGCGCGGGGTACGACGTGGTGGTTACCAACGACGCCGCGCAGATGTCCGATCCTGACGAGTGCCGCGAGGTGAAGCGGGCCGGCATGCACCGCGTGTCATACAAGCAGCGCCATCCAGGTCTTCGCGGGCTGGCTGTCGCCGTCGCGTCATTGGTGGCGGCTATGCCCGACGTCGTTGCGGTGTTGGCTGACGCCGAGGGGCAGCGCCTGGTGGCGATCATCGGTATCGACCTGACCCACAAGCGGTTCTCAGTTGTCGATCCCCGGCACGACCCACCGACTTACTGGCCCAGATAGGTCTGGCGGTGGAAACACTCGTGGCCGGCCCGAACCGGACCGGCCACGAAGAACTTGGTGTCTTACAGGGTGTCGGCGGCCAGCTGGCCACGCAGCTTGGTGAGCGCCTTGGTCAGGAGCCGGCTGACGTGCATCTGCGAGATGCCGATCTGGTCGGCGATCTGCGACTGGGTCAGGTTGCCGTAGAAGCGCAGCGTCAGGATCTTCTGCTCGCGCTCGTCCAGGGTGGCCAGGGCCGGGCCGAGGGCGACGCGGGTCTCGGCCAGCTCGTACTCGTAGTCCTCGCCGCCGAGGGTGTCGCCCAGCTCGGTGGTGCCGTCGGCCGAGATCGGGGTCGACAGGCTGGTGGCGTTGTAGGCGCGGGCGCCCTCGAGGCCCTCCAGCACGTCTTCCTCGCTGACTCCGAGGTGGGTCGCGACGTCGGCGACGGTCGGGGAGCGGCCGAGGCTGTGAGTCAGCGTGGCGTTGGCCTCGGTGATCGCGAGGCGCAGCTCCTGCAGGCGGCGGGGCACGCGGACCGACCAGGTGCGGTCGCGGAAGTGGCGCTTGATCTCGCCGATGATGGTCGGGATCGCGTAGCCGGCGAAGTCGACGCCGCGCTCGGGGTCGAACTTGTCGACGGCCTTGATGAGGCCGACGGTCGCGGTCTGAACCAGGTCGTCGGTGGGCTCGCCGCGGCCGGAGTAGCGGTGCGCGAGGTGGCGGGCCAGCGGCAGCCAGGCCTCGATCGCGCGGTCCCGCAGCGAGACGCGGGACGGGTGACCGGCCGGCATCGCAGCCATGGCGTTCAGCAGCTCGGCGGCGCTGTCGACCGGCGCGGTGGCAGCGGCCGGAAGGGCGACGACCTCGGTCGTCGGCGCCTCGATCGTGCTCGTGGTGGTCTCGGTGATCGTCATACGGTGGTCCTCCCTGGCACCTGTCCGGAGAGCCCGGTCGCGCTGCTCGCAGCGTGACCCGGTCGGTCGGGTGTCCCTGTCTAACTGGTCGACGGTGATCGATACGATTCCGTCGGCCGCGCACAGTAGGCCGTTCGGATATGACTAACCTAGCCGACAAGGCCAAGGAAGACTAGCCGAAAGTATGAGTCACTTTGCGTGATAGCAAATATACGTAGCGGATCTTGTGGCGGGCGGCCGGGAAGATCGAGAACCCTGGATCGACCGTGCGAGGGATTAGTCCGTACGGTTGTTGTGGTGACCCGCACGGGCCTGTGTCAAACACTTCCGACCGGGAAAGATGAAGACCATGTCTGCTCTGCGCTCCTCGGTCCCTCATCCGTCGGCCGCTGAGCTGCACTGTTGGCGACTCGGCACCTTCGGTGAGCTTCGCACCTTGCGGGCCGCGCTGCGCGAGGCGATCGAGACGCACACCGCTGAGGTCGACGACCTCTTCGACAAGATGGCCGTGGTCGCCACCGAGCTGGCCACCAATGCGCTGCGGCACGGCCTCCCGCCGACCGAGGTGCGGCTGCTGCGCGAGGACGACCATCTGATCATCGACGTGGCGGATCACGATCTGGGAACGCTCCCAGAGGTGGACGCGGACCGTCCGCTGGGCGCCGGCGGGCTCGGACTGCAGCTCACCAAGACGTTCGCGATCGACGTCGGGTGGTATCGGACCGAGGCGACCAAGCACGTCTGGGCCAGCTTCCCGAGCTGAACCACCGATGTCCTGATAGAAATGCCCCCGTGGCGGACTTCTATCAGATCGGCCGGGAGCGCGCGGCCGGACCGACCGCGAAGATCCTGCGCCCCAGCGGCGAGCTGGACATCAACTCCCGGGACGACCTGCGGGCGATGATCCTGGACGCCCTCGGTGCGGCCGAGCGGGTCGTCGTCGACCTGGCCGCGGTCACCTTCATGGACTCCGAGGCGCTCGGTGCGCTGATCGACGGCTACAACGCGGCCATCGCCCGGGGTGCCGGCTTCGGCGTGGTGAACGCCCAGCGCTCGGTGGCCCGGGTGCTCAACGTCTCAGGTGCTCAGGAGCTTTTCGACGAGGCATGGGAGTCGTCCGGCTCGTAACCTGCCGCGGTGTCCTTGATCATTTCGGCGGTGCTGCTGGCGGCCGTGCTGGCCTTCGCCGTCGTCCGGCCGCGCGGTCTGCCCGAGGCGGTCGCCGCCGTGCCCGCGGCCGGCCTGGTGATCGCGGCCGGGATCGTGACCTGGGACGACGCACTCAGCGAATTCCGCGAGCTCGGCCCGACGGTCGGGTTCCTGGCCGCCGTTCTGGTCCTGGCCCACCTGGCGGCCGAGCACGGCGTCTTCCGGTACGCCGGGGCGGTCGCGGCCCGGATCAGCGGGGGCCGCCCGGCACGCTTGCTGGTGGCGGTCTTCGTGGCGGCCGCCCTCACCACCGCGTTCCTCAGCCTGGACGCCACCGTCGTGCTGCTCACCCCGGTCATCCTGGCCACGGCGGCCCGGGTCGGCGCCCGGCCCCGCCCGCCGGCCTTCGCCACCGCGCACCTGGCCAACTCGGCCTCGCTGCTGCTGCCCGTCTCGAACCTGACCAACCTGCTCGCGTTCGCGGCCAGCGGGCTCACCTTCTTCGGGTTCACCGCGCTGATGACGCTGCCCTGGATCGCCGTCATCGTCGTGGAGTTCCTCGTGTTCCGCGTCTATTTCGCCGGTGACCTGCGGGTACGCGAGAAGCCCAGCGCCGAGCCGGGTAACGGCCCGGCACCGCGGTACGCCCTGACCGTGCTGGCCGTGACCCTGGCCGGCTTCGCGGTGGTGCATCCCCTCGGAATTGATCCGGCGTGGGTCGCGGTGGCCGGGGCGGTCTTCCTGGCCGTGCCCCGCCGCGTTCCGGTCGGCACCCTGCTCCGGGAGGCCAATCCCGCGTTCTGCGCATTCGTGCTGGCCCTCGGCGTCGTGGTGCTGGCCGTTCAGCAGCACGGCCTGGAACGGCTGCTCCACACCATCGTGCCCGACCACGCCGATCTGCTCGGTCTGCTGGCCGTCGCCTTCCTGGCCGCCGCGCTGGCCAACGTGCTCAACAACCTGCCGGCCACGCTGGTGCTGTTGCCGGTTGTCGAGTCGCGGCCGGGACTCCTGCTGGCGATGCTGATCGGCGTGAACGTCGGCCCCAACCTGACCTATGTGGGCTCGCTGGCCACCCTGCTGTGGCGGCAGATCCTGCACGCGCACGACGCGGCGCCGGGCCCGCGCGACTTCCTGCGCCTGGGCCTGCTCACCGTGCCGCTCGCGCTGCTGGCCGGAGTGCTCGCCCTGTGGCTCAGCCTCAGGGTCGCAAGCGCATGAAGAAAGGACAACACCCTCGCCGCCGCGCCGGTATCGGTCCGGGGAACGGCCGAGGTGATCCGGTGGGGGATCGGCGGCGGGGTGCGTCCGACGCAATCAGTCTTGTCGATGCAAGTGTTACAGGCAAGTAAAACTGGTTACGGAACTCAGTTGGCCGGAGGGGCACCACCGGAACCGCCGCCACCCGGGGCCGCGCCGCCGGTCGGAGTGGTCGTCGTGTCGACCTTCGCGGTCAGCGTCACGGTGAAGCCGCCGGCGACGTCACCCGAGGCCGCGCCGGTCTGCAGGGCGGCCTCGTCGTCGCCGAAGACGTTGTCGGACGACAGGCTGACCTGGCTCAGGTTGCTGACCGAGGCCGAGTAGCCGGTGGTCGCGTACACCTTGTCGCAGACGTCCTTGGGCAGGGCGACCTGCGAGGTGGCGATGGCCTTGGCCGAATCGGTGAGGTCGGCCCGGCTCGGATAGACCTCGAAGTGGATGTGGGGCCACCGGCCGGAGTAGCAGGCCGGGAAGATGCTCGTGAACTTCACCTTCCCCGAGTCGTCGGCGATCTGGACACCGCGCAGGTAGTTCTGGTCGGTGACCCCCTCGGAGTACATCGAGTAATTGCCGTCGCGGTCGCAGTGCCACACGTAGACCGCGGCGTCCTTGAACGGCGCGTCGTCGTTCGCCATGTCGAGGATCGTCAGCTCGAGGGTCATCGGGACGCCCTGGGCCGTGCCGCTCGCGGTGCCGAAGCTCGACCGGATGTCGCTGCGGACCACCCCGCTCTGCTCGAGGATGTCGGGTCCGTTCGAGCCGTCTCCGGGGTAGGGGCCGGCCGTCTCGCCGGGGATCTCGCCCGTGCCGGACGACGACGAGGCCGCCGGTGCCGCCGGATCCGAGGACGAGTTGCCGCAGGCCGCGAGCCCGAGCACGGCGGCGCCGAGACCGAACCCGCGCAGCAGGTGCCGCCGGCCGGCCAGGGTGCCCAGGTCGAAGCCGAGGCCCTGGTCGACGACCTCCTCGTCGGGCCGGGGCAGGTGCCGTCCCTCGTACGTCGGTCTCGGATCCTGTGCCATCGGAGTTCACTCCTCCATCGTGTTTGCCGCACGCTTGGAGTCACCGTAGAAGCGGTTCTTGTGGAACGGCTTTGCGTTCGCTGTCTGTGCCCGGTCAGGCCGGGCCGGTCGAGGGGGTGGTGTGGCGGGCCGCCTGGCGCAGGTCGAGGTCTTCGATCAGCTCGCGGGCGATCTCCTCGCTCAGCTCGTGGTCGCGGACGGCCTTGCCGAGCGCGAGGCGCTGGCCGTCGAAGCTCGCGTCGATGTCGTCCGACGGCCGCGCGGCGACCTCGGCGGCGATCTCGCGGCCGCGCCGGCGCTGGGCGTCGGTCGCGGCCCGTTCGGCGCTCAGGTCGAACTTGAGCTTGCGGGCCAGCCAGGCCACCGTCGTGCCCTGCAGGAGCAGCGTGCCCAGCGTGACGAACAGCGCGATCGCCTGGATCGCGGCGCGGCCCGGGAACTCCTCGCCCGACGCCGTGTGCTCGGGGATCGAGGCCGCGGCGGCCAGGGTCAGGATGCCGCGCATGCCGGTCCAGCCGACCAGCAGCCGCTCGTTGCGGGTCGGTGCGGGCAACGGGTCCTCGCCGCGGCGCTGCCGGTGGCGCTCGCGCATCTGCTGCAGCCGGGTGCGGTAGCGCTCATCCTGCTCGGCCCGGCGCTCGACTTGCCGCTCGCGCACGGTCCAGCGGCCGAACAGCACCTCGACCCCGATCAGCCGGATCGCGATGGCCGCGACCAGCAGCACTCCGGCCGCGACGAGCGTGCGGCCCAGCCCGGGATCGTCCGACTCGGCCAGTTCCTCCAGGACCCACTTCAACTGCAGACCGATGTACGCGAAGACGAACGTCTCCAGCAGGAAGTCGATGACCGGCCAGACCTCTCCCTCCTGCAGCCGCGCCCGGTAGGCGCCCGGGTACTGGTGCTTGGGGTCGAGCGTGAGGTTGACGCTGAGCGAGAAGGCGGCCACGACCACCGCCAGGATGCCCGAGGCGTGCACCTCCTCGGCGGTCAGGAACGCGGTGAACGGCACCAGCATGACCAGCGCGGTCTCCAGCGTCGGGTTGCCCAGCCGCTTGCGGATCCAGAGTGCGATCACGGCGTACAGCGCGCCGATGCCGACCCCGATCGACGCGTTGCGGAAGAACTCGCCGACCCCGCCCTGCCAGGTGGTGTGCTCGCCGTTCACGGCGGCCACCGCGATGCTGAACAGGGTGAGCGCGGTCGCGTCGTTGACCAGGCTCTCGCCGGTCAGGATCGACGTCGCGCGCTGGGGAAGCCCGATCTCCTCGCCGTGCGAGACCGTGGTGATCGTGTCCGGCGGGGCGAGCACGGCGCCCAGCACGAAGGCAGCGGTCAGCCCGATCGTCGGCAGCAGCCACGACGACAGCAGGCCGAGGGCCCCGGTGGTGATGACCACCAGGACGACCCCGAGCGTCCAGATCGACCGCAGGTTGGCTCCGAAGCTCGCGAACGACGCTCCCCGGGTGGCCGAGTAGAGCAGCGGCGGGATGACGATGGCGAGGATCAGCTCGCTCTCCAGCTCGAGCCGGGGCACCCCGGGGATGAAGGACGCACCCGCGGCCAGCACCACGATGATCATGCCGGGTTCGACGCCTCGCTTGCGGGCCAGCGCCGACACCGCGATGCCCAGCCCGATGATGAGCAGGATCTGTACGCCGTTCATCCGGCTCAGCCTAGTGATCAACGGTTTCGGCGGGGAGAATCAGACCGGTATGCTCGTCGGCGGGCCGTGACTGGCGCGTCAAGATGGTCAACCATCGGGGAGCGGCCTCGTCTGAATGACGAACCTGCCGTGCGCCTGGGCCTCTTCACCGTGATAGGGAGGTCCCATGCCTGAGGTAAACGTCGAATCTCTCGCCTTCCGCTCCGCCCTCGAGGTGGTCCGGTCGGTCGAGCCGCGCATCGCCGACGCGATCGCCAAGGAGCTCACCGACCAGCGCGAGTCGCTCAAGCTGATCGCCAGTGAGAACTACGCCTCGCCGGCCGTGCTGCTGGCGATGGGCAACTGGCTCTCCGACAAGTACGCGGAGGGCACGATCGGCCGCCGCTTCTACGCCGGCTGCCAGAACGTCGACACCGTCGAGTCGATCGCCGTCGAGCACGCCAAGGCCCTCTTCGGGGCGCCCTACGCCTACGTGCAGCCGCACTCCGGGATCGACGCCAACCTGGTCGCGTACTGGGCGATCCTGGCCGACCGGGTCGAGGTGCCCTACCTCCAGAAGTTCGAAAAGCGGCAGATCAACGACCTGACCGACGCCGAATGGGCCGAGCTGCGGCAGGCCTTCGGCAACCAGCGGCTGCTCGGCATGTCGCTGGACGCCGGCGGTCACCTCACGCACGGCTTCCGGCCGAACATCTCCGGCAAGATGTTCGACCAGCGCAGCTATGGCGTCGACCCGGCGACCGGGCAGATCGACTACGCCGCCCTGCGGGAGACGGCCCGCGAGTTCAAGCCCGCGGTGATCGTCGGCGGCTACTCGGCTTACCCCCGCAAGGTGAACTTCGCCAAGATGCGCGAGATCGCCGACGAGGTGGGCGCCACCTTCATGGTCGACATGGCGCACTTCGCCGGCCTGGTCGCGGGCGGCGTCTTCACCGGCGACTTCAACCCGATCCCGCACGCGCACATCGTCACCACGACGACCCACAAGAGCCTGCGTGGCCCGCGCGGCGGCGCCGTCTTCTGCCAGCCGGAGCTTTCCGCTCAGGTCGACCGCGGCTGCCCGATGGTGCTCGGCGGCCCGCTGCCGCACGTGATGGCGGCCAAGGCGATCGCGTTCGCCGAGGCCCGGCGGCCCGAGTTCCAGACGTACGCCCAGCAGATCGTCACCAACAGCCAGGCCCTCGCCGAGGGTCTGAGCAAGCGCGGCGTCCAGCTGGTCAGCGGTGGCACCGAGAACCACCTGGTGCTGATCGACGTGCACCCGTTCGGTCTGACCGGCCGGCAGGCCGAGCAGGCGCTGCTCGACAGCGGCGTCGTCACCAACCGAAACGCCATCCCGAACGACCCGAACGGCGCCTGGTACACCTCCGGCATCCGGATCGGCACCCCGGCCCTGACCAGCCGCGGTCTCGGCACCGCCGAGATGGACCAGATCGCCGAGCTGATCCACACGGTGCTGGCCGGCACCACCCCCGCCGAGGGCTCCAAGGCCAAGTTCCAGCTGGACCCCGCCGTCTCCGACCGGGTCCACAAGCAGGCCCACGAGCTGCTGGCCGGCTTCCCGCTCTACCCCAGCGTCGACCTCGGCTGAGCCGGTCCGTTACGTCGCCTCACCCCGGGGTATGCGCCCCGGGGTGAGCGAACAACCACAAGATCAAGCCGCCGGCACCCTGGAAACCGTGCACACCTTCGACGACGGGCCCATGCCCACCGGGGTGAGCGTCTCCCGCACCGGGCGGGTCTTCGTCAACTTCCCCAAGTGGGGGGACGACGTCCGCTTCACCGTGGCCGAGATCAAGGACGGCGAGGTGGTGCCCTTCCCCGACCTCGACTGGAACTCGCCCCGCGGCGACGCCGACCCGGACGCCCTGGTCTCGGTGCAGAGCATCGTCGTCGACCCGGCCGACCGCCTGTGGATCCTGGACACCGGCAGCCCCCTCTTCCAGCCCACCGAGCACGGCGGGCCCAAGCTGGTCTGCGTGGATCTGACCACCGACCAGGTCGTCCGGACCATCGTCTTCGACCAGGACGTCGCCCTCCCGACGACCTATCTCAACGACGTCCGGTTCGACCTGCGCCGCAACGCCGCCTTCATCACCGACTCGTCCGACCAGGGCCCCAACGGCCTGATCGTGGTCGACCTGCACACCGGTGAGGCCTGGCGCCGCCTGCACGACCACCCGTCGACCAAGGCGCTGGTCCCGGCCGAGATGCTGCCGATGGCCGAGGGCAAACCCTTCTTCGAACGCCCGAAGGACGGCCCGCGGCAGCCGGTGAAGATGGGTTCCGACGGCATCGCCATCGCCGCCGACGGCTCGCGCGTCTACTACTGCCCGCTGGTGTCGCGCCGCTGGCACAGCGTCTCGGCCGAGGCCCTGTTCGACCGGGGCCTGAGCGACGCCGACGTGGCGGCCACGGTCGTCGACGAGGGTGACAAGGGCGGCGCCTCGGACGGGCTCGAGACCGATGACCAGGGCCGCCTCTACATGACCGACTGGGAGCACAACGCCGTCCTGCGCCGCCTGCCCGACGGCACCGTCGAGACGCTGGCCCACGACCCCCGCCTGCTCTGGCCGGACACCATGTCGGTGGCCGACGGCTACCTCTACGTGACCGCCAACCAGCTGCACCGCCAGGCCAAATACCAGCACGACGAAGACCGCCGCCAATACCCGTACTCCCTGTTCCGCATCCCGATCGACGCCGGCCCGATCAACCTGCGTTAGGGCGGTAACCTCGGGCGCGATGCTGCCGCCGACTGTTCTTGCCGTGCTGGCCGAGCTTGCGCCGGCAGGGGCCGACCGCGTGCTGGATGTCGGACGCGGCGGGCAGCCGATCGTGTGGCTCGACGACGCGGAGCGGGCGCCTCGGCGGAAAGAGGTCGAACGGCTCGCGGCGGTCGGGGCGCTTCATCGCGACGAGCGGCCGCTGCGGCGGGGGTGGGGCTTCCTGGTCGGGCGCACCGAGGTCGAGGGGAAGCAGCGGAAGATCCGGGTGCCGTTGCTCAGCCAGCCGGTCCAGCTCGAGCGGGGGTTGCTGGGCTATCGGGTCGTGCCGGCCGGGGACGTCGAGATCACGTCGCTGATCGAGGACCGGGGTCTGGCCGCTGCCCTGGAGGCGGCGCCGGGGGTGGCCGGCCCGGGGTGGCTGGAGGCTACCGGCAGCAAGGCCTGGCTGTGGTCGGCGGCCGAGGCGACGGGGCTGCCGGTGGACGCGGTGGCGAGTGACCGGCGCGCGCCGAGCGACCGGGTCGTGCTCGTGCCGGAGGCTGCGCTCTTTGTCGTACGGGACGTGTTCGGAGCCGGGCTGGCCGACAGCCTGCGCAGCTGGGCCGCGCGAGATCTCACCGGCACCGCTCTCGCCGCCGTCTATGCCGGCGGAGACGAGGCGCGCGGGAGTGGAAACGCACGCCGCGAAGCCGGAGACGGCGGAAACGACCGCTCGGGCCGGGGGTACCGCGACGCCGGAGACGGTGGAACCAACCGCGCGGTCGGCCGGGGTGAGCCCGTGTTGTCGCCGATGCCGTTGAGTGCGGCCCAGGCCGAGGTGGTGGCCCGGGTGCGGACCGACACGATCACCGTGGTCTCCGGGCCGCCGGGCAACGGCAAGAGCCACACCGTCGTCGCGGCCGCGCTCGAAGTTGTGCACCGGGGCGGGTCCGTGCTGGTGGCGACCCAGTCGCCGCATGCGGCCGAGGTGCTCGCCGGGCTGCTGGAGCGCTATCCGGGGCCGGTTCCGGTGCTCTTCGGCGACGCCGCCCGCCGGGAGAGCCTGGCCGCCGAGCTGACGGCCGGGCTCGAGGCGGGGGCGACCGACGAGGAGCTGCGGGCGGACGCCGAGACTGTCCGGCGAGCGCACGACGCCGTACGCGATATCCGGGCCGGCCTCACCGCCGCGCTCGACCTGGAGGTGCGGGCGGCCGAGCTGCCCGAGTGGCAACCTCGCCTGACCGCGCTGGCGGCGGATGCGCCCGGCGTCTTCGAGCACGACGCCGACCTCGGGAAACTGCGGCACCGGCTGGCCCGCGGCGGGCTCGCGGGATGGTGGACCCGGCGCCGGCTGGGCATCCGGCCGGACGTACCGCCCGAGAGGGTGACCGACGCCCTGGCCGCGGCTACCGCGCAGCGTGCCGCCGCCCACCTCGCCGCGACCGGCGGCACCGACCTCGAGCCGCAGTGGCAGGCCCTGCACGACGCCGAGACGACGCTGGCCACGACCGTCGGCGGGGCCATGCGCCGGGCCGCCCGCAGCCGGAAACGGTGGGACCGTGCCGCGCGCCGAGGCGCCGCCGATCTGGCCGCCGCCTTGCGGGCCGGGCGCAACCGGCGCCGCGAGCTGCTGGCCGGGCTGGAGGCCGAGCCCTTGGTACGCGCTCTCCCGCTCTGGATCGGCACGGTGGCCGACGTCGAGGACCTGCTGCCCGCCGCGCCCGGGATGTTCGACCTGGTGGTGCTGGACGAGGCGTCCCATGTGGACCAGATCCGGGCCGCGCCGGTGCTCGCGCGGGCCCGGCGGGCGATGGTGGTCGGCGATCCGCGGCAGCTGCGCTTCGTCTCGTTCGTGAGCGACGTCGACGTGGCCGAGGTGCTCCACCGGCACGGGGCGGACGAGCGGCTCGACGTACGCCGGGTCAGCGCCTTCGACCTGGCCGCGGGGGCCGCCCCGGCGACCTGGCTGGCCGAGCATCACCGCAGCGTGCCGCATCTGATCGGGTTCGCCGCACGGCGTTTCTACGGCGACCGGCTCGATGTGCTCACGCGCACCCCGGCCACCGAGGGGGCCGACGCCATCGACATCGTGCGGGTGCCCGACGAGCTGCCGGCCGTGCTCAAGATCGTCGAGGAGGAAGCGGCGGCGGGCACCCGCGGCATCGGGGTGATCTCACCGTTCCGCCCGCAGGCCGACGCGCTCGAGGCGGCGCTGGTCGAGGCCTACCCGGTCGAGCGGATCGAGGAGCTCGGGCTGCGCACCGGCACCGTGCACGCCTTCCAGGGCAGCGAGGCCGAGGTGGTGATCGTCTCGCTGGGCCTGCAGCCGGGCGATTCCCCGGCGCGCCGTCGTTTTGTCGCCGACCCCAACCTGTTCAACGTCATGGTCACCCGGGCCCGGCGGCGGCTCGTCGTGGTGACCGCCGTCGACCGGGCCGACGGCTTGATCGGCGACTTCTTCGCGTACGCCGAATCAGCCCCCGAGACGCCCGGCGGCAAACCATCGACCGGGTGGGTGCACGAGCTCGGCACCGAGTTGAGGCGCCTCGGCGTCGAGACGAGATCCGGGTACGAGGTGGGCCGCTGGACGATCGACCTCTGCATCGGCCCGTCCGAGAGCCCGACCGGCGTCTTCTGTGGACCGCATCCCGGCGGTCCCGAGGCGCACCTGGCCCGCCGGCACGCCCTGACCCGGAAGGGCTGGCGCCTGCGGGACGGTTTCGCGAGCCGGTGGTCGGGCGACCCACGACGAGCAGCGCTTGAACTGGCCGACGACCTCCAACCCCGTCGCGCCTGATCCCGCAGCGCTTGACCCGGCCGCGCCGGACCGCACCGCGCCGCGCCGGACCGCGCCGCGCCGGACCGCGCCGCGCCTAACCCCGTCGTGCCGCGCCGGACCGCGCCTAACCCCGTCGTGCCAGCTCGTGCAGCGTCACCTCGGTCAACCGGCCGGACTCGACGACCGCTGTCTGATAGGTGGCGAAGGGCTGGCGCCGCCGGTCGGTCGGTGAGCCCGGGTTGAGCAGCCGCAGGCCCGATGCCGCGGTCGTGTCCCACGGAATGTGCGAGTGCCCGAAGACCAGCAAATCGACCTCGGGAAACCAGGCCGCGCACCGCTCGGTGCGACCGGTGGACGCCCCCGTCTCGTGGATCACCGCCAGCCGCAGGCCGTCCAGGTCCGCGTACGCGATCTCGGGAAGCCGGGCCCGGAGCCCGGCCCCGTCGTTGTTGCCGTAACAGGCGATCAGCCGCCGCGAGCGCGCCTCGAAAGCGTCCAGCGTGGTCTCGTCGACCCAGTCCCCGGCATGCACCACCACGTCGGCGGCCTCGATCGCCGCCCAGAGTGGCGCCGGCAGGTCGCGGGCGCGCTTGGGCAGATGGGTGTCGCTCGTGAGGACCAGACGCATCGTTCCAGACTAAGAAGCCCTCCCCCGGGAAGCGCTCTCCGGGCCAAGATCGGCCGAATTGGCGTGCATGCCGTTTTTATCGATCCGCGCCGGAACCGGTTCCGAAGTCTCTGTTATCGGGTCCGCCCGCGGTGGGCCGGACGACCCCCGTACGGCATCGACCTGGGTTTATCCCCGAAGGCGGACGGCGCCGGGACGGAACTTTGTGTCAGCCACAAGTCCTTCGAAGTTCCGGAACCGTGTTCATCTATGGACAGCTGATGAACGCGTGCTTAGCGTCGGTCCCGGGGGAGCGCTCTCCCTCGTACCTGAGGAGAGTTCACCCTTCCCTAGGGCGCAAGAGTCCCCCTTGCGCATCCCCGCCCAAGGAGAAGCAATGACCATCCCCATCTCCTCCGCACCCGAGCGGAGACGCTCCCCCTGGCGCCTCGCCGCGATCAGCGGCCTGGTCGCCACCGTCGTCGCGGGTTACGCCGCGGCCACCGCGGTCGGTGCCAGTGCCGCCGAGACCCTGCTCTCGCAGGGCAAGCCGGCCACGGCGTCGTCCACCGAGGCGGCCGGTGCCTACGCGGCGGCCGAGGCCGTCGACGGCAACGCCGGCACCCGCTGGGCGTCCGCGTTCAGCGACCCGCAATGGCTGCAGGTCGACCTGGGCAGCTCGCAGGCGATCAGCCGCGTCGAGCTGAACTGGGAGACCGCCGCGGCCAAGGCGTTCCAGATCCAGGTCTCGGACAACGCGAGCTCCTGGACCAGCATCTATTCGACCACCACGTCGGCCGGGGGCAACCAGTCCCTGACCGTCAACGGCACCGGCCGGTACGTGCGCATGTACGGCACCCAGCGCACCACCGGCTACGGCTACTCGCTCTGGGAGTTCAAGGTCTACGGCGGCACGACAACCACACCCCCGACCACGCCGCCGCCCACCGGCGACCCGATCCCAGGGGGCGGCAGCCTGGGCACCAACGTGGTCGTCTTCGACCCGTCGATGTCCAGCGCCAGCATCCAGGCGCGGGCCGACCAGATCTTCGCGCAGCAGGAGACGGCCCAGTTCGGCACCGGGCGTTACGTGCTGGCGTTCAAGCCGGGCACCTACAACGGGCTGAACATCCAGGTCGGCTTCTACACCTCGATTGTCGGCCTGGGGCAGAACCCGCAGGACGTGCGGATCAACGGTGACATCACCGTCGACGCCGGCTGGTTCCAGGGCAACGCGACCCAGAACTTCTGGCGCAGCACCGAGAACGTCTCGGTCTACCCGGTCAACGGCACCAATCGCTGGGCCGTCTCGCAGGCCGCACCGTTCCGCCGGATGGACATCCACGGCAACCTGAACCTGGCCCCCAACGGGTACGGGTGGGCGTCCGGCGGCTACATCTCGGACTCCCGGATCAGCGGCAGCGAGGGTCAGTACTCGCAGCAGCAGTGGTTCACCCGGGACAGCCAGATCGGGTCGAACACCAACGCGGTGTGGAACCAGACCTTCGTCGGTGTGCAGGGCGCTCCGGCGGCCAGCTACCCGAACCCGCCGTACACGGTCATCGGGCAGACCCCGGTGATCCGCGAGAAGCCGTATCTCTACCAGAGCGGCAGCGACTACGCGGTCTTCGTGCCCAACCTGCGCACCAACACCTCGGGCGCGACCTGGGTCAACGGCAACACCCCGGGCTCGTCGATCCCGCTCAGCCAGTTCTACGTGGCCAAGCCCGGTGACAGCGCCGCGCGGATCAACCAGGCGCTCGCGCAGGGCCTGAACCTGATCTTCCAGCCCGGCATCTACCACATCAACCAGACGATCAACGTGAACCGGGCCAACACCGTGGTCCTCGGCCTGGGCTACGCCACGGTCATCCCGGACAACGGCGTCACCGCGATGCAGGTGGCCGATGTGGACGGTGTGAAGGTGGCCGGCGTGCTGTTCGACGCGGGCACCACCAACTCGCCCAACCTGCTGGTCATGGGCGCCGCGGGATCGTCGGCCAACCACGCCGCCAACCCGTCGACGGTGCAGGACGTGTTCTTCCGGATCGGTGGTTACATCGCCGGCAAGGCCACCAACAGCCTGCTGGTCAACAGCAACAACGTGATCATCGACCACATCTGGGCCTGGCGGGCCGACCACGGCAACGCCGGCACCTACGGCTGGACGGTCAACACGGCCGACAGCGGCCTGATCGTCAACGGCAACAACGTGACCGCGTACGGCCTGTTCGTCGAGCACTACCAGAAGACCGAGGTGCTCTGGAACGGCAACGGCGGCCGCACCTACTTCCTGCAGAACGAGCAGCCGTACGACCCGCCGTCGAACGCCGCCTGGCGCAGCGACGGGGTGCTCGGCTACCCGGCCTACAAGGTGGCGGACAGCGTCCAGAGTCACGAGGCGTGGGCGATGGGCAGCTACGCCGTCTTCCTGGACAACCCGGCCATCCACTCGGCGAATGGTTTCCAGGCCCCGACCCACGGCGGCGTGAAGTTCCACAACATCTTCACGATCTCCCTGGCCGCCGGCACCATCGACCACGTGGTCAACAACATCGGCGCGCCGGCCCAGGCCAGCAACGTCGTGCCGTCCACAGTGACCAACTTCCCGTAAACCGCGTTTCCCGGGGCCCGTCGCTCTGTCACGAGCGGCGGGCCCCGATCCACGTCGCCAGGACGTCCGGCCGGCTCAGGTAGACCTCATGGTCGTCGGCGCCGGGCACGCGGACGGGCTTCCGGTCGATCAGCTCGGCCAGGCGCTCGGCGATGTCGAGGTGCATCGGGTCGGGCCGCTCGCTGACGGCCAGGGTGACCAGCCCGGCCGGCAGGTCGCCCGGTCCGAACGCGCGCCGGGTGAGCTGCCGGGCGTCGTCGCGAACGGCCGGCTCGGCATTGCGCAGCGCGGCCCGCACCTCCGGCGAGCCGAGGTCGGCGCGCCCCTCGGACAGCACGGTCAGCACCACCCGCCAGGCTCCTTCCCAGTCCTCCGGACACGCGCTCAGGTGCGCCTCGACCGGGGCCATGATGGCGGCGTGCGTCGCGTCGGCATCGGGCAGCATCCCGAGAGCGGCCGGCTCCCAGGCGATCACCTCGCGCAGCAGGCCGGCATGGCGCTGGGCGAGCGCCAGAGCGACGACCCCGCCCGAGCTGAAGCCGACGACGGTGGCCGGCGCCAGCCCCAGATGGCGGATCAGCTCGGCCGCGTCGTCGGCGTGCTGGTCACCGCGGTCGGTGGGCCAGTCGCCGGTGCGGTTGCGGCCGGTGCCACGCCGGTCGTACCAGACCACGCGGCAGCCCTGCCCGGCCAGCGCCCGGGCCTGCGGCTCGATCATGCTCGCGTCCTCGGCGCCGCCGTGAATCACCAGAACGGGGTGTCCGGATCCGGCCTCTTGGTGGTGAAGAACCATCGGACTGCCTTTCGTTTTACTTGCTCAATATTCAATAGGGGCTAAGGTAAGCCGATGAGTGGGGAGGTGTCTCGCCGGCGTCGGCCATACGACTCCTCCGGCCGCCAGGCGCAGGCGTCGCTGGTGCGGGCCCGGGTGCTCGAGGCGGCGGGCCGGCTCTTCATCGAGCAGGGCTACGGGCGTACGTCGATGACCCGGATCGCCGCCGAGGCCGGGGTCTCCACCCCGACCGTCTTCGCCGGATTCCGGACCAAATCCCAGCTGCTCAAGGCGGCGGTCGACACGGCGATCGTCGGCGACGACGAGCAGGTGCCGCTGGCCGCCCGCCCGGTCATGCGCCGGGTGCACGAGGCCACGACGCTCCCCGAGCTGGTCGAGCGTCTGGCCGACGCCTTCGCCGAGGTCGCCGAGCGGGCCGGCCCGATAGCCGCGGTGGCCTACGCCGCGGCCGACGCCGACGCCGAGGTGGCCCACCTGGCCACCACCCTCGACGCCGAGCGCTTGACCGGAGCCCATCAGTTGGCCGTCGCCGTGGCCACCCGGTTGCAGGTCACCGATCCAGCTGCCACCGACCGCATCCGGGACACGATCTGGACCCTGAACTCCGTTCAGCAGTGGCACCTGCTGACCCGGCAGCGAGGCTGGACGACACAGGCCTACCGCGACTGGATGGTCGTGGCCCTGACCGCCCTCTGCACCCACGCGGCCGGCCCCACCGCCACCTGATCAGCCGGCGTCAGAGTCGCGTCGTGCCACGCCGCTTGTCATCAGGGCGCGGCGACCTGCCACAGAGCGCTGACCGGCATGACGCGGAGTCTGTCGCCGAACGGCAGGGTGGTGTTTCCGGTATAGAGGACGATGCCCGCGACGAAGTCGTCGCCGAGGCGGTCGCGAAGGCGCTGAAGCCCGCGGAAATCCTCTGGCTTGACCGTCGAAGCGGCCTTCACCTCGATGCCGACGACTTGCCCGGACCGATTCTCCAGAACGGCGTCGACCTCGAACTTGTCCCGATCTCGGTAGTGCGAGAGCTCAGCCCTCTGCTGGGACCAGGTCAGCTGGCGGGACAACTCCGACAGTACGAAGGATTCAAGCAGCGGCCCGAACGGCGCACCTGGACGGAGCAGAGCCCGGGCTTCGACCGCCATCTCATTGGCCAGAATGCCTGAGTCGACGAAAACCAGTTTCGGTGCGGCTGTAGCTCGGCTGCCGAGATTGCGAGACCATCCGGGGATCCGTTTGATCAAGAAGATCTCTTCCAGTACCTGTAGGTATCGCGTGATCGTCGGCCGGCTCAATTCCAGGGCGGATTCGAGCGAATTGGCGGCGACGATGGTTGCTGACCTGGCCGCCAGAAGTCGCACCAGTTTGCGCAGCTGACCTTTGTGCTGGATGTCGGAGAGCTGTCGCACATCACGGTCGATGAGCGCCTGGACGTACGCGTCGAAGAACTGCTCGCGGCGCCGCGGATCGTCGCGAAACGCCGCTTCGGGAAGGCCGCCGCGGACAATCCTGGCCGCATAGTCGGCGCGGGTGACGGTCGAAGTGTGCCGCAGGCGGGGGCCGAGGGCGAACACGGCATCAATGAAACCGTCGGGCTCGTTGTCGATCTCGCCTTGCGACAAGGGCCAGAGCTCGACGGTCTCCATCCTGCCGGGAAGGGCGTCCGGGGCGGCGATCATCCCGAACAGTTGAGACGATCCGGTCAGGAGGCAACGCCCAGGGCGAGGGTCCTCGTCCACGGAGACCTTGATGGCCAGCAAGAGCTTCGGAGCGCGCTGGATCTCATCGATAACCAGTAACTCGGAGCTGTCGACGAAGCCTGTGGGGTCGGCGATGGCTACGGTACGGTCCTGCTCGCGATCCAGGTCTCGGCGCTCCGCGAAGCGGTCACCGGCGACGACGCGGACGAGGGTGCTCTTGCCGGCCTGGCGTGCGCCGCTCACCAGGACGACGCGGGTGTCGGCCAGCGCGGCGTTCACTTTCGCTGCGGCATGGCGGGGGATCAGCGGATGGGTGGGCACACCTCATCCTACCTGCAAGTCTTTCAGTCTGCGGGGGTTAGGACTTTCGATTTGCGCCCGGTGACGCTTTCGATTTGCGGAGGGTCATATGTTCAGTTCGCGGGGGATGGCGTGTTCAGTTTGCCAGGGGGATCGCCGGCAGTTCGCCGGAGCCGCGGGGGATCAGGGTGGTGGGGATGCGGATCTCGCGGGGTGGGCCGGCGTAGCCGTCGATGCGTTCGAAGAGGGCCGCGGCGGCGGTGCGGCCCATCCGGGACGGGTCCTGGGCGACCACCGTGACCGGAGGGTCGAGCAGGTCGGCCAAAGGGAAGTCGTCGAAGCCGATCAGGGCGACGGACCGCTCGCGGCCGAGGCGGCGTAACGCGCGTACGGCACCTATGGTCACCATGCTCTGCGTCGTGAACAAGGCCGTCGGTGGGTCGGGCGCCCGCAGCATGGCGATGGCCGCCCTCTCGGCCGCGGTCGGATCGTGCAGATCGTGCACCGCCGGGCCGGGATGGCTGCCGAGCGCGCGCCGGTAGCCGCGGTGGCGTTCTTCCGCCGTCGACAGCAGCCGGCGTCCGCCCAGGTATCCGATGCGGCGGTGGCCCTGGGCGACGAGATGGCGGATGGCGCCGGCCGCTCCGGAGACGTTGGTCGAGACCACCGAGTCGCCGATGACACCGGCCGGGAGGCGGTCGACGAAGACCACCGGCATGCCGGTGTGCGCCCGGAGATGGGCCAGGTCGCCGCCGGTGGGGGCCAGGATCAGGCCGTCGGTCTGGCGCTCGGCGAACGCGGTGGCGAGCGCCTGTTCGCGTACGGGGTCCTGATCGAGACTGCCGGTCAGCACGTGGATCCCGCGGGCTCGCGCCTGATCTTCCACCGCCCGGTGCAGGGCGGCCGAGAAGGGGTGGGACACGTCGTCCAGCAGCACGCCGATCGTCCTCGTGCGACGGTCGTTGCGGCGCAGCATGCTGGCGCCCAGATGGGGGCGGTAGTCGAGCGACTCGACCGCCGCGCGCACCTTGGCGGCCAGGTCGGGGGCCACCGTCGTCTCGCCGTTGACCACCCGGGACACCGTCTTGAGGCTCACCCCGGCGGTGCGGGCGACGTCGTTCATGGTCGGCCGTTGAGGCGTCATGCATCCACCTCCGTCGATGTTGATCACGGACCGCAACATCTTGGAAACTCATTGTTGACACGGAGTGAAGGCGGGCGTCTACTGCCAGACAACGTTGTCTTTCAATTTCGGCTAAATCGGTTTGGAGGAGACATGCGCGATCCGACCATGTCTCGGGCCGGAAGAATGCTGGCCGCGAGCTGCGTGGCGACACTGCTGCTCGGTACGGCCGCAGCCTGCAACAGAGGCACCGGCGAGGACGTCGTCGGTCTCATCACCAAGACCGACACCAACCCCTTCTTCGTCCAGATGAGAGAGGGCGCCCAGGGCGAGGCCAAGACCCAGGGCGTCGAGCTGCAGAGCTTCGCCGGCAAGCAGGACGGCGACAACGAGGCTCAGGTGCAGGCGATCGAGAACCTGATGTCGTTCGGCGCCAAGGGCTTCCTGATCACCCCGAACGACTCGAAGGCGATCGTCCCCTCGATCGACAAGGCGCATGAACTGGACATGCTGGTCATCGCGCTGGACACACCGGTCGACCCGCCCAACGCGGCCGACGCCACCTTCGCCACCGACAACTATCAGGCCGGCAAGCTGATCGGGCAGTGGGCCAAGGCGAAGTTCGCCAAGGACGGCAAAGAGGCGAAGATCGCCATGCTCGACCTCAACGCCAACCAGGTCTCCGTCGACGTCAAGCGGGACCAGGGCTTCCTCGACGGCTTCGGCATCGACGTGGCCGATCCCAACCGGATCGGCGACGAGAACGATCCGCGGATCGCCGGTCACGACGTCACCGACGGCGCCGAGGACGGCGGTCGGACCGCCATGGAGAACCTGCTCCAGAAGGACTCCACGATCAACCTGGTCTACACGATCAACGAGCCCGCGGCGGCCGGGGCCTACCAGGCGCTCAAGTCGGCCGGGCGCGACCAGGACACGGTCATCGTCTCCATCGACGGCGGCTGCCCGGGGGTCGACAACGTCTCCAAGGGCGTCATCGGCGCCACCTCGATGCAGTTCCCGCTCAAGATGGCCCAGCTCGGCATCGAGGCCATCGCGCAGTTCGCCAAGGACGGCACCCGCCCGCAGGCGACCGAGGGCAAGGACTTCGTCGACACCGGAACTGACCTGATCACCGACGACCCGCAGGCCGGCGTCGAGTCCAAGGACTCGGCGTGGGGCAAGCAGAACTGCTGGGGCTAATCATGGCTACTGCCACCGCCGACTTCGACGTACGCAAGAGTGACTCGCTCGGCCTGCGCATCCAACACATCCTGCACTCCAACCCGATCCTCGGACCGCTGGCCGTGCTGCTCGTCGCGATCATCGCCTTCTCGATCGTCAACGGGCGGTTCTTCACCGCGACGAACCTCTCGCTCGTCCTGCAACAGGTCACGGTCATCGCCACGCTCGCGCTCGGGCAGACGCTGATCATCCTGACCGCCGGCATCGACCTGTCGGCCGGCGCGATCGCCGTCTTCTCGTCGATCCTGATGGCCACGTTCTGCGTCAACGCCGGCGTGCCGGGCATCATCGCGCTGCTGCTCGGCTTCGCCTGCGGCACGGCGATGGGGGCGATCAACGGTTTCCTCGTCACCCGGA
This sequence comes from Paractinoplanes maris, assembly GCF_023544465.1. Lineage (GTDB taxonomy): Bacteria > Actinomycetota > Actinomycetes > Mycobacteriales > Micromonosporaceae > Actinoplanes > Actinoplanes maris. The sequence goes on along the minus strand of NZ_JALPVL010000002.1, from coordinate 474,147 downwards.
TAAAGCTGCCACCCTTCATCGTCACGCTGGGCACGCTGACCATCTTCTTCTCGCTCAACTCGGTGGTCAGCAACAGCGAGACGATCCGCGGCTCGGACATGCCGTCGCTGATGACCTGGACCGGCGACTCGATCCCGATCGGCAACTTCCGGCTCACGTACGGCTCGATCATCATGTTGGTGCTGTTCGGGTTCTTCTTCTACGCGCTGCGGTCCACCGCCTGGGGCAAGCACGTCTACGCCACCGGGGACGACGCCGAGGCCGCCCGCCTGGCCGGCATCCGGACGAGCCGGGTGCTGTTCTCGGTCTACACGGTGGCCGGGCTGCTCTACGCGATCGGCGGCTGGATCCTGATCGGCCGGCTCGCCTCGGCCAGCCCCAACGTGGGCGTCGAGTACAACCTCGACTCCATCACCGCCGTCGTGCTCGGCGGCACCAGCCTCTTCGGCGGCCGCGGGGCCGTGCTGGGCACGCTGGTCGGCGCGCTGATCGTCGGCGTGTTCCGCAACGGCCTGCAGCTGGGCGGCGTCGAGGTGGTCTGGCAGGGCTTCGCCATCGGCCTGCTGGTGCTCATCGCCGTCTCGCTCGACCAGTGGATCAGGAAGGTTAAGACATGACCGACTGCACCGAGCGGCAATCACCCGCACCGCCCGACGGCCTCGCAGGCGAGGGCCAGGAGGGCACGTCTCCGGAGGCGCAGCCGTGACCTCGGATACCGACACCACTCCGGCGAGCCCGCGGCACGCGGCCGACCGGACACCCGTCCTGCAGGCGAAGGGACTGGTCAAGAAGTACGGCCGGGTCGTCGCGATCGACGGCAGCGATCTCGAGCTCTACCCCGGGGAGATCCTCGCGGTCATCGGCGACAACGGCGCGGGCAAGTCCAGCCTGATCAAGGCCTTGTCGGGCGCCCTCGTGCCGGACAGCGGCGAGATCTACCTCGACGGGCGGCAGATCCAATTCCGTACGCCGATGGACGCGCGCTCGGCGGGCATCGAGACCGTCTATCAGACGCTGGCCGTGGCGCCCGGGCTGGACATCGCCGACAACCTGTTCCTCGGCCGGGAGCAGCGCAAGGCCGGACCGATGGGGTCGATCTTCCGGATGCTCGACCGCGGGCACATGCGCTCGGAGGCCAAACGGCACATGAGCGAGCTCGGCGTGGCCACCCTGCAGAACATCGGCCAGGCCGTCGAATCACTCTCCGGCGGTCAGCGGCAGGCGGTGGCGGTGGCCCGGTCGGCCGCGTTCGGCAGCAAGGTGGTGATCCTCGACGAGCCCACCGCGGCGCTCGGGGTCAAGGAGGGCAACCGGGTGCTCCAGCTGATCCGCGACGTCCGCGACCGTGGCCTGCCGGTCATCCTGATCAGCCACAACATGCCGCACGTGTTCGAGATCGCCGATCGGATCCACATCCAGCGGCTGGGCCGCCGGGCCACGGTCATCACCCCGAAGAGCCACTCGATGAGCGAGGCGGTGGCCATCATGACCGGCGCCGCCGAGCCACCCCCGCACACCGCTTGACCCGTCCCCGTCCCCAGGCCGGCGCCGGGCAACCGGCGCCGGCTACCTACTTCTTCTTCTTCTTGCCCTTGTCGTCGCCGAACATCTCACCGAGCATCTGGTTGTCGCGGTCGGTGGCGGTCTTGGGCTCCTTGACGGCCACCTTCCAGAACAGGAACACCACGACTGCCATCCAGGCCCACCACGGGATGCCGGACTCCGGCCCGAAGAGGGCGGTCGTCACGTCGTACGCGGTGTTGAGGTACTGGTCCATCCATGGCCCCCCGTCGCTGAATGTCGGCCCCCAGGATCGGCCGCGCGGCGCTGCGGCTGAGGAATTCGTAGAGTCGATTCATGCGGGCGATGACGTGGAACGTGTGGTGGCGGTTCGGCGGTGCCTGGCGCGAGCGCGAACCGGCCATCGCCGATGTGCTGGCGGAGGTCCAGCCGGACGTCGTGGGTCTGGTCGAGACCTGGTCCGGCGACGGGATCACCCAGCCACAGGTGCTCGCCGACCGCCTGGGTCACCATCAGGCGGTGTTCGCACCCACCTCGCTGCCGCCCGCACCGGACCCGCCGGAGAACCCGTCGCAGGCCGGCATCGAGATCGGGCTGGGACTGATCAGCCGGTGGCCGATCCGGACCACCGAGGTGCACGACCTGCCGCACCGGCAGCGCCCCGGCCCGCCGCCGACGGCGCTGCTGGCCACCCTCGATCATCCGCGCGGCCCGCTGCACGTGATCGTCTCGTGCCTCGAGTGGGAGCCGGCCTACGCCGCCGATCAGCTGGCCCAGAGCGAGGCCCTGGCCGCGCTGGCCGCGGATCCCCGGCTCGACGGCGACCTGCCGGTGCTGGTGCTGGGTGACCTCAACGCCGACGTGAGCCAGCCCGATCTGGCTCCCCTGCTCGCCGTTCTGACCGACACCTGGTCACTGGCCGGCGGCGATCCCGGTGCCGTGACCCTGAGCTCGGCCCTGCTGGAGGCTCCGCTCGAGGCCACCAAGCAGATCGACCGCCGAATCGACCACATCCTGGCCCGGCCGGGCCGGCCGGGGGCGGATCTCGCTGCCCGGCGGGCTTTCCTGGCCGGCACGCAGGCGGTCAACGGCCGGCACCCCTCCGACCACTTCGCCGTCGTGGTCGACCTCGACGTCTGAGCCGGCGGTCGACGGCCACCGGGCGACAGCATGCCGCGGTGGCCGTCGTTCGTTGCCGGGAGCGGCCCGGGCCGGGCCATGCTTGGCCCGGGCGACCAGGTGCGGAAAACGAGGTCAGGCGCCCCAGCCGGCCTGGGTGCCGCCGACGCGCTCGGCGATGATCTTTTCGTCGTGGCCGCTGCGGCGGTAGGCGGCGATCGGGTCGGGGTCCAGGCCGGCGTCGGTGCGGACCTCGGCCAGCAGCGGGCGGACGTCGGTGTTGTAGGCGTCCATGAAGACGGCGTTCGCCTCCAGGACGTCGCCGGCCTGCTGGGCGGCGGTCAGCGTGTCCCGGTCGACCAGCAGCGCCTTGGCCGTGGCCTCCTGCACGTTCATGATCGAGCGGATGATCGCCGGGATCTTCCGCTCGATGTTGTGGCACTGGTCGAGCATGAACGCGATGCCGTAGGCCGGGTCGAGGGCGCCGCCGCGGACGATCTCGTACATGATCCGGAACAGCTGGAACGGGTCGGCCGCCCCGACCATCAGGTCGTCGTCGGCGTAGAAGCGGCTGTTGAAGTCGAACGCGCCGAGCTTCTTCTGGCGCAGCAGGAACGCGACGATGAACTCGATGTTCGTGCTGGGCGCGTGGTGACCGGTGTCGATGCAGACGGTGGCCCGCTCGCCCAGCTCCAGGCAGTGCGCGTACGACGTACCCCAGTCCGGCACGTCCGTCGCGTAGAAGGCCGGCTCGAACAGCTTGTACTCCAGCAGCATCCGCTGGTTGCCGGTCAGCCGGTCGTACGCCTCGCGCAGGGCCGCCGCCAGCCGGTCCTGCCGGTTGCGCAGGTCGTCCTGGCCGGGGTAATTGATGCCGTCGGAGAACCACAGCTTGAGGTCGCGTGACCCGGTCCGGCCCATGATGTCGATCGCCTCGAGCAGGTGATCGGTGGCCTTGCGGCGGATCCCGGCGTCGGGGTTGGTGACCGAGCCCAGTTTGTAGTCGTCGTCCTGGAAGACGTTGGTGTTGATCGCGCCGATCTCCACGCCCAGGTCGCGGGCGTAGGCGCCGAGGGCGGCGTAGTCGTCCACCTTGTCCCACGGGATGTGCAGCGCCACCACCGGCGCGACGCCGGTGAACTGGTGCACCGTGGCGGCGTCGGCGATCTTCTCCTCGGGGTTGCGGGGCACCCCGGGCTGGGTGAAGACCTTGAAGCGGGTGCCCGAGTTGGCGTAGGCCCACGACGGGGTCTCGATGCGCTGTGCCGTCAGAGCGCGCTTGACGGCGGCGAGGTCGGTCATGGGGTCTCCTGAGAACTCTCGGAAAGGTGGAACACCTCGGTCAGCAGCGGGAACCCTTCGTCGTTGGGTCCGCCGCGGGCGAAGAACTCCGCCATTTCCGCTTGCCACCTGGTGTTGACGTCCAGCGCCGCCATTGCCGCCTGGGACGCCTCGAGATCGTCCGCCTCGACGTAGCCGATCAGCAGCCCGTCGCCGCGGAGGAAGAGGGAGTAGTTGCGCCAGCCGGTGGCCCGAAGCGCGTCCTGCATCTCGGGCCACACGGACTGGTGCCGCTCCACGTACTCGGCCATCCGCTCGGGGCGGACCTGGAGCTGGAAGCAGTAGCGGGGCATGTCGATCAAATCAATCAGAAGTTGAACTTGTCGATGTTTTCCTTGGTGAACTCGGTCGGCGGGCCGAGCACGATCTCGCCGTCGGCACCGATCGTGTACTCGCCGAGCTTGCCGGCCGTGAACTTCTCGCCCTCGGCGCCGGTGACCTTGCCGGAGGCCATGGCCGCGCCCGCGAACGCCGCCAGGTAGCCGATGTCGGCCGGGTTCCACAGCGCGAACTTCTTCACGGTGTCGTCCTTGACGTACTCGCGCATCTGGTTGGGCAGGCCGAGACCGGTCACCGCGACCTTGCCCTTGTAGCTGGACGAGCTGATGTAGCGCGCGGCCGCGGCGATGCCGACGGTGGTCGGCGCGACGATCGCCTTCAGGTTCGGGTACGACTGCAGCAGGCCCTGAGCCTCCTGGAACGACTTCTGGTCGTCGTCGTTGCCGTAGGCCACCTTGACCAGCTTGAGCTTCGCGTACTCGGGCTTCTTGAGCTCGGTCTTCATAACCTCGATCCAGGAGTTCTGGTTCGTGGCGTTGGGGGTGGCCGAGAGCACCGCGATCTCGCCCTCGCCACCGGCCTGCTCGAGCGCCATCTTGGCCAGCGACTCACCGATGCCCTGGGTGGTGGCCTGGTTGATGAACGCGTCGCGGCAGTCCTTGCTGGCGTCCGAGTCGAAGGTGATGACCTTGATCTTCGCGGCCCGGGCCTGGTTGAGCGACGGGCAGACCGCGTTCGGGTCGTTGGCCGCGACCACGATGACATCCTGCTGCTGCTGGATCAGCGTGTTGATGTACGACACCTGGGACGAGGCGGACGCGTCGTTCGGGCCGACCAGCTTGTACTCGCCCTTGAGCTCCTCGACGGCGACCTTGCCGCCACCGACTTCGACGTCCGTGTACGGGTTGTTCAGCTGCTTCGGCAGGAAGGCGATCTTCAGGCCCTCCTTGATCGCCGCGTTCGGGTCGGCCGCCGCCGACGCCTGGTTGCTGTCGCCACCGGTGTTGGACGCGCTGTCCTTGGTGGTTCCGCCGCAGGCGGTGAGGCCGGCGACAAGAAGTGCGGCCGAGGTGACGGAAAGTAGTGTGCGGGGGGAGCGAAGCACGGCGTACTCCAATCTCTTTCAGGCGTTATCGCGCGGAGGCTTGCCGCAGCTTGCGGCGGTGCCAATTCCCGCGTACGGCGGTAGTGACGTTGGGAAGCAGCACGGAGAGCACGAGCAGCGAGCCCGTGACGATGTTCAGCGCCTGCCCGGAGACGTCCTCCAGGCGCAACGCGTTCTGCAGTGCGGTCAGCAGCACGACACCGGCCAGCACGCCGGGCAGGCTGCCCTTGCCGCCGAAGATCGAGACCCCGCCCAGCAGGACGGCGGCGACCACGGCGAGTTCGAGGCCGGCGCCGTTGTCGGCCCGGGCGCTGGAGTAGCGCAGTGTCCACAGCACACCGACCAGGCCGGCCACGGCGCCACTCACCACGTACAGCCAGAATTTGGTCCGGGCCACCCGGATGCCGGAGAAATGCGCGGCCTGGGCGTTGGCCCCGATCGCGTAGAGCGAGCGCCCGAACGGGGTGGCGTGCTGCACGATCCCGAAGATCAGCGCGAGCGCGACGATCAGGATCAGCACGTTGGGCACGGCCCCGCCCCCGATCGTGCCGGTGACCCAGCCCGTGTAGTTCCACGGGAAGTCGGCCACCGCGCCGTCGCCGAGCACGACGAACGCGAGACCGCGGTAGAGCGCCAGCGTGCCGATCGTGACGGCCAGCGAGGGCAGGCCCAGCCCGGTGATCAGGAATCCGTTGACCACACCGCAGATCGCCCCGATCAGCACACAGATCGGGATGATCGTCTCGATCGACAGGCCCTGGTTCCACAGCCAGCCCATCATCGAGCTGGTCAGGCCGAGGGTGCTGGCCACCGACAGGTCGATCTCGCCGGTCACGATGATCATCGTCATCGGCAGCGCGATCAGGATGATCGGCAGCAGGTCGAGCACCATGAAGGTGAAGTTCCGGCTCGTGCCGAAGTTGTCCACCGAGATCGAGGCGATCACCAGGACCAGCCCGGTGAGCACCAGGATGATGCTGTCCCAGCTGGTCAGCCTGCTTTTCAGCGCGCCGCTCCGGTTCGCCGAGGGCCGCTTGCCGAGGTCGATGTCAGACATGCGCGTCCCTCTTTCGCAGCGAGCGGGCGATCCGCACGGCGACCAGGCGGTCGGCGCAGATGGCCAGGATGATCAGCGCACCCACGATGGCCTGCTGCCAGAACTGGTTGATGTCGAGCACCGCGAGGGCGCTGCCGATCACCGTGAGCAGCAGAGCGCCGAGGGCGGCACCCCACACCGAGCCGCTGCCGCCGAAGACCGCCACCCCGCCGACCACGACCGCCGCCACCACGTTCAGCTCCAGGCCGGTGCCGGCCGCGGCGTCGACCGTGCCGAACCGGGCCGCATAGAGCACACCGGCCAGCCCGGCCAGCGCTCCACTCAGGACGAAAGCGCCGAGCAGGTTGCGGGCGACCTTGATGCCGGCCAGCTCGGCCGCGGCGGGGCTGGAGCCCATCGCGTACAGCTCCCGGCCGACCCGGTAGTTGCGCATCATCACCGATCCGGCGGCCACCACGACCAGGGCGATCAGCACCAGCCAGGGAATGCCCAGGATGCTGTCGTTGGCGAAGGTCAGGAAGTGCCGGGGCAGTTCGTCCGCGTTGACCTGCGAGCCGCCGGCCCACGAATAGGTGATGCCGCGGTAGATGTAGAGCGTGCCCAGCGTGACCACCAGCGCGGGCACCTTGCCGTAACGCACCAGCACGCCGTTGACCAGCCCGGCGACCGCGCCGACGGCCAGGCCGGCCAGCAGCGCGACGATCATCGGCAGGTCCTGGTTGTTGCTCATCAGCGTGGCCACCGCGAAGGCGCTGATGCCGAGGACCGAGCCGACGCTGAGGTCGATGTTCCGGGTGATCACCACGACGGCCTGGCCGGTCGCCATGACGGCCAGGATCGCCGTGTTGAGCAGGTTGTCGCGGATGCTCTGCCCGGAGAGGAACCGGGGGTTGTCGATCGCGGTGTACGCCACCAGCAGGGCCAGCGCGAGCACGATGCCCAGCTCGCGGGTTTTCAGCAGGCCGCCGAAGCGCTTGGGTGCCGGGGCGCCGAGTGGCGCGTCGGTCGGGGCCGACCGATCGGACGTGACAGTCATGCTGCGTCTCCCATGGCGTGCTGGCCCATGGCCGCGTACATGACGGACTCCTCGGTGGCCTCGGCCCGGGTGAGCTGGGCGGCGACCCGGCCCTCGCGCAGCACCACGATGCGGTCGGCCATGCCCAGCACCTCGGGCAGCTCGGACGAGACCATGACGACGGCGAGACCGTCGGCGGCCAGCGACGACATCAGCCGGTGCACCTCGGCCTTGGTGCCGACGTCGATACCGCGGGTGGGCTCGTCGACGATCAGCAGGCTCGGGCCGGTGGAGAGCCACTTGGCCAGCACGACCTTCTGCTGGTTGCCACCGGAGAGCGTGCCGACCGCGTCGCTGAGCCGGCCCAGCTTGGTCTGCAACTTCCCGGTCCAGGTGGCCGCGTGGTCGCGCTCGGCACCGCCGAAGAGCAGACCCAGCCGCGACAACTTCCGGGCCCGGGGCAGCGTCACATTGCGCTCGATGGACAGCTCCATCACCAGTCCCTGCTGACGACGGTCCTCGGGGACGAGCGCCATGCCGGCCGCCATCGCCGCCCGCGGTGAGCCTTTCCGGAGGCGCCGGCCCTGCACCCTGACCGTGCCCGAGTCGTACGGGTCGACGCCGAACACCGCCTGCATGACCTCGGACCGACCGGCGCCGACCAGTCCCGCCAGCGCGACGATCTCACCGGATCGGACGGAGAAGGAGATGTCCTTGAAGACGCCCGCCCGGGACAGGCCCTCGACCTCGAGCACCACCTCGCCCGGCTCGACGTCCTGCTTGGGGAAGAGCGCGCTCAGGTCGCGCCCGACCATCCGCCGGATCATGTCGTCGACGCTCAGGCCGGCGACCAGCTCGGTGGCCACATGCTTGCCGTCCCGCATGATCGTCACCCGCTCGCACAGGGCGGTGATCTCTTCGAACCGGTGCGAGATGAACATGATCGCGGCGCCCTCGTCGCGCAGCGACCGCACCACCGCGAACAAACGCTCCACCTCGACCGCGGACAACGCCGCCGTCGGCTCATCCATGATCAGCACCCGGGCCTCGGACGACAGCGCCTTGGCGATCTCGACCAGTTGCTGATCGGCGATCGACAGGCCCCTCGCCGGCCGGTCCGGGTCGAGCGGGACGCCGAGCCGCCGGAAGAGCCGCTCGGCGTTCGCGGACATCTGCTTACGGTCGATCTGGCGCAGCTTGGTCAGCGGCTGGTTGCCGATCGCGATGTTCTCGGCCACCGACAGATCGGGGAAGAGCGTCGGCTCCTGATAGATGACCGCGATGCCGGCCGCCTTGGCGTCGGCCGGTCCGGCGAAATCCACGTCGACGCCGTCGACCCGCAGTGTGCCGGTGTCCGGACGGTGCACACCGGCCAGCATCTTGACGATGGTGGACTTGCCCGCCCCGTTCTCGCCGACGAGCGCGTGCGCCTCACCGCCGAAGAGCGGGAAGCTGACCCCCTGCACGGCGGCGACCGCGCCGAACGACTTCGAGACGTCGTGGACCTCTAGCCTGGGCGGCTGGTCCTCGGGCCGGGCGTTTGCCTCCGCCACGGGCCACCTCCGTCGGGTAAGTTTGAAATGTTTCAGTTCAGGTACGAGCAACGTAGGTGGCCCCGATCACACCTGTCAAGCGTTGCTTGGACGTTGCTCCGAAACGTTGTGGAAACACTGCCGTTGCTTGGCTGTCGAGTGCCGTAGGATGCGGCTTCAACGTTTCAACGACCGCTTCGAGGAGGCTGCTGTGCTGAACGGCAGGACGCCGTCCGTCAAGGACGTCGCGGCCGCCGCAGGCGTCTCGCTGGGCACCGTCTCCAACGTGATGAACCGGCCCGAAGTGGTCAGTGCCCGCACCCGCGAGCGGGTCGAGCGGGCCATGTCCGAGCTCGGCTTCGTGCGCAACGAGTCGGCCCGCCAGCTGCGCGCCGGCACGAGCCGCACCCTGGCCTACGTGATGCTCGACGGCACCAACCCGTTCTTCCACGACGTGGCGCAGGGCATCGAGCTGGCCGCCGAGGACGCCGACCTGTCGCTGTTCATCTGCAACAGCAACAGCCGCCTGGCCCGCGAAGAGGTGCACCTCGACCGCCTGTTGCAGCAACGCGTCCAGGGCATCCTGATCACCCCGGTCGACCCGGCCGCCCCCCACCTCGACGAGCTGATCCGCCGCGGTGTCCCGATGGTGATCGTCGACCGCATCCGCAACGCCGACAGCTGTTGCTCGGTGGCCGTGGACGACGTGCTGGGCGGCCGCATCGCCGTCGAGCACCTCGCCGAGCAGGGGCACACCCGGGTTGCGTTCATCGGCGGTCCCGAGTCGCTCGGCCAGGTGCACGAGCGCCTGGTCGGGGCCCGCGAGATCTGGGAGTCGCTCGGCCGCGACCCGGACGACCTGATCTATCTGCCGACCGAGACGCTGTCGGTGGCCGAGGGTCGCTCGGCCGGCGAGCGCCTGGCTGGCCTGCCCGCGCGGCGGCGCCCGACCGCCGCCTTCTGCGCCAACGACCTGCTGGCCCTGGGCCTGCTGCAACAAATCATCGGGGCCGGCCTGCGCGTCCCCGAGGACCTGGCCATCGTCGGTTTCGACGACATCGAGTTCGCGGCGGCCGCCGCGGTGCCGCTGACCTCGGTGCGCCAGCCCCGTCAGGAGCTGGGCCGGGCCGCCGCCCAGCTGGTCCTCGACGAGGCCACCAACCCGGACCACCGCCACCGCCAGCTGCAGTTCACGCCCGAGCTGGTCGCGCGCGCCTCCACCGTGAAGCGCGCCCGCGCCCTCTGACCCGCTGTGGACAACGAATAAGACCGGGCCCCAGCGAGCGGCCCGGTCGAATACGAGTGGTGCGGGGTCTCAGCCGAAGTAGCCGGAGGACTCCACGGTCTGGATGCGCAGAAGGCCGGCCAGCCGGGCGGTCACCGGGCGCGCCTCCAAGTGCAAGCGGGCGATGTTGAGGCCGCTGTCGCCGATCACCGCGAGCAGCGCCAGATCGCCGACCGCGTACACCGCGAGGTAGCCACCCTGGTTGCGGATCGTCACCTCTTGGAAGCCGCCCTGCTGCAGGGCCGCTCCGCAGGTGCGGCTGATGCCGTGGGCACCCGCGGCCAGCGCCGCGATGTCGTGCGGCTCGGGGCCGGCCACGGTGTCGTGCAGGATCAGCAGGCCGTCGACGCCGGCGACGACGCAGCCGCGCACCCCGGTCACCTGATGCCGCAGCGCGGCCAGCTCAGCTCGAACAGCCTGATAGGGGTCGGAGGGTTGCACGCTTTCTCCAGGGGGTGGGAGGCCGGGCACACAAGGGGGTCAGAGTTGGCGGAGGCCGACCAGGACGCGGTCGAGGACGTGGTCGTCGGTCACATACGGCCGGCCCAGCAGGCTGAGCAGGTCGGAGCCCTCTTCCGGCTCGGGCGGGTCGAGACGGTTGCGCCGCGGCAGGCCGGCGGGCGAGCCGGCCGGACCGGGTTCCGCCGGGCCGAGGCCCAGCGATTCGGTGTCCGCCGCGCCGAAGCCGAGACGATCGGCGTCCGCCGGGCCGAAGCCGTGCGCCGGGCCGGAGCCGAGCGGTTCGGCACCCGCGGGAGCGAAGCCCGGCGAGAAGCCCGCCGACCGGAAACCCGGTGGGGGCGTGACCGAGGCGCTGAGGTCGACGGTGCCGTTGCCCACCTCCCGGGCTGTCGGGTCGAAAGTAGACGACGGTTGGGGCCGGACGACCTGACGGGCGTACGACGTGATGATCGAACCGAACTCCCGCCGGGCCATCGCCAGGTTGGCGCCGGCCCGGCGCAGGGTCAGGTGGGCGACGAGCGGCGCCTCTTCGCCCACCAGGCGCACGACGTGGAAGGCGTCCGCACTGGTGAGGAGGATGTCGCTGAGCTCGTCGGCCCCGTTCCCACCGAGCAGCACCAGACCGGCCGACGCCGCGGCGAGCGTGACGGTGGCGGCTGCTTCCTGCTCGGTCGGCGCGGTCTCACCCGCCCACCACAGCACTTTGGAGCCGTCCGGGTCGAGCAGGGACACCGCGTGGGCGCCGGGGATGCCCAGCGCCTCCGTCAGCGGTGGCACGGACATCAGCTGAGGCCGGCGTCCAGCTGCTTCATGACGAGGCGGGCCTGCGTCAGGATCATGCCCGTGTTGGCGGTCTTGCGGGCGACCACGACGGCGACGATGTCCTGGTTGGTGCTGCGCAGGAACACGTGCACGTACGACTCGCTCTGCGCCAGGAACTCCTGGAAGTAGTGCCGGTCGTCGAGCACGCCGTAGCGGGCCTTGAAGATCTCTTCGATCATCGTCACGTTGCGCCCCTGGAACAGGTCGAACGTGGCCGCCGCGATCAGGTCGAGCACCTCGTTGGGGTGCTCGTCCAGGGTATCCGCGGCGAGCAGCATGCCGGTGGACATGTCGACCAGGCCGGCGCCGATGCACTCGGGCACCTGGGCGCGGAACTGCTTGACGACGTCACCGATCAGCTGGGTGGTGCTCCGGATGCCCAGCCCGGTCTCGTCGACGGCCGTCATACGTCGAGCTCCGCTTCGATCTTGCGCAGCTGGTGACGGGCGAGGCCGAGGTTGGCCCGGTTCTTGTTCAGCGCCAGGTAGAGGAAGAACGCCTCGTTGCCGCGGCCCTGGAGCAGCCGGATCAGGTGGTACTGCGAGTCGAGCGTGATCAGCACGTCCTCGATGCTGTCGGCCAGGCCGAGCATCTCGAGGGTGCGCACCTTGGCCCGGATCACGTCGGTGTTGCCGGCGGCGGCGATGTTCATGTCCATGTTGAGGCCGCCGCCCATGACGCCCAGGGTCAGACCGCTGGTGTAGTCGACGAGAGCCACGCCGATGGCACCCTCGATCGTCATGGCTTCCTTGAGCGAAGTCTCGATGTTCGCCACTTAACTCCTCCTTCTCGTGCCGTCACCGCCGGTCACGAGGAACGGGGTCGTTCTTGATGTCGGCGCCAACACTGGCACGCCCAAGATTGCTTGCACACCGCAGCGTGGGCGAATCACTGCAGGTCAGACCAAAGATCTTGAGCCGTTGAGCGACTCACCCCCTTTGGGGTCGGCCGAACGGCGGCGAAGCGGTCGATTCGTCCGATGGACACGCACAACGGGCCTGATTTCGAAGCGACGCAAGGCAACGTTTCAATTGACAAGGACTTCTTGACCGGGGGCGCCACAGGCCCGTAATCTGTCGGCAACGTATGAAACGTTTCACCATTTTGTGCACCTAGCCGTGAGCACGTTTTCACCTGGCCGAAGGACACCATGACGAACCCCGCAGTGCGTGAGCTTCTGGAGCGCAGCAATCGGCTCGGCGCCGACCCGCGCAACACCAACTACGCCGGGGGGAACACCTCGGCCAAGGGCACCGAGACCGACCCGGTCACCGGCGAGCCGGCCGACTTGCTGTGGGTCAAGGGCTCCGGCGGCGACCTCGGCACCCTGACCGAGAAGGGTCTGGCCGTGCTCCGCCTCGACCGGCTCCGCGCATTGACCGGCACCTATCCGGGCGTCGAGCGCGAGGACGAGATGGTCGCCGCGTTCGACTACTGCCTGCACGGCCGGGGCGGCGCGGCCCCGTCGATCGACACCGCGATGCACGGCCTCGTCGAGGCGCCGCACGTCGACCACCTGCACCCCGACTCGGGCATCGCGATCGCCACCGCGGCCGACGGCCCGGCGCTGACCAAGGAGATCTTCGGCGACCGGGTGCTCTGGGTGCCGTGGCGCCGTCCCGGTTTCCAGCTCGGCCTCGACATCGCGGCCGTGCAGAAGGCCAACCCGCAGGCCATCGGCGTCATCCTGGGCGGGCACGGCATCACCGCGTGGGGCGCGACCAGCCAGGAGTGCGAGCGCAATTCGGTCGAGATCATCGAAGCCGCCGCCGCTTACCTGGCCGAGAAGGGCCGCAAGAACCCCTTCGGCTCGCAGAAGCATGCGAAGCTCGGCGACGGTGACCGGCACAAAAGGGCGGCGGCACTGTTCCCGGTCCTCCGGGGCCTCGCTTCCACCGATCGTGCGCAGGTCGGCCACTACACCGACAGCGACGTCGTCCTCGACTTCGTCGGCAGCGAGCGCCTCGGTGAGCTGGCCGCGAAGGGCACGAGCTGCCCCGACCACTTCCTGCGCACCAAGGTCAAGCCGATGGTGCTCGACACCGCGCCCGACGCCCCGCTCGACGAGGTCGTCGCCCGGGCCAAGGAGCTGCACGAGGCCTACCGCCAGGACTATCGCGCCTACTACGACCGGCACGCCACCGCCGGCACGCCGGCCCTCCGCGGCGCCGACCCGGCGATCGTGCTGGTGCCCGGCGTCGGCATGTTCTCGTTCGGCGCCAACAAGCAGACCGCCCGGGTCGCCGGCGAGTTCTATGTCAACGCCATCAACGTGATGCGCGGCGCCGAGTCCGTGTCGACGTACGCCCCGATCGACGAGGCCGAGAAGTTCCGCATCGAGTACTGGGCGCTCGAGGAGGCCAAGCTCCAGCGCATGCCCAAGCCGAAGCCGCTGGCCACCCGCGTCGCGTACGTGACCGGTGGCGGCTCGGGCATCGGGCGCGCGATCGCCCTGCGGCTGGCCGCTGAGGGCGCCTGCGTCGTGGTGGCCGACCGCGACGAGGAGGCCGCCCGGAATGTCGCGAACGAGATCGGTGGCAGCGACGTCGCGCTGGCGACAAAGGCCGACGTCACCAGTGCCGATGCCGTCGCGGCCTCCGTCCAGGAAGCGGTCCTGGCCTTCGGCGGGGTCGACCTGGTCGTCAACAACGCCGGACTGTCCATCTCGAAGCCGCTGCTCGAGACCACCGAGCAGGACTGGGACCTGCAGCACGACGTGATGGCCAAGGGCTCGTTCCTGGTGTCCCGCGAGACGGCCCGCGTCCTGGTCGCGCAGGGGATGGGTGGCGACATCATCTACATCTCGAGCAAGAACTCGATCTTCGCCGGGCCCAACAACGTCGCCTACGGCGCCACCAAGGCCGACCAGGCCCACCAGGTGCGTCTGCTGGCCGCCGAGCTGGGCGGTTTTGGCGTACGGGTCAACGGCATCAACCCCGACGGCGTCGTCCGTGGCTCGGGCATCTTCGCGGGTGGCTGGGGTGCGAAGCGCGCCGCCGTCTACGGCGTGCCGGAGGAGAAGCTGGGCGAGTACTACGCCCAGCGCACGCTGCTCAAGCGTGAGGTGCTGCCCGAGCACGTGGCCAACGCGGTGTTCGCGCTGACCGGCGGCGACCTGACCCACACGACCGGCCTGCACATCCCGGTCGACGCCGGCGTGGCCGCGGCCTTCCTGAGATGACCGCCTTCGCCGCGGTCGACCTCGGCGCGTCCAGTGGGCGCGTCATGGTCGGCCGCTTCGGAGACGGCCGCATCGAGCTCACCGAGACGCACCGGTTCGCCAACGAGCCGGTGCGGGCCGGCGGCACCCTGCACTGGGACATCCTCGGGCTCTACCGGGGCGTCCTCGAAGGCCTGCGGAAGGCCGGACCGGTCGCGAGCATCGGCATCGACTCGTGGGCGGTCGACTACGGCTTGCTGGACGCGTCGGGCGCACTGCTCGGCAATCCGGTGCACTACCGCGACGGGCGCACCGACGGGGTGCGACTGGACGGGAGCGACGAGAAGCTCTACGAGATCACCGGGCTGCAGAAGCTGCCGTTCAACACGATCTATCAGCTGGCGGCCGCGCGGGGAACGCCGCAGTTCGAGCTGGCGCAGCAGGTGCTGCTCATTCCCGACCTGCTGGCCTACTGGCTGACCGGCGAGATCGGTGCCGAGTACACCAACGCGTCGACGACCGGGCTGCTCGACGTGCGTACCCGGGACTGGTCGGCGCCGGTGCTGGCGGAACTCGGACTGCGACCGTCGTTGCTGCCGCCCATCCGGCAGCCGGGCTCGGTCATCGGCGAGTACGACGGCACGACCGTGACAGCCGTCGGGTCGCACGACACGGCGTCCGCGGTCGTGGGCGTGCCGGCGGCGGACGAGCATTTCGCGTACATCTCTTGTGGCACCTGGTCTCTGGTCGGTCTGGAGCTGCCCGGGCCGATGCTCAGCGCCGAGTCGCGGGCGGCCAACTTCACCAACGAGGGCGGGGTCGACGGCACGATCCGATACCTGCGCAACGTGATGGGGTTGTGGCCGCTGCAGGAGTGCATGCGCGAGTGGGGCTCGCCCGACATCGGGGAGCTGCTGCGGCAGGCCTCGCGGGAGAAGCCGGTGATCATCGACATCGACGACCCGGGGTTCCTGCCACCCGGCGGCATGGCCGAGCGGGTGGCCACGGCGGCGGGCCTGCCGGCCGACGCGAGCCCGGCGCTGCTGACCCGATGCATTGTGGACAGTCTGGCGCTGGCCCACCGCAAGGCGATCGAGCAGGCCCAGGCGCTGTCCGGGCGCCACGTCGACGCCATCCACATCGTCGGTGGCGGCGCCCGCAACGAGCTGCTCTGCCAGCTCACCGCGGACGCCTGCGGGCTGCCCGTGCTGGCCGGCCCGGTCGAGGCCACCGCGCTCGGCAACCTGCTCGTCCAGGCCCGGGCGGCCGGCGTCATCGACGGCGATCTGGCGGCGCTGCGGTCGGTTCTGCGCGACACTCAGCAGGTAATCCGGTACGACCCCGTAAGGAGGTAGCCGGTGCGAATCGCTCTGTTCGCCACCTGCCTGGCCGACACGATGTTTCCCGCGGCGGCCAAGGCGACCGTTCAGTTGCTCGAACGGCTCGGTCACGAGGTGGTCTTCCCCCTGGAGCAGACCTGCTGCGGCCAGATGCACGTCAACACGGGCTACCAAGACCAAGCCCTTCCCCTCGTACGGCGTTACGTGCGCACCTTCGAGGCCTGCGACGTGGTGGTGGCACCGTCGGGCAGCTGCGTCGGCTCGATCCGGCACCAGCACGCGATGGTCGCCCGGCAGGCCGGCGAGGTGGGTCTGGCGTCCCGGGCCGAGGCGGTCGCCGGGCGGACGTACGAGCTGTCCGAGCTGCTGGTCGACGTGCTCGAGGTGGAGGACGTCGGGGCCTACTATCCGCATCGCGTCACCTATCACCCGACCTGCCACTCGCTGCGGGTGCTGCGCGTCGGTGACAAGCCGTTGCGGTTGCTGCGGCAGGTACGCGGTCTCGACCTGGTCGAGCTGCCCGCCGCCGAGCAGTGCTGCGGTTTCGGTGGCACGTTCGCGGTGAAGAACGCCGACACCTCGACCGCGATGCTGGCCGACAAGATGCGGCACGTGCTCGACACCGGGGCCGACGTCTGCACGGCGGGCGACGCGTCCTGCCTGATGCACATCGGCGGTGGCCTGGCCCGGCTGCGCACCGGCGTGCGGACCGTGCACCTGGCCGAGATCCTCGCGTCGACGGAGGCGTCATGACTTTTCTGGGGATGCCCGCCCACGCCCCCCGCGGAGTGGGACATCTGCGCGGCGACGAGTCGTTCCCGGCGGCCGCCCGGACGGCCCTGGCCAACCCTCAGCTGCGGCGCAACCTGCAGCACGCCACGACCACGATCCGCGGCAAGTCGGGACGGGTGATCGCCGAGCTGCCCGACTGGGAGGAGCTCCGGTCGGCCGGGTCGGCGCTCAAGGCGTACACGATGGCGAATCTGCCCCGGCTGCTGGAGCAGCTGGAGGAGAAGGTCACGGCGGCCGGCGGGGTCGTGCACTGGGCGGCCGACGCCAACGAGGCCAACCGGATCGTCACCGACCTGATCAAGGAGACCGGCGAGCAGCGGGTCATCAAGATCAAGTCGATGGCGACCCAGGAGATCGCGCTCAACGAGGCGCTCGAGGCCGCCGGGATCACCCCGGTCGAGACCGACCTGGCCGAACTGATCGTGCAGCTCGGGCACGACAAGCCGTCGCACATCCTGGTGCCGGCCATCCATCGCAACCGCTCGGAGATCCGGGAGATCTTCCTGCGCGAGATGCCGGGGGTGGACCCCGCGCTGACCGACGACCCGCCCGAGCTGGCCGGGGCGGCCCGGCGCTATCTGCGCGAGACGTTCCTCAGCACCCGGGTCGCCGTCTCGGGCGCGAACTTCGGGATCGCCGACACCGGCACGCTCGCCGTGGTCGAGTCCGAGGGCAACGGCCGGATGTGCCTGACCCTGCCGGACACGCTGATCACAGTCATGGGCATCGAGAAGGTCGTGCCGTCGTGGCAGGATCTCGAGGTCTTCCTGCAGTTGCTGCCGCGCGCGTCGACCGGTGAGCGGATGAACCCGTACACGTCGATGTGGACCGGGGTGACGCCCGGCGACGGGCCGCAGAACTTCCACCTGGTGCTGCTCGACAACGGTCGCACCGCTGTGCTGGCCGACGAGGTGGGGCGTCAGGCGCTGCACTGCATCCGCTGCTCGGCCTGCCTCAACGTGTGCCCGGTCTACGAGCGGACGGGCGGGCACGCGTACGGGTCGGTCTATCCCGGCCCGATCGGGGCGATCCTGTCGCCGCAGCTCACCGGGATCGAGGACAACGCGTCGCTGCCCTACGCGTCGTCGCTCTGCGGGGCCTGCTTCGACGCCTGCCCGGTGAAGATCGACATCCCGTCGATCCTCGTGCACCTGCGCAACCAGGCGCCGCACCCGCGCACCGAGAAGGCGGCCATGGCCGCGGCGGCGTACACGATGGACCGGCCCAAGCTGTACGAGCGTGCGCAACGCGCGGCCAAGCTGTCCAAGCTGCTCGGCAAGCGGGGTCGTGGTCTGCCGCCGCCGCTGAACGGGTGGGCCGCCAGTCGCGACCTGCCCGCGCCGCCGCCGGAGTCGTTCCGGGATTGGTGGCGAGGCCGATGAGCAGCAAGGAACTGATCCTGGGCCGGATCCGGCAGGCGCTGGGCTCCTCGACCGCTTCTCCCGGCGTTCCGCGCGACTACCGGCGTGGCGCCGCACCCGTTGATCTCGATCTGCTGGTTGAGCGGCTTGCCGACTACAAAGCCGTCGTCCACCGCGTGCCGGACGTCCCGGACACGATCCGCACGATCATCGGCGCCGGCCGGCTGGTCGTCCCGCCGGGCCTGCCCGCCGACTGGCTCCCGCCCGAGGTGCCGGTGACTCGCGATGATCAGCTGTCCGCGGCCGAGATCTCCGCCGCCGACGGCGTGGTCACGGCGGCCGCGGTGGCCGTGGTCGAGACCGGCACGATCGTGCTCGACGCGTCGCCCGACCAGGGCCGACGCATCCTCTCGCTCCTGCCCGACCTGCACATCTGCGTGCTGCGCCCGGAGCAGGTGGTGGCCTCGGTGCCCGAGGCCGTCGCCCGTCTCACCCCCGGCCGCCCACTGACCTGGATCAGTGGCCCGTCGGCGACCAGCGACATCGAGCTCAACCGGGTCGAGGGAGTGCACGGCCCCCGCAACCTCCACATCGTTCTCTGGGAGTCCGCATGATCCTCACCCCCAAGCCGCGCCGGAAGATCCGCATCGGGCTCGTAGCCGGTGGCCTCGGCACCTACTGGCCGCAGTTCCCGCACCTGCTGCCGCAGTTGGAGGAGTCCGCCCGCTACGTCTCGGAGCGCTTCCAGGAGATGGACGCCGAGGTCACCGACGTCGGCTTCATATCCGACGCGCAGGAAGGCACGGCCGCCGCCGAGAAGCTCCGCCAGGCCGACTGCGACCTGATCGTGCTGTTTTTGACGACCTATCTCACCTCGTCGATGGTGCTGCCGATCGCCCAGCGGGCCGGCAGCCCGGTGCTGGTCATCGACCTGCAGCCGACCGAGAAGATGGATCACGCCTCGTTCGACACCGGGGCCTGGCTGGCCTACTGCGGGCAGTGCCCGGTACCCGAGGTCGGCAACCTGTTCCGCCGGGCCGGCATCCCGTTCCGCTCGGTCACCGGCTGGCTGCGACAGGAGTCGGCCTGGGCCCGCATCTCGCAGTGGATCACCGCCGCCCGCGTCCGGGCCGCGTTGCGCGAGGCCCGGCACGGCCTGATGGGCCACCTCTACCCGGGCATGCTCGACGTCTCGACCGACCTCACGCTGCTGCCTACCACGTTCGGCTCGCACGTCGAGGTGCTCGAGTTCGACGACCTGCGGGAGCGCACGCTGGCCGTCACCGACGACGAGGTCGCCGAGCGGATGGAGCTGGCCCGCAAGATCTTCGTGCTCGACGACTCGGTGCGGGACGAGGACTTCGCCTGGGGTGCGCGGGTCTCGGTCGGCCTCGATCGCCTCGCCGACGACTTCGACCTCGACAGCCTCGCCTATTACCACCGCGGGCTGGCCGGGGAGCTGCACGAGCGGCTGGGCGCCGGCATGATCCTGGGCGCGTCGCTGCTGACCGCCCGCGGCATCCCGGCCACCGGCGAATACGAGCTGCGGACCACGGTCGCCCAGCTGGCCACGCAGGTCGCCGGCGCGGGCGGGTCGTTCTGCGAGATCCAGGCGCTGAACTTCGAGGACAACGTGGTCGAGATGGGCCACGACGGGCCGGCCCACCTCGCGGTCAGCGCGCGGCAGCCGCTGCTGCGCGGCCTCGGCGTCTATCACGGCAAGCGCGGCTGGGGTGTGAGCGTCGAGTTCGACGTACGCCCGGGTCCGGTGACCCTGCTCGGGCTGGGTCAGGACCGCGACGGCTCGCTGTCGTTCATCGCCGGCGAGGGCACCGTGGTCGACGGGCCGCTGCTGGCGATCGGCAACACCACGAGCCGGGTCGACTTCGGCCGTGACCCCGGCGAGTGGGTCGACGACTGGAGCGCCTCCGGGGTCGGCCATCACTGGTCGCTGTCGCTCGGGCATCGCGCGGCCGACTACAAAGCGGCGGCAAGCCTGCTGGGTATCGAGTTCCGGCAGGTCTGAACCGGGTACTGACCGGTGGCATGACGATTGTCGTGACCGCCCCGACCGGAAATGCCGGCTCCCGCGTCGTCCAGCTGCTCGTGCAGGCGGGCGCCCGGCCCCGGGTGCTCGTGCGCGACCCGGACAGGCTGCCGCCCGACCTGCTGCCGCTGGTCGAGGTGGCTCAGGGCGACCTGCGCGACCCGGGTTTCGTGGCCGGCGCGTTCCAGGACGCCGAGTCGGTCTTCTGGGCCACGCCCGAGGCGTTCGACGTGCCGGACCCGCTGGACGACATGGTGGCGATGGGCGAGAACGCCGCGGCCGCCGTCCGCGCGTCCGGCGTCGCCCGGGTGCTGCAGATCAGCAGCGTCGGCGCCGAGCTGCGGCAGGGCGCCGGCCTGATCGACGGGCTCGCCCGCAACGAGGAGCAGCTGGCCGCGACCGGGACCGACCTGCTCACGCTGCGTTGCGGCTACTACTTCACCAACCTGCTGGGCATGCTCGACAGCCTGCGCGAGGGCGTGCTGACCACCACCGTGGCGCCGTCGCGGCGCATGCCGTGGGTGGATCCACGCGATGTCGGCGACATCGCCGCGGCCCGGTTGCTCGCCGGCTGGACCGGTTCGTCGGTCGCGGCGGTGCACGGGCCGGTCGACCTGAGCTGGGACGAGGCCGCGGAAATCCTGGCGGCCACGCTGGGGCGAGAGGTCTCAGCCGTACGGATCACCAGCGAGCAGCTGCAGGCCGCCCTCACCGGAGCCGGGCTGAGCGAGGTGGCCGCGGCCGGGATCGCCGCCATGAGCACCGGCATCCCCGACGATTTCGAGCCCGAGCAGCCACGGGACTTCCGAAGCACGACGCCGACCACGCTGGCCGCGTGGGCCTGCGAAACCTTGCGCGGGGCCGCGGTGAGCTCCACAAAAGACTAAAATCGCGCCGTCATCGCCTTCGCGGTGACCAGAGGCGCTCGCGGTTCGACGCGACAGAAACCGCCCCCGCGGCGGCCGGAAGATCGGTGGAGTGACCGATGAACCAACTTGTCGACTCGCTGACCACGCTCGGCTGGGCTGCCGGTGCGCCCCTGTTCGTCTCCGGGGACGAACGGCCGGGCCGGGTCTCGGTGGTCCACGGCCCGAGCATCGAAGTGATCTGGTTCCCGTCCGACGCCGCGGCGGAGACCACGTTGTTCGAGTTGCGCCGCGATCTGAATCTCCGGCCGGTGGCCGGTGACTGGATCGTGATCGACGGCGGGGAGCCGGTCCGGGTGGTGCCGCGGCGGACGTCGCTGTCGCGTCCGGATCCGAACGAGAGGGACATCCAGGTCCTCGCGGCCAACATCGACACGGTGATGATCGTGCTGCCGATCGACCGGGGCCTGAATCTCAAGAACCTCGAACGGCTCTCGGTGATGGTGTGGGACAGCGGCGCCGATCCGCTGGTCGTGCTCACGAAGGCGGACGCCACCGATGACCCGGAACCGGTCGTCGAGGAGGCTCAGGCGGCCGCCCCCGGGGTGCCGGTGGTCCTGACCAGCGCCGTCGACGGGCGAGGGCTGGACGAGCTCCGGTCGCGGATGGCTGCGGGGACGACCACGACCATGCTCGGTGCGTCCGGGGTGGGCAAGACGTCACTGCTCAACGCGCTGGAAGGACACGCCGAGGCGGTTCGGGAGGTCCGGCGCGACGGTCAGGGCCGGCACACGACGACGACCCGGAAGCTGTACCGGCTGGGGAGCGGCGGGGTACTGCTCGATCTGCCGGGGATCCGGTCGCTCGACCTCTACGCGAGCGACGCCGCTGTTGAGGAGACCTTCGCCGACGTCGCCGCCCTGGCCGAGTACTGCCAGTTCCGGGACTGCGCTCATGACGGCGACAAGGGCTGCGCGGTCGAGGCCGCGGTGGCCGCCGGTGAGTTGCCCGAGCGGCGATTGCAGAGCTGGCATGCGATCCGGCGCGAGATGGCTTACCAGTCGCGGCGCAGTGACCCGGCGGCGATGGCTGCCCAGCGCCAGGAGTGGAAACGTGTCACGAAGGCCAGCAAGAAAGACAGCCGATGACCAGCGGGACGATGCGCTTCTCCACAAAGGATTAAGCTGCGTCGATGGTCGACGAGTCTCGGGTGCATTCGGCGCGGCGCTACAACTACTGGCTGGGCGGCAAGGACAACTACGCCGTCGATCGGGAGTCGGGCGACCAGATAGCGGCCGTCTTCCCGACGATCCGGACGACCGTTGTGGAAAACCGCGGCTTCCTGCGTCGTGCCGTCACCCATCTCGCCACCGAGGCCGGCATCCGCCAGTTCCTCGACATCGGCACCGGCCTGCCGACGGCGGACAACACCCACGAGGTCGCGCAGCGCATCGCCCCCGACTCGCGGGTGGTCTACGTCGACAACGATCCGATGGTGCTGGTGCACGCCCGGGCGCTGCTCACCAGCACGCCCGAGGGCCGCACGGCCTATCTCGAGGCCGACCTGCGCGATCCTCAGAAGATCCTGGCCGACCCCGCATTGCGTGAGGTGCTCGACCTTGGCCAGCCGGTCGCGCTCATGCTCATCGCCGTGCTGCACTTCATCGAGAGCACCGAGGAGGCGAAACGCATCGTCGGTGTCCTGCTCGACGCGCTGCCCTCCGGCAGTTACCTGGTGCTCAGTAATGGCACCAGCGATTTCGCCGACGACGAGACGCGGGCCCGCTTTGCGGGCCTGGCCTCCCGCGGCCGGCTGGACGCCTACCCGCGTACGGCCGCGGAGGTCAGCTCGTTTGCCGAGGGCCTCGAGGCGCTCGAGCCCGGTCTCGTGGTGGTCAGCGACTGGCGGGCCGGCGACGAGCCGGAGCCGCGGCCGGCCCCGGCCGAGGTCGCGGTCTACGGCATCGTCGCGCGCAAGCCCTAGGATCGCCCCGTGACCACACCGATGCGGGTGCCGCCGTCCGAGGCCGAGCGGGAGACCGCGGCCGAGTTGCTGCAGCGGGCGTGCGGCGACGGCCGCCTGACGCTCGAGCAGTTCAGTGTGCGGGTCGGTGCGGTCTGGGCCGCCGAGACCGCCGACGAGCTGGCGCTGGCCACCGCCGGCCTGAGCCAGACGCCGATCGTGGGTTCGGCCCGGACGGTCGACCGGGTCGTCACCCTGTTCAGCGAGAACAAGCGCCGCGGTCGCTGGCGGCTGCGCGAGGGGCGGCTCAAGCTGTTCACGATGTTCGGCTCGACCGAGCTCGACCTGCGCGAGGTGCTGACCGACCAGGATGTCATCGAGGTCGCCGGTAGCTGCACGTTCGGCGAGCTGAAGATCATCGTGCCCGAGGGCGTCGAGGTCGACGTGACCGGCACGGTGGCCTTCTCGTCGCGCAACCTGCACCTGGCCGCGGTGCCCCGCTTGCCCGGCACCCCCGAGATCCGGGTCCACATCACCACCTGGTTCAGCAATGTCGAGGTGGTCTCCCGCCCGTACGCGTTGCCCCGTTAGCTGATCTGCACCCACACGTCGTCGAGGATTCCCTGGAACTGGTCGTTGTCGGTGTAGGAGCCCTTGCCGCCGATGCTGAACGGCAGACGGTTGCTCACCGACAGGTCGGCCGGCACGGTGGCCCGGCCCCGGGCGACGCCGTCGACCAGGATGGTCAGGCGCACGCCGGAGCGGCGGCACTCCAACGCGTG
This sequence comes from Paractinoplanes maris, assembly GCF_023544465.1. Classification (GTDB taxonomy): domain Bacteria; phylum Actinomycetota; class Actinomycetes; order Mycobacteriales; family Micromonosporaceae; genus Actinoplanes; species Actinoplanes maris. Next base: position 450,298 of record NZ_JALPVL010000002.1, on the reverse strand, counting down.
CCAGCGGTCGTCGGCTACCCCGACGTTGCTGATCGCGGCGTGGATCTCCGGCCGCCGGTCGTCGACCAGGACACAGCTGGGCCGGCCGGCCAGCCCGTCGATCTGCAGTTTGTACTGGCTGCCCCGCTTGGAGTAGCCCTTCTGCAGCACGTTCTCACCCTTGGTCGTCTGATCGGCGGCCAGCCTGATCGAAGCGCCGTAGCGCAGCGGCCGCCGGCCCGGGTTGAGCTCCGTCGTGGTGACCGCCCGGAGAGCGATCCTCGGGCAGGGCTCCTTGTGGCAGGGCGGCGGGAAGGCCAGTGCCTTGCCCCCGCCGCGTTTGACCGTCCGGAAGGCACCGCCGTTGCGGCTCACCGGGCTCAGCGTGTGACCGTGCCCCGAGGCGTCGGCCAGCGTCGCCGCTCCGTCGAAGGTGTAGCGGACCGTCTCGGGCTGCGGGGCGCCCGCCGCCAGCACCACCAGCATCGTTGCGACAAGTGCGCGCATCATTCGAACGAGGCGAAGCGACGCTGGGCCCGGCCCCCGATCGTGGTGAAGTCGCCGCCGGCCGCCACCGAGCCTCGGTTCACCGCGAGCGTGCGGACGCCGACCACGCCGTTGGCCTGCGGCGCCCAGCCGGTGAGCGCGCCGGACCGGTCGACCGCGGCCAGCTTCACCCGGGACACCGACCCCGCGTCGCACTCGCCGTTCTCCGCGTCGTCGCCGTTCGCGCAGGCCCGGTCGAAGTGACCCCCGACGTACGCGACGCTGTCGAGCACCGCGATCGCCTGCACGTCCCCGTCGAAGATCCGCGTCCAGCGCTGCTGCCCACTCGTCGAGAACGCCGCCGCCCGGCCGCCCGCGCCACCCATCGCCGCGTAGACGCCGGAACCGTCGACGGCGACCGCGTGCACCAGGGCCGGCGCCGACGGGCGGAACCCGCCGTCCACGCGGCCGGTGGTGGCGTGCACCGCGGAGAGCCGGCCCGGGAAGCCGCCACCCAGATAGACCCGGGACCCGCGTACGGCCAGCGCGTTCACCACACCGCCGGGGCGCGGGACCCAGTCCTCGTCGAGCTCACCGTCGTCCAGCGAGAACGCGGCGACGTTGCCGCGGCGTTCGCCGTCGACCCGGCTGATCGTGCCGGCCGCGTAGAGGCGGTCGTGGCCGACCGCGAGCGCGTGCACGCTGCCCGCCACGCTGTGGTCGAAGGAGCCGACCTCGGCGTCGCTCGCGTCGATGCGGGCCAGCGAGCTGCGCTCCTCGCCGTTGATCTCGTCGAAGTCGCCGCCCGCGTAGACCCAGCCCGGCGTGACGGCCAGGGCCCGCACCGTGTCGTCGGCCGACGGCGCCCAGTCGAGCAGTTCGCCGGTGCGCCCCGAGAAGGCGGCGAGGCGGTTCCGGCTCACCGTGCGGCCGTCGATCGTCATCCGGGTGAAGGACCCGCCGACATAGACCGTGTCACCGCGGTACGCGATCGCGTGGACCGAGCCGTTGAACGACGGCCCCGGACGACCGGCGGTCTGGCCGACGACCGCCAGGGCGGGCGACGCGGCGGCACCGACCGCGAGGGCTGCGACGCCGGTGACAGCTACCCGGCGGATCTGCTGAAGGATTCGCACGCCGTGTCAACGCGCCACGCACAAGAAGGATGCGTCGCTACCGCCACGGTCCGGCGGCGAAATAGGCTCGCTCGTCCTGGCCGAGCGCGAGTGCCACGGACCGCGCCTGATGAGCCGGAAGCGGCGGCAGATCGGCCGCCTCGAACCAGCTCACCTCGACCGACTCGTCGTCGTTGACCCGGGCGTCGCCGCTCGCGTAGCGGCACAGCAACCCGATGCAGAGCCAGTGGATCTGGTCGCCGTTCGGGGCGACGGCCAGATCCAGGGCCTCGACGGCGAGCACCCGCTCCACGGTGACGTCGACGCCGGTCTCCTCCCGCACCTCCCGGATCGCGCCGGTGGCCGGCTGTTCCCCGGGCTCCAGGCAGCCGGTGGTCAGCGCCCACTCGGCGGTGTCGGAGCGGCGCACCATCAGCACCCGCCCGCGGTCGTCGAGCACGACCGCCACCACCCCGGGGAGCGGAAGCGGATCGTGCCCGATCTTGGATCGCAGCGCGACGACGAACTCGGGAATCGGCATGCCGCCACCGTAGACAACCGGATCAGTCGGGAAGGTTGCGCCGGCGTAGGCCGGCGATGCCCGCCGCGGTCAGCAGGGCCGCGATCAGCGTCAGGGTCACCAAAGGAGTGACCGAGGCGTCGCCGCCGGGGAGGTGGGGGACGTGGGTGAAGGGGGAGAGGTCGAGGAACCACTGGTCGAGCTGGAGTGTCTGGCCGACCAGCAGGATCAGCAGGCACAGGGCCGGCCCGGCCCAGGCCACCGCGGACAGGCGGGGGATCAGCCCGAAGGCCAGCACGGCCAGCGCCGCCAGCACCCAGACCGCGGGAAGCTGGACGAGCGTGCCGGCCAGGATGGCGCCCAGATCGCCCTGGGGGTAGGCGAGGCCGGTGGCCAGGCCCTCGGCGGCGAGCACCACGACCGGGCCGAGCAGTGAGAAGAGCAGGTGGGTGCCGGCCCAGGTGTAGCGCGACACCGCCGTGGTCAGGACCGCCTCGGCGTGGCCGCTCTGCTCCTCGTCGCGCAGGCGCAGCGTGGCCTGGACGGCGTAGCAGGCCGCGATCAGGCCGACGATCCCCGCCGTACCGGCGAAGTAGCTGTCGACCAGCGCGCTCGAACCGCCGAGCCGGGCGAAGATGTCACCGAGGTCCGGGTTGTCCGCGGCGATGTCGAGGACACTGCCGCCGACCCCGCCGAAGATCAGGCCGAGCAGCGCGAACCCGATGGTCCAGCCGAGCAGCAGACCGCGGTGCAGTCGCCAGGCCAGGGCGAACGGCGAGCGCAGACCGGCCGCGGCGGAGGACGGACCCAGCCGGGCGGGCAGCAGGCCGGCGCCGAAATCGCGGCGCGTCAGCAGCACGGCGGCCAGGCCGGCCGTCCCGATCGTGAACAGGACGGCGAGCACGGCCGGCCACCAGTCGTTCTCCCCGTACGGGAAGAGGTGCTGGACCCACCCGAGCGGTGACAGCCAGCTCAGCCAGGAGAGCGAGCCGTCGCCCAGAGCCGACACGTCGCCGCCGACCCGCAACACGAACGCCACCCCCAGGACGACCAGAGCGATCGACCGGGCACTGCGGGCGCTGCTGGTGAGCTGGGCGGTGATCGCGCCGACACCCGCGAAGGAGCAGCCGGTCAGGGCCATCTCGGCGCCGAACGCCACCGATCCCGCACCCGGCATCCCCTGCCCGAGCATCGCGGCCGTCAGCACCGCGCCCAGCAGCAGGCTCGCGGCGCAGGTGGTGATCAGCGCGGCCGCCAGGGGAGCGGGCCGGCCGATCGCGGCGGCGCCGATCAACTCGGTGCGCCCCGCCTCCTCGTCGGCGCGCGTGTGCCGGATGACTGTGAGCAGCGCGCACAGCGCGACGAGCACCGGCAGGAAGCCGGCCCGCCAGGCCACCAGCTCGCCCAGCGACGACCCGTGCAGCGGGCCGTACAGCGTCACGAACCCGGCGTTGGACGCGCTGACCTGCGCATAGGCGACCCGCTCGGCCGCGGTCGGGAACAGCCCCTCGAACGACGCCACATAACCGGCCGGGACGAGCCCGAGCAGCACCACCCACAGGGGAAGGACGACGCGGTCGCGGCGCAGGATGAGCCGGACGAGTTTGCCGGTGCCGGTCATCGGTCGGCCTGATACTGCCGCAGGAACAGCTCCTCGAGCGACGGTGGCTGGCTGACCAGGCTGCGCACGCCGACCTGGACCAGCTTCTGCAGGGCGGGCTCGAGGGCCTCGGTGTCGACGTCGAAACGTACGCGATCGTGGTCGAGCTGGAAGGCGTGCACCCCGGTCAGCGTGGCCAGCCCGTCGGGTGGCCCGGCCAGCTCGGCCTGGATCGTCGTCCGGGTCAGGTGGCGCATGTCGCTGAGCGTGCCGGTCTCGACCGTGCGGCCGTCGCGGATGATCGTCAGCCGGTCGCAGAGCGCCTCCACCTCGGCCAGGATGTGGCTGGACAGCAGCACCGTCCGGTCGCCACGGCGTTTCTCCTCGAGGACGACCTCGCGGAAGACCTCTTCCATGAGCGGGTCGAGGCCGGAGGTCGGCTCGTCGAGGATCAGCAGCTCCACATCGGACGACAGTGCGGCGATCAGCGCGACCTTCTGCCGGTTGCCCTTCGAATAGGTGCGGCCCTTCTTACGCGGGTCGAGCTGGAACCGCTCCAGCAGGTCGGCCTTGCGCCGGAGGTCGAGCCCGCCGCGCAGCCGCCCGAGCAGGTCGATCACCTCGCCGCCGGTGAGGGTGGGCCAGAGCGTGACGTCACCGGGCACATAGGCCAGCCGCCGGTGCAACGCGGTGGCCTCGGTCCACGGGTTGCCGCCGAGCAGGCTGACGCTCCCGCCGTTGTGCCGCATCAGGCCGAGCAGGATGCGGATGGTCGTGGTCTTGCCGGCCCCGTTGGGACCGAGGAACCCGTGCACCTCCCCGGTCGCGACGTGCAGCTCGAGCCCGTCGAGGGCGGCGACCGGGCCGAACCGTTTGACGAGCCCCGTGGCGTCGATGGCCTCGGTCATGATGCTTCCTCTCCGGCAGTCAGCCGGTCGAGAGCGGCCCGCGCCTGCAGGGCCTGCTCCGGGGTGATGAGGGGTTGGGAGAACAGGTCGAGCGTCGCCTGGAGCATCCGCGCCCAGGTGACCGGCTCGGTCACGTCGCTGCCCAGCGCGCGCGACAACAGGTCACGCATGGTGAAGAGCGACATCTTCATGACGGCGACCACGGCCACGAACGCCTCCGGGTCGGCGACCTTGAGCTCGGTGGTGCCCAGCCACTGGTGCCCGAACTCCAGCATGCGGTCGAACATGGCGGCGCCGGTCGGCGAGCCGTCCATGGTGGAGCGGATCAGGTAGCGCTGGAGCTGCTGAACGCGCGGGGTGAGCCCGTCGAGCGTGTTGAACTCGGTGAACTGGCCACTGATCTTGGTCAGCTCGCTCAACGCCCACTCGTCACAGGCGTCGCGCAGTCCCTCTTTGGAGCCGAAGTGGTGACGCAACAGCCCGGAAGAGACGTCGGCCTGCTGCGCGATGTCACGGACCGTGGCCCCGTCAATGCCACGCTCGGCAAACAGCTCAATCGCAGCATCACGAATACGTGCACGTGCCGTCAGATCACTACTCACGTGTGTAGGTTACTGCACAAGCGTGTAGTCGGAAGTGCCAAGTTCTGATCAAGATCGATGTCGTAGCTCGGTGGGTGGTGCGGATCGCTGCTCACGCCGAGGGCCGCGGCGAGGTGAGCTGGGCGCCGGCGCGCCCAGAACGCTCACCCCACCACGGCGACGTGCGTGAGTGGTTGCGGTCTCAAGACCGGTCGGGAAGCAGCCGTTCTTCGTGGTCGAGTTCGCGCTCGAGGATGCGCAGCCCTTCGTCGTTCAGGTTGCCTGCGTCGCGCCAGCGGAGGAGTTCTTCGCGCTGGGCTTCGATGGTCATGCGGCGGACCATGAGCGCGGCCTCGTATTGGGGGGAGAGCGGCACCTGGTCGGAGTCGGCCTTGTCGAGCAGGTCGAGACGGCGGCGGTAGCGCTCGAGCCGGACCTCCAGCTGCCGCCGCATGTGGTCGATGGCCACGTCCTCGACGTGGTCGTGCTTCTCGGCCTTGATGTCGTCGAGCCGGTCGATCGCCGCCTCCACCGCGGCCGCCCGGGCCTCGTTGCGCTCCCGGGCCTCGTCGGTCTTGTTGGCCCGCAGGCCCAGCCAGCGCACCAAAGGCGCGAAGGTCAGACCCTGGCCCAGCAACGTCACCAGCACGACCACGAAGGCACAGAAGTGCAGCAACCCTCGGTTGGGCACCGAATCGGGCAGCGTGAAGATCGCCGCCAGGCTGATCACACCGCGGGTGCCGGCCCAGCTGAGCGCCGTGACCTCTCGGCCGTTGAGAGCCTTCTCCAGGTCGCGGTTGCGTTCCGCCGCCTCGGGGGAGTCGGCTTCGACCAACGTCTCACCGCCCAGGCGCAGGTGCAGCGACCTCGGCAGCAGCTGGGTGAGGATCAGCCAGAGCGGCCGCAGGAGCAGCGTCACCCCGACGGTCACCCCCACCGCCGTGGCGATCGTCGTGGTCGAGTAGTTGCTCAGCTCGTCGACGACGGCTGGCAGCTGCTGGCCGATCAGCAGGAAGACCAGGCCTTCGAGCAGGAAGTCGACCAGCCGCCAGACCGCGGTGGTCTGCAGCCGGCTGGCCGCGATGCTGTGCCGCGACGAGTCGTGACCGATGATCAGGCCGGCGATCACCACCGCGAGCACCCCGGAGACGTGCACCGACTCGGCCAGCACGTAGGCCGCGAGCGGGGTGGCCAGCGAGATCGCGTTCGAGCTGAGCGGGTCCTTGCGCACCGGGCGCAGGGCGCGGACCGCGTACGCCACCACGATGCCGGCGATCACGCCGCCGACCGCCATGATGAAGAACTTGGCGGTCGCGGACGGGAACGAGAAGCCGTCGCCGTCGGCGGCCGCGATGGCCACGGTCAGGATGGTGAGCGCGGTGGCGTCGTTGAGCAGGCCCTCGCCCTGGATCAGGGTGATCAGTTTGCCGGGCAGCCCGGCGCGGCGGCCGACGGCGAGCGCGGCGACCGGGTCGGGCGGGGCCACGGCGGCGCCGAGCGCGATGCCGGCCGCGAGCGTGGCACCGCCCACCCACCAGCTGATGCCGAAGCCGATGAGCAGTGCCGTGGCCAGCACCAGCAGCACCGAGAGGCTGATCACGGTGCGCAGGTGGCGGCGGATGTCGAGCAACGACGAGTCCAGCGCCGCGCTGTAGAGCAGTGGCGGGATCACGTACGTCATGATCAGCTCGGGTTCGAGCTCGACGTTCGGACCGGGCAGCACCGCGTACGTGATGCCCGCGATGGTCAGCAGGGCGGCGGCCGGCAGCCCGGTCCTCTCCGCGATCCACCGCATCGCGATGATCACCGCGACGGCGGCCAGAATGAAGAGCAGGGTTTCCTCGACGTGCACAGAACCATCTTTCCCCGCCCGGTCCCGCCGATGCGGCCGGGCGGGGAAAGAGCGGCTGTCAGTAGCGGTAGTGCTCGGGCTTGTACGGGCCCTCGATGTCGACGCCGAGGTACTCCGCCTGCTTCTTGGTGAGAGTGGTCAGGCGAACGCCCAGAGCGTCGAGGTGCAGCCGGGCAACCTTCTCATCCAAGTGTTTCGGAAGAACGAACACCTGCTTCTCGTACTCACCGGGCTTGGTCCACAGCTCGATCTGCGCCATCACCTGGTTGGTGAAGGAGTTCGACATCACGAAGCTGGGGTGGCCGGTGGCGTTGCCCAGGTTCATCAGGCGTCCCTCGGAGAGCACGATCACCGAGTGACCGTCGGGGAAGCGCCACTCGTGCACCTGCGGCTTGATCTCGACCTTCTCGATGCCCGGCACCTTGCCCAGACCGGCCATGTCGATCTCGTCGTCGAAGTGACCGACGTTGCCGACGATCGCGTTGTGCTTCATCGCCGACAGGTGCTCGACGGTGATGATGTCGGTGCCACCGGTGGTGGTGATGAAGATGTCCGCCTCGCCGACGACGTCCTCGATCGTGGCGACCTGCATGCCGTCCATCGCGGCCTGCAGCGCACAGATCGGGTCGACCTCGGTGACCACGACACGGGCGCCCTGGCCCCGCAGCGTCTCGGCCGCGCCCTTGCCGACGTCGCCGTAACCGCAGACCAGCGCCAGCTTGCCGCCCAGCATCACGTCGGTGGCCCGGTTGAGACCGTCGACCAGCGAGTGCCGGATGCCGTACTTGTTGTCGAACTTGCTCTTGGTGACCGCGTCGTTGACGTTGATCGCCGGGAAGAGCAGAGCGTCTTCCTTGGCCAGCTTGTAGAGCCGGGCCACACCGGTGGTCGTCTCCTCGGTGACACCGCGGATGTCGGCTGCGATGCGGGTGAACCGCTGCGGGTCCTCCGCGAGGCTGGCCCGCAGGGTCTCGAGGATGATCCGGTACTCATGGTTGTCGTCCTCGGTGGCCTGCGGCACGGCGCCGGCCGCCTCGAACTCGACACCCTTGTGCACGAGCAGGGTGGCGTCACCACCGTCGTCGAGGATCATGTTGGGACCCTGGCCGTCGCCGAAGTCGAAGAGCCGCATGGTGGCCCACCAGTACTCCTCGAGCGACTCGCCCTTCCAGGCGAAGACCGGGACGCCGGCGGGCGCGTCGACGGTGCCCGTGGGGCCGACGACGGTCGCGGCGGCTGCCTCGTCCTGGGTCGAGAAGATGTTGCACGACACCCAGCGCACGTCGGCGCCGAGCGCGATGAGCGTCTCGATCAGCACGGCGGTCTGCACGGTCATGTGCAGCGAGCCGGCGATGCGCGCGCCGCGCAGCGGCTTCGACTCACCGAACTCCTTGCGCAGCGACATCAGACCGGGCATCTCGTGCTCGGCCAGACGCAGCTGGTGCCGGCCCGCCTCGGCCAGCGAAAGGTCGGCGATCGCGAACTCGACCCCGTTGACGGTGGTCAGACGACTTTTGGCAAGATCTGTGCTCACGCGAGGGCTCCTCCCTCATCAGGAGGCGCCCTTGAGGTCAACAACCCGGGCCGAGCGTGGCGGAGACCGGCACGGCCGGCTCCGTCGCAGCGCCTCTCGACGCGGGCAAGTAATAGTTTAACCGAGTGCCAGACTTCTTTCCCGCCATCGTCGTGAGGATCATGTCCCGGCCATGAGGCTCCGCACTCAACTCACCCTCGCCGTCACGGTGCTCGTGGCCCTCGTGGTCGCGCTCGCCGGGCTGGTCATCGTCGTCCGCATCGACCACCGGGACCGCGACGACCTGGACCGTGTCCTGGCCGCCCGCGCCGAGCAGGTACGGGCGGCGGCGGTGAAGAACGGTTCCCTGCCCACCGACGGGACGTTCGCGATCCGGCTGATCGCCGACGGCGAGATGCTCAAGCAGGTCGGCTCGTCGGCCGGCTTCCCGCTGCCGGTCGACGACGGCTACTCGACGGTCAGCTCGGGCGACGACGAGTGGCGCTCGCTGGCCGAGACGCTGGTCTCCGGCGCTCAGCTGCAGATTCTGGTGAGCCTGGACGCCCTGGAGGAGCAGCACGACGATAACGTGCTGGTCGTGGATCTGCTGGTGCTGCTGGCGGCCGTGCTGAGCGCGGCCGGGGTCTGGTTCGCCACCGGCCTCGTGCTGCGGCCGTTCCAGCGGCTGCTGAGCGCCGCGCGCGACCTCGGCCCGGATGAACGCCTGCCTGAGGTGACGAGTCCGCGCGAGGTGGCGGAGCTGACGACGGCCCTCAACGACCTGCTGGCCCGGACCCGATCGGCGGCACCCCCGTCGGCCTCCCCGGCCCAGCACCCGCCCACTCCGGACGGGCTGTCCCCGGCGGAGGCTTCCGCGGCCGAACCGGCTGCGGCCGACGTACCTTTCGGGCCGCAGGCAGCCGTCGCGGGCCCGACGGTCGAGATGCGGACTTTCGAATCGCTCTCGTTCGCGCCCCCGCCCCCCGCGACGCCTGAGCCCACCTCGGGGCCCGCCCCGGTTGCCCAGCCCGCGGCGATTGAAGAGGCCGCCGCGGTCGAAGAGTTCGCCCCGGTTGCCGAGTCCGCCCCGGTTGCCGAGCCCGCTCGCGACCAGGCTGCGGAGTTGCGTCCTAGCCTCGCCGACCTGGGCGTCCAGCTCGATCAGCTGATGGACAATCCCGACATGCCGGCCACTCAGCGTCACCTGCTGCTGGCTCAGATGGCCGACGAGCACCGCCACATGGTCGCCGTTCTCAACGGTGACGCGTGACCAGTCGCGCAATGGGCTGACCACACATCAAAGCTCTTCCATAACACCTCAGAAACCCCTCATCCTGAACGCGCGGCCGAGGCATCTGAACGACGGCCGGCTGTGGCGACCCGAGCGCGGGCGGCTGCGGCGACCCGAGCGCGGGCGGCTGCGGCGACCCGAGCGCGGGCGGCTGCGGCGACCCGAGCGCGGGCGGCTGCGGCGACCCGAGCGCGGGCGGCAGCGAGAGGTCCCGCTGTGGATAAACAGCCGTGCGTTGCTGTGGACAACTCCAGCCCGGTCGGCCCGGTGGGGCGTAGTTTCTCCCCTGCCCTTGGGAGGGCGGGGGAGGCGGTGGCACCAGGGAGGCGATCTTGGCTGGGCGGATGGAGGCGGCGTGAAGCACCCGCATCGGATCCGGGAGATCGCCGCCCAGGCGGGCCTCAGCCTGGCCACTGTTGATCGGGTGTTGCATCAGCGCGGCGGTGTCCGCCAGAGCACCGTGCAAGACGTTCACCAGGCCATCGCGGCGCTCGACCGGCAGCACGACGAGCCGCCGTTGCCGGCTCGGACGTTCACGATCGACCTGATCGTCGGTGATCGCGCTCGGGTCGGGGCCGCCCTGCGGGCCGAACTTCCTGGCCTGCGGCCCGCCGTGATCCGCCCTCGCCTCCGATCGGCCGTCGACCCCTTGGCCGAGCTGACCAAGGTAGCCCGGGCCGGTTCCCACGGCCTGATCCTCGAGGCCGCCGAGTCACCCGGGCTGCTCGACGCGATCGGGCATCTGGAGATCCCGGTCGTCACTTTCGGGACCGACCTGCCGGCCGCCAAACGGGTCGCTCACGTGGGCCTCGACGAGACTGAGGCCGGCGCCACCGCTGCCTATCTGGTCGACCAGTGGCTGGCCGACCGGGCCGGCGACGTGCTGGTGGTGAACGCCGCCGCCGCCCAGGGCCGGCTCCAGGGTTTCCGGAGCGAGTTGCACTCGCGCTCGCCGAACCGCCGGCTGCTGATCACCGAGCCCATCGAGCGGCGACCCGAATCGACCGAGCAGCCGGCCGATCCAGTCCGGCTGCGAGGCGTGCTGGCCGCCAACCCGGCGATCCGGGCCGTCTACACCTCCGCGACCGGCCACACCGCCGCCGTCCTGGCCGCCTTCGCCGCCGAGCGCCGCAACTACGACGTCTTCGTGGCGCACGACCTCGACGAGGAGAACGCGGGCCTCTTACGCGCCGGTCGCCTCTCCGCCGTGCTGCACCACGACCTGCGCGCCGACCTGCGCTCGGCCTGCCGGGCCATCCTTCAGGCGCGTGGCGCACTGTCCGGTTCGGTGCGTCCGGCCGGGTCCGCCGTCCAGATCCTGACCTCGCTCAATCTGCCCCGGATCTGGCGGAGAGAAGGATCTGAAAAGATTCTCGGCGGCCTGTCCGGATCGGGCTCGAGCCGTTCGTCATCCCGATGAACGCACGACGATCGAGGGAGACAGCGATGAAGTACATGATGTTCGTCTGCACCGACACCGAGCCCGAGACCGACGAGTCGCGGGTGCCCGACATCAACGTCTGGGTGGCCGAGAACGACGCCGCCGGGCGCCGGGTCGAGGGCAGCGTGCTCGCCCCGCCGAGCGCGGCCACCACGGTGCGGGTCCGCGGCGGCGAGGTGCTGCTGACCGACGGCCCGTTCACCGAGACCAAGGAGGTGATCGTGGGCTTCGACATTCTGGAGTGTGCCGACCTCGACGAGGCCATCGCGGTCGCGGCCGCCCACCCGATGGCCCACGGCGGCCGGGTCGAGCTGCGCCCCTACGCCGACCTGTAGAGATGGACGCCGTCGCCGTCGCCCACCGGGAGAACTACGGGCGCATCGTCGCCACCCTGATCCGGCTGACCGGCGACTGGACGCTGTCCGAGGACTGCGCGCAGGACGCCCTGGCCACGGCGCTGGAACGGTGGCCGCGCGACGGTGTGCCCGGCAATCCGGGCGGCTGGCTGATGACAGTCGCCCGGAACCGGGCCCTCGACGTGCTGCGCCGGGCCGCCGTCGAGGATCGCAAGCTGCGGGAGGTGGCGATGACCGGGCCGGCCCACGAGGACGAGGACGATCGGCTCCAGCTGATCTTCACCTGCTGTCATCCGGCGCTCGCCCTGGAGGCGCGGGTCGCGCTCACCCTGCGTACGGTGGCCGGCCTTTCCACCGCTGACATCGCCCGCGCCTTCCTGGTCAGCGAGGCGACGATGACCCGTCGGCTGACTCGGGCCAAGTCCAAGATCGCCGCGGCCCGGATCCCGTACCGGGTGCCCGAGGGGGATGCGCTCGGTGAGCGGTTGTCGGGTGTGCTCGCGGTGCTCTATCTGTTGTTCAACCGGGGGTACGACGGTGAGCCGTTCCTCGCCGAGGAGGCGATCCGGCTGGCCCGGGTGCTGGCGACGCTGATGCCGGCCGAGTCCGAGGGGTCGTCGCTGCTGGCGTTGTTCCTGCTCCAGCACTCGCGGCGGCACGCCCGGCGCGACGCCGCGGGCGACCTGGTACCGCTGGATCGCCAGGACCGGGAGACCTGGGATCGCGCGTCGATCGCCGAGGCCCTGCAGATCCTGCTCCGCACGCCGGTCGAGGGCCCGTACGCGTTGCAGGCCCGCATTGCTGCCTGTCACGCCACGGCCGTCACTCCGGGTGACACCGACTGGCGGTCGATCGCGCTCTGGTATGACGAGCTGGCTCGCGTGCAGCCGACCCCGGTGGTCAACCTCAACCGGGCGGTGGCCCACGGGTACGCCTTCGGCCCGTCCGCCGGCCTGGCGCTCCTGGACGACGTGCGCGAGATCCGTGACGACTACCCCATGGTCATCGCCGTCGAGGCCGACCTGACCGCCCGCAGCGGTGACAAGCAGCGGGCGGCCACCCTCTTCCGCGAGGCCGCCGCGGCGAGTCCGGACGGGCCGGAACGCCGTGCCCTGCTGGCCCGGGCGGCCGAGCTTTAAATCTCCACGACCGTGCCGCCCGCGCCCGACCGCAGCAACTCCAGCGCGGCCTTGACGACCTGCTCGGGCGGGATCAGCGGCACCCGGTCGGCCGGCGCCAGGCGAGCCCGCTCGGCGTGCGCCCGGTCGAGCCCGATCCAGTTCGGCACCAGGCAGGTCTCCCGGTGACCACAGCGACATTCATGGATCCGAAACTACCGGTTCAGGCCGCCGCCAGCCGGTTGGAGGCGTCGAGGGCCCGGGTCGACCAGCGCACCGCGTCCATGTATTGCGGGGCCAGGTCGAACGCGCCCAGCTCACCTCGCTCGTACGCGTCGACCGCGAGCAGCACCTGCCCGAGCCGCCCGCTGCCCAGGGTGAGCGCGGCCGACACGGCCGGCGCGAGCGGGAACTGCTCGGCCATCTCGGCCGCCGGGATGCCCAGGACCTTGGCCACGCCGCTGATCACACCGCTCATGAACGCCGCGTCGGGCGCGGCGCCGAACCACTGGGCCACGTTCTCGCAGAGCCGGGCCCGGGTCAGCACGCCGAGCATGTGCTCCTCGGCCGGGCCGCCGACCTCGTCCAGCACCATCAGCATCGCCCACTGGCGGATGTGCTTGAGCCCGACCATCACCACGGCCTGCCGCACCGACGAGACGCGGTTGGCGTGACCGGCGGCGACCGAGTTGCTGGCCCGCAGCACGCGCAGCGAGAGAGCCGGGTCGCTGGCGATGATCGCCACGATGCGGGGCATGTCGGAGTCGGGGGCGCTCAGCGCGGCGACCAGCTCGAGCCGGCGCAGGCGGGAGGGGGAGAGGCTGTTCACGGTCAGCACTTGCGGGCGGCTCAGCACGTACCCCTGGCGCAGCTCCATGCCGTAGTGCTCGGCGATCGCGACCTGCTCCTCGGTCTCGAGCCGCTCGGCGACGAGCTGGATGCCGGGGTACTGCCGGACCGCCGCCACGACCTTCTCGAGGACACTCAGGTCGCCGTCGAGAAGGTCGAGTTTCACGTACGAGGCCAGGGCGAAGAGCTGCTCGTGCCCGGAGCCCCAGACGAAGTCGTCCAGGGCGATGCGATAGCCGGCCTCGGCGAGCCGGGTGATCCCGGCGACCACCTCGTCGTCCATCTCGACGGTCTCCAGCACCTCCAGCACCACCTGGGCCGGGCCGAAGGGCAGGGGCAGCTCGCCGGCCAGGAACTCGCGGGTCAGGTTGATGAAGCAGAGGCGGTCACCGGCGACCTCACGGATGCCGAACTCGGTGAACGCGTTGATCATCACCGTGCTCGTGGCGTACGTGTCCTGCCGGCCGGCCGCCACGGCGTCCATGCTGCCGCGGAAGAGAAGCTCGTAGGCGACCACGTCGCCGTGCACGTCGAAGATCGGCTGGCGACCCACGTGCACGAGCTTGGTGCCGTCGACCGGCTCCGATGATGTCACGCGCTGCCTATCGGCCGGACCGGTGCGAACTTGATGACTTGGCCGGAGATGATCCGCCCGTCAGCCACCAAGGGCTCGAATAGGCCAGGCCGAAATCGTTGCCGGGGTGCCCCTCGGGGCCGGGGGCCGGGTTGTCCAGGGTCGGGTCGGAGACGCGCAGCACGACCCAGTCACCGTCCGAGATGTCGAGCGGCACGGTCACCTTCACGACCTGCCTCGTGTCCGGGCCGGCCTCCAGGTGCAGCAGCTCGACCACCTCGGGGACGTCCCGGCCCGGCCGCAGCACCTGCAGGCAGAGCGGCCGGCCGGCCCACTGCGGGCCGGGGTCGAGGTCGACCCGGAAGGTCACGTCCCCCTGGGCGATCGGCAGGCGGCCACCCATCCGTACGCCGTCGGCCGTCGCGTCCAGCCGCAACCGGTCCACCCGGCTGGCGAAGAAACGCCGCGCCCGCATGGCCGCCAGCACCCCGTCCCGGGTGTTCTCGGTGATCCAGAGACCCGTACGGCCCTTGTCGTCGTCGTGTCCCCAATCCCCGCCGTGCTCGTCCGAGACCCCGGTCAGCCCGGTCCGCCAGCCCGCGTTGAGGCAGGCCACCAGCGGTGAGGCATGCGTCGGCCAGCCGCCGAAGAGGTAGTCGTCGCCGTTGTTGAACATCTCGAGCGCGACCATGTGGCCGGCGATCCGGGCGTCGTAGGCGAAGTCGCCGAACTGCTCGCGCTGCCGCCCCGGATGGTTGAAGCTGCCGATCCCCGAGGTGCCGGCCAGCCATTTGTAGAGCTCGGCGGTGTCGCCCGCGCGGTTCAGGTCGGCGAATTCGTCGGTGAACCAGATGTTGATGTGGCCGAGGTGCGAGTGCGACCACTCGAACCCGCGCAGCGTCGTGTACTCACCGGGCCGGTAGGCGCCGTCGGCCAGCTTGCCCAGCTTGTGCCACTTGTGACTGGTGAGCCCGGTCAGCGCATCGTCGGTGGCGTGGTCGGTCAGCGCGGCGACGTCGATCCCGGCCGTCCGCATCGACGCGAAGGCCAGCTCGGGCTCACCCATGCCGTCCGACAGCAGCGTGTGGTTGTGCAGGTCGGCGTACGCCAGGGTGGTGCCGTGGCTGACCCTGGACGCACGCCGGGACCCGGCCGCCGCGGCCCGGCCCCGGGTGGGGTCGGCGCTCAGCATGAGCAGGCCGCCGGCCCCGGCCAGCAGGGATCGACGTCGGACACGGTGGTGGCGTTGCGGCGCGGTCACCCGAGGAGCATGTCAAGACCCCGGGCGATGGTCAGGTGAATCGCGCAAGGGCTCGTCCGGATTGGCCCGTACGTGGTCGGCCGATCAGGCGGAGAGCCACCACGGGCTCGAATAGGCCACACCCCAGTCGTTGCACGGGTGCCCGGCCGGACCGGGGGAGGCGTTGGCCTGAGCCGGGTCGGACACCCGGATGACCACCCAGGCGCCGGCGGCCAGGTCGAGCGGCACGGTGAACTCGGTGGTCGAGCCGGCCGTCGCGTCGATCACCTCGACCACCTGCGGCGCCCGCGTCCCCGGCCGCAGCACCTGCAGCTTGAGCGGCTTGCCGGCCCACTCCGGGCCGCGGTCCAGATCGACCGCGAACCGCACGTCACCCTTGGCGATCGGCAGGCTGCTTCCCATCCGTACGCCGTCGGCCGTGGCGTCGAGCCGGAGTCCACTGACCCGGGTGGCGAAGAAACGCCGGGCCCGCATGGCCTCGAGCACCCCGTTGCGGGTGTTCTCGGCGACCCACAGACCGGTCCGGCCCTTGCCCTCGGGATGACCCCAGTCGGTGCCGTGCTCGTCGGTCACGCCGGTCAGCCCGGTGCGCCAGCCGGCGTTGAGGCATGCGTTGAGTGGCGAGCTCTGCCCGCTCGACCAGCCGTCGAACAGGTAGTCGTCGCCCCGGTTGAACATCTCGAGGCCGACCATCTGGTCGCGCAGACCGGCGTCGTACGAGAAATCGTTGAACCGCAGCAGCTCGCGCCCGGGGTGATTGAAGCCGCTGATGCCACCGGCCCCCTCGATCCAGTCGTAGAGCTTGCCCATGCTCGACGAGCCGCCCAGGTCGGTGAAGCCGCCGGTGTACCAGACGTTGACGTGCCCGAGCAGCGGATGCGACCACTCGAAGCCCCGCAGCGCCGTGTAGGTGCCCGGCACGTTGGCCGCGTCAGCCAGCTGACCGGCCCGGCGCCATTCCGAGGACGAGAGACCCTCGACCGCGAAGAGTGTGGTGTGGTCGGTCAGCGCGGCCACGTCCAGCCCGGCCGAGCGCATCGAGGCGAAGGCGTTGGCCGGGTCGCCGTCGCCGTCCGACATCAGGGTGTGGTTGTGCAGGTCGGCGTGTACCAGCGCGGTGCCCTGGGTGAGTCGTGAGCTCCGGGAGGCGCCGGTGGACCGCTGCGGCGAGTTGTCGACGGCGACCCCGGTGGTGGCGGCTTGCGCGGTGCCGGGCGTGGCGGCCAGCACCAGCAGCCCTCCGGAGGCGGCGAGAAGTGAGCGGCGGCTGACGTGGTCGTGCTCGTGGGCGGTCATCGGCCGAGCATCCCAAGAGAGCGACAGCTATGGATGTCTCAACGGTGAACGGTGGTCTGCCAGAGGCTGTCGGCCGTGGCGAGCAGGAGGGTGTCACCGCGGGCGGCCACGGCGACCGGCTCGGCCGGGGAGTCGCGCCGCTGGTCGCCGATCCACAGGCCACCGTCGACGACGACGCTCTGTCCATGGGTGACGGCCAGCGACCGTACGCCCTGTGGGGTGCCGGCAAAGGTCGCGGTCACCGTCCAGGTGCCGTCGTGCCGTCGCCAGACCGTGTCCGGGCCGGCCGCGACCACGTCGTCGCCGTCGCGGACCGCCCGTTGGATCTCGCCGTCCGGGGCGGGCGCGGGTGACCACGGCTGGGTCCAGGCGCCGCTGCCCACCACGAGCCACCGGCCGTCCGGCTGGGCGACGACGTCCCGGGCGGCGCTTCCGCCCTGACGCGATTCGCTCAGCGTGAAGGTCCGGCCGTCCGGGGAGAACCAGGCGGCCGCCCCGCTCGTGCGGTTGCCGGCGATCGCGAATCCGCCCGGCCCAGCGGAGATCGGCCCCACGTCGACGGCTTCATCACCCCCGTACGTCTCGAAGGGGGCCGCGTTCTCCGCCATGCGCCCATCGGAGAGCCGATGCCACGTGCTGACCCGGGGATTGCCGTGCGCCCCGCCCGGCGTCGCGCCGACCATGGCGGCCTCCCGGCCCGCGCAGGCAACGCTCCGGATCAGCTGGCGGGGGCCGTAGTAGCTGGTCGGCCGGGGGACAAAGGTGACCGGCCGCAACGGCGTGCCGGTCCACGCGGCCGGACGCGTCGACCCGTCCGCGAGCCTGATCCCGCCGACCACCCACCACTCGCCCCCGCAGTCGGCCACATCGCTGAGCACGACCGCACCGCCGGGCACGTCGATCCGGGCCCACTCGGGCTCTTGCGGCGGGTTGCTGCAAGCGGCGAGCAGCACCACGGCCAGCGTGAAAGAAACCGATCGCTTCACGTAAGCACCGAGCAATCTGCCGGAAACTTTGGACTGAACCTTGTGGACTACGTCACAGCAATCTTATGGTCACTGCCACGCTCCCTGCGAAGAGAAGAGTTCGTCGATGTTCCTGGAACTCAGGCGGCCCGTCGCCGTGGCCGTCATAGCGTTGAGTGCCGTCGCGGTCGTCCCCGCCGGTGCTGCCCAAGCCGCCTCCCCCGCCGCCGCGTCCCCGGCGGTGACCCGGGCCGGACTCGACCCCGCGCTCGTCGCCGGCCGCGGCGCCTCCGTCGCCTTCCTCGAGCAGGAGGCCGAGCGGGCCAAGACCACCGGCACGGTCATCGGTCCCGACCGCACCGCCTACACCCTGCCCGCCGAGGCGTCCGGCCGCTCCGCCGTCCGCCTCACCCCGGGCCAGTACGTCGAGTTCACGCTGCCCAAGGCGGCCAACGCGATCACCGTGCGCTACAGCATCCCCGACTCGGCCACCGGGGGCGGGCTGACCGCCCCGCTCGCCGTCCAGGCCGGACCGGCCCGCCGCACGATGACGCTCACCTCGCAGTACTCCTACCTCTACAACCAATATCCGTTCACCAACGACCCGAATGCCGACCTGCTGCACCCGGACTGGTGGATCACCGAGTGCGCCTGCGTCCCGGCCGCCACCACCCCGGCGCCGGTGATCAGCAAGCCGTTCCGGCCCAGCCACTTCTACGACGAGCAGCGCCTCCTGCTCGGCCGCACGGTCGCCGCGGGGGAGAAGGTGCGCCTGACCGCGTCGTCGGCCGTGCCGTGGACCGTGATCGACCTGCTCGACTCGGAGCAGGTCGGACTGCCGTACGTGAACCTGCGGGCGGCCAATGTGCTGGCGTTCGGCGCCGACCCGACCGGCCGGCGCGACGCGGCCCCCGCGTTCGACAAGGCCATCGCGTTCGCCCGGAAGGCCAAGCTCAAGGTCTACGTGCCCCCGGGTACCTTCCAGGTCAACCGGCACATCGTGGTCGACGACGTGACGATCGAGGGCGCCGGCAACTGGTACACGGTGATCAAGGGCCGTGAGGTCGCGCTGAGCACACCCGCACCGGACGGCTCGGTGCACACCGGCGTCGGCTTCTACGGCAAGTACGCCGAGGACGGCGGCAGCCGCAACGTCCACCTCTCCGGCTTCACCATCCAGGGCGACGTGCGCGAGCGCATCGACAAGGACCAGGTCAACGGGGTCGGCGGGGCGATGAGCGACTCGACGATCAAGGGCCTCTACATCCGCCACACCAAGGTCGGGCTCTGGTTCGACGGGCCGATGTCCAACGTACGGGTGGAGAACTCCATCGTCGTGGATCAGATCGCCGACGCCTTGAACTTCCACACCGGCGTCACCGGCTCGGTGGTGCGCAACAACTTCGTGCGCAACAGCGGCGACGACGGCCTGGCCATGTGGGCCGAGAAGACGACCAACGCCGGCAACACCTTCGACCGCAACACCGTGCAGACCCCGGTGCTGGCCAACGGCATCGCGATCTACGGCGGCACGGACAACACGGTCTCGAACAACCTGATCGCCGACCCGATCCGCGAGGGCAGTGCGATCCACGCCGGGTCCCGGTTCGGCGCCGAGCCGTTCGCCGGCACGCTCAAGATCACCGACAACACCACGGTGCGGGCGGGCACGTACGAGCTGAACTGGAACATCGGGCTCGGCGCGATCTGGATCTTCGCGCTCGACCGCAGCATCGACGCCGACATCCGGGTCACCGGCGACCACTACCTCGACAACACCTACAACGCGATCATGATGGTCTCGGACTGGCCGGTGAAGGATCTCTACTCGATCCCGAACGTCCACTTCAAGGACGTCAAGATCGACGGCACCGGTACGAGTGTGCTCAGTGCCCGGGTGGCCGGCGGCGCCGGCTTCGAGAACGTCGACGCCCGCAACGTCGGTGCGGTGCCGGTCAACAACTGCGGCTCGTTCGGCTTCACCCCGGCCGGCTCGGAGTTCACCGTGACCGACCGCGGCGGCAACGACGGCTGGCTCACGCCGTGGCTGCTGCCCAACACCATCACCTGTGACGACCGGCCGCCGGTGGTCGCCCCTCCGGCGCCCGCTCCCTGGTAGTCGCGGAGCCGTCCCGTCCGAACGATTCGGGCGGGACGGCTGTCCCTTGGTAGCCTTTTCCGCTGGGAGTCGTCAGTCGGGAGAGTTACGTTGAGTCACACGCTGCTGGTCACCGGTGGAGCCGGGTTCGTCGGGTCCGCCCTGATCAAGACCCTGCTGACGGACTACCCGGCGGCGGCGATCGTCTCGCTCGACAACTACTTCACGGGCGTACCGGAAAATCACGTCAACGATCCCCGGGTGACCTACCTCGACGGGTCGACGGCCGACCTGGCCAAGATCTGGGCCGACCGTGGTCTGCCCAGCCCCGAGATCGTCTTCCACCTCGGCGAGTACTCCCGGATCGTCACGTCGTTCGAGGACCACGACCTGACCTGGGATTACAACCTGCTCGGGACCAAAGAGGTGGTCAAGTTCGCGTCGGCCGCCGGCGCGAAGCTGATCTACGCCGGTTCCAGCTCGAAATTCGGCAACGACGGCCAGGACGAGAACCTCAACCCGTACGCGTGGACCAAGGCCAAGAACATCGAGTACATCAAGAACTACGCGAACTGGTACGGCCTGGACTACGCGATCACGTACTTCTACAACGTCTACGGTCCCGGCCAGATCACCAGCGGCAAATACGCCACCGTGATCGGCATCTTCGAGCACAAATACCTGCGCGGCGAGCCGCTGCCGGTGGTCTCACCCGGCACCCAGACCCGCGACTTCACCCACATCGACGACATCGTGCGCGGCATCGTCCTGGTCGCCCAGAAGGGCAGCGGCGACGGCTACCTGCTCGGCGCGGGTCACGAGTGGCCGATCCTCGACGTCGCCCAGATGTTCGGCGTGCCCTACGAGCTGACCCCGGCCCTGCGCGGCGAGCGCACCCGCGGCCAGGCCGACATCACCAAGGCCGCCGAGCTGGGCTGGCGACCTTCACGCCGTCTGGACGAATACGTGGCGGAATTCGTAGCGGCGAATCCGCGCTGACCCGGCGCAGCAACGGCACCGCCCAGACGACGACCAGGGCGAGGGCCAGGGCGGCGGCGACGACATCCGGCGTGCCGCGCCAGGCCAGGCCGACCAGCCACGGCGCGACGACGATCGTCCGGAACAGAAGTGCGATTCCCATGCCGGTCGGGTGCCCGGTCCCCTGACCCGACGGGGCCCGCCGTGGCCCTGTGGGGTCACCGCCGATAGCGGGGCAGCCTGACCTCCATGACCAGCCCGGCCGGCGTCACCGCGCGGGCCCGCAGTGTGCCGCCGTGCGACCCGGTCAGCTGGCGGACCACCCACAGGCCCAGGCCGCGGTCGTCCGGTGGCGGGCTCTGCCGGCTCATCGCCGTCCTCAGCTCCGGATTCGGGCCGCCCTGGTCGGCCACGGTCAGCCGCAGGCGGCGGCCGTGCAGGCGTGCGGCCAGCCGGATACGCCCGGGGGAGTGACGGACCGCGTTGCCGACCAGATTGATCAATATCTGCCGGGTGTGCAGCGGGTGCACCAGCCACCGCATGGCGGCCGGGCTGGCCCGGACGCTCAGCCGGTCGCCGGGCGCGGTGGCCGCCACGACCGGCAGCACCTCGTCGAGCGGCGCCGGCTCGACCGGCAGGCTGTGCAGCTCCTGGGCGACCGCGGCGGCCTGCCGCAACACCGACTCCGCGTGCGAGACGTGCTCGGTGGCGAGCTGGGACATCGCCGCCCGGCGCTCCGGCGAGGGCTGATCCTCGATGGCTCGCAGCAGGGCCGACAGCGTCGCCATCGGTGGCCGCAGCTCATGGCAGACGCTGCGCAACGCCAGCAGGGCGGGATCGGGTTCGGCCCGGCGCGGCCTCACGCGCATGACTCGCGTCCTTCCGGGAATCCGCGCGCCATGCGTGTGGGCATCCGAATTGCCATCGTCGACGACCACCCTCTCTTTGTGCGAGGACTCGAACTGCTGCTGCCCGAGGTGAGCAGTGGCCGGGCCACCGTGGTCGACAGCACCGGTGACGCCGCCGCGGCGGCCGGGATGGTCCGCCGCTGTGTGCCCGATCTGGTGATGGTCGACCTGCACATGCCACCCCCGGGCGGGGTGCGGGCGATCGCCGCCATCCGCCAGGAGGCACCTCGCGTCCGGGTCCTGGCCATGTCGGGTGACGACGACCCGGCGCCGGCGGTGCGGGCGCTGCGGGCCGGCGCCGAGGGCTTCCTGCCCAAGAGCAGCGAGCCGGCCGACCTGCTGCAACCACTGCTGGCCGCGCTGGACGGCTGGGTCGTGCTACCCGCCGAGCTGTTGCACGCCGTGATGGCCCAGAACCCGGGGCCGCGGCGGATCACCGTGCCACTGTCCGAAGAGGAACGCGACCTGCTCCAGCTGATCGCGGCCGGGGCGTCGACCACCGAGATGGCCACCAAGCTGCACGTGTCGGAGCGGACGGTGAAGCGGCAGACCGCCACCCTGCTGCGCAAACTGCGCGTCTCGACCCGCGCCGAGGCGGCCGCGCTGGCCGGCAGCGCCGGTCTGCTGTAAGTCGTCCCGGTCGGCATGGCGGGCGGGTTCCCGAGCCGGTCCGGCTCAAACGGCGAAGGTACGGACGATCAGGAACACGTTGAGCGCGATGATCAGACCAGCCGCCAGCACGGCGATCGCGGTCGTCACCGGGTGGTTGACCTCGTCTCCCATGATGTCCCGGCGCCGGGTCAGCCAGATCAGCGGCACCAGTGCGAACGGCACCCCGAACGAGAGCACGACCTGTGACCAGACCAAGGCGGTGGTGGGATCGGCCCCGACCACCAGGATCAGCATGGCCGGGGCCATGGTGATCAGGCGGCGCAGGGTCAACGGGACGGTGCGGCCGATGAACCCCTGCATCACCACCTGCCCGGCGTAGGTGCCGACGCTCGACGAGGCGAAACCCGAGGCCAGCAGCGCGATCGCGAAGGCCAGGGCGGCATACCGGTCGAGCGTGACGCCCAGGCCGGCGTGGATGCCCTCCAGCGTGTCGGTGCCCGGGATGCCGCTGCCGAAGAACAGCCGGGCCGCGATCGTGAGCATCACCAGGTTGACCAGGCCGGCCAGGGCCAGCGCGACCAGCGTGTCGATGCGCTGGCAGCGAAGCACCGTGCGCCGCTGGGCCGGGTCGGCGGCGTCCACGGCCCGCGACTTCGTCAGCGCGGAGTGCAGATAGATCACGTGCGGCATGACCGTCGCACCGAGAATGCCGGTGGCCAGCAGCAGGCTGTCGGTGCCGGACAGGGTCGGCACGAGCCCGCCCGCGATCCCGGCGACGTCGGTGCCGGCCCGCAGCGCGTCGTAGATGAAGCCGAGCAGGATCACCCCGAGCAGCCCGCCGATCACCGCCTCGAAACGCCGTACGCCCCGCTTCTGCAGACCGAGCAGCGCGAACGCCACCACACAGGTGATCAGGCCACCCGTCGGCAGCGGAATCCCGAAGATCAGATACAGCGCGAGCGCCCCGCCGATGATCTCGGCCAGGTCGGTCGCCATCGCGACGAGCTCGGCCTGCACCCACAACACCCGCGAGACCCGGCGGGACAGATGCTCGCGGCACAGCTCGGGCAGGTCGCGGCCGGTGACCACACCCAGCTTGGCCGAGAGCGACTGGATCAGCATCGCCATCAGGTTCGCCGCCACGATGACCCAGACCAGCTGATAACCGAAGGTGGCCCCGCCGGTGAAGTTGGTGGCGAAGTTCCCCGGGTCGGCATAGGCGATGGCCGCCACGAAGGCGGGCCCGAACCAGGGCGCGACCCGCGCGACCTGCCGCCGGATCGGAAGCGCGACATCGAGAACCACCATGGCCGTTCAAGTCCCCCCGTCGATGACCCGCACGGGCCACCGCCGGACCCGCCGGGGACAACACGACGGGTAGCTCAAGGGGTGTCCCGCTTCCGCGACATGGAGGATTTCGATGTTCAAGCACGTCGACTACCTGCAGTACCAGGCCAAGCCGGAGAAGCCGGACGCCTTCTTCGCCGCGAAACTCCAGGAACTCGTCGGCGGCCAGTTCGGCGAGATGACCGTGATGATGCAGTACCTGTGGCAGGGCTGGTCGTGCCGCGTGCCCGGCAAGTACAAGGACATGATCATGGACATCGCGACCGAGGAGATCGGTCACGTCGAGATGCTCACGACCATGCTGGCCCGTCTGCTCGAGGGCGGCCCGGCCGAGGCCACCGAGAAGGCCGCCGCGGCCAACCCGGTCCTGGCCGCCGTGCTCGGCGGGCAGAACCCGCAGCACTCGATCGTCACCGGCGGCGGCGCCATGCCGACCAACAGCCAGGGTGTGCCCTGGAACGCCGGCTACATCGTGGCCAGCGGCAACCTGCTGGCCGACTTCCGGTCGAACGTGTCGGCCGAGGCGCAGAGCCGCCTGCAGACCAGCCGGTGCTACAACATGACCGACGACCGCGGCGTCAAGGACATGCTGCAGTTCAACCTGGCCCGCGACACCTACCACCAGCAGCAGTGGCTGCTGGGCATCGAGCAGCTGATCGCCGACGGCTACACCGACTCGCCGATCGAGAACTCGAACGGCCAGGACGAGAAGGACTTCGCCCGGCGCACCTTCTACAGCTTCGACCCGGAGAGCCGGGCCGCCGAGGGCCGCTGGGCCCAGGGCGAGACCCTGCTGGGCGACAAGATCGAGTACGTCCCCGACGCCCAGCCCCTCACCGACGACAAGCCGCTGGGCCCGGCCCCCGACCCCAAGCTGTTCGTGACCTACGACGGCTCCCAGGGCAAGGGCAAGCCCGGCACCGGTGCCGGAGCACACGGCCAGGGCGTCGCCAACGTCGTCAACAAGATCAAGGGCGCTCTCGACTAGCTCCTCAGACCCACACGCGGCAAGGCCGGGCGGTCCATCCGCCCGGCCTTGCCGCGCTGATCGATGATGGGCGGCATGCAACCTGGCTGGAGAGCCGTTCGTCAACGGGGTGTGAGACGAGACAGAGGCTCGGGGCGGACCGAGCGAGACGAGCAGTTCCACGAATTCGTGGTCAGCCGGCGACCTCGGCTTCTGCACACGGCGACCCTGCTGACCGCGGGCGACACCCACCTGGCCGAAGACCTGGTCCAGGCGGCGCTCACGAAGCTCTATGTCGCCTGGCCGGCCTTTCAGCGGGCCGACAACCCGGACGGCTACGTCCGCCGGGTGCTGGTCAACGCGCTGATCGACGAGAAGCGGCGGGTCTGGCGGCACCGCGAGCGCAGCATGGCCGAGCTCCCGGACGTCGCGGGAACCGCACCCGGTGGGGCCGGTATCGCCGGCGAAGCCGTCAAGCAGGCACTGCGCGAGCTACCGCCCCGGATGCGGGCGGCCGTCGTGTTCCGCTACTTCTACGATCTCGACGTGGCAGCGACGGCGGACGCGCTCAGCTGCTCGGAGGGCAACGTCAAGAGCCAGACAGCGCGGGGTCTGGATCGTCTCCGAGCCGCCTTGCACGGCAGCGCCCGACCCACCTTTCTCAGCCAGGGAGCCACCCCATGAACGACCTGCGTGATCACTTCCACGAGATCGCCGGTCCGATCTCCACCCCCACCACCGACCAGGTCGAGGCCGACCTCACCCGCGGCCGCCGAGCCCTGCGCCGCCGCCGCGTGGTCCAGGCCTGCACCGGTTCCGCCTTCGGTGTCGCCGCGCTGGCCGCCGCCGTCGCGATCGCCACCAGTACGGGCACTCCGCCGGCCACCCCGGCCGACCGCACCGTGGCCGGCGCGACCACCGTCCAGCTCGTCGCCTACAAGGGTGAGCAGCCCCAGGGCTTCACCATCGACAAGGCCCCCGACGGCTGGTTCATCCAGTCCAGCGAACTCGGCTACCTGGTGCTGGCCCCCGACAAGGCCAAAAACCTGGACCCGAACGTCAACCCGTCCACCGAGCCCCTGGCCGACGTCGCCTCGTTCGAGAGCAAGATCGCGATCATGCTCGAGTCGAAGGACCAGAGCGGCCCGAGCCGCCCGGGCAAGACCGTCAAGGTCGGCGCCCAGCAGGGCACCCTGCTCAAAAGCCTGCGAGGCATGACCCCCGACGGCCCCGCCCCGACCGCCCCCGGCGGCGACACCGGCTGGGAACTCTGGATCAAGCAGCCGTCCGGCATCTACCTGATCGTCCAGGTCTGGCAGGGCGTAGGCCTGACCGAGTCCCAGATCGTCGAACTGGGCGCCGGTGTCCACGTCCACAAGAACGCCCAGCAGGGCGTCGGCTGACCCAGTCCAACCAGAACAGCCCGCGCCCTCCCGGTGCGGGCTGTTCGGCATTAAGTTCCAGACCCATGGCGTACGACGCGAGCGAGCGCGCCGGGGAACTGGTCGCGGCGGTGCGCGATGACCCATCGGCGCGGCTGAGGTTGGCGGCCGATTTTTATGAGCAGCGGGTCGGTGGGCACAGCATCAAGCCGTACCGGAGGGCCGAAGTCGCTTTCATGAAGTGGCAGCTCCGGTGTGGTGTGCTGCGGGCGGAGGGTGGAAGCCCTTGGTGGCGGGCGGTGAACGAATCACTGCTGCGGGACGCGACCGAGGCCGATCTGCTGTTCAACGGCGAAGTGGGCTCGTCCACGTGCCGCAGCGTCGATTTCTGGCTCGCCTTTCTGCGCTGGCCGTCCCCGGAGGCGTGGTACCGCGCACACAATTCGAGCATCGTCGCCGGCTATCTGCGGCACCGCGATCTGGTCGACGCCGAAGGGCCGCTCGAGCGCTTTTTCATGGACGTGGCTCTGCTCCGGGTTCTTTACGCGCACTGCCTTCTCGTACGGCCGAGGGTCGCGCTGGGGCGGCTGTCGATGCTCGGCGGGCTGCTCGGCGACCCCCGCCGTCGCGGCGCTGACCTGTTTCTCTCGCTCAAGGATGTGCTCCCCGACGCGTACCCGTTGGAAAAGGTCGGCATCGACAAGGTCCTGGCCGACGAGAACTATCTGTCGCGCATCATCGACTACGGCGTCATCGCGCCGCGGATCCCGCAGCTGTACGAGCACGCCGCCGACGATCTGGGCGAGCCCGGCCTGGCCGGTCTGTACCGCGACGAGTTCCCGGTCTATGCCTGGTCCTACGAGGAAAGGCACGTCTGGCGTACGGCTCGTTCGCCGTTCGCGATCGGGCTGGCTCGCGCGGTGACCCAGTTGTGATCCGGAAAGGCTTGATCATCGACGGATTCACATAGTTAATTCTCGTGCCGGTCGAGCGGGGGCTCGTCCGGAACGGGAAGGAAGATACGTGAGGAAAGCAGCAACATTGGCGTTGGTCGCCGGCCTGGGCGTGGTGCTCGGGATCCCCGGCGTCGCGTCGGCCGCCTGGCACCCCGACTCACCCACCCGGGTGATCTCGGGCTACACCGACGCCGCCAAGCCGGGCCAGGCGTTCCCGTCCGGCGACAGCGTCGACCTACCGCTCGGCACCCGGGTCGACGAGGCCGGAGTCACCCACACATCGCGCGTCTACGCCACCTTCGACCTGGCCGAATACGAGGGCGCGAAGGTCACCGGCGGCACGGTCTATGTGGAGGAGCGCAGCGCGGCCGACTGCACCAAGCGGTCGATCGAGCTCTGGCGCACCAAGCCGGTCACCACCGTCCCCACCTGGAAGAAGGCGCCGGAGGAACTGACCAAGCTGGACGAGATCCAGACCCCCGAATACTGCCCGCGCGCCACCATCAGCTTCGACGTCAGCGCCGGCATCGCCGAGGCCATCGCGGCCAAGCAGCGGCGGATCACCTTCGTCCTGCGCGTCTCAGCCGAGCACGAGACCGACCCCGCGTACGGTCGCACGCTGAACTGGTATCGCAACGTCCAGCTGTCCCTCTCCTACAACCACGCGCCCCAGGTCGACAACGCGCACCTCTACGGTGGTGGCTTTCCCTGTACGCAACTGAAGCCGTACCCGGTCCTGGGCGGACTCGCGGGCCGGATGCAGGCCGTGGTCAGCGACGCGGACGAGGGCGAACAGCTCAAGACCGAGTTCGCGGTGTGGCCGGTCGGCAGCCCCGACGACCGCACCGTCTACACGAACGAGTACGCCCGGGCCGGCCTGGCCCAGGCCACCGCCGGCTCCTTGGTGGACAACCAGGCGTACGGGTGGCAGATGCGCGTCGGCGACGGCACCGAGACCTCGGCCTGGTCGAAGAAGTGCTTCTTCAAGTACGACGGCACCCGGCCCTCAGCGCCCACGGTCACCTCGACCACCCACAACGCCGGCAGCTGGGGCCCGGTCGGCGTGAACCCGACGTTCGTCTTCGACGGGCACAAGGACAAGGACATCGCCGGCTTCGAATACTCGTGGACCGGCCTGCCCGTGCCCACCTGCGACAGCGGTGACGTCGGCCAGCTCGTGTGCCAGGACCCGTTCGCGCGGGCCAACACGGTGAAGGCGGACGTCCCCGGCGGCAAGGCCACGGTCACCCTGAACCCCGGACAGACCGGCCCGCTGCAGCTCTATGTGCGAGCGCTGGACAAGGCCGGCAACGGCTCGGCCCAGACCCAGATCATGATCCTCGTCGCCCGCAACGAGCCGTCGGTCACCGAGGAGAACGGCCCGCCGAAGTGGAACCAGGAAGTCGTCCTGAAGATCACCCCCGCGGCCGGGATGACCGGTGTCGAGGAATACGAGATCGAGCGCCGCGGGAACGGATACACCGAGACCCGGAGCGCTGACGCGAACGGGGTGGCCTATTACAGCTTTCAGGCGACCAACCCGTACGGCGAGAATGTGACCATCCGCAGCCGGAGCTCCAACGGTTTCCTTTCGGCCCCCACGAACTACCAGGCCACTTTCCCGCCCGGCCCGGGCGTCGAGTCCGACGTCTACCCCCAGTATTCGCCCGAGCCGACCGGCGGAGTCGGCGTCGAGGGCACATTCACCTTCACCCCACCGCCGGGCTGGCACGAGGTAGCCAAATACCGCTACATCTTCGACGGCGACTGGGACGTCACCGACCGCCTGGAGATCGACGCGGACGCCGACGGCAAAGCCACACTCCAGTGGACGCCGAGTACCCCGGGTTCGCACTCGGTGGACGTCTACGCGGTCAAACCCGACGGCACCCAGAGCGAATACAACACCTATTACTCATTCCAGGTAGCCGGCTCCTAAAGGGAGTCGTGCGCGGCCCGCAAAGCCGCCGCCCGACCCTGATCGGCACTGACCCGCCACCGGCTGATCTCCTTGATCGCCGCGTCCAGCCGGAGCTCAAGCTCCCCCAGACGCTGATCAACCGCCATGCCGGTGGCGGGCAGGCCGCCGAGGTTCAGCTCGATCCGCTCCTCGCCGACAGATCGAGCGGCCCGCTCGATCGTCCGAGTCAGGGCCGGCCCCCGAGCGTGCAGCTCGGTGATCAACTCATCCCGCCGCCGCCGCGCGAACTCGGCCTCATGCCAGCTCTCGCTGCCCTTGACCGTCTGCGCCTTCACCATCGTCGCGATGTCCCGGCGGG
Source organism: Paractinoplanes maris (assembly GCF_023544465.1). Lineage (GTDB taxonomy): Bacteria > Actinomycetota > Actinomycetes > Mycobacteriales > Micromonosporaceae > Actinoplanes > Actinoplanes maris. The sequence continues at coordinate 421,066 of NZ_JALPVL010000002.1, read as the reverse complement.
TCTGTTCACAGCCGCGCAGAGCTTTGTCGCAGGCCCGCACGGCCTCCAGCCGCGCCCGGAAACCGGGATCGTCCCGAGCCAGCATCGGCTCGAGGAGCCCGTCCACCCGCTCGGCGTACTTGGCGTACTTCGCCTCGGCATCAGCCAGCACCTTCTCGGCCGCCTTACGAGCGTCCCGGGCCCGCCGATAGCGCTGAGTCCGCCCGTCGTCGGCGCTGAACAGCCCACCCAGCACCCGATCGCGCCAGTCAGTGCCCCCGGTCGAGTCGCTCAGCGCCCGCTCGGCCTCCTCAAAATCCCGCCGAGCCCCCGCCAGCTCTCGCCGAGCCGCCCGCAACAACACAAGGTGAGGCGCCAGCAGAGTGCGGTCCCGATCGCTCAGCACCACTCCACGCTAATCCGCCGAGGCCGCCCACTGCTCCCGGGTCAACCCATACCGAAGCGACTGCCCGGTCTCGCCCAGACGCCGCATGCCCAGCCGCTCCATCAGCCCCCAGGACGACGAGTTGGCGGTCTCACAGCCGGCCGTGACCTGCGACAGCCCAAGACTGTCAAAGACATAAGTCAAAAAGAGCCGCATAGCCTCGTACGCGTACCCCTGCCCGTGATAACCCGGGTGAAACTGAAAGCCGACGTCCCCCGCCCCAGGCCGATCCGACGCCAGCCAGACCCCGACGTCGCCGATCACCCGATCGTCGGCCAGGTGCTGCACAGCAAACCCGTGCCAGGCATCCAGCGCATGCTCATCAAGCACAGCCTGCCCAGCCAGATAGTCACGGGCCTGCTCAGCACTCATGGCCGCACCAGGCAGATAGCGCCGCACCACCGGTTCACCCTGATAGGCCAAAAAGTCTTGAAGGTCGCCACCCACAAACCGCCGAACAACAACCCGCCCAGCCCCGACGACGATCACCTCACCCAGCCATGACACAAAAGTCACGAAGTGGTGCCCCCGGTAGGAATCGAACCTACGACACACGGTTTAGGAAACCGATGCTCTATCCCCTGAGCTACGAGGGCTTGCGGCCCATATCGTACCTACCAGGGCGTTCCCAGGAGTGCCCGGGCGTCCCATCGGGTGCTCATAGGTGCCATCTGGTCCACCGGTGGGGTTCCGTCGCTGGTTGGAGCGCGTCCGGAGCAAACCCCGGGCACACGCGGCCCGGCGTGCCCGGCGGTGACCACGGATGCCCAGCGCTGACGGCGGGTGCTACTCGCTCCCCGAGCACGTCCGGAGCACTCGCGGCGACTTCTGAGCTGGGACCTCTTCGGCAGTCGACTCGATGTTCGCGCGGGGTCAGACGATGGTCCGTGCCACCGGCACCGCGGGGTGCGCCTCCTGCGGGAGCGTCGCCGGGCATCTCCCGCACGAGGTGCCCGGCGCGTGGCTTCCCGGCAGCACGTCGTGCCGACCACGGCGAAGACTGGAGCGTTCGTCGCACTACTGATACGAATTTTCCTCGGCGAGATTCGTTGCGCCATTGGCTGCAGCAGACGACCGCAAGGTAAGCCCATTCCTCTGGACGGCCAGCTTTGCACCGCACACGGCGCGCGCGGTCAAGCGTCGCAACCCTTGGATAGATACCTTGTCATCCGAAGGTGACATGCCCAGGATTTATCCGTGGGAGAGCTGGCAGGACTTCCGCCGACCGACCGTCGTTCCTGCGGCCGGAATGACCTTCCAGCGCCAGTGCCGTTCCAGGGGTTGGGCAGGCGTAAGAGGAGTAGTACTGGTAGCCGGCCACCGTGGTCTATCGCCCTGCCCAGTACCGGTAGGCGTCGATCCATACCGAACCGTCCGGTGGCGGGGCGGGTAGTGGCAGGTCGAGCAGGTCGATCCGCTGCCGGTCGCGGCCTCGAGCGCAGATGGCGACGATGTTGTCACCGATCAAGTCGACTTTCTTCACGGTGACCTCGACACCGAGCACGGTGGTGGCGAACGGTACGACCAGGTGGTCTTCGAGCATGGTGACCAGGCCAGTGAGCTTTTCGTCGTCGTTGTACGCGTCGACGTGGCTTCTTCGATCATCGCCTCGAGCGCCGCGTTCCGCTTCGGTGCCATCGGCGGAGGAGAGCGGCCGGTCGTCGTAGGTTCGAAGCCCGATACGTCAGAATGATCCGGTGGATGCGACGGCTGAGCACGCCGACCTACGCCGGGAGGTACAGCGTTTACAGGCCGAGAACGCCAGGCTGTCGCGGCTGCTGGAACTGCGTGGTCAGCACACTGCTCCGCCCCCGGAGCAGCTATCCGCCCCGGTCGCCGCGCCGGGCATGGTCACCATGGCCTCGCCGGTGGCGGACAAGCTGGCCTTGTTCGCCGACCGGTTCCGGGCCCGCACCGACGTGTACGCCGTCCGCTGGGAGAACACTCGTACGGGTGCATCTGGGTGGTCGCCGGCCGTCGCCGGCGGCTGGCGCAAGGGCATGGATCGGCGCAGCGCCACTCATCTACCCCGAACCCCGCAAGTCGTGGCGGCTCATCTGGTTGGCGACGTGTTTATGGGTCTTTACCCGCTGCTCTCCAAGAACACGTGTCAGTTCGTCGTCGCCGACTTCGACGGTGCGATGGCGATGCTCGACGCGCTCGCCTACGTCAAGGCGGCGAGGGCCAGTGCTGTGCCGGCCGCGCTGGAGATTTCCCAGTCGGGCCGTGGGGCCCATGTGTGGATCTTCTTCACGGAAGCGCTTCCTGCGGCTACGGCGCGAGCTGTCGGTACCGGGTTGTTGCACGAGGCGATGGTGCTGCGCGGGTCGATGGACCTACGGTCGTACGACCGGTTGTTTCCTAATCAAGACGTCTTGCCCGACGGCGGGTTCGGGAACCTCATCGCCGCGCCGCTGTACGGCCGCCGCCGTAAGGAAGGCCTCACCACGTTCCTCGACCTCGGCACGCTCGAACCGTACGAGGACCAGTGGGCGTTCCTCTCCACGCTGGACCGACTCAGCCCCGGTGATGCGGAACGCCTCGCCCGAAAAGCGAAACGCTCCACCACCGGAACCGACGTCGCCACGATCAGCTGGTCCGCCGCAACAAGGGTCCATCCCGCGCTGCCTGCGGTGGTCCACGCGGAACTCGGTGCCGGGTTGAACCTTGACACCAGCCAACTCACCCCGGCCGCGCTCGCGACGTTCAAACACGCGGCTGCCATGGCCAATCCGAAGTTCTACGAACTGCAACGCCTGCGGAAATCAACCTGGGACACCCCGCGATTCATCCGCGGCTACGACCTCACCCTCGACGACCACCTGATCCTGCCGCGCGGGCTGCGCCACTCCATCAACTCCATCGTGGAACAGGCAGGTTCGCGGCTCTCCGTCACCGACGCGCGAAACCCCGGTCAGGAGATCGACGTCGCGTTCACCGGCGAACTCACCGCCAAGCAGGGGACCGCGGTCGGCGCCCTTCTCGCCCACGACGACGGGCTGCTCATCGCCCCGCCCGGATCCGGCAAGACCGTCATGGGCTGCGCCGTGATCGCCGAGCGTGGCACCTCCACCCTGATCCTCGTCGACCGCAAAGCCCTCGCCGACCAGTGGCGCATGCGCGTCGAGCAGTTCCTCGGCATCAAACCCGGCCAACTCGGGGGCGGCCGGCGCAAGCTCACCGGCACCGTGGACATCGCGCTGCTGCCGTCGCTGGCCAGACGCGACGACATTGCCACCCTCACCCACGAGTACGGGCACGTGGTTGTCGACGAGTGCCATCACCTCGGCGCAGCCGCGTACGAACACTCCGTCAAAGCGATCGCCGCGCAGTTCTGGCTCGGCCTTACCGCCACACCTACCCGGCGTGACGGCCTCGGTCAACTCGTGACCTGGCAACTCGGCCCCGTGCGGCACACCATGACCGACGACGAACAGGGCACTCTCGCCTCCGCCATGAACGCCGACACCGGAACGCGGCGCCTGCTGTTCCAGCACGACACCGAGTTCAAAGCCGGCGACGTCGACCTGGACGCGCCGGGCGCGCTGGCCGAGGTGCACCGGAGATTGGCCCTCGACGAGCCACGCAACACTCTGATCGCCGATGACATTGCCGCGGCCCTGACGCGTGGCCGTAACTGTCTGGTCCTCACCCGACGGGTCGCCCACGTCGAGGCTCTCGCCGCCATGCTTGCCGCAAGAGGACATCAGCCGCTCGTGCTTCAGGGAGCGATGAGCACGACCGACCGTCGGGCGGTTGTGGATCGACTGGACACGGCCAAAGCCGGTGACGCTCTGCTGGTCATCGGGACCACGCCGTTCATCGGCGAAGGCTTCGACGCCCCAGCCCTGGATACCCTCTTCCTCGCCGGTCCGATCTCCTACGACGGCCTGCTCGTCCAATGCGCCGGCCGCGTCATCCGAGCCGCACCGGGCAAGGACACCGCCGAGGTCCACGACTACCACGACGTTGCCACCCCCATCCTCGCCGCCTCATTGCAGCGGCGCATGCCCGGATACCGGACACTCGGATTCACGGCGGCATAAAAACTCGCCGGCGAGATGGTCATCGACCTCCACGACCCGTCCCGCCGAGCAGGTGTCCTCGACGTCCGTTCCCCACCAGTCGACGGCCCCGAAGCAACTGGTTGCCCAGTCCACCCACCAACTGGCTGCGCCCGAGCCGCCCGGTAGGTTTTTGGCGTGAGTAGCTCTTCGGAACCTCATATCGCCCGTACCGCGTACGAGGTTTTCCTCGCCGATCTGCGGCTTGAGCCGTCCGCGGCCGACTATGAGCAGTGGGCCACCGATCACGCGGGTGATCCCGACGCGCCGCGGGCGCTGGTGGATGCCGGGTGGTCGATTGCCCGCAGCAGCGGCAACCTTGATCGGGCGCTGGAACTGTTCCGCCGGGCCGCGGGGTTCGGCGGTGAGGTCGGCAGGGACGCTCAGGTCGGCGTCGCGGAGCAGCTCTACGCGCTGCACCGTGATCAGGAAGCGGACGAGGTCCAGCGTGCCCTCCGGGCGGAACTGGACGACCAGCCCAGCGGCCTGGGAACCGTGCGAGTTTTCGATGACATGACGGAGATGCTGTCCGACGCCGGGCAAGACCACCTGGCCCTCGGATGGTGCCAGGCCGGACTGGAGCGGGCGGTCGAAGCCGGCGACGACCCCGAGGTGGAGGAGCGTCGGCACGCGCTGCTCATCAGCCGCTCCTACCTGCGGGAGAAGCTGGGCGTGGAGCTCGACGAGGAGGATCGCGAAGCGCGCGCGGAGGCCGACTCGTCGTTTGCGGAGCTCGCAGCGACGATTCGCGAGACGCTAGGTCCTTTACCGCCGGGCAGTGGGGCCGACGCAGCCCTTGCGGAGGGAGCGTTCGACGGGATCGTCCTGCGGTGGATTCGAGAGGACTTCAGCGCGGTCCGCTCCCGCTGGCCGGAATCGACGACTGTCTATGGAGGCGATTACGAGACGTACGCCGGGCGGATCCAGCGCGAGGCCCAATCGTATGAACAGTCAGGCGCGACTCGGGTTCGCCTGGTCTCCGGCGGCCTTGCGGACTACGAGGCGTATGCGAGGGCGCAGCAACGCGATCCGGCCGCCCCGTCGACCCGCCGGGACTATGGCGAATGGTGCACCACGGCGCGGCCCGATCGGGTACGGCTCTGGCCGCCCGAGCGTAACGAGGCGTGCTGGTGCGATTCGGGACGTAAGTACAAGAAATGTTGCGGAGCACCAGCCCGCAACTGACGCTCTCGATGGGCTCGCACGCCTTCCGAGCTGGGAATACCTTCAGCGGTCGACTTGATGTTCGCGCGATCGTTCGTGCCACCGATACCGCGGGGTGCGCCTCCTGCGGCAGCGTTGCCGGGCACCTCGCGCGCGAGGTGCCCGGCGCGTGGCTATCGCTACTACGGCAGTGGCCTACGCAACGTCCCCCGCATCGCGGCGGGCCGCGACTCTTCCTTCGGATTCGTCAGGCTGACCTGGCGCTTGCTGGAGCGTTCGTCGCACTATTGATACGATCGCTCCATGTCGAGACGCACTGCCATAGCCGCGATCAGCCCCGTGGCCAGCGAGCAGTGGGGCATGCTCACCGCAGGGCAAGCCCGTCGACTCGGGGTGTCCCGCCAAGATCTGAACCGCCTGGTCGATGACGGCACGCTGGCCGTCGTCGATCAGGCCATGCGGGTGTATCGGCTGACAGGCGCGCCCGAAGACCCTGACCTCGACCCGCTACGCGCGGCGTGGCTGCAACTCGGCGGCGCGAAATCGTGGCACGAACGCACCGCCGCCCCGAACCTTGTCATCAGCCACCGCAGTGCTGCACACCTACGCGGGCTCGGCGGCCTGATTCCGTACGAGCACGAGTTCTACGCCACCACCCGACTGCGACCACGACGCGACGACATCAAGCTGCGCGTCCGGTCACAGATTGCCCCGGACAGCTGGGAGATCTGGGGCGGGCTTCCGGCACGCACCGTACCGGCGATCATTGATGATCTGCTTGCCGACGGCGAGGACGAGTCCGCTGTGGCTCAGGTCGTGCAGGATGCTCTCGCGCTGGGCCTGCTGCGCGATGAGGCGCTCACCTCGATCGTCGGGCCCTACACGGTCGCCTATGGCCACACCGACCCAGGCGAGTTCGTTCAGGCACTTACCGGCAAGGGGGCGCGCCGATGACCGAGCCCGCGTTTCGATATCAGACACCTTCGGCGTTCAGGACGGCACTCAAGGAACGTTTCGGCCAGATCGCGCGTACCGACCGGCGCTACCCACTCGCTGAACTCCAGCGACAGTTCGCCTACGACCGGGCACTCGCCCGGCTGTTCAGCTCCAATGACGCCGACCGGTGGGTCCTGAAGGGCGCGGGGGCGCTATTAGCCCGGCTCGCCACGGCTCGGCACAGCAAGGATGTCGACGTCTTCTTCAACGCTACCGAAGCCGCCGTCGATGACGCCGTTGACGCTCTGCGTGCTGCACTCCGTGCCGACATCGGCGATCACTTCGCGTTCGACGTCACCCGGATTGCTCCCCTCCAGGAGGAGGCCAAAGGGGCCCGTGTGCACGTCAACGCACGACTCGGCCCGACGTCCTTTGCCGGCTTCCACATCGACGTCGTAGTGGGCACCGCCATGACCGGCACACCGGATGTCGTCGCACCGCTGACGCCGCTCTCCATTGACGGCCTCGTCCGGCCGCACTATCGCGTCTTTCCGATCCCAGACCACCTGGCCGACAAGCTCTGCGCGACGATCGGCACCTACGTCCGGGACGGACAGTCGGCGAGCAGCAGCCGAGTTAAGGACCTCGTCGACATCGCGATCATCGCCAGCACGCAAACCTTCAGCGCCGACCGGCTACGCACCGCGGTTGTCATCAACGCGGCGATTCGCAAGGTTGAACTTCCCGACCAATTCATCGTGCCGGACGAAGGCTGGGCAAGGCGTTACCCGAAGGTCGCGGCCGAAGCACCCGGCATCGTCCCGGACTACGACACCGCCGTGAGCCTCGCGCGCCAGATCTTCGACCCCATCCTGGACGCAACAGCGACCGGTGTCTGGGATCCGTCGGCGCGGGTCTGGAGCCCAGAGTGACCCCACCGCCCAGATCGCGGGCTGGCACGACAGATCACCGTCCAGGACACGAACTCGGCCAACTGCTCCGGCACACGCACGTCGTCTTCTGCCGCGACGCTCACGACGCTCCTCCAACTTCTTGATCGCGGTCAGAACCTGCAGGACCTGGTGCGGCCACGCCGCTTTGTCCTGGATGTTAACTCTCGGGTCACCGGGTCGGGCAGTTCCGGGAAACGGGCCTGCCAAAGCGCTCGCATTCGGGCAGGGAGCCATAGAAGCGGCCATACTCGGCGCAGGATGTCGGCATTGAGCCAGCGACTGAGGTCATCAGTGGTGGCCGCCTGATTCAACACCGTTTGATACATCACTTGAAGGTCGCCTGGATCGTCCAGGTCGTAAGTGCTGTGGCCCGACCAATCCAATGACCGATCGAGCGTCACCTGACCACCGGCCGGGCCATGCAGATCGGCGAGGTTCGTCGGCACGACGTAGTGCCGCTGGTCCGCATAACGCGAATCGCGCGCCGCGCCATCGACCGCTGCCATCTGCTTACCCCCTGAAAAGACCAGCCCAGCCAGTGCGGTCGACAACCGTCGAGCAGGATTGGTCTCGTGTTGATCGTCCGGGCGACCAAGAAGCTACGCCAGCGGCTCGGGTCGGCGACGCCGTATGACGGTGAATCGTCGACCACCCTGCTCGGCGAGTGGTACGCAAACCTGCTGCCGTGGCGGCCCCAGCAGTTGATCCTGCTGGTCAACGAGGAGACCCTGTTGCCGGTGCTGATGTCGCTGGCGCCGGGGGCCACCGTGCCGGCCCGTATCGGACCGGAGATCGCCGCTGCTCTGGCCGCTCACCAGGCGCCGGCGGCCGTCATCGAGGGCGAATTGAGGCAGATGCGGGACTGCCGGTTCGGTCCCACCGCGAACCGCAGCGTCGTCGGCGTCATGAACGAGTTCGCCTACCTCGCCGACGTTTACCGACACTCCGACCCTGGCAGAAGCCTGGCCGAGTTGGGCCTGAAGCTGGCGGAGACGCCGTGCAGTCCGCTCTACCGCCGCCATGTCCGGCCGGACCGTGAGCTCGAAGCGTTCCTGCAACTCGTCCAGCGCTCGGACTCCTGATCCTGCCGCCGTCCGGGCGGGGTGGCCAGCGTGTCTTTCGTTGTCGCCCAGATGCTGTTCGTTCCCGCACGAACGACTCGCTACGTGGGCGTCAGTAGTAATACGCGTGGGCGGTGGCCGGAGCCGTCCCGGCCCGCCGGTAGGCGCGCATGATCGCTACGACCACCTGGTTGAACAGCCGTTGGTTCACACCCGCGGCGGTGCCTGACGGCTCGCCCACAGCGGGATCAAACGACAGGTCCCCAATCGGCTGGCCGCTGTCGTCGGCCGGTCGGAATCGCCGGGTCGGTACCTCGAAGGTCACGTAGCCGGTCTGTTGGTCGGCTTCCCACCGGTAGAGCACCGACTCACCGCTCGGGTCGCCCTGCGCCCAAATCCCGATAGAGGCGGTCATCGCCGGTCACCGAGCACGTCAGTCCTTTCGTTGATAGCCGACACCGTCGCGCGCTGCGGCTTCAGGGTCCCACGTAAAGCCTGCGTCGTTGGTGGCGGTGTGCGCGCGTCCGTAGCTTGGGTCTCCGGTGCTGGCCATGTAATTCGATTCGAATCGCTCGTGCCGCAACAGGTCGATGTCGGCCGGGTGCGGGTTGCCGCCGGCGAGCCGTTGCCATGCCTCGGCCATGCGGGGGTTGGCGTCGAAACGTGCCACGGTGCTGTCGCCGTACAGATCGAGCAGGTGCTCATCGCGGAAGACGTGGTTTTTGATCGTGGTGATGTCTTCCGCGGTGAAGCCGTATTCTCGCGCGGTCGCGGCGACCGCCGAGAGTTCGTCGTCACTGGCCCGGAACGAGTCATAGGCCCGGTCTGCCCATTCATCCTCGAAGTCGATGTCACCGCGCGGACGCCGTAGTTCCCCACCGGTCTGTCGCACGGCGGACGTCGTATCGGGCGTGGTCGCCGTCGGATCGGAACGGCTGAGCTTACGAAGTGCCGCCTTGAGACCATCCAGTACGCCGGTCAACTCGTTGAGCTTGCCGCTGAGTCGTCGCAGGCTGTTGAGCAGTGCTCGGATAAAGCCTTGGATGCGGTTGACCCATTTGGCGACCAGTGCGGCTACCTGACCGATGACCACCGGGGCACCGATGCCGAGAGTGAGCCCGGCCTCGGCCAACCACATGGGCAGGCGGGCGGCGAGGGTGGCCACGAACTGGGCGATCAGGTCCCGGACGATGCCGCGGACCAGTCCGACGAGCAGCCCGGCGCCTTCGACAGCGTACGAGATCGCCTCGGACGCCTTGGCGATGCCGCCGAGGGCGTCGGCCTGCTGGCCGGCGTGGTTGCGGTAGGCGTCACCGGAGGCGCCGGACCAGCCGTCCGTGTGCGACCGGACGGTGTCGGCATAGCGCTGTTGAGTGGCCGTTGTGGCGGCGGCGACGTTGCGCCATGTGGCGGCGTGGGCGGCGATCTCGCCGGGCTGCCCGGCCAGCCAGTCCAGGCCCTGCTTCAACGGCCGTACGTGCTCCATCAGCCAGCCGACACCCCAGGCCACCAGCGAGCCGAGCGGGTCGACGACCGTGCCGAGCAGGTCCAGGGTGCCGCCGACGCCGCCCAGGGTGCCGTCGACCCAGCTGCCGTCCTGGATGCCGCTGCTGATCTGCGCCGCGTCCTCGGCCAGCCCGAGGCCGGTGTACCAGGTGGTCGAGCTGTGCGCCTGGGCGACCAGCGGGTTGTCGGTCACAGCGGAAGATCAAGGTGCGGGGTCGCGGCTACGTTCAGCTGCCGGGCGCTGCCAGCGTCGGCGGCGTTCATCCCGATCGCGATCGCCTGCAGCTTCGAGGAGGTTTCGCTGAGCGCGTCCACCGCGTCGCTCATGACTTCCGTGGCGCTGCCGAACAGAGGGCTGAGCAGGGCCGGCAGGAATTGGCAGAGTTGCCCGTACGCCTGGCCGTCCATTGCGACTTCGCCTGCCGCCGATCGAGCCCGCAGCATGTCATCGGACGCCTCATTCACGGCGCTGGCATGGCGAATCACCGCCTCGGCGGGAAACTCCACACCCGCGCTCACCGGTCTTCCTCACGCTCGACAGTCGGGAATCGGGTCTCGAACGAGTGAAGTACCGCGCGTCCCGTCTCGGTGTCTGCGCCGACGGTGTCCTGGACCTGATCGGCGACCAGGCCGGATAGGGCCGCCTGGGCGCGCCGCATGACCGACATGATTTCGTCGGCAAGGCGGGGGCCAGACAAATCGTGTACGCGCTCGTCGAGCTCAAGGCGCTCGATCTGACCGGCAGACCCCACCGTGACTCGAATCGCGCCGTCGCGGCCCTCCGCCGTGCCGGTCAGCGCCGCCACCCGCCGCGACAGCTCGACACTGCGCGCCGCTTGGGCGTTCACCTGCCCGGCCCAAGTATCCAGCCAGTCCTCAGCAGTATCGGCGCCGTCCACGGGCTCACCCCCATCGATGTCTTCCGACAGGTTATCGAGCGCTTGCTATCTGGATCTTCGACTCGGCCCTGACGGGCCTTCCGAACCGATGGCAGTTCGGCCGGTGTGCAGACGTACTCCGAGCCTGAACCACTCCGCGGGTTCTGCCGCGCGACTATTCCGACGAGGGCTCGTCACGCAGATCGCGACGCCATGCGGCGAACCGTTTCCGCACGTCGTCGAGCGCTTGGCCGGTGATGCCGTATTGGGCGAAGTCGTCCGGGTCCAGCAGATCGGCCTGTCCGAGAGCGTCAGCAAAGATTCGCCGGTCGAAGCCGCGATCGGCGCGTTCGGCGAGTCTTAGAACGGCTTCGTGGGTGTACCTGCCTGATCGCAGGGCGGCATCGATGTCGACGAAGTCGCGCGCGAACGCCCGTCCGTAGAGCGCACTCATCTTGTTCGCCACCGCGTCGTCGGGATGCAGAACCGGTCCCACGGCCATGAGAATCGGTTCGTTGGCCCGCCAATCCACGCCGAGCTCCACCTTCGACGTGTGGCTGCCGTCGGTCACTGTTAGTCGGGCGAACGTGTCATAGCGCCGTTCGAGGTCGACCGTGAGGCCGTCGTCGCGGTACGCCTGAACCACGGCGGCGACCGCCGCGCCGAACTCGTCGCGGCTGTTCCAGCCAGTGAACAGGTCGATGTCCTCGCTGGGCCGCTCCAGAAGACCGGCTGCCTGGACCGCGTATCCGCCGGTCAGGGCGAAGCCTTACCGCTGAGCGGCCGCAAGCCCAGTCCGAGCGAGTCGTTCGTGAAAGGGATCCACCGGCTGCTACGCGGCGTTCGTGCGGGTAGCAGCCAGTTCCGGGAAACGTTCTTCGCAAAGGCGTCGCCGGTAGACGACCCACCGGTGACGCGACCCGCTCCCGGATCCGGGCCACTTTGCGCAAGCCGTTCAACGACGCCCTCCGCGAAGGCATCATCGCCGGCGTAGCCAACCCCGCCGCCCTGGTGAAGACCCCCAACAAGCGATCCCGGCCGATCGTCTGGGAGCCCGAACGCGTCGAACGCTGGCACGCCACCGGTGAAGTCCCCAGCCCCGTCATGGTCTGGACCGACGAACTACTCGCCGACTTCCTCGACTACGCCGCCGCCGAAGCGCCCGATATCCACCTCATGCTGCACCTCATGGCCTATAGCGGCACCCGCCGCGGCGAAACCTGCGGCCTGCTCGACGCCGAAGTCCGCCTCCGCAAGGCCGAAATCGGCATCGTCAACCAGATCGCCACATACGGCGGCGGAAGTATCTGTCATAAGAAGCCCAAGAGCGAAGCCGGCAACCGCGACGTCATCCTCGACCCCGACACCGTTGCCCACAACTCGGCCACTCCACCACCACTCTGACCCGCGACACCTACCAGAGCGTCGCCAAGGAGCTGCACCACGAGGCCGTCGGAGCGGTCGCCGAACGCATCAAAGCCAAGAGGTGAAACGTGGCCTAATCCAGGCTCATCCGCGCGACGTCATGCGGTTGTCGCCGCGCTGGCGGTATCGCCGCCGTCAGCTCGCGGCGTCCCCGACCCGGACACAGGACGTCGGCTTACCCAGTCGGCGTGTGCAGTCAGGATCTCCAAGCTCAACTGGTCAGGCGCTTCCGGGAAGTGCTCCATCCACCCCTCGAGGTCGGATCCCGCATCGGGTCGTAGCCCGAACCGCGCTGCGGCGACGCTCAAGCGCTGATAGTAGGCATGGCGGCCGAGCGTCGTCGTATTCATCGCACGTCGCAACGCGTCCTCTATGAACGCGTTCCGGTCGGGCATTTCGTCGAGGTACGCGGCGAGATCGTCGGGAAAGTCGACTTCGATCTCTACCATCTTGCGTCCACGTTCGTCGACGTAGCGGCGTACCTCCCGAACCGACGTGTCGGGCGGGAGGGTACGGACGGCAGCTCCCACGGCCGCGTCCAACTGGTCCAGCAGACTGCGGGCGACGGCGCCGGCCGCCTCGGCCTCAGCGGCCTTGCGGGCGGCGGCTTCCACCGCCTCGTGCAGGTGGGCGAGGATCTCTGATCGCATGGGCCGGACCGTACGGCGAGGGTCCGACAGGGTAATCCGCAAATTCGGACGCCGAGCGATCAAACGTACGCGGCTCAGCCCGAATGAATCCCATCGGCTGACCCTGACTCCCTCGTTAAGCTGGGCAGACATAGCTTTCCGCCCGACTGGGCGACCGGGCGGAGGTCACGCCGCAAGATGACACACGACGATCTCGCGCATCGCCCGGGTTCCGGGGTTGGATATCCGGCATGCCAAAAGTGAAGATCAATTCTGACGACTACCGCCAATTCGAAGAAGCCGCCGAGGCGGCCGGTACCACCGTCGACCACTGGCTGGCCGAAGCCGGGCGGGCGCAGGCACTGAAGGCGGCGCACGGCGCCTCCCGGGTCACGCTCCCGCGCTCCGACCGGCTGACTGACACCTGGGGGGACGCACTGCTCGACCTGGCCGGCGAGCTCCGGTCTACGCAGGAACTCGCCTACGTCACGCTGCTTCAGCTCCACACCATCGTCAATGACACTGCCCTATTCGTCGCGCCGGACGCGTTCACTCGCGACGTCGTCGAGTCACGGCTCCGTGGGCAAATCGCCGACGCTCTGAGTCGGCGGCTCGACCGCCCAGTGGACATCGCCGTCACACTGGCACGACCAGCCACACACCGGCCAGAGGCGACGAAAGCGTCCGCGACGAGTCAACCATCGCAGGGTGCGACGCAGAACGGGAAGCGCGTTGCCGGATCTACCGACATCCGGCAGGTCGGCACTGCCGGGGAGTCGAAGCGAGAGGCCGCGACATCTCGACCCACAACCGGCGCTCACACCGATGGTCAGCTCTCGGGCGTCATCAACGAGCTCGAGTTTCTCAAGGCGAAGGTGGAAGAGTACGTCGCCCGCTCATCCCGGTGAGTTGACCCGCCGTCCCCCATTCTCATATCGCCAGGTACGGCAAAGGCTTCCACGGGTCCTCCGTGCCCGCACGCCGGCGACGCATCAGCTACCGACCGGATCGAAACGGGGCACTTCGCTCCTCGCGGTCCGGCCGGACGACGAAACGAGGATTCGGCCAGTTATGAGAGTTCTGTCGCACCTGGCCGGTCCGCCGCCCCGGCCACGACGCGCATCAGCCCGACCGCTGGGTCGCTGTCCGCTACGATTGTCTACCGGGGAAAGGGTATACCCACAGTTGCGGACTGAATACCAAGCGTGCACTATCGAGCGAAAGGTGTGGATGGCCTGCGAGGGGTGCGCCTTGGTCTACATGCCCATACTCAGAGGCCGCGAAGGTGAGCTCAAGGCCATCGCCCGGCTGCCCGAAGCGTTCGTGCCAAGCACTTTGCCGATCTTTGAGGTGCCGCCAGCGTCCAATGATCCGATCAAGGATGCGTACGCGTTCACCAAGAAGGCCCGTGACTCGGTTCCGTTAGGCATGACGATCGCCGTTGACGTCGGCCACCTGGGCGATTCGGACGACCGCTGGCGAGGGCCGCTACGGGACATTGCTGAGGACTTCGCCCTCTGGGGAGTACCGGTTCGCCCGGTCCTCCACCTACACGACTCCAGCCGCCGGCTCGCTGAGGCGCGAGAGGCCACGGAGATGCACACAGGTCAGACCGTGGTGCGGCTGGGCGGCGATGCGGCTGATCCGGATGACGAACAAGCCGAGGGAAGGCTGGCCGAGCTGTGTCGGCAAGCGGGAACGACGATCGAGCAGTCGTCCCTCGTCCTCGACTTCTTCGAGATCCGTTCGGCGCGCGACCTCGGCCGAGTTGAGCCGCTGGACCGGAAGTGCGTCGCCTGGGCACGACGTTATCCCTGGGAATCCATCACGGTGGCCGCAGGCGCAATGCCCAAGACGTTGGCTGATCTGCCCAAGAACGCGGCCACCCCGATTCCCCGACATGACCTGGCCCTTTGGAAGCGCCTTCGAGAACCCGATCTCGGATTCGGTGACTACGGCATCGGCCATCCCGAAATGAGCGTGGGGGATGGGTTCCCATGCCCAACATCAGGTATACCGACGACGACGTGTGGTGGATATACCGATGGGCGCGGACGGCAACGGCAACAAGGCCATGTACGAGCTATGCGCCTCGCTGGTCGCAGCAGACCACTGGCCAGCTGAGGGCGGTGCCTACTCGTGGGGTGACGGCGAGGTCGCACGGTGCGCCGAACGGTTCGGAGGCCCCGGTAACCCGATGCAGTGGCGCGCCTGGGGCACGGCACATCATCTGACCCACGTGCTTAGAACGCTCAGCACCGCGCAGGGAGAGCCCGGCGCTTGAGGTGCGCAATCACTCTGCATCGCGCTCGCACCTTCTGTCGTTGCGCTCGGTCGCTCCAGTCTGCACAGAATGCCACTTGTGGTGCGGCATCGACGCTCGGCCGGATTGATAGTGATGAACCACCGTAGGGATGACTGGGCGCTTCCAGCAGCCATGGAGGGGATCGTCAGGGGCCGGCAATCGAGCGATGCCTGCTTCGGCTACGCAAACAGGTCGGCCAGCACACCGACCGCGGCGTTGAGTTGGTCGAGGAGACGATCGCTGGTTGGTTCGCTCGACTCCAATACCGTCTGGCCGAGGCCGGGAAGAACGGCGAGCGTCTCACCCTCTGTGAGGGAAAGTCGCCAGCTACTGTCAGTGGCGTAGACGGCCACTCCGCGGCAACGCCGGTATTGGCGGACCGCGGCGAGCAACCGCGGCAGACGTGGATCAAGAAGAGGATCCGCGATGCCTCGCACACCAAGGCGGACCTGGATCGCTGCAGCGCCAGGTGGCGCGTCGAGAGTTAGGTCGTCAAGGCCAAGCTCGGACGCCGTGCGGGCACACCAGAGATCATCATCGATGAACGTGATGGCGCCCAAGAGCTGTTCATCCACTTCGGCGCGAGTGATGGCGCGTCCGGTGATGGCGCTGAGGTATCTGGCGGTTTCGTCTGTCGGGTCGACCAGGTTGTGTTCGAACGCGGCGATAATGACGGGCTGGGCCTCCACAACTCGTTCCCGGCGGCGTGGACCAGGCTGCACGGTCAGCCAGGACAATGCAGCAGCGGCTTCCGGTAGCCACTGGGGCAGCCGTTGCTTGGCTTTCGTACAGACTTCTTGATCGACCTGGTTGAGCCAGCCAGGGCGGGTGCCGCCTCCCGCAAATCCGCCAAGCCAGCGCAGCCACAGGTCATCAAGGTCTTGCTCGGTCAACTCCAGCCGTTCGGGGGTCTGGGCGGAGGCGAGGTTGAGTTCGGCGAACGCGCCGACGATCGTCGCGAAGTTACCGGCCGGCGCAAGGGGCTCGATCCATGCCAGGCGAGGGTCCGCTTGCGTATTGGCCCAGCGTCTTAGAAGGTTGCGGGCGCGTATGCGGACGCGGGCTGCGAGCCGCCACCTCCGCGGCGTCGGTGCCTCTTCTTCTTCGGCGTCGCCAGCGTCGTCGAGGAGTCTTGCAAGAAGTGAAGGCCCGGCACGGCCGGAAGCAGGCTCCGATGGAGTCCGCGCACGTAGCGCGTCGAGGAGCTCGATGATCGGTTCGCTGGCGTCGAGACTGTCGCCCCAGATTCTTCCGTATCGACTGGCGCGTGGGTCACGCCCGAGCTGTTCACGTTCGAGGCGTACCCATAGGTCGTCGTTGCCCTGTTCGGTTTCCTCATCGGCCGTCACGCCGCCGCCTGCGGCGGATGTCGGTCGATCGCTGACCTCCATCACCAAGTTGCGGTGCAGCCAGACCAGCATCTTGCCGAGCGGGCTGTCGAGGTCACCAGTGACAAGGCCGTCTGGTAGGTCGACGCTGAGTCGCGCTGTCGCAGTGAGCGCGGTTGCGAGTGCGGTCGGGTCGTCCACGACTACCTGGTTGGACAGGACGGAATCGTTGGCGTCGACCAGACGAACGAGGCGCCTATGCAGCGGACCAGCGGTGACGGCTCTCCCGGAGGTGTCGCGGGTGAGCGGTTGTCGGTGCGTCAGGTCGTCAAGCAGCCAACCGGGCTGAGCCATCGGCTCGCTGGACACCTCCACCCGTCCGTCGCCGTTCGCAGATGCGGAGATCAGGCGTACTGAGGGCGCTGCGGGTTCCGGTTCGGATCGGAAAGACCATGATCCGAGTTGGTCGAGGTTGGCGGTAACGGCTGTGGTGTCCGGGGGTGTGAACGCCGCTCGGACCTTGTCCGCGGTGAGTTGGCTAAGGACGGCGACCTCGACATTGCCGCTGTGTCCCACGGTGCGGGTCAACGCGGCTCGGGACAGGTTCGCAGATCCAGACAGTAGCCATCCCTGGTCGCCGGCCACGGCGCCAATGAGTTTGGCGTGCACGAACTCGTCCGGCTGGTACATGAGCACGTCGGTTGTGGCGCCGCTGGCGATCAGTCTTTCCTTGAGCCGGTTCCCGTTGACGCTCGTGGCTTTCGTGAGGAACACACGAACGCGCCGAGGGCGCAGGTCGGTGAGTAGCTGCCCGACCGCTTCCGCATCGTCGTCGTAGTACGGGGCGCTGAGTAGCAGCTCGTCAATGTCCGTGGGCGCCTGGGCGGTAAGGACCGTCTTGAACTGGGCGGCGATCGGGGTGTCCAGATTGTGGAGCAGAGGTGAGTCTGTCTGCGGCGTGTCGGCTGGTTGGGGCGGCAGCCGGGTGTCGAGGTCGAGTAGCCGTTGGGCGAGAGTTGTGTCATCGACGAGGCCGACGACGCGGTGAATCCAGGTTCGCCATGTGCGGATGGCTGCGTCGCCGATGGGGGTGCCGGAGCGGAAGGTGGTGAAGACTTCCTTGCCCCGGTCGAGCCCGGTCATTGAAAGGTTCCCGGACCCGACCAGCAGGGTCGCCCTGGTTCCGGCCACGGTGAGGTACGTCTTGGGGTGGAATGCCTGACCGCCCGGACGTACGCCGCGCAGCAGCCATCGCCGGTTCACAGCCGTGAGGGTGTCGACGGCATCAGCAGGGAGGCGGTCGAGGCCGGCGGTGAGCCTGCGGTGGTCCGCGAGCACGACGACGTTGAGCGGAGGGTCACCCAACCGAGGTAGCAGGAACTCGTTGAACAACGACAGGTCCACGCTGTACGTCGTGGCCCACATCGCCGACGCGGCACCGATGAACAGTTCGTTGACCGGGCGGCTTCGTTCCGCCAAAGGGACCGCCGGCTCGGTCATCCGAGAACCTCGTGGACGAACGCGGTGCCTCGATCGGTCAGCCGTGATTCGGTAGGCTCGTCGCCTTCCCACAGACCCAGGTCCCAGGTGATCCAGCTCAGCGGGTTTGCGCGGATCGCGGCGAGTGGGAACCGCTCGATGCCGTGGTCGTAGAACCGCAGGAGCCCTTCATCCCAGCGGAACCGGAACGTGAAGTCCGGCAGTTTGGAATAGGCGATGCGCTCATGCACCGGGACCACGAACCGCGATACCAGCCACCACAGCGTCTCCCCGAGGGACGGCTGACCGTTGAGATGCTCACCGACGGCGGCTAGGACTTCGGCTACCGACGGCTGCCATGCCGATCTGACCCGCGACGCCTTCTCCCAGCCGGGATCGACGCGACCCTTGGTGCGGCGGGCGAGTTCTAGCAGCACCACGACAGCGGAGGTGGCCGTGTCGAGCCCGGCGGTCAACCACCGAAGGGTATCCAGCGTCGCCGTGGCGACGTCTATGTCCTCGCCGTCACGGTCAGGCACGGTCAACGCGGCGGTCTCCAGCTCGGCAGCGATCGCAGCCGTTGGGTAGCCGGAGGCCCAGGCAGGTGGTCCGCCAACCATGTTTGAGGCCACGTCACGTACCTCGGCGTGGGTAAGCCCGCGACCCAGGTCGCGGCTGCGGGCCAGGCCGGCACGGCAGAACTGCGACCAGACCGAGCAGATGACCTCCTGCCAGATGTCCTTGGCGATGAGCGCCGCCCACTGCCCGGCGACGAGAGCGTGCCCGTCGCTACGCGGTTGCGAATACGACCACAACGCGTCCCGATACGCGCGACCGTACCAAGGCACATCTGGATCGGCAGCGACGAGACTGAGATAGTGCCCAACGCTGCGTCGGCGCTGGACCACACCGGTGTCCAGCGCGGCGCTAACGCCGGGTCCGGCCTCATCGGCTCCGCTGGTAGCGGGTGCGTCGCTACCAAAGATGGCGTCGTGCACGGCGCTGCGTTCGTCCGGTCGCTCACGCAGCCGGCACAGGCAGGCGACCCCGGCGTATTCATCGATTGCGGCTGCGGGTAGCGGATCGCTGGTCCACATGAATCGGCGGTAGTAATCCGTGTCCTCCACAGCGCTCCGGAATGTCGCAGCCAGGCTTCGGGCTCGATCGGTTGCGCGAAGGACATCGATGGCAATCGGTTGGTCACCGAGCATCGTTCCAGCTCTCGCGACGATGCCAAGTTCAATCAGCGGCGAGCGGTAGTACAGCCCGTATCCGCCGAAGCTGCTCTCCACAGATTCCCCGCGCGGGAACGGTCCCGGCCCTGCGGCGACGTCACTCAGCCGCCGTGCGCCGACCGGGCTCGATCCGCACTCGTTTGGGCAGCGCTGCACCGCGAGGCCGAGTTCCCACTCACGCCGGCGGATGAATGTGGCTAGCGACTTGCCGTCGGCCGGCAGTCGTCTGCCCTGGTATTCGTCGAGGAGAAAGGCGTGGAATGCGAAGTACCGTGCACGTCGGGACAACTCAAGGATGCCCGGCAGGAGCAGCGGCATCAATCGATCCTGGGTGGTCGTCTGGAGGCCGAGCGGGTCGCGGCCCTCGTTCTCCCGCAAGGAAGCCGCGATCCAGCGGGGCGCGGGTACCTCGTCCACAACAATCCGCGTAGTCACAAGTTGTCCCGCGTGACGGTGGATCCGTACTGGTCGCGGTTCACCCTGAACTTCACCGGGACGCGGTCGGCGAGGGTGCTGACATGGGTGATCACGCCGACCATCCGGTCGCCCTGGCTCGCCAGGTTCTCCAGCGTGTTGGCGACAGTGTCCAGGGTCGTCTCGTCCAGTGTTCCGAAACCCTCGTCCAGGAAGATCGAGTCGAGGCGGGCCGAGCCGGCGGCCGCAAGGGTGGACATCTGCGCCGACAGTGCGAGCGCCAGCGCCAGACTCGCTTGGAAGGTCTCACCGCCGGACAGCGTCTTGACTGGGCGTGGCAGGTCGGCGTTGGTGTGGTCGATCACGAGGAAGTCGCCGTCCTCGTGGGTGAGGTCGAATTGGCCGCTGGACAGTTCGGCGAGGCTCGCCGAGGCGTCCCTGACCAGGACGTCGAGGGCGGAGGCGACCAGCCAGCGAGGAAACTCGTTCGACCGCAGGAGGCCCGCCAGCATGTGCGCCACCTCGTGGTCGGCTTCCGCGGCCGCCTTGCCGGTGACGAGTTCAGCCAGAGTTGTTCGCTGGGTTTTGATGTGACGGGCGTCGGCTCGTGCCCGTTCCAAGGCGGCCGCGACGGCCGCCCCCACCGTCTCCGCGAGGGGCCGGCCTTGCGGCACGACGACCTCTGCCTGGGAAAGCCGAGCCGTGAGGGCTTCCTGAGCCTCATTCAGGTGCCGTTCGGCTGCTGCGAGAGAGCTTTCCGCGAGTGCGGTCTCTGCTTGCCGAGTGCGTGACTGCTGACTGGCCCAGCCGACAAGGTCAGCCCAAGCGGTCAGGAGGTTTTCTTGGCGAACGGGCGGGGCGCCGAGTGGCACCAACCGGTCGCGGGCGGCCCGCAGGTCGAGCCAAGCGGTCTGCTCGTCGGCGCGGAGCTGATCGAACGCGGTTGCAGCCAGGTCGCGGGCGGCCCGGGATGCTTGGACCTTCTCGTGGGCGGTCCTGGTCTCGGCTTCCAGGTGATCGATGCGGGTCAGCTCGGCGGCGGCAGCCTCGTCGGTCGGCGCATCGGCGAGGGTCGTGTCCAGCTCGGACATCCGCTCTCGGAGTTGACGGAGCACCAGCGCCGTTTCTTGGTCGGCGCGAGCGGCGGCCATCTTGGCAACGTCCGCGCGGTCAGCCGCAGTCTGGGCACCCGCGAGCGCGGTCGAGCTTGCTTCCGCGGCCTGCTCGGCCTCGCTCGCCTGGTGGATCGCGAGTTTGAGGAGGTCGTCGCGGGTGGTGGCCTCGGTCGCCGCCCAAGTTTCGAGTGTTTGCCACGCTTCGGCGAGATCGAGACCGTCGACGGCCGGTGCGCCGAGCGGCACGAGTGGATCCCGGGCTCTGTTCAGCCGAGTCCGGGCCACCGTCAGCCTTTTCCGCAAGGCGGCCGCTTCCTTGTCGGCCGCCTCGTATGCGGCGCGGGCCCGATGAAGGCCGGCGCCGGAGTCTCGGAGCGCGACGGTCAACCTGTCCAGGCGGCTCAGCTCGGCATCGACGGACCTCTCGTCCGCCAGTTCCCCGCTCAGGGCTTGGCGGAGGGCGTTTGCCGATGCGGCCGCGCTCTCGAGTGCACCGATGGCCCGTTGCTCGGCCGCGACGGCCGTGGTGTGGTGCTGGGTTGTCCGACGTAGCCGGGCCTCTGCGTCGGTCAGGCCTTTGTCGGCCGCGGCGAGCAGTTCGTGATCCAGCGGGTCGGGCAGGGCCTCGACGGGCTGCTCGCAAACGGGACAGGGTTGGCCCGCTACGAGGTGTGGCCGGAGGGTCGCCGCGACGTCGGTGCGTGCCGCCTCGTCGCGGGCAGTCCGAGCCCGGGCAACGGCCTGGTGCGCCTCCTCAACTTCCTTGTGCGCCGCCTCGACCTGCTGTTTGGCCTCCTCGCGCTGCCGCGCCAACTCCGGCTCCGACGCAAGGAACTTGGCCAGTTCAGCGTGGTTGTGCTTGGCCTGCTCGAGTGGGGCACGTGGGGGCGCCGCACCGACTTCGCGTCTGGCGTCGGCCTCTGTCGCCTCCGCGTCGGTGAGCGCCTGCCGGGCCGCGGTGAGCTTCGTCAGGAGGGCGGTCTCGCTGCCGCTCATTTCGGCGACGTCGGCCGGAGTGGATAGCTTGCCGAGCTTCATGCACTCGGCTCGCAGTGCCGTGACGCGGGTCTTGGCCGCCGTCACCGAGCTTGTCGCGGTTTCGGCAGCATCCCGGGCCACCGAAAGTTCACGGGTCGCGGCGGAGTGGTCGACTGTCGTGACGGACAGGGATTTGGCGGCTTCGGCCCGATCGTTCTCGGCGTCGGGCTGTCGGTGGGTGAGCCTCGCGCGCTCAGCATGGTCACGCCGCGCTTGCTCCAGCGGACCCCGCCGGGGTGCGGCTTGCAAGGCCGCCCGCGCCGCGTTGTCGAACCGTTCGGCGACGACGAGATTGTGCTCGGCCTCGCCGGCCGCCGTCCGCGCGGCGGCGAGGTGTTCGCTGAGTGCTACGAGATCGGTCGGGGCGGCGAGCGCAGACAGGCTGACCTGCTCCGCCGCGAGTCTCCGGACGGTACGTTCGGCATTCTCGACTTCTCCGCCGGCGTCCCGGAGTTCCGCCAAACGGGTAGTGACCTGGATACCCAGGTCCTCCAGCCGCTCGGCTCGTTGGTGCGCCTCGTCTTCGGCCTCCTGGGTGAAGGCGGTCAGCCGGCTGATCTGCTGGTCAAGCAGAATTGCCCGCTCCTTCGCCATCGCGGCCTCGGTGTTGGCGGACTGTCCGATGGTTTCGTACACGGTGACGCCGAGCAGGCGGGTGAGGATTTTCTGTCGATCGCTCGGCCGGGCGTGCAGGAACTCGGCAAAATCTCCTTGGGGCAGAACGACGCACGAGCAGAAGTTGTCGAAGGACAGTCCCAGCAGTTGTTCGACGGCGGCGTTCATTTTGCCGTCCGCTGCGATCAGCTCAGTTTCGTCCTCGCGGGTTCCTAGCCGAGTGGGATCCATCAGACGTTCGAGGCGACCGTTACGGATGCCGACCCCGGTCGTACTTCGCCGTAGTTCCCGTGCGGCGACGTAGCGATGGGCGCCCACGTCGAAGACCAGCCGTACGACTCCTCTGATCACCGTCGGCGCCAAGGCGAGCGACACCGTACGCCGATCGTCCCAGCGCGGCACCGAGCCGTACAGCGCAAAGACCATGGCGTCGATGACCGTTGATTTCCCGGCACCGGTCGGGCCGACGAGGGCGAAGAAGTCGGCTTGGGTGAAGTCCACCGTCGCCGGCTCGCGGAACGATCCGAAGCCCGTCATCTCCAGAAGTACTGGCCGCATGAGTCCTCCTCGAGCTGTCGGGTCATGACTGGAAGGTAGCGTCGTGCAGGCGCGTGAACAGTGCCTGCACCCGGGGGTCGTCGACGTTCTTGGTCGCGCAGTATTCGGCGAACAGCTCGGCCGGGGTGCGGTCACCGCCGGAAGCGTTCGACGGTCGTGAATTGGCCGTCGGCACGGTAAAGCCCGGATGGATACGGACTTCGAGAGCGTTCGGGAGAATTGCGATGACCTGGTCGCGCAGCCCCGCCCGCGCGGGTTCCTTGATCCAGACCCGGAGGAAGGCATCTCCCGCCACGTCGGTCTGGGCGGCGATCTCGGCGAGCGTGCCGCTGATGGTCAGCAGGCGGCGACCGCTTCGAATCGGGAGGTCGGTGATCCGGGCCGTGGTGGTGGGCGTCGCTTCAACGAGGCACACGACGCTCTCGTTGTTCTGCTCCCCGAAGTCGATGGCCAGCGGTGAGCCGCTGTAGTGCACTGGGACCGATGCGGCGACCTTTTGCCGACGGTGCAGATGACCGAGGGCGACATAGGTCGTCGTAGTGGGGAAGGCGGCGGCCGGCACCTGATATTCGAAGATTGACTGGGCGGCCCGTTCGCCGCCGCCGAAGGTGCTTCCGGTGACGGTGAGGTGGGCCATCATGATGTTGATCGCGTCGGGCCGGAATGGTGTGGCCAGCGCGGCCAGCATGTCTTGGAGCCGTTGGGCGTAGCTGATCGAGTTCTCCATCGGCGTGCTGCCGAGCAACTCCGCGGCGCGAACGACGGAGCGCTGATGGATGAACGGCAGGGTGGCGATGACGACGGGCTCGCCGGTGGAACGGGCGGTCAGGTCGAGAGAGCCGGTGAGCGGGGTTCCGACGAGGTGGATGCCGACCTCGTTCATGAGCGGCCGGTAGGCGTCGAAGGTCGCGGCATGGTCGTGGTTGCCGGCGATGGCGACCACCGGTATGCCCAGGTCGCGCAGGGCGAGCAGGGTTTGCACAACCAGCTGCTGGGCCTCCGCCGACGGCGCGGCCGAGTCGTAGATGTCGCCCGCGATCAGGACGGCGTCGACCTCGTGCTCGCCAGCCAGGCCGACGATCTCGTTCAGGACGTCGCGTTGTTCCGGGAGACGGTGGTGACCCTTGAGGGTCTTGCCGACGTGCCAGTCGGAGGTGTGCAGAAATCTCATGTGGTCCGTCCCGGGCTATCGAGCCACGCGGTGCTTGAGGAGGTGTTCCATCACGATCTGGTTCGCTGCCCAACCGTCCGGGAACTTGACCGGTTCGTGCAGGTGGACCGGCTCACTGGACGGATGAGCGTCGAGCAGTTCCCGGATGCCGGCTCGCCCGACGACGACGCACGCCTGCCGGTGTCGGGAGGTGAGCACGCACAGGCGGCCGGCTTCGAGGTGGAACGCGGTCGCGTCTCGACGGCCCGACAGCGGATGCAGCACTACGGTCACGTCGTACTCGCGGCCTTGGAGCCGGTTGGCGGTGTCGACGGTGACATCGGGCAGGTCGATCAACGCGGCCCGAAGTGCGGCGACCTGGTCGCGGTGGGCCGCGCCGACGGCGATGCGATCCGGCGTGACCGATCGCGAGGTATCACCGGACCGGGCTGTCGCGCCACGATCGAGGAATCGTCGGGTCACCTCGGCGACCGCGGCCACGGCTTCCGCGTCGGTGCGCATGGTGTGCTTGGCGTCCAACTCGTAGAAACCCCAACCGGAGGTGGCCGCCTCGGCCAGGACGGCGTCCACTGCGGTACGCCCGAAGGGCTTCGTGGTGAAGCTGAGCTCTCGTTCGCCCGGGCCGGTCCCGGTGCGGAAGCCGGTGAACGGGTAGAACGACTGCGTCACCACCTGCTCGGCACTCGCCGGCAGCCGCCAGGACACCGGCAGCCGATGCACCGGCAGCGAGGGGTTGCTGCGCAGCAGGCCGGCCACCGCGCTTTGCATCGGATCCCAGGTCAGCCCGCGCCACCGATCGTTCTGCACGACTGAGAACGGATCGAGCTGTCCCGGGTCGCCGACGAAAAGCGCCCGCTCGAAACGGGGTGCGACGGCCAGCAACAGGTCCGAGCGCATCTGGTAGGCCTCGTCGACGATCGCCCACGGCCACGACCGGTCCTTCACGTACGCCCACTTGGACGCCGTCGCGACAATGATTTCGCAGCTGAGCAGGTTGCTGACGTCTTTGTCGATCAGCACGTTGGTGACGTTCGTGAAGCGCTGCGGCCGGCCGTACGTCGAGCTGGTGAGCCGGCCGACCACGAGGCCGGTGGGGAGCTGGGCGGCCATGGCGGCGGTCAGGTCGTCGACCTGCTCGTTGGTCTGGGCGACGATGATCGAGCGCTCGCCGTCCACGGCGAGAGAGACGGCGGCCCGCACCACGAGCGTCGACTTTCCGGCGCCGGGTGGGGAGTCGACGACCACACCGCGGTACTTTCCGGAGCGGAAGTCGGCCAGGATTTCCGCGGTGACGCGCTCGGCTTCCACAGCCGGGTCGAAGGTCATTCCCACACCTCCCGGGCGTCGTCCTCGGTGGGCACGTACGGCTGCGGCGGCCCGCCATGCGTCCATGGGGTCAGCTCGGTCGGCGGAAGGTCGGGTGTGCGGAAAGCGTCGGGGAATGCGCTCGTGTAGGTGATGTCGTCCTTTTCCTCGGGCACTGTGCCCGGCGCCGGAGCGGCGCGACGGCCCATGCCGCCGGCGAGCTCGAGAGTGACCAGCGTGCTGTCGGCCAGGCGGCGGATCTCGACGATGGTCGCTTCCTGCCCCAGGCGGGCGGGAGAACGGACCGCGGCGCCGACCGCGAGGTGCATAGGGTCGCCGGTGCTTACGACGATCAACGGTCTGGTGATTCGCCGGCCCTTCTCGCCGGTGACCCGCCGGTCGCGTTCGACCGAGACCACCGTGCCCT
Source organism: Paractinoplanes maris (assembly GCF_023544465.1). Lineage (GTDB taxonomy): Bacteria > Actinomycetota > Actinomycetes > Mycobacteriales > Micromonosporaceae > Actinoplanes > Actinoplanes maris. The sequence continues at coordinate 395,036 of NZ_JALPVL010000002.1, read as the reverse complement.
CGAAGGCCTCACCGGTGACCCGGAAGTTGGCCATCACCAGCGGGTCGTCGAGCGCCCGGGTCGCGTCGTACAAGGTCTGCTCGCGCTCGAGGGTCTGCAGCCGGCGGGCGGCGACGACCGCGCCGTCGCGGCGGGCCTGCGGGCGGCCATCCATGACGAGGTAGTTGTGGTAGCGGCTGAAATCCTTGCGGTCGGCCGTCCACCGTTGCTCGACGGTGTCGCCGGGCGGCAGCGCGCGCAGCACGTCGACCGCCCGCCACATCAGGCGCCACGTCGGCTCCATCTGGCCGCGCAGCTCACGCTCCAGGGTCTGCAGAGCGTGCATACGCCTCGGGCTGTCCGGCGCCGAGTCGGCGTATGCCCGGATCGCCGGGGCGAGCACCTCGTTGTCGAAGGACGGATCGGTGCTGGGGCCGGCGGGCGGCCACACCAGCGGATCCTCCGCCGCGATGGCCGCCTCGGGGCCGGTCACGCCGTCCGGCGGATCGATCCATCCGAGGATCGCGGCCAGATTCGCATCTTCGAGGGCGCTCTGACCGCTGGCCCAGTGCATGCTCAGCGCCTCGGTCATCGCTAGCATCGCCGCGGAGCCCGGATGTTCGGAACGCTCGGCGAGGTAGGTGAGCCAACGGCCGAGCGTCGGCACTCGTTGCGGCACCGGATACAGGCCGGTGGTGCGCCGAAAACGCGTTGAGCGGCCCAGCAGCCGGACGAAAGCCGCTCCGGCCCGATTCGGCACGAGCAATTGCGGCGCCTCGAGGAAAACAACGTCGTTGCCAAGGACCTCGGAACGCTGAGTGCGGGAACGGACGTAGTCGAGCACGACCTCGGCGAGTGATGCGGCGAACTCGAAACGCATGTCCCGGTTACGCGGTTGCGGGACGAAGAGCAGCGTCGGGTGGGCAACATCGCTGCCGATCATGGCGGCGAGAGGGGCGTTCGCCTCGCCCGCCATGGCGAGAGGAACCAGGACCAAGGGCCGCTCGGAAAGGAAGACGTGCCGGCGGGTAGCAATCGGGAAGGCGTGGCCGGCACTTACCGCGCAGGCACGGGCGTACGAGGAAATCGCGCTCACGCCGTCACCGAGCCATAGATCTCGGCCGTGGTCCGCAGCATCGCTGCGGCCTCGGCCTGGCTGTCGGAGGCGATCAGGCTGCCGTCGGCGAGGCCGAGCGCCTCGGCGACTGTTTCGACGCCGCCCAGTTCTTCACGGACGTTGATGCCGAGTGTGGCGGTGCAACCGCTCGCTTCCTTGCGGCAGAAGAACGCCATCTCACACTTGGCGAGACAGTCGGGCGCATAACGGGCCTCGACCTCGGCCAGGGCGGCAGTCAATGCGGCGGCGGACCGGGTCGGCTTGCCGTCGTCGCCGGCGGCAAGGTCGAAGGTCAGAGCCGGCGGCAGCTCGCCGACCAGCTTTTCGATGCGGGACAGCCGGCTCAGTTGGTGTTGCAGCACGATCAGCTGCTTGCGCACGTCGACCTTGGTGGCGACCGGCTGGTTGGAGAAGTCCTTCGGGCAGACGAGCACCACCTCGTCCGAGACCGCGTCGTCGTCGCCGAGCAGGCGCCGCAGGGCCAGCACGTACACCGCGGATTGGGTCGCCGCGGCGGCGACCTTGCCGCCGTCGGCCTGATCGTCGATGACGGCGAAGGACTTGATCTCGACGACGTGGAACTTGCCGTTGTGGTGGAAGGCCACCAGGTCGGGCTCGAGGTAGACGGTGTTGCCGCCGACGTCGAGGGTCAGCAGGGGATGGTCGAAGAACGTCGACTCGCCGTCGGCGGCCGCGCCGGTCAGCTTCTGACGGGACCGGATGTGGCGCATCTCCTGGCTGGTGTTGCCACCCACCTCTTCCAGGTCGGTCTGGCCGACCTCGTTCAACTCCAGCTCGAGGGTTTCCCGGAGCAGCCGGATCAGCTCGGCAAACGCGTTCGCTTTGACCTGGGCCTCGAAGGCGTTGCCGCGGGTGATCGCGAACTGCGATTGACCGAACTTCGCCGGAAACCCGACGTGCCGGGCCAGCTGTTCCTTATCCACGCCGGCGGCGTCGAGCACGGCACGGCGGGCACAGCCGGGATTGCCCGTCAGTGCGGCCACGGTTCGCGCATTGTGGCGTTTCGCGGGGACTGCTCCGCGGAGGCGACGCAGTCGTTCGGAAGTGTCGTTGTCCATTTGGTCGTCCTTCGCGGAAGACGAGTGTTATCGGGGGTGGGTCTCAGGACCCGGTGGAGGCGACGCCGCGCAGGCGGCTGCCGAAGAGCTGCTCGATGTCGTCGAGTTGCTCGCGGGCTCGTTTCGCGGCCGCTTCGCGGTGCGACCGGTCGGAGTCCCGGTGAATGTCGAGTTCGGCTTCCGCGGCGTCGGCGACGGCCGCAGGCGTCATGGCGGCGGCGCTGGGCGCGGCACCGGGGATGTTGGCAGCGAAGCGCCACAACAACCGCCGCGCATCGGTGCTCGGATCGGGGATGCGGTCCAGGTGCCCGGCGAGGCGGATCGCCGAGATGAGGAAATCGACCCGCGGGCTCAGCGGCCCGATCACCCGGTTGGCCATCGGCCAGGTGGAAACCGCCAGCAGGCCGCGGGCCGGTGCCAGCAAATCGGCGGTCAGGGCGGGGCACAAATAGTACGGCCGGGAGTGCGGCGCGGTCCGGAAGGAACGCTCCTCGTCGCGGCGCAGGCTGGTGAGCCGGGCCGGGATTATCTCGCCGACGTGAAACGCCTCGTGCACCGCGATGATCAACCTCGGCGCGGCCGGGGCGCCGAGCAAGGTCAGCGCTTGGTGAACCTGCTCGCGCAGCGGTAGCAGCGGTCCGGCCTGCCGCGGAACCGGCTTGACCGGCCGTTCCGTCTGGTCGGCGAGTTCATCGAGGGCCTCATCCCACGCGTCCTCAAGCCGTCGCAGCTCCTTGCGCAACTCTCGGGCACGGTCTCGCTCTCCGGCCGTCACCGCCTTGCGGACGGCAGCGCGGAGTTCGTCGATGCGGCGCTCGAGGGCTTCGGCGGGAGATGTCACAACGAGAACTATACGGTATCCCAGTGTCTTCCAGCAATTGCCAGTTTATGGCATGGTGGTTGTCAGCCGACACGGTGCTACCAGACACCTTCGGCTCACTTCGGCCAAGGAGAGTCAGATGAGCAGGAATCAGGCACTTCTGGACGTCGTGTTCGACCGGTTGGCTGAGACCGAGGCGTCCGATCAGCTCGCCGAGGTCATCCTCGGCGCCTACGCCGGCGACGAGGAGTTGCGGGCCGTGTTGGCCGGGGAGGATGCGCGCCTACCGCGGCGCAACGACGCCACTGAGGTACGCGAGAACGTCTACCTCGACCGGGTGACGGTGGCCGGCTTCCGTGGCATCGGTCCGAAGGCGACATTGCACCTGCGTCCGCAGAACGGCCTCACCCTCGTGGTGGGCCGCAACGGCTCCGGCAAGTCCAGCTTCGCCGAGGCCATCGAGCTCGCCCTGACCGGCGACAGCCAACGGTGGGCCGAACGCAACAGCATCTTCCGTGACGGCTGGCGCAACCTGCACACCTCGGCACCGTGCGAGATCGACCTGATCGCCCGCCTCGACGGGGTCGCCGCACCCGTGCGGATCCGGCGAAGCTGGGCCGACGACGCCACCGAGCCCGGCCAGGCTCAGATCTCCCAGCCCGACGACCTCGGGTGGCGCCAGCCGATGGACACCTACCGCCCGTTCCTCACCGCGAACGACCTCGGCCGGCTGATGTCGTCGCGGCCCAGCGAGCTGTTCGACGCCATGGCCCCGCTGCTCGCCATCGAACCGATCACCGATGCCGAGACCCGGCTCAAGAACCTCCGCAAGATCTACGACGATCGGGCCAAGGCCGTACGAGCGGGGCGGACGGCGGTACGTGGCGCCCTGGAGACGGTGGACGACGACCGGGCCCGAACGGCCGCGAAACTGCTCACCCCCGCCCGACCCGATCTCGACGCGATCGACCAGCTGCTCAGCAACGACGACGAAACCAACCCAGCGATCGCCAGCTATCGCAAGATCGCCGCGAGCACCGACCCCGCGTCACCTGAGGAAGTGGCGGCGATTGCCGAACGGCTTGTCGCGTCCACATCGACCCTCGCGACCCTCCCGGTCGCGGAGAACGACCTCACCCGGCTCCTGCAGATGGCAGTCGATCACTACCGGCAGCACGGCGCCGGAACCTGCCCGGTCTGCGGCACTGGTCAGCTCGACCAGGACTGGCTCGACACAGCCGAGGCAAAACTCGGACAGGCGCGACACGCAGCCGATGCCCGGCGCGAAGCCGACGAGGCAGCACGCAGCGCACGCCGCGACGCGGCACGCCTGCTGGCCTTCACCATCGACCTGCCGGCCGGAACCGAGGAACTGCCCGCAGACGTACGAGATGAGCTCGCCACCGCTGCACACGGGTGGCAATCCGTTACCGCGGACGCCGACCCACAATTGCTCGCCGACCACCTGCGATCCAGCTACGCGGCACTGCAGACCGCGACCGAGCGGGCTCGCAACGCCGCAGCAGCTTGGCTGCGCACCCGGCACGACGCGTGGCGAGAACACGCCGCTGATCTACAGAACTGGCTGTCGGCGGCGCGTCAGGCCCGACAGGAAGAGGAGGTTCTCGGCCTCCTCAAAGCTGCGCTGACGTGGATCAAGCCGGCCATCGCCGACCTGCGCACAGCCCAGCTCGCACCCTTCGCGAACCAATCCCAGCAGATCTGGGAGCAGCTGCGCCAAGAAAGCAACGTCGAGCTGGCCGGCATGACCTTGGACGGTTCCAGCACCCGCCGAAGGGTCGCCTTCCCCGCGACTGTCGACGGCACGGCCACCTCAGCCATGGCGGTCATGAGCCAAGGCGAACTGCACGCGCTCGGGCTGGCTGTCTTCCTCCCCCGGGCGACCGCGGACGCCAGCCCGTTCCGATTCCTGATCATCGACGACCCGGTGCAGAGCATGGACCCGTCCAAGGTCGACGGCCTCGCCCAGGTCCTCGCCGAGCTGGCCCAGGACCGGCAGGTCGTGGTCTTCAGTCACGACGACCGACTGCCCGAGGCCGTACGCCGCCTGGGGATCGACGCCGTCATCTGGGAAGTCACCCGGCGAAGCAACTCCGAGGTGGAGATCCGCAAGAACCTCGACGCCGCCGACCGGTACCTCTCCGACGCGCGGGCCCTCGCCAAAACCGACGAGATTCCCGTCGACCTACGGTCCCCGCTGGTCACGAGCTGCTGCCGGTCGGCGCTGGAAGCGGTTTTCCACCAACGGGTACGGGCCGTACGAATCGGCCGCGGTGAACGCCACGGCGACGTCGAGACGCTGCTGAACTCCGCGAAGACCACGACTCAGGTAGCCGCGCTGGCTTTGTTCGACGACGCCGATGCGGGCGGCCGCGTATTCAGCTACTTCAACCGCAAACTCGGGCCCTGGGCCGGTGACGCCTTCCGGGCCTGCAAGGAGGGCGTACACGGCGCAGCCGTAGCCGACCCGGAACGGCTGGTCGGCCAAGTGACCCAAATGGTGGAGGCAGTTCGATGACTTCGCCGCAGACGTACCTCGACGAGGTCGAACGCCTGATGGCCGCCCCGGCCCGGGGAACTCGTGGACTGTGGCCCCGCGCCTCCGCCTGGCTTCTCCGGCTGGCCCTCGAGTCGGCGCTCGATCAGTACTGGACCGACACCGCGCCGGCCGTCGGCGCCTGCCGCAATCGCCGCTCACAGATCCTCATGCTGAGCCGCTACGTCGGAGCGACGAGCTCGCGTCGCGTGGCGATGCTCTGGTGGTCGCTGTCGCGGGCTGGGCATCATCACAGCTACGAGTTGGCACTGACTGCCGGGGAGTTGACGCACCTGCACGCCGAGGTCGGCGAGGTCGTCAAGCTTCTGCATCAAAGACGCCCGTGATGAAGCGCCGACCGTGGTTGAGCTTGGACGGGCTACCTCTTTCGGACCGGGTGGACTGGACCATCGAACGGTTGGCGGCAACCCGAAAGGTGAGGTCTGAGAATGTGCGAGGCATTACGTTCTGATGATGGCAATCCCTCTTGATCTTTGGGGCCAGCGTGGCTATCCACATGTCGATGTCGTGGGCGAGTCGCATTACACGGGCGCAATCCGGCAGCTGTTCGACCGTGACTTCAAGGCCGACGGCACCGAGATCATCACAATGGCGACCCTCGCGGTCGACCCGAGTAACAAGCACGATCGCAACGCCGTAGGTGTGTGGGCGGGCGGCAATCTCGTCGGCTATCTGCCGCGCGAGGAAGCGGTGCGGTACGCGCCCGTCCTCTCCCAGCTGACGGCTCAGGGCTGGTCACCCCAGGTTGCGGCCCGAGTCTGGGGTGCCGAATGGGACGACTATGACGGCCGGACCAAGCAGTTCCAAGGATCCGTCCGACTAGACCTGGCCGAACCGCACATGCTCGTGCCCGCCAACATGCCTCCGTCCGGAGAGCATCGGCTGCTGCCCAGCGGCAATGCCATCCAGGTAACCGGCGAGGAGAAGCACCTCGACGCTCTCGCGTCGTTCCTCCGCGCAGAAGGCGAGTGCTGGGCGTACGCGACACTGCACGAAGTCGTTGAGCAGACTGCACGCTCGTCGCGCACCCTGGTCGAGGTGCGTCTCGACGGGGCACGCGTCGGCCAGCTCACCCCGAAGATGAGCACCGAGCTGCTTCCGGCAATTCGACACCTCGCCGAGAGCGGAGCCATGGCAGCGGCTCGCGCGATAGTCAAGGGCAACCGCATCAAGACCAAGGTTGTGCTGTATGCCGCCAAAGCACACGAACTCCCGGAGCGCTGGCTCGGCGCTCCGCCGGCCCGCCCTGCGAGCCCGTCACCGGTAGCTGTCATGCCGTCGGTCGAACCGACAGTACCCGTGTTTCCGGTGGGCGGCGAGATCATGCGCCCATCCCACCGCCGCCGATCGGTATCCGTTTCGTAGTACCGCCGACTTGGCCGGCCCCGCCGGCCGGCTGGACGCCACCTGCCGGATGGCGGCCGGAGCCAAGCTCGGAGCCAGCGCCGGACGGCTGGCAGTGGTGGGTGCCGGTCTGGGAGTGAGCACCTCGACCAGTTGGGCTTCCTGGACCGCAGGCCACGTCGATGGATCGAGGCTGAGTAGCGTCGGCTAAGCCATAGTGCCGCTTATGGTGCGATATAGCACGCGGTCAAGTCGCTCTATGACACCGACGGGTGCGGGATTCCCGCTAGAAGAGACACGCCCGTCACCGCTCGCTCTCGGTTGTGTAAGCGACGAGCGATTCGGTGTGGCAAAGGTCGACCTCATCGGCCACAGAAAATCCGAACCGCTATCGCCGCACGTGGGACCACCAGGTCCCTGCGAACGCTGCGAGCGTGTTGTCTATCCGGGTCTGGCCGCCGAGATCATGGAATGCCGCTGCAAGTGAGTGGTCGGCGGGCGCGCACTTAACCCATAGATCGGTAAGGCGCGACCTATTGACTTCAGTTCTTCGGCTGCGACGTTGCAGTCTTTGCGTGGGAAATCCCGCACACTACTGGCGATACTTGATATCGCCTCAGGGCATTTGATGGTATCATCAAACGACCAGCGGTGGAGAGGTGTGCTTTGAACCAGGACGTTACCAACAAGTTCTGTTCGCTTGGTGACTTGGGCAATGAGGCGAGCGTGGAGCAGTTCTTCGTGAACCGCCTGCTTACGGACCTCGGGTATCGTGATGCCCAAATTCGGCCGAAGGCTACCTTGGACGAGCTCGTTCTGTCGAGTGGCCGGAGAAGCAAGAAGTGGCGACCCGATTACGCAATCGAGATCGGGGGAAGGATCCGATGGATCTGCGAGGCGAAAGGCGTCGAAGAAGATCTAGGTAAGTGGGTTGGGCAGTGTTCTAGTTACTGTTTGGAGCTCAACAAGGCGCATCCAAATAATCCGGTTGAGTTTTTTCTCCTCACTAATGGAGTCACCACCCGCTTGTACCGCTGGGACAGCTCTGTACCCGTCTCTGAAGCAGAGTTCCATGAGTTTGTAGATGGGAACCTTCACTTCGATTCAATCCGCGAAACTCTGGCGCCGAAGAGCTTCGGTAAACCCCGTCGACGAACGCCAACTGAAGACACCCTGACGCTTCGTCGCCGGACTGTTTCAGAGCTTAACGTCGACTTTGCTTGGGCCCACAGGCTGATCTACAAACGAGAGAACCTTAGCTACACTGCGGCATTCATGGAATTCGTGAAGGTCGTTTTCCTCAAGCTTTGGTCGGATCGTCAGGTACATGCGAGCCCTTTAGCCGACACATCCGTTGAAGGCGATACCACCGTTCCGATCGATGTCGTGCGGTTCTCGCGTAATTGGATCTCAAAAAACGAAAAGGACACACCGAATCCGCTTGATCAGATCCTGTTCCGCAAGCTTCTGAGCGACTTCGAAATGGAGATCAGTCGCGGTAAGAAGAAGAGGATATTCGAGCACGGTGAGCAACTTCAGCTTTCTCCCGACACGCTTAAGGAGATCGCAGATCGGCTTGAGAGGGTCGATCTGATAAGTATTGATGCGGATCTAAATGGCCGCATGTTCGAGACTTTCCTGAACTCGACACTCCGCGGTAAGGCGCTAGGCCAGTACTTCACGCCTCGAAGTGTCGTAAAATTGGCGACCGGCTTGGCCCGCCTGCGTGCAACACCTGATCATGCTGATCGTGTCATCGACGCATGCTGTGGAACTGGCGGATTCCTTATCGAGGCACTAGCGCAATTTTGGACACAAATTGACTCGAATGCTTCGCTGAGCAGCGTGGAGCGTGAACAGCTTCGCGCCCATGTGGCGACGGAGTGCCTCATTGGTATCGACGTTGCGCGCGATCCGGCGCTGGCGCGTATCGCACGCATTAATATGTACCTCCACGGCGATGGTGGGAGTAGTATCTATCAACTCGATGCTCTGGACAAAAGCCTGAGAACTGTTGCTACGGACGGTCCAGAGCTAAGTAAAGAAAAGATGGAGCTTCGTGCTCGCGTCCAACGACAAGCGGATCGCGGTTTGGCAGATGTTGCCCTTACAAATCCTCCATTCGCCAAGGAGTATAACCGTAAGCAAGATTGGGAACGGGAACTCCTCAATGATTACGAGCTCTCGTACGATGAAAAGGGGGGCGCTCGGCGGCCGTTGCAGGGCCTCAGCTCGATGGTCATGTTCCTTGAGCGATACTGGGATCTCCTCGCGCCTAAAGGCAGACTCGTCACTGTTGTTGACGACAGTATCTTGGGCGCATCGCGGCACAAGCGGGTCCGTGAATGGATCAAGCGGCGATGGATAATCAAGGCAGTGGTTTCTCTTCCCGGTGATGCTTTCCAGAGGTCGCAGGCGCGTGTGAAGACATCAGTTATTGTTCTACAGAAGCGGGAGTCCGACGCCGAGGAGCAGCCAAGTGTATTTATGTACTATTGTACGGCTGTCGGTGTCGACGATGCTCCCCGCCAACGCATTCTTCCCATCGACGAGGAGAATAGGCGAAAGGCGGCCGTCGAGGTCGAAAATGTAAAACGGCTCTATGAGGCGTTCTTGAGCGGAGATCCGCAGGCCGCACCTTGGACCGTGCCAGCTACGGCGCTGATTGATAGATTCGACGTTAAGGCATGTCTTCCAGAATCCGGGCGACGTGTCTCTGAATGGTATGACCTGGGATTCGAAGTCAGCGACGTTGAAGATTTGATGTCTCCGTTGGATCCCACCGACCCGGCCAATTTCGATCGTTACCTGGACACTGAAGCGAGTGATGAGCTAGTGACGTATCTCAGAGTCCGTTACGACGGATTCTGCGAGTCGGGTGAGGAAGTTTGGACATCCGACCTTGCCGCTCAGCGGCTTACTCGAGTTCGAGAAGGCGACATAGTTATGAGTCACATCAACACTATCCATGGTGCCGTTGCGATCGTTCCAGCGGAATTGGAGGGCTGCGTAGTGACGAAAGAGTTCACGATCTGTCGGCCCACCGCGAAAACTTCTGCACAAACGATGTGGGCACTACTCCGATCTCCGGAAGCGCGAGCTGATCTCCTGCTACTTTCAACAGGAATCGGCCGGACGCGCGTCAATTGGGATGTTGTCCGAAAATTGAAGGTGCCGGTTCCACCTCAAGATGTAGAGGCCGAGATCATCAAGTCGCTGTCGGCTGCCGATGAGGCGGAACGGAGGGTCGCCAGCTTGAGAAGTCATGCCCGAGAGACAGTCGCGCAGAAGCTTAGACTTGACAGCCGTGAGGCCCAGACGATCATCTCGGCATTCAAGCCGCCCAGGTGATCAAATGGATCCGACAGTAGAGGCGTTTTTGCGTGACGCCGCGCGGTTAGCTGATGTTACGCCAGACGAGGTTCTGCGGCGTGTCCTCCATATAGATCGGCCCGGCGAGTCGATGCTGCGGGAGATCCTGTCAAATTGGCAGAAGGTGCCATTGCTCCTCCTGCTGGAGCTTGACTATCAGATTCGGGTGAGGAATCCAGGGCTTCATTATGTTGACAGGGACACTTACTTCGGATATCGACGGGAAGGTCCTAAGCGGGAGAAGGCATCTGAGCGCACTCAGGTTTTCTTGAGTGTAATAAAGCGCGCGAACGTTCTGACCTTGATCCTTCCACTGCCGCCGGCGGAATTTGCGTTCCATCCAAATGTCCGAGATCTGACTGGGCGTGGCCACCACGGTATTGGTGACCTGAAAGTGACGGTAGTTGATGCAACCGCCCTGGAGAGCTTCCTATCTGTATTCGATGATTGGCTGCGGCATGTCTAGTAGCCTGTAATGATGTATCACGCATTTGACTGGAGTGGTGCCTCCGGAGCGCTTTCGCCGAAAGGGCACCACTCTGGTCAACTTCGCTCCACCGCGTCTCCCGAGGTGACCCGAAGGCAGTGCGATATCCGATGTCCGGGCCATACATCCTCAAGACCCGACTCTTATCAGGTTGGTGCGCACTGGATCGGCGTGGGTTGCCTTGATGGCGTGGCGTAGGACGTCGGGTAGTGGGTCGGCGGTGGTGAGGATGTGGTCGTCGATGCGGATCTGGATGGTGCGGTAGCGGCGGGCGGTGCGCACGAACTTCGTGATCGACCAGCCCATACGGTCCTCGGTCCAGCGGCTGACCGCGAGGGCGGCGAACACGATGCTCAGGTGACCGTCGATGGAGGCGTTTGTGGTGGCAGATCGGCCGGGCTTGCAGGTCGTGCTTCGACATGCGAACGATTTCTCGACCTGAAAGAGCCGGTGGTAGGCGTCGAACACGAAGCCGGCGGTGACCGGGCTGCCGTCCTGGCAGGTGTCCAGGTGGGTGACGTATCCCTTGATCCCGGCCAAGGCCCGTGCTTTGGTCTCCAGGGCCCCGATTGACCTTGCGGGTTCCGCCGGAGAGCTGGACGAACCGGTTGCGTTTGACCGCGGTCTGCCCGGCGACGGCTTTCTCGGCCTTGGCGACCTGCTCATCGATACCGCGCAGCGTCCGGCGGGCCCGGTCGGTCTTGCATTTGGTAGTAGATGAGCTGGTCCCGGCGCTTGTCGGCCGGCCCGGCCGGCCATGGCTGGACGAAGACGTGCCCATCGGGGATGTCGGGCGTGCGGATCGTCGGCAGCATCGTCAGGGTCTCGGCCTTGTTGCCCTCGAACGCCTCGACCGTCAGCGGAAAGCCCGTCGCGTCGGTGAGCAGACCGATGGTGATCTGCGGTTCCAGGCGGCGTTCCTTGACGAACCCCGGCTCGCGGAACCCGTCACCGGCATCGGTCTCGAAGTACAGCGTCGACACGTCATACAAACCAGCGATGCCGATCCGAGCCGGGCGTCAGCGGCGCACGCGGCCGCCAGCCGCTGCCGCCACTGGCCTGGGCGTAGACCGGCAGCCCCCGGTTGATGGTGGGGTACGACGCCGCGTCGATCCCGGCTCAGTAAGCACCCGAGCGCCGTTCGGCACCAACTAACCCGCATCAGCACGGCGGACCGGCAGCGGGGCGACCGATCGCAGGCCGGCTGCTTCACTTGGCTCGGACCAGCCAATATGCGATGTCTGAGTGACCAGGCAGACGCTCGTAATGCCACTTCCTATCGAAGCGATCGTAGATTGGGCAATATGTGCAGATCATATGGCTATGGATCAGAGGAGCGGGCGTCGACTTCATGTCGGCCGTCGCGGGCTCGACCCTCCGAGCGATCATCGAGCGACGTCAGTCAGCGGGCGAAGCTTTGTCGCAGGTCATTGGCCAGCACAGGGACGTCGGATCTCCTTAGGAAACCGATGTTCTATCCCCTGAGCTACCAGGGCCTGCGGCCCACACCGTACCTACCGGGGCGTTCCTAGGAGTGCCCGGGCATCCCGTCGGGTGCCCATGGGGGCCGTACGCGGGCGGGGCTGGTCACCACCTCCGCCCGCCGGCCGTCGGGCTTCACCCGGTGGCCCGGCGGACGGCCCATGCCGCCGTCGCCGTGGTGGCGCCCACGGCCGTGACGACGACAGCGAGGCTGAGCAGGACGTACGTCGTCAGGTCGACCACAGGTACCTGCCCAGGCAGCAGTCCGGCGCTGACCCCGAGCACAGCGGGGACGACGGCCGCGGTCCCGATCAGCCACGCGAGCACCCCGGTGAGCAGCGACTCGACGAGCAGCATCCTGCTCAGCTGCCGGCGCGTCGTGCCGGTCCGGTGCAGCAGGACCAGCTCGGCATGCCGGCCCGCTGTCGTGAGCACCAGGGCGTTGACGGCCCCGAGAACGATGAAGACCAGGAGCAGGAGCAGCAGCAGCGTGGACAGCTGCTGCTCGGCGGCGTCGGGGCTGGTCGCGCCGGCGGCGTACTGCGCCGGGCTCTGGACCGTGTAGCCCAAGTCCCGGATGCGGTCGGCGGTCTGGGCTGTTGTCGCGTCGTCGGTGGTCGTGACGAGCAGGGTCGAGGGCGTGGCGTCGGAGCCCAGCGAGGTCGCGGTCTCCGGTGCCATCAGGTAGCCGCCCACCCCCAGTCCTCGCTCGTAGACGGCGACCACCTCCAGGCGGTGCTCGGCGCCGTCGTAGCGCACCGTGAGCGAATCTCCCATGCCGAAACCGAGCAGGGACGCGGCGTCCGAGCTGATGGCGACGGTGTCGGGTGCCGACAGCGCGGCCAGCGAACCGTCGGTGACGCCGGGGTCGAAGACGCCCTGCGGCACGTCGGGGGGCACGGTGAGTGCTCTGGTGCTCTCCCAGACGAGGCTGTCAGGGGTGCCGGCGTCGTCCTCGTCGCGGACCTCGACGGGCACCTCTGCTAGGGGTGCCACTTCCGCGACTGCGGGTACCGCGGTCAGCTGCGAGGCCGCCGACAGAGCGCCGGTCAGCACCAGGTCCGAGGTCACGGCAGCACGCAGCTGCTGCTCGGAGGCCTGGCCGAGCGCACTGTTGACGCTGGTCTGGATGGTGCCGACGGACAGGGCCAGCGCCAGCGGCACGATGACAGTGGTCAGGCGACGTGAGAAGCCACGGACGTTGTGCAGGGCGAGCCGGGTCGGGGCCCCGGTCCGCGCCCCGGCGAGCAGGACGGTCCGGCCGAAGGTCCGGGCGACCAGCAGCGGTCCGGCCAGCGCGACCGCGCCGATCAGGAAGAACGCCGAGAGGCCGGCTGTTTCACCGCCGACGCTCCCCGGAACCCAGAGCGGCGTGAACGCGACGGCCAGGCCGGCCACCGCCGTGAGGAGCGCGAAGATCTTGCGGATCGGCCCGATCCTCGGCGTCTCGACCGCCGAGCTGCGAACGGCGTCGGTGGGCGGGATCCGCAGTGTCTCGCGGGTCGCGAGCCGACCGGCGAGCATGGCGGTGGGCACGAGCAGCGCCACGGCCGCCAGCACGGGCAGCGGGGACAGGGAGAGCTGGGAGCCAGGCGACAGCATCCCCGCGTCCTGCAGGAGCGGGTCAAACCGCCGGGCCAGCAGGACCCCGAGTGCAGCGCCCACAGGCACGGCGACCAAAGCGACGAGCAGCAGCTCGAAGGAGACCTGCTGCCGGACCTGGCCGCGGGTCGCGCCGACGGTGCGCATGAGGGCGAACTCCCGCCGACGGGCTCGCAGCGCGAGGGTCACCATGGCCGCGACGACCATGACGACCACGACAAGAGCGATGCCGGAGTACGACGACGCGAGCGCGACCAGCGTGCCACCTTCGACGCCCGCACCGGCACGGGACCCGGACTCGAAGAACACCCCGACCAGGGACACCAGGGCCCCTGCGGTAGCCAGGACGAGCGCGGTGCCCGACAGGCTGGTGCGGTGCGCTCGGGCGCCGGCGAGCGCGAGGGACCACATCCCGCTCACCGACCCAGGGCGAGCATGCGCGCGGCGACCTGCTCGGCCGTCGGGGCGGTGACGTCGTCGACGACGAGCCCGTCGGACAGGAAGACGACGCGTTCCGTCGCGGCCGCCACGCCGCTGTCGTGGGTGACGAGGACGACGGTCTGGTTGAGCCTGCGTGTGGCGTCGCAGAGCAGCTCCAGCACCTGCTGACCGCTGCGGGAGTCGAGGGCACCGGTCGGCTCGTCCGCGAAGACCACCGAGGGGCGGGTCATCAGCGCGCGGGCGATGGCCACCCGCTGGGCCTGCCCTCCGGAGAGCTCGCCGGGCAGGCGGTCCTCGAGACCCGCGATGCCGAGGGTCCTGACGAGTTCCGCGAGCCAGGCGCGGTCCGCGGTGCGGCCGCCGAGGACGAGCGGGAGCTCGATGTTGGTGAGGACGTCGAGATGGCCGATCAGGTTGTAGGACTGGAAGATGAAGCCGACCTGGTCGCGCCGGAACCGGGTGAGGTCGTCGGGCGAGAATTTGCTGGTGTCCGTGCCGCCGATCACGACCTGTCCGCGGGTCGGCACGTCCAGCCCGGCCGCGACGTTGAGCAGCGTCGACTTCCCCGAGCCGGACTGGCCCATCACCGCGGTCAGCGAGCCGCGGGCGAAGTCCAGCGACACGCCGCGCAGGGCGGCGACCGGTGTCGCGCCGTCGTAGGTCTTGTGCACGTCGACCAGCCGGACGGCGGGCTCGGTCCTGGAGGTCCCGCTCCTCGGGGTGTCGACACCTTCGACGTCGACGTCGGGAGGGTTCGGCATGGCGGTTCTTTCCGTGTCCACGAGGCGCTCAGCGGGCGACGGCCGGCGGGCCGATCGGGAGGTACGTCTCGACCGGTGTGTCCAGACCGACCTTGTCCTCGCCGACCAGCGCGTTCAGACTGCGCTGGACCAGGGAGGTGTCGGCGTGGGCCGCGGGCGCGGCGACGAGGCCGGCGCCGACGGTCACCAGGGCCGCCCGGAAGCGGGGAGGAACACGGGACATCGGGATCTCCTGTCGGAAGGATTCAATACTGTGAATTCTTCCGGCATTAGAAACGGTGTTTCCACAACACAGTCAAGCCGAGCGGCAGCATTCGATTCTGTTTCAGTACCAGGATGACATCGACGTCGGACACCCTCCTGTGCCGCTGAGTCACCCACGGTTAGGAGTCCGAGGTCTGTGTCTCCGGGAGCATGAAGGATGTGTGAACGGTAGCCTTTAAGGTGCGCACCGACGCCGGTCCTCATCGACGAGTGGCAGCGCGAACCGGCAGCCTGGGATTTTGTGCGGCGCAGCGTCGACCGTGATCCCGCACCGGCCCGGTTCCTGTTGACCGGCAGCGCTAGCCCTACGTCTGCGCCGACACATTCCGGAGCGGGGCGCATCGTCCAGCTCCGGATGCGACCGATGAGCCTTGCCGAGCGGGCGTTGGCGGAGCCGACGGTCAGCCTGGGGGGAGTTGCTCACCGGACGGCGGCCGGCCGTGGGCGGAGGCACTTCGCTGAGCCTCGTCGACTACGCCGAGGAGATCGTGCGCTCCGGATTCCCCGCCATCCGGCAACTGCCGCCGCGCGCTCGCAGGGCACAGCTCGACGGCTACCTGAACCGTATCGTCGAACGAGACTTCCCCGAGCAAGGCCACTTGGTACGCCGCCCCGACACCCTGCGCGGCTGGCTGGCCGCGTACGCCGCTGCGACGGCAACCACCAGTTCCTACAACGCCATCCTGGACGCGGCCACACCCGGCGAGACCAACAAGCCGGCCAAGACGACCACGACCGTGTACCGCGACGTGCTGTCGCAACTGTGGCTGCTCGATCCGGTGCCCGGCTGGCTGCCCAGCCGGAGCGCCTTCAGCAGACTCGGCGCCGCACCGAAACACCATCTCGCCGACCCGGCAGTGGCCGCCCGACTCCTCGGTGTAGACGTACCCGCCCTGCTCGACGATTCAGCACCGGCGACGGCCGTACGCCGGCCCGGTCCGCTGCTGGGCGCCTTGTTCGAGTCGCTGGTGACGCTCAGCGTGCGGGTTTACGCGCAGGCAGCTGAAGCCACGGTTCATCACCTACGCACCTGGGACAGCCGGCACGAGGTGGACCTCATCATCCAGCGCGCCGATCAACGAATCGTGGCGCTCGAGTCAAGCTGTCTCCGTCGGTGAGCGATGACGATGTCCGTCACCTCACCTGGCTGCGCGGACACCTCGGCGACGACCTACTCGATGCGGCGGTCATCACCACCGGGTCTGAGGCGTACCGCCGCGCTGACGGAATCGCGGTCATTCCGCTCTGCCTGCTCCAACCCTGACAACCGGCGCATGGGCCAGCGAACTTTCGGCCTCCTTGCCGTTCCAGGGTTGGGCAGGCGTGCGAGGTCGACGTTGTCCGCACATGCATCGCGGGGAGCGCCTGGTATTACCAGGTTCGAGACCAGTCCGGCGGCGGCATGACCGGTAGATCCGGCTCGCCGGTTATTGGTTCGAGGGCGTACAGGACGGCTAGCTCGTCGCTGTCGGGGTCGGTTTGCACACGTCCGTAGCTGCCGTCTGCGGCTACGAGGAACCAGTAGTCCGGGGCTGGGCTGCCGTCATCCAGCAGTGCCCGGGTGCCAACGACCCGGCAGATGGCCTGGGCGAGTTCGAGTTCGCTTGCGTTGGTCAGTTTGTGAAGCTTCTCGCCGGCGCTGAATTCATGCCCGAACTGTCCGTCCGCCGGGGTGATCAGGGCTACTGGGTCGGGGCCGGGGTGGTCGTTGAGTTCCTCGTACGGTCCGACGTATACCAACTCCAACGGCACGGTGTAAATGGCGTGCAGCGCCTGCCGCAGCGCTTCCACGGGCGCTTCCCGGTCGAAGTAGATTCCGTAGGTCATGCCTCACCTTTGTAGCTCTTGTGGTGCTTGAAGACCTCGAGTGCTGTCGGCCAGTCGGCGTCGCTGATGCTCGGGTCCCGGCGTAACGCATCTCGGGCCGCGCCGATGTCGCCGTCGGTGCCGATCAACTGCTTGAGGACCTTGTATTCGGATCGCGACAGATTCACGAGGCCGGGTCCTGAGTCCGGGAAGACCGTTCCGGTTGATTCCACAGCGTACGTCCGGCCGTTGATCTCATAGCGGCTGATCTCCTCGATCCACCGTCCGCGGCCTGCGGTGATGCCCTCCAGGTCGCCCGCCACGTCCGTGCCGGGGAGTACGACGGTGTTCTTGTCCTTGGCCGGGCTCTTCGGTCGAATGTTGTTGAGATTGTGCCGGTTGTTGGGCGGCTTCAGCGGGATCTTCGCTGCCGGCCCCCGGACAGGCTCCGCGTCCCCGGCTGCTGAGGCGCCCGAACTGCCTGGCCGACCCAGTCTGAGGACTTCGGCGATCCGGCGTTGGGCCCCGCCGACGCTGTCATCGCCGCCGGGGCTTCCGGTGGATGGCGGGCGTCGGGGGAGGCCCGCCTCCACCGCCCCCGCTTCCCGCTGTGGGTTCCGGCTCTGCTGAGGAGCCTTTGGGGTGCGGGGTGTGCGACCTGGCCATGCCTCCCACCCGTCAGCTGCCTGGGAGAGGCGATCGTATCGACAGAAGTCAAAGAATCGGCAGGACGGGCAGACGCCCGTCGACCTTCAGGAACGGCGAAGGGACTGGTATTGCGGGGTGCGTTTCTGCGGCAGCGGCGCCGGAGTGCTTCACACGCGAGATGTACCGGCGCGTGGCTTCGACCGGTGATGGCTCCAATGGGCTGCGGCGTCAGCGAGTGGGCCGAGGTGACTTTCGGACGGTCGTTGCTGTTCGCGTTCGCGGCTCAGGCTGGCAATGCCGGCGGCGAAAGCGTCGATGGCCTCGTGACGACCGGTCGACCACACGGGGATTCCTCTGGCCCAAGCCTCGGCCTGCTCGGGGCTGTGGCCGGCGCGAATCAGTCGGATGGCCATGAGGGCGGTGTCGATCCAGGCGGCTCCTCGGCATGGCATCGACCAGTCCACGAGGGTCACGCCACCGTCATGGAGGAGGAAGTTGTACGGAGTGACGTCCGTGTGGATCAGCGTATTGCCTTCGACCATCTCGGCGGGAATGTGATCGGCCCATCGGGTGGTGGCCGGCTGCACTTTGGCGGCGGGGCACGGCGTGAGCATGGTTGCCATCGCGCTCAAAGCAGCGGCCACCGCGGGCAGATCAGACGAGCCTGGGTTCAAATCGGGATGCCGACCGGCGACGTACTCGAATCCGAGCAGTAGCCAGCCGTCGCGGTCGACCTGCCAGAGCAACCTGGGCATCGGCGGCGGGAGACTGGCATTTATCCGAGCCTCGTTGCGATGCATCCAGCCCAGGGGATTGTCGGAAGCGACGCCTTTGCAGAACACGCGGCTCGTGTCGGTTTCCAGAATGACCGCAACGTCGGAGACCACGCCTGTCTCGACCAGTGTCACCTGGACGATCGGGCCGGTGCGGTCCTCGGCCTCAGCTCTGACACCGGGCGGCAGTTCGTGCCATGGACAGCGAGGCACCGCGCGGGGGTCAGT
Source organism: Paractinoplanes maris (assembly GCF_023544465.1). Classification (GTDB taxonomy): domain Bacteria; phylum Actinomycetota; class Actinomycetes; order Mycobacteriales; family Micromonosporaceae; genus Actinoplanes; species Actinoplanes maris. The sequence goes on along the minus strand of NZ_JALPVL010000002.1, from coordinate 376,255 downwards.
ACTCGTTCTTGATGACGAAGTAGGAGCCTCGGATGGTGCCGGCCAGTTTGGACTTCTGGCGGGCGAACTTGAAGGAACTCAGCTCGTCCGGCACCTCCATGCCGTCGGAAAGCTTGAAGCCGACCGCGCGCTTGCCGCCGTCGTCGAGGGTGTACAGCACGTTGATGGACAGGCCGCTCTCGTAGAAGACGTACGCCATTTTGATGTTTTCCACCTGGAACTCGGTGGCCTCCAGCGGGCGGGACGTGATCACCAAGCCGCGTTCCTTCTCCAGGATGTTGCTCACCCAGGCGATGGTCGACTCGGCCTCGGCGGCCGGTGAAGTCTCGAACGTGTGGTCGTACTTGTTCTTGAAGTATCGGGCCTCATTTGCCCGCAGGCCGGCCAGGGCGTCCACGACCGGGGACGATTCCAGGCCGGTGGTCGAGACGGTGCTGAAGTCCACTGCGTGAGCCATGTCAGTTCCTCCTTTAGCTCAGCTCAGCCTAGCGATCTCGTCGGCCACCAACTGCGGTTCGTCGAGGGGCAGAAACGTACGGCCGGTGGGAATTTCGGTCAGTGTCGCTTGAGGGAAGGCGTCGTGAAGGCGGCGGGCCAGCGTGATTGTGAAGAATGGGTCGGCGGTGCCCCACAGCAGGCGGACCGGCTTCGTGAAGTTGTGCAGTCGGGTGGAGACGTCGAGCAGGTCCTTCGGGTCGATCTGGCGCAGCAGCGCGGCGGTGTCGCGGCGGATTGCCGGGTCGGTGAGCAGCGGGGTGATCCAGCGTCGGGTGAGGGCGGGGTCGAGCGGGTCGCGGACCAGGCCGCCGAAGCCGATCACGGAATGCCGCAAGGCCTTCGGGCGTACGGCGGTCATCACGGCGCGCAGGCGGGCGGGTCGGCGTCCGGCGGCGACCAGGAGGCCGAACGGCGCGGGCGGGAACTGGTCGAAGGCGTCGCAGTTGGTGAGGACCAGGCGGCCGATCCGGCTGTCGTCGGCGTCGATCAGGAACTGGCACAGCGCGCCGCCGGTGTCGTTGCCGACCAGGGTGACGTCTTTGAGGTCGAGCGCGGCCAGAAATTCGGTGGCCAGCCGGGCGACGCCGCGGGGGCTCAGGTCGGTGCCGGTGGGCCAGGGGATGCGGTGGGAGCCGAGGGGCAGGTCGGGCGCGAAGCTGCGGATGCCACGGGTGGCGAGCGCGTCGGCCACCTTTGTCCAGAGCTCGGCGTTGACCAGCAACCCGTGCAGGAAAACGACCGGGGGTGCCGTGCTGACCTGCGGTCCGGCGGCTCGGTACTCGATACGACCCTGCGGAATGTCGATGACAGCCATGCCGGCTCCTCGCGATACCGTCGGTACGTGACACCTCTAACATACGTACTGTCTGTATGAAAAGCGAGCGCCGTACTCAGGAGCAGCGATCGGCGTCGACCCGGGCTGCCCTGATCACCGCGGCTCGGCCCCTGTTCGCGGCTGCGGGCTTCGCCGGGGTCAGCACCGAGGCGATCGTCCGGGCCGCCGGCGTGACGCGCGGGGCGATGTACCACCAGTTCGCCGACAAGACCGAGTTGTTCGCCGCCGTCTTCGAAACGGTCGAGGCCGAGCTCACCCAGCGCATCGACGCCGCGGTCGCCGGGAGCGGCGAGAGCAGCCCGATCGCGCTGATGAAACTTGGCGCGGCCACCTGGCTCGACGCCGGCGCCGAACCGGAGATCCAGCGCATCGTCCTGATCGAGGCGCCGTCGGTGCTGGGCTGGGAGCGCTGGCGAGAGATCAGCTTCCGGTACGGCATGGGCCTGGTTCACAGCCTGGTCGAGCACGCCATCGCGACCGGGCACCTGCCGGCCCAACCTTCACAACCTCTTTCGTACGTCCTGATTGGAGCGCTGGATGAGGCGTCGCTCTATGTCGCGCGCTCCGACAACCCGGCGCAAGCTCGCCGCGAGGTCGGAGCCGTGATCGATCGCCTCATCGCCGCACTCGCCACATAGCGGAAGCCGCCCGCGCAGCGAAAGCTCAGTCGACCAGGAACTGGTGCAGCAGGCCGGGAACGGCGGCGCGGGCCACCCGCAGTGCCTCGGCGTCGTCCACGTCGGGAATGGCGTAGCTCTGCCGGCCGCCCGCCGTGGTGGCGACCAGCGTGGTCAGCCCCACCCGCCGCTGGAACACCGAGGTCGTCAGGTTCCAGCCGATCACCGCGTCGGTGCGCAGCACGTAGCGGCGGCGCACCAGGCTGCCGTGCCGGCTGACCAGCCAGTCTTCGGCCAGGGCGTGCCCCAGCGCCGCCGACCTGTCCCGGGCCAGCAGCATACTGAGCGGAAGCATCACCAGCGCCGTCCAGAACGCCCACCACGGAGCACTGGCCAGCAGCACGAACGCCAGCACCACCAGGACCAGGACGGTGCTGACCGTGACCGCCCGGGTGAGCCGGCGCAGGCTTGCCCGAGGACCGTGCGTGGTCAACGCCATGGTCAGCGGCTCGGCCTCGCCGATCACGGTGGCCGCCACGTCCACTGCCACCGCGCGGGGTGCGGGCGGCAGCAGGATCGAACCGCCGCGTTCGGCGCCCCGGCCGACCCGCAGGCCGGTGGCGATGGCGATGACCCGGGCCCCCCGCACTGCTCGCAGCAGCAGCGGTTCGCTCAGCTCCACCCCGCGCAGCCGGCGCTCCTCGATCGTGGTGCTGCGGGTCGTGAGCAGCCCGCGCCGCACGTGCAGGGTGCCACTCTCATGCCTGCTCAGCCGGAAGTTCCAGAACGACAGGATGTACCCGCCGGTCGACGCGACCGCCGTGAACACGATCACCGCGGCGGCCACCAGCAGGATCGCCACCGGCAGCGGCCGGTCGGCCAGGTAGTCCATCGAGTCGTGGACCGGGCCGATCTCGGTCAGGTCGACGTGGCTCTCGTTGACCAGCCGGGAGCCGAGGCCGAACAGCACACCGATCGCCACCAGGCCGGACAACGTGAACGGCCCGTACCGGATCCAGGCCGGGCGCAGCGCCGCCAGGACGGTCTCGGGCTGGACGTCCTCCTCGGCCGCCGGTGAGCGATGCAACAGCTCGCGGTGCAGGTTCTCGGCGGCGCCGGCGGCCAGCCCGTCCAGCTTCACGCCGTGGTTCTTCTTGTCGGTCTGTCCGGTGCCGACGGTGACCCGGGCCAGGCCGAAGACCCGGTGCAGCACGTTCGACGTGACGTCCACCGTGCGGATCCGGTCGCGCGGCACGGTCAGCGTCCGGCGGCGGAACAGGCCCCGGCGCAGCTGGACGTGGATCGGGGTGATCCGGTAGGAGGTGGTGAAGTAGCGGAGGAAACCGAGCGCGATGCCGATGCCGCCGATGCCCAGCGCCCACCAGCCGGCGTCACCGTCGCCGCTCTGCACCCCGATCAGCACCGCGATGAGCGGGAAGATGAGCCGCCGCAGCTCCATCACCGGGTGCACGGCCAGCATCCGGGGGCTCAGCCGGCGCCAGTCGGCGCCGGTGTCGACCGGCGCTTCCTCCTCCACGTCGACCGTGGTGGTCATGTCGCGTCCCCGGTGGTCCGGCCGACCCGGGTGGTCAGGTCGGTGACCAGTTGGTCGGCATCCGCCGCGGCCAATCCGTCGATCTTGAGGGGGCCGGCCGCCGAGGCGGTCGTGACGGTCACGTTGGCCAGTTTGAACAACTGCTCGATCGGTCCCCGCTCGCTGTCCACGGTCTGCACCCGGGAGATCGGCGCGATTCGCCGTTCCTGGTTGAGCCAGCCCGTCTGGGTGTAGACCGCGGTGTCGGTGGCCTCCCAGCGGTGCACCCGGTAACGCCATTGCGGCATCACCACCATGTGCACGGCAGCCAGCAGCAACCACACCACACCGACGATCACGTGCGGCAGACTCGCGCCGTCGCTGTCGGCGAACCACCAGATCACTTGCGGGACGAGCAGCACGATCCACAGCACCGCGGCCTTGACCGTCCAGTACCACAAAGCGCGAGGACTGACCCGATGCGCCGGTGGTCGTAGTCGCGCCGTATCCGCCGTCATAGTCACGCCTTTACAGTCGCATCCGTGGCCCCTGTCGGGTGACCCGGTTCGCCGGGGGACGGGCACGACATATGTCACGACCCGGCACGACTACCAGCCGCCGACCCCGGCCAGGACCCGCTCCACCGGGACCGGCTTGCCGAGATAGAAGCCCTGGCCGAACGGAACGCCGCAGGCCACCAGGGCGTCGCGCTGGGCGGCGGTTTCGATGCCTTCGGCGATGACTGTGCAGTGGTGTTGTCCGGCGAACTCGACGAGGGCGCGGATGGCGGCCTGGCGGGCGGTCTGGGTCTCGACGCCCTCCAAGGAGGCCAGTCCCAGCTTGAGGAAGGCCGGCCGCAGCGTCTCGATGCGGGCCAGGGTCTCGTAGCCCGCGCCCAGGTCGTCGACGGCCAGGTGGACGCCGCCCAGGCGGGCCAGCTCGGCCGGGGCCGCCTCGCCGATCTCCAGGACCAGCGGGCGGGGCGCGGTGGCCAGCAGCGGCGCCAGCTCGTGGGGGCGGCGGAGCAGGTCCGGGGTGACGTTGACCGACAGCCAGGTGCCGTTGGGCAGGGACGCGGCGGAGGCGATGGAGGCCTGGATCAGGGCGGCGTCGAGCGCGATGTGCAGGCCCTGCGAGGAGGCCGCGGCCAGGGCGTCGCGCGGGTTGCTGCCGTCGGCGAACCGGGTCAGGGCCTCGTAGCCGACCACGTGGCCGTTCATCATGTTGTGGATGGGCTGGAAGACGGTGAAGAAGCTGAACTCCTCGAACGAGTGGGCCTGGGAGCCGGTCGACGACGACTTCCAGGCGCCCGTCTCGGTGCGCTGCAGCCGTACGGTGGTCTGGCCGGCCGTGGCCCCGTGCTCTTGCCGATAGTGCAGCACCTGCGCCCAGTCGCCCACGACGGCCGGCGTCGTCGCGACCGCCTTCTTGCGCGAGCGACGTGCCCGGCGCGGGGTGACCGGGCGGATCAGCCAGTCGCGCAGGTGGGTCAGCAGGTCGACGACCGTGTTGCCGAGGCCGACGAAGGCCATCATCGCGTACAGCGACAGGCTCAGGTTGAGGGCCGCGAAGACCAGGTTGTTCCACAGGTGGTGCTGAATGTCGACATAGACCGTGTAGACACAGAGCGCGATCAATGCCAACGGCAGGAACAGATAGCTGGTCGCGGCCGTCGTCCGGTTGCGGACCTTCGGCGTACGTTTGAACGCGCTCTTCTCCCCGGTCAGCAGTTGCAGCAGTGAGGCGATGCTGCCGGACAGGTTGACCGGCAAGAGGATCAGGTTGAAGCCGTAGATGCGGAGCATGTCCGACCGCTTGTAGCCCAGGTGTTTCAGGTCGGCCGCCATCATGAAGAAATACGGCACCGAGATCAGCAGCAGGATCGGGTTGAGCAGGTCCTTGTTGAACGGGTAGACCAGCATGACCACCAGGCACACGGAGCTCCAGAAGATGGAGGCCATGTAGTTGACCCGCAGGAAGTACTCGCCGAAGCGGTTCTTGTCCTCGCGTTTCGCCTTCGCCCGGAACTGGTCCTTCAGGCGCGACAGGATCAGCAATCCGCCGTTGGCCCAGCGCTGCCGCTGGATGGCCAGCGAGCCGAAGTCGGGTGGGGTCGCGCTGTAGGCGAGCCGTTCCGGATAGTTGTGCAGCAGCCAGCCCCGGACACCGAGGTCGATGGTCGATTCGGTGTCCTCGATGACCGTACGGTCCTGGATGTATCGCTTGATCTCCCAGTCGCCCTCGTACGAGGTCTCGCAGATCTCGTCCAGGGCCTTCTTGCGCAGCACCGCGTTGGCGCCGACCCAGAACGTCGCCCCGTAGTGCGTCATGCCCTGGTGGACGATGTATTGGATGTCGGTCGTGGCGCCCGAGATGCGTTCGATCCGGGTCGCCGAGCCGGGATAGGCGCTGTACGGGGTCTGCGCCACCGCGTGCTGCGCGTACGCGCCCTGCTCGAGCAGGTGGACGAGCCGCAGCGCGTACTCCGGGAGCAGCACACTGTCCGCGTCGAGGGTCAGCACGTAGTCGGGGTTGGGCACCACCAGGTCCGCCCGGTTCGGGCCGGCCGTCACCAGCGCCGTACCCAGCGGTGTGCTGACTTCCTGGTAGGCGCCGCCCATGAGCCCGATGTAGCTGTTGAGGTTCATGGCCTTGTTCGGCTCGTGCGACAGCGACACGTACTTCTTGCGCTCGAAGCTGGTGACCCGGGCGTCGAAGATCGCCAGCAGCCGGCGGTGCAACTGGCTCATCCGCCCGACCGGCAGCGTGACCTGCTCGTCGGCGCCCTGGTTGAGCGCGCCCGAGATCTGGCCGAGCTCCACCGCCAGCGGGTGCAGGATGTGCTCGACGAAGAACGTGTCGGTGTGGTCGACGATCTCCTGCCGGGCGCCGAGGTCGTAGAGCCAGTCCGAGGCGAAGCGGTACTCACCGGCGAGCCGGCGCATGTCCTCCAGCATCACCAGGTAGCCGCCGCGCATCCGCACCTGCTCGTCGAACTGCGCGTACGCGTTCGAGACCCGGGTGAACGGCAGGCGCAGCTCGGCCTCGATCGCCGCGGGCAGCGCGCGGGCGGCCAGCAGCATGTCGCGGGCCGCGCGGGTCTTGGGCTGCCGCGGGTCGTCGATCAGCAGCGTCACCCGCAGGCCGGGGTACTCCTGCAGTGCCGCCGACAGCAGCGTCGTCCGGTTCGTCCGCTCATCTTCCTGGTACGAGGGCACCAGAACCGTCAAGGACGGGGTTTTCCCGCCGATGAACTCGTCGAGCATGATCCGCGGCGCCCGCTGGTGGCCGCGGGAGCGGTAGAAGTAGCCGATCCGCGTGATCAGGTAGGCGATGGCCGACGCGGCCAGACCGGTGACCACCAGCATGTAGACGATCGCCTCGATCGCCAGCCGGACGCTCGAGGCGTGACCCGCGATGAACTGCTGGATGATCGTGTATGTGACGTAGCACGCCCAGACTGTGATGGTCACCACGATCGCCAGGCGGCCGCGGGTGATGCGGCCTTCGGACACCGCGGGCGGCACGATCGGGTGAGGCTCGGTCCGCCGGTCGGCTCCCCACTGGCGCTGGGCGTCCCGATCGCGGTGGTCCGCCGGTGTGCGTGGCATGCGTTTTTGGGCCTTTCGATCCTGATTTGCGGCAGCACCGCATGGCGGTGCCCGGCGGAATTGTCGTTGCGAGATCCACATCCGGCGTCCGTTGTCCGGTTTGGAGCCCGGCTCCGGCGTCCCCTTGTTCTCGTCCCTTCGCCCGATCGCGAAAGCCGGTCGGGTGGGCCAGCGTGTGGCGACCGCGAAACGAGAGGGCTTTCATGACGGACCGCGCCACCCCCGTAGCCGCGCGGGCGGAATACGATCCGCTCGCCGACCCGGACTGGCAGGAACCGGAGCCGCCGCGCAAGCGGCTCTCATGGACGCGGCTGGGAGTTCTGGTGCTCGCGCTGGGCCTGCTCGGCGCCGGGGGCACCTTCGAGGTGATGCACCTGCGGAACACGGCCGGGCCGACCGCCAAGTCGTGGGCGGTGCCTTATGTCGATGTCACGCTGACGCCGACCTTCCAGTTCCAGGACCCGACGGCCAACCCGGCCAACGACGTCGCCCTGGGCTTCGTGGTCGCCGACCCCAAGAGTCCCTGCGCGCCGAGCTGGGGTGGCGCCTACACGCTGGACGGGGCGGACACGTCGCTCGAGCTCGACCGCCGCATCGACCAGCTGCGGCAGGCCGGCGGCGACATCACTCTCAGCCTCGGCGGCCTCAACAACTCGGAGCTCGCCGTCGCCTGCACGAGCCCGGCCAAGCTCACCGCCGCCTACCGTCAGCTGGTCAAGCGGTACGACGTGCGGACGCTCGACCTCGACATCGAGGGCGCCGCGGTGGCCGACCGGGCCTCGCTGAAGCGCCGGGTGGCCGCCGTGGCCGCCGTACAGAAGGAACGCGAGAAAGCCGGCAAGCCGCTCGCCGTGTGGCTGACCCTGCCGGTCGCGCCCAGCGGCCTGACCGACGACGGGGTCGGCGTGGTCCGCGGCATGCTCGAGGGTGGCGTCGCGCTGCGCGGCGTCAACGTGATGACGATGGACTACAACAACGGCGACGCCCGCCCGGACATGCTGGCGCTGAGCCTGAGCGCCCTCGGCAACACCCACAAGCAGCTCTCCGACCTCTATCTGCGGCTCGGTCAGAAGCTCACGTCGCCGCAGGTCTGGTCGCGGATCGGCGCCACCCCGATGATCGGTCAGAACGACATCGACAACGAGCGCTTCACGCTGGCCGACGCCGACGGCCTGGCCCGGTTCGCCGTCGACAACGGCCTGGGCCGGGTCTCGATGTGGTCGATCAACCGGGACGCACCCTGCCGGGGCACCTTCGCCAACGTCGTCGTGCACTCCAACACGTGCAGCGGCGTCGATCAGGACCCGCTGGCGTTCTCCAAGGTCTTCGCCGGTCTGCCCGGCCAGGCCCCCGGCCGTGACGACCAGGACTCGGTCGAGATGCCCGATCAGGCGGCCACTGTGGACGACCCGAAGACCAGCCCGTACCCGATCTGGCGGCTCAGCGCGCTCTACGCGGCCGGCTACAAGGTCGTGTGGCACGGTGTCGTCTACGAGGCCAAGTGGGCCAACTCGGGTGTCGACCCGGCCGCCGCACCGGCCGCGGGCACCCAGAGCGCGTGGACGGTGGTCGGCCCGGTCAGCCCGGTCGAGAAGGCCCCTCGCCCGGTCCCCGTGGTCACCGGTGTCACCAAGGTCTGGACCCCGGGCACCGTCTATCGCCGGGGCGCCCGGGTGCTGTTCGACAGCCTCCCGTACGAGGCGCAGTGGACCACCAAGGACGAGACCCCGTCCACCGCGTTCCCGGTCGACGCCGACGACCCGTGGAAGCCGCTCTTCAACGTTCCGGGCGAACCCAAGACGAACTGAGGGCGCGACGGCCGCTCCACTGCTGGTAGCGGGCGTGGTGAACGCTGACACACAAGGTGGCCACACCGTAGTCACAAAACACGGCTATTCTTGCTCGCCGTCGGGTCGTCATGCTGGAAGGAAGTACGTCTCTCATGCCTCAGCTGGTGACGCTGTCGGTTGTGACGCCGATGTTCAACGAGCGCGAGGCGGTCGACCACTTCGTGGCACGGCTGCGGCCGGCGCTCGATGGGCTGGGGGATTCGTACGAGGTTGTCGCAGTGGACGACGGCAGCAGCGACGCCACCGTGTCGAGGCTGATGCAGCTCCGGGTCGAGTGGCCGCAGCTGCGGGTCGTGGCTCTGCGGCGCAATGTGGGACACCAGACGGCGTTGCGCGCGGGCCTCAAGGCGGCGCGCGGCGAATACGTGGTGAGCATCGACGCCGACCTGCAGGACCCGCCCGAGGTGATCGGTGACATGCTAGCCGCGGCCCGGCGCGAGAACGTCGACGTCGTCTATGGCGTGCGCAGCGACCGCAGCACCGACACGGCCTTCAAGCGGAACACGGCCGGCCTGTATTACTGGATGATGCGGCGCCTGGTCGGGCCGTGGGTCAGCGACCAGGCCGGTGACTTCCGGTTGATGAGCCGGGCCGTGGTCGACGTGCTCAACGACCTGCCCGAGCCCCGGCCGGTCTACCGCCTCGTGGTGCCGTCGCTCGGGTTCTCCAGCGCCGAGGTCAGCTACGTGCGCGAGGAACGGGTCGCGGGCGAGACGAAATACCCGCTCAGCCGCATGATCCGGCTGACCTTCGACAGCATCACCGGTTTCTCGGCGTCGCCGCTGAAGATCGCCACCTGGCTCGGGCTGCTCAGCTTCCTGCTGTGTGTCGTGCTGATCGTCACCGGCCTGGTCGCCTGGGGCACCGGCGCGACGGTTCCGGGGTGGACGTCGCTCTACATCGCGGTTCTGCTGCTCGGCGGGGTGCAGCTCATGTGCCTGGGCCTGCTCGGGGAGTACGTGGGCCGGATCTACGCGGCCAGCCAGGGGCGGCCGGCGTTCCTGGTCGCCTTCGACACCGCGACGTCCTCGACCGCCCACCCGCTGTCCGGCGGCCCCATCACGGTCGACATCGACGCCGTCGAGCTGGTCGGCCACCCGGACCGCGAGCGCGCGCCGATCGCCTAAGCGGGCGGGTCGATCGCCTGAGCGGGCGGGTGCAGCTCCACGTGGCCGTCGACGACGGTCACCACCACCCGGCCGTCCGGGAAGAACGGCAGGGCCTCGTCGGGGAGCTGCAGGCGGCCCAGGCCGTCGAGATTGGCGGTGTGGTTCTCGTCCGTGCCGTGCTCGCCGGAGAGCACCCCGTGCCGCAGGCGCAGCACCGTGTCGGCGAAGGCGATGGCCCGAGCATCGTGGGTGGCCATGATCACCGCGCTGCCCTCGGCCGCCCGCGCCCGCAACAGGCGCAGCACCAGGGCGGCCGACTCGTCGTCGAGTTCGGCGGTCGGCTCGTCGGCGATCAGGAGCGCGGGGGCACCGACCCCGGCGGCGGCCACGGCCAGGCGCTGCTGCTCACCGCCGGACAACGCGAACGGGCGGGCGGCGGCGCGCGAGGTCAGCTCGACCTCGGCCAGGGCGGCGTCGGCATCGACCCGTACGCCCCGCAGCTGAGCCATCTGGGTGATCTGACCCCGGGCGTCGAGCTGCGGAAAAAGGCTGTGCGAGGGGCGCTGCGCGACCCAGCCGATCTCGGTGCGGCGCAACTGCTGCAGCTCGCGGCGCGACAACGAGGAGACCAGGCGGCCCCGATGCCGCAGCTCGCCGCCGGCCGGTCGCTCGCGCAGGGCCAGCACGGCCAGCAGGGTGGACTTGCCGCTGCCGGACGGGCCGGTGATCGCCCGGATCCGGCCCTCGGTCACGGTGACGTCGACGCCGCGCAAGGCCTGGGTGGGGCCGGTCCGCGCGGCGTAGAGCTGCAGCAGCTCGCGGCCTTCGAGCAGGGGCTCATTCGTCACGGTAGGCCGCCTCCTCGGACGACGAACGGTCCCGGGCCACGAAGACAGCGAGCAGCGTGGCCACGACGGCGGCGCCGGCCGTGACCACCAGCGCGGTCGGGGACAAGGTGAACAGCAACCGGGGCAGCAGTCCCGGCTGGTCGTCGAGCAGCCGGGCACCGAGCGGGGCCAGCGCGAGCACCCCGGCCACGGCGGCGGCCAGAGCGACCAGCGACAGCAGCACGAACTCGACCGCCCGGGCCCGTCCGACCCGCCGGTGGCCCAGGCCGACCCGGGCCAGCATGAGGTCGGCCGGGCGACGCAGCGCAGCCGTCCGCTGGGCATAGATACTGAGCGTGAGGATCGCCAGCAACGCCAGGTAACCGGCGATAGCGAGCTGGTAACCTCGCGCACGGCTTGTGGCCACATAGTCCGACGCTTGCCGCAGCGAGGCCGCGGAGTCGATCCGCTCGGGCTGCACGCCGTGCGGGGCGGCGACCGCCGCCACCCCGTCGGCGCCGGCCGAACTCCAGATCTGGACCTGCGGGAAGACCTGATTGGCGACCTGGTTGCGCGGCCGCAGGCGCGGGTCGTCGACACCGAGCCGCCCCAGTGTCGGGTCGGCTGCGGCGACGTACATCGGCCGGCCGCGCTGGCCGGGGAAGGCGCGCACCCGTCCGGCGACCTCGAAGTTCTGATCCTCGAAGCCGACCTGCATGCGCAGCGTGCTCTCGCCGTCCGACACCGGATCGGCGACGGTGATGATCCGCGACCGGCCGACCTCGTCCACCGGCCGGGCCGCCAGCGACGCCACGGCCTCACGGGCCGCGGCCAGGTCGGCGCCGCGCCCCCACAAGGCGATGTCGGCGAAGCGCGCCGGGTCGATGAGGAGCAGATCCTTCTGGTCGTCGTCGAGCAGTGTCCGCACATCGGTCCGCCACACCACCATGCTGCCCTCGGGCAGAGGCGGCATCCGTACGCCGGGGACCGGCCCCTTCGGAAGCGGCTTCATCGGATCTTCCTTCGGCACCACCGGCGCCGCTTCGTCGAGCTGCCAGGACCCTTCGAGTACGCCGGTGCCCTCGGCACCGGCGGCCACGGCGATCCGGTCGTCGGCCGAGATCTCGGTCGAGTGCACCGCGGACAGCGCGAACAACAGCATGCCCAGACCGGCGGTCACCACCACGACGGTGAGCCGGCGCTCCGTCCCGCCCGACCCGAGCCGCCGCCGGGCCAGCCAGAGCACCGCCCGGCCGGGCGAACGCGGCAGCTGGGCCCGGCCACCGGCCAGGCGCCCGGGCAGCCAGCCGGCGACGACGCCGACCGCGGCCAGCACCAGCAGCGGCACGAGCAGGTCGACCCCACCGGCCGGGCCGCCCGCGCTGACCAGCCCGCCCGCGCCGACCAGGGCGGCGATCACCACCATCGAGCCCCACGGCAGGGCGCGCCGCATGGTGGCCGGAGGCGCCGGGCGTACGCGCCGGGAAGCCGCGACCGCACCGACCACAGCGACCGACGCCAGACCGGCCAGGACGGCCGCGCCGCCCGACCGGGCGGCCGGGGCCAGGGATTCCTCGACGACGCCGGGCGGCCCCAGCCGAGCGACGAGTTGCCACGCGACGAACCAGCCGAGGGCCGCCCCGAGCACGGCCGGCAGCAGGAACTCGAGCAGCCAGAGGCCACCCACGCGGACCGGCGACAGACCCACCGCGGCCGCGTGGCGCAGCTCGCGCTCGCGGCGCCGGGCCGACAACAGGGCGACCGCGAGCACCGAGGCCAGGCCGATGCTGATCGCGGCCCATTCCACGGGCCGGGTTCTCTGCCGTACGGCCTCGGTGGTGACCTGGGCCGTGGCGACGATCCGGCTGATACCGGTGGCGAACCGCAGCGCCAGCGGATCGTCGCCCTGATCCGGCAGCGCACCGGCGTACTGGCGGCGCAGCAGCTCGATGTCGGTCGCCGTACGCCGCGCCTCGGCCAGCGTCGAGCCGGGGGTCAGGGCCGCCTCGACCGACCAGAAGAGCGGATCGTCGACCGACTTCGCGAGCCGCTCCACGGTCGCGATGTCACCGACCAGCAGGTAGGCCGGAAGCGTCTCGTACTCCGTGTCGGGCGGAGTGTCCCCGCGGCGCAGCGACCACGTGCGGCTGCCCGGCGAATCGGCCGGAAGCCGCCCGCCCGCATCGACGGCGTAGATGCCGCTGACGGTGGTGGTCGCCGTCCGTGGCGTGCCGCGAGCCCCCTGGCGCAGCGAGAGCCCGATCTGGTCGCCCGCCCGCACACCGAGCTCGGCGGCCATCGGCGCGGGCAGCCAGAGCCCGTCCGGCCCGCCCGGCCCGCCCGGCGTCCCGACCAGCTCGGCCCCGGGCTCCTGCACCGCGAACAAACGCCCGCGCTCCTGCTTGCCGCCCGCGGCGACGGTGAAGCCCCAATATTGCGGCGAGGCGAGTTCCGCCCCCACCGACTGCCCGGTCAGGTCGGGCTCGCCCAGCCCCGGCACCGCGCGCAGGTCGGCCAGCACCGGCTCCTGGTCGATGCTGCCCGGCCCCACATCGGCCGACACCCGCACCACAGCCGCGTCGTTCTGCCGGGCCGACGCCGGGATCTCATCTCGCCGTACCTGAAAGGCCGCATTGTCCGAAGCCTCGGCGAACATCGGCCCGGCCGACCCGGCCGCCCCCAGCACCAGAAAAGCCGTGACGATCAGCACCGACCACGCCCGCTGACGCAACCCACCCAGCACAGCAGCCACAGCGAGCCGGTCGCGCATGGTCCTCCTTCGGCCGAAAGCCCACGGGCCCTACCTCGAAGAAGCTATATCAACTCACCGTGATGCCGTGGCCCACGCGAGCACCTGCCCGGGCGTCGTCCCGACCCGGAAGTCCAGCACGTCCTCGGCCACGTCGACGAGTTCCTCGATGAAGTCCTCATGGGCGCCGCGGTTCGGGTCCTCGGCGGTGCCGGCCACGTACAGAACCACCAAGGTCGCCGGGCGTCCGTCCTCCTTCGGCCGGATGACGCGGCCCATCCGCTGGATCATCTGGCGTTTGCTCCTGGTGCCCGCGAAGACGATCGCCAGTTCCGCCTCGGGGAGGTCGATGCCCTCGTCCAGCATCCGCGGGGCGGCGAGCATCTTCAGTCGTCCATCCCGGAACGACGCCAGGGCCTGTTTGCGCTCGTCGCCCGGTGTCTCCCCGGAGATCGCCCGGGTCGGCACTCCGCACCTGGTCATCAACACAGCGACTGCCTCGGCGCAGGTGGTCGTCTCACCGAAGATCAAGCCACGTTCGCTGAGATGGGCCAGTGGTGCCAGTCCGGCCAGAGCCACGTATTTGCTCTTGCAGTCGGCCAGCAGCTTGCGGCGATCGTTGAAGGCCTTCAGATAGCGGCCGGCCTTCATGGTCGCGCGAAAGTCGCCATGGCCGCCCCGGGCCAGCTTGTTGACGGCGGTCATGAATTCACCGAAAGGCTCCGGCGGGCATCCGTATACGTTGATCAGGAGGTCGCGGAGCTCTCGGGTGGCCTTGTTGAGATCGCGGTATCTGCTTTGTTCCTCGGCCGAGAACTCAGTGCCGACGAACGCGATGCGGAAGGGGGCGAGGATGCCATCGGCCAGTCCGCGCTCGTAACTGCAGCCCGCCACGACATCGCCGAAGTATGGTGCCAGGCAGCGCTCCAGCCCGTTGTCCTCCCGGGCGTAGGTCGCCGTCAGGCCCAGCCGGGCGCCGAAGCCTTCCTCGAGCGCTCTCGCGAATTTCTCGGCTCCATAGCGGTGAACCTCGTCCGCCACCAGAAGGCCCGGCATGCCCTCGGGCAGCACCTCGTATCTCGCCACAGTCTGCACCGTGGCGACCAGGACGCTGTATTGGTGGAAACTGTCTTCGTGGTCGCCGCCGAGCCGGCCGACAGAGACGGCTCTGAGGTCACGTTGCAGCACGTCATACCATTGATCGAGCAGGTCCAGGCCGGGCACCAGCACGAGCACCCGCTCCCCGCGGTCCACGGCGGCCGCCGTGGCCAGCACGCCGACCGTGGTCTTGCCGGTTCCGGTGACCGCCTCCACCACACCCCGTCGACCGGCGGCCATCCAGGCGCTCAGTGCCTCCTGCTGCCACCGGCGCGGTTCCTTGCCCGCGTAGCCGGCGGGAAGGACCGGACCGATCCGGCGCGACAGGGCCGCCGGGTCGGCGACCCGCCATCGCGGCGGTGTTTCCCCGTCGTTGACGAACACCGCACGATTCGCATAGAGCGCCCGGTTGACATCCCTGGTCGTGAGCTCGGGAAAACCCGATCGAAGCAGTTCCGCGCGCAGTTCCCTTTTGGTGCGATCCGGCTTTTCGGTCAGGAGCCGCCGTAGCCACAATTGCATCGGATCCCGGTCGGGCCCGGACATCAGCACGCCTCTCGTCCTGGATGGACATCACCATTGCGGTGCACCGTACCGGCTTGTTCACCGATGGTTCGGAAGCCGTGGGAAAGAGAGCCTTTCCGGTCGAGGGCGAGCCTGTCCGAGGCGTACGAAGAAGCAGCCGAGTCGCTGGACGAAAGGACCGGGTGGTCGATTCACTGATCACCCGGCCGCGGCCGGGCTGACCGGGACGGCTATGCGGAGGGCCTCGACCAGGCCGCGGTAGAGGTCGTCGGAGGCGAGGAGGGACTCGTGGGTGCCGACGGCGCGGACCCGGCCGTTGTCGAGGACGATGATGCGGTCGGCCTCGACCACTGTGGACAGGCGGTGGGCGATGGTCACGACCGCGGCGGCGGCGGCTCTTTCCCGTACGGAATTCTGCAGCGCCGCCTCGGTCAGGGCATCCACCTGGGCGGTGGCCTCGTCGAGCAACAGCACCGCCGGGGTCCGCACCAGGGCCCGGGCCAGGGCTATGCGCTGGCGCTCACCCCCGGAGAGCTCGGCGCCGGAGAGCTGGGTGTCCAGCCCCTGCGGGAGGGTGGCGACCTTCTCGGTCAGGTGGACCCGCTCCAGGACCGCGTGCAGCTCCTCCTCCGTGGCCTCAGGGTAGCTGAACAACAGGTTGTCGCGGATGGTGCCGGGCACGACCGGGGCCTCCTGTTCCACGTACGCCAGCTCGGCCCTGATCTCGCTGTGCGTGAGTGACCGGTAGGGCCGGCCGTGCAGGAAGATCTCGCCCGACTGCGGGTCGAGGAAGCGCAGGAGCAGCGAGAACAGCGACGTCTTGCCCGCGCCGGAGGGGCCGACGATCGCCGTGTGTCCCCGCGACGGGATGGTCAGGGTGACGCCGTCGAGGGCGGGGCGCGCGTCCTCGCCGTAGCGCAGGGTGACCTCCTCGACGTGGATGACCGGGGCGTCGGTCACCCGCTCGCCGGGGCGCGGGTCCGAGGTCTCCGGCGTCATCGCGTAGACCTCGCTGATCCGCCGGGCGGCGGCGATGCCGGATTGGAGCGCGGTGACGTTCTGGGTCAGCTCGCCGATCGGGCCCATCAGCTGGAACGCGTACAGCAGGAAGGCGATCAGGCTGCTGACCTCGAGCAGGCCCGCGTCGGCGCGCCAGGCGCCGACGCCCAGCACCGCGATCACGGCGAACGAGACGCCGCTCCAGGAGACGGTCCAGACCCAGGCTGCCCGGCGCGCGGCCCGCACGTTGTAGGCGGCGGCCCGGCGGGCTTGCGCCTCGATGCGGCCGCCCTGACGCTCCTCGGCCCGGCTGGCCTTCACCGTGCGCATCGCCCGCAGTGTGCCCTCGAGCTCGCCGCCCAGTTCGCCGACCGCGTCCTGCGCGGCCTTCTGGCTCTTGCTGATCGAGGGCAGCAGCACTGCCATGACCGCTCCGACGACGGCGACCGCGGAGAGCGTGCAGAGCAGGAGAACCAGGTCGAGCGTGCCCATCAGCACCAGGGTGGCGATGAAGGCCAGCGACGCGTTGATCAGGCCGACGACGCTCGACGACGCCTGGTGCAGCAGACCGGGGTCGGCAGTCACCCGGGTGACCAGCTCGCCGGTGGGGCGGCCGGTCAGCTCGGCCAGGCGGGCCCGGAAATAGCGCTGGATCACCGACAGCCGGGCGTCGAGGACGACCTGCTCGGCCAGCGTGCCCAGGAGGATCCACTGCCACAGGCCGATGACCGAGCCGATCGCCACGAGGACCAGCAGCAGCGTGATCGGGCCGGCCAGCGCGTCGCCGGTGCCGAGCGTGTCGATGATCCGCTTGGTGGCGAGCGGGGCAGCCAGATTAGCGGCGTTGGAGATCAGACCTAGTACGAGCCCGAGGATCAGCACGGGCAGGTGCGGACGGAGAAGGCGCAGCAGAATCTGCATGGTTCGTAGTGGAACATACGTGTTCCATGACGGGCAAGGCTAATTCCCGTACAGTATGGCCGTGACCTCCGGAGTCAAGAACCGCACGCGGCAGGCGATCATCGATGCCGCGATCGACCTGCTGGCCGGCAATCCGGCCTGCTCGCTGGGTGACATCGCCGCCGCGGCGCAGGTCGGGCGCACCACACTGCACCGCTACTTCGCCGAGCGGGCTGACCTGCTGGCCGCGGTGTCCGCCGAGGGTGGGGAGCGCCTCGTCCGGGCGGCAACGCTGGCCGACCTCGAGCGGGGCACCGGGGCCGAGGCCCTGCTGCGGCTCTGCCGGGAGTATTTCGACCTCGGCTCGCTGCTGTCGCTGATGTTCGCCGGTCAGGGCGGCGAGTGCTGGGAGTCGCAGGACGAGGGCGGCCTGCTCCGAGTCATCGAGCGCGGCCGGGCGGACGGCTCGATCGACCCGGCCCTGCCCCCCGACTGGGTGCTCGCCCTGCTCTGGAGCCAGTTGTACGCGGCCTGGGAATACCGCGCCCAGCGTCAGGACGCGTCCCGCCACCACGTGCTCGACCTGCTCACCCGCACGCTGTCGAACGCGTTGCGCCCGCCGTCGAGCTGATGTGGCGTCAGCCGCCGCGCACCTGCGTGAGCAGACGGCGGCGGCCTCGGCCCGGCACGGTCAGGCGTGGCTGACCGTGAGGTTGTAGAACTTGACCTTGGCGCCGTTGGACGTGCTCTCGGAGGACGACTGGTTGTACGAGCCGGCCTTGAAATACTGCTTGTACGGGTTGAACGACGATGGGATCGTGTAGTTCGTCTTGCTGCCGTTGATGGTGACGCCGGCCTTGTTGCCCTGGACGTTGAGGACGTAGGTCCACTTCTGACCGACCGCCACGTTGCCCAGCTTATGCAGGGTCTGGCCGTCGGTGGGGCTGCGCTGCTGGCCGAGGTAGATGTCGCCGTTGGCCCGGTAGTACAGCTCGAACAGCGGCTTGGTCGAGGTGCCGCCGGTGCCCAGCTTGACCTGGCCGACGGCGACGTTCTTGGTCACCGAGACGATGCGCAGCTCGGCGCTCAGCGTGTGGTTGCCGGCCAGCGTCCAGTTGGCCGCGGAGCCGTTGGCGTTCATCTCGCGGAGCTCGGAGCGGGCGTACTTCGAATTGGGCGTGGTGACACCCTTCTCCGGTGCCCAGAAGGTCATGGAGCCGTCGTTCTTGTCGGTCCAGAAGTAGGCGGGGTTGGTGTAACCGGAGGCGCCCTGGAGCCGGGCCGGCGAGATCGTCTCGGGCGATCCGGGGGAGCCGACAGGTAGCTGGAGGGACCAGACTGAGAGGTTGAAGTTGCCGCCCGGGGCGACTGCGGGGTTGAGGGCGGCGGCGTTGGCATTGGTGATGCCGAGGACGCCGAGCCCGGCGACGACAGCGGTGGAGAGTGCCGCGGCCAGGAGCGTGCGCTTCTTCATGGGGATACCTCGTCTGCCGTGGAGGGGATTGGCAAGGTGGTTAACAATAATGTTGCCTATCGATGTCTTGTCAACAGTCAGCCCAGGTCAGAACCTTAAAGATTCTTAAATCAAGGTGTTGGGAGAGCTCGCCGCATGCCGTTCGACCAGTTCAGCGAGACCGTACGGCTGCCCGCGCCGCCGCCGGCGATCTATGCGCATCTCCTGGAGCCGCAGAGCTACGTGGCCCTGTCGCCGCTGGTCGTCGCGGTGCGTGACGTCCGGGCGCAGGGGCGGGCGATCTCCTACGTCGCGGTCGAGCGGTTCCGGCTCGGTCCGTTCCACTGGGACAACCCGATCCGGGTCATTCTGACCGGGGCCGAGGAGGATCGGCGGCTGGTGAGCGAGGTGGTCAGCCCGGGCCGGGTCCGGCTGGTGGCGACGGTCGAGCTGGCGGCGTCGGGGACGGGTACGGCGCTGACCGAGTCGATCGAGGTGTGGTCGCCGGCGGTGATCCGGTCCTTTGTGGTCAGGCAGGCGGGCTCGGCGCAGCGTGGTCGCCTGGCCGAGCTGTCGCGGCGGTTCAGCCGGTGAGAGGGCGAGCCGGGACGGTGCCGCCGACCAGCTGCTGCTCTACTCGCGTGAGGTCCGGCTCACCGAGGAGGTGATCGGCCGCGTCGTCGCGCGGGACGTAACCGATGTCCCGGGCGCCGCGGGCGGAGAACCAGCGGTGGCGGTTGGCCGAGATGCCCCACACGACGTGGAATCCGGTGGCCTGCAGCGATGCCTCGACCAGCCGCCCGGCGTCGTCGGGGGAGAGCCACAGGGACAGGTCGCGGGGTTGGCGGGGCCGCTCGAAACAGGCACCGATCCGCAGGCAGACGACATGCGTGCCGCAACGGTCGTGGTAGAGGCGGGCCAGGGACTCGGTCGCCGCCTTGCTCCAGCCGTAGTAGGAGTCCGGGCGGGGTGTCACGTCGTCGGGCAGGCCGTCGGGGAGGGCGTCGGCGCGCGAATAGAAGCCGGCCGCGTGGTTGCTCGAGGCCAGGACGACCCGGGCGACGCCGGTGCGGAACACGTTCTCGGTGCCGCGCACATTCGACTCCAGCACCTCGTCGAACGAGCCGCCACCAGCCAGCCCGGCCAGGTGGACCACGGTGTCGACACCCTCGCACGCCCTGGCCACGGCATCGGCGTCGGTGACGTCGAGGGCAGCCACGCCGGGCTCGGGCCGCAGGTCGGTGAAGCGCCACGAGTGCCGGGTGCTCAGCCGGGCCCGCAGCATCCGGCCGATCCGCCCGGCCGCACCCGTCAGAAGAATGTCGCCCATACCCCCGTGATACCCCGTGCGGCATGGTTTTTCCGGGAGTGGCGGCCGGAGTTCCGTACGTGGCGTCGGCACCGGCCCAGGGCGCCCGCGCGGCGCGATCGCCGACCTGCACGTCGTACCGGACATGGGGCACGCCCTGGCCGAGGAGCCCGGAACCGAGGCGGCGCCGCGGACCCCGCACGCCGCGCGGGTCGACCAGCTGGCCGTGGAGTGGTTCCGGCGCTTTCTGGTCTAGCCGGCGTGGTTCAGCGTGACCCAGGCTCCGGATGCGGCCGACTGCTCCATCGCGTCCAGGGCCTCGGCGGCCCGGACGGCGTCGACCAGCGAGGCCCCGTACGGCTGTTTGTCCGCGACCGAGCGCAGGAAGCGCGCCGCCTCGATGACCTTGAGGTCGTCGTAGCCCATCGGGATGCCGGCACCGGGCTGGAACGCGCCGAAGTCTCCGTCGGCCGGGCCGGCGTAGTGGATGCGCACCGGCTCGTCCTGATAGGACGACCCCGTGGCGATGCCCAGCTCGCCCATCCGGCGGAAGTCCCAGAACAGCGCGCCCCGGGTGCCGTGGATCTCGAAACCGTAGCTGTTCTGCTCGCCCACGGCGACGCGGCTGCAGTCCAGAGTCACCCGGGCGCCCGAGGCCATCCGCAGCAGGCTGCCGAACCAGTCGTCGTTCTCGACCGGGCCCGGCTCGCCGCTGCCGCGTTCGTGGCCGGCCGTGGCGGCGGTCGGCCGGGGCCGGCCCGGGATGAAGATCGCGGTGTCGGCCACCAGCGAGTCGATCTCGCCGAGCAGGTGGCGGATCAGGTCGACGCCGTGTGCACCGAGGTCGCCGAGCACGCCGTTGCCACCCCGGGCCCGCTCGAAGCGCCAGCTCAGAGCGCCGTCGGGATGGGCCGCGTAGTCGCTCAGGAACCGGAACCGGGCGTGCGTGACCGCCCCGATCTCGCCGTCGGCGATGAGCGCCCGGGCCGTCTCGACGGCCGGCGCGTTCCGGTAGTTGAACCCGACGGTCACCTGGACGTCACCGACGATCGCCCGCGCGTCGGCCGCGGTCAGCCCGACCGGTTTCTCGATCCAGATGTGCTGTCCGGCCGCCGCGAACGCGCTGCCCATCTCGCGGTGCAGGAAGTTGGGCGCGGTGATGCTGACCGCTTGCACCCGGGGATCACCGACCAGATCGCGCCACTGCGGGGTCGACGTCTCGAAGCCGTAGCGCCGGGCCGCCTGCTCGGCGCGCCCGGGCACGTCGTCGGCCACCGAGACCAGGCGGATGGGGTCGATCTCGGCGTAGTGGTGCGGCACCCGGGCGTACGCCTGCGCGTGCACCTGCCCCATCCAGCCGAAACCGACGACGGCGACACCGAGCGCGGCCATCTCAGGTGGTCCTGCGGCGACGGGTGACAAGGAAGACGCCGAGGGCCACGACGGCCAGCGCCACGACGACGATCGTGATGATCAGTCCGTTGCCCCCGGACTCCTCCTGGCCGGACGCCAGGTCGGTCGCCGGGGCGGCGGCACTGGTGGCCGGCGGGGGCGCGGCGACCAGCGACTCGTCGGCGGCCGGCGAGGCGGGAGCGGAGGTGGCTTGGGCGGTGGTGGGCTCGGCCGTCGCGGACGGGTCGGCGACGGTGAACTTGTAGGAGCCCTGAACCGTGTGACCGTCCTTGGAGACCACGCGGTAGGCGACCGTGTAGGCGCCGTTGGCCAGCGGGTCGAAGGTGACCGTGCCGGTGGCACCCTCGACCTCGGGCTCCGACGTGGTGACCCGGGCGGCGCCGGTGACGGTGATCGTCGTGTAGTCGGGGTTCAGCTTCTGCAGGAACTTCAGCTTGACGCTGGTCGGAGCCTTCTTGACGGTGGCGCCCTTGGCCGGGGTGGCCTGGGCCAGCGCGTTGTGGGCGAACGCCGGGGCGCCGGGCAGCAGGACGGCCAGCATCGCCGCCAGCGCGACGAGCAGACGGGTCAGGCCGGGGCGGCGGGGTTTGTCCATGGGGTCAACAGGTCCTTCCGCAGGGCGATCGTGGCGCCATCGTAGTTCCGCCGGAAGTGGTTGGTCGTTCCCCGGCGCTCGGAAGTTCCCGCCCTCGCTCGGGGATCTCACCGAGGTCCGGGGCAAACGCGGGTGCCGGGCGCGTGACGCGCCCGGCACCGGCGGGGACCTGTGGGGTAGTGATCAGCGCGTGGGGGGCAGAGGCGGCTCCTTTTCAATATTCCGGGAAATAGGTGCCGGTAAGTGCGGGAAAACTATTGTGGAACCGTTGTCAGCGACCCCGGCCGCCGCGACCGTCGTGGTCGAAACGGTCGTGGCCGCGGCCGCGGTCGTCGAACCGGTGGCCGGGCCGGCCCCAGCTGCGCTCGACCTCGAGGGCGAACGTGCCGCGGTGGAAGCCCCGGCGCTGGAACTCGCAGTCGTAGTCGTTCCAGCGGTTGAACCGCTCACCGATGCGACCGGCCAGGTCACAGGCCCGGTACGAGCGGTAGTAGCCCACCGTCACCTCGCGGCCCCAGTTCCGGTCGGCCTGCGCCGCGCCGGTCTGGGCCTTGGCCGCACTCGGCGCCGAGGCGTCCGCGGCCTGCGCCGGGCCGACACCGAAAGCCACTCCGGCGAGCAGGCCGAGACCGGCGGTCGTGAGAAGTCGCGTTACCTTGTTCATGTCTTTCTCCCTTTCCAGGAGGGGTTTTCGGCAATTCGGTGTTGCATGATCAGGAAAGCATCCCGACGCCCCGGAAACGGTCATTCAACACGCCGGGTAACCCAGAAGATCGATAGCCGAAAAGAGGATGGGGAATAAGACGTTTCGGTTGCCGGCCATCGGGATAAATGATTTTCGGGCGCTTCGCGCTTAGGGGAATCTCACCGATCCGCCTAGGGTCCGAGCGTCCATAGGCTGCCCGCATGCAGATGGTCGGCAACCTGATCGGGGCGCTGCCCACGGGGCTGGTGCTGGTGGTCGTCGCTGCATTGGTGGCCGCGGAGGCGGCGCTGCTCGCCGGGCTGGTGCTGCCGTCGGCGACGGCGCTCGTCGCGCTGGGCCTGCTCGCCAACGAGGGGGTGGTGGGCATCGTCCCGGCCGCGCTGGTCGCAACGGGGGCGGCGGTCCTCGGCGGGACGGGCGGATACTTCGCCGGTCGCCGCCGGGGACCGCGGGCGCGGTGGGTCAAGGAACGGCACTGGCGGCGGGCCGAGCGGATCTTCGACCGGCACGGCGGGCGGGCTGTCTTCTTCGGACAGTGGGTGGTCGGTGCGCGCACGCTGGTGCCCCGGCTGGCCGGGATGAACGGCGTGCCTTACCGGATATTCGTGACCTGGCACAGCCCGGCGGCGGTCGGGTGGGCGCTCTGGCTGGTGCTGGGCAGCTATCTGGCCGGTGCCTCCTACGACGTACTGGCGGCCCGGGCCGGGCGGGCCGGCGGGGCGCTGGCCGTGCTGACCGCCCTGCTGATCGCGCTCGTGCTCGCGGGCCGGTGGCTGGGCGACCACCCGCCGCCGATGCCGTGGGTGCCACCGCTGATGCGGCGACCGCTGCGATACGACGGCTGGGTGGCGCGGGTGCTCGCCAGCCTCGGGGCGCTGGTGCTCCTGGCCGTCTTCCTGGTCGCCGTCACCCCGCTGATCGTCGAGCTCAGCGGGTTGTCCGCGGCCGACGACGCGGTCACCGGGTGGGCGCGTGACCAGTGGACGTCCGACGGCTATCTCTTCGCGCTCGACCTGGCGACCTCGGTCAGCCCGGAGGTGCTGCTCGCCGTGGCCGCCGTCGTCGCCGTGGCCCACGCCTGGTGGCGCCGCGCGCGACTGCTCGACGGCCTCGCCCCGCTGGCGCCCATGGCGGTCCTCGTGCTCGTCCTGGCGGTCGTCTCGCCGCCCTCCTGGCAGAGCCGGCCCGAGGTGATCCTTCCCTCCGCTTTCGAGTACGACGGCCCGATGCCCCACCTCCTGCGGGGCGCCGGTGACGCCGGCCCGGCCCTGGCCGCCCTGGCCTCCGGGCAGGTCGCCCAGCTGACGGCGGTGATCGGCCTGCTCACCTGGCTGCTGTCGCGCCGCCTGACCTGGCCGCGACGGGTCACCGTGGGCACGGTGGCGGCCGCCGTTCTCACGGTCTGTGCGGGCTCCTGGGTCTATCTGGGCTGGAGCAGCCTGAGCGAGACGATCGCCGCGCTGTTGCTCGGCGTGGCCTGGGCCGTCTTCAACGCCGCCCTCTGGTCATCCCGCAGGCCGACCGGGGTGCTCCGGGTTTAGGGTTGCGGGCTATGACGCTCGACGGGCTCCGGCGCCGCACCCGCGTCACCGTCAGCGCCCTGCGGCGGCTTTTCGGCGGGCTGGGCACGGCGGTTCTCGCGCTGCCCGTGCTGTTGTGGTTGCTGGTGGTGGCGGTGGCCAGTCTCGGCGGCATCGGGCTGTTCTTCGCGCCGTCGGCCGCCCAGACCGTCCGCGCGGTGGCCGACCGGGAACGCGCCCGTCTGTCCCGCTGGGGTCCCGAGATCCTCGGGCCGGGGCCGCTGCCACCGAGCCTGCGGGCCTGGCGTGACCCGTCGCTGTGGCGGGAGGTGGCCTGGCTCGCCGAGCACGCGACGCTCGGCTTCCTGATCAGTCTCTTCGGCCTGACCGTCCCGCTCTCGGCGCTGCAGGATGTGACGTACCCGCTCTGGTGGTCCCGGGCGTCCCCCGAGTCGGCTCCGGGGCTGGTCTTCTGGTCGGTTCACACCCAGCTCGACGCGCTGCTCGTGGCTCTCTACGGCGTGGCCTGGGTCGTCATCGGCATCGCCGTGGCCCCGTGGCTGGCCCGCGCGCAGGCCGGGCCGGGCCGCCGGCTGCTCGCACCGCCGCCCGGCACCGACCTGTCGCTGCGGATCGTCGAGCTCACTGCCACCCGGGCCGCCGCCCTCGACGCGCACGCGGCCGAGCTGCGCCGCATCGAACGCTCGCTGCACGACGGCGCCCAGAACCGCCTGGTCGCGGTGAGCGTGCTGCTCGGCGCGGCCCGGCGGGCGGTCGCCCGGGACCCGGCCACCGCGACCGAGGTCCTCGACCGGGCCCAGGAGGCGGCCGAGCAGGCCCTGGCCGAGCTGCGGACCGTGGTGCGCGGCATCCTCCCGCCGGTGCTCGACGGCCGCGGTCTCGACGCCGCGCTGGCCGGGCTGGCGGCCGACTGCGCCGTGCCCTGCCGCCTCGATGTCGACCTGCCCACCCGCTGCGCCGCGTCGGTCGAGGCCACGGCCTACTTCGTGGTGGCCGAGGCGCTCACCAATATCACCAAGCACAGCGGGGCGACCTCGGCCCGGGTCACCGCGCGCATCGAGAATCAGAGACTGCGACTGAGCATCGAGGACGACGGTCACGGCGGCGCCGACGAGAACGGCGGATCCGGGATCACCGGGATCCGCCGGCGGGTCGAGGCGTACGACGGCAGTCTGATCCTGACCAGCCCGGCCGGCGGGCCGACAACCCTGCGAGTGGAGCTGCCGTGCGGATCGTGATCGCCGAGGACGACGCGCTGCTGCGGGAGGGCCTGGCGCTGCTGCTGCGGGCCGAGTCGCTCGACGTGGTGGCCACCACCGACGGGCCGGAGGCGTTCCTGGCCGCGGTCGACGAGCACAAGCCGGACGTGGCGATCGTCGACGTGCGGATGCCGCCCACACACACCGACGAGGGCATCGTGGCCGCGGTCGAGGCCCGGCGGCGGTTGCCCGGCCTCGCGGTGCTCGTGCTCTCGGCGTACGTCGAGCAGGCTTTTGCCACCGACCTGCTGGCCGGCGGCGCGGCCGGCCTCGGTTACCTGCTCAAGGAGCGGGTGGGCCGGGTCGAGCAGTTCCTCGAGGCGCTGCACCGGGTGGCCGACGGTGGCACCGCCGTCGACCCGGAAGTGGTCGGGTTGCTGCTGTCGCGCAGCCGGCCCGACGACGCGCTGACCCGGCTGAGCCCGCGCGAGCGGGACGTGCTGGCGCTGATGGCCGAGGGACTGGGCAACACCGCGATCGCCGAGAAGCTGGTGGTCACCGAGGGGGCGGTGCACAAACACATCCGCAGCATCTTCGCCAAGCTCGACCTGGCCCCCGACGACCGGGCCGACCGCCGGGTCACCGCCGTGCTGCGCTACCTGCGGCAATAGCCTCAGGTAGAGCAGGCTGTACCACGAAGAGGCCTGCTGGCTTCATCGATCTTGACCGTTGCGCGAAATAGCGTTTCCGGTGTCAGCCAACGACACTGAGAGGCGCCTGAGATGAACGACATGCTCGCGGTCCGGGTGGAAGGACTCACCCGGACGTACGCCACCGACGGGCAGCCGGTCGCGGCCCTCGCCGGGGTGGACGCGGCCTTCGCCCGCGGCACGTTCACCGCGGTGATGGGCGCGTCCGGCTCCGGCAAGAGCACGCTGCTGCAGACCGCGGCCGGCCTCGACCGCCCCACGTCGGGCCGGGTCTGGGTCGGCGGCACCGAGCTCTCCGAGCTGTCCGAGACGAAACTGACCGAGCTGCGGCGCGACCGCATCGGCTTCGTCTTCCAGTCCTTCAACCTGATCGGCGCGCTCACCGTCGAGGAGAACATCCTGCTTCCCTCGAAGCTCGCCGGTGAGCGGACCGACTGGCAGTGGGTGGGCGGCGTGATCGAGCGGGTCGGCCTGACCAACCGGCTGACCCACCGCCCGGCTCAGCTCTCCGGTGGCCAGCAACAGCGGGTCGCCATCGCCCGGGCGCTCGCCGTGCGCCCCGACGTGGTGTTCGCCGACGAGCCGACCGGCGCGCTCGACACCTCGACGGCGGCCGAGGTGCTCGGTCTGCTGCGGTCGATGGTCGACGAATACGGCCAGACCGTGGTGATGGTGACCCACGACCCGGTCGCCGCCTCCTACGCCGATCGCGTCCTGGTGCTGGCCGACGGCCGGATCGTGCGCGACCTGCCCCAGCTCGGCGCCGAGAAGATCGCCGAGATCCTCGCGACGCGGTGGAAGGCCTGATCATGTTCAAGCTCGCGATGCGCCTGCTGCTCCGGCGTCCCGGCACCTCCATCGCCACCCTGGTCGCCCTGGCCGGCGGCGTGATGATCCTGATGTCCCTGGCCGTCTTCGTGCAGTCCGGCCTGCAGTTCAAGCCCGAGCCGAAGCAGTTCGCCGCAGCCGACGTCGTGGTCGCCCACCGGCACATCACCGTCTCCACCAAGGAGTTCGACGGCGAGGTCACCACCTCCGAGGTGCCACTGCCCGAGGGCACCGTCCCGGTGGCGCTGGCCGACCAGATCCGCGCCCTGAGCGGGGTGACCGAGGTCCAGGTCGTCGGCGTGCGGGGCGACCGGGCGACGGCGATCGCCATTCAGGCTCCGTCCTCGGTGAACGAGAGGATCGATCAGCTGGCCGAGGGGGCCGGGGTCGAGGCGTACGCCGGGGACGAGCGCGGCTGGGCCGAGTCGTCCACCGCGATCGAGGCCCGATCGCTCCTGGTCGAGGCGGGTTCCGCCTTCGGTGGCTACGTGGTCCTGCTGATCGTCTTTGTGGTGGCGGGCACGGTCGGCCTCTCGGTCCGGCACCGCCGCCGCGATCTGGCCCTGCTCCGGGCCGTCGCCGCCACCCCGGCCCAGGTACGCCGTCTGGTGGTCGCCGAGGCCGCCGTCGTGGGTCTGGCCTCGGCCGTGATCGGCGTGCCGGCCGGTCTCTGGGCCACCCACTGGGTGCACGACGAGATGGTCACCCGCGGCTTCCTGCCGGCCGGCTTCCCGATCGTCAACCCCGCGCTCGGCGCCCTGGTCGCCGTCGCGCTGACCATGCTGGTCGCGGTGCTGGCGGCCCGGCTCGCGGCCCGCCGCGTCGCCCGGATCCGCCCGGCCGAGGCGCTCGGCGAGATCGCCGTCGAGCCGCCCCGGGGCGGCCGCGTCCGCCTCGCCTTCGGTTTGCTGACGCTGGCCGGTGCCGTGGTGTCGCTGTTCTTCGCGGCCGCACTGGCGGGCACGGCCGCGCTCGCGGCGGCGGTCGGCATGCTTTACCTCTTCGTGATGGCGGTCGCGCTGCTGGCGCCGTGGGTCAACGGGTTCGCCGCCCGGCTGCTCGCGCCGGTCCTGCGTACGGTGTGGGGGGTCTCGGGGGACCTGGCGGTGGCCAACCTGCGGGCCAACGCGCGGGGTATGTCGGCGGTGCTGAGCGCTCTGGTGCTGTCGGTCGGGTTCGGCGGCTCGGTCTGGTTCCTGCAGGACAATCTGCAGCGCCAGACCGTGGCCCAGAGCCGCGACGGCATGCTGGCCGACCGGGTGCTGACCGCACCGCAAGGTCTGTCACCGGCGGCGGTCGCAAAGGTGCGGCAGATCCCCGGTGTCGAGGCGGCCACGGGCGTCCGGCGTACGTCGGTCGTGGTCCGTGTCTTCGACGGCGCCGAGCCGGCCGTGGCCCGCGCCGCCGACCCGGCCCAGCTCACGTCCACGATGGACCTGAAGGTGCGCGAGGGCAGCCTGGCCGGCCTGACCGACGGCACGATCGCGGCCTCGGCCCTGCAGGCGTCGTCCTCCGGCTGGAAGGTCGGCGGCACGGCGGAGATGTGGCTGGCCGACGGCACCCCGGTCAAGTCCCGGGTGGTCGCGATCTACGACCGGGGCCTCGGCTTCGGCGACGTCCTGCTCCCGCAGAGCGGCGGTACGTACGACGAGGTGCTCGTCCGCACCCAGGGCACCACCGATCGGCAACTGGCCGCCGTCGGCACGGTCACCACCGCCGACGACCTCACCGGTCAGCTCGGCCGCGACCTGGCCATCAGCGCCTGGCTCAACAAGCTGCTGATCACGGTGATGGTCGGCTACGCCGCGCTGGCGGCCGGCAACACCATGGTGATGGCCGCGCTGGCCCGCGGCCGCGAGCTCGCGCTGCTGCGACTGGCCGGGGTCACCCGGCGCCAGGTGCGGCGCATGGTCAACGCCGAGCAGGTCGGCCTGCTGGGGACGGCGCTGACGGTCGGCGCGGCGATCGCCGGGGCCACCCTGATCGCCGTGGTGCACGCGCTGACCGGCACATTCGTGCCCTACATCCCGCCGCTGGGCTGGGTCATCGTGCTGGGCGGGACGACCGCGCTGGCCCTGGTGACCACGATCCTGCCGGTGAGCCGCCTGCTGCGGGTTCCGCCAGTGCATGCAGCCGGTACCAAGGAATAGCGGGGAAGATGGCGGGGTGGACAACCTTCCCGCCTGGCTCCTCTCCGAGATCGAGACCGTGCCGGCCTACGAGGCCTTCGCCGGGGTCGACGACCTGCACGCCGGGCTCCGGCGGATCGCGGATCGTCACCCCGGCGTCGCCTCGTTGCGGCGCTGCGGCAGTTCCCGGCAGGGCAACCCGCTCTGGTGCCTGACCATCTCGGCGGAGGATCCGGACGCCCCCGAGGCGCTGGCCTTCGGACTGCCGCACCCCAACGAGCCGATCGGTGGCCTGACCGCGCTGCACCTGGCCGAACGTCTCTGCGCCGACCCGGCGTTACGCGAGCGGCTGGGCCACACGTGGCGGATCGTGGACTGCGCCGACCCCGACGGGCTGCGGCTCAACGAGGGCTGGCTGCGGGGCCCGTTCACCCGCGCGCACTACGCCGAGCACTTCTATCGCCCGGCCGGCCGCGACCAGGTCGAGTGGACGTTCCCGGTCAACCACGAGGACGCGTACTTCGACGAGCCGATCCCCGAGACCCAGGCGCTGATGCGGCTGATCGACGCGCACCGGCCGGCGCTGATCGCCTCACTGCACAACAGCGAGCTGGGCGGGGCGTATTACTGGCTCAGCCGGGCCGAGCCGCGGCTGCACCCGATCCTGCAGCGGGTGCCCGAGCACCTGGGCATCCCGCTCGACCGCGGCGAGCCCGAGGCGCCCGATCTGGTGCTGCTGGACGACGCCATCTACGAGGCGACGCCGCTGGCCACCGTCTACGAGCGCACGATGGCGCGCAACGAGCCGTGGATCTTCGAGGGCGGCAGTACCACCTGGTACGCCGGTCGGTGGGGCTCGTTCATGCTGGTCAGTGAGCTGCCGTACTGGTTGGACACGCGGGCCGGCGACACGTCACCGGCCGGGCTGGGTTACGCCGAGGCGCTGGCCGCCAACGCGGTCGCGCTCACCGATCTGGCCGAGCTGCTCACCCGTACGCTGGCCTCGGTCGAAAGCCACCTGCTGGCCCCGGCCTCGCCGTTCTGGCGGGCGGCCCGCTTCTATGCCGCCATGCTCGAGAGCACGGGCCCGGCGCGGCTGGCCCGCAGCAAGGAACCGGCCTCGGACCGTCCGGCCACGGTGGCCGAGGCCAACTCGCTGGCCCTCAATGTGCACGAGTATCGGCTGCGCTACGGCGGGATCCTGCGGCGCGCGCTGCGGGGTGAGGCCGCGGTGGGCAACGTGCGCGGGCAGATCCGGGCCGCACTGGCCGAGGTGGAGCAGCGTTATGCCGAGTGGCTGGCCGAGGACGCCCGGGTGGCCGAACTGGAGCCGATCGAGATCGGGCGGCTCGTCGCGGTCCAGTACGCGGCCACCATCGCCGCCGCGGCCCACCTGGCAGGACGTATGGAAATGTGACCTGAGTGGCTGTGACTTGCGGATATGGTGGTTGCCGTTAGGTTAGGCTCACCTTTGAATCTTGATGGAGCCTTCATGCGTTCACCCTTTTCGCGCGCCCGCCGGTTGCTGCCGGTAGCCATCCTCGGTGCCGTCGTGGCCCTCTCCGGCTGCTCGACGAGCGGCACGGAGGACACCGGCGCGGCCTCCGATCCGGGCCCGTCGGCCGCCTCCCAGTTCCCGGTCACGATCACTACCGCCTTCGGCGACGTGACGGTCGGCAAGCAGCCCGAGCGGGTCGTCGCGCTGGGCTGGAGCGACGCCGACGTCGCCCTCTCGCTCGGCGTGCAGCCGGTCGGGGCGTCCGACTGGCTGGCGTTCGGCGGCGAGGGTCAGGGCCCGTGGAACGCCGGGAAGTACACGACGGCACCCGAGATCCTCGGCACCCTCGAGCTCGACATGGAGAAGGTGGCGGCCCTCAAGCCCGACCTGATCCTCGACACCCGGGGCAGCGGCGAGAAGGCGCGCCACGACCAGCTGGCCAAGCTCGGCGTGCCCGTGGTCGACGTCCCCCAGGGCGGCGAGATGTATCTGACCACGTGGGAGCAGCAGCTCGACATGATCGGCAAGGCGCTCGGCAAGCAGACCGAGGCGGCCAAGCTCAAGACCGACCTGGACGCGAAGTTCACCGCGGCCGCCGCGGCCAACCCGGGATTCAAGGACAAGACCGTCGCCGCGGTCGCCCGCACCGGGGACGGCTGGGGCGCCTACGTCACCGGCGACGGCCGGGTCGACTTCCTCACCAAGCTCGGCTTCAAGAACGCGCCGGCGATCGAGGCCCTGAAGAAGGACTCGTTCTACATCCCGCTCTCCAACGAGCAGCTCGACCTGGCCGACGCCGGCGTCACGGTGGTGTTCCTGATCCAGGCCACTCTGGACCAGGTCAAGAACGACAAGCTCTTCCAGGCGGTGCCGTCGGTCAAGGCCGGGCACGTCGCCTACATGGATGACAAGGACATCTCGAACGCGTTCTCGAGCGCGTCCGTCGCCGGCCTGTCCTACGCCGTGGACAAGGTCACCCCGTTGCTGGCCACCGCCGCCGGCTGACTACCGGTGCCGGACACAGACACCCGGCACCGCAGGGCCGTCGTGCTCACCACCGGACTGGTGGTGATCGCGGCGGCCCTCGCCGGTGCCGCGCTGCTGAGCCTCGCCGTCGGCGCCCGGGACGTGCCCTTCGGCACGGTGCTGCACGCGCTGGTGAACCCGGATCCGAACTCGACCGAAGACCTGATCGTCACCCAGTCCCGCCTGCCCCGGACGATCGTCGGTCTGCTCGCCGGGGCCGCCTTCGGACTGGCCGGCGCGGTGATCCAGGGTGTCACCCGCAACCCGCTGGCCGACCCCGGCATCCTCGGTGTCAACGCCGGCGCCGGTCTGTTCATCGTCATCGCGATCAGCTTCTTCGGCATCACGAGCCTGACCGGGTACGTCTGGTTCGGCTTTCTCGGGGCCGCGATCACCTCGGTCCTGGTCTACACCGTCGGCTCGATCGGGCGCGGCGGTGCCACCCCGGTCAAGCTCGCACTGGCCGGGGCCGCGGTCACGGCGGCGCTGGTCTCGTTCACCACCGCCGTCCTGATCACCGACGTGGACGCCTACGACCAGTTCCGCTTCTGGCAGGTCGGCTCGCTGGCCGGGCGGGGCACCGACGTCGCCGTCCAGAGTGTGCCGTTCCTGATCGCCGGCGCCCTCCTGGCCCTGTATTCCGCGCGGGCGCTCAACGCGCTGGCCCTGGGCGACGACGTCGCCACCTCGTTCGGTCAGAACGTGATCGTCGCCCGGCTCGTCGCGGCCGGCGCGGTGGTCCTGCTCTGCGGCACGGCCACCTCGATGGCCGGCCCGCTGGTGTTCATCGGTCTCGTCATCCCGCACATCGCCCGGTCCATCACCGGGCCCGACCACCGCTGGCTGCTGCCGTATTCGATGCTGCTGGCGCCGTTGCTGCTGCTCGTGGCCGACGTGATCGGCCGGGTCGTCGCGCGCCCGGGTGAGGTGCAGGTCGGCATCGTCACCGCGATCATCGGGGCGCCGATCTTCGTGGCCATGGCCCGTCGCGAGAAACTGGCCGAGCTGTGAGCGTGGGGGTGGTCGCGACAACCCGCGGCCGGGAGTCGGCCCGGGCCCGGACCGTTGCCGTCGCGCTGCTGGTCGCGGTGCTCGGTATGTTCGCGCTCACGCTGTCCTACGGCGACTTCCAGATCTCGCTGCCCGACGTGGTGCGCTCGCTGCTGGGCCTGCCCACCCCGGCCGGCGTCGACTACATCATGCGCGACCTGCGCCTGCCCCGGGCCTCCGTCTCGGCTCTGACCGGGCTGGCCTTCGGGCTGGCCGGCACGGTCTTTCAGCAGCTTTTGCGCAACCCGCTGGCCAGCCCCGACGTGATCGGGGTGAGCCAGGGCGCGACGACTGCGGGAATCGTGGCCGTGCTGGTCCTCGGGCTCGACGGCGGCATCGTCGCGGCCGCCGGTCTGGCCGGTGCGGTGGTCAGCGCGCTGACGATCTATGCGCTGTCGTGGCGCAAAGGGGTGGGCGGCTATCGCTTCATCCTGGTCGGGATCGGCATCGGCACGGTGCTGACCAGCATCACCTCCTACATTCTGACCCGCTCGGACGTCAAAGTCGCGGCCGAGGCGATGATCTGGCTGACCGGCAGCGTCAACGGCCGGACGTGGCCGCAGATCGTCCCGCTCGCGGTCGCCCTGGTGATCCTGCTGCCCCTGGCCCTGATCCTGGGGCGCGCGCTGACCGGCATGCAGCTCGGCGACGATCTGGCCACGGCCTTCGGCGTACGCGTCCAGTGGAGCCGTTTCGCGCTGCTGATCATCGCGGTCGGCCTGGCCGGGATGGCGACCGCGGCGGCCGGGCCGATCGCCTTCGTGGCGTTCATGTCCGGCCCGATCGCCGCGCGTCTGGTCGGCGGCGGACGTCCCGTACTCATCCAGGCTGCTCTGGTCGGCGCCCTGCTCGTGCTCGTCTCCGACTTCATCGGGTCGCACCTGCTCGGCTCGCGCGAGTTCCCGGTCGGCGTCGTCACCGGCGTCATCGGCGCCCCCTACCTGCTGTGGCTGCTGGCCACGGCCAATCGCTCCGGCCGAGGAGGTTGATCGTGCCCTGGGATCTGAAGGCCGACGGGTTGTCGCTGGGTTACGGCGAGCGGACGGTCGTCCGCGACCTGACCATGCCCGTGCCGACCGGCCAGGTGACGATCATCGTCGGGCCCAACGCGTGCGGGAAGTCGACCTTCCTGCGGGGGCTGGCCCGCCTGCTCCCGGCCTCGTCGGGCGACGTCCTGCTGGACGGCAAGTCGATCCACGCCACACCCAGCCGCGAGGTCGCGCTCCAGCTCGGCATCCTGCCCCAGGGCCCGGTCGCGCCGGACGGCATCACGGTGACCGACCTGGTCAGCCGGGGCCGGCACGTGCACCAGGGCTGGTTCCGGCGGTGGAGCGGCGACGACGACGAGGCGGTCACGGCGGCGCTCACCGCGACCGGCACGCTGGCGCTGGCCGCCCGCCCGGTCGACGAGCTCTCCGGCGGCCAGCGGCAGCGGGTGTGGATCGCGATGGCGCTGGCCCAGCGCACCGGGATCCTGCTGCTCGACGAGCCGACCACCTATCTCGACATCAGCCACCAGGTCGAGGTGCTCGACCTGCTGACCGACCTGAACGAGGCCGAGGGCACCACGATCGTGATCGTGCTGCACGAGCTCAACCTGGCCTTCCGCTACGCCGACCACCTGGTGGTGATGAAGGACGGCGCGGTGGTGACCGCGGGCCACCCCAACGACGTGCTGTCCGAAGAGATCGTCGCCGACGTCTTCGGCATGCGCTGCCGCCTGGTGAACGACCCGATCTCGAACACGCCGATGATCGTGCCGATCGGCCGTCACCGGGTGCGGGATAGGGAAGCGTAACGTCCGGAACAGGGATTACCGTGCCGCTCATGGCTGATTTCGAGCACCAAGACCTGAGCGGTTCCCGGTTCAACTTCGTCGACCTGCGCCGCAGCGTCTTCCGCGACACCGACTTCTTCGACTCGGTGATGCGGGGCGTCTATCTGGGCAACGTCAGCATCGACGGCGGGGTCGAGAACCTGGTGATCAACGGGGTCGACGTGGCGCCGCTGATCGAGGCCGAGCTGGACCGGCGCGACCCGGACCGGCCCAAGATGCGACCAGTCGATCCGGCCGGCTTCCGCGAGGCGTGGGACATCGTCGAGCGGTTGTGGGAGGGCACCGTCGAGCGGGCCCGCAAGCTTCCGCCCGCGCTCCTGCACGAGTCGGTCGACAGCGAGTGGTCGTTCATCGAGACGCTGCGGCACCTGGCGTTCGCCACCGACGCGTGGGTCTCCCGGGCGATCCTGGGCGACCCGGCGCCGTGGCACCCGCTCGACCTGCCGTGGGACGGGATGGAAGACACGCCCGGGGTGCCGCGGGATCGGACGGTGCGGCCCAGCCTCGACGAGGTGCTGGCGGTGCGGCTCGACCGGATGGCGACTGTGCGCCGGGTGATCGACGGGCTCACCGACGAGTCGCTGGCCGCCGACACCACAGCCGTCGAGGGAGCCGGCTGGCCGCCGCCGCGGGCTTTCCCCGTACGGAAATGTCTGTTGACCGTTCTGAACGAGGAGTGGCAGCACCGGCTCTACGCCGAGCGCGACCTGGACGTGCTCTTCTCGCGCTGACCCGCCTGGAAATGCCACATGATCGCGACCGGGGAGCCGGCCGCCGCCGCCTGGAAGGCCTCGGGGGCCTGGCCGATCAGGGTCCACGGCCAGGTGTCCCACTCCTCGATCGGGAAGCGCCGGCCGACCGGGCCGTCGGCGATCGGCTCGGCGCACGCCCGCACGATCAGGCCGTGCGGGAGGGCGGCGGCCAGATAATCACTGGCCCGGTGCCGGTGGGAGGGGATCAGCCGGGGCTCGTCGTCGTCGGTGCGGACGTGCGGCACCGAGCCGAGCAGCACCCGCTCGTGGTGGATGTCGGTGACGATCAGATGGCCGCCGGGCTTGAGGACCCGCGCCAGCTCGGCCAGCGCCGGGCGCAGATCGGGCAGATGGGCCAGGGCGAGCGCACAGATCACCAGGTCGGCGTGCTCGTCGGCCACCGGCAACGCGTCCAGGTCGCCCTCGAGAAAGGTCGCCTGCGGCACGCGGACGCGGGCCTGGGCCAGCATGTCGGGCGAACTGTCCACTCCGGTCACTCGATGGCCGAGCGACGCGAGATGGGCCGCGTGCCGTCCGGTGCCGCAGGCGGCGTCGACGGCGACCCCGGGCTCGAGCGCCTCGACGATGCCGCGGACGAACGGTTCCTCGTACGCGAAGAGGCCGTTGCCCGGTTGGTCGTAGGTCTCGGACCACACGCGATAACCGGTGACCGTGTCGACCGCGCGAGCCTCGACCCCGTCGACGGCCAGCGCCGGGTCGTCCAGCAGCTGGCGGATCTCGGCCACCCGCTCCTCGGCGAAGGCGCGGTCGCGCTCCCCGCCGTAGGCCCGGAGAAGGGACAGCCCCTCGACACCGAGCAGGTAGTGCAGCGGATGCTGATAGATCACGCGGCCGACGTTAGGGCGATTCGTCGGTCGTCGCCATCGCATTACCCGCGTCCTGGCCGGCGTGGTCGCTCGGCCGGTCCTCGCTCGCGCGGTCGGTGTGGCCGAGGGAGCGGCCGGGGGCGATGCGGTCGCGCACCAGCCGCTTCAGCTCGGGCAGCTCCGGGAAGCCGCTCTCCCGGCGGGACCAGAGCAGCTCCTCGTCGAGCCGGATCTCGAACACCCCGCCCGTGCCGGGCACCAGGGCCACCTCACCCAGCTCCTTCTGAAACGTGGTGAGCAGCTCCTGAGCCGTCCACGCGGCCCGCAGCAGCCAGCGGCACTGCGTGCAGTACTCGATCTCCAGGCGGGGTCGTCTCGTCACAAGCGTCGAGTCTAAGCAGGCTCGAGTGCCGGCCCGCACGGCTACTTCGTGAAGGTGAAGTATTTGTAGGTGCCGTAGGTCGTGGTGTTCACCGTGTCGCCCGACTTGGCGTAGATGTAGGAGGCCCGTACCCGATACATCAACCCGACGGTGTGGGTGCCGGTCAGCTCGTTGTAGGCCTTGTTGTCGTACAGCTTGGTATAGACGGCCTTCCACGGCTGCCACTGCTTGCCGTCGTGATACTGGATCTCCAGATAGGCCGACCGGCCCGGGTAGGCCGACATGCTGGTGATGAACTGCGGATTGATCGTCGAGCGCAGGAAGTGATACGACACGGAGCCGATGTTGCCTGTCCCGTAGTGCCGGTCGAGCGCGACCGAGACGCTGACCTTGGTGGCGACCGTCGACTTGACCGTGCGCGCCGAGGTGAAGGCGTCACCGCGGAAGATCGCCGACATGGTCGTCGTGCGGGTCAGCTTGACCGATGCGGTCACGACGCCCTGGCTGCTCGCCGTGGCCGTGCGCACGAGGCGATTGGGCAGGTCACTGCCGTACGGGTCGGCCCAGATCTCGACCGTACGGCTCGAGTGGGTGGCGCCCAGCTTGGCGGTGAACGTCACCGTCGACCCGGCGGCGAAGGTGCTGCCGTTGCGGTCAAGAGTGAGTGTCGTCGGTTTGATCGTGCCCACCGGGAACGACTTGGTGGCGGTGACCGGGAGGTAGTCGGCGTTGCCGGCGAAGGCGACGGTGTAGGTGACCGATCCGGCCCGGGTGGGTTTGTCGCTGATCGAGAACTTGCCGGAGGC
Source organism: Paractinoplanes maris (assembly GCF_023544465.1). Taxonomy (GTDB): domain Bacteria; phylum Actinomycetota; class Actinomycetes; order Mycobacteriales; family Micromonosporaceae; genus Actinoplanes; species Actinoplanes maris. The sequence goes on along the minus strand of NZ_JALPVL010000002.1, from coordinate 339,042 downwards.
GGGCACCGTCTGCGGGCCCACGCGGCGGCTGCCGGCCGCGTCCTTGCGGGTGATCACCACGGGCAGCCCGGCCGGGACCGCGCCGGTGAAGGTGCCGGTGATCGTGGCCGTCTGACCGAACGACAGCTTGGCCGGCACGGTCAGTTGAAGCGCGGTGGCGAGCTTGCTCGGGTCGCCGAAGATCTGCAGCGAGTATTTGCCACCGCTGCCCGAGACGCCGAACAGGCGCGGGCCACCGGGCTCCCAGGCCAGACCGCCGGGCTGCAGTGTGCCGGTGCCCTTGAGCGAGAACTGCTTGGCCGGGGTGGCCGAGCCGGGCGCGAAGACCGAGACGGCCTTACTGGTCGTGCCACCGATGCCGACCGCGACGGTGCCGTCCGGCTTCACGGCCACGGCGTTGCCGTCCGTGCCGGCGGTGTAGTTCTGGATCGTGCTCAGGTCGGCCGGCTTCACCGCGCGGGCCAGGCCCTTGGGCCCGGTCACGACCAGCCGGCTGCCGTCGGCGGTGAACGCCAGGTCACGCGTCTGACCGAGACCCTGGGTGACCACGGTGGACGGGGTGGCGGTCGAGACGTCGATGACACTGACGGTGCCGGCGGCGGCCGACGGGTCGACCGCGGCGATCAGGTTGCCATTGGCCGCCAGGGCCGGCGCCTTGTCGAAGGTCGTGCTGGTGAGGTCGGGAACCAGCTCGTCCTCGTCGCCGCGCTGGAGCTTGCCCAGCCCGCCGCCGGCCGCGCCGAACCACAACGAGCCGCCGGCCTCGGCCACGGTGGCCGGCTCGACCTCGGTGTTCGGGTAGGTTTCGAGCCGTTTGCCGGTCGCGTTGAAGGCGATGAGCGCGTTCCGGCTGGGCGACGCGGCATAGACGTCGCCGCTCTTGGTGAGAGTCAGCCCGGTGATACCGGGATTGTCGGTCGAGGTGTTCTGGACCACCCCGGCGAAGTCCGTCGTGACCAGCTTGCCGCCGACCGGATCGGAGATGTGGATCCGCTTGCCGGGGCCGTCCACGACGAGGTCACCGAACGACGCGATCTCGAGGGGCTTCGCGAGGTCGACGGCCGAGGCCGGGCCGGGGGCGCTCAGGACGAGCGCGGTCGAGCCCGTGACGAGGGCGGCCGACAGCGCTGCTCGCATGATCCGATGAGACACGACGGGCATCGTAAGGGCGCGGGCCACGGCCTTTGATCGGCCGAACGGATCGACGCCCCTGCTTCGGCGACATTCTTCGGCGACATTTTGTCGTACGCCCTCGATAGCGTCAGGTCATGAGCCGGACGCGTGCGTGGGTGGCCCTGGCGGCGCTGTCGCTCGCCGCGTTCCTCTACGTCACGGTCGAGACGCTGCCGATCGGCCTGCTCGCCGCGATGGCTGCTGACCTGGGCGTCAGCGAGTCCTCGATCGGCCTGCTGGTGACGGCGTATGGGCTCGTCGTGGTGGCCGTGACGCTCCCGCTCACCCGGCTCACCTCGTCCTGGCCGCGGCGCCGGCTGCTGGTCGTCCTGCTGGCTGTCTTCGCCGTCGCGACCGCGCTCTCGGCCCTGGCCGTCGACTACGCGTCGCTGCTGGCCGCCCGGGTCGCGATCGCGGTGAGCCAGTCCGTCTTCTGGGCGGTCGTCACCCCCGCCGCGGCCGGGCTGTTCCCGCAGCGGCTGCGGGGTCGCGCGCTGTCCATGGTGTTCGCCGGCAGTTCGACCGCCCCGCTGGTCGGCGTTCCGCTGGGCACCTGGCTGGGCCAGCAGGCGGGCTGGCGTCCGCCCTTCCTGGTCCTCGGTGCGCTCGGCGTCGTCGTCCTGGTCGTCGTGCTGGTTCTCCTGCCCGAGACCCCGCGCGGCGCGAGTGACGCCGACCGGGGCACGGCCCCCGACGCCGGGCGTTACCGCGTGCTCGTGGTGGCCAGCGCGATCACCGTCGCCGGGGCGTTCGCCGCCTTCACCTACATCGACCCGTTCCTGACCCGGGTGAGCGGCTTCGACCCGTCCGCGCTGGGCCCGATCCTGTTGCTCCGCGGCGTCGCCGGTCTGCTCGGCGTCCTGGTCGCGGGCCTGGTCGTCAGCCGCTGGGGCTGGCCGAGCTGGTTGGTGGTGACCGCCCTGCAGGCGGTGGCCCTGACCGTCCAGTTCGCCTTCGGGGCCGATCAGATCACCGCGGTGGCGGCCACCGCGTTCGCCGGGTTCGCCCTGTCCGGCGCCGCCTCGATCCTGGGCGTGCGGGTCCTGGAGGTCGCTCCCACCACCACCGACATGGCGGCGGCGGGCACGTCCACGGCCTTCAACGTGGGCATCACCTCCGGCGCCCTGCTGGGCAGCGCCCTGCTCACCACCGCCGGCCCCCGCGCGCCGGCCCTGGCCGGAGCCGCCCTGTCGGCCATCGCCTTCCTGGCCGTCCTGGCCGAGCCCCGCCTCGCCACGACCCGCACCACCCGGCCAGTCCCCGAGCCGGCCCGCTGACTGTCAGCGGCATCACCGTCGCCCGGCGTCCGGGCGCGGCAGACTGTGGGCATGCGCGCTTTCGTGATCACCGGACCGGGGCAGGCCGAGGTCGTCGAGGTCGATCCGCCCGTGGCCGGCGACGGTGAGGTGGTCGTCGACGTCGAGCGGGCCGGGGTCTGCGGCACCGACATGGAGTTCCTCAGCGGTGAGATGGCCTATCTGGCGACCGGCGACGCCACCTATCCGGTGCGCATCGGGCACGAGTGGAGCGGCGTGGTGTCGGCCGTCGGGCCCGGCGTCGACGCCTCGTGGCTGGGCCGGCGGGTCACCGGCGACACCATGCTCGGCTGCGGGAAGTGCGCGCGGTGCACCAACGGGCGGCAGCACCTGTGCGCCGACCGTTACGAGATCGGCATCCGGCACGGCTGGCCGGGCGCGCTGGCCGAGCGGCTGCCGGTGCCGGCCAAGGCTTTGTTCGCCCTGCCCGATGAGGTCGACGCCACGCTGGGCGCGCTGGTCGAGCCGGGTGGCAACGCGCTGCGCGCCGTGCGGGCGGCCCAGCCCGCGCCGGGCCGCACCGTGCTGATCCTCGGGCCGGGCACGATCGGCCTGCTGGCGGCCATGTTCGCCCGTGCCGGTGGTGCCGACGTGCACCTGCTGGGCGCGACCCACGAGTCGCTCGAGTTCGCCCGCTCGCTGGGTTTCGCCGACGCGTGGACGCGCGACGAGCTGCCGTCCGGGCCGTATGACTCGATCATCGACGCGACCAACGCACCCTCGCTGCCGGCGTTCGCCCTCGACCGCGTCGAGCCGGGCGGCCGGGTCGTCTGCATCGGCATCGCCGGCGAGCCGTCCCTGGTGGACACTCGTCAGGCCGTTCTCAAGGACGTCACCCTGACCGGCGTTCTGAGTGCTTCGGGCGGGCTGGGTGCGACCATCGAGGCGTACGCGTCGGGGGCGGTCGATCCGAGGCCGCTGGTCGCCGAGACGGTCGGGCTGGACGACGCGGCCGACGTGCTCGCCGGGCGCCGGCGCGGATCGGCACCGAAAATGCACATCGACCCGCGAGTCTGAGGCTGCCTCCCCTGCCTCCCCGCCGCCTCCCGCGCCTCCGGGCCTCCTGCGGCCTCCCGCGCCTCCCGGGCCTCCTGCGGCCTCCCGCGCCTCCCGCGCCTCCCGCGCCGCCCGCGCCTTCCGCCTGTCGATCACGTCGGTCACGTTGGTCACGTCGATCTGATCCCGCCCGGAGGTCTGTGCCGCCGCTGTTCGCCGGTGCTGGGGCTCGTTCTTCATCGCGGCTGTTCGCCGGTGCCGAAGGCTTGGCGCAGGTGGGGGAGCAGGGCGGCCACAGCCGGGCTCAGGCGGGGCCGCCAGACCAGCGTCAGCAGTGCGGGGATGCTCAGGCCCTCGATCGGGATGGCTTTGAGCGAGGGAAAGGCGGTGGCCATGGACTCGCTGAGCACGGCCAGGCCGAGACCGCGCGCGGCGAGCTCGGCCACCGCCCCGGGCGCCGAGGCGACCAGAGCCACATCGGGAAAGAGGCCCGCGGCCAGGCACGAGTCGTCGAGAACGGTGCGGATTCCGGTGCCCTCGGGCAGGGTGACGAGAGGGTGCGCGGTGAGCTCGGCCAACTGGATGCGGTCGAGGCGCGCGATCTCGGACCCGGCCGGGGCCAGCGCGACCAGGCCTTCGCGGACGATGACCTGGGACTCCAGGTGTTCCGGTGGGCTGCCGGCCACGCCCACCAGAGCGATGTCCACCGTGCTCACCCGCACGCCCGCGACCAGTTGGTCGGAGTGGTCCTCGATCAGATCCAGCCCGATCGCCGGGTGCTCCCGGCGAAAGGCCGCCAGCGCGGCGAAGAGCGGCTTGACCTCACACCCGGTCACCATCCCGACGGTGAGCTGACCGCGGACCAGGCCGCGCACCTCGTCGACCGCCTGGCGGAGGTCGGCCACGGCGTCGAGGGCCGCTTTGGCGTACGGGAGTGCCTCCACACCGGCCTCGGTGAGCCGTGCGGTCCGGGCGGAACGGTCGAACAGCACGGCTCCCAGTTCGTGCTCCAGCGCTTTGACCTGGGAACTCACCCCCGACTGACTGATACGGACGCGTTCGGCGGCCCGGGTGAAGTTGGCCTCCTCGGCGACGGTCACGAAGTACTCGAGCTGACGCAGTTCCATGACTGCGAATTCTAGTTTCCATAAGAACTATGCGTTGGACTTGTACAGCGCCCTGGAGAAGCATGAACCCATGAACGAACGAGCGAAGGCCCACCGGCCCGAGGACCTGACCCGCCTCTTCGTCGAGCGCGCGAACGCCAAAGACGCCGAGGGCCTGGCTCTCCTTTATGAGCCGCACGCGGTGATGGCCTACCCGCCGGGGCAGCAAACGGTCGGCCGCGCTGCCATCCAACGACTGTGGGAGGAGGCGTTGCCGCATATGCCGGCCTTCACCCCGGAGGAGCCGCTACCGACATTGATCAGTGGTGACCTGGCCTTGACCGCGACGCCACCCAGCGACGGCTCGGGTGCACGGGCTCAGGTGGTGCGCCGCCAGCCCGACGGCAGCTGGCTGCGCGTCCTCGACCAACCCGAGTTCGTCACGCCGAAATCATGATCCGCGGGTCAGAGGTTGAGTCGCTGGCCGGGATAGATCCGGTGCGGACTGCTGATCACGTTCCGGTTGATCCGATAGAGGGCACGCCAGCCGCCGGCGATGTTGGTCCGGTCGGCGATCAGCTCGAGCGTGTCGCCGAGCCGGACGACATAGGAACGCCCCGTCGGGCTCGGCGGGGTCGTGACCCGGTATTGCTTGCTCGAGCCGGCCCGTCGGCCGCAAGTCGGCCAGGCGCCGATGCCCTGCGCGTCGAGGACGCGCTCGGCGATCAGGATCTGTTCGGCGCGAGTGGCCTGGTCGGCTGTGCCGGCGAAGCGTGATCCGCCGTAGGCGCGCCACGTCCGGCCACTGAATTGCAGGCCGCCGTAATAGCCGTTACCGGTGTTGATGCTCCAGTTTCCGCTTGACTCGCAGTGGGCGATGGCGTCCCAGTTGACCTCGGTGCCGCCGGAGGGTGCCGCCGCGGTGACGGGTCCTGCGATGGCTGGTGCTGCGGTGGCTGGTGCTGCGGGCGCGAGCAGGCCGGCCGTGACGACAACCAGCGCGATGCGGGCACGATGACAGATTTGTGGCATGACAGATGGGCCTCCACGCCTACGAGGTCAGCTGTCGGGTTCGGGCTGAGGTGCCCGGCCGCACAGGTGGCGGCTTCACCCCGAGGCGCGCGGACGCGCCGAGGAACGTGGGTCCCCCGCTCCATGCCGTGAGAGTTCGATCCGTCGGGCGGCGGCAGGACTCGGCGTTCCGCCCGCGGGGTCCGCTACGCGCAGACCGGGCCGGTGGGCCACGACGGGCTCATCACACGTCGGTGCAGGTCACCAGCCGGAAGTGGATGGGAACAATCGGATCGAGACTAAACCGATCAAGCGGGCCGGGGGCGCTGATGGAGAATCCAGAACCATGAGCGATCGGGTTCGGGATCACGACATCGTCGTCTACGGCGCCTCCGGGTTCGTCGGCGCCTTGACCGCGCGTTACCTCGCCGAGCACGCCCCGGCGGGCACCCGCCTGGCGCTGGCCGGCCGGTCCGCGCCCCGGCTGGCCGCCGTCCGCGACAAGCTCGGCGTCGACTGGCCGGTCCTGGTGGCCGACGCCGACGACGACGCCGCGCTCGCCCGGCTGGCCGCCTCGACCCGGGTTGTGCTCAGCACCGTCGGGCCTTACCTGAAATACGGCGCCGCGCTGACCGCCGCCTGCGCCGAGTCCGGCACCGACTATGTGGACCTGACCGGCGAAGTCGTCTTCGCCCGCCAGAGCATCGACGCCAACCACGAACGGGCTCGCGAGACGGGTGCCCGGATCGTGCACTCGTGCGGCTTCGACTCGATCCCCTCCGACATCGGCGTGCACGTCCTGGCCCAGCAGGTCGCGGCGGACGGGGAGGGTGAGCTCACCGACACCGCCATGGTGGTGACCAGCATGAGCGGTGGGGTCAGCGGCGGCACCATCGACACGTTGCGCCACCAACTCGACGTGATGCGGAACGACCGCGGCCTGCGCCGGCTCGCCGCCAGCCCGTATTCGTTGAGCCCCGACCGCAACCAGGAGCCCGACCTCGGCCGGCAGGGGGACGTGGCCACGGTCAAGGGGGCCGACGTCCACCCGACTCTGCGGGGCACGCTCGCGCCGTTCTTCATGGCCTCGTACAACACCCGGGTCGTGCGCCGCAGCAACGCTCTGCACAACCATCGGTACGGTCGCCGCTTCCGCTATCGCGAGCTGATGAGCGTGGGGACGTCGCCGATCTCGCCCCTGATCGCGAACGGCCTCAAGCTGGGCTTCGGCGCCCTGGTGGCCGGGATGATGCTGCCGCCGACCCGGTTCGTGCTCGACCGCGTCCTCCCCGCACCGGGCAGCGGGCCCAGTGAGAAGGCGCAGCGCGACGGGCACTTCACCGTCGACTTCTTCACCACCACGACCACCGGGGCGCGCTATGGGGCTCGGTTCCGGGCTCAGGGGGATCCCGGTTATGCGGCCACCGCCGTCATGCTCGGTGAGTCGGCGCTCGCGCTCGCCCTCGACGGCGATGCGCTGCCGGCCTCGGGCGGCGGGGTCCTGACGCCGGCCACAGCCATCGGCGACGCGCTGGTCACCCGCCTGCGAGCCACCGGCATGGAGATCACCGCCCGCCGCCTCTGACGCCACCCCGTCATCGCTGGCGCCACCCATCGTTACTGGCATCACCGTCATCGCTGGCGCAACCCGTCATCGCTGGCGCAACCCGTCGTTGCTGGCGCAACCCGTCGTTGCTGGCGCAACCCGTCGTTGCTGGCGCCACCCCGTCGTTGCTGGCGCAACCCGTCGTTGCTGGCGCAACCCGTCGTTGCTGGCGCAACCCGTCGTTGCTGGCGCCACCCCGTCGTTGCTGGCGCAACCCGTCGTTGCTGGCGCAACCCGTCGTTGCTGGCGCCACCCCGTCGTTGCTGGCGCAACCCGTCGTTGCTGGCGCCACCCCGTCGTTGCTGGCGCAACCCGTCGTTGCTGGCGCAACCCGTCGTTGCTGGCGCCACCCCGTCGTTGCTGGCGCAACCCGTCGTTGCTGGCGCAACCCGTCGTCGCTGGCGCCACCCCGTCGTTGCTGGCGCCACCCACCACCCCCGCCGCCTCTGATGCCGTCCCGCCGTCCGCCGTCCGCCGCCCTCTGCGCCAAGGCCGGTGCGCCGGTTGGTTCGGGGTCGGGTCGCCGGAGTGGCTCGGCGCGCTTCAGAGCGAGACGGCGGTGGTGGTGAGGGCCAAGGCGACGGTGGTCAGGTGGTCGGCGAGGCGGTCGGGGTCGCCGGCCATGTCGTGTGAGATCCAGTCGATGATCACTTCGCTGAGGCCGGCCACCAGGGCGAGCAGCGTCCGGTCGTACCCGATCTGGTCCTGGGGTGTGCCCCCGGCCCGCCGCAGCACGGCGGCGACGAACTGGGCGTCCTCGCGCAGCACCCCGCGGCGCCGGCTCTCCATGCGTGGCGCGTTCACGTAGATCACGCGGGCGCTCTCGGGGTTGCTCTTCAGCATGCTGACCAGGGTGTGCAGCGCCGGGCCGAACAGTTCCGCGAGGCTCGCCGGCTGAGCCGGGACCGCAGCCGCAACCCCGCGGAGCAGCCACTCGTTCTGCTCGCGATTGACCTTGAGCAGCAGGTCGGCCCGATCCTCGAAATGCTCGTAAAAGTACCTTTTGGACACCCGAGCCGTGGTGCAGACGTCGGCCACGGTGACGTCCTCGTAGTCGCGGGTCCCGAAGAGGTGCACCGCCGACGCCACGATCCGGGCCCGCCGCTCGCTGGCCCGTTGCTCGCGTGACCGCCCGGCATAGGTCTCGCCTCGCCGGGTCGTCGCTGCGGTTGATCCCTCCACGCCACCTACGGTACGACTCGCCGGGTCCTCCCACCCGAAAACCCTCCACTTTGGTCAGACATGGGAGGGCAATGGTCATCATCGCGCTGTTTCGTCGCGGACGGTAGCGGCTATCCGACGTTTCGGGCATGACTAATCACTCATGGGCTTCATATCCCACGCTACTGGCCGGAACCGGTCCTTCCGGGCAGGATCCATTCATGGCCGCCAGCCGTCTCCCTTTTCCGCTCACCCTGACCGGAGACGGCATCCTCCTGCGCGAATGGCGCTCCGAGGACCTCGATGACCTGGTGCGCATGCTCGACGAACCCGAGATCGCCCGGTGGACGCCGATGCCGTCGCCGTTCGACGTCGAGGCCGGCATCGCGTACCTGAAGCGCTGCTATCAAAATCGCGTCACCGGTCAGCGGATCCAGCTGGCGATCACGGCCGATGGTGGCCGGCCCCTCGGCGAGGTCCTGCTCTTCGGTGTCGACCTCGGCCTCAAAGAGGCCGAGCTGGGTTATCTGGTCGACGTCCGGGAGCGCCGGCGCGGGCTCGCGTCGGGCGCGTTGTCACTGCTTTCGGCGTACGCCCAGAGCAGTCTGCATCTCAGCCGGCTGCTCCTGAGGATCGATCCGCGAAACGTCAGCAGCACCGCCGTGGCCCGGCGCTGCGGTTATCGGCTCACCGGCGAGCCCCCGATCCTGCAGGAGGGGCCGCACGGGTCGAGCCGGCTCGACACCTGGGAGCTGGTCGAGCACCAGTCCGGCCGGCGTAGCGATCGACTGAAAAATGTCGCAGCCCGGCGGTACGGTCGTCGCACCTGAATCGCTCCTTGGGGGTGTCGTGGTCACCGTCGACCGTGCACAAGCAATGGCCTACCGGGTGGCCGCGCTCGGCCTGGCCCAGCGCAGCTCCGCCCGCCCCGCCGACCTGCCGATCCTCGATCTCGGCGTGCAGGAATACACACCCGGCTCGGCCGAGGTGGCCCTGGCCGCGCGCACCAGCGCCGCCGCCGCCGACGACCGGCTGATCACCGTGTGGGCAGCTCGCGGGGCACCTCATCGGCATCGTCGCGCCGACCTGACCACCCTGGTCAGACAGTTGTGGCCGATCAGCGACGCCGACGCCTCGGCGCGCATCAAGAGCGGCCAGATCCCCGACGGCATGAAACTCGGGATCGAGGCGTTCCGGGTCACCGCCGACGCGTTCCGCGAGGTCGTGCACGACGCGATGCCCCGCGGCGAGGTGAGCACCGAGGTGAGCAGACGGGTGCCGCGCTCGCTGACCTACGAGTGCCGCAGCTGCGAGGCCCGGCACATCGCCGGAAACGTCTGGCAGCACTCCGGCCTGGCCGGCGGCATCGAGGTCCAGTCCCGTGGCCGCGACGCGATGCTCGGCCCGATCCCCGACGCGCCGCCACGCCCGACCGAGTCTGAAGGCCTCGACGAGCTGATCCTGACCTACCTGCGCTTCCTGGGCCCGGCCGGCCCGATCGAGGTGGGGAAATATCTGGGCAGCTCGACGGCCGAGATGAAATCCGTCTGGCCCGCCGACCGCCTGACCGAGGTGACCGTGGACGGCCGCAAGGCATGGATCCCCACCGACGCCCTGACGAAGCTCAAGGCCGCGTCCGCCCCGTCCGGCGCCCGTTTCGTCCCACCGATGGATCCGTTGCTCCAGGCCCGCGACCGCGACCTGCTGGTCCCCGATCGCGACCAGCAGAAAGACGTCTGGCGCACGCTCGGCAACCCAGGCGCCCTCCTGCTCGACGGCGAGATCACCGGCGTATGGCGAGCCAAGATCGCCGGCCGCAAGCGGGTCGACCTGACCGTCACCACGTTCAGCTCACTCCCGTCCCCACGCCGCAAACAGATCGAAAAGGAAGCCGCCGAGGTCGCCCGAGCCCGAGAGGTCCCCGAAGCCACAGTCACCTTCGAGTAACGCGCCAACCCACCCCGGTCGCGGCTCTCCGAGCTCAACGCTCGACCCGGTGACCGCGACCGGGTGCGGCCTGTCCGCGCCGGGTCGCTCGAGGTATGCGCCGGGTCGTTCACCGTCCACCGTCGCCAGTTGCGCGATTGGCTCGCCATCCGCGCTCGACGGCCCGCCGTACGCACCGGGTCGTTTGCGGTCAGCGTGGTGGCGGCGCTGGATTGGCTACCGGCCGTGCTGGATGGACCCCATCCGCGCTGGAGGGCCCGCCGTCCGCTTTCTGTCGTCTGCCGTGCCCGCCGGATGGCGCGCTGTGTCGTCTGCCGTGCCCGCCGGATGGCGCGCTGTGTCGCCTGCCGTGCCCGCCGGATGGCGCGCTGTGTCGCCTGCCGTGCCCGCCGGATGGCGCGCTGTGTCGTCTGCCGTGCCCGCCGGATGGCCCAAGAATCTTGCGCGGTCGGGCAGAGAGTGCTGGCCGAGGTGGCCCGCTGGCCTTCCTGGTGCGGTGACGACCAGGCCGCGGGCGAGCGCGTTATCTGGTACGCACGTGCCGTCAACGAACTGCCGCTTCTGGTTCGTCCCATCAGTGCAGTCCCACTCGTGCACGCGCTGACGTTCGGTGAAGCCATGAGGAGGCACGCTTTCGACACAGCGCCGGCCTCCATTGCGTCGTGGACACGTATCAGGCGGAGGTCGCGCGCTATGTGTGGCGGCGGTCCTGACTCGGGACTGTGGAGGAACTGACCACTCTCCGGACGGCGGGTGTGGGCTGCTCGTGGGTCGGACGAAGTGGCATGACGCTGTCATCTGCTGAGCGACACCGGGGTCGTGTGAGCGGTCCACGGCATGGGATGGAGGCCGGTCACGAAGGGTCGTCTTGAGGGTTTTGTCCCGGTGGGTGAGCGGCGCGGAATTCTGGTGGTATCCGGAAGGCAACGTGTGAGTAACAATGGCATTGATCGGAGTGCGTGCCGTCCGATGCGAGCAAGGGCGCGGGCCGACCGGAGGTGGCGACATGTTGAGCAGGGAAGACAACCGGCGCTTGGCACAGCTCGAGCGTCAGCTTCGTCGTGATGATCCTGAGTTCTGCGCCCGCATGACCAGCGGCCGGTTGGAACCACCCCGTCCCAAACGCCCGTCCTGGTCATTACTCCTGACTGCCGTCACCATCTGGATCGCCGCCCTGATCCTCGGCGTCCTCGGTTGGTGGGTCGCCGCGGCGGCAGCCGCCTTCTTCGCCACGGTGGTCATCGCCGCCGCTGTGCTTCGCCGGCCGCCGGGCCGCCCCCAGCGGATAACTCCGGACCAACTGCCGCCGGAGCAATAGCCCCGTTTCGGGCACTCACCATCTTCGGCCTCGCCCGGAGCGTCGCCGGTCGTGAAAGCCGTGGCGGCGTGCCGCACTCGGCGTGGTTGCTGACGGCGGTGGTGCTCGGCTCGGCGGCGGACAAGGCCACCGCTTGGGCGTGGTTGCTGACGAGGGTGGTGTCCCACTCGGCGGCGGGCAGGGCGAACGCCTGGGCGTGGTTGCCGACGAGTACGCGACGAACGGGCCGCCCGCGTGTTGCCGTCGGTGTACGCGAGCCGTACGGCACGCGGCTGCGGAGGCCGGGTTCGGCCGACCGTGCCCTGGTCACGGCTCGTTCATGAACGCATCTGCGGGCGGTCGGTGAGCTGACGCCGGCCCGCGTTCGCCGGGAACTCGCTGACCCGGACCTGCGGAACGGGCTGGCTGCCACCTCCTCGGAGCTTGGTTGGGCCGGCATGTGGTCTGGGCAGGGCGATGACGGCTGAGTCAGGCGGTGGCTTCCGCTGGGGGACGGGACCGGAAGACCCAGATGCGCAGGAGCAGGAAACGGACTGCGGTGGCCAGGAGGTTGGCGGCTATCAGGACGGCCAGTTCCACCGGCTTGGGTGGGGCGGAATGCAGGGCGCTCAGAACGGCCAGGGCTCCGCTGGTCAGGGCCAACCCGATGCCGAAGACGATCAGGCCTTGGGTCTGGTGACGCCAGACGCTGTCGTTGCCTCGTACGCCGAACGTCAAGCGGCGGTTGGCGGCGGTGTTGGCGACCGCGGTGAGCAGGAGGGCCACAAAGTTGGCCCACTGTGGACCCATTCCCTGGCGGAGCAGGGCATACAGGGCCAGGTAGGCCAGCGTGCTGGCCACCCCCACGGCGGCGAAGCGGATCAGCTGGCCGGTCAGGCCCGCGGGTACGCCGGCCACCGGGAGCGGGTCGCGGCCGAGTTGATCGCGAAGCGTGGCCAGGGGGAGCCGGCCCGAGCCGAAGGCGCGCAGCAGGCGGACGATGCCCTTGAGGTCGGCTACGGCGGTGGACACGATGTCGACCCGGCTGTCGGGGTCGTCCACCCAGTCGACCGGTACTTCGTGGATGCGCAGGCCGGCTCGTTCGGCCAGCACCAGCATCTCGGTGTCGAAGAACCAACCCGTGTCCTCGACCATCGGCAGCAGGCGGGCGGCCACGTCCGACCTGATGGCCTTGAAGCCGCACTGGGCGTCGGAGAACCGGGCCAAGAGGGTGCTGCGCAGGATCAGGTTGTAGCTGCGGGAGATGAACTCCCGCTTCGCGCCTCGCACCACCCGGGAGCCGCGGGCCAGGCGGGAGCCGATCGCCAGGTCCGAGTGCCCGCTGATCAAGGGCGCGACCAGCGGCAGCAGGGCGCCCAGGTCGGTCGAAAGGTCGACGTCCATGTAGGCCAGCACCGGCGCGTCGGATTGCGTCCACACGTACTTCAACGCGCGCCCCCGGCCCTTCTCGGCCAGCCGCACCGAAGCCACCTCGGGCAGCTCGTAGGCGAGCCGACCGGCCACGGCGGGCGTGGAGTCGGTGCTCGCGTTGTCGGCGATGGTGATGCGGAAGCGGTAGGGGAACGAGGCGCTCAGGTACGCGTGAAGCCGCCGCACGCAGGGCTCGAGGTCGATCTCTTCGTTGTAGACCGGAACGACCACGTCGAGCACCGGGGAGTCGGTTCGGGTCGGGGCCGCCGCGTTCGCCGGCTGCGTCGAAAGGCTCATGCCACAACGGTGATCGCGGGTGCTGAGGGTGATTTGTGCTCATCCTGTGGCGTCGCTGTGAACCGTACGGGTCGGCATCGCGACCGGGTGCGCCGCGCGGAATGAGCGGCGGGCGAGGAAGGGCGAAGCTGCGAATCGTACGGATTGGCGTGGCGACCCGGGTGTGCCGTGCGGGCTGAGAGGTGAGCCGCCGGCGGGGAAGGGGCGAAGCTGCTGTCTGCGGTGAATGGATTAGGGCAGCAAGACATCGGCCGGCTCCTGGTGGGAGCCGGCCGATGTGGGGAGGAAAAGGCTGTCAGGCGGTTGTCGATGAGGTGGGCTGGGTCAGGTCGTAGACCGTGGTGGTGCCGACGGTCCGGGCCGTGAAGTTCTCCGAGACCCAGGTCGCGATCTCCGAGCTGGCGCTGCTGCCGCCCATGCTGCGTCCGCCGCCGAAGCCGCCGCCGGCGATGAAGTAGTGGATCTGACCGTGGGCCACGTACTGCTGGAACTGGGCGAGGGTGGGCGAGGGGTCGCTGCCGTTGAAGCCGCCCACTGCCATCACCGGGTCGCCGGTCGCCAGCTGGTAGCCGGACGCACTCTGCGATCCCACCGCGGCCGCCGCCCAGGTGTATTGGTCGGCGTCGGCTTCGAGCAGGGCCTTCATCTCGTCGCTGACCGTCGCCGCGTCGAGCAGACCGCCACCGCCACCGCGCATACCGCCGCCGGTGCCACGTCCGCCGAAGCGTCCGCCCTGAGCGGTGCCGCCCTGAGCGGTGCCGCCCTGAGCGTTGCCGCCCTGGGCGGTGCCGTTCTGCCCAGTGCCGCCGTTCTGGTTGGTCCCACCCGGGAAACCACCGCCAGGCAAGCCGCCCTGGCCACCACCGGGAAAGCCCCCACCCGGGAAGCCACCACGGTTGCCGCCGAAACCACCACGCCCCGGCCCGCCGCCGAAGCCGCCGGCCACAGCGGGCCCGGCCGACGGAATGGACCCCGTGTGGACCTCGGCCGCGGTCTGCACGGCGTACGCGCTGGGACCCGCAAGCACCGCGGCCAGCGAAACCCCCGCCGCCAGCGCGGCGACCCGAGCCGGCAGGCGAAGGGCGCCGAGCAGCGCCACCGCCCCCACCAGCCCGCCGATCAGCACCACCCACCGCAGCCAGGGCAGGAAGTCCGCGCTCCGCGCCAGCAGGTGATAGGACCACCAGGCCGTGACCGCCACGGTCGCCGCCAGCGTGACCGCGCCGAGGAGCCCGCGCCGCCAGAGCAGCGCCACTCCCATGCCGGCCACCGCGCCGATCGCCGGGGCCAGCGCGACCGTGTAGTAAGCGTGGAAGATGCCCTGCATGAAGCTGAACACCAGCCCGGTGATCAGCAGCCAGCCGCCCCAGACGAGCAGCCCGGCCCGCTGCCGGTCGGTACGCGCCCGGCGGGCCGTCACCACCAGCCCCACGACCAGCAGGATCAGCGCCGCCGGCAGCAGCCACGAGATCTGTCCGCCCTGCGCGCTTTCGACCATGCGCAGCAGCCCGGTCGACCCCCACATGCCGCCGCCCGCGCCGCCACCGCCGCCGACGCTGCCGGTCTCGTCACCGTTGAGCCGGCCGAGCCCGTTGTAGCCGAGGGTGAGCTCGAGGATGCTGTTGTTCTGCGAGCCGCCGATGTAGGGCCGCATCGAGGCCGGCACCAGTTCGACGATCGCGATGTACCAGCCGGCCGAGACGACCAGCGCCACCCCGGAGAGCAGCAGCTGCCCGATGCGCTTGCCCAGCTTGGGCGGCCCGGCGACCAGGTAGGCCAGGGCGAAGGCCGGCACCACGAGCAGCGCCTGCAGCATTTTGGCCAGGAAGCCGAAGCCGACGAAGACCCCGGCCAGCATGATCCACTTGGTCGAGCCGTTCTCGATGGCCCGGACGGTGGCGTAGGCCGCGGCCACCATGAGCAGCACCAGCAGGGCGTCCGGGTTGTTGAAACGGAACATCAGCACGGCGATCGGGGTCGTTGCGAGCACCGCGCCCGCGATCAGGCCGGCCGCCGGGCCGTACCAGCGGCGCACCGTCGCGAAGAGCAGGCCGACACTGGCCACGCCCATCAGCGCCTGCGGCACCAGGATGCTCCAGGCGTTGACCCCGAAGACCCGGGCCGACAGCGCCATCACCCACAACGCGGCGGGCGTCTTGTCGACCGTGATCGAGTTGGCCGCGTCGGACGAGCCGAAGAAGAACGCCTTCCAGCTCGCCGAGCCGGCCTGCACGGCGGCCGAGTAGAAGGAGTTGGCCCAGCCGTTCCGGCTCAGGCCCCAGAGGTAGAGCACGGCGGTGGCCAGCAGCAGGGCCAGCAGTGCCGGGCGTACCCAGACGGGGTCGGCCGTGCGCCGGGCCGGCGGTGGCGCCGGCCGGTCGGGCGCGACCGGCGGCGGGACGGGCAACGTCGTCGTCATCGAGGCTCTCCACAGAAAAGCGGACCTTTACCTCGACAAGATTCGACGCCGGCCCTGTCCCGCCGTTATGCCGACCCTGTGCCCCGGCTGTGAATCCGGGGCGTTCAAAGGGATGTAGCTCAGCTGAGCAGGGCACGCCGCTTGGCCGAGGCCGCCGCGAGCCGCTCCAGCACCTCGACGGTCGGGTCCCAGCCCATGCAGGCGTCGGTCACCGACTGCCCGTACGTGAGCTCACCACCCAGGTTCTGCCGTCCGGGCACGAGGAAGCTCTCGAGCATGACGCCGCTGATGCCGCGCTGACCGGCCTCCATCTGACCGGCCACGTCATCGGCGACCACGGGCTGGCGCAGGTGGTCCTTGCCGCTGTTGCCGTGCGAGCAGTCGATCACCAGACGCTCGGGCAGTGAGGCCTCGCGCAGCAGTTCGAGGGCACCCGCCACGTCCTGGGCGCTGTAGTTGGGCTGTCCGCCGCCACCGCGCAGCACCAGGTGGGTGTCGGGGTTGCCGGTGGTGTGCAGGATCGCCGGGGTGCCGGAGTAGTCGATGCCGGGGAACACGTGCGGCACCTCGGCCGCCTGGATGGCCTCGATCGCGGTGGCGATGCTGCCGTCGGGGCGGTTCTTCATGCCGATCGGCATCGACAGGCCGGACGCGAGCTGCCGGTGGACCTGCGACTCGACCGTCCGGGCGCCGATCGCCCCCCAGGCCACCGTGTCCGCGATGTATTGCGGGGTGATCGGGTCGAGGAACTCGACGGCGGTCGGCAGCCCGCGGCCGACGATCTCGAGCAGCAGCCGGCGGGCGATCCGCAGCCCGGTGCCGACGTCGCCGGTGCCGTCCAGCGCCGGGTCGTTGATCAGGCCCTTCCAGCCGACGGTGGAGCGCGGCTTCTCGAAGTAGACGCGCATCACGACCAGCAGGTCGTCCGCGAACCGCTGGGCCGCCGACGACAGCAGCGAGGCGTATTCACCGGCGGCGGCCGGGTCGTGCACCGAGCATGGGCCGACCACGACGAGCAGCCGCGGATCCCGGCCGTTGAGCACGTCCTCGACCTGGCGGCGGCCCTCCAGCACGGTGTCGTGCAACTCGCCGGTCAGCGGCAGCTCGTGGTGCAGCAGCGCGGGGCTCATCAGCGGCACGACCTTGTCGATGCGCTGGTCACGAACGCGTTGAACCTCGGGGGCAGTCACGGTGGGTCTCCACTCCTCAGCCGGCGCCCACGGTGAGAGCCGGCAAACAAAAAGGCAGCGACGTCATGTCGCTGCCCGGGCCGGCTCTGGCTTGGTGTCTCAGGTCATGGCTGGGTCATGGCTGAGGCACCGGCGAAAGCCGGCCCGCTAAACCACGAATACCAACGAGACATGTCGGCCAGCATAGCGCCTCAGCCGGCGGTCGGTGCGATCTGCGCCAACTGCTCAGCTGGTGAGACGGCGGAGGCGGGGTGGCCGAGTGGCAGCTGGACGGTGAAGACCGTACGGCCAGGGTGGCTCTCCATCGAGACCTGTCCACCGTGTGCGGTGACCACGGCGTGCACGATCGACAGACCCAGACCGGTGCTGCCGGCGGCCCGGGAGCGGGAGCTGTCGCCGCGGGCGAACCGCTCGAAGATGTGCGGCTGGAGGTCGGCCGGGATGCCCGGCCCGGCGTCGGTGACCTGGAGCACGGCCGAGCCGCCGGTCGAGCTGACCCCGACCGTGACCTCGGTGCCCTCGGGCGTGTGGGTCCGAGCGTTGGCCAGCAGGTTGGCCAGCACCTGGTGGAGCCGGGCGCCGTCGCCGATCACGATCACCGGCTCCTCGGGCAGGTCGAGCTGCCAGTTGTGGCGGGGGCCGGCCGCGTGCGCGTCGCTGACCGTGTCGACGACCAGCATGCTGAGGTCGACCGGGTCGTGCGCGAGCGGGCGGCCGGAGTCGAGGCGGGCGAGCAGCAACAGGTCCTCGACCAGCCCGGTCATCCGCTTCGCCTCGGACTCGACCCGGCCCAGCACGTGGGCGATCTCGTCCGGGACGGCGGCGCGGCTGCGGCGGCTGAGCTCGGCGTAACCGCGGATGGCGGCCAGCGGCGTGCGCAGCTCGTGGCTGGCGTCGGCGACGAACTGGCGGACCTGCATCTCGCTGGCGTGCCGGGCCTCCAGCGCGTTGCCGACGTGGTCGAGCATCTGGTTGAGCGCGGCGCCGACCTGGCCGACCTCGGTGCGCGGGTCGGTGTCGCGCTCGGGCACCCGCTGCGCGAGCTGCACCTCGCCGCGGTCGAGCCGCAGCTCGGAGACTCTGGTCGCGGTGGCGGCCACGCGGTCCAGCGGGGCCAGCGTACGGCGGACGATGAGCGCCCCGGCCCAGCCGGCGATCCCCAGCGCGATCAGCACCGCGCCCCCGGTGACCAGCGCGACGCGCAGCAGGGTGAAGTTGGTGTTCTTGAGCGACAGCGCGTTCACCCGGACGATGCCGTTGCCCAGCGTCTCGGCGGTGACCCGGAACGAGCCGTAACCGTCGAGGCTGATCGTCGACGTGGTCTCGTCCGCCGGCACCTGAAGCAGCTCCGCCTCGGTGGCGTCGTCGAGCGCCTGATAGCGGGTGTCGGGGTTGCCGTCGGCGTTGGTGTAGGTGACGACCTGGCCGCCGGCCACGTCGGTCGCGCTCGTGTAGAAGAGCGTGATCGAGCCGGGCTCGGCGCCCCGGAACGGGTGGTCGGCGTCGAACGAGCCGAACGGGCCGCCGGGCGGACGGCCGTTGGCCTGGAGTTTGGCGTCGACCTGGGTGTAAAGGGTGTCGCGCAGGAAGAAGTAGGCCGTACCGCCGACCGCGAGTCCCAGGACCGTGAGCAGGACGATGATGATCGCCACGATCCGGGTGCGCAGCGGCCAGCCGGCCGGGCTGCGCCAGCGGGCGGGATGGGTCAGGGACATCTCAGTCGGCGGGTTTGAGGACATAGCCGGCTCCGCGCATCGTGTGGATCATCGGCGAGCGGCCCGCGTCGATCTTCTTCCGGAGGTACGAGATGTAGAGCTCGACCACGTTGGCCTGGCCCCCGAAGTCGTAGTTCCACACCCGGTCGAGGATCTGGCTCTTGCTCAGCACCCGGCGCGGGTTGCGCATCAGATAGCGCAGCAGCTCGAACTCGGTGGCCGTGAGCGTGACCAGGTCGTTGCCGCGGCGCACCTCATGGCTGTCCTCGTCGAGCGAGAGATCACCGACGATCAGCTGCGAGTCCGTACGCATCGGCGAGTGACCCATCCGGCGCATCAGGCCCCGCAGCCGGGCCACCACCTCTTCGAGGCTGAACGGCTTGGTGACGTAGTCGTCGCCGCCGGCGGTCAGGCCGGTGATCCGGTCCTCCACCGAGTCCTTGGCCGTCAGGAAGAGCACCGGCACCTCGGGCGACTCGCCCCGCAGCCGGCGCAGCACCTCGAGCCCGTTGATGTCGGGCAGCATCATGTCGAGGACGACGGCGTCCGGGCGGAACTCCCGGGCGGTGCGCACGGCGGTCTGCCCGTCGCCCGCGCTCTTGACGTCCCAGCCCTCGTAGCGCAGCGCCATCGAGAGGAGCTCGGCCAGCGTCGGCTCGTCATCGACCACGAGGATGCGGACGGGCGTGCCGTCGGCTCGGCGCAGGTCGGTGCTGGAATCGGAGTTCGCCATCGTCATGCCCTCACTGTGGCGGGCAACGCTATGTACTTGCTTTCCCGTTCCTGTGTACCAGCTGTGGAGTGCTTCCCACGGTACTGGCATCAGCCGGCGGTGGTCACCACCAGCGCCGCGTCCCGGAGGTCGGCCGCCCCCTGCTTGAGCCGCTCGGAGTAGTACGGCCGGTTCCAGCTCGACCACCGCACCTGGCCGACCGCCTGGTCGGTGCCGGAGGCGGTGAACGACACGGTCACCCCCGGGCTGACCTGGGTGGTGAGCTTGCCGTTCTTCGGGATGCCGACCCGCCGCGACGATGGGTCGGCGAACCCGAGCATGGCCCACGGCACGCGCACGGTCAGGTCGGCGCCGTCGAGCTCCCACAGCGCCCGGCTGTCCGCCTCGTCGTCCTCCGGATCCCAGGAGCCGTGCCGCAACTGACCGGCGTTCTGCAGCTCGACCGGCAGCTTGACGCCCGTCCGGGGCACCGTGAGCGCCCGGTTGACAACCAGCTCGACCGGCTTCCAGCCGTCCGGGGCGGCCCCCCGCTGCGCGGCCGGGACCGCGAAGTCGAGCTTCATCGGATCGAGCTGATTCCTGAGGTACGCCTGTCCGCTGTGCCCGACCAGGTTGAGCGCGAAGACGGCGTCCGGCCGCCGGTCGCCGCTGCCCGGCATGGGCGTGCCGGTCACCGTCGGCAGGACGTCGAACGAGGCCATCATCGTGCCCGGCGCGGAGTCGCCCAGCCGCACGTTCAGATGCAGGTACTCCTCGTCGACCCGGGCCGTGACCTCGCGGGCGGGCCACCCGTCGGAGTCGAGCAGCCGCTGCTCGCCGCTGTCAGGCGGGCCGTCGGCGTCCATCGCCAGCAGCCCGAAGTGCTGCTCGTTGGTGAGCGGGTCGTGCCAGAGATGGCGGCGGGCCGGATCCTGCTGGCCGGCCGTGTTCCAGGTGTAGCGGTACCACTCGTCGGCCCAGCTGAAGACGAACCCGCCACCCAGCCCCTGGTCGTGGATCATCCGCAGCAAGTCGGCGTTCATCCGCATCGCGTCCCGCTCGCTGTGGTCACCCTGTGTGCGGCCGAGCGGGGCGTTGTGGGCCGATCCGATCGACGACGGCACCCCGAACTCGGTGATCAGCGTGGGCATCGTGGCGTGGTGCCGGCGCAGGTCGGCGAGATAACCGGCGTACGGGTCGGCGTTGCCCTCGTACTCGTAGCCGGCCAGGCCCGGCTCGTAGCGCAGGAAGTCCGGAGCGAACGGGTACGCGTGATAGCTGGCGAACGACCCGGCCGGCCAGTCCGCCGTGGGCAGCACGTGGTTGGCGTCGATCGGGAGCAGGTCCTCCTGGGGCAGCGGCTCCTGCGGGTGGCGCAGCGGGTCGGTCGTCGGCCAGTTGACGAAGGCGATCGGCTGGCTCACCTTGTACCGGGCGACGTATCCGGCCAGGTCGTTCATGCGGGCGGCCAGCCAGCGCTCGGTCGGCGTCGACTTGGGTGTGTTGCGGAAGTAGCGGCCCATGAACCGCGGCACGTCGGCGTTGCGCCGGTCGGACGCGGCCGCCGCCCGCGGGTCGATCTCCCGGCCGATGATCCAGCCCGCCAGCCACGGGGTGACATCCGTGGTCCAGGCGCCGCCGACCTGTCCGAAGGTCGCCACCCGGCTGAGGTCGCCGGTCACCGCCTGCGCGGCCGCTCGCAGCTCGCGGCGGAAGACGTCGGTGAAGGCCTTGTCGAAGAGGTTGCCCTTGCGGACGTACGTCTCGTCGGGCAGCCGGACCCCCTGAACGAGGTAGAGCGGGCGCTCGGGATTGGCCTGGTTCCACGCGCTGAGCTGGTCGTAGAACGCGGGCGGGTGAATCTCGTAGATCCGGACCACGCGCAGTCCGAGCCAGCTCATCGCGGCGAACCAGGCCCGGTACTGGGCGGCCGAGATCGCCCCCTCGCCGGGCAGGTGACCGGGCGTGGTGTCGCCCAGGTCGACGCCGGGCAGAAAGGTGCGGTCGCCCCCTGCCGTGTGCAGCTGGAACTCCTGGCCGTCGGTGCTGGCGACCATCCGCAGGCCGTCGGCCGTGCGCGGCGACGGCGCCCACGAGGTGCCCTGCGGCGGCGAGGGGATCTCCCGCATCCCCGCGATCAGGAACGCGGGCGACGTCAGCGCCGGTGAGGCCGTGCCGCCGGCCAGCAGGAGGCACAGGCCGAACACGAACGCACTGATCACGGTCGCCCTGAGTCGCCCGAACCGTGGACGGGCCGGCGCGGTCACGAGATGGCTAGGAAAGTCCCCCACACCAGGCATTGTCTGACGGCTGAGTTGCTGTATGAGCCGTTTTGTCGGGAAGCTTGGATCATCGGAACACTCGCCGTTGGCGCGTTGTTGTGCCAGCGTTAGAGATGCCGCCGAAGTGGGGAGCGACACGTGGACCTTCTCGAGGAGTACCGCCGGGCCACCTTCTTCTTCGAGTCCGGGGATCCGCTCGGCGCCGCTCGCCTGCTCGAGCCGATAGTCGAGGCCGAGCCGCAGAACACGGCCGTACGCCAGCTGCTGGCCCGCGCCTACTTCAACTCGGCCCAGCTCAACCACGCCGAGCAGCAGCTCCGGAGCCTGATCGAGCACGACCCGTCCGATCACTACGCGCATCACGTGCTCGGCCGCACGCTGGAACGGGCCGGCCGCTTTCGCGAGGCCCTGCCGCATCTGCGGCTGGCCGCGGCGATGAAGCAGCAGAGCGACTACACCGAAGCCGTCCGCCGGGTCGAGGAATGGCTCGGCAAATCCGAGAACGCCTAAGGTTGGTCACGTGAAGCTCAAGCTGGACCTGCACGACATCTTCAACAAGGGCATACAGATCGACCGTGCGCTGCGGGGGATCATCGACGAGGCCGTGGAGAAGAAGGCCAGCACGGTCGAGATCATCCCGGGCAAGGGCAGCGGCGCCCTGAAGAAAAAGGTGCTGCGCTTCCTCGACCAGAAAGAGATCAAGCAGCTCTATCACCGGGTCGAGAAGGACGGCGACAACTGGGGACGGCTCTTCGTCCACTTCAAGCACAACGAGTCGACCGGCCGCCGCGGCCGCGGCCGCTGAGCTAGAAGGTGTAGGTCTTCGCCACCGCCAGCATCTCGCTGGTGTGCGAGCCGACGATGCCGACACCGCTCGGGCGGGGCCGGAAACCGGGCAGGCCGCTCAGCCCGTCGCCGGCGTCCATGGCCCGGAACCGCACCGGGCCGGTGGCCTTCAGCGTCAGCGTGACCGCGATGCCGGCGGCCGGCGGGGCGTGGAAGGCGAAGCCGAAATCCGGTGAGTGCACCGGCACCGGGCGGCCCTCGACCGTCGCCGACTCGACCTCGACCGCGCCCGGCACGTGCAGGGTGACCAGCCGGACCGGCCGCTGCGGCTCCAGGCGCAGCGTGAGGGTGCGGGAGTCGCCCGACCGGGTGTCCGACTCGACCGTGAGTTTCGGGGCGGGCAGGTCGGCCGGCTGCGCCTCGCCGGTGCGCACCGGCCCGGGGCCGAAGGCGGGCAGAGTGTCGTCGACGCGGTGCGGACGGCCCGACACGTATTGGCTGGTCCACTGCTGTACGTCGGACTCGTCGCTGATCCACCGGGCCGTGCCGGTGTCGGCGTCCAGCGCGTACATCAGCTGGGTCGGAGCCGGGCGCTCGGCGTCGAACCGGTCGGTCACCAGACCGGCCCCCGCGCAGACCAGCACCGCGAGCGCGGCGGCCAGCGTGGGAAGGGCCCCCAGCCGGCGGCTGCGCAGCGCCTCGACGCCGCGCCGGCCGCCCGCCACCGGGTGAATCAGGTCGATCACCGGCAGCAGCGCGAGCCCGAGCAGGACGGCCAGGAAGGCGCCGGCCGCGCCCAGGCCGAGGCCCAGCGCCGGGAAGAGCATCACGATCGTGGGCGCCAGGACGAGGGTGGCCACCGCACCGCCGAGGGCCACCCCGACCACCGGGACCCAGCCCCGGGTGAGCACCGCGACCAGGCCACCCAGCGCCCCGGCCAGCGCGGGCAGGGCGGCCAGGTAGGAGCCGCCGGGCACGAACGCGGCCAGCACCACCCCGAGCACGGCGAGCCAGCCGAGCCCGGCGATGGCCAGGGCGGCCGGCCCGACGCGGCGGCGCAGCAACGCGAACCAGCCGGACACCACGGCCAGGGTTAGCAGGACGACGGCCAGCCGGTAGAGCCCCGGCCGATAGGGGTCGATCGGCATCGCCGCGTACTCCGGCCGCATCATCGTCAGCAGGAACCAGAGCCCCTGGGCCAGCAGCGGGGCGAGCACGATGGGCACCAGGGTCAGCACGCCCGCGCCGAGCGCCCGGCGACCGGTGATCAGCCGTCGGCGGCGGGCCAGCCCGGCCAGCCCGGCCACCGCGAGCGCGGCCAGCACGGCGATCGGCCAGACCAGCGAGCCCGGATAGCGGACCAGCAGACCGGGGGCGGGGAAGTAGGTCGCGTCCTCGCCGCCGGTGACCTTCAGCCCGGCCAGGTCGCGTCCGCCCAGTTCACGGACGACCGCCAGGGCGTTGTCGCCGTGGTGCTGGAGGCTGTCGCGGTCCATCGCCGAGGGCACGTCGGTCGGCCCGTGATAAACGGCGGCACCGTCGATGTAGGCCGCGTTGAGCCCGGCGAACCCGGCCTTGCGGAACGCGGTGAAGTCGGTGTCGTTGCTCATGATCCGGTAGATCTCGACGGCGAACGACGTGCCGACCGGCTTGACCGCGTGGCTGTACGCCTCGACCAGCCGCCCGTTGCCCTCGGAGGTCTCGAACATGATCGCCGGCCCGCTGCTGCCCCGCGCCTCGAGGTTGAGCACCACCCCGCCGTCGCGGGCCAGCGGATGCTGGTCGACGAACGCCTTGGCCCCGCAGAGGCAGGCCTCCTCGCCATCGGTGAGCACCAGCACCACGTCGTTGCGCAGCCGCGGGGCTGCGAGCAGGGCCCGGGCCGTCTCGAGGACCGCCGACGTGCCCGCCGCGTCGTCGTTGCCGCCCGGGCCGGCCTGCACCGAGTCGTAGTGGGCGACCAGGAAGACGCGGCCGGTCGAACCGGTGCCGGGGATCGTGGCGATCACGTTGCGGACCCGGGCCAGGCTGGTGCCGCCCGCGCTGGCCGAGAGCCCGGCGCCCTCGATCGACACCGTGTCCTGCACCTCGGGCTTCAGGCCGAGACCGCGCAGGGTGGCGAGCAGGTGTTCGCGAACCTGATCCTGCGCGGGGCTGCCGACCGGGTGCGGGCGGGTGGCGATCGCCTCGACCTGCTGGAAGGCGCGCTCGGCACTGAACTGCGTCTCGGGCGCCGACACCGGCCGGGCGGCCGGCGGCCGGATCGACCACAGACCGGCCAGACCGGCCAGGACCAGCACCACGACGGCCAGAACGGCCGCCCCCGCCCGGTGCGCCGGGTCGGTCAAAGCAGGGGCACGCATGGGTGACATCTAAGCGGCTGGGTACGGCACCGGGTAGTGGGAAGATCGTTTCCGGCGTGGCCTAGCGTTGTCGGGGTGAGCACGCCCATCGACCCCGCCGCCGTCGTGGCCGCGTTCATCGACGCCGTCGCCCCCTACGACCCGCGGCCCGAGGACGCTCCGGTCGCGTTGATCGGTGTGCGCACCGCCCTCGGCGAGGGCACCTTCGCGGTCAGCGATCACGTGATCCGGGCCATGTGCAAGGCGCTGGCGGCCTATCGCGACCCGGAGGACCGGGGCTCCTGCGTCGACTGTGGCAGCCGCCACCTCGACGAGAACCTGCACTGCCGCGAGTGCGGCCGTCTGCACGGCATCCTGGGCGAGGTCATCGCCCAGCACGCCCGCCGGGTCGCCGCCGAGGATGCCTGATGAGACCAAAGCGATGTTGTGCGCTCGGCCCGGGTGCGGAACTATCAGCGGGATCAGAGCCGGGCGGCAGGACGACTGGGGGACGGCATGACTGAGCGCTCGGTCGCGCCGCCGGCCCGATTGATCAGTCCGGTGCGTCAGGAACGGCTGCGTGTCCTGCTGGTCGAGGACGACGAGGGGGACGCCTTCCTGGTCCGCGAGCTGCTGCACGAGGCCGAGGCGCCGTTCGACCTGCGGGTGGCGACCAGCCTGCGCGAGGCCCGCGGCCTGCTCAACGGCATTCACTGTGTGCTGCTCGACCTCGGCCTGCCCGACGCCGAGGGCATCGACGGTCTGCGCAAGCTGCTGGCCGTCGCCGGCAGTGCCGCGGTCTGCGTGCTCACCGGCCGCTCGGATGAGCACCTGGGCGTGGCCGCGGTTGCCGAGGGTGCCCAGGACTACCTGGTCAAGGGGCAGGTCGACGGCGTCCTGCTGACCCGTTCGCTGCGGTACGCGGTCGAGCGCAAACGGGCCGACGAGAACGCCCAGCGGCTGCGGGAGATCGAGCTGCGCCAGGCCGAGTCGGCCCGCCTCGAACGCGGTCTGCTGCCCCAGCCGCTGATGTCCACCGACCAGGTGGCGGTGCACACCTTCTATCGCTCGGGCCGGGCCCTGGGTCTGCTCGGCGGCGACTTCTTCGACGTCGTCCAGGTCGGCCCGGACAAGTTGCACGTGATCGTGGGCGACGTGTGCGGCCACGGCGTCGACGAGGCCGCGCTGGGCGTCGAGCTCCGGGTCGCCTGGCGCGCGCTGGTGCTGGCCGGGGTGCCCGACGACCAGATCCTCAGCTCGCTCGAGCAGGTCCTGATGAGTGAGCGCCGGGCCCGCGAGGTCTTCGCGACGGTCGCCTCGGTGGTGCTCGACCTGGCTCGCGACAAGGCCGTCTTCCGCCTGGCCGGCCATCCGGCCCCGGTGCTGCTGCGCGGCGGTCACGTCATGCCGGTCGAGGTACGGACCGGCATCGTCCTCGGCGTACGCCCGAAGCCCACGCCCGCCACCGAGGTGGAGTTCTCCGGAGAAGACTGGTCCCTTCTGATGTATACGGACGGCCTGATCGAGGGGCACACCGGCGCCGGTAACGAGCGGCTCGACGTGTCCGGCCTGTGCGACCTGCTCGACGAGCCCGCGGCCCGCTCGGTGCCGCTTCCGGCCCTGCCGGCGTGGCTGGTCGGCCGGGCCGAGCAGGCCAACGGCGGCCCGCTGGCCGACGACGTGGCGATGTTGCTCATCTCGTCCGGGAGTGGCCGGTGAGCGTCTTCTCGGTACGCACCTGGACCCTGCGGCGGCGCATCGTCGCCCTCTGCGTCACGGTCGGCGTGCTGCTCAGCGCGCTCGGCGTGTTCGCCGCGATCACCGCCACCCAGAACAACCGCCAGCTCGACGACGTCCTCAACCGGGCCAGCCCGATGCGGGCCGCCGGCGAGTCGCTCAACACGGCGTACGTCGATCAGGAGACCGGCATCCGGGGCTTCGCGATCACCGGTGACGAGGCCAACCTCCAGCCCTTCAACCAGGGCCTGGCCGACGAGCAGCGGCTGGTCGCGCGCATCGAGGGGCTGCTGCACCCCGAGGACACCGACATCCGGGCCGAGCTCACCGAGGTCCGGCAGCGCGCCGACGTCTGGCACCGCGAGGTCGCCGAGCCGGTGATCGCGCTGATCAAGTCGGACGGCACCGAGGCCGGGCAGGACCGGCTCCGGCGGACCTCCACCCAGCAGTTCGACGCTCTGCGGGCCGCCATCGCCGGGATGCAGGACGACATCCAGGTGCTGCGCACCAGGTCGGCCGATGCCGCCAAGCAGAGCAGCCGGACCATGGTGGCGATCCAGATCTCCGCCGCGGCGATCATCATCCTGGCCGGTTCGGCCCTGTTGCTCCTGCTCGACCGCATGGTCAGCCGCCCGGTGACCGAACTGGCCCAGCAGGTCCGCGAGGTGGCCGACGGTGACTACGACCGGCGCATCTCGAGCACCGGCTCGCCCGAGCTGACCAGCCTGGCCGAGGACGTCGACGGCATGCGGCAGAAGATCGCGGCCGAGCTGACCGAGGTGCGCGAGGCCCGCGGCCAGATCGAGTGGGTCAACGACCAGCTCAAGGTACAGGCCGAGGAGCTGACCCGGTCCAACCGTGACCTCGAGCAGTTCGCGTACGTCGCCTCGCACGACCTGCAGGAGCCGCTGCGCAAGGTGGCCAGCTTCTGCCAGCTCCTGCAACGCCGCTACTCCGGCCAGCTCGACGAGCGCGCCGACCAGTACATCGGCTTCGCGGTCGACGGGGCCCAGCGCATGCAGCGGCTGATCAACGACCTGCTGGCCTTCTCGCGCATCGGCCGGCTCACCGCCGGCTTCACCGACGTCGACCTGGACCGGGTGCTCGTCGAGGTCAAGTCCCAGCTCGAGGCGCGCGCCGGTGACGACGCCGAGATCACCTGGACCGGGCTGCCGCTCGTCGAGGGCGAGGAACCGCTGCTGACCACCCTCTTCGTCAACCTGATCGGCAACTCGCTGAAGTTCCGGCGGCCCGACGTGCCGTCGGTCGTGCGGGTGAGCGCCGAGCGCGACGGGGACGAGTGGCGGATCAACGTGCGGGACAACGGCATCGGCATCGAGGCCGAGTTCGCTGACAAGGTCTTCGTCATCTTCCAGCGGCTGCACGCGCGGGATGCGTACGAGGGCACCGGTATCGGCTTGGCCATCGTCAAGAAGATCGTCGAATATCATGGTGGACGGATCTGGCTGGACCTCGAGGTCGAGGAAGGCACGTCGATCTGGTTCACCCTTCCGGCTGTGCCGGGCACCTCGGACGAGGAGCCCGCGCCGCCGGCGCAGGAGTCGAGGAAAGAGGTCACAGCATGACCGGTGCTATCCGGGCCGACGGCACTCCGATCGAGGTGTTGCTGGTCGAGGACGATCCGGGCGACGTGCTGATGACCCAGGAGGCGTTCGAGGAGCACAAGGTCCGCAACCGGCTCAACGTCGTCTCCGACGGGGCCGAGGCCCTGGCCTACCTGCGGCGCGAGGGCGAGTACGCGAACTCGGTGCGCCCCGACCTCATCCTCCTCGACCTCAACCTGCCCCGGCGCGACGGCCGTGAGGTGCTGGAGGAGATCAAGAAGGACGACGACTTGGGCCGCATCCCGGTGGTCGTGCTCACCACGTCGGCCGCCGACGAGGACATCCTGCGCAGCTACCAGCTGCACGCGAACGCGTACGTGACCAAGCCGGTCGACTTCGAGCGGTTCATCGCGGTCATCCGGCAGATCGACGAGTTCTTCGTCAGCGTCGTGAAGTTGCCGCCGCGTGCTTGATCAGGTCGGTGAGCTCATCCGCGAGGTCGCGGCGACCGTGGTCCTGCCGCGTTTCCGCCACCTCTCCTCCGCCGAGATCCAGCAGAAGGCGCCCGGTGACCTGGTCACCATCGCCGACAAGGAGTCCGAGCGGGCGCTGACCCGCGGCCTGACGGCACTGCTGCCCGGCTCGCAGGTGGTCGGCGAGGAATCGGTCGCGGCCGACCCGGGCGTGCTCGGGCGGCTCGGCGACAGCGGCGCGGTCTGGATCGTCGACCCGGTCGACGGCACCAACAACTTCGCGGCCGGCAAGACACCGTTCGCGGTGATGGTGGCGCTGCTGCGCGACGGCGAGCCGACGGCCTCGTGGATCCTGGATGTCGTCCCCGACAACCTGACGGTGGCCGAGGCCGGCTCGGGCGCTTACCGCGACGGCGTACGCGTCAAGACCCGCACCGATGATCCCGGAGCGGCCGCCCTGCGCGGTGTCGTGGCCGGCCACTACCTGCCCGGGCACCTGCGAACGGTCGCCTCGGCGAACGCGCGCGCCTTCGGCGAGGTGACCAACGGCCACCACTGCGCGGGTTACGAGTATCCGGCCGTCGCCCTCGACGAACAGCAGTTCGCGCTGTTCTGGCGGATCCTGCCGTGGGACCACGTGCCGGGCACGCTGATCGTCCGCGAGGCCGGTGGCACGGCGTTGCACCTCGACGGCACGCCCTACCGGCCGCAGGACAGCGAGCGGGGGCTGCTCGTCGCGGCCAACAACGACATCTGGCGCACGGCCCGCGACACCCTGTTCCCGGACCCGGCGATCCTCATCCGCCCGTGACGGCGTACCTGGAAAGCCTTTTCGGTCTCGACGGCCGCACCGCGATGGTGACCGGCGGCAGTTCGGGCATCGGACGCGCCATCGCGGTCGCGCTGGGGCAGGCCGGGGCCCGGGTGATCCTGGTCGCCCGGCGGCCCGAGCCGATGGCCGAGGTGATCGAGGAGCTACGCGGCTTCGGGGCCGAGGGGCACGCGATCTCGGCCGATCTGGCCGATCGTGCGGCCGTCAAGCAGGTCGTCTCCGCGTACGAGGCCCCGGACATCCTGGTCAACTCGGCCGCGGTGAATCGGCGGCCGCCGCTCGGCGAGCTCACCGAGGACGACTGGGACGTGACGATGGCGGCCAATCTCACCGCCCCGTTCCTGCTCGGGCAGGCCTTCGGCCCGCGGATGGCCGACCGCGGCTGGGGACGAATCATCAACATCGTCTCGCAACAGGCTTTCCGGGCGTACGGCAACAGCGGCGCCTACGGTGCGTCGAAGGCCGGACTGGTCGGCCTGACCAGGTCGCAGGCTGAGGCGTGGTCGGCGCACGGCGTCTGCTGCAACGCGATCGCGCCCGGTGTCGTCCACACGCCACTGACCGAGCCGGTCTTCGCCGACCCCGCGATCGCGGCCAAGCACGCAGCCCGCGCGATGATCGGCCGCAACGGTGTACCCGCCGATTTCGGGGCCTGTGCGGTCTTTCTGGCCAGCGACGCGGCCGTCGCCGTGACCGGCCAGACACTGTTCGTCGACGGTGGTTACTCGGCCAGTTGATCGATCTGCCCCTGGCGTCCGTATCACGGTAGAGTCTGCCCGCGCTGACGATGGGGAGGTAATCCGTGGCTGCGGTTTTCCAGCGCCGGCTCGGCACTGTGCTCGTGTTGTTCCTGGCATTCCTGGTGGTGGCGCCCGGCGCCGCTTACGCCGATCCCGACGAGGGTGACGACAAGACGCTGCGCAACGCGCTCGAGTCCGCGGCCAAGGGTCAGGCGACCGCGATCCAGAAGCTGAGCTCGTCCAAGAAGCGGGCTGTGCAGCTGCAGACGACGGTCAAGCAGGCCCAGGCCGGCGCCAAGGCCATGGAGAAGCAGGTGGCCGAGATCGCCACCCGCTCCTACCGACTGGGCCGGCCCAACACCATGTCGATGCTGCTCGACTCCACCTCGCCCGACATCTTCCTCGAGCGCATCGAGCAGCTCGACATGATGGCCCAGTTCGACTCGCAGGTCCTGACGAAATACCGCGCCACCCTCGACCGGGCCGAGGCGGCCAAGGCGGCGATCGACAAAGAGGTGCGTGAGCAGACCAAGCAGGTCGCCGCGCTCACCAAGAAGAAGAAAGAGGCCGAGCTCGCGCTGGCCAGCGTCGGCGGTGGCTCGGTCGCGGGCGGCTTCGTCTCGGGCAACTCGCCGCTGGCCAAGCCGGCGCCGCGCAACTCCGACGGGTCCTGGCCCAACGAGAAGTGCACGATCAAGGACCCGACCAGCTCGGGCTGCCTGACGCCGCGCACGCTGAACGCCTACAAGGAAGCCAAATCGGACGGCTTCACCCGCTACACGGTCTGCTGGAGTCAGCGGAACTCGGGCGAGCATCCCAAGGGCCGGGCGTGTGACATGTCGTCGAACGCCACGACGTACAAGAACTCGCCGGCGACCGGTGGTGACCGGGCGTACGGGGATCGGCTCGCGGCCTACTTCGTCAAGAACGCGGGCCGGCTCGGCGTGATGTACGTGATCTGGTTCCGCCAGATCTGGTTGCCGGGTGACGGCTGGCGGAGTTACAGCGGCAGTGGCGGGGCTTCGGCCGAGCACACCAACCACGTGCACGTGTCGATGCTTTAGATCCGCTCCGGTGCCGGCTCGTGGCGGACAGCCAACTGCCAGGTTGGGGCGGATAGCATCCCGCGGATGGGAAACCCGCAGCGCGCGCTGCCCTCCGGTCTCGCCACGGCGCTGGTCTTCGGGTCCAGCGGGGCGGTCCTCGTTCTCGAGATCGTCGCGTTGCGCCTGGTAGGGCCCTATGTCGGCGTGACGCTGCAGGTGAGCAGCTCGGTCATCGGCATCTCGCTGGCCGCCATCGCCTACGGCACCTGGCTGGGCGGGCGCCTGGCCGACCGGTTCGACCCCCGCATCCTGCTCGCCCCGGCGCTGCTGCTCGGCGCGATCGGCACGGCGGTGACGCTGCCGCTGGTGCGCTTCGGGGGTGAGGTGCTGCGGGGCGGGGCCGCACCGGCCGTGTTGCTGCTGGCCGCGCTGGCTGTCTTCCTGCCCGCCTTCATCCTGTCGACGATCACCCCGCTGGTGGTGAAGCTGCAGCTCAGCGATCTCGACCGCACCGGTTCGGTGGTCGGGCGACTGTCCAGCATGGGCACGCTGGGCGCGATCACGGCCACGCTGGCGACCGGCTTCATCTTCGTGGCCGCGGTCTCGTCGAGCTGGATCCTCATCTCGCTGGCCATCCTGCTGGCGGCGTCGGGTCTCGTGCTCGGCTGGTGGCTGCGCAAGACGGGTGCCGTCCTGCCGGGGAAGCCGCGCACCCGGGCCGTCCTGGCCACGGTCGGCCTGGTCGGGGCCGGGCTGGGCGTGGCCTCACCCAACCCGTGCGACGTCGAGACGGCCTATCACTGCGCGCGGGTGCAGTCGGATCCGGCCGAGGCGGGCGGGCGCGAGCTGATCCTCAACTCGGCGCGGCACTCGTACGTCGACCTCGACAACCCGCGGAACCTCGAATTCGCGTACATCCAGTGGATCGGTGCGGTGGCCGACGTGCTGCCGATGGGCCCGGTGCAGGCGCTGCACCTGGGCGGCGGGGGCTTCACGATGCCCGGCTATCTGCGGGCGACCCGGCCCGGCAGCGACCAGTTGGTGATCGAGCTGGACGGTGGGCTGGTCGACCTCGACCGCGAGAAGCTTGGCCTGCAGACCGGTCCCGACCTGCGCGTCCGGGTCGGTGACGCCCGAGTCGGGGTGGCCGACCAGCCCGACGGGTCCTACGACTTCGTGGTCGGCGACGCCTTCGGCCACCTGACCGTCCCGTGGCACCTGGCCACCGAGGAGATGGCGACCGACATCGCCCGCGTCCTGCGGCCCACCGGCATCTACGTCCAGAACGTGATCGACTACCCGCCCGACCGCTTCATCCGGGCCGAGCTGGCCACCGTGGCCGCCGCGTTCCCGCACGTGGCCGTGATCAGCAGTCGCGAGGCCCTGGCGGGCGAGGTGGGCGCCAACTTCGTCATCATGGCGTCCAAGTCACCCCTGCCCGAAGCCGACGTGACCCGCCGCGTGGCCAAGGTCGCCGACCCCGCCATCGTCCTGACCGGCCAGTCCCTGTCCGACTTCATCGACGGCGCCCGCGTCCTGACCGACGACTACGCCCCGGTCGACCAACTTCTCGCCGGCTGACACCGCCGTCCACGGCATGCCGTCGGCTCTCCGCGCCAGCGGCGCTCCTGCTCGGCCTGCTCGTCAACTCGGCCTGCTCCCGGCGAGCTTGGCGGCACCTCCAGCACCAGCGTGTCAGCTTGGTCTGCTCATGGGCTCGGCTTGCTCGTGAGTTCGGCCTGTTCGTCAGGTCGGCCTGTTCGTTGGCTCGATGCGCTCGCATGGTCTGAGGCGGTCCTGCGTGAGGGTCACATGGCTAGAGAGACGCCGGGTGTGTTGCGCGCGGGCGGCGGCTCGGAGGCCGTCGGGGTAGGGACCGGGGAGTTGGACCGCTTTTGCGGGGTGCCGTTCTTGCGGGTGCGCTTCGTGTCGCTGACTCCGCTTCCGCTCACCTGAGCCGCATCAGTGCGCAGCGGGCGCGCCCGATCTGCGCGGGTCCCGTCGGCGCCGTTCCGGTCGGCGCGGTTCCGGTCGCCGCGGCTGGCGGGTACGAAGGCCAGAACCTCGGCGCGGCAGTCGACGTCGTCCACCGTGAACGTCAGCGGCAACGGGTTGTAGTCGGTGTACTCGCCACGCAACGTAAAGGACCTAAGCTTGCCGTGACCCTTCGCGGTCACCGTGCGACCCTTCTGCGTGAGGGCTTTCGACGTATTGGTGATCCTCTGGGTGCCCGGGTAAGAGAACCGGA
Organism: Paractinoplanes maris; assembly: GCF_023544465.1. GTDB lineage: Bacteria > Actinomycetota > Actinomycetes > Mycobacteriales > Micromonosporaceae > Actinoplanes > Actinoplanes maris. The sequence goes on along the minus strand of NZ_JALPVL010000002.1, from coordinate 305,614 downwards.
CCCGCCACGATCGGAGCGCCGGACCCTCGGCGGTGGAGACCGTCAACTGGGCCTCGTAGCGGTGTCCCGAGTCGCGACGCAGCTGATAGCGAACCGAGCACTGTGCCTCGTGGCCGGGCTCGGCGGCCACCACGCCGGTACCCGCGGCCTGCGCCTCCTGCACATCCGGCGTGTCCGGTCCGGCTGCCCAGCTCACCCCGGCCGTCGCCACGACAGCCACGGTCACCAGGGCCGCCTGCACCCGATGCCGCCCCCGCAGGAAACCCAGCCTGTCCCCGGTCAGCAGACCGCCGCTCAGCCGTCCGCCCTCGAACAAGCCACCACCGAGCGGCCGGGCCCCGCGGAGCCGCAGCGCCGCGCCGATCCTCAGCCCGGCCCGCAGACGCAGCACCCGGGCGGCCGGTCGTGGCCCCGGTCCCGCACCCGGCAGCCCCAGATAGGCGAGCAGCAACCGGCCGAGCCCGGGACGGCGCCGGGGCACGACCGCGGGCGGACCGGCAGCGCCGCGAACGGACTCCGGCGCGTCGGCCGCACGCTCGACCAACGGCGGGATGATCGCCTGGATGCCGATGACCGCGGCCAGGTCACGGGCCACCTCGGCCGCTCCGGGACGATCGGCTGGGTCCTTGACCAGGCAGCGCAGACACAAGTCGGCGACGGCGGCGGGCAGACCCGGGATGGCGGGCAGCGGCTCCGCATCCGCGTACAGGTGGGCGCGGAGCGCCTCGGTCGTGTTGTCGGCCGGCCAGGGGTGGCGGCCGCAGAGCGAGCGGTAGAGCAGCAGGCCGAGCGCGTAGACGTCGGTCGCGGTGGACACCTGCGCCCCGCTGAGCCGCTCCGGGGCCAGGTAGGCCGGGGTGCCGAGCAGGCTGCCATCCGGGGCGGCGTCGCGCTGCCCGACGATCGCCGAGATGCCGAAGTCGACGACCTTGGCCCCGCCACCGGTGAGCATCACGTTGGCCGGGGTGACATCGCGGTGCACCACGCCGCGGGCGTGCGCGGTGGCCAGCGCGGACGCCACCTCGACGGCGACGGTCACCGCCTGGCGCCACGGCAGCGGCCCCTGCCGGCTGATGCGGGCGGAGACCGACTCGCCGTCGTTCAGCTCCATCACCACGTACGGAACGGTCAGTTGCTGGTCGAACGGGGACTCGCCGAAATCGAAGATGCCGGTGATGTGCGGATGGCAGAGCCGGGCGGCCGCGAGCGCCTCCTGTCGCAGCCGATCGCGAAACGTCTGGTCGTCGGCCAGCGCGGGCGACAGCACCTTGACCGCGACCGGGCGGCCGAGCGTCTCGTCGTAGCCGCGCCACACCTCGGACATGCCGCCCGTGCCCAGCTTCTCGACGAGCCGATACCGCCCGGCGATACGAAGCGAGCCAAACTGACCGTTTCGCTCCGTCCGCCCCATGTGCCGATTGTGACCCGAGGGACGGGCTGCTTGATGCCGGTCCGCCGAAACCCGTTCCGCTCGTGCCCGATTGCCGGGTTCCGTCGGCTAGGGTCAGCCTGGTCAAGTCCCCCTTCCGGACGGAGGGTTCGCATGCGCACCTCGGTAACGGTCTTCGCCTCGACGCGAGGACGTGCCACTGCCCGGTAATTCCGGGCGGTGACCAGCCCGCTGGTCCCACGTCTCTCCTCGCCTCGGGGCGGTCGCTTTCGACCGTTTCCTTCGCTCGAGGAGCTCTTTTGCGTGCCCTTTTCGCCGCGCCCCTAGGCGCGGATTTCTGGAAGCTGTGGACGTCGTCCGCCGTCACCAATCTCGGCGACGGCATCACCATGGTGGCGGGCCCTCTGCTCGTCGCCTCGATCACCAGCAATCCGGCCGCGGTGGCCGGCGCGGTCTTCGCCCAGCAGGTGCCGTGGCTACTGTTCGCCCTGATCAGCGGCGCCTGGGCCGACCGGCTCGACCGCCGCCGCCTGGTCGTCTCGGTCAACGTGCTGCGCGCCGCCGCGCTGGCCGCACTGGCGGCCGCGGTAGCCGCCGGCGCTGCCTCCGTACCGCTGATCCTGGCCGTCTTCTTCCTGCTCGGCACCGGCGAGACGCTGGCCGACACCGCCTCGGCGGCGTTCGTCCCGGCCATCGTGGCCGAACCGCAGCGGCCGAAGGCCAACGCCCTGATGTACGCCAACTTCAACCTCCTCAACCAATTCGCCGCCAAGCCGTTCGGCGCCTGGCTGTTCGTCGTGGCCGCCGCGGTTCCGTTCGCCGTCAACGCCGTGACGTTCGCCCTGTCCGCCGCCCTCATCGCCGCTATCCGGGCCATAGCTCCCGATCCCGCCCCAGCCGTGCTGCCGGCCGGTGACGGCGCGGCGAGGCGGCCGAAACTGCGGGCCGAGATCAGCGATGGCGTGCGGTGGCTGCTCCAGCACCGCCTGCTCCGCACACTGGCCTTCACCATGGCCGTCGGCAACGTCGTGTTCTGCGCCGCGTTCGCGATCTTCGTGCTCTATGCGACGCAGCGCCTCGGCCTCACCGACGTCGGCTATGGCGTCCTGCTCGTGTCGTTCGCGGCCGGCGGCTTCCTGGGCACACTGGTCGCCCCCGCCCTGATCCGCCGGGCCGGTGCCGCCCTCCTGTTGCGGGCCGGACTGCTCGTCGAAGTGGCCCTGCACGCGACGCTCGCCCTGACCCGCGAGCCGTGGGCCGCCGCCGCGATGATCGTCGTTTTCGGCATCCACACCACCGTCTGGGGCGTCGTCGTCACCACCATCCGCCAACGCGACGTCCCACCAGGGATGTTCGGCCGGGTCACCAGCGTCTACTCGTTCCTGGACCTGGGCGGCGCCGCGCTGGGTTCCCTCCTGGGCGGCGCGATAGCCGTCGGCTACGGCCTGGTCGCCCCCTACTGGACCGCCGCGGTGGCGATGGCCCTGGTCGCCGCCGCCGCGTGGCGCCCGCTCCGATCCGCCACCCTGCGCCCGTCCCGCGAACCGGAGGTGTCGCCCCAACCCTGACGCCGATCGTCACAGCGCGGGCAGCGCAGGCTCAACCCCTGCGCCGCCCGCGTTGGGCTCTTCCCGGTCTCCGAGTTGGCCTTCTCGGTCTCGGGTTGGGCTTCTCGCGGTCTTCGGGTTGGGCTTCTCGGTCTCTGGTTGGGCTCCTCACGGCCCCCCGATCTGGCTCCTCACGCTCCCGCGCCGAACCTCTCGTGACGCTCCCGCGCCGAACCTCTCGTGACGCACCCGCGTCGAACCTCTCGTGACGCACCCGCGTCGAACCTCTCGTGACGCACCCGCGTCGAACCCGTCGTGCCTGGCCGCGTCGGGCGGACCGCGGTGGCCGGTCGCGCGCCTACTCAGCGCCGCCGGTGAAGCGGCCCTCGCCCTCCCGGTTGGGGCGGAAGCGCAGGCCCGACCACCGGTCGTCGATCGCCACCTGGCCGCACGGGCGCATGTCGTAATCCGCGACGATCGGCCACAGCGAGTCACGGTTGATGTCGCTCTTGTTCCCCTTGGGGTAGGCCACCCAGAACACCGCGGGCTTGTCCAGGTCGGCCCGGTGCTTCTCCAATTGCTCGCGCGTGGTCGCCGCGTCCTCGACGAACAGCACCGCCGTGCTTGACGTGGCCAGCATGTCGGCCTCGCGAACCCCGTCGGGCATCGGCGTCAGGAGCGCCACATGTGCCGGATCCGACAGCCAGACCGTGGTGTTGGGTTTGATCAACAGCTTCTCGGCGATCGTCTTCGACATCCTCCGAGCCTGGCACCGGGTGGCCGGAGTTGTCGACGATTTCGGTGGTTTCCGACCGTTCGTAACCAGCTGACCAGGGGTTGAGTGACTTGCCGGCCATGGCTCGCTCCTTCGGGGACGGGTGGGGAACGAGGCCGATTCTGCGCCGATCGAGACGGAGGCCGCGTGTCTTTCCGGCTGCCTGTGGACAACGAGGCCGCCTGTGGATAACGCCGGGTTCTGTCGGACCGGCCTGATAGACATGCCCCGTGACCGAGACGACGCGAGCAGCCATATCCGCCGAGCGAGCCACCGCAGCCGAGCGAGCCGCCGTGCGTGAGCGGGCCGAGGCGGTCCTGCGCCGGCTGGCCGGTGATCATGCGGTGCTGCGTGAGGATCAGTGGCGGGCGATCGAGGCGCTGACCGTCGACCGCCGGCGGGTGCTCTGCGTGCAACGTACTGGGTGGGGCAAGTCCGCTGTCTACTTCGTGGCGACCGCTCTGCTCCGCGCCGGCGCGGCCTCCACCGGGGTCGGCGAGGGCCCGCCCGCCGGTCCGACGGTCATCGTCTCGCCGCTGCTCGCGCTCATGCGTAACCAGGTCGACGCCGCCGCCCGGGCCGGCATCCGGGCGCGCACGATCAACTCCGCCAATCTCGACGAGTGGTCGCTGATCGAGGCCGAGATCCGCGCCGGCGAGGTCGACGTCCTGCTGATCAGCCCCGAGCGGCTCAACAATCCCGACTTCCGTGACAACGTGCTGCCCGGCCTCGCCGCTGAGACCGGCCTGCTCGTGGTTGATGAGGCACATTGCGTCTCCGACTGGGGCCACGACTTCCGCCCCGACTATCGGCGGCTCCGCACGTTCCTGGCGGGGCTCCCGGGCCGCACTCCGGTGCTCGCGACCACCGCGACCGCCAATGCCCGCGTGACCGCCGACGTCGCCGACCAGCTCGGCGATGCCCTGGTGCTGCGCGGTCCGCTCGACCGCGATTCGCTGCGGCTGGCCGTGCTCGATCTGCCCAACCCGGCCCACCGGCTGGCCTGGCTGGCCGACCACCTCGACCGCCTGCCCGGCTCGGGCATCGTCTATACGCTCACCGTCGCCGCCGCGACCGAGACGGCCGACTTCCTGCGCACGCGCGGCTTCGCCGTGGCCTCCTACACGGGCCAGGTCGAGGACGCCGACCGCCGCGCCGCCGAGCAGGATCTGCTCGACAACAAGATCAAGGCGCTGGTCGCGACGTCCGCGCTCGGCATGGGCTTCGACAAACCCGACCTCGGCTTCGTCGTTCACCTGGGTGCACCGCCCTCGCCGATCGCCTATTACCAGCAGGTCGGCCGAGCCGGTCGTGCTGTCGAGCACGCCGAGGTGGTGCTCCTGCCGGGCGCGGAGGACGCGGCGATCTGGCGTTACTTCGCCTCGCTGGCCTTCCCGCCGGAGGATCAGGTGCGCGCCGTGCTGGCCAACCTGTCCGGCGACCGGCCGATGTCCACGCAGGCGCTCGAGCCGCTCGTCGACCTGCGCCGCAACCGCCTCGAGATGATGCTCAAGGTGCTCGACGTGGACGGTGCCGTCCAGCGGTCCCGCGGCGGCTGGCTGGCCACCGGCCAGCCGTGGACCTACGACACCGCGCGGCTGCGCCGGGTCGCCGAGGCTCGCGCCGACGAGCAGAAGACCATGATCGAGTACGCATCGACGGGCTCCTGCCGCATGGAGTTCCTCCGCCGGTGCCTCGACGACCCCGAGGCCACGCGGTGCGGACGGTGCGACAACTGTGCCGGCCCGCAGTTCGACGCCGAGGTGTCCGCCGCCTCGGTCGCGGCGGCCGACGCGTTCCTGGGTCACCCAGGCGTCGTGATCGCGCCCAAGAAGATGTGGCCGACCGGCCTGGCCGCGGTCGGCGTCGCCCTCAAGGGCAAGATCCCCGCGGGTGAGCAGATCGAGCCCGGCCGTGCCGTCGGCCGGCTGTCCGACCTGGGCTGGGGCAGCAGCCTGCGGGGTCTGGTCGGCCCCGGATCACCCGACGCGCCGATCTCGGACGACCTGGCCGGCGCCGTGGTCGAGATCCTGAAGGACTGGGCGCACGGCGACGACGCCTGGTCCCAGCGCCCGGCGGCGGTGGTGGCGGTCGCGTCGGCCCATCGCCCTGAGCTGATCGGTTCCCTGGCCGCCCACATTGCCAAGGTCGGCCGGCTGCCCCTGCTCGGCTCGATCGAGGTGGCTCACGCGCCCGGCTCCGACGCCCGGGGAAACAGCGCTCAACGGGTGCGCGCGCTGCACGACGCGTTCACGGTCCCGTCCGAGGTGGCCGCCGAGCTGAGTTCACTGCCCGGCCCGGTCCTGCTGGTCGACGACCTGGTCGACTCCGGCTGGACGATGACACTGGCCGGCCGAGCTCTACGCCGCTCGGGCGCCGGGGGTGTGTTGCCGTTGGCGTTGGCAGTGGCCGGCTGATCACCGCGGTCCCCGGCACCGCCGGTCCTTCCAACTCGCCGGACGGTGTCATCGGGCTGGGCCCGTCCCCATCCGGGTTCACCGCCGAGCCGGTGTTCAGCGGCGAGCCGGTGGCGTGCGGTCGGGCGGCGCCTGCGCAGCGCCGTGCACGTCGACATGCGCTGGCTCGGGATGGTGTGGGGGCGAGCGGGATGGATACGGGGAGGGGGTATGCTGGCGTCATGTCCGATGAAGTGACGCCGCAGCATGGTCCGCATGGGTATTCAGGGGACAAGGCTGCCCTGCTCGGGCGTCTCCGGCGCATCGAGGGGCAGATCCGTGGGCTCCAGCGGATGGTTGATGAGGACACTTACTGCATCGACGTCCTGACCCAGATCTCGGCGGCCAAGAGTGCTCTGCAGGCGGTGGCGGTCGGCCTGCTCGAGGATCACTTGGCGCACTGCGTCGTCGACGCGGCTCGTGCCGGGGATCCGACCGCCAAGGTGAAAGAGGCGTCGGACGCGATCGCCCGGCTCGTCCGCTCCTGACCGGGCTCCGCTTCTGCGCCGGGGCTCGGTTGTCCGGCGCGATGAGCGAGTGAAGTGCCCGTCCGTGTGACCCGTTCTGAAAGGCTTTCTGCCATGGCTGTGACCAATACCTACACCGTGACCGGCATGACCTGCGGGCACTGCGTGCAAGCGGTGACCGGGGAGCTGACCGCTCTGCCGGGCGTGGGCGACGTGCAGGTTGATCTCGCCTCCGGTGCGGTCACCGTGACCAGCGAGGCCCCGCTCAGCGATGACGCGGTGCGCGCGGCGGTGGACGAGGCCGGCTACGAGCTCGCGAATGCCTGACGCCGCCGCCAGCGACGACCACGTCCGCCACCCCGGTGCCGAGGCGTCACAGTCCGACGCGCGGCCCCAGCAGCAAGCGGCGGCGGCAAAGCCCGCGGACGGCCAGCCTCCGAGCGGAGGTGCGCCGACCAACTCTGCGGACGGTGGGGCTGAGACTCCGGTGGGGGACCGGGCCGGGTTTCGGCTGGCGGCTTTCGGCGCGGTGCTGATCGTCGTGCTGTTCGCGGGGTATGGGCTCGGGCGGCTGAACAACTCGACGGCCTCAGCCTCGGCGCCGCCCCCGGCCGGTACGCAGACCGGGTCGTCCATGCCGGGTATGGCCATGGACGAGAACCAGCCGCATACGCACAACTCCGACGGCACTGCCACTCAGCCCGGCGCGGCCATGCCGATGGGTGCCGCCGTCGGTGGTCTGTCACTCAGCTCGGCTGGTCTCACCCTGGTGCCCGAGACGACGACCTTCGTGGCGGGCAAGCCGCAGCGGCTCAGCTTCCGGGTTGCCGGGGCGGGTGGGGCGCCGGTCACGACGTACGCGACCGTGCACGACAAGCCTCTGCACCTGATCGTCGTCCGGCGCGACCTGACCGGTTTTCAGCATCTGCACCCGACCATGGCGACCGACGGCACCTGGGGGATCGACCTCACGCTGGCCGAACCGGGCATCTATCGGATGATCGCCGACTTCACCGCCGTCGTCGGTGGGCAGCAGACCGCGACCACGCTCGGCGGCGACCTGACTGTGGCGGGCGACTACGCACCGCAGGCGCTGCCCGCGCCGGGGCGCAGCGACAGCCCGGACGGCTTCGCGGTGACCTATGAGGGCACGCCCGGCACGCAGGCCACCCAGCCGCTGCTGATGACCGTGACCGGTGCCGGCGGGCGGATCGCCAAGCTCGACCCTTATCTCGGCGCGTTCGGCCACCTGGTCGTCATGCGGGAGGGTGACCTGGCCTACGTGCACGTCCACCCCGAGGCGACGCTGGTCGACGGCAAGGTCAAGTTCTGGCTGACCGCGCCGAGCAGCGGCAGCTACCGCATGTTCTTCGACTTCCAGGTGGCCGGCCAGGTCCACACCGCGGCCTGGACTCTCAAGGTCGACTGAGGGCGCGCCGGCAAATAGCGAGCGGACGCAAAGGCAACCCGCGAGCGGTCAGCGGAGCATTTTCTCCAGGGCCGGGGTCACGCCCCACTCCGAGGTCAAGGACTCGTACTCGGCTTGTTGGGCCTCGGTGGGTGGGGTCGAGGTACGGCGGGCCCGCAGCAGCAGGTTGCGCGGGGTGTGGGCCGAGTCGATGAACTCGACGACCTCGACCTTGTAGCCGTTCAGCCGCAGCAGCGCGGCCCGCAGCGAGTCGGTCAGCACGTCGGCGAAGCGCTCCCGCATGATGGCGTGCCGGGTCAGCTCGCCGAACGGGGCCGGCGCGGGACGCCCCTTGAGCTGGGCCGCGATGTCGTGGTGGCAGCACGGCGCGGCCAGCGTCCACTGCGCCCGCCACTCCACGGCCCGGGCCAGCGCCTGGTCGGTGGCGGTGTCGCAGGCGTGCAGCGCGAGCACCAGGTCGGGCTCGAACGGCAGCGACACCTCCTCGATCGTGCCCGCCACAAAGGTCACGTCGTCGGCGCAGCCGAGCCGCTCGGCCACCGCTGTGTTCCGTACGCGCTGGTCCTCCCGCACATCGACCCCCACCACCTGGACCGACACGCCCCGCCCAGCCAGGTAGCGGTAGGCCGCGAACGTCAGGTAAGCGTTTCCGCAGCCCAGGTCGACCACGCGCAGCGGTGACGGCAGCTCCGACGGCAGGGTGGCCGCCAGCGCCCGCAGGAAGGCGTCGATCTGGCGCCGCTTGGCCGCGTTGCCGCCGATCACCTCGAACAGCGGATCACCCGGGTCGAGCAGCCACTGCTTCTGCCGATCGTGCCCGTCCGTCGCCGGCGCCGGGGTGGGCGCGGCGGCCGCCCGGTGCACCTGCGCTTCACCCTTCTTGGTGACTCGCAGTTGCAGGGTGACCGTGTCGGTGGAAACGTGCCAGTTCCCGAAGGGCTCGGCCAGCAACTCGTCGATCGCCGCCGACGCCTCGGCGCCGGGCGCTACGTTACGAGTGAACGGTCGCGAGCCGTCGTCCGTCACGATCTGCAGTCGCGGGCCACCTTTGAGCGTCACCGGCCGGACCTCGGCCCTGGTCACCGAAGGAGTGAACCCGCGGCGGCGGCCGGCCGCGACGGCACGGGTCAACCCGGGCGCGAGCAGCAGTTCCCGGACCTCGGTCAGGGCGTCGTCGAGCATTTGTGGCATGTCTCCATTCTGCCGCGCGTTGTTCGGAAACCCGCACGGCGTAGGATCCCGCCGCGCACGGGCCGTGAGGTGCCTTCGGTGCCATGTGGATCTTTAGATAGGCTGATGGGCTGGGAAGTGGGGTGCCTTGCCGATGTCATTGATGACCGATCCGCCGGGGGCTGCCCGGCTTTCCGTTCGTGTGCGCCGTAACACAGTCGGTGCGCACGACGCGGCCCAGCGCAGCGGCTTCCTCGACGCGCTCGCGGCCGGCCGCCTGCCCTGGGAGGCATATGCGGATCTGACCGCGCAGCACTGGTTCATCTACGAGGCACTCGAGTCGGCCGCCACCACGATGGCCGACGACCCGGTGGTCGGCACGTTCCTGTTCCCTGAGCTGCGCCGGTTGCCGTCCCTCGAGGCCGACCTTCAGTTCCTGTACGGGCCGAGGTGGGCCGACCGCCTCTTCGCGCTACCGGCCACCACCGTCTATTGCACGCGCCTACGCGACGTGGCCCACCGTGCCGCCACCGGTTTTGTCGCCCACCAATACACGCGCTACATCGGCGACCTCTCCGGCGGCCAATACCTCGGCCCCGCCATCGCCCAGTCCTACGGCCTGCCCGGCGCCGACGGCCACCGTTTCTTCGTGTTCGCCGGGGTCGACCCGTCGGCCTTCAAGAGCCACTACCGCGCCCTGCTCGACGCGGCGCCCTGGACCCTCGCCGAGCAGGACGAGTTCATCGCCGAGGTCACCGGCGCCTACCGCCTGAACATCGCCGTGCTCGACGAGCTCCAGAGCCGCTGGGGCTGAATCCGTCCCGCCAGGAGGGCCGCACCCGTGACCGACCCGTTTCCGCCCGAGGTCGTCGACCAGATCGCCCGGCACATGAACGACGACCACGCCGACGACAATGTCCTCATCGTGCGCGCGCTCGGCGGCATGCCGGCGGCGACCGCGGCCCGGGTGTCCGGCCTGGACGCCGACGCGATGGAGTTCAAGGCGGTGGTCGACGGCATCGAGGTGCCGGTGAGCGTGCCCTTCTCGGAACGGCTCACCGAGCGCCGCCAGGTGCGGGCCGAGGCCGTCCGCATGTATCGCGACGCCTGCGCGGCCCTGGGCATCGAGCCCAGCCACTAGAACGGTAAAAAGCCCCTCGGTCGTCGAGGACCAAGGGGCTTTCCCGTACGGAGGTCAGGCGGTCGTGCCGACGCCGGCTTCCGAGCCACCGCTCATGTCGGCGGGCGCCGAATCCGAAGCCGCTGCACCCGAAGCCGCTGCACTCGAAGCCACAGCACTCGAAGCCACAGCATCCGGAGCCGCTGAATCCGGAGCCACCGAATCCGACGACGCGGCTGACTCGGAGCCGGAACCGGAGCCGCGGTTGCCGCGTCCACCCCGGCGCCGCCGGCGGCGAGGAGCCGTCGGGTCGGAGTCGTCGGAGGACTCGGTCGACTCGGGCGCGTCGGAGGACTCGGCGGAGTCACCGGCCTCGGAGAACTCGGGCGTGGCGACACGACGACGGGACCGCGTCCGCGTGGCACCAGCCGGTCGCTCGCCCTCGGCCCCATCGGTCTCGGCCGGAGCGTCGGCGACGGTGGTCTCGGCGCCGGCCACGGCGTCCTCGTCGACCCGGCGCCGGCGCCGCTGGCGCTTGGGCCGCTCGGCCGATCCCTCGTCACTCGACGACGAACCCGAGTCGGGGCCCGACCCCGATCCGCCGGACGTGCTCGGGGCGGAGCCGCTCCGGGTCCGGCCGCCGCGTCCCCGAGGGCCGGTCTCCCGGCGGCCCCGGCGCCCACCACCGAGGTCTTCCTCGATCTCGGCGGACAGGCCGACCCGGCTCCGGTCAGCGGTCGGCAGCGTGCTCGACACGTCGGTGGGGATGTCCAGGTCGCTGTAGAGCGCCGGGCTCGTGTGGTAGGTCTCCGGGGGCTGCGGCATGCTCAGCCCCATCGACTTGTCGATGAGGACCCAGCGGGGCATGTCCTCCCAGTCGACGAAGGTCACCGCGACGCCGGTCGCGCCCGCCCGGCCGGTGCGGCCGATGCGGTGCGTGTAGGTCTCGGGGTCCTCCGGGCAGTCGTAGTTGATCACGTGTGTGACGCCGGAGACGTCCAGGCCACGGGCCGCGACGTCGGTCGCGACGAGCACGTCGATCTTGCCGCTGCGGAACGCGCGCAGGGCCCGCTCGCGGGCGCCCTGGTTGAGGTCGCCGTGCACCGCCGCCACCGCGAAGCCGCGGAAGTCGAGATCCTCGGCCAGCCGGTCGGCGGCCCGCTTGGTGCGGGTGAAGATCATGGTGAGACCGCGTCCGCGGGCTTGCAGTATGCGGGCCACCATCTCGACCTTGTTGAGCGGGTGGGTGCGGTAGACGACCTGCTTGGTCAGCGGCGACGGGCCACTGTCGGCGGTGTGGCCGGCGTGGATGGTCACCGGGTGACGCAGGAAGCGGCGCGACAGGGCGACGATCGGGTCGGGCATGGTCGCCGAGAACAGCATGGTCTGCCGCTCGGCCGGAATCATCGCCAGGATCTTCTCGACGTCCTCGAGGAAACCCAGGTCGAGCATGCGGTCGGCCTCGTCGAGCACGAGCGTCCGGACCGTGTCCAGCTTGAGCTGCTTCTGCTTGGCCAGGTCGAGCAGACGGCCGGGCGTGCCGACCAGGATCTCGACGCCCTTCTTGAGCACGTCGACCTGCGGCTCGTAGGCCACGCCGCCATAGATCGGCAGGACCCGGATGCCGCGGGTGCTGCCGGCCGCGGCGAGGTCGCGGGCCACCTGGAGGCCCAGCTCGCGGGTGGGGACGACGATGAGCGCCTGCGGACGGCCGTCGGCTCCCTCGGAAGGGGCGGTGACGCGCTCGAGCATGGGCAGACCGAAGCCGAGGGTCTTGCCCGTGCCGGTCGGCGCCTGGCCGATCAGGTCGGTGCCGCGCATGGCGATCGGAAGGGCGTACTCCTGGATCGCGAAGGCGTGCGTGATCCCGGCCTTGGCCAGCGCTTCCACGGTCTCGGCGCGGACACCCAGCTCAGCAAAGGTGGGGCTGTCCGGGCGGACCGGCGCGCGGTTCGTCACTGGTACGAGTGCGGGTTCGGTGATCTCGATGTTGTCGGTCATGAAGTTTTACGGGTGCCTCTCGTGGTGCGCCCGTCGGAAGTCTGGGGCGCGGTGTGGATAGGGCGCGGGCCACACGCTCACAGGAGAAAAGCGGGCCGCACGCGCGGGTTGCCGCGGCGATCGGTAGAGATCGACGTCGACGGCAACGCGACTAGTCTACCCGACTGGGCGATCGTGCACCTCAGAGCGGACTTCCAGCCGGAAAGCACGCGGAGGGCGCCCCCGGGTGGGGACGCCCTCCGCGACTGCGGGAACTAACTCAGCGGGTGGTGAACCCGAACGGACGCGGGTTGGAGTCGGCGATCTCCACGTAGGCCACCTTGGCGATCGGGATGATCACCTTGCGACCCTTTTCGTCTGTGAGCGACAGCACGCTGTCCTTGGCCATCGCCTCGGTCACGGCCTGCTCAACCTCCGCCGGGGTCTGAGCGCTCTCGAGCACCAGCTCACGCGGCGTGTGCTGCACGCCGATCTTGACCTCCACGGGGCCCTCCTTTTCGCTGTCTTACCGCGTGCCAGGCTATCCGATTTCGGCCGTGGTGCCGCCTGATGCGCCGCCCTGGAGGGGGAAGCTCGCTATTCCCCGCCAGATAAGCGCAGCTACGAGCGCTTCGGCTTCAGCTTTAGGCGTACGCCGTCCGCTCGCGAGCCAGAACTGGGCCGACTGTCCGGCCGCCCCGACGAGGCCCGAAGCGAGCAGCCGAGCCGAGTCGCCGGCCAGGTTGGTGTCCGAGATGATGGTGTCGGTCACGGCGGCGATGCAGCCCTGCTCGACGCGTTCGACCCGCTGGCGCACCTGCGGGTCGTTGCGCAGGTCGCTCTCGAAGACGAGCCGGAACGCCTCGCTCTCGTGATCCATGAAGTCGAAATACGCCCGGACGGCGCCCTTGACCCGCTCCTTGTTGTCGGCGGTGGCCAGCATGGCGTCGCGAACCTTGGCGATTATCGCGTCGCAATGCGTGTCGAGCAGCGCCAGGTAAAGCTCCAGCTTGCCGGGGAAGTGCTGGTAGAGCACGGGCTTGGAGACCCCCGCCCGTTCGGCGATGTCATCCATCGCCGCGGCGTGGTAGCCGTGCGCCACGAAGATCTGCTGAGCCGCCGCCAGCAGTTGCTTACGGCGTGCGGAGCGCGGCAGACGGGTGGGACGGGCCGTCTGAGCTCCGCCGGACGCAGCGGTCATGTCTCTCGTACCTCCAGGGGTGGGACCCCGTTCGCCGGCGCGGATTGCCCGGATCGGCGCGTGATGCTGTCGATGGGCAATTGTCGCGCCGCTGCAACTTATCGCCACTGCAAGCACACGGTAGCCTCAGCGGGGGCGAGCGAGGAGCACGCGGTGGATGAATCAGGGCATTCCGGAGACGCCGGAGCCGCAGACAGCGGCAACGGCGCCGATTCGCGTGAGCGCACTCGGGTGAACGGCTGGGCGACATCAGATAGTCCCTGGTCCTACACGGGCTCCGCCGTCGAGACCGACGACGAGGTGCCGGCCTGGCGTCGTCCGGGCACCGAAACGCGCTCATTCCCGCGTAATCCGGCATTTCCGTCCTCGGCCCTGCCGGTTTCCGCCCTGCCCGTGTCGGCGCAGCCCTCGTCGAGCATTCCGGCGCCCGCCCCGGCCCCGGCCCCGCCCGGTTTCGTCGATGCCCAGAAATCCGATGCCCGGAAAAGTGGCGAGATTCCCCCGTCCGGGGAGTCCCCGGCCAGTGGCTCCCGCTGGGACAGGTCCCGGTTCTCCGAGTTGCTGAGCCCGCTCACGTCGTCGAAGGGCGCGCCCACCCCGCCCGAGCCCGGCACCGGCAGCGGAAATCTGACCCCGGGCCGCCCCGCCGCGCCGCGGGCCTACGACGTCCCGACGCCCAGCAGCGCCCCGCCTTATCCGTACGAGGGTGACCTCGACGACGCGCCCCCGCCCCCACCGCCGGCCACCCAGCAGCGGGCCGCCGTGCCGCTGGTGCGCCCGGCCACGCCCGGCGGCCGCCGCGCCGACTGGGGCACGGCCGAGCACAGCACCACCGAGCCGCCCCGCCACGCGCTGAGCGGGGGCACGCCGATCCAGGGCGTGCCACGGGTGGCCTCCGACGAGTCCGGGCCCACCCGCCCGGCGTACGACCCGTCCAGCTTTCCCCGGCGCTTGTCCTACGAGCCGCCCGCTCCCTATGAGACGCCGACGCCGTTCGAGCCGCTGAAGAGCTACGCGACGCCCACGCCACCCACGCCACCGACCCCTTACTCGGGTTTCGGCGAGACCACCGCGCGCCTCGAGGCCCCGGGGGAGCCGAACCCTCGTGGCCTGCCCCAACGGGTTCCCGCCCAGCCCGATGTGCCCAAGGGCGTGCCCGAGCCGCCGCTCGTCGAGGCCACCGCGGAGACCCCCGCCCTCGCCCGGATCGCCACCCATCTGCGCCGCGGCGACGTGTTGCCCGCGCAGGAACGCGAGGAAGGATTCGACGTGCAGGCGATCCTGGCGGCGGTCCGCGAGGTCGAGGGAGTGCGTGACGCGTCGCTGCGCCAGACCCCGACCGGTGCGCACAGCTTGCGGCTGGATCTGGCCGAGGGCGCCGACCCGGCCGAGGTGAGCCGCCGGGTGGCCCGCCTGCTGCAGGACCGGATGGGCCTCGACGCCGCCATGCCCGGCGAGCCCCTGGCCGGGCCCGCGCCGGCCCCGGCCGTGCCCGCACAGCCCACCCGGGCCACCCCGCTCGCCCCGCCGCCGCTCGCCCAGTCACCACTTGCCCAGCCACCCCTTGCCCCTTCGTCACTTGCCCCTTCGCCACTCGCCCAGTCACCGCTTGCCCCGGCACCGCTCGCCGAGGCTCCGGCTTCGCCCGCGGCCCCGATCTCCCCGCCGCCCCTTACGCCCCGGGCTCGCTCGGCCGAGCCGGCTTCGACCTCCACACCCGCGGTGGCAGTGCCGCCGGCTGCGTCCGTCGATCGCTTCGCCCCGTCGCGGGAGCGAGTGGAAGAGCGCGTCAACCGCGAGGCCGCCGAACGTGAGTCCCGGGAGCGGGAGACCCGGGACCGCGAGGCCCAGGAGCGGGAAACCCGGGAGCGCGAGGCCCTCCAGCGGGAAACCCGGGAGCGCGAGTCCCGGGAGCGCGAGTCCCGGGAGCGCGAGACCCGCCAGCGGGAAACCCAGGAGCGCGAAGCGAGGGAACGCCGGAGCCGGGAGCTCGAGGCGCGTGAGCGTGAGAGCCGCGAGCGCGAGGCCCGCGACCTGCGGGCCGCCCGCGAGCTGGAGGCACGACTTCGCCAGGCCAACGAGCGCGAGGCCCGCGAGGAGGAAGCGCGGGTGCGCGAGGTTAAGGAGCGCGAGTCCCGGGAACGGGAAGCGCGCGACCGGCACGCCGCCGCGGCCCGGCTCGTCCCCGAGGTCGAGGAGGCGACCGAGGTCGTCCCGACCGGTGTCGAGTGCGGACAACCGCGGCCGCTCTACCCCGGCGAGCACCCCGGCCCCCGCATCGTCATCGAGAACGTGCACGTCAACACGTTCGGGTCGGACGCCACCGTCGAGGTCCGCCTCGCCGTCGGCACCCGCACGGCGTCCGGTGTGGCCAGCGGTCCCGCCGTCGACGGCTACCTGCTCCGCCTGTGCGCGATGGCGACGGCCGGCGCGGTCGACGAGCTGCTCGCCGACTCGGAGCACCCCGACGGCCCGGCCCGGTGCTTCGTCGAGCACGCGGCCGCGGTGCCGTTCGGCGCGTCGCAGGTCGCCGTGGTCGTGCTGCTGCTGTCCTGCGGCGGCTGGGTCGAGCAGCTGGCCGGCTCGGCTGTGGTGACCAGTGACGACCGGCATGCGATGGTCCGGGCCACGCTGGCCGCGGTCAACCGCCGTCTTGAGGCACTCTTGTCTCGATGAGAGGCGCGATCCTGGCCCCCGACAGCTCACTGCTGCCGGAGGGCGAAGCACCGGTTCCCTGGCCCGCCCGCCGAGTCACCGTCGGTGGGTCGATGCTGCATGTCCGCGACACCCCGGCGACGCGTTCCGACGCGGAGCCGGCGCTCTACGTCCACGGGCTCGGCGGGTCGTCGCAGAACTTCACCGATTTCGCCGGCCTGCTCGCCGACCGGTTCGACGCCCAGGCCGTCGATCTGCCGGGCTTCGGCTACAGCGACCCGAGTCCGCGCTACTCGATCGCGTCGTTCGCGGGCACGATGATCAGCTATCTGGAGCACGACCGGCGCGGGCCGGTCCACCTCGTCGGCAATTCGCTGGGCGGCTCGATCGCGGTGCGCGTGGCCGGCCTCCGGCCCGACCTGGTGCGCACGCTGACCCTGATCTCCCCGGCCATGCCGTTCCTCGACCCCCGGCGTACGGCTCAGGCCCGCGCCCTGCCGCTGCTGGCCCTGCCGCGGGCTGACCGGCTGCTCGGGTGGGCGTTCTCGCGCCTGACCGCCGAGGAGATGGCCGAGCAGGTGCTGGCCGCCTGTTTCGGGGACACCAGCAAGGTCTCGCCGCAGCGCCGGGCCGAGGCGATGGAGGAGATCCGGCTCCGCTACACCGTGGAGCACTACCCCAAGGCCTATCTCGGCACCCTGCGCGGCCTGGTGTCGAGCTTCCTGCGGGCCTACCTGCCGGGGGCCAACTCGCAGTGGCGGCTGGCCGCCCGGGTGCAGGCGCCCACAGTGGTGGTCGGTGGTCTCAACGACAAGCTGGTCGACCCGCGGGTGCCGGTGCAGGTGGCGCGGGCGATCCCGGACTCGCGCCTGCTGATCCTGCCCGGTGTCGGCCATGTCGCCCAGATGGAGGTACCGCGGCTGGTCGCCCGGGCCGTGGTGGGTCTGCTCGACGAGATCCGTTCCCCGGTCGGGGGATAATTCGGCGATTTCCGGCGCGACGTGGATCTCACAAGATCTGCCAGGGCCGGACAGCGTTGAGCGGGGTATGCGACGCTGGCGGCGATGATCGACGAAGCCGTGGCGCCCCCTGCCATCCGTCCGCCGTCCGGGCGTGACCGGTGGCGGAAGTGGTGGCTGATCGCGTTCGCCCTGGCCGTCCTGATCGCCGGGGGCTTCACGGTGGCCCGGCGGATGGAGCCGGGCGCGGCGCCGGTGGTGATCCCGTCGTCCGGCCCCTCGATCGCGCCGTCGGCGGCCGCGCCGGTAACGACCGCGCCCTCGCCCTCGGCGGCACCGTCGAGGACCCCGGCTCGGACCACCCTGGCCGCAAGCACGCTGCAGCTGCCCGGCGCCGTTCCGGCTCGTGGTTCGGGCCGATTCGCGTACGCCGGGGGGCGCAGCCCGGTCTTCGGCGGCAAGGGGCAGCTGCGCCGTTTCCGGGTGGCCGTCGAGAAGGGCAGCAACGAGGACACCGCCGCCTTCGCCCAGCAGGTCGCCGCCACGCTCGGGGATGCGCGCAGCTGGACCGGCGGTGGCCAGTTGCGCCTGCAGCGGGTGGGTGGCGCGGATCCGGCCGACTTCACGGTCTTCCTCGCGACCCGGGACACCGCCGGCCGGATGTGCCTCAACGGCGGCACGAACATCCGGGTCGGCGGACGCCCGTACACGTCCTGCCGGACCAACGGGAAGGCGATCATCAACCTCGACCGGTGGCGGCTCTCGGCCCCGCCGTACGTGCGGGCCAAGGTTCCCCTCTCCATCTATCGGCAATATGTGATCAACCACGAGGTCGGTCACGAGCTGGGGCATCATCACCAGGGGTGCCCCCGGGCGGGCGGGCCGGCCCCGGTCATGGTGCAGCAGACGCTCACGCTGCGCGGTTGCCAGGCGTACGCGTGGCCTCGCCTGAAAGGGAAGGCGCTCACCGGTCCGTCGCTGTGAACGCCCGGGAAAATTCCCGTGTCCCGCATGTCGGGCCGGTGGGCATCGTCATGGCAGATCACGCCTGTCGCGAGTGACAATGGTGGGCGTTCCTTACCGTCAACCCGGGGAGTTAACGTGGCACTGCCCCCGCTCGTCGAGCCGGCCGCAGAGCTTTCGATCGATGAGATCCGCCGTTACTCGCGGCACCTGATCATCCCGGATGTCGGGATGGACGGACAGAAGCGGCTGAAGAACGCCAAGGTCCTGGTCGTCGGCGCGGGTGGCCTCGGCTCGCCGGCGCTCCTCTACCTGGCCGCTGCCGGCGTCGGCACGCTCGGCATCGTCGACTTCGACACCGTCGACGAGTCCAACCTCCAGCGCCAGATCATCCACGGCGTCTCCGACATCGGGCGGCCCAAGGCCGAGTCCGCCGCGGCGAGCATCCGCGAGGTCAACCCGCTGGTCAACGTGGTCATCCACAACACCGCGCTCGATGTCGACAACGTCAAGGAGATCTTCAGCCAGTACGACCTGATCGTCGACGGCACCGACAACTTCGCGACGCGTTACATGGTCAACGACGCCGCGGTGCTGCTCGGCAAGCCGTACGTCTGGGGTTCGATCTATCGCTTCGACGGCCAGGCCTCGGTCTTCTGGGAGGAGCACGGTCCCTGCTACCGCTGCCTCTACCCCGAGCCGCCGCCGCCCGGCATGGTCCCGAGCTGCGCCGAGGGTGGCGTCCTCGGCGTGCTGTGCGCGTCGATCGGCTCGATTCAGGTCAACGAGGCGATCAAGCTGCTGACCGGCATCGGTGAGCCGCTGGTGGGCCGGCTGATGGTCTACGACGCCCTCGAGATGGAGTATCGCAAGATCAAGGTTCGCAAGGACCCGGCTTGCGCCCTCTGCGGCGACAACCCGACCGTCACCGACCTGCTCGAGGACTACGAGGACTTCTGCGGCGCCGTCTCGCCCGAGGCCGAGGAGGCCACGCTCGACGCGACCATCACGGCCCGCGAGCTCAAGGACTGGCAGGACTCCGGCAAGGATCTGTTCCTGGTCGACGTCCGCGAGCCGGCCGAGTGGGAGATCAACCGGATTCCCGGCGCGACCCTCATCCCCAAGGGCGAGATCCTCTCCGGCGAGGCGCTGGCGCGCTTCCCGCAGGACCGTCAGATCGTGCTGCACTGCAAGTCGGGGGTGCGCTCGGCCGAGGCGCTGGCGGCTCTCAAGGCGGCCGGTTTCAAGGACGCCGTGCACGTCCAGGGCGGCATCGTCTCGTGGGTCAACACTGTCGACCCGTCGCAGCCGTCGTACTGATCCGTAACCGTTCAATCACGCTGGGGAGTCGCACCGGTGACTCCCCAGCGTGATTGTCGGATAACGGAAGGGACCTATGGGGCATAGGTCGGGACGACACAGCAAAATGCGGAGCGGGGTTGTAGCGTCACCGGGGTGGTAGACATCGACGCTGCTATCGGCTACGTCGTCGCGCACGGCGATCCGGTCGAGCGGGCCCGTCTTTCGTATCTGCGGACCGGCCAGCGTCCCGATCCTCACGTGATCGCCCGGATCGTCGAGGGCCAGACCGACGCCGGTGGCTGGCCGGCCTCGACCGACGGTGCGGTCAGCTCGATCGACGCCACCTGCTTCCGCCTCAACGAGCTCGACGACCTGGGTGGCCTGCACGGCGAGCCGGTCGATCGGGCCCTGGCCTGGCTGGCCAGTGTGCAGCGGCAGGACGGCACCTGGCAGGAGGCCGAGGAGCTCGCCGCCGAGGCGCCGGCCTGGGCGATGCCCGGCGACCCCGAGGCCACCCTCTACCTCACCTCGGTGGCCGGTTTCTGGATGACCCTGGCCGAGTTCGAGGCCCACCCCCACTTCGACGTCCCGGCGCGGCACGCCCGCACGCTCGGCGCCGCCGCGACCTGGGTGGTTCATCAGATCCAGCCCGACGGCACCTGGCCGTCCTTCCTCGCGGCCGGCTGGCACGCCGCCGGTCTGCTCTACGGCCAGCAGTATTTCTACGAGTCGGCGCGGGTGCAGCTGGTGCTCGGCGACCGGCTGCCCGACATGGCTCCGGCCGACATCGCCTCGATGGCGGCCGCTCTGCGCCGGGTCAACCTGGGCGACGACTGGCTGCTGCAGAGTGCGCGCAAGCGACTCGGCGAGACTCAGCGCTCCGACGGCGGCTGGGACAGCGCCGAGGGCCCGATCTTCGACGTGAACACGACGCTGACCGTGCTCCGCGGCTGCCGCTGACCATCACCGGCAGTTACTGCGTCAAGGGCTGCAACCGTTTTGCACCTGTAAACAGCCGTTCGGATACGCTTTGGCTACCTGGCTGACGTCACTCTCGGTAACAAAGGTGGTAGAGGGCGGGGCCACAGCCAGGGCACAGTGATGGCCAGGCCCGACAACGGGCCGGGGCGAGACGAAGATCCGCTGGGCGATGAGGATGGTCGCCACAGTCCGGCGGGGAGTCAGTGGCGAAACCGGCGCCTTCCTACTTTGCCAGGAGCGCCATCATGCGTAAGTCCGTCAAGCGTGCCATCGTCCTCGTCTCCGCCCTCGCCGTGACCGGCGTCGCCAGTGCCGCCTGGGCGTCGTGGCTGGCCAACGGCTCAGGCAACGCCTACGCCGAGGCCGGCACGGCCAAGGAGCTGGTGATCAGCGAGGCCCGCACCACCGCCACGCTCTACCCCGGGGCGACCGGCGACGCCACCATCAGGATCGAGAACCCGAACGCGTACCCGGTGCGGGTCGACAAAATCAAGTGGACGCCCTCCGACGGCGTCCAGGCCGCGCACGTCAAGCCCGGCTCGACCTGCAACAACACCGGTGTCTACTTCGGTGACTTCAGCAACGGCCCGGTCGGCACCGACGGCCTGCTCTCCGGCCTGGAGCTCGACCTCGCCGCCGGCCAGATCACGACGTTCACGCTGCCCCACGCGGTCCACATGATCAACAACTCGGAGGACGGCTGCCAGGGCGCCGTCTTCAGCATCAAGGTGAAGGCCACCGGCACCAGCAACGCCTGAGCCGGGACGGCCGGGCGCGGCGGTGCCGCGTCCGGCCCCCAGGCCTCCATCGCCGGTTGAAGAAGGTGCCATGAGACTGCCGCGTTCCTTGTACGCCGTCACGAGTGCCGGTCTGGCCGCCGCCACCTTGTGGGCGAGTCCCCTGGCGGCGCTGGCGGCCTGGGACACGGGTGCCGCCGATGCGGTGGCCGGAGCCCGGGCCGGTGAACTGCCCGCCGCTTCCGCCCCGATCGTGAAAGCGCACGGCGTGTCGGTCACGGTCAACTGGCCCGCGATGACTCTGCCCGCCGGCGTCGTCGTGCGCGGCTACCGCGTCTTCCGCACCGACGCGACAACGCGCGAGACGGTCGGCGCGCGCGGTGGCTGCTCAGGCGTCCTGACCCGCACCCGATGCGTCGAGGTCGGCGTTTCCCAGGGCCTTTGGGCGTACGGGGTGGAGGCGCTCGTCGGCGATGCCTGGCGCTCGGCCCCGGGTGTCGCCGCCCCGCTGACCATCGGCCGGCCGGACCCCATCACCGCACCGACCACTCCGGCCCCGACCACTCCAGCTCCCGGCACTCCACCGCCGACCACACCCGCACCGACGGCGTCGACTACTCCCGCGCCGAGTGCTCCGGCGCCGGACGCACCCAAACCACCAGCGTCCACCCCGGCGCCGACGTCGTCTCCGTCCGGCCCGGCGCCGACGTCGACCCCGGTCGGGCCGGCGCCAACCGTGAGCCCGGCACCGTCCGCCAAGCCCACCAAGGCGCCGGCCCCATCCGCCAAGCCGACTCCCTCAGCCGACCGGGCCGCGTCGGAGAAGCCCGCCGTGTCGGCCCAGCCCGCCGCTTCAGCCCGGCCCGCGCCCTCGGCCAAGCCCGATACCTCGGCCGAACCCGCTGCCTAGATCAGGCTGCTGCCTGGGCCAAGCCTGCCGTCCTGGGCCGAGCCTCCCCGTGCCGAGCTTGCCGTCCCAGGCCGAGCCTCCCCGTGCCGAGCTTGCCGTCCCAGGCCGAGCCTCCGGTGCCGAGTTGCCGTCCCGGGCCGAGCCTCCCGTGCAGAGCTTGCCGTCCCGTGCAGAGCTTGCCGTCGCGGGCCGAGCGACCCGTCCTGGCCCGCCGTCGCGGGCCGAGCCGCCGCCTGCGCCGAGCCGGGCACGTCGTCCAAACCGGTCGGTCATGAGCCAGAAGCCGAAAGCATGGCCAAAACAGCGATCCCGGCCCTGACGCTCTACTGTCGAATGTGGCCGTTGCCGGTGACGACGTACTTGGTCGAGGTCAGCTCGGGCAGACCCATCGGCCCGCGGGCGTGCAGTTTCTGGGTGCTGATGCCGATCTCGGCGCCGAAGCCGAACTCGCCGCCGTCGGTGAATCGGGTGGACGCGTTCACCATCACCGCGGCCGCGTCGACCCGGGCCACGAACCGCCGGGTCGCCGTCACCGACTCGCTGACGATGGCCTCGGTGTGGCCCGTGCCGTAGCGGCGGATGTGGTCGACCGCGTCGTCCAGCGAGTCGACGATCGCCACCGCGAGGTCGGCCGACAGGTATTCCCGGCCCCAGTCGTCGTCGGTGGCCGGCACGACCGCCGAGTCGTACGCCACCACCTGCGGATCGCCGTGCACCGTGACCCCGGCGTCGGCCAGCTCGGGCAGCACCAGCGGCAGGAACCGGTCGGCGATCGCCGCGTGCACGAGCAACGACTCGGCCGTGTTGCAGGTGGACAGTCGCTGCGTCTTGGAGTTCACCGCGACCGCCAGGGCCTTCTCGAGATCGGCGGCCTCGTCCACATAGACGTGACAGTTGCCGACGCCGGTCTCGATCACCGGCACGGTCGACTCCTCGACCACCGTGCGGATCAGCGAGGCGCCGCCGCGCGGGATGAGCACGTCGACCAGCCCGCGCGCCCGCATGAGCTCCTTGACCGAGTCACGGCTGGTCGAGTCGAGCAGCTGGATGGTGTCGGCCGGCAGCCCGCTGTCGGCCACCGCCTTGCGCAGCACCGAGACGATCGCCGCGTTCGAGCTCAGCGCTGACCCCGAGCCGCGCAGCAGCACCGCGTTGCCCGACTTCAGGCAGATGCCCGCGGCGTCGGCGGTCACGTTGGGCCGGCCCTCATAGATGATGCCGACCACGCCGAACGGCACCCGCACCTGCCGCAGCTCCAGGCCGTTGGCCAGGGTCGAGCCGCGCACCACGTCACCGACCGGGTCGGGCAGGGCGGCCAGCTCGCGCAGCCCTTCGGCCATCGCCTCGACCCGCGCCGGAGTCAGCGTCAGCCGGTCGATCATCGCCTCGGACAGACCGCCGGTGCGGCCGTTGGTCACGTCGACCTCGTTCGCGGCGACGATGTCGGCCGAGCGCTCGACCAGGCGGTCGGCCATCAGCAGCAGGGCGCGGTCTTTTTCCGTACGGGTGGCGGCGGCCAGGTCGATGGCGGCCACCCGCGCGTCGGCGGCCTGCTGCAGAACGGTCGTCATGGCGTACCCCTGAGGTCTGGTCTTAAAGGAGGACGAGGTCGTCGCGGTGCACGACCTCTCGTTCATATCCCGGGCCCAGCGCGGCGGCCAGCTCGGGGGTGGAGCGTCCCAGCAGCGCGGGCAGCTCGACCGCGTCGTAGTTGACCAGCCCGCGGGCGACCGGCGCGCCCGACCCGGCGTCGACCAGGTCGACCGGATCACCCGCGGCGAACGAGCCGTCGACCGCGGTGATGCCCGCGGGCAGCAGCGACTTGCGCCGGGCGACGACGGCGGCGACCGCACCCGGGTCGAGATGCAGCCGTCCGCGCGGCGAGGTCGCATGCGCGAGCCAGAACAGGCGGGCGGTGGGCCGGCTCCCGGCGGCCTTGAAGAACGTGCCGACCTCGTCACCGGCCAGCGCGGCGGCGGCCAGGGGAGCGGCGGTGAGCACGACCGGGATGCCGAAACCGGTGGCTATCCGGGCCGCCTCGACCTTGGTGACCATGCCACCCGTGCCCACCCCGGATTTACCGGGCTTGGCGATGTTGATGCCCTCGAGGTCGGAGTCGTCTCCCACGTACGCGATCCGACGGGACGCGGGGTCGGACGGGCTGCCGGTGTAGAGCGCGTCGACGTCCGAGAGCAGCACGAGCAGGTCGGCCTGGACGAGCGCGGCCACCAGCGCGGCGAGACGGTCGTTGTCACCGAAGCGGATCTCCTCGGTGGCGACCGTGTCGTTCTCGTTCACGATCGGGAGGGCGCCCAGGTCGAGCAGCTTGCGCAGAGTCCGGTACGCGTTGCGGTAGTGCGCGCGGCGGGTCACGTCGTCCACCGTGAGCAGCACCTGGCCGACCGTGAGGCCATGACGCGCGAAACCGGCCGCGTAACGCCCGATCAGCAGGCCCTGCCCGACTGAGGCGGCCGCCTGCTGGGTGGCCAGATCGCGCGGCCGGCGCGGCAGATGCAACGGGGACAGGCCGGCGGCGATGGCCCCGCTCGAGACCAGCACCACCTCACGTCCACCGGCGGCCAGCCCACCGAGCGTGTCGACGAGATCGTCGACACGCTGCTCGTCGATTCCGCCGGAGGCCGTGGTCAGTGAGGACGAGCCCACCTTGACCACGATCCGGCGCGCATCGGTCACCAGTTCGCGCACCGGCCAATTGTGCTCGGGAGGGCCGACAGAACCGGGCCGAGATCCCATATCGTGGCCCGAGTGACACCGCAGGAGTACGTCGAAGAGGTGCTTTCACTCGTGGAGCGGATCCCTGAGGGACGGGTCATGTCGTACGGAGCGATCGCCGACGCCCTGGCCGACGTCTCGGGTCGCAACTCCGCCCGCCAGGTCGGCACGGTCATGGCCCGGCACGGCGGCGGCGTGCCCTGGCACCGGGTGGTGACCAGCTCCGGGCGGATGCCACCCGGGCACGAGCAGGAGGCCCGGCAGCGCCTGATGTCGGAGGGCGTTCCGCTGAAAGGGGAGCACGTGGACATGGCCCGAGCGAGCTGGCAGCCCTGATGGAGGCCGGTCAGCCCAGCCGGACGGCGATGAGCGCGGCCCGTTACCGAGCTGCCCATCAGATCCTCGAGAACGGCGAGATCTTCACCGATCCGCTGGCCGTGCGCATCCTCGGCCTGCCCGAGGACGAGCTGCTGGCCGATGCGCCGCGCCGGGCGATGCGCGTGTTCATCGCGGCCCGCACCCGCTTCGCGGAGGACGCGCTCGCCGCTGCGGTGACCCGGGGCGTACGTCATCTGGTTGTTCTCGGCGCGGGCCTCGACACCTTCGCCTACCGCAACCCTCACCCCGGCCTGCGGGTGACCGAGGTCGACCACCCGGACACCCAGGCCTGGAAACAGGTCCGGCTGGCCGAGTCGGGCATCGAGGTGCCGGCGTCGCTGACCTACCTCGGCGTGGATTTCGAGCGCGAGTCACTGGCCGGACGGCTCGAGCTCGACGGGCCGGCCTTCTTCCTCTGGCTCGGCGTGGTGCCCTATCTGACTCTCGAGGGCTTCGGTGAGACGCTGCGGGCCGTCGCGTCCCGGCCGGGCAACGAGGTCGTCTTCGACTATGCCCAGTCCCCGTCCCGCATGGCCCCCGACCGGCGCGAACAGCTCGAAGCCCGGGCCGCCCGGGTGGCCCGGCTGGGCGAGCCCTGGCTGACGTATTTCGAGCCGGACGAGATCGCCGCCCAGCTGACCGCCCTGGGCTTCACCGAAGTCGAGGATCAAGGCCCGTCCCAGCTGGCGTCGACCTACTTCGACCGCCACGACGTCCCGCCCGATACCCCCGGCGGCCATGTGCTTCGGGCGCGCATCTAGCTGGCCCTCGGCTGCTTTCTCCCCGCCGGCGTGATCAGCGCAGGCCGATCAGATGCGCGGCGCCGCGCATCTGGAACTCGAAAAAGCCGCGCCGGTCGTCGTCGACCGAGTTTCTGAGCTGGCCGAACAGCTCGGCGCTGATCGCACCACTCATGTGGATGAAGGCCGACATGGCCGTCCCGACCAGCCGCGGCGGCGCACCGGGAGTGAACTTCTCGCCGACGGCGGCCAGTTCCTCGGCGTACCGCCCGGTGATCGGCTCCCGGTCGTCGATCTCGCCATTGCCGTACGCGTCCCGCACCACCGCCGCGATCAGCAGGACCACCCGCGTGGCCGGCCCGACCGTGTCCTCGGGCGCCTCGTAGCCCGGCACCGGGCTTCCGTAGATCAAGGCCCACTGATGCGGGTCGGCCAGCGCCCAATCCCGAGCGGCATGGGTCGTGGCCAGAAAACGCTCGAGCCCGGTCCGACCGGCAGCCCGCCCCGCACCGGCAGCCCGCCCCGCACCGGCAGCGTGCCCCGCACCGGCCGGGCTCGCCGCATCTTGGCCTGCCGCGGTCTGGCCGGCGGCCGCCTCGGCCGCTGCGCCCAGGGAGTTGTAGGCGTCAATGATCATCGCGGTCAGCAGTTCGTCGCGGCTCGCGAAGTAGCGGTAGACGGCCGACGAGGCCATGCCCAGGTCCCGGGCGACCGCGCGTAGCGACAGGTTGGCCCCGTCGGTGGCGAGGTGCCGGCGAGCCACGGTCTTGATCTCTTCAGTCATCTCGGCCCGGACGCGGGCCCGCACTCCTGAGGCGCTCATGGAGGCCAGTGTGCCATAGCGAGAGCACTGCTCTTGCTTTTCGCCGAGCATCGTGTAATCGTTGCTCTAGATAGAGAGCGGTGCTCACAAAGGAGGACAGCAATGTCGGTTCATGTCGTCGTCGGCTCCGGCCCGATCGGCTCCTCGATCGCTCAGCTCCACGCCGAGCGGGGCGAGCAGGTCCGCATGATCACGCGGAGTGGCAGTGGTCCGTCGCACCCGCTGATCGAGCGGGTCGCCGCGGACGCCTCCGACGCCCGGCGGCTCACCGAGCTCACCCAGGACGCCGCCACGCTCTACAACTGCGCCAACCCGAAGTACACCGACTGGACGAAGCTCTGGTTCCCGCTGAACGACGCGATGATTGCCGCCGCCAAGGCCGCCGGCGCGGTCTACGTGCTCACCGGGAACCTCTACGTCTACGGACCGCGGGCCGATGGCCGCATGACCGAGCAGAGCCCGATGGCCGCCGTCGGCCGCAAGGGTCAGGTGCGCATCAAGATGTGGCAGGACGCGTTGGCCAGCGGCCTGCGCACGGTCGAGGTGCGCGGCTCCGACTACATCGGCGCGGGCGCGGTCGGCGTCTTCTCGTCCGTGCTGCTGCCCGCGATCACCAGCGGTCGCGCCGCCTGGGCCCCGGGTGACCCTGACCTGCCGCACAGCTTCACCTACACCGGTGACCAGGCTCGCACCATGGTCACGCTGGCCCACGACGAGCGCGCCTGGGGCCAGGCCTGGCACACCCCGACGGTCCCGGCGATCAGCATCCGCACGCTGGCCGACCGCTACTGCGAGCTGGTCGGCAAGCCGAAGCTGACAATTCACAAGCTGCCGCGCTTCGTGATGCGGACGGCCGGGCTCGTGCATCCGATGTCCCGCGAGCTGGCCGAGATGGACTACCAGTTCTACGCGCCGTTCCGCCTCGACAGCTCGCACACCGAGCGCACTTTCGGCCTGCGCCCCACCCCGATCGAGGTGGGCATCCGCGAGACCGCCGACGACGCCAAGGCCATCGCCGCCCGCACGATGTGACCCACGGCGTCACGACCTCGCGACCTCGCGACCCCGCGACCTCGCGACCCCGCGACCCCGCGACCCCGCGACCCCGCGACCCCGCGACCCCGCGACCCCGCGACCCCGCGACCCCGCGACCTCGCGACCCCGCGACCTCGCGACCCCGCGACCCCGCGACCTTGCGGCCTCCGGGTGACCGACGCGCGGCCTCGTGGGTGACCGACTCGTGGGTGCCTCAAAGGAGCAGGCCGACGCCGGCGCGGCGGGGATCGCCCGAGGCGCCGGCCTGGCCGACCGCGGTGACGCCACCGAAGTAGTGATTGAGCTCCGGCCACTGATTGATCCGCCAGCCGGCGGCGGCCAGCGCGCCCAGCTCGTCGCGGGGAAAGCCGGGCTCGGCGTGCACAGTGTCGTCGACCACGTGGAAGCGCGGCCGTCCGATCGCCTCGGTCATGTCGGCCCCGTCGACCAGCACACCGAGCAGCGTGTCGATCAGGGCCGTCCGGATCCGGCTCGCACCCGCCGACCCCGCCGCCACGGCGAGCCCGCCCTCCGGGTCGATCACCACGAGCGGGCACATGTTCGACGACATCCGCCGGCCCGGCACCAGATCGTCGGTCAGCAGCTCACCCTCGCCGAGCATCGAGTTCAGGTTGATGCCGAGCCCGGGCAGCCAGACCCCGGAGCCCAACCCGAGCGTCGTGGTGATCACGCAGGCGTTGCCGTCGGCGTCCACCACCGAGACGTTGGTGGTGTCGCCGATCCTCTGCCGGCCCTGATCGCGCAGCGCCTCGGCGACGGCGACCGCTCGGCCCGGCCGGGCCAGCTCGCCGGGCAGCCCGGCGATCGTGTCCACCGTGCGGTTCAGGTCATGACGCGCGAGCACCCGGTGCCCGGCCAGCGTCGCGTGGTCGACCGGGGTCTCCAGCACCCGGTAGCCGGCCAGGTCGCGCGGGCCGAGACAGCCGCCGCCCGCTCGGACTGCGTCGACCATGATCGCGGCGTACTCCCCGGTGTAGAAGACCTCGGGCCCGGCCTCGGCCAGCGTGGTCATCGCGGCCCCCAGTCCATCGTGGAACAGCAGGTCGCCGGTCTGCAGCCGGCGGCCGTTCGGGGTGTAGACCGCGGCGCCCTCACCCCAGGCCAGCGCCGGGGCGCACGAGTCGAGGGTCTGTGCGTGCGCCGCCGGCACCGGCACCCCGCTGATCGCGAGCTCGATGGCCGGCTGGACCACCTCGGCCCACGGCAACCGCCCCCAGCGCTGATGCACCTCGCCACAGCCGGCCGGCACACCGGGGACCGCGACGCTGGCCCCGCCGATCGAATACACCTGCGGCATCCCGCCGAAGAAGACGTCGACCGCCACCATGGGCCCGGCCTCGAGGTCACCGTCGGTGCCCGGCACCGAGACGAAGAAGTCGAGGCAGGTGGCCTGGCCGGTGGCCGCTTCGAAGTACGTGGCGAAGCCGCCACCGCCGAGTCCGGTGTAGATCGTCTCGGCGGCGCAGCACGCCAGCACCGCCGCGACAGCGGCGTCGGCCGCCGTGCCCCCGTCCCGCAGAACCCGCAGCCCCGCCGCCGCCGTGGCCGGGTGGCTGGCGGCGACCCCGGCCGCAACCTTTTTCATCTGGCGAAGCGTAGGCGCCATCGCATGGTCATGGTTACCATCCGCGTTCATGACGACCGCTGATCCCACTCCCGAAGTACGCGAAGTGGCCGCACTGCCACGTCGTACTTTGGCGGGATATTCGCTGGGTTCGCTGGTCACGGGCGCCTTCGGCACTGTTCCGGGTCTCCTTCTCCTGCCCTATCTGACCGATACGTTAGGTGTGGCGGCGGGCGTGGCGGGCCTCCTCGTGCTGCTGCCGAAGGCGTGGGACGTGCTCGTCAACCCGGTCGCCGGCCGGATCTCCGACCGTCGCGGCGATCGGCGGCCCTTCCTGCTGGTCGCCGGTCTGCTGCTCGCCGTGCTCTTCGCCGCGATCTTCGCCGGGCCGGCCCGCAGCGGTGCCGCCGCCGGAGCGTACGTCGCCTTCGCCTTTCTCGCCGCCGCCACCGCGTATGCCTTCTTCCAGGTGCCCTACGTCGCCATGCCGGCCGAGCTGACCGACGGCTACGCCGAGCGCACCCGTCTGATGACCTGGCGCGTGGCCGTGCTGGCGCTCGCCATCCTCGTCTCCGGTGCCCTGGCCCCCCTCGTCGTCGAGCAGACCGGCGGCGGTATCACCGGTCACCGGTGGGCCGGCGTCTTTGTCGGGGCACTCATCGTGGTGGGCACGCTCGGTGTCTATTTCGGCACCCGGTCGGCCGACTCCCGCTCGGTCGAGGCGGTGGAGCCCGACCTGCGGACGCAGTTGCGAGTCGCGGCGGCCAACGGTCCGTTCCGGGCATTGCTTCTCCTCTGGATCGTTCAGGCGGTCGGCATCGGCACGATGCTGGCCGGCGTGCAGTACTTCGCCGACCACGTCGTGCGACGCGAGTCGGGCGCCACCTTCCTGTTCGCGGCCTTCGTCGGGCCGGCCCTGCTGGTCATGCCGCTGTGGAGCCGGGCCGGTCATCGGCTCGGCAAGCCCCGCTCGCTGGCCGTCGGCTCGCTGCTCTTCGCGGCCGGCGCCCTGGCCCTGCTGACCGCGCCGGCCCTGCCCCCGGTGGGTGTCTATCTGCTGGTGGCGGTGATCGGCGTCGGCTACGCCGGCCAGCAGGTCTTCGCGATGGCGATGCTCCCGGACTGCATCGCCTACGACACCGCACGCACGGGCCGCCGCCAGGCCGGCGTCTTCACCGGGCTGTGGACGGCGGGGGAGACCCTCGGGCTGGCGCTCGGTCCCGGTCTTTACGCATTGGTCCTCCAGATCTTCGGATATGTCTCGTCGTCGACCGGCGAGGCCGCCACCCAGGACGACACCGCGCGGCTCGGCGTGCTGCTCGGCTTCACCGTCCTGCCGGCCGTGCTGGTCGGCGCCGCGGTCGTTCTATTACGCGCCTACCGCGACGTGACCCGATAGCGCCTTCGGTACTGCCCGGGCCCAGTACTTTCGGCGGGGCCGCACCACCCGTACTTTCGTCGGGTGCCGACCCCCGACCGAAGTCGGTTATCGCCATCGGCAAGGTCGGCTAGCGTTCTCGCCATGTTCGAGGCACTGCCCGCACAGGGCGTTCCGGGTGATCAGATCCTTGCCGAGCTGCGTGAGCTGCGGGCCGCTGATCTGCCGACCCACGGCGGCCGGCTGTTCGCCTATGTCTACGACCCCGCGCTCGACGGTCTCGACGAGCTGGCCCGGGCTGCCTATGCGATCTCCGCACATGTCAACGGCCTCGACCCGACCGCTTTCCCGTCGCTGCTGGCGATGGAAAATGCCGTGGTCGGCGCCGCGGCCGGTCTGCTCGGGGGCGACGACGGCACGGTCGGCAGCGTCACCAGCGGCGGCACCGAGTCGCTGATCCTGGCGGTGAAGGCGGCCCGCGACTCGCGGCCCGAGCTGCTCACCCCACGGCTGGCGATCCCGGCGACCGCCCATGCCGCGTTCGCCAAGGCCGCGCACTATCTGCGCGTCGCGCTCGACGTGGTGCCGGTCGGGACCGACCTGCGCGCCGACCCGGCCGCCATGGCCGCGGCGATCGGTCCCGACACCGTGCTGGTGGCGGCGTCCGCGCCCTCCTATGCCCACGGTGTCGTCGACCCGATCGCCGAGATCGCGGCGGCGGCCGCCGAGCGGGGCGTGCGGTTCCACGTCGACGCCTGTTTCGGCGGCTGGGTCCTGCCCTATCTGCGCCGCCTCGGTGCCGATCTGCCGGCGTTCGACTTCTCCGTGCCCGGGGTCACCAGCATCTCGGTCGACCTGCACAAATACGCGTATGCGCCCAAGGGTGTCTCGGTCCTGCTGCACCGCGACGAGGCACTGCGCCTCCCGCAATACTTCGCCTACGCCGGCTGGCCGGGCTACACGATGATCAACCCGATCATCTCGTCCACCCGGTCCGGCGGCCCGATCGCCGCCGCCCTGGCCACCCTGCGGCACATCGGTGACGCGGGCTATCTCGACCTGGCCGCCCGCACGCGCGAGGCGGTGTCCGTTCTCGCCGACGCCGTGCGGGAGACCGACGGTGTGCGGTT
Organism: Paractinoplanes maris; assembly: GCF_023544465.1. Lineage (GTDB taxonomy): Bacteria > Actinomycetota > Actinomycetes > Mycobacteriales > Micromonosporaceae > Actinoplanes > Actinoplanes maris. The sequence continues at coordinate 273,770 of NZ_JALPVL010000002.1, read as the reverse complement.
GTTCGCCCCGCCCGAGACCAGCGTGGTCTGCCTCGCCTCCGAGGGGGTTGATCTTTTCGTGCTGGCCGACGAGCTGGCCGCACGCGGCTGGCACACCCAGCCCCAGATGTCGTATGCGGAGATGCCGGCCACCATTCACCTGACGGTGACCGCCGCGGTGGCCTCGACCGCCGCCGACTTCGGACCCGATCTCGCGGCCGCGGTGGCCGCCGCTCGGGCCGCCGGCCCGGCCGGCATCCCGGCGCCGCTGCTGGAAGCGGCGGCCGTGCTCACGCCCGAGATGGTGACTCCCGAGCTGATCGCCGGTCTGGCCGAGGGCCTGGGGCTGGGCAGCGGCGACTTCACGCGCATGGCCGCGGTCAACTCGCTGCTCGACGTGGCCCCGCCGGCCCTGCGCGAAGCGCTGCTCACCGGGTTTCTCAGCATGCTGCAACGTCCACCGACGCGGCCCGTGCCCGTGCCCGCCCCGGCGCCGAGCGGCGCGTTCTTCGGTCATCCGTTGCATCGGCGGGGCTCCGCGGGTTCGCCGCCGCCGGTCGCGGAGTAGGTTGACGTCGTGGCCGGTCTGCCTGGAGTGCTCGGAGAGCCCATCAAGTTCGTGCTGAACTGGGGGCGGCGTTACTCGCTCTGGGTGTTCAACTTCGGGCTGGCGTGCTGCGCGATCGAGTTCATCGCGTCGAGCATGAGCCGGCACGACTTCATGCGCATGGGGGTCATCCCGTTCGCGCACGGTCCACGCCAGGCCGACCTGATGGTCGTGTCGGGCACGGTCACCGACAAGATGGCGCCCGCCATCAAGCGGCTCTACGACCAGATGCCCGAGCCGAAATACGTCATCTCGTTCGGTTCCTGTGCCAACTGCGGCGGCCCCTATTGGGACTCCTACTCGGTGACCAAGGGCGTCGACCAGATCATCCCGGTCGACGTCTACGTGCCGGGCTGCCCACCCCGCCCCGAGGCGCTGCTGCACGGCATCCTGCGCCTGCAGGAGAAGATCGCGGCCGAGCAGTCGGGCCCGGGCGGCGTCTCGCGACCCGATCCGCTGGGGCCGGGCCGTGAAGCGGCATCGCTGACTGCCCCGATGGTGGGCCCGCCGGGAGCAACCGGGGACTAGTCTCCGCTCTATGACCGATCAGTCGCGTGCCGACTTCATCATCGACGTCCTGACCAGGGAATTCGGCGATTTGATCGCCATCGATCCAGCCGCCTTCCGGCGCAAGTTCCGCAAGATGGCCGCGTCGCCGTTCGCCTTCTATCGGGGGAGCGCGTCGCTCTTCTACGCCGACCTCACCGGGGCGTACTCCGACGCCAGTTTCCTCGACGACCGGACGAGCCGGGTGTGGATCCACGGCGACCTGCACGCGGAGAACTTCGGCACCTACATGAACTCGTCCGGTCAGCTCGTCTTCAACGTCAACGACTTCGACGAGGCGTACATCGGGCCCTTCTCCTGGGATCTCAAGCGGTTCTCCGCGAGCCTGGCCCTGATCGGCTACCAGAAAGCCCTCTCCGACGACGACATCACCCAGCTGGTCACCGGGTTCGCCCGGTCCTACCTGACCGAGCTGCGCGCCATCGCGCTCGGCGGCGACGACGCGATCGGCTCGATCACGCTCGACAACGCCGACGGTGTCCTGCGCCGCGTCCTGCAGGAGGCCCGGCTCAACACCCGCATCGACCTGCTCTCGTCGCAGACCACGATCGACGACTACGAGCGCCGGTTCGCGCTGGCCGACGGCGTCTTCGAGGTCGATGAGGAGACCGGCGCGGCCGTACGGGAGGCGTTCGACCGCTATCGCGAGACGCTGCCCCCGGCCAGCCGTCCCGGGGCGACCAACATCAAGGACATCAAACTGCGCAAGGGTGTGGGCATCGGGTCGGCCGGCCTGCCGTCCTACAACCTGCTGCTCGAGGGGCACACCCAGGCCCTCGAGAACGACGTGATCATCTATATGAAGCAGGCCCAGGTGCCCGCCGTCGCGCGCTGGGTCGACGACGACCGGGTGCGGTCCTACTTCCAGCACCAGGGCCACCGGACGGCCGAGTCGCAGCACGCCCTGCAGGCCCACGCCGACTCGTGGGTCGGCTACACCACGTTGGACGGAGTCGGCCAGCTGGTCGCGGAGGTCTCGCCCTATGCGGCCGATCTCGACTGGTCCGACGTCAACGAGCCCGACGAACTGCGGGGGGTCATCGCCGACCTGGGCCGGGCCGTCGCCCGCATGCATTCGGTGGCCGACGACGAGTCCAGCCACGACCTGGTCGACTTCTCCACCGAGGAGGCGATCGTGGCCGAGATCGACAAGGACGAGGCGGGCTTCGTCCAGCACCTGGTCGACTTCGCCCACCGCTACGGCGACCAGGCCCGCGAGGACCACCAGGACTTCGTCGACGTCTTCCGCAACGGCCGCCTGCCCGGCCTCTGACCGACCGGCGGCTCCGGCCCGAGCGGGGCGACTGATCGACCGGCGGCTCCGGCTCGAGCGGGGCGACTGATCGGCTGGCGGCTTCGGCCCGAGCGGGGCGGATGAGCAGTTGGCGGCTTCGGCTCGAGCGGGGTGGACTGATGAGCCCGGCTGTGGATGCGGGCTGGGGGAGTTCGGAGCCGGCGGTCGGATCATAGGATGAGCGCATGACGCCTGAAGAGGTCGGCGAGCGCCTGGTGGCGCTGCTGACGGACGACTCCCCGGACGCGCCTCCGGGCGAGATCGTCGCCGGCCTCTCGGGCGGCGGCCCCGGCCACGAGCGCGCGGTGGTCGACGTGCCGGTCGCCCGATGGTGGGAAACCGTGGGCACGGCCAAGCACAACGGCGCGCTCGGTTGTGACTACTTCGACTGGCTGTCGGCCGTGGACGAGCTCGACGACGGGTTCCGGGTGGTCGCTCACCTCTACTCGACCCGGCGCCGGCACGCCCTGCTGCTGCGCACGCTCGTGCCCCGCGACAACCCGGTGGTCGAGTCGGTGGTCGAGCTCTTCCCCGGCGCCGACTGGCACGAGCGCGAGACGTACGAGATGTTCGGCATCACGTTCGCCCGCCACCCCGACCTGCGCCCATTGCTGCTGCCGCCGGGCTTCGAGGGCCACCCGCTGCGCAAGGAATTCGTGCTCGCTTCCCGGGTGGCCAAGGCCTGGCCCGGCGCCAAGGAACCGGGCGAGTCCGAGGCCGGCACCACGAAACGCGCCCCCATGCGCCCACCAGGTGTCCCCGACCCCAACGAGTGGGGCCCCCGCGCCGGTCAGGCCCCGCCGGCTCCCGCACGCCCGGTCCGCTCCGCCCCGGCCGACCGCCCCCGCCGTGCCGCCACCCCGCGCACGTCCGGTCCCGGCGCGCCGGCCGACCCGGTGACCTCCTCTACTTCGGCTCCCGCACCGAGCCCGGCCGGCTCCGAGCCGCCCGCTCGGCCAGCGGGTTCGAATGACGCCGGCCCGGCGGCCGCGCCGCACATCGAGGACGGTGACTGATGCCGCTCTGGCTCGACCTCATCGTCCGGGTCGTCGCCGTCGTGGCGGCGTTCCTCGTGTTGCCGCTTGTGGTCGGGCAGGCCGAGCACAAGGTCATGGCGCACATGCAGGGGCGGCTCGGCCCGATGTACGCCGGTGCCTTCCACGGCTGGGCCCAGCTCGTCGCGGACGGCGTCAAGTTCGTCCAGAAAGAGGACGTCGCGCCCGGTCAGGCCGACCGGCGGGTGTTCCGGCTGGCCCCGATCGTCGCCCTGTTCCCGTACCTGTTGGTCCTGCTCGTCATCCCGCTCGGGCCGAACGGACTCGTCGCCCAGGCGCTCGACGTGGGGTTGTTCTTCGTGCTCGCCGTGCTGGGCGTCGGCGTGCTCGCCGTGCTCATGTCGGCGTGGGCCTCGGCCAACAAATACAGCCTGCTGGGCGGCCTGCGCGGGGCGGCTCAGCTTCTCGGGTACGAGCTTCCGCTGGTGCTCGCCGCGGCCAGTGTCGCCATGGCGGCGGGAACCCTGAGCCTGCCCGGCATCATCGAGGCCTGGCGTCCGTGGTGGCTGCTCTGGCAGGCCCCGGCCGCGATCGTCTTCTTCGTCGCCGGTCTGGCCGAGATCCGCCGGCCCCCCTTCGACATGCCGATCGCCGACTCCGAGCTGGTCTTCGGCTACATGACCGAGTACACGGGCCTGCGGTTCGCGTTCTTCCTGCTCGCCGAGTACGTGGGCATCGTCGTCATCGCCGCCCTGACCACCGTGCTTTTTCTCGGCGGCTGGCACGGGCCGTTCGCCGAGCAGCTCGGCTGGCTCTGGACCCTGGTCAAGATCTTCGCGGTTTCGTTCGTCATCATCTGGTTCCGCGTGGCCTACCCCCGCCTGCGCGAGGACCAGCTCCAACGGCTCTGCTGGCTGGTCCTCGTTCCGGTGGCGCTGGGTCAGCTCGTGCTGACGGCCGCCGTCAAGGTGATCATGTGAGCGGCGTCGCGGCGAGGAAAGACCTCGTCACAGGTTCCGCGGGCGGACGGAGCGCAGCGGGATCTCGATCGGCCAGGGCCGGTCGAGGCGGATCACGTCGTCGCCGCTGAAGGTGCCGGTCGGCTCGTAGATCCTGTCGTCGGGGTTCAGCTCATAAGTGGTGACGGCAAGGTCGTCGCTGGTCTCGATGAGCCAGTAGTGGGGAATCCCAGCCTGTGCGTAGAAGGCCGGCTTGGTCACCCGATCGATGCTCTTGGTGCTCGGCGAAACGATCTCGGCGGCCAGGACCACCTCGCTCGCGGTGAACTTCCCGGTTTTCGACTTCGCGGCATCGAACGTGACGACAAGCAGATCTGGCGCGTAGAGGCGACGTGGGTTCAGCACCACATCGTTCGACTGGCTGACAAAGAGGTGTTCGGGGCAGGAAGCCGAGAGGGCGTAGAACAGGAACCCGGAGAGGGCCTGGTGAACGCTCGAAGGCGAGACGGTCACGTGGAGAACTCCGTCAAAGATTTCGCGACGGACGCCGTCCTCAGGGAGCCGAGCAAGATCGTCTGCAGTCCAGTCGCCCTGGGGTGGCATGTCGCTGGTGGTAGCGGTCATGAGAAGCCTCCCGGGCGCCGGCTCTCGCACTCACATCTCAATCTACCGGAAGATCTGATGGGGGTGTGCTCGCATCAAATGGGGCGACGGGGCAGGATATGCGTTTGTGAGTGACGACGGGGAGCGCGGCACGCCCGGCAAGGGTCTGGTCCAGGGGCTCGCCGTCACGTTCAAGACGATGACCAAACGGTCGACCACCCAGCAGTATCCCGATGTCGAGCCCGAGCTTCCGCCGCGCAGCCGCGGGGTCATCGCGCTCACCGAGGAGAACTGCACGGTCTGCATGCTGTGCGCCCGGGAGTGCCCCGACTGGTGCATCTACATCGACTCCCACAAGGAAGAAGTGGTTGTCCCGGGGGCGGCCCGCGCGCGGCAGCGCAACGTGCTCGACCGGTTCGACATCGACTTCTCGCTCTGCATGTACTGCGGCATCTGCATCGAGGTCTGCCCGTTCGACGCGCTGCACTGGACGCCCGAGTTCGAGTATGCCGAGACCGACGTCCTCAACCTGCTGCACGACAAGGACCGGCTGGGGGAGTGGATGCGCACCGTCCCACCGCCGCCGGCCCACGACGTGCTCGGCGAGCCCTCCAAGGAGGAGGCCACGGCGGCGCGCAAGGCGGCCGGTCCGGGTGCGGCCACGGCCGCCAAGACCGCACCCCCCGTCCGGCGTCCGGCGCCCCCGGAGACGGAGCGGTGACCGTCGCGGACGCGTTGATGCTGGCTCTCGGCGCGATCGCGGTCGGCTCCGGCGTCTTCGTCGTGACCAGCGCCCACCTGGTGCGGGCCGGCTTCTACCTGGTGGTCAGCCTGGGCGCGATCGCCGGGCTCTACCTGGTGCTGGGGGCCGAGCTGGTCGCCTGGGTGCAGATCCTGGTCTATGTGGGCGCCGTCGTCGTGCTGCTGCTCTTCGCGGTGATGCTGACCCGGGCCCCGATCGGCCCGTCCAAGGACCTCGACCGGCCCGCCGCCCCGGCCGCCCTGATCGGCGGCGGGGTCGGTCTGGGTCTGACCGTGCTGCTGGTCGACGCCTTCCGCTGGACCGAGTTCGAACTGCCTCCGCCCGGCACCGGCCGCCGGGTCGGCGAGCAGATCTTCGGTGCCTGGGTGCTGCCCTTCGAGGTGCTCTCGATCCTGCTGCTGGCCGCGCTGGTCGGCGCGATCGTCCTGTCCCGCCCGGACATCGGCGCCCGCCCCGACCCGGATGCCGCCGCCCGGCCCGACGAGCCCCCGCCCGGCCCGGTCGACGAGTCGGCCGAGGTGGTCGCCCGGCTGCAGCGCATCGCCGCCCGGCAGTCGGCCGCCCAGGAGCGCCTGCGGGCCCAGCGCGCGGCCGAGAAGGTCGGCGGCCGGCTGACCCATCCCGACGAGATCGCCACCCAGACGGCGACGACCCGCGAGGACGTCCTCAAACAGAAGGCCCACGACGTCGTCTTCCGAGCCCGCGAAGCCGGCCCCACCCTGGGTCAGCCTGATAAGACGGAGATATCGGATTCGGCAGCACGCACAATCGAAGGCACGAGCCGCGAGATCGAGAGCCGGCCCATCCCCGACCGGCCGACCCGAGCGCTCCCCAGCGGCGAAGCACAGGACAGAGCGGGCAACCGCGCACTGCCCAAGGCCCCCGACCAGCCCGGCCCCGACCCCGACGGCGAGGCGACCTGATGCACGCGGTCATCCCGTACGTCATCGCCGGTCTGCTCTTCGCCCTCGGCGTCTACGGAGTCCTGCGCAGGCGGAACGCCATCCTCGTCCTGATGGCGGTGGAGCTCATGCTCAACGCGGTCAACCTGATCCTGGTCGCCGCCGACGCCACCATCAAATCCGCGCTCGGCGGCGTGCAACCCGAGGCCTGGGCCTACCCCGTCCCCGAGCCCCGAGCCGGCGCGATCTTCGCCCTCTTCGTCATCGTCCTGGCCGCCGCCGAGGTCGGCGTGGGCCTGGCGATCGTCCTGCAGTACTACCGTCTCCGCCGGGCGGTGGTGCTCGACGAGGTGGCCCTGCACGAGCACGACCACGAGCGGGTGACCGGGTGAACGCCGCCGTCCTGATTCCGGTCGTACCGCTTCTCCTGGGTCTGGCCGGCCTGCTGCTCCCACCCGGCGACGGTGCACAGAGGCGCCGGCCGGCGGCCACGCTCGGTATCGCCGGAGCCGCCGTCTCACTGCTCGTGACGCTCGGCCTCCTACTCTTCGCGACCAAGCCGATCGAGCTCTCGACACACTGGGTGAGCCTCGGTGACATCGACCTGACGCTCGGCATCTCCGTCGGCCACGCCGCCCTGTATGTGGCGCTGGCCGTCGCCACGGTTGCGCTCTTCGTGCAGATCTATTCGGTCGCCTATCTGCACGACGACCCGCGCTATGCCCCGTACGCCGCTCAGATCAGCCTCTTCACGGGCGCGATGCTCCTGGTGGTGACCAGTGGCGACCTGATCGGCGTGGTGGTCGGCTGGGAGATCATGGGCGCCTGCTCCTACCTGCTGATCGGGCACGACCGCCGTCTCCCCGAGGCCCCGGCCGCCGCCGTGAAGGCCTTCCTGGTCACCCGGGTGGGCGACATCGGGTTCCTGCTCGGCGTGGCCATCCTGATCGCCGACGCCGGCAGCAGCCGCATCGCCGACGTCCTGGCCCAGCCGCCCAGCACCCCCGCGCTGCTGTTCATCCTGGCCGGGGTGGCCGGCAAGAGCGCCCAGTTCCCGCTGCACACGTGGCTGCCCGATGCGATGGCCGGCCCCACCCCGATCTCGGCGCTGATCCACGCCGCCACCATGGTCGCGGCCGGTGTCTACGTCGTCTTCCGGCTCTACCCGCTCTTCGACCAGTCCCCGGCCGCACTGGCCGTGCTCGGCGTGATGGCCGCGATCACCATCCTGCTCGGCGCGCTCAGCGCGATGGCCCAGGACGATCTCAAGCGGGTCCTGGCCTGGTCGACGGTCAGCCAGATCGGCTACATGACCGGCGCGCTGGCCGTCGGCTCGCCCGCCGCCGCCCTGTTCCACCTGCTCACCCACGCCGCGTTCAAGGCCCTGCTCTTCCTCGCGGCCGGTGCGGTGATCCACGCGGTCGGCACCAACTACCTCTCCCGCATGGGCGCTCTCCGCGAGCACATGCCGATCACCTTCTGGTCGTTCGCCGCCGGTCTGGGTGCGCTCGCGGGTGTGCCGCCACTGGCCGGGTTCTGGTCGAAGGAGAACGTGCTGACCGCCGCCGCCCACGCGACCGAGGGCGGCGAGACCGCGCCCGTCTGGGTGGCCTGGCTGGTCTGGCTGGCCGGGCTGCTCGCCGTCGGCATCACGGCCTGGTATGCCACCCGGCTGCTGCTTCTGGCGTTCTTCGGCGTCTCGCGCGCGCACGGCCCCGACGGTCCCGACTGGGAGATCGGTTTCGACGACGCCCGCTACACCCAGCCCGCCGCTCCGCATGATCCGCCGGCCGCGATGCGCTGGCCGATCCTGCTCCTGGCCATCCCGTCGGTGCTGCTCGGCCTGGCCGCCTGGGCGCCCGGGTTCCGGACGGCTCTCGAGCTGGACGAGCCGCATCTCGGCGTGGCCATCGTCCTGCCCCTGATCCTGCTGGCCGCCGGTGCGACCGCCGCCTGGTGGCTGTGGCGTGCGGTCCCCGGAGCCGATCCGGCGCTGGCCCTCGGTCGCGCCCGCCCGCTGTTCGCCGCCGGTTTCCGTCTCGACGACATTCAGGACCGAGCCCTCGTACGACCGGTGAAGGCACTGGCCCGGGCCATCACCACAGTCGACGAGCGGGTCGTCGACGCCGCCGTCGAGGGCACCGGCACCACCACGTCGCGGGTGGGCGCGGCACTCGCGTACGCCCACCGCCTCCCGCTGCCCGCGGCCGCCGCCGCCGTCCTGGCCGGCGCGCTGCTGCTGGGCACCGTGGCCGTCCTGTTCGGAGCCTCAGCATGACCGTGGCCCTGCTCGCCGTCCTCCTGTTGCCCGCCCTGGGCGCCGGAGTGATCGCGCTCTTCCCGTCCCGGCTCGACCACGCCGCCCGCCTCACCGGCACGATCTTCGCCGCGGCCGCCCTCGTCCCCATCGTCGCGCTGCCCTTCGCCCACGACGACGCCTGGGCGGCCTACTCGGCCAACCCCCTCGCCGTACGCCCGTGGGCCGAGCTCGACGTCTCCTGGGTGCCCGCCCTGCGCCTCGACTTCCACCTGGGCGTCGACGGCGTCTCCTACCCGCTCGTCGCGCTCACCGGCCTGCTCACGGTGCTCTGCTGCGCGTACACGGTCTGGAAGGTCCCGGCCGGCGGCTCCGGCCGCACCCTGGTCGCCCTGCTGCTGGTCCTCGAAGCCGGCATCCTCGGCACCTTCCTGGCCCTCGACCTGATCCTGTTCTTCCTGTTCTTCGAGGTCGTGCTGCTGCCGATGTACGCGGTGATCGCCGGCTGGGGTGGCGCCGAGCGCCGCCGGGCGGCCCGCAAGTTCGTGCTCTACACGCTTTTCGGCTCGGTGTTGCTGCTGCTCGGCGTCATCACCGTCACCGTCGCGGCGGGCACCGGCGACCTCGCCGAGCTGGCCGGTGGCGCCGGTCTCCCGCGGTCGACGCAGTACGCGGCCTTCGCCCTGTTCGCCATCGCATTCGCCGTGAAGGCTCCGCTCTGGCCGTTGCACACCTGGCTGCCCGACGCGCACACCCAGGCCCCCACGGTGGGCTCGGTGATCCTGGCCGGCGTGCTGCTCAAGATGGGCACCTACGGCCTGATCCGGGTCGGGGTCGGCGTCGCGCCGCTGGGTGCCGCGTGGGCCGCACCGCTGCTCGGCGTCCTGGCCGTCGCCGCGATCCTGGCCGGCGCGCTGATCTGCCTGCGCCAGACCGAGCTCAAGCGCCTGATCGCCTATTCGAGCGTCGGCCACATGGGTTTCGTGCTGCTCGGCATCGCCACGCTCAGCGCGACCGGCCTGCAGGCGGCGCTGCTCGGCAACGTCGCCCACGGCCTGATCACCGGCCTGCTGTTCTTCCTGGCCGGCGCGATCAAGGACCGGGCGCACACCGGTGAGCTGGCCGAGCTGGGCGGTCTGCGCGAGACCGCACCCCGGCTGGCCGGCCTGCTGGGCTTCGCCGCCATCGCCTCGCTCGGCCTGCCCGGCCTGGCCGGCTTCTGGGGTGAGGCGTTCGCGGTGGTCGCGGCCGTGCAACGCGGCGGCGGCCTGTGGCTGACGCTGGCCGTGCTGGCCGCGATCGGCGGCGCGCTGACCGCGGCGTATTTCCTGCGCCTGCTCCGCACGGTGACGCACGGCCCCGCTCGTGATCTCGGCTCGCCCGCTCCCATCGCCGGCCCCGAGTGGCTGGCCTGGTCGCCGCTCGTGGCCCTCACGCTGGCCGTGGGCGTCGCGCCGGCCCTGGTGCTGGCCGCGACCAGCGCCCCCGTACGAGCTCTGACGGAGGCACTCCGGTGAGGGCTCAGGCCGTCGACCACCTCTCGCTGCTGCCCCTCTACGCCGCGGCCGGCACCGCCGTCCTGGTCCTGCTGGCCGACCTGCTGGTCGCCCGGCGCGCGGTGACCATCGGTGCCCTGGCCGTCGGCGGCCTGGCCACCGTGGCCGGCGCGATCGTCACCGGCTCCCGGGCGGGCACGTTCTGCGACCCGAACGGCGGTGCCTGCTCCTGGGTGCCGAGCCCGCTGGCCGCCACCGCCGCGGTCGTCTTCGCCGCGCTGACCGTGGGCGTGCTGGCCCTCTCGGTGCCGTCGCTGCGCCTGGGCACGGCTCCGGTCGGCGAGTTCTGCTTCCTGCTGGCCGCCTCGATGACCGGCGGCGTCGTGGTCGCCTACGCCGGCGACCTGATCACGCTGATCGTCGGCCTGGAGACGCTGACCCTGCCGCTCTACCTGCTGGTCGGCCTGCGCCGGTTCGCCCCGGGCGAGCGGGTCACCACCTCGGCCGCCTCCGCCTCGGTCACCTTCTTCCTGATCAGCGTCATCTCCACGGCCATCGCCCTGCTGGGTGCGGCCCTCAACTACGCCGCCACCGGCGCCCTGCACTTCGACCGCCTGATCGAGGGCGCGGGCGTCACCGCTCCGGTGGCCACCGTGGGGGTGGCCCTGCTGGTGATCGGCCTGGCCTTCAAGGTGGCCGCCGTCCCGTTGCACGCCTGGGCCCCACCGACCTACGAGGGCTCCCCGCTCCCGGTGGCGGCCTACCTCTCCACGGCCTCCAAGCTGGGTGGCGTGCTGGCCCTGGCCGCCGTCGTGACCCGCCTGGACGCCGCCACCCTGACCGCCTTCCTGGCCGTCGTGACCATGACCGTCGGCAACCTGGTGGCCCTGCGCCAGACCCGCATGGTCCGCCTGCTGGCCTGGTCGTCGATCGCCCAGGCGGGCTACATCCTGGCCCCGCTGGCCCTGGGCGCGGACGGCCTGGAGGCAGCCGCCGCCTACGCCGTCTTCTTCGTGGTGCTGGAGTTCATCGCCTTCGGCGTCATCGCGGCCCTGCGCCCACCCGGCGCCGACGGCGGCGACATCGCGTCCTACCGCGGCGCCGCCCGCCGTTCCCCCTGGCTGGGCGCGGCCCTGGTGCTGGCCCTGGCCGGCCTGGCCGGTCTGCCTCCGGGCCTGGCCGGGCTCTTCGCCAAGGTCACCATCGTCGACGCCCTGATCGACGGCGGCCAGACCTGGCTGGCCGTGGTCGTGGCCCTCAACGCCGTGATCGCCCTGGCCTACTACGTCCGGGTCGCCGCCCTGCTCTACGCCGGCCCGCCCCGGGTGGGCATCGCGGTGGCCGACCCCACTCTGCTGGAGGCGGCCCTGCACCCCCGCCTCCCGGTGACCCGCCCGACAGCCGCCGCTTTGATCACCGCCGCGGCCGCCGCAGTGGTCCTGGGCTTCGCTCCGCAGCTCCTCTTCGACGCCCTGTCCTGAGACCGGCGAGCACAGCGAACTCACAGCGCGGACCGGATGAAACCGCAGGCCGGAAGCGTTCCTTAGAAGCGTGACCCCACCGGGTCGCAGAGCTAAGGAGTTCCTGTTGCACAGCCATCACAACGGCCTCAAGACGGCCGCTCTGCTGGGTCTGCTGACCGCCGTCATTCTCGGCGCCGGTTACTGGCTCGGTGGCAGTGGCGGTCTCGTGTTCGCGGTCCTCATCTCGCTGGCGATGAACGCCGGCACCTACTTCTTCTCGGACAAGCTGGCCCTGCGGGCGATGCGCGCGCGGCCGGTCAGCGAGGCCGAGGCCCCCTGGCTCCACCAGACGGTGCGGGAGCTGGCGACCAGCGCCGGGCAGCCGATGCCCCGGCTCTACGTCTCGCCGACCATGCAGCCCAACGCGTTCGCCACCGGGCGCAACCCGGAGCATGCCGCCGTCGCCGTGACGACCGGCATCACCCAGCTGCTCGACCAGCGCGAGCTGCGCGCCGTGATCGGGCACGAGCTGTCGCACGTCTACAACCGCGACATCCTGATCTCGAGCGTGGCCGGCGCCCTGGCCGGCATCATCACGAGCCTAGCCCACCTGGCGATCTTCCTGCCGCTGGGTGGTTCGGACGACGAGGACAGCCCCAACCCGGCCGCCCTGCTGCTGATGCTGATCCTCGGCCCGCTGGCCGCGACCATCATCCAGCTGGCGATCAGCCGCAACCGCGAGTTCCAGGCGGACGCGGACGGCGCGACGCTGACCGGTGACCCGCTGGCCCTGGCCAGTGCGCTGGAGAAGATCCAGTACGGCGCGCAGCGGATGCCGCTGCCGGCCGACAACCAGCTGACCAGTGCGGCCCACCTGATGATCGCCAACCCGTTCCGGGCCGGCGGCGTCACGAAGCTGTTCTCCACCCACCCGCCGATGGAGGAGCGCGTCGCCCGCTTGCGCCAGCAGGCCGGCGCCGTCCACTTCGCCCGCTGACCGAACCTTTTCCGAGGGCCGTCCCCGTTCCCGGGGGGCGGCCCTCCTGTGTTTCCGGACACCACCACTCGTATTGCGGATGTGTTGCGCAGGTCTGCGACGTTAAGGTCCGAAGGCCGATCGGGTCGTTACGAGGAGGATGAGCACAGTGACCGCGTTGCGTCAGTACCTGGGCGTTTGGCATCTGCCGGGCGGGCGGGTTTTGCTCAGCGTCGGGATCCTGGCCCGCCTCGGTATCGGCATGACACCGCTCGCTCTTCTGCTCCTCGTCGAGCAGGCCACCGGCAGTTACGCCGTGGGCGGGCTGGCCGGCGGCATCTATGCCCTCGCGGGTGCGGCGATCAGCCCGATCGCCGGCCGCCTGGCCGACCGCATCGGGCCCGCGCCGATCCTGACCACCACCGCCGTGTTGCACCCGCTCGCGCTGACCGCTCTCGTGCTGACCGGTCAGCGACAGTGGATCTTTATTGCGGCGGCGATCGCCGGGGCCACCTATCCGCCGCTGACCGCGGCGATCCGGCGCGCCTGGACCGACATGACCGAGCCCGGCAGCGGGCAGCACCACCTGCGGGGCGCGGCCATCGCGGCCGAGACGTCGCTGTTCGAACTGGTCTTCGTGCTCGGCCCGATCCTGGTGGCCGGCTTCGTGGTCCTCACCAGCCCGGCGGTGGCCCTGCTGGGCTCGGCCGTGGCCACGTTCGCGGGGACACTGTGGATCTCGCGGCTGCCGGTCATGCGGCGCCACCGGCGCCACGAGCGGGAGGCGGCGGCCCGCGGCCTGGGCCCGCTGAAGGTGTCCGGCTTCCCGGCGCTGCTGATCTGCGTGATCGCGCTCGGCATCGCGTTCGGTGCGGCCGGCGTCATCGTCCCGGCCTACGCGAACCAGCACGGCGGCGGTGATGGTCTGGGTGGCCTGCTCCTGGGCATCTGGGGCGTCGGCAGCGCGATCAGCGGCATCTGGTTCGGCACCCGGCGGCCCGCGATGGCGTTGCCGCGGCAGTTCGCCTGGCTGCTGGGCGCCGTCTCGCTGAGCTTCCTGGTGCTCGCCTTCATGCCGAGCCCGCTCTGGCTGGGCGTGGCCCTGGTGCTGGGCGGCGCGACGATCGCCCCGGCGCTGACCGTCGAGACCAACCTGGTCGGTCGCCTGGCGCCGGCCGCGATGCTGAACGAGGCGTACACCTGGATCGTGACCGTCTCGGTGGCCGGCAGCGCCGCCGGCGGTGCGGTGGCGGGCGCGATCGTCGACCAGCCGGGCGGGCTGGGGTGGGCGTTCGCCTTCGCGGCGGCCGTGCTGATGGTGGCCGCGCTCGTGGCCGCCGTGCCGCACGGCTCGATCGCCCGGGCCGACCAGCGCGCCACCGACCGCCTGCGCGAGGCCCTGGCCGCCGAGCCGGTCTGATCAGACCGGCTTGACCAGGGTCAGCGACTGGAAGTGCAGGCCGGCCCGGTTGTCGTAGACGTGGAAGTCGAGCACCTCGAAGATCGGCTCGACGAATCGCAGCACCTGCCGGTCCGATCGGAACGAGAAGAATCGGGCCGGCACGTGCACGTCCTCGGGCGCGACGCCTTCCTCGTCCTCGCCGCCGTAGACGCCGAGATAGAACAAGCCGCCCGGGGCCATGACGGTCCGGATCGCCACCAGCGCGGCACTGAGATCCCCGTTGGGGACGTGCAGCAACGTGTTGAGTGAGTAGACCGCGTCGAACGACGACCGGGCAAAACCGAGATCGAGCACATCGCGTACGGAAGCCTCGACTCCCTTGGCGCGGGCCCGCTCGACCATCGCGGGGGAGAGGTCGACCGCGGTCACCGCGAGCCCCTCCTGCTGGAAGAACAGGCTGTCCTGCCCGGTGCCGCAGCCGATGTCGAGCAGCGTACGGGCGCCGGCCGCCCGCAACCGGTCGAGGAACGCGTCGCGCTCGTCGAGCTTCCAGTGATCCTTGGCGTGGCTGTCGCGGTCGGCCGCGGCCGCTTCGTCGTAGGCCGCCCGATGCCGGGCCACCACTTCGCCGTACCCGTGCTGCCCGGTCTCGAGACGCAGTCTCATGGTTTTCCCCCCTGCCGATCCGTGCTGCCGCTCGGATAGCCTGACCCGACCGACGGGGGTGCGTAAAGGAGCGTCCGATGGCGAAAGATGTTCGAGCCGACATCGAGACGATGCGCGCCGCCGACGCGGATCGGCAAAAGGTGGCCGACCAGCTGAAAACGGCGCTCGACGAGGGCCGGCTGACGCTGCACGAGTACGACGAGCGGGTCGGCCTGGCCTATTCGTCGAAGACCTATCAGGAGCTGCTGATGCTCCTGACCGACCTGCCCCGGCCCGGTCTGAGCGCCGGCGAGGTGCGCGCCCGCCACGAGGCCGACCAGCGCCGCCAGGCCCGCCGGCTGCCCACCGCGATGCTCGTGCTGTGGACCATCTGGGCCGCCCTGGCGGTGGTCAACCTGGTCGTCTACGCCCTCGTCGTGGTCGGCACCGACAGCGGCATCTACCCGTGGCCGGTGTGGATGCTCGTGCCCGGCGCCGCCCTGGCCGCCGTCACGGTCGGCGTCCAGGTCATCCGCCACCAGCAGCGGCGCTAGCGCTTGGTGCCCGATCGGGGAAAGAGAGCCCGCTCGACCACCGGGGCGATCGCCTGGGCGTAGGCGACGGTCAGGTGGCTGTTGTCCTTGTAGACCAGCGTGTTGCCGATGATGATCGGGCACTTGCCGCCGCCGCAGAGCCACGGCGTCGGGTCGATCACCCGCAGACCCGACGCCCGGGCCGCGTCCGCGATCAGATCGCGCCGGCCCCGCTCGCTGATCGCCCGGACGACCGGCCGGTCACACTTCGCCAGCCGCCGCGCGTTCACCGCCGCGCACTCCGGCGCGTCGCCCTTGGGTAGCGGGGTGTCCTGCAGCAGCACCATCGGGATGCCGGACATCCGGTGCCAGGTCTGCTGCCAGGCCCGCACCCACAGGGGGTCGTCCTGGGCCCCCGCCCGGGCCACGATCTGGCCGTCGGCGCCGATCAGGCCGCCGTTGTCGAGGTCGTTGGAGGCCATCACGACCAGGTCGGGCCGGTCCCGCACGACCCGTCGCACCACCTGGTCCCGCCAGGCCACGCATTCGGTGTACGGCCGTTTGAGCACCTCGTTGTAGACCAGCACCTGCGGCATCTGGCAGGCCGCCTTGGTCAGCGCGACCAGTCGCCAGCCGTGGTCGCGGGCGGCGGCGTCGACCGCCGGGAACCAGTGCGCGGCATGTGAGTCGCCGATCAGATACATGGTCCGGGTGCCGTCGGGGTCGCCGTAGACGCAGGCCCGCTCCGGCCGTGCCTGCGTGTAGTTGAGGTGGCACTGGTCGCGGTAGATCCGCGGGCTCGGTCGCGTGCCGGACAGCTCCGGGGTGAGGTTGGCCGGGAGCTTCCGGCCGCCCAGCGAGCCGGTGATCAGCTGGGTGAGCCGGGCCTGCGGGTCGGCCGCGGCGGCGATCTCGGCCCGTACGTCGGGGGCCGCCGGCCCGGTCGGCAGGGCCGGCGTGAACTGCCCGGCGATCAGGGCGAGCACGGCGGCCGAGATCGACAGGACCAGACCGAGAGCCACCCCGCGACGGGCCCGCCGGCGCAGCCACGCCCGGGTCCGCACCGGGTTCTCGACCAGGTGATAGGTGATCCAGGCCAGGCCGAGCGCGGCGGCCGCGAAGGCCAGGTTGGCCTTGACGCCCGGCTCACGTCCGAGAGCCAGGGGCCAGATCATCAGCACCGGCCAGTGCCACAGGTACCAGCCGTAGGAGAGCTTGCCGACGAACCGGAACGGCCCGGTGCCGATCAGCCGGCCCGCGCCCCAGCCGCCGGCCGAGGTGCCGCCGGCGATCACCGCGGCGGTGCCGAGCACGGGCAGCAGGGCGGCGTAGCCGGGGAACGGCGTCGACTTGTCGAAGGTCACCGCCGCGACCAGTACGGCCAGCAGCCCGCCCCAGGTCAGCAGGGCGGCCGGACCTCGGGGCGTACGGCGGAGATGGCCCCCGGCCACCGCCACCAGCGCACCGATGCCCAGCTCCCACGCGCGCGTGTGCGATCCGAAGTAGGCCCACGGTGCCGCGGCCGCGGTCTGCTGCACGCTGACCGCCAGCGACACCACGACCAGGACGCTCAACGCGACCAGCACCCGGCGGCGTGACCAGAAGGCGAGCAGCAGCAGCGGCCAGACCAGATAGAACTGCTCCTCGACGGCCAGCGACCACAGATGCTGCAACGGTGAGGGCGCCGCGGTCGCGTTGAGATAGTCGGTGCCCTCGTAGGCGAGCCGCCAGTTGATCCCGTAGAACGTGCTGAACAGCGCGTCCGACGCGATCGAGGCGAACCGGGTCGCGGGCAGCCAGAACCAGGCCGCCACCACGGTCGTGACCAGCACCACGGTCGACACCGGCAGCAGCCGGATCGCGCGCCGGGCATAGAACCCGCGCAGCGAGATCGTGTCCGTCCGGTCGAGTTCTTTGATCAGCAGCGTCGTGATCAGGAAGCCGGAGATCACGAAGAAGACGTCCACCCCGACGTAACCGCCGGCGAGCCGGTTGATCCCGGCGTGGCTGAGCACCACCAGAACCACCGCGATGGCCCGCAGCCCCTCGATGTCGGGCCGGAACCCGAGGTGCGGTGCCCCGGCCGGACGCGGGGCGGTGTCGCCTCCGGAAGCCGGCGCCGGCCGCCGCTGACCGACGATGGAGGTGTGGACTGAGTAGCTCATGATCTCCAACTGGGCGCGAGCTAGGGTCGGGATGTGACGCCGCCCGACCGTGTCCCCCTGTCCGTTCTCGACCTGGCCACGGTCCGCGAGGGGCACTCCAGTGCCGACGCGCTGCGCGGCACGATCGACATCGCACGCACCGCCGACGAGCTCGGTTACCGCAGGTTCTGGGTGGCCGAGCACCACAACATGCCGGCGGTCGCCTCGACCGCGCCGCCCGTTTTGATCGCATCGGTGGCGGCACAAACTGCAACGATTCGGGTGGGATCGGGTGGCGTGATGCTGCCCAACCACATGCCTTTCGTGGTCGCCGAGCAGTTCGCCCTGCTCGAGGCGCTGCACCCGGGGCGGATCGATCTCGGCATCGGCCGGGCGCCCGGCACCGACCAGGCGACCGCGGCCGCGCTGCGCGGGGTCTCGCCCTATCTGACCGTCGAGCAGTTCCCCGACCACCTGCGCACGGTGCTGGCGCTGCTCGGCGACGACCGGGTCGACCTCGGCCCGGCCGCCCGGCTCCGGCCCACGCCGGTGCCGGAGACCTACCCCGAGGTCTGGATGCTCGGTTCCTCGACGTACGGGGCTCAGGTCGCCGCCGCCCTCGGGCTCCCGTTCTGTTCCGCGTATCACTTCGCCACCGGCACCGACGTGGCCGCCGCCCTGCAGCTCTACCGGGCCGGTTTCCAGCCGTCGCCGCGCTATCCGGCACCCCACGCGATGGTCAGCGTCTCGGTGCTGGCGGCCGGGACGACCGAGGAGGCCGACTATCTCGCCGGCCCCAGCCGGGTCATGCTCCAGAGCCTGCGTACGGGTCGTCTGGGCCCGATCGTCTCTCCCGAGCGCGCGGCCGAGCTGGGGGTGGACGAGACGTTCGGTGGCACCCAGTTCATCGGCACCGCCGACGAGGTGGTGGCCGACCTCGACGCCCTGGTCGAGCGCACCGGCGTGCAGGAGCTGCTGCTGGCCGGCACGGTCCACGACCCGGCGACACGACAGGACACCCTCACCCGCATAGCCAAGGCCTGGGGCCTTTAAGGGGTCGCGCGTGACACGCAGCGACGACATGATCGCGCTATGGCCTGGCACCTGACCGATGACGTCGAGACCTTCCATGCCACCGCCGGGGAGTTCCTGCAGGCGCGGCCGATCGAGCACACCACCCTGCTCACGCTGGTCGACACGCTGCGGCGGCGGGGGCCGCACGCGTACGGCCCGCTCGATCCGGTCTTCGGCTGGTGGAGCACGCCGGCCGGTCGGGTCGCCGGGGTGCTGCTGCAGACCCCGCCGCATCCGATGATGTTCAGTGAGCTGCCGCCCCGGGCGGTGCCGGCCGCGATCGAGGCGCTGTCCGGCCGGCACCTGTCCGGCGTCAATCTCACCGCCGATGCCGTCGACGGCTTCTCGGCCGGCTGGCGCGCCCGGGCCGGCGTCCGGGCCCACGTCGTCCGCCGCACGCGTCTGCACCGCCTCGCCACGCTGACCCCGCCGCCGGCACCGCCGCCCGGCCGCGCCCGCTACGCCGGGCCCGCCGACGGCGCCCTGCTCCTCGGCTGGTTGCTCGCCTTTCACGACGAGATCGGCGAGCGCCGCCCCGACGACACCCCAGCCAAGATCAACGACTTTCTCGAGTACGGCGGCGTCGTGCTCTGGGAGGACGCCGGAAGTCCGATGTCGATGGCGATCCGATCCCGCCCGGCCGCCGGGACGGTCCGGATCCAGATCGTCTACACCCCACCGGTGCAGCGCGGCCGCGGCTACGCCGGAGCGGCCACCGTCGCGGCCACCCAGGCCGCGCTCGACACCGGCGCGCACGACGTCGTGCTCAACACCGACCTGGCCAACCCGACCAGCAACGCGTTGTATCAACGGCTGGGCTACCGCCCGGTCGAGGACCGAGTGATCGTGGAGTTCACGGCATGACAGACGGCAAGGTGCTCTCGGTGAACGTCGGCGCGGCCCGGCCCAACCCGGCCAAGCGCTTCGGCGGCCTCACCGGCATCGACAAGCTCCCGGTCGACCACGCGGTCGACGTGCGCGCGCCCGGGCCCAAGACCACCGGCCTGCACAGCGGGGTGATCGGCGACCCGATCGGCGACGTCAAGCACCACGGCGGCGACGACCAGGCCGTCTACGCGTATTCGCGGGAGGACTACGACTGGTGGGAGGCCTCGCTCGGCCGGACCTTGGCCAACGGCTGGTTCGGCGAGAACCTGACCACCACCGGCCTCGACCTCAACGCCACCCGGATCGGCGAGGTCTGGCGGATCGGCGACGTGCTCGAGCTGCAGCCCACCTTCGGCCGCATCCCGTGCGCCACGTTCCAGGCCAAGATGGGCGAGAAGAAGTGGCTGAAGCGCTTCGCCGAGGTCGCCCGCACCGGCACCTATCTACGGGTGATCACTCCGGGCCCGCTGCGCGTGGGTGACCCGATCGAGGTCGTCCACCGCCCGGCCCGCAGCATCGGCGTGTCCGAGGCGTTCGACATCTACATGCACCGCTCGGACGAGCTGGCCCGCGTGCTCGACGCCGAGGCCCTGCCGCTGGACCTGCGCGAGGAGATCGAGAAGCGCGTGGCTCGATAGACGAAACGGCCCCGTCCGCGTCTCCGCGGCCGGGGCCGTTTCTCTCTGCCTGTGGCGGGTGAAGGATTCGAACCTTCGAAGCTTTCGCGACGGATTTACAGTCCGCTCCCATTGGCCGCTCGGGCAACCCGCCTGGGCACACTTCCACGGTCGCCCGTGGCAGCGGAGAACAGCTTAGCTGTACGACGGGCCGGATCCGCAACCGGGTACGGTCGGCATGTCGGACGCCGTTCACCGGCCTCCGCCCCCATCGACGCAAGCCATCCTCCAGGAGTTCCGATCATGGCAGCCAGCCCGTCCTTCGACATCGTGAGCAAGGTCGACCAGCAGGAGGTGGACAACGCTTTCCACCAGGCGGAAAAGGAGCTCGGCACCCGCTTCGACTTCCGGGGCACCGGCACCACGGTGGCCAAGTCGGGCGACTCCGGGGTCACCATCACCTCCGAGACCGAGGAGCGGGCCACTGCCGCGCTCGACGTCTTCAAGGAGAAGCTGGTCAAGCGGAACATCTCGCTGAAGGCTCTGGAGGCCGGCGAGCCCCGCCAGTCCGGCAAGACCTACAAGATCGACTGCAAGGTCATCGAGGGCATCGAGACCGACAAGGCCAAGGCGATCAGCAAGAAGATCCGCGACGAGGGCCCCAAGGGTGTGCAGGCCCAGATCCAGGGCGACCAGCTGCGCGTCACCGGCAAGAAGCGTGACGACCTGCAGGCCGTGATCGCCCTGCTCAAGGCCGAGGACTTCGGCGTCGCCCTCCAGTTCACCAATTACCGCTGATCGAGGCCGCCGACGGCTCAGACTGGGGCCATGAGCACCAGTGACTGGACCATGCTGGCCGGCGGTGTGGCCGGGGCCGGGCTGGCGGTGTTCGGCCTGGCCGTCCTCGTGACCGGGCGAGCGCCGGAGCCGACGGCGCGGGCCTTCCGCTCAGTCCGGGACGCGGGTTTCTACCACTTCTTCTTCGGCACGGCTCTCGGCCTGGTGGTGATCGGCACCGGCATCACCAACGGTGCCGTCACCACCACCATCACCGTGCTGGCGGTCGTCATGGCGGGGGTGGCGCTCGTCCGCTTCCGCCCGCGCGGCCGGCAGAGACCGGTGAGCCGCTGACCCGCCGCCGCCTCCACAGCGGTCCCACGCCGCGGCCCCGTTGCAGCGAAGCGGCCCATCCCAGCGGCCCCGTTGCGGCGCAGCGGCCCCGTTATAGCGCAGCCGCCCATCGCAGCGGCCCATCCCAGCGGCCCCGTTGCAGCGCAGCGGCCCCGTTTTAGCGCAGCCGCCCATTGCAGCGGCCCCGTTACAGCGCCTCGGCCCAGCGAGTGTGGGCCTCCCAGGCCGCCTGCTTGGTGTTGCCCAGCGCCGTGCCGATCTGGCTCCACGAGGCGCCCGCGTCCCGGGCCACCCGCACCATCGACTGGCGCCCGTAGCCGGCCTTGCGGATCACGACCTCGCTCAGGGCCAGCATCTCCAGCGTTTCCTCGCGGGTCAGCGGCATTCCGCGGCCGCCCGCGACGGCGGCCAGGGCGTCGCGCATCCTCAGCTCGTCATAACGCGTTGTAGCGGTCGACAGCGTGTGCTGTCGCTCAAGGTCGTCGGGAGAGGCGGTCACGGCGGGCAAGCATGGCGTCAGGGCCGCTTGACGTCAAGACCACCTGACGCGAAGCAAGCGAATTGTTCTCGCTTCTCCTGATATTTCGGGCGTAAAGTCGTCTATTTTGCGGGCGACGGTAGGGGAACTGACTCAACCGTTCGGTCAGGATTTCCTCATGCGCGGTTTCGACCCGGCGTCGGACGCTGCCAGTCGCACACCGCGTGTGGCACCATCATGGAACCCCCCACCGCAGCGCGTAACAACAGCAGGAGCCAAACATGTTCGGAAGGAAGCTGGGCCGTTTCGCCGGCTTGGTTTTCGCGCTGGTCGTCGCGTTCGGTGGCATCGCCGGACTCGCCGCTCATCCGTCGGAATCCGGTGCTGTCCAGAACACCACCAGCGTCATCGACTGGGACTGACGGTCCCACTGCGCAGTCGCGGGGCGTCGGTGGATCATTCCGATTGACGAGGGAGCGCGATGGGTGGGCAACCGCGGGCAGCGCGGCGTTCCGCGCAGTATGCCTGGTTGATCACCAACCCGCTGGCTCTCTTCGCGCTCATCTGCGCCATCGTCTTCTGGATCAACGACCCGAAGTGGTATGGCTCATGGCTCGGCGGCCTGGTCGCGCTGACCGGCATCATCGGCGCGTACATCGGCGTGTTCAACGTCGTGATCCGGCGCAGCACCTTCAGCGTCTACATCACTGAGGTCCCGTTCCTCCTCGCGCTCTATTACCTCTCGCCGGTTCTCGTCGTCCTGGTGATGACGCTGGCGGTCATGGCGGTGCAGCTGAGCCGCCGGGCCGCGATGCCGATCAAACTGTGGTTCAACGTCGCGAAATCGGCCGCCGGGGCCGCGGCCGCCGCGCTGGTGATCGTGGCGCTGCCCGACATTCGCGGCGCGGGCCCGGGCACCTGGGCGATCCTGTTCGCCGCGGTCGCCACCAGCGTGCTGGTCGAGGTGCTCAGCATGGCCGCCGTGATGGCCGTCGTGCAGGGTGGCAAGGCCGGTCAGGAGGTTATCCGCGGCTCTCTGCCGGTCTGGCTGATGGCCGGGGTCAACACCGTGATCGGCCTGATCTTCCTGGTCGCGCTGGCCGCCACCCGGTGGTCGGCGCTTCTGCTGGCCGGCCTGGTCATCGCGCTGATCCTCATGCTCCGCTCGTACGCCGAGTTCTTCCGGCAGCATCGCACGCTGGCCGACGTCTACGAGCTCACCAAGGCCGTGCGGGACGAGGGCACCAACTCCGGCCTGCCCGACGTCATGCTGGGCCGGGTGCAGGCGCTGATGCGCTCCGAGTACGCGACTTTGTGGCTCTCGCCCCAGGGCCGGCACCCCGAGGTGCTGCTGACCGCCCGGGTCGAGAACAAAGGACTGCTCGACCTCTCCCCGACCCCGGCCGCGGTGCGCGAGAGTGCGATTTCGGGCGGGCAGACGGTGGCGGTCGGCTCCCACTTCCCCGAGTCCGAGTCGCTCCGCGAGTCGCTCCGTGACACCAAGATCAAGGATGTCATCGTCGTGCCGCTGCGCTCGGGCCACACCCCGATCGGCACGCTCGAGGTGGTCAACCGGCTGGGTGACTCCCGCACCTTCCGGCCGGCCGACGTGCAGGTGCTCGACACGATCGCCGCGCACGTCGCCGTCGCGGTCGAGAACGCCCGCCTGGTCGACCGGCTGCGCTACGACGCCTACCACGACCGCCTGACCGGCCTGCCCAACCGGCGGCGGATCACCGACGCCCTGGCCGAGTCGGTCAAGGTGCGGGCCGAGGACGAGGTCGTCGCGGTGCTGCTGTTCGACGTCGACGGCCAGCGCGACGTCAACGAGTCGATGGGCCACGCGGCCGGCGACAAGCTGCTGGCCGAGGTGGCCGAGCGGCTCCGGGCCATCGCCGGCCCGGGTGCCCTGGTCGGCCGCATCGGCGGCGACGAGTTCGTGGTCACGCTGCGGGCCGAGAGCACCGACGCCACCGTCCAGCTGGCCACTGAGATGCGCGAGCAGCTACGCGGTCCGATGACGGTCGGCACGCTCACCCTCGACGTCGACACCGCCGTCGGCGTGTCGGTCTATCCCGACCACGGCGGCGACCCCGAGACGCTCATGCAGCGGGCCGAGCTCGCGGGCAACGCGGCCAAGGTCCTTCCGTACGGTGTGCAGCTCTTCCACCCCGCGCTCGAGTCCCGCGCCGTCCGCCGCCTGGGCATCGCCGCCGACCTGCGCACCGCCCTCGACAACGGCGCCCTCGACGTCTACTTCCAGCCCAAGGTCACGCTGACCGACCGCCACCTGGTCGGCGTCGAGTGCCTGGCCCGCTGGCAGCACCCGGCCCAGGGCGAGGTCCTCCCCGAGGACTTCATCGCCGTCGCCGAGCACACCGGCCAGCTGTCCCGCCTGACCGAGGTGGTGCTCACCGAGGGCCTGCGCCGCTGCCGTGAGTGGGCCGACCGGGACCGCCCGCTCTCGATCGCGGTAAACCTGTCGGTGCGCACCCTGCTCGACTCCCGCTTCCCCGACCAGGTCGCCACGCTGCTCGAGCGTTACGGCGTGTCCGCGGCCCAGGTCACCTTCGAGATCTCCGAGCCCGGAATGCTGGGCGACATCGAGCGCGTGCTGCCGACGCTCTACCGCCTGCGCGACCTCGGGGTCCGGCTCAGCGTCGACGACTTCGGCACCGGCGCGTCCTCCCTGTCGTATCTGCGTCAATGGCCGGTGCACGAGGTCAAGATCGATGACAGCTTTGTGCAGGGCATGGCGACCGACACCGGTGACCTGGCGATCGTCCGCGCGGTGATCAGCCTGGCCCGTGAGTTCGGTCTCACCGTGGTCGCCGAGGGGGTCGAGAGCGAGCTGACTCTCGAGCTGCTGGAAGAGATGGGCTGCGAGATCGGCCAGGGCTACCTGTTCAGCCGCCCGCTGCCCTACGAGCGCCTGGAGGCCTGGTTCAACGCGCAGACCGAGCCGGCCACGACTCCGGCGGGCGAGGTCCGACGCCTCCGCGCGGTCATCTGAAACGCCGTCTGACCTGCGATCTCACCGCTTTCGGGGAGTCGATTTCACCTGCCGTGGGTGGCCGTGTAAGCTTTCCCCTGCGCAGCAAGCGAGAGCATGCGCGCAAGCCCCCTTAGCTCAGTCGGCAGAGCGTCTCCATGGTAAGGAGAAGGTCTACGGTTCGATTCCGTAAGGGGGCTCTACCGGGTTCGTTCCCGCCTCAGGCGCTGGACTTGAGCCTGGCTCTGGCGGTGTAGCTCAGATGGCAGAGCAAGCGGCTCATAATCGCTGTGTCGCCGGTTCAAGTCCGGCCACCGCTACTTGTAAGGGATCCCTCGGGGTCCCACTTTGCATGTCGGCGCTTCCAGGGCGTAATCTGGAGCGTCGTTAAGAAGTCCCGTTAGCAGGAAGGCAACCCGTCGTGGCCAAGGCGACCGACGTCCGTCCGAAGATCACCCTGGCTTGTACGGAGTGCAAGGAGCGGAACTACATCACGCGGAAGAACCGTCGTAACGACCCCGACCGCATCGAGCTGAAGAAGTTCTGCCCGCGCGACGGCCGTCACACGATCCACCGCGAGACCCGCTGACGATCTCCCCAAGCTTTTCCTCTGCGCCGTCCGGTCACGACCGGGCGGCGCAGAGTCGTCTCCGGACCCAGTAGGTTGGTCGGCATGCCCCTCGACCAGTCCTTTGTCGGCCGCAGCTGGCCGGCCACCGAGCCCTACCTGGTCGGCCGCGAAAAGATCCGCGAGTTCGCCCGCGCGATCGGCGCCGCCGACGTCGAATATCACGATCCCGAAGCGGCCCGGGCTCTCGGCTACGCCGACGTGGTGGCCCCGCCGACCTTCCCCGTGGTGATCACGATGTCGGCCAGCCGGCAGATCGTCGAGGACCCGGCGCTCGGCCTCGACTACAGCCGCGTCGTGCACGGTGACCAGCGATTCGCCTACACCCGCCCGGTCGTGGCGGGTGACGCCCTGGTCTGCGTCAACTCGGTCGACGAGATCACCTCACGCGGCGGCCACGACTTCTTGACCACCCGCACCGAGGTCACCACCGCCGAGGGCGAGCCGGTCGTGACCGTCTGGTCCAAGCTCGTGCAGCGAGGGGAGCACTGACGTGAGCGACATCCTCGAGCCGCAGACCTTTCGGGTGACCCGGGCCGACCTGGTCCGCTACGCGGGCGCCTCAGGCGACTTCAACCAGATCCACTGGAGTGACCGCGTCGCCACGAGCGTGGGCCTGCCCGGCGTCATCGCGCACGGCATGTTCACCATGGCTCTGGTCGGCCGCGCCGTCACTGCCTGGGCCGGCGCCCCTGACGCGGTCGTGGAATTCAGCGTGCGGTTCTCCCGCCCCGTGCCGGTGCCCGACACCGACGAGGGCACTGAGGTGGTCGTCACCGGCACGGTCAAGGAGACCACGGCCGACGGACTGACCCGCCTCGTGCTGACCGCCACCTGCCAGGGCGAAAAGGTGCTCTCGCTGGCCCAGGCCACGGTTCGCAAGCGCTAGGGCGAGCCCGGGTTGGGCAGAGCCGGTGTGAACCCGTACACTGGTGCGCCGTGGGGCAATGACCCCTTCGCGACAGGCTGCCATCGGCAGGTTGACGCGGAGGTGACAAGGCCTCGCACAGGGGTGTAGCTCAATTGGCAGAGCAGCGGTCTCCAAAACCGCAGGCTGCAGGTTCAAGTCCTGTCACCCCTGCGCAATCCTCCTAGACGTGCCCGCTCGGTGCGCGGTCACCATCCCCGCGCACGGTTCGAGCGCCGACAGGGGACCCCATCACCACCGACGACGGAAGTAGGGGCGCCATGGCCGAGAGGAACCGACCCGGTGACGCCGGCGACCCGGCCGACGACGAGGTGTTCGACGATGAGGTCGTCGACGACGACGCGACCGACGACGACGCCGAGCCGGTCGGCCGAGGTGGCACCGCAGTGGCCGAGCGTTCGGCCCGGCCCAAGAAGGAGGTCCGCCGGACCGGCTTCTTCGGTCGCATCGGTGGCTTCTTCCGTGAGGTCGTCAGCGAGCTGCGTAAGGTCATCTGGCCGACCCGCAAGGAACTGCTGACCTACACGACGATCGTGATCATCTTCGTGGCGGTCGTGACCACGATCGTGGGATTCCTGGACCTCGGTCTGGGCAAGGCCATCCTCTGGGCGTTCGGCGGCTGACACCGTCTTCGAAAAAGACTGATCTGGAAGTGAGCAAGCGTGCCTGAGTACGACGACGAGACCGCGCAGGCGAGCGACGAGCAGTCGTCGGTGGCCACGGCGGAAACCGACGAGTCGGTCGAGGCCGCTGAGTCCGAGACGGCCGACGAGCCCGAGCTCGAGGCCGCTGCCGCCCCCGAGGACACCGCCGAGTCCGACGACGCGTCCGAGATCGCCCCCGCCGCCCCGGCGGAGGACGACGAGGACTTCGACCCGGTGCAGGAGCTGCGGCAGAAGCTGCGCTACGCCCCGGGCGACTGGTATGTGGTGCACTCCTACGCCGGCTACGAGAACAAGGTCAAGACCAACCTCGAGACCCGCATCACCAGCCTCGACATGGAGGATTTCATCTTCCAGGTCGAGGTGCCGACCCGCGAAGAGGTCGAGGTCAAGAACGGCAAGCGGCTCCAGGTCAACAACAAGGTCTTCCCCGGCTACATCCTGGTCCGGATGGATCTGTCGCCCGAGTCGTATTCGTGTGTCCGCAACACCCCGGGCGTGACCGGCTTCGTCGGCGCGACCGACCGGGTCGACCGTCCCGCTCCGCTCTCGCTCGACGAGGTGCTGAAGTGGCTCGCTCCCGCCGTCGAGCAGGAGGAGAAGAAGGCGAAGCCCGAGATCAAGGTGCTCGACTTCGAGGTCGGCGACTCGGTCACGGTCACCGACGGCGCGTTCGCCTCGCTTCCGGCCTCGATCAGTGAAATTAATGCCGACCAGCAGAAGTTGAAGGTTCTGGTCTCCATCTTCGGCCGTGAGACGCCGGTGGAGCTCAACTTCAACCAGGTCACCAAGATCTGACAAGCACGTCAGTGGGAGGGCCTCGGTAAAAGGGGCCCGCCATCTACCACAGGAGTTAGTGAACATGCAGCGCAGCAAGGGCTACCGCAAGGGCGCCGAGCAGATCGACCAGAACAAGCTCTACGAGCCGGCCGAGGCGATCAAGCTCGCCAAGGACGCCAGCCCCACCAAGTTCGACGCGACCGTCGAGGTCGCGATGCGCCTCGGTGTCGACCCGCGTAAGGCCGACCAGATGGTCCGCGGCACGGTCAACCTGCCGCACGGCACCGGCAAGACCGCCCGGGTGATCGTCTTCGCGCAGGGTGCCAAGGCCGAGGAGGCCGTCGCGGCCGGCGCCGACGAGGTCGGCACCGACGAGCTCGTCGCCCGCATCCAGGGTGGCTGGCTCGACTTCGACGCGGCGATCGCCACCCCCGACCAGATGGCCAAGATCGGTCGTATCGCCCGCATCCTCGGCCCGCGTGGTCTCATGCCCAACCCGAAGACCGGCACGGTGACCATGGACGTCACCAAGGCGATCAACGAGATCAAGGGCGGAAAGATCACCTTCCGCGTCGACAAGCACTCGAACCTGCACCTGATCATCGGCAAGGCCTCGTTCAGCGAGCAGCAGCTGGTGGACAACTACGCGGCGGTGCTCGACGAGGTGCTCCGGACCAAGCCGTCCGCGGCCAAGGGCAAGTACCTCCGCAAGGTCGTCGTCACCACCACCATGGGCCCCGGCGTGCCGATCGACCCCAACGTGGTCAAGGGCCTCACCGGCTCCGACGCCTGAGTATTTCGAGTTCGCTGAACGGCCCCCGGGGACATCCCCGGGGGCCGTTTCTGTGGGAGGCTTCCCGTCGTGCGTTTCGACGGGGTGTTCTTCCGCTACGGCCGCCGAGCCGCTTGGACCCTGCGCGAGGTGACCCGCGGCATCGAAGCCGGTCAGACGGTCGTCGTGCTGGGTCGCAACGGCGCCGGCAAGTCCACCCTGCTGCAATTGGCCGCCGGCGTCCTGCGGCCCTCCCGCGGCGCCGTACTCGACCGGCCGGCGATCGTCGGCTGGGTTCCCGAGCGCTTTCCCGCCGACCAGCCCTTCACGGCCGGTGACTATCTCCACCGCATGGCGTCGCTCCGGGGCCGGGACGCGTCCGAGGCCGACGCGTGGATCGAGCGGCTGCTGCTCACCGAGCACACCGGCACACGGCTGTCCGATCTCTCCAAGGGCACCGCGCAAAAGGTCGGCCTGGCCCAGGCCTTGATCGCCCGGCCCGGCCTGCTCATCCTCGACGAGCCCTGGGAGGGTCTGGATTCGATCGCCCGCACGCTGATCCCCGAGATCGTCGCCGAGGTGACCGCCGGCGGCGGCATGGTCCTGGTCAGCGACCATCGCGGCGAAGTGGGCGGGTTGGCCGACGCCATCTATTGGCAGGTGGCCGACGCGCTCGTGTCGGAGGCGTCGGCGCCCGTGCCCGCTCTGCCCGACGAGGTGATCATCGAGGTCAAGGTCCGGCGGGCCGAGTCACCCCGGGTGGTGGCCGGGCTCCAAGCCGAAGGGCATCAGATCTTGGAGGTACGGGACGTCGCCGCGGCACAACCGCATCAAGCCCGCCCCGGGCCTGGGCTGACTATCACCCCAGGTGCTTCCTCGGGCCGAGAGGCCGGCGGCAGCTCATGAGAGTGGCACAGCCCGAGCGCCTGCGGGGGATGACTTCTCTGGTTCGGATGCGACTGGCCGGGTTCCTGCGAGGTGGGCGGATTCTCGCGCCGGCCATCGCAGTGCTGGTGGTGCTCGGGATCATCTATGGCGGGGGACCGTCGCCGGCGGCCGTCGCGTACGGATACTCGGCCGCCGCGCTCTTCCCGGTGCTGGCCTGGCAGTCGAAGCTGCTGCTCGACACCGAGCCCGACACGCAGCGCCGGCTGGCCGGGGTCGCCGTGGGCGGCCGGCGCGAGGCCGTGGCCGGTCTGCTGGCCGCCGGCCTGCTCGCACTGCTGGTCTGTGCCTTGGCGATGGGCGCGCCCTGGCTCTTCAACGGCATCGACACCGGCCGGGCGGTGGTCAGCGGCACACTGCTGGGCGTGCTGGCCCATCTGCTGGCGGTCCCGCCCGCGGTGGCACTGGGCGCCCTGGCGAGCCGGGCCGTCACCGGTGGCGTCCGCAACGGCATCGCTGTCCTGGTCACCTCGGCCGTCCTGGTGGTCGTGCTCGGCCTGGAGGGCTCCATCGCTCCGTGGCTCGTCCCACCGGTCATGGCCACGGCCCGCGCCCTCAACGACGTCGGAACTCCGCCCGCCGCCACCCTGGCCCTCCTCGTCGTCTGGGCCGTCCTCTGGGGCGGCGTCGCTCTGGGTGCTTACGCCCGCCTGCGCCGCACGCGCACCTGATTTGGCGGTCGCCAGCAGGTCGCGTACAGTTGCGAATCGAAGTTCCACCCACAGACCGCTGGTTGCCGCAGTGGCCGTCGTGAGACGGTCGCCGCGGTCGAAGGCCCCGCAAGTTCGGGCGGCCCGCGCAGGGGAGGACGGTTCGTGATCGGGCCCCGCGACTGAGTCGCGCTGGATTACCTGCTCCGCCCCGTGCGCCCTGCGCCGGGGCGTTTCTCATTTGCTCCTCCTTCGAGTTCGACCAGTGGTTCGAGCACTGAGAGAGGAGGGACATGGCGGACAAGCCGGTCCGGGCCGACAAGGCCACTGCCGTCGCCGCGCTGACGGACGACTTCCGTAACTCGGCGGCCACCGTGCTGACCGAGTACCGCGGTCTCACGGTCAAGCAGCTCACCGACCTGCGCCGCTCGCTGGGCGGCGACACCAAGTACGCGGTGTCGAAGAACACCCTGGCGAAGCGCGCGGCGACCGAAGCTGGCATCGAGGGTCTCGACGCGCTGTTCACCGGTCCTACCGCGCTCGCCTTCGTCAGCGGCGACCCGGTCGAGGCGGCCAAGAGCCTGCGGGCTTTCGCCAAGGCCAACCCCGCCCTGCAGATCAAGGGCGGTGTGTTCGAGGGCAAGGCGATCTCGGCGGATGACGTCAACAAGATCGCTGACCTCGAGTCGCGTGAGGTTCTGCTGGCCAAGCTGGCCGGCGCCATGAAGGGCAACCTGACCAAGGCAGCCGGCCTCTTCCAGGCCCCGCTGTCGCAGGTGGCGCGCCTCGCGGCCGCTCTTCAGGAGAAGCGCGAGAAGGACGGTCCCGCGGAGGCCTGAGCCACCGCGCACCAGCAAGACTTTTTCATCAGAAGCTAGGAAAGGTTGCCAGACATGGCGAAGCTCAGCACCGACGAGCTGCTCGACGCGTTCAAGGAAATGACGCTCATCGAGCTGTCGGAGTTCGTGAAGCAGTTCGAGGACACCTTCGAGGTCACCGCGGCCGCTCCGGTGGCCGTCGCGGCCGCCGGTGGCGCTGCTGCCCCGGTCGAGGCCGAGGCCGAGAAGGACTCGTTCGACGTCGTCCTCGAGGGTGACGGTGGCAAGAAGATCCAGGTCATCAAGGTCGTGCGTGAGCTGACCGGCCTGGGCCTCAAGGAGGCCAAGGACGCCGTCGAGTCCGCCCCCAAGGCGATCCTCGAGGGTGTCAACAAGGAGAAGGCCGAGGCCGCCAAGGCCAAGCTCGAGGGTGAAGGCGCCAAGGTCACCCTCAAGTGATCTAACGCTCCACTGCATTCTCTTGCGAATGGCGGGGACCCGGGTCCGGGTTCCCGCCATTCGTGTCTTCTCGATGTCGTGGCTGGTCAGCCCTTTGATACCGGGTGTCCGGCTGCCGACGCACAAAGCGGGTCCAACCGGGCAAGCTGTGGAGTATCGTCCTTAGGGCGCGCCGAGCAGCGGACGGCGCGGGTCTGACCCGCCTCGCAGCCCTTGACTGTGTGTCCGCTGACAGGCACGCTGACAACAGCAAGTTTCCGCGCTTGCGACAGCCACCCCGGGGGTAAGCCGGTTTCACCGGTCGCCCACGGAGGCGCACTGAGAGAGAGTTGCCGCGTTTCGAGCGGTCCCGCATGCCGGCCCTGGCCATCGAGGCGCAGGTCAGAGGGCCCGGGGACACGTTCCGCAGGCACCCTCAGGTGTGGGCTGGACAGCGGTTAGCCGAGCGGCTACACTGCTAGTTTGCGCTGCCTTCTGTCTTGAGCCCTGCCGGGACATCCATCTGGATGATTTCCTGGGGGCTCGTCAGAGTGCACGCAGACAGTTGCATACCGCAGCTGCAGCCGCATCAGCAGCACCGGTCCTCGGAAGGACGCATCTTGGCAGCTTCCCGCCCTGCGAAGACCAGCCGTACGTCGAGCGCTTACGCACCCCGCCGTGTCTCTTTCGGCAGGATCACCGAGCAACTTGAGGTCCCCAACCTCCTCGCCCTCCAGACGGAGTCCTTCGACTGGCTGGTCGGGAACGAGGCTTGGCAGGCCCGGTCGACGGACGACCCGCACGCCCACTCGGGCCTCGCAGAGATCCTCGAAGAGATCAGTCCCATTGAGGACTTCTCCGGCACCATGTCGCTGTCCTTCTCGTCTCCCCGATTCGACGAGGTCAAGGCCTCGATCGAGGAGTGCAAGGAGAAGGACCTGACTTACTGCGCGCCGCTGTTCGTGACCGCGGAGTTCACCAACAACACGACTGGCGAGATCAAGAGCCAGACCGTGTTCATGGGTGACTTCCCGATGATGACCCCCAAGGGGACGTTCGTCATCAACGGCACGGAGCGCGTCGTGGTGAGCCAGCTCGTCCGGTCGCCGGGCGTGTACTTCACCAAGGAGCCGGACAAGACCTCCGACCGCGACCTGTCCAGCGTCAAGGTCATCCCCAGCCGGGGTGCCTGGCTGGAGTTCGACATCGACAAGCGCGACACCGTCGGTGTGCGTATCGACCGCAAGCGCCGGCAGGCCGTCACCGTCCTGCTCAAGGCGATCGGCTGGTCGGCCGACCAGATCCGTGAGCGGTTCGGCTGGTCCGAGCTCCTCATGACCACGCTCGAGAAAGACCACATCGCCGGGCAGGACGAGGCCCTGCTCGACATCTACCGCAAGCTCCGCCCTGGCGAGCCCCCGACCAGGGAGAACGCGCAGACCCTGCTCGACAACCTCTTCTTCAACCCGAAGAGGTACGACGTCGCCAAGGTCGGCCGTTACAAGTTCAACAAGAAGCTCGACATCGACGTCCCGATCGTCCGGGGCACGTTGACCGAGGAAGACATCGTCAAGACCGTGGACTACCTCGCCCGGCTGCACGCCGGTGAGGAAGGCTACGAGGCCGACGACATCGACCACTTCGGCAACCGCCGTCTGCGCACCGTGGGCGAGCTCATCCAGAACCAGGTCCGCGTCGGCCTGTCCCGGATGGAGCGCGTCGTCCGCGAGCGCATGACGACCCAGGACGTCGAGGCGATCACGCCGCAGACCCTGATCAACATCCGTCCCGTGGTGGCGGCGATCAAGGAGTTCTTCGGCACGTCGCAGCTGTCGCAGTTCATGGACCAGACCAACCCGCTGGCGGGTCTGACCCACCGGCGTCGTCTGTCCGCGCTGGGCCCCGGTGGCCTTTCGCGTGAGCGGGCGGGCTTCGAGGTCCGTGACGTGCACCCGTCCCACTACGGCCGGATGTGCCCGATCGAGACGCCGGAAGGCCCGAACATCGGCCTGATCGGCGCGCTCTCCACGTTCGCGCGGGTCAACCCGTTCGGTTTCATCGAGACGCCTTACCGCAAGGTCGAGGCGGGCGTTGTCACCGACGAGGTGCACTACCTGACCGCGGACGAGGAAGACCGGTACATCAAGGCCCAGGCGAACGCCGTGCTGCGAGGCGACGGCACCTTCGCCGAGGACCGGGTCCTGGTCCGCCGTAAGGGCGGTGAGGTCGACTACGTGCCTGGCACCGAGGTCGACTACATGGACGTGTCGCCGCGGCAGATGACCTCGGTCGCGACCGCGATGATCCCGTTCCTCGAGCACGACGACGCGAACCGCGCGCTCATGGGCGCGAACATGCAGCGTCAGGCCGTGCCGCTGGTCAAGGCGGAGGCGCCGCTGGTCGGCACCGGCATGGAATACCGTGCCGCGGTCGACGCCGGTGACGTCGTCGTCGCCGAGGTCGGCGGTGTGGTCGAGGACCTGTGCGCCGACTACGTGACGGTGCACCAGGACGACGGCCACCGTCGCACCTACCTGCTGCACAAGTTCCGCCGCTCCAACGCCGGCTCCTGCGTCAACCAGAAGCCGGTCGTGTTCGAGGGTGACCGGGTCGAGGCCGGCCAGGTCGTCGCGGACGGCCCGTGCACCGACGAGGGGGAGATGGCCCTCGGCCGCAACCTGCTCGTCGCGTTCATGTGCTGGGAGGGTCACAACTACGAGGACGCGATCATCCTGTCGCAGCGCCTCGTCCAGCAGGACGTCCTCACCTCGATCCACATCGAGGAGCACGAGGTCGACGCCCGCGACACCAAGCTCGGCCCGGAAGAGATCACCCGCGACATCCCGAACGTCAGCGAGGAAATGCTCGCTGACCTCGACGAGCGCGGCATCATCCGGATCGGCGCCGAGGTCGTTCCCGGCGACATCCTGGTCGGCAAGGTCACGCCGAAGGGCGAGACCGAGCTGACCCCCGAGGAGCGGCTGCTCCGCGCGATCTTCGGTGAGAAGGCCCGGGAAGTCCGGGACACCTCGCTGAAGGTGCCGCACGGCGAGACCGGCACGGTCATCGGCGTCCGCACGTTCTCTCGCGAGGACGGCGACGAGCTGCCCCCGGGCGTGAACGAGCTGGTCCGGGTCTACGTGGCCCAGAAGCGCAAGATCCAGGACGGTGACAAGCTCGCGGGCCGCCACGGCAACAAGGGCGTCATCTCCAAGATCCTGCCCGTCGAGGACATGCCGTTCCTCGAGGACGGCACCCCGGTCGACATCGTGCTCAACCCGCTCGGTGTGCCCTCGCGTATGAACATCGGCCAGGTTCTGGAGACCCACCTCGGGTGGATCGCCAAGACCGGCTGGTCGGTCGAGGGCGAGGACCAGGAGTGGAAGCGCCAGCTGCGCGCGATCGAGGCGCACGAGTCCATCGCGGACTCGAACGTCGCGACCCCCGTCTTCGACGGTGCGCAGGAGGAGGAGATCAAGGGCCTCCTCGAGTCGACGCTGGTCAACCGCGACGGTAAGCGGCTGGTCAACGGTGACGGCAAGGCGCAGCTGTTCGACGGCCGCTCCGGCGAGCCGCTGCCGGACCCGATCTCGGTCGGGTACGTCTACATCCTCAAGCTGAACCACCTGGTCGACGACAAGATTCACGCTCGGTCGACCGGCCCGTACTCGATGATCACGCAGCAGCCGCTGGGTGGTAAGGCGCAGTTCGGTGGCCAGCGGTTCGGCGAGATGGAGTGCTGGGCGATGCAGGCCTACGGCGCCGCTTACGCGCTGCAGGAACTGCTCACCATCAAGTCCGATGACGTCCTGGGCCGCGTGAAGGTCTACGAGGCCATCGTCAAGGGCGAGAACATCCCGGAGCCGGGAATCCCGGAGTCCTTCAAGGTGCTTCTCAAGGAGCTCCAGTCGCTGTGCCTGAACGTCGAGGTGCTTTCCAGCGACGGTGTGGCCCTCGAGATGCGCGAGACGGACGACGAGGTCTTCCGGGCCGCGGAGGAACTCGGCATCGACCTGTCACGCCGCCCGAACGAGGGCGTCAGCAGCGTCGAAGAGATCTGACGGAAGCGTCCCCGGTGGCACGAACTGCCACCGGGGGCGCCCCCGCCGGCCTTGAATTCACCCGAGCAACGAAACACGAGGGATAGTCCAAGTGCTCGACGTCAACTTCTTCGACGAGTTGCGCATCGGCCTTGCTACCGCTGACGACATCCGGCAGTGGTCGCACGGCGAGGTCAAGAAGCCCGAGACGATCAACTACCGCACGCTCAAGCCCGAGAAGGACGGACTCTTCTGCGAGAAGATCTTCGGTCCTCAGCGGGACTGGGAGTGCTACTGCGGCAAATACAAGCGGGTCCGGTTCAAGGGCATCATCTGTGAGCGCTGCGGCGTCGAGGTGACCCGGTCCAAGGTCCGCCGTGAGCGCATGGGTCACATCGAGCTGGCCGCGTCGGTCACGCACATCTGGTACTTCAAGGGTGTGCCGAGCCGGCTGGGCTACCTGCTCGACCTCGCGCCCAAGGACCTCGAGAAGATCATCTACTTCGCCTCGTACGTGATCACGAGCGTGGACGCCGAAGCGCGTCACCGCGACCTGTCCACCATCGAGAACGAGATCTTCGCCGAGAAGCGCCAGTCGGAGAACAGCCGCGACTCGGAGATCGAGAAGCGCGCTGCCAAGCTGGAGCAGGACCTCTCGGAGCTCGAGGCCGAGGGTGCCAAGGCCGACGTGCGCCGCAAGGTCAAGGAGGCCGGCGAGCGTGAGATGCGCCAGATCCGGGACAAGGCGCAGCGCGAGATCGACCGGCTCGACGAGGTGCTCGACACCTTCCGCAAGCTCGACTCCAAGCAGCTGGTCACCGACGAGCTGCTCTACCGCGAGCTGCGGGACCGCTTCGGTGAGTACTTCACCGGTGGCATGGGTGCCGAGGCGATCAAGGCGCTGCTGCAGAACATGGACCTCGACGCCGAGGCCGAGAACCTGCGCGAGATCATTCGTACGGGTAAGGGCCAGCGCAAGATCCGTGCGCTCAAGCGCCTCAAGGTCGTCGCCGCGTTCCTGAACACCCGGAACTCGCCGCTGGGCATGGTGCTCGACTGCGTCCCGGTCATCCCGCCGGACCTGCGCCCGATGGTGCAGCTCGACGGTGGCCGCTTCGCCACCAGCGACCTGAACGACCTGTACCGCCGGGTCATCAACCGGAACAACCGCCTCAAGCGACTGATCGACCTGGGTGCGCCCGAGATCATCGTGAACAACGAGAAGCGGATGCTCCAGGAGGCCGTCGACGCGTTGTTCGACAACGGTCGTCGTGGCCGGCCGGTCACCGGTCCGGGTAACCGCCCGCTCAAGTCGCTGTCCGACATGCTCAAGGGCAAGCAGGGCCGGTTCCGTCAGAACCTGCTCGGCAAGCGCGTCGACTACTCCGGCCGTTCGGTCATCGTCGTCGGCCCGCGCCTCAAGCTGCACCAGTGTGGTCTGCCCAAGCAGATGGCGCTGGAGCTGTTCAAGCCGTTCGTGATGAAGCGCCTGGTCGACCTGAACCACGCGCAGAACATCAAGTCGGCCAAGCGCATGGTCGAGCGTCAGCGGCCGGTCGTGTGGGACGTCCTCGAAGAGGTCATCAGCGAGCACCCGGTGCTGCTGAACCGCGCGCCGACCCTGCACCGCCTGGGCATCCAGGCCTTCGAGCCGCAGCTGGTCGAGGGCAAGGCCATCCAGATCCACCCGCTCGTCTGCACGGCGTTCAACGCCGACTTCGACGGTGACCAGATGGCGGTGCACGTGCCGCTGTCGGCCGAGGCGCAGGCCGAGGCCCGGATCCTGATGCTCTCGTCCAACAACATCCTGAAGCCGGCCGACGGCAAGCCCGTCACCATGCCGACCCAGGACATGGTCATCGGCCTCTACTACCTGACGCACCAGACTGCCGGTGCCAAGGGTGAGGGCCGGGTCTTCAGCTCGGACGCCGAGGCTCGGATGGCGTTCGACAACGGCGAGCTGCACCTCCAGGCGACGGTGAAGATCCGTCTCCGCGAGGTCATCGGGGTCGACAACGGCGCGAAGTCGGCGGCGTGGACGGCTCCGGAGGAGTGGGTCGAGGGTGACCCGCTGCTCGTCGAGACCACGCTCGGCCGGGTCCTGTTCAACGAGACGCTGCCCCCGGGCTACCGCTTCGTGAACTACGAGATCCGCAAGGGTCAGCTGTCGGCGATCGTCAACGACCTCGCCGAGCGCTTCCCCAAGGTGGCCCTTGCGGCGACCCTGGACGCGCTCAAGGAGGCCGGCTTCCACTGGGCCACCTGGTCCGGCGTGACGATCGGCATGGGCGACGTCATCGGTCCTCCGCGCAAGCCGGAGATCCTGGCCCGCTACCAGGTCGAGGCCGACCGCATCGACAAGCAGTACCAGCGTGGTCTGATGACCGCCGAGGAGCGTCGCGGCGAGCTCATCGAGATCTGGACCAAGGCGACCAACGAGATCTCCAAGGAGATGGAGACCGCGCTGCCGCAGGAGAACCCGCTCTGGGTGATGATCAACTCCGGCGCTCGCGGTAACCTCCTCCAGCTCCGGCAGATCGCCGCGATCCGTGGTCTGGTGGCCAACCCCAAGGGTGAGATCATCCCGCGGCCGATCACCTCGTCGTACCGCGAGGGTCTGACCGTGCTGGAGTACTTCATCTCCACGCACGGTGCCCGTAAGGGTCTGGCCGACACCGCGCTGCGTACCGCCGACTCGGGTTACCTGACCCGTCGTCTGGTGGACGTCTCGCAGGACGTCATCATCCGCGAGGAGGACTGCGGCACCGACCGCGCGATTCCGATGCAGGTGGGCGAGCGCGAGGCGGACGGCTCCGTGGTCGTGCACGTTCACGCCGAGACCGGTGTGCACGCCCGTACGATCGCCGACGACATCAAGGACGCCAACGGCAACCTGGTCGTCGCGCGGGGCTCGGACCTCAACTCGATCCTGGTCGACCAGCTGGTCGCGGCCGGCGTCGAGAACGTCCGGGTGCGCTCGGTGCTGACCTGTGAGTCGAAGCTCGGTGTGTGTGCGGCCTGCTACGGCCGTTCGCTGCCGACCGGCAAGGCGGTCGACATCGGCGAGGCGGTCGGCATCATCGCCGCCCAGTCCATCGGTGAGCCCGGTACGCAGCTGACGATGCGTACCTTCCACACCGGTGGTGTCGCGGGTGAGGACATCACCCAGGGTCTGCCGCGTGTGCAGGAGATCTTCGAGGCCCGCGTGCCCAAGGGCAAGGCGCCCATCGCCGATACCCCGGGACGCATCCGCATCGAGGACGGCGAGCGCTCGCGCAAGATCATCGTGGTGCCGGACGACGGCAGCGAGGAGATCGTCTACGACAAGATCTCCAAGCGCGTCAAGCTCCGGGCCCACGACGGCGACCACGTCGGCGTCGGCGAGAAGCTGACCGAGGGCACCATCGACCCGCACGAGCTTCTGCGGATCATGGGTCCGCGGGCGGTCCAGGTCCACCTGACCAGTGAGGTCCAGGAGGTCTACCGCTCGCAGGGTGTGCTCATCCACGACAAGCACATCGAGATCATCATCCGCCAGATGCTCAAGCGGGTGACGGTCATCGACTCGGGTGCCGCGGAGTTCCTCCCCGGTGTCCTGGTCGACCGGGCGCTCTTCGAGTCGGAGAACCGCCGGATCGTGGGCGAGGGTGGCGAGCCCGCCGCCGGTCGTCCCGTGCTGATGGGTATCACCAAGGCCTCGCTGGCCACCGACTCCTGGCTCTCGGCGGCCTCCTTCCAGGAGACCACCCGGGTGCTGACCGACGCGGCGATCAACTCGCGCAGCGACTCGCTCGTCGGCCTCAAGGAGAACGTGATCATCGGTAAGCTCATCCCGGCCGGTACCGGTATCTCCAAGTACCGCAACATCCGGGTCGAGCCGACCGAGGAGGCCAAGGCCAAGGTGTACTCGATGACCGGGTACCCCGAGACCGACTACGGCTTCGGGCCGGCCAGCGGGCAGGCTGTGCCGCTGGACGACTTCGACTTCGGGTCGTACCGCTAAGGGTCTGTATTCGCCGAGGGCGGCCGCGCACTGCGCGGCCGCCCTTCGGCCTTTCTAGAATGGTTCTCGTGACGCTCCCGGCCGCAGTGCCCACCCGCCATCCGATGGATCCGGATCCGGCGCCCTCGTCGAAGGCGCGGGCCGTCTTCGCGCTCGGCCTGGTGGGTTTTCTGCTGGGCGCATTCGTCGGTGGTGTGATCCCGGCCACTGTGGCCCTGTTGCTGGCCCGTCAGACGGCCCGGCAGGCGTATGCCTCCCAGGGCTACCTGACCGGCTCGGCGTGGATCCGCCGGGGGCGCCGGTTGGCGTGGGCGGGCATCGTGCTGGCTCTCACCACACTGGTCGTCGCGTCCATCGCCGGCCTGCTGCACCTGGCCGGCTCGCCCGGTGGCGCCGACTTCGCACCGGGCACCGACTGAGGTGGGGTGCCGTCCCCCTCGTCCGGGTGACATGCTTTCCCCATGACCCTCCCACCTCCGCCGCCGACCGGTCATCCGGCTCAGGTGCCGCCGCCGCCATCCTCGGGGCAGTGGCGCCCGGAGCGGATCGACGCACTGCCCGGCACGGAGTTCGGCCTGGTGCAGCTGCGGGTCGAGCCGATCACGTCGGGCCTGGCCATCGGCTCGCTGATGGCCGGCATCGGGTCGATCCTGGTGTCGCTGCTCGTCCTCTGCTTCGGTCTGGTCGGTGCGTCCGAGGGCTGGGGCGGCTGGGTGTCGGGCGCCTTCACGCTGCTCAGTGTGACGGCCGGCGGGGGAGCGGTGGCGCTCGGCGCGGTGTCCCGCCGGCAGATCCGGCGCTCGGGTCAGACCGGTCAGGTGCGGTTCACCGGGGCCGGTCTGGGCATGGCCGGCATCGTCTGCGGATCGATCGGCGCGGGAATTGCTCTGCTGTCGCTCGCGTTGACCCTGGTGTTGCAATTGTCGATGTGACGCTGGATCCGGCACCGCGACGTTGCCACCGTGAAGCACCCGGTACACTTGCATCGGAGATATCCGTCGCGGCTCCTCAGCGTTCATTTTGACCTGGGTGCCCGGGGTGGGTAGTCTTTCCCCTCGTGCCCAGGCTTGCCTGGGCAACTCGTGCGTGCGCCCGGAGTCGCTCGATGCGACGAGGCAGCGATACGCCGAGCCGGCGCCCCGTGATCGGGGCGTCGACAAAGACAAGACCCGGTGCGCGTTGACTGACGCGCGGCGGGACCGTGAGTCGAGCGACACGCCCGACCGCGGGTGCCGGACACAGCCCCTCCTCGGGGACGTGACCGGCACAGGAGCCATACAAGACGGTGCGGCCGCTTAGGAAGCGGCCGAAGGGAGCGGAGAAACCCGGTGCCCACGATCCAGCAGCTGGTCCGAAAGGGCCGTCAGGCGAAGACGAGCAAGACCAAGACGCCGGCGCTGAAGGGTAGTCCTCAGCGACGCGGCGTGTGCACGCGCGTGTACACCACCACCCCCAAGAAGCCGAACTCTGCGCTGCGCAAGGTCGCTCGTGTGAAGCTCAGCAGCCAGATCGAGGTGACGGCGTACATCCCGGGTGTCGGCCACAACCTGCAGGAGCACTCGATCGTGCTCGTGCGTGGTGGTCGTGTGAAGGACCTCCCCGGCGTCCGCTACAAGATCGTCCGCGGTTCGCTCGACACCCAGGGTGTCCGCAACCGCAAGCAGGCCCGCAGCCGTTACGGCGCGAAGAAGGAGAAGAGCTGACATGCCTCGTAAGGGCCCCGCTCCGCGCCACCCAGTGGTCGCGGACCCGGTTTACAACTCGCCGCTGGTCACTCAGCTGATCAACAAGATCCTGATCGGCGGCAAGCGTCAGCTCGCTGAGCGCATCGTCTACGGCGCCCTCGAGGGTGCCCGGGAGAAGAGCGGCACCGACCCCGTCGTGACGCTCAAGCGCGCGATGGACAACGTCAAGCCGACCCTCGAGGTCCGCAGCCGCCGCGTCGGTGGCGCGACCTACCAGGTTCCGGTCGAGGTCCGCACCCCGCGTCAGACCACCCTCGGTCTGCGCTGGCTGGTCCAGTACTCCAAGGCCCGCCGCGAGAAGACCATGATCGAGCGTCTCCAGAACGAGCTGCTCGACGCCAGCAACGGCCTCGGTGCCGCCGTCAAGCGGCGCGAGGACACCCACAAGATGGCGGAGTCCAACAAGGCCTTCGCGCACTACCGCTGGTAAGACCCCGCTGCTGCCGGCCCGGTGACCACCGGGCGCCAGCACCAGTCGTACCGGTTCACGAGACGACGACGAAGAAAAGTAGGGATTGAAGTGGCCGCCGCAGACGCGCTCGCCAACGTACGCAACATCGGCATCATGGCGCACATCGATGCTGGTAAGACCACGACCACCGAGCGAATCCTGTTCTACACCGGTATCACGTACAAGATCGGTGAGGTCCACGACGGCGGTGCCGTCATGGACTGGATGGAGCAGGAGCAGGAGCGCGGTATCACGATCACTTCCGCCGCCACCAAGTGCGAGTGGAAGGGCCACACGATCCAGATCATCGACACGCCCGGCCACGTCGACTTCACGGTCGAGGTCGAGCGGTCGTTGCGTGTGCTGGACGGCGCGGTGGCGGTCTACGACGGTGTGGCCGGCGTGGAGCCGCAGACCGAGAACGTGTGGCGGCAGGCGGACAAGTACCACGTTCCCCGGATGTGCTTCGTCAACAAGCTCGACCGGACCGGCGCGGACTTCTTCCGCTGCGTGCAGATGATGATCGACCGGCTCAACGCCACCCCGCTGGTCCTCCAGATCCCGATCGGGCTCGAGGGCGACCACATCGGTGTCGTCGACCTGATCGGCATGCGCGCGCTCACCTGGCGTGGTGAGACCCAGAAGGGTGACGACTACGCCATCGAGGAGATCCCGGCCGACCTGGTCGACTCCGCGAACGAGTGGCGCGAGAAGCTGATCGAGACGCTGGCCGACGTCGACGACGAGGTCATGCTCAAGTACCTCGAGGGCGAGGAGCTCTCGCAGGACGAGATCAAGGCCGCCATCCGGCGCGCCACGATCGCGAGCAAGGCCAACCCGGTGCTGTGCGGTTCGGCGTTCAAGAACAAGGGCGTTCAGCCCATGCTCGACGCCGTGATCGACTTCCTGCCGTCGCCGCTGGACATCCCGGCCATCGAGGGCACCGCGACCGACGGCGAGACGCCGATGGTCCGCAAGCCGTCGAACACCGAGCCCTTCGCCGGTCTGGCCTTCAAGATCCAGACCGACAAGCACCTCGGCAAGCTCACGTACGTCCGGGTCTACTCCGGCACGCTCGAGTCCGGTTCCCAGGTGGTCAACTCCACCAAGGACCGCAAGGAGCGGATCGGCAAGATCTACCAGATGCACGCGAACAAGCGTGAGGAGCGCGCCACCGCGCAGGCCGGCGACATCATCGCCGTCCAGGGTCTCAAGCAGACCACCACCGGTGACACGCTCAGCGACCCGGCCAACCAGGTCGTGCTCGAGTCGATGACGTTCCCGGAGCCGGTCATCCAGGTCGCCATCGAGCCCAAGACCAAGTCGGACCAGGAGAAGCTGGGCACCGCGATCCAGCGCCTGGCCGAGGAGGACCCGACCTTCCGCGTCTTCAACGACGAGGAGACCGGCCAGACGATCATCGCCGGCATGGGCGAGCTCCACCTGGACATCCTGGTGGACCGCATGCGCCGCGAGTTCAACGTCGAGGCCAACATCGGTAAGCCGCAGGTGGCGTACCGCGAGACGATCCGCGGCACCGTGGAGAAGCTCACGTACGTCCACAAGAAGCAGACCGGTGGATCGGGCCAGTACGCGAAGGTTGTCATCAGCGTCGAGCCGTTGTCGCTCGAGGCCGACGGCCCCACGTACGAGTTCGTGAACGCCGTCACCGGTGGCCGCATCCCCAAGGAGTTCATCCCCTCGGTGGACGCGGGCGCGCAGGACTCCCTGCAGTACGGTGTCCTCGCCGGTTACCCGCTGGTCGGCGTGAAGTTCACGCTGGTCGACGGTCAGTACCACGAGGTCGACTCGTCCGAGATGGCGTTCAAGATCGCCGGCTCCATCGCGATGAAGGAGGCGGCCCGCAAGGCCGACCCCGCGCTGCTCGAGCCGATGATGTCCGTCGAGGTCACCACGCCCGAGGACAACATGGGCGACGTGATCGGCGACCTCAACTCCCGCCGTGGCATCATCCAGTCGATGGAGGAGCGCTCCGGCGCTCGTGTCATCAAGGCTCTGGTGCCGCTGTCGGAGATGTTCGGCTACGTCGGCGACCTTCGGTCGAAGACCGCGGGCCGGGCCAGCTACAGCATGCAGTTCGACTCCTACGCCGAGGTTCCGCAGAGCGTCGCGAAGGAGATCATCGCCAAGGCCACCGGCGCCTGACGCGTTGAGGCGCGTGCGGCCCGTCGAGGGCCGCACGCGCACGAGCAGTCGACAGAGTCCCCATCGCCTTATCGGGCGTGCCGGGAAAAAGTTATTCCACAGTCCACAGGAGGACACCAGTGGCGAAGGCGAAGTTCGAGCGGACTAAGCCGCACGTCAACATCGGCACCATTGGTCACATCGACCACGGTAAGACGACGCTGACTGCGGCCATCACGAAGGTCCTGCACGACCAGTACCCGGACCTGAACCCGTACACCCCGTTCGACGAGATCGACAAGGCGCCTGAAGAGAAGGCGCGTGGTATCACGATCTCGATCGCGCACGTCGAGTACCAGACCGCGGCGCGGCACTACGCGCACGTGGACTGCCCC
Organism: Paractinoplanes maris; assembly: GCF_023544465.1. Classification (GTDB taxonomy): domain Bacteria; phylum Actinomycetota; class Actinomycetes; order Mycobacteriales; family Micromonosporaceae; genus Actinoplanes; species Actinoplanes maris. Next base: position 229,605 of record NZ_JALPVL010000002.1, on the reverse strand, counting down.
GGCCACGCCGACTACATCAAGAACATGATCACCGGTGCCGCCCAGATGGACGGCGCGATCCTGGTGGTCGCCGCGACCGACGGCCCGATGCCGCAGACCAAGGAGCACGTGCTCCTGGCCCGCCAGGTCGGCGTTCCGTACATCGTCGTCGCCCTGAACAAGAGCGACATGGTGGACGACGAGGAGCTCCTGGAGCTCGTCGAGCTCGAGGTCCGCGAGCTGCTCAGCACCTACGAGTTCCCCGGCGACGACCTGCCGGTCGTGCGTGTCTCGGCGCTGAAGGCGCTCGAGGGCGACGCCGAGTGGACCGAGCGGCTCATGGAGCTCATGAACGCGGTCGACACCGCGATCCCGCAGCCCGAGCGTGACACCGACAAGCCGTTCCTCATGCCCATCGAGGACGTCTTCACGATCACCGGTCGTGGCACCGTGGTCACGGGTCGCGCCGAGCGTGGCATCCTCAAGCCGAACGAGGAGGTCGAGATCGTCGGCATCCGCGAGAAGTCGACGAAGACCGTCTGCACCGGCATCGAGATGTTCCGCAAGCTGCTCGACGAGGCCCGCGCGGGTGAGAACGTCGGTCTGCTCCTGCGCGGTATCAAGCGCGAGGACGTCGAGCGCGGCATGGTCGTTGTGAAGCCGGGCACCTCTACTCCCCACACGGAGTTCGAGGGCCAGGTCTACATCCTCTCAAAGGAAGAGGGCGGCCGGCACACCCCGTTCTTCCAGAACTACCGCCCGCAGTTCTACTTCCGCACCACGGACGTCACCGGCGTCGTCACGCTGCCCGAGGGCACCGAGATGGTCATGCCGGGCGACTCCACCAGCATGTCGGTCAAGCTGATCCAGCCGATCGCCATGGAGCAGGGCCTGAAGTTCGCGATCCGTGAGGGTGGCCGCACCGTCGGCGCCGGCACGGTCACGAAGATCAACGTCTAGGGCCGCTGACCCCGATTAGCATTGTCGGACTCTTTCCGGCATACTAGTCAGGTTGCGTCCGAGCGGGGTGGTCAGCTGCCTTGTGCAGCTGGCCACCCTCGCCGGGTGTCCGGGTGTGTTTTGTTGGCCATCCGTAAGACACCTCAAGATCCCCGCGATCTAGAGTGCTGCCCTGCGCAGTTTTGTAAGAGTCAGCGCGACACGCCCGACCGCGGGGGTCGGACAACGCAGGATCAACGGTCCTGCGGGCATGCGAGAGCCACCGCTCTCGCACGTAGCGGCATCGAGAAAAGGAAACAGAAGCCACCATGGCGGGACAGAAGATCCGCATCCGGCTCAAGGCCTATGACCACGAGGTCGTCGACTCCTCGGCGCGCAAGATCGTCGAGACGGTCACGCGTACCGGTGCGTCGGTCGCAGGCCCGGTGCCGCTGCCCACGGAGATCAACCGTTTCTGCGTCATCCGTTCGCCGCACAAGTACAAGGACTCGCGCGAGCACTTCGAGATGCGCACGCACAAGCGGCTGATCGACATCATCGACCCGACTCCGAAGACGGTCGACTCGCTCATGCGCCTCGACCTGCCGGCTGGCGTCGACATCGAGATCAAGCTGTAGGGATCTGCGACTAATGGACAGGCAAGTAAAGGGGATCCTGGGCGCCAAGCTCGGCATGACCCAGGTCTGGGACAACAACAAAGTCGTCCCGGTGACCGTGGTGCAGGCCGGCCCTTGTGTCGTGACCCAGGTCCGGACAGACGAGAAGGACGGCTATGCGGCCGTCCAGCTGGCATACGGCGCGATCGACCCGCGCAAGGTGAACAAGCCCGAGGGCGGTCACTTCGCGAAGGCCGGTGTGTCGCCGAGGCGCCACGTCGTCGAGCTGCGCACCACCGACGCCGGTGAGTACGAGCTCGGCCAGGAGGTCACCGTCGAGGCGTTCGCGGTCGGTTCGCCGATCGACGTCACCGGTAAGACCAAGGGCAAGGGCTACGCCGGTGTCATCAAGCGGCACGGCTTCCACGGCCTGAAGGCCAGCCACGGTGTCGAGCGCAAGCACCGCTCGCCCGGTTCCATCGGCGCCTGCGCGACCCCCGGTCGTGTCTTCAAGGGCGTGCGGATGGCCGGTCGGATGGGTAGCCAGCGCTTCACCGTGCAGAACCTGACCGTGCAGGCGGTGGACACCGAGAACAACCTGATCCTGGTCAAGGGCGCGGTGCCCGGCCCCAAGGGCGCGCTTGTCCTGGTCCGCACCGCGGCGAAGAAGGGCGGTGTCAAGTGAGCTCGGTCGACGTGATCAACGTTGAGGGCAACAAGGCCGGCTCGGTCGACCTGCCGGACGCGATCTTCGACGTGCAGGCGAACATCCCGCTGATGCACCAGGTCGTGGTGGCCCAGCTCGCGGCTGCTCGCCAGGGCACGGCCAAGGCCAAGACGCGCGGTGAGGTCGCCGGCGGCGGCAAGAAGCCGTACAAGCAGAAGGGCACCGGTCGCGCCCGTCAGGGCTCGATCCGCGCTCCTCAGTTCACCGGCGGTGGCGTCGTGCACGGTCCCGTGCCGCGCGACTACAGCCAGCGGACCCCCAAGAAGATGAAGGCGGCCGCTCTGCGGGGCGCCCTCTCCGACCGGGCCCGCGAAGGCCGCGTGCACGTGGTCGAGGCCTTCGTCAGCGGCGACAAGCCGTCGACCAAGGGCGCGATCGCCACGCTGCGCAAGGCCACCGAGTCCACCAAGGTCCTGGTCGTGCTGAGCAGCACCGACGAGCTGAACTGGCTCTCGCTGCGCAACGAGGCGACCGTGCACCTGCTCGAGGCCGGCCAGCTCAACACGTACGACGTGCTGGTCGCCGACGAGGTGGTCTTCACCAAGGAAGCGCTCGACGAGTTCCTGGGCGTTCCGGCGACCGCCGAGGAGGAGAACAAGTGAGCACCATCGCCGACCCGCGCGACGTCATCATCAAGCCGGTCGTGTCCGAGAAGAGCTACAGCGTTCTCGACCAGAACTGGTACACGTTCCTCGTCCACCCGGACGCGAACAAGACCCAGGTCAAGATCGCGATCCAGCAGATCTTCAACGTCCGCGTGCTCACGGTGAACACCTCGAACCGCCAGGGCAAGCGCAAGCGCACCCGGACCGGTTTCGGGCAGCGCAAGGCGACCAAGCGCGCGCTGGTGAAGCTGGCTGACGGCGACCGTATCGAGGCCTTCGGCGGCCCGGTCAGCTAAGGGGTTGTAAAAAATGGCTATCCGTAAGTACAAGCCGACCACGCCGGGCCGTCGCGGCTCGAGCGTCGCCGACTTCGCCGAGATCACCCGGTCGACGCCGGAGAAGTCTCTGCTGGTTCCGCTGCCCAAGAAGGGTGGTCGCAACGTCCACGGCCGCATCACCACGCGGCACCAGGGCGGCGGTCACAAGCGGCAGTACCGGCTGATCGACTTCAAGCGGGTCGACAAGGACGGCGTGCCGGCCAAGGTCGCGCACATCGAGTACGACCCGAACCGCACGTCCCGCATCGCTCTGCTGCACTACGCCGACGGCGAGAAGCGCTACATCCTCGCGCCGAAGGACCTCAAGCAGGGTGACCGGGTCGAGTCCGGCCCGGGCGCGGACATCAAGCCGGGGAACAACCTTCCCCTGCGCAACATCCCGGTCGGTACGACGGTCCACGGTGTGGAGCTTCGTCCCGGCGGTGGCGCCAAGCTGGCCCGCTCGGCCGGTGTCGGTATCCAGCTGCTCGGCCGTGAAGGTGCCTACGCCACGCTGCGTATGCCCTCCGGTGAGATCCGCCGGGTCGACATCCGATGCCGTGCCACGGTCGGCGAGATCGGCAATGCCGAACAGTCGAACATCAACTGGGGCAAGGCCGGCCGCATGCGCTGGAAGGGCAAGCGCCCGACCGTCCGCGGTGTCGCCATGAACCCGATCGACCACCCGCACGGTGGTGGTGAGGGTAAGACCTCTGGTGGTCGCCACCCGGTCAACCCGGCTGGTAAGCCCGAGGGTCGTACCCGCCGCAAGGGCCAGGAGAGCGACAAGCTGATCGTTCGCCGCCGCTACGCCACCCGCAAGCGCGGGTAACGGGAGTTTAGAAGATGCCACGCAGCCTGAAGAAGGGCCCGTTCGTCGACGACCACCTGCTCAAGAAGGTGGAAGTCCAGAACGAGAAGAACTCGAAGAACGTCATCAAGACCTGGTCGCGGCGCTCGATGATCATCCCCGACATGCTGGGGCACACGATCGCCGTGCACGACGGGCGCAAGCACGTCCCGGTGTTCATCACCGAGGCCATGGTCGGTCACAAGCTCGGGGAGTTCGCTCTGACCCGCACGTTCAAGGGTCACGAGAAGGACGACCGCAAGAGCCGTCGTCGCTAGTCAGTCCACGGATAAGAAAGGGGTCACAGCGATGCCAACGAAGAACGACGCACCGGCGCTGCCGGGAAGTCGCGCGGTTGCGAAGCACGTCCGCATCTCGCCGAACAAGGCACGCCGTGTGGTCAACCTCGTCCGCGGTCTGCCCGCGAAGGAGGCTCTGATCGTCCTGCAGTTCGCCCCGCAGTCGGCGAGCGAGCAGGTCTACAAGGTGCTCGCGAGTGCCATCGCGAACGCGGAGAACAACGAGCGGCTCGACCCTGACGCACTCATGGTCAGCGAGGCGTTCGTCGACGAGGGCCCGACGCTCAAGCGGTTCCGTCCGCGGGCGCAGGGCCGGGCGTACCGGATCCGCAAGCGCACCTGCCACATCACGATCGCCGTCGAGGCGGTCCAGGTCGCGCGGCCTGCCAAGAAGGCCGCCGCGGCGAAGAAGGCGGCGCCGGCCAAGGCCGCGCCCGCCGCGCAGTCCCAGACCACGGAGGAGTCCGAGTAATGGGCCAGAAAGTTCACCCCACCGGATTCCGCCTCGGTATCTCCACCGACTGGAGGTCCCGGTGGTTCGCCGACAAGCTCTACAAGGACTACATCGGCGAGGACGTCAAGATCCGCCGGATGATGTCCAAGGGCCTCGAGCGCGCCGGCATCTCCAAGGTGGACATCGAGCGCACCCGTGACCGGGTACGCGTCGACATCCACACCGCCCGGCCGGGCATCGTCATCGGCCGTAAGGGCGCGGAGGCCGACCGGATCCGCGGCGAGCTCGAGAAGCTCACCGGCAAGCAGGTCCAGCTGAACATCCTCGAGGTGAAGAGCCCGGAGTCGGACGCTCAGCTGGTGGCGCAGGGCGTCGCCGAGCAGCTGTCCTCCCGGGTCAGCTTCCGCCGGGCGATGCGCAAGGCCATGCAGTCGGCCATGAAGAACCCGATCTGCAAGGGCATCCGGGTGCAGGTCTCCGGTCGCCTCGGCGGCGCGGAGATGAGCCGCACGGAGTTCTACCGTGAGGGTCGCGTTCCGCTGCACACGCTGCGGGCCAACATCGAGTACGGCTTCTTCGAGGCCCGTACCACGTTCGGCCGCATCGGCGTGAAGGTCTGGATCTACAAGGGCGACGCCGTGCCGGGTCGCGAAGCTGTCGCCGAGGCGCCGGCTCGCCCGCGCCGGGACCGTGCCGACCGGGCCGAGCGTCCGCGTCGTGGCCGTTCCGGTTCGTCCGGCACGACCGCGGGTGGCACCGAGGCCGGCCGCGCTGCCGCAGCCGCCCAGGCCAAGGGCGACACCCCGACCGGCGACAATGCCAACGACGCGGCCATCGCCGCGGCGCCGGCTGTGGCCGAGACGCAGCAGGAGGGCTGACACATGCTGATGCCGCGTAAGCCCCCGAAGGGCTTCCGCAAGCCGCACCACCCGGACCGCCACGGCGCGTCCAAGGGCGGCAACCGGGTCGTCTTCGGTGAGTTCGGTATCCAGGCGCTGGAGCCCGCGTACGTGACCAACCGGCAGATCGAGTCGGCTCGTATCGCGATGACCCGTCACATCAAGCGTGGTGGCAAGGTCTGGATCTCGGTCTTCCCCGACAACGCTCTGACCAAGAAGCCGGCCGAGACCCGCATGGGTTCCGGTAAGGGTTCTCCCGAGTGGTGGGTGGCGAACGTCAAGCCGGGACGCATTCTCTTCGAGATGTCGTTCCCGAACGAGACGATCGCGCGCGAGGCGATGCGCCGTGCGATCCACAAGCTCCCGATGAAGTGCCGCATCGTGACACGCGAAGTGGGTGAAAGCTGATGGCAGCGGGCGTTAAGGCATCCGAGCTGCGCGAACTCTCCTCCGAGGAGCTGACTTCGCGACTGCGGGAGGCCAAGGCGGAGCTGTTCAACCTTCGCGTGCAGGGCGCGACCGGCCAGCTCGACAATCATCGTCGGCTGCAGGTCGTCCGCAAGGACATCGCGAAGATCTATACGATCATGCGTGAACGTGAGCTCGGGCTCTCGGTTGCGCCGGATGAGGTGACAGCATGAGTGACGAGAGCACGGCCACAGCCCGCGCCAACCGCAAGGTTCGCGAGGGTCTCGTGGTCAGCGACAAGATGGACAAGACCGTCGTCGTCGAGGTCGAGGACCGTGTCAAGCACGCCCTCTACGGCAAGGTTCTGCGGCGCACCCGCAAGCTCAAGGTGCACGACGAGCAGAACGCGTGCGGTACCGGCGACCGGGTCCTGCTGATGGAGACCCGTCCGCTGTCGGCCACCAAGCGGTGGCGTGTCGTGGAGATCCTCGAAAAGGCCAAGTGAGTGCGCGGGGCCGGCAACGCCCGGCCCCGCCACCATCGTTCCGCCAAGCTTCGCCGAACCTGACGGAGAACTGGCAGACATAGGAGACAGACGTGATTCAGCAGGAGTCGCGACTGCGCGTCGCTGACAACACGGGTGCCCGGGAGATCCTGTGCATCCGTGTGCTCGGCGGCTCGGGTCGCCGTTACGCGAGCATCGGTGACGTCATCGTGGCCACGGTCAAGGACGCCATTCCGGGCGCCGGTGTGAAGAAGGGTGACGTCGTCAAGGCGGTCATCGTCCGCACCGCCAAGGAGCGTCGTCGTCCCGACGGCTCGTACATCCGCTTCGACGAGAACGCCGCCGTCATCATCAAGGACGGCGGGGACCCCCGCGGTACCCGCATCTTCGGCCCGGTCGGGCGCGAGCTGCGCGACAAGCGGTTCATGAAGATCATCAGCCTGGCGCCGGAGGTGCTCTGACCGTGAAGATCAAGAAGGGCGACACGGTCGTCGTCATCGCCGGCAAGGACAAGGGTGCCAAGGGCAAGGTCATCGCGGCCTTCCCGCGGCAGGACAAGATCCTGGTCGAGGGCGTCAACCGCATCAAGAAGCACGAACGCATCCGTACCACCCAGCGTGGTTCGAAGACCGGTGGCATCGTCACCCAGGAAGCCGCGATCCACATCTCGAATGTGCAGATCGTCGACGACCAGGGCAAGCCGACCCGCATCGGTTACAAGGTCGACGAGAACGGCAACAAGGTCCGTATCGCTCGTACGACCGGTAAGGAACTCTGATGACTGCCGCCACCGAGACCAAAACTCTGCCGCGCCTGAAGCAGAAGTACCGCAGCGAGGTCATCGCCGCGCTTCAGGAGCAGTACAAGTACGGCAACCCCATGCAGGTTCCCGGCCTGGTGAAGGTCGTTGTGAACATGGGTGTGGGCGAGGCCGCCCGCGACGCCAAGCTGATCGACGGCGCCGTGCGTGACCTGACCACCATTACCGGTCAGAAGCCGCTCGTGCGGCGGGCGACCAAGTCCATCGCGCAGTTCAAGCTGCGTGAGGGCATGCCGATCGGCGCGAAGGTGACCCTGCGCAATGACCGGATGTGGGAGTTCCTCGACCGGCTTCTGTCGATCGCGCTGCCCCGTATCCGTGACTTCCGCGGCCTCGACGGGCGCAAGCTCGACGGGCACGGTAACTACACCTTCGGTCTGACCGAGCAGTCGGTGTTCCACGAGATCGACCAGGACCGGATCGATCGCACGCGGGGCATGGACATCACGGTGGTCACGACCGCCGACACCGACGACGAGGGCCGGGCGCTGCTGAAGCTCCTGGGCTTCCCGTTCAAGGAGAACTGAGCATGGCTAAGAAGGCGCTGATCCTCAAGGCGGCCGCGAAGCCGAAGTTCGCCGTGCGTGCGTACACCCGCTGCCAGAAGTGCGGACGTCCGCACTCGGTCTACCGCAAGTTCGGCCTGTGCCGGGTTTGCCTGCGGGACATGGCTCACCGTGGTGAGCTGCCCGGCGTGTCGAAGGCCTCCTGGTAACCCATAGCAACACCGCTTCGCCGTAGGCCTGCAACTAGTGGGAACCCCGGCGAGAAAGGTTGACGAACACCCATGACGATGACGGACCCGATCGCAGACATGCTGACGCGTCTGCGTAACGCCAACCAGGCGTACCACGACAAGGTGACCATGCCCTTCTCGAAGATCAAGGCGAACATCGCCGAGGTCCTCAAGGCTGAGGGTTACATCGCCTCCTGGTCGGCCGAGGAGCCCGAGGAAGGCGCTGTCGGCAGGCGTCTGGTCGTTGAGCTCAAGTACGGCCAGAACCGCGAGCGCAGTCTCGCCGGTATCAAGCGCGTCTCGAAGCCCGGCCTCCGGGTTTACGCCAAGTCCGAAGAGCTCCCGCGGGTGCTCGGCGGCCTGGGCGTCGCGATCATTTCGACGTCCCAGGGACTGCTGACCGACCGGCAGGCCCGCAAGCGGAGCGTTGGCGGGGAAGTCCTCGCCTTCGTCTGGTAACTGGAGACTGAGAAACCATGTCGCGAATCGGACGTAAGTCGATCCCGGTCCCGGCCGGCGTCGATGTCACCATCACGGGCCAGACCGTCAAGGTCAAGGGCCCCAAGGGCGAGCTGTCGCACACCGTTGCCGAGCCGATCACGGTCGAGCAGGACGGTGCCGAGCTGCACGTCAACCGCCCCAACGACGAGCGCCGGGCCAAGGAGCTCCACGGCCTTTCTCGTACCCTGGTCGCCAACATGATCGTCGGCGTCACCGAGGGCTACAAGAAGACGCTGGAGATCAACGGCACCGGTTACCGGGTCACGGCCAAGGGCAAGGACCTCGAGTTCGCCCTCGGCTTCTCGCACCCGGTCAACATCGTGCCCCCGGCCGGCATCAGCTTCACGGTGGAGCGCCCGACGCAGTTCACGGTGGCGGGCATCGACAAGCAGCTCGTCGGCGAGGTCGCCGCCAACATCCGGAAGATCCGCCCGCCGGAGCCCTACAAGGGCAAGGGCGTCAAGTACCAGGGCGAGGTCATCCGCCGTAAGGCCGGAAAGGCAGGTAAGAAGTGACCGCCACGCTGCTCAAGCGTCGCAATGGCGCGGGTGCCGCCGCCAAGCGGGCTGTCGGAAAGGCGCGTCGGCACTTCCGGGTCCGTCGGAACCTCCGCGGTACCGCCGAGCGTCCCCGTCTGGTCGTCACCCGGTCGTCGCGGCACATCACCGCGCAGATCATCGACGACCTCAAGGGCCACACGCTGGCCTCGGCCTCCACGCTCGACGCCTCCCTGCGGGGCGGCGAGGGTGACAAGAGCGCACAGGCCGGCAAGGTCGGCGCTCTGCTCGCCGACCGGGCCAAGGCCGCGGGCGTGTCCAAGGTCGTCTTCGACCGCGGTGGCAACAAGTACGCGGGGCGGATCGCCGCGCTGGCTGACGCCGCTCGCGAAGCCGGACTCGAGTTCTAGGAGGAATTGACCTATGCCTGGTCAGCAGCGCCGAGGCGGCGGGTCCGGCGGTAACACCGAGGGTGGCAACCGCCGGGACAACCGCCGTGAGGGCGGCCGCGGCAACGCGCCCGTCGACAAGACCCCGCATCTCGAGCGGGTCGTCGCGATCAACCGTGTCGCCAAGGTCGTCAAGGGTGGTCGTCGCTTCAGCTTCACCGCTCTGGTGATCGTGGGCGACGGCGACGGCACCGTCGGCATCGGCTACGGAAAGGCCAAGGAGGTGCCCGCGGCCATCGCCAAGGGCGTCGAGGAGGCCAAGAAGCACTTCTTCAAGGTTCCGCGGATCGGTGCCACGATCCCGCACCCGATCACCGGTGAGGCTGCCGCGGGTGTCGTCCTGCTCAAGCCGGCGTCGGCTGGTACCGGTGTCATCGCCGGTGGCCCGGTGCGCGCCGTCCTGGAGTGCGCCGGCATCCACGACATCCTGTCGAAGAGCCTCGGCTCGTCGAACCCGATCAACATCGTCCACGCGACGGTGGCCGCTCTGAAGGGCCTCGAGTCCCCGGAGCAGGTCGCGGCCCGTCGTGGTCTGCCGGTCGAGGACGTGGCGCCGGCGGCCATGCTGGCGGCGCGGGCGGAAGCGGCGGTGCACTGATGGCGCGCTTGAAGGTCACCCAGATCCGGTCCGAGATCGGCCGCAAGCAGAACCAGCGGGACTCCCTGCGGTCGCTCGGCCTGAAGCGGATCAACGATGTGGTGGTCAAGGAGGACCGCCCCGAGATTCGGGGCATGATCTTCGCCGTGAACCACCTCGTGACTGTTGAGGAGGTCGAGTAATGGCGATCAAGGTCCACCACCTGCGTCCGGCGCCCGGAGCCAAGACGGCCAAGACCCGTGTGGGTCGTGGTGAGGGCTCCAAGGGCAAGACGGCCGGCCGCGGCACCAAGGGCACCGGTGCCCGTAAGAACACCCCGGCGGCGTTCGAGGGTGGGCAGATGCCCCTCCACATGCGTCTGCCGAAGCTCAAGGGGCTCAAGAACCGGCCCCGCAACAAGGTCGTCTTCCAGGTCGTGAACCTGGACCGCCTCGCCGAGCTGTTCCCGAACGGCGGCGAGGTCGGCCCGGACGAGCTGTTCGAGGCGGGCGCGGTTCGCAAGAACCAGCCGGTCAAGGTCCTCGGCTCGGGCGAGCTGGGCGGCGTGTCGCTGACCATCAAGGCGCACGCGTTCAGCGAGTCGGCCAAGGAGAAGATCGCCGCAGCCGGTGGTTCCACCACCGAGCTGTGAGGCTTGTGGGGGTGTCTGCCCGGGCGTTGCGAACGCGTCGCTCGGGCAGCCATCCCCATTGTGGCGTCTGACCTGGTCTTTTGCGTCTGGGCCAAATGCCTACGCGCGGTGCAGGCTACCGTGACACACCGCGCTCCATTAAGACTGTTAGAGTCCGTTCCCAGCTAGGGATATCGGTCGTCCGGACCGATGCCTTCCCCCACCCGCCGATTGCGGCGGTAACCTCGCGCAGGAGGAAGAAGTTGCTCTCCGCCTTTACCAGTGCGTTCCGGACGCCTGACCTGCGCAAGAAGCTGCTGTTCACGGTCTTCATCATTGCGCTGTACCGGCTCGGTGCCACCTTGCCCAGCCCTGGTGTGTCCTACACCAACGTGCGGCGGTGCCTCGACATCGTGAACTCCTCCGACAGCAGCGGCGTCCTCAACCTGTTGAACCTGTTCTCAGGTGGCGCGCTGCTCCAGTTGTCGGTGTTCGCGCTGGGCATCATGCCGTACATCACGGCATCGATCATCCTGCAGTTGCTGACCGTGGTGATTCCCCGCCTCGAGCAGCTTCGCAAGGAGGGCCAGTCCGGCCAGGCCAAGATCACGCAGTATACGCGCTACCTCACGCTGGGCCTCGCGGTCCTGCAGTCCTCGGCTTTCGTCGCCCTCGCGCGCACCGGGCAGTTGTTCGGCAACGCCTGTGACCAGAACGACCCGACGCTCCAGATCATCCCCGAGAACACCGGCCTGCCGGTGTGGCTCACGTTGTCGGTCCTGGTCCTGACCATGACCGCCGGCACCGGCATGGTCATGTGGCTGGGCGAGCTGATCACGGACCGCGGTGTCGGCAACGGCATGTCCGTCCTGATCTTCACCTCGATCGCCGCCCGCCTCCCCGGTGAGGGTTGGTCGATCAAGGAGTCCAGCGGCGTCGGCAAGTTCATCCTGGTCATCGTGCTGGTCCTGGTCATCATCGGCCTGGTGGTCTTCATCGAGCAGGCGCAGCGGCGCATCCCCGTGCAGTACGCCAAGCGCATGATCGGCCGGCGGATGTATGGCGGCACGTCGACCTACATCCCGCTCAAGGTCAACCAGGCGGGTGTCGTCCCGGTCATCTTCGCGTCGTCGCTGCTTTATCTCCCGCAGCTCTACCTGCAGTTCTTCGACCCGAACAACCTCAAGGGCTACCAGGTCTGGATCCAGCGGTGGCTGGCCGATCCCACGAGCGAGCTCTACATCGGGGTCTACTTCCTGCTGATCATCTTCTTCACGTACTTCTACGTCTCGATCACGTTCAACCCGACCGAGGTCGCGGACAACATGAAGAAGTACGGTGGCTTCGTTCCGGGTATCCGCCCGGGCAAGCCCACCGCCGACTACCTGGACTTCATCCTCAGTCGGATCACGCTTCCCGGTGCCCTGTACCTTGGTCTGATCTCGGTTCTGCCGAACTTCTTCTTCATCTGGCTCGACGCGCAGCAGTACCAGAACTTCCCGTTCGGTGGTACGGCAGTGCTGATCATGGTCGGTGTGGGTCTGGAGACGGTGAAGCAGATCGAGAGCCAGCTGATGCAGCGCAACTACGAAGGGTTCCTCCGGTAGTGGCAGGCAAGCTCGGCGCTGCTCTTGCGCCGGCGGTCAGCGAGGCTCGTTCTCACCGAAGCGAGGCGATGTAGGTGCGGCTGGTACTGGTGGGCCCTCCGGGGGCCGGCAAGGGGACCCAGGCTGAGTTCATCGCTGCCCATCTCGCCGTACCGAAGATCTCGACCGGAGACATCTTCCGGGCGAACGTCTCGCAGGGGACACCGCTGGGTGTCGAGGCGAAGCGCTACATGGACGCGGGGCAGCTGGTTCCGGACGAAGTGACCATCAACATGGTCCGGGACCGGCTGGCCGAGCCGGACGCCGGTGACGGCTTCCTGCTCGACGGCTTCCCGCGGACGGTGCCGCAGGCCTCGGCTCTCGACAAGCTGCTGGCCGACCTCGGCACCGCGCTCGATCTGGTGATGGAGCTCGTGGTCGACGACGACGAGGTCATCCGGCGGCTCTCGGGCCGCCGGACCTGCCGCGGTTGCGGCAAGATCTGGCACGTCGAGTTCGACCCGACCAGCAAGGAGAACATCTGCGACCGCTGTGGGTCGGAGCTGTTCCAGCGTGACGACGACAAGGCCGAGACGATCGCCAACCGCCTGGTCGAGTACGCCGACAAGACCGCGCCCCTGGTCGACTTCTTCGGCGCGCAGGGCAAGCTGGTGGGGATCGACGCGACCGGACCGGTCGAGGACGTCACGGTCCGTGCCATCGACGCCCTGCGGTCCTACGGGGGCTGACATGCGCCGCCCCCAGCTGGATATTCAGCTGAAGACCCCCGAGCAGATCGAGAAGATGCGCGGCGCCGGCCTGGTCGTCGCCGCCGCGCTGCAGGCGATGCGGGAGGCCGTGGCCCCCGGCGTCTCGACCGCCGACCTCGACGCGATCGCCGAGAAGGTGATCGTCGACGCCGGCGCGGTCCCGTCGTTCAAGGGCTATCACGGCTTCCCCGCCTCGATCTGTGCCTCGGTCAACGAGCAGGTCGTGCACGGCATCCCCAGCACCGGGCAGGTGCTGCGCGAGGGTGACCTGATCTCGCTCGACTGCGGCGCGATCCTGGACGGCTGGCACGGCGACTCGGCGATCACCGTCGGCGTCGGTGAGACCGACCCGGCACTGCTCAAGATGGCCGAGGTCGCCGAGGACGCCATGTGGGCCGGCATCGCGGCCGCGGCGCGGGGCGCGGCGAACGGCCGGGGCAAGCTCACCGACGTCTCGTTCAACGTCGAGAAGGCGGTTCGCAAGGCCGGGCGGTACGGCATCGTCGACGGCTACGGCGGCCACGGCATCGGCACCGAGATGCACCAGGACCCGCACGTGCTCAACCACGGCAAGCCCGGCAAGGGACCGCGCCTGGTGCCCGGCCTGTGCCTGGCCATCGAGCCGATGATCACGCTGGGCTCGCCGCGCACCGCCGAGCTCGACGACGGCTGGACCGTGGTCACCCGCGACCACTCGATCGCCGCCCACGTGGAGCACACGATGTGCCTGCTGGAGGACGGCGTCTGGGTGACCACCGCGCCGGACGGGGGCCGGGCCCGCCTCGGCGACCTGGTCACCTCGCGCCAGTCCTGACCTACCGACAGCTGGTTCTCTCGGGCATGCTGGGACGCATGGGTCGGGAACAGATGCGCGCCGGCGACGGTGACCGCAAGGCAGTCGCGGAACAGCTCAAGTCGGCGCTCGACGAGGGCCGGCTCGACCTGCACGAGTACGACGAGCGCCTGCAGCGGACATATGCGGCGAAGACCTACGCCGACCTGGACGGCCTGCTCGACGACCTGCCCGGGACTGTCCCGGTGCAGCATTCGCAGATCCAGCCCGCCACCGCACCGGCGTCACCCCTGACCGCCAAGGGACAGGAGCGGTCCGGCCCGGCCCAGTGGGTCGGTCCCTACGCCGGCGTCGTGCTGGTCTGCACGCTGATCTGGCTGGTGAGCAGCGTCGCCTCGGGTGAGCTGCTCTACTTCTGGCCGGTCTGGACGCTCATCCCGCTCATCCTCGGCTTCTTCGGCCAGCGGTTCGGCGGCCGCGGCCGCTGACCGGGCGCACTGGATCGGGGGTGCCACGATGGCTGAGGTGAGCCGGGAGCAGATGCGGGCCGCCGACGAGGACCGCCGGCAGGTGGCCGACCAGTTGCGCCTCGCGCTGGAGGAGGGCCGCCTCGATCTCACCGAGTACGACGAGCGCCTCCAGGGTGCGTACGCGGCCAAGACCTACGCCGAGCTCGACCGCTTGCTGACCGACCTGCCGAACGCCGCTCCGCTCGTGCCGGCCCGGCCGGCCGAGGTCGCCGTCGCGGCGCCCGAGGGGGATCGGGCGGCCTGGCTGGGGCACGTCTGGGGCTCGTGGGCCAAGGCGCTGGTGTTCTTCACGCTCATCTGGGGCGTCTCGTCGCTGGCGAGCAGCGAGGCGGTGTTCTATTGGCCGGTCTGGATCGTCGGGCCCTGGGGTGTGGTGCTCGTCTTCCGGACGATCGCCGGTCTGGCCACTGGTGAGCCCCACAAGCACGCCCAGGACGCGGAGCATCGCCGCCGGCTGCGGGAGCACAAGCGCAGTCGCAAGGCGCTGCGGGCGCGAGCCGTCGCGGCGGGGGAGTTGCCGGCCAAGGCGACGAAGGAGCAGCGGAAGGCGTTCATCGCCGAGGCGGTGGCCCGCGGCGACCTGCCGCCGAAGCCTCGTCGGGTTGATTAGCCTCGATTGTCCGGTTTTCCGGGCGGCAACACACCCGACCCCGGGTATCGGCGACCTCAGTTTGGTGTGCCGGTGAGGCGCGCGTACACTGGCTAGCTGGCGCGCAGCGTCCACTCTCGCATGTCCTCAGCGCTTCGAGGCCGGCGGGAGCCGCGGCTGGTCCGGGTCGGCGACGACCCGGGTAAGACGTTGCAGCTAATCCCGAACCCCAGTGTCAGGTAGCGGAGGACATGCCTAAGAAAGACGGAGCCATCGAGATCGAGGGCCGTGTGATCGAGCCCCTGCCGAACGCTATGTTCCGCGTTGAGCTCGCAAATGGTCACAGGGTGCTCGCACACATCTCAGGCAAGATGCGGCAGCACTACATCCGCATCCTTCCCGAGGACAGAGTCGTCGTCGAGCTTTCGCCGTACGACCTCACCCGTGGGCGAATCGTCTACCGCTACAAGTAACCGCGGGGACGGGAAGTTCCAGTGAACCCGTCCGACTGAGAGTTAAGGCAAACCGTGAAGGTCAAGCCGAGCGTCAAGCGGATCTGCAACAACTGCCGGGTCATCCGGCGGCATGGCCGCGTCATGGTCATCTGCAAGACCGACGCGCGCCACAAGCAGCGCCAGGGCTGAGCCCCGGCAACGCTGTCAGATCCGGTCTCACGAACAAGCTCGTCCCAGCCACGCGAGTGGCACACCCCCGGCGCGGAGGCCGGGGCCCGTCCGGGCAGACGGGGTGGGAGGGGCACAGACCTCCGAACGATTCTGAGGAGTACGCCCGCTTATGGCACGTCTCGTCGGCGTCGATCTGCCCCGCGACAAGCGGATGGAGATCGCGCTCACCTACGTCTACGGAATCGGTCGCACCCGTGCTGTCGAAGCACTGACCGCCACCGGTATTGACCTGAACAAGCGCGCCAAGGACCTCACGGACGAGGAGCTGGTTCAGCTCCGCGACTACATCGAGGGCAATTTCAAGGTTGAAGGTGACCTTCGCCGCGAGGTCGCCGCGGACATCCGCCGCAAGGTTGAGATCGGCTCGTACGCCGGCATCCGCCACCGCCGGGGTCTCCCCGTGCGGGGTCAGCGGACACGTACCAACGCTCGTACCCGCAAGGGTCCGAAGCGCACGGTCGCCGGTAAGAAGAAGCCCGGTCGGAAGTAATAGGAGCGCACTGACTTATGCCACCGAAGGCACGCGCTGGGGCCGCCGTCAAGAAGGTCCGGCGCAAGGAACGCAAGAACGTCGCCCACGGGCAGGCGCACATCAAGAGCACCTTCAACAACACCATCGTGTCGATCACCGACCCGACCGGTGCGGTCATCTCCTGGGCCTCGTCCGGCCAGGTGGGCTTCAAGGGCTCCCGCAAGTCGACCCCGTTCGCCGCGCAGCTGGCCGCCGAGGCCGCCGCTCGCCGGGCGATGGAGCACGGCATGCGCAAGGTCGACGTGTTCGTCAAGGGTCCCGGCTCCGGCCGTGAGACCGCGATCCGTTCGCTGCAGGCCGCCGGCCTCGAGGTCGGGCAGATCAGTGACGTCACGCCGCAGCCGCACAACGGATGCCGTCCGCCGAAGCGCCGCCGGGTCTAAGGGAGAGACAAGAAGCATGGCTCGTTACACAGGGGCGGACTGCAAGCGCTGCCGCCGCGAGAAGATGAAGCTTTTCCTCAAGGGCAGCAAGTGCGACGGGCCCAAGTGCCCGTTCGAGTCGCGTCCCTTCCCGCCCGGCCAGCACGGCCGTGGCCGGACCAAGGAGACCGAGTACCTGCTCCAGCACCGCGAGAAGCAGAAGGCCCGCCGCGTCTACGGCGTGCTCGAGAAGCAGTTCCGCGGTTACTACGAGGAGGCTGTCACCAAGCCCGGCAAGACCGGTGAGGTGCTGCTGCAGATCCTCGAGTCGCGTCTCGACAACGTCGTCTACCGGGCCGGCCTCGCGCAGTCCCGGGACATGGCCCGGCAGCTGGTCAAGCACGGCCACTTCCTGGTCAACGGCGTCAAGGTCGACATCCCGTCGTACCGCGTCAAGGAGCACGACATCGTGACCACGCGGGAGAAGTCGAAGGAGATGACCCCCTTCGTCGTCGCCCAGGCTCAGGCCGGTCAGCGGCCCGTGCCGGCGTGGCTCGAGCCCATCCCGAGCGAGATGAAGGTTCTCGTTCACTCGCTTCCGGCCCGGGGCGTCATCGACACCCAGGTCCAGGAGCAGCTGATCGTCGAGCTCTACTCCAAGTAGTGCTCCGCCGGGGGGCGCCGACCGTGGCGCCCTCCGGTTGCACCACCGGACGGCCATCAAATAGCGGATGGCCTGACAGAAAGAAGAAAACAGCGTGCTCATCAGCCAGCGGCCGACCCTCTCCGAAGAGTCGATCAGCGAGACCCGCTCCCGGTTCACCATCGAGCCTCTGGAGCCGGGCTTCGGCTACACCCTCGGCAACTCGCTCCGTCGGACCCTGCTGTCGTCCATCCCGGGCGCGGCGGTCACGAGCATCAAGATCGACGGCGTTCTGCACGAGTTCACCACCATCCCCGGTGTCAAGGAGGACGTGGTCGAGCTGGTCATGAACGTCAAGGAGCTGACCGTCAGCTCCGAGCACGACGAGCCGGTCAGCATGTACCTGCGCAAGCAGGGCCCGGGCGACGTCACCGCCGGTGACATCCAGCCCCCGGCCGGCGTGTCCGTGCACAACCCCGACCTCAAGCTGGCCACGCTCAACAGCAAGGGCCGGCTCGACATGGAGCTCACCGTCGAGCGGGGCCGTGGCTACGTCACGGCGGCGCAGAACAAGAGCGCCGGCGCCGAGATCGGCCGCATCCCGGTCGACTCGATCTACTCGCCGGTCATGAAGGTGACCTACCGCGTCGAGGCGACCCGTGTCGAGCAGCGCACCGACTTCGACCGTCTGATCATCGACGTCGAGTCCAAGGCGTCCATCTCGCCGCGCACCGCGCTGGCCTCGGCCGGCTCCACGCTGGTCGAGCTGTTCGGCCTGTGCCGGGAGCTGGACGAGACCGCCGAGGGCATCGACATCGGCCCGTCGCCGCAGGACGCGCAGCTCGCGGCCGACCTGGCGCTGCCGATCGAGGAGCTGGACCTCACCGTCCGGTCCTACAACTGCCTCAAGCGCGAGGGCATCAACGCCGTTGGTGAACTCATCGGGCGGACGGAGGCCGACCTTCTGGATATAAGGAATTTCGGTCAGAAGAGCATCGACGAGGTCAAGATGAAGCTCGCCGGAATGGGCCTGGGCCTCAAGGACAGCGCGCCGTCCTTCGACCCCGCGCACGTCGTGGACTCGTTCGGCGACGTGGATTACGACACCGACGATTACCGCGAGACCGAGCAGCTGTAAAGCGCCCCGGCCCGCCTTTTACAAGGAGCATTTGAAATGCCCACGCCCACCAAGGGAGCCCGCCTCGGCGGCAGCCCGGCGCACGAGAAGCTCATCCTGGCCAACCTGGCCACCGAGCTTTTCCGGCACGGGAAGATCAAGACCACCGAGGCCAAGGCGCGCCGGCTGCGCCCCCTGGCTGAGCAGCTCATCACCAAGGCCAAGCGCGGCGACCTGCACAACCGTCGCCGCGTGCTGGCCACGGTGAAGGACAAGGACGTCGTGTACGCCCTGTTCGAGCAGATCGCTCCGCGTTACGGCAACCGGCCGGGTGGCTACACCCGGATCACCAAGACCGGCCCGCGCAAGGGTGACGCCGCTCCCATGGCCGTCATCGAGCTGGTCGAGGAGCTGCAGATCGCGGCGACCACGGCGCCGGCCAAGAAGGCGGCCCGCAAGTCCACCGCGCAGCAGGACAAGGTCGAGGCGCTCGCCCGCGAGGACGAGACCCCGGCCGCGACCGCTTCGGACGCGCCGGCTTCCGACGCGACCGCTTCGGACGAGACCGCTTCGAACGCGACCGCTGCGGACGCTGCCGCGGACCAGGACGCCGAGCCGCCGGTGAACGCTTCCGGTGACAAGGGCGCCGAGGGCCCCGGCGACAAGGCCGAAGGCGAAGACACCGACGCCAAGGCGTAATTAGCTGTATCGGACCCGGCGCCCTCTTTCTGGGGGCGCCGGGTTCTTTCATGTACGGGTTCGGTGGCCTCCGTGGTTCGCCGGGGTGTTCCCCGGCGCCGTCGTTGGTCGAGGCCGAGGAGAAAGCTGCGGCTCATGGAATCCATCCGCTTGCGACTGGACGTCTCGTACGACGGCGCCGACTTCTCGGGGTGGGCCGTCCAACCGGGACAGCGCACGGTGGCCGGGGTGCTCGTCGAGGCGCTCGGGCGGCTCGTCGGGGCGGAGACGCCGCTGGGGCTGACCGTCGCCGGGCGTACGGATGCCGGGGTGCACGCCTCGGGTCAGGTCTGCCACATCGATCTGCCCGTCCCGGCGTGGGAGGGTCTGGAATCGTCCCTGCTGCGACGGCTGGCCGCCCTCATGCCCCCGGACGCCCGGGTGACGGCCGTGACGCCGGTGCCGCCGACCTTCGACGCCCGGTTCTCGGCCACGTTCCGGCGGTACGAATACCGGGTGGCCGACACGGTGTGGGGGCCGGAACCACTGCGGCGCCACGACACCGTGGGGTGGGTGCGGCCGCTCGACGTCGATCGGCTCAACGTGGCTTCCTCCGGGCTGACCGGTGAGCACGACTACGCGGCCTACTGCAAACGCAAGGAGCACGCCACCACGATCCGGGCCATCACGCGGCTCGACTGGCGCCGCGACCCGGACGGCGTCGTCGTGGCGACCGTGCAGGCCGACGCGTTCTGCCAGTCGATGGTGCGCAGCCTGGTCGGGGCGCTGCTGACCGTGGGGGACGGGCGGCGCGACCCGGGCTGGCCGTCCACGCTGCTGGCCCTGCCCGAACGGTCCAGCTCGGTCACTGTCGCGCCGGCCCGCGGGCTCACCCTGATCGCGGTCGGCTATCCGGACGAGAACGACTACGCGGCGCGGGCCGAGGCCACCCGCCGGCTGCGCGCTTAGCCCTCTCAGGAATCGGCGAGCACGCCGGGCGGCTGTGGGGGTGCCGGCCGGGACTCGCCGAGGTGGGTGTCGACGAGGTCGGCGGTGATCCGGGCCGCGTACGGGTCGCCGTCGGGCACCAGCGCGCCGCCGGGCCGGGTGATCACGCAGTAGAGCAGGTAGTTGCCGCGGACGTGCCAGCCGACCTGCGCGGTCGACGGGTCGCCGCCGCGCCCGGCCGGGATCGTGGTGAACCCGCCGTCCCCGGTCTCGACCAGCCCGCGTACGAGATCGTCGACCTCCGCGGCGGCACCGGCGTCGGCCAGGGTGAAGGCCCCGGCGGTGACCAGATAACCGCCGGGATACGGGGCGGTCAGCCCGGCCCGCTCGACCGAGCTGCAGCCGTGACTCATCAGCACGGCTCCCAGCTGTCCGGTGGTGGCCTCGCGGCAGTCGGCGCCGCTCTGTCGCATCTCGACGCGGTAGGCCCCCGAGGCGCCCGCCGGTCGCAGCTCGTCCGCGGTGAACAGGCCCGGGGCGGTCGTGATGACCGACGTCGGCTGGTGCCGGTCCGAGGACAGCACCAGGAAGCCGATCGTCAGGGCCAGACCGAGCAGAATCACGCCGGCCAGGCCCTGGGTCAGCCACAGCACGGCACGCTGCGGCTCGACGGAGGGGCGAGGCGCGGCCCGGCGGCGGGCCGGGGGTCGTCGGGTGCGCGGGAGGGGTGGCGCCGGCGGCGGCCGGTGCTGACCGCCCGATCCGATGCCGCGGACCAGGAGCACCAGGCCGCCGTCGGCGGTCGCGCGGTGGGCTGGACGAAAAGGGGTGCCGTACCGCATGGCGACCACGCTAGAGGCGCACGGTGATCTATGAACGCACACAATGTGCGGCACCCCGCCGGACAGTCGCGCGTTATCCGGCGGCAGACTGGTGTGGTGACCGCCGACCATTACTTCAGTGCCGAACCGGCCGCGCCCGAGGTGCGCAGCGAGATCGAGTTCAACGTCGCGGGCCGGGACTATCGGCTGACCGTGGCCTCCGGGGTGTTCAGCGCGGGCCGGCTCGACCCCGGCACAGCCGTGCTGCTGCGCAAGGGTGGCCTGCCGACGGCCGACGTCACCGGCACGTTTCTCGACCTCGGCTGCGGATACGGGCCGATCGCCTGTGTGCTGGCGACCGAGGCGCCGTCGGCGGTGGTGCACGCGGTCGACGTGAATGCCCGAGCGCGCGACCTGACCGCGCTCAACGCCGAGGCGCTGGGGCTGGCCGGGCGGGTGCGGGTGGCCGGGCCCGACGAGGTGCCGGCCGATGTCACCTTCGACCAGATCTGGAGCAACCCGCCGACCCACGTGGGCAAGGCCGAGCTGCGCGCGCTGATGGAGCGCTGGCTGCCCCGGCTGGCCCCGGTCGGCGTGGCCTGGCTGGTGATCAACCGGCACCTGGGCGGTGACTCTCTTCACGCCTGGCTGGTCGAGCGCGGATGGCACGTCGACCGGGTGGCCAGCCAGAAGGGCTTCCGCGTGCTCCGCGTGACCAGCTGAGCCACGACCGAAATCCGGGTGCCAAAAGCGCTCACTCGCAGGGATGATGGCGGCCATGGGTTACGTGGATGTCGCCGGAGCCGGATACGTGCTGCCCGACGGGCGCCGGCTCTTCGCCGACGTCGCGTTCCGGGTCGGCGAGGGGGCGAAGGTCGCGCTGGTCGGGCCGAACGGCGCGGGCAAGACCACGCTGCTGCGCATGGTGGCCGGCGACCTCGCGCTGCCCGAGGGCACGATCGCGCGCTCCGGTGGGCTCGGCGTGATGCGCCAGTTCATCGGCATGATCGGCGACGACCGTACGCTGGAGGACCTGGCCCTCTCCCTCGTGTCACCCGCCCTCGGCGCGGCCGGCGACCGGCTGGCCAAGGCGGCCGCCGCGCTCGACGACACCGAGCGCAGCCAATTGGCGTACGCGAATGCCTTGGCCTCCTGGGGTGAGGCCGGGGGTTACGACGTCGAGGTGCTCTTCGACACCGTGGCGGTGGCGATCCTCGGCAAGCCGTGGGACGAGGTGCGGCACCGTCCGGTGCGGACACTCTCCGGTGGGCAGCAGAAGCGGTTCGCGCTCGATCTGCTGCTGCGCGGCGACGACGAGGTGCTGCTGCTGGACGAGCCCGACAACTTCCTCGACGTGCCCGGCAAACGCTGGCTCGAGGCCCGGCTCCGCGAGTCGCCCAAATCCGTGCTCTACGTCTCGCACGATCGCGAGCTGCTGGCCCAGACCGCCGACCGCGTGGTGGCCGTCGAGGGCGGCAGCGCCTGGACCCATCCCGGCGGTTTCGCGTCGTGGCACGAGGCTCGCGTGCATCGCCACGACCGGATGGAGGAAAATCGCCGCCGCTGGGACGAGGAGCATCAGAAGCTCAAGGATCTGGTGCTGTCGCTCAAGCAGAAAGCGACCTTCAACGACGGCATGGCCTCGCGCTATCAGGCCGCCCAGACCCGGCTGCGCAAGTTCGAGGAGGCCGGCCCGCCGCCCACGCCGCCCAAGGACCAGTCGCTGCGGATGAACCTGCGGGGTGGCCGCACGGCCAAGCGTGCGGTGATCGTCGAACAGCTCGAGATGGACGACCTGACATTCCCGTTCGATCTCGAGATCTGGTATGGCGACCGGGTCGCGGTGCTGGGCGCCAACGGCACCGGCAAGTCGCACTTCCTGCGGCTGCTCGCGGCCGGCGGCAGCGACCCCGAGGCCGAGAACAAACCGGTCGACGGGGCCCCGCTGGCCCACGTGGCGCACAGCGGTGTCGCCCGGCTCGGCGCCCGGGTCCGGCCCGGTCATTTCTCGCAGACCCACGACCGGCCCGAACTGCTCGGACGCACGCCGGTCGAGATCCTCTGGCGCGGCGACGACCATCGGTCCGGAATGGACCGGGCCGGGGCGATGAAGGCGCTCAACCGCTACGAGCTGGCGGCGCAGGGCGACCAGCGGTTCGGCACGCTCTCGGGTGGTCAGCAGGCCCGCTTCTTGGTGCTGCTGCTCGAGCTGTCGGGCGCGACCGTGCTGCTGCTCGACGAGCCGACCGACAACCTCGACCTGGCCTCGGCCGAGGCGCTGGAGGAGGGGCTGCGCCTCTTCGAGGGCACCGTGATCGCGGTCACCCACGACCGCTGGTTCACCCGGTCCTTCGACCGCTTCGTGCTGTTCCAGGGCGACGGCGAGGTCGTCGAGACTCCAGAACCGGTCTGGGACGTGCGCTGAGCTGGAAGGCGTCGCTCCGCTCCGCGGCGATCGCCTGGTAACCGGTGAGATGTGGCGCGGTTTTCCGCCGTCTGCAAACCCCGCAACCGTCGGAAAACCGAGCCACATCTCACCGGCGGCGATCGCTAGTTTTTTCGCCCCGGGCCGGGTTATGGTCCGAGGCAACACAACCCCACGGGAGTCCGGTGCACCGGGCTGAGAGGGGGGCTGACGCGGCCCCCGACCGTCGAACCTGATCCGGATCATGCCGGCGCAGGGAGGAGCGTCCGTTGTCGTTTCCGCGTTTGCACATCGTCACCGACTCGCTCGACGTCATCCGCGGCGTGCTCGGCCACGGCCCGGTCGCCGTCCAGGTGCGGGTCAAGTCCCACGACCGTGAGGCGTACGCCCTGACGGTGGCCGCCCTCGAGCTGTGCCGCCCGGCCGGGGCGCTCTGCCTGGTCGACGACCGGGTCGGGGTGGCGCTCGCGGCCGGCGCCGACGGCGTCCACGTGGGCGCCGACGACCTGCCGGTGGCCGCCGCCCGCCGGGCACTGGGCCCGTCCGCCATCCTCGGCGCTACCTGCCGCAACCCGGCGGACGCGCGCGCCGCGGTGGCCGCCGGGGCGACCTACCTCGGCGTCGGTCCGGCCTTCGCGACCAGCAGCAAGACCGGGCTGCCCGACCCGATCGGCCCGGCCGGCGTCGCCGCGGTGACCGGGGCCGTACCCGGCACTCCGGTGATAGCGATCGCCGGTATCACGCCCGAGCGGGTGGGACTGCTCGACTGCCACGGCGTGGCCGCGATCTCGGCCGTCGCCGGTGATCCGGCCGGGGCCACGGTCGCCTTCCTGCGGGCCCTCGACGATCGCGACGGCCGGTCGGCCTCCTCCGGTGCGCCGGTCATTTCGGGGGCGGTGGCATGAGCGACATCGTGGTGGTCGGCGGTGGGATCGTCGGCCTGTCGATCGCCTGGCGGCTGGTGAGCCGGGGCGCCGACGTGACCGTGCTCGACGGCGGCGACGAGGGCGCCGCCTGGCCCGTGGCGGCCGGGATGCTCGCCCCGGGCGGTGAGTCCGAACACGAGGACCCGGCCCTGATCCGGCTGATGGAGCGTTCGGCCGACCGGTGGCCGGATTTCGCCGCGGAGCTGGGAGTCGGTGTCGGCTATGACGACGCGGGCACCCTCAGCCTGGCGATGACGGCCGACGACCTGGCCGGGCGGGCGCGGGTCTGGACCCGGCAGGCGCTGCCGTTGCTGCGCCCCTCGGAGTTGCGCGAGCTCGAACCGGCGCTGTCGGTCCGCGTACGGGCCGGGGTCTTCTCCTCCCGGGAACGCCAGGTGGATCCGCGCAAGGTGGTGAGCGCGCTGCGGGAACGGCTCGGCGCGCGGATCGTCCCCAAGCGGGTGACGGCAGTGTCCGACGTGGACGCCCGGACGGTCGTGGTGGCGGCCGGTTGTGGCACGGCCGCGCTGACCGGGCTGCCTGTGCGGCCGGTGAAGGGCCAGGTGCTGCGGCTGCGCGGCGAGCCCGGACTGGTGCGGCACGTGCTCGACGCCGCGGTCGACGGGCGCGAGGTCTACGTCGTGCCCCGCGCCGACGGCGAAGTGGTGGTCGGGGCGACCCAGGAGGAGCGCACCGATCTGACGGTCACGGCCGGTGGCGTGCACGAGTTGCTGCGGGCGGCGCTCGACCTGGTGCCCGCCCTGGCCGAGTGTGAGCTCACCGAGACCACGGCCGGGCACCGCCCCGGCACGCCGGACAACGCGCCGCTGCTGGGCCGGCTCGACGACCGCGTGGTGGTGGCGGCCGGACACTTCCGCAACGGCATCCTGCTGGCGCCGGTCACCGCCGACCTGATCGCCGAACTGGTGCTCACCGGCGAGGCCGACCCGATGCTGGCCGACTTCTCGCCGGGGCGGTTCTGATGCGGCTGACGGTCAACGGGCGCAGCTCCGACGGGTTCGTGCGCGACCTGTCCGTACGGGAACTGGTCGAGACCATCACCGAGGCCCGGCGCGGTGTGGCGGTCGCGGTCAACGGCGAAGTGGTGCCGCGGTCGACCTGGGACGGCCGGGCGCTGACCGAGGGCGACTCCGTCGAGGTGCTCACCGCGGCGCAGGGAGGCTGACGATGTCCGCACTCTTCCAAGAATCACGGCTCATCCTGGGCACGGGCGGCGCGAACAGCCTGACCGCGCTCGAAGAGGCGATCGTCGCGTCGGAGACCGAGCTGGTCACCGTGGCGTTGCGCCGGGTCGACG
The DNA here is from genome assembly GCF_023544465.1 of Paractinoplanes maris. Taxonomy (GTDB): domain Bacteria; phylum Actinomycetota; class Actinomycetes; order Mycobacteriales; family Micromonosporaceae; genus Actinoplanes; species Actinoplanes maris. Next base: position 204,071 of record NZ_JALPVL010000002.1, on the reverse strand, counting down.
CGGCCGGGCCGGGGCTGCTGCCGATGCTCGACCGGCTCGGCGTGCGGGTGCTGCCCAACACGGCCGGCTGCTACACGGCGGCCGACGCGGTGAAGACAGCCCACCTGGCCCGGGACGCGTTCGAGACCGATCTGATCAAGCTCGAGGTGATCGGCGACGAGCGGACCCTGCTGCCGGACGGGATCGAACTGCTGCGGGCCGCCGAGACGCTGGTGGGCGACGGGTTCACGGTGCTGCCGTACACGAGCGACGACCCGATCCTGGCCCGCCGACTCGCCGATGTGGGCTGCGCGGCGGTGATGCCGGCCGGGTCACCGATCGGCTCGGGCCTGGGCATCTCCAACCCGCACCACATCCGGCTGATCCGGCAGAGTGTCGACGTGCCGGTAGTGCTGGACGCGGGCATCGGCACGGCCTCGGACGCGGCTCTCGCGATGGAACTGGGCTGTGACGCGGTGCTCATCGCCAGCGCGATCACCCGGTCCGACGATCCGGCGGCGATGGCCACGGCCATGCGGCACGCAGTGGTCGCGGGGCGGCTGGCGTATCAGGCCGGGCGCATCCCGCGACGCTTCCACGCGCTGGCGTCCACATCGGATGACGGGCTGGCCCAGTGGTGACGCCGAGCGGGCTGGTCGTGCTGACCGACCGGAAGCTGGCGGCCGGGGCGGTCGTCGACGTGGTGCGGGCGGCGGTCCGCGGCGGCGCGGGCTGGGTCGTTCTGCGGGAGAGAGATCTTCCGTACGGCGAGAGGGTCGCGCTGGCGGAGGCGTTGCGAACGGTGGTGCCGGACGGGCGGTTGATCGTCGCCGGGCCGGATCCGCTGGGCGGGGACGCGGTGCATCTGAGCGCGAATGATCCGTTGCCGGCTGGTGCGGTGGGACTGGTGGGGCGCTCGGCTCATGGTGTGCCGCAGCTGTCCATTGAGGATTATGTGACGCTGTCGCCGATCTGGCCGACCGTGACGAAGCCGGGTTATGGGCCGGCGCTGGGAGCGGTGGAGGCGGGGCGGCTGGCGGGTGGGGTTTCGTGGCTGGCGCTCGGTGGGGTCGACTCGGCGAGGCGGGCGGCGGAATGCGCGGCGGCGGGGGCGGCCGGGGTTGCCGTGCTCGGCGCGATCATGCGATCCGGCGACCCGGAACGGACGGCTGCCGAGCTGTCCCGCGCGTTTTCAGCCGGAGCCGGAGCCGGAGCGGGCGCAGCAGCCGGAGCGGGCGCGGGCGCAGCAACCGGAGCCGGCGCCGGCGCAGGCGCAGCAGCGGAAGTCGGAGCAGAAGCGGAAGCCGCCGCCCCACCCAGGGTGGGCAGCCTATCGGGTTCCGCTGGGGCGGGGCTCAAGTTATCCACAGGCACGTCGGCCGGGTGGGCGGGGCGAACGCCGGTGGGGCCGTCGTGACGCCGCCGGTGGTGCTGACCATCGCCGGGTCGGATTCCGGTGGGGGCGCGGGCATTCAGGCCGACCTCAAGACGTTCGCGGCGCTCGGGGCGTACGGTGCCTCGGTCATCACGGCGGTCACGGCGCAGAACACCCGGGGCGTCACCGCGATCCACCCGATCCCGATCGAGGTGGTGGCGGCGCAGCTCGACGCGGTGCTCGACGACCTGCCGGTCGCCGCGGTCAAGGTGGGCATGATCGGCGACCCGGCCGTGGCCGAACTGCTGCTGGCCCGGGCCGATCGTCTGCCCAACCTGGTCGTCGATCCGGTGCTCGTGGCCACCTCGGGCGCCCGGCTCGCGGAGACCGCCTCGGTGGCGCCCCTGGTCGCGTACCCCTGTGTCCTGACCCCGAACCGGCAGGAAGCCGGCGCCCTGGCCGGAATCCCGGTCGAGACGGCCGAGGAAATGGCCGAGGCGGCGGAACGTCTGGCTCGCCGGGGAGCGCGCGCCGTCGTGGTGACCGGCAGCGAGCTGGCGATCGATGTCCTGCACCACGACGGCGTGACCGAGACGCTGCCCGGGGAACCGGTGGCCACGCTCAACAACCACGGGTCGGGCTGCACCTTCTCGTCGGCCATCGCAGTGCGGCTGGCTGCCGGTGATGCGGTGCCGGCCGCCGTACGGAATGCCAAGCGATATGTGACCGCGGCGCTCACGGGCGGGCGCGACTGGCGGCTGGGCGCGGGACCCGGTCCGCTGAACCACTTCGTCTCTTAGCCGACCCGGCCGACCCCGGCCGATCAGGGCGACCCGGGGAATCCGTGCGCCCATTATCCGTCTGTTTTGTACCGATAGGGGAGGAAAAGAATGAGGCGCAAGACGTACGTACAGGGACCGCGACCCGACATCCAGGTGCCGTTCGTGTCGGTCGAGCTGAGTGGCGGCAACGATCCCGTCCGGCTCTACGACACGTCCGGCCCGGGCAGCGACCCCGAGCAGGGCCTGCCACCGCTGCGCGCACCCTGGACGACCGGTCGCACCCAGCTGGCGTCGGCCCGGGCCGGGCTTGTCACGCCCGAGATGGAATTCGTGGCGGTCCGGGAGAACGTGCCGGTCGAGCTGGTGCGCTCGGAGATCGCGGCCGGCCGGGCCGTGCTGCCGGCCAACCGCCACCACCCCGAGTCCGAGCCCATGATCATCGGCGCCCGGTTCCTGGTGAAGGTCAACGCGAACATCGGCACGTCGGCGGTGACCTCGTCGGTCGCCGAGGAGGTCGAGAAGCTGACCTGGGCGACCCGGTGGGGAGCCGACACGGTGATGGACCTGTCGACCGGGCCGCGGATCCACGAGACCCGCGAGGCGATCATCCGGAACTCGCCCGTACCGATCGGCACGGTGCCGATCTATCAGGCGCTCGAAAAGGTCAAGGGCGACCCGGTGAAGCTGACCTGGCCGCTGTTCCGCGAGACCATTCTGGAGCAGGCCGCGCAGGGTGTGGACTACATGACGATCCATGCCGGGGTGTTGCTGCCGCACGTGCCGCTGGCCGCTGACCGGGTCACCGGGATCGTCTCGCGGGGTGGCTCGATCATGGCGGCCTGGTGCCTGGCCCACCACGAGGAGAACTTCCTCTACACGAATTTCGACGAGCTCTGCGCCATCTTCGCCGAGTACGACATCACGTTCTCGCTCGGCGACGGTCTGCGGCCCGGGTCCATCGCCGACGCCAACGACGAGGCGCAGTTCGCCGAGCTGCGGACGCTCGGGGAGCTGACCCACCGGGCATGGGAGCACGACGTGCAGGTGATGGTCGAGGGGCCGGGCCACGTGCCGATGCACAAGATCAAGGAGAACGTGGATCTGCAGGTCGAACTCTGCGGGGGTGCCCCCTTTTACACGCTGGGGCCGCTGACGACCGATGTCGCTCCGGCCTACGACCACATCACGTCGGCCATCGGCGCGGCGATGATCGGCATGTTCGGCACGGCGATGCTCTGCTACGTCACTCCGAAGGAGCACCTCGGGCTGCCCGGCCGGGAGGACGTGAAGGCCGGGATGATCGCCTACAAGATCGCGGCGCACGCGGCCGACCTGGCCAAGGGGCACCCGGGCGCGCAGGACTGGGACGACGCGTTGTCCAAGGCGCGCTTCGAGTTCCGCTGGGAGGACCAGTTCGAGCTGGCCCTCGATCCGGGCACGGCCCGCGCCTATCACGACGAGACGCTGCCCGCCGAGCCCGCGAAGACGGCGCATTTCTGCTCGATGTGCGGCCCGAAGTTCTGCTCCATGAAGATCAGCCACGAACTGAAGGCGCAGGGCATGGGCCGCAAGTCGGCCGAGTTCGTGGCCGGTGGCAGCCGGGTCTATGTGCCGCTCAGCGCTGGTGAGGCGGCTGCTGAGGCGGGCTGAACCCGTTGAACGGAGGCATGGTGATGACGCCGGTGTCCGACGGGCGCAGTTCCTCGTCGGGGCGCTGAGCGGCCACCGCGGCGCGGGCGGCGACGGCGGCCCGGGCGGGCACCGACGCACGGCCGGTGATCGCCTGGGCGGCCCCCGTGCCGGGCAGTCCCGGTCCGGGTTTGGTCGCCGCCTTGGCGATCGCCGACTCGGGCTGCGCGTCGCGCTGGGGCAGCGGCGGGCGCTCGGGGGAGGGCGGGGCGGCCCTCGGCTTGCGGGGCCGGTCGGTGGCCGGGCCGCGGCCCAGCACGGCGGCCAGCACCGAGCCGAGCACGCCCGCGCCGGCGGCGGTCATGGCGGCCCAGTACGGCAATTCCTGGCCCCGCCCCGAGCCCGGGCCCGCGATCAGATAGGCCAGGGTCAGCAGCGCCGGACCGGCCAGCCCGGCCAGCGCGACGGCCATTGTGGACATCCGGCGGCGGGCGACCAGCCCCACCGCGAGCCCGCAGATCAGGGCGAGCACCGGCATCGTGAACAGCGAGGCCCGCTCGACCAGGTCGGCCGGCACAAAATCGGCGTCGAGCACCCCCAGCCGTACGGTGGAAGGTTGGTCACCCGACTTCAGCGAGGGCGCCACCGAGACGAGCGCGAGCAGCCAGACCACCGCGGCCAGCGCCACCATGTTCCACCGGGTGGCGTTGCGCCCGAGGGCGGCCCACGCGGCGAAGATGCCGGCCGCCGAGCCCAGGATCGCGCACGCCCCGATCACGAACACCGCGTTCACACCGGCGACCTCGGCACTGCGGGCCGGCTGCATGGTCAGCGGCACGATCGTGGCCGCGCCCAGACCGGCCGCGATCCCGCCGATCAGCCTGGTGCCGGCGCCCGCGCGCGGGGTGAGGTGGGCGCGTCCGGCCAGCCCGCCGGCCGCCGCTGCGGTCATGGCGAACCAGGCGACCCAGGCCAGCTGAGCCGTCCAGGCGTCACGGTCGGTGACCTCGACGACACGGGAGAAGGTGAGGACGCCCAGCCCGTAGGCCAGGCCCAGCTGACCGGCGCCGACCAGCGCCGCGGCGCCGAATGCGGTTGCCACCAACTTCGCCCATGTGCGAAATGCCATGCCCGGCACGTTACGGTTTCCTCGCCTATGCGCTCAACAGCGGGGGTCGATTCTTAAAAACCCGCTCAGATAAATATACGAAGAGTAATGCTAGGCCATCAAAAGATCATGAAGCAACGCGCTGCACCGGGCGACTTCGTCCGAATGCGCCGTCCGGCCCAGCGTTCGCGGACGGGGAATGCGCACGTCGACGATCTCGCGCACCCGGCCCGGCCGCGGGCTCAGCACGACCACCCGGTCGGCCAGCAGCACCGCCTCGTCGATCGAGTGGGTGACGAAGACGGTGGTCGCCTCCTGTTCCATGTGGATGCGCTGCAACTCGCCCGACAGCTCCTCGCGGATCAGCGGGTCGAGGGCCGAGAACGGCTCGTCCATCAACATCACCTGCGGGCGCCCGATCAGCGCGCGGCACAGGGCCACCCGCTGCTGCATGCCGCCCGAAAGCTCGTGCGGCAGCCGTTTCTCGAAGCCGGTCAGGCCGGTCAGCTCGAGCAGCTCGTGGGCCCGATCGCGATACTGCGCCTTGCGCCAGCCGAAGATCTGCACCGGCAGCAGCACGTTGTCGAGCACCGAGCGCCACGGCAGCAGGGCCGGGCGCTGGAACATCATCGACACGTCCCGCCGCGGCTTGACGACCTGCTCGCCGCCCACGTCGACGCGGCCCGCGGTCGGCGGCAGCAGGCCCGCGATCAACCGCAGCAGCGTCGACTTGCCGCAGCCGGACCGGCCCACCACGGCCACGAACTCGCCGTTGCCGACCTCGAGGCTCACCTCGCGCAGCGCCTCGACCGTGCCCGAGCGGCCGGTGAAGGTCCGGGACACCTGGTCGACGCGGATCATGACGCGAGCCGCCAGCGGCCGGCCCGGGCCACCAGCAGCGTGAGCGCCTGGGGCATCAGGCCGGAGTGGTTGTCGGGGGTGAGCCGGATCGGGCCGGAGAGGCCGTCGACCTGGGAGGTCTCGATGATCTCGCGGATCCGGGGGCGGTCGGCGCCGACCCGGGCCACCGCGTCGGCGATCAGGTCGGCGGCGTCCGCGGCGAACGAGGCCACTCCCGAGTAGCTGCCGTACCGGGACGTGTAGTCGCGGAACCACTGCTTGCGGGCGGACTTGGCCGGCGTCGTCGCAATCACGTCGTCGATCGCCAGGGTCTGGGTGAACACCATCGTCGCGTTGTTGGTGGCGGTGACGGCGGCCCGGGGGATGAACAGGTCACTCGCGGCGGCCGCGTCGAAGTAGACGGCCTCGCGGTAGTTCGCGGCGTAGGCGTCGGTCGCGGCCTGCTGGGCCAGGTCGGGCGGGGTGAGCACGACCAGCGCCTGCGGCTTGGTGTCGGTCAGGGTGCCGACCGACTGGGCGATGTCGCTGGCGGCCGGCTTGACCCCGCGGGTGGCGGCCACCGTGATGCCCGTGCCGCGCAGCGCGCCGGTCAGGGCCGTGTTGGCGCCCCGGCCGTAGAGATCGTTGGTGTGCAGCACCGCGATCTTCTTGACCCCGGCCCGGGTGAACTCGCTGACCAGCGCGGCGGCGCTGTCCGTGGAGTTCGGGCCGAGCTTGAAGATGTACTGCCGTTGGCCGACCGGGTTGGTGACCTGGTCGGCGGCGGCCAGCGAGATCGTCGGGATGCGTTTGTCGTTGATCGTCTTGGCCGCGCCGACGACGCACGCGTCGCAGATGCCGCTGATCACCGCGGCCACGGCCGGGTCGTCGGCGAACGTGCTGATGTTGCGCAGCGACACCGTCGGGTCGTTGCGGTTGTCCTGGGTGCGCAGCTCCAGCTTCCGGTCGCCCAGCTGCCCGGAGGCGTTGATCTGCTCGATCCGCAGCTGCAGGGCCCGGGCGTACGCGAGGTCGACCGCCGAGGAGTTGTTGAGATCGGCCGCCACCACCACGGTGCTGCGGTCGGGGGCGTCGTCGTCCGAGGTACAGCCGGCCGCGCCGGCGAGAAGCATCGATGCCACGGCGATGGCCGCGGTGATGCGGGGGAGCCGCACTGCGGTGCCTCCTAGAGGGGCGGGAAGGCTGGAGCGCCGGCGCCATCGTGGTCTGCCGGGGAGGGCGACGACACGGACAGCGTGTCCGTTCGATCGCGCCAAACCTTGCCAACGTGAAGGCCCCTGGTCAAGCGGCGCCTCATCGATGGAACGAGACGCTTGTCTCACATACTGGTTGAAATCTTGGGGGTACGCGGTGACCGAGTCGTCACTGATTGTCGTGGTCAATATATTCGCGCACGTCAAAGCGCTCCGCCTGTCGAAAGTGGAACGGCCGCTAATCCTTGCACTCGGACACGAAGTTCGTTTCCGGGTGTTTCCAGACTTCCCAAAGGGATGTCCGTTCTGATGAAATTCCCGGGCCGCGCGAGGTCCTGCGGGCGAAAAGCCATGGGGAAGACCACGGAGGAGAAGTCGTGAGCACCGGATCCTCGACCCAGGTGGCACGCCGTGGTGTCTTCCCCCGCCTGCGAGACGCCCGCATCCGCGCCAAGCTCGCCCTGATCCTGGTCGTCCCGCTGGTCGCCGTGGTCGCGCTGGCCACCACCCGGCTGGTCGATGTCGGGCAACGTGCCGCCGAGGCGGGCACCGTCGAGGAACTGACCAAGCTGGAGACCGACATCTCCGGGCTCACCCAGCTGTTGAACGTCGAGCGCATGGCGGCCGCCGCCTATCTGGGCAACCCGGATGCCAAGGCCGGCGCCTACCAGTCGGCCGTGGCCGGCAGCGACGCGCAGATCCAGATCTACCGTGCTCACCGGGCCGATGTGGAGGATCCACCGGCCGCCGTGCGCGACCGGCTGGCCCGCATCGACGACCACCTGAACACGATGGACGCCACCCGCACCGCGGTCGGCGACCGCAACGGCATCGCCGTGGCCGAGGTCGTCTCCCGCTACGGCGTGGTGATCACCGACCTGGTCGGCTACGCCGAGGCGCTCAGCCAGTACGCGGGCGACGGCGACGTGGCCGACCGGCTGCGCGCGATCGCCGCCTTCGGCCGGGCCAAGGCCGGCACCGCCGAGCAGGGCGCCATCTCCTACGCGGCCCAGATCACCGGCGACCTCAGCCCGGAGCAGCGCACCGCGTTCATCGCCACCCAGACCAGCCAGCAGGAGGCCCTGCTCGCTTTCTCCCTCGTCGCCGACCCGGCCCAGCGCTCCCTGGTGGAGAACGTGGTCAGCGGTGACGCGGTCAACCTGCTCGACGGCGTGGCCACCCAGCTGGCCCGGGCCGGCAACGGCGGCGGGGTCCAGGCTCCCGAGATCGCCCAGGCTTTCGGCGCGGTGGTCGACCTGATGCGCTGGGCCGAGCAGGAGCTCGAGTCCGATGTCGTCGATCAGGCCTCGGCCGACCGCGACGCCGTCGTGCGCCAGGCGGCCATCGAGTCGGCGCTGGTCGTGCTCGTGCTGATCCTGGCCATCGTGCTCGCGGTCATCCTGGCCCGCTCGCTCAACCTGTCGCTGCGCAAGCTGCGGGAGGGCGCGCTCGCGGTGGCCAACCGCGACCTGCCGGACGCGGTGGCCCGGCTGCGCGACGCCCGCAACCTCGGTGAGGGTGGGGCCGACGACATCGTCAGCCAGCTGCGCGACCCGATCAAGCTGTCCAACCGCGACGAGATCGGCCAGGTCGCCCAGGCCTTCAACGTGGTCCACCGCGAGGCGGTCCGCGTCGCGGCCGAGCAGGCCGCGCTGCGCACCAGCGTCTCGACGATGTTCCTCAACCTCGCCCGGCGCAGTCAGTCGCTGGTCGACCGGATGATCGGCGAGCTCGACCAGATCGAGCGCACCGAGGAGGACCCGAAGCGGCTCGCGCAGCTCTTCGAACTCGACCACCTGGCGACCCGGATGCGCCGCAACGACGAGAACCTGCTGGTGCTGGCGGGCGCCGACTCCAGCGCCCCCCGCCGGGAGGACGCGCTGCTGGTCGACGCGCTGCGCGCCGCCCAGTCCGAGGTCGAGCTCTACAACCGCGTCGAGTTCGGCACGGTCGACACCGACATCTCGATCGCCGCGCTCGCCGTCAACGACGTGGTCCGCCTGGTCGCCGAGCTGCTCGACAACGCCACCCGGTTCTCGCCGCCCAACACGATCGTGGTGGCCGACGGACGCCGCATCCGCGACTACGTGGTGATCCAGGTCGAGGACCGCGGCCTCGGCATGTCCGAGGAGCAGATGGACCAGCTCAACCGCCGTCTCTCCGAGCCGCCGAGCGTCGACGTGGCCGCGTTCCGGCTGATGGGCCTGGCCGTGGTCGGCCGGCTCGCCGCCCGCTACGGCGTCCGCGTCGAGCTGCGGGCCAACATCGAGGGCGGCACGGTCGCCCAGGTCACGCTGCCGAGCACGATCGTGGTGCTGCCCAGCCGGCGGATCGACCCGCCGGCCCGGCCGCAGGAGCTCGGCACCGCGCCGTACGGGGGTGGCTGGGACTCCCGCGCGGGCCGGTCGGCCACCGCGACCCTGCCGGCGATCGCGCCCGAGCCGTGGCACGAGCCGACCCCGCCGCCGCCGAGCGCGCACCCCCAGCTGCCGGTCTTCCCGTCGCAGCGGCCGCCGGCCGACCCGGACGTGCGGCCGACGCCGAACCGTCCGCCGCTGCCGACCCGGGTGACGAAGGCGGTCGACGACGCCCAGAGCGCGCCGACCATGAACGGCTTCACCGCCACCGTGCAGACCCCGACCGTGCAGCCCCGTACCGCACAGGCACCGGCGATGCAGACGCCCGTCGTGGCGCCTGGGCCGGTGGCGCCGGAGCCGGTCTCGCCGCCCGCACCGCCGACCGGCAGCTCGTGGGGTGCCGCGCTCGCCGCGATGCCGCCGGTTCCGCCGGTGTCGGCCCCGCCGACGGCCGACGAGCGCAACGACTCACCGATCTTCGTGCAGATGCAGCAGAGCTGGTTCCGCGACCACGACGCGGCGAGCCAGGAGGAGTGGGGCATGCCGACCGCCGGCTACGCCCCGCCGCCCAACAGCTCGCCGGGCGCGGCGAAAGCAACCCCGACGCCAACCCCGACGCCGACGCCGACGCCGGCGCCACCGCCCGTGCCGGTCTCGCCGCCGCCCCCCGCGGCTCCGGCGGCCCCGGCCCCGGCCGCGCCCCCGGCTGCGGCCCCGTCGAGCAACGGGCACAATGGACGCTCCGTGCCGAAGCCGCGTCCCGCGGCCGAGGACAAGTGGCGGACCACGGCCGACGAGGGGTGGCAGAAGGCGATGGCAGCGGCCGATCCCGTCGACGCCGGCACCACGCGGTCCGGTCTCCCCAAACGTGTTCCCCAGGCGCAGCTGGTGCCCGGCGGCGTACAGCCCGGGCCGCGCAACCAGAACAGGCGCAGTCCCGACGAGGTCCGCGGGCTCCTTTCCGCGTATCACCGGGGTGTGCAACGTGGACGGACCGACGGCTCCGCCGAGTCCTTCACCCAGGCTAAGGAGAACGATCGGTGACCAGGCCCCCCACCATGCAGGACATGGGCTGGCTGCTCAACAACTTCGCCAACAGCGTCGCCGGCATCGCCCACGTCGTGGCCGTGTCCGCCGACGGCCTGCTGCTGGCGGCGTCCCGCGATCTGCCGACCGACCGGGCCGACCAACTGGCCGCCATCACGTCCGGCGTGGTCAGCCTGACCGACGGCGCCTCCCGCATGTTCAACGCGGGCGCGGTCAACCAGACGATCATCGAGATGGACAGCGGCTACCTGTTCCTCATGTCGATCAGCGACGGCTCCTCGATGGCCGTGCTGGCCGCGCGCAGCTGCGACGTGGGCCAGGTCGGATACGAGATGGCGTTGCTGGTCGAGCGGGTCGGTGCCTCGCTGTCGCCGACCGCACGCGAAGCAGTCAGTCATTAGTCGCCGGCTCGACGGAAGGGGGTGATCGCGCGATGGGCCAGCCACAGGACCCGAGAGGCAACCTGGTACGCCCGTACGCGGTCACTCGCGGACGCACCGAGCCGCGTCGGGACATCCCGATCGAGGCGGTCCTGGTCGCCAGCCAGGCCGGTCTGCAAGAGTCCCGGTTCGCCGGGCACGACAAATACCGCATCGCCGTGCTGTGCGAGGCGAAGGCGCAATCGCTGGCCGAGCTCTCGGCGCTGACCCGGCTTCCGCTGGGTGTGGCCCGGGTGCTGGTGGCGGACATGGTGGCCGATGGGCTGCTGTCGTTGCACAGCGCCGCTCCCAAAACTGGGTTCACGGAGCGGATGGATCTGCTGGAAAGGGTGTTGAGTGGACTTCGCAAGCTCTGAGCGGGCGGGGGCGCAACCCAAGGAGATCACCTCGGCGAAGATCGTCGTCGCCGGTGGCTTCGGCGTGGGTAAGACGACGTTGGTCGGAGCGGTCTCCGAGATCGAACCACTGACCACCGAGGCCGTGATGACCTCAGCCGGGCAGGGGATCGACGACGCGTCCAAGGTGCCCGGCAAGGGGACCACCACGGTGGCGATGGACTTCGGCCGCATCACGATGGCCGACGACCTGATCCTCTACCTTTTCGGCACCCCCGGGCAGACCCGCTTCTGGTTCATGTGGGACGAGCTGATCCGGGGTGCGGTCGGTGCGGCCGTGCTGGTCGACACCCGTCGCATCGCGGACGCGTTCGCCCCGCTCGACTACTTCGAGAACCGCCACCTGCCCTATCTGGTGGCGCTGAACTGCTTCGACGGGGCGCCGCGCTACGAGCCGGACGAGGTGCGGGAGGCGCTGGCCATCCCGGCCCACGTGCCGCTGGTCATGTGCGACGCGAGGCATCGCGACTCGGTCAAGCAAGTGCTGGTGGGAGTGGTGGAACACGCCATGGCGACGCTCGTGGCCGAACAAGGCGGCTATCCAGCGAGAGTGTGAGTGGGCTTTCCAAACCAAGATCAAAGGCTTGATGTCGTAGCGGGGTGGGGAGTGCGGATCGCTGCTCCCGCCGAGGGCGCGGGCGGGGCGAGCAGGGCGCTGGCGCGCCCAGGACGCTCACCCCACCCGCGCGACGTGCGTGAGTGGTTGCGCCCGAACCCCACAGTCGCACCGCCGTCGCCGAACCCACCGTGAGCGGACCGATCCCATGCCGGCTTCGACGGAGAGCCTGATCGGCGTACGTCGAACCCGGTCGGCTCGGTCGGGTAGTGGGCTTCAGACGGGGAGTCGGTAGCCGCGTTTGACCACGGTTTGGATTACGCCGGGGGCTGCGAGGCCGGCGCGCAGGCGGGCTACGGCCATTTCGACGGCGTGTTCGTCGGCGCCTCGGGGGAGGGCGTGCAGCAGGGCGGCCCGGGAGAGCACGCGGCCGGGGACTGCGGCCAAGGCGCGCAGGACGGCCATCGGGGCGGGGGCCAGCGGGCGGAGCTCGCCGTCGACGATGGCGGCGTGGCCGCGCAGCGTGAGTGCGTGGCCGGCCACCTTGAGGGAGACGGCGCGCTGCGGCAGCTCGTCGACGATCGTGCGGACCAGTGAGCTCAGGCGGGCCCGGGCCGGGGTGACGACCGGGACGTTGTGGCGGCGCAGCGGGCCGGCGGTCACCGGGCCCACGCAGGCGGCCATGACGTCATGGCGGAGCGCCTCCAGGACCGCGTCGGCGGCGGGGCCCGCGGTGCGCAGCAGTGCCTGCACGGCCGGGGCGGCGGTGAACGTGACCGCGTCGACCAGCCGGGCCGTGATCAGGTCGACCAGGCGGTGCAGCGGGGCGGGGTCGGTCGGCGGAGCCCAGCGATAGACCGGGACCTCGATCACCCGGGCGCCCGCCTGCTCCAGCGCCTCGGTGTATTCGGGCTGGCTCTCGCCGTGCAGCTGCATCGCCACGGTCAGGCCGGCGACGCCCCGCGCCTTGAGGTGCTCGACGACCTCCTCGTAACTCTCGCCCTCGGGTGACCACTGGTCGTGCAGCCCGGCCGAGCGGATCGCGGCCCGCGCCTTGGGGCCGCGGCCGATCAGATAGGCCCGGGAGAGCGCGTCGCGCAGCGGGTCGGCCAGGCCCCAGCTCTCGGCCGCCTCGAGCCAGCCGCGCATGCCGATGCCGGTGTTGACCAGCACGATGTCGGGCGGCAGGTCGAGGCAGGCGCGGGTGGCCGCCCGGAGTTCGGCGTCGTCGGCGATCGGGACGATGCGCAGCGCGGGGGCCAGCACCACCCGGGCGCCCCGGCTCTCGAGCAGATTGGCCAGCTCGTCACGCCGGCGGTCGGCGGTGACCCCGACCGTGTATCCGGAGAGCGACGCGGTCGGCTCGGCCAGGGCGGCCGCTGTGATGACCGTCCGGCGCGTTCCCCCCGTACGCTCGCTCATCCGGCCTGCCGGCTGGTCAGAAGTCGTGGCGCGGCCGTCCGGTCCACCGAAGGGCACGCTCGGAGCCCGCCGTCCTCAGCGTCGACCCGCTCCCATGTCACGCCTGCGTTCTCCGCCGTACCTCCGCACGGCACGCGCCACGACTCCTCCTCGCCGGACCGGGAAGCCGGTCCGGCGGTCACCGTCAGGTCCGTCCTCAACCCTGACGGTGGCCTTTCAATAGTGCGTCGTCCCCGACCGCGGCGGCTGCGCCGGTCCCGCGTCGTCGAGGTGTATGCACCATTGCCCATGCCGGAAGCGTGCCGGTGAGGAATTTCGCCCCTGCGTCCCGTTTGTTTCGAGCCTGCTAAGAGCCATCGACCTGTGACCTTCGTGACGCCGGGTCCCGGCTTCGGGCGTGCCTGCGCGAGCGGGTATGCTTGCCTACGGTTATTCTTGGAGGTCGCGTCCGCGCGCTGGGCGAGACCACCGAACGTGACGCGATCCTTCGCGAGGCAGCACCGTGATCTTTCGCTGTGCAGCACCGCGATCTGTTCGCGACCCACCACGTTTTGACCACTCGCCGCGCAGCCGGGTATTGTTGCCTGCTGTTGTGCGACAGCTGCGGGCTCACCCTCACGGGTGGGCTTGATGTTCGCGTTCGGCGCGACCAGCGCGCGACCCCAGACCGACGACAAGACAAGGTAATTCTGTGCGTACGTACAGCCCGAAGCCGGGTGAGATCGAGCGTCAGTGGCACATTATCGACGCTTCTGACGTCGTTCTGGGTCGGCTGGCCACCCACACCGCGACTCTCCTGCGCGGCAAGCACAAGCCGACCTTCGCCCCGCATGTCGACACCGGCGACTTCGTGGTGATCATCAATGCCGGCAAGGTCGCCCTGACCGGCAACAAGCGGCAGACCAAGGTGGCGTACCGCCACTCGGGTTACCCGGGCGGTCTCAAGCAGGTCGGTTACGAGGAGCTGCTGAGCAAGCGCCCCGAGAAGGCGATCGAGCTGGCCGTGAAGGGCATGCTCCCGCACAACAAGCTCGCGCGGCAGATCATCAAGAAGCTGAAGGTCTACCCGGGCGCTGAGCACCCGCACGCGGCGCAGCAGCCCCAGCCGTTCGTAATCACCCAGATCGCGCAGTGAGCGCGGGAGAAGGCAGCAGCATGTCCGACGTTATCGAGCCCGAGGTCGTCGAGACCGTCGAGGAGCCCGCCGGCACGGTCGTTGTCGAGACGCCCGCCGAGACCGTGGTCGTCGTCGAGACGCCCGCGCCGGCCCCGGTCCGCGCCCCGCGTCCCGGTGACCGTCCCATCCAGACCGTCGGCCGCCGCAAGGAGGCCATCGTCCGGGTGCGTCTCATCCCCGGCACCGGCAAGATCACCTGCAACGGCCGCGACCTCGAGGCCTACTTCCCGAGCAAGGTCCACCAGCAGCTCATCCGTGAGCCGTTCGAGACCTCGGAGAAGACCGAGCAGTTCGACGTCATCGCCAACCTGCGTGGCGGCGGCATCACCGGTCAGGCCGGTGCGCTCCGCCTCGGCATCGCCCGGGCGCTGATCACCAACGAGCCCGACGATCGTCCCGCCCTCAAGAAGGCCGGCTTCCTCACCCGTGACGCCCGCGTCAAGGAGAGCAAGAAGTACGGTCTCAAGAAGGCCCGCAAGGCTCCGCAGTACTCGAAGCGCTGATTTTGCGCCGAGTCTGACACGGCCGGGTTGCGCCCCCCTGATGTTCTCGAGGGGGCCGGCCCGGCCGTTTTGCGTTCCCCTCCCTTCTCAACGCACCCGTGTTCGTCTCTCCCTCAGGGATGAATCCGGGGAAAGGAAGCCTCTATGGGGCGTCTGTTCGGCACCGATGGCGTACGCGGGCTCGCGAATGGCGATCTCACCCCGGAACTGGCCCTCAGCGTCGCCGTCGCGGCCGCGCGCGTGCTGGTCGAGAGCGACAGCAGCCACCAGCCGCTGGCGATCGTCGGGCGTGACCCGCGGGCCAGCGGCGAGATGCTCGAGGCGGCCGTGGTCGCCGGGCTCACCAGCGCCGGGGCCAACGTGGTACGCGTCGGCGTCCTGCCCACCCCCGCGGTCGCCTTCCTGGTCGGCCAGACCAACGCCGACCTCGGCGTGATGCTCTCCGCCTCGCACAACCCGATGCCCGACAACGGGATCAAGCTCTTCGCCGCCGGCGGCACCAAGCTGCCGGACGAGCTGGAGGAGCGCATCGAGCAGGCTGTCGCGGACGGGCACGGGCTGCTCGGTCGTCCGACCGGCGCCGCCATCGGGCGGGTGCACGACCTGCTCGACGGGGCCGAGCACTACGTGAAGCACCTGGTGGGCTCCGTCCCCAACCGGCTCGACGGCATCAAGGTCGTGGTCGACTGCGCGAACGGCGCGGCCAGCGAGGTCGCCCCGGTCGCCTACGAGGAGGCCGGCGCCGAGGTCATCGCGATCCACGCCGACCCGGACGGCCTGAACATCAACGAAGAGTGCGGCTCGACGCACCTCGACAAGGTGCGCGACGCCGTGCTGGCCGAGGGGGCCGACCTGGGCCTGGCCCACGACGGCGACGCGGACCGCTGCCTGGCCGTGACCGCCTCGGGCGAGGTCGTCGACGGTGACCAGATCATGGCGATCCTGGCGCTGGCGATGCGCGACGCCGGGACGCTGACCGACGACACGCTGGTCGCGACCGTGATGAGCAACCTCGGTCTGCGGATCGCCATGAAGCAGTCCGGCATCAAGCTGCTCGAGACCAAGGTCGGCGACCGGTATGTGCTGGAGGAGCTGGCCGCGGGCGGGCTGGCACTGGGCGGCGAGCAGAGCGGGCACATCGTGATGCCCGCCTACGCCACCACCGGCGACGGCGTGCTGACCGGGCTGCACCTGATGGCCCAGCTGGCGTCGACCGGCAAGTCGCTGGCCGATCTCGCCTCCGTGGTCCACACGCTGCCGCAGGTCCTGATCAACGTGCGCGTCGGTGACCGGGCGGCGGGCGCTTCGGCCCCGGCCGTGCAGGCCGCCGTGGCGCTGGCCGAGAACGAGCTGGGCGAGACCGGCCGGGTGCTGCTGCGCCCGTCGGGCACCGAGCTGTTGGTCCGGGTGATGGTCGAGGCCGCCACCGAGGAGCACGCCCGCGAGGTCGCCGAGCGGATCGCCGAAGAGGTGCGGTCGGCCAGCCCGGCCGCCTGATCGACGTTCGGAGCGGGCCGGTCCCTCGGGGCCGGCCCGCTTTTTCGTGCCCGCCTCAGCCCAGCCCGCATCAGCCCAGCCCGCCTGAGCCGGCCCGGCCCGACCAGGCCGATTCAGCCCGGCCCGCCTGAGCCGGCCCGGCCCGGCCGATTCGGCCCGGCCCGGCCCGGCTACGCCCGGCTCAGCTTGGCCAGGCGTGCGGCGGCCTCGTCGATCACGGATTCCCGCTTGCAGAAGGCGAAGCGGATCAGATGGCGGCCCGCCTCCCGGTTGTCGTAGAAGACCTGCGTCGGCACGGCCACCACGCCGCACCGGCCGGGCAGCTCGCGGCAGAACTCGATGCCGTCGGTGCCACCCATCGGCGTGATGTCGGCCGTCACGAAATACGTGCCCTCGGAAGGCTGCACGGCGAACCCGGCCCGGGTCAGCCCGGCCGTCAGATGGTCGCGGCGGGCCTGCAACTCATCGCGGAAGCCGGTGAAGTAGTCGTCGCCCAAGCCGAGCGCCACGGCCACGGCGGGCTGCAGCGGACCGGCGTTCACAAAAGTCAGGAACTGCTTCACGCGCGTCAGCGCGGACACCAGCCGGGCTGGACCGGTGGCCCAGCCGACCTTCCAGCCCGTGCACGAGAACGTCTTGCCGGCCGAGGAGATGCGCAGCGTGCGCTCCCGCATGCCAGGCAGGCCGGCCAGCGGGACGTGCGGCTCGGCGGCATCGGTGAAGACCAGGTGCTCGTAGACCTCGTCGGTCACGGCGTAGGTGTCGTGCTCCTGGCAGAGCTCGGCGACCAGGCCCAGCTCGGCCCGCGTGAAGACCTTGCCGGTCGGGTTGTGCGGCGAGTTCAGGAGCACCAGCCGGGTGCGCGGGCCGAAAGCCGCGCGCAACTCACCCTCGTCGAAGCGGTAACGGCCGTCGGCGCCCGGCCGCAGCGTCACCGGCCGGCGGGCGGCCCCGGCCAGGGTGATCGAGGCGGCGTACGAGTCGTAGTACGGCTCGAACGTGACGACCTCGTCGCCGGGCTCACACAGGGCCAGGATGGCGGCCGCGATCGCCTCGGTGGCCCCGGCGGTGATCACGACCTCGCTGCCGGGGTCGCGCTCGAGCTGCCAGAAGCGCTGCTCGTGAGCGGCGACAGCGGCCCGCAGGGCGGGGATGCCGGGCAGGGGCGGGTATTGGTTGGACCCCTCGCGCAGGGCCCGGGCCGCGGCCGCCAGCATCTCGGGCGGCCCGTCGGTGTCGGGGAAGCCCTGCCCCAGATTGATCGAGCCGGTGCTGGTGGCCAGGGCGGACATCTCGGTGAAGATCGTGGTGCCGAACGGGCGCATCCGTTCGACCAGCGGGTCGCTCGTCAAGATCGGTCGTCCTCCTGCTCAGCGGTTCGCACCCGGCCGGGCGGCGTCGGCCCGGCCGCCCGGGTCAGTCGATGGCGAAGTGGGTGCACGTGGCCGTGGCGACGGTGCTCGCGCTGGAGGTGCGTTGCTTCACCTCGGCCCCGTCGACCAGAGCCCGGCAACTAATCGTGCCCTCCGACGTGCCGATCCGCATGGCGACGACCGAAACCAGCGCGGGCGTCTCCATCTCGGCGGTGAACTTCCACGGCAGGTCGACGTTCTGCAGCCGCTTGGGGGCGTCACCCAGCTTCTCGACGTAGAGGATCTGGGACGCCTGACCCTCGCCGCTCACTTCGTAGGTCACCGAGATCTTGCGACCGTTGAGATCGGGGGCGGCCGGCAGGCTGGGCAGATCCGGCAGCTCGGTGGGCAGGTCGGGGATGTCCGGGGCGGCCGACGGCAGGTCGGGCAGCTGGGGTGCGGCCGTCGGCAGGTCGGGGATGGCCCGCTCGGCCCGGTCGGCGACGTTGCGCGCGATGAGCACACCCGCGGTCGCGACACCGCCGCAGAGCAGCAGGGTGACCGCCACGATCACCGCGACGATCGGCAGCTTGCTCTTGCGCGGCGGCCGGCCGGCCGGCCCCGGGTCGGGCTGCGCCGGATGGCCGGGGGGAGGGCCGTACCCAGGAGGGCCGTACCCCGCAGCGCCCGAACCCGGAGCGCCGGAACCCGGCGGGGTGTACTGGGCCGGCGCGTACTGGGTCGGGGCGTACTCAGGCGGCGGCGGGGCGTACTGCGCCGGAGGCTCGTAGGCCGCCGGGAACTGATCCGTCGGGACGGCCGGGAACTCGGACGTCGGCGGATAGTCGGGGTTCGGCGGCTGGGGCAGCGGCGCATACCCGGGTGTGTAGGACGGCGGCCCGGAGGCCGGGCGGCCGGGGGCCGTCGGCTCAGAGGTGCCGTCCGGCTGCCGATTGTCGGGCTGATTGCTCAACATGTCTCCCGGTGCGAGCGCGCTGTCGTGGCGCGGTAGCCGACGGTACGCCAACGACGCCAGCCGTCCGAGGGTGCTGTCGTCCATTCGGCCTTTTCTGCGCAGGCCGAGTGCTCGAAAGGGTGCTTCTCGAGCATGACGGGTGAGCGGTCGTCGGCTAGAGTCACGGCCATGTGTGGCATCGTGGGGTACGTCGGCGGTCGACCGGCGCTCAGCATCGTTATTGACGGACTGCGCAGGCTGGAATACCGCGGGTACGACTCCGCCGGTGTCGCTGTCGTGGACGACGGCGCCGTTCTGACCGAGAAGAAAGCGGGCAAGCTCGCCAACCTGGAGAAGGCACTGGTCGAGGCGGCCGACCCCGGCATCGCCCGCGGGCTGACCGGCATCGGGCACACCCGCTGGGCCACCCATGGCGGTCCGACCGACCGCAACGCGCACCCGCACGTCTCGCGGGACGGCCGGGTGGCGGTCATCCACAACGGCATCATCGAGAACTTCGCCCGTCTGCGGGCCGAGCTCGAGGCGACCGGTGTCGAGTTCACCAGCGACACCGACACCGAGTGCGCCGCTCACCTGCTCGCGGCCGAGGTGCGGGCGCTGCGCGAGTCGGGTCACGCCGAGGGGCCGGAGCTGCTGGCCGAGGGCATGCGCCGCACGGTGCGCCGGCTCGAGGGTGCCTTCACCCTGCTGGCCATCGACGTCGAGGTGCCCGACGCGGTCGTCGCCGCCCGGCGCAACTCGCCGCTGGTCGTGGGTCGCGGCGACGGCGAGAACTTCCTGGCCAGCGACGTCTCGGCCTTCATCGAATACACCCGCGAGGCGATCGAGCTGGGCCAGGACCAGGTCGTCCTGATCACGCCGGCCGGCATCGAGATCACCGGCTTCGACGGCTCGGCCCAGCAGGGCAAGGAGTTCCACATCGACTGGGACGCCTCGGCCGCCGAGAAGGGCGGATTCGACTACTTCATGCTCAAGGAGATCGCCGAGCAGCCCCAGGCCATCGCCGACACGCTGCTGGGCCGGCTCTCCGACCGCGGCGAGATCGTCCTCGACGAGGTGCGGCTCACCGACCAGGACCTGCGCGACGTCGACAAGATCTTCATCATCGCCTGCGGCACCTCC
This sequence comes from Paractinoplanes maris, assembly GCF_023544465.1. Classification (GTDB taxonomy): domain Bacteria; phylum Actinomycetota; class Actinomycetes; order Mycobacteriales; family Micromonosporaceae; genus Actinoplanes; species Actinoplanes maris. Next base: position 184,300 of record NZ_JALPVL010000002.1, on the reverse strand, counting down.
TACAACGCGGGCATGGTCGCCAAATACGCCATCGAGCACTGGGTGCGCCTCCCGTGCGAGGTCGAGCTGGCCAGCGAGTTCCGCTACCGCGACCCGATCCTCGACCGCTCGACGCTGGTGATCGTGATCAGCCAGTCCGGCGAGACGATGGACACGCTGATGGCGCTGCGCCACGCCAAGGAGCAGAAGGCCCGCGTCCTGGCCATCTGCAACACCAACGGCTCGACGATCCCGCGCGAGTCCGACGCGGTGCTTTACACACACGGCGGTCCCGAGATCGCGGTGGCGTCGACCAAGGCGTTCCTCACCCAGCTGGTCGCCTGCTATCTCATCGGCCTGCACCTGGCTCAGATCCGCGGCGTCATGTATGCCGACGAGGTCGCCGCCGTGGTCGAGAAACTGCAGAGCACCCCCGACAGCTTGCGCACCCTGCTGGGCTCGATGGAGGAGGTCCGCGCGCTCGGCCGCGACCTCAAGAGCGCCTCGACGGTGCTCTTCATCGGTCGCCACGTCGGATATCCGGTGGCGCTGGAGGGCGCGCTCAAGCTCAAGGAGCTCGCCTACATGCACGCCGAGGGCTTTGCCGCCGGTGAGCTGAAGCACGGGCCGATCGCCCTGATCGACGAGGGCACACCGGTGGTCTGCGTGGTGCCCTCGCCGGCCGGCCGCGGCGTCATCCGGGACAAGGTCGTCTCGAACATCCAGGAGGTCCGGGCCCGCGGCGCCCGCACCATCGTGATCGCCGAGGAGGGTGACGACAGCGTCGCCGCCTACGCCGACCACCTGATCCCGGTGCCGGCCACACCGACGCTGCTGGCGCCTCTGATGACCACCGTGCCGCTGCAGATCCTGGCCTGCGAGATCGCCTCGGCCCGTGGTCACGACGTCGACCAGCCCCGCAACCTCGCGAAGTCGGTCACCGTCGAGTAGAACGTCCGACCGGCCGGCCGCCATCACGCCGCACCCAGCGTGATGGCGGCCAGCTTGTCGAGGGACGGGCTGCCGCGGTCCCAGTAGCCGGCGTGACCGCCGCCCGGCGCGCTGGCGAACACGGTGGCCCCGAAGCCGGGACCGCTGGGATTGGGGCCGAACCACAGGTCGCGCTCGGGCCGGCCGAAGGCCAGCCACGGCCCGGCCACCGGCACGCTGCCGGCCACGGCCAGATCACGGACCAGGCTGCCCGGTGAGACCGCCGCGTACTGGATCACGTCGCTGCGGGAGGTGGACGACCAGACCTCACCCGGTGGCACCCGCAGATCGTGGGCCGAGCCGACCCCGACGCCGGGCGAGCCCACGAAGACCACGCCGTCGGCCGCGAACCCCTCACCGGCCGCCGCCTTGCCGACCACCAGCGACCCGTAGCTGTGGCCGAGCACGACCTGGCGCGCGGGCGGACCCTCGTGCCCGGCCCGCAGACCCTCCTGGAAGTGCCGCAACGCGGGCGCCGCGGCCTCGGCCCGGCGAGCGCTCGCCGCCTCGTCGACAAAATCGGGGGCGTCGTAGTCGAGCCAGAGCACCGCGCTGGTGGCCGACTCGGGCCTCAGCTCGGCGGCGCGCACCGCGACCCGCTCGGCCCGGGACAGCTCGCCGCCGAGCGAGGCCAGATCGGCCGTCATCCCCGGGACCTGGGTGAGCACGCCGCTGGCCCGGTCGGGATCGCCGAGCGCCACCACCGCCCGGCCCTCCTCGCTCAGGTCGAGGCTCAGCAGATAGGCCCGCGGGCCGGCCTCGTCGCCGAGCCGGTCGCTCAGCGCGGCCAGTCCGTCGCGCTTGTCCCGCAGCCGGTCACGCTCGCGCCCGGTGGCCCCGGCGATCGCCCGGTCGATCTCCTCCCGGCGGTCGTCGAGCAGCAGGCGGTTGGCGACGTCGCGGTCGCTCGCGGGGAGCCCGTCGAGCCGGGCCAGCCAGGCCGCCTCGGTCGCCAGCAGCCAATGCCGCTCCTCGACTTCAAGCGCGGACCACCACGCGTGCACGCCGGCCGGCGAGGTGGTGCAGTCGGGCCGGCTGTCGCCGGGTGGTGGTTGCGGCGGGGTGCGCATCACCTCGGTCAGCCGCTGGAACCGATCGGTGGCCTCGGCGTCGGCCCGGGCCGCCAGCTCGAGGGCGCTCTCGCGAGCGCCACGGGAGAGCAGCGCCCGCGCGCGGGCCAGGGCTGCGGCGAACTCGCTGGCCACTTGGTCGGCCAGCCAGCACCGCAAGCGGAAGGCCACGAGCCGGCCGCGCAGCTCGTGCAGCCGGCGGGTGGCCGCGGTGGCCGCCGCGCCCCGCCAGGCCGCGCCCAGGGCGGCCACCCGCGGGCCGAGCTCGGCGGCCAAGCGGCCGGCCAAGGTCGCCCAGCGGCGCCAGGAGAGGGCGAGCGCCCGCCATCGCTCCGGGTCGGTGACCCGCAGACGCTCGTGGACGGCGGAGGTCATCGGGTGAGCCGCAGGCGGGTGACGGCACGGGCATCGGCCAGCTCGTAGGCGGCAGCGGCCTCCCCGATGCGGCGGGCGGTCTCGTCGATCCCGGCGCCGATCAGCGCGAGCTGGCCGCGGGCCGCCGCGCCGGCCAGCAGGGCCGCGTCGGCGGCGGCCCAGCGTGGTGTCAGTGGCACCGGCGGTTCGTCGCCGGTCGCGGCACCGACCCGATCGCCGCCGGCGGCGACGCCCGCGGCTGCACGTCGCAGTGCGTCGGCATCGACTTCGAGCTCGGGGTTCATCGGCGACCTCCTGGGTCCGGCGGTGTGATGCGACGACGGTAGGGCCCGCGGACCGGCCGTGGCGGGGCCTGTGGACGACAGCCGCCCGTCGTCCACAGGCCGGGTCCGGCGCTCGGCCGGATGGTAAGAGGCGGCTACCGATAAAGTTGGGCCGTGATCGTGGCTGTCGGCATCGACGTGGTCCTGGTGGAGCGCTTCGCGCGCGCCCTCGACCGGACGCCGTCGCTGGCGGTCCGGCTCTTCACCGAGGGTGAGCGGCTGACCGTCTCGGGAAATCCGCGGTCGGCCGAGTCGCTGGCGGCGCGGTTCGCGGCCAAGGAAGCGGTGGCCAAGGCGCTCGGCGCGCCCGCGGGCATGCTGTGGCACGACTGCGAGATCGTCGCCGACCCGGACGGCCGCCCGTGGCTCACGGTGTCCGGCACGGTCGCCGCCGTCGCCACCGAGCGCGGGGTCAACCGGTGGCACCTCTCGCTCTCGCACGACGGCGGCATCGCCTCGGCGATGGTGGTCGCGGAGTCCTGACCGGGCCCCCCGGGCGGCGCCGGCGGGAAAATGTCGCAGGCTTGCGCTAGAACAGTCGGCATCGTCTCAACAGGAGCGGAGGGCTGATGCGGCAGGCTTGGCGGGTCGCGGATGTGCGCGCGGCGGAACGAAACCTGATGGCGACATTGCCCGAGGGCACCCTCATGCAGCGGGCCGCCGCCGGGCTGGCGAGGCGCTGTGCGCTCCTGCTGGAGGACGGTGGCGGCGTCTACGGCGCTCGCGTGGTGCTGCTGGTCGGCAGCGGTGACAACGGTGGCGACACGCTCTATGCCGGCGCTGCCCTGGCCCGGCGCGGCGCCCAGGTGCGGGCGCTGCTGCTGAGCCCCGAGCGGGTCCACCTGGCCGGGCTGCGGGCGTTGCGCGAGGCCGGCGGCTTCACCGTGCGCGAGCTGCCCGAGCGGGCCGACCTGGTGCTCGACGGCATCGTCGGGATCGGCGCCACCGGCGGTCTGCGCCCGCCGGCGGCAGCCCTGGCGGATCGGCTGAGTGAGCTGCGCGGGCGTTCCGGCGTACGAGCTGTGGTCGTCGCCGTGGACGTGCCGAGCGGCGTGGCGGTCGACACCGGCGACGTGCCCGGCGAGGCGGTGCACGCCGACGTCACCGTCACCTTCGGCTGTCTCAAGCCCGCGCACGTCGTCGGCCCGGCCGCGGTGCGCTGCGGCCACGTCGAGCTGGTCGACATCGGCCTCGGGCCGGTGCTGCGGGCCGATCCGGCGCTGGCGGTGCCCGATGCCGGTGACGTCGCCGGCTGGTGGCCGCATCCCGGTCCCACCTCCGACAAATACACCCGCGGCGTGGTCGGCATCGCCACCGGCTCGGCCACCTATCCGGGGGCCGCGCTGCTCGGGGTGAGTGGCGCGCTCGCCGGCCCGACGGGCATGGTCCGCTATGCGGGGAGCGCCTACGAAGACGTCGTGCGAGCCCACCCGTCAGTGGTGGCCACGCCCAAGGTCGCCGACGCGGGCCGGGTGCAGGCCTGGGTGTGCGGCTCGGGGCTCGGCACCGGCGACGAGGCCCGCACCACACTGCGCAGCGTCCTCGCCACCCCGTTGCCGGTGGTGCTGGATGCCGATGCGCTGACTCTGCTGGTCGACGGCAAGCACGCGGACGATCTGCGCCGCGACGCGCCGGTGGTGATCACGCCGCACGACGGCGAGTTCAAGCGGCTGGCGGGTGAGGCACCCGGCGCCGACCGGGTTGGCGCGGCCCTCAAGCTGGCCTCGTGGACCAACGCGGTGGTGCTGCTCAAGGGCGACCGGACGATCGTGGCCACCCCGGCCGGTGCGGTGCTGGTCAACCCGACCGGCACGTCCGCGCTGGCCACGGCGGGCAGCGGCGACGTGCTGGCCGGCCTGCTGGGGTCGCTGCTCGCGGGCGGTCTGCCGCCCGAGCGGGCCGCGGCCGCGGCGGCTTATGCCCACGGGCTGGCCGGCCGGCGGGCGGCCGGGGGCGGCCCGGTCACCGCGCCCGACATCGCCACCGCGCTCCGGGCTACGGTTCGCGATCTCATCGGTGCTCCTCGGTGATCGCGGTGAGGGCTGAGCTGCGGAAACAGAACCGTCATACCGATCGGTAGGCTGGGAATCATGTGGCAGGCCGAGGTCCGGATCGATCTGGACGCCATCCGGGACAACGTCGCGTTGCTGCGCGCCGGCACCACCGCCGAGGTCATGGCGGTGGTCAAGGGCGACGGCTACGGGCACGGCATGCTGCCGTCGGCCCGGGCCGCGCTGGCCGGCGGGGCGACCTGGCTCGGGGTGGCGACGCTCGACGAGGGTTTGACGCTGCGCCGGGCCGGAATCGACGTGCCGGTGCTGGCCTGGCTGCATTCACCCGGGCTGCCGCTGCACGAGGGTGTCGCGGCCGATGTCGACCTCAGCGCGGGCAGCCTCGAGCTGCTGGGGGAGCTGGTCAGCGCGGCCCGGCGGGCCGAGCGCACGGCCCGGGTCCACCTGAAGATCGATACCGGCCTGGCCCGGGGCGGTGCGACCGCGGCCGAGTGGCCGGCGTTGCTGGAGGCCGCGGCGAAGGCTCAGGCCGACGGCGAGATCGACGTGGTCGGCGTCTGGAGCCATTTCGTCTACGCGGACGCGCCGGGTCACGAGACCATCGATCATCAGCTGGCGGCCTTCGCCGACGGGCTGGCGGTCGCCGAGCGCTTCGGCATCACGCCGCGCTATCGGCACATCGCCAACTCGGCGGCGACGTTGACCCGCCCCGACTCCCACTACGACCTGGTGCGTCCGGGCATCGCGGTCTACGGTCTGTCGCCGATCGAGGGCGAGACCTTCGGGCTGCGACCGGCGATGACCGCGCGGGCCCGGGTGGCTCTGACCAAGCGGGTGCCGGCCGGTCAGGGGGTGTCCTACGGGCACACCTACTTCACCGAGCGCGAGACGACGCTGGCGCTGGTGCCGCTGGGCTACGCCGACGGGGTGCCGCGCGCGGCCTCGAACGCCGGGCCGGTGCAGCTCGGCGGCAAGCGCCGGACGATCGCCGGCCGGGTCTGCATGGATCAGATCGTTCTCGACGTGGGCGACGACGACGTGACGACGGGCGAGGTGGCGACGCTCTTCGGGCCTGGTGACGACGGCGCGCCCACCGCCGACGACTGGGCCGCGGTGGCCGGCACGATCAACTACGAGATCGTGACCCGCTTCGGCAGCACCCGGGTCCCCCGCGTTTATGACGGCGGCGGCGGGTCATCCCCCGGCGACGCCCTGGAAGGCGGGGTCGAGGACCGGGATGCTGGGGGTGGGGCATGAGTCCGGCCAAGGGGTCGTCGCGGCGGGCCAAGCAGGTCGGCGTGGTGGGCGCGGCCGTCGGCGTGCTCGCGGCGGGTCTGGCCACGGCGTTCGCGGTCGAGCGGGTGCTGGTGCGGCGCTCGGTCAACGCGCCCGGCGATCCGCACGTCGACGAGCCCTTCGGCGATCAGCCGTTCGACCGGGAGCAGACGGTCACCGCGGCCGACGGCACCGAGTTGCACGTCGAGATCGTGGAGCCCCGCGAGCCGGGCACCAAGCCCACGATCGTCTTCGTGCACGGGTTCGCGCTCGACATGGGCACCTTCTATTTCCAGCGTCAGGCCCTCGCCGACCGCGGCGATCACCGGCTGGTCTTCTACGACCAGCCCGGGCACGGCCGGTCGAGCCGGCTCAAGTCCGGCGACTACGACATCGCGGCGCTCGGCAAGTCGCTGGCCGCGGTGCTCAACGCGACCGTGCCCGACGGCCACATCATCCTGGTCGGCCACTCGATGGGTGGCATGACGATCATGGCGTTCGCCGAGCAGTATCCGGAGTGGTTCGGCAAACGGGTGACCGGTGTCGTGCTGATGTCCACTTCGGCCGGTCTGATCGACAAGACCAAGCTGGGCATCCCCACCCTGGTCGCCCGGGCCAGCGCTCCCTTCTTCCCGCTCTGGGGCAAGGCGGCCCACCTGGGCGGCAACACGATCGACCGGGCCCGGGTGGTGTCGTCCGACCTGGCCTGGCTGCTGACCCGGCGCTACGGCTTCGGTGAGCCCAAGCCCAGTCCGTCGTTGGTCACCTTCGTGGAGACCATGAACTCGAAGACCTCGGTCGAGACGCTGACGAAATACCTGCACACGCTCTATACGCACAACCGCTTCCCGGCCCTGTCGGCGTTGCGGGGGGTTCCGGTGCTGGTGATCGTCGGCACCCGCGACTATCTGACGCCGGTGACGCACTCCGAGGAGATCCTCAAGCACCTGCCCGAGGCGGAGTTGATCAAAGTGGACAACAGCGGCCACGTGGTGATGCTCGAGAAGGCCGACGAGGTCAACGCCGCACTGCTGCCGTTCCTGGAGAAGATCTCGTGAAGCTGCCCACCGTCGACGACACCCGGGAGTTCGGGCGGCGGCTCGCGTCGATCCTGCGCCCGGGTGACCTGGTGCTGCTGACCGGCCCGCTGGGCGCCGGCAAGACGGCGATGGTGCAGGGCATCGGGGCCGGGCTGGGCGTCACCGACGCGATCACCTCGCCGACCTTTGTGATCGCGCGGGTGCATCGGGGCCGCACGCCGCTGGTGCACGCCGACGCATACCGGTTGGGCGACCGCCCCGACCCGCGCGCCGAGATCGACGACCTCGACCTGGACGCCTCGGCCGACGACGCGGTCACCGTGGTCGAGTGGGGCGCCGGCCTGGTCGAGCAGCTCAACGACGAATATCTGCGGGTGCGTCTCGATCGCCTCGACGACGACACCCGGGTGGTCGAGCTGGTGCCGCACGGCGGCGACTGGGCCACCCGGATCAAGCAGCTGCACAGCGACGACCCAGCGCCGCGCGGCTGATCAGCACAGCGGGCAAGGCGGTCAACCGGGGCCGCGACGAGCAGATGTCGAAGGGAAGAACGTGGATCTGGCGGAGATGCTGCCGGCCGGGTGGCGAGCGGAGCTTGCCGGGTTTCTCGACGAGAGGGCGACGGCCGCGCTCAGCGAGTTCGTGACCGCGGAGTACGCGACGCACACGATCTATCCGCCGATCGAGGATCTCTTCGCGGCCTACCGGCTCTGCGCGCCCGAGCAGACCCGGGTGCTGATCCTCGGACAGGATCCCTATCACGGGCCGGGGCAGGCGCATGGGCTGAGCTTCAGCGTGCGCGAGGGCGTGCGGATCCCGCCGTCGCTGCGCAACGTCTTCAAGGAGCTGGCCGCCGATGTCGGGGTGGCGCCGCCCGCGGCCGGTGACCTCACCGGTTGGGCGCGGCAGGGGGTGTTGCTGCTCAACGCGGTGCTGACCGTCCGCGCCGCGGCCGCCGCGTCGCACGCCGGCAAGGGTTGGGAGGCCTTCACCGATGCGACGATCCGCGCGCTGAACGCCCGCGACGACCGCGTGGTGTTCCTGCTCTGGGGTGGTTACGCGCGCAAGAAAGCCGCGCTGATCACCAATCCCGCGCATGTCGTGATCGAGGCCGGTCACCCGAGCCCGCTCAACCGCGTGGGCTTCCTGGGCAGCCGTCCGTTCAGCGCGGCCAACAAGGCGCTGGCCGACGGCGGCCGCGACGTCATCGACTGGGACCCGCGCACCGCGCCCGTGGCCGGCTGACGCTTCGCCCGGCTCGCGGGACGTGACGGGTGACCGACCGCTCGCCGGCGTCGTCCTGGTCGGGCGGAGTGGACCGCCGGCGGCGCGGTCGAGTGGTGGGTGCGCTGAGCGCGGGCCGGGGCGCGTTAGGGTCGGACCGTGCTCGTACTGGCTCTGGACACCGCTACCCCCGCCTCGACGGCCGCCCTGGTGGAGGTGACCGCCGACGGGCTGCGCGGGGTGGCCGAGCGGCGGACCGTCGACCCCCGCGCGCACGGCGAGAAACTGGCTCCCGAGATCGAGGCCACCCTGGCCGAGGCGGGGGTGCGCCCGCGCGACCTCGACGCGATCGTCGCCGGGCTCGGGCCGGGGCCGTTCACCGGGCTGCGCGTCGGCCTGGCCACGGCGGCGAGCATGGCCCAGGCTCTCGCGATCCCGGCGTACGGGGTGTGCTCGCTGGACGGTCTGGGCCGGGCCGCCGGGCCGGGCCGGGTGCTGGTCGCGACCGACGCCCGCCGCCGTGAGGTCTATTACGCGACGTACCTCGACGGCGTCCGCGTCCTCGGACCCGACGTGGCCCGCCCGGCCGATGTGGCCGCCCGGATCCTGCGGGCCGGCGTCGCCACCACCAGCCGCGCTCGCAACCGGTTGGCCACCGAGACCGCCGCCCTGGCCGAGTCCGAGGTCCTCGAGGCGGCCACCGCGCTGGCCGGCGCCGACGCCGCCCGGGTCGCCGCGGCGCTCGCCCGGGCCGAGGCCGACAACCTGATCGGCCAGGCCACAGCCCGCGACGACGGCGTCGACCTGACCGGGCGCGCTTCCGTGGATCAGCAGCCGAGCGTGCACGGCCTGGTCGATCGGGCCGTGGGGGAGGGCGCCCTCAAATACGGCGACCTGCTCGGGGTTCCGGTCGAGGAACACCTGCTCTACCCGCCCGGCGCCGCCCTCGTCGCGCTGGCTGCCGACCGCCTCCGCGCGGGCGCCCCGAGTGAGATCCTCACCCCGCTCTATCTGCGCCGTCCCGACGCGGTCGAGCCCGCCGGGCGCAAGCCGGTGCTGACCTGATGCACATAGAGCGCTTCCGGTGGTGGCACATCGCCGACGTGCTGCCCGTCGAGGCCGACCTCTTCGGCGACGAGAAGTGGTCGGCCGCCATGTTCTGGAACGAGCTGGCGCAACGCAACTTCTACGTCGTCGCGGTCGACGGCGACGAGCTCCTGGGGTATGCGGGTCTCGCCGCCACGCCGGACGAGGCGTGGGTGCAAAATATCGCCGTCCGCCGTTCCGGGCAGCGCCGTGGCACCGGCCGGGTCCTGCTCGAGGCGCTGCTGGGTGAGGCCGGCCGGCTCGGGATCAAGCAGACGCTGCTGGAGGTCGCGGTGGACAACGCCGCCGCCCAGCACCTGTACGCGACGTACGATTTCGAGCCCGTCGGCATCCGGCGGGGCTATTACCAACCCAGCAACACGGACGCCCTGGTGATGATGCGGAATGTCTGACGAGCCCCTGGTCCTCGGCATCGAGACCTCCTGCGACGAGACCGGTATCGGCATCGTGCGCGGGCACACCCTGCTGGCCGACGCGCTGGCGTCCAGTGTGGAGCAGCACGCACGGTTCGGCGGGGTCGTGCCCGAGGTGGCCAGCCGGGCGCACCTCGAGGCGCTCGTCCCGACCATGCAGCGGGCGCTCGACGAGGCCGGGGTGACCCTGGCCGACCTCGACGCGATCGCCGTGACCAGCGGGCCCGGCCTGGCCGGGGCGCTGCTGGTCGGGGTCGCGGCGGCTAAGGGATACGCCCTGGCCGCGGAGAAGCCGATCTATGGCGTGAATCACCTGGCCGCGCATGTGGCAGTGGACACTCTCGAGCACGGCCCGCTGCCCGAGCCGGCCATCGCGATGCTGGTCTCGGGCGGGCACTCCTCGCTGCTGCTGGTCGACGACCTGACCAACGGGGTGACGCCGCTCGGGGCCACGATCGACGACGCCGCGGGTGAGGCGTTCGACAAGGTCGCGCGACTGCTGGGGCTCGGGTTCCCGGGAGGTCCCATCATCGACCGTACGGCTCGGGACGGTGACCGGGCGTCGATCGCCTTCCCGCGCGGTCTCACCGCGCCCAAGGACCTGGCCGCGCACCGGTTCGACTTCTCCTTCTCGGGGCTCAAGACCGCGGTGGCCCGCTGGGTCGAGGCCCGCGAGCGCGACGGCGAGCCCGTGCCGATCGCCGACGTCTCGGCCTCGTTCCAGGAGGCGGTGTGCGACGTGCTCACCGCCAAGGCGATCGAGGCCTGCCGGGCCCACGGTGTGGGGACGCTGCTCATCGGTGGCGGTGTCGCGGCGAACTCGAGGTTGCGGGTGCTGGCCGAGGAGCGTGCGGCCAAGCACGGCATCGAGGTGCGGGTGCCCCGTCCACAGTTGTGCACGGACAACGGCGCGATGGTCGCGGCGCTGGGCTCACGCCTGGTCGCCGCCGGGGTTGCCCCGAGTCGTCTCGATCTGCCGGCCGATTCCGCGATGCCATTGACCGCGGTCAGCGTGGCGGGGTAGGAAGCCAGCATGATCGCACGGATGTGGGAGATACGGGCCTCGCGCAGCGGGTTCGACGAGCTGCTGTCGTGGGTCTGTGACGTGGCGCTGCCGCAGGTCGAGGTGCTGCCGCAGCACGTGTCGAGCGACGTCTTCACGTCCACCGACAACCGGATCGTCGTCATCTCGAAGTGGCGCAACACCCCAGAGGATCTGCCCGCCCCGCCGGCCGAACTGATCGCCCGCGCGCCGCACGTCTGGGACTTCTCGCCGGTCGATCGTTAGGTCGGTCACGGGCGGCGAAATGGCGTCGCGAACTGTCGTACCCCGCCCGTAACGTCGGGGCTCTGATGCGAAATCTCCCCGACGCCGAGCCCGGCCGCCCCGACGACCGATCGGCCATCGCCTATCTGCGGTGGCTGGTGCGGCGAGCCTGGCGGCCGGTCTACGCGGCGATCACGCTGGCCGTCCTCTGGATGCTCTGCCAGGCCTTCGTCCCGGCCATCGTGGGCAAGGCGATCGACGCCGCGACCGGCCGCGACCATCGCGCACTGCTGGTCTGGAGCCTGGTTCTGCTGGCCGTCGGCATCGGGCAGGCCGTGTTCGGCATCGCGCGGCACCGATTCGCGGTCGTCAATTTCCTCGGTGCCATGTTCACCACCGTCCAGGTCACGGTCCGTCAGGCCGGCCGGCTCGGATCGGCGCTCCCCCGCCGGCTCGACACCGGCGAGGTCGTCGCGATCGGCACGTCCGACATCCGCCAGATCGGCTCGGCGATCGACATCACCGCCCGCGGCACCGGCTCGCTCATCGCGGTGCTCGCCGTGTCGATCATCCTGCTCACCACGTCGGTGCCGCTCGGCCTGGTGGTCGTGCTCGGGGTGCCGCTGCTGATGGCGGTGGTCGGCCTGCTGATCCGCCCGCTGCACCGGCGTCAGCAGGCCTCCCGCGAGCAGCAGGGCCTGCTCACCGGGCGCGCGGCCGATCTGGTCGGCGGGCTGCGGGTGCTGCGCGGCGTCGGCGGCGAGGCGGTGATGGGTGAGCGTTACCGCGAGGAGTCGCAGCGGCTGCGCGGCGCCGGGGTGCGCACGGCCCGGGTCGAGTCGTTGCTCGAGGCGGCCCAGGTGCTGCTGCCGGGCATCTTCCTGGTGCTGGTCACCTGGCTGGGGGCCCGCTTCGCGCTGAGCGGTCACATCACGCTGGGCCAGCTGGTGTCCTTCTACGCGTATGCGGCCTTCCTGGTCACGCCGCTGCGGCAGCTCACCGAGGCGATCGACAAGCTGACCCGCGGTCATGTCTCCGCGCGCCGGGTCGTCGGCATGCTGCGCTCGACGACCGACCTGCCCGACCCGGCCGAGCCGGTGCCGGCCGAGCGGTTCCGCGGCGAGCTGTCCGATCCGGCCTCCGGCGTGACGATCCGGCCCGATGAGATCACCGCGATCGTCGCCTCCGTGCCGGCCGAGGCCGCCACCATCGCCGACCGGCTGGGCCGCTACGCCGAGGGCGCCCTGATCGACGGCGTGCCGCTGGGCTCGTTCGAGCTGGCCACGGTGCGCGAGCGGGTGCTGGTCGCCGACAACGACGCACGCCTGTTCACCGGCCCGATGCGCGCCGATCTCGACCCGTCCGGCAGCGGCCGGTTGCCCGGGGCACTGCATACCGCGGCCGCGACCGACATCCTGGAGGCCCTGCCTGACGGGCTCAACAGCGAGGTCGCCGAGCGCGGCCGCACCTTCTCGGGCGGCCAGCAGCAGCGGCTGCGGCTGGTGCGGGCCCTGGTGGCCGATCCTGATGTGCTGATCCTGGTCGAGCCGACCAGCGCCGTCGACGCGCACACCGAGGCGCGCATCGCCGACCGCCTGATCACCGCGCGTGCGGGCCGCACCACGGTGCTCTGCACGTCCAGCCCGCTGGTGCTCGACCGCGTCGATCGGGTGCTCTTCGTCGAGCAAGGCCGGGTGACGGCCGACGGCACCCATCACGGCCTGCTGGCGAGCGAGCCGTCCTACGCCCGCACCGTCCTGCGTGAGGAGGAGCAGTGACCAATCTCCTGCCGGTGGCGAGCAGCGCCCAGGTGCGTCGTTATGCCCGTGACCTCTTCCGGCGCTATCCGCGCGTGCTCGGCCTCACCCTCGGGCTGCACGTGCTGGCGGCCGTGGCCGGGCTGGTCGGGCCACGGCTGCTCGGTGACCTGGTCGAGGCCATCCGGCACGGCGAGGGTGCCGGGGTCGTCGACCGCCTGGCCGCGGTGATCGCCGGGTTCGTCGTGCTCCAGGCGGTCCTGACCCGATTCGCCTATCTGTGGTCGGCCCGGCTCGGCGAGCAGGTGCTGGCCCGGCTGCGTGAGGAGTTCGTCGAGCGGGTGCTCGCCCTGCCGCTCTCCACAGTCGAGCGGGCGGGTTCCGGTGACCTGCTGACGCGGACGACCCGCGATGTGGACGCGTTGTCGCGCTGTGTGCGGCTGGCCGTGCCCGAGACGGCGATCGCGCTGATCACGGTGGCGCTGGTGGTCGGCGCTCTGGTGCTCACCGGGCCGCTGCTGGCCGTGCCGTTGCTGGTCGCGGTGCCGATCATCGTGGTCGGCACCAGGTGGTACCTGCGCCGGGCACCCCAGGGTTACCTGCGGCAGAACGCGGTCTATTCGACGGTGACCGACGGGCTCGCCGAGACGGTCGAGGGCGCCCGCACGGTCGACGCGATGCGCCGCCGCAGCCAGCGGATCGAGCGGTCCGACGCCGACCTGCGCCGGTCGTGGGTGGCCGAGAAATACACGCTCTTCCTGCGGACGGTGTGGTTTCCCGTCATCGAGGTGAGCTATGTGCTGCCGGTGGTCGCCACGCTGCTGGTCGGTGGGTGGCTCTATCTGCGCGGTTCGGTGTCGCTGGGCCAGCTGACGACCGCGGTGATCTATGTGCAGATGCTGATCGATCCGCTCGACCGGCTGCTCGGCTGGCTCGACGAGGTGCAGGTCGGGGCGGCGTCGCTGGCCCGCCTGCTGGGTGTGGCGGCCGAGACCGGGGAGGAGCCGGCGCCGATCGCGGCCGAGCCGGTGGGCGCCCGCATCGAGGTGCGCGACGTCCGCTTCTCCTATGTGGCCGGTCGTGAGGTGCTGCACGGCATCGACCTGACCCTCGAGCCGGGGGAGCGGCTCGCCGTCGTCGGCCCGTCCGGAGCGGGGAAATCGACTCTGGGCCGGTTGCTGGCCGGGGTGCACCAACCGGTGAGCGGAGCGGTCACGGTGGGCGGGGTGCCGCTGCACGACCTGCCGCTCGACCGGCTGCGCACCGAGGTGGCCCTGGTGACGCAGGAGCATCACGTCTTCATCGGCACGGTGCGCGACAACATCGCGATGGTCCGTCCGGGGGCGGGCGACGACGAGGTGCGGTCGGCGCTGGCTGCGGTGCACGCTCTCGAGTGGGCGGTGGCCCTGCCCGAGGGGCTCGAAACGATCGTCGGGGTGGGCGGGCATCTGCTCACCGCCGCGCAGGCTCAGCAGCTCGCGCTGGCCCGGCTCGTGCTGGCCGACCCGCACACGCTGGTGCTCGACGAGGCGACGTCGCTGCTCGATCCGCGGGCGGCCCGCTCGTTGGAGCGCTCCCTGGCCGCGGTGCTGCACGGCCGGACGGTGGTGGCGATCGCCCACCGGTTGTTCTCGGCCCACGACGCCGACCGGGTCGCCGTCGTCGAGGACGGGCGCATCACCGAGCTGGGCTCGCACGACGAGCTGGTCGCGGCCGACGGCCCGTATGCGGCGCTATGGCGTTCCTGGCACGGCGAGCGTGTCCCCGACCCGAACGAGCCGGCTGACGCCGACTCAGCACGAGCGGGAGCCACCCACTGACGCCCCGGCGCCGCTGACGGCGCTAACGGGCGCCGGCGGGTGACAGCGGCGGCGGGTGACAGCGGCGGCGGGTGACAGCGGCGGCGGGTGGCGGTGGCGGCGCTGGCGGGTGGCGGTGGCGGCGCTGGCGGGTGACGGCGGCGGCGGGTGGCGGTGGCGGCGCTGGCGGGTGACGGCGGCGGCGGTGACGGCGCTGGCGGGTGGCGGTGACGGCGGTGACGGTGACGGGGCTGGGGTCAGGCGCGGATCACGGCGATGAAGATGCCGAGCAGGATCAGCGTCGCGGCGGCCACGGCGAAAAGGATGAGCAGGTCGCGGCTGGGCTCGGTGGCGGCTGTCGCGCCGGCGTTGTCGGCCGGCAGGTCGCCGACGACCGCGGCGAGCTCGTCCATCGTGCGGGCGCCGTGGGCGACCTGGGCCCGCTCGGCGAACTCGTCGAGTGTCAGGCGCCCCGCGCCGGCGTGCTGCTCGAGCGCGGCCACCGTCCGCGCGCGGTCCTCGTCGGATGCCCAGATGTCCACGGGGCGCACTCTACCGCCGTGGCGCGACTCCGGGCACGCACCGGCGAGCGCGCCCAACTGACGGGGACGCGAGGGACCCGGACGCGAAGGGGCGCGCCCCTCGCGGGGTTCGGACGCGAAAGGGCGCGCCCCGTGCGGGGCGCGCCCTTTCTGGCGTTGCTGTCCGGTCAGAAGCCCGGGCCGTGCTGGTGGCCGTGGCCACCGTGGCTGTGGCCGTGGCCACCGCCCGCGGCCGGCTCCGGCTCGGCCGGCTTCTCGACCACGAGGCTTTCCGTGGTCAGCAGCAGGCCGGCGATCGAGACGGCGTTGGAGACCGCGTTGCGGGTCACCTTCACCGGGTCGATGATGCCGGCCCCGGCCAGGTCGACGTACTGGTCGGTCGCGGCGTTCAGGCCGTGACCCCAGTCGAGGTCGGCGACCTTGCCCACCACGACGTAACCGTCGTGACCGGCGTTCTGCGCGATCCAGCGCAACGGCTCCACCAGCGCCTTGCGGACGATCGAGACACCGATCGCCTCCTCGCCGGTGAGGCCGAGGCCACCGTCGAGCTCCTTGGCCACCTGGGCCAGGGCGACGCCGCCGCCGGGGACGGTGCCCTCCTCGACCGCGGCCTTGGTCGCCGCGATGGCGTCCTCGATGCGGTGCTTGCGCTCCTTCATCTCGACCTCGGTCGCGGCACCGACCTTGATCACCGCGATGCCGCCGGAGAGCTTCGCGAGGCGCTCCTGGAGCTTCTCGCGGTCCCAGTCGGAGTCGGAGGCCTCGATCTCCTTGCGGATCTGCGCGACCCGGTCGGTGACCTCGGCGCTCTTGCCGCCACCGTCGACGACCGTGGTGTTCTCCTTGTCGACCACGACCCGCCGGGCGGTGCCCAGCATGTCGAGGGTGACCTGGTCGAGCTTGTAGCCGAGCTCGGGCGCGATCAGCTCGCCACCCGTGGCGATGGCCATGTCCTGCAGCATCGCCTTGCGGCGGTCGCCGAAGCCGGGCGCCTTGACGGCCGCCACCTTCAGCGTCTTGCGCAGGGCGTTGACCACCAGGGTGGACAGGGCCTGGCCGTCGACGTCCTCGGCGATGATGAGCAGCGGCTTGCCCGACTGCAGCACCTTCTCCAGCAGGGGCAGCATCTCTTCGATGCTGGAGATCTTCTGAGTCGTGATCAGGATGTGCGCGTCCTCGAGGACGGCCTCCTGCGACTCGGCGTCGGTCACGAAGTTCGGCGAGATGAAGCCCTTGTCGAACTGCAGACCCTCGGTGACCTCGAGCTCGGTCAGCATCGCCGAGCCCTCCTCGACGGTGATGACGCCGTCGCGGCCGACCCGGTCCATCGCCTCGGCGATGAGCTCGCCGATCGTGGAGTCCTGGGCCGAGATGGTGGCCACGTTGGCGATCGCCTTGTGGTCGGCGACCTCGACGGCCTTGGCCAGCAGCGCCTTGGACACGACCTCGGAGGCCTGGTCCATGCCGCGCTTGAGACCGATCGGGTTGGCACCCGCGGTGACGTTGCGCAGGCCCTCGCGCACCAGAGCCTGGGCGAGCACGGTGGCGGTCGTGGTCCCGTCGCCGGCGACGTCGTTGGTCTTCGTCGCCACCTCCTTGACCAGCTGCGCACCGAGGTTCTCGTACGGGTCGGTGAGCTCGATCTCCTTGGCGATGGTGACGCCGTCGTTGGTGATCGTGGGAGCGCCGAACTTCTTGTCCAGGACGACGTTGCGGCCGCGCGGGCCGAGGGTGACCTTGACCGTGTCGGCGAGCGTGTTGACGCCGTGCTCCAGCAGGTGCCGGGCGTCGTCAGAGAAGCTGAGAATCTTCGCCATGTATTGGTCCCTTCACGCACCGACGCCCTGACCCACGAGTGCGGGTCAGGGCGGTCAGCACTGTCAGTAGGTCACTTCTCGATGACCGCGAGGACGTCGCGGGCGGAGAGCACCAGGTACTCCTCGCCGGCGTACTTGACCTCGGTGCCGCCGTACTTCGAGTAGAGGACCGTCTCGCCGACCTTGACGTCAACCGGGATGCGGTTGCCCTTGTCGTCGATGCGGCCGGGGCCGACAGCGAGGACGGTGCCCTCCTGCGGCTTCTCCTTGGCGGTGTCGGGGATCACGATGCCCGACGCCGTGGTCGTCTCAGCCTCGTTCGCCTGGACCACGATGCGGTCCTCGAGCGGCTTGATCGCAACCTTGGTCGCGGTAGTCACGGGCATACCCTCCTGGGTATCGTTTCGCCGGCCAGAGATTGGCCGGCCAGAACTCTGCTGCCTCATGCCACCGGGCGGGGCCGTCGTCGCGGGTGCCGGTCCGCCTGGTGCCCACCGATTGCCCAGTACGGGCTCTCGGCTGGCACCCTCATGTTGAGAGTGCTAATCGAGATTAGGCCGGAACTAGCACTCCGTCAACCAGAGTGCCAGACCTGGCGTGCCGAGGAGAATGCCTGCGTGACCGCCGAGTCGACTGCCCGATTGCGTACGCCTGAAGGGGTGACCGCCCTGGCCCTGGCCCGCGAGACGGCCGGGGCCGACCCGCTGGCCGCCGCCTCCGCGCTGCGCTCGGCCGGGGTCCCGCCCGATCTCGCCGCCGCCGCGCTGACCCAGGTCGATCTGCGGCGCCGCGCGGCCGCCAAATTCGGCCCGGACGCGGCCGTCATGTTCTTCACCCGGGCCGGTCTCGAGCAGGCCACCCGGGCCGTGGTGGCCGACCGGCGAGCGGCCCGGCTGGCCGCGGCCGGGGTGCGGACCCTGGCCGACCTCGGGTGCGGGCTGGGCTCCGACGCGCTGGCGGCGGCGCGGGCCGGCATCTCGGTCCACGCCGTCGACGCCGATCCGGTCACCGCCGAGATGGCCGCGGCCAACGCCCGGGCGCTCGGTCTGGCCGACCGGATCACTGTCGAGTGCGCCGACGCCACCACCGTGCCGGTGGAGGACTACGACGCGGTCTTCGCCGACCCCGCGCGGCGCCGGGCCGGCCGCGGACGGGTGTTCGACCCCCGGTCGTACTCCCCGCCCTGGGATTTCATCGCGGCGCTGGCCGGCCGGGTCCCTCGTACGGTGCTCAAGCTGGCCCCGGGGATCGACCACGACCTGCTGCCACCGGAAGCCGAGGGGGAGTGGGTCAGCGTCGGCGGCGACCTGGTCGAGGCGGCCTTCTGGTGCGGGCCGCTGGCGCGTGACCCGCGCCGGGCGAGCTTGTTGCCGGGCGGCGCCGAGCTGACCGGCAGTGGCACCCGGGCCGCACCGGTGGGCGGCGTGGGGGCGTACGTCTATGACCCCGACCCGGCCGTGGTGCGGTCCCACCTGGTCGCCGAGTTCGCCGAGACGGTCGGCGGCCGGCTCGCCGATGCCACGATCGCGTACGTGTACTCCGACGAGGGCGTCGCCACCCCGTTCGCCCGCCGTCTCGAGATCACCGACGTGCTGCCGTTCTCGCTCAAGCGGTTGCGGGCCCTGTTGCGCGAGCGCGGCGTCGGCCGGCTGGAGATCCGCAAGCGGGGCTCGGCCCTGGAGCCGGACCAGTTGCGCAAGGATCTGCGGCTGTCCGGTCCGCACGCCGCCTCCCTGGTGCTGACCCGGGTGGCCGGCGCCCCGACCGTGCTCCTGTGCCGAGCCTAGGAGCAGTACGGTTCCGGCATGGCGAAGAAGGCCGCGGCCGGCACGCCGGCCACCGCGTTGCTGACCGCGCAGAAGGTCGAGCACACCCTGCACCCGTACGAGGTGTCGCCGGACGCTCCCAACTACGGCGCGCTGGTGGCGGAGGCGCTCGGCGTGGCGCCGGAGCGGGTCTTCAAGACCTTGGTCGCCGAGGTCGACGGCGCGCTCGTCGTCGGGGTGGTGCCGGTGACCGGCGACCTCGATCTGAAGGCACTCGGGCAGGCGGCCGGGGGTAAACGGGCTGTCCTGGCCGACCGGGCCGCGGCCGAGCGGAGCAGCGGCTACGTTCGGGGCGGCATCAGCCCCCTGGGGCAACGCAAGAAGCTGGCGACGGTCATCGACGACTCGGCGCTGGGGCTGGATCTGATGTTCGTCTCGGCCGGTCGGCGTGGTCTCCAGGTGAGTCTGGCCCCCGCTGACCTGATCCGTCTCACCGAGGCGACCACCGCCACGATTCGGACATAAAGGCAGAAATATCCGAAGAGCCGCGAGCCGTTACGACAACGTTACGCGCCGAGAGGATCTTTCTCTCTAGAACGGGGCGAACCGGTCAGGTGCCTGACTTAGCGTCACATGGTGAGTCACGTCAGCGATCGGTGCCGGATGGGCGACCCGCCTTCACCAGGGCCGTCCGGCCTCTATCACCGCCGTGTTGCCGGATTGTTATGCCGGGTTACGAGATCGCCCGCCGACACCGCTTGTGTAACCGGCCGCAACGGGAATACGTTGCCGGACACAACAAACTAGTTTCAGATCACTCGATCACTTGATCATTCGGCGTCTCGGGGAGCGACACTCCCGCAGCGCGCACCATCGAATTCGATCGAATCCCCGGCTTTACCCGAAAGGACACCAGGAATGCGTAAGGGAATCTTCGCCCTTGCCGCGGTCGGCCTGCTGGCGACCAGCAGCGTCGCCGCCTGTGGCGACGACAGTGGCAGCGACTCCTCCGGCGGCGGCACCGGCAGCAACGCCTCGGCCGGCAAGGTCGGCATCATCCTGCCCGACACCAAGAGCTCGCAGCGGTGGGGCACCGACGACCCGAAGTTCCTGAAGGCGGCGTTCGACGCGGCCGGCGTTCCGGTCGAGATCCAGAACGCTCAGGGCGACAAGACCCAGTTCCAGACCATCGCCGACGGCATGATCTCGAGCGGCGTCAAGGTCCTCATGATCGTCAACCTGGACTCCGGCACCGGTAAGGCCGTCCTCGAGAAGGCCAAGAAGGCCGGTATCGCGACGATCGACTACGACCGCCTGACCCTCAGCGGCGGCGCGGACTACTACGTGTCGTTCGACAACGTCAAGGTCGGCGAGCTGCAGGGCCAGGGCCTGGTCGACTGCCTGACCGAGAAGAAGTACACCAAGCCGGTCGTCGCCGAGCTCAACGGCTCCCCGACCGACAACAACGCGACCCTGTTCGCCCAGGGTTACGACTCGGTCCTGAACCCGAAGTACGCCGACGGCACCTACGCCAAGGGCCCGAACCAGCCCGTTCCGGACTGGGACAACGCTCAGGCCGGCACGATCTTCGAGCAGATGCTGACCTCGAACAAGAACATCAAGGGTGTTCTCGCGGCGAACGACGGCCTCGGTAACGCGGTCATCTCCGTGCTGAAGAAGAACAAGCTGAACGGCCAGGTCCCGGTGACCGGCCAGGACGCCACCGTTCAGGGCCTGCAGAACATCCTCGCCGGCGACCAGTGCATGACGGTCTACAAGGCGATCAAGAAGGAGGCCGACGCGGCCTCCGAGCTGGCGATCGCGCTGGCCAAGCAGCAGAAGCCGACCACGGCCACCGGCACCACCAAGGACCCGGAGTCGGGCAAGGACGTGCCCTCGGTGCTGCTCGACCCCGAGTCGATCACCAAGGACACCGTCAAGAAGGTCATCGACGACGGCTTCGTGACCAAGGACGCGGTCTGCACCGCCGACTTCGCCAAGGCCTGCACCGACGCGGGAATCAGCTGAAAATCCTCAACTGATGACGGGCTAGACCCGAACTGACGACGGCGCCGCTCACCTCCCCGGGAACGGGGGTGTGGGCGGCGCCGGAGTTGGGTTTCCCCCCACCCGCCGCCCGTGGCATCGCCGCGGGCGGCAACCCGGTCACTTAGCGAAGGAGAACCACCGTGGCCGCGACACCCCTCTTGGAGCTCAACGGGATCGACAAAAGCTTCGGTCCCGTTCAGGTCCTGCACGACGTCGGCCTCAGCGTCTATCCCGGCGAGGTCACCGCTCTCGTCGGCGACAACGGCGCCGGCAAGTCGACGCTGGTCAAGTGCATCAGTGGCATCTACACGATCGACTCGGGCACAGTCACCTACGACGGCAACCAGGTGGCCATCCACAGCCCCCGCGACGCGTCCGCGCTCGGCATCGAGGTCGTCTACCAGGACCTCGCACTCTGCGACAACCTGGACATCGTCCAGAACATGTTCCTCGGCCGTGAGAAGAAGCGCGGCATCGTGCTCGACGAGCCGACGATGGAGCAGATGGCCGGGGACACGCTCGCCAGCCTTTCGGTGCGCACCGTGAAGTCGCTGCGACAGCTCGTCGCCAGCCTCTCCGGTGGGCAGCGGCAGACCGTGGCGATCGCCAAGGCCGTGCTCTGGAACTCCAAGGTCGTCATCCTGGACGAGCCGACCGCCGCCCTCGGTGTGGCGCAGACCGCCCAGGTGCTCGAGCTCGTGCGCCGGCTGGCCGACAACGGCCTCGGCGTGGTGCTGATCTCGCACAACATGAACGACGTGTTCGCGGTCTCCGACCGCATCGCGGCGCTCTACCTCGGTCGCATGGCGGCCCAGGTCAAGACCACCGACGTGACCCACTCGCAGGTGGTCGAGCTGATCACCGGCGGTCGCAGTGGCAACCTCGGCCTGCCTCCCGAGAAGCCCGCCGACTTCGGCGGAGACGTCGTCGACATCACGCCGGGAGGCGACAAGTGAGCACCACCACGACCACCACGGCCGGCGGCGTCAAGGTCGTCAAGCCGACCGTCGGCAGCTACCTCAACGACTACTGGGGCCGCGTCCGCGGCGGTGATCTGGGCTCGCTGCCGGCCATCCTCGGCCTCGTGGTGCTCAGCCTCATCTTCGGCGTCGCCCGCGACACGTTCTTCAGCTCGCTGAACTTCGCCAACCTGTTCAACCAGGGTGCCCAGGTCGTCTTCATCGCGATGGGCCTGATCTTCGTCCTGCTGCTGGGCGAGATCGACCTCTCCGCCGGTTTCGCCAGTGGTGTGTGCGGCGCGGTCGTCGCCATCCTGCTGACCAACCACGGCTGGGACTGGTACACGGCGATCCCGGTCGCCCTGATCACCGGCCTCGTGATCGGCTTCGTGCTCGGCTTCCTGGTCGCGAAGATCGGCATTCCGTCGTTCGTCGTCACCCTGGCCGCGTTCCTGGGCTTCCAGGGCCTGCTGCTGGTGCTGCTCGGCGGCGGCACCAACATCTCGACCCGCGACGAGTTCTTCAACTCGCTGAACAACGACAACCTCTCGGTGACGTGGAGCTGGATCCTCGCCATCGTCGCGGTTCTCGGGTACGCCGCGGTGCAGTTCAACCAGGTGCGGAGCCGGGCCAAGCGGGGCCTGGTCACCGACCCGCTGGGCATCGTGCTGCTGCGCATCGGCGGCTTGGCCGTCCTGGTCCTCGTGGCCACCGCGCTGCTCACCCAGGAGCGGGCGATCAACCCGGCGATCAACTCCCTCAAGGGTGTCCCGATCGTCGTCCCGATCATCGCGTTCTTCCTGGTGCTCTGGACGTTCGTGCTGGGTCGCACCAGCTACGGCCGGCACGTCTACGCGGTCGGCGGCAACACCGAGGCGGCCCGCCGGGCCGGTATCCCGGTCGACCGGATCCGCATCTCGGTCTTCGTGATCGCGTCGTTCATGGCCGCGATCGGCGGCATCATGGCCGTCAGCCGGGCCTCGTCGGTCGACCCGAACACCGGTGGCAGCAACATCCTGCTGTACTCGGTGGGCGCGGCCGTCATCGGTGGTACCAGCCTCTTCGGTGGTAAGGGCAAGGTCATCAACGCCGTCATCGGTGGCGCGGTGATCGCCGTCATCGACAACGGCATGGGTCTGCTCGGCTTCAGCGCCGGTCAGAAGTACATCTTCACCGGCGTCATCCTGCTGATCGCCGCGAGCGTCGACGCCCTGGCCCGGCGCAGAGCGGCCGCAACCGGCAACCGATGAACGAGTTCCACCTGGTTCCGGGGACGGCGCGCTGATGCGGGCCGGCCCCAGCCAGGAGGAGATTCGCCGGCACAATCTCGGGACGCTGCTCCGTTACGTGCACGTTCACGGAGCAACGTCCCGGGCGGAGCTCACCAATCGGCTCGGCCTGAACCGCAGCACCATCGGAGCCCTGACCGCCGATCTGACCACCGCTGGTCTGGTCACCGAGGCGGCGCCACGAGAGACCGGCCGGGCCGGACGACCGTCGCTGGTCGTCCGGCCCGAGTCGTCCCGGGTCTACGCGTACGCGTTGAGCATCGAGGTGGACCGCCTGCGGGCGGCCCGGGTCGGGCTGGGCGGCCGCATCCTGGACCGCCGGGAGACCGACCGGCCGCGCGGCATGCAGGTGATCGACGCCGTGAAGCCGCTGGCCGAATTCGTCCGTGAGATGCGGGC
Source organism: Paractinoplanes maris (assembly GCF_023544465.1). Lineage (GTDB taxonomy): Bacteria > Actinomycetota > Actinomycetes > Mycobacteriales > Micromonosporaceae > Actinoplanes > Actinoplanes maris. The sequence continues at coordinate 160,848 of NZ_JALPVL010000002.1, read as the reverse complement.
CGACGTGCCGGGCGACGGTCACTTCGTCGGCACCGGGGTGGCCGTGGCCGGGATGGTCCGCCGGGCCGACGGGATGGTCCGGCTGGCCCCCACCATCGGCTGGGTCGAGGAACCGGTCGGTGCCGCGCTCCGCGCCGAGCTCGGTGACCCGGGCCGGCTGACGATGGGCAACCACGCCGACGTCTCGGCCCTGGTCGAGCACAGCCGGGGTGCGGCGGCGGGCTGCGACAACGTCATCTACCTGTACGGCGATGTCGGGGTGGGCGCCGGCATCATCGCCGACGGCCGCCGGGTGGCCGGTCACGGCGGTTACGGCGGCGAGGTCGGCCACATGGTGGTCAACCCGTACGGCCGCGAGTGCAGTTGCGGTTCGCGCGGTTGCTGGGAGACCGAGATCGGCGAGTACGCGTTGCTCAAGCACGCCGGCCGGGCCGGCCAGACCGGACGCGAGGCGGTGCTGGGCGTGGTCGAGGCGGCCATGCGCGGCGACAGCCAGGCCCAGTTCGCCGTGCGGCAGGTCGGCGAGTGGATCGGCTTCGGTGTCGGCAACCTGGTCAACATCTTCAACCCCGAGGCCGTGATCTTCGGCGGCACCCTCCGCGACGTCTACCTGGTCGCCGCGGCCCAGATCCGCAGCCGGCTCACCGCGATCGCCCTGCCCGCCTGTCGCGAGCACATCCGGCTGCGCACCCCCGAGCTCGGCACCGACGCGGCCCTCATCGGCGCGGCCGAGCTCGCCTTCGAGCACCTCCTCGAGGACCCCCTGCTGAGCTGAGATCCGGTACGCCCGAAGCCGTTCCGCCCGTGCGGAACGGCTTCGTCGTCCGCCGGGCGGTGCCGATGTGCAAGATCGTCTATGCTCCCGGCCGTGAATGGGTCAGATCGCGTCCAGCTCGATCCCGCGGACGCTTATCCGGAGGTCGCCGCCGTGCGGGAGCGGCTGGTGGCCGGGGACTGGGCCGGTGTCCGGGGCGTGGTCGACGGTCTGCCGCCGGCCGGGCGCACCATGGTCATCCGGCAGGGCGGGTTCGCCGACGCCGAGCGGGTGCTGCGCGAGGTACTCGACCGGGATCCGGACGACGGGGCGGCCGCGGCCATGCTCGGCTTCCGCCTCATCGACATCGGCTGGGCCATCCGCTCGGATGCCCGGGCTCAATACGTCAGCTCCCAGCAGTTCAGCGAGTTCCACGACTGGCTGCGTCAGGCCGAGGCGGTGCTGATCGACGGCGCCGCCCGCAACCCCGGCGACCCGGCCATCTGGGCGGCCCGCCTGGTGTCGGCCCGCGGGCTGGAGGTGGGGCCGGCCGAGACCCGGCGCCGCTTCGACAAGGTCACGGCGCTCGACCCGCACAACCTGACGGCACAGTTCCAGATGTTGCAACAGCTCTGTCCCAAGTGGGGCGGCACCTGGGAGACGCTGCACCCGTGGAGTCGCGAGCAGATGCTGGCCGCGCCGCCCGGTGCCGTGCAAGGCGTGCTGGTCGCGGAGGCTCACATCGAGCACTGGGCCGATCTGCCGGCCGGCACCCGGACGGCGTACCTGCACGGCGGCCCGGTCCGCACCGAGCTCCGGGAAGCGGCCGAACGGTCGGTGCTACACCCCGACTTCGGCCGCGACCACGGCTGGGTGGAGGCGGCGAGCACCTTCGCCTTCGTCTTCAGCCTGATCGGTGACCGCCGCTCGGCGGCTCCGCTCTTCGCCCTGCTCGGCGATCGGGCCACTGAATATCCCTGGACCTATCTGGGCGGCGATGTGGCCGAGCAGGTCCGCAACCACCGCCGGCGGGCCCTGGCTGGAGCGAGCCGATGATCAAGCAGATCGAGATCGACGGGGTGCCGGCCCTGCTGTCGCCGGCCACCGGCCCCGGACACGCCGGCCTGGCCTTCCGGGTCGGGTCGGCCGACGAGCCGCCGGCCCGGCGGGGCATCACCCACCTCATCGAGCATCTGGCGCTCTTCTCCACCGGGGTGGCCGACTACCACTACAACGGGGCCACCGGCGTCGAGTACACGTTCTTCCACATGCACGGCTCGGCCGACGAGCTGGGCGAGTTCCTCACGGCGGTCTGCTCCTCGCTGCGCGATCTGCCCATGCACCGGCTGGCCGTCGAGAAGGACCTGCTGCGGGCCGAGGCGCAGGGGCGCAACACGGGCGCGGCCAGCCAGATGGCGCTGTGGCGGCACGGCGCCCGCGACTACGGCCTGCCCAGCTATCCCGAGTGGGGCCTGCCGGCGATCACCGAGGACGACCTGCGCGACTGGGTGCAGCGCTTCTTCACCAGGGAGAACGCCGTGCTCTGGGTGGCCGGCGACGAGGTGCCGGCCGGCCTGCGGCTGGACCTGGCCACCGGCGTACGCCGGAAGCCGCCGGCGATGTCGTCGGCGCTGCCCGTCACCCCGGCCTGGTTCGCCGGCTCGTCCAACGTGCTCGTCTGGGACGCCCTGGTGCCGCGGGCGCCGGAGTCAGCCGTCTTCGCCGGGGTGCTCGAGCGGGTGATGTTCCGCGAGTTGCGTCAGGAAGGTGGCCTGTCCTACGCGGCGAACGCGGTCTACGAGCCGTTCGGGGTGGACCAGGGGCAGGTCACCGCCGTCGCCGACGCGCTGGCGGACAAGCAGGGCGCCGTTGTCGGCGCGTTCGTCGACGTGCTGGCCGGGCTGCGGGTGGGCCGGGTCGACGAGGCCGACGTGGCCGCGGTGATCAAGAAGCAGACCGAGGCGTTGCGGCACGCCGAGGAGCAGGGCGCGCGGTTGCCGGGGCAGGCGTTCAACCTGCTGTCCGGGCGGGCCGTGCTCGGCGCCGACGAGGTGGCCGACGGGCTGCGGGCGGTCACCGCGGCCGAGGTCGCGCGGGTGGCGGCGCACGCCTGGGGTACCGGGCTGATGATGACGCCGCAGAGCCGGGCCGACTGGGCCGGGTTCACCGCCGCTCCCACCCGTTCCGAGGAGGCCGTGCGGGGCACCGGTTTCCGCTCGCTGGACACGCCGGGCGAGAAGCTGATCATCGGCTCGGACGGCGTCAGCATCGTCGCGGAGGACAACTGCGCGACCGTACGGTTCGACGACTGCGCCATCGTCCGCGCCTGGCCCGACGGCGGTCGTCAGTTCGTCGGCACCGACGGCATCATGGTGCTCGTCGAGCCCACCCTCCACGAGAACGGCGCCGATGCGGTCCGGCGGCTCGACGCCCTGATCCCACCGGCCGCCCGGGTCGACCAGCCGGCCCGCGACCCCGCTCGGATTCCTCAACCGGAGCCGGCGCCCGTCGCCGGATCGCCCGGGCCGGCCGCTCCGGAGCAGCGCACCCGAGCCGGCGTGGTGCGCCGGATCGTGATTTTCGTGGTGGTGGCCCTGGTCGGGCTGGCCATGGCGAGCCGGGTCGGCTACGAGCTCAGCACCGGCCTGGTCGACCTCTCCACCGGCCTGATCGGCCTCACGGTGGCGCTCGGTGTGGCCGGAGTGTGCGTGGCCGGTGCCGTCACCACGGTCCGGCACGCCCGCCGGCGCTGATCCACGGTGTCGTTGCCCACCCGGCCACCGCCGGTCTCGCCGCGGGCACGCCGGGGGAGCAGGATGAGGGAGTGAAGCTTTCGGTGGGCGCGGGACTGGCCGGAGTGGCGGCCGCCGCGGTCGCCGTGGGTGTGGCCGAGGCCGTGGCGGTGGTGACCGGACCGTTGACCGCGCCGCTGCCCGCGGTCGGGGGCGTGGTCGTCGACAACGTGCCCGGGCCGGTCAAGGACTTCGGGGTCAGCGTCTTCGGCGTGCACGACAAGACGGCGTTGATCGTGGGCACGGCCGTGCTGCTGGCGGCCTACGCGTACGGCGTGGGTGTGCTCGCCGTGCGGTCGTGGCGCCTGGGCCTGGCCGGCATCGTCCTGTTCGCGGCGGTCGGCGTGGCGGCGGCTCAGACGCGGCACGACGCGGGCGTCTTCGCCTGGCTCCCGACGGTGGTGGGCGCCGCGCTGGCCGTCGTGGTGCTGCGCGTGCTGCTCGACCGGGCCGGCTCACTGGTGACCGAGCAGGCCCGGGTGCCGGTCGGGGCCGGCGTCGGCGGCCGGGGCGACGAGCTCGGGGCGCCGCCACCGGCGGTGGGCGGACCGGCGTACGTCGATGATCGTCGTTATTTCCTCAAGCTGCTCGGCATCACGTTCGGCTCGGCGGCGGTCGTCGGCTTCGGCGGGCGGTGGCTCGGCTCGCGGCAGACGGTGACGGCGGCCCGTGACGACGTCGTGCTGCCCGCGCCCCGGCAGACCGCGCCGCCGCTGCCCTCGGGCGTCCAGGTGCCGGGGGTGACGCCGTACATCTCGCCCAACAAGGACTTCTATCGCATCGACACCGCCCTGATCCCGCCGCAGGTGGATCCGGCGACGTGGCAGCTGCGCATCCACGGCATGGTGCGCAACCCGATCACCCTGACCTGGGAGCAGCTGCTGCAGCGGCCGATGATCGAGCGGTACGTGACGCTGGCCTGCGTGTCCAACGAGGTCGGCGGCGATCTGATCGGCAACGCGTTGTGGCTCGGGACGCCGATCCGCGAGCTGCTGGCCGAGGCCGATCCGCTGCCCGGCGCCGACCAGGTCGTGCAGCGCTCGGTGGACGGGTGGACGTGCGGCAGCCCGACGGCGACCCTGATGGACGGGCGGGATGCTCTGCTGGCCGTCGGTATGAACGGCGAGCCCCTGCCGGTCGACCACGGTTTCCCGGCCCGGATGGTGGTGCCGGGGCTGTACGGCTATGTCAGCGCCTGCAAGTGGATCACCGAGATCGAGCTGAGCCGGTTCGCCGACTTCGACGCCTACTGGGTCCCGCGCGGCTGGTCGCAGCAGGCGCCGATCAAGACCGAGTCGCGGATCGACACGCCGCGCGACGGGGCCGACCGGAAAGCCGGGACGGTGACCGTGGGCGGGGTGGCCTGGGCCCAGCACCGCGGGATCGACAAGGTCGAGGTGCAGGTCGACGACGGCGCCTGGGCCGAGGCGACACTGGCCGCCACGGTCTCCAGCGACACGTGGCGCGAGTGGAGCTACGCGTGGGCGGCGACTCCGGGTAAGCACCGGCTGCGGGTGCGGGCCACCGACGGGTCAGGGGCGACCCAGACCAGCACGCCCGCGTCGCCGGCGCCGGACGGGGCCTCCGGATGGCACGCGGTCTCCGTCGACGTCGCCTGAATGCCATTTGGTTGAAGGCCGCACCAGCGGTCCGTTGTGATGACGCAAGTCGCTCATACGGTGGCTTGCATGTCCACCAATACGGTTGATGAAGAGCCGTCGAACAACGCGAACCGGCCCCCGATGGGGGACCGGATCGTCATGGTGATGCCGTCCCGGCGACGTCAGGCGGCCGGCGAGTGCCGCTGCGCCGGTACGGCCGACTTGTGGGGCCGGCCGAGCCGGGCCTCGAGCCGGACAAGGTCGACGCGTCCGTGATGACGGTCGGCGAGGTCCTCCCAGCCGACCGCGAGCAGCCGCAGCCGCTCCGCTTCGCTGAAGCCTCCCCAGACCCCGTACGGCTCTCGCACCGCGAGGGCGTGGGCGGCGCACTCGGCCCGCACGGGACACGCGCCGCACATGCTCTTGGCTTTGGCTTCCCGGCGGTTGCGGGACGAACCGCGCTCGCCGTCCGGGTGGAAGAACTGCGCGCTGTCCCGGCCTCGGCACAAACCGAGGCGCTGCCAGTCCCACAGGTCGGCGATGGGCCCGGGCAGTCTGCGAACGTTCGACATGGAACACCCTCCTCCCGCGCGGCACCGCGGAGTGTCGTCATGAGGGGCCTTGCTCAGGCCTGTCGCGGTGTTACCCCCGTGTTCGGGGGCTCACACGCAACTTGTCGATGTCTTCTGGAGCCGCATGACATCGGTCTGGCAAGTCATACCGATCTTTCCCATTTTTTCCATCTAAAGCGCGTAATGCTGCGGCCCTCGCGTGATCTCCTCTGAGAGAGAAGGAGGATCACTGTGCGTACCGTCCTCGTGTGCGTCCGTACCCCGCTGGCGGCCCAGACCGTCGCGTCCACCGCGGCCCGGCTCGGCATGACCGGCGTCGTCCGGACCGCGGTCAGCGAGACCGAGGCCATGATCCGCCTGGCTGAACGGCCGGCTGAAGTGGTCCTGGCTGACACCGCCGTAACTCGTCCCGACAGCGTCGGCTTCACCCGGCGCGTCCTGGCTCGCGCGCCACAGGCTCAGGTGGTGCTCTTCGGCGCCGAAGACCCCCGGGTGGCCGCGGCGGCAGTCGCCGCCGGTGCCCGCGGTGTCATCCGTGGCGTCGAGCACGACCTGGTCAGTGTCGTCGCCAAGGCGCTGCTCCTGCTGCTCCTCCCGGTGCGCCCGCAGGGCATGCCGATCAACGGCGCCAACGCCCAGCCCGCCACCGTCGCCGGTGGGGCCCGCAACAACAACTCGACCGCGGCCCGCGCGGCCTATCAGAACGGTGGGCTCGGCATGGGCTCGCCGAACGCGGCGGCCGTGCCGGCCATGCTCGGGCCCAACGCGCCGATGGTCCCGGCGCAGCGTGGCGATGCTCCCATCGATCCGGCCACCGGCCGTCCGATGGTGGCCTGGCCGGGCAACGAGACCCAGGTCGGCGTGGCCGACCCGGCGCCCGCGGGCCGGCGGCTCACCCTCACCGAGCGCGAGCTGCAGGTGCTGCGGGGGATGGCCGACGGCAAGAGCAACGCCGAGATCGGGCGTGAGCTCTTCGTCTCGGAGGACACGGTCAAGACGCACGCCCGGCGGCTCTTCCGGAAGCTGGGGGCCAGGGACCGCGCACACGCGGTGGCCGCGGGCTTCCGAGCCGGACTGGTCGCTTGATGTCGGAGTAGGCCCGGGCAACCCCGGGCCTACTCCTTTTCGTCCTCGTTGCCCTCGGTCAGCGTGTCGTGGACGCCGTCGGCGTAGCCGCGCGCGTACTCCCACGTGACGTAGTGATCGGGGTCGGGATCGTAAGCCGGCTCGTGCACCCGCGGCCGCCCACTGCTCAGCAGATGCCGCAGGTTGCCCCGCAGCAGGTCCCAGTCGAAGTAGTGCGGCTCATGACAGTCCTCACACTCGATGACCAGGCCCCGGATGCCCGTCGGGCTCAGCAGCGCCTGGTAGATCTCGAGGTCGGACAGATCCTCGACGACGTCCTGCCGTTCGGCATCGGTCAGCGGCTCGGCCTCGGCGTCCTCGTCGAGGTCGTCGAGTCCCGCGGCCGGGTCGGTGGGATCGCCGTTGAACGGGTCGATGGGCTCATCTTGCACCCCCTTACCGTACTCACCCTTGACGGATGTGTGCTGGCCCGCACGTGCTGTCCGTCGCGCGAGGCGACGCACAGCGGATGGGTACGATGAACCATTCGTCTTCCATCTTTGAGGGATGCTCCGTGGAATCTGACTCGGCCCGCACGGTACCGCTCGGTCTGACCTTCGACGACGTGCTCCTCCAGCCCGGCGAATCGGACATCGTGCCGAGCCGGGTCAACACCAGGACCCGGCTGACCCGCACCATCGAGCTGACCATCCCGCTGCTGTCCGCGGCGATGGACACGGTGACCGAGGCGCGCATGGCGATCGCCATGGCCCGCGAGGGTGGCATCGGCGTCCTGCACCGCAATCTCTCCCCCGAGGACCAGGCGGCCCAGGTCGACCTCGTGAAGCGCTCCGAGTCCGGCATGATCACCAACCCGGTGACCTGCAGCCCGGACGACACGCTGCGAGACGTCGACCAGCTCTGCGGCCGCTACCGCATCTCGGGTGTGCCGGTCACCGCGGGCGACGGCACCCTGGTCGGCATCGTGACCAACCGTGACATGCGCTTCGTCACCGACGATCAGGCCAAGGTCCGCGACGTCATGACCAAGATGCCGTTGATCACCGCGCCGGTCGGCGTGAGCAAGGACGGCGCGCTCGCCCTGCTCCAGCAGCACAAGATCGAAAAGCTGCCGCTCATCGACGACAGCGGCCGGCTGCGCGGTCTGATCACGGTCAAGGACTTCACCAAGTCCGAGCAGTTCCCCCACGCGACCAAGGACGACCAGGGACGCCTGCGGGTCGCCGCCGCGGTCGGCGTGGGCGACGAGTCCTACAAGCGTGCCCGCGGCCTCATCGACGCCGGCGTCGACGTGATCATCGTGGACACCTCGCACGGTCACCAGCGTCAGGTCCTCGACATGATCGCCCGGCTCAAGCGCGACACCCCGACCGACATCGTCGGCGGCAACGTGGCGACCTACGCCGGGGCCAAGGCGATGGCCGAGGCCGGGGCCGACGCGGTCAAGGTCGGTGTCGGTCCGGGCGCCATCTGCACCACCCGCATCGTCGCCGGTGTCGGTGTCCCGCAGATCACCGCCGTCATGGAGGCGCAGCGCGCGTGCGCGCCGTTCGGCGTCCCGGTGATCGCCGACGGCGGCATCCAATACAGCGGGGACATCGCCAAGGCCATCGTGGCCGGCGCCGAGACCGTGATGCTCGGTGGCCTGCTGGCCGGCTCCGAGGAGAGCCCCGGCGACCTCATCTTCGTCAACGGCAAGCAGTACAAGTCGTATCGCGGGATGGGCTCGCTGGGCGCCATGCAGTCACGCGGTCAGGCCAAGTCGTACTCCAAGGACCGCTATTTCCAGCATGATGTGCCGGAGGAGAAGCTGGTTCCCGAGGGTGTCGAGGGCCAGGTTCCCTACCGTGGCCCGCTGTCGCGGGTGGTGGCCCAGCTGGTCGGCGGCGTCCGGCTCGCGATGGGCTACGCCGGGGCCGAGACGATCCCCGACTTGCAGCAGCGTGGCCAGCTCATCAGGATTACCGCGGCGGGCCTCAAGGAAAGCCACCCGCACGACATCCAGATGACCGCCGAGGCCCCGAATTACCACTCCCGCTAAAGGAAGTCCTGATCATGCGTGACGTCGTGGAGATCGGTCTCGGCAAGACCGCTCAGCGCGGGTACCACCTGGACGACATCGCCATCGTCCCGAGCCGGCGCACCCGCGACGTGGACGACGTGTCCACCGAGTGGCGGGTCGACGCCTACCCCTTCAAGATCCCGTGCGTGGCGCATCCGTCCGACGCGACCATGAGCCCGGAGTCCGCGGTCGCCCTGGGCCGCCTCGGCGGTCTCGGGGTGCTCAACGCCGAGGGCCTGTGGACGCGGTACGAGGACCCGAGCAAGATCCTGGAGGAGCTGGCCTCGCTCGACGAGGACGCCGACGCGACCCGGCGGCTGCAGGAGGTCTACTCCGAGCCGATCAAGCCCGAGCTGATCGCCGAGCGGGTGCGCACCATGCGCGAGGGTGGCATCACCGTCGCCGTCCGGGTGTCGCCGCAGCACACGCTCGCGCTCGCCCCGGTGGTGCTCGACGCGGGTGTCGACCTGCTGGTCATCCAGGGCACGCTGGTCAGCGCCGAGCACGTGTCCACCACGGACGAGCCGCTCAACCTCAAGGAGTTCATCGCCGACCTCGACCTGCCGGTCATCGTCGGCGGCTGCACCGACTACAAGACGGCGCTGCACCTCATGCGGACCGGAGCGGCCGGCGTGATCGTCGGGGTGGGGGCCGACGAGTGGTCGACCACTGACACGGTGCTCGGCATCCGGGTGCCGATGGCGTCCGCGATCGCCGACGCCGCGGCCGCGCGCCGCGATTACCTCGACGAGACCGGCGGGCGGTACGTCCACCTGATCGCCGACGGCGGCATCTCCACGTCGGGTGACATCGCCAAGGCGATCGGCTGCGGCGCCGACGCGGTGATGCTCGGCGAGCCGCTGTCGCTGGCCGAGGGCTCCCCGGCCGGCGGCGCCTGGTGGCACTCGTCGGCCAGCCACCCGCAGCTGCCCCGCGGTGGCTTCTGCATCGCCGGTGAGCCCGACGGCACGCTCGAGGAGCTGCTCTTCGGTCCGGCCGACCGGGCCGACGGCCAGCTCAACCTGTTCGGCGGCCTGCGGCGCGCGATGGCCAAGTGCGGCTACCGCGACGTCAAGGAGTTTCAGAAGGTCGCGCTGGTCCTCGACCGCTGAGTCCTTTCCTCCCCCTTTCGGGTGGCAGCGCTAACCTCGCGCCTATGAGGCGTACGGGTGCTGGTGTTCTGGGTCTGGTGTTGGCGGTGGCCGGCTGTTCCGTGGATGACGAGCCGGCCCCCGCGCCGTCCTCCTCCTCCGCGCCGGCCTTCGCTCCCGGCGCGGAGGGCATCGGCGACCCGTACTTCCCGAAATACGGCAACGGCGGCTACGACGTGGCCGGCTACGACCTGAAGGTCCGCTACGACCCGCGCACCGACCAGCTCACCGGCACGGCGACCATCACCGCCACGGCCAAGCAGGACCTGTCGAAGTTCAACCTCGATCTGTCCAAGCTGGCCGCCAGGAATGTGACGGTCGACGGCGTACGGGCCAGCTCGTCGGCCGCGGGGACCGAGCTGACCATCACCCCGGCCACCGGCATCGTCAACGGCCGCGCGTTCACCACGGTGATCGAGTACGGCGGCGAGCCCAGCCAGTTCACCAACTCGGTCCTCGGCGACGGCGGCTGGCTGGAGAACCCCGACGGCGCGGTGGCCCTGGGCCAGCCCGAGTCGGCCAGCACCTGGTTCCCGGTCAACGACCACCCGTCCGACAAGGCCACCTTCAAGCTCGAGATGACCGTGCCCGACGGGGTCGAGGCGATCAGCAACGGTGTGCCCGGCCCGAAACGGACGACCGGCGGCTGGACGACCTGGAGCTGGTCGGAGAGCTCACCGCTGGCCAGCTATCTGGCCATGGTGGTGATCGGCCAGTACCGGGTCACGACCACCACCCACGACGGCAAGCCGATGGTGCTGGCGGTCGACGAGTCCCTGCCCGCCGACGGTCCGGCCGCCCGGTCGCTGGCGAAGACCGGCGAGATCACCGACTTCCTGGCCACCAAGTTCGGGCCGTACCCGTTCGACGCCAACGGCGGTGTGGCGGTGGCCGACCGGAGCATCGGCTACGCGCTCGAGACGCAGAGCCGGCCGGTGTACGGGCCCGCGTTCTTCAGCGGCGGGCCGAACGAGTCGGTCGTCGCCCACGAGCTGGCCCACCAGTGGTTCGGTGACAGCGTGGCCCTCGAGAAGTGGCAGGACATCTGGCTCAACGAGGGCTTCGCGACCTATGCCGAGTGGTTGTGGGACGAGCACCAGGGCGTGCAGACCGTCGAGCAGAGCTTCGACAGCGTCTACAACTCGTACGCCTGGGAGCAGCCCGGCCAGGCCGGCAACCCCGGCGCGCCCCGGATTTTCGGCCAGGCCGTCTATCAGCGCGGCGGCATGACCGTCTACGCCCTGCGCAAGACGATCGGCGACGCCGCCTTCGACCAGCTGCTCCAGCGCTGGACCAGCGAGCACAAGAACGGCAACGCGAGCACCGACGACCTCATCGCCATGGCCGAGGACATCTCCGGCAAACAGCTCGACGCTCTCTTCCAGTCCTGGCTGTTCACCGACGGCAAGCCGGCCAAGCCTTAGCTACTTGTCGACCAGCTTGGGATGACCGGCCAGATAGGCCGCCGCCTTGCCCCGGGCCACAGCCTGGACGAAACCCCGGCCCTCGTCGGTGAGCTGCTCGCCGAGGTATCCGCTGCCCCGCCCGACCCCGCGACCGGGCAGGCTGACCCGGGTGATCTTCTCGGGGGAGAGGTTGCGCAGCGCGTAGGCGTACTCGACCGGCTTGCGCCCGCCCAGATAGACAAAGGTGTCACCCAGCGCGTCGATCAGCGGGTCGACTTTCGCCGGATCGGTGTCCAGCCCCTCACCGAGCGCCTTGGTCAACAGCGCACCGACGAGTTGCCGCTGGTGGCGCTGCCGGTCGTAGTCGCCCTCGGGCAGCCCGTAACGCTGACGGGCGTAGTCGATGGCCTGCCAGCCCACCAGGTGCCGCCGGCCGGGCTGATAGACGGCCTGCGGCCCCACGTAGTCACCGCCGCGCAGCGGGCGCAGCGAGCCGTCGGGCTTACGGTGCCGCGACTCCACCCTCTGATCGATCACCAGGTCGATGCCGCCGAGCTGGTCGGTCAGCTTGGCCAGGCCACCGAAGTTGAGGATCGCCCCGGCCTGGAACTCCTTGATCCCGGTGTACCCGCTGATCGACTTGGCCAGCAGCTCGTAGCCCTTCTCGGTGCTCGGCTGCTTGCTGCCCGCCACCCGGGAGCCGCGGCTCATCGCCTCGGTCACTTTGTGGGTGCCGGACCCCGGGACCTTGACCCGCAGGTCGCGCGGGAGGGAGTAGAGGTATGCGGACTCGAGGTCCGGCTCCACGTGCAGCAGCATGATCGCGTCGGCGTGCGGCTCCCAGCCCGGAATGGACACGCGGGTATCGACACCGATCAGCAGCAGGTCGAGCGGCCCCTTGATGTCGGCGCCGGGGGACGGCGCCGGTGTGATGGGCCCGGCCGTCGACGTCGGTGGCGCGGCCGAGGCCGAGGCTGATGCCTGCCGGTCCGGCTCCGAGCGCACGGCCCAGGCGATGCCACCAGCCGCGAGAAGTGCGACGACCACCGCTCCGGTGATCACCCAGCCCGCCCTCTTGTTCCGCATGCCGGAACAGTAGGCGAGCGTGATCGCCAGCTCAATGGGGCAAGATCTCGATATGTGAAACGGGTGATGGCAGCAGGGGCATTCACCCGTACGCTGACCGCCGCGAATCAACGGGGGAGGCACACGCTTCAATGAAGCTCAACAAACGACGGGTCACCGTCGGTCTCATCTCCACCGCCGTCGTCGTGTCGATGACGAGCGTGACCACCTGGGCCCTGGCCGCCGACGAGACGACCACGTCGGCCACCGCCAATACTCCTGTCCAGCTCATCGTCGGCTACAAGGCCGGTGTCGACCGCGCCGTCACGACCCGCAGCCTCTCGGCCGCCGGCCTGCGGACCGCCGACTCGACCACCTCACAGAACACGCTGGCCGAGATCAACGCCGCCCGCGTGACGGTCTCGAGCGGCCGCAGCGCGTCGGCCATCGCCGCCCTGCGCAGCGACCCCAACGTCGCCTATGTGGAAAAGGACGTCCAGGTCAAGGAGTTCGAGACTCCGAACGACCCGTCCTTCAAATACCAGAACGAGATGTATGCGGTGCGCGCGCCGCAGGCGTGGGACACCACCACGGGCTCCGGCGTGGTCGTCGCGGTCATCGACACCGGCGTCAACCCGGTCGGTGACCTGGCCGGCGCGACCGTGGCCGGGCACGACTTCGTCAACGACGACAAGACCACGAACGACGACCGCGGTCACGGCACCTCGGTCGCCGCGCTGATCGCCGCCCGGGGCAACAACAACCAGGGCATGGCCGGCGTCTGCTGGTCCTGCAAGATCATGCCGGTCAAGGTGCTCGACTCGCGGGGCTCGGGCTCGGCCAGCGACGTCGCTCAGGGCATCATCTGGGCCGTCAAGAACGGCGCCCGCATCCTCAACCTGTCGCTCGGTGGTCCCGGCGCCAAGGTTCTGCAGGACGCGGTGGCCTACGCCAACACCAACAACGCGCTGGTCGTGGCGGCGGCGGGCAACGAGGGCAACACCTCGCTGCAGTACCCGGCGGCCTACCCCGACGTGCTGACGGTCGGCGCGACCCGGCGCTGCCCGGAGTGGGCCACCGACCCCGACTGCACCTACGGCAACCAGACGCTGACGGCGTACTCGTCGCGTAACGCGTCCGGCGCGACATGGGTCGACGTGGCCGCGGTGGGCGACGTGATGACCATGGACCGGTACGGCAACTACAACTCCGGCACCAGCGGCACGTCGTTCTCGGCGCCGATCGTGGCCGGCGTCGCCGCCCTGGTGAAGACGCGGAACCCGAGCTACACCGGCTGGTCGATCGCGAGCTCGATCTACAAGGGAGCCTCGGCCCGCAAGGTCAGCGGCGTCACCTACGGCCTGGTCGACGCGTCGGCCTCGTTCGACGTCCCGACCGACCGCACGGCTCCGACGGCCACCGGCATCACCCCGAACGGCGGCTTCGCCCGGGGCAGCATCCCGGTCCGTCCGGTGGGCCTCAAGGACGACCGTTCCGGCATCCAGAAGTCGCTGCTCTACGTGAACGGCGTCTACAAGAACTACAGCCGCAACGCGCCCTACGGCATCATCTTCAACACGGCCGGCTACTCGGGCAAGACGAACATCGAGCTGCGGATCTTCGACAAGGCCAACAACCAGAAGGTTGTCAAGGGCGTCGTCACCGTGGACAACAAGGCCCCGGCCACCAAGATCACCTACGCGCCCAAGAGCGGCACCAAGCTCAAGGGCACGGTGACGATCAAGTTCAGCGGGTCGGACACCGGCAGCGGCATGGGCAAGTGGGTGCTGCTGATCAACGGCAAGGCCTCGCAGACCCGTACGGTCGTCAAGCCGTTCACCTTCGCCGCCACCTCGGTGCCGAAGAGCTTCACGGTGCAGGTGCGTGGCTACGACAAGGCCGGCAACACCACCAACTCGGTCAAGCTGACCTATACCCGCTAGCACCCCGATCGCTCCGGGTTATCAACCGGACGACCGCGCAACAGACCGAACGTGAAGGAGCCGGCCATCGTGGCCGGCTCCTTCACTGTTGCGAGGTCCCAAGCATGCGGAAGCTGGTCGCTGGTCTCATCGCCGGTGCGTCGATGCTGGTCGCCGCCCCGGCCCAGGCCGCCCCGGTGCGGCCGGCCGACCCCGGCTTCGCCGGCCAGTGGGGTGTCACGCAGACCCACGTCGACGACGCCTGGTCGTCGGTCCGCGGCTCGTCCCGGGTCATCGTCGCGGTGGTCGACACCGGGGTGAGCCCGCTGCCCGATCTGGCCGGCCGGCTGCTGCCCGGCCGCGACTTCGCCAACCACGACAACGACGCGTCCGACGACAACGGGCACGGCACGATGGCCGCGACCGTGATCGCCGCGTCCGGCAACAACCGCACCGGCATCGCCGGCGTCTGCTGGTTCTGCCGGATCCTGCCGGTCAAGGTGCTCAACGCCAAGGGCGGCGGCAGCTACACCGACATCGCCCTCGGCCTGCGCTGGGCCGCCGATCAGGGCGCTTCGGTGATCAGCCTGTCGCTGGGCGGATCGGACGACAGCCCGCTGCTGCGCGACGCCGTCGCCTACGCGGAGACCAAGGGGGCCCTGGTCGTCGCCGCGGCCGGCAACCGGGGAGTGGCCACCGCGCACTACCCGGCGGCGATCCCGTCGGTGCTGGCGGTCGGTGGGGTCACGTCGTCCGGAAGCCGCTACGACTGGTCCAATCACGGCAGCTGGGTCGACGTCACCGCACCCGGTTGCAACCCGGCGCAGGGCCCGACCGGCCTGATCGGACAGTATTGCGGCACCTCGTCGGCCACCCCGTTCGTGGCCGGGGCGGCCGGTCTGCTCGCCTCGACCGATCCGGCGCCGACGGCCACGCAGATCCGCACCGCGCTCGTCACCACCCGGGCGCTGCCGTCCGGCCGCATCGATGTGCCCGCCGCGCTGCGGGCGTTGCCCGTCGACGGCGACGTCACCCGGCCGGCTGTCGCCTTCGGCGCGGTCGGCGCCTTGGTGCGCGGCCGAGTCACGATCACGGCCGCGGCGGCCGACCAGCACGGCGTCGCGCGGGTCCAGCTGTACGCCGGGGGTCGCTTGATCGGCACCGACACCACCGCGCCGTACTCGTTCGCCTGGCAGTCCGCACCCGGCACCGCGACCGTCCCGCTGGAGCTGCGCGCCTACGACCGCCGCGGCAACCTTGCTGTGGTGCGGCGCAGCGTGCGGGCCGACAATGTCGCTCCGGTCGTGCGGCTCGCGAAGTCCGGTCGTACCCTCATCGCCCGGGTGGCCGACGTGTCCGGCGTGGCCCGGCTGGAACTGGTGGTCAACGGCCGCGTCACCGTCCGTCGCGCCGGGCCGGTGAGCCGGTTCACCGTGCCCGCGAAGGCACGCAGCGTGCAGGTTCGCGCGTACGACCGGGCCGGGAACCGGCGGGTCGCCAACGGTAAACTCGGCGGGTGAGTACTCCCCGCCCGGTCCTCGTCGTCGACTTCGGCGCCCAATACGCCCAGCTGATCGCTCGCCGTGTGCGGGAGGCGCGGGTCTATTCCGAGATCGTCCCGCACTCGATGCCGGTGGCCGAGATGCTGGCCAAGAACCCGGCCGCGATCATCCTGTCCGGCGGCCCGTCCAGCGTCTACGAGCCCGGCGCGCCCGTGCTCGACGCGGGCCTGTTCGACAACGAGGTGCCGGTCTTCGGCATCTGCTACGGCTTCCAGGCCATGGCTCAGGCGCTCGGTGGCACGGTGGCCCACACCGGCTCGCGGGAGTACGGTCGCACCCACCTGACCGCCCAGGGCGGCACGCTGCTGCGCGAGCTGCCCGCCGACCTGCCGGTCTGGATGAGCCACGGTGACAGTGTCGCCGTCGCGCCGCAGGGCTTCGCGGTCACCGCGTCGACACCGGGTGCGCCGGTGGCTGCCTTCGAGGATCTGACCGCCCGCCGGGCCGGTGTCCAGTTCCACCCCGAGGTGGCGCACACCGAGCAGGGGCAGGAGATGCTCAAGCGCTTCCTGTACGACATCGCGGGCCTCGAGCCGACCTGGACCCCGGGCAACATCATCGACGACCAGGTCGCCGCGATCCGCGAGCAGGTCGGCGACAAGCAGGTGATCTGCGGTCTCTCCGGCGGGGTTGACTCGGCGGTGGCCGCGGCGCTCGTTCACAAGGCCGTCGGCGACCAGCTGACCTGCATCTTCGTCGACCACGGCCTGCTGCGGTCGGGCGAGGCCGAGCAGGTCGAGAAGGACTACGTCGCCGCCACCGGCATCCGGCTCAAGGTGGTCGACGCTTCCGATGTCTTCCTGGGTCATCTGGCCGGCGTCACCGACCCGGAGCAGAAGCGCAAGATCATCGGACGCGAGTTCATCCGGACGTTCGAGGCCGCGGCGCGCGAGCTCGACGACGAGCGGCACATCGAGTTCCTGGTGCAGGGCACGCTCTATCCCGATGTGGTCGAGTCGGGCGGCGGCACCGGCACGGCGAACATCAAGTCGCACCACAACGTGGGCGGCCTCCCCGACGATCTGCAGTTCGCGCTGATCGAGCCGCTGCGCACCCTCTTCAAGGACGAGGTGCGCGCGCTCGGCAAGGAGCTCGGCCTGCCCGAGGAGATGGTCCAGCGGCACCCGTTCCCCGGCCCCGGCCTGGCCATCCGCATCATCGGCGCGGTCGACCGCGAGCGGCTCGACCTGCTGCGTGCGGCCGACCTGATCGCCCGCGAGGAGCTCACCGCGGCCGGCCTCGACCGCGACGTGTGGCAGTTCCCGGTGGTGCTGCTGGCCGACGTGCGCAGCGTCGGCGTGCAGGGCGACGGTCGCACCTACGGTCACCCGATCGTGCTGCGGCCGGTCTCCAGCGAGGACGCGATGACCGCCGACTGGTCGCGCCTGCCCTACGAGACGATCGCCAAGATCTCGACGCGCATCACCAACGAGGTGCGCGACATCAACCGGGTCGTCCTCGACGTCACGAGCAAGCCGCCGGGCACCATCGAGTGGGAGTGAGCGTGTTCTAAGCCGCCGGGCGGCCCCACGTCGGGTCGCTCGGGTCGCGCCACACCGGCGGGGCCGGGGCCGGCTCCTCGGGCATCAGGAACCACATGATCGGGTACGCGATCAGGGCGGTGCCCAGGGTGACCACTGCGAGCAGCGCGAAGGCCACCCGGACCAGCACGGGGTCGATGTCGAAGTAGCGGCCGACGCCACCGCAGACGCCCGCGGCGAGCCGGTCGTCGAGAGGCCGGCGGAGCTGCTTGTACGGCGCTTCGGGGCCGCCGTGGGAGAGCTGATTCATATAGCCATGGTCGCCGCGTGACGGCCCGGCGACCTCGGTGAGCACCCCGATACGGACCCTGATTTAGCCATTACACCGCGTAGTGGATCACGAGCGCTTTGTGCAGGGAACCGCTCTGATCAGCAATTACGCAGCGCAAACCCCCTGTCAGGAATCCGACAGACGTTTTCTGGAGTTCACATATTCCGGGCAGAATGCCGCCCTGTGACCCCCGCACTGGAACCGCTCCGCCGGATCGCCGCCTACGCCGTTGCCACCGACGACGACGGCCGCGTGCTGCTTGTCCGTGCCTCCAGCCGTTCCGGCACCCCCGGCGTCTGGTCGTTGCCCGGTGGCGCCGTCGACCACGGCGAAGACCCCAACCACACCGTCGTACGCGAGACGGCCGCCGAAACCGGCCTCTCCGTCGCTGTCACCGGACTCCGCGATGTGCTGGCCGACATGCGCGCGCTGCCACACCGCGGTGTCACCATCCACACCGACCGCCTCATCTACTCGGTGTCGCTGCGCGGCGGCACGCTGGTCGACCGGGTCGGGCACCCCACCGACCTGGCCCGCTGGCACACCCTCGAGGAGGCCGGGCGGCTCAAGCTCCGGCAGTTCACCGCCGACGCGCTCGGACTGGGCGGCGCCTCGGCCGACCTGCGGCCCGAGCCGGCGCCCACCTTCCCGTCGTTCTACGCCTACCCCGGGCCGGACGGGCTGCATCGGGCACAGCGCTTCGCGGCGTACGCGATCGCGACCGACCCGCACGACAAGACCCTGCTGCTCACCCGTATCGCCCCCGGCTATCCCGGAGAGGGCCGCTGGCACCTGCCCGGCGGCGGCACCGACTACGGCGAGCAGCCCGGCACCGCGCTGATCCGCGAGCTGGTCGAGGAGACCGGTCAGGCCGGCCGGCTCGTCGAACTCCTGGGAGTGGCCAGTCACCGTGACGCCGCGTCACTGGGCCCCGAGGGCTACCCGATCGACTGGCACGGTGTGCGCGCCTTCTACCGGGTGATCGTCGACGACCCGACCGAGGTGGCCGTCAAGGATGTGGGCGGCTCCACCTCCGAGGCCCGCTGGGTCCCGGTCAAGCAGGTCGCCGACCTCCCCGAGGACGAGCTGACCGAGGTGACGGCCGAGGCCCTGAGCAAGGCGGGACTAATCTAGGCCGGGTGAAGATCAGAAGGGTCGGGGCGTACGGGATCTGCCGCGACGAGACCGGGCGGGTGCTGCTCGCCCGGAACTCTCCGCTGAGTTCGTTCCCCGGGCTCTGGACGCTGCCGGGCGGCGGCGTCGATCAGGGCGAGCATCCGGACGACGCGGTGGTGCGCGAGTTCGGCGAGGAGACCGGTCTGTCTGTCAAGATCGACGGCTTGCGGACGGTCACCGCCGATGTCTTCCGCCTGCCGACCGGGGAGCTCGAGCACACCGACCGGGTCATCTACGACGTGTCGGTGACCGGCGGGACGATGCGCTTCGAAGCCGAGGGAACGACGGAGCGGGTCGAATGGGTGGCTCAGACAGACTTGTCTGTTTTGCCGCTGATGCCCTTCACGGCGGTCGCGCTCGGCGTCGGTGACACCCCGAAGTGGGACACGCCGGAGGACGGCGAGGAGCTGTCGCGGCCGGAGCGGGTGCAGCGCTTCGGAGCGTACGCGGCGGCGACCGACCCGGACGGCCGGATCCTGCTCACCCGCATCGCCCCGGGCTATCCCGGGGCCGGCCGGTGGCACCTGCCCGGCGGCGGCACCGACCACGGCGAAACGCCCGAGGTCGCGCTCGCCCGCGAACTGATCGAGGAGACTTCGCAACACGGCCGGGTGACCGGCCTGCTCGGCATGTCGCACCGTTACGACCCCACGGCCCTGGGACCCGAGGGCGTGCCGATCGACTGGCATGTGATCCGCGTGCTGTTCAGGGTTTCGATCGAGCTGCCGACGGAATCAGTAGTGACGGAAGAAGCAGGCGGATCCACCGCCGAGGCGGGCTGGTTCACACTCGCCGAGGCCAAGGAGCTCAGCCTGACCGAACTGGCCGCCACCGCCGTAGCCCGGGTCGAAGCGGAACGGGCGAGGTAAAATCGCATCAGGGAGAGGTGAGGCAAGTGACCTGTCCCCTCCGTCGTCTCCGATCCGAGCAGCTCAGGCCCCCAGTCAGGCCCAAGCGCCCGGATCCCGCCAGCTCAGATCCAGCCAGTTGAGCTCGCCGGCGGAGTGAACGGGCCAACGACGGCCGATTCGGCTTCTCGCCAAGGTCGACTCGCTGTGCGATGGTGTTACCCGCACATTTCCCCGGGCCCCATGTGCGAGGGGCTACCGGGCCGCAGCCCACCGCGATCGCGATGGGTCACCTGATCCCATGGAGGAAACACGTGCCGAGAACCCCTTGGCGCCGGCGTCGCTCGACGGATAGTCCCCGTCCCGCCGGTCGTCGTTGGGCAGGCCGGCTGCGCCGCGGCGGAACGCTCGCGCGGCAGGCCCTGTTGGTGCGCGTGGGGCGCCGGAACGCTGAGTCCAGTCGTGCCGCCACCGCCACCCGGGCCGAAGTCATCTACACCGGTGCCGAGCACGGCCGGTCCCACGGCCCGGCCGTCCCGCACCTGGCGATCCCCGCGCCGGTCGAGCAACCGGCCGAGGTGTCGCTGCTCCCCGGCGAGCACACCACTGCCCGGCGGCTGAGCTTCGCGCTCGTCCAGGGCTGCACGCTGGCGAGCCTGGCCCTGGGCCTGACCGCGATCCTGCTCGCCATGCACGGCGACGTCCGGCTCGCGGCCGCCTTCCTGGTCGCCTGCGTGGCCTTCGACGGCCTCGACGGGGCGCTCGCCCGCAAGCTGGGCGTCTCCAGCCCGTTCGGCGCCCAGATGGACTCGCTGGCCGACATGTGCTCCTTCGGCCTGGCCGCGCCGGTCGTGGTCTACGCCTCGCTGGCCCACACGGTGCCGACCCCGGCCGCCGCGGTGGCCTGCATGCTGGTCGCCGCGTGTGCCGCCATCCGGCTGGCCCGCTTCAACGTGTCACCCAAGGACGGCAAGTTCTTCTGCGGCGTCCCGACCACCCTGGTCGCGGCCGTGCTCGCCCTCACCGTGCTGATCGACCTGCCGTTGCCCGGCCCGGTCCAGCTCGCCGGCGTGGCCCTGCTCGCCTTCGCGATGGTCTCGAGCTTCCCGTACGCAAAACTGGCGCGCCTGGTCCGCCTGCCCGCCTGGCTCTGGCTGCTCCCCATCGTCGGCGCCCTGGTCGGCGCCCGCCTGACCTTCGTCCTGCTGGTAGCCGCCTACCTGCTCAGCGGCCCGGTCATGTGGCTCCGCACCCGCCACACCCCCGTCTGACAGTTCACCCGAAAAGGCCGTCCCACCCGGGGCGGCCTTTTTCGTGTCAGCCCCACGCAACCGCAGCCAAGCCATGCCCCACCAAGAACACAACCCCCAACGCCACCGCCGGCAAGCCGCAGCGGAGTCCCGGTCTGCCCTCTCCAGGGCCCGGCTCGCCAACATCAGCGGGCGCATAAGCGCAGCCAAGCCCGGCTCCGCCGTCGAGCCAACCCCATGAAGAGCCGCCGCAGGTTGCTCCGTGGTGGCTGCCCGGACGACGGCAACCGGCGCGGAGCTGACTCGGTTTCGCCCGTGGGGGGCTGGCGCGATAAGGGCCGTGGCGCTTGCTCGGCGTGGTGGGTTGGCCTGAAGGCGGCATAGGGCGGTGTCGAGTCGGGTCTTGCCGCGTTGCGGACTGGCGCGATGACGGCCGTGGCGGGTTGTTCTGTGGTGTGTCGGCATGGGGGCGGTGTGTTTCGCCCGTTGCGGACTGGCGCGATGACGGCCGTGGCGGGTTGTTCTGTGGTGGCATGGCCTGATGGCGGCACGGGGGCGGAACTGAGTCGGGTTTCGCCCCCTTGGGGCCGGCAATGCGGTCGTGGCGATTGCTGTGGTGAGCTGGTCTGATGACGGCGGCGGCGACGGGCGCGGAGTTCAATCGGGTTTGACCCGTTGGGGCTGGCGATGACGGCCGTGGCGCTTGCTCTGCGGTGGGCTGGCCTGATGACGGCACGGGGGCGCGGAGCTGACCTGGGTTGGGCCCGTTGGGGCTGGCTTGAGGACGGCTGCGGCGGGTTGCTCTGCGGTGGGCTGGCCTGATGGCGGCACGGGGGCGGGGCTGGCTGACTCGGGTTTCGCCCTGTCGGGGCTGGCTTGAGGACGGCTGCGGCGGATTGCTCTGTGATCGGCTGGTCTGATGACGGCAGCGGGAAACAGAGCTAAGTCGCTTTCGCCCGCCCTGGGGCCCGACTCGATAGCAGTTGCGGCGGCTAGCAGCTGCCGAGTTCGGTATGCCCTGTCGGCGGCTGACCTGACGCGGGGGCAACTGGGAGCGAAGTCCGGCTTCACTCGTCGAGCCACGGGCGTCGCAGAAACCGCGGCCACGGCCCTCGGCCAGTCCGGCGCGATGTTGGAACCCTGCTAGGTGGAGCCCGAAGGCCGGCCTCGGCAACGGCGGGGTTCAGTAACCGCGACCAAAGTCGGATTTCGCCCGTCGAGGACTTGGGCACCGAAAACGGCAAGCGAAGCGAGGCCGTTTTCGGGGCCCAAGTCCTCGACCTCCCAGGGCGAAATCCCCGGAGTCGCGGAGCGGCGACCAGAGTTACAGTTACAACCAGCGGGCGATGATCGAGGAGCCGCCGATCACCTTGTCGTTGACGCTGACCAGGGATTCGGCCCGGTCGGCGGGCAGGTAGACGTCGGTGCGCGAGCCGAAGCGGATCAGGCCCATTCGCTCGCCCCGGGCGACCAGCGTGCCCACCGGGACGCGCTGCACGATGCGGCGGGCGATCAGGCCGGTCCGCTGGGCGATCGCGACCGGCCCGTGCTCGGTGTCGAGGACCGTGTAGGCCGCCACGTTGTGCTCGGCCGCGGCGGTCATCGCGTTGGCGTAGCCGCCGTCCTCGACGAAGTAGTCGGTGACGCGGCCGGCCACCGGGACGCGGTTGACGTGCACGTCGAGCACCGACAGGAACACCGCGATGCGCAGGAACTCGCCCGGCCCGAACCGCTCGTCGGTCATCCGCTCGATCGACAGCACCCGCCCGTCGGCCGCCGCCACCACCGCGGCCGGGTCGTCCGGCAGCTCACGCTCGGGGTCGCGGAAGAACGCGGCCACCGGCGCCGCGGCCAGGGCCGGCAGCAGCCACAGCTTCGATTTCGGCCGGGCGACGCGGGCCACGGCGGCCAAGCCGAGCGCGATGCCCGCGGCGGCCACACCGTTGGAGTCGATGTGCATGCCCCGGGTGACCGGGACGCTGGACGGCCGGTAGACCGGGGCGAGCTGGGTCGCCACGCGGGCGTCGGCCGGGGTGAAGCGCAGCTTGTGCACGCGCAGCGGCGGCTGGTTGCGCACCACGAGGTCGGAGCCGACCCCGAAGAGCGCGCTCTGCCGGAACAGCTCGGCCGCGGCGCCGCCGGTGCGGCCCGGTGTGGCCGGGACCGCGAGCGCGACGACGGCGCCGTCGGCGAGGTGCTTGCCCAGCCGGTCGAGCAGGTCTCGCACGTCGTCGGCGGTGCCGGTCAGCGGCTCGCCGACGATCACCACGTCGGCCGGCTCGGCCTCGTCGAGCGACTCGACCACGTGCACCCGCTCGGCGATCCAGCTGCCGAGCCCGTCGATGTGGTCGCGCAGCAGGTCGGCTGTGCTGCGCTCGCCGGCGACCAGGGTGAGGCGGTCGCCGGGCAGCAGGGCCTCGACCGCGCTGGCCACCACCGGTGAGGAGTGGTCGGCGCCGAACACCATGGCGGACGAGGCCGCGTTGTGCCGGGCGAACTCGGCGGTCAGCGCGCGGGCAGCCGTGACGCCGACTCCCACGATCGGCGCACGGGACACGGCGGGGAAGGGAGTCATGCCGACGAGCATATTGCGCGGCCCGTCTCAGTCCGTGCGCGGCCGCTCGGATGCCAGGCCCGGGTGCTCCTGGGCGAACCGGTCGCCCGGGTCGTCCATCAGCTCGCGGACGATCGAGGCGTGCACCTCGGGGGACAGGTCACCGGGCAGCTCCGGCTCGGCCGGCTGCTCGGGGGCCGGCGCCGGGGTGGATGTCCCGCGGGCCGACCGCAGCGCGCCGAGCAGGCCGATCACGCCGAAGACGATCAGGCCGCCGGCCACCAGCCAGCCCACCGCGGGCAGGTGGACGGTCACCACGCGGGACACCGCCCACCACGCCACGACCAGCAGGAACAGCACGCCGAAGCTGAGTGAGACGCCATCGGTGCGGTGCGGCCTCATCGGAGAACCTCC
The DNA here is from genome assembly GCF_023544465.1 of Paractinoplanes maris. Classification (GTDB taxonomy): domain Bacteria; phylum Actinomycetota; class Actinomycetes; order Mycobacteriales; family Micromonosporaceae; genus Actinoplanes; species Actinoplanes maris. The sequence goes on along the minus strand of NZ_JALPVL010000002.1, from coordinate 136,821 downwards.
AGGTTGCCCGTGTCCAACTGCAGGTCGAGTTTGAGGGTGCCGCCGCCGGTGCCGTCGGTCCCGAGGTCGGTCAGGCTCTGGCCGTCGACCTCACGGTCGTTGAACTCCTTGCCGAAGACGACGGCCCGGGCGTTGTCGACCTGGAGCGTGGTGGTCGTGTCGACGGTCGGCGGCAGGAGCACCCGCAGCTGTCCGACCTTCATCGTCACGGTGACAGTCTGGTCCTGCCCGGTGAAGTCGACCTGTCGCAGGTCGAGCGTGGCGTTGCCGGCGGTGAAGTCGTACCGGTCGGCGACCGCGCCGAGCGTGGCCGGCCGGTAGACGCTGTTGCCGACCTCGCCGCCCCACCGCTCGGCGCCGCCCGAGATCAGCAGGCCGACCGAGGCGAGCAGGCCCAGCGCGATCAGTCCGCGGGCCCGGCCCAACCAGGTGCCGACGATCAGGCCGAGGGCGATCGTGACCAGGGCGGCGGCGAAGTAGGCGGAGACCGCGATGCTCGCGCCGGCCATGTCGATCGCGGCCAGCACACCGACCACCATGATCAGCGCGAAGAACGTGAGGCGGCCCAGCTTGGAGCGCTCGCGGGGCGGCTTCGGCGGCTTGACCGCGGCCGGGGCCGGGGGCGCCGGCGGATAGGTGACCGGCGTGGGCCGGGCGTAGGGGCCGTGCGGCGCGAAGGGCGGCCGGTAGCCACCGGTGGGCGGCGCATAGGGCGGCGGCGTGGGTGGGGCCGCCGGTGCGGCCGGCGCGACGAGGGGCTCGGTCAGCGGCTCGGCGGACGGTGCGGTCGCGGCCGCCGGCGGTGCGGCGGGCGGGACGGCACCGAACTCGGCGGTCTGCCCGAACGGGCTCGGACCGAACGGTGCGGGCGGTGCGGACGCCGGAAAATCGGGCGCCGGAAAAGCTGTGCCGCCGGCCGGCTGCTGACCGCCGGCGGCGGGCTGTTGATTGCCGCCGCTGCGCTTGATGAGCAGGATCGCGCCGAGGATGACCGCGCAGGCCAGCAGGCTGGCGCGCATGCCGTCCTGCACGATGAAGGCGAAGGAGAGGACGGCCGCGCCGCCGAGCAGCACCACCGAGACCGGCGCCATGCCCGAGCGGCCCTTGCCGAGCAGCGACTCGATCGGCGAGGCGGTGTCGCCCTCGGCCGGGATGACCAGCCAGGCGATCAGGTAGAGCAGCACACCGACACCGCTGATCACACCGAGCACGGCGAACAGCACGCGCCACAGGACCGGGTCGGTGTTGGTCGAGCGGGCCAGGGCGCCACAGACGCCGGCCAGGTAACGGCCCTGCCGGGAACGCACGAGCTTGTCGCGCGAGAAGGTCGGCCCGGTGCCACCGGGACTGGAGAACCACGGCGGCGGATTGAATCCCCCGGCCGGGCCGGGCTCAGTCGCGGGGCCGGGTTCGGTCGCGGGGCCGGGTTCGGTCGCGGGGCCGGGTTCGGTCGCGGGGCCGGGTTCGGTCGCGGGGCCGGGTTCGGTGGCGGGGCCGGGCTCGGAAGCCGGCGCCGAAGTCGCCGACGGAGTGGTGGGGTCGGCGCCGGACGGACCCCGCGCTGCGGCAGCTTCGTCGTTCATGACACCGATCCTCGCCCCGCGGGCACCCGAGCCGCTTCGGGCGGCGACCCTGAGGCCACCCTGAGATCCGGGGCCCGGATACCTGGGGGAGTTCCCCGTGGCTCCAGCCGCCCGAACGTGTGACGATCGGAGGACACGAGTCGAGGAGGAACCATCACCGCCGCCGCCACCCCACCCACGCGCCGCCTGTACCGGCCGCGCGACCACCGCATCGTCGCGGGTGTCGCGTCCGGGCTGGCGCAGCACCTGGGCGTGCCCGTGCTGGTCGTGCGCATCGCGCTGGTGGTGCTGCTCGGCTTCAACGGTCTGGGCCTCCTTCTCTACGCCGCCTTCTGGGCCGTGCTCCCGCAGCAGCTAGCCACCACCGACCCGCCTCAGCGGCGCGACCGGGCCATGCTGCTCCCGTTCGCCGCCATCGGCCTCGGTGTGGTGCTGCTGCAGGCCCTCGTCTTCGACGACAGTGTCGCCGGCACGGTCGGCTGGCTCATCGCGGTCGTCGCGGTCGGCGCCGGCATCATCTGGCACCAGTCGGACCCCAGCCGCCGCAGCCTGGGCGGCGTGATGCCGCAGCAGCCATGGCTGGCCGCGGTGGTGGCCGAGAGCGACCGCCGTTTCTTCCTGTTCCGCTTCATCGGCGGCGGGGTGCTGGTCGCCACCGGCATCATCGGCGTCGTCGCGGTCTACGCCCCGGCCGGCAGCCTGTCCGCCGTCGTCAACGGTGTCATCTTCGCCCTGGTCGGTCTGCTCGGGGTCGGGGTGGTGGCCGCGCCGCTGCTGTGGCGCATGTTCAACCAGCTGCGCACCGAGCGCGAGGGCCGGATCCGCGAGCAGGAGCGGGCCGAGCTGGCCGCCATGATCCACGATCAGGTGCTGCACACGCTGGCCCTGATCCAGCGCAATTCGGCCGACATCAAAGAGGTGCAGCGGCTGGCCCGGGGCCAGGAGCGCAGCCTGCGCAACTGGCTCTACAAGCCGACCGCCTCGCCCACCGAGCGTTTCGCCGCGGCTCTCGAGCAGGCCGCGGCCGAGGTCGAGGACACGTACGCGATCACCGTCGAGACCGTGGTGGTCGGCGACACCGAGTGCGACGACCGGGTCGCGGCGCTGGTCGCGGCCGCCCGCGAGGCGCTGGTCAACGCGGCCCGCCACGCCGGGGTGCAGACGGTGTCGCTCTACGCCGAGGTCGAGCCGGAGGAGCTGAGCGTGTTCGTGCGCGACCGCGGCGCCGGTTTCGAGCTGTCCGGGGTGCAGGAGTCACGGCACGGCGTGCGAGGCTCCATCATCGGGCGCATGCAGCGCCACGGAGGCAAGGCGGAGATCCGCAGTGCTCCCGGCGACGGGACCGAGGTCAGGCTGACCATGTCCGTGTCGCGCGAGAGTGTGGCGGCCCAGAAGGAGGCAGCACGATGACCGAGCTCCAGGAGCCCCAGGGCGGCGCACCCGACCGCCGGCTCACCGTCTTTCTGGTCGACGACCACGCGATGTTCCGGGCCGGTGTCCGGGCCGAGCTGGGCGCTCACGTCGAGGTGGTCGGCGAGGCGAGCTCGGTGGCCGAGGCGGTCAGCCGGATCGCCGCGATCGAGCCCGATGTGGTGCTGCTCGACGTGCACATGCCCGACGGCGGTGGCCGGGCGGTGCTCGACGCGATGCGGCGCAGTCACCCCCACGTACGCTTTCTGGCCCTTTCCGTCTCCGACGCCGCCGAGGACGTGATCGGCCTGATCCGGGCCGGCGCCCGTGGTTATGTCACCAAGACCATCTCGCCCGACGAGCTGGCCGCGGCGATCCGCCGGGTGGCCGACGGCGACGCGGTGTTCAGTCCACGGCTGGCCGGCTTCGTGCTCGACGCCTTCGCCTCGCGGCCCGACGTGCCGGTGGCCGACCCCGAGCTCGACCAGCTGACCAACCGCGAGCGCGAGGTTCTGCGCCTGCTCGCGCGGGGTTATGCGTACAAAGAGATCGCGAAGGAGCTTTTCATCTCGATCAAGACGGTGGAGACACATGTCTCGAACGTCTTGCGGAAGCTCCAAATGAGCAACCGTTACGAATTGTCACGATGGGCGGCTGATCGGCGCCTCGTCTGAACGTTCATAAAGCCAGCGCTGCGGTGGGTGCGCGGCCGTGCACGGCCAGCCATTGTCGCAGGTTAGGGGTTTCTTCTACGCCTGGGAAAAGGCTCGCTCCAGGGGTTTGACTAATATCGGCTTGATAACGGGGCCTTGCCACTTGTTGGCTCTGTGTCACAGTTGCTGCGTCTCACACGACCCCCGTGAGCGCCCCTGAAGGAGGCACCCCCCACATGCCTGGGAAAAGCCCGTGGAAGATGGTGGCCTCGCTGGCCACCATCGCCTTGGTGGCGGCCGGCTGCAGCGGTAGTACCTCGGAAGACACCGAAATTCTGCCGAACAGCATCAGCATCGGGATCGGCGAGCCGTCGAGCCTGGTTCCGTCCAACGCCGTGGAGTCGAACGCCTCGCAGGTGCTCGCGTCGATCTTCTATCCGCTCGTGCGGTTCGACCCGCAGAATTCGCCGTATCCCGTGGCGGCCCAGGCGATCACGCACGACAAGGCCAACCGGGTCTGGACCGTCAAGCTCAAGCCGGGCTTCACCTTCAGCAACGGCGAGCCGGTCACCGCCGACAACTACATCAACGCCTGGAACTACGGCGCGTACGGGCCGAACGCCCAGCTGGCGTCCTACTTCTACGGCCGGATCGACGGCTTCGCCGACATGCAGTCGAAGGACCCCGACGACGGTGGCCCCGAGAAGGCGCCCGAGCCCAAGGCCAAGACGCTGCGGGGGCTCAAGAAGGTCAACAACCTGACCTTCACGGTGACGCTCTCCGAGTCCTTCACCGGGTGGCAGTCGGTCATGGGCTACGACGCCTTCCTTCCGCTGCCCAAGGCCGCGTTCTCGGCCGAGGGGGTGCTCGACAAGGCGTACGGTGAGGCCCCGATCGGCAACGGCCCGTTCAAGTTCAAGGGCAAGTGGAACCACGACGAGAAGATCGTCGTCGAGCAGGTGCCCGACTTCAAGGGCACGGTTCCCAAGATCGCGGGCATCACCTGGAAGATCTATCAGGACCTGGGCGCGCAGTACGCCGACCTGATGGCCGGCAACCTCGACGTCGAGACGAAGATCCCGATCGAGAGCCTCGGCTCGGCCTCCGGTGACCTCGGAGCCCGCCTCGGCAAGACCCCCAGCTCCGCGTTCTCGTTCATGGGCTTCCCGCTCTACGAGGACAAGTACAAGAACCCGAACGTGCGCCGCGCGCTGTCCATGGCGATCAACCGCGAGGAGATGACCGACCAGGTCTTCCTCGGTTCCGAGACGCCGGCCAAGTCGTTCGTGTCGCCGGTGGTCAAGGGCGCCCGGCCGAACAGCTGCGGCGAGTGGTGCGAATACAACCCGACCAAGGCCCGGCAGCTCTACACCGCGGCCAACGGTCCCCGGGACATCAAGATCGGGTACAACGCGGACGGCGGCCACAAGGCCTGGATCGACGCGATGTGCAACCAGATCAAGGCGTCCCTAGGCATCAACTGCTCGGGCGCGCCCCAGCCCAAGCTCGGCGCCCTGCTGGACAAGGTGCGGGCCAAGCAGGATGTCGGTCTGATCCGGCTCGGCTGGACCATGGACTACCCGCTGATGGAGAACTACCTCGGTCCGCTCTACACCAGCGACGGCTCGTCGAACTACTACGGCTACAAGAACAGCACGTACGACAGCCTGGTCCGTCAGGGCTCGGCCGCGCCGACCACCGCGCAGGCCGAGAAGCTGTGGCGCGAGGCCGAGGATCTGCTGGTGCGGGACATGCCGGTGTTGCCGCTCCGCTTCGGCCAGAACGTCTTCGGCTACTCCGAGCGGGTGACCGACGTGACCATGGATCTCTACCAGAAGGTCGACATCTACTCGATCGACTTCGCCGCGTAAGTGGCCGCTCGAACGGTGGTGGCGCCACGGTTTCGGTGAAACCGTGGCGCCACCGTTTTGTCTGCCTGTCCCCTCGCCCAAAAGGCTCCCTGAATGTTCCGCTACATCGTGCGGCGCTTGCTCCAGATGGTCCTCACCTTCTTCGGGGCCACCTTCGTCGTCTACGCGCTGATGTTCGCCAACATCGATGACCCGTTCCAGGTGCTCGCCGGTGACCGTCCGATCACCGACAGCCAGCGCGCCGAGTTGAACGCCCGCTTCCACCTCGACGACGGCTTCTTCGCGCAGTACTGGCACTACGTGACCGCCCTGCTCACCGGCGACTTCGGCGAGTCGCTGACCGGTCGCTCAATCGGCGACATGCTGGCCCAGGCCTGGCCGGTGACCATCCGGCTGGCTCTGCTGGCGATCGTCATCGCGTCGGTCATCGCGGTCGGCGCCGGGGTGCTCTCCGGCCTGCGGCGCGGCGGCGTGTTCGACACCGTCACGCTGACCCTGACGCTGGTCGTGCTGGCCATGCCGATCGTCGTGCTGGCACCGCTGGCCCAGCTGATCTTCGGCATCCAGCTCGGCTGGTTCCCGCCCACCGCCACCCGGGACGCGAACCTCTACCAACTGCTGTTGCCGGCTCTCGTGCTGGGCACCTTGGTCGTGGCCACTGAGTTGCGGGTGACCCGCTCGTCAGTGGCCGAGAACCTGCGCGCCGACTACGTCCGTACGGCCCGGGCCAAGGGCCTCGCGCCCCGGCGCGTGGTCGGGGTGCACGTCCTGCGGAACTCGCTGATCCCGGTGATCACGCTCATCGGGGTGGACATCGGCGCGCTGATGTCCGGGGCCGTGGTGACCGAGGCCGTCTTCAACATCCCCGGTGTCGGCTTCAACCTCTTCCGCGGCATCCGGACCGAGGACGGGCCGCTGGTGGTGGGCTTCGTCAGCGTGCTCGTGATCGTCTTCCTGGTGATCAATCTGATCGTCGACCTGCTCTACGCCGCCCTCGACCCCCGGATCCGCTATGAGTGACTTCAACGCCGTGTCCACAGTCGAGGTCCCGGACTCGCGGGTGAGCCGGAGCCTGGCCGCCGACGCCTGGCACGACCTGCGTACCCGGAAGGTCTTCTGGATCGCGGCGGTGCTGGTCGTCGTCGTGGTGCTGATGGCTGCCTGGCCGTCGCTGTTCACGTCGGCCGACCCGCGCGACTGCCTGCTCTCCCGCAAGAACGCGGGCGGCGACGCGCTCTTCGGCTACGACTTCCAGGGCTGCGACGTCTATGCCAAGACCGTGTACGGGGCTCGCGACTCCCTCCTCGTCGGCCTCGGTGCCACGCTCCTCGCCGGGCTGATCGGCCTGGTCGTCGGGCTCGTGGCCGGCTATTTCGGCCGCTGGGTCGACGCCGTGCTCTCCCGTTTCGTCGACATCGTGCTCGCCATCCCGTTCCTGCTCGGCGCGATCGTGCTGGCCAAGCGCCTCTCGTCGGACCCGGAGAGCAACGGCGTGGTGGCCATGATCGTGACGCTCGGGGTGCTCGGCTGGACCACCGCGGCCCGGGTGATGCGGGCGGCCGTGATCTCGGCGAAGAACCAGGACTACGTGGCCGCGGCGCGGATGCTCGGCGCGAGCCCGGCCCGGCTGATGCTCCGGCACATCCTGCCCAACGCGATCAGCCCGTTCATCGTGGTGCTGACCGTCCTGCTCGGCATCAACATCGCCGGCGAGGCCACCCTGTCGTACCTCGGGGTGGGTCTCAAGGGCGACGCGGTCAGCTGGGGTCTGGCGATCGCCGAGGCCGGACCGTACGCCCGCACCGTGGCCGCACCGCTGGTGTGGCCGTCGATCTTCCTGGCGGCCACCGTGCTCGCCTTCATCATGCTCGGCGACGCCATCCGCGACGCCTTCGACCCGAAACTGCGGTGAGGCGACGATGACCGACATCAGGGCACAAATCGACGCGCTGCCCGGCCTGGACCCGCGGGCACCGCTGCTCGAGGTGGACAACCTGCACGTCGAGTTCCGCACCCGGGACGGCGTCGCCCGGGCGGTGAACGGCGTCGACCTGTGGCTCAACCCGGGGGAGACCCTGGCCGTGCTGGGCGAGTCGGGCTGCGGCAAGTCGGTGACCGCGCAGGCGATCATGGGCATCCTCGACACACCGCCCGGCTACGTGACCCAGGGCGAGGTGCGCTATCGCGGCGTCGACCTGCTGCGCCTGCCCGAGAGCGAACGCCGCAAGGTGCGGGCCAACCGCATCGCGATGATCTTCCAGGACGCGCTCAGTGCCCTGAACCCGGTCTACACCGTCGGATTCCAGCTCGCCGAGCTCTTCCGGGTCCACCGCGGGACCTCCCGCCGCGAGGCCAAGCGCCGCGCCGTGGACCTGCTCGATCAGGTACGCATCCCGGACGCGCGACGCCGCGTCGACGACTACCCGCACCAGTTCTCCGGCGGCATGCGCCAGCGCGTCATGATCGCGATGGCGATCGCCCTGGACCCCGAGGTGCTGATCGCCGACGAACCCACCACGGCCCTCGACGTGACCGTGCAGGCGCAGATCATGAGCCTGCTGGCCGAACTGCAGCGGCAGCGCAACATGGGCCTGCTGCTGATCACCCACGACATGGGGGTGGTGGCCGACGTCGCGGATCGGATCTCCGTCATGTACGCCGGGAAGGTTGTCGAACAGGCGCCGGTGTACGACATCTACGCGCACCCGGCGCACGCCTACACCAAGGCGCTGCTCGAATCGATCCCGCGCCTCGACCACAAAGGACAGCCGCTCAAGGTGATCCGCGGGCTGCCGCCGGCGCTCACCGACATCCCGAGCGGCTGCGCCTTCCACCCCCGATGCGCGTACGCCCGGGAGATCTGCCGCCTGGAACCGCCGCCCGCCTACCGGATCGCGCCCCAGCGGGTCACCAACTGCCATTTCGTCCGGGAGGTCCTCGGTGTCTGACGTCGTGCTCGAGACCCGCGGACTGGTCAAGCACTTCAAGGCCCGCAAAGGTGCCGTCCGGGCGGTGGACGGGGTCGACCTGCAACTGCGCCGGGGCGAGACGCTCGGGGTGGTGGGGGAGTCCGGCTGCGGCAAGTCGACGCTGGCCAAGTTGCTGGTCGGACTGGAGAAGCCGACACACGGCGAGATCCGGGTGCGGGGCGAGGACATGGTGCGGCTGAAGGGCTCGGCCCTGCGCCGGGCGCGCCGCAACATCCAAATGGTGCTCCAGGACCCGTACACGTCGCTGAACCCGCGGATGACGGTGGGGGACATCATCGGCGAGCCGTACGACATCCACCCCGACGCGGTGCCGCAGTACGGCAAGGCGCGGGCGGTACAGGAACTGCTCGACATCGTCGGCCTGAACCCCGACCACCTCAACCGCTACCCGCACCAGTTCTCGGGCGGCCAGCGCCAGCGCATCGGCATCGCCCGCGCGCTGGCCCTCCGCCCCGAGATCATCGTCTGCGACGAGCCGGTGTCCGCTCTGGACGTCTCGATCCAGGCCCAGGTGATCAACCTGCTCGAGGGCCTGCAGCGCGAGCTGGGTCTGTCGTACCTCTTCATCGCCCACGACCTGTCGGTGGTCCGCCACATCTCCGACCGGGTAGCCGTCATGTACCTGGGCAAAGTCGTCGAGATCGGTAACCACGCGGCCATCTACGAACAGCCCACACACCCCTACACCCAGGCGTTGCTTTCGGCGGTCCCCGTCCCCGACCCCCGCCTGCGCGGCCGCCGCGACCACATCATGCTCGAAGGCGAGGTCCCCTCCCCGGCCGATCCGCCGTCGGGCTGCCGCTTCCGCACACGCTGCTGGAAGGCCCAGCCGACCTGCGCCGACCACGAGCCCCTGCTCGAGATCCGCCAGCGCTCCCCCCACCCCAGCGCCTGCCATTTCGCCGAGGTCCGCGACGTGATGCGCCGCTTCTGACGGCTCAGCGGCGCATCAACTTGCGGATCCGGTCGGCCTCACCCATCCGGCGCTGTTCGCGGAAGAGCCGAAGAGCCCGCCGCAGTACCCGCTCGCCCTCGGCGCCGTCGGTGTCCGCGATCATCTCCCCGAGCCGGCCGAGGGTGTCGGCCGCGGACGAGTCGTTGCCGATCTCCAGGTAGATCTCGATGGCGCGCTCGTAGTGGTTCTTGGCCGCTTCGATCGCACCAGCGTGCTTCTCGACGGTTCCGAGACCGTCCTCGGTCGCCGCCTCGCCCGGGCGGTGGTGGTGCCGCTGGTGAAGGTCCAAGGCCCGCCGGCAGAGCTCACGTCCCGTGTCCGGATGACCGATCCCCGCCACCTGTTCGCCGATCGCGTTGAGCTGGACGGCCTCCCAGACGGGCAGGCCGAGCACCCGGAACAGGCGAAGCGCCGCGATGGCGTGGTGCAGCGATCGGCGTGTCTCCGTTGCCGACTCGAGGATCAGCGCCATCACCCGGTGAGCCTGTGCTCGGCTGGCGAGGTCGTCGTCCGGGATCAGCCGGAGTGCCCGTTCGAGGTGGTGGACCTCCCTCGAGACCCGGCCGAGGCACAGGTGGGCGAGGGCGACGATCCGGGCGACGCCGAGCCGTTCGGCCGCTTCGAGCCCGAGACGCCACGCCCGCCGGTGTGGTTCCGCCAGTCCTCGTCGATAGAGATAGTCGTCCATCGACCAGGCCAGCTGCCAGACTGCGCTGTCCCAGTCACGTTCGGCGGCGGCCCGTTGCATGGCGAGGAGCGTCGTGCCTTCGGCGTCGAACCAGCCCATAGCCTCCGCCGCCGTCCTCAGAGGGGCCGGTCGCACATCGCGGGTCGTATCGGTGAGCGTGATGGCCGGGCGCTGCGGTGACAGCAGACGTTCGCCGTCGAAAGCTGAGTGCAGGAGGAAGTCGACGAGCCGTCGTACCGCCGCCTGCGCGGCGTCGTCACCGAGCACCTCCGGCGTCTGGTGCATCCAGTACAGGCGGACGAGAGGGTGCATGAAGTATCGGGAGTCGGCTTTCCTCTGGAGCAGGCCGGCGCCTTCGAATTCGCGGAGGCAGTCGTCGACGTCTCGCGCCGGCATGCCGAGCAGCGCCGCGACCGCGTCGACACCGAGCTCGGTGACCGGTGCGGTGCTCAGCAGACACATTGCTCGGCGCATCGGCGGATCGAATCGGTCGGACCAGGACAGCACTGTCGCCAACCGGTCGAGAACCCGCAGCCTGCGGTCGTCGTTGCCGAGCTCAGCGGCGAGCGACGCCAGTGACCAGTCCGGATAGGTCTCCAGGCGCGCGGCGACGATGCTGAGTGCGAGTGGATGTCCGGCGCATGCCTTGACGATCTCGGTAGCCGCCTCGGACTCGCTCTCGACGCGACCCCGGCCGAGCCGGATGATCATCAGGTCAAGAGCCTCGCCGTCGGTCATCGGGTCGAGGACGATGCGACGAGCTCCGTGGTGCACCTGGAGATCGGTCAGGTCGTTGCGGCTGGTCACCAGCAGCGTGGACCCTCGGCCCGGGAGCAGGGCTCGTACCTGTGTCGCGTCAGCGGCGTTGTCCAGAACCACCAGCATCCTGCGGTTGGTCAGACGTCGGTAGAGCGCGGCCCGGCGTGGTGCGCTGTCCGGCAGCTTGGTCACGCCGAGGGCCAGCAGGAACTCCTCGATGAGCTCTTCCGGCATCGTGGGCTGCACCGCGTCGTCGAAGCCGTGCAGGTCGGCGTAGAGCTGACCGGAGCCGAAGCGCCGGGCGTTCTGATGGGCCCACCGCGAGACGAGCCAGCTTTTTCCCATGCCACCGGTTCCGGTGACCAGAAGGCGGCCGTGGGTCTCGGACGCGGCGGAGATCGCGTGGAGATAGTCCACGCGTCCGGCGAAAGCCCGGGTCTCCTCGGGCAGGTCCGACGGCTTGGCGGGACCGGGTTCCGGCCGTGGAGCAGCCTCGACGAGGGCCTTCGCCCGGCTCAGCTGAAGCGCGGAGCCACCCAGCGCGCGCACCATGGCCTCGGCGAACTCGACGCTGGGCACCTTTACTCCAGTCAGCACACGATGGGTGTGCGACGGGGACAGGTTCGCACGATTCGCGATCTCGCGGCCCGAGACAACCGAGCCCTCGCGGACGCGAGCCAGTTCGCGAAGCTCGGCGAAGAAGTCGCGCAGCGCGGAGGGCGACTGGACCCCCTCCGTGCCCTCACGGCTCACCTGTCCAGTATGCGGTGTTCCCTGTTCGTCTCGCCTGATCGAGGGTCATCACCCTGGTCAGCGACGCGAACCTGACCTTGGTTGTCCCTCGGGGGACAGTCGCGACGCTCATTCCCGTCAGGCTGGACACTTGAGGAGGTGTGCGATGACGACATCGACCAAGCAGCCGAGGCGCAAGCCGGCGCGGCGACCCGTGACCCCGCCCCAGGGTGGGATCGGGCGCGACGGTCACCAGATCAGTCAGATCAAGAACTCGAAGATCACCATCGGCAACCCGGGGGTCCTGGGGACCTTGGCCGCCGTGGCCGCTGTCGTCGGCACGGTGATCGCCGGTGTCGCGCTCGACCGGCAGGGGCGCGGCGCACCGCAACCGCAGCCGCAGATCTCGGCCGGGGCGACCACGTCTGCTCCGCCGGTGTGGGCACGCATCGTCAACTCCGGCTCGGACGGCGTCTTCACCTATCCGCAGGCCGGTCGGGGTGCGCACTTCGCCGACGGCTATCTGGACGGCACGGTCGTGGGTGTGGTGTGCCAGGAACGGCACGGCGAATCGGTGACCGACAAGGACCCAGCGCCCGGTCAGCCGAGCACCTGGGCGGTCTGGGACAAGCTGACCAACGGCCGCTGGATCCCGGACCTCTGGACGACTTTGCCGAAGAACCCCGGTGACACCCCGCCGAACGGCCTGCCCACCTGTTGAAGGGTCAGAGGGGGCCGCGGCCGGCGCGGAGGATCATCAGGGCCACCTGGGCGCCGTCGGGGCCGAGGGCCTCGCGGAAGCGTTCGACGATTTCGCGTTCGCGGGAGAGGACCAGGCGGGTGCCGCCGCTGGCCATGCGGGTCCTGCCGACCGTCTGGGAGAGGCGGGCCCGCTCCAGCCACAGGTCGATGAGCTGCTGGTCGATCTCGTCGATCCGCTCGCGCATCGCGCGGATCTCGTCGGCGGCCAGCGGCTCGCCGGCCCCGGTGTTCTGGTCCATCACGTCGGTGGCGTCGGCGCTCATGTCGTGCTCCTCGGGTGCTTGCGCCCCGGTCGACCCGGCCCGGGCAGCATCAAGCCCCGGGCGGTGAAGCCCGGGGCTTGATGTAGGTCTGTCGTTCAGACGCGGCCTACGGTCGCCGGGACTCCGGTGCCGTAGCCATAAAATCGCGCCTGCTGGATCACGTTGCCGAGTATGCCCCCGCCCGGAACGGCTACGCAAGGAAACCGCCCGATCCGTGGGACGCCACCACCCGCTCCGGCGCGGCGTTCGACGGACCGCCACCTGCGGAAGTGGGCCGACGCCGGCCGCCCGGCCGAGGCCGGGCGGCCGGCGGGGTGATCAGCCGGTGGTGGAGATGCGGTTGGCCGGGCCGGGCGCGACCGGGTCGCCCGCGCCCAGATAGGCCACCAGGGCGTCGACGTCGAAGCCGGGTGCGGTGACGCGGCCCGTGCCGGCGGTCAGCGCCGAGAAGCCGTCGCCACCGTTGGCCAGGAAGTCGTTGGTGGTGACCTGGTAGGACGCGGCGGGGTCGACCGGGGTGCCGTTCAGGGCCAGCGCCGAGATCTTGGAGCCGAGCGGGGCCGAGGCGCTCCACGTGTAGGTGAAGCCGGCCGACACCTGAAGGATCTTGGTCGTCGTCTGGCCGTTGTAACCCGCGAACTGCTGCTCCAGTGCCTCTTTGAGCTGGGCCCCGGTGAAGGCCTGGGTGACCACGAGGTTGTTGAACGGCTGCACGGTGAACGCCTCGCCGTACGTGACCTCGCCGGTCGCCTCGCCGCCGGCTGACGCCTCGGCGTCGAAGTCGGCCCGGATGCCGCCCGGGTTCATCAGCGCGATCTGCGCGCCGGCGCCCGTGGTCCGGGCCAGCTGAGCGTCCGCGATCACGTCACCGAGCGGGCTCTCGCCGGCCGGCGTCGCGGTGCGGGTGATGTCGGCCGTGATGCGCCCGACGATCCGGTTGGCGATCGGGGCGACCGCCGTCCGGTATTTGTCGGCGATCTTCTTGGCGTCCGGGTCGGCCGTCGCCGGATTCTTGACGAAGACGCCGTTGGCGTCGCGCAGCCAGCCGCCGTTGCCGTCGGGCACGCCGTTCTGGACGATCACGTTCTTGGCGGTGATGTCGGCGAACCGGCCGGTGCGCCGGTCGATCGACCAGTCGATGTCGGTGACCAGCTGACCGTTGGTGCCGGCGCTGGTGACGACCGAGGTGCCCTTCTTGTTGGGCAGCTCGCAGGAGTAGAACCGGTGGGTGTGACCGGAGACGACCAGCCCGAACTCGGGGTTGAGCCCGGCCACGATCGGCACGATCGGACCGGTGAAGCCGGTGCAGTCGCTCACCCCGGGGGTCGGCGTGGCTGTGCCCTGCGAGCCGCCCTCGTGCACCAGCAACACCTGCGCCTTGACGCCGAGCAGCTTGAGCACGTTGCTCCACTTGTTGGCCGTCTCGACCTCGTCGGCGAAGCGCACGTCCTTGATGCCGGCCGGGTTGACGATCGCCGCGGTGCCCTCGAGCGTCAGGCCGACGAAGCCGACCGGGACACCCTTGATCAGCTTGATGTCGATCGGCGGCAGGATCGGCAGGCCGGTCTTCTTGTTGATCGTGTTGGCCGCGAGGTAGTTGAACTTGGCGCCGCCGAAACCGTCGCCGTCCTGGCAGCCGTCGGTCGGGTGGCAGCCGCCGCGCTGCATGCGGAGCAGCTCGGTGACCCCCTCGTCGAACTCGTGGTTGCCGACCGAGCTCACCTGCAGGCCGATCTGGTTCATCAGCTCGATGGTCGGCTCGTCGTGGAACGCGGCACTGACCAGCGGGGTCGCCCCGATGAGGTCACCGGCGCCCACGGTCACCGTCTGACGGCCCTCGGTCTTGGCCTCGGCCCGCAGCTTCTTGAGATACGTCGCCAGGTATTCCACGCCCCCGGCGGGGGTGGACGTGCCGGCCGCGTTGACCACCGCGCCACTGCCACCGGGCGGGTCGATCGCGCCGTGGAAGTCGTTGTAGCTCAGGAACTGGCCCTTGACGGTCGCGCCGGTGGACCCGGAACTGACACCGACCGGCTGGAACTCGGGCGGCGCGGCCGCCGCGGGCTGGGTGAAGCCGGTGGCCGGCGACAACGCGGCGACCACGGCCAGGGCCAGAGCCGGTGCGGCGAGGTGACGCAGCACGACCCGGCGACGGGAACGGTCCATGGTGTTCGATCTCCCGATTGAGTGTCCGGTGAACTCCGACAGCCTGATGCATCGATGCTGGTGCGCGCTACCACCTGTGGACAACGAGAAGGTGTCTGTGCGGCGGGAGTTTCTTGTCGGGGGGTCGGCATAGACTTGCCCCCGCGATGCGACCTACTTCTGAAACCCCTGACGGCACGCTGTTCGCCATGCCCGCGACGCGCCAGCCCGCCGAGTCCCGGCCCCGCCCGAGACACGATCCCGAGGCCCTGCTGACCGGCCTCAACGGCCCCCAGCGCGATGCCGTGACCCACGCCGGCTCGCCGCTGCTGATCGTGGCCGGCGCCGGCTCGGGCAAGACCCGGGTGCTCACCCATCGCATCGCCTATCTGCTGGCCGAGCGGGACGTCCATCCCGGCCAGATCATCGCGATCACGTTCACCAACAAGGCCGCCGGCGAGATGAAGGAGCGGGTCGCCCATCTCGTCGGCCCGCGCGCGCGGCTGATGTGGGTGTCGACCTTCCACTCGGCCTGCGTGCGTATCCTGCGCGCCGAGCACGAGCACGCCGGGCTCAAGAGCACGTTCTCGATCTACGACGCCGACGACTCGCGCCGCCTCATGACGCTGGTGATCCGCGAGCTCGACCTCGACCCGAAACGGTATTCCGCGCGCAGTCTGGCCGCCCAGGTCTCCAACCTGAAGAACGAGCTGGTCGAGCCCGAGGAGTTCAAGGAGAAGGCCAAGGGCCCCAACGAGCGGGCCGTCGCCGAGGCGTACGAGCTTTATCAGCGCCGCCTCCGGGAGGCCCACGCACTCGACTTCGACGACATCATCATGGCCACCGTCCACCTCTTCCAGTCGCATCCGCACGTCGCCGAGGCCTATCGTCGCCGCTTCCGCCACGTCATGGTCGACGAATACCAGGACACCAACCACGCGCAGTACATGCTGGTCAAAGAGCTCGTCGGGGTTAAGGGCGGCGAGGTCGAGCCGGCCGAGCTGTGCGTCGTCGGTGACGCCGACCAGTCGATCTACGCCTTCCGCGGCGCGACCATCCGCAACATCCTCGAGTTCGAGCGCGACTATCCCGACGCCCGCACGATCCTGCTCGAGCAGAACTACCGCTCCACCCAGACGATCCTGTCCGCGGCCAACGCGGTGATCGACCGCAACACCTCCCGCAAGCCCAAGCGGCTCTGGAGCGACCAGGGCGCGGGCGAGCAGATCGTCGGCTACGTGGCCGACACCGAGCACGCCGAGGCCGACTGGGTGGCCCGCGAGATCGACCGGTTGAGCGACAAGGGTGACGTGCGCCCGGGAGACGTGGCGGTCTTCTATCGCACCAACGCCCAGTCCCGCGTCTTCGAAGAGGTGTTCATCCGCGTCGGCCTGCCCTACAAGGTGGTCGGCGGCGTCCGGTTCTACGAGCGCAAAGAGGTCCGCGACGCGCTGGCCTACCTGCGCTCGGTGGTCAACGACGACGACACGGTGAGCATCCGCCGCGTGCTCAACACCCCCAAGCGGGGCATCGGCGACCGGGCCGAGGCCTGCATCGAGGCGTTGTCGAGCCGCGACCGCATCTCGTTCGGCCAGGCCCTGCGCCGGGTGAAGGACGCACCCGGCATCTCGGCCCGCGCGGCCAACAGCGTCACCGACTTCGTCCAGCTCCTCGACGACCTGCGCGAGCTGTCGACCACCTCCCCGCCCGAGGAGGTGCTCGAGGTGGCTCTGCAGCGTTCCGGGCTGCTCTCCGAGCTGGAGGAGAGCCTCGACCCGCAGGACCAGGGCCGGGTGGAAAATCTGCAGGAGCTGGTGAGCGTCGCCCGGGAGTACACCGAGCGCGTCGAGGCCCAGGCCGACGAGGACGACGAGGCGCCGGCTGCCACCCTGGCCGGCTTCCTCGAGCAGGTGGCTCTGGTGGCCGACGCCGACCAGCTGCCCAACGACGACCCCGAGCACCAGGGCGTGGTCACGCTGATGACGCTGCACACCGCCAAGGGGCTGGAGTTCCCGGTCGTCTTCCTGACCGGTCTGGAGGACGGCGTCTTCCCGCACACCCGCGCGCTCGGTGACAACAACGAGCTCGAGGAGGAGCGCCGGCTGGCCTATGTGGGCATCACCCGGGCCCGCCAGCGGCTCTATCTCTCGCGCGCGGTCACCCGGGGCGCGTGGGGGCAGCCGCAATACAACCCACCCTCGCGCTTCACCGACGAGTTGCCGCCCGAGCTGGTCCGCTGGGAGCGCACGGCCGGCTCCTACACCTCATGGTCGGGCACCGGTGGCGGCGTGGGTGGTCGCGGTGGCGGCGACCGGTCCCGCGGGGGCGGCTTCGCCGGGGGTACGCCGAAGGCGCAGCAGCTGGCGAGCCGGCTCGGCATCGACGCCAGCAAGCTGTCGACGGCCAGCGAGCTGCCGCAGGCTCCCAAGGTGTCGGCCGGCGACCGCGTCAACCATCAGCGCTACGGCCTCGGCCGGGTGGTCACCGTCGAGGGGCAGGGCCCCGGTGCCCGGGCCCAGATCGACTTCGGCGACCAGGTGATGTGGCTGATCCTGCGGCACGCGCCGATCGAGAAGATCTAACAGCCCGGCACGCTGACACCCCGCTCGAGCAACCACGCGGTGGGCTCGATCGGGTTCTTGTAGTAACCCTGGTGCACCTCGAAGTGCAGGTGCGGCCCGGTGGAGTGGCCGGTGGAGCCCTCGTCGCCGATCTGCTCGCCGGCCTCGACCCGCTGGCCCTCCCGCACGTGCACGGCCGACATGTGGCCGTAGTGGGTGAGGTAGCCGTTGCCGTGGTCGATGAGGACGGCGTTCCCGTAGCCCTGCGCCGCGCCCGCCCGCACCACGACACCGTCACCGGCGGACAGGATCGGTGAGCCGTCCGGCCCGGCGATGTCGACACCCGCGTGCAGCCGGCCCCAGCGCTCGCCATAACAGGAGGTCACCCGGCCGCTCGGGTTCGGGTTGACCCAGGCCGCCGCCACCGGCTTCTTGACGGTGGCCACTACGTGCTTCTTGAGCTTCAGGGGGGCGGCGGAGGCTGTCCCGGCGGCCGGCGGCTTCCACGGGCCGGTGGGCACGAGAGCGGCGGCGTCGGGCTCGGGCGCCGGTGAGGCCGTGACCAGGCCGGCTGGAGCGGGCTGCTTGTCGGCGGCGGCAGCGGCGGTGCCACCGGCCACTCCGGTGGCGAGGGCGCCGCCGAGGGCGGCCGTCAGCAGTACGGTGCGACCCCGGCCGGAGGCGAGCGGCGCGAGCGGAGAAGTGCGCGGCGCACGGTGCCGTCCGGCCGGGCCCGGGCGGTGACGCCCGGCGGAACGGGTTTCGGCTCGAGATGCCACGCGGTACGACCTCCCAGACGCAAAACGGCTCACCGACATCTGCCTGTCGGCCCGTCCGAGGAGATCTTGAGGGAGGTGCGGCCCGGTTCAACCGAGTTGCAACCGAGCGCCCATGCGGGGGATCACCCTATTGGCGACGGTTTGACCGTTCGCGGACGGGTAGATAACCGTCAGCGGCGCGAGGGGAGTGACTCAGGAAGCAGCGGCGATGCCGGCGAAGACCGACTCGACCTGGAGCTTGATGTCGACGCCGCGCTGGCGCAGGAAGGGGATCGGGTCGGTGGGGGCGCCCTTGACGTGAATCTCGAGGTGCAGGTGGGTGCCGTACGAGGCGCCGGTGTTGCCGACCTGGCCGATGACCTGACCGGCCTTGACGACGTCGCCCTTCTTGACCAGCACGCGGCGGGAGTGGGCGTAGATGACCTCGTTGCCCTCGTCGTCCTCGACCGTGATCGAGTAGCCGTAGGCGCCGAAGTAGCCCGCCTGGGTGACCTTGCCGGCGTGGATCGACTTGAACGGCAGGCCCTCGGGGGCGGCCAGGTCGATGCCCGCGTGCAGTTTCTCCCACCGGACGCCGTAGCCCGAGGTGAACGTGTATTCCTCGAGGGGGAGCAGCCAGACGTCGGCCGCGGCCTCGGCGGCGCTCACCTTGGTCTTGGATGCCGCGTCACGGCTGTCGCCACGCGAGGCGGCGCCGGTGTCGGCGTCACGCTCGGCCAGTGCCTGCACCGCCGCCTGGTTGCCGCCGAGACCCTGAAGGGCCTGGGGGTCGACCTGCTTGGCGTCGGGCATGTTGGAGGCGCCCAGAGCAACGACGCCCGCTCCGACGAAGGCGGACGTGACGGCGACGGCGTAGCGGCTGCGCGGAGGGGTGGGGACGCGGCGACGACCGCGATAACGATCGGGCTCAGACGACAAGCGCTGGCGCACGAACAACCCTCCGTCGGTGGCATAGGTGCGGCGTTCTCGAAGCCGAACTTTCGGTGAATCGAGCCGGTCCGCGCTGTCAGATCAGAGTTAACTGGTTGACAGCCGGGAGCCACGGTAGCCAAACCCCTGCCGTGTCACAAGTCGCAGCGCCAAATCGCTGACAGTTCCGGGTCCTCATTGCGCAGTAGATGTCCGAATTAGCGGGCTTTCTTGAAGAAGTGTTCGCGCACGCGGAGTAATGGCATTCAAAGCAGATAGTGAGGTGACGCAGAATACAGTTTCGGTGACCGCAGGTGATCATGTGATCGGGGCGGCGTCTACCTCCCGGCGGCCCCGTCGGGTTACCGTTCGTTCAGGTGACAGTGCGGTCAGTGGCTCGGAGGGTCAGGATGCAAGCACGGATCAGGGTGGTCGTGGCGAAGCCGGGGCTGGACGGGCACGACCGCGGGGCCAAGGTGGTGGCCCGAGCGCTGCGCGACGCCGGTATGGAGGTCGTCTACACCGGCCTGCATCAGACGCCGGAGCAGATTGTCGAGACTGCTGTCCAGGAGGATGCGGACGCGATCGGATTGTCCGTTCTGTCCGGGGCGCACATGACATTGTTCCGCCGCGTCGTCGAGTTGCTCGCGCAGCGTGACGCGGCCGACATCGTGGTATTCGGCGGTGGCATCATCCCGGCCGACGACATCGCCGAATTGGAAAAGCTCGGAGTCGCCCGCATATTCACGCCGGGTGCGACTACCGCGTCCATCATCGAATGGGTACGCGCCAATGTCTCGTCACCAGTGGCGTGACCAGCCCGGACGTTGAGAGTCAATAGGCAAGGGGAGAGGCCGGACGCACCCCTCACACGTCCGGCCCCTCCATGCACGATGCCCCGCCGCCACCCCTCGACCGACAGGGCATCGGCCGCCTGCTTGCCGATGCGCCTCAGCGTTCCGACACCCCTCTCAACGACGGCTCGGGAGCGGGGTTACGGCTCATTTTCCGCAGCCGCCCCACCGGTCCCAGGTGTGCGGTCTTGCACACCGTGCACCCGCGCCTCCGAAGAGGCAGCTCGGGTCGCTACTCTGCGATTGACGGCCCGCAGGGCCGGACATTCTTCACGCCGGCGACGCCTTCAACGGCCGCCGCGCACACAGGTCGGGACGCAATGGTGCGGCTTGCCGGCGCTTGGCGTCGCGAGCGAAAGGAGACACGTGGACCTGTTCGAATATCAGGGGCGCGACCTCTTCGAACGGCACGGGCTGCCCGTGCTGGGCGGTGGCGTCGCCGAGACCCCGCAGGAGGCTCGGGCGATCGCCGAGCGGCTCGGCGGCAAGGTCGTCGTCAAGGCGCAGGTCAAGGTCGGTGGCCGGGGCAAGGCGGGCGGCGTCAAGCTGGCCGACGGTGCGGACGAGGCCGAGGCCCGCGCGACCGACATCCTGGGCATGGACATCAAGGGCCACACGGTTCACAAGGTGATGCTGGCCGAGACGGCCGACATCAAGGAGGAGTACTACTTCTCCTACCTGCTCGACCGGGCCAACCGCACCTTCCTCTGCATCGCCAGCGTCGCCGGCGGCATGGAGATCGAGACGGTCGCCGAGGAGCAGCCGGACCGGGTTGCCAAGATCGCCATCGACGCCAGCAAGGGTGTCGACGAGGCGAAGGCCCGCGAGATCGTCGCCGCGGCGCAGTATCCGGCCGAGGTCGCCGAGCAGATCGTCGACATCGCGGTGAAGCTCTGGCAGGCCTTCGTGGCCGAGGACGCCACGCTGGTCGAGGTCAACCCGCTGGCCAAGGTCGGCGACGGCCGGGTGCTCCTGCTCGACGCCAAGATCACGCTGGACGAGAACGCGGCGTTCCGGCACCCCGACCACGAGGCGCTGGTCGACCAGTCCGCGGTCGACCCGCTGGAGCAGGCGGCCAAGGCCAAGAACCTCAACTACGTCAAGCTCGACGGCGAGGTCGGCATCATCGGCAACGGCGCGGGCCTGGTCATGTCCACTCTCGACGTGGTCGCCTACGCCGGCGAGCAGCACGGCAACGTCAAGCCGGCCAACTTCCTCGACATCGGCGGTGGCGCCAGCGCCCAGGTGATGGCCAACGGTCTCGAGATCGTGCTCGGCGACCCGGCCGTGAAGTCGGTCTTCGTCAACGTCTTCGGCGGCATCACCGCCTGCGACGAGGTCGCCAACGGCATCATCCAGGCCCTCGCCCTGCTCACCGAGCGCGGCGAGACGGTCACCAAGCCGCTCGTGGTACGCCTCGACGGCAACAACGCCGAGGCGGGCCGGGCCATCCTCGACGGCGCGAACAACCCGCTGGTCGAGCGGGTGGACACGATGGACGGAGCGGCCGCTCGGGCCGCCGAGCTTGCGGCTGCGGGGAAGTAATCATGGCTATCTGGCTCACCAAGGACTCCAAGGTCATCGTCCAGGGCATGACCGGCTCCGAAGGCTCGAAGCACACCCGGCGCATGCTGGCCGCGGGCACCAATGTGGTCGGTGGCGTGAACCCGCGCAAGGCCGGCACGACGGTCGACTTCGACGGTACGTCGCTTCCGGTCTTCGCGAGCGTCAGCGAGGCGATGAAGGAGACCGGCGCCGACGTGTCGGTCATCTTCGTGCCGCCGGCGTTCACCAAGGCCGCGATCGTCGAGGCGATCGACGCCGAGATCCCGCTGGCCGTCGTCATCACCGAGGGCGTCCCCGTGCAGGACAGCGCGGCCGCCTGGGCCTACAACGTGGACCGCGGCCAGAAGACCCGGATCATCGGCCCGAACTGCCCGGGCATCGCGTCGCCCGGTGCCAGCAACGCCGGCATCATCCCGGCCGACATCACCCCGGGCGGCCGCATCGGTCTGGTCAGCAAGAGCGGCACGCTGACCTACCAGCTGATGTACGAGCTGCGCGACTTCGGCTTCTCGACCGCGGTCGGCATCGGCGGCGACCCGGTCATCGGCACCACGCACATCGACGCCCTCAAGGCGTTCCAGGACGACCCCGACACCGACGCGATCGTCATGATCGGTGAGATCGGTGGCGACGCCGAGGAGCGGGCCGCCGAGTTCATCAAGGCGAACGTCACCAAGCCGGTGGTGGGCTACATCGCCGGCTTCACCGCCCCGCCCGGCAAGACCATGGGCCACGCCGGCGCGATCATCTCGGGTTCCGCGGGCACCGCGGACGCCAAGAAGGAAGCGCTCGAGGCCGCGGGGGTCAAGGTCGGCAAGACGCCGAGCGAGACCGCTCGCCTCATGCGTGAGGTCATGAGCTGAGCACGCACGACCGATCGGCGCGCCGTCGTCCGGGTCCCCGCGACCTGAACGGCGGCGCGCCGTCGTTGGTGCATCGCCGACCCGGCTCCGACGTGGAAAAGTAGTCGGCGATGCCCAGCACCTCCGACCGTCCCGACGACTTGGACGACCCCTTCGCGGTCGCCGAGGCGGCCGACGTCGCCCAGGAGACCGGGCCGGCCGACGTCACTCGTCAGACCGGACCGGTCGATGTGCGACGCCCGACCGAGGCCATCGAAAGGCCGACGGAGGGCATCGCCAGGCCGACCGAGGGCATCACAAGACCGACCGAGGGCATCGGGAGACCGACCGAGGCGGTACGGAGGGAACAGCGCACCGTTCTGGTCGACGACGAGGTGCTGGCCAACCGCGAGACCGTCCGGCTGCCCAGCCAGCGCCGCCCGCCCCAGCGCCCGCCGAGCCGCGCCCCCCTACCGGTGGCGGCCATGTTCGCCACGCTCTGGGCGGCCCTGCTGTCGTACCTCCCGGTCGCCGCCGTCGTCGGGCTGGCCCGCACCCTCGAGGGCAGCGGCGGCCTGGCCGGCGCCGCCCACGCCGGGCTGGCCGGCTGGATGCTCGGTCACGGCGTGCCCATCGGCACCTCGATCGGGTCCCTCGGCCTGGCCCCGCTGCTGCTCAGCATGCTGATCGTCTGGCGGCTCAACCGGGCCGGGCTGCATGTCACCCGAGCTGTCGGCGCCCGCCGCTCCCGATCGACGGCGCGCGCGCTGTCGGTGGCCTTCGCCATCGCACTGACCTATTCGCTGCTCGGCTCGATCCTCGCGCTCGTCGTCGACGACAAGGGCACCGAGGTCACCGCCGGCCGGGCCGCGCTCAACTTCTTCGTGATCGGGCTGGCCGGGGCACTGGCCGGGTCACTGCGCGGCACCGACGCGCTCAGCGTGTGGGCCGGTCGCCTGCCCGGCCCGTTGCGGCACGGCCTGCGCACCGGCGTCATCGCGGCGCTGTTCGTGCTCGCGTCCGGGGCCGCGGTCACCGGCCTGTCGGTGGCCCTCGGCGGCGGCCAGGCGGCCGACATGATCTCGGCTTACCGCACCGGGGTGGCCGGTCAGGCCGGCATCACGCTGGTCAGCCTGGCCTACGGGGTGAACGGCTCGGTCTGGGCGGTGGCCTATCTGCTCGGCCCCGGCTTCGCGCTCGGCACCGGCTCGATCATCCGGCTGACCGAGGTGACCGTCGGCCCGCTGCCCACCCTGCCCCTGCTGGCCGGACTGCCCAACGGCCCGATGGGCGCGGCCGGGGCCCTGTTGCTGGCCCTGCCCGTGCTGGCCGGCCTGGCCGCGGGCTGGCTGCTCACGCTGCGCCTGGCCGGCGAGGCCAAGGACGCCGGAAAGCCGGCACCGGCCTGGTCGCTCGTGCTCGGCGGCGGTCTGCTCGCGGGCCCGGCCGCCGGCGTCGTCCTGGGCCTGATGACCTGGTTCTCCGGGGGCCCGCTGGGCGACGGCCGGATGGCCACCATCGGCCCCGACCCGTGGCCGGTGGGCATGGTCGCGACGGTCGTCCTGGGTGTCTCCGCGGTCATCGGCGCGGCCGCCGCCCGGCAGTTCCGCCCGACCCCCAAGGCCTAGCGAAACCCGGCGCGCAAGGCCTGGCGAAACCCGGCGCGCAAGGCCTGGCGAAACCCGGCGCGCGAGGCCTGGCGAAACCCGGCGCGCAAGGCCTGGCGAAACCCGGCGCGCAAGGCACAGCAAAAGGGGCACCCATCGGGCGCCCCTTCCACCGTACGGGTCAGTTGCCCGAGTTGTTGGTGATGTCTTCCCAGTTGATGTTCTGGCCGGCGGTGAGCGCCCAGATCAGCAGGCCGATGCCCAGCACGACCGCGACCGCGCCGCAGATGACGCCGGTCAGCGCCTGGCTGCGGTTGGTCGCCTGCCCCCGGTTGGCCTTCTGCAGGCCGAGGTAACCGAGGACCGCGCCCGCGATGCCCAGCGGGATGCCGAGGTAGAAGCAGCAGACCAGCGGGATCGCGACGATCCCGAGAATCATGCCGACCAGGCCCTGGGTGTTGCTGGGAGCGGCCGGCATGCCGGCCGGCTCTCCGCCCGGAGGACCGTAGTAGGGGGGTGGGGTAGTCACGCGCTGGCCTCCCGTTACATATGGCACTTGACAAGTGAAGAAGTCGAATCTGTGAGGACCGGCAGCGTATCCGATGATCAGCAGTTTCGCCTGCCCTCGGGCCTGACCCGTTGTCGGCCGTCCCGGCTCGCGGCGATAGGGTGCTCAGGTGACCGACCCCGCGCCCGCCCGCCTGGTCGTCCTGGTCTCCGGCTCGGGCAGCAACCTGCAGGCCCTCCTCGACGCCGCCGCCGATCCCGCTTACGGCGCCCAGGTCGTGGCCGTGGGTGCCGACCGGGACGGCATCGCCGGGCTCGACCGGGCCGCCGCGGCCGGGGTGCCGACGTTCGTCGACCGGGTCAAGGCCTACGAGACCCGTGACGACTGGGATGCCGCCCTCGCCGCCCACGTGGCCGAGTTCAAGCCCGACCTGGTGGTCTCGGCCGGCTTTCTCAAGCTGGTCGGCCCGCGGTTCCTGGCCGCGTTCGGCGATCGCTACATCAACACGCACAACGCGTTGCTGCCGGCCTTCCCGGGCATCCACGGCCCGCGTGACGCGCTCGCCTACGGCGTCAAGATCGCCGGGGCGACCCTCTTCTTCGTCGACGCCGGCGTCGACACCGGACCGATCATCGCCCAGGTCGCGGTCCCCGTGCTCGACGACGACACGGAGGAGACGCTGACCGAGCGGATCAAGGTGGCCGAGCGGGCCCAGCTGGTCGAGTGGGTCGGCCGCCTGGTGCGCGAGGGCTGGACCATCGAGAACAGGAAGGTACGCATTTAAATGACTTCCCCCGACGAGGGCCGCCGCCCGATCAAGCGGGCGCTGCTGAGCGTTTACGACAAGACCGGCCTCGTCGAGCTCGCCCGGGCGCTGGCCGCCGCGGGGGTCGAGATCGTGTCCACCGGCTCCACCGCGGCCACGGTCGAGGCGGCCGGCGTCGCGGTCACCCGGGTCGAGCAGCTCACCGGCTTCCCCGAGACCCTCGACGGCCGGGTCAAGACGCTGCACCCGCGGGTGCACGCCGGTCTGCTGGCCGACCTGCGGCTCGAGACCCACGCCGCTCAGCTGGCCGAGCTCGACATCCCGCCGTTCGAGCTGCTGGTCAGCAACCTCTATCCGTTCACGCAGACGGTGGCGTCGGGCGCGAGCGTCGACGAGTGCGTCGAGCAGATCGACATCGGCGGCCCGGCGATGGTGCGCGCGGCCGCCAAAAATCACCCCTCGGTCGCCGTGGTGACGATGGTCGAGGCTTATCCCCTGATCGTCGAGGCCCTGGCCGCCGGCGGCTTCACGCTGACCCAGCGCAAGGCGCTCGCCTCCCGGGCCTTCGCCGACATCGCGGAGTACGACGTGGCGGTGGCCAACTGGACGGCCACGACGCTGTCGCCCAGCGAGTGGCCCGAGTTCGCCGGCCTCGCCCTCGAGCGGGCCAACACCTTGCGGTACGGGGAGAACCCGCACCAGCCGGCCGCGCTCTACCTCGACCGCAACGCGCCCGCCGGCCTCGCGCAGGCCGAGCTGGTGCACGGTGGCGAGCTGTCGTTCAACAACTACGTCGACGCCGACGCCGCCTGGCGCAGCGCCAACGACTTCGACCAGCCCTGCGTGGCGATCATCAAGCACGCCAACCCGTGCGGCATCGCGGTCGGGGCCGACGTGGCCGAGGCGCACCGCAAGGCCAACGACTGCGACCCGGTGTCGGCGTTCGGCGGGGTCATCGCGGTCAACCGCGAGGTCACCGAGGCGATGGCCAAGCAGCTCGACGGCATCTTCACCGAGGTGATCGTCGCCCCGTCGTACGAGCTGGCCGCGCTCGACATCTTCCGGCTCAAGAAGAAGCTGCGCGTGCTGGTCGCCCCGGCCTGGGCCCCGGCGCCGGCCGAGATCAAGCAGATCGGCGGCGGCGTGCTGGTGCAGATGGCCGACCGCGTCGACGCCCCGGGCGACGATCCGGCGAATTGGACGCTGGCGACCGGCGAGCCGGCCTCGGCCGAGGAGCTGGCCGACCTGACCTTCGCCTGGCGCGCGATCCGCAGCGTGAAGAGCAACGCGATCCTGCTGGCCTCGGGCGGCGCCACCGTCGGCGTCGGCATGGGTCAGGTCAACCGGGTCGACTCGGCGCACCTGGCGGTCAACCGGGCCGGCGCCGAGCGGGCCAAGGGCAGCGTGGCCGCGTCCGACGCGTTCTTCCCGTTCCCCGACGGGCTCGAGGTGCTGATCGCGGCCGGTGTCAAGGCGGTCGTGCAGCCGGGCGGCTCGATCCGCGACGAAAAGGTGATCGAGGCGGCCGCGAAGGCCGGTATGACCGTCTATCTGACCGGCACCCGGCACTTCTACCACGGCTGATGTCCGACCTCGTTCAGGACACGACCTTCAGCGGCCGGGACTGGGCGCTGGAGGAGGTCGCCGGTGTCCGCTACGAGGATTGCGCGTTCCACGACGTCGACTGGTCGGAGGCGCGGCTGACCGGCTGCGTCTTCACCAACTGCACGTTCGGCAACGTCCGGTTCAACGCGGCGGTGCTCGAGCGGGTGGCGCTCCTGCAGTCGACGTTGCAGCGCTGCTCGTTCTTCGACGCCACGCTGACCGATTGCAAGCTGACCGGTAGCCAGTTCGTCGACTGCGGGCTGCGCCCGATCACCATCGAGGGCGGCGACTGGGGGTTCGTCTCGCTGCGCGGGCAGAATCTGACCGGTGCCGGGCTGGGCGGCCTACGGTTGCGGGAGGCCGACCTGATGGGCGCCGACCTGAGCCGGGCCGACCTGCGCGGAGCCGATCTGTCCAACGCGCGGCTGACCGACGTGCGGCTCAAGGGGGCCGACCTGCGCGGCGCCGACCTCGACGGGGTCGAGCTGCGGGGCCTCGACCTCACCGGCGCCAAGATCGATATCGGCCAGGCCGTGCAGTTCGCCTCGGCGTACGGCGCGAAAGTGAGCTGACCGGGTAGTGGCTTATCTGGCGTTGACCCGACCGGCCGGTAATACGCCGTTAACCGACTGATAGCGTCCGGAAAAACGTGCCGGAGACTGGGAGTGGATGGAGCTATGGGCAAGAAGGTAACCGTCGTAGGTGCCGGTTTCTACGGCTCGACGACCGCGCAGCGCCTGGCCGAGTACGACATCTTCGAGACGGTGGTGCTGACCGACATCCTCGAGGGCAAGCCGGCCGGTCTCGCGCTCGACATGAACCAGTCCCGGCCGATCGAGGGCTTCGAGACCAAGGTCGTCGGCGCCACCACCGGCCCCAACGGTGAGGGCTACGAGGCCATCGAGGGCTCCGACGTGGTCGTGGTGACCGCGGGCCTGCCCCGCAAGCCCGGCATGAGCCGCATGGACCTGCTCGAGGTCAACGCCAAGATCGTGCGCCAGGTGGCCGAGAACATCGCCAAGTACGCGCCCAACGCCGTGGTCATCGTGGTCTCGAACCCGGTCGACGAGATGACCGCGCTGGCCCAGCTGGCCACCCAGTTCCCCAAGAACAGGGTGTTCGGTCAGGCCGGTGTGCTCGACACCGCGCGCTTCACCAACTCGATCGCCGAGACGCTGGCCGTGCCGGTCAAGAGTGTCAAGGCGCTCACGCTGGGCTCGCACGGCGACACCATGGTGCCGGTCCCGTCGCGCTGCACGGTCGACGGCAAGCCGCTGTCCGACCTGCTCCCGGCCGACAAGATCGAGGAACTCGTCGTCCGTACCCGGAACGGTGGCGCCGAGGTGGTCGCGCTGCTCAAGACCGGTTCGGCCTATTACGCCCCGTCGGCCGCGGCCGCCCGCATGGCCAAGGCCGTGGTCGAGGACTCCGGCGAGGTCCTGCCGGTCTGCGCCTGGGTCGACGGTGAGTACGGCATCTCCGGCGTCTATCTGGGCGTCGAGGCCCAGATCGGGGCCGAGGGCATCAAGAAGGTCGTCGAGGACAAGCTCACCGACGCCGAGGTGGCCGGTCTCAAGGAGGCCGCCGAGGCCGTCCGGGCCAAGCAGGCCGACGTGGCCAGCCTCTGATCCACCGATCGTTGAGAAAGGCCGGGACGAGATCCCGGCCTTTCCTATTCACCCGGTGTGGCGATGATCAGAATGGCGACGTCGTCGTCGCCGAGGGTCGCCCCGGCCACGAGCGCCTCGGCCAGCTCGCCGGGCTCGGCGCCGGCGTTCGCGGCCAGGGTCTTGTGCAGCCGGTCCACCCCCTCGTCGATGGTGGCCGACCGGGTCTCGATCAGTCCGTCGGTGTGCAGCACGAGCGTGCTGCCGGGGGTCAGGTGGCGGGTGTGGTTGCGGCGGGAGATCCGCCGGCCCGCCCCGAGCAGCGGGTCGCGGCCGGTGAGCAGTGTGACCTCGTCGCCGTCGATCAGCGTCGGCGGCGGGTGGCCCGCGTTCGACCAGGTCAGCGTGTGCCCGCCGGTGGGGTCGGGGTCGAGGTAGGCCACCAGCACCGTGGCGATGCCGTCGAGGCCGAGCGCGCGCCCGGTGTGCTCGAGCCGGCGGAGCAGGGCCGAGGGCGGCTCGTGCCGGTCGATCAGCAGGGTGCGCAGCATGCCGCGGTATTCGCTCATCCGGGCCGCGGCGTCGATGCTGTGCCCGGCCACGTCGCCGATCACGACGGCCAGCCGGCCCCCGTCGAGGCTGATCGCGTCGTACCAGTCGCCGCCCACGTGGTCCTCGTGGTGGGCGGGCAGGTAGCGCGCGGCCATCCGCAGGTGCTCGTGCTGCGGCAGCGCGGTGAGCAGGGCCTTCTGCATGGTGGCGGCGGCCGACTCGGTGCGGTGGTTGGCGATCCGCAACCGCAGGCTGTCCGAGCAGCTCACGGCCAGCGCGGCCAGCAGGCTCAGCTCGGCCGCGGTCCAGTCGCGGGGCTGATGGTCGATGGCGCAGAGCGACCCGAGCACCTCGCCCTGGGCGTCGGTCAGCGGCATCCCCGCGTAGCCGACCACGCCGAGGTCGTCGATGGCCAGATTGTCGCTCACCCGGGGGTCGAGCCGGGCATCGGTGACGATCAGCGGCTCGGCCGTGGCCACGACATGCTGGCAGAACGAGTGCGACAGCGGGGTCTCGCGGGAGCCCAGCCAGGGCTCGCCCAGGCCGCAGGCGCCCGGGAAGAACTGCCGATCGGCATCGACCAGGGTCACGAGGGCCACCGGCACACGCAGGACGGTGCGCACCATCTCGGCGAACCGGTCGAGCGCGGGGTCGGCCAGGGAGTCGAGTCCCGTACGCGAAAGCGAGCCCAGCCGGGCGGGGCTCACCAGGGCACGGTGGCGCGCATCGCCCATCGTCGCGTCCACTGGCCTCCTCGTCGATCCCACTGCGGCATCAAATGATGCCACTGCCGGGGAGGCGAGTGACAGGGGCCGAAAGCCCTGTCCTCCCGGCCGCCGGGCCAGGAAGCGGCCAGACTGATGGGGAGAAGCCGACCGGGGCCGCCCGGCGCGGGTGACGAGTCCTGCAGTACGCTCGTACTGCTAAGAATGGTTTTCGGGAGAGGAGCGCCGGCCGCATGGCGAAAATCAAGGTCACAAACCCGGTCGTGGAGCTCGACGGCGACGAGATGACCCGGATCATCTGGAAGCAGATCCGGGAGCAGCTGATCCTGCCCTATCTCGAGGTCCCGCTCGAGTACTACGACCTGTCGATCCAGCACCGCGACGAGACCGACGACCAGGTGACGATCGACGCGGCCAATGCCATCAAACAGCATGGCGTCGGCGTCAAGTGCGCGACCATCACCCCCGACGAGGCCCGCGTCGAGGAGTTCGGCCTGAAGAAGATGTGGCGGTCGCCCAACGGCACCATCCGCAACATCCTCGGCGGCGTCGTCTTCCGCGAGCCCATCATCATGCAGAATGTGCCGCGCCTGGTGCCCGGCTGGACCAAGCCGATCATCATCGGCCGGCACGCCCACGGCGACCAGTACAAGGCCACCGACTTCGTCGCGCCCAAGGCCGGCAAGTTCACGATGACCTTCACGCCGACCGACGGCTCGGAGCCGATCGAGTTCCACGTGGCCGACTTCCCGGCCGGCGGCATCGGCATGGGCATGTACAACTTCGACGACTCGATCCGCGACTTCGCGCGGGCGTCGTTCCGGTATGGCCTGGCCCGCAACTACCCGGTCTACCTGTCGACCAAGAACACGATCCTCAAGGCCTACGACGGCCGGTTCAAGGACCTGTTCGCCGAGGTCTTCGAGTCGGAGTTCGCCGAGAAGTTCAAGGCGGCCGGCCTCACCTACGAGCACCGGCTGATCGACGACATGGTCGCGGCCGCGATGAAGTGGGAGGGCGGCTACGTCTGGGCCTGCAAGAACTACGACGGTGACGTGCAGTCCGACACCGTGGCCCAGGGCTTCGGCTCGCTCGGCCTGATGACCTCCGTGCTGATGACGCCCGACGGCAAGACCGTCGAGGCCGAGGCCGCGCACGGCACGGTCACCCGGCACTACCGACAGTGGCAGAAGGGCGAGAAGACGTCGACCAACCCGATCGCGTCGATCTTCGCCTGGACCGGCGGCCTCAAGCACCGCGGCGTCCTCGACGGCACCCCCGCGGTGACCGAGTTCGCCGAGACGCTCGAGAAGGTCTGCGTCGAGACCGTCGAGGGCGGCCAGATGACCAAGGACCTCGCGCTGCTCATCTCGCGTGACGCCCCGTGGCTGTCGACCGACGAGTTCATGAACGCGCTCGACGAGAACCTGGCTCGCAAGCTCGCTGCCTGAGACAAGGGCCGCCGGGGCATCCCGGCGGCCCTTTTTCTCGGCCGAGGCATGCGCGAAAACGCATGTTTGATTTCGTAACCAGTGGTAACTCGGGTCGTTGCACCAGTCAGAACGGATGACGGTCGGGGCGCCGAGAGGTCGCCCACCGGTCCGGCCGCCTTGTCCCGGGCGCCGACCGGTTCTCGCGGCATCCACGACCGGCGTGGGCGTTTGCTCGCCTGCCGTCCCTTCCCCTTGCGGGGGTCCTGTCCCGGGCCCCCCGCCCCCAAAATTCTCAGGCGGCCTCGCGCAGCAGCTGGGCCGCTCGCTCGGGGACGATGTCGTTCACGAAGAAGCCCATCGCCGACTCCGAGCCGGCCAGGTATTTCAGCTTGTCGGCCGCGCGGCGGATGCTGAACAGCTGCAGGTGCAGGTAACCGAGCTCGCGGCCCTCGCCGACCACCGCCTGGTTCCAGGCCGAGATGTACGGCATCGGCCGGCCGAACAAGCCGTCGAAGCGCCGCAGCAGGTCCAGGTAGAGCGGGCCGAAGGCGTCGCGCTCGGCATCGGAGAGCGCCGGCAGGTCGGGCACCTTGCGATGGGGGGCGAGGTGCACCTCGAAGGGCCAGCGGGCGGCGGCCGGCACGTACGCCGTCCAATGCTCGTTGGAACCGATCACCCGGGCCCCGTCGGCCCGCTCGGCCGCCAGCACGTCGGTGTAAAGATCGTTTCCCGTACGGGCGAGGTGGCGCCCGGCCGCGGCCAGCATCAGCTTGGTGCGCGGGGGCACGGTCGGGAACGCGTAGATCTGCCCGTGCGGGTGCTGCAGGGTCACGCCGATCTCGACGCCCCTGTTCTCGAACGGGAACACCTGCGCCACCCCGGGCCGGCCGGACAGCTCGGCGGTGCGGTCGGCGAGCGCGTCGACGACCGTGCGCACCCGCGACGGCGGCAGCTCGGCGAAGGCGCTGCCGTGGTCGCTGGTGAAGCACACGACCTCGCAGCGCCCGATGCCCGGGCGCACCGGCACCAGGCCGGTCACCTCGGTGATCTCGTCCGGCGGGACGCGGTCGCTGAACGACGGGAACTGGTTCTCGAAGACGACCACGTCGTAGCCGGGGGCCGGGATCTCGCCGGCGAACGACGGCTTGGCCGGGCACAGCGGGCAGGCGTCCGGCGGCGGCATGAACGTGCGGGTCTGGCGGTGGGCGGCGACCGCCACCCACTCGTCGAGCAGCGGGTCGTGCCGGAGCTGGGAGGTGGGCGGTGGGGGCGGCAGCTGCCGGGTGTCCGGATAGGACACCCAGTCGTTCGCCTCCTCGTTGAAATAGATCAGCTCGCGCCCGTCGGACAGGCGGATCGCCTCGCGGCTCTTGAAGGTCACTGCGCAGTCACCACGACAAGCTCCCGGACCGTCTCGGCCAACAGGGAGCGGGCCGGCTCGTCCAGCCCGTCATCGGTGATCAGGACGTCCGCGCGCTCGAGCGGCACGATCGAGGAGATGCCGACCGTGCCCCACTTGGTGTGGTCGGCCAGCACGACGAGGCGCTCGGCGGCCTCGACCAGAGCCCGGTTGACGTCGGCCTCCATGAGGTTGGGGGTGGTGTAGCCGGCGCGTTCGCTCATGCCGTGCACGCCCAGAAAGAGCATGTCGAGGTGCAGGGTGCCGATGGCGGCGACCGCGACCGGGCCGACGAGAGCGTCCGACGGCGTCCGCGTCCCGCCGGTCAGCACGACGGTCTGGTCGGGCCGGCCGGCCCGATAGAAGATGTCGGCGACCGGGATCGAGTTGGTCACCACGGTCAGCGAGGGCACGTCGACCAGGCGCTGGGCCAGGCCGGCGGTGGTCGTGCCGGCGGAGAGCGCGATCGCGTCGCCGGGGGAGACGAGCGCGGCGGCGCGCATGGCCATGGCCGCCTTCTCACCGCGCTGGCGCACACTCTTGGCCGCGAAGCCGGGCTCGTGGGCCGAGCCCGGGCTCACCGTGGTGGCGCCGCCGTGTACCTTCGCCAGCAGGCCCCGGTCGGCCAGGGACTCCAGGTCGCGGCGGATGGTCATGTCGGAGACGCCGTATTCCGAGGCGAGCTCGCTGACCCGGACGCCGCCGGCCGCTCGGACACGGTCGAGTATCGCGGCCTGTCGCTGCTGTGCCAGCATCAGTGGACCGCCGCCGGGAACCGCACTAAATCGAACACGCCCGAACACTACCTGGTGATCGGGCGTGCGCGAAAGAGTCGGGCCTTCAGTCGTTTCCCGGGAGGGCGGCCGGCCTGGCCGGCGGGAGTCAGATTCCGCGTCCGCGCTTGTGGAGGGCGGAGAGAACGTTCTCAACTTTTACCGCTCCGGTCATCGCGGCGAGCGCGATCGCGGTGCGCGGTTCCTTCCAGTTCGCGCGTACGGCCTCCTTGCTGAACTGCCACGCCTGGCTGCGGTTGCCGGTGGCGGCCGACCAGCACGCGAGCTGGCCGTAGACGCGGGCCGCACCGGGCCGGCAGCCGCTGATCTCGGGGTGCCGTTGCATCATCCAGCGCAGGGAGCTGATCTTGGTGGCGTACTCGTAGGCGTAGTGCGAGGTGCGGCCCCACAGGACCCGGACGAGCGGCTCGTCGAGGTGCACGATCGGTGCCCGGCGGGCGGCCCGCAGCAGCAGGTCCCAGTCCTCGTTCTGGCTGCCCGGGGCGTCCTCGGCGACCAGGCCGATCGCGTCGTCGGCCAGCGCCGCCCGGCGGATCAGGAACGACGACGAGTGCAGCATCGCCATCCGGGAGCGGGCCAGGTCGTCGACCGTGACCCGGGGCCGCCCGGCCAGCCGCGGGGTGCACTTGCCCTCGTACTCGACCTCGATCGCACACGTCGCGAACTCGGCGTCGGGCTCGGCCATCAGCGCCGCCACCTGGCGGCGGAGCTTGTCGGGATGCCACTGGTCGTCGTCGTCGCAGAACGCCACGAACTCGGTGTCGAGGGCCAGGATGCCGGTGTTGCGGGCGCCGGCCAGGCCCGAGGTGCGCCAGTTGGTCAGCACCAGCACCTGGACGTCGTCGGTCGCGGCGAGCAGGTAGTCGGGCTCGGTCTGGTCATAGACCACCAGCACTTTGACCTCACCCGGGTAGCGCTGGTCACGGACCGCGCCGATCGCCTTGCGCACGAGCTCGGGCCGGTTGCGGGTGGGAATGACGACGCCGACGGACGGCCAGTTCATCGAATCTCCTCGGGCGACGACGGGACAGACAGCGGGTATCCGTAGGCCCGCAGCATCGGGGCGCAGACCGTGCCGACCAGGCGCCTCTGGCTGGGCGGCAGCGAGCGCTTCCAGGCGTCGTCGTGGCGCAGCGGCAGCCGGCCGACGGTGAAGCGCATCGGGTTGCCGGCGGCGCTGTGCCCGACCTTGAGGTCGGCGTAGCCGTCGCCCAGGAAGGACAGGTCCTCGGGTCGCAGCCGCAGCCCGGCGAAGTCAGCGATCGACAGCAACTGCGTCCGCGGGTCGGCCAGGAACTCCTCGTAGCGCAGCCGGTGCACGGCCACGCCGCGCTTGGCCAGCAGCCCGAAAGCGGCGTTGTGAGCGTTCCACAGAAGTGCCGAGCGACCGGGGGAGTACCGGGTCATCTCGTCGGCGCCGTCGGTCTCGGGCCGGGAGACCTTCTTGGTCCACGAATACGCCACCCCGCGTGCGTCCCGTACGACGTGCAGCACACGGAGGTCGATGTCGGGGGCCCAGCGCAGCACGTGGGCGAGTGCCGAGTGCTTGGACGAGTCGACCACCACCCGCGCACCGGCGATCTCGGCCGCGGCGGCGTACACCCGCGCGTAGAAGTGTGCGTACTCGTGCACCTCGTCGGGCGGCTCGACGGCGGTGGCCAGCCGGGGGATGTGCCGGGTGCGCTCGACCGCGTCGCGCAGCGCGTGCACCCGGTCGACGTCGACGTTCTGCCAGCCGCCGAAGGCGTACTGCCCGACCCGCCGCCAGAACGCACAGGCCGAGAAGCGGGCTCCGCAGCCGCACCGTTCGTCGTCGCGCAGATCGCGCTGCCACAGGTGGACGATCTCACCGAGCGTGCACACCCCGGGTAGCTCGCCTAGCAGGCGTTCGACGAGCGTTGTCCCGCTTCGTCCTAATCCACCCAGAAATAGCACTCGTGCCACTTTGGCCCACCTTCGCTCGTTTCGCTCGTATAACGAACCAACAAGCGTGAAGGAGGCGTGGCGTGTCAGTCGAGGCTTTCGATCGGGTCCAGCTCGACGGGACCGGCATCGATCGGATCACCGAGGCCGAGGTGGTGGCGGTCGTGCGGGATGCGCTGACGCACGGCCGCGGCGGCCGGATCCTGACCCCGAACATCGACATCCTGCGCCGGGCCCAGCGTGACGACGAGTGCCGCCGGCACCTGGCCGACGCCGACCTGATCGTCGCCGACGGCATGCCGCTGGTCTGGGCGAGCAAGCTGAGCGGGACGCCCCTGCCCGAGCGGGTGGCCGGCAGCAGCCTGATCCGGACTCTCTCGGCCGGCCTCGGTCTGGACGGCCGTTCGATCTTCGTGCTCGGCGGTGCGCCGGCGACCGACGACGCCACCCCGGACGGCGCCACCCGGGCCGCCGATCGGCTCCTGGCCACCTGTCCGGGTCTGCGCTTGGCCGGCACGAGCTGCCCGCCGTTCGGCTTCGAGCGGGATCCTTTGGCGTACGCCGATGTCTGCGCGAAGGTGGTCGACGCCCGCCCCGACCTGGTCTTCGTCGGCCTGGGCTATCCCAAGCAGGAGCGCGTGATCACGCGGTTGCGGGCCGAGCTGCCGCAAACCTGGTTCCTGGGTTGTGGCGCCGCGGTCAACTTCATCGCCGGCGACATCGAGCGGGCCCCGCGCTGGATGCAGCGCACCGGCCTGGAATGGGCGCACCGCCTCGGCACCGAGCCCCGCCGCCTGGCCGGCCGCTACCTGCGCCACGACGCCCCGTACGCGTTGCGCCTGCTCGCCCAGGCCCCGGCCCAGCGCGCCCGGGCTCGCTAGGTTGGAGCCGTGGACAGTCACCGGATCGCGCTGGAGCGGCTGCGCGAGCAGGCCAAGCTCGAGATCGCCACGCTCGACGCGGATCTCCGGGCCCTGTTCGAGGCGTCCCGGGCCGACAACGCCGACGACGAGCACGACCCCGAGGGCGCGACGATCGCCTACGAGCGGGCGCAGCTGACCGCCGTCCTGGCGGCGGCCCGGGCCCAGTTGGTATCGGTCGACGACGCCCTCACCCGGCTGGACGCCGGCACCTACGGCCGCTGTGAGGTGTGCGGCGAGGTCATCGCGGCCGAGCGTCTCGAGATCCGCCCGTTCGCCACCACGTGCGTCGCCTGTGCCCAGCGAGCGGGTCGCTAGCAAGACGTACGTACGGTTTAATAAGTGGCATGTTCGAGCGCCTGCATCACGTCCAGATCCTGTGCCCGCCCGGTGGCGAAGAGGCGGCCCGCGCGTTCTACGC
Source organism: Paractinoplanes maris (assembly GCF_023544465.1). GTDB lineage: Bacteria > Actinomycetota > Actinomycetes > Mycobacteriales > Micromonosporaceae > Actinoplanes > Actinoplanes maris. The sequence goes on along the minus strand of NZ_JALPVL010000002.1, from coordinate 100,239 downwards.
CGGTGTGCTGGGGATGATCGAGCTGGCCAAGCCGCCCGTGCTGGCGGCCCGGGGCGGCTGCTGGTTCCGGGGCGGCGGGTGGGAGGTGCACGTCAGCCCGGTCGAGGATTTCCGGCCGCAGACGCGCGCTCACCCCGGCGTACTCGTGACGGGTCTCGACCTGCTGGCCGGGATGCTGGAGACCGCCGGCCGCCCGGTGCAGTGGGATCCCCACTTCCCGGGCCACCGGCGGTTCTACGCACAGGACGATCACGGCAACCGGCTCGAGTTCCTGGAGGAGATCAGGGACTGAAATAGGGATCCCGCACCATGGACTGGAACTCCTTGAACGCCGGCGGATCGCCGGTCAGCTGGAACTGCTTCTTGGGTCCGTTGCCCTCGGGGTTCGACTCGAAGTAGGTGATCGCCTTGATCTGCGGGTTCACCTTGAAGGTGCGCCGCGCGTCCTTGAGCCAGGCCGCCCGGCCCGCCGAGCCCCACGCCCTGGCCACCCCGAACTCGCCGATCACGATCGGCTTCGGGCGCTGCGCGGCCCAGGTCAGGAACGGGCCCATCAGGGTGCCGATGGGTTCGAAGCGCTCCCCGGCATAGACGTCCACGCACGTCCAGTCGACCTGGTCGTCGCCCGGATAGAAGCCGGGCGCGTCGCCCCGGATGAACCCCTCGGCGGTCGGGCACCACACCCACGAGACGTTGTTCGCCCGTTCCTGGCGGAAGATGTCCCGGACGTATTTCCAGGCCGCGATGTAGTCGGGGCCCGACCACATCGTCGCCCGCAGGTTGGGCCGGTCCATCTCCCAGCGCATCCGCAGCAGCACCGGTGTCCTGATCTTGCGGATGGCCCGCGCCTGCTTGCGGATCAGGTCGTCGTGCTCACCGTCCAGGATGGACCGGTTGTCGCCGGTCGCCCAGCTCACCATGAGCGTCGCGCCCCGGGCCAGGAACTCCTTGTCGGACGGCGTGCCGACCATCTGCTCGAAGCGGCGGTAGGTGTTGACGATGGTCAGCGACCGGCCCAGGTCGGCCTGGAGGCTCTCGACCGCCGCGAGCCGGCCCACGTGGGTCAGCTCGTCCGGCTTGATCCACGCGCCGAACAGTGCCCCGCGCCGGGGTGCCTTGACCGGGCCGGCCTGGAACGGCCCCTTGTTGACAGCCACGGCACCCGGCGCCCGGGTCAGGTCGGGCGCGGGCGGCGGCGCCGGCTCGTCCGGGTCGGACGTGCAGCCGGCCAGCAGCAGCACAGCGGCGACCAGCACGGCCGCGTAGCGCTTACGCGTGGACACGACGCGCGGTGTAGAGAACGTTGACGGCGTAGGCGTCGCTGCCCGGCAGCCGTCGCATCGCCGCGTCGGCCGCCCGCGCCACCCGGTTGCCGTGCAACGACGGGGTGATCATCGAGAAGCCGCGCCGCTCGACGATGACGAAGCCGTGCCGGTCGAGCAGCGTGGCGACCTCGGCGTGGGACAGCTCGGCGAACCAGCGCTCGTCCTTGTGCCGGCGGGCCCGCAGGTGGCGTACCGACCCGGCGTTGCCGTGGTTCTCGACGACCAGGATGCCCGAGTCGGCGGTGGGCAGGGCCCGGGCGGCGAACGCGAGCGCCCGGTCGCGGACCGCGTCATCCACATTGAGCAGCAGGCGGAACATGGTCACGATGGCCGGGAAGCCGGCCGGCTCCGGGTGCGGCACCGGCCCGTCCGGGGCCACCTGGTGCCAGGTCGCGCGCGACCCGACCTCGGCCGCCTTGGCCATCATCTCGGCCGACGTGTCGTAGCCGTGCGCCTCGCGCACCAGCCCGTGCAGGGTGCGGATGGCCCGCCCGGTGCCGCAGGCGAAGTCGTGCTGCACCGGCGCCAGCGGCCCGAACTCGCGGCGGACCAGCGTGCGCAGGTAGTCCTGCTGGCGCTCGTTGATCTGCGAGGCGTAGCTGTCCGGCGCGTACGTGATGTTCTCGTACTTCTCGACGGCATCGCTGTCCTGGAACACCTTGGTGTAGTCGGTGGTCAACTCGTCCTCCTCTTCGGTTTGAACGCGGTCTTCGGTTGGAATGCGCCCAGAGCGAGCGGAACGCGTAGGAGCCAGACGCCGGCCAGGAACGCGGGTCCGGCGGCGAGCATGGCGAGGGTCCGGCCGGCGGGGCCGTCGCCGGCCATCGCGGTGACGGCCCACGGGAGTACGCCGAAACAGGCGAGCGACAGGGCGGCGGCGGCCCGCGTGCCCCGGCCGAACGGGTGCAGGCCGACCGACCGGCCGACCTGGATCAGCGGCAGCAGGTTGTTGGCGACCATCGAGCAGGCCAGCCCGATCGCCGCGCCCAGAGCGCCGTACCGGGGGATCAGCAGCACGTCCAGGGTGATCGTGACGACCAGTGCGACCAGCACGTTGGCCAGGTTCCACGAGGTGCGCCCGGCCATCGCCAGCACCATGTCGACCATGCCGCAGCCGGTGGCGACCAGCATCGCGGCGGCCAGCACGGTCACCACCGGCGCGCCCTCGGCCGCGTAGCGATCGCCGAACAGCCGCAGCCACAGCGGCGCGAAGAAGATCACCAGCAGGATGACCGGCCACGTGACGAGCACGAGCCAGCCGGTGGCGGTCCGGTAGAGGTGGTTGGCCGTCGGACGGTCGCCGACCGCGAGCGCCTCGGCCAGCCGGGGCTGCACCGACTGCGAGATCCCCTGGTTGGCGAACTGGATGAGCACGACGAACCGGCCCGCCACGGCGTAGACCGCGGCCGGCGCCAGCCCACCCAGGGCCGCCACGAGCAGCACGTCGATGCGCTGCAGGGCGAGCTGGGCCACGCTGGCCAGCGCCCGCGGCCCGGTGAATCGCCAGAACTCGCGTCGCAGGGCCCGGCGCTCGGCCCGGTGGGTGGTCACCCCGGGCGGCTTGCTCGCGCGATAGACCTTGCGGAGCGCGTACGCCGAGAGCACCGTCACCGGGAGGTAGGGCGCCGCCCAGGCGAGCGCGAAGGCCGGCAACGATCCGGCCGTCCACAAGGTGGCGACCCCGGCCGCGCCGACCAGCACCAGCTGCAGACCGCTGCGCAGGATCCGGTCGAGCAGCACGGTCGGTCGCATCGCCCGGTATCCGCGGGTGGCCGTGAGCAGCGCGTCGGTCAGCGCCTGCAACGGCAGGAAGACCGCCAGCACGCGCAGCCCGGCGGTGTGCGCGTCCACGACCTGCCCGGCCTCGCGGGCGGTGACGTGCGCGATCGCCGGCGCGGCCAGCCACATCGCCCCGGCCAGCACCGCCGAGAACACGATCACCGGACTCAGCCCGGCGCGCAGGCAGGCGCCCAGCAGGTGCTCCCGGCCGGTGGCCCGCAGCTTGGCCGGCCAGTAGACGAGCCCGGTCTGCGTGCCCAGCTTGGCCAGCCCGCCGACGAGCACGAACGCGGCCGTGGCGGCGAAGAACGCGCCCGCCTGCTCGGCGCCCAGCGAGCGGGCCACCACCCAGGTGACCACCACGCCCGCCCCGCCGGCCAGCGCCGAGCCGGCCATGTTGGCCAGCCCGCCGCGGGCGACCCCCCGGGTGACCGGAGCCGGTTGGTCTAGGACCGCCATACCGGCATGCGCCCCAGCCAAGGCACGAGGGCCTCGTCGTGAGGGAGGTAGTGATCGGTCAGCTCCCGGCGCAGCCCCGGGTCCATGTCGCTCTGCCGCGGGCGCGCGTTGTGCCGCTCGAAGGCCGGCCGCTCCAGATAGCTGGGCAGGCCCAGGAACTCGCACACCTCGTCGTAGACCGGCTCGGGCTCGGCGAAGAACCGCTCGCTCTCCACCACGTGGATGCGCTCGCGACCGACGTGCTGGGCCATCACGCTGAGGTAGCGGGCGTATTCGCCCCGGGCCCGGTAGGCGTGGTGCTGGTGGCCGAAGCTGTAGTACCGCGGGTCCTCGGCCAGCCGCTCCTCCTGCTTGTGCAGGCGAGCCGGCTCGAGGGCCAGCGCGGCCCCGAAGTCCCGCTCGGTCTCGAAGCCACGGGCGACCTCGTGATGGTGCTGCGAATAGGCACGCTCGACCGGGTCGCGGACGAGCACGACGATCCGGGCCTGCGGCAGGTCGCGGGCGATCCGGGCCGCCGCCTGCGGGTGGTACATGTAGTAGGGGCTGGACTCGAAGGTCTGCGGCGTCACCCCGTATCGCTCGCCGATCTTCTCGGCGCTGCGCAGCATCGGGAAATGACCCTTGTACCAGGCCATGCCGCGGTCGTAGGACGTGTCGAAGTAGTGCACGCCCTTGTGCAGCACGGCCTTGAGCACCACCGGGTGCCCGGCCAGCGCGCGGTAGAGCGAGGTCGTGCCGCAGCGCTGCCCGCCGCAGATCAGGAAAGCCGGCGTCATCCGGCCCGGCGCGGTCAGCCGGCCCAGCGAGCGCGAACCCAGGTGCACGACGCGTTTCACCGGCGCCGGCAGATTACGGACGTCCATGGTTGGTCTCCTCAGAGCTCCTCGACCCGCCGGATCAGCACCGGCAGCAGCCAGGTGCCGAGCACACCCAGGCGGGCGCCGGCCTCGGCCTGGCGGTCGGTCAGATATCGGGTGGCCAGCTCGACCAGGTAGAGCAGGGCGGTCACCTCACGGCCGGCCACCGGGACGCCGAACGGCGCCAGCAACTCGGCCGCGCCCCGCACGGTGGCCTCCACCGCGTCCTTGGCATCCGGCGTCTCCTGGATGCGCTTCTGCAGTTCGTGGTGCACGGCGTCGAAGCCGAGCGGCACCCCGCCGGCGAAGCGCTCCCAGTCCCAGACGAGCAGCGTGTCGGCGATGTTGGCCATGTTCCAGGGCGCCCAGTCGCCGTGCCACGCGCCGTAGCGCAGGACGAGGTCGCCGGCCCGCCGCACCAGCAGCTCGGCCGCCGAGGCCAGCGCCACCCCCTCGGGCCGGTCGCCCACCGCGTCCAGCCGGGCCCGCAGCTCGTGCCAGTAGGCGCTGCCGGTGAGCGCGCCCGTGGTGTGGCCGCAGCAGCCGGCGATGTCGAGCATCGCCGCGACCAGCCGGCGCCGGCTCAGCGGCGCCCGGGGCAGCCACACCGGCAGCGCCGACTGCACCAGCACCTCGAGCCCGCGCCACTGCCCCGAGTGCAGCACCCGGGGGACGGTCAGCTGGGTCAGCCCGCTGTTGTTGAGCGAGGTCAGGGCGGCCGTCTCGGCCCGCACCAGCTGCTGGGTGAGCGGCCCGGGCCCGAGCTTGCCGAAGCCGAAGGTGTCCCCGTCCGGCCCGATCAGCTGGAGCACCGGCTTGCGGTTGGCCCGCGCCGGACCGATGTGGACACTCACCGACAGCTCGCGGGCGAGCGCCTCGCTCAGGTGCCCGTCGATGCTCTGGGAGAACGGCCCGGTGACCCGGATCCGGTCGCGCAGCAGCACGCTGGACGCGCCGGTGCGCACCGCGGCGACGACGGCCTCGCGCTTGAGCCGGGCCACCCGCGACTGCGGCTCGGCGTAGCGCCGGACGGCCGCGGCGGCCACCCGGCGCGAGCCCGAGGGCACCAGCAGCCGGGGACGCCGGGCGTCCGGCACCACCAGGTATTCGGCGATCGGGGTGCCGGGCGTGCCATCGGTGCGGCACGGGGGTGGATAGAGCAGGTCCATCACCTCGGTCAGATACCGCGTGCGCAGCTCGGCGTCCTTCGCGGTCAGCTCGGCGGGCGCGGTCTTCACCGGGCTCATGTCGTTTCCCCCTCGGATGAGTTGCGCCAGAGCAGCGCAAACGCCAGAACCATGAAGGCCAGCGGGGTGACCAGCGAGTTGTACCAGAGCATCGCGGAGAACGACGTGACGATCGCGGCGCCGCCCGCCACCCCGATGGCACTGCGGTCGCGGCGGAACCGCCACAGGCCGTACGCGAAGAAGCCCAGATAACCGGCGGTGCCCACCGCGCCGTGCGCGAAGAGCAGCTGCCACAGCTGGCCGTTGCCGCCGACCGTGAAGTTGCCGCAGCGCTCGCAGCCCGCACTCTCGCCGACCGTGATCGAGTTCCGGCCGCCGACGGTGTTGCGCGTGCCGCCGTATCCGATCACCGGTGAACCCTGGAAGCCGTCCAGGGCCCGCTCGATGAGGAACGAGCGCACGCCGTTGGACTTGCCGTTGTCGAGCCGGGCCCCGACCACGGTGCCGAGCGGCGTGGCGACCAGCGAGACGGTCAGCAGTGCCCCGGCCACCGCGACGGCGCCCAGGATCCACAACTTGCCGGCGAGCACATTGCGGGCCGCGACATAGACGATGACCACGCCCATGCCGATCCACAGGCCGCGGTTGAGCGAGAACACGGCGGGGGCGATCGACACGACGAGGCAGACGCTCGCCCAGAACTTCGCCTTGCCGCGGCCGTACTGCCAGGCCGCCACGACCAGCCAGCCGGCCAGCAGGCAGAAGTTGTTGCCCCAGGTGTTGGTGTATCCCCAGGGCGCGGCCGGGCGGGGCTGGCTGTCGCCGACGATGTCCATGATCTGGGCCGCGTACGGGTGCACGAGCGACTGCACGAAGCCCTTGTTGCGCACGCTGCCCGGCAGCAGCCACTCGACCGGCGAGGTGAACTCGAACGTGCCGGCCACCATGCCCAGCAGCCCGCCCAGGACGGTCACCACGAACAGCCAGCCGAGCAGTTTGACCAGGCGGCGCTTCGGCAGCTCAGCCTCGGTGAGGTTGCCCGCGTAGACCAGCAGCACGGTCAGCGAGGCGTACATGAGCGCCTTGTAGCCCGCCGGGAGCAGCCGGCCGGTGGCGTGCCCGGCCACCGTGCCCGCCGGGTCGGCCCCGAGTGCCCCGATGCTGACCACCACGGCGACCAGGAAGAGCACCCACCAGCCGAAGCCGGGTGGGAGCCGGACCGGCCGGCCCGCCGCGCGCCGCCGGATCAGCAGATAGAGCATCGGCACGGCCATCAGCGCGAAGATCAGGACGCCCAGGCCGAGCGCCCACCAGATCGGATAGAAGGCCAGGATGCTCGCCACCGGCCAGGCCGGCAGGGCCACGGTGCGCGCGACGTGTGCCGGGCCGCCGGCGACCTGCGCCGTGGCCTGGGACACCGCGGTCACGCCGGGTCGCCGTCGGGCTTCTGGGAGCTGTCCGAGGTGTCCAGTCCGGACATGTCGATGACCGCGGTGATCTCCTCGGCGCTGTCCGCGACCCGCTGCCTCAACTGCTGGGTGGCGGCAGTCCGCTCGGCACTCGACACGGTGTTGGTCGGGAAGCGCTTCGGCTGCATCAGTTCCCGGTCGAGAACCGCCGTCTCGTCCGGTCGCGGGCCCGGCGACGGCGACGGCGACGGTGGCGTCAGCGTGACGGCCGGGCCCATCGGCTCGGCCGCCCGCAGGTGGGTCAGGCGGGGCAGCACCACGGCGCCCAGCAGCGGGGTGCCCACCCGCCGCAGTTGCTCGGCCGCGTCGAGCAGGGCCGGGCGACGGGCCCGGCGCAGCTCGACGGCGAGGATCGCGGCGTCGGCCAGGCTGGCCAGGCTCTGTGCGTCGGCACTGCTGGCGGTCGACGGTGCCTCGATGACGACGTAGCCGCCCTGCCGGCGCAACGCCTCCAGCGTGTCCCGCAGCCGCTGCGACTGCATGAGCCCGGCCGCGGTGGCGGTGCCACCCGTGGTGATGACCCGCAGCGACGGGATGCGCGGGGTGCGCTGCAGCGCCCGGGCCAGGCCGACGCGCCCGGCCAGCAGGTCGGACAGTCCGGGTACGGCCGACACGCCGAGCATCCGGGCCAGCGGGGCGGCATCCACCACGCTGTCCGGCAGATGCGCGCCGATCAGCACGACGTCACTTCCGGTACGGGCCAGGGCGGCGGCCAGGTTGGCGGCGACCAGCGTGCTGGCCGAGCCGCGGCTGGCCCCGGTGACCACGATGACCTGATCGCCCGGGGGCAGGGTGGCCAGCACCTCGTTGCGCAGCCGGTTGAAGATCCGGCCGCCGGCGCCGTAGGGCTGCAACACATCGTCGAAGTGCGGCGTGGTGCGCTCGTCGAGGGCGGCCAGCACGTGCATGCGCCCCCGGTCGCGGACGTCCGAGGCGGAGCGCAGCCGGCGGTCGTACCGCTCGCGGAGGAACGCCAGGCCGAGCCCGAGCAGCAGGCCGAGCATGCCACCGGTGGCCAGGTTGATCATCGGGTTGGGGCTGACCGGCTCCTCGGGCAGCCGGGCGTCGCTGATGATGCTGCCCGCGCCGATCGTGGTCGTGGTGAGCTCGTTGAGCTTGCCGGTCATGCCGTTGAGCTGGTTCTGCGAGTTCTGCCGCAGGCTCATCAGGTTGCTCTCGTCCGAGCTGCCCCGGGTGGCCCGGGCGAGCCGGGCGTTGATCCCGCCGAGCGTGGTGGTGAGCTGCCGGATCTTCGCCGAGAGCGTCTTGATCTGCTGGTTGAGGCCGTTCTGGGCGGTCTCCTCGCGGTTGCGCAGGTAGGCCTCGGCGAACGCGTGCGAGCCGGCCTGGGCCTCCTCGGGCCGGCCGGCCCGGAAGGTCACCATCAGCACGGTGGTGTTGGCGGGCACCTCGACCGACACGTCGCGGGCGAGCTCGATCGGCGTGCGGGGGCTGCGCAGCAGTGCGGCGGCCTTGGCGGCGACCGCGCCCGAGCCGACCAGCTGGGCCTCGGTGTCGAGGTTGACCATGCCCTTGGTGCGGCCGCCCTGGGCGTTGGTGTCCTGGTCGACGGCTTGGACGAGGACGGCGGTGGAGGACTGGTAGACCTTCGGCATGGCCGAGGTCAGCCCGGCGCCCGCGCCCAGCCCGGCACCCGTCGCGAGCAGCGCGATCCACCAGTGCCGGCGGAAGACGCCGAGATAATGCGAGACATCGGCAGGGCGAGACGCTTCCATCGGTAGGCGGCCCTTTCGGGGATGGAGTGAGAAGGTGACATCAATCGGGCGTTTGCCCCCGGAGGGGTAAACGGCTCACTCCCGCCTACGTGATGGCTTACTGCATTTTCGGCTCCACCCAGCCGTGCTCCACCAGGTAAGCGGCGACGATGTCGATGGCCTCGGGCACCGTGATCGTCGTCGTGTCGATCGACAGCTCGGCGTCGGCCGGCTCCTCGTACGGGTCGTCGATGCCGGTCATCCCGCGCAGCTGCCCGGCCCGCGCGCGGGCGTAGAGGCCTTTGCGATCGCGCTGCTCACAGATCTCGAGCGGAGTGTTGACGTGCACCAGCACGAAGCCCGCACCCGCCTCGACGGCCATCGCGCGGACGGCGGCCCGGGCGCTCTCGTAGGGCGCGATCGGACAGGCGACGGCCATCCCCCGATGCCGGCCCACCTCGGCCGCCACCCAGCCGATCCGGCGGACGTTGGCGTCCCGGTCAGCCTTGCTGAAGCCCAGCCCGGCCGAGAGCTCGCGGCGCACCACGTCCCCGTCGAGCAGCGTGATCGTGCGCTCGCCGCTCTCCCGCAGGGAGTCGGCCAGGCCGCGGGCGATCGTGGACTTGCCCGAGCCCGAGAACCCGGTGAAGAAGACGACCAGACCGCGGTGCCGGCGCGGCGGGCGGGCGCGGACCAGCTCCTTGGCCACGGCCGGGGGAGTGTGCCACTCGGGCAGCGGGAAGCCCCGGTCGAGCAGGTCGTCGACCTCGGCCGGGGTCATGGCGAGCCGCCGGTTGCGCGGTGGGATGTCGTCGCGCCCGCGCCACTGGCCGTCGCGGTTGTCGTAGGCCAGGTCGCGCGGGACGAGCACCCGGACGTTGCCGCCGGAGAGCATGTCGCCGGTGGACAGCACGTGGGTCACGCCGTAGGACCCGGCGACGCGGGCGCGCAGCAGCGCGTCGCGCATCTCGTCGCCGCGGGTCAGCAGCGGGACGGCGACGATCGTGGCCGGGGGCAGCCGGTCGCGGGCGGCGAAGATGGCCCGGACCAGGGCCTCGGGCGGCAGGCCGTCGGGGCCGGGACCGCTCACCGGGATCATGATCAGCAGGTGGGCGCCCAGGGTGCGGGCCGCGTGGGCGATCTGGGCCAGCTGCGGCCGGTGCAGGGGCCGGTCGGCGATCACGCCGAGCACCCGGCCCGGGGGCAGCAGGGCGCGCACCTCCTCGGGCGTCCGCCGGAGGCGCTGGAACGGGCCGTGCCCGCCGTCGCCCATCCGCCGCACCAGGCCGCCGACGCCGTACCGGCGCTCGGTCGTCGGCCAGGCGTCGCTGACCTCGAGCGCGGCCACCGGCGCACCCTCGGGGTCGGTCAGGACGATCGTGCGGTGCAGCGGGTCCTCGAGGACCAGTCGCGTCGCGATCTCCTCCGGGATCTCCACAGTGACCGCGACCGGCCATCGTGTCCCGTCCGCGAGCCGGCCCCGGCGGCGGAGCGCGGCGAGGTCGGCGCGGCCCAGAAATCCGCTCAGGGGCGCGTAGGCGCCGCTGAGCAGGAGTTCCAGATCCGCCAGCTCATGCGGTTGCGGGGTGTACGACGGCGCGTCGCGCAGCACGTCCTCGGGCAGCACCGAACCATTCACTTCCGTATCCCCCTGCGGCCGATTAGGGGACAGTTTCGCAGCCCCGCTGATCGAGGTCGAGACGGGTCTCCCTCCGGCAATTCCCGACCGGTAATAGACAAAACGGACCTTTGTCACAATACTGGCTGATCGTGAGTCGACGTCCCCGCCGTAACCGGCTAGTTCAAATAGCAGCCGTTCCCACGGCTCTCGCCCTTTCCGTCGCCGCCACGGTCGTGTGGGCCTGGACCGGAGGCGTGAGCCAGATGAGTCTGCCGGTGGAGATGTCCGGCGACCCGACCGTCACCGTTCCCGCTCTGCCACCGGCGGCCGAGCAGCCCGGCGTCCCCGATGCCCTCGCCCCGGCGCGACGGCCGTCCTCGGCGCCCGGCGCGCCCGGCTCCTCCGCGGCGCCCGGCGCGCCCGGCTCCTCCGCGGCGCCCGGCGCGTCGTCGTCGGCGGTCCCGTCCTCGTCGGCGGTGTCGTCGTCCTCGGCGGTGTCGGCGTCGGCGTCAGCCGCGGCCGCCCGGGCAGGCGGGGTGGCGTTGCCGCTCACCGCGCTCCCGGCCCGGCCGGACGGGCCGCCGCTGGCCCGTCGGGCCCCGGCCGCGCAGGCCGCCACCGTGGTCGACGCGCCGCCGCGCCGCGGGAGCCGCTGTTACACCGGTCACAACCTGGTGCCCACCTGTGGCGTCCTGTGGGGCGTCGCGCCCGGGGCGCACACCGAGAGCCGGGGCGCCTCGGCCCTGGCCCGCTTCGAGCGCAAGACCGGCCGGCATCAGGCCGTCTATCACGCCTACCACGGCGGGATCCGCCAGCTCTTCCCGACCGAGCAGGAGATCAGGATCGCCCACCAGCCGGGTCAGCGGCGCATCCTGTTCCTCAACTGGAAGCCCGAGTCCGCCTCCTGGGCCAAGATCGCCAAGGGGGACAAGCGGACCGACGCCTACCTCGACCGGCTCGCCGTGCACATCAAGAAGAACTTCCCCGAGCAGTTCTTCTTCGCCGTCCACCACGAGGGCGAGAACGACGTCCGGGAGAAGGCCGGCTCCGGGTACACCGCGCGCGACTACGCCGCGATGTACCGGCACGTCATCAAGCGGCTGCGGGCCAAGGGTGCCGACAACATCGTCAGCGTGCTGGTGCACATGACCTACGTGCCGCACGCGCAGAAGAGCTGGTTCGCCCAGATGTACCCGGGCGACGACGTGGTCGACTGGATCGGCCTCGACACCTACGCCTACAGCGACCCCGGTTACGGCCACGGCCAGTTCTCCGAGGTCTTCAACCGCCGGCTCGAGGGCAAGCGGGCCTGGCCCGGCTTCTACAACTGGATGGCCGCCCGGCACCCCCGTAAGCCGCTGATGCTGGCCGAGTGGGGCGTCTGGTCGTCCAAGCGGAACCCGAGATACAAGGCCGACTTCTACCGCCGGATGGGCAGCGAGATCCGGGAGTTCCCGCGGATCAAGGCGATGGTGCAGTTCGAGACGCCGAGCAACCAGAAGGGCCAGGACTCGTCGGTGGACAGCACGCCGGCCGCCCTCGACGCCTACCGCAAGCTCGGCCGGCTGCCGATCTTCCAGGTCGCGGTCACGCCACGCCGGTAGCGGTCACTTGACGGCGATCCGGGCGCCGGCCGACGAGGACGACTCGTGCAGCACGACCGACCCGAGGGCGGTCCGCACCGGCACGTCGAAGACCAGAACTCCCTTGACCTGGCGGCCCGGGTTGATCGGGTCGAGGAAGTTCTGGGCGTCGGTGTTGACGAACACCTCGGCCTGCATGTCGGTCGCGAACTCGGCGCCCGACGCGTCGTACGCCTTCTGCGAGGTGCTGTCGAAGAACTCGACGGTCGTCCCGCCGTTCTTGACCTGAACGTCGACCAGGCAGTAGGCGCCGTCCGGCTCGAGGTCGACGAACTCGTCGCCGACCTTGGCCACCCCGCAGCGCACGCCGGTGACGGTGAAGGAGAACTTGCCGTCCCGGACCGGTTTGTTGAGCTCGCCGCCCGCGGTCGTCACGATCTCCTGGCCGTCGTCGGCGTCACGCAGCATGAAGTAGTAGACGCCCGCGGCGGCGAGCAGGAGGACGACGACGCCGGCCACCCACGGCCATCGAACGGGCCGTGGGTGAGCCGGCGAATATGTGTCCTCGGTCGGTGCGGGCGCTGGCTGAGTCATGCGGGCGCTCCCGGGCGGCGGTGGACGAGGTGCACTCATCCAAACCACACCCGTCACTGTCCGCACCGGTCCGATCGGTCAGAAGCTCGAGGCGTCTAGCTGGTTTCCCCGGCCACGCTGAACGACCCGAGCCGGTTGACGGCGTAGATCGTGCCGCCGATCGCGAAGATCACGGTCATCACGATGGCGACCGGCACCGAGACCTTGCCGTCGAGCATGCCGGTCGGCGCGATCCGGTCGGCGATCGTGATGACGTACTGCTCGATCGAGAGCACCCGGGTGCCGCTGACGAACCGTCCGAGCAGGCCCTCCCAGACCAGGATGTAGGCCAGCCCGAGCAGCACCGGCCGCCGGGTGACCAGGCTCAGGAGCAGGAACAGGGCCGAATAGGCGATGGCGCCGGCCACGGCCCCGACCACGAGCGCGAGCCCGAAGCGCACCGAGTCGGCCAGCACCCCGGTCACGAAGAGCGGGATGGCCGAGGTCACGGCGCTCACCCCGGCCGCCACCAGCAGCTTGGCCAGGATGATGTCGCGACGGGCCAGTGGCTTGGTCAGGATGTGCACGATCGTGCCGTCGTCGACCTCGGAGCCGAGCACGCCGGTGCCGATGATCAGCGAGATGACCGGGAGCATGACCGCCAGGCCGAGCCCGACGACCACCGCCTGCCCCCACTGGTCGGGATCCACGTCGTACGCCCGGCAGATCAGCGCCAGACCGACCAGCAACAGCGGCAGCGGCAGCAGCAGAAGCACCCGGCGGCGGCCGAGCAGACCGCGTGCGGTGATGTAGGCGACCGTGGACATCATGCCTCCAGCAGGTAGGAGAAGACGCTCTCCAGGGACTCGTCGGACGGCAGCACCTTGCGCAGCCGGATGCCCTCGCCCAGGGCGATGCGCGGCAGGGCGCGGGTGAAGCTGCCGTAGTCGGACGCGCGCACGGTCAGCCCGTTCGCCTCGACCTCGATGCCGCTCACCGATTTCTCGCCGATCAGCGCGACCGCGAGCCGGCGGTCGTCCGAGCTCTGCAGCGCGAAGACGTGCGGCCGGTTGGTCATCAGCCGCCGGATGCGCCGGTAGTCGCCCGAGGCGGCCAGCCGGCCCGCGACGATCACCTGGACCAGCCCGGACAGCTGCTCGACCTCCTCCAGGATGTGCGAGCTGAACAGGATGGTGTGGCCCTCGTCGCCGAGCTTGTGCAGCAGCTCCATCATGTGCATGCGCTGGCGCGGGTCCATGCCGTTGAACGGCTCGTCGAGCAGCAGCACCTGCGGCTCGTGGACCAGCGCGGCGGCCACCCGGGTGCGCTGCCGCATGCCCTTGGAGAAGGTGTCGATACGCCTGTCCTGCGCGCTCGTCATCTCGACGAGCTCGAGGGCCCGCTTGGTCGCGGCGGCCGGGTCGGGCAGTTTCTGCATCTTGGCGCAGGCCAGCACGAACTCGTGGGCGGTGAGGAAGCCGTGCACGGCCTCGCGCTCGGCGACCAGGCCCAGGGTGCGATAGATGCCGGGGTTGCGCCAGGTCGGCGCGTTGTCGATGGTGACCGAGCCCTTGGACGGGGCGAGGAAGCCGGCCATCATGTGCAGCACCGTGGTCTTGCCGGCCCCGTTGGGACCGAGCAGGCCGGTCACCCCGGGCTGCAGCGTCATGCTGATGTCGTTGACGGCGACCACGTTGCCGTACCAGCGGGAGACGTTCTCGAGCTCGACGGTGCTCACAGGGAGGCCACCTTCCGGTAGCGGGCCAGCAACAGCAGCAGGGCCGCGAAGACCAGGCAGAAGGCCTCGATGCCGTAGATGACGCCGAAGTCGCCGACGTCGAGGTCGAGGTCGTTGCGGCCGCGCAGCCAGGCCTGGACGCCGACCAGCAGCGACATCGGGCTGGCCAGCCCGGCCAGGTGCTGGGCGGTCGACGACGGCAGGATGCTCAGCACACCGACGACCGGCGCGGTCATCAGGAAGAAGGCGACGATGCCGCCGGCCGCGAAGGCGCGCTTGCCGGTGACCGAGGCGATCAGCAGGCTGATCGAGGCGAAGACCACGGCCCAGAGCAGGCTGTAGCCCCAGCCCGGCAGCAGGTCGAGGAATTCGTTCCACACACCCTTGGCGCCGTCGTCGGTGGTGAACGCCCCACCGAGGAACATGATCAGCTGCGGCACGCCCAGCAGCAGGAAGACCGCGGTGGCCAGCGCGACGAACTTGGCCCCGATGTAGTCGAAGGCGCGCAGCGGCCGGCTGAAGTAGAGCGGCAGCACCCCCGAGCGCATGTCCCGCGAGACCAGCTCGGGCGCGACGATGGCGACGAAGAAGATGACCAGCCAGCTCATCGTGTCGTCGAACGAGAAGTAGTCGAACAGAATGATGTTGGCCTGGGCCTTCACCGCGGCGTTGATCACCGCGACCAGCAGGACGATGCCCGCGACCAGCCACGGGAAGATCTTGGCCTTGGCCGAGCGGCCGAGCCCGAACGAGGCCCGCAGCCCGTGCTGGTAGATCGCGCCGAACACCGCGGAGCGGCCCAGACGTGGGCCCTCGTAGCGCTGATATCCGATGTCGTGGATGACGCCGGCGTCAGACATCGGCCGTCTCCTTCGTGGTGAAGAGCTCGGCCACCCGGTGGCGTCGCTGGTCGAGGCGGTGCAGGGGCAGGTCCAGCTCGGCGACGGCCCGCAGGATGGCGTCGTAGTCGGACTCCGCGGTGAGCGGCACCAGCAGCAGGCGGCCCTCGCGGGTCACCGTCAGCTGGAGCTGGGTCAGCGCCTCGGCCAGCTCGTCGGTGCCCTCGCTGACCTCGACGGCCAGGATGTCGGAGGCCGCCGTCATGGCCGAGATCCGGTCGGCCCGCAGCAGGCGGCCACCCTCGATCGCGATCAGCGAGTCGCAGATGCGCTCGACCTCACCGAGCAGGTGCGAGCAGACGACGACGGAGATGCCGAACTCGGTGCCGATGCGGTGCACCAGATTGAGCATGGCGTCGCGGCCGGCCGGGTCGAGGCCGTTGGTCGGCTCGTCCAGCAGCAGCAGGTCGGGGTCGTGGACCAGGGCCTGGGCCAGCTTGACGCGCTGCTTCATGCCGGTCGAGTAGCCACCGATCTGACGGTAGCGCTCCTCGTAGAGGCCGACGTGGCGCAGCGCCTCGGAGGCCCGCTCGCGGGCGGCCGTCCTGGGCAGCCCGCTGAGCCGGCCCAGGTGGGTCACGAACTCGCTGGCCGACACGTCCGGCGGCAGGCAGTCGTTCTCCGGCATGTAGCCGACGCGCGCCCGCACCTGGTCGGTCTCGGTCACCGGGTCAAGTCCGAAGACCCGGACCTCGCCGCTGGTGGGTGCGGTCAGCCCAAGCATGATCTTGATGAAAGTGCTCTTGCCGGCGCCGTTGGCGCCGACCAGCCCGATCACGCCCGCCTCGACGTCGACGGTGAGCTCGCGGAGAGCGGTCACCCCGCCGCCGTACGTCTTCGTGAGCGACTGTGTCGCGATGATGGTCACGCCTCACAGCCTAGGAACCGCACGCACTCACCCGGATCCGGTTAAACCCTGAGTCGACCGGGGGTTCTCTCAGCCCGCTCTCAGCTTTCGAGGACCGCACCCTGTCCGGTGGTCGGCGCGTTGGATCGGACATGAGACTCACGTCGATGTGGCCGGGTGGGGTCTTCCTGACCTTCGGCCTGTGGCTCGATCGGGTGCACGACGAGCCGGCGCTGGCCGCGGTCGGCGCCGTGCTCGAGGAGTGCGGGGGGACTTTCAGCGGGTCGATGTTCTTCGGGCCGGCGGCAACCGCGTTCTCTCGCGTGCCGGACGCGCCCGGCATCTCGTACGCGGGTGGGCGCTCGGTCCGGGATGTGCGCCGCAGCGTGCGGGACGGGAGCGCTTACCGGGTGTCGATGCATCTGCCCGGCGTCGGGGCGGCCGGCGTCTCGTACGCGGCCACACCGGGCGAGCGGCTGCCGGCCGACCGGCATCCGGTGGAGGTGACGGTGGAGGCGGGCGCCTTCGCGGTGCCCCGGGGACTCTGGACCGACGAGGAGCGGGCGGCCGCCGAGGAACGGCAGTCCGTGGTGCTGCGTTATCTCGAGACGTGCTGCACCGTGCTCGATCCGGCCTACGCCGTGCTGCACTCGGAGGGGTCGACCCCGACCCCGTCGGCGCTGGCCGCCGGCCGGCCGATCGGCCTCGACGCGTACGTCTCCCGGCGGCTCAGCCACCAGCTGACCGGAATGGCGCGGTTGTGCGAAACGCGGGGATGGCCGCGGGGGACGTTCCACTCGGGATGGTTCCTGTCCGAGGCGCCCGATCAGGCCGCGCTGCGAGCCGCCTGGAGCCGGCCGTCCCTCGTCATCGGCGAACGTCTGGCCGGGGTGCCGGCGCTCAGCACCCCCGCCTGAACAGCCACTCGACCGTTCCGGGGCCGGGAGCTGTTCACCCAAGACATCGAAGTTTTTACCTACGTCACACTCCGCCATGGATCGTCGGCTGTTAATCTGCGTCGACTGTTCATGGATCCACGGGGGAGTCGTGCTGGTCACGACTCGTGAACGTCGCCAGGGTGGCCTCGGCATGTGCCGAGGCTGGGCGCAAGCGTGCTTCCTCGTGGGTCTCGACCACTGGAGATCTCGATGCTCGCGTTGCCCCGAAAGGCCGTCGCCGCGGCGAGCCTTGCCGCCGTTGCCGCCGTGGCCGCAGCGGTGGCTGTCGCCCAGCAGCCGGCCGGCGCGGCCGACAGCCCCGGCTCACTGGTCGAGGACTTCGCGTACCCCGGGCGTGACGCGATCCTGGCCGAGCACAACCTGAAGCTGATCTCAGGCGATGGCAACATCCTTTTCGTGGACTGCGACGTCGCGGGTGACGTCATCAAGATCGAGTCCTACGACTTCGCGGACTACGTCTGCTTCCAGCTGAGGGGCGCGCACGGCTACCTGAAGCTGGAGATCGGCCGCAGCACCTACGTCTACAGCGAGAACAAGCCGCTGGAGGCGACCCTGCAGGTCGAGGGGGAGACCGAGACCGAGACCAAGCAGGTGCAGCAGAACTGGTGGACCGCGGTGGGCGAGGCGGAGAACCGGCCGTCGGCCACGCTCCTGGAGCTTCGCGCCTGACAACCTTCTCCACAGTCTCGACCAGGCGGATCGGCGCGCGCTCGACGAGCGGGTGCTGATCCGTGCTGCCCTGCCGCGGTTGGCGTGTCACGGCGCCGCGGTGCGGTGGACGGTCACCTCCCGTCCCTCCGACTCGCCGACCTGAACGTCGCTGCCGCGCCACGACCGCTGTAGCCGGGCCGAAAGGAACAACAACCAGATGAGAGTCCGGCAAAGGCTCGTGATGGCGGCCGCCGCGGCCGCGATCATGACGACGTTCGTCGGAGTGCCGGCCCCGGCCTCCGCGGCGGTGACCGACACCGACCCGGCGGCGGTGCGCGCGCTGGCCGTCAAGATGAAGCTGTTCGGTGACGACAACGTGGCCGCGGCTGCGGAGGCGGCACTGACCGGGCCGGACTCGGCGCTGCGGGATTTTGTGCCGAACGGTCTGATGAAGGCGCGTGATCTCGACGATCGCGACGCCATCGCGGAGCTCATCGCGGTCGGCGGCACGGCGATGCGGACCGCCGGTCAAGCCGCCCTCGACGGGACCGCGAAGAACCGGCGCGACTTCCTCGAGGCCGGCTGGGAGACCTCGTGGGACCGCGACGAGCGGGCCCGCGTCGGCCAGGTCATGACGGGCGGCGGCGGGGAGGTGCAGCGGCTGGGCCAGCTGGCTCTCAACGGCACCACGGCCGACATCGAGGAGTTCCTGCGGACCCAGCAATACGTGGCGCAGCGGCATGACGATCGGACCCAGGTCGGGCAGATCATGTCGGGCGGTGGCAGCAACCTCAAGGCGGCGGCGCAGGCGGCCCTGTCGGGCACACCGGAGGACATCGAGGAGTTCCTGTCGTACGGGCAGGATGTGGCCCGCGCCCGGGACGACGAGCTGCAGACCGTGACCGAGCTGGTGCAGCAGGCCAACGAGGCCAGCAAACTGGCGATCCGGGAGACGACGGCGGCGAAGGCCGCGTCGGCCCGGGCGGTCGAGACGGCGCGCCTGGCCCGGCTGGCCGCCGAGGATGCCGCGCGGGAGACCGCCGCGGCCAAGGATTCGGCGGTCAAGGCGGCCCGGGCCGCGAAGCGTGCTGCCGATGCGGCCAAGCGTGCGGCCGATGCGGCGCAGGTCGCGGTGAGCGCGGCCAATGCGGCCAACGCGGCGGCGCGTACGGCGGCCAGAGCCGCCTCCCGGGCGGTCACCGCGGCCGCGCGGGCCGGCGACGCGGCCAGCCGGGCCGACCGTGCGGCGTTCGACGCGGCGACCGATGCCACGAAGGCCGACGCGGCGAACAAGGCCGCTCAGAACGCCAAGGCCGTGGCCAAGAGCACCCGCGAGGCGGCGGCGGCCGCCGGCCTGGCCCGGACCGCGGCCCAGCAGTCGGCCACGGCCGCCGCGGCAGCGGGCGGCGCGGTGGCCGATTCGGCGGCCGCGGCGAACGCCGCGAGCGAGGCCGGTCGGCAGGCGGCCGCGGCCGGTGCCTCCTCCGCCGAGGCTGACCGGGCCGCCGCCAAGGCCCGGCGCAAGGCGAGCGAGGCGGCCAAGGCGGCCGCGGCCTCCCAGCGATATGCCCAGCAGTCGGCCGACGCCGCGGGCAGCGCCCAGACCTTCGCCAACGACTCCGCGGCTCATGCCGAGCGGGCCGCGGCCGCCGCCGAACGGGCGGCGCTGAACGCCGGCAAGACGAGTAAGGCGTCCGAGGAGGCCCGTCAGCACGCTGACAACGCCTTGGCCGCGGCCCGGGTGGCGGAGCAGGCGGCGGCGGAAGCCGGCCGGATCGCGCGGCTGGCCCGTGAGGCGGACCAGGCTCGGATCGACGCCCAGCGGGTCGAGAACATGCTCGCCGCCGAGGAGCAGCGGGAGATCGAGCAGGCGAACCTGGACCAGGCTCGCTGGGACGAGGGCGAAGAGGCCCAGCGCGATGCGGAGACCGAGCGGTTGATCGCCGAGGCATCGCAGCCCGGCGCGCCGACCGCGACCGTGGTCTCGCTCGGGCGTCAGGTCGCGAGCCGCCTGCTGACCACCGGCGGGGGATGGACCCGGACCGCGGCCGAGACCGCACTCGTCGGCACCGACGCCGATGTCATCGCCTTCGTTCGCACCAGCCTCCCGATGGCCACCGAGCAGGACGATCGGGAAACCGTCGGGGCCATCATCGAATCGACCGACAACGCCGGCTTGAAGGCGGCCGCCACGACCGCCGTCGCCGGCACGACGGCAGCGGTCCGGTCGTTCCTGCAGACGCGGGCCTACCCGGACAAGGAACACGACGACCGGGTCCTGGTCGGTAAGCTGATGACCGCGGGCGGACCGGCGATGGCGAATGCCGGTCAGGCCGCGCTGAGCGGTTCGGCCGAGGACCGGGACCGGTTCCTGCGCGAGGGCCGATACGTGGCCGCCGACCAGGACGCGCGGATCGAGATCGGCCAGATCATGACGGCCGGCGGTCCCGAGGTGAAGGCGGCGGCGCAGGTGGCGCTGTCCGGACCCCGGTCCTACGCGCAGCACTTCCTGGCGACGACCCGGTTCAAGGCGCAGCAGCGCGACGAGGAGGCCGCGGCGCACGCGGCCAAGATCGATTCCTTGGTCCAGGATGCGGCGCGGGCGGCCGCCGTGGCCAAGCAGCAGGCGGCGCTCGCGGCTCAGGCGGCAGCCATCGCGCGACAGGCGACCGACGCCGCCAAGTCCTACGAGACGATGGCCAAGCAGTCGGCGGACGACGCGAAGTCGTACGCGACGGCGGCGCAGACCTCGGCCGAAAACGCCAAGAAATCAGCCGCGGACGCCGCGCAGTCGGCGCAGACGGCGAAGAACGCCGCGGCTGCCGCGAAGCGCAGCGCCGAGCAGGCTGAGGCCTCGGCGGCCAAGGCTCGCAACGCGGCCGCGGCCGCCCGGTCCAGCGCCGAGTTCGCCCGTCGCCGGGCGGCGGACGCCAAGAAGTCGGCCGACGACGCGCAGAAGAGCGCCGCCGAGGCGGCCCAGGCCGCCGTCGACACCTTGAAGATCTCCTTGGACCTGCGCAAGAAGGAAGAGGACGAGAGGCGTCGCCAGCAGCAGGCGGTGCTGCAGGCCAAATGCGGCGACATCCGGCTCTACATGCAGGGCATCCGGTGCAACGGCGATCAGCTGATCGCCGCCATCGACAACGACGAGAACTTCTGCACCATCCGGTTCGGCTCGAACGCGCCCGCCTGTGAGCAGGTCATGCCGCTCTACTTCGACAAGCTGAAGCAGGACAAGGAGCGCACGGTCCTGGTCATGCACATCGTGCTGACCCTGTGCGGCTTCGTTCCGGTCGTGGGTGAGCCGTGTGATGCCCTGGACGCGATGGTGTCCTATCTCGAGGGTGACAAGACGGGCGCCGCGGAGAGCTTGTTCTCGATGTTGCCGGTGGGCGGCTGGCTGCCCGGTGGCAAGCGTGGCGTCGATCTGATCCGCGAGCTCAAGACGTTCCGGAAGAAGAAGGGCGTGCCCTGCACGAGCCTGAGCAACCGGCGGGCGGGATTCTCCCTCGCGGCGATGGCGGAGCCCGAAGAGTGCAAGCCTTGGCCGAACCTGCTCGAACGTCTTTACGACCAGGAGGTTCGCGAGGCGGCATCCGTCGGGCTCGCCGCTGTCCGGCCGGACAACGCCCGGTTCCGCGAGTACGTGCAGTCCGGCGAGAAGATCAAATGGGCGATCCTCACCGACGGTAGTCTGATGGTCGTCCAGAAGACGAAGAACGGTGTCGAGGTCAAGCACTCGATCCTGGCCGACGGCAAGTCCGTGCTGGCGGCGGGAGAAGCGATGATCTTTGATGACGGTAGCGGTGGATACTTCGGCGCGGAGATCGACGAGCGCAGCGGCCACTACCAGCCGTCGGCCGCTTCCGTCGCGCTCGGCCGGAAGGGCTTCGCCAAGTATGGGATCACGTTCCCGTAATGACTGACTCGTTGTCGTTCGCCGGCCGGTTCGATCCGGACCGGCTGGCGGACTGGCTGCTGACCGGTGCGGGTGATTCGCCGGTGGGGGAGCCCGCCGACTGGCTGACCGTGACCGACGTGCTGACGACCAGCATCTACGCGGCTCTGGCCGAGGGCTCCGACTGGCGGCGTTACGTCGGCGCCTACAGCCTGGCCCTGGCCGCCATGGAACAGGCGGCGGCGCGTCCGCCCCATGAGGTGGTCGTGGCCCGCTCCGCGATGACCGAGGTGCTCGCGCGGTCGGTGCCGGTGGACACGTTGCCGGACGAATGGCGTCCGGAGCGGGTGGCCGAGGTGTTCTTCCAGCGGCTGCCGATGCCCCTGGCCGGGGCCACCGCCCTGGTCGAGGCGCGCGAGCGCCCACCGCTGCCCGACCTGATCCGGCTGCGGCAGCTCAAGCAGATGCTCAACCCGTTACGGACGTTGACGGCGTTCCTTCCCCCCGAGACAGCTGATCGGCTGCGGCCCTGGCTGGAACTGCGCGACCGACTGCCCTGACACGTGTGCCCCGAGCCGGGTGGGAGGCTCGGGGCACACGTGCGTCAGACGCCGATCAGAAGTTGTCGGCCGTGCGGATGCGGGTGCGCAGGTAGGTGCCGGACTCGGTCAGCACGCCGGTGCCGGCGTAGGTCGGGCCGCCGCAGGTGTTCGGCTTGAAGGCCGCACTGCTCTCGCCGGCGTCCGAGTACGTCCAGTTGGCGTAGCTGATCTGCAGCCGGTCGAGCAGGTCGAGCCACGTGCCGGTGCTCGCCAGATCGACCTGGCCACCGCCGGTGGCGGTCACGGTGCCGAACTCGGTGACGAACAGCGGCAGCGAGGCGGCCGCGCGCTGGACCTCGGCCCGGTAGTTGTCCTTGTGCGAGGCGGCGTAGAAGTGGAACGCGTACATGATGTTGGACGCGTTGACCGGGTTGGCCGTGATCTCGCTCGAGCTCGAGCCGTCGGAGACGCCGAGCGACGACCAGCCGCGGGTGCCGACGATGATGACGGCGTCCGGGTCGTTGGCCCGGATCACCGGGATGACCTGCTCGGCGTAGCTCTTGATGCCGGCCCAGCTGACGCCGTTGGGCTCGTTGGCGATCTCGTAGATGACGTTGTTCTTCGAGGCGTGGCGGGCCGACACCTCGGCGAAGAACGTCTTGGCCCGGGCCAGGTTGTAGTTCGGGTCACCCGGGGTCAGTGTGTGGAAGTCGATGATGGAGTACAGCCCGCGCTGGGTGGCCTCCTCGACCAGGTTGTTGACCTGCGCGGTGAAGCCGGCCGGGTTGGTCTCGTAGCCGCCCTCCTGCACATACATCGAGACCCGCAGCAGGTCGGCCTTCCAGTCGTCGGCCAGCGCGTCGATCGAGGCGTCGTTGTAGCAGTCGGCGAACCACTGCAGGCCGTGCGTGCTCATGCCGCGGAGCTGGATGGCCTTGCCGTTCTGGTTGCACAGCTTCACGCCGCACACCCGCAGCTGCCCGTTCTGAGCGACCGGCGTCGAGCCGGTGGGCGGCGGGGTGGTCGCCGGCGGGGTGGTAGCCGGCGGGGTGGTGGGCGGCGTGGTCGGTGGTGTGGTCGGGTTGGACGATCCGTCACAGGACGCGCCGTTGACCGAGCACGAGGTCGGCCGCCCGGTGCCGTTCGCGATGAAGCCGAACGACGTGGAGGCGCCCGCGGCCAGCGTGCCGTTCCAGCCGGCCGGCGTGAACGTGTAGGTCGAGCCGGAGGCGGACTGCGTGGCGTTCCAGGAGTTGACGACCGTCGTGCCGGCGGGCAGGGTGAGCTGCACCCGCCAGGTGCTGATCGTGGACGACGTGGTGTTCCGGACCTCGACCTGACCCTGGTAACCGGTGCTCCACGAGCCCGTCACCGTGAAGGCGGCGGTCTCGGCGCTGGCCGGCAGGGCGATGACCGTGGCCACCGAGGCGGCGGCGACCGCTACGGCGACGCCGGCGGCAAGTCTCCATCTGCGCATGGGGATAGGGGCTCCATCGGTGTGAGGGGAGGGGGTGTGGGAGCGCTCCCACGGACCATAGCCGCTCCTCGATGAGCCCGCAATGCGGAACGGGCCCGGGATCAGATCCCAGGCCCGCCACAGAGGCGCAAATCAGCCGGTGTTGCGCATACCGGCCGCGATGCCGTTCACCGACGTGAGCAGAGCCCGCTCGAGCGCCGTCGAGTCGGACGGCACCCGCCGTGCTCCCGGCGCCACCACGGTCTGCCGGTCGGCCTCACCCGCGTCGCGGTACTGCCGGAGCAGGGCCACCTGCAGGTGGTGCAGCGGCTCGAGGTACGTGTCGCGCACGTCCAGCGTCCGCTTGAGCTCGGGCTGATTCTCCAGCAGCGAGGACGTGCCGGTGATGGCCAGGATCTCGCGGACGGTCAGCTCGTACTCCTGCTCGATCGTGGTGAAGATCGGGCGGAGGTGTTCCGGCACCAGGGTCTCGACGTAGCGGCGGGCGATGTCCAGGTCGGTCTTGGTCAGCATCATCTCGACGTTGGACACGAACGTCTGGAAGAACTGCCAGTTGCCGTACATCTCCTGCAGTGTCTCGGTGTGGCCGGCCTCGCGAGCCGCCTTGAGACCGGTGCCGACGCCGAACCAGCCGGGCACGATCTGCCGCGTCTGCGTCCAGCCGAACACCCACGGGATGGCCCGCAGGCCGCCCAGCCCGGCATCGGTGTTGGGCCGCTTGGCCGGGCGGGAGCCGATGTTGAGGGCGCCGAGCAACTCGGTCGGGGTGGCCGCCCAGAAGTAGGCCGGCAGGTCCGGGTTCTCGACCAGCTTGCGGTACTGGGCGAAGGCCGCGTCCGAGGCGGAGTCCATCGTGGCGTCCCACCGCTCGAGCCGGTTGAGGTCGACCGACGGGCTGGTGTGCAGCAGTGTCGCCTGCAGCACCGCGGCCACCGTCAGCTCCAGGTTCTCCCGGGCCAGGGCGGGCAGCGTGTACTTGTCGGAGATGACCTCGCCCTGCTCGGTCACCTTGATCGCGCCGTCCAGCGTGCCGTACGGCTGGGCCAGGATCGCCTCGTGGGTGGGACCGCCACCGCGGCCGACGGTGCCACCGCGGCCGTGGAAGAGTCGCAGGCGTACGCCGTGCCGGGCCGCCACGTCACGCAGCGAGCGCTGCGCCTTGTGGATCCCCCACTGGCTGGTGGTGATGCCGCCCTCCTTGTTGGAGTCGGAGTAGCCGAGCATCACCTCCTGCACGTCGCCCCGGGCCCGCACGATCGACCGGTAGGCCGGCAGCGACAGCATCTCGTCGAGCAGCTCACCGCCCGCGTCGAGCTCGGCCGGCGTCTCGAGCAGCGGCACGATGTTGACCCGGGCCCGCCCGGTCTGGATGTCGACCAGGCCGGCCTCCCGGGCCAGCACGGCCGCCGCCAGCACGTCGTCCACACCGAGGGTCATCGAGATGATGTACGTCTCGACGACATCCGCCCCGAACCGGTCCTGCACGTCGCGGATCGTGTTGAACACGTCGAACGTCTTGCGCGCCGAGTCCGTGAGCGGCGTGTCGGCGCTGCTCAGCGGCCGCCGGCCGGTCAGCTCGGTGGCCAGCAGCTTGGTGCGGTCGGCCCGGTCGAGCGTGGCGTAGTCGTCCACCTCGCCGACCTGGGTGTACATCTGCTGGAGCACCTCGTGGTGCTTCTCGGCGTGCTCGCGCACGTCCAGAGTGGCCAGTTGCAGGCCGAAGGCCGAGACGGTCCGGATCGCCGTGGCGACCACGCCGACCGCGGTCAGCTGCCCCGAGTTGCGGGCCAGCGAGGCCCGGATCAGCTCGAGGTCGCTGACCAGCTCGTCGCTGCCCAGGTAGTCGCGGCCGGGCACGTGCGCGGTGCCGTTGCGCAGCCGGGAGCGGGTGTTGGCCAGCTTCGCCTTGATCGCCCGGACCTTGAGACGGTAGGGCTCCTCGGCGTTGGTCCGGCGGAACCGGGGCGCCACCTCGGGCAGGTTGTCGAGGTCGGTGGCCAGCGACGCGGACAGGTCGAGCGAGACCCCGCGCAGCCGCCGGGACACCGACAACATGTCGATGAGCTGGTCCATCGCCGCCTCGGTGGCCTGGATGCCCTGCTCATGCTGGATCATCAGCACGTCGCGGGTGACGGCCGGCGTGACGAACGGGTTGCCGTCGCGGTCGCCGCCGATCCACGAGCCGAAGGTCAGCGGCCGGGCCGTCGGGGCGGTCTCGACCCCGAGCTGGCGCAGCGTCTCGGCCAGGTCGGCCAGCACCTGCGGGGCCGCCTCGGCATAGAGCTCCCGCAGGTAATAGACGGCGTTGCGGGCCTCGTCGGTCGGCTCCGGCCGGTCCAGCCGCAGCTCGTCGGTCTGCCACAGCAGGTCGATGAGCTCGGCGAACTTGCGGGTCGAGGCGGTGGTGTCGTTCTGGCCGTAGAGCACCGCGGCGGCGGCCTCGGCGTCGAGCGCGTCGGCCAGCTGGCGCAGCTTGGACAGGATCGAGCGGCGCGACGCCTCGGTCGGGTGGGCGGTGAAGACCGGGCGGACGGCGAGACGACGGGCGGCCGCGGCGATCTCGTCGGTCGGCACACCCTTCTCGGCGATCAGCTTGGCCGCCTGGTCGAGCCAGCCGCCGTCGCGGGCCCGGCGCCGGCGCAGATCACGCGAGCGGTGCACCTGCTCGGTGATGTTCGCCAGCTGGAAGTAGGTGGAGAACGCGCGGGCCAGCTTGGTGCCGGTCGTGACGTCCATGGCGGCGAGACGGTCGGCTGCGGCCTGCGGATCCTGCCGGACGAGCGCGCGGATCTCCTCGACCAGGTCGAGCAGCGGGCGGCCTTCCTGGCGGGCCAGGGTCTGTCCGAGCAGCGTGCCGATACGGCGGATGTCCGCTCGCAGGGCGGCATCGGGACCGTCGGGGTCCAGGTGGCCGTGCTGGTCTGTCATCGGGGGCGCTCCTTAGCCTCAAAGGTGCTCCAGGACAGCACTGTCCCGACTCCGCCGATCGTATCGGCGCGACCCCACACGGGGGGTAATTGAGGTAAGTCTCACGCACCGTTCTCATCGGGCAAGACCCAGGGCGTACGCGGAGTACCACCGGCCCGCGGCGGGCTGCCCCGGCGCGCACGCGCCATCGGACTCGCCGGGACGTTTCACCCACAAGTACGCGTCGACGAGCGGGTAGCCGGTGGTCAGCGTCGGCGCCGGGCCCAGCTTGCGCCCGGGCGGGTTGCACCAGTGCCGGTCACCCGCCCCGCGCTGGGCCGGCCCGTTGCCGTTGCGGCTGGTGTCGACCACGAAGTGCTTGCCGCCCACGGTCCGGGACACGGCCAGGCCGTAGCGCAGGTTGTCGGCCGTGGTCTCGAAATTGGCCACGTTGAGCGCGAACCCGCTGGCCGCGGTGACCCCGGACGCGCGCAGCGCCGGTCCGATCCCGGCCGCCGGGATCCAGGTCGGGTTGCCCGCGTCGAGATAGACGCGCACCCCGGGCCCGGCGCGCAGCGCGGCGACGGCGTACCGCAGCAGCTCGTAGCGCTCGGCCCGGCGAGCCGGCGTGAGGCAGCCGCGCACGGCCTGGGCCACCGCGTCCGGCTCCAGCACCACGATGGCGCGGTGACCGCGCAGGGCCCCGGCCAGCGCGGTCACCCACCTCCGGTAGGCGGCGCCGTCGGCCGCCCCACCGGACGAATGCCCCGAGCAGTCCCGGTAGGGGATGAAATACAGCGTCAGCACGGGCGTCCGCCGGACGGCCGCCGCCGCGACGGCCAGCCCCCGCGCCCGCTCGGCGTATCCGGGCGCGGCGTCGGTGAACCAGACGGAGGTCGGCTGGTCGGCGATCCGGCGGATGATCGTCGCCTCGGTCCGCCGGCCGGCCCGCTCGAGGCCGCGCACGGCAGTCACCGCCGCGCCCGACGGGTCGACGTAGAGGTGCGGGCTGACCGCCCGGGGCGGGGCCGGGGTATGCACCTCGGGATCACGTTCGCGGGCCCCGGCCGCCACGGCGACGGTGCCGAGGGCGACGAGCGAGGCCGAGACGGTCAGGGCCAGGCGGGAACGGCGGGCCATCACCGGACCCGGACCCAGCGGGCGACCGACGGCCGTCCCCGGTCGTCGAGGAGGAAGAGCATGTACCAGCCCGAGGGCGCCACCCCGGCCGGTCGCGGCACGGTCAGCTCGAGGCGGCCGGCCGAGCGCCGCAGACCGAGCGCGACCGAGCGCTGGTCGGTGTCGGTGCCGTGGGTGACCGAGCTGGGCCGGACCAGCCGGGCCGAGGCGATCCGGGCCGCGTCCGGGGTGCCGGCCACGAAGGTCCCGCCGCGCCGGATCTCGCCCGGCGCGTGGGTGATCGCCGGCCGCGGTCCGCGGAACAGGTAGGGCGGGCTGTAGACCTCGATGCGCTGCTCGAACGTGCCCGGGGCCCGGCCCGAACGGTCGTAGAGCGGATCGCTGCCCATCGTGATGACCCGGCCGTCGGGCAGCAGGATCGCCTCGGAGTGGTAGTTGCGCCCGACGGTGGACTCGGCCGCCGTACGGAAGGAATTGGTCTCCGGCAGGTAGAACTGCGCGTTGTAGAGATCGCTGCGCTTCTCGCCCCGATAGGGCCCGCCGCGGTAACCGGACGAGCCGCCGCTGGTGAAGACGGTGTCGTCGGGCAGCACGACAGCCGACAGGTAACGCGCCGGCTTGGGCAGGTCGGGCCCGGGACGGTAGGCCGGCTTGCGCCCGCTCAGGTCGACGATGTCGGTGCGGGCGGTCGAGATCGGCGAATCGCCCACGCCGCCCCCGCCCAGCATCATCACCTGCTGCTTCTGCACCGGCGGCAGCAGGACCGAGGTGGCGGTCTCGTTGAGCTCCGGCTGCCGCAGCCCGGGCACGGGCTGGAAGCGGTTGCCGTTCAGGTTCCAGATCCCCGGCGTCCGGCCCTCCCGATCCGAGCCGTAACCGCTGTTGGCGCCCGAGTAGAAGACCCGGCCGTCGGCCATCAGGTGCAGGCTCGGATAGGTGGGGAAGTAGCGCTGGAGCCGGGGCGCGGCCGACCAGGTGCGCGTGCGGGCGTGGTAGACCTCGTTGCGCCCCGGGATGATCCGGCCGAACTCGTCCAGCCCGGAGACCGCCAGCACGTTGCCGTCGGTCCTGGTGACCAGGGTCGGATACCAGCGGTGCTCGGTCAGGTCGCCGGTCCGGTGGTAGCGCTCGGTGCGCGGGTCGAACTCGTACGAGGTCTTGTCGCCCCCGTACTCCTGCTTCTCCCGCGTGATCTTGTCGGCGACGCCGTAGACGTTGTTGCCGTCCAGCCCGGTCAGACCGTCGATCCGGTACAACGCACCCGTGCGGACGACGGGGGTGTCCCCGGCGCGGACGGCGTCGACCCAGACCTCGGTCTCGCCCGCGGTGACCGCCACGTGCGGGCCGTGCGCCACCTTGGTCGCGGCCGGGACGGTGAACGCGGTCCGGCTGACGTACTGGTGCCCGGTCGCCGAGCGGAACCTGGTGCCCTTCGGGAACACCCGCGGCCCGCCGTCCGGCGACTCGTTCTTCACCTTCATGACGCCACCGGCCCGCTTCACGTCCTTCTCGAGCACCTCGTACGACTTGGTCCCACCCGCGATGAGCAGGTTGCCGTTGGCCAGGAAGCTGTGGCCCGCGCAGAAGACGTCGGTCGGCGTCGGCACCTCGCTGAACTTCTCGGTCCGCGGGTCGTAGAGCACCGTCCGGAACGTGCCCTTCTCGAACTGGTCGCGGTTGTTGCCGCTGCCCGCCACGATCAGCACCTTGCCCGTGCTCAGCAGCGCGGCGTGGATGGCATTCACCTTGAAGCGCGGAGGCACCGGCAGGGCGGCCCAGTGGCCGTGCTTCTCCTTGTAGGACTGACGGTTGATCGAGTAGTTGTGCAACGCCTCGGATCCGGCCGCGAGGACCGGGCGGTTCGCGAACGCGACCACGGCGAGCACCACCACCGCGACGGTTCCGCTGGCCATCCGGCGCGCGAGACTGGGGCGGGGGCGGGGCTTCATGCGGGGGACTCCTCGGGTCGACGGCGCCGGATCCGGGCGAACCAGAGGGCCGGCGGGGTGAGGCAGATGATCAGGTTGAGCGCGGGCCAGACGAACATCGCGCTGTCGACGTGACCGGTGACCGCGGCGACCACGAGCATGGCGACGAAGAACACCGCCCAGCGCAGCCCCGGGGCGAACGTGGCGAGCCGATCGGGGCTGGTCGAGTCGCCCTTGGGCGTCACCACGAAACCGGACTGACGGCGCAGCAGCGCCCCGACGAACGACGAGACGTAGATCGGCGTGGACAGCGTGGAGGCCACCATGCCGGTCAGGCCGGACGAGCCGGCTTCCTCGTGCGGGCTGGTGTTGTGCCGCCGGTTGAAGACGTACAGCCCGACCTGGAAGAGCGCGGCGTCGATGTAGAGCATCAGCCACACCTCCTGCGGGACGTACACGCCCTGCGCGCCGAGCACGAGGTAGCAGAACGCGTTGAGCGCGCCGAGCAGCCAGGCCAGTGCGGTCAGCGGGTAGTACGACATCAACAGGCCATAGTGGATCGCCCGGCCCGGGCCGAGCTTGAGCGCCATCCGGGCGAACTGGCGCACCATGACCTCGTCGGTGCCGCGCGACCAGCGGTGCTGCTGGGTGAAGTAGTCGGTCCAGGACGAGGGTCCTTCGCCGACCGCCAGCACGTCGGGCGTGTAGACCGAGCGCCACTTGGCCGCGTGCAACGCGAGGCTGGTCGCCATGTCCTCGGTGATCGAGTCCTGGAGCCCGCCGATCGATTTCAGGGCCTTGATGCGTACGGCGTTGTTGGTGCCCACCAGCATGGCGATCCCGCGCCGGTTGCCGGCCCGCTGCAACAGCGAGTGGAACAGGTACTGCTGCGACTCCGCCCACCGGGTGACCAGGTTGTCGTAGTTGCCATAGATCTGCGGCCCCACCACGAAACCGACGGCCGGGTCCCGGAAGTAGCCCAGCAGCCGCTCGCAGAAATTGGGCAGTGGTACGTGATCGGGGTCGACCGAGACGAACACGTCGTAGTCGTCGCCGTGCACGTCGACCCACGCGTTGTAGTTGCCGTGCTTGGTCTTCGCCTTGAAGGCACCGGACGACGTGTTGAACCGATCGATGCCGCGCCGGCTGAAGTGGTGTACCCCGAGCCGCTCGCACATCGCCTTGACCTCGGCGTCGTCGCCCTCGTCGAGCAACCACACCTCGTACGTCCCGCAGTAGCGCACGTTGCGGGCGGCGCGCAGGGTCCGCTCGACCATCGCCACCGGCTCCTTGCCGGGCACGATCGTCGTCAGGAAGGCCACCCGCAGCGTCGTGTCCGGCACCACCGGCACCGGGTCGCGCGCCCACAGCGTGGCCAGGCAGAGCGTGACCACATTGACCAGCCGGAAGAGCTCGATCACGGCGGTCGCGGCGATCATCACGATCGCCCCGCCGTAGAGGAGCGGGTGCAACCGGCGGTCCGGGATCTCGATCGACGCGATCAGCCAGCCGAAGAACGTGCTTTCGAAGGCGAACGCGAACAGGGTGATCAGGATGGTGAGCACCGGCCGTCGGCGGGCCAGGCGCTTCATGCGTACGGAATAGGGTCTGTCCTCTGTGGGCGCCGGATCGGCCGGGCCGGCGAGCACGCTGTAGGCGCTGTAGTTGTAACGCGCGGGCAGCAGCATGGTGGCCGCTTGCAGTGCCGCGCTGACCCGGACCCGGCCGGTCGGAACGTCGCGAACCGTGCTCATCAGGCGGAGAGCGGCACAGCGGGGCGCACCGCCGGCTTCCGCTTCTCTTTCGGCGCGATCCGGCTGACGTTGGCCGGCGTGAGCCGGAGGCGCTCGGGTGTCCCGGCCGGCGGGGCCTTGGTGACGAAGGCGTGCCGGGCGGCGATGAAACCGTTGCGGTCGCCGAACATGTCGCGGCTCATCTCGGCCAGCTCCCGAGCCTCGTAGACCTCCAGCGGAACGCGCTCGCCGGCCAGCCGGCGGGCCTTCGCCTGACGGCGCCGGCGGGCGGTGCGCGGTTCGCTCTCGCGTTCGGCCAGGGCGGTGAGCCATTCCGTGTACGCGTCGGGGTGGCGCGGCCCGACCTCGTCGACCAGCCCGATCCGGGCCGCCTGCTCGGCACTGACCGGCAGCTTGTCGTCCACCAGCTGCTGCGCCTGGTCGGCGCCGACCCGCCGGGGCAGCGTGAACGTGTGCAGCTCGGACCCGAACAGGCCCATCTCGTAATAGGGGTTGAGCACGATGCCCGCACGCGCCGCGACGACGTCGGCCCCGAGGCCGAGCATCACGCCGCCGGCGCCCGCGCTTCCGGCGTACGCCGCCACGACCACCTGCTTGGTGCAGGTGATGATCTCGCGGCACACGTCGTTGATCGCCCGGATGTTGGCCCAGGCACTGCCGGCCGGGTCGGACGACGCGTCGATCACGTTGAGGTGGATGCCGTTGCTGAACGCGTCGGTGCCACCGCGCAACACCAGCACGTCGGTGTTCTGCGCGACCGCGTGGCGCAGCGCCGCGAGCAGTCGCCGGCAGTGCCCGGGTGCCATCGCGCCGTTGTAGAAGTCGAACGCCAGCCAGCCGATCCGGCCGGTGCGGCGGTAACGCACCTGGCGGTACGAGACCGGTGACTCCGGCTCGGTGCCGATCGGCACGGGGGAGTTGGGCACGCCCCGCAGCCGCGAGCCGAGCAGGGTGGTCGCCGGGAGCTTGATGCCGCCCTCGGTGTCGCGCAGATGACCGACCCAGAGGCTGCCGTCGCCGGTGCCGACCAGCACGGCACCCTGGCGCCGGCCGAGCACCGTGCCCGGCCGGCCACCGCGGGCCAGGCCCGCGGTGGCGTCGTAGGCGAAGACCGGCTGCCCGGCGAGCTCGGTGCGCACCCCCGGAGCACCGTCGGCGGCCCGGATCTTGCGCAGGATCCGCTCGGTGGCGTCCGACCAGTCGAAGACGCGGTCGTCCTGCTTCATCAACGGTCGCGGGCGGGCGCCGGGCAGTTCGGTCGGCGCGGCATCGGCCGGCACCGGCTTGAACGCCGGGTCGGCGGCCTTGGCCACGGTCTCGAGGACGCACTCCAGGGCGGCGTCGGCGACCGGGCCGTTGTAGAGCGACGACTTGCGCGGGGCGGCGGCCGGCAGGGGGAAGGTGCGGGTCGCCCAGATCGGCCCGGCGTCCATCTCCTCGACCGCCTGCAGCGCCGTGACGCCCCAGCTGCGCGCGCCCTCGGCGATCGCCCAGTCCAGCGAGGACGGGCCGCGATCACCGACCGGCCCGGGGTGGATGATCACCGTGCGCCGCTTCTTCCAGATCTCGGCCGGCACCCGATCCTTGAGGAACGGGCACAGGATCAGCTCGGGATCCGTGGCCCGCACGCCATCGATCATGTCGGACGCGCTGGTGGCCAGCTGCACCCCGACGTCGTGCCCGGCCTCTCGCAGCGCACACCAGGCGCGCTGGCTCAAGCCGTTGAACGCCGTAACGAGCAGCAGGATTCGCACGTTGCCTCCCCAGGGAATGCTTTCCGCCGATGCCCACTATGACCCGGTATCGATGCATATGCCGGACATGCTGTGCGTTATTGGTGCGCAGCCTGGGAATGTCGGTGGGTCGGACTAAACTTGCCGACGTACCCCCGCCCCTCCCGGCGACCGGGGTTTTTCGACGTGTTCGGGGTGTTCTGCAATGCAGTTGTCCGGTCTCATTCCCGCCGCACTCCGCGACCGCGGGCTCGCGCGTGCCCGCGATCTCGCTCGTCAGGGCTTTGCCGAGTCCGACGCGCTCGACCTCACCGCGCCCGCCTCGCTGCGGCCCTTCATCGTGGCCGCCCTGGCCGCCACCGCCGAGAGTGGCGGAGCCGGCCGGGCCGTTCTCGCGGTCACCGCGACCAGCCGCGAGGCCGACGACCTGGCCGACGCCCTGGGCTGCCTGATCAGCCCGTCGCGGGTGGCCGTCTTCCCGTCGTGGGAGACGCTGCCCCACGAGCGCCTCTCCCCCCGGTCCGACACGGTCGGCCGCCGCCTGGCCGTGCTCCGCCGGCTCGCCCACCCCGGCTCCGACCCCATCCAGGTCGTCGTCGCCCCGGTCCGGTCCGTGCTTCAGCCGCAGCTCAAGGGGCTGGGCGACCTCGAGCCGGTCGAGCTCACCACCGGTGGCTCGGCCGAGCTCGAGGAGGTCTCGCGGCGGCTCTCCGACATGGCCTACGCCCGGGTCGACCTGGTCACCAAGCGCGGCGAGTTCGCCGTCCGCGGTGGCATCCTCGACGTCTTCCCGCCCACCGACGAGCACCCGTCGCGGGTCGAGTTCTGGGGCGACGAGGTGGAGGAGATCCGCACCTTCGCCGTCGCCGACCAGCGCACCATCGACCCCGTCTCCTCGCTGTGGGCGCCGCCCTGCCGGGAGCTGTTGCTGACCCCGTCCGTGCGCGCGCGGGCCGCCGAGCTGGCGGCCGAGCACCCGGAGATCGCCGAGATCCTCGACAAGCTGGCCGAGGGCATCCCGGTCGAGGGCATGGAGTCGCTGGCGCCGGCGCTGCTCGACGGCACCGGCAGCATGGAGCTGCTGATCGACACCATGCCGGCCGGCACCCACGTCGTGCTCTGCGACCCCGAGCGCATCCGCACCCGGGCCCACGACCTCACCCGGACCTCCGACGAGTTCCTCGAGGCGTCCTGGGCCGCGGCCGCGGTGGGTGGTCAGGCCCCGATCGATGTCGGTGCCGCCGCTTTCAAGACCCTGGCCGACGTCCGGGCCCACGCCGCCACCCTGCAGCAGCCGTGGTGGACGGTGTCCCCGTTCGGCCTTGCCGAGGCCGACGCGCCCGCCTCGGACGACCAGCCGTGGCTGGAGACCCCGCAGGTCGAGGTCTCGCCCGACCTCGGCGACGCCGTGGCGCTGGCCGCCCAGCCGGTGCCGCTCTATCACGGTGACACCGCCAAGCTCGCCGCCGACCTGCACGACTGGGCTGCCGCGGGCTGGGCCATCGCGCTCGTCTTCGAGGGTCACGGCACCGCCCAGCGGGCCACCGAGGTGCTGCGCGACGCCGGCCTCGGTGTCACCCCGGCCGACTCCATCGAGACCCCGATCGAGCCCGGCCAGCTGCTGGTCACCTGCGGCGGGCTCAACCACGGATTTGTCGACGCCGGCTCGCGGCTGGCCATCATCACCGGCAACGACATCACCGGCGGGCGCGGCGCGTCCACCAAGGACATGCGCAAGATGCCGTCCCGCCGGCGCAACACGATCGACCCGCTCGAGCTCAAGCCGGGCGACTTCGTGGTGCACGAGCAGCACGGCATCGGCCGCTATGTCGAGCTGGTGCAGCGTACGGTCAACGGCGCCGACCGCGAATACATCGTGCTCGAGTACGCCGCGTCCAAGCGCGGCCAGCCCGGCGACCGGCTCTACGTGCCCACCGACCAGCTCGACCAGCTGTCCCGCTACGTCGGCGGCGAGTCGCCCGCGCTGCACAAGATGGGCGGCACCGACTGGCAGAAGAGCAAGGCCCGCGCCCGCAAGGCCGTCCGGGAGATCGCGGCCCAGCTCATCCAGCTCTACGCGGCCCGGCAGGCGTCCAAGGGCCACTCGTTCGGCCCCGACACGCCGTGGCAGCGCGAGCTCGAGGACGCGTTCCCCTACCAGGAGACGCCCGACCAGCTGTCGGCGATCTCCGAGGTCAAGCAGGACATGGAGCTGTCCGTCCCGATGGACAGGCTGATCTGCGGTGACGTCGGCTACGGCAAGACCGAGATCGCGGTCCGGGCCGCCTTCAAGGCGGTGCAGGACGGCAAGCAGGTCGCGGTGCTGGTGCCGACCACGCTGCTGGCCCAGCAGCACTTCAACACGTTCACCGACCGGATGGGTCAGTTCCCCATCACGATCAAGCAGCTGTCCCGCTTCCAGACCCCGTCCGAGGCCAAGCAGACGCTCGAGCAGGCGGCCGACGGCACGGCCGACATCGTGATCGGCACCCACCGCCTGCTGTCCAACTCGACCAAGTTCAAGAACGTCGGCCTGATCATCGTCGACGAGGAGCAGCGCTTCGGCGTCGAGCACAAGGAGCAGCTCAAGGCCCTGCGGGCCTCGGTCGACGTGCTGACCATGTCGGCCACGCCGATCCCGCGGACGCTCGAGATGGCGATCACCGGCATCCGCGAGATGTCGACCATCGCGACCCCGCCCGAGGAGCGCCACCCGGTGCTCACGTTCGTCGGCGCGCAGGACGACAAGCAGGTGGCGGCGGCCATCCACCGCGAGCTGCTCCGCGACGGCCAGGTGTTCTACCTGCACAACCGGGTCGAGTCGATCGACAAGGCGGCCCGCAAACTGCGCGAGCTGGTGCCCGAGGCGCGGGTCGCGGTGGCGCACGGCCAGATGAGCGAGGACCAGCTGGAAAAGGTGATGGTCGGCTTCTGGGAGAAGGAGTACGACGTCCTGGTCTGCACCACCATCGTCGAGTCCGGCATCGACATCCCGAACGCCAACACGCTGATCGTCGAGCGGGCCGACCTGCTCGGCCTGGCCCAGCTCCACCAGATCCGGGGCCGGGTCGGCCGGGGGCGCGAACGCGCGTACGCGTATTTCCTCTACCCCCGCGAGAAGCCGCTCACCGAGCAGGCCCACGAGCGGCTGGCCACGATCGCCCAGCACACCGAGCTCGGCGCGGGCATGTATGTGGCGATGAAAGACCTCGAGATCCGCGGCGCCGGCAACCTGCTCGGCGGTGAGCAGTCCGGCCACATCGAGGGCGTCGGCTTCGACCTGTACGTGCGGATGGTGGGCGAGGCGGTGCAGGCGTTCAAGGGCGAGCGCCCCGAGGAGGAGCCCGAGGTCAAGATCGACCTGCCGGTCGACGCGCACCTGCCGGTCGACTACATCTCGGTCGAGCGGCTGCGCCTCGAGATGTACCGCAAGCTGGCCGAGGCCCGCGACAACGCGAAACTCGACGAGGTGGTGGCCGAGATGACCGACCGCTACGGCGAGCCGCCGGCCCAGGTGGCCAACCTGATCGCAGTGGCCCGCTTCCGCCTGCTGGCCCGGGCCTACGGCCTGACCGACGTGTCGATGCAGGGCAAGCACCTGCGCTTCAGCCCGCTGCCGCTGCCCGACTCCAAGCAGCTGCGGTTGAAGCGCTACCACCCCGACTCGGTCTACAAGCACGCCAACGACCAGGTCAGCGTGCCCCGCCCGAGCACCCGGCGCGTCGGCGGCGAGCCGCTGCGCGACCAGGCCCTGCTCGAGTGGTGCGCCCAGCTGCTCAAGGACGTCCTGGGTGAGGTCCCCGCACCCGTGGCGGCGAAGGTCTGACCCCCTGGTTCCGGCGCGTGCCGCGGTCACCCGCGCTCGCGCCGGAACAGGGGGACCACCGGCCGGCGTGATGTGATCCTCTTCTCGCGGGGCCGGGTGACTTGGGTCATAACCGACGTGAGAGAGTCGACCCCATGCAGCATGCTCGCCGACTCGCATCCATCGTCGTCGTTGCGTCCCTGGCCGTGGGCGGACTCTCCGCCTGCCGGTCCGAGCCGTCCGTGGCCGCCTACATCGGCGACAGCACCCGGGTGACCGAGGCGCGCGTGCAGGAGGTCTGGGACAACGCTTCCACGGCGGTGCAGTCCGCGGCCGCCGAGCAGCCCGAGGCGAGCGCGCCCCCCGCCGCCCTGACGATCACCCGCACCGACGTGGTCCGCACGCTGGTCAGCCGCGACGTGCTGACCGAGGTGGCCCGGCGCGAGGCGGTGAGCCTGCCCGCCGAGCTGCCGCTGGGCGACTACGCGACCCAGCTGCGGCTGCCCCAGGACGCGGAATACGTGCGCCTCTACGCCGAGTCGGATGCGCTGATCCGCGCCCTGCGCACCAAGGTGCAGGCCGGCGCGGCGAACCCGTCCGACGACGACCTGCGCGAGGTCTTCGACGTGCTCGTGTCGGCCCAAGAGGTGCCCGCCGACACCACGTTCGACCAGTTCAAGACCCAGCTCCCGGCCGAGAACCTGGCCCTGGTCAAGACGGCCGCCGCGGTCCGCAAGGAGGTCGCCGAGACCACCGAGGGCATGAAGATCACGGTGAACCCGCGCTACCAGCCCCTCGGCATCCCGGTCCTGGAGTTCCAGACGCAGAACGGCGCGCTCCGCCCCCTGGTGACCGTCCCGCTCGGCCAGACCACCGGCAGCAACCCGGTCACCGACGTCTCCTGACCACTCATCCACAGCCTGTGGATAACCCGGCCCCACCCGCTTGACAGCCAGTAGTGTGGCCCCACCTCTCCCTTCCCTGGGCGGGCGGGGGAGGCGGCGGCGCACGGGCCGAAAAAACGAGCTGGCACAGTGGCGACCATGACCGCTCGGATCGTTCTGCTCGTCACCTCGCCCCGCCTGCCCGCGGGCCTGCTCACCGCCGCCGCGTGGGACGTTCTGCGGGCCCACCCGGTCTTCACCGCCGCCGAGTCCGAGCAGACCGCGGCCCTGCGCAGCAGCGGCGTACCAGTCACCGTGATCGACAGCGACCCCGAGCGCCTGCTGGCCGAGCTGACCAAAGCCGCCAGCGAGCCGCGCACCAGCGAGCCGCGCACCAGCGAACCGGGCGCCAGCGAACCGGGCCACAGCGCGGCGGGAAGCGGCGACGCCGCGGTCGTCTGGCTGGCCGGCCCGGCCGGTGACGAGAGCTTCGCCCGCACTCTCGGCCTGCGCCTGGCGCGCGAGCCCGCCCTGGCCGAGCTCGAGCTGATGTACGGCTCGTGGGACCCGCCCGGCGCCCGCCTCCTCGACGCCGTCGCGGTGATGGACCGCCTCGTCTCGCCCGGCGGCGACCCCTGGAAGCGGGCGCAGACCCACCGCACCCTCGCCCCCTACCTGCTCGAGGAGAGCTACGAGGCCTACGACGCGATCGAGGCCGGCGACACCGACGCCTTGCGCGAGGAACTGGGCGACGTGCTGCTGCAGATCGTGCTGCACGCGCGGCTCGCCGAGGAACTGGGCGAGGACGAAGCCTGGACGGTCGACGACGTGGCCGGCGGCCTGGTCGACAAGATGGTGCGGCGCAACCCGCACGTCTTCGCCGGGACCGAGGTCGCCGACATCGAGGAGATCACCGAGAACTGGGACCGCATCAAGAAGGCCGAGAAGTCCCGCGATTCGGTGCTCGACGGCATCGCGACGAGTCAGCCGGCTCTCGCCCTGGCAGCCAAGATCCTTCAGCGTACGCATCGAGCCGGTCTCGACGTACGCCTTCCCGACGGTCCCGGTATCGGAGCGCGACTGCTCCGGATCGTGGCCGAGGCGCGCGCCGGCGACGAGGACGCCGAGCAGGAGCTTCGCCGCGCGGCACTGGAGTACGCGGAGGACGTGCGGGCCGAGGAGCGGAAAAATGTCGGTGGGGCCGAGTAACTTTCACGGCATGCCTGAGTTCGTACCGCTCGCCGAGAGCATCGTCGACGCCATCCTGGAGAGTGAGCCCGGGCTGGCCACCTACACCGGTGACCACCGGTTCGACGATCGCCTGCCCGACCTGTCGCCCGCCGCCGCCCAGGCCCGCCTGGCCATGCTGCGCGACGCGACCGACGCGCTCTCGGGTGTCGACACCGACGCGCTCGCCCCCGAGGAGCAGGTCGACCACGCCATGCTCAGCGCCATCGCCGAGCGCGGCCTGTTCGAGCTGAGCGACGTGCGCGAGCACGAGTGGAATCCGCTCGAGCACAATCCCGGCCCGCTGCTGCACGCATTGATCTCCCGCCAGTTCGCTCCGGCCGAGGAGCGGCTGTCCAGCCTGGCCGGCCGCCTCGCCGCCATCCCCGACGCGCTGGCCACCGCCCGGGCGGTGCTGCGAGACGTGCCGCGCATCCACGCCGAGACGGCGATCGGCCAGTTCGCCGGCACGGCCGCGTTGATCCGTGACGAGCTGCCCGCGCTCGTGGCGCAGGAGCCCGCCCTGCACTCCGTCATCGAGCAGTCGTCGTCGGCCGCCCTGGCCGCGCTGGCCGAGTTCGACGGCTGGCTGCGGGCCTCGGTCGACAGCGGCGAGCCCGGCCGCGACCCGCGGCTCGGCCGGCGCCTGTGGGAGGCCCGTCTCTGGCACACGCTCGACACCGAGCTGCCCGCCGCCGAGGTGCTGTCCCGGGCCAGGGCCAATGTCGACCGCATCGGCGAGCGGCTGCGCGAGGCCGCCGCCGAGCTGACCGGCGCCCCCGCCACCGATGAGACAGTCCGCCGGGCCCTCGATTCACTGGGCGCTCAGCACCCGTCCGACGACACCATCGTCGACCTGGCCAAGGCCACGATGGAGGAGGCGACCGAGTTCGTCCGTAAGCACGACGTCGTCACCCTGCTCGACGACCCGTGCGTCATCGAGGAGATGCCCGAGTTCGCCCGGGGCGTGGCCGTGGCCTATTGCGACCCGCCCGGCCCGCTCGAGACGGCCGACGTGCCCACGTTCTATTGCATCGCGCCGGCCCCGGCCGACTGGTCCCCGGAGCGCGTCGAGTCGTTCTACCGCGAATACAACAACTACATGCTGCGCAACCTCACGATCCACGAGGCGATGCCCGGCCACTTCCTCCAGCTCGCCCACAGCCGCCGCTTCCGCTCCGCGACCCGTGTGCGGGCCCTGGGCTGGTCCGGCCCGTTCGTCGAGGGCTGGGCCGTCTACGCCGAGGAGGCGATGGCCGACCTGGGTTTCGGCGGCCTTCCCGTACGCCTTCAGCAGCTCAAGATGCAGCTGCGGATGAGCCTCAACGCCATCATCGACCAGCTGGTGCACTGCGAGGACCTCCAGGAGCAGGACGCCATGGCGTTGATGACCGGGGCCGGCTTCCAGGAGGAGGGCGAGGCCACCGGCAAGTGGCGCCGGGCCCTGCTCACCTCCACCCAGCTCTCCACGTATTTCGTCGGCTACACCGAGGTCGCCGCCATCGCCGCCGCCCGCCCGTTCGGCGCCACCCCCAAGGCCTGGCACGACGCCATGCTCGCCCACGGCTCCCCACCCCCGCGCCACCTGCGCACGCTCCTCGGCGTCTGACCGCCGCGATGACTCGCGGCTCCTCCGCCGGGTCAGGGGTAGCGGGCGGGTCGTTCGCGGTGCGGCCGTCGTGGCGGGGTGCGCCCGTGCCCCTGCGGCGCGCAGTTGCCCAGCTGTGCGGATCCACCGTGGTGGGCAGCCGGGACGTGCATGGTGGGATGTCGCCGGGCCCGGCCGCGGTCCTGCGGCTGGCCGGCGGACGGCAGGTCTTCGTCAAAGCGGTGTCGCGGGCGGCGAGTGATGCTTCCCACCGGTTCTACCGGCAGGAAGCGGCCGCTCTCGCCGCGATGCCCTCGGCGGCGCCCGCGCCGACGCTGATCGGCTCGGTCGAGACCGCCGACTGGTGTGCCCTGGTGATGTCGCTCGCCGACGGCGCCCCGGCCGGTCCGCCCTGGACGGGCGACAGCATCGGCCTGGTCACCGCGGCCTGCGAGCAGACCGGTTCGCTGACCGCCCCCGCCTCGCTCCCACCGATCGGCGACCTCCTCACCGACCTCGACGGCTGGCAACGGCTGACCGACGGCGATCCCGCCCTGCTCGATCCGTGGGAGCGGACGCACGCCCCACAGCTGGCCCGTCTCGCCGCCGGCTGGCCGCATTGGACCACCGGCACCACGCTCGTACACCAGGACATCCGAGCGGACAACGCCATCGTCGACGTGCGCGCCGGCCGCGCGACCCTCGTCGTGGAGCTTCGCCTGCGCCGGCGCCGGCTGGCTCGACCGAGCCCGCCTGGCCGCCGACGTCGCCGGCGCCGGTCACCGCGACGGCCCAGCCGCAGCCCTCCAAGCAGCCACCGCCGTCCTCGAGCCCCTCCCCGCCGAAGCCCCCGGTTTCGTGGCCGCCCTGTCCGGCATGTGGCGCTACCGCTCAACGCTCCCCGCCCCACCCGGCCACCCCACCCTGCGCCCTTGGCAACGCCACCGAGCCCACCACCTACGCCCCCTCCTCGCGACACTGCTGTGAGCACCCCCAACACCTCTCCGAGGGCAGCCACCGGCCGCCGCGACACCGACCCCGCGCCCTCCCGTCCTCTCACGCGGCCCGACCGCCTGACTCCCGCGCGGTCGTTCAGACAGCCCCTATCAGCCGAGTGCGCGCTTGTGAGACAGCTTTGGCGTATTGGTCGGCCGAGCGCTGACCGTCGGTTTCGGATTTGTGGTGCGGCGGCCGTGCGGTGAACAGCACGGGCGCAACCCCGTTCCGGCTTGTCGTACAGCTGTCGTGCGGGACGGGCGCT
The DNA here is from genome assembly GCF_023544465.1 of Paractinoplanes maris. Taxonomy (GTDB): domain Bacteria; phylum Actinomycetota; class Actinomycetes; order Mycobacteriales; family Micromonosporaceae; genus Actinoplanes; species Actinoplanes maris. The sequence continues at coordinate 58,433 of NZ_JALPVL010000002.1, read as the reverse complement.
CACCGCCGGTTTCGGGCTTGTGGTGCAGCTGCCGTGCGGGACGGGCGCTGACCGCCGGTTTCGGGCTTGTGGTGCGGCTGTCGTGCGGGATGGGCGTTGACCGCCGGTTTCGGGCTTGTGGCGCAGCTTTTGTGCGGTCGTTGGGATGGGCCCTAACCGCCGAGTTCGGACTTGCGGCGCAGGAGCGCGGCGCGGGTTCGGATCGCGTGTGTGAGGTTGGCCGCGGCGGTGGCGCCCAGTAGTGCCACCAGCACGATCAGCCAGGCCGGCACCGCCGGGGCGACCACCATGGAGCCGACCGTGAAGACGGTCCACGCCACCAGTCCGAGCCAGCCCGCCACCACCCGGTCGCGGGCGAAAAGCGGCGTCCGCCGGGTGATCGCCCAGCCGCCGAAGGCCGCCCAGCCGGCTCCGATGGCGACCAGGACGGCGAACGACACCTGCGTCCGCGCGGGTAGTCCCGGCTCGGTCGCCCACAGCACCCCGATCAGCGCGGCGCCGACCAGTCCGAGAAAGGCCACCCCGACGTACGCGATACGCCTGCGCAATGACAGCGGCGCACCGAGACGGCCGAGCACATCCTCCGGAGTCATGCCTCGTACCCCTTTCGCAGCAGCTCTTCGCGCAGCAACCGCCGTCCCCGGTTGAGCCGCGACTTGACGGTGCCGACCGGGACGGCGCAGATCTGCGCGCACGCGTCGAGCGGCAGGTCCTCGAGATGAAACAGCAGCAGCACTTCCCGCTCCCGAGCCGGTAGTGCGGCCAGCGCCCCGGCGATCAGCTCCCGGTCGACCACGGCCGACGCCTCGTCCGGCTGGTCGTCGGGCGCCGCCGGCTCGGGTGCGGCGTACGCGTCCCGCAGCCGGTTCATCACCGCGCGCCGGGCGATCGCGAACAGCCAGGGCGCGAACCGATCCGGCTGCCGCAACCGGGGCAGCCCTCGGACAACCGCCAGCCACACCTCTTGCACCACATCGTCGTCGGCCCGCCCGAGCATCCGCCCGACGTAGCGCTCCACCCGCCCGTGCCACGCCGTCACCAACTCCGCGAAGGCCTCCCGCTCACCGAGCTGGCACCGCACCACCACCAGTTCGTCGCTCATCCGCCACCCCGCCCGAGCCGCCCCCGCCACCGAAGATTCACCAGCGCACCATCCCCCCACTCGAGCCCGCGGTCCCGCTGCCGCCCAACCGCCCCGGGTCACCGTCGCGGCGAGCCGGGTCACCCGCGCACCGACGATCGCCACTGCGGAACGCGGGCACCTCCTGCCCTCCTCAGTCGCGCCAAGCCGGGCTGAGGTTCGCGGCGCGTCAGAAATCCGGTTCGTGTCGCACGCCTGAAGCCGGGCTGAGGTTGGGGCGCATCGGAATTCGGTTGGTGTCGCCGCGTGAAGCCGGGCTGAGGGGCGCATTGGAGATCCGGGTCGGAGTCGCACGCGCGGAGCCAGGCCGAGGTTCGCGCCGGATCAGACATTCTGGCCGGGTGGAAGTCGCCGGCGCGAAGCCAAGAATCGCGTCGCGTCAGAAGACCCGGCCGGGTGGAGTCCCGTGCGGCGGGGGATCGGAGCGGAGACGGGTGAGAACGCGGGAACAGCGCGTTGGACGGCTGGGCCCGGTAAGAGGTACGGGCGCCTAGTTCGCGGACTTGTCGGTCAGCTTGGTGCCGGTGGGGACGACGAAGGCGTTCGGCGGGATCTCGTCCGCGTACGTGGTCAGGGCCTGGTCTATGCGCTCGCCGTCGATGGTGGCGGCGAAGCTGGCCAGGACGCCCTCGTTGGTGACGCACAGGTCGAACTGGCGGGCCGGCGTGCCGTGCACCTGGTCGAGCGTCAGGCAGGTGGCGTGCCGGCCGGCGATCGTCGTGTCGTGCTGCTCGGTCTGCACGGCCGGGTCGAGCGCCGCCGCGGCCAGCATCGCGCGGGCGGCCTCGGGGGACACCAGCGGCGCCTGGTCGAGCGAGGCCGCGGCCGTCGCGTCCGTCCGGTCGGACGTGCACGAGGAGCCGGTACAGCGGATCGTCACCGTGTTCGTCGTGATCAGGCGGCCGCCCGGATAGACGTACGCCGCCCGGGCCGGCCTCTGGGCCCGGCTCACCGTCGCCGTCTCGCCGCCCGCCACCTGGTATTTCGCCGAGTAGGTCAGCGCCGACCCGGCGGCCAGCTGATCAGCCGTCTCGGTGATCAGGCTTTCGCTGGTCAGCGGGGCCGCGCTGGCCTCGTCGAGGTCGCCGCAGCCGGCCGTGCCGAGCAGCGCCGAGCACGCGACGGCCAGGCCGGCGAGTGTCAGGCGGGTAACGGGCACGCCTGACACCTAAGCCCATGCGCGCAACTGGAGGCAAACCAGTTATGACCCGCTCGCCCGGGAGCGTGCCTTCATCTGCTGCGAATAGATGTATCGCCGAATGATCCGGGCCTGGTGCTCGTCGGCCGCGGTGAATACGGCGACCAGTTCGACGATCAGCGGGCCGCGGACCGGGATCTGCTGCCGCACCGAGCTCACCTTGACCGCCCGCGCCGGAAACTCCACCACTTCGTCGCCGACCTGCATACGCAGGGTGACCTCGTCGCCCGGCTGCATCTCGACGTCCGTGAAGTGGGCCCGCACGGACCCTTCACTCAGGTCGTGGATCGTCCCCTCGGCGGCCGCCTGCCCGGGCAGCAGCAGCACGATCGCCTCACCGCCGCCCCCGCGCACGTAGTCGCGGCTCTGCTCGATGGCGGGTTCGCCGGAGTAGCGCACCTCCACCCGGTTCCCGTCGATCGCGGCCACGGTGCCCGCGATGGCGTACCGGCCGCGGGGCGCCGCGGCCCAGCGCAGCGTCACTTCCGAGTCGGCCGGGGGCAGGTCGTCCAGGGCCAGCGACAGCGTGAACATCGCCTCGGTGGCCTGGACGACGCGTACGTCGGGCAGCGTTTCGCCGTACGAGGTCATCTCGATGTACGACCCGTCAGCGGGAAGCATGGGTGTGCTCATAGTGCCCACGTCATCGGCGAAGAGGCCCCGGATCTGAGGCGAAGAAGCCCCGCATCTGAGGTGAAAAGGGCTCGCGCCGGAGGGGAAACCCAAGGGCAGCGGCACGGACCCCGCGACGGCTCGATACGCTCAGAGCCGTGGTCGGCCGCAGGGTCGCGGTCGGTGAACTGCAGCCTCAAGAGAGTGAACTGCAGCCTTAACGTGAGGGAGCGACACGACACATGGCCACCATCGAAGCGATCGTCGCCCGCGAGATTCTCGACTCCCGGGGCAACCCGACCGTCGAGGTCGAGGTCGGGCTCGACGACGGCACGGTAGGCCGCGCGGCAGTGCCTTCGGGCGCTTCCACCGGCGCGTTCGAGGCGATCGAGCTGCGCGACGGCGACAAGGGCCGCTACCTGGGCAAGGGCGTCGAGACCGCGGTCTCGAACGTCGAAGACAAGATCGCCGACGAGCTGGTCGGCTACGAGGCGAGCGAGCAGCGCCTGATCGACCAGAAGATGCTCGACCTCGACGGCACCGCCGACAAGTCCGAGCTGGGGGCCAACGCGATCCTGGGTGTCTCCCTCGCGGTGGCCAAGGCGGCCGCGCTGAGCGCCGAGCTGCCGCTGTTCCGCTATGTCGGTGGCCCCAACGCCGCCGTCCTGCCGGTGCCGATGATGAACATCCTCAACGGTGGCGCCCACGCCGACTCGAACGTCGACGTGCAGGAATTCATGATCGCGCCGATCGGCGCCCCGACCTTCCGCGAGGCTCTGCGCACCGGCGCCGAGGTCTACCACGCGCTCAAGTCGGTGCTGAAGAAGAAGGGCCTTTCGACCGGCCTGGGCGACGAGGGCGGCTTCGCGCCGAGCCTGCCGTCCAACGCCTCCGCCCTCGACCTGATCGCCGAGGCCGTCCAGGCCGCCGGCTTCACCCTGGGCACCGACATCGTGCTGGCCATGGACGTCGCCGCGACCGAGTTCCACAAGGACGGGTCGTACGTCTTCGAGGGCAGCCCGAAGTCGACCGACGAGATGATCGCGTATTACGCCAAGCTCGCCGCCGAGTACCCGATCGTCTCGATCGAGGACCCGCTCGACGAGGAGGACTGGGCCGGCTGGAGCGCGATGACGGCCGAGCTCGGCAACAAGATCCAGATCGTCGGCGACGACCTGTTCGTCACCAACCCGACCCGCATCGGCCGGGGCATCGCCGAGAGCGCGGCCAACGCCGTCCTCGTCAAGGTCAACCAGATCGGCTCGCTGACCGAGACGCTGGACGCCGTCGACCTGGCTCACCGGGCCGGATTCAAGACGATGATGAGCCACCGCTCGGGCGAGACCGAGGACACCACGATCGCCGACTTGGCCGTCGCGGTCGGCAGTGGCCAGATCAAGACCGGTGCCCCGGCGCGGTCCGACCGGGTCGCGAAATACAACCAGCTCCTGCGCATCGAGGAGCAGCTCGAGGGTGCGGCCCGGTACGCCGGGGCGGGCGCTTTCCCGCGTTACCGCACGGCGTGACGAGCACCCGCTAGATCATGGAGTTGTGGCGCCCGCGGGAACGGGCATAGGTTTCCAGCGGGCGCCGCGACACGTGTGACAGCGGGCCGCCACGGCACGTGACGGAGGGGGTTGGGGTGACACAGCGGCGAGCACCGAGCGGTCCGGGCCCGGCCCGCCGCCCCGGCACGTCGCGCGCCCGGTCCACCGGCGCGGTCCGCAGGACGACGAGGACGACGCGCACCACCGGCCCGGTCGAGAGGAAACGGCGTACCGGAAACGCGGCGCGGGCCACCACCAAGCGCACCGCCGCCCCGCGGCCGAGAGCACTGACCGGCCGCGCGATGGTCCTCATAGTCGTCTTCCTGGCGCTGGCGCTGGCCTACACCTACCCGCTCCGGGTCTATCTGGCCCAGGAGTCGCAGATCACCCAGCTCGAGGCCGACCAGGCCGAGGAGCGCCAGCTCATCGCGCAGAAATCGCAGGAGCTCCAGAAGTGGAAGGACCCGGAGTATCTCCGGGCCCAGGCCCGCGAGAAGCTCTTCTACGTGCGCGAGGGCGAGGTCCCGCTGGTCGTGCTGAACGATCCGGCCGGCGCCGCCGCCGAGGCCGGGCGGAAACAACCCGCGGCCGCACCCGACCGCTGGTACGACACGCTGTGGAGCAGCGTCCGAGCCGCAGACGCGGAGTCCCCCAACTGATCATGGAACAACCCGATGAGGCCGACCTCGACATCGTGGAGGCCCAGCTCGGCCGTCGTCCCCGGGGCACGCGCGCCGTCGCGCACCGCTGCCCCTGCGGCAATCCCGACGTCGTCGAGACGTCGCCCCGCCTGGACGACGGCACGCCTTTCCCGACGCTCTACTACCTGACCTGCCCGCATGCCACCGCCGCGTGCAGCCGGCTGGAGTCGGCCGGCGTCATGCGCGACATGCAGGAGCGCCTGTCGACCGATCCCGAGCTGGCCGAGCAGTATGCGAAGGCCGCCGAGGACTACGTCTCGCGGCGCAAGGCCATCGAGGACGTGCCGGAGATCGCGCACGTCGCCGCCGGGGGCATGCCCGATCGAGTGAAATGCCTGCATGTCCACCTCGGGCACGCGCTCGCTGTGGGCCGGGGCGTGAATCCTTTCGGGGACGAGGTCCGGGACGCCGTGGAACCATGGTGGGCCGAGGGCCCATGTGTGAAAAAGGCTGACTAGTGGAGATTCGTCGCGCCCGCACCAAGGACGTCCGCGCGATCCGGGATCTGGTGGACGCGTACACGGCCGACCGCCGGCTGCTCAGCAAGGCGACGGTCACCCTGTATGAGGCGGTGCAGGAATTCTGGGTGGCCGTGGACGACCGCGACCGGGTCTATGGCTGCGGCGCCCTGCATGTGATGTGGGAAGACCTGGCCGAGATCCGTACGGTGGCGGTCGACCCGGCCTGCCGCGGGCAGAAGATCGGTCACCGCATCGTCGAGCGCCTGATCGACGTGGCCCGCGAACTGGGCGTGGCGCGGGTCTTCTGCCTGACCTTCGAGACCCGGTTCTTCGGCTCGTTCGGCTTCTCCGAGATCGACGGCGCTCCCGTCCCGCACGTCGTCTACGAGCAACTTCTTCGCTCGTACGACGAGGGTGTGGCCGAATTCCTCGACCTGGAACGGGTCAAGCCCAACACCCTGGGGAACACGAGAATGCTGCTGCACCTGTGAGGGTCGCCGGGATCGACTGCGGGACCAACTCGATCCGCCTGCTCATCGCCGACACCGCTGACGGGCGGCTGACCGACGTCGCCCGCCGGATGGAGATCGTCCGCCTCGGCGAGGGGGTCGACCGCACCGGCCGGCTCTCCGAGGGCGCCCTCGCCCGTACCCGGAAGGCTCTGCTCGGTTATGCGGCCGAGATCGCCGAACTGGGCGTGACCCGGGTGCGCATGTGTGCCACCTCGGCCTCGCGCGACGCCGAGAACGCGCAGGAGTTCCGCGACATGGTCCGCGGCGTGCTCGGCATCGACCCCGAGGTGATCAGCGGCACCGAGGAGGCCCGGCTCTCCTTCACCGGTGCCGTCGCCGGCCTCACCGCCGAGCGTCCCTGCCTGGTCGTCGACATCGGGGGCGGCTCGACCGAGTTCGTCACCGGGACGACCGGCGTCGACCACGCCATCTCGATGGACATCGGCTGCGTCCGGATGACCGAGCGGCACCTGCACAGCGACCCGCCCACCGCGGCCGAGATCCACAACGCCGAGCGCGACATCACCGCGGCCGTCGACATCGCCCTGACCGCCGTCCCCGGCCGCGAGGCCCGGACCCTGGTCGGTCTGGCCGGCTCGGTCACGACAGTCACCGCCCTGGCGCTGCGCCTTCCCCAGTACGACTCCAGCCGCATCCACCACAGCACGGTGACCCTGGCCGACGTGTCCCGGGTGACCGCCGAGCTGCTGGCCATGACCGTCCAGGAGCGACTCGCCCTGCCCGTCATGCACCCCGGCCGGGCCGATGTCATCGGGGCCGGCGCGCTCATCCTGCGCACCATCCTGGAGCGTTCCGGTCACGACCGGGTGATCGCCTCCGAGCACGACATCCTCGACGGCATCTGTCACAGCCTCGTCTGATCCCGCATTTCCCGGTCGGACAGTACTTCGCTCTTGACGGTATTTCGCATTGCGAAGTACTGTCCACGCGTGGATACCACCCAGCTGCTCAAGGGTGTCCTGGACCTGGCCGTGCTCGCCGCCCTGCGCGACGGGGACGGCTACGGCTACGACATCCTCCGCCGACTGCGCGCCGCCGGCCTCGACGAGGTCGGTGACGCCTCGGTCTACGGCACCTTGCGGCGCCTGTTCGCCGGCGGCTTCCTGAACACCTATGTGGTACCCAGCGACGAGGGCCCCCACCGCAAGTACTACGGCCTCAACGCCGCCGGCCACGCCGAGTTGCAGCGGTCGGGCAAAGTGTGGCAGGGCTTCGCATCCACCATGGACGATCTGCTTCGCGAGCGGGAGACGGCGTGAACTCCACGGCACAGGACGAGATCACCGATTATGTCGAGCGGGTCCGCGCGGCGCTGGCCGACCTGCCCGAGGCCACCCGGGCCGAGTTGCTCGAGGACCTGCCCGAGCACCTGGCCGAGATCCGGGCCGAGGACACGGTCACCCTCACCGACCGGCTGGGCACCCCCGAGGCGTACGCGGCGGAGCTGCGCACCACGGCGGCGGCCTTCGTCGGCGGCTTCCCCGACCCACCCAAGCGCCGCTTCGAGCCCCTCCTGGAGGCCCGGGCCGACGTGCTGCGGATCCTCGGCCGGGCCGACGTCAAGGTCGGGCCGGTGATCGGCTACCCCAAGGCCAGCGACTTCCTCGTGCTGCTGCGGCCGGCCTGGTGGGTGCTGCGCGGTTATCTGGCCGCGATGGCCGTCGCGTACTTCCTCGACGCCCAGTCGAGCCAGGTCGGCCTGCTGCCCCGCATCGGCAACAGCACCTTCGTCGCGCTGGTGCTGCTGACCGGCTTCATCGTCGTGTCCATCGCCTTCGGCCGGCGCCGCTACTCGCTGAGCCGCTGGCCGCGGCTCGCGGTCCAGGCCGGCACGGTGGTGCTGATGTTCATCGCGATCGGCGGCTTCTTCAGCGCCGACAGCGACGTGCGCGACCCCGGTTACAGCGACGTGGGCTACTCCGGCAACGGCAACCCGTACGACTACATCCAGGACGTCTTCGTCTATGACAACCAGGGCCGCCTGGTGCCGGGCGCGCGCCTGTTCGACCAGGAGGGCCAGCCCATCAACATGGGCAACCCGTATTGCAGCGACCCGGACACCGGCGAGGTCGAGCACTCGCGCAACATGGGCTTCCCGTTCTGCCCCGAGGCCGCGCCGTTCGCGTCCTCGGCCCCGGCTGCGGCCCCGGCCGAGTCCGTCCCCCCGACGCTCGACGCGACGCCGAGCTCGCCCGCCGCGCCCACCAAGACGCCGAAGGAGCCCACTCCGACCAGCGCGTCACCCTCGCGATAACCGGACCGAGGGCGCGGGTCGCGGGGGCCACGGCGAATCGCCTAATGTTCCCCCCGGCGACCGGCCGCCCCCTGGGCCGGCACTCGAGAGGAACTCCGTGAGCAACCCCGTTCCGCCGCCGGCCGAGGCCCCGGCCGGTCACCCCGGCTTCCCGCTGGTCGGCGACGCCCAACCGGGCCGGCCCGGCGAGCCCCGGAAGCGCAACGTCGGCAAGCTGGTCGTGGGCATCCTGGTCGCGGTCATCGTGGGGCTCGGCACCTACGCGCTCCTGTCGCTGCTCAACGGCGGCGACGACGCCCAGGACGCCAAGGCCGGTGACTGCATCGCGTCCGACCAGGACGTCAAGAACGAGGGCACCACCGAGACCGGCGCCAACGTCGTCGACTGCGCCTCGGCCGACGCCAAGTTCTCCGTGGTGGCCCGGGTCGACGGCGAGACCTCGCCGCAGAGCAAGGCCTGCGACAAGTTCTTCAAGGCCGAAGAGGTGTTCTACGTCTTCGCCAACAGCGCCGGCGACGGCTACGTCCTGTGCCTGCGGCCCCAGGCCTGAGGAAGCGACCCCCGCGATCGGCGGCCCGGGCTGAGGTGCTGTGCTGGCGGGGTGGGAATCAGCCGTACGCCCGAAGAGGTCTCCGCCGCGGCGGCGCGGGCCGCCTCACTCAGCGTGCTGGACGCGGACATCGCGGATTGTTTCGCCTGCCCGCGCCTGGTCGCCTGGCGTGAGGAGGTCGCGCTCACCAAGCGTGCCGCCTTCCGCGATCAGCACTACTGGGGCCGGCCGCTGCCCGGGTTCGGGCCGGCCGACGCCGAGATCGCCATCCTCGGACTGGCCCCGGCCGCGCACGGCGGCAACCGCACCGGCCGCATCTTCACCGGCGACCGCTCGGGCGACGTGCTCTTCGCCGCTCTGCACCGCGCCGGCCTGGCCAACCAGCCGACCAGCGTCTCGGCCGACGACGGGCTCGCGGTGCACAACCTGCGCATCTTCGCCGCCGTGCGCTGCGCCCCGCCGGACAACAAGCCGCTCCCGCAGGAGCGCGACACGTGCGCGCCGTGGCTTCATCGCGAGCTCGAGCTGATCCGGCCCACCTTGCGGGTAGTGGTCGCGCTGGGCGCTTTCGCCTGGCAGGCGTGGTGGCCGGCGATGACCGCGGTGTACGGGGTCCGGCCGCCGGTGCCCCGTCCGAAGTTCGGTCACGGGCGGCTGGTCAGCCAACCGGGTGTGCCGGATCTGCTGGGGTGCTTCCACGTCAGCCAGCAGAACACCTTCACCGGTAAGCTCACCCCGGCCATGCTCGACGACGTGTTCGCCGAGGCCAAAGAGCTCGCTTCTCAATAGAAGGGTGTCGATGGATTTCGGGGTGGTGCGACGGTGGTGGCCGCTGGCCGCCGTCCTCGTGCTGCTCTTCGGCACCGCGCTGGCCGCCACCCGGTCCGAGCCCCAGCTCGACCAGATCGCCCGCGACCAGCCGGCCGCGCAGGCGCCCCTGCTGCCCACCGTGACCCCGTCGTTCCAGTCACCGCCGCCCCCGCCCGAGGCGGCGCGCGGCCTGCCCGACTGGATCGACACGCTGGCGCTGATCGTCGTCGGCGCGATCATCCTGGTCATCGTCGGCCTGCTGATCTCTTCGCTGGTGCGTGACCGCCGCCGGCGCTCGGGCAAAAATCCGCGCAAGCGAGGTCGCGCCGATCAGCCCCGGACGGCCGAGGAGCTGGTCGCCGCGCTCGACGCCGGCCTGGAGGAGCTCTCCGACACCGACCGCGACCCCCGCCGCGCCGTGATCGCCTGCTGGGTCCGCCTGGAGCAGGCCGCCGCCGCGGCCGGCACCTCGCGGCACCCCGGCGACAGCCCCACCGACCTGGTCGGCCGCCTTCTGAAGGAGCAGCGGGTCGACGCGCAGGTGCTGGCCGCGCTGCTCGAGGTCTACCGCGAGGCCCGATACGCCACGCACACCGTCGACGACGAGATGCGCCGCCAGGCCCGCTCGGCGCTCGAGCGGCTCCGGGCCGACCTCGGCGCGGGGGTGGCCGCGTGAGCACGGGCGGGCTCGACGACCTCTTCGGCGGCTACCGCGACGAGCTGCCGGTCGCCGACGAGCCGGCCCCGCCCGCGCGCCGCCGGTCGTGGCCGGCCTGGATCCTGCGCAACCTGTTGCTGATCGGCCTGGCCACCGCGGTCGTGGTGGCGGTGCTGCGCGCGGCCGACACCGAGATCTCGATCCTGTTCGTGGTGGCCGCGCTGAGCGGACTGCGGCTGGTGCTGCTGGCCGTGGCCGAGGTCCGCCCGCCGCCCGCGCCGAAGCGTTCCGACCGCCGGGGCAGCTCCGGCAACAGCAGCGGCAGCGACGCGATGCGGGACGCCGTGCGGCGCTGGGAACGCAGCCTCGAGCGGGCCCAGGCCGACGACGATCTCTATGCGCGTAACGTTCTGCCGGTGCTGGCCGAGCTCTCCGACGAGAGGCTGCGGCTGCGCCACGGCATCACCCGGGCGACCGACCCGCGGCGGGCCCGCGAGCTGCTCGGCGACCCGCTCTGGGCCGCCCTGCACGATCGGGGCCGGCCCCGGCTCAAGGCGCGCGAGATGGAGTCCTACGTGGACACTTTGGAGAAGCTGTGAGAAGGGTGCAATGGTGACGGAGTCAGGCGTGCAGGCCCTCCCCGCGTACGAGGTGGGCCGGCTGGCCGGTGCTGTCCTCGACTCGGTGGGCAGCGTGGTGGTCGGCAAGCGCGACTCGCTCGAGCTGGTGCTGGCCGGCATCCTCGCGGGCGGTCACGTGCTGCTCGAGGACCTGCCCGGCCTGGGCAAGACGCTGACCGCCCGCTGTTTCGCGCAGGCGCTCGGCCTCGACTTCCGCCGCCTGCAGTTCACGCCCGACCTGCTGCCGGCCGACGTGACCGGCTCGTTCCTCTACGACCAGCGCAAGGGTGACTTCGCCTTCCGGGCCGGCCCGGTCTTCACCAACATGCTGCTGGCCGACGAGATCAACCGGACGCCGCCCAAGACCCAGTCCGCGCTGCTCGAGGCCATGCAGGAGAAGCAGGTCTCGGTCGAGGGCGTCACCTACCGGCTCGACCCGCCCTTCCACGTGCTGGCCACGGCCAACCCCATCGAGTACGAGGGCACCTACCCCCTGCCCGAGGCCCAGCTCGACCGGTTCATGCTGCGCGTGTCCTTCGGCTATCCGACCGCCGAGGAGGAGTGGGAGGTCCTGCAGCGCCGGATGAACCGCCGCCAGGAGGAAAGCTTCCTGCCGCCGGTGGTCGACGCGCGCACCCTGCAGTCGATGCAGATGGCGCTCGAGGCGATCACGGTGGAGGACTCGATCGGCCGCTACATCGTGTCGCTCACCTCGGCCACCCGCGAGCACGCCTCCGTGCTGGTCGGCTCGTCCCCGCGCGGCTCGCTGGCGCTGCTGCTGCTGGCCCGGGCCCGGGCCGCGATGGCCGGCCGCGATTTCGTGGTGCCCGAGGACGTCAAGGACGTGGCCGGGCCGGCGCTGGCCCACCGCATCACCCTGCGCCCCGAGATGTGGCTGCGCCGCGTCGACCCGTCCTTCGTGGTCGACGAGGTCCTGCAGGCCACTCCGGCCCCGGCCAGCGGAGCCCTGCCCACGTACGCGACCGGCCACAGCACGACGTGACCGGGCCCGAGCCGCTGCTGCGCCGTGCCGTGCCGCCGGCCGCGTCGGCCGAGGCCGGTAACGGCCCGGCCTGGGCGCCGACCCGCGCGCTGGGCCGCGCCGTGCTGCTCACCGGCCTGCTGCTGGTGCTCGGCGTCGCGCTCGGCCGGGTCGACCTGGTGCTGCTGGCCGCGCCGTTCGCGATCGGCACCGCGATCCACCTGCGCCGGATGCCCCGGGCCGCGCCCGAGCTGGCCATCGGCGCCGACGAGGAGCTGGTGGTCGAGGGCGGCCAGGTGCAGGCCTCGGTGACCGTGACCAACCCCGACGTCATCCCGTACGACCTGGTGGTCGTCCGCACCCGCACGTCGCGCTGGCTCAAGCTGGAGCACACCGACCGGCCGTTCGCGCTCACCGTGGCGGCCGACGGGTGGGCCGCGGTCGACCTGTCCGGCGACGCACTGCGCTGGGGCCGGCAAGACGTCGGCCCGGCCGCCGCCCGGGTCGCTGCCTGCGGTGGCCTGCTCGCGTGCCGCCCGGTGGTGACGCCCGCCCACGGCGTCCGCGTCTATCCGGTCACCGACCCGTTCAACGCCATCGAGGCCATGCCGGCCGCCGCGGGCCTGGTCGGCGCGCACCGGTCCCGGCGCATGGGGGAGGGCGGCGAGCTCGCCGGCGTGCGCCCCTTCGCCCCGGGTGACCGGCTGCGGCGCATCGACTGGCGGGTCTCGCTGCGCACCCGTGACCTGCACGTCGCCTCGACCCTCTCCGACCGGGACGCCGAAGTGGTGCTGCTGCTCGACGTGCTCGGCGAGGTTGGTCTCTCGGGCGGGGTCGGGGGCAGTGCCTCGGTGCTCGACACGACCGTCCGGGCCGCGGCCGCGATCGCCGAGCACTACCTGCAGCGCGGCGACCGGGTGTCGTTGCTCGAGTTCGGCGCCTCGGCCCGCCGGCTGCGCCCGGCCACCGGCCGCCGGCAATACCTGATCGCCCTGGAGTGGCTGCTCGACGTGCGGGCCGACCCGATGGAGCACGAGCACGACTTCGGCGCCCACCACGTGTCGTCGGACGCGCTGGTCATGGTGTTCACCCCGCTGATCGACCCGCGCTCGGCCGACATGCTGGCGCTGCTGGCCCAGGCCGGCCGCTACGTCGTCGCCGTCGACACGCTGCCCGCGGGCTCGGTCCCGGAGGCTCGCGGGCCGTGGACGCCGCTGGCCACCCGGCTCTGGCAGATCGAGCGCGGCAACGTGCTGGGCCGCCTGCGCGAGCACGGCATCCCGGTCGTCGACTGGGCCGGCGCCGGCAGCCTCGACCTGGTCCTGCGCGACGTCGCCCGGCTCGCCTCGGCACCCCGGGGGCGTTGATGATCTCGATGATCAAGCGCCGGGCCGGCGACGCCCGCCGGACGCTGTCCCGGGCCACCACGCTGCCGTTCCTGGTGCGCTGCGGCATCGGCCTGAGCGGGCTGGTCGCGATGGCCGTGGCCTGGCCGTTCGCGCTGTTCGGCACGCAGTATTTCGTGCCGCTGGCCGCGGTCGCGCTCTATCCGGCCTTCGCCCCGCGCGGGCGCGGTGCCACCTTCGCCGCCCTGGTCGTGGTGGCCGGGTGGCTGATCGACACCACCCAGGACGCGCCGGTCGAGCTGTGGCGGGTGCTGGTCATCGCGACGGCGCTCTACCTCGGACACTCGCTCACGGCTCTGGCTGCCGTTCTCCCGTACGACGCGGTGGTCAACATCGACGTCGTGGGCCTGTGGGTGGCCCGGGCGCTGGCCGTGGTGCTCGTCTCGGCGGTACTCACCGTGTTCGCCCTGGGGCTCTCCGCCGAGTTGGCCGGTGGCCCGTTCCTGGTGGCCACCGTGGTCGGTCTGGCCGGTGCCGCCGCGGCCACGCTGCTCATAGCACGCCTCGTTCATAGACCGTGAAATCTGCCTGCAATATGTGCGTCACAGCACTTGACAAATGCCTTTGACGCTTCTCACACCAGGAGGCGCGACGACCCCCGCAGGCGCCAGAATGGCGAACGTGAATCCGCAGCGCATCGTCGTCGTAGGTGCAGGGCACGTCGGTCTTTACGCCGCCCTGCGCCTGTCGAAGAAGCTCAACCGGCGCCGGGCCGAGGTCGTCGTCATCGACCCGCAGCCGCACATGACGTACCAGCCGTTCCTCCCCGAGGCAGCGGCCGGCAACATCTCCCCGCGGCACAGCGTCGTGCCGCTCCGCCGCGAGCTCAAGAAGTGTCGCGTAGTGGCCGGCGAGGTCACGAAGGTGGAGCACGCACGCAAGACGGTGACCATCCAGCCCATCGAGGGCCCGGCCACCGAGATGAGCTACGACCACATCATCGTGGCCCCCGGCTCGGTCTCGCGGACGCTGCCGATCCCCGGCCTGAGCGAGCGCGGCATCGGCCTCAAGACCATCGGTGAGGCCATCTACCTGCGTAACCACATCCTCGACCAGCTCGACGTCGCGGCCGTCACGCCCGACCCCGAGGTGCGCAAGGCCGCCTTGTCCTTCGTCTTCGTCGGCGGCGGCTTCGCCGGCATCGAGGCGCTGGCCGAGATGGAGGACGTCGTCCGCGACGCCATGCAGTACTACCCCGAGCTCGACAAGAACGAGCTCAAGTTCGTCCTGGTCGAGGCGACCAACCGGATCCTGCCCGAGGTCGGCCCCAAGATGGGTGCCTACGCGGCCCGCCAGCTCGACAAGCGCGGCATCTCGCTGCGCCTGGACACCCGGCTCGAGTCGTGCGTCGACGGCGAGATCGTGCTCTCCGACGGCGACCGGTTCCGGGCCGAGACCCTGGTCTGGACGGCCGGCGTGAAGCCGTCGCCGATGCTCGACCACACCGACCTGCCGCGCGGCCCCAAGGGTCACGTCAACTGCCTGCCCACCCTGCAGGTGGCCGACAGCGACGGCACGGTGCTCGAGGGCGCGTGGAGCGCCGGTGACAGCGCCCAGGTGCCCGACCTGACCAACCCCGGTGGCTGGTGCTCGCCGAGCGCCCAGCACGCGGTGCGGCAGGCCAAGGTGCTGGCCGACAACATCCGGCAGGTCGTCCTCGGGGGCGAGCCCAAGGAGTACAAGCACAAGTACATCGGCAGCGTCGCCGGCCTGGGCCTCGGCAAGGGTGTCGCGCACGTCTACGGCATCAAGGTCAAGGGCTGGCCGGCGTGGTTCATGCACCGCTCCTACCACGTGAGCCACATCCCGTCGTTCCACCGCAAGGCCCGGGTGGTCGCCGACTGGACGCTCGCCGCGCTGTTCAAGCGCGAGACGGTGGCCCTCAACCAGCTGCACGCCCCGCGTGAGGAGTTCACCGAGGTGACCCCGCCCGTCCCGGCTCCGACGGCCGACGGCCGCGACAAGGTCGGTGCCGGGTCCCGCTGAGGCGGTATCCTCTCGTACCCTCCGGGCTTATAAGGTGTCCTGGGAGCGTTACCGCGGCACGGTAACGCGCCCAGGCCCGCCCGGGTGGTGGAACGGCAGACACGGCCGCCTTAAAAGCGGCTGCCTCACGAGGCGTGCGGGTTCGAGACCCGCCCCGGGCACTTCTCTCCGCATCGTCCCCGCTTCACTTCGACGTTCTTACCTTCAGCCTGTTCACAGCATTCCGAGCCTTTCTTGATCAGCTGCACCCCGTACGCTGGTAGGGCACGCCAAACGTGCCTCAACCTCAAAGGGAGGCTGGACACAGTGAAGACTTCCAACCCGGTGCTCTCGCGCCTCGGCCAGGCGGCCGAGCGGGAGCGTACGGCCGGGTCCGGGGCCTACGGCCCCGCCGGTGCCGCCCCGGGTTACGGTCAGCCGTATCCCGGCGCGTCGGATTACCCCGCCGCTCCGCCCGCCGTGCGCCCGATGACCGTCGACGACGTCGTCGTCAAGACGGTCACGCTCCTCGGCATCACGGGTGTCTCGGCCGTCGTCGCCTGGAACGTGATTCCCGCGTCGTCGACCACCGTCGCCTGGATCGGGGCCGCGGTGATCGGCCTGGTCCTCGGCCTGGTCATCTCGTTCATGCGGATCGCCAACCCCGCGCTCATCGTGGCCTACGCCGTCGTCGAGGGTGTCTTCGTCGGCATGGCCTCCAAGGTCTTCGCGTCGATCGCCGGCTATCAGGGCGTCGTGCTGCAGGCGGTGGTCGCCACCTTCGGCGTCTTCTTCCTGACCGCGTTCCTCTACAAAGCCAAGGTCATCAGGGCCACGCCGAAGTTCCAGCGCGGCATGATCATCGTGATGGGTGGCCTGTTCGCGGTCATCCTGATCAACCTGGTCCTGTCGCTGTTCGGCTTCAACACCGGCCTGCGCGACAACGGCCCGCTCGGTTACCTCTTCAGCATCATCTGCATCGTGGTGGCCGCCCTGAGCTTCATCCTCAGCTTCAACGAGGTCGAGGAGGGCGTCCGCATGGGCCTGCCCCAGCGCTACTCCTGGGTGGCCGCTTTCGGCATCCTGGTCAGCCTGGTCTGGCTCTACATCGAGATCCTGCGCCTGCTGAGCTTCCTGCAAGGCGGGGACGACTAGTTCCGACGGAAATCGGCGCCCGGTCCACTCGGACCGGGCGCCGTTCTGTTTGCCGCCGCCGCGTCCGGTCGCCGGCCCGCCGCATCCGGTTGCCGGGCCGCCGCGTCCGGTTGACCGGCTCGCCGCGTCTGGTTGCCGGCCTGCTGTGCCGGTATGAAGCGACCTCGGCGCCCCGGGCGACCAGGTCCGGCTCCGCGTATTCTGCCGGGCGTGACCGACTTCGCCACGTCCGTCGACCGGCTGCTCAACCAGGTGCGCGTCTGGGAGCAGCCGCGCTGGCGGGTCGACGGCCGCAACGACCGGGCCTACGCCCTGGTGCAGCTCTTGGCCGACCTCGGAGCCGACGCCGAGGGACAGCCGCGCCGCCCGGTGCCGCGCGAGCACGACATGATCCTGCCCGACCAACTGCGCGTGATGGCCGACGACCTGCTCGCCGCCGCCCCGCCCGGCGCGGCGCTCGACGAGGCCACCGCAGCCGTCAACGAGCTGCGCTACTCCCTCGACCGCAAATGACTCCACGCCCACTCGCCCGGACCTGACTTCGCACCAGCGTGGGGCGGGACTTCGCGCTCGCCCGACCGGGCCTGCTTTTCGCATCCGCGTGGGGCGGGCCTTCGCGCTTGCCCGGCCGGGCCTGATTTCGCGCTCGCGTGGGGGCGCGCGTGCCTGGTCAGGCGTGG
Organism: Paractinoplanes maris; assembly: GCF_023544465.1. GTDB lineage: Bacteria > Actinomycetota > Actinomycetes > Mycobacteriales > Micromonosporaceae > Actinoplanes > Actinoplanes maris. The sequence continues at coordinate 41,160 of NZ_JALPVL010000002.1, read as the reverse complement.
TTTCGCGCTGGCGTGGCCGGACATGACTCCGCCGAGCCCGGCCGCTCGTGGCAGACCGGACCCGGCGGAAGCTTGCGGTGCTAGCTGAGGCGCTCGATGATCAGTGCCATGCCCTGACCGCCGCCGACGCACATCGTCTCGAGGCCGATGCTCTTGTCGTGCCAGTCGAGCGCGTTGAGCAGCGTGCCGGTCATCCGGGCGCCGGTCGAGCCGAACGGGTGGCCGATGGCGATCGCGCCGCCGTTCACGTTCAGCTTCTCGATCGGGATGCCCAGGTCCTGGTACGAGGGGATCACCTGCGCCGCGAAGGCCTCGTTGATCTCGACCAGGTCGACGTCGCCGATGCTCATGCCGGCCCGCCTGAGCGCCTGCTTCGACGCCTCGACCGGGCCCAGACCCATGATCTCGGGGCTGAGCGCGGTGACGCCGGTCGAGAGGATCCGGGCCAGCGGGGTGATGCCCAGCTCACGGGCCTTGGTGTCACTCATGATCACCACGGCCGCGGCGCCGTCGTTCAGCGGGCAGCAATTGCCCGCGGTGACCCGGCCGTCCGGGCGGAACACCGGCTTGAGCTGCGAGACCGCCTCCAGCGTGACGCCCGCGCGGGGGCCGTCGTCCTGCGACACGACCGTGCCGTCGGGCAGCGTCACCGGGGTGATCTCACGACCCCAGAAGCCGTTGGCGATGGCCTTCTCGGCGAGGTTCTGACTGCGTACGCCGAACTCGTCCATCTCCTGGCGGCTCACGCCCTTGATCTGGGCGAGGTTCTCGGCGGTCTGCCCCATCGCGATGTAGACGTCGGGCAGCGTGTTGTCGTCACGGGGGTCGTGCCAGGTCTGGCCACCCTCGGCGTACTTCGCGGTGCGGGCCCGGGCCTCGTCGTACTTGGGGTTCTCCCAGCCGCCGCCGACCAGGGCCTGCGCCTCGGAGGGGAGGCCGTCGGAGCTGCCCCGGGCATACCGCGAGACGGTCTCGACACCGGCCGAGACAAAGATGTCGCCCTCGCCGGCCTTGATCGCGTGGAACGCCATCCGGGTGGTCTGCAGCGAGGACGAGCAGTATCGGGTGACCGTGGCGCCCGGCAACCCGTCCAGCCCGAGCTGGGTGGCGACCACGCGGGCCATGTTGAAGCCCTGCTCACCACCCGGAAGCCCGCACCCGAGGTAGAGATCCTCGATCAGGGTGCGGTCGAGCTGCGGCACCTTGGCCAGCGCGGCGTCGATGATGGTGGTGGCAAGGTCGTCGGGACGCAGGTCCCTCAAGGATCCCTTGGCTGCACGGCCGATGGGGGATCGAGCGGTGGCGACAATGACAGCTTCCGGCATGGCCCCAATTTAACCGGCCAGTAACTTAGCCGGAAGTACAACTTCGTCACACAGGCGTCATGTTCGACTACGAATCCGTCATTGCCTAACCGGCCGGCGTCATCGCCGCTTTGACCACGGCGGGATAGAGGGCATGGGCCCACACCCGGTAGCCGTCGGCCGACGGGTGGAAGCCGTCGTAGCAAAGTGTGCCGGCGTCGGCCCGGAACACCGCGCCCGTCTCATCGCCCAGCTGCACGACCGCGCCACCCGCGGCGGTCACGGCCTTGACCTGGGCCTTGGCCATGCGGCGGCCGAGCACCCCGGCGATCTGGCGCAGCGGGGGAGCGATCGCTCGCAGCGCGCCCAGATCGGGGCAGGTGCCGACCACGACCCGTACGCCCGCCTCGCGCAACCGGCGCACGGCCGTGCCCAGCTGGGCCGCCGACTCCTCGGGGCTGCGCAGGCTGGTGGCGTCATGCGCGCCGACCAGCACCACGGCGACGTCGGGGCGCTCGCCCAGCAGCGCCCGGGCCACCTGGGTGGCCAGGTCGGACGAGCGGGAGCCGGCCACCCCGACGCTGGAGAGCAGCACGTGCCGCTCGCCGACCTCGGGACCGCCCTCGGCGAGCAGCCGGGCCAGGTGGCCGCCGACCGTCTCGCTCAACCACTCCACACCCACGCCGATCGCCGCCGAGTCGCCCAGCAGCACCAGGCGCAGCGGCGGCGCCGAGACCCGGCCCATCGAGGTGCGCAGGGCCAGCCCCATGGTCGGCTTGGCATAGCGCCGGGCCTTGGCCGCGAGCACCTCGCCGATCAGCAGGGCGGCACCGCCCACTGTGCCGGCGAGCAGACCGGTGGCCGCCGCCTTGCCGATCCGTGCGTTCAAACCCGCCACTCCACTCGCCTCCCTGCATCACGAAGCATGCTGATGATCCTCCGGTGTCCACCCTACGGCGCTCGATGCCGAGCGGTCGCCGGGAACAGCGCCGTCAGCCGGCGCGGGCGCCGCCCGATGACCGAACCACGAGCGCGGCTCGCCGAACCACGGATGCCGGCGCAACACGGCCCAGCGGCCGGCCGCGCTGACCTCGGTGCCCGGCGCCTGGACCGCCTCCTGCGCGGCCTCCTGGAGACTGCGTACCCCCTCGCCGCCGGTCAGAACCGCGCGGTCGTCCTCGCCGAGTGCCGCCATGAGGGTCGGCATCACGACGGCGGCGGCCCGGGCATAACCCTCGGCCGACGGATGGAAGCGGTCCGAGCTGTACATCCGGACCGGGTCGGCCGCGAACATCGGCCCGAGCAGACCGCCGATCGACACCGTGCGCCCGCCCGCCTCGACGACGGCGACCGTCTGGGCGGCGGCCAGGTCGCGGCTCCACTTGCGGGCCAGCCAGCGCAGCGGCGGCTTGATCGGCTGGATCGCGCCGATGTCGGGGCAGGTGCCGACCACCACCTTGCAGCCGGCCTCGCGAAGCCGGCGCACCTCGGTCCCCAGGTGGCGGACGGCCGACGCGCGATCGGAGACGTGGGTGACGTCGTTGCCACCGATCAGGATGACCGCGACGTCGGGGGCGTACTCCAGGGCGGCGTCGACCTGATAGGGCAGGCCGGAGGACATCGAACCGACCACGGCCAGGCGGTGCAGGCGGACGGGCCGGTGCAGCCGCCGCGACACACCGGTGGCGAGCAGCGCCCCGGGCGTCTCCCGCGGCCGGTGCACGCCGTAGCCGGCGGCGGTCGAATCGCCCAGGATGACCATGCTGATCGCCTTGCCGCCGAACTTCCCGCCGTACAAGCCGTCGCCGCGCGGCGGGGGCGCCTCGGCCATCGGGATGATCCGGCGGGCCTCGGCGGCCTGCCGCAGCAGCACGCCGGCCGACAGGGCGGTCATCGTGGCCAGGGCGCCCGTTACGCCGCCGAGGATCTGACCAGCCAGTTTGAGCCGGCGCCGGTCCTCCGCGGAGATCTGAATGGTGCTCACAGGCTCCCTCGCTGTCGCTCGATCCGGGCAACTCCCGCTCCCTCGGCTCCGGGGAGCCGCGTAAATCGGAAGCGGGTGGGGAATTCGAGGCTATCGCGCGGCGGCGAGAGGCAATCATGGCGCGCGCAAGTCATGCTGGAATGACCGAGAGGGGAACAACATGGCGAAGACGCTGAAACGGACGGCGGCGTTCACCTCGCTCGCCAAGGCCCTGATGGCCGGCGCGCGGGGCGGCCCGTCGCTCTCCACCCGCATCGCGGCGGTCCCGCGGATGATGAAGGCGACCACCCGCGGCCAGTACGACGGCGGCGTGCGCCTGGCCATGATGGCGGCGGCGACCGCGTACGTTCTTTCGCCCATCGACGTCATCCCCGAGGCCTTCCTCTGGGTCTTCGGTCTGGCCGACGACGCGGTGATGGTGGCCTGGCTGGCCGGGTCGGTTTTGGCCGAGACCGAGCGCTTCCTGGAGTGGGAGAGGCAACAGGACCGGGTAGTCGTAGTCTGAGGTGTGCGCTATTACGACAACGTCGTCGACATCATCGGGGACACCCCCCTCGTCAAGCTGAACAAAGTCACCGAGGGCATCGCCGCCACGGTGCTGGCCAAGGTCGAGTACTTCAATCCCGGCGGTTCGGTGAAAGACCGGATCGCCCTGCGGATGGTGCTCGACGCCGAACAGGCCGGCCTGCTGAAGCCCGGTGGCACCATCGTCGAGCCGACCAGTGGCAACACCGGCGTCGGGTTGGCCCTGGTCGCTCAACAGCGCGGCTACAAGTGCATCTTCGTCTGCCCCGACAAGGTCAGCGAGGACAAGCGGAACGTTCTGAAGGCGTACGGGGCGGACGTGGTCGTCTGCCCCACGGCGGTCGCGCCCGAGGACCCGCGCTCCTACTACAACGTCTCCGACCGCCTGGCCCGCGAAGTGCCGGGCGCGTGGAAGCCCGACCAGTACAGCAACGCGGCCAACCCGCGCTCGCACTACGAAGAGACCGGGCCCGAGCTCTGGAAGCAGACCGACGGCCAGATCACCCACTTCGTGACGGGGGTCGGCACCGGCGGGACGGTCACCGGGGTCGGGCGGTATCTCAAAGAGCAAGGACCCGTACGCGTCATCGGCGCGGACCCGGAAGGCTCGGTCTACTCCGGCGGAACCGGCCGGCCCTACCTGGTCGAGGGCGTGGGCGAGGACTTCTGGCCGACCACGTACGACCGGGAGATCTGCGACGAGATCATCGAGGTCTCCGACTCCGACTCGTTCGAGATGACCCGCCGCCTGGCCCGCGAGGAAGGGCTGCTGGTCGGTGGGTCCTGCGGCATGGCGGTGGTGGCCGCACTCGAGGTGGCCCGCCGAGCCGACCCGGGCGACGTGATCGTGGTCCTGCTCCCCGACGGCGGCCGCGGCTACCTGTCGAAGATCTTCAACGACGACTGGATGGCGCGGTACGGCTTCCTGCGCACGGTCGAGGGGGCGCCGACGGTGGCGGACGCGCTGGAAGGAAAGGGCGGGGCGATGCCGCCCCTGATCCACGTCCACCCCACCGAAACCGTGCGCGACGCGATCGACTACATGCGCGAGTACGGCATCTCGCAGCTGCCGGTTCTGAAAGCGGAGCCACCGGTGGTGACGGGCGAGGTGGCGGGGTCGATCGCGGAGAAGGCGTTGCTGGATGCGCTGTTCACCGGGCAGGCCCACTTGCACGACACGATAGAGCGCCACATGGGCGAGCCCCTGCCGATGATCGGTGGTGGCCAGCCGGTGAGCGAGGCCGTGTCGCTGCTGGAGAAAGCGGATGCCGCCATGGTGCTGATCGACGGCAAGCCGGCGGGCGTGCTGACCCGGCAGGATCTGCTGGCGCATCTTTCCTGAGCGGCTCTTGCTCACGGATTGTCGGTTGGGCTTTCTTACGCTTGGACGGTCGGGGCCGAGGGTGACCACGCAGGGCTGTGGAGCGTTTTATGCCCAGCGTGGTCACCCTCGGCCCCGACCTCGCGTGGGGTCACGTCACGCTGAGGCGTGGGGTCACTCGCGGCTGCGGGCGAAGTCGAGGTGGCGGTCCCCTGACGGGCGGGCGGTCGGGCTTCCGCGCTGTGGACGAAGCCAGGAGATCCAGTCGGGCAGGCCGGCGTAGGCGCTGGGTTGCGGGAACTTAACAACGCCGGTCGCGTCCGCCTTCGGCATACGTCGCGGGTCACCTGGGCAACCGCGGGTACGCCCGCCCAGTCCCATCCTCAGCTTGGTTGATCTCCCGGTGGCGGCAGCCACAGCTCATCGTGACGAAGGGGCAGAGGCAAACGGGGTGTGTTTGCCTCTGCCCCTTCGTTGCGATTCGCTCTCGGCTGCCGCCACCGGGAGATCAACCAAGCCCCCACCGCAAGAAAGCCCCGGGTTGCCTTCCCCCGGAGCGGTCGGGGTCTGGGGCGGAGCCCCAGGGTCTTGACTCTTAACCCCCCCACTCAGAAGCGGCCGCCGCCACCTCTACGGCCACCTCCGCCGCCGCCGCCGGTGCGCCGCCCCCGGGAGCCGCTGCCACCGAAGCCGCCGCCGTGCCAGCCGCCGCCCGAGCGCCCACCGCCGCCGGACAGGATGCCGCCGAGCACAGCCCCAGCGAAGGCGCCCGTATCAAAGCCGCCCTGCCGGCCCCCGCCCCAACCGGCTCCGGGGCCTCCGCCCCAGCCCGAGCCCCCGCCCCAGCGCTGCACGTCGAGGTCGGCCGAGCGGCCCGCGTCGGCGGCCAGCTGGCGGGCCTGGCGGGCCTCGGCCAGAGCGGTGGCCGGGTCGGTGCCGGCGACGCTCTCGGCGATGGACAGATGCCGGATCGCCTCGGACAGCGTGGCCCGGGCCTCGGAGCGGATGGCGCCGCGGCGCGTGGTGATGAAGTCGTTTGTCGCGGCCACCTCGGCCCTGGCCACCGGCAGCTCCTGGGCCAGCAGGCTGCGGTCGTGAGCCAGCCGTTCGGCGACGTCGCGGGCCTCGGCGAGAGCGGCATCCAGAGCGGCGTCGGCCGCCTGCAGCGTGGCGACGGCGGCCACCGGGTCGGACGGCTCCGCCGAGAACGCCGTGCGTACCTCGGCCAGCGCTTGCTCACCACCCGCGATGGCTGCCGTCAGTCCGGCCGGGGCGACGGCGTTGCCGGTGAGCGCGGCCCGCCCGGCCGCGATCTCGCCGCTGATCTCGTTGATCAGCGCGTCGGCGGCGGACCGTGCGGCGGGCAGGTCGACGGCGGCTCGGCTCACGGCCGTGACCAACTGGTCGGCCTGGTCGACGGCCTGCTCGGCCGCTCGCACGGCGAGCGCGGCCTCCGCCCGCTCGCCGCCCGGGACTCCGGCTCCTGAGCCGGTGTGCGGGGAGGCACCACCCGACACGGCAGCCGGGCCGGAAGCAGCGCTCGAGCTGGAGGCGGTGCTTGGGCTGGCGGCGGTGCTTGGGCTGGCGGCGGCGCCCGAGTGGGGGGCGGCGCCGGTGGCGGTGAGGGAATGGCGGGCGCGGGTCAGGGCTGTCGTTGCGAATGCGAGGCGCTCGCGGGCCTGCTCGACGTTGGTGGTGATCGCGGTGACGGCGCTGCCGGAGTAGTGGGACGACAGCTGCCGCACGGTGGCCTCGGTGGTGGGCAGGGTGGCCTCGATCGCGGCGCGGCGCTGGTCGATCTCGGTGGCGGCCTCGGCGGCCCGGCCCTCCAGGTCGCGCAGCCGGTCGAAGGCCTCCGACTCGGCGTCCAAGCGGTTGTCGGCGGCCTGGCAGAGCGCGACGATCTGGGTCAGCGTGTCGCGGCGCGCCGTGGCGTCGGGCGCGGGCACCTCGTCGAGCGTCATGCGCAGGCGGAATGCCTCGGCCACGTCTTTGCGGGCGGACTCGAGCGCGTCCCGGAACGGTGCTGTGGCCTCGGCGCCGTACTGCGCGGCGGCCAGCTCCAGCTCGCGCTCGCCGGCCCGCAGGTCGTCGTCGAGCTCGATGAGCAGGGCGTTGGCCTGGGCGGTCAGCTCCTCGGTGGTGGGGCCGGCGGGTGCGGCCGGTGCCGCGCCCGGGCCGGCGGGAGCGGTGCGGGCGGCCGAGCGCCGCTTGCGCAGCCACGTCCAGGCGAGCACGACCACGACGATGATGCCCAGCACCAGGAACACCCAGCCGAAGCTGCTGGCACTGCCGCCGGCCGCGTCGGCGTAGCCCCGCGCCCCCGCGATCACCGCGCCCGACCAGTCGCTGCGGCTCAGTGCCGGCTCGATGTCGTTCTGCGCGACGTCGGACAGCTCGCGGTCGCTGATCCGCGAATCCTCGGGGAACGAGTAGGCATAGGCGCGGTCGGTGACCGCCACGGCGAGCAGCGCGTCACGGTTGCCGAGGTCGCTGAGCCGCGCCGTCTCGTCGGTCCACTCCTGGGCGGGCGTGCCGTCGAACGAGTCGACCATCACCACGAACAGCTGGATGCCCGTCTCGCGCTGGAGATCGGCCAGCGCGGCGTCGACCCCGGCCCGGTCGTCGAGAGCACCGGTCGGATCGGTCACCTGCGTGGCCAGCCGCTCGGGGGCCTGGGCCACCGCGGGGCCCGCCATCAGCGCGACCGCGCCCAGGGCGGCCACCAGCGAGAGGACGATTCGGCTCAGCTTCGGCATCACCAGCCCAACTTAGGCCCCCGGGGCGTTCGCGTCCGCGTTGATCCCAGCCCTGTGGACAACCGAGCCCCTGGACCCGTCGCCGTGCGGGCCTGTGGACAACCGCGTTCCGGGCCGGCTCGGTCCGTCATGATGGCTTCGGTGGTCAGATCGATTCGTTGGAGAGCTCGATGACACGGGTGGTGGGAGCGGCTGCGCCGGCCTGGTCGCGCAGGGCCAGACGGTCGGGGTCGACCATGAAGGCGTCGTAGCCGGACCGGGAGTCGAAGCGGATCAGGTGGACCTCCGACGTGGCGTCAAGGCTGCGCCGGCGCGACTCCAGGGTCCCGCCGTGGCGGGGGAGGAGGGCCAGCACGGCGTCCTCGTAGCGCCTGCCTTCGGCGGCGAGGCCTGGCGCCATGTCCACGATGGCGGCCAGCAGGAGACCGGGTCGGGTCATGCGCGGAAGTATCGCACCGCTGCGCGAGCCGGTGGGGCGCGTGAAGCGCCCGGGTGCTGGCCGGCGGGGAGGGGCCGGCTCGGTGCACCCGGGCGCTGTCAGGCCGGCTGGGCGAGCCGGCCCGGTGCCGCTCGGCCAGGGGAGGGGGCCGGGCGGCGGAGGGAGGTCAGTTCATCTCGGCCGGGATGGTGACGACGTCGACCAGCGCGTTCTTGCGGAGCAGGGTCATCGGCAGGTCGGCGCCGATGGCCGGGCCCAGCATCAGGCGCTGCAACGCCTGGACGGTGGTCGCCGGCTGCCCGCCGGCCGAGATGATGATGTCGCCCAGATAGATGCCGGCGTTTCCGGCCGGGCTCCCCGGGACCACCTCGACCACGCGCAGCCCCAGCTTCTGGCCCAGGCGCTCGGCCAGCGCGGGCGGCAGCGGCGCGGGCACCCCGGCCACTCCCAGCCAGGCCCGCCGGACGCGGCCGTTGGCGACCAGGTCGCCGATGATCGAGCGGGTGGTGACGTTGATCGGCACGGCCAGGCCGAGGCCGTATCCGGCCACCGCCGTGTTGATCCCCACCACCGTGCCGGTGGAGTCGGCCAGGGCGCCGCCGGAGTTGCCTGGGTTCAGAGCGGCGTCGGTCTGGATGACGTTGTCGATGATGCGTACGCGCCGGCCGTCGCGGGCCGGAAGTGAGCGACCGAGGCCGGACACGACGCCGGCCGTGACCGATCCGGCCAGGCCCATCGGGTTGCCCACGGCCACGACCAGCTGGCCGATCTTGAGGTCGTCGGCGTTGCCGAGCGGGGCGGCGGGCGCCCCCGGGTTGAGCACGCGGACCACGGCCAGATCGGAGAGGGGATCGGCGCCGACCACGTCGAAGCGGGTTTCGGTGCCGTCGGCGAAATCGGCCGTTCCGCCGGTCGCGCCGGCGACCACGTGAGCATTGGTGAGCAGGAATCCGTCGTCGGTGAAGGTGACCGCCGAGCCGGCACCCTGGCCGCGCGACGTGCGTACGGTCAGGGCCGCGACCGACGGCAGCAGGCTGGTGGCGACGCCGGTCACCACACGGCTGTAGGCATCGAGCGCCTGTGATTCGACACCCGTGTGTTCGGTATCCATGGACGCTTCAACGCCGGGTGAGCAGCATCGATGCCCGGGCGGCGTCCGCCCACGGCGAACAGGGGCCGTCACGCTCGGTCGCGACAATCGCACAGAAAGTCCGACCGGTGGATGGCGTACGGCTGTTGTATGAGTCGTGACGGACGTATGACGACCCGACCGCCACCCGGATCGCCGACGAAAGGGCAGGGGAATGGTCACCGCCGACCAGACGATGCCGACTGACATTGTGGACCGCCTGCTCTGGCAGGACGCCCAGCAGATGCTCGGACGGCACGCCGAACCGGCAGACGACGGCAACTGCGTCTGGTGTGGATGGCGATGGCCGTGCGCACCGAGGCGGCTGGCCCAGCGAGCCGACATCGCGTCCCGTCGGCCGTGGCGGGAGGCCTGGACCGTACGGCATGACTTGAACAGCATCCGGGCCATGCGCGGTCCCGACGACCGCCGGCACCCCACACCCAACCGCGGCTACTTCAACTGAACCGCCACAACAAACGCCCCGAAGCCATCGACGTCGACCGTCCGCTTGACCTCCCCCGGCAGGCCACGGCTACCCAGCCCGGACGACGTCGCTCGGCGGTGAGTCCGCAGCGCCCCGCCAGCGCCGCGACCTCCCGCCTGCAGGACCCGCCCTGGAACCGAACCAGGACCGGCACGCCTCCGCTGGTCCAGCGTCTCCGGCCAGACGCGCCCCCGGTTCGGGCGGGACGGTTGGCGGGAGTGCGAGACCACAGGTTCCCCCGTTCCATCACGGTCTCGCGCTCCCGCCCAGCTAACCGAGGTCGACGCTGTACCGGAGTTGATCGACCGGCTCGCCGTTGACCGGCTCCGTGCGGGTCTCACCGTCCGGCAGCCAGCCCCCGGCCTCGTAGAACTCGCGCGCCCGCTCGTTCGCCGCCAGCACCCACAGGACCGCCCGCGAGCCGCCGACCTTGGCCAGCTTCGCCAGCGCGTCCACCATCAGCAGTCGCCCCACGCCGGCCCCGACGAGCTCGGGCGCGACGTGGATGGCGTACAGCTCGGCCGCGTCCGGCGTCTCCGACGGGCCGACGTAGGTGAAGCCGACAACCTCGCCGTCCCGGTCGGCGACGGTCAGGACGTGGGTGTCGCGCTCCCAGCGATACCGCTCGGTCCACCACTCGCCGAAGGCCGCGGCCGTCCGCAGCTCGAGCGTGGCCGGAGACAGGATGCCGGCATAGGCGGCCACCCGGGAGCGCTGATGCACCGATCCGACGGCCATCAGGTCAAGATCCTCGGCCGTACGCAGGGAAACGCTCATCCCGCGACGGTAGCCGCCCGCCGCGGGGGCAACGGCACCCGTCCCAGGTCCTCGGCCACCACGATCTCGCCCGCGAAGGACTGCCGCGCCTCGTCGAGGAACCGGGACGCGTCGGAGTAGCGCTGCGAGAAATGGGTCAGAACCAGTTTCCGTACGCCCGCGTCGCGCGCCACCGCACCGGCCTGGGCCGCCGTCAGATGCCCCACCATGGCGGCCATCTCGGCGTCCTCGGTCAGGAACGTCGACTCGATGACCAGCAGGTCCACGCCGGCGGCGAGCGCGTACACGTTGTCGCAGAGGCCGGTGTCCATGATGAAGGCGAAACTCTGCCCCGGCCGGTCGGCGCTGACCTGATCGAGGGTCACGTCGCCCACCCGCCCGGTCCGCTGCAACTCGCCGACCGCGGGCCCGGTGATGCAGTGCTCGGCCAGCAGCGAGGGGACCATCCGGCGCCCGTCCGGTTCGTCCAGGCGATACCCGTACGTGGGAAGTGAATGCCGCAGTGGCAGCGCCGTCAGGCGCCCCGCGGAGGTCGGCGCCGAGAAGCTCGCGCCCTCGATCGGCGAAGCAACGATGTCGGCGTTGTCCCAGTAGCTGGTGGCGTGCCGCAGGCGGTCGTAGAACTCCTGGCCGGCCGCCGGGTAGTGGACCGTGACCGGGTGCGGCACCTTGTCGAGCGAGATGCGCTGCAGGATGCCGGGCAGGCCGAGGCTGTGATCGCCGTGGAAGTGGGTGATGCAGATGCGCCGGATCGGGGTGACCGCGAGGCCCGCCATCAGCATCTGGCGCTGGGTGCCCTCGCCCGGGTCGAAGAGGATCACCTCGTCGTCCCAGCGCAGGAGATATCCGTTGTGGTTGCGATGCCGGGTCGGCACCTGGCTCGCCGTGCCCAGAACGACCAGCTCGCGCACCCTCGGATCCCCCTGGAAATGAAGCGACCCCTGGGGACTTCCGCACACGTATGCACGGTCCGGTCGGACTAGGCCGGATCCCCAGGGGTCGGGTGGCTATCTGGTATTCGCCGCACCGCTGCCACACGGTCTCGACGTATTGCTACGAAGCTGTCGAGGACAGCGGCTAGCGGACAGCCACCTCACGAGTCCCGTTGCTATACAACTTCGGACCACCTCCCTTCACGTGTACGGCCACGTTAACCACCGGAGGCGGTGCTCGCCAACACTTTTTGAATCACTACAGACGCGGGAATACGCGGGGGGACATCTCGGTGCCCTCGACCGCCAGTGAGGCCGGTCCGACGATCAGCGGGTCGGGCCGTCCGACGATCTGGAAGTCCTTGTTCTCGTAGTCGAAGCGGGCGAGCACGTGCCGCATCGCCTCGAGGCGGGCGCGCTTCTTGTCGTTGCTCTTCACCACGGTCCACGGCGCGTCGGCGGTGTCGGTGTAGAAGAACATCGCCTCCTTGGCCTCGGTGTAGTCCTCCCACTTGTCGAGCGACGCAAGGTCGTTGGGGGAGAGCTTCCACTGCCGTACGGGGTCGACCTGCCGGATGGCGAAGCGGGTGCGCTGCTCGCCCTGGGTCACCGAGAACCAGAACTTGATCAGGTGGATGCCGGAGCGCACGAGCATCCGCTCCAGCTCCGGCGTCTGGCGCATGAACTCGAGGTACTCGGCCCGGGTGCAGAAGCCCATCACCCGCTCGACGCCGGCCCGGTTGTACCAGGACCGGTCGAACATCATGATCTCGCCGGCCGAGGGCAGGTGCTTGATGTAGCGCTGGTAATACCACTGGGTGCTCTCGCGCTCGTTCGGCTTCTCGAGAGCCACCACCGACGCGCCCCGCGGGTTCAGGTGCTCCATGAACCGCTTGATCGTGCCGCCCTTGCCGGCGGCGTCGCGGCCCTCGAAGAGGATCACCAGGCGCTCGCCGGTGCTCTTGCACCAGTTCTGCAGCTTGAGCAGCTCGATCTGGAGCAAGCGCTTGTCGTGGTCGTATTCGACGCGGGGCATCCGCTCGTCGTACGGGTAATCCTCGCGCCAGGTGTCGACCGGAGTGCCGTCGGCGTTGAGCAGCACCGGGTCGTCGTCGTCATCGTCGGCGACCCGATAACCACCCAACTCCGTGACCGGTCCGTCGTAAGGGCTCGTGGTGAGGTCCTCGTGGTGACCGTTCTGCTGATCTTGTTCGTGCTCCGCCTCCGACTGCATGTCTCAATTACTACCCAGAACGAGTGACTACTCAACGAGCTGGGAGGTGAACAATCAGTCCAGCCAGGCGCGGAAGCTCTTCCTGCGCGAGGTCTCCACGACAACCGGCAACTGCGCGTACGTGTCCTGGCCCACCTGCTCCTGCCGGGCATAGAGCACACCGAACCAGAAACTGTCCTGCCCCAGCTCGTGCAGCAGCTCCCGGGCGACCACCGAGTCCTGGTGCGCGCCGAGCACGTCCTGCAGCTCGGTCAGCGCGTCGACCAGCTTCTTCGCCGGTTTCCCGGCCGCCGGCTGGAAGACCTCGACCGCGTACCGGGCCCGCTTGTAGGCCTTGCGGGCGTCGTGCAGCTCGTGGTCCTCACCGTGGGACAACGCCTCGTCGAGCAGCGCGTCGGCCTTGGCCAGGCTCTTGGCGGCCCGCCGGATCGGGTCGGCCTCCACCCACTCCTGCGCGGCGAGCCGGTCGATGCGGTCGAGCAGAGTCAGGTAGCGCTCGCTGTCGAGCGCCTCGCCGAGCGCGGTGCGACCCTCGGCGACCTGGTTGTCGAGGTGCTCGCGGATGCGCGCGGCCACCGGCGCGAACTGCTCGCCTGCCTCCTCCAGCCCGGCCAGCAGCTTGCCCTCCTGCACCTGGCCGTCGCGCACCTGACCGAGCAGGTCGGCCAGCCACTTCAGCTCGTCGCCCAGGTCGGCGTCGTCGGCGAAGGTGCGCTTGAACGTCTTGAGGGTGCTGCGCAGGCGCCGCGTGCCGACGCGCATCTTGTGCACGGCTTCGGGGTCACCCCGGCGTACGCCCGGGTCGTAGCCGGTGATGGCGTCGCGCTGCTCCCGCACGTACTGAAGAACGGGGCTTCCGGGCTTCTTGGCGGGCGCCGGCTTGGGCTTGTCACCGAGGGCGCGGGCGACCTTGGACGGCCCCTGGGCCACGGTGGCCCCGGCCTTGAGCAGCACCTTCTCGACGGCGGCGAGCAGCTTGGGGTCGCCGTCGACCAGCTCGACCTCGATCTCCTGCCAGCGCTGCTCGCGGCCGTCGGTCTCGGCGGTCACCTGATCCTGTGCGACCAGGGCCAGCGTCGTTCCGTCGGCGTCACGCAGCGGCGTCTCGACCCGGTGGGTGCGCAGCCGGGCGATGGGCCGCAGACCCTGGCGGCGGATGATCGCGCGCACCTGGGCGGTCAGCTCGGCCGGAACCGTCTCCGGCCGGCCGTTGAGCGGAATGCGGTGCTCCGTCCGGTCTGTCCCCTCGCCGGGCGTCTTCAGATGCCAGCCGGCGTCGTCGCCGCCGGTGCGCCGCCGAAGTGTCCGGCGGTTTCTCATCAAGGCGAGGTCGTCGGTGTCGAAGTAGGTGGCGTCCAGGTCGTGGGTGCGGGCGCCGCCGGTGCTGCTGATCCCGGCCTTACCGGCGAGATCGGGCAGCCGAAACTCGGCAGGCACGTCGTATTTACGCTCTGTCTCGGTGGCGATCTCCATACGTTCATCTTGCCCGAGCGGGTGACGGCCACACAGGCCAAGTGATTCGCAGCTTCTGCACAGCCCGATCTCAGGCCAAGCTGTCACCGTCGGTCCCGGAGGTAATTCGCATGGAGAAGTCTGACCGCCGGCCGATCTCACTGGCCGGCCTCGGCCTGATCAGCGCGGGCGCGGTGCTCGGCCTGGCGCTGGCCACCCCGGCCGCCGGGGCCCCGTCGTCGTCGCCGGCGCCGTCCGCGCCGCAGTCGCAGACCGCACCGGCACCCGAGGACGATCCGGCTTAGGCCGCCATCGGCCGCCCGCCGAGGCTGCGCAGATAGAGGGCCCGGGAGTAATGCGCCGAGGCGGCGCCGTAATACATGGTGGCCAGCCCGACATAGAAGCCGTTGTTGGTGAGCGCGTTCTTCGCGTTGGACGAAGCCGACCAGCGGATCTCCGCGTCCGACTCGCTGATCCCCTTGCGGAGGCAGCGCAGCCGGTTCATCTCCTTGCCGGTCTTCCAGGTCTCGAGCGCCGCCTGGGCCTCGCGCATCGACTCCTCAGCCTGCTCGGCGAGCGCCTCGGCCAGGGTCCAGGCCTGCCGTTCCTCGTCGTTGTAAAAAATCGGCATGGGGGTTCACCTCCCGCTCAACCGCTGTCCCTACCAGTGTGCGAACCACTTCGGGACATGTCGATCTTTTCCACTCCGAGGCATGAAAACAGCCCCCGGCAGTTGCCGGAGGCTCAGCAGTGGTTGATCAGCCGCCCAGCAGTTCTTCCCGCCACTGCCCGAACCGCTCTCGCATCTCGCTCAGGTGACCGGCCGGCAGGCCGTACAGGGCGAAGTCGGCGTCGGTGATCCGGCTCAGAACTCCCAAAGCCTGCGCGAATCGTTCGCGGACGAAGCCGGAGTCGGCGGACGAGGCGAGTGCGAGCAGATGCTCCCGGGTGTAGCGCCCGGACGCGATCGCGGCGTCGACGTCGAGGAAGTCGCGGGCCGCGGCGCGGCCGTAAAGGGCGATCATCTTGTTGGCCACGGCGTCGTCCGGGTGAAGTACCGGTCCGATTTCCAGCTGCACGGGTGCGTGAGCCCGCCAGTCGGCCGATAGCTCGAGCTTGTCGGGTTCCGACCCGGCCTGGCTGCGGTCGGTCAGCAGCAGGCGCGCGAAGGTGTCGGTGCGGATGACTTCGGACACGTCGAACCCGTGGTCGGTCAACGCCGCCACCACTTCATCGACAGCCAGCACGAAGTCGCCGCGCCGCTGCCAGTCCGTGAAGAGGTCGACGTCACCGCTGAGTCGATTGCCCATCCCGTGGGCGCTGACCGCGTATCCGCCCGCCAGAGCGAAACCGAAGCGTCCGCCGGCCGTCAGGGCTATCTCGGCGAGACGCTCGTGCCGGGGATCCACCCTCAGGCCGCCGTGGTGCGGTGCTGTGCCAGCTCGGGAAAGCGAGCCTCCCACGCCTGGCGCACCGATACCGGCAGCCACATTTCATCCCAGAGCCGCACGACAGTCTCCCGATCAAGGTAGGTATGGAGATCGGTAGGCGTGGCGGCCTCGTTGATCACAGCGCGATAGAGATCCACCACTCGGCCCGGCTGGCCAAGGTCGTACTCGGGGCTGCCCGACCACTTGAGGTGACGCGGAAGGTGGATCACGCCGGTGGTCGGGCCACAGAGCAGATCCAGCCGAGCGGGCACGACGACGGGCTTCGCATACCGCCGCCGCGGTGCTTCGCCGTCTGTCATCGTGCCCCCTTTGCCCCCGGACTTTACTCGGCGACGCGGGCGATACCCACGGGGCAGGTCATGCCGTTGGGGCCGTGGTTGCAGTAGCCGTACGGGTTCTTGGCGTCCGAGAGGTACTGCTGGTGATAGTCCTCGGCCCAGAAATACGCGCCCAGCGGGCGGATCTCGGTGGTGATCTGGCCGCGACGGGCCGCGGTGACCACCGGCTGGAAGGCGTCCAGGGACTCCTTCGCGATGCGGGCCTGGTCGTCCGTGGTCGTGTAGATCGCGGAACGGTACTGGGTGCCCACGTCGTTGCCCTGGCGCATGCCCTGGGTCGGGTCGTGGTTCTCCCAGAAGGCCTTCAACAGGTCCTCGTACTGGATCTTGCTGGGGTCGTAGACGACCTGGACCACCTCGGCGTGGCCGGTCGATCCGGAGCACGTCTCCTCGTAGGTCGGGTTCTTGGTGAACCCGCCCGCGTAGCCGACCGACGTCGAATGGACGCCCGGCAGCTCCCAGAAGATGCGCTCGGCGCCCCAGAAACAACCCATTCCGAAGACCGCTACCTCGAAGCCGGCCGGCCACGGGCCCTTGAGCGGGGTGCCGAGCACGGTGTGCTTGTCGGCGACCGGCATCTCCAGGGGGCGGCCCGGCAGGGCCTGGTCGGGGGTAATCAGCTCGTGCTTCTTGTGCCGCAGGAACACGGTCACTCCCTTCATCCGGCTGGTGCAACGCCGGGGGGCACCCCATCCTTACCCGAGTTCGGCGGCGATGCGACCGGCGTAGTCGAGTGCTTCCTCGTCGCTCGCGTACTTGTGCCGGGGCCAGAAGAATCCCCGCAGACCGTCGCCCTTCGTCCGCGGCACCACGTGGAAGTGCAGGTGCGCCACCGACTGCGAAACGATGTTGTTGTTGGCCACAAATGTGCCCTGCGCGCCGAGCGCGGCGGGGACGGCGGCGGACACCCGCTGCACGAGTCCGAAGAATCCGGGCAGATCGGCCGCCGGCAGCTCGGGCAACGTCACCACGTGATCACGCGGCACCACGAGCACATGACCCTTGAAGACCGGCCGGGTGTCGAGGAACCCCACCCCGTCGGGCGAGTCGACCACCTTGAACGCGGGCACCGAGCCCGCCACGATGTCGCAGAAGACGCACGATGCCACCTGGTGAGACTAGCCTTGCCGAGCATGACGGCTAACGACTACGGGTTCGACACCCTCGCCATCCACGCCGGCCAGGATCCGGACCCCCGGACCGGTGCGGTCGTGCCCCCGATCTATCAGACGAGCACGTACGCCCAGGACGCCGTCGGCGCGCCCCGGCTCGGTTACGAGTACAGCCGCTCCGGCAACCCCACCCGCGACGCCCTCCAGGAGTGCCTGGCCGCGATCGAGGGCGGCCGCCGCGGTCTCGCCTTCGCCAGCGGTCTCGCCGCCGAGGACACGCTGCTGCGCGCGGTGTGCCGGCCGGGCGACCACGTCGTGATCCCCGATGACGCGTACGGCGGAACCTATCGCCTCTTCTCGAAGGTGGCCGAGAACTGGGGGCTGGACTGGACGGCCGTCTCGCTCGACGATCTCGACCAGGTGCGCGCCGCTTTCCGGCCGGGCGTGACCAAGATGATCTGGGCCGAGACCCCGACCAACCCGCTGCTCAACATCGCCGACATCGCCGCGCTGGCCGGTCTCTCCCACGAGTTCGACGGGCTGCTGGTGGTCGACAACACGTTCGCCTCGCCGTACCTGCAGCAGCCGCTCGCCCTCGGCGCCGACGTGGTCGTGCACTCGACCACCAAGTACCTCGGCGGCCACTCCGATGTGGTCGGTGGCGCCCTGATCACGGCGGACGCCGAGCTCGGCGACACCCTCGCCTTCCACCAGAACGCGATGGGTGCGGTCAACGGCCCCTTCGACGCGTGGCTCACCTTGCGGGGTGTCAAGACCTTGGGCGTACGGATGGAAAGGCACTGTGACAACGCCGAGCGCATCGTCGGTTTCCTGAGCGAGCACCCGGCGGTCTCCGAGGTCCTCTATCCGGGACTCGAGACGCACCCGGGGCACGAGGTCGCGGCCAAGCAGATGCAGCGCTTCGGCGGCATGGTGTCGTTCCGGGCGACCGGGGGCATGGAGAAGGCCGTCGACATCTGCAACCGGACAAAGCTCTTCGTGCTGGCCGAGTCGCTGGGCGGCATCGAGTCGCTGATCGAGCACCCGGGGCAGATGACACACCTGTCCGCTGCGGGCTCGGCGCTTGAAGTACCAGCCGATCTCGTGCGACTGTCTGTCGGCATCGAAACCGTTGACGATCTGCTCGCCGACCTCGAGCAGGCGCTGGGCTGACACATCCGGAGAGGCAATGAGCGACGGGGCGACCTGGGTAGGCGCGACAGCGAGGCAGATCTCCCGCGCGGTCCGGCGCGGTGACGTGACCGCCACCCAGATCGTCGCCGACCATCTCGAGCAGATCTCGATCACCGACCCGACCCTGGACGCCTTCCGGGTGATCCGCGGCGGCGAGGCCATCACCGAGGCCGAGAAGGTCGACGACCAGGAAGACCTGGCCAACCTGCCGCTGGCCGGGGTGCCGGTCGCGGTCAAGGAGAACACCGCCGTCGCCGGCCTGCCGACCTGGAACGGCTCGGCCGCCGCCCGGACGACGTCGGTGGCCGAGGACGACCACGAGGTGGTCCGCCGGCTGCGCGGGGCCGGGGCGGTCGTGATCGGGACGACGCGCATGCCCGAGATGGGCCTGTGGGCGGTCACCGACGACGCCGAGAGTGCCACCCGCAACCCCTGGGACCGCGACCGTACGCCGGGCGGCTCCTCGGGCGGGGCCGCGGCCGCGGTGGCGGCCGGGCTGGTGCCGATCGCGCAGTGCAACGACGGGCTCGGCTCGATCCGCATCCCGGCGGCCTGCTGCGGGCTGGTCGGGCTCAAGCCGGGCCGCGGCGTGGTCCCGTCCGACCTGGGCATCACCAACTGGTACGGCCTGGCCGAGAACGGTGTGCTGACCACGACGGTGACCGACGCCGCCCTGGGCTTCTCGGTGCTGGCCGGCCGCGACCCGATCAAGCTGGTCGAACCGAGCCGGCTGCGGGTCGGCGTCTCGGTCCGGTCACCGCTGGCCGGCGTACGCGCCGACGAGCCCAACGCCTCGGCCGTGAGCACCGCGTCCAAGCTGCTGGTGCAGGCCGGGCACGACACGGTCACGGCCAACCCGCCGTACCCGCAGACCCTGGGCATCGGCACGCTGGCCACCTGGTTCGCCTCGGCCTATCGGGAGTCGGCCGATTATCAGCTCGCGCAGCTCCAGCCGCGGACCCGGCAGCACATCCGTCTCGGCAAGTGGGCGTTGCGGGCCGGGCTGGTGCGGCAGTCGCAGCGCGACGCGTACCGCGAGGCGGCGATCGGGTTCTTCGCCGACAACTCGCTCGACCTGCTGCTCACCCCGGCCCTGGCCGCCGCGCCGCCGCTCGCCGACGGGCTCGCGGCCGGGTCGTGGCGGCACAACATGGCGGCCAGCATGAAGTACGCGCCGTACGCCGCGCCCTGGAACGTCGCCGGCCTGCCGGCCATCGTGGTGCCGGTCGGCACCCGCCCGGACGGGCTCCCGCTGGGCATCCAGCTGGTCGGGCCGCCCGACTCGGAGGCCCTGCTGCTCGCCGTGGCCGGCCAGTTCGAGGTCCTCAATCCGTGGCAGCGTCACGCCTTCGTCTGAGGCAGTGGCAGCATTCGGGGCATGAATGGTGCCCCCCACCCGCTCGACCTGCTCGCGCCGGCCGACATCGAGGCCGCCCGCGAGCTGCTGACCGGCGTGGTCAAGACCACCCCGCTGATCCCGTCCCGCCCGCTCACCGAGATCACCGGCACCCCGGTCTGGCTCAAGTGTGAGAACCAGCAGCGCGCCGGCTCCTACAAGGTTCGCGGCGCGTACACCCGCATCTCGCGGCTGTCCGATGCCGAGCGGGCCCGCGGGGTCGTCGCGGCCAGCGCCGGCAACCACGCGCAGGGGGTCGCGCTCGCGGCCGAGATGCTGGGCGCCCGGGCCACGGTGTTCATGCCCG
The DNA here is from genome assembly GCF_023544465.1 of Paractinoplanes maris. Classification (GTDB taxonomy): domain Bacteria; phylum Actinomycetota; class Actinomycetes; order Mycobacteriales; family Micromonosporaceae; genus Actinoplanes; species Actinoplanes maris. Next base: position 21,019 of record NZ_JALPVL010000002.1, on the reverse strand, counting down.
AGGGGGCACCCCTGCCCAAGGTCACCGCGACCCGGGGCTACGGCGCCGCGATCGAGTACGCGGGCACGAGCGTCGACGACTCCCTCGAAGCCGCCCGTGACTTCGCCGACCGGACCGGCGCGGTGCTGATCCACCCGTTCGACCACCCGGACGTCATCGCCGGGCAGGGCACCGTGGGCTTGGAGATCCTCGAGCAGTGTCCCGAGGTGACCACGATCATCACCGCCGTCGGCGGGGGCGGCCTGATCTCGGGGGTGGCGGTCGCGGCCAAGGCGATGCGGCCCGGCATCCGGGTCGTCGGGGTGCAGGCGAGCGGCGCGGCGGCGTACCCGCCCTCGCTGGCCGCCGGATCGCCGCAGAAGCTGGCGAAGGGCGTCACGATCGCCGACGGCATCTGCGTGCTGCGCCCCGGCGATCTCACGTTCGCGCACGTCAGCAAGCTGGTTGATGAGATCGTGACGGTCAGCGACGAGGATCTGTCGGCGGCCCTGCTGGTGCTGCTCGAGCGGCACAAGTCGGTGGTCGAGCCGGCCGGTGCGGCCGGCGTGGCGGCGCTGCTGACCGGCGCCTACGCCCCGTTGGACGACGGCCCGGCGGTGGCGATCCTCTCCGGCGGCAACATCGACCCGATGCTGCTGCTGCGGGTGATCGAGCACGGTCTGGCCTCGGCGGGCCGGTTCCTGCGGCTCGCGGTGCGCTGCACCGATCGGCCGGGTGAGCTGGCCCGGCTGCTGGGCCAGATCGCCGACCAGCGGGCCAATGTGGTCGACGTGGCGCACTCGCGGCAGAGCCCGCGGCTCAGCTTCGGCGAGGCGGAGGTCGCGTTGTCGGTCGAGACCCGGGGTCCCGATCACTCGGCCGCGCTGATCAGCACGCTGCGCCACTCCGGATACCGGGTCTCGCTGCTGGCCGACACCACGCCCTGACCACGCCTCGGACACGAAAGAGCCCGCGGCGACCGCCGCGGGCTCCGGACGTCTGCTCAGCCCTCGAACGGGCCGAACTTGACCACAGTCACCTTGATGTCGGAGCCGCTGGGCGCCGTGTAGGTGACGGTCTGGCCCTCGGCCGCGCCGAGGATGGCCGTGCCCAGCGCCGACTCGGGGCTGTAGACCGTGAGGTCGGTGGTGGAGGCGATCTCCCGCGAGCCGAGCAGGAAGGTCTCGGTGTCGCTCTGGTCGTCGTCGAAATAGATCGTCACGACTGAGCCGGGGGCGACCTTGTCGGCCGCCTGGGCCTCGCCGACCTCGGAGTTGCGCAGGAACTCCTTCAAGTACAGGATCCGGCCTTCCTGCCGGCTCTGCTCCTCGCGGGCGGCGTGATAGCCGCCGTTCTCGCGGAGGTCGCCTTCCTCACGGCGCGCGTTGATCTCCGCGGCAATGGCCGGGCGTCCGGCGATCAGCTCGTCGAGCTCGGCCTGCAGCCGGTCGTGAGCGTCCTGAGAAAGCCAAGTCTTGGGCGCCTCTGAACTGGACACGGGCGATCTCCTTGCTGGAACGAAGCCGTCTACAAAAGGAAAAAGCTCAGCATCACTGAGCGGAATGCTGAACGGAGCGAATCACCAAGCTTACCAGCGGTACGCACGGTGCCTGTTTTGTGCGATTGAGGGGTGGTTCTACGAGGCTGCCGGTCGACAGCTGAGCACATCACCGACGCTGGCCCGGGCCGTCGTGGGGACGGTCTCTTTCGCGTCGATTGTCGTTTCGTTCCGGCCGGCCCGGACGACCACCGTGCGCCGCCCGACCTCGAAGCCGTCGTAGTCGCGGGCCCGCAGCACGCACTCGGCGGCCTGACCGGCCGGGACCCGCACCTTGAACTCGATGGCCAGCACGGAGCCGGACGGCTCCTCCCAGCCGACGATCTGAGCCTCGTAGTCGGTCTGACCGAACTGCTGGAAGAGCCGGACCGAGAGCAGCAGCGAGGCGAGGACGACGACGGCCAGCACGACGATCGGCACCACCGACCGGCGGCGCCCGGAGCGGCGCCGTCCGTAGCGGCCCGGCGGGAAGACCGGCTCTGTGGTGCGCGTCTCGTCCACCTCGGGCACCTCTCGTGCGTTTCTTGTCGGAGGGATCCGACAGAATGGCAGGGTCCATCTTCGCAGCCGACACCAGCCCGCCAGCCGCGGGTCAGGTGCGAGGCGCGGGTCAGGTACGAGGAGTCTTTGTGGCTGAGCAGTTGCGTCTCATGGCGGTGCACGCGCACCCCGACGACGAGTCCAGTAAGGGTGCCGCCACCATGGCACGGTACGTCGCCGAGGGTGTCCGGGTGATGGTCGCGACCTGCACCGGTGGCGAGCGCGGCAGTGTGCTCAACCCGAGGATGGATCGCCCCGACGTCTGGGAGAACATCTCGACCATCCGGCGCGCCGAGATGGACCGGGCCCGCGAGATCCTCGGGGTCGAGCAGTCCTGGCTCGGCTTCGTCGACTCCGGCCTGCCCGAGGGTGACCCGCTGCCGCCGCTGCCCGACGGGTGCTTCGGTCTGCAGGATCCGGAGACCGCAGCGATCCCGCTGATCAAGCTGATCCGCGAGTTCCGCCCGCACGTGATGACCACCTACGACGAGAACGGTGGCTATCCGCACCCCGACCACATCATGTGTCACAAGGTCGCGGTGGTGGCGTTCGACCAGGCCGGCGACCCGGAGCGCTATCCCGAGCTGGGCGAGCCGTGGCAGCCGCGCAAGCTCTACTACAACTCGGGCTGGACCCGGGCCCGCATGCTCGCCCTGCACGAGGGCATGCTGGCGGCGGGGCTCGAGTCGCCGTACGCGGAGTGGCTCGAGAAATGGTCCGACCGCGACGACCGTGGTGACAAGATCACGACGCGGGTCGAGTGCGGCGAGTATTTCGAGATCCGCGACGAGGCGCTGCGGGCCCACGCCACGCAGGTCGACCCCGACGGCTTCTGGTTCAAGATCCCGCTCGAGCTCCAGCAGAAGGTCTGGCCCACCGAGGACTTCGAGTTGGCCCGGTCGGTCATCGACAGCCCGATCCCCGAGTCCGACCTGTTCGCGGGCATCCGAGAGTCGGTCGAAGCCCACTGAGCAGTACTCTCGTCCCATGGACATGGACATCTTTGTCGCGGTCAACAACTTCGGCGACACCCGGTCGGGCGGCCTGGCCGGCCCGATGGGGTTGTTCGTCATCGTGCTCATGTCCATAGCGACTGTTCTGCTGATCCGCAACATGAACAAGCGCTTGCGTCGGCTTCCCGACAGTTTTCCTGACGCGAAGCAGACGCAGCGTGAGGCCGAGATCGCCCGGCTCAATGCGGATCTCGAGCGTCCCGGTGCCGGCGGAGCCTCGCCAGACGTCGAAGCGGATCGATCGGCGGGCGCCGGCGCCCCCGCGGACGACGAGGTCACGGGCACTACTACTCACCGTGACGGTGGCTCCGCCGACGGCGATAACCGTCGCGTTTGACCTCGTCGCAGGCCGTTCGTGACTGTCGATGGACGACACACACCGTATTGGTCTGACGTAAAGGCGATACGCGTCGTGCGTCAAGCCCTGTTCTGTTCATCGGTATTGATTTAGCCTTCCGCCGGGGGCCTAACCGCCCCTGATCCCTGCGCGGAAGGGGGCGCCGAAAATGACCATTCCCCGCCCGCTGTTTTCTCCGCTGCAGATGCACGTGCATTCGCCAGTGCCGCTGCTCACGTGGGGTTTCTCGTGACCGCGCCGCCGGTCCCCGAGGCCTCCGCCCGTCGCTCCTGGATCGACGCGGTGGGCCTCGCCGGCCGCTCCCGCGGGGTCCGCGCGCTCACCGCCGCAGTGATCGGATCGGCCGTTCTGGTGGCCGTCCTGGGTGTCCTGTTGCCACTCGACCGCCCGGCCGACCGTCCACTCACCCCGGTCGCCGGCGTCGCCCTGGCGATGGCTCTCGTCACTGCCGGTCAACTGGCCCGGCTCCGCTTCCGGCTCGGCCGGGGCATGGTCTCGGTGAGCTGGGGCGAGGCCGCCTTCATCATCGGCTTCGTGGTCGCGCCGCCCGGCTGGCTGCCGGCGGCGACCCTTACCGGCGCGCTGATCGCCTGGGCGCTGCTGTCCTGGTGGGATTCGCACCGCAACGTGGCCGAGCTGGCCCACCTGGCGGCCTCGCTGAGTCTCGGCGCGGCCGGCGCCACCACGGTCGCCGCCCTGGTCGCCCGGGACGCCCCGGTGCTCAGCACGCGCACGATGACCGGCCTGCTCGCCGGCGCGCTCGTCTACCTGCTCATCACGTTCGGGCTGGCCACGCTGACCTTGCGGCTGCACCGGGACGCCCCGGCCCGGCAGATCCTCCTCCGGGCCTCGTACGCGAAGGTTCCGATGTTCGTCGGCAACGTGGTCGTCGGCCTGGCCGCGGTCCACGCCATCGTCGACGGGCCGCTCTGGCTCCTCGCGTTCGCGCCCGGGCTCTGGCTGCTCCAGCGCACCTACCGCTTCCACCTGCGCGCCGAGGAGGAACGCCGCATGTGGGAGACGTTCTCGGCGGCCACCGCGACGCTGCCCGGCGGCTCCGAGGCCGAGGTCGCCCGGGCCGGGCTGACCGCCGCGCTCGAGGTCTTCGGCGCCCGCCGGGTCGAGATCGAGGTGCGCGGCCGCGACGGTGAGCGCCGCTACGCCGAGGACGGCCCCGGGGTCGACAACGTGGTGGCCGGGCTGCCCGGCCCCGCGATCACCCGATCCATGGCGGTGGCCGGCGACGCGGTCGGCGAGCTGACCGTGTGGCTGTCCGGCCCGACCCTGCCCGCCCCGCGCGACGAGGCCGCCATCTCGGCCTTCGGCGACGCGCTGGCCGGGGCGCTGCACGACGCGGCGACCCGCGGCCGGCTGGCCGATCTGGAGGCCCGGATCGCTCGCGACGTCGCCCACGACCGGTTGACCGGCCTGCTCAACCGCACCACCCTGCTGACCGACGGCGACCGGCTGCTGCGCTCCTTCGACCGGCGCCGCCCGGTCGCCCTGCTGCTGCTCGACATCAACGACTTCCGCGAGGTCAACGGCACCCTGGGCCACCGGCACGGCGACGAGGTGCTGCGCGTGGTGGCCGAGCGGCTGACCGACCTGGCCCGCGAGGGCGACCTGGTGGCCCGCACCGGCGACGACGAGTTCGCCCTGCTGCTGCCGACCGTGGCCACCCTCACCGACTCGACGGCGCTGCTGCGCGAGGAGCCCAACCCGCTGCCGGTGGCCCTGCGCCGCGCCCGCGAGCTGGTCGAAAACCTGATCCGGCCGTTGGAGGTGTCCGGGGTCCGGCTCGCCGTCGAGGTGGCGGTCGGGGTCGCGGTCGGCCCGGCCGGCCGGACCGACCTGGGCGAGCTGGTCCGCCGGGCCTCACTCGCGCTGCGCCAGGCCAAGCGGCGGCAGGTGGCCGTCAGCGCCTTCGACGCCGGCCAGGACGCGGTCACCACCGACGGGCTGGCCCTGCTGGCCGAGCTGCAGGACGCGCTGGCCGCCGACGACCAGATCCTGCTGCACCTGCAGCCCGCGGTCGACCTGGTCACCGCGGCGCCGACCGGGGTCGAGGCCCTCGTCCGCTGGCGGCACCCGCGCCGGGGCCAGCTCTCGCCGGGCGATTTCGTCCCGGCCGTGGAGCACTCGGCCGAGCTGCACACCGCGTTCACGGCCCGCGTGCTCGACCTGGCTCTCGACGCGGTCGGCAGCTGGCAGGCGGCCGGCGTCGACGTGCCGGTGTCGGTCAACGTGTCGGCCCGCAGCCTGCTCGACCCCGGCTTCCCGGCCCAGGTCGCCGAGGCGCTGCGCCGGCACCGGGCGCCCGCCGCCCACCTGGTCCTCGAGATCACCGAATCGGTCGCGGTCAGCCAGGAGCGCATCGTCGACGAGGTGCTGGCCGAGCTGCGGGACATGGGGGTGCAGCTCTCCCTGGACGACTTCGGCACCGGCTACTCATCGCTGGCGATAGTGACCCGGGCTCCGGTCGACGAACTCAAGATCGACCGTTCCTTCGTCGACGACATGATCGAATCCGCCGCCGCCGAGGCCGTGGTCCGCGGCGCGGTCGAGCTGGGCGCCCGGCTCGGCGTGCGGGTGGTCGCCGAGGGCGTCGAGACCACGGAGCAGCGGGCGGCGCTGATCGCCCTCAAGTGCCCCACCGCGCAGGGTTACCACTTCTGCAAGCCGATGCCCGCCGACAAGATCGTCCAGGCGCTGACCGCCCTGGCCGCGGCGGCCCCGGCCAACATCCGCCCGCTGCGCGCCGACGACGCCTCGTAAAAGTTATCCACAGCCCCTCTCCACCTCGCCGAATTTGTCCGTAGGCTCCTCGCCCCGAGGCGGGTGGGGGCTCGGGATGGCCGCGCGCGCGAGCAAGGCGTTATCCACAACATCGGCCTGCCCCGGGTGGCCGGCGCCGCGAAGTGAGAGGCTTGATGGCATGGCCAACCGTCTCGCCGGGGCTACGTCGCCCTATCTGCTTCAGCACGCTGACAACCCCGTCGACTGGTGGGAGTGGTCGGCCGAGGCCTTCGCCGAGGCCGAGCGACGCGACGTGCCGGTGCTGATCTCGGTGGGCTACGCGGCCTGCCACTGGTGCCACGTGATGGCGCATGAGTCCTTCGAGGACGAGCAGATCGCCCAGCTCATGAATGACGGCTTCGTCGCGATCAAGGTCGACCGTGAGGAGCGGCCCGACGTCGACGCCGTCTACATGACCGCCACCCAGGCCATGACCGGTCAGGGCGGCTGGCCGATGACGGTCTTCGCCACCCCCGCCGGCGACCCCTTCTTCTGCGGCACCTATTTTCCCAAGGCCAATTTCGCCCGCCTGCTCGACTCGGTCACCACCGCCTGGCGCGACCAGCGGGAGCAGGTCATCCAGCAGGGCGCAAACGTGGTCGAGGCGATTGGCGGGGCCCAGCTGGTCGGGGGGCCCACCGCGCCGATCTCGGCCGAGCTCCTCACCGCCGCGGCCGGCGGACTGCTCAAGGATCAGGACACGACGAACGGCGGCTTCGGCGGCGCCCCCAAGTTCCCGCCGCACATGAGCCTGCTCTTCCTGCTGCGTCACTACCAGCGCACCGGCTCCGGCGAGGCGCTCGAGGCGGTCCGCTTCGCCGCCGAGCGGATGGGCCGGGGCGGCATCTACGACCAGCTCGCGGGTGGCTTCGCGCGCTATGCGGTCGACGCGACCTGGACCGTGCCGCACTTCGAGAAGATGCTGTATGACAACGCTCTGCTCCTGCGGGTCTACACGCAGCTCTGGCGCCTCACCGGCGACCCGTTCGCCCGGCGCGTCGCCGACGAGACGGCCGAGTTCCTGCTGCGCGACCTCGGCACCCCGGCCGGCGGGCTGGCCTCGGCACTCGACGCCGACGCGGCCGGGGTCGAGGGTCTGACGTACGCCTGGACCCCCGAGCAGCTGACCGAGGCCCTCGGTGACGACGGCACCTGGGCGGCCGACCTGTTCGGAGTCACCGCCCAGGGCACCTTCGAGCACGGCAGCAGCGTGCTCGTGCTCGCCCGCGACATCGACGCCGCCGACCCGGCCCTGGTCGACCGCTGGAAAGACGTACGGGAAAGGTTGCTCGCGGTCCGGGCCGGCCGCCCGCAGCCGGCCCGCGACGACAAGGTGGTCGCCTCGTGGAACGGCCTGGCCGTCACCGCGCTGGCCGAGCACGGCATCCTGACCGGCGCCGAGTCGTCCCGGGTGGCCGCCATCGAGATCGCCACCGTGCTGGCCGAGCGCCACGTCGTCGACGGCCGCTTGCGCCGCGTCTCGCGCGACGGCGTGGTGGGGGAGCCGGCCGGTGTGCTGGAGGACTACGGCTGCGTGGCCGAGGGCTTCCTGGCCGTGCACCAGCTGACCGGCGACGGCGTCTGGCTCGACCGGGCGCGCGAGCTGCTCGACGTGGCGCTAACCCACTTCGGCACCGGCGGGGGCGGCTTCTACGACACCGCCGACGACGCCGAGCGCCTGGTCACCCGCCCGGCCGACCCGACCGACAACGCCACGCCGTCGGGGCAGTCGTCGATCTGCGCGGCCCTGGTGGCCTACGCCGCTCTGAGCGGCGAGCCGAGTTACCGCGAGGCGGCCGACGCCGCCCTGGCCACCTCAGGCCCGGTGATCGGCGGGCACCCCCGCTTCGCGGGTTATGCCGCGACGGTGGCCGAGGCGGCGCTCACCGGGCCGTACGAGATCGCGATCGTGGCCCCGCCCGGCGAGGAGCTCGCGCTGCTGGCCGCGGCCCACCGCAGCGCCCCGCCCGGCACGGTGATCGTGGCCGGCGAGCCCGACCGTCCCGGCGTCCCGCTGCTGGCCGACCGCCCGCTGCAGTCCGGCGTCCCCACGGCGTATGTGTGCCGGGGTTTCGTCTGCGACCGCCCGGTCACCAGCCCGGACGATCTGGTGGCCCGCCTGAGTCGGTAGGCTGGTGGCGCGATGGATACCCGAACCGGTCTGCCTGTGGTCGGCATGGTGGGCGGGGGCCAGTTGGCCCGGATGACCCACCAGGCCGCTATCTCTCTCGGTCAGTCACTGCGTGTGCTGAGCGTGTCGCCCGATGACAGTGCCGCGCTGGTCGCGGCCGATGTGCGGATCGGGACCCATACCGATCTGGCCGCGCTGCGGGAGTTCGCGAAGGGCTGCGAGGCGGTCACCTTCGACCACGAGCACGTGCCGACCGAGCACATCGAGGCGCTCGAGGCCGAGGGTGTCAAGATCTATCCGGGCTCCCGGGCGCTGGTGTTCGCCCAGGACAAGGGCCTGATGCGCGAGCGGCTGGCCGAGCTGGGCGCGCCGGTGCCGCGCTGGGGGCACGTCCGGACGGCGGAGGACATCGAGACCTTCTCGGGCGGCGCCTGGCCGGTGGTGGCCAAGGCCACCCGAGGCGGGTACGACGGCCGGGGCGTCTGGATGCTCTCCGGGCCCGAGGAGGCGGCCGAACTCGTCGCGACCGGCACCCCGCTGATCGTCGAGGAGCGGGTGCCGCTGCGCCGCGAGCTCGCCGCCCTGGTCGCCCGCTCGCCGTTCGGTCAGGTGGCGGCCTACCCGGTGGCCGAGACCGTGCAGCGCGACGGGATCTGCGTCGAGGTGCTCGCGCCCGCGCCCGACCTGCCCGAGGCGCTCGTGCTCAAGGCCCAGCAGCTCGCGATCGACCTGGCCAACGCGCTCGGCGTGGTCGGTCTGCTGGCCGTCGAGCTGTTCGAGACCATCGGCGGCATCGTCGTCAACGAGCTCGCGATGCGCCCGCACAACTCCGGCCACTGGACCATCGAGGGCGCCCGCACCTCGCAGTTCGAGCAACACCTGCGGGCCGTGCTCGACTATCCGATGGGCGAGACGTCGCTCGCCGCCCCGGCCGTCGTGATGGCGAACGTGCTCGGTGGCGAGCCGGGCGGCATCTCGATCGACGAGCGCCTGCACCATCTCTTCGCCACCGACCCCGGCGCGCGGGTGCACCTCTATGGCAAGCAGGTCCGGCCGGGCCGCAAGATCGGGCACGTCACTGTGCTCGGCGACGACATGACCTCGGTGCGGGCCCGCGCGGCCCGGGCCGCCCAGTGGCTGCAGGAAGGCCGGTAATGGCACCGCTCGTCGGGATCATCATGGGCAGTGACTCGGACTGGCCGACGATGGAGGCGGCGGCGATCGCCCTCGCCGAGTTCGAGGTGCCGTTCGAGGTCGGCGTCGTCTCGGCCCACCGTACGGTCCGCAAGATGGTCGATTACGCGGAGAGCGCGTCCGGCCGCGGCCTGCAGGCGATCATCGCCGGTGCCGGGGGCGCCGCCCATCTGCCCGGCATGGTGGCCGCGCTCACGCCGCTGCCGGTGATCGGCGTGCCGGTGCCGCTCAAGCACCTCGACGGCATGGATTCGCTGCTGTCGATCGTCCAGATGCCCGCCGGGGTGCCGGTGGCGACCGTGTCGATCGGTGGCGCCCGCAACGCCGGCCTGCTCGCCGTCCGCATCCTCGGCACCGCCCACCCGCAGCTGCGCACCAAGATGGCCAACTTCCAGGCCGGTCTCGAGAAGCTCGTCGCCGAGAAGGACGCCGCGCTCCGGGAGCAGTTGCTCGGGTAATCTCGCTGCATGGTGCGCCGCTGGCAACAGTCGATCATCCTCGTTGCCGTCGGGGTGCTCGGCGGGGTGCTGATCGGTTCGCTGCCCGGGGTGGTCTTCTTCGTGGTTCTCGCCGCCATCGCCGCCCTGGTCTCGCCGCCCGCGTTTCCCCGATCGGTCACCGACGCCGAGGCGCGCGCCGCCCAGGCCGCCGACGGCCGCCCGATCATCTACTGGCGTCCCGGTTGCCCCTTCTGCCTGCGGCTCCGGGGCTCACTGGCCCGCCAGGCCGGCCGATACCACTGGGTCGACATCTGGAGCGACCCCGAGGGCGCCGCGACGGTCCGCTCGGTGGCCGGCGGCAACGAGACCGTCCCGACCGTGGTGGCCGTCGGCGCGTCCCTGGTGAACCCTTCACCGCAGGTGGTCCGAAACCTTCACTGAACGCTCGGATCCCGTTCAGGCTGCGCTCCTAGGCTCGACGGAGCTGCACTGAGCGGAGGCGGTCATCGACTTGTGGTGGAGCGTGGCGCTCGCGACCCTCGGTATCGTCGTGCCGGGCATCGCGGCGATCTACGAGTTCCTCGTCAAGGGGCGTAAGCGGCTCGGCTACCGCGTGCAGCTGGACACGACGGCCAATGACGTCGGCGAGACGGCCGCGCCGGGAGCGCTCAGTGAGCTGAGCAACAACGGGGTGCCGCTCGTCGACCCCAGCATCGTGCTGCTGCGCATCGAGAACACCGGCCGCACGAACATCGACGAGCACGACTACGCGGTCCGCGACGACGACAAGGCCGGCATCCGGGTGAGCTTCCCCGGCCGGCGGGTCGTCGGGCTCGTCGTGACCGAGCTGAGCGACGAGAACCTGCGGTCCAGTCTGACCGGGCTGTCCGTGAGCGACGACCTGGTCGAGCTGCCCAAGGTGCCGATGAACCGGCACGACCACTACAAGGTGCTGGCCGCCCTGGACAGCTCGGACGGCACGAAGAAGGGCGACGGGCCCTACCCCGACCCGATCGTGGTCGGCACGATCAAGGGCGGCGTCGGCGACGGTCGCATCATTGAGACCCGCAGCCGCACCGGGACCTCGATGCGCGCGATGGCGCTGATCGCCTTCCTGGCCGTGCTGGTCGTCGCGCAGTCGGTCATCTCCTTCCGCGGCACCACCGACACCCCGTTGGACTGCGCCGGCGGCCGGCTGACCCTGGCCGGTTCGACGGCCTTCGAGCCGGTCGTCCGGGAGGCCGCCCAGTCCTATCAGGACGTCTGCACCGAGGCGTCGTTCGCCTTCGAGCTGCGGGGCAGCGGCGAGGGGTTGCTGGCCCTCGACCGAGCCGGCGAGAAAGCCGACCTGCTGGCCTTCTCGGACGGCGACAAGCCCGACGGCCTGCCCGGCCTGGTCGCCCGGCCGATCGCGTTCGTGCTGTTCACGCTGGTGGTCAACGGCGAGACCGGGGTACGCGATCTGACCACCGACCAGATCCGCCGGCTCTACCGCGGCGAGCTCACCAACTGGAAGCAGATCGGCGGCCACGACGTGCCGGTCCGTCTGATCAGCCGCAATCCCGGCTCGGGGACGCGGGCCGCCTTCCAGCGCCGGATCCTCGACGGGGTGCGCGAGCCGGGCAGCAACTCCGACAACTGCCGCGACCGCGATCCCGGCTCACCGGCCGGCGTGGTGCGCTGCGCCCGCAACTCCACCGAGGAGGTGCTACGCGCTGTGACCGACGTTCCGGGCGCACTCGCCTACAGCGAACTGGGTGCGGCCACGGATCGTGAGGGCCTTTCCCTCGTACGCATCGATGGCCGCCCCGCCACCGTGCCGGACGCCGACCACGGCACGTACCCGTTCTGGGAGACCGAGCTCGCCTACACCCACGGCGACCCGGACGCCCATTCGCTGGCCGCCAGCTTCCTGCGCTACCTGACCAACCAGGTGGGCGCCGACATCATCCGAGCCCACGGCGACCGCCCCTGCGCCGAACTGGCCAACCCCCAGCTCTGCCACCCCGCCCCCCTGGCCGCCGACTAGCGTTGCATCCATTTCTTTCAATTGAGCGAGTGACGGAAAGCTTCGATCCGTACTGCCGCGCCGGTTAGCCGCGCCATGGCGAGAAGACGTGGCCGCGGAGCCGGGCGCGACCCGCAAAGCGTGCGGGAGGGCCAGGACTTCACTTCCGGTGTGGCCCGGGCCGGTCGCGCCGGCTCGGCCACGACGCAGTCCGATGGGCTCGTCACCCGGCGTACCGGCATGTCGGGCGGTGCGCCGCAAGGGCGCCCTACCGAGATTCCCCGTCGCGACGACCGGGAAGTCCAACGCTCCCTGGAGATGGAGAACTCGGGCGCCGTGGTTCTGGCCGGCAACGGCTGGCGGATCAAGCAGAATCCCTCGCCGGAGGAGGTCGCTCAGGCGAGGGCGGCGTCCGGCGACCACGGCCATCCCAGCAAGAATCCGGACTATCTGCTGGAGGGACGAGTCTTCGACGCCTATTCACCGACGAATCCGGAGAAGAGTCCCCGGGGTGTCTGGCGCCAGGTTGAGGAGGGCAAGATTGAAGCCGGACAGACGCAACGCGTGGTGATCAACTTGGAGGATTGGCGCGGTGATCTGTCCGCGCTGCAAAGGCAGTTCGCCGACTGGCCGATGCCGGGCCTCAAGGAAGTCAAGGTCATCACTGCGGATGGCGACATCATCCAGTTCGACCTACCGCCCTACACCGAACGGGGAGCGTGACGCGTGGCGACCGAGTACGAACTGACCCTGGCCGGTGGTGCGGCCGTTGACGTGGTGGCCGAACGCGCGTTCCCCGATCCCGCCGATCGTCCGGTGGGACCCGCACCCCTGCTCGTTGCCGCCCTCGATGACCGCTACGGGTTCGTCGCGACCGTACTGTCCGGCCGCAGCCGCTACGTCGAGGTCCTCGGAGACAACGGCAACTGGCTGTGGGAGCCGGAGCCGTACACGTCGGTCATGTTTCGCATGGACAAGTCGTCTGACGTCGAGTGGCAGGTGAGGAACATGCTGACCGTCGTCGGCCGGGTGCTGGGAACCGGCTCGGAGGACGCCGCCTTCTTCGTCAACGGTGACATTCTGCTGCTCACGCGGTTGGACGGTGTCGTGGTCAAACACCGACGCGACGGCTGGTGGGCTATTCACGACGGCGCTGATCAGGTGGTCGCGGACTGAGTCACTGCTGGACGGCGGCTTCGGCCCGGGTGACCAGCTCGTTGTACCAGGGCGCCTGCGTGACCGGGACGAACTCGGCGTCCGCCCAGAAGCGCTTGGCCACGTCGGCCTTCTTCGACTTCAGGTTTCCGGTGTTGCCCGCGGTGAAGTAGGCCGTCGTGTGGCGGAGGGTGATGTCCTCGGGGTCGGGGACGGTGGGCTTGTTGTCGCGCACGCAGATGGCTCGGGGCGGATCCTGCGCGTTGGTGCAGGTCTCGGTGGGGCGGGCCGAGAACTCGACCGCCACGAAGAGGCCGTCGAGGCGGTAGCTGTCGATGTGGGCGCCGTTTCCGCTTCCCTCGTGCGACCCACCGCTCAGGTTCGGTGGGTTGCCCGGTCCCAGCGACACCAGCCCCGGCGGGCGGGATTTGGGCACGTAGGTGAAGCCGACCGGGTTGCCGAATTCGCGCCAGTCGTCGACGTAGAGCACGCTGTCGAGCAGCCGCGCCTCGGCCACCGCCGGGTCGACCGTCCGGTGGGGAGGGGCGATCACGGTGGCCTCGGCCTCGTCCGCCGCCCGGATCTGCGCCACCGCTGCCGCGACGCCGATTACGACAACCGCCGCGATCGCCGCGTTCACCCACCCACGCTGTTGCACTCTGCCCCCGTACGGTCCCGTGTCGCCGCAGGTTAGCGCACGGCGGGAGCGGGCAGGTGGGCCACCTCGTTGAGCTGGACGACCGCGTGGTTGTGGAAGTAGTCGTCCTCGTGCAGCGTCGTGATGCCGCCGGGCGAGAAGCGGAACGCCACCCGTCCCGCCGCTTCCAGCGGCATCTCGATCCAGGCCGCGACGACGAACGTGGCCGCCATCCCGTGCGTGACGATCACCTGGTGCGGTGCGTCCGATGTCAGGATGCGCTCCACCGCCGCGTACACCCGGACGGCCAGGTCCCATTTCGTCTCGGCGCCGGGCAGTCCCTCGTCGTGACGCATCCGTTCGCCGGAGGCCGGCGGTGGGATGAACCGCTCGTCCAACCAGGACTGTGGCCGGCCACCCGCTTCACCGAACGACTTCTCCCGCAGGTCGCTGTCCAGCAGCACCGACGTGCCCAGCTTGGCCGCGATGACCTCGGCCGTCCGCCGGGTGCGCAGGAGATCCGAGGAGTGGACCTCGGCCTGGGGCGCCCGGACGGCCAGCGTCTCGGCCACCGCCGCCGCCTGGGACAGCCCGTGTGCCGTGAGGTCGGAGTCGAACCAGCCGCCGACCAGTCGGTCGACGTGATGGGTGGCTTCGGGGTGGGTGACGACGTGGAGCGTTCTCATCACCGCATCTTTACCAGGGCGCCGCGCAGGCCCTCCCGGGTACGCCGGCGGTTCTCGTTGGTGGCACCCACCCAGAGCAGGATCACTCCCAGCGGCACCAGCACCAGCCACGGGCCCACGAGGGTGCTGGCGAAATGGATGGCCGCCACGATGGTGGCCACCGCGCCCACCACGACCGGCGCCTGCTGACGGTTGCGGGAGCCGAGGATCAGGGTGGCCACCGCGGCCAGCAGCAACAGGACCTCGCGGGTCTCGCCGCCGTTGCCGGCCAGCACGATGCCGATCGTCGGGACGAACGCGGCCAGCAGCGCCGGGCCGTAGGCGGCCCAGCTGCTCAGGTCGGGCCGGTCGCGTGACTCGATGACGCCGACCAGCAGGGCCAGGGCGGCGAACGGCAACGTGTACGCCTCGGGAAGCGCGACATCGGCCAGGGCGACGAACAGCCACACGCCCACGACCTCGAAGCCGACCGCCGTCCAGAAGAGCGCCCGCCGCTGGCTGGGCGGCCGGCCGACCCGCGCGGCGGCCAGGCCGAGCACGGCGCCCCAGGCGGACAGCATCGCGGCCAGGTGGGCCGGGGAGTCGAACGCCATCACCCCGGCGATCAGCGCGGACGCGTATCCGCTCCACTCCACCGTGGAGGCCTCGGCCCGGTATTGCGGCAGACCCAGTCGCGGGACCGTGGCCTCCAGGACCAGCAGCGCGGCCCCGACGGCCAGCACCCCGAACGCGGCCCACGGCCGTTCCACCCCGGCCGCGATCGCCGCGGTGAGGACGAAGAACTGGCCCATCACGGCCGCGAACAGCCAGCCCAGGATGCGGGCGAAGCGGCTGCGGCCGCCCAGCGCGGCCACCAGGCCGACCCCGATCGCGCAGCCCAGGGTGAACAGTGTGAGGCGCTGCTGGGCGAGGCTGCCGGCCAGGCCCGCGTTGCCGGCCAGCAGGCCGATCACGAAGACGATGGTGCGGGTCGTGCCGAGCAGCGACGACCGGCGACCGGCCGGCGGCAGGGTGAGGGCCAGGCCCAGCATCGAGATGGTGAAGACGACCAGGGCGGCGGTGGTCGCGGTCGGGTAGCGCGCGTCCAGGGCGATCGGTGCGATCAGGATGGTGATGGCCACGCCGGGCAGGATCACCGGCACCGCCTCGGACGCCTTGCCGCCGAAGCCGATCGCGGCCAGCGCCGCGGCCCCGGTGAGCAGCACGATCGCCAGGACGCTGGTGCCGTCGACGTAGCCCGAGGACGGCTCGGCCAGCGCGAGGATCGGGCCGTCCCAGATGTGGGTGAGCTGACCCAGCGGGTCGATCAGGGCGGCTCGCAGCGCGGGGGCGATCGAGAACAGCGCCAGGATGGTCGGCAGCAGCGCCAGCACGACCGCGCTGGTGGCCGGGTCGACCAGCCAGCGGCCGCTCAGGCCGAGCGGGCGGGCCGTGGTCCAGCGGCGGACCGGGTAGCGGCTGCCCGAGAAGACGCCCTCGCGGGCCAGGGTGAGACCGGGCGCCGGGATCGAGCCGCGCAGCAACTCGGCCAGGACGCCGAGCAGGGCCGCCGCCGCCGCGTAGAGGGCGGTCGGGTGCGGGGTCGGGATCGACGCGAACGCGGTGATGGTGGCGCCGAGGACCAGGCCGACCGTGGCCCACGGCAGGAACTGCGGGATGTAGCGGCCGGCCAGCGCCAGCATGGCCAGGCTGAGGCTGGACGCGGCCAGCGCGGCGGTGAGCACGACCATGGCGTCGTGCTGCTGGTCGCCCGCGACCGAGGCCAGGACGCCGGGCAGGGCCAGCATGATCGCGCCGGTGGCGGCGCCGCCGATCTGGGCCCGGTGGCGCGGCATGCCGGTGTCGTCGCGGGCCAGGTCGGCCTCGGTCACCGTGGACGGCGCCCAGAAGCGGCCGGGCGGGGGCAGCGGGGTGCCCGGGGGCGGGCTCTCGATCGGGGCCACCCGGGTGCGGGCCATGGCCGCGGTGAGCGCGCCGATCATCACCACCAGCAGCAAGGACAGCGCGGTCGACCAGGGCCGGGCGAGCGAGGCCAGCACGGCGTGCAGCAGCACGGCGGCGCCCGCTCCGGCGCGGCAGAGCGCGGCCGCGGGCTCCAGTGCCGAGATCGAGGCCATCGCGTACGCGATCGCGACCGCCCCGCCGATCAGCAGGGGTGACCACCAGGGCAGCCCCAGCGCGAACGGCGCGCCGATCGCGGCCGCCGCCCCGGCGATCGCCGAGAACAGGTGCGACCGCGGCCGGGGAGCCGCGATGGCCGCCGCGACCGAGACCGCCACCAGGGCGAACGGTGCCTGCCAGGCGCCCGGGCCGGGGGCCGGGTAGGCAGTCAGGTCGGCGTTCCAGAGGTCGGCCGGGACGGCCAGCATGCGGACGGCGCCGGCCAGCGCCAGGTAGCCGGCGATCGCGCCGACCACCACGCCGGCCACGGCCAGACCCCGGTTGGGGCCGCGGCTCCACTCCTCGGGCAGCAGGGCGACGCCGAGCGCGACGATCAGCACCACCACGCCGGCCACGGCCAGCGGCGCCTCGGGAAAGGCGAGCGCGAACACGCGGGCCAGCGCGCCGCAGATCGCCACGGTGGCCGCCGCGGCGGCGATGTCGGGGCCGTCGAGCACCCGGTCGGCGCGCCGGCCGTTGTCGATCGACTTGGAGAAGAACAGCAGGCCCGCCGCGACCAGCAGGAGCGCGCCGACCCAGACGTCGGGCGCGGTGGCGCCGGGGGAGAGCAGGGCGGCCAGGGCCAGCGCGATCGCGCCGAGCCCGGTGCCCGCGGTCAGCGGCAGGCTGATGTCACGCCGGGCGACCTGGAAGACGGCCGCATAGCTGAGCGTGGCCGCCACGGCCAGGAAGCCGACGGCCAGCGCCGGAACGGTGACCGCCTCGGTCGGCGGCGGTCCGTCGCCCCGGTCGGCGACGGCGAGCGCGGCGGTGACCACGGCACCGGGCAGGGCCAGTGCGGCCGCGCCGGAGGCCCAGTCGCCGACCAGCCAGGCGTAGAGGCGGATCGGGATCTGCCGGGCGGCCACGGCGATCATGACGCCGGCGCCCGCGATCGCGGTGAGCACGGCGGCGGTCAGCCAGGCGGCGCCGAGCGCGGCCCCGGCGCCGAAGAGACCGACCACCCCGGCCGCGGCCACGTGCACGATCGCTGTCCGGCGGGTGGTCGCGGCCAGACCGGCGGCGCCGAGGCCGACCGCGGCGATCACCAGCGGCCACGGGGCCTCGGACCAGCTCAGCCCGAGCGAGGCGGGCACGGCCAGGGCGGTCAGCGCGATGCCGGCCACCGCACCCTCGTGCCGCACGCTGGGCGGCAGGGCGAGCGCGGCGGCGATCGTGACCAGCAGGGCGCTGAAGGCCAGCAGCCAGCCCAGCTCACCGGCGGCCTCGGCCATCCGCTGGGCATAACCGGCGGTGTCGGCCTGCCAGACCGGGCGCGCGGCCTGCAGCGGCGCGAAGGCGGCGCGCAGGCAGTCGAGGACCAGCACCACGCCGATCAGGACGAGCGCGACGGCCGAGGCGATCTGCGGGCCGCGGCGCACCTCGGGCGGGACCAGGGTCACCACCGCGCCGGTGACCGCGATGGCGGCGGCCGCCACGGCCAGCGTCCAGTGCGGCGACACGACGGCGGCGATGCGGGCCGTCGCGCCGATCACGGCCAGGGCCAGCACGCCGCCGGCGATGTTGCGGGCGACCAGGTTGTCGAGCAGCCAGGCGGCGGCGAACCCGGTGAGCGCGGCCAGCACCAGCACCAGCCCGGAGCGCAGCGCGTCGGGCAGCACCCGGGCCTGCAGCAGCGCCACCGACGAATAGAGCAGGGCGCCCGCGCTGGCCACGCAGAGCAGCGCGAACGTCAGCTCGCGCAGCCAGTCGGCCGACGGCGGCGTGGCCGGCAGCTCGATCGGGACCGAGCCCGCGGCCGGGGCCCCCTCGGGACGCGGGCCGGGAAAGATGCGGGTCCGCAGCCAGCCCTGGCGGCGCCGGGTGGTGGCGCCGTGCAGGATGAGGTCGGGCTCCTCGCCCGCCGACTCGGGGCGCGCGGGTGCGTCCTCGGCCAGCAGCACCGGGTCCTGGTGCTGCCGGTCGGCCGCCACCGGGCGCCCGACCGGCCACCGGGGGAGCAGCCGGCCCTTGCGGATCACGGTGGTGAGCAGCAGCAGGTCGAGCACGGCGACCACGGTCAGCGCCATGGCCCAGCCGGCCGGGCTCTCGATCATCGGCTCGGCCAGCAGCAGCGGAACCGGCTGCACGGCCACGACAGTCGCGTAGCGCGGCGCGGCGAGCCGGGTGAAACCGGCGTAGACGAAGCTGGCGATGGCGGTGAGCGCGAAGGTGATGCCCAGATAGAGCGGGACGGGCACGCCCACGCCGCCGGTGAGCTCACTGCCGTGCAGCGCGAACAGGGTCAGCGGCAGCAGGATCAGGCCGACCCAGGCCACCGTCTCACCGGTCGAGCTGAGGCCGCGGCGGGCGATGCCGGGTGCCGCCACCAGGGCGGTCGTGGTGGCCAGGGCGAGGATGAACGCGCGCGCGAACGGGTTGCTGACGGCGACACCGGCGAAGACCACCGCGGCCACGCCGATGAGCAGCGCGCCCAGCGCGAGCAGAATGTTCTGCACCGACTGGGAGGACGCCTCGGGCGGGTGGTGCTCGGCGCCGCCGAAGCCCGCGGAGCGGCGTGGCGCGGGGGCGACCCGCTCGGTCGGCGGCGGGTCGTCGAGCAGCATGGTGACACCGTCGGTGGCGACCCCGGGCGGACCGGTGTGCGGCGAGGCGGGCGGCGCCCAGTCGGGCCGCGGACCGGCCGGGCGGGCTCGGCCGCCGGTGGGAACCGGTGGCGGTTCGTCGGCCGGGCCGCCGGTCGGCGGGGGTGGCGGGGGGAACTCGTCCGGCCCGCGACGCCGTACGCGCCGGGTCTTGGGATTTCTGGTGGCCTTTTTCTTGGTATTGGCGTGGGCCAGGATGTCCCGCTGGAACTGCGCCGCCTGGATCTTGGCGGCGATCTGGGTGCGCTCCTTCGCCGCGGCCATGTCACGGATCTTCAGATCCGCGATCGACGCCTCGATGCGGGCCAGCTCATCGTCGTAGCTGTCGGGCTGTTCAGCCTGCGCCACGGAACCTCCTCGACCTGCCGCCACGCCTTGTCCAAGCATGCCGGTCCGACACCTCATTAGAACAGGCTCATGGGGGCCGACATCTATAGAAAACGCCCTCGGGCGTCTTACCCGGCCTCTGGTCGGCGTACGCTACGCGCCAGTAACATAGCGGCGGGACCGCATGAGCGAAGGGGCCAGGTTATGAGTGAGTTCGACGTCTACCGTCTGCCGGAGGATCACGAGACCATCCGGGCCGCGGTGCGCGAGGTGTGTGACGCGCGGGTGGCGCCGAACGCGGCCGAGGCCGACGAGACCGGTGAGTTCCCGAAAGCCTCGTACGACGCCCTGCGCTCCAGCGACTTCCACGCGCCGCACATCCCGGTGGAGTACGGCGGCGCCGGGGCCGACGCCCTGGCCACGGCGATCGTGATCGAGGAGGTCGCCCGCGCCTGCGGCTCGTCCTCGCTGATCCCCGCGGTCAACAAGCTCGGCACGATGCCGCTGCTGATCGCCGCCTCCGAGGAGCTCAAGCAGAAGTACCTGCCCAAGGTGGCCTCCGGCGAGGCGATGTTCTCCTACTGCCTCTCCGAGCCCGAGGCCGGCTCGGACGCCGTGTCGATGACGACCCGGGCCGTGCGTGACGGTGATCACTGGGTGCTCAACGGGGTGAAGCGCTGGATCACCAACGCCGGCGTCTCCGAGTTCTACACAGTCTTCGCGGTGACCGACCCGGCCAAGCGCTCGAAGGGCATCTCGGCGTTCGTGGTCGAGAAGTCGGACGCCGGCGTCAGCTTCGGCGCGCCCGAGAAGAAGCTCGGCATCAAGGGCTCGCCCACCCGCGAGGTCTACTTCGACAACGTCCGGATCCCGGCCGACCGCATGATCGGCGAGGAGGGCACCGGCTTCGCCACCGCCATGAAGACGCTCGATCACACCCGGGTGACGATCGCCGCGCAGGCGCTGGGCATCGCGCAGGGCGCGCTCGACTTCGCCAAGGGCTACGTCAAGGAGCGCAAGCAGTTCGGCAAGCCGGTGGCCGAGTTCCAGGGCGTCCAGTTCATGCTGGCCGACATGGGCATGAAGCTCGAGGCGGCCCGCCAGCTCACCTACGTGGCGGCCGGCAAGAGCGAGCGCGGCGACGACGACCTGACCTACTTCGGCGCCGCCGCCAAGTGTTTCGCCTCGGACGCCGCGATGGAGATCACGACCGACGCCGTCCAGCTGCTGGGCGGCTACGGCTACACCCGCGACTACCCGGTCGAGCGGATGATGCGGGACGCCAAGATCACCCAGATCTACGAGGGCACCAATCAGGTCCAGCGCGTCGTCATGGCCCGCCAGCTGCTCAAGGACTGACGAGCCGCGGGGGGGGGGCGGGCGGGGCCCCCCGCGCCCCCCGCGGCGGGCGCGCGGCCCGGCGGGGGGGGG
>NZ_JALPVL010000019.1 GCF_023544465.1 Paractinoplanes maris | reverse complement strand
TGGTGCGGGCCTGGTCGGCCATGGCGCGGGTGATGGCCTGGCGGATCCACCAGGTGGCGTACGTGGAGAACTTGTAGCCCTTGGTGTAGTCGAACTTCTCGACCGCGCGGATGAGGCCCAGGTTGCCCTCTTGGATCAGGTCGAGGAAGGCCATGCCGCGGCCCGTGTAGCGCTTGGCGAGCGACACGACCAGTCGCAGGTTGGCCTCGAGCAGGTGGTTCTTGGCCCGCTCGCCGTCCCGGCCGATCCAGCGCAGGTCGCGCTCCATGTTGCGCTCGAGCTTCTCCTCGCCCTCGTCGCAGGCGCGCAGGCGCTCGGCGGCGTAGAGGCCGGCCTCGATCCGCTTGGCCAGCTCGACCTCCTGCTCGGCGTTGAGCAGCGGGACCTTGCCGATCTGCTTGAGGTAGGCGCGGACGGAGTCGGCCGACGCGGTGAGCTCGGCGTCGCGACGCGCCTGCTTGAGCGCCTCGGACTCCTCGTCGTCCCACTCGAAGTCGCCCTCGGTGGCCGAGCTGGCGGCGTCGGTCGCGGCCGCCGCGACCATGGCCGGCGGTTCCTCGACGACGACGTCCTCGATCTCGGCGGCGAGCTCCTCGGGGTCGATCTCGCCGTCGGCCGGGCCCTCCTCGCCGGGCTTGCCGGTCTTGGCCGGTCCGGCCGCCTTCTTGGCGGGACCGGCGGCCTTCTTGGCCGCGGCCTTCTTGGCGGGGGCGCCGGCTGCGGACGCCTCCTCGCCACCGTCGGACGCGGCGACCGCGGCGGCCTGCTTGGGCGCGGGTGCCGCCTTGCGGGCCGGTGCGGCCTTGGCCGTGGTGGCCTTCGACGCCGGGGTCGCGGCCCGGGCGGCGGAGACCTTGCGGCGGGTGCTCGCCGAGCCGTCGACGACCACGGTGACGCCCGCGTCGACGAGCCCGCGCAGGATCTTCTTGGCCTGGGCCGGGTTCACCTCGGCGGACTCGAGCGTGGTCGCGACCTCGGCCGACGTGAGCTGGCCCCCCGCACCCTGTGCATGCGCGATCAGGGCCTCGGTGAGAGAACGAACGTCGGCACCGTTCTGGTGGGCTTCTGTCACGAAAGACCTTCCGGAGGCGAGGATTGGCATGGCCATGAGACCAGCGCAGCGCACGGCGAAGAGGCTGGCCGGTGTGGGTGTGGGGACCCCCGGGACGCGGACGATCGGTGCTTGGGTGTCCGCGAAGCGGTGGGCAGGGGTGAATTGTAGCGCCGTCGAGCGAGATCCTCCCGTCGCAGCACGCCGCGGGGGCCGCCGACCTCGTCGATGACGGCCGGCGAGAGAATGCTATCGGCGGAAAGGGCGTACACGTGAGTGAGTTTTCGGCGGCTTCGACCCCATCGACCCCTGGCGCTTTGCTAGAGCTCGCGGTGCGGGTGGCCCGGGACGCGGCGGCGACCGCGCGGCGGATGCGGGCCGCGGCGATCGGCGATGTCCAGACCAAGAGCACGGCCACCGATGTGGTCACGGCGGCCGACAAGGCGGTCGAGCGGCAGGTGATCGAGGCACTGCGCGAGTCCCGCCCCGGTGACGGGGTGCTCGGTGAGGAGTACGGGACCACCGAGGCGGCCGAGCCGTCCGCCGGGTCGGTGCGCTGGATCCTCGATCCCATCGACGGCACCGTGAACTATCTCTACGGCCTGCCGCAGTACGCGGTCTCGCTCGCCGCCGAGCTCGACGGCGAGGTGGTCGCCGGCGTGGTCGTCAACGCGGCGACCGGCGACGAGTGGACGGCGACCCGGGGCGGCGGCGCCTGGCGCGGGGACAGGCGGCTGCACGGTTCGGCCCCCGCCGGTCTGGGGCAGGCGCTGGTCGGCACCGGGTTCGGCTACGACGCCCGGCGCCGGGCCCACCAGGGCCGGGTACTGGCCGAGTTGATCACCCAGGTGCGGGACATCCGGCGGTTCGGCGCGGCGGCGCTCGACCTGTGCGCGGTCGCCGAGGGCACGCTGGACGCCTACTACGAGAAGGGCCTCAACCCGTGGGACTGGGCGGCCGGTGGTCTGGTCGCCACCGAGGCCGGCATCGTGGTCTCCGGCCTCTCCGGTGCCGCGCCCGGCCTCGACATGGTGGTGGCCGCCTCACCGGCGATCCACGGGCCGCTGCACGACGCCCTGGCCGTCCTGGACGCCGCCGGGGGGCCGTGAGGGCGTCAGCTGTCCTTGTCGGCGGGCTTGAGGCAGGCGCCCGGCGGCACCGTCGGCTCGCCCACCTCGACCAGCGACTGGTTGACCTCGGTGGTGGTGGCGAGCTGGCGGAACTGGTTGCCGATCACGATCTCGATGACCCCGCCCTTGCGCTTGGCGCTGTAGGTCATCTTGGACTGGGCCAGGAAATACGCTCGCAGCAGCTGCGCCTTGCCCACGGTGTCCGGCCCATATTTGATCTCGGCGACGCCCTTGAGCTTGGACTTGCTCTCGCCCGGCTTCTGCGTGGTGAAGCGCCGGTTCTTGAACTCGTTGGTGACGCTCTCGGCCAGCCCGGGGGTGCCGGTGCCGTTCAGGACCTTGACGGTCACCTCGGCCGGGTCGTCGGGCAGGCCCACGTCGGCCATGGGCGCTCCGGCCGGGCAGCCGCCGCCGGCGGTGGTGCCGCCCTGGCTGTCCCGCACCAGCGCCACGATGACGAACACCACCGCGGCCACGGCGAGCACGCCGACGACGACGAGCGCTCGTACGCGCGCAAAGCTCATGGGGTTGGCTCCAGGGATTCTGAGATTTGGTGCAGCCGGGTCTGGCCCGCCGGGGAAGGGTGGGACCTGTCGAGAGGTTAACGTCTGTGCGCCAGGCATGCGGAAACAGGGATTACTTCCGGCGCGTTGACGATGATCCAGAGGCTGCTACCCCTACTTTGATGTCGCCTCGGTCACATCGGGAACAATGGGCCGCCCGTGCGCGTACATCACTGCCGCGACAGCGGTAGTGTTCCCCGCTCACCGGGGGTCTGACACGTGTCAGGGGCAGTGTCGGAAATCGTCCGGCGGAACCGGGAACCGAAACAACGTCGCGGGCGTTACTAACGCCAAGTGACACATCGATACAGGAGAGTGAAGACCGATGGCCACCGACTACGACGCTCCGCGTCGCGATGAGGTCGACCTCGGCGAGGACAGCCTCGAGGAACTCAAGGCCCGCCGAGCCGACTCCCAGTCGGGTGCAGTGGACGTCGACGAGGTCGAGGTGGCGGAAAGCTTCGAGCTTCCCGGCGCTGACCTGGCCGACGAGGAGCTCACCGTCAAGGTGCTGCCGATGCAGACCGACGAGTTCCGCTGTGCTCGCTGTTTCCTCGTTCACCACCGCAGCCAGCTGGCCGCGGAGCGGAACGGGGAGCTGATCTGCCGCGAGTGCGCCTGACCGGCGACTTCGCGCATGACGCACTACCCGGCCGCGCTTCGCGGTCGGGCGTCGGGCCGTCTCCGGGTTTGACCCGGGGTCGACACCGGGCATCACCATGACGGCATGAGCCCGCGACCGACGACGGGGAGAACGACGATGAGCGGAACGGACGACACCGCCGGGACGAACGATCCGCGGGCCCTGGAGCAGACGACTGCGCCCACTGATTCCAGCCAGGAGCTCACCGCGGTCGACGCGCGACTCGGCGAGACCGTGGCCGCCCTCACCGCCGACGACCTCGAACCGGCCGGCCGCCGGCAACTCCTCGGCCGGCTGGTCGGAGACATCCGCCGCCGCGGGTTGGGCCAGATGTTCAAGCCCAAGGCCGCGATGCGCTGGATGAGCGACGTCGTCACCGACGTCGCCCCCCACGTCCCCGTTCGTGACGTGGAGACTCTGCGACGGCACTTTCCCGGCCTCAGCGACGACGACCTGGCCGACCGCCTGATCCGCAACGCCGCGCGGTCGACGGCCGGCGTCGGCGCCGCCGGCGGTGGCGTCGCCGCGGTCGAGTGGGTCGCCCCGCCGACCCTGCTCACCGCACCCATCCTGCTCGCGGCCGAGACGGTCGCGGTGGTGGCGGTCGAGCTCAAGCTGATCGGGGAGCTGCACGAGATCTACGGGCTGCCGATCCGGGGCGGGCTCGGTCAGCGGGCCGCCCAGCTGATCCAGGCCTGGTCGCAGCAGCGCGGGGTCAACCCGTTGCTGCCCGGCGTCGGGGTGGCCTCAGTGCTCGGCACGGCCGCTCGCAAGGAGCTGCAGGGCACGCTGCTCAAGCGGTTCGGCCGCAACCTGACCACGCTGGGCCCGCTGCTGACCGGGGCCGCGGTGGCCGGCTATCTCAACCGCCGGGCCACCAAGAGCCTGGGCGAGCACGTCAAGAAAGACCTGCGCCGGGGGCGTCAGAAGATCATCGACGGTTGAGCAGCGCGGTCGCCAGCTCGACCGGGTGACGCGTGCTGACGATCCAGTAAGGCGTGGGGTCGTCGGGGTCGTCGAGCAGCACCTGGACGGCCGGACCGATCCACGGGCGCTGGACGACGAACGCGAGCGGGTGGGCGCCCACGCCCAGTGCCTCGCGCTTGCCCTCGGCGTCGAGCGCCACCACGTCCTTGATGAACTCGACCGGCAGCCGGGCGTCGTCGACCTGGAACTCGCCGTCGGTGACCGCCACGCGGATGCGGCTGATCCAGACCATGCCGGCCACGGTGAGCGGGACCAGCACGGCGAACGGCACCCAGCCCGGCATGGCCGGGAACCCGAGCAGCACCTCGACGGCCAGGATCGCCACGACGATCATCATGACCGGCCAGATCCACCAGGTCAGGTGCAGCCGCTCGCGGTAGGCGGGCGCCGCGGGTGTGCGCGCGGGGGACTCCGGTGTCACCCTGGAAGGGTACGGCGCGCCTCCGCGACCGGGCACGGCAGGATGGCATGGTGAGTGCCGCCCAGTGCCGTATCAGTCGTGGCCGTACCAGTAGCTCCCGTGAGGAATGTTCGCCTTGACCGACGTCGTGATCCCGATCCGCCTGCTCGAGAAGGATCTGCCGCTCCCGGCCTACGCCCATCCGGGTGACGCCGGGGCCGATCTGGTCGCCGCCGAGGACGCCGAGCTGGCTCCCGGGCACCGGGCCAAGGTGCGTACGGGCATCGCGGTCGCCATCCCGCAGGGGTACGTCGGCCTGGTGCATCCACGCTCCGGTCTCGCCGCCCGCCTGGGCGTGACCGTGCTCAACGCGCCGGGTACGGTCGACGCGGGTTACCGGGGCGAGATTCTGGTGATTCTGGTGAACCACGACCCGGTGAGCACCGTCAAGATCTCCCGCGGCGACCGCATCGCCCAGCTGGTCGTCCAGCGGGTCGAGCGGGCGTCGTTCCACGTGGTCGACGAGCTCGGCGACACTGCCCGCGGCGCCGGTGGCCACGGGTCGACGGGTGGGCACAGTGCGCTGCCCACGCAGCAGGCATGAGATGGAAGGTCAGTAGAGATGTTCTCCCGTAAGCGCGGTGGCCCCAAGCACGTGCGCGCGACCGACGCGCCGCCCTCCGAGGCGCTGAAGCAGAGTCTGGCCGCCGGTGACGATTCGCCGCCGCCCGAGTTCGGGCCGTGGGACGCGAGCCACGCCCCCGGCGACGTGCAGCGGCTCGACCTGGGCAGCCTGCAGATCCCGGCGGTCGACGGTGTCGAGGTGCGGGTGCAGGCCAACCCGGACGGCGCGGTCGAGCAGATCGTGCTGGTCGACGGCGAGAGCGCGCTGCAGCTGGGCGTCTTCGCGGCGCCGCGCTCCGAGGGCATCTGGAACGAGGTGCGCGCCGAGATCGCCGAGGCCATGGCCGGTGACGGCGTGTCGCCCCAGGAGGTCGAGGGGCCGTACGGGGTCGAGCTGACCGCCCGGGTGAACACCCCCGAGGGTCCGGCCGACGTGCGGTTCGTGGGCGTGGACGGGCCGCGCTGGATGGTCCGCGCGCTCTACCAGGGGGCGGCCGCGTCGGACCGCGGCCGTGAGGGCCGGCTCGGTGAGGTGCTCTCCGGTCTGGTGGTCGTCCGCGACAACGAGGCCCGCCCGGTGCGCGAGGCGCTGCCGCTGCAGCTGCCCAAGGAGATGACCGAGCAGGCGCAGAGCGAGCAGGAGGCCCAGGGCGGCCAGACCAACGGCACCCCGGTCTAGGCCGGCGGTCCCGGGGGATCGTGACAGTGGTCACCCAGGGCGTACCGTGTAGGAGCGGCACGGCATCGGTCCGTGCCGTTCATCCCGTGCGGGGCTAGGAGAGGTCATGACCACCGACGAGCGCACCGGCCTGCGCCGGTTCTTCGAACGGTTGACCGCCACCGATTCCGAGCTCGACGCCCAGGATCTGCAGCGCGAGGTCGCCAAGTGCGGCGCGATGCCGGCTGGGCAGTGCACTCGCGGGCAGGTCGTCTCGGTCAACGGGCGCTTGCGCACGGTGGCATACACTCCCCGCACGAATCTTCCGACGCTCGAGGCCGACCTCTGGGACGGCAGCGACGTCGTGACCCTGATCTTCCTCGGTCGCCGGTCGATCGCCGGCATCGAGCCCGGGCGACAGCTCACCGCGCGCGGACGCATCGCGATCCGCGACGATCGCAAGGTCATCTACAACCCGTACTACGAGCTGGAGGCGCCCCGGTGACAACCGGCAGCGAGCCGCGTCACGCCGCGCACGAAACCGTGGAGGAACGGCTCGCCGAGGAGGTCGTCGAAGAGCTCGACCTGCACCCGGTGGACCCGCCCGCCGCGTCCGGGAAGAAGGACGACGAGGAAGAGCCCTTCCCGTCGATGAGCGAGCAGATCGCCGAGCAGCTGGGCGGGGTGCGCGGGCTCATCGAGTCGAGCCTGCCGGTGCTGGCCTTCGTGGCGCTCAACGTGATCCTCGGCGACACCGTGGTGGGGCTCGAGAAGCGTACGGCGCTCTATGGGGCGATCGGCGGGGCGGTCTTCGCGGCGCTGGCCATCGGTGGCTACCGGCTGGCCCGCAAGCAGCCCGTCCGGCACGCGGTCAACGGGCTCTTCGGCATCGCGGTCGGCGCCTTCCTGGCCTGGCGCACGGGCAAGGCCGAGGACTTCTATCTGCCCGGCATCCTGCTGACGTTCGCCCAGGCTGCGGCGCTGCTGATCTCCGTGGTGGTCCGCAAGCCGATCATCGGCTATGTCTGGGGCATCATGGCCAACAAGGGCCAGCAGGACTGGTTCGGCAACGCCCGGCTGTTCCGGACCTTCCAGTGGCTCACCCTGGTCTGGGTCGCCTCGCTGAGCCTGCGGGCCGGCATCCAGTTCGTGCTCTATCAGATGGGCGAGGCGAACGCCCTCGGCATCACGCGCATCCTGATCAGCTGGCCCATCTATGCTGCCACGTTCGCCTTCACCGCCTGGGCCATCCACCGGGTGACCAGTAGTCAGCAGAAGGACGAGGCGGCGGCCTAGCCGAGCTCGCGGCCCTCGAGGCCGAGCACGACGGCGCGGATCTGGTCCTCCACCTCGGCGGTGCAGACGAAGATCAGCTCGTCGCCGGCCTCGAGCGAATCGTCGGCCGAGGGCACCATCACCCGCTTGCCGCGCAGGATCGCCACCAGCGCCGAGTCGCGGGGCAGCGGCACGTCGCGGACGGGCTGGCCCTCGTACGGGGCGTTGCGGGGCAGGGTGATCTCGACCAGGTTGGCCTCGCCCTGGCGGAACGTCATCAGGCGGACGAGGTCGCCCACCGTCACCGCCTCCTCGACCAGGGCGGCCATCAGGCGCGGCTTGCTGACCGACACGTCGACGCCCCACTGCTCGGTGAACAGCCACTCGTTCTCGGCCCGGTTGACCCGGGCCACCACCCGCGGCACCGCGAACTCGGTCTTGGCCAGCAGGGAGACCACCAGGTTGGCCTTGTCGTCGCCGGTGGCGGCCACCACGACGTCGCAGCCGGCCACGTCGGCCTCCTCGAGGCTGCTGAGCTCGCAGGCGTCGGCCAGCACCCACTCGGCCTCGGGCACCCGCTCGGGGCGCAACTGGCGCGGCTGGCGCTCGATCAGCATGACCTGGTGGCCGTTGCCGATCAGCTCCTGCGCGATCGACCGCCCGACATTGCCGGCCCCGGCGATGGCGATCCGCATGGTCACTGCCCTTCCTGGTCGGCGCCGCACGCGATGTCCAGCACGGCGCCCACCGTCTCGTCGGTGACCAGCATGAAGACCTGATCGCCGTCCTGGAGCACGGTGGACGCGGTGCCCAGCGTGCCCATGCCGAACCGCATCAGATAGGCCACCCGGGCGCCGGAGCGCTCCTCGAGCGACTTCAGCGTGCGGCCGACCCAGTCGCGGTGCAGCGGCGCCTCGACGATCGAGACCACGCTGGTCGGGTCGCGGAACACCTCGACGGTGCCCTCGGGCACCAGGTGGCGGACCATCCGGTCGGCCGCCCAGCGGATCGTGGCGACGGTCGGGATGCCCAGCCGCTCGTAGACCTGGGCCCGTTTCTGGTCGTAGATGCGGGCCACGACCCGGGAGACGCCGAACGTCTCGCGGGCCAGCCGGGCCGAGATGATGTTGGAGTTGTCGCCGCTGGAGACGGCCGCGAAAGCGTCCGCCCGCTCGATGTCGGCGGCTCGTAGCACGTCGCGGTCGAAACCGATGCCGGTCACCGTGATGCCGCCGAAATCGGAGCCCAGCCTGCGGAAAGCATCCGAGTTCTGATCGATGACGGCGACCGAGTGGCCCCGTTCGGAGAGTTTGTGGGCGAGCGTCGAACCGAGCCGGCCGCATCCCATGATCACCACGTGCACGTCTCGTGTCCTCCCCGATGGGTGTGCTGAGTGAGAGATTGCCATGCGTCCGCCAGGGGCGGTGGCCGGGGCGGGGTACGAGTCCCCGCGGGCCGCCGTACGCTTTGCACTCGTGGCCAGTACGACCTCCCTCGCGAAGCGGCTGCTGCTGGGCCGGCCGTTCCGGTCGGACCGGTTGCAGCACACTCTGCTCCCCAAGCGCATCGCCCTGCCGGTGTTCGCCAGCGACGCGCTCTCCAGCGTGGCCTACGCGCCCGACGAGATCCTGCTGACGCTGTCGATCGCCGGGGCCGGTGCCTTCTACATCTCCCCGTGGATCACCTTGGCCGTCGCCGTCGTGATGGTCACCGTGGTCGCCAGCTACCGGCAGAACGTGCACGCCTATCCGTCCGGCGGCGGTGACTACGAGGTCGCCACGGTCAACCTGGGGCCCCGGGCCGGCCTGGGGGTGGGCAGCGCGCTGCTGGTCGACTACATCCTCACCGTGGCCGTGTCGAGCGCGGCCGGGGTCAACAACCTGGGCTCGGTGGTGCCGTTCGTCGCCGACCACAAGGTGGGCTTCGCGATCGGCGCGATCGCCGTGCTGACCGCGCTCAACCTGCGCGGGCTGCGCGAGTCCGGCACCGCCTTCGCCGTACCGACCTACCTGTTCATCGTGGTGATCGTCGGGATGATCCTGACCGGTCTGTTCCGGGTCTATGTCCTCGGTGACGACCTGCGGGCGCCCAGCGCGGGCCTGGTGATCACGGCCGAGGAGGACCATCTCACCAGCTTCGGCTTCGCCTATCTGCTGTTGCGGACGTTCTCGTCGGGTTGTGCGGCGCTCACCGGCGTCGAGGCCATCTCGAACGGTGTGCCCGCCTTCAAGCCGCCCAAGAGCAAGAACGCCGCGACCACGCTGCTGCTGCTGGGCGGCCTGTCGATCGTCATGCTGGTCGGGATGGTGCTGCTGGCCCAGGCGACCCACCTGCAGTACGTCGAGGACCCGACGCTGCAGATCGTCTCCGGCCCGGCCGACTACGTGCAGAAGACGGTCACCGCGCAGCTGGGCGAGACCGTGTTCGGGGCCGGGTCGATCCTGCTCTACCTGGTCGGCGCGGTCACCGCGCTGATCCTCTTCCTGGCCGCCAACACCGCCTTCAACGGCTTCCCGGTGCTCGGCTCGATCCTCGCCCAGGACCGCTATCTGCCCCGCCAGCTGCACACCCGCGGCGACCGGCTGGCCTTCAGCAACGGCATCGTCTTCCTGGCCATCGCGGCGATGGTGCTGGTGGTGGCGTTCCAGGCCGAGACGACCCGGCTGATCCAGCTCTACATCGTGGGCGTCTTCGTGTCGTTCACCCTGTCGCAGGGCGGCATGATCCGGCACTGGAACCGGCTGCTGCGCACCCAGCGCGATCCGGAGCGACGACGCCGGATGGTCCGGTCGCGGGCGATCAACACCTTCGGCATGGGCCTGACCGGCGCCGTCCTGATCATCGTGCTGATCACCAAGTTCCTGCTCGGCGCGTGGATCGCGATCGCCGCCATGGTGGTCATCTACGGGCTCATGCTGGCCATCCGCAAGCACTACACGCGGGTCTCGCGTGAGCTGGAGCCGACCGAGGAGCGCCCCGTGCTGCCCTCCCGCAACCACGCGGTGGTGCTGGTCAGCAAGGTGCACATGCCGACCCTGCGGGCGGTGGCGTATGCGCAGGCGACCCGGCCCGACACGCTGACCGCGGTCACCGTGAACGTGGACGACAAGGACACCCGGGCGATCCAGGAGGAGTGGGAGCGCCGCCAGATCCCGGTGCCGCTGACCGTCGTCGACTCGCCGTACCGGGAGATCACCGGCCCGATCATCGACTTCGTCAAGGGTGTGCGGCGGGGCTCCCCGCGCGACGTGGTCACCGTCTTCGTGCCCGAATACGTCGTCGGCCGCTGGTGGGAGAACCTGCTGCACAACCAGAGCGCGCTCCGGATCAAGGGCCGGCTGCTGTTCGAGCCGGGCGTGATGGTCACCAGCGTGCCGTGGCAGCTGCGCTCCAGCCAGGACCGCGACCTCGACCGTTTCGACCAGAGCCTGACCCGGGTGCCCGCGCGCGGTCCCCGGGTACGCCCAGCCGAGCCCGAACCTGAGCCCGAACCTTCCGCCGACCGAACCCCGGAGTCGCACTCTTGATCACCACCGGACCCGACCTCGTCGAAGGCGACCGTGTCGAACTCACCGTGGGCGCGCCCGCGCACGGCGGACACTGCGTCGCGCGACTGGGCGGCGAGCACGGCCGCGTCGTCTTCGTGCGGCACGCGCTGCCCGGCGAGCGGGTGACCGCCGAGATCACCGAGGTGCACAAGGGCTTCCTGCGGGCCGACGCGGTCACGATCCACGAGGCCTCGCCCGACCGGGTCGAGCCGCCCTGCCCGTACGCCCGTCCGGGTGCCTGCGGCGGCTGCGACCTTCAGCACGCTTCCGGCGAGGCACAGCGACAGTGGAAGAAGGCCGTCGTCGAGGAACAGCTCCGGCGGTTGGCCGGGCTTTCCTGGGACGTACGCGTCGAGGAGCTGCCGAACGAGGCCGGGCGGACCGGGCCCGACAGCTCGGGGCTGCTCGGCTGGCGGAGCCGGGTCCGGTATGCCGTCGACGCGGCCGACCGGGCCGGTCTGCTGAAACACCGTTCGCACGAGGTGGTGGCGATCGACCGGTGCCGGATCGCGCACCCGGCCATCCAGGCGCTCGACGTGCTGAAGCTCGAATGGCCCGGCACCGACGCCGTGGCCGCGGTGGCGACGACCGGCGGCGACGTGGCGGTGCTGTCCCGGCCTGCCTCGGGCGGGGGTGTGCTTCCGCCGGACGATCCGGCCGACGGCACGGCGCTCGGCAACAACGGGCAGGTGCGGGTGTCCGGTCCGGAGGAGGTCACCGAGGTGGCGGCCGGCCGGCGCTGGCAGTTGCCGCCCGACGGCTTCTGGCAGGTGCACCCGGCCGCGGCGCAGACGCTGGCGGCCGCGGTGGTGGAGTTGCTGCAACCGGCCGAGGGTGAGGTCACCTGGGACCTCTACGGCGGTGCCGGCCTCTTCGCGGGTGCGGTCGCCGAGCGCACCCACGGGCGGACGACCGTGGTCGAGTCGTCCCGGGCGGGCGTCGTCTCGGCCCGGCGGAACCTGGCCGATCTGCCCTCGGCCGAGGTGGTCGAGGCGCGGGTGGAGGCGGCGCTGTCCCGCCGCCGGGTCACCGGGCCGGTCGACCTCGTGGTGCTCGACCCGCCGCGGGCCGGCGCCGGGGCCAAGGTGGTGCGCTCGGTGGCCGAGGCCGGACCGCGGGCAGTGGCCTATGTGTCCTGTGACCCGGCCTCGCTGGCCCGGGACATCGCCACCTTCCAGGGGCTGGGCTGGAAGCTGACCACGCTGCGGGCCTTCGACTGTTTCCCGATGACCCAGCACATCGAGTGTGTGGCCCTGCTGGAGCCGGCCCCGGAGTCGGCTGTGGAGCCAACCTCGGAGCCGGCAAGCTGACAGCTCACCGGCCGGGTCACCCGGCTGTGGCGACCGCCCGCTCAGCCGCGTTGATGGCGTTGCGGAACAACATCGCGACGGTCGTCGGGCCCACCCCGCCCACCCGTGGCGTGATGGCCCCGGCGACCTCGGCGCACTCCTCGGCCACGTCGGGCAGCAGGCGCTTGCCCGCGTAGCGGACCCCGGCGCCGATCACCGTCGCGCCCGGCCGGACGTGCTCGGGCTGGATGATGCCGGGCACACCGGCCGCGGCGACCAGGATCTCGGCCCGGCGGGTGTAGCGGTCCCAATCCGGTACGCCGGTGTGGACCACGGTCACGGCGGCGTTGGCGGTCGGCCGCTTCTGCGCCAGCAGCATGGCCAGCGGGCGGCCCAGGGTGGCGCCGCGGCCCAGGATGACGACCTCGCGGCCGGCGACCGGAATGTCGTAGTGGGCGAGCAGTGCCTCGATGCCGGCCGGGGTGCAGGGCAGCGGGCCGGGCAGGCCGATCGCGAGCCGGCCCATGTTGAGCGGGTGCATGCCGTCGACGTCCTTGTCGGGGTCGAGGGTCTGCAGCGCGGCGTCGTAGTCGAGGTGGGCCGGGATCGGGTACTGGATGAGCACCCCGTGCACGCTGGTGTCGGCGTTCAGCTCGGCGATGACCTCGTACAGCTGCTCCTGGGAGATGTCGCCCGGCAGATGCCGATGGGGTGAGGCGAAGCCGAGCTCGGCGGCCTGCCGCTGCTTGATGCGGATGTATCCGGCGCTGGCGTCGTCGTCACCGACCAGCACGGTGGCCAGGCTGGGCGTGACGCCCTGGGCGGTGAGCTTGGCGGCGCGCTCGGAGACGTCGGCCAGGACAGCCTCGGCGACCGGAGCGCCGGGCAGAAGGCGTGCGGACATACGACTCCCTCGTCGCACGGGGGCCCAGGCGGTCGACACCCCGTGACAGGCTCCCCGATGGTCTGTGCCCATCCCCGGTGCCGCCAGTCGCGTCCGTCAAGCATGCCCGACGCGGTCCAAGCCTTTGATACCGGGTTGTTACTGTGCGGTAGATCACCAGGGGAACGCAGGTCAGGCACATGTGTCGGTTGTGTGTAGGACCTGGTCCCGGCTCTTCGGCCGGGATGCGCTGTCGCAGCACGCCGATAGACTTCGGCGTCATGAGCGACCTCTCCGCCTCCGACGGCATCCTGGCGAGCATCACCTCACCGGGTGACCTCAAGCGCCTGACCACCGAGCAGCTGACCCTCCTGGCGGCGGAGATTCGTGACTTCCTGGTGGCCAAGGTGTCGCGCACCGGCGGCCACCTCGGCCCCAACCTCGGTGTCGTCGAGACCACGCTGGCCATCCACCGGGTCTTCGACTCGCCCCGCGACCGCGTGCTCTTCGACACCGGCCACCAGGCCTATGTCCACAAGATCGTCACCGGCCGGCAGGACGGCTTCGACCTGCTGCGCCAGCGCGGCGGGCTCACCGGTTACCCGAGCCGGGCCGAGAGCGAGCACGACCTGATCGAGAACTCGCACGCCTCGACCGCGCTGTCCTACGCCGACGGCCTGTCCAAGGCGTTCGCGCTGCGCGGCGAGGACCGGCACACCGTGGCCGTGGTCGGCGACGGCGCGCTCACCGGCGGCATGTGCTGGGAGGCGCTCAACAACATCGCCGCCGCCAAGAACCGGCTGGTCATCGTCGTCAACGACAACGGCCGGTCCTATTCGCCGACCATCGGCGGCCTGGCCGACCACCTCTCCACGCTGCGGCTCAACCCCGGCTACGAAAAGGTGCTCGACCTGGTCAAGGACGCGCTGGGCTCGACCCCGGTGGTGGGCAAGCCGGTCTACGAGGTGCTGCACGCGGTCAAGCGGGGCATCAAGGACGCGGTCAGCCCGCAGCCGATGTTCGAGGACCTGGGCATCAAATACCTCGGCCCGGTCGACGGCCACGACGTGCAGGCCATGGAGTCGGCGCTGCGCCGGGCCAAGGGCTTCAACGCCCCGGTCATCGTGCACGCGGTGACCCGCAAGGGCTACGGCTACCGGCCCGCCGAGCAGGACGAGGCCGACTGCCTGCACAGCCCGGGCGCGTTCGACGCCGAGACCGGCAAGCTGCTGGGCGCGTCCAAGCTGAAG
Source organism: Paractinoplanes maris (assembly GCF_023544465.1). Taxonomy (GTDB): domain Bacteria; phylum Actinomycetota; class Actinomycetes; order Mycobacteriales; family Micromonosporaceae; genus Actinoplanes; species Actinoplanes maris. The sequence continues at coordinate 130,050 of NZ_JALPVL010000019.1, read as the reverse complement.
TGGACCAGCGTCTTCGCCGACGAGCTGGTCAAGATCGCTGATGAGCGGCCGGACGTGGTGGGCATCACCGCCGCCATGGCCGAGCCGACCGGCATCGCCGCGCTGGCCAAGAAATACCCCGAGCGGGCGTACGACGTCGGCATCGCCGAGCAGCACGCGGTGACCAGTGCGGCCGGGCTGGCCATGGGCGGCCTGCACCCGGTGGTCGCGGTCTACGCCACCTTCCTCAACCGCGCCTTCGACCAGGTGCTGCTCGATGTGGCGATGCACGAGCTGCCGGTCACGTTCGTGCTCGACCGGGCCGGCATCACCGGTCCCGACGGGCCCAGCCACTACGGCATCTGGGACATGAGCGTCTTCGGGGTCGTCCCCGGCCTGCGCATCGCGGCGCCGCGCGACGAGGCCACGCTGCGGGAGGAGCTGCGCGAGGCGATCGCGGTCGACGACGGCCCGACGATCGTCCGCTTCCCGACCGGTGCCGTCCCGGCCGCTCTGCCCGCGGTGCGCCGCGCCGGTCAGATCGACGTGCTGCGCGAGGACGAGCGCAAGGACGTGCTGCTGGTCGCGGTCGGCTCGTTCGCCGGGCTCGGCCTGGACGTGGCCGGTCGGCTGGCCGAGCAGGGCTTCGGGGTCACCGTGGCCGACCCGCGCTGGGTGCGCCCGGTGCCGATCGAGCTGACCGGCCTGGCCAGTCAGCACCGTCTCGTGGTCACGCTGGAGGACGGCATGCGGGCCGGCGGCGTGGGTGACGCGGTGGCGAGTGCCCTGCGCGACGCGGGGGTCGAGGTGCCGCTGCGCGACTTCGGCGTACCGGCCGGGTGGCACCCGCACGGCACGCGGACCGAGATCCTGACCGAGCTCGGCCTCACCGCTCAGGACGTGGCCCGCGACGTCATCGAGTGGGTGTCGAAGCTGGCCGACCAGCCGGAGCTTCAGCACAAGGCGTGATGCGAGGCGCGATAATTTGGTGATTGCCCCGCGAAACGGACCGGCGTGGGGCGATGCCGTTATCTGCTCGTTACCTTTGAGGCATGACGGTGCAGAGCAACACGGTGATCATCGATCTGGGCCTGGAACGTGGGGAACCCGATTCGTATGACTCGCCGCAGCGCTCGACCTTCCCGGGGTGGTTCCCGGCCGCCGTCCTGACCACCCTCATCCTGCTCACCGCGGGTGCCTCGATGGCGCCCGCCAAGGCCGCGCTGACCGAGGTGTTCAGCCTGTCGGTGGGGCCGGCCGACGCGTACGCGCTGACCGAGGACGGCCGGCTGCTCGCCCAGAGCTTCGGCATGCTCAGCGCCTACGACCTCGACAACGGCGCGACCCAGTGGGAGGCCGGGCAGACCGCCCCCGCCTTCCGGCTGCGGCTCGGCTCCGGCCTGGTGCTGATGCGGCCGTGGACGGTCGGCTCCCGCGACCCGGGCACCACCGCGATCTCGCTGGCCGACGGCACCCGGCAGTGGCGCCGGTCGGGCAACGTGGTCACCCTGGCCGGGTCGCCGACCCTGCTCGCCGCCTCGCCCACCCGCAGCATGGGGGGCGTCGCCCGGCGGGTGCAGGGACCGGTGGAGGCGATCGACCCGGTCACCGGGCGCACCCGCTGGACCGTCGACGTGCCGTCCAGCGCGGTGCTCACCGGGCTGCCCGGGCCGGGCGACTCCGGCACCCGCATGCTGCTGGTGCACGACAACCGGACGATGGCCGTGCACGACCTGGTCACCGGGGAGCGGCTGGTCACCGCGGCCGTCCCGCCCGCCGACTACGACCCGACCAACCCGGCCGTGGTCGACGGCGTCGTGCTGCTGCGGCACCCCGGCCGGCCGGACATGGAGTTCTCGGCCTACGACGGGACGACGCTGCGCAACCTGTGGTCGCAGCCGGCCGGCGGCTACTACGACATCGAGGCCTGCGGGGTGCTGGCCTGCCTGTCCGGGCCGGACGGGATGCGGGCGATCGATCCGGCGACCGGGGACGTGCGGTGGACCAACCCGGGCTGGCGGGGCATCCAGCAGTACGGCAAGTCGTTCGTGGCCTACGGGACGGCCGAGAACACCCAGCCGCTCGGTCTGATCGATCCGGACACCGGGCAGCTTCAGGTCGATCTCACCGGGTGGCGCCCGATCTACGGCGCCGGCAGCGAGGATCACCTGCTGGTCACGCGTTCGGAGTCGGACGGAGGTCGTACGATGGTCGCCGTCGCCCGACCGGGCGAGGTGCAGCCACGGCTGCTGGGGCCGCTGCCGGCCGGCACGGGTGATTGTCAGGCCGCGCCCGAGCGGCTGGTCTGCCGCTCGATGTACGGCCAGCTCGTCGTCTGGGCGTACGACCGGAAGGGGTAAGCGTTGGCGGTGATCGAGCTGGACCTGACCGCCCAGCCCGACCCCACGCTCACCACTGCGCCGCCCGCCCACCGATACCGCCTGCCCGGTCTGCTGCTGGTCGCCGTCCTGCTGCTCGCGGCCGGCGGCGCGGCGCCCGTCCTGCCCGTGCTCTGGCGCTACCTCGGCGCCGTGCCCGCCCCCGGCGGCCCCGAGGCGCCGTTCCAGCTGGCCGGCGGTCAGGTCTACACGTTCGCCGCGGTGTCCGAGACCGAGCGGGTCACCACCGCCTGGAGCCTGGCCGAGCCGCCCCGCGAGCTGTGGCGCAAGCGCCTCCCGGCCCGGCCCGAGAGCGATCTCGGGATGACCGGGCTCGAGGCCCGGCCGGCCGGCGACGCCGTGCTGCTGGGCGACGGCACCCGGACCACCGTCGTCGACGCCCGGACCGGGGCCACCCGGTGGACCTCGCCGACGTCGATCGCACCGCTGCCCGGCGGCCGCGTCGGGGTGGTGCAGGGGCATCAGTTCCGCGACGACACCGTCTACGACCAGGCGTCCGGCGAGCCGGGCATGCTCTATTTCTCGGCCACCGGCGAGCCGCACACCGAACCGCCCCTGCGCACCGACGTCCGCGGGGTCGACCTGGCCACCGGCCGCACGCTCTGGACCGTGAGCGCCGCCGGCTCGGTCAACGTCGACGTGGTCCCGGGCGACGAACCGGCCGTGCTGCTGCTCTCGTCCGACCGGCTGCGGCGCATCGACGGCGACACCGGCAAGGTCGAGGCGAGCGTGCCCCTGCCGCCCGTCGACGGCGCTCCACCCATGAGCAGCGTCCTCGTCGACGACCTCCTGACCGTCTCCTACGGTGTCGACGGGATCGCCACCGCGGAGGCCAACTACTCCGTCGAGACCCTCGAGCGGAGCTGGTCGCGGCCGGTGCCCAAGATCGTGCTCGAACCGGCCGGCTGCGGCGGCCTGATCTGCTCGGGCGACCGGCGGGCGCTCGACGTGCTCGACCCCCGCACGGGAGAGGCCCGCTGGCGGGCCCCGGCCGACGTCGACCTGTGGAAGTACGGCGGCTACGTGCTCGAGGTGGACGTCGAGTCGGGCCTGCCGATGCGCCTGGTCGACCCGGGCACCGGGCAGACCCAGGTCGACCTGGCCGGCTGGCGGGCCGAGGTGATCGGTGAACCCGGCCGGCCGATCGTGCTGCGGCGCAGCCTCGATCAGGGGGCCAGCGCGTTCGGCGTGGTGCTGTCGCGCCGGGCCGCGATCCAGCCGCTGGGGCTGACCGGCGGACCGGTCAGCGACTGCACCTCCGACGAGAGCCACGTGGTGTGCCGCACCGACGGCGGACTGCGAATCTGGGCCTATCAGGCCTGACCGGCCCGGCGCACAATGAGTGGGGGGTGCGCCCGTGCCGGACCACGTGATCGAACTCGGCGAGCTGCCCCGCGAGGCACCGCCGGCCGCCGCCGAGGCCGACCAGCCGGTCCCGCGCCGGGCCCTGCTCGCGCTGCTGTCCCTCATCCTGCTCGCCCAGCTGGCCGCGGGCGCGCCGTTCCCGGTTATGCGGCCGCCGGCCATCGTGCCGGCCCGGCTGGGCGACACCATGTTTCTCGGCGCCGACCGGATGCTGCTGGTCAGCGGGTCGGCCACACTCGTCGCCCAGGTGAGCCGGCGGATCGTCAGCACCTACGCCCTGCCGGGCGCCCGGCTGCTCGACCGGACCACGGTCACCGTCTCGGGCGCCGTCAACCAGGTGATCCTGGCCGGTGACACGATGGTCGTGTCCTATCAGGTCGACGCCAGCGGCATCTGGGCCACCGTGGCGGTGGCCGAGGGCACCGACCACACCCGGTGGCGGCAGACGGCCCGCCTGATCGCGGTCTCGCCGGCCCGGGATCTGGTGCTGCTCGGCACCGACGACTGGGTGCACGGCGTCGACCTGCGGACCGGGGCCACCCGCTGGACATTGCGCCGGCCGTCGGACGGCTACATCGCCGAGACCGGCTGGGCCGGGGACTTCCCGCGCTGGCTGGTGCTGCTGACCGACTCGGGGCGGCTGGAGAGCCGGGACCCGTACACCGGCGCGCTGATCGCGAGCCGGGCGCTGCCGACGCGGCCGGCCCGGGCCAACGGGCTGATCTGGCCGGTCGACGACCTGGTGATGGCCGACGAGGGGCGGGCCGGGTTCGCGGCGTACCGGTTGCCGGATCTCACCTTCCGCTGGCACACCCGGGCCGACCTGTCGACGAGCTGGATGCAGGCCGGCTGCGGGCGGCTCATCTGCACCTTCCGGCACCAGCGGGGGATGACCGCCCTCGACCCCGCAACCGGGCGCGAGCTCTGGCGGTCGGACCTTTACGCGTACGCCGAAGGAATTGGCGACCATCTGCTGGCCACCCGGGCCGAGCGGGGAGCGGACGAGCCCGCCCTGTGGGTGGTCGACCTGCAGACCGGCGCGGCCCGGGGGAACTTCGGCCGGTGGGAGTTCCTGGCGCCGACCGGGGACGGGCGCTTCTACGCCAAACTCGACGTCCGCGGGGCCTACCTCGTGCACTACGGGATCCTCGACCCGGCCACGCTCGCGGTCCGCCTGCTCGGCTCGGCCGACGACGTGTCGAACAGCTGCCAGGTCGCCTCGGACCGGCTCATCTGCCGCCTGGTCGACGCGAACGTCGCCCTGTGGCCACTTCGGTAGCCTTCACTCATGGCCTCTTCACGTCCGGTTCACCGCGGGTCGGCGAGGCTGTGGCGGGCTAGGTCGACGGAGGACTGCGGTGCGGGTGCTGGTGGTGGAGGACGAGCGGAACCTCTGTGACGCGATCGCACGGGGGCTGCGGCGCAAGGGGATGGCGGTCGACGTCGCGTACGACGGGTTGCAGGGCCACGAGATGGCCTATGTGACCAGGTACGACGTGGTGGTGCTGGACCGCGACCTGCCCGGCATGCACGGCGACGAGATCTGCGCCGCCCTGGTCGAGTCGGGCGCGCTGACCCGGGTGCTCATGCTGACCGCGAGCGGCACGGTCGCCGACCGCGTCGAGGGGCTGCAACTGGGCGCCGACGACTACCTGGCCAAGCCGTTCGCCTTCGAGGAGCTGGTGGCCCGGGTGCAGGCGCTGGGCCGGCGAGCCACCCCGGCCGCACCGCCCGTGCTCACCGTGGGCAACCTGGTGCTCGACCAGACCCGCCGGGTGGTCACCCGCGGCGGCACCCCGATCGAGCTGACCAACAAGGAGTTCGGGGTCCTGGAGGAGCTGCTCAAGGCGCGCGGCGGCGTGGTGTCGAGCGAGGAGCTGCTGGAACGGGTGTGGGACGCCAACACCGATCCCTTCACCACGACCGTCCGGGTGACCGTGATGACCCTGCGCAAGAAAGTCGGCGATCCGCCGCTGATCGAGACCGTGGTGGGGGCGGGCTATCGGGTGCCCGAACCGGTCGTCCTCTCATGACGGTCTATCTCGGCCGGGCCAAACGCGGCCCCGGCTTCACCCTGCGGCCCACGCTGCGGCTGCGCCTGACCCTGCTCAACGGCATCCTGCTGGTCGGTGCGGGCGCGATCCTGGTGCTGCTGGCCTGGCTGCTGGTGGGTGACGTGATGCACCCCGGCGTCGGGCTGGCGCCCGGTTCCCAGGTCACCCTGGCCGACGGCAGGGCGGCCGACGCCGTGCAGTGGCAGAAGACGCTGGTCGAGCAGGGATCACGCGAGGTGCTGGTCAAAGGGCTGGTGGCGCTCGTGCTGATCGGCATCATCGGCATCGCCGGGGCCTACGCGGTGGCCGGGCGGGCGCTGCGGCCGCTGCACACGGTGACGCAGACCGCGCGGCGGCTCGGCGAGGAGACGCTCGACCAGCGCATCCGCTACTCCGGGGCGGACGACGAGGTGGCCGAGCTGGCGCGCACGTTCGACGCGATGCTCGACCGGCTGGCCGGCGCGTTCGAGTCGCAGAAGCGGTTCGTGGCCAACGCCTCGCACGAGCTGCGCACGCCGCTGGCCGTGATGCGCACCGAGATCGACGTGACGCTGAGCGACGACGAGGCCGACGTGGCCGAGTACCGCCGGATGGCCAAGGTCGTGCGCAACGCCTCGGAGCGGGCCAACGGGCTGGTGGACGCGCTGCTGGTGCTGGCCCGGTCGGAGGCCCAGTCGGGCCGCCGGCTGGTGCGCAAGGTGCCGGCCGACCTGTCGATGAGCGCGACGACCGCGTTGTCGGCGGTGAAGGCCGAGGCCGAGCGGCTCAAGCTCGACGTGACGACCGACCTGCGCGACGCGCCGGTGGTGGGCGATCCGTCGCTGCTCGACCGGCTGGCCGGGAACCTGATCGAGAACGCCATTCGCTACAACCACCTGCTGGGGCGGTTGTGGCTGCGGACCGAGACGGTCAACGGGCAGGCCCGGCTGGTGGTGGGGAACACCGGATACGAGGTCGAGCCGGGGGACGTGCCGGGGTTGTTCGAGCCGTTCCGGCGTGGGGGATGGGAGCGTACGGGGTCGCGGGGGTCAGGGTTGGGGCTGTCGATCGTGCGGGCCGTCTGCGATGCGCATGGCGGCACGGTGTCGGCGGTCGCCCAGGACGGGGGCGGGCTGGAAGTGACGGTGTCGCTGCCGACAGCCGACGCGACGCCGGTGGTGGCGGCCTCGGCCTCGGTGCCGCGGGCCAAGGGGCTCGGGGTGGCTTGAGGCCTGGACCTCGCCCCGCCCCCTTGCGGCCTGGACCTCGCCCCGCCCCTTTACGGCCTGGACCTCGCCCGCTCCCCGTGATCGGCAGGGCTGGGCTCAGGCCGCTTCCCGGCGGACGGTACGCCAGCGTGACGGGCTGATGCCCAGCTCGGCCGCGAGCTCGGCCTCGGACAGCTCGGGCCGGGCGGCCTTGATCCGGGCGGCCAGGGCCACCGTCTCGGCCGGGGTCCGGCGCGGCCTCGCGGTGGTGGCTTCCTCTTCCGGACGGGGCTTCGCCGCTTGCGTACGGGATCTCGCAGTGACGCGACCGGTCGTGGGCGCTGTCACCGCTCGGCCGCTGGGGGAGGCGCTCGATCGCTGCGCGGGAACGGCGCGGCCCGTGGCCGGGCCGCCCGCGCCGACCGTGGCGCGAGGGTGGGCCGGGCTCGGGGCCGGGGCGGGCTGGGCCGGGCGCGGGAGCGCGGCCGCGACTTCGGCCAGCGCGGCCGCCGTGGTGGGGCCGAGCGGACCCGACGCGCGCGGCGCCGGCCCGGGACCGTTGACGCGGGCGTGAGCCGCACTGAGCGGGCTCGGGATCAACCCGGCGATGGGCTGAGGTGCCGGCACCGTCTCGGCGAAAGACGGCGCTGGTTGCGCGGCGGCGTGTTCCAGGGTCGAGATGCGGCCGCCCAGTTCGACCAGGCAGATGCTGGCCACCACGATGAGGCCGTCGACCGAGAGCGGCAGCAGGTAGGGCGACGCGCCGGTCTCCCCGTACCGGGCCGCGACGCCGACCATGTGCCAGTAGGACACCCAGGCCGCGATGCCGGCGATGATGGCCGTCGAGATCAGGCGCAACGCGGCCAGGTAGCGCCGGTGCACCGGCACCCGCGAGATCAGCTCGACGGTGAGCAGCAGGGCCAGCGGCGGCCAGGCGGCGATGGCCTGGCTGATCGGGTTGTCCAGTGCGTGCAGGACGTTCGCGACCACCGAGGCGGCCACTCCCAGCAGCAGGGTCGCCCGCACGGCCCAGCGGACGCGACGCAATTGCTCCAGGACCACCGGACCCCTCCTCAGTCAGCCTGACCCTGTCCGGGTCGGGCCCATCCTGACGGCTGGACATGACGCAATCGCCTCCGGGACGGGAACCGTGACCGGTCCGTTCCGGAGGCGATGCGACTATGTGATCGTGTCGGGCGGCGTGTCGGCTTGACCCGGTCAGCTCTTCTTTTCGACCTGGGCCCGGAGCTTGGGGAACTCGGCCTTGGCCTTGGCCACCGACTTGAAGTACCAGATGAACATGCCGACGCTGCCCTCGTCGGCCCAGGTGCAGATGGCCATGTCGATGCCGGACGTCTCGGAGCTGCCGCACTTGGCCGCGCCGCCGAGCGCGCCGGTGGGGGCCGTGGTGATGTTGTCGATCTTCAGGCCACCGATGCCGGCGCCGTAGAAGGTCTGCTCGAGCTCGGCCTTCGGGTTCTTGATGGGGGCCTCGGCCGCGGCCAGGATCACGATGTCCTGGTCGGCGACCTCCCCGTAGAGCGCACCGACCGTGCTGGTCGCGCCGGGCACCGTCTCGAGACCACTCTTGAGCTGGTCGGCGATGGCCTTGAACTGGGCCGACGTCAGCTTGTCGCGGCCGCCCAGCGTTTTCGGCTCGGCGATGGTGACGGTGGCCGCGGCGCGGGTGGTCGGCGCCGTGGTCGGCTCGTCGGTCCGGGCCGGGCCGGCGGTGGAGGTCGGCAGGTTGTCGACCGCGTCGGTGACGTCGTCGGCCGCGTTCTTACCGATCATGTAGAGCGCGACGACGCCGCCGATGCAGAGCACCAGGACGATCGCGGTCGAGATCAGCACGATCGGCAGGACCTTGGACTTCTTCTTCGGCGGCTGCGGTGTGCCGTAGCCGCCGGGCTGCTGGCCGAAGCCGGGCTGAGCACCGTACTGCGGCGGCTGGTTGTAGTCACCCTGACCGTACGGCGGCTGGCCCGGCTGGGACTGACCGTACTGGGGCTGACCGTACTGCGGCGGCGTGGGCTGGCCGTAGTCGGGCTGACCGGACGACGGGTAGGCCGTGGTCGGCGGGTACGGCGGCGGCTCCTGCGGCGACTGACCCGGGTAGGGCTGGTAAGGCGGCTGGCCCTGATACGGCGGCTGACCCCCCTGGTTCGGCTGGCCGGAAGAGGGCTCACCGTTGTACGGCTGGCCGGGATACGGGGGCTGCGACATCAAGAGCTCCAGGAATCGGGTACGGGCGCGAGCTTATCGGTAGTGAGCAATCGACTACTTCCCCCGTTCTGGGTGGTGGGCCGGGCCGGATGGGCAAAACGATCGACGCCCCGTGCATCTGGGCACGGGGCGTCGATCGTCGGACTTTTCGGCTACGCGGGGAGGCCGGCCAGCCCCGCGGGGAGGAACCGCTTGCCGGTCACCCGCTCGGAGGTGCCGCTGCGGTCGAGGTACGGGGTCACGCCACCCAGGTGGAACGGGTAGCCGGCGCCCAGGATCATGCACAGGTCGATGTCCTGCGCCTCGGCCACCACGCCCTCGTCGAGCATGATCCGGATCTCCTCGGCCAGGGCGTCGAGCGCCTGGGCTCGTACCTGATCGGCCGACAACGGCGCGGAACCGCCCGCCACCAGCTCGGCCACCTCGGGGTTGATCTCGTCGTCGACCATCACCGGCAGGCCGGCGTCGACGATCTTCTTGAGGTTGGCCGACTCGGCGAACCGGTCCGGGAACGCCCGGTGCAGCGTCTCGCCCACGTGGTAGGCGACGGCCGGGCCGACCAGCTGGAGCAGCGCGATCGGGCGCATCGGCAGGCCCAGCGGGTCCATCGCCTCGTTCACCACGTCGAGCGGGGTGCCGGCGTCGATGGCCTGGAAGATCTCGCTGGTGACCCGGGTCAGCAGGCGGTTGACCACGAACGCCGGGGCGTCCTTGACCAGCACCGACGACTTCTTCAGCTCCTTGCCGACGGCGAACGCGGTGGCCAGTGTCGCGTCGTCGGTCCGCTCACCCTTGATGATCTCGAGGAGCGGCAGGACGGCGACCGGGTTGAAGAAGTGGAAGCCGACGACCCGCTCCGGGTGCTCGAGGTCGGCCGCCATCGCGGTGACCGACAGCGAGCTGGTGTTCGTGGCCAGGATCGCCTCGGGCGTGACGATCTTCTCCAGCTCGGCCCAGATCTGCTTCTTGAGGTCGAGGTTCTCGAAGACCGCCTCGATCACGAAGTCGGCGTCGGCGAAGACCGACTTGTCGACCGAGCCGCTGACCAGGCCGCGCAGCTTGGCCGCGGTGCCCTCGTCGAGCCGGCGCTTGCCGACCAGCTTGTCGATCTGGTCGGTGACGTAGGCCACGCCCTTGTCGACGCGGGCCTGGTCGATGTCGGTCAGCACGACCGGCACCTGCAGGCGGCGCGCGAACAGCAGGGCGAGCTGCGAGGCCATCAGGCCGGCGCCGACGATGCCGACCTTGGTGACCTTGCGGGCGAGCGACTTGTCGGGCACGCCGACCGGGCGCTTGGCCCGCCGCTGCACCAGGTCGAACGCGTACAGGCTGGCCCGGGACTCGTCGCCCATGATCAGGTCGGCCAGGGCCTCGGTCTCGGCCGCGGTGCCGTCCTCGAAGGACGCGTCCTTGGCCAGCGCGAGCAGTTCGAGCGCCTTGTTGGCCGACGGGACGGCGCCGTGCAGCTTCTCGTCGAGCTGCTGCTTGGCGAAGAAGAGCACGCCCTCCCACATGTCCTTGTCGACCTCGGGGCGCTGCACGGTCAGCTCACCGTCGACGACCGCGGCCGCCCACTCCAGCGAGCGCTCCAGGAAGTCGGCCGGCTCGAACAACTGGTCGGCCACGCCCAGCTCGACCGCCTGCTTAGGGCGCAGCACCTTCTGGGTGAGCGGGTTCTGCAGGATGACCTGGGCCGCGCCGGGGACGCCGATCAGGTTGGGCAGCAGCTGACTGCCGCCCCAGCCGGGCACCAGGCCGATCGCGACCTCGGGCAGACCGAGGGCCGCCGCGCCGCCCGACACCGTGCGGTAGTGGCAGTGCAGAGCCACCTCGAGGCCGCCACCGAGCGCGGCCCCGTTGACGAAGGCGAAAGTCGGAATCGCCGAGTTCTTCAACCGCGCGAACACCCGGTGGCCCAGCTCGCCGAGCTCGATCGCCTGCTCGCGTGAGGTCAGGAACGGGATGCCGGTGATGTCCGCGCCGACACAGAAGATGTACGGCTTGCCGGTGATCGCGATGAACGCGGGGTCGCCCTCGGTGGCCGCGGTGATCGCCTCGTCCAGGGACTTCAGGCCGCCCGGTCCGAAGCTGTTCGGCTTCTTGTGGTCGAAGCCGTTGTCCAGCGTGATGATCGCCGCCTTCTTGGCGCCGACCTGGACAAAGCGGACGAGTGCCTTCGTGACGACCTCGTTCGGGTGCTCGATCACTTCGCCTCTCCGTCCCAGTTCGGGTTCTCCCAGATCACGGTGCCGCCCATGCCGATGCCGATGCACATGGCGGTGAGGCCGTAGCGCACCTCGGGGTGCTCGGCGAAGTGCCGGGCCAGCTGCGTCATCAGGCGGACGCCGGACGAGGCGAGCGGGTGACCGATCGCGATCGCGCCGCCCCACGGGTTGACCCGCGGGTCGTCGTCGGCGATGCCGTAGTGGTCGAGGAACGCCAGCACCTGGATCGCGAACGCCTCGTTCAGCTCGAACAGGCCGATGTCGCCGATGGTCAGGCCGGCCTTCTTGAGGGCCTTCTCGGTCGACGGGATCGGGCCGTAGCCCATGATCTCGGGCTCGACGCCGACAAAACCGTACGAGACCATCCGCATCGCGACCGGCAGACCCAGCTCGCGGGCGGTGTCCTCACTGGCCAGCAGCGCGGCGGTGGCGCCGTCGTTGAGACCGGCGGCGTTGCCCGCGGTGACCCGGCCGTGCGGGCGGAACGGGGTCTTGAGGGTGGCCAGCTTCTCCATCGAGGTCTCGCGCGGCGCCTCATCGGCCGTCGCGAGGCCCCAGCCCTGCTCGGCGCTGCGCAGCGCCACCGGCACCAGGTCGGGCTGAAGCTTGCCGTCGGCGTAGGCCTTGGCCGTCTTGAGCTGCGAGTTGAGCCCGTAGCGGTCGGCCCGCTCCTTGGTGATCTGCGGCAGGCGGTCGTGCAGGTTCTCCGCCGTCGAACCCATGACCAGCGCCGACGGGTCGACGAGCTTCTCGGCGATGATGCGCGGGTTGGGGTCGACGCCCTCACCCATCGGGTGCCGGCCCATGTGCTCGACGCCGCCGGCGATCGCCACGTCGTAGGCGCCCATCGCGATGCCGCCGGCCACGTTCGTCACCGCGGTCATGGCGCCCGCGCACATGCGGTCGATCGCGTAACCGGGGACGGTCTTCGGCAGGCCGGACAGCAGGGCGGCGGTGCGCCCGATGGTCAGGCCCTGGTCGCCGATCTGGGTGGTGGCCGCGATCGCGACCTCGTCGACCCGGTCCGGCGGGAGCTGGGGGTTGCGGCGCATCAGCTCGCGGATGCAGCGGATGACCAGGTCGTCGGCGCGGGTCTCGGCATACATGCCGCCCGCCTTGCCGAACGGGGTGCGGACGCCGTCAACAAAGACGACCTCACGTACTTCACGGGGCACGGGACCTCCTAGCGCGGTGGTGGGTGAATGCTACTCGTCGGTAACTAAGGGGTGCCACCGGGTTGGTGAAACTTCACAAGCAGATCAAGATCAAGATCTGGTCGTAGCGGGGTGGGGGTGCGGACCGTCACTCCCGTCGAGGGCCGCGGCGGGGCGAGCTGGCCGCTGGCGCGTCCAGAGCGCTCGCCCCACCACGGCGACGTGCGTGAGTGGTCGCGCCCAACCCCGAAAAACCACGTTTGGGCTGGTCGAGGTGCATATGGTGGCGCCCGTTCGGAGGAGACTGATGATCTCTGGGTAAGCGTAGCTTCACGCTATGGGCAAGCCGTTCAGGTGCCGCATCGGGTGGCACAAATGGGTGCGGCGCTTCAATGCCGAGGGCAGTCGCTATTCGCAGTGCGAGCGCTGCGGCAACGACGACGGTCGCGGACGAGCCCACTGGGGGGCCGGCTCGATGGGCTGAGCGGCGCTTCGTCCCGGCCGCGCGTGGGACGGCCGGGACGAGGTGCCGCCCCGCAGGGTTCCGTCTCGGCCGCGCGTGGGACGGCCGGGACGAGGTGCCGCCCCGCAGGGTTCCGTCTCGGCCGCGCGTGGGACGGCCGGGACGAGGTGCCGCCCCGCAGGGTTCCGTCCTGGCCGCGCGTGGGACGGCCGGGACGAGGTGCCGCCTGCGGGCAATTCGGAGCGGTCGCCTGCTCAATGCCGGCCGGCGTTGGCTCGTGGAACGGATAGAGGCGGAAACCGGGCCTCTCGACGTGGGGGAACGCGCGGTAGAAGTCGGGTACGGCGTCCTCGCTGAGCAGGTCGACGCGCTCGCCGCCGGCCCGGCGTCGATCGCGACCACCGTGGTGACGCCGGCGGGGCGGGCCGAGGGAAACCCCCGGCCCGCGGTGGCTCAGGCTGGGTTGGTGGTGGGGGGAGCCAGGCCGGGGGCCGGTGGGGTGGGCAGCGCGTCGGCCAGTTGGTCGGCCAGCAGGGTGATCTGCCAGTTGCGGGCGCCGAAGCCGCGCAGGGTGTCGCCGACTGTCTGGGGGGTCACCTCGTCGGGTGGGGACCAGGCCAGGCGGCGGACGAAATCGGGGCTGATCAGGTTTTCCGGGGGCAGGTTGTTGGCCTCGGCGGTGGTGACGACCACGGAGCGGCAGCGGGTCAGGCGGGCGGCTGCCACCGGGTCGCGCTCGGCCCAGCGGTGTGGTGGGGGCGGGCCCTCGACCGGCTGGTTCACCGGCAGGGCGTCGTCGGGCAGGGCCCGGGCCTCGTCCAGGGCGTCCAGCCAGACGCGGGCCAGCCGGCGAACGGAACGGCCGCCGAACCCGGCGATGGCCAGCAGGCTGCGCTCGTCCTTGGGGTCGGCCTCGGCCGCGGCGACGATCGCCGAGTCGGGGAGCACCCGGCCCGGGGCGGAGTCGCGGCGGGCGGCCACGCCGTCGCGGGCATACCACAGGGCGCGGACGCGGGACTGCGCTCGCGAACCCCGTACGCGGTGTATTCCGGACGTCCGCCGCCAGGGATCGGGGCGCACCCGCGGCGGGCGGTCGGCGCTCGCGACCAGCGCGGCGAACTCCTCGGCGGCCCAGGCCGTCTTGCCCTGGCGCTCGAGCTCGGCCGCCAGGTGGTCACGCAGGTCGGTGAGCAGCTCGACGTCGAGCGCGGCATAGGTCAGCCACGACTCGGGCAGCGGGCGGGTCGACCAGTCGGCGGCCGAGTGGTGCTTCTCGAGGGAGTAGCCCAGCAGCTGCTCGGTGAGCGCGGCCAGACCGACCCGCTCGAAGCCGGCCAGGCGTGCGGCCAGCTCGGTGTCGAACAGGCGGCGCGGTTTCAAGCCGATCTCGGCCAGGCACGCCAGGTCCTGGCTGGCCGCGTGCAGCACCCATTCGCTCTCGGCCAGGGCCGCGTCCAGGGTGCGCAGGTCGTCCAGCGGGAGCGGGTCGATCAGCGCTGTCCCGGCGCCGGTCCGGCGCAACTGCACCAGGTAGGCCCGCTGCGTGTAGCGGTAGCCGGAGGCGCGCTCGGCGTCGATCGCGACCGGCCCCGAACCGGCGGCCATGCGGGCGACGACCTCGGCTAATTCCTCGGCGGACTCCACCGGGCGTGGGGTGCCGTCGCGGGGCGCGGTGAGTGGTACGGGATCGGGACCGCCAGCCGTCGGGTCGGGCGAGTCGGCGTGCGGTCGTCCGTCCCTTTCGGGCTCCGGCGTGTCCCGACGGCTCAGGGGTGCTTCGTCGGTCACTCCGATACCGTACGGGGACACCTCCCCGGCTGCTTGCAGCCGGGTCCCGGCGCGCCGTTTCTCGATCGACAAACTACTGATCCGACCGGCCGTTCTCTGCGTACTACTGGCCGCAGAGCCGAGACCCGGGAGGCCGCGCCGGATGACCATGACCTACGAACCGTTCACCCCCGCGGGCTCCGATGAGCAGCGCCGATACGACGGACGGCGCCGCGCTGACGAGCCTCAGCCGGGCAATTGGGGTGAATCGGCGGCGGACCCGTGGGCCGACCCGCCGCGCCAAGGTCAATGGGCGGAGGCGCCGAGCCAGGATCAATGGGTCGAGTCGCCCAGCCAGGGTCAGTGGGCCGAGCCGAGCCAGGGTCAGTGGGCCGAGCCGAGCCAGGATCAGTGGGCCGAGCCGCCTGGCCAGGGTCAATGGGCCGATTCGCCCAGCCGGGACCAGCGAGCTGAGCTGTCGAACCGGGGTCAGTGGGCTGAGTCGCCGGGTCAAGGTCGACGGGCTGAGTCGCCGGGCCCGGGTCAACCGGCTGGGTCGCCGGGGCGGGGCCAGCGGGCCGAGCCCGCGCCGCAACGCGTGCGGGAATGGACCGGGGACCAGCACTGGGAGCCGGCCGCGCCGATCCCGGGGCAGCGGCACACCGGTGAGCAGCCCGCGTGGCACACCGGTCTGACCCCCGCGGTCGAGACCGGGCCCGAGCCGACGCCGCAGCGCACCGCGACCGGCGGCACCAGGCTCAAGCCGATGATCATCGGGGTGGTGACACTCCTGCTCCTGGTGGCCGGCTGGCAGGCGTACCGGATCGAGGGAATGAGCCGCCACAACCAGGACCTGGCCTCGGTGCTCTCGGCCGAGCAGACCCGCACCGACCAGCTCGAGAAGAAGCTGGCCGGGGTCTTCGACCCCGAGGCCGTCTCCTCGGGCGTGCTGCCCAGCGTCTTCCGGGTGCGGGCGGGCGGCTTCACCGGCACCGCATTCTCGGTCGGCAAGAAGGCGTCCGGCAACCAGGCCAACCTGATCACGAACTACCACGTGGTCGCCGAGATCTGGGCCGGCGGCGGCCGCAAGGTCACGCTCGAACGCGGCCGCACCCGGATCAACGCGACGATCGTCAAGGTCGACAAGGGCAAGGACCTGGCCCTGCTGCGGGCCGGCCAGAAGATCGCCGGGCTGGGCACGTCGACCACCCAGGTCAAGCCGGGGCAGCAGGTCGTGGTCGTGGGGGCCCCGCTCGGTCTGGACGACTCGGTCACGACCGGCGTGATCAGCGCCTACCGGCCGGACGACACGGACGGCCCGACGGTCCAGTTCGACGCGCCGATCAATCCGGGCAACTCGGGCGGCCCCGTGGTCAACGCCAACGAGCAGGTGGTGGGCGTGGCCACGGCCAAGGCCAAGGACGCCGAGGGCATCGGCCTGGCCATCCCGATCAAGACGGCCTGCGACACGCTCGACGTCTGCTAGCGGCGCCCGCCCCGGCGACGGGGACGGCGCCGGTCAGCCCACTCGCTGGCGGTCGCCCAGGGCGGCCACGCCGGGGGGTGGGAGGCCGGCCGTCGAGGCGAGCATCGCGCACCAGCCGCGCAGGTGGGCGGCGAGGTCGTCACCGGTCGGCGTCCAGGACGCGCGTACCTCGAGGTCGGCGGTCGGGGCCGGACCGGCCAGCTCGCCGAACCGGGTGGAGGTCGTCTGGGTGATCGTGCCGCCGATCGCCGTGTAGGCCGCGGCGTGCTGGTCGAGGGCATCGGTCAGCCACGTCCAGGCCACCGCCGACAGCATCGGGTCGCCGGCCAGATCGTCCTCGAGCTCGGCCGTGACCAGCGTGACCAGGCGGATATTGCCCTGCCAGGCCTCGTGCCCGGCCGGGTCGTGGAGCAGGATCAGCCGGCCGCCGGCCACCTCGTCGCCCGAGCGCAGCACGGTCGCGCTGATCGCGAACGCGTAGGGCGCGAGTTTCTGCGGGGCGGCGATCTCCTCGAGCAGGATCTCGGGTCGTGGCGCCGCGGCCCGCAGAGCGTCGACCGCGCGGGCGAACGCCGGAGGAACAGCGGAGGGGGACGCCATGGGGGAAGACTATGCCGCCGCGCGGTGTCCGTAGCCGATCGGCGCGCCGAGCGTGTCGTGGGACGATGACGTAGTGACTTCTGTTGTGACTGATTCGCCGTTTGTGCGGGCTTGCCGCGGCCTCGACGTGCCGCACACCCCGGTCTGGTTCATGCGGCAGGCGGGCCGGTCGTTGCCCGAGTACCGCAAGATCCGCGAAGGCATCGGCATGCTGGACTCCTGCCGGCGGCCCGACCTGGTCACCGAGATCACCCTGCAGCCCGTCCGCCGGCACCACGTCGACGCGGCGATCCTGTTCAGCGACATCGTGGTGCCGATCGCGGCGGCCGGCATCGACCTCGACATCGTGGCCGGCACCGGCCCGGTGGTCGCCCAGCCGATCCGCGCCGAGTCCGATCTCGATCGGCTGCGGCCGATCACCGCGGGCGACGTCGGCTTCGTGGCCGAGGCGGTGCGCCTGCTCGTCGGCGAGCTCGGCCCGACCCCGCTCATCGGGTTCGCCGGCGCGCCGTTCACGCTGGCCAGCTATCTCATCGAGGGCGGCCCGTCGCGCACCTATCTCAAGACCAAAGCCATGATGTACGGGGCTCCGGCGCTCTGGTCGGCGCTGCTCTCCCGCCTGGCCGACATCACGCTGGCCTTCCTGCGCACCCAGATCGACGCCGGGGTCAGCGCGGTCCAGCTGTTCGACTCGTGGGCCGGCGCGCTCAGCGAGGCCGACTACCGCGAGCACGTGCTGCCGCATTCGGCCCGCGTCCTGCAGGGGCTGGCCGCCGCGGGCGTGCCGCGCATCCACTTCGGCGTGGGCACCGGCCATCTGCTGCGGGTGATGGGCGAGGCCGGCGCCGATGTGGTCGGGGTCGACTGGCGCACGCCGCTCGACCAGGCCACCCAGGTCGTCGGTCCGGGCCGGTCGCTGCAGGGCAACCTCGACCCGGCGATCCTGTTCGCCGGCTGGGACGTGGTGCGGCGCGAGGCCGACCGCGTCCTCGAGCAGGGCAAGGCCGCCCCCGGTCACGTCTTCAACCTGGGCCACGGCGTCCTGCCCGAGACCGACCCCGACATGCTGACCCGGCTGGTCGCCCACGTCCACGAGGCATCCGCGCGCTGAGAGCGGCCGGACACAACTCACACCCGGCGACCCCTGAGGTGGCCGCGCGGTGATACGTGGAATGGTTGGTGACGTGCGGAAGCGGATTGCGGTCATCGGCGGCGGCATCGCCGGGCTGTCGGCCGCCCTGCGACTGCGGGACCTCACCCCGCCCGGCACCGAGATCATCGTGTACGAGCAGAGCGGCACCCTGGGCGGCAAGTTGCGCACCGGCGAGCTGGCCGGGGTGACCGTCGAGCGCGGCGCCGAGTCGTTCCTGATGACCGGTTCCGACGGCGCCGAGTCGGCCGCCGTCTCGCTGGTCAAGCGCCTGGGCCTGGCCGAGGCCGTGGTGCATCCGCACCGGGTGCCCGCCGCCCTGGCCTTCGGCGGCCGGCTCGCCCCGATGCCGGCCGGCACGCTGGTCGGCGTCCCGGCCGACCCCACCCGGCTGGGCGAGGTCGCGCGGGCCACCGCCGGTCAGGACGCCGATGCCGGCCGGCCGCTGCTGGCCGAGGGGGCCGACGTGGCGGTCGGTGCGCTGGTCCGCGACCGCTACGGCGACGAGGTCGTCGACCGGCTGGTCGACCCGATGCTCGGCGGTGTCTATGCCGGGCGCGCCGACCGGCTCTCGCTCGCGGTCACGATGCCGCAGCTCGCGCGCACGGCCCGGGTCGAGCACACGCTGCGGGCGGCCGTCCGGGCCGCCCAGGTGGCGAGCCGCCGGGTGCCCGGGCAGCCGATCTTCGGCGCGCTCGACGGTGGGCTGAGCCGCCTGGTCGGCGCGGCCGCCACGGCGAGCGGCGCCCGGATAAGCCTGGGTCTTCCCGTCCGCGAACTGGCCCGCACCGCCGACGGCTGGCGTCTGCTGCTGGGTCCGGTGCCGATGCCCCGCACCGACGACGTGGACGCTGTGGTGCTGGCCGTGCCCGCGAAGCCCGCCTCGCGCCTGCTGAGCCAGGTGGCGCCGGTGGCGGCCGAGGCGGTCGGCGGGCTCAGCTATGCGAGCGTGGCGCTGGTCGCCCTCGCGCTGCCGCCGGGCACCCCGCTGCCCGAGCTGAGCGGCTTCCTGGTGCCGCCGAGCGAGGGCACGCTGGTCAAGGCGGCCACCTTTGTCACCCGTAAGTGGGAGCGCCCCGCGGGTGGCCCGGTAATCGTGCGCGTGTCGCTGGGCCGGGCCGGCGAGGAGGAGCGCCTGCAGTTCGACGACGCGGTGCTCGTCGAGCGGGCGCGGCGCGAGCTGGGCGAGCTGATCGGCGGGGAGCTGCCGCCACCGGCCGCCTCGTGGGTGCAGCGCTGGGGCGGCGGGCTGCCGCAGTACGCGCCGGGCCACCTCGATCGGCTGGCCGTGGCCCGGGCCGCGCTGCCGCTGGGGCTGGCCCTGGCCGGTGCGGCGTTCGACGGGGTCGGGATCCCGGCCTGCGTGGCGAGCGGCGAACGCGCCGCCGAGGACCTGAGCAAGGCATGGGAGGCGATGTCGCTATGAGTGAGCAGCAGTCGAACGCGGCGCGGATCAACGAGTTGAACGCGACCATCCGCTACACGATGTGGTCGGTGTTCCGGGCCCAGTCGCCGCTGCCGGCGATGCGCGAGGAGCTGGCCACCGAGGTCGACGCGCTCTTCGAGCAGCTGGCCGGCAAGGACGTGACGGTCCGGGGCACCTACGACGTGTCCGGGCTGCGGGCCGACGCCGACGTGATGATCTGGTGGCACTCGGCCTCGCCGGACGCCCTGCAGGAGGCTTACTCGCTGTTCCGGCGTACGGCTCTGGGCCGGCACCTGGCCCCGGTCTGGTCGCAGATGGCGTTGCACCGGCCGGCCGAGTTCAACAAGAGCCACCTGCCCGCCTTCCTGGCCGGCGAGGAGGCCCGCCCGTACATCTGCGTCTATCCGTTCGTGCGCTCCTACGAGTGGTATCTGCTGCCCGACGAGGAGCGCCGCCACATGCTCGCCGAGCACGGGAAGATGGCGCGCGGCTACCCCGACGTGCGGGCCAACACCGTCGCGTCGTTCGCGCTGGGCGATTACGAGTGGATGCTGGCCTTCGAGGCCGACGAGCTCTACCGCATCGTCGACCTCATGCGGGACCTGCGCGCCTCGACCGCGCGCCGGCACGTGCGCGAGGAGGTCCCGTTCTACACGGGCCGCCGCCGCTCCCTGAGCGAGCTCGTCGCCACCCTGCCCTGACCGGGCTCAGGGCAGGACGCCCACGGCCTCGACCTCGATGAGCAGGTCGGGCTCGCCGAGGCCGGCCACGCTGAGCAGGGTGATCGGTTTGACCGGGTCGACGCCGAGCTTGGCGGCGGCCCGGGCGACGCCCTCGCCGAGCAGCGGATATTTCTCCGGTGACCAGTCGACGACGTAGACGGTCAGTTTCGCCACGTCGTCGAACGATCCGCCGGCCGCGGCCATCGCCGTGCCGATGTTGAGATAGGCCTGCTCGGTCTGGGCGGCGAGATCGCCCGGCCCGACCGGGTGGCCGTCGGCGTCGCGGGCCACCTGACCGGCCAGGAAGACCAGGCGGGACCCGGTGGCCACCGACATCTGCCGGTAGACCTCGGGCTTGGGCAATCCGTCGGGGTTGATCAGCTCTACAGCCATGTCCTGCTCCTCAGTCTCGGTCGGCTCAACATAGCATCGATATGCTATGTTAAGCCAATGGCGAGGACGAAAGATCCGGCGATCCGGGTGCTGCTGATCGAGCGGGCGGCGCACATGCTGCGGTCCCGCGAGCCCATCACCCTGCGGTCGGTCGTCGCCGGCACCGGCTTGTCGACGATGGCCGTCTACACCCATTTCGGCAGCATGGACGGGTTGTGGCGGGCGGTGCGGCAGGAGGGGTTCACCCGCCTCGCGGCCCGGCTGGCGACGGTGCCGGCCACCGGCGACCCGGTCCGGGATCTGGCTGCGCTCGGGGCCGCGTACGTCTCGAACGCCCTGGCCAATCCTGATCTCTACCGGGTCATGTTCGACGTCGGCTTCGCGCTCGAGGACCCGGCCGCTGCCGACGAGGGCCTGCTCCCTCTCATCCGCGCCGCCGAGCGCGCTCGCGAGGCCGGCCGGTTCCGCGGCGACGTCGAGGCTCCGGCCCTGGCCACCCAGACGTGGACCGTCGGGCACGGGCTGGCCTCGCTGGTGACCGCCGGGCCGCTGCCGCGCGAGGCCCTGGCCTATGGGCCGGAGCTGCTCGTCGCGCTGTTCACCAGCAACGGCGACGACCCCGCCGCGTGCCGCCGCTCGGTCGACGGCGGCTGGGTCATCTCCTAGGACGGTTCGCGGCGCATCGGGATGTGCGGGATGCCGTCTTCCAGGTACTCCGGGCCGGTCCGGGTGTATCCGAACTTGGCGTAAAAATTCACCAGGTGGGACTGGGCGTCCAGGACGCTGGTCCGGTTGCCGATGACGGTCAAGGCCTCCTGGATCAGGCGGCCGGACAGGCCCGCGCCGCGGGCGGTCTTGGCGGTGACCACCCGGCCGATCCGTTGCACGTCGCCGTCGTCCAGGATGCGGACGTAAGCCCTGATCTCGCCGTCGCGGGTGAACCACAGATGGCGGGTGCCGGGCTCGTCGTCGCGGCCGTCGAGGTCGCCGTAGGCGCATTCCTGCTCGACCACGAAGACGTCGGCCCGCAGCTTGAGGATCGCGTAGAGGGTCGTCGTGTCGAGGTCGCGGAAGGCCGCTACCCGCAGTTCGTCAGAGGGTGCCGGATGCATGCCGGAAAGACTAAGGGGCGTGGCGTCACCCGTATCGCCGCCTGCCGTTGTAGAGATGGAAGCCCGAGCTGTGGAGGTCGTGATGATCAAGAGGAACCGACTCTTCGGCAACAAGACGAAGGTGACCTTCTGCCTGCCCGTCAACCAGCCGACCGGGCCGGTCAGCGTGGTCGGCACGTTCAACGACTGGGAGCCCGGCCGGCACGAGCTCAAGCCCCGCCGGGACGGCACCCGCACGATCAGCATCACGATCCCGTCCGGCCACTACCGGTTCCGCTATCTCGGAGCGGACGGCATGTGGTTCGACGACGAGACCGCCGACGGTGTCGGTCCTCACGGCGGCGAGCTCCGGGTTTAGCGTTTCGGCGCGCGCCTGCCGGGGACCTTGCTTGACTGATCAAGCAAAATTCCGACGGAGAGGCACATCGTGGCTGACGTGAAACTGTCGATCATCTATTACTCGTCCACCGGGACGCTCCACAAGATGGCCGAGCGCCTGACCGAGACGGCCCAGAAGTCCGGCGCCGATGTGCGCCTGCGCCAGGTGGCCGAGCTCGCCCCGCCGGAGGCGATCGCCTCCAACGCGGCCTGGAGCCAGCACTTCGACAACACCAAGGACGAGCCCAAGGCGACCGCCGACGACGTGGTGTGGGCCGACGCCGTGCTCTTCGGCACCCCGACCCGGTACGGCAACGTGACGAGCCAGCTCAAGCAGTTCCTCGACACGCTGGGCCCGCAGTGGGCGCAGGGCCAGCTGGCCGACAAGGCGTACGCGGGGTTCACCGCGACCCAGACCGCGCACGGCGGCCAGGAGTCGACGCTGCTCGCCCTCTACAACACGATCTACCACTTCGGCGGCATCCTGGTCCCGCCGGGCTACACCGACCCGCTGAAGTTCGTCGACGGCAACCCCTATGGTGTCTCGCACGTCACCGGCCCCACCAACGACGCGCCCATCACTGACCCCGAGCTGGCCGCTCTGGATCATTTGGTGCAGCGGATCATCCGCATCGCAGCGAAGCTGAAAAGCGAATAAAACTACTCATCTTTCGCTAATCTGACGGCATGACCACGTACGAGACTCTGGACCTGCACACGCGGGTCGCGCGGTACGAGGCGGCTCTCGAGGAGCTGCGCTCGTCGCACAACGACGTCCGGGCCCTCCTGCAGGACCAGGTGCTCTATGAGCGCTGGCAGCAGATCGGTGTCGAGCTGGGCTTCATCGCCGGCACTGCCCCCAACGGGCAGCAGCACGATCTGCAGGCACTCAATCAGCAGATCCCCCAGATGTCGGAGTCCTGGGCCAGCTGACAGGCTGGGCCGACCGATCGGCGTCCCCAGCCACCTGGGGGACGCCGGCCGGTGCCCGGGGTGCCGGCCGCATTCCGGGCACGCCGCGCGACTCGGCCCCGCACCTGTGCCGGGCCGGGACGCGCGGCGGGTAGTTTGGCTCGCATGCCCGTCGACACCCAGTACGAGGATCTGCTGCGCAGGGTCCTGAACACCGGCACCCCCAAGAGCGACCGCACCGGCACCGGCACGGTCAGCCTCTTCGGCGAGCGCCTGCGCTACGACCTGTCGGCCGGCTTCCCGCTGATCACCACCAAGCGGGTCCACTTCAAATCCCTCGCGGTCGAGCTGCTCTGGTTCCTGCGCGGTGACAGCAACGTCGGCTGGCTGCGCGAGCAGGGCGTGACGATCTGGGACGAGTGGGCCTCGCCGACCGGGGAGCTCGGGCCGGTCTACGGCGTGCAGTGGCGTTCGTGGCCGATGCCCGGCGGCGGTCACGCCGACCAGATCAGCCACGTGCTCGACACGCTGCGCCGCGACCCCGACTCGCGCCGCATGATCGTCTCGGCCTGGAACGTCTCCGACCTGCCCGAGATGGCGCTCGCCCCCTGCCACGCCATGTTCCAGTTCTACGTGGCCGACGGGCGGCTCTCGTGCCAGCTCTACCAGCGCAGCGCCGACCTCTTCCTCGGTGTGCCGTTCAACATCGCGAGCTACGCGCTGCTGACCCGGATGGTCGCCGAGCAGGTCGGCCTGCAGCCGGGCGACTTCATCTGGGTCGGTGGTGACTGCCACATCTACAACAACCACGTCGAGCAGGTGACCGAGCAGCTGTCCCGCGAGGCGTTCGAGTTCCCGCAGCTCGAGATCGCGCCGGCCGCCTCGCTCTTCGACTACAAGTACGAGGACTTCACGGTCGTCGGATATCAGCACCACCCGGCGCTGCGCGCGCCCGTCGCCGTATGACGCTCCACCTGATCTGGGCCGAGGCCCGCGACCGGGTGGTCGGCGCCGACGGCGCGATCCCGTGGCGGCTGTCCGAGGATCAAAAGATGTTCCGGGCGCGTACGGATGGAGCGACCGTCGTGATGGGCCGGGCGACCTGGGATTCGCTGCCCGAGCGCTTCCGGCCGCTGCCCGGCCGGCGCAACGTGGTGCTGACCCGGGACCCGTCGTGGTCGGCGCCGGGGGCCGAGGTGGCTCACTCGGTGGGCGAGGTCGACCTCTCGGGTGAGGTGTGGGTGATCGGCGGCGAGTCGGTCTACCGGGCGTTCCTGCCGAGGGCGGAGCACATCCTGCGTACCCGGATCGACCTGGACGTGGCCGGTGACACCCACGCCCCGGAGCTCGACGACGGGTGGGTCGTCACGTCGTCGTCGGGCTGGCAGACTTCCGGGAACGGGCTGCGGTACGTCGTCGAGGAACTGGCCCGCCGCGCGGTCTAGCCCCCGCCGGAGCCGAGAAGCATTCATGATCAAGGGTGCCACTCGGGTTCGCCGTCGGGGCCGGACAGGAAGAGGTCGCCCATGCCGCCTTCGGTGACGCTGTCGGTGATCACGCCGATGTACAACGAGCGCGAAGCGGTCGACCAGTTCGTGGCCCGGCTGCGGCCTGCTCTGGACGGCCTCGGTGACACCTACGAGGTGGTCGCCGTGGACGACGGCAGCAGCGACGCCACCGTCTCCCGCCTGCTGCAGCTGCGCGCCGGCTGGCCCCAGCTGCGGGTCGTCTCGCTGCGCCGCAACGTCGGGCACCAGATCGCCCTGCGGGCCGGGCTGCACAGCGCCCTCGGCGACTACGTGGTCAGCATCGACGCCGACCTGCAGGATCCGCCCGAGGTGATCGGCGAGATGCTGGCGACGGCGCGGCGCGAGCAGGTCGACGTGGTCTACGGGGTGCGCAGCGACCGCCGCACCGACTCGGTGTTCAAGCGCCACTCGGCCGGCCTCTATTACTGGCTGATGCGCCGGCTCGTCGGGCCCGCGGTGAGCGACCAGGCCGGTGACTTCCGGCTGATGAGCCGGGCCGTCGTCGACATCCTCAAGCGGCTGCCCGAGCCGCGACCGGTGTATCGGCTGGTGGTGCCGTCGCTCGGCTTCGCCGGGGCCGAGGTGTCCTACGCGCGCCAGGAACGGGTCGCCGGGCACACCAAATACCCGCTGTCGCGGATGATCCGGCTGACCCTGGACAGCGTGACCGGGTTCTCGGCGGCGCCGCTGCGCATCGCGACCTGGCTCGGCGTGCTCAGTTTCGTCCTGTGCGTGGTGCTGATCGTGACGGCGCTGGTCGCCTGGGGGAGCGGCGCGGTGGTGCCCGGGTGGACGTCGCTCTACATCGCTGTCCTGCTGCTCGGTGGCATCCAGCTGATCTGCCTGGGGCTGCTGGGCGAGTACGTGGGTCGCATCTACCTGGCCACGCAGCAGCGGCCGCCCTATCTAATCGCCGTCGACACTGACCAGGAGCCGCACCAGACGGTCGAGCTCCGCGGAGGGGTCGGCGGCCAGGCCCATGTGAACGGGCCCGGCCCGCAGCACGGTGCTGCGCGGGGCGACCAGCCAGCGGAAGCGCTCGCCCTGGCTGATGTCGGTGGCGGCACCGGCCCCCGAGCACGTGGCGTCCCAGGAGGAGAGCGCGGCCCGGATGGCGGGGACATCGGCGCCGGGGTCGACGGCGAGTAGGCGGTTGTCGCGGAAGTCGGTGCGCGCGGCCAGGAAGTCGAGGCGCTGGCAGTAGAGGACGACGCCGACGTTGATCAGCTCGCCCCGCTCGATGCGGGGGACGGCCTGGATGATCGCGTACTCGTACGGGATTCTCACGGGAGCCACGCCTCCGGGCGCTCGGCGCGGGCGGAGAGATGCCGCAGATACGCCTCGCGGCCGGCCTCGTCGTCCAGCCACTCGTCCGGCACCAGGGCGATGACCTCCTCGAGCAGGCCCGGCGTGAGGCGCTCGGCCAGCGCGGGGCCCTCGGTGGCGAGCTCGGTCGCGTACGGCTTCAGGACGTGGTCGTCCCACTTGTACGGACGGTTCACCACCGCCGCGGCCCGGGGCCAGTTGTGATGGAAATACAGCGTCGCACCGTGGTCGATCAGCCAGAGGCCGCCGTGCCAGATCAGCAGGTTGGGGTTGCGCCAGCTGCGGTCGACGTTCTCCACGAAGGCGTCGAAGGCGATCACCCGCGAGGCCAGCCCGGAGTCGACCGGGTGCACGACCGGGTCGTAGCCGAGCGCGCCGGGCAGGAAGTCCATGCCCAGGTTGGTGCCGGCGCTGGCCTTGATCAGCTCCTGGACCTCCTCGTCGGGCTCGGCCCGGGCGACGATCGGGTCGAGGTGGACGACGGTGAGCTCGGGCACCGGCAGGCCGAGGCGGCGGGCCAGCTCGCCCGAGATCACCTCGGCCACCAGGGCTCGGGGGCCCTGCCCGGCGCCGCGGAATTTCACCACATAGGTGCCGAGGTCGTCGGCCTCGACCACGCCGGGCAGTGAGCCGCCCTCACGGAGCGGGGTGACGTAACGGATCGCGGTGACCTGACGTAGCACCCCGCAACCCTAGCTAGACGGTGTCGGGCCCCTGCTTGCGGAGTTCGTCGACCTTGGTCATGGCCTCGCGCAGGTCGGCCAGCCACTGGTCGGCGTTCTGCCCGACCAGCTTGACGCACCAGGCCAGTGCCTCCGAGCGGGAGCGGGCCACGCCGGCGTCGACCAGCGTGTCGAGGATCTGCCGCTCGGGCTGGCGCAGGCGGGTCATGACCGGGGCGGCCAGGTGGGTGAACAGCTCGTTGGTGTCGCCGCAGCGGATGCCCCAGGCGACCTTGCGCTGATAGCGGTGCTCGATCTGCCGGGCGACCCGGATGCGGGCCTCGCGGGTGTCCTCCCGGAACTGGTTGATGCGGCCGCCGTGGGCCGCGGCCCGGTCGGCCTCGGTGGCCTCGGCGCCCAGCTCGGGCTCGGCCACCCGGCCCCAGATGATGATCTCGTCACGGTCGATGACGATCTCGGGCCGCTCGGTGAACCATCCGTCCGGGATGGCGCCGGTGACCCAGGCCGGGGCGTCGTCGGCGGTCGGCGGCTCGACGCGGCCCTGCGGTGCGGTACGGAATCGCATGGCTTTCCTCCCCATGAACTTGCACTGATTACATGATTACACCGTTGTCGAGGCAATCGACCAGCGAAACGTGCGGGGAATTCGGGGCCGTGGGGACACCCCGGCCGGGTCCGACGCGGCAGACTGGCGCTATGGAGCTGCCGATCAATCCGCCGGTCAAGCCGATGCTCGCCAAGCCGGTCGCCGAGATCCCGCCGGGACAGATCTACGAGCCCAAGTGGGACGGATTCCGGTCGATCGTCTTCCGGGACGGCGACGAGGTCGAGATCGGCAGCCGCAACGAGAAGCCGATGACGCGGTATTTCCCCGAGGTCGTCCAGGCCGTGCTGGCCAACTTCCCGGAGCGGGCGGTGATCGACGGTGAGGTCATCGTGGCCGACACCGAGCGCAACACCCTCGACTTCGAGGCGCTCCAGCAGCGCATCCACCCCGCGGCCAGCCGGGTCAAGCTGCTCAGCGAGCAGACGCCGGCCGGCTTCGTCGCCTTCGACCTGCTCGCGATCGGCGACGAGGACCTGACCGAGGTGCCGTTCGGCGAGCGCCGGGCCCGGCTCGTCGAGGTGCTCAAGGACGCCCAGCCCCCGGTGTACGTCACTCCGGCGACCGACGACCTCGAGACGGCCACGCGGTGGTTCGCCCAGTTCGAGGGGGCCGGTCTCGACGGGTTGATCGCCAAGCAGCGCGAGCTCGTCTACCAGCCCGACAAGCGGGTGATGACAAAGATCAAGCACAAGCGCACGGCCGACTGCGTGGTGGCCGGCTATCGGGTGCACAAGACGGCCGACAACCGGATCGGCTCGCTGCTGCTCGGCCTCTACGACGAGCGCGACGTGCTCGTGTCGGTCGGTGTCATCGGCGCCTTCCCGATCACCGTCCGCGAGGAGCTGTTCGAGGAACTGCAGCCGCTGGTCACCACGTTCGAGGGCCACCCGTGGAACTGGGCCGCCCACCTGGAGGGTGAGCGCACCCCGCGCAAGAACGAGGTCAGCCGGTGGAACAACGGCAAGGACCTGTCGTTCACGCCGCTGCGGCCGGAGCGGGTGGTCGAGGTGCGTTACGACTACATGGAGGGTCTCCGGTTCCGGCACACCGCCCAGTTCGAACGGTGGCGGCCCGACCGTGACCCGCGGACCTGCACCTACGACCAGCTGGAACGGCCGGTGCGGTTCAATCTGGCCGAGGTGCTGACCAGCCGCTGAGTCGGCCACTGCCAGAATTCTGTCAGGGGGACCGGCTAGCCTTTCCCGTGTCGTCCGCCGTCGAAAGGTCAGCAACGTGCCGCGTCGCTCCCGCTCGGTGATCGCCGTCCTCGCCGCGGTCCTGACCGTCGCCGCCGGGTGCACCGTGCCCGCGTTCGCGCCCAACGGCTCGGGCGAGGCCGGCCCGGTGACGTCGTCCGGCAACCCCGCCGCCGGCGGCACCGCCGACTGGCGCCCCTGCAGCGACGTGCCTGAGCAGCTGGTCGGCCAGGCCGCGCCCGGCATGACCTACGACTGCGCCGACGTCAGCGTGCCACGCGACTGGAACCAGCCGGGCAACGGCGAGACCTACTCCATCGCCATGATCCGCATTCGGTCGTCCAAACAGTCCGGCCGCATCGGCTCGCTGCTGCTCAACCCGGGCGGGCCCGGCGGCTCCGGCATCGAGACGGCGGTCTATTTCTCGTTCGGTGAGGCCTTCGGCGGCCTGCCCACCGAGATCACCAACAAGTTCGACATCATCGGCTTCGACCCGCGTGGTGTCGGCCGGTCCGACCCGGTCAAGTGCATCTCCTCGGCCGATCAGGACGCGAGCTTCGGAGCCGCACCCGACCCGCGGAGCCAGGCCGAGTTCGACCAGCTGGTCACCCTGAACAAAAAGATCGCGACCGGATGCGCCGCCAAATACGGCGATCAGTTGCCCTTCTTCTCGACCGAGCAGGCCGCCCGTGACATGGACTCGCTGCGCCAGGCCGTCGGCGACGCCAAGATGAGCTACCTCGGCTTCTCCTACGGCACGCTGCTCGGCGCGACCTACGCCCAGCTCTTCCCGCAAAATGTGCGGGCGATGGTGCTCGACGGCGCGGTCGACCCCAAGCAGAACTTCATCGAGGGCTCCGAGACCCAGGCCAAGGGCTTCGAGCGGGCGTTCACCAATTTCACCGATTGGTGCAAGGCCACGCCCGACAAGTGCGCCATCGCGCCCGACGCCCGTAAGGCGGTGACCGGCGTGCTGACCGCCGCGGCGACCAAGCCTGTGGCGGGCACCGGCGGTCGCCAGGCCACCCCCGGGTGGATCTTCTATGCGGTGATCTCGTCGCTCTACACCGAGTCGGGCTGGGCCAAGCTGGGCGACGCGATCGCCCAGCTCCAGCAGGGCAACGCCAAGGGCGTGTTCACGCTGGCCGACCAATATGCCGAGCGCAAGCCCGACGGCTCCTACAGCAACCTCTTCGACGCCAACATGGCGGTCAACTGCGCCGACACCGACGACGCGCCCTCGGTCGACGAGGTTCGCCGGCTCCAGGGTGAGTGGCGTCAGAAATATCCGCTCTTCGGTGCGCCGCTCGCGGTCGGCATGCTGTCGTGCGCGGTCTGGTCCGGCGGGCGCGACCCCTACCCGGCCGGCGCGGCCACCGGCGCCCCGCCGATCGTGGTGGTCGGCACGACCGGCGACCCGGCCACGCCGTATGAGAACACGGCCGACCTGGCCTCGATGCTGGGCGTCGGGCACGTGCTGACGTGGGAGGGCGAGGGCCACACGGCCTACCCGAGCACCACCTGCATCGCGAAGGCGGTGGACGGCTATCTCATCGATCTGAAGGTGCCGCAGGAGGGCCTGCGCTGTCCGGCAAAGTGATGCCGTCGCGCTCGGCCATGGCGTCGAGCAGGGCGCGGACGTGGCGCAGGTTGGCCTTGAGCTCCTCCTGCTCCTCGTGGTGAAAGGCGTCCGAGTCGACGATCAGCTTGCTGGCGAAATGCGCCGTGATCAGCGGGATGACCACCAGCACCATGACCGAGATCAGCAGGCCGGCGAGGATCCGCGCCTCCAGCGTCTTGGGTGAGATGTCGCCGTAGCCCACGGTCGACGCGGTGACCACCGCCCACCAGATCGCGTCGCCGATGGACTCCTTCTTCTCGAAGAAGTGGTAAAGCACGCCGCAGAGGACGATCAGCATCGCGTAGGCGAGGATCAGCGTGCCGGGTGAGTTCGCCAGCCAGACGATGCCGCGGTAGACCCGGTAGAACGGCTTGAACAGCTTGTTCATGGTCGACATGGTGCCTGAGCCACGGTCGGCCGCGTAGGCCCTCTCGGACAGAAATCCGCGCCGGTGAGAGACTGCCGCGATGGAATTCCGGACCGCCACCCGCGCCGACGTCCCCGCCGTGCTGCGGCTGCTCGCCGACGACGACATCAGCCGCGACCGGGGATTCGGCGAGGCACCACCGGTCGCCGAGGACGTGGACGCGGCGATCTGGGCGGCGTTCGAGGAGATCGACGCCGACCCGAACAACGAGCTCATCGTCGCCGACGACGACGGCGTGGTGGTCGCCACCGCCCAGCTGACCTTCATCCCCGGCCTGAGCCGCTCGGGTGCGCGCCGGATGACCATCGAGGCCGTCCGGGTGAGCACCGACCGGCGCGGCTCCGGGCTGGGCACCGACCTGATGGCCTACGCCCTGGACCGGGCCCGCGCGCAGGGCTGCCGCATCGCCCAGCTGACCACCGACAAGCGCCGCCGAGACGCCCACCGCTTCTATGCGCGGCTCGGCTTCGTCGCCTCCCACGAGGGCATGAAGCTCACTCTGTAGCGTCCCAGTTCGCGGCGTTCTTACGGCTCGGCTGGACGCGTGGGGGCTCGCCCGGCATCTTCGGGTGGTCGGGGGGATAGGGCATGTCGCCCTGGCCGTTCTTCTCGTCGCGCTCCACCCACTCGAGCAGCGGCGTCAGATCGTGGGCCACGTCGTCGATGGCGGCGTGCGGGTCACCGATCTCGGCGAAACGCTTCGGGAGGGTGCGCAGGTCGAAGTCGTCGGGCTCGACGTCGGGCAGCTCGGCCCAGGTGACCGGGGCCGAGGCGGTGGCCCGGCCGTTGGCCCGCAGCGAATAGGCGCAGGTGATCGTGCGGTCCCGGGCCATCTGGTTGAAGTCCAGGAAGACGCGCTCGCCCCGCTCCTCCTTCCACCAGGCGGTGGTGATCAGCTCGGGGCGGCGCCGCTCGGCCTCCCGGGCCAGGGCGATCGCGGCCCGGCGCACGTCGATGAACGACCACCGCGGTGCGATGCGGAGATAGACGTGCACACCGCGGCCGCCGGACGTCTTGGGGAAACCGACCCAGCCCAGGTCGTCGAGCACCTCGTGCAGGACTCCGGCGGTGGCCACCACGTCGGCGAACGAGTTGCCGGGCTGCGGGTCGAGGTCGATGCGCAGCTCGTCGGGGTTGTCCGGCGCGACGCCCCGCACCGGCCACGGGTGGAAGACGACGGTGCCCATCTGGGCTGCCCAGGCCACGTGGGCCAGGTCGGCCGGGCACAGCTCGACCGCCGTACGTTTGCTCGGGAACGCGATCTCTGCCGTCTGGATCCAGTCGGGCACGCCACGGGTGGGGATGCGCTTCTGGAAGAACGCCTCGCCCTCGATGCCGTCGGGGAAGCGCTGCAACGTCGTCGGCCGGTTGCGAAGCGCACGCATGATGCCGTCGCCGACCGACAAGTAGTAGTCGAAGACGTCCCGCTTGGTGTAGCCCGGCTGCGGGAACATCACCTTGTCGGGGCTGGTCAGCCGCACGTCATGGCCGGCGATCTCGTGAATTTCCGCTGCGGCTTTCGGCATGGCTCGACGATAAACCGCGCAGCGCCCGACCGAGATCCCGTGGGCACGATGTCGCTCAGCTTGGCTGCCCCGATTTCCCGCAGGTTTCCCGCAGGCAAGATCAAATGCTGGATGTCGCTCATCCTGCCGGCCGAGATTTTCCGGCGAGCAAGATCAAATGCGGATGTCGTGGCGGGGTGGTGGGTGCGGACCGTCGCTCACGCCGAGGGCCGCGGCGCGGTGAGCAGGGCGCTGGCGCGCCCAGAGCGCTCACCCCGCCACGGCGGCGTGCGGGAGTGGTTGCGCCCTACAAGGTCAACTGCGGACGCGGTTGTCGAGCGGCTGTGGCTGGCTGATCCACCACTCGGACGGGACCATCTCGTGGATCTCGTCGGCGATGGCCAGCAGACGGTCGCCGGTGGCGTGGCCGTGATGAGCGTCGGCGAGGCCCTTGACCCGCACGTACCACTCGGCGAGTTGTTCACACTTGACCGAAACCTGGTAGTCCATGGGGCCGACGCTAGGCCGGTGCCGGATTGATCGCACTCAGAACCGGCGACGGGCACCCGCACGGGGAATTGTCGCTTTTCGGCGCTGTCGTTGGGGCGCTTGCTGGCGCGGTCGGTGCGGCGCGGCTTAGCGGTGCTGATGTTGGCGGGCGGCTTCTTGGCGCGGTCGGTGCGGCGCGGCTTAGCGGTGCTGTTGCTGGCGCGGTCGTTGCCGCGCGCGGCTTTTCGGTGCTTTTGTTGGCGCGCGGCTTGGTGGCGCTGTTGTTGCGGCGCGGCTTGCTGGTGCTGTGGGTTCAGGCACGGCTGGGCGGCGCTGGGGAACGGCTCACCGGCACCGCGGGGGTGCCGGTGGCGGCTTGGGGTCAGGCGGTCTTGGCGTCCAGCTTGATCGAGAGGCTGTTGACGCAGTGGCGGGTGTTCTTGTCGGTCATCCGCTCGCCGCGGAAGACGTGGCCCAGGTGGGAGTCGCAGCGCGCGCAACGGATCTCGGTGCGGACCATGCCGTGTGAGAAGTCGTTGATCTCCTTGACCGCGCCCGGGATCGCGTCGTCGAACGACGGCCAGCCGCAGTGCGAGTCGAACTTGTAGTCACTGGGGTAGAGGGCGGCGCCACACGCGCGGCACTCGTACATGCCCTCGGTCTTGGTGTCGACGTATTCGCCGGACCAGGCCGCCTCGGTGCCGGCCTGGCGCAGAACCCGGAACTCGTCGGGGGAGAGGCGCACGCGCCACTCCTCCTCGGTGGTGGGCAGGGTGGTCTCGTTCGGTGCCATACAACAAAAGTACGTCGCACTCCAAGT
Organism: Paractinoplanes maris; assembly: GCF_023544465.1. GTDB lineage: Bacteria > Actinomycetota > Actinomycetes > Mycobacteriales > Micromonosporaceae > Actinoplanes > Actinoplanes maris. The sequence continues at coordinate 96,849 of NZ_JALPVL010000019.1, read as the reverse complement.
GTGGGCGGAGTGCTTTGCGTCTCCGTTGAACAGGGGCATGGAAGATGCATCGGCGGCCACCTTCCGGCCCACCTGGAACCAGGCCCTCGGGCGAGGTCTCTACCTCGGCTCGCTCATCGCGATCGGGGTGCTGCTGATCACCGCGATCGTCGCGCCGCCGGGCCTGCTGTGGGCGGCCGCGCTGGCCGGGCCGCCGATCCTCGGAGCGCTGATCGGCCTGGTGGTGGGGCGTCTGACCGGCACGCAGATCACCTCGCGGGGCATTCGTACGGTGTCGGTCTTCCGCGGGGGGATCGCGGCCTGGAGTGAGGTCGCCGACCTGCGGACGGAGCGGCGCGGCGGCCGGACGGTGGTGTCGGTCTATCTCCAGTCCGGGGCGAGTGTGCAGCTCCAGGCGCCGTACAGCGGTGGACTGTTCGCGGCGGACCCCAGATTTGAGGGGAAAATGACCACTTTGTTCCATCTGTGCCGGAGTCACCGTTTCGGTGGTCTTCCGGGATGATGACCCGCCGATCGTGCTTAACGGGTAAATCGGGCATTTGCCGCTAAGCTCCCTCCCGGACCGAGAACACCGCAACAGGAATGGATTACTCCTCATGAGCTCAATCAGTCGGATTGTCGCCGTCGGATTGCCCGCCGTCGGCCTTGCCGCCGCTCTCGCGCTGGGTGTCTCCCCGGCCCTGGCCGCCGAGGCCACCATCGACCAGGCCGCGCGGCCGGTCGTCGCCGCCACCGGTTACGGCGAGCCGGACGCCACCGACGAGGCCCCCACCCGCGGCCAGAACGGCTACGGCACGCCGGGCGCGACCAACGAGCCGACCGCCACCGCGGCCAGCACGCCGGACGTGGACGACACGGACACCCCCGACACGGACACGCCGGCCACCGAACTGCCGGACTCGGACACCCCGACGCGGGGTAACAACGGCTACGGCCCGACGCCCACCGCCAGCGTCGACACGGTCACGCCGTCGGCCACGCCCAGCACCCCGACCGGGGCGCTCCCGGCCACGTCGCCCCCCGGCGGCGGTGTCAGCGCCGGCGGAGCCCTCCCGGTCACCGGCGCCCCGATGGGCACCGTCATCTCGCTCGGCGCCCTGATGGTCGCCGCGGGTGCCGCGTCCGTCTGGTACACGCGTCGCCGCCGCAACGCCTGAAGTACTCCCTGAAAAAGGCCGCCCACCCGGGCGGCCTTTTTCGTTACCCACAGACGCTCACGCCGCCCACACCGGCTCTCGTTGACGGCGCTGTCATCGCCACGGCTGCTCAGCCGACGACGCCGGAGCCAACCCGCGACGGCCCGGCAGCTTCCGCCGTCGGGCTGCGATGCCGCCAGTGGAGGCGTCGAGGTCGGCGATCGGTCCTTCGGAGCGCGACCACTCACGCACGCCGCCCGGTCGCGCCGGGCGTTCTGGGCGCGCAGCGCCCTGCTCGGCTCGGCCGGGCCCTCGGCGTGAGCGACGGTCTGCACCCACCACCCCGCTACGACATCCAGCTCTTGACCTTGATCGCCTGACAAGACGACATCCGCCGAACTTTCTCCGGCCTACAGAACGAACGCGTCTGTCCAGAGTTGGCGGCTTTTGCCGGAGAGGGCCTGCATCAACCCCACCGCCTGGTTGTCGGTCAGGCCGGCCACGAAGTCGACGACCGCGCGGCCCCGGGCCCGGTCGATGCGCTCGGGAGTGCCGGCGGGCAGTTCGGCTTCGGCCAGTTCGACCAGGTCGCGGAGGCGGCTCGGGATGCGCTCCTCCTCGTCGGGGTCGACCAGCCAGGCCATCAGGGCGTCGACCAGGGAGGCGACCAGGCGGCCCTGGCCCCGCTGGTGCAGGGCCAGGTCGGGGCGGGCCAGGACGAAACGGTTCTGGACGAACTTGAGGATCTGCACCTCGTGCCACTGGGCTGTGGCGAGTTGCACATGGCCGGAGCGGACGGCCGGGTCGGCGATCGTCTCGACCGATTCGACCAGGCGCCGGGTCCAGGTGGCGGAGAACGCCGCGACCTGGGATTCGGCGTCGAGGGAGCCGTCGAAGGGGCGGGCCAGCAAGCCGTCGACCAGCTCGGCCCGGACCAGCTCGACGGCGGCCGAGAAGGCGTCGTCGTCGGCCATCCAGCCGTCCTTGCGGTGCAGCTGACGGCGTAGCGACTCGATGGCGCCGCCGGCTCGGGTCAGGTCGGTCGACCGGCCCCAGCGTTGCCAGGCCATCAGCTCGGTGGCGACCGCGCCCTGCTGGAGGACGCCGACCCGGTGCACGTCCTCGAGGTCGTGGATCGCGTAGGCGATGTCGTCGGCGGTGTCCATGACCGAGGCCTCGACGGTCTGCTGCCAGTCGGCGACCCGGCCCGCGAACGGGGCCCGGGCGGCGCGCATGTCGCCGGCCTCGGTCGAGTAGGCGCCGAACTTGAGCGAGCCGCCCTCGGGGTCGTCGGGCGGCGGGGCGGCTCCGCGCGGCGCCGGGTCCATGAAGCGCTGCGGGTCGCGGCGGGTCCACGGGTATTTGAGGATCGCCGCCCGGACGGCGTTGGTCAGGTTGAGCCCGATGATGGCCTGGCCGCGGCTCTCGGTGCTGGTGACTATCCGGTACGACTGGGCGTTGCCCTCGAAGCCGTCGCTGAGCCGGAGCCGCTGGCGGGCGACCCGGTCGAGCACGCGCTCGCCGAGGTGGCCGAAGGGCGGGTGGCCGAGGTCGTGGGCCAGGGCAGCCGCCTCGACCACGTCGGGGTCGCAGCCGCCCAGTTTGTCGGCCAGGTCGTGATCGACGCGCTCGGCGATGGCCCGGGCCACCTGGGCGACCTTGAGGCTGTGGGTCATCCGGTTGTGCACCAGCAGGCCGGCGCCGCCAGGACTGATCACCTGGGTGACGCCGGCGAGCCGGGCGAAGAACGGCGACGCGACGATGCGGTCGCGGTCGACGCGGAACGGGCTGGCGGCGAGGTCGCCGGGGGCGACCAGCCGATCGCCGAAGAGGCGCTGAGCCCGGGGATCGTCCATCCCCGGGAGATTACCGGGCCTGGAGCGCGTCCAGCGCGACGGACATGGCCGCGACCAGGCGACGGTCGACCCGCGGGTCGTGGATCGTGACGACGTAGCGGTCGCGCAGGCCCCACTTCTTGACGACCGAGAAGACCGGGCGGTCGTCCAGGACGAAGTCGAAGTGGTAGGGCAGCCAGGACAGCGAGTCGACGAAGCGGCGCAGGATCGCCACCAGCTGGTTGGTCTCGCGGCCGACCAGCGTGCCGAAGCCGGGCTGCTCCAGGTGCCAGGTGGAGCGGATCAGCGATTCCTTGAAGTTCTTCTTGAACAGGCCGATCGGGGCGCCGCTGGCGTCGGTCACGTCGTAGGTCGCGCCGAGGTCGATGCGCTGGCGGGCCTTGAAGCCGAAGACCGGCACCTGCTTGGTGTCGTCGGTGTAGAGGGTGACCTGCTCCTTGAACGCCATGCGCTTCTGCTGCGCGAAGGCGAGGATGCCGGCCTCCTGGCCGTCGGGGGTGACGGCGTGGATCTCGTATTGGTTGACCATCAGCTTGACGCGCTGACGGATGATCAGCTGCTGCTGGGTCTGAAGGGTGTCGACAGTCACGGCTGAGCAGTGTGTCACACCTGTCATCCGGTGGCGGGACCCCAGCCGGTGCGGTCAGACTGGTCGGATGGCGAAGCGAGGACGTACCGGATCATTGATTGCGCTGGCTGTGGCGGCAGGCGTGGCGTGGGTGGCGCGGGACATCCCGCGTCAGATGGGCGCGAAGGCCAAGGGTGAGCGGCTCGCGCGCATGCAGGCGTCACCGCAGTTCGCCGACGGCAAGTTCCACAACACCGTCCCGGCCACGATGCTGGCCGCCTCGTCGATGCCCAAGATTTTCGCCGAGACCCTGCGCGACCGAGGACGCCGCCACCCGCGCCTGCCGATCCCGCTGGTCACCCCCGACCCGGGCGCCACCGCCGACGGCCTGCACGTCACCTGGTACGGCCACTCCTCGGCCATGGTCGAGATCGAGGGCAAGCGGGTGCTGCTCGACCCGGTGTGGAGTGAGCGCTGCTCGCCGTCGAGCGTCTCCGGTCCCAAGCGCCTGCACGAGCCGCCGGTGGCGCTGCGCGACCTGCCCCCGCTCGACGCCGTGCTGATCTCGCACGACCACTACGACCACCTGGACATGCAGACCATCCAGAATCTGGTCGACCTGCAGGCCGTGCCGTTCCTGGTGCCGCTGGGAGTGGGCGCCCACCTGGAGCGCTGGGGTGTGCCGGCCAGCCGCATCGTCGAGCTGGACTGGAACGACACCCACCGGGTGGCCGGCCTCGAGTTCATCGCGACCGCGGCCCGGCACTTCAGCGGGCGTGGGTTCGACCGGGACGGCACGCTCTGGACGAGCTGGGTCATCAACGGGCCGACCCGCAAGGTCTTCTACTCGGGCGACACCGGCTACTTCCCCGGCTTCGCCGAGGTCGGTGAGCGGCACGGGCCGTTCGACGTCACGCTGGTGCAGATCGGCGCGTACAGCGAGAACTGGCCCGACATCCACATGTTCCCGGAGGACGGCGTGGCCACCCACGTCGACGTCCGCGGCGGCCTGATGATCCCGGTGCACTGGGCGACCTTCAACCTGGCCCTGCACGACTGGCCCGAGCCGGCCGACCGCACGTGGCGGGAGGCCAAGGCCCGCGACGTCCGGCTGGCTGTCCCGCGCCCGGGCGAGCGCGTCGACGTCGACAACCCGCCCGCGGTGGACGGCTGGTGGCAGCAGATCGCGTAGCGGCCGCGCTCCTGGTCCTCGGCAACGGCCTGGTCCCGGCGCCGTCGGGCTTCGCCCTCTCGGCCGGGAGTCTGGCCCGGGTGCGGGCTGCGGTCTCCTATCCGTACGTGGAGAGGGTGGTGTTCTCCGGGGGCTGGGAGCAGGCCCGCTCGGGTGCCGCCGAACCGCCGCCGGGTTGCCGCGAGGCCGACCTGATGCGCGGTGCCGCCGTCGGCCTCGGGCTCGATCCCGGTGTCGCCCGCGTCGAGAGCCGGTCGCGCAGCACGCTCGAGAACCTGTTGCACGTGCAGGCGGACGGGCTGCTCGACGGCTTGGGGCTGGGCCCGGCCCGGCCGCTCGGGCTGGTCACCCACGCCTGGCATCTGCCGCGGGCCCGGTTCCTGGCGGGCAAGGTCCTGGGCCTGCGGGGCGACGCGCTGATCAACGTGCCGGCGGCCGGCCTGCCGCGCGGTGGTCTGTTCGAGTACGGCGTCCGGGCGGCATCCCGCGTCTGCTTCCTGGGCGTGCGTGATCCGGCGGTGCTGCTGCGGCGCGAGCGACGAATGGTAACGATGTTGCGCCGCGGGGTATAGCAGCGGCCATGGTGTTTCTTGTGCCGGTTTATCAGCCGGGTGCCGGGTTGTCCCGGCTGGTCGCGGATGTGCGTGAAGCCGATCCTTCGGGCTCGATCGTCCTGGTCGACGACGGCTCCTCGACCCCGGTCTCCGTGCCCGGGTGCACGGTTCTGCGGCATGAGGTGAACCGGGGCAAGGGCGCGGCGCTGCGTACGGGGTTCGCGCACATCGCGGCCGCCCACCCCGGCGAGCCGGTGATCTGCGCCGACGGCGACGGGCAGCACAGCGCGGAGGACATCGTGCGGATCGGCGCCCGGGTCCGCGAGACCGGTCACCTGGTGCTGGGCGTGCGCCGGGTCCGGCGGATGCCGCCCCGCTCGCGGGTGGGCAACGCGATCACCCGCGAGCTGTTCCGGGCCGCGACCGGCCAGTGGGTGCGGGACACCCAGACCGGGCTGCGCGGCTGTCCGGCCTCGTTGCTGCCGTGGCTGGGCGAGGTGGCGGGCGAGCGCTTCGAGTACGAGATGAATGTGCTGCTGGCAGCTACCCGGGCCGGCCATCCGATCGAGCAGGTCGAGATCGCGACCACCTATCTGAACGGGAACGCTTCCTCGCACTTCGGTTCGGTGAGCGACGCGGCGCGGGTCTATCGGGCGCTGCTGCGCTTCGCGATCGTCGACCGGTTCTCTTTGTAGGGCTGCGGCTGTTCACTGCCGGCGGCTTGTCGGCTGCCGTCGCGGTGAGGTCTTAGCTGCGGGCGGTGTGGGCCGTGCTTTCAGTTGCCGGCGCTGTAAGCCGCTGCGAACATCGCGATGAGGAGCAGCAACAACGCAGTCATGATCCGGGCGGTCGGGATCCACGCGTTCGGACGGGTGGCCCTCGGCGAGCGGCGGATCTCTGGCCGGCCACGCCAAAAGGAAGAGCGACCGCGGCCGAGGTGGTAGCCGGCGACGATGACGGCCGCCGCGGTCACCAGAAATGCGACGCTCACTGCGGAACTCGGGTGGAACGGCATGGCGAACCCCCTGGAGATGCGTAGCGGTGCCGGATGGTGATCGCCAGTGTGGGGGCGATGGCCGACTCGATCCAGGGGATATGTGGGCGAATACCGCAGAATAGGGCGCTCACGGGAACGAAGTCTCCTGTCGCCTATCCGACTGTCACCGGCTTTCGCACGGCGGCGCTGAGACGCCGGACGGCGAACAGCGGAGCCGTAGTCACCACCAGGTAGAGCAGGCCGGCTCCCAGAACGGCCGTCCGTAGCCCGGCTCCATCCACCGACAGCCCGCCGAGCAACCCACCGGCCGGAATCCCCGCGTACGAGAGAGCGCCGACCACCCCGAGCACGCGCCCGCGCAGCCGGGCCGGAATGCGTTCGTAGCTGACCGCCATCAGGATCGGGTTGACCGCCGAGACCGCCACCCCGGCCCCGAACGCCACGCCGACGATCAGCCACAGCTCATCACTCAGAGCCATGGCGAACAGACGCGGCGACCCGGCGATCAAAAAGCACACCACAAAGGTCGAAGCACGCGGGAGCCGCTCGGCCAGCACCGCGTAGACGGCCGCGCCGAGCACGGCCCCGAGCCCGAAAACTCCGCCGACCAGACCGAAAGCCGCCGGCCCGGCACCCGTCTCGCGCACCCAGACCGGCAGGAAGACCGCCATGTACGCCTGATCGGCCAGGTTGGTGAAGAACAGCATCCCCACCACCATGACGACCAGCCGATCTTGCCGGACGAACGCGAAGCCGGCCGCCACCCCGTCGCCGGTTTGGCCGGCCGGAGTGGCAGCGTCATCGTCGGCCTGCACGGGCCGGATGCGGACCGTGGCCGCCACCGTGGCGGCGCAGAAGGCGAACGAGGCCGCGTCGACCACCAGCACCGCGGCCGGCCCGAACGCCGCGACCAGAACACCACCCAACGGCAGCCCGACCAGCAGCGCCGCCCGTCCGAAGCCGTCGAACAGTGCCGTGGCGCGCGCCATCGGCGTTCCCGAAGCCTCCACCGCGAGCGGAAGCAGGGCCCGCTTGGCGATGTTGCCGCATCCGCTGACCGCCCCGGCGATCGCCACCGCCGCCACCAGCCGCCCGAACGTCAGCTCCCCGAGCAGATGCAACAGCGGGATGGCCCCCACCGCCACCACACTGCCCACATCGGCGGCGATGGCGACCCGCCGCGGACCCGTACGGTCGACCAGCGCACCCCCGAGCATCCCCGCCAGCACAAACGGCAACGTCTGCGCGAGCGCCACCACCCCGACCCGGGTGGCCGAGCCGGTCGTGACCAGCACCAGCCACGGCACCGCGACCGTCGCCACGTGACTGCCGGCCAGCGACACCCCCTCAGCCACCAGCAGCCCCGGCAGCGGACGCATCAGTCGCGCTCCACCATCGGGAGAACCTGCCACTGCACGCTGACCCGCTCCGCGTCATCGCCGGCCGCCGCGGCGTACTCGTCGACCAGCTCCTTGAACCGCCGGCTGAGCTCGACAGCTTGCCGAGGCGAGAGCCGCGGTTGCTCGGTGGCCAGGTAGAACGCGTCCTGCCACCGCTCCGGCAGCACCGCCAGGTCGGTGATCGCGGCTTCCACCCGCTGCGAGTCCGCCGCCGCCACAGCCCGCAGATATCCCTCGGCGGCCCCGTCCGCCGCCCGCCCGACGCCCGGGTCGAGGGTCGTGCGCTGGTGAGCCGCCCGCCACCACCGTTCCCGCCCCGTGCCCAGATCCGGGTCTGCCCAGTGATCAGACCTCTCAAGCCTTGCGGAGCAGCAGATAGCCCTGTGGGCAGGACTCACCGTCCTCCGGGGGGCGGCTGCCTTGGAACACCACGTCGAAGCCCGCGCCGCCCGCCAGGTCCAGCATCTGCCGGGTGGACAGCCAGTAGGAGTCGAACTCCACCCCCAGGCCGGCGGACCGCCCGCTGCGCCGATGCTCACCGTCGCCGTCCTTGAACGCGGTCACCAGGTGACCGCCCGGCCGCAGGACCCGTGCCAGCTCGGCGAATGCCACCGGCCGATCCGGCGGGGCCAGGAAGATCAGCGAATACCAGCACACCACGCCGGCCAGCGAGGCCGCGGGAAACGGCAGGTCGCGCAGGTCGGCCACCTCGAACGGGAACGCCGGGTGGTCGCGCCGGGCGACCTCGACCATCCCGGGCGAGAGGTCGACGCCGCGCGGGGACAGTCCGCGGGAGGCCAGATACGGTTCGAGCCGGCCGGTCCCGCAGCCGACGTCCGCCACCTCGGCCCCCAGCCCGGCGGCGAGCGTCAAGCCGCTGAACAGGTCGAGCATCGCGCGCTCGATCGGCATCGACTCCAGGAGCCCGTTCAGACGTTCCACATAGAAGTCGGCCAGCACGTCGTGCGCCCGGCGTAGTTCCTCGGTCGGCTCATCCATGGCCCCGCACGCTATCGGTTCACCCGCGGCGTGCGAGAGCGTTACCTATGACTCCGACGCCGGGACGCAGATCTTCACCGCTGCGGGAACGACCTTCGCCGAGAACGACTTCGTCTTGCTGCGGGCGCCGCCGTCCAGCTCGTACTCCATCTTGGACTCGAGCTTCACGTCCACCCGCCGGGCCCGGGTGGTCCGGACGAACGGCGAGCTGTCACTGCGCCCCACGGCCATGGTCCCCAGCGCCCGGGCCCATTGCAGGGCACCCTGGGCGGTGGCCACTCCCACGTCCAGCCAGCCGTCGTCCGGCTTGGCGTCGTCGAAGGCCCGGATCCCACCCGTGATCTTGCTGACGTTCCCGATCAGCACACAGCTGGCCTCGTCCTCGAACCACGTGGTCCCGTCGATGGTGATCGACGCCGTGGCCGCCTCGCCGTTCACGTGCCGCAACCCGGCCCACACGTACGCCAGCTTGCCCAGCCGATCCTTGAGCCCGCGGTCCGCGTCCTGGATCATCGCCCCGTCGAACCCGATGCCGGCCATCACGCCGAAGTGCTCACCGTCGAGTTTGCCCAGATCGATGGCCTTGTCCACGCCGTGCAACGCGACCTCGACCGCGTCCTCGAGCGACGACGTCGGGATGCCCAGGTTTGTGGCCAGCAGGTTCCCGGTGCCGGCCGGGATGATGCCCACCGGCACCTTCGTGCCGGACCGCGCCACCACGTCGAGCGAGCGCTGCACCATCCCGTCGCCGCCCCAGACGATCAGACGGTCCGGTTTCCCCTCGAGGGCCGACCGCACCGCCTTGGGCGCCTTCTTGCTCTTGGGCACCTCATACCAGTCCAGGTCCTCGACCTCGGCATCGGTCAGGCGGCGGCGGAGCTCGTCCAGGCCGCCGCCCAGCGTCTTTTTCTGGTGCGCGACAACGGCGATCTTGCGAGGGGTACGCATGCGCTGCGCACTACCCGAACCGCCGGAATCGTAATCAGCTCACCGTTTCGCGCATCCGCTGCTCGGCCGCCGCGCTGCGGATCACCATGAGCCGCAGCTCCAGCTCGTCGGAGACCATCGAGGCCAGGTGCTCGAGTGCCTGGAGCTGCCGGGCCGTCGCCTCCCGCGGCCTGTTGTCGATCACGTTGACCGTCCCCAGGCGGTAACCGTCGTGGGTGCGGATCGGTGCCGCCGCATAGAAGCGGAGCCCCAGGTCACCGCGGACGAGCGGGTGTTCCAGTGTCCGCGGGTCGACGGCCGCGTTGTTGATCACGTAGACGTCGTCCTGGGCGATGACCGACGCGCACAGCCCCGGCTCCTTGCCCACTTCGCGGACCCCGACCAGTCCCTGACAGGCGGCGAGCCACACCCTGTCCTGCTCGACGAGCGACACCGTCGCGATCGGAGTGTTGAAGATCGCCCCCGCCACGAACGCGATCCGGTCGTACGCGTCCTCGACCGGCTGGTCGACCAGCCGGTAGCGGCGGACGGCCTCGAGCCGCGCCTGCTCCTCCGGACCGACGTTGTCCAGATATTCGTACGCGTTCGATGAGACCGGATTGCTGTTGGTCATGGTCGGTGATCCCCCTCACGTTCGGCATGGTCCAGGAGAGCCTAGAAAGGGCATCGGTGTCCTGCAATGCTCTCGATGGGCGAATCGCACTCTCAGTGAAGCCTCAGGTGCGAATGTCGCACAAACTGTCAGTCGTGGGTACATGGGGACGCGTGACTCCTACCGCCGCCGTGATCGGGCAGCTGGCCCGTGACCTCGTCCTCACCGTTGATCGCCTGCCCGATCCTGGCAGTTCGGGCGCCGCCGGCAGCCGCCACGAGCAGCTGGGCGGCAAAGGTGCCAATCAAGCCGTGGCGCTGGCCCAGCTCGGCGTGCGCCCGTCGCTGGTCGCGGTCGCCGGTGACGACGTCATCGGCGATGTGCTGCTGGCCCAGGCCCGGCGGGACGGCATCGACGTCCGCCCGGTGATCCGCCGCCCGGACACGCTGACCGGGCTGATCGTGGAGCTCCTGGAGCCGGGCGGCCATTACCGCTACGTCGAGCACCTGCCGCCGTCGGTGCTGCTAACCGCGGCTGATGTGCGGCGCGCCCGGCAGGTCATCGCCGGGGCGGACGCCGTCCTCGTGCAGTTGCAGCAGCCGGAGGCGGCGACGCTGGCCGCGGCCCGGATCGGCCACGAGGCCGGCAAGCTGGTGGTGCTCGACGGCCAGATCAAGGACAAGACCCTTCTCTCGTACGCCGATGTCGTGCGCGCCGACGAGAAGGAGGCCGGCGGTCTCGGCGAGGACGTGCTCGAGCTCGGCCCCAAGCTGCTCGCGCTGGCCCAGGACGACGGCAACCTGTTCGTGTGGCGGGGCGGCCGGGTCAAGATCCCATTGATCGATGCCGAGGTGGTCGACACCACCGGCGGCGGGGACGCGTTCGTGGCCGGGCTGACCGCCGCGCTGCTGGCCGGTGCGTCGTACGAGGAAGCGGCGCGCAAGGCAACGGCGGCCTCGGGCGCCACTGTCACCCGGGTGAGCGGACGACCGGAGTTGAGCGATGTCTGAAATCGGACCGGCCGAGCCATGGATCGTCCGGGAGATCGGCGCCCCGGACGAACAGGACGGCGCGCTGCTCCAGGGCGAGTCGGTCTTCGCACTGGCCAACGGGCACATCGGCCTGCGGGCCAACCTCGAGGAGCCGCACTGCGGGGGCATGCCCGGCACCTTCCTCAACTCGCTGTTCGAGGAGCGGGACCTGCAGTACCCCGAGGAGGGCTTCGGGTTCCCCGAGGTCACGCAGACGATCGTGAACGGGCCCAACGGCAAGCGGATCGCGCTCTTCGTCGACGGCGAGAGCTTCGATCTGCGTACGGGCGAAGTGCGCAGCCACGAGCGGGTGCTCGACCTGCGGGCCGGCACGCTGACCCGGGAAGTCGAATGGGTCTCGCCGGCCGGGGTGCCGGTGTGGCTGCGCACCGAGCGGCTGGTCTCGTTCCGCCGTCCCTCGGTGGCGGCTGTTCGTTACTCCGTGCGCGCCGAGGCCGAGTTGCGGGTGGAGTCGGATCTGGTGGTCGACGAGGACCTGCCGCCGCCGCGGGAGGACGACCCGCGGGCCAGCGCCATCATCCAGGACCCGTTCGCCCCGGTGTCGCACAACGACGACGTCCTCGTGCTCCGCACCCGGCGCAGCGGTCTGACCGTCGCGGCCGCGGTCACCCACACCGGCGCTCCCGGCGAGGTCTCGGCGGAGCCCGAGCTGATCCGCTGGACGTCCACCGCCCGTGGCGAGATCACCTTCGAGAAGTTCCTGGCCTACCGCTGGCCCGCAGCCGACGAGGTCGTGGCCGATCGCGACGCGGCCGCCCGGGACGGCTTCGACGTGCTGGCGGCCGAGCAACGGGAGTATCTCGACGATTTCTGGGCGGGCGCGGACGTCGAGGTCGACGGCGACCCGGACATCCAGCAGGCGGTCCGCTTCGGACTGTTCCACGTGCTGCAGGCGGGCGCCCAGGCCGGCCCGCATCCGATCCCGGCCAAGGGCCTGACCGGCAACGGGTACGACGGGCACACGCTCTGGGACACCGAGACCTACGTGTTGCGGGCCCTCACCTACACCCATCCCGGCTGCGTCGGCCCCGCGCTGAAGTGGCGGCACAGCACGCTCGGCGACGCCCGCGACCGGGCCCGCGAGCTGGGACTGGACGGCGCGGCTTTCCCGTGGCGGACGATCAGCGGCCCGGAGTGCTCCGGATACTGGCCCGCGGGCACGGCGGCGCTGCACGTCAACGCGGACATCGCCGACGCGGTGCTGCGTTACGAAGCGGCCACCGGCGACGAGGAATTCATGCGGGAGGCCGGCCACGAGATCCTCACCGAGACGGCGAAGCTGTGGAAGTCGGTCGCCTACTTCGACGATGAAGGCGTGGCTCACATCGCGGGCGTGACCGGCCCCGACGAATACACGGCCCTGATGGACGACAACATCTACACCAACCTGATGGCCCAGCGAACCCTGCGGGCGGCCGGGCTCGACGACGAGGCCGGGCGCCTGGCCGACAGCTTGAGCATCCCGTACGCCGAGGGCCGCGACGTCCACGAGCAGGCGGCCGGTTTCACCCGGTTGCCCGAGTGGGATTTCACCGACAACGAGTACCCGCTGATGCTGGGTCACCACTACCTCAACCTGTATCGCAAACAGGTCGTGAAGCAGGCCGATCTGGTGCTGGCGATGATGGTGCGGGGGGATGCGTTCACGGCCGACGAGAAACGTCGCAACTTCGCGTACTACGAGGCCCGGACCGTCCGCGACTCGTCACTGTCGGCGCCGATCCAGGCGGTGCTGGCGGCCGAGCTGGGCCATTTGTCACTGGCCCACGACTACCTGGCCGAGGCCGCGTTGCTCGACCTGCGCGGCGGCGGCGAGTCGGGCGGCGACGGTCTGCACATCGCGGCCTGCGCCGGCGGCTGGATCGCGCTGGTGATGGGGTTCGGCGGCATGCGCGACCACGAGGGCCGCCTGTCGTTCGGCCCGAGGCTGCCACCGGGCCTGCAGCGGCTGGCTTTCCGCCTGCACTGGCGCGGCGCCACGCTGACAGTCACGGTGAAGCGCGACGCCGTCACCTACACCGCCGACGGCGATGTCACCTTCCGCCACGAGGGCAAAGAGGTGCAGGTGCAGGCGGGCGAGGAGCTGACGTTCGCCATCGACCCGATCGGCGACATCCCCGCCCCACCGTCACCCCGCCCACCACGCCGCCACAGTCCACCCGCGTGACGGCCGGCGTCGCGGGCCCGTATGGTGGCCGGCCTCGGGGATCGTGTGGCGGTCGGCCTTGCGTGGTCGTGCGGTGGCTGGCCTCGGGGATCGTGTGGTGGCCGGCGGTGCGGGACCGCGTGACGGCTGGCCTCGGGGATCGTGTGGTGGCCGGCGGTGCGGGACCGCGTGACGGCTGGCCTCGGGGATCGTGTGGTGGCCGGCGGTGCGGGACCGCGTGACGGCTGGCCTCGGGGATCGTGTGGTGGCCGGCGGTGCGGGACCGCGTGACCGCCGGCCTCGGGGGACCGTGTGGTGGCCGGCCTTGCGGGGATCGTGTGGTGGGCGGCGTTGGGGTGCCGTGTGATGTGCCGGCGTTGCACGACCGCTCGGCCGACCGTCGGCCACGCGCCACTGCCGCGTGGTCCCGAGAGTCGCGTCACCGGACCGATTTTACGAATTTCCGCCATGCCCGGTGTGTTGTTGTCCACAGGTACATCGGTTCGCTGTCGTCTGTGGACAAACGGGATCGGGCGTCAGTGGTGGCCCTCGCCGAACTCCTCGGCCCAAACCCGCCAGTTGTCGAGGACCCCGTAGAGCGCGGGGGTCAGCCACCCCGGTGCTGAGCGGCGGAAGACACCCGGATCCATCCGGCCCGCCCCGGCCGGGAGGGCGCCGATCAGGTGGGGGACGAGTTCGCCGAGGTTGGCCCAGTGGACGAGTTCGGGGTCACCGGGCCAGGCGCCGATGACCACGCCCGCCGGGACACCGCGGCGGGCCAGGGCTTCCAGGGTCAGGGCGGTGTGGTTGAGCGTGCCCAAACCGGCCCGGGCCACCACGATCGTGCTGATGCCCAGCGTGGTGGCCAGGTCGGCGACGGTCCAGGACTCGCCCGAGGGTCGGACGCCCATCGGGACCAGCAGGCCGCCCGCGCCCTCGACCAGCACGAGGTCGTGTTTGTCGGCTTCGGCGCGGATGGCGTCGACCACCTCGGAGAGATCCAGCGGCGGCAGCGACGCCACGGTGGCGGCGGCCAGCGGCGCCAGCGGATCAGGATATTCGGCCAGCGTGCGGGTGGTATCCGGGGCGGCCAGGCGGGTGATGACCTCGATGTCGGTGGGCTCACCGGTGGAGATGCCGGTCTGGCCGGGCTTGATCACCGCGACGCGAAGACCGGCCGCCTGCGCCGCCGCGGCCACGGCGGCGGTGACGATGGTCTTACCGACCTCGGTGTCGGTGCCGGTGACCAGGACGACTCCACGCCACTCATCGGTTTCCGGCCGTCTCGGCGCGGGCTGCGCCGACGTCGGAGCTTGAGCAGCGAGCTCGGCCGAGATCTCCGCCCCGAGCGAATCCGCACTGGGCAGGTCATCGACACCGAGGCCGGGGCCCACGGGCGCCGGAGTGGGCACTCCCGGCGCCGGAGACACAGGCGACTCCGGCCGAGGATGACCGGGCACAGGTGTCGCGGGCGCGGGTGTCGCGGGCGCGGGGGAGATGGGTGCCGGCGCATCCGGCACTGGGTGGCCGGGTGCGGGGCAGATCGGCGTCAGGTTGTCCGGCACGAGTGGCTCGGGCACGGGGTGACCGGGCGACGGAGAGACCGGCACGACTCCAGGCGGAATCTCCACCGGGGGTGCGGGCTCCGCCGGTGGGGCGGTGGCCGAGCCGGTGATCCAGACGGGCGCGGAACTCAACGACGCGTCAGCACCGCCGGTCGTGATCGGGAGCGCACGGTCCTCCACATGCCTGGGCAGTCGCACATCACGCGCGGGGACGAAGACTGCCGCGTCGTCTGGGGAAGCGGGGACGTGCGGTCGGTCCACGGACGGAGATGTGTGAGCGGAGGTCGTCGTGCCGCTCACCGGGTGAGTCGTCGAGGTGGGGAGTGTTTCGGGGGCGAAGAGCCCCGCGTCGTCTGCGGAAGCAGGGGACTCGGGTCGGTCCACGGTCTGCGGTGTGTGAGCGGAGGTCGTGCCGCTTGTCGGGTGAGGCGTCGGGGTGGGGTGTGGTTCGGCGGCGAAGAGCGCTGAGTCGTCGAACTGAGGTGCGTGAATGGGGGGCGCCGCGTCGTCTGCGGAAGGGGGGAACTCGGGGCGGTCCATGAACAGAGGTGTGTAAGTGGGCATCGCCGGGCCGGCGCTCGGGTGGGGCGTGGAGGTGTGGAGCGCGAGGTGAGGTTCGTCCGCGGGCTGGTGAGGCGTTGCCGGGAGCGGCGGTGTGGTGAGGGATCCGAGAGCGTGGGGAGTCGCTGTGGTGAGGGGCCGGTCGATCGGCGCGTTGAGGGGGGCCGCCGCTGGGCTGAGGGTGAAGAGCCTGGCAGTGGCGGTGAGGACGACATTGGCGTGGGGGAGGCGGCCCAGGACCTCGTGGAGGTGGGGTGAGGCCGCGTCTCGGCGGGTCATGGGGCGCACTCCACGATGGCGTCCAGGGCTCGGGCGAAGTTGATGTCGGTGACACCCGCATTCAGGGTCAGGCGCAGCCGGGAGCTGCCGTCGGGGGTGGACGGTGGGCGGAAGCAGCCGACGGCCACCCCGCGGTCGCGGCAGTCCTCGGCCCAGGCCAGCGCCGCCTCGGGGCCGGGCGCCAGCACCGACAGCACGCCCGCGGTGGGGGCCGAGACCTCCAGGCCGGCCTCCCGCAGGCGGGTGACGGTCAGCTCGGCGCGTGCCGACAGCAGGGCCCGGCGGTCGTCGGCGGACCGGGCGATCCGGAGGGCCTCGTGGACGCCGGCGGCCACCGCGGGCGGCAGCGCGGTGTCGTAGATGAACGTGCGGCCGGTCTCGATCAGGTGCCGGACGAACTGGGCGGGGCCCGCGACCACGCCGCCCGCGCCGCCCAGTGACTTGGACAGGGTGGCGGTGACGATCACGTCGGGCCGGCCGGCCAGACCGGCATCGGCCACCCCGCCGGCGCCGGACGGGCCGAGCAGGCCGAGCGCGTGCGCGTCGTCGACCAGCAGCAGCGCGCCGCGGGCGTGGGTCACCTCGTGAAGCTCGGCCAGCGGCGCCAGATCACCGTCGACCGAGAACACCGACTCGGTGACCACCAGCGCCCGCTGATCGGGGTGGGCGTCGATGATCTCGGCCACACCGGCCGGCGAGTTGTGCGGCGCGACCACCGTGCGGACGCCCGAGATCTTGCAGCCGTCGATCAGCGAGGCGTGGTTGCAGGCGTCGGAGACGATCAGGTCACACACCGCCGCGAGGCTGCGGACGGCGGCCAGGTTGGCCAGGTAGCCCGAGGAGAACACGAGCGCCGCCGGCGTGCCCAGCCAGGCCGCCAGGTCGGACTCGAGCAGCTCATGGGCCGACGTCGATCCGCGCACCAGGCGCGAACCGGTCGCTCCCAGCCCGTACGCCGCAAGGGCCCGAGCGGAAGCCTCGACCACCGCTGGATGGGCGGCCAGGCCGAGATAGTCGTTGCCGGCCAGATCGACGACGGAGTCGGCGGCCGAGCGGGGCCGCAACCGACGGGTCAGCCCCGCCTTGGCCCGGCTCGCCGCCAGAACCTCCAGCGAATCCGACCAGCTCGACTCCGACCAGCTCGCCACGACACCTCCAGCCCTCTCGAAGGCGATCACGAGAATGGGAAACTACCACCCACCTCCGACAGTCCCACCGCCCAAGAACGGACCCGGCCCTTGTTAGGGTGCGGGGCATGTCAGAGATCCTCGACCGGGCGCGTGCCCAGGTGCTCACCGACGGCGTCGGCCTCGACGAGGCGCAGATCCTCGAGGTGCTGCGGTCGCCGGACGACGATCTCCCGGAGCTGCTGCAGCTCGCCCATGACGTCCGGATGAAGTGGTGCGGTCCCGAGGTCGAGGTCGAGGGCATCGTCTCCCTCAAGACCGGCGGCTGCCCCGAGGACTGTCACTTCTGCTCGCAGTCGGGCCTGTTCGCCTCGCCGGTGCGCTCGGTCTGGCTCGACATCCCGTCCCTGGTCGAGGCGGCCAAGCAGACCGCGGCCACCGGAGCGACCGAGTTCTGCATCGTGGCCGCCGTCCGGGGCCCCGACAAGCGGCTGATGGACCAGATGCGCGAGGGCGTCAAGGCGATCCGGGCCGAGGTCGACATCCAGGTCGCGGCCAGCCTCGGCATGCTCAGCCAGGAGCAGGTCGACGACCTGGTCGAGATGGGTGTGCACCGCTACAACCACAACCTCGAGACCTGCCAGTCGCACTTCCCCAACGTGGTGACCACGCACACGTGGGAGGAGCGCTGGGGCACGCTCAAGATGGTGCGCGAGTCCGGCATGGAGGTCTGCTGCGGCGGCATCCTGGGCCTGGGCGAGTCGCTGGCTCAGCGGGCCGAGTTCGCGGCCCAGCTGGCTCAGCTCGACCCGCACGAGGTGCCGATGAACTTCCTCAACCCGCGGCCGGGCACGCCGCTGGGCGACCAGCCGGTCGTGGAGGGCAAGGACGCGTTGCGCGCCATCGCCGCCTTCCGGCTGGCGATGCCGCGCACGATTCTGCGATTCGCCGGCGGCCGCGAGATCACCCTGGGCGACCTGGGTACGCGGGACGGGCTCCTGGGCGGGATCAACGCGGTGATCGTCGGCAACTACCTGACGACGCTGGGCCGCCCGGCCACGGCCGACCTCGAGCTGCTGCAGGACCTGAAGATGCCGGTCAAGGCCCTGTCGGCCACCATCTGATGTTCTGCGACCGGTGCGGCGAGCCGGCCGCCCAGGGCGACCACCGCGGGTGTGACGCGGCGCGCGCCCTGGAGCCGCCACGCTACTGCCCCGACTGCCGCCGGCGGATGAAGGTGCAGGTCGTGCCCACCGGGTGGACCGCCACCTGTGTGGAGCACGGCACCCGTACGTCCTAGCCGAGGGTGGCCGGGGTCTCCTGACCGGCTGGGCTGCGGCCGGCGATCGGCAGGGTCACGCTGACCAGCGTGCCGTCGCGGTCGATGGGCCCGCCGCCGAGCCGGCGCAGCGTGCGGAGCATCGCCACGTTGTCGGCCGCGGTGTGCGCGATCAGGGCCGAGAAGTGAGCCTGCTCGGCGTACGCGTAGAGCCGGCGCAGCATCGCCGTGCCGAGGCCCCGGCGCTGCCAGTCGTCGTCGACCAGCATCGCCACCTCGCCCAGGTCACCCTCGGTCAGCAGGTTGGCCATCGCCACCACGCGGTCGCCGGCCACGGCCAGCAGCGTGCGGCCGCCGCCGACCGGCTCGATCAGCCGGGCCAGCCGCGCGTCGGTGGGGATGCCACTGCCCAGATAACGGCGCTGCAGGGAGGCGGCGGAACCGCGGGCATGCAGATCGCGTACGCCGTCGAGGTCGTCCATCGTCGCGGTCCGGAGCACCACCTCGACGCCGTCGGGAAGCAGCAGCGTCGTCCGCTCGTCGTGCCGGCGCAGCATCGCGCCGGACAGCTCGACCAGGGCCTGCGCCCGCGCATACTCAGCCGGGGTGAACGCCGGGACCGAGCGCAGCACCTCGAACGCGCCGCCGGCCGGGTCGGCCAGGGTCATCCGCGCGGCGTCGTAGCCGGGGCGGCCGGTCAGCGGCTCGGGACGCCAGCGCACCTCGGTCGCGTCGAGCAGGGTGACCAGCGCCTCGGCCAGCGTGTCGGGCTCGTGCACCAGCCGGCCGGCCAGCGCGAGCGCCCGGGTCGGCTGGTCGACCAGGCCCTGCGCCTCGGCCCGGGCCACGAACGCGTCACGGCCGCGGCCCTTGGCGATCGCGCCGAGCAGCTCGGTCTCGGTCATCGAGTCGGGCGCGTCGACGAGGAAGTCGTCGACCGCGCCGGCCTCGGTCGTGTGCACCTGGACAGCGAGAATGTTGACCGACCGCAGGGCGAGGCTTGCGGTCAGAACGGAAAGATAGCCCGGTCGGTCGTCGACCGTGGCCCGGATCCGCCACAGCGCCATGAAGGCACTCCTTTCGGCGAGTCACCTACAGCTTTGCCGTCTTCAATCCTCCACCGCCGCTGTTAAGCAGACATTGCTTGAGCTGGGAATTCACAGAGAGTCGAATCACAGGGCGGACGGCACGGCGGCGTCCAGGCGGTCGCCCAGGATCACCGCGGCCGCGCGGACCAGCTGGGCCACCCGGTCGACCTCGGTGATGTGGAAGGCGGCCGCGGGCAGTTCGTCCTCATCCGTACGGGCCACCACGAGCACCAGCCCGGCCCGGCCGAACGGGGCGATCGCGTAACGCGTGCTCTCGGGGCCGATCAGGGGCCGCGCCCGCAGTGGGGTGATCTGGGGCAGCTGCAGCGGGGTCGGGGCCCGCCAGCTCGCATAGGCGATGGTGGGCTCGGAATCGAGCGTCCGGGGAGCGTCGGCCCGCGCGGCCCAGTCGGCCGGCACGAACGCGGCGGCCGCCCAGTCGGCGGCGAGCAGGCCGGGCACCGCGTCGACCAGCGTGGCCAGGCCGTCGGCCGGGTTCGCGGCGACCTGGGCCAGCAGCTCGGCGTCGTGGCCACCGGAGACGGGGGCGCCGATCGCCTTCCACACGCCGTCGACCTGCACCCCGGGGATCGCGGCGAGACCGGCGAGCAGTCGCTCGACCCGGGCCGCGCCCGGCCACACGACGGAGAAATCGTCGACGGCCCGGCCGCCGAGGCGTTCCAGCACGACCACCTGCACGATGTCGGCTCCGGCGACGCCCAGCGTGCGAGCCACCTGACCCAGCGCGCCCGGACGGTCGGGCAGGGTGACTCGAACCCGCAGCAACATGCGACTCCTCCCGATCTGCGGACGGCACGGCGAACCGTCCCCGTAGGCGTCCAGCCTGCCAATTCGGCGTTTCGCCGGGGTTGCGGCGCCGTGTCCGGCACCCGCGTATGTCGGGGATCACACCAGCGTACGAGCGGTATGGTCAAGCCGTGATCTGTGAGGCCTGCCGGGAGCGGCGGCACGACAAATGCCGCGGCGGTTCCTGGTGCGACTGCCAGCACCGGCCCGTCGAGCCGATCCCGCCGGTGACCGGGCCGCCCGGCCCGTGACCGGGTTCCCCGCGTGGCCGTCCTCGGCCGATGGCCTGGTCGAGCTGTATCCGCGAAATCCGGCCCCTACGCTGCGGGTCAACTTCATCGCCAGTGCCGACGGCGCGGTCACCGTCGACGGGCTCTCCGGGGGCCTGCACGGCCCGGGCGACAAAGAGATCTTCGACTCGCTGCGGATGGTCTGCGACGCGTTGGTGGTCGCTGCCGGGACCGTACGGGCGGAGAACTACGACGCGTTGCGCCTGACCCCCGCCGCGCGCGAATGGCGGCTGGCCCACGGTCTGCCCGAGTTCCCGCTGATGGTGATCGTCTCGGGCTCGCTCAACCTCGACCCGGACCAGCTGGTCTTCTCGGACGCGCCGATCCGCCCGATCGTGGTGACGACGACCCGCGCCGACCCCTCGGCCCTGACCGGAGTGGCCGACGTGATCGTGGCCGGTGACGACCAGGTCGACTGCGCCGCGGCGGTCCGCGAGCTGCACGCCCGGGGCGCGACCCAGTTGCTCTCCGAGGGCGGCCCGCAGTTGTTCGGCGCCCTGCTCGACGCCGATCTGGTCGACGAGCTGTGCCTGACGGTCTCACCGCTGCTGGTCGGCGGCGGCCCCGGCCGCATCTCGTCCGGAGCCGTCACCGATCCGCGGCCGATGTCCCTGCGTCACGTCCTGACGCTCGAGAACATGCTTTTCCTCCGCTACACCCGTCAGGGCACCTGACCGGCCTCGTCGACGACCGCTACCTGCAGCAACGCGGTCCATCCGATCACCGCGCCCTTCGGATAAGGCGAGGTCTCGCCGGTGGTGGCGACCTGGCGCTCGCCGAGGAAGCGGTAGGTGCCGGAATCGAAGATCAGGTCGTGCCGGAGACCGTCGTCGCCGGTGCGGGAGACGGCGATGCCCCGGCGGCCGGCCAGGTCGGCCTGGCGGACCACTTCCGTGCCCGGGATGGTCGCCGCCGCCTCGAACATCGCCGCCACCGACGCCGGTGACACGTACTGCTCCCGCAGCGTGTCGGCCACCGTGTCGAAAGCCCGCACATCGTCGCCGCTGCCGCCGGTCGGGTCGCGATAGAGCCAATCGCGCATGGCAACCGGCTCGGTCGGCAGCCGGCTCTCATAGGCGCGGCCGGCCTCGGACCCGGGCAGCGGCGTGTCGGGCGTGCCGCCTTGCCGCACGAGGCCGTCCCGGCTGCCGTCGACCGACACCCAGATCCGGCGGTCCTGCTCCACCGGTGGCAGATAGACCGCCGCGCCCGACCCGGCATCCTGCGTGACCACGCCTCGGGCGACTCGGCTGTGGGCGTAGACGAATTGATCGGGCCTCGCCGCCAGGTCCGGAGACCGGCGGGCCTCGGCAGCGGCCAGGCGTAGCACCTGGGCCGCCCCGGGGCCGGGGTCCGGGCGGCGGACCGGCACGAGCACCACAACCGCCGCAACCACCGCCGTCAGGGTCGCCGCGAAGGCGGGGAGGGCGGAGCGGATGCGCTTGCGGGCGCTGTGCAAGCGGGAGCGGACGGTGCCGATCGGGATGTCGAGCGCCTCGGCCACCTCGGGATAGCTGAGCTGGGCCTGGCTCACCAGGGTCAGCACCTCGCGTTCGCCGGCGGTGAGCCGGGCCAGCGCGCCGGCCAGGGCCCGGACGTGCTCGGCCGCGGTGACTTGGGCCGGCACGCTGTCCTCCGGGCCGGCCAGGGCGGGGTCGACGCCGGTGCGGGCCAGCGCGCGGTACTGCCGGATCTCGGATCGCTGGTGGCCGCGGAGCAGGTTGGCCGCTATGCCGTAGAGCCACGGCAGGGCGTCGGGCCGGCTCAGGTCGTACGTCGCCCGGCTCGTGAACGCGGTGAGGAACGTCTCGGCCGTGAGGTCGTCGGCCGGTGTGGTGCCGGCCCGCCGGGAGAGGTAGCGGTGGATCGCCGCGGCGTGCCGGTCGAACACGGCACCGAACGCTTCGGGGTCGGTGGTCGAGAGCCGCATGAGGTCGCCGTCGGTGAGTGCGGGCCTGGTGGCCGTGGGTCTCATGCGGGCCCTTTCGCATGGGTGGAGGGGCGTCACTCTGCCTTTGGCCGATCGGCTCACATCGGTTCGTTTGTGGGCGCGCCTCCGTCGCCTCGGCAAGATCTTGTGGATAACTCTGTGTATGACCACCAGAAGTTGTGGACAACGCGTGCCAACAGACGCCTGGTGTGGGTTCTGTCGTACCCCTGGTGCACGATGATCGGCGTGTCAGACGATGCTGTGCTTCCCCGCGGCGGAAAACAAAATGACAAATCGGGCGATGACCCCGTCGGCCGCGTGCTCGGCACTGCCGATGCCACGCCGCTGCAGTTCTGGACGGCCGTGACCCCGGGCAGCTACCTGCAGCTCGATGATGTCGTGGTCACCAAGCGCGATCTGCCCGACCGCGAACCGGTCACGATCGCCGGCGTGGTGACCCAGGTGCGGGCGCGGCACGAGGGCGCCCAGTTCGACTCGGACGTCTTCGCCATCGCCGAGGGCACGTTGCCCGCCCTGGTGCAGGAGGCGGCCGAGATCACCACCACCCGGGTCGACCCCGAGCTCTACGTGCCGCCCGCCCCGGGCGCGATCGTCCACCGGGCGACCGGTGAGGCCCGCGACGCCGCGCTGCACTTCGACCGCATGGAGCGGCGCATCCCGATGGGCACCGGCCGCGACGGCGTGCCGGTCTTCCTCAACGCCGACTTCCTCGACGGCACCCGCGGCGCCCACGTGTCGATCTCCGGCATCTCCGGCGTGGCCACCAAGACCAGCTTCGCGACCTTCCTGCTCTACTCGGTCTTCCGCTCGGGCCAGCTCGGGGCCGACGGCGCCAACGCCCGCGCGCTGATCTTCAACGTCAAGGGTGAGGACCTGCTCTTCCTCGACCACCCCAACACCAAGCTCGACGAGCCCACCCGGGCCAATTACAAGCTGCTCGAGCTGCCGGCGACCCCCTTCTCCGACGTACGGGTCTATGCCCCGCCCCGGGCGGGCGACTCGTCCGGCTCGCCCGATGTCAGCAGCCGGCTCACCGGGGTCGACGCGTTCTATTGGACGCTCGAGGAATTCTGCGACAAGCGCCTGCTGCCGTACGTGTTCGCCGACGCCGACGACGAGCGCCAGCAGTACACGATGGTCGTCCACTCGGTGACCGCCCACCTCAACCGCTACGCCGTGCCGGCCGAGGGTGGCATCAGCATCGACGGCCGGCGCATCGGCTCGTACGGGGATCTGGTCGACCACATCGTCGAGCAGCTCACCGATGACGAGACCCGCTCCACCTGGGCCGGCAGCGCGATCAACATGGGCACGGTCAACGCGTTCGCCCGCCGCCTGATCGGCAGCAAGCGCGACCTGGCCCGGCTGATCCGCGGCGACCTGGCCCAGCGCCGGCCCCACCAGATCAAGACGGCCGAGTCGGCCCAGGTCACCGTGGTCGACCTGCACAACCTGCCGGACCGCGCCCAGCGGTTCGTGGTCGGTGTGACGCTCAAGACCGAGTTCGAGGAGAAGGAGAAGGCCGGCACCGGCCGCCCGCTGCTCTTCGTCGTGCTCGACGAGCTCAACAAGTACGCCCCGCGCGAGGGCACCTCGCCGATCAAGGAGGTGCTGCTCGACATCGCCGAGCGTGGGCGGTCGCTCGGGGTCATCCTGATCGGTGCCCAGCAGACCGCGAGCGAGGTCGAGCGCCGCATCGTGACCAACTCGGCGATCCGAGTGGTCGGCCGGCTCGACCCGGCCGAGGCGGCCCGCCCGGAGTACGGTTTCCTCCCGCCGGCCATGCGTCAGCGCGCCCTGCTGGCCCGGCCGGGCACCATGTTCGTCAACCAGCCCGACATCCCGGTGCCGCTCTGTGTGGAGTTCCCGTTCCCGGCCTGGGCCACCCGCAAGTCCGAGTCCGGCCCGCCGCCCGCCGAGACGATGAAATCGATCGTCCAGGGCGCCGACCCGTTCGCCGTCGTGGGCACCCGCGGCGGTTCGTCCGACGACGACATCCCGTTCTGAGGTCTCCCCATGCGCATCCTGCACACGTCCGACTGGCACGTCGGCAAGGTTCTCAAGGGCCGCGGCCGGCATGAGGAACACATTCGCGTGCTGGCCCAGGTGGTCGAGATCGCCCGGGCCGAGCAGCCCGACCTGGTGATCATCGCCGGTGACCTCTACGACACCGCGGCCCCCACGGCCGACGCGACGCGGGTGGTCACCCGTGCGCTGTCCGCGCTGCAGAAGACGGGCGCGACGGTGGTCGCCATCGGCGGCAACCACGACAACGGGCCCGCCCTCGATGCCCTGCGCCCGTGGGCCGAGGCGGCCGGCATCGTGTTGCGCGGCTCGGTCCGCGACAACGCCGACGAGCTGCTGATCAAAGGCGAGACCGCCGGCGGCGAGAAATGGCAGCTGGTGACGCTGCCGTTCCTCTCCCAGCGGTACGCGATCCGGGCCGCCGAGATGTACGAGCTGACCGCGGCCGAGGCCAATCAGACGTACGCCGACCACATCGCCCGGCTGATCGAGCGGCTCAGCGACCAGTTCGACCAGCCCGGCGTGGTCAATCTGCTGACCGCCCACCTGACCATCGTCGGGGCCTCGGCCGGCGGCGGTGAGCGCGAGGCCCACACGATCATGGGGTACGCGGTGCCGGCCACGGTCTTCCCGCGCAACGCCCACTACGTGGCGCTCGGCCACCTCCACCGCGCCCAGCAGGTGATCGCCCCCTGCCCGACCCGATACAGCGGCAGCCCGCTCGCGGTCGACTTCGGCGAGGAGGAGAACGTGTCCTCGGTGGCGATCGTCGACGTCGCCACCGACAAGGCGGCCCGGGTGCGCGACGTGCCGATCAGCTCGGCGATCGCGCTGCGCACGGTGCGCGGCACCCTCGAACAGCTCGCGACGGTGAACCTTCCGGATGCCTGGCTGCGTGTCCTGGTGCGCGAGAAGCCACGGGTCGGCCTCCGCGAGGACGTGCAGGAGTTGCTGCCCAACGCCCTCGAGGTGCGCATCGACCCCGAGATGATGCCGCAGCGGGCAGGGGAGCGGATGGCACAGCGAGCCGGTCGGTCACCACGCGAGCTCTTCGGTGACTACCTGGACAGTCGCGAGAACGCCGAGGACGGCGTCCGCGAGCTCTTCGACGAGTTGTACGACGAGGTGAGTTCCAGCTCATGAGACCTATCAGGTTGGACATGGCCGGGTTCACGGTCTTCCGGGACGAGACCACCGTCGACTTCACCGATGCCGACTACTTCGCGCTGGTCGGGCCGACCGGCTCGGGCAAGTCGACGGTTCTCGATGCGATCACGTTCGCGCTCTACGGCACCGTCCCGCGCTGGGGTGGCACCCGCGGCATCGGCAACGCGCTGGCTCCCTCGGCCACCGAGGCCCGGGTGCGGCTGGTCTTCGAGTCGGCCGGCGACCGCTATGTGGCCACCCGCGTCGTGCGGCGCGACGGCCGCGGCAACGTCAAGACCGCGGGCGCCGGGCTTCAGCTCATGCCGACCGGGTTCGACGTGTCCAAGCTCGACACCGGCATGGATCTCGACGACCTGGGCGAGGTGCTGGCCGGCACCCCAGCCGAGATGGACGGGGCGGTGCTCGACGCCGTCGGCCTGCCGTTCGAGCAGTTCACCAGCTGTGTCGTGCTGCCGCAGGGCCAGTTCGCCGATTTCCTGCACGCCAAGCCGGCCACCCGGCAGCAGATCCTGGTCAACCTGCTCGGCCTGCACGTCTACGAAGAGGTGCAGACCCGGGCCACCGGCCGGTCCCAGACCGCCGAGGGCAAGCTGGCCGTGGTCGACCAGAGCCTGGCCGGGCTGGCCGACGCCACCGACGAGGCGGTCGAGGGGGCCGAGCAGCACGTCGCCCGCATGCGCGAGCTGACCGCCGCCGTCGAGCAGGCCGTCCCCGGGCTGCGGGCCAAGCGCGCCGCCGAGGCCGAGGCCGCCTCCGCCCGCGATGCGCTGAACGCCGAGGTGCGGCTGCTCTCCTCCGTCCGTACGCCCGCGGGAAGCGTGGAAACGGCCGGCGTGACCGCCGCGGCGAGAGCGACCGCCGCCGAGACCGCCGATGAAGTGCGCGCCGCGGAGGAGAAGGAGGAAAAGATCCGGGGTGAGCTCGCCGCGGCCGGCGACGCCGGGTCGCTCAATCTGATGCTCGACCGGCAGGCCGAGCTGGAGAAGCTGATCGGGCAGGCCGAGTGGTTCGCGGGCGAGGTGTCCGTGGCCGAGGTGGAACACAAGGACGCCGCGGCCTCGGCCGAGATCGCCCACAGCGCCCACCTCGGCGCGATCCAGCTGCTCGAGCAGGCGCGGCTCGACTACACCGAGGCGCAGCGCATCGACCGGGCCGCCGCCCTGCGCGCCCACCTGGCCGCCGGCGACCACTGCCCGGTGTGCGAGCAGACCGTGACCACGGTGCCGCCGGTGCCCGAGGAGTCCGCCGTGCGGGCGGCCGAGACCACCGGCAAGGCCGCCCGGGCTGCCGCCGAGATCGCCGAGAAGGCCTGGCAGCAGAAGGACGCGATCGCCCGCAAGCTCGAGAGCAACCTGGAACGCAAGCGCGCGCAGCACGAGCACCACCTGTCGCGGCTGGCCGAGGCGCGGCTGGCCGTGGCCGAGGCGCCCGGTGCCGACGCGCTGCGCCGGCAGCTGGGCGAGATCGAGAGGCTGCAGAAGCTGCTCGACCGGGCGGGCGCGGCCGTGCGCACGGCCCGGTCGGCCAACCGGCAGGCGCAGGCCGCGGTGATCGCCGCCGAGGAGCGCCAGCGCTCCGCCTGGCGCGAGTTCGACACCGTCCGCGATCAGGTCGCGCGCTTCTCGCCGCCGCCCGCCGACCGCGAAGACCTGGCCGGCGCGTGGGCCCTGCTGGTCTCGTGGGCCGCCGGGCTGGCCGTCGAACGCGCCACCGCCCGCGACGAGGCCGAGCAGTCGGTGGCCGCGGCCCACCGGGTGACCGTCGCGGCCCTGCACGAGATCGGGACGCTCTTCACCGCGGCCGGGGTGGCCACGCCCGCCTCCGAGGAGGACGCTCTGATCCGCGCGGCCGCCGTCACCGCCGAACGCTCCGAGGCGGCCCTGCGGCGGCTGGTCGACCGGCGCCAACAGGCTCACGAGCTGACTGAGCAGCGGATGTCGCTGCAACGCGAGATGCGGGTGGCCAAGGCCCTGGCCGGGCACCTGCGGGCCAACAACTTCGAGCGGTGGCTGCTCGAGGAGGCGCTCGACCTGCTCGTCGACGGGGCGTCCCGGATCCTGCGTGAGCTGACCGGCGGGCAGTACGACCTGATCCACGACAAGGGCGAGTTCTCCGTGATCGACCATCACGACGCCGGGCTGCGGCGCGGCGTGCGCACGCTCTCCGGCGGCGAGACGTTCCAGGCCTCGCTGGCCTTGGCGCTCGCCCTCTCCGAGCAGCTGGCCGGCATGTCGACCACGGCCGCCAGCCTGGAGTCGATCGTGCTCGACGAGGGCTTCGGCACACTCGACGCGGCCACCCTCGACGTGGTCGCGGCCACGCTCGAGAATCTGGCCGCCCGCGGTGACCGGATGGTCGGCGTGGTGACCCATGTCAACGCACTGGCCGAGCGGGTGCCGGTGCGCTTCGAGGTGCACAAGGACGCGCGGACCGCGCACGTGACGAGGGTGGGCCTTTGACAAACATGTTCGTGGACGCGTGGGACCCGTCGTACGGCTCGTCGTTCGAGGGTGGGGGCGACGGCGGGGACGGACCGGCCTCGCCCAGCAGCGCCCAGGTCGACACCGACGTCGAGGTGCCCGCGGCCGAGTGGGCCCCGATCGACGTGTCCTCGTCGGTGCGCTGCCCCGACGTGGTCTTCCTGGTCGACGGCGTCCGGCGCAACGACGCGGGACTGTGGACGGCCGAGGAGGATGGCACGTCCTATGCGGGGCTCGCCGCCTCGTACGCGGCCGGGGTGGTCCGGTGCGACCTGGCCCGGGGCGTGGCCGAGCTGGTCGGCGCGCGGGTCGGCCGGGGGTTGTTCACCGCGAGCCCGACAGCGGCCGATGTGCAGGCCGGGTCGGTGCGCTACGAGGTGCACCGCATTCACGGCACGGGCGAGGCGAGCAAGCTGCCGGCCGCGGTGCAGGGCCCGCTGACCGCGCTCGAGATCGACATCTCGGCCACCGCCCGCGACGCCAGTTCGGACGGCCGCGACCTGCTGGTGGTGGACGGGCCGCTGCGTAACCGGCGGCAGCTGCCGCGCACGATCGGGTATGTCAAGACGCAGCAGAAGCAGTACCTCCCGGCCGCGCTGACCGCGGTGGTGACGTCGTTGCGGCCCAGCCAGCGCACGCCGGTCTTCCACCTGGGCACGGTGTGGGGTGGCTGGTCGTGGTATCTGCGCCTGCCCGGCGCGTCCGGGGCGCCCTGGTCGGGCATCGTGCGGGTCGAGTGCTCACCCGACCTGACCCCCGGCGAGGCGATCGAGCTGGCCGAGGTCTCCGGGGCCACGCTCCCGCGGTTCGCCTCGTCGGCCTACAAGGACCCGCGCGCCCCGCAGAACCTGGTGCCGATCGCCGGGCTCGAGCGTCGGTTGCGCGGACTGCTGGGGGATTCGCGGGTGCTGCACCGGGCGCTGACCCAGGCCACCGCCCGGGCTCGCCTCAACTAGCGGCCGTCCTCAGGAGCGACGCCACCAGTGCCCGGGTGGCCGCCGGGCCGGGCGGCGTGCGCTCGCGGTCCGCGAAGACCAGGTGCGCCGTGCCGACCAGGGTGAGCGCCAGGGTCGGGACGTCGGCGCCGGCCGGCACCCGGTGCTCGGCCTGCTCGGCGGTCAGGTAGGCGGCGAGCACGGCGGTCGCCTCGGCCAGCAGGGGAAGCCCGGGTGGGCGGCCGTCCCGGCTCAGCCGGGCCCGCACGTCGTCGCGCGCGATGATCAGGCTGATCAGGCCGAGGCCGACGGGATCGAAGACACCGGCCAGGGCGTCGGCGATGTTCTCGTCGACCGGGCCCGAGCCGGCGGTCTCCCGCATGGTCGCGCCCCAGGCCTCGAGGGCGGCGATGCGCCGGCGCACGAGCTCGGCCAGGAAGTCGTCGAAGTCCGCGAAGTGCCGGTGCAGGACGCCCTTGGCGCAGCCGGCCTCGGCGGTCACGGCGCGGCTGGTCAGCGCGGTGGGGCCGGCGCGCAGGAGGACCCGCTCGGCGGCGTCGAACAGTTGCTGGCGTACGTCGCGCAGCGCCACTCCGGTCGGCACCCCGTCAGCCTCGCACATCGACAGGTGGGCGCTTGCCCATTAAAGTGGGCGCATGCCCACTTCAGCTTCCTCGGACGCCTTCCGGCATCGGCGGGTGGCCGAGTCGTTCGGCGTCGACGCCGCCCGGTACGACCGTGCCCGCCCCCGCTATCCCGATGAGCTGATCGGGCGCATCGCCCGCTTCGCGCCCGGTCACCCCGCCGTTCTCGATGTCGGCATCGGCACCGGCATCGTCGCCCGCCAGCTGCGGGTGGCAGGCTGCCACGTGCTGGGGGTCGAGCCCGACCCGCGGATGGCGGCCTTCGCCCGGGCGGACGGCTTCGACGTCGAGGTGGCGACCTTCGAGGAGTGGGAGCCGGCCGGCCGGTCGTTCGACGTGGTGGTGGCCGGGCAGACCTGGCACTGGGTCGATCCGGTGGCCGGCGCGGCCAAGGCGGCGTCAGTGGTGCGGCCCGGCGGTCGGCTGGCGCTCTTCTGGAACGCGGGACAGCCCTCGCCGCCGGCGGCCCGGGCCTTCGGCGACGTCTTCGAGCGGCTGATGCCGGACAGCCCGATGACCCAGGCCTATCGCGGCTCGGTCTCGGCGGCGCAGGGTTATGCCGCCTTCCTCGACCGGGCCGAGGAGGGCCTGCGGGCGACCGGGGCGTTCGCCGGCTTCGACCGCTGGGCCTTCGAGTGGGAGCAGGTCTGCACCCGGGCCGAGTGGCTCGACCAGCTGCCCACCCAGGGTCTGTTCACCACACTGCCCGCCGAGGAGCTGTCCGCCCTGGTCGCCGCCATGGGCGTGGCCGTCGACGGGCTCGGCGGCAGCTTCCCGATGCGGTTCACCACGCTGGCCACCGTGGCGACCAGGCAGTGACTCGCGCGCCAGATCACGCAGATCCGCCGAATCGGGATTCTTAGGGCGGGTGGCCCGCGAAACACCCGGTTGGCCGTCAGACGTCCCCCGAACGGGCAAGACGCGGGCCGCAGATCGATTGGGAGCGCTCCCACATTCCGGGACGTGAACGCTGTGCTTCGGCTTGCCTACTTAGCGGTAATGCCGCACTGCCAGTGCGTCAGTCCTGCTCAACTGCGTATTTCATGGGGCCGGTGGGGCTGAGTATTATTCGGCTGCCCAGGCAGTCATATCGGTGCAGATCGATGAATTCAGATCGCTCGGCCGATGCGCCTCGTGACCCCCCAACATGACGCCGGAGGATCGTTTGAGACCGCTCCCGGAAATTTCCCCGCCCGCATTGATCCCGAGGGCTGTCCCCAGCCGTATCTCAGGCGACGGGGAAAGTTCCAGGTGGAGGTATCGATGCATGCGGTGGCCGATCTCCGGCTGGCGCCAGGCGGGGTGCGCCTGATGACTCAGCAGCATTCCGGTGGACGGTGGCAGTCACTCGACGGAGGCCGTAGTGCGGGCGATGGTGGTTCGGTGATTCCCAAGCAGGCGCCGCGGCACGAGGCCGCGACCCCGGGCGGCGCGACTCACGAGGACACTTTGGTCAAGATGCTCTATGAGGAGCATGCCGGGCCACTTCTGATGTTCGTGCTTCGCCTGACCGGCGGTGACCGGCAGCGCGCCGAGGACATCGTGCAGGAGACCCTGCTCCGGGCCTGGCGCAACGCGCACCGGCTCGGCGCTCAGGGGCAGCAGTCGCTGCGCCCGTGGCTGGTGACCGTCGCGCGGCGCATCGCGATCGACGACCACCGCAGTGCCAGCGCGCGGCCGGCCGAGACCTACGACCGCGAGCTGGAGAGCTTCCCCAGCCAGGCCGACGACACCGACCGCGTCCTGCAGTCGATGACCGTCTCCGACGCGCTGCGCGAGCTCAGCCAGTCGCACCGCGAGATTCTGATCGAGACGTACTTCCGGGGCCGCACGGTGCCGGAGGCGGCGGAGAAGCTCAACCTTCCGTTGGGTACCGCCAAGTCACGGGTGTATTACGCTCTGCGTGCGTTGCGGACCGCATTGCAGCAGCGGGGGGTGACCGAATGACAACCCAAGAGGACCACTTCGACGTCGCGTCGTACGCCCTGGGCGTGCTCGACGAGCGGGACGCCGCGCGCTTCGAGGACCACCTCATCGAGTGCTCGCGCTGTGCCTACGAGCTCGAGTCCTTCGTCGAGGTGGCCGACCTGCTGGCCGACGTCGACGCCAACGGGGTGATCGCGGCCGAGGAGACCCGGCGCGACGGCTTCATGCTGCAGAAGGTGATCGGCGAGGCCTCTCGCGAGCGCCACCGGGCCAACAGCCGGCGGCTCTACTCGCTGGCCGCCGCCGTGGTCGTCTTCGCGATGCTCTCGATCGGCGCGTTCTTCGTCGGCGGTCAGGTGCTCGGCGACCAGGGCGACCCGGCGACGACCAACGTCGCCCAGCGCGACGACAGCCAGCTCGACCCGTTGCCCAACACGGCGGACGGGGGCCCGGGCATCGGTGGTCCCGACCTGACCGGTGAGCGCTTCGACGGCACCGACCCGCGCAGCGGTGTCGCGGCCTCGGTCGCGTTCGAGAAGAAGACGTTCGGCACCCAGATCTCGTTCGCCATCTCCAACATCTCCGGGCCCAAGGAGTGCCGCCTGGTCGCCGTCCACACCGACGGTACGACCGAGCCACTCGTCTCGTGGCAGGTCGGCGACAAGGGGTGGGGCACGGCCGCCAACAGTGAGCCGCTGCTGCTGCAGGCGACCACGGCCACGCCGCGCGACAAGATCGCCCACGTGCAGGTCCAGGAGATCACCGCGAACGGCGCCGGCGAGACGCTGGTTCGCGTTCCGTAACCGCTCCCGTACGCAAGAAGGATCCCGGCCGATCGGCCGGGATCCTTTCTTTTTCCTTAGAGAAGCAGCTCCCGTAGGGGTGGCCCAAAACTCGGAAATTGATCGGGACTTTCTTCAACCGCCACGACCCGGCCCGCGTACTACAGCCCGGAAACGCTCGACGAAGAAAGACCCTGGAGGGCACGTGCTACCGGAGAAGCGAAAGTTGATGGTCGTCGGCGCCGCAATCGCCGCGGCGTTCGCAGTGACCGGCTGCGCCCCGGCGGGATACGGCGGTGCCGACTACGGCGACGCCGCTGAGCCCGCTTCGGACAACGTGGCGGCCACGGCCGGCGCGACCGCCGACCCGGCTGCCACGAGCGCTCCCGAGGCCGACCCCGACGCCACGGCGCCGCCGGCCGCCGCGGACGCCGCTCCCGAGCTCAGCGAGGAAGAGGCGACCACCAAGCTGACCGGCACCAAGGTGGCCCGGATGGGCAAGGTCGTGACGAACGACGAGGGCTTCGTCCTCTATCGCTTCGACAACGACGGCAACAAGCCGGCCAAGTCGAACTGCGTCGGCGACTGCGCCGAGACCTGGCCGCCCTCGCTGACCAACGACGGCAAGCCGACCCTCAAGGGCGTCGACTCGAAGCTCGTCGGCACGGTCACCCGGGCCGACGGCAGCAAGCAGCTGACCCTCAAGGGCTGGCCGCTCTACACCTACATCGGTGACAAGAAGCCCGGTAACTGGAAGGGCCAGAACGTCAACGGCACCTGGTTCGTGATTCAGCCCGACGGTGCCAAGAACCTGACCTGCCTGCCCAAGGTGTCCAAGCCGGTCGCCCCGCCCGCCGACGATTCCGCGGGCGATTCCGGTGCCGATTCCGGTGACGCCGGCGGCACCGGCAGTGACTACAGCTACTGATCCCGCAGTCCCCGTAATCGCCCCATCCGGAGGTTGAGAACAAATGCTTACCGCTTCCTCTACGCGCCGATCGACGCGTTGGTTGGTGGGCATTTCCGCGGCGTTCCTGACTTTCCTCGTCGCGCCCGTCGCCCCCGCTCACGCGGCTCCCGGTGCCCCGGTGCCGGTGCCGTCGTCGAACGGTCTGCCCAACAAGGGTGTGGGCGCGCTCAGTGACGCGGACAAGGACTTCGTCATCAAGGTCCGGCTGGCCGGTCTCTGGGAGATCCCGGCCGGCAACATGGCCCAGGAGAAGTCGAACGACCCGCGCATCGTCAAGATCGGCAAGTCGATCGCCGAGCAGCACGTCACGCTCGACAACCTCGACCGCTCGACGGCCAAGAAGCTGGGCATCGACCTGCCGGCCAAGCCGAACAGCGATCAGCAGTTCTGGCTGCAGGAGATGAGGGACGCGAACGCGACGACCTTCGACCAGATCTTCATCGACCGTCTCCGCGCCGCTCACGGCAAGATCTTCCCGGCCATCGCCACCATCCGGGCCACCACGCGCAACGACTCGGTGCGCAAGCTGGCCCAGGAGACGAACCAGTTCGTCATGACGCACATGACGCTGCTGGAGTCGAGCAACATCGTCGACTACGCGCAGCTTCCCACAGCTCCCGCCCCCGCAAACGCCGGCAAGGGTCCGGTTCCGGTGGACGGGCAGATGCTCGCGGCCGCCAGCAGCAACGGCGGCATCCCGGGCGTCAGCACCACCGTGATCCTGCTCGTTCTCGCCGCCGCGCTCGTGGCCGGCGTCATCACGTCCATGCGCATCTTCCGGTCGCGGTAGCCCCCAGCCGCGTCCCGTCGCGTCAGAGAAAGGTGTCACCCCCATGCGAAGGTCCAAGTACCGGCGCGTATCCAGGAGCAACAACTGGTTCTCCGGCAAGCGTCGCATCATCGCGGTCGCTGCCACGCTGGTGGCCTTCGGCGGCATCGTGACCGTCACCCAGGTCTCCAACGCGAGCACCGACCGGACTCAACGCAAGGCGCTGTCGGCGTGCGACGACATCCAGGCTCCCGCGCGGGCCAAGCTGTCCACCGAGACGCGCAAGGGCACCTACACCACCAACGGTGGCAAGGTGACTCAGCACGCGGACGACGGCGCCGGCGAGACGGTGTCGACCCAGACGCTGCGCACGCGCTGCCGCAACTGGGTGATGAACAACGTCGGCGACACCAAGGACGACGAGACCACCCCGCCGACCGAGGCCGCTTCCACGCCGCCGGCCGCCGACCCGTCCGCGGGCACCGGCGAAGAGGGCCAGGGCGACAACGGCCAGGGCACTGGTGAAGAGGGCCAGGGCAACGGCGAGCAGGGCAACGGCGAGCAGGGCAACGGCGAGCAGGGCAACGGCGAGCAGGGCAACGGCGCCGACCCGTCCGCCGGCACCGGCGAGCAGGGCAATGGCGAGCAGGGCCAGGGCAACGGCGAGCAGGGCCAGGGCAACGGCGAGCAGGGCAATGGTGAGCAGGGCAACGGCGGCGAGAACCAGCCCGACCCCGAGCCGTCCGAGGAGCAGACCACGCCGCCCCCCGGCGCCGGCCTGGGCGTGCTGACCAACAGCTGTGACACCAGCAACCTGACCCCGCACACCGGGTTCCAGGAAGGCAGCCACTGCGTCTCGACCGAGTTCGGTGAGGTCGGCGAGGCCAACGCCAACCCGACGCTGCTGATCACCCGGGCCCCGCGCTCGGTGGGCGTCAACCAGCCGTTCACGCTGACCATCAGCACCCGCAACCTGATCCGTGACCGCTTCCTCGCGGCCGGCGCCGGTGGCTACTACGTGGAGAGCTCGGTCCTGGCCAACGGCCTGGTCCGCGGTCACTTCCACACCGCCTGCCGCATCCTGCCCAACACCAACGAGGCCCCGGCGGCCGACCCGGTTCCCGCGTTCTTCGTGGCGACCGAGGACAGCCGCGGTGGCGCGACCCCCGACTCGATCAACATCCAGGTCCCGGGTCTGCCGAACGCCGGCACCGCGCAGTGCGCCTCGTGGGCCGGTGACGGCTCCCACCGCATCCCGATGATGGTGCGGGCCAACCAGATCCCGGCCTTCGACTCGGTCAAGATCTCTGTTCGCAACGGACGTCGCTGATCCAGGAGCATCGCCGCTCGTAACCCGGAGGCGAACCCGGACGGGACAGGGTCACCGACATGACCCCGTCCCGGACGGGACCCCCCATCGACTCCGGGTGGTCGTCCTTCCCCCTGACGGACGACAGGGCGGCAGCTCCTCGGGCGAACCGGACCAACTCGGGTGTCCGGTAGCCCTTCCGATGGCCCTGACCGGGAGCGCGGTCAGGGCCATCGGCCTGTTCCGGCTCCGGGCAGTGGGCAATCGGCGGACGAAGTGGCAGAGTGAGCCGGTGACCCGCACGTTGACCGCCCCGGAGCGCTACCAGTTCGGCGCCTCGGTCCGCTCGCTGCTGGTTCCCCGCCACGACCCGTGCGGCGTCTTCACCGGTGACGACTTCTGGCTCGCGGCCCGCACCCCCGACGGCCCGGCCACCCTGCACCTGGCTCGACGTGGCCGGGAGCTGGTCGCCACCGGCTACGGCGCGGGTGAGCAGTGGATCGTCGACCGGGCCGACGCGATCGCGGGCCTGCGGGACGACCTCACCGGCTTCGCCGACCTGGTGGCCGGTCATGCGTTGATCAAGCGTCTGGCCCGCACCTTCGAGGGCATCCGGATGCCGTCGACCGGCCTGGTCTTCCGCAGCGTGCTGCGCGCCGTCCTGGAGCAGAAGGTCACCGGCAAGGAAGCCCACCGGGCGTACCGGATGATCTGCCAGAACCTCAGCGAGCCGGCTCCCGGACCGCTCGAGCTGATGCTTCCCCCCGACCCCGCCGTGATCGCGGCCACCCCCTATTGGGTCTTCCATCCGTACGGGATGGAGCAGCGCCGCACCCAGGCGCTGCAACGGGCGGCGGTGGTCGCGGCCCGGCTCGAGGGGTGCGCCCACTCCGCCGAGGCCACGAAGCGGCTGATGGCCCTACCCGGCATCGGTGTGTGGACCGCGGCCGAGGTCGTCCGGGTCGCCTACGGCGATGCCGACGCGGTCAGCGTGGGCGACTTCCACATCCCCAACACGGTCGCGTGGGCGCTGGCCGGCGAGGCCAGGGGCACCGACGAGCGGATGCTGGAGCTGCTGGAGCCGTTCCGCGGCCACCGCGGCCGGGTCTGCGACCTGCTGGCCCACGGCGGCCTCGGTGCCCCCAAATTCGGCCCCCGCATGCCGATCCGGTCGTTCGCCCGGTTCTGAGACACGCGGCCGGGGTCACGCCGCGGCCGCAGCTGACCGGCCTCAGCCCCAGGCGGTCAGGTCGAGATTCCGCGCCAGGTCGTCGGTCAGGCCCAGCAGGTCGGCGAGCAGCGGGTTCTCGCGGCCGGGCCGCCACGCCACGACAGTCGCGGCCTGCTCGCCCTCCAGCGGCACGAAGACCACCCCACCGGCGCGGATGCTGCGGGCCGACCGGGCCAGCCGGGTGATGCCGATCCCGGCCGCGACCAGACCGAGCAGATTGGGTACGCCGGCGGCGCGCTGCACCACCCGGGGCTCGAATCCGGCGGTGGCGAAGTCGCGGTCGTACTTCTCGTGCCAGGGCGGCCACGAGTCGCGCGGGGTGAGCACCCAGTTCTCGCCGGCCAGGTCGCTCAGCCGCACCGACTCGCGGCCGGCCAGCGGGTGCCCGGACGGCATCGCCACGCAGACCGGCTCGGTCACCAGCACCCGGGTTGCCAGGTCGGGCACGCCCGGGGGACGGGTGAACGCGGCGTCGTACCGGCCGTCGCGCAACCCGGCCACCAGCTCCGCGATCGACACGTTGTGGGTGGTCAGCGCGGCGTCGGGGAAGCGCTCCCGCACGGCGCGGACCACCGGCGGGAGCATGTAGTTGGCGGTCGACTCGAGGAAGGCCAGGTCGAGGGTGCCGGCCACCCGGCGTACGTCGGAAACGGCGACCTCGACCCGGTGCAGGATCTCGCGGGCGGACGGCAGGAAGGCCGACCCGGCCGCGGTGAGCCTCGTGCCCCGGCTGTCGCGGTCGAAGAGCCGGACGCCGAGAAGCCGTTCCAGAGCCGCGATCTGCTGCGACAGGGACTGCTGGGCGACGTGCAGCCGCTGCGCCGCCCGGCCGAAGCTCGACTGCTCGGCCACGGCGACGAAGTAGCGGAGATGGCGTAGCTCCAGGCTCACAGCTGAGGACTGTAGCGGTGGCAGGCAGTCGATGTTGGACCGCCGCAACCGCGCGGACCAGGGTGGGGGCATGAAGAACTGGCTCATCACAGGATGTTCGGCGGGCTTCGGACGGGCGATCGCCGAGGCTGCCCTGGCCGCGGGCGACCAGGTGGTCGCGACCGCCCGGCGGCCCGCGACGCTGGCCGGGCTCGGCGCCACCCGGACGGCGGCGCTGGACGTCACCGACGGGCCGCAGGTCGACCGGGTGGTGGCCGAGGCCGTCCGCGATCTGGGCCATCTCGACGTGGTCGTCAACAACGCCGGGCACGGCAGCGTCGGTGCGGTCGAGGAGTTCACAATGGACGAATTGCGGGCGCTCATGGAGGTGATGTTCTTCGGCGCGGTCGCCGTGACCAAGGCGGCGCTACCTCACCTGCGCGCCCGTGGGAGCGGCACGATCGTGCAGATCAGCTCGATGGGCGGCCAGGTGACGATGCCCGGCTTCGGCTCCTACTGCGCGTCCAAATTCGCGCTCGAGGCGGTCTCCGAGGCGCTCGCGGCCGAGGTCGCCCCGTTCGGCGTACGGGTCCTGATCATCCAGCCCGGGGCCTTCCGGACCGAGTTCGGCGGCCCCCGGATGCACCGCTCCCGCACCATCGACGCCTATGCGGTCTCGACCTCGGCCACCCGGTCGGCGGTCGACACCATGGACGGCACCCAGCCGGGCGACCCCGCGAAAGCCGCCGCCGCGATCGTCGAGGCCGTGCACAGCCCGGACGCGCCGCTGCGGCTGGCCCTCGGCGGCGACGCGGTGGACGCGATCGCCGCCGTCCTGCGGCAGCGCGAGACGGAGCTGCGGGCCTGGGAGAAGGTCAGCCGCGGGACCGCTGCCGGCTGACCTCGTAGAGCACGACCGTGGCCGCCGTGGCGGCGTTCAGCGAGCTGGCCGCGCCGGTGATCGGGATGCGGACCAGCACGTCGGCCGCCAATTTCCAGGCCGCGCTCAGGCCGGTCGCCTCGTTGCCGATCAGCAGCGCGGTCGGGCCGGTCAGGTCGTGATCGGCGACGTCGACCGCGCCGTGCTCGTCGGTGCCGACCAGCTGCACGCCGGTCCGCGACGCCCACCGCAGCACCTCGTCCGGTCCCTCGGCCTGGATCACCGGCAGGGCGAAGATCGAGCCCGTGCTGGCCCGCACGGACTTCGGGTCGTACGGGTCGGCGGCGTGCCCGGTGACGACCATCGCGGCCGCGCCGAACGCGTCGGCCGAGCGGATCAGCGTACCGATGTTGCCGGGGGCGCTCGGCCGGTCGAAGACCACCACCAGCAGGTGCGGATCGCCCGACGAGGGCAGCTCGGGCGCGGTGGGCAGACCGACCACCGCGATGAGCTCGGCCGATTCCTTGTCGGCCAGCTCGGCGACCAGCTCGGGCGACATCGCCACCGGGCGGGCGCCGCTGCGGTCCAGGATGTCGCGCGCCCACGACGACAGGGACTGCCGATCGGGGTAGATCAGATCGCGGATCTCCCAGCCGTGGTCGACGGCGAGCGAGATCGGGCGGACGCCGTGGACCAGGAACTCGCCGGTCCGGTGCCGCTTGGTGCGGTTGGTGAGCAACGCCTCCCACTGCTGGAAGCTGGCGTTGCGGGTGCTGACTCGAACGGCCCTGGACACCGCAGCGACGATACCGGGTCACAATTGCTGTGCGAGGAGGTGTACTCCATGCAAACTGGCGGCGTGGCTTTCACCCTGACGATCGACTGTGGCGGCGGCGGCATCAAGGGTTCCGTGCTCGACGAGGCGGGGACCATGCGAGCGCAGCCGTTGCGCGTCCCGACCCCGTACCCGTTGCCGCCCGACCTGTTCGTGAAGACGCTGACGCAGCTCGGCGAGCGGCTGCCGGCCCACGACCGGGTCACCGTGGGCATGCCGGGCATGTTGCGGCACGGCGTCGTCGTGGCCACCCCGCACTACATCACCCGCAGCGGTCCCCGCACCAAGATCGATCCGGAGTTGCAGGAGGCCTGGTTCGGCTTCGACGCGCGGACGGCGCTCGAGGACGCGTTCGGCTGCCCCACGCTGGTGCTCAACGACGCCGAGGTGCACGGGGCCGGGGTGGTCGCCGGCACGGGATGCGAGTTGGTGCTGACGCTCGGCACGGGGCTGGGCTGCGCGCTCTTCGACGGCGGCGCGCTCGCCCCGCACCTCGAGATGTCGCAGGCGCCGGTGCGCTGGGGCATGTCGTACGACACGTACATCGGCGAGCACGAGCGCCGGCGCCTCGGCGACGCGCTCTGGTCGCGCCGGGTGCGCAACGTCGTCGAAGGGCTGCGGCCGGTCTTCCTGTGGGACCGGGTCTATCTCGGCGGGGGCAACTCTCGGCTGATCACCCCTGCCCAGCTCGCCCGGATGGGCGACGATGTGGTCGTGGTTCCCAACACGGCAGGCATCGTCGGCGGCGTGCGCGCCTGGACGCTGGGCACCTCCCGCTGACATGCGCCCGGCCGCGATCCTGCTCGATTTCGGGGGAGTGCTGGCGGACGCGCCGCCCCAGCGCACCGCGCCGCCCGGTCTGGTGCTGCGCATCTTCAACCTGGTGAACGGGGTGCTGACGCCGGGCGAGATCCAGCGGTCGCTGACCGACGGGGCGGTCGCCTACCGAGCCTGGCGCGACGAGGACTGGCCCGACGAGCTGAGCCAGGGCCAGGTGTGGGAGCGGTTCATCCTGCCCGGGTGGCCGCCGGCGGCTCAGGTGCCGGTGCGGGGCGCGGTGCGCAAGCTGAGCTACGAGTGGGCCTGGCGGGACAACTGGGCGCTGCGGCCGGGCATCCCGTCGGCGTTGCAAAAGGCCGCGGACGCCGCGATCCCGCTGGCGGTTGTGTCGAACACGCTGTCGGGCGCGGCGCACCGGGACTTTCTCGACAAGGCGGGGCTCGGGCACTTCTTCGCCGTGCAGGTCTACAGCGACGAGGCGGGCGTGCGGAAGCCGAACCCGCAGATGATCTGGAACGCGACGGACGAGCTGGGGCTGCCGCCGGAGGAGTGCTGGTTCGTCGGGGACACGCCGCGCCGCGACATCGTCTGCGCCCGCCGGGCCGGGGTGGGCCGCGCGGTGCTCATGCCGTCACCGCGGACGTCGCTGGAGCCCGGCGGACCAGCCGCCGACGACGTGGTCGAGGACGGATTCGGCCTGCAGACGCTGCTCGAGAAAAGCCTCTGAAATCCGATTTGTCCCGCGCCGGCCATCCCTAGCCCCCTCCCACCTCGGGGCGTTGTCGGGTGACCTTACGCGGTGTCAAGCGAACGGAGCCGAGTTGTCCACAGCGCGCTTCACACCGTCGTGAGCTGCCAGACCCTCGTACGGCGGGTGTCGACGCTCTCCAGCGAGACCGGCACGGGAATGTCGTAGACCGCCCGCTCGATCAGCCCCGAGTCCGGCAGATAGGCCCGCCCCGGATCCCCCACCAGCACCAGCGACCCCCGCCCGGCCGCCCGCCGCAGGAACGGCAGCACCCGCCCCGCCATCTCGCGGCTGTAGAACACATCCCCGGCCAGAACTACCCCGTACGACTCGTCGCTGTCGAGGATGTCCGCCTCCAGCAGCCGCACCTCGACCCCGTTCACCACCGCGTTCGCCTCAGCCGCGGCCAACGAATACGGGTCGATGTCATTGGCCGTCACCGGCTCCGCCCCCGCTCGGGCCGCCGCCACTGCCACCAGCCCCGACCCGGTCGCCAGATCGAGCACCGACCGCCCCGACACCAGATCGGGATGGTCCAGCACATGCCGGGCCAGCGCCTGCCCGCCCGCCCACGCGAAAGCCCAGAACGGCGGCGGCTGCGAACTCCCGCCCTCCTCGGTCTTCTCCCACAGGGCGATCGGCTCGTCCGCCTGAAACAGCGTGATCTCACCGACGAACGGCACGGGTGCGGGCGTCGTGTTGCCGCGAATGAACTCCAGAAGCACCCATTGATTGTGCCCCGTTGCTCAACTCGGCCTTCGCGGGACCGATGGGACGGCCACTCCCTTCGGAAAAAGGAACGCCCATGCCCCCACGGTGGGTCGCCGCTCTGTTCGGCGGCTGGATGGCCGTGCTCGCAGTGCTCTTCGTCGCGGTTCCGGCCGGGGCCCAGTCGGTGCTGCGCCTGATCGCCGGGGCCACGGCGGTTGTCGTCGTGGGCGTCGGGGTGCGGCTGAACCGGCCGGCCCGCCGTCTGCCGTGGCGGTTGCTGGCCACCGCCATCGCGCTGTCCGCGGTGGGCACCGCCCTCTACCGGGCGCCGGATTCGGTCACCACCCAGGTGCCGGGGCTGGTCATGGCCGGGGCGCTGCTCGCGGTCGCGGCCTATCCGTTGTTCGCCGCCATGCTTGTTGTGCTGCTGCGACGGCGTACGAGGGGAACGCGCGACCGCGCCGCCATGCTCGACTCCCTCACGCTCACCGCCGGAGCCGCGCTGCTGGCGTGGAGCTTCCTGATCGGGCCCGCCCTGGAGCGCGCCGGGGGCAGCCCGTGGACCGCCTTCGCCTTCCCGGTCGGTGATCTGCTGCTGCTCGGCATGCTGACCCGCCTGCTGATCAGCGACCGGCCGGTTCTTTCGGTTCGTCTCCTGGGCGCCGGCGTCGTGTTCTTCCTG
This sequence comes from Paractinoplanes maris, assembly GCF_023544465.1. GTDB lineage: Bacteria > Actinomycetota > Actinomycetes > Mycobacteriales > Micromonosporaceae > Actinoplanes > Actinoplanes maris. The sequence continues at coordinate 54,718 of NZ_JALPVL010000019.1, read as the reverse complement.
CTGGCCGACGCGGGCTACGAGCTGTCGTTGTTCGACGTGCCGGTGGCCGGTCTGGGCCGGTTCGCGCTCTACGCCGCGGCTGGTCTGGCCGCCCTGCACCCGTCGATGGCCGAGCTGGACACGCCGGCCGACCTGCCCGCCCCCGGGCTGGGCCGGGGCCGCCTGGCATTGCTCGGGGCCGCCTCGATGGTGGCCCCGGCCGTCCTCGTGGTGATCATGTTGCGGGAGGCGAAGACCGACCTGACCGTGGTCGCCGCGCTCAGCGCGATCACGTTCCTGCTGGTGCTGGTGCGGATGGCCGGGATCATGACCGGGCACCGGCAGGCGCTGGCCCGCGAGCGGGCGCTCCGCGAGGCCTCGGCCGCGCTCGTCTCGGCGGCCGACACCGATGAGGTCGGCGACGCCGTCCGGACGGCGGTGGCCCACCTGCTGCCCCCGGACACCCCGCACGCCGTCGTGCTGGCCGTGACGATCGAGCAGACCGGCCTGCTCTCCCCGGAGGCGACCACCCAGGCCGCGGTGGACCGCTCGACCGGGACCGCCGCCCGTCTGCTGCCGACCCGGGACGTCGACTGGGCCGTCTCGGTGCGGCTCAACCAGTTCGCCCTGACGCTGCGCTGCCCGATGGTGCTCTCCGACCGGCCGACCGGCGATCCGCTGGTCGGGGTGCTGCACGTCGGCGGTCCCACGCCGGCGCTGGCCGGCCTGCTCCGCGCGATCGAGGTGCTGGCCACCCAGGCCGCCCTGGCCCTGGAGCGGATCGGCCTGAGCCAGGAGGTCATCCGCCGCAACAGCGAGACCTATTTCCGGACGCTCGTGCAGAAGACCTCCGATGTCATCCTCATCGTCGACGAGCAGGACCGGATCCGGTACGCGAGTCCGTCCGCCACCGCCGTCCTCGGGGCGGACCCGACCGGCAACCCGATGGCCGCGGTCATCCACCCGGTCGAGCGGTCCCGGCTGGCCGAGGTGCTGGCCGCGCTGCGCACCGGCGACGGGCTGCAGGAGGGCCTCGACTTCCGGGCGCTGGCCGCCGAGCGGGCCGAGGTCGTGCTCGAGATGCACGGTCAGGATCTGCGCCGCGAGCCGACCGTGGCCGCGCTCGTGCTGACCCTGCGCGACGTGACCGAGCGGCGCCGGCTCGAGCAGGAGCTGACCCACCGGGTGTTCCACGACGCGATGACCGGGCTGGCCAACCGGGTGCTCTTCCACGACCGGCTGGGCCACGCGTTGCAGCGCGGGGCCCGCGACGGCTCGGTGGTCGGCGTCCTGTTCATCGACCTGGACGACTTCAAGAAGGTCAACGACACGCTCGGGCACGCGGCCGGCGACCAGCTGCTGATCGGGGTCGCCCACCGGATCGCCGGCGCCCTGCGGGCCGACGACACCGCGGCCCGCCTCGGCGGGGACGAGTTCGCCGCGCTGGTCGAGAACGTGCAGGACCCCGGGGCGGTCGAGGAGACCGCCCAGCGGATCCTGACCGCGCTGGCCGAGCCCATCCGGATGGACGACGGCTCGGAGCTGACCGCGGTGGCCAGCATCGGCATCACCACCACGCCCGAGGCCGACACTCCGGACGAGTTGCTGCGCCAGGCCGACCTGGCTCTCTATGTGGCCAAGGGTGCCGGCAAGAATCAGTGGCGCCGATACCAGGCCCACCTGCACAGCACGATGGTCGAGCGGCTCGAGTTGCGCTCGGCTCTGGACCACGCCGTGCACGAGGGGCACTTCCTGCTCGCCTATCAGCCGATCATCGAGCTGGCCACGGACGAGCCGGTGGGCTTCGAGGCCCTCGTCCGCTGGCACCACCCGTCCCGGGGGGTGATCGCGCCGGCCGAGTTCCTGGAGGTGGCCGAGGAGAGCGGTCTGGTCGTGCCGATGGGTCGCTGGGTGCTGGACCAGGCCTTGCACACGGTCGCGCAGTGGCGGCGCATCCTGCCGCGCACCCGCCAGCCGTTCGTCAGTGTGAACGTGTCGGTCCGGCAGTTCCGCGAGGGCAACTTCGTGGGTCTGGTGGAGCAGGCCCTGGCCTACGCCGGGGTGCCCCCGCAGGCCTTGATGCTGGAGCTCAGCGAGGGCGTGCTCGACGGCGACCACGAGGCGATGTGGGCCGACCTGGCCGCGCTGCGCGATCTCGGCGTACGGGTCGCGATCGACGACTTCGCGGCGAGCTCGTCCGCGCTGGGCAGCGTACGCCGGCGCCCGGTCGACGTGGTGAAGATCGACAAGGCGTTCGTCGACGGCGTGGTGGACGACCCGCACCAGCTCGCGCTCGTGTCCGGGCTGATCAACCTGGCCCAGGCGCTCGGCCTGACCGTGATCGCCGAGGGCATCGAGGATCCGGCCCACCGCGACCTGCTGGCCCGGCTGGGCTGCCCGCTGGGCCAGGGTTACCTGTATTCGAGCCCGGTCGACGGCACCGAGGCGCTGAGCCAGATCACCGACCGGATGCCGCTGGTCGCCTAGCCCAGAGCTTCGAGCAGGCGGTCGACCTCGTCCGCGGTGTTGTAGTGGTAGATGCTGGCCCGCACCGCGCCGCCGGTCGACCGCAGGCCGGCCGCCTCGAAGTATTCGACCGCGTAGTAGTCGCCGTGCGAGACGCAGATGCCCAGCTCACCGAGGCGCCGGGCGGTGTCGGCGGGAGCCTCGCCGTCGATCCGGAACGAGACCGTCGGGCAGCGCTCGGCGCCGGCCGGGCAGAGGGTCACCCGGTCGTTCGCGGCCAGGCCGTCGAGCAGCCGGGCCAGCAGCCCGTTCTCGTGCGCCTCGGCGGCGGCCAGACCGGCCAGCACGCGACTCCGGCGGTCACCGGTGGCGTCGCTCAGACCGGCTTCGCTCAGGCCGGCGAGGAAATCGACGGCCGCGGTGATCCCGGCCAGCAGCTCGAAGCTCAGCGTCCCGTACTCGAAGCGGTCGGGCGCGCCGGCGGGCGAGGGGATCAGCTTCACCGGGTGCAGCGGCTCCCAGACGGCCGGGTCGGCGACCACGGCCGCGTAGTGCGGCCCCGACCACTTGTAGGCGCTGGTCACATAGAAGTCGGCGCCCAGCGCGGCCACGTCGGTCGGGCGGTGGGCCGTGGCGTGCACGCCGTCGACGTACACCTGGGCACCGGCGGCGTGGGCGAGGTCGGCGATCTCGCGGACCGCGGGCACGGTCCCGGTCGCGTTGCTCGCCGCGGTCACCGCGACCAGGCGGGTGCGTGGACCGATCAGGTCGCGGTACTGCTCGACCGGCAGCTCGCCGGTCGTCAGGTCGACGTCGGCCCACCGGACGGTCGCGCCCGACTGCACCCAGGGCCGGACGTTGGCGTCGTGGTCGAGCCGCGACACCACCACCTCGTCGTCCGGGCCCCAACCGGCCGCCAGCGTGCGCGACACCAGGTAGGTCAGCGCGGTGGCGCTCGGCCCGAACACCACTCCGGCCGGGTCGGCGCCGACCAGATCGGCCACCGCGGACCGGGCGGCCGCGACGATCTCCCCGGAGCGGCGGGCCGGCTCGTGTGCCGTTCCGCGGTTGGACACGGCGGTGCGCATCGCCCCGGCGATCGCCGCGATCACCGGCTCGGCCGGCTGGGTGCCGCCCGCGCCGTCGAAGTGCAGGAAGCCCTCCGCGAGGGCGGGATAGTCCGACCGGATGCGCGCGACGTCGAAGATCATGCTGCGAACCTAGTAGGGATTGCCGGTGCCGGGCAGGCGGCCCTTGAGCAGCCCGCCGAGCCGGCCGGGCAGCGCCGGGTCGCCCGAGAGCGGTGGCCCGCCGTCGTCGTGGGCGCGGTCGGCCATGCCGGCGATCAGCTCCTTGAGGGCGGAGACGGCGTCGTGGCGCGGGTGCCAGCCGAGCTCGGTCGCCGCCCGGTCGCACGACATCAGCGGCGCTTTGAGGCCCAGCTCGACCCAGCCCTGGTCGATCGGCTGCAGGCGCAACCACCAGCTCGCGGCGGCCGCGGCCTTGAGGACAAGACCGGGGACCGGCACCTGTACGCCGTGGAAGGTGCGCGCCGCGACCCGGGGATCCAGCACCGGGCCGGCCGCGATGTTGAAGGCGCCGTGGGCGTCGGACATGATCGCCCGGGCGTACGCGTCGGCCACGTCGTCCGCGTGCACCGCCTGCATCCGCAGCCCCGGATGCGATGGCACCACCGGCAGCCACTGCGGGCGCAGCAGCCAGGCCGGCAACAGCGGCCCCGCGAAGTAGCGGGAGATCTCGGTGCCGACCGCCCGCTGGAAGATCAGCCCCGGGCGCAGCCGGACCACCCGCAGCTGGGGGTGGTCGGCCTCGATCTGGTCGAGCATCCACTCGACGAGTGCCTTGTGCCGGCTGTACGACGACTGCAGCACCCCGGCTCGCGGCCAGCTCTCCCGGACGTACGCGTCCTTGGGCCCCGGCGAATAGGCGCCCACCGACGAGGCGAAGACCAGCGCCGGCACCCCGGCCCGCAGCACCGCCTTGGCCACTGAGCGGCTGCCCAGCACGTTGGTGCGATAGAGCACGCGCTGGTCGTGGTTGGGCTGGATCTGCCAGGCCAGGTGCACCACCGCGTCGGCCCCGGCGAAGACCTCGGCCAGCTGGTCCTCGGCGCCGGTGACGCCGATGTCGACCGAGTGCCAGGTCGCCTTGGCGTAGGCGCCGGTGCGCGACGGCAGCCGCCGGGCCACCCCGACGACCGATACGTCCGGCTCGGCGTTCAGACGGCGCAGCAGGGCGGTTCCGGCGTTCCCGGTGGCTCCGACGATCACAACTCGCATGTCTGTCCGCTACCCGGACGCGGGCGGTTGAACCACCTCGGCCCGGGTACGACGCGACCATGGATCTCGTCGTGAACGGCGTCGAGCACAGCCTCGACCTGGACCCGCGCACCACGTTGCTGGACGCTCTGCGCGAGCATCTGGGCCTCACCGGCGCCAAGAAGGGCTGCGACCACGGCCAGTGCGGCGCCTGCACCGTGCTGCTGAACGGCCGCCGGGTGAACAGCTGCCTGATCCTCGCGGTCACCCTCGACGGCACCGAGGTCACCACCATCGAGGGCGTCGACCACCCGGTGCAGGAGAAATTCCTCGAGCACGACGGGTTCCAGTGCGGCTACTGCACGCCCGGGCAGATCTGCTCGGCCGTCGGGATGCTGGACGAGGTGGCGAAGGGCTGGCCGAGCGCGGTCTCCACCGGCGAGGATCACCTGTCCGACGCCGACATCAAGGAACGGATGAGCGGCAACCTCTGCCGCTGCGGGGCCTACCCCAACATGGTCCCGGCCATCCGGGAGGCGGCGGGGCGATGAAGACGTTCACTTATCGCACCGCCACCGACGTCTCGCAGGGCTTGGAGCCGGGCGCGACCTTCCTGGCCGGGGGCACCAACCTGGTCGACCTGATGAAGCTCGGTGTGGCCACCCCGGACGTCCTGGTCGACGTGACCCGGCTCGGGCTCGACGAGGTCGGCGACCGGCCCGGCGGCGGGCTGCGGATCGGCGCCGGCGTGCGCAACAGCGACCTGGCCGCCGACCCGCGCGTGCGCCGGGACTACCCCGTGCTCAGCCAGGCCCTGCTGGCCGGCGCCTCGGGCCAGCTGCGCAACATGGCCACCACGGCCGGCAACCTGCTCCAGCGCACCCGGTGCCGCTATTTCATGGACGCCACGATGCCGTGCAACAAGCACGATCCCGGCTCCGGCTGCCCGGCCCGCGAGGGCGACCACCGTAACCTGGCCATCCTGGGTGCCTCCCCGTCGTGCGTGGCCACGCACCCGTCCGACATGGCGGTCGCGCTGGCCGCGCTCGACGCCGTCGTGCGGATCAGCGGCCCGGCCGGGGAGCGGACCGTGCCGGTCACCGAACTGCACCGGCTGCCCGGCGACACCCCCGACCGCGACACCGTCCTGGAGCACGGCGAGCTGATCACCGCGGTCGACGTGCCGCCGCTCGGCTTCGCCGCCCGGTCGGCCTATCGGAAAGTGCGCGACCGGGCCTCGTACGCCTTCGCGGTGGGCTCGATCGCCGCCGCGGCGCAGGTCGACGACGGGACCGTGACCGACGTCCGCCTGGCCTTCGGCGCCGTGGCGCACAAGCCGTGGCGGGCCTTCGTGGCCGAGGAGGCGTTGCGCGGACAGCCGGCCACCCGCGAGTCGTTCCTGACCGCGGCGGACGCCGAGCTGGCCGCGGCCGAGCCGCTGCGCGACAACGCCTTCAAGATCGCTCTGATCCGCAACCTGGTCGCCTCTGTGCTGGAGGGCCTGTCATGACGACCACCACCGAACGAGCCGTCGGGCAGCCGATCGGCCGCATCGAGGGACCGGACAAGGTCCGCGGCACGGCTCGCTACGCGGCCGAATACCAGGTGGGAGACGATCTCGCGTACGCCTGGGTGGCGCAGTCGCCGGTGGCCCGGGGCACGCTGACCGGGGTGACCGTCGACCCGCTGGTGGAGGCGGACGACGTACTGGCCGTGCTGTGGCACGGCAACGCGCCGCGCCTCGGTGCGGCCGACGACCCCGAGCTCGCGGTGCTGCAGTCCGACCGGATCAGCTATCGCGGGCAGGCGCTGGCGCTGGTCGTGGCCCGCACGCTGGAGGCGGCCCGCCGGGCCGCGGCGACGCTGTCGCTCGAGATCGACGAGGAGCCGCACGACTGCGTGCTGCGGACCGAGCACCCCGACCTGTACACCCCGGAGAAGGTCAACCCGGCGTTCCCCAGCGAGACCACGTCAGGCGACGTGGAGGCCGCGTTCGCCGCCGCACCGGTCACGGTCGACGTCACCTATCGCACCCCGCCGTTGCACAACAGCCCGATGGAACCGCACGCCACCACCGCGCTGTGGGCGAACGACGACCTGGTCCTCTACGACTCGAACCAGCACCCACCGGGCGTCGCGGCCGCGGTCGCGACGGTCTTCGAACTCCCGCCCGAGCGGGTGCACGTGATCACCGAGCACGTCGGCGGCGGCTTCGGCTCCAAGGGCTCGGCCCGGCCCAACGCGGTCCTGGCGGCCATGGCGGCCAGGGTCACCGGCCGTCCCGTACGCCTGGCCCTGCCCCGCCAGGCACTGTTCAGCATGGTCGGGCACCGCACACCGACGATCCAGCGGGTGCGGCTGGCCGCGTCGTCCGACGGTCACCTGACCGCGATCGATCACCTGGCCGTCTCGCACACGTCCCGGCTGTTCGAGTTCGCCGAGCAGACCGCGGTGTCGACCCGGCACATGTATGCGGCCCCGAACCGCCGTACGGGTCATCGGTTGGTCCGCCTCGACATGCCGACCCCGCGCTGGATGCGCGCGCCCGGCGAGGCGCCCGGCATGGTGGCGCTGGAGTGCGCGATGGACGAACTGGCCGTCGCCCTGGAGCTGGACCCGATCGAGCTCCGGGTGCGCAACGAGCCCACGGTCGAGCCCGAGTCGGGCGTGCCGTTCAGCAGCCGGCACTACGTCGAGTGCCTGCGGCGCGGCGCCGAGCGGTTCGGCTGGGGCGACCGCGATCCCCGCCCGAAGCAGCGGCGTGAGGGCGACTGGTGGATCGGCACCGGGATGGCCGGGGCGACCTACCCGACCATGGCCCAGCCGTCGACCGCCCGGGCCCGCCGGCTGCCGTCCGGCGATTACGAGGTGTCGATCGCGGCCACCGACCTCGGAACCGGCGCCCGCACGATCCTCACGCAGATCGCGGCCGACGCCCTCGGCGTGCCCGTCTCACAGGTGCGGGTGCGCATCGGCGACAGCACCTTGCCCAAGGCCTCGGTGGCCGGTGGCTCGTCGGGCAGCGCCTCGTGGGGCTGGGCCGTGACCGGCGCTTGTCAGGCTCTGCGCTCCAACTCCTCGTCCGACGAGGCCGTCTTCGACAGCACGGAGCTGGTCCAGAAGCAGGAGAAGGACGGCAAGCACGCCTTCGGCGCCCACTTCGCCGAGGTACGCGTCGACGCCGTCACCGGTGAGGTGCGGGTGTCCCGCCTGTTCGGCATGTATGCCGCCGGCCGCATCCTCAACCCGCGCACAGCCCGCAGCCAGTTCCTGGGCGGCATGATCATGGGAATGGGCATGGCCCTGCACGAGGAGGCGGTGCTCGACCCCGCAATGGGCACCTGGGTCAACCACGACCTGGCCGAATATCACGTGCCCGCCCACGCCGACGTCGAGTCGGTCGAGGCGGAGTGGCTCGAGGAGCAGGACGACCAGATCAACCCGATGGGCAGCAAGGGCATCGGCGAGATCGGCATCGTCGGCTCCCCGGCCGCGATCCTCAACGCCGTCTGGCACGCGACCGGGGTCCGCGTCCGGGATCTGCCGGCCCGGCTCGACAAGATCCTGCCGCACCTCTAGGGGCCCGGGCTGCTCTTCCCCGTTGTTGCGGATCAGGGCGCGGCGCCGGTCGATCGTGGTCCCTCAGATCCGGCCCTTCACCTCGGCCTGGCCGGCCGCCTTGCCGGCGTAGATGCGGTCGGCCAGGGCCGGGAACAGGTTGGCGGCGACGATCGCGGCCCGGTACTTCACCGGGACGACCATGCGGCGGCGGGGACGGTTCAGGGCCTTCTCCACCGCGGCGGCGACGATCTCGGGGCCGGGCAGATTGCTGCGGTGCTTGTTGAACGAGGTCGCGATGTAGCCGGGCTCGACGAGGGTGACGCCGATTCCGGTGCCGGCCAGTTCCCGCCGTACGGAATCGGTCATGCCCCGCAAGGCGAACTTGGTCGCCGAATAGGTGCCGCTGATCCCGACCTCGCCCGCCACCGAGCCGATGTTGACGATGGCGCCGGCGTTCTGCGACCGCATGATCGGCACGACCGCGCGCATCAGCCGGATCGGGGCCAGCAGGTTGACCTGGAGCATGGCCTCGACCGACTCGTCGGCGGCCAGAATCGAGGCCGCGCCACCGATTCCGGCGTTGTTGACCAGGCCGTCGATGCGCCCGGTGACCGCCCTGGCCTGTTCCACCAGATTCTCGATCGCGGCCGGATCGCGGACGTCGGTGGGGACCACGACCGCGCCCGGCAATTGTGTGGCGAGTGCCTGGAGTTTGTCGGCGCGACGGGCGGCCAGCACCACTGTCGTGCCGTTGCGGGCGAGCCGTTCCGCCGTGGTACGCCCGATTCCGCTCGACGCGCCGGTCACGATCACCACTGGCATAACGCACTCCTGACAGAAACGGCGCCGCCGGAGATCGACGACGCCGTTCATTCTTGCCGATGAAACTAACGCTTGCTGTGGTACGCCTCCACGATGTGGCTCGGGATGCGACCGCGCTCCGACACCTCGAACCCGTTTTTGTTCGCCCACTCGCGAATCGCCTGGTTCTGGTCGCGGCTCGCGCGGCCCGTGCTCGCCGGCGCCGTGCGTCGCGTCGGGGAGACCACGGCGGTGCGGCCCACCCGGGTGGCCGCACTCAGGAATGGGTCGAGCGCCTTGCGCAACTTCCCGGCGTTCTTCTCGGAGAGGTCGATCGTGTAGTTCACACCGTCCAGTCCGAACTCGACGGTCCGATCGGCCTCTCCGCCGTCGAGGTCGTCGGTCAGAAGGGTTATTACCTGCTTGGCCATGGTGTGCCCCGCTCCTGCAGCGATGTCATTTGAACCACGACAATGCTCATGCCGCTTCGCCGTGAATGTCGATACGGTTGCATTCTGTCTCGCGACAGTTTGAAGTGCAAATTGCGCCCTTCCGCATGTCGCCATTCTGCCCGGAGTTACACCCGTGGAGGTGGGTCGTGGAGCCCTCTTTTCATGCGCGTGAATGTCCTGTAACGTCTCCTGGGAGCGCTCCCATCGTGCCCGTCCCCACGGGATCCCCCTCCCAAGGAGCTCGGAATGAGACGTCTTCTCCGCGCCGCACTGGCCGCCGGCCTGCTGGCGACCACCGCCGTGACCGCCTTCGCCACGGCCGGCCCCGCCTCGGCCGACGCCGAGATCTGCGACCAGTACGGTCAGACCACCATCGGCGGCCGCTACGTCGTGATGAACAACCGCTGGGGCACCTCGGCCCAGCAGTGCATCAATGTCACCGGCAGCGGATTCGCCATCACCAGCCAGCAGGGCGTGGGCAGCACCAGCGGCGCCCCGGTGTCCTACCCGGCGGTCTATCTCGGCTGCCACTACACCCGCTGCTCGCCCGGCACCAACCTGCCGATCCGGGTCAGTGACATCTCCAGCGCCACCAGCAGCATCACCTATCAGTACGTGTCCGGGGCGACCTACGACGCGGCGTACGACATCTGGCTCGACCCGTCACCGAGGACCGACGGGGTCAACGCGCAAGAGATCATGATCTGGTTCAACCGGCAGGGCTCGATCCAGCCGATCGGCTCGGTCGTGGGCAACGCGACGATCGGCGGCCGCACCTGGGAGGTGTGGCGCGGCAGCAACGGTGCGAACGCGGTGATCTCGTACGTCGCGCCGGCCCCGATCACCAGTTGGAGCTTCAGCGTCCTTGACTTCATCCGCGACACACAGAATCGCGGCGCCATCACTAATAGTTGGTATTTGACCAGCATCCAGGCCGGATTCGAGCCGTGGATCGGTGGGGCGGGCCTCGCGGTGACCGATTTCGCCGCCGCGGTTAACGGTGGCGGTCTTCCGCCGACGACCACTCCGCCCACCACCACGCCGCCCACTAACCCGCCGGCATCGAGCGGCTGCCGGATCACCTACGCGACCAACTCGTGGAATACCGGCTACACCGCCAATGTGACCGTGGCGAATACCGGATCGACGGCACTGAACGGGTGGGCGCTCGCCTTCACGCTGCCGGCCGGCCAGACGATCACCAGTTCCTGGAACGCGGCATTGACCGGTTCGAGTGGCGCGGTGACCGCCCGCAACATCGCGTGGAACGGCTCGATTCCGGCCAACGGCAGCACGTCGTTCGGTTTCCAGGCCACCCACGGCGGCTCGGCCACGGCCCCGTCCTCGTTCACCCTGAACGGTTCCCCGTGCACGACCGCGTGACGCTATAGCTCACCCCGATCCCGAGCCGCCTCGTCGCCGATTCTCCGGTGCCGGGGCGGTTCGTCCAATTCTTCAGCCATTCGCCCGCCGCCCGGGACGAATGCTCAGTCGCGGGCCGATCGCGCGGCGTGCGACCCCGCCCGGTCTTGTCTGGTCGGCCGCCCACAACCGCCGAGCCGACGCACGGCGAATTGCCCGGCCGGCTCCTCCCTCGAGCTCCGGTTCGTCGCCCGGCGGTCAGAGAATCCGGGCCCGGTGGTCGCGCGTGATGTCGTGCAGGTCGCAACTCGTTCCGGTCGTGCTCGGGCACAAAACCCACAGCTCCGAGGCCGCGGCCTGATAGAGGCGCAACGGCGAGTCGCCGGACAACCGATCCCGCGAGAACACCGCGCCCCCGCGCCCGGCCGGCCCCGGATAGTGCACCAGCATCTCGTCGAGGTCGTCGGACGGCACTTCGCGGCCCTCACCCACCGCATAGACCGCCCGCCCCTGATAAGCGGGCACGGTGGAGTCGAAAACGGTGAAGCTGACCGCCGGCCGGGCCGCCAGATTGCGCGAATGCTCAGCGTCGGTCCTGGACACCCAGAAGAACTCCCATTCACCGGCCCACGAGAAATACACCGGCCCGACCCACGGCAACCCACCGCGCGAAACCGTGCCCAGAGTCAGATAGCGATTCGCCTCCAGTAGCTCGCGGGCGTGCGCGGCCAGGCCCGGGTGCGGCTCATCGGGTGTCGGCATGCGAGCCAGCCTAGGTGCGGCCGCCTCTCCCCGCGATCCCGTTGAGCCCGGACGCCCCGCGCCTGCGCGCCTCTGCGACGACGCGGGTTGTGCGGCTGCACGGGCTGTCGGCTGCGTTGGGCTGGGCGGGTCACGGGGTCTGCGCGGACTCGAAGGTCAGGCTCACTGCCGTACCCCAGGGCAGCATGACCGCATGGCGGGGTGAGCTGCGCGGGCTGTGCGGCTGTGTGAGCTGCGGGGCGTTGTGGCTGTGCGAGGTCACGGGGGGAGGCGCAGGGCGGCGGGGGCGTGAGCAGGAACGGCGGGGGAGTGCGGAGGGATCGGTGGGAGGCGGCGGTAGGGGGCGCCGGGGGCGGGGCGGGGGTCGGGCTCGCCCTTGTTGGGCCACCCGGCGATGGCCCGCTCGGCGAGCGCGGTGATGGTCAGGGACGGGTTGACGCCCAAGTTGGCCGGGACGGCCGAGCCGTCGATGACGTGCAGGCCGTCGTACCCGAAAACGCGGTGATAGGCGTCGACCACGCCGGACGTGGGGGACGCGCCGATCGTGGCGCCGCCGAGGATGTGGGCGGTCATCGGCATGTTGAAGATGTCGCCGACCGTGCCGCCGGGGAAGCCGCCGATGTGGGTGGCGATGCGCCGGACGGCGTCGTGGCCGGCCGGGATCCAGGTGGGGTTCGGCTCGCCGTGGCCGGGCGCGGTCGTCAGGCGGCCGCGTGAGGTGCGGCGGACGGTGAGCGAGTTGTCGGCCGTCTGCATGACCAGCGCGATGATCGAGCGTTCGCTCCAGCGCCGCACGGACATCGACCTCATCAGCACGTACGGATGGCGCAGGGCCTGCCCGAGGAAGCGCACCGGCCGCGGCACCCGCCCGCCGCCGTCGACCAGCAGCGTGGAGAGCAGCCCCATCGCGTTGCTGCCCGGCCCGTAGCGCACCGGCTCGATGTGGGTGGTCTCGTCGGGGTGGAACGAGGACGTGATCGCCACACCTTTCGAGAACGGCTCGGCGGGCACCGTATCGGCCTGCGCCCCGAGCAGCGCCTCCGAGTTGGTGCGGGTGAGCGCGCCCAACTGCGCCGACAGGGCGGGCAGCACGCCGGTGTCGCGCATGGCGTGCAGCAGCCGCTGCGTGCCGAGCGCGCCCGCGGCCAGGATGACGTCACGCGCGGTGAAGTCGCCCCGCGAGGTGGTGAGCAGCCAGCCGTCGCCGGCCGGGCGCAGGGCGGTGACCTCTGTGGACGGATGCACCACCACCCCGGCCCGCTCGGCCAGGTGCAGATAGTTGACGTCGAGGCTGTTCTTGGCGCCGATCTTGCAGCCGATCATGCAGTTGCCGCACTCGGTGCACCCGGTGCGGTCGGGTCCGGCGCCGCCGAAGAACGGGTCGGGCACCCTCTTGCCGGCCTCGCCGAAGAAGACCCCCACGGGCGTGCGCCGGAAGGTGTCACCCACCCCCATCTCCTCGGCCACCTGGCGGATCACCACGTCGGACGGGGTCATCGTGGGCTGCTCGGTGACGCCGAGCATGCGTGACGCCTGGTCGTAGAACGGGGCCAGCTCGGCCGCCCAGTCGGTGATGCCGGCCCAGTGCCGGTCGGCGAAGAACGTCGGCGGCGGCTGATAGAGCGTGTTGGCATAAACCAGGGAGCCGCCGCCGACCCCGGCCGCCGACAGCACCACGAGGTCTTTGAGCAGGGTGATCCGCTGGATACCACGCAGACCGAGCCGGGGTGCCCAGAGGAAATTGCGCAGATCCCACGATGTCTTCGGCAACGTGTCGCGGGTGAAGCGGCGGCCCGCCTCGAGCACCCCGACGCGATAGCCCTTCTCGGCCAGGCGCAGCGCACTCACGCTGCCGCCGAAGCCGCTGCCCACGATCACGACGTCGTAATCCGCCATGGCCCCACTGTCGCATTACCTGTCGGTAGTCAACAGAGCCCCTGTGGACAACCCGGGAATGTGGATAACTCCGGGACACCGTCGCGACGGGCCTAAAGTCGGCCCACATCCCCGGCGGTGAGGAGGACCTTGAGATGGTGACCCGAGGCGGCGTCCTGGAAAGCGGCGGCGGCATCCGGCAGCGGGTGCACGGCGGTGACCATGGCCGAGACGTCCACCGCGCCGGTCTCGAGCAGGCGGATGGCCTCGACGAAATCGGCCGGGAGATAGGTGGCACTGCCCTGGATGCGCAGCTGGGCGTCCTGGATCAGCGGCAGCGGGATCGTCACGTCGGCCGGCGGCACCCCGACGACCACGACCGTTCCGCCCTTCATCACCATCGCGAGGGCCTGGCTGGTGGTCGACTGCTCGGCGACGCAGTCGAAGACCACGTCGGCGCTCTCGCCCAGGGCGTCACGCACGTCCTCGGCGGCGGTGGGCGAGGTCGCGTCGATCGCCGCGTCGGCACCGAAGGTCAGCGCCCGCTCCCGCGAGGTGGCCGACCGCGCGGTCATCACCACGCGCTTGGCTCCGAGGGCGCGCGCGACCTGCAAGGTCAGGATCCCGATGGTGCCGGCTCCGAGGATGGCCACGGCCTTGTCCCGTACGCCGCCGGTCAGCCCCACGGCGTGCACGGGCGTCCCCAGCGGTTCGATGAAGGCGGCCGTCCGCCAGTCGAGCCCGTCCGGGATCACGTGCAGCCGCCGCTGGTCGATCGTGAAGAGCTCGGCCATGCCGCCCTGGTCGTGCGCGCAGCCGAAAAATCGCAGCCGCTCGCAGACGTTCTGCCGCCCGGCCCGGCACTGCTTGCACTCCCAGCAGGGCAGGAAGGGCTCGAGCGTGACCCGCTGCCCGACCGTCACCGCGGTCACCGCCGACCCGACCGCCTCGACGGTGCCGCACACCTCGTGGCCCGGCGGGTAGGGGAGATCGATGAAGGGATGCGACCCGGCCAGGGCGTGGGTGTCGGAGCCGCAGACGCCGGCCACCGCCGTTCGCACCAGCACGTCACCCGGCCCCGGCCGCGGCACCTCCGCCGCCACCACCGAAACCCCATCACCCGAGACGATCACCCGCTGCATGGTCACGGCAAGACCCTAGACCCCGTGGGGAGCGAGGGGTCATGCTGCGGGAATGCTGTCCTATGCCTCGGGTGTGTCGGAGCTGCCCCTGCTCGGCGAGACGATCGGCGCCAACCTGGAGCGCACGGTCGCGCGCTTCGGCGATCGGGAGGCACTGGTCGACGTGGCCGCCGGGAGCCGGTGGACCTACGCGGAACTCGACGCCGACGTCAATCGGCTCGCGCGCGGTCTGCTGGCCCGGGGCATCGGGAAAGGCGACCGGGTCGGCATCTGGGCGCCGAACTGTGCCGAGTGGGTGATCACGCAGTACGCCACGGCCAAGATCGGCGCGATCCTGGTCAACGTCAACCCGGCCTACCGGACGCACGAGCTGCGCTATGTCATCGAGCAGTCCGGCCTGCGACTGCTGATCAGCGCGGTGTCGTTCAAGACCAGCGACTACCGGGCGATGATCTCGTCCGTGGGCTTCCGCGACGTCGTGTTCATCGGCACGCCGGGGTTCTCCGAGCTGTTCCTCGACGGCGACGGTCCGGACATGTCGGAGCTGGCCTTCGACGATCCGATCAACATCCAGTACACGTCGGGCACGACCGGCTTCCCCAAGGGCGCGACGCTGTCGCACCACAACATCCTCAACAACGGCTACTTCGTCGGCGAGCTGATCAACTACACCGAGCACGACCGGGTCTGCCTGCCGGTGCCGCTCTACCACTGCTTCGGCATGGTGATGGGCAATCTGGCCGCGACCTCGCACGGCGCCTGCATCGTGCTGCCGGCCCCCGGCTTCGACCCGGAGGCCACCCTGGCCGCCGTGGCCTCGGAACGGATCACCTCGCTCTACGGCGTCCCGACGATGTTCATCGCCGAGCTGGGGCTGCCCGGCTTCGCCGGCTACGACCTGTCGACGCTGCGCACCGGCATCATGGCCGGCTCGCCGTGCCCGGTCGAGGTGATGAAACGGGTGGTCGCCGAGATGAACATGAGCGAGGTGGCGATCTGCTACGGCATGACCGAGACGTCACCCGTGTCGACGATGACCCGCCCCGACGACACCCTGGCCCGCCGCACCGAGACGGTCGGCCGGGTCATGCCGCATCTCGAGTCCAAGGTGGTCGACCCGGACACCGGCCGGCCGGTGCCGCACGGCGAACCGGGCGAGCTGTGCACCCGCGGCTACTCGGTGATGCTGGGCTATTGGAACCAGCCGGACGCGACGGCCGAGGCGATCGACGGGGCCCGCTGGATGCACACCGGCGACCTGGCGACGATGGACGACGAGGGCTACGTCAACATCGTCGGCCGGATCAAGGACCTGGTCATCCGCGGCGGCGAAAATGTCTATCCCCGCGAGGTCGAGGAGTTCCTCTACACCCACCCCGACATCGCCGACGTGCAGGTGATCGGCGTGCCCGATGTGAAATACGGCGAGGAGCTGATGGCCTGGGTCGTGATGCGTCCCGGCACGACGCCGCTGACCGCCGACGACGTCCGGGCGTTCTGCGCGGGCAAGCTCACCCACTACAAGGTGCCGCGTTACGTGCATGTTGTCGACGGCTTCCCGATGACGGTGACCGGCAAGGTGCGCAAGGTCGAGATGCGGGAGAAATCGGTCGGCATCCTCGGCCTGCAGGACGCCGCCGCGGTTCGCAACGCCTAGCCGGACTTGGCCGAGCGCCGAGTGCCGAGCACCGGGCGGGGCGGAGCCGGACGGGTGGGGCGGCGCGGGTTGGGGCGGCGCGGAGCGGGGTGGCGCGGGTTGGGGCGGCGCGGAGCGGGGTGGCCGGGCGGTCAGCGGCGGTAGATCGTGATGGAGTAGCCGACCTGGTCGATGGGGGTGCTGGTGTCGAGGAGGCGTTTCAGCTGGTCGCGGGCCAGTGCCACCCGCGAGTCGGAGACGACGAGCAAGCCGCGTACCTGATCGACCGGGACGGTCAGCGGGTTGCGGCCCTCGATGCCGTAGTAGCCGGGCACGCCGGAACCCTTGTAGACCAGCCAGATCGGCTCGTCCGGGTACTTCGTTCGCAGGCGCTCGGCGAGACGCGGCAGGTCCTGGCCCCAGTCGACGTTCGAGTCGTGCAGGTTGTTGTGGGTGTTCGCGGTGCCGCCGAAAGCCTCGTTCGAGTAGGGCAGGTAGTAGGGGAACGTCATCAACGAGCTCACCCCGACGAAGGCCACCAGCGCCGCGGTCGGGATCCAGGCCCGGCGCCACCTGATCAGCACGAGCGTGCCGGCCGCGACGGCGAGCAGCATCGGGGCGAAGATGACGTAGCGGGTGCCGTAGTCGCGGGAGCCGGTCATCGCCACCAGCATCAGCACGCCGGCCGGCAGCAGCAGGTAGAGCGCGGCGATCCACTTCTTGACCAGCAGCGTGATCGTGCCGGCCAGCCAGAGCAGCAGCATGCCGATCGGCGTCTTGATCAGCAGGGCGATCGGTAGGTAATACCACTTCGCGCCGCGGTAGGCCTCGCCGAGCAGGAAGCCGTTGAAGGTGCGCGACTCGAAGACGAACTGGATGAGCACGCCGTCGCGGTAGGCCTGCGGGAACGGCAGCAGGTCGACGGCCAGCCCCTTCAAGCCGCCGGGGTGCGGCAGCGTGGCCGGGGTGGTCCACCGCAGCCGTGGGTCTACGGCCAGATAGACCAACCACACCGTGGCGACAGCGATCAGTCCTACCCCCACCGCGCCGAGCAGGCGGAGACCGAACCCCCGCCACAGCTCCCCGCTTCGCAGCCCAGCAGTGCGCTTAACGTCCGCGCCCGCCGGGTCGGCCGCATGGGGCGGCGGGGTGAAGGCGCCGGACGGGATGGCGGCTTGAGGTGCGGTGGAGGCGCCGGATGGGGTGGCGGCTTGAGGTGTGGTGGTGGCGCCGGATGGGGTGGCGGCTTGAGGTGTGGTGGTGGCGCCGGATGGGGTGGCGGCTCGAGGTGTGGTGGAGGCGCTGGATGGGGTGGCGGCCTGGGGTGGGGTGGGCGCTTCAGGGGGAGCGGACGCGTCGGCCGGATTGGGGGCGCTGGGCTGGAAGCGGCGGGTGAGGGGTGCGGCGAGGAGGGCCACGAGCAGGGCGACCGGGACGATGGCGAGAGTGTTCATGCGGGTGGCCAGGGCCGCGCCCATGGCCAAGCCGGCCAGGGGCAGGTAGAGACGGGGGCGGGAGCGGGCCCGCCACAGCATCCAGAACGTGACCAGGACGAAGCCGGCCGCGGGGACGTCGAGCGTGGCCAGCGCGCCGTGGGCGATCACGTCGGGGGAGAACGCGTACAGGGCGAGGGCCAGCAAGCCCGCCCAGGGGCCCGCCAGGTCGCGGGCGAAAAACAGCACGGCCAGGCCGAAGAGCAGCGTGAGCAGGATGATCGGCAGGCGGGCGGCCAGCATCAGGTCGAACGGGTTGTTGCCGCTCTCGTAGAGCAGGTGCCGGCCGAGATAGCTCTGGTTGACCCGGTGCGGCGCGTCCAGGCGGGGGTCGACGAAGGTCAGCCCGGCCGCCATCACCAGCTTGGCCAGCGGCGGGTGCTCGGGGTTGTAGACCAGGCTGTGCTGCTGGCGATAGACCTCGGCGGTGGCCACGTAGACCGGCTCGTCGATCGTCGGCGACTGCTGCACGGCGGTGGTGACCATGGCGAACGCCATCTGTCCCAGCAGCAGCACCACAGCGAGCGGGTAGAGCAGGCGCCGTCGGAGCATCGCGCCAATCTATCCGGCGAACTCCCCGGGCGGCGTGGCGGACGGGTCGGCGTGCTTCTCGCGCTCGGCCGCACGGAGCTCGACGCGGCGGATCTTGCCGGAGATCGTCTTGGGCAGGTCGGCGAACTCGAGGCGGCGGATCCGGGCATACGGCGGCATGTGCTCCCGGGCGTACGCGAAAAGGGTCTCGGCCGTCGCCGCGTCGGCCGTCCAGCCCTCGGCGAGCACGACGTAGGCCTTGGGCACCGCGAGGCGGACCGGGTCGGGCGACGGCACCACCGCCGCCTCGACCACCGCCTCGTGCTCGATCAGCACGCTCTCGAGCTCGAACGGCGAGATCCGGTAGTCGGAGGCCTTGAACACGTCGTCGGTGCGTCCGACGTACGTGATGTAGCCGTCCTCGTCGCGGGAGGCCACGTCACCCGTGTGGTAGTAACCGCCGGCCATCCGCTCGGCCGTGAGCTCCTCGTCGCCGTGGTAACCCACCATCAGCCCGGTCGGCCGCGGCTCGAGCGTCACGCAGATCTCGCCCTCCTGGGCCTGTTCGCCGGTGGTCGGGTCGATCAGCGCGATGGTGTAACCGGGCACCGGCCGGCCCATCGAGCCCGGCTTGACCGGCTGCCCCGGCGTGTTGGCGATCTGCACGGTCGTCTCGGTCTGGCCGAAGCCGTCGCGGATCGTCACGCCCCAGGCCTTGCTGACCTGGTCGATGACCTCGGGATTGAGGGGCTCACCGGCGCCCACCACGAGCCGGGGCGGGGTCGCCAGCGCCGACAGGTCGGACTGGATCAGCATCCGCCACACCGTCGGCGGCGCGCAGAAGCTGGTCACGCCGCAGCGCTGCATCTCGGCCATCAGCCGGGGCGGGTCGAAGCGGGTGTAGTTGTAGATGAACACGCAGGCCTGTGCGTTCCAGGGGGCGAAGACGTTGCTCCAGGCGTGTTTGGCCCAGCCCGGCGACGAGATGTTGAGGTGCACGTCCCCGGGCCGCAGGCCGATCCAATACATGGTCGACAGATGCCCGACCGGGTACGACTCGTGGGTGTGCTCGACCAGCTTGGGCCGAGCCGTCGTGCCCGACGTGAAGTAGAGCAGCAAGGTGTCGGAAGCCTGCGTCACGCCGTCCGGAACGAACCCGACATCTCCGGTATAGGCATCGGCCAAGGAACTCCAGCCGTCCACCGCCGGGCCCACGGCGATCCTGGTGATCGACGGGTCGACCGCAGCGAACTTGGCCGCTGCGGACGACAGGGCGATCACATGCTGGGCGCCACCCCGGGTAACCCGCCCGGCGGAGTCGGCCGGCCCGAGGAGCGGCGTCGCCGGGATCAGCACGGCGCCCAGCTTCATGGCGGCGAGAATCGTGTCCCACAGCTCCGCCTGGTTGCCCAGCATCACCACGATGCGGTCACCTCGCCGTACGCCCTCGGACCGCAACCAGGTCGCGACCTGGTCCGACCGCCGGGACATCTCGGCGAAGGAGAACCGCTGCTCGGAGCCGTCCTCCTCGACGATCCAGAGTGCGGGCGCGTCGTTGCCCGCGGCGATCACGTCGAACCAGTCGAGGGCCCAGTTGAACGCGCCCAGCGGCGGCCAGGAGAAGCCGGCGACGGCGCCGTCGTAGTCGTCGCTGTGCGCCACCAGGAAGTCGCGCGCCGCCCGGAATGCCTCTGTGCCCTCGGTCATCTGAGCCTCCTGGCTCAGATGCTAATGGTCCTGGTCGCCGTGAAGCCACGGTCAAGATCCCCCGTGACGGTGGCCATGGTCAGCTCGCCGCCGTCCTCGGCCATCGGCGTGGCCAGGGCGAGGTGGGTGGCGCTCGGCTCGTAGCCGGGCACGCCGTAGACCTTGGCGCACACGTCGCCCGGCAGTGCGACCTGACCCGCGGTCCCCGGCTGGGCCTCGAAGCGCAGATGCGGCCACCGGCCGTCGGACGCACCCGGGAAGATGGTCGAGAAGGTGACCCAGCCGGTGGCGTCGGTTGTCTGGATGCCGCGCAGATAGTTCTCAGCGCCCAGACCGGGGGAGTGCAGCGAGTAGGCACCGTCGCGGTCGGCGTGCCACAGATACAGGGCGTGCCCGGCCAGCGGGCGCCCGGAGTGGGCGCTGACCAGCCTCAGCCGGACGGTCAGCGGAACGCCACGGGCGACGCCGGTGGCCCGGGCGAAGCCGCGGCGCAGATCCCGGCGCACGATGCCCGACCGGGCGAGCGCGTCCGACGGTGCCGCGGAGACCAGAGTGGCCACCGTGACGCCGTGGCCCAGGCCCATCAGACGGCGCCGGCGCAGCACCGCGAAATCGCGGGCCAGCTCGCCGGGTTCTTGCTTCCGAGTTTCCACCTGCACGGTCATACGGCCCCCTCCGCCGACGGTCAGGGGTCCATTACGCCGTTTCCGGGTTGCAGCCCGGGTTGTCCAACGGTTGCGAGACGGGTGCGGACACGCGGCCGGGTCGTTACAGAGTCGTGCAGTTACCAAGCGCGACCGAAGATAGTACTGTCCGTTTCATGGGCGATGATCGATCTCCCGGCCCTCTGTCCACGATGGATGCCCTGCAGTACGACGACGAGGAGCTGCCGGCCCGCGAGCTCAAGGGGCGCGTCGGGCTGGGCGTGGCGATCGTCGCCTTCGCGGTCGCCCTGCTCGTGCTCTGGCAGGTGTTCCGCCCGCTGGCCCGGGGCAGCCAGTTCTACCTGATCATCTTTCTGGCCGGCACGCTCCCGCTCGTCTTTCTCGCGTACCGGTCGCGGCTGGTCAAGAACGAGAGCCGGGACCGGCCGACGGTGCTCGACTGGATCCTGGCCGTCACCACACTGGTCGTCTGCCTCTATCCGGTCAGCCCGATCAGCGGCGGCTACGACGGTTTCCTCGACCGGCAGGGCCTGCTCGAGCCGACCGACATCGCCTTCGGCGCGGTGCTCCTCGTCCTGATCGTCGAGGCCTGCCGGCGTACCACCGGGTGGGTGCTCCCGGTCGTCTGCCTCGCTTTCCTGGCGTACGGGTATTACGGCGGCCTGCTCCCGCAGAACTGGTCGATCGCGCACGCCGGGCTCGACTTCTCGCAGATCGTCGACGCGCTCTACAACTCGGGCAGCGGGTTCTACGGCACCCCGCTCGACGTCGCCGCGACGTACATCGTGCTGTTCACGATCTATGGCGCCGTGCTGGACCTCTCCGGTGCCAGCCGGTTCTTCGTCGACCTGTCGGTGGCCGCTTTCCGCAAGTCGCGCAGCGCGGCTGGGCGCACCGCGGTCGCCGCCGGCTTCCTGCTCGGCACCGTCTCGGGCTCGGGCACGGCCACCGCGGTGAGCGTCGGCGCGGTCACCTGGCCCCTGCTGCGGCGCGCGGGCTACCCAGCTGAGCAGGCGGGCGGCATGCTGGCCGCGGCCGGTGTCGGCGCGATCCTGTCCCCGCCCACGCTCGGCGCGGCCGCCTTCATCGTGGCCGAATACCTGGACGTCTCCTACCTGACCGTCCTGGGCTGGGCGATGATCCCGACCGTCCTCTACTACCTGGGCATCCTGCTCGCGGTCGAGATCGACGTGCGCCGGTTCCGCGTCCGCGGTCTCGACGCGCCCGAGGTCAGCACGCTGCGCCTGCTGGGCCGGTTCGGCTACCACTTCTCGTCGCTGGTGCTGATCGTCGTGCTGCTGGCGCTGGGGCAGAGCGCGACCCGGGCCGTCGTCTACGCCACCGTGCTGGCCTTCGCCCTGTCGTTCCTCGACCGGCAGTCCTGGCTGACCCCGCAACGACTGTTCACCGCGCTCAGCGCGGGCGTCCGCAGCGTGCTGCCGGTCGTCGCGGTCTGCGCCGCCGCGGGCATCATCACCGCCACCACGACCAAGACCGGGCTCGGCGCCCAGCTGGCCTCGCTGCTGGTGCGCGGCGCCCAGGCCGTCACCTCGAACCCGACCGCGGTGCTCGCGCTGACCGTGATCCTGGCCGCGATCGCGCTGGCCATCCTGGGGCTGGCCGTCCCGGTCACCGCGAGCTTCATCATCGGGTGGGTCATCATCGGGCCGGCGCTGCTGGCCCTGGGCGTCCCGGCGCCGGCCGCGGCGATGTTCGTCTTCTACTACTCGGTGCTCTCCGAGGTCACCCCGCCCACCGCCCTGGCCGCCGTCGGGGCCAGCGCGATCACCGGCGGGCGCACGATCCCGACGATGTGGCAGGCCCTCAAGTACGCCCTCCCGGCGTTCCTGGCGCCCATCGCGTTCGTGCTCACCCCGGCCGGCTCCTACCTGCTGGCCCGCGGCCCGTTCGCCGACGTCGTCTGGGCCACCGCGGCCGCCATCGCCGGGGTGGCCGCCCTGGCCGTCGCCACCGGCGGCTGGGTGCTCGGTATCGGGCGCGCGGGCACCGGCAGCCGGGTGCTGGCCGCGCTGGCCGGCCTGCTTCTGCTCTACCTCGCGCCACTGACCATCGGCATCGGCGTTGCCCTGCTCGCTGTGGCCGTGGGCTGGGCCGCCGTCGACCGCCGGCGCGCCGCGGAGACCACCGAAACCGTGCACACCGAAGAACGGGGTTGAGATGAAACGCATGGCCATGGCCGTAGGGTTCGCCCTGATCCTCACCGGGTCGGCTTGCGGCGGGCGGCAGGACGCCGCCTCGACCGACGCCGGTGGCGAGGTGACGTGCGACGTCGCCAACGAGACGCGGATCGGCATCGCCACCGGCAACGCGACCGGCGTGTATTTCGCGCTCGGCAACGCGTACGCCGAACAGCTCGGCGCGGCCGGCGGCAACGTCAAGGCGACCGCCTCCGAGACGGGTGCCTCCGTCCAGAACATCCAGCAGCTCGTGGCGGGCAGCTACGGCGTCGCGTTCTCGCTGGCCGACACCGCGGCCGACGCGGTCAACGGGACCGGCAGCTTCGACAGCAAGCAGCCGATCGCCGCGCTGGCCCGCATCCACACCAACTACACCCAGGTGATCGTGCGCAAGGCGGCCGGCATCAAGGACGTGGCCGGCATGAAGGGCAAGCGGGTCTCCACCGGTTCCCCCAAATCCGGTACGGAGGTCATCGCCAACCGCCTGCTGACGGCGGCCGGCCTCGACCCGGCCCAGGACGTCAGCGCCCAGAAGCTCGACCTCACCAAGACCGTCGACGGCATGAAGGAGGGCTCGATCGACGCGCTCTTCTGGTCCGGCGGCCTGCCCACCCCCGGCATCACCGACCTGCTCACCACGTCGGGCGGTCAGGTCGAGTTCCTCGACATCACGCCGCTGCTGCCCGAGATGCAGAAGATCAACCCGGTGTACGAGACGGGGACCATCCCGGCCGCCGCCTACAAGCTGTCCGGCGACACCTCGACGATCGTCGTGCCCAACCTGCTGCTCGTGAAGGACGACCTGGACGCCAACGTGGCCTGCGTGCTCACCAAGACGTTGTTCGACCGCAAGCCGCAGCTCGAACAGGCCAACGCCGCGGCCAAGGAGATCAGCCTCGACCAGGCCCGCGACACCGACCCGGTGCCGCTGCACCGCGGCTCGGCCAAGGCCCTCGACGACCTCGGCGCCCCGAAATAACCGCTGGACATCTCGTCGCTTCCGGGAGAAGCTGATCCCATGATGATCTTCTCCCGGAAGGGCGCGTGCGCCCTCGCGCTTTGATCGCGCCCGCGCGGCGACAGTCCGCGCTCCGTCAGGAACTCATGGATCGGGCGGTGTCCACTCGCCGCGAATGGCTCGAGGTGGGCCTCTCCACCAAGCCGGCCGACCACACCACCACCGAAGAGATACTCACTTCCCTGTACGCCCGGCACGGCCGGCCACGCCCGGAGTTCATCCGGGTCCCGTCGCCGCGTGCCGCCGTCCCGTACCTCGAAGGTCTGCCCACCCACGACGACCTGCGATCGTGGCTGGGTGACCGCCGGTCACCGGGCCGGTTCCCGCTGGCCGGCGACATCGCAGCCGAGCTCTCCCACCTGCGGTCGGCCCTCGAAGCGGACTACACCGAGCCGCCCGGCGACCGCCCGCCCCTGAAACGCCCCAAGGGCAAGCCCTGGCCGGTGCTGCCGCCCGAGCAGGCCCTCGAGTCCGGGTTGCCGTTCCACGAGGTGCTCACCCAGGGCGTCCGCAATGCGCTCTTCCGCAGTCTGGCCGGGCTCTATCTGCCGGTGCGGGCGGCCCTCGGCCGGCTTCCGGTCGGCTGGTACGGGCATCAGGACGGCTACTGGATCGGCCATGTCGACGCCATCCGGCGGACGGTGACGCCCCACCTCGGCCATGAGCGGGAGTTCATCGAGTGGTCGGCGCTCACCCGGTCGGCCGGGTGGTGGTGGCCCGGCGAAAGTCGCTGTGTGCTCGTCGACCGCCCGGTGGTCCTGCGCACCGAACCCGTGCCGGGTGCCTGGCACGATGAGGTCCGGCTGGTCCACATCGAATACGCCGACGGCTGGTCGGTGAGCGGCTCCTAGATCCGGCTCCGGCCGGCACCTCACAAAGCCGGCGCCACCCCTCTCGCGACGTGGGTGGCGCCGGCACTCACCTTCGTATAAACAATTGCTGTCGGCGTCAGGAAAGCAGTATTGTTCTGATCAGTCCGCGAGAGCGCCCCGCGAAAGGAGATCGAGATGCTGTGGCATGACGCCATTGTTTTCGACCTTCCGTTGAGTGCCGCAGAGATGCGCTTCGGCGGGTGCTCGCCGCGAATGCGCTGCTCCGAGCGATGGCAGGCGGCCGCTGGAGCGAGTCGCAGCTGACGCGGGAGCACCAATTCCCCTCGCCCTTTCCGGCCTTTTTTGTGGCGAATGGGCGTAGCTCAAATGGTAGAGCGGCGGCCTCCAAAGCCGTTCGGTGCGGGTTCGAATCCTGCCGCCCGTGCTTTTGCCTCCGACAATTGAATGGTCCGGATCGGGGCGGCGGCGTGCGCGGGCCGGCTGCGGTGGGTGAGGCGACCACCGGGCTGGCCGGCCGGGAACACTTGCGCTACCCGGCCAACGCGCGCCCCGCCGCTCCGGTCAGCCGTCTTCTGCGGTCAGCCGTCGTCGCGGACCAGGCAGAACGGGTGCCCGGCCGGGTCGCGCAGGACGCGGACGTGGGACTGGGGCTGGTGGTCGGCGAGTTCGGCCCCCAGCGCCACGGCTTCGGCCACCCCGGCGTCGAGGTCCCCGATCTGGAAGTCGAAGTGCATCATCGGTCGCTGGCTGCCCTCGGCCGGCGGCCACACGGGCGCCCGATAGTCGGTCGCCTGCTGGAACACGACGAAGTTCGACCCGTCCGGGTTGGTGGCCAGAACCGTGGTGCCCGGTTCCTCGTGGACCACGGGCCAGCCGACCAAGTCCGAGTAGAACCGGGCCAGCGCGGCCGGGTCCGGCGCCTCGACGGCCATGCCCCACCACATGCCTTTGGTTCGCGACAGCATCGAAAGTTCCCTTCGACCCGGGTACGGACATCGCACCCTAGAGCCGGATGCGGACGATCCGCTTCCTGAAACCCGTCGTCGTAGCTCAGCGGAAGAGCGCCGCCCTCATAAGGCGGAGGCCGGTGGTTCGACACCACCCGACGGCACATATTGAACTTTCCGGTTCACTTTTATAAGGTGAACCACGTGGTTCAGCAACGGGAATTGGATCGGGTCTTCGCCTCGCTCGCCGACGCGACGCGGCGGGGCATCCTGGTCCGGCTGGGCGAGGGTCCGGCGACGATCGGGGAGCTCGCCGAGCCGACCGGCATGACCCTGACCGGCATGAAGAAGCACGTTCAAGTGCTCGAGGACGCCGGCCTGGTGGTCACCGAAAAGGTCGGCCGCACCCGGCAGTGCCGCCTGGCCCCGGCGCCGCTCGACGACGCCATGGCCTGGATCAGCTTCTATCAGCGACTCTGGGCGCGCCGGCTCGACGGCCTCGACGCCTACTTCACGCTGCGCCGTGGCGGCGGTGAGCAGCAGCACTGACGATCAGCGGCCGATCTGCGAGCCGGCCGACGTACCTGGCGAAGCATGAGATGAGGGAGAGCACGGACATGACGCTGGACATGCGGGTCACGCGGGAACTGCCGGCCACGCCGGAGGAGGTGTTCGACGCGTACACCGACGCCGAGAAACAGAAGATCTGGTTCAGCATCCTCGACGAGGAACCGGGCATCGTCGAGATCGAGGTGGACCTGCGGGTCGGCGGGAAGCAGACCGCCGTCTGGGGGCCGGACCAGGACACGCTCTTCCGCGAGACGCAGACCTTCCTCGAGATCGACCGCCCCCACCGGCTGGTCACCGAGTCGACCGGGTCGGGCCCGGACGGCCTGGAGATGACCACGCGCATCGAGATCACCTTCGAGGAGAAGGGCGACGGCACGCTGATGACCGTCGTGCAGAGCGGCTTCCCCGTCCCCGAGATCCGCGACTTCTTCGCCGGCGAGGTCTGGCAGGGCGCGCTCGCCCGCATCGAGGCCTTCCTCAAGCGCGAGAAGTCCGATGCGTAGCCGCCCGGCGATCATCACGCTGGCCGTCGTGGCCGCCGTCGTGATCAACCTGCTCGTCTACGCGGTCGGCCGGGCCGCCGGTGGCAGCTTCCGCTTCACCGCCGACGGCGTGACGAACGAGGTCGACGCGGTCACCGTGGCCGGCTTCAGCGCCGTGCCCCTGCTGGTCGGTCTGGTCCTGGTCGCGCTGCTCGGGCGGCTCGGCTCCTGGGTCAGCCGGGTCGCCGCGATCGTGGCGCCCGTGCTCGCGGTCGTGACGATTCTTGTCATGACCCTGCCGGCCGACCTCGACCGGGCGAGCACGATCACGCTGGCGCTTTGCCACGTGACCCTGGCACCGATCAGTGTCCTGGCAATCCGATGGATCAACGTTTCGCCGAGCCGCCGTCCATCCCTAACCCCCTCCCTCCCGGGGCAGGGGGCTGACACTATGCGTTCGGAGGGCTGACGGCGTCGCGTTGTCCACAGGGCGCCCGGCAAGCCATGGGCGTTGTCCACAGGGTTCGGTTCATGCCGAAGCGTCGTCGCCGCACACTAGGGGCATGGCCACCGCCGGAGACCTCGCCTCCCTCGCCGGGCTGCTCGCCGACGAGACCCGGGCGGCCATGTGCCTGGCGTTGCTCGACGGGCGGGCGTGGACGGCGGGGGAGTTGGCGCGGCACGCCGGGGTCGCGCCCTCCACCGCCACCGAGCACCTGCACCGGCTGGTCACCGGGGGGCTGCTGGTCGAGCGACGGCAGGGCCGGCACCGCTATGTGCAGCTGGCCGACGAGTCGGCCGCCCAGCTGATCGAGGACCTGGCCGCCCGCCTCGACCCGCGCCCGGCGCCGGCCACCGGTTTGCGGGCCGCCACGGCCAGTGCCGCCCTGCGCCGGGGTCGCACCTGCTACGACCACCTGGCCGGGCGGCTCGGGGTCGCCGTCACCGAGGCGATGGCGGGCGCCGGGATGCTCGACGTGGACGGCGGGTTCGCTCTCACGCCGTACGGGAAACGGTTTTTGGCCTCGACCACCGGGAGCGACCTGGGCGCGGGGCGGCGGCCGCTGGCCCGGGGCTGCCTCGACTGGACCGAGCGGCGGCAACATCTCGCGGGGGTGGCCGGCGCACGCCTGTGCGAGACCTTCCTCGCGCGGAGCTGGGTCACCCGGATCGGCTCGGGCCGGGCCGTGCGGCTCACCCCGGACGGCCAGGTGGCCCTGCGAGATCTGCTCGATCTCGACACCACCGGTCTCTGACGCCGCTACGAACCGGCCGCGAGTCCGGTCGCGAGCAGGGCGACCGCGGCGAGCAGTCCCGCGCGGGGAGCTTCCCGCCAATCCGTCGTGACCGGGACCAGCGGGACGGCCGGCGAAGGAGCAGCGGCCGCCCGGGTGCGCCACGCCTCGAGATCCTCTTCGGTCAGCCGCTCGTAGGCCGCTGCCGTCTGGGCCGTCGCCCGGGTCGTCGCATAGAGCATCGTCACCGCCGGTGCCCGCAACCGCGCCGCCACGTCGAAGCGCTCGAAGATCCCCAGCAACGCCTCCATCCAGTCCTGCTCGTGCGGCCCCTGGCTGGCTTGCGACCACGGCCGCTCGGTCAGCCACGGATGCGCGAGATACACCTCGAACAGCGCCGTCGCCCACGCCCGCAGCGCCTCCTCCAGCCTGCCCTGCGCAAGATCAAAATCGGGCATGGTCGTGGCCTGGTCCTGCATCAGCGCGAGCAGGTTCTCCTTGGTTCCCACGTACGGGTAGAGGGCCATCGCGGTCTTGCCGAAACGCGCGGCGACGGCCCGCGTCGACACCGCCTCGAGTCCGGAGGCGTCGGCGATGGCCATCCCGGCCGCGAGGATCTCGTCGAGGTCGAGTTGCTGTCTGGGCCCGCGGCGGGGCGTGGGCAGCGTCGCCCCACGGTGCCGCCAGAGCCGCCTGAGGTGGTCGTCCATAACTCCTGACAGTGTATAGTGTTTTGCATGCCGACCGTTCGACTGCACGACGACTCCACCATCGACGTTCAGGTCCGGGGCAGTGGTCCCGCCATCCTCCTCCCCGTCAGCACGGCGATCGTCGAGGGTGAGCAGGCCGAGACGATGCGGGCCTGGGGCGCCGACCCCCACCTCGGCCACACCCTCGCCACCGGTCTGGCCGAGGCCGGCTTCCGGGTGATCACCGCCGATTACGAGGGCCACCGCAACCGGCACCCGGCGCCGCTGACCCTGACCGCCGACACCGTCGCCGCCGATCTGCTGAGCCTGGCCGGCGCCGAGCCGCGGTTCGCCTACTACGGGTATTCCTGGCTGGCCCTCTGCGGCCTGCAGCTCGCCCTGCGCACCGACCGGCTCACCGCCCTGGTCATGGGTGGCTATCCGCCACTGGGTGGTCCCTATGCGGCGATGCTCGCCGTGACCCGCGCGGCCCACCGGATGGCGCTCGACCCGCCGCCCCCGCCGACCGGCGACGCCGTGCCGGGCGACTGGGATTCCGTCGCCTTCACCCAGACGCCCGACCAGACGCGGCAGTTCGTCACTCTCTACGAGTCGCTCCAGAATTTCGACGAGCGCGGCGTCCGGCTCGACCTTCCGCGGCTCGCCTTCGCCGGCGAGGACGACAACATCCAGTACGGCCCGGCGTGGGACAACGCCTATGTCGCCCTCGCCGAGCCGTTGAAGGAGCACGGCGCCGAGTTGGAGAAGAAAGGCTGGGAGGTGCGCCTGGTCCCGGAGGCCGACCACCTGGTGGCCATGCAGGCGGCCACCGTCCTGCCCCTGCTGATCCCGTGGCTCAGGTCGTCACTTTGAGCCAGCCGCCGTCCACGTAATAGGTCGACCCCACCGAATAGGCGGCCCGCTCGGAGCAGAGGAAGACGAAGAAGTCGGCCACCTCGGCCGGCGTGGCGAACCGCCCGATCGGCGCGTTGTCCTCGGCGATCTTGGCCAGATACTGCTCCCACGTCTGATCGGTGCCCGCGGTCAGCGCCTTCGCGGTCTTGATCCAGTCGCCGGTCATGACCAGGCCCGGGTTGACCGCGTTGACCCGGATGTTGTCCCCGATCAGTTCGCCGGCCAGGCATTTCGAGAACATGACGAGCGCCGCCTTGGTGGTGTTGTAGATCGGCTCGTAACCCAGCGGCTGGGTGGCGCAGATCGACGCGTTGTGCAGGATCACGCCACCGCCGCGGGCCTTCATCTGCGGCGCCACCTCCCGGGCCAGCCGGACGGCCGCCATCACGTGCAGCTCCCAGTAGAACTGCCACTTCTCGTCGGGCGCGGTCAGGATTTTCTCGTCGCTCCCGGTGCCGGCGTTGTTGATGAGGATGTCGGCCCCGCCGAACTCCTTCTGTACGGCGGCGGCGACCCGGGCCGCCCCGTCCGGCTCGGTGAGGTCCACCGCGATGGGCAGGACCCGTACGCCTTCGATCGACTCCGCCACGGCTTCCAGCCGGGGCCGCGAGCGGGCGACCAGAGCCAGATCGACCCCCTCGGCGGCCAGTCCGCGAGCGATCGCCTCGCCGATCCCCGCGTTACCGCCTGTGACCACGGCCACCCTATTAGTGAGACGCAGATCCATCTCGAACTCCGTTCGCGCGCTTGGTCGGTCGGGTACCTCCCGAACATTCGCACGAAGGCTGGAGGCCGGGGTGTTCGGTAAAGGAAAGACAGTCGCTGACCAGTTCGTCGAGGTTTTGATCCGGGCTGGGGTGGAACGGATCTACGGATTGGTCGGGGACAGTCTCAACGCACTGTCCGACGCCATCCGCCGCAACGACGCCATCGAATGGGTGCATGTGCACAACGAGGAGGCGGCCGCGTTCGCGGCCGCCGCCGAGGCCCAGATCACCGGCAAGCTCGCGGTCTGCGCGGGCAGTTGCGGGCCGGGCAACACCCACCTGATCCAGGGGGTGTTCGACGCCCAGCGCTCGGGCGCGCCGGTGCTGGCGATCGCGTCGCACATCGTGTCGACCGAGATCGGCTCCGGTTTCTTCCAGGAGACCGACCCGAAGCAGTTGTTCGCTCAGGCCAGCCACTGGTGCGAGATGGTGTCGTCGGCCGAGCAGATGCCACGGATGGCCCGGATGGGCATCCAGCAGGCCATCGGCAAGCGCGGCGCGGCGGTGCTGGTCCTGCCGGGTGACGTGCTCGCCGCCGAGGCCACCACCGAGACCGGTACGGGACACGCGGTGGCCGGCCCGGTGCTCGGTGCGCCGTCCGACTACGTGATCGAGGACCTCGCCGAGCGGATCAACGCGGCCAGGACGGTGGCGATCTTCGGCGGCATCGGGTGCACCGGCGCCCGCGAGCAGGTGCTGCAGCTCGCCGAGTGGCTGGGCGCGCCGGTCGGGCACACCCTGCGGGGCAAGGACGTCCTGCAGTACGACAACCCGTACGACGTGGGCATGTCCGGCCTGCTGGGTTATGGCGCCTGCTACGAGGCGACCCACGAGGCCGACCTGCTGTTGCTGCTCGGCACCGACTTCCCCTACCGGCAGTTCCTGCCCCAGAAGAACACCATCCAGATCGACATCGACCCGGCCCGCCTGGGCCGCCGGACGGCGCTCGAGATGGGCGTGGCCGGCGATGTCGGCGCCACCATCAAGGCGCTGATGCCCAAGCTGGAGCGCAAGGACCACAAGTTCCTCAACCACATGCTCAAGAAGCACGTCGACGCGCTCGAAGGAGTCGTCGGGGCGTACACCAAGAACGTCGAGAACCTGGTGCCGATCCACCCCGAGTACGTGGCGTCGATCCTCGACGAGGAGGCGGCGGGCGACGCCGTCTTCACCGCCGACACCGGCATGTGCACCAGTTGGGCGGCCCGCTACATCACGCCGAACGGACGGCGCCGGCTGATCGGCTCGTTCGTGCACGGCACCATGGCCAACGCGCTGCCGCACGCGCTCGGCGTCCAGAAGCTCGACCGCGACCGGCAGGTGGTCTCGATGTCGGGCGACGGTGGCCTGGCCATGCTGCTCGGTGAGCTGCTCACCGCCCGCCTGCACGACCTGCCGGTCAAGGTGGTGGTCTTCAACAACTCCAGCCTCGGCATGGTGCGCCTGGAGATGCTCGTCGCGGGCGACCCGCCCTACGAGACCGACCACGAGCACGTCGATTTCGGGGCCATCGCCCGGGCGGCCGGGCTTTTCGCCGTACGGGTCGAGAAGCCCGACGAGGTGCGCGGTGCTCTGCGAGCGGTGCTCGACCACGACGGCCCGGCCCTGCTCGACGTCGTCACCGACCCGAACGCGCTCGAGATCCCGCCGCACATCACCAAGGAGGAGGCGGCCGGGTTCGCGCTCGCCGCCGGAAAGTCGGTGCTTTCCGGCGGCGTCGGCCAGATGCTCCACCTGGCCCGCACGAACCTGCGGAACATTCCTCGTTAGTCGCGGCCGGCGCGGAGGTCGGCGCCGACGTCGTGCAGGTGGCGCAGGGCCTGGCCGTAGGAATCGGTCAGGCCGGTCATCTCGTACGGGACGCCGATCTCCGCGCAGTAGGCCTGCACGATCGGCTGCGCCTTGCGCAGGTTGGGGGTCGGCATGGCTGGGAACAGGTGGTGCTCGATCTGATAGTTGAGCCCGCCCAGGGCCGCGTCGACGAGGTGGCCGCCCCGCACGTTGCGCGAGGTCAGCACCTGCTTGCGCAGGAAGTCCTCGTCACCGGTGGGGTGCGGCATGCCCTTGTGGTTGGGCGCGAACGTCAGGCCCAGATAGACACCGAAGATCGCCTGGTGGACGACGACGAACGCGAGCGCCTGCAACGGGTTCAGCACGATGGCCAGGGCCGCGACGTAGCCGAGGAGATGCAGGCCGATCAGCGCGGCCTCCAGCGGCTTCCGCTTTTGCGAGATCCACTTGATGCTGTCCCGCTTGAGCGAGATCCCGAGCAGGGTCAGCAGCGGGAAGAAGAAGTACGCCTGATAGCGCGTCAGGAATCCCTTTCCGGCCGCCGCCTCGCGCGACCAGACCAGCACGCCCGGACCGACGTCGGGATCCAGGTCGTCGTGGTTCGGGTTGGCGTGGTGCTTGGTGTGCTTGTCCATCCAGTAGCCGTAGGACATGCCGATCGCCAGATTGCCGGCGATCAGCCCGGCCCGCGAGCTCGGCTTGTTGGTGCGGAACACCTGGCGGTGGGCCAGATCGTGGGCGACCAGCGCGGCCTGGGCGAACACCACGGCCAGGAAGGCGGCCACGGCGAGAGTCCACCACGAGGCGCCGACCACGAAGAACGCCGCCCAGCCGAGGATCAGCGCGCCGCCGACGAGCGACAGGCGCAGGGCGTAATAGCCGGGACGCCGGCGCAGCAGCTCCGCCGCGTTGATCCGCCGGCCCAGTTCCGCGAAGTCGCTCCCGGCCGTCGCACGCGGCCGCTCTGCCATTGTCGTCATGCCTCCATCAGACCGTGGCGACCCCCTCAAGGTCAGGAGTGCCAGGCCCCGGATCGGTGGTAGGGCTAGCACTACTGAGTTGACAGCCCCGGTGGGCCACGATGAGAGGCGTGGAGACAAGAGACTGGCTTCGAGACGGGCTCCGGGCCGTGGCGTCCGGCGTGCTCGCGATTGTGCTCGCGGTTCTGAACTTCCCGCTCTTCGTGCTCTTCGTGGTGTCGCTGGTGCTCACGCCGGTGCTCGGGATCGGCCTGGTGCTGCTGCCCGCGGTGACCGCGCTGATCCGGTTGCGAGCCGACGCGGCCCGGCGGATCGCGGGCTGGCACGGCGTGCCCATCTCCCGGCCCTACCGGCCACGGCCCGCGGGCGTCGGGCTGATCGGCTGGGGCCGCTACAAGTGGATCATGACGGATCCGGCGACCTGGCGGGACTTCGCCTGGCTGCTGCCCGGGGCGGTCGGCGGGCTGGCGCTCGGCATCGTGACGCTGGCCCTGCCGGCGTACGGGGTCGAGGGCATCGTCCTGCTGCCGCTCTGGATGTATCTGGGTGGCGAGTGGTCCGGCTACGGCGTGAACTGGCCCATCGAGAGCGTCGGGGAGGGCTTCCTCTCCATGCCTCAGGGCGTGGTCATCCTGGTGCTGGGCCTGGCCGTCGCGCCCTACCCGCGCCGCTTCGAGGCTCTGCTCAGCCGGCTCTTCCTGGCCCCGACCCGCGCCGCCGAGCTGCGTCTGCGAGTCACCCAGCTCACCGTGACCCGGGCCGACACGGTCGACGCCCAGGCCGCCGAACTGCGCCGCATCGAGCGCGACCTGCACGACGGCGCGCAGACCCGGCTGGTGTCGCTGGGCATGGCCATCGGCCTGGCCGAGGAGCTGATCGAGCGCGACCCCGCGACCGCCCGCAAGCTGCTGGCCGAGGCCCGGGAGAACAGCTCCACCGCGCTCGTCGAGCTGCGCCACCTGGTCCGCGGCATCCACCCGCCGGTGCTGGCCGAGCGCGGCCTCGACGGCGCGGTGCGGGCGCTGGCCCTGACCCTGAGCATCCCGACCACTGTGGACTCCGACCTGGCCGGCCGCCTCGAGACACCGGTCGAGTCGGCCGCCTACTTCGCGGTCGCCGAGACACTGACCAACGTGCAACGCCACAGCGGCGCCGCGTTCGCCTACGTGAGCATGCACCACACCGGCGACCGGCTGCGCCTGGAGGTCGGGGACGACGGCCACGGCGGCGCCGACCCGAGGCGCGGCACCGGGCTGGCCGGAATGGAACGCCGCCTGGCCGCCTTCGATGGCACGATGTCCGTGTCCAGCCCGCCGGGTGGACCGACCATCGTGACCATGGAGCTGCCGTGCGCGTCGTCATCGCCGAGGACCATGCTCTCCTCCGGGACGGACTGACCCGGATCCTCGCGGCGTTCGACTTCGATGTCGTCGCGGTCGTCGACCGCGGGCCCGACGTGCTGCCGACGCTGCTGGAGTGCAAGCCCGACGTGGCGGTCCTCGACGTGCGGCTGCCGCCGACCTTCACCGACGAGGGGCTGCAGGCGGCCATCGCGGCCCGGCGCCAGGTCCCCGGCCTGCCGATCCTCGTGCTCTCCCAGCACGTCGAGCCGCTCTATGCCCGCGAGCTGCTCTCCGACCGCCGCGGCGGGGTCGGTTACCTGCTCAAGGACAGGGTGTCCGACGTCGCCCAGTTCGTCGACGCGGTGCGGCAGGTGGCCGGCGGCGGCACGATGATGGACCCCGAGGTGGTGGCCCGGCTGCTCGAGCGCAGCCGACCGCTCGACGTGCTCACCGCGCGCGAACGTGAGGTGCTCGGCGAGATGGCGGCGGGCCGCTCCAACGCGGCGATCGCGGCCAAGCTCTACGTCACCGAGAAGGCCGTGAGCAAGCACATCAACAACATCTTCACCAAGCTCGGCCTGCCGGTCTCCGAGGACGACAACCGGCGCGTGCTGGCTGTGCTGGCCTACCTGGACAGCTGAAACTCAGGTCAGCTGCGGCAGCACTTCGCTCGCGATCAGGTCGACGTGGTCGAGGTCGTCCATCTCGATCAGGCGCAGGTGCACCCGGGTCGCGCCGATCTCGCGCATCTCGCCGATCCGCTGCACGAGCTGGGCGGGCGAGCCCTCCACCGGGTCCTCCGGCGGCAGAGCGCTCTTGACGTGCAGGGGAGCGGCGCGGCGGGCGGCCTCGGCGCCGGTGCGGCCGATCGCGACCACGATGCCCGCCGACAGGGTGAGCGGCCTCTCCCGGCCGATCGCCTCGGCCGCGGTGCGGACCCGGTCGAAGGCCGCGGCGGTCTCGGCCACCGTCTTGAACGGCATGTTGTATTCGTCGGCGTAGCGGGCCGCGAGCTGCGGCGTACGCCTCGGGCCCTTGCCTCCGACGATGATCGGCGGATGCGGCCGCTGCACCGGGCGCGGCAACGCCGGGGCGTCCACCAGGTGGTAATGCTTGCCGTCGAAGGAGTACGTCCGTCCCTCGGGCGTGCCCCAAAGTCCGGTCAGGATCTCGAGCTGCTCCTCGAGGCGGTCGAAGCGCTCGCCGACCGCGGGGAACGGGATGCCGTACGCCGTGTGCTCGCGCTCGACCCAGCCGGCGCCCATGCCGAGCTCGACCCGGCCACCGCTCATCTGGTCGACCTGGGCCACCATGATCGACAGTGGACCGGGCATACGGAACGTAGCCGAGTTGACCAACGTGCCGATCCGCAGCGTCCGCGTCTCCCGGGCGAGTCCGGCCAGCGTGATCCAGGCATCGGTGGGGCCCGGCAGGCCTGGCTCGGGGGTCAACGCACGGTAGTGATCGGCCCGCAGGAGGCCCTCGAAACCGGCGTCCTCAGTGTGACGAGCGAAGTTCAATTGAGTGTCGTACGTCGCACCCCGGTGCGGTTCGACGAACAGACAAACACGCATCATCGTCCCTCATAAACCGAGCTGGGCGCATACCCGGCTCATCCTGATCGATCGTGCGGGATACGTCTACTTCGGCTTTTGAGACGAACCTGTCATCGATGCATGTGCCAGTTTGCCCTACGATCCCCGTCGGGACACCACTGCCCCACGTTCGGCCCCTCACGGCCCCGGTGCGCCAATTGCCGGGTTGCCGGTTCCCCATTCGACCGACCCAGGTCGGGAAGGATCCACGGTGCACAGAAGGACCCTCGTACGTACCGTTGTCGCCGGCGCACTCGCTCTCACCATGAGCGCGGCCGCCGGGTGCAGCGACGACTCGGCCGACGGCGACGGTGGCGGCGGCGCCTCGCTCGAGAAGATCACTTACCTGACCTCGTTCGGCACCTTCGGCCGTGACTCGTACGCGTACGTCGCGCTCGACAAGGGTTACTTCAAGGACGCCGGCTTCGACGTCACGATCAACCCGGGCAAGGGCTCCGGCGAGAACATCAAGTCGATCGTGTCCGGCCAGGCGCAGTTCACCCCGATCGACCTCACCGGTGGCCTGATCGCCGCCGGTGGCAAGGACAAGACCACCGGCTTCACCGCCGTGGCGGCCGTGCAGCAGCGCACGATGGCCGCGATCATCGCGCTCGAAGGCAGCGGCATCAACTCGCCCAAGGACCTCGAGGGCAAGACGCTGACCGACCAGCCCGGCTCGGTCGTGCGCACGCTGTTCCCGACCTACGCCAAGCTGGCCAACGTGGACGACTCGAAGGTCACGTTCCGCAACGGTCAGGCCCAGGAGCTGATCGGCCTGCTCGCGTCGGGCAAGACGCAGGGCATCGGCCAGTTCGTGGTGGGCAAGCCGACCGTCGAGACGGTGGCCAAGGGCAAGAAGGCCGTCGTGCTGCCCTACAGCGACTTCCTCCAGGACCTGTACGGCAACGTCCTGATCACGTCGACCAAGTACGCCACGGACAACCCCGAGAAGGTCAAGAAGTTCACCGAGGCGCTGCTCAAGGGTCTCGCCGACTCCATCGAGGACCCGGCCACGGCCGGCAAGATCACGCAGAAGTACGTCCAGACGGCCAAGCCCGAGGGCGTCGCCGCCGAGCTGACCCTGATGGGCCCGTACGTGAAGTCGGCCGCCGCCGGCATCCCGGTCGGTGCGCTCGACGCCGAGCGCGTCGCCCGGAGCATCGCGATCCTGCAGGGCTCCGGTCAGATCGAGCCGGGCCTCAAGCCCGAGCAGGTCATCAACTTCGACCTGACCCCCAAGGCCTGATCTTTCGCTACGCGGGGTGCGCCGGATCTCCGGCGCACCCCACCGCTTGAGGAGCACCCCCGGTGCAAGACACGCTGACGCCCCCGTCGGAGGCCGCCGTGGCCCGTCCCGCCCGCCCCGCCCGGCGGTTCTCGCCCTCGGTGGTGGCCTGGCCGGTGCTCGGCATCGTCGTCACCATCACCGCCTGGTGGGCGGTGGTCGAGATCTTCGAGATCCAGCCGATCATCCTGCCGTCCCCGGTCGACGTCTTCGAGGGTTTCCGGACGTATCCCGAGCTGCTGCTGCAGACGACCTGGGACACGGTCCGGGTGACCCTGATCGGCTTCGCGCTGTCAGTGGTCGTCGGCATGGCCCTGGGCACGGCGATCGCCGCCTGGAAACCGTTCGAGCGCGCGTTCGGGCCATTGCTGGTGGCACTCAACGCCGTACCGAAGGTCGCGATCGCCCCGCTGATGATCGCCTGGTTCGGCTTCGGCACGAAGCCGGTGCTGGCCATGGCGTTCCTGCTCTGCTTCTTCCCGATCGTGCTCTCCACCGCGACCGGTCTGGCCAGCACACCGGCCGACCTGGCCGAGCTGGCCCGGTCGCTGGACGCCACCCGCACCCAAACGTTCCTGCGGGTGCGCGTGCCGGCCGCCCTGCCCCAGATCTTCGTCGGCCTCAAGCTGGCGATGCCGCTGGCCGTCATCGGCGTGGCCGTGGGCGAGATGCAGTCCGGCGGCGTCGACGAAGGGCTGGGCACGATCATCGTGCAGACCGCGGGCCAGGGCGACACCGCGACGGCGTTCGCCGCGCTGACCCTGATGGCCATCGTCAGCATCATCCTGTATTACGCCCTGGTCCTGATCGAACGCCTGGCCCTGCCCTGGGTCCGCGGAACCACGGCCTGACCGCTCAGCTCAACTCGCTGCTCGGACCACGCGGTGGCCGTGTTCAGCTCAGCTCCCCGGCTCGGACCACGCGGTGGCCGGGCTCAGCTCAGCTCAGCTCGTCGATCGCGGCCCGGACCATGCGCCGGCCGTGCTCGGCCATGCGCGGGAACGTGTGCCGGTAGTAGCCGATGCCGGTCAGCGAGGGCGCCAGCGCCCAGCCGCAGGCCCGTCGCCAGGTGGCATCGTCATAACCGAGCGCCTCCCGATAGGCCGCCCGGGCGGCCCCGGTGAAGGTCCACAATGCCGCGGCCAGGTCCGGCGCCGGGTCACCGACGCCGAGCGCGCCCCAGTCGATGACCGCCCGCAGCCGGCCGTCCTCGACGATCAGGTTGCCGGGCTGCAGGTCACCGTGGATCCACACCGGATCACCGGCCCACTCCGGGGTGGCGAGCACCTCGTCCCAGGCGGCCTCGGCCGCCGCCACCGCGAAACCGTCGTCGTGCCCGGCCAGCCCGGCCAGCGCCCGGCGGACGGACTCGTCGGCGTGCCGCAGCGGCGTCCCCCGGGATCCCGCGGGCCGGACCGGCCCGCCCGACGAGTCGATCCCGTGCAGGGCACCGGCGAAGGCCGCCAGATCACGGGCCAGCCCGAGGTCGTCGCAGCCGAGCCGCTGGGGTGTGCCCCCGGCGATCCACGGCACCACACTCCACCGCCACGGGAACCCCGCCCCCGGCTCACCGACGAAGACCGGAACCGGGATCCGGACCGGCAACCGCCGCGCCAGCCCGGGAAGCCACCGCGCGTCCCGCTCGGCCTGATCGACCGCCCACCCGATCTTCGGCATCCGGGCCACCAGCTCGTCACCGATCCGGAACAGCACATGGTCGGTGCCCTCGACATCGCCGGGCAGAGCCGTCA
The DNA here is from genome assembly GCF_023544465.1 of Paractinoplanes maris. GTDB lineage: Bacteria > Actinomycetota > Actinomycetes > Mycobacteriales > Micromonosporaceae > Actinoplanes > Actinoplanes maris. Next base: position 15,608 of record NZ_JALPVL010000019.1, on the reverse strand, counting down.
CCGGCAGGTGCGCCCACTCCGGACATTGCCCGGCCACCAGGCGCTCGACCTGCCCCACGGTCGCCCGGACCTCGTTCTCATGCATCGGCACGGCGGCACGCTATTCCGGCACCCCCACGCGGCGCCAGCCGTTTACCTAGGATCCGGTCATGCGTGCTGCCCCCGGAATCCTGATCGGTCCGGCGTTCGGCGCGGGTCCGATCGGTCTCCTGCCTCTGCTCACCATCCCGGTCGGCGCGGCGCTGAACATGGTGGTGCTCCCGGTCCGGAACGGCCTGCCCGGCGAAAGCTCGGCCGCCGCCTGGGCCGAGGCCACAACCTGGGTCCTGGCGGCGGCCGGTGTGGCCACGGCCGCCGTCCGATACGCCCGTACACCTCTGACGTCCCGATAGCCGATGCTCACCCGGCGCCCCGCTCCGTTTCGCATACGAACAACGAGCCGGCTCCCGTCGGCGGTCGCCGACCAACCGGTGAATGTCGGTGGGGTGTCGCCAGGAGGCTCGGCGGTCCAAGGCCAGTTACATGCCGTTCGTGGCGGACATGACAACGGTCGGGGAAGCCGGGCGTGCCAGCCATGAGCTTGGTAAGGACTGGTGGGCTGACAAGAGGCCATGATGAGGGAGTGCCGGTCTGGTGGAAGAACCCTCGGGTTTGGTCGATCACGGTCATCGCAGTGGCCGCCACAGCGGTTGCCGTACTCATCGTCTTGTACCAGATATCGGGTTTGAGCTGGGCCGATCAATTCGCAAGTTCCCTGGGGCCGCCGTTGGGCGTCGTTTCGCTGGCCGGTCCCCTGGCGGTTTACCTGTGGCGCAAGGGCTCTGCCGCCTCGAGCACATCGGACGACCAGCTCAACCACATGGCGGAATCAATCGCTGAAGCGCAGAAGAGGCGGTGGGAAACCGAGGAACTGGCCCGTAGGGTCTTTGACCCTTGGCCGCTCCCCGTGCGCTGGGGCGTCACCGAGAGGGCTGACGCGGTGATGGTCGATTGGCCGGCTATCCGAGGCCGGGCTGGAGCGGGCCCGCTTCCATTGGATGGTACATATGGCCAGATTGCTGATGCGTTCACGCACCCGGAGTCGCCTGGACGGCTCGTCATTCTGGGTGAGCCCGGGGCCGGTAAGAGCATGCTGGCGCTCCGGTTGACCCTGGATCTGCTTGCTCGGCGTACGGCAGGCGATCCGGTTCCGGTTCTGCTCTCGGTCGCGACTTGGAATCCGTCCGAGCCGCTGGACGAGTGGATAGCCGCTCGTCTGGCGACCGAACACCGTGAACTTGCCTCTGCGCTGCGAGCAGCCGACGGCAGGCGACGGACGCGGGCGCGCGAGTTGATCGACACCGCGCGCATCCTTCCTGTTCTCGATGGGTTGGATGAGATGGCCAAGAACCACCATCAATCAGCTCTCGTCGCGATCGCCGATACTTTGCGCCCCGACCGTCAGATTGTGGTGACGAGCCGTACGGCGGAGTACGAGCTCGCAGTCGCGGCCGGCAAACTCGCTCGTACGCCTGTAGTCGAGATTCTGCCTCTAGCCTCATCCGACGTCGCGAGGTACCTGACCGAGAGCACCGAAAAGCCCGAGCGTTGGAAGCGCGTCCTCGAACATCTCGATAGGACGGATGATCGCCCACTATGGCAGGCACTTTCGACGCCGCTCATGCTTTCGCTGGCGCGAACGGTCTACGACAGCCAGGCTTCTCGCCCCGACGACCTCATCACGGCCGCTTGGGCGCGTGAGCGAGCCGGCATCGAGCGTCACCTGCTTGGTGCATTGATACCGGCGGCGTATACGAGTCCAGTAGGTAACCAGCCCCGTCTCGACAAGCAGAAGGCTGATCGGGCGCAGCGGTGGCTTACGAACATCGCCGTGCTCCTCCACACTCATGGTGGCGGTCCAGATATTTCCTGGTGGCACTTGCGCAGCGCCACTGTCGTTGTGCAATGGTGTCTGACGGCGGTCCTGGCTGCGCTTTGGATAGTGACGGGCGCCCGCAACCACGAGGGGCTGGTCTTGGTGCAGACTCCACTATTCGTGGTGGTGCTGCTCACCACGATCCGCGCTCGCCACCCTCGCCAGGTCAATCTCAGTTTCAATCGTCGCAAGGTGGCAAGACTTGTTGTGGCGCTGCTTCTCGGGGTGGCCGCCGGACTGATATCTGGGCCACCTCCTGACGCGCTTGTCATACCGCTTGCCGCCATTTCCCTGTGGTACATGCTGGAGGCTGCGTTCTTCCCGTCCGACGGTCCGATCGGCACTGTTGTGACTGCGGCTGATGCAGGTCGGTCGGTCAGCCCGCTCAGCGTCCTGCGACGGGATCGCGCACTCGCGCTCTGGCTTGCGACGGTGGTCAGCTCGGCAATCGTCATCGGCATGATGGCTGTTGCGATCGCATCGCCGCCTTCCCGAACATGGCCAACCGGCTCAGAACGTGTGGTGATCTTCTTGTGGCTTGCGGTCTTCCTGCTCGCCTTCGGGCTGATCGTCGGGTCTGTTGCGGGGCTCAGTGCTACTGCCTGGGGGCAATTCTGCGTAGTTCGCCTGTTGCTCGCAGTGCAGGGCCGTACACCGATGCGTCTGATGTCATTTCTGGACGACGCTCACCGACGGGGCATCCTTCGCCAAGCCGGAGCCGTTTATCAGTTCCGTCACGGCATGCTTCAACAGCAGCTGGTGAAATCCGCACAGGGACAAAGGCTCAAGCAATCGGATTCCTCGATCTCGGACCAGGAATACAATCGGATTTCCTCGTCCTTTCGAGGCGCCAAGTGACACCCCCGTTGATTGTGGCCTTGGCCGCACCTGGACGCTATCCGTGCTTCGGTGCCTCACGAGCTCGTCGGCCGACGCTCAGGAGTGGGTGACTGCCGGACGAAGGATCAAGAGGCCGAGTCGGTGTCGGCGGGGCCTTCGAGGCCGGCTTTCTCGTCGCGGTCGGCCCACTCCAGCAAGGTGGCCAGGGAGTGGTGTTTGTCGTCGATGCCGGCGTGCAGGTCGCCCAGTTCGGCGAAGCGGGCCGGGACGGTCAGGACCGTGAAGTCGCGCGGGTCGGCGTCGGGGATCTCGGACCAGTGGACCGGCGTCGAGACCGTTGCCGTGGGGACGCCGCGGACCGAGTAGGCGCTGGCGATCGTGTGGTCGCGGGCGTTCTGGTTGTAGTCGACGAAGAGCTTCTCCGGGTCGCGGTCCTTGCGCCACCAGGTGGTGGTCACGTCGTCGGGAGCCCGCCGCTCGACCTCGCGGGCGAAGGCGAGCGCGGCCCGGCGTACGTCGGAGAAGCCCCACGACGGCTCGATGCGCACATAGATGTGCAACCCGCGCCCGCCCGACGTCTTGGGATAGCCGGTGATGCCCAGGTCGTCGAGCACCTCCCGGGCCACCGCGGCCACCCGGCGGACCCGGTCGTAGGTGCAGTCGGGCATCGGGTCCAGGTCGATGCGCCACTCGTCGGGTTTCTCGGTGTCGGCGCGGCGCGAATTCCACGGGTGGAACTCGACCGTCGACATCTGCACGGCCCAGATGACGTCGGCCGGCTTGGTCACGCACAGCTCGTCGGCGTGCCGGTTGTAGCGCGGGAACTTCACCCGCACCGTCTCCAGCCACGGCGGCGCCCCGTGCGGCACCCGCTTCTGATGCACTTTTTCCCCGGCCAGCCCGTCGGGAAAGCGGTGCAGCATGCACGGCCGCTCCCGCAGCGCCCGGACGATGCCGTCACCCACCGCCAGGTAGTAGTTGACCAGGTCGAGCTTGGTCAGGCCGAGCTCCGGAAAGTAGACCCGGCCGGGGTTCGACACGCGCACGGTGAAGTCGCCGGCCTCCACCTCGGTCGCCGGGCTCTTGCTGGAAGCCGCCATGGGCCAACCTTAGGGCTCTGCCCGCAGGACCGCACCGACATCAGGAGTGGCCGCCCGCCAGGTCAGCCGCGGAACGCCCGCACCGAGCTGCTCCGCCGACTGGCTCGGTCGTAGCGGTCCACCGCGTCGGGCCGGCTGACCATGATCGTTCCCCGGCTCTGCTCATCATGCCGCCGTTTCAACAGGCCGGCGCAGCGCGAGCACGGCTCCCGGCTGGGTTGTTTCCGGCTCCTGGCGGTGGCCGTGCTGTCGGACCGACCGCAAAGTAGCTGACCAGGGCGCTCGGGGTGCGGGCGGTGTGCCCACCGGCTGTCGGCGAGCACGACCCAGCCGATCGAGCGCCAGGCCCGCATGGATTCCTGACGGTTGAGGGCAGTCGACTCGACGGTGCGCTCCCACGTCTCCGTTCGACCGGATGGCGTGACGTCGTTGTCGGCATCAGCCCGGCCACGGTTGCGGGAAACCTCCGGGCGGAGGGGCATCATGTCCCGGCAGGCGATACACGGCGCCAGATCGGGCGGCCGGACCCGGAGAACCGGCTCCGTGGAAGGCAGCTTCCGGCCGCACACCGTCCGGCCGGAACGTAACGGGTCAGGCCGATGCAGCAAGTCACCGGAGAGCCGGACCCAGCCGGGTTTCTTGGAGTTCATCCGCAACCACCCCTCGCCAGATCAACTATGCGAACCGGCGAGGGGTGCGGCTACCGCCATCTGGTGGCTGTTGAGCGACCTGGTATCGGCCGACTCCACCCGGATGGCGATTGACCAGGGAGCAGGCCGAGCACTCAGCCGAGGACGGTGTCGTCGAGGTCGGCCAACAGGGTGTCTCCCGAGTCGAGGAGGTCGAGCAGGGGACCGATGCGCGGCAGCTCGTGGGTGAGGAAATAGCGGGCGGCCAGGCGCTTGCCCTCGTAGAAGGCGCCCTCCTTGCCCTCGGTGGCGGCCAGCTGGGAGAGCCACAGCCAGGCGATCACCAGGTGGCCGGTGGCCTCCAGATAGGCCGTGGAGTTGGCCAGCGCCGCCGTCGGGTCGTCGGCCGCCCACAGCTTGCGGGTGGTGGCGGCCAGGCGGTCGCACAGGGCGATGACCGGCCGGCCCAGCTCGGCCGGCGCCGCCACGGCCGTGGTCACGATGCGGCCGATCAGCAGCTGCAGACCGGCCCCACCGCGCATGACGACCTTGCGGCCCAGCAGGTCGAGGCCCTGGATGCCGTCGGTGCCCTCGTGGATCGAGTTGAGCCGGTTGTCGCGGTAGAACTGCTCGACCGGGTACTCGCGGGTGTAGCCGTAGCCACCGTGGACCTGGATGGCGTGGTCGTTGGCCAGCCGGCACCACTGCGACGGCCACGCCTTCACGATCGGGGTCAGCACGTCGAGGAGCAGGTCGTTCTCGTCGGAGGGCTCGTCGAGCAGCTTGGCCGCATAGAGGATCAGGGCCAGGCCCCCTTCGACATACGCCTTGGAGCTGAGCAGCATGCGCCGGACGTCGGGGTGGCGGATGATCGGCACGGGCGGGGCCGCCGGGTCCTTGTCGGCCACCGGGCGCCCCTGGGTGCGTTCCCGGGCGTAGTCGAGCGCGTGCAGATAGCCCGTGTAACCCAGGGCCACGGCGCCGGCGCCCACCCCGATCCGGGCCTCGTTCATCATCTGGAACATGTAGGCCAGGCCCTTGCCCTGCTCGCCCACGAGGTAACCAGTGGCGTCGTCGAAGGCGAGCACCGCATTCGTCGTGCCGCGATAGCCCATCTTGTGGTTGAGCCCGGACAGCGACACCCCGTTGCGCTCGCCCACCGTGCCGTCGGCCTCGACGTGGTGTTTGGGCACGATGAACAGCGACAGGCCCTTGACGCCGGCCGGCGCGCCCGCGGCCCGGGCCAGCACGAGGTGCACGATCGTCTCGCTCAGCTCGTGGTCGCCGCCCGAGATCCACATCTTGGAGCCGGTCACCCGGTAGGACCCGTCGGCGGCCGGCACCGCGCGGGTCAGCACGTCGCTGAGCGCGGAACCGGCCTGCGGCTCGGACAGGCACATCGTGCCGGTGAAGCGGCCCTCCAGCATCGGCCGGACGAACCGGTCCACTTGCGCGGGTGTCCCGTGGGTGAGCAACAGGTTCGCGTTGCCCGCGGTGAGCAGCGAATAGGACGACGTCGCGATGTTGGCCGCCTGGAACCAGGCGAAGCAGGCCCGGGCGACGACGTGCGGCAGCTGCAGACCGCCGACCGACTCGTCCATGGTGGCGCTGAGCAGCCCGGTCTCGTTGAAGACCTTGAGTGCCGCCGCCACCTCGGGGATCATCGTGACCCGGACGCCGTCGAAGGTCGGCTCCTCGAGGTCGGAGCGCCGGTTGTGAGGCGCGAAGTCGCGCTCGGCGATCTCGGCCGACACGTCGAGGAAGGCGTCGAACGTGTCGCGGGAGTGCTCGGCGAACCTCTCCCGGGCCGTGAGCGCCTCGACGTCGAGCCACTCGTAGAGCAGGAAGTCGAGATCACGACGCGAGAGGATCTTCGAGGCCACCACCGCCGGCACCACCAATCATCGAGGACGGGCTTTCAGTGTGCCCTCTCAGTCCTCCGCGCGGTGCCTTCCCGCCTTCTCCTGTGGATAACCTCGCGAGTGCTTGACGGCGTACATGGCGTGGTCCGCGGCCCGCAGGGCCTCGTCGGGGTCGGTCGACCCGGCCGCGAGGTGCACGCCCACGCTGGCCCCGATCCGCACCGGCGACCCGCCGACGACGAACGGCGCCGCGATGGACTCCCGGATGCGGGCGGACATGGCCTCGCTGTCGGCCGGCCCGATCACACCCGGCATCAGGATGACGAACTCGTCGCCGCCGACGCGGGCCAGCACGTCCTGCTCCCGGACGCAGCCGGTCAGCCGCGCGGCGACCTGGCGCAGCAGGTCGTCGCCGGCCTCGTGCCCGTGGGCGTCGTTGACCGGCTTGAACCCGTCCAGGTCGACGAAGAGCACGGCCACCGGCTGCTCCCGCAGCGAGGTGCCCAGCGCGTCCTGCATGCGGCGGCGGTTGGGCAGGCCGGTCAGCGCGTCGTGCTCGGCCTCGTGGGCGAGCCGCTCCTGGTAGGCCCGGTTCTCCGAGATGTCCCGGGCGTTGATGACGATGCCGTGCAGCGACGGGTTGGTCATCTGGTTGGACGCGGTGAACTCGAACCAGCGGTAGTCGCCGGCGGCCGAGCGCACCCGGCACTGCAGGCGCAGCAACTCGTCGCGGTTGATCAGCAGCCGGGCGAACTGGCCGCGCATGTAGGGCTGGTCGTCCGGGTGGACCAGGTCGAAGACGCTGGTGCCGACCAGCCTCCCCTCCGGGTAGCCGAGCACGGTCGCCGCGCTCGGGCTCGAGTAGTCGATGGTGCCGTCGGCGCCGAGCACCGAGACCAGGTCGGGAGCGTGCTGGAAGAGGGCCTGGAAGCGCTCGTCGGCCCGCCGGCGCTGGATCTGGGTGCGGTAGCCGAGCACCGACATCGCGAGCACGCCGATCAGCAACATCGCGCCGAGCGTCAGGTTCAACGTCTGGCTCTTGGTGTGCACCGCGCCGTCGAACGACTTCCTGGTCTGGATCCGCACGTACGACCAGCCGCCGGGCAGCCCGCCGACCGTGATCGCGACCATCTCGGTGCCGCCGACGGTGGTGTACCGGACGAACCCGCCCGCGGGCTCCGCGGCCAGCGCCCGGCGGACGGCCGGGTCGATCTGGCGGCCGAGCTGCTGGACCCGGTTGGTGGCGGCGATCGTGCCGGTGCTGTCGATGATCGCGGTCTGGTGGACGTCCGAGCTGAGCGTCACGGTGTATTGCTGAAGGCTGGTCGTGGCCACGCTGTTGAGGCCGACCAGGACGGCCGCCGGGACGCCGCCGACCACCACCGGCACACCGACCGCTTCGAGAAAGGCCCCGTCGACCACCATGATCGACGAGAAGCCGGCCTTGGCGCCGCCGGTCAGCTGGGTGAACAGGGGCTTCCAGCCCGCGTTGCCGGCCGCCGGCAGCCCGGTGCCGCGCGAGCTGCTCAGCACCCGGCCGTTCAGGTCGAGCAGCACAGCCCCGTACCCGAAGGTGTCGCTCTTGGCGGCGAAGGTACGCAGCAGATCGCGGTCGCCGGCGTTGCCCGGCCCGAGGTGCAGGGCGTTCTCGCTCAGGAAATCGCCGAGCTCGGCCGCCGACAGCCACTGCAGGCGGCCGACGAGGGTGCCGTTGTTGACGGCCAGAGCCCGTGAGTCGGCCAGGTGCACCTCGTCGGCGGCCTTGAGCGCCGACCGGTTGACCAGGAAGCCGATAGTTCCCGCAGCAGCCAGCAGCACCACGCCGACCACTACGGCGATCCAGTTGCGCAGCCGCATGATTCCTTGATCGGCAACGCCCGGGCCTACTGTACGGAATTCACCGCTCGATCAGCCAGACGAACCCCAGCGCGGGCAGGTGGGCCCGCCCCTCCCGGACGACGAGCGGGCCGTCGCTGCTCAGCGCGGTCTCCAGCCAGCCGTAGTGCCCGATCGCGGCCGCCTCGACGGTCTGCGGCTGCTCGCTGAAGTTGGCCAGCCCGATGAACGTGCCGCTGCGCGGGTGCCGGCGGCGCCAGGCGAAGACGTGGCCGTTGTCGACGCCCACGGTCGCGGTCTCGCCGCCGCCGCGCAGGGCCAGCAGGTCCTTGCGGCCGGCGATGAGCGCCCGCAGCCCCGCGAAAACCTGGCCCTCCAGCGTCGACGGGTCGTGACGCCGCGCGGCGGCCGCCCAGTCCAGATACGGCCGGTGCATCCACCGGTTGTCGCCGGCCAGCGCGGGATCGCCGGCGAACGACAGGTCGTTGCGCGTCGCCAGCTCGTCGCCCATGTAGATCAGCGGGATACCCCCGTACGCGAAAGCGACGGAATGCAGCAGGAGCAGGCGCCGTACGCCGTCACGCCAGGTCGCCGGATCGTCGGTGATCCCGCAGAGCGAGGCGGCCGAACCGGAGATCCGCGCGTCCCCGGTGTCCGGGTTCTCCTGGAAAAGAGCTCCCTGGGCGTACGAGCCGGGAAAGCGACCGGAGAAGAACGAGTTCAGGAAGTTCCGGTGGTTCCACCAGTCCCAGCCGACCGCCGCCGCGTCCTCGGCGCTGATCGCCCAGCCGATGTCGTCGTGCCCGCGCACATAGCTCACCCACGACGCCTCGGCCGGGATCGGCTTCATCCGCGACAGCGACTGCGCCATGAGCCGGGCGTCCTTGGTGGCCAGGCTGCTCCAGAGCATGACCATGAGCTGGTTGTGATAGGCCAGCTCGCACTCCGGCCGGTAGCGGTCGTGCCCGCCCAGGTAGGGCACGAGGTCGTCGGGCGCGACGATCGCCTCGGCCTTGAAGATCACGCCGGGTGCGGCCAGCCGGGTGAGCGCGTGCAGCGCCTGCACGATCCGGTGCACCTCGGGCTCGTTGAGGCAGGTCGTCCCCAGCCGTTTCCAGAGGAACGGGACCGCGTCCAGGCGGAACACGTCGACGCCGCGGTTGGCCAGCCACAGGATGGTCTCGAGCATCGCCCGGAAGACGCTCGGACTGGCCCAGTTGAGATCCCACTGGTAGCTCCAGAACGTGGTCCAGACCCAGCGGTCCCCGACGAGGGTGAAGGAGCCCGGCGCGCGGTCGGGGAAGACCGGCACGATCGTGCGCTCGTAGGCGTCCGGCATCTCGCGGTCGGGGAACGACAGGTAGAAGTCGGCGAACGCCGGATCGCCCGCCTGCCAGGCCTCGGCCCAGGGGTGTTCCTGGGCGGTGTGGTTGAGGACCAGGTCGACGCAGAGGCTCATGCCGCGCTCGTGCAGCCGGCCGGCGAGCGTGCTCAGATCGTCCATCGTGCCCAGCCGCGGGTCGACCGCCCGGTAGTCGCGCACCGCGTAACCGCCGTCGTTCTCGCCGGGCCGGGGCTCGAGCAGCGGCATGAGGTGCAGGTAGGTGACACCCAACTCGTCCAGATAGTCCAAGTTGTCGGCTACCGCGCGAAGCGACCCGGCGAAGCGGTCGGCATAAGCGACGTACCCGACTTGACGGGCTCGCTGATACCAGCGCGGGTCGATCTCCCGCCGCCGATCGAGGTCACGCAGAGCGACCGGGCGCTCGGCGGCCGCGTCGAGAGCCACTTCCACCAGGTCATTCAGGGGCACTGTGCCGTAGACGACCTCGAGCGGCTCGTAGATGTCGAGCAGCGACGTCTCGCAGCGGGCAACGAACGCGACCGCCTCCGAACGGCCCAGCCGCTCGGTGGCGCGGGCAGTCAAAGATGGAAGCAGGGCCTCGAACGCGCTTGCGGCCCGGGTGCGAACGGAAGATCCTGCCATCGGGTCAACGTAACCTTCGGTGGCGCGCGGGTCACGCATATCGACGGCGGTCGCGAGGGGCGGGGGAGCCGATGCGCAAGGTGGTGTTACCAGCGCCCCTGATACCCATGCAGCGCCGGGTCATCTCCTCGGCCACCGCACCGACCGTCGTTCCGCGCCGCCGGGTTGTGCGCTGCGGGCTCAGCGTCACCGGCTTCGGGCTCTGCGCGCTCTTCTACTGCCTCACCTACACGCCGTCCCTGTTGCCGAGACCCTGGTTTCTCCAGGGCGTCGTGGCCGGGCTGACGGCTTCTTTCGGGTACGCCGGAGGGACAGCGATCGGGGCGGTCGTCCGCCTGCGGTGGTGGCCGTCGCGCCGGGCCGAACGGGTCGCCTGGCGCATGCTGTTCGTGCTGGTGCCGCCGCTCGTCCTGCTCTTCCTCTGGCTGGGCACCCGGTGGCAGCGCGAGGTGCGCGTCCGCCTGGGCCTGCCCCCGCAGCAGGAGTACGACCTGATCCGGACGGTCGGGATCAGCCTGCTCACCTTCGGGATGCTGTTGCTGCTGGCCCGCTGCCTGCGGCTGGCCGCGCACGGGTTCGCCCGGCTCTTCGGCCGCCTGGTGCCCGAGTCGGCGGCCTACTGCGCGGGTTTCGTCGTGGTCACCCTGATCAGCTACACCGCCTTCGACGGCCTCCTGGTCAGCAACCTCTACACCAGCGCCGACCGCTCGGCCGCGGTCACCGACAGCGGGACCGGCAACGGAGTCGTGCGGCCGGCCTCCGTCCTGCGCTCGGGCAGTTCGCAGTCGCTGGTGAGCTGGGATTCGCTGGGTCGCCAGGGCCGCAACTTCGTGACCAAGGCGCCCGCGGCCGACCAGTTGGGCGCGTTCGCCGGCCGGACCGCGCTCGACCCGATCCGGATCTACGCCGGCTTGTCGTCGGCCGACTCGGTCGAGGAGCGCGCGGCCCTCGTCGTACGGGAAATGGACCGCACCCGGGCCTGGGACCGCTCGGTCATCGCGGTCTTCACCCCGACCGGCACCGGCTGGGTCGACAACGACGTGCCGAGTTCGCTCGAATACATGTACGCCGGGGACACGGCGCTGGTCTCCATGCAATACAGCTACCTGCCGAGCTGGATCTCGTTCGCGGTCGACCGCAGCAAGGTCGTCGACGCCGCCTCGGCGCTGATCACAGCGGTCCGCGAGCGCTGGGCGGCGATGCCCGCCACCGATCGGCCCAAGCTCCTGATCTTCGGTGAGAGCCTGGGCACCTACGGCACCGAGAAGACCTTCGGTACGGCCCCCGCGATGGTCGACGGGGCCGACGGCATCCTGCTCGAGGGCCCGACCTTCGCCAACCCGATCCACCAGCAGCTCACCTCCGGCCGCGCCCCCGGCTCACCGGTGTGGGACCCGGCCTATCCCCGCCTGCCGGTCGAGTTCTCCTCCGAGTTCCACGAGCTGCGCGACCTGGCCGTCCGGCCCCGGGTCGTCTACATGCAGAACTCCTCCGACCCGGTCGTGTGGTGGAGCCCCAGCCTGCTCTGGCACAAACCCCAGTGGCTGCGCGGCGAACGAGGTCCCGACGTCACTCCCGCCATGCACTGGTACCCGGTCATCACGTTCTGGCAGACCACGGTCGACCTGCTCTTCGCCAACAAGGCCCCGATCGGCCACGGCCACGTCTACAAGTCCGGCGCCGTCGACGGCTGGGCGGCCCTGGCCCCACCCCCGGGCTGGACCGTCGCCGACACCCTGCGCCTGCGCGCCCTGCTCGACAACTGAGCCGGCCTCAGCGGCGGAGTCAGGGCTGGAGCAGGCGGGTGATCCGGGGGAGCACCAGGTAGGTCATGATCGGGGTCAGGCAGAGGGTGCTGATCAGGGTGCGCAGCACGACGTTCAGGTCGACCAGCAGATGGTTGAGGGTGACCGCGGCCAGCAGGCTGACCGGGAAGAAGCCCAGCCAGATGGTCACCGCCTGCTTCCAGCGGGGCGGCGCCTTCGGCACCGTCTCGCTGACCTCGCGGACGCTGGGCGGGTCGAACCAGCCCTCGATCCCGGTCCGGCGTTCCGTCCGGGTGTGCTCGACGAAGCCCTCGGCCGACGACAGCCACCAGCGACGCTGCGGCGACTCCTCCCAGTTGCGCAGGGAGATCTCGTCGGCGAAGCGGTAGAGCATGTGCCAGTCGTGCGAGCGCTGATCGGGCCGCACCCAGCCGGTGCCCAGGAAGCCGGGGAAGTCCTCGGCCAGCGTGGTGCCCGCGTTCACCCAGGCGATCATCTCGGCGGTCCGGGACGGGTCGGCCCGCCGGGTGATCGCGACGGTGACGGCAGGGGACTCCATGTCCCACATTGTGATACCCGGAGGTTTCCAGCAGGCCGCGTCCCCGGTTTCCGTGCCGTGGCCCACACGGTAAGTTCCGGCGCATGACCTTGCAGCGAAAGTTGTCGATGGCGGCGGCGGGTGTCGTCGCGGCCCTGCTCCTGCCCGCACCCGCCCTGGCCGGGGGCAGCACGCCGGCCTGGCAGCTGACCCCGACCGGCACCGAGGCCCAGTTCCGCGGCCTGGCGCCGGTCAGCGCCCAGGTCGCCTGGGTGGCCGGTGCGGCCGGCACCGTCCTGCGCACGGTCGACGGCGGCCGCACCTGGGCCTCGGTCGGTCCGGCGGCCGCGGCCGAGCTGGAGTTCCGGGACATCGAGGCGTTCGACGCCCGGCACGCCGTCGCCCTGACGATCGGCAACGGCCCCGACTCCCGCGTCTACGCGACCTCGAACGGCGGCCACACCTGGACCGAGACGTTCCGCAACGAGGACCCGGCCGCGTTCTACGACTGCATGACGTTCCTCGACCGCAAGCACGGCCTGGCCCTCTCCGACCCGGTGGACGGCAAGTTCCGCATCCTCGCGACCCGCGACGGCGGCCGCTCCTGGCAGGTCCAGCCCACGGCCGGCATGCCCGCCGCGCTGCCCGGCGAGTTCGCGTTCGCCGCGAGCGGCACCTGCATCGTCTCGGCTGCCGGCAAAGTGATGTTCGCGACCGGCGGCGGCGCCGAGTCGCGCGTCTTCACCTCCCGCGACGGCGGCCGTTCGTGGTCGGTCACCGCGACGCCGATCCCGGGCGGCCCGACCGCCGGGATCTACAGCCTGGCCGTACGCCGCGACGGTGCCGCCATCGCCGTCGGCGGCGACTACGAGACCCCCACGGCGGCGCCGGACGGAGCGGCTTACCTGCGCGGCCGGACGTGGACCGTCGCCCGCACCGTCCCCGGCGAATACCGCTCGGGCGCGGCCTGGACCGGCCGGGGCGACACGGCCCTGGCCGTCGGCCCCACCGGGAGCAACATCTCGTACGACGGCGGCCGCACCTGGAAGCTCTTCGACACCGGAAGCTTCGACGCCGTCGACTGCGTGCCCGGCGCCTGCTGGGCCTCCGGCACCAAGGGCCGGGTGGCCAGACTGACCCACCGCCACTGACCCCGGCCAGTTCCGGGTCGCTGTCGGGGGTGGGAAGCAGGTAAGCATGGGGCATGCGGGTCTTCCGGGACGGGTACGGCGTTCCTCACTTGCGGGCCGGAACGGTCGATGAGCTGGCGTTTCTGCAGGGGCGGGTGACCGCTCGCGACCGCCGGCAGCAGATCGAGGTCGAGCGCCGCCGGTCCGAGGGCCTGCTGTCCGAGCTGATCGGGCCGGACGGGCTGGGCTGGGACCGCTTCGCGCGGCGGGCCCGGCTCGACGACACCGCGCGGCGGGCCTTCGCCGGGCTCGACGCCCGGACCCGGGAGTGGCTCCGGGCGTACGCCGAAGGGGTCCGCGCCGAGGGGACGGCCTGGCATCCCTGGTCGTCCCTGGGCGTGTTCCTGGCCCGGCACATCATGTTCGCCAGCTTTCCCGGCAAGCTGTTCAACGCGCATGTCGAGCGCACCCTGGGGCCGGACGCCGTCCGCTGGTTCGCGGCCGAGTCCGCGGCCAGTTCGGGCAGCAACGCCTGGGCGATCCCGGGCATCGTCGCGGGCGACCCGCACCGGCTGATCGAGCTGCCCGGCGTCTATCAGCAGATCCGGCTCTCCTGCCCGGAGTTCGACGTCGCCGGGCTGACCTTCGCGGGTGTGCCCGGCGTGCAGCACTTCGGGCACACCGGCGGGGTGGCCTGGGCGGTCACCAACGCCATGGCCGACTATCAGGACCTCTTCGTCGAGGAGCTCCGCCGCACGCCGTCGGGGGTCGAGGCTCGCGGTCCGCGCGGGTGGGAGCCGGCCGCGGTGCACACCGAGACCATTCCCGTACGGGGTGGCGGCAGCGAGCTGGTCGAGGTCGTCGAGACGGCCCGGGGCCCGATCGTCGACGGCACGTTGAGTCTGCGCACCCCCACCCGGGTGGACTTCGACCTCGGCTTCGGCGCGCTGCTCCCGCTGCTGCACGCGTCTACTGTGGATGACGTCGCCGATGCGCTGGCGGGTTGGGTGGAGCCGGTCAACAGCGTCCTCACGGCCGACACCACCGGGCGGGTCCGGCAGCTCACCGTGGGCCGGGTTCCGGTGCGTGACCAGCGGAACGAGACCGTCCCGGTGCCGGCCTGGGACCAGACGTACGCGTGGCGGCCGGGCTACGTGCCGATGACGCGGACCGCGGTGAGCGGCGTCGCGGTGAACGCCAATGATCGGCGGCCGGACACCGAGGCGTACGGGAACGCCTTTGCCTCGAAAGCGCGGGCCGACCGGATCGTCGAGCTGATCGGGGAAGGCGTGCCCGCGCAGCGCATCCACATGGACACACCGATGCCCGCCGCCAGTGTCGAAGCGGGGCGGCGGGCGGCCTGGCGGTTCGCGGTCGCCCGGCGGCTGCACGAGCATCCCGCGCTCGCACCGCTGATGGAACCGCACGGCTTCGACCCGCTCTTCGACAGCTGGACGAATCCCCGGGTCCGCATCGGCTCGGTGCTCGACGGGGTGCTGGCCGGGCTGGGGCTCACCGCGGCCGAGGTGGTCGACCCGGCCACTGTCGAGTCGGGGCCCTGGGGGTCGCGGCACCTGCTCGATCCCGTACGCCTGCCCGGGGCGACCGCCGGGATCCCGCGCACCGAGCTCTCCGGCGAGCGCGACTCGGTGCTCTGCCTCAACAGCATCCCGGGCGTGACCGATCTGTGCTCGCGCGGCCCGGTCGCCCGCTATGTCTGGGACATCGCCGACCGGCAGCGCAGCCGCTGGATCGTGCCGTTCGGCGCCTCCGGCGATCCGGCGTCGCCGCACCACCTCGACCAGCTGCCGCTGTGGGCCGCCGGCGAGTTGATCCCGCTGGTCACGGACTGGTCCGCGTTGATCGAGGAAGAACTAATAGGACTTTGTTAGGTGGGGACGGGCTGGTGGCAGTGTGGGCAGAAGCCGAGCCAGGTGGCGAGTTGGTATTGCAGGTGCCGGAGGACGGCGTAGAGGCTCAGGGCTGCCCTGCTGCTTTTGGGTCG
>NZ_JALPVL010000018.1 GCF_023544465.1 Paractinoplanes maris | reverse complement strand
GGAGCGCAGGTAAGACCGGGACTCGTCCCGGCACCGCGCGGCGAAGCGGTAACCCACCCGGACGCCGCGTGTTCCACGCGCAGCGTGGAGGGAATCTCCGTCCTTTAGGACGGAGAGGATGTCAATCCACACGCTCGTCCATCCAAAGCTTGGTTGATCTCTCCGGGGCGGCAGCCGCAGCTCATCGTGAGTGAGGGCAGGACGCAAGCGCCCTTCTTGCGTCCTGCCCTCACTTGCGATTCGCTCCTGGCTTCCGGTCCGGAGAGATCAACCAAGCCACCACCGCAAGAAAGCCACCTGATCTTTTCGAGCGGCCGGGGTTCGGGGCGGAGCCCTGAGGTCTTGCCTTCACCCGGCCGCCGAAAGCAGGGGCCTTGACCCCTGATCTTGGACACTTGAACCTCGGGCCTGGGGGTCCGGGAGGATCAGGAGTTCTGGAAGACGATGGTGTTCAGAAACTATTCGGATGAGTTCCGGACCGAGGCGGTCGAGTTGTACCGGTCGCGTCCGGGGGTGTCGATCGCGCAGGTCGCTGAGGATCTCGGGGTGGATGACGAGACGATGCGCCGGTGGGTGCGTGCCGATCAGCAGCGCCGCGGGGAGATCCCGGCGGGCCCGGTAGCGGCGGCGGCCGGCTTGCCGCCGGTGGCGGGCGCGGTGGAGGAAGAGAACGCGGCTCTGCGGCGGCGGGTTAGGGAGTTGGAGGAGGAACGCGACATCCTGCGCAAGGCGGCCAAGTATTTCGCCGGGGAGACGCGCTGGTGAACCGCTTCCAGTTCGTCGCCGACCATCAGGCACGCTTCGGCGTGAAGCGGTTGTGTCAGGTTCTGCAGATCGCCCGGTCGAGTTTCTATTACTGGCGGGCCACGGCCGGTCACCGGGCCGCCCGTGAGGCCGCGGACGCGGCGCTGGCGACGCGGATCCGGGCAGTGCAGGCCCGTCATGACGGCACCTACGGGGCGCCGCGGATCACCGCCGAGCTGCAGGACGGCGGCCTGGCGGTCAACCGCAAGAAAGTCGCCCGGGTCATGCGCGCTCACCGCATCGCCGGGTTGCGGCTGCGCCGGCGCGTCCAGACCACGATCACCGACCCAGCCGCGGTCAAAGCACCGGATCTGATCAGCCGTGACTTCACCGCACCGGCGATCAACCAACGCTACGTCGGCGACATCACCTACCTACCGATCGGCGAGGGCGGGTTCCTCTACCTGGCCACCGTGATCGACCTGCACTCGCGGCGGCTGGCTGGCTGGGCGATCGCCGACCACATGCGCACCGGCCTGGTCATCGACGCCCTGCACGCCGCCCGGCGCACCCGCAGCAGCCTGGACGGGGCGATCTTCCACTCCGATCACGGCGCCCAATACACCTCGAGGGACTTCGCTACCGCTTGCGCCGACGCCGGGGTCCGTCAATCGATGGCCAAGATCGGCAGCTCGGCCGACAACGCCCTCGCGGAGTCGTTCAACGCCACCTTCAAACGCGAGACCCTGCAAGGCCGCAACGCGTTCACCGACGTCCGCGAAGCCCGGCTGGCCAGCTTCCGCTGGCTGCACCGCTACAACACCGTCCGCCGCCACTCCCGACTCGGACACCAATCCCCGATCAACTACGAAAACAACACCCTGGCAACGCCAGCTACGCTGGCGCCAGCCGCATAACCCCGTGTCCAAGACCGGGGGTCAAGGCCCCAGCACTCGAGGTTGTCCTTAAGCCCGCCCGCCGGCCGCTGTCCTGGGGTCTTGTCGTTGTCCAGCGGGAGGGGCGGCGCGTGAGGCCGTCAGCCGGCGCGTCGCTGACGTTGGGTCGGTGGTCCGCACGGCGTACGGTCACGCCGGTGGTGTGGGTGGACTGATCGCATGCTTCTGGGAGGACACGATGAGACTTCTGCTGACGGATTCTGGGATCAGGAACGCGAGCATCCACCAAGCGCTCCTCGAACTCCTGGGTAAGCCGATCGAGGAGGCCAGGGCTCTCTGCATTCCCACTGCGGGCTACGGCGGGCCGTACGCCGATCCCGTCTCGCCGTGGAACTTTGTCAGTGGGCGGGCGCCCGGCCCCATGACCGGCCTCGGCTGGGAGTCGGTGGGGATGCTGGAGCTGACCGCACTGCCCAGCATCGACGAGGCGCTGTGGGTCTCGTGGGTCCGGGAGGCCGACGTGCTGCTGGTCAACGGGGGCGACGCGCTCTACCTCACCCACTGGATGCGGGAGTCCGGGCTGGCTGACCTGCTGCCGTCGTTGTCCGGCACGGTCTATGTGGGACTCAGCGCGGGGAGCATGGTGATGACTCCGCGGGTGGGCGAGGAGTTCGTGGGCTGGAAGCCGGCCGGCGGTGGGGATGATGCGCTCGGCCTGGTCGATTTTTCGATCTTCCCGCACCTTGATATTCCGGAGAGCCCGGACAACAGCATGGCTGGGGCGGAGAAGTGGGCGGCCAGGATCGGCGGTCCGGCGTACGCGATCGACCAGCAGACCGCGATCAAGGTTGTTGACGGTGCTGTCGAAGTGGTTTCCGAGGGGCGCTGGAGGTTCTTCGACGTGAGGGACAACGAGCCGGGGAGCTGAGCGGCATGCTGCCGGCGGACAGCCACGTGCACAGTGAATGGTCCTGGGACACGTGGGTGGGGGACATGGAGGGGACCTGCGCGCGGGCGGTCGAGATCGGGGTGCCGGCGGTGGCCTTCACCGAGCACCTCGACCATGTCGTGTGGACGGCCGATCGGGCGACGCTCGAGGCGAGTCCGGAGCTGTCCTCCGTCGCGGATGGGCGGGGGCGGGTCAGCCCGCCGGCGTTCGACACCGCGGGCTATCTCGCGAGCGTCGAGCGGTGCCGGGATCGCTTTCCGGAGCTGCACATCCTGAGCGGGCTCGAGATCGGGGAGCCGCATCTGCATCGTGAGGCGGTGGCGGCTGTGCTGGGGGCCGGGCAGTTCGATCGGGTGCTGGGCTCGCTGCACGGGTTGCCGGTGGGGGAGACGTTCTTCGAGCCGCCGGGGCTGTTCGAGCGCTACGGGCCGGCCGCGGCGTTGCGGCGCTATCTTCGGCAGGTTCCCACCGTGGTCGCGGCCAGTGACGACTTCGAGGTGTTCGCGCACATCGACTATCCCGTGCGAGCCTGGCCGGGGCCGTTCGACCCGTACACGTTCGAGGAGGAATTCCGGCTGGCCCTGCGCGCGATCGCCGGCGGCGGGCGGGTGCTCGAGGTCAACACGCGCGTCCCGTTACACCCGGAGGTTGTCCGCTGGTGGCGGGAGGAAGGCGGCACGGCCGTCTCGTTCGGCAGCGACGCTCACCTGCCGGCGATGTTGGCCGCGGGCTTCCGCGAGGCCGCGCACCTGGCCGAGGCGCACGGTTTCCGGCCGGGTCGCCGGCCGTTCGACTTCTGGCTCGCCTGAGCGCCGCACAGGGAAAGGGAGGCTCCGGCGTGGGAGCCTCCCTTTCCAGCCGTACGGGTCAGTGGCGACCGACCAGCTCGGGCTCCGGCGCCGGGGGAGCCTCCACGACCGCCGAAGCCGCGTGGCGGCCGCGGGGACGCATGAAGCGCGGCGCCCACCAGTTGGCGTTGCCCAGCAGGGTCATGACCGAGGGCAGCACCACGGCCCGGATGATCGTCGCGTCCAGCAGGATCGCGGCGGCCAGGCCGATGCCCAGCTGCTTCATGTCGATGGTGGACAGTGTGGCGAAGATCGAGAAGACCGCGACCATCACCAGCGCGGCGCTGCTGACCGTGCCGGCCGAGCCGGTGATGCCCTCGGCCACGGCTTCCCGGGTCGGGACGCCGCGCTGGACCGCCTCGCGGATCCGGGAGACCACGAAGACGTGGTAGTCCATCGACAGGCCGAACAACACCACGAACAGGAACAGCGGCAGCCAGCTGACGATCGCGTCCATCGAGGTGAAGTTGAGCAGGTCGGGCGCCCAGCTGCCCTGGAAGACCAGGACCAGGAAGCCGTACGCCGCCCCGACCGAGAGCAGGTTGAGCAGGATCGAGGTGGCCGCGACCACGATCGAGCGGAACGTCCAGGCCATCATCAGGAACGTCAGCAGCAGGACGACCCCGGCCACGATCGGCAACGTCTGCCAGATGTGCTTCGCGTAGTCCTCGTTGTTGGCGACGTCGCCGCCCACCGCGTAGTCGAGACCGCCCAGCGCGGCCGGGGCCAGGGTCTCGCGGAGCTCGTGCAACGAGTCGGCCGCCTCGTCGCTGCGGGACGTGAACGGTGTCGCCAGGTCGAGCACGGTCACCGTCTTGTCGGGGGAGACCTCGATGTCCGGCCCGGTCTGCTCGGGCACCGCGAACAGGCGGTTGCCCTCGGTGCTCGCGGCCAGCTTGGTCAGCGCCGCCTTGACGTCACCGGCCCGGTCGGCCGGGGCCTGCACGGCGACCATGTGGGTGGTGCCGTTGCTGGGGTACGCGGCGGCCAGACGGTCGTAGGCCTGCATGGCCGGCGTGGTGCGGGGCAGGTCCTCCGTACCCGGGAACTTGAGGTTCATGTTGAGGGCCGGGGCGGCCAGCGCGAGCAGGGCGAGCGCGCTCACCAGCAGCGTGGCCGCGGGCCAGCGCAGCGCCGGGTGCAGGATCGCCCGCCAGAAGCGGGAGCCGCCGCCGGAGTTGCGGGCGGTCAGGCGCCACACGAACGGCACCCGCGGCCGGTCGACCCAGCGGCCCAGCTTGGACAGGATCGCGGGCAGCACGGTCAGCGAGCCGAGGACGGCCACCGTGACGACCAGGATCGAGCCGACGGCGAGCGACGAGAACGTGGAGTCCCCGGCCAGGAAGAGCCCGGCCATCGCGATGACCACGGCCGTGCCGCTGACCACCACGGCGTGCCCCGAGGTCTCGGCCGCGATCTCGACCGCGTCGACGTGGCCGCGGCCCTTCGCCCGTTCCTCCCGTTCTCGCCGGACATAGAACAGCGAGTAGTCGACGCCGACCGCCATGCCGATCAGCAGGATGACGCTGGAGGTGGTGTCGGTGGACGGGATCAGGTGTGAGGCCAGCGTGGAGAGGCCCATCGCGGCGGCCACTGAGGACAGCGCCAGCAGCACCGGCACCCCGGCGGCGATCAGCGCGCCGAAGACCAGGATCAGGATGGCCAGGGTGACCGGCAGGCTGAGGATCTCGGCCCGTTTGAAGTCGTTGCCCAGGGTGTCGTCGAGGGCCTTGTCGATGGACGGGCCACCGACCTGTTCGACCCGCAGCTCCGGATGGGACTGCTGCACCTCGGCCGTGGCCGTGCGCAGTGGCTCGACCCGGTCGGAGGCGGAGTCGGGCTCGCCGGCCATGGTGATCGGCACGAGCAGCGCCGAGCCGTCGTTGGCCGGGATCGGCTTGCCCACCGAGGCGACGCCGGTGACCGACCGCAGCTTGGTGGTGGCATCGGCGGCGGCCCGCTCGGCGGCCGCGGTGTCGAGCTTGCCCGAACGGGCGGTGATCAGAACGTTGTCGACGGCGGGCTCGTCGGCGAACCCACCTTCCTCGATCATCACGTACGCACGACCGGCCTCGCCGATCGCGTCGTCCTGCGCCGTGGCTTCCTTGAGGCCCGCGGCGTTTCCGCCCACGAAGCACACCGCCACGAAGACCACCCAGAGCGCGATCGCGCGCCACGGATGCTCGGCGCTCCACCGCGCCATGCGCACCGTTACCGGTCGCCTGCCCATCAGTTCCCCCAGTGCTCGATTCTGTGTCGAACCTGAAACTAGGCAGATAGCGAGCTGGGAACATCCGGGCCGAACCCCGGTCGTACCCCGAGCCGGTGATAGTCGGGAAGCCGACGCGATGTGCTGGGTAAAGCCGCGTACGACACCAAAAGCCACCGCGACACTCAGGGATCACCCGGGGACTTCCCCGATTCGCCGGGGTTGATCGCCGCCGCTAGGTTGTCCGAATGGGACAGAGAAAGAGGTCGATTCTCGCCGCGGCCGGTGCCGTCGCCGTGGGGCTGCTCGGGTTCGCCGCTCCGGCGAACGCGATCGCCAACGGGGAACAGGTCAAGCCGGGCCGGTACGCCTTCTCGGTCAAGCTGACCATGACGGGCATCCCCACGGCCGACGGCGGCAAGCGCAACAGCGCCTGCTCCGGCGCGCTCGTGGCGGCGCAGTGGATCATCACGGCGGGGCACTGCTTCCGGGACGCGAACGGCGTCCGGGTCGAACGCCCGGTCGCCGACTCGACGATCGCGACCATCGGCCGCACCGATCTCACGGACACCTCACGTGGCCACGAGGTCGAGATCGTCGCGGTCCGCCAGTCCGCGACGGCCGACGTGTCGCTGGCCAAGCTGGCCGAGCCGGTGCGTGACGTCCGCCCGATCCGGGTCGGTCGCACGGCGCCGGAGGCCGGGGATCCGGTGCGGCTCACCGGGTACGGCTCCACAACCAGCACCAACCCGGCGCCGGTCACCTGGCTGCGCACCGGGAAGATGGAGGTGGCCGGTCTGACCGACACGGTCACGCAGCTCAAGGGCAACTCGCCGCAGGCGGACACGACCCCGTGCCCGTACGACTCGGGCGGCCCCTTCTTCGTCGAGCGTGGCAAGAAGGGCCCGGCGCTGGTCGCGGTGGTCAGCAACGGCCCGTCCTGCCCGCACACGCAGATCGAGAGTGCGGCCCGGGTGGACAACATCGCCGGTTGGGTGAAAGAGGTAACTCACTAGAGCCGAAGGGTTCGACGGCCGGTTGCGGGGAAACCCGTAGCCGGCCGTTTCGTTTGCGGTAGGCACGGCATATGAGAACAACTGTGAGGACCGCCACGGTCGGTTACCGACCGACCTGGTCCATCCCCGACTAAAGTGGTCCGCATGCCGCGGCCGTCCAAGCAAGAGATCGACGACGAGATCCTCGAAGCCGCCGCGACCCTGTTCGCCCGGCACGGCTTCAAGGAGACGTCCGTCCAGCGCATCGCCGACGCGGTGGGCTACTCCAAGACGGGTCTGCTGCACCGCTATCCGACCAAGGAGTCGCTGCAGCAGGCGGTGCTCGACCGCGTGCTGCGGGACATCCGCGCGGTGGCCGACGAGGTCGCCGCCATGCCGCCCGGTCCGGTGCGCGACCGGGCGGTCATCACCAGCGTCGCCCGGCTCGCGGCCGAGTGCCCGGGCACGGTCGCCCTGCTGCTCAGCGGTCTCGCCGGTTCCGAGGAGGGCGAGCTCGGCACGGCCATGGAGTGCATCGGCGAGCCGGTCTTCGAGGCCTTCGCGGTCGACCCCGAGACCGACCCGGTGCGGGCCATCCGGGTGGTCGGCGCGCTCGGTGCCCTCGCCGTCGCCGGGGTCGCGCTGCGCGAGAAACCCCTGGCCGCCACGCTCGACGACCTGATCGACATCAGCTACGACGCGCTCGGCCACGAGCGCTGAGGCCCACCAACAAGGGATTGACTGAAATGGCAACGTTGCTGCACCGCCTCGGACTCGGGGCCGTACGCCACAAGGCGCTGGTCATGGTCGCCTGGCTGGTGGCCGTGATCGCCCTCGGGGCCGGCGCCGCCACGCTCTCGGGCACGATGGTCAACTCCTTCTCGATCCCGGGTCAGGAGTCGACCAAGGCGCTCGAGCTGATGGAGGAGCGCTTCGGTGCGGCCTCGGCCGGTGCCACGGCCCAGGTGGTGATGGAGGCGCCCGGCACCGGCAAGATCACCGATCGGGCCACCGCCACCCAGGTCGCCGCGGTCGTCGCCCAGCTGCAGAAGCTGCCGGGCGTGGTCTCGGCCAGCAACCCGCTGGACCCGAAGGCGCCGACGGTGTCGCAGGACCAGACCGCCGCCTACAGCACGGTGACCTACGGCGTGCAGGCGTCCGAGATCACGGTCGAGGAGCGCGAGGCGCTGACCGCCGTGGTCGACCAGTCCCGCTCGGCCGATCTGATCGTCGAGGCGCGCGGCGAGGCGACCCAGGAGTCGGGGGCCGACATCGGCGGCGCCGGCGAGATCCTCGGTGTGGTCGTGGCCCTGGTGGTGCTGGCCATCACGTACGGGTCCCTGGTCCTGGCCGGCATGAACCTGCTGACCGCCCTGGCCGGCGTGGCGATCGGCGCCCTCGGCATCACCACGCTGAGCGGCTTCACCGAGCTGCAGTCGACCACCCCGATTCTCGCGATCATGCTGGGCCTCGCGGTCGGCATCGACTACGCGCTGTTCATCGTCACCCGGTTCCGCCAGGAGCTGCGCCGCGGCCTGCCGGTGCCCGAGGCGGTCGCGCTCGCGGTCGGCACGGCCGGCTCGGCCGTGGTCACCGCCGGTCTGACCGTGGTGATCGCGCTGGCCGGCCTGTCCGTCGCCGGCATCCCGTTCCTGACCGAGATGGGTCTGGCCGCCGCGGGCACCATCGTCTTCGCCGTCCTGGTCGCCATCACGCTGGTGCCGGCGTTCCTGGGCGCGATCGGCCTGCGGGCGCTGCCCAAGAAGGAGCGCGGCAACCCGGTCGCGAGCCCGAAGAGGGACCGGGGCTTCTATCGCGGCTGGGCCCACATGGTCACCCACCAGCGGGTCCTCAGCCTGATCGTCGCGGTCGCGGCGCTGGCCGTGATCGCCATCCCGTTCTTCTCGATGCAGACCACGCTCATCCAGCGGGCGGCCGAGGGCAGCACCCAGGAGAAGGCCGACCAGATCATCGCCGAGCGCTTCGGCCCCGGCTTCGCCGGTCCGCTGCTGGTCCTGGTGGACGGGTCCGGCGCTCCGGCGTACGCGTCCTCCGTACGGGAAAAGATCGCCGCCCTCCCGGACGTCGCGTTCGTGGCCCAGCCCCGGGTCAGCCAGGGGCAGAACGCCGCCCTCATCACGATCATCCCGGGCTCGGGCCCGGAGGACACCGCGACGATCGACCTGGTGCACGCGATCCGGGACGACGTGGCCGACGGTCCCGGCGCCCAGGTCTACGTGACCGGGCAGACCGCGGTCAGCATCGACGTGTCGGAGAAGCTCGACCAGGCGCTGCCGATCTATCTGATCCTGGTCGTCGGCCTGGCCTTCGTCCTGCTCGTGCTGGTCTTCCGGTCGCTGCTGGTGCCGGTCGTCGGCGTGGTCGGCTTCCTGCTCACGATCGGCGCGGCGCTCGGCGCGACCACCGCGGTCTTCCAGTGGGGCTGGCTCTCCGGCCTGGTCAACGCGCAGACCACCGGCCCGCTGCTGAGCCTGGCGCCGATCATCATCGTCGGCATCCTGTTCGGCCTGGCCATGGACTACCAGGTCTTCCTGGTCTCGCGGATGCACGAGGCACACGCCCACGGCGCCTCGCCGCGCGACGCGGTGGTGACCGGCTTCAAGCAGGCCGCGCCGGTGGTCGTGGCCGCGGCGACGATCATGTTCTCGGTCTTCGCCGGCTTCGTGCCCGAGGGCAACGACACCATCAAGCCGATCGCCTTCGCCCTGGCCATCGGCATCCTGTTCGACGCCATCGTGGTCCGCATGATCATCGTCCCGGCGGCCATCACTCTGCTCGGCCGCTCCGCGTGGTGGCTGCCGCGCTGGCTCTCCTGGCTGCCGGCGGTCGACGTCGAGGGTGCGGCCCTCGAGCGGCAGGCTCCCGAGCAGTCCCGCGACGTCGAGGAGCACGTGCACGCGGCCTGACCGACCGGAGCGCCGCCCAGGTGAAGTCGACCTGGGCGGCGCCGAAGGGCATGCATGCTGCGGCCGGCCGGCTGTGAAAAGCGCCTCCTAGACCGTTTTGCCGTAAATATCCTTAAGCACGTAGCCGAATCCCCAGCGTGACTGGCGTCCGACTTGCTGAAATTGAGGCATGTGGCCGGATCATGAAGCGGATTCAAGTGAGCTCCCCGGTGCCGACGTGCGGTCGGCGCTGGAGAGCTGGCGTTCCGGCCTGGTCGATCTGACCGGCACCAACCCCCTGCTCAACTTCGCCCGGGCGTCCTCGGGATCCATCGAGATCACCGGCCCGTCGCCCAAGGCGATCGTGAAGGTGCTCCAGGAGGGCGGCGGCTACGCCTTCCACGCGGAGGGCGAGTCGACGGCCCCCGTGCTGCGCACCGAGCTGCCCGAGGAGCAACTCGGCGCGCTGCTGCACCACTTCTGGCGCCGCAGCCGCCTAGAGCTGCTCGACCGCGGTGTGTCCCCGCTCTACCTCGGCGTGGGAATGCTGCACTGGTCGGACGACGACGGATCCCCGTACGAGAGCCCGATCCTGCTCGTCCCGGTGGAGATCGACGCGGCCGGCCCGAGGCTGATCGCGCGGCCCGAGGACCCGATCGTCAACCCGGCCCTGGTCGTGCGGATGGCCGAGCTCGACATCGACATCCCCGAGATCAACTCGCTGGCCGAGCTCGACGTGACCGTGCTGTGGGCCCGGATCGACGTGGCCATCGGCGAGCGGCGCGGCTGGTACGCCGACGAGACGGTCACGCTCTCCTGCCTCAGCGTGCACCGCGAGGCGATGTACTACGACCTCTACGAGAACGAGCCGCACATCGTCGAGCACCCGGTCGTGCGCGCGCTGGCCACCCGGGACGCCGACCGCGCGTTCGCCTTCGAGCCGACCCCGGTCGAGCGGATCGACGTCGTCGCCCCGCCCGAGGACGTGCCGTTGATCCTCGACGCCGACGCCACCCAGCGGGTCGCCATCACGGCCGCGGTGGCCGGGCGCAGCTTCGTGCTCGACGGGCCGCCCGGCACCGGCAAGTCGCAGACCATCGCCAACATGGTGGGCGGGCTGCTGCACGCGGGCAAGCGGGTGCTGGTCGTCTCGGAAAAGGCCGCCGCGCTCGACACCGTGCAGCGCCGGCTCACCGACGCCGGTCTCGGCAACTACCTGCTCGCGCTGCACAGCGACCTGGTCGGGCGGCGGGACGTGGCGACCGCGCTGGCCACCGCGCTCGACACCGATCCGGTGCCGCTGGCGACCATGGACCCGATCGATCGGCGGGCGGTCCGGGAGCGGCGCGAGCGCCTGACCGCGTACGCGGAAGCTCTGAACCGCGTGCGGCAGCCACTCGGCCGCAGCTTGTTCGAGGTGCTCGGACTGTCCGCCCGGTTGCTCGACGTGCCCGCGGCGCCGGTCGCCGCCATCGCCCCGCAGGAGCTCACCGGTGACGCGCTCTATCGCTTGCGCGACGCGGTGGCCCGGCTCGGCCGGGTACGCAGTGAGACGTACCTGTGGCGCGAGGCGACCGACCGGGAGCCGCTCGACGGCCGCCTGCGCCAGGCCATGACCTCCCTGGGCAAGCTGGCCGAGACGGTGATCGCCAACTCGACCCTGGCCGACGCGTTCGACCTGCACGAGCCGGTCGGCGCGTCCCGGCTGGCCGCCCTCTCGGCCCACGCCGGCAAGCGCCCGCCCAAGGTCGAGGAGGACTGGCTGACCGTCGACAGCATCCACCCGGTGCAGAAGGCAGCCACCGACCTCACCCACCACCTGGCCGCGCTGCGCTACGGCGGCATCCCGTGGGCCGAGCTGCCGTCGGCCGACGAGCTCAAGGACATCCCGGACCTGTCGCACCTGGTGCCCGAGGCCGTCGACCTCAAGCCGCTGAACGCCGCGCAGGCCGACCACCTGGCCAACAAGTTCGCCGAGGAGGCGGACCGACTGGAGAGCCGGCAGGAGAGCCTGGACCGGGTCACCGCCCGGCTCGGACTGCCCAACGTGGTCACCTTCGCCGACTCGGCCCGGGTCATCACCGTGGCCGACCTGATCCAGCGCGAGCACAAGCCCGAGCCGGCCTGGTTCGAGACCGGGGGCATGCCGGCCGCACACGCCGCGGTCCGGGCGCTGCGGCTGGCCATCGAACGGGTCCGGGAGACCGAGACGCAGGCCCGCCGGCACTTCGACGAGGGGGTGCTGGCCGAGCCGATCACCGAGGTGGCCGACCGGCTGACCCGGCACCGCGGCCCGCGCAAGCTGCTGCGGCCCTATCGGCGCGACAAGCAGAAGGCCGTCGAGGCGGCGCTGCCCGACGTCAAGCCGGCCGCGGCGGTGGCCAACGTCGAGGACGCGGCCGCCTGGAAGCAGGCCGTCGAGGATCTGAAGGAGGCCGAGGCCGAGTACGCCGAGCAGCTCGGCCGGCACTGGAACGGCCTGGACACCGACTTCCACGCCATCCAGGAGGCCATGCACACGGCCGACGAGGTGATCCGCGAGGTGCCGGCCGACGCGCTGCCCGCGGTCACCGTGCATGTCTGCGCACCCCGGCCCAACAGCGCGCTGCTGCGCATCGTCAGCGAGGCCCGCGACGAGTTCACCCGCTTCCGCACCACGCTGCGCGCCGCCCCGGCCCGGGCCCCGCGGCCCGAACTGGGCGAGGGCGCCATCGCCGACGCGGTGACCTGGCTGCGCGCCCACATCGCCCCGCTGCACGCCGCGGCCGAGATGATCCGGGCCTACGCCGCGCCGACCGGGCGTGACCTGACGCTGGCCGAGACGATGGAGATCGCCGAGCAGCGGCAGGCCGCCACCGACGCCGAGGAGGCGATCTGGGCCGAGGCGGCCGCGCACGCGGCCGTGCTGGGCTCGGTCTATCGCGGCGCCAAGACCGACGACGAGGCGATGAACGAGGTCGTCGCGTGGACGGTGCACGCGCGCCGGCTGATGACCGGCGAGGACGCGGCGATGACGGCCGAGCAGGCCCACGCCTTGATGATCGCCCAGCCCACCGAGGGGCTGGGGGCGGCGGTGGCCGGCTGGGAGTCGGCGCGGGCCCAGGTCCTGGACGCGTTCGGCCCGGCCCGGCACGGCGAGCTGATCGAGCGGCTGGGCGACTACGACAACGCCCGCGACCTGCTGGTCGAGCTGCTGCACGACCCGGAGGGCCAGCACGAGTGGTTCCGGCACGAGGACGCCCGCCGGGTGCTGGTCGAGCACGGCCTGGCCGAGGCGCTGGAGTTCTGCGCCGAGCAGGAGATCCCGATCGAGCAGGTGTGGCCGGTGCTCGAGCGGGCGCTGCTGCGCGGCTGGGCCGACGCGGTGATCCGCGACGATCCGGGTCTGCAACCGGTGGCGGCCGAGGATCGTACGCATCTGGTCGACGTCTATCGGCTGCTCGACCGCGAGCTGAGCGGCGCGGCGCTGGCCGACATCGTCTATGCCGTCGAGGCCCGGCGGCCGTCCGCCTCGGCCGGCGGGGAACCGGGCGTGATCCGGCGCGAGGGCAACAAGCAGTCCGGGCACCTGCCGGTGCAGGAGCTGCTGGCCCAGGCCCGGCACGCGGCCCAGGGACTCAAGCCGTGCCTGCTGATGTCGCCGCTGGCGGTGAGCCGGTACCTGCCGCCCGAGATGGAGTTCGACACCGTCATCTTCGACGAGGCGTCCCAGGTGACCACGGCCGACGCGATCAACTGCATCTACCGCGGTGACGCACTTGTGGTCGTGGGCGACGAACGGCAGCTGCCGCCGACCTCGTTCTACGACCGGGTCGAGGACGACGTCACCGACTTCCCGTCCATCCTCGACCTGGCCCGCGAGACCTTCCCGATCCTGCACCTGGGCTGGCATCACCGCAGCCGGCACGAGGCGCTGTTCGCGTTCGCCGACCTCGCCTACTACCACGGCCGGCTGGTCGGGCTGACCCGCAGCTATCCGCGGGAGCCCGACCACGGCGTCGAGTTGTTCCTGGTCGACGGCGTCTACCGGCGGCAGAGCACCTCGGACAACCCGATCGAGGCGGACGCGGTGGCCGAGCGGGTCCTGCACCACTACGCCACCCGGCCCGGCAAGACGCTCGGTGTCGTCACGCTCTCGGTGGCGCAGGCCGACGCGGTCGACGAGGCGGTGCGCCGGGCGATGGCCGAGCGCCCCGACCTCGAGCACTTCCTGGACGACGGCAACCGGCTCACCGGCTTCTTCTGCAAGAGCCTGGAAGCCGTGCAGGGTGACGTGCGTGACGTGATCATCCTGTCGATCGGCTACGGCTACGACGAGAACGACAAGATCAGTACGAACTTCGGGTCGCTCAACCGTCCCCAGGGCTGGCGCCGGCTCAACGTCGCCATCACCCGCGCCTCCCAGCGCGTCGAGGTCGTGTCGTCGATCCGGTCCGGCGACGTCCCCGACATGGGCAACGAGAGCGTGCGGCACCTCAAGGCCTACCTCGAATACGCCGAGCGGGCGGCGGCCACCCTGGGCCGGGACGTCATCGACCGTGATGACGCGACACCCTTCGAGGATGCCGTGCTCACCGCGCTGCTGTCGTGGGGCTATTCCGTACGCCGGAGAGTGGGCGCCGCCGGGCACTGGATCGACCTCGCGGTGCTCCACCCCGACCAGGACGACGACGTGTTCGCCATCGGCATCGAGTTCGACGGTCTGGAGTACCAGTCGATCCCGTCCACCCGCGACCGGGACCGGCTGCGCGACGAGGAGCTGCGCGAACTGGGCTGGCACATGCACCGGATCTGGTCGGTGGCCTGGTATCAGAACCCGGCCGAGGAGCAGAACCGGCTGCGCGCGGCGATCGACCGGGCGCTGGCCGACCCGGTCGGCGTCGACCAGCTGGCGGTGCCGGAGTGGCCGCCGTACCGGGCCATCTCGGGGGAGCTGCTGCCGCCGGAGACTGTCGTCCCCCCGAACGGCTGACCCCTTTAGCGGGAATCGCCGATATTCGCACATGGTGATCTCTTCGGCGGGTAGCCGTGGCCGCCTATGGAGAATCTTCGTTGGCCCAGCATGGGATCGCGCCACTCGCTCGGCCGGCACACAGCCCGTGACGACGGCGGCAGTGTGCTCGTCACCGCGGACACCGACAACGCGATCACCGTCGTCGCCGTGCGCGGCGTCTGGGGGACCGCGCTGCGCCGGGACACCTTCGTGGCCGTCCGCAAAGCCCTGGGTCAGCACCCGTCGGCGCTGATCCTCGACCTGTGCGAGCTCAACGACCGGCACGCGGCCGGCGCGGCGACCTGGCTGACCGTGTCCCGGGTGGCCGGCGCGATGGAGCCGCCGGTCCGGGTCGCGGCCTGTCTGCCGCCGCGGGCCGCGCTGCACGGGCGACTCGTCCGGATGGGCGGCCCGTTCTTTTTGCCGCTCTTCCCCGACCTCGCCGGGGCGTTCGCCGCGGTGGCCGCCGGCGGGCCGATCACCGACCGGCTCCGGCTCGCGCTGCCCCGCCACCCGGACACCCCCGCCCTGGCCCGCAACCTGGTCACCGACGCCTGCGGAGCGTGGAACCTGCCCGAGGTGCTCTACCGCGGCCGCCTGGTGATGAGCGAACTGGCCGGTAACGCCGTCGAGCACGCCCGCACCCCGATCACGGCGATCGTGGTGCGCCGCGGCGCGGGGCTGCACCTGACCGTCTGCGACGGCGATCCGTGCCTGCCCCGGATGATCGACCAGACACGGGAGCCGCCGGGCAGCCTGTGGGACGTCCGCGGTCAGGGGCTGCGGACGGTGCAGGCCGCCTCGGCGGCTTGGGGTGCCTTGCCGACCCGCGAGGGCAAGATGGTCTGGGCGACCATCCGTCCTCGCTGATCTTTGTTACTTGCCGACCGTTGCTTTCTCTACGGGCGCCGGGGCGGCTTCGGTCTCCGCCGGGGCGGTGGCCCGCAGAGCTTCGGTCTCCTCCGGGGCGCGGACCCGCTGGTACGGGTCGCCGTAGTCCTTCATCGCGCGCCGGGCGAAGGCCTGCTGCTCGGTCGCGACCCGCTCGGAGCGGCCGCGCCCCAGGAAGCTGACCGCCCAGTGCAGCACGGTGGTGAACCGGTTTTTGAAGCCGACCAGGTAGAAGACGTGCACGGCGAGCCACATCAGCCAGGCGAAGAAGCCCGACAGGCGGAACTTGCCGACGCTGGCCACCGCGGAGAACCGCGAGATCGTGGCCATGCTGCCCTTGTCGAAATACTTGAAAGGCTCGGGCGCGGGCTTGCGGCGCAGCCGCTTCTCGATCACCTTGGCCGCGTAGTTGCCACCCTGGATGGCCACCTGGGCCACTCCGGGCAGCGGGCGGCCGTCGGCGCCGGCCAGGTTCATCATGTCGCCCAGCGCGAAGATCTCGGGGTGACCCGGAACGGTCAGGTCGGGGTTGACCATGATGCGGCCCGCGCGGTCGGTCTCGGCCCCGGCCGCCTCGGCGACCTGCCGGGCCAGTGCGGGCGCCTGCACGCCGGCCGCCCACACCTTGGTCATCGACGGGATGCGCTCGTGACCGCGCTCGGACTCGACCTCGATGCCGGTCGCGTCGACGTCGACCACCTTGGTGTTGAGCTCGACCTCGACCCCCATCAGGTGCAGCTGGCGCAGCGCCCGGGTGGAGAGGTGGTCGCCGAAGGTGTTGAGCACCGCGCCGACCGCGTCGACCAGGATGATCCGGGCCTTGCGGGGGTCGATGTGCTTGTACTGCCCCGGCAGGTTGCGGTGGGCCAGCTCGGCGATCTGACCGGCCATCTCGACCCCGGTCGGGCCGGCGCCGACCACCACGAAGGTGAGCCAGCGCTCCTGCGCCTCGGGGTCGGTCTGCAGGTCGGCGATCTCGAAGGCGCCGAAGATCTTGGCGCGCAGCTCGAGGGCGTCGTCGATGCTCTTCATGCCGGGCGCGTAGTCGTTGAAGTGGTCGTTGCCGAAGTAGGACTGCGAAGCCCCGGCGGCGACGATCAGAGTGTCGTACTCCACCGTGTAATCGATGCCCGGGCCGGACACGTAGACGACCTTCTGGTCGGTGTCGACGCGCTGGGCCCAGCCGAGCTTGACGTCGACGTTGTCCTGCCGCTTCAGCACCTCACGGATGGGCGGGGCGATCTCGCCCTCGGACAACACGCCGGTCGCCACCTGGTAGAGCAAGGGCTGGAACAGGTGGTAAGCCGTGCCGTTGATGAGCGTGATGTCGACCGGTGCCTTACGAAGCGCCCTGATCGCGAACAGACCCCCGAAGCCGGCGCCGATAACTGCCACCCGATGCCGCTGCATTACCACTCCCTCGGTGCTCGGTGTCTCGTTAAGTAGAGCACCCTGACCAGGCCGATTATGCCGTGAGTATCAACACTGTGGAGGTCCGGCGGACAAACCGCACGCGGCCTCCTGCTGGCTACTTTCCCAGCCGGTCAAGGGGAAAACCCCATCATGCCGCAGCCGCGCCGGTTACCGTGAGGGATCAGCGGGGTAGACCCCGCCACATGGCAGATGTGCGCACCGATGTGCCTGCGCGGCTCGACCGCCTTCCCTGGGCCCGTTGGCACTGGATGATCGTCATCGGTCTGGGCACGGTCTGGATCCTCGACGGTCTCGAAGTCACCATCGTCGGCAACCTCTCCGGGCGCCTGGCCGAGCCCGGCAGCGGTCTCGACATCACGCAGAGCCAGGTCACCGGCCTGGGCGCGGCGATCTACGTGCTCGGCGCCTGCTTCGGTGCGCTCTTCTTCGGCTGGCTGACCGACCGCTTCGGCCGCAAGAAGCTCTTCATCCTCACGCTGGCCGTCTACCTTTTCGGTACGGCGATGACCGCGCTCTCCTTCGACGCGTGGTGGTTCTTCATCTTCCGGTTCGTCACCGGCGCGGGCATCGGCGGCGAGTACGCGGCCATCAACTCGGCGATCGACGAGCTCATCCCGGCCAAGTACCGCGGCCGCATCGACATCGTGATCAACGGCACCTACTGGGCCGGTGCGGCGTTCGGGGCGCTGCTGACCGTGCCGATCCTCACGGCGCTGCCGGTCAGCTGGGGCTGGCGGGTCGCCTTCGGGCTGGGCGTGGTGCTCGGCTTCGTCATCCTGCTGGTGCGCCGCCACGTGCCCGAGAGCCCGCGCTGGCTGTTCATCCACGGCCGCGGCGACGAGGCCGAGAAGCTGGTCGGCGACGTCGAGAGGACGGTCGAGCGCGAGGACAACGTGACGCTCGAGCCGGTCGACAAATACATCACCATCCACCAGCGCCGTACGATCGGCTTCGGCGAGATCGCCAAGACGCTGATCAAGCAGTACCCCAAACGGTCGGCGCTGGGTCTGTCGCTCTTCATCGGGCAGGCGTTCCTCTACAACGCGATCACCTTCGGGTACGCGCAGATCCTGCAGACGTTCTTCGACGTGCCACCCGGCAGCACGGGCTACTACTTCGCGGTGATCGCCGTGGGCAACCTCTTCGGCCCGCTGCTGCTGGCCCGCCTGTTCGACTCGGTGGGCCGCAAGATCATGATCACCGGAACCTACGTCCTGTCCGGCGTGCTGCTGCTGGTCACCGCCTGGCTGTTCAGCGCCGGCGTGCTGACCGCGGTCACCATGACCGCCTGCTGGTGCGTGGTGCTGTTCTTCGCCTCGGCCGGCGCGAGCTCGGCCTACCTGACCGTCTCCGAGATCTTCCCGATGGAGACCCGCGCCCTGGCGATCGCCTTCTTCTACGCCATCGGCACCGCCGCCGGCGGCATCACCGGCCCCCTGCTGTTCGCCGAACTGGTCGGCACCGGCCAGGTCGGCGACACCGTCCTGGCCTTCGTCATCGGCGCCAGCCTGATGATCGCAGCCGGGCTGGTCGAGGCGTTCCTGGGCGTGAAGGCCGAACGAAAGAGTCTGGAAGACCTGGCCACCCCCCTGACCGCCACCAACACCAAACCCACCCCGACCTGAAGCACTCCAAACCGGCGGCTGCCCAGTCAGCGGAAACCTGGAGCTTCGACCGGCAAACCCTCCGCCCGCGCGACGTCAAGCATCCGTTTGTCGTAGGTACCAACGTGTCCAGCGAATCAACACCTAGAGTGCTGGTGGCCATAGGCATCACCGGCCGGCTTTCCAGGAACTCGCTCAGCTCCTTGGCGTAGGTGCGCCTGGCCAGCAGTGTCACGAGTGCGGAGGCGTCCAGATATATCAACGGTCGTCCTCGGCTCGGGCCTCCAGCAGCAGATCCAAAGGCGAGGCCTCGGCCGGAATGTCGTAGGACGGCAGGCGGTCGAGGTCGGCTGTCGTGGTGGCCTTGAGCCGGATCAGACCTTTGGCGACCAGCGGAGAATGACGGCCCAGGCCTGTCGCGCCAGGGAGTAGCACCGCGATGACCTTGCCGTGGCGGGTCACCTCGATCGTCTCGCCGTGCTCGGCGCGGTTGAACATGGCGCTCGGGTTGTAGGAGAACTCTCGGACCGAGACCGAACTCATCGGTTGCACCCTCAACGAAGTGCCTACGTCAGGAGGACTGTACCTACACAGAAGGCGGGAGAGGGACAGGCTGGTCGTCGTTCCGCGGGAGGCGCTCACCATGCTTGATGACTATAGGCGTACGTCAAGCCCTCGGACAGTGGTGGCCGACTGGCCCGGGCGCCGGCGGGAAGGTGCTGAGATCACGGTGGCCGGCGCTGGTTTGTCAGCCGAGCCGGTAGAGGATGGCGCCGTCGATGTCTTCGCGGGTTATGCCCAGGCCGTCGATCGGGCGGCCGGGCACGCCTTCCCACGGGGTGCCGCTCAGCCACTCGGGCAGGACGACGACCGACCGGATGCCGTCCGCCCGTAGCGCGGCGATGCTGGCCGTGTCCGGGAACGTCATGCTGCTCGAGCGGACCCGCTCCTGCCCGGTCGGGACGAAGGTGACGATGCCGTTGGGGATGCGCGGGAACCCGTTGGTGGACCACAGCATGATGGACATCTCGAGGCTGCCGCCGCTGGGCAGCACCAGGGTCGGCTCCGCTGCGACCCTCATCGCGGCCGGATATCGCAGCACCTCGGGGTGGGGGGTGCGGTTGATCCCGTCGACGACGACCAGCACGAGCGGGATCAGCAGGGCGAGCCGCAGAACGACGAACTTGCCGCGGGCCACGGGGCCGGACCGTGCGGTCCCGGGCTTGCGCCAGGGCGCGGCGCCCCGCACCTCGGCGACGAAGGCGCTGACCGCACCGGCGGCCAGGATGGCCATCAACAGCGTGGTCCACACCATGATCCGTCCGGGTGTGCGCAGCGCCGACCAGCCCGGCAGGTGCTTGGAGAGGGTCAGATAGCCCGGGTCGCCGTGCCAGGGCAGGGTCGCGCCGAGGGTCAGCAGCACCGCGACCAGCGTGCCGACGGTCAACAGGATCCGGTGGCGGACCCGGAAGACCGAGAAGAACATCCCCGTCGTGGCCAGGATGATCAGGGCGATGCCCGGCAGCAACGCCATCTCCGGTGGCCACGCCAGCTCGGCCCGGGCCACGGCGTGCCGGGCGCCGTAGAGCCAGGACGACTCAGGGGCGACGAAGAGCCCCCGCCAGGCCGGCGAATACAGCTCGGTCCAGCTCAGCGCCCGGTCGGCCTGCGGGTTGAGCTCCACCACGCGGGAGAAGGCGAGTCCTATGTACAACGTGGCGGCGCCGAAGAACACCCCGCCGATCAGATCGGCGGCCAGCAGCCGTCGCCCGAAAGCCGGCCGGCCGCGCCGCCACCAGGCCCAGCCGTAGAAGGCCGCGGCCACCAGGCAGACGGCGACCATCACGTACGCGAAGACGAGCCCGATGGCGAGCCCGAGGGTGATCTGCCAGGCGCCGACCAGCCAGCCGGCCAGTGCCCACCATGCACTGTGCCGGTCGGGGCGATGACCCCGGCGCAACGACCAGCCGTGACCGCGCGCGATCATGGCCAGGCTCAGCGCGATGCCGCCGGTGGAGATGACGTTCAGGTGCCCGACATGCGCGAGCCGCCACGGCGAGAACGCCCAGGCGACGCCGGCCACCGTGGCGCCGAGCGGGTGCGCGCCCAGCTGACGGGTCAACGCGTACGCCCCGACGAAGGCGAGCGCGTGCAGCAGGACGTACAGGATGTTGTAGCGCAGCAGGGCCGCCTCCATGCCGGACCCGAACATGCCGAGCGGCGCGTATCCGAGAACGGTGTCGGTGAAGGCCAGCGAGTGCGGATCGGGATAGAACGTGTTCGAGTCCCACAGCTGCGAGGGACCGTGCAGCAGCGCATGACCGGCCCAGGCGATCTGCCAGGCGAACATGGCCGGATCGCCGATGTCGCCGGGCACGGTGTGCCGCGGGTCGCGCAGCGTCGGCCAGGTCAGCAGCACGGCTAGCGCCAGCCCGCCGAGGACCACCAGAGTCCACTCGCGGCGAGACCACATCCGTTTCAGCAGACTTCGTGCCGCCGGGGATTGCTCAGCGCTCTCGCTGCTGACGGCCGCGGTGGCGACGTCTTGTGACGGACCTGCGATCCCGCTCACCCAAGCCCCCGGATCTCCTGGGTCGGTGGTAGCCCTCCCCGACGCGTCACGGATTGTCGCACATCAATGCCAATCTGTTGCTGATCAGTCCCACACGGCCGCTCGGCCACACCGACTCTCATCGAGCGCCGAGCACCATGCGTGCCACCTTGCCGGGATGGAGCGGTGCGGGCATTTCTTCGATGTCGTCCTCGACCGGCTGAGGTACGGCACGCCGTCGCGGGATCTCGATGGCCGGCCTGCCGTCCGCGCCCAGGGCAGCCGGCGCGTATCCGGCCATCCGCAATGCGGTCAGCGTCTCCGCCTGTGGTTTGCCGCTGGCCAGGACGGTCGGGGCCAGCCGGACCAGACGCAGGGCGTGCAGCGAGCGGGTCTGGAGGATCTCGGTGAGGAGGGTCTCGTCGTCGCTGCACAGGCAGCAGCCGGTCGGACGAACCTTGACCTGGCCGTGGCGCCGGGCCACGTCGTCGATCAGATACGTCAGCGCCTGGGGTACGCGGCCACCCTCGGCGACCTCGGCGATGCGCGCGGACAACTCGTCCCGCGTGTCTCCGGCGTCGAGCGCGGAGCGAATGCTGGCCGGTGAGAAGCGCCAGGTCCAGGCACCGCTACGAGACTCCGGGGTGGCGGCGCGGTCGAGCAGGGTGAG
This sequence comes from Paractinoplanes maris, assembly GCF_023544465.1. GTDB lineage: Bacteria > Actinomycetota > Actinomycetes > Mycobacteriales > Micromonosporaceae > Actinoplanes > Actinoplanes maris. Next base: position 204,236 of record NZ_JALPVL010000018.1, on the reverse strand, counting down.
CAGCCCGGCCGACGGGGTGCCGGTCACCACCGCGGTGAGATCGTTCTGCAGCAGGACGGTGTCGCGAGGTCGAGGCAGCATCGCCTCGGCCCGGCGGCGGGCGACGTCAGGGTCTTTGCTCAGTCGGGCGTGACCGAGCCCGGTCATCGTTCCGAGGGCGAGCAGACCGAGCCGGTGCGCTTCTCGCCAGATGCCGGTGACATAGCGCGGAAGGTCCTCGTCCGCTTGGTCGGCCAGAACAGGACTCGCCCAGCTCAGTCGAGGAGCGAGCGTCCCTGGATCGGCCGCCTGCCCTTCCGGCACTGCGGTGTGCAGGGCTCGCAGGATCACGGCCCGCAGTCCGGTGAGCATCAGCTCCTCTTCCTCGTCCCAGGACAGAAGGCGAGAGGTCGCGGTGGAGTCGGCCGGGGCCAGCGGTGACGCGGGCATGGCCAACCAGTCGTCGATGACGTCGAGCAGCTGGTCCGCGGGTTCGGCCGCGGCGAACTCGTCATACGTTGTCGACGGTGTGAGCCCGTCCTCCGACGCCTCGATCAGCCCACCGGCCGCGAGCAGTTCGACGGTCAGGCGCGTACCGTCCTCGTCCTGACCGGAAAGCTTGGCGATCCGTCGTAGTTCCCGTACACCGAGGCCGCCGGTCTTCAGCAAGGGAACCGGACCGCTGCTCATCGCCGTGACGACGGCGGTGATCGCCGCCAGAATCTCGGCCGCGGCTGCGGCCGCGTCTCGTTCCGCGGCGTCCGGCGCGATCGGGGAAAGCGTGATGGCCGGCGGTCGAGGATCGAAAGGTGCTGTGTATCCGTCGCGGAGAGCGAGAGCGACTTCGCGCGGCATCTCTGTCACATTCCAGCCGGACCGGATGAGAAGCCCATGGTCGATTGCCCAGGGAAGCACCATGCCAGGGGAACCGAACATCATCCCGGGCGGACCGAACGACGTGACGGGTTGCGAGGCCAGCGTGACCAGTTGATCCCGGACGTCGGCCGGTGCCTCGGCCGCGAGCCGGCGCACGTTCTCCGGCCGGGCCAGCCAGGAGGCGAGCGCGGTGACCACCTCGTCCTTGCCGCGGCCGGTCACCGGGATGTCGTACAGGGTCGCCAGCTTGCGCAGTTCGTTCATGGCCCGGGTGGTCAGGAGGTCGGCGGCGCGAGACCCGAGATCCAGCGGGTGCGACCAGATCTCGTCCAGATGCCCGGCGGCCAGAGCACCCTCATGCGGCCAGATCAGGGCAAGCTCGATGAGACGCCGCACTGCCGCACCCAGGTCAGGATCGTCATCCGCCACCCCCAGCAGCGCGGCCAGCCGTACGGTGGTGCAACCGTCGCCCAGTGCGGCCGCAGCCTCGACCACCTGCAGTTCCGGCAGGTTCAGCAGGATGGCGGCGGCCGTCATCGACGAGGGATGAAGCAGCCGTTCGGTGAGCTGGTCGACGGACTTCGGAGCAGGCTCGAACGCCACGTCACGCCGGATCGCGATCAATTCAGCCAGCTCTTCTTCACCCAGGGTGTGCAGATGACCGGCGAGGGCGGCAGCGGAGGACATGCCGCCACCGTACGGACCGGTCGGAAACCAGCCCAGATCGGTTCCCCCGGACGGGGTCAGCTCGACGTCCGGAACGGGATGAGAGTGGCGCGGATCAGCTCGGCCGCACCCCAGTCGTCGTCGAACTGGGCCAGCACGGCGAGGTGTTGCCGCAGCTGGATGATCGGCATCCGGGCCGGCCAGCCACCGTCGAGCGAGGTCAACTCCGCGTACGTCGTGAAGAATCGTTGAGCCTCGGGCGGAGGCGACGTGGTCCACACGTGCGCGAGATCGACCTCGGCCCACGTGTAGGACACCGCCGGATCGATCAGCGCGGGCCGCCCGTCCGGGGTGGCCAAGAGGTTCTGGCTCCACAGGTCCCCGTGCGTCAGGCACGCCGGCCGGTCGGGCAGCAGCTCGGGCAATCGCTGACACAGCCGATCCAGCGCCCGGCGATCGCCGGCGTCGAGCGCGGCGTCGACGCGGGGTTCCCCCAGCCACCGGAGCAGCCGATGCTCGGCGAAGAAGGCGAAGCCGTCGTCGTCCCACGTGTTGACCTGCCGCCGGCGGCCCAGCCAGTTGTCGCGATGCCATCCGAACCGCGGGTGAACCGTGCTGGTGTGCAGGCGGGCGAGCGCGTGGGCGAACTGCTCCCAGAAGGTCTCACTGCGCGGTCTGGCCCGCAGCACCGACAACACGAGCACTTCCCGGTCGGCCAGGATCACCTCGGGTGTCGCGATGCCGCCGTCGCGCAGGACGCCCAGCCCTTCGGCCTCGGCGGTGAAGACGTCGTCGTCCGGTGGCTCGGCGAACGCTTTGACGAACACCGGTGGCGCGTCCCGCCGCGTCGCCAGGCCGGCCAGCGCGGCCAGCCCCCCGGTCACCGGCTCCACCGCGACCACGTCGCCCATCCCGGCCCGGCGCAGGCACCCGAGCAGAAACGCCGCCGGCTCCATCGCCAACGCCTCCTCCGTGTCCGCGCCAACCGTCCGCCGATCCTAGGCGAACGACAGCGGACAGAGTCCCGGTACGAGGCCGGATCGTCAGACGGGGCGCACGGTCAGGGTTTGTGGAGTTTCTCGACCTTGACGGTGAGGATGACCCGCTGCTGCGGGCCTCCGCCGAAACCGGGGTAGGGGCGGCCGATGTATTTCTGGGACAGCTCGTCGATGTTCTGCCGGGCGCCGTCGGTCGTGGCGGCCACGACGGTGCCCCGCAGGGCCCAGGACCGGGACGGTGCGGCCGGGTCGGCGATGCCGATGGCGATACGCGGGTCACGGTGGATGTTGCGGGTCTTCTGGTGGGTGTCGACCGTGTTGATGAGCACGTGTTCACCGTCGGTGGAGGCCCAGGTCTGGGAGATCTGCGGTGATCCGTCGGGCATGAGGGTGGTCACGAAGCAGATCGCCTTGGCGTTGAGGACTTCGAGCAGGTCGTCGGGCAGAGCCATGCTGAACCTTCACTTCTCCGGGTCGTTGTAGAGGCGGTCGATGACGTTCTCGGCCGGTGGGTCACCGGACAGGTCGGCATGGCGCAGGCCCGCCAGGGCGATCGTGAGAGCGCGGCGCCACAGCTGCGGGGCGAAGGTGCGGGAGGCGTCCATGACGCTGCCCACCATCACGTGCACGGCGGCGAAGTCGGCCGGGGTGGCCTCGGCCGGCAGCTGACCCGCACGAACAGCGCGGGCGATGAGGCCGGCCACCAGCGGGGTCATCTGCTCGTGGGCCCGCCGCACCAGGGCCGTGGCCTGGTTGCGGCTGCGCAGCAACTCCCCGAGACCCCGGCTCTGCGCCTCGATCTCGAGTTGCCGCTCGAGGAACCAGGTCAGCCCAGCCCACGCGTCGTCGTAGCGCGAGGCCTGCTCGGCGATGGTGATCACCGTTTCGATGTGCTCGCTGAACAGGGCGTCCAACAGGTCCTGTCGTTGCGGGAAACGCCGGTACATGGTGCCCATCCCGGTGCCGGCGGCTCGGGCGATGTCTTCATACGGGACGTCGAGGCCGGCTGAGGCCATCAGGTCGTACGCCGTGCGCAGCAACAGCTGACGGTTGCGTTCGGCATCTCGGCGCAGGGGAGGAGGCACGAGCCGACCATACCCAACTGGAAGAGTTCTTCCAAGTTGAATTTGTCTTCCACTTCGTGCCTACAATGACGACCCCGATCGCCGAAACCCTGGGAGCAGCTGATGAAGTCCCCGCTCACCGACCTCGTGGAGCCGTACCCGATCGCGGTCTCCGACGACGACTTGAAAGATCTGCTGAGCCGTCTTGCCGCCACCCGGTGGCCGGACCGCGAAACGGTGCCGGACGCCGCTCAGGGACCGCAGCTGGACCGCATCCGGGCCCTGTGCGACCACTGGGCCACCGGGTACGACTGGCGACGCACCGAGCGCGCCATCAACGGCTTCGGCTCGTTCGGCACCGTCCTCGACGGGATCGACGTCCACTTCCTGCATGTGCGCTCGGCCGAGCCCGGCGCGGTGCCGCTGCTGCTGTGCCACGGCTGGCCGGGCTCGATCCTGGAGTTCCGGCATCTGATCGGCCCCCTGACCGATCCGGTGGCTCACGGCGGCCACGCCGAGGATGCCTTCCACCTGGTGATCCCCTCCATGCCCGGCTTCGGGTTCTCCGGCCGGCCGGCCACGACCGGCTGGGACATCTCCCGGGTGGCCGACGCGTGGATCACGCTCATGCGCCGCCTGGGCTACGACAGCTGGTTCGCCCAGGGCGGCGACTGGGGCGCGGCCGTCGTCGAGCAGCTCACCCGTAAGGCCCCCGGGAGCGTCCGGGGTGCGCACTTCAACTTCCCGCTGGTGTTTCCCACCGCGCAGGAGATGAGCGAGGCGACCGGGGAGGAGCAGCGGATGATGGCGCGCGCTCAGCGCTACCAGAGCGAACTGGACGGGTACGCCCGGGAGCAGGCGACCCGGCCGCAGACGATCGGCTACTCCCTGGCGGACTCACCGGCCGGGCTGGCCGCCTGGATCTACACCCTTTTCCAGGACGTGACCGACAACGACGGCGACCCGGAAGAGGTGGTCGACCGCGACGACATCCTCGACGACATCATGCTCTACTGGCTGCCCAATGCCGGTGCGTCCGCCGCCCGGCTCTACTGGGAAGAACGGCAGGGCAGGGCCGGCGGATCCGGATCCGGACCCAATCCCGTTCCGGCCGGGTTCAGCATCTTCCCCGGCGAGGCCGTGCAGGCATCCCGGCGCTGGATCGAGCGACGCTACGAGACGGTGCTGCATTATGCCCAGCTCGACCGGGGTGGGCATTTCGCCGCCCTGGAGCAGCCCGGCGTCCTCACCGACGAGATCCGGACCACCTTCCGGGCCGTACGAGCCGGTTGATCCGATGCCGGCACGACACCTGGCGATCTACGGCTCGGTCCGCTCCACGAAACACTGACGGGCCAGCACCCGGACCGAGGTGAGGTCGAGCAGTTGGGCGTCCGCGGCCAGCAGGCGTTGGTGGGCCTCGTGGGGGAGTGAGACGGTCGAGCCGGCGGCGAGGGGCAGCAGGTGCAGCGTCAGCACCGAGCCGGGGCGCCAGTGGACGTCGCGCAGGTTGACCGTCCAGGGCGAGCCGTCCCAGAAGCGGTCGGTGACCGGGCGGCCGTCGACGCGGAGTTCGCCGACGTCGCCGGCCCACTCGATGTGCAGGAAGACGTCGAGCTCGGGGGTGACGGGGGGAACGGCCAGGCGATACACGGCGGCCAGTTCGTCGAACGTCTCCGGGGTGGGTGCTGACTGGCGTCCTTCGAACTTTCCGTACGCCACCGGGACCGTTCCGGCCGCCGGGCGCACCTCTTCGAACTCGGCCGCCACCTCGAAGCCCGCCGGGCCGGGGTGGAACGGCAACGGGACGAAGCCGGAACCGTTGTAGACGCGCACCGACGGGACGCCGGTGCCGACCGCCTCGATCCGACCGTCGGGGCCCCAGCGCAGTTCGTCGTCCGACAGCAGGAGGCGCCGCCGGGAATCGACCCAGACCGAGTCGGCGGCCTCTGCCGGAAGCGCCAGGAGGTCGAGAGCCGGCGCGAGACGGATGGGCTGGAAACCCGGTGTGACAACGGATTCGACGCCGTCGACCGAGCAGCTGACGTCGATGCCGGCCGAGGCGACGAGCACCAGCGTGGGAATCTCGCCGGGCAGCACGGTGAGCACCGAGGCGGTGGCCCAGTCGAGATGCACCTCGCCGACCGCGAGCCGCAACGGCCAGCAGGCGATCGTGCCGGCCGGGATGTCCACCGGGGGCAGCGTCAGCGCCCGGGGGCCGAGGGAGACCTGGAACTGCGCCTGCCGATAGGTGGGCAGCGGGAAATGCGGCTGGTGCCAGGCGATGAAGAGGAATCCGCTGTCGCCGTCGCTGCGCAGCGCGTAGCGGAGCGTTTCCGTGTCGTCGACGCCGTTCGGGCGTACGGAAGGAAGGGTTGACGGCATCTCGGCCAGCCGGTCGCCGAAAGCGGCCAGGAAAGCGTGCTGCCGGCGCAGCGCGGCGTGGCTTTCGCCGAGCAGACCGGCCTCGCCGATCGGCGCGTGGAAGTCGTAGCCGAGGCGCTGCATGTCGTTCGGATAACCCGTGGCGTGGGACTCCTGGGTATGCGGCGGATTCGTTCCCCCGGCGTACATGTAATAGCCCTGCCAGGCCGAGCCGTTGCCGATTTTGCAGTGCGCGATCGTCGCCACGTCGAGCGCGCGCGGCCACGGCCGCCGGTGGTAGGCGGTGCCCATGCCGCCGCTCAGCTCGCAGGTGGCCGGGGGGAACAGAGGCGAGGGCGTACGCGGCTGAGGCGTGCCCAATCGGGCCTCGTGCAGCCGCCGCACGTCGGCGCCGATGCCGGGATCGTCCCACACGTGCGAGAAGAAGTAGTGGTCGCGGAACGTCGGGTCCCAGGGCGCGTCGGCGTCCACCCAGAACCCGTCGCCGTAACCGCCGTAGAGCGGCAGCACCTCGTCCTCGGGCAGATCGGCCCCACCCCAGGCGGTCGCCGTCCACAGTGGGGCGCTCAGCCCGGCCGCCCGGGCCAGCCGCTTCAAAGTCACCAGGTGCCCGGGCTGGTCGTAGAGCTCGTTCTCGAGCTGGATGCCGAGCAGCTCGGGCCGGCCCAGCGCCGCCGCGAGCTGCCCGAACCACTCCTCGACCAGCGGCAGGTAGGCCGGGTCGTCAGTGCGGTGGGTGACCGGCGCCTGCTGCACCCAGTCGGGGAAGCCACCGTTGCGGCTCTCGCCGTGGCACCACGGGCCGATGCGCAGCACCATGTCGAGCCCGGCCGCCCGCACCTCGTCGACGAACGCGCGGACGTCGAGGTTGCCGTCGAAGCGGGGCTCGCCGCGGCGTTCGACGTGGTGCAGCCAGAACACATAGCTGGCCACGACGGTGACACCGCCGGCCCGCATCTGGCGCAGCCGCTCGGCCCAGCGGTGCCGCGGCACCCGGCTGTAGTGCAGCTCGCCCGACACCGGGATGACCGGCGCGCCCCGCAGCGACAGGTGCCGGCTGGTCAGCGCGATCCCCGGCCGGACGTCCTCGTCGTTGCTCATCCGCGGTCGGCGCGGCGGCTCGGACCATGGACGGTGTGCGACCAAAAGCACGAAGCCTCCCTGGCATTCCTGTAACCGGTCACAGGCTACTGAGCCCGCACGATACCGCGTCTTAACCGCCCGGAAGCAAGCCCTTGACAATCATGAACGCGAGCAGCACTGTAACCGGTCACAGGCTCAACAAGTGACGTGCGTCTCCCGCCAACGAGGAGCAGCGATGAAGAAGACGTTCGCCGGGGTGCTGACCGCGGCGCTGATACTGACCACCGCGTGCAGCGGTGGCGACGACCCGGAGACGGCCGATCCGGGCCAGAAGGTGGCGCTCACCTATTGGAGCTGGGCGCCGAACATGGACAAGGTCGTCGCGGGCTGGAACGCCTCGCACCCGAACATCCAGGTCACCGTCAACAAGCAGGACGGCGGTGACCCGGCGGTGGCCAAGCTGCTCACCGCGATCAAGGCCGGCAGCGGTGCCCCCGACGTGATGCAGGCCGAGTATCAGAAGATCCCGACGCTGGTGGCCGCGGACGCGGTGGCCGACATCGCCCAGGAGGCGGGCGACCTGAAGGCCAAGTTCAGCGAGTCGGCCTGGAACTCGGTCACCCTGGGCTCCGAGGCCGTCTACGGCGTGCCGCAGGACTCCGGCCCGATGATGTTCTTCTACCGCTCCGACATCTTCGACAAGGCCGGCGTGGCCGTCCCGAAGACCTGGGACGAGTACGCCGAGGCCGCCCGCAAGATCCACAAGGCGAACCCGAAGCAGTACCTGGGCACGTTCTCGTCCAACGACCCGGGCTGGTTCGCCGGGCTGTCCCAGCAGGCCGGCGCGTCGTGGTGGGGAGTGCAGGGCGAGTCGTGGACCGTCGCCGTCAACGACGCCAACACCCGCAAGGTCGCCGATTTCTGGGGCGGTCTGGTCCAGGAGGGCGTGATCAGCAACAAGCCGATGTACACCCCGGAGTGGAACGCGGCCCTCAACGACGGCACCCAGGTCGGCTGGCTCGGCGCGGTCTGGGGTCCGGGCGTCCTGGAAGGGAACGCGGCCTCGACCAAGGGCAAGTGGAAGACCGCGCTGCTGCCCGACTGGGACGCCGCGGCGCCCGCCAACGGCAACTGGGGCGGCTCGGCCACCAGCGTCACCTCGCAGTCCAAGCACAAGGCGCAGGCCGCCGAGTTCGTGAAGTGGCTGAACACCGACCCGGCTGCGCTCAAGGCGCTGGCCGGCACGGCCAACGTCTACCCGGCCGCCACCGACGCCACCAGCGTCGCGCTGACCCAGCCACCGGCGTTCTTCAGCAACCAGCCGGACTTCTACACGATCGCCGCCGAGGCCGGGAAAATCACCAAGCCGTTCACCTACGGGCCGAACGTCAACGTGGCCTACAGCGCCTACAACGATGCCTTCGGCAAGGCGGCCGAGACCCGGCAGGCCGCCGCGTTCGGCACCGCGCTGGACACTATTCAGCAGGCCACGGTGGGTGACCTGAAGAACGCCGGATTCACCGTCGCCGGATGAGGACCCGGAGCGCGCCGTACCTCTTCCTGACCCCGGCGCTGGTGCTGTTCGCGGCTTTCCTGGCCGCGCCGATCGTCTACGCCGGCTACCTGAGCCTGCGCCGGGTCAAGGTCAGCGGACTCGGGCTGGGGGCCGGCGCCCGCAGTGAGGTGTGGGCCGGGCTGAGCAACTACAGCCGATCGCTGACCGACCCGGAGTTCGTGCCCAGCGTGCTCCGGGTGGGGGCGTACGGGTTGATCGTGGTGCCCGGCATGCTCGGCCTGGCGCTGGTGATGGCCCTGCTGCTCGACGCCGGGCGGACCCGGGTGGGCACCTTCACCCGCACCGCGATCTTCCTTCCGTACGCCGTCCCCGCGGTGATCGCCTCGCTGCTGTGGGGTTTCCTCTACCTGCCGCGGGTCAGCCCGATCGTCGACGTGCTGTCGGGCGTGGGGATCACCGCGCCCGACGCGCTCAGCTCGTCGTGGGTGCTCTACGCGGTGGCCAACATCGCGATCTGGGGCGGCACCGGCTTCAACATGATCGTGCTCTACACCGCGCTGCGGGCCATCCCGACGGAGTTGTTCGAGGCGGCCCGCATCGACGGCGCGTCGGACGTCCAGATCGCGCTGCGCATCAAGATCCCGGTCATCGGGCCGTCGCTGATCATGACGTTCCTGTTCTCGCTGATCGCCACGCTGCAGGTCTTCGCCGAACCGATGACGTTGCGGCCGCTCAGCAACACCATCTCGACCACCTGGACCCCGCTGATGAAGGTCTACCGGGACGCGTTCGTCCGCAACGACGTCTACTCCGCCGCGGCGACCTCGGTGGTGATCGCGGCGGCCACGTTCGTCATCTCGTACGGCTTCCTCAAGCTCGTCGGCTCGCGAGCCTTCAGTCAGGAGAACTGAGTCATGGCCGTGACCACCTTGGTTCGTCCCGTGGCGGAGGTGGCGCCGCCGGTCGCGCGCAGGCGCTCCAGCCCGACCGCCACCGTGCTCCTGCTGCTCGGGGCCGCCTACTGCCTGCTGCCCGTCGTGTGGGTGCTGGTCGCGTCGACCAAGAGCGCGAGCGAGCTGTTCACCACGTTCACCTTCGCGCCCAGCACCCACCTGTTCGACAACATCGCGTTCCTCACCAGCTACCGCGACGGCCTCTACTGGCGCTGGATGGTCAACTCGGCCGTCTTCGCCGGTGGCGGCGCCGCGGTGTCGACGCTGGTCAGTGCGATGGCCGGGTTCGCCATGGCCAAGTACGACTTCCGCGGCAAGGGGCTGGCCTTCAACCTCGTGCTGGCCGGGGTGCTCGTGCCGGCCGTGATCCTGGCCGTGCCGCAATACCTGTTGCTGGCCAAGGTCGGGCTGACCAACACCTACTGGGCCGTGCTGCTGCCGAGCTTCATCAGCCCGTACGGGATCTATCTCTGCCGGATCTTCGCGGCCGCGACCGTGCCCGACGAGGTGCTGGAGGCGGCCCGGATGGACGGCGCGAGCGACTGGCGGGCCTTCTCCCGGGTGGCGCTGCCGATGATGCGCTCCGGGCTCGTGACCGTGTTCCTCTTCCAGTTCGTAGCCATCTGGAACAACTACATGCTGCCGTTCATCATGCTCGGCGACGACCGGCTCTTCCCGGTGACGGTGGGCCTGAGCGGCCTGCTCAACCAGGGCGCCACCCAGCCCGCAATGTACACGTCGGTGGTCACGGGCTCGCTGCTGTCGATCATCCCTCTCGTGGTGCTGTTTTTGACACTGCAGCGCTATTGGCGGGTCGACCTCGGCGCGGGTGCGGTGAAGGCATGAGCGACTGCCCCGATCGAGGTCCAGCGTGACGGCTATGATCCCCACCGTGCCGACGCCCTCACCTGGGCGTAAGCGGCCCACCATCCGCGACGTCGCGCGCGAGGCCGGGGTCTCTTACGCCACCGTCTCGCGCGTCCTCAACGGCCGCGAGTGGGTCAGCCCCGAGGCGGTGCGCGCCGTGCGGGAGGCCATTTCCCGTACGGGTTACACGGCCAACCCGCACGCCCGGTCCCTCGCCACCGGCCGCTCCGGATCGATCGCCTTCCTGCTCACCGAGCCGCAGCACCTGCTGTTCGAGGATCCCAACTTCTCCGTCCTGCTGCGCAGTGCCGCCCAGGCGCTGTCCGACCGCGAGCTCACGCTGATCCTGATGATCGCCTCGACCCCGGAGGAACGCAGCCGCACCATCGCGTACCTCTCCGGCGGGCACGTCGACGGCGTGCTCCTGGTGTCCCCGCACTCCGGCGATCCGCTGCTCAGCCAGCTGGTGCGGGCCGAGGTGCCGATCGTCGCCTGCGGCCGGGTCCTCGGCTTCGAGCAGGTGATCAGCTCGGTGATGGCCGACGACCGCAACGGCGGGCGGTCGGCCGTCGAGCATCTGATCAGCGCCGGCCGTACGAGAATCGCCACGATCACCGGGCCGCAGGACACCGGCGGTGGCGTCGACCGGTTGCAGGGCTACCACGACGCGCTGATCGCCCACGGCCTGACCATCGACCCCGGCCTGATCGCCCACGGCGACTGGAGCCGGGAGTCGGGGGCGGCCGCCATGCGGACGCTGCTGGCCCACGACCCCGGGCTGGACGCGGTCTTCGTGGCCTCGGACGCGATGGCCGAGGGCGCCCTGCGCGTGCTGCGCGAGGCCGGCCGCGACGTGCCCGGCGACGTGCGGGTGGTCGGCTTCGACGACTCCGGCCTGGCCGCCACCACCGAACCCCCGCTGACCACGGTCCGCCACCCCCTGGATCGGGTCGCCGACGAGATGGTCCGGCTGCTCACCGACGTGATCGCCGGCCGCACCCCGCTCTCCATCACCGTGCCGACCACCCTGGTCGTCCGCGCTTCCTCCCCGCTGTAACGGCTCCATCCCGCCGTCCCGCTCCCAGGGCTCCACTCCGGCGTCGCCACCGGCGCCGGTCCCCCCTTCGTCCGTGAAGGAGCGATATGAAACCGTCCCTCCGTGCCGTGGTGGTCGTCGCCGTCCTGACGATCTCGGCGGCCCTGGCCGCCCCGGCGCAGGCCGCCGGCACGCTCACCATGCGAGGCGCCGACGTCTCGTCGCTGCAGCGCACGCTCGACCTCGGCGGCAAGTACTACAACGCGTCCGGCAACGCCGCCGACCCGTACGACATCCTCAAGTCGGCCGGGGTCAACTACGCCCGGCTGCGCATCTGGAACAACCCGGCCAGTGGCTACAACAACAAGGCCAAGGTGCTCCAGCAGGCCAGGGCGATCAAGGCCAAGGGTCTCAAGCTGCTGATCGACTTCCACTACTCCGACACGTGGGCCGACCCCGGCAAGCAGTTCACGCCGGCCGCCTGGGCCACCCACTCGCTGACCCAGCTCCAGGCGGATGTCTACAACTACACGTACGACGTCTGCACCGCCCTGAAGGCGCAGGGCACCACCCCCGACAGCGTCCAGGTCGGCAACGAGATCAACGTCGGCATGCTGTGGCCCCGCGGTCAGGTCACCAACAACGACTTCGCGCCGCTGGGCTCACTGCTGAAGCAGGGCTACAACGCGGTGAAGGCGTGCAACAACGCGACCCAGGTGTGGGTGCACGTGGCCGACGCCGACAGCATGGCCAACATGCGCTGGTTCTACGACGGCATCAAGGCGCAGGGTGTGCCGTGGGACGTCACCGCACTGTCGTATTACTGCATGTGGCACGGCAGTCTGGCCAACCTCTACAACGTCATCACTGACGCCCGCACCCGCTACGGCAAGCCGGTGGTGATCGCCGAGACGGCCTACCAGTTCACCACGGCCGACGCCGACAACGAGCCCAACTCGATCCCCGGCACGGTGCTCTGCGACAACATCCCGGCCACCTGGGCCGGCCAGGCCCAGCAGTTCACCTGGGTGCAGAACACCGCTCGCAACGCCGGCGCCGTCGGCGTCTTCTACTGGGAGCCCACCTGGTATGCCATCAAGGGCAACGGCTGGGACCCGGCGAACATCAACGGCACCGGGGACGGCTGGGACAACATGGCCGTCTTCGACCGGAACGGCCGCGTCAACCCGAACGTGCGCTGGACTCCCTAGGTCCTGATATGAACTGCTCGACGGCCGTCTCCGCGAGGTCGTCGAGCAGTCCGGGCCGGACCAGCCCGGTGTTGATCATCGTGGCGATGCCCTGCATCGTGGCGAACATGACGATCCCGATCCGCTCGGGATCCCCGGCGGCCAGCCGGCCCTCGGCCTGACCCCGCACGATCAGCTCGTCCATCAGCGTGAAGGCCGGCCCGGACGCCGCCACCACCCGCTCGGCGCCCGGCCGGTGCTTGCTGCCGAACATCAGCTCGAGCAGGGCCGCGTCGTCGGTGGCAAAGCGGATGTACGCCGTCACAGTCGCCCGCAGCTGCGGCACATAACCCTCGCCGGCCTCGGCGACCGCAGCCCGCAGCTGCGTGTCCAGCCGCGCGAAGCCGGTCTCGGCCAGCGCGTAGAGCAGCGACTGCCGGTCGGGGAAGTGCCGGCGGGGCGCGGCGTGGCTCACCCCGATCTCGCGGGCCAGCTCGCGCAGGGAGAGCTGCTCGGCACCGCTCTCGCGCAGGCTGCGCTCGGCGGCCTCGAGCAGGGCCGTACGGAGTTGTCCGTGGTGATAGGGCGGCACGACCACATCCTAGCCAGTTGTTGCCATTGACGACATTGTTGTCACCGCCTACATTGTTGCTCATGCCTACATTTACGTTCGCCACCCTGCCGCCGCAGACCGGGCGCACCGTCGTCGTCACCGGGGCCAACAGCGGGATCGGCCGCTCCGCCGCCCGGGCCCTGGCCGCCCGCGGGGCCCGCGTCGTGCTGGCCGTCCGCGACGTCGCCAAGGGTCGCGCGGCCGCCGCCGCCATGACCGGCGAGACCGAGGTCCGCCGGCTCGACCTGGCCGACCTGGCCTCGATCCGCGAGTTCGCCGACGCCCTCGACGAGCCGGTCGACCTGCTGATCAACAACGCCGGCCTGATGGTGCCGCCGCTCGGGCGCACGGCCGACGGCTTCGAGCTGCAGTTCGGCACCAACCACCTGGGCCACTTCGCGCTGACCAACCTGCTGCTGCCCCGGATCCGGCAGCGCGTGGTGACCGTCTCGTCGAGCGGCCACCGGGCCGGCCGGATCGACTTCGACGACCTCAACTGGGAACGGCGCCGCTACCGCCCGATGGCCGCCTACGGCCAGTCCAAGCTGGCCAACCTGCTCTTCACGGCCGAGCTGCAGCGCCGGCTCACCGAGGCCGGCTCCCCGGTCCTGGCCAATGCCGCCCACCCCGGCCTGGCCAGCACCAACCTGCTGCATCACCAGGGCGTGCCGACCTGGCTGGCCACCCTGCAGCGACCACTGGTCAATCTGCTGGCCCAGAGCGAGGACGACGGCGCCCTGCCCACCCTCTACGCGGCCGTGGCCGACCTCCCCGGCAACAGCTACGCCGGCCCGAGCGGCTTCCTCGAGGGCCGCGGCGCCCCCCACCTGGTCGGCCGCTCCCGCCGGGCCCGGGACCTCGACACCGCCCGCCGCCTCTGGACGGTCTCCGAGCAGCTCACCGGCGTCCGCTTCGCCCTGACTCGCGTATCACGCGCGTAGTACGCTGGGGGAGTGCCATACGAATGGGACGACTGGGCCCTGGCCGCTCTGCTCGGCATCGAGCTTCACGAGGTGCGGCAGGTGCTGGAGGCCCGGCGTCGGTGGCCTCGGCGTGCGGTCAGCGCCGAGGGCGTTCCGGTCCTCACCGTGTGGGGCCGCACGGTGGGTGGGCGGCCGCTGATCGTGGCGGTCTATCACGCGACCGAGCTCACTTGGAAGATCATCGGTGCCCGGGGCATGACCGATGAGGAACTGCAGCAGTTCAGCCGGTGGGAGGAGACCCGATGAGTCACGACGACGTACCGCAGTCGGCCGAGCAGCTCGCCCCGTTCATGGACGGACTCTCGTTCGAGCCCCCGGCCGGTCCGGAGGACGAGCAGGCCCTGCTGGAGTTGCTGCCCCCGGCCGGTTCGGCCGTGATGGTGGTCCGCTCGCTGCGGCTGCCGACCGAGCTCGACCAGGCCGTGGCGGCCGCGGCCAAGGCGGCCGAGGTGCCCAAGACGACCTGGATCCGCCAGGCGATCGAGATGGCCCTGGCCGTGCAGGCCGAGGACGATCAGCCGATCTCCCGCTCCGAGGCGCTGCGCGCCCTGACCCTGCTACGCCCGGCCCGGCACGTCGCCTGAGCCGGCGCGGCGCGAAATCCGCTGGGTGCCGGCGGGAGGTCCCCGCCGGCACCCGACGTCAAAGCACGCCCGGGGCCTCAGATGCCCCGGCTGATGTCGATCATGTCCTGGCGCGGGACGACCTTCACCCGCTTGCGGCCGTGTGGCCGGCCCAGCCCGACCTCGTGGTCGTCCAGGCGCTTCCAGCCGTCCCAGGTGGTGTAGCCGACGCCGCGCCGGTCGAGGTAGGTCAGCACGTCGGCCGGGTCGCGGTGGATCGCCGCGGGCAGGGTGTCGACGTCGGCCAGCAGGCTGGTGATCGTCTCGTTGGCGTCCTTCTTCGTGTGACCGATCAGGCCGACCGGGCCGCGCTTGATCCAACCCGTCGCGTACAAACCGGGCACCCGCTCGCCGTCGAGGTCGAGCACGCGGCCGGCCTCGTGCGGGATCGTCCCGGTGACCGGGTCGAACGGCAGGTCGGCGATCGGGCGGCTCAGGTAGCCGATGGCCCGGTAGACGGCCTGCACCTCCCAGTCGGTGAACACGCCGGTGCCGCGGACCGAGCCGTCGCCGGTGAGCTCCTGTGTCTCGGTGCGCAGGCCCTCCGTACGGGAAGAACCGAGAACCGCCACGGGGGCCTGCAGGAAGTGCAGGTGCAGGCGGCGTGGGCGGTCCCGGGGGTCGCGGGCGCACCAGTTCTGCAGGGTGTCGACGCACATCTTGAGCGAGCGCCGGGCCCGGATCGCGGCCAGACTGCCCTCGTCGAACTCCATGCCCTCCGGGTGCACGACCACCTCGACGTTGGGCGACTCGTCCAGTTCGCGCAGCTCCATCGGGGTGAACTTGACCTGCCCCGGTCCGCGCCGCGAGAACAGGTGCACGTCGGTGACCGGGCTGGCCAGCAGGCCGCGGTGCACGTTGTCGGGGATCTCGGTCTCGAGCAGCTCGTCCGCGGTCTTGGCCAGGATGCGGGCGACGTCGACGGCCACGTTGCCGGCCCCGATCACAGCGACCTTGCTCGCGGTCAAAGGCCATTCCCGCGGTACGTCCGGATGGCCGTCATACCAGGACACGAAGTCGGCCGCGCCATGGCTGCCCGGCAGGTCGATGCCGGGGATGTCCAGCTCACGGTCCTTGTCGGCGCCGGTGGCGACCACGACCGCGTCGTAGAACGGGGTGAGCTCCTCGGGCTTGACGTCGACGCCGTAGTCGACGTTGCCGATGAACCGGATGCGCGGATCCTCCAGCACGTGGTGCAGCGCCGTGATGATCTCTTTGATCCGCGGGTGGTCGGGGGCGACCCCGTACCGGATGAGGCCGTAGGGCGTCGGGAGCCGGTCGATGATGTCGACCGTGGCGGCCGGGGCCGCCTTGGTGAGGATGTCAGCCGCGTAGATGCCGGCCGGGCCGGCACCGACGACGGCGACCCGAAGAGAGCGATCCATGTCTGTGTCCTCAGGCCTTCTTGGTCGCCCAGAAGATCGTCGAGATCTCCTCGATCTTGGCGAGGAGGCGGTCGGCGACCTCGGGGTCGGCCGAGCCCTTGGCCCCGCCCCCACCGGCCAGCTTGGTGGCCTCGTTGAACAGGGTGTGCAGCTCGGGGTACTGCTCGAAGTGCGGCGCCTTGAAGTAGTCGGTCCACAGCACCCACAGGTGGTGCTTGACCAGCTCGGCGCGCTGCTCCTTGATGATCAGGGCACGCGTACGGAACTCCGGGTCCTCGTTGGCCTGGTATTTCTCGCAAATGGCCTTGACCGACTCAGCCTCGATCCGCGCCTGGGCGGGGTCGTAGACGCCGCAGGGCAGGTCGCAGTGGGCGCTCACCGTGGTGCGCGGCGTGAAGAGGCGGGGCAGTCGCATCGGGGTCCTCTCTCGGGATCGGTTCTCAAACCTAGAACCTCAACCGCACTTCAAGTCAACGCAAGATCACGAGACCCCGGTCACACGGCACCGTCAGGTCCGTATACGGCCTGAAGATGCGACTTTTCTCGGCCCGCCTCGGTGTCTCGCCCCGGGCCGGTCAACAGCGATTCCGTACGGCGTCGCCTAGAGCTGGAACCAGCTGGTGAGCAGCTCGGGGCCGGGACGGGTGCGGCACAGCAGGCGGAACGAGCCTCGCGGCACCGGGCGGAAGACGAAGTAGCCCAGGTCGTCGGCTTCGACGTCGGTGCCCTCACCGATCGAGCTCATCAGGGAGACGCCGGCCGGCCGGGGCGGCAGGATCTGGCCGACCAGGGCGTCGTCGGTGATCTCGAGCACGACGGCCACCGCGGGGGCCTGGAACCGCAACGACCGCAGGGAAGCCACCTCGGCCCGGACCAGTGCCGGCTCGTCCGGCACCGGGTCGACGGCCGAGTCGTACGTCAGGGCGGCCAGCTCCGCGTCGATCGTCCGCCAGTCGAAGGCCGCCTCGCCGAGCGCGACCACCCGGGCCGGCACCGCCTCCGCGGCGCTCAGCGACTCCGCGAGCGCGGCGAGCAGGTGCTCGTCGTCATGCCACCGGTCATCCATCGTCGTTCCCTCGCCCCGTGTGCTCATGCTCCGTGCCGGTCAGGCCGAGAATCGCCGGGTGCCGGCGAAGCTTGTCGAGGCATCGGGCCCGGCTCGGCCCGAGGCTGCCCACCGGCCTGCCCATCCTCGCGCCGATCTCGGCATACGGCAGCGGGGGATCGTGGAGCAGCAGGGTCAGCAGGCGCCGGCACGGTTCCGACAGCTCGGCGAACGCCGTGCGCAAAGCCTGTTGCCGCTCCACTGCCAGGAGCCCGTGGTCCGGGAGGTCCTGGCCGGCGGTCAGCTCCTTCTCCCGGACGGCGCGGCGCTCGACGAGCTCGCGCTGGCGGGCCAGGCGCTGCACCCGGATGCCCTCGCGGCGCGTCGTGGTGACGAGCCACCCGGGCAGGGCGGCCGGCTCGCGGAGCTTGTCCAGCTGCTCCACCAGGCGCATCCAGACACCCTGGCAGGCGTCCTCGGCGTCCGTGCGGGAGAGACCCGACCGGAGGCAGACCGACCACACCAGCGGGGCGAACCGGGCCACGATCGCGTTCCACGCCACCCGGTCACCGTTCTTGGCGCGTTCGATCAGCCCCGCCAGTGGTTCGTCGTCGGGCATCAGCCTCGGCCGGTTCCCTTCCCTTGGTGAACCGGCCGCGACGCCGGCTCGCGGTCAATCCCTGGCTCTCCAGATGCCGTCGGCACCGTGGGCCAGGATCTGGTCGAGTGCTTCACGCGCGGTGACACGACCGGGCACAGTCCGCCGGGCGATCTCGCCGGCCACTGTCGCGACCGCGAACGAGGAGCCGCTCCAGCTGGCGAATCCCTCGAATCGCTCCGGCTCCTGGTCGGCGTCGATCTGAACCCTCGCATCGAGATACAGGCTCGAGACGTCCACGCCACGCGCCTTCAACTGGAACCAGGGCAGGTCGGGGGGACTGAACTCCGCGAGCTTGCCGTCGGCGTCCGCCGCGGCGACAGCGCAGACGCGGGGTTCCGAGGCCGGATGGGTGACGGTCCTGCTGGTCAACTGGCCGGGTGGGCCGGAGAACGGTTCCTTGCCGTGGTTACCGGCCGCGGCCACCACGACGGTGCGTGACGTCAGGCGTTCCATGGCCCGGGTCAGGACCAGCGGGGGCCGGCCGTCCATGGTGTACGTCCCCAGGGCCAGCGGCAGGACGTCGACCCGGTTCTTCTCGTCGAGGAAGGCCATCAGCGAGGTCGCGACGTCCCAGCTGGTGCCGTGGGCGTCGGTGCCGAGGGCCGGCCGGACGACCAGGAAGGCGCCGGGGGCCCGCTGCAGCACCAGGCCGGCGATGAAGGTCGCGTGCCCGGATGCCGGCTTGACCACACCCTCCGGTACGAACGTGGCGACATCCTTGTCGTAGCGTCCTTCGAGCTGCGCGTTGGCGAAGATCGGCGTGTCGGCCAGACCGACCCGGACACCGGCTCCGTCCGGTGATCCCACCCGGCCGATGGCGGGTGGTGGCGTCCGCGGAAGGGTGGGCACCTTGCTTACGCCGCCGCCGCTGATGTAGGGGAGGCCCTCGACGTCCTGCAGTCCGCGGTTCTTTCCGAAGGCGGGCACGAAACCGCCGTACTTCCCGGCGAACCAGGACCGCATTGCGGCCAGGCAGACGTCGAGATTGGTCGGTTCAGGGCCGTCGCCGGCCAGGATCGCGCCCAGCGCCTTCTTCCAGTGCCCGCGGGCGTCGTCGCCGACACCGGCGCCGGGGTCGGTGGTCGCGGCGGTGTCCTCGACCGCCAGACCCTTCAACCTCAGACGGCCCAGGCCGAGGCGCTGGTTCCGGTCCGGTTCGCCGTCGACGGTCACGCCGAAATGGATCAGCTCCTCGCTGACCAGCGGTACGTACTCCAGCTCGACAACGATCTCGTTGCCGACCTGGAGATCGAGCCTCCGTGAACGTTCCTGATCCATGATGGGCACACCCTTTCCGGCGTTGCCTGCAGTCAGTCCTACGCGTACAGAGGGGTGAAAGCAACGGCTGATACGCCGGTCCTGACCGTAAAGTGGTTGACAGGAATCCGGCCGCGTCGTCTCTGTTAGGTGTGGGAGCGTCGGCCGCACGGGAGGCAGCCGAGGACGCGCTGCGGGTGGCCGAGGGTGACCCGGAGCGCGCGGACGACCTCGCCGTCCAGGCCCTCACCCTGGCCCGGCGCAGCGGTGACCAGGCCGCCACCGTGATCGCTCAGCGGGCCCGCGGGCTGGCCGCGATCCACCACAAAGACCTCGACCGCGCGGTCCGTCACCTGCGGCGGGCGATGGAGGTCGCGCGCACCGCCGCCCTGCCCCGGCTCGGCGCCGAGGCTCAGATGACCTTCGCGTACGCGTTGAATCTGCGCGGCCGTCCCCGGGATGCCCTGCGCGAGATCCGCGCCGCCGTCCAGCGTCTCGACCACGTCGAGGGGGCCCGCGCCCGCGCTCAGGAAGGCGCGATCCTGCACCAGCTGGGGCGCCTCGGTGAGGCCCTGGAGCGTTACCGCGTAGCCCTTCCGCCACTGCGCCGGGCCGGCGACGACCTGTGGGTGCAGCGTGTCGTCTTCAACCGGGGCGTGCTGCACGCCCAGCGCCGCGAGCACGCGGCCGCCCTGGCCGATCTCGACGAGGCGGTGCGGCTGTGCCGCGATCTCGGGCTCACCCTGCAGAACGGCTACGCGCTGGCCAACCTCGGCTTCGTCCAGTCGTTGCGGGGCGACATCCCGGCCGCGCTGGCCCATTTCGACGAGGCCGAAGAGATCATCGAGGGTCTGCGGGCGCAGCTCGGCCCGCTGCTGACCGACCGCACCGACCTGCTGTTGTCGGCCCGCCTGATCTCGGAGGCCCGGGAGACGGCCGAGCAGGCGGTGGCCGAGTTCGAACGGACCCGCAGCCGGCTCGGGCTGCCCGAGGTGCGCCTGCTGCTGGCCCGGGTCGCGGCGGTCGACGGCGACCTGCCGCTCGCGCTGGGTCAGGCCTGCCGGGCGCTGCGCGAGTTCGCGCGCCAGGGCCGGGCCGACTGGGTGCCGCTGGCCCGGCTCGCCGTCCTGTCGATCCGTGAGGCCGGCGGCACGACGCCCTCGCTCGCCGCGATCGACAAGACCGTCGAGGCGGTGCTCCCGCACCGCTGGCCGGTGGCGGCGCTCGAAGGACGGCTGCTCGCCGCCCGGGTGGCCCGGGCCAAGGGCCAGCCGGCCACCGCGCAACGTCACCTTGGTGTCGCAGCCGAGGCCCGCCGGCGGGGCCCGGCCCTGCTGCGGGCCCGGGGCTGGTACGCCGAGGCGACCCGGCGGCTGGCCGCGGACGACCCGGGCGGGGCGACCCGGGCGGTCCGGGCCGGCCTGACCGTGCTGGGCGACCACGCGGCGACCATCGGCGCCACCGACCTGCGTGCGCACGCGGCCGGCCACCGTACGGATCTGGTCGATCTCGGCCTGGAGGTGGCCGTCCGCCGCGGCCGTCCGCTGGGCATCTGGGAGTGGGCCGAGCTGGGGCGGGCCGTGCACCTGATGCGCCGCCCGGTCCGGCCGCCGGACGACGACGTGCTGGCCGGTGACCTGGCCGATCTGCGGTCGGTGGCCGTCGAGATCCTCCAGCTGCGCAAGGCCGGCAGCCCCGTGGCCGCCCTGGTGCGGCGGCAGATCGCGCTGGAGCGCCGGATCCGCGACCACGCGCGGTGGTCCAGGCAGGCCGGGACCGCCCGGTCGGCCCTGGCGCCGTCGGCCGCGGCCGTCGCCGGTTCCCTGGGCGAGCGGGCCCTGATCGAGTTCGTCGAGCACGGCCCGGAGCTGCACGCGGTGACGATGACGCCGGCCGGGATGCGCCATCACCGCCTGGCCGCGACCGCCGAGGTGCGCGACCTCGTGCGCCGGTTGCCGTTCGGGCTGGGCCGGTTGGCCGCCGACGCGACCGGACGCGACGACCGGGCCGGCGCCCTCGCGCTCGTGCGGGACGCCGCCCGGCGGCTCGACCGGCTGATCCTGAGCCCGCTGACCGAGACCGCGGACCGGCCGCTGGTGCTGGTGCCGACCGGGCCGTTGCAGTCGCTGCCGTGGGCGCTGCTGCCCTCGTGCGCCGGGCGCCCGATGGTCGTGGCGCCGTCAGCCATGCTGTGGGCGCGCGCGACAGCACGCGAATCCACCGTGGACGGACCGGTGGCGGTGTGCGCGGGGCCCGATCTGCCCGGCGCCGAGGCCGAGGCGCTCGACGTCGCCCAGATCTACGACGGGAAGCCTCTGATCGGCGCCGACGCGACGGTCGCGGCCGTCACCGGCACGATGGACGGCGCGACGCTGGCCCACCTGGCCGCGCACGGCACCGCCCACCAGCACAACCCGCTGTTCTCCTCGCTGCGGTTCGCCGACGGCCCGCTCATGGTCTACGACCTGGAGCGGCTGACCGGCGTCCCGCACACGGTGGTGCTGGCGTCATGCGACGGCGGGCGCAACGTCGTCGCGGCGGGCAACGAACTGCTGGGCCTGAGCGCGACCTTCCTCGCACTCGGCGCCGTGCAGGTGGTGGCATCGGTGCTGCCCGTGCTCGACGCACAGACCGCACCGCTGATGTCAGCCCTGCACACCCGCCTGGCCGCGGGCGTCCCGGCCGCCGAGGCGCTCGCCGCCGCCCAGCGCGAGAACGCGGACGACGAACGCGTGATGGCCATCGCGTCCGGCTTCGTCTGCATCGGCGCCGGCCGCCCGGCCCGTCCCGGCGCCTGATCAGGCGCCGCGGCGGCTGGCAATCGCCTCCAGGAAGATTTCGCCGATCTTGGCGGGGTCGGTGGCGACGAAGACGCCGCCGGAGCCGGAGGCCTTGACGATCGCTTCCAGTTCGGCGCGGTCGATCGCGGTGCCCATGCCGATGATGATCATGCGGACCGGTTTGGCCGGGTTGCGGAGCTTGGTCATCTTGGCGACCAGCTCGTCGATCGTGAGGCCGCCGGGATTGTCGTTCGCGCCGTCGGTATAGATGACCACCGAGTTGGACACGCCGGGCTTCCAGCCTTTCAGCACCGCCCCGTACGCGGCCAGCGCGGTATCGAACAGCCCGGTGTCCCCGCCGTCCTTCGGGGTGATCCGGCCGATGGCCGCCTTCAGCCGGGGCAGGTTCGTGGCGACCGACGAGATCGGCACGTTCTCCTTCCACGGCCGCCGGCCCACCATGTTCGTCGAGAACGTCCAGTTGCCGACCGACCAGCGTCCGTCGAGCAGCGCCAGGCCCTGCTGCGCCGTCCGCTGGGTCACCTCGGCCCGGGTCAGGCCGCCGGCGGTCGGCACCTTCGCCTTCATCGAGCCCGACACGTCGAACACCGCGAGCATCCGGCCCGGCTGGGTGATCGCCGTCCAGCTGCCGAGCAACGGAGTGATGGCCGCGGCGGGCGGGGCCGGCGGTGACAAGACCTTGGCCGGCGCGCCGTCCGGGGCCGGGAATCCCGAACCCACCGAGCCGTCCGCGTTGCGCAGCCCGGCCTGGGCCAGCTCGGCCGGGAAAGCGCCGAGTGCCGCGCGTAGCCGGGCCGCCGCGGCGGCTTTCTCCGGGTCGACCCCGGGCATCACCGCGTACGGATAATCGAGCACGGCCGTGGCGGGGCTCGGATAGAGGGCGGCCAGCTGATTGCCCGGTGTTCTGGCGTTGTGGCCGATGACGTCGGCCTCGGACAGCGGCGCCAGGCCGACGCTGTCGCCCAGCTTGACCAGCAGGTCGTCGCGGAGGTTGGAGCTGTTGGCGGCGAGGGTCCGCATGACCCCGACGCGCAGGGCGGGGTTCTTGGTCGCGCCGGCCACGGTGAGCAGCCCGGCCAGCCCGGTGGCCGAGCGCGACGGCTCGACGATGCCGGGCCGCAGTGCCTTGTCGGCGTAGAGCCTCGTGACAAGGTCGGCCATTTTCGGCGTACGGGTCGTCAGGCCCAGCGACGCGGCCGACGACTGCGGCACGGCGAGCACCATCGGGCTCATCGCCACCGAGCCCAGCACGGACGGCACGAATCCCGGTGCCTCCGACGAGATGCGGAGCAACCAGGTCGTGGCGTCGGGGATCCAGATGTCGACGCCGGACGCCGTGGCCCGCCCGCCGGTGCCGACCCCGGCCAGGTTCACCCCGTGCTGCCCGCCGACCGCGGCCGCGACCGCCGCCGGGTCGGCGGCGGTGACCGCGACCTGGGCGCAGGCGTCCTCGCGCTTGGTCCACGCCTCGGCGGCGGCCCGGATGGCCGGGGCGATCTCGGGGGCGGCGTCCACCCGCAGCTGGACCGTGGTGGCGCACTCCTCGCCGCCCCACTCGCGGAAGCCCGCCCACGCACCGCCGGCGACCACGGCGACGGTGACGGCGGCGGCGGTGACGATCAGTCCGGTGCGCTGGAGATGACGATGACGGCCAGGCATCGAGCCATGATGGACGGCCCGCCAACTTTTGTCACTAGCGATGCAAAATCTTTCTGACGGCGGCGGGTGGCCACCCGGGCGCAGGCGCCGGCGACGAGCAACGCGAGGCCGATCAGGGCCACGGCGGTGGTGTTGCTGCCCGGCGGGCAGCCGGACGGTCACCGTCAGAAGTGCGGTCAGCAGGGCGATCAGGCTGTGCCGACGGCTCGGCGCATGACGGTGGCCTTCAGTGGCGACGGGTGGCGAACCGGGCGGTGGCGCCGGCGACGAGGAGAGTGAGACCGATCAGCGCCACGGTGGCGGTGTCGGTGCCGGTGATCGGGAGGCCGCCGCCGCCCTCGCCGCCGCCATTGCCGTTGTCGCCGCCGGTGGCCGCGCCGGTCGCGGTGATGACGATGGGGGCACTCTGGCGCTTCACGCCGGCACTGTGCAGCTCGGTGCGGATCTCGCCGCGCAGCGTGCCCGGCCGGTCGACCCGGAAGGTGAAGTCGAAGGTCTCGGCCCGGCCGGGCAGGTAGGGGTTGCCGCGCCAGAAGTCGGTGAAGCAGTAGAAGTTGCCGTCACCGGGCAGCACACCCGGCGGCCAGGGCGCGTCCGGCCCCGGGTAGCCGCTGACGAACGGCTCGCACCGCTCGGGGTGCTTGACCACTGTGGTGCCGGCGGGCGGCTTCACCGTGACGGTCAGGTACGCGCCGGCCGGGTGTCCCCAGCTTTCGATGCGCGCCGGGCCGTCGTTGCGCACGCTGAGGCGGGCGGTGACCGTCCGGCCGACCGTGCCGTTCACCGTCGCGCCCTTCACCGTGATGGGGGAGCGGTTGTCGCCGGTGACAGAGAGCGTCCAGTCGTCGGCGTTGTCGAGGGTGTCGGGCTCGGTCTGCGGGACGGCGCGGGCGGTGGTGACGGCGGCCAGTTCGAGCTCGGGGCCGCTGCCCCCGGCCGGCAGCCGGTGACCGAGGTCGAGGTAGTCCTGCGCGGTGTACCAGGTGAACGACGAGATCCACTCGCTCGGCGCCCAGACGGCGTCGGTCGCGGTGACCGGCCACGGTGTCGCGAGCCGGTAGGTCTGACCGGGGGCCAGCTCGGCGTCGAACAGACAGGCCGCGCCCGCCTGGGGCCGAAGGATCGTGGGGGCGGCGGTGATCGGGGCGCAGTTGCGGTGATCGGCCGTGCGGATGCCGATGGCCGTGCGCAGCTGCAGGACCACACCGGTCACCGGGCGGTCGCCGGTGTTGCGGACCGCGGCGGCCAGCCCGGTCGTCGCGCCGGTCGCCACCGAGAGGTCGGCCTGGGCGTCGACCGCGGTCAGCGCGGCCTGCTCGGCAATGGTCACGGTGGCGGTCGCGGTGTCCAGCGTCGCGGTGCCCAGGACGGCCCGCAGGCCGACCTTCGCGGTTGCGCCCAGTTCGGCGCCGGGTGCGGCGGTCACGACCAGCTGCGACTCGCCGACGGCCGCGCAGTCCAGCGTGGAGGCGGTGGTGGTGCATTGGGCGGACGGCCACGGGGTGAGGGTGGCGATCCCGCTCAGCGCCGCGATGTCGAAGACCAGGCGGTAGTCGCGCGGCGGATTGGTGGCGGGTGCGGTGAATTGGACCCGCATGGCTTTGGCCGTGCCCGGCGCGACGCTGGTGTCGGCCAGGGTCAGTCCGTAGTCCCCGGCGGGAGCGGCCGGCGCGGCCGCGGCCGGAATGAGGGCGGCGACGAATGCGATCAGAGTGACGCCGGCGAGCCTGCGCATCGTCCGGAGTGAAGTGGAGCGCGGCGTGCTGCGTGACCCGATCACCGGCGGCGCGTCGCGAACCGCGCGGCGGCGCCGGCCGCGAGCAGAGCGAGACCGATCAAAGCGACCGTGGCGGTGTTCCCACCGGTGATCGGCAGGCCGCCGCCACCACCCGTGCCGCCGTCGTCACCGTCGTCACCGTCACCACCGGGGCTGCCCGCGGCCGGGCCGGTGGCGGTGACCACGATGGCGTCCTTCTGGTTGACCACGGTGGCCTGGCCCCCACCGAAACCGAGGATGGTCCGGATCTCGCCCCGCAGCGTGCCGGGCTTGTCGAGGCGCAGGGTGAAGTCGAAGTTCACCGGCTTGCCCGGCAGGTAGGGGTTGCCCCGGATGATGTCGGTGAAGCAGTAGTAGTTGCCGTCGTCGAAGTCGGCGCCCGGCGGCCACGGCACGCCCGGAGCCGACGGCGCGTCGACGTTGAACACAGTGCAGCCCTTGCCGGGTTTGATCACCGTCGTGCCGGCCGGCGGCCGCACGGTGACCATCAGGTGGGAGTTCCCGACGCCCCAGCCCTCGACCCGCGCCGGGCCGTTGTTGAGCACACTGGCCTGCACGGCCACGGTCTGGCCGACGCGGCCGCTCGCCGTGTCGCCGGTGACCGTGAAAGTGGAGACGTTGCGCCCGGTGACCCGCAGGCTCCACTGATCATTGTTGTTGTCCGGGTTGGCGTTGACGTCCAGCTCGGTCTGCGGTGCGGCGGCCGGGCCCGCGGGCAGTTCTGCCGCACCGGCCAGCTGCAGCTCGGGGCCGTCGCCGGTGCCCGGTGGCAGCCGGCGGCCCAGGTCCCGGTAGTCCTGCACCGTGTACCAGAAGAACTGGGAGAGCCACTCACTCGGCGCCCACACCGCGTCGGTGGCGGTGATCTGCCAGGGCGTCGCCAGCCGGTACTCCTGACCGGGCTCCAGCACGGCGTCGAACAGGCAGGTGGCGCCGGACGACGGGGAGACCGGACCGGGCGGACCCTCGAAGTTGACGCAGTTGCGGTAGCCGGCGGTCTCGATGCCGGTGATCGATTTCAGTTCGAGGACGATGCCGTTCACCGGGACGTCGCCGGTGTTGCGGATGCCGGCGGCCAGCCCCGCGGTCGAGCCGGTGGCCATCGACAGGTCGCCCTGCGATTCGACCGCGGTCAGGGCGACCTCCTCGGCGATCGTGATCGTGCCGGTCGCACTGGCCACCGTCCGGCCGCCGGTGACGACGCGACCCGGGATCCGCACGACCGTGCCGACCGGGGCATCCGCTTCCGCGGTGACCAGCAGGTAGCTCGACATGTCCAAGCCCGTCTCCGGACAGGTCAGGGTGGTGGCCGTGGTGACACACCTCGGGTTGATGTTGGGCCGGAGCTTGACCAGGCCCGCGGCCGCGGTGATGTCGAAGACCAGGTCGTACTGGTATCGGGTCCCGCGGACGCGAGGCGGGGTGACCGAGAACGGCAGGCCCTCCTCGACGCTGCCGGGCGCGATGCTGACCTGTTTCACCTGCATCTGCCAGGAGGGTGCGGCCTGTGCCGCCGCCGGGGCGGTGAGCACGGTCAGAAGGAGGATCAGGGCGGCGCCAGCGAGCCTGCGCATTGATGTGTTCCCTTGTCCGGGCGGTCAGCGGCGCCCGCAGCGTACCCTCTGATCAGGATGCATTCTGTCCGATGTTGTTCACCATCCGTACGGACCGTCGCCCGGCCGGTCCCAGCCGTCGCACGAATCCTCCTGTTCGGCCGAGGACGCGTTCTCCCGAAGCACGTCGAGCAGGTCGGGGCCCTCGTGGCCGGTGTCGACCGAGCGCCCGATCAGGCCCAGCTGGGTCGCGCAGTCACGGCCGAAGCCCTTCACCATGCGGTCGGCGCGTGTCTGATGCCCGCAGCGGGGACACCGCCGCAGGGCCACGGGACGCTCCATGAAACCCATTATCCAGGTCGTTTGTGAGGCGCGCGCGGGTCCCGTGCGACAGGCCGGAAGCTGGGTTAGGGTCGTGATCGTGGGAGTCAAGACATGGATCGAGGGGTGGCCGGTCTACCGGCAGCTCACCGGCACCGACCCGCTGGGCCGGGGCGCTGCCTCGCAGTCCCCGCGGTCCAAGGCTCTGACCGCCCGCACCGAGACTGCCGACCGGGTGGCCAAATCGGTCTGCCCCTACTGCGCGGTCGGCTGCGGGCAGCGCATCTTCGTCAAGGACGAGAAGGTCGTCCAGATCGAGGGCGACCCCGACAGCCCCATCTCGCGGGGCCGCCTCTGCCCCAAGGGCTCGGCCAGCCTGAGCCTGGTGACCAGCGACCGCCGCCAGCAGAAGGTGCTCTACCGCCGGCCGTACGGCACGGATTGGGAAGAGCTCGACCTCGACACGGCGATGGACATGATCACCGATCGGGTGCTCGCCGCGCGCGACGCGACCTGGCAGGACGCCGACGACGATGGGCGGCCGCTCAACCGTACGCTGGGAATCTCGAGCCTCGGCGGGGCCACGCTCGACAACGAAGAGAACTATCTGATCAAGAAGCTCTTCACCGCGATCGGCGCTATTCAGATCGAGAACCAGGCCCGTATTTGACACTCCGCCACCGTCCCCGGTCTGGGGACCTCCTTCGGCCGTGGCGGGGCCACCGGATTCCTCCAGGATCTGGCTAACGCGGACTGCATCATCATCCAGGGCTCCAACATGGCCGAGGCGCACCCGGTGGGCTTCCAGTGGGTTGTCGAGGCCAAGAACCGCGGGGCGAAGGTCATCCACGTCGACCCGCGCTTTACCCGCACCAGTGCGCTCGCGCACACCTACCTGCCGGTGCGGGCCGGGGCCGACATCGCGTTCCTGGGTGGCGTGATCAACTACATCCTCAGCAACGAGAAGGACTTCCGGGAGTACGTGGTCGCGTACACCAACGCGTCCATGCTGGTCAGCGAGGACTTCCAGGACACCGAGGACCTCGACGGCCTGTTCTCCGGCTACGACTCCGAGCTCAACACGTACGACCAGGGCAGCTGGCAGTACGCGGGGCAGCAGGACGAGGGTCAGGAGGAGGGCGAGTCGCACGCCGACCGGGAGACCGCCTCCGGCCTCGAGCAGGAGTCGCACGGCCCGCCGATCCCGGCCGACGTCCCGCGGGACCCGACCCTGCAGGACCCGCGCTGCGTCTACCAGGTGCTCAAGCGGCACTACGCCCGCTACACGCCCGAGGTCGTGGAGCGCCTGTGCGGCGTACCGCAAGAGAAGTTCCTCGAGGTCTGTGAGGCCTGGACGGCGAATTCGGGCCGGGAGCGGACGACCGCGCTCGTCTACTCCGTGGGCTGGACGCAGCACAGCGTGGGCGTGCAGTACATCCGGGCCGGCGCGATCATCCAGCTGCTCCTGGGCAACATGGGGCGCCCCGGCGGTGGCGTGATGGCGCTGCGCGGGCACGCCAGCATCCAGGGCTCGACCGACATCCCGACGCTGTTCAACCTGCTGCCCGGCTACCTGCCGATGCCGCACTTCCAGCAGCACCAGACGTTCGACCAGTGGATCGACGCCATCCGGCATCCGGAGCAGTCCGGGTTCTGGGCCAACGCGAAGTCGTACGCGGTGAGCCTGCTCAAGTCCTACTGGGGCGACGCGGCGACCGAGGAGAACGACTACGGGTACGGCTGGATGCCCCGCCTGACCGGCGACCACGGCACCTACCAGCAGGTTCTCGACATGATCGACGGAAAGATCAAGGGATATTTCCTGCTCGGCCAGAACCCGGCGGTCGGCTCGGCCCACGGCAAGGCCCAGCGACTCGGCATGGCCAACCTCGACTGGCTGGTGGTCCGCGACCTCTACATGATCGAGAGCGCGACGTTCTGGAAGAACGGGCCCGAGATCGCCACCGGTGAGATCGTGCCCGAGGAGTGCAAGACCGAGGTCTTCTTCATGCCCGCCGCCTCGCACGCCGAGAAGGAGGGCACCTTCACCCAGACCCAGCGCATGCTGCAGTGGCGGGAGAAGGCCGTCGAGCCGCCGGGCGAGGCCCGCAGTGAGCTGTGGTTCTTCTACCACCTCGGCCGCAAGATCAAGGAGCGCCTGGCCGGGTCCACCCGCCCCCGCGACGAGGGCGTGCTCAACCTGGCCTGGGATTATCCCGTGCACGGCGAGCTGAGCGAGCCCAGCGGCGAGGACGTCCTGAAGGAGATCAACGGGTACGACCTGACGACCGGCAAGCTGCTGAGCACCTTCACCGAGATGAAGCCGGACGGCTCGACCTCGGGCGGGTGCTGGATCTACACCGGCGTCTACCAGGACGGGGTCAACCAGGCCGCCCGGCGCAAGCCCGGCAGCGAGCAGAACTACGTCGCCCTCGAGTGGGGCTGGGTGTGGCCGGCCAACCGGCGCACCCTCTACAACCGGGCCTCGGCCGACCCCGACGGCAAGCCGTGGTCGGAGCGCAAGAAATACGTGTGGTGGGACGCCGAGAAGGGCGAGTGGGTCGGCGACGACGTGCCCGACTTCGAGAAGACGAAGCCGCCGTCCTACCGGCCGCCCGAGGGCGCGAGCGGGGTCGAGGCCATCTCCGGTGACGACGCGTTCATCATGCAGGGCGACGGCAAGGGCTGGCTGTACGCGCCGAGCGGGCTCATCGACGGCCCGATGCCGACCCACTACGAGCCGGCCGAGTCGGTGTTCCGCAACCCGCTCTACGGCCAGCAGGCCAATCCGACCCGCAAGGTGTACGAGCGCTCCGACAACCTGACCAACCCGAGCCCGCCCGAGAAACACTCGGAGGTCTTCCCGTACGTCTTCAGCACGAGCCGCCTGACCGAGCACCACACGGCCGGCGGCATGAGCCGGCAGCTGGCCTACCTGTCGGAGCTGCAGCCGGAGATGTTCGTCGAGGTGTCGCCCGAGCTGGCGGCCGAGCGCGGCCTGGAGCACATGGGCTGGGCCCACATGGTCACCGCGCGAGCGGCGATCGAGGCCCGGGTGATGGTGACCGACCGGCTGACACCGCTGCGGATCGACGGCCGCGTCGTGCACCAGCTCTGGATGCCCTATCACTGGGGCAGCGAGGGCCTGGTCACCGGCGACTCGGCCAACGACCTGATCGGCATCACGCTCGACCCCAACGTGCTCATCCAGGAGAGCAAGGTGGGCACCTGCGACATCCAGCCGGGCCGCCGGCCGACCGGCCCGGAGCTTCTGACGTACGTGCAGGGCTACCGTGATCGTGCGGGCCTCACACCCGGGCACCACACGCCGATCGAGACCCCGAGGGACGCAGACGATGGGCAGCAATAGCCTCTACGGGCCGCTCGACCCGGCGCCGGACGCGGGCTACACCGACGCGCCGCCGCGGATGGGATTCTTCACCGACACGTCGGTCTGCATCGGCTGCAAGGCGTGCGAGGTGGCCTGCAAGACGTGGAACGCGGTGCCGGACGACGGGTTCGACCTGCTCGGACAGTCCTACGACAACACCGGTGGGCTGACCGCGAACTCGTGGCGGCACGTGGCCTTCATCGAGCAGCCCCGGTCGTCGTCGGGCGCGGCCACCGATACGCCGGGCGCGTTCGCCGGGCTGCCGGTCGGGCCGTCGTCGATCCCGGCGACCAATGTGGTGGCGGCGCGGACCGCGCCGGACACGGGCACCGCGCCGGGGATTCCACCGGCGGTCGACGCGCTGGCCGCGGCGGCCACCGCCGGCAGCGAGTTCCTCGGCGCCCCGGCTGCTCCGGGCTGCGGTTCCGGGGGCTGCGGCTCTTCTCATTCCGGCGCTGCTACACCGGGCTCTGCTTCACCGGGCTCTGCTACACCGGGCTCTGCTCAGGCAGGCGGTGGGCAGTTCCTCGGGATGCCGATGACCGATCTGCCGGGGCGGGTCGCCGAGGCGCCGCGCACCGACTTCCGCTGGCTGATGATGTCGAACGTGTGCAAGCACTGCACCCACGCCGGATGCCTCGACGTCTGCCCGACCGGGGCGTTGTTCCGCACCGAGTTCGGCACGGTCGTGGTGCAGGAAGACATCTGCAACGGTTGCGGCTACTGCATCTCGGCCTGCCCGTACGGCGTGATCGACCGGCGTGAGGACGACGGCCGGGCCTGGAAGTGCACGCTCTGCTACGACCGCATCGGCGATGGATTGACCCCCGCCTGCGCCCAGGCCTGCCCGACCGAGTCCATCCAGTTCGGCGAGCTCTCCGAGCTGCGTGAGCGCGCGGCCCGCCGAGTCAAGAACCTGCAGGAGAACGGTGTCGCCGAGGCCCGGCTCTATGGCCACGACTCCTCCGACGGGGTGGGCGGGGACGGCGCGTTCTTCCTGCTGCTGGACGAGCCCGAGGTGTACGGTCTGCCGCCCGACCCGCACGTGCCGACCCGCGATGTCGTCTCGATGTGGAAGCGGGCCGGACTGGCCGCGTTGACCATGGCCGCCACCGCGGTCGTCGCGTTCGCCGGGAGGCGTCAGTGAGCTCGGTTTCCCCGCCGCCCGCCGGCCGGCCCGGCAGCGGACTGTCGCGGGACGAGGCGCCGGGTGGCCCGGTGCGCAATTCCTCCGGGGGCGACGGTGCCGGGCGGCGCAAGGGCAAGCGCGGCGGTGGCGGCGACCGGTCGATGGTGCCCAAGGCCGACTTCCAGTCCTACTACGGGCGGCCCATCGTGCGGCCTCCGGTGTGGACCCACGACATCGCGATCTACCTGTTCACCGGTGGCCTCGCCGCCGGGTCGGCGCTACTCGCGGCGGGCGGCCAGGCCACCGGCGATCCGGTGCTGCGGGTCGCCGGCCGGACGACGGCGCTGGGTGCGCTCGGCGCCAGCACCTTCTTCCTGATCAAGGACCTGGGGCGACCGGACCGCTTCCACCACATGCTGCGGGTGGCCAAGCCGACGTCGCCGATGTCGATGGGTACGTGGCTGCTGAGCTTGTTCGGCGGCGCGGCCGGGGTGGCGGCGGTGGCCGAGGTGGCGCCGTTCCTGCCCGCCCACGGGGTGCTCGGACTAGCTCGGAAAGTGCTGCCGCCGGTGGGTGCGGCCGCCGGGTATGGCGCCGCCGTGCTGGCTCCCGGGCTGGCCACGTACACCGCGGTGCTTTTCGCCGACACGGCGGTGCCGAGCTGGAACGCTGTCTATCCCGACCTGCCGTTCATGTTCGCCGGAAGCGCCCTGGCCAGCGGGGCGGCCGTGGGGCTGATCGCCGCCCCCGGTCGGCCCGCCCGGCGGATGGCCCTGGCCGGCGCCGCGGTCGAGCTCGTCGCCGGGCATCGGGTCGAGCACGGGTACGGGTTGCTGAGCGAGCCCTACACCACGGGCCGCCCGGGCAAGCTGCTGAAGGCGGCGCGGCTGCTGACGGTGGCCGGCGCGGTGGGTGCGGTGGTCGGTCGTCGCAGCCGGGTCGTGTCGGCCCTGGCCGGGGTGTCGCTGCTGGCAGGCTCGGTGCTGACCCGGTTCGGGGTGTTCGAGGGCGGCGTCGAGTCGGCCAAGGACCCGCGTTACACGGTCGTGCCGCAGCGCGAGGGCCTGAACAAAGCCGGCGGCAAGAAAGTCAGCGGGTCTTAGTCTCGCCGGGCCTTAGTTCGGCGCGTCGCTCGTCTCGGCGGGTCGCTTGCTTCGCCGGGGTCGCTGTCTCGCGGGGTCGCTGTCTCGCGGGGTCGCTGTCTCGCGGGGTCGCTGTCTCGCGGGGTCGCTGTCTCGCGGGGTCGCTGTCTCGCGGGGTCGCTGTCTCGCGGGGTCGCTGTCTCGCGGGGTCGCTGTCTCGCGGGGTCGCTGTCTCGCGGGGTCGCTGTCTCGCGGGGTCGCTGTCTCGCGGGTCGCTTCTTTCGCCGGGGGTCGCCGCGAACGCGGTCAGCGGGCCGGCGCGGTCAGTCCATCGTGTCCCAGCTCGTGCCGCACCCGCTGGAAGTCGTCGCCCTGCCGTTCCTGCTGGGCGCGGTCCATCTCGCCGTACAGGGCGATCTTGATGTCCAGCATCGAGAGGTCCTGCTGCAACTCGTCGATGCGGGCCAGCACGCGCTCACGGTGCTCGACGAACAGCTGCAGCCGGTCGCCCACGGTGTGGTCGCCGTCGCGCACCATCTCGGCGTAGCGGCGCATGTCCCGCACGGGCATGCCGGTGCCCCGCAGCCGGATCAGCAGCCGCAGCCAGCCCAGATCGTCGTCGCAGTACCGCCGCCGGCCGGCACTGTCCCGCTCGATCGGCGCGACCAGGCCCTCCTGCTCGTACCAGCGCAGCGTGTGCACACTGAGCCCGACAGTTTCCGCGGCCTCGCCGACAGTGAGTCCGTTAGCCATGGGTGTCAGCCTCGCAGTTCGAGTGCACTCGAAGTCAACCCCCGCGCCGGCTCGCCGTGCCCGGCGCTCGCGGTCAGGACCGTACTTCGAGCGTGGTCCCGTCCGGCCGCGCCGGGATCAGCTCGCCGATGACCGGGTAGCCCGGCACCTCACCGGCCACGAGCAGTCCGCCCGAGGTCTGCGCGTCGGCCAGCAGGAGCAACTCGTCCTCGCTGACGTCGCTGTCGAGGTGCGGCCGGACCCAGTCCAGGTTGCGGCGGGTGCCCCCACTGACGTACCCGTCCCGCAGGGCCTCGCGGGCACCATCCAGGTAGGGAACCGCGCTTGCGTGGAGGCGAGCCGTGACCCCGCTGGCCCGGGCCAGCTTGTGCAGGTGACCGAACAGCCCGAAGCCGGTCACATCGGTGGCGCAGACCGCCCCGATCCGCAGGGCTTCGACCGACGCCGCCAGGTTGAGCGTGGCCATGGTGTCGATCGCGTTCTGAAAGACCTCGCCGGTCGCCTTGTGCCGGCTGTTGAGCATCCCGATGCCCAGCGGTTTGGTGAGCGTGAGCGGCACCCCGGCCACACCCGCGTCATTGCGCAAGAGCCGGTGCGGGTCGGCGATGCCGGTGACCGCCATACCGTACTTGGGCTCCGGGTCATCCACGCTGTGCCCTCCGGCCAGGTGACAGCCGGCGTCCCGCGCGATGGCCAGCCCCCCGGCCAGCACCTCACCCGCGAGCTCCATGGGAAGCAGATCCCGCGGCCAGGCCAGCAGGTTGACCGCGACAACCGGCGTCCCACCCATCGCATAGACGTCGGACAGCGCGTTCGCCGCCGCGATCCGCCCCCAGTCGTACGCGTCGTCGACCACCGGCGTGAAGAAGTCAGCCGTAGCCACCACCGCCGTGCCGTTGGCCAGACTCACCACGGCCGCGTCATCCCCGTCATCCAGCCCGACGAGCAGCTCACCCGGCCCCTTGGGCAACCCCGTCCCGACCAGCCCGGCCACGACGGACTCGAGCTCACCGGGCGGAATCTTGCAGGCACAGCCACCGCCGTGCGCGTACTGGGTCAGCCGAGTCGCATCAACAGCAGTCACACCGACCACTCTGGCACGCCCGTGATCACCCCGCCCCTCGGGGCGCTCAGGATCACGCCCTGGCCGCCACCCACGTCCCCGCAAGCAACAGCTATCGTCGACCCCGGAGGCGTTCAGGTGGCTGGTGCCCCTCCCGGTCTTCAAAACCGGTGTGACCCGGCACCCGGGTCAGGCGGGTTCGATTCCCGTCCGCCTCCGCTTTATCGCTGTCGCGCTTTATCGGGGATTACGGCATCGGGTCTGCGGGCGATTCCGCGGACCGTTATGAATTCGTCATGGATTATCGGACAGTCGGCTCCGGCTCGCCCAGACGTGATGGGACGACCGCATTTCTCCGTCCCATTTGTTCTGCCGGTCTCCGCGCGCCCGAGTCTTCGCCTTCTAGCGCAAACAGGTTCAAGAGGCCTGTGCGAGCGTGGTTCCCAGCCCACAGCGGGCGCCCTGAACCAAGGAGCACACGATGATCGAATTGACTGAACTGCGCGTCTTCTCGGAGATGGAGAACGACTTTCTCGGCCGAAGCCAGGGTCTTCTCCTGATCGGACCCGACCAGGACACCACCGAGGTTTTTTATGGCACGCCCTGGACTTCGGAGGAAGAGGCGCAGCGCTTGTTGAACGCGCGTTACGCCGCGCTGGTTTCCGGCTCGTCCCGTCCCGGCAGTGACCGGGTCGAGGGGATGACGGAGTTCGACAACCTGCGCACGCTCTGTGCCGAGCGGAACGCCATCCTGGACGAGCGCGCCGAGAACGAGGCGTACCCCAACCTCGTGGGTGACGAGGATGTGCTGCTCGAAGAGGCGTTCGGTGACACGCACATCCACCTGCTCACGACGCTGATCGAGCGTTCGCGGCAGAGGCTGTTCACCATCGCCGACAGCGCCTGAAAGCCGGCCTTCTCAGCGGGACCACAGTGGGTCGAGGGACTCCTTCAGCAGGGGCAGGAACGACGTCACGGCGGGTGGGGGAGTGTGGCCGGCGCGGGCGGCTGCGTGGATGCGGCGGGTGGGTTCGTCGTCGGGGTGCAGGCGTAGCAGGGCCACGTCGGCGGGTTTGGAGCGCATGGCCAAGGCTGGGATCAGGGCTATGCCGAGGCCGGCGGCCACGCAGCCCAGCTTGCCGGTCCAGTCGGCGGCGACTATGTCGATGCGGGGGCGGAAGCCGGTGGGCAGGCTGGCTCGCAGCAGTGTCTCCTCGGCGTGGGCGGAACCCGCGACGAAGGAGTCGGCTTCCAGTTCGGACAGGCGGACTGTGCGGCGGCGGGCCAGGCGGTGGGTGCGGGAGACGGCCACCAGCAGGCGCTCGTCGAGGATGTGGTGCAGGTCGAAGCGCGTCGTGTCGATCGGGCCGGCGGGGGACTCGCTCACCACGGCCACGTCGGCTTCGCCGGTGGCCAGGCGTTCCAGCAGGGTGGGGGTCAGGCCCTCGATGAGGCTGACCGCCACCTCGGGGTGGGCCGCGCGAAAGGCGGCGAGAGCGCGGGGGACCAGCGCGGCCACGGCGGTCGGAAAGGCGGCCACCCGCAGGCGGCCGGCCCTCAGCGTGTGCAGGTCGTCGACGGCGCGGCGGGCTGCGGCCAGGCGGTCGAGGATGGCGTCGGCGTGCGGGAGCAGGGTGCGGCCCTCCTCGGTCAGGGCCACGCCTCGAGGGAGACGGTCGAAGATCCGGGTGCCCAGTTCTGCCTCGAGGGTGGCTATCTGGCGGGACACGGCTGACTGGGTGAACTGCAGGCGGCGGGCGGCCGCGGTGATCGAGCCGAGGTGGGCGACGGTGCGGAAGACATCGAGCAGAACCGTGTCCATGACTGCACAGCATGGCAGGCATGCTCGACATTCGCTGGTGGCATGGCATCACCACGCCTAGCGTCGCCGGCATGGTGAAGATGACGCTCGACAATCCGGCCTCGGTGGCGGGCACCGTTCGGGGACCGGTTCGCTCATGTCGCTCGGATCGATCTGCCCGGTGGGGCTCTGCTTCAGCTGGCGGGGCAGGTCGCGGTGGACGACGCCGGGGCGGTGGTGGCGCCGGGGGACGCGGGGGCGCAGGCCGAGCGGATCTTCGAGATCGTCGGCGCGCTGCTGGCTGCCCATGGCGCGGGGCTCGGGGATGTGCTGTTCCTCCGGACGTTCATGACCGACCTCGATGACCTGCCGGCTTACGGCGCGGTGCGGCGGCGGCTCTTCCCGGCACCGGGCCGGAAACCGCCGGCCAGCACGACCGTCGAGGTGAGCCGGCTGTTCCTGCCGGGGGCGGTGCTGGAGGTGGAGGTCACGGCCGCAGTTGGCGACGGTCGTCCGGGAGCCTCTGGGTGATGCCGCGGCGGTCCAGGAGCTCCAGGAACGGGACGGCCACCCGGCGGGTGGTGTCCAGGGCTCGGCGGGCCTCGCTCAGCGTGAACGGCTGCGGGAGGGTGGCCAGGACCTGAGCTGCTTGCTCGACGGCGCCGGCGGCCAGCACCACCTGGGGGGCCAGCTGGAGGACCAGGCCGGTGCGGGCGGCGGCGGCCAGCTGGCGGGGGCCCAGGCCCAGCTCGGTCAGGGCGTGGGCCTCGGGGGCGGCGAAGGGGCTCAGGCCGTCGAAGGCGCGCTCGACCAGAGCGACCAGCTCGGCGGGTGGGCCGGCGACGGCGGTCGCCACTCGGCCGTTGCGGGTGGACAGGGGTGGGCGCAGGAGCGCCGTGACGAGGGCACGGTCGGGCAGGGCGAGGCGGTGGCGGAGGGCGTCCAGCGGCATGCCGGGCTCGAGCGGGTGCTCCTTCAGGTAGGCCGCGACCTCGGTGGGGAGCCGGTCGAGCAGCGAAGCCCAGAATGACGGGTCGGCATACCAGTCGTTGACCACCGGCGTGACGACGGACGGGGATCGGGCGTCATGGCCAGGCGCGCCGCCCGGCCCCGCCACGGGCTTCGGCGAGGCGGGCGTGGGGGAACGGAATGCCGGCCCGGCCTCGTCCGGTAACGGGACGCCCATGGCGGCGAGGTCAGCCGCCCGGATCAGGTGGCGTCGGGCGAGCTCGCCGGCCAGGTCGGGGTGGCCGTCGAGTTTGGACAGGGTGGCCGCTCGGGCGGCGGCGGCGCCCCGGCGCTGCAGGCCAGGTGGCACCACGTCGAGGACGGTGACTCCGCCGGCCACGTGATGCAGGCCGGGGTCGCGCAGCAGGGCCCGGTCGCCGATCCGCAGCGGGAGCGGGCGGGCCAGGCGCAGACGCGCGGTGTCGTCGCCCAGCGGGCGCACCCGCACCGGGACGGCGGCCGAGCCGGCGTGCAGCGTCATCGTGGACGGCAGGGCCGCGGTGGGGTCGCCGTGGACCCGTACGTCGATCAGCTCGGTCGGGCGGAAGCGGCCGGGAGTCAGCAGGGCGTCGCCCCGGCTCACGTCGTCCCGGGGGGTGCCGCGCAGGTTGACGGCCACCCGCGCGACAGCCTCGACCGAGTCGGCCGACCGGCCCAGCGACTGCAGGCCGCGGATCCGCACCACCGAGTCGCCCAGGGCCAGTTCGTCACCCACCCGCAGGACGCCCGCGCCCAGCGTGCCGGTGACGACGGTGCCGGCGCCCTTGACGGTGAACGCGCGGTCGATCCAGAGACGCACGGGCTCGTCGAGGGAGGGCGGTGGCAAGGCGTCGACCAGGTCGTCGATCGCGGCCCGCAAGTTGTCGAGGCCGGCGCCGGTGAGACCGCTGACGGCGACCGCGGGCACCTGGCCCAGCGAGGTCGCGGCGATCTCGGCCAGCGCCTGCGCCGTGGCCGGGCCGGGATCGGCCAGGTCGCTCCGGGTCACCACGAGCAGACCATGCCGTACGTCCAAAGCGGCCAGCGCGGCCAGGTGCTCGGCCGACTGGGGCATCCAGCCCTCGTCCGCCGCCACCACCAGCAGCGCGGCCGGGACGGGGCCGATGCCGGCCAGCATGTTGGGCACGAAACGCTCGTGGCCGGGCACGTCGACGAACGCGACCGTCCGGCCCGAGCCCAGCGTGGTCCAGGCGAAGCCCAGGTCGATCGTCATGCCGCGGCGGCGTTCCTCGGCCCACCGGTCGGGTTCCATGCCGGTGAGCGCGCGCACCAGCGTCGACTTGCCGTGG
This sequence comes from Paractinoplanes maris, assembly GCF_023544465.1. GTDB lineage: Bacteria > Actinomycetota > Actinomycetes > Mycobacteriales > Micromonosporaceae > Actinoplanes > Actinoplanes maris. The sequence continues at coordinate 165,429 of NZ_JALPVL010000018.1, read as the reverse complement.
TCGACGTGACCGGCGGTGGCCAGGACGTGCACGTCAGCCCGCCGGTCCGGCCACGGCGACGACCATGTCGACCAGAGTGTGGTCGGCCGAGGGCGGCACGCAGCGCAGGTCGAGCAGGAGGCGGTCGCGTTCCACCCGGCCCACCACGGGGGTCGCCCCGGCGCGCAGCGGTGACGCGTACGGGAAAGGCAGGGAGAGTGACCACGACGGAAGCGTCAGCTCGGGCGCCCCGCCGCCACCGACGACCGCCTCCGACGCGACGACGTCGGCCTCGACGCCGGCCTCGGCCAGCAGGGCCTGAGCGTGCCGGGTGCGCGCCAGGAGAGCCTCGGGCGAGACGCGCAGCGCCTCCCAGGTCGGCGTGGCCGGGCCGGTCAGCGTGGCCTGCAGGGCGGCCAGGGTCAGCTTGTCGACGCGCAGGGCCCGGGCCAGCGGGTGCCGGCGCAGGCGTTCGATCAGCGGCGCCGCGCCCAGCAGCAGGCCCGCCTGGGGTCCGCCCAGAAGCTTGTCGCCGCTGGCGATGACGAGGTCGGCCCCCTCGGCCAGCGTGGTCGCGGCGTCGGGCTCGTCGGGGAGCAGCGGGTCGGGGGCCAGCAGGCCGGAGCCGATGTCGGCCACGACGGGGACCGGCAGCGCGGCCAGCTCGGTGATCGGCACCGAGCTGGTGAAGCCGCGCACGACGAAGTTCGACGGGTGGACCTTGAGGATGAACCCGGTGGCCGGGCCGATCGCCCGTTCGTAGTCGGCCGGCGAGGTGCGGTTGGTCGTGCCCACCTCGCGCAGCCGGGCGCCGGTGGATTCCAGCAGATCGGGCAGGCGGAATCCGTCGCCGATCTCGACCATCTCGCCGCGGCTGACGATGATCTCGCGGCCCTCGGCGGCCAGGGCGGTGGCGGTCAGCACGAGGGCGGCGGCGCCGTTGTTGACCACGTGCACGTCGCCCGCGGCGGGGACGGCCCGGTGCAGGGCGGCCAGGGCGGTGCGGCCCCGCTTGGCGCGCCGGCCGGTGGCCAGGTCGAGCTCGACGTCGGTGTGCCCGGCCGCGGCGGCCACGGCGTCGCGGGCCGCGGGCGAGAGGGCGGCCCGGCCGAGGTTGGTGTGCAGGACGACCCCGGTCGCGTTGAGCACGGGCCGCAACCCGCCGGGCAGGGCGGCGAGCACGGCGTCGACGACCTCAGCCGGGTCGAGCTTTCCTTCCCGTACGCGTTGAAGCGTGCCCACGACGGCCGCCTTCACCGCCGCCCGGCCCTCGCTGCCGGTCGCCGCGGCCAGCCGGGGATCGGCCAGCACCGCGTCGGTACGCGGTACCCGCCGCCGGGGGTCCACCTGGGCCTCGCTCATCGTCGCCTCCTGGACCCTTCGCATGCCCGCGATCCGACGCCCCGAAGCTACCCGGCCGGAAAGTACCGCGGGCATTCGCGGCCCGCAGGTCGGACGTATAGGGCCGACGCCGCGGGGGTACCCCCTGACCATGACGATCTTCGCCAATCGGGACGATGCCGGTCGCCAGCTCGCTGAGGCGGTCGCGGCCCAGGTGCCGAAACATCCCGGTCCGGTGCCCCTCGTGCTCGCTCTGCCGCGCGGGGGCGTGCCGGTCGCCGTCCGGGTCGCGGCCCGGATCGGGGCCGAGCTCGACGTCGTGATCGTCCGGAAGATCGGTGAGCCGGGCCGGCCCGAGGTCGGGGCCGGGGCGATCGCCGAGGACGGGCCACCGGTCTTCGACCGCGGCTTCGGGCCGGAGGATTTCGCGGAGGCGGTGGCCGCCGCGCGGGCCGAGGTGGGCCGGCGCACACGGGCGTACCGCGGTGACCGGCCCGCGCCGGACCCGACCGGCCGCGAGGTCGTGGTGGTCGACGACGGGCTGGCCACCGGGGTGACGGCCCGGGCGGCGATCGCGTGGCTCCGGGGACGGCATCCCGCGCGCGTGGTCTTCGCGGCGCCGGTCTGCGCGCCCGGCATCCCGCTGGACGCCGACACCACCATCTGCTTGAGCGAGCCGGCCGGCTTCCGCGCCGTCGGGCAGTTCTACGAGGCCTTCGGTCAGCTCACCGACGCCGACGTCGAGCAGGCGTTGCATGGCTTCGCTCACACCTGACGTTCGCTGTGTACGAGCGTACATAGCGTGTGTACGCTCGTCCGCATGACGACTCTGGCTGCCGCCCCCACGCGGCAGGCTCGCAGGGCGCGGGCCGCCGTCGCCGCGCTGTTCCTCACCAACGGCGCGGTGTTCTTCAACGTGGTGCCGCGCTATCCGCAGATCAAAGCCGACCTCGGCGTCTCCAACGCGCTCTTCGGCACGGCCATCGCCGCGATGCCGGTCGGCGCCCTGCTGGCCGGTCTGCTGGCCGGGGCCGTCATCCGCCGGCTCGGGTCGGCCCGTACGGCCTCCTTCGGCATCGTCCTGCTGACCCTGGCCACACTGATCATCCCGTTCGCCCCGCACTGGACGGCGTTCGCGGGCGCGCTGTTCGTCGTCGGCGCCCTCGACTCCATCATCGACGTCGCCCAGAACGCGCACGGCCTGCGGGTCCAGCGGCTCTACGGCCGCTCCATCCTCAACTCGCTGCACGGCGTCTGGAGCATCGGCGCGGTGCTCGGCGGCCTGATGGGCTCGGCCGCGGCCGGCCTGTCGGTGCCGATCGGCGTACACCTGACCGTCTCGGCCGTGCTGTTCAGCGCGATCGCCCTGGTCGCCTTCCGCTTCCTGCTGCCGGGGGCCGAGGACGCCGAGCGCGTCGCCGATCAGGACGCCACGCCGGTGTCCCGCTCGTTCACCCGGGCCGCGGTGGGCATGCTGGCCGCCCTCGGCGTGCTCGCGGCGGCCGGGGCGCTGGTCGAGGACGCGGGGGCCTCCTGGGGTGCGCTCTATCTGAGCGATGACCTGAAGGCGGGCGCGGCCACCGCGGGCCTCGCCGTCGTGGCCATGCAGGTCGCGATGACCGTCGGCCGTCTGGCCGGCGACCGGGTGGTCGACCGTTTCGGCCAGCGTACGGTCGTCCGGGCCGGCAGCGCGCTCGCCGCGATCGGCATGGGGGCGGCGCTGGCGGTGCCGTCGGTGCCGAGCGCGCTGGCCGGGTTCGCGCTGGCCGGGCTGGGCGTGGCCACCCTGGTGCCCGCGGCCATGCACACCGCCGACGAGCTGCCCGGGCTCGCGCCCGGCACCGGCCTGACCATCGTGAGCTGGCTGCTGCGCGGCGGCTTCCTGCTGTCACCGCCGCTGGTCGGTCTCATCGCCGACCAGACCAGCCTGCGCGTGGGCCTGCTGTCGGTCGTCCTGGCCGGCGTGATCACGGTGATATTCGGCCGCGTATTGGTGAACCGCGCCTGAGCCCGCTTGTTCCGCGTTGTTTCGCGGCCGGGCTCGCCGGGCACGGCTGATCCCATGCGAACCGGAATCCTGGCGGGCGCGGCGGCGGGAGCCGCCGGGACCGCGGCCCTCAACGCCGTCACCTATCTCGACATGGCCGTCCGCGGCCGCGCGAGCAGCAGCACACCCGAGCAGACCGTCGAGGCCATCGAGGAGCACCTGCCGGTCTCGGTGCCCGGCGAGGGCGAGACCCGCGAACACCGGGTGGCCGGCCTGGCCAGCCTGACCGGCATCGTGACCGGGGTCGGCATCGGCGTCGCCTTCGGTGTGCTCCGCCGGGCCGGCGTGCGGCCACCGGCCCCGCTGGGCGCCGCCCTGATCGGCGCCACCGCGATGGCCTCGACCAACCTGTCGATGGCCGCCCTGGACGTGACCGACCCCCGCACCTGGTCGGCCGGCGACTGGCTGACCGACGCCCTGCCCCACCTGCTCTACGGCGCCGTGACCGACGCCGTCCTCCGCTCGCTCTACCGTTAGCCGGTGCGGGTCAGACGCCACCACAGGGTCGGGTCGGGCGTGGTGGTGTCGGCGCGCAGGTCGACCCGTACGCCGGCAGCCTGAACCGATCCGACCGGCTGGCCCGCGGTCACCGAGGCGCCGGGCGCCGAGGTGGTGACCTCCAGCGGGACGCTCATGCCGGGCCAGCCGACCACCTTGAGCGGGGTGGCCGGGCGTACGGGGCTGGTGGCGCCCCAGGCCGTCCGGATCTCACCCACCTGATCGGCTGGGAGCAGCGTGTACTGCTTCACGGTCCGGCGCACCGCGCGCAGCAGCGCGCGGACCTCCTGGTTGACGTTGGCCAGCTGCTCCGGGGTGTTCAGGCCGGGCTGGTTGAAGACGGCCCCGACGACGGTGAGCTTGCGGCCGCCGACGGTGAGACGGGCCGAGAAGAGCAGGCAGCCGCCGGCCTCGTCGGTCGACCCGGTCTTGATGCCGAAGACCCCCTGCACGCCGAGCAGGTCGTTGTAGTTCCGGATCTTGCCGGCCACCGGGATGGTGGCGCTGGGCAGGGCGACGATCTCGGCGAAAACCTTCGACTTGAGCGCGGCCCGGGCCAGTTTGACCTGGTCGGGGGCGGTGCTGACGGTCGTCGGCAGGTAACCGCTGGGGTCGGTGTAGCGGGTGGCGGTCATGCCCAGGTCGGCAGCGGCGTCGTTCATCTTGCCGACGAAGGCGCTCTCCGAGCCGGCGTCCCAGATCGCCAGCTGGTGCGCGATGTTGTTGGCCGACGGCAGCATGAGGGCCTCGATGGCGTCCCGCTCGGTCAGCTTCTCCCCGACCCGGACGGGCACGAGTGACTGGTTGCTGGCGATGCGGGCCTGATAGTCGGCGACATCGGCGGCGGTCACGGTGAGTGAAGGGCCCTCCTCGTCGCCGGTGAGGGGGTGGTCGCGCAGGATGACGTACGCGGTCATGACCTTGGCGACGCTGCCGATGGGCGCGGCGTTGTCGGTGCCGGAGCCACCGAGGCGGCCCAGGCCCTCGATGAGGAGTTCGGCCGAGCCCTGGTCGGGCCAGGGGAGCTTGGGGGCGTCACCGGGGATGCGCATGGTCGACGCGACGGTGGTGGCCAGGGTGGCGTCGGGCAGGGAACGGGTCAGCTGCACTGTGGCGCCGGCGCCCAGCAGGGCGAGCAGCACCAGAAGCGCGACCAGGATGGCGATCGGGCGCTTGCGGCGGCGGGGCGGTGCGCTGCCGTACTCGGCCGGCTGCGGAGCTTGGGGGGCGCTGCGGGGTCGGCCGTACTCGGTGGGCCTGGTGTCAGCGGGTCGGCCGTATTCGGTGGGCGTGGTGTCGGCGGGGCGGCCGTATTCCCCTGGCTGAGTGGCCGGACGACCGTATTCGGTAGGTGGGGTGGTCGTGCGGGCTCGCTGAGCTGGGGGAGCGGTGGGTCCAACGGGACCGGACTGCGGAGATCCGCCGTAGACCTTGCCGGGAGCCGGGGATGGCGCGGGTCCTGGAGCGGGGATCGGGACGACCGTGGGGGCGGGGTTGCGCTCGGGGCGGGTCGCGGGGACAGCCACCGAACCGGCGTTGCCTGCCACCGGGCGATCACGGGCGGGCGTGCTGTCCGTTGGGGTGGGCCATGATGGCTTGGTCGGAGTGCCACTGGGCCGGGTCGGAGTCAGCGCGGTAGTGAGGTCTAGGTCGCGCTGGGTGGGGGCCGGATGGGCCGCGGGTTGGCGGGAAACGGGAGTGATCGGCGCGGTGAGGTCCGGATTCTGCGGGGCGGGCGGGACAGTCCTCACGGGCTGGGTGGTCTGCGCGGGCGCTGCGGGCTGAGTGGTTCGCGCGGGCGGGGCGGGCTGACTGGTTTGTGCCGGTGGGGCAGGCCGGCCGGCTTGGGCGAGTGAGGTGGGCCTGCCGGGCGGCTGCGTGGGCGGGGTCCGGGGAATTGGCGCGGTCAGATCGGATCGCGGTGAAGATGGCACTGCCCTCAGTGGGGCCGTGGCGTCGGGATCTGAGCCCGCGATATCAGTCGGCGTTGGGCGGGTCTCGGGCGCCGTGGCGCCCGGCTGAGGTGCGGAGGCCGCGGACTGCGTGGCTGCCGGGGTGTGCGAGGTATCCGGCCGCGGCGCGGGTGGTGCGTCGGGCTCCGGCGTTGCCTGTGGATGGGACTCGGCTGCAGTCCCCGCGGAGCTGGCAGCGCCTGTGGACAACGGTTTTGATTCGTGCTGATCGGCGTAAAATCGGCCACCACCTCCCCCTCCCACAGTGGGCGGGTCGACGACTGTGTGCGCGATCGTCGGCTCAGGAGTGTCGGCCGGAGCTGGGGCCGGCTGCTGGGAATCGGTGGGCGGAGCGAACGACTGCTGTGGATCAGCAGGCGGCTGCTCGGGGCCGGCGGGCGGTGCGGCCTGCTGCTCGGGGCCGACGGGCGGTGCGGCCTGCTGCTCGGGGCCGGCGGGCGGTGCGGCCTGCTGCTCGGGGCCGGCGGGCGGTGCGGTCTGCTGCTCGGGGCCGGCGGGCGGCGCGGTCTGCTGCTCGAGGCCGGTGGTTGGCGCGGCCGGCCGCTGAGGATCCGCGGGCGACGCGGCCGGCTGTTGAGGATCCGCGGGCGGCGTGGACGGCTCGTCGGGGTCGGCGGACGCCGGGGTCGCCGAACTCGCCGCGGGGATGGCCTCGGTGGGGTCATCCGCGTCGGCGGGGTTCGGCTGGGTCTCGTCCGTCGGCTTCGCCGGTTGCGTCACTACTCGCTCCTATCCGCCCGGCAACCCGGGCGCCCGGGCAAGTATCGCCGGAGCCCGCCACCCCGCCCCATTCGGTCACCGTGCTGAACCCCGGACGTCCCCGTGTCGTGTGGGTGATTGCGCCGCCCAGCCCTCACCCGCTACAGACAATGCACACCTCGGGAGGTTCGGATGCTCACCGCAACCCGGCCGCAGCTGCGGCGCACCGGTCAGGCCCGGACCGCGTACCTCATGCTCTGGCTCTTTCTCCTGCTCAACCTGGCCATCGTCGAGCTGATGCTGACCCAGCCGAACACGCCCGCCCACAACACGCTGACCACGATCGGGCGCGCCCTCGGCCTGCACCTCGGTTTCGCGCTCGCCCTGCAGTTGCTGCTGATCGCCCGCCTGCCGTTCCTCGACCGCCGCCTCGGCCTGGACAAGCTGACCAGCTGGCACCGGTGGACCGGTTTCGCCATCTTCTGGCTCGTCCTGCTGCATCCGACCTTTGTGCTGCTCGGCTATGCGCAGCTCGACAAGGTCTCGTTCCTCGCCCAGATCCCCAACCTGGCCCGGCAGATGCCGGTGCTGCTCGGCATGATCGCGGCGATCCTGGTCGGCGTCATCGCGGTGACCTCGGTCCGGGCGGCGCGCAAGCGGCTTCCGTACGAGGTCTGGCATGCGATCCACCTGCTGGTCTATGCGGTGATCGTGCTCGGGGTGATCCATCAGGTCTACGAGGGCAGCGCCTTCAAGACCAACAACTTCACCCAGGCGTACTGGTGGGGTCTGTGGGCCTTCGCGATCGGAGCGCTGCTGACCGGCCGTCTGATCCTGCCAGTCGTCCGCAACGTGCGGCACCGCATGCGGGTGGCCGCGGTGGTGGCCGAGTCGCACGACGTCGTGTCCGTCCATGTCACCGGCCGTGACCTGCACAAATTGCAGGCGCGGGCGGGCCAGTTCTTCCTGTGGCGCTTCCCCGGGCACAACCGGTGGTGGCAGGTCAACCCGTGGTCACTCTCGGCTGCGCCGGACGGTCACTCGCTGCGATTGACGGCCAAGGCCATCGGTACGACCAGTGCCGGCCTCCGCGATCTGCCGGTCGGCACGAGGGTGTTCGCCGAGGGACCGTACGGTGCTTTCACCGCGACCGGCCGCACCCGGGCCGACACCGTCCTGATCGCCGGTGGCATCGGCGTGACCCCGATCCGGGCGCTGCTCGAGGACGAGACGCTGGACGGCGACATCGTGGTGCTCTATCGCGTCCGCACGCCGGGTGACGCGGTGCTGCTCGGCGAGCTGCGCAACCTGGCCCAGCTGCGGCAGGCCCGGCTGCACCTGCTGACCGGCCGCACCGCCGGGGCCAACCAGCCGTTCAGCCCCGAGAACCTGCGCGGCCTGGTCCCCGACATCGCCGAGCGGGACGTGTACGTCTGCGGTCCGGCCGCCATGACCGACGCCGTGCTGCGCAGCCTGCGGGAGCTGGGGGTCCCCGCCCCGCAACGGCACGCCGAGGTGTTCCGGCTCGCCTCCTGAAAAGAGCATGATCGGGGCATGACGACTGATACGGCACACGTCGCCGAGCGCATCGACCGCCCGGTCAACGACGTCTACGCGTACGTCTCGAACCCCGCGAACCTGACGGCCTGGGCGCCCGGCCTGGGCTCGTCGGTCGAGCGGATCGACGGCACCTGGTTCGTGCAGTCCGAGGCACTGGGCCGGGTGCGGGTCGAGTTCGCCCCGCCGAACGGCTTCGGCGTGCTCGACCACGTCGTGACGCTCGAGTCCGGGGAGCAGTTCCTCAATCCCGTACGCGTCGTCCCGTACGGCAACGGCTCGGAACTGGTCTTCTCGGTCCGCCGCGCGCCGGGCACGTCCGACGAGGCTTTCACTCGTGACGCCGGCAAGGTGACCGACGACTTGGCGCGGCTCAAAGCCATCCTGGAGGGGTGACCCGCTCAGAAACTCGCGGACCGGCACAGGCGTCGCCCGGCCGAGGTGCCCGCGCCCGGGAACCCGGACCGGCACGGGCGTCCCCTGGTCGAGGTGGCCGCGCCCGGCGACTCGCGGACCGGCACAGGCGTCTCCCGGCCGAGGTGCCCGCGCCCGGGAACCCGCCGACTGGCACAAGCGTCTCCCAAGCGTGATCCGCAAACGCTTGTTCGCCTGGTGCGTCGCACTGCTCATGGGCCTGGTGACCGCATGCTCCGGAGAGACGACTCGTCCTCCGGCCGCCGCGCCCACATCAGCCGCCGCCGGCGCTTCACCCGACGGCGGCGGCATTCCGAGCACAGCTCCCACGACCGCAGATCCTGGGAGCACTGATCCTGGTGGCACAGGTCCTGGTGGCACAGGTCCTGGTGGCACAGATCCTGGTGGCACAGATCCTGGTGGCACAGATGGCGGGGGCGCCGGTCCTGGGAGCACTGATCCTGGGACCGCGGATAGCGGGAGTGCCGGTCCCGGGAACGCGGGAGCCGGGGTTGTCGACTGCGGGCACGACATCGGTGGCCGGCCGCCCGATGCCGGCTACCAAGTCGTGCTCAACGCCGTGGCCCTGCCCAACGACCGCCTGGAGCCGCAGGCGTCGGGCGAACCCGGCCGCCTGTTCGCCAAGACCGGGCTGCTCGTGCGGGCCGGGACGGCGGTCGAGCTGACGGTCGCTCCCTCGGCGCCGCCCGGGGTGACGATCGGCTGGGGGAGCCCGGGTCCGGAGGGCACCACGATCCGGGTGCCGGCTTGCCCGAGCGCCGCCGGCTGGGTGGCGTTCGCCGGCGGCTACACGGTCACCGCGCTCACCTGCGTGCCGCTGATCGTGCGGGTGGGCGGCCGCACGGAAAGCGCCGCTGTCCGGGTGGGCGCTGACTGCTGATCACGAGTGCTCGAGCAGGAACCCGCCCAGCGCCTCGGCGAACAGGTCGGGCGCGGCGTGCGTCGCGAAGTGGGACTGGCCGGGCAGCACGGTGCGAACGGCCGACGGCATCGCGGCGGCGAGGGCGCCCATCGTCTCCGGCATCGGTGTCCACGTCTCGCTGCCCCGCAGGAGCAGGGTGGGCACGCCGATGCCGGCCCAGCGCCCGAGATCCGGGGTGTCGGCGGTCATCGCTTCGAGGTCGTGCAGGCAGCCGGCGGCCTCGGATTCCGGCGGTGCGGTGATGGCCGGCAGCACCGGCGCCGGGACGCGGGCCACCTCGGCCGCCAGCACGCGGGCCGCGCCGAGCAGGTCGCCGGCTTCGAGCAGGGCGCGGTAGCGGTTCAGCGCATCGGCCAGCGACGGGCCCGCCGAGAACAGCGGCGGCTCGAACACCACGAGGGACCGGAGCCCGGCGGCGGCCAGGGCAGCGTGCAGAGCGACCGTGGCGCCGTAGGACGCGCCGACCACGTGGGCCCGGCCACCGGCGGCGGTCAGCACCGCCCGGACGTCGGCCACGTCGTCGGCGAACGTCTTCGGACGGGTGCAGCCGTCGCTCGGGGCGTAGCCGCGGCGCGCATAAGTCCACAGCTCGAAGCGGTCGCTCAGCCGCGGGACGACCGGGTCCCAGGAGTCGAGGCCGCCCGCGGAGCCGTGGATCAGCACCACGGGCGCGCCTCGGCCGGTGCGGCGGGCAGTCAGCTGGGTCCCGTCGGCCGCACGCAGAATCACTCAGCCAAGGTAGCGGTCGGCGACCACGTCCGGCTGCTCAGTTATCCGGCCCTCCTGCAGGTTGCGGGCCAGTCGCAGGTACTGGGCGTGCGTCCACGTCAGCGGCGTCGCCGAGAACGTCGGCGTGCCGGGCTCGAAGCCGGGCCGTCCGGCCGGCGCCGTCCGGTCCCAGACCTGCTCGGGGAGCATGCCGCCGGGACCGGTGGCCCGGGCCATCGTGGCCAGCCGCTCGCGCGCGGCCCGCAGGTCACCCGCGGCGATCTCGTATTCGCCGCGCTCGCCGGTCAGCAACGGCCACGCCCGGCCCCGGCTGACCAGGGAGCCGTCGGGCTCGTTGTACTCCCACTGGCTGCCGTCGAGCTGCTCGCCGAAGCCGTCGAACGACGCCCGGTGCCAGAAGAAGCCGCGCGGGGTCGCCACGCCGAGCTGTTTGTCCACCACCGTCAGCGAGTTCACGATGTCGGTGTCCGAGGGCGGCAGGACCCCCAGCCGTACGAGGTCGAGGAAGCCCGGATCGACCACCTTCCGCTGATCCACGCCGATCGGCCCGCTGTCGCCGATGTTGTAGGTCGTGCCGGCGTTCGGCTTGCCGTCCTTGGTCAGCCGCAGGAAGTAGGGCTTCGACGAGTACGGGCCATTGGTCGTGACCGTCCACGACTTCAAGGCGGCCCGCCACGAGTCCGCCGTCCTCAGGTACCGGTCGGCCGACGCCCGGTCGCCGTGCGACGACGCGATCGAGGCCGCGCACACCAGCCCGGCGATCGCGGTGGCGATGGTGTTGGGGGAGTAACCCGACTGGTTCTCCCAGCGCTCCTGCGGCGTGAACGGTGCCCCCGGATACGACACGAGGAAGTCGGCCGCCTTCTTCACCCCGCTCCAGTGCGGCGAGCCGGCCTGATAAGCCAGCACGATCGGCAACGCCACCTCGTCGAGCTGCAGGCCGCCCCACACCGGCGTGCCGTCGAGCTGCGAGTTCTGCGGGAAGGAGCCGTCCGGCTTCTGCTGCACGTCGAAGAGGAAGTCCAGCGCCCGCCGCGCGCCGGCCCGGTCGCCGGCGGCCAGCAGCCCGGTCGCGATCTGGTAGAGGTCACGCGACCACACCAGGTGGTAGGGCCCCGAGGGGTCATCCGTGCCGAAGGCCCACGGCGAGGCCGGCGCCGCCACGTACGCCCCGCGGTGAGTCTTGTCCTCGGCCGCCGCCAGGACCAGCGCCGACGTGCGATAGAGCTGCCGCTGGGCGGCATCCCGCAGGACCCGCGGCGGGTCACTCAGCCCGGCCAGATAGCGCTTCCATCCGTACGCGTAATCACGCGCGACCCGGGGGAAGCCCGCCCGCAGCGACTGCCGGGCGGTGCCCAGTGCCGCGGTGGGGGACCCGGCGAACGACAGGGCCAGTACCGAATGACCCCCACGGAGCTGCGCCGTCTGCACCAGGTTTCCGGCCCCGGCCGACCGGTAGTGCCAGTCCATCCGGCCGTCCCGCAGGTCGGTGTGCCCGTCGCTGACCCCGGCGAACCCGCTGGAGGTGGCCGCGAAGTCCCCCACCAGCGCACTCGACACCCCACCGTCGCTCGCCACCAGCGCCCCGCCGTCGGTCCGCCCCTCGTCGCCCCCGCGCGAGTTGCCCAGCGCCGGGTCGTAGACGGCATACAGACCGAAAGCACGGCCCCCGGCGAAGTGGAGGTCGACCAGCACCGACGATCGGCCCGGGTCGGTCGTGTAGTTCGCGGTGAGCCGCCACCCCGCCCCGTCGAACGTCTGCCGGAACCGCAGCCCGTCAAGCTGCTCCGTCCGCACCCGCGAGCGCTGCACCCCACCCCGGGTCGTCACCACGAACGTGAGCGCCCGGGCACTGGGCCCCCCGATGGTCGGATAGAAGATCTCGCCCAGCCCACCCTGCCGCTGCACGGTGGCCCACACCTTGCTCTCGGTCGTCCGCGAGGTCAGCAGCCCCGACTTCGACGCCGGCAAGTACTGCTGATCGATTCCCGGCGATCCCGGCGCGGCTGTGCCCACCGAAGCGGGCGCCACTCCCAGAGCAGCCACCAGCACAACCGGCACGAACAGTGTCCCGTTCAATCGACTCACCGCCACCAAGATCGGACCGAAGGCTCACCCCTCGGGTCTACTCCGGTGCGCCCTTGATCGCATCCGCACCGACGCACAGAGACCACTGTGAATACTCTGGAATATTCCGGGACCGGCAAATCGCCGTTTGCCATTTGTCTTGTTGCCAGGTGGCCGAATGCCACCTATCACCGGCGGCGGTTGCTCACTCATGCCGTGAAGCTTGACGAGATATTGCGTCGTGACGGCACAATAATGTCGCACCACAAAATTCGATACCGCCCTGTCCTTGATCGCAAGGCGGGCGGTATCGGTATTTCCCGGCTCTGCCTGGAGAGGGGTTCCGGAGATGAGCGATGATTCTCCCGGTGGTAGATCCCTCGCGTACACGAAGGCCACCCTCTGGATAGTGGGCCTCGTGCTGCTGGTGAGCGCGGGAGCGGTCCTGGCCGGCATCGGCCTGGTCGCGGTGCTGGCGCGAAACGGCGACGACGTCACGTGGAGCCGGTGGAGCAGCGTCGGCGAGGCGTTCGGAGCTGTCAACTCGCTGATCTCCGTGCTGGCTGTGGCCGCGGTCGTGGTGACCTGGACGTCCCAGTACAGGCTTCTGCGCGAGCAACGCGCCGAGGTGGCCGAGCAACGCCTGATGGAGGAGCGCCGAGCGGATCTGGAGCTCCGCAAGATGCATGTCGATCTGATGCGCATGGCGCTCGAACGCCCGCACCTGGCCGAGGTGTGGCCGAGAATTGCCGGGGCCGACGCCCTGGTCGAATCGCAGCATATGTATGCGAATCTCATCCTGCAGCACGTCTGGCTCGAATATTCCAGCGGCCAGTCCAGCCACGACCAAATGGTCAACAACGTGCGATATCTGATGGCGAGCCCGGCTATGCGAGCGTTCTGGCGCGATACCGAGAACAACCGGCGCAGCATCTATGCGGAGAACACCGAGCAGTCGGAGCTGATCGCCGTCACGCACGAGATCTGGCGTCAGTGCGAGGCGGTTCTGGCCTGCTCCACCGTGCCCGAAAGCACGCGGTCTAAGCGCGGTCGGACGGTCGAAGACCTAAATGGCTCCAATTGGAGAGCGATGCCTGGCTCGCATGCGTCAGAGCCATCAGCAACGCCGTCACGACCGATCCCACCAGCGTTCCCGCCAGAGCCAGCAGCAGAACCTTCGTCGCCCCCAGCATGACCTTCTTCGGGACCACGACGATGCGTTCGTAGTCGGCCACCCCCGCATCGGCCGGGAGATGGGGGCGCAGCGTGTCGGTGTGGTGGGTCCCCACGATCGCGAAGTTGCCGTCCACCAGCCGGAAGATCGCGGGGCACGTGACATTCGTCGAACAGTCCGGCGGCGGTCCGACGCGGCGGTCGATGCGGGATGCGGGGAGGGCGCCAACGGCCGGCGGCGTAGATGACACGGCTGTAATTCCTAGTGGGTTCGGCGGGCGGTGCGCAAGATGGGCAACCCGGTGGCGACATCTCGGATGGGGTGATATCCGGTATAAGACTCTAATCGATCAGGCTGGTCGAGGGACTGATTCGCCCTGGAGTGGCGGAGTGTCGCGGTCGCCGGAGATCACACGGGTTCGGCAGCGTTCCGGTGGATAGTCGTGCGCGGCCGGGTAAGGGTGAGTGAGGCGCTACCGCAACGGTGAGGAAGAAGGAATCAGCATGCAGTATCGGCAGCTAGGCCGTACGGGTCTCAGGGTCTCGACGTTCACCCTGGGCACGATGGGCTTCGGCGGCACCGGGTGGGCGTCGCCGGTTGGCAAGATCGACGTGACCGGGGCGCGGGAGCAGATCGCGATCGCGCGGGACGCGGGCGTCAACCTGATCGACACGGCCGACGTGTATTCGGACGGGCTCAGCGAGGAGATCCTCGGCGAGGCCCTCGGTGACAAGCGTGACGACGTGCTCATCGCGACCAAGGTGCGGATGCCGATGGGTGAGGGGCCGAACGACGCGGGCCTCTCCCGGCACCACATCATCCGCGGGGCCGAGGCCAGCCTGCGCCGGCTCGGCACCGACTACATCGATCTCTACCAGGTGCACGAGTGGGACGGGCAGACCCCGCTCGAGGAGACCCTGACCGCGCTGGACGACCTGGTGCGCAGCGGCAAGGTCCGCTACATCGGGTGCTCCAACTACTCGGCCTGGCACATGGTCAAGGCGCTCGGCATCTCCGACGCCCGGCAGCTCGAGCGTTTCGCCAGCACCCAGGTGTTCTATTCGCTGGCCAACCGGGACATCGAGGCCGAGATCGTGCCGGCCGCGCTCGACCAGGGCGTCGGCATCCTGGTGTGGAGCCCGCTGGCCGGCGGCCTGGTGTCGGGCAAGTACCGGCGCGGGGTCGAGGCGCCCGAGGGCAGCCGGCACCTGTCCGAGTGGAGCGAGCCGCCGATCTACGACGAGGACAAGCTGTACGACTCGATCGAGGTCGCCGTGAAGATCGGGGAGTCGCACGGGGTGTCGGCGGCGCAGGTGTCGCTGGCCTACATCGCGCAGAAGCCGGGCATCACGTCGCTGATCGTCGGCGCCCGCACGACCGAGCAGCTCAGCGACAACCTGGCCGCGGCCGAGCTGGAGCTGACGGCCGACGAAGTCAAGGCGCTCGACGACGCCAGCGGTGACAACCTGCGCTACCCGTACTGGCACCAGCGCAACACCAGCACCGACCGCCTCAGCGCGGCCGACCTGTCGCACATCTCGAACTACCTGTGATGCCGGTGAGGGGGCGGGCGACCGCCCCCTCACCCCCTCAGCTGAGGACCGACGCGATCTCCACCGACGGCAGGCCCAGCGCGGTCCCGACGGACTCGTTCGTGAGCTTGCCGTCGTGCACGCTGAGCCCGAGGGCGAGCGCCGGGTCGGCCGTCAAGGCGGCCTGCCAGCCCAGGTCGGCCAGCTTGAGCGCGTACGGGAGGGTGGCGTTGGTCAGGGCGTAGGTCGAGGTGTTGGGCACCGCGCC
Organism: Paractinoplanes maris; assembly: GCF_023544465.1. Lineage (GTDB taxonomy): Bacteria > Actinomycetota > Actinomycetes > Mycobacteriales > Micromonosporaceae > Actinoplanes > Actinoplanes maris. The sequence goes on along the minus strand of NZ_JALPVL010000018.1, from coordinate 150,208 downwards.
GGGCATGTTGGCCACGCAGTAGAACACCGACTCGTGCACCTTGTAGACCGGCTCCTCGTGGGTGGTCGGCCGCGAGTCCTCGAAACAGCCGCCCTGGTCGATCGCGATGTCGACCAGCACCGAGCCGGGCTTCATCCGCTTCACCAGCTCGTTGGAGACCAGCGTCGGGGCCTTGGCTCCGGGCACGAGCACCGCGCCGATCACCATGTCGGCCTCGATCGCCGACTGCTCGATGGCGTACGCCGAGGAGACCAGCGTCTTGACCCGGCCGCCGAACTGGGCGTCGATCTGGCGCAGCCGGGCGATGTTGAGGTCGAGCACGGTCACGTCGGCGCCCAGGCCCAGCGCGATCGTCGCCGCGTTCACGCCCGACACGCCGCCGCCGATGACGGTGATCTTGGCCGGGCTGACGCCCGGTACGCCGCCGGGGAGGACGCCGCGACCGCCCGAGTTGCGCATCAGGCTGTACGCGCCGACCTGCGGGGCGAGCCGGCCGGCGACCTCGCTCATCGGGGCCAGCAGCGGCAGCGAGCCGTCGGTGAGCTGCACCGTCTCGTACGCGATGGCGGTCGTCCCGCTGGCCAGCAGGGCCTTGGTGCCGTCGGCGTCGGCCGCCAGGTGCAGGTAGGTGAAGAGGACCTGGCCGGCGCGCAGCCGGTGGTACTCGGCGGCGATCGGCTCCTTGACCTTGAGCAGGAGGTCGGCGCGCTGCCACACGGTGTCGGCGTCGGGAGCGATCTCGGCTCCCGCGGCCACGAAGTCCTGGTCGGTGATGGCCGAACCGGTGCCGGCGCCCGCCTCGATGAGCACCTGGTGCCCGCGGCGGACGAACTCGGCGACCCCCGCCGGGGTGATCGCGACCCGGTACTCGTGGTTCTTGATCTCTGCCGGCACACCGATGTGCATCTCAGACCCCTTCGCTGTTTTGTGTAGCGTGGAACGATGTGCTGTTTGCACGCAATGGAAGCGCATAAGATTCTGATCGGTGGCTACCGGTCGAACAACATGCGATAGGCGGCGGGCAAATGGCCGACGTACCGAAGGATCTTCGATCTCTGGACCAGATCGACCGTGACCTGCTGGCGCTGCTGGAGGTCGACGGCCGGATGGCCAACAACGCCCTGGCCGAGCGGGTGGGAATCGCCCCGTCGACCTGCCTGACCCGGATCCGGCGGCTGCGCGAGCTCGGTGCCATCCGGGGCTTCCACGCCGACGTCGACCCGGCTTGGATCGGCCGGCCCATCCAGGCGATGATCGCCGTGCGGATCCGGTCGGAGTCGCGCGACGCGATCGGCAAGTTCGCCGAGTCGCTGGCCGGCCTCCCCGCCGTTCGCGACGTGTACTTCGTCTCCGGCTCGTACGATTTCCTTCTGCACGTGGCGACGGCCGACGTCGAGGATCTGCGCGAGGTGATCACCGAGCGCCTCAGCGGCACCCGCCTGATCGCGGGGACCGAGACCTACCTGATCTTCGAGCACCGCAGGGGCAACTCGTAGGCACCGCCCTGCACCCCGGCCTTCGCTCATCCGGTGGGACCGCCGACCGACATTCACCGGTGACGGATCAAGCCCATCCACAGGCGAAGGACGCGGGACATGTCGCATTCACTGGTTCAGGCGGGAGCTGCCGAGGAGCAGCGGCTCGCCACCCTGCGCGACTACGGCGTGCTCGACACCGATCCCGAGAACGACTTCGACGACATCGCCGTCCTGGCCGCCCAGCTGTGCCGTACCCCGATCGCCGCGATCGCCTTGGTCGACGGCGAGCGCCAGTGGTTCAAGGCCCGGGTCGGCCTCGGCATGTGCGAGACCACCCGCGATCACTCGTTCTGCGCGTACGCCATGATCGGTGACCAGGTCCTGCAGGTGACCGACGCGCGCCTGGACCCCCGCTTCCGCGACAACCCGCTGGTCACCGGCGAGCCCGGCATCGTTTTCTATGCCGGCGCCCCGCTGATCACCGCGACCGGTGAGACGCTGGGCAGCCTGTGCGTCATCGACACCGAGCCCCGGCTGCTCACCCCGGCCGAGTGCCAGGGCCTCAGGACGCTCGCCCGGCACGTCATCGCCCAGCTCGAGCTGCGGCAGTACGCCCGCGGGCTGGACGCGGCCAATGAGCGGCTGCGGGACGCCGACCGGGTCAAGGACGAGTTCGTCTCGCGGGTCACCCACGAGCTGCGGACCCCGCTGACCTCGATCAACGGCTATCTCGAGATGCTGGCCGACGACGACGTGGAGCCGGCCGCGGGCATCGAGTTCCTGACCCGCATCCGGCGCAACTCCGACCGGCTGATGGCGCTCGTCGACGACATGCTGCTGGCCGCACAGGCCGGTCAGGATCAGCTCCGGCTGACCAAGCGGTCGCTCGACCTGGCCGAGCTGGCGCGCGCGGCCGTCGTGCGCAACGGGGTCCTGGCCGAGAGCCGGGGCCTGGAGATCCGGGCCGAGGCGCCGGAGCCGGTGTTCATCGAGGCCGACGAGGCCCGGCTGATCCAGGTGATTGAGCGGCTGGTGCTGAACGCGGTCAAGTTCACCCCGCGCGGGCTCATCACGGTCAGCGCGTCGGCTCGCGGCGACCACGCCGAGCTCGTCGTCCGGGACACGGGCATCGGCCTGAGCGAGGCCGACCGGGAACGTGTGCTGGCCCCGTTCCGCCGCTCGTCGGCCGCCGAGCGGGCCGAGGTGCAGGGCGCCGGGCTGGGCCTGGGCATCGCCAAGGCGATCGTCGACGGCCACGGCGGCTCGCTGCGCATCGAGAGCGAGCCCGGCCGGGGCGCCGCGGTCGTCGTCACGTTGCCGCGAGTTCCAGGAAATGTATAAGTGCTGTTAGATTTCTCCGGTGGACCTGCTCGACAGCAATCACTGGAGTGACCTGCACGCGCTGCTCGCGGAGCTCGACCGGGACATCGCCGCGCTCTACACCGAGGCCGGCATCGAGGGCATGCGCACCCGATTCGTGGGGCCGCTCATCGCCCTGCACCGGTTCGGGCCGATGACGATCCGCGAGCTGGCCGGGCGGCGCGGGGTGTCACACTCGGCGATGAGCCAGACCGCGGCGGCGATGGCCCGGGCCGGGTTCGTCGAGGGCACGGTGGGCGGCGATGCCCGTACGCGTCCGATCGATCTCACCGCCCGGGCCCGCGAGATCATGCCGTTCCTGGTGGCCGAGTGGCGGGCCACCGAGGCGGCGGTGCGGCAGCTCGACGCCGAGCTGCCCTACTCGCTGACCCAGGTCACCGAGGACCTGCGCGGCCTGCTCGCGGCCCGGTCGTTCACCGAGCGCCTCCGCTCGTGAGGGTGCTGACCGACCTGCGGCCGCTGCGCGAGAACCGCACATTCCGCCGGCTCTGGCTGGGCACCACCGCTTCCGGGTTCGGCGGGCAGTTCGGCGTGTTCGCCGTCGTGTTCTACGTCTGGGACGCCACCCGCAGCGCGGCCGCCGTCGGCCTGGTCGGGCTGGCCACCGGCGTACCCCTGATCCTCGTCGCCCTGGCCGGCAGCGCCTTCACCGACCACGTCGACCGTCGGCTGCTCGCCCTGCGCTGCACCGCCGCCGAGATCGTGCTGAGCGCGGCGATGACCGTCGTGGCGTTCACCGACCTCGGCGGCGTCCCGGCCATGCTCGTGCTGGTGGCGCTGCAGTCGTCGCTGGCCGGGCTGATCGGACCGGCCCGGCAGACGTTCGTACCGGCACTGCTCACCGGCGACCGGCTGGCCGCCGGCCTGGCCCTCAACCACCTGTCGTTCCAGGTGGCGATGTTGCTCGGGCCGGCCGCCGCGGGCGCGCTCACCGCGGTCGCCGGGGTCGGGTGGTGCCTGGCGTTCGACACGCTGACGTTCACGGCCGCGCTGATCGGACTGGCCGGACTGCCGTCCGGCGTCCCCGCGTCCGAGGGATCGCCCGGCTGGCGGTCGGTCCGGGCCGGCCTGGTGTACGCGGTCCGGACCCCCGCCGTACGCGGAGCTCTGCTGGCCGATCTGGCGGCCACCTTCCTCGCCATGCCGGTGGCCCTCTTCCCGGTCGTGAACGCCGAGAAGTTCGGTGGCCGCCCCGAAGTGCTGGGCCTGTTCACGACGGCACTGGCGGTCGGCGGCGTACTGGCGATGATCCTGTCCGGCCTGGCGACCCGGCAGTCCCGGCCCGGCCGCCTGCTGCTGATCTGCGGCGCGGTGTGGGCGGTCGCGCTCGGTCTGGCCGGGCTGACCGGCAGCCTGCTGGTCTTCCTGGCCCTGCTCGCCGTCGCGGGCGCGGCCGACACGTGGGCGGTGGTGTCCCGCGGCACCGTGGTGCAGTCCGTGACGCCACCCGGCCTCCGGGGGCGCATCTCGGCCCTGGAGCACATCGCCGGTGCGGCCGGCCCCCAGCTCGGGACTGTGCGGGCGGGCCTGGTCGCCGCGGCCGGCTCGGGCGGCTCGGCCCTCGCCCTGGGCGGCCTGACCGCCGTCGCCGCCACCGCCGCGATCGCCGTCTCCACACCCCAGTTGCGGCGCTACCGCACCACGCCGAGCTGACCTTTCGGGTCGGTGGTGCCGTGTCCGGCAACACTCCGACCAGGGATTGACCGGAGCGATCATGTTGTCGCAAGCGCCGGGCAGGTACCTTGTGTCGGGCGCGACCACCGGTCGCGCCCCCGCCGGCACCGCGATCAAGCGTGCCGGCATCCGGCGCGACGATCGAGTCGCGCCTGTTTCGAGCGCGCACGAGCACCGTGCGCGCCGGGGAGGTTCAGGCGATGACGACGGAGCGGAACCGGGCCAGCGGCCGGCCGACCCTGGAAGAGGTCGCGGTGCGCGCCGGCGTCGGCCGCGGCACCGTCTCCCGGGTGGTGAACGGCTCGGCGCAGGTCAGCCCGCGCGCCAAGCAGGCCGTCGAGGACGCGATCCAGGAGCTCGGCTACGTGCCCAACCGGGCCGCCCGCACGCTGGTCACCCAGCGCACCGACTCGATCGCCCTGGTCATCTTCGAGTCGGGGGAGCGGTTCTTCGCCGAGCCGTTCTTCGGCCGCATAGTGCAGTCGATCTCGTCCGTCCTGGTGGCCCGCAACCTCCAGATGGTCCTCATGATCGCGCAGGCCCCCGAGGAGCGCCGCCGGCTCGAGGGCTACCTGACCCGCCAGCACGTCGACGGCGCCCTGCTGCTGTCACTGCACGGCGACGACCCGCTGCCGGCGGTGCTCGAGGAGCGGGGAGTGGCCACGGTCCGGGCCGGCCGGCCGACGTACGCCGAACGCGGCACCTACGTCGACGCCGACAACCGGGCCGGCGCGCGCGAAGCCGTCTCGTACCTCTGGTCCCGGGGCCGCCGCCGGATCGCCGCGATCACCGGCCCGCTCGACATGGCCGCGGGCATCGCCCGCCTGGAGGGATACCGCGACGTGGTCGGCGACGGCCCGGTGGCCTTCGGCGACTTCAGCGAGGAGAGCGGCGCGGCGGCCATGCACCGCCTGCTGGAGCAGTATCCCGACCTGGACGCGGTGTTCGCCGCCTCCGACATGATGGCGGCCGGCGCCCTGCGGGTCCTGCACCAGTACGGCCGCCGCGTCCCCGACGACGTGGCCGTGGTCGGCTTCGACGACTCGGTGATCGCGACCCACACGAATCCCCCGCTGACCAGCGTCGACCAGCCCATAGCGGAGATGGGCCGCGAGATGGTCCGCCTCCTCCTGGCCAAGATCGACGGCAGCGAGATGGGCGACGTCGAGATCGTCCTCCCGACCAGCCTGGTGATCCGCAACTCCGCCTGACGGCCCGCGCGTCGGTCCGGCCCGCGCGTCGGTCCGGCCCGCGCGTCGGTCCGGCCCGCGCGTCGGTCCCGGCCCCGTACGTGAGATCGACACCGCTGTCCGTCCGCCCCGCAGGCCCATCCCACCCCGCAGGTCTGTTCGGCCCCGTGAGTCCATGCCCCCGCAGTCCGTCCGGCCCTCACGTCCGACCGGCTCGTCCTGCTCCAACAACTCGCGACGGCTGATTGCCGCTGGAGTCGGTGTTGCGCATCTGCCTGTGGACAACCGGGCCCGTTTGCTTGACAAAGCGATACGGTTTTCGACACCCCCGGGCGGGTGGGCAGGCCAGGAGTAGTAAGGGCCAACTGATCAAGATCAGGTAGCTTCGCCGGGTGATTCCGGTGACGATGCGGGCGCTGTCGGTGGCCGTCCTTTCGCTCGTGGCTTCCTGCGGCGTCGGTGGTGGTCCGGAGCGGGACGATGACGATCAGCCGCGCGGCCGGGTGTCGGCCGCGGTGTGCGCCGATCCGCTCAATGACGACGGGCACTGCGCTGTCGAGGTGAAGGACAGTCATCGCCGTGCGGGTGCGCCGGCCATCGGTCAGGACGAGAAGCTCGACGAAGCCGCGGTGGCCATTCACCGTTACGCCCGCGATGCCGGGTGCGCCGAGCCGGTCACCGACGGGCATTGCTCGGGTACGAGCGAGCTCGCGGCCACGGAACAGGACGCCGCGGCTGTGCGGCGGTCCCTGGCCGCGGGTGGCTACTCCGATGCTGTCGTACGGCTCGGGCGCGAAACCGATCCCACGGTGGCGGGAGCGTTGATCTACGCCGTGCGGGTCGGCGACGTCTGCGTGCTCGGCGACGTGACGCCGCCGCCGGTGGAGAAGTGGCACGAGTGGTACGCAGGACTCCTGCCGGACGGGCGCTGCCTCGACCCGTAGCGCTTGTCCGGCCGGCCTGACGGCCCCGGCCGGAGCTGATCGTCCTCACCCGCCCGATCCGGTGAGAGCCGCAGTGGCCTGCCACAACTTCGTGGCGACGGTCGAGTCCTGTCCGGCGCGGCTGGGTTTGCGGACGGCCGGGTATCCCGTGAAGCTGAAGAGACCGTCCGGGCCGACGTAGGCGTTGCCGGGGACGTCCTGGGTGGCCGCGTACAGCAGTGGCAACGCCCCGTGCTCGACGTCCTGGACCAGGAACGGCAACCGGTTGACGATGTTCAGCTTCGAGTGGTTGACCAGCCCGGTCCGGGCTACGCCGGGGTGGGCGACGATCGAGCGGATCGGGCTGCCCGCGGCGGTCAGGCGGCGTTGCAGTTCCAGCGAGAACAGAACGACGGCGAGCTTGGACGACTCGTAGACGGCCAGCCCGTTGTACTTGCGGGTGCGCCAGTCGAGGTCGTCGAGGTGCAGCTTGCCGAAGCGGTGCAGCTGGCTGGACACCGTCACGACGCGATCGGTCAGCCGGGGTAGCAGCAGGTTGGTGAGCAGGAAGGGCCCGAAGTAGTTGGTCGTGGTCTGCAGGTCCAAACCCTGCGGGGTACGCGCCGCGGGGATGTCCATCACCCCGGCGTTGTTGATCAGGACGTCGATGTCGCCGGTGTACGACTGCGCGAACGCGCGCACCGAGTCGAGGTCGGATACGTCGAGACGCCGAACATCGAGATCACCCGGCATGCCGGCGACGGCCCGGCGGGCCTTGTCGACGTCGCGCACGGCCAGCACCACCCGGGCGCCGCTGCGGGCCAATTCGCGGGTCGTGACCAGCCCGATTCCGCCGCCGGCGCCGGTGATCATCACCGTGGTGCCGGCCATGTCCGGCAACTGGTCCGCGGTCCATGTGGCCATGAGAACTCCTCAGGTGCAAACGTGCTCGGTCTGTCGGCCTCCAGTAGAAGCGGCTCCGTGGCGATGGATGAAGGACCTGCTCAGCCGCTGAACGGCAGGGCGTGGCTAACGGTCTCCGGCTGTCGGACGATGAGGTCCAGGCACGACGACGTTCAAGGTGGGAGCCCGATGGTGGACATGACACTGGACCGTGACGGTCTGGCCGCCTTCCTGCGTGTCCGCCGGGAGTCGTTGCAGCCCGAGGACGTCGGGCTGCGCCGCGGTGCTCGGCGGCGCACTGCCGGGCTGCGCCGCGAGGAAGTCGCCGAGCTGTGCGACATGTCGGCCGACTATCTGGCCCGGCTGGAACGCGGCAGTGGCTCTCAGCCGTCCCAGCAGATGGCTGCTGCGATCGCCCGGGGTCTGCGCCTGACCCCGGACGAGAGGGACCACCTTTTCCTGCTGTGCGGACACCGGTCGCAGCCACGGCACCTGCGCGATGCGCACATCAGTCCCGGTCTGCTGCGCGTCATGGACCGGCTCCAGGACACCCCGGCCGAGATCGTGGGTCCGATCGGCGAGACGCTGCGGCAGACGCCGCCGGCGGTGGCACTGCTCGGCGACGAGACGCGGCACACCGGCCTGGCTCGCAGTGCCCTCTACAGGTGGTTCACCGACCCCACCGCCCGCGAGCGGTATCTGAGCGACGACCACGACTTGCACAGCCGTGTCTACGTCGCGATTCTGCGCGCCGGAGCGGCCGCGCAGGGTCCTGGGTCGCCGGCTGCCTCGCTCGTGGCCGAGCTGCAGCACCGGAGCAAGGAGTTCGCTGAGCTGTGGAACCACCAGGAGGTGGGACTGCGGTGGAGCAGCGCCAAACGTTTCGTCCACCCCGAGGTCGGGCGCATCGACCTGTACTGCCAGACCCTGCTCGACCCCGATCAGGGGCAATCGTTGCTCATCTTCACCGCCACCCCCGGCACCGAGAGCCACGACAAACTCGCGCTGCTCGCCGTCCTGGGTGCTGACACCTTCGCCGGCTCCTGACGCCTTGCCGGAGCGGGCGCCCACCCGGCGAGGAGTTCGACGCGGGTGGGCGCCGGCGGCCAGGTCAGGACTTCTAAGTGCCGGCGGCGCGGTCCACGTCGGCCAGGCGGGAGCGCAGGAGGGACGCCTGGGCGGGGGTCACGCTGCCTTCGCCGGCTCGGTCGTTGATTTTGCGGCGTAGCGCGTCGACCTGGTCGCCGGCGTTGTCGCCGTTGCCGTTGGTCAGAGGTCGCAGCAGATTGAGCAGGTCGAGGGCTATGTCGGAGCGGAAGTCGCCGTCCTCGACCGCGCTGCGGAAGCGGCCCACGGCGTCGTCGAAGCCCAGGGTCGGAGTCGGTTTCGGGGCCGGTGAGGTCGGCCGGGTGGTCGGTGGGCTGCTCTCGAGGGTGCGCAGCGGAACCGGGGACTTCGAGACGGCCACCGGCGGTGGCAATTCGGGGGCGGCCTCGTTCTCCTGCCGGGGCCAATTGATGGCCAGCACCGCCCCGCCGATGGCGGCCAGCAGCGCCACCACGGCCACGCCCAGCACCCACCGCCGCGTCGGCGCGGGCGTCAGGGCAAGGGTCGCGGCCGGTGCCCGCCCAGTGGCGTAGGGGCGCTCACCGTCGCGCGGCCGGGGCGCCGTCGTGCCGGTCCGCGGTCGATCGCGGCCGGGGACGGGCCGGCTGTCCGGGTGCGAGCCCGGGCGCCCGTCGGAGGGTCGCTGCCCGGCGTCGCCGCGGCGCGGGAAACCGGCGTCGCCGGGGCGCGGGAAACCGGCGTCGCCGCGGCGCGGGAAACCGGCGCCGCCCGGCCCGCGGGCCCCGGCGTATCCGGTGGCGGGGGAGGTCGCAGCGCCGGTGGCGGGAAAGGCAGCGGACGCGGCAGCGCCGGTGGCGGGAGAAGCAGCGGAGGCGGCAGCGCCAGTGGCGGGAAAGGCAGCGGGGGAAGCGGCGTCGGGGGAGGCAGCGCCGGTGGCGGGGAAGGCTGCGGCGGAGGAGGCGACGGCGGCGGTGGCGGAAACGTCGGGCTTGAGCCACAGCGCGGTGAGGTCGAAGCGGATCTCGTCGGCGCCGGGGCGCTCGGCCGGGTCCTCGGCCAGGCAGCGGCCGACCAGCGAGCGGAACGCCTCCGGCAGCTCCTCCGGCAGCACGTCGGGGCCCTTCGCGCGGGCCGCCGCCAGTTCCTCCCAGGTGTCGACCGGATAGGGCGGGTCGCCGGTCACCATCTCGAAGAGCAGCACGCCCAGCCCGTACACGTCGGTGGCCGGCTCGGCCGGCATGCCGTCCAGCCGCTCGGGCGCCGCATAGGCCGGCGTCCCGAACGTGGAGCCGGTGTCGTCGTCGTCCGGCTCGCCCGCCGTCGCGCTGATGCCGAAGTCGAGGATCTTGACGCCGGTCGGGGTGAGCATGACGTTGCCCGGTTTGATGTCGCGGTGCACGACCCCGTTGGCGTGGGCCGCGGCCAGCGCGTCGGCCACCGCGGCGCCGATCCGGGCCGCCTCGGGCAGCTCGATCGGTTCCCGGTCGAGACGCGCGGCCACGCTCTCACCGGCCAGCAGCTCCATCACCACGAACGGCGCCACCGTCCCGTCCGGCCGCACCGCCTCGCGATAGTCGTGCACCGCGGCGATGTTGGGGTGTTGCAGCTTGGCCGCCATCCGGGCCTCGCGCCACACCACCTGCATGCCGTTGGGCAGTTTGACCGCGACCGGGCGGGCCAGCAACTCGTCGTCGGCCCGCCAGATCTGGGCCATGCCACCCGTCTCGAGGAGCGTGACCAGCCGGTATCGCGCCGCCAGCAGGATTCCCGCAATCGGCCACTCGTCACTCACCAGGGAACATTCGCCCGGATCGGGACGGGTGTCAACTCGTCACCAGCCGGGATTGTCCACGTCGATGGCGATGTAGTCGATGTCGCCGGCGAAGTAGTCGCAGCCCACGTCCACTTGATCGCAGTCCGTTTTGCCGCCGATGGCGATCGGCCACGAGTTCTCGATCGGGCCGGTCCAGCCGGAGCGTTCGGCCACGACGCGCCCGTCGACGGCCAGGCTCACCCCGTCGCCGGTTCTTTCACACCGTACGAGATGCCACTGGCCGTCGTTGATGGGCCGGGGCGCGGTGACGAGCAGCGAGGTCCGCGAGCCCCGGAACCAGCACTGCACCCGCCCGTTCGGGATCTGCAGCTTGAAGCTGCCGCCCCGCACCGTGGCCTGGCCCTTCTGCACGATGTTGCCGAAGTGGTCGCGGGTGCGCAGCCGCATCTCGATCGCGTAGTCACGCTCGCCGGGGTCGAGCCGGGAGTCGTGGTCGACTAGGACCAGGTGGCCGGGCCGGGCCGGCGGGGTGTCCGGTTCGAGGCGTTCGAAGCCGTACGCGGTGCGGTCGCCCGAGCGGAGCCCGACTGCGACCTCCCGGCCGATCCGCCCGTCGAAACCGTGTCCGCTCACGTCGCGCATGGTGCGCGCGCCGGGCTCCTCGTTCATGGACCAGTACGCCAGTTCGTAGTCCGGCGAGGCGTCGGCCGCGCCTCCGGTGGAGGCCAGCAAACCCGCTGCGGCGACGGTTACCATCCACAAACGGCTATTCCTCAAGGTTCATCCCCGTTAGCCCGATATTGCCGTATTTGACGTTTTGATACTACGCAAAACGGGTGGAACCGCACAGCGGCGGGGATCGGATTCGCCCTCCTGCCGGACATCGTTGGGAACCGGGACCGTGGATGTCATGATGTGACCCGTCACGCAAGGGGAGTGAATGCCGAATTTCGAGGCGAGAACCCACGAGGGCGCCGGTCATCTGCGGGTGACGCTCGTCGGCGAGTGCGACCTCGCGGTGCGCGACGAGCTGCACGCCGCGCTCGACGCCGCCGTTCAGGCCTCGCCCCTGGTCGTGGTCGACCTCACCGAGCTCGACTTCCTCGACTCCAGCGGCGTGCACGGGCTGGTCGTGGCGCACATCGAGGCCCAGGCCCGGGGCGGCCGGGTCGCGCTGGTCAACGCGGGCGGCGCCGTCGCCGACGTTCTCGACATCACCGGCGTCGGGGCCCTGCTGGGCACGGTCAGCGGCGAAGCGGCGGGCGGATGAGCGGCGAGCACAGCCACCCGGCGTACGCGGAGATCGCGTACGAGGAACCGGGTGATCTCGCCAAGGTCCGTGAGTTCGTCCGCAGCCGCACCGCCGAGCTCGGCCTGCCCGAGCACCGCGCCGAGCTGCTCACCCTGGCCGTCAGCGAGCTGGCCACCAATACGTTGCAGCACACCGCGGGCGGCGGGGTCGTCCGCCTGCATGCCTCGGGCGGCCGCATCCTGTGCGACGTGATCGACGGCGGCCCGATCCGCGCGCTGGGCCGCACGATGCCCGCCGCCGACGCCCTGCGCGGCCGCGGCCTGGCCATCGTCGAGCGCATCTGCGACGAAGTGGGCGTCGACACGGCCGGGGACGGCACCCGCGTACGCCTGGCCCTGGATCTGGATTCCCCGAACTGATCCGAACTGAGCCGAACTGAGCCGGGTCGGACTAGGACGTCACCTCGACCAGCAGCGTGCAGGTGTCGTCGTGGGGACTGGGGCGGTTGATGCCGTCGACCAGCTCGGCCATCGCCGCCGGCCGGGCCGACGCGGCGGCCAGCCGGCCGAGCACCTCGGGCAGCAGCGTCGGTCCACCGCGCCGCTCGACCAGGCCGTCGGTGTAGAGCAGCAGCAGGTCACCCGGCCGCAGACGGGGGCGGCAGATCTCGTACGCCGTCTCGTCGTCCGCGCCCAGCAGGCGCCCCTCCGGCAGGGCGAACGCGGCCGCCGCGCCGTCGCGGGCCAGCAGCGGCGCCGCGTGGCCGGCCCGGCCCCAGCACAGTTCGCGGGTCGCCGGGTCGTAGACGCTCAGCACCGCCGTCCCGGTCAGTCGCAGCTGCCCGCACAGCCGGTTGAGGTGGCGCAGCAGCAGCGCCGGGTCGTGCACACCGATCGACAGCCACGCGATCAGCGCGAACCGCAGGTGGGCCATCCCGTTGGCCGCGGTCAGCCCGTGCCCGGCCATGTCGCCGACGGCCAGCATCACGCGTCCGTCGGTCAGCCGCTCGGCGTGATACCAGTCGCCGCCGACCTGCACCGTGGTCTCGGCCGGCCGGTAGTTGACCAGCACCCGCAACCCGGGCAGGGGGAGCGGGTCGCGCGGCACCGGCTGGATCAGGTGCTGGAGCTGGGCGGCCAGGCGGTGCTCGGCCAGGGCGGTCATCTCGCGGGTGTGCAGCTGGTCGCGGAGGCGGTCGATGACCGTACGGGAATCCTCGCGCGCGGTGACGTCCTGGACCACCGCGTTGATCTTCAAGGGGACGCCGCCGGCGTCGCCGACGACGTCCGACAGCACGCGCAGGTGTTTCACCCCCGGGCCGACCCGGAACCGGACGGTCACGTCGGAGGGGGCTCCGCTGTCGAGGGTCTGCCAGGCCGCCTCAGTGAGCCGGCGGTCCTCGGCCAGCATCGCCGCGGCCTGCTCGCCGCGACTCATCGGGCCGGCCTCGCGGTCGCGCTCCCAGATCCGGTACATGCCGGGCGACCACACGACGTCGCCGGTGATCAGGTCGTACTCGGACCAGCCGAGGCTGCCCAGCAGCTCGGTGTTCCGCATCCGGCGGCGATCCTCGTCGAGCCGCTGCCACCACACCAGCAACCCGCCGAGCACCCGATGGACGGTCACGTCGAAGAGTGAATGCGCGACGACGCCGGCCATTTTCTCGTCGTACCGGAGATCGCGTAGCTCGGCCGGCTCACCGCTGGTGACAACGCCCAGGTAGAGCTGCCAGAGAGGGCCGCCGACGATGCTCGGGTAGAGCTCGCTGAGGAGCCCGTCGACCCGGCTCGTGCCGCGGCGATAGATGTCCTGGCCGCGCCCGCTGGTCGCGGCCACCCGGAAATCCCGGATCATCCCGTCGTCGCTGGTCACGGGCAGCAGCCAGGAGCAGCCGACCGGAATGACGGACAGCATCTCGCGTACGACGTGGGCCACGTCGTCGTCGGCCATACGCTCAGCCTAGTGGGACCCGGGCCGGCCGCCGCGACAGTGCGTCGCCGGCTCTCGCTTATCCGCTGTTCAGCTTGGTAGCATCCCGCGGATCACGCCAGCCCCGTGCGAGATGGGCGCGAGCCGGGCTCGCAGCAACGGAGGTCTATCCAGTGTCCGACAACCGCATGAAGGATCGTGTCAAAGTGCTGCTCAATGGGACGTCACCGGACAGCCAGACCTCGGAACACGCCCTCGTCGCCCCGCAGCAGGGTCAGGCGCAGGCCGCTCAGCAGGCTGCCCAGCAGCCGACCGCCCCGCAGGCCGGCCCGGCCGGTGCCCAGCCCGGCAACCAGGCCCTCCAGGTGCTGACGCTCGCGCAGCGCACCGCCGAGGAGCACGTCGCCCGGGCCCACCACCAGGCTGACAAGATCCGTACGGATGCTCTCGCGGCCGCCGAGCAGGTGGCCCGGGACGCGCAGGTGCACGCCCACAACGTTCGCCGCGAGGCCGAAAAGATCCTGTCCGACGCCCGCGCCGCCGCCGAGCAGATCGCCCGCGACTCGCACGCCCGCACCGAGGAGGCGCGGCGCAACGCCGAGAAGATCGTGAACGACGCCCGCGCGCAGGCCGGCTCGATCGGCGACGACGCCCAGGCCAACGCCGACCACCTCAACCTGCAGGCCCGTCAGCGCTACGACGACGTGGTGGGCAGCCTCGGCGCCAAGCGCGAGTCGCTGCAGCAGCAGATCGAGGCGCTCGAGCAGTTCGACCGCGAGTACCGCTCCCGCCTGACCACGTTCATGCAGGGCCAGCTGCGCGCCCTGTGGGTCGACCAGCCCCAGGTGAACGGCGACATCGACGGTGGCCTCGGCGTGGACGGCGCGGCCCCGCGGCACGGTGCCGACGACAAGGACGACGCCGTCCCGGCCCAGCGGCACAGCGCGGAGGACAAGGTCGAGGCCAAGGAGAAGCCCGCCGAGAAGTGATCCAGGCACGTTCGGTTATGGACGGACGTGCGCCGGGGTTTTACCGTCGGTGATGCGTGGCCCGCCCGGGCCGCGCTCCGACGGGAGTCGTCGATGGGCGAGTTCGTGGGACGCCACGCCGAGCTGCGTGAGCTGCTCGGCTCCGCGCGCCTTCCCGGACTTGTGGTGCACGGCATGTCCGGCATCGGCAAGAGCCGCCTGGTCGCGGAGCTGTTGCCGCTGCTCGAGCGGGAGAGGCCGGGCAGCCGCACGGTCCGGGTGCCGGGCGCGGCCACCGTTGCCGAGCTGGTGCTCGCTCTCGGTGAGGCCGGTCCGATCACGGAACCGATCATCCTGGTTGTCGACGATTTCGCGGTCGTGCCCCGGCCGGGCAGGGGTGGCCGGGCCGAGCCGGTCGACGCCGGGCTGACCGGGTTCCTGACCGCCTGGGTCCGGGAGGCCGGGCCGCGGCGCCTGGTGATGACCAGCCGCTATCCGTTCGCGCTGCCCGGCGACGCCCACCGTCGCCTGGCCGAGCTGCATCTCGGCCCGCTGACCGGCAGTGACGCCCGCCTGCTGATGAAGTCGCTGCCCGGCCTGGCCGACCTGGAGGCCGGCGAGCAGATCCGGGCCTGGGCGTTCTGCGGCGGCAACCCCCGGGCCCTGCAATACCTCGACACGCTGATCGGCCACGGTGGCACGACCTTCGCCGGTCTGGCCGATCGGCTCGAGCGCGTCCTGGCCGAGAACGGTGTGGTCGACCCGGCCCGCTGGGTGTCGGGTCTCGAAGCCGGCGGTGAGGAGGCGGCGGCCGGCCGGGCGCTGGCCGAGGCGGTCGCCACCATCGCCGACGACGTGCTGGTGCACGACCTGCTCGAGGTGCGCCAGGACGCCTACCGCGCCGGCGACCCGTCCGGCCCGGCCGTCGACCAGCGGCTGGGGGAGCGGGCCGGCCTGGCCGGTTGGGAACGGCTCGGCCTGCTGGCCGGCGAGGACGACCCCGCGGCGATCGAGCGCCACCTGCGGCAGGCCCTGGCCGTCGACGCCGAGCGGGGCAACCGGGCCGCCATGGCATCCGGCCTGCACCGCCTGGGGCTGGTCTGCGCGCTCACCGGCCGGCTTCCGGCCGCGGTCACGCTGCACTGCCGGGCGCTGGCCACCGAGCTGGCGCTGAGCATGCCGGAGGCCCCGCTGGAACTGGCCGACCTGAGCCGGTTGCGGGCGGCGCTGGGGGAGGCGGCGTTCCGGCGGGCGGCGGCCGAGGTGCTGCCCGCGGAGTCCCTGAACGGTCTGGCCCGCATGCTGGACAACTTCGTCACGGCCACCGGGAGCCGGCTGAACTAGCCTTCCATGACCTGCTGCAGGGCGGTCAGCAGCTGGTTCTTGCTGAACGGCTTCTCGACCAGGGTGACGCCGGGGGCCAGGGTGCCCTGCGAGGCCAGCACCGGCCGGGCGTATCCGGACATGAAGAGCACCTTGGTGCCGGGCCGCAGCTCGGCGAACCGCTCGGCCAGCTCGCGGCCGAGCATGTGCGGCATCACCACGTCGGTCAGCAGCACGTCGATGGTGCCCTCGTGCGCGCCGGCCAGGTCGAGCGCGGCCGGGCCGTCCGCCGCCACCAGCACCTGGTGGCCGGCGCCGCGCAGGATCCGGTTCAGCACACCGCGCAGCGCCGGCTCGTCCTCGACAGCGAGGATCGTGCCGGTGCGGACGTCGTGCGGCACCGGCTCGGGCTGCTCCTCGACCTGGGCCGGCGCGGCGTCAGTGGTCGGCAGCAGGATCGTGAAGGTGGTGCCCATGCCCTGCTCGGAATAGATGTGCAGGTCACCGCCGGCCGCGGTGACGATGCCGTAGACGGTGGCCAGACCCAGCCCGGTGCCCTGCCCGGCGGGTTTGGTCGTGTAGAACGGCTCGAACGCCCGCTCGATCACCTCGGGCGGCATCCCGGTGCCGGTGTCGCTCACCCGCAGCCGGACGTATCGGCCGGTGCGCAGGTGCGGGCGACCCGAGGCGTATTCGCCGTCGACGTCGACGAGCTCGCTCTCGATGCTCAGCTGGCCGCCCCGGGGCATCGCGTCGCGCGCGTTGACGGCCAGGTTGACCAGCACCTGATCGAGCTGGCCGGGATCGGCGGTGACCGACGGCAGACCGTCGGCCAGGCGTACCGAGAGGGTGATGTGCTCGCCGATCGAGCGGCGCAGCATCTGCTCGATGTCGGTGACGACGTCGTTGAGGTTGAGCGGGCGCGGGCGGACCACCTCGCGCCGGGCGAAGGCGAGCAGCTGGTGCGTGAGGTCGGCGCCGCGCTGGGCGGCCTTGGTGATCTGGGCCGCGTCGCCGGCGATCTCGGCCAGCCCGGCGTCGGCGGCCGACTCCTCGATGAAGGTGGCGTAGTTGGCGATCACCGCGATGAGGTTGTTGAAGTCGTGCGCCACCCCGCCGGCCAGCTGTCCCAGACCCTCCAGCCGCTGGGTTCGCTGGAGCTGGGCCTCGACCCGGGCCCGCTCGGCCTCGGCCTGCAGCTGCCGCACGCGGGCCTGGGCGCGGACGCGCTCGGTGATGTCCCTGATCACCGCGCAGCGCAGCCGCCCCTCCTCGGTCGGCAGCGGGCTCATCGACACCTCGACCGGCACGGTGCTGCCGTCCAGCCGGTGCGCCGTGGCCGGCTCGGCGGCCGGGTCGGGCGACTCGCTCAGCGGGGTGTCCAGCAGTTCGTCGATCGGGCGGCCGAGCAGGCCGTTGCGGGTTTCGCCGAAGAGCTGCTCGGCCTGGACGTTGGCCAGCACGATGCGGCCGTCGTCGCCGACCCCGACGAAGGCGTCGGGCGCCGCCTCGAGCAGGGCCTGCAGGCTCGACTCGAGCCGCTCGCGGTGGCCGACGGCGCGGGCGATGACGGTGAACCCGAGCAGGTCGTCCCCGTCGAGCAGCGGCGACATCGAGAGGGTGACCAGCACCCAGTGGCCGTCGCGGTGGCGGCGCTGGGTGCGGAAGCGCTCCAGCCGGGCCCCCGCGGCGAGCAGGGTGAGCATCTCGCGCTGGTCGCCCCGCCGGTCGGGCGGCACGAGCAGGTCGGCCTCGCGCCCGACGATCTCCTCGGCGGCCCATCCCAGCAGCTTTTCCGCGGCCGGGTTCCACGAGCGCACGCTGAAGTCCGGGCCGACTGTCCAGATCGCGTCATGGGCAGAGCGCACCATGGCGTCGACCAGCGTGGCCGGCTCGGTCCTGGTCGATCCGTACGTATCGCCCATAACCGGACCATGTTAGCCATTCGAGTGAGCCTCGCGGAGCGCTTTGCCTACGCTCGGGCCATGAATGTGCTGGGCGAGCAGGCGGCGACGCTGCCCGAGGTCGATCCGCAGCGGCCCAGCGAGGCCCGCATCTACAACTTCCTGCTGGGTGGCAAGCACAACTTCGCGGCCGACCGGCAGGCCGCGGCGGCCGCCCGGGGCGCGATGCCTGACCTGCCGGCGATCGTCCGGCTCAACCGGCAGTTCCTGAGCGAGGCGGTGCGCCTGGCCACCGAGGCCGGCGTCGACCAGTTCCTCGACCTGGGCTGCGGCATCCCGGCCACCGGCAACACCTACGAGGTCGCGCGCCGGCTGAACCCGGCCAGCCGGGTGGTCGGGGTCGATCTCGAGCCGGTGGCCTTCGTGCACGGCCGGCGGCAGCTCGCCGGTGACCCGGCGGCCGACGTGCTCTACGCCGATCTGCTGGACGCCGGGGAGGTGCTGGCCGCCCGTCCCGTACGGGACCTGATCGATCTCGACCGCCCGCTGTGCCTGCTGCTGGTGGCGGTCGCCCATTTCATCCCCGACACCGCACTGCTCACCGAGGCTCTCGGCACCTATCGCTCCGCCGTGCCCGCCGGCAGCCTGCTGGCCCTGACCCACGCCTGCCGCAAGGGGCCCTCGCCCCGCGTGGAGCAGGTGCGACGCCTCTACAACAACGCCACCGCCCCCTTGATCGCGCGCGACGTCGCCGAGACGACGGCGCTGTTCGGCGACTGGAACCTGGCGGAGCCGGGTGTGCAGTCGTTCGGGGAGTGGTGCTCGGCGCCCGGCCGGCAGTGCGAGAGTGACACTGCGGGGAAGGCCTTCCTCGTTGGTGTTGCTGTCAAGCCATAAAGCGAAACCGGCACATCCCGGACTTCCCGGGCTCATGCTGGATTGAGAACCTGTAGGAGCAGTGGCCCCGAACAGCGGAGCGAACATGCCCGTAGTACTGATCGCCGAGGACGACGAAGACATCGCCCTGATCCTGAGCCGGCTGCTGAAGCGGTCCGGTTACTCGGTGCTGCATGCCCCCGACGGTCAGCGGGCGTTCGAGCTGGCGGTGGCCAACCGCCCCGATGTGGTGCTGACCGACCTCGGGATGCCCCGGATGGACGGCCTCGAGCTGACCCGGGCGATCCGCGAGCACGCCGAGCTGCGGGACACCCCGATCGTCATGCTCAGCGGTCACCTGCACCCGGGCGACGGCGCGCCCACCCAGGCCGGGGTGTGCGTGGTCCTGCTCAAGCCGTGCCCCAACGACAAGCTGCGCGAGGTTGTCAACGAGCTGACCGAGCTCGGCGCACACGGGCACTCCGGGGCCGACTCCGGCTGCCCGGCCGTGTGGCCGGTATCAGCCTGAACCACCGCCTCGACGCGGTCCTCGCGGCGAGACACTCCTCGCCGGCCCTCCCACTTGCCCCGGGCGCGCTGGCGCAGCTGGCCGGACGCCTGCTGCAGGCGCCCGAGGCGCAGCTCACCCTGGTCGACCGCGAGAACGTGCTGCTGGCCGGGGGTGACGGACCGCCCCAGGCCGAGGTCGCCCGCTGGGCGGTCTCGTCGGGCCGGCCGGTGCGGCGGGACGAGGCCCCCTCCTTCCTGGCCGTGCCGGTGTGCGACGACGCCGGGCGATCGGTCGGCGCCCTCGCCGTCCTCGAGCCGGGCGCCCGCTGCTGGTCGGCGGAGCAGGTCCGCATTCTGACCGAGCTCGCCGAGCTGGCCCGCCCGTCGGCCGGCGCCGTGCTCACCGGGCTGCGCCGGGCCGGGCGCTTCCAGGAGTGCCACCGCGCGGTCGAGCGCGCGCTGCGGTCGGCCGGCGGTGCCGTCGAGGCCGCCCCGGGTGTGCTGGCCGCGGTGGGCACCACGCTGGGCTGGTCGGCCACCGAGCTGTGGCTGACCGACGAGGACTCCGACGAGCTCGCCCTGGGCGGCCGGTGGATCGCGGCGGCCGGCTGCGGCGTGGAGGACGCCCTCACGTTCGCGCCGATCAAGGGCATCGGCATCACCGGGCGGGTCTGGGCGACCGGGCGACCGCTCTGGGTGCCGGACATCGCCGACTCGGCCACGCTCCGCAGCCCGCTCGAACGCCGGCGGGCCGCGGCTTGCCTGCGGGCCGGCATCCGTACGGTGCTGGCCGTCCCGGTGCGTGACGCGGACACCGTGCTCGGCGTGCTCACCTGTTACGGCAGCACTCCCGAGCAGTACGAGGACCTGCTCGCCCTGCTGCTCGACGGCGTCGCCGCCCGGATCGGGCTCTACGTCGCCCTGCGCCGGGCCGAGGCGCTGGCCCGGCAGCTGGCCCGGGCCAAGGACGACTTCATCGCGCTGGTCAGCCACGAGATGCGGACGCCGCTCACCTCGATCGTGGCCAGTGCGGCGATGCTCGGCGACGAAGGCTCCGCGCTCGACGAGGAGAGCCGGGCGATGGTGGACGCCGTGCACCGCAACGCGTCGAGTCTGCGCGCGGTGGTCGACACCCTCCTCGACCTGGCCGGCCTGGACTCCGGTCATCTGGCGATGCGGACGGAGCCGGTCGACCTGTCCGAGATCGTCGCCGCCGCGCTGGCCGCGGCCCGCCCGGACGCGGCGGCCAACGGCGTCCGCCTGGTGCACGAGCGCGGAAAGCCGCTGCGGCTGGAGGGCGACGCCCGCCGGTTGCGTCAGGTGGTCGACGACCTGCTGGCCAACGCGATCAAATACAGCCCGCGCGGCGGCGACGTCGAGGTGCTGCTGGTCGACCGGGCCGGCCTGGCCGAGATGACCGTCACCGACCACGGGATCGGCACCCCGGCCGAGGAGCGGGATCGGGTCTTCGACCGCTTCTACCGCGCCAGCAACGTGCGCCACCAGGGCATCACCGGCAAGGGGCTCGGGCTGAGCCTGGCCCGCACGATCGTCCAGCTGCACGGAGGCACCATCCGCCTCAGCGGTCACCCGCCGCATGGCACGACGGTGCTCATCCGGTTGCCGATCGGTGCCGGCGCTCAAAACGCTTAGTCGCCGTCGTCAATCGTCCGATCAACCGGGCACAGGGACGACACTTTGACGGTTCGCGGGGGACACAGAATGACCGGACGGCCGACCGTGCTGCTCGTGGATGATGAGAGCGCCATCCTCGAGACACTCTCGCTGCAGCTGCGGCGCGACCACAAGGTCCTCGTGGCGGAGAGCGGCGCCGAGGCGCTGCGCCTGCTGGCCGAGGCCGGCCCGGTGGCGGCGGTGATCAGTGACCTGCGGATGCCCGAGATGGACGGCGTCGAACTGCTGCGCCGCGTCCAGCTCGAATACCCGGACACGACCCGCGTGCTGCACACCGCGCAGAGCGACCTGAACTCGGCCATCGCCGCCATCAACGACGGCGGCATCTACCGCTACCTGGCCAAGCCGGTGGCCACCGACGAGCTGCGCACCACCGTACGGGACGCGGTCGACCGGCACGGGCGCTCGACCGCCGACCGCGAGATGCTCGACAAGACGCTCAAGGCCAGCCTCCAGGCGCTGTTCGGCTGTCTCGAGCTGGCCAGTCCGCCGGCGTTCGCCCGGGCCGGCCGCATCCGCACGCTGGTCTCCGAGCTCTGCCACGAGCTGCAGCTCGACGCGCTGTGGGAGATCGAGGTGGCCGCCATGGCCTCCCAGCTGGGCGCGGTCACGCTGCCGCCGGCCGTGCTGGCCAAGCTCGACAAGGGCATGCCGTGCACCGAGGACGAGCAGGCCATGGTCGACGCCCTGCCAGGCGTCGCGGTCCAGCTGCTCAAGAACATCCCGATGCTGTCCGACGTCATCGAGATCGTCCGCGGGCTCAGCCTGAACGCGCCGCCGCACCCCAGCGCGCTGGTCGAGACCGCGGTCGACGTGGTGCGCACCGCGATGGACTTCGAGACCCTGGAGAGCCGCGGACTCGAGCAGGAGAGCGCGATCACCGTGCTCGAGTGCCGGGACCACAGCGCCCTGCGTGTGCTGGCCGCGCTGCGCAAGGTCAAGGGCTGCGTCCAGGTCAAGGACAAGGTCCGCGGTCTGCGCGTGGTCGACCTTGAGGTGGGGATGCGCGTCGCCGAGGACATCGTGGCCACCAACGGCCTGGTGCTGATCGGCCGCGGCATGGTGGTCACCGAGCTGCTGCTCGACCGGCTCAACAACTTCGCCCGGATGATCGAGATCATCGAGCCGATCCTGGCTGTCCCCGGGGCCCGCCGCTTCTAGTCACTCGCCCTCGGCCGCGATCCTCTCCAGCACGGGCAGGACCAGCGCCTGCTCGGCCGCGACCCGGCCGAGCATCACGTCGGGGTCGGGCACCAGGCCGTCCCGGGCCGCGTGCTCGATCTCGGCGAAGACGGCCGACAGGCTGCCGGCGCCGATGTTCGAAGCCGACCCCTTCAGCGCGTGGGCGTGCTCGCGCAGCGCGGCGGCGTCCCCGCCCCGCAGCAACTCGGCCAGCCGGTCGACACCGGCCGGCGTCTTGCCGAGGAACGACCGGATCAACCGGCCGATCAGCGCCCGCTCGGCCGGATCCGGCTCGGGGCCGGCGATGTCGGCCAGACGGCCGCGGACCTCGTCCTCCCGGCTGCGTTCCATGCAGTCCATCCTGCTTCCCCGCACCCGCGGCCGGGAGCGTTTCCGGTGAAGGCCGCCAAGCCCGTCGAGCCCGTGAAGGAGGTCGCAGTGCGCATTCCTACGATGGCGGGCGGCGCTGCCGATTCCCTCGAGGTGACCAACGACCAGCGCGCACCCCTCCGGTACGTTCTGGCTGCCGTCGTGGTCACGCTGACCGGCGGCCTCTGGTTCCTGACCCGGATCGGCCCGGACGCCCTCGCGTACGCCTTCAACCCGCTCGCCGGGGTGGCCGCGGTGTGGTCGATCGCCGCCCTCCTGCGGGGCACCCGGCTCGAGCCGGACGCCCGCCGGTTCTGGCGGCTCCTGCTGGCCGGAACCTCGGGAATCAGCCTGGGTTACGCCTGGTTCGCGGTCGCCGCGTTCCAGACCTCGCCCGCGCTCCCCTACCTGTCCTACGGCACCGCGGTGCCCGCCGGGATCGGCCTGCTGCTCGCGATGTGGGCGGTCGTCCGGGTGCCGCTGGGGGTCTCGGGCTCGGTGGCCCGCCGCAAGCAGCTCGTCGACCGGGCTATCGCCTTCGTCGGCGGCGGCAGCGTGATGTGGACCTTCGGCCTGGTCCCGATGGCCACCACGGCCGACCGCTGGACCACCCAGTCGCTCGTGCTGGTCGGCCTGGCCTCGCTGGTCGGCCTGGGTGCGGTCGTCAAGGTCTCGTACGTCGGCGGCGGTCCGGTCGACCGGCGGGCGCTGCGGCTGGTCGCGGCGGCGGCGCTGGTCTCGGCGGGCATCGCGGTGCTGTCGCTCTACGGCGACGAGGGCGCGCTGCTGGCGCAGTCGGTCGTCATGCCGGTCGCCTTCCTGCTCATCGCGGGGGCCGTGCACCAGCAGGGAAGCTCGGCCGGATCGAAGACCGGCCGGGCCAACGTGTGGCTGCCCTACCTGTCCATGGGGGCGATCGACCTGTCGATGCTCGGCGTGCTGCGGGGCGAGCTCTCCTGGCAGGACCGCGTGGTCGTCGTCGCCGTCGTCGTGCTGACCGCTCTGATCGCGATTCGTCAGCTCGCCTCGAGCCGGGAGAACCGCCGGCTGCTCGAGGAGAAGCACGCCACCGAGGAGCAGCTGCGGCACGACGGTGCCCACGACGGCCTGACCGGGCTGGCCAACCGCGGGCTGTTCCGCGAGCGGGTCGCCGAGGCCGTCGCGGCCGGCCAGGCGACCGTGCTGCTGGTCGACCTCGACGACTTCAAGACGGTCAACGACTCGCTCGGCCACGACGTGGGCGACGAGCTGCTGGTGGCCGTGGCCGCGATGCTGCGGACCGTGGCCGGCCCGCACGGCCTGCCCGCCCGGCTCGGCGGTGACGAGTTCGCCGTCCTGCTGACCGGCCCGGACCCGCTGGGCGAAACCGTCGCCGACCGCCTGCTCGGCGCCCTGGACGAGCCGATCGGCCTCCACCACCTGCTCACCCACGCCAGCATCGGCATCGCCGTCGCCACCCCCGGCGTCGACCTGGACACGCTGCTCCGGCAGGCCGACCTGGCCATGTATTCGGCCAAGCAGCGTGGCAAGGGCAACCGGGTGCGCTACCACGACGACATGGAGGAACCCGTCCTGGCCCACGCCCGGATCGGTGGTGACCTGCGCCGGGCCCTCGACGCCGGCGAGTTTCGCGTCCACTACCAGCCGATCATCGCGCTCGGCAGCGGTCGGGTGGTCGGGGTCGAGGCGCTTGTCCGCTGGCAGCACCCGACCCGCGGCCTGCTCCCACCGGGCGAGTTCATCCCGGCCGCCGAGGCCACCGGGCTCATCGTGCCGCTCGGCCGCTTCGTGCTGCGCGAGGCGTGCCGGCAGGCCGCCGCCTGGCTCGACGAGTTCGGCCCGGGCGCCCTGCAGAAGATCGCTCCCAACGTCTCGGTGCGCCAGCTCCACGACCCGGACTTCACCCACGACGTGCGGACCGTGCTGGCCGAGACCGGCCTGCCGGCCGACCGCCTGGTGCTCGAGCTGACCGAGTCGGCCGTGCTGCGCGGCAAGCAGGTCTCGCGCACCCTGCACGAGCTGCACGAGATGGGCGTACGCCTGGCTCTCGACGACTTCGGCACGGGGGAGTCCTCGCTCAGCCTGTTGCGGTCCTTCCCGGCGTCGATCGTCAAGCTCGACAAGTCCTTCGTGGACGGCATCGAGTGGGACGAGCCCGGCTCCCCGGCCGCCGAGACGCGGCAGGCGGTGGCGCGGGCGGTGATCCAGCTGGCCGGGGCGCTCGGCCTGGACGTGGTCGCCGAGGGCATCGAGTGCCAGGAGCAGGCCGACCGGCTGCGGGCGCTGGGCTACCAGCTCGGCCAGGGCTTCCACCTGGCCCGGCCGATGGTCCCGGAGCGCATGACCGAGATGCTGGCCCGGCGCGCCGAGCCGGCCGCGGTCGGGGCTTAGGGTTTGACGATGGACACAGCGGACGACGGCACCCGGACGGCACGGTCCCTGGCCGACCGGCTGGCGGCGCTGCACTTCGCCGACCTGACCAACGACCAGGCCACCGGCCGCGTCATCGACACCATCGTGGAGTGGGGGGAGAGCTTGGGCTGGCGGGTCTACCGCCGGGCGCCCAGCGTCGTTCCGCTGCCGCCGCCGTTGCGCGGCAACTCGGTGCTGGATGTCGCCTGCGCGCGTCCCGACGGGCCGCCGATCGCGATCGAGGTCGACCGGCTCGACCGGCCGCGTACGGTCGACAAGTTGCTCGCCGAGGCGGCGGCCGGGCGGGTGGCGATCTGGGTGCGCTGGGGCGCGGGGCCGTTCACGCCGCCGCCGCTGCCGGTGCACATGGTCACCCGGGCCGCGGCCCGGACGGCCGGCGCCTGGCACACCGTGGCCGACCGGCCGCCGCCGGCGCACTCGGCCGCGCCGATCGAGACTGCCGTAGCCGAGGAACTGCCTTGGGGCGGGAACGGATGAGGAGAGTTCAGTGAGCGAGTCACCGCAGAGACGGGCATGGCGCGTGACCGAGCCGCTGCACGCCATGATCTATTTCGCCCCGGAGGCCACCGAGCGCTACGCCGAACTCGGCGTCGGGCCCCAGGACGGCTATTTCGCCTCGCGCGGAGCCGTGTTCGGAGAGTGCGGTCCGGGTGTCGTCACCGCCACCTTCTACAACTTCAACCCCGCCCTGGTCACCCGCACGCTGCCCGCGGTGTGGGAGAGCACGACGCCGGAGGCGATGAGCGAGGCGCGACTGTCCGCGGTGGACGCCGCCCTGACCCGGGGGCTCGGCGCCGGCACGCTCGCGTCTCCCGAGGTGGCCGAGGCGGCCGCGCTGGCCCGCCGGGCGGCCGAGGCGGCCACCGCCTGGCCGCAGGGCCGGCCGCTGTTCGCCGCGCACGCCGAGCTGCCCTGGCCGGACCAGCCGCACCTGGTGCTCTGGCACGCGCAGACGCTGTTGCGCGAGTTCCGCGGCGACGGGCACATCGCGGCTCTGGTGACCGCCGGCGTCGGCGGGATCGAGGCGCTGCTGTTGCACGTCGCGTCGGGCGAGGCGGACGAGCGGTTCCTGCGGGTCAGCCGGGGCTGGACGCGCGAGGCGTGGGCCGCGGCGGCCGACGGGCTGCGGGTCCGGGGCCTGCTCGACGCCGACGGGGGTCTGACCGAGGCCGGCCGGACGCTGCGGGCCGACCTCGAGGAGACCACCGACCGGCTGGCCGGGCCGGCCTACGACGCGATCGGTGCCGACAACTGCGTACGCCTGGCTGAGCTCACCCGGCCGCTCAGCCGCACCCTGGTCAAGGCCGGAATGCTGAATCCCCGGTTGCCGGAGCGAAAGGAGCGATCATGACCGCCGGACACCCCGCGTCGTGGTGGGCGCAGTTTCTGACCGCGACCGAGCGGTTCGACGTGGCCTCGGTGACCGAGGGGCTCAGCGACGCCATCATGCCCAAGATCACGTCCCGGCTGCTGCGGCGCGAGGCCGAGCTGGCCGCCGACGTGATGGTGCGGCACCTGCACCGCCCGGCCAGCAGCGAGCTCAGCGAACGCGCCGGGCAAGCGGTCGACCGGCTCGAGGCGACGGTGCATCGGCTCAAGGAGCGGGCGGCCGACGAGGACGGCCTGCACGAGGCGTACGCCCTGCTCGATGTCCTGCGGGGCCGCTACGCCGACGCCGCCGCCGACGCCGAGAAGTTCATCGGCACCATGCCGCTGCTCAAGATCTTCGTCGAGGGCATGCGGCTCGAACGGTTCGACATGGGCCTCGCGATGCGTCTGATCGGGGCCGGTCAGACGCCGGCCGCGGCCGTGCGCTCGGGTCTGATCGTCGGCAAGTACGGCTGGTGGCCCGACTGGCTGCTCGGCGTGGTCACCGAGCGGGCCCTGGCGGGCACCCTCGACGCCGCCACGATCAAAGCGCTCGACCAGTGCGCCTACGCCGACCTCAGCCCCTGGCAGGCCAAGATCGCCCGCCGGTTGCTGGGCCGCGACGAGGAGCTGGTCGAGGCGACGGCGCAGCGGCTCGAGAGCCTGGGCGCGGTGGGCGCGGCCGGCAAGCTGCGCGGCGGCGACCTGATGGCGGTCGCCCTGGCCGCGCGGATGGTCCCGATCTGACGGAACCACCCGCGCGGCCGGCGGTCCGGCGCCGCCCGGGTCAGGCGCCCGCGGTCAGGCGCCGCCCGGGTCAGCGCCCGCGGTTCAGGCGCCGGGGGTCAGGCGCCGCCCTCGGTGAGGGTCACGGTGGCGGCCTGGAACGACGTGCCGTTGACGTCGACTCCGGCCCCCTTGGCCGCGGTGATCGCCTGGTTGATGTAGTCGTTGGTGAAGGCCAGACCCTCGGGCGCCTTGGTCAGCACCGTGTCGCCGGTCTGGTTCTTGGTCGTCATCGAGATGTCCACGGTCTGCTTCCAGGCCGCGTCGTCGATCACGCCGATGCCGCCGGTGGCCGGCCAGATCAGCTTGTTGACCTCGTTGACCTGCCACAGCTGGTGGCTCTTGCCCAGCTTGGAGCCCTTGGCCACGACCAGGTCGCGGCACTTCTCGGCGTTGTCGCGGCAGAACGCCCAGCCCTTGATCGTGCCGGTCAGGAACTTCACCGTCTGCTGCTGGTAGGCCGGGTCGCTGAGCTTCTCGGTGTTCGCCCACACCGCGTCCTGGAGCATCGAGGAGCCCTCGGCCTTCCAGTCGATGATGGCGAAGTCGTCGGGGGTGTAGAGCTTGCCGGTGGCCGGGTTCTTGGCCTCGAGCAGCTGGGCGTACTCGTTGTAGCTCATCGCCTGGGCGGCGTCGATCTCCTTCTTGAGCAGCGCCTGCATGTCGAACTGCTGCTGCACCAGGGTGACGTCCTTACCCGGGTCGAGACCGGCCTTGGTCATGCCGGCGAACAGCTCGAACTCGTTGCCGAAGCCCCAGTTGCCGACCTTCTTGCCCTTGAGGTCGGCTGCCTTGGTGATGCCGCTGTCCTTCCAGGCGACCTGATAGGTGCCGGAGCGGCCGAAGATCTGGCCGACGTCGGTGATGCCGGCGCCCTGCTCGCGCGAGGCCAGGGCCTTGGGCACCCAGGCGACCGCGTAGTCGGCCTTGCCCTGGGCCAGCACGGTCTGCGGCACGATGTCGACGCCGCCCTCGAGCAGTTGCACGTCGAGGCCCTGCTCCTTGTAGAAGCCCTGGTCGACGGCGGCGATGTAACCGGCGAACTGGGCCTGGTAGAACCACTGGAGCTGCAGCTTGATGGGGGTCAGCGCCCTGCCGCTGCCGCCCGGGGCCGGGGTGGCCGAGTCCTGGTCGGCCGTGCCGCAGCCGGCCAGGAGCAGCACGGAAGCGGCGGCGATAGAAGTAAATATCCGGATGCGTCGCATGAGGGTCCTCCGAGGGGTCGGTTGATGATCTTGCGGTGAGAAGACGGAGGTGCGAGCGGTGCTCAGGCGATCAGACGCGTCCGCCAGGGCATGGCGAGGCGCTCGAGCAGGAGCGTGGTCAGATAGAAGACGAGTCCCAGCAGGCACGCGCCGGCCACGAAGGCCCAGGCCCGGGGATAGGCGGTGAACGCGGCGGCGGAGGTGATCCGCGAGCCGAGCCCGGTCTGCAGTCCGCCGAAGTACTCGGCGACGACCGCGGCGATCACGGCCAGCGACGACGCCTGCCGCAGACCGGTGAAGACGTAGGGAAGAGCGCCGGGGAGGCGGACCTTTCGCGCGAAGGTCCAGCCGCTCGCCGCGTACGTGTGCATGAGCTCTTGATGGAGCGGGTCGACCTCGCGCAGGCCGCGCAGGGTGTTCACGAAGACCGGGAAGAACACGATGATGGCGGTGACCAGCCGCCGGGGGATGCTGCTGGTCGACTCGAACATGTTGTTGAGAATCGGCGCGAGCGCGATGATCGGCAGCGCGTTGAGGACGGCCGCGAACGGGATGGAGACCTCGGTGAGCGGCTTGAAGCGGCTCGCCGCCATCGCCAGGAGGATGCCCAGCGCGGCCCCGCCGATCAGGCCGATCAGCGCGTTCTCGCCGCTGGCCAGCGCCGCCTCCCACACGTTCTGCCGCTGGGCGACCAGCTCCTTCCAGATCGCCGACGGCGCGGGCAGGATGAACGGCGCGATCCGGCCCAGCGAGACGGTGAGCTCCCAGGCCACGACGGCCAGAACGCCGACGATCACCGGGGGCAGGACGGACCGCACCCACCTCATCGCGGGTCCGTTCCGGCCACGGCGTTCTCGGCGGGACGCGCCGGCGCCGCATCGCCCCGCAATGCCTGGCGGACCTCGGTGATCTTGTCGAAGAAGGCCGGGGACAGCCGGCCCGCGTCGTCGCGGCTCGGCAGGTCGACCGTGATCGACGCGGTGATGCGCCCCGGCCGGGCCGACATGACGACCACCCGGTTCGACAGGAACACCGCCTCCGAGATGGAGTGGGTGACGAAGACCGTGCTCGTGCCGGTCTGGGCGCAGATGCCGAGCAGCTCCGACTGCAACCGTTCCCGGGTCATCTCGTCGAGCGCTCCGAACGGCTCGTCCATCAGCAGCAGCGGCGGCTGCACGGCGAGGGCCCGGGCGATCGCCACCCGCTGCTGCATGCCGCCGGAGAGCTGGGCCGGGTAGTGACCGGCGAAGTCCTCGAGCCCGACCAGCGCCAGCATCTGCTCGGCTTTGGCCTTGCGCTCGGGCCGCGACAGCCCGCGCAGTTCCAGTGGCAGCTCGACGTTCTTGAGCACGGTCCGCCACTCGAACAACCCCGACTGCTGAAAGGCGATCCCGTACGCCTGTTCCTTGCGCGCCGCGCCGGCCGACTTGCCGGCGACGGTGATCGTGCCGGTGCTCGGCGCGATCAGGTCGGCGATCAGGCGGAGCAGGGTGCTCTTGCCGCAGCCCGACGGCCCGATCAGCGAGACGAACTCGCCGTCCCCGACCGTCAGGTCGACCTCGGACAACGCGACGACCTCGTCCGCCCGTCCCTGGTTGAACGTCTTGGTGACGCCGTTGATGTCGACCGAGCTCACAGTGTCACCACCTCCACGTGCCGCCGGTGCCGCATCAGCGGCACCTCCAACAGGCTGACCAGACCGGCGACGACCAGGCCGAGCAGGGCGGCCCCGAGCATCGCGGTGTAGACCTTGGCGGGGTCCGAGGTGGCCTCCCGCGAGTATTCGATGATGAGCCGGCCGATGCCGCCCCGGGTGCCGGTGGAGATCTCGCCCACCACCGCGCCGACCACCGCGGCCGCCCCGGCCAGCCGCAGCGCCGGGAACAGATAGGGCAGCGACGCCGGGAAGCGCAGCTTGACCAGCGTGCGCCACCACCCGGCGGCGTAGCTGCGCATCAGCTCGACCCCGCTCGCCGAGGGCGACTGCAGACCTCGCAGCATGCCCACCGCCACCGGGAAGAACGCGAGGTAGGCGGCGATCACCGAGACCGTCGCCCAGGGCGGCATGAGCGTGCCACCCCATCCGGCCACCAGCGGCGCCAGCGCGACCAGCGGCACGGTCTGGCTCAGGATCACGTACGGCAGCAGGCCGCGCTCGACGATCCCGAACCGCTCCATCACGATCGCCAGCAGCAGTCCGACGAAGGCACCGATGACGAACCCGGCGGCCGTGATGCCCAGCGTGAACAGGCACGCGCTGAGCACCACGATCCAGACCGGCCGGCCACCGGTCAGCTCCGGGCGGCCCAGCCGTTCCAGCACCGTCCACAGGTGCGGCATGGAGAGGTCGTCGGCGCGGGGCAGGATCCGCACCCCGAAGAGCACTGTGCCCTCCGGGTTGCCGACGACTTTGTAGCCCTCCCAGAGCGCCGCGACGACCGCGAGCCCCAGGAGGACGTACAGGACTCTCCTCACGACACGACCGGGATGATGTGATCGCCGTACGCCTTGAGGGTTTCCTCCTTGGCGTCGTGCTGCAGATAGACCGCGAACTGGTCGACCCCGAGCGCCCGGAGCTCGTCGAGGCGCTTCAAGTGGTCCTCGACCGGCCCGAGGATGCAGAACCGGTCGACCACCTCGTCCGGCACGAACGTCGTGTGGGTGTTGCCGGCCCGCCCGTGCTCGGCGTAGTCGTAACCCTCGCGGCCCTTGATGTAGTCGGTCAGCACCTGCGGCACCGTGCCGTCGCCGCCGTAACGGGCCACGATGTCGGCCACGTGGTTGCCCACCATGCCGCCGAACCAGCGGGTCTGCTCGCGCTGGTGGGCCAGGTCGTCGCCCACATAGGCCGGTGCGGCCACGCAGAACTTGATGGCCATCGGGTCGCGGCCCGCCTGCTCGGCCGCCCGCCGGACCGCCTTGATCATCCAGGCCGCGATGTCCGGGTCGGCCAGCTGCAGGATGTAGCCGTCGCCGACCTCACCGGTCAGGGCCAGGGCCTTCGGGCCGTACGCGGCGACCCACACCTCCAGCCGGCTGCCGGTGGCCCACGCGAACTGCTGCTCGGTGCCCCGCAGCTCGACCTTCTCGCCGTTGGCCAGCCCGCGGATGACCCCGATCGACTCCCGCAGCTGGGCCAGCGTCTGCGGCTGCGCGCCGAGCACGCGCAGTGCCGAGTCGCCCCGGCCGATGCCGCAGATCGTCCGGTTGCCGTACATCTCGTTGAGGGTGGCGAACATGGAGGCGAGCACGGTCCAGTCGCGGGTGCCCGGGTTGGTGACCATCGGGCCGACGACCACCCGGTCGGTCTCGTCGAGGATCTTGGAGTAGATGACGAACGGCTCCTGCCAGAGCACGTGCGAGTCGAACGTCCAGACGTGGCTGAAACCGGCCGCTTCGGCCTGCTTGGCCAGCTCCACCACCGCCAGCGCGGGCGGGTTGTTCTGCAGCACCACACCTATGTCCACACGCTGCTCCTCAGATCAGGTAGTCGGAGAGGCCGCGGGGGACGTACTTGCCCCGGCCGGCGCGCCCGGTGTAGGTGCCGCCGGACGCGATGACCTCGCCCCGGGACAGGACCGTGTCGACCTTGCCGTCGATCTCCCAGCCCTCCCAGGCCGAGTAGTCCATGTTCATGTGGTGCGTCTCGACGCTGATCCGGGTGCGCCCGGCCGGGTCGTAGAGCACGATGTCGGCGTCCGATCCGGGCGCGATGATGCCCTTCTTCGGATACATGCCGAACATGCGGGCCGGCGTGGTCGCGATCGTCTCGACCCAGCGCGCGAGCGACAGCTTGCCGTCGACCACACCCTGATAGAGCAGGTCGACCCGGTGCTCGACGCTGCCGATGCCGTTCGGGATCTTGGAGAAGTCGCCGAGGCCCATCTCCTTCTGATCCTTCATGCAGAAAGGACAGTGGTCGGTCGAGACCACCGAGAGGTCGTTGGTGCGCAGGCCCTGCCAGAGGTCGGCCCGGTGGTTCTCGTGCTTGCTGCGCAGCGGCGTCGAGCAGACCCACTTGGCGCCCTCGAAGCCGGGCGCGCCGAGCTGGTCCTCCAGGGTCAGATAGAGGTACTGCGGGCAGGTCTCGGCGAAGACGTTGCGGCCCAGGTCGCGGGCGGCCTTCACCTGCTCCAGGGCCTTGGAGGCGCTCAGGTGCACGATGTAGAGCGGGCAGTCGGCGGCCACCGAGGCCAGCCAGATGGCCCGGCTGGTGGCCTCGGCCTCGAGCTCCTGCGGACGGGTGAGGCCGTGGAAGACCGGGTCGGTCTCGCCGCGTTCGAGGGCCTGCTTGACCAGCACGTCGATGGCCGGCCCGTTCTCGGCGTGCATCATGATCAGGGCGCCGTTGTCACGCGCCTTCTGCATGGCGCGCAGGATCTGGCCGTCGTCGGAGTAGAAGACCCCCGGGTACGCCATGAAGAGCTTGAAGCTGGTGATGCCCTCACTGGCCACGAGCTGGTCCATGGCCTTGAGTGAGTCGTCGTCCACGCCCCCGACGATCATGTGGAAGCCGTAGTCGATGTGGCACTGATCGGCCGTCTTGGCGTGCCAGGCGGCCAGCCCGTCCTGCACGACCTCGCCGTACCGCTGGATCGCGAAGTCGATGATCGTGGTGGTGCCGCCGATCGCCGCCGCTCGCGTCCCGGTGTCGAAGGTGTCGCTGGCCTCGGTGCCGCCGAACGGCATCTGCATGTGGGTGTGGCCGTCGATCGCCCCGGGAATCACGTACTTCCCGCCTGCGTCGATGACCTCGGGTCCCTCCGGCCCGCGTCCGGGCGCGAAGATCGCCGCGATCGTCTCGCCGTCGACCAGCACGTCGGCCGGGTAAGGTCCGGTCGGTCCGACGACCGTCCCGCCCTTGATCAGGATGGTCACAGTTCCACCGTCCGGGTGTAGGACTCGGGACGGCGGTCGCGGTAGAACTGCCAGCGCTCGCGGACCGTCTTGATCAGACCCAGGTCGAGGTCGCGGACGATCAACTCGGGCTGGTGGGTGTCGCCGACCTCGCCGACGAACTTGCCCTCGGGGTCGACGAAGTAGGACTGGCCGTAGAAGTCGTTGTCGCCCAGCGCCTCGGTGCCGACCCGGTTGATGGCGCCGATGTAGTACTCGTTGGCGACCGCGCTGGCCGGCTGCTCGAGCTGCCACAGATAGCTCGACAGACCGCGGCTGGTGGCCGACGGGTTGAAGACGATCTGCGCGCCGCCCAGGCCGAGCTCGCGCCAGCCCTCGGGGAAGTGCCGGTCGTAGCAGATGTAGACGCCGACCTTGCCGACCGCGGTGTCGAAGACCGGGTAGCCGAGGTTGCCGGGCCGGAAGTAGAACTTCTCCCAGAAACCCTTGACCTGCGGGATGTGGTGTTTGCGATATTTGCCGAGATAGGAGCCGTCGGCGTCGACGACGGCCGCGGTGTTGTAGAGGACGCCCTCCTGCTCCTTCTCGTACATCGGCAGGACCATGACCAGGCCCAGCTCGGCGGCCAGGGCCTGGAAGCGCTCGGTGGTCGGGCCGGGGATCGACTCGGCGTACTCGTAATATTCGGCCTCCTGCACCTGGCAGAAATACGGGCCGTAGAAAAGTTCCTGGAAGCAGATCACCTTCGCCCCCTGGGCGGCGGCGTCCCGGGCGTAGTCCTCGTGCGCCTTGATCATCGATTCTTTATCGCCCGTCCAGGTCGTCTGGACGAGGGCGGCGCGAACGATGTCGCTCATGAGTGCCCCTCTCATTGATGCTCCGGCGCGGTGGAAGCGCCCGTGATCGTGTGTCTACTCCCCGTCATACCAGCTGCGCTAGGGCTTGAATGTCGGCTTCAGATGCCGTAGGACACTAACGACACACATTCAGGCGAACAATTGCCTGAACGTAACGGACTGTTTCGGAGAGGTAATTTGCTGGCGCTGATCACGGGGGCTGTCGACGAGCGCAGCGCCCGGGGGATAGCCGCGGCCGTGAGCCGTCTGGTGACCGCCGGGCAGCTTCCGGCGGGCACCCGGTTGCCGACCGTCCGCGATGTCGCGCGCGAGCTCGGGGTCAGCCCGACCACGGTCAGTGAGGCGTGGCGCAGCCTGACCCGGGCCGGCGCGATCCAGACCCGGGGGCGATCGGGGACGTACGTGGCCGCGCCCGTCCTGCCCCGGCGGCGGCTGCGCTATTCGCAACTCGGGGGCCGGGCCGCCGCGGTGACCCGGGACCTGTCGACCGGCGTACCCGATCATGACCTGTTGCCGGACCTGACCGATGCGCTCCGGCGGATCGGCGACGGGCGCCTGACCAGCAGTTACCTCGACGAACCGGTGCTGCCCGGGCTGGAGGCGGCGCTGCGCGGGCGGTGGCCGTTCCGGCCCGAGCGGCTGACCGTGGTGGACGGGGCGCTGGACGCGCTCGACCGGGTGATCGGCGAGGTGGTGCGTTTCGGTGACCACGTGGTGGTCGAGAACCCGGCCTTCCCGCCGCTGCTCGACCTGCTCCAGACGGTCGGCGCCACCGTGGTCGGCGTGCCGATGGATGCCGGCGGCCTGCGGCCCGACCGGTTGCGCCAGGCGCTCGCCGACTATCCCGCGGTGGCCGTCTTCCTGCAGCCCCGGGCCCACAACCCGACCGGCGTCAGCATGCCGGCGTCCCGGGCGGGCGAGCTGGCGGCGGTGCTCGGTGACTTCCCGGGGGTCTGGGTGGTCGAGGACGACCACGCCGGCGACATCGCCACCGCGGCCCCGGTCAGCCTCGGCACCCACCTGAGCGAGCGGACGGTCCACGTGGCCAGCTTCTCCAAGTCGCACGGTCCCGATCTGCGGCTGGCGGCGATCGGCGGCCCGGCCGGGGTGATCGGTCCGGTGGCCGATCGGCGGCTCCTCGGTCCGGGCTGGTCCAGCCGCCTGTTGCAGGGCGTACTCCTCGACCTGCTCACCGACCCGGTCGCGGCCGCGCAGATCGCCCAGGCCCGGGACGCGTACGCCACCAGGCGCACCGCCCTGCTCGGCGCGCTGCACGACCGGGGCGTGACCGCCACCGCCGCCGACGGCATCAACCTCTGGATGGCCGTCGACGACCAGCAGATCGCCATGGTCACACTGGCCGCCCACGGCATCGCCGTCTCACCGGGCGCCCCGTTCTGTGTCACCCCGCTCGACGGCGACCACGTCCGTGTCACGGCCGGCCTGGTCGCCGGCGAGTTCGACGACCTGGCCGACGCGCTCGCCGCGGCGGCCCTGCTGGACAGCCGCGGCAGCGGCCCCCGAGCCCGCCCGCACCCGCGCGGCTGGCGCTAGGAAAGGATCGACCATGAACGACGACGACCTGCTCGCCCGCCATCGTGCCGTGATGCCGGGCTGGATGCCGATCTACTACGGCGACGACGCCCTGGAGATCGTCGCCGGGTCGGGGCGCCGGGTCACCGGCTCCGACGGACGGTCCTATCTGGACTTCTTCGGCGGCGTGCTGACCAACATGATCGGTTACGACATCGCCGAGATCAACGAGGCGGTGCGGCGCCAGCTGGCCACCGGCGTCGTGCACACCTCGACGCTCTATCTCATCCGGCAGCAGGTCGAGCTGGCCGAGAAGATCGCCCGGATCTCCGGAATCCCGGACGCCCGGGTCTTCTTCACCAACTCGGGCAGCGAGGCCAACGAGGCCGCGCTGCTGATGGCGGCGAACGTGCGCCGCTCCAACCAGATCCTGGCCGTCAAGAACAGCTATCACGGCCGGACTTTCGCCACCATGGCGGTCACCGGCCACCGCAGCTGGTCGTCCAGTTCGCTCAGCCCGCTGCAGGTGCAGTGGCTGGCCTCGGGCGACCGGCTGCGCGGGCGGATGGCCGGCCTGGCCGACGGCGACATCCTCGACGCGGCGGTCGACGACCTGCGCGAGGTGCTGGCCACGGTCACCGCGGGCGACGTGGCCGCGCTGATCGCCGAACCGATCCAGGGCGTCGGCGGGTTCGTGGCCGGCCCCGACGGAGTCCTGGGGGCGTACCAGAAGGTCCTGACCGAGAGCGGGATCCTGCTGATCGCCGACGAGGTGCAGACCGGCTGGGGACGCACCGGCGAGCACTTCTGGGGTTATCAGGCGCACGGCGTCACGCCCGATCTGATCACCTTCGCCAAGGGCATCGGCAACGGCTTCGCGCTCGGCGGCGTGGTGGGCCGGGCCGAGGTGATGAACGCGGTCCCGGCGATCAGCTTCTCGACGTTCGGCGGCAACCCGCTCTCGATGGCGGCCGGCTCCGCCGTGCTCGACTACGTGCTCGATCACGACCTGCAGGGCAACGCGGCCCGCGTCGGCGCGATCCTGCTGGACGGGCTGCGCGGGCTCGACCTGCCCAGCGTGGGGGAGGTGCGCGGCAAGGGCCTGATGATCGGCGTCGAGATGGTGCGGCCCGGCACGACCGAGCCCGACCCGGCGGCCACGGTGCGCGTCTTCGACGAGTGCCGGGCCGGTGGCCTGCTGGTCGGCAAGGGCGGCCTCTACGGCAACGTGCTGCGGATGGGCCCGCCGCTGACCCTGACTGAGGCGGAAGCCCGGGAGGGACTGTCCATTCTCACCGGCGCGTTGTCCCGAGTGGACGCCGAGGCTCGGATCGCCTGACCGTACGTTACATACACAAACGCCTCAGTCACCTTGGGTGGCTGGGGCGTTTTGCATCCATGATGAAAACTTTTGATTCTTTCGATCAAAGTTCCCTTCCCATCGCACGAAACACATCGGTAACCTCATCGAACGATGTCGTTCGAAGGAGAAGCAATGCCGCAATCCCTGAACCGTCGCCAGCTTCTGGGCGCCGCGGCTGCCGCCGGCGCCGCCGCCACTCTCGCTGTCCCCGGCGCCGCGCAGGCGGGCGGTTCGCATTCGTCTCGCCGAGTCCCGCGCGACCAGATCAGCGTGCAGCTCTACACCTTGCGTAATCAGCTGAACATCAACCTCGAGGCAAGCCTGGCCGAGCTGGCCGAGATCGGCTACACCCGGGTCGAGCACGCCGGTTTCGTCGGCCGCACCGCCGCCCAGTTCCGGGCCGCCCTCGACGCCGCCGGCCTGCGCGCCACCTCGGGCCACGTCGGCATCCCGCAGCCGTTCAACGCGTCCACCTGGGAGGCTGCTCTCGAGGACGCGAACATCGTCGGCAACAAGTTCATCGTCCACCCGTTCTTCGGGCAGGGCGCCAACGGCCCGATCCGCGACGCGGCCGTCTACCGCGCGTTCGCGGCCGACCTCAACAAGGCCGGCCGGCTGGCCCGGCGGGCCGGGCTTTCGTTCGGCTACCACAATCACCACGCCGAGTTCTTCCGGCAGACCGGCACCAAGCTGACCGGCATGGACATCCTGTTCAACGAGACCGACAACCGTTACGTGCACTTCGAGGTCGACCTGTTCTGGGCCTTCCGCGGGGCGCACGACCCGGTCGACCTGATCCACGAGAACCGCGGCCGGATCAAGCAGGTCCACGTCAAGGACCTCGATATCAACGCCAACTTCGCCGACGCGGGAGACGGCCTGATCGACTTCGGCCGCATCTTCGAGCACGCCCGCGAGGCCGGCCTGATCGAGTACATCGTGGAGCGTGATGACGCCGGTTCGCCCCCGCGCACCCCGGCCGACGCGCTCGTCACCGCCCAGCGTGCGTACACCTACCTGGAGGGGCTCCGTTTCTGATGATGCGTAGGCTCGCAACCCTCAGCGTTGTCGGCGCGGCCTTGCTGGTCACGCCGTCCGCGGCCATCGCCGGCGGGGGCTCGTCGTCCCAGCCGCTGCCGCCGTCCTCCGACTTCCAGAAGGTCACCCTCAACGACTTCCCCGGTGAGCCGATCGCGCTCGCCGTGCTGCCCGACCGCCGCGTGCTGCACACCGCCCGCGGTGGCGAGGTGCGCATCCACGAGCCCGCCACCGGGCGCAACGTGCTGGCCGCGACGATTCCGGTCTACCTGCACGACGAGGAGGGCGTGCAGGGCATCGCCATCGACAACGACTTCGCGCGCAACAAGTGGGTCTACGTCTACTACTCACCGCCGCTCGACACGCCGAAGGACGACCCGCTGACCCCGCAGGTCAACGAGGGCGACGCCCCCAACGAGGGCACGGCGGCCGACTTCGCCCGCTACAAGGGGCACCTGCAGCTGTCGCGGTACAAGCTGGCCGGCAGCACGCTGCGGCTCGACACCGAGCAGAAGATCCTGCAGGTTCCGGTCGACCGCGGCCAGTGCTGCCACGTCGGTGGCAAGATCGACTTCGACAGCAAGGGCAACCTGTACCTGTCGACCGGTGACGACTCCAACCCGTTCTCCTCCGACGGTTACGCGCCGATCGACGAGCGGGCCAACCGCAACCCGGTCTTCGACGCCCAGCGCTCCGCGGCCAACACCAACGACCTGCGGGGCAAGGTTCTGCGCATCAAGGTCGGCTCGAACGGCCGCTACACGATCCCCCGGGGCAACCTCTTCAAACCGGGCACGGCGAAGACCAAGGCCGAGATCTACGCGATGGGCCTGCGCAACCCGTTCCGGTTCACCATCGACCCGGAGACCGACGTCCTCTACCTGGGCGACTACTCGCCGGACGCGCAGAACCCGAACCCGGCCCGCGGTCCGGCGGGGCACGGGCGCTGGCTGGCGATCGACAAGCCGGCCAACTACGGCTGGCCGTACTGCGCCGACGCCGACAAGCCGTACGTCGACTACGACTTCGCCACCGGCACGTCGGGCGCGGCGTTCAACTGCGCGGCGCCGGTCAACGAGTCGCCCAACAACACCGGCCTGCGCAACCTGCCGCCGGTCGAGAAGGCCGAGATCGCCTACTCGTACGGCGCCAGCGCCCAGTTCCCCGAGCTCGGCACCGGTGGCATCGGCCCGATGGGTGGCCCGGCCTACGACTACGACAAGCGCTCGCGTTCGCCGTTCAAGTGGCCGGCCGCGTTCGACGGCAAGCCGCTGTTCGCCGAGTGGACCCGCGACTGGGTCAAGGCCCTCACCCTCGACCGGCGCAACCAGGTCACGAAGATCGAGTCGGTCCTGCCCGAGCTCGTCTTCGACAACCCGATGGACCTCGAGTTCGGCCCGGACGGCGCGCTCTACGTCCTCGAGTACGGCGACGGTTACTTCGCCGAGAACCCCGACGCCCAGCTCTCCCGGTTCGACTACGTCCGGGGCAACCGCACGCCGATCGCCAAGATGGCGGCGACGCCGACCTTGGGCCAGGCGCCGCTGACAGTGCAGTTCTCCAGTGCCGGCACGGTCGACCCGGACGGTGACGCCCTGCGGTACGAGTGGTACCTGAACAACGACAACCGGGTCGACTCGCGCTCGCCGAACCCGACGTACACCTTCACCGAGAACGGCAACTACCGTCCGACGCTGAAGGTCACCGACAGCACCGGCCGGTCGTCGTCGGCCGAGGTGCGGCTGCCGGTCGGCACGGCGGCCCCGGTCGTCACGTTCACCACACCCCAGGAGGGCCAGCCCTTCCAGTTCGGTGACACGGTGAACTTCCAGGTGGCGGTGACCGACGACGCGCCGGTCGACTGCGCCCGGGTGACCGTGACCTACGTGCTCGGGCACGACCAGCACGGGCACCCGCAGTCCACGGCGTCCGGCTGCACCGGCTCGATCACCACGTTCCTCGACCCCGGGCACGCCGGGGCGGACAACCTGACCGCGGTGTTCGTCGCGTCGTACACCGACACGGGCACCCCGGCTCAGACCGGGACGGCGACCGTCGTACTGGAACCCAGTAACTGACAGTCCTGATCAGGAAGGGCCGGACCCCTGGGTCCGGCCCTTTCCCGTTCGCCCGTCT
Source organism: Paractinoplanes maris (assembly GCF_023544465.1). GTDB lineage: Bacteria > Actinomycetota > Actinomycetes > Mycobacteriales > Micromonosporaceae > Actinoplanes > Actinoplanes maris. Next base: position 110,234 of record NZ_JALPVL010000018.1, on the reverse strand, counting down.
TCGACCGGTCAAACATGTCGCTCGTTGACGATCCGGCAAACGCTGAATGGGTGTTCTCCCAACCCCGGCCGAACTTTGAATTCGTGCTCACAGGGCTCTTTCAGGTCTGACTTTTCCGGGCGACGCTGACCGGGTGACAGAGACAACGGTCATTCTGGTCCTGGTGGTGGTCACGGCCCTCGGCTTCGACTTCACCAACGGGTTCCACGACACGGCGAACGCGATGGCCACGTCCATCGCCACCGGAGCACTCCGGCCCAAGGTGGCCGTGGCCCTCTCCGGCATCCTCAACCTGATCGGCGCGTTCCTCTCCGTCGAGGTCGCCCTGACCGTCAGCAATGCCGTCGTCCGGATCCAGAACTCCGACGGCACCCCCAAGGATTCGCTGACCTCCGACGGCGGGACGGCACTCCTGCTGATCGTGCTGGCCGGCCTGGTCGGCAGCATCGTCTGGAACCTGTTCACCTGGCTGCTGGGTCTGCCCTCCAGCTCGTCGCACGCGCTGTTCGGCGGCCTCATCGGCGCCACCATCGCGGGCCTCGGCTGGGCCGGGGTGAACTGGAACGGTGACGGGTCCAAGCTCGACGGCGTGGTCGGCAAAGTGATCCTCCCGGCCCTGCTCTCCCCGGTCATCGCCGGTGTCGTGGCGGCCGTCGGCACCTGGCTGATCTACAAGATCACGGTCGGCGTGGCCGCGCGCTTCACCGACAACGGTTTCCGCTGGGGCCAGATCGGCAGCGCCTCGCTGGTCTCGCTGGCCCACGGCACCAACGACGCGCAGAAGACGATGGGTGTCATCACGCTGGCGCTGATCGCCTCGGGGGAGTGGACCGACACCAAGAGCATCCCGTTCTGGGTGAAGGCGTCCTGCGCCCTGGCCATCGCCGCGGGCACCTACCTCGGCGGCTGGCGGATCATCCGTACGCTGGGCAAGGGCCTCGTCGAGATCGCGCCTCCGCAGGGCATGGCGGCCGAGTCGTCCTCGGCCGCGGTCATCCTGGCCTCCAGCCACCTCGGGTTCGCCCTGTCCACCACGCACGTGGCGACCGGCTCGATCCTCGGCTCCGGGGTGGGCAAGCCCGGCGCCCAGGTGCGCTGGCGGGTGGCCGGCCGGATGGTCGCCGCCTGGCTGATCACGCTGCCGTCGGCGGCGGTCGTGGGCGCCCTGATGTGGTTCCTGGGCGACGCCATCGGCGGTCTGGGCGGAGCGCTGGTGATCTTCCTGGTCCTGCTGGCCGCGGCCGGCTACATGTACTGGCACTCGCGCAAGACGCCGGTCGACCACAACAACGTCAACGACGAGTGGGACGAGACGGCCGAGCGCCGCGAGCCCGCGGGAACGGCGGCATAGGTGAGCAACCTGGGATTCGCTCTGGAAGGCGCCTGGAAGGTCCTGCTCGCCGGCCTGCTCCTCGGAGCCGGTCTGCCCGCGATCTTCGCGCTCGGGATCCGCTCGATGGCGTTCGGCGCCGGCGGTGACGCCGAGGTCGACCACGCCCCGCCGCACCCGGTCGGCCGGATCGGGGCCTACCTGCTCTTCGCCGTCGTTCTGCTGGCCGTCGTCCTGGGTATTACGTTCATCGTGGCCGGTGGTTTCGGCAAGGCGCTGAGCTTCGAGCACATTTATCCGACGATCGTCGACAAGTAGGGAGAGGCTGTGACCGACAATCGTTCGAACTTCCTCGTCCGTGCGGTCGACTGGCTGCGCGCCGGCTACCCCACAGGCGTTCCCCGCCGGGATTACGTGGCCCTGCTCGGGGTGCTGCGCCGCAAGCTGACCGAGGAAGAGGTCCGCAAGATCGCGAACGACCTCGCCGAGCAGTCGCTGCAGAGCCCGGACCCGATCAACGCGCAGGACATCGAAACGATGATCAAGGACTCGATGCTGCAGCACGCCACCCCCGAGGATGTGGTGCGGGTATCGGCGCGGCTGGCGGCCGGCGGCTGGCCCCTCGCCGATCCGCCGATCGACTGAGCTGGGCCGCGTTCGTTACGCACATCACCCGCCAGTTGAACTTCCGGTGAACTATCCATGATCGGACGGGTAACGACCGCGAAATATCAAATTCACAGTTGCTGAACTCTGTCGTCCCCCTCTTCCGGAGGCGACCCTAGCCGTGTGACAGAGACATCGGTGATCCTGGTTCTCGTGGTGGTCACGGCCCTCGGCTTCGACTTCACCAACGGGTTCCACGACACGGCGAACGCGATGGCCACCTCCATCGCCACCCGCGCCCTCCGGCCCAAGGTGGCCGTCGCGCTCTCCGGCATCCTCAACCTGATCGGCGCGTTCCTCTCGGTCGAAGTGGCCCTGACGGTCAGCAACGCGGTCGTCCGCATCCAGAACGCGGACGGTACGCCCAAGGAGTCGCTCACCAGCGACGGCGGAACGGCCCTGTTGCTGATCGTGCTGGCCGGCCTGATCGGCGGCATCGTCTGGAACCTGCTGACCTGGCTGCTGGGCCTGCCCTCCAGCTCGTCGCACGCGTTGTTCGGCGGGCTGGTGGGCGCGACCATCGCGGGCCTGGGCTGGGCCGGGGTGAACTGGAACGGCAACGGCTCGAAGCTGGACGGCGTGGTCGGCAAGGTGATCCTCCCGGCGTTGATCTCGCCGGTCATCGCCGGGGTGGTGGCGGCGGTCGGCACCTGGCTGATCTACAAGGTCACGGTCGGGGTGGCCGCGCGCTTCACCGAGAACGGCTTCCGCTGGGGCCAGATCGGCAGCGCCTCGCTGGTCTCGCTCGCGCACGGCACCAACGACGCGCAGAAGACGATGGGTGTCATCACGCTGGCGCTGATCGCCTCCGGTGAATGGACCGACACCAAGAGCATCCCGTTCTGGGTGAAGGCGGCTTGTGCGCTGGCGATCGCGCTGGGCACCTATCTCGGTGGCTGGCGGATCATCCGTACGCTCGGGAAGGGTCTCGTCGAGATCGCGCCCCCGCAGGGTATGGCGGCCGAGTCCGCGTCGGCCGCGGTCATCCTGGCTTCCAGCCACCTCGGGTTCGCCCTGTCCACCACGCATGTCGCGACCGGCTCGATCCTCGGCTCCGGGGTGGGCCGGCCCGGCGCCCAGGTGCGCTGGCGGGTGGCCGGCCGGATGGCCGCGACCTGGCTGATCACCCTGCCCGCGGCCGCCATGGTCGGCGCCCTGATGTGGTATCTCGGGGACTTCGTCGGCGGTGTCGCCGGCGCGATCGTGATCTTCGCGCTGCTGCTGGTCGCCGCGGGCGGCATGTGGCTGCGCTCCCGGCTGGCGCCGGTCGACCACACCAACGTCAACGACGAGTGGGACGAGCCCGCGGCCGCGGCCGAGCGCGTCCCGGCGGGGGCCACGCACTGATGAGCAATCTGGGCTTCGCCCTCGAGGGCGCGTGGAAGGTGCTGCTGGCCGGGTTGATCCTCGGTGCGGGGCTGCCGGTGCTCTTCGCGCTGGGCATCCGGTCGCTGGCCCACGGCGCGGGTGGCGAGGGCGCGCAGCCCCGCCCGGCCGGCAAGGTGATGGCGGGCACGCTCTTCGCGATCGTTGTGCTCGGCGTGCTGCTCGGACTGACCTACATCGTGGCGAGCGGTTTCGGCAAGACGATCAGCTTCGACCACGTCTGGCCGGCGATCGTCGACAAGTAGGGCCGGCGGCCGTGGCCGGCTGCCAGGTGGGGCTGGGCGAGTGGCGTGGCCGGCTCCCCGGTGCGCTGGGCGAGTGGCCGTGTCCGGCTAAGCGGTGGGCTGGGGGAGGGGGAACCGGACGCCGGTCAGCTCCTCCGACACGCTCCACAAGCGGTGACCCGTCCCGGGATCGGTAGCGACCGGGGCGGGCCGCACCACGGCGGGCGCGCCCCGCATCCCGCCGGGACCGCCCGGGCCGATGAACTGGCCGCTCTCCACGCCGGGGGCGGTCGCCGCATGCACCGTGGGGCGAGCGCCCTGCTCGGCGCTCACGGCGATCAACGGGTTGCCGATCCTGGTCAGCAATGTGCGATAGAGCCCGGGTTGCACGCCGGCCTGCAGACCCGTCACCGCGTAACCCGGGTGGGCCAGGATGCTGCGGACCGGCGAACCGGCCGCGGTCAGGCGGCGGTGCAGCTCGAGGCCGAAGACGGCGTTGGCCAGCTTGGAGTTGTTGTAGGCGGCGGTCGCCCGGTAACGGCGCTCGGCGTTGAGGTCGTCGAAGTCGAGCCGGCCGTTCTTGTGCAGCACCGAGCTGACGGTCACGACCCGCGGACCGGTGCCGGCGGCCAGCCGGTCGAGCAGCAAGCCGGTCAAGGCGAAGTGAGCCAGGTGGTTCACGGCCAGTTGCAGCTCGTAGCCCTGCTTGCTGAGCGTGAACGGCGGTGCCATCACGCCCGCGTTGTTGATCAGCACGTCGACCCGGTCCAGCCCGGCGGCGAAGGCGCGCACGTCGTCGAGGTCGGCGAGATCGACGCGGCGCACCTCGCTGGTGCCGCCGGTCAGGGCGGCTTGCGCTTCCCGGCCCTTCCGCTCATCCCGTACGGCGAGAACGACGTGCCCGCCCCGCTCGGCCAAGGCCTGGGCGGTCGCGAGTCCGAGCCCGTTGCTGGCCCCCGTGACCACAAAGGTGCGTCCCGCGATGTCCCCGTGAGTCGTCATGTGCCCTATCGTGCCCTCCGTGGCACAGTGTGTCAACAGAGTCGTGTTGTAGCATCCGCGTCATGGCATCGTCCGTCCCGGGCTCCGCGCCGACCCGCGCACCGAACCCCTCGCCGCTCCTGGGTCGCGTATCGGTCGCTTCAGCGCCTCCGACCCTGGCCGAGCGCAAACGCCGCCTGGTCAGTGAGGAGCTGCGCGAGACCGCGCTGCAGCTGCTGGCCGTCCGCGGTTACGACGAGACGACAGTCGACGACATCGTGGCCGCCGCCGGCATGTCCCGGCGCACGTTCCACCGCTACTACGCGTCGAAAGAGGACGTGGTCATCCAGCTGCTGGCCGACTTGGGCGACCAGATGCGTGACGAGCTGACCGCCCGGCCGCCGGCCGAGCCCCCGGCCGAATCGCTGCGCCACGCCGTCACCGTGGCGATCGACTTCTGCGCCGGTCATCACGACGCGGCCAAGACCCTCGCGGTGGTCCGCCTGATCCTGCGGACGCCGGTGCTGCACGCCCGCTCCCTGGAACGCCAGTCCCGCTGGCAGGCCGACCTGGCCGCGATCCTGGCCGCGCGGCTGGGCCTGGAGGCGGAGGCGTTCTATCCGGAGATGGCCACGCGGCTCGCCTTCGCGGCTCTGAACACCGCGTTGGAACGGTGGGCGGTCAGCGAGGGGCAGGTCGATCCGCTGGAGCTGACCGAGCAGGCTTTCGCCATGCTCGAACCCGCGCTGCGCCGCTGACCCCGGGCGGGTGCGTGCGGGGTCAGCGGCAGGGCGGGGTCGGCGGCCGGGCGGTGTCAGCCGGCGAGGGTGCGGGAGAGCACGCCGATGTCGGGCTGGTCGGTGAAGAGGCCGTCGACGCCGGTCTTCAGGAACGTGATCTGCTCGTCGATGGCCCGGCCGTAGGCGTTCGGGTCGGTGCCCACCCGGTAGTCCGCCGGGAGGAACTGGTTCTCGGCGCGGAACGTGTACGGGATGACCTTGAGGCCGGCCGCATGGGCGTCCCGGACCAGTGTGGTCGGCGTGCCCAGCGTGGCATCGGCGTTGCGCGGGATCACCTGGCTCTTGTCGGGGCCCACACCGTCCACATACGAGGAAAGCTCCTTCAGCCCGGCCGGGGTCAGATACTGGGCGTACGTCTTGGTGTCGTTGAACGGGCTGCCGGTCGCGCTGGTCAGGAAGACCAGGTTGACCTGCACCCCGTACTGCTGATGCAGCACCTTCAGGTTGGCCGCCTCGAACGACTGGATCCATACCTTGGTCCCACGCCGATCGAGGCGGTTCTTCCGCAGGGTCCGCACGAGCGGGGTCTCGAGGTCGAGGCCGAGCCGGCGGAAGTACGTGGGGTGCTTGGTCTCGGGGATGACGCCGATGTCCCGGCCGAGCTCCTTGGACAGGCGCGTCCGCAGGTCGAGCACCTCCTGGAAGGTCGGCACCGTGAAGAGGCCGTCGTACAGGGTGTTCTCCTGGCGCACGGCGGGCAGTCGCTCGATCGCGCGCAGGGTCTTGAGCTCGGCCAAGGTGAAGTCCTCGGTGAACCAGCCGGTCACGCTGACGCCGTCGAGCAGGACCGTCTTCTTGCGGGCGGCGAACTCGGGCCTGGTGGCGACGTCGGTGGTGCCGCCGATCTCGGGCTCGTGCCGGCACACCAGCACGTGGTCCTTCGTCGACACCAGGTCGGGCTCCATGTAGTCGGCGCCCATGCGGGCGGCGAGCTCGTACGACGCGAGAGTGTGCTCCGGCCGGTAGCCGGAGGCACCGCGGTGCCCGAAGATCTCGGGCTCCCTGTGCTGGGGCCCGTGCGCGAGCGCCGGGGCGGCAACCGTTCCGGCGAGCGCGGGAGCGGCCGCGGCGACGGCTCCCATGCGCAGCACCTGACGTCGGTCGGCCACGTGATCCTCCACGGGACTCGCCGCGGCGTCCGTCGCCCGGGGTCCCCGGCACAGTCGAAGGGACAAAACCGACGCCGAGGCATCGTCGGCGTGGCGATCACGGAAACGGATCGGGAAGGCTGCACGGGTTCACGTGGAGTTAACTCGCCGTGCTTACAGTGACCCCCGAATCCCTGACCAGGAGTGACGCCATGCAGCCGAACGTCGTCCCGCGAAGCGACCTGACCCAGCTGCTCGGACAGAACCTGCTGGAAGGGCGGGCCCTGGCGGTCAGCCGGGAGTACGGCCTGATGGCCACCCAGGGCGCCCGCAGATACGAGTCCCGCGACCACGGCGTGTCGCTCGCCGTCGACGAGCACGACCGGGTGGCCTGGATCATGCTGCACTTCACCGACGACGCCGGCTTCCAGCCCTACCGAGGCGCCATCCCCGGCCGCGGCGGCACGATCGCCCGCCGCACCAGCCTGTGGGCCGCGCTGGGCCGCCCCACAACCAGCACCGACCCCGACCGAACCCACCACGACACCACCGGCCCCACCGACGAGTGGGCCTTCCCGTGGTTCGTGCTGCACGCCCAGTACGCCCCTGACGGCGAAACCCTGCTACGCGTCGTCCTGGCGCACTAGTCCCGAAGCGCCCCGGCCGCCCAATTTCCGCGCTCACACTCATCCGGCCCACGCTCGCCGTTCCAGCGCCTGCCCGCGTAGGGCCACCGACTGCCCGCGTCGGGGCCAGCGCCTGCCCGCGTCAGGCTAGGAGCGCGGTGTGTCGAGTTGGAGTCTGCCCGCGTTCGGACTTGGGCCTGCCCGCGTCGGATCGGTGTCTACCCGCGTCGGCCCGGGGTGTGTTCGCGCCGGACCGCGGTGCGGTTGTGGAGCAGTCTTCTGCTGCGCGGTCCCCGTTGCTTCGGCGTTCGGCGGGGGCGCACCTGGGGCTGCGGGAAGACGAACCGCTTGAACGCCCACAGCCGGAACACCATCGCCACCAGCGTGCCGAGCACGATGCCGCTGACGAAGTCGGCGATCTCCTGGACCGGCCGGCTCACGTCCGGCACCCGCAGGTCGAGCAGGTAGCGCGACGCGCCGAGCGGGATCAGGTTGAGCACGATGGCGATCGCGCTGACCGTGAAGAACATGGCCGCCTCGTGATGCCGCTCCCGCCCGCCGCGGTGCCGGAACGACCACTCCCGGTTCAGCCCGTAGCTCAGGACCGTGGCCAGTGTCGTGGCGATGGCCAGCGCGGTGACCGGCTTGTCGTGCAGCACGGTCAGCTTGAGCGCGTAGTTGATCGCGGTCGTGACCAGGAAGCAGACGCCACCCACAAGAAGGAACTTCGCCGCTTCGTGGTGCCTGTCCCACACCCGCTTCACCAACATTCCGGCGAGCCTAGGCCGTCCCCGCACCCCGCACGGCCCCACCACCGAGCGCGTCGCGCCGATCGTGACAGCTTCGTGCCGTACGTGGCTGGGGCCCGCCCCCTCCCGCGGCATTCTCCGGCGCCGGAACGTCCGGTCTTCTCCGGTCGCTCCCACCCGGCGCCACCGCGGTGGCGCCGCATGCCTTCTGCCACCGGCCGACCCCTGGTGAGCGGCTTGGGATGGTGCCACGCCAGACGATCACATAGACTGAATCACCGGATCAGAAAGTGATTCAAGCTCGGGGGCGGCGTCATGGACAGCCAGCATGTCGGTCAAATGATCGAGAAAGCGCGAGTCGCGGCGGGATTGAGCCAGCGATCACTTGCTGACGCCGCCGGCATGTCACAGCCGACGTTGTCGCGGGTCATCTCCGGCGACCGCATGGCGAAGCTACCGGAGATCGTGGCGATCTCCTGGGCCACGGGGTTCACCGTTGCCCAGCTCACCGGCACGAGCACGGTGGCGGATCGAGTCCAGTGCGCGGCCCGGGCCACGAACGGTTCCGGCATGGAGCGCATGCGCGATGCGTTGCTCTACTTCCTCGAGCTGGACGACTACCTGGATGAGCAGGCTATTCCGCCCACCACGTGGCGTCGGTGACGGTCATGAGACCTGAGACCGAGGGCCGAGCCGCCGCCGAGCGCTTCCGGCGCGACCACAGCTTGGAACTGCAACCGCTCGGCGATCTCGTCGCCGTCATCGAGCAGTCGGCCGGCATCGACGTGGCCGTCCTGGACGCGAGTCCCGATGAACACGGCCTCACGATGCGGGATCCGCAGCGTGACACTGTTTTCATCGGGGTGGCCCGGACGCCTCACCCGATGCGGCAGCGCAGCACCCTCGCACACGAGCTCGGCCACGTCGTTCTTGGTGACTGGACGGACAACAGCGCCTGTGATTGGAGCGCGCGGACGCCGATGGAGCAGCGGGCCGACGCCTTCGCGCGGCACCTTCTGGTTCCGGTCGAGGGGTTGCGATCATTCCTCGCGGACGCCCGAGACATCGGCATCGCCATGCTCTCGGCCGTCGTCCAGAGATACCTGGTGTCACCGCAGGTTGCCGCCATTGCTCTCGAGCAGGCCCGATACATCAGTGCCGAGACGAAGAGCGATTGGATGTCGGTCTCCACGCTAGATCTGGCCACGCGTTTCGGGTGGATCGACCAGTACCGCGGGCTCGCGGCCGAAACAGACCAGCGGCGAGCGCCGCAACGGCTGCTGGCCCGCGCCATTCAGGGTTACGTGGAGGGCGTCGTCTCCGTGCGGACGATCGCCACGGTACGAGGCGCCACACTCGAAAGTGCTCAGGCGGAACTTCGCGATGCCGGTATATATCCGCTACAGCCCGAAGCCGACTGGATGGATCCCGACGAGCTACCTGAGGCACACGTAGACCTTCGCGCTCTCGACGACGCTCTCGATGCCGAGAATGAGGACTTCGACACGACGACAAGGCCATGACCGATGAGTCATCGGCCCATCATCGACGCCGGTCCCGGCCTGAACTTTCTGTCGATCCATCGGGAACGCCTTCTTGTCGGGATCTTGGGCAAGCTCAGCGCTCCCGCTGCGGTCGAGCATGAGGTGCTTCGTAAAGCTGCCCTGGACCCCCGTTTCCGTCCCGCGGAGAGAGCCTGGAGAAAACTCACCCCGACCTGGATCGAGGTACTTCCCGACGAACCGACGCCCGGCCTGACCCGGGTTGTCCACCGGCTCACGCAGCAGCCACTGGCTGCGCGCTTGAAGCACCCCAAAGATCTGGGCGAAACGATGGTGCTCGCCCACGCGGTCGTGGCCGCTGAGGCCGGCGCGGAGGTGCTGGTGCTCATCGACGACGGCCTGGGGGCGCGGATGGCCACTTCCGAGATCCGTCGCTTGGACAGGCTACGGAGCACGGGGTGCGCCGTGGGGTCGATCAAGCTGGCCGGCACGGTCACTGTCCTGGATCGTGCCGCCGGCACCGACCACATCGCCAGCCGGGCCGAGATGCGCCAGATCTACGAACGCCTCCGTGGGCTGGACGACGGGTTGCCACCCATCGAGAAGACAACACTGTTGACCACCACTCGGTGGGCAGGCCCGTCGTCCTGAGCCTCAGAGGCGCAGTTCCGGCCAGTCGAGCAGCCCCGCCCCCAGGTCCCGGACCGTGGCCAGCAAACCCAGGCGGGCCGCTCGCAACGCCGGCTCCTCGGCCATCACGAACACTTCGTCGAAGAAGCGGGTGAGGGGCTCGACCAAGGGCTCCACCGCCGCGGTGAAGGCGACCAGGTCGGGTCCGTAGTCGGCCTTCACGCCCGTGACCGCCTCGTGCAGGGCCAGCTCGGCCGGCTCGGTCAGCACCGCCGGGTCGTAGCCCGCGCTGGTGTCCGGCGGCAGGATGCGGCGGGCCCGCTGGATGGCCGCGGCCACGGCCACGAAGTCCGGGTTGCCGACCAGCGTGTCGAGCTGGCTGAGCAGCGTGTCGACGACCGACGGCCGGGCGTAGTGGGGGATGGCGGCCCGGACGCGGTCGACCGGCCGGCCCTCCTCGGTCAGGGCCTGCTCGAGGCGGCGGGCCAGGAACTCGGCCGCGCTGTCGATCACCGCGGGCGCGACCGGCACGGGCTGCTGGGCCGCGGCCGCGCGCAGGCCGTCGAGCAGGGAGAGGCCGGACAGCGCCGGGTGGGCCCGGTGCACCGCCAGCAGGCCCAGCACGGCCCGGCGTACGGCGAAGGGGTCGCTGCTGCCGGTGGGCAGGCCGACCGTGGCCGCCAGCCCGGCCACCAGGTCGAGGCGGTCGGCCAGCGAGAGCAGGGCACCGGGGATCGAGGCCGGCAGGTCGTCGCCGGTGTTGCGGGGCAGCTCGGCCTCGTAGACGGCCTGGGCCACGTCGCGCGGCTCGCCCGCGTGCAGCGCGTAGTCGCGGGCCATCACGCCGGCCAGGCTGGTCATCTCGGTGACCAGCTGGGAGCCGAGGTCGAACTTGACCAGGCGCGCGGCCCGGCCCAGCGTGGCCGACGACAGGCCGAGCGACTCGGCCAGCGACGTGGCCAGCGCGGCGATGCGGGCCGACCGGTCGGCCATCGAGCCCAGCTTGTCGGTGAACGTGAGCCGGGTCAGACGCTCGCGCATGTCCGGCAGCGGGGTGTTGCGGTCGGCCCGGTAGAAGAACGCCGCGTCCTCGTAGCGGGCCCGCAGGACGGCCTCGTTGCCGGTGCGCACCAGCTCCACGTCGACCGGGCCGTTGGCCACGGTCACGAACATCGGCAGCAGCGACCCGTCGGCCGAGCGGACCGGCAGGTAGCGCTGGTGTTTGCGCATCACCGTGGTCAGCACGGCGTCGGGCAGCGACAGGTAGCTCTCGTCGAACGTGCCCAGCAGCGGCGTCGGGGCCTCGACGAGGTAGGTGATCTGGTCGATCAGCGCCGCCTCACCGGCCACGTCGATGCGGCCCTCGGGATACACCTCGTCCTGGGCGCCGGTGACGATCAGGTCGTGCCGGTCCTCGGGGTCGGCCACGATGCCGGCCAGGGCGAGCGTCTCCATGAACGTCTCGGCCGAGGCGATCTGCACAGTCGGCTCGGCGGCCGTGCGCAGCAGTCGGGTCTGCCGGCCGGCCGAGAGGGTGCCGACCGCGACCGGCACCACGTCGTCGCCCCACAGCGCGGTCAGCCAGCGGATCGGCCGGCTGAACGACAGCTGCGGGTCGTTCCACCGCATGTTCTTGGCCGCGCGCAGGCCGCTGACCACCTTGGCCAGCACGGGCGCCAGCACCTCGGCCGCGGGGCCGCCGGCCTCCTGCTTCTCCACCATGTGGTGCTGCGCGCCGTTGAACTCCCCGACCGCGAGATCGTCGACGGTGACCCCCTGGCCGCGCGCGAACCCCTCGACCGCCTTGGCCGGCGCCCCGACCTTGGGGCCGCGGACCTGGCGTACGTGGTCGGGCTCCTGGGCCGCGACCGACGGGACCAGCGCGACCAGCCGCCGGGGGGTCGCGAAGACCCGCACCTCGTCGTGCTCGAGCCGGGTGCCGGCCAGACCCTCGGTCAGCGCGCGCCGCACGTGGTCACGGGTCGCGCGGGCCTCGGACGGCGGCAGCTCCTCGGTGCCGATCTCGAAGATCAGCGTACGGGGGCTGGACTTGGCCACCGGGGCAGCCGGCGCGGTGGCCGGCGGCAGCGCCTCGACCAGGCCGAGCGGATGGCCCTGCTCGTCGCGTCGGGCGACCCACAGCCGGGCCACGTCGCCGGCCAGGCGCCGCATGCGCGCGAACTCGGCCGCCCGGTCGGCGGTGGAGACGGCACCGCGCGAGTCGAGCACGTTGAACGCCTGCGAGCACTTCAACACGTACGTGTGAGCCGGCACCGGCAGCCCGGCGTCGATCAGCCGCTGTGCCTCGGCCGCGTAGATCTCCAGCAGCTGCCGGTTCGCCGCCACGTCGGCATCGTCCAGGTAGTACCGCGACATCTCGTACTCGCTCTGACCGAACACCTCGCCGTAGGAGATCCCGTCGGCGTACTCGATGTTCTTGAAATGGGTCTTGTCCTGCAGAGCCATGAGAATGCGCTCGATGCCATAGGTGATCTCGACCGATACCGGGTCGAGATTGAGGCCACCGGCCTGCTGGAAGTAGGTGAACTGGGTGATCTCCAGCCCGTCGAGCCAGACCTCCCAGCCCAGCCCCCACGCGCCCAGCGCCGGCGACGCCCAGTTGTCCTCGACGAACCGCACGTCGTGCGCCTTGACGTCGATGCCGATGGCCTCGAGGCTGCCCAGGTAGAGCTCCTGCGGGTTGCCCGGGTCGGGCTTGAGGATCACCTGCAGCTGGGTGTGGGTCTGCAGCCGGTTCGGGTTCTCGCCGTAGCGCGAGTCGTCGGGGCGCACGGACGGTTCGACGTAGACGACCCGCCACGGCTCCGGACCCAGCACCCGCAGGAAGGTCGCCGGGTTCAGCGTCCCCGCACCGACCTCGGTGTTCATCGGCTGGACGGTCAGGCATCCCTGAGCCGTCCAGTACGCGGTCAACCGGGCCAGTGCGTCCTGCATGGTGAGCATGGCTTGGAAGTCTAGGGCGGGCCCCTCGCGGGTAGGTACGCAATATGCTCGCCGGAGATCTTTACGCCTTTCAGGACCTGCTTTCGGAGGACGAGGCCGCGGTTGTCGAGCGGGTTCGCGCCTTCCTCGACGAGGAGGTCGTGCCGATCGCCAACGACTGCTGGCAGCGCGCCGACTTCCCGACCCCACTGATCAAGAAGTACGCCGACCTCGGCATCGCCGGTCGGGAGGGCTCGTCGTCGCTGCTCAACGGGTGGCTCGCGCTCGAGATGGCCCGGGCCGACGCGTCGATGGCCACCTTCTACGGCGTGCACGCCGGGCTCGCGATGGGCAGCATCACCATGTGCGGCTCGCCCGAGCAGCGGGAGCGCTGGCTGCCCGCGATGACCGCGTTCGACCAGGTGGGCGCGTTCGCGCTGACCGAGCCGACCGGCGGGTCGGACGTGGCGGCCGGTCTGCGCACGACGGCCCGCCGCGAGGGCGACGAGTGGGTGCTCGACGGCGAGAAGCGCTGGATCGGCAACGCCACGTTCGCCGACCTGATCGTCGTCTGGGCCCGCGACGAGACCGACAACCAGGTCAAAGGCTTTGTCGTACGCGGCGACGCGCCCGGCTTCGAGGCGACGAAGATCGAGAACAAGATCGCCCTGCGCACCGTGCAGAACGCCGACATCCGGCTGACCGGCGTGCGCGTCCCCGAGGCCGACCGGCTGCAGAACGCGAACACGTTCAAGGACACCGCGAAGGTGCTGCGGCAGACCCGCAGCGGCGTCGCCTGGGAGGCGGTGGGCGTCATGCTCGCCGCGTACGAGATCGCCTTGAACTACTCCAAGGAGCGCGAGCAGTTCGGCCGTCCGATCGCCAAGTTCCAGCTCGTCCAGGATCTGCTGGTCCGCATGCTGGGCCACGTGACCGGCTCGCTCGGCATGTGCGTGCGCCTGGCCCAGCTGCAGGACGCGGGTCAGTACCGCGACGAGCACTCGGCGCTGGCCAAGGCCTACTGCACCACCCGCATGCGCGAGGTGGTCGGCTGGGCCCGCGAGCTGCTGGCCGGCAACGGCATCGTCCTCGACTACAACATCGGCCGGTTCGTGGCCGACGCCGAGGCGCTCTACTCCTACGAGGGCACCCGCGAGATCAACACCCTGATCGTGGGCCGCGCCATAACCGGCGAGAGTGCTTTCGTCTGAGAATCATGGGCGTGTGGGGGTGGGTGCGCCGACGGGACCCGCAGCTGGTCGTTGTGCGACGGGCTGTCCGGGTCACGCTGGTCGCGTGCCTGGGGTTCTACCTCTGCCGTTATGTGCTCGGCAGCGCGAGCGCCGCGCCCTACGCGTTGTTCGGCGCCGTGGCCCTCGGGGCGCTGTCGCAGATCCCCGGGTCGCCCCGGCAGCGTGCCCGCACCCTGATCCTGGTGCTGCCGGTCGGCTGGGCGCTGATCTCGCTGGGCACCCTGTTGTCGGTGAACGACTGGGCGGCCGCGGCCGGGATGTTCGTGCTCGGTTTCGCCGTGAGCTTCGTCGGCGTGGGCGGGCCGCGGCTGGTGGGGCTGGCCGCCGGCATGCAACTGCTCTACATCCTGCCGTGTTTCCCGCCGTACGATCCCGGTTCGCTCCCGGAACGGCTCGGCGGATTCACGCTGGCCGTGGTGCTGCTGGCCACCGCCGAGCGGTATTTCTGGCCCGACCCGGCACCGACGCCCTACCGGCACCGCCTGGCCGACGCCGTCACGGCGCTCGCCGCATGCCTCGAGGCGCTCGCCGACGACTGGTCGGGCGACAAGACCGGGCGTGACCGGCTGGCCGCGCTGGTGCCCGAGGCGACCGAGGCGGCCGACGCGCTGCGCCCCTCCCGGCTGCAGCTGATGGATCGTCCCGCCTCGGCCGGCCGCCGCGACCGGGCGCTCTCCTCGGCCGCCGGCACCGCCCGGCTCCTGCTCGGCCGCGTGGTCGACCTCTACTTCTCGGCCGACCGCGAGGCGATCACCCGGCCCGCCGCGATCAAGCTGCTCAGCACCACCGCCGGCTGTGTCGACGCCACCGGCGCCTGGCTGCGCGGCGACGGGCCACTGCCCGACACCAACCTGGTCTCGGCGGCGATCACCGACTTCCGCGCGGCCCGGATGAACACCGACCCGGACGGCCTGCCACCCGAGCGCCTGCGGCTGGGTGCGCTCGCCCTGGCCCTCGGGGAGTGGACCAAGACGCTGGTCGTGGCGGTGCGGATCGCCGCCGGGGAGCCGCCCCAGCACGCCGATCCGACGCCCGAGACGGCCCGGCCCGGTCAGTTCTGGTACGCCTACCGTCGTACCCCGGCCCTGTATTGGCACCGCCTCAAGGAGAACCTGACACCTCGCTCGGTGGCCTTCCAAGGCGCTCTGCGCCTGGCCGCGGCCCTGGCGGTGGCCCGGCTGCTGGCCGGCGCGCTCGACCTGTCGCACGGCTTCTGGGTGCTGCTGACGATCCTGACCGTGCTGCGCACGTCGGCCGCCGAGACCCGCTCCACCCTGCGGCCGGCCCTGGTCGGCACGGTCGCCGGCTCGGTCGTCGCGGCGCTGCTCCTGCTGCTGGGCCTCGACCCGGTGGTCTTCGCGGTCGCGCTGCCGGTTGTGATGATCGCCGGTTTCGCGGCCGGCCCGCTGCTCGGCCTGGGCTGGTCGCAAGCCCTGTTCACGCTGGTCATCACGCTGGTGTTCGCCCAGTTCACGCCGGTCGACTGGCGGCTGGCCGAGCAGCGGGTGACCGACGTGCTGCTGGGCGCGGCCATCGGCGTGCTGATCGGCCTGTTCGCCTGGCCGCGCGGCGGCGCCGGCGAACTGCACCGCGCGACCGGCACGTTCCTGGCCTCGGCGGCCGAGGTCGTCCGCGAGACGGTGGCCGTCATGGCCGACGGCGCCGAGCCCGGCACCGCGCTGGCCCGGGCCCGCCGCGCCGGGCAGCTGGCCGAGGCGTCGTTCGCGCTCTATCAGAGCGAGCGGCACCCCGCGGCGGCCCTCGACTGGCAGGCCACCCTGGTCGCCGGTCATCACGCCGTCCGGGGGGCCGAGGCCCTCGTACGCTCATGTCCCTCCGGCGGTCTGCTGCCCTGCGTGACGCAGTTGACCGCGCTCTCCGGCGACGTGGCCACCTGGTACGACCGCTCCGCCGAACGCCTGCTGCTCGGCGAGTCCCCGTCGCCTCCGGGCGCCCACCCGGCCCCGATGGAGTGGCCCGACAACCTCGGGCAGGATCTCTACATCGTCGCCGACCTGCGTGCCTGGCTCGACGGCCTGCGCGAGGACCTGACCAACATGACGGGCCGCCCCGAGCCCGGCGACGACCTGCGGGTGAAGGTGTCCCGGGTGGCCGACGGCGCGACCTGATCCCGGCGGTGGATTTCCCGATAGTCCGGGTGGGGCGCCGCCGGCTGGACGAGGCTCTCAAGGGTGAGCCAGAGCAGCCGGGCCGAGCTGATCCGCGGTGTCGAGCAGCGGCTGGAGACGACGCTGCACGCCTTCCCTGGGTTGCGCCTCGAACCGATCCCCGCGGCCCTGCTGAAGTCGCCGCCGCCGGCCACCCGGATCCTGCGCGGCGGGCGCCTGCCCGGCCTGGGCGAGCACACCCCCGAGGTGTACGAGGCGACGCGCGAGCTCTGGCAGCATTCCGGCTGCCGGGTCGAGGAGACCGGGCCGCGCGACGGTCGCGTCCTGGTCGTCCACGACCCGGCCGGCTATGTGATCACCCTGACCCAGCACCCGGGCGACGACCCGGTGCTCACCGTGGCCTCCCCGCCGCAACAGGCCCGCCTGATCGACCCGCCGCTGCTGGCCGGTCTGCTGGGCGGCCTGGCGCTGGGCTGCCTCGGCCCGTGCGCGGCCATCGGGTCGATCAGGCTCTTCCCGTCGATGGCCGGCTGGTCCGGGCCGTTCTGGGCCTGGGTCCCGCTCTACCTGGCCATCGGCGTCGGCTCGGTCTGGCGTCCGGAGACCCGTCGCTTCGGCGCCGGCCTGCTGGCCAGCGGCGCCGTGATCGGCGTCCTGGTCGCCTGGGTCTTCTCCTGACCTCAGCGGACCGGCGGCGTGAACAGGTTGACCAGCGTGCCGTCGGGGTCGCGGAACAGCAGGGAGCGGTTTCCCCACGGCATCGTCGCCGGCTCCTGGACGACCTCGCCGAGCACGTCGCGCAGCCGGGCGAACTCGGCGTCCACGTCGTCCACCCGGAACTCGACGATCGCCGACCGGTTGGCGGCGGGCTCGGCCGACCCCGCGCCGAAGAGCTCGACGGTGGCGGTGCCGCCGATCGCGAGCGTCGCGCCGGGCACGGGGATCTCGGCGAAGTCGGGCGTGTGCCGCCGGGCCGCCACTCCGGTGACCAGTTCGTAGAAGTCGGTCAGCCGGCTGACCTGGGCGGTGATGATGCGTACCGATGCGAAGTTCATGTCCACCACGTTAGAAGCAATACCGGGCAGGATCGGCCCGGTATAAAGAATCAGTATGAGCAGGCCGACCGTACGCGTTCTGGCACTCCTCGAAATTCTGCAGACCGGCGGCATCCACACCGCCGCTGATCTGGCCCGCCGTCTCGGCGTCGATGAGCGCACCCTGCGGCGCTACGTCGAACACCTGCTCGACCTCGACCTGCCGGTGGAGTCGGTGCGCGGCCGTTACGGCGGCTATCGGCTCGGCCCCGGGCTGCGGATGCCGCCGCTCATGCTGACCGACGAGGAGGCCCTCGCGGTCGTCCTGGGTCTGGTGGCCACGTCGTCGGAGGCGGCCGGCTCCGCGGCCGCCAAAGTGCGCCGGGTGCTTCCGAGAAAGGTGGCCGCCCGCCTCGATGCGCTCGCGGCCAGTGCCGACTTCCTGGCCCCCGAGGTGCCGGCGCCCCGCGCGGCCGTCCTGCTGACCCTGGCCGAGGCGACGACCCGGCGCCGGCCGGCCACGATCACCTACATCGATCGGACCGGCCGGCACACCGAGCGCACCGTCCATCCGTACGGTCTCGTCGCCCACTCCCGCCACTGGTATCTGTCGGCCGCTGCCGACGCGGAGCTGCGGACTTTCCGCCTCGACCGGATCGGCTCGGCCCGCCTGGCCGACGGCACCTTCGCCGTACCCGAAGGTTTCGAGCCGGCCGAGGCGGTCCGCGCCGGGACACCGTGGCGCCACCCGGTCACCGTCGCCGTGCGTGGCCCGGCCGACCAGGTGCGGGCCCGGCTGCCACCCGGCTTGGCCGGGATCGAACCCGGTCCGGACGACGGCTGGCTTCTCGTACGCCTCCGGGCGGAGCGCCTCGACTGGCTTCCCGCCGTCCTGGCCGGGCTGGGACTGCCCTTCGTCGTCCTGGAGCCGGCCGAACTCCGCGTTCACGTCCGCGAGTGGGCCGACCGGCTGGCCGGCTGGTCGACCGCCACCAGCCCGGCGGAGCTCAGGAACGGGTGAGGATCTCCGCCCCGTCGCTGGTGATGGCGATCGTGTGCTCGCTGTGTGCCGTCCGGCAGCCGGTCACGCTGCGCAGAGTCCAGCCGTCGGCGTCGGTGACCAGCTTGTCGGTGTCGGCCATGACCCAGGGCTCCAGCGCCAGCAACAGCCCGGGACGCAGCTTGTAGCCGCGGCCGGCCTTGCCGGTGTTGGAGATGTGCGGGTCCTGGTGCATCGTCGTGCCGACGCCGTGACCGCCGAACTCCGTGTTGACCGAGTATCCGGCCTCCTTGAGCACCGAGCCGATGGCGTGCGACAGGTCGCCGATGCGGGCTCCGGGGCCGGCCGCGGCGATCCCGGCCTGCAGGGCGCGCTCGGTCGCGCTGATCAGGGCCAGGCTCTCGGCCGGCTGCGAGTCGCCCACGACGAAGCTGATGGCCGAGTCGGTCACGATCCCGCTCAGCGAGACGGCGAGGTCGAGGGAGAGCAGATCGCCGTCGGCCAGCGTGTAGTCGTGCGGCTTCCCGTGCAGCACAGCGTCGTTGACCGACGTGCAGATGTAGTGGCCGAACGGCCCGCGCCCGAAGGACGGCTCGTAGTCGACGTAGCAGGACAGCGCCCCGGCGTCGGCGATCATCTTCTCGGCCCACCGGTCGATCTCCAGCAGGTTCACGCCGACCGCGCTGCGGCCCTTGAGCGTCTGCAGGATGTCGGCGACCAGGGCGCCGGCGGCCCGCGCGCGGGGCAGGTCGGTGGGGTCGAACATCTCGATCATGTTGGGTCTTCCTCGTCAACCAGCGGGGCCGGGCCAATAACTATCCCGGCCATAGTATCCCGGTATTAGAATCGGCTGCATGGTCAGATTCCCGCTCACGCCGACCGAGGTCGAGCGCGGCCAGCGGCTCGGCGCACTCCTGCGCCGGGCCCGGGGCGAGCGCTCGATGCTGCACACCGCACTGGCGGCGGGCGTCTCGCCGGAGACCCTCCGCAAGATCGAGTCGGGCCGCGTGGCCACCCCGGCCTTCCCGACCATCGCGGCGATCGCCGACGTCCTCGGCCTCTCCCTCGACGTCGTGTGGGCCGAGATCAACCAGCCCACCACCGAGCAGCTCGCCTCCTAGGATCCGGCCCGGGCCCGGCGATAACCGCCGCCGCTGCCCTTGGTGGCCCGCTTGGCCTCGTACATCGCGGCGTCGGCCCCCCGCATGAGCGCCTCGTAGTCGGTGGCGTCGTCCGGGTAGAGCGCGATACCCACGCTGCCGCCGATCGACACCTGCTCGCCGTCGATGGCGAAGGGCCGGCGCAGCCGGTCGCAGATGCGGCCGGCGACGACGCCGGCCACCGCCTCGTCGGCGTCGTTGGTCAGCAGGATCGCGAACTCGTCGCCGCCCAGCCGCGACACCACGTCGTTGTCCCGCACGGCACCCAGCAGCCGCTTGGCCACCTGCTGCAGCAGCGCGTCGCCGGCCTGGTGACCGGCGGTGTCGTTGACCTGCTTGAAGCCGTTGAGGTCGAGCACCATCAGCGCCACCCGGCTGCGGGTGGCCGCGGCCTCGGCGACCGCCTGGGAGGCCCGGTCGATCAGGTGGGTGCGGTTGGGCAGGCCGGTCAGTGAGTCGTGGAAGGCCTGGTGGCTGAGCTCGGCGACGTGGGCCTGGGCCGCTTGGCGCATGCCGGCGCTGTCCACGATCAGGCCGCCCTCGATCGAGAGCTGATCGGCCAGGATGCGGTCGCGGAAGGTCCACTCCCGGGTCGCGCTGGAGTCGCCGCACATGATCATGCCGACCGTGCCCTGGGCGGACAGCAGCGGCATGGCCACGAACGACTTGAGCTTCATCAGCAGGGCGAGGTCGCACGGGCGTACGACGGAGGTGGCCGAGTCGTTGGCCAGCGCGACCTTGCCGTCCTTGATCGCCTGCCACACCGGCGACTCGCTCGCCGCCTTGCCGACCACCTCGGCGATCGTCGCATCGCCCTCGGGCAGCCCGACGCTGTGCACGTAGCGGACCGTGCTGTCCGGGTCGACCAGGATGACGGCGGCGTGCTCGGTGCGGAAACCCTCGGCCGACGTGGCGGCCAGGACCCGGCCGGCGGCCTCGACGCTGGTGGCGGCCATGCCCTGCTCGAAGAGCTCGCGGATGGTGCCGGCCGAGTGCGAGACGAACTGGCGCTGCTTCTCGGCCGCCAGGCCCTGCAGCGTGGCCGCGAAGTGCAGGGCGAGCGGCGCGAGCACCTCGGCCCGCAGCGCGGCCAGGTTGGCGCCGGTGAACAGCAGCACGCCCACGGTCTGCCCGCCGATGCGCAGCCGGACGGCCATCTGCTCGCCGGTGACCAGCGGTTTGGCACCGGCCGCCATGCGGAAGATCTTGCCCGCGGTCAGTTGGTCGCGCGTGCCCGGCGGGCCGACCTGGGCGGCCGTCATGAGCAGACCGGTCTCCGAGTCGAGCTCGAACACCGTGGCCGCGGTCAGGTCGGCGGCTTCGCGTAGATGCGGCACGCACAGGTCCAGCACGTGCTGCACCGAGGGCGTGTCCTTGGTCATGAACGAGACCAGGTCGGCCAGCAGTGCGTCCTGGGGGTCTGCCCCGAGGACGGCTCCCGCCGGTCCCGTACCGCTGCTCACGCTCATGCCATGAAGGTCGGCACAAGCCCGGCCCGCTTGACGGCCAGGCGGTCGCAGTTCGGGTGCAGACGAGCGGACCCAGTAGGTCAGCGGGCCGCGCCGGCTCCTCCGGGGGCCGGCGCGGGTGTGGTCTGCCGGCGGGCCTCGGCCACGTCGGCCATCAGGTCGTCCCAGTCCGGGTCGGCCCGCAGCGGGGCGGCGCCGACCGGGCCGCCGACGCGGGCGTTGGCATACTCCCACCACGCGGCCACGCGTACCGGCCAGAGCCCGACCCGCATCGCCCCCGCCAGAAAGCAGCGATGCGCGAGCAGGGTCGCGGCCAGGATCTCCGGCTCCAGATCGAGTGTCGCGTCGTCGATCGCCTTGCCCAGCGCCCGCACGTCGCGGTGCATCTCGGAGTAGGAGATGAGGTTGGGCAGCGCGGGCAGCCGGCGGTGCGCGCCCGGCTCGACCAGATCGTCGGCGTAGGCGGGATTGAACACCAGGTCGCCGACGGTCACGATGAGCGGCAGCACCGCCCGGCCGCTGCGGATGTCGAGCTGCACCGCCTCGGCCTTGGTCGGCACGAAGACCGGCTCGGCCGCCAGGATCTCGTCCGGATCGAGCCGCGCCGTGTCGCCCAGCGCGGGGATGTGAATCGCCAGGAGCCCCCGGCGAACGCTGACCTCGACCCCCGGAACCTCGGCCAGCGCCTCGGTGAGCTCCCATACCTGCACGCGTCTGTTATACGCGATGCCGCCAAGTTGAGCCCGTTGTTAACAGACGATTGCGGTGGGAGCGCTCCCATGTCATGCTGTCGAAACAGCCGGGGAGCGATGCCCCTCGATATCCCGGCTCATCCCCGGGCGCTACGGGCGCCGCCGCATGTCTCGAGGAGCCACCACATGAGACCTGTCCTCATCCGCGGTCTGACCGCGGTAGCCGCCGCGTCGCTCATCTCTGGTCTCGGCGTGTTCGCCGCGACCAGTGCGAGCGCCGCGGCCGGCTGCCGGGTCGACTACACCGCCAACAGCTGGAGCAACGGGTTCACCGGGTCGGTCAGCGTGACCAACCTCGGCGACCCGATCTCCGGTGGCTGGCGGCTGACCTGGGCCTTCCCTGGGAACCAGCAGATCACGCAGGGCTGGAGTGCCACCATCACCCAGTCCGGCCAGGCGGTCACGGCGACCAACCCGTCGTGGGCGGGCTCGCTGCCCACCAACGGCAACGCCACCTTCGGCTTCAACGCCAGCTACTCCGGCACGAACACCGCGCCCGCCACGTTCTCGCTGAACGGCACGGCCTGCACCGGCGCGACCGGCCCGACGACGCCACCGACCACCCCGCCGACGACGCCACCGACCACGCCGCCGACCACCCCGCCCACGACGCCGCCGCCGGCCGGCGCCAAGGTCGACAACCCGTACGCCGGGGTCCAGGGCTACGTGAACCCGGAGTGGAAGGCCAAAGCCGACGCCGAGCCCGGTGGCAACCGGGTCTCGAGCAACCCGACCGCCGTCTGGCTCGACCGGATCGCCGCGATCGAGGGCACCGACGACAGCAGCTCGAACGGCTCGATGGGCGTCCGCGACCACCTGGACACGGCCCTCGCCCAGGGTGCCGGCTACATCCAGTTCGTGATCTACAACCTGCCCGGCCGGGACTGCGCCGCGCTGGCCTCCAACGGTGAGCTCGGCCCGAACGAGCTGCCCCGCTACAAGACGGAGTACATCGACCCGATCGCCGCGATCCAGGCCGACGCGAAGTACCGCAGTCTGCGGATCATCAACGTCATCGAGATCGACTCGCTGCCGAACCTGATCACCAACACCTCGGGTCAGGCCGGCGGCACCGCGACCTGCGACACGATGAAGGCCAACGGCGGTTACGTCCAGGGTGTCGGTTACGCCCTGAACAAGCTGGGCGCCCTGCCCAACGGCTACAACTACGTCGACGCGGCGCACCACGGCTGGATCGGCTGGGACTCGAACTTCGGCCCCACCGCCGACATCATGCTCGCGGCCGCCCAGGCCTCGGGCAGCGTCAACAACGTCACCGGCTTCATCACCAACACGGCGAACTACTCCGCCCTGCGAGAGCCGTTCGTCCAGCCGACCACCACGGTCGGCGGCCAGAGCGTCCGGCAGTCGAAGTGGGTGGACTGGAACCAGTACACCGACGAGCTGACCTTCGCCCAGGCGTTCCGCCAGAAGCTGGTCTCGGTCGGCTTCAACTCCAACATCGGCATGCTGATCGACACCAGCCGCAACGGCTGGGGTGGCTCGGCCCGCCCGGCCGCGGCCAGCACCTCCACGGTCATCGACACCTACGTCAACGAGTCGCGCATCGACCGCCGGATCCACGCCGGCAACTGGTGCAACCAGTCCGGCGCCGGCCTCGGCGAGCGCCCGACCGCGGCTCCGGCCGCCGGCATCGACGCCTACGTCTGGGTCAAGCCCCCGGGTGAGTCGGACGGCTCGTCCTCGCTGATCCCGAACGACGAGGGCAAGGGCTTCGACCGGATGTGCGACCCGACCTACACCGGTAACGCCCGCAACGGCAACAGCCTCAGCGGTGCCCTGCCCGGCGCGCCGATCTCCGGTGCCTGGTTCTCGGCCCAGTTCCGCCAGCTGATGGCCAACGCTTACCCGGCGCTCTCCTGACGCGGACGGGTAGATAGGACCGCCGGACCCCGCTCTAACCCACGAGGAGCGGGGTCCGGTGTATTAAAAAGCGGTAAAAAGGACAGGTGGACATCAGCAAAGTCGCCTGGAACGCACCCGGCCGTCGCCTCACCGCGGCGGCCGGCAGCGTTGCCGGGGAGCGCTACCAGGACAACTACGACGTGGTGCACCTCGAGCCGGGCAGTCCGCTGGCGCTGGTGGCCGACGGCATGGGCTCCGGCCCGGGCAGCACCGTCGCCGGTCACACGGCTGTCGAGGTGTTCCTGCGCGAGGTGATGGTCGGCGAGACCCCGGGCGCGTTGCGGGCCGCCGTCTCCGCGGCTCAGGACGCCGTCCGCAAGGCCGGCAGCAACCTCGACGAGCTGACCGGGAGCACGTTGACCGCCTTCGTGGCCGAGCACGACGGTGAGAACGCGGCCGCCTGGATCGTCCAGCTGGGCGACTCGCGGGTCTACCGCCTGCGTGACGGCCTGCTCGAACTGCTGACCGTCGACCACTCGATCGCCTGGCTGGGCGTGCTGCACGGCTGGTTCGCGGCCGAGTCCGACGAGGCCAAGGCGGCCCGTTACCGCCTGACCCGATACGTCGGCCACCCCGACGACCCCGAGCCCGACCTGCTCAACGTCACCCTGCGACCCGGCGACGTCTACCTGCTCTGCACCGACGGCGTCTCCGACCAGCTCACCTACGAGCGCCTGACCCGCATCCTGGCCACCGACGACCCGGCCGCCGCCACCCACACCCTGCTGGAGGACACCCTCACTGCGGGCGGCGACGACAACGCCACCGCGGTGGTCATCCGCGTCGAGCGCTCGGTGGATTAGCGGCGCCGGCGGTCCGGCATGCTGTAGAAGCCGGTCGGCAGCGATTGGGTCTCGGCCTGCAGGGCCGGCTGGCGGCGGTTGCGGACGCGCAGCCGCAGCAGCATGCCGACGCCGAGGAAGACCATGACGGCGCCGACGATCAGGCCGATGCCCAGCACGTTGGAGGTGCTGGACGCGGGGGTCAGGGCGGCCGCGTCGGTCGAGGTCTCGCCGGCCGGGGGCTCGTCGGCGACGGCCTCCTCGGTCTCCTCCTCGGCGGCGGGCGCGGTCTCGGTCGGCGTGGGCGACGGGGTCGCGCTCGGGCTGGGCTTGGCCGCGACCGGACTGATCACGCGGGCCTCGGTGCCGGTCGAGCTGAGCAGCCGGCCGGTGCCGTCGAAGGCCTGGGCCCCGAAGATCACCTCGCCGTCGTCCGGGCCGGTGAAGGAGATGTCCCAGCGGCCGGTGACGGTGCGGTCCCGGCAGAGCTGGCCCGGGTCCAGGCGCTCGTCGACCACGGTGGCCGCCTCGCCCTGCACCCCGGCCCGTACGGGAAAGGACTGGCCGTTCTCGACCCGGGTCACCCGGACCTGGTCGAGGCTGACGCCCTTGGTCTCGACGGACAGCGCCCAGCGCACCTTGAGGCAGCGGCGGCCCCGATCGGTGGAGGCGACGGCGGTGAGCGTGCCCGCCTTGCCGATCGTGAACGTCGAGGGGGCCTGGCCGACCTTCACCTCGAAGCCCGGCACGTCGGCCGGCGCGGGCGTGATCGTGCCCGCCAGCACCAGCGCCGTGACGACCAGGACAGCGCTTATGCGGCCGCCGGCCCGGGTCGGGTGTCGCATGCCGATCATCTCCTTCTCGCACGGCAGTCGATGGGCCCGCACACCGGGTGGTTCGTACCGCGGGCGCGAAAGGTTCACCGCGTGCGCTGGGTCACTGAATCGTGACGCCTCAATTTTCGCTCCGGCCGAGAAATCTTCGGCGTATCCGTGCTGCTCAGGGTCGGTTCGACGGCGCCCGCTGGAAAGTTGCCGACAAAAGTCGCCCCGAGCGTTCATCCGAACCCGCTCGCAGCACGTAGTTGGGGGATGGGCAGAGACCGGCCGAGCGCCGGTCGCTGCCCGGCAACAACAGAAGCAGGGGGCATTCCCCACGAATGCCTGCGTCCCACCGCCCACCGGGACGTGACCACTGCGGAGAACGAGGAGTCAATGGCCCGGACGAAGAACAACCAGCGATCCGCCAATCGTGTGGCCGTCGATGTCGGAGCTACCGGTACCCGCCCGCCCTCCCGGGGAGCCGTCATGGTTCTCGTCGTGAGCGTGCTGGCGGCGATCTGGGCAGTGGCGATGATGACCGCCCCCGGTAAGGTCGGCTATTACTACTTCTTCATCTACGCCGAGTACTACATGGGCGTCGTCGCCCTGGTGTCGCTCTCGATCACGATCATGGTCGGGCTGGTCGCCACCGACCGGCTGGTCCTGTCGATCCGGCAGCGCGTGCTGCTGCAGTCGGCACACCGCACCACCGGCGTGATCGCGGTCGCCGCCCTCTTCGTGCACGTCTGGACCAAGATCGTCGAGAAGCACATCTCGATCATCGACGCCTTCGTCCCGTTCCTCTACGCGGGCCCCAACCGGATGTATGTCGGCTTCGGCACGCTGTCCGGCTTGATCATGGTGCTCGTCATGTGGACCGGCATCGCCCGGTCCCGGTTCGTCGGCCGCGGCAGCCCGTGGATGTGGCGGGGCATCCATGCCATCTCCTACCTGATGTGGCCGATCGCCCTGATGCACGGCCTGAGCGCCGGCCGGCCCGCCGCCACCTGGGTCACCGTGAGCTACCTCGTCTGCGTGCTGGGCGTGCTCGTCGGTCTCGCCGTCCGCCTCTCGGTGTCGCTCAACCGCCGCAAGGACTTCTCCTCGACCGCCGCGTCGGGCGGCCTGAAGCCGGTCGGCTCGCTGGTGCCCACCACGTCGCCCGGCATGAAGCGGCCGAACCGCCGCGAGAAGCCGGCTCGGATCGAGCCCGAGACCCTCGGCCCGGTCGCCGTGACCGGGCCCTTCCGCCCGGCCGCCGGCCCGGTCACCGCGCCGCCGGTGGCTCCGCCGCCGGCCATCGACCCGCGGCTCGCCGACGACCTGGTCGCCCCGGCCGCCCCGCGTCAGCGCCGGGCCCGCGCCGAGGAGATGTACGACGAGCCCACCGGCATGATGCCGCAGTACGACGAGGAGCGTCCGCGGCGCGGCCGCCGGGTCGAGGAAGAGATCGAGTTCGACGAGCCGCGCGGCCGCCGCTACCCGGGCGAGGACACCAGCACCCGGATGCGCCGCCCCGATCTCGAGGACACGAGCACCCGGATGCGCCGCCCCGATCTCGAGGACACCGGCTCGCGGATGCGCCGCGACGAGATCGAGAGCACCGGCACGCGGATGCGCCGCCCCGATCTCGAGGACACGAGCACCCGGATGCGCCGCCCCGACCTCGAGGACACCGGCTCGCGGATGCGCCGCGACGAGATCGAGAGCACCGGCACGCGGATGCGCCGCCCCGACCTCGAGGACACCGGCACTCGCATGCGCCGGGCTCAGATGGAGCCGTACGAGGAGCCGGCCCCCCGCCGCGGCCGGTACGCCGAGGAGGAGCCGCCCGCGCCCCGCTCCCGCCGCGGTGGCGACATGCCGCTCTACGACGAGCCGCCGCGGGTCACCCGGGACGACTACGACGTGCCGGCCGGCCCGCGCGGCGGCCGGTACCCCGAGGCCCGCTACGAGGACGAGTACGAGGACGCTCCCCGCGGCCGGCGCGCGGACGACTCGGGACGGCACAGCCGCGCCGGGTTCGTCGACGGGACCGGTTACATCGAGCCGGACGACACGCCCACCCTGGTCGACGCGGCTCCGCGCCGCTCGCGGCGCGGTGGGCCGGACCCCGAGCGGGTCGACGCCGTCCCGCGGGGCCGCCGTGGTGGCCGGGGCCGGGACGACGAGGCGGCTGACGACGGTTACTGGTCGCAGTTGCGAGGGGAAGCGAATTGAGCGCGTCTCAGGTTCCGCCGGTCACCTCGATCGGCACTCCGCGGATCACCGCGGGCTTCGACGAGTACGGCCGTCTCGACCTGCTCGCGCACCAGGAGGTGCACGGCGGCTTCGCGGCGCTGTCCTCCGGTGAGCTGATCGGGCTGGCCGACCGCATCGAGCTGCGCGGCCGCGGCGGCGCGGGCTTCCCGTTCGCCCGCAAGGTGCGTGCCGTGCTCGACTCGTGCCGCCGCCAGGAGCTGCCACCGGTCATCGTGGTCAACGCGACCGAGGGTGAGCCGCCGTCCTGGAAGGACAAGGCGATCCTGACCCGGGCGCCGCACCTCATCCTGGACGGCGCCGCCCTGGCCGCGGCCGCGCTCGACGCCGAGGAGATCGTGATCGGCATCGCCGACGACGGCATCGGCCAGAGCTCGATCACGGCCGCCCTGGCCGAGCGCCGGATGCCCTGCCCGACCCGCATCGTCACCGTGCCCCACCGGTTCATCTCCGGTGAGGGCGGCGCGCTGGTGCGTGGCATCAACGGTGAGGCGCACATCCCGCCCGGCCGCAAGGTGCGCTCCAGCGACAACGGCGTGATGGGCCTGCCCACCCTGCTGTCCAACGCCGAGACGTATTCGCAGCTGGCCATCGCGGCCCGGCTCGGCCCGTGGGAGTACAACGCGGTCGGCATCCCCGAGGAGCCGGGCACGGTCATGCTGACCGTCGGCGGCTCGGCCAGCAGCCCGGCCGTGGTCGAGGCACCGACCGGCACCCCGCTGATGGACGTGCTCACCATGTGTGGCGCCGACATCGGCCCCGGCCTGCTGGTCGGTGGCTACCACGGCAAGTGGATCACCGCCGAGGCCGCGCAGACCGTCACGATCTCGCGCAAGGGCTTCGCCGGGGTCGGTGGCACGCTCGGCGCGGGCATGCTGATCCCGATCGGCTCCAAGACCTGCCCGCTGGGCGAGGTCTCCCAGGTCGTGCAATACCTGGCCGGCGAGTCGGCCGGTCAGTGCGGCCCGTGCCGGCTCGGCCTGCCCGACCTGGCCCGCGCGGTCACCCTGGTCTCGCTGGGCGGCAACGCGGTCGAAAACGTGCGGCAGGCGGCCGGTGTGGTCAAGGGTCGCGGCGCGTGCAGCCACCCCGACGGCACGGCCCGGTTCGCGCTGTCGGCGCTCGAGGTCTTCGCCAAGGACGTCGAGGCGCACACCAACGGTGAGGGCTGCGGCAAGAGCGTCCGCGGCATCCTCCCGCTGCCCTACACGGCCGAGCAGGGCGCCCGGCGGCTCGCGGTGGACTGGTCGCGCTGCGACGGCCACGGCCTGTGCTCGGCGGTCGCGCCCGAGATCATCCGGCTCGACGCGAACGGCTTCCCGGCGTTCCCGCAGACCCCGCTGCCGCCGTGGCTCGAGAACGGTGCCCGCAAGGCGGTCAACGTCTGCCCGGCGCTGGCCCTGCGCCTGACCGAAGAGGTCACGAAGTGAGGCGTGCGCTGCTGGCCGCCGTGCTGCTCCTGGCCGGCTGCGGCAGCGCGCCCTCCGAGCCGGCCGCCTTCGTCGACCCGCCGCCCTCCGCGGCCGCGTCCTCACCGGCCGTTCCACCATCGGCCGCGGAGTCGCTCGCCCCGGTCACCGTGCCCGCCACGCTGAAGTTCAGCGGCCGGACCCTCGACGGTGCGGCGTTCGACGCGACCACCCTGGCCGGCAAGCCGACCATCCTGTGGTTCTGGGCGCCGTGGTGTGCCACCTGCGCAAGCGAGGCGCAGAGCATCCGTGACCTGCAGGACGAGTACGGCAGTCGCCTGAACTTCCTGGGCATCGCCGGCATGGGCGGCAACAAGGACATGCACCAGTTCGTCAAGGACCTCGAGGTCGGCAACGTGACGCACCTGGACGACCAGGCCGGCCGGATCTGGAAGAAATTCAAGATCACCGAGCAGAGCCTGTACGTCGTCCTCGACCGCACGGGCCGGGTCGTCACCACCGGCTATCTGGACGACCTCCAGCTCACCTCGCAGGTGAAGTCGCTGGTCGCCTGACATGGGCGGGGAACTGCTGCTGGCGCTGACCGCGGGCATGCTGGGCGCGGTCAACCCGTGCGGTTTCGCGCTCCTCCCGGCGTACCTCTCGGTGCTCGTCGCGACCGACCCGGCCCCGGCGGCGAGCCGGCGGGCCGGCACCACTCGGGCGGTCGGTCGGGCGCTGAAGGCCGGAGCGGCGCTGGCGCTGGGCTACGCGGTGGTGTTCGGCGTGTTCGGTCTGGTGCTCACCCCGATCGCCGGCGTGCTGCAACCGCGGCTGCCCTGGCTGACCGTCGTCCTCGGGGTGGCGCTGGCCGCCCTGGGGGTCTGGCTGGTCGCGGGCCGCTCGCTGCCGACGCCGGCCGTCCGGGCGCCCGCGCTCACTGGCACGACCGGGTCCACAGTCCTCTTCGGCATGGCGTACGCCGTGGCCTCCCTCGGCTGCGCGGTGGGCCCGTTCCTGGCGCTGGTCGTCTCGAGCCTGCGGGCCGGGTCGCTCGCCTCGGGTGTCGCGCTCTTTCTCGCGTACGCCGGGGGAATGGCCCTGGTCGTCAGTGCCACCGCCGTGGCCGTCGCGCTCGTGCGGTTCTCGCTGCTCGGCCGGGTGCGGCGGCTCCTGGGCGTGGTGCCGCGCGCCGGGGGCGCGATCCTGGTGCTCTGCGGCGTCTACGTGGCCTATTACGGCTGGTACGAGCTGCGGCTGGCCGGCAACCTGCGCCTGGCCGGCACCGACCCGGTGATCAACGCGGCCGCGGTCGCCCAGCGCTGGCTCAGCGACGCGGTGTCGTCGGCCGGCGCGATCCCGTTCGCGGTCGTCGTGGTGGCGGCCCTGGTCGTGCTCACGCGAAAGCGGCCCGCACCAGGCGGGCCGCTCTCCAGCGAAAGGGTCTCGGGCGAAGTCGCCGGGCAGTCGGTGGGCGGCCGGCCGCCTCAGGCGACGTAGCGGGTCAGACGGCCGGCGGGTACGGAGTGGCGGCGAACGCCGGCTTCTCCGACGGCATCAGGATCCAGAGGACCGGATAGACGAGGATCTGGCTGCCCGGGATGGCCAGCAGGATCACGACGAAGAGCAGACGGGCCAGCCACGGGTCGATCCCGAAGCGGCGGGCCAGCCCCGCGCAGACACCGGCGATGAGCCGGCCCTCGCGCGGCCGGGTGAGGCCCTGGCGGGACATGCTGTCGTGCACGGCGTTCATGGGTGTCTCTCTCATTCCTTCTGGCTCGTTCGGCCTGATGCATCAATGGTCGGCGGTCCGCCCGCCCCGCGGCATCGGGATCTGCCCTGGCTCGACCCTGATCCACCGACCCTGAGGCTCGGCCCCGGCGACGGGGTTGCTAGAGAACTCTTTCTAAAGCATTCTCTAGGAATGACGACGCCGCACGTGCTGAAGGTCTCCGATCCGCGGACCCTCCGGGCCTACGCCCATCCGCTGCGCATCCGGCTGATCGGGCTGTTGCGCTCCGAGGGGCCGATGACGGCGACCCGGGCCGCCGCCGCGCTCGGCGACAACGTGCCGAACTGCTCGTTCCACCTGCGCCAGCTGGCCAAGTACGGCTTCGCCGAACGGGTGCCCGGGGCGGACGCCCGCGAGCGGCCCTGGCGCGCCACCGCCCGGATGACCGCGTGGGACGACGACAGTGACGACCCGGCCATGCGGGCCGCCACCGACCAGCTCAACAGCGTCCTGCTCGGCGTCTTCACCCAGCGCGCCCAGGACTATCTGGCGTCCCGTGGTGACGAGCCCACCGAGTGGCGCGCGGCCGCCGGCTTCGGCGACGCGCTGGTCCACGTCACGGCGGCCGAGCTGCGCGAGCTGGTCGAGCAGATGGAGGCCCTGACGGCCCGGTTCGCCGACCGGGGCACCGACCCCGCGGCGCGCCCCGCGGGCTCCCGCCCGGTCCAGCTGATCCAGCTGGCGATACCGCGCGGTCCGATGGGTTCGCGATGACCGCCGCCGTCGGCACCCGGGGCGGCGGGCCGGTGCGGCTGCTGCGCGAGGCGGCGTTCCGGCGTTACTGGTCGGCCCAGACCGTGTCGCTCGTCGGCGACCAGGTCACCCTCATCGCCGTACCGTTGCTGGCCGTTCTCGCCGTCGGGGCCGGCCCCGCGCAGATGGGCTATCTGACCGCGGCCTCCCTGCTGCCCAACCTCTTCCTGTCGCTGCCCGCCGGGGCCTGGGCCGATCGCCGCCGCGACAAGCGCCTCGTCATGGTCGTGGCCGACGTCAGCCGGGCGGTCCTGCTGCTCACCGTGCCGATGCTGTGGTGGGCCGGCGCGCTGACCCTGCCGCTGCTGTGCGCCGTGGCGTTCCTGGTCGGCTCGTTCTCGCTGCTGTTCGAGGTGGCGCATGCCAGCCTCTTCGCCACGCTGGTGCGCCGGGCCGACTACGTCGACGCCAACACCCTGCTCAACGGCAGCCGGGCCGCGTCGTTCGTGGCCGGCCCGAGTCTCGGCGGTGTCCTCGTGCAGTGGCTGACCGCCCCGGTCGCCCTGCTCGCCGACGTCGTGACGTACCTGGTGTCGGCGCTCTTCCTGACCCGCGTGGGCGTCCCCGAAGCCCCCGCCGGGACCGGCGAGGAGATCAAGGGCATGACCGCCGGCGTACGGTATGTCGCTCGTTCCGCCGTCCTCCGCGCGGCCCTGCTCGGCGCGACCACGCTCAACCTGTTCAACTACATCTTCGCCGCGCTGTTCGTCCTCTACGTGACCACCGAGCTGCACCTCTCCGCGGGCTCGCTGGGCCTGGTCATCGGCCTCGGCTCGATCGGCGGCCTCCTCGGCGCCGCGGTGACCGGACCGCTCAGCCGCCGCATCGGCATCGGCCCGTCGGTGATCGTCGGCTTCGTGCTCTTCCCGGCCCCGTTGATCCTGATCCCGTGGGCCTCCGGCCCGCAGTGGCTGATCTTCACCGCCCTGGTCACCGCGGAGTTCTTCGCCGCCCTGGGCGTGATGGTCCTGGACATCACCGTGGGTTCCGTCCAGACCGCGGCCACCCCGCCGTCGATGCTGGCCGTGGTGTCCGGGTTCAAACGCACCGTCAACTACGGCATCCGCCCGATCGGCGCCCTGCTCGGCGGTGCCCTGGGCGCCACCATCGGCGTCCGCCCGTCCCTGTGGATCGCCACCGTCGGGGCGGTGCTGGGCACGCTGTGGGTGTGGTTCTCCCCGATCCGCACGATGCGGGAACTGCCCGAGGCGGTCAGCTCTCCGTGATGTCGGCGACTATGACGGTCACGTTGTCGGGGGCGCCGTTCTCCAGGGTGCGGTGGACCAGCTCGGCGGCGGCGGTCTTGCGGTCGGCGTTGGCCAGCAGGGTCTCGGCGATGACGCTGTCCTCGACGTAGTCGGAGAGGCCGTCGCTGCACAGCAGGAAACGGTCGCCGGGCCGGACCGGGATCATGCGGCCGGCCGGGCGGAACGGGCCGCCCTGCACGGCCTGGGTGACCAGCGCCCGCTGGGGGTGGCGGCGGGCGTCGGCGGCGCTCAGCACACCCTGGTCGACCAAGGCCTGGACGTACGTGTCGTCCCTGGTCAGCTGGGTCAGCTCGCCGTCGCGGACGAGATAGCAGCGGGAGTCGCCCACGTTGAGCGCGGCCACCCGGTCGTCGGCCAGCATGATCGCGGTGACCGTCGTGCCCATGCCGTCGCGGGCGTCGTCGTCGGCCACCGCCGCCTCGATGCGCTCGTTCGCCGTCCCCAGCGCGGCGATCAGGTCCTGCAGCGGCTCGCCGGTGTCGGGCTTCGTGTCGACGACGCTCAGCGCCTGCACCAGGATGTCGCTCGCGAGCTCACCGGCGGGCAGACCGCCCATGCCGTCCGCGACCACGAGGAGCCGGTTCCCGACGAAGACCGCGTCCTCGTTGTTGGACCGGACCAGGCCCTGATCGGTGGCGGCGACCGCCCGGACAACAAGCGTCATGTGACAAGACTGCCAAAGCCCCGATCAGATGTCTCTAGTACCTCCTAGGTAGTGCGCTCACGAGTTTGTGTTACAAGTGGTCGGAACGTCAGGAACTGGGCAAAGACCAGGGCGGCGCCACACCGGAGGACTACCTCGCGCGGGGCGGCGGGACAAGCCGCGGGCGCGTCGGTGACAATCGTTGCCGTGACGACTGCCATCCATCAGCGCATTGCCACCGAACTCGGCGTCCGTGAGGGCCAGGTCACCGCGACGGTGGACCTCCTCGACGGCGGGGCCACGGTGCCGTTCATCGCCCGGTACCGCAAGGAGGTGACCGGCGCGCTCGACGACACGCAGCTGCGCACGCTCGAGGAGCGGCTCGGCTACCTCCGGGAGCTCGAGGACCGGCGGGCCGCCGTGCTGGAGTCGATCCGTACGCAGGGCAAGCTCGACGACGCTCTGGAGCAGGCCATCCTGGCCGCCGACTCCAAGGCCCGCCTCGAGGACATCTATCTGCCCTACAAGCCCAAGCGGCGGACCAAGGCGCAGATCGCCCGCGAGGCCGGCCTCGAGCCGCTGGCCGATCAGCTGCTCGGCGACCCCGCGCTCGACCCCAAGGAGACCGCGGCCGCCTTCGTCAACGAGTCCGTGGCCGACGTGCAGGCCGCTCTCGACGGGGCCCGGTCGATCCTCATCGAGCGCTTCGCCGAGGACGCCGACCTGATCGGTGAGCTGCGCGAGCGGATGTGGACCCGCGGCCGCCTCATCGCCAAGGTCAGCGAGGGCAAGCAGACCGAGGGCGCCAAGTTCGCCGACTACTTCGACTTCGCCGAGCCGTTCGCCAAGCTGCCCTCGCACCGGATCCTGGCCATGTTCCGCGGCGAGAAGGAGAACGTGCTCGACCTGACCATGGAGCCCGAGCCGGAGGACGAGTCGACCTTCGAGCCGCGGGTCGCCGGGCGTTTCGACATCTCGGATCACGGGCGCCCCGGCGACCGCTGGCTGCTCGACACGGTGCGCTGGGCCTGGCGGACCCGGATCCTCATCCACCTCGGCGCCGACCTGCGGGTCCGGCTGTGGCAGGCGGCCGAGGAGGAGGCCGTCCGGGTCTTCGCGGCCAACCTGCGCGATCTGCTCCTCGCCGCCCCGGCCGGCACGCGGGCCACCATGGGCCTCGACCCCGGTTTCCGTACGGGGGTGAAGGTGGCCGTGGTCGACCCGACCGGCAAGGTCGTCGCCACCGACGTGATCTATCCGCACGTGCCGCAGAACAAATGGGACGAGTCGATCCACCGGCTGGCCGCCCTGGCCAGCAAGCACAATGTCGACCTGATCGCGATCGGCAACGGCACGGCCTCGCGCGAGACCGACAAGCTGGCGGCCGACCTGATCAAGCGGCACCCCGAGGCCAACCTGACCAAGGTCATGGTGTCGGAGGCGGGCGCGTCGGTCTACAGCGCCTCGGCCTACGCGGCCCAGGAGCTGCCCGGCATGGACGTGTCGCTGCGCGGTGCGGTGTCGATCGCCCGCCGCCTGCAGGACCCGCTGGCCGAGCTGGTCAAGATCGACCCGCGCTCCATCGGCGTCGGGCAGTACCAGCACGACCTGTCCGAGTCGAAGCTGTCGAAGTCGCTCGACGCGGTGGTCGAGGACTGTGTGAACGCGGTCGGCGTCGACATCAACACCGCCTCGGCACCGCTGCTGTCCCGGGTCTCCGGCATCACCACCGGCCTGGCCGAGAACATCGTGCTGCACCGCGACGGGAACGGCCCGTTCAAGAACCGCAACGAGATCAAGAAGGTGGCCCGGCTCGGGCCGAAGGCGTTCGAGCAGTGCGCGGGCTTCCTGCGCATCCCGGACGGTGACGATCCGCTCGACTCGTCGGCGGTGCACCCGGAGTCGTACCCGGTGGTCCGGACGATCCTGGCCGAGGCCAAGACCGACATCAAGGCGCTGATCGGCAACAGCCCGCTGCTGCGCGCGCTGCGGCCGGAGCAGTTCGTCACCGACACGGTCGGCGTGCTCACGGTGACCGACATCCTGCGCGAGCTCGACAAGCCGGGCCGGGACCCGCGCCCCGAGTTCACCACGGCCACGTTCGCCGAGGGCATCGAGAAGATCGGCCACCTCAAGCCGGGCATGGTGCTCGAGGGGGTGGTGACCAACGTGGCCGCGTTCGGCGCGTTCGTCGACGTCGGCGTCCACCAGGACGGCCTGGTGCACGTGTCGGCGCTGTCGAACACCTTCGTCAAGGACCCGCGCGAGGTCGTGAAGTCGGGTGACGTGGTGAAGGTGCGGGTGGTCGAGGTCGACGAGGCGCGCAAGCGGATCTCGCTGACCATGCGGCTGACCGACGAGCCGGTGCGCAAGCCGCGCGAGGACCGTGGGCCGGGGGCGCCGGGTGAGGGTGGCCAGGGCGGCCGGCCGCGCCAGGGTGGTGGTGGCCAGGGCGGTGGTGGCCAGGGTGGTGGTGGCCAGGGCGGTGGTGGTCAGCTGCGCCAGGGTGGTGGCCAGCCGCGCCAGGGTGGTCAGCAGCGTCAGGGCGGTGGTCAGCAGCGTCAGAGTGGCGGTCAGCAGCGGCAGGGCGGTCAGCAGCGGCAGCAGTCGCAGTCTCAGTCGAGCTTCAACGGGGGCGCGATGGCCGACGCGCTGCGCCGGGCCGGCCTGACCAAGGACTGATCGGGACTCAGCGGGGGCCGGCGGTCGCCGGCCCCCGCACCTCGATGTGGTCGAACGCGACCTCGGCGCTCCCGGTGTCGAGCGCGTCCCGGTCGAGGAAGACGCCCAGCAGCACCCGGTTTCCGCTGATCTCGGCCTCGCCCAGGGGCGCGTCGCCGAGCGGCACGCCGTCGCGGCTCACGGTCACCATGTCGCCCAGGACGCGCAGGCCGATGCGGACGGGTGGGCCGCCGACCGCGATCGGGTTGTCGAGCGGCAGCGTGCGGCTGACCGAGACGTCGGCACTCTGGTGCGTGCCGACGAAGATGTTGCCCTGGCAGACCCGGATCAGGTGACCGCCGCGCGGCAGCTTGAAGTGGAACCAGACGGCGGCGCAGGCGCCCGCGCTGATCAGCCGCACGCCGACCTCGATGTTCAGGTCGTCGGGCAGTGTGTCCTGCGGGCCGCGGCACTTGTAGAGGGGCTTGGCGTCGATGCGCACGTGCAGCTGACCGCCGGTGAAGACGCAGGACGAGCGGCCGTCGGGCTCGGTCTTGGCCAGCCACAGCCGGTCCTTGTCGAGGTCGTCGGCGAGCAGCAGCGGGCCCGGCGGAGCGGTCGAGGTGGCCGGGGTGGCCACCGGTGACGACTGACCCGCCTCGGCCGTCGTCGTGGCCGGCGGCGGACCGAAAACGATCATCATGGAGCCGGTGATCACGGCCAGCACGAGCAGAGCGATCGCGACCGGCAGGAACCAGCGGCGGCGACGGCTCGGAGAGTCGGGCTCGTCCATGCCCGGGATGGCCGGCACTTCCACGATCGGATCGTCGGACGGTGGCACGGCCACCAGACCGGTCACCGACTGGGCCCGGCTGGCGGCGGCCCGCAGATCGGGCTGACCGGCCAGCGCGGCGGCGGTGGCGGCGGGCCGGGACGGACCGGCGACCAGCCGATCCAGCAGCTCACGGGCCGAGGGCCGGTCGGCCGGCTCCTTGCTCAGCGCGGACGAGACCAGCTCGCGCAAGGGATCGGCCAGGCCGGACAGATCGGGATCCTGGGTGAGGATGCGACCGGCGGTGGCCAGCGGCGAGTCGCCCTCGAAGGGGGTGCGGCCGGTGCCCGCATACATGACGACGCCGCCCCACGCGAAGATGTCGGCCGCCGCGGTGAGCGGGACGTCGGCCTCGCCGAACCGCTCCGGCGCCATGTAGGCGACCGTGCCCATCATGAACTCGGGCGACGTGTTGCCGGTGGCGGTGCTCCCGACCGCCCGCGCAATACCGAAATCGATCACCTTGGGCGTGCCCGGCGCGAGCAGCACGTTGCGCGGCTTGAGATCGCGGTGGATGACGCCCGCGCCGTGGATCGCGGTGAGCGCGGTCGCCACGCCGATGGCGACACTGTGCAGATTGGCCGCGGTCAGCGGGCCGCGCTCGTCGACCACCTCGGCCAGCGTGGGACCGTCGACGTACTCGACGACCAGATAGGGGTGCTCCGCGTCGGGGTCGGCGTCGAGCACCTCGGCCGTGCAGAACGGCGGCACCTGCCGGGCCCGGGCCACCTCACTGCGGAACCGGCGGCGGAACTCGTCGTCCGGCGCCAGGTCGGCCCGCACGACTTTGACAGCCACCTGCGTGCCGGCCGCCGTCCTGGCCAGATAGACGGTGCCCATGCCGCCCTCGCCGAGCCGGCCGACAAGCTCGTAGGAGCCCAGCCGGGCCGGATCGTGCGAACGTAGTGGCTCCGGACGCATGACCGCCCCCAGTCCCGGAGAAATAAGAAGCCGTCACTGTATCGGGTGGTGTCCCGGCGTTCGCTGTCACTGTCGGGGTTTATCCTCGGCGAATGTTGATCGCGACCGAGCGGCTGGTGCTGCGGCGCTTCCGCCAGGCCGACGCCGGGCGGCTGGCCGAGTACCGATCGGACCCCGAGATCGCCCGTTACCAGTCGTGGGACGCCCCGTTCCCGCTGCTGCGGGCCGAGACCGCGGTGGCGAACTTCATCGCCTCCGATCCCGGCAAACCCGGCTGGTTCCAGTACGCGATCGAACGTACCGCCGACCGCGCGCTCGTCGGTGACGTGGCCGTCCACCTGCACGACAACCTGATGCAGGCCGAGATCGGCTTCACCCTGGCCAAGGAGCACCAGAAGCAGGGGTACGCCTTCGAGGCGGTCAGCGCCGTGCTGGATCGGCTGTTCCGGGTGCAGGGGCTGCACAAGGTGGCGGGGGAGTGCGACGCCCGCAACGTGGCGTCGGCCGGCCTGCTCGAGCGGCTCGGCTTCACCCGCGAGGGCCTGCTGCGGCAGCAGACCTACATCAAGGGTGAGTGGACCGACGACCTTCTCTACGGCCTGCTGTCCGCGGAGTGGCTGATCCCGGCACCGTGACGACGATGTCGTACCGGTGTGGTTGAGTCGGCGCCGGAGAGATTCGAGCACGGAGGAGTGTTGAGCGTGGCCCATCGCAGTCGCCTGTCCACCATTCTGATCGACGTACCGGCGGAGGAGACCGGCCGCGCGGCCGCGTTCTGGTCGGGTGCGCTGGGTGTGGAGGCGAAACCGGTGCCCGACGAGCCGCAGTTCACGTCGTTGCCTGGCGTGCTGCCCGGGCTCAGTCTGGCCATCCAGTCGATCGACGGCACGGCTCGTTATCACTTCGACTTCGAGACCGACGACGTCGAGGCCGAGACCGCGCGGCTGATCGCGCTTGGCGCCGAGCAGATCGACCAGTGGCTCGACTGCCACATCCTGCGCGTCCCGGGTGGTCAGCTGGCCTGCGTGATCCCCCGGCACAGCGACGACGAGACCTTCGACCGACTGGCCACCAGCTGGGGTTAGCCGCGACGCAGCAGGTGGTGGACGATGCCCTCCTCGTCGGGCGCGGGGTCGTCGGGGTG
Source organism: Paractinoplanes maris (assembly GCF_023544465.1). GTDB lineage: Bacteria > Actinomycetota > Actinomycetes > Mycobacteriales > Micromonosporaceae > Actinoplanes > Actinoplanes maris. The sequence continues at coordinate 71,301 of NZ_JALPVL010000018.1, read as the reverse complement.
GAAGCCGGCGGCCGCGGCGCAGCGGGTGCTGGCCGCGTTCTCCGGTTCGATGCCGGCCGTGAAGAGCACGACGTCGGCCACCGCGGGGTGCGCGATCAGCGCGAGCAGCGTCGCGGTGCCGTATCCCTGCCGCCACCGCCCGGGGTCGACGACGTAGGCGAAGCCCATCTCGGACCCGTTGCCGGCGGCGTGGGCGGGGCCCAGCTCGGGTCCGGAGGTGTAGACGTCGCCGCCGATCAGGGCCACCGGCTTGCCGTCGGTGTCGAGGGCCACCCACGTGTGGTCGCGCAGCACTCGCCGGCCGCGGAAGATTTCGCCGATGCCGTGGCCCCGCAGCCGTAACGCCCGGGCCGGCCAGTCCGGGCCGCCGAGCCACCGCTGCACCTCGGCGTGGGCGAACCACACCTGCACGGCGGGCAGCAGGTCCTCGGTGAACGGCACCAACGTGACGGGCGGCAACTCGCTCATGCCCACACAGTGTCAGCTGCGTGCCCACCCGGCCTACGGCGTCAGCGTCGACAGTCCGTCGACATCCATCAGGGCACCGAAGAAGAGCACGATCCCCAGCAGCACCGCCACCGCGTGCGGGAGGAAGACGTGGGGCATCCACGGCGCCTGCGCCAGCATCTTTCGGACCTCCTCCGGCGTCCTCCGCTGTGGAGGGTCGAGCCGGAAGTCCGGTCCGGCGCCGGTGTAACCCCAGTACCAGTCGACCAGCGGGGCCGACACTCCCACGCCGTCGACGGTCTGATGGTTGAGGTGGTAGGCCGCGACCTCGATGTCGCGCATCCGGGCGTAATAGTGCATCTGGTGGCGCTTCACCTGCGCGTCGATGAACCAGAACCCCAGCGCGGTGGCCGCCGCTATGGCGAAGAGCGCGTAATGCCCCGTCTGGAAGCCGAGCCCGAGCCCGGCCAGGGACAGGGTGACCGACCAACCCTTGACGATCATCAGGCGGCCGTCGAACTCCGACACGATCTTGAGCAGGCCTTGGTGCTCGGTGCCCAGATCCTGGCGCAAGGCCTCGGCGGCCGCGGTCAGCTCGGCGGGAGGGGTGTCCATGTCGTCCATGATGACGGAAGGCGCGAGCTAGTCGATGCGGGACTTCTGGCCGGCGGTGAGGCTCAGCCGCTCGGCGGCCTGGTTCTGCTCCAGGTGGGCGAGCTGGGCGGTGCCGGGGATGGGCAGCATGACGGGGGAGCGGGCCAGCAACCAGGCCAGCGCGACCTGGGCGGGGGTGGCGCCGAGCTCGGCCGCGACGGTCTCGACCTCGCCCCCGGCGTGGGCCAGCGGGCGCCACGGCAGGAAGACGATGCCCAGCCGGGTGCACGCCCGCAGGACCGGCTCGTGGGTGCGGTCGGCAATGTTGTAGCGGTTCTGGACAGTGGCGACGTCGGTGATGGCGCGGGCTTCGTCCAGCTGTGCGACCGAGACCTCGGACAGGCCGATCCGGGCCGCCTTGCCTTCGGCGACCAGCTCGCCCAGCGTGCCGACCTGGTCGGCCAGGGGCACGTCGGGGTCGATCCGGTGGAGCTGCAGCAGCGCGATCTGCTCGACGCGCAGGCGGCTCAGGCAGCCGTCCACCTGACGGCGTAACGAGTCGGGCCGGCCGTCGAGCCGCCAGTCGCTCAGGTCCCCCGAGCCGGTGACGCCGACCTTGGTCGTGATCGTCACGGTCGACGGGTACGGGTGGAGGGCCTCGGCGATGAGCTCCTCGTTGGCGCCGCCGCCGTAGAGGTAGGCCGTGTCGATCAGCGGCACCCCGAGCTCGACAGCCCGCCGCAGCACAGCCACCGACGCCGCCCGCTCACCCGCCGACGTAGGCAACTGCATCGCCCCGAACCCGATCCGCCCACCACTCACATGCGGCACCGTCGCCCCTTTCCGCCGGCCCCCGAGAGCCCGGCGCCTCGCAGACTAGTTCCTCCACCGGACGCACGCTGTCCTCATCGGACACCCGGCCGGCGGCGGCGAGTCGAACAGGGCCGGTGCCAGCAGGGGACAAGCCGGACACCGGAGGTGCCGATCAGCAGCAGGGCGTTGCCGCTCCACAAGGCGAGGAAGCGCCGGTTGGCCAGGATCAAGCGGAGAGCCAGGCGGTGAGCTCGACGATGTCGCCCGGCGCGGCTCGGTGCAGCGCCACGACCACCTCGGGCCGTTGGAACAGCGCGCTGACCGACTCCTCGTCGGTCAGGTGCCGCAGGCTCAGGGCCAGGCCCGCCCACGACTCGGGGCTGTCCGGCGACTCGGCGATCTCCGCGGTGTAGAGCGTCAGCGCCCGCTCGTGATCGCCCTCGGTGTAGGCCAGGTCGGAGGCCGGGATCGCGGCGTCCGGTCGCACCCCGGCCGCCTGGTTCATCTTGAGGTAGCCGACCGGCAACCGGGTGCGGGACGGGACCGTCGGCGCCGGGACCACGGCCGACTCGGGCAGGGGACCCGCACTCAGCCCGGCCAGCCGCCGTTGGTGCAGGTCAGAGACGTCGACGGTCATGTTGCGGACCCGCCACGCGACCAGGTGACCGGCCGAGGCCTCGCGGGCCAGCGACTCCAGGCGGCCGGGTACGGTCTCGTGCGACCAGTGCCGGACAGCCGTGCCCATCGCGTCGACGAAGGCCGTCCCGGCCTCGGTCAGCAGCGGCGAGGCGGCCGCCACGAGCAGCGCCTGCCGCACCTGGGAGCGCCAGCGGGCGAACTCGACGTCGGCCATGGCCGACTTGGCTCCGGCCTCGTGCCGATAGGTGCGCCAGAAGTCGGTGACCCCGATGTGCGCGTAGATGCCCTGCAGCAGACCGGACAACGGCCGCGGGTCGTCGCGCCACGGGGCGTACAGATCCTTGACGCCCGACGGCTTCTGCAGCTCGACCTGGTCGGTGAGCGCGTTGAGCTTGGCGTGCTGGCATTCGTGAATGAGCGTCAGCGCGAACTGGTGCGGCCCGCCCGCGGCGCTCATGTTCACCCCGCCGTAGGCGTACAGCGACGTGTTGCTGACCCCGTTGGCCACCGGCTCCGCGGTCAGCGGCACCACTGACCGCAGCACCTGGTCGATCCCGGCCGAGTAGTCCTCGTACTGCCGCCGGAGGATCTCGAGCCCGCCGAGGAAGGCCCGGGACCAGGCCGCCGCCTGCGCCGCGGTCAGTCGCGGGGGCGGAGCGGTCAACTGCGCTTTCGTGTACGGGTCGGAGAAGTCCCGGAACGGGTCGAGGTCGTCGAGGAGGACCGTCCGCAGATCTGAATACGTCGCACCCAGCTTGCGCAGCGGGAGCCACCGCTCGTCGGCCTCGCTGCCCGGGTCGCGCACCAGCAGCCGGGTGTCACCCATGGTGAACTCGAACCGTCCCGACAGCGTCGCCAACCCGTGCGTGCCGGGCGGGGCGAGCCGGGCCAGGCCGAGCCCCGGCAGCATGACCGCGCCGTCGCGCACCACGACCTCGACGCTGCCGGCCTGTCGCGACGTGATGAACTGCGCGGCCCGCAACCAGCCCAGATAGCCGAGGTCGGCCCAGAGCGGCACCTCCCCGCCGGGGTGGTTGAGCCGCCGCAGGCAGCGTACGAGCCAGACGCCGAGGTTGGGGTGGTCCAGCATCTCGTCGGTGACGTGCCGGGCCGCCTCGGCCAGACCGGACCGTTCGATGCCGCCGGCGTCGTTCAGGAGCATGCGCAGCAGCACCCGCCGCTTCTGCCGCTGACCCGCCGCGAGCCGGGCCAGGCCCTCGGCCGATCCGAAGCCGGTGCCGAGATCGCGCACCAGCGGGTCAATCCCGGTCTGCACCCGGCGGCCTCCTTGTCCGGATCGTCGCCAGCTCGCCGGACACGCGGTCCTGGATGTGGCCGATGAACAGGGCCAGGTCCGCGCAGTAGACGGAGGGGTTGAGGAAGCCGGTGTCCTCGTGAAAGCGGTGGGTGTAGTTGCCCGCCCCGCACACCTCGTGGATCGCGCACTCGCGGCTGTGAATCTTGACGACGAACTGGTTGAAGCGCTTGGGCTGCCACCCGTCGGCCGTCAGCGCCGTCACGTCGAGGCCGTCGGGCCATCGGACGTCCATGGTGGGGGCGGCGACTAGAGATCGGCGTCCACGAACGAGGTGAACCCGCCGGGGCCTTCCTGGTCCTCCGGGGAGTACACGCGCTCGACGGCGGCGCGCAGGGCCGGGCTGAGCTCGGCCAGAAGGTCGTCGTCGGCCTGGTCGAGGCCGGTGGTCTCCAGCGCGGGGCTCTCCATGGGCGCACCTCCGTCGGGTTCCGGCCCGCCGGGGACGAATCCCCGGCGGGCTCTCCTAGAACCTATTGACGAATGTCGACCGATTCAAGAGGTGTCTCCGGGGCGAGGCGGAGCCAGACCGCACCGAGCGGCGGCACCCGCAGCGACACCGACTGGTCGAAGCCGTGCCAGGCCAGGTCGTCGGTCTGGACCTCGCCCAGGTTGCCGACCCCGGAGCCGCCGTACAGCTCGCTGTCGGTGTTGATGACCTCTTCCCAGCGGCCGGGGCGGGGCAGGCCGATGCGGTAGCCCTCGTGCGGCACGGCGGCGAAGTTCACCACACAGGCCAGCGGGTCGCCGTTCGGCGCGAACCGCACGAACGAGAACGTGTTGTGCTGCGAGTCCTCGCTGGTGATCCAGCGGAAGCCGCTGGCCGAGGTGTCCTGCGTCCACAGCGCGGGCGTGTCCTTGTAGACCCGGTTGAGGTCTTTGACCAGGGACTGCACGCCGCCGAACTGCGGGTCCTCGGGCAGCTCCCAGTCGAGCCCGCGCTCCTCGCTCCACTCGCGCAGGTCACCCATCTCGCCACCCATGAACAGCAGCTGCTTGCCGGTGAAGGCCCACATGAAGCCGAGCAGGGCGCGGGTGTTGGCCAGTTTCTGCCACAGGTCGCCGGGCATCTTGCCGGTCAGCGAGCCCTTGCCGTGCACGACCTCGTCGTGGCTGATCGGCAGGATGTAGTTCTCGCTCCAGGCGTACACCGTCGCGAAGGTCATCTGGTGGTGGTGCCACTGGCGGTGGATCGGCTCCTTCTCCATGTAGGACAAGGTGTCGTTCATCCAGCCCATGTTCCACTTGAAGCCGAACCCGAGGCCGCCCAGGTGGGTGGGGCGGGTGACGCCCGGCCACGCGGTCGACTCCTCGGCGATGGTGATCGCGCCGGGGTAGTTCTTGTAGACGGTCGCGTTCATCTCCTGCAGGAAGCTGATCGCGTCGAGGTTCTCCCGGCCGCCGTACTGGTTGGGGGTCCACTCGCCGTCCTTGCGCGAGTAGTCCAGGTAGAGCATCGAGGCCACCGCGTCGACCCGCAGGCCGTCGGCGTGGAACTCCTCGCACCAGTAGAGCGCGTTGGCCACCAGGAAGTTGCGGACCTCGGTGCGGCCGAAGTCGAAGACGTACGTACCCCAGTCGGGGTGCTCGCCGCGGCGCCAGTCACCGTGCTCGTAGAGCGGGGTGCCGTCGAAGCGGGCGAGGGCCCAGGCGTCCTTCGGGAAGTGCGCCGGCACCCAGTCGAAGATCACGCCGATGCCGGCCTGGTGCAGCTTGTCGATCAGGTGGCGGAACTCGTCGGGCGAGCCGAAACGCGAGGTCGGCGCGTAGTAGCCGGTGACCTGGTAACCCCAGGAGCCGCCGAACGGGTGCTCCATGACCGGCATCAGCTCGACGTGGGTGAAGCCCATCTCGACCACGTACTCGACCAGCTGGTCGGCCAGCTCGGTGTAGGACAGGCCGGGCCGCCACGAGCCGAGGTGCACCTCGTAGGCGCTCATCGGCTCCTGGTGCCACTGCTTGGCCGCCCGCTCGGTCATCCAGGCGTCGTCGGCCCACTCGTACGAGGACTGGTAGACGACCGACGCGGTGGCCGGCGGCACCTCGGTGTGCTGGGCGATCGGGTCGGCGTGCTCGCGCCACACCCCGTCGCGCCCGAGGACCTTGAACTTGTACTTGCTGCCGACCTCGGCGTCGGGCAGGTAGATCTCCCACACGCCGCTGGAGCCGAGCGAGCGCATCGGCCAGCCGTCGTACGGTCCCCAGCCGGTGAAGTCGCCGATCACCTGCACGCCGCGGGCGCTCGGGGCCCACACGGCGAACCCGACGCCCTGCTCCCGCGGCTGCGCGCCGAGCACCTTCCACAGCTTCTCGTGCCGGCCCTCGCCGATCAGGTGCAGGTCGAGCTCGCCCAGCGTCGGCAGGTGCCGGTAGGGGTCGTCGACCAGATCACCGTCGACGTCGAGGCGGTAGTCGAGCACCAGCCCGGGGACCTCCGCGGCGAACAGGCCGTCCGGGTGCACCGGGGTCATCTCGACGCGCTCACCCTCGTGGACGAGCGTGACCGCCTTGGCCCCCTTGCGCAGCGTCCGGATGATCGTGTTCCCCCCGCTCGGGTGAGCGCCGAGGATGCCGTGCGGATCATGGGTGTCACCGGCCACCACGCTGTTCATGGCGCGCTGGTCGGCGGCGAGCGGGGTGGCGGAGTGGCCGATCACGAGGGGATCTCCTTCGGGTTCTTAGCTGACGAGGCGCGAGATGGAGCGCAACGGGATGCGCAGCCATCCGGGCCGGTGCCGGGATTCGTACGCGGCCTCGTAGACCGCCTTGTCGAGCTCGTAGGCCGCCAGCAGCGAGCCCTGCTCACGCGGGTCGGTGCCGGAGACGTGCGCGTAGCCGTCGCAGAACGCGGCCCGGTTGCGGTCGACCCACTCGCGGGCCCGCGCGGCCAGGTGCTCGTCGTCGTCCTGGTCGACCAGCAACTGATAGGCCGCGTACTCGTAGGAGCGCAGCACCCCGGCCACGTCCCGCAGCGGCGAGTCGGGCATCCGGCGCTCGTCGAGCGGCTGGCCCGGTTCGCCCTCGAAGTCGATCAGCAGCCAGCCCTCGGGCACCCGCAGCACCTGGCCCAGATGCAGGTCGCCGTGCACCCGCTGCACGTCGATCGGTGTGCCGTCGAGTTCGCGGAACCGGGCCTCGATGGCCGGGACGTACTGCTGGATCTCGGCCACCGCCTGGGCCGTGCTGCGCAACCGGGCCAGGACGGAGTCGACCGGGAACACCGAGGGGCCGGCCCCGAGGGCCGCGGCCAGGTCGGCGTGCACCGCCGCGACCGCCTCGCCCAGCCGGTAGGACTCGCCCTGGAAGTCGCCGCCCACCTGGTCGGCGCGCATCTCGGCGTCGGCGAACAGGTCACGCGCCGAGGCGGTGGCCATGGCCCAGCCCTCGGCCGAATTCCCCGCGTACGCCGTCACCATGCCCAGCGGACACGGTTCGCCGCTCTCGGTCGTCTGGAACGAGCCGAGCAGCCGGGCCACGTGCGGGTTCTCCTGGCGGGCGAGCACGCGGTTGAGTTCGACGTCGGGGTTGATGCCGGCCGAGACGCGGCGGAACACCTTGAGGATCGCGTCCTGCTCGAAGATGACGCTGGTGTTGCTCTGCTCGGAGTCGAAGACCCGCGGCCAGGCCTCGATCGGGAAGGTCGCCCCCGGCTCGGGCTCGAAGGAGACGTCCCCGCGGGTGCCGCCGGCCGCGATCAGCGCGAGCAGCTTGCGGGCGGCGTTGGTGTCGTAGAGCGCGTCGTAGCCGGTCCGGTCGCCGTCGGTGCCGATCGTCGCCACCTCGCTGTACTCGACGATCGGACCCGACTCCCAGGCCACGACCACCTGGTACCGCTCGGAGCTGCCGTCGGTGTACTCCACGTCGATCAGCACCAGGTCGAGGTTGTCGTCGAGCGCGGTGCTCGACGCCTCCTTGACCGAGGACAGGGTGCGGGATCGGCCGGCGTACCACCGTTGCAGGGGCAGCCATTCGGCGAAAGGCAACGTCATTGCTTCTCCTCGGACCCGCACAGCTGGAACCAGTAGAAGCCGTGCCCGGGGAGCGTGAGCAGGTACGGCAGCTGGCCGATGCGCGGGAAGTTCACGTGCCCGGTCAGTTCGACGGGTGTGTACCCGTTCCAGTGCTGCAGGTTCAGCTCGATCGGTTGCGGGAAGCGCGACAGGTTGTTCACGCAGAGCACGACGTCGTCGCCGTCCTCGCGCAGGTACGCCAGCACCGACGGGTTGGATCCGCCCAGCTCGCGGAAGGTCCCGACGGCGAACGCTTCGTGGCGGCGTCGCACCGCCAGCATCGTACGCGTCCAGTTCAGCAGCGACGTGGAGCTGTCGCGCTGGGCCTCCACGTTCACCGCCTGGTAGCCGTAGACCGGGTCCTGGTTGGCCGGCAGGTAGAGCCGCCCGGGGTGGGCCGTCGAGAAGCCGGCGTTACGGTCCGGGGTCCACTGCATCGGCGTGCGCACGCCGTCGCGGTCACCGAGCCAGATGTTGTCGCCCATGCCGATCTCGTCGCCGTAGTAGAGCACCGGCGAGCCCGGCAGCGACAGCAGCATGGCGGTGAACAGCTCGATCTGATTGCGGTCGTTCTCGAGCAGCGGGGCCAGCCGCCGGCGGATGCCGACGTTCGCCTTCATCCGCGGGTCCTTGGCGTACTCCGAGTACATGTAGTCGCGCTCTTCGTCGGTGACCATCTCGAGCGTGAGCTCGTCGTGGTTACGCAGGAAGATGCCCCATTGGCAGTTGTCCGGGATGGCCGGCGTCTGCGCCATGATCTCGGAGATCGGGAAGCGGGACTCGCGGCGCACCGCCATGAAGATCCGCGGCATCAGCGGGAAGTGGAACGCCATGTGGCACTCGTCGCCGCCGGCTTTCGAGTCACCGAAATACTCGACCACGTCGGCCGGCCACTGGTTGGCCTCGGCCAGCAGCACGCGCCCGGGGAACTCGTCGTCGATCACCTTGCGGCAGTGCTTGAGGAAGGCGTGCGTCTCGGGCAGGTTCTCGCCGTTGGTGCCCTCGCGCTCGAACAGGTAGGGCACCGCGTCCAGCCGGAAGCCGTCGATGCCCAGGTCGAGCCAGAAGCGCAGCACGTCGAGCATCGCGTTCTGCACGGCCGGGTTGTCGTAGTTGAGGTCGGGCTGGTGCGAGAAGAAGCGGTGCCAGAAGAACTGCCGGCGCACCGGGTCGAACGTCCAGTTCGACTCCTCGGTGTCGACGAAGATGACCCGGGCGTCCTCGTACTTCTCGGAGGTGTCGCTCCAGACGTAGAAGTCGCCGTACGGCCCCTCGGGGTCGCGCCGCGACTCCTGGAACCACAGGTGCTGGTCCGAGGTGTGGTTCATGACCAGGTCGGTGATCACCCGGATGCCGCGCTTGTGAGCCGCGTCGAGCAGGGCTACGAAGTCCTCGACCGTGCCGAACTCGGGCAGCACCTTGTAGAAGTCGCTGATGTCGTAGCCGCCGTCGCGCAGCGGCGACTCGTAGAACGGCGGCAGCCACAGGCAGTCGACGCCGAGCCACTGCAGATAGTCGAGGCGTTCGATCAGGCCGCGGAGGTCGCCCGAGCCGTCCGTGCCGGAGTCGTAGAACGCCCGGACCAGAACCTCGTAGAAGACGGCTCGCTGGAACCACGTCCGGTCGGCCGGCAGGGTCCGGGCGTGCTCGAAGTCCTCCGCGTTCGGGTGCTCGACCACGCCCTGCTCGACGTGGCTGCCCTCCGCGGGATCGACGCTGAGTTCGTTCTGGTCCATCAGGTTCCCCACCTACCCACCCGCAGGTACTTGTTAACTAGCCGGCTGGATCACGAACACGTGCGCCGGCTCGACGTACGGATCGATCCGCACGGCGTTGTGCTGTCCCCACTCGTACGTGGCCCCGGTGATCTGATCGGTCACCGTGAACCGTTCGTGCCAGTCCATGCCGAGCTCCGGCATGTTCAGCACGGTGTTGCCCCACTGCACGCTCGTCGAGTCGAAGCTGACGACGACAAGAACCGTGTTACCCGTGTCGGGGTCACGCTTCGAGAAGCACAGCAGGGACGAGTTGTCGATGTCGTGGAATCTCAGGTTCCGGAGCCAGTGCAGAGCGGGATTCTCGTCGCGGATCTGGTTGAGCCGGGTGATGTACGGCGCCAGCGACCGGCCGGTCCGCTCGGCCGTGGCCCAGTCCCGCGGCTTGAGCTCGAACTTCTCGTTGTCGATGTACTCCTCGGCGCCCGGCCGCGGGACGTGCTCGAAGAGCTCGTATCCGGAGTACATGCCCCAGGACGGCGTGAGCATGCTTGCCAGGACGGCGCGAATCTTGAACATCGGCGGGCCGCCGTGCTGCAGCGACTCGTGCAGGATGTCGGGCGTGTTGGGCCAGAAGTTGGGCCGCATCCAGTCGATCGTGGTCAGCAGCGTCTCCATGTATTCACGCATCTCCCAGGCCGTGGTGCGCCAGGTGAAATACGTGTACGACTGGGTGAAGCCGACCTTGCCGAGCCCGTTCATGACGGCCGGCCGGGTGAACGCCTCGGCCAGGAAGAGCACCTCGGGGTTGGTCTCCTTGACCTTGGCGATCAGCCACTGCCAGAAGTTCATCGCCTTGGTGTGCGGGTTGTCGACGCGGAAGATCTTGACGCCGGTGCCGACCCAGTGCATGACGACGCGGTAGACCTCCTCACGCAGCTTCTTGTAGTCGTTGTCCCAGTTGATCGGGTAGATGTCCTGGTACTTCTTGGGCGGGTTCTCGGCGTAGGCGATGCTGCCGTCGGCCCGCCGGGTGAAGAACTCGGGGTTCGACTTGACCCACGGGTGGTCGGGTGCGGCCTGCAGGGCCAGGTCCATGGCGACCTCGAGGCCGTGCTCCTCGGCGGTGGCGATGAAGGTCTTGAAGTCCTCCAGCGTGCCCAGCTCGGGGTGGATCGCGTCGTGGCCGCCCTCCTCGGAGCCGATCGCCCACGGCGAGCCGACATCCTCGGGCCGGGCCACCAGCGTGTTGTTCCGGCCCTTGCGGTTGATCTTGCCGATCGGGTGGATCGGCGGCAGGTAGAGGACGTTGAAGCCCATGCCGGCGACGGCCGGGATGCGCTGGGCGGCGGTGGCGAACGTGCCGTGCTTGATCGGGGTCGCCTCGGGGCCGATCTCGGCGCCCTCCGAGCGCGGGAAGAACTCGTACCACGCCGAGTAGAGCGCCCGCTCGCGGTCGACCCAGATCGCGTACGACCGGGTGGTGGTCACGAGCTGGCGCACCGGGTGGTGCCAGAGCAGCTCCTCCAGGTCGAGCGCGGGGGAGACCCGGGCGAACAGTGACCGCTGCTCGTCACGCAGGGCGGCGGCGGCGGAGCGGACCCGCTCCTCATCGTGCTGCAGCACGATCTTGGCCGCCAGGTCGAGCACCTCGGCGCCCTCGGCCAGGTCGTTGGCCAGGTCCTCCAGGCCCTGGCCGGCGCCGATCTTCTTGACCACCGCGTTGCGCCAGGTCCGGTACGGATCGTCGAACGCCTCCACCGTGAACGTCCACCGGCCGACCCGGTCGGGACGGATCACGCCGTGCCACTGGTCGAGGCCGGGCTCACCGGGTCGCAGGCGGGTGAACGGCTCGGATTCGCCGTCGGGACCGCGCCATACCACGTTGACGCCGAGGGCGTCGTGTCCTTCTCGATAGGACACCGCGGAAACCGGCACCAATTCGCCGACGACCGCCTTTGCCGGATAGCGGCCACACGACACCGAGGGCGTCACGTCTTCGATGGGAAAGCGACCGGTCATGATCTCCACCGTAATCTGAGGGCGCGGACGGGTTCGGCGAATACAGACCGCCGTCAGGGCATACTTCTCCGCTGTGGAGGCGCCGCAAACGATGGCGTGCCGATGCGCTCAACCTACCGGAGTCCGGTCAGCCGGGCTCATCCAGGCGAGGCGGTGCGCCCCCGGCGAAATCCGCCAATTCGGCCGCGACGATCATCCGTTCATGATTACCGAGTCTGATCATCGGAACGTTACCGGTCGGCAAAATAATGTTTCCCGTCCGGCGGCCCGGCAGCGTGCACGGGAGCGTGTCGGTTGCTCGGCGGTCCCATCTCGGTGACCCTTCTCAGATACCCCTCCCCGGCCGCCGAGTGATCCGGTGTGACGCGGGCCGACCTGGTGCCGCGCCGAAGCGGAGGAGTACCCACGTGGCCGGACCGTCTGTCGAGCTGTCGCCTGTCATCGCGGCGAGCACGCACTGGCTGTCGCGTGCTTACCCCTCGGGGAGCGCCGACACCATCGCGCACACCCTGTCGGAGCTGCAGGCCCGTCAGGCCGTGACGGTCGCGGCGTGGCTGCGCTACCCGACCGAGGTCGACGCGGCGCTGGTCGCCATCGCCGGCCCGGGTGGCTCGGCGGTCCTCGACTGGCGGGCCGGCAGCGAGCCCGAGGACGAGGAGGCCGAGGACGAGGGCTGGCGCACCTGGGTCGACGAGGTCGTGGTCAGCTGGGCCGCCTGCCTGCTGGCCGACCCGGAGCTGGCCCGGCGCGGGGTCGACGCCGTGATCGCGGCGGTGCCGCTGGCCCAGGACCGGCCGCTGCCCTACCCGCGGGCCGGGACGGCGCCGGCCGAGTTCCGCCGCTTGCTCGAGCCGGACGCCCGTGACCTGGACGCGGCGGTGCTGCTGCGCCACCCCGACCTGCTCGAGCCGATCGCCTCGATGCACCGTGACACGCTGCTCTATCTGCTGGACGCCGAGCAGGTCGAGCAGAGCGCCTGATCCTGCGGCTCACGAAGGCCGGTACTCCCGTCGAGGGGGTGCCGGCCTTCCGCCGTCTGCGGGCTGTTCGGGCACTTGGCCTGAATCGGGGAAGAAAGTTTTCCGCTCATGCAGCATTCTTGCGGCGCCGGACGTTACCGGTGCACAACGAAGACGAGCGGGGAGTTCGCGGATGCGCGATGCGGACAGCTTCGACGAGTTCTACCGGGACACGTCCGCCAGGATGTTGCGCTACGGCTACGCGCTGACCGGGGATCTCGCCGAAGCTCAGGATGTGGTGCAGGAGGCGTACACGAGAGCGTGGCGCCACTGGCGGACGGTGGCGGCCCACCCGACGCCCGAGGGGTGGCTGCGGCTCACCGTCTCGCGCCTGGCCACTGACCGGTGGCGCCGGCTGAGTGGGTGGCGGGCGGCCGTACGCCGGGCCGGACCACCCGAACCGGTCGGCCCGCCCAGCGAGGACGCCGTCTGGCTGACCGCGGCGCTGCGCCGGCTGCCCGCGCCCGTCCGGCAGGCGGTCGCGCTGCACTACCTCTTCGACCTGCCGGTGGCGGCCATCTCGGCCGAGACCGGCGCCCCCGTCGGCACGGTCACCTCGCGGCTGTCCCGCGGCCGCACCGAGCTGGCCGCGATGCTCACCCCCGCGTCCCGCACGCCGGAGGTCAAGAATGCCGAATGAGATCGAGCGGAGTTTCGACGCCCTCTCCGCCGACACCGAGCGGGGCCTGCTGCTCTCCGGTCCCGAGCTGCGCCACCAGGCCGCCCGCCGCCACTCCCGCCGCGTCGCGGTGACCGTCTCGGCCGCGGCCGTGCTGGTCGTGGCGGCCATCGGCACCGGCTGGGCGATGGCCGGCGACGGTCAGCCGTCGGTGCTGCCGCCCGCCGCCAGTGGCCCCGGCACGCCGTCCGGCTCGGCTTACCTGGGTGGCCCGGTGACGAGCGCGCCCGTTCCGTCCTCGGCGCCCACCACGACCCCGCCGACCACCACCCCGTCGTCCACGCCGCCGACCAGCCGGCCGCCGGCCATCCCGAAATCGATCCCGGCCCGGGCGCTGCTCTCCGACGCCGACGCCGGCATCTCGGATGTGGCCCCGGTCGAGGACCCCTTCCGGCAGCTCGAGTTCTGCTCGAAGGCGAAGTTCCCGAGCGAGGACAAGGTGGGGGTGCGGTCGACGGTGCGGATGTTCTACCGCGGACCCGAGTCGGAACCCAGCTCGGTTCCGGACGACTCGGTCCGCAACACCGTCACCGTCTATCGCGGCGACGGGGCCGAGAGCTACCTGGCCGAGCTGCGGAAGGCGGTCCAGGCCTGCCCGACCGGCAAGACCGGTGACTCCGAGGCGGAGTTCGACTCGCTCGGGTCGCTGGGCGTGGGCGACGAGTCGATCCTGATCGACCGCTCCTACGAGGCCCGCGACGATGCGGGCGAGCCCATGAACAACGGGTCGCGCAACCACACGTACATCGCGGCGATCCGGGTCGGCGACGCGGTCACCCTGGTCGACGGTCAGGGCTACGAGGGCTGGGGGGCCAGCCGGGCCGACTTCACCAAGCAGCTGGCCGGCCGGGCCGCGACCCGGCTCGGGGACTGGCGAGGCTGACCGGTGCCCGACGACCTGCAGCGCGCCTTCGCGGCGCTCTCGTCGGACAGCGAGCGCGGCCTGCTGCTGACCGGACCCGAGTTGCGATACCAGGCCGAGCGCCGCCGGTCCCGCCGGGCCGGGCTGACCGCGACGGCCACCGCGGTGCTCGTCGCGGCCGCGCTCGGCGCCGGGTGGGCGGTGACGAACGCGGACGGCGGGCAGTCGGCGTCGCCGCCGACCGGCAGCGGCCCCGGGCCGGCCCCCGTGGTGAGCCGGACGCCGAGCCTCGCTCCGCCGTCCTCGGCGCTCCCGAGCGATCCGCCATCGACCACGCCACCCTCCAGCGCGCCGCCGCCCCCGGTCACGCCATCCGTCCGGCCGCCCACCAGCGAGCCGGCGGTCGTCGCGGAGGCGATCCCGGAAAAGGTCCCGGACCAGGTGCTGCTGGCCCAGACCGACGCCAACGCGACCGTCACGGAGATGCCCAAGCCGTTCGGCGTGCCCGAGTTCTGCGCGGCGGCGACCTTCGCCAGCCAGAAGCAGCTGGGCGTCAGCGCGTCACGGGTGTCGCGCTACCGCAAACCGGACACCCCGCCCGAGAACATCCCGGACGACGGGGTCTACAACACCGTCGGCGTCTATCGCGGTGACGGCGCCGAGGACTACCTGACCGACTTGCGCCGGGCCACCGACGTCTGCGCGACCAGCCGGGTCCGCGGTCTCGACGCGCGGTTCGGCCTGCTCGCGCCGCTGGGGGTGGGCGACGAGTCGGTGCTGATCGAGCGGTCGTACGAGGACGTCGACGCCGAAGGCAGGCCGGTGAAGAACGGCCGGTGGCTCAACACGTATGTCGCGGCGGTCCGGATCGGCGACGCGGTGACCCTGATCGACTGCCGCGGCTACGAGAACCTCTCGTCGGACGTGACGACAGCCCGGACGCTCGGCACAGCCCTGGCCAAGCGGCTGGACGCGTGGCGGGGGTGACCGGCGAGGCCCGGGCCGCAACGGCCCGGGCGCCGCTGTCTCAGGCCAGACGGGCCGGGAAGCCGCCGGTGGCGATGGGGCCCCAGCGGTCGATGGTGATCCGGATCAGGGACTTGCCCTGGTCACGCATCGCCTGGCGGTACTCGTCCCAGTCGGGGTGCTCGCCGGAGATGACCCGGAAATACTCGACCAGGGGCTCGATCGACTCCGGCTGATCGAGCACCTCGGCCGTGCCGTCGACCTGCACCCACGCGCCGCCGAAGTCGTCGGAGAGCACGCAGACCGACACCAGCGGGTTGCGCCGCAGGTTGTAGACCTTGGCCCGCTCGGGATAGGTCGAGATGACGATGCGGCCCTCGGTGTCGACACCGCACGTGTTGGGTGACGCCTGCGGCCGGCCGTCGCGCCGGGTGGTCATCAGGATGGCCTTGTGGCGCGGGCGCAGGAACTCGAGCAGCTCCTCGCGGGTCGCCTCGGTGTTGGTGGCAATCGTGCGTGGCATTTCTACTCCGTCACCCTCGCGCCGGCCTCGTGCGGCGTCACCCCGTCGTCGGCGGTCTTGCGCCCGTCGATCTCGGCGATGCGGGCCGCGCCGATGATGCCGGCGTTGTTCAGCAGCGTGGCCGGGACCATCGGCGTCCGGATGTCGATCAGCGGCAGGAAGCGGTCGGCTTTCTTGCTCACCCCGCCGCCGATGATGAACAGCCGCGGGGAGAGCAGCATCTCGACGTGGGCCAGGTAGTCGCGGACCCGGCCGGCCCATTTCTCCCAGCTCATGTCGTCGGCCTCGCGGGCCCGGTCGGACGCCCTGGTCTCGGCGTCGTGACCGTCGAGCTCGAGGTGGCCGAACTCGGTGTTGGGGATCAAGGTGCCGTCGAGGAACAGCGCGCTGCCGATGCCGGTGCCGAACGTCAGCATCATGATCAGGCCGGTCTGGCCGCGGCCCGCGCCGAAGGCGACCTCGGCCACGCCGGCCGCGTCGGCGTCGTTGAGCACCGACACGGGCTTGCCCAGCCGCTCGGTGAACAGCCGCGCGGCCGGCGCGTCGAGCCACGACTTGTCGACATTGGCCGCGGTGCGGGTGACACCGTCGACCACCACGCCCGGGAAGGTGATGCCGACCCGGTCGTACTGCCCCTCGAACTGCGCCGCCACCTCGGCGACCGCCTCGACCACGCTGGTGACGTCGGACGGCTGGGGGGTGGGCACCCGGTACCGCTCGGCGAGCAGCTCGCCCCGGGCGGTGTCGACCGGGGCCCCCTTGACCCCTGAGCCGCCGATGTCGATGCCGAGAATGGCCATGGTGTTTCCCGTCTTGAGGTACCGGTTGTGCCCCGCTGTTTACCACGGAGCCCCGACATTAAATCCCGTCGCCCGTCCGGGGGCCTCAGGCGGGGCGGGGTGACCCTCGTACTTTCGGCTAGGCAGGGCTCAGCTTCTCAGTTAGCGTTGAGTCACTGAACGGTCGCCGCGTGCGGGCACGGCTCTCTGCCCGCCCCCTGGAGGACCTGAAATGACCGTGTCCGTCGCCGAGCAAACCGCTTCCGACCTCCTGGCCGCGCTGTCCGCGCTGCCCGACGATCATCCCGGCCGCCACCGAATGCGCGACCGCGCGATCGAGGCCTGGCTGCCGCTGGCCCGCCACCTCGCGCACCGCTACTCCGGCCGCGGCGAGCCCACCGACGACCTGGTTCAGACGGCCACCGTCGGCCTCATCAAGGCCGTCGACAAGTTCGACCCCGAGCGCGGCGTCGACTTCGCCGGCTACGCGATCCCGACCATCATCGGCGAGATCAAGCGCCACTTCCGCGACCGCACCTGGTCGGTCCGCGTGCCCCGCCGCCTGCAGGAGCTGCGCCTCGCGATCACCGAGGCCAACGCCACGCTGACCCACAGCCTCGGCCGCTCCCCGACCGTCGCCGACGTCGCGACCCACCTCGGGGTCAGCGAGGAAGACGTGCTGGAGGGCCTCGAGGGCGCCCGCGCCTACAACGCCGCCAGCCTGTCGACCCCGGTCACGGCCGACGGCACCACCGAGCTGGGCGACACCCTCGGCGGCGAGGACTACGAATACGAGCTGGCCGAGACCCGCGTCGCCCTCGGCCCGGCCCTGGCCACCCTGGACGAGCGCGAGCAGAAGATCCTGACGCTGCGCTTCTACGGCAACCTGACCCAGTCGCAGATCGCCGACCAGGTGGGCATCTCGCAGATGCACGTCAGCCGGATGCTGACCCGGGCGCTGACCAAGCTCCGGATCGAGCTCCGCGGCACGCTCTAGGTTTTCGAGCGTCACCATTTACGCAGGTCGCCCGGGTAGGGCGAGCGTTCTGGGCGCGCCGGCGCCCTGCTCGCCCTGCCCGGGCCCTCGACGGGAGTTGCGGTCCGCACCACCCACCCCGCCACGACATCCCGTTCTTGGTTATTGGGCGCCGGACGCCTGCCAGTTCAGCGAGACGAGGAGCGACCGCGCCTGCTCGGCCACCTCGGAGTCGGTGACCACGGCGTACTGCCCGGCCTGGATGGACGACCGGGAGGCGAAGTCGCGGCGGCCGCCGGTGGCGGCGTGGGCGATGGCGCCGAAGACGGCCCCCCAGACCGCGCCGATGAGCAGGCAGACCAGGATCACGGCGAACCAGCTGGAGTCGCTGAACAGGCCGAACAGCAGGCCGACGAAAAGACCGAACCAGGCGCCGCTGGCCGCGCCGGCCAGGGCGGCCCGGGCGACGGTGACCCGGCCCAGCACGTTCTCGACGAGGCGCAGGTCGGTGCCGATGATGGCCGAGCGCTCGACCGGGAACTTGTTGTCGCTGAGCGTGTCGACGGCCTTCTGCGCCTGCGCGTAGTCGGGATAGGTGCCGACCACGACGGTCGGCGAACCGGCGGCGGCCTGGGTCTGCGAGGGCAGGCTGGGCACTCCGGCCGGGCCGGCCGGGACTCCGCCGGCGGTCGTCGGGTTGATCGGGTTATCGGGGGTGGGCGCGGTCATTTCGTACCTCCCTTGACGCGGCGACCGGCGGATGCCAGGACGCCGGACTTCTTTTTCGCGGGCGCTTTCGTCGCGGTCCTCGCCGGAGCGTCCGCGGGGGTGGCCGGCGCCGGGATGAGCGAGGCCGCGGTCAGCCGGGCCCAGATCAGGAACGCCCCGGCCGCGGCGGCGGTGACCGCGGCCGAGCCGGCCAGGAAAGCGAACCGGCCGGAGACGAGATCGGGCATCGCGCGCTCGGACAGGGCGACCGCGGCCAGCCCCAGCAGCCCGGCCGCGGCGGTGACGGCACCGGTCAGGAGCAGCGGCAGCGTGACAACCCGGCTGGGTCGCCGGAGTTCGACCGGCCGGAGCAGCCGGGTGACGAAGACCGCGAACGCGCCCCACGCCAGCGAGACCATCAGCGCCGCCACGGTGTCGCTGGGACGGTGCCACTCGGCCCAGACCGTGGCCACCGCGATCACCGTGACATAGCCGAAGCCGACCAGGGCGACCATGCCTCGCAACGCCTGCGGGAGCACGAGGATCACCGCGAAGGCGACCGAGGCGGCGGCGGTCGTGTGCCCGCTGGGGAATGAGTTCGACATCCCGGCGCCGTCCAGGTCGGGCCGGGGCAGCTGGGTCTTGAGCAGCTGCGTGGTGGCGTTCGCGCCGATCACCAGCAGGGTCGCGCCGATCGCCAGGTCGAGCCGGCGGCGCAGTGCCCCGAAGACGGCGGCGAACACGCAGACCAGCACGAGGCTGATCAGGCTGGTCCCGTTGAGCGTGCGCTCGAGCACCCCGACCACCTGGGGATGGTGGACGTCGGCACCGCGCATCACGATGGTGTCGATCTGCTGGCCGAGCGTGCTGCGGACCGCCACCTGATAGAGCGCCACGACGGCGAGGGTGGCCAGGACGGCGACACCAGCCGGCGCCAGCAGGTGACGGGAGGCGCGGGCAGGGGTAGCCGAGGCCGGCTGGGGGGACGCCAGAACCGTCATGGGCGGTGTCCTTCAAGTGGGGCTGTCAGGGCGCTAGGGCGATTGCCCAACCGGTCGCTTTTCTAAGCGCGTCGAATCATAAGTCTCAGTGAGTTCACCGCGACACATCCGCCACGTGTGCGTCTGGTCGCAACTGGACTGCACCCTCGCGCGCTCGGACCCCGCAACGCTGCGCCGACACCTTCTTAACGGACGCCGCCCGTTGAGAAGGAGACGTTTTAGATGAGGCAGTACGCCCGCCGGTTCGCCGGCCCGCTGCTCGTGTTCGCCGTCGGTGCCGGTCTGGTGGCCGCGCCCGGTGTGGCGAACGCGGCCGCGGTCTCGGCCACGATCGACGTGCGCACCACGCTCAAGGTGCGATCGGGGCCCTCGCTCGCCGCCCAGGTGCTCGGCTCGGTCCGGGACAACCAGAAGGTCTCCGCCGTCTGCGCGGTCACCGGCCAGAGCGTACGGGGCTCCGTGCGCACCACGACCCAGTGGGACAAGCTCAGCACGGGTGGGTACGTCACCCACGCGTACGTGCGAAGCGGCGCCATCAAGCGCTGCGCGACCACCTCGCCGCAGGCCGAGGCGGTCAAGGCCAAGCCGGCCCCGGCCGCCACCACCTACAAGGTCGGCACCGTGCGCAGCGCGGACGGCAAGGTCAACATCCGCTCCGGTCCGTCGACCACCGCCCCGGTCCGCCGCGTCGTCGCCAGCGGCGTCAAGGTCAACGGTCTCTGCTACGTGCCCGGCGCGATGGTCAACGGCACCATCCGCTCGACCACCCAGTGGAACAAGCTCACCGACGGCAACTACATCTCCCACGCGTACGTCGTGACGGCCGCGCTCAAGCCCTGCCCGGGCACTCCGGCCACGCCGTCGGCGCCGGCCGTGGCGCTGACCCCGGAGCAGTTCATCAAGGCCGCCGTGCCGGGCGCGCAGCTCGGCTGGCGCGAGTACGGCGTACCGGCCTCGGTGACGATCGCCCAGGCGATCCTCGAGTCGGGCTGGGGCCGCAGCGGCCTGGCGTCGGTCGACCGCAACTACTTCGGCATCAAGTGCCAGAACGGCAAGTACGGCACGCTGGCCAACGGCTGCCACGACTACCGCACCCAGGAGTGCACCAAGGCCGGCAACTGCTTCACCACGACGGCGACCTTCCGGACGTACGCCTCGATGGGGCACTCGTTCCGTGACCACGGCAACTTCCTGAGGGTCAACCCGCGGTACTCGCCGGCGTTCAACTACACCACCAACGCGAACGCCTTCATCTGGAACGTGTGGAAGGCCGGTTACGCGACCGACCCGAACTACTACACCAAGGTCACGACCCTGATGGCGCAGCAGAAGCTGTACCAGTACGACACCTGGAAGTAAGCGCCCCGCCCCGCAGCAGCCCCCGTCGGCCGAACACGGCTGACGGGGGCGATTTGCGCCTTATGCTGGCTTCGGTGAAGCGACGGGAACCCTCAGCCGCCGCGGCGGACACCCGCCGCGGGCGGCTCACCGGTCTCCTTCTGGCCGGCGTCGTCCTGCTCGCCGGGCTGGCCGTCGTCTTCTTCGTCTACGCGGTCGTCCGCTCGGCCCAGCACGAGAACGCCGACCGGGTCATGAACCAGCGCACCGAGATGGCCCACGCGGCCGTGCTGACCGAGACCGAGCGATACCGGTCGCTGGTCGAGACGGCCGCCGCGGGCATCGGCACCGACCCCGAGCTGACCTGGGAGGGCTTCGACGCCGCGACCGCGCCGCTGGCCTCGGCCAACCTGGTCGGCGCGGCGTCGCTGGCCTACGTCGTGCCGGCCACCGGGAGTGAGATCCCGGCTTTGCAGGAGCTCTGGCGGTCCCGGGGTGCCGAAGGGCTCCGGCTGCGCCCGGCCGTGGCCGGTCAGGAGCACTACTTCTCGATCTTCACCCGGCCCCTGAACGTCGCCGGCCCGCAGATGAACGGCCTCGACGTGGCCGCCGCGCCCGAGGCGGCCGCCGCCCTGAAGGACTCGCGCCGGATCGGCCAGCCCAGTGTCTCCGACACGTACATCCTGCTGCGCGACCGCAACCTGCCCGCCGCCCAGCAGCAGCGCTCGTTCGTCTTCGCCGCCCCGATCTGGACGCGGGCCAGCTATCCCCAGTTCCGGGGCTGGCTGGTCCTCGGCCTGCGCGGCACCGACTTCCTCAAAGGCATGCTGGCCACCGTCAGCCAGGGCCAGCTCGACGGCGAGCTGCTCGCCACCAACCGCGACGGCGCCCGTACGGTCGTCGCCGGATACACCGTCCCCGGCGACACCGACCTGCGGCGCAGCGTCGACTTCGTCGTCGCCGACCGGAAGTGGACGCTGATCACCCGGGCCGACGCCGCGCGCCTGCCCGGCGCCTCCAGCACCCTCCCGCTGACCATGCTGCTCACCGGCATCGCCATGTCGGCGCTGCTGGCCGGCCTGGTCTACGTGCTGGCGACCGGCCGGGCCCGGGCCGAGGCCCGGGTGCAGGTGGCGACGGCCGGCCTGCGCGCGGCCGAACAGGAAAGCCGCCGCCAGGCCGGCCTGCTCGGCGCGATCATGGCCAGCATCGGCGACGCCGTCGGCGTGGTCGACGAGCGTGGCGCGTTCCTCATGCACAACCCGGCCGCGCGGGCCCTGCTGGGCGTCGCCTCCGACGAGGACGACCCGGCCCAGTGGCAAGAGCACTACGGCCTGTACCGCCCGGACGGGCGCACGCCGTTCCCGGTCGAGGAGATGCCGCTGATCCGGGCGCTGCGCGGCGAGTCGTGCGACGGCGTCGAGATGGTCGTGCGCAACGCCCACCGGCCCGAGGGCGTGCTGGTCAGCGTGGACGGGCGGCCGCTCGACACCAGCGCCGACCGGCACGGCGCGGTGGCCGTCTTCCACGACATCACCGAACTGCGCCGCTACGAGAACGACCTGGCCGTCTTCGCCGGCGTCGTGGCCCACGACCTCAAGGCGCCGCTGTCGGTGATCCGCGGGCACTGTGAGGCCGTGCTCGAGGACCTCCCACCGGACGCGGACGTCGAGCGGAGCCTGCAACGGATCGTCTTCGCGGTCGACCGGATGGCCGGCCTGATCGACACCCTGCTCGCCTACAGCACCGCCCGGGACGCGCCGCTGCGCACCCGCCCGGTCGACCTGGCGGCCCTGGTCGGCGAGGTGGTCCACGACCGTACGGCCCACCTGCCGCCCGGCGCCCGGCCGGAGATCACCGTCGGCGCGCTGCCGCCGGTGACGGCCGACCCGGCGATGCTGCGGCACGTGCTCGACAACCTCATCGGCAACGCCCTCAAGTACGTGCGACCCGGCACCGCTCCCCGTGTCGACGTGACCGGCTCGCTCACCGGTGACCGGGCCCGGATCGAGGTCGCGGACCGCGGGATCGGCATCCCCGACGACGCCAAGCCCGACGTCTTCGACAGCTTCCACCGGGCGCACGCCGAGGCCGGATACGCCGGCACCGGCCTGGGCCTGGCCATCTGCAAACGCATCGTCGAACGCCACGGCGGCGAGATCGGTGTGGCCGACAACCCCGGAGGCGGAACCCGCTTCCACTTCACTCTTCCCGAGGAGAACCCGATGAAGTCACCCGACAACGAGGCTGAGACCCGCGCCGCCCTGGAACGCGCCCTGGCCGAACGAGCCGCGATGGAGAACGCCCGGCTGCCGGGGCTGAGCGCCCTGCCCGCCGCCGATCCGTCCGCCCACGACCCGGCCGCGGCCCGCCTGCGGGCCCCCGTGCCCGACCACCACCCGCGCCCCGAATAACGCGGGGGTGTCGCGCCCCCGAAGGAGGGGCAGGATGGGAGTCATGACGATTCCCGCACTGCCGCTTCCCAAGGCGGCTGACGGCACCCCGGTCGAGATGCCGCTGCTCGGCTTCGGCACCTGGCAGCTGAAGGGCGAGTCCGCGTACCAGGCGGTCCGGGACGCGCTCGAGGCCAGCTACCGCCACCTGGACACCGCCACCATGTACGGCAACGAGGCCGAGGTGGGCCGCGCCCTGAAAGACTCGGGCGTCCCCCGCGACCAGGTGTTCATCACGACGAAGCTTCCGCCGGAGCGCGCGGGCAAGGAACGCCAGACCATCGAGGCGTCGCTGCGCGCCCTCGGCGTCGACGCGGTCGACCTGTGGCTGATCCACTGGCCGCCGCACCGCGGCCGATCGGTCAAGGTGTGGCAGCAGTTCGTCGCCGCCCGGGACGAGGGCCTGACCCGGGCGATCGGCGTCAGCAACTACGACACCGGCGAGATCGACGAGCTCACGACCGAGACCGGCCAGACGCCGGCGGTCAACCAGATCCGCTTCGGGCCGTCCCTCTACGACGCCCGCGTCCTGGCCGCGCACCGGGAGCGGGGTGTGGTGCTGGAGGGCTACTCACCCTTCAAGACGACCAACCTGCACGACCCGGCCTTGACCGGTATAGCGGCCACCCACGGCGTGGACCCGGCGCGGGTCGTTCTCCGCTGGCACGTCCAGCACGAGATCGTGGTCATCCCCAAGTCCCAGACCCCGGAACGCATCGCCCGCAACGCCGACATCAACAGCTTCGTCCTGACCGACGAGGAGATGCGAGCGATCGACGCCCTGGGCCGCTGATCCTGATCGATCCTCTCGACAGGTATCCTGAGCAGGGAAGACAATCTTGGGAAGGAGGCTGCGGCCGGTTTGGGCGGCATCCTGCACGTCTGCACGGGCAACCAGGCCAGATCGCCGTTCGCCGAGCGCCTCATGATCCACGAGTTCTGGCAGCACTTCGGACCGGCGGCCCACTCGGTGCTGATCACCAGCGCGGGCACGCAAGGTCCGGCCGGTGTCGCGATGCAGCCGATGGCACTCGCCGAGCTGGAGCAGCGGGGAGTGGACGGCTCCACCTTCCGGTCACGGCAACTTTCCGGGAACGAAGCGCGTCACGCGCACATCGTCCTCACCGCCACCCGAAGCCACCGAGATCAGGTGGTGGGCGAGGCGCCGCTGGCGTTGCGCGACAAGACGTTCACGTGGCGCGAGATCGCCTGGCTGCTCGACGGCGTCAGGGCGTCCGACATCCCGGGCACGTACGTAGCCGAAAAGGTCCTCAACCTCCCGTGGGTCGCTGTTCAAAGGCGAGGCTTCCTGACCCCTCTCCCGCCGCACCGCTTCGATGTGGATGACCCGATGGGCGGGACAAAGAAGGACTACCGTCGTGCCTCGGGCCAGATAGCCGAAGCCATCGACGCCATCGTTGCCGCTCTGAAGGCGTAGGGCACCCACTCATGTGCGTGCTGAGACTCGTCTGGAGGTGACCGCCTCTCAGGCCTGCTTGGCCTGCTCAGTCTGCTTGGTCTGCTCGGACCGCTTGGTCTGCCGCGGCACAGCCTTCGGCGTCGTGGCCGCGTAGTACCCGCCGTAGGCGCTGCTCTTCCTGTTCCGCTTCACCCGGTTGGCGATCACGCCGAGGATGGGGGCGCCGGCTGTACGCAACGCCTCGACCGCGCCCTCGAGCTGATCGGTCCGCGTCTTGCCCACCCGGGCCACTACCAGCGCCCCGTCTGTGGCCCGAGCCAGGATGGCGGCATCGGTCACCGGCAGGAGCGGCGGCGAGTCGAAGACGACCGTGACACCCGAGGCGCGGAACGACTCGATCATCTTGCTGAGCTGAGCCGAGCCGAGCAACTCGCTGGGATTCGGCGGAGTGGGGCCGGCAGGCAGGAGGAAAAGCGGCGTGTCCGGCCGCCACCGCTGAACCGCCTGGTTGGCCGGCACTTCGCCCATCAGGACGTTGGTCAGCCCGACGGCGCCCGACACGGCGAAGCGATCAGCGACGGTGGGCCGCCGGAGATCCGCGTCGATGAGCACCACCTGCTGCCCCGACTGCGCCAGACTGATGGCGAGGTTGGTGGCGGTGGTCGTCTTGCCGTCGCCCGAGAGGGCGCTGGTAACTACGAAGATCCCGATCTTCCGGTCCACCGAGAGGAACCGGATGTTGGTGCGCAACTGACGGTAGGCCTCAGCCCGAGGCGATGGGTCCTGACCCGAGATCAGGGGGCGTTCCTTGGCCTTGGGATCATCGATGACGGTGCCGAGCAGCGGTGCGTCAGCAATCTTGACGACCTCGGTGGTGTGGTGAATGGTGCGGTCGAGCGCGCGACGAAGAACAGCCGCGGTGATGCCGAGGGCAAGGCCCAGCAGCAGTCCAGCCACGATGTTCAGCGCGGCCTTCGGGGACACTGGGTCGGAGGCGAGAATTGCCGCCCGGGTCACTGACACCTTTACCGGTGAGACTTTGGCGCCGGTGGGGGTCTCAATCGCCTGGATAAAGCGTGGGAACTCGGTCGAGATTGACTCCGCGATAGCCTTGGCCCGCTTCGGTGAGGGATCCGTTACGGAGACGTTGAGCAGTACGGTATCAGCGGGCGATTCTGCTTTGACTGAGCTTGCCAGTTGTTCCGGAGAATACGGCAGGCTGAGGTCCTTTATGACTGATCGCATGACAGTTGAGCTTGTTACGATATCGGCATACGATTTGACCCGCTGCTGGGTGAAGGTGCCGCCTTGGTTGAGCTGATTAAGGTCGGACCCGGCGCTGGTCGAGATGAAAAGCTGGACGCTACTGCTGTAGATGGGAGTAGCCGACCACGTGTAGATGCCTGCCGCAGTGATCCCGGCCAGCGCTATGATGGTGACCATCAACCAGTGCACACGAATTGCGCGAAGGTATTCGACGAGAGACATCGAGCTCCAATTGCGATAGAGGGGGAACGACAATGACCAGAACAAAAGCCATCAGCGATCCGGTCTCGAAAAAGAAGTAGTCGTTCAGGCCCTGGGCCAACTGGCCGATAAGGGCGGCGACGAAGAGTCCGTGCATCGGGGCGCCCATCCCGCGAAGCTTGCTGAACAACGGGACAAGAACGGAGTATCCCGACAACAGAAGAAAACCCGCTGCGGCCAGCCATCCGCCATCGAGGGCGATCTGTGTGAAAAGATTGTGGACGTGAGCGAGTGGCTGCATCGTATGGATCGCGCCACTGGCGGCCATCTCGCGAAAACCTCCCCAACCTAAACCGAAAGGGTGCGAGCGTGCCAGATTCAACCCTATGTCCTGAAGGGAGTAGCGCACGATGTCGCCACCTTGGTCTTCGGAAAATCTGGTCAGCGTCGTAGCAACAGTTTCCGCAGGTAGTAAGAAGTAGGCCGTCGCTACAGCTGCGGCAACACCGCCGATCCTGCGTACCAGTCTTCCCGGATGGCTGACCGAAGCTGCTACAAGCACTGCTGCACCGACGGCAGCCAGCAGAAGTGCGCCACGCGAAGCGGCGGCGACGACTTGACTGAGGGTTATACCGACACATAAAAGGGATAGAGCCAGGAGGCTCGGTTGTCTGATCCGGACACTTTCCAGAATGATTCCGAAGCCTATGACGAATGAAACGGCGATGAAGTTCGCATAGTTGGAGTAATAGCCGAAGGTTGAATCTGGGTGGTCAGCGAACGGCGGCCCGACCTGCGGTAAATAGATTGCCGCCGACTGTAACCATCCGATGGTCGCGACAACGGCTCCCAAGACTGTTACGGTCACCCCGTAGCGGCGGAGCACTGCGACTCCTCCGGTGGTGATGGTTGCGTATACGGCGAGTCCCCAGTTGAGTACCAGCGCCCACCGTATGAAACCGAGCACCGCAATGACCGGATCCACTGATTGCGTCACGGCCAAGGCGTGACCTGCCAGCAGAAGCAGCGCACCCACCTTCATCGGTCGCGGAACGGTGGTCCGCCACCAGCGACTGGCGAGCGGTGGGGCAAATAACAGCAGAACCAGCAGTGACAGTTCGACCTGAATGCCGAGGATCGTCACCTCTCTGGTCACGCAGGTCGCCGCCATGGCCACCTGGGCCAGCAGCACGTGACGGTTGTGAGTCAGTACGAATATGTGGGCGAATATCAGGCCGACGATGAGTGCGGCCACCCCCGTCAATGGATCCATGTTTGAACCGAAATGCGTTGAAGCAGTGCCGACCACTGTTGCCGCATGGCGTCGAGTGAGTTGTTGGCCCTGACATAATTGGCCGCCGCAGTTGCTCCCGCCATATTGGCTGACAGGTCGCGCATCGCCATAAGGAACCCGGCCCGGTCACCTCGTGGGGCGGTGAGCGGCAGGTAGGCTGGGACATCGGCCACCAGCGTGTTGATCCAGCCGACCCGCGACGCGATCACTGGTGTGCCGGCGGCCAGCGCCTCCAAGACTGCCAGTGAGCACGCCTCGTAGTCGCTGGGCGAGAGGACACAGTCAGCCGCCCGTACCCAGGTCTGCAGCTCCGCCGGACAGAGCACACCCAAGCTTTCGCCGCCGGGGAAACTGCCGGCACCCGCCGTGAACAGGTCGTATCCCGCTGCCGCGCTGACTTCCGATGCAAGGTCGGGGCGCTTTCTGTCCTCTGCGCGGCCGACGAAGAGGGCTATTCGTTGGTCGTCGGTAACGCCGACGCGGCGACGGGCTTCGCCACGAGTGATCAGCGGCCGTAGCGATTCGACGTCGACCGAGTTGGGGATCACCTGATGTGTCGCCATGCGGTACCACCGATGCAGTTCTCCGGCCGTTGTGGCCGAGACCGCGACGCGATGGGCGCCGCTCCCGGCTCGGATCTCTCGCGCGGCACCCTGGAGTAGCCATTTCAGACGCCATTGAAGTGATCCGTGCCGGTAGCTGTAGCGCACGTGCTCGACCCAGCAGCCGTGATAGACGTGGATGCGCGGCGCAGCCGTGGATGCTCCCGTCATGCCGTTGGTGATGGCGAGGTCAACGCTCATCCGTTCAACGTCCGCCGACGTGACCACCATGGTGTCGTGCCCGAGGGCGCTCAGGCAGTCGTCGAGCGTGTGGCAGAACCGCTCGACCCCACCGGAGCTGCTCGTCGGGTCAGGACTGACGATCGCGATCCTCATCGCGCTGCCGCCGGCTTGAGACGTCTGACGGCCGCCCGTAACAGAGGCTTGCTTCGCTGCCGTACGACGGTGAACTGATGGTGCGCCTTCCCTCGGATCTGGCCATTGCGGCGCAGCCAGGCGCCGTGCTTCGAGAGGAAGAGCCAATTGTTACGCAGGACCCAGTACTCATATGTGAGCTTGGCGTTGTGCTCGATGCCACCGCTTGATCTGTCACGCAGGTAGGTGAAGGCGCGTGAGGTCGCAACAACCTTGTAGCCGGCACGCAGCGCGGAGATGAAGAAATCGGACTCCTCGCGGTAGAAGTTTCCCCCGTATCGCTCATCGAAGTGAACAGAGTCGAAGACAGTTCGCCGGTACAGCCCGTTGGACGGCAACCAGTAGCACTCTTGCCAGTCGCCGACCGGAAATGTGCTCGGGTGATCCAGGGCAGGCCCGCCGGGGACGCGGGGAGTTCGAGCGACCGCCGCGTCCAGGCTCTCACCGGGGCGTAGGTGCAGCCAGGGGACGCCGACGATGTCAGCCTCGGCGGCCTCAGCCGTCTCCAGCAGGATGGTCAGGAAATGTGAGCTCAACTGGTCGTCGTCGTCCAGCAGAAGGACCCATTCGGCGGTTGCCGCTCGGGTGCCGATGTTCTTGGCCGCCGGAACGCCCCGGTTTGAGGGCAGGGCAAGGACTCGGAGCCGTTTGTCAGTCGTGGCCAGATCCCGCAGGGCCGGGACAGTGTCGTCAGTCGCCCCATCGACCACGAAAATGGCCTCTGCGCACGTATCCTGAGCGAGTGCCCATTCGGCGCGCCGCATTGCCAGCTCACGCCGGTTTCTCGTGCAGACAACGATCGATACCTTTTGCTTCATGACTCGGTCCTCACGGCCTGACTGCCCCGGGGCGGGGTCGGCGACATGGCTTCCAGCAGCGGTAGCGTGAGCCGAGACCAACTACGGTGCTGAAGCGTCCGCCTGGCTTCGTATTCAGCAGCGTGCCGGGCCTCAACGCCGTCAAGGGTCATGCCTATGGCAGTCGCGAACGCGTCGGGGCTGTCCGCCATGACGCATGCCTGCGTGCCTCGCAGTTCCTCCGGCACACTCCGGCTCGAATAGGCCGTCGCGACAACCACCCGCCCACGGCCCAGCGACTCAGTGACCTTGAGTTGTGCCCCGCCACCCACCTGGGCCGGTGTCAGCGACATGGCTGCGCCGGCGTATGCGTCGTCAACTCGATCCAGCGTGCCGATGACACTCACGCCGGGAAGGCGTATGCCTTTACGCAGCGCCTCACTGTTACGGCCCGCGATCACCAATCGCGCGTGTGGCACCTTACTGAGGACGGCCGGCCACGAGTGGCTGACGAAGTCCTCGATGGCGCGCAGATTGGGCTCGTAGTCGTAGGACGCCAGCGCCAGCACGTATCCGTCGGCGGGGGAGGGCGTGTAGTCGACGGTATCGACGCCGTTCGGGACGAGCACCGTTCGGGCGCCCCAGGATGACAACCGATCGGCATCGGACTGCGTCAACGCGACGCAGATGTCGGCGCCCACGGCCACGTCCGGTTCCCACCGGCGGGCTTTCCAGCTCTCGCCGAGCCGCACCGCTTTTCGGGCACCATTTGCCGACTTGGCGAGGGTGGCGAGCCGGTCACCCTCGATGTTGGCGAATTCGACGATGTGCCGGAATCCCGGTAAAGCACGCATGCCCGTTGCGGCGAGGTAGGAGTGCGACCAGTAGACGAAGTCGGGGGCGCGCTTGTCAGCCAGCCGCCGTAAGGACGGCAATACGGGGGCCAGGTGATGCTCGCCCAGGTGCGGTCGCAGCGAAGCCCGTGACCCGAGCCTCCCGGCCGGATGCCAGGGCAACGGGTGGACCGGAACCGGTGCGTCGACCACCCCGCCGTCCTTCAAGGGAAAGGCGACCTCGACATCGCAAGATTCCGCCAGAGCGGTGGCGACACGGGCCGTGCGCAAGCGGCCGCCATGGTGTTCCGGCCAGGGCTGTTCGACGCTGACGAGCAGGATGCGGGTCACAAGGCCCTCCTGGATACCGCCTGCTTGACGTCCGTGACGGTGATCGCCCGGGTGACGAGCAGGCCTGCGCCGAGCATCGCGACGGTCACTGCACCGGCGAGGATCCACGACCGGTCGAGGAAGGAAGCGCCGGCCGCCGTCGCGAGCAAGCCGACCGCGCAAATCGCCAGCAAGCGTGTAATCGGCGCCTTGGTCCGTAATCCGCGAGCCGCCAACGTCAGAGTTCCCAGCCCGATGGCTAGTTCGGTGAAGGCGCTCGTCGCGGCCGCGCCGGCTGCGCCCCACCGGTCGGTGGCCCAGAACTGCACGGCTAGGCTCACCACTGCGATCGAGATCGACTGCACGGCGAGAGCCTTCACCCGCCCCAACGCGATACAGGTCGTCGAGCCGATGTAGCCCATGCACATGCCGACGAAGGCCAACCCGAGCCACCGAAGAGGATTCATCGCGGGCTCGAACGCATCGCCGTACACGAACGTGGTGATCGGGCCGGCCAGGACGGCGAGCATGGCTGCTGTGCCGATACCGACGGTCACGCCGGTGCGGGAGGCCAGGCTGAAGATGACCTTCTTCCGAGCCGGGTTGTCGCGGTTCCGCGCAATCATCGGGAGCAGCGGCGCAACAACCAGCGCGGGAATGATCTGGGCGACGTCGATGAACTTGTACGCCGCCGAGTAGAAGCCCAATTCCTCGGCGCCGCGTGCGTGGAACAAGATGAGCGAATCGATCCGGTAGTACGCCATGGTGGCGAGACCGCTGATCGCCAGCGGCCAGGTCGCCTTGGCGATTGCGCCGAGGTGCTGCGTGCTCGGCCGCGTCAGCGGAATGACGCGCTTGTTCAAAAGGACGCCGGTCGCCGTCTGCAGGATCACCACGACGACTTGAGCGCACGCCAGCCAGAGCAGGCCATAGCCGGCCGACGAGGCCAGTACGACCGCGCCGAGCCAGAGAACGCCTTGTAGGACAGACAAACCGGCCGCGATCTCCGGCCGGAACTTCGCCGTGGATCCGGCAGTCAGAATGGACGCTGCCGACAGCGGCACCGACAGCGCCACGATGGCGACGGCCGTTCCCGAGCCCTCGAACGCGCCGAGTGCGGCCGCGAACAACAGCCCGGCCGTCGCTATCAGGGCCGCCGTCGTGCGGAGCGCGAGGCCGGTGCTCAGGATCGACCCGGCAGCGGTGCCCCGGTGATTCGCGATACGTGAGGCGACGGTCAGCGCCAGTCCCATGTCCGCCACCTGAGCCACACCGGTGGCGAGGGTGATAGCCAATGACAGTTGCCCGTAGCCGCCCGGCTCGAGATAGCGCGCCAGGATGGCCGTCGATGTCATGCCGACGACCAGCCCGGCGAGCCGGAGCCCGAGCGAGAAGGCGGTCGCCAGCGTGAGCGAACGTGCCGTCGGGGCCGCGGCTGTCGGGCCGGCCTTTTCCGTGGTTGTCTCAGTGGTCACTCTGGCGAGCTCCGGTCAGGCCGCGGTCTTCGTGGCGAGGTCGCGCAGGACCGTCCCGCGGACGTCCCAGCTCATCGCTCGGGCGTACTCCTGGCGCTCCGCGATCATGTTGTTGTCGGCAGCTCCCAGTGCGACGAGTACGGCTTGAGTGAAGTGGACAGGATCCGTCGCGAATTCGACGTGCGGGTTGTTCGCCGCTAGGCGGTCGATCTCCGGTACGCCCGAGCCGACGACCGCCAGCCCGGACGCGAGGTACTCGTAGCACTTGAGCGGGCTGACGCCGCGGTTGTACGCGTTGTCGGCGTACGGGATGATCCCGACCGCCGCCGCGCCGGTGAGCTCTGCGAGTTGCTGGAGATCCAGCAAGCCGCGATAGTCCGCTCCGAGCCGGGTCAATTCGTCGAGCTGAGCTTCGAAACTGCCGCCCCCGGCCGCGACCGGACCCGCGAGCACGAGCCGCGCCCGTCCCCGCACCGCCTCGGCGACGGTTCGCAGGACGTCCATGTCGATCTTGTGAGGGGAGAGATTGCCGCCGAACACAACCGTTGGCTCACGTTTGGCCGCCGGACGACTTGCGGCTACGAAGACGGATGTGTCAGCGACATTCGGTAGGAGGATGACCTCGTCGAAGCCGACGCCCCGAAGGTGATCGGCGACGGAGTTGCTCGTGGCGATCGCGGTGGCGCCGAAGCGGGCGAGTCGGTGCTCCCCCCGTGACACCGCGACGCGGTCGATGCCCGCAACCTCGGCCAGCAGGTCGACGCAGTGGTAGACGGTGCCCTTCGCCTCCTTTTCGAACCCGTACGTCACCGGGCTGAAGGTCCAGAGAAGTTTGGCGCGAGTGCTCGTCTGCCAGTGCCGCAGCGCACGGCGGAGAAGCATGCCGTTCGGGATCCGCGTCGGCGCGCGGTGCACCGGTGCGATCAGTGGCGAGACGACGCGAGCGTTGGCAGGCACCGGTCGGCGCGTTGCCTCGGCGGTGCTGTACGCCGCACGGACGCGCTTGGCCATCCGCTCGAGGTCCGCCCGAACGACCTTCGGACGGCGGAGACCGAGCGATTCGGTGAAGGTGACGGGGGAGTCCATCGCCAGCTCCCGTACGACGTAGTGCTGGTTCGTCGCGATGGGCGAGTTCCATTCGGCGGTGCCCAGCATGAGGATGTCCAGGCCCTGATCGACCGCGGTCATGACAAACCTTCCTCGCGTACCCAATCGGTGATCTGAGCGCGGAATCGTTCGATCGAGAAGCGCTGGGCGTTCGCGATCGTCGCCGAGCGGTCGGGCTCTGACAGGCGGTGTACCAGAGCCGCGTAGTCGGCCGGCTCGAAGGAGTCGGCCAGGAAGCCTGTCTCGCCGGGCAGCACAGTTTCGAGGAGCCCGCCTCGGCCGAGCCCGATCACTGGGGTGCCGCTGGCTTGAGCCTCGACCGGAACCATGCCGAAGTCCTCGTGGGTCGGGTAAAGCAGAGCGAGCGCACCGACATAGAGAGCTCTGAGCTGCGCCTTGCTCGGCCGCGTGACGAACCTGACCTCAACCCTCGCGTTCGCGGCGAGTCGTCGGAGCCGGTCCTCCTCGGGGCCGCCGCCCGCGATCACCAAGGGGACACGGGCAGTCTCGGCGATCTCGATCATCAGATCGAAGCGTTTGTAGCTGATCCACCGGCCGACACCCAACAGGTACTCCCGGCCGCTGGCGGAGAGCTCGACCTGCGAGGGTGCGAAGTAATCGACATCGACGGGCGGATGAATGACCCGGCATTCCCGGCCCCAATACCGCCGGATCCGGGTGCGCACCTCGTTCGAGTTCGCCGCATAGGAATGCACATGCCGGGTCATCGCGACGTCAGCCCTTCGCAGAACTGCCCGGACGGGACTCAGGAGAGGGCTGCCGCCTCGGACGTCCAGCTCCGGGCTCCACACATACCGGGCCGGCGTGTGCACGTAGCTCAGGTAACGGGTGCCGGCGTCATCCCGAAACTTCGCGCTGTGGGCGAAGGCGTGGCTCGACGACAGCACTAGGTCGTAGCCGCTGCCGTCCAACATGCGCCAGGCAGGCAGCATGAATGGCAGGGCGAGAGCTTTGTGCCGTCGCAGCGGGGTGCGCGAGAGCCACGACTCCTTCATCGGCGGCCCGTCCACCGCCGCCCCCTCGCGCCAGAGCACGTATCGGTCCGCGGAGGGCAGCGTGTTGCTGATCTCCAGAAAGACCTGTTCAGAACCGCCCACGGAGTCGAACCACTCATGCACCAACGCGACGCGCCGGCCGGGCCCTTCATTGTCGGACATCGATTCGCCCGGCGACGAGCTCACGGCGGAGGTTCCGGTAGCTGGAGGATTTGGTCCCAGAAGAAGTCGGACCGGATCTCGCGACGGCGTCTTAGCTCCGGGCTTCGAGGTCGGAGGCCTTGGCCAGCTGCCGTTACCGTCCCGGCCGTTTGGCCTGGAGAGTGGCACGGAAGCTTGGTGAGCCGGTCGTCTCCGATCAGCATCTCAGCCGAGGCCACCGAGACGTCGAAGTCGGTGGCTGTCCCCACGGCCGACCGCGCCACGCCCTTCGAGAAGCGGCCCGGCGCGATGGGATGCGACATCCAGCGGTCGGGATCCGTGGAGGCGGAAAGCGCCTTTGCCGTCAGTCGGCCCATCAGCAACACCCAGGTCCACGGCGTCCTTCGGTCGACGGAACACGCCGCGACGGCCATCGTTGGTTCTCTCAATCCGGCCGGCGCTCTCTCGAGCAATTTCATTACTTGCGTCAATTGCATGGGAAGAAGAGTGAGGGCTGCGAGGGTGTGGACCGGAAGAACAGACATCCAATCGCACGGCCGACGGCCCTCTAATCGGTAACCACGAACGGCAGGAGGGGCGATCGAAGCATCAACGAGCAACATCTCCTCCGCAATTCTGATCTCGGTCTTGTGGTCCATGTGCTTAGGGACTCAGGAACTCTAGAAGGTTGCGGGAAGGTAGGCACTCGCTCCGTTGAAACGGGTTTGAAGCTCAGAAGTTAATAAATTACCCTGAAATACGCAGAACAACCAAATGGTGCAAAAGGTGCCTTAAGTTCCGGCTGTGACGGTAGAAAACCGGCCAAATCTTAGCGATTGCTACGTCAGGTCCTGGCGCAGAGGTCGCCGAGCAAGATCTTGGCCGTGTCTTTGGCTAGGACAATTAGAACCGATCGAGTGACAAGAGGGGCTTGAGGCGTCACTTCTTTCGAGTAATATGATCATGAATTGCTTTCACCCCGTTGTGTGTGAGCTTGACCGTCGATGAAAATGCCGCCAAGGTAGCGTCATGTCTTTGAAGGAATCCCGTCCTCTTGAATTGCGTGGTCAGCACAGGGTTTCGACTCGAGCGCGGAGGATGCTGACAGGACGATTCCCATCGGAGAGTGGTCCGACACGATCATGTTGGTTCAGGTCGCGGGGGGCTGAGATCTGGCCACCATCGTTTCCATCCCGCGGGACAGCTATGTCGGTGTGCTGGCGGAAGGATAGCGGAGGGCGGAGAGAGCAAGATCAACGCTGCCTTCGCTTTGGCGGGCCAAGCTCCTCGCCGGGACCGAGGAGCAGCTAATGTGCCCGGACCGCGTAACGCCTAGTCGAGCTCTGAGGAAAGATGTCTGAGCGAATTCATCTCATCGAAGCGGGTGGCCGGGGCGGCGTTTTTCAGCACTCGATAGCCGTGGCGTCGGCCCTCAGCAATGCTGGTTGCAAAGTTATCCTGCACACTGCCCGGGATTTCGAGATATACGTACCGGGTATCAATTTCTGTGGTTGTTTCCGGTGGGGCCGAGTTAGCGGCAACCGAGTCGTGCGGCAGGCGCTCACTGCAGCGCGGCTGGTGTCGAAAACATTGCCGCATCTGGCGCGAGATATCAAGCCGGGTGAGATCGTTTACGTACAAGGTTCGTTCGGACTCACCCCAGAAGTCGTCCGTGCGCTTCGCTTCGCTCGGTCCACCATCGTTTGCAGCCCGCACAATACGTTCGCACGCGTCGGTGCGCCGGGCGCGTCTCGTGCGCTACGGACTGCGTTGACGGCATCCGACCGTGTTTTAGTGTTCTCCGCGAGCGATCGGGAGCGGCTGGAACACTGCGGCGTGCCGGTGGGACTCGTTCCCCTCGTGCAATGGGTCCCACCGGTGCCTGACCACTTGACCGAGAAGTGGCGTGCCGAGTTGGCCGCGAAGGAGAGGCCGTTAGCACTCCTCCCGGGACAGGTGCGATTCGACAAGAACCCCGACCTTTTCGTTCGCGCGATGGTTCTGCTGCACGGTTGGACCGGTGCCGTCGTCGGCGAGGACAAGGGTGCCGCGGAAAGCGTAGATCGGTTGATCGCTGAGACCGGCGCTCGGATTGAGACGCGATACGGATACCTTGATATGGAAAATTTTGCAGCCCTGGTACGGGCGGCGGATGTAGTTGTGGCGCCGTACGAGGTGGCTAGCCAATCTGGCGTGTTGTCTGTGGCTCACATCCTCGGCGTCCCGACTGCCGCAACCCCAGCAGGCGGACTGGTCGAGCAGGCCACCGTGGTAGCGAACAGCTTTGAGCCGTCCGCGCTGGCCGAAGCAATCAAGGTCGCCCATGGTCGAGGAAAAGGCGAGCGACTCGAAACCGAGGTGGCGGCACGATACTTGACAGAGTTTGCTGCCGCGACAGAAATATCGGCAAGACGGTGACGAGGAAGCCGATGGATATTTCGATAATCACGGCTTCCGACATTGCTGGCGGCGCTGAAGCTCACACGGTCGCCTTGGCCATGGGTCTGTCTCATCGAGCGCATCGAATTTTCCTCTACGGGCGATGTGCCGGCTGGCCGGATGATCAATTGCCCCGACAAGATCTGCCCTTGGGGCCGAAGTGGTCCCGCCGGACGATCCTTCCCGGACTCACACGTATACCGGCCGAGCGGAGATGGGTCCGAAGTCTCCCGACGGCCGCAGCGTATTACATGCAGTTCAAGCGTGAGCAAATCGCCTTCTCCGCTGACTTGGCTGCCGGAGCACCGGTGATTTGGACAGAACACGGACGTTGGCTGGGCGGCCTGTTTGGAGGAGCCCTGCGTAACCGCTATGCAGCCGCCTCGCGCCATGTCAGCCGTATCGTCTGCGTCAGCGGCGAGGTAGCCGCAGATCTGGCGGAGTTCGTGAATCCGAAGAAGCTTGTCGTGATCCCCAACGCAGTGGACACCAACCGCTATTCGGTGCCGGATGAGGAGTCCAAGCGCTTACTTCGCGACCGGCTTCTGCCGGAGCACTGGCGCGGCCGAGCGGTTGCAGTGATGGCGTCTCGCCTGAGTGCTGACAAGCGGCACGACCGAGCAATCGCTCTGGCTCGCGCTGCCGAAATCCCGCTCGCCGTCGTCGGCGACGGCCCAGATCGCGGTCGACTGGAAGAAGTGGCGGCAGGTTCCCCCGACGTGCTTTTCCTCGGATACCGCCAGGATATCCAGGACGTTTTGAAAGCGGCCGACTGCTACATCTACTCGGGCGGCCGGACCGACGGCATGCCTATGGCCGTTCTGGAAGCCGGCGCGACCGGGCTGCCTTTGGTGGGCTTTGCCGGCGATCCGGGTAGCGACGTTATAACTAACAGCGGCGGCCTGCTCATCGGTGAGGACGAACGACCCTCCGCCGCTGACTTGGCTGCCTTGGTTGCCAAGGCCTCGACCAGTCGTGACTATGTACTTCGTCATCACGGCAAAGATCGTTGGCTGGACGCGTTCGAGGCACTCTTCTCCGACGTGACCGGCACCTAAGCGGGCTAACACCGGCCAAGTAAGTGGGCATCCAGCT
The DNA here is from genome assembly GCF_023544465.1 of Paractinoplanes maris. GTDB lineage: Bacteria > Actinomycetota > Actinomycetes > Mycobacteriales > Micromonosporaceae > Actinoplanes > Actinoplanes maris. Next base: position 34,051 of record NZ_JALPVL010000018.1, on the reverse strand, counting down.
GAAATGCGGCCGGTACGCGACAGCTTCTGCCCGGTCTCAGCTGCCGCGGGCGCCGAACGCCTGGCTCACGGTCCAGATCATGACCTTGATGTCCAGCCACAGGCTCCAGTGGTCGATGTAGTAGTTGTCGTGGCGTACGCGGTCGTCGATGGAGGTGTCTCCGCGCAGGCCGTTCACCTGGGCGAGGCCGGTCAGGCCGACCGTGACGCGGTGGCGGGAGTGGTAGTCGGGGAACATGGCGCTGAACCGTTCGACGAAGTGCGGGCGCTCCGGGCGCGGGCCGACGAAGGTCATGTCGCCGCGCAGGATGTTGAACAGCTGGGGCAGCTCGTCGATGGACGTCGCGCGGATGACGCGGCCCACCCGGCCGATCCGGGAGGCGGCGGCGTCGGACCACGCCGAGTCGGAGTGGTCGGCGGGGACGGTGCGCATCGAGCGGAACTTGTACATGGTGAACAGTCGTCCGCCGCGGCCCACGCGGACCTGCTTGAAGAGGGGGTTGTTCCAGTCCTCGAGGAGGATGGCGGCCACCGTGAGCAGCATCAGCGGGGCCAGCGAGACCAGCAGGCCGGCGGCCAGGACGATGTCGAACAGTCGCTTGCTGATCCGCTGGCCGGTGCTCCAGCCGCGGCTCAGCCGCAGGATCGGCACGCCGCCGATGTGGTCGCCGGTGGCCAGCGAGCTGTCCAGCGGCCAGGACCGCAGGAGGAGGAACGTCGCCGGCATGCCGGCGCGGTTTCGCAGGCCGTCGATCAGTTGGGGGCGGTCCACCGACATCTCGTCGATGAGCAGGACGCCCACCCCGTGTTCCTCGATGACCCGGGGGAGTTCACTGAAGCCGCCGAGATACTGCCACCCGTCGCCCGCGTCCTCGGCCGGCACCGGGATGTCCGCGACGTAGCCGATGACGTTCAGGCCGTAGGTCTTGTTCCGGTCGAGGACGCCCAGCACCTGCTGAGCGTGTGTGCCGCCGCCCAGGATCACCGTCGGGTGGCCGACCAGGCCGGCGCTGCGGCCGGTGCGGATCGCCATGAAGATGAGGCCACGAGCCAGGAGCATGCCGCTGAGCATCAGACCCGCGCCCACGACGTGACGCCGTAGTTCGAGGTTGACGCCGAGCATCGCCGGTGCGGTGAGGGCCATGGTGATCGCGACGACAAAATGGCTGACCAATTGGGGCAGCTGGTCGAGGAGGGTGACATGCAGCCTCGGCCGGTAGAGGCCGGTGGAGGCGTACGACGCCACGGCCAGCAGCCAGCCCAGCAGCAACGGCCAGGTCCACTGCACCCACCAGCCGGCGAAGCAGGCCGCGACGACGGTGTCGCCGAGGAACAGCACTCGTCCCGTCTTGAAGTGCTCGCCGAAGCGTCGCCACGCTGACGTCTCCGGCTGGGCGCGCCGACGGCTCTGGCGGGCGAGGACGTCGATCGTCGTCTTCTCCCACGCGTCGGCCCGGGGCCTGGGGACCCGCACCTCGGTCCGACGTCGCGGCGCTCGTGTGTTGACCGACTCAGTCATTCGTGGGGCCGCTTCCGGGAAAGGTGGCCGTCAACGAAAGGAACGCGACGGCGGCGGGGGCATCCAAGCCCGATGGGTGGGCACCTGATCGGTGACTCAGCCCGGTGGAAAGGGCGATGGAAGCATCGGCGGGCAACGTCTCCTCCGCAATTCTTTGTCTCGATCTTCAGGTCCGATGTGGTCCTGGGAACGGAGGAACACTAGAAGGTTGCGGGAACGTGGGCACCTCGTCCGTTCGTCGGGTTTGACAGTCCCGGCGGGTTGAAATCGGCTGAATCAGGCTAACGGTCATAAAGCGGACATAAATGTATCTAGGCGGAGCTTATGACTGGTTAGGAGACGCTCAAAATGGACATATGACAACGTCTGCTGGGGTGGAGCAGCTACGGTGGCTGCCTATGCCAATTCCCTGGGCGGGATGATGAAGAACCGATCGGGTGACAAGACGTGTTACGGGGTTGCTTCTTTCGGGCAGGGCAATCATGAATCGCTTTCGGCCGGCCGGAGTGAGCTTGACCGACGATTAATTTGCCGCCATCGTGGCAGGCATGGCATCGACGGAATCCCGTCCATCTCGAATGCGTCGTGAATCGCGATTCGGACGCCTTGCGGGGTGGCAGAAAGCCCTGCTGGTCCTCGCCGTCCTGCTGCTCGTCCTGGGCAGCGGCCTCGCCGGTGGCGGCTTCTATCTCTATTCGCGTTACGACCGCAAGGTCGCGCGGGACGACCTGCTTCCCGAGGCGACCGGCGCCGGTGAGCGGCGGCAGCGTGAGCAGAACTGGAAGTCGGGACCGCTGAACCTGCTGCTGCTGGGTTCGGACTCGCGGGCGGAGGAAGCCGGCGGCCGGAGCCCGATCGGGGAGCGGTCCGACACGATCATGCTGGTGCACGTGGCGAGGAGCCGGGACCGGGCCACCATCGTGTCCATCCCGCGCGACAGCTACGTCGACGTGCCGGCGGGCGGGTCGTGGCGCGGCGGGAAGAACAAGATCAACGCTGCTTTCGCGTTCGGTGGGGCCAAGCTGACCGCGGCCACGGTCAGCAAGCTCACCCGCGTGCCGCTGGACGGGGCGATGATCGCCGACTTCGGCGGCGTTCATCAGATGGTCGACGCGGTGCGGGGGGTGAACGTGTGCGTGCCTTACGACGTGCGCTCGACCTTCTCCGAGAAGGTCTGGCCGAAGGGGTGCCACGACATGGACGGCGACCAGGCCGAGGAGTTCATGCGCCAGCGCTACGAGGTGCCCGGGGGCGACTTCGGCCGGATGTACAACCAGCAGCTCGTGGTCAAGGCGGTGATCGCCAAGTCGGCCCGGGGCGGCCTGCTGACCGACCCCGGGAAGCTGGATGCCCTGCTGGTCACGGCGGCCGACGCGCTGACCGTGGACCGGAGCCTCGACATCCGCCGGCTGGCCCTGACCGTGCGGGGCATCAAACCCGACGCGATCACGTACGCGACGGTGCCGCACACCTCGGCCGGCCTCAAGACCCGGGCGGGCTCCGCGGTGCAGCTCGACAAGGCCAAGTCGGCGGCCATGTTCGCGGCCATCCGGGCCGACACCATCGATCAGTGGCTCGCGGCGAACCCGCAGAAGGCGCCCGGCAGCTGATTCCCGGGGTGGGGGCGGTGTTAATCACCAGGCGTTCGCGGCCGGATCCGCCTATTCTTGTCGCGCGATGTCGACAACAACTGCCCTGCCTGAGCTCCGTAAGCGCATAGCTGACCTCCTCCCCCGCGACGAGCACCGCCTCGGGCGGCGTCTGGAGGGGACCCGCCGTATCAAGGACGAGGCTGCCCGTGCGGCGGCCCTGAGCGAGATCTCGGCGGAGGTCGACGCGGCGGCCGAGCGCCTGGCCGCGCGGCTGGCGAGCGTTCCCGCGATCACCTACCCCGAGTCGCTGCCGGTCAGTCAGCGCAAGGACGACATCGCGGCGGCCATTCGCGACCACCAGGTCGTGGTGGTGGCCGGGGAGACCGGGTCGGGTAAGACGACGCAGATTCCGAAGATCTGCATGGAGCTGGGGCGCGGCGTCCGTGGGCAGATCGGGCACACGCAACCCCGGCGGATTGCGGCTCGGACCGTGGCCGAGCGCATCGCTGAGGAAGTGGGGCGGCCGCTCGGGCAGACGGTGGGCTATAAGGTGCGCTTCACCGACCAGGTCAGTGACGACACCATGGTCAAGGTGATGACGGACGGCATCCTGCTGGCCGAGATCCAGAACGACCGCAACCTCCACCGGTACGACACGCTGATCATCGACGAGGCACACGAGCGCAGCCTCAACATCGACTTCATCCTGGGCTACCTGCGGGAGCTGCTGCCGCGGCGGCGGGATCTCAAGCTGATCATCACGTCGGCCACGATCGAGACGCAGCGGTTCGCCGAGCACTTCGCCGACGCCGAGGGCAAACCGGCCCCGGTCATCGAGGTCTCCGGGCGGACGTTCCCGGTCGAGACCCGGTATCGGCCGCTGGTCACCACGACCGAGGACGACACCGAGGAGCCCCTCGACCAGGTCGACGGCATCGCCGACGCGGTCGACGAGCTGGGCCGCGAGGGCGACGGCGACATCCTGGTCTTCCTCTCCGGCGAGCGCGAGATCCGGGACACGGCCGACGCGCTGGGCAAGCGCAACCTGCGCAACACCGACATCGTCCCGCTCTACGGCCGGCTCTCCGCGGCCGAGCAGCACAAGGTCTTCGAGCGGCACTCGCAGCGCCGGGTCGTGCTGGCCACCAACGTCGCCGAGACGTCGCTGACCGTGCCCGGCATCCGCTATGTCATCGACCCGGGCACGGCCCGGATCAGCCGCTACTCCAGCCGGCTCAAGGTGCAGCGCCTGCCGATCGAGCCGGTGTCGCAGGCCAGCGCCAACCAGCGCAAGGGCCGCTGCGGCCGGGTGGCCGACGGCATCTGCATCCGGCTCTACTCGGAGGAGGACTTCGAGGCGCGCCCCGAGTTCACCGAGCCCGAGATCCTGCGGACCAACCTGGCCAGCGTCATCCTGCAGATGACCAACCTCGGGCTGGGCGACCTGGCCAAGTTCCCGTTCATCGACCCGCCGGACCGGCGCAACATCACCGACGGCGTCAAGCTGCTCGAGGAGCTCGGCGCGCTCGATGAGCGCAAGCTCACCCCGCTCGGCCGTCAGCTCGCGCAGCTGCCGGTCGACCCGCGGCTGGCCCGCATGGTCATCGAGGCCGACCGGCAGGAGTGTGTGGCCGAGGTGATGGTGATCGCGGCCGCGCTGTCCATCCAGGACCCGCGCGAGCGCCCGGTCGACAAGCAGCAGCAGGCCGACGAGAAGCACGCCCGGTTCACCGACAAGGAATCGGACTTCTTCAGCTACCTCAACCTGTGGCGCTATCTGCGGGAGAAGCAGCAGGAGCTGAGCGGCAACCAGTTCCGGCGGCTGTGCCGCAGTGAGTTCCTCAACTACCTTCGCGTACGCGAGTGGCAGGACATCTACGCGCAGCTGCGCCAGGTGGCTCGTACCCTCGGGTTGTCTCTCGTGGAGGACCGGGAGGAGGTCGCCGCCGGGCAGAACGTGCACACCGCCCTGCTGTCCGGCCTGCTCTCGCACCTCGGTCTCAAGGACACCGACAAGCGGGAATACCTGGGTGCTCGCGGGGCCAAGTTCGCCATCTTCCCGGGCTCCGCGCTCTTCAAGAAGCAGCCGCGCTGGGTGATGTCGGCCGAGCTGGTCGAGACCAGCCGCCTGTGGGGCCGGGTCAACGCCCGCATCGAGCCCGAGTGGGCCGAGAAACTGGCACCGCACCTGGTCAAACATTCCTACAGCGAGCCGCACTGGGAGAAGAAGCAGGGCGCCGTCATGGCGTACGAGAAGGTGACCCTCTACGGTCTGCCGATCGTGCCCCGGCGCAAGGTCGGCTATTCCAAGGTCGACCCGGTGGTGTCGCGCGAGCTGTTCATCCGGCACGCGCTGGTCGAGGGCGACTGGGAGACCCACCACAAGTTCTTTGCCGAGAACGCGAAGCTGCTGGCCCGGATCGAGGAGATCGAGAACCGGGCCCGGCGGCGCGACATCGCGGTCGACGACGAGACCGTGTACGCGCTGTACGACGCCCGCATCCCGGCCGACGTGGTCTCGGCCCGGCACTTCGACGCGTGGTGGAAGAAGGCCCGGCGCGACGAGCCCGAGCTGCTGACGTTCACCCGCGACATGCTTGTCAACGCCGGCCGCGACGGCGTCGACCCCAACGCGTACCCGGACGCCTGGCTGGCCAACGGCGTGCGGCTTCCCTTGACGTACGAGTTCGAGCCCAACACCCAGGCCGACGGCGTCACCGTCGAGGTGCCGATCGCCCTGCTCAACAAGCTCGACCCGGACGATTTCGGCTGGTCGGTGCCCGGGTTCCGCAAGGACGTGGTGATCGCGCTGATCCGGGCCCTGCCCAAGGCGTTGCGCACCAATTTCGTACCGGTGCCGGACTGGGCCGAGGCGGTGCTCGACCGGGTCCCGGCCCGCCGCGGACCGCTGCCCGACGCCGTCGGCAACGAGTTGCGGCGGCTCACCGGGACCGTCGTGCCCCGGGACGCCTGGCGGCCCGGCGACGTGCCCGGCCACCTGCGTGTCAACTTCCGCGTGGTCGACGAGCAGGGCCAGGTGGTGGGGGAGGGCCGCGATCTGGAGGTGCTGCGGCGCTCGCTCGCGCCCAAGGTGCAGCAGACCATCTCCCGGGCGGCCGGCGACATCGAGCGGCGCGGGATCACCACCAACGACTTCGGGATGCTGCCGCGGCGGGTGGCCCAGGTCCGCGGCGGCTACGAGGTCAACGTCTTCCCGGCGCTGGTCGACGAGGGTGACAGTGTGGCCATCAAGGTCTTCGAGACCGAGGCCGAGCAACGGGTGGCGATGGTCGCCGGCACCCGCAAGCTGTTGCTGCTGACGCTGCCACCGGCCGCGCGATATCTGCAGGGCCGGCTCGACAACCGGGCCAAGCTCGAGCTGACCCGCGGGAACCCTTACCGCTCGATCGCCGACCTGCTCGACGACTGCGCCGGCGCGTCGGTCGACCGGCTGGTGGCCGACGCCGGCGGCCCGGTGTGGTCGTCGATCGAGTTCGCCTCGCTGCGCGACACCGTACGCCAGGACCTGGTCGACGCCGTGGCCAACGTGGTCACCCAGGTGCGCCAGGTGCTGTCCACCGCGTACGACATCGAGCAGCGCCTGAAATCGCTGCGGGACCCCACGCTGCTGCCCGCCCTGGCCGACATCCGGCAGCAGCTCAAGGGGCTCGTGCACGCCGGGTTCGTGACCGAGACCGGCTGGCGCCAGCTGCACCACCTGCCTCGTTACCTGCGCGGCATCGTCTATCGGCTCGACCGGCTGGGCGGCAACCTGACCCGCGACCGTCAGCTGACCGGCCAGATCCACGAGATCGAGTCGGAGTACCGCGAGCTGCGCACGCTCGGCGCCCCGGAGGAGGGGCTGCGGGAGATCCGCTGGATGATCGAGGAGTTGCGGATCAACTTCTTCGCTCAATCGTTGGGAACCGCCTATCCGATATCGGACAAACGGATCTATAAGGCGATGGACCAGCTCCCGGTGTAGCGCGCTCGTTGGCGCTTGGGTGCCGTTCGGTTACCCCCCTGTCATGGGGGTCACCGAGGCCCTAGCGTTCTGGCCATGACGAACGAATTCCTCGCCTTCGCCCCCGTTTCCGCCCTTGTTCCGGCCTCCCCGGCGACCGGCCTGCTGGACGAGATGATGGCTCGGGTGGGGGTCGACGGGATCGTCGCCGCGCTCGCCGACCCGGGCCTGCTCGCCCTGGTCGACCAGCATGCCGCCGCCGTCCGGGACGCTCTCGAGTCGGCCGGCCGCGACGCCGGCGCCGACGGTCTCGCCGGTTACGCCCGGGCCATCGTCGCCGGGGCTCGCCGGATGGGCCGGGCGCTGCCCGAGCCCGGTTTCGCGCCCGCCGCGCCGGCCGAGTGGAAGGCGGCCGACTGGCACCTGCTGCGCCTGGTGGCGATCTGCATGATCGCCGAGCAGAACGGCGTTCTCTGAGTTTTCGGGTTACGGGCGGGCCGGTCACTCTTTCCGGCTCGCCCGAAACGCCTATAGGGGTGTGTTGCGGCGAAAACGGTCAATACGCCATCTTGTACGTATGAAGCTCGCTCTCGCTCTTGCCGCGATCACCGGCCTGGTCGTCCCCGCGGCGCCCGCGGCCGCCGCCCCGGCCCCCGCCCCGTCGGTCTCGCCGGCCGCCGCTGCCGCGGCCACCTCCCAGCTGGTCGCCCGCTGGACCTTCGACGCCGGCGCGGTCAACGGCCAGGTCGCCGACACCTCGGGCCGCGGACCCGCGCTCACCACCCGCACCGCCGACCAGGGCGTGATCCGCTTCGACACCACCACCCCGAGCGGCCGGTACGCCAGCTTCCCGGTCGCCTGCGCGACCACCGCCAAGACCTGCCCGCGTGCTCTCCTCGAGACTCCCAACATCGCCAACCTCAACCCGGGCACCCGGACGTTCCGCTGGTCGGCCCGGATGCTGACGATCAAGACGCAGATCACCGGCTCGGCCAACATCATGCAGAAGGGCGTGGCCGGCACCGGGAGCCAGTGGAAGATGCAGATCGGCCGGACCAACGGCAAGGCCCAGTGCGTCGTCACCGGCACCGGCTCGTCCACCGTCTACCTCGCCCGCTCGTCCGGCTCGGTGGCCGACGGCAACTGGCACAAGGTGCTGTGCCAGCGCAGTGGCACCACCCTCTCGGTGTGGGTCGACAACCAGCAGGCGGGCCAGACGACCATCCCGGCCAACCTGTCGATCAGCAACACCATGCCGCTGCGCGTCGGCGGCCCCAACTTCAAGACCAAGACCGACATGTACCACGGCCGCCTCGACGACGTGTACGCCGAGCTCGGCTGACCCAGGCGGTTACCTCGAGGTGCCCTGAGCTCGGAAAAGTGCGTTCTTCCGAGGTCAGGGCCCTCCTCGTACGGTGGTGTCCATGGCTGTTTCCCTGATCAACCCGCCCGGACTGCCCACTGTCGACGTCTACCGCCAGGTGTCGGTCGCGACCGGTACCAAGCTCATCCACATCGCCGGCCAGGTCGCCTGGGACGGGGGAGACTTCGCCACCCAGGTCGAGCAGAGCTATCTGAACGTGGGAACCGCGCTCGCCGCAGCCGGGGCGACCTTCGCCGACGTGGTGAAGCTGACCGTGCACGTCGTCGACTGGACCCCTGAGCGCATGCCGGAGCTGCTGGACGGCATCGCCCGCGCCTCGGCCAAGCTGGGCGTGACCGTCGAGGCGCCCGCGTCGCTGTTCGGGATCGCCGCCCTGGACGTCCCCGAGCACCTGGTCGAGGTCGAGGCGACCGCCGTGCTCGACTGACGGCGCAGCCCGGCTGCGCCCGGCCTGCTCAGCCCTCGAACTGGCGGCGGGAGGCTTCGATCTCCGACAAATACGTCTGGGTCCAGCCGCACATGCCGTCGACCACCTTGCGCAGCGCCTGGCCGGCCTCGGTGAGGGTGTAGTCGACGCTGGGCGGCACGGTGGGGTGCACGGTCCGCTCGACCAGGCCGTTGCGCTCGAGAACGCGCAGATTCTGGGTCAGCACCTTGTGGCTGATGCCGCCGACCTCGCGGCGCAGCTCGTTGAAGCGCATGGTGCGCTGCCCGAGAAACTCGATGATCAGCAGCGCCCACTTGGTGGCGACGTCCGAGAAGATCTCCCGGGCCAGCGAGTCGGCCCGGGCCAGATCGGCCTCCGGCGGCAGCGCGCTGATCTCCGACCGGGTCCCCATCGCACGACCCTATCCCCAGCGACCAGCGAGGCGCCCGGGTTCCTGCCCGGGCGCCTCGTCGAACTGTGTCTTGCGGGTCGGCCTAGCTGCGGCGGAAGGCGTAGGAACGGCCGCCACCGGTGCCGGCGGCGCGGCCGGCGTGGGCCCGCTCGGACTGCTGCCGGGCGGCCTGCCGCTCGTCGCGGGCACCGTGGTGCTCGGCGCTGGTCTTGCGGCTGGTGGAACCCTCGCTGCGGGGCAGGACCGGGGCGAGCTCGCTCATCGCGAGGTCATCCGGGTTGAGCTGGACGGTGAAGCGCTGGCCAGGCATACAAACCTCCTCGGCGCCCTGCGCGGGGCAGGGCCGGGCACGGTGAAGCCAGGGGAAAAGATGGCGTGGGTGCTCCGGGTGTCGGCACGATCGTGGCTCCACGGCGGACAACCCCGCCGGAGCACCCGGAACCGAGCACGGTGGACGGCCTCGACGGCCGGCGCATCAGGAGATCATGCGGGCAACGATAGGAGAGGGCCCGCCGGCCCGCCACTCATTTAATTCGTGCCGCTCCCGCGGTGAGCATCGCCGTGGCGGTCGGGTAATCCCGCAGCTGGGCCTGCACCGACTCGAGCCCGACCCGCAGCGCCACCGGGGGCACGCCGCGGGCCTGCAGCACACTGTCGGTCCAGGCCACGAAATCGGTGAAGACCTGGGACTCCGACACATAGAGCGCGGCCGCCAGGAAGTCGACGATGTGGGCCATGTCCTCGGCCGTCGAGTCGAGCTGGCGCTGGTTGTAGTCGCGCATCGCGGGATAGGCCTCGGTCAGGCGGCTCATGGCCGTGCTGATGAGCCCGCCGCGGTTACGCACCACGTAGGTGTATTCCTCGTCGCCCAGGAAGGCCGACAGCTGCGGATCCTGGCTGTACGGCGGCCAGTTGCGGGCCAGGCGCTGCACCGCTTCCTCAGCTCCCGCGGCCCACGCGTCGGCCCCCAGGTGCTGGGCATAGCGGCCGCCGGGACCGAAGCCGCGACCCCCGGCGATGACCGGCACCCCGGCCGCCCGGCAGGCCGTGATCGCCGCGTGCGCCCGCGGCAGCCTGGTCGCGATCATGCAGCTCAGGGCGACCACGTCGGGCCCGGTCTGGTGCAGGTGGGTGACCAGGTGCGGGCCGGGCACGTTGGCCCCCAGGAAGTCGACCCGCCAGCCGTCCAGGCGGAGCATTTCGGCCAGGATGCGGGTCGGCAGCGCGTGCCACTCGCCGTCGACACAGGCGATGGTCACCCGGCCGCGGGTGGGCCGCACATTTGTCCGGGCCGCCACCGCGGCCAGCGCGCGCTCGCTGATCGCGGTCGCGGCGTGCTCGCGGGCCACCGACCACTCGTTGGCCGCCCACAGCTCGCCGACCCGGACCTGCGTGCCGGCGATCAGGTCGATCATGATGCGCTGCGGCGGCACACCGTCGTCGAGCAGTGCCGTGACCAAGTCGACCGCGCCGTACTCGTCGCCGTCGCCGACCAGGCGCAGGAACTCGTCGGCCAGCCCGGGCTCATCGAGGGAGCGGCGCGACACCACGCTCATGAGCGCTGACGCACGCGCCGGTCGTTGCGCCGGGCGTCGATGGCGAACGGTGACTGGTTGCGCGAGCCGTTGCGCAGGCTCAGCGCGGTGCGGGCGGGGGCGCGGACGGCCAGCATGGCGATGTCGTCGCGGGTGCCGCCGTGCACCCAGTCGCTGACCAGTTGGCGGACCCGGTCGACGGTGGCCGCGGCGGGCAGGCCGCGGCACTCGGCCAGGGCGTCGTGCAGGCGGGCCTCGCCGAACTGCTCGTCGCCGCTCGGGCCACCGCGAGCCTCGGTCAGGCCGTCGCTGTAGAGCAGGCACAACTCGCCGGGGGCGAGCTCGACGTCGGCCGGGCGGACCACGGTCCGGGGGACGGCGCCGATCAGTGTGCCGCTGATCGGCACCTCTTCGACGGTGCCGTCGGACCGCAGCACCAGGGGCGGCGGGTGACCGCCGGTGGCCAGGTTGAGCCGCACCCGGCCGTGCTCGGCCCGGCTGACCGAGCCGACCACCATGGTGACGAACCGGTGCCGGCGCCCGGACTCGAGCAGGGCCTTGTTGAGCACGTGCAGCATCTCGTCGGGGGCGGCGCCGACCAGCCGCAGCGCCCGCAGGGTCTGGCGCACCTTGCCGGTGAGCACGGCCGCCTCAGGACCCTTGCCACACACGTCACCGAGCGCGATCACCGTGTCGGAGCTGCTGTCGGTGGGGCCGAACACGTCGTAGAAGTCGCCGCCGATGCGCAGCGCCTCGCGGGCCGCCTGGTAGGACCCGACCAGCTCGATGCCGTCGGGCTGGATCAGCTCGGGCGGCAGCAGGTCGGCCTGCAGCACGGCGGTGGTGTCGACCTGGTCGCGGTAGAGCCCGGCGGCCGAGATGGCGGCGCCGGCCCGGGCCGCGAAGATGCGGGCGAGGATCTCGTCCTCCGGGCTGAACTCGGTGTCGTCACCCCGGCGGGCGAGGATCAGCGCGCCGGCCGGCTCGGCGTTGCCCGGCAGGGGAGTGACCAGCAGGGCCCCGATCGGGCCGAAGTCGTCGGGCAGCAACCACGCGGGGGCCTGGGACGCGTCGAGCCACCTGCTCGGGATGGGCGGGAAGCCGCCCAGTGCCTCGACCAGGCCCGGCACCTCGGCCAGCGAGCTCTCGTGCAGCACACCCTCCTCGGGGGCCTCGCCGGCCACCAGGCGCACCCACTGGGCCTGCCGGCGGTCGACCGGGAGCACCACCACGGCGGCGCCGGCCAGGTGGGCCACGGCCAGCTCGGCGGTGATCCGGGTGCAGCGACCCTGATGCAGCGAGGAGGAGAGGCGCCGCCCGGCCTCGGCCAGGAACGCCGTCCGGGCCCGCTCGGCGCGCAGCGCGTCGGCCCGGGCCACCTCGTCGGTGCGATCGTGCAGATACCACCCGTAGTGGTCGCTGCCGAGCATCCGGCGCTGACCCCGCAGGTGGCGACCGCCGTGGACATCGGTGAAGGAGTCGTCGCCCGCCACGACCGCGGCGGCCAGGCCGGGCAGCGGCCCGTCGGCGGCGGTCGAACCGGCGGACAGGCCCGGGACCAGTGTCTGCGCGGCGTTGTTGATCATCAGGATGGTGTCGTCGGCCGAGTCGCACAGCAGGACCGCCTCGCTGGCGGCGTCGAGCGCGGCGCGAAGCAGAGCGGGCGCGGGCCCCTCGGCCAGCCGTTCGCCGGCGGAAGCCGGCGATTGCGCTGTCATGGTCCCTCCTTCATCTCTCCCCGCCGACACGATCTACCCAGACTACGTGCTCCTGGGCCGGACGACCGTGCCCAGGTGGCCGGTCAAGCCGCCGCGGGGCCCAGATCGACCACGATCGGAGCGTGATCACTGGGACCCTTGCCCTTGCGCGCCTCCCGGTCCACCACCGCGTCGCTGACCCGGTCGGCCACCGAGGGTGTCGCGTAGACGAGGTCGATCCGCATCCCCTTGTTCTGATGGAACATGCCCGCGCGGTAGTCCCAATACGTGAACGGATGGTCGCCCTTCATCGGCCGTCCGACGATGTCGCGGAGCCCGACGGCGCGGATCGCGGCCAGGGCGTCGCGCTCGGGCGGCGTCACGTGGGTCGATCCGGCGAAGACCTTCGGATCCCACACGTCGTCGTCCGTGGGGGCGACGTTGTAGTCGCCGGCCACCACGAGCGGCGCCTTCTGGACGTCCTCGGCCAGTGCGGTGCGCAGCGCGGCCAGCCAGGTCAGCTTGTAGGCGTAGTGCGGATCGTCCGGCGTACGGCCGTTGGGCACATAGATCGAGTAGAAGCGGATGCCGTCGCACAGGGCGCTGACCGCCCGCGCCTCCGGATCCGGATATCCGGGTTCCCCGGCGAACCCCTGGCGTACGTCGTCGAGCCCGGCCCGCGAGAGCAGGGCGACCCCGTTCCATCGCCCCTGGCCGTACGCCGCGACGTCGTACCCCAGCTCGCGGACCTCCGCGGCGGGGAAGCCGTCGGCCGCGACCTTGGTCTCCTGCAGGCACAGGACGTCGGGCCCGGTGGTGTCGAGCCACTCCAGCAGACGCGGCAGCCGAGCCTTGACCGAGTTGACGTTCCAGGTGGCGAAGCGCATCTGCCCAGACTGCTATATCGGGCCCGCGCGCGCTTCCCCAGCGGCGGCGAGTCACCCCGCGTGACGGGTCAGGGACGCCTGATCGAGCGACCGGCAGCCAGCAACGCGACGGTCAGACCCGTCGTGAGGACGAGGAGCACCGCGACCATCCAGACCACGGCTCCCTCGGAGCCCACCAGCGCCGCCATGCTGTCTCCCTTCCGACATCGAACATAGGCCGGATGTGACCCCCGTTACCATCGAACCCGGCCAGCGAATAATGCCCGACTCCCGCAGCCGATGCCAGCGGAGGCGTCAGGTTTGTCAGCATGCGGTGGTCGGCACCCGTGCACCCGCGGGCCGAGGGTCGAAACAGCCGACCTACCGCGCGCCCGGGCCGACCTGCTGGGAGCGGTTCGGGCCGGCCAGGGCGGCGGTGCCCCGGGCGTGCCAGTGGCGGGCGAACTCGGCCGGGGGGACAGCCGGGCCCCATAGCCACCCTTGACCGCGGGTCACGCCGACCTCGTCCAGGGCGTCGCGCTGCACCCGCGTCTCCACTCCCTCGGCGATCACGCCGAGGCCCAGCGCGTGGCACAGCGAGACGATGGCCCGCACGATCTCGTCGTCCTCCCGGCAGGAGCCCAGGCCGGTCACGAACGAACGGTCGATCTTGACGCCGGTCACCGGGAAGCGGCGCAGATAGCCCAGCGCCGAGAACCCGGTGCCGAAGTCGTCGATCAGGAGCTGACAGCCCAGCTCGCGCAGCTCGAACAGGACCCGCCCGGCGACACCCGTCGAGTCGACCAGCACCGACTCGGTCATCTCGACCGCCACGCAGCGCGGCGGGACCCCGTACGCCTGCATCTCGGCCGCCAGGAGCCGGGGCAGAGCCGGGTCGAGCAACTGGCGGCCCGACACGTTGACCGAGACGTAGAAAGCGTCGCCGACCGTCCCGTCGGCGCGCCACGCGCCCAGCTGGCGCAGCGACTCCTGGCGCACCCAGTCGCCGATCGCGCCGATCAGCCCGGCGTCCTCGGCGATCGGGATGAACGTCGCCGGTGAGACCGGCCCGCGCACCGGGTGGGACCAGCGCACCAGCGCCTCGGCCCCGGCCGGCACCCCGGGCATCAGGTCGACGATCGGCTGGTAGGCCACGCTCAGCTGGCCCTCGCCGAGCGCCTTGCGCAGCGCCACCTCGAGCTCGATCCGCTCCCGCACCTGGTCGTGCATGGCCGCGTCGAACACGGTCCGGCTGCCCGCTTCCCCGGCCTTGGCGCGGTACATCGCCGTGTCCGCGTCCCGCATGAGCGCCTCGGCCGCCGCCGCGCCCGCACCCGCGGCACCGCCCGGCGCCGGCGCCGACGAGATGCCCATCGAGCAGGTGATCGTCAGCTCGGTGCCGCGGACCGGGAACGGATGGGCGAAAGAGTCCTGGACCACGTCGGCCAGCGCCGTCGCCTCGGCCTCGGTGCCGATCGCGGCCAGCGCGAACTCGTCCCCGCCGAGCGCGGCCACCACCACCCCGGCCGGCACCGCGTCCAGCAGCCGCCGGCCCACCTCGATGACCAGCTCATCGCCGGTGTCGTGACCCCAGCCGTCGTTGACCAGCTTGAAGCCGTCCAGGTCGAGCAGCAGCACCCAGACCCGGCGCCGGTCGTCCGGGCCGAGCCGGCCGAGCATCCTGATCAGCTCCTCGCCGATCATCGCGCGGTTGGGCAGATCGGTCAGCGAGTCGTGGGTCGCCTGATGCTCGGCGCGCAGCTGGGCCACCGCCTGCGCGCGGACCGCGTTCACCGCGCGCACCAGCAGCAGCGCCACGATCAGCACGCCCGCGCCGGCCACGGTCAGCCGTTCGCCGCGCGAGATCGGGGAGAGCACCGCCAGCAGCACGAAGGGGCTGGCCAGGGCCGGCGCCAGCATGGCCATCCGGCGCGCCGACCAGGCCTGCACCGGTGGCCGGGCGGCCTGCCCGAAGCGGGTCACCGACGGATGCAGCGCGGTCACCCCGATCAGCACGCAACCCAGCAGGAACGGCACGTCGAACAAGGGGGACACGTACGTGATGCCGTTGGCCCCGACGATCGCGTACGCCGTGTCCCCGGCGAACATCGAGACCATGGCCAGCATCAGGGTGACCAGGCTGACCGGCCACGTCGTGGCGGTGAAGGTCAGGTTGACCAGCAGCAACAGCACGACCACGTCGAACAGCGGATAGAGCCCGGCCACGAACGACACGGGTTCCGGCCGGTCCGAGATCGCGGCGGCGGGTGCGGCCAGCAGCACGCCGACGACGAGCGCGCCGGCGACGCAGACGATCAGCCCGTCGAGCACCGCGTGGCCGTCGATGCTCTGCCGTCGCCGCAGCATGATGCCGAGGAAGGCGCACAGCATCGCGTAGCTGCTGATGGAGGCGGCATCGGCCAGCAGTGGCCACAGCCCCGGCAGATCCTGCACCGCGGGCCGCAGCAGCACTCCGGTCAGGCAGCTGAGCACCGCGCCGCCGAGCAGGTGCCAGGCCGTGCGTGGTTCGGCCCCGTGCCGGCGTGGCCCGGTGAAACAGGCCCACACCGAGCCGGCCGCGACGATCAGCAGGCAGGCAGCGTTCAACGCCGGCGACACGTCAGCGGTGTAGACGACGGTCGCCAGCGCGCCCAGCGATGCGAACAGCCGCCAGTTCCTGGTCATCACTGGTTGTTTCGGATGGTTCGGTCAGCGGCTGAGTGGCGATCCGGCGGTTATCGCGCGAGAGCCTTCCCCGGACGGGACGGCACGGCCGGGACCCGCTGGGCGGGAATGCTGCCGCCGTGCGCGAAGAGCGTGGGACCGGCCGCCCGGCGCAGCACCGTGCGGGCCACCGAGCCGAGCAGGCCCGCGTCGTGCACGCCGCGCGGTCCCAGCACGGTGACCCGGGCCTGTCCGGACGCGCGCACCAGGGCGGTGGCCGGTGCGCCGGTGAGCAGCCGGAGCCGGTAGTCGGTCAGTTCGGGGACGGCCGCGACCGCCCGCTCCAGAAGCTCGCGGCCCTGCGCCTCGGCCGCCGGGCCGGGACTCTCGACCACGTGGGCCACGACCACCGCGACGTTGCGCCGGGCGCCCTCCTCGGCCGCCTGGCGCAGGCCCAGCAGCGCGCACCGTGACCCGTCGACCGCGGCCAGGATCGGGCCGGCCTTGGGTCGCGGGCCGCGTGCCACCAGCACCGGGCACCAGGCCCGGGCCACCGTCTGCACCAGCACCGAGCTCGACGGCAGCCAGGGCAGGGTCGCCAGGTCGTCGTCGCCCAGCACGAGAAGCTCAGCCGTGCGGCTCAGTCGCAGCAGCACCTGGTCGGGCAGCCCGTCGACGAGTTGACCCTGCACCCTGACGCCGGGTGTGGAACGCTGGGCAGTGGCGACCGCCGCGTCGACGATCTGGGTGGCGGCCGACCGGGCCCGGTCGGCGTGCTGACCCCGGCCGGGGAGCGACCAGGTGAAGGCGTGCACGATCCGGAGTTCACGATCACGCGACACGGCCTCCCGGGCGGCCAGCCGGACGGCGGCCAGGCCCGCGGAGGTGCCGTTGACCCCCACGAGCACGGGAGACGGACTCGGATTCAGCATTGGCTCGCACCTCCGCGTTGACTACAACCATTATCTATACAAGACCGCCACTCTTCGTGATCAATCCCTCAGCAGGGATCCGCCTGATGACCCATTCAGGTTGAGGGTTTACGGTGAACTACAAAATTTGTGGGACATCTGCCGGTGAAGTGAGGGAAATACATGACGGATGTCAAGCTCGACCACCCTGGTGGCCAGCTGTCGATGCCGGTACGCGAGGCGGTCGAGGGCCCGGGCGGCATCGACGTCAGTGCCCTTCTCAAGGAGACCGGCTTCGTCACCCTCGACCAGGGTTTCGTCAACACCGCCTCGACGACGTCGACGATCACCTACATCGATGGTGACGCCGGCATCCTCCGCTACCGCGGATACCCGATCGAGCAGCTGGCCGAGCGGTCGTCGTTCCTCGAGGTCTCGTACCTTCTGATGCACGACGAGCTGCCGACCCCCCAGCAGCTCAAGGATTTCGCCGACAAGATCCGGGTGCACACCCTCCTGCAGGAGGAGATGCGCGCGTTCTTCTCCGGGTTCCCGCGGGACGCGCACCCGATGGCCGTGCTCTCCTCGGCCGTCACCGCGCTGTCGACGTTCTACCAGGACGCGCTCGACCCGCTCGACCCCGAGCAGGTCGAGATCTCGGGCATTCGCCTGATGGCGAAGCTTCCGACCATCGCCGCGTACGCGTACAAGAAGTCCATCGGCCACCCGCTGCCGTATCCCGACAACAGTTTCGACTACGTCGAGAACTTCCTGCGGATGACCTTCGGCCTGCCCACGGTGCAGTACGACGTCGATCCCAAGGTCGCCAAGATCCTGGACATGCTCTTCATCCTGCACGCCGACCACGAGCAGAACTGCTCCACGTCGACCGTGCGCCTGGTCGGCTCGGCGCAGGCCAACCTGTTCGCGTCGGTCTCGGCCGGCATCAACGCGCTCTCCGGCCCGCTGCACGGCGGGGCCAACGCGGCCGTGCTCGAGATGCTCGAGCAGATCCGCAAGGACGGCGGCGACGTCAACTCCTTCGTCACGCGAGTGAAGAACAAGGAGAAGGGCGTCAAGCTGATGGGCTTCGGCCACCGGGTCTACAAGAATTACGACCCCCGGGCGGCCATCGTCAAGAAGGCCGCGCAGGAGATGTTCTCGACGCTCGACCGCCCCGACCCGATGCTGGAGCTCGCGTTCCAGCTCGAGGAGATCGCGCTCAGCGACGACTACTTCGTCTCCCGCAAGCTCTATCCGAACGTGGACTTCTACACGGGCCTCATCTACAAGGCGATGGGCTTCCCGACCAAGATGTTCACCGTGCTGTTCGCGCTGGGCCGCCTGCCCGGCTGGATCGCGCAGTGGACCGAGATGATGAACGACCCGGCCAACAAGATCGGCCGGCCGCGCCAGCTCTACACCGGTGCCGCCGAGCGCGAGTTCGTGGCGATCGACAAGCGCTGACACTGACGATCTAAGAACGCCCCGTCCGGCCTCTGCCGGGCGGGGCGTTCGTCATACGATCGCAGTGGGTTCACGAAATCTCAGGGGAGTAAGAATCAGATGGAGACGTTGGAGTTCCAGGCCGAGGCCCGGCAGCTGCTGCAGTTGATGGTCCACTCGATCTATTCGAACAAGGACATCTTCCTGCGCGAGCTGATCTCGAACGCCTCGGACGCGCTCGACAAGTTGCGCCTGGCCACGCTGCAGGACGGTCTCGAGGCCGACGCCTCCGACCTGCACATCGAGCTGGCCGCCGACACCGAGGCCCGGACGCTGACCGTCCGGGACAACGGCATCGGCATGACCCGCGACGAGGTCGTCGAGCTGATCGGCACGATCGCCAAGTCGGGCACCGCCGAGCTGCTGACCAAGCTGCGCGAGGCCAAGGAGAGCCCCGAGCTGATCGGCCAGTTCGGCGTCGGCTTCTATTCGACCTTCATGGTCGCCGACCGCGTCACGCTGGTGACCCGCAAGGCCGGCACCGAGGGGCACGGCACCCGGTGGGAGTCGACCGGCGAGGGCACCTTCACGATCGACGACGAGCCGGACGCGCCGATCGGCACGAGCGTCACCGTCCACCTGCGCCCCAAGGACGAGGAGGACGCGCTCTACGACTACGCGGACGACTGGAAGATCCGCGAGATCGTCAAGAAGTACTCGGACTTCATCTCCTTCCCGATCCGGATGGGCGACGACACGCTCAACTCGATGAAGGCGCTGTGGGCGCGGCCGCGCTCGGAGGTCTCCGACGAGGAGTACCACGAGTTCTACCGGCACATCAGCCACGACTGGTCCGAGCCGCTCGAGATCATCAACATGCGGGCCGAGGGCACCTTCGAGTACGAGGCGCTGCTGTTCCTGCCGTCCCGCGCGCCGCACGACCTGTTCCAGCGTGATGCCCGCCGCGGCCTGCAGCTCTATGTCAAGCGCGTCTTCATCATGGACGACAGCCGCGAGCTGATCCCCGACTACCTGCGCTTCGTCAAGGGTGTGGTCGACGCGGCCGACCTGTCGCTGAACATCTCCCGCGAGATCCTGCAGCAGGACCGGCACATCCAGATGATCCGCCGCCGGCTGGTCAAGAAGGTGCTGTCGACGGTCAAGGACCTGCTCAACAACAACCCCGAGAAGTACGCGACGTTCTGGCGCGAGTTCGGCCGGGCGCTCAAGGAGGGTCTGCTCAACGACCCCGACAACCAGAAGGCCATCCTCGACGTCGCCACGTTCGGCTCCACCGCGGGCACCGAGCCGACCACGCTGGCCGCCTACATCGAGCGGATGAAGGAGGGCCAGGACGAGATCTACTACCTGACCGGCGACAGCCGCTCCCAGGTGGAGAACTCGCCCCACATGGAGGCGTTCCAGGCCCAGGGGTACGAGGTCCTGGTGCTCACCGACCCGGTCGACGAGATCTGGGTCGAGGCGGTGCCCGACTACGACGGCAAGAAGTTCCAGTCCATCGCGCGCGGCTCGGTCGACCTGCCCAAGGACAAAGAGGAGCCGGAGCCCGAGGGTGACTTCGCGCCGCTGCTCACCTTCCTCAAGGAGCAGCTCACCGAGCAGGTCAAGGACGTCCGCCTGTCGCACCGCCTCACCACCTCGGCCGCCTGCCTGGTCAGCGACACCGACGACATCACGCCGGCGCTCGAGAAGATGTATCGCGCGATGGGCCAGGAGGGCCCGCGGGTCAAGCGGATCCTCGAGCTGAACCCGAACCACCCGCTGGTCGGCGGTCTGCGCACCGCGCTCGAGCAGCACGCCGACGACACCGCGCTGCCCGAGACGGCCGAGCTGCTCTATGGCACCGCCCTGCTGGCCGAGGGCGGCGACCTGGAGGACCCGGCCCGGTTCGCCAAGATCCTCGCCGACCGCCTCGCCCGTACGGTCTAGGGCGAGAGCGAGCGAAGCCACTGACGGGGGCCGGGGTGCCGCACGCGCACCCCGGCCACCCGGACGGCGTCGGTCAGAGCGTCCTCCATGGTGGATCCGCTCGCCAGCGCGTGCGCCAGCGCGCCGTGGAACGCATCGCCGGCGCCCGCGGTGTCGACGGCCTCGACCGGGGGCACCGGGATCGATCGCGTGACGCCGGCGACCGTCCAGGTCACCGGGCCGGGCCCGTGGGTCACGACCACGTGCGGGGCCTCGACGACGCCGGTCGGCGGGCGGAACGCGGCTGAGCAGGCCACCACCTCGGCGTGCGGCAGCAGGTCGGCGAAAACCGGCCGCCACGTGCCCGCGTCCACCACCAGGCGTCGCGCGGCGCGGGCGGCGGCCACGGCGAGCACCGGATGATGCCCGTCGACCAGCGTCACGGCCGCGTCCGGCAGTCCTTCCGGCGGGACGGCGAACTGCTGCTCCCCGGCGTTGCGGCTGATGATCGTGCGCTGGTCGGCCGCCACCACGATGCTCGACACCGGCGGCGGGGCGCCGGACGAGGCGGCCGCGTCGAGGACCCGTACGCCATGGTCCTCGAGATCGGACCGGATGAGCGCACCCAGCGGATGCGAGCCGATCGCCGTGACCAATGTGACCGGCGCGCCCAGCGCGGCCGCGGTGACCGCGGCGTTGGCCGCCGGTCCGCCCGCCGCCACCTCGAACGACGTGGCCTGGGCCTTCTCGTCCGCGCCGGGGATCCGATCGACCCGGTAGACGAGGTCGACGGTGGCCAGTCCGACGCAGAGGATCATGACGCCGGGTCGCGCTCGGTGGGCGGCACACGCTCCACGATGGCCTGCCACTGCACCGGCGTGAGCGGGAACGGGTTGCTGCCGCCGGGCATGCGGAGCACCAGAGCGTCGCGGAAACGCGCGTCGGCCCGCAGAACGTCCCGCCGGATCGCGTGGCCGGGGAACGACCGGGCGAAGTTGACGGTGATGACGCCGTCGCGGGGTATCCCGGTGATCGTGCCGACGGCCGCCACGCCGCCGTCCCGGCCGCTGAGCCAGAGCCCGATGCCGTCCCCGGCCGTGATCAGCTCGCGGTAACGGCGGACCGCCCAGTCGCCGCTGCCGCAGGCGCCGCGCGCCGGGTTGTGCTGCAGGAGCCAGAACGCCATGTCTTCAGTGTGGCGGCTAATCAGACAATTCACGCAGGAAGACACCGATGTTGCGGAACACCTCGGCGAAGCCGTCGCCGATGCCCTGCGCGATCTCCGCCGCCGGTCCGGGGTTCGTGCCGATATAGAAGATGATCAGGATGAGCACGATCCAGCCGATGGCCTTCTTCATCAGATCGGCTCCCTTCCCGGGCCGGGCGACTGCCTACATGATCGTGGCATGTCGGCGCACCCCTTCGGCGCATCTTCACCCGCGCGGCGCGAACAGGGCCTGCGCATTCGTCCAGCAGACAGCCCGGAGCCAGTCGTCGCCGAGCTCCAGGCGGTCCAGTGACTCCAGCTGGTGCTCGTACCGATACGGAATGTTGGGAAAGTCGCTGCCCAGCAGCACCTTGCCGCCCAAGCCCAGCTCGCGCAGCCGCGGGCGCAGGGCCGGCGGGAACGGCGCCATCTCCTCGAAGAAGTCGGTGAAGGCCATCGTGGTGTCGAGCCGGACGTCCCGGTAGCGCTCGGCCAGCTCCAGGAAGCCCTCGTACTCGGGGGCGCCGGCATGGGCGATGATCACGCCGAGGCCCGGGTGGCGGGCCAGCACCTCACCGATCGGCCCGGGACCGGTGAAGCCGGCGGCGACCGGACCCGAACCGGCGTGCACCACCACCGGAGTGCCCGCCTCGGCCAGCAGTCCCCAGACGGGTTCGAGCGCGGGCAGGCGCGGGTCGAAACCGCCGACCTGCAGGTGCAGCTTCCAGATCCGTGCCCCCCGGTCAAGAGCCAGCTTCGCGTACGCCTCCACGCCCGCCTCGGGGAAGAACGTGGCACTGGGCAGGCAGCCGGGCGTGCGCGCGGCGAAGCCGAGCGTCCAGTCGTTGAGGTCGGCCGCCATCTGCGGGCGATGCGCGTACGCCAAAGCGCTGAACATCGTCACCCCGAGCCCCCGCAGGGTCGCGACCCGCTCGTGCTCCTCGCCGCGATAGGTGATCGGCCACGGGCGCCCGATCAGCGGGCCCGCCTGGTCGAAGTGCTCCCAGACGCGGCGCTGCATACGCGGCGGGAGGAAGTGCGTGTGCACGTCGGCGAGGCCCGGCAGTCCTAGGCGTTCGATCACATCGCCAGTTTAGGCGTTGACAGTGACTAGCAAATGACAGCTACTATCAAAACATGTTGACTTCCACTTCGCGTTGGTACGCGCTGGCCGCGCTCGCCCTGAGCACGCTCGCAGTCGCCCTCGACACCACTGTGCTGAGCGTCGCCCTGCCCACGCTGGCCCGCGACCTCGACGCCACCACCGGTGACCTGCAGTGGTTCACCACCGCCTACCTGCTCGTGCTGGCCGCGGCCCTGTTGCCGGCCGGCCTGCTCGGCGACCGCGCCGGCCGCAAACGCATGCTGATCGGTGCCCTGCTGATCTTCGGGGCGGCGTCCGTCGCGTGTGCCTACGCGCAGACGTCGGGCCAGCTCATCGCCGCCCGCGCGGTGCTCGGCCTCGGCGCCGCGGTGATCATGCCGCTCTCCGGGGCCGTGCTCACCGTGCTCTTCCCGGCCGGGGAGCGGTCCCGGGCCATGTCGATCTGGGTGACCGCGAGTGCACTCGGCATCCCGCTCGGCCCGCTGCTCGGCGGCTGGCTGCTCGACAACTTCTGGTGGGGCTCGGTCTTCCTGATCAATGTGCCGGTCGTGATCGCCGGCGTGGCCGCGCTGACCCTGTGGCTGCCCGAGTCGCGCGGCGCCCGCTCGCGTCTCGACGTTCCCGGCATGGTGCTCTCGACGGCCGGGCTGATCGCTCTCACCTACGGGATCATCGAGGCCGGCGATCGGGGCTGGACCGACACCCGGTCGCTGGTCACCGTGGTGGCCGGGATCGTGCTGCTGACGGTCTTCGTGCTCTGGCAGCGCCGCGCGGCGCACCCGCTGGTCGACCTCGCGCTCTTCGGCAACCGGGCCTTCACCGGCGGGGCCGTGCTGGCCACGGTGGCCAGCTTCGCGATGCTCGGGCTGCTGTTCTCGCTTCCGCAACTGTTCTCGGCGGTCGGCGGGCACGACGCGTTCGGCTCGGGGTTGCGGCTGCTGCCGGTGATCGGCGGGCTCATCGTGGGTGCGCGGGCGGCCGAGAAGCTGTCCCGGCGCCTCGGGTCGCGGCTGGTGATCGCGGGTGGGCTGACGCTGATCGCGGTGGCGTCGCTGCTGGGCGCGCAGACCACGGCGAGCACGGGCTACGGCTACATCGCGGTCTGGATCACGGTCACCGGGGTCGGGCTCGGGCTGACCCTGCCGCCCGCCTTGAACGCGGCGCTGGGCGCGCTGACCCCGGAGAGCAGCGGCGTCGGGAACGCGTTGCTGCAGGCCATGCGCCAGGTCGGCGGGGCCATCGGGGTGGCCGTGCTGGGGACGGTGCTCAACTCGGCGTACCGGGAGCGTGTGCCGGCCGTCGCCGCCGACAGCGTGACCTCGGGCGTGGCGGTGGCCCGGCAGCTGGGGGACGACGGTCTGCTGGCCTCGGTGCGAGAGGCTTTCGCGTACGGGATGGAAAGGTCCTTGCTGGTGGCCGGGGCGCTGGCCGCGGTGGGGGTGGTGCTCGCCCTCGCCCTCATGCCGAAGCGCGCCGCCGAGCCGCGGCCGGAGGTGCTGGCAGAATCACTCGTATGACCTCCGAGGTGTCCGCCGGATCGCGCTCGCCGTCCGATTCACGCTCGCCGTCCGGTTCGCGGTTGCCGGGCGGCACGCGGGCCGGTGAGGGTTCGGCGGGTGGCTTGCGCGAGCGGAAGAAGGCCAGGACGCGGGTGGCGATCCGGGACGCGGCGATGCGGCTGTTCACCGAGCAGGGGTTCGCGCCGACAACCGTCGAGCAGATCGCCGAAGCGGCCGACGTCTCGCCGAGCACGTTCTTCCGCTACTTCCCGACCAAGGAAGACGTCGTGCTGATCGACGACTACGACCCGCTGATCGCGGCGGCGATCCGGGCCCAGCCGGCGTCGACCCCGGTGATCGAGGCCGTCCTGGCCGGCATGCGCGAGGTCTTCGAGCGGCTCACCGAGGACGAATGGGCCAGCGAGCGGCAGCGGCAGGAGCTTTTCCGTACGGTGCCCGACCTGCGCGCCCGCCAGATGCAACAGACCGTGGCGGCGGTCGACATCCTGGCCGGCGTGATCGCCGAACGCCTCGGCGTGCCCTCCGGCGACGAGGGCGCCCGCGCCCTGACCGGCGCGCTGGTCGGCGTCTTCCTGACTTTCATGTACGGCGGCGACGGGGCCGGCCTGCAGCCCGCCGACTTCGACCGGGTCAAGCGAGCCCTGCTCAGCCTGCGCACCCACCTCGAACCGCTGTGACCGGACAGCTTCGCGCCGTCTTGCCCGCCCGTCGTTGCCCGGACGGCTGGTGGCCGGCCGCTGTGATCGGTTGACTTCCACGCTTGTCATGGTCGCCGGTCGTTGCTGAGCCGCTTCTTCTGGCGCGGTGGTTGTTGGCCGCTTCTCTTGTCCGCCGGTCGTGGCCGGGCCGCTTCTCCTCTGGTCGCCGGTCGTGGCCGGGCCGCTTCTTGTGGTCGCCGGTCGTGGCTGGGCCGCTTCTCGTGGTCGCCGGTCATTGGCCGGGCGCTGCGATCAGGCGGCTCCGCGCCTCGCGTTCGGCGGTCAGCACCCGATCGGTCACCTCGGGACGCAGGCCGGGCTCGCCCGCGGCCACCTCGTAGGCCTCCCGCATGGCCGCCACCAGGCCGGCCAGTTCGCGGGCGTTCCGCATGTCGGCGGTGGCCTTCTCGACCGCGGTGATCGCCTCGTCCAGGTGGCGGCCGGCGGCCCGGTTGCGGACCAGCAGCGCCGCGGTCAGTCCCAGCAGGCAGCCGAGGACGGTCTGCACGAGACGGTCGCCGATCAGGTCGAGCGGTGGCGTCTCGTGGCCGAGCTCGCCGACCAGCAGGGCCAGCGGCGTGACGGCCAGCATGGCCAGGCCGTAGTTTCGGACCACCAGCAGCTCGGCGATCACCTGGGCGACGACGATCAGGGCCACCAGCACCCACGAGCCGCCGGGGATGGCGACCGCGGCGCCGGCGATCAGCAGCCCGGCGATCGTGCCGCCGGCCCGCTGGATCGCCCGGTGCACCGAGAGTCGCAGCGAAGCCCCTTGCAGGACGGCCACGGCCGAGACCGCCGCCCAGTACGAGTGGCCGAGCCCGGTTGTATGGGCGAGGAACCCAGCTGCGGCGCCCGCGACCAGAGCACCGAACGCCACCCGGGCGGCGGCGGGCCACAGCGGTCCGCCCTTCACGGCGGCGGGCCGGTCCCGCAGCAGGGTGGCGGCCATCCGACGCTCGGCGATCTTGCTTTCCTCGGTGGCGGTCGCGGTCAGGTGGGGGAGCGGGCCGCGACGCGTGATCCGCGCGGCCAGGGTCCGAAGCTCGGCGGCGGTCCGCGGGTCGTGGCCGTGCAAGCCGCTCAGCTCGGTCTCGGCGTGCGCGACCAGAATCTCCTCGCTCCCACCGTCGTCTGCATCACGGGCCGTGCTGGTGCCGTGAGCCGCGCCGGTGTTGCGGGTCCTGGTGGTGTTGCGGGTGGCGCGCCAGGCTCGTTCCACAGCAAGGGCGGCTTGTTGGCGGGCGGCCAGTCCGGCGGAGCCGTCCGGGGCCTCGGCCAGGGCCGCGGCGGCTCGGAGGGCGCGGGCGATGGCCAGGCGGCGCGGGGCGTCGGGAGCGATCAGCGCGCCGGACATGACGATCAGCCAGGAGACGGCCGCGGCGGCGGTGGTCAGGGCGGCGTTGCGGGCGAGGTCGCTCGGCTGGGCCGGGATCGCGCTGGTCACGGCCGTGGCGAAGGCGAACATCAGGCCGCCCGGCGGTCCGGTCCGGTAGCGGTTGCTCAGCACTGTCGCGCCCGCTCCGACCAGGGCGACCGCGGCCACCGCGACGATCTCGGGAGCCGGGGCCAGCGCGGCCAGGGTGCCGGCCACGACCGCCGCGACCAGTCCGATCGCGGCCGCCGTCACCACCAGGGCCCGGCGGCGGTAGGGCTCGTCCCGCCCGTACAGCGCGGTGAAAGAACCGAACGTGGCCACCCCGGCCCACGCCGGGTGCCCGGTCGCGACCAGCACCACCAGCGGCACCGCGACCGCCAGCCCCGCCCGCACGGCGAAGGCCCAAGCCACGTCCACGGGCCGGACCCGGGCCGCGGCCCGCACGTGGGCAGAGAAGGGCGGCATGAAATGCGACGTTACTCAGGCCGGCGATTGACTTGTCACCCGTCGGGGTAAGCGCGCGCGTATGACTACCTGGGCCGCGGAGGCCATCACCGATGCCGGAACCGGTCAGCTCGTCCTCGCCGCCGTTCTGGGCATCGTGGTCGTGGTGCTGCTGATCGCCTGGGCCAAGTGGCATCCGTTCCTGGCCCTGATCCTCGGCTCGGCCACCTTGGGCCTCGTCGCCGGTGCCTCGCCGAGCGACACGATCGACTCGTTCACCGCCGGGCTGGGCAGCACGGTCGGCAGCGTCGGCCTGCTGATCGCGCTCGGCTCGATGATCGGCGCGTTGCTGGCCGAGTCGGGCGGGGCCGACGGCATCGTGAACCGCATCGTCAACAGCGTCAGCGGCTCGGCCCTGCCGTGGGCGATGGCCGGTGTGGCCGCGCTGATCGGCCTGCCCCTGTTCTTCGAGGTCGGCGTGGTGCTGCTCGTGCCGATCGTGCTTTTGGTGGCCCGGCGCACCGACATCGGGCTGCTGCGCATCGGCATCCCGGCCCTGGCCGGCCTGTCGGTGCTGCACGGTCTGGTGCCGCCGCACCCGGGCCCGCTGGTCGCGATCGCCAACCTCAACGCCGACCTCGGCCTGACCCTGCTGTTCGGCCTGATCTGCGCCATCCCGACGGTCATCGTGGCCGGCCCGGTCTTCGGCAACTGGATCGCCAAGCGGGTCCCGCTGGCGACCCCGCCGCTGCTCGCCGCCGCGGGCGACAAGCCGCAGGGCGGCCGCGACTTCGTCGACCGTGACGACGTGGCCAACCCGGGTGCGTCGGAGCCGGCCGTGCTGGTCGACGAGCAGCTCCCGGCCGAGCGGCGGAACCCCGGCTTCTGGCCGGCCGTCCTCACCGTGCTCCTGCCGATCGTCCTGATGCTGGGCCGCGGCGTCGCCGAGCTGGTGCTCGACGAGGGCAACGGGGTGCGGGGCTTCCTCGAGGTGCTCGGCGAGCCGGTCGTGGCGCTGCTGCTGGGCGTGCTGCTGGCGATGTGGTCGCTCGGCAAGCGGGCCGGCTTCGATCGGCAGCAGACCTCGTCGGTGCTGGGCGGGGCGCTCCCGCCGATCGCCGGCATCCTGCTGATCGTGGCCGCGGGCGGCGGCTTCAAGCAGGTGCTGGTCGACGCGGGTGTCGGCAACGTCGTCGCGGACGCCGCGAAGGACGCGAACATCAACGCGCTGGTGCTGGGCTTCCTGGTCGCGGTCGGTATCCGGGTGGCCACCGGCTCGGCCACGGTCGCGACGATCACCGCCGCCGGCATCGTGGCGCCGCTGGCCACCACTCTCGACAAGCCCACGGTCGCCCTGCTCGCCCTGGCCATCGGCGCCGGCTCGCTGTTCTTCTCCCACGTCAACGACGCCGGCTTCTGGCTGGTCAAGGAGTACTTCGGGATGACCGTGGGCCAGACCATCAAGACCTGGTCGGTGATGGAGACGATCATCTCGGTGGTCGGCTTCGCCTGCGTGATGCTTCTCAGCCTGGTGGTCTGAGGGCAACCCGAGTCGTACGCCTGGGCTGCGCAGGTCTCAGCGGGCCCGCATCTGTTCGGCGACCCGCTCCAGTTCCGCCGCCTCCGCCGGCGAGGAATTGGCGAGGCCGCTGTGTGCGGCCACCGGGCTTCGCAGAAAGCGCCGGAACCCGGCCGCGAGCAGCCACTCGGGCAGAGTGCGCAGAGCGACGAACCCGCGAGGGACCGTCGGCGTGGCCAGGCCGGCCAGGTTGCGCCGCATGAGGCGGATCATGCGGCGCACCGCGTCCGGGTTGCCGGCCAGCGCTTCGGGTCCGCCCGCCGCGATGACCGCCTGCCCCAGCGGCACCGCGAACGCCGCGTGCGTCGTGAGCCAGGCATCCATCCGCGGCTCGTTCCTGGCGTTGATCCCGGCCTCGCGGAACGACCGGACGATCCGTTCGACTCGCGGGGTGGATCGGCCGCCGGGCTCACCGACCGGTATCGGAACCCGGCGGGTCATCCAGCTGGGCGCGCGATAGCGGACCACGTCGCCGTCCATGACGCCCCCGACCGTGGGAAAGCCGAGCAGCACCCGCTCGGGCCCGATCACCGCGCCCAGCGGCTCCGCCCCGGCCGCCCAGTTGAGCAGAAACAGCACGTCGCCACCGACCCCGGCGACCGATCGCAGCACCGGGGCCACCTGATGCGCGCGGACAAAGACGGTGATCAGGTCGTACTCCCCGGCCGGCGCCTCGACGACCGGCACCGCGACCCGTCGGACGACGGTGCTGTCGCCCTCGGCAAGTCGCACGCCGTGCCGGCGCAGGGCGGCCAGGCGCTCACCCCGGGCCAGAAGCGACACGTCATGCCCCGCCTCGTGCAGTTGAGCAGCGAACACACTGCCGCAGACCCCAGCGCCGTACACCAGCAGTCTCATGACATCCCTCTCGGCGCACTTCATTCATACGTTCGTTTAAATCGAACGTACGTTAGAGTATGCACCCGTGGCGCCACCTGACACCCGGACCCAACTCCTCGACGCGGCCGAGCATCTCTTCGCCGAGCGCGGCTTCAAGGGCACCTCGGTCCGCGCGATCACCGAACTGGCCCACGCCAACCTGGCCGCCGTCGGCTACCACTTCGGCTCGAAGGCAGAGCTCCTGGCCGCGGTCACCCGCCGCGTGATCGAGCCCATCACCGCCGCCCAGACGGCCGGCCTGGACCGACTGCTCGCCCAGACCCCGGACCCGTCGGTCACCGATCTGGTGGAGGCTTTCGCCGGCCCGATGTTCGACCAGATGCGCGCAGGCGACGAGCGCGGCGCCCGGACGTCCCGCCTGATCATGCGCATCTTCGGCGACCCGTCCGACGAGGTCCGCGCCTGGACCGGCTCCGTCGAAGCCACCGCCCGCGACCGCTACCTGTCCGCCTTCACCCGCGCGCTCCCCGACCTCTCCCCGGACGAGCTGCACTTCCGCATCCGAGGCATCCTCGCCGTAGCCGCCGTCGACCGGGCCGACCTGCACAACCAGCCCCCGGCAGCCACCCCGCTCCCCAGCGACCAGGCCCGCCGCTGGGCCATCACATTCCTGACCGCGGCGATGACCGCCCCGCCAACCAAACCCTGACCAACCGCACGCTCGTCGGCGCCGAACCATCCCGGCCGCGCGCCTCGTTGTCCTGATCCGAACCGTTGAGAGGTGGGCCGATGTCCTGGCCGGATGTCACGGTGGTGGATGCGTGCGTGCGGCGTGACGGTCGGGGCGGCAGCCCCACGGCCGTCACCGACGACGACCCGGCGGCGACGGACGCGGACCGGCGTGCGGTCGCTGCTGCGGCCGGCACCTCGCACGCGGCCCTCCTCAGCCCGGGGCGGATGCCGGACGGAAGCTGGCCGGTCCGGTTCTTCACCGCCACCGCCGAGCTGTCCGGGTGCGGCCACGGCACCGTTGCCGCGCAGGCCGTTCGGCTGACCCGCACCGGGCTGGGCGAGCTGAACGACCGCCAGCACACCGGCGGGCGCACATTCGACACCACCGCGATCCGCCGCCCCGCCGGCATCGAGGTGTGGTTCGACCAGGGCCTCGTCGCGCTGCGTGACCCGGCGGAGGACGAGCGCGCCGCGGTCGTCGCCGCGCTCGGGCTCACCGACGACGACCCGCATCCGACCGACGCGCCACGGATTGCCGCGCCCGGCGCACCACGCATGCTGGTACCGGTTCGCGACCGGTCGGCGCTGCTCCGCGTCCGTCCACACCTCGGCCGGCTGACAACGGCGTGCCGGCGGTACGGACTCCTCGGCTGTTTCGTGTACGTACCGCCGGTGGGCGACCGACCGGGTGCGGCGCGAATGTTCGCGCCGGCGATCGGTGTCGACGAGGACGTCGCCAACGCCAACAGCACCGGATGCCTGGCCGCTCACCTGCTCGACAGGACTGGGGCCCAGACGGTCGCCATCGAGGTGGAGCAGGGCGACACCCTCGGTCGACCGTCCGGCGTGCTCGCTTCGGCCCGGCGCGGGCCGGCGGGCATCACGACCCGGGTCGGCGGGTTGGCGGTGGTCCGCGACGGACGCGGAGGCGACAGCTAGCCGTCCTCTTCCGGCCGGCCGTGCTCGCTGGTCGGGTTTTGAGCCGGCGGGCGTGCCGGAAAATCCGCGGCGGCCGCACGGGACCCGTCATCGACCAAGATTACTTTTCCGACGTGCGGGGTACAGGCTGCCCGGCGGGAGAAGCCCGCCGCCGAAACGGAGCACAGTCATGTTGATCGTAGGGCTCATCCTCTTGCTGCTGGGCATCTTCCTGAAGGTGTCCATCCTCTACACAATCGGAATCATTCTCCTGGTGATCGGTGCTGTGCTCTGGATCCTCGGCGCCGTCGGCCGTCCCGTCGGTGGTCGAAAAGTCTGGTTCTAGCCTTACTTGGCTACAACGCGGAAAGGGCGTCCCACTTCAAGTGGGCGCCCTTTCCTCTGCCCTGAAACGCCCTCACACTGCGGGTCTGGAAGCACGCGCTCCAACTTCAATGCCCATCGACTCGCGGACCTGCGGATTTCGATGCGTGGCTTACTTGCCGACGGCCTTTCTGGCTTCGTCCCGGACGGCCGACATAGCCGCCCACCCTGCGGCGACAGCTTCCACATCGGTGCGGCGCCGATCGAGGAATTTCTTCGCCGTGGCCGCGCCCGCCACTGCTACGACGTCAGCGTTTGCCGTTCGGCATCGTCCGTCCGCAGCGGCGATCTGCTTTTCGAACGCTACCGCCTCAGCCCACCCCGGCGTGACAGCCGGGTTGACCGGTGACCGGTGTACGAGCGGCAGGAACTTGCGCTGCGCCTGCACGTACGCGTCGCTCGGGTTCCCGGCGGGTGACCCGGCATGGGTCATGCACGTGCTGTAGCCACCGATCAGGCGTGGTTCCAGTTCCTGAGTGATGGTTGCTTGGTCGGCGAGGAAGTCCCGCCCGAGAGCACCTTGCCCGGCAGGGAGGTGAAGACTGTCCATTGTGGCCGCCTCCCGGTGGCACTCGTTGAACCTCAAGCTCTGGGCGCGATCAGCGACGGTCGGCCGCGACGCGGAGCTGAGACGCAGCCTCGCTTGCCTCAAGAACCCGCGGGCGATACCGAAGTCCGCCCGCGCGGGTTCGAACAATTCTGGCAGGTCGACCGCGTTGGACGGGAAACCAGCCTCAGCCGGCACCCAGTCATTCACGGTGTACTCGATATTCAGGCGCTCAGCACATTTGTCGAGCACCTCCTGGACGGCGTAGTGCTCCCGCTCCCAGCCGGCCGCGCGCTGCTCCGCGGTTCCATGGATTTGGTCGAGGGCGTCGACCATCACCTCCCGCGGGGCGCGGTCGTCGGTCGAGGAGGCCCTCCCCCCGGACGGACGCTGGGCGCAGGCGCCGAGACCGGCCGCCACGACGAGGGCGCCAAGAGCAAATAGCGTTGCACTGGTCCTGATCATGCGGCGTCTCCCTGGGCAAAGTACCGGTCGGGGAGTGCTAACGATCGATCACCAGCAACAGCACGCCACGGGAGCGCTCACGCTCTTGAGCCATCGAGCGTGCAAACCGGCTCGCGAGGCCGACACCGGCCGCGCTCTCCGCACTGCCGTGCGATGTCAGTGCGCTTGGACGTGGCGACGCGGAAAGCTGTTCTGCCGCACCGTCGCTGACCGCCTAGGCGAACACTCCCGCCGGGTCGTACGCCTCCCGGATCCGGCGTAGCCGACCAGTGTTGCCGAGATAGTAGGCCTCGGCGGGCAGTCCCGGCTCGGGAAAGTTCGGGTACGCGCCACCGGTGCCGTAGGGACGGGTGAACGCGTACGACTCGTCCAGCCACTCGCCGGGCCGATCGCCCGCCGCAACGGTGGCGGTCTGCTTGAGCAGGAACCGGGCGTCCCGGTGCGAGAACGCGGTGGCATCGGCCGGTATCCGGTTGTAAGCCCCACCCCAGGGCGAGAAATCGAGTTCCCGGTGTTCACCCGCCCGTCGCCGAGCGGTGAGCCGACCGATCAGCTCTGCCGCCGGCACCACCGAGCGAAAGTATTCCGAGTGCAAATAGGCAAATCCGGTGTCCACGGTGTCGTCCCCGGCCAACCACCGCTTCGTCGCGCGATGGGTGCCGTCGTGACGATGGTCCGACATCGGCCGGTGCCCGAGTCGCCGAATCAGATGCCCCACCGTGGCGCTGTCCGGGCCCGCGCCGAAGACTGTCACGGTCGGTGGCTGCGCCGGCTCCGCCGGAACGGCGATCACCAGGCTGGGCGCGAGCGCCTCGTCGAGCTCGGGCAGCGCATGCTGCCAGCCGTCCAGCACATCGGCGGCCGCCGCGGCCGGATAGACCAGCTTGAAGGCGGTCAAGCCGGGCGCAGGCACGGTGCGAAAGGTCAGTGAGGTGACCACGCCCGGCGCACCTCCACCCCGCAGCATCCACAGCAGGTCGTCCCCGGCCTCCACCACCTGACCATCGGCGAGGACCACGGTGGCGGCCACAAGGCTGTCGCAGGTCAGTCCGTACCCCCGGCCGAGGATGCCGAGCCCACCGCCCAACGTCAGTCCCGCGATACCCACGGTGGCCCCGCAGCCGGCCGGAACAGTCCGCCCCCGCACAGCCAGCGCGTCGTACACCTCACCGAGGCGAGTCCCAGCACCGATCACAGCACGGTCCCCGTCGACGCGAACGCCGGCCATCGGGCTCACGTCGATCACCACCCCAGTGGTGCTGGACCGCCCCGCAAAGCAGTGCCCGCCCCCACGCACAGCGACAGGCCACCCGCCCTCTCCCGCTCGCACAAGCGCGTCCACCACGCCCCCCACCGAACCACAGCGCAGCACGGCTTCAGAACGAATTCCAGCAAACCGCGCAAGGACCATCCCCGGACGATAAACATCCCCCTCAACACGTGCCGCCCCGCCACCAGTCGCCTGTCCTTCCACGGGACCGCCGCGTGCAGTTGTCCAAGCACGCTGCCTGCCGACTCGTCCGCGCGGTGCCCGACCGTCTGGTCGTCATAACTGCTTGACCGGCCCATGACCCGAGACGCACCCCGACGGCTACCCACACGCCCGGCCCCGACGCACGACGGATGCCGAAGGCGGACGCAACCGGCATTGTTAAGTTCCCGCAAGCCCCCACCAAGGCCGGCCTGCTGAAGCCGACCGCCCGGTTTCATCCCCAGCGCGGCAGCCAGACCCCCCACCCGTCAGGTGACCGCCACCCCGACCAGCCACCCACCAGCCCGCGACCAGAATCAAAAGCCGCCGGCAAGCTCGCCCGCAAGGGCGGAGGCGGGGGGGGGGCGCCAACGGCCCGGCAGGGGGTGGCCGGCCCGCGGGGGGACCCCCCCCCCCC
>NZ_JALPVL010000017.1 GCF_023544465.1 Paractinoplanes maris | reverse complement strand
TCCACACCCTCCGGCTTGGTCGCCGGAGTCTTCTTCTTGGCCACCGCCGAAGTATTCACGGCGTCTGTCGTCACGGTCATCAGGTGTCTCCTTGATCAGGAGTTACACCGTTTTTCTTACAGTCCCCCGTGACCTCAGGTTGTCGAGCAGCGACTGCTGATGTGCGAGCAGCGCCTCGGCGAGAACGATCTCGAGGCGCTTGTCCGGCTCCGGCGCCGCCGGCACAGTGTCACTGCAGGACGACTTAGTCCCCATGAGGCCTGCCTAGCGCCCGGTGATGCCGTCGAGTTGTTCGCGGAGGATGTCGGCGTGGCCCGCGTGGCGGGCGGTCTCGCTGGTCATGTGGGCCAGGACCCAGCGCAGGGTCAACTGTTTGCCGTCGACGGGGTGGGCGACCGGGGTGGTGGGGTCGGCCGCGGCTCGGATGATGCGGTTGCTGTCCTCGATGGCGGCGCGGTAGCCGGCCAAGACGTCGGCGGTGGGCACGTCGGTGGGGACGGTCATCTCGAAGTCGTAGGCGTCGGCCGGGCCGACGCCGGCCACGTGGTGGCCGAACCAATAGCGCTCGCCGTCGGTCAGGTGGGCGATCAGGCCGATCAGGTTGGTGCCGGAGTCGACCAGGACGCGGCGCAGCTGGTCGTCGGTCAGGTCGTCGGTCTTCTTGAGCACCGACTCGCGGGCGAAATCCAGGAAGGCCAGCGCGGTGTCGAGTTCGCCGTCGTCGTTGCGGGGGACGGGTTTGCGCTGAGTCTCGGTCATGATCGCACGGTATCGGCTGCCGGACCTTTCGGAAGGCGACGGCTGGACGTGTCGGAAATCTGCCGGGGGGACCGAGGGGCGACGGCGGGTGCGGGGGTTATGGTCGGGCGTTGCGAGCGGAGGGGGAGCGGTTGAGCGCGACGGCGGCCGGGGTGCTCGCCCAGCTGGCCGAGGCTCGGGAGTTCGCCGTGGGTGCGGGGCGGGCCGACCTCGCCGGGCGGCTCGAGCGGGCCGCGGCGGGGCTGGAGCGGCCGGAGGCGCTGGCCGTGGCGGTGGTCGGCGAGTTCAAGCAGGGCAAGAGCTCGTTGATCAATGCGCTGCTGCACACCGACGTCTGCCCGGTCGACGCCGACGTGGTCACCGCGCTGCCGACGATCCTCCGATTCGGACGTCCGCCCGCCGCCTACCTGATCGGCGCCGACGACCAGCCCGAGCCGATCGATCTCCAGGCGGCGGGGCGGCACATCGCCGGGAGCGACGCCGATCCGCCGCCGCGGGCGGTCGAGATCCGGATCGACCGGCGGCTGCTCGGCGCGGGCCTCGCCGTGCTCGACACGCCGGGAGTGGGTGGTCTCGACTCGGCCCAGGGCAACCTCACGCTGGCCACGGTGACGTCGGCCGGCGCGGCCCTGTTCGTCACCGACGCGGCGCAGGAGCTCACCGCGCCCGAGGTCGACTTCCTCCGGCGTACGGTGGAACGCTGCCCCCGGACCCATCTCGTACTCACCAAGACCGACCTGCACGTCGAGTGGCGCCGCATCGCGGCGATCAACGAGGGTCACCTGGCCCGGGCCGGCCTGGCCGTGCCGGTCATCGGGGTCTCGTCGTTCCTGCGGGTGCGCGCCCAGGCCCGCGGCGATGTCGCCCTCAACGAGGAGTCCGGTTTCCCGCGGCTGGTCGGGCTGTTGCGCGCGATCGCCGACGAGGAGACCGCGGGGCGGGCCGCCGCCGCCCGCGCCGAGCTGGCCTACGTCGTTGCCCAGCTCCGCGACCGGCTCGACGCCGAGGCCGACCCGGGTCAGCTCGACCGCTACGCCGAGCGCGCCCGGCGCAGCGCCCGGCTCGAGACCGGCACCTGGCAGACCGTGCTGGGCGACGGCATCCAGGACCTGGCGGCCGACGTCGACCACGACCTGCGCGAACGCCTCCGCCTCATCATCAACCGGGGCGAGGCCCTGCTGGCCGAGTCGGATCCGCGGGACACCTGGCGCGACTTCCAGGCCTGGGCTGCCCGGGAGGCCGCCCGGGCCGCCGCCGACAATTTGATGCTGCTGGTCACCCGGGCCGAGCAGCTGGCGTCCGACGTGGCCGAGCGCTTCGGTCTGGAGGCGCACGACGTCAGCGCGACCCTGCCCGTGACCCGGCCCGCCGTCCACGCGCGCGACTTCCAGCTCGACTTCCAGCGGTCCACCATGCAGCAGTTCCTCGGCGCTTTCACCGCGGCCCGCGTCGCGTACGGCGGCTTCTTCCTCCTCGGCGGGGTCGGCGCCCTGGTCGGCGTGGCCTGGGCCGCCCCGCTCGGGCTGCTGGCCGGTGTCGCGTTCGGCCGCCGCCTGGTCAAGGCCGAGAAGGAGCGCCAGGTCCAGCAGCGGCGGCACCAGACCGGTCAAGAGCTTCGGCGGTACGTCGACGAAGTCGGCTTCCACGTCGGCCGCGACAGCCGGGAGGCGGTCCGGCGCACCCAGCGCCACCTGCGGGACGAGTTCGCGGCCCGGGCCCGTGAGCTGAGCCGGTCCGCCGCCTCGGCCGAGGCCGCCGTCCGCGAGGTCGCCGCGCTGCCCGACGACCAGCGCCGCCGGCGGGCGGCCGGCGTCGAGCAGCAGCGCCGCCGCCTGGAGAGGTTGTCCGGGTGAGCCTGCTCGACGAGACCAGGGCGCTGCTCGACCGGGCGGTCGCCGAGACCCGGGACGCCCGCCTGGCCCGGGCCCGCGGGCGCCTCGACGAGCCGCTGCGGGTGGCCATCGCGGGCAAGCTCAAGGCCGGCAAGTCGACGCTGCTCAACGCGCTGATCGGCGAGGAGCTGGCGCCGACCGACGCGGGCGAGTGCACCCGGGTCGTCACCTGGTATGCCGACGGGCCCGGTTACACCGTCACCTCGTACCTCAAGGACGGCAACGCCGAGGCGAGACCGTTCACCCGGCGCGACGGCGCGGTCCGGATCGACCTCGGCCGGCCCGCCGATCAGGTCGAACGGCTGGAGGTGCGGGTGCCCAGCGCCCGTCTGCGCCGGCACACGCTGATCGACACGCCCGGCATCGAGTCGCTGTCGGCCGACGTGTCGGCCCGCACGACCGCCTTCCTGGAGGCGGAAGGAGAACGGGCCACCCGGACCGACGCGGTGATCTATCTGCTGCGGCACCTGCACGGCGGGGACGTGCGCTTCCTGGAGGCGTTCCACGGCGACGACGGGGCGGGGACGCCGGTCAACGCGGTCGGGGTGCTGTCCCGGGCCGACGAGATCGGCGGCTGCCGGCTCGACGCGATGACCGCCGCCGGCCGGGTGGCCGCCCGCTACGCCACCGACGAGCGGCTGCGCAAGCTGTGCCCGGTCGTCGTGCCGGTGGCAGGTCTGCTCGGCGCGGCCGGGGCGACCCTGCGCGAGGGTGAGTTCCGGGTGCTGGCCCAGGTCGCCGCGCTGCCCCTGGACGACATCCTCGAGCTGCTGCTCACCGCCGACCGGTTCGCCGCCGGCGGCGACGATCGGCGGCGGCTGCTGACCCGGCTGGGCCTTTTCGGCGTACGCCTCGGGGTGCGCCTGATCCACGAGGGTGACGTGAGCGACGCGGCCGGCCTGGCCGCGGCCCTGACCGAGCGCAGCGGCATCACCGAGCTCCGCCAGGTCCTGACCACCCATCTGGAGGGCCGGGCCGAGGTGCTCAAGGCCCGCAGCGCCCTGGCCGCCCTCGACGAGTGCCTGCCGCCCGGCTCGCCGCTGGTCGCGGGGGCCGAGCGCATCCGGGCCGGCGCCCACGAGTTCGTCGAGCTGCGCCTGCTGCACCAGCTGCGCTCGGGCCGCCTGCCGGTGGCCGACGACCGCCGCGCCGAGCTGGACCGCCTGCTCGGCGGCGTCGGTGGCACACCCCGCGACCGCCTCGGCCTGGCCGCCGGCGCGCCCGCCGAGGAGATCGCGGACGCCGCGAAGTCGGCTCAGGCGCGCTGGCAGCGCCTCGCCGAGCATCCGCTCTCAGCCCGTGACCTGCGAACGGCGGCGCGCGCCGCCGCCCGCACCTGCGAGGGGATCCTGGCCGGTCAGAACCAGCAGGGGTGACCTTCACGGTCGCCCGGCTTGGTCAGCACGGTCTCGCCCGTGCCGTCCGGCTTCATGACCACGATCGTGGGCTCCTCGTAGGTGCCGCGCACGAAGGCGATCCACTTGCCGTCGGGGGAGAAGGTCGGGTCCATCTCGCGCTCGGGGGAGTCGGTCAGCCGGCGCGGCGGTGAGGTGCCGTCCTTGGCCACGATGTAGATGTCGGAGTCGTTCTTCCCGATCTGCTTGGTGAACACGATGAAGTGGTCGTCCGGGTCGAGCGCCGGGTCGACGGCCGGGCCCATGCCCGGGTCGGTGATGCGGCGTTCCACACCCCGCACGACGTGCCGCGCGTAGAGCAAGCGGGACCCGTCACGCTCCTGCCAGAAGACGATGGCGTCGTTGTTCGAGGTCCAGACCGGGTCGTCCTTGGGGTCGTCCGACGTGGTCAGCTGCTTGGCCTCGCCGCCCGCGGCCGGGATCGTGAAGAATTGGTTGACCGGGCCGACCTTTCTGACGAAGACGATCTGCGTGTCGTCGCCCGACCACGAGGCCCGGCCGTTGGTGGCGCCGCCGGCCAGCTTGCGGCGGTTGCTGCCGTCGGCGTCCATCACCATGATGTCGCTGGTCGAACCGGGGTTGAGGTGGGTCAGCACGATCTGCTTGCGGTCGTGCGACCATCGGGGCAGCGTGTCGCCGTCGACCGTCCCGGGCAGTTGCTCGCGGGCCGTGCCGAGGCCCGGCTTGACGAGGGCGACCGTGGAGATCCGGTCGGTCATCGAGACCGGGCCGGTGTCGACCCGGACGACCAGTCTCGCGTCGGTCGTCATGCCGGGGATCGGGGTTCCGGCCGGGGACGGCGCTGAGACCGGGTTATCGACGGCTTCGTCCTGGCCGTTGTCTCGGTTGAGCACCACCAGGGTCGCGGCGGTGGCGGCGATGAGCACGGCGCCTGCCGCGCCGGCGACCGCGAGGCGCCGTCGGGCCGGGCGCGGGCGAGGCGGCTCCGGCTTGATCGGTCCGATCTTGTACGGGTTCGACAGCGCAGCCTCGCCCGGTGCCCCCGGCTGTGGCGCGCGAAAGGAACGCGTGGCCGCCGGCGTCGGGGGTGCCGAAGCCGTGTTGTTCAACGACGCAGTGCCGGTCAGCGGGGCGGTTCCGGGGTCCGGGAAGGCGCCGGGCACCGCGGCGGCGCCCGGCATGAAGGCGACGGGCATGCGCTGAGGCGGACCGGGCTGGGTGGGCATCGTCCGCGTCGGCGCGGGAGCGGGGTCGGCCCACGGATCGGTCGGCACGCTCTGCCGGATGTCCTCGCTGCTCGGCGGAGAGGCCGGTGCGGCGGGGATCGCTGGTGCCGGGGCTGGTGCCGCCGTGGCTGGTGCCGGTGACGCCGGTGCGCTGGTGGCTACGGCCGCGCCCAGGGCGATGCTGTGCTCCGGATGCGGGTCGGCCACCACCGGCCGCCCGAACTCCTCGGACAGCAATTGAGCGACCAGCGGGATCCGGGACGACCCGCCCGCGAGCAGGACCGCGCTGACCTGTCCCACCTGCGCCCCGGCCCCGCGCAGCGCCCGCCGGGTCGCGGCGATCGTGTCCTCCAGCGCGGGCGCGATCATCGACTCGAGCTCGGACCGGTTGAGCCGCACCCGCGTGTGCAACCCGGGCAACGCCACCGGGATGTCGGTCTCGGTGTCGAACGAGAGCGCCTCCTTGGCCTCGACGCAGTCGCGCCGCAGCCGGGTCAGCGCGGCCAGCACCGCCGGGTCGTCCGGGTCGAGCTCCTGCGCCGTGCTGCCCAGGGCCGCCACGACATGCGAGAACACCGCCTCGTCGAAATCCGCCCCGCCCAGCTGCTCGATCCCCTCGGGCTCGCCGACCAGCGCGAACCCGTCCCCGTCGCGTCGCAGCAGCGCCACGTCGAAGGTGCCACCACCCAGGTCGTACACCAGAACGGTCTCGCCGGCGGCGATCCGCCGCGCCGTCGCGTGCTGCCGGGCCGCCGCCTCGGGCTCGGTGATCAGCTCGACCTCACCGGCGTCGGCCAGCCGCACGGCCTGGGCGAACTGCTCCCTCTTGTACGGTCCCCAGTTGGCCGGATGCGTCAGCGTGACCGCCGCGGGCGGCCCGTCCTGCAGCCGGGTGACCTCGTCGAGCACGTGCCGCAGCAGCTTGGCGGTCAGCGCGTGGGCCGAGAACGGCGCGCCACCGACCAGGATCGGCACCGGGTCGCCGATGCGCCGCTTGAACTCGCGGGCCAGCCGGGCCGGCTCGGCCAGCCCCCGCCGCTCGGCCGCCTCGCCGATCAGCAGCCCGCCGTCGTCCTTGACGAACACCAGCGACGGGATCTCGGCGCGGCGCCCCCCGAGCCGGACGACCTCCACCCGGCCCGCGTCGTCGCGCACGGCCGCCGCCGTCTGTGTCGTGCCCAGGTCGATGCCGAGCCGATAGGTCCCTTTCACGCACCAGATCGTCCCAGACGTCCTCCCGTCCGCGACGCTGCCCGAATGGGTATCTGAACGGTGCGTTCAGCCGGATGTCCGACAGACTGGATCACGAGGCAGTCCTATCCAAGATCAAATCTGACTGGGGAGTTCACCTTGCCGAAACCACCCGCCGCTTTTCGCTGGATAGAGTCCGGCCATTCTCGACAACGTTGACCCCTTCATCGGCACCGCGGCGACGGATCTGCCTCCCGCCCGCGGTCTCGCCGCCACGTGGTGGTTCCCGAAACCCCAGGTCGGCAACACCCACCCGGGCGCCACGGCCCCGCTGGGCATGGTGTCGGCCTGCGCCTACTCCGGCGCCTACCCGACCGGCTACGGGCTCTACACCAAGAACACCGAGGGCGTGCCCGAGCCGATGTTCGACCGGATGCAGGCGTCCGGGTTCACCCACTTCCAGCAGTCCGGCACCGGCGCCATCCGCAAGTACTACAACTACGTCCGGGTGACCCCGATGGTGCAGCCGCTCGACGAGCTGGGGCAGTCGTGGCCGCTGCACGACGAGGAGGCCTCGCCCGGCTACTACGCGGCCACCCTGGGCACCGGCATCCGCAGCGAGATCACCGTCGGCGACAAGGTCGCGGTGCACCGATACACGTTCCCGGCGCACAGCAGCGCCCGCGTCGTGATCGACCTGTCCGGTGGCGGCCTGGCCTCCGAGCTCGGCCGCACGGTGCCGCTGCGCGCCCAGATCGAGAGCATGGGGCACGGCCGGGCCCAGGGCACCGTGGTCATGGAGGGTGTGCCGCTCTCGGTCCACGTCGAGGTCGACAGCCCCGGCTGGCGCCAGATGCTCTGGTACGACCGGCGGTTGATCGACGGCGGCACCCGGCTCGATTTCGACAGCATCCGGCACACCAACCTGCGCCCGTTCGGTCTGCTCTTCATGGGCTCGGCCCGGGCCGGGCAGACGATCGAGGTGCGGCTGGGCTTCTCGCTGCGGGGCGGCGACCAGGCCCGCGACAACCTGCACCGGGAGTGCGGCACGGACAGCCCGGCCTTCACCGCCGTACGCGCGAGAACGAGGGCGAAGTGGCGCGAGCATCTCGGGAAAGTGCAGGTCGAAGGAGGCACCCCGGCCCGGCGGACGGTGCTGTCGACCGCGCTCTACCACTCGCTCATCAAGCCGTGCTTCGCCGACGACGAGAGCCCGTTCTGGCCCGACTCCGGGCCGTACGCGTTCGACGTCTGCACGATGTGGGACATCTACAAGACGCAGATCCCGCTGCTCTCCGTGCTCGTGCCCGACCGGGCGGCCGACCTGCTCGAGTCGCTCATCCGGGTCTGCGAGGAGGAGGGCAACTTCCCGATCGGCTACCGGATGGCCCGCGGCGCCGACCGGTTCTTCCGGCAGGCCAGCGCGCTCGCGCACACCGCCCTGGCCGACGCGCACGCGCTGGGCAGCTCGCGCATCGACTGGGCCTGGGCGCTCGTGCACATGGCCGACGACCTGCGCCGGATGTACGGCGAGGACTTCTACGAACACGGCGTCGTGCATCCGATCACGCACACGCTCGACCTGGCCATCGGCTACCACTGCACGGCCGGGGTGGCCCGCGCGCTCGGCGACCACCGGCTGGCCGCCGACCTCGAGGAGCGCAGCCGGGGCTGGGTCAACGCCTTCGACCCGGACAGCGGCCTGCTCAGGAACTCCGAGTTCTACGAGGGCGGCAAGTGGAACTACTCGTTCCGCCTGCTGCACGACATGCGCGCCCGCATCGAGCTGGCCGGCGGCGACGCCCGCTTCCTCAAGAAGCTCGACCGGTTCTTCGGCTTGGGCGCCGAGGCGGTCAAGCAGCCCGGCCGGCGCCCGACCGCGGCCGAGATGGCCGCCGGCTACGCGCTCAAGCGCTTCGAGGGCCTGAACAACGAGCCCGACATGGAAGCGCCGTGGGCCTACCACTACGCCGGTCGCCCCGACCGCACCGCCGAGATCGTGCACTCCGCGCTGACCTGGCAGTTCGGCACGGGCCCGGGTGGCCTGCCGGGCAACGACGATTCCGGCGGGCTGAGTTCCTGGTACGTCTGGGCGTCGCTCGGCCTGTTCCCGGTGGCCGGCCAGAACCTGTTCCTGATCAACGCGCCCGCCTTCGCCCACGCCACGATCCAGGCCCCGGGCGGCGACTTCGTGATCGAGACCAGCGGCCACCGCGAGACCCCGATCGGCGTCGACGGCCTCGACCACGAGCCCCCGCCGCTGTATGTGCAGGAGGCGACCCTGAACGGCGAACCCCTGCCCGCCACGCACCTGAGCGCGGCCGACGTCCATCGCGGCGGCCGGCTGCACCTGCGGCTGGGCCCCGAGCCGTCGGACTGGGGGAGAGCAAACCGGCCGCCGTCGTTGTCCGATCCCTGAGGAGGACCCTCGTTGAACAAGCCTGACCGTCGTCTCGTCATCGTGGTCCGCGCCGACCCGGTGATCTGCGGCCACTCCGGCGAGGCCCGCAACCTCGCCGAGGT
This sequence comes from Paractinoplanes maris, assembly GCF_023544465.1. Lineage (GTDB taxonomy): Bacteria > Actinomycetota > Actinomycetes > Mycobacteriales > Micromonosporaceae > Actinoplanes > Actinoplanes maris. The sequence goes on along the minus strand of NZ_JALPVL010000017.1, from coordinate 270,841 downwards.
CGCGCTCACCCGGGGCTTCACGGACGTCCGCCTGCTGACCTGGCCCATCGCGGTGCTGCAGGCCGCCGGGCTGCCGCTCAAGCCGCTCGACCGGCTCCTGCCCTACAGCGAGGGCATCACCGTCGAGCGGCCCGAGGCGGTCGGCGACTACCGGGTGCCGGACGGCCGGCATCTGGCCGGGCTCACCGGCCGCCTGGTCGAGCTGCTGGCCGACCCGGTGCCGACCGTCTGCCTGTCGATGTATCTGGTGCCGCACCAGACGGTCGTGGTCGACGCGGTGAACGCGGCCCGCGCGGCCGGCTTCACCCCGCAGGTGCGCACGATCGCCAAGGCGGTCGGCTCCGACGTCACCAACGTCATCAAGCAGTGCCTGCGTGAGGGCCGTTTCGGCGCGGCCACCGTCCTGTTCACCACGTTCCTGGCCAACGACGAGGTGGTCGCGGTCTCGGAGTACACGAAGGACGAGATCATCGCGTCGGCCCTCGAGGTCGACGCCTCGTGCGGGACGTCGTTCGCCGAGCAGTGCCGGGCCCGGGTCACGGTCAGCTATCCGCCGATCGACTCCTCGGCCTACCTCGACCTGAAGCCGGAGGCGGTCGACGACGCCCTCGCCCGGCGCGGCCTGAAGCGGGACGGCTACATCCTCTTCCTCTCCCGGGTGGCCCGGGCCAAGGGCATCTACGACCTGGTCATCGCGTACGGCCAGATGCGCAGCCGGGACGACGTGAAGCTGGTGATCGCCGGCAACGGCCCGGCGCTGGAACACGTGCGGGCGATGGCCAAGGAGGACGACCGGATCGTCTTCCTGACCGACGTCGACGACGAGGAGAAGCCGTTGCTGATGCGCGGCTGCGCGGCCTACGCCCTGCCGACCAAGCCCGAGCCCGACTTCGTCGAGACCTTCGGCATCGCCCTGGCCGAGAAGATGCTGGCCGGCGGCGGCCCGGTGATCACCACGCTGACCGGCGGCACCGGCGAGGCGGTGGGCGACACGGCGATCGTGGTCGAGCCGGGCGACATCAACGCCCTGGCCGACGCGCTCGACCACGCCGTCCTGGAGATGACCGACGCCGACAAGGCCGAGATGGCCGCCCGGGCACTGGAGAAGGCGATGACCTTCGACCGCGAGGCCGTCTTCGACTCCCTGCTCCCTCAGTAGCGCTCCACCAGGTGTTCCCGGCCGGCCGGCGGATCGTACGCCTCGGGCCAGTAATCGGTGATCCGGCTGATCCGGCCGTGGTCGCCGACCTCGACCCAGACGCAGGCGTCGAGCCCGTCGGCCCCGACCCGCACGTCCAGCACCAGGGCGGCGGCCCGGCCGTCGGCCACGACCCGGCGCGCCCGCAGGTGCCAGTCACCCGGATAGTCCGCGTTGAACCGCAGGAAGGCCGCCCGGCCGCGGATCCGCTCGCGGGTCTGTGGCATCTCGTAGACCACGTCCGGTGCGAGCAGCGTCGTCAGCCGGGGCCAGTCGCGGCGGTCGAGACTCTCCACATAGTCCATCGCTGCCTGCCGGGTCGCCGCGGTCTCATCCATGCGGCGGACGCTACCGTGTGCCCCCGACAACGTCGCTCCACCGGCTCAGGGGAATTCCACGATGGCCACGGTCCGCGTCGAAGCGGTGATCGACTCACCGGCGCAGCGGGTGTGGGAGGCGGTGGCCGACGTCGGCCACGTTCACCGGCGTCTGCTCCCCGGGCGCGTCGCCGGCGTTCGTCTCGACAACGAGATACGGAGTCTGACGATGCCGGACGGGTCGGAGATCCGCGAGCGTGCTGCCGTCGGCCTTCGACGGGCCGGTCAGCGGCCGCAGCGAGCGCACTCGCGCCGGGTCCGCAGGTGATAGTCGGTGGACGCGACGACCAGGCCGAGACCCCAGACGCAGTAGGCCGACATCGCCACCAGCAGGAACGTGTCGGAGAACTGGCTGACCGAGCCCGACGCCAGCTGCACCAGGCCCATGCCGAAGTAGGCCACCAGACCGACGCCCAGACCGAACCCCGGGATCAACAGGATGAGGCGGGGGATCGTACGGCCGGCCAGCAGCGGCACCCAGCGCGGCCAGATCCGGCCCCAGCCGTGCACCAGTGCCATCGGCAGCAGGATGCCGGCCAGCAGCATCCCCACCTCCAGCGCGATCACCGGGGTGTTGGTGGTGAGCCCGTCGAACCCGACCACGGCCTGGGCGACGAACCGGGCGGTCAGACCGGCCACCGCGGCGTACGCGGCGAGGCGCGCCCACCCGGCCGGTGCCGGTGATCGCCCGCCCGGCCGGCCGGTCCGGCAGCACGCGGGACAGTCGCCCCGGGTGCGCCGCTGATATCCGGCGATCGCCAGACCGAGCAGGACCGCGCCGCCCGCACACCCGAGACGGCTGGCGAAGGCGAGCGGGTCGAAATACGGCCCGACGCTGAGCAGCAGGAATCCCACGAGCTCGGGCAGCAGGATGCCCGCGGCCGCCACCAGCAGCCCGGCGACCGCCCAGGCCGCCCCGGCCAGGGCCGGCCGCCAGGTCGTCGTCCGGTGCAGCACGACGGCCAGCACCCCGGCCGCCGCACACAACGCGACCGCCCACCACCCGGTGAAGCCGAGCAGATCCGACCCGAACGGCTCGAACGCCGGCGCCCCGCCGACCGCCCAGACCAGCCGGACCCCGCCGTAGGCCACCGCCCAGCCGACCACCGCGGAGGTGATGCCCGGGCCGGTCGTCGTCGTTGTTGTCTGCATGCACTGAGCCTGGCCGGAAGCCCGCCGGCGCGGATCCCTCAGCGAGGGGGACCGTCTCCCTCGCCCGGGGGGTTCAGCGGTGACTTGTCGCCCACCAGCCAGAAATGCCCGAAGGGGTCGAAGAACCCGCCCTGCCGGTGCGTGCCCCACGGCGCCTCGTGGTCGCGCACCGGATCGTGATAGTTCGCCCCGGCGGCGGCGGCCCGCTCGGCGAACGCGTCCGGGTCCTCGACGAACACCTCCACCCGTACGGTGGTGGTCCCGGCCGCGACCGGGCTGGCCCATTGACTCGAAGGCTCGGCCACGAAGAACGGCGCCCCCTGGATCCGCAGCCCGGCCACCGACCCGACGCTCCACAGCTCGGTGGCCCCCAGAGCGCGCTGATACCAGGCCGACGCCGCCGCGGCATCCGGCACTCCGAGCATCAGCGAAATGACAGTCACACCCGCACGCTACGCCTCCGCGCCCGTGCCATCATGGCGGGACGCCAAGGATATGTGACTTCCGCTGGAGCAGGTCGTGAGCATCGAAGCCGAGTTGCGGGCGGATCTCGAGCGCTGGGAGCGCCAGGAGACGGCCGCCTTGCGGGTCCTCCCACATCTGCTTCTGGCCGTGTGCACTGTCATCGCCCTGCTGCTGCCGCTCCGGGGCGAGGCGCCGCACCAGCCGGCGACACTCGCTCTCTCGGTCGTGGCCGCGCTCTGGCTGCTGTGGTTCCACGTCCTGCACCCGGCCTGGCACCGCAACTCCCGGCTGATGGGCGCCTATTACGCGGTACTCATGCTGCTGGCGGCCGCCTTGGTGGCCACCGCGCCCTGGTATGGCCTGTTCGCCTTCGCCGGCTATCCCCAGGCGTTCCACTACCTGCGAGGCCGGTGGAGATACGCCGGTGCCGCCGCCACCTCCATGATCATGGCAGTGTCCTATCTCGGCGGGATCGCCACCATCAGCGGCGGCTTCTGGTGGGCGTGGCTCGCCATCAGTCTGATCAGTACGGTGCTGGCCTGGGGCTCGTCCTACCTCATCGACATGGGGGATCAGCGCGACCGGCGGCAGAAGCAGGCGCTCGCGGAGTTGCACGAGGCCAACACCAGGATCGAGGCGGCGCTGGCCGAGAACGCCGGCCTGCACGCCCGGCTGCTGGTCCAGGCCCGCGAGGCCGGGGTGCACGACGAGCGGGAACGGATGGCGCGGGAGATCCACGACACCCTGGCCCAGGGCCTGGCCGGCATCCTGGCCCAGCTCCAGGCCGCCCAGCAGACGATGGAGGGGCCGCCGGCGTCGCGCCGGCACGTCACGAACGCGGTCAGCCTGGCCCGCGAGAGCCTCACCGAGGCTCGCCGGACGGTCCACGCGGTGGAGCCGCACGTACTGGCCGAGGCCCGGCTCCCGGAGGCGATCGACGACGTCGTGCGGCGCTGGTCGGAGGTCCACGAGATCGAGGCGGTGCTGACCACGACCGGCGACCCGCGCCCGATGCACGCCGAGGTCGAGGTGGCGTTGCTGCGGGCCGCGCAGGAGGCGCTGGCCAACGTGGCCAAACACGCCAAGGCCAGCCGGGTCGGCCTGACCCTGTCGTACATGGACGACCAGGTGACCCTGGACGTCCGCGACGACGGGGTGGGCTTCCAGCCCGGCGCCCGGCGTTCGCCGGCCTCCGCCGACGGTGGTTTCGGCCTCGCCGGCATGCGCCGGCGGGTCCAGCGACTGGCCGGCCGCCTCGACATCGAGTCGGAGCCGGGCGGCGGCACGGCCATCTCGGCCTCCGTGCCGGCGATCCCGGCCGGCGGCTGTCGGTGATCGGGTCGCGATCGACGAAACCTCCTCGCGCGACGGCGGTTCCTGTGTGATCGTCGCCGGGTGCCACAACCGATTCTGCGTACCGCTCGTCTGGTGATGGTTCCGCTGGCCGATCGGCACCTCGAGCTGGAGGTGCGGCTCGACGCCGATCCCGAGGTGCTGCGGTATCTCTGGGGACGAGCCCGGTCGCGGCCCGAGGTGGTCGCCAGCCATGCCGAGCGGATGGCTCTGGGCGCGAAGGTCGACGGGCTGGGCTATTGGATGGCCTTCGCATCCGATGGGTCCGGGCCGGGTTCGCCGCCGCCGGACGACAGCTTCGTCGGGCTGATGATGCTGCCGCCGGCCCACGGGCCCGACCAGCCCGACGACCCGTCGGTCGGCGAGCTCGGTTACCGCCTGGTGCGCCGTTCCTGGCGGCAGGGGCTGGCCAGTGAGGCGTCCCGCGCCCTGCTGCGGCACGCCTTCGGCACGGTCGGGCTGAGCCGGGTCATCGCGCAGACGATGGCGGTGAACGCCGGTTCGCGGGGCGTCATGGAGGCCGTCGGCCTGCGGTACGTGCGCACCTACTACCCGGCCTGGGACGATCCCCTGCCCGGATCGCAGCTGGGTGAGGTGGAGTACGAGATGACGCGCGAGATGTGGCAGCACCGTGCCGGGGGCGACGTCAGACTTCGGTGAACTCGTCGAGGGGGCCATGCAGACGGGCGGCGTGGACGGTCAGGAGGGGCTTGCCGGTCATGCCCAGGGCGGTCATCCGGGCCGCCATCGGGTGGTCTCCCAGCCGTACGCGGAACGCACCTCGACCCAGACGCACGCCGGACAGGCGCATCGGGACCCGGCCTCGCAGCACGCGGCCCGCCTGCGCGCCACGGTCCAGATAGGACCAGGAGGGCAGCGTCGCCCGCACGGCGAACGGCAGCCGCAGGCGGCCGTGCCGGAACGAGGCCCGCACGACCTCGGTGGTGCGGTCGCGCACCACCACATCGGTCTCCATCTTGGAGAAGCGCAGGTCCGCGTCCATCAGCCATTTCGGCAGGGCCCAGAAGTCCTGGCCCGCCTCGCGGGTGAAGGCGCCGGTCACCGGCAGATCGACCAGGTGCAGCCCCGGCGGGCCGGACGGGCCGCGGACCAGCAGGCCCACGCCGACCTCGTCGTAGGACTTGAGCGCCCACTCGTCGTAGTGGACACACATGATCATGCCGAGGGCCCGGCCGAACACGGAGAACGGGCGCAGGGGGGTCTCGCCCAGCACCGAGCGGGCCGAGGAGGCCCGGGTCGTGAAGACCGCGGCAGTCAACCGGGCCGAGGTGATCTCCACCGGAAGGGTGATCGTTTCGCCCTGCAGTGACCAGACGCCCTCGCCGACCCGTTCCGCCATGCGGCGACCCTACCGTCCGGCGGGTGGCCGGGCCGAGCGGGAAGTGATAGGGCTTCGATATGTCGATGACGACAGTGGGAGTCCTGCGCGAGACCGCCGGCCGCGAACGCCGGGTGGCGCTGACCCCGGACGGAGTCGCGCTCCTGCGCCGCGGCAACCTCCGGGTGCTCGTCGAGGCCGGTGCCGGGCGCCCGGCCTGGTTCGACGATCAGGCGTACGCCGAGGCGGGGGCCGAGGTCGGGTCGAGACAACAGGTGTACGACGAGAGCGGTGTGCTGCTGGTGGTGCGGCCTCCCGACGACCTCGCCGCGCTGGCCGCCGGCCGGATCCTGATCGGGCTGCTCGACCCGCTCGGTGATCCCGCGCCGGCCGAGATGCTGGCGGCCCAGGGTGTCACGGCGATCAGTCTCGACCTGCTGCCGCGGACGCTGAGCCGGGCCCAGCCGATGGACGCGCTCACCTCACAGGCCAACGTGGCCGGCTACAAGTCCGCGCTGCTGGCCGCCGAGGCCTACGGCGGGTTCTTCCCGATGCTGGTGACGGCGGCCGGCACCACCCGGCCGGCCCAGGTGCTGGTGCTCGGCGCGGGCGTGGCCGGGTTGCAGGCGCTGGCCACCGCGCGGCGGCTGGGGGCGCTGGTCACCGGCTACGACGTGCGCGAGGCGGCGCGGGCCGACATCGCCTCGACCGGTGCCGCCGTGCTGGAGCTGGCGTCGGGACAGCAGACCGCCGACGGGTACGCGCGAGAGCTGGCCGGGGAGGCCGCCACCCGGCAACTGGCCGCCCTGACCGAGGCCGTGCCCCGCTTCGACGTGGTGATCACGACGGCCAAGGTGCCCGGCGGCCGCTCCCCGTTGCTGGTCTCGCAGGAGGCGCTGGCCGTGATGCGCCCGGGCTCGGTGGTGATCGACCTGGGCGGCAACGTGGCCGGTGCGACGGCCGACACGCGGACGATCACCGACCACGGCGTGACCGTCATCGGCGCGCCCAACCTGGCGTCCACCGTGCCGGTCGCGGCCTCCACGGCGTACGCGAGAAATGTCGTAGCCCTGGTCCAGAATCTGATGCCGGAGGGAATCCTCTCCCTCGACGGCACCGACGAGCTCCTCGCGGCGGTGCTGGTGACCCATGGCGGCGAGGTTGTGCACCCGAGGCTGCGTGACTATCAGAAGGAGACCCGATGAGCCCGCTGCTCCTGGCCGATCTGACCGTCTTCACGCTCGGCCTGCTCGTCGGCTTCGAGGTGATCAGCAAGGTGCCGGCCACCCTGCACACGCCGTTGATGTCCGGCGCCAACGCCATCCACGGGGTCGTGCTGGTCGGCGTCATGCTGCTGGCCGCCACGATCTCCACCCCGGCCGGCTACGCCCTGCTCGCGGTGGCCGCCTTCTTCGCCGCCATGAATGTCGCCGGGGGATACGTCGTCACCGACCGCATGCTGGCCATGTTCCGGAGCCGGGGATGAGCGCCTTCGACACGATCGTCCACCTGATCTACCTGGTCTGCGCGACCGCGTTCGTCGCCGGCCTGCACCTGATGAACGCGCCCGCCACCGCCCGGCGCGGCAACCAGGTGTCGGCCGCGGGCATGGGGCTGGCCATCCTGACCACGGTGGCCGTGCTGATCGAGGGCCGGCAGATCGACACGTGGGCGGCCTGGGCGCTCGGCGTCGGCACGGCCGCCGGCGCGGTGGCCGGGCTGGTGGCCGCGCGGGTGGTCCGGATGACGGCGATGCCCCAGCTGGTGAGCCTGTTCAACGCGGTCGGCGGCGGCGCGGCGGCCCTGATCGCGCTGGGCGAGCACCCGGCGACGACCCAGGCCGAGGTGACCGGCGTGCTCGACGTGCTGATCGGCGCGCTCACGTTCAGCGGCTCGCTGATCGCCTCGGGCAAGCTGGCCGGGCGCGTCCCCGGGCGGCCGATCGTCGTGCCCTACGGCCGGCTGATCTCGATCGGGCTCGCGGTCGTCGCGGCCGTGACGGCGGTGCTGGTCGTCGGCTTCGACGGCGGCACGCCCGCGCTGTGGGGTGCGGCCGCGGCCGCGCTGGCCGCCGGCGTGCTGCTCACCCTGCCGATCGGCGGGGCCGACATGCCGGTCGTGATCTCGCTGCTCAACGCCTGCACCGGCACCGCCGTGGCGATGGCCGGGTTCGTGCTCGGGAGCACGCCGCTGATCATCGCGGGGGCGCTGGTCGGGGCGGCCGGGGCGATCCTGACCAAGCTGATGGCCGACGCCATGAACAGGCCGATCGGCGCGATCATCGCGGGTGGTTTCGGCACGGGCGACGCGGTCGCGGTGGCCGGTGGGTCCGGGTCCTCGTCCGTCCGCGAGATCACGGCCGACGACGCGGCGATCCAACTCGCCTACGCGGGCCGGGTGGTGATCGTCCCCGGCTACGGGCTGGCCGCGGCCCAGGCCCAGCACGAGGCGGTGGCGCTGGCCCAGGCCCTGACCGAGCGCGGCGTCGAGGTGGAGTATGCGATCCATCCGGTGGCCGGGCGCATGCCGGGCCACATGAACGTGCTGCTCGCCGAGGCCAACGCGCCCTACGAGCAGCTGGCCGACCTCGACGAGAGCAATCCCGGCTTCCCGCGCACCGATGTGGTGCTGGTCGTGGGGGCCAACGACGTGACCAACCCGGCGGCGCGCCGGCCCGGCAACCCGGTGTCGGGCATGCCGATCCTCGAGGTCGACCGGGCCAAGAGCGTTATCGTGATCAAGCGGTCGCTCGGGCACGGCTACGCGGGCATCGACAACGAGCTGTACTCCGACCCGCGGACGGCGATGTTGTTCGCGGATGCGAAGGCGGGACTCGGCGCCCTGCTGGCCGGACTGTCCACGTACGCCAGATAGCGCGGGATCGCGGGGGTGCCCGGGCGTCGGGAAGATCGTCTTCTTGACATTGAAAGATCCGATTGAAACTCTCAGTGGCGGATCGCTCACCCTCCGCCTTGCCCGGGAGTGCCCTGTGCAGAGTCCACAGCTCGACGCCTTGCTCGACGCGCTGCTCGACGAACCGGCTTCGCTCGACGAGTTCTGGCGACGGGTCACGGCCTCGGGCACCCCACTGATCGAGGACTGGCGCGACGACTCGCGGCTGGTCACGTTCCTGTGGCGGGGCGCGGCCCGCAGCACGCGGGTGTGGTGGGGGCTCGACATCGCGCTCGAGCAGCTGCCCGGCACCGACCTCTGGTATGCCACCCGGGTGCTGCCGTCCGACCTGCGCACGATCTACTGCTTCGCCCACGACGCGGCCGACGGGCTCCCGGCCGACCCTTCCGGGCAGGGGCCGTGTCACGTCGACGCCTTCAACCCGCTGCGGCAGTATTTCGAGGGCGAACCCGGCGACCCGGACGATTCCGACGCGTGGTTGTCGGTGCTCTCGCTGCCCGACGCGCCCGCCGAGCCCTGGCTCGAGCCGCGGCCGGGGGTGCCGGCCGGAACTTTGGTCGACGCTCCACTGTCACCGCCGGTCTCCGTCTACCGCCCGGCCGGGACGCCGACCGAGGGGCTGCCCGTGCTCGTGGTCTTCGACGGCTGGATCGCCCGCACCGCGCAGCGGATCCCCACCATCCTCGACAATCTGATCGCCGCCGGCGAGATCCCGCCGCTGGTCGCCCTCTTCGTCAGCAACTACGCGGCCACCCGCGACGACGAGCTGACCCCCGGCTCCGCGATGGCCGGCTTCGTGACCGGGACACTGCTGCCGTGGGCGCGCACCGAGCTCGGCGCCGGCGCCGACGGGCGGGCCAACATGATCGCGGGCGTGTCCCGGGGCGGACTGGCCGCGGCGGCCCTGGCGCTGAGCTCGCCGGAGTCGTTCGGCGCGGTGATCTCACAGTCGGGCAGCTTCTGGTGGCCCGGTGACGACCCCGGCCGGCTCATCCGCGAGGTGGCCCGGCGGCCCCCGGCCGACATCCGCTTCTACCTCGACGTCGGCATCTTCGAGACCCATCCCGCGCCGCCCGGTGACGGCCCGACCCAGATCGACGTGAACCGGGCCATGCGCGACGCGCTGCGGGCCCGCGGCTACTCGGTCTCCTACGCCGAATACACCGGCGGCCACGACTACATCAACTGGCGCCGCACCTTCGCCGACGGCCTGATAGCGGTGGCCGGAGTCCACGCCTCCTAGGGTTGCCCCATGGAGATCCTTCCCGGCGGCATCAACGAGATCGTCCGCATCGGTGACACCGTGCGCCGCCCGGCCGGGCCGTGGTCGCCCCACGTCCACGAGCTGCTGCGCCACCTGGAGGCGGCCGGCTTCGCCGGTGTGCCCCGCGTCCGGCGGGAGATCTCCGACGGGTACGAGTATTTGTCGTTCCTGCCCGGCGACGTCTCGAACTATCCACCCCTGGCCGCGGCGATGTCGGCTCCCGCGCTGACCACGGCCGCCGCGCTGCTGCGCTCCTATCACGACGCGACGGCCACCTTCGCCGCCACGGCCCCGCGCGAGGGCTGGCAGGCCCCCGCGCTCGACCCGGTCGAGGTCCTCTGTCACGGCGACTTCGCGCCGTACAACTGCGTGCTCGACGGCACCCGGGTGGCCGGCATGTTCGACTTCGACTTCGCGCACCCCGGCCCCCGCCTGTGGGACGTCGCCTACGCCGTCTATCGCTGGGTGCCACTGACCGCCCCCGGCAACACCGACGGCTTCGGCACCACCGACGACCAGGCAGCGCGCCTCCGCACGTTCTGCGACTCCTACGGCCTGGACCGCGCCGGCCGCACCGCCCTCGTCGACGCGGTCGCCGTCGGCCTGCACGCCCTGGTCACCCTGATGCGCACAGCGGCCGCGGCCGGCCACGAGGCCTTCGCCGGCCACCTGGCCGACGGCCACCACCTGCTCTACCTCACCGACGCCGACTACATCCTCGCCCACCGCCCCACGTTCGAGAGCCACCTGCTCGACCAGTGAGCTCGACCAGCCCGCGGTTGTGCGTCGGTGGGTTCCTCTTTTGAGGTAAACGGATCGGATATCGGGTCCGGTGGGGTCGGGGGATTCCCTTGGAGCCTGTTCTGTTCGTAACGTGAGGGGGTCATGGCGGAACGCTACGAAGGGGTCCGGGGTGGTGACTCGTCATCAATGGGGACGAATGGCCTCGGTCGGCCTGGCCGCCTTTGTGGCCTGGGCCATGACCGGGCAGGCCTCGGCCCTCGTGAGCTCGAAAGCCGAGGCCGCCGAGATCGGTGCTGAGCGCAACCCGGCCGTCGTCCGGGTGGAGGCCGACCGCGGGCTGCTCGACGACGGGCTGGCCTGCACGGGCACCCTGATCGCGCCGCGCTGGGTGATCACCGCTCAGCACTGCACCAATCGGGACCGTCAGCCGGGCCGGGCCTACCGCGCCCGCGACATGGTGGTCCGCCCGGCTGCCCCGGGCACCGCCCGGTGGCCGGTCGTCGCCGTCTGGCGGATGGGCGGCTACGACGACCAGACCTTGGCCAACGACGTGGCCCTGCTCGAGCTGGCAGAGCCCGTCACCTCCGTCACGCCGGCCGGGATCGCCTCGCGGGCGGCTCCGGCCGGGACGCGGGCCGAGGTCCTGGGTTTTGCCGGCCGGCCCGCCCAGCACGCCGGTCAGGTCCGGGTGACCAGCCTGGCCTCGGTGAACACCGGGCCGTGCCTGTTCCCGGACTCACCCCGGTCGTCGATGACCTTTGTGACGTCCGTCGAGGGCGGCTCGACGCGGGGCGACAGCGGCGGCCCGATGTTCGTGCGGCGCGGCGACCGGCTGGAGCTGCAGACCGTCACCGCCGGCGCGGCCGACCGGGTCACCTGCGAGGCGCCGGACCTCAAGGGACACCCGCAGTCCTGGGTCGGCATCTACAACCGGGTCGACCGGGCCAGCGCGGCCTGGGGCTTCATCACCGCGCATGTGCCGGTCGGCTGAACCCGCCCGGGGTCGGCGGAACAGTCCGCGCCGGACCCCCCAGCCGAGGGGGTGGCCTGATGGTACGGCCGATTCCGCTGCTACCCGCGGGCTCCATAGCGTGAACGAGGCACCTTCAGCTTGCTGAGAGCCGGACGCCCCCATCGGGAACCGGGGACGCGGCCGGCCGGCCGGGGTGACCGCCGCCGGGGGAACGCTCGTCCAGGCGCGAGGCGGTGGTCACGTGCCGGGGTGGGCGGGCAGCCGGGGCGGCGGCCCGCCCACCAACGGCCCGACCGCGGCCCGGGGCTGCGGCCGGGGCGAGCGAACGCGGATGATGAGACGCATGGATTTTCCGACCGCGCTCGGTTCGCTGTTCACCCCCGAGGGACGCCACGACCCGTACCCGGCCTACGACGTCCTCCGGGCACACGCCCCGGCTTTCCTGGCACCCGACGAACGCTGGTATGTCACCACGCACGCCCTGACCAACCGGTTGCTGCGCGACCCGAGCGTGCGCCTGGCCGACGCCGGCGACTACGACCAGTTCTGGCCCGAGTGGCGGCAGAACCGGGGTGTCGCCTCGGTGGTGCTGTCGATGTTGCAGAGCAACCCGCCCGACCACACCCGGGTCCGCCGGGCTGCCGCGGCCACGTTCACGCCGAAGCGCATCGGCGGCATGCGCGAGGTCATCGCCGGGCAGGCCGAGGAGCTGATCAAGGCAATGCCGCCGGCCGCGGACTTCATGACCGCGTTCGCCTACCCGCTACCCATCGGTGTCATCTGCGCCCTGCTCGGCGTCCCGGCCACCGACCGCGTCTGGTTCCGCGAGCGCGCCGCCGACCTGACCGTGGTGCTCGAGCCGATCAGCACGGTCGAGGAGATGGAACTGGCCGACGCGGCCGGGCGCGACCTCGAGGACTACTTCGTCGGCCTGATCGCCGAGCGGCAGCGCAACCCGCAGGACGATCTGACCAGTGCCCTGATCGCCGCGGGGGACACGCTCACCGGCGAGGAGCTGCTGGCCAACCTGGTGCTGCTGCTCGTGGCCGGCTTCGAGACCACTGCCAACCTGCTCGGCCTGGGCCTGCACCTGCTGCTCGGGCACCCCGATCAGGCCGGGCGGCTGCGGGCCGACGCCGAGCTGGCGCCCGCCTTCGTCGAGGAGATTCTCCGGTACGACTCACCGGTCCAGCTGACGTCCCGGTTCACCACCCGGCCGGTCGAGCTCGGTGACGGCGTCGACGTGCCGGCCGGCGCCGGGCTGACCATGTTGCTCGGTGCGGCCAACCGTGACCCGGCCCGCTACGACGACCCGAACCGCTTCGACCCCGACCGGGCGAACGTCCAGCCGGTCTCGTTCGGCGGCGGCGCCCACTACTGCCTCGGTGCCCCGCTGGCCCGCCTCGAAGCCCAGGTCGCGTTGCCGCTGCTGCTCACGATGCTGCCCCGGCTGGCCCTGACCGGCGAGCCCGAGCGCCGCGACCGGCTGACCCTGCGCGGGTTCGCCTCGCTGCCGGTCACGTCCGGGTGAGCCGCACCTCGCGGTAGCCGCGCAACACGAACGTGGGCCGGTTGACCGGCTCGGCGGCCAGGTCGAGGTCGTACGCCAGCAGGGCCTCCAGCGCGGCCCGCAACTCGATCCGGGCCAGGGGGGCGCCGAGACAGAAGTGCCGTCCCGCGCCGAAACCCAGGTGCGGGTTGGGGTCGCGGCCCACGTCGAAGCTGTCCGGCGCGGTGAACACGGCCGGATCCCGGTTGGCCGCGCCGAGCAGCGCCGCGATCGGGGTGCCGGCCGGAACCCGTACGCCGGCCACAGTCACGTCCGAGGCGGTGGTCCGGGCGAACAGGTGCAGCGGGGAGTCGTACCGGATCATCTCCTCAGCCGCGGCCGGCAGCAGCGACCGGTCGGCGCGCAGCCGGGCCAGCTCGGCCGGATGCCGCAGCAACGCCACCAGGCCGCCGCCGAGGGCGTTGACCGACGCCTCGTGGCCCGCGTTGAGCAGCAGGATCGCCGTCGCGACAACCTCGTCGGCCGACAGCACCGGCACGAGGTGGCTGATCAGGTCGTCGGCCGGCTCGGCGGTCCGCCGCGCGGCCAGCCGTCGCAGGTAGGCGGCGAACTCCCGGCAGGCGTCGAGCGCGGCGGCCTCGACCGCCGGCGTACGGGAGACCTCGTACATCCGCACGATGGCCGCCGACCACGGGCGCAACCGCGGCCGGTCGGACTCCGGCACACCCAGCAGCTCGGCGATCACCGTGACTGCCAGCGGCTCGGCCACGTCGGCCAGCAGATCGAAGGTCGACCCCGCTTCCCGTACGAGGGTCACGGCCGTCGCCGCCACGGCCGGCCGCAGCCGGGCGACGTGCCCGCGGGCGAACGCCCGGGCCACCTGCGAGCGCAGCCGCGTGTGCACGGGCGGCTCGTTCTCCATCATCTGGTTGCGGTGCAGCAGGTTGAACGGCTCGTACACCTCGGCCGGCTCCCGGTCGTGCCAGAACCGGCCCAGCTGCCGATCGCGCAACACCGCGCCGGCGGCCGCGTGGGTGGCCGCCAGGAACTGCCCGGTCGGCTCGTGCCAGGTGACCGCGCCCTGGTCCCGCAGCCGGGCCAGGGCGGGGTAGGGGTCCTGGATGAACGCGGGATCGGTGAAGTCGAGCGGCACGCGTCCCATCTAACGCGGCCCGAAGTGCTGGAGCAGCAGGGCCAGCCGCTGATCCTGCCCGTCGCGGGGCAGACGGCCGCCCCGGGTCAGCGTCATCAGCCCGTGCAGGCCGGCCCAGAAGACCTCGGTCGACGCGCCCAGGTCGTCGTCGCCGATCAGGGGGCGCAGGGCTTCCCGCAGCTCGCCGAAACCCTCGTGCAGCGGGGCGGGGGTGTCCGGGCTCGCGAAGGTCAGGTCGACCGCGTTGGTGAACATGGCCTCGTACAGGACCGGCCGGGTCTCGGCGAAGCGGGTGTAGGCCGCGGCCACCGCGGCCAGCGCGGCTTGCGGGTCGGGGGCGCCGGTCCGGGCCGTGCGTAGCTCGGCCGCCAGCTCGGCGAAGCCCTCGACCGCCACGGCCGTCATGATCGCGTCCTTGCCCTTGAAGTGGCTGTAGAGCACGGGCTGGCTGTATTCGATCCGCTGGGCCAGCCGCCGCGTGGTGACGGCATCCCACCCTTCGGCCTCGGCCATCTCGCGGGCGGCGTCGATGATCAACCGCTCCCGCTCCTGACGTGCGCGCTCCCGACGCTCCTGAATAGGCATGACAAGAATTCTAGCGCCACTAGCGCTTCTGTCGGCGCAATGCTAGCGTCGATCTAGTTCCTAGCAGCGCTAGAAAGAGAGACCGTCATGCTGAGCTTCTTCGCCTACGGGCTGGCCATCGTGCTCAACGGATTCATCATCTTCATCGGAGCCCGATTCCTGCTGGCTCCGGAGCCGGCCGCGACCGGTTACGGCGTACCGGCCCGGCCCAACGCCTACCTGAGCGTCAAGGGCGTGCGCGACCTCAGCTACGGCCTGATCGGCCTGGCTCTCCTGGCGTTCGCCGGGGCGTCCGCCGCGGCGTGGTTCATGCTGGTCGTCGCGCTCGTGCCGCTGGGCGACACACTGATCGTCCTGCGGAACGGCGGCACCAAGGCCACTGCCTTCGGCATCCACTTCGCCACCGCCGTGGCCGTCCTGCTGAGCGCCGCCCTGCTGTTCGCTTTGTAGCAGCGACGGCAATGTGCTCAGCCGGGCACTCCTTCGTGCCGATCTGAGGTTTTGCGGACCGAAACCGAGAGGCATGGGGATATGGGACTGGTGGGGGCGTTCGACAACCGCTCGCTGCGGACAAAGATCGGAGCCGCGGTACTGGCCGGAACGCTCACCGGGGTGCTCGTGGGCGGGGTGGCCCTGTTCACCCTGCACGAGCAGAACGTCGACGCGGCCGCGGCGCAGCGGTCGACGATCGCCGTGGAGTCGGCCACCGGGGCGTTCGCCAAGAACATCGAGGCGTTCGGGGGCAACACCTCCGCCCTGCGGCTCTATCCGGCGCTCAAGGACGTGATCACCCAGGGCCTGACGGCCAACAAGACCGCCATCCAGGGTGCCCTCGACCAGTTGCGCACCGCCTTCGCGGGAGACGCCGCGGGCACCGCCGCCGTCGAGAAGGCCGCCACTGACTGGGCCGACTTCCTGGAGTTCATCCAGATCGACCAGCGCGGGGTCAGTCCGGCCGAGCTGCAGCAGGTCCTGGAGACCTACAACAAGCTCTACGGCGCCCTGGGCGAGGACCAGAACGCGCTCGCCGCGCTGGCCGAGGCCCGCTCCGAGGACGCCATCGCCACGGCCGAGTCGGACACCGAGGTCGCCACCTGGACGATCGCCGTGCTGCTGGGGCTGGGCGTGCTGATCAGCCTGCTGCTCGGGTTCCGAGTCGCCAACCGCGTGCGGAACACAGTCCGCGAGGTCGCCCGGGTGGCCGAGGGGCTGGCCGACGGCGACCTGACCCGTACGTCGGGGGTGACCGTCCGTGATGAGGTCGGCCTCATGGCGGGCTCGCTCGACCAGGCCATCGCCCGCCTGCGCGAGGACGTCGTGACGCTGGCCGGCAACGCCGCCACACTGCACAGCGCGGCCGGTCAGCTGACCGCCGTCTCGGGCGCCGTCGACTCGGCCGCCTCCGCCGCCTCGACCCAGGCCGGCTCGGTCGCCTCCGCGGCCGACGCCGTCTCCAACAACCTGCAGGTCGTCTCGGCCGGTTCGCACGAGATGGGCTCGGCGATCCGCGACATCAGCGTCTCCACCACCGAGGCCTCCGAGGTCGCCGTCCAGGCGGTCGAGGTCGCGTCGGCGACCAACGCGATCGTCGCCCGGCTGGGCGAGTCGTCCAGCGAGATCGCCTCGGTCGTCAAGACCATCACCGCGATCGCCGAGCAGACCAACCTGCTCGCCCTCAACGCCACCATCGAGGCGGCCCGGGCCGGCGAGTCGGGCAAGGGCTTCGCGGTGGTGGCGGGCGAGGTCAAGGATCTGGCCCAGGAGACCGCGAAGGCCACCGAGGACATCGCCCGCCGCGTTCAGGCGATCCAGAGCGACACCGGCGGCGCGGTCGCCGCGATCGGCGAGATCTCGGCGATCATCGAGCGGATCAACGGCATCCAGATGACCATCGCCTCGGCGGTGGAGGAGCAGACCGCCACCACCCAGGAGATGAACCGCACGCTGTCCGAGGCGGCGTCGGGCGCCGGCAACATCGCCGCCACCATCGGCGGCGTGTCCGAGGCCACCCAGCGCACCACGGCCTCGGTCGGCGAGACCCGGCACGCGGCCGACGCCTTGGCGACGACCGCGAGCCAGCTGCAGAGCCTGGTGTCCCGCTTCCGGTACTGAGGATCTGACCGGTTTGGAGCTCGAGGGTCAGTGCTCGAAGGCGTGAGCCATCGAGGACTGTTCCTCGAGCACCTCGCCGATCCGGGCCTGCACGGCATCGAGCTGGGCGATCGTGTCGCTCGTGGTCCGGATGCCGGACGCCACCGACCCGGCGCTGGCCTGCAGCGCGGCGATCTGCTCGGAGACCTTCTTGGTGGCCTCGGCCGTCTCCCGGGCCAGCTCCTTGACCTCGCCCGCGACGACCGCGAAGCCCTTGCCGATCTCGCCGGCCCGGGCTGCCTCGATGGTGGCGTTGAGGGCGAGCAGGTTGGTCTGGTCGGCGATCGACGAGATGATCTGGATGACGTCGCCGATCGCCGCCGACGCGTCGTTGAGCGAGGCCACGTCCCCGGTCATGTCGGAGGCCCGGCTCACCGCGTCGTCGGCCACCCGGCTCGCGTCTGAGGTGGCCGTGCGCAGCCGGGACACCGTGTCGAGCAGCGCGCGCGCGTTGGAGGCGGCCGTCTCGGCCCCGCGCACCACGTCGAGCCGCTGCGACACGAGCTGCTGCACGTTGCGCAACGCGTCCATCCGCGAGTCGGAGAGATCGACGAACTCGGTGGTGAAGAAGTCCATCGTGCCGACGATGCGGTCGCCGCTCGAGATCGGGAAGCAGACCCCGGACCGTACGCCCGCCCGTTGCGCCGCCGGTGCCCGGACACAGTCGGTGAGCTGGCCGATGTCGCGGACGAAGACCAGGTCGCGAGCCCGCCAGGCCCGGCCCGACAGCCCGACGCCCTCGGCGAAGGTGGCGGCCAGGGTCACTTTCTTGAACTCGTCGCCGGCGGTGCCCGACTCGACGCAGAAGCGCAGCACGTTGTCCTGCTCGTCGACCTGCCAGTAGGACCCGTAGGCCCAATGGAACGCGGTCCGCACGGCGTCCAGGGCCGACCGCAGCGCGACGGAGGAGTCGGTGGTGTGCCCGAGCGCGGCGACCACATTGGTGACGGCGAGCCGGTCGTCGGCGACCTGGCGGGTGAAGGAGGCGGCCAGCGCGGCCACCCGGGCCTGCTCCGCCACCCGCGCGATGGCCCCCCATTTGCTGAGCAGCGCGGCGTCGGGAGCGAGGTCGGAGGCGGTGAAATACTCGAGCACAGAGGTGGCCCGGCCCTGCTTGACGACCGGCACAGCAATGCCGGCCCGGGCACCACCGCGCAACGCCGCGGCAAGCCGGGGGTCCGTGGCCGCGGCCCGCTCGTTCGCCCACACCGGGTGCGCACCGCGGACGGCCTGTTGGACGAGATTCGGCTGCGCGGAGCCGGCCAGGGCGCCGGCCAGCCGGCCGCACTCGAACTCCAGCCGCGGCTTGCCGGCCTCGATGACCCAGATCGCCACGTATTCGAGGTCGTAGAACTCGAGGTGGGTGGACGCGTAGACCCGCCAGCTGCTGGCCTCGTCGGTCGCGCTCTCGAGGTTGGTGACCAGCTCTTCGAGCGCTTCGATGTCGCGTGGCAGCGTGCGCGGCGGGGCGGGCTCATCCGCCACCCGCTTTCCGAACAGACCCATGGTGTCAGGCTACGAGTGTTATGCGCTCTTTATGGCACTATCGGGAAACGACCCCGGCCCCGCTCAGATCGGCCGTTACCAATACGGTGCGTCCCCATGGGTGTTCGTGATCTGTTCTCGTCCGGGCGCACGCCGCGGATGGCCGGCGACAAGATCCAGCGCGGTGTCTCCATTTTCGTGGTGGGACTGCTGTTCTCGATGATCGTCGTGTCGGTGCTGCTGGCGCTGTCGAGCGGCAACGGCGGCGCCGGCGTGACCGCGTTCCTGCTCTTCGTGGCCGCCTCGGCGGTCGGTGCCGCGCTGGGTTTCCTCTTCGGCCTGCCCCGGGCCCGGGCCGCCGAGGCGAGCGAGGCCGCCGCCAACGACGGCCGGGCGGCGACCTTCTACCTGACCAACTCCAACCTGATCAAGGTGTCGGACTGGCTGACCACGATCGTCATCGGTCTCGGCCTGGTCAACCTGGGCAAGGTCGTGCCCAGCCTGCGCAGCCTGGCGCGGGCCCTGCACGACCCGCTCGGCGCCACGGCGTACGCGGGGGTGGTCGGCATCTCGCTGCTGATCATCGGTCTGCTGGCCGGGCTGATCCTCAACTACCTGTGGACCAGCATCCGCGTCCGCGAGCTGCTCGAGGAGGCCGAACGGCAGAACCGGCAGACCGTGCCCGACCTGAGCAATCAGACGCTGGCCGAGGCCCGGCAGGCCGCCAGCCGCAGCAACGTGACGTTGCTGGTGCCCGACGGCGTGCCGGACAACGCGCTGGTGACCCGCCAGGCGGTGCCGCCCGGCGCGACCGTGCCGTCCGGCACCGCGGTGGCGATCAGCACGGTCGAGATGCCCGACCTCAGGCCGTGAGCTCCGACAGCGCGTCCGCGAAGACCGAGTGGTGGCGCTCGACGTCGGCCGTGGTGGTCTGCGGCGACATCAGCGCCATGTTGTGGAACGGGGTGAGCAGCACACCGCGGTTGGCCAGATAGACGTGCAGGAAGTCCTCGAGCTCGGCGTCGGCCGCGGCCGCCGACTCGGTGCCGTTGCGCGGGGCGGGGTCGGCGAAGCGGTATTCCACCCGCGCTCCGAGCTGGCTGACCGACCACGGCAGGGCGTACCCGTCAATGATCTTGCGAAGCCCGGTGGCGAAGGCCGTCGCCGTGGCGATCATGCCGTCGAAGGCCTGCTCGGTGAGCACCTGCTCGAGGCAGGCGCGCGCGGCCGCCATCGACACCGGGTTGCCGGCCAGCGTGCCGCCGACACCGCCCATGTCGACCAGGTCGAGATCCGAGCGGCCGAGGATCGCCCCGGCCAGGTCGGCGCTCAACCCGTACGCCCCGATCGGGATCCCGCCCGCGATCGCCTTGCCGATGGTCAGCACGTCGGGGGCGAGATCCCAGGCCGCGGTGGCCCCGCCCGGCCCGGCCGAGAAGGTGTGCGTCTCATCGTTGATCAGATAGGTGCCGTACCTGCGGGTCAGCTCGCGCACCCCGGCCAGGTAGCCCGGCTCGGGCAGCACGATCCCGATGTTGGTCAGCGCCGGCTCCATCAGCACGGCGGCCACGTCGCGGTGGGCCAGCTCGCGCTCCAGGCCGGCCAGGTCGTTGAACTCGGCCACCCGGCTCGTCTCGGTCACCTCGACCGGTGCGCCGACGTTGCCCTCCCGGCTCAGGCCCCGCCCGTCCGGGCCCACCACGATCAGCGACTCGTCGACCGAGCCGTGATAGCAGTAGCTATTGACCAGGATCTTCGGCCGCCCGGTGACCGCGCGCAGCAGCCGGATGGCCCAGCGGTTGGCGTCGGTCGCGGTCAGGGCAAAGCTCCAGTACGGGAGGCCGAAGCGCCGGCTGAGCTCGGCCCCCACGGCCGCCGCGTCCTCGGTCGGCATCATCGTGGTGGCGCCGCCGAGGCCGGCCAGCCGGTGGTGCACGGCCTCGACGACCGGCGCCGGGGAGTGCCCCGCCATGGCGCCCGTGTCACCCAGGCAGAAGTCGAGATAGTCGTGCCCGTCGACGTCGGTGATCCGGTTGCCCGACGCCCGCTCGAAATAGACCGGGAAGCCGGCCGCGGTCTTGTTCATCCAGGTCATCGGCACCCGGCCGAACAGGTGGTCGGCGCGCTGATACGCGGCCGCCGAGCGGGGCCGCCGCTCGGCGAAGACGCTGCGCTCGCGGGCGGCGAGCTCCCGCAGGAGGGCGCGATCAACTCCGGATTCCGTCGTCATGGCGGCACGCTACCAATGTTCTGATCCCCGAGGCGAGCCCTGCCGACCGATTCCGCACCGGCCGTCCGAGGGTCGAATGTTGTGAAGTCCATCGCTGGAACTCAAGTCGGGACGCGGCGGTCCGATGACCGGACGTGAGGTACGGACGGCTCTGGATCTGGTGGCTCGTGGCCGGGATGGCTGCGACCGCCGGTCATTACGTGCTGCCCGAGGGCAGCGTGGTCGCGAGCATCGTCTACGACGTCGTCGGCGTGGCCACCGCGGTGGGCATCCTGCTCGCGCTGCGCCTGCACCGGCCGCAGCGACCGGCGATGTGGCGCTGGTTCGCCGCCGGGCAGATCACCTTTGTGCTCGGCGACCTGACGTACGAGTTCTACGAGAACGTCCTGCACCGCTCGCCCTACCCGTCGTTCGCCGACGTGTTCTACCTCGGCTCGTACCCGATGCTCTTCGCCGGTCTGGTCCTGCTCGTCCGGCGGCACCGCAGCGAGGCCGGCGACCTGATCGACGCCGCGATCGTGGCGACCGGGATCGGCCTGGTCTTCTGGCTCTTCGTGCTCTATCCGGTGGCCGCCGACTCCGGGACCTCGACCCTGGAACGCGTGACCACGGTCGCCTACCCCGCGGCCGACGCGATGGTGCTGGCCCTGCTCGCCCGCCTGTTCACCGGTGGCGGCGCCCGGACGGCCAGTGCCCGGCTGCTCGTGGCCGGGGCTGTGCTGATGCTGGCGGCCGACACGTTGTTCGCCGTGATCCCGCTTTACACCTCGGCCTCGACCCATCTGGCCGACCCGGTCTTCCTCCTGGCCTACGTCCTGTGGTCGGTCGCCGCGCTGCACCCGTCGATGGCCGTCGAACACGGCGGTGGCGGACGCACCGCAGCCCGCGTCGGCCCGTCCCGGCTGCTGCTCTTCGGCGCCTGCGCCCTGCTCGCGCCTTCCCTGCTGCTCGTGCCGCAGATCGGCGCGGACCCGGTCGGCCGGCTCTCCGTGGCGATCGGCGCGGGCGCGCTCATCCTGCTGGTCCTGGCCCGGATGTCGGGCTTCGTGTTCGAGGTGCGCCGGCAGTCGGCCGAGCTGACCCGGGCCGCCATGCAGGACACGCTGACCGGCGTGGCCAGCCGCCGCTGCTTCGAGGACGCGCTGCGCCAGTCGCTCACCGCCGGCAGCCGTCCGCAGATCGCCCTGCTGGGCCTGAACGGCTTCAAGAACGTCAACGACGAGCTCGGCCGCCCGCTCGGCGACCGCGTGCTCAACTCGCTGGCCGCCCGCCTGGCGGCCGCGGCCCCCGGCGACGCTCTGGTCGCACGGATCGGCGGCGACGAGTTCGCGGTGCTGCTGCGCTCGGCCGGCGCCGACCAGGCCCGCACGGTCGCCGCGTCGCTGACCCACGCGCTGAGCGCACCGGTCGCGGTCGACGGCCACGAACTGTACGTCGGGGTGGCCATCGGCCTGGCCGGCGGCGCCGGCGTCACCCCCGTCGAGCTGCTACGCCAGGCCGAGACGGCGATGTACACGGCCAAGCAGACCGGCGAACCCGTACGCCGCTGGACCCCTGCCCTGGACGAACGGGCCGGCGAATTCGTCCGCCTCGGCGCCGAGATCCGCACCGCGCTCGACAGCGGCCAGTTCCGCGTGGTCTACCAGCCCATCGTCGAACTGCCCACGGGCCGGGTGGCCGCGGTCGAAGCCCTGGTCCGCTGGGAACACCCGACCCGCGGCCTGGTCAGCCCGGCCGCCTTCATTCCGGTCGCCGAACGCAACGGCCTGATCGTCGAACTCGGCGAGTGGATCCTGCGCACAGCCTGCGCCCGCCTGGCGTCCTGGCGCACCACCCTGGGCCCCGCCGCCCCCGACCGGGTGAGCGTCAACGTCTCGGCCCGCCAGCTGGCCCGCCCGCACTTCGCCGCCACGGTGGCCGCCGCACTGGCCGACAGCGGCCTGCCCGCCTCGTGCCTGGCCGTCGAGGTCACCGAGACGGCGGTCTTCGAAGGCGGCCAGGCGGTGGTGGCCCTGCACGAACTGCGCGCCCTCGGCGTACGGATAGCCCTGGACGACTTCGGTACCGGCCACTCGTCGCTGGGCCTGCTGCAAACAGTCCCGGTAGACATCCTCAAGGTCGACAAGTCCTTCGTCGACAACGTCACCGAAGCCGGCCGCCACACGGTCATCGCCGACGCGCTCCACCAGGTGAGCGCGGGTCTGGGCCTGGTCGCCGTGGCCGAGGGAGTCGAGACAGCGGCCCAGGCCGAAGCCCTGCACCGCCTCGGCTACTGCTACCTGCAGGGCTACCACTTCGGCCGGCCGGTAGCGGACCCGGATTTCGCCCTGTCCGAGGCGATCGCGGGGGAGCAGTCGTACGAGGTGCCGGCCTGAGCCGCCTCACCCGTCCCGATCAGGGTGGCTAGCCGGTTCGGCTTTGGTGGCTGGGGTCGGGCCGCCAAACGCTCAGGCGTGGGCGCGGATCTGTGGGTTGACCGGGATATTCGGGCTGTCGCGGTGACGCCTACGGGCGCCTGCGGGTTGCCGGGCCCGGGGGCGTAAGAGGTGCGGTGATCGCCGCCTGTCGCAGATGGGTGGTGGGCGGGGCGCGGTTGCCAGGCCTGGGGCGTTGTGGTCGTGGTGAGTGCTGCCGCTTGGGGCTGGGTGGTGGGCGCGGTGTGGGTTGCCAGGCCCGGGGCGTCGTGGTTGCGGTCACTGCCGCCCGTCGCGGCTGGGCGGTGGGGCGGGCGCGGTCGCCAGGCCCGAGGCGTCGTGGTCGTCGGTGGCGACGCCCGGTTGCGGTAGGCGGGTGGTCGCCAATGGTGGTCGCTTCCTGCGATGGGTCTGTGTTGTTCCGGGGCGGGCGCTTCAGTCGGCTGTGCATATGAGAGTCGTGGCTGGCGGCCGATCAACTCGCGGGAGCAAGGACGGCAATGGTGGAGGTGCTTGTGCTGGCGCTGGCGATTGTGGAGATGCGGCTGGCGTGAGGCCGACTGCATTGGGGGATCGGTTGGCTGAGTGATCGTGCTGGTTGCGGTTGACGGCTGCGGAGTGCTTGTCGGTGCTGGTTTCGGATTTGTCGGCATTTCGCTGGAGCTCGCCGCAGGATCGGAGCTTTCGTGTGCTCCGCTGTTGACTGGAGAGCCGTTACTCGGCGCCGGCTGCGATCTTGGCCGTGAACTGGCGCGCATCTCAGTGCCGGCATGCGGCTCGAGCTTGGCGCGCAGCTGGGATTCGCGGTGCAGTCCGGGTTTGAGGCCCTGCTCGGGCGGGGTCTGTGGCGCCGGAGCCGGCATCGGATCGGACTTGCCGCGCGGTGCGGATCTGCCCGGCGATGCGGGGCGGCTATGCGTTCTGGAACTGGCGGGGGTCGCCGAGTTGTCGGGCGATGCGGGGCGCCTGGGTGGTGTAGGGCTGGCAGGGGTCGCGGAGTTGTCGGGGGATGCGGGGATAGCAGGCGACGCGGGAGTGCGGGGTGAAACGGTGCCAGCAATCGATGCGGGTTTAGCAGGCGGCGCGGGAGTGCGGGGTGAAGCGGTGCCAGCAATCGATGCGGGTTTAGCAGGCGGCGCGGGAGTGCGGGGTGAAGCGGTGCCAGCAATCGATGCGGGTTTAGCAGGCGGCGCGGGAGTGCGGGGTGAAGCGGTGCCAGCAATCGATGCGGGTTTAGCAGGCGGCGCGGGAGTGCGGGGTGAAGCGGTGCCAGCAATCGATGCGGGCTTAACAAGCGACGCGTGACTAGTAGGCGATGCCGGGCTGGCGGACGAGTCGAGATTGGCGCTTGGCTCAAGCTCGGACGCAGCGCGGCGTATTTGGCTCAGGCGCGCTGCATGTCTTTGGGCCTTGCCCCAAGCGCGGTGACGCGCGTGCTCGCGGCGGAACTCGTCTCCCGAGGGCGAATAGTTTCGGGCTCGGGTCCGGTCGCGCATTTTCGCCAGCTCCACTGTGCTGAACAACTGCAACTGCCGCATGCATATATTCTCCTCCTGTCGACCGCGAAATGCCCGTCCCCACGTGAGTCGATCATGCCAAACTTCGCCTATTCAAAGATCCGAGCGACTTCGATCGAATGTTGATTTACAGTAGCTTACTCAGGCTTAGCGCCTCAGTGGCTCGACGGAAGCGACCGGCGGTCATCTCGGCGCCAGTGGGCCAATTGACTTTCAAATTAACAACCCGTGACCATTGTGGGGATGCCGCGCAAAGTCCACTGAACTGGCGTTGCGCTAATCGTGAATCTGATGTCCATGCGACAACGCCTAATCCCACTGCGGTGCTTGCGCACTCGCGCATTAGTGCACAGTCGGAAGATCACGACAATCCAGAATCAGCATTGTCGAAAGCGCAACCGTTAGCCCCGGCGACGGGGCGGTGGCCGCACCGACGACCGGATGGGCCCGACCAGCACGGCTGTGCTCACCGTCAATCCGGAACGGCGGAATTCGCCACACCACGAGGCCCAGGCCCGACAACCTCAGTGCGTCCAGCACCCAGCCGCGAGAGGCAACAGCTACCGTACCTACGACGCCCCCCCCGCACAGTGGCCACCATCGAGCCGCGAGCGGCGGCAGTGACCGCGCCCACGACGCCTCGGGCCTGGCGACCGAGCCCTGCCCATCGCCCAGCGGGGAGGGGCGGCAGTGACCGGACCCACGACGCCTCGGGCCTGGCAATCCGCACCCCGCCCATCGCCCGGCCGGGAGGGGCGGCAGTGACCGCGCCCACGACGCCTCGGGCCTGGCAATCCGCACCCCGCCCATCGCCCGGCCGGGAGGGGCGGCAGTGACCGCGCCCACGACGCCTCGGGCCTGGCAATCCGCACCCCGCCCATCGCCCGGCCGGGAGGGGCGGCAGTGACCGCACCCACGACGCCTCGGGCCTGGCAATCCCCACCGCACCCACCGGCCAGCCGCGAGCGGCGGCAGGAACCGCACCCACGACGCCCCGGGCCTGGCAATCCGCACCCCGCCCATCGCCCGGCCGGGAGGGGCGCCAGTGACCGCAACCACGACGCCCCGGGCCTGGCAATCCGCACCCCGCCCACCGCCCAGCCGCGAGGGGCGGCAGTGACCGCCGCCGCGACGCCGCAGGCCTGGCAACCACACCGTGCCGAGCCGCGACGGGCCAGCAGTCCCCGGACTTACGACGCCCCCGGGCCTGGCAACCCGCACCGTCAGACCGCGACGCCCGACACCACCCTCAATCAGGTCAGGAGGTGGCCCAATCGCCGAGGGACCAGTCGCGGACCTCGGGCATGTCCTCCAGGTGCTCGACCACGTAGCGCTCGTGGCGGGCCAGCTGGGACTCGCACCACTTCTTCAGATCCTCGGCTCCCTGGGGCAGGCGGCGGGCGTTGTTGATGGCGTCCATGACCAGGTGGTAGCGGGAGGCCTTGTTGCGGACCGTCATGTCGAAGGGGGTTGTGGTGGTGCCCTGCTCGATGAAGCCGCGCACGCGGAAGCGGTCGGCGTCGGGGCGGCCGTGGACCAGCTGGTGGATGGCGCCGGGGTAGCCGTGGAAGGCGAAGACCACGTCGACGGTGTCGGTGAAGAGCTCGGTGAACAGGGTGTCGCTCATGCCGTGCGGGTGGTCTTTCGGGCGGACCAGCGTCATCAGGTCGACGACGTTGACCACGCGCACGCGCATGCCGGGGAGGCGCTGGCGCAGGATCTGGGCGGCCGCGACCGTTTCCATGGTGACCACGTCGCCGGCGCAGCCGAGGATGATGTCGGGGTCGCTCGTGCCGTCGTCGGTGCCGGCCCAATTCCAGATGCCGGCGCCGCGGGCGCAGTGCTCGATCGCCTCGTCCATGGTCAGCCACTGCAGTTGCGGTTGCTTGTCGATGACGATCAGGTTGATGTAGGACTTCGAGCGGAAGCAGTGGTCGGCCACCGAGAGCAGGCAGTTCGCGTCCGGCGGCAGGTAGACCCGGCTGACCGTGCCGCGCTGGGTCAGCACGTTTTGGATGAGGCCGGGGCCCTGGTGGCTGAAGCCGTTGTGGTCGTTGCGCCATGCCGTCGAGGTGAGCAGCACGTTGAGGCTGGGCACCTTGGCGCGCCACGGCAGGTGGTCGGCCTCCTCGAGCCACTTGCCGTGCTGGATCGTCTGGGAGGCGCTGACCATGGCGAACGCCTCGTAGGTGGCGAACAGGCCGTGCCGGCCGGTGAGCGTGTAGCCCTCGAGCCAGCCGTGGCAGTTGTGCTCGGACAGCACCTCCATGACCCGGCCGGTGGGGCCGAGCGCGACGTCGTCGGGGTAGACGCGCTCCATGAAGGCCCGGTCGGAGACCTCGAACACCGCGCCCAGCCGGTTGCTGTTGGTCTCGTCGGGGGAGAAGAGCCGGAACCGGTCGGGGTTGGTGCTGTAGATGTCGCGCATGTACTCGCCGAGCTTGCGGGTCGACTCGGCCCGCAGGATGGCCGGTGCGGTCACGTCGATCGCGTAG
This sequence comes from Paractinoplanes maris, assembly GCF_023544465.1. GTDB lineage: Bacteria > Actinomycetota > Actinomycetes > Mycobacteriales > Micromonosporaceae > Actinoplanes > Actinoplanes maris. The sequence continues at coordinate 243,523 of NZ_JALPVL010000017.1, read as the reverse complement.
TCGCGGAAGTCGGGCAGGTCGAGGTCGCGGCTGATCCGGCCGCCGTTGGCGTGCGGGTTGGCGCTCATCCGCAGGTCACCTTGTGGGTCCTGCTCGCGCAGCAGGGCGACGGGGGCGCCGTCGTCGTCGAAGAGCTCCTCCGGCCGGTACGACTTCAGCCACTGCTCCAGCAGCGCCAGGTGCTCCGGGTTGTCGCGCACGCCGGCCAGCGGCACCTGGTGGGCCCGGAACGTGCCGGTGACCTTCACCCCGTCGACCTCGGCCGGGCCGGTCCAGCCCTTCGGCGTCCGCAGCACGATCAGCGGCCAGGTCGGGCGGGTGCCGTCCCAGTCACCCTCGCGGGCCGAGCGCTGGATGGTGCGGATGCGGCCCCAGGCCTCGGCCAGCGCGGCGGCGAACCGGTGGTGCATGCCGGGCAGGTCGTCGCCCTCGACCTCGATGACGTCGTAACCGTGACCGCTGAGCAGCTCGCGGACCTCGGCCGGGTCCTTGCGGCCCAGCACGGTCGGCCCCGAGATCTTGGCCCCGTTGAGGTGCAGGATCGGCAGGACGGCGCCGTCGCGGGCCGGGTTGAGGAAGGACACACCTTTCCAGGAGCCCTCCAGCGGGCCGGTCTCGGCCTCGCCGTCGCCGACCACGGCGATCGCGAGCAGGTCGGGGTTGTCCATGACCGCCCCGAACGCGTGGACCAGCACGTAGCCCAGCTCGCCGCCCTCGTGGATCGAGCCCGGCGTGGTCACCGAGACGTGGCTCGGGATGCCGCCGGGGCTGGAGAACTGGCGGAACAGCTTGCGCAGGCCCGGCTCGTCCAGGGTGACGTCGGGGTAGACCTCGCTGTAGGTGCCCTCGAGATAGCCGGCGGCGACCAGCGCGGGGCCGCCGTGGCCGGGGCCGGTCAGATAGATGGCGTCCTGGCCGGTGTGGCGGATCAGGCGGGAGACGTGCGCGTAGACGAAGGACAGGCCCGGGCTGGTGCCCCAGTGGCCGAGCAGCCGGGGTTTGATGTGCTCGGCTTTCAGGGGCTCGCGCAGCAACGGGTTGGCCTGCAGGTAGATCTGACCGATGGTCAGATAGTTGTTGGCCCGCCACCACGCGTCGACCCGGGCCAGGTCGGCATCGTCGAGCGTCGGCAACAGGTCGGAGACAGCCGTGGACACAGGGCTTGTCCTCTCGCTTCGCGGTCGTTGACGGTCACGTTATGGCTACTCGGGAGCGGCCAACAGAGTCTTTGGTACCGGGTGGAAGTGACTTTCGCGTGTCGCTGAACCGACGGGCCCCGCTCATCCGTGTCCCCTGGCGTGCCCGAGATCCAGGACGGCCCGCCAGCCGTCGAGAGCCGCCGCGCCCGCCTCCGTGCCCGTTTGGGCGGGTTTGCCCGCCGGCCGAGGGTCCAGCTCGCGCTGACGATCCTGGCCGCCGTGCTGTTGTTCGCGGCTCTCATCTTCCCCAACATCCTGGCCCGCCTCACCCCGATGGGGTTTCTGCGCCTCCCGATCGAGGGCGCGGTGATCCTCGGCCTGCTGGTGGTGCTGCCGCCCCGGGCCCGCCGGGTGTTCGCGGTCGTGGCCGGCAGCGTCGTCGGCCTTCTGGTGATCGAGAAGTGCCTGGACATGGGCTTCTTCGAGGAGCTCAACCGCCCGTTCGACCCGGTGCTCGACTGGGTGCTGTTCGACGACGCGTTCAGCTTCGTCGTCGACTCGTACGGCCGGTTCGCCGCCCTCGCCGCGGTGGCCGTGATGGTGCTGCTGGTCGTGGCCGTCCTCGCGGTGACCTGCTGGTCGGTGCTGCGGGTGGGCGCTCTGGTGGCCCGGCACCGGCGGCGGTCGGCGATCGCGGCCGGCGGCGCCGGGGTGGCCTGGGCTCTGACCTTCACACTCGGCGTCTCGATCTGGGGTGCGGTGCCGGTCGCGGCGCGCAGCACGGCCACGTACGCCTGGGATCGTGCCCATCAGGCCCGGGCCGGTCTGCGCGATGAGGCCGAGTTCGCCCAGGAGGTGCAGCGGGACGCGTTCAAGACCGTCCCGCCGCCGCAGATGCTCACCGGGCTCGAGGGCAAGGACGTCATCTTCACGTTCGTCGAGAGCTACGGCCGCAGCGCCGTCGAGGGCATCGCGCTCGCGCCGACCGTCACGCCGGTGCTCGATCGGGGCACCGCCCAGCTGGCCGGGGCCGGTTTCGCCGCCCGCAGCGGCTGGCTCACGTCGCCCACGTTCGGGGGTGGCAGCTGGCTGGCCCACGCCACGTTCGAGTCCGGACTGTGGATCAACAACGAGCAGCGGTACCGCAACCTGGTCGCCACCGACCGGCTCACGCTGACCAGGGCGTTCCGCAACGCGAGCTACCGGACCGTGAGCGTCATGCCGGGGGCGACGCGCGCGTGGCCCGAGGGCAACTTCTACGGGTACGACACGGTGTGGGACTCGCGGAACCTCGGATACCAGGGGCCGAAGTTCAGCTGGTCGCCGATGCCCGACCAGTACACGCTCAAGCAGCTCAACACGATCGAGTACAAGAAGCCCGGCCGCGGCCCGCTGATGGTCGAGATGCCGCTGGTGTCGAGTCACACGCCGTGGGCGCCGATCCCGGATTACCTGCCCGACTGGGAGCAGGTGGGCGACGGCTCGATCTACCGCAAGATGGTCGACGAGGGCAAGAAGCCGAGCGCGTTGTGGGCCGAGCCGCGCGAGGTGCGGGCCGAATACGGCAAGTCGATCGTCTACTCCCTCACGGCGCTGATCAACTGGGTCAAGCTCTACGGCGACGACAACCTGGTCATGGTCTTCCTGGGCGACCACCAGCCGTCTCCGATCGCGGCCGGCGCCGGGGCCAGCCACGACGTGCCGATCACCGTGCTGGCCAAGGACCCGAAGGTGCTCGACCGCATCACAAGCTGGGGCTGGACCGAGGGCCTGCGCCCCCGCCCGGACGCCCCGGTCTGGCCGATGAGCGATTTCCGCGACAAGTTCTTCACCGCGTTCGGCAAGCAGACGCCGGCCCCGTGACCCTCAGGCTTGGAAGTCGAGCTCCTCGGCGGTGGTGACCGAGGCGGTGCGGCCCGGGGCGGTCTGGTAGGCCCAGTAGAGGTTGGTGTGGGCGATGACCTGGGCCGGCGGGGGAGCGCCGTAGGAGGTGAGGTCCTCAGTGGTGTGGGCGTCGCTCACCAGCGTGGTGTCGTAACCGCGGACGAAGGCGCCGTGCAGTGTCGAGCGGACGCAGGCATCGGTCTGGGCGCCGGTGACGATCACGCGGCCCACGCCGAGGCCGGCGAGCACCGACTCGAGCTCGGTGGCCTCGAAGGAGTCGCCATACGCCTTTTCGATCGCCGGGTCGGACGCCTCCCGCGGCAGCTCGGGGACGACCTGCCAGGGGTCGGAGCCGTGGGCCAGATTGTCGTCGGTCTGCTGCACCCACACGACCGGCACCTGCTCGGCGCGGGCCCGCTCGACCAGGCCGGCGATGGTGGCCAGCACCGCCGCACGCTCGTGGGCGCGCTCGACGACACCCGTCTGCACGTCGATGACCAGCAGCGCGGTGCCGGAACGGTCGGTCGGAGCAGTCATGTTTCCCCCTGGGTCGAAGACTGCTGCCACGCTATCGGGACCCCCTGACAAGAATTCGCCCGCGCGATGTCGATTCCGCCGCCGCCTCGATCGTCATGAAGTGCCGAGAGCCGAGAGCAAAGTGCCACGACAGAGGAGACCACCGCATGCGTTACGTCATGATCCTGACCGGCGAGGAAGCCCCCTGGTTCGACCCGGAGACCGCCGACGGCCTGATGGAGCAGGTCACATCCTGGTGGGCCACGTGGTCGGAGGCGGGCAAGCTGGAGGACGGCGGCGCCGAGCTGCAGCCCTCGTCGACCGCGAAGACCGTGAGCCGGGGCCCGGACGGCGGCCCGACCGTGACCGACGGGCCGTTCCTCGAGCTCAAGGAGGTCGTGGGCGGCTTCATTCACCTGGTCGCCGACGACATGGACGACGCGGTCGCGGTCGCCGCGACCTGGCCCGGCATCGCCGCGCTGGGCGATCGGGTCGAGGTGCGCCCGGTCATGGAGCGCTGAGCCCGGCCAGGCGGCGGGTCAGCAACTCGCGCTCGGCCGGGTTGGTGGCCAGCGCGAGGGCCCGCCGCAGGGCGTCGGCCGCCTCGGGCGGACGACCGAGACGCAGCAACAGGTCGGCCCGGGTCGCGTGCCAGAGCCGGTAGCCGGACAACCGGTCCGCGAGGGCGTCCACCTCGCCGAGGGCGACCGCCGGCCCGGCCACGAAACCGGTCGCCACGGCCCGGCTCAGCGTGACCACCGGCGACGGCGCCAGCGTCTGCAGGTGGTCGTAGAGCTTGCGCACCGCGGCCCAGTTCGTCGCCGGCCACGACGGCGCCAAGGCGTGCTGGGCCGCGATGGCCGCCTGCAACTGATACGGCCCCGGCCGGTCGAGCGCCGCCGCCCGCCCGAGCCGCCCGGCCGCGTGCCGGATCAGGGAGAGGTCCCAGCGGGAGCGGTCCTGCTCCTCGAGCAGCACGAGGCGCCCCTGGTCGTCGAAACGGGTGGCGGCGCGCGCCTCGTGCAGCTCCAGCAGCGCGGCCAGACCGGCCGTCTCGGGCTCGCGCGGCATCAGGCCGGCGAGCTGCCGCGCCAGGTCGAGACCCTCGCGGGCCAGGTCACGCCGCTCGGCCACGTCACCCGAGGCGGCCAGGTAGCCCTCGTTGTAGATCAGGTAGATCACCGTCAGGACGGCCGTCAGGCGGGCGCCCAGCTCCTCGGCCGGCGGGACCTCCACCCGTACGCCCTGGTCGCGAAGGTTTTTCTTGGCCCGGACCAGACGCTGGGCCATGGTGGCGCGCGGCAGGAGGAACGCCGCGGCGATCGCGTCGGCCGGCAGACCGGCCACCGCGGTGAGGGTCAGGGCCATCCGGGCCGGCTCCGGCAGCGCGGGGTGACAGCAGGCGAAGACCATGGCCAGCCGGTCGTCGCCGGTGGGTGCGGCCGGCGGCGTACGGGCCAGGGCCGCGACCTTCTCCCGGCCGGTGACCTCGCGTCTGATCGCATCGAGGGCCTTGCGCCACGCGGCGGTGACCAGCCAGCCGGGCGGATTTTCCGGTACGCCCTCGGACGGCCACCGCCGCAGGGCCTCGGCCACCGCGTCCTGCAGCGCCTCCTCGGCCCGGTCGAGGTCGCCGAGCCGGCGGGTCAGCACCCCGAGCATGCCGCCGGCGTCGGACCGCCACGTCCGCTCGACCGCTGCCTGTGCGTCCACCCGGCACAGTCTGCCCGAACCGGATGGCCCCCGGACGGCGTGTGGACAGCACACCATTGAACCGGGAGGGTCCCGATGCCCGTACCACCTCACATGTGGGATGACGGGCGATTGCTGGCCGCGCTCGCCGCGCTGCCACCCGAGGCCTTCATCGAGGGCCCGGCCGACGACGACGATCTGCAGTGGCGGCGCACGGCGAGACGCCTCCGCCAGGAACTGGGCGCGGAGCAGGCTCCGGCGCTCCCGGCCGGGCATCTCGCTCCGGTCCTGGAGCTTCGGCCTAACCCGGTCGACTGACCGGGGGGTTTCGCCGATCCGCCGTCCACCGCATGATGGGGCGCGGTGAACACATGACTTCGGACAATTTGCCTCCCGGACTCGGGGAGCGGCTCGACGCCGCCGACCTCGACACCCGGCTGACCGCCGTCGGTGAGCTGCGCGAGCTGGCTGCCGGCACTGATCACGAGGCCGCCGTGGCGGCCCGGGCGGTTCTCGTCCGGCTGGTCGGCGACGACAGCCGGCAGCTGTCCACCGCGGCCGAGGAAGCGCTGGCCGCGACCTCGATCGCGCTGGACCCGCCGCGGATCGACTTCGGACCGGTCGCGCCGGGCACCCCGCGCCTGCTCGCCACCGTCGCGATCCTGGGCTCCCCGGTCGCCCTGAGCTCGCGGCTCAAGGTCACCGGGCCCGGGCTGCGGGCCCGCATCGCCGGTGATCATCTGCAGGTCGCCTGGCTGCCCGGTTCCGGGCCGTTGTCGGGCCGGGTCTCGCTGGACGGTCCGGCCGGCGCGGCCGATCTGCCGGTCACCGGCCACATCGGGTTCGGACCGCCCACCGACGGCCGCCAGGACGCGCTCAACCGGCTCGGCAGCCTGCGGTCGCCGTTGACCAGGCCCTCCCGGCCGCTGCCGGCTCGGCGCATCCGGGGTGTGGTGATCGCCGCCGCGGCCGCGCTCGTGCTGCTCGCCGGGACCGGCATCGCGGCCGCGGTGACGCTCACCGGCGAGCCGGAGACGCCGACGGTGGCCGCGCCCTCGTCGGCACCGTCCCCGCAGCCGTCGACCGGCCGGCCATCGGTCGCCCCGCGGCTGGTCAGCGTGGACAAGCCGACGGTCGAGGGCGCGATCAGGGTCGGCGACGAGCCGGAGGGTGTGGTGGTCTCACCGGACAGCCGCACGCTCTACGTCGCCAACCAGAGCTCGCGCGTGCTGTCGGTGGTCGACCTCGCGTCCCGTGACGTCCGGTCGGTGACGCTGCGCAACACGCCGCGGTTCGTGACCGTCTCGCGGGACGGCCGGCGGGTCTTCGTCTCGATGTATGAGGACGACCTGAGCGGCAGCGGTGTGGCGGTCGTCGACGCGCAGAGCCTGAAGGTGCTCGAGAATCTGCGGACCGGGGTGCAGCCGTACGCGCTGGCCGTTGATCCGGGCGGGCGGCTGTGGGTGCCGATCCACGGTGGGCGCAACGTCGAGATCTGGACGGTGTCCGACCCGAGCAAGCTCGGTGGGCGGGTGTTCGTGCCCGAGAACCCGCACGCGGTCGCCTTCGACACGGACGGGCAGCGAGCCTTCACACCCGACCACGAGTCGAGCACCGTGTCGGTCATCGACATGCGCAACGACAAGCGCCTGCGCTCGATCCCGGTGAGCAAGGCGCCGCACAGCCTCGCGGTGTCACCCGATGGGCGTACGGTCGTGGTCGCCTGTTTCGAGGCGAACGCCGTGGACGTGATCGACGCGGTGACGCTCGAACGCCGCGGCCCGTTCCCGGTCGGCACGAAACCGCAGGCGGCGGCCTTTGCCACGGACAGCGGGCACGCCTACGCGGTGAACGAGGGCAGCAACTCGGTGTCGGTCGTCGACCCGGGCAGCGGGCGGGTCACGGCGACGGTCCCGGTCGGCCGCAGCCCGCGGGTCATCGCGGTGGCGCCGGACGGCCGGTACGCGTACGTCTCGAACGGCGACGACGACACGATCACCATTTTGCGGGTGGGTTGATACCCGAATGAATGATTGCCCTGGTGCAACCGCCTCTGGGCATGATCGCCACACACGGCGGAGAGGACGGGAATGGTTTCGTGGTCGCGAAAGCGGGATCTCAGCGCCGATGAGGTGCTGGTCCGCCAGCTGTACAACGAGCACGGCGGGGCCCTTCTGGCGTACGCGACCCGGTTGATGGGCGATCGGGCTCTGGGCGAGGACGTGGTGCAGGAGACCCTGATCAAGGCCTGGCGGAACCCCGAGCGGCTGACCGAGGACAAGGGATCCGTACGCGGTTTCCTGTTCACGATCACCCGGAACATCGCGATCGACCGGCACCGGGCGCGGCAGGCCCGGCCGGCCGAGGTGGCCGAGACGGTGAGCAGCACACCGGTCGAGAGGGACCACGCCGATCAGGTGGTCGACTCGATGGTGGTGCTCGAGGCGATGGAGAAGCTGTCGGAGGAGCATCAGCAGGTGCTCAAGGCGATCTATTTCCAGGGGCGCTCGGTCGACGAAGCGGCGGAGTCGCTCGGGGTGCCGGCCGGGACGATCAAGTCGCGCAGCTATTACGCGCTGAGACGATTGCGGGAAGCCATCGCGGAGCAGCCGGTCGTGGTGGAGGGGGCGGCATGAGCACTCACGAGACGGAACTGCTCGGGGCGTACGTGCTCGGCGTGCTCGACGGCGGCGAGCGGGACACGGTGCAGAGCCACCTGGACGGGTGCGCGAAGTGCCGCGACGACGTCGACGAGCTGCGCGAGATGGAGGCGGCTCTGGGGGAGCTGCCGCCCGAGGCTCTGATCGACGGGCCGCCCGAGGGTGGCGAGTTGTTGCTGCAGCGCACGTTGAAGCAGGTGCGCGGGGAGCGGACACGCGGTGACCGGCAGCGGCGGGCGGTGTGGCTGGCCGCGGCGGCGGTGGTCGCGGTGGCCGTGCTGGGCGGTGGGGCTGTGCTGGGCCGGCAGACCGCGCCCGACGCCCGGCCCACCGCGGCCGCCGGCCCGACGGCGGCTTTGCCTTCGGGTACGCGTACGGCGACCGCGACGAACGCCTCGACCGGGGCGACGATGACGGCGACGGTGATTCCGGCCGCCGGGTGGGTGCGGGTGCACGCCGAGGTCAGCGGGGTCGCGGCCGGGCAGCAGTGCCGGCTCTACGTGATCGCCGCGGACGGGAGCCGCCGGGAGGCCGGCAGCTGGGTCGTCTCGGAGAAGGCGGCGGCCGAGGGCGGCTCGGTCGACGGCTCGGCCCTGGTGGCGCCCGATGACGTGGCATCGGTGCAGGTCGAGACGTTCGGCGGCGCGCCCCTGGTGAACGTGCCCGTCTGACGTCGGTGATGCGAAGGCCCCGTCCATGCGGACGGGGCCTTCGGCATGTGCTCAGCGGCTGGCGGTCCAGCTGGCGGGACAGGGCCTTGCCTAAAAGCCGATAGGCAAGGTAGGAATTGGCGGTGACCACCTCGTTGTCCGCGCCCCCTGTCGTATCGACCGAACCCGCCCTGCCCCGGCGATCGCCCCTCGCGCCCCAGGGTGGCCGGCGGCGCCGGGTGGCATTGCGGTTGCTGGCGCTCGTCATCCTCTATGGACTGTGGGAGCTGGCCGCCCGCACCACGCGCAACCCGACGTTCATCCCGTCGCCGGGGGCGGTCTGGCATCAGCTGATCCAGACCTCGACCGTGCACGACGGGGTCCGGGGCTACAGCGGGCATCTGCTCATCGAGCACCTCGGGGTGAGTCTGCGCCGCATCCTCATCGGGTCGGCGATCGGTGTCGCCGGCGGACTGGTGCTCGGTGTGCTGATGGGTGTCGTCGGCTGGCTGCGCGTGGTCACCGAGCCGGTGGTCACGTTCGTCCGGGCGTTGCCCCCGCTCGCCTACTTCAGCCTGTTCATCATCTGGTTCGGCATCGACGAGACGCCGAAGTTGTGGCTGCTGTCGATCGCGGCCCTGCCGCCGGTGGCGGTGGCGACCGCGGCGGCCGTGCAGGGGGCGCCGACCGGGCTGGTCGAAGCGGCCCGGGCGCTGGGCGCCGGCCGGTGGGCGGTGATCCGGGACGTGACGCTGCCGCACGCGCTGCCCGAGATCTTCACCGGCATCCGGCTGGCCGTCGGCATCGCGTACAGCTCGGTGGTGGCCGCCGAGACCATCAACGGTGTGCCCGGCATCGGCGGCATGGTGCGCGACGCCCAGCGCTACTCCCAGACCGACGTCGTCGTGCTCGGCCTGTTCGCCATCGGGCTTTCCGGCCTGCTGATCGACGCCCTGCTCCGCACGGCCGAGAACCGCCTGATCCCGTGGCGCGGCCGCCTCTGACCACCTCCGCCCACCATGCGGATACGAACACCATTTCGGAAGAGAGTCATTCACAGTGAAGAAGCTTCGTGCCGGGCTTGCCGGTTTCGCCGCCCTCGCTCTGGTCGCCGGTGCCGCCGCTTGCGGGAACGGCGCCGCCGGTGGAGCCGGTGGTGCGGACGGCGAGAAGAAGACGATCCGGATCGCGTATCAGGCCTTCCCGAGCGGGGACCTGATCGTCAAGAACCAGGGGCTGCTGGAGAAGGCGCTGCCCGACTACCGGATCACCTGGACCAAGTTCGACTCCGGGGCCAGCATCAACACGGCGTTCGTGGCCAAGGCGGTGGACATCGCGGCCATCGGCTCCAGCCCGGTCGCGCGTGGCTTGTCCGCACCCCTGAACATCCCGTACAAGGTCGCGTTCGTTCTGGACGTGGCCGGCGACAACGAAGCGCTGGTCGCCCGCAACGGCAGCGGCGTGACCGACGTGGCGTCGCTGAAGGGCAAGAAGGTGGCCACGCCGTTCGCCTCGACGGCGCACTACAGCCTCCTCGCGGCGCTCGACCAGGCCGGCGTCAAGGAGAACGAGGTCAGCATCGTCGACCTGGAGCCGCAGGACATCCAGGCCGCCTGGACGCGCGGGGACCTCGACGCGGCCTACACCTGGCTGCCGTCGCTCGCCGAGATCAAGAAGACCGGCAAGGTGCTCATCTCGAGCCGGCAGCTGGCCACGGCGGGCAAGCCGACGCTCGACCTCGGTGTCGTGTCCACGGCCTTCATCGACGCGCATCCCGAGGCGGTGGACGCGTGGCGCAAGGTCGAGGCGCAGGCACTCGACATCATCGCCGCCGACCCGGCCGCCGCGTCCAAGGCGGTCGGCGCCGAGCTCAATCTCAGCCCGGCCGAGGCGCAGGAGCAGCTCTCCCAGGGCGTCTTCCTCAAGCCGGCCGACCTGGCCACCGACGAGTGGCTGGGCACCGAGGGCAAGGTCGGTCAGCTCGCCGTCAACCTGGTCAGCGCGGCCGAGTTCCTCAAGGGCCAGCAGAAGATCGACGCGGTGCCCGCCCTCGCCGACGTCCAGAACGCCGTCTACGTGAAGGGCCTGCCCAGTGTCCTCGGCTGACCCCGCCCGCGCCGCCATCCGACTGACCGACGTCGAGCACCGCTACGGGGACGTCACCGCGGTGGGGCCGATCGATCTGACCGTGCCGGCCGGCGAGTTCCTCGTCCTGGTGGGCGCCTCCGGGTGTGGCAAGAGCACGCTGCTGCGGCTGATCGCGGGTTTCGAGGAGCCGACGTTCGGCAGCGTACGGGCGGCCGGCGAGCCACCCGTGCCGGGACGCGGCGCGGGGCTGGTGTTCCAGCAGCCGCGGCTGTTCCCCTGGCGCAGCGTCGGCGGGAACGTCGCGCTCGCGCTCAAGTACGCCGGGTTGCCCGCTACCCCGGAGCGCGTCGACGAACTGCTCGAACGGGTCGGTCTGCGCGATGTCGCCCGCCGGCGCACCTGGCAGATCAGCGGGGGACAGCAGCAACGCGTGGCGATCGCGCGCGCTCTGGCGGTGGAGAACCCGCTGCTGCTGCTCGACGAGCCCTTCGCTGCCCTCGACGCGCTCACCCGGGAACGTCTGCAGGAGGATCTGCGGCGGGTGAGCGCCTCGTCCAACCGAACCTGCGTATTTGTGACTCACTCCGTCGATGAGGCGGTCTTCCTCGGAAGCCGGGTCGTGGTGCTCACGCCGCGCCCCGGCCGGATCGCCCTCGACCTGCCGATCGGTCTGCCGCGCACCGGGCTCGCCCCGGACGAGCTGCGGGGCCGGCCGGAGTTCGCCGCCCTGCGCGCCGAGATCGGCGCCGCCGTCCGTGACCGTTCGTCCTCGGAGGTATCCGCATGATCTTCGATCAGTTGTCGCCGCACTTCGGGGCGATCGTCCACGGGATCGACCTGTCCAAGGTGTCCGACGCCGACGTGGCCGACCTCCGGGCCGCGCTGGTGGAGCGCAAGGTGCTGTTCTTCCGCGATCAGACGCTCGACGACGACGGGCAGGTCGCGCTGGGCCGGCGCATCGGCGAGCTCACCGCCTCGCATCCGGTCGTCGGCGGCGTGGACGCGGAACACCCCGAGGTGTACGCCCTGGACAGCACCGACAACGGCTTCGCCGACGTGTGGCACACCGACGTCACGTTCATGCGGCGCCCTCCGCTCGGCTCGATCCTGCGGGCGGTCACGCTGCCGCCGACCGGCGGTGACACGAACTGGGCCGATGGGCAGCTTGCTTTCGACTCGCTCTCCGAGCCCGTGAAGCGCCTCGCCGAGCAGCTGACCGCCGTCCACGACGGGAACCGCGAGTTCGGGTACTACCTGGCCCAGCGGCGTAACGGGCAGGGCAACGAGTGGGACGGCGAGGTCGTCACCAAGCTCGAGCCGATCGAGCACCCGGTGATCCGCGTGCACCCCGAGACGGGCCGGCGGGGCATTTTCGTCAACCCCGGCTTCACGTCACACATCGTCGGTGTCTCCGAGTTCGAGAGCCGGGCGATCCTGGACCTGCTCTACGCGCACCTGACCAAGCCCGAGCACATCGTCCGCCACCGCTGGCGCCCCGGCGACGTGGCCATGTGGGACAACCGCAGCACGTCCCACTACGCCAACCGCGACTACGGCGACAACCGCCGGGTCATGCACCGCATCACCCTGCGCGGTGACGTCCCGGTCGGCGTCCCCACCGTCTGACCCCACGCGGCTCTGCCGCCGCTCTCCCGCCGATTGCGGCGGGAGAGCGGCGCGCCACGGGCAGTGGTCGATTACCCATCGATGACTTGCGATGCAATGATCGCGCTGTGCCGCCCGAAGCCTTCTTCTCGACGACCGCTCAAGTCCTGCCCGCCCTGCTCATCGCGTTCGCCGTGGAGGTCGGAGTCCTTCTGCGGGACCCGCTCAACGGTCGGCGCCAGCGCGTCAGCCGTACTTTCTCCTGGCAGTTCAAGGCGATCGAGAAAGACGGTCCGGACTGGAAGGCGTACGAGCAGTGGGTCCAGAGCTTCGTGGACAGCGATGTGCAGCTGTTCCGGCGAAATCTCCTGTTGACCGCCTACGTGGTCCTCGTACTGATCGCTACCGGGGAGATCGCAGCGACGTGGGTTCTGTTCGCCGGCACCCCTGACGGCGACATAGCGGGAATGGCAGCCGGCGTGTGCCTTGTCACCATGACGTTCTCCACGATCATCGTGGCGGCAGTGCCCGTGGTCAGGATTCAGCTGGAGACCGGGATACGGGCCGCCGACAAGCTTCCGGAACGCCACCCACCGGAGGCTCGCCGGGGCCGTCACTCCCTCCGGACTCAAGCGCATTGGAGCCGCGCCAAGGGTCACGTCGTAGACCCCGACATCTCGAGTTCCTGACGTTCGCGCCGGGTGCGAACGGGCACAGCACGGCTCTCTAGACGGCGGTCACCGGCACCTTCACGACGGCGTCGAACAGGTAGCCGAGGGTGTTGAACCGCGCCTCCGCGGGCTGGCTGTTGCCCCGTACGTCGGTGGCTCGGGCCTGGAGGACGTGCGCGCCGGCCGTGGGGCGCCAGTCGAGCTGCCAGCGCTGCCACGCGTTGTCCACCGACGGGCCCACCGGCTGCGCGTGACGCCAGGAGACGCCACCGTCGGTGCTCACCTGGACGTGTTTGACGCGTCCGCCGGCCGACCACGACCGGCCGGTCAGGCGGACCCGCGAGCCCGCCGTGAAGACGGCGCCGGGATCGAGCTCGAACGCGCTCTTGATCGATTGGCGGTCGAACGGCTGTCCCTCGGCCGGGAAGCCGGGGCCGAAGAAGCGATAGAACTGGGTGTTCCAGGGTGAGAACAGCGGCACATCGGAGACCTCGATGCGACCGACCCACTTGATCGACGCGATGCCGATCCAGGACGGCACGATCAGGCGTACGGGGGCTCCGTGATCAGGCGGAAGCGGCGAGCCGTTCATCTCGTAGGCCAGGATGACGTCGTCCAGAGCCTTGCCGACGGGTAGCGGGCGCCGGACCGGGCCGAGGTCGACATCGCCGGTGACGTAGTTCGGGTCGAGGCCGGACGCCTGCACGTCGACCGCCCGGGAGCTGAGCCCGGCCCGGCGCAGGACGGTCGACAGCCGTACGCCCCGCCAGCGCGCCACGCCGACCGCGCCCAGCCCCCACGCCGTACCGGAAACGGTTTGGCCCTGCTGCGAGGTGAAGTAGCTGCGGCCGTTGCCGGCGCACTCGACGGTGACCGATCGGGTGACCGACGGCAGGCGCTGGAGGTCGCGCAGCGAGAATGAGACGGGGCCGCCCCGCAGGCCGGCGCCGAACACTTCGAGGCTCCAGGACGCGCTGTCGATGAGCGGCGTGCTGGTGTGGTTGCGCACGAAGAAGCGGTCGATCGGCACGTGATAGCCCACGCCGGCCAGCGAGGACCACAGCGTCTCGGCGTTCGTGCCGAGCACCTTGAACTTGTCGGGCGGCAGCGGCTTGACGATCGGGCCGGCCGCCGCCGCCGCGGGCGCGGCCTCGGTCAGGGCTCCGGCCAGGCCGGCCACCGCGGTGAGCTTCAGCAGGTCACGGCGGGAGAAGCCGTACGCCCGGCCGTCCTGCCACTGGCGCATGCGGAGTTTGTCGTAGGCAACCTCATCCATGTCTGTGCACTCTATTCACTTGATAGGAGATGTAGGTAGGGTGCGGGCATGGACTTTCACTGGTTTCTGCCCACCAACGGCGACAGCCGCGACATCGTGGGTGGCGGCCACGGCACGCCGGTCGGATCGGCCGGCGGTGTGCGCCCGCTGACCATCGGCTACCTCGGCCAGATCGCGCGCAGCGCCGAGCAGCTCGGCTTCGTCGGGGCGCTCACCCCGACCGGCGCGTGGTGCGAGGACGCGTGGCTCACCACGGCGATGCTGACCGAGGTGACCGAGCGGCTCAAGTTCCTGGTGGCCTTCCGGCCCGGCGTCATCTCGCCGACGCTGGCCGCGCAGATGGCGTCGACGTTCCAGCGGCTCTCCGGTGGGCGGCTGCTGCTCAACGTCGTCACCGGCGGCGAGTCGCACGAGCAGCGGCAGTACGGCGACTTCCTCGACAAGGACGCGCGTTATGCGCGGACGGGCGAGTTCCTGTCGATCGTTCGCTCACTCTTTCGCGGGGAGACGGTCACTTTCGACGGGGAGCACCTGCGCGTCGAGGAGGCGCGGCTCGCGAAGCTGCCCGACCCGGCGCCGGCGATCTACTTCGGCGGCTCGTCGAAGGCGGCCGGGCCGGTCGCCGCCGAGCACGCCGACGTCTATCTGACCTGGGGCGAGCCGCCGGCCCAGGTGGCGAAGAAGCTCGACTGGATCCGGTCGCTCAAGCCGGACATGCGGTTCGGCATCCGGCTGCACGTGATCGCCCGGGACACGGCCGACGCGGCGTGGGCGGAAGCTGAGCGTTTGTTGCGCGGGGTGAGCGAGGCGGACATCGCCGCGGTGCAGGCCGGTCTGAACCGCAGCGAGTCCGAGGGGCAGCGGCGGATGCTCGACCTGCACGGCGGAAACCGGGACGGGCTGGTCGTCTCGCCGAACCTGTGGGCCGGCGTCGGCCTGGTGCGCGGCGGGGCCGGCACCGCGCTGGTCGGCAGCCATCAGGAGATCGCCGACCGGATCCAGGAGTACGCGGCACTGGGCATCGACGAGTTCATCCTCAGCGGCTATCCCCACCTCGAGGAGGCGTACTGGTTCGGCGAGGGCGTCCTGCCCGAGCTGTCGCGCCGCGGCGTGTGGCAGCACCCCGCGGGAGCCGGCACGGGCGGGACGTCGGCGATCCCGTTCGCCGGCGTCCCGATCGAGCCCGAACCGGTCCCCGCTTCCCCGAGCTGACTCAGGTGGTGGCCGGGGCCGGTGTCTCCTGGCGGGGGAGTGCCGCCGGCCGGCCCGGCCACCAGAAGCGGTCGCCGCACATGGTGGCCAGCGCGGGCACCAGCACCGTGCGGACGAGCAGCGTGTCCAGCAGCACGCCGATGCCGACGATGACGCCGATCTGGGTCAGCGTGATGACCGGCAGCACACCGAGCACGCCGAACACGGCCGCCAGCAGGATGCCCGCGCTCGTGATGACGCCACCGGTGACGGCGAGGGCGTGCACCATGCCGTCCCGGGTGCCGCGCCGGGGCGTCTCCTCCTTCGCGCGGGTGACCAGGAAGATGTTGTAGTCCACACCGAGTGCCACCAGGAACAGGAACGCCAGCAGCGGTACGCCGGTGTCGAGCGCCGGATAGTCCAGGACGTGCCGGAACAGCCAGGAGCCGGCACCGAGCGCGGCCCCGAAACTGGCGATCACCGTGACCAGCAGCAGGACCGGCGCCACCAGGGCCCGCAACAACCCGATGAGAACGAGCAGCACCACTATCAGCACGGCCGGCACGATGACGGTGAGGTCGCGCCGGGCCGCGTCCCGGTCGTCGAGGCTCGCGGCCACGCTGCCGCCCACGAGCGCGTCCTCGCTGTGCACGTTCGAGCGCAGGGCGCGCACCGTGTCGTACGCCTCCGGCGTGTCGGGCGCGGCCGTGAGCACCGCGCTGATGCTCGCCAGATCGCCCGTACGCTCGCCGATCCGGGCCGAGGCGACCCCGGGCGTCTTGCTGACCAGGGCGAGCACCTCCTCGGAACGGTCGGGGGTGGTCATGATCGTGGCCGGGTCGGTGGCCCCGGCCGGGAAGTAGCGGCTGACCGTCTCGAGGCCGTCGACCGCCTCGGCCTCGACGCGGAACTGGTCGGCCTGCGAGAAACCCAGCTTGGTGCCGACCAGGCCACTGCCCAGCGCGGCCAGCACCACCACGGCGGCCACGGCCACGATCGCCGGCCGGCGCGAGACGCCGCGGCCGATGCGGGCCCACAGCCCCTTCTCGGCGCCCACCCCGGCCTCGCCGACGTGCGGGATGAACGGCCAGAACAGCTTCCGGCCACAGACGAGGAGGGCGGGTGGCAGAACGACCAGGGCGAACACCGCGGCGATGGCGATGCCGGCCGCTCCGGCCACGCCGAGGGCGAGGTTCTTGCCCAGGCTGGCCAGCAGCAGCGTCAGGAGGCTGAGGACGACCGTGCCTGAGCTGGCCAGCACGGCCGGACCGGCGCCCTTGAGCGCCTGCCGCATGGCCTCGAACCGATCCTCGTACGTGTGCAGTTCCTCCCGATAGCGCGAGATGATCAGCAGTGCGTAGTTGGTGCCGGCGCCGAAGACGAGCACCGTGATGATGCCGTTGGTGGACGCGTCGATGGCCAGGTCGGTGTGCCGGGACAGGATCGCGACGACCGAACCGCTCAGGCGGTCGGCCAGGCCGACGACGGCCAGCGGGACCAGCCACAGGATCGGGCTGCGATAGGTCACCAGCAGCAGCAGGGCCACCACGACGACGGTGACGATGAGCAGCCGCGTGTTGGCGCCGGAGAAGCTGTCGGCCAGGTCGGCGGTGAAGCCGGCGCCACCGGTGACCTGCGCGGTGATGCCCGGGGGCACCTCGGCCCGCACCTGCGCGCGCAGCTGGCCGACGGCGTCGACGATCTGCTCAGCCGAATATCCGGCCGGGTAGGGCTTGGAGACGATCGCGGCGTCCTTGCCCGGGGCGACGATCGGTGTGCCGAACGTCTCGATCGTGGTGAGCTCGGCCGCCGTGAGCGGGGTGCCGTCGCCCTTGGCGAAGACGATCAGAGCCGGGTTGACCTGCCCGGAGGGCAGCCGGCGCTCGAGCTCGGCCACCCGGGTCGACTCGGCCGCGCTGGGCAGCGAGGCGGTGGGATCGTTCGTCGTCTCGAGCGGGCCCGCGAAGGCGAGCACGCCCCCGCCGAGCAGCACCGCTATCACGAGAGTGAGCCAGGCGCGTCGCATGAACCCTCCACGGTTGAGTATCTCGATTATCGAGATTCTTACTCGTGGTGGCGAAGTCTGCAACACTGACGCCGTGGATGATGTTCGCCGGGACGTCGTGGACCTGCTGCGCCTTTACAGCATCGAGGCCCAGCGGGTGGCCCATGACTTCGCCGGCCAGCAGGGGCTGCACTTCACCGACCTGCAGGCGCTGATCGCGGTGATGCACGCGGAGCGGCGCGGGACGCCGCTCACACCGGGACGGCTGGGCGAGACGCTGGGGCTCTCGTCGGGCGCGACCACGGCGGTCATCGACCGCTTGGAGCGGGCCGGGCACCTGATGCGGACGCGGGAGAGCGCCGACCGCCGGGTTGTGCACCTGCGCTACGCGGAGCCGGGCATGGAGCTCGCCGTCGCCTTCTTCCGGCCCCTGGGTGTCCGCAGCCACGCCGTCATGGACGAGTTCAGCGAGGACGAGTTGCAGACCGTGCGGCGTTTCATGAGCGGAATGCTCGAAGCGATCACGGAACGCCATCAGGAACTGCGCACCGGAACACCGAGCCGATCCACAGCCGTGGACCCGGTGGACGAGGCCCGCCCGGGCTGATGAGAGCGGGTGCGCCGGTCAGACGGTGACGTCGACCAGGGCGGCGCGGTGGCTGTTGAGGATCCGGCGGCTGTCGTGGACGGCGGCGCGGTCGACCGCGAGCACCTCCTTGTCGGCGCCGGCGACGAAGTCGGAGCGCAGACGCTGCACGTCGGCGTACAGGTGCACGAGGCTGGTGTGGGCGGCCCAGCGGGTCTCGGTGATGGTCAGGGGGCTCATCGCTTGTTTCCTTTCGTTCCGGAGCCGGGGGATCGGCTCCGTGCCGGGAGGGCTTCGTCGCGTCCACCCGGTCTCGCCGGGCGGTGGCGCTGCTCCTCGTTGGCAACCGTCCTCGATCGGCATCGCCACCGTCCGGCATGAAGGCCCCGGTGGATGAGCTGCGTCACGTTCTCCACAACCGAGACGCACCCGGCCCGTACCGCGAACCGCGCCTGTGGATTCCGATCACAGGGTCGTGCGTACCGAAAACCTTCTCGACCGTGCCGGTGACCTGCTGACCAGCGGGCGTGCCGGGCAAGCGGCGACCCTGCTGACCCCCGTCGTCGGCGCCGAGCCCGGGAACGCCGTGGCCTGGCTGCTGCTCGCTCGTGCCCGCATGGCGCTCGGTACCTACGCCGACGCCCTCTACGCCGCCCGGACCGCGCTGACGCTCAACCCGCGCGGTGTCGAGGAGCTGTACTGGGTCAGCGCCGCCTACACCGCGCTGGGCCGGCACGACCTGGCGATCACCGCCGCGGCCGCCGCGAGCGACGAGGACCCCGGCAACCCCCGCCCGGCCGAGCGGCACGGACGGGCGCTGCTGGCGGCCGGTCGCACCGCCGAGGCCGAGTCGGTGCTGGCCGCCGCGGCCGAGATCGCCCACTACGACGCCGACGTGCAGGTGGCGTACGGGATGGCGTTGTTCGCCGCCGGTCGCCCGCTGAGCGCCCGCGAGGTGTATGCCCGCGCGCTGCGACTGGACCCCCGGCACCCGCGCGCGCTGACCGAGCTGCGCCGGCTGTCCTCGGCCGAGCACCACATCCAGGACGCCGACTCGCTCGTGCGTGTGGCCGACGCGTTCGCCGAGTCCCTGCGCGTCCCGGCCGGCGGCGTGCGCCGGCCGAACCCGGCCCGCTCGGCGTTCGGGCACCTCGCCGCCGTCGCCCTCGGCGTCTGCCTGGCCGCACTGCTGATGCTGGCCGTCCTCATCCGCATCGTCGGCGTCGAGGTCCCGATGCCGCTGCTGGTGGCCGTCTTCTGCGCCACCGGCTCGGCCGCCTGCCTGACCGCCTACGCCCGCCGCGTGTAGCCCGGGCCGCTCGCCGAACCGCCGCCCGCCCGGCGGCACATGCTGGAAAGCCCGCCCGGCGGTACATGCTGGAAAGCCCGCCCGGCGGTACATGCTGGAAAGCCCGCCCGGCGGTACATGCTGGAAAGCCCGCCCGGCGGTACATGCTGGAAAGCCCGCCCGGCGGCGGGTGGTCAGTCGGCGTCCTCGCGGAGCCGGCGCAGGAGGCGGCCGAGCTCGGCGCGGTCGCCGGCCGAGAGCTTGGCGAAGAACTGCTCACCCGCGGCCTGCCGGGCGGCCCGGATGTCGCGGCTGATCCGCACGCCCTCGTCGGTCAGCGTGACCAGGACGGCCCGGCGATCGGCCGGATCCGGATGGCGCTCGGCCAGACCCGCGTCCTGCAGGTCGTCGACGACCTCGGTGGCCGAGCGCGGGGCGATCCGCAGATGCTCGGCCAGGGCACTCGGCCGCAGGTCGCCGTGATGGGACAGCACGCTGATCGCGCGGCCCAGTGACGGCGTCAGCGCCCAGGGCTCCAGCGCCTCCCGCGTGCGGTGCCGCAGCTGCCGGGACACCGCGAAGAACGCCTCGAGCAGACCCTCGTCGTCCACCGGAATACCGTACCAGGGACTTCTGTTGTTCCCTCATGATGAGGTAACCTCAGCATGTCGGTTCGCTCGTTGCGCTCACGAACGCGCATCGGGCGAACATCCCGTACGGAAGAAGGTCCGCTCTTGGAAAGCCCGACTGAAGGCCGCACCCGCGGCGGCAAGAAGAAGCTCACCCCGGCCGAGATCGCGCAGGCTAAAAGCGTCTCGCTGCGCCGCATCGGCTCCCTGTTCACCGACCACCGCGGCCCCCTGGCCGTCGTGATCCTCACCATCGTGGCCGCGTCGATCGTCGGCATGGCCAGCCCGTTCCTGCTGCGCGAGGTCATCGACTCCGCGCTGCCCGACCAGGACGTGCGACTGCTCGTCTGGCTCGTCATCGGCATGGTCGCCGTGGCCGCCGTCACCGCCGCGCTCGGCGTCGTCCAGACCTGGATCTCCACCAAGATCGGCCAGCGCGTCATGCACCGGCTGCGGACGGACGTCTTCCGTCACCTGCAGCGCCAATCGATCGCTTTCTTCACCCGGACGCGCACCGGCGAGGTGCAGTCGCGCATCACCAACGACATCGGCGGCATGGAATCGGTCGTCACGTCCACCGCCACGTCGATCGCCTCGAACCTGACCACGGTCATCGCCACCGCGGTCGCCATGGCCGCCCTCTCCTGGCAGCTCTCGCTCGTGTCGCTGCTCGTGCTGCCGCCCTCGATCTGGCTCACCCGCCGGGTCGCGAGCATGCGCCGAGCCATCACCGCCCAGCGCCAGCGCGAGCTCGCCGACCTCAACGTGATCATCGAGGAGGGCCTGTCCATCGGTGGCGTCCAGCTGAGCAAGACCATGGGCACCGGCCCGGCCCAGGTCGGCCGGTTCACCGACTCGTCGAGCCGGCTCATCGACCTCGAGCTGCGCTCCGAGCTGGCCGGCCGCTGGCGGATGGCCTCGATGAGCATCGTCTTCGCCGCCATCCCGGCGGTCATCTACCTGGCGGCGGGCCTGCCGGTCACCTCCGGCGGCATGAGCATCGGAACGCTCGTCGCCTTCACGGCCCTGCAGACCGGCCTGTTCCGCCCGCTCATGGGGCTGCTGAACGTCGGCGTCACGGTCACCAGCTCGCTGGCGCTGTTCGCGCGCATCTTCGAATACCTCGACCTGCCGGTCGACATCGAGGAGCCGGCCCGGCCCGTGCCGGTGGCCGCGCCGCGGGGGCACCTGCGCTTCGAGGACGTCACTTTCACGTACGCGGGAAGCCCGGCCGCCGCCGTCGCCGGAGTGACCCTCGACGTGCCCGCGGGGTCGTCGCTCGCCCTGGTGGGCGAGACCGGCTCCGGCAAGAGCACCCTGGCCGCCCTGATCGCGCGCCTCTACGACCCGAGTGCCGGGCGCATCACGATCGACGGCGTCGACTTGCGCGACATGTCGCTGGAGACGCTGGCGTCGATCGTCGGCGTGGTGTCGCAGGAGACCTACCTGCTGCACACGACAGTGCGGGAGAACCTGCGGTACGCCAAGCCGGACGCCACCGACACCGAGATCGAGGCCGCGGCCCGCGCCGCGCAGATCCACGACCTCATCGCGTCGCTGCCCGACGGCTACGACACGATGGTCGGCTCGCGCGGGCACCGGTTCTCCGGCGGCGAGAAGCAGCGGATCGCCATCGCCCGCACCCTTCTGCGCGACCCGCGCATCCTGGTGCTCGACGAGGCGACGAGCGCTCTGGACAACGAAACCGAGCGAGCCGTGCAGAAAGCGTTCGACGAGCTGTCGGTCGGCCGCACGACGGTCACGATCGCTCACCGCTTGTCGACCGTCCGCCACGCCGACCAGATCGCGGTCGTCGACCACGGCCGCATCCTGGAGGCCGGCACGCACGACGACCTGGTCGATGTCGGCGGCCGCTACGCCGCCCTGGCCGCATGACCGCTCACACCGAAGACGCCCCGGTGCCGCTGGCCCGGGGCGTCTCGCTGTGTCACTTGCTCTTCTTGCCCTCCGGCGGTGGGCTGGGCAACTTCGGGGCGCTCTTGGCGTAGTCGACGACGATCGGCTTGCCCACCCGCACCAGCTCCCGGGCCCGCCGGCGCACGTCGTCGGCGCTCGTGTTGCGGCCGGCCGGCACGTGGATCGCGACGTTCCCGACGAACCGCAGGAGGTCGTCGACCGTACCCGGGAAGATGTTGCACAGCTCGGCGGCGGCCAGCAGTTGCGACTCGGGGACCCCGGCGACGTGGCCGGACAGTCCCGCCTGCCACGCCTTGGGGTGCACCAGGTAGCCGGCCGGGAGCAATCCGGGGCCGCCGAGCTCCTCGAGGGCCCGGCTGCGGTCGCCCTGAGCCGGTCGGGCCGCGCTGACCAGATAGAGGAACCCGAGCCCGCCGAGCAACCCGGTCACGGCCAGCGCGACGGCGACCGACCCGGCGCCCTTCAGCACGATGACGAAGAGCACGACGAGCAGGAAAGCGCCGGCCATCATCTCGGCGGTGCCGTCACGGGCCTCGGAATCCTCGGAACCCTCGACCGCGCGGGCGATCAGGCTTTCGTAGATCCGGTCCGTCGGCTGCCACCGATCGTCGCGGACCGGCAGAGTCCGCTGAGACATGGGGCGGGTTCCTTCCTCGGGGCGTCGTCGTGCGATACCCCGCTATCGGCCGGCCCCCGCCGCACTTTACGAGTCGCCGCCGGGCTACTCCTCGACGCAGAACTCGTTGCCCTCCGGGTCGCGCAGCACGGTGATGCCGTCGGCTTCCCAGGCGAACGTCGCGCCGAGGGCGGTCAGCCGCGCCACCTCGGCCGGGATGTCGCCGCCGGGCGCCCGCAGGTCGAAGTGCAGCCGCAGCTTGCCCTGCTTGGGCTCGGGAACCCGCTGGAACCACAGGTTCGGCCCGCCCCAGCCCGGTGCCTCGACGAACGCCTTGGCCGGCGTGCCGTCCTCGTCGAGTTCACCACCGAGCGCGGCCGCCCAGAAACGCGCCACGACCAAGGCGTCCTGGCAGTCGAAGGTCAAACTCTTGACGTACGGATTCACCGCTCAGCCCCGATCCTCGTACCGCTCCTGGAAGACGACCTCGTCGAGCGGCCGCCGCTTCGGCTGCGCCCACCGCCCGCGAGCCGGGTAGCCGAGCGGGATCAGGGCCATCGTGAGCGCATCGGCCGGCAGGTTCAACAGCTTGCGTACGTCGTCCTCGTGCCCCGCGTGGAGCGTCGTCAAGGTCGAGCCGATGCCGTAGGCCCGAGCGGCCAGCATCAGTTGCTGCACAGCGCCGTAGATGGAGGAGCCCAGCCGCGGATTGCTGGACCGCGCGGCCCCGATCAGCACCGGGAAGATCCAGACGGGTGCCTCCTCGAGATGGCCCGCGAGGTGGTCGGCGGCCCGGAAGGTGGCGGCGCTCATGCCGCCCGGGTCGTCGGAGTTCAGGATCTGCTCGCGCCGGGAGCCGTAGCTGGTCTCCCAGCCCTCCCGATACCACTCGGCGATCTGCCGCTTGACCTCCGGATCGCGCACGACGATCCAAGCCCAGCGCTGAGTGTTGCCACCGCTGGGCCCGCGCACGGCGGCGTCGAGGATCGCCCGGATCACGTCCTCGGGGATCGGGTCGGGCGAGAGATAACGGCGAGCGGGCGTGGAATGCAGCCCTTCGAGCAGGGACAGGCTGTTCGGATCGGACGACATTCCCGGACCCTACCGTCCGTCGCCGGCGGGCGTGCGGCCCGAATACTCGCCCGAGGGCCGGAATCGGGACGGCCGGTCGGCGTATTCCTCGAGGGCGTGCGCGAGCCACCCGGCCGTCCGGGCGATGGCGAAGATGGTCTCGCTGGCGTCGGCCGGCATGTCGTGCTCCAGCGCGAGCGCGGCGAGGGCCAGGTCCACATTGGGCTCGAGGCCCGATCGCGTACGCATGACGTGCGCGACACGGTCGGCCGCGGCCCGGGCGCGGGTGTCGCCGAGCATGTCGAGCAACGCCGACGCCCGTGGATCGCCGTCGGGGTAGAGACGGTGCCCGAAGCCGGGGACCGGCTCGCCGGGGCGCACGGTGCCGGCGATGGCGCCGACCGGGTCGGGCCGGGTCAGGGCGTCGGCCAGCAGGTCGTGGGCGAGGCCGCTGGCCGCGCCGTGCAGCGGGCCGTCCAGGGCGGCCAGGCCGGCGCCGACCACGGCGTAGGGGTGGGCGCGGGTGGATGCGGCGACCCTGGCGGCCAGCGTGGAGGCGGCGATGTCGTGATCGGCGAGCAGGATCAGGGCGGCGTCCAGCAGGTTGATGTCCTGGGGGGTGGGGGGTCGCGTGGTGAGTCGTGGCCAGAGCCGCTCAGCTAGGCGTGGGGGTGGGGCCGGGTAGTGATCGGGTGCTGGGAGGGGGTCGCCGTCGGTCGCGTGGTTCGCGGTGGCGGCGGTGAGGGGTTTGCCGGCGGCAGTGTTGTTCGCGGCGGGGGTGGTGAGCGCTTTGCCGGCGGCAGCGTTGCTTGCGGTGGGGGTGGTGAGGGGTTCGCCGGCGGTTGTGTTGTTCGCTCGGGCGGGGCCGGCGCGCCGGGCGGGTGGTAGTGCGGCGACCATGGTGCCCAGCAGGGTGCGGCCGGTGGCGATGACCGCGGCCGGGGACGTGTCGAAGCGCAGGGGGTCGCCGGCTGCGGCCGCGGCGACGATCACGCGCAGGCGGTCGGTGTGGCGGGCGGTGTGGGGAAGCGGAGCGATGACCGCCTCGGACAGCACGACCTCTTCGAAGCTGGCCACCCGCGCGAGCTGGACGGCGTCCTGGCCGCGGTAGTGCAGGGTGCCATCCTGGATGAGCGTGATGCCGGTCCGGATGCCCGGAGTCGTGGTGTGATTGCGGGCGGCCAAGAACGCGTCGACTTCGGCCCGATCGAAAAGGCTGCCTTTCCCGTCGGCGTTGCGGTGGCTGCCGAGCAGGCCGCGGCTCACGTAGGCATAGACCGTCGCCGGCTTGACCCCGAGCAGGTGGGCGACCTCCCGGGTGCTCAGTCGCGGCGGATCCGTCTTCATGTGGACATGCTCTCATGTTGACTGGATCAATGTTGACGTCAACATGAACGATGCGCACGCTGCAGTCATGGTGAACGTGAATCCAGGATTGGCCGGTGTCGTCGCGTTCGACACCGAGATTGCCGAGCCCGACCGGGACGGGGGCGCGCTGCGCTACCGCGGCGTCGACATCCGCTCCCTGGCCGGAGCCGTCTCCTTCGGCGACGTGTGGGGCCTGCTCGCGGACGGCAACTTCGACTCGCCGCTGCCGCCGGAGGACGCATTCAGAGGCGACGACGCATTCAGAGACGACGGCAGGTTGACGGTGCGGACCGGTGATGCGCGGGTGGACGTCCAAGCCGCGGCGGCTGCGCTGCGGATGCGGCCGCTCATCGACATCTCGGACGCGGAGGCGCGGCTGGACGTCGCGCGGGCGTCGGCCGCGATGCTGGCTGTGGTGGCGGCTTCGGCTCGCGGGGACGGGCTGCCGCCGGTGCCGGACAGCCGCGTAGCCGAAGCGCCGGATGTGACGTCGCAGTTCATGATCCGGTGGCGGGGGGAGCCGGACCCGCGGCACGTGGCGGCGATCGATCGCTACTGGGTCTGCGCGGCCGAGCACGGCATGAACGCGTCGACGTTCACGGCACGCGTCGTTGCCAGCACGGGCGCGGACGTCGGGGCGTGCCTCTCGGCGGCGGTCGGTGCGATCTCGGGGCCCCTGCACGGCGGGGCGCCGGCGCGTGCGCTCGGCATGGTCGCGGCCGTCGAGCAGAGTGGGGACGCGCGGGCGTACGTCAAGAAGGTGCTCGACAGCGGGCAGCGGCTGATGGGCTTCGGGCACGCGATCTATCGGGCCGAGGATCCGCGCGCCCGGATCTTGAGGGAGGCCGCGCGTGAACTGGGCGCGCCCCGCTACGAAGTCGCCCTGGAGCTGGAGAAGGCCGCGCTGGCTGAGCTGCGCGAGCGCAAGCCGGATCGGGTGCTCGAGACCAACGTCGAGTTCTGGGCCGCCATCGTCTTGGACTTCGCCGAGGTCCCGGTTGATCTGCTCGCCGCGATGTTCACTTGTGCACGAACGGCCGGCTGGAGTGCACACATCCTCGAGCAGAAACGCCTGGCCAAAATCATCCGCCCGTCGGCGGACTATGTGGGCCCACCCGAGCGTGCCGCCGCCGACCTGCCGGGCTGGGACGCAGCCCTGAAGCGCTACACCGTGCCGCGCTGATCGTCGCGCGGCTCGCCAGGTCCGATGTGCGCTCGGGCGTCGCTGCGAGGGGCGGTGAGCGTCTGCGCGCTGTCTCGCTTGGTGATGAGCGTTTGGCTACCGCTTCGAAGTGTGATGAGCGTTTGGGCGTTGTTTTCGGAGTTCTATGGGCGTTCGCTCGACAGCCCGTGATCGAGTGAGTGTGGTGGCGGTGAAAATCGGTCGCGGCGAGCCGGACGCAAGCGCACGATGCTGCAATGGCGGGTGCACCGGAGGGATTCACGTACCGCGTTCGGAAGAACGGGGACATCGAGCTGCTGCATCATGAGCGTCCGGCCGGCGTTCTTCGCGGGTCGGCCGCCGCGCGGTTCCTGGTCGATGTGGAGCAGGACGATCCGCAGGAGCTGATGGCCCGGCTCACCGGGAACTACCGCCACGGCAACGAACGCGTCGCCCGGAACCACCCACGCAACCGCGGACGGTAGTAGAGCCTTAGCCGGCAAATGGAGTTACTGCCGGTCAGGCCGCCGTAGTCGGCCGGGCCGCTGCCGGTAGCCGGACTGCGGCCGGTCGGTACTTGACTGGCCAGGGGCGGTCCCGGACGTGGTCAGGTTGCGTTGTGGATGCGGGTCAGCAGGGCCGGCACCCAGTGGTCGCCGTACAGCTGTTGCAGGTCCAGGCGTTGCCAGTCGTGGCCGGTGACCAGGCCGCGGCATCGGCGGGCGCCGCAGCGGCACGGCATCGTGAAAGCGTCGACGCCCGTGCTGGTGGCGTAGTCGTTCGTCAGTTCCTCGCCGGCGGCGACGTCGCGGCGGGCGGTCAGTGTGTACGGCGCGCCCCACCACAGGTTCGGGTCGCAGCTGTGGTTGCCCTTGCCGTTGTCGCGGGCGGACGGCAGCACCAGATGACTGTCCTCGCCCACAGTGATCGTGTCGACGAAGTCCCTGGAACCTTCCAGCAGGCCGGCCAGCTCGCCGGTCGATACGAGTCGGCCGCCCAGGCGAGACACGGTCGCGCCCACCGAGATCGGCGCCCGCGCGAACAAGCCGGCACCGTCGATCGGCGACGAGCGCACCTCGACCGCGGGATGCAACCAGCAGTCCGGCTCAGGTGTGGGCCACATGTGCCCACCATCCACCGACCTCAATGGACGCGCAAGCCGACGGGAGCCCGGCCAGTGGCTGTGTGAAGGCCGACCCGCTGCGCGCGGAAAGGTGATCAGGCGGGGAACAGCTCGCGGTGCAGCGGCGACTGGCGGAAACCACCGTCGTGGTGCGGGCCGGACCACGTCAACGGCTCCTCAGCGCCCGGCGTTCCGACGGCGACGTGATAGTCGGGATGCACGCCGTCGTCGCTGGTGGAGCGGCCCAAGGTGACCGTGAGCCGGTCGCCCTCGTGGACCGGCACACCGGCCAGCGAGAGCGGGACATAGACCGGCGCCCACCCGCGGGTGCCGCCGGTCAGCGTGTCGATCTCCGGCCGGCCGGCCGCCGGCGTGACGGCGACCCGGGTCCACAGCAGCAGGCCGGTCATCCGCGCGGAGGCGACGTCGACGGTGAGACCGGCCGTGGTGACCCCTTCCGCTTCGGGTGGTGGTCGGCGGTGGTCGAAGACGAGCGATTCGACCACCGCCGACGACGAAACGCGCAACGACTCGCCCGGGCCGCCCAGGCACAGCCGCAGATCGAAGGGCGCCCCGGCCGCGGCGAAGACCTTGTCCACGTACGGAAGGCTCTCCCGGGCCAGGACCCGGGCGCTGCCGGGAAGCTCGACCGCCGCGGCCCACGTCTGGATGCGGAACGGGATCCAGACGCAGTCAGCTGTGCACAGGCGCCGCCGCGCGTCGGTGAGCACGGCGGCGGCGCCCTCGGCGGAAGCGATGTTCCCGACGATCTCCGAGACGCACACCTGAGCCGGGGTGGGCAGCTCGACCCGGGTCGAGAGCCCTTCGACGACCGTCACCCGGCCGGCGAGCCCCGCCACCGCCAGCCGGGCCTGGGCCGCCGCATCCGGCTGCTGTTCCACGGCGTAGACGTGACGGGCCCCGGCCCGCGCGGCCTCGACCGCCCACAACGCGTCCCGCCCGGTGCCGATGTCGAGCACGACCTTGCCCGCCACCGACCCGGCGATCGCCTCTCGATAGGCGAGGAACCGCGGGTCGCGAACGGAGAAGGCGTCGTACACCGCGTCGTCGTAGACCGGATATTCGCCCATCGACGGGAACAGGGAGAAAGGCGTCTCACTAATAGCGACACCGCAGGACCACCAGGGTGTTCCCCATGACCTCGTGCTGCGACGCGGCCTTGGCGGTCTTCCGGCGGATCGCCAGCAACGGGTCGGCGGTGTTGACGACGATTTCCCACGTCTTGCCGAAGGTGCGATCGGGCAGGGTGAACTGCACCGCATCGCCCAGCGGGTTGAACAGCAGAAGGAACGAGTCGTCGGTGATCGGCTCGCCCAGAGCGCCCCGTTCCGGGATTCCGCGGCCGTTGAGGAAGACCGTCATCGTCATGCCGCTGCGGGTGTTCCAGTCGGCCTCGGTCATCGGCTGGCCGTCGCGCCGCAGCCACGCGATGTCGGGCACCTTGTCATCGCCGTACGCGTCGCCGGTGAAGAAACGCCGGCGGCGGAAAATGGGATGCTTGGCCCGCAACGCCGTGAGTCTGCGGGTGAAGCTGGTCAGCACGTCCTGATTGCGGGCGTCGGTCCAATCGACCCAGCTGATCTCGTTGTCCTGGCAGTAGACGTTGTTGTTGCCGAGCTGCGTGCGCCCGAGCTCGTCGCCGTGGGCAATCATCGGCACGCCTTGCGAGAGCAGCAGGGTGGCCAGGAAGTTGCGTTTCTGACGCTCCCGCAGGCCGATGACGTCCGGGTCCTCGGTCGGCCCTTCGACGCCGCAGTTCCACGAGCGGTTGTGGCTTTCGCCGTCGCGGTTGTCCTCGCCGTTGGCCTCGTTGTGCTTCTCGTTGTACGACACCAGGTCGTTCAGCGTGAACCCGTCGTGGGCGGTGACGAAGTTGATGGACGCGATCGGGCGGCGGCCGTCGATCTCGTACAGGTCGGAACTGCCCGTGAAGCGGGAGGCGAACTCGCCCAGGGAGGACGGCTCACCCCGCCAGAAATCGCGGACCGAGTCGCGATAGCGACCGTTCCACTCGGTCCACAGGGGTGGGAAGCCACCGACCTGATAACCGCCGTCGCCGACGTCCCACGGCTCGGCGATGAGCTTGACCTGCGAGACGATCGGGTCCTGGTTGACCAGGTCGAAGAACGCGGCCAGCCGGTCGACGGCGTGGAACTCGCGGGCGAGGGCGGCCGCCAGGTCGAAGCGGAAACCGTCGACGTGCATCTCGGTCACCCAGTAGCGCAGCGAGTCCATGATGAGCCGCAGCGACTCGTGGTGCCGGACGTTGAGGCTGTTCCCGGTGCCCGTGGTGTCGTAGTAGAACTGTTTGTTGTCGTCGACCAGCCGGTAGTACGCGGGATTGTCGATGCCCCGGAACGAGAGCGTCGGGCCCAGGTGGTTGCCCTCGGCGGTGTGGTTGTAGACGACGTCGAGAATCACCTCGATGCCCGCCTGGTGCAGTGCCTTCACCATCGATTTGAATTCCTGCACCTGACCGCCGTGCCCGCCGAACGACGCGTACCCGTTGTGGGGTGCGAAGAAGCCGATGGTGTTGTAGCCCCAGTAGTTCGTGAGGCCGCGATCGACGAGCGTGCTGTCGTGCACGAATTGGTGCACCGGCATGAGCTCGACCGCCGTCACGCCCAGCTCTTTCAGATACTTGATCATCGCCGGGTGGGCGAGCCCGGAGTACGTCCCGCGTACGTCCTCGGGGATCTCGGGGTGCCGTTCGGTCATGCCCTTGACGTGCGCCTCGTAGATGACCGTCTGGTGGAACGGAATGCGCAGCGGCCGGTCGTTGCCCCAGTCGAAGAACGGGTTGATGACCACCGACTTCTGGGCGTAAGCCGCTGAATCGTCGTCATTGCGGGAATTCGGGTCGCCGAACCGGTACGCGAAAAGTGCCTCGTTCCAGTCGTTACGTCCGTCGATCGCCTTGGCGTACGGGTCGAGGAGCAGCTTGCTCGGGTTGCAGCGCAGGCCGTTGCCCGGGTCGTAGGGGCCGTGCACCCGGTATCCGTACCGCTGACCCGGCACGATTCGCGGCAGATAGCCGTGCCAGACCAGGGCCTCGCGCTCGGGCAGGTCGATGCGGGTCTCGTTGCCCTCGTCGTCGAAGAGGCACAGTTCGACCCTTTCGGCGAGTTCGGAGAAAAGGGCGAAATTCGTCCCACCACCGTCATAGGTCGCGCCCAGCGGGTACGGGTTTCCTGGCCAGATGTGCATGCGAGTGTTGCTTCCCTCCCACCACGGTCGTCAATCCGCGCGTTCGACGTTCCTCGGCACTAGGTTGTTGCCCAAGGGGGTGCTCATGACTACAGGCATACCGGGCTGGGTGCCCGTCGAACATCGGTGGTTCGGCCTCGATCGGCGTTCCTTGAAGCCCGCGCTGTTCGTCCTCATTGTGGCGCTGCTGCTCATCTACGGCTGGCCGGCGCTCAACGCGGTCATTCCGTGGGACAACGCCACGAAGGCCGGCGACGTGCTCGACCTGGGCGACGGCGCGACGGCGGTGCCGCCGGTCGGCTGGCAGCTCGAGTCCGGTGCGCTGGTCAGTGACCGTACGGAAGTGGTCCCGACGCAGGACGACGTGAAGCTGGCCAAGGGCGGCACGACCATCCAGATGACCGGCGCGTCGTTCAACGGCACCGCGGCCCAGTTCCTCGACCAGGTCCTCACCTCCGAGGATCCGGAGGCTCACATCTCCGGTGCGCCGGCGACGTTGACCACCACGTCCGGCCTGGTCGGTGTGGTCCGCAGCGCCAGCGGCACCGGCGGTGACGAGCTCCTGGCCGCCTTCAAGATGTCGCAGTCCGCACCGGCGGCCGCGCCCGCTCTGCTCGTCGACGTCTCCGCCGTGCCGGGCGAGTTCCAGCAGGTGTCCGGCGAGATCGAGGCGTTCCTGCGCAGCATCACCCCGGGAGCGAACGAATGACGATCACCACCGCGGACGCCAAGGCCGCGCAGCTCGAAGCCATCGACGAGTCGGGCTGGGGCGCGCGCTTCACGTTCTTCCAGCCCCACAACCCGGCCTTCTGGGTCTACGTCATCGGTGTCGGCGCCGGTGCGATCGGCATGATCAAATACTTCGGGCCGGGGCTCGGTGGCACCTATCGGCTCGCCGTGACCAGCGGGATCGTCTTCTTCGGGATCTACCTCATCCCGTGGCTGCTCTTCCTGCGCCGGCAGAACCGCTACACCGCGCAGCCCGGGAAGCTGCTGGCCACCGGTTTCGTCTGGGGTGCCGTGGCGGCGACCTTCTGGATCGCCCTGCCGGCCAACACCGCCCTGCTCGAGATCTGGACGAAACTGCTCGGCCCGGCCGGCGCCAACACGTGGGGAGCCGGCTTCAGCGCCCCGATCGACGAGGAGTGGAGCAAGGGCCTCGGCCTGATCCTGCTGATCGCGCTGGCCCCGCGGCTGGTGCGCAGCGCCTACGACGGATTCATCATCGGTGCGTTCATCGGGCTGGGCTTCCAGGTCTCCGAGGACATCCTGTACGCGTACAACAACGCGACCGCCAGCTTCGGGGTCGGCCAGCTGGAGTCGTCGCTGTTCATCCTGGCCCTGCGCGGGTTCGTCGGCATCACGTCGCACGCCCTGTTCAGCGCGGTCTTCTGCGCCGGCGTGATGTGGATCCTCGGCCGCGCGCCGGGGGAGAGGCGCGTCGGCCGGGGCATCCTGGCCTGCCTGGCCGCGATGTTCCTGCACTTTGCCTGGGACGACGCGTCCGGCCTGTTCCGCTTCAGCACCTTCCTGACGATCGTCGCGCCGTACCTGATCCTGATGCCGCTGGCGATCGCGGTCCTGCTCGTCGTCCGGCGCCTGGCCTCGGCGAAGGAGCGCACGTGGATGCGCGAGCTGCTGGCACCCGAGGTCGAGGCGGGCGTCATCGATCCACCGTTGCTCGACGCGGTGAGCGGTCTGCACAAGGACCGCCGCCACTTCGCCAAGCTTGTCCACAACAAGCGACGCGCGCGCCATCTGATCGAGACCGCGCACGACCTGGCGCAGGAGATCGCGGTGTCGGCCGGACACGAGACGCCGCGGGTCGCGCATGCCCGGGCCGAGTTGCTCCGTTTACACCGGACGTGACCGGATACCTTGACGCCATGGACAAGCCCTTGACGTACGCCCAGGTCGGTGCCACCCGTGAGGGCCCGTTGCCGGCCGGGTACGACCATGTCCACCGCGACGCTCCCCTCGGGCACGGCCAGGCGACGTTCGACCGGGCGGTGGACGGGCTCTTCCACTGGCGCATGCACCGCGCGGCCGGCCTCAGCGTCCGTGGCGCCGACCGGCCGGCCGCAGTCGGTGTGGACGTGACCCTGGCCCTGGCGTTCCTGACCATCCCGTGCCGCGTGGTCTACACGGTCGACGAGCCGGACCGCAAAGGCTTCGGCTACGGCACCCTGCCCGGGCATCCCGAGAGCGGCGAGGAAGCCTTCTTCGTGCGGATGAAGGACGACGGCGAGGTCCGTTTCCAGCTGCGGGCCTTCAGCCGGCCGGCCACCCTTCTCGTACGGCTGGCCGGCCCCATCGCGATGCTGGTGCAACGCTTCGCGACCGACCGCTACGTCAAGGCGATGCAGCAGGTCGCTCACAGTTAGAGCCGGTCGGCGTCCACCACGGCCTGGGCGAACTCGCGTGGTGCCTCCTGCGGGACGTTGTGGCCGACGTCGAACGTGCGGTGGCGGTACTTGCCGGTGAAGTGGTCGCGGTAGGCGCTGCCGTCGCCCGCGGGCGTGAACGGGTCGTGCCGGCCGTCGATGGTGACGGTGGGCACGCCGATGGTCGGGGCCTGCTGCAGGCGGCTCTCGATCGGGGCGTACTCGGGCTCGGCCGGGGCCAGGCTGAGCCGCCAGCGATAGTTGCCGATCACGATGGGCACGTAGTCGGGGTTGGTGAACGCGGCGGCCGTACGCGCGTACGTCTGCTGGTCGAACTTCCAGGTCGGTGAGTTGAAGCGCCAGATGAACTCGCCGAGCTCACGGTAGTAGCGCTGGAAGCCGAGGCGACCGCGCTCGGTGGAGAAGTAGTACTGGTACCACCACGCGTTCTCGGCCGCCGGGGGCAGCGGCGCCTTGTTCGCCTCCAGGTTGGTGATCAGATATCCGGTGACCGAGACAAGCGCCTTGACCCGTTCCGGCCACAGGGCCGCGATGATGTCGGCGGTGCGCGAACCCCAGTCGTACCCGGCGAGGAGCGCCCGCTTGATGCCGAGCGCGTCCATCAGGGCCAGGGTGTCCAGCGCGAACGCGGCCTGGTCGACGTTGCGGGGTGTGGACGGCGACCGGAACGTCGTGGTGCCGTGGCCCCGGAAGTACGGGACGATCACGCGGTAACCGCGCGAGGCGAGCAGCGGGGCAACCTCTTCGAAGCTGTGGATGTCGTACGGGAAACCGTGCAGCAATACGACCGGTCGTCCGGTGGACCGGCCCAGCTCGACGTAGCCGACGTTGAGAACTCCGGCGTTGATGTGTTTCACCGGGCCGAATCGTGCCTGCCCGGCCGCCGCTCCGCCGCTCCCCACAAGCGGGGCGATGCCCGCGGCGAGGGCCGCGGTGCCAGTCGCTTGCAGAAACTGCCGGCGTCCGGAGTTCGAGTCCATGAGAAGCCTCCGCTGTGGATAGCGTGTTGCTGTCGCTTCTCACGCTCACATCCGGCGGGCGCGATGAACCCAGGAAGACCCACTGGCCGCTTTCCACCGGGCACCCGGGTCAGGCTTGTCGGCACGTGACGCGCACCGCTTTGGCCTTGACGCCGCCGATGTCCGCTGTCCGAGCCGCGAGCCGCGAGCCGCGAGCCGCGAGCCGCCAGCCGGAGCCGCGAGCCGCGAGCCGCGAGCGGGGAGTCGGGAGCCGCCAGCCGCCAGCCGCGAGCCGCCAGCCGCGAGCTCCGAGCCGGGTGCCGGGGTCGCGGGCTATCGCCGGAGAACCTGCGCGAGGCGGTCGAGGGCGTCGAGACGGTCTGCCTCGGCCGGGATCAGTACCACGCTGGTGGCTCCGGCCTGGTGGCGGGCGGCGATCCGGGCGCGTACCTCGTCGGGGGTGCCGGCCAGCGACAACTCGCGCACCCACTCGTCGGGCATCGTGGCCGCGAACTCCTCCGGGCCCGACGACGCCTCGCGGTGGCGGGCCAGGTCGCCGGCGAACGGCAGGGGCGCCAGGTGCGGAGCCCAGTCCGGCTCGCCCATCCAGGCCAGGCCGGGCCGCACCAGATCGCGGGCCGCCCGGCCGTCGTCGCCGACCACCGCGGCGTCGTACGTGATGACCTCGAGCGACGCCGAGCCCAGATGCCCGATCGACGCCCGCACGTAGGGCGGCGCGGCGGGCTCGGCCAGGAGCACACCGTCGGACACCCGGCCGGCCAGCGCGATCGATTTCGGACCGCGCACACCGAGCACGACCGGCGGCACGACCTCAGGGCTCTCGCCGATGACGACGCCCTCGACCTGCACGTACCGGCCCGCCGCCGGTCCCGGATCGCCGCGCAGCAGGGTCCGGACCGCCACCGTGTACTCCTCGAGCAGCGTCAGCGGGCTGGCCGGCCAGGCTCCTACCTGCTGCATCCAGCCGGGCATGCCGTGGCCGATACCCGCGATCAGCCGGCCCGGGAAGAGCTGCGCGAGAGTCGCCAGCTCCATCGCCGCGAACGCCGCGTTGCGGGCGCCCGCCGGCAGGATCCCGATGCCCACCACGATCCGCGAAGTCGTGGCGAGCACAGCACTGGCCTGGGCGATCCCACCCCGGAAGCCGAGGTCTTCCACAACCCACAGCTCGTCGAAGCCGAGCTCGTCGGCGCGCTGTGCATAACCCAGCACCTCGTCCACAGGAAGATCCCGCGGAAGCATCACACCCACACGCGTCACGACGAGCTCCCCTGAAATCCGGTCCGGTCGGCCTCGGTGATCTTACGGAGCACCCGCGCCGGATTTCCGGCCACGATCACTCCAGCCGGAACTGAACGCGTCACCACACTGCCCGACCCGAC
This sequence comes from Paractinoplanes maris, assembly GCF_023544465.1. Classification (GTDB taxonomy): domain Bacteria; phylum Actinomycetota; class Actinomycetes; order Mycobacteriales; family Micromonosporaceae; genus Actinoplanes; species Actinoplanes maris. The sequence continues at coordinate 208,370 of NZ_JALPVL010000017.1, read as the reverse complement.
AACCGACCCGTCACCGATCGTCACTCCCTGATTGATCGTGACGTCACCACCCACCCACACCCGATCACCGATCGTCACCGGCTTCGCGTAACAGCCGCCGGCCGCACGCTCATAGGGGTCGATCGCATGGTTGCTCGTGTAGATGCCCACCCGCGGCCCGAAGAGCACGTCGTCACCGATCGTGATCCCACCACCGTCGAGCATCACGCAGTCGAAGTTCGCGTAGAACCGGTCGCCGACACTGATGTTGAACCCGAACTCGCATCGGAAGGTGGGCTCGAAGTGACAATTGGCCCCCACGCTCTGTAACAGCCTGCGCAGAATCGCCTCCCGCGTTGCTTGCGGCTGCCCGAAGCTGTCGTTGTACTCGACGGTGAGCAACACCGTGCGCTGCCGCGCCTCGACGAGTTCCTCGGTCAGGTCGTCATACATCGCACCGGTCAGGATGTGGGCCCGCTGCCGCTCGAGAGTCACAACCGATCCTTACGCGAACGCCGCCTGGGGAAAACCCTTTCGGAGATCAACATCAGGATGTCGTAGCGGGGTGGTGGGTTCGGACCGCAACTCACGTCGAGGGCCCGGGTGGCCCGAGCAGGGCGCCGGCGCGCCCAAAGCGCTCGACCCACCCGGGCGACGTGCGTGAGCGGTGACGCTCGAAACCCCGTCGGTCCTAGGATCGTGTCGTGTCGATCAATGATGGTGAACTGGCGGTGGCGGCGGCCGAGGCGGGCGCGGCGGTGGTGCTCGAGCGGTACGGCACCGAGCTTGCGCGTTTCGACAAGGCGCCGGGCGATTTCGCCACGCAGGCCGACCTCGACGCGGAGGAGGCGGTTCTGGCTGTTCTGCGCTCGGCCCGGCCGGACGATGTGGTTGTCGGTGAGGAGAGCGGGCGGTCCGGAGCGGCCGGCGGTGAGCGCGAATGGCTGGTCGACCCGCTCTGCGGGACGCTCAACTACGCGGCCCGCACCATGCTGGTCTCGGTCAACGTCGCTCTCCGCACGAGAACAGCGGCCGATGCCGGTGGGGGACGCACGTCGGCTGCCGCGTCGGCCGACCCGTTCGCGGCGGAGGTGTTCTGGACCGACGGCGACCGGGCCTGGGTGCGCCGGTCGGGCCGCGACGAACCACTCGTTCCGGACGCCGCCTCGAGCCTGGTGGATCTCAACCTCGATCCGCCGTTCCCGAGCGCGCCGACCTTCCGGGCGGCCCGGCTACTCCTCGACGACCGGTTCACCGCCCGTTTCCGGCCGCGCGTCATCTCCAGCACGCTCGCCGTGGCCTGGGTCGCGGCGGGCCGGCGAGCCGCCTACATCACCGACGGCCACCTGGCCGACAGCGTCCATTTCACCGCCGGCATTGCCCTGTGCCAGGCCGCCGGCTGCGTGGTGACCAGCCTCGACGGCGGCCCACCCCACACCGGCGACGAGGGCCTGCTGATCGCCGCCGACCACGAGACCCACGCCGCCCTGCTCATCCTGATCCGTTCCCAGTGGTGATAGGCCCGCCAATCCGTTCCCGGGTGGTGTCAGGTCGCCGTTCCGTTCCTCGGTGGTGGTGGTGTGCCTGATCCGTTCCCGGGTGGTGGTGGGTCGCTGTTCTGTTCTTGGGTGGTGGCGGCGTGCCTGATCCGTTCCTGGGTGGTGGTGGCGTGCCTGATCCGTTCCCGGTGGTGATGGGTCCGTGTTCTGTTTGCCGGTGGTGGTGGCTCGCCTGACTTGTTCCGGGTGGATTGGGGTCGCTGATCTTTTCCCGGTGGTGGCGGCTCTCCGGGGTTGCTGCCGGATGGTGGGTCGCTGATCTGTTCGGGTGGTGGCGGCCGCCCTCGCCCGCTCTCGGGTGGTGACGGGCCGGTCGGCGGGGGAGTGTGCTGAGCCGGTGGGTCGTGGAGCAGGGTCAGTTGGTGGGCAGTGACAGGCGCATGGCCGGGTCCTTGGTGTGGACGAAACCCTGGGAGGCGTAGAGCGGTTCGCCCTCGCGGCTGGCGCGGAGGTCTACTACGCCGGCGCCCCGGGTGTGGAACCAGGCGATCAGAGCTGAGGTGCACGCCCGGGCGTATCCACGACGGCGGTGATCCGGATCGGTCGCCACGTTGAACATGTATCCGGCCAGGCCCTGTGGATTGCGGGGACCGCCCAGTCGTTCGTCGAGGACGCCGACCGCGCACGCTGCGAGCCGTCCCGGGTGGTCCGGCTGGTCGACGACGAACCCGGCCATGGTGGGTGACGGCTCAGCCAGGCGGCGCAGCAGGATCTGCCGCGCCGCCTGCCGCCAGCCACCGTCGTCCGAGTCGTCGGGCACGTCGAAGAGAACACCCCGGAGCCGCACCAGCTCCGCCGCGTCGTCCACCGTGGCCGCTCGTGCCTTGATCATGTCCAGAGAATAGTGAGCGCGGCCGCCGGCAAAACACCGATTAACGCTCATGCGCGGTCTGCGGTGTGGGAATGGAAAGCGTGCCGGAGGGGATTGGGCGGTCGGTGCGGCGCTGGCCGGGATGGTGTTTCTCGATGAGTCGGCGAGCCGACTGCGGGTCTTGTCGTCCTCGCGGATGGCCTGCGGTGAGCGGGACAGGCGCGGCTGAGCGAGTTCTGGTCGCGGGGTGGTCTGCGGTGAGCGAATGGACGGGCGCGGTCGAGCGAACTCGGTCGCGGCGGCCTGCGGTGAGCGAATGGACCGGCGGGAGTGAGCGATGGGTGCTCGTTCAAGTGGAAACGCCGGTCACCGTGGCTGTTGGCGCACGGCGACCGGCGTTTTCGGTGCGGGACGATCGAGACCTTCACGAGCGCCGCACGGACTGTCGGGCTGCCAGGGCGGCGTTGGGCCCGTGGTCCCGGTCGTATGCGGTTTCAAGGCTTTTGACTACGAGGGTCAGGCCAGACCCAGGCCGCGGCGGCCGGTTTCGTTGAGTTCGGACTCGGTGAAGCGGTTGGTCCAGTCGCGCTCGTAGTGCTCGGCGGGGAAGTCGGACGGGCTGGAACCAGTGAGGAAGGCCTCGCGGACGTTCGCGGCGTAGGCCTCGTTACGGGGGCACCAGGGGGCGGCGGGGATGTACATGACGTTGCCCCAGCCTTTCTGATCCTGCACGGGGGCGACGCTGTGGATCATGTCGCAGTGCCACCAGACGGAGTCGCCGGCCTGCACGTCCGGGATGCCGGACAGGGCCTCCATGAGCGGGGTGTGCCACTTGTCGTCGGCCGGGAAGACCTGGTTGACGGTGACGCCGCACATCTCGTCGTCGGGGACGTCGTTGAGCAGCGGGCGCAGCATCAGGTAGGCCATCGCGCCGGGGATCGGGACGGTGTGCAGCACGCCCTGGTCGTGCGCCATGTCCGAGAGTGCCGTCCAGCCCTGGAACGTCCGGAACGCTGAGCACATGGTCGAACCGGGGTACTGCGGGCCGGAGGTGCGGTAGGCGGCGTCCCACGGATCGTACTTCTCCACCTCACCGGTGAACAGATGCCGGAAGGCCTGTTGATAAGCCTCGGTCATCCACAGGTCGAGCGTGCCGGGGTCGAGGTGTGTCCCCAGGCCGGCGGAGTCGGCGCCCTCGGGGCGGCGGCGGATGCGGTCGGGGTAGAGCGAGTCGCGCGACGGGTCGAACCACTGCACACCCTCGGAGGTGTGCTTCCACTGGCTGTTGAGGAACGTCTGCACACGGGCCATCCGGTCGCTCTGGCGAGCCTCCATCTGCGCGTGCGACCAATAGATCGGGTAGATCTCGGGCTTGGAGCCGACGCTGCCGAAGAAGTCGTCACCGGGTCCGCGGTAGTTCTCGAAGAACTTGTTGTCCTCGACGTACTCCACGATGCCGGCGTCCCAGCCCAGCGCCTGCGACCGCTCGAAGTGCCCGCGCACGACCAGACAGCCACGCTTGCGCAGCAGGTCGACGTCGGCGGCACTGACGGTGCCGGCCTCGATGTCGTCGTACGCGATGACCGGCCAGACCGTCTCGCCGCGCGCCTTGGCCGCGTTGATGTCGGCCACCTCGGCGGCGACGTTGCGCTCGACGACGGCGAAGACCTCCTCAACCGTGCGTCCGGAGGCGGCGATCTGCTCACGCAGGGCGGCTTTGATCTCGCGGACGGCGGCGGGGAGATCGGTGGGAGTCTCCTCCCAGTGCGGGAGCGGCATGGCGGGTCTCCTTCTAGTCATGTCCCTTAACTAGAAGGAACCCTAGAGCCCGGAACCCTTCTAGGCAAGAGCCCTGACTAGAATGACGTCGTGGATCCGGCCAAGCCCTCTCAGGAACTGCTGCGCTCACTCACGGATGAGCACGTACTGCGCGCTCTCATGCGGCACCGCCTGTTGACGCGCGCGGAGTTGTCCACCGAGACCGGCATCTCGAAACCCACCGCGGGCGAGAGCGTGCGCCGCCTGACCGAGGCCGGACTGGTCGTCGACACCGGCCGGCGCACACCCGGTGGTCGTGGCCGTGGCCGGGTGGGCTCGTATTACTCGCTGGCTCCGGACGTCGGCACGGCGTTGGCGGTCAGCGTCGCCCCTGAAGGCGTCGTGGCGGAATGCGTGGACGCGTACGGGAATCTGGTGGCCCGGGTCGAGGAGCCGGTGGGCCGCCCGGCCCGGCCTGACGATGTGGCTACCGCCCTGGGCCGAGCGGTCGACCGGGTGCGCGAGCTTGTCGAAGCCCGGCAGGAGGCCGACTTCGCCGGCGACCGCGGCGACCGCGGCGACCGCGGCGAGTTGGGGCCTGCGGGGCGGCTGCGGTTGGATGCCTGGCCGCGGCTGGCGGTGGTGAGTGCGGCCGATCCGGTGGATCGGCACACGGGGCGGCTCCTGCAGTTGCCGGACGCGCCGTTCTTGCTGGGCGAGATCGACCCGGTGGCGGTGCTGGCGGGGCGGGTCGCTGGGACTGTGCTGGTGGACAACGACGTCAACTGGGCCGCGGAGGCCGAGCGGGCGGCGGCACCGATGGACGACTTCGCGTTCGTCTACCTCGACGAGGGCCTGGGTTGCGCGATCGTCAGCGATGGCGAGGTGCGGCGTGGGCATCGCGGTGTCGCCGGCGAAGTCGCTCACCTGGTCACCGTCGGCCCCGGGGGACGGGCGATGCCGCTGATCGAGGTGTTCGGTCTGCTCGGGCTGCGGCACGGCCGCTCCACGGCGATCGACGTCGACCGGCTGCTCGAGGAACGGCCACCGGAAGTGGTGACGGCGGTCGGCGGCTTGGTCGCGGCCCTCGCCACACTCATCGACCCCGAGGTGGTGGTCATCGGCGGCCGGTGGGGGACACCGCTGTCGGATGTCATCGCCGAGGAGGTCTCGCGCTCACCGCGGCCCGTTCCGGTGCGGGCGGCTTCGGTGAAGAACGAACCATCGCTGGCCGGCGCCCGGGCCCAGGCTCTCGACATGCTGCGCGCGCTCATCGTCGGCCGATGACAACCGCGCCGGCTCGGATGCGTCGAGGTGGTTCCGCACGGTCGGACAAGGCGACTTCGCATCGACCTGTGTGCGTAGGAAAGCCGGTCTGCGCGCCGCCGGCTCCGCGGTGGTGGATGGCCGACCGCTTGCGCGGCGCTGGGTAACCGCGTCGAGTAACAGCGGCGCTGAGTACCGCGGCGCTGAGTACCGCGGCGCTGAGTACCGCGCTGAGTACCGCGGCGCTGAGTACCGCGGCGCTGAGTACCGCGGCGATAGGTCCGCGGAGCGGTTGATGCTGCGAGGCGGTGGCTTCGGGGAGTGCGAGCGGCTGCGGGCGGTGGAGCTGCGGGTATGGATAAGTCGAAGCAATGGATGCCGCGGGTGGCGGTCAGTTGATCAGGTCGGGGATGCGGCCGAAGAGTTGGATCGTGTAGGTGGTCATCTCGTTGAGCATCCAGTTGCCGGAGAAGAGGAGGGCTGCGCAGACTGCGGCTGCCTTCGGGACGAACGACAGTGTCGCTTCCTGGATCTGGGTCACCGACTGGAACAGGGAGATGGCGAAACCGACCGCGAGCGCCGTCAGCAGGACCGGCGCGCACATCTTGGCGGCGATGGTCATGGCGCCCAGGCCCAGCTCGATGATCATGGTGTCGGTCATACCCCTCTGTTCGGGCCGGTTGAGCGCGCATCGAGTGCAGACCGGTTGCAGTTCGGTGAGACCGGTCCTCGAAGCCTCAAGTCAGCTGAGGCGTGTGGCGATCAGTGAGGTCCGAAGGCTCGGCGGGTCATGAGGGTTCCCTGGGGCCCGGGCGCCAGCCAGGACCGCGCGAGCACGGCGGGCGTGGCAGGTGCGGCCAGGGCTGTGCGGGCGTGGCGGGTGCGACCGTGGCCGTGATGGCGTGGCGGGCGCGGCCGGGACCGTCATGGCATGGCGGGAGTGGCCAGGGCTGTGCGGGCGTGGCGACGCGGCCGGGCCGTGATGGCGTGGCGGGTGCAGCCAGGGCCGTGAAGGTATGGCGGGAGTGGCCAGGGCTGTGCGGGCGTGGCGACGCGGCCGGGCCGTGATGGCGTGGCGGGTGCGGCCAGGGCCGTGAAGGCATGGCGGGCGTGGCTAGGGCCTTGCGGGGCATGGCGAGGCAGTCGAAGGGCCGGCGGATGCGTGCGGCGACGGTGCCGGTGGCGGAATCCTGTGGGGGTGGGAGGCGCGGGGGTTGTCAGACCACGGAGAACTTGGCGGGCAGGGGAGCGCGGCCGGTCAGGGCGCTGAGGACCGTTTCGGCTTCGCCCAGGGCCACGGCGATGCGGGCGGCCAGCAGGGTTGCCTCCGACACGGCGGCGGGGTCGAAGGCCGCGGGTACGCCGGCGGCGGCGGCCACGTCGGAGCCGTGCACGACCAGTTCGAACGTCCGGGTCGGCAGCCAGTCGCGGACGCGCATGCCGCCCACGGGTGTGGTCACCACGTCGTCGTCGCCGACTGCGGCCAGCGCCTGGGTGGCGCGGCCGGCCAGTTCGCCCGCGGCGGGCAGCAGGTCGGCGGCCCGGCGGGCGTCGTCGCCCGAGGCCGACACGGCGGCGGCGTACAGCTCGGGGGGTACGTCCCGGACGAAGGCGAAGTAGCCCTCGGGCGCCTCGACGTTCACCGCCACCGGGCCGGCGAACGATGACGCCCCGGGCAAGGAGGCGGAACGGGTGGGAGCCGCGCCGGTCGCTGTTCCGAGCACCGGGGGCACCTGCTCGAGCGCGGAACTGACCGTGTGTCCGATCAGCTCGCGCAGCGACCACTCGCCCAGCCCCGGCCCGTCGAGACGGTCGGTGGGCACCCGGCTCACCAGGTCGACGAAGGCGACGGCGGCGGAGCGGTACGTCCGGCGGTAGTCCATGCCGCGAAATCTACTCAGGCTCGGCGGCGCCGTTCGCCCGGTGGCGGCCGCCGGCGTAGTCGTGGTCGGCCGTCTCGCCGCCGGAGGCTCCGTGGCGCGCCCGGTAGTCGGGCTCCGCGTGCGTCTTGGGCAGGCCGGACGGGCGCGGCGGCCGGGGCTCGGCCTCGACCGGGCGCTCACCGAGGCCCGACGGGGGCAGCCCGGACGGCAGCGCGGTGGAGGGCCGTTCGGGTTGCTTCTTGTCCGGCTTCGCCGCGGGCGCGGACGGGTCGAGTGGTGGTGGCGGGGACGGGAACGGCTGGCGCTCCGCGTGGTTTGTCGCGTGCTGACCCGCGTACGGCTGGGAACCGGCCTCCTCGAGGCGTTTGATCCTGGCGCGGGAGCGCCGGCGCGCGACCACCGCCGCGGCGAGGCCGAGCGCCGGGGTCACGAACACGAACCACGAGGTGAACGGCGAGTCCGGAGCCACCACCATCAGGTAGCCCGCGTAGCCCAGGAACGCGAGTCCCAGGAGTACGTCGAGCACGCGCATGACGAGACCCTGGCCCAGGCCCAGCACGGCCAGGATCAGGAACAGCAGCCCGGCGACCGCCAGCGCCCCGGCATACCCGAGAAATTCGCCGTCCGACATGCTCTCATTGTCAGCAACTATGGGGCCTTACCGGCGCCATTTCTGATTCAGCCACCCATGGCAGTCCCATACCGGCACCCGTGTCCCGTTTCGGGTGCGCCACGGAACCGGGGGATCCGCGGTTGCCGCCGAAAACGGGCCAGGAGACGCTGAACCGATGAATCTCGACCGCTTCGTGCAAGCGCAGAACGACACGTACGAGAACGCCCGCTCCGAACTGCAGGCCGGGCGCAAGCGCACGCACTGGATGTGGTTCATCTTTCCGCAGCTGCGCGGCCTCGGTTCCAGTCCGACGGCCCAGCAGTACGCGATCCGTGACCTCGACGAGGCCCGCGCCTATCTAGCGCACCCGGTTCTCGGCCCGCGCCTGTATGAGCTGGTGGCGATCCTGGCCGGCAGCGACCGCACCGCGGCGGACATCTTCGGCCATCCCGACGACCTCAAGCTCCGTTCGTCGATGACGTTGTTCCAGGAAGCGGCGGCCGACGGCGACCCCGGCCCGTTCCAGCAGGTCATCGACCGCTTCTACGACGGCCCCGACCAGCGCACCCTGGAGCTGCTGAGCCGCTGATACGGTGCGCCGATGAGGACCCACGACGAGGCTGTCGCCGCCGCCACCCAGCTTGCCGCCGCCCTGGCCCCCGGGGCCGTCGAGCGCGACCGCAACGGCGCCGGCGTCGTCCCCCGCGAAGCCCTGGCCCTGCTCGACGGCTCCGGCCTGCTCGCCATCACGATCCCGCCCGAGGACGGCGGCCCCGGCCTCGGCCCGTCGACGCTGGCCGAGGTGACCCGGCTGATCGCCGCCGCCGACCCGGCCATCGCCCAGGTGCCGCAGGCCCACTACCTGCTGATCGATGTGCTGGCCGTGCACGGCGGCGCCGACCTGCGTAAGCGCCTGTTCGCCGAGGTGCTGGCCGGGCGCCGGATCGGCAACGCGCTGGCCGAGAGGGGCGGCAAGCACGCCCAGGATCTGAAGACCCGGGTCACCGGGGGCCGGTTGACCGGCGTCAAGTTCTACGCCACCGGCGCCCTCACCAGCGCCTGGATCGCGGTGAGCGCGATCGGCGAGGACGGCCGGCTGGTGCTCGCCTTTGTGCCGCGCGACGCGGACGGGGTCGAGGTCGGCACGGACTGGGACGTGATCGGTCAGCGGGCCACGATCAGCGGCACCGCCACCTTCACCGACGTGCCGGTCGAGTTCGCCCTCGACTACTCCCGGGCGTACGAGGTGCCGCAGCAGCTGGGCGCCCGCGCCCAGCTCGTGCACGCGGCCATCGAGGTCGGCATCGCCGGCTGCGCCCTGGCCGACGCCCGCTCCTACCTGCGGGAGAAGGCCCGCCCGTCGACCGAGGCCGTCCGGGCCGGTGCCACCGCGGCCGGCGAGGACCCGCACGTCATGTACCGCTACGGCCGGTTGGCCACCCGCGTCCGGGCCGCCGAGGCACTGCTGGGCGAGGCCGCCCGGACGCTCGACGAGATCGGCCGGGTGCCGGCCGACGCCGCGACCGCCGCCCGGGGCTCGCTGGCCGTGGCCGCCGCGAAGGCTTTCGGCAGCGAGGTCGCGGTGGAGGCCGGCTCGGAGCTGTTCGCCCTGTGCGGCACCAGCTCGGCCGCCGCCAAGTACGACCTCGACCGGCACTGGCGCAACGCCCGCACGCACAGCGTCCACGACCCGGTCGACTGGAAATACCACCACCTGGCCGCGTGGGAACTCGGCGACGTCCAGCCTCCGAACCACGGGCAGCTCTGAGGGGCTCAGCCGGCGTGACGGCTCGGTGACGGCCGGCCGGAACCATGGCCCGCATGGCCGGGTTCGGTGGGATCGCTGCGGTGGGCAAGAGCATCGAGCTCGTGCTCAACACCGGCTTCGAGGCTGTGCCGCCGATCGACGACGAGCTCACCCAGGCCGTCCTGGTGCGCACCGACGACATCGATCCCCCGGCGATGGCCGTGCCCCGGCCGGGGCTGTCGATCCTGCTGTACCGGGTGGACTTCGACAAGGTGACCCGGCCCGGATGGTCGGCCGTGAGTGCTGAGGACGGCCGGTCCTACCTGCCGCTCGACCTGCATTACCTGCTCACCGCGTGGGGCGACAACGCCGAGCACGAGCACCGCGTCATCGGCCGCACGTTGCAGATCCTGGAACGGCCCGCGGGGCTGGGCTCGGCGCAGCTGCTGCCGGGCGGCGACTGGGGTCCCGCCGAGTCGGTGCAGTTCGTCCTCGAGGACCTGCCGACCGAGGACCTCATGCGCACGTTCGACAGCCTGCGCTGCAACTTCCGGCTCAGCGTGCCGTATCTCGTGCGGATCGTCGTGATCGTGACCGGCGCCGCCGAACCCGGGCCGCCCGTCCTCACCGCCGTCCGCGGGATGCGAACCGGGAGCAGGCGATGAACACCTACCTGTCCGGCGACTGGGCCGAGCGCGTGTTCCGTCTGCGGCTCGGCGTCGACCCGGTGGACGCCCTCGAACCCGTACGCCGTCCTGGTCTCACCGTCTCGGTGCTGCTGGAAAGGGTGCCGGGACCGCATCCGGTGCCCGATCGGCCGGACCACACGATGGGGCTGCCGGCCCTGCGGCGCAGCCGGACCGGACGGTTCGCGCTGCGATTCGGCTCGGCCGTGACCGATTCCGCGCCGCTGATCCCGATCCGGATCGTCGATCCCAGTGAGCAGTACGTGCCCCGCCGGCTCTCCGTCCCGGCGCCCACCTTCGCCGCCGTGCTCGGGACCGACGACCTGCCCGGCAAACCGGCGCGGGCGCACCGGCCGGTGCTGTTCCCCGGCCGCCGGCGCGGGCTGGCTCCCGGCACGACGGCCATGCTCGGCCGGGTCGTGCGCGCCGGTGAAGCTGTCCCATGGGCCCGGATCGAGGCGCGCCCGGCCGGTGCCGGACCGGTCCTGTGGCGGGCGCAGGCCGACCACCGCGGTGAGTTCCTCCTGGTCGTCGGCCCCCTGCCGGTGCCGGTCGCGACCTCGCGGGCCACCACGGTCGACGTCGACGTGGCCGTGTTCGCCCGCGACCTCCCGCCGCACAGCGACCCGGTCGACTCGCCCAGCCGGTCGCGTGCCGACCCGCTCTGGCTGCTACCGGTCGAGCCCGTGACCGCGCTCGGGGCGGGCGACCCGGCCGAGGCGGGCGAGCGGCTGCCGGCCGGATACACCCACCGGATCACCAGCCGGCAGACCCTCCCGCGCGGCCGGGCCGTGCGTCCCGCCCCGATCGTCGTCACCTGACCCGCCCGCGACCCTGAGAGGCCTTCATGCCCGAGTATCTGGCGCCCGGCGTCTACCTCGAAGAGGTCAGCTTCCGCGCGAGCACCATCAGTGCGGTGTCCACCTCGACCACCGCGTTCGCCGGGCGCACCCGGTTCGGCCCGGTGCAGTACCGGGGCGGGCCGCAGTCGGCCGAACCGCGTCTGGTGACCAACTATCCGGAGTTCGAGCGCGTCTACGGCGGCCTCGAGGCGTACGACGACTTCTCCATCCCGTACCTGGCCCACGCCGTACGCGCGTACTTCCTCAACGGCGGGCAGCGACTCTACGTCTCCCGGGTCTACGTCGAGCCGGTCGTCGGTGACGGGGTCGCCACCTCGGACGACATCCCGGTCGCGACCGCCACCCCGTCGCTGGCCCGGTTCCGCGCCCGGTGGCCGGGACGCCACGGCAACCTGGCCGTGCGGGTGACCGCGGTCCGCTCGGGCGACGTCGGGATCCACCTCGGAGCCGCCGCGCAGGCCCGGGGCGTCGAATCGGGCACGTTGCTGGAGGTCGTGGATCCCGGCCGGCAGCCGGACCTGGCCAAGCCGATCGCGCCGGGCGCACTGCGGATCCTGAGCATCGCGGTGGACGGCACCCAGACCTTCTTCGACCGTATGGGTGCTCCCGCCCCGCCCTCCGTGGCCTCCTGGCTCCTGCCGGTCGAGGTGACCGTCACCATCACCGACGCCGCCGAGCGGGAGACTGTCTTCCCGCGGCTCGGCCTGGCCCACAACGGCCGCCGCTCGCTGAGCCGCGTGCTCGACCGCGACGACCCGCAGGACGAGGACTGCCCGGTCTGGTTCGACCACGACTTCGTGACGGCCGGCACCACGCCGATCCAGCTGCTGCAGGCGCTGATCGGCGACGCTGGACCGGAGAAGACCTACCGCCTGGCCGGCGGCTCGGACGGGCGGGCGATCACCGCGCTCGAGCTGATGGGCCACGAGGCCGACCCGGACGACGCGAGCAACAAGGCGACCGGCCTGAGCGCGCTGGCCGACGTGGACGACATCGCGATCGTCGCCGCCCCGGACGCGGGAGCGATCGACGAGGAGGCCGACCGGTTCCTCGCCACGCAGAACCTGATCCGCCACGCCGAGCTGGCCCGCTACCGGATCGCTGTGGTGGACGGGCCGCGCGGCGCCTCACTCAACGAGATCCGGGCCTTCCGCGGCAACTTCGACTCCAAGTACGCCGCGCTGTACCACCCGTGGGTGGAGATCCTGGACCCCAGTGGGCCACCGGCACCGGGCGTGCCGACGCCGCGCCTGATGCTCCCGCCGTCGGGTTTCGTCACCGGCATCTACGCCCGCAACGACGTCACCCGCGGTGTCTTCAAGGCGCCGGCCAACGAGGTCGTGTTCGGGCTGAGCCGGCTCGAGATGAACATCAACACCGGTCGCAACCAGGTGCTGAACCCCGAGCACATCAACGCGCTGCGGTTCTTCGCCGGGCGGGGCAACCGGGTGTGGGGCGCCCGCACGCTGAGCTCCGACCCCGAGTGGCTCTACGTCAACGTACGGCGGCTCTTCATCTTTCTCGAGCACTCGATCGACCTGTCCACCCAGTGGGCCGTGTTCGAACCCAACGGCGAGGCCCTGTGGCGCAATCTCACCCAGACGGTCGAGGACTTCCTGCAGGTCCAGTGGCGCAGCGGTGCCCTGCTCGGGGCCACCCCGGACGAGGCGTACTTCGTCCGTTGCGACCGGTCGACCATGACGCAGAACGACCTCGACAACGGCCGCCTGATCTGCCTGATCGGTGTGGCCCCGGTCCGGCCGGCGGAGTTCGTGATCTTCCGGATCGGCCAGTTCACCGCCGACGCGCGCGGCTGATCCGGCCACCAGCAGAAGGGATGCACCGATGCCTGAGCGTGACGATCGCCGCCCGTACGGCGCCTTCCGGTTCGTCGTCGAGTTCGCGGCCTCGACCTCCGGCGGCGGGGCGGCCTTCCACGGCTTCTGCTCCGACGTGTCCGGGCTGGGCTCGGAGCTGAACATCTCCGAGTACCGCGACGGCGAGGACAAGGTCAACACCGTCCGGAAGATCCCCAACACCTACAAGGTCGACGAGGTCACGCTCAAGCGCGGGCTCTACGGCTCGACCGACCTGTTCCAGTGGTTCAACGACGTGCGCAAGGGCCTCTACGACCCGCGATCGGTCACGATCACGCTGAACGACGAGAGCGACCAGCGGGCCGTGGTCTTCAAGCTGGGCAACGCGCACCCCAAGAAGTGGGTCGGCCCCACCCTGGTGGCCAAGGGTGGCGGCGAGGTGGCCATGGAGGAGCTCCACCTCGCGCCCGAGTCGATCGAGTACGAGAAGTGACCGTCCGCCTCGACGACCCGCTGGTGCTCGGCCCGCCCGGCGTCTACCACGTACCCGAGGTGCCGCAGCCCCGGGCGGCCGTGGAGCGCCTCGACGTGGCCGCCTTCGCCGGGGTGGCGGCGCGCGGGCCGGCGTACGAGAAGGTCGACGACGTCGCGGTGGCCGGCCGCGGGGTCAGCTACCGGCGCTCGGTGCCGGTGCCGGTGGAGAGCTGGGACGACTACGCGGAGCTGTTCGGTGCCTTCGAGGGTCCGCCGGGCCTGCTGCCCCACGCCGTCGCGGCCTACTTCGCCCAGGGGGGCCGGCGGGCGTACGTGATCCGGATCGTCGCGCCGGCCCCGAGCGAGCCCGGTGAGTCGCGCCCACCGCCCGGCTGTGCCGCCTTCTCCGTGCTCGACGGCCTGGAGTTGCGCGCCCGCAACGAGGGCACGTGGGGCAACGACCTCGAGCTCACCTGGACGTACGTGACCCGGACGCTGACCGCGACGGTGACCGCCCGCTTCGGCGCCACCGAGGTCGTGCTCGACCCGGGCTCGGTCATCGTGCCCGGCAGCCTGCTGCGGCTCACCTCACCGACCGGCACAGCCGGTGTGGCCCTGGTGCAACGCCTGGAGAGGCGCGGGCATCTCACCGACGCCGGGTCCGATCTGGTGGCGCTGTGCGAGCCGGGGCACCCGACCGGCCCGGGAACCGTGGCCGAGCTGGTCGAGGGCCGTCTCGAGGTCGTCGACCCCGATCCGGCGCGCCGGCGCCACGAGCTGTTCACCGGTCTGGGCCTGTTCGCCGCCCACCCCCGCTATGTGGCCGACGTGCTGCACCGCGACTCCCGGCTGGTGGCCCCGCTGGAGGGCCGCGCCGGCACCGTGCGGCCCGGACCGGACCTCCCCGGGGTCGTGGTCACGGTCGACCCGGAGCGACCCGGACAGGACCGTTGGGCGGCCGTCACGGCCGGCGACGTGCTCGCGGGACTTCGGGGTCTGGCCGACGTGGACGACGTGGCCTCGATGGTCGTGCCCGACCTGTTCGCCGTGCCGGCTCCGGTGGAGGCCCTGCCGCCGCAACCGGTCGGCGCCGGTCCGGACTTCCGGCCGTGCCGCCGGGTGGCCACGGCACCGCAGCGGCCGGCCAGGCCCCGGTCCGGCCTGGACGGGCTGACCCTCGATCCGGCCGATCCCGACGGACTGGCCGAGCTGGCCGAGCGCCAGCAGCAGGTGATCGCGCTGGCCGAGGACCTGCGCGTGGTGGCCCTGCTCGACGTGCCGCCGGGCATCGACGACACCCGCGTGCTGCGCTGGCGCTCGCGGTTCTCCTCCTCGTTCGCGGCCGCCTATCACCCCTGGCTGCGGACCCCGGGCCCGATGCCCGGCCGCCGGCTGGTGGCGATCCCGCCGTCGGCCGTGGCGGCCGGCCTCATCGCCCGCTGCGAGCTGCGCCAGGGACTCGCCCGCGGGCCCGCCAACGAGCTCGCCACGCAGATCGTCGACCTGGCCACCGCCGTGCCGCCCGGCCTGCACGACCGGCTGCACCGGCTGGGCGTCGACGTCTTCGCGATGACCCCGGACGGGGTGCGCCTGACCGGTGCCCGCACCCTCAGCACCGACCCCGCGCTGGCCCAGCTCACCACCCGCCGCCTGCTCATGGAGGTCGAGCGGGTGGTGCTGCGCCAGCTCGGCTGGTCCGTCTTCGAGCCGGCCGGGGACCGGTTGCGCACCGGCATCCGCCGGCACCTCGAGCAGTTGCTGGGCGAGCTGTCGGACGGAGGCGCGTTCGCCGGCGGCACCCCGGAGGAGTCGTGGTTCGTCACGGTCGGCGAGCCCGGCGCGACCGGTCCGGGGCGGCTGGTCGTCGAGATCGGGGTGGCCCCGGCCGCGCCGCTCGAGTTCATCCTCGTCCGGGTGGTCCTCGACGCCGGTGGCGCCGAGGAGCCGCAGCTGCTGGTGGGCGGGACCGTGCTGCCACCGGCATCGCCGGCCGGCGGCGGAGCGGTGGTGCCCCGTGACTGACGAGTTCGCCCGTGCCTTCCGCTTCCGGGTGGCCCTGACCCAGTCCGCCGCCGGCCCCGGGACCGGGCCGGGCGCGGGACCCACGCTGGGCACCGGTGGCTTCCAGGAGTGCACCGGGCTCGACCTCGAGATGGACGTCGGCGAGTACGTCGAGGGCGGGCGCAACAACGGCGTCGTGCAGCGAGCCGGCCGGGCCAAGCTGTCCCGGATCACCCTGCGCCGGGGCATGCTGCACGCGGCCGGCGGCCGGATCGACGGCACGCTGTGGCGCTGGTTCGCCGACGTGGTCGACGGCGTGCGCCCGTTGCGCCGCTACGACGGCACCATCTCGCTTCTCGACGCCCGGCAACGCCCGATCGGCGGCTGGACGTTCGTCCGCGGCCTGCCGGCCAAGCTGGTCGGCCCAGCGTTGAACGGCAGGACCGGCGAGATCGCCATCGAGGAGCTGCAGATCGCCCACGAGGGCCTGCGGCTGGAGGTGACCTGATGGAGTTCGTCAAGGCCGTGCTGGAGGAGCTCGTCGACGGCCCCGGCACCCGGAACGCCACCGGCGGAGCACGGATCACCGTGCAGATCAACCCGGCCACGCTGAGGTTGCAGATGGCCAGCACGGTCGATTTCGGCAAGGACGCCGGCCGGCAGAAGGTGCAGTACCAGGGATCGACCTCGACACTGTCGTTCGATCTGGTCTTCGACACCGCCGACGAGGGGACCACCGAGTCGCCGCTGGATGTGCGCACCCGGACCCGGCAGCTCGAACGGTTCGTGTTGCCCGCGATGAAGAAGAAGAAGGCCGTCCCGCCCCGGGTCCGGTTCACCTACGGCTCGTTCTCGGTCGTCGGCGTGATGACCGTGCTCAACCAGGACTTCGACTTCTTCGCGCGCAACGGGGTGCCGCTGCGGGCCAAGTGCGCGGTGACCATCAAGGAGCAGCGGCCCGAGTTCGACGCCAACCTCGCGGGGCCGGGCGCGAACAAGGGCGCGGGAGCGACGCCCCCGGTCGCGCCGGGCACGCCGGGCACGCCGGGCGGGCCGGGGGACTCGCCGCCGCCGGACCGCAGCGCCACCGCGCTGGCCGGGGAGAGCGCACCCGACCTGGCCGCCCGGATGGGCCTGGATCCGCACGACTGGAAGGGCCTGCGGGGCATCACCGATCCGACCGCGCTGCCCGCGGGCCTGCCGGTCGAGTTCTCCAGTGCGCTCAGCGCCGGTGGGGGGCTCGGTGTGGCCACCGGTGTGGCCGCCCCGCCGGCCGCCGCGGTGGCCCTCGACGGGACCGCGCTGGCCGCGGCGGGCGGTCTCAGCCAGGTGCTCGCCGGTTCGGTGGCGGCCGAGGCGTCGGCGGCCTCCCGGGCGGCCCGGCTGAGCTTCGGGGCGGGCCCGGCCACGGCCACGGTGACGCCGGTCGACGCGCGGGCCACCGGCTACGGCTTCGGCGTGCCGCTCCGGCCCCGGCTGCCCGTCGGGCACACCGTCACCGCCGGACTGGTGAGCGCGGGTCCGCGTACCCGGGCCGGGGCGGTGGAACCGCCGGGAACCGACGACCCGACGGTCGCCGGTTGGCTGGCCGTCCGAGCGCGGGGGTCCCGATGACCGTGCACGTGGGCGAGTTGACGAGCCAGGTCGAGCTGACCGGCGTCCCGGCGGCCACGTCCGGGTCCGCCGCCCAGCCCGCCGAACCGCCCGGCTGGGTGAAGGCACAGCGCTTCGCCGAGCTCGCCGAGGAGCGCGAGCGTGACCGGGCACGCACGGCCGGGGGAGGCTTCGATGACTGAGACCGCCTTCGCGTCGGCGGCGCCGGTCTTCACCGTCGACGGCTCGCTCGAACCCGACCTCGGGCGCGACCTGGTGCGGCTGGACGTCGCCGAGGACGTGCACGGCCTGCGCACGCTGAGCGCCAGCTTCCTGGCCACCGCGCCCCGGGCCCGGTCGAGCAACGACGTCGTGGAGTACCTCGACGGCGGCTCGCTCGACTTCGGCCGGCGGGTGTGGGTGTCGCTCGGGCCGCCCGGCAACGAGCGGATCGCCTTCATCGGAGCGGTGTCGGCGCTCGAGGTGCGGTTCACCGAGGGCGACGTGCCGGTCGTGACCGTGCTGGCCGAGGACGACCTCATGCGCCTGCGGCTGCGTCAGCACAGCGAGACGTACACCTCCTGCACCGACGCCGACGTGGCCGGGCGGGTCGTCCGGCGGCACGGGCTGCGGGCCGACATCGCGCTCGACGGCCCCACCTACGAGTCGGTGCAACAGCTCAACCAGAGCGACCTGTCCTTCCTGCGCGAGCGGGCCCGGCGGTTGCAGGCCGAGCTGTGGGCGGCCGACGGCGTGATCCATCTGGCCACCCGCGACAAGCGGCCCGGCACGGCGGTCACGCTGACCCGGGGCAGCGACCTCGTCGACGTGTCGGTGCGCGCCGACCTGGCCCATCAGTGCACCGCCGTACGCGTCTCCGGATACGACGCCCGGGCCCGCGCCACGGTCGAGGCCGTGGCCCCGGCGTCGACGGTGGACGCCGAGATCTCCGGCGGCCGGACCGGCCCGCAGACGCTGCGCCGGGCGCTCGGCGACCTGCCGGGCCGGCGCACCCGGGACGTGCCGGTCACCGAGCCGGTGGCCCGCGCGCTGGCCCGGGCCGAGATGCTGCGCCGCAGCCGGAGCTTCGTGCAGGTGCGGGGCACGACCTCGGGCACGCCCGAGCTGGTGGTCGGCAGCCGGCTGACCCTGTCCCGTTGCGGCCGGCCCTTCGACGGCGACGGCTACTACGTCACCCGGTTCCACCACAGCTACGACCTCAGCGCGGGCCTGCGCACCCGCTTCACCGCCGAGCGACCGACCGTCAACGCGGGCTGAACCCCGCACCCGCCGAGGAGGACCGTGATGAGCGAACCGACGCCGCGAGGCTATTTCGGTCTGTATCCGGCGCTGGTCACCGATGTGGTGGACAGCAAGCGGCAGGCCCGGGTGCAGGTGCGGTTCCCGTGGCTGGGCGGCGACGGGGCCACGGTCCGCTACTGGGCGACCCTGCTCACCCCGTACGCCGACGACAACCAGGGCTTCGTCGCGCTGCCCGCGGTCGGCACCCAGGTGGTGGTCGGCTTCGAGTTCGGCGACCTGGAACGGCCGTACGTGGTCGGGTCGTGCTGGAACGGCCAGGAGATGATGCCGGTGACGCCGACCCGGCCCAACGACCGCCGGCTGATCCGCAGCCGCTCGGGCGCCATCCTGGAGTTCGACGACAACGCCGCGGCGGCCAAGGTGACGCTGGCCAGCGGGCGCGGGCACACGGTGGCCATCGAGGACAACCCCGGTACGATCGAGGTCCGGCACGCCAACGGGTCGAGGATCACCATCGACAACGCGGGCACGGTCACGATCAGCACCAAGGGCACCGTGGACGTCACAGCGGCGGCGCTCAACGTGCACGCCCCCACGGCCACCTTCGACGGGATGGTCAGCTGCACGAACCTGGTCGCCTCGACCGCTGTCGTGTCGCCCTCGTACAGCCCGGGCGCGGGGAACGTCTGGTGACCACCGCCGACCTCGTGATCACCCACGACTGGCGCGTGGTGGCGCCCTGGTGGCACTGGCCGCGGCTGGACGGCGAGCCCGCCCCGGGCGACCCGGGCCGGCGCGGGGCCGTGCGCACGCAGGCACCGGTGCTGCAGAAGTACGACGGGCCGGACCTGGTGAACACGTTCCTGGCCGACCCGCAGCGCCGGCTCGAGTTCACCGACGACACCGACCGGGTGGCCACCGTCACCGAGCCGCGCGCCGGCGGGATGCCGTCGCGCACCACCTCGGGCGGCCCGCGCAAGCTCTATCTGCCGACCCACCATCGGCATTACCTGGTCGTCTGTGCGGTGCACTGCGATGCGGCGGGCTTCCCCCGGGCCCGGGCCGACGATGTGTGCGAGGCCGGCTTCGTGGTCCGGCGCCGCACCAGCGACCTGCCCGGCGGGCCGGACGGCGAGGCGGCCACCCGGCTGCGGCACTGGGCCAGGGCACGCGGGCGAGCGCGGCTGGCCGAGCGGCGGCTGCGCGGGGAGACCGGGACTGTGCGGCGGGAGATCCTGCACCGCCGGCTGACCGCCCTCGCCGAGGCCGAGCGCACCGCCCGCGAGCGCGTGCGTGAGGTGGCCGCGAGTGACAAGCCGATCCGGGAGCTGGACGGCTGGATCCCGGGCGGAGAGCCGGGCGCGGCGGTGCGCACCTCGCTGACCGGGGCCGGCTCGTGGGAGCCGGTCGAGGAGATGCCCGAGCGTCTGGCCGAGATGGCGTACCCGCTGAGCCCGCTCATGCCGGACCCGGCGCGGCCCGGCTCGGACGCGTCGTGGCAGGCCCTGTTCTTCGGCGTCGTGCCGGGCGGGTCGGGGGACGTGGATCTGTCCGGGCGGCCGCGCTACGACGACGGGACGCAGTACGAGATCCGCTGCTTCGCCCGCCGGCACCGGCCCGAGTGCCCGCGCGACGGCGCCCACTGCCGCTGCCCGATCTTCTGGTCCGAGCCCACCGAGCCCTACCGGCTGGCCGGGCACTTCGACCTCGAGGGGTGCGCCAACCGTCCGGCCACCGTGCAGCTGCCCGACCTGGCTCAGCTCAAGGCGGACGCGCTGCGGCTCGGCCCGGGCGGCGCCGGTGGTCTGCGGTTCCGGTCACCGCCCGGCTCGGAGCTGGCCTTCACCACCGAGAAGCTGGAGGCCACGGCGAAGGGGGAGACGAATGCCGTCACCCAGATCTGTTCGTTCGCAGTCCCGCTGATCACCATCGTGGCGTTCTTCGTGCTGCAGCTCTTCCTGCCGATCGTGGTCTTCGTCTTCCAGCTCTGGTGGATGCTGGCGCTGCGCTTCTGCCTGCCGCCCGACGCCGAGATCGACGGAGGCCTGATCGACGACTTCGAGGCGCTCGGAGCGGGCCTGGACGTCGACGCCGGGGTCGCGGCCACCGTGGCCAACCGGCCGGCCTTCCTCGCGAAGATGACCGAGCTGCTGGGCGGGAGCAAGCCTGGCGGCACGCCGCTGGATCAGGAGATGCGGGCCGCCTTCCAGGCCGGGGGGATGGATGCCTCCTCGTACGCCGCGATCGGCCGGGCCGCCCTGGCCCAGGACGCCCGGGAGCAGCCGCGGCCGGTGGTCGCGGCCCGGGTCGAGCGGGCCGAGGTGGTGACGCCATGACGTCCCCGGTGAGCTCGCGCCTGGGCACCGGCTGGGCCTTCCCGCCCGGACCGGCCGCCTCGGGTGGCTTCGGCTGGCAGCGTGGCGCCGCCCTCGTCCGCCAGTCGATCCTGCTCATCCTCGACACCGAGCCGGGTGAGCGGGTGATGCGGCCGGGCTTCGGCTGCGGGCTGAGCCGGTACCTGATGGAGCCGAACAACCCGGCCACCCGGGCCGCGATCGCCCGGGACGTCACCGCCGCACTGACCGCCTGGGAGCCGCGGATCGAGCTGTCGGCGGTGGACGTGACGAGCTCGGGCGACCCGGCCACCGTGCTGGTCTCGATCGGCTACGTGCACGTCCGGGACCAGAGCGACGGCGGTCTCCGGTTCACCCTGCCCGTGGCCGGAGCCTGACATGGCGATCCCGTTCCCCGTGCTGGACGACCGCTCGTTCGAGCAGTTGCTGGCCGAGCTGCGGGCGCGCATCCCGGTCTACACGCCCGAATGGACCGACCTGGGGGAGAGCGATCCCGGCATCACCCTGCTCGAACTGGTCGCGCATCTGGGCGAGAGCCTGCTCTTCCGGTTCAACCAGATCCCCGACCAGACCCGGCTGTGGCTGCTACGGCTGCTCCAGGTCTCGCCGTATCCTCCGGCCCGGGCCACCGGGCTGGTCCGGTTCACACCGGAGGGCGAGGACGGGCTGCCCGTGCCGGTGCCGCTGGGCACCGTGGTCAGCGCGGGGGACGTGCCGTTCCGGGTCGGCAACGACGTGACCGTGATCCCGGCCTCGGTCGTGGCGGTCGTCAAATCCCGTACGGAGGAACCGGCCGACCCGGTGCTGCGGGCCGAATACCACCAGGTGCTCGATCTGGCCGGGCTCGAGCCGGGACAGGCCGCCCCGTACGCCGAACAGGTCCTGCGCCAGGAACCCGGGAAGCCGGGCCTGGCCGAGCTCGACATCCGGCCCGCCGTCGACCGGACACTGTGGATCGCCGTGCAGCCGACCGGCGTGCCCGGGCCGCTCCTGGACGAGCACGGCCCGCTGGCCACCGGCCCGATCGTGCTCGGCTTCGCCACGGCCGCGGTCGAGCCCACCGGCGGTGCCGTCCTGCTGCCGTCGCAGACCTTCGCGCCCGCCGCGGCCGGCGGCATCACCGCGGTCGCCGGCCCGGCCATCTCGGCACCCCGGGCGGCGGCGCCGGACCGTGCGGTCGACAGCACGCTGATCTGGGAGGTCTCGCTGGCCACCGGCGGCTATCTGCCGGTGACCGTCGTGCGCGACACCACCACCGGGCTGCGGGCCACCGGAACGGTCGCCCTGCAGCTGCCGCCCCTGCGCCTGCCCGACGTGGGAACCCTGCCGCCGGCCGAGGACGACCTGGCCGGTGTGCGGGACACCCCGCCCCGCCTCGACGGGCAGCCGCCGGCGCTGTTCTGGCTGCGCGCGTTCCCCCGCGCGGGCGCGCCCGAGGTCGGCATGCTGACCTGGGCCGGGATCAACGTGGCCGACGTCGAGCAGGTCGCCGAGGCCACCGGCGAGCTGCTGGGTGTGGGGCAGGGCCTCAGCCACCAGGAGCTGGCGCTGGTCAACGGGGCCGTGGTGCCGGGCACCCTGCGCGTCGAGGTGCGGGAGGACGGCGTGCACTGGCAGGAGTGGACGATCGTCGACTCCCTGGCGGCCGGCGGACGCGACGACCGCCACCTGCTGCTCGACGCGGCAGCCGGGCGGGTGCAGTGCGGTGACGGCCTCCGGGGCCGGGTGCTGCCGACCGGCGCGCCGGTCCGGGCGGCGGGCTACCGGCACGGCGGCGGCGTGCGTGGCAACGTGGCCGCCGGCGCCATCCAGCAGGTCACCCTCGACACCGGTGGGGTGAGCGTGAGCAACCCGCTGCCCACCTCGGGCGGCGAGGACGCCGAACCGCTGGCCCGCGCGCTGGAGCGTATCCCGGGCGAGCTGGCCCGGCACGACCGCGCGGTGACCGCGGGCGACTTCCGCGAGCTGGCGATGATCCCGGGCGTGGGCCGGGCCGAGTGCCTCCCACACTTCGATCCGGCGACCCGCGACCTCGAGGCGGCCGGGGTGGTCACGGTGATGGTGTGGCCGGTCCGCGACCCCCGGCACCCGGACGCGCCGACGGCCGAGGCGACTCTGTTGCGCGGCGTCTTCGAGCACCTCGATCCGCGGCGGCTGGTCACCACCGAGCTGTACGTCGTCCCGCCCGTCTACCGGCCGGTCGCGGTGTCGGTGGGAATCGTCGTGAAGACCGGGTACAGCGCGATCGGGGTACGGCGGTGGGCCGAGCTGGTCGTCCACCAGTACCTGTCGCCGTTGCCGCCGTTCGGGCCCGAGGGCGCGGGCTGGCCGCTCGGCCGCCGCGTGCACGGGCCCGAGCTGGAGGCGGCCGTGCTGCAGGTCGCGGGCGTCGAGTACGTCGAGGCGGTGCTGGTGGCCGACACCTCCGGGCCGCAGCCGGTGCCCGGCACGGTCGAGCTGCACCCGTGGGAGGTGCCCGCGCTGACCGCCCTGAGCGTGGTGGCCGGACCGCCGCCGCCGGCCGGTTCGGGCGCGCCCCAGCCGCTGGACCCGGACGCGCCGGCCCCGGTGCCGGTGCCCGTGCCGAAGGACGAATGCTGATGATGCCCGAAGTGCTGCCGGCCCCGCCCAGCCCGTACCTGACCGACCCCGGCGTGCGCCGTTTCGCGCCGGTCGGCGGGGCGGGCGCGGCCTGGCTGATCCGGGACGGCACCCGCGTCGATCCGGAGTCGGGCGACCTGATGCTGGACGCCGAACCGGGCGGACCGGCGCCGGAGTTCCCGGCCGGCGCACCCGAGGTGGGACCGGTCGGTCTCGCCTTCGACCGCGACCGGTGCCTCTACCGCGGCGATCCGGCCCGCGAGCAGATCCAGCGGCTGCCCTGGCCGGAACCGGGACCGCCGGTCGACCTGCTCGCGACCTCCCCGTCCGCCGGCCGGACGGGCACCGTGGCCGGATGGCCCTTGCGAACCCGGGCGCTGGCCACCGACAGCGACGACCACCTGTTCGTGCTGGACGGGACGACCGGGCGGATCGCCGTGCTCGACCAGGCCGACGGCCGCCTGCTGCGCACCGTCACGCCGGCCGATCCGCCGATCGACCTCGCGGGCACCGGCGGCCGGCTCGTCCTCGCCCTGACCGCCTCGCTCTCGGCGCCGCTGGTGCGGCTGGACGCGATCGGCCGGCCGGCCCCGGCCGCGCTGGACCCCCGGGCGGCCGCCTTGCTGGCACCCCGGCCGGGTCCGGCGGGCTCCTGGCCGGTGCCGCCGCGCGCCCGGCCGGCCCGGCTGGCCGTCGGCCCCGACGGGGCGGTGTGGATCCTGTTGCGGGACAACGACGACGGCTATCTGCTCGGCGGAGCCGGGCAGGTGGTGCGGGTGCCCGGCGCGCGCGACATCGAGGTGGACGGGCGCGGCCGGGTCGTCGTGGCCGGGCCACCGGGCGACCGCCTGCTGACCTGGACGGATGATCTGCGCCCGGGGCCGGTGCTGCGGGCGCGTGGCTATGACGGGCGCGGCATCGCCCGGACGCCCGACGGCGGGATCGGCTACTCCGGGCGTACGGGATTCCGCGCGGCCGTCCCCGAGCGGGTGCGCCACCTGCGAGAGGGGACAGCGGGCTCGCCCGGGCTGGACGGCCAGTCGTACGGGTCGCCCTGGGGACGCGTCTTCGTCGAGGCCTGCGTACCGCCGGGGACGACGGTCGAGCTCGCGGCCGGCACCGGCGACGACCCACCCACCGGCTCGGCCCCGGACGGCCGCTGGCATCCGCTGCATCGGCGCGAGACCGGGCGCGAGCTCCCGTGGTCGCCGCCGGCCGCGGGGGACCGCTTCGAGGTGCTGGAGGCGCCGATCGTGGCCCCGCCCGGCCGCTATCTGCGGCTGTGGCTGCGGTTCACCGGCACCGGCGTGAGCACACCGCGGGTCCGGGCGGTGCGGGCCGAGATCCCCGGTCGCGACCTGATCACCAAGCTGCCCCGCACCTACCGCCGCGATCCGGCGGGCGCCGATCTGCTGCGCCGCTTCCTGGCGATCATCGGTGGTCAGCTCGGCGACATCGAGGCCCGCGCGGTGCAGCGGGATCTGCTGTTCGACCCGTACGGCGCTCCGGCCGAGTTGCTGCCCTGGCTGGCCTCGCTGATCGGGCTGACCCTGGACACCCGCTGGCCGGAACAGGCCCGCCGGACCTTGCTGGCCGAGGCCGCGGGCCTGTTCCGCGTGCGCGGCACGGTCGCCGGGCTGCGCCGCACGCTGGAGATCTACCTCGGCGAGCCGGTCGTGGTCCTGGAGTCGTTCCGGCTGCGCGGGCGGGCCGCGGCGGTCGGGGGCGCCGCCGACCGGCCGGGGCCGTTCGACGCCGTCCTGGGCGCCGGCTGGCGGGTGGTGGGTGGCCCGGCCACTCCCGCCGCGGGCCCGCGGCACGCTCCTCACTCGGCCGCGCACCGGTTCTCGGTGCTGCTCACCGGCCTGCCCGACGACGAGCAGCTCGCCGTGGTCCGCGATCTGCTCGACCTGCACCGCCCGGCGCACACACTGGTCGAGATCTGCCCGCTCGGCCCCGGGATGCGCGTCGGGATGAGCCTGCACGTCGAGATCTCCAGCTCGGTCGGGGCCGGGTCGGGGGTGCGGCGGCTGCGGGCGGGCGAGCACTCCGGGTTCGCCGCCACCTCACAGCTGGGCACCGACGGGGTGATCGGGCGCGGCCGGGCGGGCGTCCGCGTCGGCGGGGCCGAACTCGGGCGGGGGACGGTGATCGACCCATGACCGACCGCATCGACCGGCTCGCCCTCACCTGGCGGGTCGGCCCGCAGATCGGGCCGGGCGGCCACGACCGGCTGGCCGGGCTGGGTGACGCCCTGGTCGAGCACGGGCTGGCGGGCGGGCTGAGCGCCGAGGACGATCGCGACCGGCTCGTCTGCGTGCGCCGGGTGCGGGTGCCGGATCTGAGCCTGCCGTGGGATCGCGACGACGCCGCGCTGGCCGAGGCGTGGGGGCGGGCGGCCGCGCTGGCGCTGTCGGTGACCCTCGCGGCCGGCGGGGCCGACGTGGTCCGGTATCGCGGCCCGGTCCAAGCTCGGCGCGATCTCGTGCTGTCGGTGCTGCGGGACGATCGGACCCGGCTGTGGGCCTGGCGTTCTCTCGGGCTGTGGCCGATGCCGAGTGCGGGCCCGCCGATCGGCGAGGTGCTCGTCCCGGTGCTGCGTGCGGTCGCGGAGGACGACGAGGCCTACGCGGCCACCGCGCTGATCACGGCGGTCGCGGCGGCCGGGCTGCTGCCCGCCCTGATCGGGGCGGTGCCGGACCGTGCTCTGGTGGAGCTGAGCCGGGCGGCCTGGCGGCGGATCACCGGGTCGGTTCCGCCGCTGGCCTCGGTGGCGGCTTTCCACCGTACGGCCGACGGCGTGGCCGTCCTGACCCGGTCGGTCCTCATCGGAGCCGTCGATCGGGCCGCCCGCGACACGGCATGTCCGGACCTGGACGCGGCGCTGGCCGCTTTCGCCGTCCTGGAAGTGGACCCGGGGTTGGCTCGGGGACCGGCCGCGGGCAGCCTTCTGGCCGAGGTCGCCGCCCACCTCGCCGGCCCATCCGGCCGTCCGCGAGAGGTTCCGGTCGAGCAGGATCGCGCCCGGCGCGACGCCGGCGCGGGGCCCCAGCCGACGGACGGGGCGAGCCCGGCCGGTCAGGCCGGACGATCGGCTCGGCCGGAGCCTGGGGAGTCGCCGGCCCGGGTGTCTCCGCCGGCCCGGTCCGCGGGCATCGATCCGGTGCCCGCGGCGGTCATCACCCCCGGCCGGGTCCGGCGGACCTCCTGGGGCGGACTGCTGTTCCTGCTGCCGCTGGTCGCCGAGGTGGACCTGCCCGGCCGGGTCACCGCCGACCCCGGCCGGTACGGCGGTCCCGGGCTGCGGCCGGTGCTGCACGAGCTCGGCCGCCGCACCTGCCGCCGGGCGGCCCCGGCCGCCGGTCCGCCCGAGCCGGACGACCCGGCCGTCCTGGCGTTCGCCGGCCTGCCCCCGGACGCCGAACCGCCCGAGCCGCCACCCCACCCCGAGATCCTCGAGCCGGTGGTCGACGAGCTGGCCGGCATCCTGCGCGCCATGCTGCCCCCGCAGCCCACCGAGCAGGCGCTGCTCCGTCTCGTCAGCCACCGGAGCGCCGTGGTCGAGGCCGAGCCCGGCTGGATCGACCTGCTGTTCGACCTCGACGATGTGGACGTCGACATCCGCCGGGCCGGCCTCGACCTCGACCCGGGCTTCCTGCCCTGGCTCGGCTGCGTCGTGCGGTACCGCTATGGCTGAGCCGGCCCGCCTCGACGACGCCCTCGCCCGCATGGCCGGGCGGCTGGCCGGCGTGCTCGACGGGCTGGGGGACGAGGCGGGCGCCCGGTTCCTGCGCTCGTTGCCCGCGCCCGGCCGGCCCGCCGCACCGGACGGCGGCTGCCTGGCGCTGCCCGCCGGCCCGGCCGAGCCGATCGACCGCCTGGTGGCCGGGCTCGGCCTCGCCACGGCCGACCGCGACCTGCTGGTGCTGTCGCTGCTGGCCAACCAGCACGAGGGAACGGCGGCGATCCTGCGCGCTCTGCACCCGCGCGGCGAGCCGTGGGCGACCACGGGCCTGGCCGTGATGCTCGGTGAGGAAACCCGCTCGCGTACGGCTCTGGCCCGGATCCTGGCCACCGGACCGCTCGCGGCTTGCCGGGCGATGACCGTCGATGAGCCGGAGCTGCCGTTCCCGGAACGCAGCCTGCGGCCGGCGACCCGGCTCTGGGACGCCCTGAGCGGCCTGCCCGGGTGGCCGGCCGGGGTCGAGCCGCTGCCCGGCCCGTATCCGGGCTGGGGTGCACAGGCCTGGCTGACCCACCCGGTCGTGGCCGGTGCGCGCCGGGCGGTCGAACGCGATGCCGCGGTGACGGTGCTGCTGGCCGGGGCCCGCCCCGAGACGCTGGCCGGTCGGCTGGCCGCCCTGGTGACCGCGGCCGGCCGGGAACCGGTGGTTCTGCGGCTGGCCCGCGCCGATCGCGCGACGATCAGTGCGGTCCTGTTGCTGGCCCTGCTGCGTGGGGTGGTCCCCGTGCTGTGCGGACCGGGCGCCACCGAAGGTCCGTCCCAGCCTCGGTTGCCCGTTCCGCTGTTGCTGGCCCAGCTCGGCCGGGAGGTGCACACCTGGCCCCGGCCCGTGCTCGAACTGCCGGCCGGACCGCACCCGATCGCCGACCGGCGGACGGCCCTGGCCGCCGCCCTGCCCGAGCTGGGCGACCCACCCCCGCCGCTGGGCCCGGCCACGATCGAGCCCAGCGAGGTCGAGCGGGCCGCGGCTGACGTGCGCCTGCGCGCCGGCCTGGTCGACGGCCGGACCGGCTGGGCCGAGCTGAGCGACCGCATCGACGCGCGTGCCGCCGAGACTGTTCCGCCGGGTGCGGCCCTCGTGCACCCGCGGGCCGGCTGGGACGACCTCGTCCTGCCCGCCGACCGCCTGGCCCAGCTGCGGGAGGCGGTCGACCGGATGCGAGGCCAGGAACGGGTACTCGGCGAGTGGGGCTTCGGCCGCCCCGGCACGTACGGGTTGAGAATGCTCCTGGCCGGGCCGCCGGGCACCGGCAAGACGCTCGCGGCCGAGGTCGTCGCCGCGGAGCTCGGCCGCGACCTGCTCGTCGTCGATCTGTCCCGGCTGGTGTCGAAGTGGATCGGCGAGACCGAGAAGAACCTCGCCGCCGTGTTCGACGCGGCCGAGCGCGACGGCGCCGTGCTGCTGTTCGACGAGGCGGACGCGCTGTTCGGCAAGCGCACCGAGGTGGCCGACGCCCGCGACCGCTATGCCAACCTGGAGACCGCCTATCTGCTGGGCCGGCTCGAACGGTTCACCGGCGTGGCCGTCCTGGCCACCAACCTGCGGCAGAACCTCGACGTCGCGTTCGCCCGGCGGATCGAGTTCGCCGTCCCGTTCGACCTGCCCGACGAGGCCGCCCGCCGGGCGCTGTGGCGCCGCCATCTGCCGGACACCGCCCCGCTCGCCGGCGACCTCGACCTCGACCTGCTCGCCGCCCTCTATCCGCTGCCCGGCGCCCTGATCCGCAACGCCGCCCTGGCCGCCGCCTTCCTGGCCGCCGCCGAGCCGCGTCCCGGCCGGCGCGTGCTCGGCCTGTCCCACCTGGTCCACGCCGTCCGGCGCGAACACGCCAAGGCCGGCCTGTCCTTCCCAGGCCTGCCGCCGATCCCGAGGGGACTCTCGTGACGACATCCACCACCCCCGCACCCATCACCGCGACCGCCGTCACGACGTTCCGCGCCGCCGAGGCCGAGCGGCTGGAGACCGCCGAGAAGGCGCAGAAGGCCGTGGCCGGTGCGGCCGCCACCGCCGCCGTGGCGGCCGCCACCGCGCTCACCGCGATCGCGGCCGAGCGAGCCACCCTGCGGCAGGAGGAGTCGGCCCTGCGGCAGCAGCTTGCGGCCGCGCGAACCGGCCCGGAACGCCACGTCGCCGAGCTGGCCCTGGACGTCAACCGCAGCAAGCAGATCCACACCGAGCTGCGAGAACTGGACGCCAGAGAGGCGAAGGGCCGGGCCGACTCGAACGCCACCCGGACCGCCTCCACCGCCGAACGGACGACCGGCGCCCTTCAGGTCGCCCGGCAGTCGCTCGACGCGGCGCGGGCCGAGGGTGACGCCGACACCCAGAGGCTGGCTCAGGTCGCGACCTTCCACCCGCAGGCGGTCGCCCTGGTGCGCGATCTGGCCGGTGCGGTCACCGCGGCCGGGGCCCGGCTCGGTCTCCTGCTCGGCGGCGAGGCCATGCTGGCCCGGGCCGACGCGGCGGTGCAGCAGGCCCGCCGGGCCGAGCAGGATCGGGCCGGGGAGGCGACCCGTGCCCACGCCGCGGTCCTGGCCGCCGGCAGTGAGGTCACCCGGG
Organism: Paractinoplanes maris; assembly: GCF_023544465.1. Classification (GTDB taxonomy): domain Bacteria; phylum Actinomycetota; class Actinomycetes; order Mycobacteriales; family Micromonosporaceae; genus Actinoplanes; species Actinoplanes maris. The sequence goes on along the minus strand of NZ_JALPVL010000017.1, from coordinate 178,797 downwards.
CTGAGGACGCCCTGAACCGGGCCCGAGCCGCCGTCGACGACGGGGTGAACGCGCCGGCCCGGGTCGCCGCGGGGGCCCTTGTGGTGGAGGCGACCCGGGTCGCGGTCCCGTCGACCGGGCAGGCCCGGACCGACCAGGCCGCGCAGGACGTTGCCGCCGGTGTCCCGGGCGCCTACGAACAGTGGCTGCTCACCCTCCCGGACGGTCTCGTCGACCAGACCGTTGCCCTGCTGGACGCCGTGGCCGAGCTCAACCGCGTGCTGGAGGGTGACCATATCGTCCTGACCCGGGCCCTGGCCGACGCCGACGCCCGGCTGGCCGCCGCCCTCGCCGCTCAGGAGACGCAGCGCCGGGCCGGGGAGGCGTTGGTGGCCGCCGCCGAGGCCGCCGACGCCGCTGTGGCGGTCGCGCCCGCTCCCGCCGAGCTCCGCCGGGCCGCCCTTCTGCGAGGTGAGTGAGATGACCACCGCACCCCAGCCGCCGCCGGCGGCCGCGCTCGACGTCGACCCGTTCACCTCACTGGCCGTCCACTTCGGAATGCTGCTCGGCGTCTCCGATTTCCAGGTTCTGGCCGGCAACCCGCGCGGCAAAGCGGCGCTCCACCAGGCCTGGCAGCACGGCCGAGGGGTGATCTGGGGCTTCCCCGTCTCGGTGGCCGAGGACACGCCCGAGCTGATGGTCGGCTCCGGTCTGGCCACCGACGGGCTGGGTCGCGAGGTGGCCACCGCCGCACCGATGTGCCTGGACGTGCGCGCGTGGCTGGACGAGCAGGGCATCACCACCAAGACCTTCGACGCTCGACTGGTCGTACGCCATGAGGCCTGCCTGTCCCGGCCGGTGCCGTCGATCCAGCAGGGGCACGCCGGGCCGGATCGCTCGCCGGCCTACTCCCGGATCCTCGAGATGGCCCGGCTCGAGCTCAAGCCGTACACCACCCGGCCGCCGGACGATCGCGGGCAGGCGTTCGCGGCCCTGCGGGCCTACGTCCGGGACGGCCTGCTGCCCGGTGGTGTGGACCATCGCGACACCCGGCTCGACGAGTTCCGGGCGCTTCTGGCCGTGGTGGTCGCCGGGCTCCATCCGCCCGGGCACGCGCCGGACGCCCAGGCCGGCCGCACGATGCTGTTCCCCGAGGACGAGCCGGGCGAGGTCCTGCTGGCCGACCTGCCCGGCATGAGCGTGGTCGAGACCGCCGACCACAAGTGGCGTCTGCGGGCGCCGGTCATCGACCTGTCCGTGCGGCGCACCCACGTGCCGGTCTGGATGCTGGCCGAGCTGATCGCCGAACTGCTGGACCGGGGGCCGGGCGGCGGCTCGGGCGCCCAGGACTGTGCGAGCGACGCCGGCGGGCCGCGGGTGGAGCGGATCAGGGTCACCGGGACGCGGGTGAGCGTCGAATTCCGGGGACGGATCGCCGGGTCGACCGTGCCGGGCGCGGTGCGGGTGCACCGGTTCGACGAGGCGGCCGGCTGGGGTGACCCGGTCGCACTGACCGGCCGCACGGTGACCGACGGGGGGACCGGCAGCGTACTCACGTTCGAGCTCCCGGATCCACCCGGCCCGGTCACCTACCGCCTGCTCGTCAGTGGCACCGGGCCCACCCCGCTGGCCGGGCTGGTCGACGGGCGACCCGTGCCGCTGGCCGGGTTCGTCGGCGACCCGCCCGCCTCCCGGGCGCAGGGCCGCGACGTGGTCCGGCGGCTGCCGGGCCGATCCGCACCGTCCGAGCCGGGAGGACCGTCATGACCGTCGAAGGGCGCACCTTCACCCCGGGCACCGGCGGGGTCGTCAACCTCAACTACTACGACGGCCGGTTCCTGCGGGCCGACGACCTCAACCTGGAAAGGGACAGCCAGCGCGAGTACGTCGAGTTGTCCAACCGGACCACCGCGTCCGGCGTCGCCTTCGGGTTCGGCGTGACCGGGTTCGGCGGCGGCGTCCTGCACCTGTCGGCCGGGCTGGCCAAGACCCCGCGGGGTCAGATCCTCCATCTGCCCGACGACGTCAGCGCCGCCATCACCGACCTGCTCGGCCCGGCCGCCCAGGGGGGACCGCAGACCGGCGGCAAGGCCGGATTCGCCGAGTGCGCGGCGGCCCCGGCGGCGGCTCCGGCGGCCGGGGTCTCGGTCGCCGGCACCGCCCTGTACGAGATCTGCCTGCGCCCGGCGGCCACCCTCACCGGCACGGGCGAGGTGTTCGGCCGGGTCTGCTCGGGCTGCGGCACGACCACCGACAGCCCATACCGGGCGGACGGCGTGACGCTGCTGCTGCGGCCGCTGACCACCGACGTCCAGCCCTGGACGGTCGCCGGGGTGACCCGGCCCGAGACCCACCTGCGCTCCCAGGTCGCGTCCTCGCGGTTCGCGGCCGAGCGGGCGGCCACCGGCCGGATCGGCGCGGCGCTGCTCGGGTCCACGCTGTGGCGGGCCGGGGCAGCGCCGCGGGCCGGGGACGACACCGTGGCCGTGGGCGTGCTCGGCTGGGACGGCACGCACATCACGCTGCTCGACCGCTGGACCGCCTGCCGGGAGGCGTTCGAGACGCCGCCCGCCGGTTACTGGGCCGGTCAGCTGGAGCAGCGGCCCGGCGCGGTCTTCCTGGCCCAGGTGCTGCAGTTCCAGGACCAGCTCTCGGCCGCGCCGCCCGCGCCCGGTGGGTCGGCCCAGGAGCTCATCGACCGCGGCTTCGTCGAGCTGCCGCCGGCCGGGTACCTGGCGGTGCCACCGGCCACTTCGGACCTGCGCGACCGGCTGGCCGGGCAGTTCGGGCCGGGCGTACGCCTGTGGTTGTGCGCGGTGCGGCGCGACCAGATCCCGCACGAGCTCGACCGGGCCCAGCACATGGACCGCATCTCGTTGCTGCGCGGCCTGCGCGACGAGACCGCCCGCGAGGAGATCGACATCCTTGTTCCGGACGGGACGGTCACCGCCGCCCGCGGCGGGCTCGGCTTCGCGGTCGACTTCGCCCTCGGTGACGACGTCCGGCGGGCGCTCGACGAGGGCGAGGCCAGCCCACGGGGGACGCTGCGGGGGCAGGGCGCCGCCCGCGTCGAGGTGGACAGCGGATTCGTCGCGCGCGGTGCGGTCTCGATCTCGCTGCCGCAGAACACCGAGGCGCTGACCCGACTGCTGAGCGGGGAGGAACCGGGCCGGGCGGGATTCGACTCGTTCCTGTCGGCCATCCGCACCGCGTCGCCGGTCACCGCGCCCTCCCCGGCCCAGTTGCGCCGGCTGGTCGATCTGGCCCAGACCACGGCCGTACGGGCCCGGACCCGCCGCCGGGCGACCCTGGGCGCACTCCCGGCGGGCAACGACCGGCTGGCCGCCGCCTGGCTCACGCTCGCCGTGCGCGACGACCCGTTCGGCTGGACCAGCAGGAACTCCACCGGGTTCAGCCTCGACATCGACGTCTACCGGCCGGCCGGGACACCGACCATCTTCAGCCTCCGGGTCTTCGGGACGCTCACCTGGCAGTCGGCCTCGGCGGGAGAGACGGTCGTGGTGGCGTCGGGCGGATTCGGTCTCTCGGCCGAGGGTCCGGACGGCGCCGGTTCCGGCGGCAGCTTCGAAGGGCGCCGGCTCCGGCTGGCCCGCACCACCCAGGACGGTGTCACGCTGACCGTCCAGGACGAGGAGACCGGGCTGACGGCCGACCTGCACATCAAGGGCGACCCGATCCGGGCCGAGGCGACCGTCGACACGCGGCCCGCGGAGGGGAGCACACCGACGGCCGGCGTCGTCGCGGTGCAGGAACCGGCGATCGGCGATCCCGGCAACCTCCACCATCAGTCGGCGGCGGCCGCGCTGGCCCTGCTGGGCGGCATCCACACCGATCCGGAGTGGGCGCCCGAGGAATACCAGCGGTTGTTCCCGGCCGGTGACCGGCCCACCGCGACCGTGCGGGCCACCCAGGACTGGGTGCTGTTCCGGCGGCGGCGCCGGGAGAGCTGCGAGGGCGACCCGATCACGCCGGTCACCGTGGACACGGTGACCGTGCAGGTGCTGACCCGGCCCGACCTCGACCGTGCTCAACAGGCGGCGCAGATCCTGCTCACCGGCGAGCCGGGCGACTGGCCCGGCGACTGGAAGGCCACCGAGGTCGTCTTCGAGGGCGGCCGGACGACGCTGCTGACACCGGGCGCCACCTGGCAACAGCATTACCGTGCGGCCGGCGGCGCGAGTGCCGTCGCCTTGGCCGGGTATGCGGCCGCGCCCGGCACGTCGGGCCTGCTGGTCGGGCCGGGGCGGTTGCGGGCGTTGCTGTCGGCGCTGCCGCCGGACGTCACGCCGGATCCGTCGCTTCCGGTCGTCCCGGTCACACCGCCGCCGGCTCTCCAGGGGGGGGCCGGGCTCGCGGGCAGCGCCTTCCTGATCACGTACGCCGCGGGGGCGCCCACGGTCCGCTCGGTGGCGGTCAAGGCGATCCTGACGTCCGAGGCCACGACGGCGGCGACCGGGGCGATCCATGAGCCCGACCCGGCCCTCGACACCGACGACGCGGCGTTCGCGGCACTCGGTGAGGGGGACACCGGCGGACTCGACGCGGACCGGGTGATCGCCCAGCTCGATGCGTTCCGGGCGAGCAACAAGCTGGAAGCCGTCGAGATCGAGACGGTCCTGTGGACGCACGACGCGTTGGACGAGGACGACCGCAAGACGATGCTCGACCTGGCCGGGCAGCTCCAGCAGGCGCTGGCCGGTCGCCCCGAGGTGCGGCGGCTGACCAGGGGCGAGGCGCACGAGGTGGCCTTCGACCGCGAGGACGCCGAGCCGGTGGCGTTCGTGTTCCTGCTCGTCTCGGCCCCGGCGGCCTGAGGTGGGCAGCGAGCCGGCCGCCCCCGACGGCGAGCGCAAGCCCGACAGCCGCCCCGCCCCACAGCTGGAGAAGCCGGACGGCACGTCCGCCGCGCCCGCCGCCCCGGGTGGCGGGCTGGGCGGGGCGGTGGTGCGGGCCAAGGCGGTGGTCGGTGCGGCCGGTGCTCCCGCCGAGCAGGCGGCGGACGCGACCGCCGATCGGGTGATGCGCCGGCTGGGCGAGCGCCTGCCGTCGGCGGAGCCGGCCGTTCCCGTACGGCCGGATGCCGCCCCGGCCGTCGGCGTTGTGCCCGACTCGGCCACGCCGATCGGCGTCCCCGGCCCGGTCGACGAGGTGAGACGTCAGGCCGTGACACCACCCGAACCGGAGCCGGAGCCGGAGCCGGCCCCCGAGCCCGCGGCCGGCGAGCCGGTGGTGACCGATCAGGCGCAGGAATACCTGATGAGCACCCGAGGTCAGGGCGCCCCGTTGCCCGAGCCGGTCCGCCTCGACTTCGAGACCGCGTTCCGGCGCCCGCTCGGTGACATCCGCATCCACGACGACAACGCCGCCGACCAGGCCGCCCGGAATTTGAACGCCCTGGCCTTCACCCTCGGCACCGACATCTACTTCCGCAGCGGTTCCTACGACCCGTCCTCCCCGGACGGGAAGCGCCTGCTGGCCCACGAACTGGCCCACGTATCCCAGCACCAGCCGACCCTGGGCCGCGCCGTGGTGAGACGGGCGGAAGCTCCGGCGTCCTCGACATCGAAGACGTCAGCGCAGATACCCGCGGATCTCGCGCCCGCGGTGGCCAAGAAATACCGAGGTCCGGGCGGATCCATCGACGTCACGACGCCCGACGAGCCCAAGATCAAGATCAACGAAGTATATGTGCCGGACTTCAAGGTCGACGACCACACCGGCAAGCGCCCACTGGTGTGGACCCCGCCCGAGGCGAAGGGGGACGAGCACCGCCGGGAGTGGGTTGGCAAGATCAGCGAAGAGCTGGCCGCTCTGGTGCCTGATCGCGCGGCGAAGACCAAACAGAAATCGGAGCCGCCCTGGTACTTCGAGCGGACCAAGACGGTCTTGACCTATGGCACCGCCGCCGACATCGCCAACGCGCTGGCCGTCCTGCCGTACGCCAAGGTCCCGGAATACCCGCTGCGCCAGTACCAGATCGACCACCGGCAGGAGGAGCAGCTCAACGGCACCGACAAGATCGAGAACCTGCAGTTGCTCGACAGAAGTACCAACGCCGCGTCCGGCACGGTCATCAAGAACGCGATCGCCGGTGACCTCAAGAAGTTTCTCGCCGCGGCCGCGACTGTCCTGCCCGCGGTGCCCGATCTCAAGGCACTCCGTAAGAACGGCGCCGTGACATTCGGGACCGCCAAGGCAGGCCCCAATCCGCGGACCGAGTCGAGCAGTTCGGTCTGGGACCAGAAGTTGACGTCGAAGGACTTCTGGACCAGGGCCGAGGCCGGTGGTCCGAACGCTTTGGACGCCCTGATCGCGATGAACAAGACCAGCCGGGAGAAGATCACCGGTGCCAAGGGGCGTCTCACCATCGCGACCCGGCGCGGCGGTGGAAAGGACGGCAGTCAGTCGGTCGACGAGGAAGGCGGCACTATTCCTCGTCCGGAGCATCTCTTCCTGCGCGGCGCGTTTCAGGTGCTCGGCGGGACGTACACGGCCGGCGACGCGCCGGCGATTCCCGGTACCGAAGTCGGAAAGCTAAGCATCTTGTTCTTCCCGAGCGCCAAGAGGGGACTGGGGCCGGTAACGGACTCGTTCCCGATCATCGGCATTTCGGGAATCGAATACGGCGGTCTCCTGGACACCGGAGGTTTGCGCTCGTTCGACAAGTCCCGCATGCCGGTCCAACTCCACCACGACGCCCTGAGCCCCGTCGACTCGCTTCAGGCCGATTTCGACTTCGAAAGCGGGATGGTGGGACGGGCACGAATTCCCAAGCCGACCATCCCGCTGCTGGAGAACGTCGAGATGGCGGTGCTGATCGACGGCGCGGATGTCGGCGTCGAGGCAGTCGTCTCGGCCGGTGAGCTCAAGCTGCCCGGGCCTTTCCAGGTGACCGGCGGCTCGCTGGCCATCGCGGCCACGACCGGCGGCATCGGCGTGGACGGGCAGGTGGACTTCGAGGTGTCGAAGCTCGCCAAGGGCTTCATCAGCGGGCGCAAGGAGAAGAGCGGAGACTTCGGCGTCCTGGTCGGCCTCGACTTCGACAGCGAAGTCTTCAAGCCGGCCGAGATCCGCGGCTCGTACAGCAGGGACGGCTGGTCCCTGGAGGGCCGGATCGGTGTGGGGGCGGGCAAGATCCCGGGCATCAAGCGGGCGACGGCCGACCTCAAGCTCGGTGAGGACGCGATCAGCGCCACGGGCGAATTCGAGACCGACCTCAAGGGAGTCGACAAGGGCACCCTCGGGCTGGTCTATGACAAAGAGAAAGGCATGGCCATCACCGGGGAGATCCTTCTGGGGAAGGGCATTCCCGGGATCAAGGGCGGCAAGGTCAGCGCCACTGTGGCGCAGTCGCCGGTTGGAGGGTGGTCGCTGGCCGGAGGCATCACGGCGGAGCCTGATGTTCCTGGGCTCAGCGGGACCGTGGGCGGGACCTATGCCGACGGGGCGTTCCTGGCTGAGGCGGACCTGGCCTATGAGCGGGGGCTGGCCAAGGGGACCGTGAAACTGGGGGTCACCAACCGGACCCTCGACCAGGCCGGGTTGCCGACCGGGCCGCCGGCCCGGGACGGGGCGCTCATCTCGTACGGGGAAGGGGTCGTGACCCTGGCCGTCACGCCCTGGTTGCAGGGGACCGTGGGGCTCAAGCTCTCACCCAAGGGGCAGATCGAGGTCACCGGCAAGGTGGCCATGCCGTCGCAGTTCACCGTGTTCGACGAGCGCAAGGTCGAGCGAACCGTCATGTCCGTGGGGATCGACCTGCCGATCGTCGGTGTCGCCGTGGCGGGGCAGCGGATCGGTATCTTCGCCACCATCAAGGGCGGGCTGAGCATCTCGGCCGGCTTCGGGCCGGGGCAGCTGCGCAACGTGGCCCTCGAGGTCACCTACAGCCCGGACAAGCCCGACCAGACCACCGTCAAGGGCACCGGCACCTTCGCGGTGCCCGCCCACGCCGGGCTGCGGCTGCAGGTCGATGGCGGGCTGGGGGTGGGCATCCCGGTGGTCAGCGCGACCGCCGGGGTCTCGGTCCACGGCGAGGTGGGCCTGGCCGGGGAGGCGTCGGCCGCGGCGGCGCTGAACTGGACGCCGGCCACTGGCATCGTGCTCGACGCGCGCGGCGAGATCTTCGTGGAGCCCAAGTTCCGCTTCGGGGTCGACGCGTTCGTGGACGTCACCGCCGACCTGTGGCTCACCGAGATCGAGCTCTATCACCGCACCTGGAAGCTCGCCGCCTTCGAGTACGGGTCGAACCTGCGCTTCGGGCTCGCCTTCCCGCTGCACTACGAGTCGGGGAAGCCGTTCGCTCTGTCCTTCGATCAGATCCAGTGGACCTATCCCCAGATCAACGCGTCCGACCTGCTCGGCGGGCTCATGAAGCAGCTCGTCGGCTGAACCCCTGAGAGCGGGGAACCCATGAATCCGACCGTGGACTCGCCGGCCCGTCACCTCGTCAACCAGGGCGCGCTCGCCCTGGGCCGGGGTGACCCGGCCGCGGCCGAGCGGCTGTTCCGCGAGGCGGTGGCCACCGATCCGGGCAACGCCACCGCGCACGCCAACCTCGGCTACGTCCTCTCCGCGACCGGCCGGCACCGCGAGGGCGCCGGGCACAGCGAGACCGCCATCGGGCTGGAACCGGACCGCAGTGCGCCCTGGGCGCATCTGGGCATGTCACGGCTGGCCCTGGGCGAGGTCGGGGCCGGCTTGTCGGCGCTGGCCACCGCCGTACGGCTGGACCCGGCCAACCACTTCGCGTGGGATGCCCTCGGCCGCGCCCAGCTGGCCCTCGGCCGCCCGGCCGACGCCGAGCAGGCGTGGTCCTCGGCGGTGGCGGCCCACCCCGGGGACGCCGGTCTGCGCATCGCGCTGGCCACGGCGCTGGCCGCCCAGGACCGCACTCTCGAGGCCGCGCGCGTGTTGCACGAGGCCACCGAGCGGTCACCCCGGTCGGCCCGGGCCTGGACCCAGCTGGGGGTGATCTCGCTGATCCGCCAGGACCACGGGACGGCCGGGGAGGCCCTGCTCACCGCCCTCGACCTGGCCCCGGACGATCCGGCCGCGCGGTTCCACCTGGCCCTGCTGCACCTGCTGGCCGGGGCGACCGAGCAGGCCCGCGACGCCCTGCGCCGGCTGGTCGCCGAGGACGGCGACAACGCGGCCGAGGCGGTCGCGCTGCTCGAGCGGATCGCGGGTGACGGTGCGGTGACAGGCGAGCAGCAGGATGCGGTTAGCCATCCAGGGAGGACGTCATGACGAACCCGGCCGCTGCCGAATCCGGATCCCGACGCCGCCGGCGCTGCGATCCCCGGGTGCTCGACCAGAACGCGTGCCGGGTCCTGGGCATCGCGGCCCAGGCGGCGTACAACGAGAAGCAGGCCAAGGCGATCACCGACGCCCGGGCGGCCTACGCCGGGGCCCGGGCCCGATACGTCGAGGCGCGCCGGGCCGCGCGGCCGAAGGCCGTCAAGGCCGGCAAGGACCTGGGCGACCTGATCGAGAAGATCCGCTGTCAGCTCGACGACGACGACATGACCCGGCTGGACCGGGCGTTCGCCCATGTCGTCGAACGGCTCGATCGGTGCGGCTCGGGACGGGGCTGCTGCTGCGACGACGAGGACGACGACGATGACGCGCAGGAGATCGCCGAACTGGGCCGCCGCGCCGCGCTCGAGCGCCGGACCGCGGAGGCCGCGGCCTGCTTCCACCGGTTGATCGCGGAGCCGGGAGCCACCCCGGATCCGGCGCCCACCCCGGATCCGGCCCCGTCCTCCCCGGCCGCGCCGGCCGTGGTCAGCCTCGGAACGGCCGCCGCGCCCACCGTCGCCGAGGGCGAGGAGGGCGAGAATCCGCCGGAGGACGAGGTCGTCCCGCTTCCCCAGCGTGTCGAGGACCTGCTGGCCGAGATCGACCAGATCACCCAGGACCTGGGCGCGGGCGGGGATCCGGTCGACCTCTACGCGGCCGCGATCGTGGCCCGCCGCCACCTGAAGACGATCTGGCTCGGCTTCGGCACAGTCAACGACTACATGGACTGCCTGTGCGGTTGCCTGACCACGATGATCGACGGGCATCACCGGATCAGCGTGCTGGTGCGCCGGGCCGCCGTCGAGGACTGCTATCGCAAGTCGTGGCGTGCGGCGTGCCGGCGGCTCGAGGAAGATGCGGCGGCCGAGGTGGTCGCGAAGTACCTGCGGTACTGCGCCGACGACGACGACCACGACGGTGACGACCGGCCTCCGGAGGACGACGGGCCCGGCCATCCGCGTTCCCGCCGCGCCGGCGACCGCGATGAGGACGACGACGACGATGACGTCGACATCGACATCCAGGTGAACGTCGACACCGACGACGATGACAGCCGGCCGGTCCGGCGCGGGCGCGGTCCCCGCCCGCCCCGAGCCCCCGAGCCGGACCCCGATCCGGTGCCCAAGCCCCGCGCACGGAAACCGCGACGCCCCTACAGCGACGAGTCCGGGGGCTACCGGGCGCCGTGACTCACCGGACCAGGCCGGCCAGGACCAGCGCCCGGGTGAGGTCCGTCCGGGACCGGACACCGAGTTTGCGATAGACCCGGGTCAGGTGAGCCTCGACCGTCTTGCGCGAGATGAACAGGACGCCCGCCGCTTCGGCGTTGTTCATCCCGCCGGCGATGGCCCGGGCCACCTGCACCTCCTGCGGGGACAACAGGTCGAGCACGGGGGGTCCGGCGCTGGGCGGGGTGCGCCGGCCCGCCGCCGCGAGCTCGGCCGCCGCCCGCCGGGCCCACGGCACCGCGCCGAGCGACTCGAAGCAGGCGTGCGCGGCGGTCAGCGGGATCCGGGCCGCCGCCGGTCGGCGGAAGCGCCGCAAGGCCTCGCCCCGGCACAGCAGGGTGCGGGCCGCCTCGTACGGATGCTCCCGCTGCTTGTGCAGTTGCTCGGCCTCGGCGAAGTGCGTCTCGGCCTCGGCGCACGTGGTGGCCAGAAGCCCGCGGCAGCGCGCCAGCGCCGCCGCCGGCCAGGTCAGCCCGGTCCGATCGGCTACCCCGGCCAGCCACCGGAGCGGCTCGGCGGCCCGCTCGGGACGGCCGGCGCGGACGTGGGACTCGACCAGATCGGCGGCGAACGGGATGACCCGCGGATTGCCGAGCCCGCCCCGCCGGCTGATCCGGAACGTCCGGTCCAGCTGGGTCACGGCATCCTCGTAGTCGCCAGAGGCGAGTGCGGCCAGTCCGAGCGCGTCGGTGTAATACCCCTCGAGGCTGCCGATCCGATAGGGCCCGGCCTCGCGCCGCCCGCGCGAGATGCGGGCCGCGCACCGGCTGGTCTCGCCCCGCTGCGCGTCGAGGCGCCCCAGCAACGCCATGATGAAGCCGAGGGCGCTGGTGTATCCCAGCTCCTCGGCCCAGTGCAGCGATTCGGTTGCGTCGGCCTGACTCTCGGCCCACCGCCCGGACCAGTATTCGGCGTCACTGCGAAAGGCCAGCGCGATCGGCAGCACGACCGGGGCCGCGTGGATCCGGGCCGCCTCGATGACCTGGTTGAGGAGCATCTGGCCGGCGGTCTCCCGCTCGCCGAGCAGGAGGCTCTGGCCGACCAGAGCGAGCAGGTGCTGCTCACCGACCGGGTCGGCCGGCCCGAGAAAGCCGGCGGCCGATTCGAGGCCTCGGTGGGCCACCTCGACCTGGCCGTCGATCATCAGGCTGAGGCTGTTGAGCACGACGTTGCGGGGCGTGGGGGACAGGGCGACCGCTTCGGCGCCGAGCCGCAACTGCTCGGGCACCCGGCCGTCCATCCCGGCCGGCAGGGTGGCCTCGCTCAACAGCGCACCGGCCCGGGCGGGGTCGAGGTCGCGGACGGCGCCCGCGGCCGCCACCAGGCCGTCGCGGGCCGCGGTGGTGTGTCCGAGCCAGGTGTGGATCCGGCCCCGGAGCAGCTCGATGTCGGCCCGCAGCAGGGGGTCGCCCGCGGCGGCCAGCGCCTCGTCGCACCACGCGGCCGCGCGGGCCGACGCGCCGGCCCGGAACGAGTCGGCGGCGGCGTCGCGCAGCAGCCCGGCCCGCTCAGCCGGGTGCGGGGACAACTGTGCGGCCCGGTGGCAGGCGAGCGCCGCACTGTCGTAGCCGCTGCGGCGGCGGGCTTCCCGGGCGGCGTCGGCGAGCTCGGCGGCGACGGCCGCATCCGGTCCGGCCGCGGCCGATGCCCGGTACCACGTCCGGGCCGGGCCCGAGGTGACGGCGGCCAGCGCGTCATAGGCGGCCCGGCGATCGGCCAGCGACGAGCTCCGGAGCACCGCCGAGCGCAACAGCGGGTGCCGGAACTCGTACCGGTCGCCCTGCGCGATGAGGATCTCCGCCGCCTCGGCGGGCGCGAGGTCGCCGAGGGTGAGCCCGCGCCCGGCCAGCGCGGGGGCGAGCAGCGAGATCGCCGAGGAGCCGCTCGAAGCGAGCACGGTGAGCGCGGCCCGGGCCGGTCCGGGCAGTTGTTCGACCTGGGCCAGCCAGCCGCTCTCGAGCCGGCGGCCGAGCGACAGCGACCCGGCGCCGGCGGGGTCCCCGGCGGTCCGGTCCGGCTCCGTGGCCGCCACCCACTCCAGCAGAGCGAGCGGGTTGCCGCCGGTCCGCTCGACCAGGTCGTCCAGCACCCCGGGCACGGGTCGCAGGTCGTGCGCGCGCAGCAGCCGCAGGCAGTCGGGCCGGGTGAGTCCGGCCAGATGCAGAGCCGGCACGTCACAGCGTCCGCGGAGCTCGGTGTCGTCCCGGCCGGCCATGATCAGCAGGAGTCGTTCGGAGTCCAGCCGCCGGGCGACGAACAGCAGCACCTGCCGCGACGGCTGGTCCACCCAGTGCAGGTCGTCGACGAGGAGGATCAGCGGGGCGGTCTCGCCGGCGGCGGCCAGCACGGCCAGGGCGGCTGTGCAGACCGCGTACGGGAAGGCTTCTTTGTCGGACAAGGCCAGCGCGCCCTCGAGCGCGTCGCGCCGAACCGCTGGGAGAGCCCCGAAGTGGGCGCGCAGCGGGATCAGCAGGTCGGCCAGCGTCGCGTAGGGCAGGACCGCCTCGGACTCCACGCCGCGGGCGCGGAGCACGCGCGTCCCGGCCCGGCGCGCCACATGATCGAGCAGCGTTGTCTTGCCGACGCCCGGGTCGCCCCACAGCAGCAGCGCGGTGCCCCGGCGGTCGAGACCGTCGACGGCCGCGTCGAGCAGACGGCACTCGTGGACGCGCCCGACCGGCTCGCCCAGCCGTACGCTCGTCGGCCCAGTCATCGTGGCTCCCGGCATGAGCCTTCGGCGGCTCCGGCCTCATTCTGCGCCCTGCGCCGGGCCGCCCCCGGCCTGTGTCGGCTTCCGGACGCCGCGGGGCCGTCGGGACCTGCTTCGCCGACAGCCGCGCTCAACCGTTCATCGAGGCCGGGGCCAGCGCCCGCAACCGCGGCGACGGCGCCACGCCGAGCTCCGCCTCGAGCAGCTTGTGGTAGGCCCGGAACGAGCGGTATGCCTCGACCTGGTTCCCCTCAGCCAGATGGGCCAGGATCAGGGCGCGCTGGGCGCTCTCGCGCAACGGCTCGGCACAGACGGCGGCGATCGCCGCGTCGACCGCCTCGGCGTGCCGCCCGGATGCCGAGAGCCGCTCGCTGACCTGCTCGAGCGCGTGCAGCACGCGGGCCCGCACCCGTTCGCGCTCGAAGACGACCCAGTCGTCGTACCAGGCCGGCAGCAGGTCGAGCGCGGCGTCCACGCCGGCCGGCACGCACAGATCGGCCCGGTCGCCCGGCCCGGTCGTGACCCGGCCGGCCCAGCCGGTCACCTCGTCGAGGTCGAGGGCGAGGGCGGGACCGGCGCGGACGCAGAGGCCGGTGCCGGCCCGATCGTCGATCGGCACCCCGGCCGCGCGCAGCCGCCAGATCGCCGAGCGCACGTTGCCCCCGGCCCGGCTCTCGTCGCTGTCCGGCCAGAGCAACGACGCGACCAGGCGGCGCGGCACCGGGCGGCGCCGGAACACGAGGAACACGAGGATGCGCAGGCTGCTCTCGGGAAGCGGGGCCGGCTCCCGGCCGACGAGCAGCCGGGGCCCGTCCAGCACCCGAAGAAGGATTTCCATCGAAGCCTCCCCGTGGTTGGTCAGGTCCTCAGCATTTCCGGCCCCCGGGCGTACCGCTTCGGGGTTCTCCCTACGTCTCGGTCAGGGCGGCGCGGACGGCCGCCCCCGCACCCGGCCCGAATCGCCTCGCGGTGGCCGACCGGAAAGCGGCGTCCGCGGCGCGGGCCTCGGCCGGCCGGCCGCAGCCGCGCAGGGCATCGGCCAGAATCCGGTGCGTGCTCTCGCGCAGCGGCTCCACCGCACACACCTGGCGGGCTAGCGCCGTCGCCCGGCTCGGATCTCCGTCGGCCAGCACCCGCCGGGTCAGCGACTCCATCGCGTGCAGCACCCGCTGGCGCAGCCGTTCGCGATGCGGGCCGACCCAGTACTCGGTCCAGCCGGGCAGCAGCCCACCCCGGCAATGCCGCCAGTACGCCTCGTCGGTGCCCGGCGGCATGGCGACACCCGCGGTCACCTGGGCCGTCCACTGTGCCGCCAGGTCCAGGTCGGTCACGACTCCGTCGCGGATCCGGATCAGCCGCTTGCCGGCGTCGAGCACGTCGACGCCCGAGGCCCGCAGCCGCCACAGCGCCGACCGCAGGTTGCCGGCCGCGCGCAGGTCGTCGCCGACCGGCCAGAGCACCCCGGCGGCGTGCCGCCGCTCGACCCGGCCGCCGTGCAGCGCCGTGAACGCGACCAGCCGGCGGGCGCCGTCCGGCAGAGGCCGGCGCCGGCCCTCGGCGACCACGCACGGCTCTCCGAAGAGGCAGAGGCCGGGCGGTGAGTCGTCGGCGGCGAGACCGGGGAGGCACAGCATGGCCGAAAGGTAAGCGCGCCCCGTCACCGTGCCGTCACTCGGGGACGCCGAGCTTGCGGAGGAACTCACTCACCTGCGCGACGATCTGCCGGTTGGTGCCGGCCTCCCGGCGGGTCTCGCTGCCCGGGTCGTCCACGTCGAGGCGCACCGACACGGTGATCCTCGGGGGAGCGCCCGCCGTGCACCGGACCGTGACGACACAGACGCCGCGCCGTTGAAGGTCGTCGGCCATGCCGGTCATGCTGGTCGCGGGTCGTCACCGGGGCGTTGCTCACCCACCGGGCAACCGGCGCCGAGGAGACACCGCCGCCGTCGATACGTTAAGTTCTGCCGTCAGGATCCCCTGAGGAGGCGGCGTGTCGATGGTCGACTTGGAGGCGGGGCAGTCCGCGCGGGGCTATCGCGTCGACGCCATCGCGGCGGCGGCCATCGTGCTCACTGTCGACGCTGTGCTGCTGCTCGCGGTGGCCGTGATCGGCGTGCCGTTCCTGGTGTTCCTCTTCGGTGACGAGGACGGCACCTGGCAGCGGCTGTGGCCGTTGACCGTGTCGTGGCTCATCGCGCTTGTGCTGGCGATGGCCTGCGCGGCCGCGGTGGCCCGGATCTCGGGTTTCGGCTCCTACTCGATCCGGCGGGTGAGCACCGGCGCGGCCCTCGGCGTCGCAGTGGCCGCGGCCGTGCTGGCGGCCGGCTCGATCGCGTCGTCGCCCGGCTGGCTGCTGCTCGGCCTGCCCTTCGCGGTGGCGAATCTGGCCGCGGCGCTCGTGTTCGCCGGCCCCGACCGGGCCGTCGCCATGGCCGATCGCTTCCCGCTCTTCCGCCCCGCCGAGCCCGCGCCCCAGCCGGAGCCCGTGCCCGAGCCGGGCGAGGAGCCGGCGTACGACGTGGAGGACGCGGCCGCATACGCCCGGCCCGCGGCCGGCGAGCCCGACCCGGCCCGCACCCACGACACGATCGACCTGCTCGCCTATCACGGTCGCCCGAAGTCGGCGGCCGTGCGGGCCGCGCGCCGGCGGGGCCCGGCCGCGCTGCGCACGCTCTCCGGCGTACGGCTGCCGCCCCGCGCACGCCGGATCACTCGCTGAAGCGCCGGGCGACCTGCTCGAGCCGCTCGCGATAGGCGCCCCACCACTCGCCGTCGACCGGCGGCAGGTTGCTGTGTGAGGCACGCACGCCGACCGAGAAGTCGATGAGCTCGCGCACGATGTCGGCGTGACCCGCGTGCCGGTGGGTCTCGGCGGTCACGTGGACCAGGATGCGGTGCAGCGTCACCTCGGCTCGCTCCGGCGCCCACCACGGCACCCGCCCGGGCGCGTCGAGCGGCAGATCGGCGATCGTCTTGTCACCGTGGGCCCAGACCCGGCGATAGAGCTCGACGATCTGCTCGCGGGTCTCGGACTCGGTGGCCCACATGTCGGCGTTGGGCTCGGCGTCGCCGGCCATCCACGGCATCGGCTCGCCGAACGGCCGCCCGAACGTGTCGCCGAAATAGCCCGCCTCCACGCCGGCGAGGTGTTTCACCAGGCCGAGCAGATTGGTGCCGGTGGGCACCAGCGGCCGCCGGATGTCGTAATCGGACAGTCCGTCGAGTTTCCACAGCAGCGCCTCGCGCGCCTGCTGCAGATATCCGACCAGATCGGCCTTGGGTTCGAAGGTCACCATGGGGCCGAGCTTGCCATCCGGGTACGACAACTGTGGGCTGGGTCGCGCCGAGGTTCGCCCGCGACGGCGTGGGGGAAAGGGACCCTCATGCAACCCGAACCGATCACCCAGGCAGAGTACGAGTCGCAGCTCAACCGGCTGCACGAGCGGCGCGAGGAGCTCGAGGAGTCCGAGAGCACCCTCACCTCGCACGACCACGGCGGCGGCCTGCCCGCCGACGACCAGAACCGGCTGGCCCGGGTGCGCGGTGAGCTGGCCGACGTGCTTCAGCGGATCGGCGACCTGCAGGACCGCTGGGCCGACACCGGCCACGCCAAGCCCGACCCGGACGGCGCGCTCGGCGAATAGCCGGCCGACGTGGCGCCAGGCGAGGACAGTCAGCCGACGTGGCGGTAGGCGGCGAACACCACCTCGTGACCGACCTGGAAGCCGAGCCGTTCGTAGAGCCGGATGGCCGTCGTGTTGTCGGCGTTGACGTGTAGGAACGGCAGATCGCCGTGCTCGAGGAGGCCGGCCGCCACGGCCATGGTGAGGCGCGCGGCGAAGCCCTGCCCGCGGAACTCGGGGTCGGTGCAGACGCCGCTCACCTCGGTCCAGCCGGGCAGCCGGAGCCGCTCGCCGGCCATGGCGACCAGCCGTCCCTCGTGCCGCAGGCCCAGGTAGTGGCCGAGTTCGATGGTCCGCTTGCCGAACGGGCCGAGCTTCGCCCGGGACATGAGATCCAGCATCTCGGGCACGTCGGTCTCGGTGAGGCGCACCGTGGACTCGTCGCGCACCCCGGTCATGGTGTGGCCGACCATCTGCACGCCCGGCGTCACGGCCACCGGCTCCCACCCGGCCGGCGGGTCGATCGCGGGCGCCGTCAGCAGGGCGTAATCGGTCAGCGTGGCCAGGTCGGCCCACGCGGCCGGGTCGGTGGGGTCGGCCACGGCACACCAGGGCCCGACGTCGGACAGATAACGGGCGGCGTCACCGGACGCCTCGGCGAAGCAGGCCTGCGGCCCTGAGAGCGCGGCCCATACGGGATTCTCCAGCACGCCCTCGACCCTGCCGCCTACTGGCCGGGATTGCCAGTGAATGAACCGAAATTCAGGCGGCAGGCGACATGACCCCGGGCCGCTGCGGCCGGGCGGTGATCTCCTGCGGCCACACCGGCTTGGAGAACAGGTAGCCCTGGCCGTACGGGCACCCCATCGCGACCAGCTCGGCCCGCTGCCCCTCGTCCTCGATGCCCTCGGCCACCACGGCCAGGTCGAAGTTGCGGGCCAGGGTGACGATCGCGTCGACCAGGGCGCGCTGCTGCTCGCTGCCGAGGATGTCGTCGATGAAGGACTTGTCGACCTTGAGCACGTCGACCGGCATCTGCCGCAGGTAGCTCAGCGACGAATACCCGGTGCCGAAGTCGTCGATCGCGATCCGGACCCCCAGCGCCCGCAGCTCGCCCAGGTCCTGCCAGACCTGGTCGGCGTCGCGCAGCAGCAGGCTCTCGGTGATCTCCAGCAGCAGCCACTCCGGCTGCGCGCCGCTGTCGGCCAGGGCGTCCCGGACCTGGTCGACGAAGCCCGGCGTCCGGAACTGACGGGCCGAGACGTTGACGCTGACGTACTTGAGGGAGGCGCTCTCGCGCAGGCGGGTGAACTCGGTCAGCGCCGCGCGCAGGACCCACCGGCCGATCTCCACGATCGCGCCGCTCTCCTCGGCCACCTCGATGAAGTGGTAGGGGCCGAGCAGGCCGCGGACCGGGTGCTGCCAGCGGACCAGGGCCTCCACGCCGACCGTCTCGGCCGTGGCGAGGTCGACGATCGGCTGGTACATGACGGCGAACTGCTCGCCGTCGATGGCCTCGTGCAGGGCGGTCCGGGTCTCCAGCCGCTGCACCATGGCGGTGTGCAACTCGCCGCGGTAGCGCTGCCAGGTGCCTTTGTCGTCGCCCTTGGCCTGATAGAGGGCCAGGTCGGCGTGGCGCAGCAGCTCGGTGGCCGACTCGGCGTCGCGGTTGGTGGCCACGCCGACGCTGGCCGCGCCGCTGACGATGTGGGTGCCGCCGATGCCGTCCGAGACCTCGACCGGGCGGGCCAGGGCTCGTACCAGAAGCTCGGCCAGCTCCTCGGCGCGCGTCGCGTCGTCACTCTGCTCGATCAGGATGGCGAACTCGTCGCCGCCCATCCGCGCCGCGGTGTCGGCCAGGCCGATGATCTCGGCGATCCGCTCACCGACGCTGACCAGCAGCTGGTCGCCGACGGCGTGCCCGAGGGTGTCGTTGACGTCCTTGAAGTCGTCAAGGTCGACGAAGAGCACGGCGATCGTGGCGTCGTCGCGGCCGGCCACCGCGAACGCCTGCTCGAGGCGGTTGCGGAACAGCACGCGGTTGGCCAGCCCGGTCAGGCCGTCGTGGAACGCCAGGTGGGACAGGTCCTCCTCCAGTCGCCGGCGGTCGGTCACGTCCCGAGCGGTCAGGACCAGACCGCGTACGGTCGGATCCTCGCGCAGGTCACGGCCGGTGCACTCGACCTGCAGCAGCCGCCCGTCGGCGCACACCACGACCAGGTCGGTCGCCTCGGCCTGGTCGCGCCCGCTCCGGATGGCCGTCAGCGCGTCCTGCAGGGCGGCGTGGTGGCTGAGCGCGATCAGCGACTCGATCGGCGCCCCGGCCAGGTCGGGGTGGCCCAGCACGGTGTCGGCCGACGGGCTGGCGTAGGTGATCCGGTCGTCGTTGCCGACGATGAGGATGACGTCGGACGCGTTCTGGATGAGTGTCCGGAAATAGGCCTCGCTGTCGCGCCGGCTGACCTCGCGGGACAGCCCGATGCGCTGCAGGACGACCTCGATCTGGCCGACGAACGCCTCCACCGAGGGCATCAGCTCGCGCAGCAGCGGGCCGGGGCCGGCGAGCAGCCCGGCGCCGACCCGGCCGTCACCGGGCAGCGGCAGGGTCGCGTACAGGAAGTGCTGGAACTCGCCGGCCGGCAGCTGGGCCGGCAGCTCGGCCGCGGTCAGCAGCCGCAGACCGGGCTCGTGGGGCACACCGGCGTCGCAGGAGAGGGTGAACCGGAACGCCGCGTCGGCCGGCATCATCGTGGTGATGCCGTCGCGCACGGCGGACGCCGCGTCCTCCACGGTCGTCGCGGCGAACAGGTCGGCCGCGGCCGTGTGCAGCGCCCGCTCCCGGGCCCGGGCCCGGCGCTGAGCCTCGGCCAGACCGTTGACCCGGGCCAGCACGAGCAGGAACATCAGGGCCGCGGCGGCGGCGATGATCGGGGCGTCGACGACCCCGCCGCGCATCTCCTCGACCTCGTGGCCGTTGAGCCACTCGATCCAGAGGATGGCCGGGGCGATCAGGGCGGCCGTGGCCATCCAGACGATGCGGCTGGTGCCGAGGTCGGCCCCGAGGTGCTGCGGAGCCTTCTCGGTCAGGTCGCGCATCGACGGCGTGAGCGCACTCCAGCCCATCACGGCATAGAACAGCACCCAGCCCAGGTCGACCGGCCCGCCGAGCGACCAGGCGCTGTTGAGCTGGCTCTGGCCGTAGAAGATGTCGCTGACCAGCAGGCCGGCGATGGCGATGACGATGATGGTGAGCGACCGGGGCCGTTTGCCGGGCATGGTCAGCATGCGCAGCGTCATGGCCAGTGCCAGCACGTCGCCCAGCGGGTAGCCGATCGAGACCAGCTTCTCCAGCAGGCTCAGGTCGTGCGAGCGGGTGAACGGCGCGATCCAGTACACCCAGGCCAGCAGGCCGAGGCCGACGGTGGGCACCAGGGCGTCGAGCAGCGCGGCGCGGTTGCTGGCGCCGCCGCGGCTGCGGATGAAGATCAGGAAGCCGCCGGTCAGCAGCGGATAGACCAGCAGGTAGAACAGATCGACCGGACCGGGGAAGCCCGGCTCGTGGCCACGCCAGAGGATCAGGTTGTAGAGCGAGTCGCCGGTGACGAAACAGGCCAGGGCGGCCGAGATCAGATACCAGGGCAGCTTGCGGGCCGGCTGGTTGAGCCGGACGCCGACCAGGATGGCCACGGCGCTGGAGAACCCGAGCAGGGCCCAGGTGAACAGGTGCGCGTCCGGGAAGGCGTAGTAGAACGCGGTGAGCACCACGATCCACGCGCCGAAAGCGGCGCGAGCTGCTCGCGTCGTCATCGGCCCTCCTCCGCCTCCGTCACCAGCCGTCCCGTGTTTTGATCGGGCGGCGATGCCCGGGTCTGAGCCAAATGTCGATCTACCGCCACGGGGGAGCGGAGACTGTCACCTTTTGGTCCGTATCGGCGGATTCCTCGACGGCCAGCGCGATGAGGTGATCGTGCGCACCGTCGGCCAGAGGATACGGTGGCGGGCCGTCGCCGCGTACCCACTCGGCCATCTTGCGCAGCAGTGTGGCGATTGCGATCTCCTCGTCGTTCCAGCGCCGGCCGGGGAACGGATTGCGGAACAGCACGCGGTCACCGAGCGAGATCGTGTCCGTGTCGAAGTCGTCGAGATCGAGGTCGTAACCCGTCTGCCGCCGGACCAGCGGGGTGCGCAGGATCGTGCGGGGCTCGGCCAGCCGGACGACCTCGTCGTCGCGCAGCTCGCCGTGCGACCCGCGCACCACGATCCGACGGAATCTCAGCTGGTTGTGCCACTGGTTGTCGGTGAAGTCGTAGAGCCCGGAGTGCCCGTCGCCGAAGTCGATGGTGGCGATCGTGGTGGTGGCCGGCTTGGGCTCGGGGTCGTCGGTCCAGCCGGCCCGGGTCAGCGGGTCGACCAGTGGCGCCGTGGTGCGCGAGGCCCGCACGGTCACCGGGCCCCGGCCGGCACCGAGGAAGCCGCGGATCATCGAGATCGCGTGGTACATGTGGGTCGACGAGACCTGCACCTGGCTCGGCTCGCCGATCACCCCGGCCCGCACGGCGGCCAGGCGGGCGGCATGCGCGGGGACCAGCAGGTATTGCTCAGCCACCTGCACGAGGCCACTGCTGCCGGTACGCCTCCACAGCTCGGCCAGCCCGTCCGCGTCCGGCGCCGGTGGGGTCTCGGCCAGCACCGGGATGCCGCGCTCGACCGCCTCGGCGATCACGTCCGGGTTGGCCGCCCAGGGCACGGCGGTGACCAGGAAATCGGGCCGCACGTCGTCCAGCGACGTGAACACCGGGACCGGCAACTCCCGGGGCGTCCGCACGACCGCACCCAGGCACTCGACGTCGGGCAGACCCGCTGCCAGCCGCCAGAACATCTCGGCCCGCCACCCGGACCCCACCACCGCGAACGACGTCATGCGGCACACAGTAGAACGCAGGTTAGTCAAGTATCGACCGGGGAACGGTCCAGCGGTGACAACGGATCAGTCGACGCGCTGGAAAGCGCTCACAGTCGCCCTGGTGGCGGGCTTCATGACCCTGCTCGATGTGAGCATCGTCAACGTGGCGCTGCCCTCCATCCGCGACCAGCTCCAGCTCAGCTCGGCCGAGCTGCAGTGGGTGCTCTCCGGCTACGCGCTCACCTTCGGGCTGCTGCTGGTGCCGGCCGGCCGCTTCGGCGACGCCCGTGGCCGGCGCAACGTCTTCATCGCCGGGCTGATCCTGTTCACGGTGGCCAGCGCGGCCGCCGGTCTGGCCCAGTCGGCGCTGTGGCTGGTGATCGCCCGGCTCGTGCAGGGAGCCGCCGCCGGCATCGTCAATCCGCAGGTGTCCGGCCTGATCCAGCAGATGTTCGAGCCCAAGGAGCGCGGAAAGCCCTTCGGCCTGCTCGGCGCGACGATCGGCGTCTCCACGGCGGTCGGGCCGTTGCTGGGCGGCGTGCTGATCGCGACGATCGGCCCGGCCGAGGGCTGGCGCTGGATCTTCTACCTCAACATCCCGATCGGCATCGCCGCGGTCTGGCTGGGCTACCGCTGGATCCCGGCGATGACCGCCGACCGGCGGCGCGAGAGCCTCGACCCGGTCGGCGTGGGGCTGCTGGGTCTCGGCGTCGTGCTGGTGCTGCTGCCGCTGGTCCAGGAGCGTGAGTGGACGGGCAACGGCAAGTGGCTGCTGGCGGTGGCCGGCGCGCTGATCCTGGCCGGTTTCGTGGCCTGGGAACGGTATTACGGGCGGAACCGGACGGCGCTGATCGAGCTGAGTCTGTTCCAGGTGCGGTCGTACGCGTTGGGCGCGCTCATCGGGCTGCTGTACTTCGCCGGGTTCACCACGATCTTCTTCATCTACACGCTGTATCTGCAGAGCGGGCTCGGCTACAGCGCCCTCGAGGCCGGCCTGGCGATCACCCCGTTCGCGGTGGGCTCGGCGGTCGCGGCGGCGGTGGGCGGCCGCTACGTCCAGCGGTTCGGCCGGCACATGGTGGGGGCCGGCCTGGTGGCGGTCATCGTGGGGCTGGCGCTCACCGACATCATGCTCAAGGTGGTGCCGGGCTCGGGCGGCGGCTGGGCGGCCGCTCTGCCGCTGCTGCTGGCCGGTGCGGGCAGCGGCCTGGTGATCAGCCCCAACCAGACGCTCACGCTGGCCGAGGTGCCGGTGGCCCGGGCCGGCAGCGCGGGGGCGGTGCTGCAGACCGGTCAGCGCATCGGCACGGCGATGGGGATCGCCGCGGTCGGGTCGTTCTTCTTCAGCCGGCTGGCCGCCGGGCAGGGCGACTGGGGCCCGGCCTTCCGCGGTGCGCTGTGGCTGACGGTCAGCTTCGTGGTGGTCGCCCTCGTGGCGGCCCTGGCCGACGTGCTGACCGCCAGTGGTCAGTCGAGCGACGCGGCCGCGGCCCGCAGCTCGTCGAGCGCGTCCAAGGTGTAGCCGGCCAGCTCGTCCCGGGTGTCCTGGCCCGACCACTCGGCGAAGCCGCGCTTGAAGGCCAGGACGCCCAGCTCGGCCGCGAGGGCGGCGGCCGGGCCGGGCACGCCGCGGGCGCGCAGGGCCTCGGTCATGGCCTCGGCCAGGCTGACGCTCTTGAGGGCGTCGCGCTCCTGCAGCTCGGTGCTGGCGGCGACCGCGGCCTTGATGCGCGGGGCGAGCTCGCGGTTGACCGGTCCCATCGCGCTCGAGGCCCGGACCAGGCCGGCGGCCACCGCCGCGAGCGGGCCGGCCTCGGCGGGCGCCTCGGCGATGCCCTCGGCCAGCAGTTGCCGCAGCGTCTCCTGCCCGGCGACCAGCAGCTCACGCTTGTCGGGGAAGTGCCGGAAGAAGGTGCTTTTCGTGACGCCGGCCCGCTCGGCGATCTGCGCGACCGTCGTGTTGTCGTAGCCCTGCTCGGCGAACAGGTCGACCGCGGCCACGACGAGCCGCTCGCGCGCCCCTGGTTCCCATCGAGCCATTCCCCCATCATAGGTGATGGGACTCTTGTCCCATCATCGTGGTAGCGTGACGGGACAAGAGTCCCATCACCCTCCGGGAGTTTCCATGCACGTCTTCATCACCGGCGGCACCGGCCTGATCGGTTCCGCCGTCCTCCCCGAACTGCTCGGCCACGGCCACACCGTCCTCGCGCTGGCCCGGTCCGACGCGTCCGCCCGGGCCGTCGAGGCGGCGGGGGCCGAGCCGTTGCGCGGCGGTCTGGCCGACCTGGACGTCCTGCGAGCCGGGGCCGGCCGGGCCGACGGCGTGATCCACCTGGCCTTCGGCAACGACTTCAGCACTGCCGAGGCGCTCGCCCGGTCGGTCGCCGAGGAGAGCGCGGCGATCGCCACCCTGGGCGAGGCGCTGACCGGCAGTGACCGCCCGTTCGTCACGGTGTCGGGAACGCCGTGGGTGCCGGGCCGGGCCTCCACCGAGGCCGACCCGCTGCCGACCGACGGCCCGGTCGGCGGCCGCGGCGTCGCCGTCATGGGCGCCCTCGGCCTGGCCGCGCGCGGGGTCCGCAGCTCGGCCGTCCGTCTGCCGCGCACGGTCCACAACCGGGGCGACGGCGGATTCGCCGGGCTGCTGACCGGCATCGCGCGGCGCACCGGGGTGTCCGGTTACCCGGGCGACGGCAGCCAGCGCTGGCCGGCCGTGCACGCGCTCGACGCGGCCGTGCTCTTCCGGCTGGCCCTGGAGCAGGCACCGGCCGGCAGCGCCTGGCACGCCGTGGACGACGAGGGCGACGCGGTGCGCGACATCGCCGCGGTCATCGGGCGCCGCCTGGGCCTGCCGGTCGAGCCGGTGCCGGAGGAGGCGTTCGGCCCGCTCGGTGCGATCTTCGCCACCGACCAGCCCTCGTCCAGCGCCCACACCCGCGACGCCCTCGGCTGGAAGCCCACCCACCCCCGTCTGCTGGAGGACCTGGAGAACATCGTCAAGGGTTGAGCAGCCGGCGGACGGCGGCGGTGACCCGCTCGGTCTCGCCGGTGGCCAGCACATCGAGCAGGGCACCGCGCAGGACGGCGAGCACGGCCGTGCGGTGAGCCAGGCCGCCGGGGGAGTCACGCTCCTCCGGCGGCTGAGCTTTCGCCAGGACGTCGAGCCAGTCGGCCACGGTCTCGGCGGCGAACCCGTCCCACGGCCCGCCGGCGGCCTCCGGCGAGCCGCCGGCTCCCTGTGACCGGGCGTAGGCCTCGACCCACAGCCGGAGCAGGGGCGCGTTGCCCGGGTCGGCCAGCCATTCCCAGACCGCCAGGCCGGCCGCGTCGGCCCCGGCGAAGAGGCGGCCGTCGACCGCGGTCAGCTCGTCGGCCCGGGCCCGGGCGAGAAGGGCCCGGATCAGCCCGTCCTTGCTGCCGAAGAGGAAGAGCAGCACCCGCGGACTGGAGCCGATCGCCGCCGCGATGGGCCGCAGTGACATCTCCGAGAGGCCGGTCCGGCGGACATAGGAGTACGCGTGGTGATTCGCGAACTGGGCCGGCCGGGGGATCTCGGCTGGGTGGTCATGGCGCACGGTGAGCTCTACGCGGCCGAGTGCGGGTGGGGCACGTCGTTCGAGGGTCTCGTGGCGCGGATCGTGGCCGACTATGCGGCCGGGCACGACCCGGCTCGCGAGGCCGCCTGGATCGCCGAGCTCGACGGCCGCCGGGCCGGCTGTGTCCTCTGTGTCGACGGCGGTGACGGGACAGCGGTCCTGCGAGTTCTGCTCGTGCACCCGGACGCACGGGGGCACGGCGTCGGCGGTGCCCTGGTCGACGCGTGCGTCGGCTTCGCCCGCGCGAGCGGCTACGCCCGGATGCGTCTCTGGACGACCGACCAGCAGAAATCCGCGCGCCGGATCTATGTCGCGCGCGGATTCGCGCTCGACCGCACCGAGTCGCACGACGGCTTCGGCGCGGGCGAGGTCAGTGGCGAGACCTGGACGCTGACGCTCTAAGGCCTGTCTTGTCGATCACGCGGGGCTGCGGCGTGGTCCAGGTGGCGCCTGACGACGTCCGCAGAACGGCCACATACAACCCCGGTATGCGACCGCTCTGCGGCCGCCGCCAGCCACCACCTGGACCTCGCCTCACTCCCACGTGATCGACAGGACAGGCCTTAGCCGGCCAGTGCGTCGATCAGGCGCTTGGCCGAGGACGCGAGGTTCCAGCGGTCGGCCAGGGCCAGCAGGGCGTCCGGGTCCTCGGGGGAGCGAGGTAGCGCCGGGTCGAAGGCGGGCAGCTCGACGTCGAGCGCGACCTTGCAGACCGGCAGGGCCCGGGCCAGGTAGTCGCGGGCGTCGTCGAGCTTGGTGCGCAGGCCCGGTGCGAAACCCGCGTCCGGGTCGTCCAGGGCGGCCAGGATCTGCTCGACACCGCCGTAGCGCATGACCAGCCGGGCCGCCGTCTTCTCGCCGACGCCGGCCACCCCGGGCAGGCCGTCGCTGGCGTCGCCGCGCATGGCCGCGAAATCGGCGTACCACTTGGCGGGCACCCCGTACTTGGCCTCGACCAGGGCGTTGTCGGCGTCCTCGAGCTTGGCCACGCCGCGGCCGCAGTAGAGCAGACGGGTGCCCCGCTCGTCGTCGACCAGCTGGAACAGGTCGCGATCGCCCGAGACCACCTCGACCGGCGCCGGCTGGGTGGCCGCCAGCGTGCCCAGCACGTCGTCGGCCTCGTAACCGTCGACGCCGAAGGCCGGGATGCCCACCGCTGTCAGCACCTCGAGCAGGACCGGGATCTGCTTCTCGAGGGCGGGCGGGACGACCTCGACGTCGCCGTGGGCGACCCGGTGCTTCTTGTACGACGGCACCAGCTCGACCCGCCAGGCCGGCCGCCAGCTGGCGTCGAGCGCGCAGACCAGCCGATCGGGGTGCCGGGTGCGGATCAGCTGCGCGAGCATGTCGAGGAAGCCGCGGATCGCGTTCACCGGTTCGCCGGCGCTGGTCTGACCGGCTTTCTCCGGGATGCCGTGGAAGGCACGGAAGTAGAGGCTGGGTGCGTCGACGGCCAACAGTGGTGCGGTCACCGTGCCACCATAGTGCCCGCTTGTCGCGCCGCTGCCCTAACGACCGTTAAGCTGACCCCTGTGACGGTAGATCGCATCCTCCCCACCGATGAGGCCCACGACCTGCTCGACCTGACCCGTGAGCTCTGCGACCGCGAGCTGGCCGGAAAGGCGCACGACTACGAGGACCGCGGCGTGTTCCCCCGTGAGGTGATCCGCACGCTGGGCCGCTCCGGACTGCTCGGCCTGCCTTATCCCGAGGAGGTGGGTGGCGCCGGCCAGCCCTACGAGGTCTATCTGCAGGTGCTCGAGACACTGGCCGGATCATGGCTGGCCATCGCCGAGGCGGTCAGCGTGCACACCCTGGCCTGCTATCCGGTCCATGCCCACGGCAGCGAGGGCCAGCGCAAGATGCTGCCCGACATGCTGGGCGGCGAGCTGCTCGGGGCCTATTGCCTGTCCGAGCCGCAGGGTGGCAGTGACGCGGCGGCGCTCACCACGAAGGCCACCCGCGACGGTGACACGTGGGTCGTCACGGGCACCAAAGCCTGGATCACGCATGGGCGCGACGCCGATTTCTACAACCTTTTCTGCCGTACGGGGGTGGCGGGCGCCCGCGGCATCTCGTGCCTGCTGGCCGAGGCGGGCACCCCCGGTCTCGAACCGCAGAAGGCGGAGCGGGTGATGGGGCTGCGCTCGTCGGCGCCGTCGCAGATCGTGCTCGACGGCTGCCGCCTGCCCGCCGACCGGCTGGTGGGCGAGGAGGGCGGCGGTTTCGGCATCGCCATGGAGGCGCTCGACGCCGGGCGGCTGGGCATCGCCGCCTGCGCCGTGGGGCTGGCCCAGGCCGCGACGGACTACGCGATCGCGTACGCCCGGGAGCGCGAGCAGTTCGGCCGGCCGATCGCCGACTTCCAGGGGGTGGGGTTCCTGCTGGCCGACATGTCCACGCAGGTCTCGGCGGCGCGGGCCCTGCTGCTGTCGGCGGCCCGGCTCAAGGACGCCGGCCGGCCGTTCTCGACCGAGGCGGCCAAGGCGAAACTCTTCGCCACCGACGCCGCGATGCGGGTCACCACCGACGCCGTGCAGGTGCTGGGCGGTTCGGGCTACGTCAGCGACCACCCGGTCGAGCGCTGGTTCCGCGAGGCCAAGGTGTTGCAGATCGTCGAGGGCACCAACCAGATCCAGCGCCTGGTGATCAGCCGCGCTCTGGTCAAGGGGTGACACGCGTCGCGCCAGGCGTGCGTGTCGAGTGATCATCCGGGATGCTGGCACGCATGGAAAAAATTGAGGGTGTGACCGTCGCCGTGGCCGGCTCCCAGATCGAGGCCGACCTGATCGTCGGTCTGCTGCGCAGCAACGGCCTGCGGGCGATCGCGCTGGCCGACGACGCCGGCGGTCTCGACCCGGCCCTGAGTGTCACCGACGGCGTGCAGGTGCAGGTCAACCCCGAGGACGAGGCGCCCGCACGCGCCCTGCTGGCTGAGGCCGAGAAAAACGCCGAGACCGACGCGGGCTGAGGCCTGTCCGGCCGATCACGGGGGAGCGCGGCGCCGCCTGGGTCACGCCGCGGCCCCGCGTGATCGGCCGGACAGTCCTGGGCTCGTCCGGCTGTCGATCTTGAGTCGCGCGTCCGCTGGGGACGGGCGTCCGATTCGGTAGGGTGACGCCCGTGGAAGAGATCGACCGGGCGATCGTGGGCGCCCTCACCGCGGACGGCCGCCTGTCCTACACCGACCTCGCCGAGCGGGTCGGGCTGAGCGTGTCGGCCGTGCACCAGCGCGTCCGCCGCCTCGAGCAGCGCGGCGTGATCTCCGGATACAGCGCCAAGGTCTCGTTCGAGGCGCTCGAGCTGCCGTTGACCGCGTTCGTGGCGATCCGGCCGTTCGACCCGTCCCAGCCCGACGACGCGCCCGAGCGGTTGGCGCACCTCCCCGAGATCGACTCCTGCTACTCGGTGGCCGGCGAGGACTTCTACATGCTCCTCGTCCGGGTGGGCAGTCCGGCCGACCTCGAGCGGCTGCTCCAGGAGATCCGCACCGCCGCCAACGTGACGACCCGCACGACCGTGGTTCTCTCCACCCCGTACGAGAACCGCCCGCCCCGCATCACCCCGGCCGCAGCCCCCGCCGCCGACGCGCACGCCTGAAGCTCGCCGCCCGCGCGTTCGCGCTCCCGCCGGTGGCTCGGTAGATGCGCAGCGGCCGCACCGCATGCGGCGCCGAGCGCCCGGAACCCGTCGGGCGGTTGAATGATCAGACGGCTGGGAGGAGCGTCGCGCGGGCGCACTCGGTGACGTAGGGGAGCGTGAACTCGGTGCGCCCCACCAGATCGGGGTGGGTGGCCATCAGGCGGCGGACCTCGCTGAGCAGCCCGGCCCGCTCGTCGGGCTGGAGCAGGATCACGTAGCTGCGGGAGGCGACCAGGTCGATCAGGCGCTCGGGCCCGATCAGCTCGGACCACTCGAACGTCGCCGTCTCGACCGGCCCGAACGGCCCGCCGACGGTGGTGTCGCGGTTCTGCTCCGGCGAGCCGATGATCTCGCCCAGCCGGCGTACCCAGCCGGCGCGCTCGTCGCGCACATTCCACATCAGACCGAGCCGCCCGCCGGGGGAGAGTACCCGGTCGATCTCGGGCACCGCGCGCGCCGGGTCGACCCAGTGCCACGCCTGCGCCACCAGCACCACGTCGGCCGATCCGTCCGGCAGCGGGATCTCCTCGGCGCTGCCCAGCACGGCCTTCACGTCGGGGACCGACACCCGCAGCTGGTCGAGCATGCCCGCCGACGGCTCGACCGCGGTGACGTCGAGCCCCCGGTCGCGGATCTGCCGGGTCAGCTTCCCGGTGCCCGCCCCGAGATCGACGACGTGGGGCCGCCCGGCCGGGAGCAGCCAGTCGAGGGCCTCGGCCGGATAGGACGGCCGCCCGCGCTCGTAGATCTCGGCGGCCGGACCGAACGACTGGGCGTGCGCAGCGCGATCTTCCACAATCACGATCTTATCTTTCCCTTCCGCCCAGCATTCAGACTAGCCTCCTAGGATGCCTTACGCGTGGTGTTTTGCGCTCGCGGGCAACGGGCACATCAGCGGCAAGCCAACACCACGGAGGTTTGAGCGCCATGAGCTTCACGGACAAGGTCAAGAACGAGACCGACGAGCTGGCCGGCAAGGCCAAGCAGGCCGTGGGACGCGCCACCGACAACGAGCGGCTGGTCGCCGAGGGTCAGGCGCAGGAGACGGCCGCTCACGCCAAAAAGGCCGGCGAGCACGTCAAGGACGCCGGCAAGGACGTCCGCGACGCCTTCAGCTGATCGACCACGAAAAAAGGCCCCCGTCTCCGGGGGCCTTTTTCTATGCCGCGGCTTCCTGCTTGCGCCACCAGTCCTGGCCCGACTCGGGCAGCGTGTCGATCGGGTCGTAGTAGGCGTACAGCTTGGACAGTGCCTCGTCGTCGTTCTGCTCGATCGAGGTGCGGTAGTTCTTGGTCCAGTACGAGATGCCGTGCTCACGGTCGTACTCGGACACCATGTGCACCCAGCGTTTGCCCACGAACGGCACGTCGCAGACGATCCGCGGGGTCGCGTAGCCGGGCAGGTAGCCCATCATGTCGTGCTGCAGCTGCTGGGCGTGCCACACCGGCACCCGCCAGTGCTCGGCGTTGGGGATCATGTCGCACATGTAGAAGTAGTACGGCAGGATGCCGGCCTCGCCCTGCAGCCCGAAGCACAGGTCGAGCAGGTCGGCCGTCGTCGCGTTGACCCCGCGCATCAGCACGCCCTGGTTGCGCACGTCGCGCACCCCGACCTCGAGCAGTGTCTGGGCCGCCTTGGCGACCAGCGGCGTCAGTGAGTTCACGTGGTTGACGTGGGTGTGCACGGCCAGGTTGACGCCGCGCCGCTGGGCGGTGATGGCCACCCGGTGCAGGCCCTCGACGACGTCGGGCTGCAGCCAGTGCTGGGGGAGACCCATCAGCGCCTTCGTGGCCAGCCGGATGTCGCGCACCGTGGGCACCGAGAGCAGCCCCATCAGGTAGGCCTCGAGCTGCTTCCACGGCACGTTCGCCACGTCACCGCCGCTGACCACCACATCCCGTACGCCGGGGTGGGCTTTCAGATAGGCGAGGTGGGCGTCGTAGCGGTCGACCGGCTTGAGCGACAGCTTCAGCTTGTCGACCGTGGGGGTGCTGTTGCCGACCAGGTCCATCCGGGTGCAGTGACCGCAGTATTGCGGGCAGGTCGACAGCAGCTCGGCCAGCACCTTGGTCGGGTAGCGGTGGGTGAGGCCCTCGGCCACCCACATGTCGTGCTCGTGCAGGGAGTCGCGGGTGGCGTGCGGGTGGGACGGCCAGTCGAGGTGACGGTCGGTGGCCACCGGCAGCATGTAGCGGCGGATGGGATCCGCGTAGAACGCCTCCGTGGTCGGCACCCGGTCGGGGACCATGGTGTTGACCATCTGGGGCGGGAGCAGCATCGACATGGTGGCCAGGCGTTGCTGGTCGGTCTCGAGGTCGGTGTAGAAGCTCTCGTCGAGCAGGTCGCCCATGACCGCGCGCAGCTGCTTCACGTTCTTGACGCAGTTGACCCGCTGCCATTGGGCGGACTGCCACTGCGCCTCGGTCACGTCGCGCCATCCGGGGAACCGGGTCCAGTCGGGCTCGACCAGGGTGCGGCGGTGATATTCGTACGGCTGTCCCGCGGGCTGGGTCAACGGTGCCTCCCTGATCGATCGTTCGGACAGCATCACGCTACTGGAGGATTTCCGGTCTAGAAACCATCTGCCCGTAGGATTTACGGTAGACCCGCGTACTCGGATCTCTGATTTCTTGTTGAAGGTGGGGCGAATGACGTCTTCTGTCGGTCTTGAACGGGTTCTGGAGCCGGTCGGCGTGCTCCCGCAGGCGGCTTGGCGCCTCGATGCGAGCCCCGAGATCAAGCAGGACGAAGTTCGCGTACGGGTGGAGCGCCTCAACCTCGACGCCGCGAGCTATCGCCAGCTCGCCGAGAAGCACGGGGGCGACGGCGACGCGATCCGGGCCGAGGTCCTCGAGATCATCGGGACCCGCGGCAAGATGCACAACCCGGTCACCGGCTCGGGCGGCATGCTGATTGGCGTGGTCGACGAGGTCGGTCCGCTGTCGCCGCTCGGTGTCAAGCCCGGTCAGCGGGTCGCCACGCTGGTCTCGCTGACCCTGACCCCGCTGCGGATCACCGATGCCCTGCGAGGCTGGGACGGCCGCGGTGAGCAGGTCCCGGCCGAGGGGACCGCGATCCTGTTCGGCCGCTCGATCGTCGGCGTGCTGCCCGAGGATCTCGCGCCGGAGCTGGCGCTCGCCGTCTACGACGTCTGCGGCGCACCGGCTCTCACCGATCGCGTCGTCCGGCAGTACGCGAACCCGCGGGTCGCCGTCCTCGGGGGCGCCGGCAAGAGCGGGTCGCTCGCTCTGGCCGCCGCCCGGATGGCCGGCGCGCGCACGGTCGGCATCGTCCGGGACGAGCGGGAGGCGGCGAGTCTGCGCGGCGCGGGGGTGGCCGACGAGGTGGCCGTCGCCGACGCCCGCAACCCGGTCGAGGTGGCGGCCGCGGTCGGCGAGCCGGCCACGATCACGGTGGTCTGCGTCGACGTGCCCGGCTGCGAGCACGGCGCGATCCTGGCCACCGCGGCCGGTGGCACGGTGATCTTCTTCTCGATGGCCACCAGTTTCCCGGCGGCCGCGCTGGGCGCCGAGGGTCTGGCGGCCGACGTGACGATGCTCATCGGCAACGGCTTCGTCCCCGGTCACGCCGCGTTCGCCGTCGACCTGCTGCGCCGCGTACCCGCGATCCGGTCGCTCTTCGAAGCGCGTCTCGCGAGAGACTGACGCCCATGACTGAACTCGACCGCGGCGGAAAACCGATGCCGAACCGTGGAGAAGTCCTCTACAACAACGGACGCTTCTACTCGGCCGCCGACCCGCGGGCCACCGCCATGCTGGTCCGCGACGGCAGGATCGCCTGGCTCGGTGACACGGCGGACGCGCCGGCCGCCGACCGCACCGTCGACCTGGAGAACGGCCTGGTCACCCCGGCCTTCGTCGACGCCCACCTGCATGCCACCGACACCGGCCTGGCCATCGACGGCCTCGACCTGAGCGAGGTCCGCTCGGCGTCCGCGCTGCTCGACGCGGTGACCCGGTTCGCCGCGACCCGCCCGGCCGACGGCATCGTGCACGGCCACGGCTGGGACGAGTCGACCTGGCCCGACCAGACGCTGCCGTCCGCCGCCGAGCTCGACCGCGCCGCCGCGGGCCGCCGCGTCTATCTGTCCCAGGCGTCCGTGCACTCCGCGCTGGCCTCGACCGCGCTGCTGGCCGCGGCCGAGCTGCCGGTCGGCGACGGCTGGGTCAAGGAGGATCAGCACCATCGGGTACGAGCCATCGCGCTGAACGCCCTGACCCCGTCGCAGCGCACGACCGCGCAGCGGGCCGCGCTGACCAGGGCCGCCTCCCTGGGCATCGCCGCCGTGCACGAGTGCGCCGGCCCGGGCACGTCCAGCGAGGCCGACTTCACCTCGGTCCTGGCGCTCAACGGTCCGGGCCTGCCGCACGTCTTCGGTTACTGGGGTGAGCTCGGCGGTGCCCTCAAGGCCAAGGAGCTGGGCGCGGTCGGCGCGGCCGGCGACCTGTACGCCGACGGGGCGCTCGGTTCGCGCACAGCCAGCGTCCGCGATCCGTTCCTCGACGGGCACGGCGGCTGCGGTGAGGCCTTCCTGACCGCCGAGCAGGCGGCCGATCATCTGCTCGACTGCATCACGGTCGGCGTGCAGGGCGGTTTCCACGCGATCGGCGACGCCGCGATCGCGACGGTCCTGGAGGGCTTCGCGCTGGCCGCCAAGTCGGTCGGGGTCGACGCGGTCCGCGAGGGTCGCCACCGCATCGAGCACGTCGAGCTGATCGACAAGCCGATGATCGCGCGGATGGTCGAGTTCGGGGTGATCGCCTCGGTGCAGCCGGTCTTCGACGCGCTGTGGGGTGGCCCCGACCGCATGTATGCGCAGCGTCTCGGGGTCGAGCGGGCGATGGCGTCGAACCCGATCGGTGCGATGCACGCGACCGGGGTGCAGCTGGCTTTCGGTTCCGACTCGCCGGTGACCGCGCTCGACCCGTGGGCGGTGGTGGTCGCGGCGGCGGCCCCGCGCAACCCGGTCTACCGGATGAGTGTGCGGGCGGCCTTCGCGGCGTCGACCCGGGGCGGGTGGCGGGCGGCCGGGGTCGGTGACGCGGGGGTGCTCGCGCCCGGCCAGTCGGCGACCTTCGCCGTCTGGGAGACCCCGTCCGGCGTACGGGAGGGTCTGCCCCTGCTGTTGCCGGAGCTCGACGGGGCGCAACCGCAGCGGCCGGTGTGCCGCCGCACGACCTTGCACGGCGAAACGATCCACGAAGTCTGATGAACGGGAGTACGGGTGGCGTCCAAGCTTGATCTGGACCCGCGGGTGGTGCGCGCGGCGCGCCGGCTCGCCGCACGGGCCGGGCAACCGGTGGTCGATCTGGCCCGCTCGCACACCACCGTGTCGGTGGAGCGGGCGGTGCTGCGGCTGGCCGGGGTGCACGGCGCCGACCAGGACGGCATCCCCTGGGTGAACCGGCTGGTCGACGCGGTGCGGGCCGATGTCGGGCTGGGTCACGGGGTCGCCGTCCCGGTGTTCCACGCCATGCGGAGCACCGGGGTCGACGACGTCACCGTGCTGGCTCAGAAGGCCGCGGCGGGGGCGGTCCGGTTCGACGTACCGGGGAAGAAAGCGGACGCCGCGACGGCCCGGCGGGCCGCGGCCAGGGCGACCGGCCGCGGCCTCAAGATCGTCGATCGGCGGCGGGCCGAGCGGGACCGGCTGATCAAGCGGCTCGGGGATCCGCGGCAGCGGCCGTGGATCTATCTGATCGTGGCCACCGGCGACATCTACGAGGACATCCCGCAGGCCCAGGCGGCCGCGCGGGCCGGGGCCGACGTGATCGCGGTGATCCGCTCGACCGGGCAGTCGCTGCTCGACTACGTGCCCGAGGGCGCCACCCGGGAGGGTTTCGCCGGCACGTATGCGACGCAGGAGAACTTCCGGCTGATGCGCGCGGCGCTGGACGAGACGTCCAAGGAGCTGGGCCGGTATGTGCGGCTGACCAACTACGCGTCCGGGCTGTGCATGCCCGAGATTGCCGCGCTGGCCGGGATGGAACGGCTCGACATGATGCTCAACGACTCGATGTACGGGATCCTGTTCCGCGACATCAACCCGATCCGCACCTTCGTCGACCAGCGCTTCTCGCGGCAGGTCCACGCCCGCGCCGGCATCATCATCAACACCGGTGAGGACAACTACCTCACGACCGCCGACGCCGTCGAGGCGGCTCACACGGTGACGGTGTCGCAGCTGCTCAACGAGTTCTTCGCGCACGAGGCCGGCCTGGCCGACTGGCAGCTCGGCCTGGGGCACGCGTTCGAGATCAACCCCGAGGTGCCCGAGTCGTTCCGTCTGGAGCTGGCGCACGCGCTGCTGGCCCGCGAGCTGTTCCCGGACGCGCCGCTCAAGTGGATGCCGCCGACCAAGCACATGACCGGTGACGTGTTCCGCGGCAATCTGCTCGACGGGTTCTTCAACCTGGTCGGCGCGCTGACCGGCCAGGGCATCCTGCTGGTCGGCATGATGACCGAGGCGGTCGTCACGCCGTGGCTGTCCGACCGCGACATCGCCCTGCAGAACGTCCGCTACGTGCTGACCGGCGCCGGCAACCTGCACGAGGACTTCGTCCCCGCCCCCGGCGGTTTCATCCAGCAGCGGGCCCACGCCGTGCTGGGGGAGGCGGTCGAGCTGCTCGAGAAGATCGTCGACGACTCGCTGCTGACCGCGATCGCCGAGGGCACCTTCGGCATCATGAAACGCCCGGCCGACCGGGGCAAAGGCCTCGACGGTGTCGCCCGCCACGACGACGACTACTACAACCCGGTGACTGTCGCGCTGGAGGAGGCACCATGACGATCGTCCGGCCCTATGGGGACACCACCGGGGACGGGATGGTGCAGTTGTCGTTCACGCTGCCGATCCCGCACGACAAGCGGGCCGAGGGCGCCGCGGTGCAGCTGGCCAACAAGATGGGGATGGATCCGGCGCTGCTGGTGCACGCCAAGCCGATGGGCGACGAGTTCACGTTCTTCGTCGTCTACGGGCGGGTCAACCACCTCGTCGACACCGAGCAGGTGCAGGTCGTGGAGCGTGACTTCCCGCTGCTGAGCGCCAAGGAGGTCAACGCGACCATCAAGCGGCGGCTGCGGCGGCGGCTCAGCGTGGTCGGCGCCTGCATCGGCACCGACGCGCACACGGTCGGCATCGACGCGATCCTCAACCTCAAGGGGATCGCGGGGGAGAAGGGCCTGGAGTACTACAGCGAGCTGTCGGTGACCAACATGGGGGCCCAGGTCTCCGTACCGGATCTGGTCGAGACGGCCCGCGAGCGCAAGGCCGACGCGGTGCTGGTCTCGCAGGTGGTCACCCAGCGCGACGCGCACCTGCAGAACACACGGGCGATGTCGGCCGCGTTCCGGGAGGCCCTGCCGGCCGGCAAGCGTCCGCTTCTGATCGTCGGCGGGCCGCGCTTCGACGAGCTGATGGCCGCGGAGCTCGGCGTCGACCGCATCTTCACCCGCGGCACGACGCCGCGCGAAGTCGCCTCCTACCTCGTCCACGCCATCACCGGGAGCACCTCTTGATCACGGTCACCCACCGCCGCTATGTCCCGTATTCGCACGCCCACTACGCGGGCAACCTGGTCGACGGGGCTTATTCGCTCGGCCTGTTCGGCGACGTCGCGACCGAGGTCTGCATCCGGCTCGACGGCGACGAGGGGCTGTTCGCGTCCTACGACGACGTGCAGTTCACGGCGCCGATCCAGGCCGGCGACATCCTCGAGATCGTGGCCACGGTGACCCGGATGGGCACCCGGTCACGCACGATCGCGTTCGAATCGCGGGTCGTGGCCCGGGGCGCGGGCGGGTCGGCCGCTTCCGTTCTGGACGAGCCGATCGTCGCGGTGACCGCCACGGGCACGGTCGTCGTCCCGCCCAAAGCGTGACCACCGCGGTCTGCGTGGACGTCGGATCCACCTACACAAAGGCCGCCCTGGTCGATCTGGCGAGCGGTCGCCTGGTGCGCCGGGCCGAGGTGCCGACCACCTCGGGCACCGATGTGCTGACCGGTCTTGATCAGGCGGTGGCGGCCGTCGGCGGGGGTGGTGAGACGTACGTGTGCTCGTCGGCCGGCGGTGGGCTGCGCCTGGCCGTGGTGGGTTACGAGTCACTGGTGACCGCCGAGGCCGGGCACCGGGTCGGGTTGTCGGCGGGCGCGCGGGTCGTGCATGTGGCGGCCGGCCCGCTGGACGGCCGGGGGGTTAGTGCCCTGCGCGCGTCGCGTCCCGATGTGATCCTGCTCGTCGGTGGCACCGACGGGGGTGACGGCGAGGTGCTGCTGCACAACGCGCACCGGCTGGCCACCTCGCGGCTGCGGGTCCCGGTCGTGGTGGCCGGCAACGCCGACGTCCGGGACGAGGCCGCCGGCCGGCTGACCGAGCGCCGGGTGCCGGTGACCGTCACGGGCAACGTGCTGCCCCGCATCGGCGTGCTCGACCCGGGGCCGGCGCGGGCGGCGATCCGCGAGGTGTTCCTGCGGCACGTGATCGGCGGCAAGCGGCTGTCGGCGGGTCCCCGGTTCGCCTCGCTGGTCCGGGCGGCCACCCCGGACGCGGTGCTGGCGGGGGTTGAGCTGCTCGCTGACAGCACCGGATCGGGGGTCCTGGTGGTGGACGTGGGTGGGGCGACCACGGACGTCTATTCGGCTCTGGTGCCCGACGCGGAGGCCGAGACCGGGCCGCGGCGTGACGTGGCCGGGACGCTCTGGCGGTCCCGGACCGTGGAGGGTGATCTCGGCGTCGCGGTGGGTGCCGACGGCACGCGCGCGGCCGCGATCGCCGAGAAATTGGCACTACCGGAATCCGGGCATCGATCGGGTGACTTTGCGTTAGCCGCGGCCGCCGCCACGGTCGCGTTGCGGCGGCACGCGCGGGGCCACTCGTCCGGTCCTGGTCAGCCCCGCACGGGCGGCCGCGATCTGCGCGACGTCCGGCTGGTGGTCGGATCCGGGGGCGTGCTGAGGCACGGCGGCGGAGACTTTGTGCTGCACGCGGTGCTGTCTGACCAGTCAGGTGGCTGGGCCGCGCCGTCCGCGGCCCGCACCGTCGTGGACGAGCAGTACGTGCTGGCCGCCGCCGGGCTGTTGTCGATCGATCACCGTGAGGCCGCGGTGGCGCTGGTGAACAGCCTGTAGCCCGAACGGGTACGGGATCTGACACGCCGAGGAACGCGACACGCCCGAGCACGGGGAGGGCGGTTGACAGACCTGCGGGGGACGGACGTACCGTCGTCAAATCCTGAGCACGGGAGCGACTGTTGTCCGCTCCGCTCCTCCACCCACTGGCCCGCAGTCCTCGCAGGGGTCGCGCGTTCAGCCAGGTCCAGGGGGTGGGGGTCGGCGGAGCGGTGCGGACCGATCGCGTCCGCGGTGGGCCGCAGGAGAAAACGGGCACCAGTAGACAACGGTGTGACCCGCGCAGCCGGCGCGGAGCAGGCCGGTCCGAAGGCGTCCGCGATCTCCGTACGGCCCACCGGCCGTGCCCGGGGTGTGGTGCACATGAGGCGCGGTCCCGGGGCGGGGCCGCGCCTCTTCTCGTAGAGTTCGATTGTTCCCTTATCGATGCCGCCGCCCGCCCCGACTGTCCGTTTCCGGCCAGCCCAGGCCAGGTAGCCTCTCGCGCGTGGAGATGACGTTGCAGCCCCCCGCTCCGCCGCAGGCCACGGCCGCCGATTCCGGGCCCCGGCCGGTGCGCCGCCGGGTCGCCCTGCCGATGGCCGTGCTGGCCGGCCTGGCCCTGCTGCTCGCCCTCCCGCCGTACGGTCTGTGGTGGCTCGCCCCGGTCGGTGTGGCCCTGCTCGCCGGAGCCACCCACCGCCGTCGTCTGCGCCGCGCGTTCGGGGTCGGCTTCCTGGCCGGGCTGGTGCTGTTCCTGCCGCTGCTGTGGTGGACGACGTTCGCCGCCGGCTGGCTGCCCTGGCTGCTGCTGTCGCTGGCCCAGGCGGCTTATCTCGGGCTCCTGGGGCTCGCCACGGCCTGGCTGTCGCCGTTGGTCGACCGCTGGCGGGCGTTGTGGCCGCCGGTGCTGGGCGTGCTGTGGGTGGCCCAGGAGGCGGCCCGCGACCGCGCCCCGTTCGGCGGCTTCCCGTGGGGGCGGCTCGCGTTCAGCCAGGACGAGGCGCCCGCGCTGCGCCTGGCCGCCTGGGGTGGCGCCCCGCTGGTCACCTTCGCCGTCGCCGCCGCCGGGGGCGCCCTGGTCGCGCTGGCCTGGCGCGCGTGGCGGCCCAGCGCGCGGGCCGCGCACACCCGCCGCCCGCTCGGCCCGGTGATCGGCTTCGCGCTGGCCGCCGCCGCCCTGATCGCCGGCCCGCTGCTGGTGCCGGTGGCCGAGCCCGGCGGGCCGACCGCGACCGTGGCGATCGTGCAGGGCAACGTGCCCCGCCTCGGCCTCGACTTCAACGCCCAGCGCCGGGCCGTGCTCGACAACCACGTCAACGCCACCGAGCGCCTCGCGGCCGAGGTCGCGGCCGGCCGGCAGAAACAGCCCGCCCTGGTCGTCTGGCCCGAGAACTCCAGCGACATCGACCCGCTGCGCAATCCCGACGCGGCCGCGGTCATCTCCCGGGCGGCCGACCTGATCAAGGCGCCGATCCTGGTCGGCACCGTGCTGCGCACCGACAAGCCGGGCGACATCTACAACGCCGGCATCCTGTGGAACCCCGGCACCGGGCCCGACCTCGACCAGACGTACATGAAACGCCACCCCGTGCCGTTCGCCGAGTACGTCCCGCTGCGCTCGATCGCCCGGATGGTCACCGACAAGGTCGACCTGGTGCGCAACATGCTGGCCGGCGACCACCCCGGCGTCATCCGCAGCGGCGCGGTCACCCTGGGCGACGTGATCTGCTTCGAGGTGGCGTACGACGGTGTGGTCCGCGACACTGTCACTGGAGGGGCGCAGGTGCTCGCCGTCCAGACCAACAACGCGACCTTCAACGAGGCCGAGGCCCGGCAGCAGCTCGCCATGGTGCGGCTGCGTGCCGTCGAGCACGGCCGGGAGGCGCTGATGGTGTCCACGGTCGGGGTGTCCGCCTTCGCCGGCACGGCCGGTCAGGTGTACGACTCGAGCGGCTTCAACGTCGGCGCGGTGATGGTGCGTGACATGAGCCTGGGCGCAACGACTACGCTGGCGACTCGTTTGGGCCACTGGCCCGAGATGGCGATGGCCGCACTGGCGGTCCTCGCCTTGGCCGGTGCGCTTCCGCTGCGTCGCCGCCGGCGTACGACGAACGACGTTACGGAGGCACGGTGAGCGAGGCGGAAGGCTACCCCGGGGTGGGACGGG
The DNA here is from genome assembly GCF_023544465.1 of Paractinoplanes maris. GTDB lineage: Bacteria > Actinomycetota > Actinomycetes > Mycobacteriales > Micromonosporaceae > Actinoplanes > Actinoplanes maris. The sequence continues at coordinate 138,494 of NZ_JALPVL010000017.1, read as the reverse complement.
TCCTGGTGGTGATCCCGACCTACAACGAGGCGGACAACATCCGCCTGATCACCGGGCGGGTCCGCACCTCGGTGCCCGAGGCCGACATCCTCGTCACCGACGACAACTCGCCCGACGGCACCGGCGCCATCGCCGACGAGCTGGCGGTGGCCGACGATCACATCTTCGTGCTGCACCGGGCGGGCAAGGAGGGGCTCGGGGCGGCGTACAAGGCCGGCTTCGCCTGGGCCAAGAACAAGGGCTACGACGCGGTCGTCGAGATGGACGCCGACGGTTCCCACGCCCCCGAGGAGCTGCCCCGGCTGCTCGACGCGCTCGGCGACACCGACGCGGTGCTGGGCACCCGCTACATCCCCGGCGGCAGCGTGCGGAACTGGCCGATGCGCCGCCTGCTGCTGTCCCGCGGCGGCAACATCTACATCCGGATGGCGTTGCGCATGCCGTTCCGCGACGCGACCGGTGGCTACCGGGCCTACCGGATGCCCGTTCTCGACGCGATCAACGTCGAAACGGTCGCCTCGACCGGTTACTCCTTCCAGGTCGAGCTGGCCTGGCGCACCTATCAGGCGGGCTTCCGCATCGCCGAGGTGCCGATCACGTTCACCGAGCGCGAACACGGCGTCAGCAAGATGAGCGGCAACATTTTCAAGGAACAGCTGCTCAGGGTCACGGTGTGGGGTCTGCAGGCCCGGCGTGAGGTGATCCGCAAGCGGTTCGGCCGGCGGGCCGCCGAGGGGTCGACCTGGCCGTGACCGCGCGCCCGCGTGTCATGCTTGAGGTCGATTGACACGGAGGAACCGCATGCGTGGTCGAGGTCTAGCCCTGCTGCCGTTGGTGCTGTCCGCACTGGCGATCGTCGAGATCGTCGTCTTCATCGCCGTGGTCCACGCGATCGGCGGCCTCTGGGCGGTGCTGCTGGGCATCGCCGCCAGCGTGACCGGCCTGGCACTGCTGCGCCGCGAGGGCATGAAGGGCTGGCGCCGTTTCCAGGCCGCCGCGGCCGAGGGGCGCCCGCCGGGCCGTGAGGTGGCCAATTCGCTGGTCGGCCTGCTCGGCGCGCTGCTGCTGGCCATCCCCGGCTTCGTCTCGTCGGTGGCCGGGCTGCTGCTGCTCCTGCCGCCGGGCCGTCAGCTGGCCCGCCACCAGACCGAGCGCTACACCGAGCGCCGGGTGGGCGGGGCCGCCGCGTCCGACCTGTTCGGTGCCCGGCACGTCCGGGTCCACCCGGGCGACCCGATCGTGGTCGCCGACGACCCGGCCCCGGCTCAGCGCACACCGGCCGCCGCCATCGAGGGCGAGGTCATCGAGGGCGAAGTGCTCCGCTAGCCCCTGGTCTCGTACGAAAAAGGCCGTCCCCACCGATGGGGACGGCCTTTCTGTCTTGTCGCCGGGTCAGCGGCCTCGGCGCGTGCGGACTTCCTGGAGCCGCTCGTTGAGGATGTCCTCCAGCTCCGAGATCGACCGACGCTCGAGGAGCATGTCCCAGTGGGTGCGCGGCGGCTTCGCCTTCTTCTGCTCCGGCTCGTTGCCGTCCACCAGACGGGCCACGCTGCCGTCGAACTTGCACTCCCAGGTCATCGGGACCTCGGCGTCGACGGCGAACGGAACCTCGAACTGGTGACCCTTCACGCACAGGTACTCTCGGGTCTGCCGGGGCGCCAGCTCGGTGTTGCGGTCGGACTCGTAGCTGACTGCGCCAAGACGGCTGCCGCGCAGCATGCGTTCGCCCATGGTGGCTTCCCCTCGCTCGTGGTGCTGCTCTCGTTGGTGTAACGAAAGGGGCGTCCGCCGGATTCCTGTGGTGGGGTTCCGATGGTCGCCGAGACTCTGGACCACCGTTGTGACGGTGGTGTTAACGCTACGAGCGTAACCGCCCGCGTCCCTTACCTGGCACCGTGCACCCCCGCCGAAGTGGACCTTGGTCCACTTTACGGCCTATGAGTGTTCTCCAGCTGGTGCGACATTGGTCACCCAGTCGGGTATCCGTCATTTCGCCACGCTGGCACGGCTTCGTTCGTCCATCATTCGTCGTCAACCGGCCGGACCTGAGAACTCCTGATTCCCAGCACCCTCCGGATCATGCGCGCCGGCTTCGCTCTTCGCGAGTCCCGCTCTCGTTTCCCGCTCGGTCTCGTCGGCCCGCTCTCGTTTCCCGCTCGGTCTCGTCGGCCCGCTCTGGTTTCCCGCTCGGTCTCGTCGACTTGCTCCGATCTTGGCCGCTCGGCTTCGCCGGGGTCGCTCTGGTCTTGGCCGCTCGGCGCCGGCCGGTCTGGTCTGGTCGGTTGGTGCCGCCGATCCGCTTCAGTGTGGTGCGGCCGCGCCGGTGGGGTCAGGTGCGGGAGTCGGCAGCGGTGGGCTGGGGTGGAGCGGCCGGTGGCCGGGCGGTGCCGAGGCTGGCCAGGGCCGACGCGAGGTCGCTGACCTGCGCGGAGAGCTGAGCGGTGCGGGCCTGCGCCGCCTCGGCCTCCGCCTGCGCGGCGGCCAGCCGGCGTTCCAGATCGGCCCGGTCCCGCACGGCGCGTTCCAGCTCCTCCCGCGTACGCAGGAGACTGTCCCGTTCGGACACCGCGCTCGCCAGGTCCTGCCGCACCCGTGCCAGCTCGGTGTCGGCGGCCCGCTGAGCGGCGGCGGCCTCCCCACGAACGTCATGGAGCACCTTGTCCGCGGCATCGCGCTGCTCGGTCAGCTCCCGGCGGGCGGCCGCCAGCTCGGACTCGGCCCGCTTGGCATCGTCCCGCGCGGCGTCCCGTTCCCGGCGTAGCTCCTCACCGCGGGTGGCGGCGGTCTCGGCGTCGCGCAGGGCCGAGGCCAGCTCGCGCTCGGTGGTTTCCCGCTCCCGCCGTACGTCCAGAATCTCCGCCCGGGCCGTGCCGAGCTCATCCCGTGCCGTATCCCGGTCCGCCTCGGCCCGCTCCCGCAGAGCCGCCGCCGCGGTGGCCGCCCGCTGAGCCTCGTCCCGGGCCGCCTGCGCCTCGCCGGCTCGCTCGGCCGCGGTCTTGGCCGCGCGTTCCGCCTCCTCGGCACGGTGGACCGCTTCATCCCGCTGGGCCGCGGCCGCCGCGGCCAACTGCTGCGCCGTGGCTGTCTCGGCGGCCGCCCGCTCCGCGTCGCGGCGGGCGTCGTCGCGTTCGGTGTGGGCCGCCGCGATCTGCCCGGACGTCTCCGCACGGATCTCCGCCACCTGCCGGTCGACGCCGGCCGGGGAGAGCTCCGAGTGCAGGGCCTCGGTCAGCGACCCGGCGAGCTGATCGAGCCGGTCGACAACCTCCCAGGTGCGCGCGACCTGCCCCGCCAGCCCGGGGGAGGAGCGGTGCCGCATGCGCACATTGCGCGAGGCCCGCTGGCATTCCCCGTCGTTGTCCCGGCAGTACCGAAAGGGCCGCCCCGCCGAGTTACGCTGCGGCACCGGCCGTCCACAGTGCGCGCAGGGCCGGGTCTCGGTCTCAGTGTCGTTCTCGTTCATCGCAAGGTCACCCTAGGCCCGCCAACCCCCGCAACCCCGCCACGACACGGCCCAATCCACCCTCCGCCGCCACCCTCCGCTGCCGCTCCGCCATCGCCTGCCGCCACCCTCCGCCGCTGCCGCCGCCGCTGCCGCCGCTGCCGCTGCCGCTGCCGCCGCCACCCTCCGCCGCTGCCGCCGCCACCCTCCGCCGCTGCCGCCGCCACCCTCCGCCGCTGCCGCCGCCACCCTCCGCCGCTGCCGCCGCCACCCTCCGCCGCTGCCGCCGCCACCCTCCGCCGCTGCCGCCGCCACCCTCCGCCGCTGCCGCCTGCCGACGCTTGACGGCCGCCGGCCAGGCAACGCCAAACCGCGATTCGCGGGGCCGTGCGAGCTTTGACCGACCGTTGGTCGGGCGCGTCTTCCGCTGACAACTTCATCCTAGGATGCTCTACGCGCGGTGCGCGGGCCCACGACACCCAAAAGGAAGACTTCGATTCCCACCAACACTTCATGGGGCTTCGTCGGGCTCTGTGCGGCGTCGGAACCCCATACGCCGCACACAGCTGGGGACGCTTCGGCCGGCGCGGTGCTACTCAGGCCGCCGGCGTCTGGTCAGCGGGCTTCGGTAGCCAGTCGGAGGCCGAAGCCGACGATCACCAGGCCGGCGACCCGGTCGAGCAGGCGGCGGGCCCGGGGGTGGGTGAGCAGCCGGCGGAAGCGGCGCGCCGTTGTCACCAGCGCTGCCGACCAGGCCAGGCCGAGGGCGACGTGAGCGCCCGCCAGCAGGACGCCGGACAGCAACGGTGTCGCGCCGGCCGGGATGAACTGGGGGAGCAGCGCCACGTAGAAGGCGCCCATCTTGGGGTTCAACAGGTTGGTGAGCAGCCCACGCCGCCACCCGGGAAGGAACCCGTCGGCCGGGGCCACGCCGGGCTCGTGGTCGTCCGCATGCTCGCGGCTCCGGGTGGCCCACAGCATGCGCACGCCCATCCAGACGAGATAGCCCGCACCGGCCCAGCGGACCACCTCGTAGGCGAGATGTGAGGCGGTGAGCAGGGCGGTGATGCCGACCGAGGCCAGCACGCCCCAGATGAGTGTGCCGGTCTGGATGCCGAGGACGACGCCCCACGCCTGCCGGGTCGACCGGACCGTCGCCGTCCGCAGGATGAGCGCCGTGTCGAGGCCGGGAGTCAGCGTGAGCAGGCCGACCACGAGCACGAAGGACCACAGGGCAGCAATCGTCATCACCCGCGGAATCTATCCGGCCCGGGCCTCGGGACGGCCGCGTTGTCGTGCGTGGTTGTCGCCGGGTGGGCGGCGGCGAGGATCGAGCGGCACGTCGAGGGGCTGGTCAGAACGGCGACGTTGTCGGAGATCTGGTCGATCGAGCCGGTCAGCGGGCGTGAGCGCAGCACGGGATCGGTGATGGCGTCGCGCAGCGCCTCGGCGAAACGGCCGGCGCCGATCACTGGGTAGCCACGGTCGAAGAACGGTATCCGCGCCGGCGGGACTTCGGCGGCGAGGCCGAGTTCGTTCTGTTTCTCGGCTGCGGACTCCAGGGCGGTGCACAGCGCGTCCTCCCGGTCGCGGATGCTGCCGGCGCGCAGGGCGGCCGTGAGGTGCCCGGCGACCCGGTCGGGCGGTAGGGCCGCCATCAGCCACTTCGAGTAGGGCGGCCAGCGTCGGGCCTGCAGCAGCACCAGGCGGGCCACCTCGCGGCAGAGCCTGGCGGAGAGGACCGACGCGCCGCTCTCGTCGCCGGTCTCGGCGGCACGGGCCGGGAACGCCTCCTCCTCGGCGATGCGCTGCCATTGGGCGGCCAGCACGTATCGCCACAGGTCGGCCGGATACCAGCGCAGGCTTGCTCGTACGCGCGAGACGGCACCGTCCGGATCGTGGAAGACCGCACCACCGGTGACCTCGGCCAGGCGTTGCCAGGGGGTGCTGAGCCAGTCGGTGGTGCCGATGCCGGTGGCCGGGTCGAAGCCCAGCTGGCCGTGGCACCATCGCGGGAACGGGGTGATCGTCACGTAGTGGTCGACGGGGCCGTCGGTGTCGGCCATCGAGCGGACCCGCGCACCGGGCGGCTCGAAGTGGGTGGACCAGCCGCGGAAACGTCTGGGCAGCAGCCGGCTGAGCCGGTCGCCGAGCTCGCCGGTGTCGTCCTCGGCGAACAGCTCGAGGCGTGGCCCCCAGTCGTGGTCGGTGGATCGCGGGGTGTCGAAGCCGAGCACGTCGGAGCCGGGGCCGAGGCGGGCGGCGGCGTGGGGCAGGTCGCCGAGCAGCGGGCGGACGGCTTCGGCGTAGAAGAGGCGGGCGAGCTCGGCACCGGGCAGGAATGCGGTCATGGCGAGGAAGTTAGCGGGCGGCACTGACATCGTCGCGCCGATATCGTCGGCCTGTGGAAAACCTGCTCCGTCCCGGATGGACCGCCGACGAACTTGTCCACAGCACGGCGAACGAGGTGACCGGCGGGGTCTGGCGGGTCTACCGTGACCACGACACCGCAATCCTCAAGATCGCGACGCCGGGGAGAGACGGCGCGGCCGATCATCTGGCGGCCAGCGGCGATCCGGGTCACTTCAACTATTGGCGGCGCGAGCCGGAGGCGTATGCGTCCGGGCTCGTCGCCACCGGTCTGCCTGGTCTGTCCGGGCCCGAGTTGTACGAGGAGGTGGACGGCCCCGACGGTTCGGTGGCGATGTGGCTGGAGGACGTGACCGGCACGGCCGGGACGGGTGCCGGCGTGGCCCAGTTGGGCGACGTGGCTTTCCGGCTCGGTGGCGCGCATGCGCACTGGCTGGGCCGGCCGCCGGAGCAGTCGTGGCTGGCGCGGGACTGGCTGCGCGACTACACATCGGCGAACGCGTTCGAGTCCGACCTGGACTGGGATCATCCGGTCCTGGCCGCGGTGTGGGAGCCGTCGCTGCGGGACGGGTTGCACCGGCTGTGGGAGCGGCGGGCGGAGATCCTGGCGCTGACCGACAAGCTGCCGCGGACGTTGTGCCACCACGACGTCTGGCCGATGAACCTGGTCTTCGCGGCGGACGGTCCGGTGCTGCTGGACTGGGCGTACGTGGGGCCCGGGGCGATCGGGGAGGACGCGGCGAACCTGGCGTTGGACACGTTCTTCGACGGGTTGATCGACATCGGGTTGCTCGACGAGGTCCTGACGGTGGTGGCCGAGCAGTACCGCCGGGGGCTGGACGGGGCGGTCGACGACGAGACAGTCCAGCGCGCGATCATGACGTGTGGCGCGGCGAAGTACTTCTGGCTGGCGCCTCGCATGGTGGCGGCCGCGGCGAAGGGCGGGGCGCGCAAGCCGGGATACGACACGCGGGGCCTGGAGGACATGCTGGCCGGCCGCGCCCCGGTGCTCAGGGTGGTGGCCCGCTGGGCCGACGCCGTGCTCTGAGCGAGCGGCGGCGACCCGGCGGGCGCTGCGGTCAGGCGGTTACGGATTCCCGCTCGGGCTGGGTGGCCGGCCGGCGGCTGTAGGCGAGCAGGGCGGCGAAGGCCAGGCCGAGCGTGGTCCACAGGACGACCTGGGTGCCCAGGGAGGCCAGCCGGAACGACCACAGCAGGTCCGGCGGGAAGGTCGCGGGGACCTCGTTGATATTGGGCAGCAGCGTGTAGCCGACCACCACGACGACCAGGAAGCCGGCGACCGCGGCCATCGCCTGGCGCCACTCGGTTGGCTGGGTGCGTTTGGCCACGACGGCGGCCCAGACCGCGACCAGGCCGATCACGACGATCGCCAGGTAGCTGATCGTGCGCTGGTTGATGGTGTCCGGGTCACCGACCGCCGGGGGGTTGGGTGGATATTTCACGAACGGCACCAGCACCAGGCCCAGCAGTGCCGCGCCGGCCAGGCTCAGTGCGGCGCGGGTGTTGCTCGGGGTGCGCAGGCGGCGGCGCAGCAGCGTGTACGCGGTGGCGAGGATGCCGCCCATGGCCGCGCCGTACAGGGCGGTGGCCAGGAACAGGCCGCCCCGCTGACCGTCACGGCTGACCAGTGCGTCGTCGTGGTGGCTGGGCTCGGCGGTGGCGTGCGCCGCGGCCTCCTCGATCGCGATGGCCGCGTCGACCTTGGGCTCGCCGAACGCGTACGCGAAAACCCCGGCCAGCAGGCCGGCGATGAGACCGGCGAGCAGGCCGCGGAGCAGGAGCGCGCCGAACGTCGGCGCCGGGGAGGTGGGGCTCAGTGACACGGGACGCCGAGCAGGTGGCGGCCGTCGTGCATGAGCTCGTGCAGGAACATGCCGCTGCGCGAGACCGCACCCTGGTCGAAGGCGACCAGGTAGGTGATCAGCAGCATGAGGGCGACGACGGCGAGTGCCGTGACGAGCAGCCGCGGGGAAACAGCGGGCGTGCTCAGCGGGCCGGCTGTGGTGGCCTTGGGCATGGCAGAACCTCCTTGCGGGATGACGCGTCCCGTCCGACAGGCTGCGACGCGTGAGCGTTCTGACTCGCGAGGACCAGGGGTCCTCGTTCACAGTGGCGCGACCGCACCGGACTCTCACCGGTTTCCCTCACGACGCCGCAGATGGTTTCCACAACCTAGCTGTGCGGTAGCTGGGCGCACAACCGGAACTGTCGCACCCCCTCGATACGATCCAGGCGAATCGTTGGCACAGGGTGTCGGAGGTGATCGATGGGTTGGCGTCGGCTGGCCGCCGCCGCGGCGGTGTCGGCCGCGGTGCTGACGGTGCCCGCGCCGGCTCGCGCGGCCGTGGTCTGTGAGCAGCCCGGGGCCGCGGCGCCGGTCGCCGCGGGCGTCCCGATCGAGGATCAGGTGTACGACCCGGGGCGGCTCGCCGGGTTCGCCACGGGCGCCGGGGTGCGGGTCGCCGTGATCGACTCCGGGGTCGACGCTGATCATCCTCAGCTGCGCGGACGCGTCGCCCAGGGTGCCGACTTCCTGCATGACGAGCGGTCCGGCCGGCAGGATTGCGCCGGTCACGGCACGGCGGTGGCGAGCATCATCGGGGCGGCCCCGGCCGGCGACACGGGCTTCCAGGGCCTGGCCCCCGACGCGGTGATCGTGCCGGTCCGGATCAGTGAGCAGCTCGAGATCGGCGACGACGTCGTGGGTGACCGGGGCAGCCCGGCCCAGTTCGCCGACGCGATCGACTGGGCGGTCGACGAGGGCGACGCCGACGTGATCAACCTCTCGCTCGTGATGACCCGGGACGACGACGAGGTCCGGGCGGCGGTCGCCCGGGCCGTCGCCGCCGGTGTCGTGGTCGTGGCCGCCGCCGGCAACAAGGGCGGGCCCGACGACGGCAACCCGGTTCCGTTCCCGGCCGACTACGACGGGGTGATCGGCGTCGGGGCGATCAACAACAACGGCGTCCGCGCGTCGTTCTCGCAGCGCGGTGACTACGTCGACCTGGTGGCGATCGGTGAGCCGGTCACGGTGGCAAATCGGGTCTCCGGTCACGCGTCGGTCAGCGGCACCAGCTTCGCCACGCCGTTCGTGTCGGCCACGGCCGCCCTGCTCAAGCAGCGTTTCCCGGCGATCACCCCGGCTCAGGTGCGGCAGCGGCTGATCGCCACGGCCGACCCCGCGCCGGGCGGTGCGTCGAGCTTGGAGTACGGGTCGGGGGCGCTCAACCCGTTCCGGGCGCTCACCGCGACGCTGAACACGCAGGCCCGCCCGGTCCCGGCCCCCGAGCTGGTGAACGGCAACGATCCGGGAGCCGCCGCCCTGGCCGCCCGCCGCGACCGCTCCCAGCAGAACGCGATGCTGTTCGCCGCCGTCGGCGCCGGCGTGGTCGTGCTCCTCGGCCTGGTCGCCTTGGTCGTCCGCTCCGGCCGCCGCCGCGGCTGGCATCCCGCCGCGCCCGGCCCCACCGACTGACCGACTCGGAGATCGACGAACTTCGCGGCCGGCGAAATCAGGGGGAGGTGGGGACGTGCGGCACGGGTACACGAACGACACTCAGGGCGACGGTGCCGTGGTGGTCAAGCGTTACCGGGGCGGGATCGACGAGGCGTTGCGGCGCGGTACCGAGCTCGATGTGCTCGGACGGCTCCCGGCCGGTCTGCCGGTGCCGCGGGTGCTCGGCGTGCCCGAGGGTGCGCTGCGGTTGCAGCAGCTGCCCGGGATGCACGGCCAGGATCTGATCGACCAGGGTCTGGCCCGGCCGGTGCTGCGCTCCTGCGGTGAGCTGCTGCGCCGGCTTCAGCAGGTTGATGTCAGCGCGGTCTTCCCGGACACGGCCGCCGCCACCGGCTGGGTGGTGGTGCATGGCGACTTCGGGCCCAACAACATGCTTTTCGACCAGGACACGTTTCGGGTGACGGCCCTGCTCGACTGGGAGTGGGCGCACCCCGGCGACCCGATCGAGGACGTCGCCTGGTGCGAGTGGATCGTGCGGCGCCACCATCCCGGTGCGGTGGACGCGCTGGGCGAGTTGTTCGCCGGCTACGGCGTACGGCCGTCGTGGGCCCGCCGGCGGCAGGCCGCCGCGGCCCGGTGCGAAAGCTTCGTCGAGCGCTTCCGGTCCGGACCGGCGGCCGCCCGCCGCACCTGGCAGGACAACCTTGCCCTCACCCTGTCGTGGACGGAGTGAGCTCGAGGAAGGCGATCCCGGGATTGGGCAGTTCGAGCGTCACGTCCTCACCCGCGGCGACCTGGCGGGCCGGCTCGGATTCGTCGAGGTGGTCGGCCGCGCGCAGCGCCGCCCATTGCGCGGCGGTCGGCCAGTCACCGTCGAACCGCGGGTTGCCGTGGCGCTGGTCGACCCGCCACATCCGTAGCCGGTGCGGGACCGTCAGGGCCGGGCGTACCACCACCGAACGGGTCAGGTGTGGGTCTCCGGTGGCCCGGCTCTGGTCGAGGGTGTTGTTCCACAGCAGCACCCCGGTGCCGCCGTCGTCGTAGCGCGATGCCCACGCCGAGACCAGGCTGTTGGCGCCGTCGCCGGTCAGCGAGACCGGGAGCTCGTCGCGGCCCAGCCGGGCGGCCAGCCACAGCGCCCAGAATTTCGGTTTGGCCAGGTTCCCCACGGTCAGCAGGCCGAACCCGCCGTGGAACAGCTTCGCCGGCCGGCCCAGTTCCTCGACGTGGTCGCCGGCCACCCACGGCGCGAGCGCGTCGACGCGCCCGGCCGCCGAGCGCATGCCGTCGAGCAGGAACGCGGCCGCGAACACCGAGTCGTTGATCGGGTTGCCGTGGGTGGCGGTGACTCCCCACTCGGTCCAGAGCAGCGGCCGGTCGCCGGCCAGGGGGCGCAGGTCCAGCGGCAGGGTCCCGTAGACGTGGGTGGACACGAAATCGGCGCCGACCGCGGCCGACGCGGGGCCGCCGACCCGCAGTCCGGGGTCGACGTCGTGGACCGCCCGCGCGGTGAGCTCGTGAAGCCGCCGGTACTCCTCGGGTGTGCCCGGCCAGAACACCGACAGGTCCGGCTCGTTCCACACCTCGAACCACCATCGGGAGCGCACCTCGTCGAGGCCGTAGCGGTCGACGACGTGGGCGGTGAAGGCGCGGATCAGGTCGTACCAGCGGTCCCAGTCGCGGGGTGGCGAGATGACGCCCCGATGGGTGAAGACGGTCTGTGACGGCTCGCGGGCCAGGTCGCGGGGCATGTAGCCGAACTCGACGACCGGCGTCATCCCGAGTGAGCGGACGGTGTCGTAGATGCGGTCGACCCGGCTGAAGTCGTACACCGGCTCGCCGCCGTCCTCGCGGTAGACGCCCACGTCGTCGCCGAGGATGTGATGGGCCCGCACGGTGCGCACGCCCAGTTCGTCATGGACCCGCCGCAGCGCGCCGGTGAGCTCCTCGCCGATCGGCTGTCCGCCGGTGGTCTCGGTCGACAGCAGGTGCGACAGGTGTTCGGAGCCGACCATGGCCTCCCACACCCGGGGCAGCGGCGTCGGGTCGGAGCCGACGTTGACGGTCACCGCCGGGGCCAGCGAGACGTCCACGGCCGGCACCGGGATCGACAGCGGGCCGAGCGCGGTCACCGTCTCGAGCGCCGCGACCGCGTACCAGCCGCCGCGCCCGGCCGTGGTGTCGGCGTAGGGGCTGTGCGGCACGGCGAGCACGTCGCCGCCGCCGTGGTCGACGACCGTGAACGGCCCGTCGGCCGAGTCGGCCCGGTGCACCGCGTAGCCGATGGCGCCGTCCACCGGCTCCCACGACACGGTCACCTGACCGCGGCCGCTGACCGCGAAGGCCCCGGTGGGTGCGGGCAGGCCCGATGGTCGCGGTTTGCCCGGCGTACGGTCCTGAGCTCCGCCACCGCCCATGAGCGCCGCCCAGCCGGCCCGGGCCCGATCCTCGATGGTCATCAACGAACCCCCAGTCGCGGCAGTGTCGGCCCGGCCGGCACGGTGAACGTCACCCGCGCGAACCGTGGTGTCACGAACGCCTCCCGAGCACATCCTCGGCCGCATGGTTACCCCGCGCGCCCCATGATCATTGACTGGTCGAGCGACCGATATCGCTGGACCACGGTGCCCGGGCGAGCCTGAACCGGAAAGAGGGCAGCGCCGTGCCCTTCCCGGCTGCTACCTTGCGGCGTGATTCTCCGCCGTCTGGCCGGCGTCCTCGGCCTCTCTCTCGTGCTCGCCGGTGCCGCCGTGACCCCGGCCCACGCCGCCGAGCCGGTCCACTCCGGTCTGGGCGAGATCATCGCCCCGGCCGAGTTCACGCAGGGCTACGTGTGGAAGATCGTCCTGCGCGCCGGGGCCGTGACCGACGGCGCGAATTCTCAGCCGGTGGACCCGTCGCGGCTGACCGTCACGCTCACCATCCCGGCCGGGGTCACCTACGCCCCCGGTGACGGCCCGAGCGGTGGATCGTGCGAGCAGACCGCCGGCCTGCTGACCTGCCGGCCCGCCGGACCGGACAGCACCGACGGGATCGGCGGCTACCCCTTCCCGGTCGAGCTCACGATCGGCAAGGACACACCGCTGGGCACGAAGCTCCCGTTCCGTCTGCACCTCGACGTCGAGGACGGTCAGGACCTCTGGCTGCCCAACAACACCCGGGTCTGGGAGAGCACCGTCGCCGGGTCGGCCGACATGGGCGTCGCGGTGAAGGACCTGGTCGTCGCCGACAACGCCGTGACCTACACCGCGGTGCTGCACAACTACGGCCCGCAGACGACGACCAAGTTCACTTACCACGAGATCTTCACGGTCACCAACTGGCACGGCACCGGCGTGGGGCCGGGTGCGACCTGCCGGTTCACCGCCGGCAAGAACCAGTGCACGGTCCGGCGGGCGCTCGCGCCGGGGCAGGAGACCGAGGTCAAGCGGACCGTGCCGATCCCCGCGAACTCGAAGTGGCGGGGCACGAAGGTCGCCGTCGACGTGGAGGTCTACGACTCGCCGTCCAACTTCGCCCGGGGCTGGATCCTCAACCCGGTCAACCCGGACAACGACAAGACCAGCTACGTGGCCGACCTGACCGGCCTGACCCCGGCCCCGTCACCCTCACCGTCACCGTCGGCCACCGCCTCGCCCACCCCGGCTCAGCCCGGCGGCACCGCGGCGCCCGCCCCCGGTGACGGGGACGGCGGCGGCGGTGGCGGCCTGCCGATCACCGGTTCGGCCGTCGGGCCGGTCGGGCTGGCCGGCCTGGCCCTGCTGGTGGCCGGCGCGGGTGCGCTGCTGGTGGCTCGCCGTCGCCGCGCCTGATGAGTTCCCGGCGCCGATAGCGTCTCAACAACCATGACGAAACTTCTGTACTCGGCGACCATGTCCCTCGACGGCTTCATCGCCGGACCCGACGGTGACATGGACTGGATGGCGAAGCTGCCGGACACCGGCCCGCACGCGGTCGCGGACGGTCTCTGGCCGCGGACCGGCGCCCTGCTGACCGGGGCGCGCACCTATTTCGGCAACGACCCCAACGCGGGCACCGACCACGAGGGAGCCTTCGGTGGCCTGTGGTCGGGTCCCGAGTTCGTCCTGACCCACAACCCGCCGGAGCGCGCCGTCGCCGACGTCACGTTCCTGTCCGACCTGCACCAGGCCGTGGCCGCCGCCCGCGCGGCGGCCGGCGACCGCTACGTCAACGTCCTGGGGGCCGACGTCGCCGCCCAGTGCCTGGCCGAGGGCCTGCTCGACGAGATCCTGGTCTTCGTGGCGCCCGTCCTGCTGGGCGACGGTGTGCCGCTGTTCCGCCACCCGGGCGGCACCCATGTGGTGCTCGAGGAGATCTCGTCGACCCCCGGCCCGACACCGACCATCTGGTTCAGAGTGTCTCGCTGAGCCGGTCGAGAGCGGTCCGGGTCGACTCCTTGCTCGCCGGCAGCAGCGGGAGCCGCACGTCCGGGGTGGGGATGCGGCCCTGCTCGTGAAGTACGGCCTTGACGACGGCCGGGTTGGGCTCGGCGAACAGGGCCGCCGACAGCCGTGCCAGGCGGTGCCCCAGCCCGGCGTCCCACGAGCGGGTCAGCCGGGCGAAGGACGCGGTGGCCAGGTGAGCCGACGCGAGGATGCCCCCCGCGGCGCCCAGCGCGAGCAGCGGCGAGATCACCACGTCGTCGCCGCCGAGGATCGCGAAGCCGGCGGGCGGGCCGGCCAGCAGGTCGATCGTGTCGGCGTCGATGCCGCCGACGGCCAGCTTGAGGCCGGCCACGCCTGGCACGGCGGCCAACCGGCGCAGGGTGGCCGCCGACAACGGCTGCGCCGTCCGGTACGGCACGTGATAGATCACCAGCGGCACCGGGCTCCGGGCGGCCAGCGCGCTGAAGTACGCGACCACGCCGTCCTCACCCGGCCGCACGAACGGCGGCACCAGCGTCAGCGCCGCAGCCGCCGAGGCGGGCACCTCGGCCGGGTCGCTGGTACCGACTATCAACTGGCGGCCGAGGTCGGTGCAGACGCCGGCCAGCAGGTCGACGACGGTCGAGCGCTCGGCGGGGGACAGGGACGACGGCTCGCCGGTGGTGCCGAGCGCGACCACCCCGCTCGCGCCGGCGCCGAGCACGTCGTGGGCCAGTCGCTCCAGAGCGTCCAGGGCGACCGAGCCGTCGGCGGCGAACGGGGTGATCAACGGGACGTAGAGGCCAGTCAGAGTCATGCGGCCACGGTCCCAACGCGTACGCGTAAGGTCTATTTAATTCTGCTCGTCAACCGTTAAGCAACGCTGAAATATGCCGCGCACGCCAGGTTGTCCGGTGCCCCGGCGGCCCGGGCCGCGGCGATCAGCCCGTCGACCGCCTGCTCCGGCGTCCGGGCCGTCGCCAGCAGATCCCGCAGGACCTCGCGGCCGACGACCGACCACAGCCCGTCCGAGCAGAGCAGATAGCGGTCGCCCGGCACCGCCGTGCGCAGCGCCAGATCGGCCTGGACGCCGTCACCCCAGCCCAGCGCCCGCACGAGCAACGCCCGCTGCGGGTGGGCCGCGGCCTCGCCGGGGGTGAGCCGGCCCTGCTCGACCTGGGCCCGCACCCACGTGTGGTCCTGGGTGAGCAGTGTCAGCTCACCGTCGCGCAACAAATAGGCCCGGGTGTCCCCGACGTGCACGAGGGTGAGCTGCGAGCCGCGCCGCAACAGCGCGGTCAGGGTGGTGACCGGTTGAATCCGGCTCTCCGCTCCGCTTTCGGTCCCGGTCGGCGCTCCGGGCTCGGTGAGGGCGCGGATCTCCCGGTCGGCGGAGGCCAGCGCGGCCAGTGCCTCGGTGCCCTGCTGGAGTGCCTCGATCGCGGCGGCGGCGGCCGCCGCCCCCAACGGGCCCCGGGTGCCGTCGGCCACGGCGATCAACTGCCCATCGGCGTACGCCCGGTCCTCGTTCGTCTCGCGCGCGGTGCCGGGGTCGACCGCCGCCGCGTACCGGAAATCGTTCATGCTCTTGTCCCTTCCGGACAGATGCTGAACGAGGGCGGATGTCAGCCGCGCGCGTGCCGCGGTGCCGGCGCTGACCCGCTGCCCGAAATCGGCGACCGCCTCGGCCGCCCGCTCCGGTGCCAGCGCGCACACCTCACGGATCTCGGCCAGCGGCATCCCGATCTGCCGCAGCTGCGCGACGAGCCGGGCCTGAGCGACCTGCCCCGGATCGTAGAACCGGTAGCCCGACTCCGCATCCACCGCCGCCGGCGCCAGCACCCCGAGCTCGCCGTAGAGCCGCAAGGCCTTCGGCGTCAGCCCCGCCGCCCGCGCGAACGCCCCGATCGTCAGCAGACCCACAGCCCCATCCTCCTCGTGCCGGCCACCTCGACCGGCACAACCCACCGTCGCCCTTGCCCCAAGGTCAAGGTCAACCCTTTGCCGTACGGGCGTTGAGGCGCGCCGCCGGCCCGGTTGTCAGGCTTCCGGCGTACGAGCGTTGAGGCGCGCCGCCCGCAGCGTGAGGTAGCGCTGCTCGGGCTCGCTGGCGGTCGCCGCGGCCGCCCGCCGATACTGCGCGGCCGCCGCCGGGTGGTCGCCCGCGAGCTCGAGCAGGTGCGCCCGGGTGGCCGCGACGCGATGGTGGCCCGGCAGCCGGTCCTCGACCGCGTCGACCAGCCGCAGTCCCGCCTCCGGACCGTCGACCATGGCCACCGCGATGGCCCGGTTCAGGGTCACGACGGGGCTGGCGGTGATGCGTTCGAGGATTCCGTAGAGAGCGGCGATCTGCGGCCAGTCCGTGTCACCGACCGACGGCGCCCGGTCGTGCAGGGCCGCGATCGCCGCCTGCAGCTGGTATTCGCCGACCCGGCCGAGCCGGAACGCGGCGTCCACCAGGGAGGTGCCCTCCTGGATGAGGCCGAGGTCCCACCGCGACCGGTCCTGCTCGGCCAGCGGCACCAGCTCCCCGCCCGCGGCACTGCGGGCCGGCCGTCGCGCGTCGGTCAGCACCATGAGCGCGAGCAGGCCGGTCACCTCGGTCTCGCCGGGCAGCCGTTCGTGGACCATGCGGGTGAGCCGGATCGCCTCGGCCGCCAGTTCCAGCCGGTGCACGGGCGTCCCGGTGCTGCTCGCGTACCCCTCGTTGAAGATCAGGTAGAGCACGCGCAGGGCGGCCGGCAGCCGGGGCTCGCCGCCGAAACCGGCCCCGGACGCGCGGATCTGCTGCTTGGCCCGGCTGATCCGCTGGCCCATCGTCTTCTCCGGCACCAGGAACGCCCGCGCGATCTCGGCCGTGCTCAGCCCGCCGACCGCCCGCAGCGTCAACGCGACCGCCGACGTGTCGCTCAGCGCCGGGTGGCAGCACAGGAAGAGCACGTCCAGCGTGTCGTCGCGGTCCACGGCGGCACCGGCCGGTTCGCGCAGCGCCGCGAGGATCTCCCGGCGGCGCCGGGCCTGCTCGCCGCGCAGCTGGTCGAGCATCTTGCGGTGCGCGGTCTGGATCAGCCACCCGCGCGGGTTGTCCGGGATCCCGTCGACCGGCCAGCGCGTCGTCGCGGCCAGCAGGGCTTCCTGCACCGCGTCCTCGGCCGCCTCGAAATCGCCGAACCGGTGGTTGAGCACCCCGGCGACTTGCGGCGCGAGGCCGCGGAGCAGGTCGATCACCGCTCGGCCGGCAGCGCCTCGAAGTCGGCGGCCTCCATCACCCGGCGTACGCCGATGGGCTGACGCAGCGGCACCCCGCCCGGCCCCGGCACCGCCGACACGCGGGCGGCGATCTCGAAGGCGCGCTGCTCGGTGGCCACCTCGACGATCTGGAAGCCGGCCAGGAACTCCTTGGACTCCGGGAACACGCCGTCGGTGACGACCGGCGGGCCGCCGTCGCTGGTGACCTCCTTGGCGAACTCGGGCCCGGTCAGCGCGTGCTGGTCGACCAGCTCACCGCTGTCGAGCAGCTCCTGCCGCAGGGCCCCGTAGTAGTCCATGTGCGCCTTGACGTCGTCCGGCTTCCACTCGTCCATCGGCGTGTCCACGTCGCCCGGCCGGTGGTCGACGATCAACAGGTACTTCGGCATGGCAGTCTCCCGTTCTTGTTCTCGCTGACACCCTCAGGACGCCACCGCCCTACGGATTTCGACGTCCGGCCCGGACAATTCTCGGCGCGCTCAGATCCGCATGGTCGATCAGCACGTCGGCGCGGTCCCGCGGGTGACACGCCGCGAAGTAGAGTCGCTGCCCCCCGACGTAGCGGGCCAGGCTCGGATGGGCCGGGTCCGGGGGTGACCCGTCCCGGGCTGCCATCCGGGGCACGGTCACCTCGAACGGCGCGTCCAGGAAGATCGTGAGCTCCCAGAACGCGCGCACCTCGTCGCGCTGCAGAAAGAGCCCGTCCACGATCAGCACGGCGTCCGGTGGCGCGGTCTCCCAGACCAGGTCCTGGACCACATCCGTACGCAGGTCGTGGGCCCGCCGCCGGAAGCGGCGATCCCCACCGGGTCCCAGCGGCCGCAAGACGTCGCGTACCAGAACGGGGTAGTCGTAGCTGTCGAGCCAGAACCCGTCCGCCGACTCCCGCCCCCGCCGGTGCCGCTCGGCCCGGGGGCGGTGGAAGTCGTCCGCCGACACCCGCACAACCTCACGCCCCCGCCCGCGCAGCGCCGCCGCGAGCCGCCCCGCGAAGGTGGTCTTGCCAACCCCGTCCACCCCGTCGACCGCCACCCGGGCCGCCCCCGAAGGCACCAGCGCCGCGACGTCCTGAAGAACCTGCTGCTCCTCGCCAGAAATCGGCGGCCTCCCGACGGTGCTCGACCCTGTCCCCGGGCGTCGAAACTACCGGGCCACCCGCCCCCGCACAGCGACGGCCACCGGTCGACCGGTGGAACGGTAGCGCCCACTAAAGTTCGATGATGATGTTCCTCAGGACGGCGACCGCGCGGCCGGCGCTGCGAAGGCTCGGTCCCGTCCTGGCCGTGATCGTCGTCGCCGCGGCCGTGGCCGGTGCGGTGTCCTGGGCCGAGGTACCCGCCAAGCTGAGCGTCCATGGGGAATTCGTCGATCTTTCCGTTTACCAGTACGGGGGCCGGCTGATTCTGGACGGTCTGCCGCTCTACGGGTCCCGTGACCCGGCGACAGCGCTGCGATTCACCTATCCGCCGTTCGCGGCGGTGGCCATGGTGCCGCTGGAGCCGCTGCCGTTCTGGCTTGCTACGGCGTTGTGGACCGCGGCCTCGGTCGGCGCGCTGGCCGGGGTCGTCCTGCTGGTGACGCGCACGCTCGGCCGTCCCGTTGAAGGGTGGCTGCTCGCACTGCTCACCCTTGGTGCGCTCGCTCTGGAACCGGTGTGGCAGAACCTCACCTTCGGCCAGATCAACCTGCTGCTGATGCTGGCCGTGCTGTTCGATCTGGTCCATCCGGAACGGCGCTGGTCGGGCGTGCTCGTGGGTATCGCCGCCGGGGTGAAACTGACCCCGCTCGTGTTCGTCGTGTTCCTGGTGCTGGTCGGTCGTCGGGCACCAGCGGGGCGGGCGCTGCTGGCCTTCGCCGGCACCATCGCGGTCGGGTTCGCGGTCATCCCGAGCTCGGCCAAGGCGTACTGGACGGAGAACCTCATCGCGGCGGGGCGCGTCGGTCCTCCGGAACTGGCCCACAATCAGTCGGTGTTCGGGGCGCTCACCCGCCTGCTGGACGGTCCGCCGCCGACTCTGCTGTGGCTCGCGGTCGCCGGGCCGCTCGCCCTCGCGGTCCTGGTCGTCGGCGCGATGTGGTGGCGCCGCGGCGACCGGGTACTCGGCACCGGCCTCGCCGCGTTGGCCATGCTGCTCGCCTCGCCGGTCTCGTGGTCCCACCACTGGGTGTGGGCCGTGCCGATCGGGCTGGCGTTGTGGGCGTACAGCCGATGGGCAAGCATCGTGTGGGCCGCGGTGTTTGTGGCCCGCCCGTTCGTGTGGCCACCGTGGGGTCAGAGCCGCGAGTACAGCTGGGGCCTGATCGAGCACGTTCCCGGCAACGCCTACCTCGTCGCCGCGCTGGCCCTCTGCGTCTGGGCGGTGGTGACACTCCGTGTTCCGCCGGTTCTACCCGATGCCCGGCTGAGCGGATCGCCCGCCGTCTCCGCCCGCCTCACGGGCAGAGGCGGGCGAACTCCTGCTGCTGTGCCTCGCGGTCGACCCGGGAGTGGCCCCGGTTCTTGATGCTGATGACCACCTGGTCGGCCGGCACGATGACCGTCGTGGTTCCGCAGGCGACGAGTACGGCGGTATCGCGCCCGCGACCCAGGTAGGTGAGATGGGGTGAGTTCAAGGTCGAAGGCATCGTCGCCGCCTCACCGAGCCAGGTGACCTCGGCCCGGTAGGCCCGCACGTCGATGAACGGGACGATGAGGCCGATCCCGTTGACTGTCTCACCCCGCCCGACCCGATCCGCTTCCCGCTCCATCTTCAGGGTCAGATACCAGTAACCGGCGAGCAGGACCAGCAACGCGATCGCGAACCAGGCGAAGATCGGGTGACCGGCGACGGCCGCCGGCCGTACTGCTTGGAGACGGTCTCCGAGAACGGCTCGGACGAGCAGGAAGGCGACCGTGACGATGAGGACGGCGAGTGCCACCCAGGCCGTCCGGCTCAGCATCGTCAACCTGTCCCAGCCGACCTCCTCGGGCCGGACGCCGAAGTCGTCGTAGAACTCGACGTACAGAACGTTGATGAGCGCGTAGATCGCCGCGCCGAGGACGGCGGTGGCACCGAGCAGCCGTTCGGCGCGGCCGAGAAGCCCGGGTCGAGGGGAGGAATCATGCTTGTCGCCGGTCGGGAGTCCGGGCTCGACCGGCGGTTCCGGTGGGGCAACCATGCCGGGACCGTACGCGTGCGGCCGGTCCCGAGCTGTCGGATCATGACCGGCCGCCGACATCCGACTGTCCGTCAGACGCGCACCGCGGCCAGCTGGGTGGCCTGGGCCACCAGGTTGTCGGCGGCGTCCCAGACCTCGACGACCTCGTCCATCCGGCCGGAGGTGATCTCGTTGGAGTGCATGACCACGCGCACCGGGCCCGGTGCGGGCAGCCGCCGGACGTACGCGGTCAGGCTGAGCGTCGGCGCCCAGCCGGTGACTCCCAGCGTGAGCGACACCGGGGGCGCCGGGTCGGTGGCGATCAGCAGGCTCAGCGGGTCCCAGTCGGCGCCGTCGGCCAGCCTCAGGTAGCCCGCCACCCGTCCGTCCTGGGACGGCTGTCCCGCGGCGAAGCCCAGGCAGGCCGGGTCGAGCCGGTGCTCCACCACGTCGAGCAGGTGCACGGTGAAGGGCGACCCCGGCTGGTTCGAGGGCAGCAGCAGGCAGTCCTCCTCGGCCGGCAGCGCGGGGGGCTTGGCCCGGGCCCACCAGGGCGCGGAGGCGTCGAGCGTGCCCTGGGTGACCAGCGCCTCGGCGCACGGGGTGCCGTCCTGCATCAGCCGGGCGCGGTATTGTCCCGCCGTCCGGCCCTCGCGGAGCGCCTCGACCTCGACCCGGGCCGCCCCCGGCGCGGGTGGGCGCAGGAACGTCGTGGTCATGGCGACGAGGTGGGGGAGCGGGGCCGTGGCCGCCACCGCGCGCCCGAGGACGGCCATCAGGTAGCCGCCGTGCAGCTTGTCGCCGACCGCCCACTGCGGGTCCAGGTCGGCTTGCCGGTCCTGGTCGACGGCGGTCGCCTCGCGGAAGCTCTTCATGCTCCTCACTCTACGATCGGACGGTGGTCAGAGCGATCTTGTTGGATGTCTTCGGCACCCTCGTCCAGGACGACGGCGCGGGCGCCGCCGCGATCGCCGCCGACGTGGCGGCCCGGGCCGGGGTGGTGCCGGCCGAGGTCGTCCGGGATTGGGAGGCCCGGCTGTGGGCGATGGCCGACACCGCGCACGGCGATGGCTTCCGCACCCTGGCCGACCTGAACGCCGCCAGTCTCGCCGAGACGGCTGACTTCTTCGGCGTACGGGTCGACGCGCGCGAGCTGTGCCGGGCCGCGGTGGATCCGGCACCGCCGCTGTTCCCGGACGCGGCACCGTTCCTGGCGTCCCTGGACGTGCCGGTGTGCCTGGTGTCCGACGCGGACAGCGAGCATCTCGGCGCGATCCTGGCCCGGCACGGCGTCGCGGTGGAGCAGGTGGTCACCAGCGAGGACGCCCGGGCCTACAAGCCCCGGCCGGAGCCCTTCCGGATGGCCCTGCGCCGGCTCGGTCTGTCCCCGGCCGACGTCGTCCACATCGGTGACTCGCCGGTCTCCGACCTCGCCGGGGCCGCCGCTCTGGGCATTCCCGCGATCTTCGTCAACCGCGACGGCCGGGACCTGCCGCCCGGCCTGAAACCCCTGCGTACGGTGTCCTCGCTGTCATTCCTATCATCCTAGGACGGCTTACGCGCAGAGATCACCAGCACATACGAGAAGCGACCCTTCGGGCCGCTCCCAACTCCGGCCACAACCATTCAGCTTGGCCGGCGGATGACACGGCCGGCTGTCCACCCTGGCGGGACATGCTGAGCCGGGTCCGCTGGCGGTGCCGGAAAGTGCCGGGAGGTTGTGGCAAACTCCCGCGGGTGGCTGACAAGGGCGGGCTGGAGGCCCGGGCACTGATCGCCGTCGAGGGTGGCGAGTGGTCGGGTCTGCTGTTCGACAACCCGGTGGTCGGGCTGGCCCCGGCGTTGACGTGGACCTGTTCGGTTCCGTTGGCGCCGGTCGACGGTGAGCCGGTCGCGCTCGATCTGGACTGGTTGCCGTGGGTGGTGGCTGATCGGCGGTCGATGGCCGGGCTCGAGGTGTCGTGCGGGTCGTTCGCCGAGCCGGCCGAGGCGAGCGTGTATTTCCGGGCTCATCACCGTTATGACCGGGTGGCGGTGCGGGTGGCCGAGCAGCGGGCTGACCGGATCCGGGTCGTCGCCGCGGTGTCCGGTGACATCGACGGTCTGGGGCCGGAGGAGATCGCGGTCGACTCGTGGCTGTCGTTCGGTGGCATCACGGTGCAGCTCGGTGGGGTGTCGACCGGGGCCGCGGCGCTGGCCCGGCTGGCCGATTTCACCGAGACGGCGGGTCTGGTCGAGGTTGGTGATCCACGGGGCATCGCGTTCCGGTTCCGGCCCGGCTAGCGTGAGGCATGGCCGATGCGGTGGTTGTTCCTGGACGCAGGTTCGGGCCCGGTGCTCCCTTGCCGATGTATGCCGGTGATGTCGCCGAGAAGCGTGGCGCCGCGGTGCGTCGGCACGAGTGGACGGAAGAGCCGCCGGGTCTGAGCGAGGGCTGGGTGCGCGGTCAGATCGAGCCGGTGCTGGCGGGTCTGCCCGGGCAGCCGTTGCTGATCGGTAAGTCGTTGGGGAGTCTGGCGGCGGGGCTGGCGTGTGAGCGCAGTCTGCCGGCGGTGTGGTTGACCCCGTTGCTGACCGAGCCGGGGGTGGTGTCCGCGTTGAGGCGGGCGACGGCTCCTTTCCTGCTGGTCGGGGGCACGGCTGACCAGGCGTGGGACGGTCCTTTGGCGCTGCGGGTGTCGCCCTATGTGGTGGAGGTGCCCGCGGCGGATCACGGGATGTACGTACCGGGGCCGTTGATTGACACGATCGCGGTGCTGGCGCGGATCGTGGTGGCCATCGAGGAGTTTCTGGATGAGGTCGGGTGGCCTTGAGTAATCCGGTTTCGCGGCTGTGGTGGCTCGGCTGATACTGGACCGCTGGTGTTGGTCGTCGGAGGGTGTGGGTTTCATGGGCCGGACTGTGCGGGTGACCGTGCGTGGCAGTTTTGATGGGTTGAGTGCGGCGCAGGTGGCTGAGCTCGAGGCGGCGGCCGCGGAGCACAGTTTCATGAATACGCGGTACACGTCGGAGGGGTATCTGGCGTACGACGTGCCGGCGCGGCCGTTCTTCACGTTCCGGTTCGCCGAGGAGGTGGCCGGGGCCGAGGAGGTGCCGGCGGCGGCGGTGCGGGCGCAGGCCAAGGCGGAGGCGTGGTTGGCCGGGCACGGTTATGCGTTCAAGTCGGTGACGACGCAGGCTGTGGACATGGCCGAGGTGCCGTTGGGTAAGCGGGGCCGTCGTGAGGCGTCCCGGGGCTGAGCGTGACGGATGCCGGGTTGTCGGGTGCCGATCAGGACACGTTTGTCGCGGCGGTCCGGTCGGGTGATCCGGCGCGGTTCTCGGCGCTGACGGAGCGTCACCGGCGTGAGTTGCAGGTGCATTGCTACCGGATGCTCGCGAATTTCGAGGACGCTCAGGACATGACGCAGGAGACGTTCCTGCGGGCGTGGCACAAGCGGGAGTCGTTCCAGGGTCACGCGGCTGTGCGGACCTGGTTGTATCGGATCGCGACGAATGTGTGCCTCGACTTCTTGGCGAAGCGCGACGACCGTACGCCGGTGGCGGGCTCGGAGGTGCCGTATCTGCAGCCGTACCCGGATCGGATGCTCCCGGAGGATCCGCAGGAGTCGGTGGTGTCGCGGGAGACGATCGAGCTGGCGTTCATCGTGGCCGTGCAGCATCTGCCGCCGCGGCAGCGGGCGGTGTTCATCCTGCGTGACGTTCTGGGGTGGCCGGCGTCGAAGGCCGCTGACGCCTTGGAGTTGAGCGTCGCGTCGGTGACCAGCGCGCTGCAGCGGGCGCGGGTGACGATGCGGGGGCAGTTGCCGGACCGCCGTCTCGACTGGCGGAGCCCGGCCCCGCAGGAGTTGTCGGCCGAGGAGCGCGCCGTGGTGCGGTCGTATATCGATGCTCATGAGCGCAGTGATATCGACGGGCTGATGGGCCTGCTGCGCGATGATCTGCGTTTCGTGATGATTCCCGATCCGGGCACCGTGGTGGTCACGGCCCAGGACGCGGTGGACGGCTGGGTCGCTCATGGGCTTTTCCAGCGCGGTTTCGACGACTGGCGTTGTCTCGTCACGACGGTCAACCGCATGCCGGCCGCCGCGCTGTACCTGCGCGGCCTGGATGACTCGGCGTACCGGTTGTTCACCATCGCGGTGCTGCGCGTCGTCGAGGGGCAGGTGGCCGAGCTCACCGGTTTCGACGCCACCGGTAAACCGTGGCTGGGCCTGCCCCCGACGTTGTGATCA
The DNA here is from genome assembly GCF_023544465.1 of Paractinoplanes maris. GTDB lineage: Bacteria > Actinomycetota > Actinomycetes > Mycobacteriales > Micromonosporaceae > Actinoplanes > Actinoplanes maris. The sequence goes on along the minus strand of NZ_JALPVL010000017.1, from coordinate 114,197 downwards.
CCTGTGGCTGGGGCCGCTCATCGTCGTGGCTCGTATCGGGTCAGCACGAGGCCGCCGGGGAAGGTCCGGGTTTCGATCAGTCTCAGGTTGACCCAGCTGTCCAGGGCGGTGAAGAACGGTGTGCCGCCGCCCACCAGGACGGGGTGGGTGACCAGGGCGTATTCGTCGATCAGCCCGGCCCGCACGGCTGCCCCGGCCAGTGTGGCGCCGCAGATGTCCATCGGGCCGCCGTCCTCGGCCTTGAGCCGGCTGATCTCGGCAACGGCGTCGCCGGTGACCAGGCGCGTGTTCCAGCCGGCTTTGTCGATCGTCGAGGAGAACACGACTTTGGGCATGTCGCGCCAGAGGCGCGCGTACTCGATCTCCGCCGGGCCGGCGCCGGGCTGTTGGTCGGCGGTCGGCCAGTGCGAGCTCATCGCCTCCCACAGTTTGCGCCCGTACAGGGTCAGTTCGCTCGCCCGCATCTGCTCGTACCACCACTGGAACATTTCGTCGCTCGGCGACGAGTCGGGTCCGTCACCTCCGCTCCAGCCGAGGTCGTCGCCGGTCGCGGCGATGTAGCCGTCCAGGGTGACGTTCATGCCGTAGATCAGTTTCCGCATCGTGCCAGCCTCCGTGAGTTGATCGCAGAGGTACAGACGGGGGCGGCGCGGAAAGCTAATCGGTCCGGCCTGCGCATGTCGGGGTGACGAAGGCGGCGGTTGACGTGTACGTCCGGCAGGCTGGGCCGGGGAGTGGAGAAAGTTGGCGGGGGGTGTCGATGGGCGCCGGGTCCGATCGTCGTGATGGTGTGCGGCGGGTTGCCGTTCATGGTGAAGGAGGATGACCGTGAAGTACATGTTGCTCATCAACGCTGGTGCTGTCGCCGAGGACGGGTCGGCTGAGGGGTGCACGGTGCAGGACTGGATGAACTACGACAAGGCGGTGCGGGAGGCGGGGATCTTCGTTTCCGGGGAGTCGCTGGCCGATCTGGTCACCGCCACGTCGGTGCGGGTGGGTCCGGACGGGACGCGCACCGTGGTGGACGGCCCGTTCGCCGAGACGCGGGAGGTGCTCGGTGGTTTCTATGTGATCGACGTGCCCGATCTGGATGTGGCGCTCGACTGGGCGGCCCGCTGCCCGGGGGCGCTGGGCGGCGGTTCCATGGTGGTCCGGCCGGTCGCTGACTTCGGGGCGTGATGGAGTCGCCGGTGAGCGGCGCGGTGGAGGCCGTGTTCCGGGAGGAGCACGGCCGGCTGCTGGCGGCGCTGGTGCGGCGGTTCGGTGATCTGGATCTGGCCGAGGAGGTGACGTCGGCCGCGGTGGAGGCGGCGCTGGTGCATTGGCCGGTCGAGGGGGTGCCGTCGAAGCCGGGGGCGTGGTTGATGGCGACGGCCCGGCGTAAGGCCGTGGATCGGTTGCGGCGGGATCGGACGTACGCGGCGAAGTTGGCTCTGGTGCAGGTCGACTCGGTCACCGAGTTGCCGGAGGGCGCCGAGTTCCCGGACGACCGGTTGCAGCTGTTCTTCACGTGTGCGCATCCGGCGTTGGCGCAGGAGGCGCGGGGTGCGTTGACGTTGCGGTGCCTGGCCGGGTTGACCACGCCGGAGGTGGCCCGCGCCTACCTGGTGCCGCCGGCGACGATGGCGCAGCGGATCGTGCGGGCGAAGAAGAAGATCCGGGAGGCGCGGATCCCGTTCCGGGTGCCGGGGGCTGACGAGTTGCCGGGGCGCCTGCCGGGCGTACTGCAAGTGGTGTATTCGATTTTCACCGAGGGCTATGTGGCGAGTTCGGGTCCGCGGTTGCAGCGGGCCGACCTGGCTGAGGAGGCCATCCGGTTGGCGCGGATCCTGCGGCGGTTGTTGCCGGCTGAGCGTGAGGTGTCCGGGTTGCTGGCGTTGATGTTGCTGGTGCATGCCCGGCGGGAGGCGCGGACCGGGCCGGATGGTTCGGTGGTGTTGCTGGCGGATCAGGATCGGGCCGGGTGGGACGCGGCGATGATCGCTGAGGGGCTCGGGTTGGTGCGGGTCGCGCTGACCGGTGGTCCGGCCGGGCCGTACGGGGTGCAGGCGGCCATCGCGGCTCTGCACAACGAGGCCGCGTCGGTGGACACCACGGATTGGCCGCAGGTGGTGGCGCTCTACGACGTGTTGCAGGTGTTGGCGCCGTCGCCGGTGGTGGCTTTGAACCGGGCCGTGGCGGTGGCGATGCGCGACGGCCCAGCGGCTGGTCTCGCTCTGGTGGACGCGTTGAGCGGCGACGAACGCTTGCGCGACTACGGGCCGTTCCACACCGCCCGGGGCGACCTGTTGCAGCGCCTGGGCCGGCTGCCGGAGGCCGCTCAGGCGTACGGGAAGGCTTTGGACCTGGCCGGCACCGACCCGGAACGGGCGCATCTGGCCCGGCGGCTCGACGGGTCGCGAGGGTCCGCTGTCAGTTGAACACCCCGGCCATGCCGGAGCGGCTCAAGAACTGGGCGGCGGAGCATTCCTGCGGGGTGTCTCCGTCGTCCGCGCCGTCGATCACCATGGCCACCGGGTAGCTCTTGTACTCCCAGACGCACATGTAGTGCTCGGAGCCGTCGCCGGCCGTCACCGGGCCGCGGACCCAGGTGCCGAGGACGTCGTCGCTGCCCAGAAGGGTGAAGGTGTCGCTGTCGGCGCCGATCCCGCCGGCGTAGGCGTCGACGACGTCGGGGTAGCCGGCCGAGGAGGCGCGCCAGATGAGGCCGTAGTTGGCGCCGGACGCGCCGGTGCACCAGACGGTGAGCCGGTCGATACCGGAGTCGAAGAAGCCTGAGCGCACGCGGCAGTTCGAGGTGGTCGTGAGCGTGGGCCACACCTTTCTGCTGTCGGCGACCACGGTGGCGGAGCAGCCGCTGGTGCTGAGGGTGCACGCCGCGAGCCCGGCCCGCCGGGTCGGTGTGGGCCGCGTGGTCGCCTCAGTGGTGGTGGCGGTGGTGGTGACGGCGGTCGGTAGCGGGTAGCCGGTGTAGTCGCTCGATTGGCTGGCGGCGTAGGCCGCGCTCACTCCGCCCACCAGCAGGGTGAGCGCGGCCAGCACGGTCACCGCCCGGCGACGGCCGCGTCGCCGGGCGGGTGGGCCGGGCGGCGCGGCGTCGCCGGCCGGGGTCGCCGGCGGTGGCGGTGGTGGCGGGCCCGCCGGTGCCCGGCCGGCCGGGGCGCCCGTAGCTTCCAGCGAAAAAACAACGCTAAGGATCTGGCGTTGAATCTTGGTCTGACCCGCCCGTAACCTGCCGTCCGTTTGGTGACGGTCGATGGCAGGGTGGTGGTTTCATGGCGACTCGGGATGTGTTCTCCGAGGACGAGATGGCACGGTTGAGGTCGTTCCCGGAGATCGGCCGGGTGGAGTTGATTCGGCATTTCACGCTCACGGACGCGGACGAGGCGTTCCTGCGCAAGTTCCGGACGGGCCGCAACGTGCTTGGCGCGGCGGTTCAGCTGTGCGCGTTGCCGTGGCTGGGTTACGTCCCGGATGACGTGAGCTCGGCGCCGGCCGCCGCGGTGGGTCGGCTGTCGCAGCGCCTGGGCGTGCCGATGGGCGAGCTGCGTGACTACGGCGCTCGCAGCCAGACCCGTACCGATCATCTGCGGGAGATCGCTGCGTACGCGGGGTGGCGCACGACGGACGCCGCTGAGTGGAAGGAGCTGGACGAGTTCCTGTTCGCCCGGGCGATGGAGCACGACTCCCCGAAGTTGTTGTTCCGGCTGGCGTGCGAGTTTCTGATCTCGGGGCGGGTGGCTCGGCCGGGTGTGGTCTATCTGCTCGAGCACGTGGCCACGGCCCGCGCCAGGGCGCGGGAGGAGACGTGGGCCCGGGTCGAGCACCTGCTGTCTGACCGACGGCGGGCTGAACTGGATCTGTTGCTCGTGTCGGACGCGTACCTGGGGCGTACGCCGCTGGCGTGGCTGGGGGTGGGGCCGACGTCGTCGAGCCCGGCCGCGGTGAAGGCGGAGCTGGAGAAGCTGGCGTACCTGCGCCGGCTCGACGCGCACACGATGGACCTGTCGGACCTGCCCGCGGAGCGGCGCCGGTTCCTGGCCGGGGTCGGGCGGCGGCTGACTGCGCAGGCGTTGCAGCGCCGGGAGCCGCAACGGCGGTATCCGATCCTGCTGACGGTGCTGGCGCAGTCCGCCGTTGACGTCCTGGACGAGACGTTGCTGCTGTTCGATCAGGCGATCTCCGGGCGGGAGTCCGCGGCGAAGGCGAAGATGACCGAGGCTTTGGCCGAGCGTGCCCGCGGCGGGGAGAACCGGCAGCAGCTGCTGGACGAGATCCTGGCGATCGTGCTGGACCCGGTCGTGGGTGACGAGCAGGTCGGCGGGCTGATCCGCACCCGGGTGGGGATGGAACGGCTGCGGGGTGCGTGGGCGGTCAAGCAGGAACGGCTGCCCCGCGATCACGGCCACCTCGCGATGATGGATGCGTCGATGAACTATCTGCGCCAGTTCGCCCCGGCCGTGTTGGCGGCGGTGCAGTTCGCCGGCGGGCCGGGCACCGAACTGCTGCTGCAAGCGGTGTCGATGCTGGCCGGGCTTTACGCCACCGGCACCCGCAAGGTCCCGGCGTCCGCACCGGTCGGGTTCGTGCCAACGAAGTGGGCCGGCTACCTCGGCGCCGCCGCCGAATCCGGGGACGTGACCGCGTACCGGCACTACTGGGAGCTGTGCGTGCTGGTCGGGCTGCGTGACGGGCTGCGCTCCGGCGATGTGTTCGTGCCCGGCAGCCGCCGGTACGCCGATCCGGCGTCGTTCCTGCTCACCCCGCAGGCCTGGGAGCCGCAGCGGATCGAGTTCTGCACCCTGGTCGGCAAGCCCGCCGCTGCAGCGGACGCCCTCGCGCAGGCCGACGACGAGCTGCACACCGCGCTGGGTGAGCTGGAGACGCTGCTGGCCAAGGGCACGACCGGGCAAGTCCGGCTCACCGACGACGGCGAACTGATCATCCCGCCGCTGACCGCTGAGGACGTCCCGGCCGAGGCCGACGTGCTACGCACCGAGCTGGCCGGCATGCTGCCCCGCCTACCCCTCGCCTCGGTGCTGGTGGAGGTCGACGCCCGGACCGGGTTCACCGACCACCTCGTGCACGCGGGCGGGAAGGTGAACCGGCCGGCTGAGCTCAAGCGCAACCTGATGTACGTGATCATCGCCGAGGCCACCAACATGGGCCTGACCGCGATGGCCGAGTCCTGCGGGGTGCCGTACGACGTGCTCGCCTGGACCGCCGAGTGGTACTTCCGTCCCGAGACCTTGGAGGCGGCGAACGCGGCGATCGTGAACTACCACCACCGGCTCCCGCTGACCCGCAGCTTCGGCACCGGCACCCTGTCCTCTTCTGACGGACAAAGGTTCCCGGTCAAGGGCAAGTCCATCACCGCCCGGCACCTGTCGCGCTACTTCGCCCGCGGGCAGGGCATCTCCACCTACACCCACGTCTCCGACCAGCACGCCACCTACGACACCAAAGTCATCGTGGCCACCGCCCCCGAGAGCCACTACGTCCTCGACGGGATCCTCGGCAACGAGACGGACCTGCCGATCCACGAACACGCCACCGATACCCACGGCGCGACCCTGGCGAACTTCGCCCTGTTCGACCTGGTCGGCAAGCAGCTCTCCCCACGGATCCGCGACCTCGGGAAGATCACCCTGTACCGCACCGGCGGCAAGGCCGACTTCGAGGACCGCTACCCGCTGGTCGGACCGCTGCTGACCCGCCGGTGCAACACCGACCTGATCACGGGCATGTGGGACGACCTGCTCCGCGTCGCCGCAAGCGTGAAGGGAGGTCACGCCACCGCCGCCCTGGTCGTCGGGAAGCTGTGCTCGTCCAAACGGCAGCAGAACGCGCTGACCAGCGCGATCAAGGAGTACGGGGCTTTGCGCCGCACCCTGTACGCCACCCGCTATCTGGCCGACGAAACGTACCGGCGGCGGATCTCCCGGCAGCTCAACAAGGGCGAGAACCTGCACGCCCTGCGCCGCTCGCTGGCGTACGCGGCCGAGGGGGCGCTGCGGCGCCGGCACCATGAGCAGCAGTCCGAGCAGATGTGGTGCCTGACCGTGGCCACCAACGCCATCGTGTGCTGGTCGACCGAATACCACGGCCTGGGCGTCGCCGCGCTGCGCCGCGACGGCCGCGAGGTCGACGACGAGGTCCTAGCGCACATCTGGCCGACCCACCACGAGAACGTGCACTTCTACGGCACCCATTCGGTCGACATCGACGGCGAGCTCGCCCAGCTCGACGCCGACGGGTACCGGCCGCTGCGCCCGGCCGTCCTGCCCTCCTTGGACTGACCGGCGGCGGGGAGCCGGCGGTGTCAAGCACCGTCGGTGGCACCGCGTTTTCCGATGGTGAGGATTTCCCCGGCGTGCCGCCGCGGCGACATACCGTGACGGTCATGAATGAGGTGGAGGAGCCGGAAGTACCTGAGTAGGTCCGGGACCTGCGGCTGTTGCGCGAGCACGCCGGGGCCCCGTACCCGCACCGTTGACGAGCACATGTTCGCCGTCGAGCGCTCGTCGTTTCGGCTGCCGCTGTTCACCGGCCCGGGTCTTCAGCCGGTGGCGGTGGCCCTGTCTTGAGGGCCTGGCGGGCCGATCAGTAGTGCGCCCGCTGCTCAGGTAGGTCGTTGGTCGTACATCGTGGGTGATGTTATCGGCCGCTCGTGATTTCAGCCCCGACGGTGAGAAGTTGATCTAGACGTGCTGTTGTTCGTGGAGGGGGCAGGCGGATGGTGACGGTGATGCCGGATGGCTGCTGAGCGCTGACGGTGAGGGTGCCGTGGTGGTGGGCAATGGTGGCGCGGCTGAGTGTCAGGCCGAGTCCGTGCCCGGGGTTCCGGTGTGGCGGGCGTTACTGCGGCGGCAGAGCCGGCCGGTGAGGTGGGCGTGTTCGTCGGCGAGCAGCACGGTGGTGGGTTAGTGACGGCGCTTGGGTCTGGTGAGGACCGGAAAGTAACGCTAAGGCTGATCTTGAAAGTGATCGAGCGGGCGTCCACATCGGCGCCCCCTCCTCGTCTCTAGTGATCTATTGCTCGGCCAGGCCGGGCCGGTCTTCGCACAGGAGGACCCAAACTGCGGTCGTTTGAATGGTGCCGTCGCTGTTCACGGTCGACAGAGCGACCGCGGATGAGGTGACGAGGTCACGGTGGCTGTCGGGAACAGTGCGGATCGTCATGAGCCGGTCATCCCGTCCTGGTCATCCGTTGCCTGTGCTGCCAGTGCCTGCTCGCGCTCGAGCGAGATGTCTCGTAGCAGTGCGGTGTCTTGATAGAAGGATCGCTTCTTCACGATCTTTCCGTCCCTGACGTCGACCAACTCGAGCACGGTCATCTTCCAGGAATTTTTATGAATGTCCGTCCCGCTGTTGGTGGCCACCACGACCACACGAGAGGGGCCGTCGGCGATAAGTTCGTCGATTGTGATAGTAGTGACGTCTAAGCCGGTGAGCTGATGCATTCGGTGCCGCGCTGGCCCGATGTCGGCGCCAAAGTAGACACCGCTCGCGGGGTGCCCCCAGTTGAGTTCGACTTCTTGTTCGTCGGTGAGCGCTTTGATGGTCGCGAAGTCTGGGCCGGGAATGGTCAGTACGGCTTCATAAAAACGGCGAACAACGTCTTTGTTGAATTCGGTATTATCGGGCTTCTGACGAGTCATTGCTAGTCTCTTCCTGTTCTATTTTCGGCCAGTATGGGCCAGGTCAGCAGTCGTGTGCCGGCGGCAACGACGTCGTGCAGGGCTACTGGAGAGATCTATTTGTTTTTGGCGCGGCTCTGGGCGCGTCAACGGTGTTCGCGGACGCGCTCGACGGTCCAGCCGATGAATTCGGCGATGTCCTCATCGGGGGTTAATTCGTCTACGACCCACTCTTGAAGTGCCCGCCGCAGCGATGGGGGTACTCCCGGAGTGGTGACGTCGGCGGTGTAATGCCCTTCGTACTGGCCGCCGGTGATTCGGCGGGCCTCGTCCGCAAGGAAGGGTGCCCGCAGGTAGTGCCGGACGTGGACCTGGCAGCAGTCGCCATGGTGATTGTCATCGCCTCCGACTGCCTCGGTCGGAGGCCTCCCGTCGTTCATCATTGCCTTGTTCTGCCGGGGGGAGCGTCGCGGGTCGGACCGGGGCGCGGAGTGGCTGGCGCGTTCAGCTGCCTGTTCACGCGATTCTAGAAGACGGCTATCGGAATCTCCGCGCCTCAGCACGCGACTCATTGCAGAAGAAATTCGTTACGTTTCTGAATCTCGTCCTCGGTTGCCGGGAAGAAAGTCGCAAGCCCGAAGCTGACGACGTCCGCCTGAACGTTTTCAACGAACGGACGGAGATTGCGGTCGTAGGCCTCGAAGGCAGCGTCGATGTCCGTCCCATGCTGCTCGAGTGCGTCGCCCAGTGCTGTGGCGCCGATGATCGCGAGGGACCCACCCATGCCGGCCGCGGGAGAGGCGCAGTAGGCGGCGTCGCCGACCAACGCAATCCGCCCTTCGGACCATCGGGGCATTTTGACCTGGCACAGCTTGTCGAAATAGAAGTTGTCCGCTGTCGCCATGTCTTTGAGTAGGTCGGCCGAGCGCCACCCGTGGTCTGTGAAGCGGTCGATGAGGATCTGCCGCTGCTCGTCCTGGTTCCGGTAGTCATAGGGGATCTCGGTCTCGGAGCGGAAAAGGAAGCAGATGTCTGTCTTGTCCACGTACGAGTTCAGCATGACTGTCTTGCCGGGAACGGAATTGATGACGGTGGTGTTCGGTTCGACGATGCCCTTGTCCACGATCGAGATCGCGAAGTAGGCGCCGAGGAAGTGGCTGAACTCTGACTCGGCTCCGAAGCGGAGCTTCCTGACGAGAGAGTGGTTGCCGTCGCAGCCGAAGACCATGGCGAAGTCGCGGTCCTTGGCGGTGCGAAATGTTGCACGCACACCGTCAGGGGTATCGGTGAGGGTGGTGATGGAGTCGCCGAAGATCACTTCGACGTCGTCCTTGATGTTGTCGAACAGAATCCGGAGCAGGTCGTCGCGGGGGACCTCGTACCGGGCCTGATCGCCGTCTTCGTCGAGGGGTTCTGCCTCCATCCGGGCTTCGACGGTGTCGTCTACGCGCTTGAACTCTGTTAACCGGGGCGGCAAGGCGTGCGCCCGCACCTCGTCGAAGATGTTCATTCGCTTCACGATGTCTACCGTCTGGTCCACGATGTCGACGGGCGTACCGCCCTTCTTCAGGCCTTGGGCGACCTCCACCAGGGTGACCTGGTAACCCTGATTGTTCAGCCAGTAGGCGGTCGTGAGACCGGCGAAGCTGGCTCCTGAGACGAGTACGTTCGTGCCGTTCACGATGGGCTCCTTGCTTGATGGGTGGGGATGTCGTGATGCCGGGTGCTCAGCCCGGCGAGGTGGCGGCGTTCGCGAGCAGTCCGGCGAACGTCTGGTCGAGCTGCTCAAGGCGACGTGCAGCGTGGCGGGCATCGTGTCGGCTGATCGCCCTGGAGCGAGTGGGCAGCACGTTCTCGCCGATCTGGTCGTAAATGGCGTGAATGGCGGCGACGATCGCCGCGGCGTGCGAGTGGGCGATGCTCGGCGGGATCTCGGGAATGGTTCGAGGGTCGCCTCGGTGATGACCTGGGCTTGGCGCTCTCGCTCAGCGTATGGAAGCGGCCCACCCGCCGGGCACGCCGCTGAGGAACTGCTGGTCCGGCGATGCTGGCGAGATGAGGACTCGGGTGTTCTTCATGAGGTGGCTCCTGGGGAAATCGTCGTGACGCTGCGGAAGGTGCGGTCGAGATCGTCGAACGCGATAGCGGCGGCCCATGTCATGTCGGCTGCCAGGGCGGCAGACGGGCCTGAGTCCAGGAGGCTGGCACCGATCCGGTCGGTGATCGTCTGGACGACGCTGATGAGCGCCGCGGCGTGTGCTCTCGCGACGATCGGTTCCAGGGCCGGGCAGGTGCTGGTGATCGACGCCGCCACCGCGTCGACCTGCCGCTCCCGGAACTCGAGGGCGAACCGGCGCAGAACAGCGCTTTCGACGCATTGCGCGGGGAACTCGCCGCGCGCCAACCGCGGGTCGGCGTGACGATAGCGGTCGATGTCAGCCTCGACGAGTGGGCGCAGTGCGCCGGCGGGGCTCACCCCTTCGGCACGTTCGAGCACGGCGTGCCGGTACAGCTCAAGGAACTCGTCGACCCGGTCGAGCACGAGGTCCTGCTTGGCCGGGAAGTAGTTGTAGACAGTCTGATCCGACACGTTCGCCGCACGAGCCACATCCAGGATCGACACCGCTTCATAGTCGCGCTCGGCGAACAGGGCGGCAGCCACATCAGCGATCCGCTCCCGCGTCTGCGCCTTCTTACGGTCCCGGAGACCTTGTTCTCGACCCATGCCCTGACCCTAGCAGAAATCTTGGTCACACCAAATTTTTGTGATAACCAAGTCATTGCTTGCAGTATCACGTTGTTGAAGAAATGGACGCTGAGGAGCGAATGCACCTTCTGGCTCGCAGAAACGGTCCATTCTGAGAAGGAACCCGCAACCGGGCCCGGCACTGCCGATCTAGGCCAGATCCGTTCTCACAACCCGTTCTCACGCAAGAGTGTCGCAACGTGGTTCTGAGAAATGTTTGTGCGAGCATTCGGGGCATGGTTGGTGCAGAGGAACGCGATCCCGAGACCTATGACGCCGACGATGTCGAGCGGCACCCATGCCCGCGCTGCCAGGCGCAGCCCGGCTCGCCGTGCCGGTCGCGTTCCGGCGCGGTGGCCACCTCGTACCACACCGGCCGGTTCACCAAGGTCCGCCGGCTGAGCAAAGAACTGCGGGTGCTGACCCCGACCGACCGCGGCCCGGGCCAGCCGTGGCGTCCAGGCACCCCGCCGCCGGCACCGTTGCCGGCCGACACCCCGGCCGCGGACATCCGGATCGGGTACGCCCGGTGCAGCACCCTGACCCAGGAGCTGCAGTCGCAACTGGACGCCCTCGCCGCGCACGGCATCGGCCGCGACAAGATCTTCTCGGAGAAGATCTCCACCCGGGTCCGGTTGCGGCCGCAGTTCGAGGCGGCGCTCGCGCTGGCCCGGCAGATCAAGGCCCACGCCCCGCACTGCCGGGTCATCCTGACCGTCAACGAGATGAAACGCCTCGGCCGCGACGCCGCCGAACTCACCGCCCTGGCCGACCATCTCAGCGCGCACGGCCTGGTCCTGGAGATGCTCGCCGGCCCGCTGCCCGGCCTCTACGACCCGGCCGGCTCCGGGCGCATGCTGTTCGCGTTCTTCGCCGCGATGGGCGAGACCGAGCGGGAGAACATCCGCGAAGCCACCCTCGAAGGCCTCGACGCCGCGGCCCGCAAGGGCAAGCACGGCGGGCGGCCAGCCGTCATCACCGCCGACATGCTGCACACCGTGCTACGCCGGCGGGCCAACGGCGAGACCGTCGAGCAGATCCGCCCGGACCTGCTCATCCCGACCGGCCGGCGCAAGGGGCAAAACCCGAGCGTCGCCAGCATCTACCGGGCCCTCGCCGAGCACGAAAAGACCCGGGCCTACCCCGGCGCCGTCGAGCAGGCCAAAACCGAGTACGCCCACCTGACCGACGGCGTCGAGGGCGGTGGCGTGCGGCCCCGCCAGGATGACGGCGCCGATGACGCGCTGCTCAAGCGTCGGCTGGCTCAGTTGCCGCAGGACTCCCGGCCCGGGCCGCCGAGCGTCGAGAAGTACGACCAGCTGCTCACCCGGGCCAACCGGTGAGCCGGCTGCCCCGCTGGGCTTGGCCACCCGGCGTCCCACGCTTTCCGCTCACGGTCGCCGGCCACGGCCAGATCAGCCACGCCCAGCTCGGCCACCGCACCGGCCGGCTCGTCACCCTCGCAGGCACAGCCCCGGCCGCCTGGGGCCTTCTCTTCGTCACCGACGCCCGCGGCCGCCGGTGGACGCTCTACTCACCCGACCCCGAATACACCGCCATGCTCGCCCCGGCCGCCACCAGCGGCACACTCGAACTCGAGTTCTCGGTCCTGGCCACCAAGTTCCCGGATGGAACTCCGGCTGGCGACTCTGACCGCCCACACCCTGCCGGTGGTCGACCAACACGACGTTCTCTCACCCGGACCAGATAGGTGACTACGCTGACCCTGCTCCCACATGCCGAGATCACGGGAAACGGCGAATCGGCTCTCCTGTAAGCCCATCGTCTTGAGGTAGTGCCCCAGGTGCACGCCTAGATCAACTTCTTAGCGTTGTTTTTTCGCTGGAAGCTACGACCGGCCCGGCCGGTGCCTGGTGGTGGGCGCGTCCGCGCACCTGGCGCAGGCCGTATTGGGCGGCGCCGTCGGAGACGGCGGTGGTCGGGTCGCCGTGCATGATGGGTGGCCGCCCGGTCCGTTCGACCACCAGCACGCCGAGCCGGCTGATCCGGGAGGAGCCACCGACCAGGAACACCCCGCCGAACGGCGGTCCGGGTGGTGCTCCGCGCATCGCGTGGTCGACCAGGCCGACCGCCTCGGCCAGGCCGGGCTCGCGGCCCGGTCCGCCGCCGATGAGCTGTTCCAGCTGGTTACGGTTGACCTGGACCGGCACGGTCTCGGGCAGTTCCGGTGGGGACCGGTAGACCTGGCCGTGCACGACCGTCCGCTTCGAAAGCTCTTCCTTGAGGATGCGGGCGTGGGCGCGGAGTTCCACCGCCCGTTCCTGACGGTCCGGATCGGGTGAGGCGGCCAGGTGCTGGAACAGCCCGGGCAGTCCGATCTCGTCGCACATCCAGGCGGCCAGCCGCATGTCGAAGTCCTCACCGCCGAGCGATTCCAGCCCGACGGGCCGCCCCACCACGGTGACGGTGGCGTCGTGGCGGTCGACGACCGACACGTCGACGGTCCCGCCGCCGAAGTCGAGGACCACCAGGCGGGCGTGGTCGGCGATGTCCGGTGCGTGCAGGGTGCGCTGGGCGGCCGCCACCGGTTCGGCCAGGGTGAACGGTTCCGGCCACCGGCGGCCCTGGGTGGCCGATCGGACGGCTTGGCGCAGGATCTCCACGCGGGGCCCGGCCCAGGACGCGGGGTGGGTCACCAGGACGACGGCTGGTGGCTGCCGGGCGTACTGGCTGGCGGCCTCGTCCACGATGGGGGCCAGCAGCGCGGCGATCGCGTCGCCGACCGGCACGTCTCGCCCGCCGAGGAACAGGGTGCCGTCGGCGACGCACTTCTTCGGGTTGGCCTCGAACTGCTCGAGCCGGCGGCGGGCCAGGTGCACGGCCCGCTCGCCGACGGTCCACGACTCGGCCGAGCCGGGACGGTCGAGTCGTTCCAGGAAGACCGCGGACGGCATCACCGGCCGGCCGTCGACGTTCAGGGTCCGCACGCCCGAGTCGTCGCCGACGGAGGCGACGGTGTTGGTGGTGCCGAAATCGATGGCGAGCACCCACGTGGTCATGAGCCGGTGCTCCTCTCCTGGAGCGGGGGCCCGGACAGCTGCAGCAGCAGTGCGTCGGCCCGTTCGGAAAGCGGCCGGAGGATCCGTTCCGCTTCTTCGTATCTGCGTCGTGCTTCGGCGCGGGCCTGGTCGCCGGTGGCGCGGATGACGGCCCGCCGGGTCTGCAGGTCGTTCAGTTCCGTCTGCTCGGCGGTGAGGACGTCGACCAGCGCGGTCTCGGCGTAGGCGCGGGCCTCGCCGGCGCGGCGGCGCATCTCGCGGGTGAAGGTGGTGGACGCCTCGGTCTCGGCGGCGCTGATCCAGGCGCCGAGCTCGGCGCGGCGTTGCTCCTCGTTCTGGCCCCAGACCTTCCACCAGCCCGCGCAGGCGGCCACGGCGATGCAGGCGGCGATGACTCCCGGCCCGGTCAGCACAGACACGACAGCGGCGGACCCGCCGACAAGCCCGGACAGGGTCGGAAAGATCCCGGCCGCGTGAGCCAGCGCCGAGCTGATGGCCGGGCGGGACAGTTCGGGCAGGGTCAGGCCGAGCTCCAGCGCGACCGGCCCGGTCACCGCGCCCGGGTAAGGGGTGCCGCCGGCCTGGTCGATGAGGTCGCGCATGACCAGGCGGGTCTGTCCGGCGGCCTCCTCCAGCGCGGTCGAGCCGGCGGCGGTGAGGTCGGCCGCCAGCCGTGGGGCGAGCGTGTTCAGTTGGGCGGCCGGACCGCGTTCGGCCTCGGTGCGGAACCGGCTTCCCAGGTTCGCGGCCCGGTCGCGGAAGTCGGCGGCCGGGTCCTCGCCGAGCCGGGCGAGATGGTCCTGCACCAGGACGCGCAGGCGGGCCCGGTCGGCGAGCAGGTCGTGCAACCGCTCGATCCGGTCGGTCAGCTCACGTTCCTGGGCGATGCCGCCGTCGGCGTCTACCAGCCAGCGGTGGGAACGATCGAGCAGCAGCCGGGCCACCGTCCCGGTGCGCCGGGCGGCGTTGGTCAGGCGCAGCGTGACGTGGTCGGCGCGGGCCTGGCGGCGCAGCGCGGCGGTCAGGGCGGCCATGCCGGACAACTCGGTGAGCCGTCGGGCGATCGCCACGTTCTCGATGGTTGCCGCGTTTTCGGCCAGAGCCGCGGACACCTCGATGACCGGCACGGCGGTCAGGCGGGGGACGGCGGCGACCCGGCGGCGGGTCTCCTCGACGACGACGTCCGAGCCGGTCAGGTCGGTCTTGGTCACGGCGATGGTGATGGCGGTGATCCGCTGGGCGGCCTCGGTGAGGAAGTCGATCTCGGGGGCGAGGATGGGTTGCGAGGCGTCGCACACGAACAGCAGCGCGTCGGCCCGGCCCAGCGTGGACAGGGTGATTCTCGAGTGCCCGGCGTGGAGTCCGCCGACGCCGGGCGTGTCCACCAGCACCATGCCGTCCAGTGCGGGCGAGGGCAGCCGCACCTGGACGCCGAGCACCGGGTCGGTGATCTGGTGGAGGGCCACGTAGCTCTCCAGTTCGAACACCTCGATGGCCCGGCGGACCAGGCGGGCCGGGGAAGTGGTGTCGGCCAGGAGCACCTCGGCCTGGTCGCGGTCGCCGTGGCTGAGCTCGACCCAGCAGGCGGTGGTGACGTCCACCGCCACCGGGCTGAGCCCGGGCCGTCCGACGATGCTGTTGACCAGCCGGGACTTGCCGCGTTTGGTCTCCCCGGCGACCACGACCCGGATGGCGTCGTCGTCGGCTGCGGTCAGCGGGTCCAGCAGTGGGGCGACGTCGTCCCAGCCGTACCGGTCGGCCTCGGCCCGCAGCGAGTTGCGGCAGTCGGCGAGGGCCCGCCGGATGCCGGTCAAGTCGGTGGGCTCGGTCATGACCGGGCTCCGTCGGCTGGGGTGTCGTCGTCGAAGACCACGACCCGGGGATGGACCACGAGGCGCCGCCCGTCGGCATAGCCGGGACGGATCGTGCGGGCGATGACCCCGGCGGTTTGGCCGTCCGGTGGATGTTCGGTGCCGACGGCGTGATGCACGGCCGGGTCGAAGCGGTCGCCGTCAGGCCGGATGGTCCGCACGCCGGCGGCCTCCAGGATGGAGGTGGCCTGCCAGGCCAGGGCGTCGGGCATCTGCGGCACCAGGTCGGCCAGGCTGCGAATCATGGCGGCGCGTTGCCGGCCCTCGGGACCGTCGTCCACCGGCACCGGCGTGAGGTTGGGGGGCGGGGAACCGGCCACCGTGGCCACGGCCACGGTGGTCAGCAGGACCGCGCCGGCGGCGGCTGCGGCGGCCCAGGCCGGGTTCCCGCCGGCCGGCACGGAGACGATCACGGACCACCCGCTGTGCTGGTCGACCGCGGAGGCCACCGTGAGCGGGCCGTCCGGCCGGAAGGCGCTGCCGTCGGCCGGCTGTGGGGCCCGTCCAGCTCGATAGCGGACGGTGGTGCCGCCGCCGGTGAGGTCGGCCCAGCCGGCCTCGGGCAACAGCTCGGCGATCCGGTCGCCGGCACCTTCGCGGGCGGCTGCCAGCACCTGCTGGGCGACCTCCTCCGCCTGGGACGGACGAGGAGCCAGGAGCATCACCATCAGGTAGGCGGCGACCGCACCGATCACCGCGGCCGCGGTGATCGCGGCGCGGCGGCGCCAGCCGACCAGGGTGAACGTCATCGCCATGACCTCCGTCCGACGTCGGTGGCCAGCTGCCAGGCCCGGATCATCACCCGGGCCACAGCGCGGCCGGCGTTGTCGGTCAGCGACGACCATGAACGCCACTGCGCGACGTGCATGGCGGCCTCCTTGGGCCGCACCGGGGCGAGGCCGACAGTCACCGCGACCCAGGCCTGCTCGGCCAGTCCCGGCGGCGGCTTCACCCGGCCCGACGCGAGCTGGCGGGAGATGTCCAGCAGGTGCAGGGGAAACATCTCGGGCCGGTCGAGCAGTTCCTGCGCCGCGCCGTAGACGTTCCAGTCGCCCACGTAGTAGGCGCAGTCCATCAGTTCCTGCAAGGTGGCGCCCGCTTTCATCACGTCGGCGCGCGAACCGAGTGTCATCCGCAGGCGGCGTTCCATCTGGTCGTAGCCGGATGCCTCCCGGGCCACCTGAGTGAGGACGCGGACATCCGCTCGGGGGCTGCTGCGCAACACCTCCATCAGTTCGCCGATGCCGTAGCAACCGAGCAAACCCATCAGCTCGTGCCGCTGGACGGTGGCGACCGGTCCCGGCACCTCGTAGAAGACTTCGTCGGAAAGCAAGGCGACGTGGGTGTCGTCGACCGTCCACGCCGTGGCCAGCTCGGCGAGCGCGGTGACGTGCCGTGCCCGCAGCGCGCCGGTCATCGCGGTCTCGGCGAGCAACCCCACGACCGGGAACACTCCGCCGAAGATGTCGGCGTGCGACGCGGACATGCGCTGCGCCAGGGACTCGGCCTCCTTGAGGGTCCGCCGGCGGTCCTGGCTCATCGCGTCGGCCTTGGTGAGCACGGCCACCGCCGAGCCGCCGGTCATCCGGACCTTGCTGCGACCGGTCCGGAAGGTGCGGACCGCTTCCTCCTCGTCCTCCTTGATGGGCCCGTTGACGCAGAAGAGCAGGGCGTCGGCGGCGACGGTGGCGCTCATCGTGTCGTCGAGCAGTCGTTCGGTGACCGCCGAGGTCTCCCGGTTGGTCGAGGCGAGACCGGGGGTGTCGAAGACGGTGGCGAGTTCCAGCATGGGCACGGGCATGGTGACATCGACCCGTTCGATGTCGGCCGCCGGGAACGGCAGGTCGGCGGCGAGCCGGCTGCCTTCCAGCCGCACCGGACGGGCTGGTGAGCTGTTGCGTGGCACGGCCATGGCCGAGGTCCAGAGCTCGTGCCGGAAGACGTAGACGACCCGGGTGCACTCGCCGCCGGCGGTGGGGGACACGGCGGTGCCGAGGACGGCGTTCACCAAAGTCGACTTGCCGGCCGAGACGCGCCCGACGACTGCCACACCCAGCGGGCGGCGCAGCCGGAGCATCGCGGCGTGCCCGGCGGCGGCCAGGGCGGTTTGGCTGGACGCGGCAGCCCGCTCGGCAACGTCGAGCACGGAGTCTGTCAGCGGCCATTCCGGACGTTCCGTGACCATAGCGGGTCACTTCCTCGCGTGAGACGGCGCTCGTGCTCGCCCAGAGTCACGCCATCGCGTCCATGACCACAATCAGGTTTCGGTCAAGTCCCCGCTGTATCCAGCCCGAAGTCCACGCCTCCCGGGATTATTGGATTACTAATACCAGCAATCCAGCAATCCCGAACGACCGAAATCGGGTTGCGCATCATAATGACTCTTATGTTGTGCCGGGGATTCGCGGGCGCGGTGCGGCTGACATCCTTGGTGTCCTGGCTCCGGCTATCTGGCACAGGCTCTGTGTAACTGGCAGAGACTCCGTGAATCTGGCGCGCGGCTCTGCGTATCTGGCAAGTCGATAGCTCTGGGGTCGGCACGGAGGAGTGGGGGTCGCGTCAGCAGGCCTGATTCCCGATAATGTTCCTTACCGTGATTGAGGAACCGGCTGAGTCAGAAGCGAGCACGTATCGCGTTCTGGAGCTCTCCAGCGACTCCGACGCCGGATCGGTGGAGTTGTCGGCGAGTACCCGCGACCGGCTCCGTCGCGCCATGCCGGAGAGCACCCGGCGCGCCTACACCGGCGACCTGCGCCGGTTCCTCTCCTGGTGCACCGACCGCAAGCTCCTCGCCGCCACGGAACTCACCGAAGACGAGCGACTCGCGGACGGAATGCGGCACCTGCTCGAGCGGCACGGCGATCTGCACGTGATCGTCACCGAGTACGTCAGCGCCCTGGCCGACCTCGGCCGCGCCCCGGCCACCATCGAACGCGCACTCGCCGCGATCACCGCCGCCCACCGGGCCGCCGGGGCTGGGGCGCTACGCACCGACGGGCCGCGCCAGGTACTGCGCAGCTACCGCCGAGACCGGGCCAGCACCGGCGCGGGGGTGCGGGTCCGTAAAGCCGCCCCGGTCACCATCGCCGCGCTGCGCGCCATGACCGACGCCCTGGACCGCAACAGCCTGGTCGGGATCCGCGACACCGCACTGCTGGTACTCGGCTTCGCCCTCGGCGCCCGGCGCAGCGAACTGGCCGCGCTGGACATCGCCGACCTGGGCTTCACCGCCGAAGGCGTGCAGGTCGAAGTCCGCACCTCCAAGACCGACCGGGACTCCCACGGCCGCACCGCGGCCCTGCCGTACGGGGCGCACTCGGTGACCTGCCCGGTGCGCACTGCCCAGGCGTGGCTGGCGGCGCTCGCCGACCACGGCCGGACCTCGGGTCCACTGTTCGTGCGCATCGACCGGCACGGCGGGCTCGGCCGCACGCCTACCGGCCGCGGCAGCAGCGACGGCCGGCTCACCGGGCAGGCGGTCGCCCAGATCGTGGCCCGGACTGCCACCGCCGCCGGCCTGGACCCGAAGGCTGCCTGGTCCGGGCACTCGCTGCGGCGCGGCTTCGCCACCGAGACCTACCGCACCGGCGCCGACCCGTTGCGCATCGCCCGCGCCGGCGGCTGGAAGGACGGCTCCGCCACCCTGCTCGGCTACATCGACGACGTCGACCGTTGGCAGGCCAACCCCCTGGCCGGCGTCGGTTTGTAGCCGCGCGGGCGCTGCACTGATCAGCTGCCGGAGGGCCGGATATCGTCGGCGCGTGATGGGAGCACGGCGAGCCAGGAGTGTGGTCGATGAGCGCTGACGAGCAGATCGGGTCGGCGCGGGAGGCGGCCGAGGACGAGTTGGTGGTGACGTTCGGGCGGTTGCTGGGGGTGGCGAACCGGCTCGAGTTCCTGGTGGGTCGGGCGCTGGAGCAGGAGTGCGGCATCAGTCATCTGATGTACGAGGTGCTGCTGATCCTGGGCCGGGCCGGCGGACCGGGCCTGGCGATGTCGGCGATCGGCCGGGCGCAGGTGCTGACCACCGGCGGGGTGACCCGCCTGATCGACCGGATGGAGGCCGCCGGCCTGGTGGAGCGCGCCGACGATCCGGCTGACCGGCGCGGGCGTCTGGTCCGGCTGACCCCGCTGGGGGAGCAGACCGCCGTGCGCGCCACCGTATTGCACCGCGACAACCTGCGGCACCTGCTCGCGGACCAACTGCCCGCCGAGCACTGGGACCGGTTCGCCGAAGACCTGCGGGTGCTGAGCCGCGCGGTGGCCAAGGAAGTGCCGCGCCTGCGGTAGGTGTCGGTCGGCACAACCCCTCCCAGATACCTGACTGCTCAGTTATTGTTCGGTCAGGTAACTTGCTGGAGGGTACCGAGTCATGCACCTCATCTACGTTTTCGACGCCTACTGCGGCTGGTCACACGGTTTCTCGACAACCTTGCGCGAGATCACGGCACGCCACCCGGACCTCAGCGTCGAAGTGATCTCAGGCGGCCTGTTCGTCGGCGCACGCCGGGTGCCGGTCCGCGAGTTCGGCTACATCCAAGGCGCCAACGCCCAGATCCACGACACGACCGGCGCCCAGTTCGGTGCCGCCTACGAACGGCTCATCGCCGACGGCACGTTCGTCATGGACTCCGAAGCCGCCGCCCGCGGATTCGCCGCCCTGCGCGAGGCAGCGCCCCACCGGACCGCGGAGCTCGCCATCGCGCTGCAGCGCGCGTTCTACGTCGACGGTCTCAGCCTGTCCGAGCCCGGCACCTACCGGACAGTCGCCGAGCAGGCCGGCGTTGACGGCGCGATGGTCGCGGCGGCGTTCACCGAGCCCCGGTCGGCGGCCGCCGCGGCGGCCGATTTCCAGCGGGCCGCGCAACTGGGGGTCACCGGATTTCCCACTCTGATCGCCGCGCACGGCGAGACCATCACCGCGATCGCGTACGGGCACGCAAGCCCCGGTCAAGTCGAGGAACGCCTGATCGCCCTCGCCAGCCGCTGACACTCCCATCTCGAATACCAGGAGACATCCTCATGAGCACGCTCGAATTCCACGTCTTCGATCTCGACTTCCCGGTCGGCAGCAAGAACAAGACCGCCACCCTGGTCACTGGTCAGACCGACGCCCTGCTGGTCGACGCCGGGTTCACCCGCGCCGACGGCCACCGCCTGGTCGCCGCGATCCTCGACTCCGGCAAGCGCCTGACCACGATCGTGATCAGCCACGGTGACCCGGACTTCTACTTCGGCGCCGAGGTCGTCGCCGACGCGTTCCCGGACGCCGCGATCGTCGCGACCCCGCAGGTCATCGAACACATCAACCGGTCGTACGAGAAGAAGCTGACGGCGTGGGCAGCGTCCGGCGCCAACCTGCCCACCCGGCTGGTCGACATCACCCCGCTGAGCGGCGACCTCGACCTGGAGGGCAACCGGTTCGAACTCAAGGGCGGCTCCCCGCAGTTGCCGGACCGGCACTACCTGTGGCAGGCCGAGCACCGCGCGGTCCTCGGCGGTGTCCTGCTGTTCCAGCACGAGCACGTCTGGACCGCCGACACCGCCAAGGCGGAGCAGCGGGCTGCCTGGATCGCCGTGCTCGACGAGATCGCCGCTCTGGAACCGGAGCTGGTCGTGCCCGGCCACCGGCTGCCCGGCACGCCGACGGATCTGAGCGCCGTCACCGGCACCCGCGACTACCTGCTCGCCTTCGAAGAGGAACTGGACAAGGCCGCCGACGGTCCGGCGCTCACCGAGGCGCTGGTCAAGCGCTACCCGGAGCACGGCATGCTGATCGCCGCACAGATCGGCGCCAAGGTCGCCAAGGGCGAGATGAGCTGGGGCTGAACCATGACCGACCTCACCACCTCGACCGCCCCCGCTGACGTTGTCCGCCGGCAATACCTGGCGTCAGCCGCCGGCGACCTCGACGCGCTGCGCGCCACCCTGGCCCCCGACGTCGAATGGACCGAGATGGCCGGCTTCCCGCTCGCCGGCACGTACCGAACGCCCGAGGGCGTGACCAGCGGTGTGATGAAGAAGCTCGGCGCCGACTGGGACGGCTGGGCCGTCCACGACGACATCTACGTCACCGACGGTGAGAACGTCGTCGTGCTCGCCCGCTACACCGCGGTCAACAAGGCCACCGGTCGGCCCATCGACGTCCGCGTCGCCCACCACTTCGTCGTCCGCGCCGGCCAGATCGTACGCTTCGAGCAGTTCGTCGACACCGCGAAGGTTCGCGACGCCATGCCCGGCCTTGAGGAACATCGGAAGCGGTCATTCTTGAGCCGGTGATCCGGCTGGGTCGGGTTGCCGCCAGGCTGTCGCCGGTGTGCGGTCATGACCCACATCGGAACCGGCGTCCGCGGTGCCAATGGCCCGATATGGGATTCAGTTCTGACCCGAACCGCTGGTGCGGAGAGGCTGGTCACCCATGTGGGTGACCAGCCTCTCCGCACCAGCCTGCGACCAGGTCAGATCAGGCCAGGGCTTTGTTGACTGCGGCGGTCATCTTGATCCATGTCGCCTGCTCGTCGGAGGTCAGGTCTGCCCAGCGGTGCGTCGATAGCCACCGCAGGAACGCCTTGGCCAGCTTGTACTTCGAGAAGGGCGAGCCGATCTGCGCGGTGAAGATGTCGACCAGCGGCCGGCCAGGCTGGGCGGCCGCCGTGGTCGTCACGTCCCAGCCGAGGTCGTTTTTGGCGATCTCGATAAGCGTGTCCCGAAGCAGGTCTTCCAGTTCCGGCCGCGTGACCGGGCCGGTGTAGAAGTCTTTGGTCCGCAGGATCTCCTTCGACCGCAGCAGACGTACGAGTTCGTCTTGGGCGGCCGCCTGTTCGCCGGCGGCATCGGAGTCCAGCAGCGCGGCTACCTTGAGCTGCTGCCCGCGCAGCAGGGTGCAGTAGTAGACCACCTTGCTGGCGGACTGGGCTGGTGTGATGGCGATGTCCGCGCGCATCGTCGGCACCTTGGCTTCTCGCATGGCTGCAGCGATGCCCTCCAGGACGAACATGTCGGTCAGTCCTTCGCAGACCAGGTTCTTCTTCTGCCCGAACAGGCTCTGGGCGAGCTCGTATCCGAGCGCGGCCTGCAGCGGGTACACCGAGCGGGGGTCGTCGACAACGAGGGTGGTGTGCACTTTCGTCCCGGTCGACCGATCGGTCATCTCAACTACGCGCACCAGGTGCAGTTCATTCGGTCCGACCATGAACGGTGAGTGCGTGGTGTAGATGATCTGGTTGTCCTCGGCCAGCAGCGAGACGGTCTTGCGGAACTCCTGCTGCTTGAGCGGGTGCAGGCTCAGTCCTGGTTCGTCCAGCAGAAGGATGGCGTTGCTGAGGTCACCTTTGGCCTGGGAACGGAAGACGACGAAGAAGCTGACCAACCACCGGAATCCGTCGCTGCGCTGGTCCAGCTCGACCTCGACACCAAGGTCGTCCTGGACGACGACCTTGAGGTACTGCCCGTCGGCGACAAACTTCAGCGTGACCGTGTCGTCGTTCCAGACCCGGCGCACCATCTTCGTGAGGGCCACGCTGGCGGCGTTGAGGCGGTAGTGACGCTCGTCCAGTTGCTCTTGCCAGCGGGTCACCTGGCTCTGGTAGGCAGCCATGGCGTTCTGGTCCTGCTGGTTCACAGGCAGCACCGGCGCGGGGGTTTGGGCCAGGTCGGACAGTTCCTTGGCGGTGAAGCCGAGCAGCTCGAGCAGACACAGGTTGCCGAAGTCGTAATCGTCATCGAGTTCGCCGCTGGCCTG
Organism: Paractinoplanes maris; assembly: GCF_023544465.1. Taxonomy (GTDB): domain Bacteria; phylum Actinomycetota; class Actinomycetes; order Mycobacteriales; family Micromonosporaceae; genus Actinoplanes; species Actinoplanes maris. The sequence continues at coordinate 91,179 of NZ_JALPVL010000017.1, read as the reverse complement.
CCGCTGCGCCAAGTTGGCCAAGTGGATGCGGGGGCGTACCGAGAAGAACTGTGAGAAGTAGACGAACACCGGCGTGCGGGAGTTCAGCACGCTGTACGCCTTATCGAAGGTGCCGGCCCAGCGGATGGCTGTGCGGATCCGGTCGAACTGGGCCTCGGCCTTCTCGTCGTCCTCGTCCATGACGGGCAAAGCCCGGTCCAGCCAGTCGTCCAGATCGGTGGCGAACTTGCCGCTCAGCGCCCGGCTCGGTGCTGAACCCTCAAGCAGGGTCTCGACCGACTCCACCAGCAACGCGCCATCTTCTGGGTCGTACTTTTTGAGGTGGGCCTTGAGGCGAGTCAGGTCCTTCTCGATGTCGCCGACGGTCTTGTGATGGGCCACACCCGGCAGATTCCAGTAGCGCTGGTTATTCAGTTGGCGGACGAGCCGCCAGGTCTTGGCCTGAGCGAAGACCTGGGACCGACCGCCTGCAGCGCGGCAAGGTCAGTGTCATCCAGCGTGTAGACCGCTGCAGCGACCTCAACGTCAGCCGCATCAACTTTCCCGGTGGCAATGTCGTCGTAGCGAGCCCGCGGGTAATCCCGCAGCGCACTGAGCGCGACCTTGTCCCCGGCCGGCGGATTGACCATCTGCAAGGCGCGCAGCACCGCCGTCTTTCCGGCCTCGTTCGCTCCGACCAGGATCGTCTTGTCCCGCTCGACCTCGAACAGCAGCGAGTCGTTGACCGGACGGTAGTCCTTGATGTGTACCGCGTGCAGCTTCAATGGCTCTCCTCGGGCACGGATGACCCGGACGCGAAGAGCGTTGGCGGCGAAGATCACTACTCGCGGCGATCCACCGCCCAGTATGTGCCAACGAGGTATTGTCCTGACACCACTCAAGGACAGGCCCCGGGTCCGTCGCCCATTCGCGCGACGCGTCCGGGGCTTTTCTGTCTACTGCGCCACTCAGGGTAGCGGCCCGCGCCGTCGACCCGCCTCTCACTATCGAGCTGGCGACCTCGGTCGACGACTCGCAGGAACAGTCTCGCTGCTCAGACAGGTGCACCCGAACGACTCGCCAGCCGAGATCCAGCCTGCTCAGTTGCTGATTGCTGGGGCGGCGTTGTGGTAGCGGTTGTCGGTGAGCTGGGCCGCCGTGAAAGCGGCAATGTCGGCGCGGGTGACGGCCATGCCGATCTTGTCGGTGCCGAAGAAGCCGTGCCGCTTTACGCCCTTGGCCGGGCCGTCCTTCGGGGCGATGAACCGGACGATGGTCCAGTCGATGCCGCTGTTGACGATGAGGTCGGACATGCCGAGCAGTTCCTGGTAGGCCCGCGGCAGCATGGTGCGGCCCATGAACCCGACGAACTTCTGCTGCAGGGTGGGCTTGTCGCGCTTGTCGACGACGCTGGGTGTGCCGTTGCCGATGAAGCGCTTGACGCCGTGCCGCTGCATGGCCTCGATGATCAGTTTGGTGCCGTCGACCAGGGGCAGGCCGGTGGCCTTCTTGTCCATGCTGGGGCCGAGGGCGGAGATCACCGCGTCGGCGCCGGCCACCGCGGTGTCGATGGCGGCGGCGTCGGTGATCTCGCCGACGACCACGCGGACGTCGGCGGGCCAGGAGACGGGGACCTTGGCGGCGTTACGGGCGTAGGCGGTGACCGTGTGCCCGGAGGTGAACAGTTCGGCGACGACGATTTGGCCGATGGCGCCGGTGGCGCCGAAGACGGTGACGTTCATGGTGTCAGTCCTTGGAAATGTCGAGGGGAGACCTGCGGGTCTCGGGTGAGCTGTCCGCCTGAAAGCAAGTGGAAGTTGCACTCCACTTGTAGACATCATGGTAACGCATAAGTGGAGTGCAACTTCCACTTGAATAGGTGCTGTCGGGCGGATCACGCCATACCGCCTGGAGTGGTTCTTCCACTTGCGCGATTAAGCTGGTGGGATGCCCCGAACGAAGACCGTCGCCGACGGCGACCGCGACTTGCGGGTCGACGCCGAACGCAACCGCAACCGGATCCTCGCGGCGGCCCGCGATGTCTTCGCCGAGCAGGGACTGCAGGCACCGATGGCGGCGGTGGCCCGCCGGGCCGGCGTCGGCATCGCCACCTTGTTCCGCCGCTTCCCGACCAAGGACGATCTGGTCACCGCGGTGTTCGCGGACAAGATGCGGACGTACGCGCAGGTCGTCGACGAGGCTCTGGATGACCCGGACCCGTGGCGCGGCTTCCGGACCTGTGTCGAGCGGGTCTGCGAGATGCAGGCCGCCGACCGCGGGTTCACCGACGTGCTGACCGTCGCGTTCCCGTCGGCGACGGCGTTCGAGGCCGAGCGTGACCGTGCGGTGGCTCGCCTGTCCGAGTTGATCGACAATGCCAAGGCCACCGGCCGGTTGCGGGCGGACTTCGTCCACCAGGACATGATCATGGTGTTGATGGCGAACAGCGGTGTCCTGGCTGCGACCGCCGAGGCCGCGCAGGACACTTGGCGGCGCCTGGTGGCGTACCTGATCCAGGCCTTCGCCGCCGAGGCCGCCGGTCCGCTGCCCGATCCGGCGACGCCGGACGAGGTGACGCTGGCGCTGTTGCGCCGCAACGCGGCGGCGGGCGACGGTCCGTCCGATTGAGCGGCGGCGCGGGACGGGCGTCGACTACGCGCTCGTCCCGCGCCGGCACCGTTGCCGGGGTCAGCCTTGCCGCAGGCCCTCGGCCAGGGACATGGTGGGGTGGCCGGTCAGTCGGGACAGGTCGTCGCCGGTGTGCGCCATGATGCCGGCGCCCATGCTGCCGTCGAGGGCGACCAGGAATCCGGCGGTGCCCTCGTCGAGGCCGGCGCCGGTCAGCATGCCGTGGTACTGCTCGGCGGAGAGTGCCTGGTAGGTGACCGGCTTGCCGAGCACCTCGCTCATGGCTGCGGCGAGCTCGGCGTAGGTGTAGTCGCGGTCGCCGCTGAGGTCGTAGGTGCGGTTGTCGTGACCGTCGCCGGCGACGACGGCGGCCAGGGCCTCGGCGAAGTCCTGCCGACCGGCCGGGGCGACGCGCCCGTCCCCGACGGCGGCGGCGAAGACCCCGGTCTGCGCGGCGCCGTGCATGGACTGGAGGTAGTTCTCGATGTACCAGCCGTTGCGCAGAACCGTGTAGGTGATCCCGGAGGCCTTGATGGCGTCCTCGGTGTCCTTGTGGTCGGCGCCGAGCAGGAAGGTCGGGTCGTCGACGCGCAGCCCGCTGGTGTAGTAGAGGTGTCCCACGCCGGCGTTCTTGGCGGCGTCGATGACGTGTCGGTGCTGCTGCAGGCGGGTGGGTTCGCCGCCGGAGATGAGCACTACCTGGTCGTGACCGGCGACGGCCGCGCGGACCTGCTCGGCGTCACCGAGTTCCACCTGAACGGTGCGGTAGCCCTCGGCGGCCAGACCGTCGAGGACCTCCTGCTTGCGGCCGGCCGCGGTGATGTCGGCGGCGGCGACGCCACGCTTCTGCAGTTCGGGCAGCAGCAGGCGGCCGAGCTTGCCGGTGGCACCGAAGACGAGGACAGACATGTTGATTTGCTCCTGTTTCGTACGGCTCGAGGTGCGGTGTCGGGAGAGGTGAGCGCCGCGCGTCGTGGGCTGGGGGAGAGGGTGGTCAGGAGACCGTGATGCCGATCTTGCCGAGGGTGCCGCCGGCGAAGTCACCGAAAGCGGCGGGGACCTCATTCAGGGCGTAGGTCTTGGCGACCGGCACGGTGATGCGACCGGCGGCGAGGTCACCGGCGAGGCGGTCCAGGGTGGCCTCGGCCGGGTTGGCGTAGACGAACGTGGCCGCCGGGTGCTGGTCGGCGCCGAAGCCCATGGTGCTGGCGACGCGGCCCTTCTCGGTCAGCAGCTGCACCAGGGCGGCGGCGTCACCGGCGAGGTGCACGATCACGTCGACGCCGTCCGGGCTGGCGGCGCGCACCTGGGCGGGCACGTCGCCGCTGTGGTCGACGACCTGGTGGGCGCCGAGGCTGCGGACGAACTCCTCCTCGGCACCGGGCTTGGCGGTGGCGATCACCGTGGCACCGGCTGCCACCGCGTACTGCAGGGCGATCGCACCGACGCCACCGGTGGCGCCGCTGATCAGCACGGTCTCGCCCGACTGCGGGGCGGCCGCGGTGAGCGCGTCGACGGCAGCGGTGCCGGCCAAGCCCAGCGCGCCGGCAGCGGCGATGTCGGCCCCGTCGGGGAGCTTGGCCAGACCGACCGCTTCCGGCACGGTCACGTACTCACCGAAGCCACCGTCGCCCAGGTAGGCCTTGGTGACCACGCCGAACACCGTGTCGCCGGTCGCGAACCGGGTGACGCCCTCACCGACCGCCTCGACGGTGCCGGCGAAGTCCTTGCCCAGCACGACGGGGTAGCGGTGCTCCATCATGCCGGCGACGTGCCCGCCGGCGACCGACAGGTCGAAGCCGTTGATCGACGACGCCTGCACCTTGACGAGGACCTCGCCGGCGGCCGGCTCGGGCTTCGCGACCTCGGTGACCTCGACCTGGGCGCCGTGCTCGGGAAGAACTACTGCCTTCATCTCAAGTCTCCTAGCAGAAAGTGGAGTGTGCTTTCCAGTTGCTGCACCGAGCGTAGCAGACAAGTGGACGGGTGCTTCCACTTGTCCGTACTCTGCAACTATGAGCTCCCCGACTGCACCCCACGCCGGCGCCGGCCTGCGCGTCGACGCCGAACGCAACCGGCAGCGCATCGTCGCCGCCGCCCGTGAGGCCTTCGCCGAACACGGACTCGACGTGCCGATGGAGGACATCGCGCGGCGTGCCGGCGTCGGTGTGGGCACGCTGTACCGCCGCTATCCGACCCGTGCCGACCTGGTCGCCGCCGCCTTCGAGGCCAAGATGAGCGCGTACGCCGACGCTGCGCGCCAGGCTCTGGCGGATCCGGACCCGTGGCACGGGTTCTGCGTCTATGTCGAGACGATCTGCGCCATGCAGGCCGGCGACCGCGGCTTCACGACCGTGCTGACCATGACGTTCCCCACAGCCAAGCAGTTCGAGGCCTCGCGTGACCACGCTTTCGCCGACTTCACCGCACTGATCGGCCGCGCGAAAGCCGCAGGCCGGTTGCGCGCCGACTTCTCCACCGAGGACCTGCCGATGTTCCTGATGGCCAACGCCGGTGTACTCACCTCGATCGGCGACGCCGCTCCGGACGCCTGGCGCCGGTTCGTCGGCTACCTGCTGCAGGCCTGCGCCGCACAGTCGGCCCAGCCGCTGCCCGACCCGCCCGCGCCCCGGCAGATGTACAGGGCCATGCTGCGTGCCACCGGCCGCCAGCGTCAGCAGCGCGCCGGGCGGTGATGACCCGCGATCAGTTTTCTCTCAAGGTCTACGCCGAAGGGCTGACCGCGCAGCACATCGGCGCCCCGCGGTGAACTGGTCGGGCGCTCCCGGCCACCTCTCGCGGACCGAAGGTTCGAGGCTGACCGAGTGCGGCTTCCATCAGCGGTGGTTATGGCCGGCATCGCCGGTTGCGCCTTCCGCAGCCGCTATGGCCCCGGCACAGTGGTCCGACGTCGACATCCAAGAGGGGAGCACTGTGCCAGAGCGCTCACACCGGGCCGGTCCCGGCAGGGACACGACCACCTTGCTCGCCGGACGGCATCGGAGTTCCCGATGATCGTCGTCGTGACGGGGGCAGCTTCGGGTATCGGTGCGGCTGTCGCCGCCACTGTGACGGCAGCAGGCATCGAGGTGATCGGGCTCGACCTCGAACCCGCGGATGACGTGCGGGCTCTCGATGTACGCGATCCCGCGGCCTGGGCACAACTCGCCGACGACCTGCATGGCCGACCGCTGCACGGATTGGTCAACTGCGCCGGGGCGACGTGGCGGGCCCGGCTCGGTGAGGTCACCGCGGAAGCATTCGCCCACGTGCACGCCGTCAACGTCATCGGGCCGATGCTCGGGATCCAGGCGCTCGCGCCGCTGATGGATGCCGGCGCCTCGATTGTCAACATCGGCTCACTCGCCGCGCTGCAGGGGCACTATCCGATCGCGTACACCGCCAGCAAGTGGTCGTTGCGCGGTCTGACCCATGCCGCCTGCCTTGAACTCGGACGGCGCGGTATCCGGGTCAACATCGTGCACCCCGGCTTCATCGACACCCCGATGACCGCTTCGGCCGCGCCCGCGTTCCGCACCGCTGCGGTCGCGGAGACTCCGCTCGGCCGCACCGGCACGCCGCAGGAGGTCGCGGCCGTCGTGGCGTTCCTGCTCAGCGACGCGGCAGCGTTCGTGACCGGCGCCGAGATCCCGGTGGACGGCGGTGCCAGTTCACACGGCGGCGCGAAGACCATCTCCGACGCGCTACGCACCGGGGGCTGAACTCACCAGCAGCACCATCAGAGGTCCGTATCCGCCTCGCCGTCGCAGGCGTCGGCGAGGGTGGTGCGGACCCGGGCCAGCAGCGAATGCAGAGTGTCGCGTTCCTGAGCGGTGAGGTCGGCGAAGAGTTCGTCCTCGACCCGGCCGATGGCGGCGTCGAGCTTGGTCGCGGCCGCCGCGCCCGCTTCGGTGATCTCGACGATGTGACGGCGCCGATCGGTCGGATCCCGGCGCCGTCGCACGAGGTCGCGGTCCTCCAGGGCGTTGAGGAGAGTGACCAGGACGCTGGGGTCGACACCGAGCCGGGCGCCGAGGTCACGCTGGCTGACCTGACCGCCGTCGAGGTGCATCAGCACGATGGCGTGGCGGGGGGTGACCCCGGACGTGGTAAGTGCCTCACGGATGCGGGCGTCGGTGCTGCCGCCATGCCGCGCGAGCAGCAGGGAGAGGCGGAACTCCGGGCCGACGGATGCGGGTGTGCCGTCGCGGCCGGGGGTGTCGACGGGAGCGCCGGAGGTGGGGGCACTACCGCCCGATCGTGGAGCCATGACCCGACCATACCAAGCCCAGTATCGTCGTTTGACGCCAATCGTTGAAGCACTTACATTATCGGCGACGGCACACTTGTGCCGCGCTGTGGTCGTGCCCGCTCGACGGACCCGTCTCGTCTTTCTCTGGAGTTCTCCGTGTTCATCGCTTATGTCGTCGTCGCTGTCCTGCTGTCACTCGTCTTGCTCATGTCGGCCCGTGGCGACATCACCCGCGACCCGAAGATCACGGAGACGCTGAAGGCCATCGGCGTCCGGGACAGCTGGTTCCTGCCTCTCGGCCTGGTCAAGATCGCGGGCGCGCTGGGGCTTCTGATCGGCATCTTCTACCGCCCGCTGGGCATCGCGGCAGCCATCGGTGTCGTCCTCTACTTCGTGGGTGCCGTGATCACCCATCTGCGCGCGGGCGACAAGAAGGGCGTCGGCGCGCCGGCCGCCATCATGCTCGTCGCCGTGGCGCCGCTGGTGCTGGGCATCGCGACGCTCTGAACGCCACGGTCCGCGGCGATGACCTGACGACGGACCAGCCCGCAGAGCCGGGGGGAGGGGCGCCGCTGCCGGCAACCGCCGGCGACGACGCGCCACCCCGCCCGTCGGGCACGCCCTGGCTACTGACGCCCGGACGGCCCGAACCCGAACGAAGAGAGACCTGTGAACGTCACCGTCTTCGGCGCTACCGGCGCCATCGGCTCCCTGACCGTCGTTGAGCTCCTCGATCGCGGCCACCACGTCACCGCCTACGCGCGCCATCCCGGCAAGGTTCCCGCGTCCTGGGGCGACCGCGTCCGTGTCTTCGTCGGCGAGATGTCCGACCAGGACGCGATCGATGCCGCGATTGCCGGAGCCGATGCCGTCGTCTCCGCCCTCGGCCCCGTGCTGACCCGCGACGAGAAGGGGCACCCGCTCACCGAGGGCACCCATCATCTGCTCGACGCCATGCACCGCCACGGCGTGCGGCGCTACGTCTGCCACGCCACCCCCGCCGTCTGGGACCCGCAGGAGCGGCCGACCTGGCAGACGCGGCTCATCCGCCTGCTGCCCCAGACATTCGGACGCCGCGCCTACGAGGAGATCCGCGGCATGACCGACCCGGTGATGGCCTCCGACCTCGACTGGACGATCGTGCGCTTCATCCGCCCCACCAATGAGCCGAAGAAGGGCCGGGTGCGCGCCGGCTTCTTCGCCACCGACCGGATCGGTTTCGCCGTGACCCGCGCCGACATCGCCGCGTTCACCGCCGCCCAGGTCGACGACGACACGTACGTTCGCCGGGCCCCCGCCATCAGCAACTGAGCTCACCGGCGGAGCAGATCAACGAGACCGCCCACCGGGGAGGATCGGTTCTGCCGCCGAGCGGGCTACGCCGCCTGCCGGCTGCGGCGCTCCAGGGCGTACGCGCCGGCGGCGGCGAGCGTCATCGCGACCGCCGGGAAACGCTCGTTGATCCACACCCCGTGCACCTTGGGGACGTACTGCGGGAACTCCACCTCCATGCCCGCGGTGCCGGGGAAGGTGAATGCGGCGCCCATGGAGGCCCAGAACAGTGCCGGCAGTGTTGCGCCGAGGGCCACGTCCCGGTCGTCCGCCCCCTCACGCAGCAGGTACAGGGCCGTACCGCCCAGGGCGGTGCCGAGCGCGATGGTCATCGCGTCGTGGAAGCGGGCATGCGGCGGCCACGCCGGGTTGAACAGGTGCGTGCGATTCCAGTCGGCCACGAAGCCCGCGACGGCGGTAGTCGCCGCCAAGGTCCGCAGCAGGCCACGCCCGGCCGTCACCGCGCTGCCACGTTCGTCAGGAAGTCCATCATGCCGATCGGCGTACCCGATCGTCCTAGTGCTATTCCCCGCCCGGACGGGGCAGCAGCCACCGCACGCCGGCGATGTAGTCGCCGGGGTCGGTGTCGTCGATCAGCAGCGACTGCAGCACGAAGCCCTGCACGAGGCTGAGCATCGCGGCGCCGACCTGCTCCGGCACCGCCTCGGCGGGCAGGTTCCCGGCAGCCTGCCAGCGGCGGGCCACCTCGGCGAAATGTCCCCGCAACCGCAGGTAGACCTCATTGGCGCGGACGGCGAGGACGGGGTTGCGCAGCGCCTCGGCCCATACCTGCACCCCGACCCGCGTCAGGTCGACGCCGGTGACCGGGTCCCGGGCGATCTGTTCGGTGATCGTCGTGATGATCGCGGCCAGCGCGTCCTGGGGTGACGGGGCCGCGCCGTCGGCGAGCATCGCCTGGAACACCTCGTCGGCTGTGTTCAGCGCTGTCTCCGCCACCGCCGCGATCAGCTCTTCCTTGCTGCTGAAGTACCGGTAGACGGCTCCGGCGGACAGGCCGCACTCGCTGATGATGTCGGCCATCGACGTGGCGTGGAAGCCGTTGGCGGCGAACAGCCGGGCTGCGCCGGCGACGATCTCAGCGCGGCGACCGGCCCGGTACTGCTCAGAGACGCGGGGCATGTGACGAAGGATAAAGGCGAACGCTCGTTCTTCTCACTGCGCTCGCCGCAATGCAATGATCGAAAAGCGAATAGTCGTTCTTTTAAGGAGTTCCCCATGGCCTCCGAGGCCCCGGCAGCCAGCACCGCAAAGTCACCATGGTCGGCGGTGGCCAAGGCCGTCGCACTGCTCACCCTGATCATCAGCGTGCTACTCACCGCCTTCGCCTGGCCGGCGGTGCGATCATCAGTGCACGACGTACCCATCGCCATCGCCGGGCCCGCCGCGGCCGTCGACCAGGTCAGCGCCGCTCTCGACCAGCGCCTGCCGGACGCCTTCGACGTCACCCGGGTCGCCGACACCGCCGCCGCTGAGAAGCTGATCCGCGACCGCGAGGTGTACGGCGCCATCGACGTCAGCACCGGCACCCCGCAGGTCCTCGTGGCCTCTGCGGGCAGCGCCTCGATCGCCCAGACGCTGCAGAGCGTGGGCAACGCGCTCGGCCAGGCGCAGGCCCAGGGCACCAGCCCGGCGGTAGCGGTGCGTGATCTCGTCGCCCTGCCCGCCGACGACCCGCGCGGCGCCGGCCTGGCCGCCGGGGCTCTGCCCCTGGTGATCGGCGGCATGCTCGCCGCCGTACTACTCACCAACCTGGTCCGCGGCCGGCGCCGCCGGGTCGTCGGCGCCTTCACCTTCGCCGTCACCGGCGGGTTGGCCATGGCCGCCATCCTGCAGTTCTGGCTCGGCTCGCTGGACGGTTCCTACCTGCTGAACGCCGGCGCGATCGCGCTGACCGTCGCCGCGACGTCGCTGACCATCCTCGGTCTGGAGTCGCTGCTCGGCTACCCGGGCTTCGCCGTCGGCGGCATCACGATGATGTTGCTCGGCAACCCGCTGTCCGGGACCTCCACCGCGCCCGAGATGCTGCCCGGCTGGTCCGGAACCTTCGGCCAGCTGCTTCCGCCCGGTGCCGGCGGTCACCTGCTGCGGTCGACCGCGTACTTCGACGGTCACGGCTCCGAGTATTCGGTGCTCGTCCTGCTCGGCTGGCTCGTACTCGGCGCGGTGCTGAGCCTGCTCGGGCACCACCGCTCACGCCGGGCCGCGGCCGCCGACGAGGCGAAGGCCGAGCCGGCCACCTTCGCCGCCGCCTGACCCAGCACGGCCCCGCACTACCACCGTGCGAGGCGAGCCAGCAGTCCGGCCCGCGACCGCGAATGCGCCGTGTCATCCCAGCGCCCGGCGTGACTCGAACAAATGGAGACTATCTTCCACTTCACAGTTCGAATAAGTGGTAGATGCCTTCCACTTGTGCGACCGTAGTGACGTGACCGCATGGCCCGGCTGGGCCCGGCCGGCGCTCGACCGCCTGATCACCATTAAGGAGCAACGCCATGGCGCTTGAACTCGGCGTCTACTCGTTCGGCAACACCCCGCGCGCCGCCGACGGCGGCCCCGGCACCACCGCTCAGGCGATCCGCGACGTGCTGGAGGCCGTGCACGTCGCCGAGCAGGTCGGGCTGGACTTCTTCGGCTTCGGGGAGCACCACACGCCGTCGATGCCGCTGTCGTCACCGACCTCGCTGGTCAACGCCGCTGCGGCATCGACTCAGCGGATCGGACTGGGTACCACCGTCACGGTGCTGTCGACCGACGAGCCACTGCGGGTCTTCGAGCAGATGGCCACCGCCGCGGCGATCGCCCCCGGCCGGGTCGAGATCGTGGCCGGGCGTGGGTCCTCCGACATCACGTTCTCGCTGTTCGACCTGGACAGCCGCAACTACGACATGCTTTTCCGGTCCAAGCTCGACCTGCTGATCGCCGCCAACGCCGGCGACCGTGTCACCTTCAACGGCCCGCACCGGCAGAAGCCCCTGCGTGACGCGCTGATCGTCCCGCGCCCCGAGCAGCCGCTGAAGATCTGGCTCGGTACCGGCGGCAGCCCCGAATCGGTGCTACGCGCAGCCGAGCTCGGCCTGCCGATGTTCCTCGGCATCCTGGGCGGCACCGTCGACCACTGGGCCCAGTACGGCCACGCCTACCGCGAAGCCTGGACCAGCCTCGGACACCCCGCCGAGCAGGCCGACATCGCCGTCGCCGTGCACGGGTTCGTCGGCGCGGACAACAGGCAGGCCAAGGCCGACTACCTCGACTACGAGATGCGGATGTTCGCCACCGGCGCCGCCGAGGTCGGCCGCGCCGGCATGGCACCCAGCGGCCGGGAACTCAACTACGAGCCGGGCGCCATGGTCTTCGCCGGCGGACCCGACGAGATCGCCGACCGCATCCTGGACCTGCACCGGAAGCTGGGACACAGCCGCCAGATCTTGCAGATGGACGTCGGCGGCATGTCCCACGCCACCTTCCTCAAGGCCATCGAACTGCTCGGCACCGAGGTCCTGCCGCAGGTACGCAAGGAACTCGGACAGCTCTAACCAGCCGGTGCGCCGGCACCATGTCCGGCGCACCGCCAGCCTCGAAGGGAGTCCACTGGCATGAAGGTTTCGGCCGACGACTTCCGCGCCGTAATGGGTGCCGTGGCCACTCCCGTCGCTGTCGTCACCGCGATGGACCTCGGTCGCCCGCACGGCACCACGGTCAGCGCGTTCACCTCGCTGTCACTCGACCCGCCGATGGTGCTCGTCGCCCTCGACCGCGACTCGGACCTGCTGAGCATGATCACCCGGACCCGGCGGTTCGGCCTCAACGTCCTGACCGCCGAGCAGAGCGGGCTCGCGCTGACATTCGCCCGCAAAGGCGACGAGAAATTCGCCGGCGTCGCCTGGTCGCAGCAGCACGGGCTACCCCGGCTCGACGCCGTCAGCGGCTGGCTCGCCTGCGACGTGGATCAGCTGATACCCGGCGGCGACCACATCGTGGCCATCGGTCGCGTGACGGCCGCCGACCACGACCCGCAGGCACCGCTGACCTATCACCGCAGAACGTTCGGGACACACGCGGTCCTGCACTGAAGGACCGGCTGGCTGCCACGAAAATGGATGACCCGTTCCACTTGCTGCGACGGCGTCGGTAGGCTCAACACCCATGACGACCCTTGCCGGCCGCACGATCGCGGCCCTGTGCAGCGAGCACGACACCCTCGCGGGCGTGGTCTCCGCACTCTCCGCCGAACAGCTCACCGGCCCGTCCGGCGCATCCGAATGGACCATCGCCGACGTCCTGTCCCACCTCGGCAGCGGCGCGGAAATCACCCTCGCCGGCCTCCGAGCGGGGCTCGGCGATGCCGAAGCGCCCGGCCCTGACTTCAACCAGAGCGTCTGGGACCGCTGGAACGCCTTGAGTCCGCAGGACCAAGCAGCCGGCTGGGCGAAATCCGACACTGCCCTGGTCGCCGCCTTCGAAACGCTTCCGGAGCAACGGTACGACGACATCAAGATCCCCTCGTTCCTGCCCGAGCCGCTGTCGCTCGCGTCGTTCGCCGCCATGCGCCTGAGCGAGGTCGCCCCGCACGTCTGGGACGTCCGCGCCGGCGTCGACCCGGGCGCGGGCCTCGCCGAGCCGTCCGCGGTGCTGCTGGCAAGACACCTCGGCGATGGCCTCGGCTTCCTGCTCGGCTTCATCGCCAAGCCGGCCGCGGTGGGCGAGCACGTGGTCCTGAACATCGCCGCGACGCCGTATCGGATCGTGCTCGACGACACCGCCCGGATCACCACCCAAGCGCTGCCGGAAACCGCGACGTTCACCGGACCGCTGGAAGCGGCGATCCGGCTCATCTACGGCCGGCTCTCCCCGCAGCACACCCCGGCTGGCGTCGCGGTGACCGGCAACGTCTCGCTCGACGAACTGCGCGCCGCCTTCCCCGGCTTCTGACAACAGTCCAGCCACCACAGTCGGCAAATATGGCGGTTCGCCGCTATGACGTGATCCGGCGAGGCTTACCCATTCGGGTGACATGCCGGCGTCCCGGACGCCTCCCATCGATAGCGTTGATGGATGGCCCGTCCGGCGCCCCGGCCCATAAACAGCATCGAGGCCCTCGATGCGAGACCCGCCGCGAGCGAGCCGGCCAGCGCGATCGTGGCGACCTGGCTGGCCGGCAGACCCGAGAACACCCGCGACGCGTACGCGACGGACCTGGCTTTGTTCACGGCCTGGTGTGCCGAACAGGGTCTGCGGCCGTTGAGTGCCACACCTGCCGACATCGACTCCTTCGTCAATGCGCAGGTCAGGGCCTTCGGGCCGGCCACGGTCGCCCGGCGGGTGGCAGCTCTCGCGAGCTGGTACCGCCATCTGGTCGGTCTCGGTCGGATCGTGGCCAGCCCGCTCGACCAGGTCGCCCGGCCCGGCCGTGCCTGGTACGGCGGGGAGCGTCGGACGTTGTCGGCCACGGACGTGGACCGGCTGCGCGCCCAAACCGACGCCGACGCCGTGGCCGCCACCCGGGGTCCACGGGCACGTGAGTACCTGGCGGCGTTGTGCCGTGCCGCGATCCTGCGCATGTTCATCGGCACGGACATCGGCCCTGGCCTGGTCATCGGGTTGAACGTCGACGACCTCGCTCTCGACGACGGTGCCGGGCGGTCAGCGATATGGCTGCGTGACGGCGATGGCAGCCGCTACCGGCGCGGGGTGCCCGACGATGCGGCGGACGCCATTCACACCTACCTGGCAGCGCGGGCGCACGCGGACGGCGTCGGCGTGCATGAACTGGCCGGGCCGCTGTTCGTCACCGCCCGCAGTGCCACCGGTACGCGACTCGGAGCCGCGGCGCCCGCGGCGATGATCCGGCGCATCGCGGCCGCGGCCGGCCTCGACGACCCTCATCGCGTGTCACCGTCGGTGCTGCGCCGTGCCCCCGGCCTCGCCGCCACCCGCAGAATCGCCGCAGCACCCGCACCAGAGCCGCCAGAGCCGGCCGTTGATGTCCGCGCCCGCTACCTGCGCCGGTGGGTGAAAGATCGGCTCGACCGTGATCCCGCGATGCTCGTGGCAGAGGCGCTTGCCGAGCACCACGGCCTGCCAGACACCGCACCGGCACGACCGGACTCCGCACCGGCGCGGGCGGAACCCGCCTTCGCGCCGCCGCGCAGCGCACGGCGCCCGCCCGCACCGCGGGTCAGCGGACCGCGACCGGCTGCCCGGCAACCGGCACCACCGTCGGCGGCGGTGCGGCGGCTGCCCCGCGATGTGGCGCCGTTTCGCGACGAGACGGTGCGCTCCTATGAGGCTCGCCTAGCCGCCGCGAACCACTTGTCCGTGGCCGACCTGCGTGCCGCCGCCGGCCTGCGTCGTGGCCTGCTCGGCGCCGACGGCTTCGCTGCCCTCACCGGCAGGGCGCCCCGCACGCTGCTGCTGGCCCTGCCCGAACTACGCGCTACCCGCCACCAGCTGGAACTGCCGGCGGGCAGCCGGTGGCCGCGTCCCCCGACGCCCCAGCAGGCCCGTTCGGGCCGGTCGGTATTGGTCAGACCGGTATGCCACCGATGCGCCGCCGCCCGTGGCGCCGGCGGCGAGGTCCTCGTGTGGACACCCAGTGACGTGCAGATCTGCCTCAAGCACGCGCTCTGGGTCGGCGGCCAGGATCCCCACAGTCAGTGGGATTTGCGCGACATTCCTGAGTTGCCGGCCGCCCAGCGCCACCACACCAACCTCGTGCGCCGGCACGGTCGGCCCGCGGTGCAGACCGCGTACAGCCAGGCCGTTCAGGTCACCGCCTGGTGGGCACAGCAGGGCTGCTGGAGCGACGGCGCCCTGACTCGCCGGCACCTTCTCACCGGCCTCACAAGCAGCACCCCACACGACCGCGATCCGATCATCGCCCTGATGTACTACCCGGAGGCTGTCGGCCTGCTCAGCCTGTTCGTGTCCTCCTACTGGATCAGGGTCCTCGGCGAGCAGCCGCTGCGCGAGCTGTGGGACAGCCCGCCGGCCCGGAGGTTTTGCGCCGAGGTCGGTCGCCGCACCGGCTACGACGTCACCGGCGCGGCGCTCGATCCGCTGCATCGGTGGTGCGAGCAAATCACCGGGCGCGGGCGCCCGGAACGCACTGAGACCGGCATGCCGACGTTGCCGCGGGAACGGCGCGAGGGGTCCTGATGTCCAGCCTGCTCACCACCGCACCGCAGCAACCGTCGGCCACCGCCCACGGTTGTGTGCTGCGCTACCGCGATCCGGTTCGCGGCGACATCCGCGAGCCTTTGACACACGCGATGAGCCACCTGTTTGAACACGCCCCACCGGTGACCACACTGCCGGTACACAAGGGGCAACGCAGCTCACCGGGCCACTATTGGTCCGCACGGCTGGGCGATCACGTCGGCTACCGGACCCGGCTCGAACACGACACGGCCATGGTCCTCGACCACGACATCAATGTGCGTGCGTTCGCGAGCCGCCCGTTCGCGGTGTCCTGGACCGACCGGCACCCTGCGCGGCCACATATCCCCGCCTTCTTCGCCCGGCGCGCCGACGGCACCGGCATCGTCGTCGACTGCCGCGCCCGCACCACCAGCAAGCTCGACCCGGCGGCGGACACCGCGATCCGCGATGCCTGCGCGCATGCCGGCTGGGATCACCTGCTGGTCACCGGGCACGACCCGGTCTGGATCGAGAACCTGCGATGGCTGGCCGGCTACCGCCATCCCCGCCACCACCACGACCGCATGACCGAAAACCTGCTCTCCGCGTTCGACCGGCCCGGGCCGCTGATGGCGACGGCGGCTGCCGTCGGGGACCCGCTCGCCGTGCTGCCGGTGCTGTATCACCTGCTTTGGAACCAGCGGCTGCACGCCGACCTGACGATCCGCCTCGACAGCGTGTCGATCGTGAGCGTGCCCGGATGAGGCAGGTGCTGCACCTCGGCGACCAGGTCCGCTACGAGGACTGCGAATACCGCGTCGTCGCGCTCAGCGGCACCCACCTGCGCCTCGCCGGCGCCGATGACACCACCATCGCCGTGCTGCTGACCCACCTGCTGGCCTCCGACGGCTTCGCACTGCTCGACGGCGCCCCCGTCCCGGCCGTGGTCAACCCCCGGCTCGACGACCTGGACACTCACACCGCCGACCTCGCCCGCCAATGGGAACAGCACATCGTCGAGGTCGAGACCGGGCTTCCCCTCGGCGCCGGGCCCGACGCCCGGCCCCGCCCCGAATACGACCCCGCCACCACCACCCTGACCGAACGCTGCCAGGCCAAGGCCCGGGAACTGACCGCCCTCGGCTGGCAGGCCAGCCCGCGCACGATCGCCCGGATGCGCCGGCGCCTGCGCACCACCGGCGACCCGCGCGCGCTGACCGACGGCCGGGCCCGCCGACCGGCCAGCATGACCGGCGACACCGATCCCCGGGTCGTCGAGGTGATCCGGCAAGCCCTGCAGGCGGAGATCCCCGACTCCACCGGCACCAGGGACCGGTTCCGTTGGCGCGTGCAGCAGATCATCGCCGACCGGTACCCCGACGACCCGCCACCCGTGCCGGCCAAGAGCACCTTCAACAAACTGCTGCGCACGATGACCGCCGGCACCTACACCTTCGACGCCGCGGTCACCCGCAGAAACATGAGCAACCGGCCCGCCGGGGGTTTCACCACCCTGACCTTCCCCAGACCGGGGCAGGTCGTGCAGATCGACACCACCACCATCGACATCCTCACCCACCTCGGCGACGGCATCACCGAACGCGGTGAACTGACCGCCGCCGTCGACGTGGCGACCCGGACACTGTGCGCGGGCATCCTGCGACCCCAGGGCACCAAGGCCATCGATGCGGCCCTACTGCTGCCGCGAATGCTGGTACCCGACCCGATGCGGCCCGGCTGGGACGACGCCCTGCGGATCACCCATTCCTGCCTGCCCTACGAGCGGCTGATCGGCATCGACGACCGGATGCGGCTGGCCGCCGCGAAACCGGCGATCTACCCGGAGATGATCGTCTACGACCAGGGCAAGGTGTACGTGTCCGCGACCTTCGTGCAGGCTTGCCGCCGGCTCGGTATCTCCCTGCAGCCCGCCCCGCCGGGAACACCCACCTACAAGGGGGTCATCGAACGCACCTTCGGATCGATCAACACGTTGTTCTGCCAGTACGTCGTCGGCTACGTCGGCTGCGACACCACCCGGCGCGGCGCCCGGATCGCCGATAAACCCCTCTGGAGTCTCGCCCAACTGCAGGACCTGTTCGACGAATGGGTCATCGCCGGCTGGCAGTCACGCCCGCACGACGAACTGGCCAGCCCGGACACCGGCCGCCGGCTGTCACCGAACGAGATGTACGCGACCCTGGTCGCGGCCGCTGGCTACGTGCCGGTGATGCTGCGCGGCGACGACTACCTCGAACTGCTCCCCACCTTCTGGGCGACCCTCAACGATTACGGCGTGCGGTGGGCCGGCCGGGTCTACAACACCCGCGGCCTGCCGCGCCGCCAGCCCTCCGGCGTCACCGCCCAGAAGAACAAATGGCAGGTCGCCTACGACGAGTACGACATCACCCGAATCTGGGTCCGCAACCACCACGGCACCGGCTGGTTCACCCTCGACTGGACCCACCGCGCCATGGTCAACGCCCCGCTGGCCGACTTCACCTGGCGCCACGCCCGCCGCAAAGCCGCCACCATGGACAGCACCGAGCCCTTGGAGACACGCACCGCCCGAGTCCTCAACGACCTGCTGCGCCGCGCCGGCCACGGACCACCCGACCAGCCACCGCCACCCGGCACAGCCCTCACCGCTGAGGAGCGGCGCGTCGTCAGCCGCACCAGAGCCGGTGCCGCAGCCCACCGCCCCACCCTCGACGACCCGCCCCCGGACGACATCGGCGAGGAACCAGCCGACGAGACGAGCGCCGACGCGCCGTCCGACGCGCCGTTCGGTGCGTTCGACGCCGCCGACCACGCTCAACGGTGGCTGCCATGAGCACGCCGGACCTGGCCGCCGAACGGCTGGTCCCGACCACCTGGGAAGGCTGGTTCCGCTGGGCCCACCACCAGATCCCGAAACCGCAGTCGCCCGCCCGCGGCACGCCCGCCGCCTGCGAGAGATACGACGCCGCCCGCCTCGACTACCTCGGCAAACCGTTCGTGCTCGAGACCCCGACGATCCGCACCGTCATGACCGCCGTTCGCCGGCTGCTGATCCTCAACCGGCACGCCACCTCCGCCCGCCGCGGCCTGATCCTCGAAGGCCTCGGCGGCACCGGCAAAAGCACCTCGGTCACCGAACTCGGCCGCACCCACCACCTGAGCATCGACCTGCGCCACCCCGGCCACGACCGGATCCCGGTCGTCTACATCACCGTGCCGGCCCCTGCCACCGCCAGGATGATCGCCGTCGAGTTCGCCCACTTCCTCGCCCTGCCCATCAGATCCCGCGCGAACATGCCCGACATCACCGAATCCGTCTGCCGAACCCTCATCGACGCACGCTGCGACCTCGTCATCGTCGACGAAATCCACAACCTCAACATCAACACCACCCACGGCGGCGAGGTTTCCGACCAGCTCAAATACCTGTCCGAACGCATCCCCGCCACCTTCATCTACGCCGGCATCAACGTCCGCGACAACCTGTTCACCGGACCTCGCGGACAGCAACTGGCCAGCAGATTCGCCCTCGTACCCACCCGACCCTTCGCTTACGGCACCGCCGGCCAGCGCCAGGAATGGGACGCGATGGTCGCCTCCTTCGAAGCGGCACTCTGCCTCCGGCAGCACCGCAACGGCACCCTGGCCCGCCATAGCGAGTACCTGTACACCCGCACCAACGGACGGATCGGAAGCCTGTCGACCCTCGTCCGCGGCGCCGCCATCGACGCCATTCTCAGCGAGAAAGAACGCATCACCCGCGACATCCTCGACGACCAACTCCTCGACCACGCCGCCGAAAATCCGGGCGCCGTCGAGAGCAGCCAGCCCGCATAGAGACGCGATCCGCCGGAGCAGCGCGAGCGGAGTTCACGGGCTCGAGTGACGAGTTGTCCATCAACATTCCAACGCGGCGCTCGCGGAGCCGTCGAGCTCACCCGAATCCGGGCAACATCAGAGACGTCGGGATCCCCGTCAGGCCCCCCTACGAGGGGGGTTCCAGCCTGCTCGAGACCCATAGCGCAGGTCACTGCGTCGCTTGTCTGCGCCAACATCACCCTTGGGTACAGTGGACCGGCAGTCGCGCAATTCTGCATTTGACAGATAGACAGAGCCGAGGCGCGCAAGTCAAGCTCAGCCTATCTGTCAATACCAAGGTTGGAGCCTTGATCATTTGCCCGATAAGCGGAGCCAGAACACTTGGGGCCATGCTCCCCACCGACGGACATGTGCACACCGAATGGTCCTGGGACTGCGAGCCCGGTGACATGCAGGCCAGTTGCGCCCGGGCCCTGGCCATCGGCTTGCCGGCCATCGCCTTCACCGAGCACCTCGACTTCACCGTCTGGACCCGGGTGGAGCCGGCGCCGGATGCCCCCGCGAAGGTCACCGACCTGATCACCGCGGACGGCACGCTGACCCCGCCCGCACTGGACGTCGACGGTTACCTGGCGTGTGTGCAGCGCTGCCGCGACACGTTCCCCGACCTGGCGATCCTCACCGGGGTGGAGGTCGGTGAGCCGCACTGGCATCGGGATCAGGTCGCCGCGGTGCTCGCGGCGGGGCAGTTCGACCGCGTCCTCGGCTCGTTGCACACCCTGCCCCTGGGCGGCGGGCTCAACGAGCCGGGTGAGCACTTCGCCCGGCGCCCGGCGGCCGAGGTGGTCCGCGACTACCTGGCCGAGATATCGCGGCTGGTGGCCGGGCCCACGGACTTCGAGGCGCTCGCGCACATCGACTTCGTCAGCCGGTACTGGCCCGCGGCCGCGGGGCCCTTCGATCCCGCCGACTTCGAACAGGAGTTCCGGCACGCGCTGGGCGCGGTGGCGGCCGCCGGTCTGACGCTGGAGGTCAACACGAATCGGCGGCCCTTCCCGCAGATCGTGCGGTGGTGGCGGGAGGCCGGCGGTGAGGTGGTCACCTTCGGCAGCGACGCGCACCACCCCGGCGGCGTCGGCCTCGACTTCGCGCAAGCGGTCGCCATGGTCGAGGCGCTGGGCTTCCGCCCCGGCCGGCACCCCTACGACAGGTGGTATGCCTGACCCGGGCGGTGGGACCCAGCAGAATGTGGCGGAGGTGACGAGATGGCGCGGCTCATCCATCTGAACGGCCCGCCGGGGATCGGCAAGTCCACCCTGTCGGCGCTCTACGTGGACCGCAATCCCGGTGTCCTGAATCTGGACGTCGATGCCGTGCACCGCCTCGTGGGCGGGTGGCGGGACGAGGAAACCGACACGTGGCCGATTGTGTGGTCTTTGGTCCGGGCGATGGCGGCGACCCACTTGGAGGGCGGACGCGATGTCCTGCTGCCGCAGTATCACGGCACGGTCGGTGAGATCGTCGAGCTGGAGAAGCTCGCGCGTCAGCACGGGGCGGGCTTTCGGGAGGTCGTCCTGCTCGACGACCGGGAAGCGGCTGTCGCACGGTTCGACCGCCGCGCCCAGGACAGTGAAGACCCGTGGGTTCGCCACCACCACCGTCTTGTCGAGCTGGGCGGCGGGCATGTTGTGCTCGCCACCATGTACGACAACCTGATGGAGGTCGTTCGCCGGCGCCCGGGGACGGTGGTGGTGCCGAGCGTGGCCGGGGCGGTGCCGCAGACCTACGAGCTGCTGGCGGCCGCCTTAGGTGAGCCGGAGCCCGGCTGAGCGGGCAAGGCGCGGTCGTTCAGGACGTGGTGAGGCGGCCGGCCAGGTCTTTGGCGAAGGCGTGCACGGCGCTCTGGGAGCTGGCCGGGTTCGGGTAGACGGTGATGCCGACCAGCAGGTTGCTGACCCGGAAGTACAGGTTGGTGTTCCAGACGTACGCTTCCTCGCCCACCCCGGGCAACGCGGTGAACCCCAGCGGTGCGAACTCCTGCAGCTTCTTACTGGCGGCGGCCGGCGCGTCACCGCGGCCCGGGGTCAGGACGGCGTAGGCGACGGTGATCTTCGGGGCCTTGACGTAGGCCGGGTCGGTCTCGGGCAGCCACAGGCCGCAGTTGTTCTTGCCGTCCTGCTTCGGGACGTAGGTGGCGGCCAGCGCGGGCAGGCTGGGCTCGAGTGTCGCGCACGCCGGGGGCTCGCTGCGGAAGCGGCCTTTGTCGTCGAAGACGCCCAGGGTGTAGACGAGCAGGGCGGCTATGGCCACGACGAGGACGGCCAGGACGATGATCACGGCGCGGCGTCGGGAGCGCGGGGGCGCGGGCTGGTCCACAGCGGCCTATCTTAAGGATCGTGATCACGCGCCTGCCGACCGAGGATGCCCGCCGGGTCTGGTTGCGGGCGCAACGCCTGACCGAGGCCGAGCCGTTCGGGTCGGGGGCGCGGGCGGTGGCGGCGGCCGTGGAGCATCTCGGCTACGTGCAGATCGACACGATCCACGTGATCGAGCGCGCGCATCACCACATCCTGTTCACCCCGCATCCCCGGCTACCGGCGTGATGACCTGCGGCAGGCGCAGAGCACCGACAAGAGTGTCTTCGAGGTGTGGACCCACGCTTTGTCCTATGCGCCCGCCGCGGATTTCCGGTTCTTCCTGCCCGCCATGCGCCGGCTGCGGACCGGGCCGTGGCTGTCGTGGCATCGCGGCGCCACCGCGCAGGACGTGCGCCGCGTCGTGAAACGGGTGCGCGACGACGGGCCGCTGACGATCCGCGACATCACCGACGACGTGCTGGTCGACAAGGACTGGCTGTGGGCCAGCCGGAAACCGTCCAAACTGGCGTTGGAGGTCGCGGTCACCTGGGGGCTGCTGACCGTCAGCGAGCGGGCCGGCATGCTCAAGACGTACGAGCTGACGGACCGGCATTTCGGCTGGCCGCAGCCGCCGCGCCCGGCCACCGCCCGGCAGGAGCTGGCCTACCGCCTCGACCGTGCGCTGCGCGCCCAGGGTGTTGTCAGCCTGCCCTCGGTCTGCTTCCACGCCCCGAAACTCAAACCCGCCGTGCGCGAGCTGATCGAGCAACGCGTCCGCCGCCGGCAGCTCGTGCCGGTCGACGTCGCCGGGGTCGAGCACTGGGCCACCCCGGACACCCTCGACAGCATCCCGCCCGCGCCGGACCCGGCGGTCGTCCACCTGCTGTCCCCGTTCGACCCGTTGATCATCCAACGGGAGCGGCTGGAGCGGCTGTTCGGCTACAAGCACGTCTTCGAGGCGTACGTCCCGAAACCGAAACGCCGGTACGGCTATTTCGCCCTGCCCGTGCTGGCCGGTGACCGCATCGTCGCCGCCGCCGACCTCAAGACCGACCGGGCCGCCGGCAAGGTGCTCATCCAGCAGTGGACACCGGTCGCCGACATCGTCGACCGCCCGGCCGTCGACGCCGCCCTGGCCTGTTTCGAACGTTTCCAGCTGGCCGCCGTCACATAGATCGTTGCCGACTCGTCCTGCGGGCATGTACCCAGCCGTCACCGTCATCGCCGCCGTCTTCAACGGCTTCGCGGCCGTCATCTACCTGATCGGTCACGACTACCCGAAGGCCCAGGCCGACCGGAAACGGATCCCGCGGTCCTGGGTGCCGGTGCTGGGTGGCCTGCTCGCCCTGGGCACGCTCGGGCTGCTGGCCGGGTTCGCCGTGCCGCTGCTGGGCGTGCTGGCCGCCGCCGGGCTCGTCCTGTATTTCACCGGCGCGCTGATCGCCCACCTGCGGGCCGGGTCCCGTGACCTGCTCGGCTGGGCGATCTTCTTCGTCACCGCGGTGGCCGCGCTGGTGGTCAATCTCGGTCACTACGGCTGAACGCGGAGCCCGGCGATCAGCACGTCGACCATCGTGCGGGCGTCGTAGGACTCCCCGGCGCCGATGCACAGGTTCCCGACCGCGCGCATCAGCGTCAGCGCCGCGATGTCCCCGCGGATCTGCCCGGCGGAGGCCGCCGCGTCCAGCAGGCGCGCGCACACCGGCACCAGGCGGTCGAGGAAGTAGGCGTGCAAGGTCTCGAAGCCGGCCTGGTCGGAGCGCAGGACGGCGGCCAGGCCGTGCTTGGTGACCAGGAAGTCGACGAACAGATCGATCCAGCGGGCCAGGGCCTCGGACGGGGCCGGGCACGACTCCAGCAGGGCGGGGCCGGCCGCCGCGCAGGCCTCCACCTGGTGCCGGTAGACGGCGATGATCAGGTCGGACCGGGTCGGGAAGTGCCGGTAGATCGTGCCCATGCCGACCCCGGCCTGGGCGGCGATGTCGCGGACCGGCGCCTCCACCCCGGCTGCGACGAACACCGCGGCCGCCGCGTCGAGCAGCGACTCCTCGTTGCGCCGGGCATCGGCCCGTTTCCCTGCCACCACGTCATCATGCCAGACGACTTGTCAAACGGAACACTGCTCCGTATCTTTGCGAGCAGGTAGCGGAGCAGTGTTCCGTTTAAGGTAAGGGGAAGAACATGCAAACCATCTCGGTGAAGCCCGTGCTTCTGCCGGCCCCCGGGCGGGGCGAGGACCTTCAGGTACGCGTCACCGCGCCGGCCACCGGCGGCACCCTGCCGGTCGTCGTGTTCTCCCACGGGTTCGGCTGGTCGATGGACGGCTACGCCCCGCTGGCCGACCACTGGGCCGCCACCGGCTTCCTGGTCGTGCAGCCCACCCACCTCGACTCGCGCACCCTGGCCCTGGCCCCCGACGACCCGCGGACCCCGGACATCTGGCGCTGGCGGGCCGACGACCTCACCCTGGCGCTCGACCACCTCGACGAGCTGGCCGAGGTGGTCGACAGCCGCGCCGACCACACCCGGGTCGCCGTCGCCGGGCACTCCTGGGGTGCGCAGACCGCGAGCATGCTGCTCGGCGCCGGCGTCAACGGCCCCGGCAAGCCCGACCCCCGGGTCACCGCCGGGGTGCTGCTGGCGATCCCCGGCCGCGGCGGCGCCGACCTGAGCCCGTTCGCGGCCGAGCACTTCGACTTCATGAACCCCGGCTTCACCACCATGACCACCCCAGCCCTGATCGTCGCCGGCGACCACGACCAGTCCCTGCTCACCACCCGCGGCCCCGACTGGTTCACCGACGCCTTCCACGACAGCCCCGGCCCCAAGACCCTGCTCACGCTGCCCGGCGCGGAACACTCGCTCGGCGGCGTCGTCGGCCCCGGCGCCGCCGAGACCACCGACGAGGACCCGCACCGGGTCGCCCGGATCCAGCGGGCCACCGTCGCCTACCTCACCGGCGCCCCGGTCGACGCGGTGTCGAAGTGAAGCCCACGTTCGGGATCATGACCGCGCCCATGAACATCGGCTACGACGACATCGTCCGGGTGTGGCGCGAGGCCGACACGGTCGAGGCGATCGACCACGCCTGGCTGTTCGACCACCTCATGCCGATCGGCGGTGACCTCGACGGGCCCGCCCTGGAAGGGTGGACGCTGCTGGCCGCCCTGGCCGCGCAGACCAGCCGCCTGCAGGTGGGTGTGCTGGTCACCAGCAACCGGTTCCGGCCCCCGGCGATGCTGGCCAAGATCGCCACCACGGTCGACGTCATCGCCGGCGGCCGGCTGCAGTTCGGCATCGGGGTCGGCTCGCGCCCCGGCCACCCGCTGGGCCGGCGCGAGTACGACGCCCACGGCCTGCCGTTCGTGCCGGCCGCGGACGCCGTGGCCGCCCTCGACGAGGCGTGCACGGTGATCCGGCGGTTGTGGACCGCGACCGAGCCGTTCGACTTCGCGGGCGAGCACGTGGGGCTCACCGGGGCGTTCGGCAACCCCAAGCCCGTACGCGTGCCGCCCGTGCTCATCGGCGGGCGCTCCGCCGCGACCCTGCGCGTGGCGGCCCGGCACGCCGACATCTGGAACATCCCGGGCGGTGACCACGACGACGTGGTGGCCCGCAGTGCCCTGCTCGACCGCTACTGCGCCGAGATCGGCCGGGACCCGGGCGCGATCACCCGGTCGATCCACCTCGGCGTCGACTACGAGCACCCGCGGCGCACCCGGGACGCGATCGCCGCCGCGCTGGACGCCGGGTTCCGCCACTTCGTGCTGAGCCCACCCGCCCCCTACCCTCAAGGTGTGGCCGCCTGGCTGGCTGACAGGATCATCCCCGGCGAGAGATAGTTGCCTGCGGGCAAGCGTGGGGGTGGGGCGGTGGGGTGGGCGGCGGCACTGCACCGGCTCTGGAGCGCGGCCGTCACGATCACCTCCCGTGAGCAACTGGCCGCCCTCGTGCTGCCGCCGCTGGGAGAGCTGCCGGGCGTGCGGGCCGTGTGGGGTTTGCGCCACGCCGTGCACGGTGACGGCGTCCTGGCGTACCGGTGGCAGGGTGTGCCGTTGACCGGTGACCTGCAGAGCCTGGTCCGGGAGCTGGCCGCCGAGGTCGCCGGGCCGGCCCAGGTGATCGAGCTCGACGGCCGGCTGCGCGAGCACGGCGTCACCCGGATCGTGGCCGCCCGCTTCGACCTGCCCGGTGAGGCTCCCGGCACCATCCTGGTCGCGGTCGACGGCACCGCCGACACCGGCTTCGTCGGCGCCTGCCTGTCGCAGGTCATCGAGGTCACCCGCGAGGCCGTCCGCCGGCTGAGCGTGATCCGCGGCGAGCAGGAGCAGCAGGTCCGCGACGCGTTGCTGGCCGAGGCGTCGCTGCAGATGGACGCGGTCCTGGACACCGAGCAGACGATGTACCGGGTGCCGCGGATGGCCGTCCCGGCGATCGCCGAGGGCTGCCTGGTCTTCGTCCACACCGACGGCAAACCGCAGCTGCGCAGCGCCGTGCACGTCGACATGCGCCGGCTCGACGCGCTGCTCGACGACCCGGCCGGGGTGGGGCGGCTGGCCGAGCCGGGCGAGCACACCCTGGAGCTGCGGGCCCGGGGGCGGGTCATCGGGCTGCTGGTGTTTTTGTTCGACCGGCCGGCCGAGCGGATCCCCCCGGCGACGTTCCTGCGGGACCTGGCCGCCCGGGCCGCGCTGGCCATCGACAACAGCACCCTCTACGAGCAGCGCCGCCGCGAGGTGATGCGGATGCAGCAGCACCTGCTGCCGACCCGGCTGCCGCGCACCGACGGTCTGGAGCTGGCCGCCGCCTACACCGTCGGTGACCGGGTGCTGGAGGTCGGCGGTGACTTCTACGACGTGGTGGTGCGCGACGACGGCGCGGTCGCCGCGGTGATCGGTGACGTGTGCGGGCGGGGGGTGGACGCGGCCGCGCTGACCGGGATGGCCCGGCACACGCTGACCACCCTGCTGCAGGAAGGCCTGTCCCCGGCGCGGGCGCTGACCCGGCTCAACGCGCGGCTGCGGCTGGACGGGTCGTGGCGGTTCATCACCGCGGCGGTGGCGCTGCTGCGCCCCGACGGGGAC
This sequence comes from Paractinoplanes maris, assembly GCF_023544465.1. GTDB lineage: Bacteria > Actinomycetota > Actinomycetes > Mycobacteriales > Micromonosporaceae > Actinoplanes > Actinoplanes maris. The sequence goes on along the minus strand of NZ_JALPVL010000017.1, from coordinate 64,570 downwards.
GGGTACGCCGTCGAGTGGACCTCGGCCGGGCACCCGGCCCCGGTGATCATGCGGGGTGGTGGCGGCGCGCACCGGGCCACCGGCGGCGGCGTACCGCTGGGGATCCTGGACGTGCCGCGGCTGGGCCCGTCGGCGTTGCGGATGGCCGCCGGGGACACGCTGGTGATGTTCACCGACGGGCTGACCGAGAGCCGTGACGCGCAGGGCCGCATGTTCGAGCAGGACGGCCTGGCCCGGGCTCTGGGCCGGCTGCGCGACGCACCGGTGCAGCTGCTGGTGGACGAGCTGACCAGCAGCGCCGAGGCGTCCGACGACATCGCGGTCCTGGCCGTCCGGGTGAGGGAGTGTCGTGGACAGTGACCTGGTGCTGGTGGCCGAGGACTCCGACGAGGACATCGAGGCCATCGCGCGCGCCCTGGGCCGCTCCCACCCGGACGTACGCCTGGAGTTCCTGCGCTCGGGCACCGGGGTGCTGCCCCGGTTGACCGCGGCCGGGGCGGTGCGGCCGGGGCTGGTGCTGCTCGACCTCAACATGCCCGGCGAGAGCGGCCTCGACGTGATCCGGCTGATCCGGGCCCGCTCGGAGCTCGACGGGTTGCGGCTGGTGGTGTTCACGTCCTCGGAGAACCAGGCCGAGGCCGAGGCCTGCTACGCGGCCGGCGCCGACAGTTACCTCTACAAGCCGATCAACTTCGCGTTGTTCCAGAGCGTGCTCGCCCAGACCCTGGACTACTGGAGGTCGCGGGAGCCGAACGTGACCCGGATGGTGGTGCCGCCGCCGGGGGAGTCCTCGGCCCACGCCTGACCGCCGTGCCGTTCGGCGATGCGCCGCACGATGGCCAGCCCCGCCCCGGAGCCGTCCCGGGCGGCGTCCGGGTGCAGCCGGCGGAACAGCTGGAACGCCTCCTCGCGCAGGTTGGCCGGCATGCCGATGCCGTTGTCGCGCACGTACAGGGCACCGTCCTGGACGCCGACCCGCACCTGGCCGCCGCCGGGCCGGGCGTATTTCGCCGCGTTGACCAGCAGGTTGACCAGCACCTGGTCGAACAGCAGGGGGTCGGCGACCAGCGTGCCCGGTTCATGGGTGACGGTGACCGACGCTTCGCGCAACCGGGGCCCGGCGACGTCCAGGGCGCGGGTGACGGCGTCGCCCAGCGGGACCGGGGACCGGTTCAGCGCCGTACGCCCGAGGCGCGCATAGGACAGCAGGGCGTTGAGCAGCGCGTCCATCCGGGTGGCGAGCCGCTGGATCGACTCCAGCCGGCGCAGGGTCACCTCGTCGAGCCGCCCGGCGGCGTCCTCGGTGATGAACGTCGAGGTGTTGGCGATCCCCCGCAACGGCTCCTTCAGGTCGTGGGCGGCGGCGTGCGCGAACGCGTCCAGGTCGACGTTGGCCTCGGCCAGCTGCCGGGCGTGGGTGACGGCGACGCTCATGACGGCCCGGCCCAGCTCGACCGCCATGGCCAGGTCGGTGGTCGTCCAGGGCATGGCGCGCCCGCGGACCGAGGCCAGGAACACCGCCGTCGACCCGCGCGGGGTCAGGCGCTCGCCGTGCGGTCCGAGGACCACCGGTGTGCGGGGGTCGGCCGCCCACCGCCGCGGCACGCTGCGTTCGCGGCGCAGCCACACGATGCAGTCCCCGCCGGTCCCGAACGGCACCACCAGCGCCCCGGGGAACGGCCCGGCCAGCTGGTCGCTGTGCCAGACGTCGCCGACCGGTGGCACGGTCACCGTGGCGGGCACCGCCGGCACCTCGGGTGAGCTGGACACGACCACCCCGTCGCTGCGCACCAGCACCGCGTCGCAGCCGATCACCTGTTCCAGCCCGGCCGGGTCACTCCACCAGGGCATCGCCAGATCCAGCGAGTACCGCTCGAGCAGGCGCGCGATGACCGTACGGGAACGCTCCCGGGCCGCGGACTCGTCGCGCTCGCGCAGGGCGGCCAGGTGCAGCGACAGCGCCACCCCGAAGAACTCGCAGGCGGCGCGGGTCTGCGGGCTCAGGATCCGCGGGTCGCGGCCGTGGCAGGCGATCAGCCCCCACAACCGGCCGTCGTCGAGCAGCGACACCGACATCGACGAGGTGACCCCGATGTTGCGCAGGTACTCCAGGTGGAACGGCGACACCGTGCGCAGCACCGACAGGGACAGGTCGAGGGCCTCGCCGTCGGGTCGCAGGCGGGCGGTGGCGTCGCCGACGTCGGCGATGACTCGGATCCAGTTGTGCTCGTAGAGGCGGCGGGCCTGCGGCGGGATGTCGGTGGCCGGGAACCACAGCCCCAGCCACGGCTCCCAGTCGGCGCTGACCTGCTCGGCGATGACCTCGCCGGGGCCCTCGGTGCCCTCGAACCGGTAGGCCACCACCCGGTCGTAGCCGGTGATCTCGCGGATCTCGCGGACGGCGGCCCGGCACGCCTCGACGACGGTGCCGGCGCGTTGCAGCCGGTTCAGGGCCTGCCGGACCGGCGCGTACAGCGTCTCGAAGTCCGGGGTGCCGGGTGCCGGCTCGAATTCGAGCACCACGTGTTCACCGGAGCGGTGCACGGTGACGTCGAACCGCCGCTCGCCGAGCTCCAGCGGCATCATCGCGGTCTGCCCGGCGCCGGTGCCGGCCAGCGACCACAGCGCCTGACGCTGCTGCTCCCCGAGCACCCGGTCGATCGGCGCCCCGGCCAGCTCACCGGTCCCCAGCACGGCGGCGGCGTTGTCGCTGACCACGCTCACCCGGTCGCCGGTGACGGCGAGCAGGGCCCCGTACGACTGGACCCCGCCGAGCCGGTGGATGGGCTCGCGGACGCACGCCGTGAGGTCGAAGGGGGTGCCGGACTCCCGTTCGGCCGCGGCGACACGGTCGGGCAGCCACTCGGTCATGATCCGACCCTATCCGCCGCTGATCCGTCCCATCCGTCCCGCCGGCATCACCGCGGCGCACCCGTGCCACCCGGCGCCGTGCTGTCTGCGCAAAGACGACGTGGCGGGCCGCGATCGCGAGGAGCGTGGAACGCATGGCTACGTTCCTCTACCGGCTGGGCCGGTTCTCCTCGCGCCGCCGCTGGACGGTGCTGCTGGCCTGGACGGCCGTGCTGGTCGCCGCGGTCACCGGCATGGCGGTGCTGCAGAAGCCCACCACCGCCGGTTTCAGCATCCCGGGCACGCCCGCCCAGCAGACCATCGACCTGCTGGCCGCACGGTTCCCGCAGGCCGGTGCGCAGAGCTCCGGGGCGTCGGCGCGGGTCGTGTTCGCCCAGCCGGGCGGGGGCCGGCTCGACGCGGACGCCATGGGCCGGGCGGTCGACACGCTCGAGAGCGCCCCGCAGGTCGCCGCGGTCACCGCGCCCGCCCGCAACGCCGACGGCACGGTCGCCTACGTGCAGGTCACCTATCGGGTGCCGGCGGGTGAGCTGAGCGGTGAGGCCCGCGACGGGCTCGACAACGTGATCAAGTGGGCGCGGGCCGACGGGTTGATCGCCGAGGCCGGCGGCGACGCGGTGCAGGCCGGCGGGCACGCCCCGGTCGGTGAGCTGATCGGCGTCGTGGTGGCCGCCCTGGTCCTGGTGGTCACTTTCGGGTCGCTCGTCGCGGCCGGGTTGCCGCTGCTGACCGCGGTCGTGGGGGTGGCGCTGGGCTTCGCCGGGATCGGGATCGCCACCCGGTTCACCGAGCTGTCCGGCACCACCTCGACGCTGGCCATGATGCTGGGTCTGGCCGTGGCCATCGACTACGCGCTGTTCATCGTGTCGCGTTACCGCGGTGAGCTGGCGGCCGGGCGGGACCGCGTCGAAGCGGCCGGGCGGGCGGTGGGCACCGCCGGGAACGCGGTCGTGTTCGCCGGGCTCACCGTGATCATCGCGCTGGCCGGTCTGGCCGTGGCCGGCATCCCGTTCCTGACTCAGATGGGGGTGGCCGCCGCCGGCACCGTGGCGGTGGCGGTGCTGATCGCGTTGACCCTGCTGCCGGCGCTGCTCGGGTTCGCCGGTCCGAGGATCACCGCTTCCCGCGTACGGGAGGAGACCGACAAGCCGGCACTCGGGCAGCGGTGGGTGCGGGTGATCGCCCGCCGCCCCGTGGTGGCCCTGCTGGCCGCGGTGCTCGGTCTCGGCGTGATCGCGCTGCCCGCCCTGGACCTGCGCCTCGGGTTGCCCACCGACGGCAGCGCCGCGGCCGACACCACTCAGCGCCGCGCCTACGACCTGTTGTCCGACGGGTTCGGGCCGGGGTTCAACGGGCCGCTGACCGTGGTCGCCGAACCGGGTACCTCCCTGCAGGGGGTGCCCGGTGTCGCCGTGGTCGCGCCGGCGGTGACCAACGAGGCCGGTGACACCTCGGTCATCACGGTGATCCCGGCGACCGGCCCGCAGGACGCGGCCACCGAGGAACTCGTGCACACGTTGCGCGGTGTCGACCACGTCCTCGGGGTCACCGGCACCACAGCCGTCAACGCGGACATCAGCGAGAAGTTGTCGGACGCGATGATCCCGTACCTGGTCCTGGTCGTCGGTCTGGCCTTTGTCCTGCTGGCCCTGGTGTTCCGGTCGCTGCTGGTGCCGTTGAAGGCGACGCTGGGTTTCCTGCTGTCGGTGGCGGCGACGTTCGGGGCGCTGGTCGCGGTGTTCCAGTGGGGGTGGATGGCGCAGGAGTTCGGGATCAGCCAGACCGGGCCGATCATCAGCTTCCTGCCGATCCTGCTCATCGGGATCGTGTTCGGGCTGGCCATGGACTACCAGGTGTTCCTGGTGACCCGGATGCGGGAGGACTTCGTGCACGGCGCGAGCGCGCGGGCCGCGGTGATCAGCGGTTTCGGGCACGGCGCCCGGGTCGTCACCGCGGCCGCGCTGATCATGATGAGTGTGTTCTTCGGGTTCATGCTCGGCCCGGAGGCGATCATCAAGTCGGTCGGGTTCGGGCTGGGCATGGCGATCGTGTTCGACGCGGTGGTGGTCCGGATGATCCTGGTGCCGGCGGTGATGACCCTGCTGGGCCGGGCCGCGTGGTGGCTGCCCGGCTGGCTCGACCGGGTCCTGCCCGATGTCGACGTCGAGGGCGAGAAACTCACCCGGCGGCCGGTGGTCCCGGCGGTCGAACCCGAACCGGACAGGGAGCCGGCCGCGGCGGCCTAACCCAGCGCGAACTCCTCCAGGGTCAGCCACGACGCGCCCGGGACCGGGGAGCCGACGGCCAGGCGCATCGAGGTCACCCGGGCGTGGATGGGCAGGTGCTCGCCGACCGCGTCGGCGGCACCCTTCAGCGCGGCCGGGGGATGGTCGTGCCCGATCGTCAGGTGCGGGACGACCTCGTCGTAGAGGCCGTCGTAGGGCCGCGCGGCCGGGAACCGGGCGGTGACCGCGGCGGTCAGCGACTGGAACGGGCCGGGTGGGTCGGGGGCCAGCCACACCACCCGCTCGTCGAACCAGCGGACCTCGGTCAGCGCGCAGAAGAACGCGGGCACCCCGGCGGCGGCCTGGCGCAGCCCGGCCAGCACGTGCTCGTCGATCTCGGCCGGCGGCAGGAACGGGAAGCAGACCGTGATGTGCGCGGGCACCCCCCACGACGCGGCCTCGTCGAGAAGGTCGCGGTGCGCGCCGACGACGGCCTCGGCCTCGGCGACGGCCACGATCAGCGCGCTGTGCGTCGGTTCCATCGCCGCATTCTGGTGCGCGGGGCCGCCCGGCGCCAGCGGTGAGCACTGACGAATGTCATGCCGGGGCCGTGACGCGTGGCAGCCGGCCGGACCGCCCGGGCGGCCCACGATGAGCCCATGACCCTCACCACCGCTCTCGACACCGCAGCGGTCGACCTGTCCGGCGTCGTCAAGCGCTACGGCGCGGTGACCGCCGTCGACGGCGTCTCGCTGTGCATCCGGCCGGGCGAGGTGGTCGCGCTGCTCGGCCCCAACGGTGCCGGCAAGACCACCACCGTCGACATGCTGCTCGGCCTGCAACAACCCGACCGGGGCACGGTCGAGGTGTACGGGCGGGCACCGCACGACGCGGTCGCGCTCGGGCTGGTCTCGGCGGTGATGCAGACCGGCGGGCTGCTCAAGGACTACACCGTCGAGGAGACCGTGCGGCTGACCGCGGTGCTGTTCGGCAAACCCCGTACGGCGGTCGGGCAGGCCATCGAGCGGGCCGGGCTGACCGACGTGGCCGGCCGGCTGGTCGGCAAGTGCTCGGGCGGGCAGCAGCAGCGGCTGCGGTTCGCGATGGCGTTGCTGCCCGACCCGGAGCTGCTGATCCTCGACGAGCCGACCACCGGCATGGACGTCGCCGGGCGCCACGAGTTCTGGTCGGCGATCCGCGACGACGCCCGCCGGGGCCGCACGGTCATCTTCGCCACCCACTATCTGGAGGAGGCCGACGCGTACGCGGACCGGGTCGTTTTCGTGCGGCGCGGGCGGATCGTCGCCGACGGCACCGCGGCCGAGGTCAAGGCCCTGGCCTCCGGCCGCACGGTGCGGGCCACCCTGCCCGGCGCCGTCGAGGCGGACCTGGCCGCGATCGCCGGGGTCGACCGGGCCGAGGTGCGCGGCGACACGGTGTTCCTGCACGGCAACGACTCCGACGGGATCGCCCGTCACCTGCTCACCCGCACCGCGGCCCGGGACCTGGAGATCACCTCCCGGAACCTGGAGGACGCGTTCCTGGCCCTGACGGCCGACGAGGAGCCCCCGAAATGACCACGACCGCCGCCCCGGCCCGCACACTGCCCCGCTTCGGCGGGTTCAACCCCGCGATGATCGGGCTCGAGCTGCGCCGGATGGCGCGCAACCGCCGCACCGTCATCTTCACATTCATCATGCCGGCGGTGTTCTTCCTGCTGTTCGGCACGAGCGGTGACTACAAGACCGAACGGCTCGGCGACGGCAACGTCACCGGGTACATCCTGGTCAGCATGGCCGTCTACGGCGCGATGCTGGCCACCACCTCCGGCGGCGCGATGGTGTCCATCGAGCGGGCCGCCGGGTGGAGCCGGCAGCTGCGGCTGACCCCGCTGCGCCCGATCGCCTACATCGCGGTGAAACTGGCCCTGGCCATGATCATCGGTGCGGTGTCGGTGGGGGTCGTGTTCGTGGTCGGCGCGTTCTCGGGGGCGCAGCTGCCCGCGTCCGCGTGGGTGTTCTGCGGCCTGCTGGCCTGGGCCTGCGCCCTCGTGTTCGCCGCGTTCGGCCTGTTCATGGGGTATCTGCTGCCCAGCGAGAACGTCATGCAGATCCTCGGCCCGGTGCTGGCCGTGCTCTCCTTCGCCGGGGGCCTGTTCGTGCCGCTGGACCAGTTCGGCAGCACGTTCGCCGCGATCGCCAAGTTCACCCCGGTGTACGGGGTCGGTGAGATCGCCCGGTACCCGCTGACCCACGACGGCAACCTGGGGCTGGCCGTGCTCAACGTGGTCCTGTGGACGGCCCTGTTCGCGGCGGGCGCGATGTGGCGGTTCCGGCGGGCCACCGCGCGCGTATGAGCCGTAAGTTCCTCGGTATGACGGCGACGAGTGGTCCACCGCGCTTCGGGTGGGTGTTCGCCGCCGTCTGGCTGTTCTACCTCAGCGGCAACGTCGGGGCCCTGCTCGACCAGCCGGACCTGTACTGGCGGGTCACCGGGCTGATCTCGGTCGCCGTGTTCGCGGTGAGTTACGTGTACCTGGTCGCTCGCGGTGGCCGCGCCCCGTTCCCGCAGGACGCCACGCCGCCACCGCGGCACATCGTGCGGACCTGGCTCGGGCTCGTCCTGCTGCTGGCGTTGTTCGCGCTGCAGGTCCCCGGCGCGGGTGACCACGCGTTGACCTGCCTGGTCTACATCGCCGCCCTGGCCATGGTGAACCTGCCGATCGCGCAGGCCGCGCCGCTGGCGCTGATCCTGTTCGTCGGGGCCGAGATCGCGCCGCGCACGGTCGACGGCTGGGCCGACGGCGGCTACGGGCTGGCCGTGCTGCTGGGCTCGCTGGCCACGTACGGGATCCGGATGGCCGCCGAACGGCAGCGCCGCCTGATCGCCGCCCAGCGTGAGCTGTCCGACCGGGCGGTGGCCGGCGAGCGGGCCCGGATCGCGGCCGACCTGCACGACATCCTCGGGCACTCGCTGACCGTGGTCACCGTGAAGGCCGAACTGGCGCAGCGGCTGCTCGACGTCGATGTGGAACGCGCCCGCAAGGAGCTGGCCGACCTGGAGACCCTGGCCCGCGACGCCCTGGCCGATGTGCGCACCACGGCGATGGGGGTCCGCGGCATCTCCCTGCCCGGCGAGATCGCGGCCGCCCGGGAGGCGCTGGCCGCGGCCAACGTCGAGGCGGAGCTGCCGGGCGCGGCCGACGAGGTGCCCACCCGCAACCGGGAGCTGTTCGCCTGGACGATCCGGGAGGCGGTCACCAACGTCGTGCGGCACAGCCGGGCCCGGCACGTGCGGGTCGAGCTCACCCCCACCTGCGTGGAGATCATCGACGACGGGATGGGCGGGTCCTTCGTCGTCGGGCAGGGCCTGAGCGGACTACGGCGCCGCGCCGAGGCCATGAGCGGCCGGCTCGTGGCGGGCGCCCGGGACAACGAGCCGGGATTCCGGGTACGCGTGGAGGTACCGACATGATCAAGCTGTTGCTCGCCGACGACCAGGCCCTGGTGCGCGGGGCGATGGCCGCCCTGCTCGACATGGAACCCGACCTGAAGGTGGTGGCCGAGGTCGGCCGCGGTGACGAGGTGGTGGCGGCGGCGCAGGCCACCGAACCGGACGTGGCGCTGCTCGATGTGGAGATGCCGGGCCTGGACGGGGTCGCGGCGGCGCGCGCCCTGCATCAGGCGATGCCCTCCGTACGGGTGCTGATGGTGACCACGTTCGGCCGGGCCGGGTATCTGCGCCAGGCCATGGCGGCCGGGGCCGGCGGGTTCATCGTCAAGGACACCCCGGCCCGCCGGCTGGCCGACGCGGTCCGCCGGGTGCACGAGGGTCTGCGGGTGGTCGACCCCGGGCTGGCCGCGCAGTCACTGGCCCAGGGCGATTCGCCGTTGACCGAACGGGAGGCCGATGTGCTGCGGGCGGCCCGCGACGGGGGGACGGTCGCCGACATCGCCCGGGAGCTGCACCTGTCCGAGGGCACCGTCCGTAACCACCTCTCCGCCGCCATCGGCAAGACCGGAGCCCGCACCCGCGCCGAAGCCGTCCGCCTGGCCGTCGAGAACGGCTGGTTACTCACCTGACAGCAGCCCGGCCGCGCTGCGGAGTGCTCACTTGAGGGTTCCGGCCGGGCTTTTCTGAGAGCAACCGAGCGGCAACCGTGAGCAACCGTTTTCTGCACCCGGCGCCCACAAAAGTCACCTCTTGTCAGCAACGACAAGGGGGAACCACGAATGAGCGCCACCATCACCGCCACGACCGTCAGCCGCGAGCAGGAGACCCTGATCCGCGACAACATGGCCCTGGTCGGCCACATGGTGCGCGAGATGCTGTTCAAGGTCCCGCCGCACGTGCACCGTGACGACCTGGCCTCGGCCGGCTACGCCGCCCTGGTCACCGCGGCCAAGGCGTTCGACCCGGACCGGGGCATCCCGTTCGGCCGGTTCGCCGCCCTGCGGGTCCGCGGTGCCCTGCTCGACGAGCTGCGCGGGCTCGACTGGGCCAGCCGGTCGGTGCGGGCCCGGGCCCGCCGCGCCGAGCAGGCCCGCCAGGAACTGACCGCCCAGCTGGGCCGCACGCCCACCGACACCGAGCTGGCGACGCTGCTCGGCGTGGCCGTCAGCGAACTGGCCAACGTCCAGGACGACGTGCAGCGCGCGGCCGTGCTGTCGTTGCAGGGCTTCGCGGCCGGCACGGCCGAGGAGATGGTCACCGAGACCGCCCTGAACCCGGAGGAGCTGCTGCTGCACCGCGAGCGGGTCGGCTACCTGCACGACGCCGTGGCCGTGCTGCCCGAGCGCCTGCGTTTCGTCGTCGAGGCGTCGTTCCTGCGCGAGCGCCCCCTGTCCGAGGTCGCCGCCGAGCTCAACGTCACCGAGAGCCGCGTCTCCCAGCTGCGCACCGAGGCCCTGGCCCTGCTCAAGGACGGCCTGAGCACCCACATGGACCAGCAGGAAACCGGCACCGCCAAGGACGGCTGCGTAGCCCGCCGCCGAGCTGTCTACGCCGCGAAGATCGCCGCCCGCTCGACCATGGCCTCGCGCCTGGCCGCCACCGACCTGCAGGGCTTCCGCTCCGCCGCCTGACCGCCCGCACCCGGAGCCCTCGGGCTCGCCGGCCTGGTCAACGGGGCTGCAGGAACTCCAGCAGCAGCTCGTTGACCGGCTCGGGGTCTTCCATGCTGGGCAGGTGACCGGCCCAGTCCAGCTCGACGTGCCGGGCGGCGGGGATGCGGGTGGCCAGGCCGGCGGCCAGCACGCCGAACTCGGGCAGGTCGTGGGCCCCGGAGACGAGCAGCGTGCGGGCCGTGATCGTGGCCGGGTCGTACGGGGTCTCGATCTCTTCCGGCTCGGGGGAGGCCAGCTGCACCTCCAACGCGTGCCGTTGCATCTCACGCACCAGCGCCCGCGTGTCGTCGCCGGCCCGCGGGCCCAGCCAGAAGCGCACGTTCAGCTCGGTGGCGGCCTCGACGTCGCCCGCCTCCGCCAGCTCGTTCTCCCGCTTCCACAACGACCGCAGCTCCGGGCCGGGCTCCAGATCGGGGCCGGCCGTGCACAGCAGGGCCAGCGCGTCGACCCGGTCCGGCCACCGCGCGGCCAGCTCCAGCAACACCCCGCCACCCCCGGACGAGCCGATCAGCGCGGCCGACTCGATACCCAGCGCGTCCAGCACGCTCAGCACCTCGGCCGCGGTGTCGACCGGCCCGGCGGGCACGGGCGAATCCCCGTACCCGGGAAGGTCGCAAGCCACAGCGCGGAACCCGGCCGTGACCAGCGCCCCCACCTGGGGTCGCCACATGCGGCGGTCGCACACCGTCGAGTGCACCAGCAGGACAGCCGGGCCGGTTCCGTCGGAGTCATGAGATAGCGTCATCGCGCGCACGCTATCGCCCCGCGGCCACCGGAGGGAAACGACTTATGGTCACGTTGCAGGACGTCCAGGACGCGGCCAAGCGCATCGAAGGCGTCGCCCACCGCACCCCGGTGCTGCGCTCGCGCACCCTCGACGCCCGGGTCGGCGCCGAGGTGTATCTGAAGGCCGAGCACCTGCAACGCATCGGCGCGTTCAAGTTCCGCGGCGCCTACAACGCGATCCGCCGGCTCACCCCCGAGCAGCTGCGGCGCGGCATCGCCGCGTACTCGTCGGGCAACCACGCCCAGGCGGTCGCCCTGTCCGCCGCCGAGCTCGGCACCACCGCCGTCATCGTCATGCCCGAGGACACGCCGCGGTCCAAGCTCGACGCCGTCGCCGGTTACGGCGCCGAGATCGTCACCTACGACCGGTACACCGGTGACCGGGAGGAGATCGGCAACCGGCTCGCCGCCGAGCGTGGTCTCGCCCTGATCCCGCCCTACGAGCACCCCGACGTCATCGCCGGTCAGGGCACCGCCGCGCTCGAACTGCTCGAGGAGACCGGTCACCTCGACGCCCTCCTGGTCCCGGTCGGTGGCGGCGGGCTGATCGCCGGCAGTGCCATCGCCGCCAAGGGCTCGCAACCGGGCATCCGGGTCATCGGTGTCGAACCCGAGGCCGGCAACGACACCTTCCTGTCGCTGGCCGCCGGCGAGCGTGTCACCGTCGCCGTGCCGCGCACCATCGCCGACGGGCAGGCCGCGCCCACCCCCGGCGAGCTCACCTTCAGCATCAACAAGGAGCTGGTCGACCAGATCGTGCTGGTCAGCGACGAGGAGATCCGCGACGCGCTGCGCTTCGCCGTCGACCGGCTCAAGCAGGTCATGGAGCCCAGCGGCGCCACCGGCCTGGCCGCCCTGCTGGCCGGCCGGCTCGACCCGCTCCCGGCCCGGATCGGTGTCATCATCTCGGGCGGCAACGTCGGCGCGGCCCGGCTGGCCGAGCTAATCGCCTAACACCTTCGCCTCGGCCTGCGGGTCCAGACCCACCTGGGGCCGGTCGGCGCGCTGCGGCACGTCCCCGGGCAGACCCCGCAGCCACGCCCACGTGTCCTCGACCGTCTCGCGCACCGGACGGCAGACCAGACCTTCCCCGTACGCCTTGCCGACATCACCGTCGTGCAGGAAATCGTGCAGCTCACCCGGCGGCAACCAGATCGGCAGCTGCGTCCACGGCTCGATCCCGGCCGCCACGATCGTCTCCGGATCGGTCCAGCGCAGCTCCGCCCGCCCACCGGTCACCTCGGCCGCCACCTCCAGCAACTCACCCATCGTCGTGTGCCCGGGCCGGCTGACCAGGTCGAACGGCCCGGCGACCCGGCGGGCCGAGGTGTCCAGCAGGAAGGTCGCCAGGTCCCGGGCGTCGATGTACTGCAGGGTCAGCTCCCGCGGACCCGGCGCCAGCGTCGGACCGCCGCGGGCGAGCCGGTTGAGCCACCACGGCAACCGGCCGACGTCCTCGTGCGGTCCCAAAATCAGCCCGGCCCGGGCCAGCAGCACCGGCCCGTCGAACACGGCCGCCCCGAGCTCACCGCGCAGCTTGTCCCCGGCGTACCCCTCGTCGCCCTCATCGACCAGCGGGGCATCCTCCGCCTTCTCATGCTGCTCACCGGAGTACACCGAGCGGCTCGACACGTACGCGTAATGCCCCGCCCGCCCACTGAGCAGCTCCGCCGTCCGGCGCACCGCCTCACCCTGAGCCGACCAGGTGTCGACAACCGCGTCCCAGGACCCGCCGGCCAACGCGCTCAGATCACCCAGCCGGTCACCGGTCACCGTCGTCACCCCGGCCGGCGCGTCGCGCAGCCCCCGGTTGAACACGGTCACGTCCCAGCCGCGGCGCACAGCCTCATCGGCGACAGCCCGGCCCACGAACCCGGACCCACCCAGGATCAGCAATCTCATGCCACCGACCCTGCCCGCCGCTCCCGGCCGGACGGAAGGATTTCTCGCTACGAGCGAAACGCCCGCAACGCCTCCACCACCAGCGCGTGATCGTCGGCCTGAGGGAGACCCGACACCGTCACCACCCCGACCACCCCCACGTCACGGATCCGGATCGGGAACGCCCCACCGTGCGCGGCATAGTCGGCCGGGTCCACACCCATGCCCGCGTCCAGCTCCTGACCCTTCGCGGCCAACCGGCGCCCCACCAGGAACGACGACACCCCGTACCGCTCGACCACCCGCACCTTGCGCTCGATCCACCGGTCGTTGTCGGCCACACTGCCGGCCAAGCCGGCATGGAACAGCTGCTGCGCACCCCGCCGGATGTCGATCGCCACCGGCAACCCGCGCCCGGTGGCCAGCTCGACCAGCAGACTGCCCAGCCGCCACGCGTCGGCGTTGTCGAAACGGCTCAGCTCGAGCTCGCGCTCCTGCGACTCCAGCTCGGCGATCAGATCATCAGTCATGACAGGCATTATCGGTTGCGACGGCGCTGCAACCAGATCCCCAGCCAGGCCACTGCGATGAAGATCATCACTGAGCAGCAGAGTGCCTTGATGAACATCGTCTTCTCCGAACTGGTTATATACAGAGCCGTGCGCCTGGCTACGTTCAACCTCCTGCACGGCCGATCCCTGTCCGACGGCACGGTACACGCCGATCGGGTCGCCGCCGCCGTGACCGACCTCGACGCCGACGTCCTCGGGCTCCAGGAGGTCGACAAAGCCCAGCCCCGCAGCGGCCTGCTCGACCTCACCGCCATCGCCGCCGACGCGCTCGGCGCCTCCGTGCACCGCTTCGCCGCCGCCGTCGTCGGCACCCCGGGGGAGACCTGGCAACCCTGGCGCAGCGACGACGACAACCAGCACCCCCTCTACGGCATCGCCCTGGTCAGCCGCTACCCGGTCACCCGCTGGCAGATCACCACCCTGCCCGGCGCGCCCATGCGCTCACCCATCTACGACCCCGACAACGGCCTGCGGCTGCTCAAGGACGAACCCCGCGTGCTGCTCGCCGCGGTCCTCGACACCCCCGGCGGCCCGATGACCGTCGCCACCACCCACCTGTCGTTCGTGCCCGGCTGGAACCTGCGCCAGCTACGCCACGCCGTCCGCGCCCTGCGCGCCCTCCCGGCCCCCCGCGTCCTGCTGGGCGACCTCAACATGCCCGCCCGCCCGGTCCGCGCCGTCACCGGCTGGCGCACCCTCGCCCGCGCCGAGACCTTCCCCAGCCCGATGCCCCGCGTCCAGCTCGACCACATCCTGGCCGACCCGCGCGGCCTCGACGACCTCGGCCGTGTCGTCCAGGTCGCCACCACCCGCCCGGCCCTGTCCGACCACCTGCCCCTGCTCGTTCAGCTCGACCGCAAGTAGACGTCCTCCAGACCGTCCTCGGGATCCCACTGCTCACCGACCTTGCGGAACCCGAACCCGGCGATCGTCGCCCGCGACCCCACATTGTCCGGGCGGATGCTCGCCCGCACCGCCGTCACCCGCGGATCCGCGTCGGCCCGCTCCAGCAGCGCCCGCAGCATCGCCTTCGCATAACCCCGCCGGCGGTGCTCAGGATCGACCGAGTACGCCACCTCGACCACCCCGTCGGCATCGGGGGGCCCATGAAACCCTCCGTGACCGACTGTTACACCGTCCGGTTCGGCGACCGCGGCCCGCGCGATCCACTCGGCCGCGGCCGGATCGGCCTGGATGTCCTCCAGACGGATACGCCACAACCAGGCCTCCTCCACCAGATAGGGACTCAGGGGGACGCCCGCCTCCGCGCTCGCGGCGGCCAGGTCACCATCGATCAGCGCGGTCAGAGCCGCGGGGGACAGCTGTACGAAACGGATGTCCGGCACGCGAGCGATGATCACACACCGTGGCGATCACCGCCACACATCCGTTGTGCACAACTAAGTTGTGCGCTACCGTTCCCGCATGGTCGACAGCACCGGACTCGAACAGATGGTCTGCTTCCAACTCCACGCGGCCAGCCGCGCCATGACCGCCATCTACCGCCCGGCCCTCGACCCCCACGGCCTCACCTACACCCAATACCTCGCCCTGCGCGTCCTCTGGCACCGCGGCCCCACCACCGTCCGCGACCTCGGCCAGCTCCTCGACCTCGACAGCGGCACCCTGTCACCCCTGCTCAAAAGACTCGAAACCGCCGGCCACGTCCGCCGCGAACGAGGCACCACCGACGAACGCACCGTCGAGATCCACCTCACCGACAGCGGCACCCGCCTGCGCGACCACCTCACCGACCTGCCCCGCCGCATCGCCTGCACCACCGACCTCACCGACGACGAATTCACCCAGCTCCACCACCTGCTCAACCGCATCCGCCACACCAACCGAAAGGCCGGCCAACCATGACCGCGATCTACACCGCCAGCGCCACCGCCTCCGGCGACGGCCGCAACGGCCACGTCCGCTCCAGCGACGGCGTCCTCGACTTCGACCTCGCCGTCCCCAAGGAGATGGGCGGCCCCGGCGGCGCCCACAGCAACCCCGAGCAACTCTTCGCCGCCGGCTACGCCGCCTGCTTCCACAGCGCCCTCAAACTGGTCGCCCGCAACGAGAAGGTCGAACTCACCGACACCGCCATCACCGTCGACGTCGGCATCGGCCCCAAAACCGACGGCACCCCCGGCTTCCAGCTCAACGCCACCATCGAAGCCGAACTCGCCGGCGTCGACGAAGCCACCGCCCAGCGACTCCTCGAAGCCGCCCACCAGGTGTGCCCCTACAGCAACGCCACCCGCGGCAACATCGACGTCAAACTCACCGTCGCCTGACCCCTCACCCCAGCCTGCCCAGCGCGCGGTTCGTGCGGTTCGCCCGCACGGCCGCGCGCTGCTGCTCCGCCGTCACCTCGATGTAGTTCTGCGACGTCGCCAACGACGCATGCCCCAGCAACCGCATGATCTCGCTGGCATTCGCCCCGTCCTCAGCCAGCCGCGTCGCGAACGTGTGCCGCAACGCATGCAACTGAGCACCCCGCGGCACCCGATCGTTCACCCCGGCCCGCCGGTAACACGAACTCACCAGATACTGCAGACCACCACGCTGCAGGGGAGCGCCCCGCCGATCCACCATCAGCGCGTCACCGGCACCCACCCGGCCGAACCGCAGACGACGGCTCTCCACATAACGCTGCACCACCGCATCCAGCTCCGGCTCCACCGGTACGGTCCGCGGCCGGCCACCCTTACCGGCCACCTCGACCCGCCGCTCACCCGGACGCCCCAGGAACGAGCCGACACGCAACCCCAGAAGCTCCGACAACCGCAGACCGGCACACAGAGCGAGCGCGAGCACAGCGACATCACGCTCGGGCCACGGATCCCGCTGACGGTCGTCGGCCCGGCTCACCGCATCGAGAAGCTGCTCCGGAGTGTCCTCACCCCGCAACGGCTTGGGGGAGTGCACCGCCTGTTTCGGCTTGTCAACGGCCGACATCGGATTGCCGGCCACCACCTGCTCGGTCACCAGGAACGTGAAGAACGCGTTCCAGCTCGACCAGGCCCGCGCCACCGAGGCCGGTGCACGAGAGCTCGCAAAACGGGCAAAGGCGCCGCGCAGGAGGCGAGGGGAGAGGTCACCGAGGGTGACATTGTCACGATCCATCAGGGCGACAACCGAGTTCAAATCCCTCTCGTACGCCGCCAGCGTGTGAACCGACGGCTTGCGCACAGCCCGAGCGGCAAGAAAGTCTCCGATGAGCGTGCTGACCGAAGCATCCCGGTTCTCATGCATATGACCTATTATACAGCACTTTCGCACGTTTGTACGGAGCGAGGTTGGTGGCAGCTGTCGGGCGCACTCGGGGGAATCGCTGTCGAACTGTGCCGATCAGCAGCGCGCCCAGAGAATCGCCGCCGTTCGGCCTGCGAGATCGTCGCGCCGGCATCGGCAACCCAGACGTTCAGCGTGTCGTGACCGGCTTGCGGGAACCTGGCCGCGAGCGTGAAAGTCTGTCGCCGGGGCGCGGGAGGTCAATGCGGATCGGCGGTCTACGCGCAAGTCGCGTTGAATGCGGGTCAGTGCCGGATTCTGCGATTCTTGCCGCCAGGGCCGCCCCGTTCCCAGGTTGACATAATGTAAATTAACGACCTGGAATATCGTCGATGGATCGTTCGAGCCAGACGGTGTCAGGCCATCCAGGCCGGTCGCTGGGCTCACGCTTGATCTCCGTGAAACCGTGTGCGGCGTAGAAACGGGCCGCCCGCGTGTTGCCGTCGGTGTACTCGAGCCGTACGGCAGCACCGCCGGCCAGGTGGACGAGTTCGGTCAGGAGCGCTGAGCCGGCACCGGTCCCCTGGGCGTGTTGTACGACGTACAGCTTCCAGATGATGGCCGTGGCCGCGCGCAGGTCGATGTTCCCGGTTCCGATCGCCCCGTGTTCGTCCTCGGCGATCAGCACTGTGGTGTTGCGCAGGCTGCGCTCAACGGCCTCAGCTGACCACCAGGTGGCGAGCCCGTGCGTGATGTAGTCCTCGCCGGCGAACGCGTACGTGGGTGGCCACGTCTGGTGTCCGATCGCCATGATCGCCGGGATGTCGGCGGCTTCGGCTCGTCTGACCTTCATGTGATCAGTCTGGTGTTCTCGTGGGCGTTCCGCCGCCCCGCACCCGGCGAGCGGATACACAGTGTCTTGCTGCTGTCGCCCACGCTGACCAAAGCCTTCTCCGACATCAACATGATCTTTGTGGAGCGACCGGAGCTGAGGCCGTATTTCTCCGCGAATCAGGAGGCGGTCGATCCGGTCGAGCGTCAGCGTCTGCTGGCCATCGCCGGTTACATCGGGGACGTCGCCGAGATGTGCATCGCGGTCGAGACGGTCCTGCCGCATCTGAAAGGCGACTGGGACGACCACTTCAACCTCCTCTACCGCAACAGTCCGGCTCTCCGGCAGTGGTGGGCGGCGATGGGGCACCTTTATCCGGAAGAGGTCAAGCGGGCGCTGACCGGCCCGTCCCTGCGGCCGAAGAAGTGGCCGGCTCCCCCATCGAGTTCCGATTTGTCGCCCGGCACTGGCGGCGGGACAACGGACGGCTCTCGCGTCAGCGAATCAGCTTGAGGGGCCCGGGGCGAGGCTGTTGCCGGTCAGTGGCTGCCGAGTTCGACCAGGAGGACGCCGAGGATGACCAGGGCGATGCCGGCGGCCATCTTCTTGGTGAGGGGGTCGTGGAAGGCGGCTTTGGCGATGAGCGCGGTGCCGGCGATGCCGATGGCTGACCAGATGCCGTAGGCGATGCCGATGGACATGCCTTCCTGCAGGGCGAGGGAGAGCAGGGTGAACGACGCGGTGTAGCCCAGCAGGATCGGGGCCAGCCATTTCTTGGCGCGCAGGCCGTCGGAGACGCGCAGGGCCATGGTGGCGCTGATCTCCAGGGTGATGGCGAGGGCGAGGTAGAGGTAGCTCACCGGGCTGTTTCGCTCTCGGTGGTGCGGGAGCCGGTTTCGATGAGCAGGACGCCGCCGATGATGGCGGCGAAGCCGACGGTCATGAGCCAGGTCAGGGGGTCGCCGAAGATGACGGCGGCGGCCAGGGCGGTGAGGGCGACGCCGCTGGCGGCCCAGATGCCGTAGGCGACGCCGATGGGCATGCCCTGGCGCAGCAGCAGGGCCATGAGGATGAAGGCGCCGAGGTAGCCGCCGACGACGAGGACGTACCAGGCGGGGTTGTCGACGGCGGCGCGCAGGGCGAGGCTGGCGCTGACTTCTGAGATGATCGCGCTGCCGAGGGTCAGCCACTTCATCGGTGGGCTCCTTCGATGAGGTCGGTGCAGTGTGACAGGGGGCGATCTTGTGGAGGTCAGGTGGGTCACCGGGTTTCTGGATTCGCCGTCGCGTGCTGGTGAGGCGTTCTGGTTGGCGGTGACGGGGTCGTCGTTGTCGGCGCGGCGGGGGGATTTCGCGACGTTGGTGCCGGGTGACGGTGACGCGTATCTGCGGGTGCAGGTTCTGGGTTCCTCTCCCCCGCGTACGCATCTGGATCTGCATGTGTCGTCGGTGCGGGGTGCGGCCGGGGAGGCGGTGGGTCTGGGGGCGTCGGTGGTGCTCGACGAGGGTGATCTGGTGGTGTTGCGGTCCCCGGCCGGGGCGGTGTTCTGTCTGGTGCCGTGGTCGGGTGAGGTGGTGCGGCCGGCGCCGGTGCGGTGGCCGGGCGGGCAGGTCAGCCTGGTGGATCAGGTGTGTGTCGACGTACCGGGGAAGGTTTTTGATCGTGAAGTGGGGTTCTGGTCGGCGTTGACCGGGTGGGAGCGGCGGGCCTCGGATTCCCCGGAGTTCGAGCATCTGGTGCGGGGTGCGGGGATGCCGTTGAAGCTGCTTGTGCAGCGGGTCGGGTCGGCGTCGGCCGGTATGCATGTGGATCTGGCGTGCGATGACGTCGACCGAGAGGTGACGCGGCATGTGGGGCTGGGGGCGTCGGTCGTGCGGCGGGTGCCTGGTGAGTGGACGACGTTGCGTGATACTTCTGGCCGGGAGTATTGCGTCACTGGACGGTCGCCGACGGTTTGCTAGCTTGGGTGGTGGTACCGCAGCAGCGGCTATCCCGGACGAGGACGTGTCGTACCCGGCAGGCAAAGACGACCGCGTGAGGGTGGTGCGTCGTCGTGGCTTGGGTTGTTCTGGTCTTCTCGGGTGTGCTCGAGTCGGTGTGGGCTGTCGCGCTGGGCCGGTCGCAGGGGTTCTCCCGCCTGGTTCCGAGCGTTGTCTTCGCGGTGGCGCTGGTGGCGTCGATGGTCGGGCTGGGTTACGCCTTGCGCAGCATTCCCATCGGTACGGGTTATGCGGTGTGGGTGGGTATCGGTGCGGTGGGTACGGCGCTGGCCGGGATGGTGTTTCTCGGTGAGTCGGCGAGCCTGCTGCGGATCTTGTCGTTGTTGCTGGTGGTCGCCGGGGTGGTCGGGCTCAAGCTGTTCCACTGATCAGGGCGGGGCGTTCGAGGGGCACCTGTTGGCCGCAGTCGAGTTCGGTCAGCGTGAAGTCGTCGTGCAGGGTCCGGCGGCACAGCTCGGGGTAGCCGGGCGGGAGTGCTGGTGAGAGCAGGGCTTTGACCAGCAACGTTGGTGTGCCGGCGGGTGGGGTGATGGCCGGCCCGGCCAGTTCGGAGTGGTTCGCGGCGGCCAGGCCGGCGGTGTATCGCCGGCGGCCGTCGGGGTGCCGGGTGATCTGGTCGTCGACCAGAGTGGCGGCTTCCGGGGGCCAGGTGCGGGTCCTGTCCCCCGCCGCGTCGGCCGGGCTGTCGTAGGCCGGGGTGTGCGGGCGTCGGCGGCGAGTTCGATGGCCAGTGCCGGGGGCAGGGCCAGGCCGGGGTCGAGCAGGATGAGCCGGTTGATCCGGTCGGGGGCCAGGCGGGCCAGGTTCAGGATGACGGGTGCGGGTTGTCGCCGCATCCCACCTCAGAGCTGCCGGGTGACGAACAGCATGGCCCCGTGCACCGCGTCGGCTTCCGGGTGGCCGGTCTCGACGAATCCGAGTTTGGCCAGGACGCGGCGGGATGCGGTGTTCCAGTCCCGGACCGTGGCCCACAGGCGGTGGTACCCGGATGATCTGGCCTGATCGAGGACGGCGAGGGAGGCTTCGGTCGCGTATCCCTGGCCCCAGGATCGGCGTAGTAGTTCGAATGCCAGTTCCGGTTCACCGTCCGCTCCTCGGCGGCCGTCGATCAGCCCGCAGTACCCGACGACGTCACCGGCGGATCTGCGCTCGATCGCCAGGAGCCGGATCGGCGATGGTGGCTCGGCGCGGATCCGGTCGGCGAGCTCCGCGACGGTGGGGTGCCCGTCGGCGTCGATGCGGCGGTGTGCCGGCACTCGGGGGTCGCGTTCGGTCCACAGCTCGTGCTGGACGGCCGCGTCGGCCACCCGCCAGGGTCTCAACAGCAGGCGGTTCGTCTCCAGTGCCATGACTGCAATCTTTCAGCGGGGCGTCTCGCGGGAATGTCGGGGGCACCTGGTAGAAGTGTCATACAGATGTTCGAAGCCGTGGAAGGGCTGACGTGATGGCTGGGCTGAGCACCGACGAGTTGCAGACGATCCGGGACGGGCTGGCGGCCGGGCGTAAGCCTCGGGTCCAGTTCACCGAGGGGGCCGGGCAGATGGCGGGTCAGCTCGGTCAGGTGATCGAGCTGGGTGATCCGGCTTCGTCGGACGAGTGGGTGGTGGTGCGGTTCGGCCGGGATGAGTTGCCCTTCTCCCCCGGTGATCTGCGGGTGGCGCCGCGGGGTGCGACCGCGCGTAAGGCGGCGGTCCCGGCGGCGCCCGGGCCGGCGGCTCCGGCTGGGCCGGCGTTTGTTCTCGATCAGCCGGCGCCCGGTGCGAAACGGGTGGCGCCGAAAGTGCCCGCGGCGGTCAACGGGTCGGGTGAAGCGGCGGTCAGTGGGGCCGGCGGGTCGCCGGTGGGCAAGGCGGCCGGCGGTGAGGGCGGGGCGGGCGCTCCCGCGCCGCGGAAGGGTGGCGATGACGTGACGGCGGCTCCTGGGCCCCGGAAGGCGGCGGGCCGGTCGGCGAAACCGAAACCGCCGCCGGCGTTGACGGTGACGTTGGCCTACGGCGAGGGCGAGTGGACGGTGGCGGCTTCGCAGGGTTCGAAGGTGCTGGCCAAGCCTTATGTGGTCCGGCCGGCTGAGGCGTTGCGGATGGTGGCGCTGGTCGACGTGCCCGGGGTGCAGGAGGCGGTGGAGCTGATTTTGTCGGCGGAGCGCAGCGAGGCTGAGGAGCAGGCGCGGCGGTTGCGGGCCGAGTTGGCTGAGGTCGAGGCGCGGCTGGCCGAGTTGACCGAGAAGCCGTGACCGCCGCCGGTTGAGGCGGCGGCGGGCATTCCAAGCAGTCGTGCGGGCCGCAGGCCGAGTTGGCTGAGGTCGAGGCTCGGCTGACCGAGAAGCCGTGACCGCCGCCGGTTGAGGCCGGCAGCGGGCGTTCTAGGCAGTCGTGCGGGCCGCGCGCCGGCCGCGACCGCAGCCCGTCGGTGGTCTGCGGCAACACAGCGGTGTCATCCGACGCCAGTGGGCGGTCGCCAGTTCGGCAGCCGCGGCGGGCAGGACGAGCGCGGTGAGACCGGCGCGCTGAAGTGATGCACCCGGCTGTCGGCTCAGGGCTGGTTGGCGTGGGTGCCGGCCCGGCGGCGGAAGATCGCGCGGCGGGGGTGGGCGGCCGGTTCCGGTGCGCGGTCGTCGACGGTTGGGGGCTGCGGCGGGGTGGGCCGGCGGGGGCGGACCCGGGAGACGTCGTGGGCTCGGGTCCGGTCGACGAAGCGGGGGGTTTCGAGCTCCCCGGGGCGCAGCGGGATCAGGGTGTCGTGGATGCCGTCCATGATCAGGCGGGTGGCCTGCATGGCTTGGGCGCCGGGGGTGCCGGTGACTGCGGACAGGTCGACCGGGGTGCCGAAGCGGACGTGGACGATCGGGCGGCGGAGCATGGCTCGCAGCACCGAGCGCAGCATGTGCTTCGGGGTGTCGTAGGGCAGGACGGCGTGCGCTCCCCATTGGGCGACCGGGAGGACGGGGGCGTGGGCGGCGGCGGCCATGCGGGCGACGCCGGTCTTGCCGCGTTCGGGCCACATCCACGGGTCGAGGCCGATGCGGCCTTCGGGGTAGACCAGCACGAGGGCGCCGTCGGCGAGGGCTTGGGCGGCGGCGGGCAGGGCGTCGGCGACGCGGGTCGTGTTGCGGTCGACGCGGATGTGCCCGGCGGCACGCATGGCGGCGCCGGCGATGGGGGCGTCGAAGAGGCCGCCGGTGGCCAGGATGCGGGGGGCGATGCCGGCTTTGTGGCAGGCGGCGGTCATCACGACGGGGTCGAACGGGCTGACGTGGTTGGCCGCGAGGATCAGCGGGCCGGTGCGCAGATCGGCCGGGATGTCACCGGAGACGCGGAGCCGGGCCAACGGGAACACGACCACGCGGGAGAGCGCGAGCATGAACCGCCACATCAGCGGGGTGGAGGTGCTGTCCATCAGGCGGCAATGATCGCACGCCGGGGGCCGGGTCCCGGGTCATCCGGGTGGCTGAGGGCAGTCACTCGCGTCACTCGGGGAAGCCGGATTCGGCGACGGTCAGCCAGTGCTCGACGGCGGTGTCGTCGTGGTGGCGGATGGACCAGTCGACCATGCGCAAACTGACGTGGGCCCAGTAGGTGTCGCGGCGGCGCGGGGAGACGGCGTCGAGGCGCCGGTCGATCGGGGTGGTCAGGTCGTCGCCGCGGCCGGTGAGCCAGAACCGCAGGGTGACCAGGTCGAAGTGGCGGTCGCCGCGGGCGGCGCCGTCCCAGTCGATGAGCCCGGTGACGTGGCCGTCGTCGACGAGCACGTTGCCGGGGTGGAAGTCGAAGTGCACCAGGTCGTCGCCGACCATGGCTGATCCGTTGGCGGCGCCGACGGCGTGGATGCGCTCGAGCAGGGCGGCCGAGCGGGTGCTGTGCCCGGCGAGCGGTTCGTGCAGGCAGAACCCGGGGCCGTCGCCGGTCAGATAGAGGTCGGCTGGTTTCGGGGCGGGGTCGTCGACGAGGATGCCGGCCAGCCGGTCGTTGAGGGCGAGCATCTGCCGGACGAGGTGAGCGTCGACGGCGGCCGGTGGGGTGCCGGGGAGTCGTTGCTGGACGATGACGCGGGCGCCGTCGACGTGGGCGGCGAGCTCGTGGCGGGCGGTGGGCACGCCGGCGCGGCGGGCGCGGTCGACGAGGGGGCCGCTGCGGGAGCGTCCCTCGGTCAGCACGGATCGGCGCCCGTCGGGCCAGCGCACGTAGGCGGCGCCGACCTCACCGCCGGGTGCCGGGCCCTCCAGGATCAGCTGGACGCCGGTGATGTCGGCGATCCGCTCGATGATCCGTGGGGCGTCCAGGCGGGCGGTCCGGGGCCACGCACGGTCGACCGTTCCGGTCACTTCGGCCCCCGCCCGGGTGACGACAAACGCATAGCGCGCAAGACTTTATCGCCGATGTCCACCCGGTGTTGTCCGGCATCTGACGCACTCCGGGCGTTTTGGTCACGCTTTCTTCCCGTACGGGGGTCAGGTGTGTTCTTTCAGGCCGAGCACCGCCTCGACCCGGGCGCTGAGATCGTTCTCGGTCATGCCCGGTTCGACGTCGATGGCCGGCCGGTCGAGCCGCCGGGTGCCGGCGCGCAGCCGCTCGGTGAACAACGCGTCGCGTTCCAGCAGGTTGGCCAGCGCGGCGCCGGGGTCGCTGGTCTGTGCCGCGATCTGCCAGGTCGAGCCACGGCTGTCGAACGCCGCCCGCCGGAACGCGGGGCTGGGCAGCAGCCACACGGCGCGGGCGGGCCGGGGTACGAGCTCGGGCAGCAGCCGGAACCCTTCGGCGATCACCGGTGGTCCCGGTGGCAGCGCGGCCAGGTCGTCCAGGATCAGCTGGAAGCTTTCCCCGCGGAACCAGTGGAACGTGTCCAGCATGATCCGGGGCGGTCGCAGCCACCTTTCGTCCATGCTCATGGTCAGGAACGCGGCCAGGTGCGGGCTGGTGGCCGGGTCGCTGCGCGCGGCGTGTCCCCGCATGACCGCGTCGGTGTCGTAAAGCCGCAGCCCGTGCCGCCGGGCGAGCCGCCGCGCGATCGTGGACTTGCCGCCACCACTGCCCCCACCGATCCAGTAGACGTCCACCCGGCCATTGTCGTACCCCCACGGCAGGATGACCGCATGGCTGGCATCCCCGCACGGCTGACCGTCGTGACCCTCGGCGCCCGCGACGTGGGCGCGTTACGCATCTTCTACCGGTCGCTGGCCTGGCCCGAGCTGCCCGGCGGTGACGACACCTGGTCCGGTTTCCTGCTCGGCGGCGTCCTGCTCGCGCTGTATCCGGTCGATGAGCTGGCCGCCGAGGCCGTCCCCGGCGGTGCCGGGCAGCCCGGGTCCTGGTCCGGGGTGACGCTGGCCTGCAACGTCGACTCCCCCGCCGAGGTCGACACGGCTTTCACGGCCGCGGTGACGGCCGGGGCGACGGCCGTGGCACCCCCCGTCGACCGTCCGTGGGGTGGCCGGTCGGGCTACTTCGCCGACCCTGAGGGCAACCGGTGGGAGATCGCCTGGGCCGGCTCGGCCCGCTTCGACACCCGAGGCGCGTTGCTGTCCTTCGGCTGAGCCGTCCACAGGAGCCCCTCTCGTGTTCCTGGGGTCCATGGCGTCCGGCCCAGGCCGCTAGGGTTTCCCGTCATGGGCAGTGTGCAGCTCGAACCGATGACCGAGGAGCACTTCGCACTGAGCCTGATCGACCCGGCGCCGTTGCGCCGCAAGGGCCACGGCCGGGCGATGACGCAGGCTGGGGAGCGCCCATGACGACGTCGCCCGAGTCGCCGGCCTATGCGACGATCCGCCGTGGGATCGCGTTGCGGGAGCAGGGCCGCGCACCGCAGGCCAGAGCCCTGCTGGAGTCGCTGATCGCCGAGGTGGAAGGCGGCAACGACCCGTTCCTCAAGGTGTTCCTCGCCCATTCGCTGGCCGACGTCCAGGACACCCCGGAGGACGAACTGGCCTGGGACCTGAGGGCGCTGGCCTTCCTGGACGAGCTGACCGACCGGCAGGCCGTCGACCGGGGCAACGCCGGCGGAAGGAACGCCCTGCTGCCGTCGCTGCACCTGAACCTGGCCGTGGACTACCGCCGCCTCGGTGACCAGGCCGCCGCCCGCCGGCACTTCGACCTGGGGCAGGCCCACCTGGGCGCGTTGTCCGGCGACGCGTACGGCGACAGCATCCGGGCGGCGTTCGCCGAGGGCATTTGAGAGCTCCGTTTAGGGTCGGCGGTATGACGGTCACCCGTGTCCCGAACGTTTTCGACTCGCTGCGCCTGGACGCGGTGTCCGACGAGGAGACCCTGCGCCGGGTGTACGCGATGCCCGGCGAACCCGCCGTCCGTAAGCAGATGACCGAGCTCACCGACCAGACCCGGCAGTTGATCAGCTGTTCCTCCCTGGTCTTCGTGGCCAGCGTGGACGCCGACGGCAACTGTGACGTCTCCCCGCGCGGCGGTCCGGCCGGTTTCGTCTCCGTCCTGGACGCGACCACCGTGGCGATCCCGGACGCGACCGGCAACAAGCGGCTGGACAGCCTGCAGAACGTGATCGCCACCGGCCGGGCCGGGTTGCTGTTCGTCATCCCGGGGCGCACCACGACGCTGCGGCTCAACGGCCGGGCCTGCGTGTCGACCCGCCCCGATCTGCTGTCGCAGCTGACCGCCGTGGGTAAACCACCGGCCAGTGCGCTGGTGGTGGGGATCGAGGAGGTCTACCCGCACTGCCCCAAGGCGTTGCTGCGCGGCGCCGCCTGGAAACCGGATCAGTGGTTGCCGGCCGACGCCCAGCCGACCTCGGCTGAGGTGACCCTGGCCCAGCTGCGGATGCCCGGGCTGACGATCGCCGACATCGAGCAGACGGAGGCCGACGCGTTGAAGTACCGGTACCAGTAGGTGGCCACGGGGATCGACGTGGACGGCTACCTGCGGCGGCTCCGGCTGACCGGGCTGGCCGGGACACCACCGGGCACGGCCGGATTGTTCGCTCTGCATCGGGCGCACGCCGAGCGGGTCCCGTACGAGTGCCTGGAGATCTGGCTCGGGCGGCGCACGACGGTGGACCCGGGGGAATCGGCGCAGCGGATCCTGCGCGGGCGTGGCGGGTACTGCTTCCACCTCAACGGCGCGTTCGCGGGGCTGCTGGAAGCGCTCGGCTATCAGGTCACCCGGCATGTCGGCGGGGTGCAGGGGCACGCGGATCCGTCGGCCGGGGCGAGCGGCAACCATCTGGTGCTCACCGTGTCCGGTCCGGACGGACGGTGGCTGGTCGATCTGGGGATGGGTGACGGATTGTACGAACCGTTGCCGTTGGCTGAGGGCGTGTACCGGCAGGGGCCGTTCACCTACGGGTTGCGGCCGTCGGAGGCCGAGGCGGGAGGCTGGCGGTTCGACCACGACGAGCGCGGCGGGTTCGCCGGCATGGATTTCCGGCCCGGGGCGGTGCCGATGACCGCTTTTACCGGTAAGCACGAGCATTTGTCGACGTCACCGCAGTCGGTGTTCGTCCGGACGGCGACGGTGCAGCGCCGCGACAGCGCGGGAGCTGACATTCTGCGGGGGCTGACACTCACCCGGGTCGGCTCGGCCGGCACCCGGACGGTCCTGCAGGAGCCGGACGACTACTTCGGTGCGCTGGGTGATGTCTTCGGGCTCACTCTCAGCGACGTCACGCCGGAGGAGAAGGCCGCGCTGTGGCGGCGGCTCGTCACCGCGCACGAGCGGTGGCTGAGCGAGGTGTGACGGGCTCGTTGGCGGCCGAGCCGGTCGTCGCGGGGATCTCTCAGTGCTGGCGGGGTGGTGCGCCGCGCTGGCGCAGGTAGGCCAGGACGGCCTCCCGGGTGGTGCGGACACCGAACAAAGCCCGGGCCTCGGCGATCCGCCGGTTCGCGGTCCGCAGGGACAGGAACTCGGCGGCGGCGGCCGCGGCGATCGTGTCACCGGCGGCGAGCCGGTCGAGCAGGGCCCGCTGTTCGGGGACGAGGTCGGTCACCGCGGTGTCACCCCCCACCGGTTCGGTCAGGCCCTGGTTGACCGGGCCGAGCCGGGCCAGGTCGTCGACCAGGGCCCGGCCCAGGGCGGATTCGAAGTCGCAGATCGCGACGATGCCCGCCCCCCGGGCGGCGGCCAGGACCGCCAGTTGCAGGGTGTCGGGGTCGCCGACCCGGCCGTGCAGGACCAGGCGGCTGCCGGTGACATCCCACGCCGGGTCGGGCAGGGCGAAGCCGTCGCGGGCCACCCAGCCGTCGCGGGTCAGTCTGCGCAGCACGGTGTCGGCGTCGCCGTGGTTGGCGACGACGTGGCGAGGAGCGTCGGGCTGTCTGGTCACCGGCCATCCTTGTACGTGTCATTCGTGTCGGTCTCTTCCGGGTGGGTGGCGAAGGCCAGGGCGGCTGCTTCCGTACGGGTCCGGGCTCCGAGCTTGCGCATCCCGGCGCGGATGTGGGTGTCGACCGTCTCGGCCGAGATGCCGAGCTGCCCGGCTATCCGGCGGGTGGGTTCCCCGGCGGCGACCAGCCGCAGGACGTCGGTCTCGCGGCGGGTCAGCTGGTCACCCGAGCGGGGGCTGCGGGTGTCGCGGTGCACGTGGTGGCGCCGCAACCCGCGGCGGGCCCGTCCGGCCAGCACGGTCAGCCCGGCCGCGTCGGCGAGTTGCTCCGCGGTGAGCAGCGCGGCGACGGCCCGGGCCGGGTCGGTGTCGGTCACCCCGGCGGCGAGCAGGCAGCGGATCCGCTCGCGCAGGGCGACGGGCCGCCAGGTGTCCGCGGCGGCGGTGAAGCCGGTCCCGGTGGCCCAGGCGGTCAGCGTACGCCGGGCGGCGCCCGGAAGCCCGCCCGGAATCGGCGCCGCGGTGAACTCCCCCAGGTCGTGCGCCGCCCACCGGGCGGTGATGGCGTGCAACCCGGCCAGCAGCCCGGTCTCGGCGGCGGCCGGGCCGCTCTGGGTGGCGCGGTCCGGTTGCCCGTCGAGCCAGGCGGTCTCCTGAGCCACCCACGCGATGGCCGGATGCGCGGGCCCGCCGTCCAGGTGCGCCCGGGCCGCCGCGAGCAGCCCGGTGTCGGCCTCGATCAGCGCCGCCGCCGCGGTCGCGTAGCCGCGCGCCTCGTCCGGCAACGCGCGGTCGGTCAGGTTCGAGGCCCTTTTCAGTACGCCGTCAGCCCCGTCCCACATCCGCGCCGCAACAGCCCCCTGCGCACCGGGAGAACCGCCGGCCGTGCCCGGCGCGGGAGAACGACCGCCCACACCTGCCATCGGGACCGCGACGGGTTCGTCAGCACCGGAAGGACTGTTGGCCCCGCCGGGCGCGGGGAAACCAGCACCCGCACTCACCGGCCCGGCCGCTGCAGGCCCATCAGCACCGGAAGGACTGTTGGCCCCGCCCGGCATATGCCCGGCAGGAGAACCGCCATCCGGGCCCGGCGTGTGCACGAGAAAGAGACCACCGTCCGGCATATGCGCGGGGGAAAGACCGTCGGCCGGACCCGGCGCGGGGGTGGGCAGGGAACCGTCGGAGGCTCGGCCGGGGATTTGCGCGGGGGGTGCAGCGCCCGCAGTGGACGCGGAGTCCGGGATGGTGGTGGTGATGACGTCGCCGGGGATGGAGCCGTGCAGGGCCAGGGCCCAGTCGGCGGCGGCGGCGAAGCGGGTCTGCCAGCCGTAGGCCAGGTCGGCGGCGCTGTCCCGGGCGGCGGCCAGGGCCACGTCGGCCGATTCGGTGAGCCGGCCGTCGGCGGCCAGCTGTTCGACCAGCAGCCACGCCGACCAGCGGCTGATCAGCGGGTCACCGCCGGCGGTGGCCGCGGCCAGGGCGGTGTCCCACCCCGGCGTACGGAAATGGGCCTGCACCGCGGCCAGCGCGGCCGCCACACCGGGCGACGGCTGCGCGTGCCGGGCGCTGATCTTGCCGGCCAGGTCCTGGGCGGCCGACGGGTCGGTGGCCAGCTCGGCCAGCAGCAGCACCCGGTCGCGTCCGGACAGGACCGGGCCGGTGGCCGCGTCGGGGACCAGCCGCACGGCGGCCCGCGCTCCCGCCGGGTCCCCGGCCTGCAACAGCGCTTCGCCGAGCAGCACGTCGGCTTCCGGTCCGAGCGGTTCACCGGTCTGCAGCACCCGCGCCGCGGCGGCCGGCCGGCCGGCGGTCAGGGCCGCGTCGGCCGCGGCGATCCGGACCCGCGGGTCGACCGGCACGTCCAGTTCGCAGGCGAACAGCAGCAGGGCCGCCCGGTCGCCGCCGGTGCTGTGGTCGGCCGCGACCAGCGCCCGCCGGTGCGCACCGGCGAAGTCCCCGGCGGCCGCGAGGTGCCGGGCTGCTTCGGCGGGCGGGGTCAGCTCGGCCAGCCGGGTGTGCAGCTCGACCCGGGCGGGCGCGTCGAGCAGCCCGGCCGCGGTTTCCGCCACATAGGTCGACACCGGCAGCAGCATCTCCCCCTCGGCAGCGCCGCCCACGGAGACGACGGAGCCGCCCGAGGCAGCGGAGCCCGGCGGGGCCGCCGATCCCGGCAAGAAGGCGGCCGACCCCGGCAAGGCAGCCGACCCCGGCGAGGTGACCGGACCGCGTGCTGCCGGGTCCGGGACGGAAGCCGCAGCCGCAGCCGCGGCGCGCGGTGGCCGCGGACCGGATGATGCTGGGGCGCCGAGCAGGGCGGACGCGGGCGCGACCAGGCCGGCGGTGAGCAGGTCGGTGGCGCCGGGGCCGAGCAGGGCGGCCGGGGCGGGCCGGCCGAGCAGGCCGAGCGCGGCCAGGGCGGTGCGGGCCGGGCGGGGCAGGTCGGCCAGGGCGGTCGCGATGGCGTACGCGACCTGGTCGATGCCCGGCCCGGACGCGGCCCGGCCCGCCGCGGCCTGCCGGGCCAGCGCGGTGATCGCGAGGGGGTTGCCGCCGGCCCGGTCGGTCACCGCGGCCAGGGTGCTCTCGTCGAGGTTGCCGGCGGTGCGGCGGGCCAGCTCGAGCGCGGCCACCCGGTCCAGTGGGGGCACCTCGATCCAGCCGGTCGCCGCCGCGCGTAACGCTTCCAGGGCTTCGGCGG
Organism: Paractinoplanes maris; assembly: GCF_023544465.1. Lineage (GTDB taxonomy): Bacteria > Actinomycetota > Actinomycetes > Mycobacteriales > Micromonosporaceae > Actinoplanes > Actinoplanes maris. The sequence continues at coordinate 34,068 of NZ_JALPVL010000017.1, read as the reverse complement.
GCAGCCGGTGCGGGGTGCGCAGGGCGGTCAGGACCCGGCAGTGCGCGGCCAGCAGGGGCAGCGCGGCCAGGGTGGCCGGGTCGGCGTAGTGCACGTCGTCGAGGACGAGCAGGCCGCCGCGGACCCGGGAGCGGACGGCCTCGGCCAGCAGGTGCACGTCGTCGGCGGGCAGCCGGGCGCGGACGGCCCGGGACAGGGCCAGGGCGGGCACGGTCTGCAGCATGGCCAGGCCACCGCCCGCTTGGACCGGGCCGGCCACCGCGGCGGTGATCTCGCGCAGCGCCGTGCTCCGGCCGCTGCCGGGCGGGCCGGTCAGGACGACGAGCCCGGGGCGTTGCAGCATGGCGGCGGCCTGACGCAGCGCTTCCGCCACCTGAGCCCTCCCCTGTCTTTCGTCGTGGTGCGCGTGGCACGAACACGGGATCCCCTGCTCGTGCGCGGTCCGTAGGCTGTGCCTGCGGCGGGCGGGATCTGACGGCCCGCCCCGACACGCGAGGAGGGCCGGCAGTGACACCCGCCGTGGTCTGCACATTCTCTCCGACAGTGTGCCTGGCTGACGAGTCGTGGTGAGCGGCCCGCTGAGCGCCAGCGTAGCGACGCTCTGTGACGAAATGGCGTCCCGTGTCGGTGCGGAGGCCGGTCACCAGCTCATTCAGATCCGCGATCGTCTCGGCGAGCCGCTACGCGTTGCGATCGCGGGGCGGTTGAAAGCCGGAAAGTCGACACTCGTCAACGCGTTGATCGGGCGCCGGGTGGCGCAGACGGCGGTCGGTGAGTGCACCCGGGTGGTCACCCGGTTCCGGTACGGGACGGCCGACCGGGTCGATGTGGTGTGCCGCGACGGGCAGCGTAAGAGCCTGCCACTGGACGACGACGGGATGATCCCGCAACGCCTCGGGGTGCCCGCGTCCCGGGTGGCGTTCGTGGATGTCACCCTCACCAGTGAGAAGCTGCGCGAGCTGACCGTGGTCGACACCCCGGGGCTGGCGTCGACCGACACGGTGGTCAGTGCCCGCGCCGAGGAGGCCGTCGGGGTGTCCACCGCCCCGTTCGACGCCGACATCGACGCCGACTCGGCCGGGGAGGTCGCCGCGGCCGAGGCCGTGGTCTACGTGTTCACCCAGGCGGTGCGGGCCGATGACGTGCGGGCGCTGGAGGCGTTCCGGGATGCCTCGGCCCGGCTGGCGTCGAGCCCGATCAACGCGCTGGGCGTGTTCGGCAAGGTCGACACGCTGGTCGGTGGGGCCGGTGACCCGTGGCCGGTCGCGGCGCCGCTGGCCGAGCAACAGGGCGCGCTGCTGGCCCGGACGGTCTCCGACGTCGTGCCGGTGGTGGGCCTGCTGGCCGAGACCGGGGAGTCGGGCCGGTTGACCGGCGCCGACCGGGACGCGTTGAAGCAGCTGGCCGCTCTGCCGGCCGGGCAGCTCAAGCTGATCCTGGCATCGGCCGACCTGTTCCGGTCCCGGGCCACCGTGCTCGGCGCCGAGCAGCGCGAGCGTCTGCTGGGCGCGCTCGACCTGTACGGGATCGGTTTCGCGCTGGCCCAGCTGGCCGCCGAGCCGGACGTGTCCACCGGGGAGCTGGTGCGCCGCCTGGTCGCCGCGTCCGGGTTCCCCCGGTTGCAGCACACCTTGCAGGAGACGTTCCGGTGGCGTTCGGACGCCATCAAGGCCGGGTGGGCGCTGGCCCGCCTGGAACGCCTGGCCGGGCACACCCGCGACGAGAACGACCGGGAGCGGTTGCGCGGCGCGGTGGAGCGGTTGCTGCGCGACCCCGCCTATCACCGGTTGCGGCTGCTCGACGCGGCGCAGCGGGTCGCCACCGGTTCGGTGCCGATGCCGATGCAGTGGGAGCAGGAACTGACCCGGCTGGCCACCTCGGAGGATCCGCGGTGGATCCTGCGGCTGCCCGACGCCGGCGCCGACGAGCTGGCCACCGCGGCGGTGGCCGCGGCCAACCGGTGGCGGGTCTACGCGGTCGCCGGGGCCGGGCCCGCGCAGTCCCGGGTCGCCCAGGTCGCGCACCGCGGTTTCCACCTGCTGGCCCAGCAGGTGCGGCGATGACCGACCTCACCGCGATCCTCGACACCACGGTCAAGGACACCCTGGCGTACGTGCGCACGCACGACCCGGACGCGGGGGCCGAACTGGCCGAGTTGCGCCGCCGCCGGTTGACCCGGCCCGAGGTGGTCATCGTCGGGGAGACCAAACGCGGCAAGAGCTCACTGATCAACGCGTTGCTGGGGGTGCCCGGCCTGTCCCCGGTCGACGCGGCCGTGGCCACCGCCACCTACCTGCAGTTCGTGCCGGGTGAGTTCGGGGCCCGGGCGTGGCTGCCCGGCTCGGCCGAGCCGATCGTGATCGACGGGCTGGCCGAATGGGCCACCGGTGTGCAGCGGGCCCGCCGCATCGAGGTCACCCATCCGGCGCCGCTGCTACGCTATGTCAGCCTGCTCGACACCCCCGGGGTGGGCGGGCTCGACCCGGCGCACACCGCGGTCGCGCTGGCCGCCGTCGACCGGGCCACCGCGCTGATGTTCGTCGCCGACGCGTCGGCCCCGCTGTCACGGCCCGAGCTCGACTTCCTGGTCGCCGCGAGCCAACGGGTCGACGCGGTCGTGTTCGCCCTCACCAAGATCGACGCGTATCCGGGGTGGCGGCGGATCCTCGACGACAACCAGGCGCTGCTGCGCGCGCACGCGCCCCGGTTCGCCGGCGCCGCCTGGTTCGCCGTGTCCTCCGCCCTGGCCGAGCTGGCCGTGGACGCCGGACCGGACGACCAGGCGGCCCTGGTCGACGCGTCGAAGATCGCCGAGCTGCAGCACGCCCTGGTCGAACTGGCCGGCCGCGGGCATCAGCTGCAACTGGCCAACGTGCTGCGGGCCGGCCGCGGTGAACTGGCCCGGCTGGAAAAGGCCGCCCACGACCGCGTACGGGCGGTGGAGGCCGACCCGGCCCGGACCGCGCAGCTGCGCGCCGAACGAGCCGCCCTGGCGGCCCGCAAACGCACCGAGTCGCGGCAGTGGACACTGCTGCTGAGCACCGAGACCCAGCGCGCCCGGGTGGAGACCGTCGGGCATCTGCGCACCCGCATCGCCGCCGTGCAGCAGGAGTTCTCCGAGCGGATCGACTCCGGGCGCGGGGAGGCCCTGGCCCGGCTGCCCGAGCAACTCGACGCCGAGTTGCAGGCCGTCGCCGTGCAGCTGTCCGAACGCCTGGAGGACACGTTCGCCCAGGTCGGTGAGAAAGTGCTGGCGTCGGTGTTCGACCAGACCGAACGCGCCGAGATGCTGGGCCGGCTCAACGCGACCCTGCGCCACGCGATGGACGCCGCCCCGCCGCGCGACGGCTCGGCCGACAACCTGCTGATCGCCCTGTCCGCCGGCGGGATCGCCTTCATGGCCGGGCGGGGCGCGATCCTCGGCGCGTCCGTGCTGGCCGTCGGTGGGGGGCTGCTGGTGCCGGTGGCCGGGATCGGGCTGGGCCTGGCCGCCGGCGGGTACGTGCTGTACCGCCGCCGGGTCCAGACCGACCGGCAGCAGGCCCGGGTCTGGTTGCGCGACGTCCTCGGTGAGGCCCGCGCCGCCCTGGCCGACGAGATCGCCAACCGGTTCACCGACCTGCAGTACGCGCTCAGCGTCGCCGTCGACGACGCCGTCGAGAAACGCCTCAAGGACCTCGACGCGCACATCGCCGAGATCGACGCGGCCGCCGCCGAGGACGCGGCCGGCCGCACCAAACGCCGCGCCGCCGCACAACAGGAGCTCGACGGGGTCCGCGCGAGACTGCGCGCCGCCGACACGGCCCTGACCAAGGCCCGGGTCCTGACCCCCGTGCCCCACGACGAGGAGGACCGATGACCGACCACCACGACTTCGGCGACCACCACGACGACTTCCCGGTCTTCGAGGAGCCGCACGCCGACGACCACAGCTTCGAACCGCCGCCACCGGAGGACCACCACGACGACGACGAGCACGACTGGTCGCCGCCGGAGTTCGCCGAGCACCACGACACGTCGTACGAGGAACCTGCCGCCGAGGACCAGCCGGTGGCCGACGACGTCGTGGCCGAGGAACCGCTGGACGTGTTCCCGGCCGCGGTCGACGTCGGTGAGCTGCCCGAACCGGTCGACGGGTTCCCGTGGATCGACACCGGCAGCCTCGGTGTCGTGCCCGCCGCCGCACTGGACGAGACTCCCGACCCGGTACGCCCGGAGGAGTTCGCCGAGTACGCCGGCGTCGACCTTCCCCCCGCGCAGGACCCGTGGGCCGCGCTGGCCGACTCCGACGACCCGGCCATCAGCACCCTGGCCAAGTGGTTCAGCGAAAACTGAGTACCCGGCCTCTCCCCGCCGCTCGCACCGGGGTGACATAGTTTCGGCGCTGACGATCGACACCTGGAGCCGAAGCACATGGCCGCACCCGGCACCGACCTGACCGCCGCCCCCGCCCGGCGCGAGCGCACCGGCTGGTATTTCTACGACTGGGCCAACTCGGCCTTCTCCACGACCGTCCTGACCGTCTTCCTCGGCCCGTTCCTGACCACGGTCACCGAGATCGCCGCCGGGTGCCCGCTGGGCACCGACGACTGCACCGGCCGGGTCCACCCGTTCGGGATCACCGTCGCCGCCGGCTCCTTCTACCCGTACGTGGTGTCGCTGTCGGTCCTGCTCACCGTGTTCGTCCTGCCGATCATGGGGGCGATCGCCGACCGGGCGCCGCGGAAGAAGCCGCTGCTGGCCGGGGCCGCGTTCCTCGGCGCCGCCGCCACCATCGCCATGGTGTTCGTGACCGGCGACCGGTACTGGCTGGGCGGCCTGCTGTTCCTGATCGCGAACATCGCGTTCGGCGCGGCCGTGGTCGTCTACAACTCGTTCCTGCCGCAACTGGCCGGCCCCGACGAACGGGACAAGGTGTCCAGCCGCGGCTGGGCGCTCGGCTACCTCGGCGGGGGGTTGCTGCTCGCGGCCAACCTGGTCGCCGTGATGCTGCTGTCGGTCGACGGCGACGACCAGCGCACCCTGGACATCGCCCGGTTCTGCATCGTCAGCGCCGGCATCTGGTGGGCCGTGTTCACCCTGATCCCGCTGCGCTGGCTGAAGGAACACCCGGCGGCCGGCGCCGCCACCTCCCGCGGGAACGTGCTCACCGACGGGTTCAAACAGCTCGGCCACACCCTGCGCAGCCTGAAGGCGTACCCGTTGACGCTGTTCTTCCTGCTGGCCTACCTGATCTACAACGACGGCATCCAGACCGTCATCGCGCTGGCCGCCCAGTTCGGCAGCGAGGAACTCGACCTCGAACAGTCCACCCTGATCGTCACCATCCTCATCGTGCAGTTCCTGGCCTTCGGCGGCGCGCTGGCTCTCGGCGCACTGGCGACGCGGATCGGCGCCCGCAAGACGGTGCTGCTCAGCCTGGCCCTGTGGCTGGTCGTCATCGTCGCCGCGTACTGGCTGCCGGCCGGGGAACCGCTGCCGTTCATGCTGCTCGGCGCGGGCATCGGCATCGTCCTGGGCGGCAGCCAAGCCCTGAGCCGGAGCCTGTTCTCCCAGCTCATCCCGGACGGCAAGGAAGGCGAGTACTACGGCTTCTACGAGATCAGCGACAAGGGCACCAGCTGGCTCGGCCCGCTGCTGTTCGGCCTGATCTTCCAGCTCACCGACAGCTACCGGCTCGGCATCATCTCGCTGGTCGTGTTCTTCGTCGTCGGTGGTGTGCTGCTGGCCTTCGTCCCGATCCGCCGCGCCATCACCGCGGTCGGCAACACACCCCCCAGACTGCTCTGATGGACATCACCATCGACCCGGCCTCGCCGGCACCACCGTACGAACAGGTGCGGCTGCGCATCGCGGCGCTGGCCGCCGAGGGTTCGCTGGCCGCGGGAGAAAAGCTTCCCCCCGTACGGGCTCTGGCCGCGGAACTGAACCTGGCGGCGAACACGGTGGCCCGAGCCTACCGGGAGCTCGAACTGGCCGGCCTCGTGGAAACCCGGGGCCGGCTGGGCACCGTCGTCACCGCCCGCGCGGCCGGCACCTCGGCCCAGGCCCAGAAAGCGGCCGCCGCGTACGCGGAGAAGGTGTCCGGGTTGGGTGTGCCCCCGGAGACGGCGCTGGCGCTGGTGCGGGCGGCCCTCGGCCTCTGACCCACCGGTCAGCCGGGGGGACGCTCACCGCCCGCGTCGCTCAGGCCGTCGACGAGCATCGCCGCCTCGCCGGCCGAGATGGCCATCGTGGTGCTGAGCAACTCGACCGCCTGTTCGCGCTGCCCGGCTTCCACGAGCGCCGCGATCCGGAGCCAGGCGAACGCGTCGGCCAGGGCGTCGTGCTGCCCGCCGGGCGCGGACGGCCTCCCGTCCGGTGCGGCGGTCGCGTCGGCCAGGGCGTCGTGTTCCCCGCCGGGCGTGGACGACCCCCCGTCCGGTGCGGCGGTGGCGTCGGAGAATTGCGCGCCGGACGACACCGGCTCCGCATCGGAAGTCGGTTCGTCGGGTGGGGCTTCACCAGGGGCGGGCGCACCTTCGTGAATGCGGGCGTCGGCGATCCCGGGGGCCGCGTCCCGCAGGTGGGCGTCCGGGTCCGAGGACGCCGCGGCGGCGGCCCGCGCCTGCATCTCGCGCATCTGGCGGCCCAGCAGATCCTCCTGGCCGCGGCGGCGCAGGATCATCGTGATCACCGCGACAAGCGCGGCCGCGGCGAAGAACCCCACCACCAGCTGCTGCGGACTCATCAGCTCAGGGGACCTCGACCGCGGCGGTGCCGGCCGGCCAGGGGGCGGACGCGATGCGCGGCGCGACCACCGTGACCGCACCTGTCTCGCACCACATGCGGGGCATCGTAGTGGCCCGCGGTGGGTCAGAGGCCGTGAGCCGGGCCGAACGCGTCGTACGTCTCGCCGGGCGCGGCGAACCAGGCCGGAGCGCCCGCCTCGGCGGTGGTCCTGATCCGCAGCTCCGCGAACTCGCCGAGCGGGGGCAACGCGTCGGGAGCGAAGAACCCCACCTCCAGCGACTCGTCACCGTCCGGGCGCGGCGCCCCGCCGACGGCCCGGCACCGGAACCACACGGCCAGGAAGCAGCACTTGTCCCCGTTGGGGTACTCGGTCTGGTGGGTGGCCACCCCGGCCAGGCTCTCGATCTCGGCGATCACCCCGGTCTCCTCGGCGACCTCCCGCAGGATCGCCTCGGCCGGCTGCTCCCCCGGCTCGATCATCCCGGCCGGCAGCGACCACCGGCCGTTGTCCGAGCGCCGCAGCAGCAGGATCCACCCCTGCTCGTCCCGGACCACCGCGCCGGCGCCGGGCAGCAGGAGCAGGTCGTGTCCGATGTGCTCACGCATCCGCGTCACGTACTCGGGAACTGGCATGCGACAGACGCTAGTGGATCACCGCAAACCGTCCTCGCCCACCGGGCCCTGTTAGCGTGCGTGGCGGGGGCCTTGATGAGCTCGGAGCAACTGCGTCACCGGGTCGTGCGGGCGGTCACGCACCTGGTCAGCGAATGGGACACGATGACCACCAGCCGGATCGCCGAGGTGGTGGGTGTCGACGAGGCCGAACTGCTGGCCATGTTCGCCGACAAGGACGCGGTCATGCAGGCCTGGGTGTCCGACATGACGGCACACATGATGGCGACGCTGGACCCGGCCGCGGAAGTGCGGCGGCTGGAGGCGGTCCGCGGTGACCAGCCGGTCGAAGCCCGCCTGCTGCAGGTGATCGACATTCTCCGCGCGTACGCCGAGCGTGTCCGCACCGAGCTTGTCGAGCACCCGGCCCAGCCGACCGGCCGTACAGATCGTCGGAGTTTCGGCATCCAGCCCGAGTTCCAGGCGGCTGTCGCCCGGTTGCTCGAGCCGGACGAACACCACCTGCGCCTGCCCTCTGCCACCCTGGCCGAACTGTTCCTCAGCATGGCCCAGTCCTGCACACGCGTCCCGAACGAGGTTCAGCCGGTCCGGGCCGAGCACGTTGTCGCGTTGTTCCTGCACGGGGCTCTGGTCCGGACGGCACCTGGTGTCCACGACACACCTGGAACGTGAACAAGCAGCGTCCATCTGCTCGCCGCGGCGGCTGCCGGGGCGCTGAACCACAACGCCGCCGTCAAGGGGATGCCGGGACGCCCGACGCTCGCGCTGCGGATGCCGCCGCGGGACGACTGCTGCGATCCCGTCACCACGCCGCCGGCCCGCCCCGCCTGGACCTCGCCGGTCGGCCCCTGGGTCACCGTCGACGGGGAACCCGGCAGCGTGGCGGCGGCTGACCGGGTGGCCGGCTGACCGGGGGCGGCTCAACGGGTGGCTGGTGCTCCCTGGATGACCAGGATGTGCCACACGTACTTGAGTAGCTGCAGCACCTCGGGTGGGGTGCCGAAAGCGCCCCACGTCGCCGGTTCGTGGGTGGCCCGGCCGACCAGGGCCGCGTCCAGGACATCGCGGCCGTAGTGGTCGGCCACCGCCCGCACCAGCGGCGGCACCTGCGGGCCTTTCAGGTCAGCCGGGAACTCGTCGGCCGGCAGTTCGAAGCCGGGCGCCCACCGCAGCTCTGTGCCCAGGCCTCGCAACTGCGCCTCCACCGCCGTACCGCGGAAGGAAGGGTCGGCCACGACGGCCGTGACGTCCCCGGCCAGGGTGAGACCGCCGTGGACCTGGGCCTCGACGTAGTCGTCCATCGCCCGCCCGGGTCCCGGACGGGCCGCACCGAGCGCGGCCACCCACTCGGCCGGCGACGCCGCCGCCACGTTGAGCGCCCGGCCGGTGCGTGACACCTCGTCGAGCAGCGCCGCCCACACCGCACCGAACGTGGCCGCCGTACCGAACACGGTGGGTTCGGTGAAACTGTCACCGTGACTGAACGTGGCCCGCGCCGACACGTGCGGCGCCAGGATCAGGTGGCAGCTGCCGAACCGTGGCGACGCCCCGTCCGGGTAACCGGCCAGGTTGAGCGCACCGTAGACCGGCCGGCCCGCCGCACCGTCGTAGACGCCGGGGAACATGCGCTGCTCCCACACATCGCGGTCACCACCGGCGAACGCGGTCAGGCCACCGTTGGAGATACGCGTCTCGAACTGGCTGCGGTAGACACCCTCGGCGGCCAGGTGCTCGGCCACCGTCCGGCCGTCGGCCAGCAACCGGTCCGGGTGGAAGTTGACCGTGATCGAGGCCGGCGGCACCTCGGCCGGACCGGCGGCGGGAAACAACTCCCGCACATGCCGCAGGGCGCGCTCGCCGGGCGAGGTCACTTCGGTTCGATGGTGTTCGTGACCAGCAGCACCATCAGCAGCACACCCAGCGCCACCCGGTAGTAGATGAAAATGCTGTACGAGTGCCGCGACACGAACCGCAGCAGCCAGTTCACCGAGAAATAGGCCACCACGAAACTCACCACGGTCGCGATCAGCGTGTTCGTCCAGCCCACCCCGGCCGAGATGTTCCCGGCCTCCTCGAAGCCCTGCAGGATCGACGCACCCAGCAACGCCGGGATCGACAGGAAGAACGACAACTTCGTCACCGTCACCCGATCGAAGTCGCGCAACAGACCGGCCGACATCGTGGCGCCCGACCGGGACACACCGGGGATCAGCGCCAGACACTGCACCAAGCCGATGATCAAAGAGTCCTTCCAGGTCACATCCTCCTGATGCTTCACCTGGGTGGCCGCGTGATCGGCGAACGCCATCACCCCCGACCACAGGATCAACGCGCTCGCCACGAACCACAGGCTGCGCAGCGTCGTCTCCACCTGATCCTTGAACAACAACGCCACGATCACGATCGGGATCGCGCCCAGCAGCACCGCCCACCCGAACCGGAAGTCCGGGTTGTCCCGCTTGTCCTTGGCGAACAGGCCGGCCAGGAACGCCGGAACCACCCGGGCGATGTCCTTGCGCAGGAAGATGATCGTCGCCAGCACCGCACCCGACTGGATGATCACTGTGAACGCGGTGATCGCCGGATCGTCGATCCGATAACCGAGCAACTTCTCCAGAATCGTCAGGTGGCCGGTGCTCGACACGGGCAGAAACTCGGTAAAGCCCTCAACGGCGCCCAGCAGCACCGCTTCGAAGATGTTCAACCCCGACCGCCTCTTTGATCCGCTTTTTACCGCCGCCGAGCATAGGCGGCGCGGTCACGCCCCGGCGCGGCGGGCACGCGCGGCAGCGATCATGTAGGCGGGATCACGATCCAGGTTGTGCCGGTCCCGGTCGTACCGCCGCGTCGTCCGCGGATCGGCGTGACCCATCGCGTCCTGCACATCCTCCAACGCCACACCCTCAGCCCGGGCCGCCGTCGCGAACGCATGCCGCAACGAGTGCGGCGACAACCGGTCGGCCTCGGCGATCCCGGCCTCCGCGGCCAACCGGCGCAGCAACCGGAACACCGCATGCCGATCCAGCCGGCCCCCGGTCGACGTCATGAACAACGGGCCGTCACCGTCACCGCGCACCTGAAGATAGGCGTCCAGGGCAGCCGACGCGGCCGGGGTCAGCGCCCGGCGTCGCTGCTTGCCACCCTTACCGACAAACCGGACCGTACGGTGCCCGCGCTCCCAGCCCACATCCCCCAGATCCAGGCCGACGAGCTCACCCACCCGCAAACCCAGATCGGCCAGGATGGTCATCACCGCGTGATGCCTGGTCCCCGCGGCCCGGGCCCGCTCGATCAGCGCGTCGACCTCGTCGGCGGCCAGGCCCAGCGTCGCCGAATGATCCCGTGACACGAACGGCCGGTCCGCCCCGGCCACCGGATTCGTGTCGACCGCCCGGATCTTCATCAAGAAGTCGTACCAACTCGACAACCCCGACAACTTCCGGGCCACCGTCGACGGCGCCAGCTCCCGCGCCTCCAAACCCCGGGCGTACGCGTTCACCTCCAGAAACGACGCCCGCAGCGGATCAGCGCCACGCTCCGAACACCACGCCAGCCACGCCGACACATCCCGCCGATACGCGGCCCGGGTGTGCTCCGACAACCGCCGGTTCGCCAGCCACACCTCGGTGACCTGCTCCGCCGGACCACCGACGGCCAGTTCCCCACCCTGCCTGGGCACCACGAACATGCGCCCATCGTGTCAGCTTTCGATCACCGCACCGTCCGCGACATGCCAGCGCCGCCCGAACCCGATCGCCTCCGCGAAATACCGGTCATGCGTCACCACCACCACCGTGCCCCGATACCGGCGCAACGCCTCCTCGATCACGTCCAAGGCGTCCAGGTCGAGGAAGTTCGTCGGCTCGTCCAGCAACAAGATCCGCGCCGGACTGTTGACCAGCACCGCCAGCAGCAGACGCCGCAACTCCCCGGCCGACAGACTGCTCAACCGCGCATCCCACTGATCCGGGCCGAACTGATGCCCCAGCAACAACCGCTCGGCGTCCTCGGCATACACCGGCACCCGCGACCGGAAGAACTCCATCACGGTCACCTTCGACCGCAGACCGTCAGTGGTCTGCGGCAACACAGCGGTGTCATCCGACGCCAACGCGCGCAGCAACGTCGTCTTCCCCGCACCATTGCGCCCCGTGACCAAAATGCGGTCACCGCGCCGTACCTCAAGCTCCACCCCGTCGAGCAGGAGCCGATCACCCGCCGACACCGACAGATCCCGCACCCTCAGCACAACCTCACCGGGATCGGCCTGATCAGCCGGGAAAGCCAACGTCAAAGGCGGCCGCGTACGAGGGTGAGCAATCCACCGCACCGACTCCATCTGCCGCCGCAGACGCCGCTCCCGGACTTTGGCCTTCCGCGCCACCAACCGGGCCACCCGCCGCAGATGCGGACCGGCCACCCCCAGCCCCGAAGCGTTCTCCACCCCCCGCGAATACTCCTTCGTCCGCTCGATGTCCGCCTCCCACCGGCGGCGATCCTTCTCCTGCGCCTCGAAATCCAGCAACAACCGCTCCCAGCGACGCTGCTTCTCCACCCGATACGCCGTGTAACCACCACCGGGGTAGTCCTGCACCTCAGTGTCGATACCGTCCAACTCCAGAACACGCGTGACCACAGCATCGAGGAACGCACGGTCATGGCTGACGGTCAAAACCCCACCCGCGTACGACTTCAGCCAGCCCTGCAACCAGGCCATGCCCTCGGCGTCCAGGTGATTGGTCGGCTCATCCAGCAACAACACATCCGGCTCGTCGAGCAGAGCCCGCGCCAACAGAAGCCGCGCCTGCTCACCACCGCTGACCTGCCACAAAGCCAGCTCATCGGGGAGATGGGCGATATCCAGGCGCTGGCGGATCTCGGCGATGCGAGCCTCCGCCTTCCAACCCTCCAGCGCGGTCCAGCGCTCCTGCACAACGCCATACCGGACCAGCAGCTCATCAGCGGTGTCGGCGCCTTCGTCGGCGTTCCCGGCAGCCGGAGTCCCGTCGCCGGCGAGGCTCATCCCAGTGATCGCCTCATTGCCGGCGGGGCCTTTGTCGTCTGCGGGGCTGTCGTTGCGCCCGGGCACGCCACTGCGCTTGGGCCTGTCGTTGCGGCCAGGCCCGTCACTGCGCCCAGGCCCGTCGTTGCCCGCGGCACTGTCATTGCTCCCGGGGCTGTCGCTTCTCCCGGGGCCGTTGTCTCCGGGGCTTTCGTTGTCCCCGAGGCTTTCGTTGCTCCCGGAGCCCTCACTGCGCCCGCGACTGTCGTCACCGGCGGAGCTTTGGTCGCCGGCGGCGGTGGCCAGGCGGTGCTCGAGCTCGCGCATCGTCCGGGTGACCTCGGCCAGCTCGCCGAGGCCCGCGGTGAGGAAATCACCCACCGTCCCGTCCGGGTCGGGCATCTGCTGGGCCACATAACCGATCCGGGTGTCCGGACCATAGGTGACGCTGCCGCTCTGCGGTCTCAGCTCACCGCCCAGAACCCGCAACAGCGTCGACTTACCAGCACCGTTGGGACCCACCAACCCGATCCGGTCCCCGTCGCCCACCACGAGATCGAGCCCGGCGAACAACGGGTCGCCGTCATACGAACAACTGAGATTGACAGCCTTTAACAAAGAACCCTCCACGAGCGAGACACCGACAGGGACACGCCACCGCGCGAACGGCGAGGCGATTCACAAAGGTCGGTCCGCTATCACATGAAGAGCAGCACTCCCGGCGCTAGACATCAGATCCGCCGACAACCTTGCCCCGCCCGCCACGCTCTCCGCAACCCATATAGCCCACCGGCCGCCCGCTCGGTGCGGTCGACACGTCCCGACCTGCGACGCGACGGTGAGGGTCGGCACGGGCCAAGCCAACTCCACCGGAGCCGGCACTCAGCCTGGCCGACGGAGCCGGCATCCAGCCAAGCCAACCCCGTGTCTGGGGACACCCAGCCTGGCCAACCCCTCGGCGGCCGGCGCCTAGCCTGACCGACCACGGGGGTTGCCACCCAGCCAAGCCGACCCCGCGGGGCCGGCACCCAGCACCCAGCCAAGCCGACCCCGCGGGGCCGGCACCCAGCCTGACCGACCACACGGGGGTTGCCACCCAGCCAAGCCAACTCCGCGAGGCCGGCACCCAGCCTGATCGACCCTGCAGGGGCCGGCACTCAGTCAAGCCAGCTCCGCGGGGCGGGCACCCAGCCTGATCGACTCCACGGGCGCCGGCACACGCATGGCCGACCATACGGGCGCCGCCACCCAGCCTGGCCGACCACACGGGCTGGCACACGCGTGGTCTGCCAGGCGCGGGGGCGACCCGCGATCAGGCCAGTGCGGCGATGGTGATGACGCCGGCCGCCGCGGTCAGGTAGGCGACCGCGATGGGCACGCTGCGGGGCATCTTCCTCTCCGCGCCGAGCTGCTCGTAGAGGCGGCCGAGACGGCGGCGGACCCGGTCACCGCGGGTGGCGCCGGCGATCAGCAGCAGCAGGCACGGCAGGCAGTAGACCAGCGCGTACCCGGCAATGATCACCAGTGACCGGGTGGTGCCGACATCAGCGTTGACGATCCGTTCGACGGCGATGAAGTACGGGAAGGCGTTGGGCAGATCCGCGCCCGTCATGACCAACCCGAGCACGGCCGCGCTCAACGGGTTGACCCAGCGCGGCACGGTGACCGCCGGGCGGACCCGAGCACGCAACCGGCGCAACCCGGCCACGGCCAGCGCCACCGCCGCCACCGTGAACGCGATCCGGCGCACCCAGAGCAAACCGTCACCGGTGGCACCGGCCGCGACATCGGCTCCGGCGTACACCACCGCCCCGAGAACGAAGACCGTCAGATAGGCACCGGCGACAAACCCGGCCGCCGCCCGCACCGGATGCGCCATCGGGGCGAGCAGCAGCAATGCCACCCCGGCGATCGTCGCCGGATTCAGCGCGTCCAGCAGGGCCAGACCGGCCACACCAGCCAGCAGCGACGCGGTCACGACGGCAAGCCGAGATGGTCAAGCAGGTGCTCCACCTCAGCGGACGTCGGAGGCGGCCCGGTCAGCGCCGCCATGAACAACCCGTCACCGACCAGCCGCACCAGCCGGGCCCGGACCGGGTCACCCAGCTCGGCGGCCAGCATCCGCTGCCAGCGCTGCTCGGCCTCGCCCACCTCGTGCGGCAGGTCGAACTCGCCGCCGGCGGTCAGCCGCATCATCGACATGATGGCCCGGTACACCGCGCGCTCACCCGGCGCGGGCACCGACAACCGCAGCCAGGCGGCGGCCATCGTCCCCTGCGTCGCGGCCGCCGTCAGCCGCTCGTCGAATCGGTGCAAGGCCCGGGTCACCAACGCTTGCAGCAGGGACCGCTTGTCGAAGTGATAGAGCAGTCCGCCCTTGCTCACGCCGGCCGCCGCGGCCACCGCGTCCAACGCGGGCGGGACCTGACCGGCGGTGATCAGCTCCTCCGCGGCATCCAGAATGCGCTCCCGTGCGGTTCCCATGCCCGCAACTGTACCGTCCGGACGGTACAGTGCCCAGGATCAGCCGGCCGGGCAGTTCAGCTTGACGTCGTCGAACTGGGCCGGGCTGCTGTCGAGCAGGACATCGTCGAGGTACACGTCGACCGCCGCATCAGCCGGCACCGCCGCCTCGAAGCTGCCACCCGCCGCGACCGAACCACCGGCCAGCACCGCGGCGGCCTGCCGGATCTCGACCCGGCCCTGCACCCCACTCGGCCGGTCCGCGCTGACCGGCACACAGACCGCGATCCGCCGCACCTGCTCGCCCTCGTCACCACCGCACCCGCCGACGACGCCCACCATCAAGCCGGCGACCACAACCATCCGCGCCGAGCGGATCCCCGTATTCACACACCGACTCAAGCACCCGGCGTCCACCGAAATCGAAACCGTGGATGTCGTTGATTCCTTTTTGTTCTTGGGTTCTTGGTGGTTCGGTGCGCCGGTGTTGAGGCGCACACCCTGTAAGCCGTCCTAGGATGATGATTTGGTTACTGCGTTCTCGCTCACCTCGAGCCGCCCCCAGGAGAACTCGTCGATGCGATACGGAGAATTGGCGGTGTGCCGCGACCTCCCGCAAGCGCCTTGCCGCACCGGCACACCGCCGGTCCCCTTCGGACCCGTGAGGACCTCGCGATCCTCCGGCCCGACCTGGTCGCGCGCTACGACGCCGAACTTCCGGGCGCACAGGCGGCCATCCTTGCCCGGCTCCTGGGCGCCATCGACCGCGAACCCCTCCCCGGCCTGATCGCCCGCGGCCCCGGCGAAGCCACCTTCACGGCGCCGCCCACAGGCACAAAAACGCATCTGCGCTACCCCGCCGGGGCCGCGCAGCCCTTCGCCGTGGCCCACGCCGGCCTCGCGATTGAAGCCGTACGCCACCCGATGACCGCCGCTCAGGCCGAACCCGCGGGCAACGCTGCTGATCAGGCGGGGTTCACCGGTGAGACGGTGACGGTGATGCCGTCGGTGGCCGTGTCCGGTGCTGATGCGGTGTCCGCGAGCGAAGTCGTCGAGGGCGAGCGTGTGCAGGCCCAGTCCGCGAGCGGGACGCCCGAGCACCGGGTCATCGTGGCGCCCGTTGACCTCGTACGCCTGCTCTGGGGTGACGTGCCGCTGGCTGAGGAGATCGACAACAGTGTGGCCAACCTGGCTCTGGCCCGCGCCGACCGGCCGGAGCAGCGCCTGCCCGAGCCCGGCGACCCCGACGCGCTCGGCCGCATCGAGCAGCTGATCACCGACGGCCACCCGTTGCACCCCTGCTGCCGTACCCGTGGCGGCATGACCGTGGCCGACGTCCTCGCGTACGCGCCGGAGCACTCCCCCGTGATCCGGCTGCACCGGCTGCGGGTGCCCCGGGACCGCTGGTACGGCACTGCCGCGCCGATCCTGCACGCGCATCCCTGGCAGGCCGCCCGCCTCGTCGCCCGCTACCCCTGGCTCATCCCGGACGGCGAGTCCGATCCCGTACGCCCGTTGATGTCGCTGCGTACCGTCGCGCCCGTGGACGGTGGCCCGCACATCAAGACCGCGGTGGACGTGCAGATGACCAGCGCCGTCCGGACCGTGTCACCCGCTGCCGTGCACAACGGTCCGGTGCTCTCCCGCCTGTTGCGCCGGCTCACCGCCGACCAGCCCATCGAGATCCTGGCCGAGATCGCCGCCGGCGCGGTCGTGGTCGACGGCGTCCCGCAACGGCACCTGGCCCACGTCATCCGCGAGGCGCCGCAACTCGAACCGAGCGAACTCGCTGTGCCGCTGGCCGCGTTCGCCGCCCTGCAGGTGCGCCTCGACGACCCGTACGGGTGGTTCGAAGAGCTCTCGGAAGTGTTCTTCGGCCCGATCACCCGGGTGCTGGCCCGCGGCGTGGCCCTCGAAGCCCACGGCCAGAACACGCTGGTCGTCCTGGACGGCGACCGGCCGGTACGGATCGTCTACCGCGACCTGGGCGGCGTGCGGGTCAGCGCCACCCGGCTGCGCAACGCCGGCCTCGACGCGCCCGAACTGCACGGCGACCTGCCCAGCGACGACCCGGCCGAGCTGCGCACCAAACTGTCGGCGGCCGCGTTCGGCACCGTCGCGGCCGAGCTGATCGCCACGTTCACCCGCACCAGCGGCGCCGACCCGGACCGGCTGTGGGCCATCGTGGCCCGCGCCGTCCGCGCCACCGGCAGCGAGGACGTCGCGTACCTGCTCCAGGACCCCCTGCCGATCAAGGCCACGACCGCGATGCGGCTGGCCACCGACCCGCTCGACGACCGATGGGCCCTGCTCCCCAACCCGATGGCGGCACACGCATGAACAAGACGCTGCGTCCCGAACGGATCGCGCACACCGAGGCCGCCCTGGCGGTCCACGCCCCCGATCTGGTGCCCGGCTTCCTGGCGGCGCTGCCCGAGGCCGCGGACACCGTCGGCCGGCGGCTGCGCGGCGCCCTCGTACGGGAAGGGTTGCGCGACATGGGCCCGGGCGAGCGGCACGGCTTCGGACGTGTCGAATACCCGGCGGCCGGGGCCGGCGACCCGGTCGAACTGCTCGGCGACATCGACGCCCCCGGCTTCGCGGCCGAGCTGCGCAACGCGGTGATGAACCTGGCCATCGCCCTGGCCCGCCCCCGGCCGCCGGTCGGCGACGACCCCGACGAGCAGGCGATCGGCCTGGAACGGCTCGCGGTGGCCGGGCACAACCTGCACCCGTGCGGGCGCACCCGGCTGGGCTGGGACACCGGCGACGTGCTGGCCCACGACCTGGAGACCGAGCGGACCCGGATCGGTTTCGTCGCCGTCCGCTCCGACCTGCTGATCGGCGACGACGTGTTCCCCGAGGTGGCCAAGCCGGCCGGGTACGCGGTGCAGCCGGTGCACGCCTGGCAGCGCGACAACGTGCTGCCCGACCGCTACGGCGACCTGCTCGCCGACGGCACCCTGCGGATCCTCGACGACGAACTCGACGCCATCCCCACCGCCGCCCTGCGCACGCTGCTGCTGCCCGGCACCGGGCAATACCTGAAGGTGTCCCTCGACATCCAGGTCACCTCGACCCGGCGCAGCATCAGCACCGCGAGCACCCGCAACGGCCCGGCCGTGTCGACACTGCTGCACCGGCTGACCGGCGGCGACGACACGCTGCTGCTGATGGCCGAGACGGCGGGCGCGGCCGTGCCGGTCGGCTCCGGGCGCGACCTGTCGGCCATCCGCCGCGACGGGCTCGCCGGACGCCTGCAGCCCGGTGAGCGCGCCGTCCCCGGCGGGGCGCTGCCGTTCCTGCTCGACGAGCTGGTCACCGGGGACCCGGGGGCGTGGCTCCGGGCGTACGCGGAACTGGTCGTCCCGCCGCTGATGCGGCTCACCGCCCAGGGCGTCGCCCTCGAAGCCCACCTGCAGAACTGCCTTCCCACCTTCCTCGGCGGGCGCCCGCACCGGCTGGCCCTGCGCGACTTCGCCGGGCTGCGCCTGCACCGCCCGCGCCTGGCCGCCGCCGGGCACGACATCGACCTGTGGCCGGGCTCGGTCGTGGGCACCGACGACCTCGACGTGTTCCGCGCGAAGATCGGCTACACGCTGTTTCAGGCCCACCTCGGCGAACTCGTCCTGCGCCTCAACCAGCACCTCGGGATCGATGAGGACCGCGCCTGGCGCATCATCCGGGCCGTCGTCGACGAACACGCGGCACCCGCCGACCACGCCGCGTTCACCGCCCCGGCCGTGCCGCACAAGGCGCTGGTGCGGATGCGGCTGGCCGGTGCGGGCGACATCTACGTCCCGGTGCGGAACCCGCTGCATGCACCCGCCTGAGCACGTCGTCCGGGCCCTGCTCGAGCTGCCCCGCCCGGCCTGCGCCTACGTCTACGACACGGCCGCGCTGCGTGCGCGAGCAGCGGTGGTCCGGGCCGGTCTGCCGGTTCCGGCTTCCCTGATGTACGCGGTGAAAGCCAACGGCCATCCCTCGGTGCTGGCCACGCTGGCCGCCACCTGCGACGGGCTCGAAGTGGCCTCCGGCGGTGAACTGGCCCTGGCGTTGCGGGCGGGCGCACGCCGCATCGTCTTCGGCGGCCCGGCCAAAACCGACACGGAGCTGGCCGCCGCCCTCGACGCCGGCGCGCAGATCAACGCCGAAAGCGTGCATGAACTGCACCGGATCGCCGCCCTGCGCCCCGGGGCCGAGGTGGTGCTGCGCGTCAACCGCGCGGGCAGCGCCTTGACCGGCAGTCACACGATGACCGGCACGCCCACCCCGTTCGGCGTCGACGAGGCGCAGCTGGGCGAGGCGCTGGCGGTCCCCGGCGTACGGATCATCGGATTCCACCTGCACGCCGTCTCCAACAACCTGGACGGCGAGGCCCACGCCGCCTTCGTCCGCGAAGCCCTGCGCTGGTCGCAGGCCGCCGGCATCAACCCCCGCGTGGTCAACGTCGGCGGCGGCTTCGGCATCGACTACCTGACCGGCACATCGATGGACCTGACCCCGCTGCGCTCGATCACCGTCCCACCCGGCATCGATCTGATCTTCGAACCGGGCCGCTACCTGGCCGCCGACGCCGGCTGGTACGCCGCCACCGTCCTCGACGTGAAAACCACCCACGGCCGCACGTTCGCCGTCCTGCGCGGCGGCACCCACCACTTCCGCCTACCGGCCGCCTGGCACTACAGCCACCCGTTCACCGTCCTCCCGGTCGATGACTGGCCGCACCCCTACCCCCGGCCCTCGGTCACCGACACCGAGATCGACGCCGTGGGCGAACTCTGCACCCCCCGCGACGTCCTGAGCCGCGCCCGGCACGTTGCCCAGGTCCGAGCGGGAGACCTGCTGGTCTTCGGCCGCACCGGCGCCTACGGGTGGGACATCTCCCACCACGACTTCCTGCGCCACGACCCACCCACCTTCGTCATCCTCTGAAGCCGGGCCGTGGCCCGATTTCACCGGTCGAGCAGGGTTGCGGCCCAGCTGCGCAGACCCGAGTCCGGGGCACGTTCGCAATAGCGGCGGAACTGGTCCTGCACCTCGGCCCGGCGCAGACCGCCGAGCATGACCGGCGGGCGATACCAGGGCAGGTCCGGGCTGACCGGCCAGGCCGCCGCCACCGAGGCACCGCCGTCCGCGGGGGACTCGAGGCCGTAATACACCTCGTCCACCTTGAGAGCCATCGCCGCGCCCAGGCACATCAGGCACGGCTCGAGGTTGACGGCCAGCCTGAGCGGATGCGGCCGCGCCCGCCACCCCAGCTTCTCGTCAGCCTCGATCATGGCCAGCAGGTCGGCGTGCACGAGCCGGCGCCCCAGCGAGACGTCCCGGGTGAACGCGCTGGCAACGATCTGCCCGCCCATCTCCACCACCGCCCCGATCGGCAACTCCCCCGCCGCCATCCCGGCCTCAGCGACGGCAACCGCGGCCTTGACCATCTCGTCCGGCGTCATGGGCCGACGCTATCGAGTGCCGGACGGCTTGGACTATTTCTGCTCCGGCGGGTCGGTTCGGAACGGGTCCCCGTCGAGGCAGGGATCGTTCGGGTCGATGGCCCGGACGACGCGCCGGCCGATGTCTCGTAGCTGGCGCTGCTGGGCTTTGGTGAGACTGTCGAAGACGAGCCGCTGCACTTCGGCGACGTGCCCGGGGGCGGCCGCGACGACCTTGTCCATGCCGGTGCCGGTCAGGATCGCCAGGGTGAAACGCCCGTCGGCGGGGTCGGGTGTCCGGCGGACCCAGCCGCGCTTCTCCAACCGGGTGACCACCTGCGACAGCCGCGCCAGGGAACCCTCGGCGAACGAGGCCAGCACACTCATCCGCAACGTGCGCTCAGGTGCCATCGACAAGCCGGCCAGCACCTGGTATTCGAAGTGGCTCAGCTGAGCGTCGCGCTGCAGCTGAGCGTCGATGGCGGCCGGCAACCGCACGAGCATCCCGGCCAGCGCGATCCAGGTCTCCTGCTGCTCCTGGTCGAGCCACCGCGGCTCGGCAACGTCCTCCATGTCGCCAGCATAACTTCACACCTTAAGTGATCTACGGTCCCAGTTGACTTGCGGCTTTAAGTGATCCGGGTCTAGGTTCACTCAAAGCTTGAAGTCATCGAGTGGCCGGAGAGCCTCGTGAACATCGTCTTGTGGGTCATCGCCGGCCTGCTGGCCGCCGCCTTCGCCGCCGCCGGAATCATGAAGCTGACACAGCCCAAGGAGAAGCTGGCCGCGTCCGGCATGGCCTGGATGGAGAGCTACAGCGCGGGCACGGTCAAGCTGATCGGCGCTCTGGAGGTCCTCGCCGCGATCGGGCTGATCCTGCCCGCCGCGCTGGACATCGTCCCGGTGCTCGTGCCGCTGGCTGCCCTCGGCCTGGCCCTCATCATGGTCGGCGCGATCGTGGTCCACGCCCGGCGCAAGGAAAACCAGGCCATCGGCATCAACGTGGCCCTGCTGCTGCTGGCCGCCGTCGTGGCCTGGGGCCGCTTCGGCCCGTATTCCTTCGGCTCCTGACCCGCACGGTCACAACGCCACATCACCTGGGGACAGACGATGCCCCACCCCCGAGTCATCGTGATCGTCTCCGCCCACCGGGAAAACGCACCCGCGGCGCTGTCGCTCCACTACGACTTCGGCGGCTTCCAACCCCGCAATTGCACCCTTCCCTACGTCACCCGGGACGCTGCCCATCTGGGCCGCCCCGTCACGGCGCCCTGCTCCACCGGGCCCGTGCACCAGTTCACCGACCGCGGCCCCTTCTTCCCCTCGTGGCGATGTACACGTCCCCGTCGTCCTGCTGTCCATGCCAGCCTCGAGCCCCAAGTCACGCTCGAGCTGGGCCGGCTGCGCTCCCTGTGCGACGAAGGCATCCTCGTCATCGGCTCCGGCTTCATGACCCACAGCTTCGCCTTAGCCCCGCAAACCAGCTCTCGCCGACGCGCTGGTCCACTGGTCGGTCGAGGGGGTGCTGTCCGCCGCGGCGACGTCGACACCTTCACCAAAGCCCCGACGGCGACATCGCCCAACCCACCGACCACTACGTCCCCCTGCTGCTGACCCTCGGGGCCGCGACCGACCTGAGCACAGCCGCCTCGACCATCACCCACCCACCGCCGACCACTACGTCCCTCTGCTGCTGACCCTCGGGTTGGCGAGGGACTTGAGCAAGGCCACGGCGACCATCGACCGCATCTACGACGGCCGTCCGCTCAACTGTGGGTGCTGGCATGCTCCAGCAACTCGGTGGTGGCGGCCCACAGACGGCGCTCCCGGTTGCGGTCGTGAGCCACCGGCTGGACGTCGATGATCTTGTCTTTCAGGATGAACGCGCCGTCGCGGGCGGCTGCCCACCGGTCGTCCAGGGCGAGTGAGGCCAGTGCGGGACCGGACTTGCCCGGCGTGGAGACGCCGGGCAGGCGGGCGACCCCTCGCATGATCGACCGCAGGGCGGCCGGAGCGTCGCGTCCCAGGTCGGTGCCCGGCATCCAACCGGGTTCGAACACCGACACCGCGATGCCCGGGCCGGCCTGGCGTTGCAGCTCGTGGGCGTAGTACAGGATCGCCAGCTTGGCGTTCGAATAGGCGACACCGCTCGCCGCCTGGCCGGGGGCGGCCTCGCCGGTCGCGGGACGGGCCAGTTCCAGCGGGTCCCGCCAGCGCGCCTCGGGCACGTGGAGCAGCCGGCGCCAGACGTTCGCGTGGTAGGTGTTCGAGCCCAGCAGCACCACCCGGGCCGGGGCGGTCAACGAGCCGACCAGGTCCCCGATCAGCTGGGAATGGGCCAGATAGTTCACCGCGAACGTCAACTCGTAACCGTCGGCCGACGCCCGCCGGGTGTCCGCTGACATCACCCCCGCGTTCGCGACCAGCGCCCGCAGCGGCCGCACCGCTCCGGCGTCGAGCATTTCCCGTACGGTGGTGGCCGCCGACCGCACGTCAGCGAGCCGCGACAGATCGGCGGTGACCTCCTCGACCCGGGCGCCGAGCGCGCGAGCCTCGGCGGCGACGGCCGACAAACCCCGGCCGAGCAGGAGCAGATCCGGTCGTACGGAGGAAGGGCGGCCCGCCATCGCGAGCACAGCCGCCCGGCCCAGGCCCCGCGTGGGGCCGGTGATCAAAACGGTTCCAGTCATGCGGATCAGCGTCACCGAACCACCGACCGGCAGGCAGCCGTCCCGTTTTCGTAGGACTGACAGGGCCAGGACAACCACCTTGCCGCGGAGCAGACTGGACGGCGTGGAGCCCTGGGAGTTCGGCCGCAGCCTGCGGCGCTGGCGTGATCGCGTCGTCCCCGACGCGGTCGGCGTGCCAACCGGCCGCCGGCGCCGCGCCACCGGTCTGCGCCGGGAGGAGCTCGCCCAGCTCGCGGGCATCTCGGCCGACTACCTGACCCGGCTCGAGCAGGGCCGCGCCACCACGCCCTCAGCCCAGGTCGTCGAGGCCCTCGCTCGCGCCCTGCGCCTGTCCGCCCCGGAGCGTGACCTGCTCTACCGCCTGGCCGGGCACGCCACCCCGAGCCTCGACGTCGTCCCGTCCCACCTCACCCCGAGCGTGCAGCGTCTGCTCGACCGGTTGTCGGGCACCCCGGTCGTCGTCTACGACGCCACCTGGACCCTGGTGGTGGCCAACGCGCCCTACGACGCGCTGATGGGCGACACCACCGCGTGGCGCGGGCTCGAACGCAACTCCATCTGGCGCAACCTGGCCGGCCCACCCAACCGCGTCGTCCACACCCCGCGGGAGCAGGCCGACCACGAGGCACTGCTGGTGGCCGACCTGCGCCTGACCGCCTCCCGCTACCCGGCCGACCAGTCACTGCGCCGCCTGATCGCCGACCTGGGCCACGCGACGCCACGGTTCACCGAGCTGTGGAACGCCGAGGCCCCGCCGCCACCACCCGACTTGTCGAAGCGCAAGGTGATCGACCACCCGGCGGTGGGCCGCCTGACACTCGACTGCGACACCCTCGTCGTGGCCGGCGACGACCTGCGTATCGGCGTCTACACCGCCGAGCCCGGCACCGAGGACGCCGACCGTCTGGCCCTCGCCATCGTGCTGGGCACCCAGTCCCTCACTGTTTGAGTCGAAGTCGCGAGCGGCCCGCAGGGTCGCTCGTCCGTTGTGCTGGTGATCTCCGCCTGTAAGGCATCCTAGGATGGAATGCTTGGCGCTGGATGCCTCGGACCGTTGTCGATGCGAGCGGTGGTGATCGTCTACAACCCGGGGGCCGGCTCGGCGTGGCAACCCCGAGGAATCACGCATGCCCACACTGCCGGTCGGCGGAGCACCGCTGCGCGTCAGCGGGCCAACCCGTGCCCGCCCTCCACCAATCCTGTACGTGCACTGACCGATGTGGTCACTGGCGGCGATGGGAAGCGTGGCTTCGTCCGCTCGCTCGGGAGCCAGATGTTCGCGACTTGCGGCTCCTCATACCCGAGCGCGGCCTGCCGAGATGCTCGCGACGTGCGACCCCTCGTTCCCCAGCGCGGCCTGCCGAGATGCTCGCGACGTGCGACCCCTCGTTCCCCAGCGCGGCCTGCCCGAATGTTCGCGGAACCGGCACCACTCGCGGATCTTGACCTGCCGGTCGTGTCGGCGGTAGCTCCGGAGGCCCGTTCACCATCCGCGTAGGCGATCCGGGGACGAACCTGGGTTACGGCGCGCATCGTGGCCGAGATGAGAGAGTCGTTCGACCCCGAAGCCGGATACTCGGGCGCGACGCTCAGGATTCGCCGCGGGCATTCCTTCGCGGCGCGATGAAGACGGCCCAGGCGGCCACACCAAGGGCCGGACCCAGCCCGACACCGAGAGCGAGGTTGTCAAGGAACATCCCGACGAGGAGGCCGGCGGCGGCGCCAAAGGCGATCCAGATCCCGATGTTTTCCCAGATCCCGAGACCTGCAGCGCCCGGGGGCGTGTCGTTGCTCGTCATCGCATCTCTCCCAGGACCGGGCGGAAAGGCTGACAACCTGGCGGCCCACCGCGACGGATGCGCTACCACCTTCCTCCACAAGCTAGCACCGGATATCAAAGGCCCATCCTCGTCGAGGAGCCGGCCACCGCGCCCGCAACGGTCGCGGCTGGGCCAGCATCGGTCAGGCGGCACGCGGCGGGTCGGCGCGGTCGGCTGACACGACGGTATGGAGCATCTACGGCCGGCGCTGCGGGCCAACCCGACGGTGAGGCATCTAGCAGCGCTCGGGGCGGACGGGGTAGGCCTGGTCGGTCAACGGGACGGTGGGGTGGGGCGGACGCGGCGGAGTTCGCGGAGGGCCTGGCGGCGGACGTCGCCGGTCAAGGTGTCGATGTAGAGGGTGCCGCTGAGGTGGTCTGTCTCGTGCTGGAGGGCTCGGGCCAGGAAACCGGTGCCGTGGATGACCAGCGGCTCGCCGTGGCGGTCGAAACCGGTGGCGGTGACCGACATCGCGCGCTTGGTGGGGAAGTACAGACCGGGGATGGAGAGGCAGCCCTCTTCGTCGTCCTGCTCGCCCTCGAAGTCCGACAGCGTCGGGTTGATCAGGTGGCCGATCGTGTCGTCGACGTTGTAGGAGAACACGCGCAGGCTCACGCCGATCTGGGGGGCCGCTACGCCGGCTCGGCCGGGCTCGCGGACCGTGTCCTCCAGGTCGTCGACCAGGGCCTGCAGCTCGGCGTCGAACGTGGTGACCGGGTCGGCCTCGGTGCGCAGCACCGGGTCGCCGAAGATCCTGATGGGCCGCACTGTCATGGTCGACAGATTATCGGCCCATTACGGACGGCCGCCGCCCAGGCCCACCCGACGAGCACAGACCGCCCGGGCCCCAGACGACTGAGCCGGTCGGCGGGACTCAGACCACCAGGTGTCGGGCGGATAAAGCAGTCGACGCGGCCCCGGCGATCAGAGCGGGCGACTACTGCTCAGGCGACCAGGGCGACGGCGACCGCGGCTCGCGCACCCTGGGCAAGGGTGGCTCAAGCTCAGGCGCAACCTGACCACCACGGCCTGCGAGGTCAACAGCGACTCAGCCACGGGCACGGGCCGTTGAGCGTTCGAGTTGGCGATGACAGAGCGAGGCGACCGCGGCGCAGGTCCTAGGCACCACGATGAAGGCCACCCAGACTCAGACGACCAGCGCAAGGACAACCGCGGCGCAGGCTCCAGCCACCACGATGAAGGCCGCCCACGCTCAGGCGACCAGCGCAGAGGCGACCGCGGCGCAGGCTGTGCGGGCGGGATAAAGGCGGGTCGGGGTTCCGCTGCTGGGGGTCAGGCGAAGAGGGCCAGTTGGTCCTCGGCCAGCAACTCGCGCAGCTTGGCCAGGGAGCGGCGGGTCTGGCTCTTGACGACGCTGATCGGCAGTTCCAGGACGTCGGCGACGCGGTCGACGCTGTAGTCCTCGAAGTAGCGCAGCACGACGATGGCTCGGTCGCGTTCGGGTAGGTGGGCCAGGGCGTCGAGCATGGTGAGGCGCAGCTCGGGGCTTTCGCGGTAGACCGGCTCGTGCAGCACCGCGGTGGTGGACTCGGTCGAGGAGCGGCGCCGGCGGTGGTCGAGGAAGACGCGGAGCAGGATTTTCTGCGCGTAGGCGACCAGGTTGTCGGACTGCACGGCCCGGCGCCAGCTCAGGAACAGCTTGGTCAGGGCGGTCTGGGTCAGGTCCTGAGCCAGGTGCCAGTCGCGGCACAGCATGAACGCGGTGGTGCGCAGGCGCTCGGCGTGGGCCTGGGCGAACTCGGCGAACTGCTCGTCGTCGGTCACGACGCGAACACCGGGGCCCCGCCGAACTCCTTGTCGCCCGCCTTGACCAGGTCGGCGTCCATGATCACGCCCCACCGGGGGTCGGCGACGATCCGGGCCGCCTCGTCGCCGGTGAGCGGGGAGCGGGCCCGGCAGGAGGCGACATCGAGCTGGACGGCGGTGCCGTCGGGCCAGCGCGCGATGACCACCGTGTCCTGCAGGCAGTTGTCGTCGACGTGCAGGATCGACACCGTCGCTGTGTCGCCGCGCGCCGGGCGCTTGCCGTCGGCCGGCAACTGGCCGAGGGTCAGTCGCAGCAGGGCCGGCCCGGCACCGCGGTCGAGGTAGATCTGCACATGGCGGTCGCCGCTGTCCGCGACGGCGGCCCGGCTCGTCCGGCCGGACGGCAGAAGCTGCGTCAGAAGATGAAGCATGGCCCCCGTTGTCGCTTTCTCGAGCGTTCCGGCGGCCTGTGCGACGCCGCTGTGGATCGCCAACGTACGCCCGGGACGGCCGGTCGTGGGGGCGGTCGGGCTGACTGGCACAGATCCGGGAGGTGCGGACGCGGTCGGGCCGAGCGGCAAAGGGCTGACGGTGGCAGCGGGTGACAGCGGCATCACCGAGGCCGGTGGTGCGACGGCGACTTCGAGGGGATGCGGCGGCTCGGAATAGGCGGCCACCCCGCCGACGAGGATGAGGGCCAGCACCCCGGCCGAGCCGGCTGCCGCCATGCCCGCCCGGCGACGGCGACGGCGGATCCGCCGGCCGTCACGCAGCGCGGCGCCCACCACGTCGCCCAGCGGCGGTGGCCGCTCGTTGTTCAGCTCCGCCCGCATCAGCGCACGCAGGTCTTCGGTCACAGCCAACCCTCTCCGCACCCGTCTCACAAAACAAGACGTGCCGACCGGGCCGTTCGGTGACCGTGGCGGAGGCCTCGAACGGGAACCCCATAGTGCCTGATCCCTCGAATGCCGCCAAACGGGTCAGGCCGGCGCCCCCACCGCGTAGGTCAGATAGGCGAAGGGGCCCCGCCGCTCGAGCCCGGTGAGGGTCAGCCGGGACGAGGTGAGCCGGCGCGGCAGCACCGGGGCGCCCGCGCCCAGCGTCACCGGGGCGACGCCCAGGATGATCTCGTCGAGCAGGCCGGCGTCGGCGAACGCGGCGGCCAGCTCACCACCGCCGACGATCCAGATGTTGCGGTCACCGGCGGCGGCGGTCATCGCCGCGTGCACCGGTCGCACGTCGCCCTGGACGAAGTGCACCGTCGAGCCGGGTAACGGAGGCAGCTGCCGGTGGGTGAACACCCAGGACGGCACGTCGCCGTAATACTCGGCCCATTTCTGCGGCTGCTCGCCGAGTCTCTCGTGGGCGAAAACCCACTCATAAGTCGTGGCGCCCATCGCGAACGCGCCGACGCCGGCGAAGAACGCGGCGAACGGCTCGGTGCCGCTGTCGTCCTCCCGCCCGTCGCCGGTCTCGAAGAGCCAGTCGAGCGAGTTGTGCTCGTCGGCGATGAACCCGTCGATGGAGGTGGCGGTGTAGTACTGCGTCTTCGGCATGCCCGAGACCTTCTCACCGGGGTACGACAAGTCCGAGCCCAACGGGTACGACAGGACCGAGCCCACCGGGTACGACAGGACCGAGCCCACCGGGTACGACAGGCCGAGTTCACCGGGGTACGACAGAACCGAGCGCCCGCTGGATCGGGGCCAGCTTGGCGGCGGCCTCGGCCACCTCGTCCTCGGGGTCGCTGTCCCAGGTGATGCCGCCGCCGGCCCACGCGTGCACCCGGGCGCCGTCCACCGCCACGGTCCGGATGGTCAGCCCCAGATCCAGGTGGCCGGGCCCGACCCAGCCGACCGCGGCCATGCTCACACCGCGGCCCACCGGTTCGAGCCGGGCGATCTCGGCCAGCGCGGCGATCTTGGGCGCCCCGGTCACCGATCCACCCGGCACCAGCGCCCGCAGCAGCGACGCCAGCCCGAGCTCGCCCACGATGGGCGCCGACACGACCGACTCCGCCTGCCAGAGCCCGGACCACCGGCGTACGGCGAAAAGCTCCTCCACCTCGACCGGCCCCAGCCCGGGCAGCCGGGCCAGATCGTTGCGCGACAGATCGACGATCATGACGTGCTCGGCCCGTTCCTTGGCCGACGCCAGCAGCTCCCGGCGGCCCTGCGCGGTGGCCGGCCGGGTCCCCTTGATCGGCCGCGTGATCACCCGTCCGTCGCGCACTTCGACCAGCGTCTCCGGCGACGCCGTGGCCAGGGCCCAGCCGTCACCGCTCAGCACACCGCCGTAGCGAGCCCCCGGCAGCGCGGCCACCCGCTGGAGGCCCGGAAACGGATCTCCCGTGTACGACGCGCTGGTGTGCCCCACGACGTTGACCTGATAGACGTCACCCCGCCCGATCGCCGAGCGCACCGCCGAGACCGCATCGGCATGCTCCGCCGGCGTCCAACTCGGCTCCCACTCCCCGAGCGACAACGGCGACAACGGCGCCAGAGGCGCCACCGGCCCCACCGGCCCCACCGGCCCCACCGGCCCCACCGGCGGGACGTCCCCCGCGAAGTGCTCGTAGACCACGGCATAGACATCCGGGATCGACGGCACCGGCGAAGGCGCCCCCAGAGCACCCCCGGCCATTACGCAACCGGCATCAGCCGACACGTACAGTGCCGCTCCGCAGATCGAGCCAGCGCCGATCGGGCGAACGTGGCCAGCCGTTCGGTCAATGTTTCGCACGCGCAGTCCGTTGTCGGCGAGGAACTCGGCGACAAGCTCTGCGGGGTCACCACCGTCACACCTGGACCATTGGAACCATGTTGACGCACGGTGACGGCCCTGGCAGGACGCCGGAGCACCCGGTGGAGCGACGAAAGGGGGTGTCGGGAAGTGGCCGATCGACCGGCTTCCGTGGACCATCGGAGACGAGGATTCTGTCAATGGCGACACCGTCACCGGCTCGAACCGTCGTCGTTCGATTTGAGGTAACGTCCGTCACCGTCGTTGTGAGTCATCACACAAGCCCCCCGACCGGAGAAACACCTGATGTGCCAGCACATGAACCCCTGCCCCACCGCCGAAGCCGTCGATCGTGAGGCCGCGCGGACCGTCGCGACGTGCCGCGAGCAAGGCTGGAGCCTCCTTTGCAACGGCGTCATCGTCTTCGAGGACACCGGCGAGATCCTGCCCGACGGCACGATGATCGAACCGCACCGCGGGCCCGCCCCGCACGCCCTCGCGGCCTGACTGAAAAGTACCTGACAGTCGGCGCCCCGGCCGACATCAGACCGCTACTCAGAGTAGCGAAAGCGCGCCCCCCGACGACGAAGGGCGCGCTTACCACCGGGTTTCTCAGTCCTCGAACGCCTCCGGCGACGGGCACGAGCAGACCAGGTTCCGATCGCCGTAGGCGCCGTCGATGCGCCGCACCGGCGGCCAGTACTTCGCCGACCGGTCCACCCCCGCCGGGTACCCGGCCACCGACCGCGGGTAGGCGTGCTCCCACTCGTCGGCCGAGACCGCCGAGGCGGTGTGCGGGGCGTTGCGCAGCGGGTTGTCGTCCGAGGGCCACACCCCGGCCGCCACCTGGTCGATCTCACCCTTGATGGCGATCATCGCGGCGACGAACCGGTCGAGCTCGGCCAGGTCCTCGCTCTCGGTCGGCTCCACCATCAGCGTCCCGGCCACCGGGAACGACATCGTCGGCGCGTGGAACCCGTAGTCGATCAGCCGCTTGGCCACGTCGTCGACCGAGACGCCGGTCGCCTTGGTGATCGGCCGCAGGTCGAGGATGCACTCGTGGGCGACCAGGCCCCCGGAGCCCGTGTAGAGCACCGGGTAGTGCTCCCGCAGCCGCGAGGCCACGTAGTTCGCGGCCAGCACGGCCGTGCCGGTCGCCGCGGCCAGCCCGTCCGGGCCCATCATCCGCAGGTAGGCCCACGAGATCGGCAGGATGCCGGCCGAGCCGTGCGCCGCCGCCGAGACGGCGTGGTGGTCACCGGGCTCCAGCGGGTCACCCGGCAGGAACTCGGTCAGGTGCGCGCGCACCGCGACCGGGCCGACACCGGGACCGCCGCCGCCGTGCGGGATGCAGAACGTCTTGTGCAGGTTGAGGTGCGACACGTCGGCGCCGAACTTGCCGGGCCGGGCGAACCCGACCAGCGCGTTCAGGTTCGCGCCGTCCACATACACCTGACCGCCGGCCTCGTGCACGGCCGCGCACAGCTCCGCGATCGAGCTCTCGTACACGCCGTGGGTCGACGGGTAGGTCACCATGATCGCCGCCAGGTTCGCGGCGTGCGCCCCGATCTTGGCGTGCAGGTCGGACAGGTCCACGTTGCCGGCGTCGTCGCAGGCCACCACGACCACCCGCATGCCGGCCATGACCGCGCTGGCCGCGTTCGTGCCGTGCGCACTCGACGGGATCAGGCAGACGTTGCGGTGGTCCTCGCCCCGCGAGCGGTGATAGCCGCGGATCGCCAGCAGACCGGCCAGCTCACCCTGCGACCCGGCGTTGGGCTGCACACTGACCGCGTCGTAACCGGTGATCTCGGCCAGCCAGCCCTCCAGCGTCGACACCAGGTCCTCGTAGCCCGCGGTGTTGGCGGCCGGGGCGTACGGGTGGATGTCGGCGAACTCGGGCCAGGTGACCGGCTCCATCTCGGTGGTCGCGTTGAGCTTCATCGTGCACGAGCCCAGCGGGATCATGCCCCGGTCCAGCGCGTAGTCCTTGTCCGAGAGCTTGCGCAGGTAACGCAGCATGCTGGTCTCGGAGTGGTGGGTGCGGAACACCGGGTGGGTCAGGTAGTCGGTGGTCCGGCTCAGTTCGCGTACGCCCGAGGTGGCGGGCGCCGCGGCCGACGCGCCGAACGCGGCCAGGACGGTCGCGACGTGCGCCTCGGTGGTCGTCTCGTCGGCCGAGACCGACACCCGGTCGGCATCGACCAGGCGCAGGTCGACACCCTCGGCGGCCGCGGCGGCCACGATCGCCGCCGCCCGGCCCGGCACCACGGCCGTCACCGTGTCGAAGAACGACTCGCTCTGCAGCGCCACACCGGCCGCGGTCAGGCCACCGGCCAGCGCGAGGGCCCGGTCGTGCACCCGCGACGCGATCGCCCGCAGGCCGGCCGGACCGTGATAGACGGCATACATGCTCGCCATCACAGCCAGCAGAACCTGCGCCGTGCAGATGTTGCTCGTCGCCTTCTCCCGGCGGATGTGCTGCTCGCGGGTCTGCAACGCCAGCCGATAGGCCGGCGCGCCGTCGGCGTCGCGGGAGACCCCGACCAGCCGCCCGGGCAACGACCGCTCCAGCCCGGCCCGCACCGCCAGGTAACCGGCGTGCGGCCCGCCGAAGCCCAGCGGCACCCCGAAACGCTGCGTCGTGCCGGCCGCGATGTCCGCCCCGATCTCCCCCGGCGCGCGCAACAGCGTCAACGCCAGCAGGTCGGCCGCCACCGTCACCAGGGCACCCCGCTCGTGGGCCGCCTCGATCAACGACTGCTGATCCCGTACGGCGCCCGAAGCGCCCGGATATTGCAGGTGCAACCCGAAGAACTCCTCGGGCAGCGCGTCCCCGGCATCAAGATCGAGCAGCCGCAGGGTGATGCCGAGCGGCTCGGCCCGGGTGCGCAGCACGGCCAGGGTCTGCGGCAGGGTGTCCGCGTCCACCACGTACGTCATGGTCTTGGACTTGGACGCCCGCTTGGCCAGCGTCATCGCCTCGGCGACGGCCGTGCCCTCATCCAGCATCGAGGCGTTGGCCTTGGTCAGCCCGGTGAGGTCGGTCACCATGGTCTGGAAGTTCAGCAGCGCCTCGAGCCGGCCCTGGCTGATCTCGGGCTGATAGGGCGTGTACGCCGTGTACCAGGCCGGGTTCTCCAGCACGTTGCGCTTGATGACGGCCGGGGTGAAGGTGCCGTAATAGCCCAGCCCGATCATCGAGGTGGTGACCCGGTTGCGCCCGGCGATCGCCCGCAGCTCGGCGATCGTCTCCTCCTCGGAGGCCGCGGCGGGCAGGTTCAGGGAACCGTGCCAGCGGATCACCTCGGGGATCGCCGCGTCCATCAGGGCGTTCAGTGACGCGTACCCGATGGTCTTGAGCATGTGGGTCTGCTCGTCGTTATCCGGACCGATATGCCGGGATGCGAACGTCATGACGGCTCCTAAGAGAGGTCGACAAGGCGGCCTCC
Organism: Paractinoplanes maris; assembly: GCF_023544465.1. Lineage (GTDB taxonomy): Bacteria > Actinomycetota > Actinomycetes > Mycobacteriales > Micromonosporaceae > Actinoplanes > Actinoplanes maris. The sequence goes on along the minus strand of NZ_JALPVL010000017.1, from coordinate 1,335 downwards.
CCCTCTGTCACCCCGCGCACGAGCACGGACGGCTTCAGAGTCGCCTGCCCACGCGGTCCTTTTGCCTGAGAGGTTCCGGGGAGGATTTGCCCCTTCGGCGCCATCACGAATCATTGATCCGCTGGTCTCTCCCGCATGGCTGGCAACCAACCTACCAGCGGACACGTTTCCACCGTATGTCTCTAGGGTGGGGTAGTGATCTACACCCCTGCGGGCGACCGCTACGACACCATGCCCTACCGGCGGACCGGGCGCAGCGGCCTGCGCCTGCCCGTCATCTCGCTCGGCCTGTGGCACAACTTCGGGCACGAGCGGCCCTGGCAGCGCCAGCGCGACATCGTGCGCCGCGCGTTCGACCTCGGCGTGACCCACTTCGACCTGGCCAACAACTACGGCCCGCCGCCCGGCAGCGCCGAGGAGAACTTCGGCCGGATCCTGGCCACCGACCTCAAGCCCTACCGCGACGAGCTGGTCATCTCCACCAAGGCCGGCTACGACATGTGGCCCGGCCCGTACGGCGACTTCGGCTCCCGCAAATACCTGGTCAGCTCGCTCGACCAGTCGCTCAAGCGGCTCGGGCTCGACTACGTGGACATCTTCTACCACCACCGGCCCGACCCCGAGACGCCGCTCGAGGAGACCATGGGCGCGCTCGACGCCGTGGTCCGCGCGGGCAAGGCCCAGTACGTCGGCCTGTCCAACTACACCTCGGAGCAGACCGCGGCGGCCGCGGCCATCCTGCGCGACCTGGGCACGCCGCTGCTGATCCACCAGCCGTCGTACTCGATCCTCAACCGCTGGATCGAGAAGGACAACCTGCTCGACACGCTGCAGGACGCCGGCGCCGGCTGCATCGCCTACAGCCCGCTGCAGCAGGGCCTGCTCACCGACCGCTACCTGGGCGGCATCCCGGACGACTCCCGCGTGCGCACCAGCCGCTTCCTCAACGAGGACGCCCTGGACAAGCAGACCCTGGCCCGGATCCACTCGCTCAACGACATCGCCCGCCGCCGCGGGCAGTCGCTGGCCCAGATGGCCCTGGCCTGGGCCCTGCGCGACGAGCGGATGACCAGCCTCATCATCGGCGCCAGCAGCGTCGAGCAGCTCGAGAACAACGTCGCCACCATCACCAACCTGGCGCTGACGGAATCCGAGCTCGGCGACATCGACGGCACCGTGCTCGACCTGTAAATCAGCGGCACATCGGGCACCGCCTCCGTATCGTCACCGCATGATCGAACTGGTCGAACGGCACACGATCCTCGGGGTCGTGGGGGGGGGGGGGGGCGCAGGCCGCAGACGCCCCCCCCACGCACCCCACCCCCGCGGGCGCGT
>NZ_JALPVL010000016.1 GCF_023544465.1 Paractinoplanes maris | reverse complement strand
AGCCGCCGTCAAGCTCGCCCGCAAGGGCGGAGGCGGGGGTGAGCAAGCAAGGCCGTAGCTGCTCTTCCAGGCCCTGCTTGCTCACCCCCGCCTCCGCCCGTCCAGCGCAAGCAAGCCCAACCCACAAAGCCGCCGCCCACTCAGGAGTCCGAGACCGACCACCACTCGTCCTTTTGGCTCGTTTTGGTACCTGATCGGGCGCGCATCTTCGGCGAACAAGCGTAGTTAACGAGCAATGTGCCTTACATCCGAAAAGCCATCCGCCGTAGCTTGATCGTCGCCGTCGGGCTGGTCTTGATCGCGACGGGTGGTGCCGCGATCGCCGCGGTGGTCACGCCCGATCCGGTGACGTCGCCGTCGTTCAACGGCCCGGTGTACGCGGTGGCCTACCGCGGCTCCACCGTCTATGTGGGCGGCAACTTCACCAGCGCGATCGTCGGCGGAAAGGCCGTGCCCCGGACGCGTCTGGCCGCGCTCGACGCCCGTACCGGAGCTTTGCTCGACTGGAAGCCCAGCGCCGACGCCAACGTGCGCGCCCTGGCCGTAGCCGGCGATGTCGTCTACGCCACCGGCGACTTCGACACTGTCAACGGCACCCCCCGCGACGCGATCGCCGGGATCAGCGCCAGGAGCGGCGCCTTGACGTCGATGCGGCACACCGTTGTCGGCCAGCCCAACGCGCTCGCCACCGGAAACGGCCGGCTTTACCTGGGGGGCAGGATCACCGCCGTCGACGGGGTCGCCCGGGGCAACCTGGCCGCCTTCACCTTGGCCACCGGCTCCCTCGACCGCTGGGCACCGACAACCGACGACGTGGTCAACGCCGTCGCGGTCACCCCCAAGCGGGTCTACCTCGGCGGGCGCTTCCACCGGACCAACAAGGTCGGCTCCACGCTGCGGCTGTCCGCCGTGGATCCCGCGACCGGGGCCGTCGACCTCGCGTTCATGCCCAAGCCGGTGTCGCAGGTCTTCGCGGTCGCGGCCGACTCGGCGGGTGTCTATGTCGCCACCGGTGGGCAGGGTGGGCGCGCGGTGGCGTACACCCCGGCCGGCGTCGCCCGGTGGACGCGGGTCTTCGACGGTGACGCGCAGGCGATCGCCGTCCTGGACGGCACCACTTATGTCGGCGGGCACTTCGACAAGGCTTGCATCACCACCAACAACGGCGTCCGCGGCGTCTGCACCGACGGCTCGGTGCCGCGGGGCAAGCTGGCCGCCATCGACGCGCAGGGCAATCTGCTGCCGTGGGCGCCGCAGGCCAACGGCGTCGCCGGCACCCGGCAGATCGCGACCAGCCGGGCGCTCGGCTCGATCAGCGCGGTCGGCGACTTCACCTTGGTCGCCTCGATGTCGCGTAAGCGGTATGTGGCCTTCTCGGGCGTCACTCCGCGTACTGAGTCGGCTCCGGCGGACGGGCCGGTGGCTTCGTACAACTTCGATTCGGCGATCGCCGACGGCACGTTCGACGACGGTTCCGGCCACCGGCATCTGCTACGCGCGGTGACCCGGAACGGCGGTCAGGTCGCCATGGAACCGCACGCTTCGGGGCAGGCTTTGACCTTCCCGCCGCGCTGTTCGGGAGCCACCTGCCCGCGCCTTGTGCTGCGGGCCGAGGCCACCGCCGACCTCAACCCGGGAACCAAGCCGCTGCGCTTCGGCGCCGCCGTGCGTCTCGCCTCGCCGCCGGCCGGGGCGACCGGCCAGGACGGGCAGAACATCCTGCAGAAGGGGTACGCCACCGGGGGTGGCCAGTACAAGTTGCAGGTGGACGGGGTTTCCGGCAAGCCGGGCTGCGCCCTGACGGATCGTGCGGGCGGGACCACGTACGTCGCTCGAAGCCGCACGTCGATCGCCGACGACCAGTGGCACACCCTCGAGTGCCGGCGCACCGGCCCGAGTCTGGCGATCACCGTCGATGATCAGGTGCGGTCCACCGTCGCCGTCCCGGAGGCGCTCACGATCGACTCCGAGCAGCCGTTCAGCCTGGGTGGCAAGGGCGTCGGTGCCGACAACGACCAGTTCCACGGGGCCCTGGACGACGTATGGATTCACATCGGTGACTGACCGTCATGATCACAGTGGAGGGTGAGACATCCGACAATCCGTCCCTCTCGGAGTGATGACCACCACCCGCGGGTACTGATAGCCTTCGGCCGCCGTTGTCTACGCAGCGTGAGGAGCAGAGGGATGGCCAGCTGGATCTTGGTGCCTTGCCTGGTGAAGCTGCGCTCCGAGTTCAATGCGATCGCGCCCAACCGGGACAGGTCCAGCGACGGCTCGGTGGGTGACTCGGCGCATCAGAGCAGTCAGTCCGATCACAACCCGGACGAGACCGGGAACGTGCCGATCCGCGACGCCGACCGGGTCAACGAGGTGCACGCCATCGACGTCGATGTGGACCTGCGGGTGCCGGGGCTGTCGATGGAGAAGGTCGTGCAGTTCCTGCTGACGCGTTGCCGGTCGGGCGCCGAGAAGCGCCTGCGCTACATCATCTTCAACCGGCGCATCTGGTCGGCCAGTTCGGGCTGGCGCCAGGAGAGGTACACCGGCGCCAATCCGCACGACCACCATGCGCACTTCTCATCTTCGTACGCGTCGAACCTCGAAGCCGCGACGGCTTCCTGGCATCTGGAGGACGTACCCGTGGCACTCACCGCCGATGACAAGAAGTGGATTTCCGCGGAGATCGCCAAGCAGGTCAAGGCTCAGATCGACGACATCTGGGCGTTCAACGTGGGCCGGTCGACCGGGACGCCGTCGCAGCGGGCCGACAGTGTGCTGGTGACCGCGAACGTCCGGGCCGGCTCGGTCGCCAACGACCAGCTGCCCAAGCTGCGCGACGCCGTCGAGCAACTCTCCCAGCAGGTCGTCGAGCTGACGCAGCAGCTCACGGCCGGCCGGTCGTCCTGACCAGACCGGTCACGGCGTCCCGGCCTCGGTGTCGTCACCGCCGCCACCAGGATCCTCCTCGTTGCCGCCACCCGGGCCCTCGTTCCCGGTGCCAGGGGTGGCCGAGGGCGTGGTCGGACCGTCGTCGGGCGGGGTCGAGTCGTCCTCGCCGGGTTCTGAACCACCCGGGTCCGGGGTGTCCGGCAGCTCCGAGGCCGGGTCGGACGGCTGGTCCGGCGGCGGCGCGGGCCGCGTCGTGGTGGTCCGGGTCGGTGTCGCGGTGGTCGGGCGGGTCTGCGTCTTGGTGCCGGTCGTGACCGGCGGCGCGTTGCCGGTGCCGGCCGACCCCTGCACCGATGTCGACGGGGTGGTCGGGCCGGGTGCTTTGTTCTCGCGGTCGCCCAGATAAAAAGCGATCGCCGCCACCGCCGCGACGAGCACCAGCGCCCCGGCCGCGGCCAGCACGACCATCGTGCGCCGTGAGCCCGGAGCCGGAGCGACGGACGGCTGCTCGGTCAGCGTCGCCGGCGTGGGAACCGCCGCGTAGCGGGGAGCGGCCAGGATCGCGGTGGTGTCCCCGCCCGACACCGCGCGGTCGGCCGCCTCGGCCATCGCCGCCGCCGACGGGAAGCGGTCCGCTGGATTCTTGGCCAGGGCCCGCATGACCACGGCCCGGACCGCGGGCGGCACATCCTCGGGCAGCTCGGGTGGCGGGTCGTTCACGTGCTGCATCGCGATGGCGATCGGGTTGTCACCCATGAACGGCGCGTGCCCGGCCAGGCAGTGGTAGGCCACCACACCCAGCGCGTAGATGTCGGCCGGCGGCCCGGTCGTCTCCTTCGAGACCTGCTCGGGCGCGATGTACATCGCCGTCCCGACCACTTCCCGGGCGCCGGTCAACGTCGACGAACTGGCCGAGCGGGCCACGCCGAAGTCGACCAGCACCACCGTGCCGTCCGGCTTGATGATGAGGTTGCTGGGCTTCACGTCGCGGTGCACGATGCCGGCCTCGTGCGCGGCCTCGAGTGCCCGCGCCGCCTGGGCCACCACCGACATGGTCTCGGCCGGGGTCAGCCGGCCCCGCTCGGCGATCCGCTCGGTCAGCGGCTGGCCGTCGATGCGGGCCATCACGATGTACGCGTCGGTGCCGCTCTCGGTCTCGCCGAAGTCGTAGACGTCGGCCACCCCCGGGTGGTGCAGCGCCGCCATCGAGCGTGCCTCGTGGCGGAACCGCTCCTGGAACCCCGGGTCGCCGGCCCGGTCGGCGTGCAGCGTCTTCACGGCGACGTCGCGGCCCAGCACCGTGTCGGTGGCCCGCCAGACCTCGCCCATGCCGCCGGCCGCGATCCGGTCGTCCAGCCGGTATCGACCACCGAAGATTTCCCCTGGGCTTGGCATGCCACCTTCTCAACCGATCGGATTCAGCCGGATCACAACATACGCGGCGGTCCGACGATCATGGTCAACGTCCGGGAACGGGTGCCGAACTGAGATCGCCCGTGCGATGGATCGTCTGCCACTTCAACCGCCGCCCGGTCACCGCCGCGACCGCCGAATGCAGCAGCACCAGGTACATCACCTGACGGTAGACGATCTGCTGCAGCGGCAGGCTCCAGAGCGGGCGCAGCGGCTCCCGATCGAGACGGAACGCCAGGACAGCGGTCAGCACCTGCACCACCAGCATGGTCAGCCAGCCGATGGCGGTGACCTCGCGGTCGAGGAAGAGCAGGCCGTAGACCGCCATCAGGTCGACCAGCGGCGCGAGCAGCGGCAGCAGCACGCTGAAGAGCGCGATGAACAGCAGGCCGCGGCGGCCGAACCGTCCCGACGGGCCGCGGTCGCGCACCGCCGCCCGGTGCTTCCACATCGCCTGCATGGTGCCGTAGCTCCACCGGTAGCGCTGCCGCCAGAGCTGCCTGGCCGTCGCCGGCGCCTCGGTCCAGGCCTTGGCCGACTCCTCGTAGACCACCCGCCAGCCGGCCCGGTGGATCGCGATCGTCAGGTCGGTGTCCTCGGCCAGCGTGTCGGTGCTCAGCCCACCCGAGTCGGTCAGCGCCGCGCGCCGGAACGCGCCCAGCGCCCCGGGGATGGTCGGGATGCAGCCGAACGTGTCGTACAGCCGCCGGTCCAGGTTGAAGCCGATCACGTACTCGATGTGCTGCCACTTGCCGATCAGCCCGCGCCGGTTGCCGACCTTGACGTTGCCGGCGACCGCGCCCACCGCCGGGTCGGCGAACGGCTGGACGAGCCGGTGGACCGCGTCCGGCTCGACCACGGTGTCCGCGTCGACCATCACGATCAGGTCGTGGCGCGACAGGGCCACCCCGGCGTTGAGCGCGTTCGCCTTGCCACCGTTCGGGATCCGGACGACCCGGACGTTGCCCAGTCCCAGCTGCCGCGCCGCCGCCGCCGTGTCGTCGGTCGAGCCGTCGTCGACCACCAGCACCTCGACGCCGGGGTGGGCCGAGAGCGCGAGTGAGCGCACGGCCGGCCCGATCGTCTTCTCCTCGTTGTAGGCGGGCACGACGATCGTCACCGGCGAGGTCACCGGCAGCCCCCACGACCAGTCCGGGCCCCGCCGGTGCCGGGAGTGCCGCCAGGCGAAGGCGAACAGGATCAGCGTCCGGATGACGATCAGCCCACCGGCCGTGATCAGCAGAGCCCACAGCACCGCCAGCACGACATCGGCCACGCCGACGGTCCACACCAGCGCCCGCCCGCGCCAGACCGCGTCGTCGCCGGCCGCCGGGTTCACCTGGCCGCCGATGGCCGCGCTGACCGTACTGAACTTGTAGCCGCGCTTCTGCAGCTGCGGGATCAGCCGGTCGAGCGCGGCCACGGTCTGCGACCGGTCACCGCCCGCGTCGTGCAGCAGCACGATCTGCCCGTCGTCGCCCTCCGGGGTCACGTTGCGGACGATCGCGTCGGTCCCCGGCCGTTTCCAGTCCTCACTGTCCATCGTGTCGAGCACGGTCAGGTAGCCCTGGGCGCCGACCGCCTGCACGGTCTGCCAGTCCTTGTCGGTCAGGGCATCGGCGAACGACGAATACGGCGGCCGCATCAGTCTGGTCGCGCCGCCGGTGGCGTGGGCGATGGCCAGCTGGGTCTGCGAGTTCTCCATCTCGCGCCGCCACTCGGGCAGTTCGGCCAGGTCGGGGTGGGTGAACGTGTGCCCGCCCAGCTCGTGACCCTCGCGCGCGATCCGCTCGGTGATGCCGGGGTGCCGGGCGACCTGGGAGCCCACCACGAAGAAGGTGGCCGGGGCGTGGTGCTTGGCCAGGATGTCGAGGATCTTGGGCGTCCACCGCGGATCGGGTCCGTCGTCGAAGGTCAGCGCGATCGTCCGGGCGGGCATCCCGTACGTCTGGAGTTTGCCCCCGCCGGTCAGGTCGATCACCGGGCCGCCGTCGCGGACGGAAGCCGGCACCTTCCGGTTGGACGTCGAGGCGGGGCTGGTGCCGTCCGGGCTGAAACCGGCGTCGGTGTAGACCGAGACCAGGATGACGGTCGCGAGCAGCAGCAATACGGTCAGGGCCAGCGCGCCGGTCATCACCCGGCGCCGCCGGAGCCGTCGCCGGCGCTTGATCGGCGGCAGCCGGGCGGTCGATTCCGCCGGATCATGCGGTGGCGGGGCGGACCGGTAGACCGTCACCGCGGGCAGGTCCCGGCCGGTGCGGCACTCGGGCACGGACGGGCCGGCGGCCGGGCCGGCTCGATCAGCTGGGTCACCCAGATCGTGATCAGGGCCAGGACCAGCAGGACCCCGATCCCGTACGCGGTGCGGCGCAACCACCGCCGCCGGCCACCGGTGGGATCGACGAAGACCGGTGGCGGTCCCTGCTCGCCCAGGGCCAGCATCTGGGTCTTGGCGTTCTCGGGCAACGGCGCCTTGCCGACCGCACGCCCGACCCGGGCCCGCCCCTGTGACCGGCGCCCGACGGACGCCCGACCGACCTTCGGTTCTTCCGCCACACCATCGACGCTAGAAGATGGGGCGGAGATGCGCACCCCCGGGCGGGTCTAGCGTCACACCATGCTCTCGCCGGCGGCGACGATGGCCTGCTCGGCGCTGCGCGACGTCCACCCGAGCACCCGGCGGGCCTTCTCGCTGGAGACCTTGCGCTCGTAGCCCAGATCGGGCACGGTGCCGCGCAGCCGCTCGTCCGGGATGGTCGTGGTCGGCACCAGCTTCGCGGCGTCACCCAGGTGCTCGCGCAAGATCGCGCCGATCTGCTCCATCCGCAGCGCAGGCCCGCCGGCCAGCAGGAAGCGCTGCCCGGCGGCGCCCTCGGCGGTCATGGCCGCGAGGTGGGCCGCGGCGACGTCACGGACGTCGACGATCGGGATGTAGAGGTTGGGGAAGCCCGGCATGCGGCCCTCGAGCATCTGCTCGACGATGTGGTTGGCGCCCGAGACCTTGTGGTCACCCAGCACCGGACCCATGACGGCGACGGGCAGGATGGTGGTCAGCCCGGTGGCCGCACCGTCGAGGAGCTCCCAGGCCGCGCGCTCGGCGAGGGTCTTGCTCCGGCCGTAGGCGTCGGTGCCCGGCCCGTCGAGCACGGTCCAGTCGTCCTCGGTGAAGACGTGGTCGTCGTGCGGGTGGCCCCAGCCCACGGCGTGGAAGGCCGAGGTGAGCACGACCCGCTGGACGCCGGCGTCGCGGGCGGCCCGCAGCACGCGCAGCGTGCCCTCGCGGGCCGGGACGATGAGGTCGTCCTCGTTCTCCACCCGGCCCGGCTGCACGGGCGAGGCCACATGCAGGACGTGATCGCAGCCGCGGACAGCCTCGGCCCAGCCGTCGTCGCTGAGCAGATCGGCCGCCACGAAGGTGACGCCGGGCAGGTCGGGGGTGCGGTCGAGCGACCGGACGGTGGCCCGGACGTCGTACCCCTGGTCGAGGAGCTGAAGGATGCAGTGACCGGCGATGAAGCCGGAGCCGCCGGTGACGAGAACTGTGGTCATGCGGTCCATGGTCGTCCGGTGGCCGGCGGTCAGGCAGAGCATTGGTCAGCCGGGGGTCCGGCAGGGCCCCCGCTGCGGCCGCCCCGGCGATCTACCGTGACAAGCATGAGCGAGGAGCCGAACCTGCTGGGCGCCTTCCTGCGGGCGCGGCGTGAGCTGATCAGCCCGGAGGTGGCGGGGGTGCCGGTGACCGGGGTGCGCCGGACACCCGGGCTGCGCCGCGAGGAGGTGGCGATGCTGGCCGGGATCAGCGCCGACTATTACCTGCGCCTCGAGCGGGGGCGGGACCGCCATCCGTCGGCCCAGGTGCTGGAGTCGCTGGCCCGGGTGCTGCGGCTCGACGACGACACCCGCGACCACCTGCTCGGACTGGCCTCCGAACGGCCGCGCCGGGCCCGTCCGCGACGCCGCGAGATCGTCCCGCCGAGTACTGCGGCGCTGGTGACGATGCTGCCGCTGCCGGCGTTCGTCGAGGGCCGATACATGGACGTCCTGGTGGCCAACGCCCTGGCCACCGCGCTCTCGCCGCGGCTGGTCGCGGGGAACAACCGGCTGCGGGACGTGCTGCTCGACCCGGGCGAGCAGGCCCTGATCCCGGGCTGGCAGCAGGGCGCGGCCACGATGGTCGCCCACCTGCGTGAGGCGGCCGGGCCGGACACCGACGATCCGCGCCTCGTCGAGCTGGTCGGCGAGTTGTCGGTGGCCAGCCCGCTCTTCCGCCGGCTGTGGGCCCGCCACGACGTGCGCCACCGGGGTGGGGCGGCGGTGCCGTTCGACCACCCGGTGGTCGGCCCGATGACCCTGCATCGCGAGAAACTCCAGGTCAGCGACACGGTCGGCATGATGCTGGTGATCTATCACCCCGAGCCGGCGACGGCCGACGCCGACAAGTTGTCGCTGCTCGCGGTCAGCTCGCTCGCTTGAGCGCGCGCTGCGCCGGGCCGCGAGTCACGGCCCGGCGCGGCGTTCGCCGGAGTCAAGCTGCTTCGGTGGGGGTGGTGCGGCGGCGGGGGAGCCACAGGGCCACGACGGCGCCGGCGGCGACGATCAGGGCTCCGACGATCACTGCCGGGCGTAGGCCGTCCACGAAGGACTGGTGGGTGGTGTAACCGCCGGTGGAGCTGAAGATGGAAGCCAGGGCGGCCACGCCCGCGGCCACGCCCACCTCGCGGATGGTGTTGTTGACGCCCGAGGCCACGCCCCGGTCCTGGTCGGAGACGCTGGCCAGGGCGACCGTGCTGATCGGGGCGAAGGTCAGGCCCATGCCGATGCCGGCCAGGGCGAAGGCGATCACCAGGCTTCCATAGGTGACGTCCGTGCCGGTGGCCAAACCGATCCAGAGGATGCCGGCGGCCAGGAAGAGCTGGCCGGTGAAGATCAGGACGCGCTGACCGATGCGGTCGCCGAAGAGGCCGGCCAGCGGAGCCACGATCATCGGGGCGGCGGTCCAGGGGAGGGTGCGCAGGCCGGCGTCCAGCGGGCTCAGGCCCTGCACCACCTGGAAGAACTGGGCCAGCAGGAAGACCGAGCCGAAGGCGCCGGCCGAGAAGGTCAGCGTCACGGCGTTGACCAGGCTGAAGCCGGGGGAGCGGAACAGGCGCAACGGCAGCATGGGAGCCGGGTTGCGGGCCTGCCAGAACAGGAAGGCGGCCAGCAGGGCGGCCCCGCCGATCAGCATGGTGAGGATGCGGGCCGAGGCCCAGCCGCGGTCGGGGCCGTCGACCACGCCCCAGATGACCAGCAGCATCCCGGCCGCCGAGAGCACCAGGCCCAGCGGGTCCAAGCGGCGGGCGCCGCCGCGGGACTCGCCCAGGACCGTCAGGGCCAGGATCACGGCCACGACGCCGACGGGGACGTTGAGCCAGAAGATCCAGTGCCAGTCGAGGCCCTCGACCACCGCGCCGCCGACCACCGGGCCCACGGCCACCCCCAGGCCGCTGATACCTCCCCAGATGCCCACGGCCGCCGTTCGCAAGCGGGCCGGAACCGCCTCGGCCAGCAAGGTCAGGGCCAGCGGGGCGACCGCGGCTCCGCCCAGGCCCTGGACGGCCCGGGCCGCGGTGAGCTGCCACGACTCGGTGGCCAGGGCGGCGCCGGCCGAGGCCAGGGTGAAGACGACCAGGCCGGCCACGAACATGCGGCGGCGGCCGAGGCGGTCGCCGAGCGCGGCCGCGGTGAGCAGGAAGGCGGCGAACGGCAACGTGTACGCGTTCACGAACCACTGGAGGTCGGTCAGCGAGCTGCCCAGGTCGGCCCGGATCACCGGCAGCGCGGTGCTCACGACCAGGTTGTCCAGCGTGACCATGAAGGTCGGGATGCCGACGGCGGCCAGCACCCAGCCGAGCGGGCGGGTGCGGCGCCGCGGTGCCGCGCCGGGCGCCTCGATAACGGCGGTCATCAGTTCTCCCCTAGTTGTTATCCACTGATAACTTCGTTCGCCACGTTAGTTATTGACTGATAACATGTCAACCGTGACCCGAACCCGCCTCACCGCCGAGGCACGCCAGGAGCAACTGATCTCGGCCGCCGTCACCGCCTTCAGCCAGAGCGGATACGCCGGCACCACGACCGATCAGGTGGCCCGGCTGGCGGGTGTCTCCCAGCCGTACGTGATCCGGCTCTTCCGGACGAAGCAGGAGCTCTTCCTGGCCGCCGTGCAGCACGCGGGCGACCGGATCGAGGCCAAGTGGCGCGCGGCCGCGGATCAGAACCCCACCCTGGCCGGCCTGGGTGAGGCATACGGGGAACTGCTCGAGCAGCCGGAGCTGATCACGATGCTGTTGCACGGTTTCGCCGCGGCCGGCGACCCGGCGATCGGCGATCCGGTGCGCGCCTGTTTCGGCCGGCTCTACGAGGTCGTCCGCGAGCTGACCGGTGCCACGGCCGAGGAGGCCCGCGACTTCTTCGCGGTGGGCATGCTGCTCACCTGCCTCGGCGCGATGCGCGTGCTCGGCCCGGACGCGGTGCCCCCGAAACCGTGGGCGACCGATTTGCTCAGCACCTTCGAGGGGCTCGACAAGAAGATGTGATCAGACGTTGTGCCGGGCCAGCCGCGGCTCCCGCCAGCCCAGCATCGCCTCGGTCATCCGGACGGCGTCGACCGTGGCCCGGACGTCGTGAACGCGCACGATCCGGGCTCCGTGCAGCACGCAGAAGACGACGGCCGCGATCGTCCCGGCCAGCCGGTCGGGCTGCGCGACGTCCAGGGTCTCGCCGATGAAGTCCTTGTTGCTCACGGCCGCCAGCATCGGGTAGCCGATCCCGGCGATCTCGTCGAGCCGGCGGGTCAGTTCCAGCGAGTGCCGCGTGTTCTTGTTGAGGTCGTGACCGGGGTCGATGATGATCTGGTCGGGCCGTACGCCGTGGTCCAGCGCCACCGCGACCCGCTCGCGCAGGAATTTCGCGACCTCGGTGGTGACATCGCCGTACTGCGGGCTCGGCCACAGCGTCCGGGGTGGGGCCAGGCTGTGCGTGATGACGAGTTGCGCGCCGGTGCCGGCCACCACGTCGGCCATCGCCGGGTCGCGCAGTCCCGAGGTGTCGTTGACCACCCCGGCCCCGGCCTTGATCACCTCGGCCGCGACCTCGGGCCGGAAGGTGTCGACCGAGACGACGGTGCGCGAGCGCGCGGCCTCGACGACGGGCAGTACCCGGTCGAGCTCCTCGCTCGCGCTCACCTCGGGGCCGGGGGCGAACGGCACCCCGCCGACATCGATCCAATCGGCTCCGGCGTCGGCCGCCGCGGTCACCGCCTCGATCGCCTTCTCGAGGGCGTAGGTGCGGCCCCGGTCATGAAAGGAATCGGGGGTGCGGTTGACGATCGCCATCACCGCGACGCGCCGGGAGAAATCGAACGGGCGGCCCGCGATCATCCGCGCGCGGTTGTGCTCACTCACGAGTGTGCAGCGTAACAGGGCTGCCGAGCCGGATTTCGAGCGGTGCACAATTTAAATCGGCCGTCGTGCATACCCGGTTGTCAGCCAAGTATGCGGCACTATTCCATTTAATTGCGGTGCGGAAAGTATGAGTGACGGAGTTCCACATCGGGTAATTCGATCGGCGAAGGCACAAAGACGAATCCCCTTTGGAGGAATCCCCATGAGTGACGTGCCATCGGGCGTTCGCCGGCCGGACGACGCCTATGCCGTCGACGTGCCGATCGCGGCCGACTACCCGACGCAGACCTACCCGGCCGACACCTACGCGACCGAGACGTACGGCAGTCAGCCGTCCTCCGGTTCGGACGGTGGCGCCAAGGAGAAGGCCAAGGAGGTCGCGGCCCAGACCGGTCAGGCCTCCAAGGAGGCGGCTGCCGATGTCAAGGACACCGCCAAGGAGCAGGCCGCCCGCGTCGGCCAGGAGGCCAAGGCGCAGGTGGGCAACCTCGCCTCGGAGGTGAAGGGCCGGGTCAGCGACCAGGCGCGCAGCCAGAACGACAAGCTGGTGAGCCAGATCCGCAGCACCGCCGACCAGCTCGACGAGATGCGCGGCGACCGCGGTGACTCCCCGGCCTCGGCCGTGGTCACCCGGGTCGCCGAGGGTGGCCGTCAGCTCGCCGACTACCTCGACCGCAACGGCCCCGACGGCGTGCTGCGCGAGGTGCAGGACTTCGCCCGTCGCCGTCCCGGCGCGTTCCTGGCCACGGCGCTGGCCGCGGGCTTCGTCGTCGGCCGGCTGGGCAAGGTCGTGGCCAAGGCCGACCCGGACGCGGGCGAGACCGTGAAGCCGAGCAGCGACTCCTTCGTCTCGCGCCCGGACACCACGGGTTACGCGACCACCGGCACCACCGGTTACTCCACCACCGGCACCACCGCCCCGACGTACGCCGCCGGCGCGACCACCACCACGCCGGACTACGCCGCCGGCACCACCGGCACCGAGTACGCCACCGGCCCCGGCTACGCCAGCAGCACCGAGTACTCCTCCACCGGCACCGGTACGCCGGTCGTGCGTGAGGAGTACGTGGTCGAGAGCCCGGAGCGGCCGCGATGACCGCACCCAACCGCCACGAGCGGATCGACACCGAAGAGGTGTCCGAGACCTCGGTCGGCGAAATGATCGGCAACATCAGCAACGACCTCTCGCAGCTGTTCCGCCAGGAGGTCGAGCTGGCCAAGGTGGAGCTCAAGCAGGAGGCCGCCAAGGCCGGCAAGGCCGGCGGCATGCTCGGCGGCGCCGCGTTCGCCGCCTACCTGGCCGTCGTGCTGCTCAGCTTCGCCCTGGTGTTCGCCCTCGACGCGGTCATGCCCATGGGCTGGGCGGCGCTCATCGTCGCCGTCCTGTGGGCCGCGATCGGCGGCGTTCTCTACGTGATCGGCAAGAACAAGCTCAAGACCGTCGACCCCATGCCGCGCCGCACCGTCGACACGCTCAAGGAGGACGCCCAATGGCTGAAGAACCCGACCGGCTGAGGCAGCAGATCGAGAACACCCGGGCGTCGCTCACCCGCGACGTCGACCTGCTGGCCGAGAAGACGAGTCCGTCCAAGGTCGCGCAGCGGCGCTGGACGTCGGTGAAGGAGAAAGTGATGGGCACGAGCTCTTCGGTGGGCTCCACAGTGAGCGACAAGGCCTCCTCGGCCGGCAGCTCGATCAGCGGCACCGCGTCGTCGGTGGGCAGCTCGATCAGCGACACCGCGTCGTCCGTGGGCAGCACCGTCAGTGACAAGGCGTCGCAGGTGAGCGATGTCGCCGGGGAGAAGGCGCACCAGGCGGCCGACGCCGTGCGCAGCGCTCCGCAGGCGGTCACCGCGCAGACGCAGGGCAACCCGCTGGCCGCCGGCATCATCGCCTTCGGCGTGGGCCTGCTGGCCTCGACCCTGATCCCGGTGACCGACGTCGAGAAGCGCGCCGGGGCCCAGATCAAGGAGAACAGCGGCGAGCTGACCGAGAAGGTCAAGGATGTCGCGACCGAGATGAAGGACGACCTCGCGGGCTCCGCGCAGGAGGCTGTCGGCCAGGTCAAGCAGACCGCGCAGGAGGCCGTGCAGACGACCAAGGACACCGCGCAGTCCAACGCGCAGGACGTCAAGGAGCAGGCCAAGTCGGCCGCTTCCTGATTCCCCCGCACGTCGCCGAGCCGGGCCCCGTCGAGGGGACCGGCTCGGACGCGTTTGTGGCGGTTCAGGCGGGGAAGCTCCATCGGTATGAAATTCGGATACAAGCTGGCCGCGGAGGCCTTCGGACCCAAGGAACTGATCCGCCAGGCGATCCGCGCCGAGCAGGCCGGATTCGACTTCGTGGAGATCAGCGACCACTACCACCCGTGGCTCGACGTGCAGGGGCACTCGCCGTTCGCGTGGAACGTGCTGAGCGCGATCGCCGTGCAGACCGACCGGCTCGGCCTGGCCACCGGCGTGACCTGCCCGACCGTGCGCTACCACCCGGCGATCATCGCCCAGGCCGCGGCGACGCTGGCGATCATCTCGGACGACCGGTTCACGCTCGGCATCGGGGCCGGCGAGCGGCTCAACGAGCACGTCGTCGGGCAGGGCTTCCCCAGCGTGCGGGGCCGGCACGAGCGGCTCGTGGAGGCGCTCGACATCATCAACCTGCTCTGGCAGGGCGGCTACCAGTCGTACGAGGGAAAGCACTTGCAGTTGGAGGACGCGCAGGTGTTCGACCTGCCGTCGAAGCTGCCGGTGATCGCTGTCGCCGCCGGCGGAAAGCAGGCGGCCGAGCTGGCCGCGACCCACGGCACCGGCCTGTTCGCCACCGAGCCCCGGGCCGACCTGGTCGAGACGTTCGCCGGGGCCGGCGGATCGGGCCCGAAATACGCCGAGGCCTCGGTGGCCTGGGCCCCCTCGAAGGAGGCGGCCGTCAAGGCGGCGCACGAGACCACGCGGTGGGCGGTGACCGGCTGGAAGGTGATGTCCGAGCTGCCCAACCCGGTCAACTTCGAGGCCGCGTCGGCGACTGTCCGGCCCGAGGACATCGCCGAGCAGTTCGCGGTCGGCCCCGACCCGGAGCCGTACGTGAAGATGGTCGGCGAGTACAAGGACGCGGGCTACGACCACATCGTGCTGATGAACGCCGGCCCCGACCCGGACGGTTTCCTCGACTTCTATGCCAAGGAACTGAAGGGTCACCTGTAAGGGAGGCTTGTACCGCGGTGGGCGGGGTATAGGCGATCTTCGTGACTCTGACCCCCGAGATCTACGGCACCGAGATCGAGACCGACGAGGTGACCGTGGTGGTCGCCACCCGTAACCGGGCCGGCCGGCTGCTCGAGACCTTCCCGCACCACCGCGCCCGCACGATCCTGGTCGACAACGCCTCGGACGAGCCGCAGCCGCTGTTCCCGGGTGTCGATGTCGTGCAGCTGGCGGAGAACCGTGGGGCGGCGGCGCGCAACGTGGGCGTCGAACGGGCGCGGACCCCGTTCGTGGCCTTCGCGGACGACGACTCCTATTGGACGCCCGGGTCGCTGGCCCGGGCGGCCGAGCTCCTGCACGAGCACCCGCGCGCAGCCCTGCTCGCGGCGAAGGTGCTGGTGGGGGCGGACCAGCGGGTCGACCCGGTGTCGGCCGAGATGGCGGCTTCGCCGTTGGGTACGCCGGTCGGCGCGGCCGGGCCGTCGGTGCTCGGCTTCCTCGCCTGCTCGATCATCGTGCGGCGCGACGCGTTCCTGGCCGCCGGTGGCTTCGAGCCGCGGCTGTTCGTCTATGGCGAGGAAGCGCTCCTGGCCATGGATCTGGCCGCGGCGGGGCACGAGCTCTCGTACGTTGACGAGCTGGTCGTGCGGCATTTTCCGCAACCCGCCGGCCGCGACAACGGGGCCCGCGCCCGCACCGAGGCACGCAACCGCGTACTGACGGCGATGCTGCGCCGGCCACCGGCGGTTGCCGCCCGGACCGTGGCCGCGACCGCCCGCCGGAATCCACTCGGGACGGCCGACGCGCTGCGCCAGGCCGGCTGGGTGCGGCGGCACCGCCGGATGCTGCCGCCGCAGATCGAGAACGACCTGCGGCGGCTCGGTCAGTGACTCACCAGCCGGTCGGCGGGGCCTCGATGTGCACCGCCTTCACCGCCGTCATCTCGTCGAGCAGCTCGGGGCCGTAGCCGAAGCCTTGGCCGCTGCCGCCCCTCGGATGCGCGGCCCCGCCCGGCGCCCCGCCGAAGACGGCGTTGACCTTGACGGTGCCGGCCGGCAGCCGGCGCCAGGCCCGCTGGGCGTTGCTCATCGACGGGGTCAGGACCGTCGCCGCCAGCCCGTACGGCGAGTCGGCGGCCCGGTCCAGAGCCTCGTCGAACGAGTCCACGGTGACCACCGGCGCGACCGGACCGAACGTCTCCTCGCGCACCACCGCCATGTCGTCGGTGCAATCGGCCAGCACGGTCGGCGGGTAGTACGAGCCCGCCCCGGCCGGCGCGTCGCCGCCCCGCAGCACCCGGGCGCCCGCCTTGACGGCCTGCTGCACCTGCTCGTCGACCGCGTCCCGCATCCGCTTGTCGACCATCGGGCCGATCTGCGCGGCCCAGGTGTCCGCCTCGTCGGCCAGCGCGGCCACGAACGCGTCGGCCACGTCCCGGTGGACATAGATGCGCTCGACGGCGACGCAGATCTGCCCGGAGTTGACGAACGAGCCGACCGCGGCCTGCGACGCCGCCCAGGCCGGGTCGACCCCGGCGTCCACGATCAGCGGGTCACTGCCGCCGTTCTCGAGCAGGGCCTTGGCGCCGGTACGGGCGCAGGCCGCGGCGATCGAGCGGCCGGTCGCGGTCGAGCCCACCTGGGCCACCACGTCGACCGGTGCCGCGGCCAGGGCGGCCCCGACCTGGCCGTCGCCGTTGAGCAGGTTGAGCACGCCCGCCGGGAAGTGCGGGGCCAGCAGCTGGGTCAGGCGCCAGCCGGTGGCCGGCGTCCGCTCGCTCGGCTTGTAGACGACGGTGTTGCCGGTGACCAGGGCCGCACCGAGCAACCCGCAGGACACCGCGACCGGGTCGTTCCACGGCGTGATCACCGCGACCACCCCGCGCGGGCCGTAGGCCATCAGGTCGATCGCCTCGTTGTCGCCGGCCAGCGCGCGCCCGCGGTGGGTCGGGCCCAGCTCGGCGTACTGCCGCAGCGTGCCCACCCCGGCCAGGATCGACTCCTTCGACCCGTCGACCGGCTTGCCCATCTCGGCGGTCATGATTTCGGCGAGCTCACCGGCCGCGTTCTCCACCGCCGTCGCGGCCGCGTGCAGAGCCGCCGCGCGGGCCGCCGGCGCGGTCGCCGCCCATGCGGCGGAGGCGTCCCGGGCGGACCGCACGGCCGCGTCCACATCGGGTTCGCCGGAGATACGCACTTCGGTCACGGGGGTGTCGTCCGAGGGGTTGAGAACGGTCATCGTGCGGCCCGAATTGCCCGGGTTCCAGGCACCGGCCACATATTGCTCCACGTCGTACATGCCCCGCCGTTTGCCCTCCGGCAATCACCTCAAACGCTTATCAGTGCAGGTCAGCCCGGCGAAATTTTTATTTGCAGGAAGTCAACGATCTTGGGAGTAAGCGGGTGATCCCCGGGTATCCGGCGCGCCATGCGAATCCTGGGAATCAATGCGATCTTCCATGATCCGGCTGCCGCGCTGATCGTCGACGGTCAGGTGGTGGCCGCAGCCGAGGAGGAGCGGTTCAGCCGCCGCAAGCACGGCAAGCGCCCGGTGCCGTTCGCCGCCTGGGAGCTGCCCGAGCTGGCCGCCGCCTGGTGCCTCGACGAAGCCGGTCTGCGCCCGGGCGACCTCGACGCGGTCGCCTACTCCTTCGACCCCGGCCTGTGCCGGGACGCGGCCGACCTGGGGCTCAACGACCCCTGGGACCACCTGCGGGTCGACTACGCCCGCCGGGCGCCGCAGTTTCTCGCCGCGGCCCTGCCCGGGCTCGACCCCGAGCAGGTCCGCTTCGTCCCGCACCACGTCGCGCACGCCGCCTCGGCCGGTCTGTCGGTGCCCGAGGACAGCGCGGTGCTCGTGCTCGACGGGCGCGGCGAGGTCGCCAGCCACCTGGCCGGCGCCTACCGCGGTGGCGAGCTCGAGGTGCTCAAGAGCCAGGAGCTACCGCACTCGCTCGGTCTGCTCTATGAGGACCTGACGCGCCACCTGGGCTTCCTGCACTCGAGCGACGAGTACAAGGTGATGGCGCTCGCGTCGTACGGGAAGCCGAAGTTCCTGAGCCTGCTGCGCGAGCTGGTGCGGCCCACCGAGGACGGTGGCTTCACGATCGAGCGGATCGACTGGGACGCCCTGGCCAAGGCGCGGACGGCCGACGGCGAGATGACCGAGGCGCACGCCGACCTGGCCTCCAGCGTTCAGGTACGCCTCGAGGAGGTGCTGCTCGACCTGGCCCGCTGGACCTTCGAGGCGTCCGGCGGCACCCTGCGGACGCTGACGATGGCCGGCGGGACCGCGCTCAACTGCGTGGCCAACGCGCGCATCGCCGCCGAGGGCCCGTTCGAGCGGGTCTGGGTGCAGCCGGCCGCCGGGGACTCCGGCACGGCGCTGGGTGCCGCGCTGGCCGTACAGGGAAAGAACGTGCCGTTCGGGAGCGCCGCACTGGGCCGGGGCTGGACCGACGACGAACTCGAAGCGGAGCTGAAGCGGGCCGCGCTGCCCTACACCCGCCCCGACTCGATCGCCGCCGAGGCCGCCCGGGTCCTCGCGGACAACGGCATCGTCGCCTGGTATCAGGGGCGCAGCGAATACGGCCCGCGCGCGCTGGGTCACCGCTCACTGCTCGCGCACCCCGGCGACCAGGACACCCAGACCCGGATGAACAACGTCAAGGGCCGTGAGCAGTTCCGCCCGATCGCGCCGATGGTGCGGGCCGAGCGGTTCGCCGACATCTTCGACGGTGTCTATCCGAGCCCGTACATGCTCTTCGTGCACACGGTGAAAGCGGAGTGGAAGGACCGCATCCCGGCGGTCACCCACATTGACGGCACCGCCCGCGTGCAGACCGTCCACACCGAGACCGAGCCGCTGGTGGCCGAGATGCTGGCCGAGTTCGAGCAGCTCACCGGTCTGCCGGTGGTGGTCAACACGTCGCTCAACACGGCCGGGCGGCCCATGGTGGACACCCCGCGCGAGGCGATGGAGCTGTTCGGCTCGGCACCGGTCGACCTGCTGGCGATCGGCCCGTTCGCGGTGCACCGGGCGAAGGCGTTCGGGGCGTGACCGCGTCCGTCGTCGTGCCGACGCTCGGCCGGCCGAGCCTGGGCACCCTGCTGGACGCGATCGCGCCGGGGGTGGCCAAGCACGGCTTCGAGCTGCTGATCGTCGACGACCGTCCCGAGCCCCACGAGCCGCTCGACGTCGAGGCCACTGTCCTGCCCGGACCGGCGCGCGGGCCGGCGGCCGCCCGCAACGTGGGCTGGCGGGCCGCCAAGCACGACTGGGTGGCGTTCCTGGACGACGACGTGCTGCCCGACGACGACTGGGCCGACCGGCTGGCCGGCGATCTGGCCGCGGCCGACGACCGGGTCGGCGGCGTGCAGGGTGTGCTGCGGGTGCCGCTGCCGGCCGACCGGCGGCCGACCGACTGGGAGCGGGTGACCGCCGGGCTGGCCGACGGCGCCTGGATCACCGCCGACATGGCCTACCGCCGGGACGCGCTCGAGCGCTGCGGCGGCTTCGACGAGAGGTTGCCGCGGGCCTTCCGCGAGGATGCGGAGCTGGCCCATCGCGTACGCCGGGCGGGCTGGACCCTGCGCCGGGGCCACCGCCGGGTCACCCACCCGGTGCGCCCGGAAAGCCCCTGGGTCAGCGTCCGCACCCAGCGCGGCAACGCCGACGACGCCCTGCTCCGCCGCCTTTACGGCCCGGCCTGGCGCGAGCGTCTGGAGATCCCGCCCGGCCGCCGCCCGCGGCACCTGGCGATCACCGCCGCCGGCCTGACCGCGCTCGCCGCCGCGGCCGCCCGCCGGCCCGGACTGGCCGCGCTGGCCGGCCTGGCCTGGGCGGCCGGCACCGCCGAGTTCGCCGCCGCCCGCATCGTGCCCGGCCCGCGCGACGCCCGCGAGGTGAGCACCATGCTGGTCACCAGCGCGGTCATCCCGCCGGTGGCGACCTATCACTACCTGCGCGGCTGGTGGCGGTGGCGCGACCGTGGCTGAGCTCTACGACGCTGTGCTGTTCGACCGGGACGGCACGCTGATCGTCGACGTGCCCTACAACGGCGACCCCGAGCTGGTCGAGGTGATGCCGGGGGCCCGCGAGGCGCTCGACCGGCTGCGCGCGGCCGGGCTGCGGATCGGGGTCGTGACCAACCAGTCCGGCCTGGCCCGGGGTCGTTTCACCGCGGAACAGCTCGACGCGGTCAACGGGCGCGTCGAGGAACTGCTGGGACCGTTCGACGACTGGCAGATCTGCCCGCACGACGACACCGCCGGCTGCCGCTGCCGCAAACCCGCCCCCGGCATGGTCCGGGCGGCCGCCGAGGCCCTGCGGACCACCCCGGCCCGCTGCGTCCTGGTCGGGGACATCGGCCGCGACATCGAAGCGGCCCAGGGCGCCGGCGCGGCCGCGATCCTGGTGCCCACCCCGATCACCCGGCCCGCCGAGGTCGCCGCCGCGCCCGCGGTCGCGGCCACCATCGTGGACGCCGCCGATCTGATCCTGCGCCGCGAAGAACTGGTGACCCCCGCACCGCGATCCACGTCGGCCGGGACGGTCCTCGTCGTCCGGTCCGACTCGGCCGGGGACGTGCTGGTCACCGGGCCCGCCATCCGCGCGGTGGCGGCCGGCGCCGAGCGGGTGATCATGCTGTGCGGCCCGCGCGGGCGGTCGGCGGCCGAGCTGCTGCCCGGCGTCGACGAGATCATCGAGTGGCCGCTGCCGTGGATCGACGCGCAACCCGCGCCGGTCGACCCGGCCGGCCTGACCGCGCTCACCGAGCTGCTGCGGACCCGGGCCATCGACGAGGCGGTCGTCTTCACCTCGTTCCACCAGTCGGCGCTGCCGCTCGCGCTGCTCCTGCGGATGGCCGGCGTCGACCGGATCACCGCGATCAGCGAGGACTACCCCGGTTCCCTGCTCGACGTGCGCCACCGCGGCGTACCGGTCGGCCTGCCCGAGCCCGAGCGGGCCCGCAGCGTCGCCGCGGCCGCGGGTTTCGCCCTGCCGCCGGGCGACGACGGCCGCCTGCGGGTGACCGCGGCCGCCCGCGGGAACGGCGAGTACGTCGTGGTCCACCCCGGCGCGAGCTGCGAGGCCCGCTCCTGCCCGCCGGAGACGATGCGCCGGATCGTCGCCGCGCTGGCCGGGGCCGGTCACCGGGTCCTGGTCACCGGCGGCCCCGAGGAGCGCCACCTGGCCGCCTACGTCTCGGGAACCGCCGGCGAGCAGGTCGGCCGGACCACCATGGCCGAGCTGGCCACGATCCTCGCCGCCGCCAAGGCCCTGGTCGTGGCCAACACCGGGCCGGCCCACCTGGCCGCCGCGGTGGGCACCCCGGTCATCAGCCTGTACGCCCCCACCGTCCCGTACGGCCAGTGGGGTCCCTACCGCGTGCCGAACGCCCGCCTCGGCGACGCCGCCGCCCCCTGCCGGGACACCCGCGCCACGACCTGCCCGGTCGACGGTCACCCCTGCCTGTCCGCCATCGAGCCGGCCGAGGTGGTCGCCGCCGTCGCGCGGCTCGCCGCTCCCGCCGAGATTGCCGAGAACGCCGCGTGAACATCCTGCTCTGGCATGTGCACGGCTCCTGGACCACGTCGTTCGTCCAGGGCAAGCACCGCTACCTGATCCCCGTCAACGACGCCCGGGACGCCTTCGGGCGGGGCCGGGCGCAGACCTTCGACTGGCCCGCCACGGCCGAGGAACTGCCGCTCGAGCAGATCCGGGACGTGGACGTGGCCATCGTGCAGCGCCCGGAGGAGCTCGAGCTCGTCCCGAAGGGCGTGCCGGTGATCTACGTCGAGCACAACACGCCCAAGGGTGACGTGCCGACCAGCCGGCACCCGATGGCCGACCGGGACGACCTGGTCATCGCCCACGTCACCGACTTCAACGACCTGTTCTGGGACACCGGGGCGACCCGGACGACGGTCATCGAGCACGGCATCGTCGAGCCCCGGGCGCGCTGGACGGGCGAGCTCGGCCGCTTCGCCGTGGTCACCAACGAGCCCGTACGCCGGCAGCGGGTGACCGGCACCGACCTGTTCCCGCGCTTCGCCGCCGCCGCCCCGCTGGACGTCTTCGGCATGGGCGTCGAGGGGCTCCGCAGCGAGCGGATCACCCCGTACGACGACCCCCCGCAACACGAGATGCACCAGCTCGTCGCCCAGCGCCGGGTCTACCTGCACCTGTGCCGCTGGACCTCGCTCGGGCTCAGCCTGATCGAGGCCATGCAGATGGGCATGCCGGTCATCGGCCTGGCCACCACCGAGGCCGTGGTGGCGGTGCCGCCCGACGCCGGGGTGCTCGACACCCGCGTCTCCACACTCGTCGAGGCCGCGCACTGGCTGCTGGAGGACGACGCCGCGGCCGTGAGCCTCGGCGCCCGGGCCCGCCAGGTCGCCCTCGCCCGCTACGGGCTGGACCGGTTCCTCGCGGACTGGGACCGGCTGCTCGAGGAGGAAACATGCGCATCGCGATGATCTCGGAACACGCCAGCCCGCTGGCCGCGCTGGGCGGCATCGACGCGGGTGGTCAGAACTCGCACGTCGCCGAGCTGGCCGGGGCGCTGGCCGCGGCCGGGCACGAGGTGCGGGTCTACACCCGCCGGGACGGTGCGGCGCTGCCCGACGTGGTGCCGATGGGCGACCGGATCGACGTCGTCCACGTGCCCGCCGGACCGGCCGAGGTGCTGGGAAAAGACGAGCTGCTGCCCTACATGGGAGCCTTCGCCGACTTCCTGGCCCAGCAGTGGCGCACCGAGTGGCGCCCGGATGTCGCGCACGCGCACTTCTGGATGAGCGGGCTGGCCGCGGTCACCGCCGGCCGCCGCTGCGACGTGCCGGTGCTGCAGACCTACCACGCGCTGGGCTCGGTCAAGCGCCGTCACCAGGGCTCGGCCGACACCAGCCCGGCGCGCCGCATCGCCTACGAGCGCGAGCTGGGCCGGGCCGTCGACCGGGTGATCGTGCAGTGCCAGGACGAGGTGCACGAGCTGCTCAAGCTGGGTGTGCCCCGCTCGCAGATGACGCTGGTGCCCTCGGGCGTCAACGTCGAGCGGTTCAGCCCCGGCGGCCCGGCCGTGCCTCGCGACTCGCGGCGCACCCGCATCCTGACCGTGGCCCGGCTGGTCGAGCGCAAGGGCGTGGAGGATCTGATCCGCGCCCTGCCGGCCGTGCCGCGGGCCGAGCTGGTCGTCGTGGGTGGCCCGCCCGAGGGTGATCTGGCCCATGACCCGTACGCCCGGAAGCTGCGCCGCCTCGCCGAGGCGTGCCAGGTGGACGGTCGCGTGGTGCTGGCCGGGGCGGTGCCGTCGCACGAGATGGCGCAGTGGTATCGCTCGGCCGACCTCCTGGCCGCCACCCCCTGGTACGAGCCGTTCGGCCTCACCGCCCTGGAGGCCATGGCCTGCGGTGTCCCGGTCGTCGCGACCGAGGTCGGCGGCCTGGCCGACACCGTGGTCGACGGCATCACCGGCGACCTCGTGCCCCCGCGCGACCCGGCCCAGCTCGGCGCCGCGCTGCGCCGGCTCGTCGGCGACGAGGTGCGCCGCCTGTCCTACGCCGCGGCCGCCGTCGACCGCGCCCTTCACTCCTACGCCTGGCCCCGCATCGCCGACCGGCTCGCCCAGGTCTACGCGAGCGTGGCCGGGGTCGCCACCGAACCCACCCGGGAGGCAGTCGCCTGATGGACCACGATCTCACCCCCACCGACGACCACCTGACCGCGCTGGCCGCGGCGATAGTCCCCTTCCGGGCCGCGTCCGGCAAGCTCGCCCGCTGGGGTGCCGACCTGGCCTGGCACCTCGGGCAGGGCGGCCGCCTGCTGGTGGCCGGCAACGGCGGCAGCGCGGCCGAGGCCCAGCACCTGGCGGCCGAGCTGGTCGGCCGGCTGCGCGACGAGCGGCGGCCGCTGTCGGCGATCGCGCTCACCCCGGACTCGTCGGCGGTCACCGCGATCGGCAACGACTACGGCTTCGACGAGATCTTCGCCCGCCAGGTGCGCGCCCACGGGCGCCCGGGCGACGTGCTGCTGACCCTGTCGACCAGCGGGCGCAGCCCCAACCTGCTCGCCGCCGTGCGGGCGGCGAAGGAGTGCGGCGTCCGCACCTGGGCCCTGACCGGACCGGACGGCCCACTGGCCGACGCCTCGGACGACGCGCTGCGCTGCCCGTCGCCGGAGAGCCAGGTCGTGCAGGAGCTGCACCTGGTCGCGGTCCACCTGATGTGCGAATACCTCGACCGGGAGCTGCCCGCGGTGCTCGGAGGGCACCGCGAGGCCCCTTTCGCCGACTTCAAGGTGGAGGTCGCCGTATGAGGCTCGTGATCGTGGGCGACACGCTGCTCGACAAGGACGTGCAGGGCAGCGTCCGGCGGGTGGCCCCGGACGCCCCGGCCCCGGTGCTCGACGAGGAACACGTCCGGGAACGTCCGGGCGGGGCGGGCCTGGCCGCCCTGCTGGCCGCGCAGTCCGGTCAGGAGGTCGCGCTGGTCACCGCGCTGGCCGACGACGCGGGCGGCCACCGGCTGAGTGAGCTGCTGGCCGAGGCGGGCGTGAAGGTCTACGCGCTGCCGTTGCCGGGCGCGACCCCCGAGAAGGTGCGGCTGCGCGCCGGAGACCACGTGCTGCTGCGCCTCGACCGGGGTGGCGAGCCGCAGGCCCCCGGCGACGCGCCCGCGGCCGTCCTCGACCTGCTCCGCGAGGCCGCGGCCGTCCTGGTCAGCGACTACGGGCGGGGCGTGGCCCGGCATCCGGAGCTGCGCCGGGCGCTCGGCGAGACCAAGGCCCCGATCGTCTGGGACCCGCACCCCAACGGCCCGTCGCCGGTGCCGACCGTCCGCCTGGTCACGCCGAACCTGGCCGAGGTGCGCAAGCTCTCCGGTGACGCCGGCGGGGGCTCCATGCTGGCCGCCGCCCAGCGCGGCGGGCAGGCCATGCGGCAGCACTGGCGGGCCGGGGCGGTCGTCGTCACCTGCGGCGCCGACGGTGCGGTGCTGTGCCACTCGGGCACGACGCCGCTGGTCGTGCCCGCCCCTTCGGTCGGGGACGGCGACACGTGCGGGGCCGGCGACCGGTTCGCCGCCACCGCCGCGCTCGCCCTGGCCGAAGGTGCCCTGGTCAGTGAGGCCGTGCAACAGGCGGTCGCGGCCGCCTCGTCGTACGTCTCGTCGGGCGGGGTGACCGCGGCGCTGGCCCCGGCCGCTCCGGCCGAGACCAGCCACGAGCGGATCGGCGCCGACGACGCCGGTCGCCTGGTCGCCGAGGTGCACGCCCGGGGCGGCACGGTGGTGGCCACCGGCGGCTGCTTCGACCTGCTCCACGTCGGCCACCTGGCCACCCTGCGGGCCGCCCGCAAGCTCGGCGACTGCCTGATCGTCTGTCTCAACAGCGACGACTCGGTCCGCGGGCTCAAGGGCCCGGAGCGCCCGCTCAACCCGCAGAACGACCGCGCGCGTCTGCTGGCCGCCCTCGACTGCGTGGACGCGGTCGTCGTCTTCGAGGAGTCGACCCCCGAGGCCGTGCTGACCTGGCTGCGCCCGGACGTCTGGGTCAAGGGCGGCGACTACGACTCCGTCCCCGAGTCGGACCTCGTCGAGAGCTGGGGCGGCCAGACCGTCTTCGTGCCCTATCTCGACGGCCGTTCGACCACCAACACCATCGCCGCGGCCCAGGCCGCCCCCACCCGGAGGTAGAACCACCATGGACGCAGTGATTGTCACCGGCGGCTCCAGCGGCCTCGGCGCCGCCGTCGTCGACGCGGTCGTCAAGGCCGGCGGCCGCCCGTTCGTCATCGACCGGCAGGCCCCGGCCGACGGTGTCGCCTGGATCGAGTGCGACCTGGCCGACACCCGTGCCGCCGAGGCGGCCACCCGGCAGGCCATCGAGCAGGCCGGTGGCAGCATCGACGGCGTCGTCACGGCGGCCGGCATGGACGTGCCGGGCGCGCTGGCCGACATCCCGGGCGACACCTGGGACAAGATCGTCACCATCGACCTGCTCTCCACGGCGGCCGTGATCCGCGCGGCCATCCCGGCCCTGAAGGAGTCGCACGGCGGGGTCGTCACCGTCGCGTCGACGCTCGGCATCAAGGCGGTCAGCGACGCCACCGCCTACTGCGCGGCCAAGTTCGGCGTGGTCGGCTTCACCCGGGCGCTCTCGGCCGAGCTGGCCGGGCAGGTCAACGTCACCCTGGTCATCCCCGGGGGCATGCGCACGAAGTTCTTCGACGACCGCGACGAGCAGTACAAGCCGGGGCCGGACGCCATCCTCAACGACCCGGCCCACGTCGCCTCGGCGATCATGTTCGCGCTCGGTCAGCCGCGCGGCTGCGCCGTCCGGGAGCTCGTCATCGCCGCCGAGCAGGAGAGCTCGTACCCGTGATCCTCGTCCTGCGCGCGCTCGGCGTGGGAGATCTGCTCACCGCGGTGCCCGCCCTGCGCGGGCTCCGCGGTGCTTTTCCCGAGCGGGAGCTCGCGCTGGCCGCGCCGGCCTGGCTGACGCCGCTGATCGAACTGATCGGCGGCGTCGACCGCGTCGTGCCCGTCTCGTCCCTCGAGCCGGACGTGTCCGGCGCGCCGCTGCCGCCCGCGGAGATCGCGGTCAACCTGCACGGCAGCGGGCCCCAGTCGCATCGTCTGCTGCAAGCCACGCAGCCGGCCAAGCTGTGGGCGTTTGCCAGCGCCGAGGCTGGGCATCTCGACGGCCCGACCTGGACCGCAGAGGAGCACGAGGTGCATCGATGGTGCCGGCTCGTCCGTCACTACGGCGTCGCCGCCGACGAGACGGACCTTCAGCTCACCACGCCGCCGGCCGCTCCCGCCGGGGCGACCATCATCCATCCGGGCGCCAAGTCGCCCTCGCGCCGGTGGCCGGCCGACCGCTATGCGGCCGTCGCCCGGCAGTTGCGCTCGGCGGGTCACCGCGTGCTGATCACCGGCTCGGCCGCGGAGCGGGACCTGGCCGTACGGGTGGCCGAGCGGGCCGGCCTGGGCGGGGAGGCCGTGCCGGACACCGATCTGGGCGAGCTCGCCGCGCTGGTCGCCCGGGCCCGGCTCGTGATCAGCGGGGACACCGGCATCGCCCATCTGGCCACGGCCTACCGGACGCCGTCGGTGGTCCTGTTCGGGCCGATGTCGCCGCGGCGCTGGGGACCGCCGGCCCGCCCCGAGCACCGGACCATCTGGCACGGCACCCGCAGCGAACCGGGCGACAGCATGGAACCCGGGGTGCACCCGGCGCTGCTGGCCATCGAGCCCGGTGAGGTGATCGATGCGGCTTCGGCGTTCTGACCTGAGCAAGCCCGGATACGGTCGGCGGCGGGCGGGCAAGGGCTTCAGCTACCGCGACACCGACGGCTCGGCGCTCGAGGACGCGGACGCGATCGAGCGGATCAGGAAGCTGGTCATCCCGCCCGCGTGGAAGGACGTGTGGATCTCGCCCGACCCGCGCGGGCACATCCAGGCCACCGGCATCGACGCGGCCGGGCGCAAGCAGTACCGCTACCACGACGAGTGGCGCACGGCCCGGGACGAGGCGAAGTTCGACCACGCGCTGGAAGTGGCCGAGCGCCTGCCGAAGATCCGCGAGAAGCTGTGCGGCGACCTCACCGACGAGCGCGGGCTGACCCAGGCCCGGGTGCTGGCCGCGGTCGTGCGGCTGCTCGACATGGGCATGTTCCGCATCGGCAGCGACCAGTACGCCGTACGGGAAGACGACCCCTCCTTCGGGCTCTCCACCCTGCGGCCCGAGCATGTACGCACCAAGGGCGCCTGCGTCCTGCTCGAGTTCACCGGCAAGTCGGGCGTGCAGCACTCCGGCACGGTCGGCGACGGCGAGGTCTGCCAGGTCCTGAAGGACCTCAAGCGCCGCCGTCGGGGCGAGCCGAGGCTCTTCGCCTACTACGACCGGTCGACCCGCCGCTGGCACGAGATCCGGGCCGACATGATCAACGAGTACCTCCGTGAGATCAGCGGCGAGCAGATGACGGCCAAGGATTTCCGTACGTGGCACGGCACGGTCAAAGCAGCCGAGGCGCTGGCCGAAGCCGGCCCCCAGCCGACCGAGGCGAAACGCAAGAAGGCCGTGTCGCACGCGATGAAAGAGGTCGCCGAGCTGCTCGGGAACACGCCGACGGTGGCCCGGGCGTCCTACGTCGACCCGCGCGTCATCCAGGCCTACGAGGAGGGCGAACTCGTCGAGGAGCCCGACGAGAAGGCCGTCCGCGAGCTGCTGACGGATTGATCATCGCGTGCGGGGCGGGCGCCCCGGTGGGAGCATCATCGACATGACCGTCATCGCCACCCTCACCGTCGAACGACCGTCGGGCCACTGGATCGACCGGGCCCGGGCCTACCAGATCGTGGTCGACGGCGCGGTCAAGGGCGTCGTCCGGTGCGGGCGGGAACTGTCGCTGGCCCTGCCCCCCGGCCCGCACACCGTGCGCGCCCGCCTCGACTGGACCGGCAGCGACGACGTGCCGGTCCACCTCGGACCGGGCGCGACCGTCCGGCTGCGGGTAGAACCACGCGGCACCCGGCACGCCGTGGGACGGCGCTATCTGCGGCTCACCCGGGTCGCTTGACCGGCTGTTTTTGGGGTAAGCCAGCGTCATGACCGACCGGGTGATGGTATTTGCCCCCGCGCCGATCCTGACCGTGACGATCGAACAGCAGGCCGAACCCGAGCTTCACGTCCACCCCGGTGGGCAGGGAGTCTGGCAGGCCCGCATGATCGCCGCTCTGGAGGTGCCCGTGACCCTGTGCGTGGCGCTGGGCGGGGAAGCGGGCTCGCTGATCGAGACGCTGCTGAGCGCCGAGGGGTTCGACGTCCGCACGGTGCCCCTGCCTTCGGCGAGCGGGTGGTATGTGCACGACCGCCGCGAGGGCGAACGGGAATCGGTGGCCGAGCATCCCGGCGAGCCGTTGAAGAGGCACGACCTCGACGAGCTGCACAACATCGCGCTGACCGAAGGGTTGCGGTCGCGGGTGGCTCTGCTGAGCGGGCCGCACGCGCCGTCGGTGGTGACGGCGGCGGTGTACCAGCGGCTGGCGGCGGACCTGACGGCCAACGGGGTGCGGGTGGTGGCCGACCTGTCGGGGGACTATCTGACGGCCGTACTCGAAGGTGGGGTCTCGTTCGTCAAGGTGAGCCACGAGGAACTGCTGGACGACGGGCTGGCCGAGGACGACAGTGTCGAGTCGTTGCTGGCGGCGGGGCGCAAGCTGCGCGGGATGGGCGTCGACGGGGTGCTGATCAGCCGGGCCGGGGACGCGGCGCTGGCCCTCTACGACGACAACGAGTGCGAGATCCACCCGCCTCCGCTGACCGTGAACGAGCACCGCGGGGCCGGCGACTCGATGACCGCCGGAGTGGCGTCGGTGCTGGCCCGCGGTGGTCCGATGGAGGAAGCGCTGCGGACCGGCTCGGCCGCCGGGGCGCTCAACGTGACCCGGCACGGACTGGGCACCGGACGGGCCGAGGCGGTGCGCGAGCTGATGAGCCGGGTGCGGATCGAGGCCCGATGACCAGGGTCCTGGTCACCAACGACGACGGGGTGTCGGCGCCCGGCATCCTCGCCCTGGCCTCGGCCCTGGCCGCCGACCACGACGTGGTGGTGGCCGCGCCGGGGGACGAGGCGAGCGGGATGAGCGCGGCCCTGACCGCGGTCGTGTCGGACGGCCAGATCGTGATCGAGCCGTACGCCATGCCGCGGATCACGGCGTACGGGGTGGCAGCCTCCCCGGCCTACATCGTGGTGCTGGCGTCGCTGGGCGTCTTCGGTCCACCGCCGGACATCGTGGTGTCCGGGATCAACCGCGGCGCGAACGCGGGGCGGGCGGTCCTGCACTCGGCCACGGTGGGGGCGGCGCTGACGGCGGCCAACTACGGCATGCGGGCCATGGCAGTGTCACTCGACGTGCTCACCACCGAGTCGTCCGGGTCGGCGGCCTCCGGTGGTAACGCGATCGTGGTCCCGTCGGACGACGTACTGCACTGGCGAACGGCCGCGTCGGTCGCGTCGGACCTGATGGAAGCGGTGGTCTCGGCGCCGGCGGGGACGGTGCTCAACGTGAACGTGCCGGACACCGAGCCGATGCCGGAGGTGCGGGAGGCGTCGCTGGCGTCGTTCGGGCAGGCTTCGATCGCGGTGG
The DNA here is from genome assembly GCF_023544465.1 of Paractinoplanes maris. Taxonomy (GTDB): domain Bacteria; phylum Actinomycetota; class Actinomycetes; order Mycobacteriales; family Micromonosporaceae; genus Actinoplanes; species Actinoplanes maris. The sequence goes on along the minus strand of NZ_JALPVL010000016.1, from coordinate 254,348 downwards.
CCGAGGCGGGCGAGGGCTTCGTCCGGACGACGATCGAACGCAGCGGGGAGAAGCTGGCGCCGGGGAGTGACCTGGCGCTGCTGGCCGAGGGGTTCGCCACGGTCACCGCGCTGCGGCCACCGGCGGCGGTCGGCGGGTTGCGCATCCCGGAGCAGCGGGCGGCGCCAAGCGGCTCCGAGCGGCGGTCCGGGTTGGTTTGATCGGCGGGTGTTCGGTCGCGGATCACGTGGCTACGGAGCCGGCCAGGGTGGGTAGCTGCTGCGCGGGAGCCGGCGAGCGTGCTTCCCGTAGCGGAATCAGCGCGGCGACCGCGACCGCCAGCACCAGGCGGGACTCGCTGAACGGCAACGTCGCCACCGCGGTCACCGGCAGGAGCATGACGGCCAGGATTGTGGCCGGCCACGCGGCTCGCGCCCACCGCGGGCCCGCGACCGGCAGCAGGGCGGCGAGGACCAGCCAGATCTGGTGATGGGTCCAGGAGACCGGACTCAGGACCACGCTCGCGGCGCCGACGACGATCGCGGCCGACAGCCAGTCCGACCGGCGCGCCAGGCGGACGGCCCGGATGAGCGCCACCGCCGCGATCGTGCCGCCGATGGCCACGACCAGGGTTGAGCGCGCTTCGGCGGCGATCCCCAGGCGCAGGAGGGCGCCGTTGAGGGACTGGTTTCCCACGCCCTCGATGTGGCCCAGGCGGTCCGGCTGGAAGACCTTGTCGGTCCAGTACGTCCAGGAGTCGCCGGGCAGGATGGCCGCGCCGATCAGGGCGCATGCGGCGAAGCTGGCGGCGGACACGGCGGCGGCGATCCTGCGGCCGGCCAGCCACAACAGTGGGATGAAGATCAACGGGGTCAGTTTGACCGCGGCGGCCAGGCCGATCAGGGCGCCGTGCCAGGGCGTACGCCGCAGGGCCAGCAGATCGGCGAGCACCAGCGCGGCCAGGAACAGGCTCACCTGCCCGTATTTGACGTCCGACGAGACCGGCGCCGACAAAATCAGCGCCAGAGCCGCGATTGCCGTTCGCAGTCTTGTGCCGGTCAGCCGTGCGGCGGCCCAGCGGTTCGGCCACGGAGCTGTCGTGGAGGTAGTCGGGGAGGTCGACCGAGCTGTCGTGGAGGCAGTCAGGGAGGCCGGCGTTGTCGCGGTGGTGGTCGCCGTTGACCGAGCTGTCGTGGAGGCAGTCAGGGAGGCCGGCGTTGTCGCGGCGGTGGTCGGGGAGGTCGGCGGAGCTGTCGTGGAGGCAGTCAGGGAGGCCGGCGCTGTCGCGGTGGCCGTCGGGGACGTCGGCGGCGCTGTCGTGGAGGCAGTTGGGGAGGTCGATGAAGCTGTCGCGGAAAGCGGTGGGGTGGTCGACGGCTGTCGCGGGTGGTGGTGATGGGTGGCCAGGGTGGCCAGGCCGAGGACGGTGGCCAGCGTGGCGAGCGTCCAGAGGACCTGCACTGTGCCGACGGGCAGCCAGGTGAGCGGCGTGAACAGCAGCGCCGCGAAGGGTGGATAGGTGAAGGGCGCGGCGCCCCGGGTGAAGTCGTAGAGGCCGGCGCCGTCGGCCAGGCCGGAGACTGCGCCGAGGTAGACCGAGAGGTCGGTCAGGCGTGTCTCGGCGGGCTTCCAGAAGGCTGATGCCGCCGTGGCCAGGGCGGCTGTTCCGGCGAGAACCCATATCCATCGCTTACCCATAGTCGAAACGCTACATAGGGTGTGAGCTGTAGGGGAAGGGTCGTGGCGCGTTTGTTATGCGGTGGGGGAGGCGGAGTGGGCGGTGGCCCGCATGGCCAGGACGGCCGTGAGCAGGGCGACGGCGCCGAGGCCGAGCGGGTGCTCGACAAAGCCGAAGCCGAACGCCGTCGTGTTGTCGATCATTCGCTGTAGGACGACGTCCGCGTCGGCACCGGCGGCGGGCAGCAGCGGGGCCACGGCCAGTGCGGCCAGCGCACCAGTCAACCCGGCGACGGTCTCACGCGCGGCGGGGCTGAGGCGGCGTCCCGGCGCGGCGGCGGGCGGATGCTCAGTGCTAGACGCGGCGGCGGGCAAGGTCTCGTTGTGCGCCAGGGCGGCAGCCAGGGTCTCGTTGTGCGGGCCGGCGGCGGCCAAGGTTTCGGCGGTCCGCGCGGCAGCGGGCTGGGTCTCGGAGTGCGGCGCGGCGGCGAGCACCGTTTCCATGGTCCGCGCGGGAGCGGGTGGGGTTTCGATGCGTGCCCCGGCGGTCCTGGGGCGGCGGAGGGCCGGGGCGAGCAGGAAGGCTGTGCACAGCAGGAGCGGGCCGGCTGAGACCGCGGCGTTGGCCAGCAGGATGTCTGAGGCGTGGAAGGCGGGCGCGGACGCTTGGAGGGCGCCGAACGTTGCCGTCCCGTCGTTGAAGAGGGGGCCGAACGCCACGGTGCCGCCGGGGAGCAGGGCGAGGGGGAACCAGGCCGGGGCGGTCCAGGCGGGGACGCCCAGCGCCGCCGCGGCGTGGGCCGAGCCGGCCATGGTGGCCAGATGCAGCGTGACCAGTCCGCCGGACACGGTGGCCCATCGGGTCGTCCGGCGCAGCGCGACAGTCATGCCCACCGCCCAGACCGCCACCGCGGGGGCGATGTCGGCGGCGCCCATGAAGGGCATCACCGGCGTGGGGTTGCCGGCGAACAGGAACGCGAAGAGCGCGAGCCCGACCAGGGTGACCGAGCCGCGGATCCGCCGGCCGATCGCGATCACGCCGGCCACGGCCAGCAGCAGCAGGGCCGGCGCGAAGGCGTCGGAGCCCCGCGCCGCATTGGTCGCGACCGCGGCGACCAGCGTGATGCCCGCGGCGACCGCGGCCGCGCGCCCGGCTGTGCCCGCGCGCTCCGGCCAGGACGGCTCGTCGACGGCCGGGGAGATCGCCAGTGAGCCGGCGAAAGCCAGTTTCCGGTACGCGCGCCGGGGGCCGGTGATGGCGGCCAGCTCGGCCAGCCACTCATCGCGTACGGCTGCGGCCAGGTCGTCCGGCCAGCGCCGGGCCGTGGCCCGGACCAGCAGGCGGGTCAGCCGGTCGATCGGAGCCATCACGCCTCCTGCGCCCGGCCGACCGGGCCGGTGGCGCGGGACATCTGCTGACCCATGAGGGCGACCTCACGCCGGGCGGCCACCGCACCGTCGGCGGTGAGCACGTAGTAACGGCGGCTGGGCCGGCCCTCGGCGGCCGGATCGATCTGCTCCCAGCGCGACTCGACCCAGCCGGCCCGCTCCAGCCGGGCCAGGATCGGATAGAGGGTGCCACTGGGCAGGCCGGTCTCCTGCATCAGCTCGAGCCCGTATCGCTGCGCCCCGGGCTCGGCCAGCAGCCCAGCCAGCACCTTCAGCACCGACGCCGTGATCCGTGGCCCACCCATGTATGCACTCTACATAGGGGTGGGCCACTCGGCCAGGCTCAGCCGCGACGCAGAAAATCCAGCACGAGACGGGCGGTCTCGGCCGGTCGGGACAGCCACGGCACCGCGCTGAACGACGGATCCAGCTGCACGTAGTCACCCCGCGGAAGGCGCTGGGCGACCGCCTCCGACGTGCGGATCGACAGCGGGCCGTCGTGAGCGGTGGCGACCACGAGGACGGGACACGTGACCTGGCTCAGGCCGGCGAACCAGGCGAGCCCCGCATCGGCCCGGGCCGCCGGGTCGAGGAGCAGGTCGGCGTTGTCCTCGAACATGCTCCGCAGGCGGGGCAGGTCGTCGTCGGGCACCACGCCGGCGAAAGTCTCGGCCTGGTGCCTCCCGATCGTGCGCCGCCGCTCGTCCGGATCCGTCATCGAGGCGGCGTCGAGGGCCCAGCCGTAGTCCTCGACGGCCGCGTCGGCCACAGCGTCGAAGTCGAACCCGTCGACCACCTCGGCCGGTGGATCCTGCGGGGACGGCGAGAACAACACCATCGCCCGGACCCGCCCGCGCTCGGCGAGCCGCACAGCCCCGGCCGCACCATCGCCCGACGCGACAACGTGCAGCTCGCCGGAGATTCCGGTCGCGGCTGCTTCCGCGGACTTCACGGTGTCGATGGGTCCCGGCGAGGGAGGGTGGCCGGCGTGGCCCGGATAATCGACGGCCACAGTCCGCATTCCCGCGGACAGCAGACTCTCGAATGATCCCCAGACGCGATTGTCGTACCCGTAACTGGGCAGCAGCATCACGGTGGCCACGCCGGCCTCCGGCTCGCTCAACGGCACCTGCGGATGCACTCGATTCCCCTCGACCCGGCGCAGGCCGCGCACAGCGGGCAAGCGATCGCCTTGACGATGAATGGTCCGACCAGACAGGAAATGCATTGGTTGAAGCAATCGTTGCTGACCTCGGCGCCCAGACAATTCGCAAAACACACGTAACTGAATTCTTCGAGTTCGGCCGGGCCCGGTGTGACGGTGACTTTATCACCGGAGCCGCGCACGACGGCCATGACCTTGCCGTCCGGGGCGACGTACTCGAATCCGGGCTCGGACGCGAGCGGCCGGATCGAGACGACGGCGGCTGCGGCTCCCGGCGCGAGTCCCACAAAGGTGGTGACCGGGGAGTTGGCGTGCGCGAAGGCGAACACCTGCTCGGATGAGCCGTCGATCACGATGGCCGACTTGTAGTCGGCCGCGCCGAACGTCTTTACCGACGCGGCGACCAGGGCTTCTTTCGAGACCTGACCGATCAGGGCCGGCGAAGCCTTGGTCACACCGTTGTTGCCGGGTTCAGCCGCCCGCGCCGCCGAACCGGCCATGGCCGCGCCGGCGGCGGCGCCGCCGGCCGCGAAAAGAACCCTCCGGCGGGAGGCTGAGAATCGGCCGGCCCGCGCGCGCGTCTCCGCGGCGACGAGTTCAAGGATCTTGTTGGACCGCCGGATCCCGACCAGCCGGGCCAGGTCGGCCCGCATTTGGATTCCCGACAGAACGTCAACGGTGCCGTCCGGGCCGCGCCGGATCATCGACGGTTTGTCGGGTTGTGCGAATCCGGTAGCGGTCAGTTGCGCCACGATTTCCGGATCGTCGAGCGAGCGGACGGAGAGCCCGGCGATGCCGAACGATTCCACCTTTCTCGCCAGCGCCGAACATGACGGACATGCGCCATCGAACAAGATAATGCGTTCCATCCCCGTTTTCCCATCCGCTCCGGGTGCGGCCGCCGAATGCGGGACGCACCTCACTGGTGGTCCAGACATTTAACATCGTCAATTTGATCCACTTCGGCCGGGCCGGGGAACTTTCGTTTGCGAGAAACATCGGCGCGGCATCATTGCGCAGCAGGAGCGGCGGGGCTATGGTCCGCCGCCGGCTCCGGTCCCGGCGGGCTAGCCGAGACATGATCACGACACGGGTTCACGCTCGGGTGATGATCGGAGTAAGACTGTGGCCATGCTCGTGTCGTTTCCTCAGCTGATGGCTCGGACCCAGGGTTTCTCGCTCGGCCGGCCGCATCGGTTCTCGGTGTCTCCGGACGGCAAGCGGCTGCTCTTCTTGCGCAGCCTCGGCGGGGAGGATCCGGTTCGGCTGTTGTGGGAGCTCGACCTCGCCGGCGGTGAGGAGAGGCTGCTCGGTGAGCCGGGGGAGCCGGGCGGGAAGCCGTTGTCGGCGGCCGAGCGGGCCCGGCGCGAGCGGATGCGCGACCGGTCGGCGGGGATCTCCGGCTACAGCACGGATCGGGCGATGCGCGTCGTCGCGTACACGGCCGGCGAAAAGCTGTATGTCACCGACTCCGGCACCGGTGAGACGCGGGAGCTGCCGGCCCGCACGCCGCTCACCGATGCCACGATCAGCCCCGACGGTGCCGCGGTCGCCTATGTGCACGAGGGCGAGCTGCGGGTCATCAACAGCGACGGGAGCGGCGACCGGGCGCTGGCCTCGCCGGAGCACGACGAGATCACGTACGGGCTGGCCGAGCACGTCGCGTCGGAGTCGATGGAGCGGACGCGCGGGTTCTGGTGGTCGCCGGACGGGCAGCAGCTGGCGGTGGCGCGGGTCGACAACTCACCGTTGGAGGTCTGGTATCTGAGCGATCCGGCGGAGCCGACGCAGCCGCCGACCGCGCAGCGTTACCCGCGTGCGGGCACGGCCAACGCCGTCGTCGAGCTGTCCGTGCTCGACCTGCGGGGTGGGCGACGGGATGTCGGCTTCGGGTGGGACGACTACGAATACCTGGTCGACGTCGTGTGGGACGAGCACGGTCTGCTCGCCGTGCTGCAGAACAGGCCGCAGACCACGATGCGGGTGCTCTCCATCGACAGCGGGGAGGTGCTGGCCGAGGCGACCGATCCGTTGTGGACGACGATCGTGCCCGGCTTCCCCCGGCGTACGACGGACGGGTCCTTGGTCTGGACGGCCGACCGAGGCGAGACCCGGCACCTGACGGTGGACGGCGAACTGGTGACTCCGCCCGGTCTGCAGGTGGCGGCGCTGTGCGGGGTCGACGGCGACACCGTGCTGTTCACCGGCTCGTCCGAGCCCACCGAGTCGCACCTCTGGTCGTGGTCGGCCACGGGCGGGCTGCGCCGGCTGACCACCGAGCCCGGCCAGCACACCGGCGTGCGAGGCGGCGGCACCACGGTCGTGGTCTCCGAGACGCTGAGCGCCTTCACGGCGACCTGCGACGGAAGGACGGTGGGCAGCCTCGCCGCCAGTTCCCCGGTGGTCCCGAAGGTCTCGCTGCTCAGCACCGAGCGGCGCGGGCTGCGCACGGCCGTGCTCTTCCCGGCGGTGTGGCAGCGCGGCGAGCGGCTACCGGTGCTGCTCGACCCGTACGGTGGCCCGGCCGCGCAGCGGGTCGTCGCCAACCGGCGGCAGTTCTATGTGTCGCAGTGGTTCGCCGATCAGGGTTTCGCGGTGATCGTCGCCGACGGGCGGGGCACGCCGGGGCGCGGGCCGCGATGGGAACGCGAGGCGCGCGGCGAGCGCATCGGCAAGGTGCTCGACGACCAGATCGAGGCGCTGGAGACGGTGGCCGCGCTCTATCCCGAGCTCGACCTCGGGCGGGTCGGTGTGCGCGGCTGGTCCGACGGCGGTTACCTGGCGGCGGCCGCGGTGCTGCGCCGGCCCGACGTCTTCCACGCCGCGGTGGCCGGCGCCCCGGTGACCGACGAGCGGCTGTACGACACGCACTGGCAGGAGCGGTTCCTCGGCGATCCGCGGGTCGACCCCACGACGTACGAGAAGGAGTCGTTGATCGCCGACGCGCCGAAGCTGGAGCGGCCGCTGATGCTGATCCACGGACTGTCCGACGACAACGTCTATCCGGTCCACACGATGCGGCTCTCCGCGGCCCTGCTCGCCGCCGGGAAACAGCACACCCTGCTGACGCTGCCCGGCACGAGTCACATCCCGCCCGACGTCGACCTGCTCACGCCGCAACTGCGGTTCTTGCAGGACGCACTCGCCCCGCGCTGAGCTCCAGCACCCGGTCGACCCGGTCGAGGCCCTCGGGGCGGTGGGTGACTAGCAGGACCGAAGTGGCCGTGGCCCGCAGCAGGTCGGCCATCAGCTCCTCGGCCACGTCGGCGTCGAGGCCCTCGGTCGGCTCGTCCAGGATGAGCAGCGCGGGCTCGGCCAGCAGGGCGCGCGCGGTGGCGAACCGCCGGGCCTGACCGCCCGACATCGTCGTGCCGCCACTGCCCAACCACGTGTCCAGGCCCTGCGGCAGCGTTGCGAGCCAACTTCCCAGCCGTACGCGGGTCAGGGCCGACCGGAGTTCGTCGTCGGTGGCGTCCGGGCGGGCCAGCCGGAGGTTCTCGCGCACGGTGGACGCGAAGATGTGGTCGGTGTCGTCGCCGACCAGGATGACGCGGCCGCTGGACCTCCGGCCGTGCCGGACGGTTCCGGCGCGGGGGTCGAGCAGGCCGGCGACGACGGCTGCGAGGGTGGACTTGCCGGAACCGGAGCGGCCGACGACGGCCACCCGCGACCCGGCGGGCAGCTCGAGGTCCAGACCGCGGAGAACGGGTTCGGCGGCGGGATCCCAGCCGGCGGTGACCCGCTCGAGGCGGATGTCGCCCGCCTCGGCCCCCAGCTGGGGGGTGAGCGTGGCGGTGGGCTGGTCGGTGGTCAACGCGTGGAGGCGGGTTTCGGCGCCGGCGGCGCGCCGGCGGGCCACCGCGGCGTCGGGCAGGGTGAGCACGACTTCGCCTAGGGCGACGGTGGCCAGCACCAGCACGGCGGACCACTCGGGAGTCAGACCGCCGAGTCCGGACGCGACGCCGACCACGGCGAGACCCCAGCCGAGATGCGCGATCGCGGCGGCCCGTCCGGCCGCGTGGGCGGCCCGGGCTTCGAGACGGGCCAGGTCGCGGCTGCGCCGATGCGGTACGCCGGTCAGGCCGCCGGTGGCGAGGTCTTCGAGGCCGTCGACCGTTTCGACCAAGGCGTCGCGCAGCCGGGCCCGGGCCTGGCCGGTGGCCGCCTCGTCGCGGGTGGCCTGGCGAGCGGCCAAGGCGGGGGCGAGGACTCCGGCGATGAACAGGCCGGCGGTTAGCGGGAGGGCGGCGGCCGGGCTGAGCAGGACCGCGGCAGCGACGGCGATCGCGACGGTCGCGGCGGCGACGTAGGCGGGCATCCGGCCGCGGAGGAGGCCGTCGACCCGGGCGTCGACATCGTCGGCCACCTTGGTCAACAGGTCGCCGCGGCGGCGCAGGCCGGGGCCGGGGACGCGGGGCACGAGGTCGGCGAAGACGCGTGCCCGCCAGGCGCCGAGCCGGGCGAACGCCACGTCGTGCGCGACGAGCCGTTCCAGGTAGCGCAGGAGGGGCCGGGCCACGGCGCTGCCCCGGACCAGGACGACGGCGGTGGAGAGGGTCAGCACGGGCGGCAGGAACGAGGCCCGGACCAGAAGCCAGGCGGCCGCGCCGGTCAGGACGATGCCGGCCAGGGAGGAGCCGGTGCCCAGCGCGACGGCTACGCCGGCCCGCCGCCACCACGGGTTGGCGCGGGAGGACTTTGGCTCGATCGCTGGGTGGGGTGCGGGCGAGGCGGGCGAGGCGGCGGGGTCGGGCACGGCGGGGTTGGGCCGGTCTGGGTCGGGCGTGGCGTTGTGGGGTGCGGTGGGGTCGAGCTGGGCTGGGTGGGGCGTGGCGGGGTTGAGCTGTGCGGGGTTGAGCTGTGCGGGGTTGAGCTGTGCGGGGTTGAGCTGTGCGGGGTTGAGCTGTGCGGGGTTGAGCTGGGCTGGGTCGGGCGTGCCGGGGTGGGGCGTGGCCGGGGCGGACGCGACGGCGTTGGGCGTGGCTGGGGCGGGTGGTGGGGTGACGACGATGACGCGGTCGGCGGCGGCCAGCAGTGCCGGGCGGTGGGCGACTACGAGGATCGCGCAACCGGCTTGGGCTGCTTGGCGCAGGCGGTCGATGACCAGGGCCTCGGTGGTGGCGTCGAGGTGGGCGGTCGGCTCGTCGAGTAGCAGGGTGATGTGGGCGTTGTCCAGCCGCTCGGCGGTGCTGTGGATGGCCGTGGGCGCTGTGGACAACTGGGCCGCGTCAGCTTGCGAAAAAGTAGAGTGAGCCACATCCCGGGCGGGTGGGCTGGCTAGGTGAAGTAGGGCGCTCGCGGTTGTCGTCTGTGCTTGCGGGACGGCACTTGTGGTGGCCGGGCGGACCTCGTCGAGTGTGGCGGGGGTGTCAGCCGGGTGAGGCTCGTGAAGCGCGGACGGGACGGCCTGGTGGAGCAGCGCGGCCAGGGCCAGGCGGTGGCGCTGACCGGCTGAGACGCCGATCCCGCGTTCGCCGAGGGGGGTCGACGGGGCCAGGTCGGTGGCCAGGCCGACGGTGGCGAGAGCCTCGGTGATGCCGGCGGCGGAGGTGCCGGTGGGGAAGAGGTCCGCGACCGTCCGGGCGTGCGGCAGCGTCGGGCGTTGCGGCAGATAGAGCGGGTGGCTCGCGTGGGCTGTTCCGGCGTGGGCTTCCTGCAGCCCGGCCAGGACACGGAGGATCGTCGTCTTTCCGGCGCCCGACGGGCCGCTCAGTGCGACGATCTCGCCCGGGCGCACGACGAGCTCGTCCAGGGCAGCCGCGTCTCGGGTGGTGCCGGCATAGCGGGATCGCAGACCGGCGACGACGACGGCGGGCCCCATGAGCCGGGTGACGCCGTCAGCAGCACCAAGCCGAGCCGCGTCTGCAGTACCGAGCCGGCTTGCGTCTGCGGCATCGAGCCGGCTTGTGTCGGCCGCGCCGAGCCGACCCGCGTCTGCGGCACCGAGTCGGCCTGCGTCTGCGGCACTGAGCCGGCCTGCGTCTGCGGCATCAAGCCGACCCGCGTCAGCGGCACTGAGCCGACCTGTGTCAGCGGCACTGAGCCGACCTGTGTCAGCGGCACTGAGCCGACCTGTGTCAGCGGCACTGAGCCGACCTGTGTCAGCGGCACTGAGCCGACCTGTGTCAGCGGCATCGAGCCGACCTGTGTCAGCGGCATCGAGCCGACCCGCGTCGGCGGCATCGAGCCAGGTTGCGTAGGCCGGGTCGGGCTGGCTTGCGTCAGCGGCACCGAGACGGCTTGCGTTCGCCGCGTCGGGCCGGCCTGCGTCGGCCGCAGCGGGAGCCGTGGCCCGGCCGTTGACATCGGCTGCGTGGGTGACAGTGGTGGGCGGGGTGGTCAGGACCTCGTCGACGTCGGAGATGACGGCGGTGGCGTCGGTGGAGGCGTGGTAGCGGGCGGCCATCTCGCGCAGGGGGCGGTAGGCCTCGGGCGCCAGGAGGATGACCAGCAGGGCCGGGCCCAGGGAGAGGTTGCCGGCGGCTACGCGGAGGCCGGCCTCCACCGCGATCAGGCCGACCGACAGCGTGCCGACCAGGTCGAGGGCGGTCGACGACAGGAAGGCGACCCGGAGCACCCGCAGGGTGGCCGAGCGGTGTTTGCCGGTCAGCTCTTCGATGACTTCGGTCTGGCGGGTCGCGCGGCCGAAGACCCGCAACGTGGGCAGTCCGCGGACCACGTCGAGGAAGTGGCCGGCCAGGCGGGCGTCGGCCTGCCAGCGCTGCTGGGCGCGGGCCTGGGTGGCCCAGCCGATCAGCGCGCCCAGCACGGGGATCAGCGGCAGCGTGACCAGCGCGATGACGGCCGACGTGGGGTCGACGACGGCCATGGCCACGATGACCAGCGGGGGCAGGGCCACGCCGAGCACCAGGGCGGGCAGGTAGCCGCTGAACCACGGCTTCAGGGCGTCGAGTCCGGTGGTGAGGACGGCGGTCAGCCGGCCGGCTCCGAAGGCCGCCACCCAGGCCGGGCCGCGCTGCGGAAGCACGGTCAGCATCGAGCGGCGTAACTCGTCGGTGACGCGGGCGGCCGTGCGCCGGGCCACGACCTGTTCGGCCCAGGACAGCAGGGCCCGGGCGACGTACGCGCCGGCCAGCAGGGCCGCGGACCAGCCGGGGCCCCGGGTCACCAGGAGGGTCAGCGCGACCGCGAGCAGCAGCGTGGTGCCCGCCTGGCCGGCGCCGAGCAGGGCCAGGACGGCGATGCCGCCCCGGCTGGTGCGGGCGTGCCGCACCAGCCGGGGGTCCAGCGGCCCGCGAGGCGGCGCGGACCGCTTGGATGCCATGGCTTCCGCACCCGGAGAGGTGGGATTCGCGGATGCCGCGGCAGCAGGAGAGGAAAGCTCGGAAGCCACGCCGCCGGCGGAGGCAGCGGAGACGGAGGCGGAGGCGGAGGTGGCGAAGGAGGCGCTGGGCGCGAAAGAGGCGCTGGGCGCGGAGGAGGCGCTGGGCGCGGAGGAGGGAGTCATGAGGGGACCCGTTCGCTGGCTACCCGGCGGCGGAAGACCCAGTAGGACCAGGCCTGGTAGGCGAGGACACCGGGCAGGATGAGGACGCCGGCCCAGGTGATCAGCTCCAGGGCCTGCGGCGTGGCGGCGGCGGCCGCGCGGGTCAGGGCGAAGGACGGGTCGAGGGTGCTGTGCAGGACGACGGCGCCGTGGGTGGTGAAGACCGCCACCACGGCACCGGCCACCCCGGCGGCCGTGGCGGTGAAGGCCAGAGCCTCGCGGCCGGTGCGGGCCAGCAGGCCGGCGCCGAAGGCGAGCACCGCCGCGGCGAGGGCGGTCGGGGACCCCGTACCGAAACCGGCGACCAGAAGCGCGACGGCCCCACCGGTGCCCAGCCACCGTGCCAGCGTGCGGGCGCGGCGGCGCAGAGGGCCGCTGGTCCGCAGGGCGAGGAACGTCGCCCCGAGCAGCAGTGTGGCGTAGAGGGCGGCCAGCGCGCCCAGGCCCGCGGCCGGCGTCAGCACGGGACCGAACGTGCGGTCGAATCCGCCGCCCACGACATCGCCGTTGCCGTTGATGGCCAGGCCGCGCACGAAGGCGGCCAGCAGAGCGCCCCAGACCAGCACGATGCCCAGTGAGCTGAGGGCCAGCGCCACGTCGGCCCGGCGGCGGTAGACCGGGCCGTCGCCCTTGCCGCGGAACTCCAGGGCCACGCCGCGGACCGCCAGCAGCAGCAACAACACGACCATGGGCAGGTAGAGGCCGGCCAGCAGCGCCGAATACCAGGCCGGGAAGGCCGCGAAGGTGACCCCGATGGCGGCCACCAGCCAGACCTCGTTGCCGTCCCAGAACGGGCCGATGGTGCGCACGGCCGCGCCCCGCTCGTGGTCGTCGCGGCCGAGCACCGGGCCGAGCAGGCCGACGCCGAAGTCGAAGCCCTCGAGCACGAAATAGAGCACCCAGGCGAGAACGACGACCGAGAACCAGAAGGTGATCACGTCAGAAGCTCCTCAGTAGACCGGTGCGGGCTCGGGCCGGTCCGCCGCGACGGGCGCCGGGGCCAGTGGCTGGCGGGCCAGGTGGCGTACGAGCCGGAGCCAGACCACGGCGACCACGCCGTAGACGAGCGTGAACCCGGCCAGTGACGCGATGACCTCCGAGCTGGTCAGGCCCGGGGAGATGCCGTCGGCGACCTTGGAGATGCCGAACGCGATCCACGGCTGCCGCGCGGTCTCGGTGAAGATCCAGCCGAACGAGTTGGCCGCGGTGGGCAGCAGCGGGATCAGCGGCAGCCATCGGGTCAGCCAGCGCGGAGCTTCACGACCTTTTCTCGTACGCCAGAGGTAGAGCGCCCCGAGGAGAGCGGCCAGCATGCCGATCCCGATCATCAGGCGGAACGTCCAGAAGGCGACCGGGATCATCGGCACGTAGGAACCGGGGCCGAACTCCGCCGCGTACCGGGCCTGGAGGTCGTCGATGCCCTGGACCGTCGCGTTCGGGTTGCCCTTGGCCAGGATGGACAGCAGCCAGGGGATCTCGAGCGAGAACTCGGGCAGGGGCTTGCCGGTGGCGAAGACCGAGAACGGCGCGCCGGCCGTGGTCTCGTAGAGCGCCTCGGCCGCGGCCATCTTCATCGGCTGCACCTCGGTGATGACCTTGCCCAGGTGGTCGCCGGTGAGCGCGGTGAACGCCCCGCCGGCCACCGTCAGCCAGGCGCCGAGCCGGGCCAGGATCCGGTACGCCGGATCGGCCGCGAGACGCCACACGCCGAGCCCCAGCAGCAGTGCGCCGCCGACCATGACCGCTCCCGACAGGGTGTGCGGGAAGGCGGCCAGGTTGACCTTGTTGAGCATGAGCTCGGTGAACGAGGTGAGCCGGGCCCGGCCGGTCACGGGGTCCAGGACGTACGCCACGGGGTTCTGCATGAAGGAGTTGCCGGCCAGGATGATGAAGGCCGAGAGCATCGTGCCGAGCGCGACGACGGCGATGCACGCGGTGTGGATCGCGCGCGGCAGCCGGTCCCAGCCGAAATACCAGAGTGCCAGGAACGTCGCCTCCAGGAAGAACGCGAGCATCCCCTCGATGGCCAGCGTGGGCCCGAAGACGTCGCCGTAGAACTTGGCGAACGCGCTCCACCCGAGGCCGAACTGGAACTCCTGGACCAGCCCGGTGACCACGCCGACCGCGAAGGTGACGATCAGCAGCTTGCCGACGAACTTGGTCAGGTGCAGGTATTCGTCGCGCTTCGTGCGCAGCCAGGCGATCTGCAGGCCGGCGGCGGTCGCGGCCAGGCTGATCGACAGCGGCACGAAGAAGTAGTGGTAGATCGTCACGACCGCGAACTGCAGCCGGGTCAAGTCCAGCACGTCCATGTGGGTGCCCCTCTACGACGTCTCGTAGTAGATACTACGCCACGTAGTACGACGATGTGCAGTAGAGGCGGTATGCTCGGTCACATGGCTCTCGGGGATCTGGAACGCGAGGTCATGACGCAGTTGTGGGACGCCGGTGAGCCACTCACCGTGCGGCAGGTGCACGAGCGCCTGAGCCGTCAGCGCGACTTGGCCTACACGACGGTGATGACCGTGCTCGACCGGTTGGCGAAAAAGGGTGTGGTCACCCAGCAGAAGGCGGACCGCGCCTATCGGTATGGTCCGGCGCAGACCCGCGAGGAGATGACCGCCTCGGTCATGCTCGACGCGCTGACGGCCAGCGCCGATCAGGATGCGGCGCTGGCGTATTTCGTCGGGCAGCTCCCGCCGGACGCGCTGGCCGCAGCGATCGAAGCCGCTCAGCGGAAGAAGTGACCGCGCTCCTGCTGGGTGCGCTCGGCCTGACGTTGTCGCTGGTCGTGCCGGGCATCCTGGCCGGCGCGCGCTGGCCCGACCGGGCGCCGGTGGCCGCGGTCGTGCTCTGGCAGTCGATCACTCTCTCGGCCGTGCTGGCCGCCCTCGGCGTCGTGCTGGCCGCGCCCGAGGAGGTCACCCGGGCCGCCGGCTCGGGCAAGCCGGTCGCCGAGGCCGCCCTGATCGGCGCCCTGGCGGTCGCCGCGGTGATCATCGTGCGGCTGCTGGTCTCGCTGATCGGGGTCAGCCGCCGCTCCCGGGCCCGCCGCGCCCGGCACCGCCTGCTGGTCGACCTGCTCGACCGGGCCGAGCAGCACCGCGAGCTGGGCCCGGACAATCTGCGCGTGCTCGACGGCCCGCTGCCGCTGGCCTACTGCGTGCCCGGCCGGGAGCCGCGGGTGGTGCTCAGCAACGGGGTGCTGCAGGTGCTCGACCGCGAGCAGGTCGACGCCGTCCTCGCGCACGAGCAGACCCATCTGCGGCATCGGCACGAGGTGGTCATGGAGTCGTTCACCGCGTTCTATCGCGCGGTGCCCCGCCCGCTGCGCAGCCGGCGGCCGCTCGACGCCGTCCACCTGCTGCTCGAGATGATCGCCGACGACGTCGCCCGCCGCCGGGTCGGCGCCGAGCCGTTGCGGGCCGCGCTCGAGCGGCTCAGCGACGCCGTCCCCCTGGCGGAGGACGTCAAGGCCGACGCCGGGGGTGACGCACGCCGCTGGCGGCTGGCCCGGCTGACCGGGTCGCACCATCCGTCCGTCGCTCTGAACGCGGTGGTGGCGATGGCCGCGGTCGGTCTGCTGGTGTTACCCACGGTGATCCTGGTGGTGCCCTGGCTCGACCGAGCGCTGGAAGCGTGGCCGCTCTAGTCACCGTCGGTATACGAAGGGGTGCGTACAGTTTTGCGCCCGGCGTGCCTTCAGTCGGCGACATGATCGGGAGTACGGTGTTGTCCGGTCCGCCAGCCCCCATCGCCCAACCGGCCGATCTGACGGGCCACCGCCTAGTCGCCCCCTGGGGGGCGTACCGGGGACCCGAGCAACAGGGGTGCAGCCGCGAGGTGTCGCGGCCGGGCGCGCTTCCCGCCCGAACCCGTCAGCTAACCCGGTCGGCGGCCTGAGGGAAGAAAGGACACCACACCTCCGTGCGTCGTGCCGCACTAGCGCGCAGTCTGGTCTGCACCCTCGCCGCGGTCGGAATCATCTTCTCCGGCCCCGTCGTGGCGCAGGCCGCACCCTCACCCTCGACGGTCGAGGCGCAGATCGACAAGCAGTGGAACCAGCTCGAACCGGTCATCGAGCAGTACAACGACGTGCACGGCAAGCTGATCAAGAACCGGGCCCAGCAGAAGAAGCTGGCCGCCCAGATCACGCCGTTGCAGGTGCAGGTCGACGTGGCCATGCGGCAGGTCCGCGGGCTGGCGATCGACGCGTACAAGCAGGGCGCGCCCAACGCGGTCAACGCGCTGCTGGTCACCGGATCGCCGACCGGGCTGACCGAGAAGCTGCTCTATCTCGACCAGCTGGCCCGTAACCAGCGCGACCAGATCGCCGACGTGGCCGCGCTGCGCGACAAGCTCACCGCGGCCAAGACCGACCTGGACGTCGTCACCAAGTCGATCGCCGCCCGCGACGTCGACCTGGCCAAGCGCAAGACGGCCATCCAGTCCAAGATCACCTCGTTGCAGAAACTGCGCATCCAGGCCTACGGCTCGGCCGACGTCAACGACGGCCCGTTCCGGCTCGGGCCGTGCCCGATCGACTACACCAACGACAAGGGTGGCCGAGCGGCGCAGCGGGCCTGTGACCTGATCGGCAAGCCCTACGTCTTCGGGTCGGCCGGGCCCAACTCGTACGACTGCTCGGGTCTGACCCAGGAGGCGTGGGCGAGTGTCGGCGTGCACCTGGACCACTACACGAAGGATCAGTGGAACGAGGGCCGGCCGGTGTCGAAGGACGAGCTCCAACCGGGTGACCTGGTCTTCTACTATCCGGGCAGCCTCCATCACGTCTCCATCTACATCGGTGGCGGAATGGTGGTGCACGCCCCGCACACGGGCGACCACGTGCGGATGGCGACGATCGACCGGGGTCCGATCGCGGGTTACCGGCGACCGGGCTGAGATCGCTGGGTGACAAGGCCGTCGGGGCGTGCCCCGGCGGCCTTTGTTCTTCGGCGGCGCGGGCATAATTCGCTGTCATGAGCGACTCGCCCCTGATCGACAGCCTGACCGCGGCCGTCGAGGCCCGGCCCGACGACCTGACGCTGCGCCTGCATCTGGCCGAGCTGCTGGTGGGCGCGGGCCGTGGTCCCGAGGCGGTCGGGCACGCGGCTCAGGTGCTGGCGCGCGAGCCCGGCAATGCCACCGCGCAGAAGCTGATGACGGCGGCGCTCGGCGGCCCGGCCACCCCGCCGCCGGCCGCGGAGGGCGTCGACTGGGCGGCCATGGAGCAGGATCTGGGCAACATCGTGCCGCCCCGCTTCTCGCACGAGCCGGAGCCGGTGAAAGGGCACGAGGACCGCACGTTCGACGTCGAGCGGTCGACGATCACGCTGGCCGACGTGGGCGGCATGCAGGAGGTCAAGAAGCGGCTCGAGGTCTCGTTCCTCGGCCCGCTGAAGAACCCCAAGCTGCGCACGTTGTTCGGCAAGAGCCTGCGCGGCGGTCTCCTGCTCTACGGGCCGCCCGGCTGTGGCAAGACGTTCCTGGCGCGCGCCGTGGCCGGGGAGATGGGGGCCGCGTTCATCTCGCTGTCGATCACCGACGTGCTCAACATGTGGGTCGGCAGCTCGGAGCGCAACCTGCACGACCTCTTCGACTCCGCGCGCGGGCACGCGCCGTGCGTGCTCTTCCTCGACGAGATCGACGCGCTCGGTCACAAGCGCAGCCAGCTCAACTCGTCGTCGATGCGCACGGTGGTCAACCAGCTGCTGACCGAGCTCGACGGCGTCGACGGCAACAACGACGGCGTCTTCGTGCTGGCCGCGACGAACGCGCCGTGGGACATCGACTCGGCCCTGCGCCGTCCGGGGCGCCTCGACCGTACGCTGCTGGTCCTTCCGCCCGACAAGCCCGCCCGGGCCGCGATCCTGGAATACCACCTGCGCGACCGCCCGGTGGCCGGCGTCGACCTGGGCCGCGTCGCCGACGTCACCGAGAACTACTCGGGCGCCGACCTGGCCCACGTCTGCGAGACCGCGGCCGAGTTCGCCATGCGCGACTCGATCGCCAGCGGCGAGATCCGCATGATCAACCAGCAGGACGTGCTCAACGCGGTCCGCGAGATCCGGCCGTCGACCGACGGGTGGTTCGCCACCGCCCGCAACGTCGCGATGTTCGCCAACGAGTCGGGTGAGTACGACGAACTCGCGGCCTACCTGAAGAAGCGCAAGCGGTGAGCTCGCCGCCAGGGGCGTACTGGCGGGCACAGAGACTGGCCGAGGTCGGGCGTTACGCCGAGGCCGAACGGACCGCGCGGGCGGGGCTGGCCGAGGCACCGGGCGACGGGTGGCTGCTGACCCTGCTGGCCTCGGTGCTGCGGCTGCAGCGAGACTACGCGGGAGCGCTGGCCGGCGCGGATGCCGCCGTCGCGGCCACCCCGCTGCTGGCCGACGCGCACCTGGAACGCGCGGAGAACCTCATCGCCCTGATCCGCTCGCGGGAGGCGGTCGGCGCGGCCACCGAGGCGGTGCGGCTGGAGCCGGAGGTGGCCTCGGGGCATTTCGTGCTGGCCCGGGCGCTGGCCGCCGGGCGGGATTTCGAGCGGGCCCGGGCCGCGGCGGCGCACGGGCGCACGCTTGATCCGCAGTCGGTGGAAGGGCTGCTCACGGTGGCCGACGTCGAGCGCGACGCCGGGAACCGGGAGGCGGCGCGGGTGGCGGCCCGGGCCGCCCTGGCGGTGGCCCCGGACAATCCGTACGGGCGCTGGCTGGTCGCCATGCTCGACGCCGAGCGGCTCAAGGTGCGGCGGTCGATGCGGGCGCTGCGCGAGGTGGCCCGCGACAATCCGGGCCGGGCCGACCTGGTGTCGATGACCTGGCCGATCCGGGGCGTGCTGAGCGGCCTGCGGCGGGGGCTGGCCGTGAGCGCGGGGCTGGTCTGCGCGCTGCTGCTGGTGGCGCACTGGTGGTGGGCCCCGGCCGGGACGTTCGCGCGGGTGGTGGCGGCGGTGCTGGCCGCCGTGATGGCCGGCTTCGCGGCTCGGGTGCTGATCCCGGCCGGGCGGTTGCCGTGGCGCTGCCTGCGGCTGCTGCCGAGCCTCATGCGCCGGGCCGGCACGGCCGGGCTCGCGCTCACCGGCGCGGCGATCGGGCTCCTCGTCGCCTATGCGGCGACCGCCTGGTGGCCGCTTCCGGTGATCGCGCTCGCGGCGGCGCCGCTGCTGTGGCTGCTGTCTCTGGCCGAGCTCCTCGGCGCGGGGCTGGACGACCCCGGAAGCCGGGAGGCACTGCGCAGCTGGGCCGGCGACCTGCGGGACTAAGGCGTGTTTCATAACTGGACCCGACCTGCGCCGAGGCCCAGATTCCGCCTGCGCACGTCCCGCGAAAGGCCGGTTACAACACCGGTAGCCTGCCTTCCCCGGGCCGCACGCAGACGAAATCTGGACCGCACCGCAGGCCGACCCCAGTTATGAAACACGCCTTAGTGGCGGACAACCCGGGAAGACCTGCGGGCGGCCTGGCGGGACGGGGACAAGTGACTGCCCCCGTCCCCCGCGCCTCACTGGTCGGTGGCCGGCTTCTGCGGTGCGACGGCGGCCTCGGGGCGGCGGCCCGACCGCGCGTAGGCCAGCATCGCGACGATCAGGGCGAGCACGCCGGCCACCAGCCCGGCGATCCCGAACGCGCTCGAGCCGCCGTCCGAGTCGTCGGCCGGTGCGGCCTCGGCGGCCGCGGTGGCGGTGGCGGTCGAGGCGGCGGCGGTGTCCCCGCCGCCCCCGGTGGCCGCGGCGGCGATCTTGAGCACCGGGGCCGGCGACTCGGGCTCGGTGCCGTCCGTGGACGGCTCGTCGATCCAGCGCACGACCGTGCCGTCCGAGTAGGTCTGCAGGGCCTTGAAGATCATCTCGCCCGACTCGGGCAGCGGGCCCATCGAGACGTCGAACTCCTGGAACTGGCCCGGCTTGACCTCGGAGCCCGCCTTGGCCGTCCAGGTGATCTTCGAGACCGCCTCGGTGATCTGCGCGCCGTGCGCCTCGAGCGGCTTGGCGAGCTTCGAGACCGTGGTGGCCACGTCCCAGCCGGTGATCGGCTTGACCGAGACCGAGGCGACCGGCTTGTCGGCCGGCAGGTTCACCTCGACCTTGGTGGTGGAGTCGGCGTCGGACTCGTTGGGCACCCGGAAGGTGACCTTGGAGTACCCGCCGGCGGTCGCGGTGTCGGGGTTCACCGTGACGTGGGCGGCGGCCGGGGCGGCCAGAGCCAGCGTGAGCCCGGCGACCGTGGCGCCCACCAGGGCCGAGCGCTTCAACAGGGACATCCTTGTCGTACCTTCCGCGTCGGGGGAATGCGGGCCCGGTTCCGGGCACTCCGAGGTGGTCGCTCCCCGGCGCGGATTAGTTCCCGGCGGTTCCGGCTATTGCAGAGCCGGGAGCCGTACGTCGACCCGCAGACCCGGATCGGCGTCGCTCAGCGTGACCGTGCCCCCGTGCCGGCGGGTCAGCTCGCGCACGATGGCCAGTCCCAGGCCCGACCCGCCGGCGTCGCGCGCCCGCCCGTCGTCGAGCCGGGTGAAGCGGTCGAAGACCCGTTCCCGGTCGGCCGCCGGGATGCCCGGCCCGTCGTCGGTCACGGTGATCAGCCGGTGCGTCCCGTGAGCCGTCACGGTGACGGTGACCTGCGACTTGGCGTGCCGGACGGCGTTGTCGAGCAGGTTGGCGACCACCCGGCCGAGCGCGTCGGGCTCGCCGGTGACCTCCATCGGGGCGGCCGGCCGCAGATAGGCGACGGCCGGGTAGCGGTCGGCGACGTCGCCGACCAGGGCGCCCAGGTCGACCGAGCGGAACGGGGCCGAGACGACCCGGCCCCCGCCGCCGTCGTCCGAGCGGGCCAGCAGCAGCAGGTCGTCGACCAGCCGGCTGAGCCGGTCGACGTCGGTCAGCAGGTCGTGCGTGAGCGCCGGCCAGTCGGTGTCCGGCAGTCGCTGCGCGACCTCCAATTCCGTACGCATATTGGTCAGTGGACTGCGCAGCTCGTGCGCGGCGTCGGCGACGAAGGCACGCTGGCGCACCCGGGCCGATTCGAGCCGGTGCAGCATGCCGTTCAGGGTGACCGCCAGCCGGTGGATCTCGTCGCGGGACTCCGGCACCGGCAGCCGCCCCGCACGCGTACCCCCGGTGATCTCCTCGGCTCCGGCCCGGAGCGCGTCCACCGGATGCAGCACGGCCCCCAGCACCCGCCACAGCACGACCGCCAGCAGGGTGATGAGCAGCGGGAACGTCACCAGCAGGGCGAGCCGCAGGATGTGCACCCCCTGGCTGAGGTCGTTGGTGGACCGCGCGACCAGGACCCGGACCGGATCGGTCGGCGGCCCGGCGGTCACCATCACCACCCGGGCGCCCCCGCCGGCCAGGCCGATCCGGCTGCCCGGGATGTCCTCCACCTCGCCGTCGGAGAGATCGCGCAGCTCGTCCTCGTAGAGCATGGGGGTCAGCCGGTCGGCGCCCGGCGAGAGGGCCAGCACGCGGCCGCTCGAGTCGATGACCTGCACCTGCATGGCCGGGTTGACCTCGATGCGCTCGCTCAGCGATTTCTGGTCGACGAGCTTGGCGACACCGCGCGCGGTCTCCAGCGCCTCGGTGTTGACCGCGCGCAGCAGCGCGAAGTTGAGCGCCCCGACCAGCAGCACCCCGCCGGCGGCGAGGCCGATGGTCAGGGCCAGGACCGAGACCAGTACGAGGCGGCCGCGCAGGCTGATCTCGCCGGGGCGCTTCATCAAACGGCTGCCAGCCGGTAGCCCGCGCCGCGGACGGTCTCGAGCCGCTCCCGGCCGATCTTGCGGCGCACGTACCCGACGTAGACCTCGACCGCGTTGGGCGCGGTCTCGATCGCCGCGTCCCACACGTGGTCGAGCAGCTCGATCTTGCTGACCACCTCGCCCGGGCGCCGCATCAGATACTCCAGCAGCGCGAACTCGCGGGCCGTGAGCGCCACCTCCTCGCCGGCCACCATCACCCGCCGCTCGGCCGGGTCGAGCTCGACGTCGCCGTGGCGCAGCACCGTCGGGCGCTCGTGCACCCCCCGGCGGAGCAGCGCCCGCAGCCGGGCCAGCAGGACGACGTACGAGAAAGGTTTGGTCAGATAGTCGTCGGCCCCGCAGTCCAGCCCGTCGGCCTGGTCGTATTCGCCGTCCTTGGCCGACAGCATCAGCACGGGCACCCAGTTCTGCTCCGCGCGCAACTGCCGCACCACCCGATAGCCGCTCAGCCTGGGCAGCATCACGTCCAGGATCATCGCGTCGTAACCGCCGTGCCGGGCCATCTCGAGCCCGTCCTGGCCGTCACCCGACACGTCGACCGCGAAGCCCTCGGCCTGCAGCCCACGCTGCAGCGCGGCGGCAAGCCGCGCTTCGTCCTCCACCACCAGCAACCGCACCCCACTACCTTGGCATGCGAGGGGTAACCCCTAGGGGCGGCTCTCAGCCCGGTCACAGCGGTGCCGGCGCACTCTTGTGACAGATCAACGGGAGGTGGACATCGTGTCCGTGTTCAGGTCAAGGCCGGCGCTTCGCTGGCTCGTGCCGTCGGCCGCCGCGGTCGTCGTCATCGGAGGTGGCGCCGCGGCCGGAACGATCGTTGCGAGCGCCGATCCGGCGTTGCCCGAGCGCAGCGCCGCGCAACTGCTCGTCGACCTGCAGAACGCCAAGGTCGACGGTCTTTCCGGCACCATCGTGCAGAGTGCCGATCTCGGTCTGCCCAAGATCTCGGGGCTCACCGACGGGGCCTCCGGGCAGGCCGGGCTGGCCAACCTGGTGGCCGGCAGCAACACCGCCCGCGTCTGGTATGCCGGTGAGGACCAGGCCCGCCTGGCCCTGGTCGGCACGGCCGGCGAGACCGACGTCATCCGCAACGGCTCCGACGTCTGGCTCTGGCAGAGCGAGGGCAACAAGGCCACGCACCTCAAGGTGCCGGCCGGGGCCGGCAAGAAGCCACAGGCCCTGCCGACCAATGTGCCGACAACGCCGCAGGACGCGGCCGACGCGGCACTGGCGGCGATCGACGACAGCACCAAGGTCTCCACGACCGGTGCCGCCAAGGTCGCCGACCGCGACGCGTACGAGCTGGTGCTGACGCCGAAGGCGGAGCGCTCGCTGATCGGGCAGGTGCGGCTGGCCATCGACGCCGAGCAGCACATCCCGCTGCGGGTCGACGTCTATGCCAAGAACGCCACCAGCCCGGCCGTCCGGGTCGCCTTCACCCAGATCAGCTTCGAGAAGCCGGACGCGCAGCAGTTCGCCTTCAACCCGCCGCCCGGCGCGAAGGTGACCGAGTCGAACCCGCAGAAGCTCGAGAAGGACGCGGAGAAGGCGGCCAAGGACCACGAGAAGGCCATGCCGCCGGCGGCCAAGGGCGGTCCGGGTATGTCGGTCGTCGGTGAGGGCTGGGCGTCGATCGTGACGGCCAAGCTTCCCGACTCGGGCGACACCTCGACCGACTCGACCGAGGCGCAGAGCCTGCTGGGCATGCTGCCGGAGGCCAGCGGCACGTGGGGCAAGGGCCGGATCTTCTCCGGGTCGCTGTTCAGCGTGCTGATCGTGGACGACGGCCGGGTCTTCGCCGGTGCGGTGGCTCCGGAGTCGCTCTACGAGGCAGCGGCCAAGAAGTAGCCGTCCGATAGTTCTAGAACTCTCCACCGCGTTGTGCAACACTGCGGAGGAGAGTTCTAGAACTTTGGAGGCGGCATGTCCACTCTGTTCCGCGAGCCGGTCGCCGGTCGCTTCGGCGGCTTCGGCGGCCGGTTCGTTCCCGAGTCCCTGGTCCCGGCGTGTGAGGCGCTGGCCGCGGCATTCCGGGCGGCCTGGGCCGATCCCGCCTTCCGGGCCGAGCTCGACGATCTCCTGGCCGCCTACGCCGGCCGCCCGACGCCGCTGACACCCGCTCGCCGTCTGTCGGCTGAGCTGGGCATCGAGCTGTGGCTCAAGCGCGAGGACCTGGCCCACACCGGCTCCCACAAAATCAACAACGTGCTCGGGCAGGCGCTGCTCGCCCGCCGGATGGGCAAGAGCCGGCTGATCGCCGAGACCGGCGCGGGCCAGCACGGTGTGGCCACGGCCACCGCGGCCGCGCTGCTGGGTCTCGGGTGCACGGTCTACATGGGCGAGCGCGACATCGAGCGCCAGCAGCTCAACGTGCTGCGCATGACGACGCTGGGCGCGACTATCGTCCCGGTCACCACCGGCAGCCGGACGTTGAAGGACGCCACCAACGAGGCGATGCGCGCGTGGGTGGCCGATGTGGATGACGCCCACTTCCTGCTCGGCTCGGTCGGCGGCCCGCACCCCTACCCGTGGATGGTGCGCGAGCTGCAACGGGTGATCGGCGACGAAGCCCGGCAGCAGTCACCAGCCGTCCCGGACGTGGTCGTGGCCTGCGTGGGCGGCGGCTCGAACGCGGCGGGCACCTTCGCGGGCTTCGCCGACACCGCGGCCCGCCTGGTCGGTGTCGAGGCGGCGGGCGGCGCGGCGATGAGCAACGGCCGGCCCGGTGTCGTCCACGGCGCGCGCTCGATGGTCCTGCAGGACGCGGACGGCCAGGTGGCCGAGGCCGAGTCGATAGCCGCGGGGCTCGACTACCCCGGCGTCGGCCCCGAGCACGCCCAGCTGGGCGCGGTGGGCCGAGCCGAATACCACACGGTCAAGGACGACGAGGTGGTGCTCGCGGTCCGGCGCCTGGCCCGCGCCGAGGGCATCATCTGCGCCCTCGAGTCGGCCCACGCGGTGGCCTGGGTCCTGCGCGAGTCCGGCACGCCGCTGCTGCCGGCCGGCTCCCGGGTCGTCCTGACCCTCTCCGGCCGCGGCGACAAAGACATGGTCACGCTGGGAGCAGTCGCATGACCACGCAGCACGCGGCCGGCCGCAGCCTCCTGGGCCCGGCCCACCCGGCGAACCACGCGACCCCGAACCCCGAACTCCAGACCCCCGCGGCGTCGGGATCGGCCGAACGGCGCGCGGTGGATGGCTTGCCGGGTGCCCGGGTGAGCCAGGCGGAGTCTCAGAATCGACCGTCGTCTGAGCGTGCAGTCGTTGGCTCTCAAGACACCCGGGCCAGCCAGGCGGAGTTCCAGAATCGGGCGTCGTCGGGGCGCGCGGTGGGGGGCTTCCAGGGCCGGGCGGCGACGCCCGAGTTCGACGGCGGGCCGGCGGTGGGTGAGCTCTACGGGCGACCGGAGCCGGATCGGTCGGATGCCCGCCGGGCGGCGACCGGCGACCAGGGGCGACCGGCAGAGGAGCAGCTCGTCGTGCGGGAGCGTACGGCCCGTTCGCCCGCAGGGGCGCCGGCTGGTGATCCACCCGACGGTTCTTCCGGCGGTGACCCCCGAGCCGGCGCGGGGTTGCCTGATTCCGGTGGCGGTCGCGAGGCGCGCGGAGCGGCCGGACCGGTGCGCAAACTGCTGGTGCCTTTTGTGACCGGTGGCGTCACGGAGGACTGGCTCGACTACCTGCTGGCGATGCAGGCGGCGGGCGCCGATGCGATCGAGGTCGGGCTGCCGTTCTCCGACCCCATGCTCGACGGCGTGACCATTCAGCAGAGCACCGGCCGCGCCCTCGCCCGGGGAGCGACCATCGGGTCGATCCTCCGCGAAGTCCGCGACGCCCGGGATCGGCTGCACATTCCGCTGATCGCCTTCACCTACGCCAACCTGGTCTTCCGCCCCGGGCCGGCGGCGTTCTGCCGGCAGCTCGCCGAGGCCGGCTTCCGCGGGCTGATCGTGCCCGACCTGCCGCTCGACGAGGCGGCCGAGGTCGAGCGGGCGGCGGCCGCGGCGGGCATCGAGCTGACCCTGCTGGTCGCTCCGGTCACGCCCGACGACCGGCTGGCCGAGATCGTCGCGCGCAGCCGGGGCTACCTCTACGCGATCAGCCACATGGGCACCACGGGCGAGCGCGCCTCGCTGGCCTCGTCCGCCGCTGTCCTGGCCGCGCGCATCAAGGCCGCCCAGGTCACCGCGACGGCCGGGGTGGCTGGGCCGGTGCCGGTGCTGATCGGGTTCGGGATCTCCGGGGTGGAGCAGGCGGTGGAGGCGGGGCGCGCCGGGGACGGTGTTGTGGTCGGTGCGGCGCTGATGCGTAGGGTGCTGGACGGGGCCACGCCGCGCGAGATCGGGGACTACGTCGCGGCGTTACGGGCGGCCCTCGACACTCTGGACCAGGAGGCTTCCGCTGACCGCGCCGCGCACGCCGAAGTATCGGGTGATCGCCGATGACCTGAGCACCAAGATCCGGGGTGGGGAGCTGTCGCCGGGGTCGGCCCTGCCGCCGCAGAAAGAGCTGAGCGCCCGCTACGGCGTCACGCTCGCGACGCTGCGCCAGGCCCTGCAGCAGCTGGAGGACGACGGGTTGCTCTCGCAGCAGCCCGGCCGCGGGACTTTCGTGGCCGAGCCGCGGGCTGCCTACCGCCTCGACTCGCTGCGCGGTTTCGCCGAGGACCTGCGCGCCCAGGGTCAGCTGGTCACCACCCAGATCCTCGATCAGAAGGTGGCCCACCCGCCCGCGTGGGCGGCCGCGCACTTCGGCGACGCCTTCCTCGCGCTGCGCCTGGAGCGGATCCGCCTGCTCGCCGGCCACCCGGCCGTGCACCAGGTGTCATGGATCTTCGGCACCGAGCTGGCCCGCACCGACCTGAGCGGCACCTCGCTCTACGCGGCGCTGGCCGACCACGGCATCGCCGTCCACCGGGCGAGCGAGTCGGTGCGCCCCGGCACGCTCGACCAGGCCACCGCGGCCCTGCTGCGGCAGCCGCCCGGCACCCCCGCGTTCCTCTCCGAGCGAGTCACCTACGGACTCGACAACCAGGCCCTGGTCGCCGATCGGGCCACCATCCTCGGCACCATGCTCGAAATCCGCACCGACCGCGAGGTGACCGGCCTGTCCATGCAGTGGGTCCAGACCGAGAGCGGCTCGCTCTAGACCCGCTCAGCTGGCGTAGCGCTTCTCGGCTCGGGCCCGGGCCTTGACTGCCTCCTCCTCGCGATTCTTGGGCGGGGCGGTGGTGACCAGCTCGTCGAGCAGCTCGGCGGTGGCGGCGGCGACCGCGGCCACCGCGCGGTCGAAGGCGGCCTGGTTGGCCTGGGACGGGCGGGTGCTGCCGGCCACCTTGCGGACGTACTGCAGGGCCGCGGCGTGGACCTCGTCACGGGTGGCGGGCGGCTCGAAGTTGTGCAGCTGGTGGATGTTGCGGCACACGGTGAGGACCTCCGGGGAACGGCTGCCTGGACTTCTGCCAAATTACGCCACGGGTATGACGAAATACGATGGGTTCATGGCGCACTGGTACGAGTCGTCGATCGACCGGCAGCTCCGGGAGGCCGCCGAGCGCGGTGAGTTCGACAACCTGCGAGGCAAGGGCAAACCACTCCGCGGCCATGGCGGGGAGTACGAGGACGACTGGTGGGTGAAGGACTGGCTGGAGCGTGAGGGCGCGACCGCCTCGGTCATCCCGCCGACGCTCGCCCTTCGCCGGGAGACCGAGGACCTCGAGGAGAAGGTCGACCGGTTGCCGACCGAGCACGAGGTCCGCGACCACGTGGCCGACCTGAACGAGCGCATCCACAAGGCGACGGTGGGCCTGATGGACGGGCCGCCGGTCATTCTGCGGCCGTTCGACGCCGACCAGGTGGTCGCCGGCTGGCGGGAGCGCCGGGCCGCCGGCTGAATGCCCGCGGCTTGTGATGGTCACCACGAGGAGGACGGCGAATCCAGGCTGCTCTCAGGAATCGGTGTTACCGACTTGGTCGACGACTCCAGAGAGGTCCGGCAATGATCGTGAGAGCGGCTCGCTTCGGTGGGTTATTGGTGCTGGTCGGGGCCCTGATCGGGCTGTCCGCGATCCCGGTCGGCGCGGTCCTGCGCTCGGGCGCCCAGTGGAGCCGGCGGCAGCGCGCCGAACTGCCCGCCCAGTTGCTCACCCCGTCGGCCGCCCAGGTGACCCGGGTCTACGCCGACGACGGCCGGACGCTGATCACCACGTTCTATGACGAGGACCGGCACGACGTCGCGCTGAGCCAGATCGCGCCGGTCATGCAGCAGGCCATCGTGGCCGCCGAGGACACCCGCTTCTACGAGCACGGCGGCGTCGACCTCAAGGGCGTGGCCCGCGCGCTCGTCTCGGACGCCCGCAGCGGTCGCGCCGAGCAGGGTGCCTCCACGCTCACCATGCAGCTCGTGCGTAACGTGCTCAAGGAGGATCCGAACCTGACCACGGCCGAGCGCGCCGCCGCGACCGAGGACTCGGCCGGCCGCAAGCTGCGCGAGGTCGAATACGCGGTGGAGCTCGAGAACCGCCTCACCAAGCAGCAGATCCTGCAGAACTACCTGAACATCGTGTATTTCGGCAACGGTGGGTACGGCATCGAGGCTGCCGCCCGCCGCATCTTCGGCATCACCCCGGCCCGGCTCGACCTGGCCCAGGCGGCCCTGATCGCCGGCGTCGTGCAGTCGCCCGACGCCGACAACCCGATCAGCGGTGACCGGGCCCGGGCCAAGCAGCGCCAGGGCTACGTGCTCGGCGCGATGCTCAAGTCGGGCCTGATCACCCAGGCCCAGCACGACCGGGCGGCCGCCGAGAAGCTCACGTACTCGGGCCGGACCCAGCCCAACGGGTGTGTCGACGCCACCGGGAAGGCCGACGGCTGGGGCTTCTTCTGCGACTACTTCGAGCGCTGGTGGAGTTCCCAGAGCCAGTTCGGCGCGACCAAGGCCGAGCGGGACGACGCGCTGCGCCGCGGCGGCTACACCGTCGTCACCACCTTGAACCCCGACGTGCAGAAGGTGGTGGCCAAGCAGTCGCGCAAGGTCTACGGGCTCGACAACCGCAAGACGCTGCCGATCGCCGTCGTGCAGCCCGGCACCGGCAAGGTCCTGGCGCTCGCGGTCAACCGTCACTACGGCACCGCGAAGTCCACCTCCAACACCGTGAATCCCCTCGTCAGCGGGGGCAACGGGATCAACGGCTACCCGGCCGGCTCGACCTTCAAGATGTTCACCATGCTGGCCGCGCTGGAGGCGGGCCTGCCGCTGAACTCCGGCTTCGACTCGCCGGCCAAGCTGGTCACCGAGTGGTCCGACGACGGGCCCGGCAACTGCGGCGGCAAGTACTGCCCGGGCAACGACAACCCGAGCTGGATGGACGGCCACCGGACCATGTGGGACGCGTTCGGGCGCTCGGTGAACACGTATTTCGTGCACCTCGAGGAGCAGGTCGGCCCGGCTGCCGTGGTCGCCATGGCTCAGCGGCTGGGCATCAGCTTCAGCTCGCCGGCCGACGCCGAGATGGCGAGGACCAACGCCGGATCGTGGGGCTCGTTCACCCTCGGCGTCATCGACACGACACCGCTCGAGCTGGCCTCGGCGTACGCGACGGTGGCGGCCGAGGGCAAATACTGCGCGCCGCTGCCGGTGGCCTCGATCACCGGCTCCGACGGCCGGCGGGTGGCCGTGACCGCGAGCTGCAAGCAGGTGCTCGACCCCGAGATCGCCCGCGCCGCGACCGACGCCGCCCGCTGCCCGGTCGGCCAGCAGAGCACGTACGGGAAATGCGACGGTGGCACGGCGGAGCAGGTCGCCGGTCTGTTCGGCGGTCTCGAGGTGGCCGGCAAGACCGGCAGCACCGAGGACAACCGCACCGAGACCTTCGTCGGCTTCACCCCGGCGATGGCCGCGGCCGGCATCGCCAACGACCCGGCCGACCCCTCCGACCGGGTGGGCAGCGGCGTCGAGTCGCGCGTGGTCACGGCCGTGGCGCGAACCTTGCGCGCCGCGGTCGGGAACGGCGGATACGACGGGTTCGAGCCACCGAGCGACATCTCTGCGTTTGGTGGATGATTCGCTCAGCGATGATGCGTTTGCTGCCGAACTGAACCTCGTGACCGCCGCCCACGAGCAGCGACGACTGGCCGCCCTGCACGAGTACGAGCTGCTCGACACGCCGGCCGGTGACGAGCTGGAAGCGGTGGTGCGGGTGGCGGCGTCCGTGGCCGGGGTGCCGTTCGCGACGCTCAACCTGATCGACGAGAACCGGCAGTGCCAGCTCACCACCACCGGTTTCGCGGGCAGTGACTCGGCCCGGACCGACTCGATGTGCGCGGTGCGGTTCCGGACCGGCGAGGTCACCTACCTCCCGGACGCGAGGCTGGACGCGGCCTACGCGTTCAACCCGTGGGTCACCGGGATGCTCGGCCGCATCCGGTTCTATTTCTCGGCGCCGCTGGTGACCCCGCAGGGGTACGCGCTGGGGTCGCTCTGCGTCTTCGACGAGAAGCGCCACGAGCTCACCGACGAGCAGGTGGCCCGGTTGCGCGATCTGGCCATGGTGCTGCTGGCCCTGTTCGAGTGCCGCCGACAGGGCCGGCTCAACGGGCAGCTGGCCGCGCAGGTCCAGCAGCAGCACGAGGAGCTGGCGCGGCTGCACGCCGAGCAGCCTGGCCGATCGTCATGAGAGCGACGCTAAAGTACCGGGTGGCGGGCGGCTTCGCGCTCTTGTTGCTGCTCTTCCTGACCCTGATCGTCGCGCACTTCGCGGTCACCGAGCGCCAGCGACTGCGCCACGATCGGGCCACTCAGCGCATCGACGTCGCCCGCGACACCAACCACGCCGTGCTGCAATACCTGACCGACGCCGAGACCGGCATCAGGGGTTTCCAGCTCACCGGCGACCCCGTGTTCCTCGAGCCGTACACCAGCGGCCGGGCCGGGGCGTTCAGCGCTCTCCAGCGACTCGCCGGCGACCCGCTGGACGAGGAGTCGAGCCGGTTGCTTCAGCTCGAGCGGCTGGCCGCCGAGGACTGGCTCTACGGCTACGCGATCCCGATCGTCAACGCCGGCGTGGCCGACACCGACCGGACCCGCTCGTTGCGGGGCAAGGACCTGTTCGACCGCGTGCGCACGGCCAACGCGGACGTCTCGGCCGCGGTCGAGGACTTCGAGCAGCGCACCGGGGACGACGAGCGTGGTGACGCCGAGCTGACCGCCCTGCTCTTCGCCGGGCTCGCCACCCTGGTCGTGATGGCCGGGATCGGGCTGGCCACCCTGCATCAGCGGCACCTGCTGGTCCCGCTCGAGCACATCCGGCTCACGCTGCGCCGGCTGGCCGACGGCGACCACTCGGCCCGGGTGGTCCCGTCCGGCCCACCCGAGCTGCGCGCGGTCGCCGGCACTCTCAACGACCTGGCCGCCGAGACCGAGCGGCTGATCAGCGCCGAGCAGGACCGGGTGACCCGGGCCGAGCTGCGCCAGGCGGTCACCCGCGAACTGCAGGAGGCGACCGAGCCGGCCCGCACCGCGCACCGGATCGCCGAGCTGATCGGCACGGCGATGCACGCCGCGACCGTGCACAGCCGGATCACCATCCAGACCGGCGTCCCGATCGAGGCGGCCTGGCCCGAGAGCGTGGCCCCGCTCGACGAGTCGATCGCCGAGCAGGCGCGGTCGTGCGCGCCGGGCAGCTCGATGCGCCCGGCCGGCTCGATCGGCACGATCGTGATCCCGCTCAGTGGTGACGCGGGCTGTCCGCCCGGCTTCATCTGTGTGGCCCGGCCGGACCGGCCCGAGTGGTCCGAGCAGGAGAGCCGGCTGCTGATCGGGCTGGCCCGCGAGATCGACCACGCCGCGCACCAGGAGCGGCTGCGGCTGCGCCAGGCCCGGCTGATCAACGAGTTGCGGGTGCTCGACGAGCAGAAGGACGTCTTCGTCGCGACCGTGAGCCACGAGCTGCGGACGCCGCTGACCAGCATCCTCGGCTACAGCGAGATGCTGAGCGAGGACGAGGAGCACCACGTGCTGTCGCCCGCCCAGAAACGCGGCGTCGGGGCGATCCGGCGCAACGCCCACCGGCTCGAGGCCACCGTGGCCGACCTGCAGATCCTGGACCGCTCCGACGACCGGAGCCGGGCCGTCCTGCCGGTCGATCTGACCCGGCTGGTGCACGGGGTGCACGCCGCGCTGACCATCCCGGCCCGGGCCAAGGGGCTCGAATGCGAGCTGACGACCGAGCCGGCCTGGGTGCGCGGCGACGCCGTCCAGCTGGAACGCGCCGTCCGGAATCTGCTCGACAACGCGGTCAAGTTCACCGCGCCCGGCGGCCGCCTGGAGTGCCGCCTCGACTGCACCGGCGAGCGGGCCGTCGTCACGATCACCGACACCGGCATCGGCATCCCGGCCGACGACGTACCCGGGCTGTTCACGCCCTTCCACCGGGCGGCCAACGCGATGGATCAGGCCGTGCAGGGCAACGGTCTGGGGCTGGCGATCGTCCGGAACATCGTCAGCGACCACGGCGGGACCGTGACCGTCCGCTCCGAGCTGGGCCGGGGCAGCACCTTCACGATGACGTTGCCGCTGATCCCGGCGCGGACCGCAGCGCCGCCCAGATCCGGTCGCGGGTGAGGGGCAGTTCCGTCAGCCGTACGCCGGTGGCGTCGCGCACCGCGTTGGCCAGGGCCGGCGCGACCGGGTTGAACGGGCTCTCGCTCATCGACTTGGCGCCGAGCGGCCCGATCGTGTCGTCGGTGTCGGCGAACAGCACCTCGGTGTGTGGCACGTCGGCGAAGGTCGGCAGGTGGTACTGCCGGAAACCCACCGTGGACACCTGGCCGTCCGGCCCGATGTCGACGTGCTCGGCCAGCGTCGCGCCGAGCGCCTGAGCCACGCCACCCTCGATCTGGCCCCGGCACTGCAGCGGGTTCATCACCGTGCCCGCGTCCGCACTGTGCACGCTGCGCAGGATCCGCAGCTCACCCGTCCCGGGGTCGACCGCGACCCGGAACCACTGGGCGTTGAAGGCCACCGAGCGGGGACTGCCACCCCAGTGCCCCTCGGCGCTCAGCGGCCGGCCGGCCCGCGCGGCCAGCTCCTTGAGCACCGTCTCGGTCAGGACGGCCCCGCCGGCCGAGGCGACGAGCAGCGCCCGCAACCCACGCGCCGCCTGCAGCACCGCCTGGCCGGCCACGACGACGCCGGTCGACGCGAACGCGCCGGTGTCGTGCCGCACCACATCGGTGTCGGACTGGCGCACGGTGATCCGGTCGAGCGTGGTGCCGAGCGCGTCCGCGGCGATCTGCGCGTGCACGGTCGTGCTGCCGTTGCCGAACTCGGCGGTGCCGACGGCGATCTCGAAGCGCCCGTCGGGCAGCAGGGTTGCCGTCGCGTCGGCGTGGTGCCCGCCGGGCGGACCGGCCGCGATCATCGTGATCGCCATGCCGTCGCCGACCAGCCAGCCGTCCGGTGCCCCGTCCGCGGCCGACCCCGCCGCCGTACGGATGTGGCCGAGGCACTGGTCGAGCCCGAAGGACGCGATCGTCAGGTCGCCGGCATGGTCACCGGGCGCGGTCAGGTCGTCCCCGGCCCGCACTATGTTGCGCTCGCGCAGGGTGATCGGGTCGATCCCGAGCCGGCGGGCCAGCTCGTCGAGCGCCGACTCGACGGCGAACGACACCTGCCCCAGGCCGTAGCCGCGGAACGCCCCCGAGGGCACGGTGTTGGTGTAGACGCACCACGCGTCGGTGCGCATGGCCGCGCAGCGATAGACGGCCACCGACTCGTGGCAGGCGTGATGCATGACCGCGGGCCCGTGATTCCCGTACGCCCCGGTGTCGGCCACGACGCGCAGCGCCAGCGCGGTGAGGGTGCCGTCGGCGCGCGCCCCGGCCTTGACGGTGACCGTGAACGGGTGCCGCGTGGTGGCCGAGGTGAACTGCTCGGCCCGCGTGTACTCGTGCTTGACCGGCCGACCGAGCCGCAGCACGGCCAGCGCGACCAGGTCCTCGACCAGCATCTCCTGCTTGCCGCCGAACCCGCCGCCGACCCGGCCGGCGACCACCCGGACCCGGTCCTCGCCGAGGTCGTAGAGCCGGGCCAGCGCCCGCCGGGTGAGGAACGGCGTCTGCGTGCTGGTCCGGATGACCAGCCGGCCGTCGTCGTCGAGCCAGCCCACCGCGCCGTGCGTCTCCAGGCTGGCGTGCTGCACGCGCGGCGTCCGGAACGTCTCCTCGTAGACCTCGTCGGCCGCGGCGAAGCCGGCCTCGAGATCGCCCAGCTCGGCGTGCAGCTCCGCGACGATGTTCTTCTCACACGCCGGGTGCAGCTGGGGCGCCCCCTCGGCCGTTGCCTCGTCGGGGGAGAGGACGGCCGGCAGCACCTCGTAGTCGACGGCGAGCGCCCGGCAGCCCTGTTCGGCGGCGGCCTCGCTGGTCGCGATCACCGCCGCGACGCGCTGGCCGGCGAACCGCACGACGTCGTCGAGCACCCGGGTGTCGGCCGGGTCCTCGCCCGCGTTCTCGTGCTGGGCGGTGGAGAAGCGCCGGGCCGGGGCGTCGGCGTGGGTCAGCACCAGCTCGACGCCGGGCACGGCCAGCGCGGCCTCGGTCCGGATGGCCAGGACGCGGGCGTGCGGGTGGGGCGAGCGCAGCACCTTGAGGTGCAGCACGCCGGGGACGGTCAGGTCGAACGTGTAGCGGGCCTGGCCGGTGACCACGTCGGGGCCGGCCGGGGCGCCGGGGCTGGCGCCGACCGCCGCCCCGGGGGCGGGCTCGGCCACGGTGACCACGCCGGCCAGGGCGTCGGCGACCGCGCGATAACCCGTGCACCGGCAGAGGTTGCCCTTGAGGGCGCGCGGCAGGTCGGAGCGCTGGTCGTCGGTGAGGGCGGCGGTGGTCATGATCAGTCCGGCCGTACAGAAACCGCACTGAAAACCCTGGGCGTCGAGAAAACTCCGCTGCACGGGATGCAGGTCGTCGCCGGCCAGGCCCTCGATGGTGGTGATGCTCCGGGCGGCCGCGCGGAACGCCGGGTAGACGCAGGAGTGCACCGGGACGCCGTCGACGTGCACGGTGCAGGCACCGCAGTCGCCGGTGTCGCAGCCCTTCTTGACCCCGAAGCAGCCCTCCTCGCGCAGGTAGGTGCGCAGGCACTGGCCCGGCCGGGGCGCCCGCTCGTGCTCGGTCCCGTTGATCCTCATGGCGCCAGCTCCGCCCGTACCTCTTCCGCGTAGACCCGGGTCAGGTGCCGTCGCCAGGCCGGCAGCCCGTGCACGTCGTCGACATAGGCGTCGTCCGGGATCCGCTCGGCCAGCGCCACCTGCACGATCTCGGCGCTCGGAGGCGACGCGAAGACCAGCACGTGCGGCCGTCGGGTCGCGGCGGTCACCGTGATGACCAGCCCGCCGCCGGCCGTGGCCCGCCCGATCACCAGCACCCCCGAGCGGCCGTGGGCATGCAGAGACCCTTGGCGGTACGCGGTGGGAGAGCGCAGTGACGAGGCGGGCAGGTGCATCGAGCGCACCAGCTCACCCTCGCTCAGCACGGTCGTCCCCTCGCCGGTCACGAACTCGGCCACCGGCACCGTGCGCTCGCCGTCGGGGCCCTGGAGCAGCACCGTGCCGTCGAGCGCGGCGCCCAGCGCGATCATCGGCCCGGCCGGCAGCGCCGCGCACAGGTTGCCGCCGACGGTCGCCACGTTCCAGATCTTGAAGGACGCCAGGAAGGCGTGGCAGCACTTCTCGGCGATGTCGTAGCCGCTCGCCGCGAGCTCGGCGATCGTGCAGGTGGCCGCGACCTCCAGCCCGTCCTCGCCCGGGGTGAGCGCGGGCCAGCCGGCCGTGGTCAGGTCGAGCAGCCGGGTCAGGTGCGGGCGGGGCTCGCCGAACAGGGCCGTGCCGCCGCCGAGCCACGCGTCGCCCGGCCGCCACTGCCCCACCTGAGCTGGGCTGATCACTTCGGCCACGGTGTGCAGGTCCACGTCCTGCACGCTACGCGGGTCGTGTTTCGCTCAGGGTCCGTCCTGCCGTTCACGGGAACGGCAGGACGGAACTCAGTTCACGATCAGGGTCGTTGCCGCGACCGAAACGGCCCAGAGGACGACGAGCGCGACCGGTCGGCGGGGCTGGTCGATCAGGGGCGGCGGGGGGAGCGGGCTCATCTCGAGCGCGCGGATGCGGGTGTCGCGCAACGCCGCCACCAGCTGGTCGGCCGTGCGCTGGTGGGAGCGCGACGGCCAGGGCGCGGGGACCGGCACGGTGAGCACCGCCTCGCCCGCGGTCAGCACCACCGTGCCCTCGTCGTCGTGGACGATCGCGCTGTCGGTGGCCCACGGCTGGCGGGTGCTCTCGCGGAAGCCGACCGCGGCCAGGCCACCCGCGTGCCAGCGCAGCCGGGGCCGCAGCTGCGAGCGCCACCCGTACTCGAACCCGGCCGCCCCGGCCACCGCGGCCACCGCGATCAGCGCCTCCCGGGGAAGCCCGGCGAACCGGGCGAGCTCGGCCAGGCCCAGGGCGGCGCCGAGCCCGATGGCGGTCGTGGCCGTCCACGCCCGCCGCGGCGAGATGCGGTGCTCGCGCGGCTGGAAGGCGTCCGCGTCACGGTCGGCCGGGCGCAGCGCCTCGGGGTCGACCAGCTGCTCCTCGTCGTCCTCGATCTCGCGGGGCAGCCCCTCGACCACGTCGTAGGGCACCTCGATGACCTCACCGACCGGGCCGACCGGCACGTGCAGGCGGTCGCCGACCTCCAAGGCGCACCACGATCCCGGGCGTGGGTCGCCGTAGAGGACGGCGGCCTCGGTGTGCACGTCGTCCTCGTCGTGCCGGGGCTCGGGCTCGGCGACGTCGAACGCGAACTCCCGGGCAGTGCGGCCGTCCTCGGCCGGGAGCAGCACGTGGACGTAGCCCTCCTGCTCGACGGCCCGCACCGCGTGCACGGGCTGCGGCACGGTGAACAGGCGACGGAGCGCGGCCTGGGCGCGGACGGCCCGGGTGAGCAGGGCGCAGCCCAGGCCGAAGGCGGCGATCGTGGCGGCCAGCCAGGGCACGGCGGCGTCGTCGACCCCGACCCAGACCACCCCGGCGGCCGACCCGACCAGCAGCGCGAAACCGCCGACCTCGGCCGGGGCGGCCACGTGGGGCAGGGAGTACGGGGCCGGCGGGCGGCGGTGCGGGACGGGCAGCGGCGCCGGGTCAGTGTCGAGGCGGGCGACGAGGATGGTCACCGCCGCGTACGCCCAGGTGGTGAGGACCGTGGCGAAACCGGTGGCCAGCGGGGTCCACAGCACCGCGCCCAGCAGGCCCGCCCACGCCGCCGCGCCCCGGTGGGCGTACACCATGATCGCGGGCGCGACCAGCACGCCGAGCCCGACCCACCGCGCGGCCGGCGCCGGGTCCGAGGGGCCGCCGAGCACGCCGAAGACCAGCAGGAACGTGACCAGCCCGGCGGCCGGCACCGTCGACTCCAAGCGCAGCAGGGGACGCATGCTTCCATGGTGTTCGACGGTGCCGGCCCCGCGGAGGGGATTCGGTCTTTACGGCCCGCTGACGATGCTCGTCACCTGGTGGCCGCTGTTGACTGTCTGACCGGTGCTGTTGATGACGTTGGTGATCGTGCCGGTGCCGCCGAGCGAGACCGTCACCATGTCGTGGAAGCGCACCCCCGGCTTGACCGGCACCTCGAACGCCCGGGCGGCGACGACCGCCGGGTTGACGTTGAAGAAGCAGTAGCTGCCCAGACCCCAGGCCTCGTGCGTGGTCACCGAGTCGGCCACCTTGTAGGCCGCCCAGCCGCGGGTCGAGCCGTTCATCCAGGCCGCCTGGTTCGGCGGGTCGTAGGGCATCTCGTTCTGATAGAAGTAGGTCCGGCCGCCGTTGCCGTTCCAGATCGTCTGGTACTGCTGGTAGTGCTCGACGAACAAGCCGTAGAACGTGACGTTGTCACCGTTGACGATCAGCCCGTTCCGGCCGGTGTTGATGGTCCAGCCGACCGTGCCGCCGTTGCCGTGGTCGGCCCGCCAGATCCACGCGTGGTCGCCGATCACGTTGTCGCTGTTGACCTCGACGCTGACCGTGGCCTTGCCGGCGATCGAGCCGCCGACCCGCACGAAGACGTCGGAGAGCACGGTCGGGTTGGCCGCGTGCGACGCCGACGAGTTGGCCGGGCCGACCTGCAGCAGCGTGTTCGAGTTGGTGGTGCCCGCGTCGAAGAGGACCCCGGCCAGCCGTACGCCGTCCACGTCGGCGATCTGCATGGCGTTCACGCCCCCGGTGGGGACGAAGGTGGCCAGGCCCAGCCCGAGGATCACCGTGTTGGCCCGGGTGACGTTCAGCGTCTGGCTGAGGTTGTAGACGCCCGGGGTGACCAGCAGGTTCTTGCCGGCGGCGAGGGCCGCGTTGATGGTCGCCGCCGTGTCGCCCGGCTTGACGACATAGAAGGTGCTGATCGGCAGGCTGGACCCGGCCGGGTTGCCGCCGGCCCAGGTGGTGCCGCTCGCGTTGCTGCGCAGGGCGGGTACGAAGACCTGGTAGGCGCCGGCCGAGTCCACGTACAGGTAGGGCTTCTCGGCGATGGTGGGCGACGAGCCGATCGTGGTGAACGGCGGGTTGGGGAAGCTCTGCGCGGGCGCGCCCGGTGAGCCGACGAAGACCTGGTTCCAGTTCGAGCCGTTCCAGCTGCCCATCTGCGAGTTGCGGGTGAGGAACTGCTGCTGGGACCCCGACTGGATCTGCCCGTCGACCTTGGAGTCGGCGATGAAGCCGCCGGACGACCAGCCACCGTCGGAGAGGGCCAGATTCCCGCGTACGTGCATCCGGCGGTACGGCGCGGCCTGGGACACCGCCCAGCGGTCCAGGCCGTCCGGCGGCGTCACGCTGAGACCCTCGGCGGCCCGCCAGAAATTCTGGGTGGCGTTCTGCGAGCCGTCCGGCCACCAGTCGGCCTCGGCGTGCACGTGCCCGTTGATATTGACCTGGTCGGGGTTGAGGCCGAGACCGGCGACCTGGGTGAAGAAGCCGACGTTGACGTCGTTGGTGTAGCTGCCCGGCTTGAACAGCAGCGCGTACCGCTGCGTACCGAACTGGTTCTGGACCTGTTGGTTGAAGACCGTGTTGAGCCGGTTCTGGATGGTCGACGCCGACATCGACGGGTCGAAGATGCTCACGTTGGGGCCGAGGTCGGGGTTGTTCGGGTTGGGCGGCACGGTGGTCGGGGGCGGCGTCGAGGCTCCGTTCATCGTCCACTTCTGGTTGGCGCCGCCGCCGCACGTCCACAGCTGCAACTTCGCGCCGTCGGCCAGGTTGTTGCCGGTGATGTCGAGGCACTTGCCGGCCTTGACGTTGACCAGGTCCCGGGCCGCATTCAAGGTCCACTGCTGGCTGGTCAGACCGGCGTAGCAGTCCCACAGGTGCACGACCGCGCCGTCGGTGGTGGCCCCGTTGGCCACGTCGAGGCACTTGCCGAGGCCCCGGACCGAGCCGTCGTCGCCCAGCGTCCAGGTCTGGTTGGGGCCGGCGGAGCAGGTCCACATCTGCGGCTGGTTGCCGTTGGCCGTGCTGCCGTTGGTCACGTCCAGGCACTTGCCGTTGGCCGAGCTGACGACGGTGCCGGTGGTGGCGGCCAGGGCCTGGGTGACGCCGACGACCCCCAGGCCGATGACGGTCGCGCTGAGGACAGCGCCGGCCAGGATTCTTCTTCTCATCCGGTGTCCTTAAGCGGGGTTGTCGGCGTGGGTGAGCGTCTCCCAGGCGACGAACAGGTTGTTCGTGCCCTGCGGGCGGCGTGACTCGGTGTAGGTGCGGCTGTTGGCCATCGCGATGCCGAGCCGGTTGGCGAGCGCGTTGTAGGCGACCTCGGTGACCGGGCCCAGCCCCTTGACGACGGAGCCGCCGCACAGGGTCGACGGGACGGCCGTACCGTTCTCGAACTTGGTGTGCAGCCCGAGCGCGTGCCGCATCCGCTCGGCCACCGCCGGCCACAGGTCCTGGCCCTGGATGCGGGTGGTCTCGGCGACGTGGCTGATCGCGCTCAGGCCGTACCCGGTGTGCACGAAGTCGCGGCAGGTCTCCTGGGACAGCCCGTCGACGAAGGTGCTCTGCCCCTGCCAGAAGCTGATCAGCTCGGCCCGGGTGTCGACGCTGCCGGCCGGTGGGTATTTCGGCTGGGCGCCGTCGGCCGCGACATAGATGTACGACGCCGCGCGCGCCTGGAAGCGGCTGATCGCCCGGTCGAAGCTGCTCTTGTCGTCGAGGAAGACGGAGATGCCGACGGCGGCCTCCATCATCGACAGCTCCCAGTTGCCGTTGTTGCTGCTCCCGGGTAGGACGACGGGCAGATGGACGGTCCGCAGCATGGTGGCGAACCGGGCCTGGCCGGGCCAATTCCCGTACGCGTGCTTGATGATCTCGGCCGCGCGGGGGCGGGCGTCCGCGAGAGCGAGGCGTAACGGCTGGCCAGCATCTGGTCGTAGGCCGCCGTCCAGGGCTGTTCCTTCTCCGCGACCCTGCTCTTGACGAAATCGAGCTGGGCCCGGCTGACCAGGACGCCGGGGTGGGTGAAGGTGATCGGGGCGGCGTCGGCGGTGGCGAGGCGAACACCGAAGGTGGCGGTCGCCGCGGTCAGAGCCAGGAACGCGGCCAGGAGTGCGCGTCTGCGCATGGGGATCTCCCGGGATGGGGGTGGAGAACCGGAAAGGTAGTTAACAGTTCTCATCCCGGGAGATCCCGGTCAAGGGCATATCGACCGACTTAATTGTTTCTTAAGGATTTCGTTCAGGGGTTACTTGAAGTAGTGACCCTGGGCGAGGTCGTCGAACAGGGTCGGGCCGGTGGGCTTCCAGCCGAGGAGTTCGCGGGTCAGGCTGCTCGAGGCCGGCCCGTCGGCGGCGAACATCGGGCCGATCCAGCCGAGCGCCTCCATCGTCGACTCGGCGGTGGGCACGCCGAGGCCGCGGCCGATGGCCTCGGCGATGTCGCGAGCGGTCAGGGCCTCCTCGGCCACGGCGTGAAGCACGAGGCCGCGCGTCGCGTCTTCGGGTGCTGGGCTCTCGCTCGCGGTGTCTGTGGCGGCGTGTTCGATGGCCAGGCGGAACAGGGTGGCGGCGTCGTCGCGGTGGACGGCTGTCCAGCGGCTGTCACCGGCGCCGATGTAGCCGGAGACGCCGCGCTCGCGGGCGACCTTGATCAGTGCCGGGACGAAGCCGTAGTCACCGTCGCCGTGCACCGTGGGGGACAGGCGGACGACGATCGGCCGCACCTGCCGGTCGGCCAGCGCCAGAGCCGCCGCGGCGGACTGCTGCCGCGGGTGGCCGGCGGCCGGGTCGGCCAGGTCGCTCTCGGTCGCGACCGTGCCCACGGTGATGCCGAGAGTGCCCGAGGCGATCGCGAACGGCCGGCCGGTGCCCGCGAGCGCGTCACCGATGGCGTCGATGGCGGCGCGGTCCTTGCGCAGCGACTCGGCCAGGTTGCTGAAGTCGTGCACAAAGGCCAGGTGGATGACGGCGTCGTGGGTCCGGGCGCCCTCCTGGAGCACGTCGAGGGCGTCGAGATCGCCGCGCAGGACGTCGGCCTGGAGGTCGGTGAGCCGCTGGGCCGAGGCGTCGGACCGAGCCAGACCGGTGACCTGGTGGCCGTGCTTCAGCAGCTCCGGGACGACGGCCGAGCCGATCCAGCCCGAGGCGCCGGTGACGAATACGCGCATGACAGTTCCTCTCTTCTCTTCCGCGACCGATGTCAGTCGCTGACATCAGACCCTACGTCATGATGTCAGCGACTGACATACTTTCCGGGCTGTGATGTCAGGAACTGACGTCGCATAAGATGGGGGCATGGGCCGATGGGAGCCGAACGCGCAGTCCCGCCTCCGGCAGGCGGCGATGGATCTGTATGCCGAGTACGGCTTCGACCAGACCACGGTGGCCGAGATCGCCGAGCGGGCCGGCCTCACCGAGCGCACGTTCTTCCGCCACTTCACCGACAAGCGTGAGGTGCTGTTCGCCGGCTCCGAGCGCCTGCAGGAGATGCTCGTCGAGTCGGTGGCCGGCTCGTCCCGGCCGGCGGGCCTCGACGCGGTCGCCGACGCGTTCGAGCGGGCCGCGGAGCACTACTTTCCCCCGGTCGAGTATTCGCGGCAGCGCCAGACGGTGATCGACGCCAACCCGGCGCTGCAGGAGCGGGAGATCGCCAAGCTGCACCGGGTGGCTGCCGCCCTGACCGAGGTCCTGCGCGCCCGCGGCCTCGACGACCCGGCGGCGGCGCTGGCGGCCGAGGCCGGTGTGGCCGCGTTCAAGGTGGCGTTCGCCCGCTGGGTGTCCGACCCGGCCGGCGGCGCGCTGGCCGATCATCTGCGCGAGTCGTTCATCGGATTGCGGGCCTTGCTGGCTCCCGCGCGCCTCGGAAGCTGAAACTTCTTCGGTATTTCCGGTACATTGCCGGGCCATGGACGCAGACGTCATCGTCGTCGGTGCCGGCCTCGCAGGTCTGGCCGCCGCCCACGAGCTCACCTCGGCCGGCAAGCACGTCCTCCTGGTCGACCAGGAGAACGCCGCCAACCTGGGCGGCCAGGCGTTCTGGTCCTTCGGCGGCCTCTTCCTCGTCGACACCCCCGAACAGCGCCGCATGCGCGTCTCCGACTCCGTCGACCTGGCCTGGAGCGACTGGCAAGGCAGCGCCGCCTTCGACCGCCTGACCGCCGCGCCCACCTCTCCCTCCGCTCCCTCCGCCGCCACCATCACTGCCGCCGCGACCTCCGACGCCACCACCACCTCTGCCGCCGCCACCTCTGCCGCCGCGACCTCCGACGCCACCACCACCTCTGCCGCCGCGACCTCCGCCGCCGCCACCTCTGCCGCCGCGACCTCCGCCGCCGCCACCTCCAGTCGGCCGTTCGCGGGGCGGGGGGAGGACGAGTGGGCTGTTCGCTGGGCTCGGGCCTATGTCGAGTTCGCCGCCGGGGAGAAGCGGGCCTGGCTGTCCTCGCTGGGGATGTCGTGGCTGCCGACTGTGGGATGGGCCGAGCGGGGCAGTCTGCGGGCCGACGGTCACGGCAACTCGGTGCCGCGCTTCCATGTCACCTGGGGGACCGGGACCGGGGTGGTCGCGCCCTTCGTGCGGTCGATCCTGGACGCGGCGGCGCGCGGTCTCGTGACGTTCCGCTACCGGCACCGTGTTGATGAGCTCATCGTGGAGAACGGTGCCGTCACCGGCGTACGCGGAAAGGTCCTCGAGCCGTCGGACGGTGCCCGTGGCGAACCGTCCAGCCGCGAGACGGTCGGCGAT
Source organism: Paractinoplanes maris (assembly GCF_023544465.1). Lineage (GTDB taxonomy): Bacteria > Actinomycetota > Actinomycetes > Mycobacteriales > Micromonosporaceae > Actinoplanes > Actinoplanes maris. Next base: position 211,613 of record NZ_JALPVL010000016.1, on the reverse strand, counting down.
TTCAGTCTGACGGCGCAGGCGGTCGTCGTGGCGTCCGGCGGCATCGGGGGCAACCACGATCTCGTACGGAAGTACTGGCCCGACCGTCTCGGGTCGGCGCCCGAACGCATGATCACCGGCGTGCCCGCCTACGTCGACGGGCGCATGCTGGAGATCTCGGCCGACGCGGGGGCCCGGCTGGTCAACCGCGACCGCATGTGGCACTACACCGAGGGCATCCAGAACTGGAACCCGATCTGGCCGGCCCACGGCATCCGCATCCTGCCCGCGCCGTCGTCGATGTGGTTCGACGCTCTGGGTAGGCGTCTGCCCGCGCCCTGCCTTCCCGGTTACGACACGATGAGCACGCTGCGTCACCTGCGGACAACCCCGGAGATCGCCGGCTACGACCACTCCTGGTTCATCCTCACCCAGAAGATCATCGAGAAGGAGTTCGCGCTCTCCGGCTCGGAGCAGAACCCCGACATCACCGCGAGCGACAAGAAGGCGTTCCTCCGTGAGCGCATCTTCGGCAAAGGTGCCCCGGCCCCGGTCGAGGCGTTCAAGCGCAAAGGCGCCGACTTCGTCGTCGCGTCCACCCTGGACGACCTGGTGACCGGCATGAACAAGCTGACCGACGAGCCCCTGCTGGACGCCGCGACCATCCGCACCCAGATCGAATACCGCGACCGCCAGATCGGCCACCCCTACTCCAAGGACGCCCAGATCCAGGGAATCCACAACTCCCGGCGCTACCTGGGCGACCGCATCGGCCGCACCGCGTCACCGCACCGCCTGCTGGATCCCGCCGCCGGCCCCCTGATCGGGATCAAGCTGCACATCCTGACCCGCAAGACCTTGGGCGGCATCCAGACCGACCTGAACTCCCGGGCCTTGGCGGCCGACGGCACCCCCATCCCCGGCCTCTACGCCGCAGGCGAGGTAGCCGGCTTCGGCGGCGGCGGCGTACACGGCTACAACGCCCTGGAAGGCACGTTCCTGGGAAGCTGTCTCTTCACCGGCCGTGCCGCAGGCCGCCACCTGACCCAGACTCTCTGATCCACCACGGGACCCAGACTCTCTGATCCACCCACGGGCGTCGACCCACGGGCGTCGACCCACGGGCGTCGGCCCACGGGCGTCGGCCCACGGGCACGGGGCTGTGGAACGGCCGGCCCTCTCATCCGCCCGGACCCACACGGGTCCGACTCGCGTGGGCGCTGACCCGGATCGTGGGTGACTTAGGGGAGTGACCAGCGTTGGCTGGCTGAACCGGAGCAGGTGGTGACCGTTACGCCGGTGCCGGAGCGGCGGCCGGCTGAAGGGTCGGTCAGGCACGTGTTGGTGGCGGCGTTGACGAGCAGCTGGCCCGAGATGCGCCACTGGGCGGGGGTGCGGCCGTCGCAGCTGACTATCTCGATGGAGTTGTCGCCGACGGCCAAGGCGCACTTGCCCTGGACTCGCAGGGTGCCGTCGGTAGCCAGGGTCCAGCTCTGGGCGATCGTGTTGTTGCAGTCGAAGACCTGGACGTGGTTGCCGTCCACGGCGACCGCGCCGTTGAGGTCGAGGCAGAGGCCGTTCTGGCCGCGGACCACGCCGACCCGGTCGCTGGTCGGCGGCAAGGGAGCGACGCCCTCGGGCGCGCGGGGGGAGGTCTCGGTGCCGCCGGTGGCGGTGGGCAGGAGAGAGATCGGCTCGCCCGCCGTCGGACTGCCGGCCGGACTGCTGGGGGCGCCGCTGGTGGCCGAAGGTGCGGTGGCGCTGGCCGGGGTGGTCGCGGGACTGGTCCGGGTTTCGGAGCCGGCGCCGGGGCGGCCACCGCCGGTCGGGGCCACCGTGCCGGGCACCGGTGATGTGGCGGCGCTCGAGCTCAGCGGGGCGGTCGCGGCGGGCAGGGGGCCACCGGGCAGGCCGGTGGTGACGGTCGGGCGGACGTCGTCACGGAGCGCGGCAAAGCCGGCGGCCGCGGCGCCCAGCACAACGACGGCGGCCGTGCCGATCAGAACGGCCATCCGCCGGTGGCGGTTGCTCCGGGCCGGGGTGGTCGTGGCCGCGTGTTTGCGCCGGAACGGCAGGTGCAGGATCGCGGTGGGTGCGTCGGAATTGTCTGGCTGGTTGCCCGGGGTGGCCGTCGCCGGCCAGGTCTGGGTCGATTCGTCATCGTCGAGCGTCCCGGAGTCGGGCGTCCCGGCGTCACGCAGCACGAACGGCCGCACGAGTAGGGGATCCCGCTCGTCGTCGTGGTCACCGTCCGTCACGCTTCACCCGCCGCCATCGAGCTACCAAGAAACGATCGGCCGCCAAACTTACCCGCGAAGATCGCGATCGCACCGCTCCTTGAACATCCGACTTTCCGCCCGTTGTGGCCGATCGGGCAGGGAACGACCAGCTTCCGTCGTCTTGGCGACAGTTGACCGTACGGCACAGCTCGCTCCAAAGCGGAGAGTCGATGACGTCGCCCGAACCTACCCTCTTGATCATCTGAGCGCGACACGGACACCGACCGGCGGGCTGGGTGGCTCGGCAGCCCCTGGGCGGGTGCCGAGCCGCGCACAGCTCCCTCTGCTCAGCGTTTCCAGAAAGCCTTCCGCTCGGAGCTGTGGTCGGAGGGCGGGTCGCCGGCGGAACCCGGATCGGCGGGCCGGTCGCCGGCGGAACCGGGGCCGGAGGGCGAAGAGGCGTTGCCGCCGAAGTCGGTCAGGACCTTGAGGGCCAGTGCCCACTTCTCGGCGGTGGAGGTGTCGGACCGGAGCTTGGCCACCAGATCTTGCAGCGGGGCGAACTCGGGATCGGTGATCGCACCGACGAGCACGTCGAGCCGGCTGGCCAGGTCGTCGAGGAGGTCTCGCTGCTCCCACTCGGGCTGGGCGGTGGCGTCCCGCAGGCGCTGGGCCTCGATGACAGCCAAAGCGCGCACCTCGTCGAGCGACGGAGCCCCCGAGGCAGCGACGGCCTTTCCGGCCCGCGGGCCGGCGAACCCCGGCGTGCGGGCGCGACCGCCGCGGGCGACATAGCCGGCGGGGCCGGCGCTGGGACCAGAGCTGGGGCTGGGACCGGGGCTGCCGAGGATGCCGCTTCCGGCATCGCCGGGGTCGGCGATCGACTCGAGGGTGTACGTCGGCGCGAAACGGCCGGGGGCGGGCGGGACCGGCGGCGCCGGGGCCGACGCGGCCGCCAGTCGCATCATCGCGGGCGCGACGTCGCCGGGGGCTTCCCAGCCGTCGGGCAGCTCGACCGGCTGGGTCACGCGTCGGGTCTCGCCGCCCTCGTTGACGACCCGGCTGTCGACCGCGACGAACGCGGTGAAGCGACACAGCACGCCGTAGCGCAGAGAGGTCGCCACGATGCGCTGCTCGAGGCCGCGGTCGCCCGCCGCGTACGCGTCCTCGAGGTCACGCAGCCGCGCCCGCGCCCACTGGGCCGCGACGGCCGGCTCGGTGCGCTGCTGGACCGCGACCGTCGCGCGGAACTCGCGGTCGTCGCGGGTCCGGCCGGTGACGACGAACTCGCCGGCCGGCTGACCGGTGTAGCGACCGCTGACCACCAGCGGCACCCCGGGATAGAGCCCGGGAAGCCGGGCCGGTGTGCGCTCGTCGTCGACGAGCTGCAGACCCGTGGCGGTGACCCGCAGGTCGGTGACGACAGGCGCCCCGATGCGGCGGTGGATGTGCTCCATCGCCTCGTCAAGACGGTCCTCACTCTCGACCAGCTCGGCCCGGCCGGCGCCGAGCGCGGCCAGCCGGCCCAGGAAGCCCGCGTTGACCGCGCGGTCGATGCCGATGGTGTGGATGCGGGTCGTGCCGATGAGCGGCGTGATGTCGTGGACGATCTGATCCTCGTTACCGACCTGACCGTCGGTGACCAGCACGAGAACGCGGTCGCGGCCCTCGCTCGCCCGCAGCAGCCCGAGCCCCTCGGAAAGCGGGCTGAGCAGCTCGGTGCCGCCGCGGGCGGTCGCCTTGGCTAGATGCTCCACCGCGCGGAAACGGTGGCGGTCGGTCGCCTCGGCCAGGCCCGAGGGCAGGTCGTCGGGCCGGTCGACCTGGTGGTCGAAGGTGAGCACGGCGAAGCGGTCGGCGGCGGTCAGCGTGTCGACGACCCGGGCGGCGGCCCGGCGGGCGGCCACCATCTTCCAGCCGCCCATGCTGCCCGAGCGGTCGAGCAGGAGGACGACATCCTTGGGGCGGGGAGTCGCGGCGTCGGCGGGCGGGAGCACGACCAGCTGGTAGACGCCGCCGGTCTCGTCGGGCACGGCGATGGCTGTCTGGCCGCCACCCGCGTAAGGCAGGCGGAGGATGAAGTCGCGGTTCGCCCGCTCGTCGGCGCCGATGGTCAGCACACCATCCTGGTCGGTGACCGTGTGCAAGCTGGATCGCACCTCGCCGAGCTTGAGGCCGGCCGGGTCGATCTCGACGGTGATGCCCAGCCGCAGCGGGTTGGGGAAGCCGGGCAGCAGCACCGGCGGGGTGATGCGCGAGGCGTCGGGAACGGCGTCGGTGTCGGGCGTCCAGCCGTCGCCGACCGCCGGCCCGGACAGGGGCGTGCCGGGGATGTAACGAGGCGCCACGACCAGCGGGAACCGGAACGTCGCCTCGCCGTCCTCGAACGGCAGCGGCCCGACCAGGCTCAGCTCGATGGTGACGCGCTCGCCGGGCAGGACGTTGCCGACCTGCATCGTGAAGACGTCGGGCCGCTCCTCCTCGGCGATCGACGCGCGCCGGCCGGCCGCGACAGCCCGGTCGTAGGTCTCGCGGGCCTGCCCGCGCTCCTGCAGCTCAGCCGTGACCGTGCGGTCGTCGGCCGTCATCGTCATGCCGGTGACCGCGGCGCGGTCGGGCAGCGGGAAGATGTAGGTCGCCTCGAGCGCGACGTCGTGCACGTTGACGAACTCGGTCCGGAGCACTGTGCGCGCGGTCAGGCCGCTGATGCGGGCGCGCACGTCGAGGCGGTCGAGCGGCAGCGCGCCCCGGTCGGTGCGCAGCATCCCGAAGCCCGCGTCGGGCAGGACCTTGATGCGGCTGATCTCCCCCGGGCTCATGGGGGTGACGGAGACGGTCATGACGGACTCCCATCGATCAAGCCTTCGGCAAGGGTCAGGCCTCGGGCGGTGAGCAGGTCGAGCAGAGGTGCGGCGGCCTCGGTGACGGCGTCGAGGTCGCCCTCGGACAGGGCATGGGGAACGAGCAGCAGCACACCGCCGCCGAGGGCGAGCCCGGTGAACTGCTGGGCCGGGGCACGGAGGACATCGGGCAGCGGAGGGCTCGGCGGCGGAGTGCTGGGTGGCGGGGGGCTGGGTGGCGGGCTGGGTGGCGGAGAATTCGGTGGCGCAGGGCTTGCGGGAGCCGGCTGGTCGGCCCAGAAACGTGGCCGATGGGGTCCGTGAGAGAGGTCGTCGGCCACCTCGATGAGCAGGCGGGCCGGCACGTGGGCGATGTCGGTGAGCGCGTCGGGGGAGAGCCCCGTCAGCTCGCTCTGGATGGCGGCCAGCGTCTGCCCCTCGGCCTGACGGCGCTTGATCGCGACCAGCTGTTGCAGGTGACGAGGGCCGTAGAGGGCGGAACGGCCGCGCATCCCGAGCGGCTTGTCGACCAGGCCGATCGACGAATACCACCGGATGGCGCGGCGATCGGGCAGGTCGCGGACGCGTCCGTTGGGCGCGCCGGGATACTCGGCCTCCAGGGCCTCGCGCACCCGCTCCACCAACTCGTCCAGCGTCCACATGCCGACTACTTTGACACTGTCACCATGACACTGTCAATGAGCTAGGGTGGCCGGCATGCGACTGATCGGCCTGTCCCACGTGAACGATCCCGCGACCGCGAATGTCTATCCGGGCGATCCGCCGCTGCGCCTCGAGACGGTCGCCACAATCGAGAAAGACGGCTACTACCTGCGTCTCGTGCGTCAGGGCGAGCACACCGGCACGCATTGGGGAGCACCCGGCCACTTCAACGCGGGCGAGCCGCTGGCCGACGAGCTCGACCTGGCCGACCTGCATCTGCCGGCAGTGAAGATCGACGTACGGGAGCAGTGCGCGCGCGATCCCGACTATGCCGTCACGGTCGCCGACGTCGAGCGGTGGGAGCGGGTGCACGGGCGCATCGCCGACGAGTCCATGGTGATCATCTGGACCGGCTGGGACGCCAAGTGGGGCACGGCCGAGTTCACCAACGCGGACGCCGACGGTGTGCCACATCATCCCGGCTTCGCCGTCGAGACGGCTCGCTGGCTGCTCGACACGGGTCGCATCGGCCGGCGCGGCGGCACGGGCACCGACGCCTTCAGTCTCGACGTCGGTGCCGACGCCACCTTCACGGTGTCGCACCTCATCTATCAGCGGCACCGGATCAGCCTCGAGATACTCGCCAACCTCGAGGCCCTGCCCGAGACCGGCGCCCACATCCTCTGCGGCGGTCAGATCAACCGCGCCGGCTCCGGCTCCCCGGCCCTGATCTATGGCTTGCTGCCGTGAGCTCCGCCGGGCTGGAGGCGGCCGTTGGCCGTCAGACGATAGGGGGCGTAGCGCGTCTCCGTCTCAGTGGGCGCGTCGTGCGAGATGACCGCCACGACCTGGGGGTATCCGGCCAGCCGCGCGGCCTGCGACAGCGTGACGATCTCGGCGTGCCGGTCGCGCAGGCCGACCAGCCGGACGTGCCAGTTGTGCACCGGGGTCCGGATGAGCTCGGTGGGCGACTTCCAGCCGGTCAGCGTGGTGCCCCGGCTCAGGGTGCGCCCGGCCAGGCCGATCGTGCCGATGCGCCAGCCGCCCTTCGACACGGCCGCGTCGGTGACGTATCGCAGCCCCAGCAGCACGGCCTTCCCGGCATACAGCTTGAGGGGATATCGGGCCGTCACCACGCCATTGCTGGCGCCGGTGAGGCCGGGGCCCAGCGGTCCGGGCACCGTCCGGTCCCCGGTCACCGAGTGAAATGTCCGCCCGCCGTCGATCGAGATGGTGACGTAGGCGAAATCGTTGCGCTCCTCGGTGGCGTACGAGGTCTCCAGCGACAGCACCGGCTCGCCGGCCGGGATGGTGACCCGCCGGACGGCGTAGGCATCGACGTTGTCGCGGTTCCCGGAGAAGAGCGTGTCGCCGGCGATTGTCCAGCCCGTGGGCAGCGGATCCAGGTGCGTGGCGCCCTTGAAGCTCACCGACGAGAGCGGCGTCGGCAGTGGTACGTAATCCGCCCCGTTCGGTGCGACGCCGGGCCGGGCGTAGGCCGACTTGTTGGCCAGGTTGACCGACGAGCGCAGGCTCGCCGCCGTCACGCCGGCGGCCGGCGCCCCCGAGACGGTCCCGCCCGGTTCGCCGACCACGCTGTCGACGAGCGTCATCAGCTGGAATTCGTGCAGTACGTCGTAGAGGGCCACCCCGGTCGGCAGGGCGGCCTGCACCGCGGCCAGCCCTTGGCGCAGACCGTCGCGGTGCAGCATCGACACGACGTCCATGCCGAACCGGTCGCGCAGGTAAAGCACGAACTGATAGGCGTTGCCGTAATCGGCGAGCACCTCGCTCGGCGTGCCCTCGTCCCACTCGTTCAGCGAGTTCTCCGGCCCGCCGCAGTCGCGCGGATTGGCGTTGTATTTCGTCTTCCGGATGCCGAATCCCTGGAAGCACATCAGGTGCGTGTCGTTGCCCGGCTCGTCCACCGTCGCGCGCGGGTCCGCATACCCGGCCAGCGTCGACGCGAAATCGGCCAGCCCTTCGCCGAGCCAGGTCGCCTCGGCCGGGTCGGCGTAGTACTCGAGCAGGTGCTGCCACTCGTGGGCGAAGGTCGCCTCGTACATCCGCGGGCGCGCGGGCCGGCTGGTGCAGAGGTCATCCGTCGGGTCGTCGGCCGGCTCCGCCCCGAGCCGGTGCTTCCAGTCGTAGGCGTCGATGGTCACCACGTTGCGGTCGAGCAGTTCGGTGAGCTGCCGGGAGAAGAACCCCGCGATGTAGGTGACGGCCTTCGGAAAGGTGAAGTAGTTCTCGTCGCGGATGTTGTCGACCAGTGTCACCGTCTTGTCGCCGTCCCCGGTGAAGTCGCCTTCCTTCGTCGCCCCGGTGCCGTCCCGATCGGGCGGCGGGCTGAAGGTCGCTGTCTCCTTCGGATAGATGGTCCGGTCGAATTCATTGACCAGCGACGCGACGTCGGCGTCGGTGACCTCGACGGAGTTCGTGCGGCAGTCCGTGGCCGGAAAGGCGATGTCCTCAGCCACCCAGACCTCGATGTGCCGGCCGACCGCCCTCAATGTGTACTTCTTGGGATAGAGCTTGCCCGTCGTGTCGTCGAGCCCGAGCCACTCCCGCACCGTCCCCACTGGAGGCGTCGGCTTGGCCGCCACCCGGCCGGGCGGCCGCCTTGCCTGCGGCTCGTCGAGGGTGAGACGGGTCCGGGTCATTTCCCGTACGTCGGAGGCCGCGCCCGCCTCGTGCGCCCGAGCCGGCACGGGCACGCCGACAAGAAGAACGATCACCACAAAGGCTGCAAATCGGGCGCGGCTCATGATTCGGCACGCTACTAGCAGGGAGCAGCGGTCATGCGCCTATTCGAAGAGCGAGTGGTCGCGTCCACCCTCGGCGCGGCGGCGGGCCCGGCGGCGCAGTTGCACCACGACGATGTCGATGAGGGCGACCGCGGCCCAGGCGAGCAACAGCCAACCCGGCACGGGCCAGCCCGTGCGGAAAAGCACGATCGCCAGGACGATGCAGACCACGAACCCGAACGCGGCCAGGATCAGTCGCAGGTTGAGCGGGCTGTAAGGCTCCTCGACCGTGCCACGCCGGCCGGGCGGCTGAGCACCGATGGGCATGAGCCCGACGCTACCCCGCTCCCGGCCGGCCGCCAACGCGCTGAAAGGTCCTGGGCGAACTGGCTACGAGACCTCGCGCCGGAGCATGCGCCAGACGCCGAGGGCCAGGGGCAGCAACACCCAGACCGCGGCCGTCACGCCGAGCCGGGCGTATTCGCCGCCGGTCATGTCCGGCTCGGAGAGCGGAGCCGTCGTGACGTTGATGTCCAGCCAGCCGGCCGCGGTCCGCAACGCGCGGATCGTCTCGCCGAGGATGCTCCAGACGATCGGCAGGGCGAAATACGCGACGATCGCGACCGGCGAGCTCATCAGCAACGCGCCGAAGGCCAGACCCATGAGCACAAAGATCACCTGCAACAGCAGACCCTGCCAGATCAGCGAACCGGAGACACTCCACCCGCCGTCACCGCCGAGCGCGCGGCCGAGCAGGTTGGCCGCGGCGGCCAGCACGATCGTCGCCGCGGTCGAGGCGGCCGCGATGAGGACCCCGGCGATCAGCTTGGCGCCGATCACCCGTTCCCGCGCCGGCACCAGGGTGAAGGTCGTGAGCGCGGTGCGCTGTGACCACTCGGCGGTCATCGACAGGATGCCCAGCACGGGCAGCAGGACCGAGGAGGGCAGCAGACCGAAGGCGAAGAACTCGCCGAACGTCAGCTCGTTGTCGGGCGCCCAGCCCAGCAGGATGGCCGAGGTGCCCACCGTGGCAAAGCCGATGACGATCAGCAGCCACAGCCCGGCCCGGGTGTCGGCGAGCTTGCGCAGCTCGACCAGCGTCAGCCGGCCCAGCGGCACGGCCCGGCCGCTCTCCCCGCGTACGGAAGGGGTCTGGGTGTTTTGCAGAACGGCGGTCATCGGACGGCCTCCTTGACGGAATCGCCGGCGGTCAGGGTGAGGAACATCTGCTCGAGGCCGCCGGACCCGGCCGGTCGCAGCTCGAGCAGGACGAGTCCGGCGTCGGCGGCGGCGCGCCCGATCACCTCGGACCCGGTCGGGACCACGACGCCCCCGTCGGTCGTCTTCGTCCCGGTCAGGCCCGCGCGGTCGAGCACCATGGCCAGCGCGGCGGGGTCGGCCGCCCGCACCAGGGTTCCGCTCTGGGCGAGCAGTTCGGCCTTGTCGCCCTGCGCGACGACCTTCCCGGCGCCGATCACCACCAACCGGTCGGCGACCGCCTCGACCTCGCGCAGCAGATGGGAGGAGAGCAGGACGGTGCCGCCCCGGTCGGCGAAATCCCGCAGCAGGCCGCGCATCCAATAGATGCCCTCCGGGTCGAGGCCGTTGGCCGGCTCGTCCAGGATCAGCACGGCGGGGTCGCCGAGCAACGCGAGGGCCAGGCCCAGCCGCTGCCGCATGCCCAGGGAGTACGCGCGGACGCGGCGCTTGCCCGCAGTCGCGTTCAGCCCCACCCGGTCGAGAGCGCCGGGCACCTCACGCTTGTCGACGCCCATGGTGAGCGCGGCGAGGGCGAGCACTTCCCGGCCCGTACGTCCGGCGTGCTGAGCCGAGGCGTCGAGGAGCACGCCGACGTGGCGGCCCGGGTTGCCGAGCCGGCGGTAGGGAGTGCCGCCGACCGTCGCCGAGCCCGCGGTGGGTGGGGTCAACCCACAGATCATGCGCATGGTGGTCGACTTGCCGGCACCATTGGGGCCGAGGAACCCGGTCACCGTGCCGGGCTCGCAGGTGAAGGACACGTTGTCGACCGCGGGGTGGCCGCCGTACTTCTTCGTGAGTCGTTCGACCGTGATCATGCTTCTCAGCGTGCGGGCGGCGGCCGCTGGGACGCGTCGGCCGGAGGTCGGCCGAGGAGAACCTTGGTCGGGCCCGACCACCGACTTTGGTAGGTATCCGGCCTCGCCGACCGGCCGTAGAGTCGGCAGCGTGAGAACGGTGAAGCCCGAATACCGCTGGTTGCTGCCGGCGGCGTTCGAGACGCAGGCGCCCACCCGGCGCAGCACACGCGACTGGATCATCGATGCGCTGTGCTTCGTGATCGGTTACGGCTTCGTGGTGCTCGTGACCTACGACCTGCTCAGCGACGAGTTCTCTTTCGTGCCCGAGTGGTCCTCCACCTCCGCCTGGCTTGCTTGGCTCGACCTCGCCGTCGGCACGATCGTCGGCATCGGGCTGTGGTTTCGCCGGGGGCGGCTGCTGATTCCGCTCGCCGTCTTCTGCGCCGGTGCCTCGTTCTTCACCGTCGCCGCCGGGCCGGCCTGCCTGATCGTGCTGTTCACCGTCGCCGTGCACCGCCGATTCGGCATCCTGGCCGTCTTCGCGGGGGCCGCCTTCGTGACCAACGCGATCTTTCCGCTGTTGCGTCCCGAGGACGGGCGGCATTACGCCGAGACAGTGGGCTGGGGATCGGCATTCATCATCATCGTCTGCCTGTGGGGCATGGTGATCCGCTCCCGGCGGCAGCTTGTGCTCTCGCTGCGCGACCGGGCCGAGCGGGCGGAGTCCGAGCAGCAGCTGCGGGTCGCGCAGGCCCGGTCGGTCGAGCGCACCCGCATCGCCCGCGAGATGCACGACGTGCTGGCCCACCGCATCTCGTTGCTGAGCCTGCACGCGGGCGCGCTCGAGATCAAGCCGCATGCCACGCCCGATGAGGTGACCAAAGCCGCCACGGTCATCCGGGCCAGTGCTCACCAGGCCCTGCAGGATCTGCGCGAGGTCATCGGGGTGCTGCGCACCGACCGGTCCGACGACGCCCCCGAGCCGCCGCAGCCGACGCTGGGTGCGCTGCCCGCGCTGGCCGACGAGTCGCGCTCGGCGGGCGTGAAGGTCAGCCTCGACGTCGGCATCGAGCCGGACGCCGTGCCCGCCGGCGCCGGCCGCACGGCCTACCGCATCGTGCAGGAGGGTTTGACCAACGCCCGTAAGCACGCTCCGGGCACGGCGGTGCGGGTCACCGTGGCCGGGGTGGCCGGTGACGGCCTGGTGATCGAAGTCCGCAACCCGTGGCCGGTCGGTGGTTCGCCCGGCGCGATCCCCGGCACCGGCACCGGCCTGATCGGGCTGACCGAGCGGGCCCTGCTGGCCGGCGGCCGCCTGAGCCACGGCCGCACCCCGCAGAACGATTTCGCGCTGACCGCGTGGCTGCCCTGGCCCGAGGGGGCCGGCTCCACCGCCACCGCCGCGCGCGAGACGGCGGCCGCGTGAGCGACTCCGTCCGGCCGAGCGCCAGCACGACCGGCAGCGCGATGAGCGGTGTTAGCAGTAGCGCGACTGGCGGTGGGAGCAGTGGCGCGACTGGCAGCGTGAGCGGTGGCGCGACTGGTGGCACGAGCGGCAGTGGGAGTGGGCCGGTGCGGGTGCTGGTGGTGGATGACGACGCGCTCGTGCGGGCCGGGTTGAGCATGATCCTGTCGGCGGCGCCCGACGTGGCCGTTGTCGGGGAGGCAGCCGATGGGGCCGACGTGCCCGGGGCGGTGTCGCGATGCCGGCCCGACGTCGTGCTGATGGACATCCGCATGCCGCGCATCGACGGGCTGTCTGCCACCGAGACGCTGCGTGGACGGGCCGGCGCTCCCGAGGTGATCGTGCTGACCACGTTCGACGCGGATGAGTATGTGCTGCGTGCCCTGCGCGCCGGGGCCAGCGGGTTCCTGCTCAAGGACACCCCGCCGGCCGAGATCCTGCGGGCGGTGCGGCGGGTGGCCGCCGGCGAGGCGATGCTGTCGCCCACGGTGACCCGCCAGTTGATCGCGCACGTGGCCGCGCCGGGCCCGCCCTCCCGGGGCCGCGCCGCAGACCAGATCGGCCGGCTGAGCGAGCGCGAACGCCAGGTGGCGCTCGCGCTCGCCCAGGGCAGGTCCAACGCCGATATCGCCACCGAGCTGCACATGTCGGTGGCCACGGTCAAGGCTCACGTGTCCCGCCTGCTCGTCAAGCTGGAGCTCAACAACCGCGTGCAGGTCGCGATCCTCGTCCACGACGCCGGTCTGGCCTAGGGCCGGGCAAGCGCCACCATCGCCGCCGGTCACACCGGGCCGGATCGCAGCGGGTCCGGTGGTACCGAGCCGGAACGCAGCGGGTCCGGTGGTACCGAGCCGGAACGCAGCGGGTCCGGTGGTACCGAGCCGGAACGCAGCGGCCCGGCGGCACCGGGTGGGAATCCAGCGGGTCCGGCGGCACCGAGCCGGGATGCGGCGGGTCGGGTGGCAGCGGGCCGGGATGTGGCGGGTGCGGGGGTGGGGTGGCCGCCGCTTGGTCAGCGCGCCGGGGTGAGGGGCCAGAGCGGCTCCTCGGCCAGGCGTTCGGACTCGCGCAGGACCCGCAGGATGTTGCCGCCGGCCAGCTTGCCCAGGTCCTCCGGCGACCAGCCGCGGCCCGACAGTTCGGTCAGCAGCAGCGGGTAGCCCGACACGTCACCCATCCCCTCCGGCAGTTCGGTCGTGCCGTCGTAGTCGCCGCCCAGCCCCACGTGGTCGATGCCCGCCGTGTCGCGGGCGTGTTCCACGTGATCGGCGAGCTGGGCCACCGTCACCGGCGGCTTCGGGTGGGCCGCCAGCCACGACGCGTAGGCCGGCTCGACGATCCGGTCCGGGCCCGGCCAGTCCGGCAGGGTGGCCGGGTCCTCACCGGGGCGCGGCGCTCGCGGCCACTCGGCCGGCCGGGCCGGCGGGCCCAGCCGCTGCCATTCCGCGTCGGCGGCGGCCGACCACGCCCGGTATTCCGCCGAGAGGAACGGGGCGACGAAGGTCAGCTGGATGACCCCGCCGTTGTCGCGCAGCCGGGCCAGCACGTCGTCCGGCACGTTGCGCGGGTGGTCGTGCAGCGCCCGGGCGCTCGAATGACTGAAGATGACCGGCGCGAACGCCGTGTCGAGGGCGGCGTGCATCGTCACCGGCGCCACGTGCGAGAGGTCCACCAGCACGCCGATGCGCTGCATCTCGCGTACGACGGCTCGTCCTTCGTCGTTGAGGCCACCGACCTGGGATTCGCGCACGGCGGAGTCGGCCCACGAGGTGTTCTCGTTGTGGGTCAGCGTGACGTAGCGGACGCCGAGACGCGCGAAGGCCCGCAGCACGCCCAGCGAGGTGGCCAGGCTGTGACCGCCCTCGATCCCGATCAGGGAGGCGATCTTGCCGGCCGCGATCGCCCGCTCGACGTCGTCCGCGCCGCAGGCGATCGCGAAGTCGTCGGGATAGGCCGCGACCATCCGGTAGACCGCGTCGATCTGCTCCATCGTCGCCACCACGGCCTCGGGTTCGCTCAGGTCGCCCGGCACGTAGACCGACCAGAACTGCCCGCCGACCCCGCCCGCCCGCAACCGTGGGATGTCGGTCTGCAGGTCGGGGCGCGGCCTGTCGAGCCCGTCCACGCGATATCCGGAGCGCCCCCGCAGCTGCATGGGCAGGTCGTTGTGCCCGTCGATGATCAGTTCCATCCTGTCTGGCTACCCGCCGCACCCGGCGAAAGCAAGCTGCATCCGGCGAAATGCGAGCCGCGTCCGGCGAAAGCCCGCCGCACCCACCGAAACGCGAGCTGCGAGCACGGAAAAGCCGGACTTGAGGAAAACGGCACCCGCAACCTGACCGCACCGCCGCGGGCACTTGCCGCGCACCGAACGCCCCGCAATCTCTTTCCCATGCCCGGCTGACAACGGCCGGACTGAGCGGGGGAGTTCACAAGTGCGTCGTTCGAAGCTGAAGAAGTACTCGGTTCTGACCGCGGTCCTCGCGGGTGCCGCCGGCGTCACCGCCGCGAGCCCGGCCGATGCCGCGACGGCGACCCTCAAGATCAGGGCCGGCGACGACGCGTACGTCTCGAGCGCTCGCACCGGCGTCGTCTTCGGCGCCGAGACCAAGCTGGTGGCGGGCGTGGCCGGCAAGGAGGCCAAGACCTCGTTCCTCAAGTTCGCCGTCCCCGCGGGCACCAAGGTCGCCGGCGCGCGCCTCACCCTGACCACGCAGGCCTCGACGCCCAGCACGGTCGCCGTCCGCCAGGTCGCCAGCACCACCTGGACCGAGGGCAAGCTGACCGCGGCCAACGCCCCGGCTCTGGGCTCGGTGCTGATGTCGGCCGTTCCCGGTGCGACGCTCAGCGTCGACCTCGGCAAGGTCGTCAAGGGCCCCGGCACGTACGCCTTCGCCCTGTCCTCGACGGGTGCGGCGGTGCGCTTCAACTCGGCTGAGGCCACGACCGGCGCCCCGGTCCTCGAAGTCACCACGCAGGGCGACGTGTCGCCGCCGGTGCCGTCGGCGCCGGTCAGCAACGGCAACTGTGTGACCGATGCGAAGCTTGTGCCCTCCTGCGGCGTGCTCTGGGGTGCCGCGGCCGGTGGCTTCACCGACGCTCCGCGCGACCAGGCCCTGCGCGACTGGGAGAAGCTCAGCGGCCGCACCTCGACGATCTTCCACACGTACCACAAGGGCGACGAGATCTTCCCGACCAAGTCCGAGATCGCGATGACCGCCGAGACGGCCAACCCCCGCGTGCTGCTGACCAACTGGAAGATCGCCTACGGCTCGTCGTGGGCCAAGGTCGCCCAGGGGCAGCAGGACAAGCGCATCGACGCCTTCGCCGCGCGGGCCAAGGCGTACGGCAAGAAGTTCTTCCTCGTCCTCAACCACGAGCCCGAGAACGACGTCGTGGCCAAGGCCGGCTCCGGTTTCGAGGCCAAGGACTTCGCCGCCATGTACCGCCACACGATCCTGCGCCTGAAGGCCCAGGGCGTCACCAATGTCGTCAACGTCATGGCCTACATGGGCAACGAGAAGTGGATGGCGCAGAGCTGGTGGAAGGACCTCTACCCGGGTGACGACGTCGTCGACTGGATGGGCCTCGACTCCTACGTGAGCGCCGAGCCCGGCTACTACCACTACGGCAAGTTCAACGACCTGCTCGACCGCGCGCCGACCGGCGGCGGCACCAACTGGTACGACTGGGCCGTCACGAAGCACGCCGCCAAGCCGATCATGGTCGCCGAGTGGGGCGCCTACCACCGCGTCGGCAAGATCGCCGACAAGGCGCCGGTCTACAACAGCGTGCTGCCCGAGCTGGCCAAGCGCTCCGCGATCAAGGCGATCGTGTACTTCGACACCAAGCACGACGACGAGGGCGACCGCGACATCAGCATCAACAGCACCACCACGGCGCTCGCCGCCTTCAAGAAGCTCGCGGCCGACCCGATCTTCAAGGTCAAGCTGAGCTGAGAAGGTCAAGCTGAGCTGAGAAGGCCAAGCCGGGCTGAACCGGAGTGGCACGCGTTTCCGACGATCACCGCCGGGGCTCGTGACACCTCATGATCATCTGCGTTGGGCTCTCGGACCGCTCCGATTTCCCTATCGTTGACGGGTGGCGCCCGACCCGAGCGCCGACGTCGCCGATGGGAGGTCCACCATGGCCAAGAAGTCCAAGAAGGACAAGAAAAAGGACAAGAAGAACAAGAAGAAGAAGTGAGCTGACTTCTTCACCGCTGCGGCGGCTCTCCCTCCGGGAGGGCCGCCGCGGCCATTTTCTCAGGTCACGGCCCGATATTCCGATTCTGCTGATCGGGGCTTGCGGCAGGCGCGTCCCGTACGCGGGGAAGGGGATCCGATGACGGCCGGCGCCACGGTTCCCATCGTCACCCTGGTGATCCTGGCGGCGCTGTACCTGTTCGTGGTCCCGTCGTCGCGAGGCAACCGGCTGACCCGGACCCGCACCGGCATCGACACGCTTCTCGTTGGCTTCTCGCTGTTCGTGACCTCGTGGAACTTCGTGATCCAGCCGGCGACGGCGGCCGGCGTACGCGACGCCGTCATCCACGCGACGGCCGACGTCCTGCTGGGCACGGTCGCGCTGATCGGGCTCGTCCACTGGAGCCCGCGCCGTCCCGGTTCGCGGACGCTCGCCCTCGTCTGCGGCGGACTGCTGCTGATGGCGGTGGCCGACAGCGCCGCCCTCCGGCTGCGAGCCGGCGACGGGGACGGGGACGGGCCGACTCTGGCCGCCGTGGGCTGGTGCGCCGGGCTGGCGCTGGTCCTGCTGGCGATCGTGCGGGCCCGGCGTGATCCGCTCGCCGCCCGCACCGCCGGTGACCAAGCCGTGGCCAGCCGCTGGTCGGTGGGCGTCGTCCTGCCGTACGGCATGGTGGTGCTGAGCCTGGTGCTGAGCAGTGTGTGGATAGCCCTGGGCGGCACGCCCACCGCCGTCGGCACCTGGTGCCGGTACCTCTCGATCCTGCTCATCGTGCTGCGCGGCGTGCTGCTGGCCCGCGACAACCACCAGCTGGCGCGCCGGCTCGAGGGGCGGGTCACCGACCGTACGGCCGAACTGGCGAACCGGGAGCAGCGGTTCCGGGCGCTCGTCGAGCAGAGCTCCGAGTCGCTGGCCATCCTGGAAGCCGACTCGACCATCCGCTATCAGAGCTCGTCGGTCGAGCGGATCTTCGGTTTCCCGTTGTCGACGCTCGTCGGGCACCGGCTGGTCGACGTCATCGGAGCGCGCTCGGCCGAGCAGGTCCAGGCTGCGATCGACGACGTCGTCGACCGCCCGGGCGGCATGACGACGATCGAGGTCCTGCTGCCCCACCAGGACGGCCGCCGGCGCCTGTCCGAGGTGACCATCACCAACCTGCTCGACGACCCGTACATCGCGGGTCTCGTCTTCAACACCCGCGATGTCAGCGACGCCCGGCAGCTGCAGGACCAGCTCCGCCACGACGCCTATCACGACGCGCTGACCGGGCTCGAGAACCGCGCGCTGTTCCGCGAGCGCCTGGCCACCGCCGTGGCCGAGCAGATCGACCCGGAGCACATCTCGGTGCTCTTCCTCGACCTCGACGGGTTCAAGGAGGTCAACGACAGTCTCGGGCACGCCGCCGGCGACCAGTTGCTCGTGCACGTCGCGGCCCGGCTGCTACGAGCCGTCCCGGCGCCGCACACGGTGGCCCGCCTGGGCGGTGACGAGTTCGCGGTGATCGTCGTCTCGCCGGACGCCCGCGCGGACGCCGAGGCGCTGGCCGGCCGCATCCTCGACCACCTCGACGCGCCGTTTCTGATCGATGGCCGCCAACTGCACGTGGGCGCGGGCATCGGCATCGCCTCGGCGGGCGACGCGAGCGACATCGAGCAGCTGCAGCGCAACGCCGACCTGGCCATGTACCGGGCCAAGGACGCGGGTGGCGGGGTGTACGCGTCGTACGACCCGAGGATGCACGACGCGCTGATGCAGCGGCTGTCGCTGGCCGACGACCTGCGGCTGGCGCTGGTCCGCGACGAGCTGGTGCTGCATTACCAGCCGACGGTCGACCTGGCTACGGGCGACATCGTGGGCTTCGAGGCGCTGGTGCGCTGGAACCACCCGGCGCGCGGGATGGTGCCGCCGCTCGAGTTCATCGGCCTGGCCGAGTCGACCGGGCTGATCGTGCCGCTGGGCCGCTGGGTGCTGGCCGAGGCGTGCCGCCAGGCGGTCGCTTGGGGCCGCCCGGTCAAGATGGCGGTGAACGTGTCGGTGCGCCAGTTCGAGGCGGGCGACCTGGCCGCGACGGTGGCCGGGGTGCTGGCCGAGACCGGCATGCCGGCCGACCGGCTTTGCCTCGAGATGACCGAGAGCGTGCTGCTGACCGACACCGACGAGAACCTGGCCCGGATCGTCAGCCTGAAGGCGCTGGGCGTCATGCTGGCCATGGACGACTTCGGCACCGGGTATTCGTCGCTGGCCTACCTGCGCCGTTTCCCGATGGACGTCCTGAAGATCGACCGCTCCTTCGTGGACCACCTGGGCACCGGTGACGCCGAGGACGAGACGCTGGTCTGCACCATCGTCCGCCTGGGCCAGCGCTTCGGCATGCAGACGGTCGCCGAGGGTATCGAGAACGCCCGCCAGGTGGCCGCCCTGCGCGAGATGGGCTGCGACTTGGGCCAGGGTTATTTCCTGTCCCGCCCGGTCCCCGCCGGGGAAGCCGGGCGCCTGCTGCAAACCGGTTTGCCCGCCGCACGCTTCGCCTTGGAGAGCCTTCCCCGTACGTGAATCGGGCCGCCCTGTCCTGCGCCTCGACCTACCAGGGGGACGGCTGCGCGAGCCGCGAGGGTGCGCTTCGACCGGCCAGTCGCTCACCGACTTCGAGCTAGCCTCCTAGGAAGCTTCGGAGTGGGTGGGGCGAGACCGGTCGGCGCAGCCGGTGCTCGGGCTGGTCGGGCGATCCGCCGGGTCGTGGTCGACCGGGACAGAAGCGGCTGGTACGGGCCCATTGCGGGACGGATCGGGAGCGGCAGCGAAGGTTGATGGCTGCGGACGGCTGAGGGTGTCGCTCGGTTGGGTGGGTGATGGACGGATCGGGTTTGCCGGGTTTGCGACCGGGCAGACGCGCGGAGCCCCGCGTCTGGCGGGACGCGGGGCTCCGGGACTTCGGGTGTCAGTGGGCTGTGGCGGTCAGGTCGTAGACAGTGGTGCCGCCGACTGTGGTGGCTGTGTAGTTGTCGGCTACCCAGGCGGCGATCTGGCTGGCTTGGGTGGATTCGCCGCCTGCGCCTGCGCCTGCGCCTGCGCCGCCGCCTGTGCCGCCGCCGCCCATTCCGCCGCCGGAGATGTAGTAGTGGATCTGGCCGGCGGCCACGTAGGACTGGAACTGAGTCAGGGTGGGGGAGGGGTCGCTGCCGTTCCAGCCGCCCAGGGCGATCACCGAGGTTCCGCTGGCCAGTTCGAGATCGGCGGCTGAGGTGGCGCCGCTGACGGCGGCCGACCATTTGGTGGTGCCGGCTTCCAGCAGGGCGCTCAGCTCGCTGTTGGAACTCGTGCCCCGGCCCGCGGCGGCCGCGCCGGAGCTCGACGAAGAATCGGAACCGCCGGTGGCGGAGTCTGAACCTGACGTGGTGGAGGCTGACGACTCCGGGGGCGTACCCGTGCCCGACGCCGACGAGGCGTCACCGGTCGAAGCCGTGCCGGGAGCCGGTGCGGAGCCGGAGCCCGATGGGCCTCTCGCGGCGCCGTCGGAGGCGCCGTTGCGCTTGAAGCCGCCACCGCCCGTACCCATGCCCGGGAGAGACCCCAACGGACCGGAAGCGGGAATCGAGCCGGTGTGGGGGACCGAGACGGTGGCTGCCGCGTAAGCGGCACCGCCGGCACCCGCCGAGAGAACGGCCGCGGCCAGAGCCGCCACCGCCAGCCGCCGCAGACGCCGGCCCGGCACGAGCAGCACCAGCGCGGAGGCCACGCCCAGCCCGAGCGAGGCCCACCGCAGCGCCGGCAGCCAGTCGGTGCGGCCCAGCAGGACCCAGCCCCACACCGCGGTCGCGACGACCATCGCGGCCAGCAGGGCGCGGCCCCACAGGCGGTCGTGGTGGAGCCAGAGGTACCGGCCGCCGATGCCGACCAGCGCGGCGATGCCGGGGGCCAGCGCGACCGTGTAATACGGGTGGATGGTGCCGCTCATGTAGGAGAACGTGAGGCCGGTGATCAGCACCCAGCCGCCCCACAGCACCATGGCCGCCCGGGTGCGGTCGGTGCGCGGAGCCGTCCAGGTCGCGGCCAGGACGGCGACCAGGGCGATCAGCGCGGCCGGCAGCAGCCAGGAGATCTCCGTGCCCATCGCCGGGCCGAAGAGGCGTCCGAGGCCGGTCGAGCCGCCGAACGCGGTGTTCCCGCCACCGCCGCCGTTGCCGGAGCCGCCGAGGATCCGGCCGAGGCCGTTGTAGCCGAGCGCCAGTTCCCAGAGCGTGTTGTTGGTGGAACCGGCGATGTACGGCCTCGACGACGCCGGCCACAGTGACACCAGAGCGACATACCAGCCGGCCGACGCGATCAGGGCGAGCCCGGCGATCAGCAGGTCGCGGACGCGCTTGCCGAGGCCGGTCGGCGCGGCGATCAGATAGACCAGCGCAAAGCCGGGCAGCACCAGGAAGGCCTGCATCATCTTGGTCAGGAAGCCGAAGCCCAGCAGTACGCCGGTGAGCGCGAGCCACCTCCACGACGCTTGCTCGACGGCGCGGACTGTCGTGTAGGCGCCGGCCGTCATCAGCAGCACCAACAACGCGTCGGGATTGTCGTAGCGGAACATCAGCACCGCCACCGGGGTGAGTGCCAGCGCCGCCCCGGCGAGCAGTCCGGCCGTGGTGCCGGACCAGCGCTTGACCGCCGCGTAGAGGAACCACACACTGGCCACGCCCATCAGTGCCTGCGGGGCGAGCACGGCCCAGCTGGTGACGCCGAACAGGCGCGCGGACAGGCCCATCACCCACAGCGCGGCCGGTGGCTTGTCGACGGTGATGGCGTTGCCGGCGTCCAGCGAGCCGAACAGCCATGCCTTCCAGCTCTGCGCCCCGGCCTGCGCGGCGGCCGCGTAGAAGCTGTTGCCCCAGCCCGACGCGCTCAGGTCCCAGAGGTAGAGCGCCGCGGCGCCGAGCAGCAGCACCACAACCGGCCATCGGCGGTCCCGGTGGGCCCTCGGCGCCTGGTGCCGGGGCGGCGCGGCGGCGGGGGGCCGTTCCATCAAGGTCGTCATGGCGGTAAGAGTCGGCCGCGGCCCTACGCCCGCTCTGTGGCCGGCCTGTGCGCGCTCTATGCATCGCCGGCCCCGTGGGTGGGTATCGCGTGTTTCCGGGTGGCACTGCGGACCGCGGGGGAGGATCCGAGAAAGTGATGCCGGCCATGCAACGCGTCGTTCGCCTGGTGATCTCCCCGGCGTCGCCGTCGCACTGAGACGATTCGTGCCAGGATTAGCCCGGGAGTCCGGGTTCGAGGAAGAGACTAGGACAATGAGCGATCACGTTTCCGACAGCACCGAGTGGCAGACGCTGCAGGGCCAGGCCGAGAAATTCAACGCCGTGCACCTGCGCGACCTCTTCGGCAGCGATCCGAACCGCGGCGAGCGTCTCACCGCGCGGGTCGCCGATCTCACCGTCGACTACAGCAAGAACCTCGTCACCGACGAGGTGCTGACCGCTCTGCTGGCGCTGGCCGAGCGGGCCAAGCTGCGCGAGCGGATCGCCGCGATGTTCGCCGGTGAGCACATCAACGTCACCGAGGACCGCGCCGTCCTGCACACCGCGCTGCGCCTGCCCCGCGACGCGACCCTGGTGGTCGACGGGCAGGACGTGGTGGCCGACGTCCACGAGGTTCTCGACCGGATGGGTGCCTTCTCCGACCGTGTCCGGTCCGGGGAGTGGACCGGTCACACCGGCGAGCGCATCAAGACGGTGGTCAACATCGGTATCGGCGGCTCCGACCTGGGCCCCGTCATGGCGTACGAGGCTCTGAAGGCCTTCAAGACGCCCGAGATCGAGTGCCGCTTCATCTCGAACATCGACCCGACCGACCTCTACGAGAAGACGCACGACCTCGACCCGGCCAGCACGCTGTTCGTCGTGGTGTCCAAGACCTTCGGTACGCAGGAGACGCTGACCAACGCGACCGAGGCGCGCAACTGGCTGCTGGCCGGGCTCGGCGGCGACGCCGGGGCCGACGCGGTGGCCAAGCACTTCGTGGCGGTCAGCACCAACGCCCAGCGGGTGGCCGACTTCGGCATCGACACCGAGAACATGTTCGGCTTCTGGGACTGGGTGGGCGGCCGTTACTCGCTGCCGTCGGCGGTCGGCCTGTCGGTCATGATCGCGATCGGCAAGGAGCAGTTCGCCGACATGCTCGCCGGCTACCACACCGTCGACGAGCACTTCCGCACCGAGCCGCTCGAGTCGAACGTGCCGGCGCTGCTCGGCCTGCTCAACGTCTGGTACGACACCTTCCTCGGCGCGCAGTCGCACGCGATCCTGCCGTATTCGCAGTACCTGCACCGGTTCGCGGCCTACCTGCAGCAGCTGACGATGGAGAGCAACGGCAAGTCGGTGCGGCTCGACGGCTCGCCGGCCACCTATCAGACCGGCGAGGTCTTCTGGGGCGAGCCCGGCACCAACGGGCAGCACGCGTTCTACCAGCTGATCCACCAGGGCACCAAGATGATCCCGGCCGACTTCATCGGGTTCAGCAAGCCCAACCACGACATCGGCGAGATGCACGACCTGTTCATGTCGAACTTCTTCGCCCAGACCGGGGCGCTCGCCTTCGGCCGTACGCTCGAGCAGGTGCTCGCCGAGGGCACCGACCCGGCGATCGCGCCGCACCGGGTGATGCAGGGCAACCACCCGACGACGACGATCCTGTCGGAGGAGCTGACGCCGGCCGTCCTGGGTCAGCTGATCGCGCTCTACGAGCACATCACGTTCACCCAGGGCACGATCTGGCAGATCAACTCGTTCGACCAGTGGGGTGTCGAGCTCGGCAAGGTCATGGCCAACCAGCTCGCGCCCAAGCTGACCTCGTCGTCGGCGCCGGCCACGGACGACGACTCGTCGACCAACGCGCTGATCAAGCTGTACCGGTCGCAGCGCGGCCGCTGATTTCTGTCGTACCCGGGCTCTAGGGTCGTCGTCATGGATGGGACGACGGCCCTGGGCCTGCGGATGACCAGCTTGTTGCTGCGCGGCAACGCCCCGGCTGACGTGGCCGGCGTCGTCGAGTGGTTCGGCGCCATGCAGGCGCAGGATGTCAACAGCGCTCTGTGGTCGCTGGGGTGCCGTCTGCCCGGGGTCACTCTGGCCCAGGTCAATGACGCGCTCGAGGACAGATCCGTGCTGCGCACGTGGCCGATGCGGGGCACTGTCCACTTCGTCCCCGCGGTCGACGCGCACTGGATGCTCGAGATCATGGGCGTCCGCGCTCTGGGCGGTGCTGCCAAGCGCCGGGAGACCCTCGGGCTCGACGAGGCGACGGTCGATCTCGCGGTCGAGGTGCTCGGGGCCGCGCTCAAGGGCGGCGGCCGGCTCACCCGGTCGCAGTGCCTGGCCGCGATGGTCGAGGGCGGGGTCGAGGTCGCCGGCCAGCGTGGTTATCACCTGCTCTGGTATGCGGCTCAGCGCGGCGTCACGGCCATCGCCCCGCATGTCGGCAAGGAGCAGACGTTCGTCCTGCTCGACGAGTGGGTCCCGTCGCCGCGGCGGCCGTCGCGGGAGGAGGCGCTGGGCATCATCGCGGTGCGCTATTTCCGCAGCCACGGGCCGGCGTCGCGTAAGGATTTCGTCGGCTGGACGGGTCTGACCATGACCGATTGCCGCACGGGTATCGCGGTCGCCGGTGAGGCCCTGACCACGGTCGACGTGGACGGTGCCGAGATGGTGATGGCCGCCGGCACGCCCGATCTCGGGGCCGGCGAGTGGCTGGCGCTGCCCGGCTTCGACGAATACCTGCTGGGTTACAAGGATCGCTCGCTGATGGCGTCCGCCGACGACCTCGCCGCCATCATCCCGGGGGGCAACGGCGTGTTCCGCTCGACCCTGGTCCAGGGTGGGCGGGTGCGCGCGACCTGGACCCGCACGCTCACCCGCAAGGGCGTCACCGTCACCGTCCGGCCATTGACGTCCTTCACCGTGCGTGATCGCGACGCGGCGGCGGAAGCCCTGGAGGTGTATGCGGCGTACCTGGATGTGCCGCTGACTGTTAAGAACCCTTGATATTCACACATGTGAACTCCATGATGTGCCTAACGCGTGTCACGCAAGCATCTAGGGAGTCGCCATGGGTGTCCGTCGTCGATTGGTGGCGCTGGCCGCAGCGCTCGGAGTAGCGGCCGGGGTCTTCGCCGTCGCCGTGACCGGGGGAGGCGTGGCCTCCGCCGCGGTGGCCTGCTCGGGCACGGTCTGGCGGGAGGGCCCGCTCTATACGGCGGGCCAGCAGGTCACCTACAACGCCCACCTCTACCAGGCGCTGGTCACCCACACGGCGTACGCGGGCACGGGCTGGAACCCGGCCGCCACCCCGACGCTGTGGCGCGACCTGGGCACCTGCACGGGCGGCCCGACCACGCCGCCCCCCACCACGACCCCGCCGCCGACGACCCCGCCTCCCACCACGACCCCACCGACCACCACCTCGCCCCCGGTGGGCTGCGCGGTCCGCGGTAAGCCCGCCGGCAAGGTGCTTCAGGGCTACTGGGAGAACTGGGACGGCGCGAGCAACGGTGTGCACCCCGGCCTGGGCTGGATCCCGATCAACGACAGCCGGATCACCCAGCACGGTTACAACGTCCTGATGGCGGCGTTCCCGGTGATCCGCTCGGACGGCACGGTGCTGTGGGAGAACGGCATGGACGCCGGCGTGAAGGTGCCGACGGCCGCCGAGATCTGCGCGGCCAAGGCCTCCGGCGCCACGATCCTGATGTCGATCGGCGGCGCGACCGCCGGCGTCGACCTGAGCTCCAGTGCCGTCGCCGACCGGTTCGTCGCGACCATCGTGCCGATCCTGCGCCAATACAACTTCGACGGCATCGACATCGACATCGAGACCGGCCTGACCGGCAGCGGCAGCATCAACCAGCTGTCGACCTCGCAGGCCAACCTGATCCGGATCATCGACGGGGTGCTGGCCGCGATGCCCGCCAACTTCGGCCTGACCATGGCTCCGGAGACCGCCTACGTCACCGGCGGCAGCGTCACCTACGGCTCGATCTGGGGCTCGTACCTGCCGATCATCAAGAAGTACCTCGACAACGGCCGCCTGTGGTGGCTCAACATGCAGTATTACAACGGCTCGATGTACGGCTGCGCCGGTGACTCGTACGGCGCGGGCACGGTCCAGGGCTTCACCGTCCAGACCCAGTGCCTCAACAACGGCCTGACGATCCAGGGCACCACGATCCGCATCCCGTACGACAAGCAGGTGCCGGGGTTGCCGGCCCAGCCCGGCGCGGGCGGCGGCTACATGACACCCGCGCTGGTCACCCAGGCCTACAACAGCGTCCCCGGCATCAAGGGCCTGATGACCTGGTCGATCAACTGGGACGGCTCGAAGGCCTGGACCTTCGGCGACAACGTGAAGCGCCTCCAGGGCCGCTGATCAGCACAGCGTCCGGGCCGTCGGAACGCCGGCGGCCCGGATGCTGCGCTCACGGAGCGGGCGGCCCGGATGCTGCGCTCACGGAGCGGGCGGCGCGGACGCTGTGCTCACAGGGCCGGCACGGACAGCCGGGCCTTCTCGTGGATGTCGTCGATGATGCGGGCGACCTCATCGGCGCATCCCCACGAGAGGCTGACCCCGGAGCCGCCATGGCCGTAGTTGTGGACGATGTGGCGGTCGCCGAAGTCCTCGTGCTCGAGGCGGACCGTCGGGCGGTGCGGTCTGATCCCGATCCGGCGGCGCTCCTTGATCGGGCTGACGGTGGCGAGCACGGGGAAGGCCTCGCGGCACCGCCGCAGGATCGCCTCCTCCACATCGGTGTCCCACCGCAGGTCGGACACACCCTGCTCGGCGCTGCCGCCGAGCAGCAAGAAGTCACCGTGCGGAAGCACGTAGGTGGTGTCGCCGATGTAGGGGTCCGGGACGTGCTCGACGAAGAACTCGTGAATCCCCGGATTGCGGACGACCACGAGCTGCCCGCGGATCGGCCGGACCTCATCGTCAGGCACCAGGGTGCGGGCGCCGATCCCCGTGCAGTTCACGACAATTCCGGCGTCGAGAAAGCCCTGCTTCAGATTGCTCAGTCGCCGATCCTCGATCGTGACCGACAGTTTCCTCAGCCGTCGCTCGAGCCATCGGAGAAACGACGGCATTTCGATCAAGGGGGACAGATAATGCCATCCGGAGTCGAAACCTCGTGGTAAATCCGCCTGAGCACATCGCCGATAGCCGGGTAGCGCCGGTGCCCACGGCGGCGTCGGCAAGGGAGTGCGGGACGCCTCGATGCCCTTGAGCAGCCGGGCCCAGGAGAAGCGCTGGCGATGAAGAGCTTCGAACCGCTGACGTGTCGCCGCGGCCCACTCGTCGCGGACGGCATTGTTCTTGTGCTCGGCCATGTAGGGATCGAAGATGGCGCCGGCCGCATACGAGCTGGTCTGGCCGGCCGCCTGACCCTTGTAGATCACAATGCGAAGATCGCGTTTCGCCAGCCGGGCCCGCTCGGCAAGGCGAACGGCGGTGGTCAGACCGATAACGCCCGCGCCGATGATCAGAACATCCGCTCGAAGGGAGGCCATATCTTGAGACTAGCCTCCTGACGCGAGCGCGGGATGCGCGCATTCGAGCTTGCGGCACGTGTCTTTTCCGGCGGTGAATCGGCCGGGCTCACCGATGGTCCCGGCCGTCATTTCCGCCGTCCCGTGGCGACCATCATGCCGTCGTACCCGGGGCGAAGTCCCTTGCTGCGGACTCGATGGACCGTCACGTTGCGGGCCACCGGAGCGAGCGCCCGGTGCACGTCGTCCTCGTCGATCGAACACGCCGGGAAGCGCTCGCCGGCGACGACGTATCCGGACGACAGCCGCATGAACGCGGCGGCGAACGGCGCGTTCCGCTTGAGTGCGTTGACGAAGAGCCGGGTGGCCCGCTGGAACTCGTCGATCCGGCTGGTGATCGACTCGGCCACGAAGAACATCGTGCCGACGTCGTACTGGTCGGGCTCCAGGCTGAAGACGTTGCCGCGCTCGATCCTGACCCGGCCGTGCAAGGTCTCCAGCGGCTTGTTGATCGGGTCGTAGGCCGACCGGCCGGCCGAGATCGCATCCCAGAACTGCCACCAGGACCCGTGCGGCGTATCCAGTTCGCGGGCCAGCCAGTCACGGTTGGCGAAGGAGCGCTCGAACAGGGTGACCCGCGAGGCATAGGGCAACATCACCAAGGCCGGGTACAGATTGGCGCCGGGACCGACATCGATGGCCTGACCCAGATCGGGGACCGGCTGATTCTTCTTGAAGTAGTCGGCGACAATCTTGATGATGGTGGCGTCGTCCGAGCGGAGCCGGCCGTAGTTGGCGGTGAAATAGGCGTCGGAGTTGAATCTCTCCCAGATGAACCCGCTGACATCCTCGGGCCGGTCAGCAACATTGGCAGATGGCGACATGGAACGTGGATGGCTTTCGCTCACCGGGCCCCCTCCGTCGATACGCCTTCGGACCGCTAGTGCGCCGCCGATGGCGAGGTCGGCTGTCCCGTGTCCGAGGCATCGGGATCCCGGGCGGCGCCCCACAGATCCTCGAATCGGTCCTTACGTCTTCCCGTCAATTTGGGATTGGACACCAAGGCGACGTTACTGATCGATGGCGTCACGTCGCTCCGCAGCACTCTTGCGGTCTGAAGCTCGTAGCTTACCTTCTGATCGAAGAGGATGAAGTCCTCAAGATCCTTCTGGTAGAGGAAGGGTATGTCGTCGTGGCGCAGGACTCGCACCTCCACATTGATCTTCCGATGTGGTTCCAGCAGGTGCCGGACCTGTTCAGTGTCGTCCGCGTCGTCGGTGAGAAGGAACAGCCGGCGGATCCGCACATTGCGCTCGGCCGCCTGACGTTGCCGATCGAGATAGCGAAGTCCGAGCTCGCTCGACCAGAAATCGCCCTCGTCGACAAAACCGTGCGATCGGTCGAACGAGGTCATGCTGGTGGCGTCGATGCTGATGGTCGCCGCGTCGGTGAGGTCGAGAAGCCAGTCGGGATTCTCGCCCGCGTGGTCCGCCCGCCCGGAACGCAGACCTTCGAGAAGGCTCGCCAGGCCCTTCAGCTGGCTGTCGGTGAACTGCAGCAGGAAGTCCTCGCCCGCCTTCAGCCGGCCGGCCGCCTCCACCAGGCGGACGATGCTGTCGCGGCCGAGAAGATCCTCGACGCGGGCGAGATGGGTGGCGGCCTCGCTGATGCTCTGCACCTTCTGGGTCAGGCTCTGCGCCCCTTTCGCGCCGTCCTCGCCGATGGCGCGGGCGAGTTTGCGCGATTGCTCGGCCGCGTCGATGAGGAATTGGACCACCAGGACGATGCCGGCCACGAAGATCGACATCGTCAGCTGCCAGACTTCCGGCTGCTTGGTGGCGTTGGTGAGGAGGTAGGTCAGGCCACCGGCGATGCTCGTGACCATGATCTTGATCAGAATCTGCACGTGTGTTCTTCTCCCCGGCTCAAAGTCCTTTCATCACAGTCGATGACTGCAACCTCACGCAACGCACATGCGGGTCGAGATGTGAGCCAGGCCGCAGCGAGGTTCTTTTAGATTTGAAATACTTCCGCCGTTGGTGTGGTTGTGCAGGGCAGTCAACGGGATGCAACGGGTCCCGGCGGAGAGGGAGCGGTCATGCAGTTCGGAATCTTCAGCGTCAGCGACGTCACCACCGACCCGACCACCGGGCGCACGCCGACCGAGCACGAGCGCATCAAGGACATCGTGACCATCGCCAAGCACGCGGAGGAGGTCGGCCTCGACGTCTTCGCGCTCGGCGAGCACCACAACGAGCCGTTCTTCTCCTCGTCACCGACCACGACGCTCGCCTACATCGCCGCGCAGACCGACAAGCTGCTGCTCAGCACGGCGACCACGCTGATCACCACCAACGACCCGGTGAAGATCGCCGAGGATTTCGCGATGCTGCAGCATCTGTCCTCCGGCCGCGTCGACCTGATGATGGGCCGCGGCAACACCGGGCCGGTCTACCCCTGGTTCGGCAAGGACATCCGGGCCGGCATCCCGCTCGCCATCGAGAACTACGCGCTGCTGCACAAGCTGTGGCGCGAGCACGTCGTCGACTGGCAGGGCAAGTTCCGTACGCCGCTGCAGTCGTTCACCTCGACGCCGCGCCCGCTCGACGAGATCCCGCCGTTCGTCTGGCACGGCTCGATCCGCAGCCCCGAGATCGCCGAGCAGGCCGCCTTCTACGGTGACGGGTTCTTCGCCAACCACATCTTCTGGCCGGCGTCGCACACCCAGCGCATGATCGAGCTCTACCGTCAGCGGTTCGCCCACTACGGTCACGGCGACCCCGACCAGGCCATCGTCGGCCTCGGCGGTCAGGTGTTCATGCGCAAGAACAGCCAGGACGCGGTCAAGGAGTTCCGCCCCTACTTCGACAACGCCCCGGTCTACGGCCACGGCCCGTCGATGGAGGACTTCACCCGCGAGACGCCACTGACCGTCGGCAGCCCGCAGCAGGTCATCGACCGTACGCTCGGCTTCCGCGACTACGTGGGCGACTACCAGCGCCAGCTGTTCCTGATGGACCACGCCGGCCTGCCGCTCAAGACGGTCCTCGAGCAGCTCGACATCCTCGGCGACGAGGTCGTGCCGGTGCTGCGCAAGGAGTTCGCCGCCCTCAAGCCGGCCCACGTGCCGGACGCCCCCACCCACGCTTCCCTGCTGGCCGCCAAGACGGCCAAGGAAAAGGTGTCCGCATGAAGCAGCGCACCCTGGTCGTCGTCGCGGCCGGCCTGAGCCAGCCGTCGTCGACCCGCCTGCTCGCCGATCAGCTCTCCGCGGCCGCGGTCACCGCCGCCGCCGAGCGCGGGATCGAACTGCACGTCACGACGATCGAGCTGCGGGATCTGGCCCACGACATCACCAATCACCTGCTCACCGGCTTCCCGCCCGGGGCGCTGAAACAGGCCCTGGACGCGGTGGCCGGGGCGGACGCGGTGATCGCCGTGTCGCCGATCTTCACCGCGAGCTACAGCGGCCTGTTCAAGTCGTTCTTCGACGTGGTCGACAAGGACGCGCTGGTCGACAAGCCGGTGCTGATCGCCGCGACGGCCGGGACGGCCCGCCACTCGCTGGCGCTCGAGCACGCCCTGCGCCCGCTGTTCGCCTACCTGCGCGCGGTGGTCGTGCCGACCTCGGTCTTCGCCGCCACCGACGACTGGGGGGCCGACTCGGCCGAGGGCTTCCTGCAGTCGCGCATCACCCGGGCCGCGGCCGAGCTGGCCACCGAGGTCGACCGCCGCGAGGCGGCCACGGTGACCGACCCGTTCGCCCTGACGGTCAGTTTCGAAGACCTGCTCAAGTAAAAGAAGGCGGCTCCGCTCGGTGCGGAGCCGCCTTTTTTGTGCCCCCGGGGCTCCGGCGGGGTACAAAGAACGAACCGACGAAGGAGTCACCATGGGCGAGATCGTGCTGATCCGGCACGGGCAGACCGAGTGGAGTGCCAACGGCCGCCACACGTCGTACACCGATCTCGACCTGACCGAGGAGGGTGAGCGCCAGGCCAAGGCGGTCGCCGCCCGGGTCAAGGACCGGAATTTCGTGGCCGTGATCTCCAGCCCCCGGCACCGTGCGCTGCGCACCGCCGAGCTGGCCGGGCTGAAGGTCACCGAGACGACCGACGACCTGGTCGAGTGGAACTACGGCTCGTACGAGGGCATCACGTCGGCGGAGATCCACCAGACGGATCCGGACTGGTGGCTGTTCCGCGACGGTGCTCCGGGCGGCGAGTCACCGGCACAGATCCAGGAGCGCATCGACCGCGTACTGGGCAGGGTCCGACCATTGCTCGAGGAGGGTGACGTGGCCCTGATCGGCCATGGGCACGCGCTGCGGGTGGTCGGCGCCCGCTGGGTCGGGATGCCGGCCGAGGGCGGCGGCCGGCTCAAGCTGGGCACCGCCACGTTGTCGATCCTCGGCTTCGACCACGGCCGCACCGCCATCGACACGTGGAACTCCCCCTGTGGATAAGGCGATTCGCCCCATTCAAAAGGCGTAGCCTCAGCGCCCGGGTGGGTGGGGGAGGCGGTGGCTCACCAGGAAGATCATGAAGTTCGGCCGGGCTTCTTTCGGGCGCCGCCTGATGTTGCGGTGCGGCGGCCATATTGACGGGCGTGGAACGAAGGAATCTTCTCCGGGCGGCCGTCGCCGCCCCCGCCGCGACCCTCGTCACGACCGCTGTCCCGGCCGCGCCCGCGCAGGCCACGGCCGGCCGGTTCGACCAGGACAGCCCCCGCTTCGCAATCGCGGTCCTGCCCGACACCCAATACCTCTTCGACGCCGACAGCGCCGACCCCGCGCCCCTGCGCGAGACCTTCGGATACCTGCTGGAGCAGCGGGCCGAGGACAACATCGCCTTCCTGACGCACCTGGGCGACGTCACCGAGCACGGCACCGAGCAGGAGATCGTGCTGGCCGGTCAGACGTTCACCGCCATCGACGGCCGGCTGCCGTACAGCGTGCTGGCCGGCAACCACGACATCGACGGTTCGAAGGACGACCAGCGCGGCCCCAGCGCGTACCTGTCGACCTTCGGCCCGCAGCGCCAGCGCAGGTCCAAGACCTTCCTCGGTGCCTCGACGGACGGCTACAACAGCGCCCACCTGATCGAGGCGGCCGGTAAGAAGTGGCTGATCCTGGCCCTCGACTGGCGCATCTCGGACAGCGGGCTCGCCTGGGCGCAGACGATCCTCAGCCGGCACCGGGTTCCCACGATCGTCACGACCCATGACCTGGCCTACGCCGACGACGCCGGGAAGGCGTACCTCTCGGGAAACGGTCAGCGGCTGTGGGACCAGCTCATCAAGGGCAACGACCAGGTCTTCCTGACCTTGAACGGGCACTACTGGCCGCCCGGCCGCACGGTCCTCGAGAACGACGCCGGAAACGACGTCCACGTGCACATCACGAACTACCAGGACCGCTACTACGGCGGCGCCGGCATGATCCGGCTCTATCGCTTCGACCTGGTGCGCAACCGCATCGACGTCGAGACGTTCGCGCCCTGGTTCCTGGCCCGCGACCCCGCCCGTCGCACCCCGCTGGAGGCCGAGACCATCGAGCTGACCAGCGACGTCGACCGGTTCAGTCTCGAGTTCGACTTCGACGAGCGCTTCCCGGTGGCCGCGCCCCGCCCACGTCCGGCGGCTCAGGTCGTCGACCGGCACACCGCCGCCTACTGGCGCTTCGACCAGAGCGGTCAGTCGGTCGCCGACGGCGCCCAGATCAGGGATCTCAGCGGGAAGGGCAACCACCTCACCGTACGGCGGCTCGCCAACAGCACCGACCGGACGCTGACCGTTTCGGCAGAGCATCATGTCGGTGCCCCCGCCCATGCCAGCCTGCGCTTCGACGGTGGCAAAGGCCCCGACCGCGGCGCCATCCTGCACACTGCGGGCGACGCCCCGATCAACAGCGCGAAGTTCCTCGGCGGCTACACCATCGAGGCGTTCGTCAAGCTGCCCGAGCCGTTCGAGGGTGACCACGCCTGGATGGGCATCCTGAGCTGGGAGGCCCGCGCCGGGGACGCGGGCAAGCACAGCGGCTGGTCCGATCTCGAGCCCACATGCAGCCTCAACATCTCGGGCGAGCGGTTCCTGCAGTACGTGCTCTATTCCGAGGTCGGCGATCACAACCCGACCTCGTGGAGCCACGCCCTGCCGACCGGCGTCTGGCAGCACCTGGCGGTGGTCAACGACGGCAAGCGCTCGATCGTCTACGTCAACGGCTCCAAGATCGCCCGGAACCCGGCCCAGCCCGCGCGGGGCATCGCCACGGTCGGCCGGCCGTTCGTGATCGGTGCGACGTCGTTCGACCTGAGTTACGGCCAGGGCTTCTACGGCTGGATCGGCGACGTCCGGATCACCGACCGCGCACTGCGCCCGGCCCAGTTCCTTCCGGGGGGTCACTTCCGCTGATCTCCCTCCAGCACCCATGATCGGGGGATGGACAGGACGGCCCGGGGTCTCGCTCTGCTGGTCGCCGGGGCCTTCTTCATGGAGATCCTCGACGCGACGGTGATCGCCCCGGCGGCCCCGCACATCGCCCGGGACCTCGGGGTGCAGCCGGTCACCGTGAACGTGGCGATCACCGCCTACCTGCTCACGCTCGCCGTCTTCATCCCGATCAGCGGCTGGCTGACCGAGCGGTTCGGGGCCCGCCGGGTCTTCACCGTCGCGATCGTCGTGTTCACCCTGGCCTCGGTGGGTTGTGCCGCCGCGGTCAACCTGCCGATGCTGGTGAGCACCCGGGTGCTGCAGGGGGTCGGGGGCGCCCTGATGGTGCCGGTCGGCCGCCTGGTGGTCATCCGGACCACGGCCAAGACCGATCTCGTACGGGCCATCGCCTACCTGACCTGGCCGGCGCTCACCGCGCCGTTGATCGCGCCGGCGCTGGGTGGCGTCCTGAGCACGTACGCGTCGTGGCGTTTGATCTTCCTGGTCAACGTCCCGCTCGGCCTGCTCGCGCTGCCCCTGGCCCGTCGCTTGATCCCCGACGTGCGGGCCGAGACGCCCCGCCGGCTCGACTGGCGCGGCTTTGTGCTGGTCGCCACGGGCACGGCCGCCCTGGTGGCCGGTCTCGAGGGCGTCGCCGAGCAGCGTCCCCGGTGGCCGCTCGCGATCGCCCTGCTCGTGCTGGCCGCCTCGGCGCTGGTCACCACGATCGGCTACCTGCTGCGCGCCGCGAACCCCCTGGTCGACCTGCGCATCCTGCGCGTGCGCACGTACCGCGTCACGGCCCTGGGCGGTTCGGTCTTCCGCGCGGTCATGAACGCCATCCCGTTCCTGCTGCCGCTGCTCTTCCAGCTCGGCTTCGGCTGGACGGCCGCGCAGGCCGGCCTGGTGGTGATCGCCCTGTTCGCCGGCAACATCGGCATCAAGCCGGTCACCACCCCGCTGATGCGCCGCTACGGCATGCGCACGGTCATGCTGGGCGCCGTGCTCGCCTCCGCGGCCTGCCTGATCGGCCTCGCGTCGCTGACCGGTTCGACGCCGTTGCTGCTGGTCCTGCTCGTTCTCGCGCTGAGCGGCACGTTCCGCTCGATCGGCTTCAGCACCTACAACACGCTGGCCTTCGCCGACGTCCCAGCCAACCGGATGACCGGCGCCAACACCTTGATGTCGACCGTTCAGGAGCTGGGTGCGGGCCTGGGCGTGGCGTCCGGAGCCCTTCTCGTACGGCTGGGGGCAAGCTTCACCGAGGGGGCCGAGCCCCGGTTCCGGTTCGCCTTCCTGGCGCTCGCGGTCCTGCTCGTGGTCCCCGCCGTCGAGGCGTTCCGGCTGCCCGCCACCGCCGGGAACGTCGTGGCCGGCCGGGCCCGCCCCTGACTTGCGGGCGGCGCGATCCGCCGTCTCGAATATCCGGGAACATGACTGTCGAGTTGAGACAAGTACAGGTATGACGCCGATCCGGGCCGCCACGCAGCACGACGAACTCGCGGAGCTGTTCGATCGGCATGCCCGCGAGCTGCTGCGTTACTGCACACGCCGGGTCGGTCCGCAGCTGGCCGAGGATGTGGTGGCCGAGACGTTCCTGGTGGCCCACGAGCGGCGCGAGCGGTTCGATCCCGAGCGCGGCGAGTGGCTGCCCTGGCTCTACGGCATCGCGACCAACCTGCTGCGCCGGCATCGGCGGGCCGAGCTCCAGGCGCTGCGGGACAACACGCGGGCGGTCGCGGCCGACGACCCGGCTCACGACGAGGCGGCGGCCGGGCGGGTCGATGCCGAGCGGTCGGTGGCCCGGCTCTCGGCCGTGATCGCGAAACTGCCCACCCGCCAGCGCGACGTTCTGATGCTCTTCGCCGTGGCCGAGCTGGAGTATGCCGAGATCGCCGAAGCTCTGGGCATTCCGCTCGGGTCGGTCCAGTCGGCGTTGCACCGGGCCCGGACCAAGGTGCGGGCGGCACTGGAAAAGGAGGGTGCGCGATGACGCCCATGGATGAGGACCTGATCGCGGTCCGGAACCTTCCGCCCGGCGTCGTCGAGCCGTCCGACGAGTCGCTGGCCCGGGTCCGGCAGCGCGTCTTCGCGCAGCCCGCGCCGCGGCATCTCGCGTGGCGGCTGACGATGCGGCGGTTCTGGGTGCCGGTCGCCGCCGCGGCTGCGGTGCTCCTGGTGGTCGGCGTGGGCCTGGCCTCCCTGCGACCGAGGGCGCTGACCCCGCCGCAGCCCGAGCCGGTGTCGTCCGAGCCGGCCCGGGTGCGGCGCGTGTTCGACGAGCTCATCACGGCGGCCGGCCGGAAAACGCCCTTCCGGCCCCGGGCTGGGCAACTCGTGTATCAGAACGATGAGATCGTCGAGATCAGTCCGCTCGACGGTCGTCCCTTCCGGCGAAGCATCGAGACCTGGATCGAGCCCGCGACCACGACCTATCTCGGCTCGGCCGAGGAGGGACTGACCGACCCCGGCCGGGCCTCGGCGGCGTGGGAGCAGGAGAACGCGAAGGACCGCTACCGGTCCCTCCCCCTCGGGAAGCGGCCTTTCCTCAAGCTCACCTCGTTCCTGGCCGGCCCGACCGACCCGGCCGCGGCTCGCCGCGACCTCATCGACCGGGTCACGGTCGACGTCGTTTCCGAGGACGAGCAGGTGTGGAGCGGCATCTGGGAGATGGTGATCCTCGACGCGCTGCTTCCGGCGGAGCGACGGGTCGCGCTCTACCAGCTGCTGAGGGATCTCCCGGTCAGCGTCGGCGAAACGGGGGTGGACGGCCGCCGCCTGGTGATCGTCCGCTTCGCCGCGCCGGCCGGGAGCTTCCTCGGCTTCCTCGGCCCCGACAAGGCCTACGACCTGCTGATCGACCCGGTGAGCGGAGAGATCGCCGGCACCCAGGTGCTGCACGACGGGCCGGCTCCCGCCTGGTCACCGCCCGACAACGTCGAGGTGCAGACCGGGCCGTCGGGTTTGCCGTGGTCCCCGGCGCCACTCCCGGCCGGACCGATCGACCCCGCCCTGGTCAACCGCCACATCTACAACTTCGGCCTGGTGGAAGACATCGGGGACCTGCCGTGAGCCACTCAGCGGATGCGCAGCGTGAGAGCGGTGCCGCCGATCTCGATGGTGTCGCCCGGGCGCAGGTCGACGGTGGCGATCGGGTGGCCGTTGACCCGGGTGCCGTTGTGCGAGCCCAGGTCGGTCAGGGTGATCCGGTCGTCGTGGACCTCGATGATCAGGTGGCGGCGGGACACGCCGGGGTCGCGCAGCCGGACGCCGGCCTCCCGGTCGCGGCCGAGCACGGTCAGGCCCGGAGGCAGGCCCCACGCCTGGCCCTCGGCGCTGACCAGCGTGGCGACGGTGTCGTCGGGCGGCGGGGCCGGTCGCGGGGGAGGGGGATCCGGTTCGAGCAGGGCCGCCACCCGGAAGGTGCCGGTGTCGAGGTCGTCACCCTGGAAGACCTCGACCGACACGTCGCCGTAGACGATCCAGGCCTGCTCGGCGATCAGCGCCGCCTGCCGGGTGGCCAGCTCCTGCGCCAGCCGGGCCGCGTGCGGGGCCCAGCGGCGGTGGTCGTAAGCGGAGAGCCCGACTGTGTAGTGGTTGGGCACCAGGGTGCGGCCGGCGGCCAGCAGCGCCTTGTGACGTTCGGCCTCGCGGCGCATCGCGTCGAGGATGTCGTCCGGGCGCACCGCACCGGAGGGCTCGAGCGACTCGAGCCTCTCGCGTTCGGGCGCAGCGGTCACGGCGTCATCCTGACGGTCGTACGTCACGCCAGGCAGGTCCGGCCGCCCCACGGCGCCCGTGGGCCTGGGACGGCCTGCCCGGCAAGCTCAGCTGACGAGTATGCCAGGCGACCGCCGCCACGATCAGGACACTGTCGCGCGCACGTCACCCAGGCCGCGTGCCACCAGGAACTCGCCGCCGTCGGCCAGCCGGTCCGACCAGGCGTGCGCCTCGGCGTCCCAGCGGCGCCACAGCCGGCGGTCGGCGTGCACGGTGACCCGCGCCGCCTTGCCCGGCTCGACGGTCACGGCGGTCCACCCGACCAGGCGGACGGGCTCGTCGGGCTCGACCGGGCGCAGGTAGACCTGGACGACCTCACGGCTCTCGTGCCGGCCGACGTTCTTCACGGTGACCGTGATCGACGGCGCGTCGCCGGTCACCAGCCGCACGTCGCTGTACTGCCACTCGCCGTAGCCGAGCCCGTGACCCAGCCAGAAGGCGGGGTCCGGCGCCCGGCCCGCGAAGTGCCCGCGATAGCCGATGAAGGTGCCCTCGGCGTATTCCAGCCGGCCGTCGACCGGGGTCACCGACCACGCCGGCGCGGCCCCGTCGGCCGCCGGGAAGGTGGTGACCAGCCGCCCGGCCGGCTCGATGTCGCCGAGCAGGGCCGCCGCCACGGCGTGCCCGCCCTCCTGACCGGGCAGCCCGGCCCAGAGCACGGCATCGACCCGCGGCAGCCAGGGCATGAGCACCGGGGTGGCCGCGTTGACCACCACGACCGTCCGGCGGGCCGCTCCCGCCACCGCCTCGACCAGCGCGTCCTGGGCGCCCGGCAGCTGCAGCGTGCTCTTGTCGACCGCCTCGGTCTCCTGCTCCTCGGTGAGGCCGACGACCACCACGGCCACGTCGGTGCCGGCCGCCGCCCGCACCGCCTCGTCGATCACGTCGACCGTCTCCCGCGCCGCCGGCTTCCCGATCAGGCCGTAAAGCCCCATGCCGGGCACCGCGACCTCGGCCTCGAAACGGGCCGGCGCCGACGACGGGACGAAAGTCCGGGTGGGCGGCGTGAGTACCTCTTCGCCCATGCCGCGCCCGGAGGTCCGCAGCGCGAAGGTGGTGCCGTCGGAGATCTTCCAGTCGCCGACACCCATGACACCCAGCTCGGCCTGTCCGTCGGCGTGCACGTCGCCCACCAGCCGGGCCGTCGTGACCGTCCCGGTGAAGTCGTCGTCCATGCCGATCATGGTCTTGGCCAGCGGGCAGAACCGTCGTTCGAGCTCGTTGCCGGTGGCGTCGCAGAGGATGACGTCGATGCCCGGCTGCCCGTTGGAGGGAGCGGTCAGGAAGCCGCCGCGCGCGGGCACCGGCCGGGTCCGCACGTCCACCCCGTCGACCACGGTGACCCGGTCGCCGAGCAGCCCGGTCAGGCCCTCGGCCACGGTGACCTGGTATGGCGGGTTCACCACGGCCGAGCCACCGCCCATGTCGATCGTCTCGACCGCGTGCCGCCCGATCAGCGCCACACTGGTGGATCGGTCCAGCGGCAGCAGGTCGCCGTCGTTCTTGAGCACGGTGATGCCGCTCGCGGCCAACCTGGTCAACTGCTCCCGGCGTACGAGGGAAGCGGGAGCCGGCAGATCGGCGGGGTAATCGCGAGGCGTGCCCAGCGCACCCACCCGCTCGGCCAGCCGCAGCAGCCGCGTGACGTGGTCGTCGACGACCGCCTCGTCGACCTCACCGGCCCGCACCGCGGCGACCAGGGCCTCACCCCACGGCCCGTCCGGCCCCGGCATCACCAGGTCGAGACCGCCGTTCGCAGCCGGCGCCGCGGTCTTGGTGGCGAACCAGTCCGACATGATCAGCCCCTGGTATCCCCAGGCACCCTTGATGACCTCGTTGTTCACGTAGTTGTGCTCGGTCGCGGCCACCCCGTTGACGTCGTTGTAGGCGCCCATGATCGACCAGGCGCCGGCCTCGTCCACCGCGATCTCGAAGGGCAGGAGATACAGCTCGTGCAGCGTCTTCTCGTCGACCACCGAGTTCACCGTGTTGCGCTCGGTCTCGCTCTCGTTGGCCACCAGGTGCTTGAGGCACGCGCCGACGCCGCTGTCCTGCAGGCCCCGCACGTAAGCGGCGGCCAGCTTGCCGGTGAGCAGCGGATCCTCCGAGTACGCCTCGAAGAGACGACCGCCCAGCGGCGTGCGGTGCAGGTTGATCGTCGGGCCCAGCACGACGTGCACCTGCTGGGCCATCGCCTCCTCGGCGAGGAGCTTCCCGACCTCGTACGCGGTCCGCTCGTCCCACGTCGAGGCGAGCAGGGTCGCGTTCGGGAAGAGGGTGGCCACCCGCCCGCCGGTGAACTTCAGACCGCGGACGCCGGTCGGACCGTCCGAGAAGCGCATCTCGTGCAGTCCTATCGACGGTTCCCCGGCGAGCGTGAACGCGGTCGCGCCGGTCAGCAGGCGCACCTTGGCGGGCAGATCGAGGGATTTCACCAGGGCGGCGAGGTCGGACGTCATGACCCCATGGTTACACGTGTAAGTTGGGTTGTCATGGCCGACTCCACGACCAAACGAGTCACCAGCGCCGACGTCGCCCGCCTGGCCGGGGTGTCGCGTGCGACGGTCAGCTACGTCCTCAACGACACGCCGCGCCAGACCATCTCGGCCGGCACCCGCGACCGCGTCCGCGAGGCCGCCGCCCAGCTCGGCTACTCACCCTCGGCCGCCGCCCGCACCCTGCGCACCGGCCGCTCCGACGTGGTGCTCTGCCTGCTGCCCGACTGGCCGATCGGCACCGAGGTCGGCTCCAACCTCGGTCACCTCTCCGCCGCGCTGGCCCACCACGGGCTCACCCTGGTCGTGCACCCGGGCAACCGCGCGGACCGCCCGATCGCCGACCTGTGGAAGGCGATCACGCCGGCCGCCGTCATCGCGTACTCGGGCTTCTCCGACGCCGAGATCGCCGCGATGCGCTCGGCCGGGGTGGCGCTGGTGGTCGCCCTGTCCGGCCGCCACCGCGGGCACGAGCTGGCCGTCCCGCAGGAGCTGGTCGGGCGCCGCCAGGCCGAGCACCTCGCGCAGGCCGGTCACACCAGGCTCGGCTACGCCTACCCCGACGACCCGCGGGTGCGGTTCTTCGCCGAGCCGCGGCTGGCCGGCGTCCGAGCCGCGTGCGCGGCCCGGCGCCTGCCGACGCCGGTCGGCCTGACGGTCCCGCTCGATCCCCCGGCAGCGGCCGATGCCGTACGGCGATGGCAGGCCACCGGGGTGACCGCGGTGTGCGCCTACAACGACGAGGTGGCGCTCGCCGTGCTCGCCGGCCTGCGCCAGCTCGGCTCGTCCGCACCAGCCGACCTGGCCGTGATCGGCGTCGACGACATCCCCGCCGCCCGCCTGGCCGACCCGCCGCTCACCACGGTGACCACCGACCAGTCCGTCGTCGGCGCCCACCTGGCCGCCACGGTCGTGGCCGCAATGAACGGCCGCGCCGCCCCCACCCTGCCCGCCGCCGACATCGTCCGCATAGTCCCCCGCCAGTCGGCGTAACCACCAGCCGCCACCAGCCGCCGGCCGCCACGAGCCGAGCCACTGACCGTGCTGCTGCTGCCCGTCGCGGGCGCCGAGTGTGTCGTGGCCTCCACGCCGGACTGATCAGCGAACCTCGATGAGGCTGACAACAAACGCACAGGCAAGGCACATGGGCGGCTCAGGCGGCAGGCGAATGGTGAGGGGGTAAGGACAGCCCGCCGAAGGGGGATGAGCGCCATGCTCGTTTCGCTGAACAGCAACCTGGGTCATCGCGACTTCACCGCCACCGCGACCGACCTTCCGATCAACCCGGCGAGTCTGCCCGCCGCCCCCGGCCCGCTGCCGGTGGTGGCCTACCTCGGCCATCCCAGCCGGGTGGCCGGCCTCCCGCACCACCTGCCGCCCGGCTGGTCATTGCGCCGGGCCGCCGACCTCGACGACCTGAAACCCGACGAGATCGTGCTGGTCGCCGCGGCCACGGTCCGTGATGTCGCCACCGCCCGCCAGGCCCTCCCGTCCCGCACGATGATCGTCGCCCTGGTCGACGAAGGCGCACCGGCCGAGATGGTCGCCGGAGTGCTGACCGCTGGCGCCGACGCCTGCGTGCGCGGCGGCCAGCCCGCGATCCTCGCCGGCCACCTGGTCGCCTGCCGCCGCCGCGAACGTGCCGGCCGCTGGGCCCGCCTCAACGAACAAACCCGGCGCTACTGACTCGGCGCCTGTCGCTGCGGGGGTGGCTCAACGAATGGTGCCCGACGTTGCTGACTCGTCGCCTGCCGCTGCTGGGTTGTGCTCGACATTCAGCGCCGGGCGCTTGCTAAGGGTTGCCCGCCGCTGGTGGGTTGGCTCAACCTACAACGGCGGCGGGGAGGAAGCCGTGCCGTCCGGGAAGCGGGGGGCACGCTCCTCGGACGGCACGGTGGTATCTGATCGGATCCGCGGGCCGCGCCGGCGTCGCCGTCACGGGGGTTACGGCAACGCCGGCGCGGAGTTCGGTGCAGGCAGCGCTGAGTCGAGGGTCGGTTTGCAGGGCGGGTGGGGTTCTCGTCAGGCGGTGGGGGAGGGGCTTGCGGTTGGCTGCAGCACTTTGCAGGTCTCGATCGCCTTGGCCGTGGCTTCGGTGGGGTCCAGTTTGGCCGGGTCGGTCACGCCGTTTTCCTTGAGACAGTTCTCGTACGCGGCGTTGCGGCCGTCGCCTCGGTTGGCGTTGCCACCGCCGGGGCGGCCCGACGGGCGCAGGGAGGAGCACGCCTCCTGCGCCTTCTGCCAGGTCGCTTCGTCCACACCGTCCGGTTTGCCGACCATGCCGCCTCCGCCCGGGAAGCCGCCTCCGTTGCGGAAGCCCGCACTGCCCGACGGCCGGGGCACACCGGCGCTGCCCTCAGGGCGCGGCATGCCGGACGGCCAGCCGGCATCACCCGAGGGCCGGGTTCGTGGTCCGCCCGAGGGCATGGTGACGGTCACGCCGTTCTGTCGCAGACAGTCCGTGTACGCGGCGAACGCGGTGTTCCGGCCACCGTCGGCGCTGCCGGACCCGTCCGAGCCCGCTGAACCACCGCCGCAGGCCGCGGTGGCCACCACGGCCGCGGACGTCACGATCAGTCCCGCCGCGCGGCGATACGTCTTCGTCCCGGCTCTGCGCACGGTGCCCTCTTCCCTTGGCCGTGGTTGGTCGTCCACACCCAAGCCGCCGCACCTCGTCAGCACGTCACCGCCGCCTCGGAGTTACCTCGGAGCCGCTGTGCGCAGGCTGTGCCCGCCGCTCCGAGCGAACTCCGAGGTGGGATGGAGGCGGTGGCCAGCAGGGGCCGGGACACTTCCGGGCCATGGGTGAAGCACTGGGTGGGCGGCGGCGCCGGCTGTGGGGTGCGGTGGCTGTCGTGGTGCTGGCGCTGGTGGGCTTCGGGGTCGTGCGGGCCATGACGGCGGACGCCACCGAGGAGACAGCGGCGGTCGAGACGGTGGCCGTGGATCGGGGTGCGGTCACTACCGAGGTGGCTACCACCGGGACGGTTCAGCCGGCTCAGACCCGCAGCCTGTCGTTCGCGGTGGCGGGGACGGTGGAGAGCGTCGCGGTGCGGGCCGGCACCACCGTCACGGCGGGTCAGGTGCTGGCCAAGGTTGATGACGCTGACGCCGCCGAAGCGGTTGACGACGCTCAGGACTCGCTGGAGGACGCGGAGGATGCGCTCACCCAGGCCAAGGAGGACGCCGCCGCCGGTACGGACAACGGCTGTGGTTCTGATGTCGCCGCTGCCTACGGAGTTGCCGCAACGCGTACGCCGACCCCGACGACCTCACCCAGCGCCTCGCCGAAGCCGCCCACGACCCCACCGGTGAAGACGACCCCGCCGGTGAAGACGCCGGCAAAGACGACACCGGCTAGGACGACGCCCGCGACCACCACCGCGCCGACCAG
Source organism: Paractinoplanes maris (assembly GCF_023544465.1). Classification (GTDB taxonomy): domain Bacteria; phylum Actinomycetota; class Actinomycetes; order Mycobacteriales; family Micromonosporaceae; genus Actinoplanes; species Actinoplanes maris. Next base: position 168,822 of record NZ_JALPVL010000016.1, on the reverse strand, counting down.
GACCACCGCGCCGGGAAAGCCGGCCCCGACCACCTCACTCGGCCGCCCCGGAGGCGGCGCCGACCAAGGAGGCGGGAACGCGGGCGGCGATGAGGTCTGCGGATCCGACGGATCGAGCGGCGGCGGCCAGCAAACCGGCGGCCAGCAAACCGGCGGCCAGCAAGGTAGCGGCCAGCCAAGCGGCGGCCAGCAAGGTAGCGGCCAGCAAAGCGGCGGCCAACAGGGCAGCGGCCAGCAAAGCGGCAGCGGGCCCGATGCGATCCTCAGCGCCGAGCAGCGGGTCATCCAGGCGCGGACCGCACTCGAGAACGCCGAGGACGCCCTGACCGGTACGACCATCACCGCGCCCATAGCCGGCCGCGTCCTCAGCGTCAGCGGCAAGATCGGCACCCAGGTCACCGCTGGTAACAGCTTCATAACGCTGGCCGACATCTATGCCATGCAGATCAGCGCCGACTTCCCCGAGGCCGACGCCGACCGCCTCGCCGTGCGGCAGAAGGCCGTCGTCACCCTGGCCGACCGGGCCGGTCAGGAATTCCGGGCCACCGTCGTCCAGGTCGACCCGGTCGGCACCAGCGACGGCACCATGGTCCGTTACGGCGTCCTGCTCTCCTTCGACGAGAAGCCGGACGAGAAACCGGACGAGAAACCGGACGATAAGCCGGACGAGAAACCGGAGCATCTGCTGGTCGGCCAGAGTGCCCCGGTCCGCGTGACCACCGGCGCCGCGCCCGACACCCTCCGGGTGCCCAGCACCGCCGTCCACGACGTCGCCGGCACGCGGGGCGTCGTACGGAAGGACGGCACGACCGTCACCGTGGGAATCGGCCTGCGCGGCGACCAGTTCACCGAGATCACCCAAGGCCTGGCCGAGGGCGACCAGGTGGCCCGATCCTGGTGAGTCCGGGAGGGGAAACGGCAATACAGCAGACTCCTCACAAGTTCATAGGCAATTCCTAGGCAGCGTTGATAGTTCTTCGACGTGCTGACAGACACCCGCCCCGCGACGCGTACGGCCCGAGTGCTGGTCGTCGACGACGAGCCCAACATCTGCGCGCTGCTCAGCGCCACCTTGCGCCTCGTCGAGTTCGACGTCCGCGTCGCCGGGACCGGCCATCGCGCGCTGCTCGCGGCCGAGGAGTTCGACCCCGACCTGATCGTCCTCGACGTGATGCTGCCCGACCTGGACGGCTTCGACGTCGCCAAGCGGCTGCGCGCCGCCGGGTCGCGGGTACCGGTGCTCTTCCTCTCCGCGCGTGACGCCCTGGAGGATCGCATCTCCGGGCTGTCGGCGGGCGCGGACGACTATGTCACCAAGCCGTTCAGCCTCGAGGAGGTCGTGCTGCGGATCCGCGCCATCCTGCGCCGCACCCGGCCCGAGCTCGACGCCGCCCCGGCCGGTGCCGTGCTGCGCTACGCCGATCTGGAGATGGACGAGGACGCTCACGAGGTGCGCCGCGCGGGCCGGGTCGTCGACCTCTCGCCCACCGAGTTCAACCTGCTCAAGTACCTGCTGATCAACGCGGGCCGGGTGGTCAGCAAGGCGCAGATCCTGGACCGGGTCTGGAAGTACGACTTCGGCGGCGACGGGCGCATCGTCGAGTCGTACGTCTACTACCTGCGGCGCAAGATCGACAAGGTGGAGCCGCCGCTCATCCACACCGTCCGCGGCGTCGGCTACGCGTTGCGGCTGCCCCGCAGCGACGACTGACATGACGCCACCCCAAGTCCGGCGCTGGACCCACTGGACCCTGCGCGCCCGCCTGGTCCTCGTGGTCGGCGTGCTCACCGCGCTCGCCCTGATCACCGCGAACGTCGCCGGTCTGGTGCTGATCCGCTCCTACATGGACGACCGGATCGACGACCAGCTCCGGGGCATGAGCCGGGTGCTGTTCAAGCCGCCACCCCAGGAGTATGAGGGGCCCAGCCTGCAGGCCCGTCGCTACGCCCGCCTCGACGAGACGACCCCGCTCAAGAAGTTCGGCCCCGACCAGGTCGTCTACCGGTGCACCGCCGACGGCACGCTCGACGACCGGTTCAGCTCGTCGGCCGGCCTGAGCCGTCCGCCCATCCCGGTCCCGAACGAGATCGCCACCCTGGCCGAGGACGGTCAGCCCTACACGGTCGAGGCCAGCGACGGCAGCGCCGAGTGGCGGATGATGGCCGTGCGCAACGCCGACACCGGTGACTTCGCGGTGGCCGGGGTGTCGCTGGCCGAGGTCGAGCAGACCACCGACCGCCTGCTGCTGATCGATTTCGCGGTGAGCCTGCTGGTGCTGGGCCTGCTCGGTCTGGGTGCGGCTTTCGTCGTACGGCTGGGGTTGCGGCCCTTGACCGACATGGAGCGCCTGGCCACGGACATCTCGGCGGGCAACCTGAGCGGCCGGGTGGCCGACACCGATCCGCACACCGAGCCCGGCCGCCTCGGTCTGGCCCTCAACTCGATGCTCGGCCGGATCGAGGCCGAGGTCGGCGCCCGCACCGCCTCCGAAAGCCGCATGCGCCAGTTCCTGGCCGACGCCTCGCACGAGCTGCGCACCCCGCTCACCTCGATCCGCGGCTTCGCCGAGCTCTACCGGCGCGGTGGCGTTCCGCCCGGCGCGGCGCTGGACCGCATCGAGTCGGAGGCCGGCCGGATGAACCTGCTCGTCGAGGACATGCTGATGCTGGCCCGGCTCGACCAGCAGCGTCCGCTGGCCCGCCGGCCGGTCGACCTGCTCGAGGTGGCGGCCGACACGATCCGCGACGCGCACGCCCGCGCCCCGGAGCGCGTGGTCCGGCTGGCCGGCCTGCGCGACGACGACGACACGTTCGACCCGGCCACCGTCCTCGGCGACGAGCACGCACTGCGCCAGATCGCCACCAACCTGGTCGCCAACGCGCTTCAGCACACGCCGAAGGACGCCCAGGTCACCGTACGGGTCGGCACCCTTGCCGCCCGGCCGCCGGCTCCGGGCGGCGTGGTCTCGGGGCCCGTTTCCGTCACCGGCGGCGACATCGCCGTACTGGAAGTGGCCGACGACGGCCCGGGCATCGCCGCCGAGCATGCCCCGCGGGTCTTCGAGCGCCTCTACCGCGCCGACGCCAGCCGTTTCCGGGGCAAGGGCGGCGGCTCGGGGCTGGGACTGTCGATCGCCGCGGCGTTCGTGCAGGGCCACGGCGGCTGGATCGAGCTGGATCCGTCCGGGGCCGGCGGCGCCACCTTCCGGGTCGTCCTCCCGACGGCCGGCTCCGAGGTGGCTCCCAGGTAGCCCCGAAGCTCCTCCGAGGCCGGGCCGCCACAGTGTCCGGCATGCCTGCGCGCCTCACCCTGCGACGTCCCGCGGTGGCGGTCAACACCGCCCTCGGCGTCGTCCTGCTGGCCGGGGGGTTCTGGGCCTACCGGACCTTGGCCGGGGACGACACCCCGGCCGCGGCCGCCTCGACCCGGACGGTCGCCGTCCAGCAGGGCACGGTCACCCAGACCGTGACCGCGGACGGGTCGGTCGAGAGCGCCCGCACGGCCACGGCCGATTTTGTCACCGGCGGCACGGTCACGGCCCTTTCCGTACGGGTCGGTCAGAAGGTCACCAAGGGGCAGGTGCTGGCGAAGGTCGACCCCGCCCCGGCGCAGCGCTCGCTGGACGCCGCGAACGCCGACCTGGACGCCGCGCGGGACTCGGTGGACCGCGCGGAGGACGCCGGCTCGGACACGTCGACCGCCGAGAACGAGGTCACCCAGGCCGAGCTGGCGGTCGAGCAGGCCGAGGCGGCGGTGGCCGGCACCGTCCTCGAGGCGCCGATGGCCGGCACGGTCACCGCGGTCAACGGCACGCTCGGCAGCTCGAGCGGAGCCGCCCAGTCCGGAGCCGCTCAGTCCGGAGCCGCCCAATCCGCCGGCGGCCAATCCGCCCAGCAGGAGGACACGTCGAGCGGGTTCATCGAGATCCAGGACCTCACCAGGATGCAGGTCACGGCGGCCTTCGCCGAGGCCGACGCGACCAAACTCAAGGAGAAGCAGACCGCCACCATCACCTGGAACGCGCTCGACGGCACGTCGGCCCCGGGCCGGGTGAGCGCGATCGACCCCTCGGCCACGACGTCCGGCAACGTCGTCACGTACGGCGTCTCGCTCTCGCTCGACAAGGTGCCGACCGGCGTCAAGGCCGGCCAGACGGTCAGCGTCGCGGTGACCACCGGCAGCGTCGAGAACGCGCTCATGGTCAGCTCGGCCGCGGTCACCACGGCCGGCAACCGGCACACGGTGACGGTCCTCGACGGCGCCGCCGAGCAGGTCCGCCCGGTCGAGATCGGCCTCGTGGGCGACACCGTCACCCAGATCACCTCGGGTGTCGACGCCGGCGAGCGGGTGGTGCTCAAAGCGACGACCACGACGTCCACCGGGACCCGCGGCGGCTTCCCGGCCGGCGGCACCGGCGGGTTCCCGGCCGGTGGCGGGGGCAACTTCGGCGGCGGCGGCGGGGGCCCGCGATGACGCGACCGGTTCTCGACGTACGGGATCTGCGCAAGCGGTACGGCCAGGGCGAAGCCACCGTGCACGCCTTGCGCGGGGTGTCGATGACGGTCGGGCGCGGCGACTACGTGGCGATCATGGGCTCGTCCGGGTCGGGCAAGTCGACGCTGATGAACATCCTGGGCGCGCTCGACGTGCCGACCTCGGGCACCTATCTGCTCGACGGCGTGGACGTCAGCGAGCTGGCCGACCGGCAACTGGCCCTGGCCCGCAACCGGCTCATCGGCTTCGTCTTCCAGGCGTTCAACCTCATCCCGCGGACGAGCGCCGCGGCCAACGTCGAGCTCCCTCTCGCGTACGCCGGGATCAGGCCCCGGGAACGACGGCGCCGGGCCCTGGCCGCACTCGACGTGGTCGGGCTCGCGGAGCGGGCCGGCCACGAGCCGAACCAGCTCTCCGGCGGCCAGCAGCAACGGGTCGCCGTAGCCCGGGCGCTGGTCACCGAGCCGGCGCTGCTGCTGGCCGACGAGCCGACCGGCAACCTGGACACCCGCTCGACGGCCGACGTGCTGGACGTCTTCGACCAGCTCAACGCGGCCGGCCGGACGATCGTCGTCATCACCCACGAACCCGAGGTCGGCGCCCGGGCCAAGCGCCTGATCCGGCTGGTCGACGGCCGGATCGTCCACGATGTCCGCCAGGCGCCGGTGGGTGTGCGGTGAGCTTCGCCGAGGTGGTGCGGTTCGCGTTGCGGGGGTTGTCGGCCAACAAGCTGCGCTCGTCGCTGACCATGCTCGGCATCCTGATCGGGGTGGCGGCGGTGATCCTGCTGGTCGCGGTGGGCAACGGCTCGGCCCGGGCGATCAGCGACCGGATCGAGGCGCTGGGCACCAACACGATCACGGTGATGAGTGCCGGCCGGGGCGGGGCCTCGCTGACCACGGAATTGGCCGCCGCCCTGACCGACCCGGTGCTGGCCCCCGGCGTGCGATCGGTGTCACCCGTGGTCAGCTCGTCGGCGACGGTCACCTACGAGGGCGCGGACCACGAGGTCGGCTCGTTCGTGGGCACCACGCCCGGCTGGTTCCAGGCCTCGAACACACCGGTCGGCGAGGGCTCGGCGTTCACCGCCGACGACGAGGCGCAGGGCCGCCGGGTGGTGGTGATCGGGCCGACCGTGGCCGAGGAGCTTTTCCCCGGCCTGGACCCGGTGGGCCGGCAGGTCACCGTGGGCGGCGCGTTGTTCACCGTGGTCGGCGTGCTCAGCGAGAAGAGCTCGACCGGATTCCAGGACGCCGACGACACCGCCGTGGCGCCGCTGACCGCCGTACGCCAGGTCCTGACCGGTTATGGCGCGCTCACCTCGATCCTGGTCGAGGCGGCGGCGCCCGACCAGGTCGACGCCGTGCAGTCCGAGGTGTCGACGATCCTGGACCTGTCGCTCGACCCGGCCGCCTATCGGATCCAGAACGCGGCGCAGCTGCTCGAGACCCAGACCCAGACGGCCGGCACGTTCACCACGCTGCTCGGCGCGGTGGCCGCGATCAGCCTGCTCGTCGGCGGCATCGGGATCACCAACATCATGCTGGTGACGGTCACCGAGCGGACCCGGGAGATCGGCATCCGCAAGGCGCTCGGCGCGCCCCGCCGGGTCATCCTGACCCAGTTCCTGATCGAGGCCACCTTGCTCAGCGTGATCGGCGGCGCTCTGGGGGTGGTGGCCGCGCTGGTCGGCAGCAGCTTCGAGATCGTCGGCGTCCGGCCGGTGATCGTGCCCAGTTCGGTCGGTCTGGCGCTGGGCGTCTCCCTCGCGATCGGACTGTTCTTCGGCGGCCTGCCCGCCGCCCGCGCCGCCCGCCTGCGGCCCATCGACGCGCTGCGCTACGAGTGAGGACCCGTTGTGACTTCGATCAGCGATGACACCGTCGTGCTCTCCCCGGAGGACGACGCCCTGGCCACCGAGCTGGCCAAGGCCGCCCCGCGCCGCTGGTGGAACCGGGGCACGGTGGTGCTCGGCGCGATCGTGCTCCTGGTCGGCGGTTTCGCCGGCGGCCTTCAGGCGCAGAAGCAGTGGGGCGCGGCCGAAGCGCCCGCGGCACGGGCCGGCGGCGGTCAGAACCGGGCGGGATACGGCGCCGCCGCTGGCCTGCCGAACTTCGCCGGCGGTCAGGCACAAGGCGGCGGCCAAGCGCAAGGCAGCACTCAAACCACCGCTGCCGCCGCCGGGGTCACCACGGGGAAGGTCAAGCTTGTCAACGGCACCACGATCTACGTCGAGAAGCCGGACGGCTCGGTCGTGACCGTGAAGACCGACGGCCGGACGGCGGTGTCGACGGCGTCGAAGAGCAAGCTCGCCGACGTGAAAGCCGGCCAGTCCGTCACCGTCCAGGGCAGCACGGCCTCCGACGGCACGGTCTCGGCGACGTCGGTGACCGCCACGAAGTAGCCGGTGCGGGACGGCGGCTACCCGATCGACGCTGTCCGGCCCGGGTCACTTTCGGGTAGGTCGGTGGCGAAGGGGACCGCGATGGTCTCCCCGATACGTCGCCGCGCTGACACAATGCGGGCATGGACGAAGCGACTCGTGAACGAGACGACTCCGTAACCGGCGAGCCGGGCCTGAACCGGCGCGCGTTCTTCGGGCGGGCCCTCCTGCTGGCGGGCGGCGCGGCCACGGTGCTGACCCTTTCGGGCTGCCCGGGCGGCGACGGTGACGACGATGACGACGACGGCGGGGACGACGACGATTAGGCGGGGGCATCCCCGCGGTGATAGGTAACTGTTGGCATATGTGAATCTATTGATGTGTGCGTCTGTCACTTCCTAGGCTGAGGCCGATTCGGACCTAGGGGTGGCAGCATGCACGGGCGCGATGAGCTCCTTGCGACGATCGAGAGCCGCCTCGTCATGGGCGGCGGTGTCGCCCTGCACGGGCCGGCCGGCATCGGCAAGACGGCGCTTCTCGAGGCGGCGGCTTCGGCCGCGGCCGCGCGCGGCGAGCTCGTCGTCTGGTTGCGGCCGGTGCGCAGCGAGCGCTTGATCCCGTACGCGGGTCTCGCCGACCTGATGGGGCAGCTGCCACCGGCGGCCCGCTCCGCCCTGCCCCGCGCCCAGCGGACCGCGCTGGCCGCCCTGCGGCAGGGGCTGGCCCCGCGCGCCGGAGCCGCCGCGCTGGCCCGCCGCCTCGTCCTGCCGCTGCTGCTCGCGCACTGTGCCCGGGTGCGGCCGGTGCTGATCGTGCTCGACGACTGTCAGTGGCTCGACGCGGAGTCGGCCGAGCTGATCGCGTTCGCCATGCGCCGCCGGCCCGGCCCGCGGGTCCGGGTGATCGCCGCGCAACGGCACCCCGACCCGGCCGGCCGCCGCCGCGCCGTACGGCTCTGCCCCGCGCCCGCGGTCGAGTTCAAGGTCCCCCCGCTGACCGCCGACGACCTCACCGAGCTGCTCGAGGAGCGGGGCCTGCCCTGCCGCCGGGCCAGCCGGATGCACGAGGCCAGCGCCGGCAACCCGTTCCTGGCGCTGGCCCTGGGCGCCGCCCTGCCGCCGGGCCCGTCCTGGCGCCCGTCGCCGCTGCCCGAATCGGTCCGGGAGCTGTTGCGCGACCGGCTCACCGCGCTGCCCGCCGAGACCGTGCACACCCTGCTCGTGGCCGCGCTGGCCGCCGAGCCCACGGTCACCGTGCTGCTGCGGGCGGGCCGGGAGGATGCCGTCCGGGATCTGCGCCTGGCCGCCGCGGCCGGTGCCGTGGCGGTCGACGGCGAGCAGATTCGCTTCACCCCGCCGCTGCTCGCCACCGTGATCGCCGAGGACGCGCCGGCCGGCGACCGCACCGAGGCACACACCGCCCTGGCCGCCGGCGCGGTCGACGAGATCGAGGCGCTGCGCCATCGCGCCCTGCGCAGCTCCGTGCCGGACGCCGCGGTCGCCCGGTCGCTGGCCGCCGCCGCTCAGCGCTGCGCGACCCGGGGGGCCGCTCGCACCGCCGCCGAGCTGTTCCTGCTGGCCGCCGACCGCTGCCCGCACACCTGCACCGCCCACCGGCTGGACTGGCTCGTCGCCGCCGCCCGCAGCGGCCTCAGCGCCGGCGCGGCCGTGCTGGCCGGACGCGCCGCCGAGGCGGTGCTGGCGGCCGACGCGCCGGCCGGGCACCGGGTGCGGGCCCGGCTGGTGCTGATCGACCTGGCCGGGCAGGGGCTGGCCGAGATGGGGGAGATGTTCGCGGCCGCGCTCGACGAGGCCGGTGACGACCCGGCCCTGCTCGCCCCGGTGCTGCTCCGGGTCACCTGGGCGTCGCTGATCACCGGTGATCCGGACCGCGCAGCCGACGAGGCGGCGCGCACCGCGCTGGCCGCCCGCCGGGCCGGCGACCCGACCACCGAGGCGATGGCGCTCAGCGTGCTGGCTCAGATCGAGCGGCTGCGCGGCGACCCCGGCTGGTCCGACACGCTGACCGAGGCGCTCGTGCTGCCGGCCACGCCCGCGCCCGACTGGCTGCACTACGGCCCGCGCTATGTGGCGGCGCGTTTCGCCATGATGGACGACCGGCTCGACGAGGCCCGGGCCGCGCTGCTCAGCCTGCTGGCCGTGGCCGGCCCCGACCGGATCGGCGAGGCCCGCGTCTGCGTGCTGCGCAGCCTGTCCGAGGTGGCCACCCGGGCCGGTCGCTGCCGCGAGGCGCTCGACTACGCGCACCAGGCCGTGCGGGCCGCGCAACGGGCCGGGCTCAGCCCCGGGCCGACCGCCTACACCGCGGCCATCGCCGAGCTGGCCGGCGGCAGCCTGCCCGCGGCAGCCGGGTTCGCCCGTCGCGGCGTGCGGGCCTCCGAGCAGGAGGGTGACACCCTCTATCTGCGGCGCAACCTGCACGCGCTGGGCCAGGCCGAGCTGCGGGCGGGCCGCGCCCGTGAGGGGGTGGCGGCGCTGCGCCGGCTGCGCGGCCTGGAGGCCGGCGCCGGCGGGGGCGACCCGATGATCGTGCGCTGGCACGGCGACCTGGCCGGGGGACTGGCCGCGCTGGGCGAGCACGCCGAGGCGGCCGCGACGCTCGCCGTGGCGCGGGCCGCGGCCGAGCGGCTCGGTGCCAACCCGGGCCTGCTCGGCTATCTCGACCGGGCGGCGGCGGTGGTGCTCTCGGAGAGCGGGCAGGCCGACTCGGCCGTCCGGCTCTCGGCGTCCGCCGCCCAGCACTTCGAGCAGCTGCACCAGCCGATCGAGCAGGCGCACGCGTTGCTGGTGCAGGGCAGCGCCGAGCGGCGCCGCCGACGATATGCGGCGGCCCGGCTCGCCATCGGCGCCGCGCTGGCCATCTTTCTGGCCGCCGACGCCAAGCCGTGGGCCGAGCAGACCGAGCGGGCCCTGGCCGGCACGTCGGCCGCCGGGACGACGCCGTTCGACCTCGGCCTGACCTCGACCGAGCTGCGGATCGCGGCGCTCGTCCGCGACGGTGCCAGCAACCGCGAGATCGCCGGCCGGCTCTATCTGAGCGTCAAGACGGTCGAGGCCACCCTGACCCGGATCTACCGCAAGATCGGGGTGCGCTCCCGCACCCAGTTGTCGTCCCGTCTGGCGACCGTCGTGTCCGAAGTCACCCGGAGTGCCTGACCAGCCACTTCACCACTGAGAGTGACCCCGGCGACAGATTTCCAGTGGCCGCCATCACTTTCGTCTTCCGTCTTTTACCTGCTTGATTTGGGGATGAAGCGAGGCCCGTGGATGGTTGTAAGGGAAGGCGACGAGGCCTATCGCCATCACAATCCGTAAGGAGACGGCCATGCAGTTCACGACCAAGCTCCGCGACGCCCGCACGGCGCTGGCCAACCGCCGCACCATGCGCGTCGCTCACCGCCGGCTCGCCGACGAGCTGGCGTCGTTCCGCACCACCGCCGAGCGCGCCGAGCTCGACCAGCTTCTCTCCCGTCACAGCAACGAGGAGACCGAGACCATCCGCGACATCCTGTACCGCCAGGACACCGTGCGCCTGCAGACCAGCAGCCGCCAGACCGCCGGGATGGGCGGATACCTGGGCTGACCCCTCAGCGCAGAAAAGCCGGCCGGGACGAACCCGGCCGGCTTTTCGTGTGCTCAGTGCTTCTGCCGCTCCTCCGGCCGCCCTCGCAGGCTGCCGGCATGGGCCTTGGTGTCCGGGTCCTTCTTCGATTTCATCAGGCTCGCGATCGTCGTGACGATCAGGACCCCGATGATGACGACCAGCGAGAGCGGCGTCGGGATCTCGGGCACCGAGGTGTTGATGTCGACGTGCAGCCAGTGCAGCACCAGCTTGACGCCGATGAAGGCCAGGATGACCGACAGGCCCGCGGACAGATAGACCAGACGATCGAGCAGCCCCTTGACCAGGAAGAACAAGGCGCGCAGACCGAGCAGGGCGAACGCGTTGGCCACGAAGACGATGAACGCCTCGTCGGTGACGCCGAAGACGGCGGGGATCGAGTCGAGGGCGAACAGCAGGTCGGAGCTGCCGATCGCGATCAGCACGATGAACATCGGCGTGACCACCCGGCGGCCGTCCACCTTGGTGATCATCTTGCCGCCGATGTAGTCGTCGGTCACCGGTAGGATCCGCCGGCTGAACTTCACCAGCGCGTTGTCCTCGACGTCGGGATCGACGTCGCGATGCCGGAACAGCTGGACCGCCGTGAAGATCAGGATCAGGCCGAAGATCAGGAACATGAACGAGAACAGGCTCAGCAGCGTCGCGCCGAGCGCGATGAAGATGACCCGCAGGACCAGCGCGATGATGATGCCGAAGGTCAGCACCTCCTGCTGGTATTTCTCCGGCACGGCGAACGTGGCCATGATGATCACGAACACGAACAGGTTGTCGACCGACAGGCTCTTCTCGACGATGTAGCCGGCGAAATACTGAGCGCCGAAGTCCCATCCGGCGACCTGTCCGAAGACGACACCGAACGCGACTGCGACGGCGATGTAGAAGATCGACCAGACAGCCGCTTCGCGGAAGCCGACGGCGTGCGGCCGGAACACACCGACGGCCAGGTCGAGGGCGAGCAGGGCGACGATGACCCCGATGGTCAGCGTCCAGCCGAGCGCGGTGACCTCAAGCATGGGTATGGAACCTCCGGGCGATAAGCGGGGCGGCAACCGATCAATCGTCCCCGGTTCCCCTGGGAGCTTCCTGAACGGTGGCCCGCCTACCAGGAACTTTACCGGCGGCGGGCCCGCCCAGGGCTTTTTCTCGGCGCCCACCCGATTTGCCTTCCGCCACGGTCACCCTGTGTATAAGCGCGATGGGCAGGACACTCTCCGTCATGGGCGTGCACGGCCATTGGTGATTCTCGATCGGCGTACGCCAAATGCATAGATAGACGTGTATTAAAACGTTAACTCTGCTTTACGCGCCCCGCGGAAACCTTCCAAAGCCGCAGGTCAGAGGCTAGATGCAGAATGCATCGGAGATCGTTCCACATCGAACGAAAATCTGGTCTGATGAGGACATTGCGCTGAGTTGACCACGCTGGCATGCTACGCGATGTCGTTCTGGGGGACGCACACCGTGACGTTCGCTCTATGCCGCGTGCATCACTATCGGTAATCGCCGGGCGGGGAAAGCCGAGGTAACCCCACGTGACATCGAAGTGGAGAGGAGATGTGCCGTGACCGCATCGGCACAGTTACCCCTCGCCGACGATCTGTTTCTCACCGCCCATGACACGGTCAAGGGCAAGTGCCTGCTCTCCCCGGCAACGCTGGGGCTGGGCATGGCGTCCGCTCTCATCGGCGAACTGGTGCTCTGGCGCCGCGTCGACGTGGTGGACGGCAAGATTCAGATCATCGACGACCGCCCGACCGGCGACCCCGCCGCCACCGCCGTGCTCGACCAGCTGCTGCGCGAGGGACACCACCGCGCCGTCCGCGACTGGATCTCGTTCCTGGCCACCGGAGTCGCCACCGACCTGGTCGAGCGCCGCCTCGCCCGCTCCGCACTCGTGCAGCGGCAGGAGAAGCGCGGCCTGTTCGGCGCCAAGGTCTCGTTCGTCCCGTCCGACTCGATGATCGCCGGCTGGCCCGCCACCCGGATCCGGACGTTCATCGGCCGCGGCGAGCTCCTCGACATCCCCGACCTGGTCCTGGCCGGGCTGATCCTCGCCACCGGTCTCGACCAGCACGTCTTCTTCACCCTCGAGGCCCGCGGCCGCGGGCAGCTGTTCGACCAGCTCAAGCGCCGGCTCCCGGCCATGCTGCTGGAGCTGGTGGGCCAGGCCGAGGCCGCGGTGGGCGACGCCGTCATGGCCCGGCGCGCCTGACCCCTTTCTCTCCAACCCCCCTTCTCAACCCCCTCATGGAGAAACGCGTGTCCTCGACCGCAACAAAACCCCCCCAGAGTCAGCTGTCAACGGCTCTGGCTCGTGACCGTCTCGGCGTGGCCGCGGTGGTCTTCTTCGTCATGTCCGCCGCGGCGCCGCTGACCGTCGTCGCCGGCGTCGTACCGACCGGCATCGCGGTCACCGAGCTCACCAGCATCTCGATCGCCTTCGTGGCGGTCGCCGTCGTCCTGGCGATCTTCGCTGTCGGGTATGTCGCCATGGCCCGGCACATCGCCAACGCGGGCGCCTTCTACGCGTACATCTCGCAGGGCCTCGGCCGCCCGGTCGGCGTCGGCGCCTCCTGGGTGGCGCTGCTGGCCTACAACATGTTCCAGATCGCGGCCTACGGCGGCTTCGGCGCCATCGCGTCGCCGCTGTTCGACAAGTGGTTCGGGCTCGACATCCAGTGGTGGGTGCTGGCCCTGGTGGTCTGGGCGCTGACCGCGGTGCTCGGCGTGCGCGACGTCGCCGTCAACGGCAAGGTGCTGGCCACCCTCCTGGTCGCCGAGATCATCGTCGTCGTCGTGTTCAGCATCGCCGACCTGTTCTCGCCGAACTTCCAGGCGTCGTCGGCCCCGATCGACGTGAGCAGCCTGGCCGGCGCCGGCTCGGGCGCGCTGCTGGCCATGGCGATCACCGGCTTCGTCGGCTTCGAGCAGTCGGTGGTCTTCAGCGAGGAGTCGCGCGACCCGCGCCGGACGGTGCCGCGGGCCACCTACATCGCCATCTCCCTGATCGCCGTGCTCTACGGCTTCGCGGCCTGGGCGATGATCTCGGCCGCGGGTGACGACGTCATCGGCCGGGCCGGCACCGAGGGGCCTGACCTGTTCTTCAACGTCGCCTCCGACCAGCTCGGCGGCCGGGCCGTCGACCTCGGGTACGCGCTGTTCCTGACCTCGCTGATCGCCGCGATGATCTCGTTCCACAACATCATCGCCCGGTACATGTTCTCGCTCGGCCGCGAGGGTGTGCTGCCCCGCGCGTTCGGCCGTACGGTGCCCGGCACCGGCGCCCCCAAGAACGGCTCGCTGATCCAGAGCGCGCTCGGCCTCACGGTCATCGTGATCTACGCCGTCGCCGGCTGGGACCCGCTGGTCAACCTGTTCTTCTGGGGCGGCAGCGGCGGCGGCATCGGCGTTCTGCTCCTGATCACCCTGACCTCGTTCGCGGTCATCAACTACTTCGTGCGCAACCCCGCCGGTGAGGACTTCTGGCACCGCCTCGGCGCCCCCGTGCTCGGCTCGCTCGCGCTCGTGGTCATGTCGTACCTGGCGCTGAGCAACATCGCCACGCTCTTCGGCGTCGAGGAGGGCAGCAAGCCGACCTGGGTCGTGCCACTGGCCTTCGCCGTCCTGCTGGTGGCCGGCATCGCCTGGGCCCTGATCCTGCGGAGCAGCAACCCCCAGGTGTACGCGGGCATCGGTCTCGGCGCCCGCAGCGCCTCCTCCGTGGGTGGGTTCTCCGCCGCCCTGGCCTCCACCGACGACAAGGACAACCAGTGACGTTCCCCGAGATCCGCTCCGCCCGTGACGAGGAGATCCCGGCCGTCGGGCACCTGATCAGCCACTCGTTCTTCCACCTCGACGCGAATGCCTACCTCGTTCCGCCGCTGGAGGACCGTCTCAAGGTGATGGCCGACTTCTTCACGCTGCTGACCGAGCACGCGCAGAAGTACGGCCGGGTCGACGTCATCGACCTGCCCGACGGCGGTGGCCTGGCCGCCACCGCGGTGTGGTTCGACTACACCAAGGAGTCGCCCGACCCGGAGGGCTACGACGAGCGGCTGCGGGCGCTGGCCGGCGACTACATCGAGCGGTTCCTCGCGCTCGACCAGCTCTTCGAGAAGCACCACCCGCACGACGGCCACTGGCACCTGGCGTTCCTGGCCGTGCACCCCGACCACCAGCACCACGGTCTCGGCGGCCAGCTGATGACCCAGACGCACAGCGACCTCGACACGGCCGGCGTCCCGGCGTATCTGGAGGCCACGAACGAGAACAACGTGCGCCTCTACCGTCGCTCGGGCTACGTCGACATGGACCCGTTCGAGATGCTGCTCCCCGACGGCACGCCCTTCTTCCGGATGTGGCGCGCCGCCTAGTTTCGAACAGCAGGGGCGCGGCCACCGTCCGGTCGCGCCCCCGCTGTTCACCAGGTGAATTCGGGCCCGCGCGCCTTGCCGCCCGGCAGCAGCGGGCGCTGGGTGTACTCCCAGGTCTGCACCAGCACGAGCCGGCGCCCGTGCGGCGGTTCCAGGTCGATCGGCCCGCAGCTGTGCTTCAGCGCGAAGTCCGTGAACATCAAGCCCTTGCAGGTGTACGGGCCGGCCAGCACCTCGTCGCTCTCGGCGTCCCGCACGGTGAGCGCGACGTCGGTCTGGATGCCGGGCATCGCCTCGATCTGGCCGGCCACCCGGACCCGGCTGCCCACGGCATGGCAGGGGCGGGCCAGCACCGGATGGCCGAGATCCCAGTCGTACTCGTCGCCGCACCGCCACGGGCCGAAGTGGGCCTCGACCCGCGCGTTGCCCGGACCGGCCGAGGCACCCACGCCGATCGGCGCTCGGCGCACGGGCGGCCGGGTCACACCGGGCTTGGCGGCGGCCGGGCTGCTGGGCCGGTCGGCCGGTCGGCTGGTCGGCCGGCCGCTCGATCCGGCCGGTAGCGCGGCCAGGGAACCACCGGCGTCGAGCGAGAGCGAGCCGCTCGGCGGGGGCAGCGGTGCGACGGGCTGATCGGGCTGGGCGGCGCCGCTGGGCCCGGGCACACCCAGCGCCTCCGGTGAGGTGGATGCCGGGGGTGCGGCCGCGGCGGCGGCCGGCCGGTCGCCCGAGTCGATCAGCTGCCACGCGTTGAAGCCGCCCACCCCCGACAGGGCCACGGTGCCGGCGAGCAGCGCCACCATGGCCCACGGGCGACGCCACATCCACGACCGCGGCCCGTTGCGCGGGCGCTTGCGCGACGACACCGGGCGGACCGAGGGGTGGGAGACCGCGTGCAGGCTGATCTGTTCGGTGACGACCGTTTCCGCTCCGGGCGCGGGCAGAGCCGGGATCCCGGCGGTCTCGCGGGACAGCTCCCGCAACGCGACACCCAGCTCGGCGGTGGTCGGGCGCTGATCCGGGTCCTTGGCCAGGCACCAGGTGATCAGCTCCCACGCCGCTGCGGGCAGGCCGTCCGGTCGCTGCGGGGTCTCGTCGAGGTGCCCGCGGAGCACGGCCAGCGGTTCCCCGGCGTACGGGGGCCGGCCGGTCAGCAGTTCGAACAGGACGATGCCGGCCGAGTACACATCGGACGCGAACACCGCCTCGCCCTGGATCGCCTCGGGAGCCATGTAGTGCGGGGTGCCGACGATGGCCTGCGGCGTGGTCAGCCCGGCGGTGTCGAGCACCCGGGCGATGCCGAAGTCGGTCAGCCGCACCTCGATCCGGCCCGCGTTCTCCTGCAGCAGGATGTTGTCGGGCTTCACGTCGCGGTGCACCACGCCCAGCTCGTGCGCCTGGGCCAGGGCGGCGGCCACCTGGGCCAGCAGGTCGGCGGCGTCCGCGGGGGCGAGGGTGCCCTCGGCCCGCAGGAAGTTCCGCAGGCTGCCGCCGGCGACGTAGTCCATGACCAGGGCGAGCGATCCACCCACGCTGAACAGGTCGCGCACGCCGACGATGTTCTCGTGCCGCATCATCATCAGGATCGTGCGCTCCTGCACGAAGCGGATGACCAGTTTGGGCTGACGCAACAGGCCTTCGTGCAGCAGTTTGACCGCCACGTCGGCGCCGGTGCTCCGGTCGATGCCGCGCCAGACCGTTCCGGTCGCGCCGTGCCCGACCGGGCAGACCAGGACGTACGAGTTGCCGACACAGCGCCCGCTGAGGTCGGCCGTGGCCGACTCGCCGGGAACACTGCCGGTCAATGAGGGGAATGACTGCACGTGACGTGGAATCCTTCCGAACGGGTTCAGGGGCCTCGGGGCGTCCCTGATCGTCCGCATCGATCCCGATAAGGGCAACCAGCGGACGCCCGTTCTCTCACGCACGGCCAGTCACGCCCCGAACCCGTCACCTCGCGCAGAGTGACTCGTTCCTTTTCTCCTGACGGTCGATACGTCAGCCCGCGCTGAGGTTGAGTTCGAAGCTGTAGCGGCTGGCCCGATAGACGTGGCTGCCGTATTCGAGGGCGCGGCCGCCGCCGTCCCAGGCGGTGCGGGTCATGGTGAGCAGCGAGGCGCCGCGTTTCTCGGCCAGGGTCTTGGCCTCGGCCGGGGTGGCCGAGCGGGCGCCGATCACCTGGGTCGCTATCCGCGGGGTGAGGCCGTTGCGGCGCAACAGCTCGTAGAGGCCGTGGGCGGCCAGGTCGTCGCGGGTCAGCGGCAGGACGTCGATCGGGATGGCGTTGTGCATCAGGGCCAGCGGCTCACCGCCGGCGTACCGCAGCCGCTCGATCCACGTGACCGGCGTGCCGGGGGCCACCTCCAGCGCGTTGGCGATCGCGTCGGGGGCAGGCATCACCTCCAGGCGCAGCACCTCGGTGCGCGGGGCGCGGTCGCCGGCCACCAGGTCGTCGTAGAGGCTGGACAGCTCGACCGGGCGGCGGACCTTGGGGTGCACCACCTGGGTGCCGACGCCGCGCTTGCGCACCAGCATGCCCCGCTCGACCAGATATTGGATGGCGCGCCGGGTCGTCGGGCGCGAGACGCCGAGCCGCTCGGCCAGGTCGACCTCGTTCTCGATGCGGGCGCCGACCCCGATCTCACCCTTCTCGATCAGCTCCTGCAATCGCGTGGCGACCTGGAAATACAGCGGCACCGGGCTGGTCCTGTCCACCTCGACCGGACGGATGCGACCCTGCAGTTCGGACGTCACCGCTATACCTCACTCCCCGAGTTTGTCATGACAAAGTATTGACGTACGCCGCTCCAAGTTATTACATCAGAGGCAGCAAACCTAGTGTCGCCGAGCGACTACCGGCGGCAGTCGCCTTGATTTCACCGCGCCGTAACGAGCACGGCACCGGTACGCCGACGCGTGCCCCCACCTGCTGGATCACTCAATCCCGGAGGCTTCCGCATGCCCGGCGACGAGGTACTGACAATGGGACGCATAGGCGTCGACCTGTACCCCCAGCAGGTCGGCGTCTCGCTGCGGGAGGTGCGCACCTTCGCCAAGTTCCTCGGGGGCAGCGCGACCAATGTGGCCGTGGCCGCGGCCCGCTACGGCCGGCGGTCGGCGGTGATCACCCGGACCGGCGACGATCCGTTCGGCGAGTTCCTGCACGACGCGCTCCGCGGCTTCGGCGTGGACGACCGCTTCGTCACCCCGGTCCCGAGCCTGCCGACCCCGGTGACGTTCTGCGAGATCTTCCCGCCGGACGATTTCCCGCTCTACTTCTATCGCTTCCCCAAGGCGCCCGACCTGGAGATCCAGCCGTCCGAGCTGGACTACGACGCGATCCGCGCGGCCGACATCTTCTGGATCACCGGCACCGGCCTGTCGCAGGAGCCGTCCCGCACGGCCACGCTCAACGCCCTCAAGCATCGCGACAAAGCCGGCATCACCGTCTTCGACCTCGACTACCGCCCGATGTTCTGGCAGTCCCGCGAGGAGGCCCGGCACTGGTATGCCCACGCGCTGCCCTACGCGACGGTGGCCGTGGGCAATCTCGACGAGGCGGACACCGCAGTCGATCAGCGCCACCCCAAGGAGGCCGCTGCGGCGCTGCACGACGCCGGGATCGAGCTGGCGGTGGTCAAGCAGGGCCCGGCCGGTGTTCTGGCCTCCCGCGGCGGCAGCCAGGTGGAGGTGCCCCCGGTGCCGGTCGAGGTGGTCAACGGCCTGGGCGCCGGGGACGCCTTCGGCGGCGCCCTCTGCCACGGCCTGCTGGCCGGGTGGGAGCTCGAGACGACGATGCGTTTCGCCAACGCGGCCGGCGCCATCGTCGCCGGGCGGCTCTCCTGTGCCGACGCGATGCCGACCGAAGCCGAAGTCCGCGACAAGCTCGAGGAGGCCAAGCATGCCTGATCTGGACGACCTTCTCGACATCCGCACCCGGCGCCCGGCCGCGATCGCCGCCGCCGCGTCCGCCCGCCGGCGCCCGGCTTCGCTGTTCGGCCCGCACGGCAAGCTGATGATCATCGCGGCCGACCACCCGGCCCGCGGTGCCCTGCGGGCCGGCGACGACCCACTGGCCATGGCCAACCGCGCCGACCTGCTGACGCGCATCCGCGCGGCCCTGGCCCGTCCCGGCGTCAACGGGGTGCTCGGCACCCCCGACATCCTGGAGGACCTGCTGCTGCTGGGCGCACTGGACGACAAGGTCGTGATCGGCTCGATGAACCGCGGTGGCCTGGCCGGGACGTCGTTCGAGATCGACGACCGGTTCACGGCGTACGACGCGGAGAGCATCGCCGCGGCCGGTTTCGAGGGCGGCAAGATGCTGCTGCGCATCGACCCCGACGACGCCGGCACGGTGTCCACGCTGCAATCCTGCGGCCGCGCGATCGGCGAGCTGGCCGCGCGGCGGCGGATGGCGATGGTCGAGCCGTTCATCTCGCACCGGGTCGACGGCCGGGTGCGCAACGAGCTGACCGCCGAGGCCATGATCCGCGCGATGACGGTGGCGGCCGGCCTCGGCACGACCTCGGCCTACACCTGGCTCAAGGTGCCGGTGGTGCGCGACATGGAGAAGGTCATGGCGTCGACCACGCTGCCGGCGCTCATCCTCGGCGGTGAGGGCGAGGCGGCGTACGGGGAATGGCGTAAGGCCCTGGACCTGCCGACCGTGCAGGGCCTGGTGATCGGGCGCTCCCTGCTCTATCCGGCCACGGGTTCGGTGACCGATGCGGTGGACCGGGCGGTGAGCCTGCTGTGAGCACGCGAGTCAATCCGATCATGCCGGCCGGCAGCACCGCCGAGAAGCCGTTCGAGGTGGTGGTGACGCCCGAGAACGCCGGCTGGAGCTACAGCGGGCTGCGCATCGTCGAGCTCCCGGTCGGGGCGCGGGTCCGGTTCGACACCGGCGAGGACGAGATGCTGGTGCTGCCGCTCTCCGGTGGCTGCGACGTGACCTGCGACGACGAGCGGATCACGCTGACCGGCCGGCGGTCGGTCTTCACCCGGGTGACCGACTTCGCCTATCTGCCGCGCGACTCCACGGTCACCGTGCGGGCGCCCAACGGCGGGCGGTTCGCGCTGCCCGCGGCCCGGGCGACCCGGCGGCTGCCGTTCCGCTACGGCGCGGCCGAGGACGTGGCCGTCGAGCTGCGTGGCGCCGGGCAGGCCAGCCGGCAGGTCAACAACTTCTGCACGCCCGAGCGCTTCGAGGCCGACCGGCTGATCGCCTGCGAGGTGCTCACCCCGGGCGGCAACTGGTCGTCCTATCCGCCGCACAAGCACGACGAGGTGTCCGAGGGGGAGTCGTCCCTCGAGGAGATCTACTACTTCGAGGTCGCGGCGTCGCCGGCGGGCACCGCGGGCAGCGCCTACCAGCGGGTGTACGGGCACGCCGACCGGCCCATCGAGGTCTGCGCCGAGGTCCGCAGCGGCGACGTCGTGCTCATCCCGTACGGCTGGCACGGCCCGTCGATGGCCGCGCCCGGCTACGACCTCTACTACCTCAACGTGATGGCCGGCCCGGGCGAGCGCGAGTGGCTCGTCCGCGACGACCCGGCACACGGCTGGGTGCGCGCCTCCTGGGACGGCGTTCCGGTCGACCCGCGCCTGCCGCTGACTTCCCGCAACGAGAGGACGCGTTCGTGAGACTCACCGTGGGCCAGGCCGTCGTGCGGTTCCTGGCCAACCAGTGGACCGAGCGGGACGGCGTCGAGCGCCGGGCGGTCGCGGGCTGCCTGGGCATCTTCGGGCACGGCAACGTCGCCGGGCTGGGCCAGGCCCTGCTGCAGGCGCAGCGCACCGGGGAGGCCGATCTGCCCTACCGGCTGGCCCGCAACGAGCAGGCCATGGTGCACACCGCGGCCGGTTTCGCGAAGATGAGCAACCGGCTGTCGACCTATGCCTGCACCGCCTCGATCGGGCCGGGCTCGACCAATATGCTCACCGGCGCCGCCCTGGCCACGATCAACCGGCTGCCCGTGCTGCTGCTGCCGTCCGACATCTTCGCCACCCGCGCCTCGTCGCCCGTGCTGCAGGAGCTGGAGGACCCGGGCGGCTACGACGTGTCGGTCAACGACGCCTTCCGGCCGCTGTCGCGCTTCTTCGACCGGGTGTGGCGGCCCGAGCAGTTGCCGTCGGCGCTGCTGGGCGCGATGCGGGTGCTGACCGATCCGGCCGAGACCGGCGCGGTGACGATCTGCCTCCCGCAAGACCTTCAGGCCGAGGCGTACGAGTTTCCCGAGGCGCTCTTCGCCAAGCGGGTCTGGCACGTCGCGCGCCCGCCGGCCGAGGAGGCCTTCGTCCGCCGCGCGGCCGAGGTGATCAAGGCGGCGCGCCGTCCGCTGATCATCGCCGGTGGCGGAGCCGTCTACTCCGAGGCGTCGGCCGAGCTCGACCGGTTCGCCCGCGAGACCGGCATCCCGGTGGCCGATACCCAGGCCGGCAAGGGAGCGCTGAGCTGGGATCACCCCAACTCGGTGGGTGGCGTCGGCTCGACCGGCACCCCGGTGGCCAACCGCCTGGCCCGGGAGGCCGACGTGATCATCGGCGTCGGTACGCGCTACAGCGACTTCACCACTGCTTCCCGTACGGCGTTCCAGAACCCGGACGTCAAGTTCGTCAACCTCAACGTGGCCGCGTTCGACGCCGCCAAGGAGTCGGCCTACCCGATCGTGGCCGACGCCCGGGCCGGCCTGCCGGCGCTGCTCGAGGCCCTCGGCGGCACGACGTTCGAGAACGACCACGCGGCGGAGGTCGACCGGTGGCAGGCCACGGTCGACCACGCGTACCACCTCGGACATGGACCCCTGCCCGCCCAGACCGAGGTCATCGGGGTGGTCAACGAAGCGTGCGGAGCACGCGACGTGGTCGTGCAGGCGGCCGGAAGCCTGCCCGGTGACCTGCAGATGCTGTGGCGCGCGGGGGATCCGAAGCAGTACCACGTGGAGTACGGCTTCTCCTGCATGGGCTTCGAGATCGCCGGCGCGCTCGGCATCAAGCTGGCCGACCCCGGCCGCGAGGTCTTCGCGATGGTCGGCGACGGCTCCTACCTGATGATGTCGCAGGAGATCGTCACCGCCGTGGCCGAGGGCATCAAACTGATCATCGTCCTGGTGCAGAACCACGGCTTCGCGTCGATCGGCGCGCTGTCGGAGTCGCTCGGCTCGCAGCGGTTCGGCACGAGTTACCGCTACCGCAGTGGCAACGGCGACTACGAGGGCGCGCACCTGCCGGTCGACCTGGCCGCGAACGCCGAGAGCCTGGGCGCGCACGTCATCCGCTGCCGCACGATCGCCGATCTGGCCGACGGACTCAAACGCGCGCGGGAGGCCGACCGCCTCACCGTCGTGCACATCGAGACCGACCCGCTCGCCCCGGTGCCGTCCTCCGACTCGTGGTGGGACGTGCCGGTGCCCGAGGTCTCGTCGCTGGAGAGCACCCGCGAGGCCCGCACCGCCTACGAGGCCGCCAAGCGCGACCAACGCCCCTACCTGTAAGGACTGTCATGGCAACCATCGAGCACTGGATCGGCGGGGAATTCACCCCGGGCCGCTCCACGCGCACCGGGCCGGTCTTCAACCCGGCCACCGGACGGCAGCAGCACGATGTCGTGCTGGCTGCCGAGGCCGACGTCGACGCGGCGGTGAGCGCGGCCCGGGTGGCTTTCGAGAGCTGGAGCCAGGCCTCGCTCAGCAAGCGCACCAAGGTCATGTTCAACTTCCGCGAGCTGGTCAACGCGCGGGTCAAGCAGATCGCCGAGCTGGTCTCGGACGAGCACGGCAAGGTGCTCTCGGACGCGGCCGGTGAGGTGCAGCGCGGCCTCGAGGTGATCGAGTTCGCGTGCGGCATCCCGCAACTGCTCAAGGGCGAATACAGCGACCAGGCGTCGACCGGCGTGGACGTGTTCAGCTTCCGCGAGCCGCTCGGGGTGTGCGCCGGCATCACGCCGTTCAACTTCCCGGCCATGGTGCCGATGTGGATGTACCCGGTGGCCATCGCCTGCGGCAACACGTTCGTGCTCAAGCCGAGCGAGCGTGACCCGTCGGCCTCCAACTACATCGCCGAGCTGTTCCAGCAGGCCGGTCTGCCCGACGGCGTCTTCAACGTCGTGCACGGTGGCAAGACGGCCGTCGACGCGCTGCTGCGCCACCCGGACGTGGCCGCGGTGTCCTTCGTCGGGTCGACGCCGATCGCCCGCTACATCTACGAGCAGGGCAACGCCCACGGCAAACGGGTGCAGGCGCTCGGCGGGGCCAAGAACCACGCGATCATCCTGCCCGACGCCGACCTCGAATACACGGCCGGGCACCTGACCGCGGCCGCGTTCGGGTCGGCCGGCGAGCGGTGCATGGCTATCTCGGCCGCGGTGGCCGTCGGGGGTGCCGGTGACGCGCTGGTCGACCTGGTCAACCGCAAGGCGGGCGAGGTGGTGGTGGGCAACGGCCGCGACGCCGCGAGCGAGATGGGACCGGTCGTCACGGCGGCGGCCAAGCAGCGCATCGAATCCCTGATCGACAGCGGCGAGCGGCAGGGGGCCAAGGTCACGGTGGACGGGCGCGGGCTGTCGGTGCCCGGGTTCGAGGACGGTTTCTTCGTCGGGCCGACCGTGCTCGATCAGGTGGAGCCGTCGATGGACGTCTACCGCGAGGAGATCTTCGGGCCGGTGCTGTCGGTGGTGCGGACCGACACGGTCGACGCCGCCATCGAACTGATCAACAGCAACCCGTACGGGAACGGGACCGCGATCTTCACCAGCAGTGGCGAGGCGGCACGTCGATTCCAGCGGGGGGTCAAGGTCGGGATGATCGGCATCAACGTGCCCATTCCGGTGCCGATGGCCTACTACTCCTTCGGCGGCTGGAAAGACTCGCTGTTCGGCGACAAGCACGTGCACGGTCCCGAGGGCGTCTCGTTCTACACCCGCGCCAAGGTCGTCACCCAGCGATGGCCGCACGTCTCCCACGCGTCCGACGCGTCCCTGCACTTCCCGACGGCAAACTAGGAAAGGGCCCCCGTTCATGGAGATTCGTCACCTGCAATTGGGCAGCTGCCCCGACTCGTGGGGCGTCTGGTTCGCGTCCGACCCCCGGCAGACGCCGTGGAACCGCTTCCTCGACGAGATGGTCGCGTCCGGCTATTCCTGGCTCGAACTCGGACCGTACGGCTATCTGCCCACCGACCCCGCCCAGCTCGCCGACGAGCTGGCCGCGCGCAACCTCAGCGTGGCCGGCGGCACCGTGGCCGGCGCGGGCGGGCCACACAAGGACTTCGACACGGTGCTCGCCGAGACCCGCAAGGTGGCCGAGCTGACGGCCGCGGTCGGCGGGAAGAACGTCGTGTTCGTGCCCGTCCCCGGCTACCGCGACGACGTGACCAACGCCTACCTCGAACCGGCCGAGCTCGAACCGGACGCCTGGCGCGCCCTGGTTCGCAACAGCAACACGCTGGGCCGCGTACTGCTCGAGGAATACGGTGTCCACATGCGATTCCACCCGCACGCGGACTACCAGGTGGAGACGCAGGCCCAGACCGAGCGCTTCCTGCAGGACACCGACCCGCGGTATGTCTCGCTCTGCCTCGACACCGGGCACCTGGCCTACCGCAAGGCCGACGTGCCGGGCATCATCCGGGCCTACCCCGACCGCATCGGCTACGTGCACATCAAGCAGATGGACCCGGTGATCGCCGAGCGCGCGGTCAAGGAGGACCTCGCCTTCGGCAAGGCCGTGGCCCAGGGCGCGAGCGTCGAGCCCCCGGCCGGTGAGCCGGACGTGCCCGCCGTGCTCGACGCCCTGAGCGAGCTCGACGCGGAGCTGTTCGTCGTCGTCGAGCAGGACATGTACCCGGTCGAGTTCGACGTGCCGCTGCCGATCGCGCAGCGCACCCGCACCTACCTGAACTCCGTCGGCCTCCACTCCCGGGCCGCCGCTGATCCCCGTCCAGCCATAGGAGAGACGATATGACCGCTCGGACACGAACCTTCCGGATATTTGCCGCGGGCGCGGCGGTGGTGCTTGCCGCCGCCGCGTGCAGCAGTGGTGGCCGGGAGAAAACCGACGACACGGCCTCGGGCGGCGGCAACGCGGCCGGGAGCTCGGGATACACGATCGCCTTCATCACCCACGAGACACCGGGCGACACGTTCTGGGACAAGGTCAAGAACGGCGCCAACCAGGCTGCCAAGGACACCGGGGTCACCCTCAAGTACTCGAACGACCCCGAGGCGCCCAAGCAGGCCGTCCTGATCCAGAACGCGGTCGACTCGAAGGTCAGCGGCATCGCCACCACGCTGGTCACCCCGGACGCGCTGGCCGGCTCGGTCAAGGCCGCGACCGACGCGGGCATCCCCGTGGTCGGCTTCAACTCCGGCCTCGACCAGTATCAGAAGCTGGGCGCGCTGATGTATTTCGGCTCCGACGAGACCCTGGCCGGGACCACCGCCGGCAAGCGGCTCGCCGATCAAGGCGCCAAGCACCCGCTCTGCGTGATCCAGCAGACCGGCTCGGTCGCCCTCGAGGCGCGGTGCGCGGGTGTCAAGACCTCCGTCCCCGGCACCGAGAACATCCAGGTCAACGGGGCCGACGACGCCGCCGTGACGTCGACCCTGCAGGCCAAGCTGGCGCAGGACAAGTCGATCGACGCCATCGTCACCCTCGGCGCGCCGCAGGCGCTCGACGCGATCAAGGCCAAGGAGCAGGCCGGCAGCGAGGCCAAGCTGGTCACCTTCGACCTCAACGAGCAGGCCGCGACGGAGATCAAGAACGGCAACATCGTGTTCTCGATCGACCAGCAGCCCTACGTCCAGGGCTACATGGCGGTCACCTCGCTGTATCTGAACATCAAGAACGGCAACGACATCGGCGGTGGCAAGCCGGTGCTGACCGGGCCGTCCTTCGTCGACAGCGAGAACATCGACAAGATCATTCCGTTCACCAAGAACAACACACGCTGACGGGGGTGTCGTCATGAGTCAGACAGTCGAGGCGGCGCCGGCGCCCGCTCCTTCATCCGAACCGTCCGGCCGGGTCCGGGCCGGGCTGGCCAGCCGTCTGATGGCTCGGCCCGAGATCGGCGCCCTGGTCGCGGCGATCATCATCTTCATCTTCTTCCTGTCCCTCGCGCCGTCGTTCCGCTCGGCCGAGTCGTTCTTCACCGTGCTCTATCAGGCCTCGGTGATCGGCATCGTCGCGGTCGGCGTCGGGCTGCTGATGATCGGTGGCGAGTTCGACCTGTCGGCCGGCGTCATCGTCTACACCGCGGGTCTGTCGGCCTCGATGTTCTGCTGGTATTTCGGGGTCAACCTGTGGATCGGTGCGATCCTGTCGCTGGTCTTCTGCCTGGCCATCGGGTTCCTCAACGGATACCTGGTGATGCGGACCGGCATCCCGAGCTTTCTGATCACGCTGGGCACGTTCTTCGTGCTGCAGGGGGCCAACCTGGGCGTCACCAAGCTGGTCACCGGGACCGTGTCGTCGACCGACGTCAGCAACATCGACGGGTTCGACTCGCTCGGCAAGATCTTC
This sequence comes from Paractinoplanes maris, assembly GCF_023544465.1. Classification (GTDB taxonomy): domain Bacteria; phylum Actinomycetota; class Actinomycetes; order Mycobacteriales; family Micromonosporaceae; genus Actinoplanes; species Actinoplanes maris. The sequence goes on along the minus strand of NZ_JALPVL010000016.1, from coordinate 142,404 downwards.
GCGTCCAGCTTCAAGATCGGGTCGGTCACCGTGTGGACGTCGGTGCTCTGGTGGATCCTCTTCGTCGCGCTGGCCGCCTGGACCCTGCAGAGGACCAAGGTCGGCAACTGGATCTTCGCGGTGGGTGGCAACCCGGACAGCGCCCGGGCCGTCGGGGTGCCGGTGGTCCGGACGAAAATCGGCCTGTTCATGGCGGTGTCGTTCCTGGGCTGGTTCGTCGGCATGCACCAGCTCTTCCGGTTCAACACGCTGCAGGCCGGCGGCGGCGTCGGCAACGAGTTCCTCTACATCATCGCCGCGGTGGTGGGCGGCACGCTGCTCACCGGTGGCTTCGGCAACGCGGTCGGCGTCGCGATCGGCGCGTTCATCTTCGGCATGACCAGCCTGGGCATCATCTATGCGGGCTGGGACCCCAACTGGTTCAAGGCCTTCCTCGGCGTCATGCTCCTGCTCGCGGTGCTGGTCAACCTCTACGTCAAGAAGATGTCCACGACCAGGAAGGTTGGTTAGGCAATGACTGACACCCTGGCCTCGCACGCCGACCGGGAGCTCAACCGCGGCGAGCCGCTCATCGAGATGGATGAGGTCGGCAAGTCGTACGGGGCGATCCGCGCACTGCGAGGCATCAACCTGCGGGTCAACGCGGGCGAGGTGACCTGCGTGCTCGGCGACAACGGCGCCGGCAAGTCCACCCTGATCAAGATCATGTCGGGTCTGCACCCGCACAACGACGGCAGCCTGCGGGTCGACGGCAAGGACGTCTCCTTCGCGTCACCGCGTGAGGCGCTGGCCCACGGCATCGCGACCGTCTATCAGGACCTGGCCGTGGTGTCGCTGATGGAGGTCTGGCGCAACTTCTTCCTCGGCTCCGAGCTGACCGCGGGCAAGTACCCGCTGGCCGGGCTCAAGATCAAGAAGATGAAGGAGATCGCCGACGCCGAGCTGCGCAAGATGGGCATCGTGGTCAAGGACATCGACCAGCCCATCGGTACGCTGTCCGGCGGCCAGCGCCAGTGCGTGGCGATCGCCCGCGCGGTGTATTTCGGCGCGCGCGTGCTGATCCTCGACGAGCCCACCGCGGCTCTCGGGGTCAAGCAGTCCGGTGTCGTGCTCAAATACGTGGCCGCGGCCCGCGACGCCGGACTGGGCGTCGTCTTCATCACGCACAACCCGCACCACGCCTACCTGGTCGGCGACCACTTCGTGATCCTCAAGCTGGGCGCGACCACGCTCGACAAGACCCGCAGCCAGGTCAGCCTCGACGAGCTGACCCGGCAGATGGCCGGCGGCGACGAGCTCACCGAGTTGTCCCACGAACTGAAGCGGTGATGCGGATGCTGCAGGTCGGAGTCATCGGCACCGGCATGATCGGCCAGGACCACATCCGGCGCATGACGTCGGTGCTGGCCGGGGTGCGGGTGACGGCCGTGGCCGACGTGGACACGGCGGTCGCCGCCTCGGTCGGGGCCCGGGTCGGCGCGCCCGCCTTCGAGTCGGGCGAGGCGCTGATCGCCGACCCGTCGGTCGACGCGGTCGTGGTCTGCTCGTGGGGGCCGACCCACGAGCAGTACGTGCTGGCGGCGATCGCGGCGGGCAAGCCGGTCTTCTGCGAGAAGCCGCTGGCCACCACGCAGGAGGCGTGCCTGCGCATCCTCGAGGCGGAGGCGGCCCACGGCAGCCGGCTGGTGCAGGTGGGCTACATGCGGCGCTACGACGCGTCGTACCGGGCGTTGAAATCGGTCCTGGCCACGGGTCAGATCGGGGCGCCGCTCATGATGCACTGCGCCCACCGCAACGCCAGCGTGCCCGGTTTCTACGAGAAGGAAATGGCGATCACCGACACCGCGGTGCACGAGATCGACATGGTCCGCTGGATGTTCGACGACGAGATCACCGCGGTCCGGGTGCTGACGCCGCGCCGCAGCAGCCTCGGCGGGGAACTGCAGGATCCGCTGATGCTGCTGTTCGAGCTCTCGTCCGGGGTGCTGGTCGACGTGGAGACGTCGGTCAACATCCGGTACGGCTACGACATCCGGGGCGAAATAGTGGGGGAGGAGGGCACGGCGTCGCTGGGCTCGCTGAGCCCGGTGCACGTGCGGCGGGCCGGGTTGTCGGCCGACCCGGTGCCGGCCGACTGGCGCGAGCGGTTCCTGGCGGCGTACGACGTGGAGTTCCAGGAATGGATCGACGCGCTGCGTACCGGTGGCCACCCGGTCGGCCCGTCGGCCTGGGACGGCTACGCGGCCGCCGTGGTCTCCGACGCGGGTGTGGCCGCCCTGCGCACCGGCGAGCGGGTGCCGGTCGTCCTGACCGAACGTCCCAAGCTGTACGGGTCGGAGGTGGCCGCATGAGCCAGACTCCTGTTCCCCCGCGCCGCATCGGTGGGCTCGCCGATCGGGGTGAGGCGGCATGAAGATCGCCCTCGACCCGTACATGCTGCGCCGGGTGCCGTTGCTCGAGTTGCCGCGGACGGTGGCCGAGCTGGGCTACCACCACATCGAGCTCTCGCCGCGCGACGACTTCCTGCCGTTCTTCCTGCATCCGCGGGTGGACAAGGCCGGGGTGGCGGCGTTCCGCAAGGAGCTCGCCGCCGCCGAGGTCTCGGTCGCGTCGGTGCTGCCGCTCTACCGCTGGTCCGGACCCGACGAGGACGAGCGGCAGGCGGCAGTCCGCTACTGGAAACGGGCCATCGAGATCACCGTCGACCTCGGGGTGACCGTCATGAACTCCGAGTTCAACGGCCGCCCCTCGCTGGCGGCCGAGAGCGAGGCCCAGTTCTGGCGTTCGATGGAGGAGCTGCTGCCCATCTTCGAACGCGAGGGCGTACGCCTGGTCCTCGAACCGCACCCCGACGACTTCCTCGAGGACGGCATCGGGGCGGTCAACCTGATCCGCGGCATCAACAGCGAGCTGGTCTCGTTCCTCTACTGCTGTCCCCACACGTTCCACCAGGGCGGCAACCTGGCCGAGATCATCCGCTACGCCGGCCCCCTGCTGACTCAGCTGCACATAGCCGACTCGTTCGACTTCCGGGCGTCATCGGGCCTGCGCTACATCGTCAACCCACCGGGCAGCACGGCCCGCGTCCACCAACATCTCGACATGGGCCAGGGCGAGGTCGACTGGGACCTCTTCTTCGCGACGCTGACCGAGGTCGGTTTCGACGGCATCGCCACGGTCTGCGTCTTCGCCTGGGAGGAGCGGGCCGAGGAGAGCGCGCGCTTCAACCTGAGCCAGATCAACCAGTACGTCGAGAAGCACTCCGGCCGGTAGCGACGAGGCCCCCGGCGAACTTGCGCCGGGGGCCTCTCGCCGGCCGCCCCTCTCGTCGGTTCGTCCGGGCCGCCGCATTACGTCTTGTCCGGCGCGTCCGCTGCCGTGCGCCCTGGCTCGTGCGGCCGGGTCATCGTCCCCGCCAGGCCGCGGATGTCGACGGCGGCGTCGGTGCGGACCCGAATCTCCCGGCCGACACCGAGCGGCGCGGCCTCGGCGAGCCAGCGCGGCCACGACTCGATCAGGTGCCGGTCGTCCTCATACCAGGCCGGCCTCGTGCGCCGGGCGAACCGTTCGCGCGCGACCTCGCCCGGCACGTCGCACCACACCTCGACGATCTGGCGGGCGCCGGCCCGGCTCAGACCGTCCCGGACGTAGGCCAGATCGCGCGGCCGGAACCACCACGACTCCAGAACGACGCCGCCCGGGACGGCGGCCGCCAACGTCCACATGAGCTCGGACGCCGTAGGTCCGAGGGCGGCGGCCGGAACCTGCGGCACGGCCGCCGCCAGCGCCTCCTTGAGCGCGTCCTTCGCGATGAGCGGCACCGCCAGCTCGGCCGCCAGCGCGGTCGCCAGAGTCGTCTTGCCCGACCCGGGCAACCCGTTGATCAGAATGATGCGCTCAGCCACGCAGTGATCCTGCCGCCGTGCGGTTGCCTTTCCTCAACCTGCGGCCGGGAACAGGGCGGCGAAGCGGCTCAGGTACAACGGCCAGCCCTGGTCGTTGCCCAGAGCGTCGTTCAGCGACTCCCAGCCCGGCCCGTGCCGGTCGAGGTGGCGGTGTTCGAGCTCGACCCGGGTGCGGTCGGGGGTCTCGGCGATGAAGCGGACCTCGACCTCGCTCGCATTCGCCAGGTCCTGCTCGAGTGTCCACTGGACGCCGATGTCCCAGGTGAAGACCACCCGCTCCGGCGGCTCGTAGACCAGCACCCGCGCCCACGAGAACTCCGAACCGTCCTCCCCGCGGTCGTAGATGCGCCCGCCCACCCGGCGCTCGAACACCGTCTCGGCGATCGGCGAGCTCAGCAGGGTGTGGTCGCGTGGTTTGATCTCGTTGAAGCGCCCGGTGAACACCTCGAACGCCTTGGCCTGCGCCGCCGGCACGACGATCTGCCGCAGCACCACCTGGTCCGTTGCCTCCGTCATGACTTCTCCTCGTCCTCTTCCCCGACGATCTCTTGAAAGCCCTGCAGGGTCCGCCGCCAGAACATGTCGAGCTGATCCCGAAGCGCGGCCACGCCCGCCGGATTGAGCCGATAGACCCGCCGGGTGCCCGCCGCCTCGTCCTCGACCAGCCCCGCGTCCTTGAGCAGCCGCAGGTGCTGGGACACCGCCGGCCGGCTGATCGGCAACTCGTCGGCCAGCTCGCCCACCGCGCGCGGCCCGACCGCCAGGCATTCCACGATCGCGCGCCGGCTCGGGTCCCCCAGGATCTCCCACCCGTCAGGCTCTTGGTAAGTGGCCACGAACCGTAAGCTACGACTTACCGAGCCGGCCGTCAACCCTTTCGCCCGGCGCTCCCCGGGACGTGCCGACCTGTCTCGCATGGGGTTGTCGACCGCCGTTCGGGCTTGTTAGCGTGCCGATGCGGGTCGAGAGGCGCTGCGACGGATGATCATCCGCCACGCTCGGTCCGTTCCACGGTCCAAGGGCGCCTCCCCTCTGGGGAGGTCGCCTTCCCAGCGGACAACTCGCGCTGGGGGTCGTGCACATGGCAATGGACCTGACTGACTTCATTACCGGGCTACCCAAGGTGGAACTGCACGTCCACCACGTCGGGTCGGCAACGCCGCAGACCGTGGCTCGCCTGGCCGAGCGGCATGCCGGGACCACGTCCGTGCCGCCCGATCCGGCGTTGCTGGCCGAGTACTTCACGTTCACTGACTTCGCGCACTTCGTCGAGGTGTACCTGTCGGTGGTGGATCTGATCCGTGACGCCGAGGACGTGTCCGCGCTCACCTACGACATCGGCGCTGTCCTTGCCGCCCAGTCGGTGCGGTACGCCGAGGTGACGCTGACCCCGTACTCGTCGATCGTGCGGGGCATTCCGGCAGAGGCGTACTGCGAGGCGGTGGAGGATGCCCGGCGGCGGGCCGCGCGCGACCACGGTATCCAGCTGCGCTGGTGCTTCGACATCCCGGGCGAGCCCACGATGACCGGCGCCGACGTCACCCTGGAGGTGGCGCTCAAGCAGCGCCCGGACGGGCTGGTCAGCTTCGGGTTGGGCGGCCCGGAGGCGGGAATTCCCCGCACCCGGTACGCCGGCCACTTCGCCGCCGCCCGTGCGGCCGGGTTGCACAGCGTCCCGCACGCCGGTGAGTCAACCGGCCCGCAGACCGTCTGGGACGCCGTACGCCACCTCGGCGCGGAACGCATCGGCCACGGCATCGCCGCCGCCCGCGATCCCGAGTTGATGGCGCACCTCCGCGAGAACGACATCGTCTTGGAGGTGTGCCCGACATCCAACGCCTGCACCCGCTCGGTACCGTCACTGGCCGAGCATCCACTGCCGCAGTTGGTGGCCGCGGGTGTGCCGGTCACCATCAACTCCGACGACCCGCCCATGTTCTCCACCACCCTGAATCGGGAGTACCAGGTGGCCGCAGACCTGCTCGATCTGAAGGAGCACGGTGTCGCCGAGCTGGCACGCCAGGCCGTGCGGTACTCATTCCTCGACGATCCGGGCAAGGCCGCCGTGCTGGCCGAGATCGACAACTATCTCGAGGTGTTCACGTGCCGCGCGGCCGCGGCGGCCAGCCAGATCGTGGGAGAGTCCCGATGACCACCGCTGAAGCCGGTGCCATCCGTGTCGTGGGCCGACAGATGCAGCACATCGTGTGGGACTGGAACGGCACGATCCTGGATGACAGTGGTGCTCTCATCGCAGCGACCATTGACGCGCTGCATGCCTGTGGGTTCCCGCCCATCACCCGCGCCGACTATCAGCGGCATCACTGCCAACCGATCCCGTTGTTCTACGAACGGCTCGTCGGCCGGGCCCTCGGCCTCCAGGAGCAGCAGCGCCTCGACGGGTGCTTCCGTGAGGCATACGCCCGGCATCAGCAGGCAGTGAGCCTCACGGCCGATGCCTCCGCGGCGTTGCGGCGATGGGCGGCCACAGGCGCAACACAGTCGCTTCTGTCGATGTATCCGCACTCGGAACTGGTGCCGCTGGTGACCGCCGCCGGCATAGCGACGTACTTCACGCGCATTGACGGCAGCATGGGGGCCGATCTGGCACACAAAGCACCGCACCTGGCACGCCATCTTCGGCACCTGGACCTGGAAACGCAGCAGGTGCTTCTGGTCGGAGACAGCGTGGACGACGCCCACGCGGCCCGCACATGCGGGGTGCGATGCGTCATCTATCACGCCGGCGAGGACGCACTGCACGCCCGCGAGCACTTCACTGATATCGGCGTACCGGTGGTGCCCTCCCTGCAAACCGCGGTAGATGCCGCGTTGCGCTCAACGAGCGCAGACCCAGAACACAGGTAACGGCGATCCTTGATCTTGTCCGGGAATCGAATGCGAGCCTCGACCGGCTCGCCCGCTCCCCTGCAAGACCTGATCACCCTGACCGTCGAGCTACGCCGGCGCGGCATCGGCTTCAAGAGCTTGCCCGAAGCCCTTGACACCACCACCCCGGGCGGCCGGCTCGTCTTCCACGTCTTCGCCACGCTGGCCGAGTTCATCCGCGAGCTGGTCATCGAGAACGCCCGCGACGGCGTCGCCGCGGCCAAGGCCCGCGGCCGGCGCCTCGGCCGGCCGCCGGCGATGACCCCGGAACAGATCGACCACGCTCTCGCCCTGCTGACGCCGCCCTCGACGGGTGAGGCATGTCCGTCAGACACCTGCTTTGCGGGCCGCGGCGATCAGGTTGTCGGCGGCCAGGCGCAGGCCCTCGATCTGGTCGAGCTCGGTGTCCTCGTGCTCGATGTTGACGGCCATGTCGGGGTCGATCTCGTGGAGCGCCTGCAGGAACGGCATCCAGAAGTCGTCGCCGTGGCCGCGGCCCACGGCTACGAACTGCCAGGACGGCTTGTCGGGCCACTGGTTGAGCGTGTTGTTGCCACCGAGGTTGAGCGGGTTCCGGTTGGCGGGGGTGCGGGCGAAGCGGTCGTCGAGGACGCCGAAGAGGCGATTGTTCTCGTCGTTGATGCGGGTGTCCTTGGCGGCGGCGTGAAAGACCCGGTCGCCCAGGTAGCGGATGGCGGCCACCGGGTCGATGCCCTGCCAGAACAGGTGGCTCGGGTCCATCTCGGCGCCGACGTGGGTGGCGTTGGTCTGCTCGATGAGGCGCAGCAGCGTGGGCGGGTTGAACACCAGGTTCTGCGGGTGCATCTCGATGCACACCTTGACGTCGGCGTCGGCCGCGCGGGCCTGGATGTCACGCCAGAACGGGACGGCCACCTCCTGCCACTGGTAGTCGAGGACGTCGAGGAACTGGCTGTCCCACGGGTTCACCACCCAGTTGGCCACCGAGGAGCCGGCGTGGCTGCCGGGCAGCCCCGACATGGTGACCACCCGGCGGACGCCGAGCAGCGCGGCCAGCTCGATGCTGCGCCGCAGGTCGTCGGCGTGTCGCGGCCCGACCAGCGGGTCGGGGTTGAGCGGGTTGCCGTTGCAGTTGAGGCCGGTCAGTGTGATGCCGGCCTGGGCGAAGCGGCCCAGGTATTCCTCGCGGGCGCCGGCGCTCGCGAGCAGGTCGTCGATGGGGATGTGCGGCGCGGCGATGAAGCCACCGGTGTTGATCTCGGCACTGGTCAGGCCCAGCTCACCGAGGATCTTGAGGGTTTCGTCGAGGGAGCGGTCGTGCAGGCAGGCCGTGTAGGCACCGAGGCGCATGGCAGGAGTCTCCTCAGAGGGTGATGGGTTTGCCGGTGGCGGCCACGACCGCCTCGAGGACGTGCAGGTTGTGCAGGCCGTGGGCCAGGTCGGGACACGGCGGGAGGCCCTTGACGCCGGCGATCTGGTCGAGGAACGCGCGAGCCTGGTAGACGAAGAAGTCGTTCTGCCCGTGGCCGACCGTGGGGAAGTCCATCGGCAGGCCACGAGCGACATACGGGTGCCACGGTCCGATGAAGACGGTGCGAGCACCGTTGACGGGCACCTCGGGACCGCCGTCGATGATGCTGAACTCGGCCGGCCGGGTCATGTCGAACGACGCGGTGCCGCGCTCGCAGAACAGGTCGACGCGCAGCGTGTTGGCGTGCCCGAAGGCGACCCGGGACAGCGAGAACGTGCCCACGGCGCCGGTCGCGTAGCTGGTCGTGAACGTGCAGACGTCCTCGTTCTCGACCGGGACGAGCTCGTCGCTGACCCGCACGCCACCGGCGTGGCCGACCGCGATGCCCAGGGGCCGGGGTCGCTCGGCCACCAGCGTGGCCATCGTCGTGCCCTGGACACCGCTGGTCGGGCCGCAGAAGAACTCGGCCAGGTCGGTCAGGTGGCTGCCGATGTCGGCCAGCACGCCGGAGCCGGGCCCGCCCTGGTAGCGCCAGCTCATCGGGCGCCGGGGGTCGAAACCGTAGTCGCACCAGTAGTTGCCGACGAAATGACGCACCGGGCCGAGAGCGCCCTCGACCTGCTCGCGGATGGCATTGAGCGCGGGGGAGCGACGGAAGGTGAAGCCGACCGCGCCGACCTGGCCCGGCGCGGCGGCGGCCGCCGCCATCGCCTCGCCGTCGGCGACGCTCGGCGCGAGCGGTTTCTCGCACAGCACGTGCTTGCCGGCGGCCAGGGCGGCCTCGACCACCTCGCGGTGCAGGCTGTTGGCGACGGCCACGCTGACCGCGTCGACGTCGGGCGCCTCGACGACCGCGCGCCAATCGGTCTCGGCCCGGGCGTAGCCGTAGCGCGCGGCGGCATCGGCGGCGAACGGCTCGTGCAGATCGGCGATGGCGACCAGGCGGGGAGCGGGCTGGTCGAGGCCGAAGACGGTGGCGGCCTGGCGGTAGGCGTTGGCGTGCGCGCGGCCGACCATGCCGGCGCCGATCACTGCCACTCCGACGGGTGCTGCAGCGGGCATGTGCGGCCTCCTTTAAAGCGCTTTAAGAACTCCTGTACTATCGATGTTGATCTCGCTGGGTGTCAAGGTGTGCACGGGGAGTGAATGAGTGGATCAGCGACCGCGACTGTCCGATGTGGCCGCCCGGGTCGGCGTCTCGCCGGCCTCGGTCTCGCTCGTGCTGCGCGGAGCGCCCGGCCCCAGCGCCGAGACCCGGGAGCGCGTGCTGGCCGCCGCGGCCGAGCTGGGCTATCGCGCCGACCGTGCGGCCAGCCTGCTGGCCCGCCGCCGCCGTCATCTGCTCGGCGTCCTGCTCGACGTGCGCAACCCGTTCCACGCCGAGCTGGCCGAGGAGATCCACGTCGAGGCCGACCAGGCGGGTTACGAGGTGGTGCTCTCCACTCTCACGCGTCACCGCGACGAGCCGCGCGCCATCGAGACCCTGCTCGACTTCCGGTGCGAGGCCCTGATCCTGCTCGGTCCCGACGCGTCCGACGGCGAGCTCGGCCGGTTGGCGGCCCAGGTGCCCTGCGTGGTGGTCGGCCGCATGGCGCGCGGCGTCGGTGTCGACGTGGTGCGCCCGGCCGACGACGTCGGTGTCGACGCCGCGCTCGACCATCTGATCGGTCTCGGACATACGCGGATCGCTTTCATCGACGGCGGGCAGGGTGTGGTGGCGGCCGCCCGGCGCCGCGGCTATCGACGGGCGATGCGCCGGGCCGGGCTGGTCGCGCACGTGCTCGCCGGCGACCACACGGAGGAGGGCGGCGTGCGGGTGGGTCGCCGGCTGGCCGCCGGGCGCGACCGGCCCACCGCGGTCGTGACCTCGAACGACCGCCTCGCCGTGGGCCTGATGGACGCCTTCGTCCGAGCCGGGGTCGACGTCCCCGGCCAGGTCTCCGTGGTCGGCTATGACGACAGCACGCTGGCCCATCTGGCCCACATCGACCTGACCTCGGTCAACCAGGACGCGCCGGCCCAGGCGCGCGAGGCCGTGCAGGCCGCCGTCTCCCGCCTCGACGGCGGCCGCACGGTCACGAGCGAGATCGTGCTCGTCCCCCGGCTGGTCGTCCGGGGCAGCACGGCGCCGCCGGAAAATGTCGTACCCCCCCGAGCAGAGTTCGCGGTGAGGAACGACGCGAAAGGAGGACACCGCCGATGAGACCCGAAACCTGATGGCTGCCGCCGGCCGGGGGCCGGTAGCATCGTCAGCGCGAGGCGCTGATGGGGACGAGTACGGTCGCACGCAGCCACGAGAGACCCGGGGACGGTGGAAGCCCGGGGGCGTGCGCGACCAGAAGATCACCCCGGAGCTGTCGGAGGAAAGGCCCGCATCCCGGGCTGAGTAGAACCGGCTGCACCCTTCGAGTGGGTCGTGGAGATAGCGGCCAAAGAGGGTGGTACCGCGGGGTTGTCACGACCTCGTCCCTCTGTTGATGACGGACACGTCCGACGGAGGAACAACGGTGTACAGCCAGGTGCCCGCGCAGGTCGACCTGCCCGCGCTCGACCACGACGTCCTGCGGTTCTGGCAGGAGAAGCACATCTTCGCGCGCAGCCTCGAGCAGTCCGCCGGCCGCCCCGAGTGGGTCTTCTACGAGGGCCCGCCCACGGCCAACGGCATGCCCGGTGCCCACCACATCGAGGCCCGCGTCTTCAAGGACGTCTTCCCGCGCTACCGCACCATGAAGGGCTTCCACGTCGCCCGCAAGGCCGGCTGGGACTGCCACGGACTGCCGGTCGAGCTCGCCGTCGAGAAGGAGCTCGGCTTCAGCGGCAAGCAGGACATCGAGGCGTACGGGGTGGCCGCCTTCAACGATCGCTGCCGCGCCTCGGTCACCCGGCACACCGACGCGTTCGCCGAGCTCACCGAGCGCATGGGCTACTGGGTCGACACGGCCGACGCCTACCGCACGATGGATCCCGACTACATCGAGTCGGTCTGGTGGTCGCTCCAGCAGATCTTCGACAAGGGTCTGCTGGTCGAGGACTTCCGGGTCGCCCCGTGGTGCCCGCGCGACCAGACCACGCTCTCCGACCACGAGCTCGCCCAGGGCTACGAGACCGATGTCGACCCGGCGGTCTACGTCCGCTTCCCGCTCACCTCGGGCCCGCTCGCCGGTCAGGCTTCGCTGCTGGTCTGGACGACCACGCCGTGGACTCTCGTCTCCAACACGGCTGTCGCGGTCAACCCCGACGTGACCTACGTGGTGGCCACCGACGGTCAGGAGCGGCTGGTGCTGGCCGAGCCGCTGATGACGCAGGTCCTCGGCGACGAGTGGCACCCGACCGGCGAGTCGTTCACCGGCAAGCAGATGGAGCGCTGGACCTACCGGCCGCCGTTCGAGCTGGTCGAGGTGCCCGGCGCGCACTTCGTGATCCTGGCCGGCTACGTCACGACCGAGAGCGGCACCGGTCTGGTGCACCAGTCACCCGCGTTCGGTGCCGACGACCTCGCCAGCTGCCGCGCCTACGGCCTGCCGATGGTCAACCCGGTCCGCCGCGACGGCACCTTCGAGTCCGAGCTCGCCCTGGTGGGTGGCCTCTTCTTCCGTACGGCGAACGAGCCGCTCGTCGAGGAGCTGCGGCGCACCGGCCTGCTGTTCCGCCTCGACCCCTACGAGCACCAGTACCCGCACTGCTGGCGCTGTCACACCGCGCTGATCTACTACGCGCAGCCGTCCTGGTATGTGCGGACCACCGCCGTCCGGGAAAGGATGTTGCAGGAGAACGAGAAGACGATGTGGCAGCCCGAGACGGTCAAGCACGGCCGATACGGCGACTGGCTGACCAACAACGTCGACTGGGCGCTCTCCCGCAACCGTTACTGGGGCACGCCGCTGCCCATCTGGCGCTGCGCCGAGGGCCACCTGACCTGCATCGGCTCGCTGGCCGAGCTCAGCGACCGGACGGGGCGCGACCTGTCCGGGCTCGACCCGCACCGGCCCTACATCGACGAGGTGACCTTCGACTGCCCGCAGTGCGCCCAGCCGGCGACCCGGGTCCCCGAGGTCATCGACGCCTGGTACGACTCGGGTTCCATGCCGTTCGCGCAGTTCGGCTACCCGTACAAGAACAAGGAGCTCTTCGAGAAGCGGTTCCCCGCGCAGTTCATCTCCGAGGCGATCGACCAGACCCGCGGCTGGTTCTACACGCTGATGGCGATCAGTACGCTGGTGTTCGACCGCTCGTCCTACGAGGCCGTCGTCTGCCTCGGCCACATCCTGGCCGAGGACGGCCGCAAGATGTCCAAGCACCTCGGCAACATCCTCGAGCCGATCCCGCTGATGGACACGCACGGCGCCGACGCGGTCCGCTGGTTCATGGCCTGTGTCGGCTCGCCGTGGTCGGCGCGCCGGGTCGGCCCCACCACCTTGCAGGAGGTCGTGCGCAAGACCTTGCTGACCTACTGGAACACGGTCGCCTTCCAGGCCCTCTACGGTCGCGCCGCCGGGTGGACGCCGTCGGCCGCCGACCCGGCGCCGGCCGATCGCCCGCTGCTCGACCGCTGGGTGCTCTCCGAGGTGAACGCCCTGGTCGGCCAGGTCGACGCGGCCTACGCGGAGTTCGACACGCAGGAGGCGGGCCGGCTGCTCGCCGCGTTCGTCGACGACCTCTCCAACTGGTATGTGCGTCGCAGCCGCCGCCGCTTCTGGCGGGGTGACCCGGCCGCCCTCGCCACCCTGCACGAGGCCCTGCGCACGGTGACGCTGCTGATGGCCCCGCTCACGCCGTTCGTGACCGAGCGCGTCTGGAGCGACCTGGTGGCCGCGGTCGACCCGCGCGCGGCCGAGTCGGTGCACCTGGCGGCGTTCCCCGAGCCGGACCCGGCGCTGATCGACCCGGCTCTGTCGAAGCAGATGGCGCTGGTCCGCCGGCTGGTCGAGCTGGGCCGGGCGGCGCGCGCCGAGTCCGGTCAGAAGGTGCGCCAGCCGCTGTCCCGCGCCCTGGCCTCGGCGGCCGGCTTCGACGACCTGCCGGCCGACCTGCTCGCCGAGATCGCCGCCGAGCTCAACGTCGGCGAGGTCACCCCGGTCGCCGGCTCCTTCGTCGACACCACGGCGAAGGCCAATTTCCGCACGCTGGGCCGGCGCTTCGGCAAGAAGGTGCAGGCCGTGGCCCAGGCGATCGCCGCCACCGACGCCGCCGTGCTCAAGGACTCGTTGCGCTCCTCGGGCACGGCGACGGTCGAGGTCGACGGCGAGCCGATCACCCTGACCCCCGACGAGGTCGTCATCACCGAGACCCCGCGTGCGGGCTGGGCGGTGGCCTCCGACTCGGGCGCGACGGTGGCGCTCGACCTGACGCTCACCCCCGAGCTGCGCCGGGCCGGCGTGGCCCGCGACGCCGTCCGCCAGATCCAGGAGGCCCGTAAGGCCAGCGGTCTGGAGGTCTCCGATCGCATCGAGCTGCACTGGTCGGCCGAGGGCGAGACGGCTCAGGCGATGACCGAGCACGCCACCTTGGTCGCCGACGAGGTGCTGGCCACGACCTACGAGCCCGGCGCGGCGACCTGGCCCGGCGCCCGCGAGTTCACCGACGAGTCGATCGGCCTGACCTTCCGCCTGCGCAAGGCGCAGTGACCACAGCGCCGGCCGGAGCGACGACAGCCCTCGCAGTCGTCGTCGCCCGGCCGACCTGCGGGTCAGCGGCAGCGGAGGATTCCCGCCTTCTGCTTGGCCTGCAGGACGTGGCGGGTGGCGTCGTCGACCCGGGCACGGAAGGACTGATCGCTTTCGGCCTTGTCGATGAGGGCGGTGGCCATGGGGGCGGCGTCCGAGGCGACGATGGTGAGGACCATGTCGCCGCCGGCCGCGACGAAACGTACGGCTCTCTGTGCGGGGGAGACGGCGGTGACCGCCCGGGCGGCGCCCAGGTCGTCGGAGATCACCAGGCCGTCGAAGCCGATCCGCTCGCGGAGCAGGCCGGTGATGATCGGCTTCGAGAAGGCGGCGACCGCGTCGGGGTCGATTCTGGGGTAGCGGGCGGACGAGATCATCACGGCGGCCGAGCCCGCCTCGATGCCGGCTTTGAACGGGGTCAGATACGGGTCGTTGACCGTGGCGACATTGTCGGTGGCGCCGGTCGAGACGTCGGTGTTGACGCGGACGCGGCCCAGGCCGGGGAAGTGCTTCAGGGTGGTCAGGACGCCGGCGTCCTGCGAGGTGGGCACGACGGTCCGGATGGCGGCGGCGACGCGTACGGGATCGCTGCCGAACTCGCGGCGGAAGGCACCGATCGGCGGGTTGGCCGTGCCGATGCTGGTGGGCACGGTGTCGGCCACCGGGGCGAGGTTGAGGTTCACGCCGATGCCGGTCAGGCGCCGGGCGCTGTCGCGGGTGGTGGCGCGCAGCGTCGTGGCCGGCCCGGCCCCCAGCCGGAAGGCCGACGGGAGCCGCGGGAAGTCGGGACCCTTGAGGGTCTGCACGCTGCCGCCCTCCTGATCGACGGCGACCAGCATCGGCACGGCGGCGCTCTTCTGCAGCGCGGCGATGTCCGATTTCAGCTCGGCGGCGCGGTGGGTGCTGCGGCCACGCAGGAAGACCCCGCCCAGCCGGTAGCGGCGCACGGTGTCGCCGAGGCCGCTGGGCGCGTTCACCGCGGCGCCGATCATGAGCAGCTGGCCCACGCGTTCCGGCAGGTCGAGGTCGTCGAGAGCGGCGGTGACGCAGTCGGGCGGAGGAGCCGACGAGGGTGGCACCGAGGACGGTACGGCCGATGGCACCGTCACGGTCGGAGCGGACGCCCCGGACGGCGATGCGGGAGCTGCCTCCGGTGTCTCGTCGGTGGTGCACGCACTCACCGAGCCGGCCAGGAGGAGGGCGACCGCGCCGGCGGCCAGGCTTCGCTTCATCGGCGATCACGCTAACCAATCGGTGCTCACCCGCAACCTCGTGTGCCCCGGTCGTGTCGGTGGTGCGGAGATCCGGTGAAGGCGGGGGTCAGGCCCGCAAGCCCTCGAAGGCCAGGGTGGTGACCGCGTCGGCGATCGACTCCGCGCCGCCGGGGCGCGGGCGATACCACTCGGTGAGTGAGTTGACCATGCCGAGCAGCAGGCGGGCGGCTGTCGGCGGGTCGATGTCGGGGCGTACGCCGCCCTCGGCCTGGGCCTGTTTGACCAGCTCAGTGACCACCAGGTCGAACTCGCGCCGCCGATCGAGCGCGTGCTGCTCGACCTCGGTGTTGCCGCGCACGCGGAGCAGGACGGTCACGTACTCGAACCGGTCGGACAGCACGATCACGCTGCGCCGGATCAACTGCTCCAGCCTCTCCAGGGCCGGGACGTCCAGGGCCCGGACCTCGTCGGCCGCCTCGAACAGGCCGTCGAGTGCGCGGTCCATCGCCATCTGCAAAAGCTGCTCCTTGCCGCTGATGTGGTGATAGACGCTGGATTTCGTGATGCCCAGGGAGACGGCGATGTCGAACATGCTGGTGTAGTCGTAGCCGCGCTCGTTGAACAGGCGCACGGCGGCGGCGAGCACGGCATCCTGGTCGTGACCGGGACGTCCACGCCGACGAGGTTCCTTCGCGGGTGTCGGTGCCATTTCTCTCTCCCGGGCTTGATTACCGACCGACCGGACGGTAGATAATGATGGCACGCGAGCGCAAGGGAGCGCAGGATGACGACCCCCGCCGGGTTCTACGAGACGCATGCCGAGCTGCTCGACCAGGCTGTCCGGGCGACGACCGCCCGTGACTACTGGTCGGCCTTCCCCGAGTCACCGAGCAAGTCGGTCTATGGCGAGCAGGCCGCCCTCGACGGTGAGCGCGCGTTCCGGGCCCTGCTCGGCCGGCCGTTCCCGATCGAGGTGCCCGGCGCCCAGGCCACCGTCTCCACCGAGCGCTCGCCCTGGGGCCTCGAGCTGGGCGTCAGCTATCCCCGGGCCGACCCGCTGGCCCTGGTCGCCGCCGCCCGGGCCGCCACCCCGGCCTGGCGCGCCGTCGGTCCGCAGGGCCGGGCCGGTGTCGCCGTCGAGATCATCAAGCGCATCAACGCCCGCTCCTTCGAGCTGGCCCACGCCGTGCAGCACACCACCGGCCAGGCCTTCGTCATGGCGTTCCAGGCCGGCGGCCCGCACGCGCAGGATCGGGCGCTCGAGGCCGTGGCCTACGCGCTGGCCGCCACCACCCGCATCCCGGCCACCACCGAGTGGAGCAAGCCCCAGCGCGGCGGTGACCCGCTGCGCCTGGCCAAGACGAGCACGGTTGTCGGCCGCGGGGTCGGCCTCGTGATCGGCTGCAACACCTTCCCCACGTGGAACAGCTATCCCGGCCTCTTCGCCAGCCTGGTCACCGGCAACCCGGTGATCGTCAAGCCGCACCCGGGCGCCGTGCTGCCGCTGGCCATCACCGTGCAGATCTGCCGCGAGGTGCTCGCCGAGGCCGGCCAGAGCCCCGACCTGGTGACGCTGGCCGTCGAGGAGCCGGGCGACGGCATCGCCGCCACCCTGGCCACGCACCCCGACGTCCGGATCGTCGACTTCACCGGTTCCAGCGAGTTCGGCAACTGGCTGGAGGCGAACGCGCGTCAGGCCGTCGTCTACACCGAGAAGGCCGGGCTCAACACGGTCGTCATCGACTCCACCGACGACTACAAGGGCCTGCTGCGCAACCTGTCCTTCTCGCTCTCGCTCTACAGCGGCCAGATGTGCACCACGCCGCAAAACCTGCTGATCCCGCGGGACGGCATCGAGACCGACGCCGGCCACCGGTCCGCCGACGAGTTCGGCGCCGACCTCGCCGCCGCACTCGACAAGCTGCTGGGTGACCCGGCCCGCGCCGCGGGCACGCTCGGCGCGATCGCCAACGACAGCGTCCTGGCCCGGCTGACCGAGGCCGACAACGCGGCGAGCGTCATCCACCCGACGGCTGAGGTCACCGACGAGCACAACCCGGGGGCCACGATCCGCACCCCGGTCGTCGTCCGGCTCGACGCCGCCGACGAGAAGGCATACACCCGCGAGTGGTTCGGCCCGGTCTCGTTCGTCATCGCCACCGAGTCGACCGAGCACAGCCTGCGCATCCTGGTCGAGACGGTCCGGGCCCACGGGGCGCTGACCGCGCTGGTCCACTCCACAAATCCCGACGTCCTTTCCGCTGCGCGGGAGGCCGCGCTCGACGCGGGCGTGCATCTTGCCGAAAATCTGACCGGTGGGGTGTTCGTCAACCAGACCGCCGCGTTCAGCGACCTGCACGGCTCCGGGGCCAACCCGGCCGCCACGGCCTCGCTGACCGACGACTACTTCGTCACCGGCCGGTTCTTCACCCTCCAGTCCCGTCACCACGTCTGAGCACCGGAGGAGCATCACCATGGCCGAGGCCTACCTCGTCGGCGGCGTCCGCACCCCGCAGGGCAAATACGGCGGCGCGCTCGCCGGCATCCGTCCCGACGACCTCGCCGGGCTCGTCGTCCGCGAGGCGGTCGGCCGGGCCGGCGTGCCCGGCGAGGCGATCGACGAGGTGATCCTCGGCGCGGCCAACCAGGCCGGCGAGGACAACCGCAACGTCGCCCGCATGGCCGTGCTGCTCGCCGGCCTGCCCGACACCGTCCCGGGCTACACGGTCAACCGGCTGTGCGCCAGCGGTCTCACGGCGGTCGTCTCGGCGGCCAACCAGATCCGCGCCGGTGAGGCCGACCTGATCGTGGCCGGCGGTGTCGAGTCGATGACCCGGGCGCCCTGGGTGATGCAGAAACCCGGCACCCCGTGGGCCCGGCCCGGCGAGGTCGTCGACACGTCGCTGGGCTGGCGTTTCACCAACCCCCAGTTCAAGGCGCACGACAAGACGGCCGGCACCGGCCCCGACGATCGACGCGTCACGCTCAGCATGGGTGAGACGGCCGAGGAGGTGGCGGCGCTCGACGGCATCACCCGCGCCGAGAGCGACGCGTTCGCGTTGCGCAGCCACGAGCGGGCGATCGCGGCGATCGACGCGGGCCGCTTCCAGGGTGAGATCGTGCCGGTCGGCGACGTGAGCACCGACGAGATCCCGCGCCGCGGGTCCACGATGGAGAAGCTGGGCCAGCTCAAGACCGTCTTCCGGTCGGGCGGCGTGGTCACGGCCGGCTCCTCGTCGCCGCTCAGCGACGGTGCGGCCGCGCTGGTCGTGGCCAGCAAGGAGGCGGTCGAGCGCTACGGACTGACACCGCGCGCCCGGATCGTCACGGCGGCCAGCGCCGGTGTCCCGCCCCAGATCATGGGCCTGGGCCCGGTGCCCGCCACCGAGAAGGCACTGGCCCGGGCCGGCTGGAACGCCGGTGACCTCGACGCGATCGAGCTCAACGAGGCGTTCGCGGTGCAGTCGCTGGCCGTGATCCGCCGGCTCAAGCTCGACGAGCAGCGCGTCAACGCCGACGGCGGGGCGATCGCGCTGGGCCACCCGCTGGGCTGCTCCGGCGCGCGCCTCACCGTCACCCTGCTCGGTCGCATGGAACGCGAGAACGCCCGCCGTGGCCTCGCCACCCTGTGCGTCGGCGTCGGCCAGGGCGTCGCGATGCTGGTGGAGCGCCCATGAGCACTCTGCACGTCGAGGAGCTCGACGACCGGGTGGTGGTGACGTTGCGGCGGCCGGAGGCCCGCAACGCGATCAACGCCGCCATGGTCGGGGAGCTGCACGACGTGTGCGCGGCCGTGGAGCGCGAGCCGCGGCTGCTGCTGATCACCGGCGACGGCGGCACGTTCGCCGCCGGAGCCGACATCGGGGAACTGCGCGAACGGGGACGCGAGCAGGCGTTGCAGGGCATCAACAGCCGGTTGTTCGACCGTCTGGCCCGGCTGCCACTGCCCACGGTGGCCGCCGTCGACGGTTACGCGCTGGGTGGCGGCGCCGAGCTGGCCTATGCGTGCGACGTGCGCCTCGCCTCCCCGGCGGCCGTGTTCGGCAACCCGGAGCCCGGCCTCGGCATCCTGGCCGCGGCCGGTGCCTGCTGGCGCCTGCGCGAGCTGGTCGGCGCCTCGGTGGCCAAGCAGGTGCTGCTGGCCGGGCGCCGGCTCGACGCCGGCGACGCGCTGCGGTTCGGCCTGGTCGCCGAGGTCGTGCCGGCCGAGGATCTTCTCCAGCGGGCGCACTCGCTGCTCGACCGGATGACCCGGTCGGGCGCCCTCGCCCTGCGTCTGACCAAGCTGGTCGCCGATGGCCACGGACACCCGCTCACCGACGACCTGGCCCAGGCGATCCTCTTCGAGTCCGAGGAGAAACGCGTGCGGATGGACGCCTTCCTCGGCGGGAGCCGGTCATGACCGCGCCTGCTCCGGCCGTGCCCAAGCTGGTCGCCGTCATCGGTGGCGGGCGGATGGGGGCCGGCATCGCTCAGGTCTTCGCGGTGGCCGGCTCGGTCGTCTGTCTCGTCGAGCGTGACCCGGCGGCCGCCGCGGCCGCCCGCGACCGGGTGGCCATGGGGCTGCTCCGCGCCACCGAGAAGGGTGTGCTCGCCGAGTCGGCCGATCTGGTGCTCGAACGGCTCGTGCTCGTCGACGACGCGGCCGGGCTGGGCGCCGACACCGATCTGGTCGTCGAGGCCGTGCCCGAGGACGCGGCCCTCAAGATCCAGGTGCTGGCCGCGGCCGAGCGGGCCGTCGGCGACAACGCCGTGCTGGCCAGCAACACCAGCTCGCTGTCGATCACCGGGATGGCCGACGGGCTCCGGCGGCCGGAGCGGTTCGTCGGCCTGCACTTCTTCAACCCGGTGCCGGCCAGCAGACTGGTCGAGATCGTGACCGGCCCGCAGACCACCGACGCGGCCCGGGAATCGGCCCGGGCCTGGGTGGCCGGGCTGGGCAAGAGCGAGGTCGTCGTCCGCGATTCGCCCGGGTTCGCCACCAGCCGGCTCGGCGTGCTGCTCGGCCTCGAGGCGATCCGCATGCTCGAGGAGGGTGTCACCGACGCGGCGGCCATCGACCGGGCCATGGAGCTGGGCTATCGGCATCCGATGGGCCCGCTGCGCTCGACCGACCTGGTCGGGCTCGACGTGCGGCTCGCGATCGCCGAGCACCTGCACCGTGAGCTGGGGGAGCGGTTCGCCCCGCCCCGGCTGCTGCGCGACAAGGTGGCCCGTGGCGAGCTGGGCCGCAAGACCGGACAGGGCTTCTTCAGCTGGGAGGCGTCATGAACGAGCAGGCGTTCACCGCGACGATCGACAAAGATCAGCGCATCGAGCCGCGGGACTGGATGCCCGACGGCTATCGCAAGACGATGATCCGGCAGATCGCCCAGCACGCGCACTCCGAGATCATCGGCATGCAGCCCGAGGGCGCCTGGATCACCCGGGCCCCGTCGCTGCGGCGCAAGGCGATCCTGCTGGCCAAGGTGCAGGACGAGGCCGGCCACGGCCTTTACCTCTACTCCGCGGCCGAGACGCTCGGCGCCGACCGGGGCGACCTGACCCGCCGGTTGATCGAGGGCCGTCAGAAATACTCCTCGATCTTCAATTACCCGACGCTGACCTTCGCCGACGTCGGCGTCATCGGCTGGCTCGTCGACGGCGCCGCGATCTGCAATCAGGTGCCGCTGTGCCGCAGCTCGTTCGGGCCGTACGCGAGGGCGATGATCCGCATCTGCAAGGAGGAGTCGTTCCATCAGCGGCAGGGCTACGAGCTGCTGATGACGATGATGCGCGGCACCGAGGCGCAGCGCGCGATGGTGCAGGACGCGGTCGACCGCTGGTGGTGGCCGTCGCTGATGATGTTCGGCCCGCCCGACGCCGAGTCGCCCAACACGGCGCAGTCGATGGCCTGGAAGATCAAGCGCCACACCAACGACGAGCTCCGGCAGCGCTTCGTCGACATGAGCGTGCCCCAGGCCGAGGCGCTGGGCGTCACCCTGCCCGACCCCGACCTGCGCTGGAACGCCGAGCGGGAGCACCACGACTTCGGCGAGATCGACTGGTCCGAGCTCAAGCGGGTGATCTCCGGCGACGGGCCGATGAACGCGGAGCGCCTCGCGAACCGGCGCCGGGCCGACGAGGACGGCGCCTGGGTCCGCGAGGCCGCGGCGGCCCACGCGGCCAAACGACGCGAGGCGACCGCCCGCGAGCGACAGGAGGTGCCGGCATGAGCGGCGAGGTCAAGCACGAGTGGCCGCTGTTCGAGGTGTTCGTGCGGGCCAAGCGCGGCCTCAACCACGTGCACGTCGGGTCCCTGCGGGCGGCCGACCACGAGATGGCGCTGCACCACGCGCGTGACCTCTACACGCGGCGCAACGAGGGGGTCAGCATCTGGGTGGTGCGCTCCGACGACGTGGTGGCCTCGGGCCCGGACGACAAGGACGCCTTCTTCGCGCCCAGCGGCGACAAGGTCTACCGGCACCCGACCCACTACGCCATTCCCGACTCGGTTCCGCACATCTGAGGCCGCGATGTCCTTCGACGACGCCTACCAGGCCCTCACCGATCACGACGACGATGCCCGCTGGGCGTACGGGACGGGTTTCGCCGACCCGCTGGCCGGGGTGCCCACCGCACTGCCCGACGGCGTGGACGGCGCCGACCTGGCGGCCTACTGCCTGATGCTCGGCGACGACGCGCTGATCCTGTCGCACCGCCT
This sequence comes from Paractinoplanes maris, assembly GCF_023544465.1. Classification (GTDB taxonomy): domain Bacteria; phylum Actinomycetota; class Actinomycetes; order Mycobacteriales; family Micromonosporaceae; genus Actinoplanes; species Actinoplanes maris. The sequence continues at coordinate 120,580 of NZ_JALPVL010000016.1, read as the reverse complement.
GCAGCAGTGGGTGACCCGCGCGCCCGAGCTCGAGGACGAGATGGCGATCGCCAACATCGGCCTCGACCTGCTCGGCCAGGCCCGGCTGCTGCTGACCCGGGCCGGCGAGGCGGAGGGGGCCGGCCGCGGCGAGGACGACCTGGCCTACCTGCGCGACGCCCCCGACTTCCGGCACGTGCGGCTGGTCGAGCGCGAGGACCCGGACTTCGGTCATCTGATCGCCCGGCTGCTCGTCTTCTCGACCTGGCGGCTGGCCCTGCTCGACCGGCTGGCCACCAGTCGTGACCCCGTCCTGGCGGCGATCGGGGCCAAGGGCGTCAAGGAGGTCACCTACCACCGGGAGTACGCGGCGGGCTGGACGGTCCGCCTGGGCGACGGCACCGATCTGTCGCACCGGCGCATGCAGGACGCGATCGACGCGGTGTGGCCGCTGACCGGCGAGTTCTTCGCACCGCACGACGTCGAGCTGCGCTTGGCCACCGCCGGGGTGGCCGTCGAGCCGGCGTCATTGCGATCCGAGTTCGACGCCGTCCTGACCGAGGTGCTGCACGTGGCGACACTCGACCAGCCGGCACCGGTGACCGTCGGCCGCACCGGCCGCGACGGCGAGCACGGCGACGAGCTGGCCGCCATCTTGGCCGAGATGCAGGAGCTGGCCCGCGCGACGCCCGGCGGTGTGTGGTGAGCGCGGCCGACGTCGCGGCGACGGTCACCGACCCCGAGCTGCCGATGCTCACGCTGGCCGAGCTGGGCATCCTTCGCGAGGTGCGGGAGACCGACGACGGCGTCGAGGTGACGATCACGCCGACCTACTCGGGCTGCCCGGCCATGGAGGCGATCAGCGCCGACCTGGTGCGGGCGCTGCACGACGCCGGCTACGGGCGGGCCCGGGTGCGGACGTCGCTCGCCCCGGCCTGGACCACCGACTGGATCTCCGCCTCCGGCCGGGCCAAGCTGGCCGCGGCCGGCATAGCACCGCCCGGGCCGGCCCCCGCGCGGGCCGCCGGGCCGGTCCCGCTGGTGCTCGGCGTGCGCGAGGAGCACGTCGCCTGTCCCCGGTGCGGTGCGGAGTCGACCGAGCGGCTGGCTGCGTTCGGCGCGACCGCCTGCCGCGAGCTGCGGCGGTGCCCGGCCTGCCGGGAGCCCTTCGAGCACGTGAAGGAGATCTGACGTGCGGGATTTCCACGCCCTGCGGGTGGCCGACGTCGAGCGGCTCTGTCCCGACGCGGTCGCGGTGACCTTCGAGGTCCCCGACGACCTGGCCGAGTCGTACGCCTTCCGCCCCGGGCAGTCGCTGACCGTGCGCCGCCCGGGCGACGAGCGGGACGAGCGCCGGTCGTATTCGATCTGCGCCCCGGTCGGGGCGCGGCCGCGGATCGGGGTGCGCGAGGTGCCGGGTGGGGTGGTCTCCGGCTGGCTGGTGCGCGAGCTGCGGGTGGGTGACGCGGTCGAGGTCGCACCGCCGTCCGGGACGTTCACGCCCGACCTCGAAGCGGGCGGGCGGCACGTGATGATCGCGGCGGGGTCGGGCATCACGCCGGTGCTGTCGATCGCGACGTCGCTGCTGCGCAACCCGAAGGCTCAGGTCGCCGTCCTCTATGGCAACCGGCGAGCCGACACGGTGATGTTCGCCGAGGAACTGGCCGATCTCAAGGACCGGCACCCGTCCCGGTTGGAGCTGGTGCACCTGCTGTCGCGCGAGGCCCGCGAGGTCGACCTGCTCAGCGGGCGGCTCGACGGCGACAAGCTGCGCGCGCTGCTGCCGCGGCTGCTCGACGTGCCGGCGGTCGATCACTGGTGGCTGTGCGGGCCGTACGGGATGGTCGTCGACGCCACCGAGGTGCTGGGGGAGGCCGGGGTCGAGCCGGGGCGGATCCACCGCGAGCTGTTCTGGGTCGACGAGGTGCCGCCGGAACCCGTACGGGAAACCGGTCTTTTCCTCGAGGGCAGCGAGGTGACCGTGCTGCTGGACGGCCGGTCGACAACCGTGACTGTCGCCGAGGGTGACACCGTGCTCGACGGTGCCCAGCGCTCACGGCCCGATCTGCCGTTCGCCTGCAAGGGCGGAGTCTGTGGCACGTGCCGGGCCCGGGTGGTCGAGGGCGAGGTGACGATGCGGCGCAACTTCGCCCTGGAAACGGCCGAGGTGGACGCCGGTTTTGTCCTGACCTGCCAGGCAACCCCGGTCTCGCCCAAGGTGACGGTCACTTTCGACGACTGACCAGAGCCTCCGGCCGCCGCTTGGGCAGCGGCAGCCGGAGGACTGTCAGGCGGGCTTGCGGGCCAGGGCGAAGATCTGGCTCTCCTCGGGGCCGTCGGCCGGGGTGAAGGCGACCGTCTCGATGCTGACGACGGTGAAGCCGTGCGCCTTGAGGACGGCGGCCAGGTCGGACTCGAGATAGCCGGACACGGTCACCGGCACGCCCATGAAGTCGAACGGCAGACTGTCGCCGTCGAAGTTGACCATGCCGAGGGCGAGGTAGCCGTCCGGCTTCAACCACCCGAAGGCCTTGTCGAGAGTGCGCTCGATCTCGGCCTTGCTCAGCATCAGCAGCGAGAAGAACGCGGTCACCGCCTCGAACGAGCCGAAGTCGTCGGCCAGCTCCTTGAAGTCGGCGTGCACGAACTCGGCCGCCGGCACCTGTTCCCGGGCCAGGCGCAGCATCCCCTCGGAGATGTCGACGCCCACCACCCGGTGATCCGATTCGGTCAGCACCTGGGCGGTCGGCACTCCCGTCCCGCACCCCAGGTCGAGCACCGAGGTGCCGGACGGAAGCAGCGCGGCGATCTCTTCGATCAGCGCGGCCTGAAAGGGATTATGACTGTGTTCGCCCTGGTACTGCTCGGCGAGTTGATCGAAGACCTCCATGCGCCGCAGGTTACCGGAGAATGCATCGATCTCCATGAGGCGATCGTCCCCAGTGGACGAGCTCAACGGCCAGGGCCGTCGGAACCGGCACTGTGTCAGCGGAGCACCGCGGTGACGTGCTCCTCGGCGATGCGCTCGTCCAGGCGCCGCTCGTCCAGGTTGGCGCAGAGAACGATGGAGGCGCCGACCGAGAGCGGAGCCAGCAGCCAGATCAGGGGCTGTTCCTGCTGGGCGGCGTCGACCAGCACGCGGTCGCCGGGCCCGATGCCGCGCTGCTCGGCGACCCCGGCCGCCGTCCGGGCGTACTCCTGATAGGTCGTGCCGTCGACAACCGCCGGGCGAAGCTCGTCGACCCTGTGGTGCGGCGGATGGGTGCCGAGGTAGGGACGCAGCGCCGACGTGTAGTCGTGATAGCCCTCGGGCACGTCACCGGTCGCGGCGCCGTGCGGGGCCAGACCGAGCACGAACTGATGGCGGCCGACCGGAACCTCGTCGAGCCAGTGGCCGACGCGGCGGTGTTCCACAAAGGTGACGTCCAGCGGATCACCCGCGGGTGACAGACCGGCCGTGGCCCAGCTCCGGATCGACAGCTCGAGCCCGGTCGACCAGGCACCGAGCAGCACGGCCGCCGTCTGCCAGTGCGGCCGCAGCAGCACCGCGGCAGTGCTCCCCGGGCCGAGCCCGCACCCCTCGGTGAGCAGCGCGGCCGTAGCCGCCGTCCAGCTGCCGAGCTCGCCCGAGGTCAGCCCGAACCGCTCACCGGTGGCATCGTCGTAGTACGTGATCAGGTCACCCGACGTCATGCTTGAACTCTAGGCACGGCCCGGCACGGCCCGACGGACAGTCAGGCCGCGAGGTCGTGGCGCCACGCGCGCCGGTCCATCCCGTACCGGCTCAGCAGATGGACCGTGCGGGGCCCGGCCACGCCGTCGGTCTGCAGGCCGGTGTCGGACTGGAAGGCCCGCACCGCCGCGGTGAGCTCGTCGTCGGACTCGCCGGCGGGCCGGCCGATCCCCGCCAGCAACTCGCGCACGCAGGCCGGGTCCGGGGGCGGGGGAGCGTTCCAGCCGATCATGCCGCCGACCGCGGAACCGACCAGCGTGAGCATTCCTCGTGCTGACATCTCGTGCCTCCTGCCGCTTGTGGGACTGACTCCAGCATCCGGCGGCAGCCTGTGCGTGACATCGGGCCGGCGTCTGGGAACGCCGTGAACCCGTGCGACTTTCGGCTGATGCCCACACCGCCCCAGGACCGGTGAGCGGGGTTCTGGCCAGCGCGATCAACCCCGCCCACCGGGTGACCCAGGGCATACAGGGAACCCACAGACGCCTCACCGGTTTCCGACAAGGTCCAGGGTCACTGTTGGCTCATCAGCCAAACGAAGCGAGGCGTCGCCATGACCGACCTGATGACCCGGCCCACCCACTCCGACCACGACGACGTGACGCCGCCGCCTCCGCCCGCGCCCCCGTTCGTACCGTCGTCCCCCGCACCCGGCAACCGCCGCTGGCCGCGCCGCCTGGCCGGTGGGGCCGCCGTGCTCGCGTTGATCGGCGCCGGCGGCACGGCGGGCGGTGTGGTCGCCGAGCGCTACCTGATCGACCACCCGGGCACCGCGACGACCGCCACCCCGGTGAGCAGCGCCGCCGGCATCACCGAGGACGCCGACCTGGCCACGATCGTCAAGCAGGTGCAGCCCAGCGTCGTCACAGTGATGGTCGACACCACCCAGTCGTCGTCGCTCGGCTCCGGCGTGGTGATCCGCGCCGACGGGCTCATCCTGACCAACAACCACGTGATCGAGGGCGGCGGCACGGTCAGCGTCCGCCTGTCCACCGGCCGGACTGTGCCGGCCCGGGTGGTCGCCACCGACACCAGCCACGACCTGGCCCTCGTGCAGGCGTCCGGGCTGTCCGGCCTGACCCCGGTCACGTTCGGCACCGACGACAGCGTCGCCGTGGGCGACACCGTGCTGGCCTTCGGCGCGCCGCTCGGCCTGGAGAACACAGTGACCTCGGGCATCGTCTCGGCCCTGGACCGCAGCATCAGCACCGCCACCGAGTCGGCCACCGGCGGCGGCAGCGAGCAGCTGACCGGCCTCCTGCAGACCGACGCCCCGATCAACCAGGGCAACTCCGGGGGCGCACTGGTCGACCTCTCGGGCCACGTGGTCGGCATCAACGTGGCGATCGCCACCGCCGGCCAATCCGAGACGGGCAGCATCGGCGTCGGCTTCGCCATCCCGGCCGGCACCGTGGTCGCCGCGGTCGAGCAGATGGAATCGCGGAGCAGCTGAGGCTTGATCAAAATGTGGCCGATCGGGGCTGCCGCGGACGGGGACGGGACCGTACGGTGCGTCCGTGACATCGGCGGCCCCCGCCAAAGCCCCCTCCGTGGTCTCGGTCGCCGTGTGGTTCCAGGTGGCTCTGGTCGGGCTGCTGCTGCTCGTCATCGGGGTGTCGATCGCCGACGCGGTCCACTACGACGGGCTGATCGATCAGGCCGCCCGGGGCGCGGGCGTAGACCCGTCCGAGGTGGCGTCCGAGCGCGACACCAACCTCGGCTGGACGCTCATCTCCGGGCTGCCGGCGCTGGTGCTCGTCCTGTGGCTGGGGCTGACCGTGGTGTGGCTGCGCCGGGGCAGCAACGTCGCCCGCATCCTGACCTGGGTCGGCCTCGGCGCGCCGGTGGTGCTGTCCCTGCTCGGGTGCCTGTTCGGCGGGCTGGTCGGGGCCTTCGGACTGCTGGCCTTCGGGCTCATCGACGAGGGCCCGATCGACGGCGAGCCGGTCGACGGCGAGGAATACGCGTTCGAGGACTTCTCGTCGTATGCGGACGGCGGTTTCTACGACCGCCTCTACGACCTCGACAGCGGCGGACTGTCGCTGGCCTTCGACGCCGTGACCGCGTTCGCCCTGACGGCCGCCGTGCTGCTGGCCATCGCCACGGGCGTGCTGCTGGTGACCGGCCCGGCCGACCGCTGGTTCCGCCCCGGGCGCCTGCCTCCAAGGCCACAACCCGACCGCTGGTTCCGCCCCGGACGCCAACTGCCTCCAGGGCCACAACCTTTTCCGTACGCGGGTGTGTGGCCGGCCTATCCGGCCGGGGGACCGCCGTCCTTCCACCCGCCGCATCCACCCATCGCCGCCCCGCCGCCGCACTTCCCCCCGCCGTATCCCCCCGTCGCGGCCCCGCCGCACTTCCCCCCGTCGTATCCACCACCCAGCGCAGCCCCGCAGTACCCGCCGCCCAGCGCGCACCAGCCTCCTTGGCTGCCACCCGGGTATCCACCGGTGGAACCGCCGCCTGGGCCCGGCGATCACCAGCCGCCCTCCCAGAGCTGAGGCCGGAGCGGACCCCCTCCCGCTCCGGTCTCAGCTCGCCCCCGAAGGCGCCGCCCCGAAGGCGCCGCGCGTGAGAGCCGCGCGTGAGAGCCGCGCGCGTGAAAGCCCCGCGCGTGAGAGCCCGCGCGTGAGAGCCCGCGCGTGAGAGCCCCGCGCGTGAGAGCCCCGCGCGTGAGAGCCCGCGCGTGAGAGCCGCGCGCGTGAAAGCCCCGCGCGTGAGAGCCCGCGCGTGAGAGCCCCGCGCGTGAGAGCCGCGCGTGAGAGCCGCGCGTGAGAGCCCGCGCGTGAGAGCCGCGCGCGTGAAAGCCCCGCGCGTGAAAGCCCGCGCGTGAGAGCCCCGCGCGTGAGAGCCGCGCGTGAGAGCCCGCGCGTGAGAGCCCGCGCATGAAAGCCCCGCGCGTGAGAGCCCGCGCGTGAGAGCCGCGCGCGTGAGAGCCCGCGCGTGAGAGCCGCGCGCGTGAAAGCCCCGCGCGTGAGAGCCCGCGCGTGAAAGCCCCGCGCGTGAGAGCCCGCCATGGGCCGCCCTGCCCCCGAAGGCGCCGCCGCTCATGGCGCCGCCCCCGGAAGGCGTTCAGCTCAACCCGCCAGGTGCCCCCAGCGGTCCTCCAGCTCCTGCCACGTGCCCTGGTCCTCGACCTTGCCGGCGATCAGCACGACCACCCGGTCGGCCTGCCGCAGCGCCGCCCGCTTGGACGTCGACCCGACCACCGTCACGCCGTGACTGCGCAGGGCCCGCCACAGCTCCAGCTCCGTCGTCACGTCCAGCGCCGACGACACGTCGTCGGCGATCAGCAGCTCCGTGCGCGGCGCCAGCGCCCGCGCCAGCGCCAGGCGTTGCAGCTGACCGCCCGAGAGCCGGGTGCCCTTGTGCCCGATCAGCAGCTGCAGACCGCCCCCGGCCGCGGCCAGGTCGTGTTCCAGCTGGGCCGTCGACACCGCGTCGGCCGCGTCCACCTCGTGCCCGAGCTGGATGTTGTCGGCGACCGTGCCGGACAGGACGCGCGGCAACTGGGCCACGTAACCCACCTGGTTGGGCCGCAGGAAGACCTCCGGCTCGTCCACCGGTTCACCGTTCCACCGCAGCTCACCGGCGTGATGGACGATGCCCGCGAGCGCCCGCAGCAGCGACGACTTGCCCGCCCCGACCGGCCCCACCACCAGCACGAGCTGGCCCCGCTCGACGGTCAGGTCGACGTCCTGCGCCCCGACCGTGCCGTTCTCGTGCACGGCACTGAAGTGACGCAGCTCCAGGGTGCGCAACGGGTTCCGCGGCGCGGTCGGCGGTGCCGGCGCCGTGCCGGCCGCCAGGTCGACACCGGGCACGTCCGACGAGTAGTCGGTGACCCCGGTCATCGCCACCGTCCGCTTCGTCCAGACCCGGGCCGACGGGAACTGTGACACCAGAGACGCCGTGGTCCAGGCGAACCAGCGCGCCGCGCCCAGCGTCGCCACCGCGATGAGGGTGGCCGCCGCCGACAGGCTCCCCGAGAGGTAGAGCCCCCACGCCGCGATCGGCAGCAGGCCGCTGGCGATCGAGGGCGTCGACCGCGCCCACACCTGGATGGCGATCTCGCGGCGCTGCAGGTCGCTGCGGGTGGCGTCGAGCCGGGCCAGGTGGTCGAGCACCGGCGTGGTGGCGCCGGCCAGCTTGACCGTCCGGGCCGCCGACAGCGAGGACACCAGGGACGTGGCGAACGCCGCCCGGGCGGCCACCGTGCGGCGGGCCGCGCCCTCCAGCTTGGGTCCGAACAGCGTGGCGGCCAGGCCGGAGATGACCATCGTGCCCAGGAAGAAGAGGGCGGGCACGAGCGACTGCGACGCCAGCGTCATCGCCACCACCATCACCAGGCTGGTCGCGTTGTCGATCAGGTTGTCGGCCAGCATGACCACGCGCTCGGTGTCGCCGCCCTGGGCCACCACCTCGGCCGGCGTGTGCTTGCTGATCCGCCGGGGCCCGATCTGGCCCTGCACCAGGCGCATGCTGATCCGCAGCATCTGGCGGACCCACCACTCCGGGAACCACGCGCCGGTGTAGTAGAGCGTCGGGATCGCCACGATGAGGCCGGCCGCGATCCCGACCGCCGGGTAGAGCGGGCTGCCCAGCCCGTCGACCACGTTGGCCCAGAGCAGCGGCAGGATCGCGCCGTCCAGGCCGAGGAGCACGAGGATCGCGAACAGGGCGACCGCGCCCAGCCCGTACCGCTTGTCGTTCATGGTGAGCCGGGCGATCTCGCGCAGGGTGCGCGCGGGCGGCTGCTCGGGCAGCGGCGGGGGCTCGACCGGCGGCAGCGTGTTGGCCAGCGCCTCGGCGCCCAGCTCGACCTGGGCCGCGGTGTCCCAGTCGTGTTCCTCGACCAGCACGCCACCACCGCTCGCGGTCGTCGCCGGGATGGCCAGGTTGCTGCTCGCCATCAGCTCGGCGAACCGCCGCGACTCGCGCAACGGGCCCGCCTCGAGCACCACGCCGTCGGCCAGCACGACCACCTCGTCGCAGCGCTGCACGGACGACAGCCGGTGCGCGACGATCACGCCGATCCGGCCGGTGAGCAGGCGGTCGGTGGCGCGCTGGACCCACGACTCGGTGACCGGGTCCATCCGCGCGGTCGCCTCGTCGAGGATCACCACGTGGGGGTCGCGGACCAGGATGCGGGCGAACGCGACCAACTGCTCCTGCCCGGCCGACAGCTTGTAGCCGCCCTCGCCCAGCTTGGTGTCGAGCCCCTCGGGCAGGCCGGCCGCCCACGGGGTCAGCCCCAGCTCGTCGAGCGCGGTGGCCGCCCGGGGCAGCAGCACCGGGTCGAACAGGGCGATGTTCTCGGCCAGGGTGCCGGCCAGGATCTCGGTCCGCTGCGGCACGATCGCCGTCCAGCGGCGCAGGCCCTCGACCTCCATGTCGTTGAGGTCGACGCCGCCCAGGAAGACGGTGCCCCGCGGCACGTCGACGGCCCGGGTCAGCACCTTGGCCAGCGTCGACTTGCCCGAGCCGGTGCGGCCGATCAGAGCGTACGAGCGGCCCCGCGCGAAGGTCAGGCTGACGTCCTTGAGAGCCGGTGGGCGGCCGCTGTCGGTCTCGCCGTACCGGAAGGTCAGGTCTCGCACGACCAGGTCGCCGTCGACCGGCGGCACGCCGTCGGTCGGCTCCTGGGGCACGTCCTGCAGCATCTGGACGCGGCTCCAGGCCCCCAGTGCGTTCTGCAGCTCGGGCACCATGCGAGTGACGTGCTCGAGGGTGCCGCCGAAGCCCAGCGCGAGCAGCCACACGGCGGTCAGCCGGGCGCCGTCGATGTGCCCGTTGATCAGGGCCCACGCGCCGACGACGACCAGGACAGCGATCAGCGACCGGGTGATGGTGCCCGCGCCCATGGTGATCCGGGCCGACGCCCGCCACACCAGGCGCCCGCGCCGGAGCACCTCGGCCGCCCGCTGAGCGTAGAGCCGGCGCACGTAGGGCGCGGCCAGGCTGGTGCGCACGTCGTCCTGCCCGTGGATGGACTCCTCCATGACCGCGGCCAGGTCCGACCAGGACTCCTCCTCCGCGATGCGCATCGGCGAGATCCGCTGGATCGGTTTGTTCAGGGCGAGGAAGAGCAGGATCGACACGAAGACCATGCCGACACCGGCCGGCCACCACACGAAGAAGGCGGTCAGGATCGAGAAGAGGGCGACCGCCACGGACTGCGCGATCCGCACGCCGCTGCCGCGCAGTTGCGAGCCGACCTCGTAGACGTCGGAGTCGATCCGGTCGAGCAGCTCACCGACCGGCGTGTTCTCCAGCGTGGGCAGATCCTGCCCGAAGGCCACCCGGTTGAGCCCGCGGCGCAGCCGGGCCGTCCAGTCGGCGGTCAGCCGGGCCGCGACCAGCCCGACGAAGACGTCGCTGAGCACCGACGCGACGAGCGCGCCGGCGAGCACGACGAACAGCGGCATGGAGCGGTTGATCAGGACCTGACCGGACAGCGCCAGCGCTCCCGCCGACCCCGCTGCGCCGAGCAGGATGAGAGCCACCGCGAGGGCCGAGCGGCTCCTCGAGGTGGCCCACAGATCGCGAAGCAGGCGCATGGGAGTAGTCCTCTGGCTTGTGGGGGAGGCGGTCTTCCCATCCTCACGGCCGAACCGGAGGTCTTCAACGCAATTACGGGTCGAACCGGCATGGCGCCGGTCACCATGGCCGTCCGGGCAATTTCTTGCGGCCGCTCATTCCACCCGGTCGTAGGCGTCCTGCGATGCCGAGACGTCGCCGAGGTGCTCGATCGACCACGTCCGGAGCGCGCGGAGCGGCTCCAGCAACGTCCGGCCGGCCTCGGTGAGCGCGTACTCCACGCGCACCGGCACCTCGGCGTGGACCGTGCGGCGCACCAGCCCGTCGCGCTCGAGCCCGCGCAAGGTCTGGGTCAGCATCTTCTGCGAGATGCCCTCGATGCGCCGCCGCAACTCGGAGAAGCGCGCGTCGCCCTCGCCGAGGACACCGACGATCAGGACAGTCCACCGGTCCCCGATGCGGTCGTTCTCGGCGGTACCGGCTACGCCGGATCGGCCATCGTCGCGGAGGCCGCCGCTCGCGGTCACCAGGTCACGGCGTTCAGCCGCGCGCTTCCCACCGAGCCCGTCCCGGGCGTCACCTATGTCCAGGGCGACGCCCGGGACGAGGCAGCGCTGTCGTCGGTCGTCGCCGGAGCGGACGTCGTGGTGGCTGCGCTCGCGCCGCGGGGCCCGCTCGCCGGCTCCACGTTCCGCAACGTCTATCGCATAGTCGCCCGTCTGGCCGACGCCGCGGGGGCCCGGCTGTTCGTCGTCGGCGGCTTCTCGTCGCTGCGCCCGGCGGCCGGTGCCCCGCGTTACGTGGAGGACCTCAGCCACGCCCCGGCCGAGTTCCACGACGAGATCCGCACGGGGGCCGCGCTCGTCATCGACGACCTGCCGGCCACGCCGGAGACGCTCGACTGGGTGTTCGTGAGCCCGGCCGGCGGGTTCGGCTCCTACGTGCCCGGTGAGCGGCTGGGCCGATATCGGGTCGGCGGCGAGGTGGCCGTGGAGCCCGAGGGTGGTGCGATCTCCGGGGCGGACTACGCGCTCGGCCTCGTCGATCTCATCGAGAAGGGCGATCAGCACCGGGCGCACGTCAACCTGGCGCACTGAGAGCGCGCGGGCCGGCGCCGGCGGGTCAGCCCGCGCGCAGGGTCAGCAGGGTGATCTCGCTCGGGGCGAAGATGCGGAACGGCGGGCCCCAGAAGCCGGTGCCCCGGCTCGTGTAGAGCTGCGTGCGCTCGGAGTGCCGCGAAAGCCCCTGCAGAACCGGCTGGTCGAGCCGGACGAGGTAGTGGAAGGGCCACATCTGGCCGCCGTGGGTGTGGCCCGAGATCTGCAGGTCGACCCCGTGAGCCACGGCCCCGGTGATCTGCTGCGGCTGGTGGGCCAGCAGCAGCACGGGCAGGGCCGGATCGGCACCCTCGAGCGCCGCCTCATGGTCGGCGTGATGCCCGGGCACCCCCGAGCCCGCGGCCGTCCGGTCGTCGACCCCCGCCACCACCAGCGAGTCGCCGCCGCGCGAGACGACCAGGTGCCGGTTGTGCAGCGCCTCCCAGCCCAGCTCGGACATGTGGTCGACCCAGCCCTGGGCCCCGCTGAAGTATTCGTGGTTGCCGGTGACGTAGACCCGGGCCAGCGAGGCCCGCGCGTCGCCGAGCGGCGCGGCCTGGCGGACGCGTTGCGCGACCTCACCGTCGGCGATGTCACCGGTGTGGGCCACCACGTCGGCGTCGAGCGTGTTGACCACCTCGATGACCCGGCGCGACCAGCGCGACCGCTCGATCGGCCCGTAGTGGGTGTCGGTCAGCAGGACCAGCCGCAACCCGTCGAGCCCGCGCCCCAGCCGGGGCAGCACGACGTCGACCCTGCGCACCCGCGGCACGCGCCGGGCCTCGGCATGGCCCCAGAGCAGCAGGACCAGCGAGATCACCACGATCACGGCCGTGGCGACGCGGTAACGCGCCGGCCCGTCGACGCCGGAGATCCACAGGATCAGCGTCACGACCTGGCCCAGCAGCGACCACACGAACAGGACCCAGATGACGCCCAGCATCGTGTCGGCGATGACCGCCGGCCCGTCGCGGTGGCGCGGCCCGTGACCCGAGAACATCAGGATCGGGAACGCCACGAGCGCGACCGCGAAGACGATCGTGCCGGCCACCCGCACACCGCCGGGCCAGGAGTTGCCCGACATGATCAGGAAGAACCAGGGCACTCCGAGCAGCAGCAACAACACCGCACCGATGGTCAGCGCGAACCGGATCGCGCGCCCCGGCCGTCGGCGCGGCTCGGTCTCGACTGCTTCTCCTACGGACACGCGTTGAACTATGACACCTCAGGCCGGTGGCGTGCCCACCCTGTGGATAAGTGACGCGGGCACGATCAGGTCGGCCCGGTCGCGGGTCTCGGCGATCACGGCGGCGTTGCGCTCGTCGGTGCCGGTGGCCCACTCGATCGCGTCCGTCTCGTCCTTGCCGAACCGCACGTGCCGGTCGATCAGCCGGCGCAGGCGTTCCGAGTGGTCGAGGTCGGCATACCAGACCTCGGTCAGCAACGCGCGCACCGGCTGCCAGGACTCCAGCAGCAGGTAATTGCCCTCGCTGACGATCAGCCGGGCCGACCGCTCGATCGGGACGGCCCCGGCGATCGGCTGCTCGATGGTCCGCTCGAAGCCGGGCGCGTAGATCACGTCGTCCTGGTCGTCGTGCAGCCGGCGCAGCAGGGCGGCGTAGCCGGAGGCGTCGAACGTGTCCGGCGCACCCTTGCGGTCGCGCCGCCCGAGCCGTTCGAGCTCGAGGTCGGCGAGGTGGAATCCGTCCATCGGCACGTGCGCCACCCACGCGCCGGCGGTCAGCCCGTCCGGCGGCGCCGGGGCCAGCGCGGCGACCAGGTGCTCGGCCAGCGTCGTCTTGCCGGCGGCGGGCGGCCCGGCGATTCCCAGCACCGCGCGCCGTCCGCCGGTCACCAGGGCCCGGGCGCGCGCGGTCAGCTCCTCGAAGGTGAGCGTCATGGCATCACCGTAATGCCGGTCGGATCGAGGACTGATCCACCCCGGACACCGCTGCGGGGCCCTATAACCGGTGCACGGGGGTTTCACATGTTCATCACTGCAGTGCTCGTGGCCGCGTTGCTGGGGGTTCCGGTCGAGCCGGTCCCAGGGTTGGCCACCGGTCCGTTCGACTCGGCGGTCGATCGGCGAGGCCGGGTCTACGTGACCGAGGGGGACACGTTGGTCCGGCTGGCCCCACGGGGGCGCCGGTCGACCGTCGCGTCGTTCCCGAGCCGGATGGTGCCCGCGCCGGCCCGGCTGCCCGATGGCACGCCGCGCGGCATGCCGGTGCGGATGCCGCCGGTGCCGAGCGCGGTCGCCCGGGGGCCGGACGGCGCCTTCTATGTGGGCGAGCTGACCGGCTTCCCGTTCCCGCCGGGCCGGGCGCGGGTGTGGCGGGTGGTGCCGGGTCGACCGGCCGAGGTGTACGCGGGTGGCTTCACCGCCGTCGTCGACCTGGCCTGGGGCCCGGACGGCCTCTACGTGCTCGAGATCGCCCGCAACGGGCTGCTCAGCGGTGACCGTACCGGTGCGCTGCTGCACGTCTCGGTGCTGGGCCCGCACCGGGTGGTCGCCTCCGAGGGCCTCTTCGCGCCGACCAGCCTGACCATCCGTGGTGACCACGCCTATGTCACCACCTGCGGCGACTGCGCCGGGAACGGGACTGTCCGCCGGATCGAGCTAGGTCTTTAGGCCGAGGCGCAGCCCGGCGACGCCGGCCGGCGAGAGCGGGCGGACGGTGGCCCGGGCGAGCTCCTCGCGGACCGCCGGCGGCAGCTCGTCGGCCAGCGTGCGCAGCCGGGGGTAGAGGTCGAGCACGTCCCGGTGGGTCAGCGCGCCCACGCCGATCAGCAGGCCGTTGACCGCGCCGGGGGTGTGCACCAGCTCGGCGCAGAGCGCCCGGCGCCACTGCGGGTCGTCGACCCGGGTGGCGAACTCGCGGGCGATCCGGTTGCCGGCCGGCGAGTGCTCCTCGGGCGCGGCGTGCCGCCCGGCGCGGGCCGGCACCGGGGCGAGGCGGCAGGCGATGCCCAGCAGGCGGGCCAGCTCGGGCACGGTCAGCACGTCGAGCCCGGTCGCGCAGGTCTCGCAGAGGCGGTAATAGGTGGCCGCGTGCACCAGGGTGGCCGGGCGCGGGCAGTCGCCGAGCGGGCCGCACAACCGGTCGAGAATTATCTCGGCCAGGGTGCCCTCGTGATCGAAGCGGCCGACCCCGAAATAGGCGGCCGGGGCACTGCGATATCGGGTCAACGCGATCCGGGAACTGGCGTAACCGTCGGAAGCCACGCTTATGCGAGGTATGCCGCTCTCGGCCTGCAAGTGGATCAATCTGAACATATCCCGTCGCCCCCGGGTGGTGAAGGACCGTCGTCGACCGGGGGTACGGGCGTGGCGCTCCGACGGTTCACTCATCGCGGACGGCGGTCGAGAAAAGTCGCCGGCCGGTCAGCCGGAACGCGTCGAAAGTGACCGCGTGCAGGGCATAGATGGCGGCCGAGACGATCACGAACATGGACGCGAGGACGGCGGCGAGGCCCGGATCGAGGGCCTGCCACGCGGCCGGAACCAGGGTTGCCAGTAGCACGACGGCCGCCTGGCAAGTACTCTCCGCGCAGCGCAGCGGATTGAATGTCATAACCTCACTCTTCCGAGTGGAGATCCCCGCGCGCCTCTGCCCGGAGCGGGACTTCGGCTACGACTTTCGGCAGAGGGACAAAACGGAGAAAGCCGCAACCAGCGCAAGGGTTCCACTTAGCGTGGAACCTCAGACCACAAGGCGTACAAGGACGACCGCGTGACCGTGACGACGAGGCCGGGCTGGAGCACCCTTCCGGCACTCATGTACCACTCCGTGTCCGCCGTCGGTGGGCCCCTGCGCGACCTCGCGGTGCCGCCCGCCCTGCTCCGCGAGCAGTTGCAGGCACTGAGCGCCGCCGGTTACCGCCTGGTCGGGCTGACCGAGGCGCTCGACCTGCTGGCCGCCGGCAGCACCGAGAAGCTGGTCGCCGTCACGTTCGACGACGGATATCGGGACTTCCTGACCGAGGGCGTGCCGGTGCTCGAGGAGACCGGTACGGGCGCGACCCTCTACGCCTCGGTCGGCCACCTGGGCGGCACGGCCGGGTGGCTGGGCGCGTCGGCTCCCGACTTCGGGCCGATGCTCACCTGGGACGAGCTGGGCGAGGTGGCCGCGGCCGGGGTCGAGATCGGCAACCACAGCCTGATCCACCACCCGCTCGACGTGCTGCCGCCCGACCAGTTGCGCCACGAGATCGCCGACAGCCACGACGAGCTCGAGCAGCGCCTGCAGCTCAAGGTACGGTCCTTCGCCTACCCGCACGGATACAACAGCCGGCGGGTCCGTGACATCGTGGCGGCCACCGGCCACGAGAACGCCACCGAGGTCGGCCGCCGCCTGCACACGCCGGGCGAGAAGAGCCTGGCCGTCCCGCGCCTGCAGCCGACCCCCGACCACAGTGGGGCCGACCTGGTCGAGCTGGTCAAGACCGGCGAGACCGGCCTGATCCCCAAGGCCAAGCAGGTGGCCCAGCCGGGCTGGCGCGTGGTCCGCAAGGTGGCCCGCACGTTCGGGCGGAACCTCACGTGAGGCGCCGGAGCCTGCTGGGCCTGGGCGCCCTGGCCGCCGCCGCGCCCCTCGCCGGCTGCGGCAAGGAGTACCGCTCGGACGATGCCGTGCCGCCGGTGGTGTCGCACTCCGCGCCCCAGCCCGGTGAGGTGGTCGGGGAGACGCCGGTGGTCACCGAGGGCGGGGGAGCGGTCCCGCTCGAGCCGGGCAAGGTCATGCTCGGGGCGTACGTCGATCTGAAAGGCCGTGGCGCGAACGCGGGCATCGACCTGCGCCGCCGCCAGCTCGGCCGCCCGGAGCGGATCGTGCACCGCTATTACTCGTGGGACGACCAGCTGCCGGTCTCGCTGGCCTACGTGTCGCCCAAGAGCACGCTGATGATCTCGTGGCGGGGGCCGGCCTACAAGGACGTGAACGGCGGCAAGTCCGACAAGCTGATCGCGCGGGCCGCCCAGCGCATGGCCAGACGGAAGCGGCCGACGCTGCTGCGCTGGGCCTGGGACATGAATCGTGACTTCTACGAATGGGGCGGACCGGCCAACAACCGGGACACGGCGGGCTATATCAAGGCCTTCCGCCGCATCCACGGCATCTTCGCCGACGAAGGTGCGGACAACGTCTCGTGGGTGTGGAGCCCGAACTGGAACTCGCGCCCCAGTGAATCTTGGAACACCTTCACGAACTACTATCCAGGGGATGAATACGTCGACTGGGCAGGGGTTTCGGGCTTCGCGCAGACCCAGACGCCGGCCGACATGTTCGACGAGTTCTACGAGACGTACGCGACCCGGAAGCCCATCATGATCTCCGAGGTCTCGGCGATCGACCGCGGCGGCAGCACCAAGCCCGACTGGATCGTCGCCTTCCGCTCGTGGGTGAAGTCGCATCCCGCCGTCGGCGCGGCCGTCTGGTTCGACACCGACACCCACCCGACGTCGCGGGAGAACTGGCGGATCGACTCGACGGCGGCGACGCTGGCGGCCTACAAGGCGATGTCGAACGACCCGGTCTTCATCGGGTGACCGGAGCGCACCACCGGGCGAAGCGTCGCAGTCATCGCGCTCCGGCCGGTTCCCGCCGCCTGTGGCTGGGCCTGATCGTCGTGCTTCTGCTCGGCGGCACGGCCGCCGCCGGATATCGCGCCTACTTCTACGAGGCCCCGCCCGACGTCGACGCCGCCGGCCCCGGCCTGTGGGTGTCCACGCACGGTGCCGACGACGCCGACGGCAGCCCCGAGAAGCCGTGGAAGACGATCTCGCACGCGGTGGAGGTCGCCCCGGCCGGTTCCAAGATCTTCGTACGGGAGGGCACCTACGCCCCCTTCACGGTGTCGCGGCCCGACCTGTCGGTCAGCAGCGCCCCCGGCGAGCAGGCCACCGTCGAGGGTGTCTCCGGCGTGCGCGACGGCGTGCTGGTCGCGGCCACCGGCACGACGATCGCCGACCTGACCGTACGGGGTTGCGTGCCCAAGCCGAACGCCGACGTGAACGTCACCGGCGACCACGGCAGCGGCATCCGCGTGCACAAGACCAGCAAGGTGACGATCCGCGGCGTGACCGTGCGCGACAGCCACGGCGAGAACGCGGCCGGTAAGCCCGTAGGGTGTTACGGCATCCTGGTCACCGAGTCGCAGGACGTCCGGGTCACCGGATCCGAGGTCATGCACAACGGCGGCGGCATCTCGATCAGCCGCGGCGGCCGAGGTGTGCTGGTCGACGGCAACGACGTGCACGACCAGGACCGGATCATCCAGAACACCGACCCGGACGACGACGACTTCGGTGGCTACGGGCTGTCGGCCACCTTCATCACCGCCAACCCCGGTCCGGTGTTCCGCAACAACACGGTGCGCCGCAACTACGGACCCTCCACCGACTACGGCATCGACGGCGGCGGCATCGAGATCTACGACGCCGCCAACACCACGATCACCGGGAACACGTTCGAGACGAACGACGGCGTGATGGAGACCGGCACCGGCAACGGCGGCGGCTGCGCCGGCAACGTCTTCAGCAACAACAAGGCGATCGGCGGCTCCGGGCCCGAGGGCTTCGAGAACGACACCGGTCTGGTGCTGCGGTGCGCGGCCGGGCTGACGGTCAGCGGCAACACCTTCAGCGACATGAGCAAGTTCACGTTCCTGCTGGCCACCGGCAGCGACTTCGCGGGCAGCATCGAGGGCGTGAAGATCACCGGCAATACGGTGAGCCGGAACGACAACGCGGCCGTCTTCCGCCTGCAGATCGACGGCGGCGCCTCGCCCAACATGGTCATCAACCAGAACAAGTACGAGACCGGGGACAACCACTTCGGCATCCTCAACGGCAGCTTCACCGAGGCCTCGGTCACCTACGACCAGTGGGTGGCCCGCACCGGGTTCGACAAGGCGTCGACGCTGAAGCGCTAGGGCGCCGTCCAGCCGGCGTCCTCACAGGCCTGGGTGAGCGCGTTCGAGCTCGTCCGCCAGGCCGCGTTGCCCTCGTCGGCGTTGCGGCCCAGCTCCATCGCGCGCGCTCGGACGGCGTCGTTGTCGCTCTTGGCGGCGGAGGCGGTGACCTTGTCGGCCAGCGCCAGGCGGGTGGAGTCGCTGCGCGCCTGGCCCGAGCCGGCCGCGAAGTCGTCGCAGGCCACCACGGCGCCGTTGTCCAGCGTGCCGCCCGACTGCCCGCCGCCGCCGTCGTCGCCGCTCCGGCCCCGGCCGACGAGCAGGGCGAAAACGACCAGCACGGCGATCACCAGGGCGGCGATCTGCTTCGTGCCCATCTTGAGCTTGAGCTTCACACCATGAGGCTAAACGGACGAACGCCCACCCGGCACGCCGGGCGGGCGTTCATTCACCTACGGGACGAAGCGGATCAGTTGGCCGCCGGTGCCGCGCCGACCAGCTTGAAGATCGCCACGCCGGGGCCC
Organism: Paractinoplanes maris; assembly: GCF_023544465.1. Lineage (GTDB taxonomy): Bacteria > Actinomycetota > Actinomycetes > Mycobacteriales > Micromonosporaceae > Actinoplanes > Actinoplanes maris. The sequence continues at coordinate 101,795 of NZ_JALPVL010000016.1, read as the reverse complement.
TGGTAGAAGACCTGCCAGTTGGCCGAGCCGCGCAGTGCCGCGTCGAGCGACTGCATCGCGTTGTCGTCCGCCGTGCCGAAGTAGTCGGCGTAGTCGTCCATCGCGTCGCTGACCACCAGATAGTTGGTCGGGTAGTCCATGTCGCGGATGTACGTCTCGATGTCGGGCAGCCGGCTGCCGTTGAGGTTGCCGGTGAACAGCGGGTCGCCGATCAGCGAGATGTCGACCGAGACGTGGCCCTTGTTGAAGTCGCCGTAGTTGGCCTCGAGCTTGCTGGGGAAGTTCGGCGCCACCAGCACCAGGCCCGAGCCGGGTTCGGCGTTGGCGTAGAAGTACTGCGCCGCCTCGATGTCGGTCGCCCGCACCTGGTGCACCATCAGCTGGCCCTGCAGGCCCTGCAGACCGGCCAGCATCAGCATGGCCAGCAGCACGCCCGAGGCGAGCATCGCGGGCACCCCACGCCGGCCCTTGCCGGCCCACAGCACGCCGATCAGCAGCCCGACGAACGGCATCGAGAACGCGAAGACCCGGTAGATCGCCTCGCCGCCGTAGTTGCCGGCGACCAGCGTGACCATCGGCAGGAAGCCGATCAACGCCGGCACCAGCACCCGGCCCAGCCGCTTGCGGGTCAGGAAGACCGCGATCAGGGCGGCCAGCCAGACGCCGATGGCCAGGACCCGCGACACGGTCGCCGAGAACTCCTGCTCCGGCGTCTTCCAACTGGCCGAGTTGCCCGAGGCGTTGGACAGGATGTCGAAGCTGAACAGGCTGTACTGGCTGTTGACCGTGCCCAGCCGGGGCACGAAGAAGATCAGCATGATGGCGACCAGGCCGACCAGGAACACCTTGGGCCGCAGGATGCCCAGGATGGTCAGCGCGAACAGCGGCACCATCATGAGCACCGGGGTCAGCTGGTGCGACACCACGATCGCGGCGAAGATGCCGGTCGCGCCCAGGGCGGCCCACTTCCGCGTACGGGGGTCGGTCTCGATGCCCTGCGGCATGCCCTTCACAGCCCAGGCGCGCAGCCGGCCGATCCGGCCCTTGGGCTCGGCCTTGATCACGGGCGGGGCGATCAGCCAGCGGGTCACGATCACCCAGAACGCCAGCATCAGCGCGAAGACCAGCGCCTGGGGCGAGAAGTAGCCGATGTCGACCCACATGCAGGCCTGGAACAGCAGCACGGCCAGCGCGATGATCCGCCGGTCCTTGGTGAACTGGCGCAGCAGCGCGGCCACCATCAGCGAGGTGATCAGGGCGAACGTCAACGACGACCAGGCCGCGAAGGAGAGCCCGTCGAGGCCGGAGACGTGCGAGAGCAGGGCCACCGCGGCGAAGAAGCCGGGCCACTGCTGATAGATGTCGCTGCCGCTGATCAGGCTGCCGTTGGCGTTGATCAGGTCGACGACGCCGATGTGCTTGTAGGTCCAGGCGTACTCGATCGTGCCGTCCAGCAGCGGGACGGTGGCCTGCATGATGATCGGCACGACGATCAGATGGGCGACGAGCACCAGCGGGCGGGCCCGGCCGAACAGCTCGACGGCGAAGCCGATGAACAGCAGCACGGTGCCGACGATGAACGGCACGCCGAGCGCGGCACTGAAGCCGTAGAGGCCGACCTCGTCCGGGTCGAGCTGGGCCAGTGCCAGGGCCCACAGGCCGACGCCGAGGACCAGGGTGATGAACGGGACCGCGCCCAGCACGATGCCGTTGTCCACGGTGGCCCGGGCCGGGCCGGCCCGGCCCAGGATCAGCGGGACGCCGGCGCGGGTGAGCCGGACGAACTGGACGATCGAGCCGACCACGGTGACGCCGGCCAGCAGGCCCAGCACCGCCGTCGGCTCCCACACCCGGGCCCACAGGCTGAGCACGGCGACGAGCGTGACGATCGTGAGGCTGCCGGCCACGGCCAGCGCCCACGAGACCAAGCGGTTGCGCACGTTGGCGACCGACATGAGGGCCGCGCCCGGGCCGAACACGACCAGGATCAGCGACAGCATCATGCTGAGCGCGCCGTTGGGCAGGACGATGCCGAGCAGGCCGATCACCCCGGCGACGCCACCGGCCAGGGCGAACTCGGGGCGGTGGTCGGCGCCGGTCTCGGGCTCGGCGGCCGGAGCCGGGTCGGCCGCAGCGGTCGCGCCGCCCGCGGTGGTGAGCACGGGGGCCGGCATGTAGCGGGTCTCCGACGCGTCGTCCGGGCCGATCGGGATCCGTACGGTCCGGTCGCCCACCTCGAGGCGGGTCGTCGCGTCCTTGTCGACGGTCGAGATCACCGCCGTCGCGTCCGGCGCCGGGTGGGCTTCGCCGGCGGCGCCGAGCACGATCCGGACGGTGGAGTCCGGTGCCGGTTGTTCCGGCGTTTCGGCCGAGCGTTGCTGCATGGGGGTGGGCCTCCGTGAACGTCGTGGCGCTGTAGGCCGGACGCGTTACGGGCAACGCGCCCGGTCGATGGAGCTAAGCCTGGGTGGCGCGTACCTTAGCCCGTGCCGCGCGGCGCGATTTGAGGTAGGCGCGCGGTCCCGCCAGCATGCCACGCCGGTTGGCCGAGAGCAGCTCCTGGGGGAAGTCCTCGCGGATGGTCGCCGTCCGGGCGGTGTCCTTGCCGGTCATGTCCTTGAGCGCGCTCGGCACGAGCTTGAGCAGCGGAAAGATCAAAGCCGGACGAGAGAGCAACAGGCTCGTGTACGCGGCGACCAGCCCCGTGCCGTAGCCGACCATCTGCTTGCGCAGGCCCTCGAGGTCGCGCCGGTGGTAGTGCCGGGTGACCGCGCTGGGCTGATAGACGATGGTGCCTCCGGTGAGCAGCACCTGGGTGAACGCCAGGGTGTCCTCGGAGCCCATCGCCGGGGTGCCGGCGCCGAGCGCGGTGTCGAACAGGCCGATCCGCTCGATGACGCCGGGCCGGAAGGTCATGTTGGCCCCGGTGCCGAACGGCGGCAGCGGGTAGAGCGGGCTCTGGGTGTGCTTGGTGTGCGGCCCGAACTCGTCCGGCTTGAACCCGCGGCCCTTGCTGTGCCCGCCGAACTGCTCGAACCAGATCTGCGCCTTGGTCTCGAGCTCGGCCGGCACGATGACGCCGGAGACGACGTCGGCGTCCGGGTGCTCGTGCAGGGCCCGGGCCACCTCGGCCAGCCAGTGCGGGTCGGCCACCTCGTCGTCGTCGAGCCAGGCCAGGATCTCGCCCGGCGCGGCCCGGACCGCGGTGTTGCGGGCGAACGACAGGCCGGCCTTGGGCTCGAGCAGGTAGTCGACCGGGCCGCGGCGGGCGGCCGAGCGCACGACCTCAGCCGTCGCCTCGCTCACCGGGGCGTTGTCGACGACCAGGATCCGGTACGACGGGTACTGCTGGACCAGCAGGCTGTCGAGGCAGCGGGCGAGCTCGCCCGGGTGCTCCCGGGTGCAGACGACGACGGTGATGTGCGGCGCGGTGGTCAGCACCGAGCGGCGCTGGGCCAGGAACTCGGGCTCGCTGGCCGGGTTGAGCCCGTGCACCGGCACCGCGGCCCCGCCGAGGCGGGGGCGGACGACGTCACCCAGTTCGGACTCCACCGCGGCGGCCAGGTCGGCCGGGGTCAGGCCCTGCTGCGGGATGTCGAGCAGCAGCGCGCCGAGCGGCTCGGAGTGCAGGCGGACGAGGAGCCAGACCTGCTCGGCCCGGCGGCCCTCGGGCTGCAGGGCGGCGATCGTGGGCAGCGGCTCGGAGAGCTCGAGGTCGCGGACGATGCCGGGCACGACGGTGCCGTCGTCGACGGCTCCCGTGCGCTGGGCCGGGATGACCACGCGGTTGGTGTCGGCGCTCATCGCGCGGCCTCCAGAGTCTTGGCGGCCTTGGGGGCGCGCTTGGCGGCGACGGTCTCGACCACGCCGCCCCAGCCCGCCGCGGCCACGCCGGCGACGATGCCGCCGGCGCGCAGGAAGTTGTCGGCGCCCTTGCCGGTCAGGCCGGCGCCCAGGTTGCGCAGCGCCGCCTTGGGCAGCGACCACAGGTAGGACTTCTCGGCGCCCAGGGTGTCGTCGCCGCCGCCGTCGAGGCCGGCCATCTGCACCTTGCCGCGACCCTCGGCGTAGCAGCGCTTGACGAACCACGGGAAGGTCGAGCGGTTCGCCGGCACCTCGTGCCGGATCATGGCGCCCGGCACGTACATCCAGTGGCCGCCGCTCCGGGCGCTCATCCGCAGGCAGAGCTCGGTGTCCTCGGGGCGGTTGCGGTCGCCGAGCTTGCCGAAGCCGACCCGGAACCCGCCGACCGCGTCGAAGACCTCACGGCGGACGACCATGCTGGCCGACCAGACGTTGCGGATCGGCGAGGTCTCGGTGGGCATGCCGGCGTACGAGCCACCGACCGCCCACAGGAACTCCTCCGGCATCCACCGGGGGGCCTTGCCCTCCCAGTCGGGGAGGATGCCGCCGCCGGTGCCGACCACCCGGGGGTCGGCGAACGGCTCGATGAGCCGCCCCAGCCAGTCCGGGCCGGCGGTGATGTCGTCGTCCATGAAGGCGACTAGGGCAGTCTTCGCGTGGAAGCCACCGGTGTTGCGGTTGCCGGAGACACCCTTGGCGTAGGCGTTCTCGAGGACCGTCACGTCCGGCAGCTCACGCTGGATCCGCGCGAACAGGCCGGGGTTGTGATCGACGACCACGACGACCTCGGCGGGCTCCGTCTGCTGCGACTTGGCGCAGGCGATGGTCCGCACGAGCGAGGACCAGCGTTCTTCCGTGTGCGTCGGGATCACGATGGTCGTGTCGAGGGGGGTGGAATCCACGGGAGCGTCTCCTGGAACGAGGGGTGGGGACGGGCGCGGCAGGCTCAGCTCAGGGGCTTGATGTCGGTGCTCGCGGCACCGACCTCGTCCCGCTCGCGGGTCACCGGGGGCTTGGCGGCCGGCGCCGGCGTGGGCTTGATGCCGTGGGCGCGGGTGCCCGGCTGCTGGTGCACGATGACGCCACCCGGGCGGCGCTCGCCGGTGCGCTTCTGGCTGCGCATGCGGCCGAACTCACTGAAGATGGTGCGCAGCACGCGGAAACCGTCCCGGAACGTGTTCAGGTTGGTCTCGCCGTGGATCCGGCGGTGCTCGATGCTGCCGACCTCGCCGACCTTCATCCCGTCGACCGCGGCCCGGATGTTGATCATGGTCTCGATCTCGAAGCCGTCGCCCCAGTGCTTGGTGCCGTCGGTCTTGCGGGGGAGCTTCGTGTCGGGCAGGTCGAGCACCGGCACGACCGTGCGCCAGAAGGCGTTGTAGCCGTAGCAGAGGTCGGTGAACTTCGTCCCGAACAGGACGTTGACCACGACGTTGAGGCCGTCGTTGCCCAGCTTGCGCAGCTTGGTGATGTCGTGGCTGTGGCCGCCGTGGTTGAACCGGCTGCCCTTCACGAAGTCGGCGCCGTCGGTGAGCTTCTTGACGAACAGCGGGATCTCGGCCGGGTCGGTCGAGCCGTCGGCGTCGATCATCACGATGATGTCGCCGGTGCACGCCTCGAAGCCACACGCCAGGGCGTTGCCCTTGCCGGTGCGGGTCTGCTGCACCACGACGACGTCGGGGCGCAGCTCGCGGGCGACCTCGACAGTCCGGTCCTTCGAGCCACCGTCGACCAGAACCACCTCGTTGATGTTCGCCGGCAGTTTGGCGAAAACGTGCGGGAGGTTGCGCTCCTCGTTGAGGGTCGGAATCACCACGCTTACGGTGGGTGACGTACCTCCGTCACCCCACGTGTTCGCTGCGGGCGTCGAAAACTCCATGTCGGTCCCTTCCCGGGGGCGGCAAAGCGGTTCGATCGGCAAATCTGGTGGCAAGAAGCGTAGGGCTTTCGCTTCTGTCGACCAACCTAGCAAGCCGCTACCAAGCGTCAACCGACCGAAAAGACAACCTACTGGCGACCGGACGGATCATTGTCGCTAATCGGTTGACCGCAGTGTATTCACATGGGCAACTGCCGAAGATTTTCGTCACATCGTTACCGCCGGTAACGGACATTTGCCGTCGGTCAGGGCGCGTCGCCCATGAAAGCGACAACCCTCGCATAGATGACCGCGATATCCCAATCCCGTCGTATGCAAAATGCCGGATTACTCCCAGTGAAATCCCTCACCGCATGCGGACATTACGGTGCGTACGCGTTCGGTTGCAGATTGGTTGCCGACTCATCGATGAATGGGAGTGTGCCGGCCGGGGTACATATCAGCGCAGGTCACCGAACCGCGTAGCCCCCGTAGCTTTCGGGCCGCCTTACCGTTGGTGAGACGATGAACGCTGATGAAGCCCTCTGTGTCTGCGGGCATGAGCACGATGCTCACCGGCACTACCGGCAAGGAACCGAATGCTCCCTGTGCGGGCCGGGGGCGTGCCCCCGCTTCCGCCGTGTCACGTGGTGGCGCCGTCTGCTCACCCGCACGTAAAGCGCGCCGCCCCGTGGCCGCCCCGCAGGTGAAGTGCGCCGCCATCTCTCGCGAATGCCTACTAGTTCTGTAGGCTAAGTTTCACTTCGAGCGAGTGGCGGACGACGAGAGGGACTTCCATGGCGCTCCCCGACTTCCTGATCGCCGGCGTGCCCAAGGCGGGAACCACCGCCCTGCACGCCGCGCTGGTGGGTCACCCCGAGCTCTTCCTGCCGTCGGTGAAGGAACCCAAGTTCTTCCTCTCCGCCGGGCGCCCGCCGGCCCGTGGCGGTCCCGGTGACGTGCAGACCTACCAGGAGCACGTCTGGCGGCAGTCCGACTACGAGGCGCTCTTCGCCCCCGCGCCGCCGGGTGCTCTGCTGGGCGAGGCGACCCCCTTCTATCTGCACGACCTCGCCTCGCACGAGCGCATCAAATCGCTGACCCCGCAGGCCCGGCTGATCGTGCTGCTGCGCGACCCGGTCGACCGCGCCCACTCCAACTGGACGCACCTGTGGAACGCGGGTCTCGAGCCCGAGGCCGACTTCCTCACCGCCTGCCGGGCCGAGCCGGCCCGGATCGCCGCCGGCTGGGCGCCCTTCTGGCACTACCTGGGCCTGGGCCGGTACGGCGAGCAACTGCGCCACCTGTACGAGCACCTCCCGCGCGAGCAGGTGCTGCTGCTGCGATACAAGGAGCTCAAGGACGCGCCGGCGGCCACCCTGGACCGGGTGTGCGAGTTCCTCGGCGTCCGGACCGGCGTGCTCACCGCGGTTCCGCGCGAGAACGTGAACCGGCACGTCGTCGAGGACAACGGTGTGAACCAGTTTCTGCGCTTTCTCCTGCGCAGTGGGGGCACATTCGGGCATCGGTTCCCGGTGCCGCTGCGCCTGGCCGCCCGCGGGCCGCTGCTGACGCTGCTGCACCGCAAGCAGGGCAGCCGGCCGGTCACCACGCCCGAGGAGCGAGCGGCTCTGCTGCCGCACTTCGTCGATGACATCGCCCTGCTGACCGAGGTCACGGGCGAGTCCTACGACGACTGGCTCTCCGTGGATCGACACGCGGCCCGCCGCTAATCCCCACTTTGCCCATAGATGTTGCACACTTAGGCGTCTACCCTCTGCCGTCTCAACGCCGACACGCCTAGGAGTCGCCTTGTCCACGGGAATCACGACCCTGCCCTTGCCACGCTGGGACGAGTCCACCGTCGTGATCGAGCCGCCCGGTGACGAACCGGGGGCGTGGTCGGGCGCGCCCAGCTCCATCGTCGCGGACGGTCACGTCTATCTGGCCTACCGCGTGCGGCTCCCGATCGGCGAGGGCCGGGGCATCGCCAACGTGGTGGCCCGCTCGGACGACGGCGTCAGCTTCGCCACGGTGGCCGAGGTGACCAAGGAGCAGTTCGGCGCCGAGTCGCTGGAACGGCCCGCCCTGACCCGCACCCCGGACGGCCGGTGGCGGCTCTATGTGAGCGCGGCGACCCCCGGCACCAAGCACTGGCGGGTCGAGCTGCTCGAGGCGGCCACCCCCGAAGGGCTGGCCACGGCGACGCCGCGGGTCGTGCTGGCCGGCGACGACACGGCCGGGGTCAAGGACCCGGTCATCCACCAGGACGCACACGGGTGGCACCTGTGGGCGTCCGTGCACCCGCTGGAGAGCTGGGACGACGCGGACCGGATGACCACCGAGTACGCGACCAGCCCCGACGGCGTGCACTGGACGTGGCGCGGAACGGCGCTGGCGGGCCGGCCGGGGGAGTGGGACGCCCGGGGCGTACGCGTGTCATCGGTCCAGGTCGACGGCGACGAGATCACGGTGGCCTACGACGGGCGGGCGACGGCTGGCGAGAACTGGGAGGAGCGCACCGGGGTGGCCCGGGGCGAGCGCCTGGCCGACGGCAGCTTCGGCGAGCTCACGGCCGAGCCCGGGGAGCCGCTGGGCAGCCCGCACGCGCCCCACGGGCTGCGCTACCTCAGTCTGATCGAGCTGCCCGACGGCCGCCGGCGGGTCTACTACGAGGCCACCCGCCACGACGGGGCACACGACCTGCGCACGGAGCTGATCTGAGGCGTCACCGCAGGTGATGGCAGGTGAGAGCGTTATCACGATGCTCGGGCTCCGTGCCCGCGCATCGATCCGGGTGCACTAGCGTTCCGGACTGACGCGAGGTGTGACCGGAAAACGGCCGCACTTGTCGGTGGCGGGGTCTCTCCCACAAGGAGGGGCTCCGCCATTCTTTTTCCCGTGCTGGTTCTCCCCGCTCGACCCAACTGCACCCGTTGCGCAACCGGCGATCTCCTGCAGGCCCGGTCGGCCCCGCCGATGGTGGCTGGCGTTCGAGGACACCAACCGCCGCAGTCAGGGGAGAGAGATCAATGGTCGGAGCAGCGCTTTCCATCGTTCCCACGTTCGTCGCGCCGGAGTTCGGCCACCCCGCGCCGGTCGCGGACTGGTGCGCCGACCTCGCCGAGCCGACGATCCTGGTGGCCGATGACGACGAGGCGGTGCGCGAACTGGTCACCCACAAGCTGGTCGCGGCCGGCTACCGGGTGGTCACCGCCGACAACGGAGCCTCCGCGCTGCGCATGGTGGTCACCGAGCAGCCCGACATGATCATCCTGGACGTGTCGATGCCCGGCCTGGACGGCCTGAGCGTCTGCTACGAGCTGCACTCGTCGGCCGACACCTCACAGATCCCGGTTCTCATGATGAGCGGTCACGGCCGCAAGGTCGACATCGACCTCGGCATGACCGTCGGCGCCGACGACTACCTGGTCAAGCCCTTCAACCCGGCCGAACTGGTCCGCCGCGTCCGCTGGCTCCTCCTGGCCAACGAGGACCTGCCGGGAGCCCTCTGACCCCGCCGCCGGACCAACCCTTTGACCCCGCCGCAGGACCCGCCCCCCATCGCGCTGGCCCATCGCTCGCGGTTCGTCACTCGGCTCGCGGCCCGCTGCTCGGCTCGCGGCCCGTTGTTCAGCTCGCGGCCCGCTGCTCGGCTCGCCGCTCGTCGCTTGTTGCTCGCGGCCCGCTCGTACCTACAGCGCCGGACATCTGGTCCCTGATCAGCGCCGGTCGGCCGCGAGGGAGCCCGGCTCCCGTCCGCGTGGGGCGGCCTCGAGCGCCCGGAGGAAAGAGCGCAAGGCATCCCCGTACGGCTTGATGGTCGTCAGATCGGCCCACTCGTCCGCACTGTGCTGACCGTCGCCGCCCGGCCCGAAGATGACGGCGTCCACGCCCACCGCCGAATAGTGCCGCCCATCCGCGGCACCATGCTTGGCCAGCAGATCCCCGGAGAAGCCGACTTCGCGCGCGGCCGCTCGCAGGAGTCCGACCTCGACGCTCTCCGGGTCGGCGTGGTGCGGGTGACCGAGCGCTTCGACAACGGCGGGCACCCCGGCGATTGCCCCGAGGTGAGCCGCGATCTCCTCCGCCGTACGCCCGGCGAAGTCGCCATCCTCAGCCGGGAACCGCACGTCGAGCCACGCGCCGGCCCGATCCGGCACCTGGTTGACGGCCTGATTGGGCGTGTCGAACCGGGCGACGTTCACGGTCGTGCGCCACACCTCGGCCTCGGGCACCGGATAGCGCCGCAGCAGCCGCGCGACTCCCTCGGCCACGGCGACCAGGGCATTATCCCCGAGCCAGGGGTACGCCGCGTGTGCCGCCCGCCCGTCGGCGGTGAGCCGCACGTGGGCCAGCCCGCGCGACTCGTTCACAATTCGCAGCCGGCTCTGCTCCCCGATGACCACGAAATCGCCTCGCACCCCTTCGGCGATCTGATGGGCCGTGCCGTCCGCGCCGCCCACCTCCTCGTCGGTGACCAGTTGCAACGCGATGGGTATGTCGAGCCGCAGGGCGAGCTCCCGGAAGACCTCGGCCATGACCAGAGCCGCGACCTTCATGTCGTGAGCCCCGCGTCCAAGAAGCCGGTCCCCGTCGACCCGCGGGGCGAACTGCTCCGCCGATCCCGGGACGACGTCGAGGTGCGCGTTGAGGATCACCCGGAACTGCTCGGACCCCGGCGGGTGCACCAGCGCACTCGGCTTCCCGCGCGACTCGAACCGCCGGATCTCGAAGCCGGGCCCGACCCCGTCCAGGACGAGGTCGACCGCGCGTTTCAGCTGATCGGGCCGGTCGGCCGTGGACGGGATCGCGATGAGGTCACACGCCCGGGCAACGAGCTCGTCCATTGCTTCCGCCCTTCTCCTGCGCCGCTGGGGTTGCCACGTTACGCGCGGTCCTGCCTGCGGGTCGTGGTTGTCCACAGGCGTGCCGTACTGCTGTCTGAGCAGGACAAAGTTGTCCACAGGGCGGTTGGGCTCACTGTCCTTGGACCGGGGATGGATCGCGCGTACGCCAGCCGGTCCGCGTTCCAGGCCGGGATGGGTGGCCGTCTCAGGGGTTGCCCCCACTACGTCGGGACGGACCTGTATGCTCGCTCGCGACCGAATGGGGGAGGTCGAGCCGTCGGGACATCGCCCGGCTCTCCGGCGCTTTTCTGCGCGTCACCTGCTCGAAACAATCGGTCGTTCCTCTTGCGACGGAAACGCTCGTCATTGTTCACAGTCGACTTGCGTCAGTCACGTGCGCCCGAATTCCGCCTTCATTTGCTCCGTCAAAGAAAAGTGTTCGCAGACGCGAATGATTCGCTGGTGGCCACCTGTCACGTTCCGTACTGCTTGGTCACTGAACGTTGATCCTTGTGACTCTTCGGCGTTGCTGTGCGCAGTGTGATCGCCACGGTGAGTCGACCGCCCGGCCGATTGGGCCATCCAGCCGCGCCGGACCCCGGGGATCAGCGTGATAGACATGCGCCGTGCGCGAAGGGCAGCGGGTCGCCGGCCGGCGTGAGGACGTGCTGGCCGCCGCATGCGCGGTCGTGGCCGAGCGCGGAGCCGACGCGACACGCTTCTCCGACGTGACGGCGGCGACCGGGGTCGGGGTGTCGACCCTGCAGTACTACTTCGGCAGTCGCGAGGAAATGCTGCTGGCGGTGTTCCGCCACGCGGCGCGGGCCGACTTCCAGGCGGTGACCGACCGGCTGGCCGGGGAGCAGGAGCCCTGGTCGAGGCTGATGCTGATCGCCTCGTATCTGACCGGTGCGGTGGACAGCGACTCGTCCTGGCGGGTGTGGGTGGAGTCCTGGCGGTGGGCCCTGCGCGACACCGAGCTCCGGGCGGACGTGCTCGCCGACTACACGCGTTGGCGGGAGCTGATCGCCGCGGAGGTCCAGGCCGGCGTACGCCGCGGAACTTTCACGCCAAGCGCGGCCCCCCTGGACGTGGCGCGCCAGACGCTGGCACTCATCGACGGCCTGGCGCTGCCAGTCGTCCTGGGCGACCCGGCGCTCAACCGAGACACAGCACGCGACTTGCTGACCGGCGCCCTGACCCACCTGGTCGGCCACCACGCCACCCCGCTACCCGCGGCCGCCCCCGCCACCCCGCCGCCCCCGGCCGACCACGTCATCTCGCCGCCCCAAGCCGACCAGCTCGTCTCGTCGGACGTGGCTGACCAGGTCTTCCCCTCGCACGCGTTTGACCAGGGCGTGTTGTCTGAGGCAGCCGACCGAGTCGGCCCGTCTTATGCGGCTGACCAAGTCGTCCCGGCGCGGGTGTCTGACCGGGTCCTGCCCGGGACTGATTACGTCGTCCCGGCGGGCTTGGCTGACCAGGTAGGCACGTCGCATGTCGCTGAACAGATCGTCCGGTCGCCCGCGGCCGGCCAGGTCTTCCCTTCGCACGCGTTTGACCAGGACGTGGTGTCTGAGGTAGCCGACCAGGTCGGCCCGTCTTATGCGGCTGACCGAATCGTCCCGTCGCACGCTGATGAGCGGGCCGGCCCAACGCAATTGGCTGACCGGATCGGCCCGTCACACGTGGCTGAACAGATCATGCCGTCGCCCGCGGTCGGCCGGGTCCTCCCGTTGCAAGTGTTTGGCCAGGTAGTTCTGTCTGATGCGGCTGACCACGCCGTACCGTCGCGCGGGGCCGAGCCGGTCGACGCCGTCGTTCCGTATCCCGTTGGCCGGGACGGCGTTCAGCGTCCGGCTCGGGATCGTGGGGGCGTTGGGCGTTCGGATCAGGTTGGTGCGGCCGTCGTTCTGCGGCCGGCCCGGCCCGGCGACGCGGAGGTCGTGGCGGTCATCTGGGCGGCGGGATGGCGTGACGGGCATCTGGGTCACGTGCCCGACGCCCTCGTTGAGGCCAGGACGCTCGCGTCGTTCAGTGTCCGGGCCTCGGAGCGGGTGAGCGATACAACTGTGGCGGTTGTCGATGGCGTGGTGGCCGGCTTTGTCATGGTTGTCGCCGACGAGGTGGAGCAGGTCTACGTCGATGGGAACTTTCGCGGGGGCGGTGTGGCTCGCGTGCTCCTCGCTGAGGCGGAACGGCTGGTCGCCGTCGGCGGCCACACCGTGGCCTGGCTCGCGGTGGTGCCGGGCAATGTGCGGGCGCGGCGGTTTACGAGCGATCGGGGTGGGTCGACGCTGGGGGATTCGACTACGAGGCGGCGTACGAGAAAGGGGTCATCCGCGTGCCGTGCCGCCGTTACACGAAGCGGGTCGTGGAGTGAAACGGGGGATGGTGGCTGGTCGGGGAAAGCGGGTCGGGTGGCCGGGAGCCAGTCGGGCTGAGTAGCCGCTGCTGAAGGGCGGTTGGGGCAGGCTGGGGTGGCGTCAGCCGGGGCAATACCAGGCCGATTTCCTACTTCAGCCTGGAGCGGCACGGGGCTGAGTATTGCCGATCAACTGTCAGCTGGAGCAACTACGGATGAGGCGCTGGCGTCGGGCTGGGTTCCTACCGACGAGGCGTCAGCCGGAGGGGCGGGCTGAGTCTCTGCCGACGCGGCGTCGGTCAGGACGAGTAGTCGCTGCCGAAAAGGTGGCGGCCGGAGTGGTCGCGGTAGAGCAGGCAGTGGTTGTCGTCGGCGTGGCCTGCCGTGCGGACGGCGGTGCAGTTGGCGATGGCGTTGATCTCGGAGGACGAGAGCGACCACTGCACCCACCAGCCGATGCCCGCCGCGTGCTGACCCAGGCCCGCGTGCGCGCCGGGATGGGGGTGCTCCAGCTCGCAGTGCAGGATCCGGTCGAGACCGTGGGCCGGCCGGGGCAGGCGGCTGAGCCAGCCGACCTGCAGGTGGTCGAGCTCGACCCGGGCCGGGCAGCGATGCGCGTCGACGACGGCCAGGCTCGTGACGAAATTGCCGGCGCCCTTGCGCGAGGAGATCAGGCCTTCGGTGCGCAGCACGCGCAACGCCGACTGGACCGTGGTGCGGGCGACGCGGTGCGCCCCGGCGAGCGTGTGCTCGGACGGAAGCTTCGCGCCGACGGCCAGGCTGCCGGTGAAGATCTGATGGCGGAGCTCGGCGGCGATCTTCTGATAGGGGGAGAGGGGAGGTGCGGTGTCGAGGGACATTCCTGCACTCTGCGTTACTGATAGGACGGGAACAAGTGCGCAGTTGCGTGGATCAAAGTCCGGAAAGCGCAGGCTGTGGCCGGGAAAAGCAATGTTCGAACAAAGCAGACCGCACGAGAACGATGACTCAGCGTTAACTCGGCAGTCGAGGGACGCTGGCCAGCAGCTTGCGGGTGTAAGGGTGCGTGGGCGCTCCTAGGATCTGCTGGGTCGGCCCCTGCTCGACGAGTCGCCCGCTTTCCAGTACGGCGGTCTGCTCGCACAACTCCGCCACGACTCCGAGGTCGTGCGACACCAGGAGGATCGTCAGACCCCGGGATGCGCGCAGCTCGGCCAGCAGGTCGACGATCCGCACCCGGGTGGTCAGGTCGAGCGCGCTCACCGGCTCGTCGGCCAGCAGCAACCGCGGTTCGCAGACGATGGCCCGCGCGATCGCGATGCGCTGCCGCTGCCCCCCGGAGAACTCGTGCGGATACCGCCCGGCCGTGTCCGCCGGCAGCCCGACCGCGTCCAGCGCCGTGGCCACCCGCTTCGGGTCGGCGTCCAACCCCAGCCCCCGCAGCGGTTCCGCCACGATGCGCCCAATTCTCTGGCGAGGGTCAAGAGACGAGTACGGGTCCTGGAACACCGCCTGGGCCGCCCGCCGATAAGACCGCAGCCGAGCCCGGTTCAGCGGACTGCCGTCGAACCGCACCACACCGCTGGTAGGCCGCGCGAGCCCGAGCAGAATCCGCAGCAGCGTCGTCTTCCCGGCCCCCGACTCACCCACCAGGGCAACGTTGCGCCCCGGCCGCACAGCGAGCGACACATCCGACAGCACAGGAGCCCCACCCCGATAGGCGAAGCCCACCCGATCAGCCTCCAGAATGGACGCCTCACTCACGGCCACCACCTCCACCTCCATCCCCCTCGAAGTGGCCGCCGCCGCTCCTAGGATCGTCCGCTCCTAGATCGTTCACAGACGAGTCACCACCGGTCCTAGGAGCGCCGTCGGTCCTAGGAGCGCCACCGGTCCTAGGAGCGCCGCTGAGGGAGTCGTCGGTCCTGGGAGCGTCGGTCCTGGGAGCGCCGCTGAGGGAGTCGTCGGTCCTGGGAGCGTCGTGGTGGGAGGAGTGGCCGGCGCCTTCCAGGTCGGGGCCTTGGGAAGGGCGGCCGGCACCGGTCAGGGCGGCGTCGAAGCGTCGGGCGCTGTCGACCAGCGTCCGGGTGTACGGGTTGGCCGGGCGCGCGATCAGCGAGGTGATCGGCCCCGACTCGACGATGCGGCCCGCCCGCAGCACGTGAGCCTGCCGCGCGACCCGCGCCACCACCGGCAGGTCGTGGGTGATGAAGAGCAGCGCGGTGCCGTGCACTTCCACGAGCCGGTCGAGCAGGTCGAGGATCTCCGCCTGCACGGTGACGTCGAGTGCCGTCGTCGGCTCGTCGGCGATCAGCAACCTCGGTCGGCACGCCAGTGCCATCGCGATCGCCACCCGCTGCCGCTGCCCACCGGAAAGCTGGTGCGGATAGGCGCGTGCGATCCGATCGGTATCGGTCAGCCGCACCTCTTCGAGAGCTGCACGCACCGCTTGGTCGAGCGCAGCACTTTTCAGCCCACCGAATCGCCGCAGTGGCCCGGCGATCTGCCGCCCGGCCGGCATCAGCGGGTCGAGCGCGGTCAACGGCTCCTGGAAAACCACTGAGGCCACTCGCCCACGCACCCCCGTGCGGCGGCGTTCGGGCGCGCGGATCATGTCGACCCCGTCGAGCAGGACCTCTCCGGTCGCCGTGAGTCCCGGGGGCAGCAGCCCGGTGACAGCGAGCGCGGTCAGCGACTTGCCCGAGCCCGATTCCCCGATCAATCCCGTACGGTCGCCCGGCGCGACAGCGAAGGACACGTCCTCGACCAGCGCTTTCCCGGCCTGATCGCGCACGCTGAGGTTCTCGACAGCAAGCAGTGTCATCAGGTCCGCCCGCTCGGTGGATCAGAGGGAGGCACTTGGCCCGGAGAAGAGGGAGGCACTTGGCCGGGAAATGGGTCGGTGGTGGCCACCGTCCCGGATGAGGGGGCGGCGAGAGGGCCTTCCGTGGCGGGACGCGACTCGGGGGAGGGCCCAGTGGCAGGCGCCGGTTGGTGGGAGGCGTCAGCACGCGGGGCCGGCTGGTGGGCGGAATCGGACTGGAGGGTCCGTCGGCGGGAAGCTCGGGACGGGCCGGAAACGCGGGTGGGGTCGGTCAGGTCGCGGAGGCCGTCGGCGGTCAGGTTGAAGCCGATCACCAGGGCCACCAGGGCCAGGCCGGGGGCCAGGGCGGCCAGGGGAGACGTCAGCGCGGTGGCCTGGGCCTCGAAGAGCATGCGCCCCCAGGAGGCGTTCGGCGGCGGCGTTCCCAGACCGAGGTACGACAGGCTCGCCTCGGCCAGGACGGCCAAGCCTGCCTGCAACGCCAGGTTGACCAGCAGCACCGGGCCGATGTTGGGCAGCACGTGGCTCAGCACGACGCCGGGCCAGGAGACGCCGGCGATCCGGGCCGTGGTGATGTAGTCGCGGGACAGCACCTGCTTGACCAGCACCCGCGTCAGCCGGGCCACGATCGCCGCCATGCCGATGCCGATCGCCAGGATCGCCGTGCCCAGTGACGCCCCGGCGCCGGCCACGATGATCATGGCTAGGAGCAGGGTCGGGAAGGCGATCAGGATGTCCAGGGCGACCGCCGCCGCGTCGTCCAGCCAGCGGGTCGCGAAGCCGGCCAGCAGGCCCAGGCTCACCCCGAGCACGCCGCCCACGGCCACCGCGCCGAGCCCGGTGGCGAAGGCGATCCGCCCGCCCAGCAGCAGCTGCGTGAAGAGGTCGCGGCCGAGCTTGTCGGTCCCGAGCAGGTGGCCGTCCCCGGGTGGGCTCAACCGCCCGCCGGAGGTGTCGTCGGGTGGGAACGGCAGCCAGAAGTACGACACCACGACCGCCCCGGCCAGGATCAGCACCAGGGTCAGGCCGATGGCCAGGTGCAGCGACCGCCGCCGGCTCATGACGTACCCCGTTGCAGCAGCCGGGGGTCGATCAGCCGTTGCGCGATGTCGCCCAGGAAGCCGACCAGCAGGACCGCCGCCGTGCTGACCAGCATCACACCCTGGATGACCGGGTAGTCGTGCTGGCGGATCCCGGTGACCAGCAGGCTGCCCAGGCCGGGCAGGGCGAAGACGCTCTCGACGACCACCGCGCCCAGGAACGTGGTGGCCAGCTCGACCGCCAGCACGGCGATCACCGGCACCGAGGCGTTACGCAGCCCGTGCCGCCACATCGCGGAGGCCGATGACTCCCCGAGCGCCCGCGCCGTCCGCAGATAGTCCGCTCCGAGCACGCCGAGGGTCGCCGCCCGTACGTATCGGATCAGCGAAGCCGACATCACGAGCGCCACCGTCACCACCGGCAGGATGATCGCTTCGATCGCCGGGCCCGGCTGGGACCAGCCGTCGGGCGGGAAACCGCCGGCCGGCAGCACCTGCAGCCGCAGGGCGAAGACGGTGACCAGCAGGACGCCGATCCAGAAGGCCGGCACCGCGATGCCGAGCTGGGCGACCGCGTTGATGATCGGTCCGTACCATCGGTCGGCGCGGATCGCGGCCAGCGCGCCCACCGGCACCGCGATCACCACGGCCAGCAGGAAGGCGGCCAGCGTGACGGGCACGGTGACCGGCAGCCGGCCGGCGATCTCGGGCCCGACCGGCAGCGTACTGATCAGGGACCGGCCCAGATCGAGGGTGAACGCGTCGCCGAGCCACCGCAGGAACTGGACCGGCAGTGACACGTCCGTGCCCAGCTCGCGCCGGGCGGCCTCGATCTGCTCGGGGGTGGCTCCCACCGGGAGCAGAGCGTTGACCGGGTCGCCCGGCAGCAGCCGGAGCAGCACGAACAGCACCACCGCGGCGAGGACCAGCGACACCAGCAGGATCGCGGTCCTTCGCACCAGATAGCGCGGCATCAGGTTGGTCAGTTCTTCACGATGTCGTACGCGAAGAACTGGGCGTTGAGGCCGTTGACCGGGTAGCCGGACAGCTTCGAGGACGCCACGACGATCTGCGGGTAGAGGTAGAGCCAGTCACTGGCCGCCTCCTCGGCGATCGTCCGGTTGGCCTTCTTGAGCAGGGCGGTCTGCTCGTCGGTCGTCTTCGCCTGCTCGGCCTGGTTGATCTCGGCCGTGACCTGCGGGTTGCTGTAGCCCCAGTAGAAGCCGGGGTCGCCGTACCAGACGACGTCACGGTCGTTGACGTGCTCCTGCATCGTCGCCTGGAAATCCCGCTTCTGATAGACCTTGGTGTACCACTCGTCGGCGGTGATCGTGTTGATGTTCACCGTGATGCCGACCTTGGCCAGCTCCGACTTGATGAAGGTGGCCGCCGTGGGGTGCGGGTCGTAGTTCGGGGTGTCCAGCGTGAAGGTGAAGCCGTTGGGCAGACCGGCCGCGGCCAGCTTCTGCTTGGCGATCGCCGGGTCGTAGGCGTTGACCGAGGTCAGGTCCTCGTACCAGGGGTCGCTGGGCGGCACCATCGAGCCGATCGGGGTGCCGTAGTCGCCCCAGATCGAGGTGAGCAGCTTCTTGTCGTCGATCGCCGAGCTGACCGCCTGACGGACTTCGACTTTGTTGAACGGCGCGACCTTGTCGTTGAAGGCGAGCAGCAGCTTGGTCGTCGACTTGCCGTTGTTCACCTTGTAGGCGCTGTTGTTGTCGAACTGGGCGAGCGCGTCCGGGCTCTGCTCGCTGGTCACCACGTCGACCGCGTTGGTCAGCAGCGCGTTGTTGAGCGCCGTGGCGTCCGAGTAGTAGTGGAACACCACGCCCGCGTTCTTGGCCGCCGTGCCCCAGTACCCGTCGAACTTGGTCAGCGACAGCGTCGAGCCGCGCTTCCATTCGCCCAGCCGGTAGGGGCCGGTGCCGTCCTCGGTGGTGGTCAGGTCCTTGGCCTCGGCGTTGACGACCCAGACGTACGAGAGGTTGTAGACGAACGAGATCGAGCGCTGCTTGAGCTTGACGACCACGGTGGACGCGTCCGGCGTGGTGATCGTCTGGACGACCTCGAGGTTGCTCTTGCGGGCCGACTTGGAGTTCTCGGCGGTCACCCGCTCGATGCTCGCCTTGACGTCGGCCGAGGTCAGCGCCTTGCCCGAGTGGAACTTGACGCCGGGCCGCAGGGTGAAGGTGTAGGTCAGGCCATCGTCGCTGACCTTCTGCTCCTGGGCCAGCAGCGGTTCGACGGTGCCGGTGTCGGTGAGCTTGAACAGGCCCTCGTAGACGTTGCCGTTGAGCGCCTCGGTCACGCCCTGACCGCCACCGGCGGTGTTGTCGAGGTTCTGCGGCTCGTAGACCGAGCCGACCTGGATGGTCGCGGACGCCCCACCGCCGGAGGCCGATCCGCTGTCACCCCCGCCGCAGGCCGCCAGCACTCCGGCCAGGCCGAAGGCGGCAGCTGCCATGAGGAGTCTTTTCACGGGTATTTCCTTTAGATAGTGAAGTCATCGGTGAAGAGGGGACGCTTCTCGCCGGCTTCGACCGGCACCGCCAGCCGGTTCTGCGCCGGCGGGAGCGGACAGTTGTAGGCCGCCGAGAAACCGCACGGCGGCACGAACGCGCGGTTGAAGTCGAGGAGCACCCGATCCGTGCCGGGTTCCCGCTCCACGAAGAGGAAACGCCCGGCCCCGTACGTCGTCTTCCCGTTGGTCGGATCACCGAAGACCAGCAGCAGCGTGCCGTCGTCGTCGAAGGCGTGCAGCGTGTACTCGCTACCCGCGATCGTCACGTGCAGGTCGCCCGGCACGGGCAGCTCCCGGGTGCGGCCCTCGTCACGCTGGTGCTCGAACGGCACCCCGCGGTCCTCCGACACCTCGGTGTATCGCGCCTCGACCACCCACGAGGGGTCGTACGGGAAGGTGTCGATCCCCTTGAAGTGCCGGATGGCCGGCGAGTCGGCGTCCCACAGCCGTACGCCGTGCTGCTCCAGACCACTCAGCAGATCGATCCGGGAGAGGGTGGTCACGGTGACCGTCGCGGGCTGGCCGGCCAGCGCCGCCGCGGGGTCGTCGGCGCCCCACCGAGTCTCGGTCAGCGCCAGGTTGCCCTGCGGGCCGGTGACCTTGCGCAGCCGGCTCTCGCGCCAGGCGTCGTAGTCGTTCGCCGTCATGAGGTAGGTCCTTCCGGCCGCAGTTGATCTTGGCAGCAGCCGGGTTCAACCCTACAACTCCGGTAGGTTTAAGGAATGGTCACGCTGGTCACATCAGCGCTCCGCGGGCGGCAGGGAGTGCTGCGGATCACGGCCGGTCAGCGGCCGGTGGGCCTCCCGGGAGCCGAGCGGCGGCTGGGTGCCGCGGCCCTCGAGCAGCGGGGTGGCGCGGTCCCAGCGCGGCCCGGTGCCGTCCTTGCGCCGGCGGGCCATCCCGGACAGCGCCTCCAGCACGACCCGGTTGCCCAGCATCGCGGTGATCTCGGCGTGGTCGAACGGCGGCGACACCTCGACGATGTCCATGCCGAGCACGGGCAGCTCGTGACAGATGCGCGAGACGCTGTCGAGCAGCTGCCGCGCGGTGAAGCCGCCGGGCTCGGGCGTCCCGGTGCCGGGAGCGTGACCCGGGTCGCAGACGTCGATGTCGACCGACAGGAAGACGCCGTCGCAGCCGTCGAGCGCGATCGCGAACGCCTGGTCGAGCACCGCGTCGAGGCCGCGGTCGACGATCTCGCTCATGTGGAACGAGTTCATGCCCTGGTCGGCCATCCAGTCCAGCGTCTCCGGGCCGGGCCAGTAACCGCGCAGGCCGAGCTGCAGGAACCGGTCACCGCGGACCGCGCCCGACTCGATGAGCCGGCGCATCGGCTGGCCGTGGCCGTAGAGCGAGCCGAACTCGATGTCGCCGGTGTCGGCGTGCGCGTCGAAGTGGATGACCGAGATGGTCCCGGCGCCGTGGTGGCGGGCCACGCCGGCCACGTCGGGCCAGGTGATGGTGTGGTCGCCGCCGAGGATGACCGGGATCGCCCCGTTCGAGGTGACGAACGCCACCGCGTCCTCGATCGAGTCGCAGCTGCGCTGGATCTCGCCGCTGAAGACCTCCAGGTCACCGGCGTCCATCACGGTCAGGTCGCCGCCGAGGGCATCGACCCGCATCGCCAGGTGCGGGCGCGAGGCGTCGTGCGGCAGATAGTCTGTGCCCCGGATGACCTGGGGGCCGAATCGGGCGCCGGGGCGGTGTGACGTGCCGCCGTCGAAGGGCGCACCGAGGATGACCACGTCGGCCTCCGCGTACGTCGGCGGGTCCTGCCAGTCGCAGGCGGGGACACCGAGGAACGTGTAATCGGGGCCGAACATCGGTCCGTAGCGCGTCACGCTCGGGACTGTATCTCCATACAGTGGCGCGGAACAGCGTTTCTGCCCGCTGATCGAGGGGTACCGCGATCCGAAGAATTCCAGGGAGGTCGGTACATGCGGACGCTCGGCGGGCGCTACCAGCTCGTGCGGCGCATCGGCGTCGGCGGGATGTCCGAGGTCTGGCGCGGGCACGACCGGGTGCTCGACCGCCCGGTCGCGGTCAAAATCATGGCGCCGACCGTCCAGGGCACGCTGGGCGAGGTGGCCGGCGTCGATCTCGTACGGTCCGAGGCCCGTTCCGCGGCCCGGCTGTCGCACCCCAATGTGGCCGGCGTGCATGACTTCGGCACCTCGCGGCCCGACCCGGCCGCGGGGGAGCAGCCGTACATCGTGATGGAGCTGGTCGAGGGGCAGACACTGAGCGCCCACCTGGCGGCCGGCCCGATGGACTGGCGCATCGGCGTGCGGATCTGTGCCGAGGTGGCGGCCGCCCTGGCCGCCGCGCACAACCACGAGGTGGTCCACCGCGACATCAAGCCGGCCAACGTGATGCTCACCCCGAGCGGGGCCAAGGTGCTCGACTTCGGCATCGCAGCCCCGGCCGGCGTACCCGACCCCGACCCGACCACGCCGGTGATGGGCGCCCCGGCCTATGTGGCCCCGGAGCTCTTCCACAACGTGCCGCCCACCCCCGCCAGCGACATGTTCGCCCTGGGCACGGTGCTCCACCAGTGCATCACCGGGCGGCTGCCGTGGCGGGCCGAGTCGCCGACCGAGCTGGTGCACGCCCAGCGCTACCTCGACCCCGATCCGCTGCCCGCACTCGACGGACTGCCGCCCGAGGTCGAGGATCTGGTGTCGCGCTGCCTCAACCGTGACCCGCTCGAGCGGCCCACCGCGATGGTGGCCGCGCTGCTGCTGGCCGAGGCGGTCGACGCCCGCGTCTACGTGCCCCTGCAGGACTTCGGCGCCGGCTCGGCCTACCCCGCCGTCGCGCCCTGGGATCAGCGCGCCGCCGACACCCCCACGTCGGTCGCGGCGCCCGCGCAGGCGGAGCCCCCGGTCCCGGTCGAGGCCGGGGGCAAGCACCGCGCCGACTAGCCTCGGGGTACCACGACCAGCGGGCGGCAGGCGCGGCGGACCAGCCGGGTGGAGACGCCGCCGAGCAGCACGCGCCGGGCCGGGCCGTATCCACGCGAGCCGCAATAGAGCACGTCGACCTCGGTCAGGTCGGCCAGCGCGTCCACCACGTTGCCCGCGATCACCTCCCACTCGATGTCGACGCGGGACACCGACTCGGCCGCCCGGCGCAGCGACAACTCGTACGTCTCGCGGGCCGTGTCCAGGAAGGCGCGCTCGACGTCGTCGCCGATCAGGAACGGCAGACTGGCGTCGCCCTCGGCCACCACGGTGTAGAGCCGCAGCGTGTCCCCGGTGCGGCGGGCCATGTCGGCGGCGGCGTTGAGCGCGGCCCGGCCGTCGGGCGTGTCCACGTAGGCCACCCCGATGCGCCGGCGCTCGCCCGGCGGCGCGGGCAGGCCGGCCGGGGCGATCGCGACCGGGCAGACGCTGCCCGCCAGCAGGCGTTCGGCCGTGCTGCCGGCCATCAGCCGGTCCTTGGTGGCGGTGCGGCCCGAGCCGATCACGACCATGGCCGCGCCGGCCTGCTCGGCCAGGTCGTGCAGGCCGTGCGCGGCCGACGACGACGCCACCATCCGGTAGTCGACTTCGGTGGGTACGCCCTCCAGCTCCTTGCGGGCGCCGTCGAGCACCCGCTCGGCGGCCCGGTGCCGGTCGGCCACCCATTCGGCGTCGATCCGGCCCGAGCCCAGGGCGGCCGGTGCCGGGTGCACGACCGCCACCACCAGCGGCGCCCCCAGCGCCTCGGCGAACCAGCGGCTCAGGGTGAGGGCGTCGGGTGAGGTGGGCCCGCCGTCCACACCGACGATCACCGGCCCGGTCACGACGGGTCACCGCCCTCCGGCTTGTGCGGGTCGTTCTCGCGCGCCCAGTTCGGCGTGGAGGGCTGCTCGCGGCGCAGGCGGGAGTTCTTGTAGCCGTACAGCCAGTAGATGAGCACACCGATCGCCAGCCAGACGACGAACCGCACCCAGGTGTCCCACGGCAGGTCGGTCATGAGATAGATCGCGAAGGCGATGCCGATCAGCGGCAGCACCGGCGACCATGGCACCCGGTAAGGGCGGGGCATCTCGGGCCGGGTGCGGCGCAGCACGATCACGCCGATGTTGACCAGGATGAAGGCGAACAGGGTGCCGATGTTGACCAGCTTGACGATCTCGCTGAGCGGTACCAGCGCGGCCAGGATCGAGATCAGCACCCCGAGGATGATCGTCAGCCGGGCCGGCGTGCCATAGCGCTGGTTCACCTTGGCCAGCCGCTGGGGCAGCAGGCCGTCGCGGCACATCGCGAAGAAGATGCGGGTCTGGCCGTACATGATGACCAGCACGACGCTGGTGATCGCGACGACCGCGCCGAGCGCGAGGATCGCGGCCGCCCAGCTGATCCCGGCGCCCTGGTCGAGGGCGGCAGCCAACGGGGCGTCACTCGACTCGAGCTGCTCGGGGGACGCGATGCCGATCGCGCCGACAGTGGTGGCCACGTAGAAGATCGTGCAGATGATCAGCGATCCGATGATGGCCAGCGGCAGGTCCCGCTCGGGCTTGCGAGCCTCCTCGCTGCCGGTCGACACCGCGTCGAAGCCGATATAGGCGAAGAAGATCACCGCCGCGGCCGCGGTCACCCCGTCGGTTCCCTCGGGGGCGAACGGCTGGAAGTTGCCGGTGCCGAAGTTGGCGAACGCGACGACGATGAAGAACAGCAGCACGGCCAGCTTGATCACGACCATGACGAAGTTGACCCGGGCGCTCTCACTCACGCCCCGGACCAGCAGGAACGTGATGGCCAGGACCACGAACACGGCCGGCAGGTTGAAGATGCCGCCGTCCTCCGGTGACTTGGCGATCGCGTCCGGCAGAGCGAACCCGAAGGCCGCGTCGAGGAACGCGTTGAGATTGCCGCCCCAGCCGACGGCGATCGCGGCGACCGACACCCCGTACTCGAGAATCAGGTCCCAGCCGATGATCCAGGCGACGAGCTCGCCCATCGTGGCGTAGGTGTAGGTGTAGGCGCTGCCGGACACCGGGATGGACGAGGCCAGCTCCGCGTAGGAGAGCGCCGAGAACGTGCAGGCGACCGCGGCCAGCACGAAGGACAGGATGACCGCGGGCCCGGCGATGCCGGCACCCTCCCCGATCACCACGAAGATGCCGGTGCCGATGATCGCGCCGACGCCCATCGCGGTCAGCTGCGTCGCGCCGACCGCTTTCTTGAGGCCGTGCCCCTCTTCCGCTGTCTCGGTGATGAGGGACCGGACGTCGCGCACCGCGAAGATGCCCGGCCGTCCCGAAGTTGTCGCCATGTCACCCCTCCCGTCATCGGCTCACGCCTATGTGACTTTGGGCATACGAATGGTCACCGCGCAACCTCTGGGGAAGATCCGGCCTCACCGCATGCCATCAAATGCGTACGCACCGGGTGTCCGCCGCCGGCCCGGAAACAGGCGGCAGCCTGCGAGGAGAGCGAATTGCGGGGTACGGTGACGACGAGCGGGGCCGAAGGTACGGAGGTTCGGTGATGGGCGAGGCGGTGATGACCACGCGGCGCCAGGCGGATGGTGCGCTCGTCGTCGATGTGCGCGGCAGCCTCGACGCGGCCACTGTGGGCGCCCTGCGCGAGACCCTGCTCGGCACCGTGCAGCGCGAGCGCCCGGTGACTCTGATCGTCGACCTGCTCTATGTGACGTTCATGGATTCCCAGGGCATCGGCACGCTGGTCAGCGGCTACAACGCGGCCCGCGAGGTGGGCACCCGGTTCGTGCTGCGCAACCCGAGCGAGTTCGTGCACCGGCAGCTGCGGGTGACCGGGCTGACCGAGATGTTCGGCCTGCCGGCCGAGCCGTCGGCGACCCAGACCTACACCCCCTGAATCCCAGCCTCACCAACCCGAGCGCCCGGGGCGTCCGACCAATAGAGTGCGTTCATGGAACGGGTGGACGTCTCCTTGCGGCGCGACCCCGATTGGTGGAGCCTGCCCGCCGCGGCCGGCCGATGGTGGTCGCTCGACATCCCGGTGAAAAACCTGCGGACCGAGCTGGCCGCCCGGGTGTGGTCACCGGCCGAGCCCACCGACCGGGTCCTGATCGCCCACGACGGCGCCGACTACGACAAGCACGCCGACCTCGGCCGCTACGTCGCCGCCTCGATCACCGGCGGGCACGTGCAGCCCTGCCACGTCGTGCTCCTGCCGGCCGGGGACCGCTTCACCTGGTATGCGGCCCTGCCCGCGTACGCCCGCGGCCTCGGACTGGAGATCCTGCCGCGACTCACCGACCGCCTCTCGCCGGGCCGGCCCGTGGCCGGTATCGGCGCCAGCCTGGGCGCGCTCGCGATGCTGCACTGTCAGCGCCGCCATCCCGAGATGTTCGCCGGGCTCTTCCTGCAGAGCGGCAGTTTCTTCCAGCCGCGCTTCGACCGGCAGGAGTCCGGGTTCGGCCGCTACCTGGCGATCGTCCGCTGGACCGGGCGGGTGCTGCGCTCGCCGAGCGGTCCCGGCGTGCCGGTGACGATGACGTGCGGCAGGCTCGAGGAGAACCTGGCTAACAACCGGAGCATGGCCGAGGCGCTGCGGGCGCAGGGCTATCCGCTCACCTTCGCGCAGATCGAGGGCGGCCATGACTGGCCGGCATGGCGGGACGCCCTCGACCCCCATCTGACCAGTTTGTTGAGACGCATCTGGCCCTGAAGCACCGGAGGCACACCGTGGCGGACGTCGAACACACCATCGGACTCCTACTGGGAACTGAAGACGATTGGCCACGGGCCTTCGAGGCCCTGGTGCGGCGGCTCGGCGTGGTGCCGGGCCCGGACGGCAAGTCGCACCGGATCTCGTCGGTGCGGGTCACCATCGAGCCGTTCAACCTGCGCTACAAGCCCCGCCACGACCTGGTCATCGACCGGCTCGCCTACTGGTATTACCACCCGCGCGAGTGGCTCAAGAAGATCGCGCTGATGGACGACGTCTACCTGCTGAACAGCCCGTTCACGTTCCAGTCGATGGAGAAGCACGCGGCCTACTGCGCGATGATGCGGCTCGGGCTCAAGGTGCCCGAGACGGTCCTCGTGCCCTACAAGAACCCGCTGGACAACAGCCGGTACGCCTACACGGCGGCCCGCTACAACGAGCAGTTCGACCTCGACGCGACGGCCGCTCAGGTCGGCTATCCGATGTACATGAAGCCGTACGACGGCGGGGCCTGGGTCGGCGTCTCCAAGATTCGCAACCCGGACGAGCTGCACGCCGCCTACGACGCCTCCGGGGAGCGGCTGATGCACCTGCAGTCGTCGGTCGAGGGCTACGACGTCTTCGCCCGCTCGCTGTCGATCGGGCCCGAGACGATGGTCATGAAGTTCCGGCCCGAGCAGCCCATGCACAACCGCTACGAGGTGCAGCACGGCTTCCTCACCGACGCCCAGGGCGACGAGGTGGTGACCATCTCGCGGCTGGTCAACGCGTTCTTCCGGTGGGAGTTCAACTCGTGCGAGTCGCTGGTGCGCGGCGACGACGTGCACCCGATCGACTACGCCAACGCCTGTCCCGACGTGGCGATCACCTCGCTGCACTACTACTTCCCGTGGGCGATGGCCGCGCTCCTGCGGTGGTCGGTCTACTGCGTGGTCACCGGTCGCAAGCCGCGCCTGGACACGGACATGTCGGCCTACTTCGCGGTGGGGGATGACCCTTCCCTCTCGTACGCCGAGAAGCTGGCCGCCTACCGCAAGCTGGCCGACGACTACTTCGAGGCCGACCGGTACGCCGACTTCTGCGCCCGCTACCTCGGCCACGTCGACGAGATCGTGCACGAGTGGGTCACCTCCGACGAATACCAGTCGCTGCTGCGCGAGACCGTCCGGGCTGCTTATCCCGTGCACGAGCACGAGAAGTTCCTGGCCCACTTCGGCGGCCTGACCGACGCCTGGATCAGAGACAACACCCCGTCCCGTCACCCCTGAGCCCCTTCTTCTGTCGGACCCCGGGGCTAGGGTCGTCAGCGTGCGGATCCGGATCGAAGGGCGCGAGCTGCCGGCCCAGCGCGCGGGGGCGCGGGCCGATGCTCTGCGCCTGGCCAACGTCCACGTCGGCGTGCAGCGGCAGCGGGAGGCGGTCGACCTGGTGCCCGCGTGGGCGCTGGCCGCCGCCTGGCAGTTCGAGATCACCTCGCGTGAGGTCGACGAGCTGCTCGACGTCGGCGGGCCATGGGTGCACGGCCGTCCAGGGGCCCGCTTCCTCTACCTGACCTGGGGCAACGTCGTCGGTGACGAGTTCCAGATGTTCCGGCGGGCCAAGCTGCTGTTCGGCGACGTGCCCACCGCGACGCTGCGTGGCGCCCACGAGGGCGGCCTGCTGACCGCCGAGCTGGCCCTGACCGACGCCGGGGGCGACCCGATCTCGGCCCGGGTGCGGCCCCCCGCCGTCGTCTGGTCGTTGCGATGACCTCCCTGGTGGCGGCCGAGACCCGGGTGCTCCACGGGTTCGTGGGGCGCGACGGCGCGATCACCCTATGGGGCGAGGCCGGCCCGCTGCCGTCGCCGGCGCGGGGCGATCATCCGTTCGCGGTGCCCGCGTCCCGGCTGCCGGCGGGGGAGCGGCGGGCTCCGGCGACGCTCGTGCTGCCGTCGACCGGTGCCGGGCCGCTGCCGTCCCCGCAGCTCGGGCTGTCGCCGCGGCGCGGCATACCGCGCCTGCGGGCCTGGCAGGTTCCGGCCGTCATCGTGCCGTTCGTCGACGACGAGATCGCGGGCGAGTTCGACGGGCGGCTCGGGCGCTCGGTCGAGTGGCTGATCGAGCTGTGTGACTTCGCGACCGATCTCGTCCGGCGAGGCCGGGTGCTCCCGGCGGTCCACCCGCACGGTCCGACCGCCCGGTGGCGGCCCGTGCTGACCGGATTCGACGCTGTCCACCGCGACGACCTGCTGCGCCGGCTTCCCGCGGCGGCCCGGGCCGAGCGCGCCCGCCCCGGCGACGTGGCCGGCCTGCCCGCCGAGGACGCCCTGGCCGCGGCCCTCGATCGCCTGGTCGACGGCCTGGTCCGCACCCGGCTGGCCGAGGCCGGCGTCCGGCTCGGCGACGGCTGGCTGGCCGCCCTCACCGGCGAGCCGGCCTTCGCCGCGGCTCCGGCCCTGGTCGACGAGCTGACCGGGAGGCTCGACGCCTGGCACACCGGCGCCACCACCGGGGCCGCCGTCCGGGTCTGCTTCCGGCTCAGCCACCTGCGTGAGGTCGAGCCCGACGATCCCGACGCGATCAATCCCCACTCGACCGAGGTGGCGATCCGCGACGCCTGGCTGCTCGAGTTCCTGCTGCAGGCCGTCGACGAGCCGAGCGCCCTGGTCACCGCGGCCGACGTCTGGCGCGACAGTTACGCCCCGCTGCGCCGCTGGACCAGCCACCCGCAGGAACGCCTGCTGGGCGGGCTCGGCCGGGCCGCCCGGCTCTACCCCGGCCTCGACGACGCGTTGCGCGTGCCCCGGCCGGTCGACATGGTGCTCGACACCGAGGAGGCGCACCGCTTCCTCACCCACGCCGCCGCCCTCGAGGAGGCGGGCTACGGCGTGCTGCTGCCGGCCTGGTGGCGCGACCGGCCCGGCCTGGGTCTCGGTCTCACCGTGCGGCCGGCCGACCCGATCCCCACGGTGCTGCGCGACCAGGCGCCCGACCTGGCCCACCTGGTCGACTACGACTGGCACCTGGCTCTCGGCGGCCGCGTGCTCAGCACCGAGGAGCTCACCGACCTGGCCACGGCCAAGGTGCCTCTCGTCCGGCTCCGGGGCCGCTGGGTCTACCTCGACGCCGACCGTCTCGACGCCGGGCTGCGTTTCCTGGCCCGCGGGGGCGGCACGATGACCGCCGGGAACGCGTTGCGCACGATCAAGCTGCTGCCGCCCGAGGAGTTGCCGCTGCCGGTCACCGCCGTCAGCGGCGAGGGCTGGGCGGCCGACCTGCTGGCGGGCGACCTGGAGGAGCGGCTCGAGTTGCTCGATCAGCCGGCCGAGCTGGCCGGCTCGCTGCGGCCGTACCAGGTGCGCGGGTTCTCCTGGCTGGCGTTCCTCGACGGGCTCGGGCTGGGCGCGTGCCTGGCCGACGACATGGGCCTGGGCAAGACCGTGCAACTGCTGGCGCTGCTGCTGCACCGGCGCACCGGGCCGGCCTTGCTGATCTGCCCGCTCTCGGTGCTCGGCAACTGGCAGCGTGAGACAGCCCGGTTCGCACCGACGCTGCGCGTGGCGGTCCTGCACGGCAGTGATCGGCCGGCGTCCTTCGGCGACGCCGACCTGGTGCTGACCACCTATGCCACGGCCGTGCGCGACATCGACCAGCTCGCCACGATCCAGTGGGACAGGGTCGTCCTCGACGAGGCCCAGCACGTGAAGAACAGCGCCGGCACGGCCGCGCGGGCGATCCGCCGGCTGCCGTCGCGCATGCGGGTCGCCCTGACCGGCACCCCGGTGGAAAATCGGCTGGCCGAGCTGTGGTCGATCCTCGACTACCTCAATCCCGGCGTGCTGGCGTCGGCCCACACGTTCCGCGCGCGCTTCGCCGTGCCGATCGAGCGCTTCGGCGACGAGGAGGCGGCCGCGCGCCTGCGCCAGGCGACCCGGCCCTTCATGCTGCGCCGCACCAAGTCCGACCCGATCGTGATCGACGACCTGCCCGACAAGCGGCACGTGCGGCACCTGTGCGGGCTCACCGGCGAGCAGAGCACGCTCTATCGCGCGGTCCTCGACGAGATGACCAACCGGCTCGACGAGAGCACCGACCGGTGGAACAAAGGCATCGTGCTGGCCGCGATGACCAAGCTCAAACAGGCCTGCGTCCACCCCGCCCTGCTGCTGGGCGACGGCTCGCCGCTGCCCGGCCGCTCGGGCAAGCTGGAGCGCCTGGAGGAGATCGTCGACGGCGCGCTGGCCCAGGGCGAGAGCGTGTTGTGCTTCACGCAGTACGCACGCTTCGGCTCGATGCTGACCCCGCACCTGGCCGCCCGGTTCGGCGTGCCGGTGCGCTACCTGCACGGCGGCACCACCCGCAAGGACCGCGACGCGATGGTCGCCGCGTTCCAGGCCGACGAGCGCCCCGGCGTCTTCGTGCTCTCGCTCAAGGCCGGCGGCACCGGCCTCAACCTGACCGCGGCCAACCACGTGGTGCACGTCGACCGCTGGTGGAACCCGGCCACCGAGGACCAGGCCACCGACCGGGCCTTCCGCATCGGTCAGCAGCGCGACGTCCAGGTGCACACGCTGGTCTGCCTGGGCACGCTCGAGGAGCGCATCGACCGCCTGCTGGCCGACAAAGGCGTGCTGGCCGCGCGCGTGGTCGGCAACGGCGAGGGCTGGCTGACCGCCCTGTCCACCACCGAGATCCGCGACCTGCTCACTCTCGCCCCGGAGGCCATCGTTGACTGACCACCGACCGGTCGGCGGCGCCCCTGGTCCCGCGGCGCCCCTGGTCCCGCGGCGCCCCTGGTCCCGCGGCGCCCCTCGTCCCGCGGCGACTGATGACCGCCGGGGACGCCCAACCTGGATCCGCCCGGAGGATGTGCCGGCCGGATCTTGGCGCTGCGCGGGAGGCCTGAGGTGACCGACGATCGGCTGGCGGTGGCTTTCCTCGGCACCTTCGAGTCGCTGCGGATGGCGCCGACGTTCGCGCGCGGGCGGCGGGCCGAGCGGTCGGGGCATGTGCGCAGCCTGACGATCTCGAGCAGCCTGGTGGTCGCGCAGGTGCGCGGGCCCGAGGACCCGCGCGCGTTCCGATCCCGGATCGCGGTGCGCGCCTTCGGTGCTTCCGAGTGGGCCGCGCTCGAGGCGACGATGGCGGCCGAGGCCCGGTACGCGGCGTCGCTGCTCGGCGGGCAGATGCCGGCCGGCATAGCCGACGTGTTCGCCGAGGCCGGGCTCAGCCTGGTGCCGCTGTCGCTCGACGAGGTGGCGATGGACTGCTCGTGCGAGCGCTGGCCCATGCCGTGCGTGCATCTCGCGGCCACCTGTTACGCGCTGGCCCGCAGCTTCCAGGAGGACCCGTTCGGCGCCTTCGCCTGGCGCGGCCGCGGGCGCGACGAGCTGCTGGTCCACTTGCGCGAGCTGCGCAACGCCGAGGCGGTCGCCGCTTACACCGCTCCCGCGGCTAATCCCGCGGCGGGCGAGCGCGATGCCGCCACCGCCGCGCGCAACTCCGCCTCCGGACGCAATTCCGGTGGCGTGCGCGATGCCGCTGGCGTGCGCGATGCGGCTGGGGTGGGCGATGCAGCTGGCGTGCGCCATGCGGCTGGCGTGGGCGATGCAGCTGGCGTGGGCGATGCCGCTGGGGTCGGCGATGCAGCTGGCGTGGGCGATGCGGCTGGCGGAGGACGTGACGCCGCTGGCGGGCGTGATGCCGCCGCCGAGCCGGGTGATCTCGGTGAGGTGGACGAGTTCTGGGGGACGGCATGTCCGGTGGCGGCGCCGGTCGGCGGGCGGCCCGGGGCGGTGACCCGGCCCGATGCGCTGCTCGACCAGCTCGACCCGCCGCCGCTGGCGCAGGACGGCCGGCCGATCGTGGAGGTCCTACGACCCGCTTACCTGGCCCTGCCCGACGAATAGGGGATCAGCACATCTCCACTCGTATTAATCCGATCCGTGGCTTTCCTCCCCGGGCGGGGTAAGCGCTCCGAAACACATCTGTCACTCAGAGTGCAGATGATCTCCTCCTCTCGACGCAACGTCGGTCCAGAGAAGGTGTGAAATGAACCGTATTACCCGGATGCTTTCCGTAACCGGCCTCGGCCTGATCGCTGGTGTCACCATCGGCGCCGGCCCCGCCATGGCGGCGACCGGGACGGACGCGAGCACTTCCACGACAGCGGCGGCGGGCCAGGGCGCCGACCGCGTCATCCGTTACTTCCACAGCTACCGCAGCTGCGTCATCGCCGGCCGGATCGGCGAGAACATCGGCCGCTGGGACGACTTCGACTGCGACCGCGTCGGCCGCAGCACCTGGGCCCTCGAAGTCAGCTGGTACCGCGACTTCCGTCACGGCAACCGCCACCACGGCGACCGCTTTCCGTTCCGCTCGCGTGACCGTGACCGTGACCGTGACCGTGACCGTGACCGTGACCGTGACCGCGACCGCGACCACAACGACCGCGGTGACCGCGATGGCCGTGGCCCGGGCGGCGACCGCGATAGCGGCCGCGGTCAAGGCGACGACCGCGATGGCGGCCGCGGTCAGGGCGGCGACGGTGATGGCGGCCGTGGTCAGGGCGACGGCACGCGTGGTCAGGGCGATGGTGGTCGTGGTCAGGGCGACGGCACGCGTGGTCAGGACGGCGGCACTCCTGGTCAGGGCGACGGTGGTCGTGGTCAGGGCGACGGCACCCGTGGTCAGGGCGACGCTGTTCCTGGTCAGGGCGACGCTGTTCCTGGTCAGGGCGACGCTGGTCGTGGTCGGGGCGATGGGAGCCGTGGCCAGGGTGATGCCGGTCAGGCTCAGGGCGATGCTGCCGGTGGCCAGGGCGATGCTGCTCGTGGTCAAGGCGATGGCAGCCGTGGCCAGGGCGATGCCGGTAAGGGCACTGCTGCTGGTGGTCAGGGCGATGCCGCTCCTGGTCAGGGCGACGCTGCTCGTGGTCAGGGCGACGCGAGCCGTGGCCAGGGTGGCGACGGTGATGGTGCTCGTGGGCAGGGTGACGGCGGTCGGCAGGGCTGATCGAGTTAGTGCGGTATGGCGAGCCACGGGCCTGTGGGGTCGTGGCTCGCCCGTGTTCTTACCAGGCGACCGGCTCGTAGTCCTTCAGGAAGACGCCGTACAGGTCTTCGCCTTTTTCGCCGCGCACGATGGGGTCGTAGACGCGGGCGGCGCCGTCGACGAGGTCGAGGGGGGCGTGGAAGCCCTCCTCGGCCAGGCGCATCTTGGTCGGGTGCGGGCGTTCGTCGGTGATCCAGCCGGTGTCGACGCTGGTCATCAGGATGCCGTCGGCGAACATGTCGACTGCGCTCGTGCGGGTCAGCATGTTGAGCGCCGCCTTGGCCATATTGGTGTGCGGGTGCCCGGCGCCCTTGTAGCCGCGGGCGAAGATGCCCTCCATGGCTGACACGTTGACCACGTAGCGCCGCGGGTGGGGTGAGCGGAGCATCGCCGTGCGCAAGCGGCTGACCAGCACGAACGGGGCCGTCACGTTGCAGAGCTGCACCTCCAGCAGCTCGAGTGGGTCGACCTCGTGCACGCGGTCGCTCCAGCTGTTGGTCGGTGTCGTGTCGGGGACCAGGCCGCCGGCGTCGATGGCGACCGACCGGGCGGTCAGCGCCATCTCGGTGATCTGCTGGGGCGTGAGCACCGGCGCGCCCGTGGTCAGCATCGCGGCCGGCGAGACGCCCGCGGTGCCGAAGTATTCGAGCTCGGGCAGCGGCCCGTCCGGCAGCGGTCCGGCCTCGGCGGCGGCGATGGCCGCGTAAGAACCCGGAGTGCGCCGGACCGTCTGGGCCGCGTTGTTGATCAGGATGTCGAGCGGACCACGGGCCGCGACCGAGTCGGCCAGCCCGACCACCTGGGCCGGGTCGCGCAGGTCGAGCCCGACGACCCGCAGCCGGTGCAGCCACTCCTCGCTGTCGGGCATGGCCGAGAACCGGCGCACCGCGTCGTGCGGGAAGCGCGTGGTGATCGTCAGGTCGGCGCCGTCACGCAGGAGGCGCAATGCGATGTACATGCCGATCTTGGCTCGGCCGCCGGTGAGCAGCGCCCGCCGCCCGGTGAGGTCGGTGCGCGCGTCCCGCCGGTCGTGGTTGAGCACGGCGCAGTCGGGACAGAGCTGGTGATAGAACGCGTCGACCCGGGTGTAGCGCTGCTTGCAGACGTAACAGCCGCGCGCCTGCCGCAGCACCCCGGCCGTGCCCGACTCGACCGACGTGCGCAGCGGGATGCCCGCGGTCTCGTCGTCGATGCGCCCGGGCGCTCCGGTGGCCGTGGCCTCGGTGACCGCCCGGTCGTTGGCCAGGATCGCGTCGCGACGCTCGCGCCGGCGCTTGAGCTTCACGGTCTTGAACAGGGCGGCCGTGGCCAGCCGCACCGCGACCGCGTCGGGGTGCTCGGCGGGCAGGCCCTCCACCTCGGCGATCACCGAAAGGCAGAGCGCCAGCCGCTCCGGATCCACCCCGGCGGCCGTCTCAACTTCGCCCGTCATGCCCACGTTTAATCCTCACACCTGCGAAACACCTGCGAATCCGACGCAGGAACTGTACTGATCCCGGACGACCATCGGCCGTCCGAGTCCCACCCGAAGAGCTTCCCACCGAGTTCCGCCCCCGCCGAGCCCTGTGGATAACTTCGGCCCGTCCGGCCGGAAACGGGGGTGCCCGTCGAGTGGGAGCGGGAAGGTTGGTCAGGCTGGGACGGGAAGGGCTGCCACCGTGTCGCGGAGGGCGTGGACCAGCGCGTCGGTCAGGGGGCTGGGACGGCGGCGCGGGGTGACGATGCCGATGTAGCGGCACGGGCACGGCGCGGCCAGGGGGATGGCGGCCAGGCCGGGCTGGGCGGCCGCGGTGAGGGCGACCTGCGGGATCATGCTGATGCCGACCTCGGCGCGGACCAGGGACTGGGCGAAGATGTAGTCGGTGCCCCGGCAGGCGGTGCGGATCTCGAAACCGGCCAGGGCGGCGTAGTGGTCGAGCATCTCGACGATCTCCAGGCAACCGTGCACCCAGCGCTCGCCCTCCAGCTCGGCGATGGTGATCGACTCGCGCCCGGCCAGCGGATGGGCGGCGGGCAGCACGATCCACATCGGGTCGTCGAGTAGCGGTTCATAGCTCAGACCGGAGCGGTCGCCCGGGCGTACGGGGGGAAGCTTGTCGAAGTGATAGACGAGTGCGAGGTCGGCCGCACCCGAGCGCACCAGGGGCAGGGCGTCCTCGGGCTCGTTCTCGAGCACGGTGAGCTCGACGCCCGGACGCTCGGCGGCGAACCGGGTCAGCGCCGCCGGCAAAAGCCGCTGGCCGCCGCTGGTGAACGTGGCCACCGTCAAGCTCTCGACCGTGCCCAGACGGGCGATCTCCCGCTCGGCATGGGACAGCTCGGCGGCGATCGCCTCGCCCGCCTCGACCAGCACCCGGCCGGCCCCGGTGAGCTTGACGCCGCGCGTGCTGCGCAGCACGACATTGGTGCCGAGTTCGCGTTCCAGTGCGGCGATCTGCTGCGACACGGCTGACGGGGTCATCCGCAACGACACCGCGGCCTGGTTGAAACTGCCCAGCCGCGCCACCTCCCGGAGCACGGCCACCCGGCGGACGTCGATCATAAGCTCACCTGCAAACCACATCAGTAAGTCGGTACTACCGCTTACTACCGTACGGGAGCAGTGTCGAGGTGTGAATCGCCGCGCCTGGTTTCTCTTCCTCGCTGTCTCGGTGCTCTGGGGCATCCCGTACTTCCTGATCAAGATCGCCATCGAGGACCTCTCGCCGCTGCTCGTGGTCTTCGGCCGGGTGGCGATCGCCGCGCTGGTGCTGCTGCCGATCGCCGCCGCCCGCGGCACGCTCAGCCGGCTGCGCGGCCGGTTGGGACCGGTCACCGTGCTGGCGTTCGTGCACATCCTCGGGCCGTTCCTGCTGATCACGTATGGCGAGACGCACATCAGCTCGTCGCTGACCGGGCTGCTCATCGCCATCGAGCCGGTCGCGATCGCGCTGCTCATGGCGCGTACGGAAAGGTTGACCCCGATCCGCGTGGGGGGTCTGGCGCTCGGCTTCGGCGGGGTGGCGCTGCTCGTCGGCCTGGACCTCTCGGGCGACCGGCTGGGCCTGCTCGGTGCCGGGATGGTGCTGGTCGCCGCGATCAGCTACGCGGTGGCCACGATGATGGTGCAGCGCCGCCTGGCCGACGTGCCCACCGAGTCGCTGGTCGGCGCCACGACCGGCATCACCGCGCTGGCGCTGGCGCCGTTCGCCGTCTTCGCGTTGCCCACCGAGCCCGTCCGCGCCGAGGCCTGGGCCTCCCTGGGGGTCCTGGGGTTCTTCTGTACGGCGTTGGCCCTGCTCGCCTTCTACCAGCTGATCGGCCAGGTCGGTTCCACCCGCGCCGGCCTGGTCACCTATGTGAATCCAGTGGTCGCCGTCCTGCTCGGGGTGGCGCTGCTCGACGAGCACTTCGGGGTCAGCACGATCGCCGGCTTCGCCCTGGTCGCCGCGGGTTGCTGGCTCTCCACCCGCTCGGTGCCGGCGGCGCTCGAACCCCAGCCGGAACCGGCACCCGTCCGCGCCTGACACCGGCGCTTTCCCGAGCCCGCGCCTCTTGCGTCCCCGTAGTTGATCGTGCTCAGTAAGCCGCCCGGACCCCCGCCCACCCAGGGGCAGAGGAAACTCTAGAACTCTTTCGGCGGAGGACTCCGAGTTATCCACAGCGACCGCCCTGTGGACAGTTCGGTGTGCAGGGCGGTGCTATCGGGCACGATGGAGACAGGTGTGGCCGAGCGACCCAGCGCCAGCGGGCCGCTCGGCCACACCGCACGGCGGGTCCGTCGATCGCCCACGACGGCCGGCGGGCGGACCGGCCGCGGTTCAGCTGGTCTTTTTCATGGTCGTTCGGCATAGGGTTGATGCCATGGGGCGGCGGATTCTGATCACCGGGGCACGACGCGGCATCGGGGCGGCGGTCGCCGTCGGGCTCGCCCGGCCCGGGCACAAGCTGTGGCTGCATCATCTGGACGCCGCGGACGAGGCGGAAAGCGTCGCGCGCCTCTGTCGTGACCTCGGCGCCGAGGCCCTGCTGCTCGACGCCGACCTGTCCGACGCCGCGGCCGTGCGCGATCTGGCCGAGCGGGCCGGCCCCGTCGACGTCCTCGTCAACAACGCGGCCAAGGCGTCCAACGTGAACTTCGCCGGCCTGCCGCTGGAGGAGTGGCAGCGCACGTTCGCGGTCAACGTCACCGCCCCGATGCTGCTCGCCCAGGCGCTGAGCGCGGGCATGGCCGAGCGTGGCTGGGGCCGCATCGTCAACGTGGTCTCGCCGACCGTCCGCATGGGCGGTCCGTCCGGTCCGGCCTACGTGTCGAGCAAGGCGGCGCTGATCGGCCTGACCCGCTCGCTGGCCCGGGCGCTCGGCCCGGCCGGGATCACGGTCAACGCGTTGTCGCCGGGCGCCATCCGCACCGAGGGCGAGGCCGAGCTGGCCGCCGGCCACGACGCCGAGGCGCACGCTCCGCTGCTGGCCACCCAGGCTCTGCCCCGGGCGCTGGTCCCGGAGGATCTGGTGGCCACCGTCCGGCTGCTGGTCAGCGAAGGGTCGGGCGCCCTCACCGGCCAGGTGCTCGAGGTCGGCGGGGGCCTGGTCTTCCGCTGAGGCTCACTCGTCCGGCTGGTCATCCTCGGAGCGGCGTGGCTTGGGCAGTTGGTCGGCCAGGGTGGCCGGCCTCCGCGCCGGCTTCGCCGGCTGGTCCGAGACGGCTGAGCGCGGTTTTTCGGAGGTCGGCCGACGGGTACGGCTGCTGTACTGCGCCAGGTCGGCCGGGCGGGACTCCCGCAGGTGATCACCGAGGTCGGCCGGCCGCGTCTCGCGCAGGTGGTCGCCCAGGTCGGCGGGCCGGCGCGGCGCCGGTGGGGTCACCGAGGACGCGTACGCCGGGGAAGGTGTCACCGGCGGCCCGGGCTCAGCCACGGCCGGTTCGGCGATGTCAGTGCCGGGCCGGAACGAGTACGGCCGTTCGCCCAGCGTCGCGGGCCGCCGCAGCGGGGTCGGCTCGACCGGTTCCTCAGCCGGCCGCGAGGGCGACCAGTCATCGGTCTGCGGAGCGGGTGCGGGCCGCTCGTCCGGCTCGGCCGCCCGGCGCGCGGCGAACAGGCTGCCCAGATCCGACCGGCGCCCACCGGTCTCGGCGACGGACGGCTCCGGCCGCGAGGTCCGCGGCGGCAGCGGGTCGGCCACCGGTGCCTGCTCGGCCATCGGCAGCGACTGGGGCAGGACGGGCTCCGAGGATGCGGGCGAGACGGTCCGCCGGGGCAGCGGCTCGGCGGCCGCCGGAGGCACCCTCCGCGGGGGCGGGGGTTCTGCGGCGGGCGGGAGCAGGATCCGCTGGGGTTCGGCTGTGGTCGGTGGGACGCCCCGGTGGGGCAGTGGTTCGGCTGTGGTCGGTGGAACGGCCCGGCGGGGCAGGGGGTCGGTCGCGGAAGGGAGACCGCTGCGCTGGGGGTCGGCTGCGGTCGGTGGGACGGCCCGGCGGGGCAGGGGGTCGGTCGCGGATGGGAGATCGCTCCGCTGGGGGTCGGCTGCGGTCGGTCGCACGGTCCGCTGAGGCAAGGGCTCGGCCGCGGGGGGCGGCACGATCCGCTGAGCAGCGGACGCGTCTGGCGGCACGATCCGCTGGGGGAGGGGCTCGGACGTGGGGATGCGCCGGGGCAGCGAGTCGGAGGTCGGGCGCTTGGGCAGGGGCGCGACGTCCGGGCTGGGCGATGGCGCGGGGTTCTCGAGGCGGCGGGCGCGTTCGATCGCGGGGGCGGGCAGGTGGCGCGTCGTCTCCAGGCCGGGGATCTGCAGCCGCCGGGTGGCCTCCAGGTCGGGCGCGTCGAAGCTGCGGGTGACGTCGAGCTCCGGCTCGGGTTCCTGGGCCACGGGCTCGGCCGGCGCCGGGATGAGGTCGGGCAGCACGATGCTTCCCGAGGTTTCCGGGTCGGGTGTCTCGAAGGTCCGCGCCACCCGCCGGTTCGGCGCCTCGAAGATGGCCGGCGGGTCCTCGGCGGCCGGGACCTCGAAGGTTGTCGTCGCGTCGAGGTCGGGGGCGTCGAAGCTGCGGGTGACGGCCAGGTCGGCGAGGTTCCGGGTGCTCTCGAAATCGGGCCGGTCGCCGAAGTAGGGGACCGTCGACTCCGGCGCGGCGGGCAGCTCCAGCGAGCTGGCGAACGTCCCGGCCGACGACGGCGCGAAGAAGAAGTCGTCGGGCGCCGAGTAGTCCGGCTCGGTGCTCCGCGACTCCGAGCGGTAGAGCCCGGGCATCGGGTAGTACGGCTCCGGCAGGTACGGGGGGACGACAGCCTCGTCCTCGACGACCTCGGCGTCCACCACGTCGTCAGCCACCGGCTCATCCGGAACGACCTCGGCGTCGGCCACCGGCTCATCCCCGGCCCGGTCGACGTCGGCGACGGCGTCGTCCACCTGGGGCTCGCCGTCGACCTGCTCAACGACCGATCGGCCGCCGTCGGCCACCGGCTCGTCAACGATGACAGCGGCGCTCGCCGTCACGTCCTCTCCGGCGACCGGCTCCCGAAGGTCCGTTTCGTCCGCCGCAGGCCGACTCGCGGCGTCGAGCGAAGAAACCGCCGCCGGCTCATCGTCATCGGCGGAAGAAGCCGCAGCCGCCTCATCGACGGAAGAAGTAGAGGCGAGTTCGCTGACCGGAAAAGCCGTAGCGGTCGCGTCAGCCGAAGAAGCTGTAGCCGGCGCGTCGATCGAAGTGTCCGAAGCGGGCTGGTCATCGGCAGAAGCTGCTGCCGGCGCGTCGTCCGGAGTAGCTGTAGCGGGCCGGTCGTCCCGGGAAGGCACAGCAGGCTGCTCGTTCGGAGAAGACATGTCCGGCAGATCGTCTGAAGAAGACGAAGCGGACTCGTCGCCCGGAGAAGCCGTTTCCGGCGCGCCAACCGAAGAAGCAGCGGCGCTCACGCCGGACGAAGAGGCTGTTGCCGGCGCGTCGACCGAAGAACCCGTAGCGGGCTCGTCAACCGAGGTGGTCACGGCGGAAGAAGCCGCAACCGGCTCACTGTCGGCAAGTGCGGAAGCGGGAGTCGAAACAGAATCAGAATCGGAAGCAGCGGAGATCTCGTCCTCGACGATCTCGGCATCGACCTGCTCGTCGTCCGGCGCCGCCTGCGTCGACTCCGATGCCGCCGTCTCACCGGCCACCGGCTCGTCATCCTCGATGATCTCCGCATCGACGATGTCGTCATCCCCGGAAGAACCCGAAGCAGAACCCGAAGCCGAAGCCGGGACCGAAGCCGCAGCGGAAACCGAAGCCGTCCCCGCCGGCAGAGCCCGAGCACCCCCCGGCTCACCAGCTTCATCCGTGACCTTGGGAATGACCTCGGTAGCCGTGTCGTTCTTGCCCGGCCGGGCGCGCCCCACCATCCCCGGCGGCAGCAGCATCACTCCCGCCGCCTCCCGGTCCCAGGCGGAGTAGTTCGGCCCCGGCGGCAACGCCAGCATGACCGTCGGCTCACCCGCCGCGTGCCGGCCCGGCGGCAGCGCCGGCGGCTCCTCCCCGGCGTGCTCCGACAGCCCGGCCCGCTCCTGCAACCGCCGCAGCGGCCCCGGCGCCCACCACACCGCGTTGCCCAGCAGCCCCATCACCGCCGGCACGAGCAGCATCCGGACCACCGTCGCGTCGAGCAGCAACGCCACGATCATGCCCACGCCCACGAACCGCATCGTCGTCACCGACGACAGCGCGAACG
This sequence comes from Paractinoplanes maris, assembly GCF_023544465.1. Lineage (GTDB taxonomy): Bacteria > Actinomycetota > Actinomycetes > Mycobacteriales > Micromonosporaceae > Actinoplanes > Actinoplanes maris. The sequence goes on along the minus strand of NZ_JALPVL010000016.1, from coordinate 61,139 downwards.
CCCCGGTCACCACGATCAGCAGCAGCGCCGCCGCGCTGATCACCCGGCCGGTGCGGGCCAGCCCGATCGTCACCGCCTCGTTGGTCGACGCGCCGTGCGCCCGCGCCTCCACCATCCGGGAGAGCAGGAAGACTTCGTAGTCGGTGGACAGCCCGAACACCACCGCCGCCATCAGCACGACGATGCCCGCCTCGAGTGGTGCCGGCGTCACGTTCAGCGTGCCCGCCAGGTGCCCGTCCTGGAAGATCCAGACCAGGATGCCGAAGGTCGCACTGAGGCTCAGCGCGCTCATCAGGACCGCCTTGATCGGCAGCAGGATCGAGCCGAACGCGAAGAACATCAGCAGCAGCGTGGCCCCGACCAGCATCGCCACCATCAACGGCAGTTTCGCCGCGGTGGCCGCCAGGCTGTCGACGTTGCGGGCCGTGGCCCCGCCGACCAGCAGCTCGGCCCCGTTGGGGGTCGGCAGCGACCGGATCCGGTCGACCACCTCGCGCGCCTCGGTGCTGAACGGGTCGGATGCGCGCAGCGTCGCGTTGAAGACGGTGACCTCGCCCGCGCGCTGGGCCGGGCCGATCTGCGCGATGCCGGGGATCTGGCGCAGCGTCACCGCGAAGCCGGAGGTGTCGGCCGACCCGCGCAGGACGATCGGCACGCCGCTGTCGGTGAACTGCGGGTAGTCCGCCTTGAGGGTCTCGATCGCTTGCCGGGCCGGGTCCTGGGCGGGCAGCGTGCGCTCGTCGGCCTCGCCGAACCGGACGCCGGCGATCGGCGCCGCCAGCACCAGCAGACCGGCCAGGATCGGCAGGGCGACGAGGACCCGGTGGCGCAGCACCCAGGCGGCCAGCCGGCCCCAGAAGGAGCCTTCGTTGCCCCGGCCGGGCAGCTTGATCGGCAGTTTGTCGATGCGCGGGCCGAGCACGGCGAGCAGCGCCGGCAGCAACGTCAGGGACAGGAGCGCGGCCAGACCGACCGCGGCCAGACCCCCGTACGCGAGGGATTTGAGGAAGCCCTGCGGGAACAGCAGCAGACCGCCGAGCGCGATCATCAGCAGCGTGGCCGAGAAGACGACCGTACGCCCGGCGGTGGCGACCGTCCGGCGGACCGCCTCGGCCGGGGTCCGGCCCTTGGACTGCTCCTCGCGGAACCGGCCCACCATGAACAGGCCGTAGTCGATCGCCATGCCCAGGCCGAGCAGGCTGGCCACGTTGACCGCGAACGAGTTGACGTCGTGCACCCCGGCGATCGCGTGCAGGATGCCGAGCGAGCCGAGCACCGCGGCCCCGCCCACCAGCACCGGCACCGACGCCGCGACCAGCGAGCCGAACAGCAGCACGAGCAGGATCAGCGTGATCGGCAGCGAGATGATCTCGGCCTTGGCCAGGTCCTGGGTCGAGCGGGTGGAGGTCGCGTCGGCCAGCACGACCCCGCCGGAGAGCTGCACCTTTGTGCCGGCGACAGCCAGTTTGTCGTCGATCTCGCGGAACGCGTCGAGCTTGGCGCCGTCGTCCGCGCCGGCCAGCGTGAGGAGGGCGACGCCGCTGGTCTTGTCCTTGGCCACGAACTGCGGGGACCGGGTCGACCAGTACGACGTGCTGCTCTTGACGGCCGATTTGGGCAGCCCCTGGAGCGTGGACCGGATGCGCTGGCCGAGCGCGACGTCGGTGATCTTGCCCTTGGTCGGCGTGTAGATGACCACCAGGTCGCCGCCCTGCGCGCCGAACGCCTTCTGCACGGCCTCGGTGGCCTGTGACGACTCGCTGTCCGGGTCGTTGTAGCCGCCCTCGGTGAGCTGGCCGAAAACCCCGAGCCCCCAGACGCCCGCGCTGATCACCGCGACGAGCGCGACGGACAGCACCGGCCACCGGAAGCGGGCGACCCACGATCCCCAGCCCGCGAACATGTCAACCCCTCTGGTCCCTCACTACCGCCGGATCCCGGCTGGAGTGTTATGAGAACACTTCACGAAAGCGTGGCCGCTTCCAGGGTTACCCCTGAGCAACCTTCCCCGTACGCGGTGTCGGTACCCCACGTGAGCCGCAACTGGCCGGATTTCGGCGCCTGGTAGGCCACGGTCAGCACCACGGTGCGCAGCGTGTCACCGCGTTGTTCGAAGACGGTAGTGCCGGTGGAGTCGCCCGTGCTCAGCCGCGCGGTCAGCTTTCCGCGGGCCGAGACCGCCCCGACGTAGAGCTTGAGCACCCGCGGCGTGGTGCCGGCCGGGGCGGTCAGGGTGAAGCCGTTGCCCTTGCCGCAGGTGCGGATGCCGGTCGTCGTCCCGTCGCTGCTCGCCACCGGGTCACCGCCGGCCCACTTGTACTTCTGCGGGCTCAGCGAGTGCCGGAAGCGCGGTGCGGTGGGCGCACCCTCGAGAATGCGGAAATCGCCCTTTTTCGCGCGCTCCAGGGAGAACGTGCCGTCGAGTCCCCAGTGCACCCAGTCGCTCTCGCCCTCGGACGACAGGTTCACCACCGAGGGCACCGCGTCCTTGACGATCCTGAGCTGGTCGCGGGTCGTTGGGGGCACGGTGGCCGCTTTGGTCGGGCTGGGCGACGGTGAGGGCGACGGGCTGCCCAGCGGGATCAGCCCCTCGCTGCTGCTGCCGCCGCTGGGTGGCGGCAGCCGCAGGTCCCCGAGAGCCGGCGCGGGCGGGTCGATCGGCGGGGCCGCCTGCTCGCTGCCCTTGAGGCCGCGGGTGGCGATGAAGCCGAACCCGATCACGACGAGCACGCCGGCCAGGATCACCGCGGCCGACGAGAGGATCTCGTTCCACTGGCGACCGTCCTCGGCGAGGCCGGCGCGGCGGCGGACGCCGGTAACAGGGGCGCGGACGCCGGTGACAGGGGCGCGGTGGCCGGTCCGGCGTCTGCGGCGACCATCCTCGGTCGACGACAACCGACCCTCCTGGGGGAGATACAGCGCGGGTTCACAGCGCGAAGAAAGGGGTGGGGCGTCAACAATGGCACTTCGTTGCGTGACGGTGAAGAGCGGAATGCGTGACCGCCCGTTCGGGTGATCACGGCCCTAGGTGGTTCGGCTGAGGTTCGGGATGGCCTTCGTCACGACGACGGGTACGGTGTCCGAAGTTTCCGGAGATGCCGAAACAGGAGAGTCGACGACCTATGAGCACCGACACCGCCCGACCCATCACCGGCGACACGGCGAAACGCCGCACCCAGGCCGTGGCCGGCGCGGTGGCCGGGCTCGCCGTGATCGCCGTCCTGGTGACCGTCTTCGTCACCGTCCGCGGCGGCGATTCCGACCCGGCGACGCCGACGGCCGCCGCACCGCCCTCCGCGGCGGCGCCCGCCGAGCCGACCGCGCCGGCGCCGTCGGCCGAGCCGCCGGCCGCCGATCAGCCCGCGCCGGTCGACACGCCGCCCGCGCTGGCGAAGCAGCCGGTGGTCAAGGGCGGCACCGGCACGCTCGACAAGCTCAAGGTGACGGCTCTGGTGCCCGGCTCCGGCCCCGAGGTCAAGTCCGGCCAGACCATCACGGCCAACTACGTGCTGGTCGACTACAAGACCGGCAAGGAGCTCGACTCGTCCTGGCAGCGCGGTCAGCCGATCGTCACGCCGATCGGGGCCGGCCGCGTCATCGAGGGCTGGGACAAGGGCATCCCGGGGCAGAAGGTGGGCAGCCGGGTCCAGCTCGACGTGCCCGCCGCCATGGCCAAGGGCCTCCAGGGCGTCGAGGGCGACCTGCGCTTCGTCGTCGACCTGCTGGCCACGCAGTAAGCCGCAGTCACGCTGTAGGCCGCAGTCACGCTGTGGTCAGAGCTCGGCCACGACGACGTCCAACTGCCGGGGGCGGCCCGCACCCGCGGGTCGCTCCTCGACGGTGTACCCCAGATCGCGCAGTGCCGTGACGATCTCGTCGACCGTGGCCGGCTCCGCCCCGTCCTCGGCCAGGGCGCGCACGATCCGCCCCTTCGTCGCCTTGTTGAAATGGCTGACGACCGACCGCCGGGCCACCCCGTCGACGACTCGCTCGTGCAGCACGCGCACGGTGGCCGAGGAGCCGGCGGGCGCACTCCACATCGCGCCGTAGGCCCCCGACCGCAGGTCGAGCACTGGTCCGTCGCCGGCCGCCGGGTCGAGCACCTTGGGCAGGGCCTTTTTCCAGTACGCGGTGAGTCCGCCCACCCCGGGCAGGGTCACGCCGACCGACAGCCGGTAGGCCGGGATGCGGTCGTCGAGGCGCACGACACCCCACAGCCCGGAGAAGACGACCGCCCGCGAGTCGGCCCAGGCCCGCGCCGCCGGTTTGAGGCTGTGCGCGTCGAGCGCCTCGTAGAGCACGCCGCTGTAGATCGAGGCGGCCGGTGCGGCCGGCGACGAGAGCAGCATCGCGTTACGGGCGATCTCGTCGCCCTGCCCGGCGGAGAGCCCCAGCGTCGCGAGCGACTCGGCCACCGCCCGGGCGCTGGTCCGCCGGCTCATCGACACGAGTTTGCCGAGCACCCGCTTGCGGGCCGTCGCCAGCCGCGGCAGCCACAGCGAGGTGGGATCGACGGGATCACCGACGACGGCGGCGGTCTTGCCCTCGGACGGCGGCAGCAGGATCAGCACGTGGCGAGATTAGTCCGGGTCACGCCCGGCCAGCGCGTCCCCCACCGTCGTGTAGACGGCCAGCCGCGGGATCAGCCCGACGGTGTCGAGCAGCCGCGCCAGGAACTCGCCGGGCGCGGCCAGCCGCAGCCAGCCACCGCTCGCGGACGCCCGGTTGTGCCCGACGACCAGCGCGCTCAGCCCGGTCGAGTCGCAGAACTCGATGCCCGACAGGTCGACCACGATCCGTGGCGCCGGTCGGTCCAGCAACTGCTCGAGCGCCGTGGTCAGCGTCGTCCCGCTGTCGATGTCGATATTGCCGCGCACCGTGACGACCACCGATTCGTCGCTGTTGTCGACCACTGACACATGCACGACAGGCCCCCGTTTGCCTCAGGCGTACTCAACGGGTTGTCTCTGCCCAATCGGTGACCGGAAGTCACCTTGTTGATGTACGGAATCCCACGGCCGGCCAACCGCTTACCGATCCGCTGCCCGGGGCATGCGGTATCGATACGCTCCCCGTAGGTTCCACGCCTTTTGAAGGAGGCCGCCCATGTCCGTCAACCCCCGCGCCGGACAACCCGCCGAGCCGCGCGATCTGATCGACGTGCCGAAGGTGGTCTCGCGCTATTACACCGAGCACCCGGACCCCGAGGTCGTCGGCGAGCGCGTCGCGTTCGGCACCTCCGGCCACCGCGGTTCCAGCCTGCGCAACGCGTTCAACGAGGACCACATCGCCGCCACCAGCCAGGCGATCGTGGAATACCGTCGCGCGCAGGGCACCGACGGCCCGCTGTATCTGGGCCGCGACTCGCACGCGCTCAGCGAGCCCGCCATGATCACCGCGCTCGAGGTGTTCGCGGCCAACGACGTGACCACGCTGATCGACAGCCGCGACGGCTACACCCCGACGCCGGCCGTCTCGCACGCGATCCTCACCTACAACCGCGAGCGCTCGACCGGCCTGGCCGACGGCGTGGTCGTCACGCCCTCGCACAACCCGCCCGACGACGGCGGCTTCAAATACAACCCGCCGAACGGCGGCCCGGCCGACACCGACGCCACCCGGTGGATCCAGGACCGGGCCAACGAGCTCATCGCGGCCGGTCTGCGTGACGTGAAGCGGGTGCCCGCGTCCCGGGCCCGCCAGTCGTCCTCGGTCTCCGGCTACGACTTCCTCGACACGTACGTCGGTGACCTGCCCGCCGTCATCGACCTCGACGCGATCCGGTCGGCCGGGCTGCGCATCGGCGCCGACCCGCTGGGCGGGGCCAGCGTCGCCTACTGGGGCGCGATCGCCGAGCGGTACGGGCTCGACCTGACCGTGGTGAACCCGAACGTCGACCCGACCTTCGGCTTCATGACGCTGGACTGGGACGGCAAGATCCGGATGGACTGCTCCTCGCCGTACGCGATGGCGTCCCTGATCGAGCAGAAGGACCGCTTCCAGCTGGCCACCGGCAACGACGCCGACGCCGACCGGCACGGCATCGTCACGCCCGACGCCGGGCTGATGAACCCCAACCACTACCTGGCGGTGGCGATCAACTACCTGTTCGCCGCGCGTACCGACTGGCCGTCCGGCGCCGCCATCGGCAAGACGCTGGTCTCGTCCTCGATGATCGACCGGGTCGCCGCCGACCTGGGCCGCCGCCTCGACGAGGTGCCGGTGGGCTTCAAGTGGTTCGTGCCCGGCCTGCTCGACGGCTCGATCGGCTTCGGCGGCGAGGAGAGCGCCGGCGGCTCGTTCCTGCGCCGCGACGGCGGCCCGTGGAGCACCGACAAGGACGGCATCCTGCTCGACCTGCTCGCCTCCGAGATCCTCGCCGTCACCGGGCGCACGCCCAGCGAGCACTACCGCGACCTGACGGCCAAGTTCGGCGAGCCCGCGTACGCCCGCATCGACGCCCCCGCCACCCGCGAGGAGAAGGCGGTGCTGGCCAAGCTGTCGCCCGAGCAGGTCTCGGCCAAGGAGCTGGCCGGCGAGCCGATCACGGCCGTGCTGACCACCGCCCCCGGAAACGGCGCCCCGATCGGCGGCCTCAAGGTGGTGACCGAGCCCGGCTGGTTCGCGGCCCGCCCGTCCGGCACCGAGGACGTCTACAAGATCTACGCCGAGTCCTTCCAGGGCCCCGAGCACCTGGCCCGGATCCAGGAGGAAGCCCGGGCCGTGGTCTCGGCCGCCCTCAAGGGCTGACGACTGAACTTCTCAGCATCCGCCCCCGGCGGCCGACAGGAAGGCGGTAGGGATTACCGACCGGGGAGCCGCAGACACCCATGACCGAACCCGTGGGAACGGCCGACCGGCGAACCGCCGTCCGGCGCGCGGGAAGCGGGCTCACGCCTCTGCTGATCGCGGCGATCGCCACCACGGCGGTCGCCGTGTGGCTGATGGTGCGTGACGCGCACGACGTGATTCTGGGTTACGTCGGTAGCCCGATCGCCATGCTGGCCGCGGCCTGGTCGCTGCAGCGGCTGGGCGCGATGGTGATGCTGCCGCGCGTGGTGCGCGCCTTCTGGCGTCAGCTCGCGCACGCCGCCGCCATCCTCCTGATCGGCTCGGGCGCTGCCCTGGCTTTGGCCAACAACAACGCCGGGATGAACCCGTTCGTCGCCGCGCCGCTGCTGACCGGCATGTTCTGGGCGATGTCGGCCTTCCTGCGACTGCCGATGGGTGACCGGACGCCGCTGGGCTGGGCCCGGGTCGTGCTCGACGGCGCCACCGTGGCCGTCTCCGGCGGCCTGGTCTTCTGGTACGTCGTGCTCAGCTTCGCGCAGTCCGGCACCGACCTGGTGACCCGGACCCTGGCCGCCACGGTCGGCGTGGCCGGCCTGCTGTGCCTGGTCGTCATCGGCAAGACCGCCGCCCGCCCGGACGGCCCGGTCGACTCGCTCGCGCTGCGCCTGCTGACCGTCGCCCCGGTGACCGCGGTCGCCCTCGCCGTGCTCCTCATCGCCGGCGACGACTTCTCCCGCCTGCTGCTCTCGGTGCTCGGCAGCCCGTTGGTCGCCGTCTCGTTCACCGCCGCCGCCTACCGGCAGCGCCGGGTGCTGGGCCGCCCCGCCCCGGCCGCCGCTGTCCGGCGCCGCCGCTCGGCCTACGAGCTGCTCCCGTTCATCGCCATCGTCGTGACCGCGGCCCTGGTCACCACCGTCTCGGCCCAGCGCATGGACGGCCGGGAGCGCGCCGTGATCGTCGGCGCGGTGCTGATCACCGCGCTGGTTGTGGCCCGCCAGCTGATCGGGCTGAGCGACCACCGGCGCATGCTGGCCGGCCTGCGCGAGCAGCAGGCCGAGCTGGAGCGCCTGGCCCTGACCGACCCGCTGACCGGGCTGGCCAACCGCTCCCGGTTCAGCGCCGCGCTGTCCGAGCGCCTGGCCGCGCACGAGCCGGCCACCGTGCTGCTGATCGACATCGACGACTTCAAGACGGTCAACGACACCATGGGCCCGGCCGTCGGCGACCTGCTGCTCTACCAGGTCGCGCAGCGGTTGCAGCGCACCCGGGCCGAGGTCGACCTGCCGGCCCGGCTCGGCGGCGACGAGTTCGCCGTGCTCCTCGACATCGAGGAGGAGGCCTCGGCCGAGGCGGCCGCCGACCGTCTGATCCAGGCGCTGGCCGAGCCGTTCCGGGTCGGCGAGCACCTGCTGCTGGCCCACGCCAGCGTGGGCGTGGCGATCGCCGGGTCCGGCGAGACCGCCGACGAGGTGCTGCGCAACGCCGACATCGCCATGTACGCGGCCAAGGAGGGCGGCAAGGCGGCCTGGACCCGCTTCGAGCCGCGGATGCGCCAGGACGTCGTCAACCACGCCCGCCTCGGCAGCGAACTGCACAACGCGATCATCCGGCACGAGCTGTTCCTGCTCTACCAGCCGGTCTTCGACATCGTCACCGGCCGCCTGCACGGCGCCGAGGCGTTGGTGCGCTGGAAGCACCCGACCCGCGGGTTCGTCTCACCGGGCGACTTCATCCCGGTCGCCGAGCGGTCCGGCCTGATCGTGGCGCTCGGTTCGTGGGTGCTGCGCGAGGCCTGCGATCAGCTCGCCCGCTGGCAGCGGGAGCACGGCGAGGGCGCGATCCAGGCGATCAACGTGAACGTCGCGGTGCGCCAGCTGCGCGAGTCGGGCTTCGTCGACGAGGTCGCGGCCGTGCTCAGCGAGACCGGCCTGCTGCCGCGCAACCTGGTGCTGGAGGTGACCGAGTCGTCGGTGGCCGACGGCCGGCAGGTCCGCGAGACCCTGCACGCGCTGCACGAGATGGGCGTACGGCTGGCCCTGGACGACTTCGGCACCGGCAGCTCGTCGCTCAGCCTGCTGCGGGCCTTCCCGGTCGACGTCCTCAAGCTCGACAAGTCGTTCGTCGACGGGATCGCCGACGGCGAGGACCGGGGCCGCCTGGCGGTCGCCGCCGCGGTGGCCCAGCTGGCGGAGTATCTGCAGCTCAGCGCGGTGGCCGAGGGCATCGAGAGCGAGGCCCAGCTCGACCGCCTGCGCGACATGGGTTACCGCCTGGGCCAGGGCTTCTTCATGTCCAAGCCCATCCCGGCCGACGAGGCCGGCGCGCTGATGAGCAGCGAGCCGGCCCCGAAGGTGCCGGTCTACTAGGCGTCGATCTCCTTGCGGTCGTCGGTGGCCCAGAGGGTGTGGAACGAGCCGTCCTTGTCGACGCGGTGATAGGTGTGGGCGCCGAAGAAGTCGCGCTGGCCCTGGATCAGGGCGGCCGGCAGTCGCTCGGCGCGCAGGCCGTCGTAGTAGGCCAGGGCGGACGCGAAGCCCGGCGCGGGGATGCCCTGCCGGGCGGCCGTGGCCACCACGCGGCGCCAGGCGTCCTGGGCGCCGCTGACGGCGTCGAGGAAGTACTGGTCGACCAGCAGCGTGGTCAGCTCGGGCGACTTGTCGTAGGCCTGCTTGATGAAGTCGAGGAACTTGGCGCGGATGATGCAGCCCGCGCGCCAGATCTTCGCCATCGCGCCGGGGTCGATGTCCCAGCCGTACTCCTTGCTGGCCGCCTGGATCTGCTGGAAGCCCTGCGCGTACGCGACGATCTTGGAGGCGAACAGCGCCTGCTCGACGTCGGCCTGCAGGTCGCCCTCGTGCGCGCCCGCGGTCGCCACCGGACCGGGCAGACCGGCCTCCCTGGCCGCCGCCCGCACGTCGGCACCGCCGGACAGCGCCCGGGCGAACACCGACTCGGCGATGCCGCTGACCGGCACCCCGAGGTCGAGGGCGGCCTGCACGGTCCAGCGGCCGGTGCCCTTCTGCTCGGCCTGGTCGAGCACGATGTCGACGAACGGCTTGCCGGTGGCCGCGTCGTTCTGCTTGAGCACCTCGGCGGTGATCTCGATCAGGTACGACCCCAGGCGTCCCTCGTTCCACCCGCGGAACACGTCGGCGATCTCCGACGGCGTGTGCCCGCCGACCTGACGCAGCAGGTCGTAGGCCTCGGCGATGAGCTGCATGTCGGCGTACTCGATGCCGTTGTGCACCATCTTGACGAAGTGCCCGGCGCCGTCCGGCCCCACGTGCACGCAGCACGGCTCGCCGTCGACCTTGGCCGAGATGTCCTCCAGCAGCGGTCCCAGCGCCTGGTACGACTCCACCGAGCCACCCGGCATGATGCTCGGGCCGTGCAGCGCGCCCTCCTCGCCACCCGAGACGCCGGTGCCCACGAAGTGCAGGCCGCGCTCCTTGAGAGCCGCTTCGCGCCGGCGGGTGTCCAGGAAGTGCGCGTTGCCCGCGTCGATGAGCATGTCGCCCTCCTCGAGGAGCGGGGCGAACTCCTCGATCACGGCGTCGGTCGGCTTGCCGGCCTTCACCATGATGACCACGCGGCGCGGGCGCTCGAGGCTCGCGACGAAGTCCTCGGCCGACTCGGACGGGAGGAACGTGCCCTCGTCACCGAACTCCTCCACCAGCTCCTTGGTGCGGCTGTAGGAGCGGTTGTGCACGGCCACGGTGTGCCCGTGCCGGGCGAAGTTGCGAGCCAGGTTCCGTCCCATCACGGCGAGGCCCGTGACCCCGATCTGTGCCTTCTCCGACATCATTGACACCCTTCCCTAGCAGCGAGCTACGCCGCCTATTCTTACGGTTCCGTGGCGGTCAGGGTTCACCCCCGTTCCACGTGGTGGGCTCGCAGGCGTTTTGCGCCGGTGTGCCTCGCGGTGACCTAAGATCGCGCGGCGGTAGGGTTGACCCATGCCGACCGGGACGCGCCTGTGAAGCGCGGTGAGATCTGGACGATCGGCAGCCCCACCGACCTGCGCTATCGCGTGCTCGTCCTGTCCGGCGACGCCTACAACGAGCGCAAGAACGCCTCGCCCTTCTGCGCGCCGATCGTCCGTCAGCGGGGCGCCACCGAGCTCCCGCCGTTCGCGGTGCCGCTGACCGAGCAGGACCCGATCACCGGCGTCGTGGTGATCAATCGGATGCGCCGCATCCCGGCCGAGGTGGGTGCGGAGCGCATCGGCATGGTCACCGGCGCCAGCATGGCCCGTCTGGCCGACGCCATGCGGTCGCTGTTCGAGCTCTGAGGCGGGCCGTTCAACCCTCGACGCACTCCATCGGGTCACCCCCGGTCGGGTGACCAGTGCGACGTCACGCCGCAGGTCGCGACCGGTCGAGATGAACGGCCGATGACGACCCCCTCCCCACTGGCGTATTCAAGAACCGGACAACGAAGCCCTGGGGAGGACGCAGAGTGGCACAGGCGTACGCGGCGGCGGTGGAAACCCCCCGCCCGAGCGCACCGGCCGCAGCCGGTGAGGCGGGCCGCCTCACGATCGAGCGTGCCGTCGGCCTGCTCGCCGGCCGGGCCCGATGCCGTCTGGCCGACGCCCACCGCCACCTGCTGCGGATGGCCGCCGAAGAGGACCGCGGCCTGCTCGAGGTCGCGACCGGGGTGATCCGCATGCTCGACGTGGCCGACGCCGACAGCTCGATCCCGGGTTTCGACACCGTCCGGGTACCGCAGCAGATCGGCGGCATCGCCGACCGGCTGGCCAGTACCGAGCGCCTCGGCAACCTGGGCTGGGGCGAGTGGGATCTGATCACCGGCGAGATCTTCTGGTCCGACCAGCTCTACCGCATCTACGAGCGCGACCCGCGGCTCGGCCCGCTCGTTCCGGGCGCCGACCCGAACGCCCTGGCCGAGGACGAACCGCTGCGGGCCGCGGCCAAGGCCCAGCTCGCCCGGGGCGACCGGGTCGACCTGGTCACCCGGATCCGGGTCAACGGGCGGATCAAGCACCTGCGCACGGTGGCCGACGCGAGCCGGGACGCCGACGGCCGCCCGCTGCGCGTCTACGGCATCGTGCAGGACATCACCGCGCAGGAGGCCGGGGCCGAGCGGCTGGCCGAGGTCGAGCGCGAGCTCGTCGAGCAGCGCCGCAGCCTGGCCGCCGAGCACGAGCTGGCCGGCCGGCTGCAGCGGATCATCCTGCCCATCCCCGACGGCCCGCTCGTGCTCCCCGGACTCAAGGTGGCCCTGCGCTATCTGCCGGCCGGGCAGGAGAGCCTGGTCGGCGGCGACTGGTTCCACGCGGCCGAGCTGCGGGACGGCTCGGTGCTGCTGGCCGTGGGCGACGTGGCCGGGCACGGCACCCAGGCGGCCACCACCATGGCCCAGCTGCGGCACGCCCTGCGCGCGCTGGCCGTCACCACGAGCTGCCCGGCCGAGCTGCTGCGGCACCTCAACACGCTGACCTGCGAGCTGGCCCGGGAGACACCCGAGCTGGCCTCCACCGCCGTGGTGGCCCGTTTCGACCCGAACCGCAACGAGATCGTCTGGGCCCAGGCCGGTCACCCGCCGCCGCTGCTGAGCCGCGGTGGCCGCACGGCCCCGCTGGAGCGTCCGGCGGGCCCGATGCTGGGCGTCGTCGACGACGCCACCTATGCCACGGCCCGGCTCGGCTTCCACATCGGCGACGTCCTGCTGCTCTACACCGACGGGCTGGTCGAGCACCGCCGGCGCGGGCCCGACGACGGCCTGGCCTCGGTGATCGCCACGGTCGACGAGGCCGTGCGGGCCTCGCCCGGTCAGCCGCTGGCCCAGCTCCTGGCGCGCCTGCGCCAGACCAACCCCGACGACGACACGTGCATCCTGGCCGCCCGGCCGGTTACCGGAAAAACCCAGGACCTGCGGCGATATCTCGCATCTACCACCTGGAACGCCTGATTCGGGAGATCATGGCGGCCGTGGGGGGTCGTACGTTCGGTGTCCTGTCGCCCTTCGTCGGGGGCGATTACTACGGGACCATCATCTCCGGGGCGAACCGGGCCGCCGTGTCCCGGGGCGACCGGCTGCTCGCGCTGCAGACCCTCGACCCGGGCTCGTACAACGCCGACCGCAGCGGGATTCCCGACTACCGCCGGCCGGTCGCCTGGGGCCACCTGGCCGGGGTTCTCGTGGTGGCCGGGGCGGTCTCCGAGTCGTACGCGCAGTCGGCCCTCGCCGCCGGCCTGCCGGTGGTGACGATCGGTCACGAGATGGCGGGCTGCTCCGCCGTCTTCGCCGACAACAGCGGCGGGGTCCGGGCCGCGGTCGTCCACCTGATCGAGCACGGTCACGAGCGGATAGCGTTCGCCGGGCACCTCGCCCACCACGACGTGCGGGAAAGGCTCCAGGGCTACGAGAGCGCGCTGATCGAGCACGGCCTGACCCCGCCGCCGGACCTGCTGCTCGACGCCGGCGACAACCACGAGAGCGGCGGTGAGCTGGCCGCCGGACTGCTGTCCGCCTCGAGCCGGCCGGCCACGGCAGTGGTCTGCGGCACCGACCGCAACGCGATAGGTCTGATCCGCCGTGTGACCGGGCTCGGCCGCCGGGTTCCCGGGGACCTCGCGGTGATCGGCTTCGACGACCTGGCCGGCGCCATGTACATGAGGCCCAGCCTCTCCACCGTGCGCCAGCCCTCGGACCTGATCGGCGCGGCCGCGATCCGGCTGCTGGCCGAGCTCCGGGCCCAGGCGGGCGCGACCCCGGCCGTACGCCGGGTGCCGACCACCTTCGTGCGGCGCGACTCGTGCGGCTGTCCGCCGAGTGGCCTGCCGATCACCGAGGATCTGACCCGATACCTGTTCGACCAGGTCTGCAGCCTCCAGCAGACGCTGAACATCCAGCACGAGCTGGGCATCGACCTGCTCGGCGCGCACGACCACGACCCGCGCGAACTCGGCTGGCTCAAGCGCACCACGGCCTTCGCCGGCTCGCTCGGCCTGTGGCGGGACGGCGCGGTGCCGGCGCTGGACACCGAGCTGTGCATCGAGGGCGAGTACCCGGCCGGGCGTGAATCGGCCGGCGCCACGATGCCGGTCAGTGAGTTCCCGCCGCCGGAGCTGTTCGAGCTGGCCGACGGCATGGCCGGCGAAGCCGTCTTCGTGGTGCCGGTGCGCAGCGCCACCCGCGACTGGGGGATGCTCGCCGCGGTCGGCCACATCCAGCAGAGCACCCCACCCGGCAGCGAGATGATGAACCAGTCGGGCGCGCTGCTGTCCGCCGCCCTCGACCGCCGCGCGATGGTGGCCGCGCTGCGCGAGCAGGAGCAGCGACTGCGCGACGCGGCACTGCACGACCCGCTCACCGGCCTGCCCAACCGGGTGCTGCTGGCCGACCGGCTGCGTCAGGCCGGGCTGCGGGCCACCCGCAAGGCCGGGCACCGCTTCGCCGTCCTGCTGCTCGACCTCAACGGCTTCAAGGCGGTGAACGACTCCCTGGGCCACGCGGCCGGTGACGTGCTGCTCATCGAGGTGGCGCAGCGGCTGACCGCCCTGTTGCGGGAGTCGGACACGGTGGCCCGCCTCGGCGGCGACGAGTTCGTGGTGCTGCTCGACGGCTTGCCCGCCGAGGGGGCCGAGAAGCTGGTGCGCGACACCATCGCCGCCCGGCTGACCGAGCCCTACCTGATCGACGGCGGCCGGGTCTCGGTCGGCGTGAGCATCGGCGTCGCCCTCAGCCGCGGCGGCGACGCCGGCCCGGAGGACCTGCTGCGCGAGGCCGACGCGGCCATGTACCAGGCGAAGCAGAGGCGTCCTAGGGCAGCGACCAGTTCTGGGTCGTGTCGCCCGAGCACGCGCTGACGGTGGTCGTGCCGCCCAGCCGGCCCGGGTCGGTCAGGCAGCCGCCGCCGGACGCGTTGATCAGCGTGCCGTCCGGCCCGGAGCGCCACTGACCGGCGTCGCCCTCGCCGCAGCCGGCGATCCGCACAGTGTTGTCGCCGGTCGACTGGGCGCACTTGTCGCCCACCTTGAGCGTGCCGTCGGTGGCCAGGGTGAAGGTCTGCGCCGACACCGCCATGCAGGTGCTCACCTGCACCGGGCTGCCGTTCCCGCCGAACAGCCCGCCCCGGGCCAGGCAGCGGCCGCCGGCCGAGGTGATCTTGCCGGTGCGATCGGACGCGGGCGGGACGAGCGTCGGATCGGCGGCCGGCGGAGTGGCGCTCGTCGGCGGGGCCGCGGAGCCGCTCGGGACGACCGGCACCAGCGGTTGCAGTGACGCGCCGGCCGAGACCGGGACCGAGGCCGAGATCGACGCGCTGGGGGAAGTGCTCGCCGACGCGCCGGCTGAGGCCGGTGCGGACGGCGCGACGCTGCGGATCTGGTCGAGCGGCGCCTGACCCGGGGCCGCGGGCAGCGCGACGCCCGGCCGCGGCAGCTCGGGATCGGCGGCCGGACCGAAGACCAGGTAGCCGACCACGCCGAGGGCGACCACGACGCCGCCGGCGAAGATCCCGGCCCGGGCCATGGGGTGCAGCGTGAGCCGGGACTTGCGGGGCGCGGGAGCCTCGTCCTCGACGGCCGGCTGGACGAGGGTGTCGTCCTCCTCGACCGGGAGCGCGGCCTCGTCGGGCCAGGTCTCCGGCTGCTCGTCGGGCGCCCGCTCGGCTTCGGCGACCGCCTTCACGTACGGCCGCACCAGCACGGGATCGTCGCGCTTCTCGTCCTCGGCCATGGCTCCCCTATGAAGATCGCGGTCCACGGTGGACCGGTAGCAGAACATACGCCATATCAGCCCCTTTCGATCAGTCGATACCGGACTTTAACCGTACGTAATGGCGTGATGATCGATGAGGCATGAAGATCTCCATGAGCCGCCCCCTGGGTCGCGATCGCGGCCTGAGATCCGCCGGGCGAAAGTCCGACGTATGGGAAAAATCGTCCCGGGGTACCTCGTCCCCATGCACCGGTACGGGGATGAGGTCGCGGCGATCGCCCGGCCCCTGGTCGACGACGGGGACCTGGACGTCCTGCTCGACCGGGTGGGCGACGCCCGGGTCGTGATGATCGGCGAAGCCAGCCACGGCACCCACGAGTACTACGTCTGGCGTCAGGCGCTGACCCGGCGGCTGATCGCGGAGCGTGGTTTCTCCTTCGTCGCCGTCGAGGGGGACTGGCCGGACTGCGAGCGGGTCGACGCGTCCGTCCGGGGCTCCGGCGCGACACCGATCGAGGCCCTGCTCGGTTACGAACGGTGGCCGACCTGGATGTGGGCCAACGAGGAGGTCGCCGACTTCGCCGACTGGCTGCGCGGCCACAACGCCTCGACCGACCGGAAAGCGGGCTTCCACGGGCTCGACGTCTATTCGATGTGGGAGTCGCTGCGCGAGATCCTGACCTGGCTGCGCGAGCACGACCCCGAGCAAGTCGACTCCGCTCTGGCCGCCTATCACTGCCTGGCCGCGTACTCCGAGGATCCGCAGTCCTACGCGTGGGCGACGAAGTTCCTGCGGGCGAGCTGCGAGGACGACGTCGTCCGCATGCTCCTCGACCTGCGCGGCCGCGACCTGCCGGTCCGGCAGAACGCCGAGGTGGTCGCGGGCGCCGAGCACTACTACCGCGCGATGGTCCGGGGCGGCCCGGACGCGTGGAACGTGCGCGACCGCCACATGGATGCCACCCTGGCCCGGCTGCTCGACCACTACGGCGACGGCTCCCGCGCGGTCGTCTGGGCCCACAACACGCACGTCGGCGACGCCCGGGCCACCGATCAGGCCGCGCTCGGCGAGGTGACGATCGGGTCGCTGGCCCGCGAGCGCTTCGGCGCCGGCCAGGTCGTGCTGGTCGGCATGGGCAGCCATCGCGGCTCGGTCATCGCCGGCCGCACGTGGGGCGGGGCGATGACCCAACTGCCCGTGCCCCCCGGCCGTCCCGGCTCGCTCGAGGACATCCTGCACGCCACCGCGCCGCCGCAAGCGCTGTTCGTCTTCCCGCCGCTCGGCGAGCGTCCCGACCTGCTGGTCGACGCGCTGCCGCACCGCGCGATCGGCGTCGTCTACCGCCCCGAGCAGGAACAGCTCGGCAACTATGTGCCGTCGGTGCTCGGCGACCGCTACGACGCCTTCCTGTGGTTCGACGAGACCCGGGCCCTGCGTCCGCTGCATCCGCTTCACGTGGACACGCACGAACTGGAGACGTACCCGTCCGGGGTTTGACATCCTGGCGATCCGGCGTACTGTTCAACCCATCAGTTTATAAACCAGGTGGTTGTCATGCCGGATCCCATCGACGGTGTCTTCGCCGCCCTCGCCGACCCCACGCGCCGCGCGATCCTCGCCCGGCTCGCCACGGGCGACGCGACCGCGGGGGAGCTGGCCGCCGACTTCCCCATCACTGCTCAAGCCGTCTCCAAACACCTCAACGTGCTCGAGACGGCCGGCCTGATCGTCCGCACCCGCGAGGCGCAGCGGCGCTGGTGCCGCATCGTCCCCGCCCAGGTGCGCTCGGTCGCCGACTGGGCGGCGCAATACGAACGGTTGTGGGAAGAGCGCTACGACGCACTCGACGACTACCTCGGCCGGCTGCAGCAGCCGTCGACTCAGGAGGAATCATGAGCATCAACATCCAGACCCCCACCGACACCACGCTGGTCATGAGCCGCAGTTTCGCCGCGCCGCGCGAGCTCGTCTGGGCCTGCCACACCCAGCCCGAGCACATCCGCCAGTGGTGGGGCCGCGGCAACCCGCTCGACGTCGACATCGACTTCACCGTCGGCGGCAAGTGGCGTTTCGTCGAGACCGCCGACGGCAGCGAGCACGCCTTCCGCGGCGAGATCAAGGCCATCGACGCGCCCCACAGCTTCACGTGGACCTTCGAATACGAGCCGATGGCCGGCCACATCCTCACCGAGCAGTACGTCTTCACCGAGGAGGACGGCAAGACCACGGTGACCTCCACGTCCACCTTCGACTCCCAGGCCGACCGCGACGGCATGATCGAGTCGGGGATGGAGGGTGGCGCCGAGCAGTCGTATGCCGCTCTGGACGCCTATCTGCTGAAAATCAGCTGACGTCCTTCATCGACGTCGGCTGGTCAAGTGCAACATCAACCGCAACGTCAAATGCAGGACGTCGTGGCGGGGTGGTGGGTGCGGATCGCTGCTCACGCCGAGGGCCCGGGCGGGGCGAGCAGGGCGCTGGCGCGCCCGAAACGCTCACCCCACCCGGGCGACCTGCGTGAGCCCCACGCCCCAACCCCAACCCCACGCGGCACCACGCGGGCCCCCGCGCGGCCGATCCGACCCCCGCGCGGCCGATCCGACCCCGCGCGGCGCGATCGGGACTGGCCGCGCGCGGGGCGATCGGAACTGGCCGGACCGGTCAGCAGCGCGGACGGGGAATCCCGGGTCCACCCGCCGATCGCAGCGCCGAAGTGGCTGTCTTCGTCCGCTACCCGTCCGAGGATGAGCGCATCACCATCGCCGATGAGCGCCGAGCCGGCAGCTCGATCCGGGCATCGCCGAGCTGCTGGGCCGGGCGCCGTCCACGAATCAGCAGGGAGGTCAACCGCAACCACGCCGGGCTCGCGGGTCGCGATGGTGACCTGAGCATGAGCGCCCACAACCGGACGGCCATCGGCATTCTGGTCGAGCGCAGCACCCCGCTAAGTCCCTCCTCGTCCACCTGCCGCAACGCCGCACACTTCCGCGACCAGCTCATCGTTGCCTTGTCGATCCTCGCGGCAGAGCTGCGGCAGTCGCCGGCCTGAGATCAGCCGTCGAGTGGGACGGCCCCGGCCAGAGGTTCACTCGGTTGCTCACCCGAGCCGCACGATCGAGTATCGGCGTCGGCGATGGGCATCGAGCGCCGCGCGGAACCGAAATGGCCCAGCGGCTCAGTTCTGGGCCCGGCGGACCGACGGGGGAGAAGAGGGTTCTTATCGGCAAGGAGTGCCACATGGGTGACGCCGGGAGCGCAGCAGGCCGGGGCGGATGGTTCGCCGACCTGCGGGTCCGCACGAAGATCCAGATCGGCATCGGGATCGCCGCGCTCGCCGCGGTTCTGGTGGGGCTCACCGGGCTGCTCACGATCTCCGAGTTGAGCAGCAAGAACGAGGCGCTCTACACCGACAACGTCGCGCCGCTGACGTCGCTGGCGGCCATGTCGCGGCAACTGCAGGCGATCCGGTCCCGTTATCTTGAGTACGGTGTGGCCTCGGCGGCGACCAGGCAGAAGCTGGGCGAGCAGATCGCCGAGCGTGACGGACTGCTTCAGACAGCGCTGGACGAATACCGGCCCGGCGCTGTCGACGTGGCGACCGTGGACTCGTTCGAGCAGGCTTACCAGGACCTGACCGCCACGGCCCGGAACACGTTGATCCCGTTGGCCACCAAGCGCGACGTCGCCGGGTTCGCGACCGCCTACCGGGAGACGTTCCTGCCGCAGATGACCGTGGCGGCCGATGCGGTCGAGGCCGAGAACGAGGCTCAGCTCGCCGAGGCGGCGCAGCGGGCCGTGAACAGCCGGGAATCGGCTTCGTCCGCGCGGCGGACCCTGATCATCGTGTTGGTCGTCGGGGTGCTGGCCGCGGTTCTGCTCGGCGCCTATGTCTCCCGGGTCATCGTCCGGCGGCTCGACAAGGTCAAGGCGTCGCTCACCGCGATGGCCGGCGGCGACCTGACGGCCAAGGTCGACGTCCGTGGCCGCGATGAGGTCGGTCAGATGGCCGCGATGCTGGCGATCGCCCAGCAGCAGACGCGCGACGTCGTCGCCTCGGTCGGCAGTGCGGCGCAGAGCCTGTCCGCGGCGGCCGAGCAGACCTCGGTCATCGCCAACCAGATCAGCGAGGGCGCGGCGACCGCATCGCAGCAGGCACGGGTCGTCTCGCAGGCGTCGGACGAGGTGTCCCAGAGCGTCAGCACCGTGGCCGCCGGTTCGGAGGAGATGGGTTCGGCGATCGCCGAGATCGCCCGCAGCGCCAACAGCGCGGCCGAGGTCGTCGGCAAGGCCGTCGGGATCACCGCGTCGGCCAACCAGACCATCGGTACGCTCGGCGAGTCCAGCCGGCAGATCGGCGACGTCATCCGGGTGATCACGGCGATCGCGGAGCAGACCAACCTGCTGGCGCTCAACGCCACCATCGAGGCGGCCCGGGCGGGCGAGACCGGCAAGGGTTTCGCCGTCGTCGCCGGTGAGGTCAAGGACCTCGCGCAGGAGACAGCGCGCGCGACCGAGGACATCGCCCGCCGCGTCGAGGCGATTCAGGGCGACAGCAACCAGGCGGTCGCGGCGGTCGGCGAGATCAGCGCGATCATCGGCCACATCAGCGACTACACGACCACGATCGCCTCGGCTGTCGAAGAGCAGAGCGCCACCACCGCCGAGATGAACCGCAACGTGGGCGAGGCGGCGAACGCGACCGGCCAGATCAACCAGAGCATCACCAGCGTCGCCGAGAACGCCCGCACCACGGCCGAATCAGTCGGCGACGCGCAGCGGTCCGCGGCGGAGCTGTCCCGCATGTCCAGCGATCTGCAGGCGGCGGTGTCACGCTTCGTGTACTGACGGAGCCAGGCTGATCATCGACGACGGCAGGAGCCGCGGCTGTTCAGCCGCGGCTCCCGTGGCGTCATCGCGGTGGCGATGGGTGCTATGCGACTCGCTCGGCGTTGACGCGGGTCACGGCGACCACCGGGATCGTCCGGGTGGTCTTTGCCTGGTAGTCAGACCAGCCCGGGTTGTCGGCGGCTGCCCGGGTGAAGGCCTTGTCGCGGTCCTCGGCTGTCAAGGGTTCGGCCTGGGCCTCGTACGTCTCGGAACCGGTCTCGATCGTCACCCGTGGATCGGCTCGCAGGTTGTGGAACCAGTCGGGGTGATGCGGAGCGCCGGCGGCGGAGGCGATCAGCAGGATGCGGTCGCCGTCGCGCAGGAAGCCCAGGGGAGTGGTGTGGAGTTTCCCGGAGCGGGCGCCGCGGGTGGTCAGGAGGATGAGCTCGCTGCCGGCGAAGGGGCCGCCCACGCGTCCGCCGTTGGCTCGGAACTCGTCGATGATCTGCTGGTTGAAAGGGTTCGGCATAGGTCGCTTTCTGTGTGTCCCGGAACGGAAAGTGCGCTGGGAGAACAGAAAGCGGTGGCGGGCCTCGAGCCCGGCCGCGCATCAAGCGCCGGCCGGGTGCCCCACTCGGTAATGGCCCAAGGCCGACCCGGCAGTCACGGCGACAACCTACCCCACGCCGGCGAGGGCGTGCTCGTAGAGTCTGGGGCGTGAAACGGGGCGAAGTGTGGCTGGCCGAGCTGGACGGCCCTCAGCCGGTCGTCCTGCTGGGACCGGCGGGCCACGTCTTCTGCACCTGGCGGACGCACCTGGCCGCCGAGCACCTCGTGGCCCGGATCGGGGTCTTGTCGGCGGCGAAGATGAGCCGGTTGACCACCGCCCTGCGTCTGGCCGAAGACGCGTAGAGCTGCCCTTTCAACCTTTCGGTTGACGCCGTGGGCGGAGCCGACTACGTTGACTTTCAACCGGCAAGTTTAAAGCTTGGAGGTGCCGTGTCCGCAGACGAGCTGTCCCTGGTGTTCGCGGCGCTCGCCGACCCCACCCGGCGCGACCTGGTGAGCCGGCTCGCGGCCGGGGACGCGACCGTCAACGAGCTCGCCGAGCCCTATCAGATGTCGCTCCAGGCGGTCTACAAACACCTCAAGGTGCTCGAGGACGCCGGGGTGGTCAGCCGGCGACCCGGGCCGCAACCCCGGCCGGTGCGGCTCGAGGCCGAGGTCTTCGACCTCATGGACAAGTGGATCGAGCGATACCGGCGCCAGGCCGAGGAGCGTTACCGCCGCCTCGACACGGTCCTGGCCGAGATGGACGAGCAACCGATCGACGAGCGGAAGGGAAATGTGGCGTGAGGACCGAGACCGCGATCGAAGCCGATCCGCAGCTGCCGATCATCCGCCTGACCCGCGACTTCGCGGCCACGCCGGGGCAACTGCTGCGGGCGCACACCGACCCCGAGCTCTTCGTGCGGTGGATCGGGCCCAGCTCGCTGGAGACGCGCGTCGACCATTGGGACGCGCGCACCGGCGGCAGCTTCCGCTACGTGTCCGTGCGTGACGGCGAGGAGTTCGCGTTCCACGGCTGCTTCCACGAGATCCGGCCCGACCGCATCGTGCAGACGTTCACCTACGAGGGCGACCCCGACGGCGTGTCGCTGGGGACGCTGTGGTTCACCGATCTCGGCCACGGCCGCACCCGGCTGCACGCGCAGTCCCTGGTGGAGAGCTTCGAGAGCCGGGACGCGTGGCTCCGCAGCGGCATGGAGGTCGGCATCAACGAGGGTTACACCAAACTGGAGGAGCTGATCACCCGTGACGCTGTCTGACAATCCCGCCGAGCGGCACCGGGAGGTCGGTGGGCTGTTCACCGACCGCGTCCGGGGCACCCGGTCCTGGGACGTGCCGTCCCCGGTCGCGGCCTGGACCGCCCGTGACGTGGTGCGCCACCTGGTGGAATGGTTCCCGCCGTTCCTGGAGGGCGGTTCCGGCGTACGGCTTCCGGCCGGCCCATCGGTCGACGACGACCCGGCCGGCGCCTGGCAGGCCCACGTCGACGCCGTGCAGGCGCTGCTCGACGACCCGGCCACCGCCGACCGGCGGCTCACCAACCCGCACATCGGCGAGTTGCCACTGGACCAGGCAGTCGACCGGTTCTACACCACCGACATCTTCATGCACACCTGGGATCTCGCCCGGGCCACCGGCCAGGACGACCGCCTCGACCCCGAGTTCTGCGCCCAGTTGCTGGCCGGGCTGGAGCCGATGGACGAGATCCTGAGGTCCTCCGGGCAGTACGGTCCGCGGGTCCCGGTCAAGGACGACGCCGACGCTCAGGCCAAGATGCTGGGCTTCATCGGCCGTGATCCCGAGTGGACGCCCCCACCGGCCGGCGTCACCGGCTGAGGAGCGTGGCTTCGCGAACCTCGGGGTAGGCGGGCGCCTGCCACGTCTTGCCCCGGGTCGCGGCCCGCAGGAACGTTCCGGTGTAGTCGATCGTGATGGCCAGCGCGCGGCGGCCGTCGATGGTGCCCAGCGGCAGAGTCCGGCGCAGCGGTGCCGCCACCCGGTAGGCGGCGAAGTCGGTGAACGACAGCCGGCCGGCGCCCGCCACGGTGAAAGCCCGTCCGGCCGGGGCGGCGGTGGTGCCCGCGTTGAGCAGCAGCAGCGGGCGGCCGAGACCGTCCGCGGCCGCGGCACCTCCGGGAGCGCCGTCGAGCGAGACGGCGCCGGCGCAACGACCGTCGAGCCGGCAGGCCTCGATCGCCGCGGTGCCGCCCAGCCCGTGACCCACGTACGCGATCTCGGCCCGGTCGGCCCGGGAGCCGAACTGCAGGGCGGCGCGCTGGGCGGCGAACCGGGCGTCGGCCGCCCACACCGCGACCAGCTGGTCGGTCCGGCCCGACGCGGACCCCGCGGCGCTGGCCGCCACCGGCCGGCCGTCGATCACGGTCAGGCGTGAGCTGTAGGTGGGGGTCACGCCGACGACCAGGTTGCCCCGCGCGGCCAGGCCCGACGCCACCGCCGCGTACTGGGGGGCCGACAGACCCAGGTCGGGCAGCAGCACCACGACCGGAAAACGTCCCTGGGCCACGGGTGTGCCGTCCCGCGTCCCGGTGCGTACGCGGTCCAGCGCGGTCGACGCCCAGCCGAACCGATGCAGGCCGGCCCACTCGCCCGGCGCGTAGTCCGACTCGGGTCCGCGGGCGCCGGCCGCCGCCGGATACCAGACCCAGGCCGCCAGCATCCGCGGCGTGCCGCCGAGCGGCGCGAACTGGTCGGTGCGGGAGCGGTCGACCCACAGGTCGGTCAGGCGCCCGACCGGGCCGGACGGCGCGAGGCTGACCGCGCGCTGGGACTGCACCCGCGCGTACGCCAGGAGGCCCGCCACCGCCGCCGCCACCATGACCGTTGCCGCCAGGATCCGCCCGATTCGCACCGATGCATTGTGGCGCGCCGATGGCCGTCGCGCTCGGCCGGTCCCGCCCAGCGGCCCGCCCGAGCCGGGCGAAAGCAATTCGGCGACATCACCGAAGGGTCTTCAAGAATGGCGCATGGACGCCAGGTTAACGGCCGGAAATGGCGATTCCGGCTATTCGCGGAATTGCCTGGGTCCCTTATCTTGGGGCCGTGTCCGCAGTGACCGGGTCGCCCGTGCTGAGCCCTCCGAGGCCGATCTCGACGGCGCGCCGGGACACTCCGGCCCAGCTGCGCCGGTGGGTCGTGGTCTCCGTCCTCACCGCGGCCGTGCTGCTCCTCGCGGCCTGTCTGGTCATGGCCCGGGTGCAGCAGCAGGCTCGCATCATCGGCGACCAGGCCGCTCCGCAGGCCGCCAACGCCGCCGACCTCTACTTCGCCCTCAGCGACCTCGACGCCCAGGTCGCCCGGCTCGTCCTCACCTCCGGCCGCGATGAGCTGGCCGGCAGCCGCGTCGACGCGCTCGGCACCTATCGGGAACGCGGCCGCCAGGTCGACGAGAGCCTGCAGCGCTCGCTGACCACGGTGACCGGCGACGGTGAGCGCGCCATCGTCCTCGAGCTCCTGCATGGTCTCGGGTCCTACCGCGAACGGGTCTGGCAGGCGCTGACCGCCGGGCCGTCCGCCGCCGGCTACTACACGCAGGCCACCAACGTGCTGCACCTCGACCTGCTCCCGGCGGCCACCAGACTGCGCGAGGCCAGTGAGAAAAGGCTCGACGACGCGTACGGGTCCCAGCGCGCGACCGAGATCGCCGGAGTGACGATCGCGGTGCTTCTCGGTGGCGCCCTGCTGATCCTGTTGATCGGCCTGCAGGTGTTCCTGGCCCGCCGCTTCCGCCGTCTGCTCAACCCGGCGCTGATCACGGCGACGGCGTTGACCGTGCTGCTGCTCGTCCCGATGGCCGCCGTCCTGATCCTGCAGGGCCAGGTGCTGAGCCGGGCCCGCGACGAGAGCCTGATCCCGTTCCTCGATCTGACCCGGGCCCGCGCGATCAGCTACGACGCCTCGGCCGACACGTCGCGCTACCTGATCAGCAACCGCCTGGACCTCTACCGGCAGGACTTCGATCGCAAGGCCGGCGGGCTCGAGGCGGGGGACAGCGGCCTGCCGGCCGTGGCCGGCGGCCGGGACGTCGGCCCTGATAGCACCGAGCAGGTGGTGCGGCGCTGGCAGGCGTACCGCGCCGGGCACGAGCGGATCGTCAAGCTGGCCGACGCCGGTCGGAAGGCGGAGGCGATCACCGCCCTGACCGGCATCCGGCGCGGCGACGCGTCGTTCGACTTCGCCTACTTCGACGCCGCGGTCGCCGGCATCACCGCGTCGCGCCGGGACGACTTCGAGGTGGCCGTGCGTGACGCCCGGGTACTGCTGACCGGCTGGCCGTTCGTTCCGGCGGTCGTGCTGGGCCTGGTGATCCTGCTGGTGCCCCTGTCGGTCCGCCGACGCTTTGCCGAATACCGCTGAGGAGGCTGCCATGAAGATGCGGGTGATCGCCGCGGCCGCCCTGCTGCTCGGCATCGCGGCCTGCGACTCCGCGAGCACCGTGGACCGAGCCTCCCTCGACTGCGCCCCGGGCTCGATCACCGCCCAGGGCTCGTCGGCTCAGGCCAACGCGGTCAGCGCCTGGATCAAGGACTACCAGGTCGGCTGCGCCGAGGCGACCATCGAGTACGCGAGTGTGGGCTCGGGCGACGGCCGCCGCGGCTTCTATGCGGGCACCGGCGACTTCGCCGGCTCCGACTCCCCGGTCGCCCCCGGCGAGCAGGCCCGGGCGACCGCTCGGTGCCGGGGCCCGGTGCTGCACCTGCCGATGGTCGCCGGGCCGATCGCCCTCGCCTTCACCGTGACCGGGGTCGACGACCTGCGGCTGTCGCCGGCCACGATCGCCCGCATCTTCACCGGCCGGATCACCCGGTGGAACGACCAGCGGATCAAGGCCGACAACCCGGGAGTGCCGCTGCCGGGCACCGTGATCCGCCCGGTCCACCGCTCCGACAGCTCCGGCACGACCGACAATTTCACCAGGTTCCTCGCGGTCACGGCGCCGGGCGAGTGGCGGCTGTCGTCGGGATCGGCTTGGCCGGCCAAGGGTGGCGTCGCCGCCGAGGGCAGCAACCGGGTGGTGTCCGCGATCGAGCGCACCGACGGCGCCATCGGCTACGTCGAGGCGTCGTACGCCCGCTATGCGAACCTGCCGACCGCACGGGTCGGCAACGCCGCCGGCGAGTTCGTGGCCCTGAGTGACTCCGCGGCGGCCCGCACGGTGGCCGGCGCCGAGATCGTGGGCACCGACGGCGACCTGCGCCTCGAACTCGATTACCGGATCGGCGACCCGCTGGCCTACCCGCTGGTTCTCCTCACCTACGAGATCGCCTGCCGGCAGGGCACCTCCGCGCTGGCCAAGAGTTTCCTGGCGTACGCGGCGAGCAGCGACGGCCAGGACACGGCCGCCCGCGCCGGCTTCGCCCCGCTCCCCGAGGAGCTCCGGGCCCGGGTGGAGCGCTCGGTCGCATCGCTCTGAGACCACGGTCAGCCCTTCACCGCTCCGGCGGTCAGTCCCTCGGTCAGGAAGCGCTGCCCGAAGGCGTACATGACCACGACCGGGATGCTCACGAGCAGCGACGCCGCGGCGAGCTGACCCTGGGGCACGACGTCCCCGGCGATCATCGACTGCATTCCGACGGGGAGCGTCTTGTACTCGTCCTTGGTGATGAACACGAAGGCGAAGAGGAACTCGTTCCACGCGTTGGTCAGGGTGAACAGCGCGACCGCGAGCAGCCCCGGCTTGGCCAGCGGCAGCACCACCCGGCCGAACGCCTGGACCCGGGAGCAGCCGTCGACCAGCGCGGCCTCCTCCAGCTCGACCGGGATCGACGCGAAATACCCGGCCAGCAGCCAGGTGGCGAACGGCAGCGTGAAGGTCGGGTACGTCACCACCAGCGACCACAACGAGTCGGTGAGCCGCGCCCCGATGAGCAGCTGATACAGCGGGATGAACAGCAGCGCACCCGGCATCACGTAGGTCAGCAGCACCGTGACGGTGAAACCCTGCGCCCCGCGGAATCGCAGCCGGGCCAGCGCGTAACCGCCCAGCACGGCGCAGATCAGAGCCACCACAGTCGACGCACCCGAGACGAGAACGGTGTTGAGATACCAGCGGCCGAACGGCTGGTTGGTGAACAGGGCGCCGAACTGCTCCAAGCTCCACGGCGTCGGCCACAGGTCGTTCATCCGGGTCACGACCTGGCCCTCGGTCTTGAAGGCGGTGACGGCGATCCAATAGATCGGGCCCAGCACGAAGGCCAGCAGCCCGGCCGTCGCCACCCCGGAGCCGAGGCCCGACACCAGCGACGACGCCCGGCGACCGCCCCGCGCCCGCAGCGTCGAGACCACCCGGCCGACCGCCGCCGCGATCAGCAGGATCACGCCGAGGACCACCGCCGCCTTCCAGAAGATCTGCGGCGACGCCCAGAACAGCAGGCCGGTGAAGGCCGCGGTGAGGACCCACGGCAATGACCGGCGCACCGGTCCGGGCGGCCCCGGCGGGGCGTTGCCGGCGTCCTGGCGCAGCAACCGGACCAGGAAGAACACCAGCCCGCCGATGATCGGCAGCATGACCAGCGTGACCGCCGCCCCGGCGCCGTACTGCAGCTGGAGGATCGCTTTGGAGTAGGCCACGAGCACGTACGGCGCGGTCACGTCACCCGGTCCGCCCTGGGTCAGCAACCAGACCAGGTCGAAGTTGTTGAACGTCCAGATCGACGACAGGGTCACCGTCACGGTGATCACGTGGCGCAGCCCGGGCAGCGTCACGTGGGTGAACCGCTGCCACGCCGAGGCACCGTCGATGGTGGCCGCCTCGTACTGGTCGGCCGGGATCGCCTTGAGCCCGGCCAGGAAGCAGATGGTGAAGAACGGCACCCCCTTCCACACGTTGACCAGGATCACCGACGGCATGGCCAGTGACGGGTCGGACAACCAGCCCGCGGGCCAGCTGTCGACCAGGTGCGCCGAGGCCAGCAGCGGCCCGATCCCCGACGCGGTGAGCAGGGCGTTCACACTGCCGAAGATCGGGTCGAGCAGCGAGCGCCAGCTGAACGCCGTCACCACCGTCGGCACCACCCACGGGATCAGCAGCAGCCCGGTCAGCAGGGCCCGCCCGCGGCGCCGGTTGTGCAGCAGCAGGGCGGCGGCCAGCCCCAGGACGACCTTGAAGATCTCGGCGTACGCGGTGAAGACGAACGAGTTCACCACGCCCGTACGGAATTGCTCGTCGCCGGCCAGGGCGAGGTAGTTGCCCAGCCCGACGAAGACGCTGTCCGCCCCGTGCCGCTCGGTGGTGCTGGTGACGATCGACCGGACGATCGGGACGAGGACGAGCACGCCGACCAGCGCTGCCGTGGGGGCCAGGAACAAGGCCGCCAGCCGCCAGTCCCGGCCCAGCCGCCGCTGGGTCGTCGTGAGCGAGCCCGGCCCCGGCGGCGAGGGTGCTCGCTCGACCGGGGCCGGCCGTTGACGAACCGACCTCACTGCGGCAGCCCCTGCTGGGCGAAGATCTGCACCATCTTGGCGTGGGCCGCCGTCACCGCCTGGGCCGGCGCCGCGCCCTGCACGACCTGCTGCATCATGTCGGTGAGGACGTAGGCCGCGACGACGGCCTGCTGGCCGGCACTGGCCTTCTGCGGGAAGTTCAGGCCGTTCTTGGTGGACAGCGGCAGCTTCTGCTGCGACATGGTGCGCACCATCGGGAACGCCGGGTCGCCGCCGGTGAAGTACGGGTCGGCGTCCCAGACCTTCTCCCAGGCGGGCATCACCAGGCCGGGCGCTTGTTTCGACACCCCGACCAGGGCCGGCGCGCTGACCAGATACTGCGCCAGGAGCTTGGCCAGATCCGGGTTCTTGGCTCCCTTGAAGACGACGAAGCCCTGCGACTGGCCGAGCAGCAGGGACTTGCCGGTCGCCGGTCCGATGCAGTCGGAGAAGACGTGGGTCTTGTCGTAGACCGGATTCTTCTTGGTCCGGGAGTCCGCGTAGACGCTGAAGCTGTTGCGGGTGTAGCCGAGGACCCCGGCCAGCCAGTTCTCGTTGTTGCTGGTGTCGGTCCAGCTGGCCACTCCCGGCGGCAGCATCGGCTGGTACTTCGGGTTGGTGTAGACGTCACCCAGGAAGGTCACCGCCCGTACGGTCTCGGGGGAGTCGAACGTGACCTTCCGGCCGTCGTTGGCGGTGATCGCCCCGCCGTACGAGTTGATCAGCGCCTCGATCAGGCCGTTGCCGTCACCGGAGCGGTTCACCGTCATGCCCCAGCCGAACCGGCGTTTGCCCGGGTCGGAGATCGCCAGGCACAGGTCGCGCAGCTCCTCCCAGCTGTAGACGTCCTTGGGGGTGATGCCCTTCTCCTGCATCCAGTCCTTGCGCAGGAACGACCCGATCCCGATGAAGTGGTAGGGGATCGCGAACCACTTGCCGTCGAAGACGCAGAAGTTCTTGGCCTCCGCGCACGGTTCGCCGTACTTGGCGGTGAGTGCCTCGACGACGTCCGTCACGTCCTCCAGGTCGCCCAGCGCGTGGAACTGCGCGATGAACCGGGAGTCGGTCATGAACGCCAGGTCACGGGCCACGCCGCCCTTGACCTCGGCATCGATCTTGGCCACCACGTCGCCGGCGTCGGCCTGGACCAGACTGTTCTCGATCTTCGTTCCGGTGGCCTCGGCGAACTTCTTGATCGAGTTGTCGAGCGCGTCGTTGGCCGCGGTCGAATACAGCTTCTGCGACAGCAGTCCCATCGAGGTGCCCTTCGCCCCCGCCGCCGCGTCGAGCAACTCCTTCGGAACGTCCGGCTGCACCTGGGCGGGTGAGTCGGAGGTGCCGCCGCACGCGGCCAGACCGGCCGCGCCGAGCACCCCCACCCCCATTCCCAGAACGCTGCGCCGGGACCACAACGGGTTGTCCCCCATAGCTGGTGCCTCCTTCAACGCCTTCGCGTACTCGTCGTCGGCCACCGCCCCGCCGGGGTGTCGATGGCGCTCGTGGAGTTGCCGCTCGCGGTTCGAGATTTCGAACTCTGTTCGATATATCGTCTGGAGTGGACACGACGGTAGAGACCCAGCACGAGGGGTGTCAATGTTTCGATGCGGATTCTGGCTCGGAGTGGCAGGCCCGCTATCGCGGCGAGGCCACGTGGCCCATCCGGGCGGACAGCGTGGCCGCGCCCTCGCGGACCAGCTCAGCCCACTCCGCGTGCGCCTTCGGGGTCCAGCGGATGATCGGCGCGGAGACACTCATCGCGGCGATGGTGGCGCCGGAATGGTCCCGGATCGCCGCGGCGACGCAGCGCATGGCACTGTCGGACTCGCCGTTGTCGACCGCGACGCCCTCGGCCCGGACGACCTCGAGGTGGGCCCGCAGCCGGTCCGGGTCGGTGATGCTGTCCGGCGTCATGCCCGGCAGCGGGGCATTGGTCAGGATGGTGTCCAGGGCCGCCCGGTCGAGGCTCGACAGCAGGATCTTGCCGACCGCCGTGCAGTGGGCCGGCAACCGCAGCCCCACCCCGGAGACCATCCGGACGGGGTGCGTGCTGTCGACCTTGACGAGATAGACGACGTCGGCGCCGTCGAGCACGGCCACGTGGACCGCCTCGTCGCACGCGGCGGCCACGTCCCGAGCGACCAGCCGTGCCTCGCGGACCAGGTCGAGACGGCCCGCGAACGCCGCGCCGAGCTGGAACACGGGCATGCCGAGCCGATACCGCACCGGCTGACCCGGGACGGCGATCAGGTACGAGCGCGCCACCAGCGTGACGAGCAGCTCGTGGACGGTGGTGCGGGGCAGATCCAGGCGCTCGGCCACGTCGCGAGCCGACAGCTCGGGGCGGTCCAGGAACAGCTCGAGGATGTCGAGCGCGCGAATGACCGCCGGTACCACACGGGGCATGTCGGTAGTCCCTTCGACCTTCGTACGGACCGGCGATCTGAGCGTAACCGCGTCGTCTCCCGCGCCGGATTCCGGACCCGCCGAACTTAGGATGGTCAGATGTCGATCACCATTCACCATCTGCGCTCCGGTGGCACGTCGCGCTGGGCGGTACGCCGGGACGGCGACTGGGGTGAGCTTGACGGAACTCTCGCCGGCCTGCTCGCCCTGCCGCTCGACCAGGCCCGGGCCGTGGTCGAGCGGGCCGTCCGGGAGCCCGGCCCTGACCTGCCGGGCGAGGCGCTCGCACCCGTCGACCGGCAGGAGGTGTGGGCGGCCGGGGTGACCTACCTGCGCAGCCGTGACGGCCGCAAGGAGGAGTCCGGGCACGGCGCCCTCTACGACCACGTCTACGACAACGACCGTCCCGAGCTCTTCTTCAAGTCGAGTCCGTGGCGGGTGGTCGGCGACGGTGACGCCGTCGGGATCCGCGCCGACTCCGGCTGGGACGTGCCCGAGGCCGAGGTCGCCCTGGTGCTCAACGCGGCCGGCGCCGTCTTCGGCTACACCCTGGGCAACGACATGAGCAGCCGGTCGATCGAGGGGGAGAACCCGCTCTATCTGCCGCAGGCGAAGATCTACGACCGCTGCTGCGCGCTGGGACCGGCGATCGTGCCGGCCTGGGCGGTGGACCCGGGACCGTTCCCGATCGCCTTGCGGGTGGTGCGGGACGGCCGGGAGGCCTTCGCCGGCACGACCTCGACGTCGTCGATGGCCCGCGGTTTCCAGGATCTGGCCGACTGGTTGTTCCGGTCGCTGAGCTTCCCGGCCGGCGTGGTGCTGCTGACCGGCACCGGGGTCGTCCCGGACGCCGACTTCACCACGCGGCCCGGCGACACGATCGAGATCTCCTCGCCGCCCCTGGGCATCCTGACCAACTCCGTGGTCACGGTCGGCACGGTCGCCTGATCAGGCCCGGGCGGCGTGGTGGCCATTGATGCGCAGGTCGGCGTCGATGGCCGAGGTGGCGGCCAGCAGCGGGGGGAGCAGGCGGCGGCGCATCACGTCGACCGTGGCCCGGGCCGCGTGCACCGAGACGTTCACGGCCCCGTGCACGACGCCGGCCCGGTCGTGGATGGGGGCGGCGATGGCGCGCAGGCCCTCCTCCAGCTCCTGGTCGACGAGGGCGTAGCCCTGGGCGCGGACCAGGCTCAGCTCGGCCCGCAGCGCGGTGGCGGAGACGATCGTCTTGGCGGTCAGGCGGGCCGGCTGCACCCGGTCGAGGTAGGTCTCCAGGTCGGCGGGCGGCAGGGCGGCCAGCAGCACCCGGCCCATCGACGTCGCGTACGCGGGAAAGCGGGTCCCCAGGTTGATCGACACGGCCATGATGCGGCTGGTGGGGACGCGGGCCACGTAGACGATGTCGTCACCGTCCAGGATGGACAGCGACGAGGACTCGTGGACCTGGGACACCAGCCGCTCGAGGTGGGGCGCGGCCACGTCCGGCAGGGACAGGCTGGACAGGTAGGCGTAGCCGAGCTCGAGCACGCGCGGGGTCAGGCTGAACAGGCGCCCGTCGGTGCGCACGTAACCCAGATCGGCCAGGGTCAGCAGGAAACGGCGGGCGGCGGCCCGGGTCAGATCACAGATCCTGGCCACCTCGCTGAGTGTCAGCTCCGGGCGGCGGGCGTCGAAGGCCCGGATCACCGCGAGCCCGCGTTCCAGCGACTGGACGTGGTGCGGCTCTCTCATAACGGTATTGACGAAGATCGTTGACGTGACACGGCGCACATCCTAGCGTTCACATCGAGAACTTTCGTTCGCGATGCGCACAGCTTACCGGAGGAAACGAATGCGACGGGTCTTCGCGGGAATAGCGACAACCATGGCCTTGACCGCCCTGATCGGCTCCGCGAGCGGCTGCGGATCGTCCGGCGGATCGGGCGGCGACACCGACGCCGGCGGGGTCGACCAGGTCAAGGTCGGCGTCATCCCGATCGTCGACGTGGCCCCGATCTACCTGGGACAGCAGAAGGGCTTCTTCAAGAGCCGCAACATCGAGCTGACCATGGAGAGCGGTCAGGGCGGGGCGGCGATCGTGCCCGGCGTCGTCAGTGGACAGTTCCAGTTCGGCTTCAGCAACATGACCTCGCTGTTGATCGCGCAGACCAAGAACGTGCCGATCAAGACCGTCGCGGCCGGGGTCGCGTCGACCGGCGAGCAGGGCAAGGACTTCGGCGCCGTCATGGTCAAGGCGGACAGCCCGATCAAGACGGCGGCCGACCTGGCCGGCAAGAAGGTCTCGGTCAACACCCTCAAGAACATCGGCGACACCACCGTACGGGAATCCGTGCGCAAGGCCGGCGGCGATCCGAAGAACATCAACTTCGCCGAGATGCCGTTCGCCAACATGCCGGCCGCGCTGCAGGAGGGACAGGTCGACGCGTCGTGGGTCGTCGAGCCGCAGCTCTCCGCGGTCAAGGCGGCCGGCGGGCGGCTGGTGGCGTCCAACTACGTCGACGCGGCGCCGAACCTGACCGTGGCGGCCTACTTCACCTCGGCCAAGCTCGCCGGCGAGGACGCCGACCTGGTCAAGCGGTTCACCGAGGGGATCAACGAGTCGCTGGCCTACGCGGACGGCCACCCCGACGAGGTGCGCGCGGTCCTCGGCAGCTACACGAAGATCGACGAGAAGACGCGGACCGCGCTGACCCTCCCGAAGTGGCCCACCGAGATCAACCAGGCGTCGGTCGAGACCCTGGCCCAGCTCGGCGCGAAGGACGGCATCTTCGGGGACGCCACTCCCGACGTGGCCAAAGTGCTCCCGTGAGGATGAGCTCCGGCCTGCTCGGTGTCGCCGGGCTGGCCGGTCTGCTCGTCCTCGTCGAGGCGCTGCCGCGGCTGGGCCTGGTCGACGACGCCTACCTGCCGCCGACCAGCCGGATAGCGGCCGCCCTGGGCGACGAGCTCGGCACCGCGCAGTTCTGGCAGGCCGTCGGCGACACCCTGACCGGATGGGCGATCGGGCTGGCCGTCGCCGTGGTGGCCGGGATCGCCGTCGGCATCGTCATCGGGTCGGTGCCGGTGCTGCGGGCGGCGACGGCGTCGACGATCGAGTTCCTGCGGCCGATCCCGTCGGTGGCCCTCATCCCGCTCGCCGTGCTGCTCTACGGCACCGATCTGGGCTCGACGCTGCTGCTCGTCGTCTACGCCGCGTTCTGGCAGGTGCTGGTGCAGGTGCTCTACGGCGTGGCCGACGTCGACCCGATCGCCGACGAGACCGCGCGCAGCTTCCGGTTCGGCCGGTGGGCTCGGATCCGGCACGTGCTCTGGCCGACCGCCCTGCCGTACGTCTTCACCGGCGTACGGCTGGCCGCGTCCGTCGCCCTGGTGCTGGCCGTGACCGCCGAGCTGGTCATCGGGGCGCCCGGTCTGGGCAAGTCGATCGCGGTCGCGCAGACCTCGGGAGCGGTTCCCCTCATGTACGCGTTGATCGCGGTGACCGGTCTGCTCGGCGTCGCCATCAACCTGGCCGCCCGGGTCTTCGAGCGCCGATCACTGGCCTGGCATCAATCCGTCCGCGGCGAGGTCCCGGCGTGAAGCGGGTCGCGTACGTCATAGGGTTGCCGGTTGTCCTGTTCGCGGCCTGGTTCGTGCTCAGTGCGGGCAGCGAGAGCTTCTACGCGCCCCCGCTCCGCCAGATCCTGCAGTCGTTCGGCGAAACCTGGACGCTCGACCGGCTCACCGCCGACGTGGTCCCCAGCCTGCTGCGGCTGCTGGCCGGGTTCGCGCTCGCGGCGGTCATCGGCGTGGCCATCGGCATCACCATCGGCTTGAACCGGCGGGTACGGGCCACGGTCGAGCCGGTGCTGGAGTTCTTCCGGGCCGTCCCGCCGCCCGTGCTCGTGCCGGTCATCATGCTCTTCGCCGGGATCGGGGACGGTATGAAAGTCATCGTCATCGTCCTCGGGTGCGTCTGGCCGGTGCTGCTCAACACGGTCGAGGGCGTGCGGGCGGTCGACAGCGTGCAGCTCGATACCGCGAAGGCGTACGGGATAAGCGGCCCCGCCCGCCTCGGGCGAGTGATCCTCCCCGCCGCCTCCCCGCAGATCGCCGCCGGTCTGCGGCAGGCGCTCTCGATCGCGATCATCCTCATGGTGATCAGCGAGATGTTCGCCGCCAGCAACGGGCTCGGCTTCACCATCGTGCAGTTCCAGCGCAGTTTCGCGATCCCCGAGATGTGGAGCGGGATCATCCTGCTCGGCCTGCTCGGCTTCGCGCTGTCGCTGCTCTTCCGGCTCGCCGAGGGGCGGGTCCTCCGCTGGTACCACGGTCTGCGCGAGGCGCAGCGCAGGTCATGAGAGGCGTACGCCATGCTCGAGGTCTCCTCGTTGAAAAAGGTCTACCGCTCCGGTCAGCGCGAGGTCGAGGCGTTGCGCGACCTGAGTTTCACCGTCGACAGCGGTGACCTCGTCTGCCTGGTCGGGCCGTCCGGCTGCGGCAAGACCACGCTGCTGCGCTGCATCGCCGGCCTGCTCGAGCCGAGCAGCGGGACGGTCCGTCTGGACGGGCGCGAGGTGAGCGGTCCGCCGCCGGGTCTGGCGATGGTCTTCCAGGAGTACGGGCGCAGTCTGTTCCCCTGGATGTCGGTGCGCGACAACGTGGAGCTCCCGCTGAAGCAGAAGAAGCTCCCGCGGGAACGTCGGTCCGCTCTCGTGGACGAGGCGTTGAGCGCAGTCGGACTGGCCGGCACCGAGACGGCGTACCCCTGGCAGTTGTCCGGTGGCATGCAACAGCGCGTGGCCATCGCGCGGGCGGTGGCCTACGAGCCGTCGACGCTGCTGATGGACGAGCCGTTCGCCGCGGTGGACGCGCAGACCCGGGCCGACCTGGAGGATCTGGTGCGGGCGCTGTGGCAGCGGCTGAAGGTGACCGTCCTGTTCATCACCCACGACATCGACGAGGCGGTCTATCTGGGTCAGCGGGTCGTGATGCTGTCGTCGTCGCCGACCGTGGTGCAGGACGAGATCACGGTCGACCTGCCGGCCGCGCGCGACCAGCTGCACACCCGGGCCGATCCCCGCTTCACCGAAATGCGCACCCACGTGTACGAGCAGATCCAGAAGGCCAAGCGGGCGGCGGCGATCTAAGGGCTTTCTCAGGGTTGCGGCCGGTGCCGCCGGTGAGAGGCTGAAGGGGTCCGTTCCAAGACGGGAGCCGCTATGGAGATTTCCGGGATTTTCACCGCCATCATCGTCGGCCTCATCATCGGGGCACTGGGCCGTCTGGTCCTGCCCGGCAAACAGAGCATCTCGATCTGGCTGACGTTGCTGATCGGCATCGTGGCCGCCCTCATCGGCACGTTCCTGGCCGCGGCGATCGGGGTCGACGACACCCGCGGCATCGACTGGATCGAGCTGGCATTGCAGATCGCCCTGGCGGCCGGCGGTGTGGCCCTGGTGGGAGTCGCCCGCCGCCGACGCTGAGCATCGGCGATGTTTCCGGTCCTTTGCGGATGGCCACCGGCGTGACAGCCCACTGACGGCTGGTGACGGAGCGGCGTCTTTTGTCGCTCCGTCGTACCACCCTCATGGTGCGCATAAGGGCGGATGTGCGATGCTGCGCGCCACATACGCAGCTCTCATTGTTCGGAGCCCTTTTATGGCATCGTTCCTCTCCCTTGTTGCCGGGGTCGTCGTCGGTTTCGTGGCCGGTTGGTTCGTGCGCGCCCAGCGCACCCCCAAGCCCGCCCCCACCGACGTGCCGATTCCCGCCGCCACCACCGCCTCGGCCACCACCGCCCCGGCCGAAGCCACCACCCCCGAGGACGAGCCACAGCCCGAACAGGCCGCTTCCTCCCTGACCGACCCCACCCCGGCCGCGGACGCCAACCCACTGACTGACGCCGATGCCGTGCCGAATGAGGACACCAAGCCGCTGATCGACGCCGTGCCGGGCGCGGACTCCAAGCCGCTGGCCGACGCCGATTCCGTGACGGATGTTGACGTCGAGCCGCTCGCGATCGCCGAGCCGGTCGCGGATGTCCAGCCCGCCGCGAAACCCGAGCCGATCGCCGCGACCGACCCCGTGGCCGAGCCCGAGCCAGTCGTTGACACCGAGCCGGTCGTCGACACCGAGCCGGTCGTCGA
Source organism: Paractinoplanes maris (assembly GCF_023544465.1). GTDB lineage: Bacteria > Actinomycetota > Actinomycetes > Mycobacteriales > Micromonosporaceae > Actinoplanes > Actinoplanes maris. The sequence continues at coordinate 24,290 of NZ_JALPVL010000016.1, read as the reverse complement.
CACCGAGCCGATCACGCCGCTCGGCGAGCCGGCCACCGAGCGCGAGCCGATCAGCGCCGCCCGCCCCGAGCCGGTCGCCGTCTCGGCCGCAGCCGCGCCGGTCGCCGTGACGGAGCCTCCCGTCGTCCCCCAGCCCGAGGCGACCAAGCCCGTCCCGAAGCCGCGCGCGACCCGGACCCGCAAGCCGAAGCCCGCCGTGGTGGCCGCCCCGGCGGTCTCCGAGCCGCTGGTCGCCACCGAGCCGCTTGCCGCCGGCGAGCCCGCCCCGGCGTCGGCGACCCTGACCGAGCCGATCACTGAGCCCGTAGTTGCGGCCCCCGTGGTCGCCGAGCCGATTGCGGTCGCCGAGCCGATCACTGAGCCCGTGGTCGCGGCCCCCGTGGTCGCCGAGCCGATCGCGGCGCCTGAGCCGATCGCGGCGCCTGAGCCGATCGCGGCGCCTGAGCCGATCGCGGCGCCCGAGCCGGTCGTCTCCACCGGGGACACCACAGCCGCCGTCCCCGGTATCGCCGAGGCCGACGAGGTCGCCGCCGTCCCCACCCCGGTCGCCGTAGCCACGATCACCGAGCCCGACGACCTCACCAAGATCGCCGGCATCGGCCCGAAGATGGCCATGGCCCTGGCCGCCAGCGGCATCACCACGTTCCAGCAGCTCTCCGAAACCGACGTCCCCACCCTCCGCGCCGCCGTCACCTCGGCGGGCCTGCGCTTGGCCCCCACGCTTCCGTCGTGGCCCGAGCGCGCCAAGGAACTGGCCGTCACCACCAACTGACCGATCCCAGCAACCAGCACTCCGATGTCCGGCGGACTCCGATCCGCCGGACATCTTTTTCCCATCGACCAAGCCTGATGGGTAATCCTTCCGTCAGGCGCGACCATGCTGTGAGATCGAAGCATGACGGGGCGAGCAGAGGGCGTACGACTGCGGATAGCGACCCTGAACGTCTGGGGTAAAGGGGACCGCTGGCCTGAGCGGCGCGGTGTCCTGAAGGCGGAGTTCGCGCATATGGACGCCGACCTCGTCGCTCTCCAGGAGACGATCGTTGCTCCCGAGGGTCCTGCGGACACGACCCTCGACCAGGCCCGCGATGTTCTTGGCCCCGAGTATCACCTTGTGCACTCCGCGACCCGCGAACCCAATGGTCAGGGCATCACCACGGCGAGTCGCTGGCCGGTGGGCCGAGTCGTCGAACTGGACTTACGCGTCACGCCTCGTACGCATGACTTCGCGTGCACCGCCCTTCTCATCGAAGTCCTCGTGCCCGAGCCGATAGGGCGCGTCTGGATGCTCCATCATTTCCCTGACTACCAGCTCGACCATGAACACGAGCGCACCCTGCAGGCGCTCGTGGTCGCCCGTGCCGTGGAGGACGTCCTCACCGAACAACCCGGGCATGTGGTGCTCGCGGGCGACCTCGATGCCGAGCCGCAGGCCGACAGCCTCCGCTTCCTCACCGGCCATCACGGTGTGGACGGTATGAGCGTCTGCTACCGCGACGCCTGGACCTCCACGCACGGACATGCTGATCGGCCGGACGGAGACACGTTCGTGCCGGCCAATCCGAATGGCTCCGACTGGGATTGGCCATACCGCCGGATCGACTACATCCTGGTGCGTTGCGGGGCTCACGGCGGGCCAACTCTGCGCGTCATGAACTGCGCCCGGACATTCGACCAGCCGCATACCACCATCAGCGACCACTACGGTCTCGTCGCTGACCTCGCTCCGCCTCCGGAGCGGCATTGACGCGTTGCCGAAGCCGAAGCCGAAGCCGAAGCCGAAGCCGAAGCCGAAGCCGGCACCGTCCGCGCCCGCAGGTCTGCGGTCACTGATCAATCGGCGCCACGCGGTGTGAGTTGCAGGCCGCAGACGTTGGCCAGCGCGTGAGCGGCAGCCGCGTCGCCGTGGCGTTGCAGGGCCCCCGCGAGGTGGCGGCTGATCATCAAGGCCCACGGTTGGCCGGTCGCGTTCTCCAGCAGTGTGTGCAAGGTGTCGAAGTCGCCGGTCTCGGCTGCCGCTGCGGCGAGCCAATCGGCCCACCGGCCGGCGAACTGCACGGTGAACCGATCGAGCTGCCGCGCAGCCGTCTCCCGGCCGGCGGCACCGAGACGAACGGCTGGGTCCCAGCTCGACGGCGGCAAGGAGAATGCCAACGCCGCGATCGTGCCGAAGAGCTCGTCGAAGAGGTCGGGATGGCGTCCGGCCAGGTCGGCCTCCATGGCTGCCTCGATCAGCGGGTGCGCCATGTGGGGCAGTCGCCGGCCCGGCGAGGTCGCCGCCGCGCCGGCGCGAAGAACATCCATCGCTGCCTCGGCCCGGCCGATCGTGAGCAGTCCGGCCGCCAGGCCGACATCGACGAGCGCGTGCTCCGACCGCAACTTGGCTCGGAGCGGCACCGCGTACGTGTCGACGATTTCCGTTCGCAGCGCCGGATCGGCGAGCACGAAGACGCGGTGGAGCACACCGGCAACCTGCTCGGCCAGGTCCTGGTGGATGACATTCGGGGTCAGCAGCACGTCGAGCAGAGCCCGCACACGCTGGGCGGTGGCCTCCTCCGGCCGCTGGCCGAACCATTGCACGAGTTCCGCCACCAGCTCGGCGGGACCGAACCCGACGTATCGACAGTCGCGCATCTTGGCCAGCTCGCTCAGTGCGTCGTCGATCCGGCCGAAGGTGAGCAGCACCAGAGCGAGTCGATGCCGGTGTATCCCTTGCTGGCCGCGTTCCCGACTGACTTTGGGGCATTTCCGGAACGCGGCCACCACGGTCCGCGCCTCGCTGTCGTCCGTCACGATCTGTGCCACGGCGACGAGGGACTCCTGCCGGGCGTACGGCTGGAGCCGCGCGGCCAGTTCCAAAGCCTCCGTCAGCCGGCCGGACTCGGCGAGGGCACGCACTGCCGGAACCGCTTCGTATCTGTCGGTCTCGTCGTCCGGCTCGCCGCAGCGCCGGTCGATCTCGGCCAGGCCGAGCGGACCCAGCAGCCCGGCTGCGGCGAGCAGCCGGGGACGATCGGCCTCGCCGAGGATGGCGGCCCAGAGATCCAACCGCTCCGGCTCGCCGCGATGCGCATCGGCCAGGACGGCCAGGACCGCGGCGATGCGGTGCGCTCGATGCCGCCGGTAGCCGGTGCCCGCGTGGTCCTCGTACTCCCCGACCACGAGCGCCGCCCGCAGCAATGCCTCCTCGGCCTCGTCCGATCCTGCGGCGAGGTGAGCCAGCGCGCCGGCAACCGGCCGTGGATGGAACTCGGCGGACATCACGGTGACCCGGCCGCTGTCGATGGCGACGCGCACCATCGATCGGGCGTGCCGGCCGGTGAGGCGACGCACCACGGCCAGCAGTGTCACTGGCACCGACGCGTCGGTCAGCAACGCGGCAGTCAGCTGATCGGTGGCGGCATCCAGATCGCCGGTGTCGATGAGCGCGCCGGCCCACGCGACCCGCTCGGCGGGCGACGCGGACGGGGCGGCCGAGCCATCACCGCCATCGAACCGGTCGAGGACCTGCCGAGCTGACACCACGCCTGAACTCATGCCGCGGATGCTATCGACGCCCTACGACAATTCGCGGGGCGACGACCACCTCGGCGGTGAACCATCACGCCGGCACCGGCACTTGCGGAACGTGCCTACTCTGACCAGCACAAGCGTTTTCGAAGGCTCGTCAAAAGTGGAGAGCTGACCATGGCAACCGCATTGGCGCTCATCGGTGCTTTCGGTATCATCGGGTCTCTGCTGTTCGCCGGATTTCAGGCGCGCGCACTGGCCAGGCAGGTGGGTAACCAAGCCACCCGTGATGGCGTAGCCACGTTGCAGGAGACTCTCAACAGCCTCCGAAACGTCCAGCATTATCTCGTGGAGGATCCCTCTCTCATCCCGCATTTTGCACCTGAGCGCAGTGATCGGCCCTTGGATGAGGCTGACGCGGGCAAAGTCCAGATGGTTGCGGCGATGTACGCGGATGTGCTGAACATCGGGTTGCACAATCTTTCCGCGGTGCCTGCCGCCAAGCCCGAAAGCGCGTGGTTGAGATACTGCCATCACGTCCTCGAGAGCTCTCCGGCCGTCCGAGCCGAGGTGACGCGCAAACCGTGGGGATACCCGCGCCTGTCGATGTTGGAAGAGTTTCACGCGTCCAAGGGCGACGCAGGACGAGCCCGGCAGGACGAAAAGCCGACGATCTGACCGAAACTTACGGCCGCCTCCGACGCCAATTCCGGCAGCTCATGCCGCCTCCAGGGCCTCGGCGGAGCGCACTGGAAAGAATATTGGTCGTTGTGGATACCGGAACGTGCCGTTAACGTTTCGATCGATCCGGGTCACTTTCTGTCGCATCCCCGGGAGCGCTCCCACCAGCGCTCCGTCCGCTCGGAAGGCTCCACCATGGACACCACTCGTTCCCCACGACGTCGCCGGGTCCTCGCTGCCGCCGCTGCTCTGGCCGCGGCTGCCGGCGCCGTCACCGTCGCCTCCGCCGCCGAGGCCGCCACCACGCTCGGCGCGTCCGCCGCCGAGCACGGCCGCTACTTCGGCACCGCCGTCGCCGCGTACAAGCTCAGCGACTCCACCTACTCCGGCATCCTCGACCGCGAGTTCAACTCGGTCACTCCCGAGAACGAGATGAAGTGGGACGCCACCGAGCCGACGCAGGGCTCCTTCTCGTACGGCTCGGCCGATCAGATCGTCGCCCGGGCCAAGGCCAACGGGGCCAAGGTCCGCGGTCACGCTCTGGCCTGGCACTCGCAGCAGCCGGGCTGGGCCCAGAACCTCAGCGGCACCGCGCTGCGCAACGCCATGGTCAACCACGTCACCCAGGTCGCCACCCACTACAAGGGTCAGATCGACTCGTGGGACGTCGTCAACGAGGCCTTCGCCGACGGCGGTTCCGGCGGCCGCCGCGACTCCAACCTGCAGCGCACCGGCAACGACTGGATCGAGGTCGCGTTCCGGGCCGCCCGCGCCGCCGACCCCGCCGCCAAGCTCTGCTACAACGACTACAACACCGACGGGCAGAACGCGAAGAGCAACGGCGTCTACGCGATGGTTCAGGACTTCAAGGCGCGCGGCGTGCCCATCGACTGCGTCGGCTTCCAGTCGCACTTCAACGCGAATTCCCCGCTGCCCGCCGACTATCAGGCCAACCTGCAGCGCTTCGCCGATCTGGGCGTCGACGTGCAGATCACCGAGCTCGACATCGAGGGCTCCGGAACGGCACAGGCCAACTCGTACGCCTCGGCCGTGCGCGCCTGCCTGGCCGTCACCCGCTGCAACGGCATCACCGTGTGGGGCATCCGCGATTCGGACTCGTGGCGGGCCAGCGGCACTCCACTGCTGTTCGACGGCAGCGGTAACAAGAAGCCCGCGTACACCGCCGCTCTGGACGCCCTCAACGGTGGCTCCACCCCGCCGAGCACCCCGCCGCCGAGCACGTCGACCCCGCCGCCGCCCACCGGATCCGGCTGCACGGCGACGATCGCGCTCAACCAGTGGACCGGTGGCTTCGTCGCCACTGTCAAGGTCACCGCGGGTGCGTCCCGGCTCGCCGGCTGGACCGCCGGGCTGACCCTGTCCTCCGGATCGTCCGTCACCAACTCCTGGAACGCGCAGTCCAGCGGTTCGAGCGGTGCCGTCAGCTTCTCGAACGTCGCCTACAACGGCTCGGTCAACGCCGGCGCCAGCACCGAGTTCGGCTTCCAGGGCACCGGCACCGGGCCGTCGTCCGCGACCTGCACGGCCCGATGAACAAGCTCCGGCGCTGGGTGGTCGCCGCTCTGGCGGCCACCGGCCTCGCCCTCGTCGCCCCGGCCCTGCCGGCGTCGGCCGCCAGCCTCCAGGAGGTCACCGGCTTCGGCGCCAACCCCACCAACCTGCGCATGCACCTCTACGTGCCGGATCGGGTGGCCGCCAACCCGGCGCTGCTGGTGGCCGTGCATTACTGCACCGGCACCGGGCCGGCCTTCTTTTCCGGTACGGAGTTCGCCTCGCTCGCCGACCAGTACGGCTTCCTCGTCGTCTACCCGTCGGCGACCCGCTCCGGCCAGTGCTTCGACGTGTCCACCCCGGGCGCTCTGAAGCACGACAGCACCAGCGACCCGGCCGGCATCGTGTCGATGGTGCGATACGTGCAACAGCGTTATGGCACCGATCCCAGCCGTACGTTCGTCTCCGGCGCCTCCTCGGGCGCGATGGCCACCAACGTGTTGCTGGGCGACTACCCGGACGTGTTCGCGGCCGGTTCCGCGTTCATGGGCGTGCCGTTCGGCTGTTTCGCCACCACCGACGGCTCGCTGTGGAACAGCGCCTGCGCCAACGGCCAGGTCAGCAAGACGCCACAGGCGTGGGGTGATCTGGTGCGCGCAGCCTACCCCGGCTACACCGGCCGGCGCCCGCGGATGCAGGTCGTCCACGGCACCACGGACGCCACGCTGCAATACCCGAACTTCGCCGAGCAGATCAAGCAGTGGACGAACGTGCTCGGCGTGAGCCAGACGCCGGTGCTCACCGATTCGCCGCGGAGCGGATGGACCCGTACGCGTTATGGGTCCTCCGCCGTGACCGCGCCGGTCGAGGGCATCAGCGTCGCCGGTGTCGGGCACTCGCTGCCGTTGAGCGGCATGGCCCGGCTGGCGATCGAGTTCTTCGGCCTCGACACGACGACCCCGACCACCCCGCCTCCCACCACCCCGCCGACCACACCTCCCACGACTCCGCCGACGACTCCGCCGGCCGGGGGCGCGTGCCGGGTGTCGACGACCGTCAGCGGCTGGAACACGGGTCTGACGTCTCAGGTGACGATCGCCAACACCGGCAGCGCGGCGGTCAACGGCTGGAGCCTCGGCTTCACCCTGCCCGCCGGGCAGACGATCACCTCGGGCTGGAACGCGACCTACGCGCCCACGTCCGGCCAGGTGACGGCGCGCAACGTCACCTACAACGGCACGATCGCGGCCGGCTCTTCGGTCTCGATCGGCTTCCAGGCCAACCACACCGGGAACAGCGCGGCCCCGAGCAGCTTCACGCTCAACGGCGCCGCCTGTTCCACCGCCTGAGCCGCGCGGCCGGCCAACGGGCTGGGCCGGCCGCGCTTCAGGCCCGGGCGCCGCGGGAGGACCGTCCTCCGACCGCGGCGCCCACAATCGTGCCCATCGAAGCCGCAAAGCCAGGAGCCGCAAAGCCAGGAGCCGCAAGGCTGGGAGCCGCAAAGCCAGGAGCGGCGAGGCTGGGAGCTGGGAAACAGCGTCGCCGGGGCTTGCGTCAGGGGATGTAGTCCTCGAGCCGGGCCGGGGTCAGGCCCGCCTTGTGGATGGCCTGCAGCACGCCGAGGAAGTCGTCGACGAAGCGGTCGCGGAAGTGCATCAGGATGATGTCGCCCGGCTTGACGCCCGGCCCCTCCTGGAAGCGGACCTTTCCCTTGTTGGTGGTTTCCTTCCAATAGAAGGCCGCCTTCATCCCGCAGTCGTGCGCCGCCCTCAGTGTGGTGGTGTCGTGGGTGCCGAACGGCGGACGGAACAGCGTCGGCCGCCGGCCGTAGTACGTCGCCAGCTGGTCGGCGCCGCCGCAGATCTCGTGTTTCTGGGACGCGTACGAACGGCCTCGGAGATCGGGGTGGCTGATCGTGTGGTTCTCGATGGTCGCGCCGGCCGCTTGCAGCTTGGCGAAATACTGCGGGTCGGATTTGATGGCGTTGATCTCGAGGAACAGGGTGACCGGCACGTCGGCCGCCTGAAACAGTTTGAGCGCGAGCGGGTGCTTGACCCAGCCGTCGTCGATCGTGATGAAGGCGACCTTCTGGTCCGTCGGGATCCGCGAATACCAGCCAGCCGTGCCGTCGGTGGGCAGCTTGACCTTGGTCGCGGCCGGGGGCGCCGGGGAGAACTGCGGGACACGGCCGCGCAGGTTCGCCGGGAGGGCGGCCAGCGCGATCGCATGGGCCTGGGGCTTGGCGGCCGCCGGCGCGCTGGGCAGGACCGCGACCGGCGCCGGCGCCGAAGTGCTCAGGGCCGGTCGGGGCGGCTCCGCGTTGCTGCACCCCGCGACGACAACCACCAGCAGTGCCGCGATCAAGGCCTTGCCCACCCGCATGCTTGCTTCCTCACGATCGGCGAACTCCGACAGGGAGACGCGCTGAGGTGGGCGAAAGGTCGCGCACTGTGGGACTTGTCATGATCCGTAAGCCCGGTTCGAAGGCGGGCGGGGCTACGGCACTGTCCGCAGGTCCAGGGAATGCCAGGTGATCTCTTCGTCGGCGGTGGCGGTCGACCACCAGAGCAGGCCGCCGCTCGAGAAAGCTCCGTCGGCGTCCGAGGCGACGTCGACTGTGCGGCCGGTGGCGATGTCGTAGACGACCAGCGCCGCGGCGCCGGTGAGGTCGGTGTCGGGGCCGGGTTCGGCCAGGATCTCGAAGCGGTCCAGCACGGCGACGTCGGTGATCGCCGATTGGGCGGCGCCGCCCGCGATCTTGCGACGGCCGGTGCCGTCCGGGCGGACCAGGTCGATGCGGGTCAGGGTCTCCTCGCCCATCACCATCGCCCGGCACCAGACCGGACCGCAGGTGAGCACGTCGAGACCGCCGGAGACGATCGGCGTGTCCCGCGCGGTGGCCAGGTTGCGCAGTCGTGGCTCACCCGAGGTGCTGCCGTCGTCGACCAGCCATGGCCACGCCGACAGAGCCCATTGACCGGTTTCCCTCCGTACGGTGACCGGCCCGCCGCCGACCGGGACCGAGCGCACCTCGGTGGCCTCGGCGACGTCGCCCGGCGCGGCGGCCCAATGCAGCCTTCCGTCCGCCACCACCAGGTCGTACTGATTGCCGAAAAACACTGATCGCCCGGTGTCCGCGGTCAGCAGCCGGGGCGGGCCTCCGCTGCGGTCGGCGGTCCACAGCCGTACGGCGGGTTTGCCGGCCGTCGACTCGGCCCAGAAGATCTGGTCGTCGGTGGCCGTGAACGCCTCGAACTGCAGCTGGTCCAGCGGCAGCCGGCGCAGCTCCCGCAATCGGTCGCCCGACCGGACCAGCAGTCGCGACTCGGAGCCCTGCGGCGTCGGCGCCGTGCCGACCGCGGTGGTCGCGTCGAGGAAGATCGTCGGCGTGAACAGCGGCCCGTCCGGCAGCCCGGCCGCGAAGTCGGCTCGCGCGGCGTCCGGCCAGGCAGTCTTGGCGTCAGTGCGGGCAGGCGGCGCCGGCGGCGGGTCGACGCGCGAGCCGCCGAACAGCAGGACAGCCCCGGCCGCGAGCGCGACCACCAGAACGGCGGCGGTCGGCCAACGGCGACGGCGAGCCGGTGCGGGCGCCTCGGGTGACGCGGTGGCCGTCATGCGCCGGGCACAGGGGGTTGCGCGGCGGCCGTCATGCGTCGGGCACACTGCGTTGCGCGGTGGCCGTCGTGCGCAGGGCACATGGGTTGTGCGGTAGCCGTCATGCGTAGGGCTGCTTGGGTTGCGCGACTTCCTGCCAGGTCCGCACGTCGAAATAGGCCACGTCGACGTTGTTGACCGGGTCCTTGCTGGTGCGGCCGGTGTGGACCCCGGTGACCTGGACCCACGTGTCGGCCGGGACGTCGATCGGCGCCCGCCCGTCCAGCCCGATCTTGATCGGCCGCCCGTCGGCCGCGCAGCACGACAGAACCATCCTGGCCAGCATGGGTGCGCCGTCGGGTGCGATGGTGATGAATCCGGTGAGGCTGAGCTCGCGCCCGTCGAGGCTCTTACCCGCGTCGAACAGCGCCCGCGACGCGTAGTCCACCATGCTCAGCTCGACCGGGTCACCGGCCGGCAGCGGGGGATAGTCCGACCCACCCGCCGGTTCCGCGACGACGCTGCCGGCCTGGTTGGCCGCATAGGACCCGAGTGCCGGCGGCGCCACGAGCAGCAACCCCAGCACCGGCAAAATCAGCAGCCATCCCACGCCCGGCCCGTGGTGCTCATGCCCATGCTCGTCCGCCGCGTCCGACGATTCCCGTAACGAGTACCAGATCGTCATCACGGCGGCCGCGACGAGCAGCAGTCCGGTAGCGATCAGGAAAGGCCGCAAACCCTCCTTGACGTAGCGCAGGTAGAGATCGGTGACCGACGCCCGAAGGATGGCCCCGCCGAACAGCAACAGCACAACGCCTTGGGTCAACTTGCTCATAACGCGGCTCCGTCCGGCTCGCTCAAGACAGCACCGGCGCGTCGCCCAGTGGCTGGGATGAACGTGCGACTGGCCGGCTCGCTCAAGACAGCACCGGCGCGTCGCCCGATGGGTGGGGTGAACGTACGACTGGCGGCCAGGCAGGCGGAAGACGCGAGGTCGGCGGCGGGCGGGCCCGCGGTGGCAGTGGGCGGGGCCGCAGTAATCGAGGCGGCGGTGGTGGCGACAGGCCGGGCCGCGCTGGTGGTGGGCGGGGCGGCGATGGCGGCGCTCGGTGACGGCGTACGGGTCATAGCAGCACCACGCCGAAGAGCGTGCCGATCAGGACGGCCACCACGAAGGTGGCCGGGGCGAAGCGGGACGCGAAGCGCCGCCCGAACACGCCGGTCTGCAGGGAGATCAGCTTGAGGTCGACCATCGGCCCGACGACCAGGAACACCAGGCGCGACGTCAGCGAGAACTGGCTCAGCGAGGCGGCCACGAACGCGTCGGCCTCGCTGCAGATCGACAGCAGCACGGCCAGGACGGCCAGCGCGAGGACCGACAGCACCTCGTTGGCGGCCAGGCTGGTCAGCCAGGCCTCGGGCACGACCACGTTGATCGTCGCCGCGGCGGCCGCGCCGATCACCAGGAACCCGCCCGCGTGCAGCACGTCGTGCCGGCAGGCGGCCCAGAACGCCGGCCACTGCGGCCCGTCGAGCTCGGGCCGGTGCGGCAGCCGGATCCATTCGCTGCGTCCCAGGCGCAGCCACAGCCAGCCGAGGAGGACCGCCACGACCAGACTGGCCAGCCCGCGCGCGACCGCCATCTCGGGGCGTCCCGGAAAGGCGATGACCGTGGCCGTCAGGACGATCGGGTTGATCGCCGGTGCCGCCAGCAGGAAGGCCAGCGCCGCGGCCGGCGTGACCCCGCGCCGGATCAGCGACCCGGCGATCGGCACGCTGCCGCACTCACAGCCCGGCAGCACCACGCCCGCGAGCCCGGCTGCCGGCACCGCCAGGGCCGGGTGCCGCGGCAGCGCCCGGGCCCAGAACGACCGCGGCACGAACACCGCGATCACCGCCGAGAGCGCCACTCCGAAGGCCAGGAACGGCGCCGCCTGCACCAGCACCGACACGAACACGGTGGTCCAGGTCTGCAGGGCCGGCCCGGAGACCAGTTCGGACAGCGGGCCCCGAAAGATCACCAGCAGCACGAGCAGGCCGGCCAGCACTTCCAGCGAGCCGATCGGCCGCTCGGTTTCCAGGGTGGACGGGGACAAAAGCTCCTCCAATGCGGTCGGCCGCGCCCACCCTAGCGGCTTCCGGCGCCCGTTCCCGCTCCCCGGGGGGCGTTTCCTCATAGGTGTTGACCTGCGAATATGTTCACTTGTGGCGGTTGCCGGCGGCCGCCGGAGGGTACGATCCGCCGGTGCCGGCAAGAACTCCGGCCGGGCCCGCCACCATCGACCGGCTGGACCGGCAGATCATCCACGGGCTGCAGCTGTCGCCCCGCGTTCCGTTCGCCCGTCTGGCCGCCGTGCTGGGCGTGTCGGAGCAGACGGTCTCCCGCCGCTACCAGCGGATGCGCACCCACGGGCTGATCCGGGTGTTCGGCATCGCCAACCCGATCGGGACGACCAGCTCGTGGCTGTTGCGTATCGGCTGCCGTCCCGGGACCGCCCCGGCCACGGCGGCCGCGCTGGCCATGCGCACCGACACGAGCTGGGTGTCGATCGGGGCCGGCGGCGCCGAGCTGATCTGTCAGGTGACCGTGGACGAGGGGTCGCCGGAGAGCCGGGAGGGGTTGCTCCACCACCTGCCCCGCGCGGCCAACGTGTTGTCGCTGAGCTCGCATCAGGTGCTGCACCGGTTCATCGGGCTCGGCGAGGCCGATTGGATCACGGCCACCGATCAGCTCGGCAGTGACCAGCGACGTGAGCTGCTGGCCGAGGCCCCCGAGGTGCCCGGGCCCACCGGCACCGACGAGCTGACCCCGGAGGACCGGCCACTGCTGGTGGCGCTCGGGCACGACGGCCGGGCGAGCTACGCCGCGCTGGCCGAGGCGACGGGCTGGACACAGCGCAAGGCCGGTCTGCGGGTGCAGGCGCTGGCCGAGGCCGGGCTCATCCGCTTCGACCTGGACACGGCCACCGCCGCGCTCGGCTTCCGCGAGGTGGCCTACCTGTGGTTCACCGTCGCCCCGACCGATCTGGCCTCGGTCGGGGCCCGGCTCGCCGATCACCGCCCGCTGGCCTGGGCCTCGGCGGTGACCGGCGCCGCGTCGCTCGTGGCGATCGCGTTGTGCCCGGACGCGGCGGCGCTCTACCGCTATCTGACGACCGAGGTGGCCGCGATCCGCGAGGTCCGGACGTGTGAGACCGTGCCCCTGTTCACCCGGGTCAAGCTGGCCGTCTCACTGATGGAGAACGGCCTCCTGCGCGGGCCGATCGTCTGAGCGCGGCTCGGCGCGCGCCGGGCGGACCAGCAGCAGGACGGCGATCCCCGCGACCACGCCGGCCGCCGCGGCGACCAGGAACGCCGCGTCGAGCCCGGCCACGGCCGCGCCGCGCAGGGCGGTGTCCACTGTGCCCCGTACGGCCTCGGGGGTCGCGGCCAGGATGCGGGCCGCCTGCCCGCCGGCGAGCCCGTGGGCGGCGTCCGCGGCGTTCGGGACCCCGGCTTCGGTGAGGTGCGCGCGGGCCCGTCCGGCGAAGGCTGTGCCCAGGACGGCGATGCCGATCGCGAAGCCCAGCTGCCGGGCCGTGTTGACCGCACCGGCCGCCATCCCGCCCCGCTCCCGGGGCACCGCGGCCATCGCGGCCTCGGCCAGCGTGGGCATGACCAGGCCGACCCCGGCGCCGATCACGGCATAGCCGGCGAGCAGCGCGGGCCAGCTCGAACCGGGCCCGAGCAGCAGCACCGTCAGGGCCGAACCGGCCCCGATCAGCAGCAGCCCGGCGCCGATGATGACGCGCGGGGAGCGGCCGTGCAGACGGGCCCCGGCGATGCCCGAGACGATCACCGACAGCACCGACATGGGCAGGCCGACCAGACCGGCTTTCAGCGGTGACAGCCCCACGAGGCTCTGCAACCAGATGGAGGTGTAGGTGAACGCGGCGAAGGCCGCCATGTTGACCAGCAGGGCGCCGATCAGGATGCCGCCGAACGAGCGGTTGCGCAGCAGCTTGAGATCCAGCATCGGGTGGGCGCTGCGGCGCTCGACGAACGCGAAGGCGACCAGGCCGGCCGCGCTGAGCAGCAGCAGACCCCAGGTGGCGAAGGCCGTCCAGCCCTCGGTGTTGGCCCGGATCACGGCCAGGGTCAGGGCGGTCGCCGCGACGGTGAAGGTGATCGTGCCGGCCAGGTCGAAGCGGCCGCGGCGGTGACCGGGGTCGGCGCGCAGCACGACGAGCGTGGCCACGACCGCGACGACGCTGATCGGCAGGTTGACGAAGAAGATCCAGCGCCAGTCGAGCCACTCGGTGAGCACCCCGCCCAGCACCGGGCCGACCGCGGCCGCGGCGCCCGAGACGCCACCCCAGACGCCGTACGCGATGCCCCGCTCCCGGCCCTGATAGGCGCTGTTGAGCAGCGCGAAAGTGGTGGTGAACATGGCGGCCGCGCCGACACCCTGCACGACCCGGGCGGCGATCAGGGTGCCGCCGTCGGTGGCCAGCCCGCAGGCCAGCGAGGCGAGGGCGAAGACGACGAGCCCGCCCGCATAGAGGCGGCGGTGCCCATACAGGTCACCCAGCGCGCCCGCGCCGAGCAGCAGGACGGCCAGCGACAGAGCGTAACCGTCGACGACCCACTGCAGGGCCGTGAACGAGGTGTGCAGATCCACCGCCATGGGCGGCAGGGCGACATTGACGATGGTCACGTCGATGAGCAGCATGAAGGTGCCCAGACAGACCGTGACGAGCGGCCACCACTTGCGCATGGTTCTCTCCTTGACTTTCCGTGACCACCTCACGATCGTCGTCCGTGGTCGGCGGATCCAGCCAAGGGCCGTTTCGCGTCGCGATCCTCCTTCCCAGCTCCAGAAGTCGCGATGATCCTCAGAAACCGATGGGCGGACCGGCGTAATTCTCCGCCAGTCCGGTCGCCCCGGCGGTGCTGGTCGTGACCCACCGAAGCTGGGCCAGCTGCAACTGCGCGTCGAAGGGGTCACCGCTGGTGTGCAGCATGGTCGTCATCCACCAGGAGAAGTGCGTGCAGCGCCAGACCCGCCGCAACGCGTCGTCGGAGTAGCTGTCGGCGAGGCGGGTGTCGCCCGCCTTCAGCCACTCGACCAGCGCCCGGCTCAACAGCGTCACGTCGGCGATGGCGAGGTTCAGTCCCTTGGCCCCGGTCGGCGGCACGATGTGGGCGGCGTCCCCGGCCAGGAACAGCCGGCCGTGCCGCATCGGCGTCTGCACATAGCTGCGCATCGGCAGCACGCTCTTGTCGGTCACCGGCCCCGGCGTCAGCTTCCAGCCGTCCTCGCCGTCCCCGAGCCGGGTCGCCAGCTCACCCCAGATCCGGTCGTCGGGCCAGTCGGCCGGGTCGGTCCCGTTCGGGACCTGCAGATACAGCCGGCTGACGGTCTCCGAGCGCATCGAGTGCAGCGCGAACCCGTTCGGATGCCATGCATAGATCAGCTCATCGGTCGAGGGCGCCACGTCGGCCAGGATCCCGAGCCACGAGTACGGGTACACCCGCTCGAAGAAGTCCGCGGGCGCCGCCGCCGCGCGGGACGGTCCGAACGAGCCGTCACACCCGGCGATGACCTCCGCCTCCAGGCGTCGCGCGGCACCGGACGAGTCGGCGAAAGTCACGTACGGCCGGGCGGAGTCGACGTCGTGCAACGCCACGTCGGTGACCTCGTAATGCACCTCGGCCGTGCCCGCCCCGACCAGGTCCTTCTGCACCTCGGTCTGGCCATAGACCCAGACGCTGCGCCCGGCCAGGTCGACGAAGTCGAGGTGGTGCCGCTCGCCCGGCATCTGCAGATAGATGCCCCGGTGCTCGTGCCCCTCGGCCCGGAGCCGCTCACCGAGCCCCACTGACTCGAGCAGCTCGACGCTCGAGCTCTCCAGGATGCCGGCCCGGATGCGGGCGGCCACATAGTCCTGGGAGCGGGTCTCGATCACCACCGCGTCGACGCCGCCGCGGTGCAGCAGGTGGGCGAGGAGCAGTCCGGCCGGGCCGGCGCCGATGATGGCGACCTGGGTGCGCATGCTGCCAGCCAACGGCAGCGCCCGTCCGGCGGCAAGGCCCCGTTTTCACTCAGCGGAAGCGAGCGTACGACCGATGCCCTGCGCGGCCACCCGCAGAGCGGCCACCAGGCGGGCCTTGTCGCGCCGCAGGTCCGGCACGACGATGCCCAGCGCGGCCACCACGCTGTCATGGCCGGCCCGCACCGGCACGGCCACCGAGCAGGCGCCCAGGCTCATCTCCTCGCCGGTGGTCGCGTACCCCTCGGTCCGGACCCGCCGCAGCTGCTCGGCCAGCCGGGCCGGCTGGGTGACGGTGTACGGGGTCACCCGGGTCAGCCGGCTGAAGGCCTCCGCCCGGACGTCCTCCGGGGCGTACGCCAGAAGGACCTTGCCCACCCCGGTCGCGTGCAGCGGAAGGCGGGAGCCGATCCGGCTGACCACCGGGACCGACACGTGCCCGGCCAGCCGGTCGACATAGAGCACCTCCACCCGATCGCGGACCGCGAGGTGCACCGTGGCCAGCGTCGCCCCGTAGAGGTCGTGCAGGAACGGCGACGCCGCCTGCCGCAGCCCCGACTGCACCGGCGCCAGCAGCCCGAGGTCCCACAGCCGGCGCCCGATCACGTATTCCCCCGAGGCCAGCCGGGCCAGTGCCCCCCACTTGTGCAGCTCGCCGACCAGCCGGTGGGCGGTGGCCAGCGGCAGCCCGGACCGGCGGGCGAGCTCGCTCAGCGTCAGGCTGCGATGCTCGGGGCCGAACGCGCCCAACAGGTCCAGCGCCCGCGATGTCACGCTGGCAGCCACGGCCGCTCCTTCCGGTGAATGGAAGACAAGTATCGTGCCGCCCTCCCGCCTGGTCTAGCGTCGCCAGCGTGACGACCCAGGCCGACATCCAACGCGAGATCGACGACCTGCGGGGCAGCGGCGGCCCCCAGCCGCGCCGGGACTACCCGCCCTATCGCAGCAGCGTCCTGCGCCATCCCACCCGCGACCTGTGCCAGGCCGACCCGGAGGGGGTCGAGCTGTGGGCGCCTTGCTTCGGGCCGGCTGACATCGACGACGCCGAGTCCGACCTGACCATCCAGCGCTCCGGGGAGCCGCTGGGCGAGCGGATCGTCGTGACCGGCCGGGTGCTCGACGGCGACGGCCGGCCGGTGCGCCATCAGCTCGTGGAGATCTGGCAGGCCAACGCGTCGGGGCGCTACTGGCACCAGCGCGACCAGCATCCGGCGCCGCTCGACCCGAACTTCGTGGGAGCCGGGCGCTGCCTGACCGACGGCGACGGCGTCTACACGTTCCAGACGATCAAGCCCGGCGCCTACCCGTGGCGCAACCACGTCAACGCCTGGCGGCCCGCGCACATCCACTTCTCGCTCTTCGGCACCGACTTCACCCAGCGCCTGGTCACCCAGATGTACTTCCCGGGCGACCCGCTGTTCGACCTCGACCCGATCTATCAGTCGATCACCGACGCCCGGGCCCGCGACATGCTGGTCGCGTCCTACGACCACAGCGTGACCAAGCCGGAGTTCAGCCTGGGCTACCGCTGGGACATCGTGCTCAGCGGGACCCACCGGACGCCCCTGGAGGAGCCATGACGTTCGCGCCGGGACAGACGGTCGGGCCGTTCTTCCACCTCGGCCTGCCCTTCGAGGGCGGCAATCTGCTGGTCCCGGCAGGTCACCCCGAGGCCGTACGCCTGCACGGGCGCGTCGTCGACGGCGAGGGCGCCGCGGTGCCGGACGCCCTGATCGAGCTCTGGCAGGCCGACAGCACCGGACGCGTGCCGCGGGAGACCGGTTCGTTCCACCGCGACGGCTTCACCTTCACCGGGTGGGGACGGGCGCAGACCGACGGCGACGGGCACTACTGGTTCTCGACCCTGATCCCGGGCCCGGCGCGACCCGGCCGCCGCCCGTTCTTCGCGCTCACCGTCTTTGCCCGCGGGCTCACCGACCGGCTCTTCACCCGCGCCTACCTGCCCGGCGACGAACCGGACGCGCTGCTCGGCGGGCTCCCGCCGGACCGCCGCGCTACGCTGATCACCACCCGCGAGCCGCGCGGGCTGCTCTTCGACATCCACCTGCAGGGCGAGGGTGAGACGGTGTTCCTGAGCTATCCCCGGCAGGCCCGATGAGCCGGCGCCGATGAGCGACCTGCTCTGGCCCGGCGACCACCGCAGCGGCGAGCTCTGCACCGACGCGACCGTCCTCACCGCCCTGCTGCGCGTCGAATCCGCCTGGTTGGACTCCAGCCCGCTCGCCGTGGGCCCGCCCGTTTCCGGCTCTCCTTCCGGCCCGTCCCTTTCCGGCCCGGGCGGCGCCGGCCTCCTGGAGCTGGCCGGGCCCGATGATCTGCCGGCCCTGGCCGCGGCGGCCGAGGAGGGTGGCAATCCGGTCATCCCGCTGCTCGCCCTGCTGCGCGAACGCCTCGGCGACGACCCGCGGGCCCAGGCACTGCACCGCGGTCTGACCAGCCAGGACGTGCTCGACACGGCGTTGGTGCTCTGCCTGCGCGAGGCCGTCGGCGCCCTCCGGAGGGACCTTGACGCCCAGATCGCGACGCTGACCACGCTGGCCGACCGCCATCGGCACACCGACATGGCCGGCCGGACACTCACCCAGCACGCCGTGCCCATCACGTTCGGCCTCAAGGCAGCCGGCTGGCTCCAGGCCGTCCTCGACGCGCGCGACATCCTCGCCGCCGCATCCGATCTGCCCGTCCAGATCGGTGGCGCGGCCGGCAGCCTGGCCGCGGTCGTCGCCATCGAAGGCTCGCCCGAGAGGGCCATGACCCGGATCGCCGCCACCGCCGCCCGGCTCGGTCTGCCGGTGCACCAGCCCTGGCACACCAGCCGCGCCCCCTTGACCCACTTCGGCGACGCGCTCGTCACCTGCACCGACGCGTGGGGCCGGACAGCCAACGACGTGCTGACGCTCGCGCGGCCCGAGATCGGCGAGTTGTCCCTGGCCCGCAGCGGTGGATCGTCGGCGATGCCCAACAAGCGCAACCCGACCCTGGCCGTCCTCGTGCGCCGGGCCGCGCTGGCCGGCCCGCCGCTCGCCGCCACCCTGCACACGGCCGCCGCGAACATGGTGGACGAGCGGGCCGACGGCGCCTGGCACGTCGAGTGGGCCACGCTGCGCACGCTCACCCGCCGGACGGTGACCGCCGGCTCCCAGACCGCCGAGCTGCTCGCCGGTCTGCACATCGACGAGCAACGGATGGCCTCGACGCTCGCCGCGGCCCGCCCGGGCATCGACGCGGAGCAGCGCCAGTACGACACAACGGAGGGCGCCCGCCCCACGCCCGATCCGGACAGCCCGCGCGGTGACGCTCCGGATCGTCCGTACCGGGGAGTCGCCGACGAGATCATCGATGCCGCGCTGGCCCGAGCAGGGGAGCCGCCATGCTGACCGCGACCACGATCGTCGACGCTCCCGGCCGTCCGTTGCTGCTGCTCGGGCCGTCGCTCGGCACCTCGGCCGAGGCGCTCTGGCGGCGCTGCGCCGAACGGCTCAAGGGCAGCCACCACGTCATCGGCTGGGATCTGCCCGGGCACGGCTCCAGCCGGCCCGCGCACGGCGGTTTCGGGATCGCCGGGCTGGCCCGCGGCGTGCTCACCCTGGTCGACAACCTGCGGCCGGGCGAGCCGTTCCGCTACGCCGGGGTGTCGGTGGGCGGTGCCGTCGGTCTGCAGTTGCTGCTCGACGCGCCCGGCCGGGTCGAGTCGGCCGCGCTGATCTGCACCGGCGCCAAGATCGGGGAGAGCACCGGCTGGCGGCAGCGGGCCGAGACCGTACGCGCCGACGGGGTGCACGCCGTGGTCGGCGCCTCGCAGCAGCGGTGGTTCGCGCCCGGCTTCACCCAGCGCGCGCCCGCGGTCGCGACCGCGCTGCTCGACGCGCTGCGCGCGGCCGACCCCGAGAGCTACGCGCTGGTCTGTGAGGCGCTGGCGGCTTTCGACGTCCGGGATCGGCTCGGCGAGATCACCGCGCCGGTGCTGGCCATCGCGGGGGCGGACGACCAGCCGACGCCGCCGGAGAACCTCAGTTTGATCGCGACGAGGGTGCGGCACGGCCGGCTCGTCGTCCTCGACGAGGTCGCCCATCTGGCCCCGGCCGAGAAACCGGAGGAGGTGGCGGCGCTGCTGGAGGAGCACTTCGGCGGACCGGTCACGGTCGACCGGGTGCGTGAGGCCGGGATGACCGTGCGGCGGCAGGTGCTCGGTGACGAGCACGTCGACCGGGCGGTGGCCGGGACCACGCCGTTCACCCGGGACTTCCAGGAGCTCATCACCGCGTACGCCTGGGGTGAGATCTGGACCCGCCCGGGCCTGGACCGCCGCAGCCGCTCGATGATCACCTTGACCGCGCTGGTCGCCCTCGGCCATCAGGAGGAACTGGCGATGCACCTGCGCGCCGCCCGCACCAACGGGCTCACCGACGACGAGATCAAGGAAGTGCTGTTGCAGAGCGCGATCTATTGCGGCGTGCCCGCCGCGAACACCGCCTTTCGCATCGCGCAGCAGGTGCTGGGGGAGGCCCCGTGATCGTCTCGGCTCAGGAGGCCGTGTCGGCGGTCAAGGACGGCGACACGGTGCTGGTCGGCGGGTTCGGCATGGCCGGGATGCCGGTCGAGCTGATCGACGCGCTCATCGAGCACGGCGCCGGCGACCTGACGATCGTCAGCAACAACGCCGGCAACGGGGACACCGGGCTGGCCGCCCTGCTCGCGGCCGATCGCGTCCGCAAGGTGGTGTGCTCGTTCCCGCGGCAGGCCGACTCGTGGGTGTTCGACGGGCTCTACCGCGCGGGCCGGATCGAGCTCGAGGTCGTGCCGCAGGGCAATCTCGCCGAGCGCATGCGGGCCGCCGGAGCGGGGATCGGCGCCTTCTTCAGCCCGACCGGGGCCGGCACGCCGCTGGCCGAGGGCAAGGAGTCCCGGATCATCGACGGTCGCGAGTACCTGCTGGAATACCCGATCCGCGGCGACGTGGCCCTGATCCGGGCGCACGTCGCCGACCGGAGGGGCAACCTGGTCTACCGCAAGACGGCGCGCAACTTCGGCCCGGTGATGGCGACCGCGGCCACCGTGACCATCGCCCAGGTGTCCCGGATCGTCGACGTGGGCGCGCTCGACCCGGAAGCGGTCGTGACCCCGGCCATCTACGTCGACCGCCTGGTGGAGGTGCCGTCATGAGCCTTTCGCGCGAGCAGATGGCCGAGATCGTCGCCCGGGACATCCCCGACGGCTCGTACGTCAACCTCGGGATCGGGCAGCCCACGATGGTCGCCGACTATCTGCGGCCGGACAGCGGCGTCATCCTGCACACCGAGAACGGCATGCTCGGGATGGGGCGCCCGGCCGTGGGTGACGAGATCGACCCCGACCTGACCAATGCGGGCAAGCAGCCGGTCACCGAGCTGCCCGGCGCCTCGTACTTCCACCACGCCGACTCGTTCGCGATGATGCGCGGCGGCCACCTCGACGTCTGCATCATGGGCGCGTTCCAGGTGTCCGCGACCGGCGACCTGGCCAACTGGTCGACCGGCGCGCCCGACGCCATCCCGGCCGTCGGCGGGGCGATGGACCTGGCCATCGGGGCCAAGCAGGTGTTCGTGATGATGACGCTGTTCGCCAAGGACGGGAAGCCGAAACTTGTGCCCGAGTGCACCTATCCGCTGACCGGACGTGGCTGCGTGAGCAGGGTTTACACCGACGTGGCGACGTTTGCGGTCGGGTCGGAGGGCGTCCGGGTCGTCGAAACGTTCGGGATTTCGGTCGACGAGCTGATCACCAGGGTTGGCATGCCACTGGTACCTTCGCCGTTCGATTGATCTTCACGAACGCGTCGCCCGAAAGACAGCTGCCGGCAGTGATCAGTTTCTCACTGTGAAAGTTTGCTGGCTCTGCAACTTCGGGACGATCCTTGGTCGTCTTGGGGGTGCGGATGAACGGCACAACGGTGCGTCGAGCGCTGCGGGAGATCGCTCTCGTCGCCGCGCTGTTCCTCGCGTACAAGATGGGCCGGCTGCTGGTCGACGGGCACGTCACCGAGGCCATGAACAACGCCTCGGCGGTGTGGCACTTCGAACGCGTCCTGCATCTGCCCAGCGAGGCAGGGCTGCAGACCAGCCTGCTGTCGCACGAGTGGTGGGTGCGCGTGGCCAACTGCTTCTACGCGTACGTGCATTTCCCGGCCACCGCCATCGCGCTGATCTGGATGTACGTGCGCAAGCCCGAGACGTACCTCTGGATGCGCCGCACCCTGGCCACGCTGACCGCGTTCGCCCTGGTCATCCACGCCGTCTTCCCGCTCGCGCCGCCGCGCATGCTGGGCTCGGCCGGTCTGGTCGACACCGGGCGCCTGTTCGGCCCCTCGGTCTACGGCCCACCCGACACCGACACCTTGAGCAACCAGTACGCGGCCATGCCCTCCCTGCACGTCGGCTGGGCCATCGTGGTGGCACTCGCCCTGATGACCACGACCGCCGGCTGGAAGCGCTGGCTGTGGCTGGCCCACCCGGCGATCACGCTGATCGTCGTGGTGGTGACCGGCAACCACTACTGGCTCGACGCGATCGCCGTCATGGGCCTGATCGTGATCGTGGGCGCCCTCGTGCCCCGCGCGGTCGCCGCCCCGGTCTTCATCCCGGCCCAGCGACTCGAACCGGCCCCGGTCAGCCGGACACCCTCCTCCCGTCCACGTAGGTGAGCTCCACCCTCGCGTCCCCGATCTCCTCCCGCGGCCGGACGAACAGGTCCCGGTCGAGCACCGCCAGATCGGCCCGGCAACCGGGCTCCAGGCGGCCCGAGTCGTCGCGCCGGTTCACATAGGCCGACCCGGCCGTGTACGCGGTCAGCGCGGTCCGCAGATCGATCCGCTGCCCCGGCAGGAACGCCTCCCGCTCCTCACCCGGCAACACCCGGTTGACCGCCACATGAATGCCCTGCAGCGGATCCGGCGTGCTGACCGGCCAGTCGCTGCCGCCGGCCAGGCGCGCACCGCTGCGGACCAGGTCGGCGAACGGGTACTGCCGGTCGACCGCGGCCGGATCCAGGAACGGGATCGTGAGCTCGTCCATCTGCGGCTCGTGCGCGGCCCAGTAGGGCTGCATGTTCGCCGTCGCCCCCAGCTGCGCGAACCGGGGCACGTCGTCGGGGTGCACAACCTGCAGGTGAGCCAGGTGGGGACGGGTGTCACTCGACCCGTTGGCCGCACGCGCGGCGGCGACGGCGTCCAGGGCATCCCGCACCGCCCGGTCGCCCAGCGCGTGAAAATGCGCCTGGAAGCCCAGCCGGTCGAGCTCGGTGAGGTAGTGGGGAAGGGCCGCGGGATCGATGAACGACATCCCGCGGTTCGTGGTGGCGTGCCCGCACCCGTCCCGGTAAGGCTCGGTCATCGCCGCCGTGAAGTTCTCCGCGATCCCGTCCAGCATGAGCTTGACCGTGTCGCTGCGCAGCCTCCCGACCGTCAGCTCGGCCCGCTTGGCCACCAGCTCGGCGATCTGCTCGGCACCGCGGTCCCGATCCCACCAGAGGGCGCCGACCACGGTCGCGGTGAGCGTGCCCTCCCGCGCCGCCCGCACATAAGCGTCGGAGACGTCGGCATACCCGTTGCTCGCGGCCAGCATCGCGTCCTGCCAGCCCGTGATGCCGAGCGAGTGCAGCAGCCGCTGGGCCCGCAGGAGCCCGTCATACATCTGGTCCTGCGTCATCTCGGGAATCTCGACCAGCTCCATCGCCCCCTCCTGGAGCGCGCCGATCGGGTTGCCGTCGGCGTCTCGGTCGATGCGGCCGCTGGCCGGGTCGGGGGTGGCGGCGGTGATGCCGGCCCACTCGAGCGCCGCGGTGTTGACCCAGGCGGCGTGGTGGTCGCGGTTGAGCAGAAAAACCGGCCGATCCGGTACGACGCTGTCGAGCAGATGCCGGTCGGGAATCCCGTGGGCGAAGCTCTCCATCGACCACCCACCGCCGACGATCCACTCGTCGTCGGGGTGCGAGGCCGCGTAGTC
Source organism: Paractinoplanes maris (assembly GCF_023544465.1). GTDB lineage: Bacteria > Actinomycetota > Actinomycetes > Mycobacteriales > Micromonosporaceae > Actinoplanes > Actinoplanes maris. The sequence continues at coordinate 961 of NZ_JALPVL010000016.1, read as the reverse complement.
CCGGATCCGCCGCAGGTATTCGTCGCGGTCGGTGGTGCCGGTCAGATCGCACTGGCCCAGCTCGACCCCGCCCATGACCGCGTGGATGTGAGCGTCCTGAAACCCCGGGATCAGCAGGCGGCCGGCCAGGTCGACGACCTCGGTGCCCGCACCCACCCAATCGCGCACCTCGTCGTCGCCACCCACCGCGACGATGCTCCCGTCCTTGACCGCCAGGCCCGATCGGGGTGGTGCGGTCTCGTCGCTCGCAAAGACGTGCCCCCCGACGAACACCAGATCAGCGTCTGCCATGACCATCCCTGTTCTCCCGACCCCCGCCACCGACGGCCATCCCATCATCAGCCCACCCACACCTGCACCCAGGCCGGTTGGTCACCGGCGCGGAGCCCCTCCGAGCAGAGCCCCTCCGAGCAGAGCCCCTCCGAGCAGAGCCCCTCCCACCGGGGGCGGGCCGAACCTACGTTGCTGAGCCGACGGGTGGGCGGCGTCATCCACAGGCGGGCCGAGGGCGGTTTCGGGTGGCCGGAGTTATCCACAACGGCGGGCGGGCAGTCGGACCGGGCGTGACACGCACCATGGGGGGCCGATTTGGCGGTCCGGGCAACAGGGGGTAATGTTTTCCGAGCCGCCAGGGAGACGGGCGAGCGAGCGGGACTCTTCGGAGGACCGGCGCGGCCGTCCTGGAGGAACCCACAAATCTAGAGCGAGTGGATCGTCGTCGTTCGCGGCCGGTGATCGTTCGCTTTACTTTGTGGTGCCTGAAGCTTTCAGGGTCGGCGAATTCGGGTCCTGGACCCGGATTTGGCGAAACGGGAAGCGGCGGGTAAAGTTTTACGAGTGCCCCGGGGCGGTTGACCGGGTGTGGTTGTTCTTTGAGAACTCAACAGGGTGCTTGATAAGCCAGTGCCAATTAGTAATACCCCGGCCGGCTTACTCCTTTCTTCGGATAGGGGTGTCGGTT
>NZ_JALPVL010000015.1 GCF_023544465.1 Paractinoplanes maris | reverse complement strand
AACCGACACCCCTATCCGAAGAAAGGAGTAAGCCGGCCGGGGTATTACTAATTGGCACTGGCTTATCAAGCACCCTGTTGAGTTCTCAAAGAACAACCACACCCGGTCAACCGCCCCGGGGCACTCGGTAAACTTTACTCGGGCTTTTCCTTTTCGTCAAACCCCGGTAATCCGCCGGAAATTCGCGATCGGAACTGCTCGAGCCCGCAGAAATCTACACCAGCTATTGCTGAGGTATTTCTCTGGGGTTCCTCCAGGACGGCCGCGCCGGGCCTCTGAAGAGTCCCGCTCGCTCGCCCGTCTCCCTGGCGGCTCGGTAAACATTACAGGGCCGTCCCATGGACGCCAAATCGGCCCCCTGCGAACCACGTCACAGGGGGCCGGGGACCGAGAAACCTCAGGTCAGAGGCCTAAGAGCCGAACTCCACGCCGGCGAACGTGCGCTTGCCGCGACGCAGCACCAGGAACTTGCCGTGCAACAGGGAACTGAGCGGAGGCACGGCCTCGCCATCGGTGATCCGCTCGTTGTTCACGTAGGCGCCGCCCTCGGTGATCGTGCGCCTCGCCTCGTTCGCGCTCGCCACCAAACCCGACTCCTTGAGCAACGACGTGTAATTCGGCAGCTCCCCGCGTACGGAAAGAAGCCCGGCCTCGCCCAGAGCCGCCCGCAGCGTCTCGGGGGAAAGCTGGTCGAGGGAACCTCGGCCGAACAACGCCTGGCTGGCCATCACGGCCTGCTGTGCCTCGGACTCGCCGTGGACCAGGGCAGTCATCTCCTCGGCCAGCGCCCGCTGGGCCAGCCGGGCCTGCGGGCGGTCGGCGGTGGCCTTCTCCAGCTCTTCGAGCTCCTCGCGGCTCTTGAAGCTGAAGTAGCGCAGGTAGTTGTTGACGTCGCGGTCGTCCGCGTTGATCCAGAACTGGTAGAACGCGTACGGCGAGGTCATCTCGGGGTCGAGCCAGACCGCACCGCCCTCGCTCTTGCCGAACTTGGTGCCGTCGGCCTTGAGCACGAGCGGGGTGGTGAAGGCGTGCACCGGACCGGCCCCGCGGCGCCGCACGAAGTCGACGCCGGCCGTGATGTTGCCCCACTGGTCGGAGCCGCCGAACTGCAGCGCACAGCCGTGGCGCTCATGCAGCTGGTAGAAGTCGTTGGCCTGGAGCAGCTGGTAGCTGAACTCGGTGAAACTGATGCCGCTCTCGAGCCGGTTGCGCACCACGTCGCGAGCCAGCATTTTGTTGACCGGGAAGTGCTTGCCGACGTCGCGCAGGAACTCGATGACCGACGTCGGGCCGGTCCAGTCCAGGTTGTTGACCAGCGTGGCCGCGTTGTCGCCGTCGTAGGTGACGAACGGTGCGAGCTGGGCCCGAATGCGCTCGACCCAGCTCTGCACCACCTCCGGTGAATTGAGGGTGCGCTCGCTCGACTCGCGCGGGTCGCCGATCTGACCGGTGGCCCCGCCGACCAGCAACAGCGGGCGGTGGCCGGCGCGCTGGAGCCGGCCAGCCGTGATGACCTGCATGAGGTGACCGACGTGCAGCGACGCGGCGGTGGGGTCGAAGCCCACGTAGAACGTGATCGACCCGCCGGTCAGTGCCGTGGCCAGCGCGGCCGGGTCGGTCGAGTCCTGGATCAGTCCACGCCATGTCAGGTCGTCTACGAGAGTCACCAGGCGATTGTCCCGCACCACCCGGCCGCGACGACACCGGGTTTGGACGCTGCGAAACGTGAGCGACAGGACCATGCTGTACGGATGAGTCGCTTGGGTAGCGGTGATCCGCCGATCGAGATCTCGAAGAAGAAGGCCGTGGCCCGGCTCGAGGAGGCCCAGAAGCGGCTGCTGCGGCTGCGGCTGCTCCTCGGTGGTCAGATCGGCGAGCAGAAGATCGGGCCGCCGCTGTGCTGCGTCTTCGAGGGCTGGGACGCATCGGGCAAGGGCGGGGCCATCAAACGGCTGGTCGCTCCGCTCGACCCGCGGTTCGTCCGGGTCTCCCAGTTCGCCGCACCCACGTACGACGAGAAGCGTCACCACTTCCTCTGGCGTTTCTGGCCGAAGCTGCCCGGCTGGGGCGGGATGGCCGTGTTCGACCGGTCCTGGTACGGCCGGGTCCTGGTCGAGCGGGTGGAGGGTTTCGCAACCAAGGAGCAGTGGTCGCGGGCCTACAACGAGATCGTCGAGTTCGAGCGGACGCTCGTGCACGAGGGCATGATCATGGTCAAGTTCTGGATGCACGTCTCCCCGGAGGAGCAGCTGCGCCGCTTCGAGGACCGGTCGGGCGACCCGCTGCGGCAGTGGAAGCTCACCGATGAGGACTGGCGAAATCGCGAAAAGCGCCCGGCGTACGAGGCCGCGATCGAGGAGATGCTCGAGCGCACCGACCCGACGTGGGCCCAGTGGCACGTCATCCCGGGCGACGACAAGCACTACGCGCGCTTCGCGGTGGTCGAGGCGGTCTGCGACGCGATCGAGGCCGAGCTGACCAAGCGCGGCCTCAAGTACTAGCCCGCGGCCGGCTTGTAGGGCGGCAGCCCGAGCGTGTCGCGGATGGACTGCTGCACCACGTCGGCCGACGGGCAGGCGTCGATGTCGTGGATGAACTCCTTGCGCGCGAAGATGTCCAGCACCGGACGGGTCTTCTCGTGGTAGTCGCGCAGCCGGGCGTCGAGCGCCTCGGGGGTGTCGTCGGCCCGGGTGATCAGCTCGTGGCCGCAGATGTCGCAGCGGCCCTCAACCTCGGGGCGGTCGGCGATCAGGTTGTAGTCCATGCCGCAGTTGGGGCAGAGCCGGCGGCTGAGCACGCGACGGCGTACCTCGTCGTCGGGGATCTCGAGGTGGATGACGCCGTCGATGTCGTAGCGCTCCATGAAGAACTCGGCCTGCCGCCCGTTGCGCGGGAAGCCGTCGATGACGAAGCCGTAGTTCCAGTCGTGATTGTCGAGGCGCTCGCGGACGACCGACTCGACCAGGTCGTCGCTGACCAGCTCGCCGGCGGTCATCGTGCGGCGGACCTGGGCGCCCAGTTTGGTGTGGTTCTGCACGTTCCACCGGAAGATGTCGCCGACCGAGATGTGGACCAGGTCGAGGTCGGTGCAGAGCAGCTCGCTCTGGGTGCCTTTGCCGCTGCCCTGCACTCCCATGATGACGAACTTGCGCATGTCAGCTCTCTCCGTCGGCCGCGCCGATGCGCAGCGGGCCGGGCGCGGCGCGCCCGGTCAGGGTGGTCGGGTCGATGCTCCAGGCGTTCGCCACGGTGAGCACATCCTTCTCGCCCACCAGGACGGTCGTCTCCTCGTCGAGGACGCCGGGCAGGCCGGCGTCGCGTTCGGCCGGGTCGGGCTCGCCGTGCCACGACGTGACCTCGCCGGTCTGTCCCACATACCCGAAAGTGCGGATCAGCTCACCTGCGGCGGCCCGCTGCCAGCGGTGCAACTCGGTGACCCGGTGGGTCGCGAAGAACTGCACCTCGGTCGCGAGCACGGTGGAGAGCTCGACGACGTCGACCGAGATGTCGGGCCGCAGCAGCCACCGGCCGGTGGCGAGCACCCACAGCTCGTCGCGGGCGCCGGTCAACGGCGGGGTGACCGCCACCCGGTCGTCGGTGAGGTGGGCCAGGTCGATGCCGTCACGCCACGGCACGGTGCCGAGGTCGCGCAGGCCGAGGGCGGCGATCACGGACTCCGGGCCCGCCTCCGGCCCTTGACGGACGGCGAGCCAGGCTTGCTTGCCGCCGAAACCCACCATTACGTCCTTATCCATGGCGTCAACGCTATCCGGCCGACGCGCATGGCTGTCCAGCAACGGTCGCCGTTCAGCGCCAGCCGTACTCCTGGCGTAGCCGAGCGGCGACCTCATCGAAGCGGGAGCGGTCGAGGATCGCGCCCTCGCGCCGGATGCCGTCGTGGTCGACCTCGATCACCCGGTCCAGGCGGATCCAGCTCGGGCGGTCCTCGCGGTCCCAGGCGCCGGTGCCGAGCGGGAGCCAGTTGTGCTCGCCGTCGCGGCGGTCCTTCGACGACAACATGAGGCCCAGGACCGTACGCCCGGAACGGCCGACCACCAGGACGGGGCGGTCCTTGCCCTGGGTGGGGTCGTCCTCGTACGGGACCCAGGTCCACACGATTTCGCCCGGGTCGGCGTCGCCGTCGAGATCGGGGCAGTATTCGATCTGGCGGCCGCGCTCGTGGGTCGGGACGTGGCGCGGCCGGGATGGCGACGCGGTCGGCTGGGGGGCTTGCGCCGGGACGCGAGCGGGGGCGACAACGTCCGCCACCCGGCGCAGGAGGGACTTGAGAATCTTGACCACGGGAGCACTCTAGGCCGCGGGCTCCCCGGTCAGTTCACGAAGTCCTGGGTCATCCAGGTGACGCCCTTGCCGTCGCGCACGATGCTCAGGCCGATCCGCTTGAAGTCCGGGTTGAGCAGGTTCTTGCGGTGGCCGTCGTTCGGCGGCACCTCGGCCAGCATGCTGTCGGTCAGGCCGTTGGCCGCCTTCACCTTGGCCGAGTCACTGGAGGCGCTGGAACCGAAGCCGATGTTCTCGCCGGCGCCGGACCACTTCACGCCCTGCGCGCTGAACCGGTCGCCGAGGCCCTTCTCGCCGGAGCACTGATGCGACAGGCCGCAGCCGTCGATCATCAGCTGGGTGTGGATGGCGGCCGCCCGGGAGAGGTTGGTGTCGAGGCTCAGCGTGCCCAGGCCCTCGGCCTTGCGGGCGGCGTTGATGTGGGCCAGCACCTGCTCGGCGACCGAGCCGCTGGTCTGCGGGGCCGGCGTCGAAGGCTTCTTCGTCTTCTTCTTCGTCGGCGCCGGCGTCGGCTTCTTGGTGGTCGGCTTGGGCGCCGGCGGCTTGCTGGTCGGCGCCTTCGACGTCGGGGTGGCCGACGGCGAGGTGGAGGCGGACGCCGACGGCGAGGGGGCCAGCGTGGGCGCGGCCGTCTCCTCGGGGGCCGGCGTGCCCGTCTCGGCGGCCAGAGCACCGGTGTTCACCGTGGTGGTCGTCTCGGCCTTGGCGTCCTGGGTGAGCCCGGCGACAGTGAAGCCGCCGCCGATCACCACGGCGGTGGCGCCGGCCACCAGTGTGTAACGGAAGCGGGCGGCAGCGGACATCGACACGGGGAAGGTCACCTCAGGCATAGGGGGACAGCGCGACCCCACTATGCGTGGTCCCGGCGGCGTGCTCAGCCTGGCTAATCAGGCCTTAAGGTTCGGCACACGGAGATCTAAAGATCGAACCCTTTCGTGATCTGCCGAGGATGGCGCCGCGGCCGACCTGTACGTCCATCAGGTCTCCGGCATGCAAGTAGGGGTCAGGACATGCCTCCAAGGTCTTTCCTGCCGCTTCGTGGGACGTGGCGACGGTAGGCGCTGACGGTCGGGTCACCGGCGATGGAGAATCGCCACGCCAGATCGTGAGCGGCGGTGACGCCTACACGCGGGCCGGCTACGACGCGTTCGTCCGGGACCGGCTCCGTCGGAGGATGCAGGGTCAGCGGGCCCGTGCCGTCAACCACCGATGTCCCATAGGCCGTGAGCGGCAGACCCAGCGCCTCGACGAGGCGCGCCGGCCCGGAAGCGAGATCGATATCGCGCTTTGCCGCAGGCCGCCGCGAGCGGGCGACGTCGGCACCGCCCACGACCTGCCCGGCGCGCAGGAGGACTGCCGCAGGCTCCCCCGCCGGTCCGCACGTCACATTGGCGCAGGTATGCAACCCGTATATGCGGTAGAGATAAAGGTGACCCGCCGGTCCGAACATGACCGCGTTACGTGGGGTTCGCCCTCGATGGGCATGGCTGGCGGGATCGCCGCCCAGGCCCGCATAGGCCTCGGTTTCAGTAAGCCGGATCGTGACGCCGTTGGCGACCGCCAGCCAGCCAAGGAGCTGGCGCGCGGTATCGGCGACTGCGGTGGCGGGAGCGTCGAGCCAGGCATACGTCACGTTTCCAGCAAAGCAGAAGGCCCCCGCATGCCCCCGGGCGGTGGCTCAGCGAGGCGCTCAGTTCACCAGGCCTCTGCGGTAGGCATAGACCACTGCCTGCACGCGGTCGCGCAGGTCGAGCTTGGTGAGGATCCGCGATACGTACGTCTTCACGGTCTCGTGGCTGATCACCAGGGTCGCGGCGATCTCGCTGTTGGACCGGCCGTCGGCGATCAGGCGCAGCACCTCCAGCTCGCGCGGGGTCAGCGGCGCGTCCGGTGGAGTGTGCTCGGCGGGACGGATCCGCGCGGCGTACCGGCCTACGAGCTGCCGGGTCACCTCCGGAGCCAGCAACGCGGCACCGGTCGCGACCGTACGGATGCCGTGCAGCAGCTGCGCCGGTGGGGCGTCCTTGAGCAGAAATCCGCTCGCTCCCGCGCGCAGTGCCTCGTAGACGTACTCGTCGAGGTTGAACGTCGTCACCACGAGCACCTTCACCGGGTGGGTCACCCCGGCGCCGGCCAGCAGGCGGGTCGCCTCGATGCCGTCGAGCACGGGCATCCGTACATCCATCACCACCACGTCCGGCCGCAGCCGGCCGGCCAGCTCGACCGCCGCCCGCCCGTCCCCGCACTCGCCCACCACCTCGAGGTCGGGCTGGGCACCGATGATCGTGGCGAAGCCCGTACGGATCAGCGGCTGGTCGTCGCAGACCACCACCCGCAGCGACGCGGTCACGACGGGCTTCCGCTGGGGATGCGGGCTCGCACGACGAAGCCGCCGCCGGTCTGCCGGCCCGCGCTGAACTCGCCGCCGAGCACCGCAACCCGCTCCCGCAGCCCGGCCAGGCCCCGCCCGCTGCCGCCGAGGGACGCGCCGCCCGGACCCGGGCCGCCGTCGGTGCTGACCTCCACGGTCGTCTCCTTCTCGCCATGGCGCACATGCACAGTGGTGCGGCTGCCGTAGGCATACTTGAGGGCGTTCGTCAGCGCCTCCTGCACGACTCGGTAGGCCGCGACCTCGGCGCTGCCTGTGCTCGCCGCTGGTGTGCCGCCCTCGGTGAACTCGACCGGCTGCCCGGCCAGCCGGGTCTGTTCCACCAGGGTGTGCAGCTCGCCGACGGACGGCAGGCGCGGCTCGGTGCTGTGGTCGGGGTTGAGCAGATCGAGCAGGTGCCGCAGGTCCGTGATGGCCCGCCGGCCGGTGCCGGTGATCGCGGTCAGGGTGTCGTCGAGACGGTCGGGGCTGGCGGTCAGGTAGCGCGCCGCCTCGGCCTGCACCACCATGGCGGTCACGTGATGGGTCACGACGTCGTGCAGTTCGCGGGCGATGCGGGTGCGTTCGGCGGTTCGGGTGGCCTCGGCAACGTGCCGGCGCTGCTCCGCCTCGGCGGCCCGGGTTCGCCGCATCCAGGCCCCGACGCCCCAGGCGATGGCCAGCGCGAGATAGAACGTGACGAAGTCGGCGACGGTCTCGATCGATCCGCTCCGGCTCAGCGCCACAGCCAACGGGACGTACGCCACGGAGAGGAGCACCACGGTGGTACGCCGGTGGCGTTCCTGGTGCAGCGCCGTGCTGAGCAGGGCGATCGGCAGGGCAATGCTCGCGACCGTGTGGTAGGCGCGGAGCTGATCGATCGCGAAGCCGAGCGAGACCAGGGCGACGCTGAGGGCGGGCCGGCGCCGTCGTACGGCCAGCGGCAGGCACTCCAGGGCGACCACCAGCGCCGTCAACGCGTCGAACGGGCGGGTCGGCAGCTCGCCGAGCTGCGTGCCGCGTTGGTGCAGCGCCGGCACCGTCGACAGGAGGATCAGCAGCAGCGCGAACGGAAGGTCCCGGACGGTGACGTCCCAGTGCCGCCACCGCTCCGGGACCCGCCGGAGGTCGATCATCGGGAAACTGTAGCGGTCGCCGCCGGTTCCCCGGCCGCGCGGCGGCGACGCGGGACGATGTGACCGCGGCGGTGGGCCAGCCACATGAACACGACGGTCATCGCCACACCCGCCGCGACCGCGTACAGGCTCGCCTCGGGACCGAAATCACCGCCGGTGACCACGGCCCGGCCCGACGTTGTGGCGTCCAGCAACCCCTTCGACTCGCCGTTGCCGGAGACCACGACACTGAAAACGGCCCCGGCGGCGAGGTTCCAGCCGAAGTGCAGACCGATCGGCACCCACAGGTTGCGGGTGGCGGCGTAGCAGGCGGCGAGCATGAAACCGGCCTCGATCGCGATGGCGGTCGCGCCCCACAGGGTCGCGTCCGGGTTGAACAGGTGCATCAGGCCGAACACCACGCCGGTCAGCAACAGCGAGATCCAGGTGCCGATCCGTTCCTCGATGACGCGGAACAGCACGCCACGGAACAACAGCTCCTCGGTCACCGCGGCGGCGGCCATGAACCCGACCAGCCCCAGCGCACCGGTCACCGAACCCAGGCCGTGGACGTGGACGTGGTAACCGTCGAGGAAGGCGACGTTGGCGATGACGGCCGCGAACATCCCGGCCCCGATCAGTGCTCCCCGGCCGAGCCGCGCGACGGCCCCAGCACGGGCCACCTCCGTGGGTGCGCGGTGTTCGGTGCGCCGGACCACCCACGCGTAGACCACGACGGCGAGCACCGCTGTCACGAGCCCGAGGATCAGGGTGAGCCACGGGTTTCCCTGCACCGCGCCGACGCCCTGACCACCGATGAAAGCGACCGCCGCAACTGCCAGGAACTGCTTCACCAGACGCATGTCGACTCCTCCTTGGGGCCGGCGGCTCCAGCGCCGCGGGCTGCCCTGAACGCTATGGATTCGTCGCGCCGGAATCGTCACCGCGCGGTGGACACTCTCGGGTAGCTCGCACGGGGGACAGGGTCGAACAAACCCTGCTCAGCGCCCCGGTCCGGGCCGAGGTCGATGCGCAGCTGCTCGCGGGTGACGCCGTTGCGGGTCATGAAGCCTGGGATGTCGCCGCCGTGGGTCCAGTAGCCGCCGCAGGAGTTCTGCGTCCACACGATGCCCAGGCCGCGCCGGAAAGTGTCGTAGGCCGCTGCTACCAAGGAGGCATGGACAAGCCTCGGGTGGTCGTGTCGGTGACAACGTCGGTCGATGGGCGGGTCAGTCTGCGGCGTGATCGCCCGCTGATGCCCACCGACGACGGCAAGGTGTGGGAGACGTTGCGGCCGCCCAGTGCCCCGGGTGTCGAGGAGGCGCGGGCCGCGTTGCTCGAGCGGCTCTACTCCCCCACGGTCACCCTGGAGGGCAGCGGGTCGATGGTGCCGCCCTCGGCCGGGCCGCTGACCGGGCTGCCGCCGGCGTCCGCCTCCGCCTCCGCCTCCGCCGGGGAGCTGTACGAGGATTTCGTGGCGGTGGACGCCTCGCGGTGGTTCACGGTGGTCGACGGGCGGGGGCGGGTCCGCTGGACGATGAAGGAGGCCGGCGGGCAGCATCTGCTGGTGCTGGTGTCCCGGGCGACGCCGGCCGCCTATCTGGCGTATCTGCGCCGGGAGGAGATCAGCTATCTGGTCGCCGGCACCCAACGGGTCGACCTCGGGGCCGCGGTGCGGCGGATGCGCTCGCTGCTCGGTGTCACCTGCGTGGTGTCGACCGGCGGCGGTGAGCTGAACGGCGCACTGCTGCGGGCCGGCCTGGTCGACGAGATCCAGCTGATCGTGCTGCCCGCCGCGGTGGGCGGCAGCGGCACGCCGGGGCTGTTCGACGGGCCGGCACTGGCCGACGGTGAGCTTCCGACCCGGCTGCGTCTGCTGTCGTCGCAGACCGAGGCCGACGGCACGCTCTGGCTGCGTTACGAGGTGGTGCGCTCTCGCTGAAAACGGCCTCGCGCGGGCGGCCGGGCCGCTAGCGTCCGAACTGATGATTCCGCAGCGGTGGTTGATCGTTTGCAGCGCCATGTGCTCCGCCGGCCTGCTGTGGTCGGCCGTGCTCATCGTGGCGCTGGTGGCCGGGGTGAGCCTGGTGCCGACCGCGTGGGCGGTCGGCGTGGCCGCGGCGCTGACCGTGCCCGGGGTGATCGCCGGCGTGGTCGGCAATCGCTGGTATTACCGGACCACCCGCCCGCGGACCCGGTGGAGCCTGACCTCGTGGGTGCCGCCGCACGTGCCGCACTGGGCGAGCGTGCTGGCCGGGGTGTTGTTCTTCGCGTTCTGGCTGGCTGTGGTGGTGGCTTTCGCCGGGCTGGACGGCGACCCGGAACTCCGCGACGGCCAATACGTGCTGACCCAGGACGGCCGCACGACGGTGGTGACGGAATCCGACTACTCCCACCAGAGCGACCTCGAGCAGCAGATCTCGCTCGGCGTGCTGGGCGCGCTGGCCGTCGGAGCCACCTTCATGACCGGCGCCATCCTGACCCACCACGCGGCTCCCCAGCCGACCGAGACCCAGTCGGCCGGCCTGCCGCTGGCCTGACCGGCCGCCCACCCGTGCGCCTCGGCGCTCGACGTCTGGCCGGCGCTTCCACGCCCAACGCAGGCAGCGCCGCAAAGCCCGACGCCGGTCAGAGCGCTTGATACCCGAGCAGGCCGACACAACGCGCGGCGTGGGCCGCGCCGCAACGCCCGGCACCGGTCGGCGTCTCCCGCCCGAGCAGGCCGACACACAACGCCCTGCGTGGGCCACGCCGCCGCAACGCCCGGCACCGGTCGGCGTCTCACGCCCGAGCAGGCCGACACACAACGCCCCGCGTGGGCCACGCCGCCGCGACGCCCGGCACCGGTCGGGTCTTTCATGCCCGAGCGGGCCGGCGCACAACGTTCGGCGCCTGCACGCCCGCACAAGCTGGCGCCACAACGCCCGGGTAGTCCAAGGCGCGATCGGCGCAGGCCGGCGCCTCTCCGGCAGCACAAGCCGGTGCCACGCCGCGTCACAACGCCCGGCGTGAGTGGGCGCCTCGCACGGGCCCGCGTCTTTACGCCAGGCGGAGGCCGTCGTCGATGGCCCAGCGGAGGAAGTCGTGTGTTTGCCGGCCTCGCTCGGTGGGGTCGGTGTAGGTGGTCGGGTCCTGCGGGCGCTCGCGGATGCGCAGGGCGTCGATGCCGAGGGGGCGCCAGCGGGGGTCGAGCTCGGTGACGATGTAGCGGCCGGCGCCGCTTTTGGAGGTCAGCTCGTCCTTGGTCAGCAGGTGGTGCAGGCGGGCGACGCCGAGCACGACCCACAGCACTGACGGCTCGTGGCGGCCCAGCTCGGCGACGTCGCCCTCCTCGATCTGGGTGAGGATCGACCGCCAGTAGGTGTCGAGGTTGGTGCGGGTGAACTCGCGCAGCTCGGCCTGGTCGGTGTGCACGGGCGGCAGGTCGCCGCGGATGGTCACGGCTCGGTGGGCCAGTTCGTGCCACGTGACCGGGTTGATGTCGATCTTGCCTTGGGGATCGAACTTGCCCTGGAAGAAGACGGGGCGGGGGCCGACGGTCAGCGAGGAGACGGCCAGGTCGGCGGGCGAGCAGTGGAAACCGTCGAAGACGACCTCGGGGTGCCGCGCCTTGGTGGCCTCGTGGGCTTCGGCCAGGGCGGTGTGGTCGGGTGGCTCGCCCCACACGCCGACGAAGTCGACGTCGCTGCCGGCGAAGAACTCGCCCCAGCCGAGCGAACCGTGCAGGAACAAGCCGGTGAGCGCATCCGGCTGCCGGGTGTCGATCTCGGTCAGAAACGTGCGGGCGACATCCACGCGGGGCACCCTAGCGGTTCGGGCCGGCCAAGCCGGCAGCACGGACACGACGATGCGGTCACGTACGGCTGGCACCCGCCGCCGGACCGGCCAGGCGCTGGGCCAGCCAGACGGGCAGCACTGACACGACGATGAGGACGGCCGCCACCACGTTGACCACCGGGGCCTGGTTGGGGCGGAACAGGTTGTTGAAGATCCAGATGGGCAGGGTCTGGATGCCGGGTCCGGCGGTGAACGTGGTGACGATGATCTCGTCGAACGACAGGGCGAAGGCCAGCAGGCCGCCGGCCAGCAGGGCCGAGCGCAGCAGCGGGAACGTGATGTAGCGGAACGTCTGGGTCGGTGAGGCGCCCAGGTCGGCTGAGGCCTCCTCGAAGGACACCCCGCTGCGGCGCAGCCGGGCCAAGACGTTGTTGTAGACGGTGACCACGCAGAACGTGGCGTGACCGACGATCACCGAGAACAGGCCCTTGCCGATGCCCAGCGGGGCGATCACCGAGCGCCAGGCACTGTCGAGCGCGATGCCGGTGACGATGCCGGGCAGGGCGATCGGCAGCACGATGAGCAACGACACCGTGTCGCGGCCGAAGAACTTGAAGCGCTGCACGGCGAAGGCCACCATCGTGCCCAGCACCAGGGCGATGGCCGTCGCGCCCAGGCCGGCTCGGACCGAGGTCCACAGGGCGTCGCGGGCGCCGCCGTTGCGCCAGGCGGCCGACCACCACTGGGTGGTGAAGTCGTGCGGGGGCCAGGCGAACGTACGGTCGCCGTTGAACGAGTTGACCAGGATGAGCAGCAGCGGCAGGTAGATGAAGAGCAGGCCGAGGGCCATCACCGTGCGCAATGCCCAGCGGCCCCAGATACTCAGCGTCACAGCTCCTCCAGGGCGCCCGAGCGGCGGACCGCGGTCAGGTAGACGACCATGATCAGGACGGGGACGGTGGCGATCGCCGCCGCGAAGGGCAGGTTGTTGGCCGCGCCCACGTTGGCGTACACCAGGTTGCCGATCAGTTGGGTCTTGCCGCCGACGATCTGCACGGTGATGTAGTCGCCCAGCGACAGCGAGAACGTGAAGATCGAGCCCGCGAAGATCGACGGCACCAGGATCGGCAGGACGATCCCGCGAAACGTACGACCGGAGCGCGCCCCCAGATCGGCCGACGCCTCCAGCAGCGAGTCGGGCAGCCGTTCCAGCCCGGCGTAGATCGGCAGGATCATGTACGGCAGCCACAGGTACGACAGCACGATCACGACGGCGAACAGGCCGTAGCCGGGCGTGCCGACCAGCGTGTCGAGCGGGCCGCCGTTGGCCAGCAGAACCCGCCACGCGTACGCCTTGACCAGGTACGAGGCCCACAGCGGGGTCAGGATGGCGATCACCAGCCAGTGCCGGGCCCGCGGCGACGCCACCTTGGCCATGTAGACGGCCATCGGCAGCGCCAGCAGGACGCAGATGACGGTGACCGCGACGGCCACCCCGAGGCTGCGCAGGGTGACGTTGCGGTAGACCTCCTCGGTGACGATGGTCCGGAAGTTCTGCAGCGAGAACTCCCGGACCACCTCGCCGGTGAACCCGTTGACGGTCCAGAAGGCCGAGACCAGCAGGACGGCCAGGGCCCCGAGGTAGGCGACAACCAGCCACAGCATGGGCGCCGAGAGCAGCGCGGCCAGGCGCAGCCGCGGGTGCCGGTGGAAGAAGGACACGCTATCCCTTGATCGTGGTCCAGGCCTGGGTCCAGGCCGCGTAGTCCTTGCAGGTCACATCGGCCCGCCCGTCGACGCACCGGGCGAGCGGGGTGGTCCAGAACCAGACCTGGTCGAAGTAGGGCTCGTCCTCGGCGTGGAAGGTCTTGCAGTGGTTTTTGTCGGCGGTCTGCGCGCAGGACAGCTTGTTGGACGGCGCCTCACCGAACCACTCGGCCACCCCGGCGTTGGCCTTCGGCGAGATGATGTGGTTCATCCACAGGTAGCCGCAGTTCGGGTGCTGGGCCTTCGACGAGATCATCCAGGTGTCGGACCAGCCGGTCGCGCCCTCGGTCGGCAGGATCGCCTCGACCGGTGCCTTGTCGGCCGTGGCCAGGTTGGCGATGACCTGCCAGGTGGTGCCGAGCACGGAGTCGCCGCTCTTGAAGGCCTGCACCTCCTTGGTGTAATCCGACCAGTACTCGCCGATCAGCTTGTTCTGCTCGGTCAGCAGGTCGGTGGCCGCCTTGAACTGGGTGTCGTCCAACGCGTACGGGTTCTTGATGCCCAGGTCCGGCTTGGTCTTCATCAGATAGAGCGCCGCGTCGGCGATGTAGATCGGCGAGTCGTACGCGGTGATCTTGCCCTTGTAGGGCGAACTCGGGTCGAAGACCGCACTCCACGAGGTCGGCGCCGGTTTGACCGTGTCCGTGCGATACATCAGCAGGTTGGCGCCGCGGCCGTGCGGCACTCCGTAGGCCGCGCCGTCGACCGAGTTCCACTGCTTGTTCTTGAGCCCCTCGAAGACGTCTTTGTAGTTCGCGATCAGGTCGGTGTTGACCGGGGCCACGTCGCCGCCGTAGATCAGCCGCAGCGACGCGTCGCCGGAGGCCGAGACCACGTCGTACTCGCCGGTCTTCATCAGTGCGACCATCTCGTCGGAGGTGCCCGCGACCTTGGTGTTGACCTGGCACCCGGTCTGCTTCTCGAAGTCCGACACCCAGTCGACCTTGGGGTCGGTCGAACCGTCCTCGACGTAGCCGGCCCAGGCGATGACGTTGACCGCGCCCTCCCCCGCCCCGATCGACGCCAGCTTGTCGACCTTCGGCACGCTCATGCCGCCGGGTCCCGAGCCGCTGCCGCTGCCACCGTCGTCGCCACCGCACCCGGCGAGCGCGAGCACGCCCACCGCCAGAACCGCTGTGAGAGATCTATGCCGCACGGTTAGCTCCAATCTCGATGACGTGTTCCCGCAGCCAGGTGAGCTGGACGCGGTTCCCCCGCAGGCCGGCCAGGGCCGCCGTCCCCGTACGGCGGTTCTGCTCCACGACGACCATCCGCACGCCCGCGTCCAGGTCGACGACGAATCGGGTGACCGGGCCGGCGTAGATGACCTCGCTGATCGTTCCCGGTGCTCCCTCGTCGGCGATGGTGATCTTTTCCGGGCGTACGGAAAATGTGCCGTCCCGCCCGGTCAGCCGGCGCGCGGCGGGACCGGTGATCAGGTTGGACGTTCCGACGAAGCCGGCCACGAACGGGGTCGCCGGGTGCTCGTAGACCTCCTCGGGCGTGCCCACCTGGGCGATCCGCCCGGCGTCGAAGACGGCCACCCGGTCGCTCATGGTCAGCGCCTCGTCCTGGTCGTGGGTGACGAAGACGAATGTGATGCCGACGTCGCGCTGGATCTGCTTGAGCTCGACCTGCATCTGCTCGCGCAGTTTGAGGTCGAGCGCGCCCAGCGGCTCGTCGAGCAGCAGCACCCGGGGCCGGTTGACCAGCGCCCGGGCCAGGGCCACGCGCTGCCGCTGACCGCCCGACATGGCGCTCGGCCGGCGGGCGCCGAAACCGTTCAACCGTACGGAATCGAGGGCCTCCTCGGCGCGGGCCCGGCGCTCCTTGCGCGCGACCTTGCGGACCTTGAGGCCGTACTCGACATTCTCGATGACGCTCAGGTGCGGGAAGAGCGCGTAGTCCTGGAAGACCGTGTTGACGTCGCGGTCGTAGGGAGCCAGCTGGGTGACGTCGCGGCCGTTCAGGGACACCGTGCCGGCCGTCGGCAGGTCGAAACCGGCGATCATCCGCAGCACCGTGGTCTTGCCGGAGCCCGAGGGCCCGAGCATCGAGAAGAACTCGCCGTCGGCGATCTCGAGATCGATCCCGGCCACCGCCTCGACCGGGCCGAACGTCTTGCGCAGCCCGGCCAGGTGGATCGCGGGGGTCCTCATAGCAGGACCGTAGAGGCGCGACTGATGTTGGTAAATGGACAGTGGAACAGTCCTTACGCGGGGCCACTGTGCAGTCGTACAGTCAGGCATGACGCTGCGATTGGCCGACGTGCTCGCCGATCCCGACCTCGGTCTGCGCCTGGTCGGGGGCGAGCCGGCGGCGCTGCGGCAGCCGGTGCGCTGGTGCGCGGTCACCGAGCTGGCCGACCCGCGGCCCTTCCTGTCCGGCGGCGAGCTGGTGCTGACGACCGGGTTGAGCCAGACCGGCGAGGCGGCGCAACGGCAGTTCGTGGCCCGGGTCGCCGAGGGGCGGGCGGTCGGGCTCGGCTTCGGGGTCGGGCTCTCCCACGTACGCATCCCCGCGGCCACCCTCGACCAGGCTCGCGCCACCCGGCTGCCGGTCGTGGAGATCCCGTATTCGACACCGTTCATCGCGGTCGACCGGTTCGTGGCCGACCGGGTGCTGGAGGAGCAGTACGGCCGGTTCGCCGACCTGCTCGACGAGCACGACACCCTGGCCAAGGCGCTGCTGTCGGGGCGTGGGCTGGGGGCGCTGATCACGGCGCTGCACCAGATCCTCGGCGCGCCCGCGATGGTGCGCGACCTCTACGGACGGGTGCTGGCCACCGCGCCGGCCACCGCCACGTGGCCCGCCGTTCCGGCTGGGCAGTCACCCGACCTGCCGACCGTGCTGCCGGTCAGCGTGGAGGAGACCGTGGTCGCGCATCTGTGCTGCCGCCGGCCCCGGCGGTCGGCCGACGTCCTGCCGTACGCGGTCTCGCTCGTCGGTCTGGAACTGGCGCGCCGCCAGGCCGAGCTGGCCGGCAAACGGCGGCTGGCCGGACAGGTCCTGGAGGATCTGATCCGGGCGACGATCGGCCCGCCGGAGGCGGAGCGGCGACTGCTGCCGTTCGGCATCCGGCCCGAGGACGAGCACGCCCTGCTGGTGGCCACAGTGGACGACGGGCGCGGGCTGCTGTCGAGCCCGCCGATGGCCGGTGCGACCACGGCGGTGTTGAACGACTGCCTGGTGGCCGTGCTCGAGCCCGGCCGGTCGGCGCGCGAGGCCGCGACCGAGCTCGGCACCTACCTGAGCCGCCGCGGCGATGACGTGCGGGTGGGGATCGGCGGCTGGTACTCCGGGATGAACGGGCTGCGGTGGAGCTATTACGAGGCGCACGAGGCGATGACCCGCGGGCCCGGCATCAACGAGCGCGCCCAGATGAGCCTGTCCGGTCTGCTGCTGGCCAGCGAGGACGTGCCGCTGCGCGACCTGGCCCGCGACGTGCTGCGCCCGTTGCGCGACTTCGACGCCGCGCACGCCGGTTCCCTGGTGGCGACGCTGCGGGCCTATCTGGACGCGGACGGCTCGGTGGTCACGGTGGCCGACCGCCTGATCGTGCACCGCAACACGGTCCGCTACCGCATCGAGCAGATCGAGCGCCTGACCGGACGGTCCCTGTCCCGCACGGCCGACCGGGTCCAGCTCTGGCTGGCGATGGCCGCCGCCCACCTCGACTAGGACGTAATTAATCGCTGTCGCGGCGGCTCGGTGCCCGCATACGGTGCTGGCGAAGTCGTCTGCTGAAGGGCCGGCCGTTGTACGTCCTGTGAGACCTCCCACGTGCTGATTCACAGCGCGCCGCGTTCCCGCGCCGCGCTGCTTCTCGCTGCGGACTTCTCACTGGAGTACCTCTGTGTCCACCAACTGGACCGTCGTGCCCACCCGCTTGCCGCTCGTCCGCCGCCGCTGCCACGCGTGCGGTTCCGAGCGTTTCCGGGCCGACGGCAAATTTCGCCTCAACGCCAACCACAAGCTGCTCGACGCCTGGCTCCTCGTGCTCTGCGTCCGGTGCGGGGAGACCGTGAAGCTCACGATCCTGGAGCGGGTCACCGTGCGCTCCGTCCGGCCCGAGTTGCTGGCTCGCTTGCACGATAACGACCCGCGACTGGCCGCCGAGCTGCTTCAGGACCCGATTGTGCAGCGCCGCAACCGTTTCGCCCTCGACTGGGACGACGCGTGGCGCCTCGACACCGGCGGATCGGACCACCGGGACAGCGAGGTGCTCGACGTCGCGGTCCACTTCCTGGCGCGGATCCCGCTGCGCCCGGTGCGGCTGATCGCCGAGGGCTGCGACCTGTCGCGGGCCGAGGTCGAACGGCTGATCAAGGAAGGAGACCTCGTGTCGGCGGTCCGGTTGGGCGCCCGGCTCTCCGGCGACTTCACGTTCACCCTCAAGCGCAAGTAGGTGCCGGCCCGGGCTGCGGCCCGGGCCGGCCAACCAGTCAGTCCAGCGACAGATAGAGCCGTTGGCCGGCCGGCCGGAAGCCGACGCGTTCGTACACGCGCCACGACTCCCTTCCGGATGCCTCCAGCCAGGCGGTGTCCACCCCGGCGGCGAACAGACGGGTGGTGACGGCCGCGGTCACGGCACCGGCGAGACCCCGCCGGCGGTACGGCGGACGGACGGCTATCCCGGCCACCTCGCTGACCCCGTCGTGCGGGGCCACCGCCTGACCGCCGCCGGCACAGGTGCCGTCACCGTCGACGGCCAGGACCGCGACGCCGCCACCGGCCTGCAGGCGCCGGACCCGGGCGACGTCGGCCCCGGAGGCCGTCGGCTCGCCGCCGAAGGCCTCGTTCTGAGCGCTGATCAGAGCGGCCCGCTCGGGATCGGTGGTCGCCTCACCCAGCCGGAACCCGTCCGGCGCCGGCGGAACGCGGAGCGAGGACGGTGAGCAGACCAGATATTCGTGCCGCTCCTCGACGCGGAACCCGGCCGCGGTCAGGAGCGTCTCGAGGCCGGGCGCGCCATCGACGACGTATTCCAGCCGGGGCCGGCGCCCGGCCTGCCGGAAGGCTTTGACCAGCTCGGTGACGTCGTCCGGCGTGATGGTGGCGCCGGGCCGTGGGGTGGCGTAGTTGATGTGCGGGCTGTCGGTGCCGGGATCGAGCCCGATGACGAACGGTCCGGTCTCGACCGGTGCCGGCCGGGCCGACAGATTGGCCACGACGGCCTGCTGAATGCGGGTACTCAACGACAAGGTGAACCTCTGCGCATGATGAGGGACGTGGACGGGACGTCGGGCCGCCACGGAACGGTGAATCGAACGAACGCCACCGGCTGACCGGCGGGGTCGCGAATACCTCAGGCGGCCGCTGGGCGCACTGAGATCACAGGCGTCATTCCCTCATGCTGAGCGTCCACGCCGGACTGCGCGGGATCCCGGGACGGTGTCACGGTGATCCACCGGCTGTCAACGAGTTGACGACCCGCGAGGAGCGCGGCGCTGACGGCCTCGACAAAGCCGCACACGTCGGCCGGGCGGCCGGGGTCGGTGTCCTGGCCACCCTCGTACCACCAGGCGCGAGCCCACTCGATGAGGCCGGCCCACTCGGGGAACGCGGCGGCCGTCGGGGCGGCGGCCTGTCGCTTCGACAGCTGGTGGCCGAAGCGCACCCGCTGGACGGCGCGGCACATGGTGAGCACCGAATAGGACTGGGCGCCGGGTGTCGTCATGCCGCGGACCCAATCCGGCCAGTCGCGGACATGGTCGAGCAGCGCGGCGCGAACCAGCTCGGCGTCGTACGGCGGCCACAGCGTCTCGGCGGGGGGACCCAGCAGCGGGCGTCCGCTGCGGTGGACCGTCGCCCAGGTGACCAGTCGGTGGCGGGTCGCGGGGAGCAGATGCAATTGCTCGCCTGGGCTGACGCGGGCGATCAGGTGCCGGCCCTCGGCCGCATCGGTGAGCGCGGCGAGCGACACGTACTCGACCTCGATGCGGCCCGCCCACTCGGGGTGGGCGGCGTCGAGCTCGGCGTGCAGACCGGCCAGCACACCGAGCAGCCGGTCGTCGGGGTCGGCGGTCAGTACGGCGAGCACGTCGAGATCGCTGCGGGCGGGCGCGAAATCGCCGGCGATCAGGGATCCGTGGACGTAGAGGGCGAGCACGTCGGCCCGCCATCGGTCGCGCAGGCCGGCCAGGACTGCCTCGTGGGTCACTTGATCTCCAGCCGGTTCGCGTACGGGTTGACGGTCTTGACGCCGGCGGCGGTGCGCACCTTCAGCTCGAGGCCGGTGGGGTCGCCGCGGTCACTGGGCCACCAGGCGCCCCACATGCCGTTGCGCAGGGTCGCGGTGATCCGCAGACCGTTGGTCAGCACCAGGTCGACACCGGTGACGGCGGGGCCGCTCAAGCCGTACACCTGGAAGGGTGAGAGTTGGGGACCACCCGGCGGCGGTGTCTCCAGCGAACCGCCGAGCACCAGCACCGAACTGCCCTGCGGCCGGGCGAACGGCTTGTCGGTGACGGTGGACCACATGCCGTTCAGATCGTCGTCGTCCGCGTCGGGCTTGACGCCGGACAGCGCGATCAGCGGGTCGGACGCCGTGCCGCTGCCGAGCGAGACGTCGACGCAGAACGTGTAGCCGCCTCGCCGGTCGATCAGCACCTCGCGCTTCGCGGCCGCCTTGGGGCGGGACGGAACACCTTCGATGCCCACCCCGCCGACGCCCAGGTCGCTGCATTTGGAGGACCACTGATCGATGTCGTCGCCGGGTTCGCTCAGCGGTGGCGCGGCCTGGGGGACGGCAGTCCACGGGGCGTTGACGCGCGGAGCGGGGCCGGGCCGGACGGCCACGGCGATGGCGACGGTGGCGATGACCGCGGCGGTGACGGCGATCAGGGCCTTGCGTCGCGCGGTGGGCCGGGGCCGGGCCTCGGCCACCAGGACGCGCCGGATGCCGGCGTGGCGCTGCGGGTCCAACCGGCTTCGCAGGTCGGTCATGGCATCTCCAGTCGCTGGGCGGTCAGGGCGTCGGCCGTCGCCTCGAGCCGGGCCCGGGCCCGGGACAGCCGGGATCGGACCGTGCCGACGGGTACGCCGAGCGCGACCGCGGCCTCGGCGTAGGTCAGGCCCTGCCACACGCAGAGCACGAGCACGTCGCGGTCGGGCGGTCGCAGCCGGTCCAGGGCGGCCCGGATGCGCGCGAGCTCACGCTCGTCGTCGAGACGGTCGGTGACCGCCTCGGCGTGGTCGGGAGAGGCCGGCGGGGGTGGCAGCCGGTCGAGCGCCCGGCGGTGCCGCAGCGCGGTGCGCCACCGATTCTGCAGGGTGCGGCGGGCTGTCCCGTACAACCAGGGCAGTGCGTTGCCGTCGACCAGCTCGACGTCGTCGCGCCGGCGCCAAGCCTCCAGGAAGACGATCGAGACCAGGTCGTCGGCGGCGTCGAGCGAGCCCGACCGGCGCGCGCAGAACGCCCGGACCGCCTCGGCATGCCGGTCGAAGAGCATCCCGAAACACTCGGGCTCCCCCGCGCGGGCCCGTCGCCACAGCTCTCCGTCGTCGCTCACGTCTGGCTTATGACCGCAGCGCCCGCAGAGTTCCCTCATGCGGCACGGCGATTTTGGTGTGCCCGGCGAACCCGGTGGTGGTCGTGGCCATGAACAACGAGTTGAGCACGGCCTCCTCGGTCGCCTCGAGCACGGCCGCGAAGGCGGGTTCGAGGTCGGACTCGGGCGCGGCCGGTCCGGGGCCGGCGGTGCTGAACGCGATCGCGTAGTCGCCGCTGCCACCGGCGAAGTCGGAGCCCACCCGGCCCAGGGCGAACACCGCCCGCCGGGCCAGCCGCGACAGTTGGCGCGCGTCGAAGCGGCCGTCGGTGGCGACGACGATGACGCAGGAGTTGCCGGCCGGCTCCGGCGGCCGGACCGGCGCCGGGATGGGCACGCCGAGCACGTGCAGCACGCCGGAGAAGTTCGACTGCACGAGTACGCCCACCGTCGCCCCACCGGCCAGCCTTGATGCCGTGCCGATGCCGCCCTTGAAGCCCAGCGCCCCGGTGCCGGTGCCGGCCCCGACCGCGCCCTCGGCGGGGCGGCCGCCGGTAGCGGTGTCGAGGGCGGCGTACACGTGCCCGGCCCGGATCGGGCGGGCGCGGATGTCGGACAGGTAGCCGTCGTTGGTCTCGGCCACCACCGGGTTCAGCGACTGCACCGCCTCGCGGCCGGGCTGGCCCAGGACATACGTGAGCAGCGCGTCGGCCACCAGGACGTGGACAGCGTGGCGGTGAGCAGCACCGGCGTCTCGATCTCGCCGAGCTCGGCCAGCTGGGTCGAGCCGACCATCTTGCCGTGACCGTTGCCGACGAACAGACCGGCCGGCAGGGCGCGTCGATCGGCGAGCTGGCCCGGGACGATCGCGGTGACCCCCGTACGGATGCTGTCGCCCTCGATCAGGGTCGTGTGCCCCACCCGCACGCCGGCCACGTCGGTGATGGCGTTGAACGGGCCGGGCGGCCGCGACCCGACGACGATGCCGAGCTCCCGGGCCCGCCGGGGCACCTGCGTGTGGTCCACCCCGGCAGGCTACGCGTCAGCGGCGGCGGGCCTCCTCGACCGGCTGCCTCAGGATCGTCCGCAGTTTGGCGGGCGCGACCTTGCGGGCGTCGCTCAGGTAGATCTCGTGATGCCGGCCGGTCATCGTCAGGCCCTGGGCCGGGATGAACTCGTCGTGCATCCGGGCCAGCAGACCGGCCTCGTCGTCGTACGAGCCGACGTGCAACGTCTGCACGCAGCGGCCCTCGGCCAGCGACGCCAGGCGGACCTGGGCCAGCCGCTCCGGCGCACCCTTGGCGGTGACCTGGTCGACCGCCTCGGCCACCATCGCCTCGGTGATCCAGTCGGGCGTCATGATCATCAGGGTCCAGTCCCATTGCGACTTGTCGCGGGCCGACGTGAACGTGGCCATGTCCCCGGCCCACCAGAGGCCCTCCAGCGGCATGACCACGTAGTCGCGCTCCAGCTTCTGTTTGCTGGCGAACTTCAGCTTGTAGGCCAAGGGGTACAGCGCCTCGGTGGCCGCGGCGAAATCCCCGCCGCTGTTGGGGTCGCCGTGCCCGTCGATCATCAGGTACCGCAGCTCGGGCACGTCGACGATCGCGAACCGGCCCCGGGGAGCGCGGTAGACGTCGAGGTCCTTCTTGAAGTCGGTCTTCTCCACCTGGGTATGGTCGCCGCGTGGCGATCTGGATCACAAGCTTCGATCAGCCCGTGTCCGGCGGCCGGGTCCGGGTCGCGGTCAAGGACGCCTTCGACCTCGCCGGCGAGATCACGACGGCCGGCTGCGCGGCGGTCCGCGACCGGGCCGAGCCGGCCACCTCGGACGCCCGCTGCCTGGCCGGCGCGCGGTCGGCCGCCGTGATCGTGGGCAAGACGACGCTGACCGAGCTCTGCGTCAGCCCCGTCGGCGACAACGCGGTCTTCGGCACCCCGGTCAATCCGTCGGCCCCGGACCGTATCCCGGGTGGGTCGTCGAGCGGGAGCGCGGTCGCGGTCGCGACCGGCGCGGCCGACATCGGCTTCGGCACCGACACCGGGGGCTCGGTGTGGATCCCGGCCGCGTGCTGCGGGATCGCCGGTCTCAAGACCACCTGGGGACGGGTGCCGGTCGAGGGGGTGTGGCCGCTGGCGCCGAGCCTGGACACGGTGGGGCCGCTCGCCGGTGACGTGGCCGGGCTGGCCGCCGGGATGCGCCTGCTCGAGCCGGGCTGGACGGTCGCCGAGGACCCGGCCCGCCGGGTCGGCCGGCTGCGGATCGACGGCGTCGACGCGGCGACCGACGACGCCGTCGACGCGGCGCTGCGTGCGAGCGGGCTCGACGTGCTCGAGGTGAGCCTGCCGGGGTGGGAGGCGACCTACGACCCGCTGGAGGCGATCATCCTGGCCGAGCTGTGGCAGTCGAACGGCCCGCTGCTCGGCGCGGACGGGCTGGGCGAGTTCGTCAGCGGCGGCCTGCAGGCCGGTCGCCTCGTCCCGGCCGCGCGGCTGGCCGGCGCCCGGACCGCCCAGGCAACGTGGCGGGCCGAGGTGGCCGCGGTGTTTCAGGAGGTGGACGTGCTGGCCCTGCCGACCCTGGTCGCCCCGCCACCGCTGCTGACCGGTTTCGCGGGCTTCCCGCTGACCCGGCTGACCGCGCCGTTCAACCTGGCCGGCGTGCCGGCGCTGGCCATGCCGATCCCGTCGCCCGGCTTGCCGGTGCCGGTGCCGGTGCCGGTCAGCCTGCAACTGGTCGGACCGGCCGGCCGGGAGGACCTGCTCTGCACGACGGCCCTGGCCATCGAGAACGGCGTCGGCGCCCGGCTTCCAGGAGGTCGGCCGCGCCGGCGCGTCGCCTGATCTCGCGAGGCGTGTCGTCAGCGGCCGTTGAGGAAGGTGACGTCGCCGGTCACTCGCCTGACATTGTCCTGACGGGAACGCCGCGCAGTGCTGCCTCGACCCGGCGGTTGGTGGTCATGGTCGCCGTGACGGCGGTCATGGTGAGCAGGAGGCCGGCGGCGGCGTAGAGCGGGGTGCGCACGTCGAAGGTGGATGCCAGCCAGCCGCCGAGGAAGGCGCCGAACGGGGCCGCGCACATGGCGAGCATGCGGGAGGTGGAGGTGACCCGGCCCATCAGGTGGGCGGGGACGATCGCCTGTCGCAGGGAGGGCGCGAGCACCATGGTGGCGCCCATGCCGGCTCCGCAGACGGCGAGCGCGAGGCCGGCGACGTACGGATCCGGGGCCGCCGCCAGCCCCAGGATGGCCAGCCCCTCGACCAGGGCCGTGCACGTCAGCGCGGTCCCGGTGCCGAGTCGCCGGCCGAGGAAGGAAGCGACACCCGCGCCGAGCAGACCGCCGGTGGCCTCCGCCGTGAGGAGCAGTCCGAAGCCGGCGGCGGCGAGGCCGAGACGGTCGTGCGCGAAGAGCGCGAGGATGGTCTCCACCGCGACGAAGGCGATGTTCCCGACCGCCGGGCGCAGCGCGAGCCCGAGCAGCAACCGGTCCCGGAAGACGTACGAGGCACCGGCCCGAGCCTGCCGGAGCAGCGACTCACGGGCCTGCGGCCGGGGCCGTGACGTGGCCGGCAGCGACCGCACGAGCAGCGCGGAGAGTGCGAACGACACGGCGTCAGCGAGCAGCGGAACTGCCCGCCCGAGCGCGAGCAGGGCACTGCCCGCAGGCGGCCCCACGAAGCCGGACGCGGCGGTCTGGGTGCCGCGCATGCGGGCGTTGGCGCGCTCCAGGAGCGCGGGTTCGCGGCCGAGCAGATCCGGCAGATAGGCCGCGGCGGCCGTGTCGAAGAAGAGCCCGCCGAGGCCGAGCAGGAAGGCGACGGCTGCGAGAAGCGGAATGCTCAGCACGTCGAGGACGGCCGCCACGGCCGGTATCGCCAGCAGCACCGCACGCGCCGCGTCCGCGACCCACATCGTGCGCCGCCGTTCCCAGCGATCCACCAGCGCACCGCCGAGCACCCCGAACAGCAGCCACGGCAGCGTCCCGGCGGCCGTGACAACGGCAAGCGCCATCGGATCGCGGGTCAACGTCAACGCGAGCAGCGGCAGCGCGGCATGCGTCACCCCGTCACCGAGCGAGGACACCGTCTGCGCAGCCCACAGCCGCCCGAACCCGGTCGGCAACGTCCGGGAGCCCGAGGTCATTCGGCGCCACCTCCGGCCCGCGCAGGCTGTGCCGGCCGGAACAGCGCGAAGACGAGTGACACGTCCGGCAGCGCTGGATCGGACACCTCGCGGTACTCGTCCGCCAAGGCCTGCAACCGCGCCCCCAGCTCCGCGAACTGGTCCTCGCTGAGCCGCAGATGTGCCATCCGGACGTGCCGCTCGCTCGCCGCGGGCGCGGCCTCCAGGTCGGCCACCGCGTGCCGCATCAGC
The DNA here is from genome assembly GCF_023544465.1 of Paractinoplanes maris. Lineage (GTDB taxonomy): Bacteria > Actinomycetota > Actinomycetes > Mycobacteriales > Micromonosporaceae > Actinoplanes > Actinoplanes maris. The sequence goes on along the minus strand of NZ_JALPVL010000015.1, from coordinate 308,651 downwards.
ACGTCCGGCCCGCCCTCGCCGGGATCCGGCAGCTCGATGGACCGCGCGGCCATGGCGTAGTACCGCTCGGTGACCCCCCGGACCTTCCGTGTCCGGACCACCTTCACCAGGCCGGCTCGTTCGAGAAGCCGTACGTGGTAGCTCGAACTCCCCTTCGCGAGGCCCACCCGATCGGCGATCTGCGTGATCGTCGCGGGCTCGAAGCGCAGCACGGCCATGATCCGATGGCGCGTGAGGTTGGAGACGGCGCGTAGCTGCTCGTCGGTGGTGACGTGGAACGTTCCGGGACGGTCATCGGCAGACATGCGAGCTTGGTTCACGTTTTCTTCACATTGGATCACGGTTGTTTCCATGGCGCCGCGCCCCTCGGAGAACCGAGGGGCGCGCCGGTGGTGCGGGGATCAGATGACGCTGTAGGAGTTGCCGGTGCCGGGGACCTGGGCCGGGATGCCCTTACGGGCCCGCTCGGTCTTGCGGGTGACGTCGAAGATGTCCCACAGCGCACCCAGGATCACCGCCACGATGACGGCCAGCGACACCCAGCCGCGCAGGTCGGCCTCGGCGTCGAAACCGGTGAAGCCGGGGTTGAAGAACTTGTCGGCGCTCAGCAGGTAGACCTGGACCGCGGCGGTGACGACGGCCAGGACGGCGTTGGCCACGGCGACCGGGCGGGTCCACTGACCGATCCGGAAGACCCAGACGGCCCAGACACCCTTGAGCGCGATCAGGACGATGAGCAGCGGCCACCAGAAGGACCAGTTGGCCGGGTCGAGCACGGGCTCGTCGGTGAAGGCGAACTGCTGCAGCACCAGGGCCACGATCAGCAGGGCGGGCCAGACCAGCAGGGCACCGAGGTCCATGCGGGAGAGTGCACCCGGCTCGTAGCGGGGCAGTTTGGCCAGTGTCCACGGTGTGTTGAGGTCGTCCAGGCCGGCCCCGGTGCGTTCGACGATCCAGAAGGCGAGCGTGGTCCAGAAGGCCAGGTGGACGCCGACGGTCAACGTGGCACCGATCGCCGCACCGATGACGGTGCCCACCGTGACGTCGGCGGCGAAGAGCTCGACGACGGCGACCACGGTCACGACCATCGGCAGCACGGTGGTGAACAGCACCTTCATCGTGCGGCGCCACACCCCGTAGAGCTCGGGGCCGATCAGGAAGTTTGATCGGCCGGCATAACTGTCGGCCAGGCGGTCGGGATCACCCAGCTCGAGCAGCGTGCGCTCGATCGCCGCCTCGCGGGTCTCGCCGGCGTCGACCCGGGCGTCCACCGCGTCGTCGATGGAGGCGCGCAGCTCGCGGTCGATGTCGGCGCGCTGCTGCTCGGGCACGCGGCGCAGGGCGGTGAAGACATAGCGGTCGGTCAGGCTGGCGCTCATTTGTCGCTCCCGGGGGTCGAGACGGTGTCGGTGGAGAGGTCGCCGATGGCCTCGTCGAGGCGGGCCCACTCGATGCGCAGGGCACCGGCAACCGCGTTGCCCTGCTCGGTGGTGGTGTAGAACTTGCGCGGCCGGGCCTCGTCGGTGTTCCACGCGCTGGTCAGCAGGCCCTGCGCCTCGAGACGGCGCAGCAGGGGGTAGAGCGTGTTGGCCTCGACCTCGAAGCCGGCCTCGCTCAACGTCTCGAGCAGTGAATAGCCGTAGCCCGGCGTGCGCAGCACGGTCAGGCTGGCGACGACCACTGTGCCGCGCCGCAGCTCCTGCAAGTGGCTGGCTAGTGTCGCGTCCGTTGTCATGTCCAACACCATACTGTGTCTCACACACTATGGCAACACATTACACCAATGCGCCTGCAAGGACGTTGTTACCGCGACTCGGCGGAGCGGGCCTCCGGGCCAGGCTCGGCAGAGGGGGTTTCCGGCCAGACTCCGCGGAGCGGGTTTCCGGCTCAGGCCCCGGCGGAGCGGGTTTCCGGCTCAGGCTCGGCGGGGTGGACCTCCGGCCTGGGCTCGGCGGGGCGGGCCTCCGGCCTGGGCTCGGCGGGGCGGGCCTCCGGCCTGGGCTCGGCGGGGCGGGCCTCCGGCCTGGGCTCGGCGGGGCGGGCCTCCGGCCCGGGCTCCGCGGTGACCGCGTCCGCCGACTTCGGAATGAGCGCCGCCAGCACCACCATCACGATGGCCACCAGCACCAACCCGATGAAGATGCGGTGCACCGCCGTGGTCAGCCGGGCCGGATCGACCTCGTCGCCGCCGATGATGGCGTTGGCGATCGCGCCGAAGACCGCCGCGCCCAGCGCACTGCCCAGCGAGCGCAGGAAGATGTTGTTGGCCGTGACGACGCCGCGCTCGGACCAGCCGACGCTGGACTGCGCGGCGATCAGCGTGGGCGCCGCCGTCAGGCCCATGCCGAGACCGATGAAGAGGCAGAACCCGCCCACCGCCCAGACCGACGACTCCGCGCCGAGCAGCAGGAGCAACGCGCAGCCGATCAGCACGAGCGTGCTGCCGATCAGCGCGCACACCCGGAAGCCCACCCGCAGATAGATCTTGCCGGCCTGGCTGGCCGAGAGGGGCCAGCCCAGGGTGAGCGCGGCCAGGGCGAAGCCGGCGACCAGCGGACCGTACCCGAGCACGTCCTGCACATAGATCGGCACGTACGAGCTCAGGCCGAGCAGGATCGCGCCGACGCCGATCGCCAGCTGACCGCTGGTGACCAGCAGCCGCCGCCGGAACACCCACAGCGGCAGCACCGGCTCGGGGGCGCCCCGCTCGACGAAGCCGAAGATCACCAGCAGGACCAGCCCGCCGCCGAGCACGCCCAGGCCGCTGAGTGACGTCCACGCCCAGGCCTGGCCGCCCTCCAGCACGCCCAGGATGACCAGCGTGAGACCGGCGGTGAGCAGCGCCGCCCCGCGGTAGTCGATGACCGGCCGGTGGCGCTCGGCCCGCTCGTGGAACTTCGTGAAAATCATGCCGCCGGCCAGCAGGCAGAGCGGGACGTTGACGAAGAAGATCCAGCGCCAGTCGGCCCACTCGCTGAACACACCGCCCAGCGCCGGCCCGATCACTGACGAGATGCCCCACACGCTGGCCACGTAGCCCTGCACCTTGGCCCGCTCGCGGACGTTGTAGAGATCGCCGACGATCGTGATGGTGGTCGGCGCGATCGCCCCGGCCCCCAGGCCCTGCACCAGCCGAAAGATGATCAGCGAGAGCATGCTCCAGGCCGCGCCGCACAGGATCGAGCCGACCAGGAAGAGCCCGATGCCCCACAGGATCACCGGCTTGCGGCCGAACAGGTCGTTGAGCTTGCCGTAGATCGGCACCGAGACGGCCTGGGCCAGCAGATAGATCGAGAACAGCCAGGGGAACTCGGTGAAGCCGCCGATGTCCTTGACGATCGACGGGACCGCGGTCGCGATGATCGTCGAGTCGATCGCGATCAGCGAGGTCGACAGCATCACCGCGACGAGGACGGGGCCGCGCTCGGACCGGAATCCGACGCCGTTCTCCGAGACTTTGTTCTCTGGCACCCTGTTGAACTACCCCTGTGCCGGGCGCCACGCGCGGCGAGGCGGGGCGGAAGAGTCGGAGATCACCCCTATGCGGGGATTGATCCGGCGAATGTCCCCGGACGGCAACGCGGCCGCCCTAGCCTGGTGGTCGTGGCATGTGTGGTGGTGGCCGAGGACAACCTCGATCATCAGCGGGTGATCGCTGAGGTCGTCCGCCGGCTCGGGCACGACGTGGTGGTGACCGGGGACGGGCGGGCGGCTCTCGCGGCGATCGCCGAGCACCGGCCCTCGCTGGTCGTCGCCGACGTCGACATGCCGCATCTCGACGGGCTCGAGCTGTGCCACGCCATCCGGCACGACCCGCAGATCGCCGGCACGCCGGTCGTGCTGATCACCGCGTACCTGCTCCCCGGCGACCCGCGGCTGACCGCGACGGGCGCGCTGGCCGTGATCGGCAAGCCGTTCGGGGTGCCCGAGCTGACCGAGTCCCTGCGCAAATATCTGGGCACGGCCGCGCCCGCGGACTGTCCCGAGCCAGTCGGGTCACCGGGCCAATGCGACGCGGCCGTGTTCGACGCACTGCTGGACTGCCTCGACGCCGGGGTGGCGGCGTGCGACGCGACGGGCCACGTGGTGCTGGCCAACCGGAAGATGCAGGAGTTCATCGGGCCTGGCGTCGGTGACGTGCCCATCAGCGACGCCACCCGCAGGTTCGTCCTGCTGCATCCGGACGGCACCCCCCTGCGTACGCATGAACTGGCCCTTTCCCGGGCGTTGGCCGGCGAGCACGTGAAGCAGGCGGAACTGCTCGCCCACGACGAGGCCGGCCGGCCCCGGTGGTTCGCGGTGAACGCCCGGCCGGTGCGGGACACGGCTGGCAAGATCACCGGGGCCGTGGCCGCGATCCACGACGTGACCAGCCAGCACCGCAACCGGCAGTACCAGGACTGCGAGAACGAGGTGCTGAAGGTCATCGCCGACCATCCGCACGCCGCCGACGCCACCGACCGGATCCTCGAGGCCATCGGCGGCGCGCTGGGCTGGCCGTACCTGAGGTTGTGGCTGGTCGACGAGGTGACCGACCTGTTACGCCCGGCCGGTGTCTACACCGCGCCGGACACGCGCCCGCCGCCGGTGCCGGTCAGCATGGAACGCGGGTCCGGGCTGGCCGGAACGTGCTGGCAGCGGGCCGACGTGGTCTGGGTGCCCGACCTGGACGCGCCCGACTCACCGGTGCTGCCGGGCCTGGTCGCCGGCACCGATTTCCGGGCGGCCGGCGCGGTGCCCGTCCGCAGCGGCGAGCGGGTGGTCGGCGCGCTCGCCTTCTTCTCGTACGAGCGGCAGGAGCCCGACCCCGCACTCGGGGTGCTGCTGACCGGGCTGGCCAGTCTGATCGGGGCATTCCTCGAATCGCGCCGCAGCGAGGTGCTGGCGTTGCACCTGGCCGCGGCCACCGACGAGTACATCGCGCTGGTCGGCCACGAGCTGCGGACGCCGCTGACCTCGATCGGCGCCTACGTCGACCTGATCGCCGAGTCGAGCGACGACGTGCGGCTGGCCGACGTGCGCGACCTGCTCGACGTGGTGCAGCGCAACAACGCGCGCCTGCGCGACCTGGTCGAGAAGCTGCTGGACCTGGCCTCGCTGGAGTCCGGGCACGCCCGCCTGGCCGTCCAGCCGGTCGACCTGACCGAGGTGGTGACGGCCGCGATCGACGCCGCCACCCCGGAGGCGGCGGCCCGCGAGATCATCGTCCGGGCGGCGTTGCCCGGCCGCCTGATCGTGCCGGGCGACCCGGAGCGCCTGCGCCAGGTCGTCGACGCCCTGCTGACCAACGCGATCAAGTTCAGCCGGCCCAACTCCCCGGTCGCCGTGACACTTTCCGACGACCAAGGCGAAGCGGCCGTGCTGGTGGTCGGGGACAACGGCACCGGGGTGGCCGCGGCCGAGCAGCCGCGCCTGTTCCGCCGGCTCTATCGGGGCGGGAACGCCCGCCACACGGGGATCCCCGGCGCCGGACTCGGTCTGGCGCTCTGCCGGGTGGTCGTGGAACGCCACCACGGCTCGATCACGCTGGCGTCGCACGAGTCCACCGGCACGGTGGTCACGGTGCGCCTGCCGCGCGAGGCGTCGTGAAGGTGATGAAAGTGTCGGGCGGCCGGGTCTCGGGGACCAGCCCGTCGGCGATCTGCCAGCGGTCACCGGCCACCTCGGTCGCCACCCGCGACCAGAACCGCTCGGCGCCCGGGTTGTAGCGCTGGAAGCCGATCGTCCACCGCCCCGGGCAGAGGGCGATGAGGAGCCCGAAGAACTCCGACATGTCGTGCCGGAAGAGCTGCCCGAGGTGGCCGAGCACCGCCCGATGGGTCCGATCGACCGGCACCAGCTCCACCGGCCACGCCTGCGGCCGAGGCGGGTTCGGCAGTTCCCACGGCATCCCCGCAGCCTTCCACACACCCGACGGTGAGCGTCGACCTCCCGGGGGATCCCCGGTGGCCGGAAATCCGAGCAATGTGGTCGGTCAGGACCGATCAACGGAGGCTGTGGATGCGCCGGCCATGGATACGGCAAGGACGATCGGCAGGCGTGTCGACGCTGCTGGCGGTATTGGTCGGTGCGTTGACCAATCTGGCGACCGGCGGCTGGTCGTTGCCGCTGACCATCGCGCTGGTGGTGCTGGCCGGCACGTGGATCGTCATCGAAGTGCGGCAGCGGGCCCATGAGCAGCGCACGGCTGCGATCGAGGCACGCGACCGGGTACTGGCAACGCTGGAACACAAGGCGACAACCGAGAAGGTGAGCGCGTTCGATCTGCTGATGGCGACTCGCCAGGTGATGCCGTTTCAGGGGCGCCGCAATGAGCTTGACGAGTTGGAGCATTGGTGCGACGGCGATGCCCCGGCGGCCGTGCTGATTCTCGCCGGGCCGGCCGGGTCGGGAAAGACGCGGCTGGCGATGGAGCTCGCCCGCTCACGGCCGGCGCACTGGGCCGGCGGATGGCTCACCATGGGCCGGGGAGGCGAGGCGGTCGAGAAGATCGTCGCCGGCGGTGACCCGGCGGTGGTACTGGTCGACGACGCGGGCACCCGACAGGATCTGCCCGCCTTGGTGACCGCGCTGGCGGGACATGAAGGACCCCCTTCCGTACGGGTTTTGCTGATCACCCGGGATGCGGCTGGGCTCCAGGCCGCACTCGAACGCGAAGTGCCGGACTCGGCGCGATGGCTCGCCCGAGCACGGGTGGTACGGATCGGACCCCATGGCGGGGAGGGTGACCGGGAACGCTGGTACGTGCAGGCCGTCGGCCGATTCGCGCGGGAGCTCGACATGCTCGCGCCTCCGACGACTCAGCTCACCGGCCGGGTCGGTGCGCCGGACGAGACGATGCTGTTGCTGCTCGCTCGTGCGCTGCTGACGGTGTACGCCGCGGGAGAACGGAGTCAGCCGGCCGACCGGGTGCGCCGCCTGCCGGTGGCCGAGGTGATCGAGCAGCTGTTCACCCACGAGGCGGCGTGGTGGGAGTCGGCCGCGCAATCGCCGGCTTGGGCCGTGTCCAGATTGGGCACCGAAACGCGGCAACGCGCCATTCTGGCCCTGGTCCTGCGAGGCGCGGACGACGAGGAAGCCGCGGTTGAGGTGTTGCGCCGGGTCCCCGACCTGTCGGATGCCGCTGAGATCGACCTCCGCAACACAGCGCGGTGGGTCGCCCACCTCTACCCGGCTGCCCGCATCGAGCCGGATCTGCTGGGCGACTGGTTCATCGTCGACCGCCTAAGTCGTCATCCGGCCCTCGCCGAACGCCTTCTAGCTGACCTCGGCCCGGCCGAGCACCGGCACGCGGCACTCGTCCTGACCCGAGCGACCACAGTCTTCCCAACGGGAATGCCGGTTCTGACCAAGCTCTGGGAGTCGGGCCATTCCGACGGCATAGCCGTTGCCGTCGAGATCGCCATGGTGCATCACGCAAAGCTCGTCGACGAGCAACTCGCGCTCTTCCTCAGTGACCGTGACCTGCCGGAACAAACCCTTGTGTCTCTTGACGATCGGCTGCCCGAATTCGCCCTTCCGCGGGCCTGTGGGGTTGTCAGCCGGCTTCTGGTCGCACACTGCCGGGCGGCGTCCTGCGACGGCCCTGTCGATCACGCCCGGCTCGCCCGCGCTCTGAACAGCCTGGCTCATCGGTTGTCGAACCTCGGAGATCACCGCGGAGCCCACAGCGCGATCAGCGAGGCCGTCGAGCTGTGCAGGACACTGGCCGCCGACGACCCCGCACACCGGCCCGCTCTCGCGGGCGCCCTGAACGGCCTCGGTACCTGCCACGCGGCCCTCGGAAATCATCAACAAGCTCTCGCTGCGGCGAGCGAATCCGTGGCCCTGTGGCGCACCTTGACCGCCGATGAACCGTCCGCTGTATCCGGTCTGGCCGACAGCTTGATCGGTCTGGGTGGCCCTCGGAGATCGCTCGACGATCGGCTAGGTGCGCACGCTGCCGCCACCGAGGCGGTCACCTTGTTACGAGTGCTGGCCGCGGAGGACTCCCGCCATCGTCCCAGCCTGGCTCGCGGCCTGAACAATCTCGGCGTCATGTGGGCGGCAGTCGGCGACCATCAGCAGGCACGCTCGACCATCAGCGAAGCTGTCGAGACCTGGCGAGCCCTGGTGGCCGAGGACGCCAGATTTCAGCCCAATCTCGCTCGGGCCCTGGACAATTCCGGCATCCAGGCCGCAAACTTCAGCGACTTCCCGCAAGCTCATGCCGCGAGCACCGAGTCTGTTTCGCTGTGGCGAGTCCTGGCGGCCGACAACCCCGCCTACCGGCCCGACCTCGCTTCGGCCTTGAGCAGCCTGGGGAACCGCTGGGCAGCAGTTGGAGATCATCGACAAGCCCATAAGGCGACTCAGGAGTCGGTGGCTCTTTGGCGAACTCTGGCCCCGGACAATCCCGCCCACCATCCCCAGTTCGCCGGCGCCCTGCTCAACCTCGGCGCCCGGTGGTCCAGTCTCGGAGACCACCGGCAGGCCCTTTCGGCGGCGGCCGAAGCCGTCACCCGCTGGCGAGCGCTGGTCGCTGACAATCCGGCTTACCGTTCCGAGCTGGCCGGCGCCCTCAACAACCTGGGTCTTCACCGGGCGGAACTACGCGATCATCGGCAGGCTCACATCGACTTCAGCGAAGCCGTCCAGCTCTGGAGGACGCTCGCCGCCGACAACGAGGCCCGGCAAGCCGACTTCGCCGCCACTTTGACCAACCTCGCGGTGAACCGTTGCAAACTCGGTGACCACGACGAGGAATTCGCTCACCGTCGCGAGGCCGTGTCGGTCCTGCGAACCGCTGCCGACCGCGACGCGGAGCTGTACGAGGGGCGTTACCAGCGAGCGTTGGCCAAATTGCGATCCGCGTATGTCCGCCACGGCCGGGAGGCCGAAGCGGTGCGTCTGAGCCGGCCGAGGCAAGCTGACTCTTCCTAGCCGAGGAGTAAGCGTGGCCGCCATCGGCGTTGATCGCGCCGGTCGCGGCGGGGGTGCCGCCGCGACCGGGGAGTGCGGGATCAGACTGCTACCGGGAGTCCGGTGTCGGTGGCGAGCTCGTCCTTCTTGGCGCGGATCAGGACGAGGGAGGCCAGGGCGGCCAGGCCGATCAGGGCCGCGCTGACCCAGAAGGCCACGGTGTAGCTGTGCACGGTGGCCACTGCCTGCAGGGCGGGCAGCTGGTCGGGGTTGGTCACCTCGGCGCGGTGGTCGGTGATGTAGGCGGCCACGGCCGTGGTGAAGATGGTGTTGAGCAGGGCCGTGCCCAGCGAGCCGCCGATCTGCTGGGTGGTGTTGATCAGGGCGCTGGCCACACCGGCGTCGTGGCTGGACACGCCGACCAGGGCGGTGCTCGACATCGGGCCGAAGGTGATGCCCAGGCCGAGGCTGAGGACCAGCTCGGCCGGGAAGACGTGGCTCCAGAAGCCGGTGTCCACGCCGATGCGGGTCAGCATCACCATGCCGATCGTGCCCAGCAACAGGCCGCTGAACATCAGGACGCGCGGGCCCAGGCGGGTCTGCAGCTGGGCGGCCAGGCCGGCGCCGCCGATGATGCCGAACGTGAACGGCAGGAAGGCCACGCCGCTCATCAGGGCCGAGTAGCCCAGGGTGAGCTGCATGTAGAAGGTCAGGAACAGGAACATCCCGAACAGGCCGGAGCCGATCAGCAGCGAGGCGATGAAGGCGCCGCCGCGGTTGCGGTCGAGCAGGACCCGCATGGGCAGCAGCGGGTGCGCGCTGCGGAGCTCGATCACGACGAAGGAGACCAGCAGGAGCACGGCGGCGACCAGCCAGGCGACCGTGACCGGGGAGCCCCAGCCGTCGTCGCTGGCCTTGGTGAAGCCGTACACCAGGGCGACCAGACCGGCGGTGGAGGTGAAGGCCCCGGGCAGGTCGTAGCGGGTGTTGCCCTCGGCGCGGCTCTCGCCGACGAATCGGACCGCGGCCACCGCGGCGACGATCGCGATGGGCGCGCTGACCAGCAGCGTCCAGCGCCAGGAGGCGTACTCGGTCAGGACCCCACCCAGCAGCAGGCCGACCGCGCCGCCGCCGCCGGCGATGGCGCCGTAGACACCGAACGCCCTCGCCCGCTCCTTGGCCTCGGTGAAGGTGACCGTGAGCAGGGACAGGGCCGCGGGAGCCATCAGCGCGCCGAAGGCACCCTGCAGGGCACGGGCCGCGAAGAGCGTCTCAGCGTTGGTGGCCAGGCCGCCCAGCGCGGACGCGGTGGCGAAGCCGAGCAGGCCGATGATGAAGGCCCGTTTGCGGCCGGTGAAGTCGGCGATCCGGCCGCCGAGCAGCAGCAGGCCACCGAAGGCCAGGGTGTAGGCGGTGATCATCCATTGCCGGTTGGCGTCGCTGATGTTCAGCGCGGTCTGCGCCGTCGGCAGGGCGATGTTGACGATGGTCGCGTCGAGCACGATCAGCAGCTGGGCGACCGCGATGACGGTCAGAGCCAACCACCGGTTTCGCGGTTTAGGCGATATATCCGGCGGAGTCGAGGCGTCGGCGGTGATGGACATGGAACGTCCCCCTTGGAGGCATGCGGAGATCCACCCTCGTCAGTGACGGGGTGCTGTCGAGCGGGAGCGGGTCTAGCTGCGTTTGAGCAGCGGCAGGACTATGTCGTCGACGAGGTGGTCGAGGAAGGCCTGGTCGAGCGGCTCGCCCAGGGCGAACCGGCGCATGAAGACCAGGGCCGGGACGATCTCGTCGATGAGACGGACGTCGTAACCGGGGGTGAGCTCGCCGCGAGCCTCGGCCCGCGCGCAGATGGTCTCCGCGAGCGGGATCTTGGACTCGCGCATCTGGCGCAGCTGCGCCGCGAGCTCGGGATCGGTGTGCAGGGCCATGAACAGGCCGGCGAGGAGCGGACCCTCCTCGCTGCCGATCATCGTGGCCATGTCACAGAACCAGGCGACCAGGTCGCCCCGCAGTGTCCCGGTGTCGGGCAGCGGCCCGTCGGCCGCCTTGCACGTGCGGACGGCGTCGGTGACCAGCTCGGCCTTGGTGGGCCAGTGCCGATAGAGGGTCGCCTTGCTCGCCTGCGCCCGGGCCGCCACCGCGTCGACCCGGAGCCCCTGGTAGCCCGTCTCGCCCAGCAACTCGTAGGCCGCGCGCAGGATCGCCTGCTCACGGTCGCTGTCGAGCCGACGGGCACGCGCGGCCGGCGAGGCGGATCGCGCCTGCTCAACCATGGTGGTCCCCCGTCATCATCGCTTTGCGAAACGAAACTGTTTCGTACACTACGCCTCCCGATCCGCTCCCGCGATCTCCGAGGCCAATTGTGACGCAGCGAACGGCGCCGCCCCCGAAGGGACGGCGCCGGTGAACGCGATGCGCGATTACTCGCTGATGGCGTCGATCAGGTCGCCGACCGGGCGGTCGGGCAGGGCGCGGGCCACATCGGCGACCGCGACGATGCCGACCAGCTGGTGGCCGTCGATCACCGGGAGGCGGCGCACCTTGTGCTCGGACATGGTGCGCAGGATCTCGGTGGTGTCGTCGTCGGCGCCGATCGTCACCGGCTTGCCCTGGGCGAACTCGGAAACGGTGCAGGAGGCCGGGTCGCGTCCCTGGGCCAGCGCCTTCACGACGATGTCGCGGTCGGTCAGCATGCCCTTGAGCCGGTTGTCCTCGCCGCAGATGGGCAGCGAGCCCACGCCGAGGTCGGCCATCTTGCGGGCGGCGTCGGCCAGGCTCTCCTTCTCGCCGACGCAGGTGGCGTCCGGAGTCATGATCTCGCGTGCGGTGGTCATGCGGATCGTTCCTTTCCGTGTCGGGGGGTGTTACTCGGCGTACCCCGCTCAGACGGTCGCAATCGTGCGCGCCACCTCGTCCACCAGCTCGCGGGCCAGGAAGCCGGTGCGGCCGTGGCGCGGGGTCAGGCGCTGACCGCTCACCGCGTGCACGTAGGCGCCCCAGCAGGCCGCCTGGGCCGGGTCGGCCCCGCGGCCGAGCAGCCCGGCGACGATCCCGGCCCGGGCGTCGCCGCTGCCCGAGGTGCCCAGCCCGGCGTCGCCGCTCTCCTCGACCCAAGCTTGGCCGTCGGGCGTGGCGATGTGGCCGTAGAGCGAGACCACCGCGCGGTACTTGCCGGCCAGCTCGGCCGCCGCGGCGCCCAGGTCGTCGCCCGGCTCCCGGCCCAGCAGGTGCTGCGCCTCGACCACGTTCGGGGTGAGCACGGCCCGGCGCAGCGGCAGCAGCTCCGGGTCCTTGCTGAGCGCGCCCAGGGCGTACGCGTCGAGCACGACCCCGGTCTCGGGCCGGGCCGCGCCGAGCACCTCGCGCATGAGCTTCGTCGTCTCGTCGATGTCGTCGAGACCGGGGCCGAGCGCGATCACGTCGGCCGACTCGGCCAGCTCGCGCAGCTTGTCCTTCTGTGCCAGCCCGATCACCTTGGCCTCGGGCACGGCGATGCTCAGCTGCACCGCCGTCTCCTCGGCCACCGCGAGCTGCAGGCGTCCCGCGCCGGCCCGCAGCGCGGCCTCGCCGGCCAGCAGCACGGCCCCCGGCGTGAACTGGGAGCCACCCACGACCAGCACCGTGCCGCGGGCCTCCTTGCTGCCCTCGGGGTCGGGCAGCGGCCAGTCCCGCAGCACCCGCAGGGTGATGGCCCGCTCGTCAGACCGGCTCGTCATCGACGTCCTCCTGCTTGGTCGGCGTCGTCCCCTCGGCGTGCAGGTGATCGACGGAGTTGAACAGCTCGGGCCGCAGCTCGCCGTCCTCGGCCCGCCAGCTGCTGATCGAGCAGTTGGCCACGGTCGTGCGGTGGGCGATCTCCATCAGCTCGGCCTCGCTCAGCCCCTCGGCCAGATAGCGGACGAGCAACACGATGGCCTCGTGACCCACCAGCACCACCCGGCCGTCCGGGTGGTCCTCGCGCAGCTCCCGCAGCAGCGAGCGCAGCCGCAGCAGCACGTCGGCCCACGACTCGCCGCCCGGCGGGCGGTAGTAGAACTTGCCGTGCCGGGCCCGCCGGGCCGCCTCGCCGGGCAGCCGCTGCTGGACGCCGTACGCGGTGAGCAGATCGAGGACGCCCAGCTCACGGTCGCGCAGGCGCTCGTCGACGACCACCGGGACGTCCAGGCCGCTCAGCGCGAGCTCGGCCGTCTGACGGGTGCGCAGATAGGGCGACACGACGGCGATCCCGGGGCGGGCGCCGGCCAGGACGGTGCCGACCGCCTTGGCCTGCTGCCGCCCCAGGTCGGAGAGCGGCACGTCGGCATCCCGCTCGGGGATGTCGATCTCCTCGACCCCGGCCGTCTCGGCGTCCTGGGCGGTGACGTTACCGGTGCTCTGGCCGTGCCGGACCACGGCGAGCCACTGCAGCTGTCTCATACCCGCAGCGTTTACCCCGGCGGCAGCGCGGAGAACGCTCACGCGGTCGCAAACTGCGCCGAACAAGAAGGGGTGAACGTTCGGCAGAAGCTGCTCGGCGGTTTCCTGACAGTGGCCGCCATGGTGGCCGTGACCGGTGCCGTGGTGTTGCACGCCGACTCGGAGACGACCAGCAAGGCGGCGATCACCGAGGCCGAGCAGGTGGCCCGGGGCATCGCCAAGGACGTCGCCTTCGGCCTGGCCGTGGATACGCCGGGCGAGGAGCCACCCACGCTGATCGACCAGCCGGACGCCCTCGCCGCGTATCTCGAGCGGCTGAGCGAACTGCAGGACCGGGATGTCGTGGTGGTCGACACCGGCAAGCGGATCCTGGCCGACGCCATCCCGGAGAACGTGGGCACGGTGTTCGACCACGACACCGGCAACGAGATCGGCCGGACCATCGCCGACGGCCGCTCCCGCGTCTTCGTCGAGACGAGCGAGGACTACCCCGAGGGCATCCGGCAGGTCGTCGTGCCCGTGCTGGGCGAGAACGACGTGACCCTAGGGGCCGTGGTCCTGGAGTACACCCCGCTCTACGAGCAGATGGAGGCGGCCACCGGGGACGCCGAGATCGTCATCCTGGTCACCGGCGTGATCTGCATCCTGCTCGTCCTGGCGCTGGGCGTGCTGACCGCCGAGTCGATCACCCGGCGGATCCGGGCGCTGACCGCCGCGGTCGAGCGCATCCGCGACGGCGACTACTCGCAGCGGGTGGCGCTGGGCCGGCGCGACGAGATCTCCCGGCTCGGTGACGCGTTCAACGACATGGCCGGGCGCCTCGACCGGTCGGCCCGCGAGATCCTGGCCAAGGAGTACACCGACCGCATCCTGGCCAACGCGGGCGAGGGGATCTGCGGGGTGGACGCGCGCGGGCGGATCACCTTCGCCAACGAGGCGGCCGGGCGGATCACCGGGCTCGGCGTGGAGGGCCTGCTCGAGCTGGAGGCGGGCACGCTGCTGCCGGAGGCGCACGACGGGGCCGAGGTCACCCTGCAGCGGCCGGACGGCAGCTCGGTGCGGGTGGCCTACACAGTCAGCCCGATCACCACGGAGAGCCGGCGGATCGGCGCGGTGGTGGTGCTGCGCGACGTCACCCGGCAGCGCGCGCTCGAGTACGACCTGCGTCACCAGGCCCTGCACGACGCGCTGACCGGCCTGCCCAACCGCAAGCTGCTCCTCGACCGCCTCGAGCACGCGATGGCCCGGGCCCGCGCCACCGGGGAGAACGCGGCCATCCTCTACCTCGACCTGGACGGCTTCAAGAAGGTCAACGACAGCCTCGGCCACAACGCCGGTGACGTATTGCTGCGCACCGCGGCCGAACGGCTGACGGTGGCGCTGCGCCCGCTCGACACAGTGGCCCGGCTCGGCGGCGACGAGTTCGCCGTCCTGCTCGAGAACGCCGGCCCGGGCACGGCCGAGAGGCTGGCCCAGGCCTGCGTCGACACCCTGGCCGAGCCGTTCCTGCTGCACGGCCGGGAGGCGGTGGTCAGCGTGAGCGTCGGCGTGGTGCCCGAGGTGCACCAGTACGACGACGCGGACGCGGTGCTGCGCAACGCCGATGTCGCCATGTATGCCGCCAAGGAACACGGCAAGGCCTGCTACCAGGTCTTCGAGACGCGGATGCACGAGCAGCTGCTGGACCGGCTGGACAGCGAGTCCCGGCTGCGCGACGCGGTGCACCACGGCCAGCTGCGGCTCAACCTGCAGCCGGTGGTCGAGGTCGCGACCCGGCGCACCCTCGGAGTCGAGGCGCTGGTGCGCTGGGCCGACCCCGAGCGCGGGCTGCAGCAGCCGGGCGCGTTCATCCCGCTGGCCGAGGAGACCGGGCTGATCACCGAGATCGACCGGTGGATGCTCAACGAGTCCTGCCAGGTGGTCCGGCACTGGCAGGAGACGGCCCCGGCCACGGCCCCGGAGTGGGTCAGCGTCAACCTCTCGGCGGCCAACCTGGGGGTGCCCGACCTGACCGACCGGGTGGCGCACGCGCTGGCCACCAGCGGTCTGCCGCCGCGCTGCCTGGTGCTCGAGCTGACCGAGACGGTGCTCATGCGCGATCTGGCGGTGACCGCGGGCCGGCTCGAGGAGCTGCGGGAGCTGGGGGTGCGGATCGCCATCGACGACTTCGGCACCGGTTACTCGTCGCTGGGCTATCTGCGCGACATCCCGGTCGACGTGCTCAAGGTCGACCGGTCGTTCATCACCGGGCTGGCCGGCAACGAACGACAGCAGCAGCTGGTCAGCGCGGTGCTGCAGCTCGGGCACACCCTCGGTCTCAAGGTGGTGGCCGAGGGGGTCGAGACCGAGGAACAGCTCGACCTGCTCGCGGCCATGGACTGCCGGTACGCCCAGGGTTACCACCTGGGCGTACCGGAAGCACCGGCCACCTTGATGAGCCGGGTGGCCGTGGCCGTGAGCTAACTCTGCACGAACACCGCCGTGGTGCGGGCGGGCACGGTGAACGTGCCGGTTCCCTGGGCGTACGAGGCCGTGCGGACCACCGGGTCGGCCGAGCTCCGCTGCACGGGGTGCAGGGAGATCGCCCGGCCGGCCAGGCCCGGGACGGTCTGGGTGGTGGCCGCCGAGGTGCCGTTGAAGACCACCGTCACCGATTTCCAGGTGCGGTCGATTCCCCGTCCGTCCAGAGTCATCGTGATGACCCCCGGGGTCTCGGCCGCCCCGGAGAGCGGGAAGGTGAGCCTCTTCTGCACCTCGGCGGCGGTCGGCAGGCCGAAGACCGGCGACGAGCGGCGGATCTTCAGCAGTTCCTGATAGCGGGCGTCGGACAGCGCCACCGCGGCACACGACGGCACCAGCGCCGGGTCGGCCAGCAGCGGCCGGGCGAAGACCCACTTGTCCTCGTTGTCGGCGGCCGGCGGCAGGCCCCGGCCGAAGCCGTTGCCCTTCGCGCAGTCCCAGACGATCTCGTTGAACCAGTCGCCCGAGTTGTAGGAGTTGCGATCCAGCGATTTCGACCGCAGCCGCTCGGAGCCGGTGGCCACGAACCCCGCCCCCTGCCCCAGAGCCGTGGTGGCCAGGGCGACCGACTGGGCCCGGGCCCGCTCCACGGTGTCGGTGGCCGGGGGCAGCTTGAACGCCATCGCGTCGTACAGGATCTCGTTGTCGTGCGCGTCGACGTAGGTGATCGCCTCCCCCGGGGCCGCCGTGTAACCGGCCGGCGAGCCGTTGTAGTCCACTTCGGAGCCGGTCACGGTGGTCCCGGCCGACGACACGAACCGGTAGGACGAGAGGTTGCCGCTCAACCCGACCTTGATCAGGTCCTGGTAGTGCCGCAACCGCGCCTCCTGCGCCGCGGTGTCACCGTTGACCGGGTCACCGTTGGGAGCGCTGAGCAACCCCGTGCCGAAGCCCTGCACCCGCGGGTTCTCGTCGAACGGCCCGCCCCCGCGCACGGCGTCGCGCAGCCGGTCGTTGAAGGTGGCGATCCCGGTGCCGGCCATGTTGGCCTGGGTGGCCTGTTCGAAGCGGGCGTCACCGGCCACCTCGCCGAAGTCCCACCCCTCGCCGTACAGGTTGATGCCCTTGCCGTCGACCCCGTCACGCGCGAGGGTGAGCCGGTCGAGCGCCGCCCGGACGGCCAGGATGTTGGCCTTGGGGTGATGGCCCATCAGGTCGAAGCGGAAACCGTCCACCTTGTAGGCCTGGGCCCAGGTGACGATCGAGTCGACCACGAGCTTGCCCATCATCGCGTTCTCGGTGGCCGTGTTGGCGCAGCAGGTGGAGTTGGCCACCGTGCCGTCGGCCAGCAGCCGCTGGTAGTAACCGGGCACGATCTGATCGAGCACCGAGGTGGGCTCGGCGCCGGCGGCCGATGTGTGGTTGTAGACGACGTCCATCACCACGCGCAGCCCGGCCCGGTTGACCCCGGCCACCATCTGCCGGAACTCCTTGGTCCGCTGCACCGGGTCGACCGCGTAGCCGCCCTCGGGGACCGTGTAGTTCAGCGGGTCGTAGCCCCAGTTGTAGCCGTCGGTGGCGGCCACCTCGGCCACGCACTTCTGCTGCTGGTCGCTGTCCGGCGGCAGGGCGGCCAGGTCACACGGCGGCTGCTTTTGGTCGGCCCGCTTCTCCGGGATGGTCGCGAAATCGAACACCGGCAGCAGATGCAGGTGCGTGGTCCCGGCATCAGCCAGCGCCTTCAGGTGCTTCATGCCGGCCGTCCCCGGGTCGGTGAAGGCGCCGTACGTGCCGCGTCGCGCAGCCGGAACCGTGGTGTCGGCCGTCGAGAAGTCGCGCACCGACAGCTCGGAGATCTGGATCCGGGCCGAGGGCACCGCGGGTGGCTTCCGCAGCTTCGTCCAGCCGGCGGGCGCGAGAGCCGGATCGGCCAGGTCGACGATCCGGCTCTGCTTCGAATCGGTCGAGAGGCCGAGACCGTACGGGTCGGTGACCGCCGCCGTGAACACGCGGTTCACCGCCGGCTGCCACGCGGTGACCCGGTACTGGTAGTACTTCCCCTTCCACGACGCCGGGCCGCGGACCGACCAGATGCCGGTGCGGTCGTCGCGGGTCATCGCCACGATCGACGGCCCCGACTCGGCGGTGTCGTAGAGCTGGAGGTCGACCTTCTGGGCAGTGGGAGCCCACACCGACAGCGTGGTGCCGACCGGGCCCAGCTGGGCACCGGCCGCCGCGGCCGCGTACAGGTCGTCGAGGACACCGGCGGTCTGCACACCGGTCGCGGCCAGCAGCTCGCCGGCCGCGTCCCGCTCGGCGAGGACGATCTGGCCGCGCAGGATCTGCTTGGCGTCGACACCGGCAGGCAGCCGGAAAGCGTCGTACTGCCACAGATGCGGGAAGCGGGTGCGCTGCCGCTCGGTGAGCCCCGCCGGCCGGGCGGTCAACGGCACTGTCCGGTAGGCGCCGGTCAGCCGGCCGTCCGTGACCCCGATGCCGCCGGGTGCGTAGGCCAGCTCGTACCTCTTGCCATCCGTTCCGCCGCCGGGTTGCCAGGCGATCGTGGTCCGGTCGAGCCACACCGCCGACGACTTGGTCAGGTCGATGACGCCGCCCGATCCGGTGGGCTGGACGACCGGCGCGAGGCGGGGTGAGGTCCCGGCCAGCAACCAGATCTCGCGGCCGCCCTCGGCGAAGGTGAGCCGCTGATCGTCCGGCAGATCCTTGGTGTCTCCGTTGTGGAGCAGGTAACTGAGTGCGGTCGCGCCGGCGGCGAGCGGCACCTCGTAGACGGCGCCGAACGCGTCGGTCCGGGCGGGCGGCAGGGGTGACGCCCAGTCGGTCGGGGTGGCTGCGCCGTCCCAGACGTGCAGGCCCCAGCCGGCGTAGTCGCCGTCGGTCCGCCGGTAGTGGATGACGACCTTTTCCGGGTCCTGGGTGACCGCGGGCGGTGTCGTGGTGATCGTGGCATCGCCCTGCTTGAGCCAGATCTCGCCGTTCTTCGACGGGTCGAACGAGCGGTCGGCCTCGACGTCCTTGACGCCGTCCTTACCGACCACGATGAAGCCGACGTTCTTGGCCCCGGGCGCCAGCTTCACATAGGCGAAGCGGCCGTACGCGTCCTCGCCCGCGAACGGCTGCCCGGCGGGCCAGGTCGTGGTCATCGACGGGTCGACGTCGCCGAAGACGTAGAGCCCGTGGTCGTCGTAACCGCCGGCCGGCCGCTGGTAGTGCACCACGGCGTAGCCGGGACTGGTGGTGGTGACCGGCGTGCCCACCTTGATGCTGGTGGTGGTCGAGGCCAGGCGGCCGCGGCTGTCGCGGACGACGGCCTTGTAGCGCACGGTCGTGCCGCCGGCCAGGCCGACGAGGTCGTGATAGGCCGACTTGCCCCGGCCGACCAGCTTCCACGGCCCGTCGCCGATCTGCGCCGCGAAGGTCACCGTGGACAGCGGGTCGCCGGTGGTCTCGGCGGCCAGCTTCGTGCGGGCCGGCACGACAACGTCCGCGCCCGGTGAGCTCAGCTTGATCGCCGGCGCCGCCGAGGGCGCGGGGGTGGCCTTGTCCGCCTTGATGGCCAGCGCCGAGAGCGGCGGCACGGTGATGGTGATCCTGCCGTCCGCGGCCGCGGTGACCGTCGTCGCGCCGCCGTAGACGCCGCGGAACGTCGTCGAGGCCGACCAGGTGTCGATGGTGACGGTCTGCGCGGTGGTGGCGCTGTTCGTGGCCACCACGTATTCGACGCGTTGGGCCGGGTCGATGCGCGAGGCCGCGTACACGCCGGGGCCGTCGGCCGCGTGCCGGGTGACCTGGACGCCGCCCCGCAGCGCCGGGTGGGCCTTGCGGAGCGCGCCCAGCGTGGCGATCGTGCGATAGATCGGGTGCGCGGTGTTGTAGTTGTCGACCGCGTGGGTGCGATCGGTGCCGATCAGGTCGTCGTCGAGGTAGTCGGCGGTCTTCGAGGCGAACAGGTCCTGGCGGGCGTCCTTGTCGCCGCCCGGCCCGGTGAAGCCCTGCTCGTCGCCGGAGTAGACGACCGGCTGACCGCGGGTCAGGAACATCAGCTCGTGGGCCAGCTGGTCGCGGCGCAGCTTGGCGGCGTCGTCCCCGGTCAGGAACGAGCCGATCCGGCCCATGTCGTGGTTGCCCAGGAAGGTCGGCAGCCGCCCGGCGCCGGTGTCGCGCGCGGTGTAGAGGTCGTCCTTGGCATACAGGTCGGCCAGTGCTCGGGCCGAGCCGTCGCCGGCCACGAAGTTCTTGGCCGCCTCCTGGAACGAGAAGTCGAGGGTGGCGGGCAGGCCGCCCCGGCGTACGTAAGTGCTCTGGACCTCCTGGTCGGCGCTGTAGACCTCGCCGAACATGAAGAAGCCGGGCTTGCCGGCGCGGGCCGCGGCCTTGGTGATGCCGGCGCTGAACTGCGGCCAGAAGTCGAGGCCGACGTGCTTGACGGTGTCGAGCCGGTAGCCGTCGATGCCGGTGGTGGCGATCCAGTACGCGTAGATGTCGGTGAGGCCGCGCACGACGTCAGGCCGCTCGGTCCACAGGTCGTCCAGGCCGGAGAAGTCGCCGTACTCGCTGTTCTCGCCGGTGAAGGTCGAGTTGCCGCGGTTGTGATACATCGTGGGGTCGTTCAGCCAGGCCGGTTTCTTGACGCTCTTGTCGGCGGTGGCCGGAAAGACCGGGGTGTAGGGGAACGAGGCCGTCGAGACCCGGGGGAAGTCGCCCTTGCGGTCGTCGAACGGGCGGCCCTGGGCATCCTTGTAGGGGCTGGTGGCTTTGTCCATGTAGTCGTTCTTGGCCTCGGCGTAGCGGATTACGTCGGCAGTGTGGTTGGCGATGATGTCCAGGTAGACCTTGAGGCCGCGCTGGTGGGCCAGCCGGACCAGCTTCTTGAGCTCGTCGTTCGTCCCGAAGTGCGGGTCGACCTGGGTGAAGTCGGTGATCCAGTAGCCGTGGTAGCCGGCCGAGACGTCGTCGCCGGTGCCCTGCACGGGCCGGTTCTTGAAGACCGGGGCGAGCCAGATCGCGGTGGTGCCGAGACCCTGGATGTAGTCGAGCTTGTCGATCACGCCGGCCAGGTCGCCGCCGTGATAGAAGCCCTTGTCGGCCGGGTCGAGGCCGGTCGCGAGCCGGTCACCGCTGAGCCCGCCCCGGTCGTTCGCCTTGGTGCCGTTGGCGAAGCGGTCGGGCAGCACGAAGTAGAACTGCTCGTTGCCGGCGGGTGCGTCGGTGCCCCACTGGGCCACAACGGCGTCGGACGGGACCGGGGTCGCGGAGGAGGACGGGGCTGCGGCTCGCGCCGGGACGGCTGTCAGGAAGGGCAGCGTGAGAGCTACCGCGGCGGCCAGGAGCCGCCGGCTTCGAGAGACCACTAGGTGCCTTTCTAGGGCAGAGCCCAGACCTGGACGGCCGGGCCGTAACCATCGATGACGGTGGAACCATCGGATTCAATGTGCAGCGGCGGCGCGCCGCCGTAAAGGTTCTCCAGGGCGGTGCCGGGCGGGAGACCGGTCAGCCGCAGTGACGCCGGGGCGCGGGACGCCAGCACGAGCACGCTCTGGGCCGCGCTCTCGCGCAGGAAGACCAGGCTGTCGCCGTCGGCGTGGACCCAGCGGAGCCCGCCCCGGCTCAGGGCCGGCGACGTCTTGCGCAGCGCGACCAGATCGCGATAGCGGCCGAGCGTGGTGGTGTCCCAGGTGTCGGGCCGGGTCCAGGGCATCGTCGCGCGGGCGGTCTCGTTGCCCCCGCCGGTGAGTCCGAGCTCGTCGCCGGCGAAGACCATCGGCGTGCCGGGCAGCGTGAAGAGCAGCCCGGCGGCGACGTGCTGCCGCTCGGCGTCACCCACCACGGTCCGGATGCGGGCGGTGTCGTGCGAGCCGAGCAGCTGCCAGGACGCCTCCCACGACCGCCAGGACATCTGCGAGGCGAACGCCGACATGGTCGCCACCAGCGCGTCCGCGCCGAGCCGGGGCAGCTCCTCGGGGCGGCCCAGGAAGCCGTCGAACGGCACCTCGTCGGCGCGCAGCCAGCACCAGACCGGGCGGGTGAAACCGGCGTAGTTCATCGTGCCGTGCCAGCCGCCGCGGTCGAGGTCGCCGGTCGCGTCGTGGCCGTGCTCGGCGATCAGCAACCCGTCCGGGCGGGCCTCGCGGACGGCCCGGCACAGCAGGGCGGCGACCTCGTGGTTGAAGTCGTCGGCGCCGAAGCGGGCGGTCATGTTGGCCACGTCGATCCGCCAGCCGGCCAGGCCGTACGGCTCGGCCAGCCACCGCCGGGCGATCTCCGCGAACTCGTGGCGCAGCCCGGGGCTCGACCAGTTGAGCTTGGGCAGCGACGGCACGCCGAGCCACGACACGTAACCGCCGTCGGGCTTCGCGTAATAGAAATCCGGATTCGAGGCGAACCACGGGTGCGTGTCGCCGGTGTGGTTGGTGGTGAGGTCGCCGATCAGCCGGATCCCGCGGTCACGGGCGGCCGCGGCGAGCCGCTCGAGGGCGCGGTCACCACCGAGCAGCGGGTCGACCCGGTCGAATCCGGAGGCGTCGTACCGGTGGTTGGAACGGGCCGGGAAGAACGGGGTCAGATAGACGGTGTCGGCGCCCAGCTCGGTCACGTGGTCGAGCCGCCGGGCGACGCCGTCCAGGTCACCGCCGTAGACCACGCGGGTCGCGTCGGGGCCGGCCGTGACCGGCTCGTCCCAGGACGACGGGCGGATCGCCCAGTCCGGCGTCTCCCGCTCGTCGGCGGCGGCCGATCGTGCGTACCGGTCGGGGAAGATCTGATAGACCACGGCGTCGCGCGCCCAGGCCGGGGCGCCCGGGTGGGCCACGAGCCGGAAATCGGTGCTGTCCGGCACGTCGTACGCGGTCAGTCCGAACGCCGTCAGCCAGCGCACACCCGCTGTGGTGCCGAGGAGGAAGCGGTAGCGGGTGACCGGATTGTGCGCGGGCAGGTCGGCCCGCCACCACGTGTCCCCGGAGGCGGAGCGCCGGTCGATGACGGCCGAGGTGAAAACCGGCTCGCCGTCGCGCACCCAGCGCATGTGGACGCGCGACACCCGGGTCCCGCGCGGCACCCGGACGAACACGCTGACCGTGTCGCCGAGCGCCGGAGCCGGATCGCTCAGGTAAAGCTCGCTGCCGTCGTGGTGCGGACGCCGGATCATCCCTTCACCGCCCCTGCCGTCAAGCCGTCGGTGATGTACCGCTGGAGCAATTGGAACACCAGGACCGTCGGGATGGCGGTGAGCAGCGTGCCCGCGCAGAACATGCCGAAATTGGCGTTCCGCTCCCCCGCGACCAGGCCGTAGAGGCCGACCGGCAGCGTCTTGGAGCCGGCGTCGGTGAGGAACACGTTGGCGATGAGGAACTCGTTGATGGTGCCGATGAAGGCGAGCAGCGCGGTGACCGCGAGGATCGGGGCGACCAGCGGCAGCAGGATCCGGAAGAAGACCTGCGCGTGCGAGGCGCCGTCCATCGTGGCCGACTCGTCGAGTTCGCGCGGCAGCGTGTCGAAGAAGCCCTTCATCAGCCACGTGTTCACGCCCAAGGCCCCGCCGAGGTAGAGCAGGATCAGGCCCCACCAGGTGTTGAAGCCGATCGCCGGCCACAGGTCGGTGACCGTGGAGAAGATCAGGAAGATCGCCACGATCGCCAGGAACTGCGGGAACATCTGGATCAGCAGGACCGCGAGCAGGCCCACCCGGCGGCCGCGGAAACGCCGGCGGCTGAACGCGTAGGCGGCCAGGGCCGAGATGAAGACCGAGGCGAGGGCCGACACCGCCGCCACGACGATCGAGTTGACAAACCAGCGGCCGAACCCGGTGTCGGCGAAGAGGCGGGTGAAGTTGCCGAGCGAGGCGCCGGTCGGCACCAGCTCGCTCGACGACAGGGTGCCGAGCGGATTGATCGCGGCCGAGACGACGAAGACGATCGGCACCATCGCGAACGCCAGCACGACGACGCCGACCAGGTGGCGCCACCCGACCTCCCGGAGCCAGCGGGTCATGAGTGGACCTCCTCGAGGCGGCGGGTGCGGCGGAAGCTGATCGCCGACACCACGGCCACGATCAGGAAGATGAAGATGGAGATCGCGGCGGCGTAGCCGTACTGGGCGCCGCCACCGCCGAAGGCGATCCGGTAGGTGTAGGTGATCAGCAGGTCGGTGGCGCCGTTGGCCGGGTTGTCGGCCGGGAAGGGCGCCCCTTCGGTGGTCAGGTAGATCGCGTTGAAGTTGTTGAAGTTGAACGCGAACGACGAGATCAGCAGCGGGGTGAGGGCGACCATCAGCAGCGGCAGGACGATCCGCCGGAAGCCACCCCAGGCGCTCGCGCCGTCGATCCGGGACGCCTCGGACAGCTCGCGCGGGATGGCCTGCAACGCGCCGGTGGCGACCAGGAACATGTACGGATAACCCAGCCACAGCTGCACCAGGATCACCGCCAGCCGGGCCGAGGTGCTGCCCCCGAACCAGTCCACATCGGATCCGAAGAGCTCGTTGACGAGGCCGAAATCGGTGTTGAACATGTCCCGCCAGACCAGCAGCATCGCGAACGACGGCATCGCGTAGGGCAGCACGAGCAGGATCCGGTAGGCGGTGCGGCCCCGCACGCGATCGGAGTGCAGAGCCATCGCGAGCAGCAGGCCCAGCACGAACGTGCCGCCGGTCGAGGCGATCGCGAAGGCGAAGTTCCAGACCAGCGTACGAAGGAAGGGCCCCGCGATGGCCGGGTCGGTGAGCACCCGGGTGAAGTTGCCGAGGCCCACGGCGACCTTCCAGCCCTGGGCCAGCCGATCACCGTCGGCGCCGACGAAGGCGCCCACGCTCTCGTCGGCCGTCCAGGTGCGGCCGGTCGTCGTGTCCCGGATGCAGTCGCAGCCCTCGTCGTAGGCCCGGCCGGCCTTTCCCTCGTACGCCCGGGACAGCCCGGACGAGCGGATCGCGCCCCCCGCCGTGGGCACGGCGAACGCGGTGATCTCGGTGCTGCGCAGGCTGGCCTGGCCGGCGGTGAGCACGGTGTAGCCGGCGGCGGCGGCATCGGTGCCGGGCACCGCGGTCAGACCGCCGGCATCCCCGGCCGAGACCTGCCGGGTGGCCGGGTCGGTGATCAGGAAGACCAGGGGGCCGGTGGCCGGGTCGCCGGTGGTCGCGATCCTCAA
This sequence comes from Paractinoplanes maris, assembly GCF_023544465.1. GTDB lineage: Bacteria > Actinomycetota > Actinomycetes > Mycobacteriales > Micromonosporaceae > Actinoplanes > Actinoplanes maris. The sequence goes on along the minus strand of NZ_JALPVL010000015.1, from coordinate 283,710 downwards.
CGCGTACTGCTGGGACCCGGGCACCTGGGTGACCGACGCGGTCTGGATGGCCACGACGGCCTCCTGCTTGCTGCCCCGGTGGCCGTCACCGAAATTGGTGAAGGCCGTGCTCGCGGTGTAGAGCACCGGGAAGACCTGGAAGAGGACGAGCAGGACGGTGCCCGGCGCCAGGTATTTCAGCGGGATGTGGCGCGGCGTGAGATAGAGGTAGAGCAGACCGGCCGTGGTGGCCACGAGGATCGCCAGGCCGGTCCACTTCTCGTTCTCGATCAGCGGGAAGGCGGCCCAGACGGCGATGGCGATGGCGAGGCCGAGCAGTGTCGCTTTCAGCAGGATCGCCGCCGGGGAGCCGCCACGCCGCTCCGGTTCGGGGGCCGGGCGGGCCTGCGTCACAGGCCCGCCGAGCTTGGTCGCCGTCATTTACTTGATCGCGGCCGCGATGGTCCGGCCGGCGGCCGTGATCGTCGTGGCCGGGTCGGCGCCGCCGACGACGGCGGCCTCGGCCTTGCCGAACGGGTCCCAGATCGCCGCCATCTCCGGCACGGCGGGCAGCGGCCGGCCGTCCTTTCCGGCGGCGACGAACTTCTCGAGGTCGGCGTCCTTGCCCTTGACCTGGTCGAACGCGGCGGTCAGGGCCGGTGGGCGGGGCTCGGCCTGATAGAGCGCGACGGCCAGCTCGGGCGTGGTCACGTAGTTGGTGACGAACTCCTGGGCCAGGGCCTTGTTCTTGCCCTTCGAGGCGACGTAGAATGTCTGCACGCCGAGGAACGGGCGGGCCGGCTGTCCACCCTGGAATCCCGGGACGGCGCTGATGTCGTACTTGATGTTCGCCTTCTTGACGTCGGTGATCGCCCAGGGGCCGGAGACCAGGAACGCGCACTTCTTCGAGGTGAACGTGGCGATCGAGTTCTCCGGGGTGATCGACCGCTTGAGCGCGCCGGAGCCCTTCTCGCCGAGCGTGGCGATCTTCTTGAACGCCGCGACCGACTCCGGCCGGCCGACGCCCAGGTCCTTGGGGTCGTAGTCACCGTCGGCCGACGTGCCGAAGAGGTAGCCGCCGGCACTCGAGTAGAGCGGGTAGAGGTGGTAGGCGTCGCCGTTCTGGCCGACCTGCAGGCAGAGCTTCTCGGGGGTCTTGGCTTTCCCGGCCTCGGCGACGAGTTCCTCGATGGTGGCCGGGGCCTTCGGGGCGAGGTCGGTGTTGCGGATGAGGGCGAGATTCTCCATCGCGTACGGGACCCCGTACGTCTGGCCGTTGAAAGTGACCGCCTTGAGCGCGTTGGGGTTGAGCCCGGCGGTCTGGTCGGCCGACAGCTGTACGGGGTCGACCGCGCCGTTCTGCACCAGGTTGCCGATCCAGTCGTGCGCGCCGACCATGACGTCCGGGCCGCTGCCCTGCTGGGAGGCGGTGACGAAGGTGGTCTGCTGGTCCTTGCTGATGGCCTGCACCTTCACGGTGACGCCGTTCTCGCGGCCGAACTTCTCGGCGAACGGCTGAAGGGCGGCCGAGCGCTTGTCGTCGGCCCAGATCACCAGCTCGCCCTGCTGTTGCTGGGCGCTCGGACCGGTGCCCGGACTGTCGGTGTCATCGCTCCCGCCACATCCGGCCAGGGCGAGAGCGCAGGTCAGGGCGGCGGCAACACCTGCGGCTGGGCGCATGTGTGTCTCCTGTCGGGTTGTCGTATGTCTGCATGAAGTTTCATCAGCCGCACGAGCACGTCGTTCGGCTTGCTCGGGGCGTTCTGGGCGCACGCCGGCTGAAGCACCGTGCCACCCGGCCGATTAGGGATCGGTCGATATCATTGGCGTTGCCGGGACGTTAGCAACTCCTTGCAATCAATGGAAGAGCTTGCAGGAACTCGCCGGCAACACCGCACCACTAGAGTTGGCGTCATGCGTGCACGGATGGCCGACATCGCCCGTCAGGCCCAGGTCAGTGAGGCGACGGTCTCGCGGGTCATCAACGACCGCCCCGGCGTCTCCTCCGAGACCCGCCAGGCGGTACTGACGGCGCTCGACGTGCTGGGCTACGAGCGCCCCGAGCGGCTCCGCAAACGCAGCGCCGGCCTGGTCGGCCTGGTCGTTCCCGAGCTCGACAATCCGATCTTCCCGGCCTTCGCCCAGGTGATCGAGTCGACGCTGGCCCAGCAGGGTTACACGCCGGTGCTCTGCACCCAGTCCCCCGGCGGCGTCACCGAGGACGAGTACGTCGAGATGCTGCTCGACCGTCAGGTGTCCGGCATCGTCTTCGTGGCCGGGCTGTCCGCCGACACCACCGCCGACCACGCCCGCTACCAGCGCCTGCTCGACCGCCCGCTGCCGATCGTGCTGATGAACGGCTACGCCGAGGGCATCGAGGCCCCGTTCGTGTCCTGCGACGAGCGCCTGGCCGGCGACCTGGCCGTCACCCACCTGGTGGCGCTGGGCCACCGTCGCATCGGCATGATCTCCGGGCCCAACCGCTTCATCGCGGTCCAGCGCAAGCTGGCCGGCTACCGCCAGGCGATGAAGCGGGAGCTCGGCATCGCCGACCCGGCCCTGGACGACTACGTCTCGCTGACCCTGTTCGGCGTCGAGGGCGGCGAGGTGGCGGCCGACCGCCTGCTCGCGATGGGCGTGACCGGCCTGGTCTGCGGCTCCGACCTGATGGCGCTGGGCGCGATCCGGGCCGCCCGCCGCCGCGGCCTCTCGGTGCCGGGCGACGTCTCGGTCATCGGTTTCGACGACTCCCCGCTGATCGCCTTCACCGACCCACCCCTGACCACGCTGCGCCAGCCGGTCACGTCGATGGCCGTGGCGGCGGTCCGCTCGCTGATGGACGAGATCAACGGCCACGGTGCCCCGCACTCGGAATACCTCTTCCGGCCCGAGCTGGTCGTGCGCGACTCGACCGCGAAAGCCCCGAAGCGCCACGACCGGCCGGTCGACACGTCGGCCGCCTGACGGATCACTGCAAGTTCTTTCAGATCGCGCCGCTTCGGGCTCGCCTCAAGTCGGCGCCGATGGTGCCGAAGGGAAGCCGACAGCACCATTGCCCGGCCCTACTGCTCGGCCCTCTTCCCCGCCTCCTCCAGCCAGGCCGGGAACTGCGGGAGTTCCGGGCCGGCCTGCCTGCTCTTCCTGCTGCGCCGCCGCGCCCGCAACCGGCTCAGCCAGGCCTACGACGCCCTGCTGGGCCAGGTGACGGAACGGCGCACGCTGCACCAGGCGTTCCACGACGCCCTGACCGGGTTGCCCAACCGCCGCCGGTTCCCTCGCGTCCTCGGCGCCGCCTGGTGCCCGCGCTCGCCGAACCCGCGATGTTCGCGTCCTCGGTGAAATCAGTCGATTGTCATGACGTCCGGGACCATGCAGTCCGGGGACGTGGATGAAACATCCGGCCAGGAAGGGTGCTGCCGGGACGGCGACAGCCCTACAGTGGATCACCAGGCTTGCCCAACGCGCGGGATGCCGGGTAACCGCGCGTCACTGAACCCAAGGATGGCTGCACCGTTCGAGTCGGGCCAGGCTCCCGCGCGATGTCAGCTGACGCCGGCCACGCGGGTGCACTCCTCTCAGAGGAACTGCTGGCCCAGGAGCATGAGGTTGAGTCCGCTGAGGACAGCGACCACGGCAGACATGCAGACGATCGTGACGCGGCCGTTGACGTGCTCGCCCATCAGGCTGCGGCGGCTGGTCAGGATGAGCAGCGCGACCAGCGCGAACGGGATGCCGAAGGACAGCACGACCTGGCTGAGCACCAGCGCCTGGGTCGGGTCGACGCCCGAGCAGAGCAGCGCCACGGCCGGGGCCATGGTGACCAGCCGGCGCAGGGTCAGCGGCACCCGGGCCCGCAGGAAGCCGTCCATCACCATCTGGCCGGCCGCGGTGCCGACGCTCGACGAGGCGATGCCCGAGGCGAGCAGGGCCGCGGCGAAGGCCAGGGCGGCACCGCCGCCGACCATGCGGTCGAGACCGGTGTGCACCTCGTCCAGCGTGATGGCGGCGCCGGAGCCGTTGTTGTGGAACAGTTTGGCCGCGATCGCCAGCATGCTCAGGTTGACCAGGCCGGCGAGGGTCATCGCGATGGCGATGTCGGCCCGCTCGAGCCGGAGCAGTTGTCGTTTCTCGTCGGCCGAGCGGCCGATCGCCCGGCCGCACATCAGGCCCGAGTGCAGATAGATGGCGTGCGGCATCACGGTCGCGCCGATGATGCCGACCGCGAGCAACAGGGTCTGGTCGCCGCTGAACGAGGGGACCAGACCGCCGAGGCTGCCGGTGGCCGAGGGCGGGACGCGCAGACCCAGGTAGAGGAAGCCGGCGCAGATCAGGAAGAGGAGGGCACCGATCGCCAGCTCGAACGGCCGGTATCCCCGCCGTTGCAGGGCCAGCAGGGCGAAGGCGAGCACGGCGGTGACCGCGGCGGCCAGCGGCATCGGCATCCCGAACAACAGATACAGCCCGATCGCGGCGCCGACGAACTCGGCCAGGTCGGTGGCCATCGCGACGATCTCGGCCTGTCCCCACATCACCCAGGACCGGGGGCCGGGGAACGTGTCCCGGAAGACCTGGGGCAGGCTCCGGCCGGTGGCCACACCGAGTTTGGCCGACATGAACTGGATGGGCATCGCCACCAGGTTGGCCAGCACCACGACCCAGATCAGCCGGTAGCCGGTGCTGGCCCCGCCGGCGAAGTTGGTGGCGAAGTTGCCCGGGTCGACGTAGGCGATGGCCGCGACGAACGCCGGGCCGAGGGTGGTGGCCGCGCGCAGCCGGGCCGGCCCGAGCCCCGAACGGCCGAGCGGAGGGAGGGCGTAGGTCTGAGCCATCTTGGTGCGTCCTTCTCCGAGTGCCGGGCCCGCCGGATCGGCGGGCCCGGTGGTGTCCGACCGGCGATGTCGCTCAGGCGCTGGTGTTGAGCGGCCCGTTGACACCCTTCGGGTAGAAGCCACCCTTGGTGACCTTGTTCGCGTTGAGGTAGACGATGTTGAGGACCCGGTCGTAGGAACGGCTGAACGCGATGCCGTTCTTGTCGGTCGGGTTGATGTTGGCGCTCTTGTTGCGCACGATGCCCTGGTCCTCGTCGCCGTAGCCGTCGAGCGTGTTCCGGGCGGCCGACAGCTTCGCGACGTGCGCGCCCAGGTCTTTCTCGAACAGCGAGGAGCGGATGGTCGCGGCGTGGTACGCCTCGACCGAGAGAATGCCGGCGGCCGCTTCGAGGTAGGTCTTGTTGGTGATCAGCGGGGCGGCGCCCTTGTAGGCCGTCACGCCGACGTCCTCGAACAGGAACGCGGCCATCAGGAAGTTGTTCTCGTTGGCGTACGGGTCGAAGATGTCGTGCGCCCCGATCAGCTTGGCCGCCCGCGCCGCGTAGGTGAAGCTCTCGCGGATGTTGATGGCCGGCCTGGAGACCGCCGCCGAGCCGAGCGCGCCGCGCAGGAACTTGACGTGGGCCAGCTCGTCGCCCGCGATCTCGGCGGCGTACTGACGGATGCGGCTGGTCTTGAACGGCACCTTCTTGCCGCCGACGACCCCGCCCCGGGTGCCGGTGCCGGTGGTCATGCTGTCGGCCAAACCGTGGCCGTGCACGGCGTAGGAGTAGAACTCGGCCTCGAGGTATTCGAGGTTGAGCGCGAAATTGAGGACGGCGCCGTCGCTGGGTCCGTCCGCGTCCTCGGCATGGGCGGCCACGGTGCCGAGCGCGCCCGCCCCGACGACGCCGAGCCCGAGCGCTCCGGCGCTCCGCAGGAATCGGCGGCGGTCCTGGCCGTTCTCGGCGCTACGGCTGATCATCTGCCCGACGAGCTTTTTTCCGAACACGAGTTGCTCCTCAGTGCTGGTGTCGACGCCCGCGGCAGGCGGGCGTGAGGGGTGGTGCTGATGGGGCTGCCGTCGCCACTCGGGCATGGCTGCGCCACGGAGTGGGTCAGCGGAGTGGGGCGGGCAGCGCCGTCGAGCGGGAGCTACACCAGTGAGGACGAACTCCGTTCATTCCGTGGTGCCGCTCGCACCCTCACCGAACGTACGAGCACGCCGGAGCGCTGTCAGCCGGACGACCAAATTGCGAATCAGCCTCGGGCGCCGGTCAGCCGGGCCACGGTCCGCTGCTTCAGGGCGAACCCCTGCTGGGCGGCGTCGCGCAGGGTGGCGACCAGCGGTGAACGGGAGCGGCGAGCCCACGGGACGGGAACCTCGACGGTCCCGTACTTGGCCTTGTAGGAGTTTCCGCCGACGAAGTCGAACTCGGTCACGCCGCGAGCCTTGGCCCAGCGCATCGCGTGCCAGATGAGTGTCTCGTTAGGACGGAGGTGCTGGTGCTCCCGATAGCTGGCCCCGCCCCAGAAATACATCGTGCGGTGATACCACGGCAGGATCGCGGTGGCGATGCAGCGGCCGTCGCCGTCGCGCGCCCGGAGCAGGAGCAACTGCCCGGACGGCCCGACGTGGCGAATGAGCGAGCGGACCCGCTCGATCGAATAGGTCGGCACCAGATTCTGCTTGGCGAAAACGTCGCGTAACTGGTCGTGGAAATCGACGGCGAATGTCGGATCGTCGACAACCTCCTCGACTGTCACTCCGCTCTTGGCGGCCTTACGGATATTGCGCCGGCAGGCGCTCGCCATCGCACCGAAGAGGGCGTCCTCGGACGGGTTCAGGCCGATCACCGCGGTGGGGGCGTCGGACCAGCGCAGGCCCAGCCCGCCGAGGTCGCCGGGGGTCAGGCCGCGGTCGCGGATCTCGAGGTGGGCGCAGCCCAGGTCGGTGAAGGCGAACGGCATCAACGCCTCCAGGGCGGCCCGCCGCGACACCCCGGGATCCAGCGTGAAGCCCACATAGGACGTGGTCCAGCCGGCCATCGGGCTGCCGAGAATGCGCAGGCCGAAGCGCTTGGTGACCAGTCCGGTGAAGTGGCCGACGGTCCGGTCGCCGTCGGTCACCCGGGCCAGCACGGGCTCGGCTCGTTGCGCCTCGGCGACGAAGCGCAGCCACGGCTCGGTGTGGAAGATCAGGCGGTCGTCGTAGCCCTCGCGCTCGGCCCAGACGTCGGCCGCCGGCGCCACCCGGTGCAGTCGCAACATGCGTCACCCTCCGTGGGGCCGGGCCCCGAAAAGGCGATGATGCGCCGCCTCGAACCCATTCCGCAAGGGCCCCGAAATTGATGTGAAGAACTCTCACGTACCTAATGACAATTGCTACTGATGCCGCGCCACCCCCATTTGCGAGGGTCGTTCCAGACCGCGAACCGGAGGGTGCCCATGCCGTCGCCGACCTTGATCAGGAAGCGCCTGAACGAGCTCGAGCTGCGCAGCCGGCTCCGGGCCCGGCCCCGGGTGCAGGGCCGCGTCCTGGCGCCGGCCGGCGCGTTCCGCCGCCTGCCGCGCGCCGCCGGGCTCTATTTCCCCTTCTACCACGACGTCCTCCCCGAATACGCCACCGACCTGCGCCGCCACCTGCTCACCTTTCGGCGGCACGGTGAGCTCGTCTCGTGGGACGAGGCCCTCGGCATCCTGGCCGGCCGGCGACCGATGCACGGCCCGGTCTTCTGCCTCTCGTTCGACGACGGGCACGCCACCTGGCGCGACGTCGTCACGCCGGTGCTGCACGAGATCGGCGTGCCGGCGATGTTCTTCGTGACCACCGACCTGATCGGCCGGCCCGGCAACCTCACCTGGAGCGACTGCCGGGCGATGGCCGCGGCCGGTTTCGACTTCGGCTCGCACACGGTGACCCACCAGCGGCTGGCCGACCAGGACGACCGGGCGGCGGCGCACGAGCTGATCGACTCCAAGCACGAGATCGAGGATGAGCTCGGCTCCGAGATCCGGGACTTCGCGGCCCCGTACGGGCATCCGGCCGTCGATTACGGCCGGCGCGACGTCGAGATCGCGCGGGGCGCGGGTTATCGCAGTTTCGCCAGCACTCTCCGCCCGGCGATACACGCCGGCGACAGCCCTCTGGCCATCAACCGGCAGGGCCTGCACCCGGCCTGGCCGCTCTGGGCGGTAAGGACGCGCATCCATGACTGATACCCGCATCTGGCTGTCACCCCCGGACGTCGGCGAGCTCGAGCGCAAGTTGCTGCTGGAGGCCTTCGACTCCAACTGGGTCGCGCCGGTGGGGCCGGACCTCGACGCCTTCGAGGCCCAGATGGCCGAGATCGTCGGCGTCCGCCACGCGGTCGCGCTCAGCAGCGGCACCGCGGCCCTGCACCTCGCCCTGGTCGCGGCCGGCGTGCGCCGGGGCGACACCGTTCTCGTGCCGTCCTTCACCTTCGCCGCCACCGCCAACGCGGTGATGTATCTGGGCGCCCGCCCGGTCTTCCTGGACAGCACCGCGGAGAGCTGGAACGTCGACCCGGCGCTGGTCACCGAGGAGCTCAAGCGGCGCTGCGCCAAGGGCCGCCCGCCCCGCGCGGTGATCGCCGTCGACATGTACGGGCAGTGCGCCGACTACGAGCCGCTGATCGACGCGTGCGACCGCTACGGCGTCGCGCTCATCGAGGACGCGGCCGAGGCGCTCGGCGCGACCTATCGCGGCCGCCCGGCCGGGTCGTTCGGGCTGGCCGGCGTCCTGTCGTTCAACGGCAACAAGATCATCACCACCGGGGGCGGCGGCATGCTGGTCACCGACGACGACGGCATCGCCCGCCGGGCCCGGCATCTGGCCACTCAGGCCCGCGAGCCGTTCCCGCACTACGAGCACCGCTCGGTCGGCTACAACTACCGGCTCAGCAACCTGCTGGCCGCGGTCGGCCGGGGCCAGTTGCAGCGGTTGCACTCGATGATCGCCGCGCGGCGCGAGACCGGCCGGCACTACCGGGCCGCGCTGGGCGACCTGCCCGGCGTCACGTTCATGCCGGTCGCCGCCTACGGCGAGGCCAACTCGTGGCTCACCTGCCTGCTGATCGACGCCGAGCAGTTCGGCGCGAGCCGGGACCGGATCCTCGAGCGCCTCGCCGCCCAGGACATCGAGGCCCGGCCGACCTGGAAGCCGATGCACCTGCAGCCGGTCTTCCGTGACTGCGTCATGCGGGGTGGCGAGGTCTGCGCCGACCTCTTCCGCCGGGGGCTGTGCCTGCCCAGCGGTTCCGCGCTCACCGACCACGACCGGGATCGCGTCGTGGCTGCCGTGCGGGCGGTAGCCGCCGGAACGAAGGGGTAGCCACGACATGCACATCGTCTACATCCACCAGTACTACTGCAATCCTCGGATGGCCGGCGGCATCCGGTCGTACGAGCAGGCCCGCCGGCTCGTCGCCCGGGGGCACACGGTCGACGTCATCACGACCGACATCACCGGCACCCCGGCCCGGGCCGGCTGGCGGCAGACCGACGACGACGGCATCCGGGTGCACTGGTATTCGGTCCCCTACAACAACTCCATGTCGTACGCCCGCCGCATCCGCGCGTTCGCCCAGTTCATGGTCGTCGCCACGGCCAAGGCGGCGTCGATCAGAGCCGACCTGGTCTTCGCGACCAGCACGCCGCTGACCGTCGCCGTCCCCGGTGTGCTCGCGGCGAAGCTGCGCCGGGTGCCGTTCGTCTTCGAGGTGCGCGACCTGTGGCCTGAGGTGCCGATCCAGATGGGCGCGCTGCGCAACCCGGTGCTGCGCAGGGCGGCCGGCGCGCTGGCGAACTTCGCCTACCGCAACGCCGAGGAGGTCGTCGCCCTCTCCCCCGGCATGGCCGCCGGCGTCGTGGCCCGTCGCCCGTCGACCCGGACGACGGTCATTCCCAACGCCGCCGATCTGGCCATGTTCGAGGTCGGCGCGGCCGACGTCGAGGCCTTCCGGCGGCGGCACGAGTGGCTGGGTGACCGGCCGCTGATCGTCTACACCGGAGCGCTGGGCGCGGTGAACGGCGTCGACTACCTGGTGCGCGCGGCCCAGCGGATGCGCGAGCTGGACCCCGAGATCCGGGTGCTGATCGTGGGGCACGGCAAGGAGTGGGAGCCGACCAAGCGGCTCGCGGCCGAGCTCGGGTTGCTCGACGACACCGTACGGATGTGGGACAAGGTGCCGAAAGCCGAGCTGCCGCTGATCCTGGGCGCCGCCACGATGTCGACCAGCTTCGTGCGGCCGATCCGCGCGCTGTGGGAGAACTCGGCCAACAAGTTCTTCGACGCGCTCGCCGCCGGACGGCCGATCGCCATCAACTACGGCGGCTGGCAGGCCGGCCTGATCGACGAGTTCGGTGCCGGGCTCGTGCTCGACCCGACCGACACCGGCGACGCCGCCGAGCAGTTCGTCAAGCACTGCCGGGACGAGTCGTGGCTGGCCCAGGCCCGCGCCGCCGCACACCGGCTCGCCGTGGAGCAGTTCTCCCGCGACCTCCTGTTCGACCGGTTCGCCGACGTCCTCGACCGGGCCGCGCACAGCAAGAACGCCTTCGGCCGGGCCGCGCACAGCAAGAACGCCTTCGGCCGGGCCGCGCACAGCAAGAGCAGGAGTTGAGAGCGTGGAACTGCGCGAGTACGTGCGGGCGTGCCGCCGCCGCTGGGTCTGGATCGTCGTGCCGATCCTGCTGGCCATGGGCGCGGCGGCCGGGCTGTCGCTGACCCGGGAGCCGGCGTACCGGTCCTCGATGATCCTGTTCGTCACCACCGGGTCGGGTGACCCGGATGCCAAGGCGAGCCGTCTCAACTCGTACATCACCCTGCTCACCGGCCCGCGGGTGGCGCAGAGCGTGGCCACCAAGCTCGGCGCGCCCGCCACCGCGGCCGAGGTCAGCAAGAGCCTGTCGGCCGAGGTCCAGGCCGGCACCGATCTGCTGGTGGTGACGGCCAAGGACGCGTCGGCCGAGCGCAGCCGCACGATGGTCACGAGCGCCACCTCGGCCCTGGTCGCGCTGGCCAAGAAACTCGATCCGCCGGTGGCCGCGGCCGACGGGCCCCCGCCGCAGATCACCGTCGCCCAGGAGGCAGTGACCACTCAGGAGCCCGGCACCCTCGTCCGCGATGTGGGCTTCTCGGCCGTGCTCGGACTCCTCGTGGGGGGAGTCGCGGTCGCGGTGCGCGAGGCCACCCGCCGGACCGTGGCCGAGGAGGACGACCTGCGCCGGCTCGGCATCGGCACGGTCGGGGTCATCTCGCTCACCGGCCGCTGGGTCCGGTCCGGGCAGGCCGATTCGGCGATCGCCGAGGGTTTCCGGCGGCTGCGCAGCCTGCTGCCCGAGACACCGAGCCTGCGCCGGGGCGACCCCCAGGGCACCGCGCTGATGCTGACCGCGGCCAACCCCAAGGAGGGGACGACCGCGGTCGCCTGCGGGCTGGCGATCGCGATGGCCGAGACCGGCGCGCGGGTGCTGCTGGTCGACGCGAACCTGCGCTCGCCCGGGGTGGGCCGCTATCTCGCGATGGAGGGCGGGCCCGGCCTGGCCGACGTGCTGGCCGGCAACGCCCGGGTGAGCGACGTGCTGCGCGACCCGCTGGACGGGCGCCTGACCGTCCTGCCGCCCGGCGACCGGCGATCCGACCCGGGTCAGGTTCTCGCCTCGCCCCGGCTCGCGGCGACCGTACGCGAGCTGACCTCACGCTTCGACATCGTGCTGATCGACGCGCCGCCGTTGCAGGGGGTGGCCGACGCGGCTGTGCTGGGCAAGGTGACCGACGGCGCGCTCCTGGTGGTGCGGGCCAACCGGACCCGTACGGCCGACGTGCAGCGCTCGACCGACCTGCTCGAGCGGGTCGGCACCCGGCTCGTCGGCGCGGTCCTCAACGCCCTGCCCCGCCGTCTGCCGACCGAAGCCGGCCCGGCCCAGCCGCGCATCCCCGCGGCGCAGGACGACGGTCTGGTCACCACGCTGCTCGGGCATCGGGAGGAGCCCGAGCAGGCGCCGGTCTCCCCGGCCAACCCGGTCAGCGGCCGGGCCCGGGTGGCCGGGACCGCGGTCGCCCGCGCCGGTCAACCGGCGAAACCGGCCGAGGTCATCCAGCAGCGGCAACCCGACGACGGCGGGACCACGCAGAAGATCGCTTTCACGCCGATGGACGGCATCACCACGCAGAAGATCAAGCCGATCAACGGCAGCGACCTGGCGCGCAAGGCGGAGAAAGCGGAGCCGAAGGATGAGTGAGCTCCAGGCGGAGCGCCCCGCGGCGGAGGTCACCCCTCCCCGGCGGACCGGCGCGATCGCCTGGGCCGGCGGGCAACTGCGCGAACCCTTCGTCCAGCTCTTCGCGTCCCAGTTGCTCACCGGCGGGGTCGCCTTCGTCGCGAACATCCTGATGGTCCGGGCCCTCGCCCCCGCGCACCGCGGCGAGGTCGCGCTCATGCTCCAGGTCGTCTATCTGGCCACCCAGTTCATGTTGCTGGGCACCGAGCGCAGCTTCGTGGCGAGTTATCACGAGATCACCCCGGCCGCGGCCGTCCGGGCGTACGGGAAGCTCTTGATCGTCCCCTGTGCGGCCGGAATCGCACTGGCCGCCGGATTCGAAATGGTGGCGCCCGGCCATTACAACCCGGGCCTGCTGGTGATCGGGCTGATCACCCTCTACACCCTGGTCGAGGTGGCCGGCCTGGCCACCCGGGCGATCGCCATCGCGGCCGGGCGGGTCGGCGACTTCCTGATCTGCCGGGTCGTCGAGGCGCTGCTGCTGCTCGGCCTGCTGGTGGTGCTCTTCGTCGCGAACACCACCACGCCGGCACTCTGGATCGTCGCCTACCTGATCGCCGGTCTGGTGCCGACCACCGTCTACATCGTCCTGTGGCTGCGCCGGCCGGCACCGGACGGATCGGCCCTGCCCGACCGCAACCGCCTCGTCCGCAAGGAGGGCCTGGCTCTCTTCCCGGCCGCCATCTCCAACATGGCGATGCTGCGCTCGGACCGGCTGGCGCTGCCGGCGCTCGCCTCGACCTCGGCACTCGGCCTCTATGCCGCCGTGGCCACGATGACCGAGCTGCTGGCCTGGCCGATCCGGGCGTACGCCGACTCGCGGCTGGGCAAGTGGCGGCGGGACCACCAGAACGGCGGCCTGCCGACCCGCCCGATCCTGCTCGCCGTCGGCCTCTACTGCGTGGTGGTCACGCCGATCGCCGCCGGTGGGCTCTACCTGCTCATCGTGCCGGTCTTCGGCCAGGACTACGCGCCGGCCAAGGCGGTCATCGTGCCGCTGGTGGCCGCGGCCGGGCTCTACGCCATCTCCCGGGTGACGCTCGGGCTGCTCATCGCCAAGGGCCGCGGCAGCCTGGTGTCGGCCGCCGAGATCACCGGTTTCGTGGTCAGCTTCGTCGCCTACCTCACGCTCATCCCGGCCTTCGGCATCCTGGGCGCGGCCTACGGCTCCCTCGTCGGCTACGGCTCGTGCCTGCTCTTCGCGCTGGTCGCCAACCGCCTGACCGGTGAACCACGATGACGTGGCTGCGCACCCCGCGGGTCTTCCTGGCGCCCGGGCTGATCCTGATCCTGGTGGCCATCGGCGGCCGGTTCACGCTCGACCGGGCCGGATACACCGATCTGGCCTGGGTCGACCTGCGGGTGGCCGGTCTGCTGGTGGCACTGGCCGTGCTGCTGGTCGACGTCGCCCGCCGGCCCCGGGTCCCGGCGGGCGGGCGACGCGAGGGCTGGCTCGTCGCCACCCTGCTGTTCTTCCTGTTCCAGATCGCCTCGGCGCTGTGGTCGCCGGCCGCCTCGCGGGTCGGGCCGCAGACGCTCGACCTGGTGCTGATGGGCGCCCTGGTCGTCGCTTTCTACGTCTACGCCGTGGGCAACCCGGAAGCGGTCGTGCGCACGGCGTTCCTGCTGTTCTATGTCGCCGCGATCGTCTTCGCGCTGGCCGCGCTCTTTGTCAACGGCCCGGGCGATCAGGGCCGGTATTCGGCGTTCGGCGGCGGCCCCAACGTTTTCGTCCGCATCGAGATCCTCGGCATCATCAGCGCGGTGGCACTGGCCCTGTTCCACCGCCGCCTGCTGCCGCTGCTGGCCACTCCGCTGTTCGGCCTGGCCGCCGTGCTCTCCGGCTCCCGGGCCGGTCTGCTCGCCGGTGCGGCCGTGGGAGCGGTGGCGCTCTTCAAGATCCGGCGCCGGTTGCACCCCGGGGCGATCGCCGGTGCCTTCGCCTTCGTCGCGGTGGCGGTGGCGGCGATCTGGGCGCTGGCCCCGCCCGCGTTCACCAACCTGTTCCAGGAGCGGTTCGTCGAGCAGACCGTGCAGGACCGTTACCTCTCCGACCGCACCGACATCTGGGCGGCGGCGTGGCGGCTGGCGGTCGAGCATCCGCTGGCCGGCGCCGGGCTGGACGGCTTCTACGGCTACATCGGAGTCAACCAGTTCGTCGAATACCCGCACAACTACGTGCTCGGCGTCGCCGCCGAGGGCGGCCTGATCGGCATCGGGCTGCTCACCGCAGCCGTACTGCTGTGGACCGCGACCGTGCGCGGCGGCGGGCTCCGGCCGCAGCTGACCGGCCTGGCCGTGGCCGCCGCCGTCTTCGTCGGGCTGAGCAGCCTGTTCTCCGGCGACTACTACGACTCCCGGCTGGCCTGGCTGTTCGCCGCGATGGCGGCGGCCGCGGCGTCGGTCCCCTCTGTTCAACCCGATCATCAGGAGGTGCCGGCGTGACCGCGCACATCGGCCGCCGGGCGTTGCTGCTGGCCGCACTCGGCTCGCTCGCCGCCTGCACCACACCACAGGACGAATCGACCGCGACCCTGTCGCCGCTGCCCGCCGAGCCCGAACCGGTGGTGAAGGCGGCCACCCTGAAGCCGGTCAGCCACTGGGCCGGGATCTTCCTGCGCGGCTGGAACTACCAGGCCGAGGTGGGGCTGCCGCTGAGCAGCTCGGGCGACAGCTGGGACCACTACGAGCTCTCCTACTCGGTCGACGCCTGCGTGGCGATGTTCCGGGCCACCGGCGAGCGCCGCTACCTCGACCGGGCCCTGCAGTTCGTCGAGAACGTGACCGGCTCGGCGAAACCCGTCCGCGGCGGCTATCTGGGGTGGACGTCGGCCAACGAGGACGGCGACGAGGTCCCGCTCTACGAGAGCTACTTCTGGCGGTACGGGACGGCGCTGCTGGTGGCCATGCGGGAGAACGAATCCGTGTACGGCAACGTGCAGTACCGCGCCCGGTTCGACCGCCTGCTGGCCTTCGCCGAGAAGAACGTCTTCGACAAGTGGCACGCGCGCGGGCCCGAGGACACGATCTATCGGGAACGGACGCACATGGCGTCGCACTGGGGTCTGATCGCGCTCAACCTGTCCCGGGTGACCGGCGACCCGGCCCGCAAAAAGCGCCTCCAGACGGTCGTCGCCGACGTCGACCAGCACGTGCCGGGGCACAGCGGCGGGCTGCGGCAACAGATGCGCCGCAACCCGGCCGAGGCGACCGCCTACTTCTGGAGCGACGTGTGGGGTTCGGCCCAGCGGCCGGGCCAGGACGTCAGCCACGGCAACGGTGTGCTGGCGTACGTGGTGGAAGCCCGCGACCGCGGCCGCTTCTGGACCAAGGCCGACCTCGCGGCCTTTTCCCGCACGCTGACCCGCGTCGTCTGGCCCAGCGGCACAACCTATCGGGCCAATGTGGACGGCACCGGCTCGGACAACGGGTGGTTCTCGGACGGGTTCGTCAAGCTCGGCCGCTCCGACCCGGCCGTCCAGCAACGGCTGGAGAGCCATCAGGTCGTCAACGACCAGTTCGCCGCCAACATGGCGCTCAACGCCTTTGTGTTAGGAGCAATCAGATGACCGCAGCGCTCGTGGGACCGGCGGCCCGGGAGTGGAAGGAGGCTCTGCACCGCACCCGGCACGACACCTACCACCTGCCCGGCTATGTCACGCTCGACGCGGCTCTGTATTCGGGCACGCCGGCCGCCTTCTGGTATTCCGACGGCGACCGCCAGCTGCTTCTCCCGCTGATCCTCCGCGACATCCCCGGCACCGGATTGCGCGACGGCCTTTCCCCGTACGGGTATCCGGGGCCGGTCAGCGATGCGATGCCCGGCGACCGCGACTTCTGGGAGCGGGCCGGCGTGGCGATGCTCGAGACGCTGCGCGACGAGGGGATCGTGACGGCCTTCGTCCGCATGCACCCGCTGCTGCCCGCGCCGCTGACCGTGCTGGGCCGGTTCGGCACGATGGTGCACCACGGCGAGACCGTCTCGATGGACCTCACGGTCAGCCTCGACGAGATGTGGAAACAGACCCGCAGCGACCACCGCAACCACATCAACCGCGCGCGACGGGCCCGCACCGAGGTGGTCTTCGACGACTGGGACCGGCTCGGCGAATGGGTCGAGGTCTACCACGACAACATGCGGCGGGTCGGCGCGTCGGGCTACTACTTCTTCAGCCACGAGCACCTGGCCGCCCTGCACGACGTGATGGGCGACCGGATGCACCTCGCGGTCGCGCTCGAGGACGGCGAAGTGGTCGGCGGCAACACGTTCTTCGAGCATCACGGCATCGCCACCGGCTACGTCTCGTCGACCCGGCGGGCGCCCAAGCGATACGCCGACGAGTTGCTCTACGACGAGGTCCGGCGCTGGTGCAAGGCGCGCGGTGACACCGTCTTCCACCTGGGCGGGGGCAAAGGTGGCGAACAGGATTCGCTGTTCTCGTACAAGGCCGGGTTCTCGCCGCGGCGGCACGCGTTCCACACCTGGCGCGTCGTGACCGACCGGATGGCGTACGAGGATCTGGTCTCCGCCGCCGGCCGGGACACCGACGAGTCCGGCACCTTCCCGCCCTACCGTTAGGAGTGCCCCATGCGGATCACCTGTGTCGGCGGTGGCCCCGCCGGTCTGTACTTCGCGGTGCTGGCCAAGCTCGCCGATCCCGGCCACGAGGTCACCGTTCTCGAGCGCAACCCGCGCGGGACCACGTACGGGTGGGGGGTCGTGTTCTGGGACGACCTGCTCGACGACCTGTTCGCCTACGACCCGGTCAGCGCCGGGCAGATATGGGAGGCGGCCTGCCAGTGGGACGAGTACGAGGTGCGGGCCACCGGTAAGGAAGTCACCCATCTCGCGGGGTACGGCTTCAGCCTGGGGCGGCACAAGCTGCTGTCCTTGCTCGAGTCCCGCGCTCTGTCGCTCGGGGTGGACGTGCGGTGGTCGGCTTCCGAGGCCGACATCCCGGACTCGGATCTGATCGTGGCGGCCGACGGTGCCGGCAGTTCCCTGCGGGCACTGGACGCGTCCCATTTCGGCACGTCGGTCGAGATGGGTGGCAACAAGTACATCTGGCTCGGGACCTCACACGTGTTCCGCACGTTCACGTTCGGCTTCGAGCGGACCCCGGCCGGCTGGATCTGGTTCCACGCCTACCCGTTCGACGACACCACGAGCACCTTCATCGTCGAGTGCACGCCCACCACGTGGGCCGCGCTCGAGCTCGACCGGCTCGACGCCGAGGCCGGTTGCGCCCGCCTCGAGACCATCTTCGCGGCCCACCTGGACGGACAGCGACTGGTCGACCACCGGGCGGACTCCGGGGGCACCGGGTGGATGAACTTCCGCCGCGTCACCAACCAGCGCTGGGACAACGGCAACGTGGTGCTGATGGGCGACGCCGCGCACACCACCCACTACGCCATCGGCTCGGGCACCAAGCTGGCCCTGCAGGACGCGATGGCGCTGGCCGACGCGCTGTCGTCGGGCGGGCCGCTGGCCGCGGCCCTGGAACGGTACGAGCATCGCCGCCGCGCCGCCCTCGCCCCGCTGCAACGGGCCGCCCTGGCCAGTAGCGAGTGGTTCGAGCGGATGCCGGATTACGCCGGCCTGCCGTCGATCCGCTTCTCCTACGCGCTTTCCGACCGCCGCGGCGAATATCCACTATGGCGCTATTTGCTGCACCGGGCTACCCAGCAGGCGGTGCCGCGGGCCATGCTTCGCTGGGCACTGAACGCACGACGATGGACTCGGGCACGCCGCCGCCCCGGCGCCGCCCCCTCCGCGCCGTCCGCCCGGGCGGCGCCCCTACCCACAGGAGGTTGACTATGGCCGATGCCGCAGTGCTGTCACCCCCGGACCCGGCTTGGAAGGAGGCACTCGACCGGGTCCGGCACGACATCTACCACGTCCCCGAGTACGTGCGCCTCGACGCCGGCCTGACCGGCGGCACTCCGGTGGCTTTCCGATACTCCGAGGCGGGACGCGTCCTTCTGGTTCCCCTGCTGCTCAGGCCGGTGCCCGACACCGACCTGCAGGACGCGACCTCGCCGTACGGATATCCAGGCCCCGTCGGCAGCAACGATGCTGCCTTCTGGTCACGCGCGGCCGGCGCGATGACCGAGCTGCTCTGCACGCAGGGTGTGGTGACCGTCTTCGCCCGCCTGCACCCGCTGCTGCCGTTCTTCCGGTCCGCGCTGGAGGCGGCGGGGACGGTGGTGACCCACGGCGAGACGGTGTCGATCGATCTCACGCTCAGCCTGGACGAGATCTGGTCGCAGACCCACCGCAGCCACCGCAACCAGATCAACAAGGCCCGGCGGGCCGGGGTCGACATCGTCTTCGACGACTGGACCCTGCTCGACGACTGGATCGAGACCTACCACGCGACCATGCGCCGCGTGGGCGCCACCGAGTTCTACTTCTTCGACGCCGCCTATTTCACCGCGTTGCGCACCGCCCTGCGCGACCACGCCCACCTCGCCGTCGCGCTCCACGACGGCCGCGTGCTCGGGGGAAACCTCTTCTTCGAGTACGGCGGAATCATGCACACCCACCTGCAGTCCACCGCCGACGCGCCGATCCACTACGCCGACAAACTGCTCTACCACGAGGTACGCACCTGGGGCCGCGCCCGCGGCAACACGGTCTACCACCTCGGTGGCGGCGTCGGCGGCTCGGCCGATTCGCTGTTCCGCTACAAGTCCCAGTTCGCGTCGGGCCGCCAGCCGTTCCACACCTGGCGGGTCATCACCGAACCCCGTGCCTTCGAGAAGCTCGTCGGCACCCCCACCCCGGAATCATTGACCGGCCGCTTCCCGCCCTACCGCTGATCCCGGCGCTCTCTCTTCCCACCAGTGCGGCCGCTGATCCGCAGCGGTTCCCACCGCCCGCCGGCTCCGCCCCGAGCCGGCGGGCGCGCCGCCGGTCGCCTGCCAGGTCGAGCCCGTGTAACGGGCCGAATTGATCCCCATCGCCCACGAATCCGGCTACCGGACGGGCAAGATCGGCCGCTTCGACGGAGGCCTGTTCTTCTGCGCCGGCTGGAACCAAAACGCGTACGTGCATCGCTCGGCCTGGTTGACACCTCGAGTGAGCGAGCCGGCGACGGCGGTCGGGTCGAGCTCTACCCCGACCACCTGGGCTTCCACGAGCCGTGGGACGGCTACTACGACACCTGACGACGCTTCGAGGTTCTGTCCCACGAACAGTGACCAACGTCCGGCGCCGTATCGACGCCCCAAGAAACCATCGAGGTGACTTCGGCCCGGCGCCGACTGGTCGTGCCGGTGTTCGGCTCGCCGCCACGTCGGATCCGTACCGGCCGCCCCGGCTTGGACCTGCTCGGTAAGCGGATTCTGACTGCCTGATGAGCCAGGCGGACGCCAAGCTGTGGACCCTTCCGGATCAGGTCAAACAGAGGCAGAACGGGTGGCCTGCCGGGTCCAGGAAGATCCGGAAAGACGTATCGGATTGATCCGGATGCCTGGTCGCACCGAGATCGACAACCACCGCCTCGGCCGCGTCGAGATCGTCGACGAGCATGTCGAGGTGCATCTGCTGAGGCCGCTCCTGGGTCGGCCACGTCGGCGGCGCGTAGTCGTCCACCCGATGGAAGGAGATGCACCGGCCGTCCCCACCGCAGGCCGAAGCCCGGTCGGCGGAGACGTCGACCTTCCAATCCAGCATCGCACCATAGAACCGGGCAAGCGCGCCAGGATCGGGACAGTCGATGACGATGAGGGGCAAGCGAACGACAGCCATGGCAGCAAGGATATTGACGAGTGCGACGCGAGCCGTCCTCGACCGTTGTCCGGGCCTGCCGCCACCCTGATCACCTCGTCGAGCCTGACACCGGCCGGATGCATCGTTGCCCGGCACCGGCAGCCTCTGCTGACCTGATGACGCAGCCTGTGGCGCGGGCGATCCCGGCTGGGCCGGTCAGCTCCGGGAACATCTCGGCCGGGGTGGGCTGGGCGAACGGGCGGCGACAGACGACGCCGGCGTTCAGCGACCGGTGGCATCGGACGCCCCTGCGGCGGGCGGGGTGGAAGCGATGGTGGCGAACGGGATGGGGCAGCACGGCTCTCCGGCGCAGGCGACCAAGTCGTCGCAACCCGCTGCGACCGCGGCGCGCAGGGTCGAGGCGATCACCTCCAGATCGGCGATCCTGGTTTCGACCTCGGCGAGTTTGACCCGGGCTCGGTCGCGAAGGCCGGAGTCCGGGCCGCTGTGCCGGTGGCCGCCGGCGGCGAGCAGGTCAGCGACTTCGTCGAGAGTGAAGCCCAACCGCTGCGCCGCCTTGATCACCCTCAGCACGGTGACGGTCTCGGCCGGATAAAGCCGATGCCCGCCGAGGCTGCGGTCCGGTTCGGCCAGCAGGCCCCGGCGCTCGTAGTAGCGCAGAGTTTGCCGGTTGACTCCGGCCGCGTCGGCGACCTGGCTGGTGCGCAACCCGGTCACGACCGGATCCCGGCCGCGGCCCGGGCGGCAAGGGCGTCGAGGACCTCGACCTGCGTGGCCGGCACCGCGACGTCCAGCCGCAGCGTTCCGTCACCTGGATGGAAGGTGAAGACAAGGAACGAGCAGCAACTGCTTTCCCTTCCGGTCAGGTCCCGGGTGGTGGCCTCGGCGGCCGGATCAAGATCCCAGCTCAGCGTCGTGGCCGACCGTCGTTGCTGACCGCGCAGCGCGGTTGCGAACAGGTCGTCGAACTCGGCCGACCGCAGCGGCCGCTCGGCAGTAGGCAACGTGCAGGCCTCGGGTACCCACGCCGGATCATCAGTGGTGGTCATGTCTCGACGGTAAGCCTGTACCCGGGTACCGGATGCAAGTCATGCACCTGTGGGGGCCCCGCGAATTGCGACGTGCGGGTCGGGCTCGACTGGTGACGCTCAGGCGGCCCGGGATTCGTACTCGTCTCGCAGCAGCCCCATCAGGAGCTCGTCGTGGAAGGTGGAGCGGTGGAAACCGGCGGCCCGGCGGCGGCCCTCCAGGCGGAAGCCGGCCTTCTCGTAGACATGGACGGCCCGTGGGTTGAACGACCAGACCTGGAGCTCGACCTTGTTGACGGCCAGCTCGTCGAACGCGTAGCGCACGGCCAGCTCGACCGCGTCGGTGCCGTAGCCGTGGCCGGTGTGCGGGGAGCCGATGACGATGGCCAGGGTGGCGATCCGGGTGCGCGGTTTGATGCCCCACAGCGTGAGGTGGCCGACCAGCTCGCCGTCGTGGGTCTCGATGCTGAAGCCGGCGCCGCTCTCGTCCTTGTTGACACTCCAGTTGCGGAACATGTCGGGGAGGCCGGCCTCGGGGACGGGCATCACGCTGTGCTGCTGAAGAACCATGGTGGCGGGCTCGTTCCACCACTGCACCAGGTGGGGCAGGTCGGCGTCGCGCAGCGCACGCAGCCGCACCAGCCGGCCCTGGAGAAGTGATTCCGCATAGCCGTCCAGATCAGACATCGAGAGCTCCCTCCGTGCGCCCGCTCCGATCTTCACACAGCGAGCCCAGGGCCGCTCGGAGCGGCCCGGCCGGCGTCACCCGGCCGCGGCGCGACAAGCTTCGACCCGCGTCACCCGGCCCAACGCGACAAGCTTCGACCCGCGTCACCCGGCCCAACGCGACGAGCTTCGGCCCGCGTCACCCGGCGCGGTGCCAACGGCGTCGGCCGGGTCCCAGAGGGTGCCTCGGTGCGTCAGCAGGATCTCGGCTGTCCGGTGCACCTCGGCCGGGCCGCAGCGGTGGTCGACGGGCACGGTCAGGATGCGCGCGGCCAGGTCGGCGGCCTCGTCGTCGCCGCTGAAGAAGCCGTCGCGGTCCTGCCGCCAGTGCACGGGGGCGAAGATGCCGGCGCTCGCCAGGTGGGTCAGCAGCGTGTCCCGCGCGGTCTCGCCGGCAGCCAGCAGCTGCACGCGGAACGGGACGGCGCCCTTCGGGGCCGGCGCTCCGAGCAGGGCTTGGAGGGCCCGGGCGTTGCGGATGTTGGCCGACCGCAGTCCCGCGATGTCGAGCAGGGGCAGCACGGCGGCGGTGAACGGGCTCGCGGGCGCGGCGCTGCCGAGCAAGGCTTGCTCTCCGCGCTGCTGCAGGGCGCGGAACGTGTCCTTGGGGACGGGACGGCCGTCGAGCCAGGCGGCCTTGAGCAGCATCGCGGTCAGCTTGAGGTGGGCGCCCTCGGCGGAGGCACCGACCGGGGAGGGCAGGTCGAGGCCGCGCGGCGACCAGAGGACGGCGCCGTCGGGGACGGGCAGGGTCTTGCGGAGCGAGGCCACGGCGTACGGGGCTGTGCTGGTCCTGGCCCACGGGCTGAACGGGTCGTGGGAGTGGTCCTCGAGCACGGTCACGCCGGGGTGGGCGCCGATCCAGTCGCGCCAGCCCGCGCCGTCCTCGCGGCCGAACAGGTTCTGGGCCAGCACGACGTCGCCCGGGGTGGCGTGCAACGTCTCCCAGCGGGGGCCGCGGTCGTCCGGGAGGTGGCGATACCAGGCCAGCGGCATGTCCTTGCTCAGCGCCTCGGCCACGCCCATGCAGAAGAACGACGGGACGTGCAGCCGGCCGGGCCGGGCCAGCCGTTGCACCAGCGCACTCATGGCCCCGCACGCGGTCGCGAAGAGCTCGCCGGCCGGGAGGTGGCCGTCCCGATCGCCGTCGAGCAGGACGGCCGGGTTCCAGTGGAATTCCGAGCCGATCTCGCGGCGGTCAGGCCGCACGTCGCACGTCCTCGGCCACCGGTGCCGGCTGCGCCCGCGCGATGTTCAGCGTGTCGACGTGCACCGGCGGCTCGCCCCGCCGGAGGTCGGCGAAGGTCCGCCCGATGATGCGCAGGTCGAGGACGGGCGACCAGTTGTCGACGTACCAGCGGTCGAGGACGAAGCGCTGCGGCCAGTCGATGTCGTCGCGGCCGTTGACCTGGGCCCAGCCGGTGATGCCGGGCTTCACCTCGAGCCGCCGGGCGTCGATCGGCGAGTAGTTCGCGACCTGCGGCAGCACGTCGGGGCGGGGGCCGACCAGCAGCATGTGGCCGGCCAGCACGTTCCCCAGCTGCGGCAGCTCGTCGAGCGACGTCCGCCGCAGGAACCGGCCGCACGCGGTGATCCGCGGGTCGTTCTCGACCAGCCCGTACGGGTCGTCGATGCCGAGTTCGGCACTCTTCGCCACCGAGTTGTGCACCATCGAGCGGAACTTCAGCATGCGGAACGGCTTGCCCCGCAGCCCGGCCCGCTCCTGCACGAAGAGCACACCGGGCCCGTCGGCGAGGCGGATCCAGAGCGCCACGCCCAGGATCACCGGCGACAGCAGGATCAGGGCGACCGCGGCGGCCAGTTGATTGATCAGACCCCAGAGAGTTCTCACATCGTCTCCACGTTCGCTCCGGTCAGACGGTGACGGGTGTCCAGCACGTACGAGGCATGGGAGGTGACCAGGTCGAGGTCGAAGACGTCGTGATCGGCCAGCAGCACCACCGCGTCGGCCGCGGCGATCTCCTCGGCGCTCAGCGAGACCCGCACCACCCGCTGGTCGACCTGCGCGTCCTCGACCACGTGCGGGTCGGCCGCGCGCACGTCGGCTCCCATGTCGAGCAGCAGCGACGCGACCCGGCGGGCCGGTGACTCGCGGGCGTCGCCGCTGTTCTTCTTGTAGGCCAGGCCCAGCAGCAGGACCGTCGAGCCGTTGACCGGTTTACGACGGTCGTTCAGCCCGGACACGAGCCGCCGGATGACGTAGTCGGGCATGTGGTTGTTGATGTCGTTGGCCAGCTCGACGAAGCGGAAGCTCTGCCCGAGCGTGCGCTGCACCCGCCACGACAGGTAGGACGGGTCGATCGGCAGGCAGTGCCCGCCCACCCCGGGCCCGGGCACGAAGCGCAGGTAGCCGAACGGCTTGGTCGACGCGGCGTCGATCGCCTCCCAGACGTCGATGTCCAGGTCGTGCGCGAACACCGCCAATTCGTTGACCAGCGCGATGTTCACGTGCCGGAACGTGTTCTCCAGCAGCTTGGCCAGCTCGGCCGTCTTGCAGTCGCCGACCGGCACGGTCTGGGCCACCACCGAGCTGTAGAACGCGTCGATACGTTCCAGCGAAGCCGGATTGATGCCCGAGACCACCTTGGGCGTCGTCTCCAGCGTCCACTCGCGGTTGCCCGGGTCGATGCGCTCGGGGCTGTAACCGAGGTAGAAGTCGTCGCCCGCGATGAGCCCGGAGCCTTCCTCGAGCAGCGGCGCGACCAGGTCGGTCGTCGTGCCGGGATAGGTCGTCGACTCGAGCGCCACGGTCGCGCCCGGCCGCAGGTATCGGGCCAGCGTGCGAGCCGACTCCTCGATGTACTTGAGGTCGGGCGTGCCCTCGCGCAGCGGCGTCGGCACCGCGATGACCGCGATGTCGAAGCCGGCGCACGAGCGCGGGTCGGCCGACGGCTGGAAGGTCCCCTGATCGAGCAGCTCCCGCAACTCGGCCGAGGAGATGTCGTCCACGTAGGACTCGCCAGCGGCCAGCCGCTTGATCCGCTCGTCGTCGACATCGAAGCCGACCACGCTGTGCCCCACCCGGGCGGCCCGGACGGCGAGCGGCAGCCCGACATAACCCTGACCGACGACTACCACACGCATGACGACCCCTTAGCTGGCTTTCAGGAACTGACGGGCGACGGACAACGCCGGGCTCTCGGCGAGCCAGCGCATGACAGCGGTCAGCTCGGGCCGCGACGCCGTCGGGATGAGCAGGGAGAGCGCGGCCCCGTCGAGCGGCGGCACCGGCACCTGCGAGATCAGCGGGTGGTTGGGGCGCAGGTCGGGCTCGTTCGCGCCGAACAGGCTCTCGTGCATTTTTTCGCCGGGTCGCAGCCCGGTGTAGACGATCGGGATGGGCCGCTCGGCGGCGTCGGCCAGCCGACGGGCGACATCGGCGATGCGCACCGGCTCGCCCATGTCGAGCACCAGCACCTCGCCCGCGCTGTCGAGCGCACCGGCCTGCACGACCAGCCGTACGGCTTCCTGGACGGTCATGAAGTAGCGCGAGACCTCGGGGTGGGTCACGGTGATCGGGCCGCCCGACTCGACCTGGGCGGCGAACGCGGTGAGCACCGAGCCGCGGCTGCCGAGCACGTTGCCGAACCGGACGCTGCAGAACGTGCCGTCGCCGGCCTGGTCGGCCGCGGCGGTGAGCCGTTCGGTGATGCGCTTGGAGTAGCCGAGCACGCTGCCCGGGTCGGCCGCCTTGTCGGTCGAGATGTTGACCAGCCGCTCGACGCCGTGCCGGAGCGCGGTCTGCAGGATCTGGTAGGTCCCGAGGATGTTGGTCTTGAGCGCCTCGGACGGGTGCATCTCGAGCAGCGGCAGGTGCTTGAGCGCGGCGGCGTGGAACACCACCTGCGGCCGGTGCTCGGCGAAGACCTCGTCGAGGCGTTGCTGGTCGCGGATGTCGGCCACGACCAGGTTGCGGTCGTCGAGCAGGCCACGGCCGTCCATCGAGAGCTGGACGGCGTGCAGGCCCGACTCGTCGCGGTCGAGCATCACCAGGGCGGCCGGCGAGAACCGCATCACCTGGCGGCACAGCTCCGAGCCGATCGAGCCGCCGGCCCCGGTCACCAGCACCCGGCGGCCGGCGAGGTAGCCGGCGATCGCCGCCAGGTCGATACCGATCTCGCGCCGGCCGAGCAGGTCGGCGTGGGTGACCGGGCGGATGTCGCCGACGCTGACCGTGCGGCCGAACAGCTCGACCACCGGCGGGACGACCTTGACCTCGACGCCGGCCGGGCCGGCCAGCTCGGTCAGCTCGCGCACCAGCTCGGCACCGGCGCTGGGGATGGCGATGAGCACGACGTCGGCCTCGAACCGGCTGACCACCTGGGCCAGCGCGTGCCGGGTGCCGGCCACCGGCACGCCCATGATCTGCAGGGTGCGCTTGGCCGGGTCGTCGTCGAGCAGCGCGACCGGGACGTAGGGGCTGGCCGGGTCGCGCAGCATGGCCCGGACGACCTGGGTGGCCCCCTCACCGGCACCCATCACGACGACGCGGCCGCCCTCGGCCGGTGAGGGCCGAAGCCGCTGGTCGCGGGTCAGCCGTACGGAATAACGCGCACCCGCGGCGAGAACGAGCGCGATCAGGCCGGCCGCGATGATGGCCGACCGGGGCACGAGCCGGCCGAGCAGCGTGTCGAGGACGAACAGGACCGGTGTGGTGACCGCCACGGTCTTGGCCAGCGCCAGGATCTCCTCGAAGCAGCCGTACGCCCATCGCCCGGTGTAGAGGCCGAAGCGCAGCCCGACGGCAGTCTGGACGACGGCCCCGACCGCGGCGAGGGCGAGCACCCCGGTGAGGTGGACCTCGGCGAGATCACCGTCGTGGCGCAGCACCGTGGCGATCAGCAGGGCGGCGGCCAGGGCGAGCGCGTCGACGCCGGCCCGGGCGGAACGGCCGAAGAGGATCGTCCGGATCAGTGGGGTGCCCGGCCATCGGATCCCCGCGTCGGTGTCCTCGGGGGGCGCCGCACTCCGCAGCTGCATGCTTTCCTCCTTGAGCGCACCCGGGTACTTTCTTCAGCAGGCAAGGAATGGGCGTCAGGAAATTGCCGAATATGATCCGAAGCGCTTTCATCACCCTGCGGCATCGAGAGTGCCAGGAGCCTTCAGGCGAATACAGTGCCTATTGTCATGCCGCTTGTGAGAACTTCTCACGTTAGTGCCACACCGCACCTGACCAGCCCACATCCCTCGTCAGAGACGTGAATATCTCTCAGATTCAACATGACATTTGCAACTGTCCGGCAATGGCCGGATCTGCGAGCGTCCCATTCAGAGCAGGCAATCGGATTACCGACAATGACACGGTGAAAGTGGGAAGAATGGCACGGGTGCTGCATGTGATCAGCGCCCGGGCCGGCGACGGAACCGAGCACCAGCTGCGTCTCCTGATCCGCCACCTGCCGCAGGAGAGCGAGGTGGTCACGCTGTCGCCGCCCGGGCCGGTCCTCGACGCGCTGCGGGCCGGCGGCACGACCGTGCACCAACTGATCAGCAATCGCGATGTGGACCCGGGGGCGATCCGCCGGTTGCGCCGGCTCGCCCGTCGCGGTGGATTCGACGTGGTCCACACCCACCTGTTCCGGGCGAGCGCGCAGGGCCGGCCGGCGGCCTGGCTGGCCGGGGTCGCGCGGGTCGTCGCCACCGAGTATCACGTCGACGACAGCCGCCACTCCGCCCTGTTCTATCGGGCCGGCGAGCGCCTGGGCCAGGTCACCATCGCGGTGTCGGCGGCCATCGCCGACCGCCTGCGCCGGTGGGGCGTGCCCGACGAGCGCCTGGCCGTCGTACCCAAGGGACTCGACCTCACCGAGTTCCGCTTCGACCCCACCGTGCGAGCCGCGGCCCGGGCCCGGTTGCAGATCGCGCCGGGCACTCCGGTGATCGGCGGGATCGGCCGGCTCGAACCCGGCAAGCGGTTCGACACGCTGATCCGGGCGGTCGGCGAGGTGCCCGGCGCGATCCTGCTGCTCGTCGGCACCGGCTCGTCCCGGCACGCCCTGGAACGGCTCGCGGCCATCGAGGGGGTGACCGACCGGGTGCTGTTCGCCGGTCCGGTGCGGCACGCCCGCGAGATGCTGTGCGCGATGGACGTCTTTGTGTCACCGGGCCGCGAGACCTCCGGGCTGGCCGTCCTCGAGGCGATCGCCGCCGGGCTGCCCGCGCTCTATGCCACCTGCGCGCCGCTGGACGGGATGGACGTCGACGGTGCGCGGCGCCTGACCGCCCACGATCCCGAGTCGCTGCCGCGCGGGTTGCGAGCCGAAGTGCTCTGCCTGGCCGAGCGGTCCGGCGGCCGGCTGGCCGCGAGGTCGGCCGGCGACCGGTACGACGCCGGGCGGGTCGCCGCCGAGGTCGGCGAGCTCTACGAACGGACCGCCGGCTCGGCCTGACGAGGCTCCGCGGCCCGGCGGACGGCGGGAATCGTGAGCAGCCGCTGGAAGGCGAGCCAGCCCAGCCAGGCCCCGAGCGTGTTCGCGATGAGATCGTTGGTGTCGGGCCACCGGCTGCCGTGCAGCAGGAGCATCATCAGCTGCGTGGTCTCGATGACCAGGCTGAGCAGGAAACCGGTCAGCACGACCCGCTTGCGGTCGCGCACCCCGAAGACGACGTGCAGCGCGGCCGCCAGGGGCAGCGTCATGCCGACGTTGAGCACGAAGTCGCTGGGCTGCATGGTCACGAACGGGATCAGCAGAATGCGGAAGAGCTCGGGCTCACCGGCGCCGGCACCCCAGCTCAGTCTCATCGGCAACATCGTCGCGCCGAGGACGGCCACCGCATACCACCCCGCGAGCGACAGGGCGACGAACCGGCCCCGGGCCCACTCCCCACGGCGGCGCAGGACCACCGCCGCCGCGATCATCAGACCCACCCCGAGCGGAATCATGACCGGCAGCGCGGGGACCTCGAGACCGGTTGGCACCGGACCAAGACTACCTACCGCAGCCACCCGTCCTTGCGGGCGATCCGGATCGCGTCGAGGCGGTTGCGGGCGCCGGTCTTCGAGATGATCGCCGAGAGGTAGTTGCGGACCGTGCCGCCGGAGAGGAACAGCCGCTTGGCGATCTCCTTCACCGGCTCGCCCTCGGCCGCCAGGCCCAGCACCTCGAGCTCGCGCGTGCTCAGACCCTTGTCGGCCAGCAGCGAGGCGGTCTGCAGCCGCGCCGACACCACGCGCTCGCCGCCCGCGAGCCGGCGGACCGAGTCGGCCAGCAACGCCGCCGAGGCGTCCACCGGCAGGAAGCTGAGCGGGCCGGACCGATGTCGCGGCGGCAGCATGCCCCTCTTGGTGGGATCACAGAGCAGCAGCAGCGCGCACGACGGGTTCGTCGAACGCACGGCATTGGCGACCGGCAGCACCTGGCTCACCATGTATTGCGTGTCTATCACGATCACGCCGGGCCACATCTCGGCCGCCACCTGGGGCAGGTCGAGCCCGAAGGGCAGCGTGCCGATGAAATGCAGGTCGGGGCTGGGCTCGAGCAGGGCCCGGACCGGGACACCGAAATATCCTTCGTCTCTGGCCACCGCGACTCGGATCATCACACCACCTCACCGATGGACGCCAGCACCCGTGCCCGGATCGTGGATCCGGCAGGCACCCCGGAAAGCTTTTTCCTGTGTACTCCTGCGTGTCTATTCGGCGCATCCATGCCATCGGATGGGTCGTCGTCGCGAAGAACTTCGATCCAGCCAGGTCACGACTCGTCTGTGCCACCGGACAGCTCGCCGGTGGCACCTCCCCACCGTAACGTCTTCGTCACATACCGGATACCGCCCTGTCCGATCAAACGACCCAAGTACACCGGTTCTCCTGAGCAGCCGGCCGCTCGGCGGAGCAATCCACAAAGGACTCAACCTTTTCCGGCCCGGGAGGCGTTGAGCGCAGCATGTCGACACATTCACCGGCGGAGGACTCCTTCCGCGCCTTCGTCGAGCAGCAGTGGGGGCCGCTCGTGCGGGTGGCCTATCTGCTGACCGGCGACCGCGGCCACGCCGAGGATCTGGTTCAGGCGGCACTGGAGAAGACCCACCGCAAATGGGGACGGGTCTCCCAGATGGAGGCGCCGGTCGCCTACGTGCGCAAGGCGATGGTGAACACCGCCACCTCGTGGCGCCGGCGTCGCCGGGTCAGCGAGGTGCCGCTTCTGGTCACCGACTCCCCCGCGGCCGACGCGTACGGGTCGATCGAGCAGCGGCAGCAGGTGGTCGCGGCGTTGCGCCGGCTGCCGCCGCGGATGCGCGCGGTGCTCGTGCTGCGCTACTTCGCCGACCTGGGCGAGGCGGAGGTGGCCGATCTGATGGGGTGCTCGGTCGGCACCGTCAAGAGCCAGGCCTCGCGGGGGCTCGACCGGCTTCGCGCGCACCTCAATCCCGTACCGGAAAGGACCCGGGCATGACCATGGACACCGAGTCAGTGCTGAAGAACGTGCTCGCGGCCGAGGCCGAGATGCTGGACGTCGGTGGCGACGCGTGGGCGGGTTTCGAGCGCCGCGAACGCCATCACCGGAACAAGCGGCGCGCGGGTGTCGCCGGAGTGGCCGTGCTGGTGGCCGCGGCGGCCGGCGTGCAGGCGGGCTTCGTGCCGCTGCCCGGCTGGGCGCCCGGCATCCAGGTCGCCGGCTTCACCACGGTGCTGGGCGACGGGCCGGTCCGCGGGTCGCTGGCCGGTGACAAAGCCCTGCTCGACGGCGTACGGCAGAGCATGCAGGACGTTCAGGACCCGGGCGAGACCTGGCGCATCGCCGACCGCAAGGCGATCAAGTTCGTGTACGCGGCCGACGTCGGCTCCGAGCGGCTCGTGCTCGCGCTGGTGCCGTTGCGGTTCGGCTTCCTGGAGGACAAGGCCCTGATCTGGTACGCCGGTGAGGCGGGCGCCCCGGCCGCGAAGCTCACCGAAAGCGGGCGGGTCGACGGCGGCGACGCCGTGGTGACCTACGGCGGGACGACCTCCGACAAGCCGGGCACCCTGGTAGTGGTCGGTCCCCCCGGGTCCACCGTCTCGGTGAGCCAGGGCTTCCGCTACACGCCCGAGGGCACCGTCGAGCACGGCCCGGCCCGGCCGCAGCCGGCCGGCACCGGGCTGGCCGAGATGATCCTGCCCCCGTCGCCGATCCCGCCCGAGGTCAAGGCCACCGTCACGCTGGGCGCGGACGTCATCTACGAGGGCGGCGCGGGCGGCGGGTGGGCGAGCAACTCCGACGTCGCCCCGCAGGACGTCAGCGAGGCGACCGTCGCGGCGGCCCTCGGCGACCGGACGTTCGACCGGGCCACGTTGCGGGCCTGGGTCTCCGGCGCCATCCGCGACGCCCGGGTCACCGCGGCCGGCACGGCGGTCACCGTCCGCTGGACCGGAACGGTGAACGGGCAGCCGGCGGCGCTGTTCACGATCCAGCCCAGGGGCGGCGGGGTGCTCGCTTACGCGCTCCACGGTTCGGCCGACTCGTACCGCCAGGACCTGCGGCTGCTGCTGCCCGTGAAGGGTGCGGCGGAGCGGCCGATCGCCTGGCGGCTGCGCGCCGACGGTAACGACAACCGCACCGACCAGGTGGTGGTGACCGCGCCGGCCGGGGCGGACAAGGTGACCCTGCGGATCGGGGCGGCGGCGGCCGTGCCGCTCACGCTGGACGAGACCGGGGCGGCCACCGTGCCGGTCCCGCCGAGCGCCGAGGCGCACGTCACGGCGTACGGGAAGAACGGGTCGACATCGGAGACGCCGGTGCCGCTGTTCGAGTCGGACTCGGGCGGCCTGCCCGGCGACACCCCGAAGACGCGGGTCGTCGGCTAACTCCACGTGACCAGGATTGCCGGGCGGCCGACGCCCGGCAATCCGGTGTTTCCCGCGTCCGGGATCGGGAAGGCCGGGCGATGGTGCACCGACTCATCCTGGACACCGATGTCGCCATGGGCGCGCCCGGCTCGGACATCGACGACGGCTTCGCCATGGCGCTCACGGTCGACGTGACCGATCAGCAGTTGGAGCTGGTCACCACGGTGAACGGCAACATCGACGTCGACACCTCCACCGCCCTGGCCCTGCACCTGCTCGACCGCCTGGGCCGGCCGGACATACCCGTCGTCCGTGGAGCCGCCCGACCGCTGCGCCGGCCGCTGCACGACCACCCGGCCCGCGATCGGGTGGCCGACGTCCGCGAGCATCTGACCCCGCTCAAGCCGGCTCCGGGGCGCGCGGCCACCGCCATCGTCGACCTCGTCTGCGCCAACCCGGGCGAGATCACCATCGTGGCGATCGGCCCGCTGACCAATGTGGCCCTAGCGCTGGCGCTGGAGCCCGACGTGGCGACCGCGGTCAAAGAGATCATCATCATGGGCGGCGCGTTCCTGCGGACCACGAGCATGCTGGCCATGCCGGGCGAGTTCAACATCTGGATCGACCCCGAGGCCGCGGCCATCGTGCTCAACAGCGGGGCACCGCTGCGGTTCCTCGGGCTCGACGTGACCCTGCAGGTCGAGCTGAACCGGGCCGACGCCGACCGG
The DNA here is from genome assembly GCF_023544465.1 of Paractinoplanes maris. GTDB lineage: Bacteria > Actinomycetota > Actinomycetes > Mycobacteriales > Micromonosporaceae > Actinoplanes > Actinoplanes maris. The sequence goes on along the minus strand of NZ_JALPVL010000015.1, from coordinate 251,611 downwards.
CTCACGGCCACCGGCCGGCCGTTCGCCTCGTACGCCGGTCAGTGCGCCCACGCCTGGATCGACTACCTGCGCGAGGCCTATCCGGGCCGCGAGTTCTGCACCGCTCCCATGCACGACCCGCTGGCCGTGGCCGTGGTGAGCAAGCCGGGCCTGGTGACCTGGCGGCCGGCCCGGGTGGAGGTCGAGATCTGCAGCGACATCACCCGCGGGGTGACCGTGGCCGACCTCCTGACCTCGCGCAACCCGCCCGAGCCGAACTGCATGGTGGCCACCGAGGTGGACAGCGTGGCGTTCATCGAATTCTTCCTCAACCACGTCTACTCACTCTGAAGGGCTCACGAATGCATCAGAATCGGACGTTCGCGCTGACTGCCGCGGCGATACTCTCCCTCGCCGCGGCCGGCTGTGGCGACGGTGGTGACGACTCCGGCCAGGACGCCGGCGGGAACACCACGCTGACCTTCGTCAACGCGCAGGACCCGGGGACCTTCGACAAGGTCATCGCCGCCTTCGAGAAGGCCAACCCGACAATCAAGATCAAGCAGCAGGCCGTGCCGTTCGACGACCTCAACTCGACGGTCCAGTCCCGGCTGGGCGCCAAGGACGCCGACATCGACCTGTACGACGTGGACGAGCCGCGCCTGGCCGCATTCGCCTCGCGCGGCTTCCTGGAGCCGCTCGACGACCTGCGCGGCCAGGCCGAGGGCAAGATCGACCCCAACGCCCTCAAGATCACCTCGTACGACGGCAAGCAGTACGCCATGCCGCGCTGGACCTCCACCCAGCTGCTCTACTTCAACAAGGACCTGCTGGCCAAGGCCAAGGTCGCGGCGCCCAGCAGCGACCCGGCCCAGCCCATCACGTGGGAGCAGGTGACCGCGGACGGCAAGAAGGCCCAGGACGCCGGAGCCAAGTACGGGCTGATCTTCGACCAGGTCGACCGCTACTACCAGCTGCAGCCGCTGGCCGAGTCGCTCGGCGGCGGCCCCGGCCTCAGCGGAGCCGACCTGCTCCAGCCGGATGTGACCAACGCGGGCTGGACCCGGGCCTTCACCTGGTATCACGACATCTTCCAGAGCGGGGTGGCGCCGCGGGGCATCAACCCGGAGCAGACGCCCGGGTTGTTCGCCACCGGCGGCACCGCGTTCTTCGCCGGCGGGCCGTGGAACGCCGCCGCGTTCGACAAGGAGAAGAGCGTCGACTACGGCGTCGCGCCGTTCCCCCGGTTCGCCCCGGGCAAGCCGGCCACCTCGACCGACTCCTGGTCGACCGGGATCAGCCCGTTCTCCGACAGCAAGGACGCGGCCAAGAAGTTCCTCAGCTACATGACCATCGACGCGGCCGGTGCCACCGCGACCACCAGCAACAACATCCCGGTCCAGAAGGAAGCCTTCCAGACCTACCTCAAGAACCTCGGGGCCAAGGGCGAGCGGTACCAGCAGATCGCCGACATCATCGAGCAGTCGCTGGGCGCCACCGCGGTGTCCCGGCCGATCACCACCGGGTTCGTCGACTTCGAGTCGGTGATGAACAAGGCGTTCGCCGACATCCGCAACGGCACCGACGCGACCACGCGGCTGACCCAGGCTGGTCAGGAACTGGATCGCGACCTGGCCAAGTACCGCACCAAATGAGCACCGTGCCCACCAGGACCAGCCGGCGGCTGGGTGACCTGCCGATCGCGCTGACCTTTCTGCTGCCGGCCCTGCTGGCAGCCGTGCTGCTGCGTTTGTGGCCCACGGCCAAGGCGGTGTGGGACAGCCTGCGCAGCACGGCCCTGGGCGTCGAGCCGACGCACTGGGTGGGCGTCGAGCAGTACCGCACGCTGCTCGACGACCCGGCGTTCCTCAACTCGCTGAAGATCACCCTGCTGTTCGGGATCATCGTCAACCCGCTGCAGATCGCGGTGGCGCTCGCGCTGGCCGTCCTGTTCAACGAGCGGATCCGCGGCGCCGGCCTCATGCGGACCCTGGTGTTCCTGCCCGTCGCCATCCCGCAGAGCGTGTCGGCTGTCATCTGGGCCGTCGCGTTCCGGCCGGACGGGCCGCTCAACGGGGTGCTGGCCCGGCTGGGCATCGCGCCGCAGGGCTTCCTGACCTCGCCCGGACAGGCACTGGCCTCGATCATCGTGGTCGTCTCGTGGATCGGGGTCGGCTACTGGATGATGTTCCTGATCGCCGGTCTCAAGGAGATCGACCCCACCCTGTACGAGGCGGCGTCGCTCGACGGCGCCGGCCGGTGGGCCCGGTTCCGCGGCATCACCCTCCCCCAGCTGCGCCGGCAGCTCGCTTTCGTGCTGGTGGCCGACACCATCTCGAATCTGCTGGTCTTCGCCCCGGTGCAGATCCTGACCGGCGGGGGGCCGAACGGCCGGACCGATCTGATCATGAACAACGTCTTCGAACGCGCCTACGTCCGGGCGGACGCGGGCGCCGCGGCGGCCGGAACCGTGATCGTCGCGGTCATCGCCCTGGCCATCGTGCTCGTCCAGTTCCGGTTGCTGTCGAAAGGAAGTGACTGAGTGTCCACCCAGACGCAACGACGGCCGCCGACCGGCAGCAACCCCGGAGCAGTGCCGGCCCCGGCCGGACCGGGCCGCCCGAGGCAACGGCCCCGGCTGGGCATGGTCGTGCTGGGTTCGGTCATCGCGGTGCTGTTCGTCCTGCCCCTGTGGTGGGCGGCGGTCAGCGCGCTGCGGCCGCAACGCGAGACGTTCGCGACGCTCTCGCCGGTGTCGCTCTGGACGCTGCTGCCGCGCGGGCTCACGATCGGCAACTTCGACCGGTTGTTCGACGCGGAGTTCGGCCGGGCGCTGCTCAACTCGACCGTTGTCACCGTGGCCACGCTGGTGATCGGGCTGGCCATCTGCGCGACCGCGGCGTTCGCCCTGGCCGTGCTCCACTTCCCCGGGCGCGGCGTCGTCTTCGCGGTGATGGTGGTGTCGTTCCTGATCCCGTTCGACGCGATCGCCATCCCGCTCATGTCGATCTTTCGCGACGCGCACCTGGAGAACACGTACCTGGCCCTGGTGCTGCCGGGCGTCGGCAACGGTTTCGCGGTCTTCCTGCTGCGCGGCTTCTTCCTCGGCGTGCCGGTCGACCTGGCCGAGGCCGCGCGGGTCGAGGGTCTGGGGTGGTGGGGCGTGTTCTGGCGGATCTATCTGCCGCTGTCGCGGCCCGCGCTGATCGGGGCCGGCCTGATCCTGTTCGTCTTCCAGTGGCAGGCGTACCTGTGGCCGCTGCTGATCGCGCCCGATCCCGAGATGACGGTCGCGCCCGTGGCCATCGCCCAGTTCGCGGGCCAGCAGGGGGTCGACTTCGGCGCGATCTTCGCCGGGGCTGTGCTGACCGCGCTCGTACCGCTGCTGATCCTGCTGTTCTTCCAGCGGTACTTCACGCAGTCCGTGTCGTCGTCGGGGCTCAAGTAGTGGTGCGATAGGCGGCCGACAGCAGGTCGCGCAGCGGCTCGAAGAGTTCTTCGGGAGCGGCCAGGATGTCCCCGCTGCGCGGCCAGGTGCCGTCCGACCGGCCGTCCAGGTCGCCCACCACTCCCCCGGCCTCCCGCACCAGCAGGACGCCGGCCGCGAAGTCCCAGGGTTGCAGGCCGGGCAACCAGGCCGCGTCCGCGCGGCCCCCGGCCACCCGGGCCAGCGCGGCCGCCGCACTGCCGCCACGCCGCAGGTCCCGCACCCGCGGCGTCAGGACGGCGACCATGTCGGCCGCCCGCGGGCGCTGGTCGGGACGCCCCAGGTTCACCTCGACCAGTGCCCGGGAGAGGTCCTGCTCCCTCCGGACACCGGCCGGTGCCTGATCGGTGCGCGTGCCGCCACCGTCGCACGCCTCGGTGATCCGGTGCAGCACCGGCTCGGCCACCACACCGGCGAGCAACCGGCGGCCCGAGGTCGCACAGGCGGCGACGCTGACCGACCAGTCCTCCCGGTCGTACAGATAGCTGGTGGTGCCGTCGATCGGATCGACGAGCCAGTGCACCCCCGACCGGCCCGGAGCGGTGCCGGACTCCTCGCCGAGCACGCCGTCGTCCGGGCGGCATTCCGCCAGCACGGCCCGGATCGCCTCCTCGGCGTCCCGGTCGGCCTGGCTCACCAGGTCGGCCGGGCCGGCCTTCTCCTCGACGCGCAGGCGGCTCGCCCGCGACCGCCAGTCAAGGGCGACCTGGGCGCCGGCCAGCGCGGCCCGGCGGGCGACGCCGAGCAGCTCCTCGAGGTCAGCCACGAACCTGCTCCGCCCCGGTCAGGGCGGCCCAGGTCTCCCGGCCCAGCACGGCCCGGACCAGCGGGGACAGGGCATCGCCGACCCGCGAGCGCAGGCGGTCGCCGAGGGCGCCCATGGTGCTCAACGAGCCGCTGACGCACCGCAGACAGGCGCTCATCACCACCACCCAGGGCAGAACCGCGGCCACCGGCTCGAACCCGAGGATGACAGCCAGGACAGCGGCGCCGGCCGCCGCGATCGGCACCCGGTGGCGCGCGACGGCAACGGTGGCCAGCGTCGCGAGCCCGCCCGTCAACGCCACGACGCTGCCCTCCATCATGGACACCGGTCCGCTCAGCAGGCGCCCGGTGAGGGCGGCGCCCGCCCCGGCGACGACCGCGGCCAGGTTCCACGGGGCGGTGAGCGCGGTCCGGCCGCGCAGGGCGCGCCACCCGGTGACCGAGCCGTCGGCCGGGCCGTCGAAGTGCCGCGGGTCCACCCGCCCGGGGACCCAGCGCACCAGGGCCAGCAGGTGCTCGCGAGCCTGCCCGGCTTCACAGGACCAGGTCAGGCGGCCGTCCCGCAGCCGCCCGTGCGCCGTCGACTCGATCGCCCACCGGCTCGTCACGAACGCCACCCCGTACGCCCACAGCGTCACGCCGGCCGCCACCCCGACCGCGGGCGCCCGCGGCAGGTCGATCACCAGCGCCAGCCCGGTCAGACCCCGGACGACGTACCCGGCACCCACGATGATCCACAACAGCACGATGGCCGGCCGGACCGGCGCCGGCACCTGGCCCGAACGCCCCGTGCCGGCCGCGCGCAGCGCCTCGTACGCCACGGCCACCCCGAAGACGCCGAGCACCATCCACCCGATGAACGGACCCAGGCCCAGCCCCGGCAGCAGCACCGGCAGGGCCGCGGCCACCAGCAGCCGGAGCCCCGCGACGGCGGCACTGGCGGCGATGTTGGGCCGGGCCCGCTCCAACGGCCCGGGCAGGCGCCCGCGCGCGGCCTCAGCCGGATGACGCTGGTCGGCGGCGAACCCCCGGATGTCGTTCCACTGATAGCGGGCCGGATAGATCAGCAACTCCAGCGCGGCCAGGACGACGGCGGCGCGAAGCACCGTCGTCAGGTCCACCCCGCCGGTCGCCAGGGCGGCCAGCCCGAAGGTGAGGGGCATCAGCAGCGCCTTGAAGAGGTCCTTGGGGCGCGGCACGAGCAGGTAGCCGAGCAGGGTCCGGCGCCGGACGGGCGCCGGATCGGCGGGCGCGACGAGGCGGACCGGCGCGGAGTCCATGGTGGACCCCAGAATCGATGCGGTGGTCATGGCGTCGCCTTCCCACCGGCCGGCCGGTCAAACGGCCGGTTCCGACAGCAGCATCGTGGCCAGGTAGTCGCAGACGGTGGCGGCCGGTCCGTACATCTCAAGGTCGTGCAGGGCGCACCCGATCGCCGCGACGAGCTCCGGGTCGTCGCCCAGCGCGCCGAACAGACCGCTGCGGGCCAGCAGCGGACGGGGATCGGTGCCGCCGGCGCGGGCCAGCGCCCGCAGCTCGTCGGCCAGGCGGTCACGCACCTCGAGCGGCGAGCCGTTGAGGTCGTACCCGCGCAGATAACAGAACCAGGCAGCCACGGCGAGGGCCAGCAGCGGCGTGGACCGGCCCTGCCGGCGAGCCTCGGCCAGCGTGGGCAGCAGGTAGGCGGGCATCTTGGTCGAACCCCGCCCGCACAGCCGGGCCAGCTGATCGCTGATCGCGGGGTTGGCGAAGCGGCGCAGCACGGTTGTCTGGTAGCCGGCCAGATCGACGCCGGGCACGGCCGGCAACAGCGGCGCGATCTCCTCGCTGAACAGCACGGCGAGGTAGTCGGCGACGACCGGATTGGCCATGGCCTCGCTGCTGGTGCGGTAGTCGCCGGTCAGGCAGCCGAGGTAACCCAAGGCGCTGTGGCCGGCGTTGAGCAGCCGGGTCTTCATCAACTTGTACGGGGTCACATCCGGCACGAACTGCACGCCGACCCGCTCCAGGGGCGGACGCCCGTACGGGAAGTCGTCCTCGACCACCCACTGCCGGAACGGCTCGGTGACCACCGGGGCCCGGTCGGCCACGCCGAACCGGGCGGCCACCAGCTCCCGGGCGGCGTCGTCGCTGCCCGGAGTGATCCGGTCGACCATCGAGGCCGGGAACGAGACGTGCGCGTCGATCCAGCGGGCCAGGCGCCGGTCACGGGCCGCGGCCAGCTCGAGCACCATGGCGCGGGCGGCAGCACCGTTGTCGTCGACGTTGTCGCACGAGAGCACGGTGAATCCGGCCAGCCCGGCCTGCCGCCGCCGGCTCAACGCCTCGACCAGATACCACGCCGCGCTCGCCGGCCCGGCCGGCCGGCGGTAACCGTCACCGGTGATCGTGAGGGTGATCAGCCGGACTCGCCGGTCGGCCAGCGTGCGCAGCACCGCCTCGGGATCGTCCGGGGCATACCGGTAGCCGACCATGGACCCGACGACCCGTCCGGTGTCGCCGCGACCGTCCCGCTCGACCACGGTGAACAGGCCGTCCTGGGGGCCGAGGGCGTCTCGCATGGTGGTCGAGCGCAGCCCGACGCCGATCTCACCCCAGTCGCTGTTGCCCAGCCGGGCCAGGTCGTCCAGGTACACCGCCTGATGTGCGCGGTGGAACCCGCCTACTCCGAGGTGCACCACGGCGGGCGTGAGCGCGGCCCGGTCGTAGACGGGCACGGCCAGCCGGTGCTGGAGGGACGGGAGGGTGCGATCGGCGAGGGGGAGACAGTGGACGGGCACGGCGATTCCCTTCGGCTTCCGCTCACGCCGGCTTCCGCGCACGGCGACGCGACCCGGTGGTGACCGGGCCGGCTGCCGAGTGGGGTTCTGCCTCGCGTTCGGGCCCGGCGGCCCGATGTGCGGTGGCGGCGCATGCCCACCGCCCGTCCGGCGAAACAACCGATTCGGTGGGGGGCCGGACGTCGGGCCGCAACAGCACACCCAGGCCCGAGACGGCGGCGATCCGCCGGACGAACGGTTGCAGATTCACCGCGGTGACCTCGACCCGGCGCCCGCGGCCCGCCTCGTACACGGCGAGCAGGGCCGCCACCCCGGCCGCGGCCAGCAAGGGAACCCCGCCCAGGTCGATCGCCAGCCGGGAGCCCGCCGGCGCCCGCCGCACCAGGCGGAGCAGCACCTCGCGCAGGCGGGGACCGTTGTCCTGGTCCACCTCGCCGACCAGGATCACCCGCAGGCCGGCCGGCTCGCGCCGGACGGTGACGACCGGGTTCGTCTCGGCCGTGTCCGTGCTCTCCGCGGGCCAGGCCGGCGTCTCCTCGGTCAGCATGCCGGCTCGCAACCAGGCCAAGGTGCGGTTGAGCAGCCGGGACACGTGCATCTGCGAGATGCCGAGGTCGCCGGCGATCTCGAGCTGGGTGCGGTTGCCATAGAAGCGTTCCAGCAGGATGCGGCGCTCCCGGGCCGGTAACTGGTCGAGCAGCCGGCGCAGGGTCACCTGCTCGGGCACCAGGTCCAAGGTGTGATCGCTTCCGCCGAGCAGGTCGCCGAGCTCACCGCCGCCCTCACCGACCGGCAGGCTGAGGGACACGGGCCGGTAGCCCTCGCGGGACCGGCGGGCCTCCTCGACGTCGTCCTCGCTGACGCCGCAGCGCACGGCGAGCTCGGCCCGGGTGGGTGGCCGGCGCAGTTCGGCCGTGAGCTCGTCGCCGGCCCGGGTGATCACCCGGGAGAGGTCCTGCAGGCGGCGCGGCACCTGCAAGCCCCAGCTGTGATCGCGGAAGTACCGCTTCAGCTCGCCGATGATGGTGCTGACCGCGTACGCGGTGAACGAGCCGTTATCCGGGTCGTACCGGTCGACCGCCTTGATCAGCCCGAGGCGGGCCACCTGCTCGAGGTCGTCGGCCGGCTCACGGCCGTGGCGGTAGCGGCCCGCCAGCCGCCCGGCGAACGGGAGCAGACGGCGGATCGTCTCGTCGCGCAGGCGCGCGGCCTGAGCCGGCGACAGACCCGCACGGTCGAGAACATACTGCTCGGCGAGGTGGTCGAGGTCGTCGTAGATGTCGACCGGCCGCGACGGCATGGTGTGGCCAATGTGGTCCTGGGGCATGCGTCATCTCCATGACAACAGCTCCGCGGACACAGGGCGGATCGGTCAGATGCCCGCAAGTGTAACCACGACCGCGGCGTCCCGGCCCGTTTCGGGACGCGAATGGGGGGGACTCGCCATCTGGATCACGACATCGACGAAGGAGCCGCCGTGCCGGTCGATCAACAAGCTTTGGCGGCGACACTGCAGAACCTGCTGAGGAACGTCGACCTGCCGCCCGGCACCGAGGGCCAGTCGCTGATCGAACACCTCGATCGGGTGGTGCAGGCCGCCCAGAACGTGCTCGGCGTCGACGGCGCCGGCCTGATGCTGCTCGACGAGCGAAATCTTCTGCGGGTGGTGGGCGTCACCGATGACGCCGGGGCCGCCCTCGAACGGGGCCAGCAGCACCTCGACCTGGGCCCGGCCATCGACTGTGTGCGCTCGGACGCCGTCATGGTGGTGCCCGACCTCGCCGAGTCGGCCGCCTACGCCGCCCTCTGGCGGTGGCTCGAGGCGAGCCGGACCGACGGCGAACCGCCGGTGCGGGCGGTTCTCTCGGTTCCCGTCCGTGTCGCCGGCAGCGTGGCCGGCACTCTGAACGCCTTGGGGGCGCGACCGCACAGCTGGACCGCCGAGCAGATCACGGCGGTGGAGGCCTACGCCGGCATCCTCGGCGTGATGCTCCGGCTCGGCTCCGGCGTGCCTGGTGCCGCCACACCGCCCGTGCAGTCACCCGGAGGTACCGCCTGATGGCCGCCATCGACCCGCAGTCGCTGGCCAGCAGCCTGCGCCGGCTGCAGACGACCCAGCACACCGACATCAGCACCGCGGTGGAGGAGGCGGTGCGGGCCTGTGCGGCGCTGTTCCAGGTCAGCGGGGCCGGCCTGATGATCGCTGACGAGATGAGCAACCTGCACTACATCGCGGCCAGCGACGGCGCCGGCCGCATCCTGGAACACGTGCAGAGCGAGACCGGGACGGGCCCCTGCGTCGAGGCGTTCGTCCGCAACGACGTCGTCGCGGCCGATGACCTGGGCGACGACCCGCGGTGGCCGGCCATCACGCCCACGCTGACGCGGCACGGGATTCGCGCCGTCCTGGGCTGTCCGCTCCGGCTCGGTGGCGTGCCGGTCGGCACGCTGGACGTCTACCTCGGCGAACCGCATCGATGGGAGGAGGCGGAGCGGGCCGCGCTGGCGTCCTACAGCGACGTCATCGAATCGGCCCTGAGCACCGCCATGACCGCCCACCAGGCCGGCGTGCTGGCCGGTCAGCTGCAGTACGCACTCGACTACCGGGTGGTCATCGAACGCGCCGTCGGCTACCTGATGGCCTCGCACGGCGTCGACGCGGTCACCGCCTTCGACGTGCTGCGCCGCGCCTCCCGTGACCAGCGGCGCAAGGTGGCCGAGGTCGCGCGGGAGCTGCTCGACACCGGGGCGATCGAGGTCCGCCGGCGCTGACCGCTCAAGCCAGTTCGGCCTGCGCAGGCGCGTTCGGCCCGCGCAGGCGCGATCGACCCGCTCAGGCGCGATCGACCCGCTCAGGCGCGATCGACCCGCTCAGGGCAGCTCGGCCCAGGACTCGATCACCTGGGACACACCCGCCGCGACCAGGTCGGCGCGGCGGGCCTGGCGCTCCGCCGGGGCCACGAAGGCGAGGTTGCCGACAGTCGGGATCCCGGCGGCGACCGACGACCGTGCACCGGGCACCGAGTCCTCGATCGCGACCGCCTGGGCCGGTGACACCCCGAGGCGGTCGAGGGCGTACCGGTAGACGGCCGGGTCGGGCTTGCTGGTCGGCCGGGGCAGCGAGTCCTCGGCGCTGAACCGGAGGTCGGCGGGCACCAGACCGGCCAGGTCGGTGGCCCGGAAACACTCGTCGAGCCGGGCCAGGGCGCTGGAGCTGACCGCGGCGAGCCGGTAACGGGCGGCCAGCCGGTGCAGCGACCGGAGCACCTGCGGGTCGGGGCGCAGGACCCGGCCGAGGTACTCGGTCACGAGCTTCTTCTCCTCGGCCACCCAATCCTCGAGCAGGTCGGCGGTCAGGGCCTGCCCGCCGAGCACGACACCGTGCTCGGCGGCGAGGTCGGCGGCCGTCGTCCGGAAGTTCTTGCCGGTCGTGGTGAGCCGCAGCTCCTCGGCGGTGTAGGTGCGGCTGATCCCGAGCGAGGCCAGGAAGCGGTTGGTCACGTCGGCCGACGCGACGAACGCCGGCTCCTCCGAGGGGAACAGGTTGCCGTCGGCGTCGAGCAGCACCGCCTGGACGTCGGGGGCAGTCAGCGGCCGGCTCATTCTCTGATCACCCGACCGGCCTACCCACTGCGCCGGCTGCTACACACGGGAAGCCGGTCGCGCGACCGGCTTCCCGCGGTTCGTCAGCGGGGCACCACCTTTTCGACCGCCCACTGGCGCCAGGTGTCGAGGCGGTGCTGGACCTGGGCCAGCTGGTCGGCGACCGGGCCGGGGCCGGTGGAGCCGGGGGTGATGCGGGAGGCCAGGGCCGACTCGACCGTGAGGACCTGGCGCACCGACGGGTCGAGGTGCTCGCTGACCGTCTTGAGGTCGTCGTCGGTCAGGTCCTCCAGTTCGCACTCGCGCACCGAGCACAGCGCGACCAGCTTGCCGGTGATCTCGTGCGCCTCGCGGAACGGCACGCCCTTGCGGACCAGCCAGTCGGCGACCTCGGTGGCCAGCGAGAAGCCCACCGGCGCGGTGGCGGCGAGCCGGTCGACGCGGACGGTCATGGTCGAGACCATGCCGGCCAGTGCGGGCAGCAGCAGCTCCAGCGTCTCGATCGCGTCGAAGACGGGCTCCTTGTCCTCCTGCATGTCGCGGTCGTAGGTCAGCGGCAGACCCTTGAGCATGGTCAGCACCGTGACCAGGCCACCGATCAGCCGGCCGCTCTTGCCGCGGGCCAGCTCGGCGATGTCCGCGTTCTTTTTCTGCGGCATGATCGACGAACCGGTGGCGAACGCGTCGTCCAGCTCGACCCAGCCGAACTCGGTCGACGTCCACAGCACGACCTCCTCCCCCAGCCGGGAGAGGTGGACGCCGATCAGCGCGGTGATGAAGAGGAACTCGGCCACGAAGTCCCGATCGGCCACGGCATCCATCGAGTTCGGTGCGGGCGAGGTGAAGCCCAGCTCCTTGGCGACGGCGGCCGGGTCGAGCGGCAACGACGAACCGGCCAGCGCGCCGCTGCCGAGCGGCGACACGGCCGTCCGCTTGTCCCAGTCGCGCATCCGGTCGAGGTCCCGCAGCAGGGGCTGCACGTGGGCGAGCAGCCAGTGCCCGAACGAGACGGGCTGCGCGTGCTGCAAGTGGGTCATGCCGGGCGCGGGCGTGTCGACGTTGCGGGCGGCCTGCTCGGTCAGCGCGTCGGCCAGCTCGACCAGCGCCACGGCCACCCCGCGGGCGTGGTCGCGCAGATAGAGCCGCAGGTCGGTGGCGACCTGGTCGTTACGCGAGCGGCCGGCGCGCAGCTTGCCGCCGAGCGTGCCGAGCCGTTCGAGCAGGCCGCGCTCGAGGGCGGTGTGCACGTCCTCGTCGTCTATGGTCGGCCGGAACTCGCCGGACGCGCAGGCCGCCTCGAGATCGTCCAGGGCGGCCAGCATCTGACCCAGCTCGTCCGGGTCGAGCAGCCCGGCCGCCGCGAGCACCCGGGCGTGCGCCCGCGAACCGGCGATGTCGTACGGGGCGAGGCGCCAGTCGAACTGGACGCTCACCGAGAGACGGGCCAGGGCGTCGGCGGGACCACCGGCGAACCGGCCACCCCAGAGAGAAGTTTTTTCGGTCACGGTGCGTCAGTCTGCCAGTCGCGCGTCACGGGCCGACGCCATGCGTGAGGGCAAGCCCCAGAGCTGCACGAACCCCTTGGCCAGAGTCTGGTCGAACGTGTCGCCGGTGTCGTAGGTGGCCAGTCCGAAGTCGTACAGGCTGGACTCCGAGCGACGGCCGGTGACCGTGGCCCGCCCGCCGTGCAGGGTCAGGCGCACCTCGCCCGAGACGTGTTCCTGGCTGTCGTCGATGAAGGCGTCCAGCGCCTGCTTGAGCGGCGAGAACCACAGACCGTCATAGATCAGCTCGCCCCACCGCTGGTCGACCGAGCGCTTGAAGCGGGCCAGGTCACGCTCGACGGTCACGTTCTCGAGCTCCTGGTGGGCCGCGATCAGAGCGATCGCGCCCGGGGCCTCGTAGACCTCGCGGCTCTTGATGCCGACCAGGCGGTCCTCGACCATGTCGAGGCGCCCCACGCCCTGGGCGCCGGCCCGCCGGTTGAGCTCGGTGATGGCCTGGAACGGGGTCACGGTCTCGCCGTCGATGGCCACCGGGTTGCCCCGGTCGAAGGTGATGACGACCTCGTCGGGGTCGCGGGTGACCGCCGGGTCCTGGGTGTAGGAGTAGATGTCCTCGATCGGGGCGTTCCAGATGTCCTCGAGGAAGCCGGTCTCGACCGCGCGGCCCCACAGGTTCTGGTCGATCGAGTAGGGCGACTTGTGCGACACGTCGATCGGCAGCCCCTTCTCCTCGGCCAGCGCGATCGCCTTGTCACGGGTCCACGCGAAGTCCCGGGCCGGCGCGACCACCTTGAGACCGGGCGCGAGGGCGCCGATGCCGACCTCGAAGCGCACCTGGTCGTTGCCCTTGCCGGTGCAGCCGTGCGAGACGACGGTGCCGCCGTACTGCTTGGCCGCCTCGACCAGGTGACGCACGATCAGTGGACGGCTGAGCGCCGAGACCAGCGGGTAGCGGTCCATGTAGAGGGCGTTGGCGCGCAGCGCGGGCAGGCAGAAGTCGGCCGCGAACTCCTCGCGGGCGTCCACCACGACGCTCTCGGCGGCCCCGCAGTCGAGGGCCCGCTGCCGGATGAGCTCCATGTCCTCGCCGCCCTGGCCGACGTCGAGCGCCACCGCGATGACCTCGCCGCCGATCTGGTCGGCCAGGTACGGAATGGCTACGGAGGTGTCGAGGCCTCCGGAATAGGCAAGAACGACCCGCTCGGTCACGGGGTGCTCCTCTCAGAAGTGTCGGTATTCCGCGGTCTGCTTCTCGGTGTGGTGACCGGCCCACTCGGCGAGCTTGGCCGCCAGGGCCTTGCCCCCGATGGCATCGCGGGCCACGACCAGGATCGTGTCGTCGCCGGCAATGGTGCCGACGACATCGGTCAGGCCGGCCCGGTCGAGGGCGCTGGCCAGGAAGTGCGCGGCACCCGGCGGGGTGCGCAGGACGGCGATGTTGCCGCTGGCGTCGACACCGGTGAGCAGCTCGCGCAGCAGCCGCAGCAGCCGGGCCGGGCCCTGCTCGGTGGTCTCGCGGAGCGGGCGCTTGCCGTCCTCGGGGATCAGATAGGAGCCGCTCACCTTGACGGCGCCCAGCTCCTCCAGGTCGCGCGAAAGGGTGGCCTGGGTGACCTGCACACCCTCGCCGGCCAGCAGATCGGCCAGTTCGGTCTGCGAGCGGATCGCCTTGTCACGGATCAGTTCGACGATCCGTGCATGCCGACCGGCCCTGGTCACCGGCCCGGTCATCGCTCGTCCACCCGATTTTCGCTCGCCGCGTCCTCGTTGGCCGCCAGCAGCCAGGCCAGCAGCGCCTTCTGGGCATGCAGCCGGTTCTCGGCCTGGTCGAAGACCGCGCTCTGGGGGCCGTCCATCACCTCGTCGGTGATCTCCTCGCCCCGGTGGGCGGGCAGACAGTGCAGCACGATCGCGTCGTCCGACGCGGCGGCCAGCAGCTTCTCGTTGACCTGGTAGGGCCAGAACGGGGTGAGCCGGTCGAGGCCGTCGTCCTCCTGGCCCATCGAGGTCCAGGTGTCGGTGGCCAGCACGTCGACGCCGTCGGCGGCCTCGAACGGGTCGCGCAGGACCTCGACCGAGCCGCCGGTCCAGGCCGCGATCTCGGCCGCGCGCGACACGACCACGGCCGCCGGGTCGAACCCGGACGGCCCGGCCACCCGGACGTGCATGCCGGCGGTGGCCCCGGCCAGCAGGTAGGAGTGGGCCATGTTGTTGGCCGCGTCACCGACGTAGGCCAGCTTGCGGCCCGCCGTCGAGCCGAGCCGCTCGCGGATCGTCAGCAGGTCGGCCAGCAGCTGGCACGGGTGGAAGCCGTCGGTCAGCGCGTTGATCACCGGCACGTTGACGTCGGAGGCCAGCTCGGTCAGGCGCTCGTCCCCGGTCGTCCGGAAGACCATCGCGGCCACATAGCGCGAGACCACCCGGCCGGCGTCGCTCAGCGACTCGCCCCGGCCGAAGTGGGTGGCGTGAGTGTCCACGATCATCGGCTGGCCGCCCAGCTCGGCGATGCCCGCCTCGAACGAGAGCCGGGTGCGCAGGCTGACCTTGTCGAAGAAGACGGCGACCGCGCGCGGGCCGGTCAGCGGCTGGTAGGCGAACCGGTCGGCCTTCATCTCGGCGGCCAGCTGGAGCACCGTGCTCTGCTCGGCCGGCGACAGGTCGTCGTCACGCAGGAAATGGCGGGTCACAGCACACCCTCCAGAGCGGCGATGAGCGCGTCGGCCTGCTCGGTGCTGATGATCAGCGGCGGGGCGAGGCGGATGACGTCGGGCTGCGGGGCGTTCACGAGGAACCCGGCCTCCTGGAGAGCGGCGGCGAGGCGACTCGCCTCGGGTGCGGTGAGCACGATGCCGAGCAGCAGTCCGGCGCCGCGCACATTTTTGATCAGCGGGTGGTGCAGACCCTCGATGCCGCGGCGCAACTGCTCGCCGACCCGCTTGACGTGGTCGAGCAGGCCCTCGCCGGCGATCGTGCGGATCACCGCGAGCCCGGCCGCGCAGGCGATCGGGTTGCCGCCGAACGTGGTGCCGTGCGAGCCGGGGGTGAACAGCTCGGCGGCCCGGCCGAAGGCGACGCAGGCGCCGATCGGCAGCCCGCCGCCGAGGCCCTTGGCCAGGGTGATGATGTCGGGCTCGACGCCCTCGCTCTGATGGTGGAACCAGTGGCCGGTGCGCCCGACGCCGGTCTGCACCTCGTCGAGCACGAGGAGCGCGCCCTTGGCCGTGCAGATCTCCCGCGCGCCGGCCAGGTAGCCGGCGGGCGGCACCACGACACCGTTCTCCCCCTGGATGGGCTCGAGGATGACCATGGCGGTCTGCTCGGTGACGGCGTCGCGGAGGGCGGCCAGATCACCGAAGTCGACGTGGGTCACGTCGCCCGGCAGCGGCCGGAACGGGTCGGACTTGCCGGGCTGCCCGGTCAGGGCGAGCGCCCCCATGGTCCGGCCGTGGAAGGCGCCGTGGGTGGCGACGACGTGGCTGCGCCCGGTCAGGCGGGAGAGCTTGAAGGCGGCCTCGTTGGCCTCGGCGCCCGAATTGGTGAAGATCACGCGCCCGGCCCGGCCGGCCAGGGCGAGCAGCAGCTCGGCCAGCGCGACCGGCGGCTCGGCGACGTAGAAGTTGGAGACGTGGCCCAGCTGCTGGATCTGCTGGGTGACGGCGGCGACCACGGCCGGGTGGGCGTGGCCGAGCGCGTTCACCGCGATGCCGCCGAGGAAGTCGACGTACTGCTTGCCGTCCTCGTCGGTCACCACCGCGCCCTCACCGCGCACGAGGGCCGCCTGCGGCGTGCCGTAGTTCTTCATGCCGGCGTGCGACCACCGCTCGATCAGCGAAGTCATGCCTTCAGTCCATTCTTGGGTGGCGGCGGGGTGGTGGGAAGGGACGGGACCACCATGGTTCCTATTCCCTCCGGGGTGAACACTTCGAGCAGCGTCGAGTGGGCGACGCGGCCGTCGATCACGTGGGCCGCGGGCACGCCGCCGCGCACCGCGCGCAGGCAGGCCTCCATCTTGGGCACCATGCCGCTCTCGAGCCGGGGCAGCAGCTTGGCCAGCTCGTCGCCGTCGATCTCGGTGACCAGCGACGACGTGTCGGGCCAGTCGGTGTAGAGGCCCGGGACGTCGGTGAGGACGACCAGTTTGTGCGCGCCGAGCGCCTCGGCCAGCGCGGCGGCTGCGGTGTCGGCGTTGACGTTGTGCACCACGCCGTCGGCGTCGGGGGCGACACTGGCGATCACCGGGATGCGGCCGGCGGCGATGAGGTCGTCGACGGCCGACGTGTCGACGCGGTCGACGTCGCCCACGAGCCCGATGTCGACCGTCTCGCCGTCGATCAGCGCGCCCCGGCGGACGGCGGTGAACAGGTGAGCGTCCTCGCCGGAGAGCCCGACGGCGAGCGGGCCGTGCCGGTTGATGAGCCCGACCAGCTCGCGGCCCACCTGCCCGGTCAGCACCATGCGCACGACCTCCATGGCCTCGGGGGTGGTGACCCGCAGCCCGCCGCGGAACTCGCTCTCGATGCCGAACCGGTCGAGCATCCGGCTGATCTGCGGCCCGCCGCCGTGCACGACCACCGGGCGGATGCCCGCGTAGCGCAGGAAGGCCATGTCGGCCGCGAACGCCTGCTGGAGCTCCGGCTTGATCATGGCGTTGCCGCCATACTTGATCACGATGGTCGAGCCGTGGAAGCGCTCCAGCCAGGGCAGCGCCTCGATGAGGACCTCGGCCTTCTCGACGGGGCTGGTCACGACGAATACGCCGAGTTCTCGTGCACGTAGGCGTGCGACAGATCGGTCGTCCAGATCGTCGCCTCCATCTCGCCCTCGCGCAGGTTGATCGTGATCGTGACGTCGCGGCCGCTCAGGTCGACCTTGGACCGGTCGTCCGCGGCGGCACCGCCCTTGCAGATCCACACGTCGTTGATCGCCACGTCGACCCGGTCGGGCTCGAAGCGGGCCGTCGTCGTGCCGACCGCGGCCAGGATGCGTCCCCAGTTGGGGTCGTTGCCGAACAGCGCCGTCTTGACCAGGTTGTTGCGGGCGACCGTGCGGCCCACCTCGACCGCGTCGGCCTCGCTGGCCGCGCCCTTCACGTCGATGGCGATGTGCTTGGTCGCGCCCTCGGCGTCGGCGATGAGCTGCTGGGCCAGGTCGTGGCAGACCTCGGTGACCGCCGCGGCCAGCTCCTCGGCCGTGGGCTGCACGTCGGAGGCGCCGCTGGCCAGCAAGAGCACGGTGTCGTTGGTGGACATGCAGCCGTCGGCGTCGATCCGGTCGAAGGTCACCCGGGTCGCGTCGCGCAGGGCCGCGTCCAGCACCTCGTTGCCGGCGCTGGCGTCGGTGGTGAGCACCACGAGCATGGTGGCCAGGGCGGGGGCCAGCATGCCGGCGCCCTTGGCCATGCCGCCGACCGACCAGCCGTCGCGCTGGACCACCGCGCTCTTGGCCACCGTGTCGGTGGTCATGATCGCCTCGGCGGCGGCGACACCGCCGTCGGCCTTCAACGCCTTGGCCGCCGCGGCGACACCGGGCAGCAGCTTGCCCATCGGCAGCAGCTCGCCGATCAGGCCGGTCGAGCAGACCGCCACGTCGCCGGCGCCGATCAGCTGCGGCTTGGGGCCACCGCGCAGCACGGCGGCGGTGTGCTCGGCGGTGGCGTGCGTGTCGCGGAAGCCCTGGGTGCCGGTGCAGGCGTTGGCACCGCCCGAGTTGAGCACCACGGCCCGGACGACACCGCCCTTGAGCACCTGCTGGCTCCACAGCACGGGCGCCGCCTTGACACGGTTGCCGGTGAAGACGCCGGCGGCGGTGAAATCGGGGCCGTCGTTGACGACCAGGGCCACATCGCGGTTGCCGGAGGGCTTGAGGCCGGCGGCGACGCCGGACGCGCGGAAGCCCTTGGGGGTGGTGACGGTCACGGTGCGACTCCGAACGGGGACAGGCCCATCGTCTCGGGCAGGCCGGACATGAGGTTGGCGCACTGCACGGCCTGGCCGGCGGCACCCTTGCCGAGGTTGTCGAGAGCGCTGACCACCACGATGCGACCGGAGTCGACGTCGACGGTGGCCTGCAGGTGGCAGGAATTGGAGCCGGCGGTCGCGGCCGTGTGCGGCCACGTGCCCTCCGGCAGGACGTGCACGAACGGCTCATCGGCATAGGCCGCCGCCAGCACCTCGCGCGGGTCACCCTCACGAGCGAAGCGCGCTGTGACGGTGGCCAGGATGCCGCGCGGCATCGGGGCGAGCACGGGCGTCATCGACAGCGACGTCGCGCCGGTCGCCTGCTTGATCTCGGGAACGTGCTGGTGGGCACCCACCTTGTACGGCGTGAGGTCGCCCATGACCTCGCTGGCCAGCAGATTCACCTTGGCACTGCGGCCCGCGCCGGAGGTGCCGGAGGAGGCGACCACGACCACGTCGGCCGGGTCGGCGAGGCCCGCGGCGATCAGCGGCGCCAGCGCGAGTGTGACGGTGGCCGCATAACACCCCGTGTTGGCCACCCGGTCGGACGCCGCGATCAGCTCACGGCGGCCGGGCAACTCGGGCAGCCCGTAGGTCCACGTGCCGGCGTGCGCACCGCCGTAATAGCGCTCCCACAGAGCCGCGTCCCGCAGCCGGAAATCGGCCCCCAGATCGACGACCTTGACCGACTCGGGCAGCTGGGCCGCCAGGGCCGCCGACTGCCCGTGTGGCAGGGCGAGAAACACCAGGTCAGCCTCGCTGAGACCGGCCGCGTCGGTGGTGGTGAGCGTCAGGTCGAGACCCGCCAGCTGCGGGTGCACGGCGGTGACGTGCAGCCCGGCCTGCGAGTGTGCCGTGGCGGCCACGAGATCGAACTCGGGGTGACCGGCGAGCAGGCGCAGCAACTCGCCCCCCGCGTATCCACTGGCTCCCGCGACCGCTACCCGAATCCCCATACTGACCTCCGCATGACTATGCAGAAGACCGTATCAACCCCGCCTGGTCGGAGCAACTGCGTTCACCCACGAGTCGCTGGTCACATCGTGACGCTCAGCGCTGGCACCGGCACGCAACCTGCGGTGTCCTCGACAGATGAGCACGCTGGAGACGTGGCCGCGCGGATCGCTGCTGGCCGAGCTCACCGAACCCACCGTCCGGACCCTGCTGCGGCTGGGTCCGGAGCAGAGCATGCCGACGGGTGGCGTCCTCACCCGTGAGGGCAGCGACGAGTCGCACGTGCTCGTCATCCGGCGCGGTGTGGCCAAGGTGTCCACCAGCCAGTCCCTGATCTCGATCCGCACGGCCGGTGACCTGGTCGGCGAGATGGCGGCGCTCGACGGCTCGCCGCGCTGCGCCACGATCACGATGGCCGTCCCGGGCAGTGTCGTGATGATCCCGGGTGAGAAGTTCACGACCTTCCTGACCCGGCATCCGGACGCCGCGGTGGCGCTGGCCACCATGGTCGCCACCCGCCTGCGCCGGTCGAACCGGCGGCAGACCGACTTCACCGTCTATCCGATCCGGGTCCGGGTGGCCCGGATCATCGCCGAGCTGACCGAGCAGCACGGTCAGCCGCTCGGCCACGGCGCCCTGGAGCTGGGCGTTCGCCTGACCCAGCCCGAGCTGGCGGCACTGTGCGGCGCCGCCGAGGGCTCGATCCACAAGGCTCTGCGCGAGCTGCGGGACGCCCACCTCGTCAGCACCCGTTACGGCCGCATCACCGTCTGGGATCAGCACCGCTTGCGCACCGCGGGGCGGCTGGGCTGAGCACCGGCCGTCCTCAGGTGGTAAGACTTGGCGCATGGTTGACAAGACGATCATTGCGATCCGGGAGACCGCCGAGGCGTACGCCGAAGCTGTCCGCACCACCCAGCGGTTCTTCGACCGGCTCGAGGACACCGCCGACCCGTCCGTGCTGGTGGAGTATGCGACGCTGGCCGAGCGGGAGAAGGAGGCGGCCGAGGCCCGGCTCGACGCTCTCGAGGCGGCCGGCATCGAGGCGCCGAGCATCGATGAAAGCGACCCGGACAACTAAGTGAACAGTTCCGGAACCAGGGCGGGGTCCCGTAACCGGTTCCGGGCTGGAAGACTCCGGGTTGTTCGTGTTTCTATGACCGTGCCACCGCGGTCTTGACGACCGGAGGCGCACGTGCCTGCTGACGTCCCTTATCGGGATGCATCCCTGCCTGTCGACCAGCGGGTCGACGACCTGCTGGGCAGGATGACCCTGCCCGAAAAGGTGGGTCAGATGCTGCAGCTGGATGCCCGGGGCGACGTGAAGGAGATCGTCAGCGAGATGCTGGCGGGCTCGATCCTGCACACCTCCCCGGCCAAGATGCTCGAGGCGATCGACCTGGTCGCCAAGACCCGGCTGCAGATTCCGCTGCTCACCGCGGAGGACTGCATCCACGGCCACTCGTTCTGGCCGGGGGCGACGATCTTCCCGACCCAGCTCGGCATGGCGGCGACCTGGAATCCGGACCTGATCGAGCGGGTCGCCCGGGTCACCGCCGTCGAGGTGGCCGCCACCGGCATCCACTGGACCTTCTCGCCCGTCCTGTGCATCACCCGTGACCTGCGCTGGGGCCGGGTCGACGAGACGTTCGGCGAGGACCCGTTCCTGATCGGCGAGCTGGGCTCGGCGATGATCCGCGGCTACCAGGGCGGCGGCCTCGACGACCCGACCGCGATCCTGGCCACGGCCAAGCACTTCGCGGGTTACTCCGAGACCCAGGGCGGCCGCGACGCCAGCGAGGCCGACCTCAGCCCGCGCAAGCTGCGCTCCTGGTTCCTGCCGCCGTTCGAGCGGGTCGCCAAGGAGGGCTGCCGGGTCTTCATGCTCGGCTACCAGTCGATGGACGGCGTGCCCATCACCGCCAACAAATGGCTGCTCAACGATGTCCTGAAAGAGGAGTGGGGCTTCACCGGCACGCTCGTCACCGACTGGGACAACGTCGGCCGCATGGTCTGGGAGCAAAAGGTCTGCGCCGATTACGCCGAGGCCGCCGCGGTCGCGGTGAAGGCCGGCAACGACCTGGTCATGGTCACCCCGGGCTTCTTCGAGGGCGCTCAGGAAGCGGTCGAGCGCGGTCTGCTGGCCGAGGAGGAGATCGACGCGGCCGTCCGCCGTATCCTGCGCCTCAAGTTCGAGCTGGGCCTGTTCGAGAACCCGCGCGCGCCCTCCGAGGAGCGTCAGCGTGAGGTCATCGGCACGGCCGAGCACGCCGAGCTCAACCTCGAGGTCGCCCGCCGCTCGCTGGTGCTGCTCAAGAACGACGGCGTGCTGCCGATCGAGCCGGCCGGCAAGTTCCGCCGCATCGCGGTGATCGGCCCCAACAGCGACAGCGTCTCGGCCCAGCTCGGCGACTGGGCCGGCGACTCCGGTCAGGTCGACTGGATGCCCGACGGCCACCCGCGCGAGCTCACCGAGACGGTGCTCGACGGCTTCCGGGCCGTCGCCCCGGCCACCTGGGTGATCGAGCACGCCCGCGGGGCCGAGATCGAGCGGCTGGTGACCGACCCCGAGGGCGCGACCTATCCGGACGGGCAGCCCCGCCCGCCGATCTCGGTCGGCGCGCCGGTCGACCATCACCTGATCGACGTGGCCCGCGACAAGGCGGTCCGCTCCGACTACGCGGTGGTCGTGGTGGGTGACACGGTCAACCTGACCGGCGAGCACAAGTCGACCGCCACCCTCGAGCTCCAAGGCGGCCAGATCGCGCTGCTCGACGCGGTCGCCGCCACCAAAACCCCGATGATCGTGGTGCTGGTCAACTCGAAGCCGTCGGTCCTGCCCCCGTCGGCGCTCGGCGCGGCGGCGATCATCCAGGCCTTCAACCCGGGCATGCGCGGCGGCCGGGCGATCGCCGAGCTGATCCTGGGCGCGATCGAGCCGAGCGGGCGGATGCCGCTGTCGGTGGCCCGGCACGTCGGGCAGCAGCCGGTCTACTACAACACCATCCGGGGTCAGCACGGCAACCGCTATGCCGACCTCACCCAGGACCCGCTGTTCGTCTTCGGCGAGGGCTTGACCTACACCACATTGACGTACGGGGATCTGACCGTCACCACGCCCTCGGTGGCCGCCGACGAGATCGTGCGGGCCAGCGTCACGCTCACCAACAGCGGCGCCCGGCCGGCGGTCGAGACCGTGCAGGCGTACATCAGCGACCTGGTCACCTCGGTGACCTGGGCCGGCCGGGAGCTGAAGGCCTACCGCCAGGTCGAGGTGCCGCCGGGCGAGAGCGTGACCGTCGAGCTGGAGCTGCCCGCGTCGGCCTGCTCGCTGGTCACCGCCGACGGCCGCCGCATCGTCGAGCCGGGCGACTTCGAGCTGCTGGTCGGCCCGAGCTCGCGCGAGCGGGACCTGCTGCGGGCACCGTTCCGGATCGTCAGCGAGTGACCTGGTGAGCGGCGGCCAGAGGCTTCGAGCGGAAACCTAATTTCCGGTACGTGGCCACGGCCGCGACATTCCAGTGGTCGGCGAGCAGCGCGACCCGGTCGCGGCCGATCAGCAGCTCGCTGGTGACAAAGGCGCAGAGCGTCGCCGCCCGCCCTCGACCACGCTGGTCGGAGCGGGTGGCGACGCCGCCCAGCAGCCCGACCCGGGGCGACGACCAGGCGTCCGCGGCGACGGCGGCCAGCGTGCCGTCCTCGGCCCGGAGCCCGGCCCACCGGGTGACCCCGGGGAGGCCGGGACGGGCGTACGAGTCCGGGAAGTCCCTCTCCAACAGCGCCGTGACCTGCGGCAACTCGTCGTCGGCGAGCCACTCGCCGGCACTGTTCCCGGATGGCGGGGAGGCGGTCTCCATCCACGCGAAGGTCCCCGCGACCGACAGTCCGGGCAACCGTTCCGCGGTCTCGACGACCGTCGCCTCGTAGCCGAACGGCCGATACTGCGGCCCGACCTCCGGCAGCACCCGTTTCAGCAGGACCGCCAGGGGGCCGGGCTCGCCGTGGATCGCCAGTCGGTCGCGGCGGGACAGCGCGGGGGCGGCCACCACGACCGCGCCGGGCTCGGCCCAGACCCGTACGCCCGGGCGGCCGGCCGCCCACAGCATGAAGGGATCGTCATCGGTGGCGGCGGCGACATCATCGAGGCGGGACACCGGCCCATCATGGCGTTGACAGCGGCTGGCATCCTCTGGCGGGTGCCGATCATCACGCGCCGCCGCCTGCTCCGCCTCACGATCCTCGCAACCGTGGCCTCCGTCGCGCTGGGCGGGCTCACCTGGGGCGGCAGCGAGTTGTGGGTGCAGGCCGCCGCCCGGGGCCACGTCTACAGCGAGGCCGACGTGCCCGCCGCCCCGGTCGCTCTCGTGCTCGGTGCCGAGGTCTACGCCGACGGCCAGCCCTCACCGTTCCTGGCCGCCCGCCTCGACATCGCCCGGCGCCTGCTCGACGCGGGCAAGGTCAAGGCCATCCTGGTCTCCGGCGACCACGGCCGCTGGGAGTACGACGAGCCCGGCTCGATGGAGGTCTACCTGATCGCCCACGGCGTGCCGGCCTCGCGGATCGCGATCGACTACGCCGGCTTCGACACCTACGACTCGTGCGCCCGGGCCAGCCGCGTCTTCGGCGTCCGCCAGGCCGTCGTCGTCACCCAGACCTATCACATCGACCGCGCGGTCGCCCTCTGCCGCAGCCAGGGCGTCGAGGCCACCGGCGTCGGCGACGACACGGTCAAGATCTATCAGGAGCCGTGGCGCAACTCGGTGGTCCGCGAGCGGGGCGCCGTCGTCAAGGCCGCCGCCGACGTCATCACCCAGCGGGACCCGGTCTTCCTGGGCCGCCAGGAGACCACCGTCCACGACGCCGTGGCCGCCTCCTGACACTGTTTCCGTAGCGACCCGGCGCCTTAGAGTGAGACATCGGCGACGGGAGATCTCATGCGGTCCGATCTGGCTCGGGTGCGGGTACGCCTTTTCTGGTGGGGCGACACGACCGGACGTCTGGTTCTGATCAGAACCATCGATCGACGCGACACCGGCACCTGCGAGATCTGGTGGTCCGATCAGGTCACCCGGCACGATGTGGCGGCGACCGAGTTCCTCCTGCGACCTGCCCAGTGGCAGCAACTGCTGACGGGGACGCCGGTGGCCTACGCCGGCCTGCCGATTCCGCTGTATCGGCTCGCGACCGACGACGATCCCGACGATCAGGAAGCGATCGGCGGTGCCTGGGAACGCCCGGATTTCCACCTCCTGACGTCGATCCACACGCTGACGCAGACCGGGCCCGAGTCGACGGTGGTGATCGGCGCCGATCGACCGCTCCTGGGCACGCATGAGTTGGCGCGGCTGTTCCGCCCGAGCGCCGGCTCGGCGTCGGAGGCCTTCGCCGGTCTGAGCGCCGAAGCACCGGCCCCACGAGCCGACTACGACGTCGCTCTCAGCGATGTGCGCGGCGTGGTGATCGGCGACGACAACCAGCAGATCAACCGTTTCGAGGTCACCGTGCGGGACGTCGACTTCGACCTCCGCAGCGTCCTGGCCCGGCCCGGGGTCAGGCAGGCCATCGCCGAGGTCACGATGGATCCGGACGATGTGGGCCGCCGCGACGCGCTGATCGCCGCGCTCAGCGACCCGGGATGGTCCGTCTCCTGGCATCCGGCCCGGCTGACCGTCACCGATCCCGGAGCTCCGGAAGCGCCCGGGTTTCTGGGCAGCCTGCTGGGATTCAGCTTCGGCGTCATGGTCGGCGACGGCGGTCACCAGCGCAACCACTTCACCTACGTGACGTCCAGCCTGCCGGGGGTGCAGGATCTGCTGCGGGGCAACCAAGAGCTCGCCCGTGCGGTGGCCGGGCTCGTCTGCCCGGAGGGTGCGGCCACCGACACGACCTCGCTGCTGGCCACCGTCAACAGCGTCGTCCAGGACCTGCCGGTGGATTTCCGCAACAACCGGGTCCAGGGGATCAGCCTGACACCGTACGCGGAGATGAGCCTCATGCACGTCGACGGGGCGATGGTCGGTGAGGGCAATCGTCAGCTGAACACGGTCGGCGTCGAAAGCGCCTTCGTGGTCGGCGACTTCACCATGCCTCGCCCGCCGGCCTTCGAGGCTCCGAGCCCCGGGACGGAACTGTACGAGCCCTTCTGGCCGGCCGAGACGACGACGGAGCTCGACCTGGACCTCCCGTTCCGGGACACGCCGCCGACCCCGGACGAATGGGATGGACACCCCGGCCCCGGCGACCGGTCGCTGTTCTAGGCCTCCGGGGTGGGCCGCGAAGGTCACAGTCCCCGGCGGCGATCATCCGTGGCAGGGTGGAGGCGTGACGTCGCGACCTCTGCGGAAACTGGGCTTTCTCACCATCGGGCTGTTCGACCGCGACGATCCGCGGGCCGGGCACGAGTCGACGCTCGAGATCATCCAGCTCGGTGAGGAACTCGGCTTCGACAGCGCCTGGGTCCGGCACCGGCACCTGCAGTACGGCATCTCGTCACCCGTCGCCGTGCTGGCCGCGGCCTCGCAGCGCACGTCGAGGATCGAGCTCGGCACGGCGGTGATCCCGCTCGGCTGGGAGAACCCGTTGCGGCTGGCCGAAGACCTCGCGACCGTCGACGTGCTGTCGGGCGGGCGCCTCAACCCGGGCCTCAGCGTCGGCCCGCCGATGAACTACGACACGGTCAAGGAAGCTCTCTATCCCGACACGGCCGACGTCGAGGACTTCACCTACCGCCGGGTCGAGCGGCTCCTCGGTTTCGTGCGCGGCGACCGGGCCAGCGACTTCAGCGGCAAGCAGGGCGTGGTCGAGGAGTTCTCCGACCGGGTCGAGCCGCACTCCCCCGGCCTGATCAAGCGGATGTGGTATGGCGGGGCCAGCCTGCGCTCCGCCCAGTGGGCCGGCGAGCACGGCATGAACTTCCTGACCAGCAGCGTCGTCAAGGCCGAGGAGGCCGGGGACTTCGCCGAGATCCAGCTGTCGCACATCCGCGCCTTCCGCGCGCACCACCCCGACGGCGAGCGCGCCCGGGTCTCCCAGGGCCTGGTCGTGATCCCCACCGATTCGGCGACTCCGGAGCAGAAGACCAAATACGCGGCGTACGTCGACAAGCGCACCCCGCGCACCCGCGAACCCCAGGGCCCGGCCCGCATGCTCTTCTCCCGCGACTACGTCGGCAGCTCGGCCGAGATCGCCGAGCAGTTGCACGCCCACGCCGCGTTCCGCGAGATCGACGAGGTGGCCTTCGCGCTGCCGTTCAGCTTCGAGCACCCCGACTACGTGCAGATCCTCACCGACATCGCCACCCACCTGGGCCCGGCCCTGGGACGGTAGGGGTGTTACCACTACCGTCGATTCGGTGGTAGGCCGCAGCGACTCGGGGCCGCCGCGAAATTAGCGTCGACGTCATGACGACGATGACGACGACCTCGGCCGCGGTGACGCTGCACGGGGTCAGCCGGGTCTTCGGCCGGGGGCCCGCCGCGGTCCGGGCCGTCGACGACGTGACTCTCGACTTCCCGCGCGGTGGGTGGACGGCGGTGATGGGCCCGTCCGGCTCGGGCAAGTCCACCCTGCTGCACTGCGCGGCCGGCCTCGAACGGGTCGACACCGGCCGGGTGCTGCTGGGCGACACCGATCTGACCGCGGCCGGCGACGCTGACCTGACCGCTCTGCGCCGCACCCGGATCGGGTTCGTCTTCCAGAGCTTCAACCTCATCGGCGCGCTCACCGCCGAGCAGAATGTGGCCCTGCCGCTGCGACTGGCCGGTAAGCGCCCGTCGCGCTCGGTCGTCCGCGCGACGCTCGACGCCGTGGGCCTGGCCGACCGGGCCCGGCACAAGCCGCGCGAGCTCTCCGGCGGCCAGCAGCAGCGGGTCGCGATCGCCCGGGCCATGGTGACGCGACCCGAGGTGCTCTTCGCCGACGAGCCCACCGGCGCACTCGATTCCACCGCCGCCCGTACGGTCCTGGACCTGATGCGGGCGATGGCCGACGCCGGCCAGAGCATCGTGATGGTCACCCACGACCCCGGTGCGGCGGCCCGGGCCGATGCCGTGGTCTTCCTGCGCGACGGCCGCGTGGTCGACCGGCTCATCGGGGCCGACGCGCGCGAGGTCGCCGACCGGCTCGCCGCTTGGGAGCGTTGAGATGCTGGGGATGAGCCGGGCCGGCCTGGCCGAGCGCTGGACTTTGTTTGTGGGCGCGCTGCTCTCGGTCACCCTCGGGGTGGCGCTGGTGCAGTCGTCACTGTTGCTGCTCATCTCGGCGGCGACCCTCGACGGTGCTTCGGCCGACGAGGCCGCGGTGCCCATGCTGGGCATCGTTCTCGGCGGGGCGGTGTTCCTGGCCGGCTTCGTGATCAGCTCGACGTTCGCGTTCACCGTCGACCAGCGCCGCCGTGATCTGGCTCTGCTGCGACTGGTCGGCGGCAGCCGCCGGCAGGTGCGCCGGCTGCTGCTGGGTGAGGCGCTGCTGCTCGGGCTGGGCGGCGCCGCGCTCGGGGTGCCGGCCGGGCTCGGCGTGATGGCGGTGCAGACCTGGCTGATGCGCCGGTTCGCCTTCGTGCCGGCCGGCTTCACCGGCGAGTGGCGCATGTGGATCCTCGGGGTCTCGGTCGGCACGGGCGTGGTGCTCGCGGTGGCCGGTGTGCTCGTCGCGGCCCGGCGCGCGGCCGGGGTGCGGCCGCTGGAGGCGCTGCGGGAGAGCGGCCCGGCGGCCCGGGTCATGACGGCCGGGCGCTGGGTCGCCGGCCTTTTCTTCTTCGGCGGCGCGCTGGCGCTGGTCATCGTGGCTCCGCACGGCGGCCCGGCCGGCGGTCAGGCGATGGCCATGAACGTGGCGATGCCGGCCGCGGTGGCGGTGGTGGCGTTCGGGCCGCTGCTGGTTCCGCTGCTCGCCCGGCTGATGCCGTTCGGCGGGGGTGTGCTGGGCTCGCTGGCCCGGGCCGCCGTCCGCGACGCCCGGCGACGGTCGGCCTCGGTGGCGGCCCCGCTGATCGTGCTGGTCGCGCTGGTCATCGGGAACACGGGCGCCGGGGCGTCGTTCACGGCGAGCGGCATCGACGAGGTGGCCCGCTCGACGCACGCCGATTTTGTGGTGGAGGGCCGGGTGCCCGCCGGCTCGGTGCCGGGAGTGTCCACCGTGTCGGTCGAGACCTCGCTGCCGGCCCAGGTCACCGTCGGCTCCGGCGAGGACCAGGAGACCACCGACGTGACCGCCCTGGTGATCGACCCTTCGGCGTACGCGGCGGTGCACGGGACCCCGGTCGACCTGCGGGGTCGTGCGGTCGCCCGGGGGCCGGGCGGTGAGGTGCCGTCGAGCGGGCCGGTGCGGGTCCGCGTGGCCGGGGCCGATCTCGGGGAGCTGCCGGTGGTGGCCGCCGTGCCCGAGATGCTCAGTGGTGGCGCGAGCCTGCTGCTGCCGACGGGTCTGGTGCCCGCCACCGGTCCGACCACCTCGTTCGTGACGCTCGCGCCCGGGGCTGACGCTTCCTCCGTAGGGTCCCGGCTGACCAGCATCGGCCCGGTCTCCACCATCGGCGACTGGCTGCGGGCCGACGCCGAGCTGCGCAACTCGACCAACGACAAGGTCCTGCTGGTCGTGCTGGGGCTGGGCGGTCTCTACGCCCTGATCGGCGTCGTCAACTCCATCGTGATCGGCGCCGCGACCCGCCGCCGCGAGTTCGCCGAGGCCCGCGTGACCGGCCTGACCCGCGGCCAGGTCGTCCGGGCGGCACTGCTCGAGGCGTACGCCGTGACGGGTGCCGCCCTGCTGCTGGGCCTCCTGGCCGCGTCGGCTGCTTTCGTCGCGGTGCTGTCCACGACGTCCGCCGTGACCGGCGTGGCCACCCTCGACCTGCCGTGGCCGCTCTTCGCCGCCGTGGCCGCCCTGATCCTGACCGTCACCGGCCTGACCAGCCTGATCACGTCGTGGTCAGCCACCCGCCACCCACCCGTGACCCTGCTGGCCGCCCGCGAGTGACCGCGGACCGGCTTGCTCGACCGACGACGGCGTGCCGCTGGGCCGGGGCTCAGCGGCACACGTCCGGATCGGCGCCGTCAGCGAGCCGCGGCCTCGATCAGGCGGGTGACCTGCTCGGGGTGGCTGACCATGGCGGCGTGCGACGAGTTGACCTCGACGGTCCGGGACTTGGCCCGGGCGGCCATGAAACGCTCCAGGTTCGGGGCGATGGCCTTGTCGTTCCGGGCGACCAGATACCAGGAGGGAATCGTCTTCCAGGCGGCCGCGGGGGCCGGCTCGGCGAAGGCGGCCGCGTTCACGGGTTCCTGGGTGGCGGCCATGGTGGCCGCCGTGGCCGGGTCGACGTCGGCCGCGAAGACGCTGCGGAACTTCGCGGGTTCGAGGTAGAGGTCCGCGCTCTGCGGTCCGGTCGGGACCTGCTGGAGCGGAAGGGCGGCGATGGGGTCCGGCACCGGCTTGGCGCTGAGCGCCCCGACGGTCTCCCCCTCGTCGGGGGCGAAGGCCGCGATGTAGACGAGCGACTTGACCGCGGGATCACCGGCCGCGGCCGTGCTGATGACGGCTCCGCCGTACGAGTGGCCGACCAGGACCACCGGACCGCCGATGAAATCGACCAGGCTCTTGACCGACGCGGCGTCGGTGGCGATACCGCGCAGCGGGGTCGCCGCGGCGCGGACCGGGTAACCGTCCCGGCGGAGCCGCTCGATGACGCCGTTCCAGCTGGACGAGTCGGCGAACGCGCCGTGCACGAGCACGATGGTCGGCTTGGCCTGGTGGTTCGGGGTGGCGTCGGCGGGCAGGGCCAGGGCGAGACCGGCGGCGATGGTGACCGCGCTGAGGGCACCGCCGATGGTGCGGTGGATGGACTTGCGCATGGTGGGACACCCTTCTTGGTGCTGTTTCTCAGAGGGACTGCTGCTTCAGCCAGGACAGGGAGGCGTCGGCGACTTCGCGCCAGCCCGGATCGATCGTCAGCGAGTGGGCCCGGTCGGGGAACTCGAGGAGGTCGGTGACGGCGTCGGAGTGCCGGTACTGCTTGAGGGTGGCCCGGGTGATGCTCTCCGGAACGGTGTGATCGCGACCGCCCATGATCAGCAGCAGCGGTCCGCGCATCTCGTTCCCGGTGTCGACCTTCGCCGGCGAGTGGGGGTCGAAGTTGGCCGCGGCCGCCTCGAACAAGGGCTTCCCGGGCGACGGGATGGCCCACTGCTCGTACAGGACGGTGGATTCCTGCTCGGTGACCGCGTTGCCGAAGCCGTAGCGGAACTGCTCGGCGGTCAGCGAGACGGCCCGGTGCCGGTTGGCGACGTTCTTGAAGACCGGGAAGGTGACCCGCAGCGACGACAGGGGCAGCGGCAGCACCCCTTTGATCTGCGCGGCGTCGATCGCGACGGCCGCCACGGCGAGATCCTGGCCGAGGAGTCTCTGGGCGATCATGCCGCCGAAGGAGTGTCCGATCAGGATCGGCTTGGTGGGCAGCCCTTCGATGATCTTCGCGTAGTGCTCGGTGACGTCGTCGATGCCGTGATCGGCGACGCTGCCGGGGTCGGCGCGGGCCTCCCCGACGGTGTCCGGTTCACCCGGCCAGCCGGGGGCCAGGGTCGGGTAGCCGGCCGCTTGGAACAGGTCCGACCAGTTCGCCCACGACGTGGCGTGCAGCCACAATCCGTGGATGAACAGGACCGGCGTGCGGGTGTCGAGATCGCTCATGACCCGACGGTAGGCAGCGGCCGAACGGCCTGGCATGCGTCATGTGACGGTATCGCCGGGCAGCGCGGTGCGCAGTTCCGCCCGCGAGGTGATGCCGAGCTTGGGGAAGATCCGGTGCAGGTGAGAGCTGATCGTGCGGTGCGACAGATAGAGCCGCTGACCGATCTCCCGGTTGGTCAGACCCTGCGCCCCCATCTGCGCGATCTGCAGCTCCTGCGGGGTGAGCTGGTCGCGGGCCTCAGGAGTGCGGCGGCGGCTCGTCTCTCCGGCGGCCCGCAACTCGCCGCGCGCGCGGTCCCCCCAGCGGATCAGGCCCAGGGCGTCGAAGGTGTCGCGGGCGGCGCGCAGAGGTGGCCGCGACTCGGCCGCCCGGCGCTGCCGGCGCAGCCTCTCGCCGAGAGCCAGCTGAGCCCGGGCCCGGTGGATCGGGCCGGACCTCAGCGACGCCTCGAACAGCGGCGGCGCCTCGGCGTCACCGGCCAGCAGCGCTCGCGCATACCGCAGACCGGTGTGCAGCGCCGGTGACGGGGTTCGCGCACCGACCGCCGTCATCTCGGTCATCAGGCTTGCCACCTCATCGGCTCGCCCACTGCGGACGGCCGCCTCGGCCAGATCGCCGACGGCATAGCAGCGGGCCGCCGTGTGAGAGGCGGGGTCGGCCGGGTCATAGATGCGCCGCAGCTCGGTGAAGGCGTCCTCGTGGCGCCCATCGGTCAGCGCAGCCGAGCCACGGGCGAACTGCACGGCGGACAGCAGGGCCCGGGCATCACCCGGCAAAGCCGTCCGCTCCGCCTCGGCGGCAAACCGGTACGCCTCGTCCTGCTCGCCGCGCATCCCGGCCAGCAGAGCCTGGGTGGCCCGCGCGGACGCGGCGACCAGCGGCTGCGACGAGTCCCGGGCCAGCCGGAAGGCCTCGTCAGCGGCCGGCATCGCGAGGTCGAGATCGGCGAGCAGAGCGCCGCTCCACGCCTGCAGAGTCAAGGCCCGGGCCAGCAGCCCGAGCCGGCCCTGCACCCGCAGATCGTGCAGCGAACCGGCGAAGAAGCCGGCGGCCAGCTCGAAAGCGCCGATCGCCTGGGCCGCGTTGCCCAACATCCGGGCCGCCTGCCCGTCGGCGGCGACGGCCTGCCGTCGCAACCGATCCAGCACGATGCCACCGCGGTCGATCGGCGAGGCATAGGCGAGGATCACCAGCAGCCGGGGATCGTCCCCGTCCACCGGGACCCGCTCGGCGGCCGCGACAACGCTCCGCCGCGTCTCCGCACCCGGCTCGGTCCACCAGCATCGCAACGCCGCCCCGTGCAACAGCTTCAGGGCCAGATCCGGGTCGTCGGCCGCGGCCCGCTCCGCGACCCGGGTCGGCGACCACGCCGCCGGGACCCGGCCGAGCACCCCGTCGTCGAAGCTGCCCCCGATCCACGCCGTCCGCCAGCTCTGCCGCACCGACAGCCCGACCTGGTCGGCCTCGGCCAGCAGGCGGACGACGCTCTCGCGCCGGCCGAGCTCGAACGCCAGCTCCGCCGCCCGCAACAGGCGCTCACCCCGCAGGACCGGGTCGCGGGTCAGCTGGGCCGAGCGTTCCATGGCGGCTGTCCCGGCCGCGATGCCGCCCCGGCGCTGAGCGCGGACCGCCGCCGCTTCCAGATCCGCGGCGACCGCGTCGTCCGGGCCGGTCGTCGAGGCGGCCCGGTGCCAGACCCGGCGGTCGTCGTTGACCACGACCCGGGCCAGAGCGGCATGGGCACGGTGCCGCCGCCCGACCGAGGATCGCTGGTGGATCGCGGAACGCATCAACGGGTGCAGGAACCGGACGGACTCGGCGCCGGCCTCCACCAGCCGGGCCGCGATCGCGGGCACCAGATCGTCGGCCTCGAGCTGCTCGCCGGCGACGATGGCCGCCGCCTCCAGCACCTCCGACAGGGCGTCGCCGTCGTTGAGCGCCATGACCAGCAGCAACGTCTTCGTGGCGTCCGGCAGGCTGACCATCCGGGTCGAGAAGGCCTGCTCCAGCCGCGCGGTCAACGGCAGCGCGGCGCCGTCGCCACCCACCTCGACGACGGAGGGCAGTTCCACCAGCGCGAGCGGGTTGCCGGCGGCCTCCCGCAGCACCCGCTCGCGCAGCTCCGGCGGCAGACGCTCGTCGACCAGGAGCTCAGCCTCGGCGCGCTCCAGCCGCCTCAGCGCCATCTCGGGCAGCCCGCTCTCGGCGAAGGGGCCGTCGAAGCCGTCCCGCAGCGCCGCCACCAGGACGACCGGCTCGAAATCCAGCCGCCGCGCGACGAACAACAGCACCTCCGCGCTCGCCCGGTCCAGCCATTGCGCGTCCTCGACCACCAGCAGCACCGGCGCCTCGGCCGCGGCCTCCCCGAGCATGCTCAACGTGGCCAGAGCGACCAGGAAAAGCTCGGGCACCCCGTGGTCGCTGCGACCCAGGGCCGCCAGCACGGCACCGCGCTGCGGCGGCGGCAACCGGTCGACCTGATCGATGATCGGACGCAGCAGCCGATCCAGGCCGGCGAAGGCGATCTGCGCCTCACTCTGCGTCCCGGTCGTCGTGAGCACACGCATCGGCCGGACCCCGGCCAGCCGGGACACCGCCGTCACCAACGCCGACTTGCCGATCCCGGCCTCACCCCGGACGACGACCGCGCCGCCGGCATCACCCGCCCGTTCCAGGAGCTCACCGAGAACGCGCAGCTCCTCGCCCCGGCCGACCAGCTCCTCCGACATGGTCCACATCATCCGACATCCCGTCGCTCCCCGCGACCGCGAGGCGACAGCCGCGGAACCGGGACAGCCGGATCGGCCCGTGACCCGGTCGGCGGCCCGCGAGTGATCAGCTCTGGCCGGGGCTGGCGGTGGGCAGTCCCGCCGCCTTGGCCGCGTCGAGGAGCCGACGGTCGTAGGTGACGAAGGCGGTCAGCTCCGAGCCCGACTCGTTGACCAGAACCTGCGCGGTGGCGAGGTGAATGGCATCAAGGCTACGCAGCGTCGGCTCGGCGAAGGCGGCCGCGGCGGAGTCGAGGTAGATCACCAGCGTTCCTCGTACCGCAGGTCGGCAAGCTCAGCGGCGACCTCGACGCTCTCGTCACCGAGCCTCGGAGGCAGCGGGACGCGTCCTCCACCGGTCGGGGGCACAGCCCGCCCCGCGGCCACCAGCTTGGCCAGGGCGGATCGGTCGTCGCCGACCGGAACAAGCCGAGCGATCGGATGACCGCGGTCGGTGATCTCGACGGTCTCACCCCCACTCACCCGAGCCAGCACCTGGCTCGTGTTCTGCTTCAGTTCACGGACACCGATGCGTTCCATGCCGGCAACTGTAGAAGGCCAAGTTCTACGCGGCCGGAAGCCGGTTTCTCTACCATTGCCGCGTGAGCCGAGAGGTGGAGCTTCTCAACCGGCGGCTGCTGCGGGCCCGGGACGCGATCGACCGGGCGTACGCCGAGCCGCTCGACGTCGCGGCCATCGCGGCGGTGGTCCACCTGTCGGCGGCGCACTTCAGCCGGTGCTTTCGCGCGGCGTTCGGCGAGACGCCGCACCGCTACCGGCAACGGCGGCGGATCGAGCGTTCGATGTTCCTGCTGCGCGAGACCGGCCGCAGCGTCACCGACATCTGCTCCGACGTCGGGTTCACCAGCCTCGGGACGTTCAGCCGGACGTTCCGGGAGATCGTCGGCGAGACACCGTCGGGCTTCCGCCGCGGTCACGGCCCGGTCGTCGTGCCGCACTGCGTGCAGATGGCCCAGAACCGGCCGCGATCGAGCAGTTCTGGAGAAGCGGCGGTCGCGCCGGCCTCCCTAGGCTGACCACGGTCGTACGACGAGGGAGCGCGAGATGATCACCAAGCTTAATGTCACGTCCATCTACGTCCTGGACAAGGACGAGGCCCTGGAGTTCTATGTCGGCCTGCTCGGACTCGAGAAGGGCAACGACGTCCAGCAGGGCTCCTACCGATGGCTGACCGTCCGGGTCCCCGGTGACGGCGGCACCGAGATCTCGCTGGAGCAACCGGGCCCGCCCCTGCACGACGAGGCAACGGCCGAGCACCTGCGCGAGCTGGTCGCGAAGGGCGCTCTGACCGGCCTCGTCCTCAACACCGACGACGTCCGCGGCCTCTACCAGACCCTCGTGGCACGCGGCTTCACCGATTTCACCCAGGAGCCGGCCGACCACTTCTACGGCACCGACATGGGCCTGCGCGACCCCTCCGGCAACCCCATCCGCATCCTGCAGCAGGGCACCTAGGGCAGGCGGACGACGTCGGCTATCACGGCGCCGTCGTCGGTCAGGCGGACGGCGGCGGGGCTGTCGTAGACGATGAGCAGGCGGCCGTCGCCGTAGCGGGAGAGGCCCTCGGCGTGGTCGTCGCCCTCGCCGAAGGTCAGCTCGAGCTCGCGGCTGATCAGGTCGCCGCGCACGATTGTCGGCTGCTCGGAGCGGCGGGCGCCGTGCCAGCGGTAGACGCGGACCGGGCCGTCCAGGTCCATCGTCGGGCCGGCCAGGATCAGCAGGTCGTCGCCGTCGGGGCAGAGGTCGCGGACGCCCAGCCCGTCCAGCTTGAGCACGTGCTTGCGGTACGTGAAGCCGTCGGCGAACTCGTGCAGCCGCAGGCGGTCGGGCTGGTCGGGGTCGACGTAGGGCCGCAGCTCCAGCACGAACGCCCACCCGCGCAGCACCGGCCCGCGCAGCCCCAGATAGATCCGGTCGTCGCTGACCGCGATGCCCTCGATGTCGAGCCCGTTGTCCTTGCCCGGGATGGCCAGGAACGGCGCCAGATGCTCATCGCGCCGCAGCAGGTGACGCAGGTCGTCGTGGCCGCCGAGCGCCGCCGCGCGATGCTTCTCGCCGTCGACGTCGATTTCCCGTACGGGGGTCGGCAGCCCGTCCACGTCGGCGATCGGAAGCCGTACGAGAATCTGGCGGTTCTGCTGCCCCTCGATGCGCGCCAGCCGCTTGAGAGCCTTCGCGCCCTCGTGCCGGTCCTTGATCTGTTTGCGGCGCAGGCTGTGCGAGCCGATCGCCCACAGGAACGACCCCGACCGGGCCAGCCCCTCGACGTCGGCCTCCTCCTCGATGTCGGTGCCGGGCAGGGTGATGAAATCAGCCAACCGGTACGTCGTCTCGGCACCGAACTCCGTCGGCTGCGCCGGGTCGTCGGCGACCAGCCGCTCCACCGTCGCGGTCTCGTCCCCCGCGATCCACAGCACGGGCCCGTCGAGGCGTACGGCCGAGAGGTTGGTGTGGGTCGCCGCGGCGCGCGACTTGTCCCCGAAGCGCAACCGGACCGTGTGTTCCAAGGTCATGGTCATCATCGTCGCACCGGGAAGCCACCCGGGGTGTCCGCTGTCGGGATTATGAAATCAACTGGACGGGCCAGGCGCGGCGGCCGGGCTGCGGTGCCCGTCGGCGTCGACCGCGCGGACGCCGAAGAAGACGTTGTCCTTGGAGAGGTCGATCGTCACCTCGCTGACCTTGCCGACGGCCCGCGAGTGCTGCCAGCCGGGGGCGGTCGTCTCGCGCCAGACGACCTCGTATCCGGCCAGGTCGGGTTCGGTGCCGAGCTGCCAGCGCAGGGTGGTGGCGTTGGTGAGCTGGGTGGTGTCGATGACCACGCCGCGCGGGGTGCCCGGGGCCTGGGCCAGCGACCACAGAGCGGCCGCGTTGACCCGGGCCACCCGGGCGATGTACGCGAAGTCGCAGAACTCGATGAGGTCGCCGTACTGCACACCGTCCTCGACCCGGACGTCCTGGTGCTCGTGGGCGAAGTTCTCGCGGGGCTCGGTGAACCGGGCCGCCGGGTAGCCGCGCAGCAGGAACGAGATGTGGTCGCTGCCGCGCAGGTAGCGGTCGCGCCGCCAGATCACGCGCACGTCCATGCCGGTCCGGGCGTTGCTCGCCACGTCGTCGACGAACCGGCCGAGCTGCCGGGACGGCCCGTCGTTCTCGCCGCCGACGCTCTTGCGCACGCTCGCCTGGGCCGCCGTCTCCGAGGTCGGCACCCCTTCGACGAAGAGCCGCACCGACCGCGGGTCGGCCGGCGTGCCGTCGTGGGCTCTGCCCGTGCCGACGATGTCGCAGCTGAACATGGCCTGGATGTCGGCGCCGCGATCCTTGTACACCTGGGCCATGTGGTCGGATCCGTAGAGCCCCTGCTCCTCGCCGGCCACCGCGGCGAAGACGATGGTCGCCTCGGGCCGGCGGGTGGCCAGCACCCGCGCCAGCTCGAGGGCCACGGCCACGCCGGACGCGTCGTCGTCGGCCCCGGGGGCGTCCTTGACCGCGTCCATGACGTCGGTCACCCGGGAGTCGTAGTGCCCGGTCACCACGTAGATCCGCTCCGGTGTCATGCTGCCGGTGAGCGTGGCGATCACGTTGGTGATCGTGGTCGGCACCGGGACGCGGGGCGAGACCGGCTGCACGAAGGACTGCAGCTCCACCGACATCCGCCCGCCGGACGTGGCCGCGTAGCGCTGCAGCTCAGCGAAGATCCAGTCGCGCGCCGCCCCGATGCCCCGGACCGGATCGTCCTGGCTGGACAGCGTGTGCCGGGTGCCGAACGAGACCAGCTTGCGGACGATCGCCTCGATCCGCTTCGGGTCGATCTCGCGGAGGATCGCCGTCAGGTCCCCGCGGGGCACGGTCCCCGCCATTGCCTCGCCCGCGATCAGCGGCGCCGCCGCAGCCGCCGCGGACACCGTCAGGAACGCACGCCTCGTCGACTTGGCCATGCCGTCCACTCTGGCCCGGGACGGCGCCGATGTCCATGTTCATCTATGTCTTGGCACGCATGCCGAACAGGAACCGGGTCGCTGCCGTGCGCCGGACGAGCAGGTCGTAGACCAGAAACAGGACGGCGAACGAGATGGCGACGACGGCCAGATACTTGACCGCCATCGGAGCGTCCCAGCGCACGGCGAAATAGGCCACCACGACGACGATCGGCTGGTGGAGGATGTAGAGCGGCAGGGCGGCGGCGGCCAGGTAGGCGAGCACCGGCCGGTCCCGTCCGGGTTCGGGCGCGGGCTCGCGGGGGCCCCGGTCGAGCAGGCCGAGGATGGCCACCAGCCAGCACCAGCCGGCCGCCGCGAAGACGACGCGGGCGGCGATCGCGTGGGCCGTCAGGTCGGTGAACGGCTCCCCCTCATCCGTGCTCAGCAGCAGACCGGACGCGCCGAAGAGCAGGAACCCGACGATCGCGGCCGGCTTGGCGTCGCGCCGCATCCCCGTACGGAATCGGTCGTCGGCCGCCAGCACGAAGCCGTAGAGAAACAGCAACAGGTACGCCCATCGGCTCCAGCCCGCGAACGCCTCCTCCATGCCCAGCACCGCCGCGACCACGATCAGCGGGATCGCCGGGACGACGAGGAGCACGCCCCGTCGCGACACGAACCCGAGACGATCGACCGGCAGCCACCGCGCCACCAGGGCCAGGATCAGCGAGAACGTCAGCAGCAACACGACGAACCACAGGTGCCCGGTCTCGAAGTGCTCGCCCTGGATCAGGAACGGGAAGTCGGACAAGCTCAGGTGGACGTCGAAGAACCGCAGCAGGAAGCGCGGGTAGGACTCGTCGTAGGCGGGATCGGCCGCCTTGAGCCGCAGCCATTGCGGCACCGGCATGAGGGTCAGCGTGGTGAAGACCAGCGGCACGCCGAGCCGCAACAGGCGCTCCCGGACGAAGCCGCTCGCGCCGCGCCGGCCCATCGAGTGCCACGACCCGAGCCCGGCGATCAGGAAGAGCGCCGGCATCGCCCACACGACCCCCAGCCCGGCCACCCAGGTGATCGCCTCGGTGGTCTGCGCGTTCTTGACGTAGAAGTCGTCGCGCTCGTCGAAGACCAGCGCACTGTGGAAGAACACCAGCCCGAGGACGACCACGAGCCGGATCGCGTCGAGCTCGGGCCGCCGCCCACCGTCCCCCGCCATGGGCGTCACGGTAGGGCGCCGCGCGGCCCGGCGGAACCCGCCGAAACGTCCGGGCAGTACGGTCGGCGGATGACGATCTCGGGAAGTGCCCTGGTCACCGGAGGTTCGCGGGGGCTGGGGGCGCACCTCTGCCGTCGGCTGGCGGCGGACGGGTGGGCGGTGGCGGTCAACTACCGGTCCGACGCCGACGGGGCGGCGAAGGTCGTGGCCGACATCGAGGCGGCCGGCGGGACGGCGGCGACGTTCCGGGCTGACGTGACCGACGAGGGCGACGTGGATCGGCTGGCGGCCGAGGTCGAGCGGAGCCTAGGGCCCGTACGGGTCGTCGTGGCCAACGCCACCGGTCCGCAGCCGGCCGCCAAGGCCGAGGAGACGACCTGGCAGGACCATCTCGACCAGCTGACCTTCTTTGTGAAGAGCCCGACCCTGCTGCTGCGAGCCACGCTGCCGCACATGCGCCGGCTCGGCGGCGGGCGGTTCATCCACATCGGCTCGGACATGGTGGAGCGGGCGCTGCCCGGGTGGTCGGCCTACAACGCGGCCAAGGGGGCGCAGCTGATCCTGGCCCGCACCTGGGCCCGCGAGCTGGGCGTCCACAACGTGACGGTCAACGTGGTCGCGCCGGGCTGGATCCCGGTCGAGCGGCACGGCGAGATCACCGAGGAGAACAGCGCCGGCTACGTGGCCGGGGTACCGCTGGGCCGGATGGGCACGCCGGCCGAGATCGCCGACGTGGTGGCCTTCGTGGCGTCCGACGCGTCGCGCTTCGTGACCGGCGAGCGCATAACGGTCAACGGCGGGCACACCCTCGGCTAGCCGGTTAATCTGCGGGAATGCTGATCACGGTGGTCGCCGACTACGGCGTGGGAGATCTGGCGTTCGCCGAGGTGCGGCAGCGGTTCGCGAAACTTCTGCCGCAGGCCGACGTCACCGCGGTGCCGGTGCCGGCGTTCGACACGGTGAGCGCCGGGTTCTGCGTCGCGCAGCTGGCGCTCACCGACGGGCCGGCCGACCGCATCGTGTTCGCCAATGTCGCGCCGCGGGCCGACGAGGACGACCCGCGCCCGGACAACGCGGGCGAGCGCCTGGCCGCCGTCCGGCTCGACTCCGGCGTCCTGGTGGTCGGCGTGGCCTCGGACGCGAGCCTGTCGTTCCTCGGGGCGAAGGTCCGGGCGGTCACGGTGGCCGACGCCGGCTCGCAGTTCCGGTCCCGGGACGTCTTCCCGGCCGCCGTGGCCGCCCTGACTCACGGCGAGGACCTCTTCGGCGAGGAGCTCGCTCTCCCGGCCCCGCCGCACCACGCGGTCGTCTACACCGACGGCTACGGCAACCTGAAGACCTCCTGGCACGAGCCCCCGGCCGAGCCGGGCACCACCCTTCGCGTACGCGTCGGCGACCGCACCGCCGAGGTCGTGGTCAGCGACGGCGTCTTCACCGTGCCGGCCGGCGCCATGTCGTTCGCCCCGGGCAGCTCGGGCTGGGGCGAGCCGTTCTACGAGCTCCTCCTGCGCGGTGGCAGCGCGGCCGACACCTTCGGCCGGCCCCGCTCCGGCACCCCGGTCGAGATCGAACGCTAGGTCAGCGCATCTCGTCGTTGGGATCGACCGCACCGTCGCCGGGATCCCGGAACTGGCGCCACGACCCGAGACTCTTGTGCAGCCGGTTCTCCTCGGCCGTGAACTCGCCCTGCGGCCCTTGCCGAGCCGTCGGCGAGTACCCCACCGTGGACGTGTCCGGCTTCCACTCGCCGCCCTCCATCCGGCCCGGGTTGCCGATCGCGATCTGGCCGGTCCAGGCGATGTTCATGGCCATCTGAGCCGGCTTGTGGGTCGCTTCGTGGGGGCCGTTGTAGGTGTGCACCCGGCTGGGATCGACGTCCCGCCCGGCGGCCTGCTGCGCCCTGAGCTCGGCCCGCAGGTGGTCGGCGGCCGGCTCGACCCGCTGCTTCTGCATGTCACCGGTGACCGGCAGATCACCGGCCTTGGCGTACGACTCGTACACCGGCAGATAGTGCTCGTAGGTGTTCTGATCGCTCGCCCGGCCCTCGCCCGGCGCCCGCGCTCCCAGTTGGGCACGCTGGTTGTCGGCCACGGACTTGGCGACCGGGTCCACGATGTCAGGGTCGCCGTCGCCGAGGTCGATGAACCGGGCTCCCTGCTCCCGCATCGCGGCGAACTGTTCCGGCGAGAGGTGGTTGGCGTCCACGATGTCCTGGGGCCGCATCCGATAAGTGTCCCGGGAGTCGTTCTCCGACATCCGGCCGCGTACGACATCGAGGTAGTCGCCCTTGAAGAGAGGGTCACTGCCGATCACGACGATGGGCTCCGGAAGCTTGGTCTCCTTGGGCACGCTCCTGTCGAGCGGGGACTTGTCGGGCCCGGTGGCGTTCCTGTCGGGCGGGGACTTGTCCGGCCCGGTCGCGTTCCTGTCGGGCGGGGACTTGTCCGGCCCGGTCGCGCTCCTGTCGGGCGGGGACTTGTCCGGCCCGGTCGCGCTCCTGTCGGGCGGCGCCTGTGCGGAGGTGACCGCGTTCTCCAGACGGTCGGCCTTGGCCTGGGTCACCGCTTCACGGATGCCCTGACGCTGCGCCTCCCTCGGGGCCCCTTCGGATCCGCCACGGTAGTGCGAGCCGTGCGGCCGCTCACCCGGAGTGTCCGGCTCGGAGGTGCCCTTACCCCGCAGATCAGCGGCGGGGTCGAAGTGCTTCGCGTCGTGATCGCGCCGCTCAGATCGCCCGCCATCGGGACCAGCGGCCGCTTCCTTCACCGCGGCCTCAGCCTTCGCGGGGCGGTGGTCGACGTACTGCCCCGCGTCCTGCTTGGCTTCCTTCCGCGCCGTGAAGTCGTCCAGCTTCTGCTGAAACTCCGGCGTGGGTTGCCACCCTGCTGCCTCCGGCTTGCTCTCCGGACGTGGGCCGCGCTCAAGCCCGGCCGGCCGCTCAGCCGCACCTGATCGCTGGGCCGCTTCGGGGGCGGGGGCTGTCTCCGCCCCACGCTGCTGTCCGGCACCCGGTCGCTCACCGTCACTCGCCACGCCGCCATCCCGTTGCTGCGCGACCGCCGACCGCACCCCGTCGCGCTGCTGCGCAGTCGTTTGCTGCCCTGCACCGCCATCCCGGCGCTGCCCGACCGTCAGGTGCACACCGTCACGCGCCGCACCATCACGCTGCGACCCGACCGCCGGCCGCTCCGCACCACCATCCCTCTGCCGCCCCTCTGTCACCCGCCCCGGCTCGCCGGCAACCTGCCGTCCGGTTGCCGCCCGCTCCCCTTCCCGCCCAGCGCCACCATCCCGCGGCTGCCCAGCTCCCCCAGGCACATCGCCGCGTGCGGCACCGCCATCCCGCGACTGCCCAGAGGTAGGGCGCTCGCCGTGTCCCGCAGTCGCGTTCTCCGCTTTGACCGCGCGATGGTCAACGTATTGACCGGCGTCCTGCTTGGCCTCTTTCTGCGCCCTGAAGTCGTTCAGCTTCTGCTGGAACTCCGGCGTCGGCTTCAAGCCAGGCGGCTCCAGCTGTCTCGTTTCCTCGGGAGCCCGGCTGGTCGGCTGGTCGCGGGCGGGCGAAGGGGTGCCCTGGCCCGCTTCCTTCTGCGCCCGCAGACTGTCGACCTTCTGCTGAACGTCGGGGGCCGGACGCTGCGGCTGGTCCGGTGGGCGGGGCGGAGGCGGAGGCGGGGTGTCGGGTCGGGTCGGGGTATCGGCCACGGCGGGCTCCTCAAGCGAGTTGATCAAACGATGTGATCCGGCGGACGGCTCAGCCAGATCGACCGGGCGAGTTGCTCAGGCCGATCAACTAGGGGCGAAGCCCAAGCGGACCAACAGGAAGCGACGCCCAAGCGGACCAACAGGAAGCGACGCCCAAGCGGACCAACAAGGGGCGACGCTCAAGCGGACCGGCAGGCGGCAGCGCTCAAGCGGACCGGCAGGCGGCAGCGCTCAGGCGGATTGTTTGACGGCGGCGTCCAGCAGGTCCGGGATCCAGTCGCCGCCGCGGAGGGCGTCGATCAGGGCTACCGCCAGGCGGTCCGGCCAGTCGTAGGCGGATCGGTCGGTGCCGACCGCACGCTCGATCGCCGACGGCACCTCGCGGCCGAACGCGACCTGGAGCCGGACCGAGGGGTCGGCCTGGTCGAGGCCCATCCAGAACCGCACCCAGCCGGTCTGCTCGGCGATGGTCTCCCCCACGATGTCGCGGCCGATCGCCGCCGACCAGGCCGCCGCCCGAGGGTCGGCCGGGTCGTCGGCCTCGTGGCCCGTCAGCGCGTCCAGGATCGGGTCGCAGCGATAGGCCGGCGCGATGAAACCGGGTTCCTCGGGCCGGCAGCCGCCGGGCTCGGAGAACGCCGCCGTCACGTGCTGGGCCAGGGTGGACGGATCTGCCGTGGTGCCCAGCACGGCCGAGCGGGTGGCCACTGCCGCGTCGACGGCCTGGGAGAGCACGCAGTCCCGCAACCGGGGTTCCAGGGCGGACAGCTCGGCCGCCTTCTCGTCCCACACCACCGGGCGAGATTTGCCGGTGAGGTGCGCCAGCACGGCGAACTCGGCCCACAGTGTCACCCACGGATGGTCCTCCCGGTAGCGCTGGGCCGTCCGGATCACCCGAAGCGTGCACGCGCCGGCCCGGCATTCGGCGCCGCAGGTGTCGCTGCGGCGGCCGATGATCGGGTCGGCCGCGGCGGTCGGGGTGCGCCCGTTCTGTTCGCGGGCGGTGCCGTCGGGCATGCGGACCAGGACGGGCTGGTCCATGCCGTCGGCGAAGACCGCCGCTGTGCCCGCGGGCAGGG
The DNA here is from genome assembly GCF_023544465.1 of Paractinoplanes maris. GTDB lineage: Bacteria > Actinomycetota > Actinomycetes > Mycobacteriales > Micromonosporaceae > Actinoplanes > Actinoplanes maris. The sequence goes on along the minus strand of NZ_JALPVL010000015.1, from coordinate 208,186 downwards.
TGACCAGGAACTCGGACTGGCGGTCGGTGAGGTTGGTGGTGGCGCCGACCGCGTCCCGGTCGTCGGCGGCGGGGAGCCGGTGCATGATCTTGACGGCGGTGTTCTTGATGACGTCGGGCACCAGCTTGCAGGGGATCTGCTCGGCGATGATCAAACCTTCGCCGTACGCGCGAATCTCGGCCAGCAGGGCGGCGAACAGCTCGACCGCGTGCGCCGCCGGCCCCGCCTGCTCGGTGCGGCGCAGCAGCCGGTGGGCTTCCTCGAAGACGCTCAGGTGCCGCAGGCCGAGCCGGGCCGTCCCGGGATCGCGCCGCATCTCCACCCTTAGGTGCTCGGTGAGCTGGATGAGCAGGCCGCCCATGAGGAACGCCTTGTCCCGGTCGTCGCCCACGTCCTCGATCTCGAAGACCACGTTGCGGCGCATCAGCTCGGCGAAGTCCAGCGGGTGGCCGCCCTCGAAGAACCGTCCGGTGGTGCCCTGGCGCAGACTGGACAGCCGCACCCGGATGAAGCCGCGGACGTTGTCAGTGATCTCCCGGCCGTACCCGATCTGTTCCACCACCGAGTCGGCCACCCGTTGCAGGTCACCCAGGGTGGGATAGCGAGGCCGGTGGCCGGCCGTCCGGGACTCGCTCAGCGTGAGGTCCCAGCCCAGCTCCTCGTAGCAGCGGGTCAGCGCGGCACTGAGCACCTGGGGGAACGGCTCCTCGGCTTCGAACGCGGCCAGGAACAGCGATCGGGTGAGGTCGAGGTGGGTTTGCAGCGGGAACCCCTCGGCCGGTCGCAGCGGGTTGAACCCGGCCGGCGGGGTGAGCGGATCCCCGGGGCGCACGACCACCACGCGGTCGCCGCCGATCCGGTCGGCCATCTGCCGGTACTCGGCCTTGGCGGGCTCGACGACCAGCCACGGGATGCTCTGCCGGGCGGCGTTCTCGAGCAGGTTGCGGACGGTCTGGGACTTGCCCGCGCCGGTCGCGCCGCAGACGAAGGTGTGCCGGTTGAGGCTGCTCCGCGGCACCTCGAAGGAGCCTGCCGGTCGTTCGTTGCGGTCGAGCACCGTGCCGACCGCGACCGAAGCCGCACCCGATCCGGTTTCCGGCGTCAAATCGAACTCCGGGCGCAGGGCGAAGCGCAGGCCCGGCACCTCCTCGATCGGAGCGACCGCGAGCGCGGCCAGCAGCGGCGAGCCGGCCAGGGCAGGCGAGTCGGGCAGGTCGTCGCGGGCCAGGATCTCGTCGAATCCGCCGGTCACGCCGGTGGGCGTCAGGACGTAGGGCTGGCGGCCGAGGTCGGCCGACGCGCAGAGCAGACCGGCGACCGCCGTGGCCGCCGCCGGGGACGGCCCGCCGGCGAGCAGGTGCACACGCCACAGGCCGGTGGACCGGGCCTGCTGGAGCTCGCGGTGCCGGCGCTGGAGCCGGGCGGCCGCGACCGCCTGCTCGGGCGACTGGGCCTTGGACTGGGCCTGCCGCTCTTCCAGGGCGACCGCCTTGGCCACGGTGAGGATCTCGGCGTTCGGCACCGGCTCGGCCAGCACGAGCCAGGCGAACCCGGCGTGCCAGACGTGCAGCAGGCACTCGTCCAAGGTGGGCCGGACGTCGTCGTCCGGGCCCGGCTCGTCGGTCAGCAGCCCGTCGGTCAGCCCGGCCAGCCGCGTCCAGCACGGCATCGCCCGCAGGTCGTCCAGCAGCTCACCCGGCGCGTACGGCCGGCCGCGACCGCCCGGAGGCAGGGAGAGCGGGCTCATCCCCTCGCCGGCGGCACCGGCGATGCCCCCGGCCGAGAAGACGTCGATCGGGGCGCCGGCCGAGGGCCGGCGCCAGCCCAGGAGCAAGCTGGCGGCACCGTGATAGGCCGACACGATGCCGGCCAGCCGTCGCCGGCGGCCGACGTCGTGCGCCGGGTCATCGTTCGCCGACGGGGGCCGGCGCGGCAGCTCGAGCACCCGGTTGATCGTCATGGTGCTGATCAACCGGTTCGCCTCGGTCACTGCGGACCACCCCACGGGCCCTGGTAGGGCTGCTGCTGATACTGCGGCTGAGGCGCGCCGGACGGCGCGGCGCCCCAGCCCTGCAGGGTGTGGCCGGTGGCCGCCTGCGCGGTCTGCTCGTGCCCGGCCAGCGGCTGTGGCTGCGAGACGGTGACCTGGCTGGGCTGCCTGGTGGCGGGGATGACGGCCTCGGACGGGTCGGGCAGCGGCAGCGGTTCGACCGGTTCCATCGAGACGCGGGGCAGCGTCACGATCGCCGGGTCGACCTCGACGGCCTGGATCACCGAGCCCCGGCCGTGGCTCTTGACCAGCACCATCGCGTACTCGGGAAGGTCTTGCAGCACCCGCGGTTCGAGGGTGTATTCGTAGACGCGTTGCACCGAGCTGGCGTCGCTCCAGTTCGTGCCTCGGGCGGTCGACTCGGTCTGGCTCCAGTTGCGGCTCTTGCTCCAGTTGCGGCCGTAGTTGCGCGAGCTGCCCTGCCGGCTGTAGCTCTTGCCGTCCGATCCGCCCTCGGTCCAGGTCTCCCCGTGGGTGTCGGCCAGCGTGTGCGTGTCGTTGCCGCCAAGTGTGCGGGTGAGCTGGCTCAGCACGAACTTGTGGCCCTTGCCGATGTAGTCGGCGGCCTGGTTGGCCTCCTGGTGGTTGCCCAGGCGCATCAACGCGACCTCGCCGCCGCCGATGGTGTGCAGTGACTCCTCGCGGAGGTGGCTGAAGAACAGCACCAGCCGCACCCCGTGCCGTTCGCAGAGCGTGCTCAGCTTCTCGATCGAGCGGTGGTGCACCTCGTCGGCGCCGAGCAGCACGAGCGACCCCATCGGCCGGGCGTCGCGCCGCACCAGGCGGGCCAGCCACTGCACCATCAGGTCCTTGAGCAGCTCGTTCTGGGCGTTACCACCCTGGCCGTCGGTGACCAGGCAGGTGAGGTCGGCCGGGGCGGGCGCGTTCGACCGGCTGCCCATCGTCTCGAACGGGTTGAGGAACGCCTCGATCCGGCGCAGGTGCTGGTGCATCTGACGACGGCTCTCGTCGGGCTGCAGCTCGAGCAGCCGCTCGGACTCGTCCGGGGTGAGTGCCGCCTGGACCGGGCGGTCGGTGAGGACCCGCAACGCACCCAGCAAGCGGGCGACGCTGAGGTCCGGCGCGAGGATGCCGCAGATCTCGCGCAGCAGGAGCGTGTCCTGCGAGCGTTCGGCCCGGCTGCTGCTCTGTGCGTCGCCGTGCATGGCCTCGACCAGGCAGTCCACCAGCTCGCCGGATTCCAGACCGCCGACCAGGTCGAATTCGGCCAGCTGGGTGGGTAGGCGCAGTTCGCGGACGGTCCGCCGGGTCTCGGTGGCGAGCTGGGTGAGCTCGGCGCAGAGAGCCTCACCGGTGAAGTCGACGAGGGTCATCGGGCCCCGGGTGGCCAGCAGCGAGCCACCGAAGACGGTGAGCACAGCCTCCCACCCATAGGTGGTGCCGCCGATGATGTCGACCCGCCGGGTGCCGGGCGACGGTGTGGCCGCGGCCCATTCGACCATCGCGTCGGTGGCCTGCTGTTGCTGCTGCTCGTGCCACTGCCGGCGGGCGTCCCAGGCCGCGTAGGCCTGGCTGTACTCGTGCTGGAGGCGAGCCTGCTCGGTCTCGATGGCCTTCTTGGCGAACGAGGGCATGAGTCCGGCCAGGACCGCGCCGGCCACACCCCCGACGAAGACGACGAAGCCGAGAACCATCATGGCGCTGCCGCCGCTGCTGGTGTCACCCCTCGAGGCAGCGCTGCCGCAGCAAGCCAACAGGAAGGACAGACCGACGCCGACGCCCAGCGCGGTCAGAACCCGCTTGGCCTGGTTGGCCTGCGCCCGATTCAGCCGGTCGAGCAGGTGCGACGGCAGCGGCGCCGGTTGCGGCGGCGACTCCAGGAACTTCCGCCGGTAGAGGTTGCGGTCGTTGAAGATCCAGCCGAGCCGCTCGCCGGGCGTGGCCAGCAGGGGCAGGGGGCTCGGGCGGGGCACGACGGTCATGTCGGCAATCTCCGTGTTCTCGGACAAAGGTGATGATCGGCATAAGTTGGTTGCCGACAGTCAACCAACCGTCACGAGACGATGAAAGGAGGAGTACTTCGGCCGTGTGCGTTTCTGGTCCACCGGCGGAGCCGAGCTGTCCGAACGGTGGCATCGGCTGACCACGCGGCGGGTTCGCCGGGATAAGAAGCGATATGTCCGGTGCGAAACGGCCGTCATTCCTCCGGGTACATTCCCGGAGGCTGCTCGGCGGGCGCCGAAAACGGGCCGGTGCGCCGGAGAATGTCTACCCATGACGTGGATCCTGCTGACCGTCCTGCTGGTCGTGGCCGCGCTCGTTGTCGTCGTCGCCGGGCAGGCCGGCGAGACCACGTGGGCGGTCCGGAGCCGGCGCGGCCGATCAGCCGGTCAGCGCGGAGCGCCGCGCGTGCAGTGCCTGCCCTGCCACGGCACCGGATGGCGCGGCGGGGAACCGGAACGCACGCTGACCTTCATCGGCGACGGCTTCGAGGACAAGCACCGTCCGGCCACGCTGTGCCCGGACTGCGGCGGCACGGGAGTCGCGGCGGGACACTGAAACGCGAGACGCCGGGCCCGCGAACAGGCCCGGCGTCTCGTTCGAGATCTCAGGCGCCGCGCAGCGTCGCGCCGAAACGGGCGGCGGCCGCGGCCACGGCGGCGTCGCGGGCGGCCAGCGTCTCCTCGGTGGTGAGAGTGCGGTCGGGAGCGCGGAACGTCAGCTTGTAGGCCAGCGACTTCTTGTCCGCGCCGAGCTGGTCCGACTCGTACAGGTCGAACAGCGACAGCGACTCGAGCAGCTCGCCCGCCCCGTCGGCCAGCGCGGCCTCGACCACGGCGGCCGACGTGGACCGGTCGACGACCAGCGCCACGTCGATCAGCGCGGGCGGGAACGACGAGATCCGCTTGGCCTGGGTGACCGGCGGCAGCGGCAGCGCGTCGAGGTCGAGCTCGGCCGCGCAGGTGCGCTTGGGCAGCTCGTAGGCCGACACCACCGCCGGGTGCAGCTCACCCGCGTGACCGACGACGACGCCGTCCACCGAGATCGCGGCACACCGGCCGGGGTGCCACGGTGCCAGCTCGTCCGCGCCCACGGTGACCCGGTCGGCCGTGACCCCGGCCGCCGACAGCGCGATCCGGGCCGCCTCGACCGCGTCGGCCCATGACGCCGCCCGGCCCGGGCCCCACCAGCCGGCCGGCTCGGCGTCACCGGTGAGCGTGACCGCGAGATGCCACGGCTGGGCGGGCACGATCGAGTTGGCCGCGGTCCACTCCGCCTCGGACGGACGGCGGTCGACGCCCATCACCGGCGGCGCCGTCTCGGCCAGGCGCGGCAGGAACACCGTGCCCGTCTCGAACAGCGCCAGGTCACGATGACCCCGGCCCAGGTTGCGCTTGAGCGTGCCGAGCAACGTCGGCAGCAGCGACGTGCGCAGCAGCGGCTCCTGCTCGGAGAGCGGGTTGGTCAGCCGCACGGCGCTGCGCCGCGGGTCGTCGGCCGGGTAGCCGAGCTGGTCGGCCGCCGACGGCGCCACGAAGGGGTAGGACAGCACCTCGACGTAGCCGTTCTCGGCCAGCGCCCGGCCCACCGAGCGCCGCCGCCGCTGCTGCGGGGTGACGCCGCTGCCACCGCGGGCCGGGGGCAGCAGCGACGGGATGTCGTTGTAGCCGCCGAGCCGGGCCACCTCTTCGACCAGGTCGATCGGGGCGAGCAGGTCGGGGCGCCAGGACGGCGGGGTGACCTCGAACGGCGCGGCCCCGGTGACCGTGCAGCCGACCCGGGACAGCAGCGCGGCCACCTGATCGGCGTCGTAGGCCAGCCCGATGCTGCGCGCGGGCAGGGCCGGGTCGAGCGCGATGGTGGCCGGGGCGACGACGTGGTCGATGTCGAGGACCTTGTCGTCGGCGGTGCCTCCCGCGTGCTCGGTCAGGATCTGCACGGCCCGCTCGAGCGCGACCAGGGTGAGCTGCGGGTCGACGCCGCGCTCCCAGCGCTTCGCGGCCTCGCTGAACAGCTTGTGCCGGCGGGCGGTGCGGCCGACCATCACCGGGTCCCAGTGGGCGGCCTCGAGCAGCACGTCGACGGTGCCGGGCTGCCACTCGCTGGTCTCGCCGCCCATCACCGCGGCCAGCGAGATCGGGCCGGTGTCGTCGCAGATCACCATGTCCTCGGCGTCGAGCACCCGGGCCACACCGTCCAGCGTGGTCAGCTTCTCGCCCGGCCGGGCCCGGCGCACGACCAGGCCGCCGCTGAGCCGGTCGAGGTCGAAGACGTGCATCGGCTGACCGAGCTCGAGCATCAGGTAGTTGGTGATGTCGACCGGCAGCGAGATGGCACGGATGCCCGACGCGATCAGGCGCTTCTGCATCCACTCGGGTGACTGCGCGTCCGGGTCGATGCCCCGCACGACCCGCGCCGAGAACCGGTCGCAGCCGACCGTGTCCTCGATCTCGACCTCGTACGGGATCCCGTCCGTCGGCCCGGGCGCCGTGACCAGCGTGGCCGGGTCGGTGTAGGCGGCGTCGAACGCGTACGAGAGCTCGCGGGCCAGACCGCGCAGGCTCATCTCGTAGCCGCGGTCGGGCGTGATCTCGACCTCGACGAGCACCTCGGACAGGCCCACGACGGGACGCGCGTCGGCTCCCGGCTCGGCCGCACCGGGCGGCAGCACGATGATGCCCGAGTGGTCGCCGCTCAGACCGAGCTCGGCGGCCGAGCAGATCATGCCGTGGGAGTTGCGGCCGTACGTCTTGCGCGCGCCGATCTTGAAGCCGCCGGGCAGCTCGCCGCCGGGCAGGATCACCGCGACCAGGTCGCCCTCGCTGAAGTTGCGGGCGCCGCAGACGATCTCCTGCGGCTCGGCCCGGCCCACGTCGACGGTGGTGAAGCGGATCGGCTTCTTGAAACCGGTGAGCTCCTCGATGGTCAGCACCCGGCCGACGACCAGGTCACCCTGGACGGTGGCGGCCTGGTCGACGATCGACTCGACCTCCATGCCCGCGTTGGTCAGGGCGTCGTCGAGCTGCTGGGCGGTGAGGTCGGCGGGCAGCTCGACGAACTCCCGCAGCCAAGAAAGTGAAGTCTTCACCGGGGTCAGACCTCCATTCCGAAGTTGGCGGTGAACCGCACATCGCCCTCGACCATGTCGCGCATGTCGCTGACCCCGTTGCGGAACATCAGGGTGCGCTCGACGCCCATGCCGAACGCGAAGCCCGAATAGCGGTCGGGATCGATGCCGCAGGCGACCAGCACCCGCGGGTTGACCATGCCGCAGCCACCCCACTCGACCCAGCGCGGACCGTCGCGGTGCTGGGCGAACCAGACGTCGAACTCGGCCGACGGCTCGGTGAACGGGAAGTAGTGCGGCCGCCAGCGGGTGCGCGCGTCGGGGCCGAACATCGCCTTGGCGAAGTGGTCGAGCGTGCCGCGCAGGTGGGCCATCGTGATGCCCTCGTCGACGACCAGACCCTCGAGCTGGTGGAAGACCGGGCTGTGGGTGGCGTCCAGCTCGTCCGAGCGGTAGGCCCGGCCGGGGCTGACCACATAGATCGGCGGCTGCCGGGTGAGCATCGTGCGGACCTGGCCGGGCGAGGTGTGCGTGCGCATCACCAGGCCGGGCAGGTCGACGTAGAAGGTGTCCATCGACCCGCGTACGGCGTTGTCGGGCCCGATGTTGAGGGCGTCGAAGTTGGCCCACTCCAGCTCGAGCTCGGGCCCCTCGACGATGTCGTAGCCCATGCCGGCGAACAGGTCGCCCATGTGCTCCATCAGCGTGGTCAGCGGGTGCCGGGCGCCGCGCGGGCGGCGGTCCCAGGGCAGGGTGACGTCGACGCGCTCGGTGACCAGCACCCGGGCCGCGCGCTCGATCTCGAGCTCGGCCAGGCGGGAGTCGTAGGCGCCCTGGACGGACTGCCGGGCCAGGTTGACCCGCTTGCCGGCGTCGGACTTGGCGGCCGGCGGCAGCGAGCCGATCTCGCGGCGGGCCAGCGAGACGGGGGCCCGGTCGCCGAGGTGCGCGGACTTCAGCGTGGCCAGCTCGTCCAGGTCGGACGCGGCGTCGAAGGCCTTGCGGGCCTCGTCAACGGCAGCCTCGAGTGCGGCCGGGTCGAGCAGGGCGGCCTGCTTGGGGTCGTACGGATCGTTGCGGTAGGACATGGTCTCCCTCACACCGGATTGCCGAGTGGCAGTGTACGGAGGCACGGCTGAGCCGCGGCCCGCCGGTCAGGGAGTGCGAGGTGTGTCAGACCCGCGGCCCGCGACCAGCGGGCCGGCTAAACAGCGTCATCAGGGTCCCCACACGGAGAGCATATCGTGTCACGCCTCGCGCACCGCGACGACCATTCCGGCCCGCCCCGGGATCGGCGAGTCCATCGTCGTCAGCGCGACCCCGGCCGCCTCGAGCGGGATCGTCGAGCCGACCAGGCGTCCCGGGTCGAGGCGGCCCCGGGCCACCAGGTCGATCATCGGCGGATAGTCCACGGCGGCCATGCCGTGCGAGCCGGCGACCCGCAACTCGCGGGCGACCACGAGATCCCAGGGCAGCGGGGCGCGGGCGTCGGCCCCGAGCATCAGCCCGACCTGCACGTGCCGGCCGCCACGGCGCAGGGCCCGCACCGAGGCCTCGGCGGTGGCGGCCGAGCCGTAGGCGTCGATGGCGATGTGCGCCTGCTGGTCGATCTCGTGCACGATCACCGCGCCCAGCGAGGCGGCCAGCGAGCCGGCCGCGGGTGACGGGTCGACGGCCAGCACCCGCAGGCCCAGCGCGTTCGCGATCATGATGGCCGACAGGCCCACGCCGCCGGCGCCGTAGACGGCCACGGTCGCGTCGCCGGGCACCGGCCCGTGCCCGGTCAGCGCCCGGAAGGCGGTGGCGAACCGGCAGCCCAGCGCGGCCGCGGCGACGAAGCCGACGCTGTCGGGCAGGCGCACCAGATTGGTGTCGGCCGCCCGCACCACGACCCGCTCGGCGAACGACCCCGGATGGGTGAAGCCGGGCTGGGTCTGGTCGGGGCAGATCTGGGCCTGGCCGGCCGCGCAGAACTCGCAGCGGCCGCACCCGTTGACGAACGGCGCGGTGACCCGGTCGCCCAGCGAGAAGCCGCGGACCGTGGGGCCGATCGCGACGACCTCGCCGGCGAACTCGTGGCCGGGGATGTGCGGCAGCGGCACCGGGTCGTGCCCGCGCCAGGCGTGCCAGTCGGAGCGGCAGATGCCGGTGGCCCGCACCTCGACGACGGCACCGTCGGCCGGGCAGACCGGTTCGGGCACCTCGGCGACCCGCGGTGGCTCGCCGACGGCGTCGTAGACGATGGCACGCATCAGCGCTGGGCCCGGGCCGACGCGTACAGGCAGACGGCGGCGGCCGCGGCCAGGTTGAGGCTCTCCGCGCCGCCGTAGATCGGCACGCGCACCTGCCGGTCGGCCGCGTCGAGCAGCGCCGGGGGCAGACCGTGCGCCTCCGAGCCGAACAGCCAGGCGGTGGGCCCGCCGAGCCCGCCGTCGTCGGCCAGGGTGTCGAGGTCGTCGGCGCCGTAACCACTGGTGGCGAGCACCTGAAGGCCGGCCTGGCGCAGCGGGGTCACGACGTCGAGCGGGGAACGAACCACATCTACATGAAACAACGACCCGGCCGACGCGCGGACGCATTTGCCGTTGTAGGGGTCGACCGCGTCCCCCGCGAAGATCACCGCGCCGGCTCCGGCCGCGTCCGCGGTGCGCAGGATCGTCCCCGCGTTCCCCGGATCCCGGATCTCCGCCACCACCGCCACCAGCCGCGGCTTCTTACCGAGCGCTTCCTTCAACGGCACGTCCACCTGCTCGCAGACCGCCACCAGCCCCTGCGGCTGCACGGTCTCGGCCAGCGCGGCCAGCCCGTCCTCGCTCACGAGGGACACCACTTCGGCGTGCGCGACCAGATCGGCGAACCGCTCGACCGCCTCCTCGGTGACAAACAGCTCCACCACGACGCCCGCGGCCAAAGCTTCCCGTACGGATTGAGGCCCCTCCGCCAAGAACCGACCGGCCTGATCCCGATCCCGCCGCCGCTGCAACTTCCGCGCGTTGGCGATCCGAGGCGTACGAGAGGTGTATGTCATCGACCGATCCTGGGGTTTGGTTTGGGGAGTGCCCACTCACGCACGCCGCCGGTGTGGGTTTCGCGTTCTGGACGCGCCAGCGGCCAGCGAAGCCCGCGCCGGTCCCCGCGGGAGCGACGGTCCGCACGCCCCACCCCGCCGGGACATCCAGAATTTGATCTTGCTTTGCCGCGTCGTGAAACGCCGCAGGCGCCTCCCGAAAAGATCGGGAAGCGCCTGGGGTGAAGCGAAAACTAAGCAGCCTGGGCGGCGGCGCCACCCGTGCCTTCGGCAGCGACAGCCGCCTTCGCAACCTCGACGATCGCCGCGAACGCAGCGGCGTCGTTCACCGCGAGGTCAGCCAGGATCTTCCGGTCGACCTCGATCTCGGCCAGGCGGAGACCCTGGATGAGACGGTTGTAGGTCAGGCCGTTGGCCCGGGCGCCCGCGTTGATGCGCGTGATCCACAGCTGGCGGAAGTCGCCCTTGCGGTCACGGCGGTCACGGTAGGCGTACTGCATCGAGTGCAGCACCTGCTCCTTGGCCTTGCGGTAAAGGCGGGAGCGCTGTCCGCGGTATCCGCTGGCGGACTCCAGCAACGTGCGACGCTTCTTCTGGGCGTTGACTGCCCGCTTGACGCGTGCCATTTCGGTACTCCTAACAGGGGAACGGGTGTGGCTCGCGTCAGCGGCCGAGCAGCTTCTTGACTCGCGGCAGGTCGGCCTCGGAGATGACCACGGTGCCGGTCATGCGCCGGGTGACGTGCGAGGACTTGCCCTCGAGCAGGTGGCGCTTGCCGGCCTTCTCGCGGACGATCTTGCCCTTACCGGTGACCTTCACCCGCTTGCCGGTGCCGGTGTGGGGCTTGAACTTAGGCACGTGGAGCCTCTTTCTGATCTTTCCGCACGTCAGGGGGCCGTGTGGCCCCCCGATGCGTGCGGAAAAGCTGTCTACTCTGCGGTGGTGGTGGCAGTCTCGGTCTCGACCGGCGCATCGCCCTCGCGGGGTTCACGACCGGGCTTGGTGGCGACGGCCGCTACGGCCGCGGCCTTGGTCGCCCGGTGCGGGGCCAGCACCATGATCATGTTTCGGCCGTCCTGCTTCGGGCTGGCCTCTACGAATCCCAGCTCCGAGATCTCTTCGCTGAGCCTGCGCAGGAGCCGGAAACCCAGCTCGGGGCGGCTCTGCTCGCGACCGCGGAACATGATCGTCACCTTGACCTTGTCGCCCGCCTTGAGGAACCGCACCACGTGACCCTTCTTGGTCTCGTAGTCGTGCGGGTCGATCTTCGGGCGGAGCTTCATTTCCTTGATGACGGTCTGCTGCTGGTTGCGCCGCGCTTCGCGTGCCTTCAGTGCGCTCTCGTACTTGAACTTGCCGAAGTCCATGAGCTTGCACACCGGCGGCCGCGCCATGGGAGCAACCTCGACCAGATCCAGATCGACATCCGCGGCCAGCTGCAGGGCGCGCTCGAGCGGGACGATGCCCACCTGCTCACCCTCAGGGCCGACCAATCGGACCTCACGAGCACGGATCTGTTCGTTAACGCGTGGTTCGACGCTGATGGGGCCTCCTCAGAACGGTTACTTGTCTGCCAATGTCGGTCGGCCCCGCGCCCTCGACAAACCGGGCGCCGGGAAAGCAGAAGACCCCGCTGCCTGTGTAAGCGCATGGCGGGGCCCGCTCGACCGGTCATCGACGCCCGTGAGGACGCGCCCCGGACGCCGGATCACTCCGACGCCCAGGTGACCGGACCCGGCCCTCGGTGAAAGGGCGTCGGGTGGGAACCAGCGGGCTCCTCTTTCGCGCCTGCACTTGGCATGCAGGCGTGGTCGACGGCGTCAACTCTACCAGGTTGAATTCCTCACGCGTCCACCGCCTCGGCGTGCAGCTTTCGCAGGGTGCGCACACCGTCGACGGCGTAGTCCTTGTCGGCCGCCTGGAGCGCGTGCACCGAGATCTGCTCGTCGTCGAGCAGCTCGAGCTGGGCCCACGGCGAGTTCCGGTCGAAGCGCACCTTGCGCACCACCGACCAGGGCAGGTCGTATCCGCCGACGACGTTGCGGACCCGGATGTGCTCGGCGTCGGCGATCACCCGCGGACGCAGGAAGGCCAGCACACCCAGCCCGATCAGGATGCCGAGCCCGATCATGGCGGCCTGGTCACCGCGCTGGAACGAGCCGGAGTTGTCGAAGCCGGCCGACCCCTTGAGGCCGAAGCTCAGCACGGTGAACAGCACCGCCACCGCCACCGCGACCGGGATGGCCACCCAGCGGATCCTCTTGGGCCGGAAGGTCACGGTCGTCTCATCCACGGTCTTCACGGTACTCACAGCCGGCAGTTGGCGATGTCGGTGACCAGGATGGCCCGGGCCCCCAGCTCGTAGAGCTCGTCCATCACCTGGTGCACGTCGGCCCGGGGCACCATCGCCTGCACGGCCACCCAGCCCTCGCGGTGCAGCGGCGAGACGGTGGGCGACTCGATGCCGGGGGTCAGCCCGGTGGCCCGGTCGAGCAGGTCGGCCCGGACGTCGTAGGCCAGCATCACGTAGCTGCGGGCCACCAGCACGCCCTGCAGACGGCGGATGAGCTGGGCGGCGCCGGCGCCGGCGCTTTGCTCGGCCCGGCCGATCAGGATCGCCGACGAGCGCAGCAGCGGCTCGCCCAGCGTGACCAGGCCGGCCTGACGCAGCGTGGCGCCGGTCTCGACCACGTCGGCGATCAGGTCGGCCACGCCCAGCCGGACGGCGTTCTCGACCGCGCCGTCGAGCCGCACGACGTCGGCCTTGAGCTCGTGCTCGGCCAGATAGCGCTCGACCACCCCGGGATACGCGGTGGCGATGCGCTTGCCGCCGATCTCGTCGGCCGAGGTGATCGCGCCCGACGGGGCGGCCCAGCGGAAGGTGGCCCCGCCGAAGTTGAGGTCGAGCACCTCGGTGGCCGGGACGCCCGAGTCGACCAGCAGGTCGCGGCCGGTGATGCCGAGGTCGAGGTCGCCCGACCCGACGTAGGTGGCGATGTCGCGCGGGCGCAGGTAGAAGAACTCGACGTTGTTGGCCTCGTCGCGGCAGGCGAGGTCCTTGGGATCGGTGCGCTGGCGGTAACCCGCGTCCCGCAGCATCTGCGAGGCGGGCTGGGAGAGGGTCCCCTTGTTGGGGACGGCGATGCGCAGCATGACGGACGTGCTCCTTCTCTCTTTCGCATGTCAGAGGCGGGGTGGCACGTCACAGATGTCGATAGACGTCCTTGAGGTCGAGACCGGTGGCGATCATCAGGACCTGAGCCTGGTAGAGCAGCTGCGAGATCTCCTCGGCGGCCCGCTCGGGGCCCTCGTGCTCGGCTGCCATCCAGGACTCGGCCGCCTCTTCGACGACCTTCTTCCCGATGAAGTGGACTCCGCGCTCCAAAGCCGCGACGGTGGACGAACCGGGGGTTCCCTCCGCCGCCTTCGCCTGGAGCTCGGCGAACAACTCTTCGAACGTCTTCACGGGAGGCATTTTGCCAACTCGTCACGGGATGGCGACGAACGGCCCCAGCAGGTGAGACCTGTTCTAGGCTCCCGGTCATGGTCAGCCGATTCACCCTTCTCACCACCGGCGGCGCCGTGCTCGCGCTCGCCGCCCTCGCGGGCTGCTCGCCCGTCGAGGAGAACGCCGCCCCCGCCACGTCCGCCAGCGCTTCTGGCGACGTCTGCCCCGCCGGCGCCCTGTCGACCAAGACGGCCGGCAAGTTGACGATCGGCACCGACAATCCGGCCTACGAGCCGTGGTATTCCGACAACGACCCGAAGAACGGCAAGGGCTTCGAGTCCGCCGTCGCCTACCAGGTCGCCCAGCGTCTGGGATACGCGCAGGACAATGTGATCTGGACCTCGGTGACGTTCAACAACGCCATCGCCCCCGGTCCCAAGGCCTTCGACTTCGACATCAACCAGTTCTCGATCACCCCGGAACGCCGCAACGCCGTGGACTTCTCGTCGCCGTACTACCTCGTCCGGCAGACGGTGATCACCACGAAGGGCTCGAAGATCGCCGGCGCGAAGTCGATCGCCGACCTCAAGAGCGCCAAGCTGGGCGCCCAGGTCGGCACGACGAGCTATCAGGCCGTGACCGACCTGATCAAGCCGAGCACCCAGCCGTCGGTCTTCAACAACAACGACGACGCCAAGGCCGCCCTGGTCAACGGCACTGTCGACGGCATCGTGGTGGACCTGCCGACCGCCTTCTACATGACCGCGGCCGAGCTCAAGGACGGCGTCATCGTCGGCCAGCTGCCGCAGGTGGGCGTGCCCGAGCAGTTCGGCCTGGTGCTCGACAAGGACTCGGCGCTGACCGGCTGCGTCAGCACGGCCGTGGACCAGCTGCGGCAGGACGGCACCCTGGCCGTGCTCGAGAAGACCTGGCTGGCCGACTCCGGCGGAGCTCCCGAACTCCAGTGACCTCTCCGTTCCACGAACCAAGCCTCATTCAGCAGGACCGGATCACCTTCCGCCGCCGGAAGGCGGTCCGGTCGGTGCTGCTCGCCGCACTCTCCACGGCGATCGTCGGCACGCTGCTGGGCGTGCTCATCACCGGCGCCCCCGGGTGGGACCGGGTGCGTCAGTCGTTCCTCGACCCCGACATCGCCGTCGACTGGCTGCCCGAGATCCTCCAAGGGCTCTGGCTCAACCTGCGCATGCTGGTGTTCTGCGCGCTCGCCGCGCTGGCGCTGGGGTTGCTCATCGCGGTCCTGCGCACCCTGCGAGGGCCGGTGTTCTTTCCCGTACGGGCCCTCGCGACGCTCTATACGTACTCGTTCCGGGGTCTGCCGCTGATCATCGTGATCTACCTGATGGCGTTCGGTATCCCGGGTCTGCGGCTGCAGGGCACGCCGAGCGTCACCGTGCTCGGCGGCGCGGCCATCGTGATCACGTACGGGGCCTATCTGGCCGAGGTGTTCCGGGCCGGCATCGAGTCGGTGCACCCGAGCCAGATCGCGGCGGCGCGGTCGCTGGGGCTCAGCTATCGGCAGTCGATGCGCTTCGTGGTGCTGCCCCAGGCCGTCCGCCGGGTCGCTCCCCCGCTGCTCAACGACACCGTGGCCCTGCAGAAGGACGTGGGGCTGATCTCGCTGGCCGGGCCGATCGACGCCATCCGCGCGGCTCAGATCGGCGTGGCCCAGACCGCCAACTTCACCCCGTACGTGGTCGCCGGCGTGCTTTTCGTGCTGCTGGCCCTGCCGCTGATCGGGATCACCGACTGGGTGACGCTGCGCGCCGCCCGCCGCCAGGCCGGGGGCGAGTGATGGTTCTCTCCTGCACGGACGTCCGCAAGACGTTCGGCTCGAATGTGGTGCTCGACGGGCTCAGCCTCGATGTGGGCGAGCACGAGGTGGTGGCGCTGATCGGCGCCTCCGGCTCGGGCAAGTCGACGCTGCTGCGCTGCGTCAACCTGCTGGCCGAGATCGACGACGGGGTCATCCGGCTGGACGGCGAGGACATCACCGACCCGCGGGTGGACCCCGACGCCGTACGGCAGAAGATCGGCCTGGTCTTCCAGTCGTACAACCTGTTCCCGCACATGACCGTGCTCGACAACATCACGCTGGCGCCGGTGCGCGTCCACCGGCGTGCGGCCCAGGACGCGCGCGACCAGGCGCGGGAGTGGCTCGACCGGGTCGGCCTGGCCGACAAGGCGGGCAGCTATCCGGACAAGCTCTCCGGCGGTCAGCAGCAGCGGGTGGCGATCGTGCGGGCCCTGGTCAACAACCCGCGGCTGCTGCTGCTGGACGAGGTGACCTCCGCGCTGGACCCGGAGCTGGTGGGCGAGGTGCTGACGATGATCCGCGACCTCAAGGGCGAGGGCATGACGATGGTGCTGGCCACCCACGAGATGGGCTTCGCCCGCCAGGTGGCCGACCGGGTCGCGTTCCTCGACAAGGGCCGGGTCCTCGAGCAGGGGCCGCCCGAGCAGGTTCTGGGCGACCCGGTGGAGGCTCGCACCCGTCAGTTCCTGGCCCGCATCATCGAGGCCGGTCGCCTGTAACGTATTTCGATCTAAAGATGTGGCGCCGGGTTGCGTGGGCGTGACATTGTGCAACGGCGGGCACGGGGGTGAACCGCCTAAACGCCGGAGGCGGCCCTCTTGCTCTGCTGAGAGGACCGTTATGCGTCGTTTCATCGCATTTCTGGCTGTCCTGACCGCCCTGATCACCGGGTCGCTGCTGCTCGCGCCGAGCGCGCAGGCCGACACCGGACCGTCCAGCACCCGAGTGGTGACCGTCGACCGCGGCACAGGGTGAGCGCGTTGTCGTCACCCTCAGTGCCACCTGCCCGGCCGGCGCCACCATCAAGGTTCTCGTCACTGTCACCGCGGCCAACGACGACCGCATCGCCCAGGGCACCCGGCAGAAGAAGGCGGACTGCACCGGCACCGCCCAGAGCATCGAGCTGCGGGTGGAGCGCAACCCGATCGGCGCGATCTTCCTCGTCGGCCCGGCCACCGCGACCACCGTGCGCACGGTCTGCGACGGCATCGGCTGCGACGACATTTCCTTCGACGAGACGATTCGGATCAGCTGATGCGACTGCGCAAGATCACTGCCCTGGCCCTGTCCACCGTCCTGCTCACCACGCTGGCGCCCGCGCCGGCCAACGCCGCCGCCTCCACCGCGGCCTCTGCCTCGGCCTCTGCCTCGGCCTCTGCCTCGGCCTCCGCTTCCGCTTCCGCCGACAACCCGATCACGGTGTTCTCGACTTTCCTGGTGGCGCGCGGCGCCGCCGTGGACGTCAACTTCGGCATCACCTGCCCGGCCGACGTCAGCGGCACGGCCACCGTCTCGGTCACCCAGACCCGCGACGACGGCCTGATCGCCGGCGGCACCGGGACCGACGAGTTCACCTGCGCCAACGGCGGCATCCTGAACATCACCCGGGTCACCGCGAGTGTGCTCGGGGCGCCGTTCGAGCGCGGGCGGGCCCGGCTCACGATGCTGGTGACCGGCAGCGCACCGATCAACCAGAACACGCGTCTGCAGAACTGACCGGTGGTCCGGGCGCCGGGAGGCGCCCGGATCGCGCCGTCAGCCCTTGGCCAGCTCGCGGAGCACGAGCGCCGCGTCGAGCACGGCCACCGTGGACTGCCAGCCCTTGTCCTCGACCGAATCCTCCAGGCCGGCCCGATCGCGGGCCTGCCCGAGGCTGTGCACCGTCAGCACGCCGTGGCCGATCGGGGTCCGCTCGTCGAGCGCGACCCTGGTCAGTCCGGCCGTCACCGAGTCGTTCACGTAGGCGTAGTGGTCGGTCTCGCCCTTGATCACCACGCCCAGAGCCACCACCGCGTCACAGGTGCGGGCCAGCGCCTGCGCCACGACCGGCAGCTCGACCGAGCCCGCCACCCGCGTCACCACGACATCGGTGACCCCGCACTCCTCGGCGGCGGCCCGCGCCCGGTCGATCATGTGATCGATCAGGTCGGCGTGCCAGCGCGCGCCGACGATGCCGAGCCGCAGCCCGGCCGCGTCGACCGTCTCCATCTTCGGATCACCGAAACCGGCCATCTGTCCCCCTCGTAGAAGTCCATCGTCGTGGCAACCGGGCGGGAATTCAGCCCAACGCCTCGAACAGGTGCCCCATGCGGTCCCGCTTGGTCCGCAGGTAGTGCACGTTCTCGGGGTGCAGCCGCACGGGCAGCGCCTCGCGGCCGGTGATGGTCAGCCCGTAGCCCTCGAGGCCGGCCCGCTTGGCCGGGTTGTTGGTGAGCAGCCGCATCGAGCGCACCCCCAGGTCGTACAGGATCTGGGCGCCCGTGCCGTAATCGCGCGCGTCGGCCGGCAGGCCGAGCTCGAGGTTCGCGTCCACCGTGTCGAAGCCGCGATCCTGCAGCTGGTAGGCCTGGAGCTTGTGCAGCAGGCCGATCCCCCGGCCCTCGTGCCCGCGCATGTAGAGCACGACGCCCCGGCCCACCTCGGCCACCCGCTGCAGGGCGGCGTCGAGCTGCGGGCCGCAGTCGCAGCGCTGCGAGCCGAAGACGTCACCGGTCAGGCACTCCGAATGCACGCGGACCAGCACGTCCTCGCCGTCGCCGAGCTCGCCGTAGACCAGCGCCACGTGCTCGCCGTCGTCGGTCAGGGCCCGGTAGCCGACCGCGGTGAACTGGCCGTGCTCGGTCGGCAGCCGGGTCTCGACGACCCGCTCGACCTGGGTCTGGTGGTGCCGGCGGTAGGCGATGAGGTCGGTGATGCTGATCAGCGCGAGGTCGTGCTCGACGGCGAACTTCTCGAGATCGGGGCGGCGCTGCATGGTGCCGTCGTCGTTCACCATCTCGCAGAGCACACCGGCGGGGCGCAGACCGGCCAGCACGGACAGGTCGATCGCGGCCTCGGTGTGGCCGGGGCGGCGCAGCACACCACCGGATTTCGCCCGCAGCGGCACCACGTGGCCCGGACGGGACAGGTCGGTCGGCTGGGTCTCGGGCGAGGCCAGCAGGCGGATCGTCCGGGCCCGGTCGGCGGCCGAGATGCCGGTCGCGACGCCCTCGCGGGCATCCACCGTCACCGCGTACGCCGTGCCCCGCGCGTCCTGGTTGGTGTGGAACATGGGCGGCAGGTCGAGGCGGTCGGCCTCGTCCTCGGTGATCGGCACGCAGATGTAGCCCGACGTGTAGCGGACCATGAAGGCGACCAGCTCGGGCGTCGCCTTCTCGGCCGCGAAGATCAGGTCACCCTCGTTCTCGCGGTCCTCGTTGTCGACCACGATCACGGCGCGACCGGCGGCGATGTCCGCGATCGCCCGTTCGACGTCGGCAAAAGCCTCAGACATGACGGTCTCCCAGCATCTTCTCGACGTACTTGGCGATCACATCGACTTCGAGGTTCACCGGGTCACCGACGTCCTTGGCGCCCAGCACGGTCAGTTTCGAGGTGGTCGGGATCATCCCGACGCTGAACGTGTCGTCGTCGACGGCCATCACCGTCAGCGACACGCCGTCGACGGTGATCGAGCCCTTCTCGACCACGTACCGGGACAGCTCGGCCGGCAGCGAGAACCGCACGACCTCCCAGTCGGCGGCCGGCTCGCGCGAGACGATCCGGGCCACCCCGTCCACATGCCCCTGCACCAGGTGACCGCCCAGGCGGCTGCCCAGCGCGGCGGCCCGTTCCAGGTTGACCGGACCGCCGACCTCGAGCGCGCCGAGCGACGAGCGGCGCAACGTCTCGCCCATCACGTCGGCGGTGAAAACCCCGTCGACGTTGTCGATCACGGTGAGGCAGACGCCGTTGACCGAGATCGAGTCGCCGTGCCGTGCGTCCGAGGTGACCAGCGGGCCCTTGATCTCCAGGACCGCGGAGTCGTTCCGGTTGTCGGTCAGGCCGACGACCTCGCCCAGCTCCTCGACGATGCCGGTGAACATCAGCTCTCCTCTTTGTTGGGTCGCAGCGACGCCGTGAAGCGCAGGTCGGGACCGATCTGCGTGATGTCCTTGAGGTCGAGCTCGATGGCGTCGGCGATGGTGCCGATGCCCGCCTCGACCAGAGCCGGCCGGCCCGCGCCGAGCAGCTTGGGAGCCACATAGCCGACGACCTGGTCGACCAGGCCGGCCTCGAGGAACGCGCCGGCCAGCGTGGGACCGCCCTCGAGCAGCACCGATCGGATGCCGCGGCCGAACAGGGCGGCCAGCAGCGCGGCCAGGTCGACGCGGCCGTCCGGCCCGGTGCCGAGCTCGTCGCTCGTGGCGATCCAGGTGGGTGCGGCGGCGTCCCTGACTCGTGCTTTCTCCGGCGTACGCCCCCGGGAGTCGACGACGACCCGGAGCGGCTGCTTGATGGCGAGGCTGCCGTCCCGCAGATCGCGGACGGTGAGCTGAGGGTCGTCGGCGATGACCGTGCCCACGCCGGCGACGATCGCGTCGACCGTGCCCCGCAGCACGTGCACGTCCGAGCGGGCCGGGGCCGAGGTGATCCACTGGCTGGTGCCGTCGGCGGCGGCCGAGCGCCCGTCCAGCGTGGTTGCGAACTTCCAGGTCACGTACGGCCGGCTGCGGCGCACGGCGGTCAGCCAGGCCACATTGCCCTCGGTCGCCTCCAAGCGCCGCACACCGGTCTCGACCTGCACCCCCGAGGCGCGCAACCGGACGGCCCCGCCCGTCGCGACCGGTGTCGGGTCGTCGACCGCGATCACGACGCGGCGCACCCCGGCGTTGATCAGGGCCTGGCTGCAGGGGCCGGTGCGGCCGGTGTGGTTGCAGGGTTCGAGCGTGACGACGGCGGTGCCGCCGCGGGCCCGGTCGCCGGCCTGGGCCAGCGCCACGATCTCGGCGTGCGGGCCACCGGCGTAGGCGTGGAACCCCTCACCGACGACCTCGCCGTCGGTGTCGAGCAGGAGGCAGCCGACCACCGGGTTGGGGCTGGTCGTGCCGAGTCCGCGGGCGGCCAGCGCGATCGCGCGGCGCATCGCCTCGTCCTCGGTCACCATCGGTGTCTTCCTCTCGCGCGGTGCTGTCACGCGCGGGCAGGAAGAGGCAGAAAACGCCGAAATCGGGCACGAGGGTACGCTGCGCGTACCCCGGCCGGGGGCTGGGCAGCCCTCGTTCCGATGCCGACGCGCTGTCTCCCATCCGGACTGTCTGACCGAGCCTGAGAAGGGCTTGATCAACCGTCGGCCCTGGAGTCTCACCAGGTCCACCGTCCGTCGCAGAACGACGTCCGGGTCGCGGGCTTACCGAACCCTGGAAACACATCCAGAGATCGGATCACCGCCGGTTCGGAATTTCACCGAGTCCCGCCAGCGCGTGGTGGGTCACCCCGAGTTTTACACGACTGGCGGATTTTGCCACCCCCGGGGCGAGCCATCTCACAGCCGCGCGACTTGAACGCACAACCACCGCGGCTCGCTGACCTCAGGCTTCGGCGCCGTCGGCCCGTCGGCGGTCGATCGCCACATACGAGCCCGGCTGGGATTTGGCGACCTTTTTCATCTCCGAGGCCACCCCGATGACCACCCGCGGGTCGGCGAAGCGGCGGCCCTCGACGGTCGCCTGGGCGACGCCGATCGAGAGCGTCACCAGCGCGGCGCGGTTCTTGTTGCCGCGCCGGTCGGGCACCTCGATGTAGCCGCGCTCGGCGTCGATCGCGTCGTAGAGCTGATCGGCCGCCTGCTCGAAGTCGCCGACCATCCGCTTGGTCAGCGGGAGCACCTGCTCGGGGGTGCAGATGAAGACGAAGTCGTCGCCACCGATGTGGCCCAGGAAGATCGAGGGCGGGCCGACCGTGGCCACCGCGCGGTGCAGGCTGCGGGCCAGCGCCGTGATGAACTCGTCGCCGCGGTCGAAGCCGTAGACGTCGTTGACGCTCTTGAACCGGTCGATGTCGATGTAGCCCACGGCGTACTCGCCGCCGGCCTTCATCCGGTCGGAGATCTCGCGCCGCACCCGAGCGTTGCCGGGCAGGCCGGTCAGCGGCGAGGTCTCGCGGAACTCCTTGTTGCGCCGCAGCGTGGACGACACGCGGGCGATCAGCTCGGCCGTGTCGAACGGCTTGACCAGGTAGTCGTCGACGCCGGCGGTCAGGCCCACCACTTTGTCGACAGTCATGCTCTTGGCCGTCAGCATGATCACCGGCAGGGCCGAGGTGAGCGGCTCGGCGCGCAGCCGGCGGGTCAGCTCGACACCGTCCATCCGCGGCATCATCCAGTCGACCACGGCCAGGTCGGGACGCCGGTCCTCCATCACCTCGAGCGCGTCCTGCCCGTCGCGGGCGCGGATCACGTCGAAGCCGTGCACCTTCAGGTTGAACTCGACGAAGCTGGCGATGTCCTGGTCGTCGTCGACCACCAGGATCAGGTCGGGACGGTCCTCGGGCTCGGGACCGAGCTCGTCGTGCTGGGGATCAGCGACCCCGGTGCTCATCCGACTCCTCCCGCTCCCGCGAGGGCGCGCAGCTTGCCGATGGCCGCGGCCGGGTCCTCGGCCCCGTAGACCGCGGTGCCCGCCACGAACGCGTCGGCGCCGGCCTCGGCCGCCTGCTCGATCGTGTCGGCCGCGATGCCACCGTCGACCTCGAGACGGACCTCGAGATTGTCAGCATGGACGCGGCGGCGCACCGCGCGCACCTTGTCGAGCATCTCGGGCAGGAATTTCTGCCCGCCGAAACCCGCCTTGATGGTCATGATCAGCAGCGTGTCCACATGGGGCAGCAGATCGAGATAGGGCTCGACGGCGGTGTCGCGGTCGATGGCCAGACCGGCCTTGGCACCGGCGGCGCGCAGCGTCTTGGCCAGCGCGACCGGGTCGTCGGTGGCCTCGGCGTGGAACGTGACGTTGTAGGCCCCGGCCTCGGCGTAGCCCGGCGCCCAGCGCTCGGGATCGGTGATCATCAGGTGCACGTCGAACGGGATGCTCGTCGCCTTGCGCAGGCTCTGCACCACCGGCAGGCCGATCGTCAGATTGGGCACGAAGTGGTTGTCCATGACATCGACGTGCACCCAGTCGGCGGCACCCTCGATCGCATGCACCGCGTCGGCGAGACGGGCGAAATCGGCGGCCAGGATGCTGGGGGCGATGATCGGCGATGGCTCCACGGCAGAAAGTCTATGACCTCGCGGGCGTGCGCTCTCCCCGCCTGTGGATAACCATTGCCCGGCCGTCCAGGTCTTCGCACCTGCGATGTACCCGATAGAGTGACGACCCCTTCGACGGACCGGGCGGGAGAACGACATGCGGCGATGGGTGGCGGCCGCTCTGGTGCTCGCCCTCGCCGGCTGTTCCGACCTGCCCAGCGGCGTCGACGGCGACCTGGCGAACGGTTGGTCCGCGCCGCCCGTGGCCAAGCAGTTCCGCCCGGCGGCCGCGCAGTGCCACCCCGGCCTGGTCGAGGAGGGCACGCTGGAGGATTACGCGCCGGTGCCGTGCGCCCGCCCGCACGTGGCCGAGACCGCGGCGATCGCCGACCTGCCCGACCTCGCTCCCGCGGCGCGCCCCGGCCGCGCGTTCCGGGAGTGCTCCCGCCGGGTCACCGGTTTCCTGGGGGGCGACTGGCGCACCGGCTGGCTGGTGCTGCAACCCGTCCTGCCCAGCGCCGAGGCCTGGACCGGTGGCGCCCGATGGTTTCGCTGCGACCTGGCCGAGACGTCCCCGGTCGACGGCGAGTTCGTCCGCCGCTCGGGCAGCCTGAAAGGCTCCCTCCGGAGCGCCCGAGTGCGGATGACCTGCGCCAACCCCCGGGTGGCGGGCGGCCGGGTCACCGCGATGCGCCCGGTGCCGTGCGCCGGGCAGCACACCGCGGAGTTCGCCGGCATCTTTGTGAGCAAGAGCGCGACGGCAGCCGGGCTGACCGCCGCTGAGCTCGAGAAGGGCTGCCACGCGACGATCGCCACGTTCACCGGCATCCCGGCCGACCGGAGCGTGCGCAACCGGGTGGGCTGGCTCGGCTTCCCACCCGGCGACACCTCGTGGCGGCTGGGCGACCGCGCGATCCGCTGCTTCCTGTGGCTCAACGGCGAGCGGATGACCGGCACCTACAAAAATGCCGGCACCCGCAAGCTGAAGATCCACTACGTCTATCGGTAGCCGTCAGCTGGTGCGGCGCAGCACCGCCAGGAACATGGCGTCGGTGCCGTGCCGGTGCGGCCACAGCTGCACCGTCGGGCCCGCGCCGAGCCCCGGCATGCCCGGTGGCAGCAGCGGGCGCGCGTCGACGAAATCAACCTCGACACCGCTGCGGCGCGACCCCTCGGTCACCGTCACCTGGGTCTCCACCATGTGCGGCGAGCACGTCACATAAGCCACGACGCCGCCCGGCCGGACCGCCCGCAGCGCCGCCACCAGCAGCTCGCGCTGCAGCTTGGTCAGCGGCGGCAGGTCGGCCGGCGTTCGGCGCCAGCGCGACTCGGGACGGCGCCGCAGCGAACCCAGGCCGGTGCAGGGCGCGTCCACCAGGACCCGGTCGAAGCCCTCCTCGGGCAGGTCGGGGTCGCGGCCCACGGACCGGCCGTCCATCGGCAGCACGGTCACCGGCATGCCCTTGGTGGCCTGCTCGACCAGGCGGGCCCGATGCTCAGCGACCTCGACCGCGGTCACCTCGGCGCCCCGGGCCGAAGCGACCGCGCCGAGCAGACCGGCCTTGCCCCCGGGCCCGGCGCAGAGGTCGAGCCAGCGCGTGTCCTGACCCTCGATCGGCGCCGCCAGCAGCGCCGCCGCGACCAGCTGGGAGCCCTCGTCCTGCACGTGCGCGCGACCGTCGTGGATCGCCGCCAGCTCGCGCGGGGAGCCGCCGTTCAGATAGACCGCGTACGGCGAGAAGGCCCCGGGCACGCCGCCGACCTCATCGGCCAGCTCGACCGCGTCGACGCGCCCCGGCCGGGCGCACAGGTGCACCGTCGGCGGCTGGTTGTCCTCGATCAGCAGCCGGGTGGTCTCGGCCAGGTCGCCGCCGAGCGCCTCGTTGAACGCCCGGATCACCCACTCGGGATGGTTGTGGTGCACGGCGAGGTTGCCGACCGGGTTCTCGTCGTAGGCGGGGGCCAGCCGGTCGAGCCACTTGTCGAGCGGCGTCTCGGCGATCGTGCGCAGCACCGCGTTGGCGAAACCGGCCGCGCCCGGGGCAACCGACCGCACCAGGTCGACGGTCTGGCTGACCGCGGCGAAGGCGGGCACCCGGGTGTGCAGCAACTGATAGGCGCCCAGCCGCAGCGCGTCGCGGGCCGGCGGGTCGATGCGGGCCACCTCGCGTCCGGCCGCGTCGGCCACGATCAGGTCGAGCGTGCCCATCGCGCGCAGCGTCCCATAGGTCAGCTCGGTCGCGAACGCGGCGTCCCGCCCGTCGAGCCGCATGTCGCGCAGGATCTCGGACAACACCAGATTCGCGTACGCGTCGTCGCGGTGCACCGCCGCGATGGCCTCGTAGGCGGCCTGCCGGGCCGGGTCGGACGGCGGGCGGCCGGCCCGCGGGCCCCGGCCGGTGCGGGAGTCGCGCTCGTAGCCCGGCCCGCCGGACCGTCGCGGACGCCCGGAACCGTGCGGCCGATCGGCCTTGTGGTCGGTCACTGAAGAATCTCCCCGGGCTGGATGCGAACGGTTGTGCTGTGCCCGGTCACTGAAGCTTCTCCCCCGGTCGGATGCGCGTGATTGCTCGGCGCCCGGTCACTGGAGCTTCTCCCCCGGTCGGATGCGCGTGATTGCTCGGCGCCCGGTCACTGGAGCTTCTCCCCCGGCTGGATGCGGAGCCCGCGGGCCCAGTCGGTGGCGGCCATCGGCTTCTTGCCCGCGGCCCGCACCTCCCCGAGCACGACCGGCGTGGTGGCCGTGCCGGCCAGCACCTGCGTCCGCTCGACGAGCAGATCGCCGGGAGCCAGGTCGGGACCGTTGGCCACCGGCTTGACCGGGCCCAGCTTGAGCCGGTCGTCGCGCAGCGTCGTCCACGCGCCCGGGGCCGGGGTGCAGGCCCGGATGCGCCGGTCGACCGCGAACGCCGGATCGTCCCAGCGGACCCGCGCGTCGTCGACCGTCAGCTTGGGGGCCAGCGTGATGCCGTCGGCCGGCTGCGGGTGAGCCCGGGCCGCGCCCGACTCGATCGCGTCGAGCACCGCGACGAGCAGGCCGGCGCCCTCGGTGGCGAGCCGCTCGAGCAGGTCGCCGGACGTGTCGGTGGGGCGGATGTCCTCCGTCAGGGTGCCGTAGACCGGGCCGGTGTCGAGCCCCGCCTCCAGCTCGAAGACGCTGGCCCCGGTCACCTCGTCGCCGTGCAGCACCGCATGCTGCACGGGAGCGGCGCCGCGCCAGGCGGGCAGCAGCGAGAAGTGCAGATTGACCCAGCCGTGCTTGGGAATCTCGAGTGCGCTGGGCGGGACCAGAGCACCGTACGCCACCACGGGCACACAATCGGGCGCGAGCGACCGCAGCCGCTCCTGGAACTCGGGCTCCCGCGGACGCTCGGGGGTGAGCACCTCGATGCCGCGCTCGTCGGCCCAGGCGGCGGCGGGCGACCGCACCAGGCGGCGTCCGCGCCCGGCCGGGGCGTCGGGACGGGTGACCACGGCGAGCAGCTCGTGCCCCGAGGCGGCGATCGCATCGAGGCTGGGCAGCGCGACGGCCGGCGTGCCGGCGAAGATCAGGCGCAACCCGCTCACCGCCCCAGCCCGAAGAGACCGCGGCCGTGCGGGCTCTCCTTGACCGTCGGCGGCCGGCCCGCGTCGTACCAGTCGGCCGAGCGGATCTGCTTCATCGCTTCCTTACGGGCGGCGGCGTCGAGCCGGTCGAGGAACAGCACGCCGTCGAGGTGGTCGGTCTCGTGCTGCACACAGCGCGCCATCAGGCCGGTGCCGACGATCTGGATCGGGTCGCCGTGCTCGTTGTAGCCCGCGGCCACGACATTTTGCCGGCGCTTGGTGTCGATGTAGACGCCCGGGATCGACAGGCAGCCCTCGGGACCGTCCTGCTCCTCACCGTCGGGGAACGACAGCACCGGATTGATCAGATGGCCGACCACGTCGTCCACGTCGAACGTGAAGACGCGCAGGCCGACGCCGATCTGCGGGGCGGCCAGGCCGGCGCCGCCCTCCTCCAGCATGCTGTCGGTCAGGTCCTTGACCAGGGTGCGGAGTTCCTTGTCGAAGTCGACGACGAGGTCGGCCGGCGTCCGGAGCACCGGATCGCCGAACAGACGGATGGACTGGACGGTCACGCGGGAAGACTCCTGACATCTCGGCTCTGCACCTGACCAGTCTACGGAGTGGTTTCCGCGCTTCCCGTCCGCGGCGGGGTGCCCAGCGTCACGGCAACTCGGAGGGCCTCGTTTCGGCTGCCCGGCGGGGCGCGCGGCCGGGAGCATCGGGAAATGTCAGGGGTGCCGGGCAGAATGTTCTGCGATGGCGACCAAGGGTGTGCGGAGTGAGCGGGTGCCGGCCGAGCGGCTACCCGTCGCTCGCGTGTCCGTCGACGTGCCCCTGCCCCACCTCGACCGCCCGTTCGACTACTTGGTGGCGGCCGACGACGACGAGAGCGCCCAGCCGGGCGTACGCGTCAAGGTCCGTTTCGCCGGCCAGCTGGTGACCGGCTTCCTGCTCGAGCGCGTCGACTCCTCACCGCACGGCGGCAAACTGGCCTATCTCGACAAGGTGGTCTCCCCCGAGCAGATCCTCGACCCCGAGATAGCCCAGGTGGCCCGGGCCGTGGCCGACCGCTATGCCGGCAACCTCAGCGACGTCCTGCGCCTGGCCGTCCCACCCCGCCACGCCCGCGTGGAAGCCCAGCCCACCAAGCCCCCCGCCGACAACACCCCGGCGCCCACGGACGACGACGGCCGTCCCACCGATCCCGCGGACGACCAGATCGCCGATCCCCCCGACGAGCAGCTCGCCGATCCCGCGCCCGCCAAAGACCCCACCGACCCGCGACCCCGAGACTCCGCGGACATGCGTGCCGACGGTCCCCCGGGTGCGCAAGACACCGTTCCCGCGGCCAGGCAGACCGCGCGCCTCGCGCCTGCACCGGCCGCCGCACCAGCGCCCGGACCAGCCGCCGATCCCACGCCCGGGTCGGTTGCCGCTCCCACGCCCGGGGCAGTTGCCGCTCCCACGCCCGGGTCGGCTGCCGACCCCACGCCTGGATCGGTTGCCGCTCCTACGCCAGGGGCAGTTGCCGATCCTGCGCCTGGGTCGGTTGCCGGTCTCCCACCCCGACCGGCCGCTCCCACGCCTGGACCAGCCGCCGATCCTGCGCCCGGGTCGGTGGCGAGTCCCCCGCCGGCACCAGCCGAGCGCATGCCCGGACCAGCCGCTACTCCCACGCCTGGACCAGCCGCTCCCACGCCCGGACCGGTCGACCGCTCACTTGACGCGGGTGGGTGGAGTAAGTACGTCGCTGGGCCGGCGTTTTTGCGGGCTCTCGCCGAGGGGCGCAACGCACGAGCGGTCTGGGGTGCTCTGCCGGGTGAGGATTGGGCCTGCCGGATAGCCGAGGCCGCTGAGGCCACCGTGCGCGGCGGGCGCGGCGTGGTCATCGTGGTGGCCGACGCCCGCGACCTCGACCGGGTCGACCGGGCGCTCGGTTCGGTGCTCGGCCCCGGACGCCACGTCGCGCTCAACGCCGCGCTCGGACCCGCCGAGCGCTACCGGCGGTTCCTGGCTGCCAGCCGTCACCAGGTGCCGGTCGTGGTGGGCACCCGGGCTGCCATGTGGGCGCCCGTCGCCAAGGTCGGCCTGGTCGTGATCTGGGACGACGGCGACGACCTGCACGCCGAGCCCCGCGCCCCCTACCCGCACGCCCGCGAGGTGCTGCTCACCCGGGCCCAGCTGGCCGACTGCGCCGCCATGGTGGCCGGCTTCGCCCGCACCGGCGAGGGCCAGCTGCTGCTCGAGACCGGCTGGGCTCGCGAGATCAGCGCCGCCCGTGACGTGCTCCGCGACCACGCCCCGGCGATCGCCCCGACCGGCGACGACCCGCAACTGGCCCGGGACCCCGGCGCGGCCACCGCCCGGCTGCCCAGCCTCGCCTGGCAGACCGCACGCCAGGCGCTGCAGGCGGGCGCTCCGGTGCTCGTCCAGGTGCCCCGGCGCGGCTACCTCCCCTCGATCGCCTGCGCCGAATGCCGCACGCCGGCCCGCTGCCCCCAGTGCTCGGGTCCCCTCGGACTCCACGGGGCCCGCGACGTTCCCACCTGCCACTGGTGCGGTCGCGCGGCCGCCGCCTACGCGTGTCCTGCCTGCGGCGGCCGACGCCTGCGCGCTTCGATCACCGGCGCCCGCCGCACGGCCGAGGAGCTGGGCCGCGCCTTCCCCGGCGTCCCCATCCGCACGTCGGGCAAGGACGAGATCCTCGACACGGTCCCCGCCGATCCCGCCGTGGTCGTCGCCACCCCCGGGGCCGAGCCCGTGGCCGCCGAGGGCTACGGCGCCGTGCTCCTGCTCGACACGTGGGCCCTGCTGACCCGGTCCGACCTGCGCGCGGCCGAGGAGACGATGCGCCGCTGGCTCAACGCGGCCGCCCTGGCCAAGCCGTCCCGCCGCGGCGGCAAGGTGGTTGTCGTGGCCGACGGCTCACTGGCCCCGGTCCAGGCCCTGATCCGGTGGGATCCGGCATGGTTCGCCCGGCGGGAGCTGACCGAGCGCCGCGAGCTCGCCTTCCCGCCCGCCTCCCGCATGGCCAGCCTGACCGGCAAGGCCGACGCGGTAGCCGACTTCCTCACCGCGGCGCGCCTGCCCGCCGACACAGAACTGCTGGGCCCAGTCCCCGCCGACGAAGATCAGGAACGCATGCTCCTACGGGTCCCCCGCTCCCAGGCCGCCGCACTGGCCCACGCGATGCACGAGGCAGCCGCAGTCCGCAGCGCCAAGAAGACCACCCTCCCCGTACGCATGGAGATCGACCCCTCAGCCCTGTTCTAAGAGCCCGGCCTCCCACCCAGCCGGCGCTCTCGCCAGCCAGCAGCATCTTGAGCCCGGTCGACGGCGCTGCTGGGCGGCGGCGTCAGTCGTGCCAGGTCAGGTCGAACGTGCCGTCGTCGATTCGGGCGAGGAACGTCTCTACGTCCGCGGCCTGCACGACGGCGTCGTCCCAGCCCTGGCTCGCGTTGCTGACCAGCAGCACCGGCGCCGGGTCCTGCCGTAGGTCGAGGACGAAGTTCTCGAGGCCGCCGTCACCGCCGATCAGGGCGATGCCGGGGTGCGTACCCTCGGCCTCCCAGATACTGAGGAGCCGGTCGGCCTCCGCCGGCGGATACAACCAGACGTACTTGCCCGACGGCAGCCATCCCCGCCGCAGCCAGGACGATGACCGCAGGTATTCGCGCCAAGCCTTCGGAAGTTCGGGCTCACCGGCGAACTCCCCCTCCGGCACCGGGCCGCGGTAGTCCGCCTCCTCGACGATCACACCGGCCGGAGTGCCGTCGCGGGTCGGCACGCGCAGCACGTGGCCGGCGCCCTCCGCGGGGACGAACTTGTCCCGAGCCGCCCGCACCGCTTCGGCGCGATCGTCGAAGAGGGACAGATCCGCCGGCCACTCGCGCCAGCCGGCCGCCTCGATCCGCTCCAGGTCGCCCGCACCCGCCGCACCCCACCGCGTGACCAGGCCACCCTCAAGATCATCACCCATGCGAGCAGACCCTACTGAAGCCCGCCGCCCCACCGAAAGCGCCTGTGACACAAAATCGGCGCCCCGGCATGTGCCAGGGCGCCGATCAGGACGCGATGCCGAAGATGTCCGCAAACGCCCCGCGCGGCCAGGAGCCCAGATGACTCACCCAGGCGCCGTGCGCGTCCGCATCAGGCCGCAGCGCGCTCTCCAGGCCCGAACACGGCAACCGCACCAGGCCGCAGCACTCTCCAGGCCCGAACACGGCAACCGGATCAGGCCGCAGCACTCTCCAGGCCCGTGCACGGCAACCGGATCAGGCCGCAGCACTCTCCAGGCCCGCGCACGGCAACCGGATCAGGCCGCAGCAGCCTCCAAGTCCGCGCACGGCGCCCGGATCAGGCCGCAGCGCTCCTCAGGTCGGAGCGCGGGCGGGTCAGGCGGCGGCATTCTTCAGGTCCTGAGCGCGGTCGGTGCTCTCCCAGAGCAGCGCCGGGATCTCGCGGCCGAAGTGGCCGTAGGCCGCCGTCTGCTGGTAGATCGGGCGCAGCAGGTCGAGGTCGCGGATGATCGCGGCCGGGCGGAGGTCGAAGACCTGGTTGATGGCCTTCTCGATGCGCTCGACCGGCACGTTCTCGGTGCCGAAGGTCTCGACGAACAGGCTGACCGGGTGGGCCTTGCCGATCGCGTACGCCACCTGGGTCTCGCAGCGCTCGGCCAGGCCGGCCGCCACGACGTTCTTGGCGACCCAGCGCATGGCGTAAGCCGCCGAACGGTCCACCTTGGACGGGTCCTTGCCCGAGAAGGCGCCGCCGCCGTGGCGCGCGTAGCCGCCGTAGGTGTCGACGATGATCTTGCGGCCGGTGAGGCCGGCGTCGCCCATCGGGCCGCCGATCTCAAAGCGGCCGGTCGGGTTGACCAGCAGGCGGTAGCCCTCGGTGTCGAGCCCCAGGCCCTCGAGTTCGGGCGCGATCACGTGCTCGCGGATGTCCGGGGTGAGCAGCGACTCGAGCGAGATGTCGGCCGCGTGCTGCGACGAGACGACGACCGTGTCGAGGCGGACCGGGCGGAGACCGTCGTACTCGATGGTGACCTGGGTCTTGCCGTCGGGACGCAGGTAGGGGATCGTGCCGTCCTTGCGGGCGGTCGAGAGCCGGCGGGCCAGGCGGTGAGCCAGCGCGATCGGCAGCGGCATCAACTCGGGCGTCTCGGAGCAGGCGAAGCCGAACATCATGCCCTGGTCGCCGGCGCCCTGCGAGTCGAGGACGTGCTCGCTGTCACCCTCACGCAGCTCGAGCGCGCTGTCGACGCCCTGCGCGATGTCGGGTGACTGCGACCCGATCGAGACGCTGACGCCACAGGAGGCGCCGTCGAAGCCCTTCTTGGACGAGTCGTATCCGATCTTGAGGATCGTGTCACGCACGATGCTCGGGATGTCGGCGTACGCCTGCGTGGTGACCTCACCCGCGACGTGCACCTGGCCGGTGGTGATCAGCGTTTCCACCGCGACCCGGCTGCGGGGGTCCTGCGCCAGCAGGGCGTCGAGAATGCCGTCGCTGATCTGGTCAGCGATTTTGTCCGGGTGGCCTTCCGTGACCGACTCGGAGGTGAACAGGCGGCGTGCCACGGTGCTCCTCAGAATTGTCGAATACAACGTAACGCGGAAGTGTAGTCACCGCGCCTGGCCGGAGTCGCCTGGGTGTCAGGCCGTCCCACCGTCGGCGACCTGGCTTTCCAGGAGCCGGGCGACATGATCGAAAATCATATCGGCCACATCGCCTTTAGGGAGTTCGGCGTAACCCGTCGTGCTGCCGTCGGCCCCGAGCAGCGTGACCTCATTGTGGTCGGCCCCGAACACCCGGTCCACTCCCACCTCGTTAACGACGATCAGGTCGGCGCGTTTCTTGATCAGTTTGCCCCGTGCGTGCTCGATCGCGTCGTGTGTTTCGGCCGCGAAGGCCACCAGGACCTGCCCGGGTCGTTTCCCCGCGCCCAATTCGGCTGCGATGTCGGGATTCGTGACCAGAGTGATCGGGGCGGGCCGGCCGTCGTCCGTCTTTTTGATCTTCTCCTCGGCCACGGTCGCCGGCCGGAAGTCGGCCGGCGCGGCCGCCATGACGATGACGTCGGCCTCGGCCGCCGCCTTCACGGTCGCGCTCCGCAACTCCTCGGTCGTTCCCACCCGTACGAGATCGACCCCGGCCGGATCGGGCAGCGTCACATTCGCCGCGATCAACGTCGTGCGCGCCCCCCGGGCCACCGCGGCCCGGGCCAGCGCATACCCCTGCTTACCCGATGAGCGGTTGCCCAGGAACCGCACCGGGTCGAGCGGCTCCCGTGTGCCGCCCGCGGTCACCACGACATGGCGACCGGCCAGATCGAGGTCGAGACCCCGGCGGTGCACGCGCAACGCCAGCTCATAGATCTCGCGCGGGTCCGGCAGCCGCCCCTTGCCCGTGTCCTTGCCCGTCAGCCGCCCCACCGCCGGCTCGATCACCACCGCGCCTCGCGCCCGCAGGGTGGCGACATTGGCCTGGGTGGCCGGGTTGTCCCACATCTCGGTGTGCATGGCCGGCGCATAGACAATCGGACAGGTGGCGGTGAGCAACGTGTTGGTCAGCAGGTCGTCGGCGATGCCGTGGGCGGCCTTGGCCAGCAGGTCGGCCGTGGCCGGCGCCACCACCACGAGCTCGGCCGCCCGCCCGATCCGGACGTGCGGCACCTCGTGCGCGTCGTCCCACACCTCCGTCGCCACCGGTCGCCCCGACAGCGCGGCCCAGGTCGGCGCCCCCACGAACTGGAGCGCCGACGCCGTGGGCACCACCCGCACCCGGTGCCCCGACTCGGTGAACAGCCGCAGCACCTCACAGGCCTTGTAGGCAGCGATGCCACCCGCGACCCCGAGCACGACTTCAGCCACCGCAGACCC
The DNA here is from genome assembly GCF_023544465.1 of Paractinoplanes maris. Classification (GTDB taxonomy): domain Bacteria; phylum Actinomycetota; class Actinomycetes; order Mycobacteriales; family Micromonosporaceae; genus Actinoplanes; species Actinoplanes maris. The sequence goes on along the minus strand of NZ_JALPVL010000015.1, from coordinate 175,133 downwards.
CCGAACGCTCCGAGCGCCCACCGGCGCGGGCGACGCAGCCAACGCTAGCCCGCACGCACCCCCGGCCGCGGCGCGGACCCCGCTGCCTGTGGACAGCGAGCAAATGTGGATAAGTGCGCGCCCGCACGCCCTGGCTGGAGGCGGAAACGCAAAGATCCCGCGGCCCAGGACGGGACGCGGGATCGACGGAGCAGACGGAAACCCGGATCAGGGGTTGTCGGTCGCCTCGGCGGTCAGGAGACCGGCGTTGATCTCGCGCATGGCGATCGAGAGCGGCTTCTCCTGCGGCGTGGTTTCGACCAGCGGGCCGACATACTCCAGGAGGCCCTCGCCGAGCTGGCTGTAGTAAGCGTTGACCTGACGGGCGCGCTTAGCCGCGAAGATCACCAACGAGTACTTCGACGAGGTCTTGTCGAGCAGCTCGTCGATCGGCGGGTTGGTGATGCCTTCCGGGTTCGCGATGGTTCCCACAGTTTTTTCAGTCCTTAAGTTGCTGAGGCTTAATGCTCTGGGGCTCAGTGCTCTGGGGCTTGCGCTGGCGTCAGAAATGACGAACCGAGCAATCCTACCAGCTCATCAGCAGCCCGCTCGACGAAGTCATTCACCACCGTGCGGTCGAACTCCTTCTCGGCGGCCAGCTCCTCGTCGGCGTGGGCCAGACGGCGGCGGATCGTCTCCTCGTCGTCGGTGCCCCGGCCGACCAGGCGGCGACGCAGCTCCTCGACGCTGGGCGGAGCCAGGAAGACCAGCTGAGCGTCGGGCATCGCGGCCCGCACCTGACGGGCGCCCTGCAGGTCGATCTTCAGCAGGACCGGTCGACCCTGCGACAGCCAGCCCTCGACCTGCGCCCGCGGTGTCCCGTAGAGGTTGCCGGCGAACTCGGCCCACTCGAGCAGCTGACCGCCGTCGATCAGCCGCTGGAAATCCTGACGGGTCACGAAGTGGTAGTGCTCACCGTTGGTCTCGTAGTCGCGCATCTTCCGCGTCGTCGCCGACACGGAGAGCTTGATCCAAGGCGAGCGCGCCCGGATCAGCTCGATCACACTGTCCTTGCCGACCCCGGAAGGGCCGGACAGGACGGTGAGGCGGGCTGCCGGGCGCGCGTCGTCATCCATGCTCACAAGGCTCATTCAACACGAGCCCATGAGTCAGTTCGCAGCGAACTCCCCCAGGAGGGCCTTGCGCTGCTGGTCGCCGAGACCGCGCAGCCGGCGGCTGTCGGCGATCTTGAGCTTCTCCATGATCTGGGTCGCGCGAATCTTGCCGATGCCCGGCAGCGCCTGGAGCACGGCCGAGACCTTCAGCTTGCCGACGACCTCGTCCTCCTCCGCGCGGTCAAGCACAGCGGCGAGAGTGGTCTTGCCGGACTTGAGCTGTTCCTTCAGCTCAGCCCGGGCCTTGCGTACTTCCGCGGCCTTTTCCAGCGCTGCAGCGCGCTGCTCGGGGCTCAGTGACGGGAGCGGCACCAGTTCTCCTCAGGTCCCTATCGCGGCGGTAGATCAATACCGGCGCTTCTGTGAAACGTGGTGTGCCAGGGAACCAAAGGGGCATGTGGTTCCCGGCGCCGGGAAAACTAGCGGTCAACGGCGCTTTCGGCAACGTGGGGGTACCCCGCCGACCGCTCGGCCACGCCCTGATAAGCAGGGCCGTTTCACCCGAGAGCGGCCCGGCACTCGTCGGCCACCCGGTCCGCGGCGGCCCTCAGGCCGGCCACTGATGGTCCCGCTGTCAGAACTTCCCGTGAGTACGACGGCAGCACGGTGCGCAGGCTTTCTCCGAAGACGGACCGCAGGTCGGAGGCGGTCGCACCCTGTGCTCCGAGGCCCGGGGCGAGCAGCGGACCGTTCACTCGGGACAGATCGTGCCCGGTATCGCCGATCGTCGCTCCGATTACGAGACCGAGGCTTCCGAGCGGCTCAAAACCCTTGTTGAGCTGGGAAATTTCGTCGATCACGGTTTGGGCCACGGTCTTTTTGTCCGTTGCGACAGCATGCTGGACGGAGCGTCCCTCCGGATTGGACGTCAGCGCCAGAACGAAGACGCCGCCGCCGTGACGAGCCGCGACGTCGAATGCCGGCTGCAACGAGCCGACGCCGAGATAGGGACTCACAGTAATCGCGTCAGCACACAGCGAACTCGCTGGATCCAGATACGCATCCGCGTACGCGGCCATCGTCGAGCCGATGTCGCCGCGCTTCACGTCGAGCAGGACCAGCGCTCCGGCCTCGCGAGACTGTCGGATAGTTGACTCAAGAATTCCGATGCCGCGTGACCCAAATCTCTCAAAAAAGGCCGACTGCGGCTTGAGCACGGCCACCCGATCGGCCAGTGCCTCGACCACCGTATGGGCGAAGCGTTCCAGGCCGGCGATGTCGTCGGTGAGCCCCCACCTGGTGAGCAACGCGGTGTGCGGATCGATGCCGACGCACAGCCGGCCCCGCTTCTCCATGGCCTCCGTGAGGCGCTTGCCGAAGGTCTCCACAGGGACTCCCTCTTCCGTGTCAGCAGTCAAGTGATCAGTCAGGTTGTCGCCACCCGGCGGGCGGCCGGCCGGTCAAGTGATCAGTCAGGTGTACGGGCCCCGACCGGCCGGGGCCCACGCGAGACGCTCGGGGTGGGCCGATCCCGAAGGCGCGGTCGTAGGCAGTGCTGCCGGCGAGATCCGCGGCACCCCCTCGCGATCAGTTCGGTCCGGTCAGGTCGCGGCGACCGCCGCGGCGATCCCGGCGGTGATCCGGGCGACGTCGTCCGGCTCCGAGACGTACGGCGGCATCGTGTAGATCAAGTCGCGGAAGGGCCGCAGCCACACCCCGGCCCCGACGGCCGCCGCGGTCGCCCGGGCGATGTCCACGTCATGGTCGAGCTGCACGACCCCGATCGCTCCCATGACCCGCACATCTGCGACGCCGGCCGCGACCCGCAGCGGCTCCAGGTCGGCTCGTAGACCGATTTCGATCATTCGCACTCGTGATCGCCAGTCACCCGTGCGCAGGAGCCCCAGCGAGGCGTTGGCGACCGCGCAGGCCAGCGGATTGCCCATGAAGGTCGGACCGTGGGCGAGGCCGCCGCCCTCCCCGGCCGAGATCGCCTCGGCGACCTCGGGCGTGCACAGCGCCGCCGCCAGCGTGAGGTAGCCACCTGTCAGCGCCTTGCCTACGCACATGATGTCGGGGCTGACCCCGGCGTGCGCGGCGGCGAAGAGCTCGCCGGTCCGACCGAAGCCGGTGGCGATCTCATCGAAGATCAGGAAGATGCCGTGCGCGGCCGTGACGTCGCGCAGGACGCGCAGATATCGCGGATCGTGGAACCGCATGCCCCCGGCGCCCTGCACGACCGGCTCGACGATCACCGCGGCGATCTCGTCGGCGTGCTTCCCGACCATGTCGGCCAGTTCGGTCGCATAGGTCTCGTCGTAGTCGGCCGGTGGCGGGCCGGCGAAGACCTGGGCCGGCAGCACCCCGGTCCACAGCGAGTGCATGCCGCCGACCGGGTCGCACACGCTCATCGGGTGGAACGTGTCGCCGTGATAGCCGCCGCGCCAGGTCGCGAGTCTCCGGCGGCCGGGCCGGCCTCGCGCGAGCTGCGCCTGCAACGCCATCTTGATCGCGACCTCGACGCTGACCGAGCCGGAGTCGCTGAGGAACACGTGCTCCAGCCCGTCCGGCGCGAGCTCGACCAGCGTGGTGGCGAGCTCGATGGCCGGCTCATGGGTGAGCCCGCCGAACATCACGTGGCTCATCCGGCCGGCCTGCTCGATCAGCGCCGCGTCGAGCACCGGGTGCCGGTAGCCGTGGATCGCCGCCCACCAGGACGACATGCCGTCGACCAGCTCCCGCCCGTCGGCGAGGCGAAGGCGCACGCCCTGGGCGCTTTCGACGAGGTACGGCTCCGTGCGACCCGGCATCGGGCCGTACGGATGCCACACGTGCTGCCGGTCGCGGGCGATCAGATCAGCCGCCCGCGCACCGTTCATCGCGTCCCCGTCGTCCGCCCGGCCGCCGCATCAGACGGAGCAGCGGCGGCCGCCGCGTCGGACGGAGCAGCGTCGGACGGAGCAGCAGCGGACGGAGCAGCAGCGGACGGAGCAGCGCCGGTCGCCGCATCAGACGGAGCCGCACCGGTCACCGCGTCGGACGAAGCCACGCCGGACGAAGCGCCGGACGAAGCCACGCCGGTCAAGCCGCGCCGAGCCGAAACGGCCGCCGCCCGCACCAGCGCCGGCCCCTTGTAGATGAAGCCGCTGTAGAGCTGGACCAGCGCGGCGCCCGCGTCGATCAACCGGGCCGCGTCGTCGGCCTCGACCACCCCGCCCACCCCGATGATCGGCAGCCGCCCGCCGGTCTCGGTGTGCACGAACTGGACGACCTTGCGGGCCCTCTCGGTGAGCGGCCGCCCGGACAACCCGCCGGACTCCCCCGCCGACGACCGGTCGGCCGGGGCGATGCCGTCGCGGGCCAGAGTCGTGTTGGTGGCGATCACCCCGGCCGCGCCGTGGCTGAGGCACACCTCGAGCAGTTCGGCGATGGCCGGCTCGGTCAGGTCGGGGGCGATCTTCACCAGGACGGGTTTCGGGCCGACCAGCGCGGTCAGCAGATCGGCGATCGCCGACTTGTCCTGCAACGTCCGCAGCCCCGGTGTGTTGGGCGACGAGACGTTGACGGCGATGTAGTCCGCATACGGGTGCAGCAACTGGTGCGAGGTGAGGTAGTCGTCGACCGCGTCCTCGAGCGGAGTGACCTTCGACTTGCCGAGCGAGATGCCCAGTGGGACCCCGATCGGACCCAGCTTGTCGAGCCGGGCCGCCAGCGCCGCCGCGCCGGCGTTGTTGAAGCCCATCCGGTTGATGATCGCCTCGCTGGTGCGCAGGCGGAACAGCCGCGGCTTGTCGTTGCCCGGCTGGGCGTGCGCGGTGACCGTGCCGACCTCGACGAAGCCGAACCCCAGCGCCGGCCACGCCGGGAGGGCGACACCGTTCTTGTCCATGCCGGCGGCCAGGCCGATCGGATTGGGGAAGCGCACCCCGAACGCCTCGACCGGGGCGTCGACCGCGTAGCGGGCCTTCATGGCCACCCGCACCGGGCCGGGCAGCCGGGCCAGACGGGCCAGCGTGAACTCGTGAGCCTTCTCGGCGTCCCCGCCGCCCACCCGGAACAGCACCGGGCGGACGGCGGACTCGAACAAGGTCACTTCGTGCCCCGCAGGGCAGCGTGCAGCTCCTGCAGCGGCCGGACGGTCATGTCGCCGCGCATCAGCGCCTCGATGCCCATCACCGCGGCGGCCGCGCCCGGCACCGTGGTGATGCTCGGGATGTCCGCCGTGACCGCCGCGCTGCGGATCTCGTAGCCGTCGGAGCGGGCGCTGGCCCCCGAGCCCTGCGGCGTGTTGATGATCATCGCGATCTCGCCGGCCAGGATGAGCTCGACCGCGTTCTTGCCGGGGCTCTCGAAGTGCTTGGGCACGACCTCGCAGACGACGCCGTAGCGGCGCAGCACCTCGCCGGTGCCGGCCGTGGTGACGATCGTGAAGCCGAGGTCGGCCAGCCGCTTGATCGGGAAGACCATCGCCCGCTTGTCGCGGTTGGCGACCGAGACGAAGATCTTGCCCGCGGTCGGGAGCGAACCGTACGCCGCGGCCTGCGACTTGGCGAACGCCTGCCCGAAGCCGGCGTCGATGCCCATCACCTCGCCGGTCGATTTCATCTCGGGGCCGAGCAGGCTGTCGACGCCCTGGCCGGCCCGGGTGCGGAACCGCTTGAACGGCAGCACCGCCTCCTTGATGGCGATCGGCGCGCCCTCGGGCACCGTGCCGCCGTCGCTGCCGGTCAGCAGCATGCCCTCGGCCCGCAGCTCGGCGATGGTGGCCCCGAGCATGATGCGGGCGGCCGCCTTGGCCAGCGGGACCGCGGTCGCCTTGGACACGAACGGGACGGTCCGCGACGCGCGCGGGTTGGCCTCGAGCACGTAGAGCGTGTCGTCCTTCAGCGCGTACTGGACGTTGAGCAGGCCGCGCACCCCGACCCCGCGGGCGATCGCCTCGGTGTAGCGGCGCACCTCGGCCAGGTGCGAGCCGGCCAGCGTGATCGGCGGCAGCGAGCAGGACGAGTCGCCGGAGTGGATGCCCGCCTCCTCGATGTGCTCCATGACGCCGCCGAGGTAGACCTCGCCGGTCGCGTCGCAGAGCGCGTCCACGTCGATCTCGATGGCGTCGTCGAGGAACCGGTCGACCAGCACCGGGTGGTCGGGCGAGATCTCGGTCGCCCGCTCGATGTAGCCCTTCAGCGTCGGCTCGTCGTAGACGATCTCCATGCCCCGGCCGCCGAGCACGTAGGACGGTCGCACCAGCACCGGGTAGCCGATCGTGTCGGCGATCGCCTTGGCCTCGTCGAAGCTGGTGGCGGTGCCGTGGTCGGGCGAGCGCAGGCCGGCCTTGGCCAGCACCACGCCGAACTGGCCGCGGTCCTCGGCCAGGTCGATCGACTCGGGCGTGGTGCCGACGATCGGGACACCGGCCGCCTTGAGCCGGTTGGCCAGGCCGAGCGGGGTCTGACCGCCGAGCTGCACGATCACGCCGACCACGCCCGGGCCGCCGGCCGCCTTGCCGCTCGAGTCCTCGGAGTGGAAGACCTCGAGGACGTCCTCGAAGGTGAGCGGCTCGAAGTAGAGCCGGTCGGCGGTGTCGTAGTCGGTCGACACCGTCTCGGGGTTGCAGTTGACCATCACGGTCTCGAAATCGACGCCGCGCAGCGCCATGACGGCGTGCACACAGGAGTAGTCGAACTCGATGCCCTGGCCGATCCGGTTGGGCCCGGAGCCCAGGATCAGCACCTTGGGCCGGTCGGACGGCGCGACCTCGGTCTCCTCGTCGTACGTCGAGTAGTGGTACGGCGTGTTCGCCTCGAACTCGGCCGCGCACGTGTCGACGGTCTTGTAGACCGGGCGGATGCCGAGCCGGTGCCGGAGCGTGCGCACGCCGTCCTCGCCCGCGAACTCGGGGCGCAGCGCGGCGAGCTGCTTGTCGGACAGGCCCGACCGCTTGGCCCGGCGGAGCAGCTCGGCGTCGAGGACCGGGGCGTCGAGGATCTCGGAGCGCAGGTCGACCAGCGCCTTGATCTCGTCGAGGAACCAGGGGTCGATGCGGCCGCTGGCCTCGTGCACCTGCTCGACCGTCGCGCCGAGGCGCAGGGCGGCCTCGACGGTGTAGAGCCGGCCGTCGTGCGGAATGCGCATGGCCTCGAGCGCGGCCTCGGCGGTCTCGAACGAAGGCGCTGTCCAGAAGCCCGCGGCCGACGTCTCGAGCGAGCGCATCGCCTTGTTGAGGGCCTCGGCGAAGTTGCGGCCCAGGCTCATCGCCTCGCCGACCGATTTCATCGTGGTGGTCAGCTCGGGGTCGGCCCCGGGGAACTTCTCGAACGCGAACCGCGGGATCTTCACGACGACGTAGTCGAGCGCGGGCTCGAACGCGGCCGGCGTCTTGAGGGTGATGTCGTTGGGAATCTCGTCGAGCGTGTAGCCGATGGCCAGCTTGGCCGCGATCTTGGCGATCGGGAAGCCGGTCGCCTTGGACGCCAGCGCCGACGAGCGGGAGACGCGCGGGTTCATCTCGATCACGACGAGCCGGCCGTCGTCCGGGTTGATCGCGAACTGGATGTTGCAGCCGCCGGTGTCGACGCCGACCTCGCGCAGCACGGCGATGCCGAGGTCGCGCAGCTTCTGATACTCCCGGTCGGTCAGGGTCATGGCCGGGGCGACGGTCACCGAGTCGCCGGTGTGCACGCCCATCGGGTCGACGTTCTCGATCGAGCAGACGACCACGACATTGTCGTGCTTGTCGCGCATCAGCTCGAGCTCGTACTCCTTCCAGCCGAGCACGCTCTCCTCGATCAGCACCTCGTGCACCGGGGAGGCGGCCAGGCCGGCGCCGGCGATCCGCTCGAGATCGTCGTCGGTGTGGGCCATGCCGGAACCGAGGCCGCCCATCGTGAACGACGGCCGGATGACGACCGGCAGGCCGAGCTCGCCGACCGTGGCGCGAACCTCGTCCATCGAGTGGCAGACCCGCGAGCGCGGGGTCTCGCCGCCGGCCTTGGCCACGATGTCCTTGAAGAGCTGCCGGTCCTCGCCGCGGCGGATCGCGTCGATGTTGGCGCCGATCAGCTCGACGCCGTACTTCTCCAGGATGCCCGCCTCGTGCAGGGCGACCGCGGTGTTGAGCGCGGTCTGGCCACCCAGCGTCGGCAGGATCGCGTCGGGCCGCTCCTTGGCGATGACCAGCTCGACGAACTCGGGGGTGATCGGCTCGACGTAGGTGGCGTCGGCGAACTCGGGGTCGGTCATGATCGTGGCCGGGTTGGAGTTGACCAGCGAGACGCGGATGCCCTCGGCCCGCAGGACGCGGCAGGCCTGGGTGCCGGAGTAGTCGAACTCGCAGGCCTGGCCGATGACGATCGGGCCGGAGCCGATCACCATCACGTGCTTGAGATCTTCACGCTTCGGCATGGCGTCAGCCCTTCTTCTCGACGAGCTCGACACCGGGCTTGCCATTTCGTTCCACAAGTTCCACGAAACGGTCGAACAGGTAGTCGGCGTCGTGCGGGCCGGCGGCGGCCTCGGGGTGGTACTGGACGGTGAACGCGGGGACCTCGAGGCCGCGCAGGCCCTCGACCACATCGTCGTTGAGGCAGACGTGCGAGACCTCGACGCCGCCGAAGTCGGTGTCGATCACGGAGTTCAGCGGCGCGTCGACCGCGAAGCCGTGGTTGTGGCTGGTCACCTCGACCTTGCCGGTGGTCTTGTCGATCACCGGCTGGTTGATGCCGCGGTGCCCGTAGCCCAGCTTGTAGGTGCCGAAGCCGAGGGCCCGGCCCAGGATCTGGCTGCCGAAGCAGATGCCGAACAGCGGCTTCTCACGGCGCATCACCTCGCGGGCCAGCGCGACCGGCCCGTCCGCGGTGGCCGGGTCGCCCGGGCCGGGTGAGAAGAAGACCGCGTCGGGGCTGACCGACAGCAGATCGTCGATCGAGGACGCCGCCGGGAAGACGTGCGTGGTCACGCCCCGCTCGGCCAGCCGGCGCGAGACGTTGCGCTTGATGCCCAGGTCGAGCGCGGCGACGGTGTAACGGTGCTCGCCGACGGCCTCGACCGTGTAGAGCGAGGACGTAGAGACCTCGGCCGAGAGATCCGCGCCGACCATCTGCGGCGCGTCCTTGACCCGGGCCAGCAGCGACTGGGGGTCGAGGTCGACCGACGAGATGCCGACCCGCATGGCGCCGCGCGAACGCAGGTGGCGGGTCAGCGCGCGGGTGTCGACGCCGCTGATCCCGACGATGCCCTCGGCGGCGAGCCGCTCGCCCAGGTCACCGGTCGAGCGCCAGTTGGACGGGCGACGGGCCGGGTCGCGGACGACATAGCCGGCCACCCAGATCCGCGAGGACTCGTCATCCTCGGCGTTGACCCCGGTGTTGCCGATCTGCGGCGCGGTCTGCACCACGACCTGGCGGTGGTAGGACGGGTCGGTCAGGGTCTCCTGATAGCCGGTCATGCCGGTGGTGAAGACGGCCTCACCGAACGTCTCCCCCAGCGCGCCGTAGGCGTCACCGACGAAGGTCCGACCGTCCTCCAGTACGAGGATTGCTTTGCTCACTTGACAGCCTTCCCATCCAGGACCGTCGGCTCTCCCCGGAGGAAGGTCGCGACGATGCGACCCGGCAGGGTGGTGCCCGCATACGGTGTGTTGCGGCTGCGGCTCGCCAGCTCGGACGGGTCGACGACCCGCCGGGCGGACGGGTCCACCAGCGTGATGTTGGCCGGGTCGCCCACCGCGAGCCCGGTGCCGTGCCCGGTCAGGCCGGCGATGCGCGCCGGGGCGCGGGACATGCGCTCGGCGATCAGATCCCACTGCTCACCCAGCACCGAGAGCACGACCGGCAGGGCGGTCTCCAGCCCCACCATGCCCGGTCGGGCATAGGCCCACTCGCACTCCTTGTCCTCCACGGCGTGCGGTGCGTGATCGGTGGCGACGATGTCGATGACGCCCTCGACGAGTGCCTCGCGCAGGGCGTGCACGTCCTTGGCCGTACGCAACGGGGGGTTGACCTTGTAGACCGGGTCGTAGGAGGCGGCCAGCTCGTCGGTGAGCAGCAGGTGATGCGGGGTGACCTCGGCCGTCACCCGCACGCCGCGGGCCTTGGCCTGGCGCAGCACCTCGACCGAGCCGGCCGTGGAGACGTGGCAGACGTGCAGCCGGCTGCCCACGTGCTCGGTCAGCAGCACATCGCGGGCGATGATCGCCTCCTCGGCGACCGCGGGCCAGCCGGTGAGCCCGAGCCGGGTGCTGACCTCGCCCTCGTGCATCTGGGCGCCCTCGGTGAGCCGCGGCTCCTCGGCGTGCTGGGCGATGATGCCGTCGAAGGCCTTCACGTATTCGAGCGCGCGGCGCATCAGGCGCGGGTCGGCGACGCAGTGGCCGTCGTCGGAGAAGATGCGCACGCCGGCCGCGGAGGTCGCCATGGCGCCCAGCTCGGCCAGCTGCTTGCCGGCCAGCCCGACGGTGACCGCGCCGATCGGCTGTACGTCGACCAGCCCCGCCTCGCGACCGAGCCGCCAGACCTGCTCGACCACGCCCGCCGTGTCGGCCACCGGCGAGGTGTTGGCCATCGCGAAGACCGCGGTGTAACCGCCGAGGGCCGCGGCGCGGGAGCCGGTCTCGACCGTCTCGGCGTCCTCGCGGCCGGGCTCGCGCAGGTGGGTGTGCAGGTCGACCAGGCCGGGCAGGGCCACGAGGCCGGAAGCGTCGATGATCTGCGCATCCGACGGCGCTTCGTCGGAGATGCGGCCGTCAACGATGGCCAAGTCTCGTGCCGGGGCGGCGGCCACCGAGACACCACGCAGCAGATATGAGGTCATGCTTTGCCCCCAAGCAGCAGATAAAGGACGGCCATCCGGGCGCTGACGCCGTTCGCGACCTGTTCGACGATCGTGGAGCGGGATGAGTCGGCCACCTCGGGGGCGATCTCCATGCCGCGGTTCATCGGGCCGGGGTGCATGACGATCGCGTGCTCCGGCATCTTGCGCATGCGCGCCAGGTCGAGACCGTAGCGGCGGCTGTATTCCCTCGCGCTGGGGAAATACGAGTCCTGCATGCGCTCGGTCTGCACTCGAAGCATCATCACGACGTCCATGTCGGGCAGGACGCTATCCAGGTCGTACGACACTTTTGTGGACGGCGACAGAGCGGCGGCGATGTCCACCGGGATGAGTGTGGGCGGCCCGACGAGCGTGACCTGGGCACCCAGCGTCGTCAGCAACAAGACGTTCGATCGAGCGACCCGGCTGTGAAGCACATCACCCACGATGGCCACGCGAAGGCCGTCGAGCCGGCCCAGCCGCGAGCGCATCGTGTACGCGTCGAGCAGCGCCTGCGTGGGGTGCTCGTGCGTCCCGTCGCCGGCGTTGACCACCGACCCGTCGACCCACGCGGCCAGCCGGTGCGGCGCACCCGAGGCGGGGTGCCGGATGACGACCGCGTCGGCCCCCATCGCCTGCAGGGTCAGCGCGGTGTCCTTGAGGCTCTCGCCCTTGGAGACGCTGGAGCCCTTGGCCGAGAAGTTGATGACGTCGGCCGAGAGCCGCTTGGCCGCCGCCTCGAACGAGATGCGGGTGCGCGTCGAGTCCTCGTAGAAGAGGTTGACCACGGTGCGGCCGCGGAGGGTCGGCAGCTTCTTGACCTCGCGGCCGGCCAGTGCGGCCATCTCTCCCGCGGTGTCCAGGATCAGGGTCGCGGTGGCCGCGTCGAGGTCGGCCGCCGAGCGCAGATGCTTGATCACAGGTCGCCCCCGGTCAGCTTGACCTCGTCGAGGCCGTCGGTCTCGGTGAGCGACACGCGGACGCTCTCCGACAGCGCGGTCGGGATGTTCTTGCCCACGTAGTCGGCGCGGATCGGCAGCTGGCGGTGGCCGCGGTCGACGAGCACCGCGAGCTGCACCGAGCTGGGCCGGCCCTCGTCGTTCAGGGCGTCCAGCGCGGCCCGGACGGTGCGTCCGCTGTAGAGCACGTCGTCGACCAGCACGACCCGGCGGCCGTCGATGCCACCGCCGGGCAGCTCGGTCTTGCCCAGCGCGCGGGTGGCGTGCAGCCGCAGGTCGTCGCGGTAGAGCGTGATGTCGAGCGAGCCGACCGGCACGTCGATGCCCTCGAAGGCGTGGATGCGCGCGGCCAGCCGGTGGGCCAGCGGCACGCCGCGGGTGGGAATGCCGAGAAGCACGGTGCCGGTGGCGCCGGAGGTCTTCTCGAGAATCTGATGAGCGATGCGGTCGACGACCCGGTGCAGGTCGGACGCACTCAAAATGATCTTGCTAGGCGCGTCGGCGCGTGGCGATGCCACGGCGGACCTCCTTCCCCGCCTCACTGGACGGGTCGTTAAAGGACGTCTGGTGGGCCGAGCCCTGGAGGGCCGGCCCGATGGCTGACGCTACGTTACCAGTGGACGTGGCGATGACCATGGTGACCTGCCCGACCAGCGAACACGTCGGACTAATGCGACAACTCTGCTCGGTTCATCGCGACTCATCGTTGAACGACACTTGACCAGGGGTCGCTCACTGCGTACCGTCACGCTGCGTAGCGATCGCGGAGGGGAACCCTCCGGGCCAGCACAGTGGGAGTGTTCCGAATGCCGTCTGAGTACGCCAAGTCGCTGGGTGCGCGCCTGCGCTCCATCCGGCAGCAGCAGGGTCTGTCCCTGCAGGGTGTGGAAGAGAAGTCGAACGGCCGATGGAAGGCCGTCGTGGTGGGCTCGTACGAGCGCGGCGACCGGGCCGTCACCGTGTCGCGCCTTGCTGAGCTCGCGGACTTCTACCGGGTGCCCGTCTCGGAGCTGCTGCCCGATGGCAGCGGGGTCCGTCTCGAGGCCACCAACAAGATCGTGCTGGACCTGGAGAAGCTCTACGACACCACCGGCGAGGACCTCGCCTACGTGGCGCGTTACGCCCGGGCCATCCAGCAGCAGCGCGGTGACTACAACGGCCGCGTCCTGTCCATCCGCGCCGACGACCTGCGGGCGCTGGCCATCGTCTACGACATCTCGCCGTCCGGCCTCATCGAGCGCCTGACCGAGCAGGGTGTTCTGGTGGCCGACCCCCGGGCCTTCTTCGCCAGCTGATCTTTCCCGCCCCATCCCCCTTCCCCCCGACCGCGCCGGACTCCGATCCGGCGTACGTCCCGACACCGAGAAGCCCGCGACTGTCGCGGGCTTTTTCGTTGTCACCGGTCCGCGTACTTGCCTGACGGCCGACATCACAGATCGTGTCGGCACCGATCGTCAAGATCACCGTCGCCGCCGGTTTTCGCACGATGAGTGATCGCGGCGGCGCAGTACGTCGGCGAATTTCGCGACGGGGCGTCCGGCGGGAAAAGCAAGGCGCTCCGGCCGATCGGCCGGAGCGCACAGTCAGCGAGGTGCCGGCCCGAAGAGGTCAGCGGGTGGCGAACTCGGCGATGCGGCCGAGGATGCCGTTGAGAAAGCGCGGACTGTCGTCGGTGGACATCTGCTTGGCCAGCTCGACCGCCTCGGTGATCGCCACCGGGTCGTCGATCTCGGAGACGTAGAGCAGCTCGTAGACGGCGATGCGGGCCAGGTTGCGGTCGACCACCGGCATGCGGTCGATCGTCCAGCCCTCGGCGTAGCTGGCGATCAGCTCGTCGATGCGGTCGAGATGCTCGGCCACGCCCTCGACCAGGCTGACCGCGTAGCCGAGGTGCTCGGGATGCGGTTTCGCGATGCGCTCGAGGTAGGTCGCCAGCACCTGCCGAGGGGGCAGGTCGCGCAGGTCGGCCTCGTAGAGCACGTCGAGGGCCCGCTTGCGCGCCTTACGACGCGCGGGCATCTGCGTCTTGGGACCCTCGGCCATCTCAGGAACGACCGAGGTAACGGCCGTCGCGGGTGTCGACCTTGATCTTCTCGCCCGTGGTGATGAACAGCGGCACGTTGACCGTGGCGCCGGTCTCGACCGTGGCCGGCTTGGTGCCGCCGGTCGAGCGGTCGCCCTGCAGGCCCGGCTCGGTGTAGGTGACCTCGAGGAAGACGCTCGTCGGCAGCTCGATGTAGAGCGGCACACCCTCGTGGGTGGCGACCGTGGCCTCGGCCTCGGGGAGCAGGTAGTTGGCGTTCTCCCCGACGGTGCCGGCGGGCACGTTGATCTGGTCGAAGGTGTCCAGATCCATGAAGACGAAGTCTTCGCCGTCGAGATAGAGGTATTGCATCGTGCGCTTGTCGACCGTCGCGGTGTCGACCTTGGTGCCGGCATTGAAGGTCTTGTCGACAACCTTGCCGCTCAGCACGTTCTTGAGCGTGGTGCGCACGAACGCCCCACCCTTACCGGGCTTGACGTGCTGGAACTCCACGACGGACCACAGGTCGCCGTCGAGGTTGAGCACCAGGCCGTTCTTCAGGTCGTTCGTGGAAGCCATGGTTTCTTGAAGCCCTGTCTGCCTTGTGTCCGGAATCTATGGGTGACCGACCGAGTTTACCGACGTCGCGGCCTCGGCGGCGAATCGGGCCAGATGCTCCAGCGCGAGACGGTAACCATCGACACCCAATCCGGCGATGACTCCGGCGGCGACGGCCGAGATGACCGAATGGTGCCGGAACTCCTCGCGCGTATGGATGTTGCTGATGTGTACCTCGATGAGCCGGCCGCGCAGCATGGCCGCCGCGTCCCGGATCGCGATGTTGTAGTGGCTCCAGGCCGCCGGGTTGAGCACCACGTCGGCACCCTCGTCGGCCGCCGCGTGCAGCCACGTGATCATCTTGAACTCGGCGTCGGTCTGGCGCACCTGGACCTCGAGCCCGAGCCGTGCACCGGTCTCGAGGCAGAGCCGCTCGAGGTCGGCGTAGGTCGTCGAGCCGTAGACCGCGGGCTCGCGGGTGCCCAGCCGGCCCAGGTTCGGCCCGTTCAGCACGTAGATCATCGCGCCACCTCCGCGTACGCCTGCTCCAGCAGCGATTCGTCGGGGCCGGCGAGGATGCCCGGTTTGGCCAGGCCGTCGAGCACCACGAAACGCAGGGTGGCGGCGCGTGCCTTCTTGTCGACCCGCATCGCGCTCAGCAGCTCCGGCCAGGCCTCGGGCGCATACGACGTCGGGAGGCCCAGCGCCTCGAGGACGGCCCGGTGACGCGCCGCCGCCGGGGCGTCGAGGCGGCCCGACAAGGCTGACAGCGCGGCGGCGAAGATCAGGCCGACCGAGACCGCGTGCCCGTGCTTCCAGGTGTATCTCTCGCGCTTCTCGATCGCGTGGCCCAGGGTGTGGCCGTAGTTGAGGATCTCGCGCAGCCCCGACTCCTTGAGGTCGACGCTCACCACCTCGGCCTTGACCCGGATGGCCCGCTCGACCAGCTCGCGCAGCACCGGCCCGCCGGGGTCGGCGGCCGCGGCCGGGTCGCTCTCGATCAGGTCGAGGATGTGCGGATCGGCGATGAACCCGCACTTGACCACCTCGGCCAGCCCGGCGGTCAGGTCGTCGGCCGGCAGCGTCCGGAGCGAGTCGAGATCGCAGAGCACGCCGGCCGGCGGGTGGAACGCACCGACCAGATTCTTACCGGCGGCGATGTTGACACCGGTCTTGCCGCCGACGGCCGCGTCGACCATGCCGAGCAGCGACGTCGAGCACGGCACCCAGCGCACCCCGCGCAGCCAGCCGGCGGCGACGAAACCGGCCAGATCGGTGACCGCGCCGCCACCGACGCCCACCACCACATCCGTCCGGGTGAAGTTGTTGCTCCCCAGCTCGTCCCAGCACGTCGCGGCGACCTCGACGGTCTTGCCCCGCTCGGCGTCGGGCACCTCGATCAGCACGGTCGGCACGCCGGCCGCCTCGGCCACCCGGGCGGCCTGCTCGCGCAGGGGCGCGGCGAAGAGCACCGCCGCCCGGGACGCCCCCTCGATCAGCGAGGGCAGCTGCCCCGCCAGGTCACGACCGACAAGCACCTCGTACGGACGGTCACCGTCCACCTGAATACGCGTCACCACGGCGGTCACCTTAGCCCGCCGCACCGACCGGGGTGACACGCGTCCGACCGTACGGAAATGGGGTTATATCTTTATGCCCCCACTAGGGTTACAACTGACCCATGCCGAAAATCAACGTGTATCTGCCCGACGATCTGGCCGAAGCCGTCCGCGAGACCGGTGTCCCCGTCTCGGCGATCTGCCAGCGCGCCCTCGACCAGGCAGTCCGCCGGATCACCACGATCCGCCAGGCCGTCCTGACCGACGTCGACGCCGCCGCCCTGGCCGAGCAGTTCCCCAACCTCACGGGCCGCCTGGTCACCGCGCTCACCCTGGCCGCCGGGCGAGCCCAGACGGCCGGCGCGACCACCGTCAGCACCGGCGACCTGCTGCACGGCATCCTGGCCGAGGGCGGCAACCTGGCGCTGCAACTGCTCACCGCCCTCGACGTCAGCCCGGGCTCGATCACCGCACCGACGACTCCGGAGCCGGGTGCGAACGCGGACGGCCTGCGCTTCAGCCCCCAGGCCGCCGCGGTCCTGGAGCTGGCCGCGGGTGAGGCGCTGGGTCTCGGCAACAACTACATCGGCTGCGAGCATCTGCTGATCGCGCTGGCCGCCGAGCCCGACGGGGCCGCGGGCGAACTGCTGCGGGCCCGCGGCCTCGACCCCCGCGCCACTCGCCGGGCGGTGGCGGCCGCCCTGAGCGGATACGCCCACCTGCGGGCCGCCGCCGGCCCGACTGAACTCCTCACCGCCGTACGGAAGGAATTGGCCCCGCTGGTCGAGCGGATCGAACGGCTGGAGAACCGCCTCAACTAGCCGGCTGGCGACCCGCGTTGGCCGGGAGCTCGGTCGACAGCACGATCTTGCCGCGGGTGTGCCGGGCGGCCAGCTCGGTGTAGGCGTCCCGCACCGCGTCCAGCGGATAGATCGCCGCCACCGGCATGACGACCCGGCCCCAGGCCAGCTCGCCGGCCAGGAAGCCCAGGATCTCGGCGTCACTGGCCGTGGAACTGCCCTCGGCCTTGGCCCCCGCCTTCTGCGCCGCCGCGTAGTCGATGACCGTGTTGACCCGGGCCGGATCGACCTGGAGCTCCACGGCCAGGTCGACATAACCATTGCCGTACGTGTCCACGAAAGCGTCGATGCCCGACGGAGCGGCCTCGCGCAGCCGGTCGGCCAGCCCGTCGCCGTACGCCACCGGGGTGACCCCGACGCTGCGCAACCAGGCCGCGTTGGCCGGGCCGGCGATGCCGATGACGTGCGCGCCGGTGTTGCGGGCGAGCTGCACGGTCAGCGAGCCCACACCGCCGGCCGCGCCGCTCACCACGACGGTCTCGCCCTCCTTGGGCTGGACCGCGCGCACCGACGCGTACGCCGTCACGCCCGCGACGAACAGGCCACCGGCCCGGATCCAGTCGAGGGCCAGGGGCTTGTGGGTCAGGTGATCGGCCGGCACCACGACGTGCTCGGCCTGGGACGACCGCCAGTCGGACCAGCCGAGCACCTCGTCGCCGATCGCGAACCCGGTGACCGACCCGCCGACCTCGACGACCCGCCCGGCGAAGTCGCTGCCCTGCCCGGACGGGAAGGTGGCGGGCCACATCTCATGCAGCAGACCGCCGCGGATGGAGGCCTCACCGGGATTGATGCCGGCCGCGACCACCTCGACGAGGACCTGGTCGGCGGCGGGCGAGGGACGCTCCACGTCTTCGATGCGCAGGACGTCCACGTCGCCGTACTGATCGAAACGAACCGCTCGTGTCATGCGCTCAGTCTTGTCCCGTCGCGCCGCGATCAGGGCGTCTCGTCCATCACACCGGCGAGGGCACCACCGGACGTCCGGGCGGCCGTGGCGTGCAGCCGCTGAAGGTGAGGCGTCAGATCCCGGAGCGCCGCGGCGCGCCCGGCCGCATCCTGGTCCTCCTCGGCGCGGGCTGCCCGCTCCGGTTCGTCCATCCGCGCCACAGCGACGATCTCGCGCAGCTCGGCCGCGAGGGCCGCTTGGCCCAGATCTCTCGCGATCAGCTCGAGCATCTCGAGACACCCACCGAGATACTCCTGCGAGCCGAGCTCGGCCCAATCACCCGCGATCTCGGTGAACAGCGCCCGTGACTCCTCCAGTGAGCCCTTTTGATAGAGGGCATACGCGTGTTCGTGGCGGACTCCCGCGGCGCTGATGCTGTCGCCTTCCTGCCGCGCGAGATCGGCGGCCTGCCGCAGCACGTCGATGGCATCGTCGAAACGTCGCATCTCGACGAGCACGAAAGCCGCGCGGCGAACGAGGATGAGCGCGGCGATCAGATCCCCCACGCTGCGGGCCGCGCTCGCACACTCCAGGAACACCGGAAGAGCCTGGTCGAACTGCTTCCGTTCGGTCATCAGATCGGCGGTGAAAGCGAGTGCCGAGCGACGATCCGATGGCGACGAGGCGGTCCGCTGAAGGTTCTCGCTGATGGCCGCCGCTTCGGACAGGTGGTCGATCGGGCATCGGCACTCGGCGATGCCGAGCTGGCAGGACGCCAGACTGTAGTCGACGTTCCAGCGGACGGACGGATCGACGCCGGGGAGCGCGGCCGCGTACTTGGCCAGCGGCAGAGCGTCAGCGAAGTGCCGTAGCGCACGAAGAGGATTCATCATCGCGAGCAAAGCTGTCGCGACCGCGGTGGAAGACCTGGTCTGCTGAGCGACTTCGAGCGCGCTCCGGCCCAGTTCGATGGCCCGCTGCGGATCGGACCGGGTCATCCTCGCGGCATGATCCACCGCATAGCCCACGTACACCAGCCGGTCGATCGCGCCGACCGCCTCGGCTCGCATGAGTGACCTCAACCGAGCTTCCGTCACCAGCACGGTGCCTTGCTTCCGGGCTGACGCGGCGCGCGCCGGCTCGCCGGCCTGTTCCCAGACCGACACCAATACCGGCGAGATGGCGGCGACGGCGCCCGCATAGACGTCCTCGAGCGCGAAGCCCAGGGCCGTCGCCCACTGAGCACGCATCTCGGCATGCAGGCCGAACCGGCGCAGCGCCTCGGCGTGACCCCGGTTGACGAAGCCGGCCTGATAGACGTATCGATCGGCGCCTCCGATCCGCCACGTCGTGGCGTGCTCCTCCAGATCGATCACCGGCGAGCCGCTGTGCGCGCCCAGTACGTCGTCGATGAAGTCGATCCCCTGCTCCACCTCCTCGAAGCCGTCATGACCGATACGGTGCAGGGCGGTGACGACCGCCTCGGGCGTGAACCGGGCACCCTCAATGGCCGCCATCCTCACCACGGCCCAGGCGAGATCACGGTGCTCTTGCGACTCGCAACGCTCCCGGATGCGCTGGTCGAAGGCTTGCCGTACGAATCCCAGGTAGTCCCCGTCACTACCTTGGCCCGGCGCGCTTCCCGGCCGCCAGCGCCACCGTCCGTGGGCGAGCTCGACTGCACCGTCCTGCAGCAGCTCCCGCCACAGGCTTCCGATGAGTCCCGCGTTCCCTCCCACCAGATCGATCAGATCGGTGCGGAGCGGCTCGGCGATCGGGCCGAGCTGTTCCTCGGCCTCCTCGGCCCGAGCGGGATCGACCCGGACGACCGACGTGAAGCCCGGAGCGAGGGACCCGGCCAAGTCCTCATGGCGGGCGGCCAGACCGGCATCCAGATGGGTCGTGTCAACGGCCGCGACGATGAGCACGGGCATCCGGGCCAACTCGGCCGCGCCGTCACGCAGAAACAGCCGCCACCAGATCAGGTCAGCGCGGGAGAAGTCGTCCAGGATGCAGATCACGGGTGCGGCCCGGCAGGCGATACGCAGCGTGGCGAGCAGGTCGTCCGGCTCGCC
The DNA here is from genome assembly GCF_023544465.1 of Paractinoplanes maris. Taxonomy (GTDB): domain Bacteria; phylum Actinomycetota; class Actinomycetes; order Mycobacteriales; family Micromonosporaceae; genus Actinoplanes; species Actinoplanes maris. Next base: position 155,309 of record NZ_JALPVL010000015.1, on the reverse strand, counting down.
GAACTCCTCTCGCCGGTCGCTCAGCGCGGCGAGCTGGCGGGCCGCGGACTGCGAGTCGGCGAGAGCCTGGGCAAGTTGAGCCAGCAACGCGACCGGCACCAGGGACGGCGCGAGGATGGGCACCATCGCGGCTGCACTGCCCACGGCTCCGACGGCCGCGAAGGTCGCCGACACCCGGCCATCGCCGGCCTTGGCCGGCACCGGAACCACGGTGAACGCAGTGTCGAAGCGGAAGCAGACCACGGCCGGGCGGCGACGGTCCTTGCGGAGGACCGCCGCGAACTCGGCCAACGTCTCCGAGCGGCCGCTGCCGCGCTCGCCCACCACGAACAGCACGCGGCCGCCGTCGTCGACACCGGCCGCCATCTGCCGCAGTTCTTCGAGCAGCTGAGATCGGACCCCGAGGTCGAGACCCGCCGCAATCTCACTCATGGGCGCAGACTGCCACGGCGTTCGCACGCCGGCCCATCACCCGATCTGACGACTAGCGCAGCAGATCAGCCACTTCGACGGCGATCTCCCGCGGGTCGCGGCCGTCGGTCGCCACCGTGTGGGTGGCCACCGACTTGTAGAGCGGCCGGCGCTGGTCCAGCAGGTATTTCAGCGTGGCCCGCGGATTGATGGCCAGCAGGGGGCGGCCGGCGCCGAGCCCGACCCGCTTCACGGCGTCGCTGAGCTCGACCGAGAGATAGACCACGGTGTGCTTGGCCAGCAGCTCGCGCGTGCCCTCGTGCAGGATCGCGCCGCCGCCCAGGGCCAGGATGCCGTCGAACTCCTCGAGCGCCGCCGCGATCGTCTCCCGCTCCAGGGCGCGGAAGGTCTCTTCGCCGTCGTCGATGAAGATCTCGGGGATCGGCTTGCCGGCCCGGGCCTCGATGACGGCATCGGCGTCGGCGAAGGGGACACCGAGCAGCTCGGCCACCGCGGCACCGACGGTGGACTTGCCGGCGCCGGGGGCTCCGACGAAGACGGCCCGCGGGGCCATCAGCGGATGACCAGGGTGTCGAGGTAGCCGGCCAGGTTGCGCTGGATCTCGCCCACCGAGTCGCCGCCGAACTTCTCGACCGCGGCCTCGGCCAGCACCAGGGCGACCATGGCCTCGGCGACGATGGCCCCGGCGGGCACGGCCACGACGTCGGAGCGCTGGTTGATCGCCGTGGTCGCCTCGCCGGTGGTGATGTCGATCGTCTGCAGCGCCCGGTTGAGCGACGAGATGGGCTTGAGCGCGGCCCGCACCCGCAGCGGCTCGCCGTTGGTGATGCCGCCCTCCAGGCCGCCGGCGCGGTCGGTCACCCGCTTCACGCCGTCGGGGGTGGGGATGATCTCGTCGTGGGCGACCGAGCCGCGCGAGCGGGCCTGGGTGAAGCCGTCGCCGATCTCGACGCCCTTGACCGACTGGATCGACATCAGGGCGGCGGCCAGGCGCGCGTCGAGCTTGCGGTCCCACTGCACGTGCGACCCCAGGCCCGGGGGCACGCCGTAGGCCAGCACCTCGACGATGCCGCCCAGCGTGTCGGCGTCGCTCTTGGCCGCGTCGACCTCGGCCACCATGCGCGCGCTGGCCTCGGGGTCGAGGCAGCGCAGCGGGTCGGCGTCGATCCGGTCGGCATCCTCGGGCGTGGGGATCAGCCCGCTCTTGGCGGCGACCGACCCGAGCTCGATCACGTGGGAGACGATCTCGATGCCGAGCGCCTGCTTGATCATGTTTTTGGCGACCACGCCGACGGCGACCCGGGCGGCGGTCTCGCGGGCGCTGGCCCGCTCGAGGATCGGGCGGGCGTCGTGGTGCGCGTATTTCTGCATGCCGGCCAGGTCGGCGTGGCCGGGCCGGGGGCGGGTCAGCGGCGCGTTGCGGGCCTGCGCGGCCAGCTCCTCGGGGTCGACCGGGTCGGCCGCCATCACCGTCTCCCACTTGGGCCACTCGGAGTTGGCCACCCGGATCGCGACCGGGCTGCCGAGCGTGAGCCCGTGCCGGATGCCGCCGATCACCTCGACGACGTCCTGCTCGAATTTCATGCGGGCGCCGCGGCCATAACCCAGCCGGCGGCGCGCGAGGTCACGCCCGATCTCGGTGGTGGTCACCTCGACACCGGCGGGCACCCCCTCGAGCAACGCGACGAGGGCGGGTCCGTGCGATTCACCTGCGGTCAGCCAGCGCAACACGGGTCACAGTCTGGCACGTCGCCGGCACCAGCCGTCGCGGCCCCGCCGTCGTCCCGCTTCGCGGAATCAGGACCGGGCGGCGGCCGCCTCGAGCAGCGCGCTGCGCATCGCGTCCTCCGGGGCCGGGCTGAGGCCGGTGAACTGCTCGAACTGGCTCAACGCCTGGGCCAGCAACAGGTCAAGACCGGACAGGACCGGTACGCCGTGAGCCAGCGCCGAAGCGGCCAGGGGTGTCGGCCACGGGTCGTAGAGGGCGTCGAACAGCACCGTGCCGTCGCGCCAGCTCACCGCCCCGGCCAGATGGTCGGCCGCGCCCTTGGGGACCGTGGAGATCACCGCGTCGGCCTGGAACGTCTCGGGGGCCCGCTCCCAGGGCACGCTCAGCAGCGTGATGCCCAGCGCGGCCGCGGCCGGCGCCAGCTCGCTGAACGCGGCGAGCCGCCGGGTCACGACCGTCACCGCGGAGGCCCCGAGCTGGGCCGCGGCGGCCAGCGCGGCGCGTGCCGTGCCGCCCCCGCCCAGCACCGTCACCGAGGGCGCGGGCTTGAGCCCGGCGTCCTGCAGCACCCGCACCATGCCCGTCACGTCGGTGTTGTCGGCCTGCCAGCTGCCGTCCGATCGCCGTACGAGGGTGTTGGCCGCCCCGATCGCGACCGCGACCGGCGTCGCCACCGTGGCCAGCCGCAGAGCCTCTTCCTTGAGCGGCATCGTCAGCGACAGCCCGGCCCACTCGGGCCCGAGCCCGCCGACCAGCGCGGCCAGGTCGGGCTCGGCACACTCGAAGGACGAATAGGCCCAGCCGGCCAGCCCGGCCGCGGCGAAACCGGCGTTGTGGATCACTGGCGACAACGAGTGCGCGATCGGCCGGCCGCACACGGCGGCCCGGCGGGACGAGAGCGCGGTCACGCCGACCAGATTAGTCGCACTGCAGCTGGATGCCGTTGGCGCACGCCTTGTCGATGTTCTTCTCGTGCTCGGCGTCGGTGACCGCGAAGGCCGAGTTGCCCTTCTTGTCGACGGCGACGAAGAACAGCCAGGGGCCGGTGGCCGGTTTCATGGCCGCCTCGAGCGCGGCCTTGCCCGGGTTGTCGATCGGGCCCGGGGTCAGGCCGGTCTGGCTCACCGAGTTGTACGGGTTCTTCGGGTCGTTCAGCTCCTGCGGCGAGAGCTGACCCGAGTGTTTGGCCGCGCTGCCCTTGAGCTGGAGCCAGTAGTTCGCGGTGACGTCGAACTGCAGCGGCATGGCCGGCTTCTGCTTGTACGTGCGGTTGTAGGCGACCCGGGCGATCTTCGGCGTGTCGGCCGCGGCGCCGGACTCGGCCTGGGCCAGCGAGGCCACGATCAGCGCCTCGAACGGCGAGACCGACAGATTTTTCTGCACCGTGTCGACGAAGCCGAGCTCGGCGGTGGTGTCCATGAACTTGGCCACCATGACCTCGAGCACGCCCTTGGCGTCGAGCTTGGGGTCGAACTCGTACGTGTCGGGGAACAGGAAGCCCTCGACCGACTTCTTGGCCTGCTTGTTGTCGCGCCGGTTGAACCAGAAGCTGGGCACGCCCAGATCCTCGGGGTCCTTGGCCGCCTCGACGAAGTCGTCGACCGGGATCTTGGTGGCCTTGGCGAGCAGGTCGAACGTCTGCATCATGGTCAGACCCTCGCGAAGGGTCAGACCCCTGGTGACCCGCGCCTTCGGGTCGAGAAGCAGGGTCACGGCGCTCTCGGCCGACATCTGCTTCTTCAGGTTGTAGGTGCCGGACTGGACGTTCTTGCCCTTGGGGTTCTCGTCCGCGGCGTTCACGAAGGCTTTGGTGCTCTTGACGACGTCGGCCTCGACCAGGACGTTGCCGATGTCGGTCAGAGTCGCGTTCTTCTCGATCGAGACCTGGATGGCCTCGCCGCCCGTGCCGTCGTAGTCGGCGGCGGTGAAGAAGCCCTTGACCTTGTTGTAGCCGAAATACACGCCACCACCGAGCGCGGCAAGCAGGACAAACGCCATGACGAAGGCGATGCCGGACTTGCCCGTGCCCTTCTTGGCGCCCCGGGCTCCCCGCCGGTGACGAGGCTTGCCCTTCTCGGCATGCTCGTCAAAAGCCAGGTCCAGCTCGTCGATCATCTCTGCCTCCGCTGCGCGTCCAGCCAGCTCTGCAGGATCTCCACCGCGGCCGCCTGGTCGACGACCGCCCGTTGACGCTTCCCCCGGACGCCACGTTCGGCCAGCCTACGGGTTGCGACCACGGTCGACATCCGTTCGTCGGTCAGCACGATCGGCACCTCGCCGACCGCGGACGCCAGTCTCCCGGCGTACGCCCGGATGTCGATGGCGGCGGGTCCCTCGGCCCCGTTCAGGCGAACCGGAAGCCCCACCACGATCTGCACCGCCTCGTGTTCCCCCACGAGACGGACGAGCTCAGCTATGTCGCCGGGCACGGCATCGGCTGCCGCGCCCATGTCACGGGGCACCGTGACCAGGGGGGTGGCCAGGATCCCGTCAGGATCGCTGATCGCGACCCCGACGCGCACCTTACCGACATCGACGCCCAGTCGCCTACCCCGCGACCATGCGCTCATCCGGCCACCCTCCCCCGTCCAACCGCCTCGACCACCAGCCCTAAAGCAGACTTAAGGCGGCCAAATTCGTTATCCGGCGGTCTCGTCCACCGCCGTCTCGACCGCCGCCAGGAGCACCGGCACCTGATCGGCCGGGAGCCCGCCACCCTGCGCCAGGTCGGCGTTGCCGCCACCCCGGCCGGACAGCGCGCCCTTGACCAGGTCGGCCGCGGACAGGCCCTTGGCCTTCGCCGCCGCGTTGATCGCCACGATCAGCGACGCCTTGCCGTTCGACCGGGCCGCCACCGCGACGACCGCCGGGCGGGCGGCGTCGATCTTGCCACGGATCTCCTGAGCCAGCGTACGCACGTCGTTGCCGGCCGCGCCCTCGGGCGCCTCGGTGCCGACGAACGCCACCCCGCGCAGGTCACGGGCCTGCGCGGCCAGCGTGCCGGCGCCGCCCAGCACCAGCTGGGCCCGCATCTTCTCGAGCTCCTTCTCGGCGTCGCGCAGCGCGGTGACCGTCTGCTCAACCCGCTCGGCGACCTGGTCGCCGGGCACCCGGAACATCTCGGCCAGACGGCTGACCAGCAGGTGCTCCTTGGCCAGGAACCCGAACGCGTCGATGCCGACCAGGGCCTCCACGCGGCGCACACCGGAGCCGATCGACTGCTCGTTGAGGATCTTGACGAGGCCGAGCTGACCCGAGCGGGCCACGTGCGTGCCGCCACACAGCTCACGCGCGTAGTCGCCGACTTCAACCACCCGGACCTCGTCGCCGTACTTCTCTCCGAACAGCGCCATCGCACCCAGCCGGCGCGCTTCCTCCTGGGAGGTGATGAACGCGTGGACCTCGAGGTCACGCAACAGCACCTCGTTCACCTGCTGCTCGACGTCGTGCAGCACCGCGGGCGAGACGGCCCCCGGTGTGTTGAAGTCGAACCGCAGCCGGCCCGGAGCGTTCAACGAGCCGGCCTGGGTCGCCGACTCGCCCAGGAACGCACGCATCGTCTGGTGGATCAGGTGGGTCGCCGTGTGCGAGCGCGAGATGGCCTTGCGGCGGGTCACGTCGATCTCGGCCTCGGCCGACTCGCCCGTGCGCACCTCACCCCGGATCACCCGCGCCTTGTGCACGATCAGCCCCGGGACGGGCTGCTGCACGTCGACGACCTCGACCTGGCCGCCGCCGACCTTGATGATGCCGGTGTCGGCCTGCTGGCCACCGCCCTCGGCATAGAACGGCGTCGTGTCGAGCACCAGCTCGACGAACTCACCCTCGCCGGCCACCTCGAGCGCGCCACCGTTGCCGATCAGCGAGCGGACCCGCGACTCCCGCTGCACTTCCTGGTAGCCGGTGAACTCCACCGGGCCGCCCGCGTCCAGCGCGTTGCGGTAGGCACTCAGGTCGGCGTGACCCGTCTTGCGCGCGGCCGCGTCGGCCTTGGCCCGGGACCGCTGGTCGGCCATGAGCCGGCGGAAACCGTCCTGGTCGACGTCGAGGCCCTGCTCCTGCGCGATCTCGAGGGTCAGGTCGATCGGGAAGCCGTAGGTGTCGTGCAGCTGGAACGCCTGCGACCCGGACAGCTTCCGGCCACCCTTGGCCCGCGTGTCGCTGATCGCCGTGTCCAGGATCGTCGTGCCCGCCCGCAGCGTGGAGAGGAACGCGTCCTCCTCCGCGTACGCGTAGGTCGAGATCCGGCCGAACTCCTCGGCCAGCTCGGGGTACGACGGCGCCATGCAGTCGCGGGCCACCGGCAGCAGCTCGGGCAGCGCCGGCGCCTGCCAGCCCAGCAGGCGGATCGACCGGATCGCCCGGCGCATGATCCGCCGCAGCACGTAACCCCGACCCTCGTTGCTGGGCGTGACGCCGTCGCCGATCAGCATCAGCGCGGTGCGCACGTGGTCGGCGATCACCCGCAGGCGTACGTCGTCGGGGTGCGACTCGCCGGCAACGTGACCGGAGTGGACGCCGTACTGCTTGCCGGTCATCTCGGCCGCGCGCTGCAGGATCGGGCGGACCTCGTCGATCTCGTACAGGTTGTCGACGCCCTGCAGGACCGAGGCGACGCGCTCCAGGCCCATGCCGGTGTCGATGTTCTTGTGGGGCAGGTCGCCGGTGATCGTGAAGTCCGTCTTCGACTTCACGTCGGTGATCGCGTACTGCATGAAGACCAGGTTCCAGATCTCCATGTAGCGGTCCTCGTCGACCGCCGGGCCACCCTCACGGCCGTACTCCGGGCCGCGGTCGTAGAAGATCTCCGAGCACGGACCGGCCGGGCCGGGGATGCCCATCGACCAGAAGTTGTCCTTCTCGTTGCGGCGCACGATCCGCGACTCGGGGACGCCGATCGCCTTCCAGTGCGCGTACGCCTCGTCGTCGTCCAGGAAGACGGTCGGCCAGATCCGCTCCGGGTCGAGGCCGTAACCGCCCTCGGTCTGCGGCTTGGTGACCAGCTCCCAGGCGAGCTTGATCGCGCCCTCTTTGAAGTAGTCGCCGAACGAGAAGTTGCCGTTCATCTGGAAGAACGTGCCGTGCCGGGACGTCTTGCCGACCTCGTCGATGTCCGGCGTCCGGATGCATTTCTGCACGCTGACCGCGCGGTCGAAGGGCGGGGTGCGCTGACCCAGGAAATACGGCACGAACTGCACCATGCCGGCGTTGATGAAGAGCAGGTTGGGGTCGTCGATAGCGGGCAGCGGGGCACTCGGCACAACCGTGTGCCCGTTGGCCTCGAAATGCGCCAGATAGCGCCGCTTGATCTCCGCCGTCTTCATCGTTTCCCCTCCTGGCCGTCCGGGCCGTCCTCGTCGTCCACGTACAGCTCACCCTGGGCGAATGCCTTGTTGATCTGCTCCTCGCGGTCGGCCGCGAGTTCGCGAACGTCATCCACGAAGCTACGCACCGACTCGACCAGGCCGCCAGCGGATTGCGACATGGAGGTGGCTATGCCGGAAGGAGTGAACTCGTTCGCCTTCTGAGTGAGTTTGCGAACGACGATGGCGCCGACGGCCAGGCCGACGCCCAGCCAGAGCAGGCGCTTCATGGCGGGTGGTTCCCTTCGCTCGGTTCGGGTCGGTTCGGGGCGGCCGGATCAGCGGCGGGCGGCCTTGCGGCGCTGCTTGAGCGTCTCGCGGACCTCACGGGCCTCGTCGGCGTTGCGCCGGGCCTGCACGGTCTTGCGCAGCCCATATCCGAACGACGCCACCTTGACCAGGGGGTTGGCGGCCGCCGCGGCGACCACCGTCGACAGATTGGCCACGTTGGCGGTGACGTGCGCGGCGTGCTCGGTGATCGTGTCGACCTTCTCGAGCTGGACGTTCACACCGTCCAATGAGACCTGCACCTGGCCGAGGGCGGTGTTCACGTTACGGACGGTCTCGTTCACGTCGGTCAGCAGCGGGCCGGTGCGGTCGGTCACGTCGTTGATCGCCCGGGTGGCGGCATCGACGGTGCGGCCCAGCTTGAAGATCGGAATCGCGAGCACGAGGACGAGGACGAGAAAGGCGCCCGCCGCGATCAGGCCTGCGATATCTCCGGCGTCCATCAGGCGCTACTCCCTTACAAAAGGTCACATGGGGCGGGTCAACGTGCAGACCCTACCGTCCGTGACCTCGGCCCGCGTCACGACGCCGAGGGTGTCGGCGTCAAGAGCGGATCGTCGGGGATGACCGCGTCGGGAGTCTCGCCCGTGATCGGGCTCTTCTGCGGGTCGGGCTTGCCCCGGGTGTCGGCGATCGCGTTGTAGACCTTGATGCTCACCGTGGACCCGACACACTCCCCGGCCGGAGCCACCGGCGGCGCCGTCGACCCCGCCAGAGCCGGATCGTTGGCCGCGATCTGGTCGACCTCGCACTTGGGCCGGCTCACCCGCAGGTCCAGTGTGAACTCGTCGCGCTTCCAGCAGGTGTAGGTGCCCTCCTCGGGCGTGATCGGCTGCTCCGGGCACTCGCCGACCTTCCACGGCGCCCAGCCGGCCGAGGTCAGAGCCGAGGTGTACGCGGTGGTGGTCTCCTTGATCGACCGCTGCGACTCGGCCGTCCGCTCCCGGAACGTGCAGTCGATGAAGCACCACCGGCTGCCGCTGCTCTGGTCGTCGACCTTCTGCTCGGCCCACGAGGGCACGTCGAGCTGGTTGAGCGAGCCGAAGACCGGGTCGTTGCCGGTGGCCCGCAGCCCGAAGAAGGCCGGCAGCACCACCAGTACGACCACAGCGAGCGACACCAAGGTGACTACGCGCAGTCGCCGCTGGCTCCGCAGTTGCTCCCGCAGGCGGCCGCCTCGCCCCACCGGGGTGTCGTCTTCGTCGTCCGGGGCGGCGGGGCCAAGGGCTCGCGCCGCCGCGGCTCGGGCGCCGACCACGGGCGAACCCACCCGGACGGCCGCGCTCGCCCGGCCTTCTTCACCCCTTGGAGGTACGCCGTCCGCGCCCGGCCCCGACTCGACCACAGCCCGGCCGGGTGCGGCCGGCCCCGAATCGACCACCGCTCGGCCGGGTGCGCCCACCGAGGCTGTGCCCCCGCGGACGGACGCCGAGCCGACCTTGGCCGCGCCGGCTGCCGCTCCCGGCACGCTCGCCGTTCCGGGCACACTCGCCGTTCCAGGCACGCTCGCCGTTCCAGGCACGCTCGCCGTTCCAGGCACGCTCGCCGTTCCAGGCGCGCTGGCCGTTCCGGGCACGCTCACCGAGGCCGCGCCACCCGCTTGCGCGCCGCGAACGGACGGGCGAACGGCGGCGGAGCCGGCAGGGCCACCGGCCGGACCTCCGGCGCCCGAGCTTGGACCGGGCACCGAAGCCGCGCCAGTCGGAGCGCCACGAACGACAGCTGATCCCGCCGGGCCACCGACCACGGCAGCGCCACTGGCTGCAGCCCGAGCACCCACCGCATGGGCACCCGAAGGCCCACCGGTCGGCGAATCGCCGGGACCGCGTTCGCCGAGCCCACGGTCTCCGGGGCCGCGTTCGCCGAGCCCACGGTCTCCAGGGTCGCGTTCGCCGAGCCCACGGTCCCTAGGGCCGCGTTCGCCGAGCCCACGGTCCCCAGGACCGTGTTCGCCGAGCCCACGTTCGCCCGGGCCATGTTGACCCGGAACTCCGTCGGGGGCGCCGACGTTGCGCCCCGGCACCTGGACACGCCCGGCCGGAGGCTGTCCCGGCCCCTGCGGTGCCTGCGCCGTTCCGTAAGGAGGTTGAGCGGTTCCGTAAGGAGGCTGGCCGGCTCCACGCACAGGTGGTCCTGTGCCCTGACCCGGCCCATAAGCGGGCTGGTCCGCAGCGTGCGGCGGCTGGTCCGCGCCGTGTGCCGGCCGGCCGGGGACGGCCTGTGCCCGGGACAGTTGCCCGTACTCGCCCGGCACCTGATCAGCGTCGTCCGGTGCGCCCGGAGCGCGGCCGTGCCGCGGCCGGTCGAAGTCATCCTGGCCGGCGTCTCCGCGCGGCGCTCCGGGGACGCTGCCGGCCCGCGAGAGCTGGCCGTACTCCCCCGGCACCGGTGACGGCTGCCCGGGGGCCGGCGTCCCGTAGCCCGGCGCGGGTTGCCCGTAGGGCTGGCCCGGCTGCTGGCCGTAGAGGTTCTGCGGCGGGCGGCCCGGCGAAACCGGACCGGTGGCTGTCGGCGAAACCGGTCGGACCGGCGCGCCACCCGCGCCCCGTCCGCCGCGTCCCGGCGCGCCCGGCTGCTGTCCGACCCGCGGTTGCTGTCCGGACGGCGGCTGCGTACCGGGCGGCCGCATGCCTGCTTGCGGATGGCCTGGTTGCTGACGGCTCGGTTGCCGAGGGTCCGGTTGCTGAGCACCTGGTTGCTGACGGCCCGGCTGCTGAGGGCCCGGCTGCTGACGGCCCGGCTGCTGACGGCCCGGCTGCTGACGGCCCGGCTGCTGACGGCCCGGCTGCTGAGGGCCCGGCTGCTGGTTACCCGGCTGCTGTTTGCCGCGTGGCGGGACCCGGCCGGAGCCTTCACCAGGCCGCTGGATCACGCCCGACGTCTGCCCAGCCATAGCGCCGGCTCGCCCGGGAACCGCCGGAGCCCGGACGCCTTCCCGGCCCGGCACGACCGGCGGCACGACGGCGGAAGCCCGCACCGGCTGAGCCGGCCCGGAAGCCCCCGGCGGAGTTACCGGAAAACCGCCGGTGTGTCCCGACATCCCGGCACCGCCAGGCCCACGTCCACCGGCACCGGCCTGCTCACGACCACCAGCACCGCCAGGCACCCGGCCCCCGGCACTGCCTTGCTCACGACCACCAGCGCCGCCGGGCCCACGCCCACCGACGCCACCCTGCTCACGACCGCCAGGCCCACGCCCACTGGGACCGTCCTGATCAGGACCACCAGCGCCACCCGGGCCACGCCCGCCGACGCCGCCTTGACCGCGTCCGCCCTGGTCTCGCGCCCCGGCGCCAGCCTGACCCGGCCCGTCGGGCGGCCCAACGGGAGCCTGACCCGGACCGCCGCGTCCCGCAGCGCCGCGGCGGGAGACGTTGCGGCTCGTGCCGCCCGGCTCAACCGCTCCCGGCGGGGGCGGCCCGGCGGGGGTTCCTCGCCCGGCCCGGGTACCGCGTCCGCCACCCGGTTCGTCCGGGCCCGGAAGTTCTGGTGCGCCCACAGCGCCACGGAGGTCTCCGGACTGCCCCGGCCTCCGGCCACGGTCACCCTGATCCGGGGTGCCGTGACGCCCGGTGCGCTCACCCGGCGCATCGGCCGCACCGCGACCGTGCCGCCCGCCGACCGCCCCGGTCCCACCGCCCGGCCCAACCGGCCCGGCTCCGCTACCAGGACCAACCGGCCCAGCGCCCGTCCCAACCGGCCCGGCTCCGCTACCAGGACCAACGGGTCCAGGGCCCGGACCAACCGGCCCGGTACCCCGGCTGACGCCTACCCGGCCGGTCCCGTCGCCGGGGCCGGCATAACCCGGTCCCCCGCCCGGAAAGGCCGGACCCGGCCCGCCAGGCGCACCCGACACCGGCCGACCAGCACCGCCGTACTCACCCGGCGCCGACCCGCGGCCGCCGAAGCCTGTGTCACCGGGCGCACCCGAGACAGACCGACCAGCACCGCCATACTCACCCGGCGCCGATCCACGGCCGCCGAAGCCTGTGTCACCGGGCGCACCCGAGACAGACCGGCCAGCACCGCCGCCGTATTGGCCCGGGCGGCCGGCACCCGGATCACCCGAAACAGGCCGACCAGCACCACCGTATTGGCCAGGACCGCCAGGACCGCCAGCACCCGGCCCACCCGAAACAGGCCGACCAGCACCGCCGTACTCAGCCGCGGAACCCGCCCCCGGAGCCCCGGAAACCGGCCGCCCCGCACCCCCCGGCGCCGGGCCGTCGGCACGGAAGCGGTCCCGCCCGCGAGTCGGGCCACCCGGAGAAGTAGGTCGCGAAGCCGGCGACACCGGACGGACGGCCGGAACGTCAGGAGCATTGCCGGAGACCGGCACGACCGGCCCGGACGTCATCCCGTCGAAGTCGCGCGGCTCCGCACCCGGCCGCCCCGGCGCCGCATAGGGCTGCTCGGCCGCACCAGGCCGCCCCGGTCCCGCGTACGGCTGCTCGGCCGCACCAGGCCGCCCCGGTCCCGCGTACGGCTGCTCGGCCGCGCCAGGCCGCCCCGGCGCCGCGTACGGCTGCTCGGGGCCGCCGCGCGCAGGAGCTGTCCCCGGCGGTCCGCCGCGCGCGGGCGCCGGCCCCGGCGGTCCACCCCGCTGGGCCGGCGGAGTTACCGGCGGAACCCCCGCCCGCGCCCCGGAGATCTGCCCCCGGGAACCCCGCCCGGGAGGCATCTGGCCTGGCTGTTGCGGAGACGGGGGCGCCGCTGCCGGTTCGCCGAGGGCCGGGAAGTCGTCATCGGGCTGGTCGTCGGGCCCGGGGGCCACCCGCCCGGACTTGCTGAACTGCGTCTCGCCGGCGAGGGTGCCCGGGCCGATCGCGCCGCGTTGCTGTTTGGCCGTGCGCAGATCGTCGAGCCAGCCGGTCTCTTCCTGACCCACCACCTCGGGCTCGTCCGGCTCCACCGGGCGCCCGCGGCCGAATCGGCGACCCTTCCGCCCGCCGGCCTGCTCGTTGCGCAGGTCAGCGTCGTCGTCGGGCCGATCGGCACCGCGCGGGGTCACGGCTGTTCCTCTCCGGCGGCGGAGCCGCTGTCGTCTGCCGGTCCCGCCCCGGTCGGGGCGGTCGGGCCCGGATCGGCGAGGCTACCAGTCCCGGCTGTGGGCGCGCTCCCATCGGCCGCGTCCGCACCGGGAGCGGCGCCGGTGGATGCGGGCCGGTCCGGCGCCGGATCAGCCGTGCCGGGGGTGGCGGGCTGCTCCGGTGTGATGTTCGCGGCAAAGCGTCCCTCATCCGGGCCCTGCGCACCACCGGCCGCGCGTCCGGTCCCGGTCGCCGCCCGGCCACGGACGATGCGCCGCAGCCGGGGCACCCGCTCCCCGATCGCCCGTTCGGCGCCGTGGTCGGTCGGCTGGTAGTACTCCGCGTCAGCCAGATCGTCCGGCAGATACTGCTGCTTCACCACTCCGCGCGGGTCGTCGTGCGGATAGCGGTAACCCCGGCCGTGCCCGAGCCCGCGGGCACCCGGGTAGTGGGCGTCACGCAGGGCCGACGGCACCGCGCCGCCGCGCCCGGCCCGGACGTCGGCCATCGCCGCGCCGAGGGCCGTGGTCACGCTGTTGGACTTGGGCGCGGTGGCCAGGTGCACCACGGCCTGGGCCAGATTGAGCCCGGCCTCGGGCAGGCCCACGTTCTGGACGGCCTGGGCCGCCGCCGTGGCCACCAGCAATGCCTGCGGGTCGGCCATGCCGACGTCCTCACTGGCGAAGATCACGATGCGGCGGGCGATGAACCGCGGGTCCTCGCCGGCGACCAGCATGCGGGCCAGCCAGTGCAGCGCCGCGTCGGGGTCGCTGCCCCGCATGCTCTTGATGAACGCGCTGGTCACGTCGTAGTGCGCGTCGCCGTCGCGGTCGTAGCGCACGGCGGCCACGTCGACTGCCTTCTCCGCGGTGGCGAGGTCGATCTCCTTGACACCCTGGGCCGCGGCCGAGCCCGCCGCCGCCTCCAGGGCGGTGAGCGCCTTGCGGACGTCGCCGGACGCCAGCCGTACGAGATGCTCCTCGGCCTCGGCAGTGAGGGTGACCGCCCCGCCCAGCCCGCGCTCGTCGGCGACCGCGCGGCGCACCAGCCCGCGCACGTCGTCGTCGTCGAGCGTCTGCAGGGTCAGCAGCACGCAGCGCGACAGCAGGGGTGAGATGACCGAGAAGTACGGGTTCTCCGTGGTCGCCGCCAGCAGCGTGACCGTCCGGTCCTCGACCGCGGCGAGCAGCGAGTCCTGCTGGGTCTTGCTGAAGCGATGGACCTCGTCGATGAACAGGACCGTCGGCGGCCCGCCGTAGCGGCGCTCGCGACGGGCCGTGTCGATCACCGCGCGGACGTCCTTGACCCCGGCCGACAGCGCCGACATGGCCACGAACTTGCGGTTGGTGGCCCCGGCGACGAGGTGGGCGATGGTGGTCTTGCCGGTGCCGGGCGGCCCCCACAGGATCACCGACATGGGGCTGGCCCCGGTCACCAGTTGCCGCAGCGGCGCACCGGGGGCGAGCAGGTGCTCCTGGCCCACGAGCTCGTCGAGCGAGGCGGGCCGCATCCGCACCGGCAGCGGCGAGTCGGCCGCCGGGGCGGTGAAGCCGTCCACCGGACTCGCGGCGGGGGTGACGCCCGGCTGGGCAAACGTGAAGAGGCCGTCCGATTCCATTGGGTCGAACAGTACCGGCCCGCCGGCAGCGGACGCGAAGTCCACATGTCGGCGGGCCGGGTGCGAGCCGTGCCAGGCGGGGCGCCGGTGGCTCGCGAGGAGTAGCTGTGGGGGGATGGGGTGGGGTCAGCCGCGGCCGGGGCGACGGCCGTAGAAGCGGCGGCCGCTGCTGCCGCTGCCGCTGCCGGCCCGCGGGCCGCTGCCGACACCGGCGAGGTAGAGCGCGAGCAGCAGGAGACCGAGGGAGGCCATGGTCTCGAAGTTGAACAGGTCGGGAGCGCCGAGGTTGGTGTCGAGCAGGTCCAGCAGGAGCCAGACACCGAAGACGACTGCGGCAGCAATGGCAAGCATGATGTTCCTCCGGGGGGTGAGAGCCGTGTCACGCAAATACCCCGCAGGCTGTCCTGCCCAAACTCCACCCTGGAGTGGGTGATCATGGCAACGAATTGACGGCCTTCGCGATCAGCAGAACGGCGATCAGCAACGCGATCGCCGACTCGAGGGCCATGGCCGCCTTGGCCCACCGGGACAACGGCAACGTGTCGGTCGGGCTGAACGCGGTGGCGTTGGTGAAGGCCAGGTAGAGATAGTCCAGGAAGTAGGGTTCCCAGTCCTTCGGCGCGAGGTGCGGCGAGGTCATCGGCGGGAAGAGGAAGTCCGGGTACGGGTCGGTGCCCCGCGCCCGCTCGGCCGGGCCACCGCGGTCGAGCTCCCAGAACCAGACCGCGAACGACAGCACGTTGAGCAGATAGATGGCCCCGCCCACGGCCACCAGGGTGGCCGCCGAGCCGGTGTCGTGCCCGGTCAGGATGTCGCGCACCAGCATCGCCACCGACCAGGCGTTGCCCAGGCTGGCCAGGGCGATCAGGGCGAGGGCGACCATCCGCAGCGCCGGGGTGTCCCGCTTGACGCGCATCGGGTCGGCCGCGATCAGCACCATCGCCATGGCGATCTCGAGCGCCGGCAACAGCCAGCGCGGGCCGAGGGTCAGCCGGTCGGGAAGGGTCGCCTGGAGCGCGACCATCACGACGACGGCGAGGGTGACCGGCCAGCGGCGCTCCGGGTCGGTGGGCCGGAGCCAGGCCGGCTCGGGCAGCTCCGCGGTCACCCGGGACTCAGCCGGCAAGCTTGAAGAACAGGTCGGTGCGCCACTTGTGCATGTCGGGCTGCTGGGCCGGGTCGGTCATCAGCACCTCGAGGCGGCAGCCCCAGACCTCACCGGTCGGGGTGGGCTGCATGTCCCACTCCAGGTGCTGCTCGCGGGCCCAGTCGAGCAGCTTGGCGGTGACCGCCATCAGCCCGTCGGGGTGGCCGACGTGGCTGACCGTGGCATAGCGGCCGGCCGGCAGCGTCTCGACGAAGGCCGGGGCGGGCACGTCCACCGGCTCGCTGACCGGGATGCCGGCCTCGATCACCAGGTCGGCCGACATGTCGATGACCCGGTAGCGGAAGAACGGCGCACCCGCGACGGGCACCCCGTGCTCGCCGAGCCGGGCGGCCATGGTGGGCAGGTGGTCGGCGACGCGCGCGAACTGCGTCATGGTGATCGACTCACGCCGGCCCACATACGGCTGCTCGGCTCTCTCGACAATCGTCGGCTCCACGCCGATCAGTCTCACATGCCTGCGACCGGCCGCAACCGGGTCCGCAGCACCGAACGGGCAAGCGAGGTGTCGAGCTTGACGTCGAGCGGCCGGGGCCCGAGGTCGGCGTCGGTGCTGAGCCCGACCGGCAGCGCCGCCGGGTCGAGCCCGTGCGCCTGGGCGATCAGGCGGCCGAACTCCACGCGCGAGACCGCCTGCGGGCCGGCCACGTTGAGGACGCCGGCGAAACGCGAGTCGGCCAGCTGGAGCAGCGCGCCGGCCAGGTCCTCGACGTGGATCGGGCAGCGGATCTCGTCGGTGAACAGCGTGCCCGTCCCGCCGTCGAGCAGCCCGAGCACGAACCTCTCGAAACGGCCCCGGCCGTGGCCGTAGATCAGCGAGGTCCGCACGATGACCGACGACGGGTCGATCGCGGTCACCGCGGTCTCGGCCGCCGCCTTGGCCGCGCCGTAGAGGCTGACCGGTGTGGGCGGATCGTCCTCGGTGTACGGCGCGGGCCGACCGGCGTGCAGCGCGTCCGTCGACACGTGCACCAGCCGGGCCCCCACCATCGCCGCCTCGGCGGCGATGGTGGCCGCGCCGTCGGCCGAGACCCGCCAGTCACCCCAGGTGCTGTTGATGATCAGCTTCGGGCGTAAGGCGGAGATCAGCGCCCGCACCGCCTTGCGATCGGTGACGTCCACCGGCACCCAGCCGCCGGCCGAGGTGGTGGCCGTGCCGACCACCGCATGACCGGCGGCCGTCGCCTGCCGAGCCACTTCGGAACCGAGGAAACCGGACGCGCCGACGACGAGAATGCTCATGGGTAGATCAGATCAGTTCGAGCGCTCCACCGGAACCGCCTGACCGTCGGTGCCGGGGGTGCCGGCCGCCGGCTTGGGCTTCGCGTCGATGCCGGCCTCGAGCCGCTGCTGTGCGGTGATCGGGGTGGGCGCCGTGGTCAGCGGGTCGTAGCCGCCGCGGGTCTTGGGGAACGCGATGACCTCCCGGATCGACTCGTTGCCGCTGAGCAGCATGCAGGTGCGGTCCCAGCCGAGCGCGATGCCGGCGTGCGGCGGCGGGCCGTACTTGAACGCCTCGAGCAGGAAGCCGAACTTGTCCTGGGCCTCCTCGGGCGTGATGCCGAGCAGGTCGAAGACCCGGCTCTGCACGTCGGCCCGGTGGATACGGACGCTGCCGCCACCGATCTCGTTGCCGTTGACGACGATGTCGTACGCGTAGGCCAGCGCCTGGTCGGGCGCCTCCTCGAACCGGTCCAGCCACTCGTCGTTGGGCGAGGTGAAGGGGTGGTGGACGGCCGTCCAGCCACCCTCGTCGGTCTTCTCGAACATGGGCGCGTCGACGACCCAGCAGAACGCCCAGGCCGACTCGTCGATCAGGCCCGAGCGCTTGGCGATCTCGATGCGGGCCGCGCCGAGCAACTCCTGCGCCTCGCGGCGCTCGTTGGCGGCGGCGAAGAAGATCGCGTCGCCCGGCTTGGCGCCGACCACGTCGGCCAGCCCGCCCAGGTGCTCCGCGGACAGGTTCTTGGCGACCGGGCCGCGGGCCTCCCCCGTCTCCGCGTCGAGCACGACATAGGCCAGGCCGCGGGCGCCGCGCGCCTTGGCCCAGTCCTGCCAGCCGTCGAGCTCCTTGCGGGTCTGCGCCGCGCCGCCGGGCATGACCACGGCACCGACGTAGCCGCCGGCCGCGATGGCCCCGGCGAACACGCGGAACTCGGTGCCCTGCAGATAGGACGTCAGCTCGGTCAGCTCGACGCCGTAGCGCAGGTCGGGCTTGTCGGAGCCGTACCGGTTCATCGCGTCGGTCCAGGTGATCCGCGGGATCGGCAGCTGCACCTGGTAGCCGGCCAGCTCGCTCCAGAGCCGCGAGACGATCTCCTCGCCGAGCGCGATGATGTCGTCCTGCGTGACGAACGACATCTCGATGTCGAGCTGGGTGAACTCGGGCTGCCGGTCGGCCCGGAAGTCCTCGTCGCGGTAGCAGCGGGCGATCTGGTAATACCGCTCCAGGCCGGCCACCATGAGCAGCTGCTTGAACAGCTGGGGCGACTGGGGCAGGGCATACCAGGTGCCGGGCTGCAGCCGCACCGGCACCAGGAAGTCGCGGGCGCCCTCAGGCGTCGAGCGGGTCAGGGTCGGCGTCTCGATCTCGTTGAAGTCGCGGGCGTGCAGCACCTCGCGGGCGATCTGGTTGGCCCGCGAGCGCAGCCGCAGCGCGTTGGCCGGGCCGGAGCGGCGCAGGTCGAGATAGCGGTATTTGAGCCGCAGGTCGTCCGACGCGGTGATCGTGTCGTCGACCGGCAGCGGCAGCGGGGCGGCCTCGGAGAGGACGGTGAGCTGCGACGCCGTCACCTCGATCTCGCCGGTGGCCAGCTCGGGGTTGGCGTTGCCCTCGGGGCGCGCGGACACCTCGCCCACCACGAGCACGCAGAACTCGTTGCGCAGCGCGTGCGCGTCCTCCTCCCGGAAGACCACCTGCACCACCCCGGAGGCGTCACGCAGGTCGACGAAGATGACCCCGCCGTGGTCGCGCCGGCGGGCCACCCACCCGGCGAGCGTCACCGTCGTGCCGGCGTCGCTCGCGCGCAGGGTGCCGGCGTCATGGGTACGAATCACGGGAAGGCTCCTCACAGCGGTCATACGTCCGCCCACATTCTGTCAGGGGCGCCCGGCACGACCGCCGTCAGGCCGCCACCTTCCACGACGTGGCCCGCATCCCGGCCGTGCCCGTCTTGCCCACATCGGTGATCTCGATCAGCACCATCCGGGCCGGGGTGGCCGCGGTGAGCACGCAGAGAACGGTCCCTTTCCGTACGGGAACACTGGCCCCCGGCCCGATCGGGCTGGTCCGGATCGCCCGCGCGCACCCCGCCGCGTCCAGGTCCATGCTCATGACCTGGCTGCCGCCGGCCGCCCCGGACCCGAGCACCAGGCTCGGCGGCTGATCGCCGCAGCGGCTGTCGTACCGCAGGTCACTCCCCTTCTCGGCGGCGTTCGACCGCGGCTCGTCGAGGTCGAGGAAGATCACCGCCGAGCAGCCCACCTGCACCCGCAGCGGCTCCTGGGCGTACGAGACGGCGAAGCCCTCCCGCTCGGCCGGGCCCGCCGCCGCCGGCACCGGCCGGTCGAGCGCCGCTCGGGCCAGGTTCGACGCCCGCCACCCGACGAAGATCGCGACCACGGCCACGTTGAGCGCGAAGAGCGCGACCACGGTGGCCAGGAACGCCATCCCGGCGCGCCGCCCGGTCCGCCCGCCGATCCGCTCGGTCGGCCCGTCCGAGATCGCCGGCTCGGCCGGTTCGGCCCGGTTCACCGGATAAGGGTCGCGGGGCCGGGGCGGAAGGTTGTGGGTGCCACGAAACGTCGACATCAGCGGCTCCGAACAGTCGGCAAACCGGATGAACCGAACCTAAGCCGACGAAAGCCCGTGCCCCATCCCTCGGCCAGGCGACTGATGTCAGATGTCGCCCTGGTGGGCGGGCACGAACCAGCCGTCGCGCAGCACCGGCACCACCGGGCTGGCGTCCACCGCGGCGGCCACCGTCACGTCGCCCGCGAAGCCGTTGGTCCGCAGTTCGCGGCCGCTCGCCGAGTCCGGCAGGGCGGTCGCGAGCCGGTCGGCCACCCCGCGATAGGCCGCGACCGCGGTCAGCGCCTCGGGCGAGAACCCGTCCGGTCCGTCCACCTCGGCCAGCCGGGCCAGGAAGGCGCCGGCGCCCCACAGGTCCTCGGCGGCCGGCCGCAACGATCCGTCCGGCCACCGCTCGCCCGCCGCGACCACCGCCACCGGCCGTCCGGCGGCCCGCTCGCTCACCCAGGTGGCCGCGGCCGCCGCGTTCCGCAGGCAGACCCCGACCACCGTGCAGCCGGCGTCGGCCAGCCGCACCGAGATCGCCGATCCGTTGGGCGACGGGAGCACCAGCCGGTCGATCTTCGCGGCCTCCAGGTCGTAACTCAGGATGCTCTCGGGCGACAGCGTGATCTGACCCGGCCCGGCCTGCGAGCGCAGCACGGCCAGCATCGCCCCATGCCGCCGGGCCTCGGCCACCGCCGAGTCGTCCCGCCACCGGTAGGGCAGGACGCTGACACCCTGCTCCACCGCCACGGTCAGCGTGGTCGTGAACGACAGCACGTCGACCACGGCGACGAAGGCCGCGCCGGGGGCCACCGCGTCCGCCCCCACCGGCCCCCAGTCGAAACGGGCCCGGAAGATGCCCTGCCCGTCCGCGACGGTCATCGATGCCTCCTGTCCGCAGTCTGCCACCGGCGCGATCAGAAATAAGTGGCCAGCACGTCGACCACGCGCCGGTCCTCGTCGATCACCGGGATGTGCCGCCACTTGTCGAAGGCCGTGCACGGATGCGAGATGCCGAACCGCACCAGATCGCCCGGGTGCAGCTGACCGTCCCCGATGGACAGATAGGTGTGGTGGTCGTTGAGTCTGGTCACCTCGATGCCGGTGGCCGGGGCGAACGTGCCGTCCGGCCGCCGCACCTCCATCGGCACCGGCAGGCCCTCGTCGAACGGCGCGTCCCGCTTGCCCATCCCGGCCAGCGCCAGCCCGGGCTCGGGGGCCGAGATCACCTGGGCCCACAGGTCGAGCGCGGCGGCCAGCGGCCCCTCCTCGGGCACCCGCAGAAACGGCGTGCGCTCGCGGTAGAAACCGTCGTCGTGGGTGACCGAGGCGCCGCTGCGCAGCACCAGCGTGGCCTCGCCGGCGACCGGGGCGATCCGCGCGACGACCCGGTCGAACCACGCGCTGCCGCCGGCCGACAGGATCGGCCGCCCGGGCAGCAGCCCCGCGTCGCGCAGCCGTTCGAACCCGGACACCACCTGGCCCAGGAAGGCGTCCACCTCGGGCTCGGTGCGCAGCTGACCCTCGTACGCGGTGAGGCCGGCCAGCTCGAGGCCGGGTGCCGCGGCCACGGCCCGGGCCACGACTTCCAGGCCCTCCAGCGTCCTGACCCCCGTACGGCCGTGGTCGTGACCCAGCTCGACCAGGACCCGCAGCGGACCCGCCGAGGCCGCCTGCGCGGCGACGGTCGCCCCGGCGACCGAGTCGACCTGGAAGAAGACCTCCCAGCCGGCCGCGCCCTGTTCGGCCAGCCAGCGCAGCGCGGTCGGGTCAAGCACCTCGTTGGCGATGAGCACCCGCGGCACCCCGAGCCGGCGCAGCACGAGCGCCTGGTCGGGGGTCGCCACCGTCAGGCCCCAGGCGCCGGCGTCCAGCTGCCGGGCCAGCAGCCCCGGGGCCATCGTCGTCTTGGCGTGCGGGGCCAGTTCCCAGCCGTGCCGCCGGGTGTAGGCGGCCATGGTCGCGATGTTCGCCTCGGCCGCGTCGCGCCGCAGCACCAGCAGCGGCCAGGTGAACTGCCCACCGAACAGACTCGGCCGGTCGGCGACGGAGAATGTGCCCTCCGGCTGCCAGAAACCCTTGCTGCGCCAGTCGACGACCACCTCGGGCACGTCCATCACTTGACCTCGATCCCTAGATCACCGAGCGGTTCCAGAGCATTCAGTACGCCGGTCAGGCGCTTCTCCTCACCGATGAAGTGCGTCTCCAGTACCGCGCTGAGCCCGTCGAGCTCCTCGTGCGTGGTGGCCGCCTCGAGCCGCCGCAGCATCCCCGCGATGATCTCGTGGTCGCGCCGCAGGCCGTCGAGGAACGAGGCCAGCTCGGGATGCCGCCCGGCCAGCAGCGGGAAGACGTTCGTGTCCTCGGCCGTGTGGTGCTCGGTCACCGCCGTGCACAGGGTGAGGCAGTGCAGCCGCAGGTCGCGGCCCTCGTCCAGCGCGTCGTAGAGGTCGTCGACCATCTCGCGCAGGCGCAGGTGCGCGCCGATCAGTTGGTTGCCGTAGGCGCGGAATCGAGTCCGCTCGTTGTCGTAGCTCATGCTCCTGGCAGCTCACCAGAGGTGATTTGACGGGTCAAGCCCGCGGTCATCACGGCCAGTTCAGCCAGCCGGTCGGCCCGCTCGCGCGGATGGCCGGGCGCGTCGGGGCGGGCGTCCCACGGCCGCGGCCCGGTCAACGGCCGATAGTCGACCCCGAGCGCGTCCAGCCGGGCCAGGTGCTCCGGCAGCCGGGCCTCGAACGACGCGTACGACCGGTCCGGCGCGTCCCACACCGCCTCGGCGAACGCACACAGCCGCGGATAAGCCATGTAGTCCACGGCCCGTGCCGACTCCAGGTGCTCGGTCCAGACATTCGCCTGCCCGCCGAGCACCAGTTCCCGCTGCGATTCCGGCAACCCTTCCGGTACGGGGGTGAAGGCGTACACGTCGGCCAGGCTCAGCCGGGGCCCGACCGGTGTCGGCTCGCCCGGGTCGTCGGACTGCCGGTAGTCGAGGTAGACCGTGATGTCCGGGCACGCCACCACCTGGTGCCCGCGGCGGGCGGCGACCAGCGTCGGCTCGGGTCCCCGCCAGGCCGCCACCACGGCCCCGCGCGGCGCGCCACCCTCGAGGATCTCGTCCCAGCCGTAGATCCGCCTTCCCCGCAGCGCCAGATGCTCGGCCATCAGCGCGGTGAACGCCGGCTGCCGGTCCTCGCCGCCCCACTCGCCGGTCGGGCACTCGTCGCCGCCGATGCCGATCAGCTCGGACGGGAAGAGGTCGCAGAGCTGGTCGAGCACGTCCCGGCAGAAGTCCAGCGACTCCTCGCCCAGGTTCAGGACGTGCGGCGAGATACCCCAGCTGGTCCGCACCCGGCCGGCGAAACCGTTGCCCAGCCGTGGATAGGCGGCCACCGCGGCCTGCATGTGACCCGGCATGTCGACCTCGGGGACGACCCGCACGTGCCGCTCGGCCGCGTAGGCGACGATCTCGCGCAGGTCGTCGGCGGTGTAGAAGCCGCCGTGCGGACGGCCGTCGAAACGCGCGTGCCGCCGGGCGCCGACCATCGACTCGGCCCGCCACGCGCCGACCTCGGTCAGCCGCGGCCAGCCCGGCACCTCGAGGCGCCAGCCCTGGTCGTCGGTCAGATGCAGGTGCAGCACGTTGAGCTTGTGGAAGGCGGCCAGGTCGATGAAACGCAGCACGTCGGCCACCGGCATGAAGTGGCGGGCCACATCGAGCAGCACGCCGCGCCAGCCGAACCGCGGGCGGTCGACCACCGAGACCCCCGGGACCGGCCAGCCGACCGGGCCGGCCCGGCGCAGCGCCGGCGGCGGCAGGAGCTGGCGCAGGGTCTGCGCGCCCCAGAAGACGCCGGCGGGCGACCCGCCGGTGATCTCCAGCCGGTCGGGGGCGCACGTCAAGGCGTACATCTCGGGCTCCAGACCCGGATCGACCCGCAGGCGGACGCCGCCCCGGCCCGGTGCCAGCGGGCAGCGCAGCGTGGAGCGCAGCCACGAGGCGACACCGGTCAGCTCGGCGGGACAGTCGAGCGGCGTCTCGGGGCCGAGCATGAAGACGCCACCGGTGGGATTCACCGCGACCGGCTGAGGGATCATGATCACCACCCTAGATTCGAGTAGGGTCGGCTCGGGAGGGGTGGCGTTGACCTGGGATCTGCTGCTGGCCGGTGGTGAGCCGTTCGACGTGGCGGTCACCGACGGGGTGATCGCCGCGGTCGGCCCGGATCTGCCGCGCGACGCCCGGGTCGTGGCCGAGGTGTCCGGCCGGCTGGTGACCCCCGGGCTGATCGACCTGCACACGCACGTCGGACCGGGTTACTGGGGCATCGACCCCGACCCGATCGCCTGGCGGACCGGGGTGACCACCTGGGTCGACGCCGGTTCGACCGGGGCCTACACGGTCGAGCTCCTGCGCCGCGCGTTCCACGAGGTGCGCGTGCCGGTGCTGCTCAACATCTCGGCAGTCGGGCTGGCCGGGCGCACCGGGGAGAGCCGCGACCTCAGCAACTGCGACGTGCCGCTGGCCGTCGACACCGTGCAGCAGCACCGGTCACTGATCCGCGGCATCAAGGTGCGCGTCGACCGCGACACGGTGGGCGACAACGGGGTGGAACCGCTGCGCCGCGGCATCGCCGTCGGTGAGACCTGCGACATCCCGGTGATGGTCCACATCGGTACGACGCCGCCCGCGCTCGACGAGGTGCTCGACCTGCTGCGGCCGGGCGACATCATGACGCACTGCGCCAGCGGGCTCGCCTCGCCGCTCGGGCCGGCCGTCCGCGCGGCGGTCGACCGCGGTGTGCTGCTCGACCTCGGGCACGGCTCCGGGGCGTTCGCGTTCGACGTCCTGGAAAGGCAGCTCGACCTCGGGCTGGCCCCGCACACGGTGTCGACCGACCTGCACTGCCGGTCGCTACCCGGGCCGGTCTTCGACCTGCCGACCACGATGGCCAAGCTGCTGGCGGTCGGCGTGCCGCTGGCCGACGTGCTCCACGCGGTGACCGCCGCACCCGCCCGGGCGCTCGGGCTCCCGGGCGGCTCGCTGGACGTCGGCGCGCCGGCCGATCTGGCCGTGTTCGACGTGCGGGCCGAGGAGCACGAGGTCGTCGACTCGCATCTGCAGGTGCGCACGGCCCCCGTCCGGCTGGTGAACGTGGCGACCTATGTGGGCGGACGCCTGCTGCCACCCGCCTATCCGGCCGGCCCGCCGCCCTGGGTGTCGCTGACGCCGGCCCAGCGCGACGCCCTGGCCCGGCGGTCCCGGGCCCTGCGCGACCTGCTCGACCACCCGCTGGTCGACGCTTCCGGCCTGGCCGAACAATTCCCTCGCAACCCTTAGGAGACCAGTCATGCCCAAACGCGCCATCAAGGTCGAGACCGCGGCTCCGGCCGGCGGCCCGTATTCGCACGCGGTCGTCGCCGGCGACTTCATCTATCTGGCCGGCGCGGTGCCGGCGTTGCCCGACGGCACCCGGGTCACCGGCAGCTTCGCCGAGCAGGCTCATTCCGCCTTCGCCAACCTGGCCGCGGTGGCCGAGGCGGCCGGGTCCAGCCTCGACCAGGCCGTCCGGCTCGGCGTCTACCTGCGCGACTTCGCCGACTTCGACGAGATGAACGAGATCTACGCGCAGTACATCAAGGGCGACAACCTTCCGGTACGCACGACGCTGCCGGTCCCGCTGGTCGGCTTCGACATCGAGATCGACGCGGTCCTCTACACCGGAGCCTGAGTTTCCCCCCGGCGTAGCGCTCCGGCCTGCTTTGATCGACGTGGTGACTTGCGCCCCCGGCGGGTAACACGTCCGAAACGTCGAGCTGCGAGCATCGCGGAGCGCTACCCAGGGGAGGTTCGTTTGTTCCTCAGCCAGCACGAGCAGGAGCGGCTGCTCATCCACGTGGCCGCCGACGTGGCCCGCCGCCGGCGGGACCGCGGCCTGAGGCTCAACCATCCCGAGGCCACCGCCATCATCACCGCCTTCCTGCTGGAGGGCGCGCGCGACGGGCGGACGGTGGCCGAGCTGATGGACGCCGGGCGGCGCGTGCTGACCCGGGCCGACGTGATGGACGGCGTGCCCGAGATGCTGCCCGAGGTGCAGGTGGAGGCCACGTTCCCCGACGGCACCAAGCTCGTCACGGTCCACGGCCCGATCTCATGACCGTTCCCGGTGAGATCCTGTTCGGCGACGGCGACATCGAGATCAACCCCGGTCGTGCGACGCTCTCGATGACCGTGCGCAACACCGGCGACCGGCCCGTGCAGGTCGGCTCGCACTTCCACTTCGCCGAGTCGAACGAAGCTTTGGACTTCGACCGCCGGGCCGCCTGGGGATATCGGCTCGCCGTTCCGGCCGGGACGTCGGTGCGCTTCGAGCCCGGCCTCCCCCGCGACGTCTCGCTGGTCGCCCTGGCGGGGGCCCGGATCGTCCCCGGCCTGCGCGGTCTGGCCGGCGGCCCGCTCGACGCCGCACCAGCCGCCGCAGCGCCCGCCGCCCCGCCCGCCGGTGCCCCGCTCGACGCCGCCGCCCCGCCCGCCGGTGCCACGCTCGACCCCGCCGCCCCGCCGCCGGAGACCTTCGAGCTGCCCGAGAACGGGAGTCCCCGATGACTGCCCTCGACCGCGGTCGCTACGCGGCGCTCTACGGCCCGACCACCGGCGACCGCATCCGGCTGGCCGACACCAACCTGCTGATCGAGATCGAGGAGGACCGCAGCGCCGGCCCCCACCCCGGCGACGAGGTCGTCTTCGGGGGCGGCAAGGTGATCCGCGAGTCCATGGGGCAGTCCCGGGCGACCCGGGCCGAGGGCACCCCGGACACGGTCATCACCGGCGCGGTGGTGCTCGACCACTGGGGCATCGTCAAGGCCGACATCGGCATCCGCGACGGCCGGATCACCGCCGTCGGCAAGGCCGGCAACCCCGACACGATGGACGGCGTCCACCCCGGCCTGGTGATCGGCCCGGGCACCGAGATCATCGCGGGCAACGGCAAGATCCTGACCGCGGGCGCCATCGACAGCCACGTCCACCTGATCAGCCCGACGATCCTCGACACCGCGGTCGCCTCCGGCATCACCACCATCATCGGCGGCGGCACCGGGCCGGCCGAGGGCACCAAGGCGACCACGGTGACGCCGAACGCGTGGCACCTGGCCCGCATGCTCGAGGCGCTCGACACGTACCCGGTCAACGTGCTCCTGCTGGGCAAGGGCAACACCGTGTCCGAGGAATCGATGTGGGAGCAGCTGCGCGGCGGAGCCGGCGGCTTCAAGCTGCACGAGGACTGGGGGACGACACCGGCGGCCATCGACGCCTGCCTGCGGGTGGCCGACGCGTCCGGCGTCCAGGTGGCGATCCACACCGACACGCTGAACGAGGCCGGGTTCGTCGAGGAGACAGTACGAGCCATCGCCGGCCGGTCGATCCACGCGTATCACACCGAGGGCGCGGGTGGCGGGCACGCACCCGACATCATCACCGTGGCCGGCCACGCCAACGTGCTGCCGTCGTCGACCAACCCGACCCGGCCCTACACGCGCAACACCCTCAGCGAGCACCTCGACATGCTGATGGTGTGCCACCACCTCAACTCGGCCGTCCCCGAGGACCTGGCCTTCGCCGAGAGCCGGATCCGCCCGTCCACCATGGCCGCCGAGGACCTGCTGCACGACCTGGGCGCGATCTCGATGATCGGCTCCGACTCGCAGGCGATGGGCCGGGTCGGCGAGGTCGTCCTGCGCACCTGGCAGACCGCCCACGTCATGAAGGCCCGCCGCGGCGCCCTGCCCGGCGACTCGGCGGCCGACAACAACCGGGCCAAGCGCTACGTCGCGAAATACACGATCTGCCCGGCGGTCGCCCACGGCATGTCGTCCCAGATCGGCTCGGTCGAGCCGGGCAAGCTGGCCGACCTGGTGCTGTGGGACCCGGCGTTCTTCGGTGTGCGGCCCGCCCTGGTCATCAAGGGCGGCATGATCGCGTACGCGCAGATGGGTGACGCGAACGCGTCGATCCCCACCCCGCAGCCGATGCTGCCGCGCCCGATGTTCGGCGCCAAGGGCGTGGTGCCCGCGCAGACGTCGCTGGCCTTCGTGGCCGAGGCGGCGATCGACGCCATGCTGGGTGACCGCAGCGGCATCAAGCGCGCCTTCGCACCGGTCGAGAACACCCGCGCGGTGAGCAAGGCCGACCTGCCCCGCAACGACGCGCTCCCCGACATCCGGGTCGACGCCGACACCTTCGAGGTCCGCGTCGACGGCGAGGTGATCGAGCCGGAGCCGGTCACCGAGCTGCCCATGGCCCAGCGCTACTTCCTGTTCTGATGGGTCTCGCCACTCTTCTCGTGCTGGCCGACGGGCGGCTGCCGTCCGGCGGGCACGCGCACTCCGGCGGCCTGGAGGCGCAGGTGTCGGCCGGGCGGGTGCGCGACATCGACGACGTCGCCGGGTTCCTGCACGGCAAACTCGCCACCTCGGGCCTGGTCGCCGCGGCTTTCGCCGCGGCTGCCTGCGATCGGCCGGCCCGCTCACCCGAGCTCGACGCGGGCTTCGATTCCCGTACGCCGTCACCGGCGCTCCGCAAGGCGTCGCGGGCCCAGGGCCGGGCGCTGCTGCGGGCTGCCCGGGCCATGTGGAGCCTGCCGCCGGTGAGCCGCGAACCGCACCAGCCCGTCGCCCTCGGGGTGGTCGCCTCGGCGGGCGGGCTGACCCCGGTCGAAGCGGCCGTCGCGGCGGCGCACGGCACGGTCAGCGGTGCGGCCAGTGCCGCCGTACGGCTGCTGGGCCTCGACCCCTACGCGGTGCACGGGCTGCTCGCCCGGCTCGCCCCCGACTGTGACCGGATCGCGGCCGCCGCCGCGGCCCGGGCCGGCGACCCGGTGGACGACCTGCCGGCCGCCGGCGCGCCCCTGCTCGACATCGGCGCCGAGCTCCACGCCACCTGGGAGGTGCGTCTCTTTGCATCCTGAACCGCAGCATCATGAGCATGTCGTCGCCGGTGGGGCCCTCCCCCACCCGTCGGACGGCTACACCCACGACCACGACGAGGTGCCGCACACCCACCCCGACCCGGGCGTCGACCCGCACGAGCCGCTCGTCGCCGGCCCGCGCGCCCTGCGGATCGGCATCGGCGGACCGGTCGGCTCGGGCAAGACGGCGCTGGTGGCCGCGCTGTGCCGGGCCCTCGGCGACGAGCTGCGCCTGGCCGTCGTCACCAACGACATCTACACCACCGAGGACGCCGACTTCCTGCTGCGCAACGGCGTCCTGCCGGCCGAACGGGTGCGCGCGGTCGAAACCGGTTGCTGCCCGCACACCGCGATCCGCGACGACATCTCCGCCAACCTGGACGCGGTCGAGGACCTGGAGGCGACACTGGGCCCGCTCGACCTGGTGCTGGTCGAAAGCGGCGGCGACAACCTGACCGCCACGTTCAGCAAGGGCCTGATCGACCACCAGATCTTCGTGGTCGACGTGGCCGGCGGCGACAAGGTCCCCCGCAAGGGCGGCCCCGGCGTGACCGCGGCCGATCTGCTGGTCATCAACAAGACCGACCTGGCCCCCCTGGTCGGCGCCGACCTGGCGGTCATGGACCACGACGCCCGGGCCCGCCGCGGCGACCGCCCGACGGTGTTCCTCTCCCTGGTCGAAGACCGCCTGGCCACCCCGGTGGCCGACTGGATCCGCGACCTGGCGAAAGCCCGGATCCCAGCATGACTGACACCCCCGCGACGGCGGCGTGAAAGCGTCCTCGCGGACCGTCCCCGAGCCGGACCGGGTGGCGGCGTGAAAGCGTCCTCCCGGGTCGTCGCCGAGCTCGACGGGCTCGGCGGCACCCGGCTGGCCGTCCTGCGCAGCGAGTCACCGCTTCTGCTGCGCCGCACCGCCCCGGCGACGGTGCATCTGGTGGGCGGCGGCGCCGGCCCCCTGCGCGGCGACGACCTGAGCCTGGAGATCGAGGTCGGCCCCGGCGCCACCCTCGAGATCCGCAGCGTGGCCGCCCAACTGGCCCTGCCCGGCCGCGGCCACCTGCCCCAGTCGCGATTGCGCATCACCGCCACCGTCGCCCCCGGCGCGACCTTGCGCTGGCTGCCCGAGCCCCTGATCGCCGCAGCCGGATGCGACCACCGGACCATCACCCGCGTAGAGGTAGCCGAAACAGGTTCTCTCCTCTGGCGCGACGACCTGGTCTGCGGCCGCCACCACGAACCTTCCGGCCACGTCCACCTGGACACCACGATCCGCTACGCCGGAACCACCCTCTACCGCCACGAGCTGTCGGTCGGCCCCGCCGCCCCAGGCTGGTCGGGCGCAGCCGTCCTGGGCAGCACCCCTCCGGACCGCCCCCGGACCACCGCCTCTGGACCAGAGGCCGCCGTGGCCGGCAACGGCCGAGCGATCGGCACCGTGGTCGCTGTCCCGGCCACACTGCTCCCGCCGGCCACCTCGGGCCCGGGCGACTTCGCCGTCATGCCGCTGGCGGGCCCCGGCGCCCTGGCCACGGCGGTCGGCGCCGACATCCGCCCGGTCCGCGCCGTCCTGGATCCACTCTGCGAACCCGCCGCCACCCTTATCCACAACTGACGGCGCACCGCCCCGGTGGAACGACGCGAGGGCGGCACCAAGGCCGCCCCCGCTTCATCTATTGATCGGTCAAGCCGCTACCGCAATGGGCACACCGTGGGCGTCGGTGAGGGCCAGGCGGGTGTGCAGGTTGCCCTGCTGGGCCACCCGGGCGAAATACTCCGAGCGGCGGCGTTGCAGGCAGCCCTTTCGCGTACGGGGTCCGCCCGCGGCCACCGTCAGCAGCTCCGGCGCCAGCGAGCTGTTGAGTCCCTCGCGCAGCAGTTGCAGCGCCTCGGTGCGCAGCTGGGAGATCCGGGACTCGGTGACGCCGAGACGGGCCGCCACGTCGCTCAGCGGCTGCTCCTGCAGGAACGACTCGGTGACGACCAGCCGCAGGCGTTCCGGCAGGGCCTGGATCGCCTGGTGCAGGTAGCCGAGACGCTCCCGCTTGATCAGCAGGTCCTCCGGCCCCTCCGAGGTCTCCGGCACCATCTCCTCGGCCGCGCCGGTCGGGAAGCCCTGCAAGCTCAGCAGCGCCGCTTTTTGCACATCGTCCTCGACCGTGGCCAGCTCCGCCACGCCGATGCCGAGCAGCTCAGCCACCTCGGCGTCGGTCGGGGTGCGGCCGAGCGCCGCGGTGAGCTCCTGGCGGGCCGCCGCACTGCGGCGGGCCCGGGCGCGCACCGAGCGGCTCGCCCAGTCCTGGCCGCGCAGCTCGTCGAGCAGCGCGCCGCGGATGCGTACCGCGGCGAAGCGGTGGAACGGGATCCCCCGGGTCACGTCGAAGGACCGGGCCGCGCCCAGGAGCGCGGCGAAGCCGGCTGAGGACAGGTCGTCCGCATGGACGTGGCCCGGTACCCGGTTCAGCAGTTCCCGGACCAGGTGGCCAACCATCGGCATGTGTTCGCGGACCAGGTCCTCGATGTCACGCGCGGAGGGCGCGTCGTGGGTCGTGCCGATGGTGGCGGGGAGTTCGGTCGTGTCCGTCACGTAGGCCTCCTCGCTCATAGACCGGTTGGGTGTTAACCGGCTGACGAGGAAGACTTTTGCCGTCGAAAGGTGCAGAGGCGGCCGAACTCGGTTGCTTTTCAGGTGCAGATCGTGAAAAGAACTCAGGTTTTCACGCGCCGACGAGCGGCCCTAGTGAAAGACCGCGGGCCGCCGGGGCTCGAGCACCTCGTTGAGCTCCGTGTGCACCCAGTGCATGCGGCGGACCGCCATCTCCGGGTGGTCGCCGAACTCGACAGCGACTTCGGCCGCGCACCCGTCACTGCCGTATTGCAGGATCATGGCCGTCACCGCGTGCTCCACAGCCTCGTGACTCGGACACTGCGACGGCTGCAGGTCGGAGACGAACAGAGCCTCCGCCGCCAGATCCTGAACGATCCTGATCATGTCGAACTCCCCGATGGACGACTGCTGTACGCAGTCTTCAGTACCTCGTACGCAGGCGTTTCACACCGGATGCGCACGCCCGGTCCGGCTCTCTCATCTTCACTCAGGCACCCCCGCCACCCGGCAGGCGCGCCGGACGAATCGGAAGAAACTGCCTGATGCATCGTTGTCACAGTAACTCCGGAGAGTGGGGTCCCGCGTCCGGTTTTTGGTTGAGAGTCGCATCATCATGCGTCTCCGGACGCCCCGCGCGAGCACTGACGACCGCATCGGCGGCAACAGCAGGAAGGGCCGGCTCATCCGAGCCGGCCCTTCCTGGGAGTTGTTCTGCCCTATCCCGCTGACTGCTCCGCGGCACAGTCGTCGACGAGCTCGTCGCAAGGATCGTCGACAGAGTCGCCGGGAACCTCGTTCGGCGGCGCGTCCGGCGTGGTGGTGGTGATGATGACCGGCGGCGTCGTGGTCTCGATCGGTGGCGACGGGCTGTCGCCGTCGTCCGTCGGCTTCGGATCCGCCGGCCTGGTCGTCTTCTCCGGCGGCGTCGCCGAGGTCGTGATCACGTCCGTGGGCGTGGTCTCGATGACGCCGGTGGGGCCACCGACTGTCGGGCTCACCGAGGTCGAGGACGTGGGATCCTTCGTCGGCGTGACGGTGATGACGCCACCGGGGCCGACCGAGATGCCGGGGATCGGCGTCGACGCCGGGTCCTTCAGCACCACCTGACCGTTGGGCAGGCGCTTCACATAGCGCGACGGCTCACCAGGCTTGGCCGACACGAAGGTCTCGCACTGAGAGCCGTTCAGCTGGAACGCCATCGGCGCCGCGTTGCTGTCCTTGTAGCGGCCGCTGATCCTCATCGTCACCGTCTTCAGCGGCTCGATGGCCGCCGGGGACGTGACCGTGACGCTGCTCGCGTCCTGCTTGAGGGGAGTGGCGCCGTCGCCGGAGATCACCTGGTCGCCCGGCATGATGAACCAGAGCTTCCAGTCGTTGATCGGCTTGTCGTTGCGGTTGGCCACGGTGACCTGCGCCTTGAAGCGGCCCTGGGTGTCGGACCAGACCGCATAGCTGACCACGCAGCGAGCACTGGGCGGCACGATCGCCGGCGCGGGAGTCGCACCCTTCGCCACGTCGCCGATGGGTCCGGCGGTGAGGCTCCACGCATACGTCCCGCCGCCGAGCAGCAGCACGCCGAGGGCAACCACCAGCACCCGGCGGGTCTTGGTCTGCGACCCACCCGCCCACGACGGCACGGACGACCGCGACGGCTTCTCCGGCGGGGCCGGGGGCTGGTTGCCCACAGCCGGGCGCAGACCGCTGTCAGCGCCGGCCGGAGCGGCGTTGTAGACCGGACCCGACCGCAGCTCACCGAAGCGGCTGTTACGGGCCGGAGCTTCCTCGGACGCGGCCACGGCGGGCGAGCCCGGCGCCGCCACGGCGGACGAGCCCGATGCGGCCACGGCGGGCGAGACCGGCGCCGCCACGTCGGGCGCGGCCGAGACCGGCGCCGGCGAGCTGGGCGCGGCCGCGGGCGACACCTGAGCCGACGCGGCGAGCTTGAGGATCTCGGCATACGACTGCGGCGACGGCAGGATCGTCGTGTCCTCGCCGGCACCGGCCCAGTCGGGCACGTAGCCGCGAGCCACCGAGGGTGCCCCGGCCGACAGCGCGGCCAGGATGTGCGCCAGCTCGGCGCTCGACGGCCGGTCGGCCGGACGCTTCTCGAGGCAGCGGCCCACCAGGGCGTCCACCTCGGCCGGCAGTCCGTCGACCGGCGGCAGCGGCTCGGGCTCGGTGTATTGGTGAGCCCGCAGCAGCGCCGTCGTGGTGCCGACATCCCACGGCAGCTGACCGATCAGCGTGCGATAGATGAGCAGCCCGACCGCGTAGACGTCGGTCGCCGGGCTCACCTGGCCGCCCTCGAGCCGCTCGGGCGCGAGGTAGGCCGGCGTGCCGAGCAGGCTGCCGTCGGGGTCGATGTCGTTCTCGCCGATCAGGGCCGAGATGCCGAAGTCGACAACCTTGGCGCCGGTCTGCGTGAGCATGACGTTGGCCGGGGTGACGTCGCGGTGCACGATGCCCCGCGAGTGCGCGGCGGCGAGCGCCGCGGCCACCTCCGCGGTGATCCGCACGGCGTGCTGCCAGGGCAGCTTGCGCACCCGCGCGAGCACGGCGGCGAGCGACTCGCCGTCGATGAGCTCCATGACGACATAGGGCACCGGCTCACCGTCGACGGTGGTCGCCTCGCCGTAGTCGTAGACATTTGTGATATTTGGGTGGCTGAGCCGAGCAGCAGCTTGAGCCTCCGCGCGCAGCCGGCGCCGGAACGCCGGATCCGCGCTTGTCGACGGTGGCAGAACCTTCACCGCGACCTGGCGCCCGAGGACTTCGTCGAAGCCTCGCCACACCACTGACATCCCGCCGGCGCCGAGCCGCTCGACCAGTCGATAACGACCGGCCAGCAAACTCGAACCGGGCAGGTCCGTCGTGCTCATGTGCCCCCACATGCGCGCTTCGAAGGAACACCGAGTTGCACCGCCATGCGCCTCGGCGTCGGGGTGCCCGGCGGGTGCCGGGTTTTCCCCATCGACGGAAGGGATGCTAGCCGATGATCGGCCCCCTCACGATCCCGCGCACATGTGGTCTTACCTGCGGCTCGTCACCGTGTGTTCCGAGACCGATCGCACCCGCGACGGGTGTCCGTCCAGTACCCGAAAGTCGGATCCCGGACTGAATCCTGGGGCCATTAACCCGAGTCACCCGGAAATGCCCGCTTCATCGGAAGTTTCTCCCAGAACGACTTTGCCGATGTCCATCCTGGAGGGTTCAACAAATTGTTGCCGCACTGTCACCCATGGCGACTCTGGCCCTTCGGCGCCAAATAGTCGCTCCAGAGCAATTGTTTAAGGGTCTACCTGTGCAACCCCGCCTGAACGGTCAGCTGCATCGGCTGATCAGCCGATTCGGTGTGCCAACCTGCGACGATCACTGTCCGGGGTGGTATCCGGGGACAGAAACTCGCTCGTTCCCCACAAGCGAGCGTCCCGGTGACACCCCGGTGCGGGGAGCCCGTCCCGGGAGTGCCGGCACGGCGTCGCCGGCGGGCACGGCACCCAGGTCAGCCAGCATGTCCAGGACCGGCGCCAGCTTCTCGTAGAGCACCAGGACCACCTCGCCCGGCCTGGCCAGACGCAACGCCGCGGTCACCGCGGCCCGATAGCCGGCCGCCCGCTGGGCGGACAACTTCGGCCGGCGCGCCCGCATCTCCCGTTCGACCAGACAGGACACCTCTCCCGGCGTACGGCCGCGGGGTTCCTCGTCGTCGTAGAGGACGGCCCGGCCGACCCCGTCCGCGATCACCTGCGCACACGCCGCGAGCAGGTCGTCGCGCCGGTCACCGGGCAGAGTCACCGCGGCCACGCAGCGGTCCGGGCCCCACAGCCGGTGCAGCGTGCGGACCGTCGCGGCCAGCGCCGCCGGATTGTGGGCATAGTCGACAAACACCGAGATGTCGCCCAGGCGCAGCAGCGTGCCCCGCCCCGCGTTGTCGGTGGCCGGGTCGAACTCGAGCAGCCGCCGGCACACCGCCTCCTGTCCGGCGCCGAGCGCCCGGGCGGCCGCGATCGCGGCCAGCGCGTTGGCCACCACGTGCGGCGCCGCTCCCCCGTAGGCCCCGGGGATCTCCGCCGCCCTCAGCAGCGGCGTCCGCCGGGCCCCGGTCTGCTGCACCACCCATCCGTCGTGCAGCAGGTAGGCCGTCGCCCCCTTGGCCAGATGCTCGACCAGCACCGGTTGCCGCTCGTCGAGCGAGAACCAGACGATCCGCTTGCGGTCGGCCCGCACCCGGGGCCGGTCGACCAGGCTGCGCACCCACGGGTCGTCGGCGTTGAGCACGAGCGTCCCGCCGTCGCGCACCCGCTCGGCCACCAGCGCCTTGACGTGGGCCAGGTCCTCGATCGTGCCGAGCCCGTCCTGTCCCAGGTGATCAGCGGTGATGTTGGTCAGCACGCCCACGTCCGACCAGTCGTAGCCGAGACCACGCCGCAGCAGCCCGCCGCGGGCCGTCTCGAGCACCGCCGCCTGCACCCCCGGGTCACCGAGCACCATCTGCGCCGAGAGCGGCCCGGTGGCGTCGGCCCGATGGACCACCCGCCCGTCGATGCGGACGTCGTCGGTTGTCGTCAGGCCCACCCGCAGACCGGTGTCGGCCAGCAGATGCGCGGTCATCCGGGCCACCGTCGTCTTGCCGTTGGTGCCGGTGACGGCGGCCGTCGGGATCCGGCCGTCGGAACCGGCCGGGAACATGGCCCGCACGATCGCGTCACCCACGTCCCGCGAGCGCCCGCTCACCGGGGCCAGATGCATGCGCAGACCGGGTACGGCGTTGACCTCGATCACTCCGGCCGTGACCTCCACGCCGCTCGCGGCCGGCGGCACCGGCTCGGCGATGTCGGGCAGGCGCAGGTCGACGCCGGCGATGTCCAGCCCGAGCAGCGCGGTCACCCGCAGGCAGAGCCGGGCCACCTCCGGATGGACCCGATCGGTGACGTCGGAGCTGGTCGCCCCGGTCGAGAGGTTGCCGGTGCCGGTGAGCCACACCACGGCCCCCGGGGCGGGCACGCTGCCGATGCCGGCACCCTGCCGGCGCAGCACCCGGGGGTCGGCGGCGACCCTGGTCAGCACCCGGGAGTGCCCGACCCCGCGGCGTGGATCGGCGTTGACCTCGGCGATCAGTTCCCCGACCGTACGGCGACCGTCGCCGGCGACGTGGGCCGCGATCCGCTCGGCCGCCGCGACCACCTCGCCCGCCACCACGAGGACGCGGTAGTCGCGGCCGTCCAGCTGGCGCTCGACGATCACATCCCCGCCGGCCTCACCGAAGGCCTGTTCGACCTCGTCCGCCGTACCCAAGTGAAGCGCGACATGCTCGCCCTGCCGGCCACAGCGGGGTTTGACGACGACCGGACCGCCCAGCTGCTCGAACCAGTGCCGCGCCTCGGCCGCCGTGGCCGCGGCGCCGCCGTCCGGCATCGGGACACCGGCCTCGGTCAGCAGCCGGCGGGTGACCTGCTTGTCGCCGGCGATGTCGATGCCCACGCCGCTGGTCCGGTCGGTCATCGCCGCCCAGGCCAGCCGGCGCCGGGTGCCCCAGCCCAGGCGCAGCAGGCTCAGGTCGTCGAAGCGCTCGACCGGGATGCCGCGGCGCCGGGCGGCGGCGATGATCGACCGGGTGCTGGGCCCGACCGCCTCCCGCTCGGCCCGCGCCGCCAGCTCGTCGAGATCGGGCGGCACCGTCCGACCGGCCACCACCGCCTGCACCAGCTCGACCGCGGTGTCGAGCAGGTCGCGGGGCACGTGGGAGCCGGGCGACTCGTCGACCGGGCACTCGAGGATGAGGTGGTAACAGCCGGGCTCGCCGGCCGAGACTGTGCGGCCGAAGCTGACGTCCCGGCCGATCGTCTGCGACAGTTCGAGGCAGACGTGCTCGGTGACGTGCCCGAAATAGGTGCCGCCGCGCAGCCGGCTGACGAACCCGCCCGGTGCGCCGGCCGCGCAGTGGTGCTCGGCCAGCCCGGGCAGCGCGCGCAGGAGCCGTTCGGTGAAGCCGGTGACGTCGGAGGTCTCGACGCCGCTCAGCTCGCCGAGGTGCAGCCGCGCGACCACCGCCGGGCGGGAGAGATAGACGTTGGGGCCGCGCAGGCGACGGAGGCTCTCGATCTTCATGCGGACGGCTCCCGGCCGGTCAGATGAAAGGCGCGCCCGGCGGGCAGCACGTGCAGGCGGCAGCCGGACAGGGTGATCGGGCCGGTCGCGGGCACGCTGATGTCGGTGGCCCGGCCGGCGTCGACGACGGTGACCGCGCCGCTGCCGAGCACCTCGAAGGCGTCGCCGTCGGTCAGGATCGCGGTGTCCTCGTCGATGCCCAGGCCGAGCTCGTGCGGATAGAGGGCGACCGCGCTGAGCAGCCGGTTGATCCGTCCGCGCTCGCAGAAGTGCTGGTCGATGACGACACCGGGCAGGAACTCGAGCCCCGGGCCGGTGCGCACGCTCGTGCGGCTGACCCCCGGCCCGTCACCCTCGACGATCATCGTGCCGGACATCATCGCCGCGCCCGCGCTCGTCCCGGCCAGCACCACGTCGCCCGACGCGACCAGCGTCTGCAGCACCGAGTCGGTGGCCGTCCCGCCGATCACCCGGGTGATCCGCTCCTGGTCGCCGCCGGTGAAGAAGATGCCGGTGGCCGCGCGCAGCACGGGTTCCACACCCGGGTCGTTGGCGGCCGTGCGGTCGTCGAGGCGCAGCGCCTCGACGTGGTGGGCGCCCTGCTCACGGAAGGCGGCGAGGTGTTCCGCCTCCGCCGCCGCGGGGTCGGAGCTGGCGGTCGCGATCACCACGATCCTGGCGGCCGGACCGCCCGCCAGCTCGACGAAACGGCCGAGCAGCGCCGGGCCGGCCGCGCCGCCGATGATCAGCAGGGTCGACACCCTCCTGAGATTAATCGCAACAAAACAGAAACATTGGGCTAATCGTCGATATCGGCGGGCAGCAGGTGGGTCACCTCGGCCGGTCCCTCGGCCAGCGCCACCGCCCGGGCCTCCACCTGCTCGTCGCTGCCGGTCAGCCGCCCCTCGTGCTGGCGCAGATGGTCCTCCCAGGTCGGCACCTGATAGATCTCGACGTAGCGGATCGGGTCCTCGCCGTCGCGGAACAGGCCCCACCGGGTCGCCCCGGTACGCAGGCGGGTGAGCCGCACGGCGTCCATCGCCGCGACGAACGCGGCCGCCTGCTCGTCCCGTACCCGATAGATCGCGTTGACCAGGATCGGCCCTTCCTCGGGGTGCGGCTCGAGCATGATGTGCGGTTCGGCCCAATAGACGGCCGGGCTGCGGTCGGCGTCGTCGTGCTCGTGAACCGGCAGCCAGGGCACGGTGGCGGTACCGATCAGCATCACGACGGCGGCCGCCACAAAGGTCGCGGGCAGCCCGGCCTGCTCGGCGACCTGCCCCCACCCCAGCGCGCCGACGGCCTGGGCGCCGGCGAAGACGACCTGATAGATGCCGAAGCCCCGGGCCCGCACCCAGTTGGGCAGCAACAGTTGCAGGGTCGCGTTCATCCGCGAGACGAGCGTCATCCAGGCCGCGCCGGCCAGGACGAGCACACCGGCGACCGCGGCCACGTGCGGCGCGAGCGCCACCACGATCAGCGCTCCCGCATAGAGCAGACCGGCCACCAGGATCAGGCGGTTCGCCGTCATGACCTTGCGGATGCGCGGCATCAGCAGCGCGCCGGCGATCGCGCCGGCCCCGAGGGCAGCCAGCAGGATGCCGTAGCCGCTCGCGCCCAGGTGCAGCTCCTGCCGGGCGACCACCGGCAGCAGACCCCAGACCACGCTGCCCGGCAGCACGAAGAGCACGACCCGGATCAGCAGGCGGCGGACCGTCGGGGCATAGCGCACAAACCGGCCGCCGGCCCGGACGGCGGGGCCGAAGCGCTCCGGGTGGCTGGGACCTTTCCTCGGCGTGCGACGCCAGGCGACCAGGGCCAGGGCGAAGATCCCGTACGAGAGGGCGTTGAGCGCGAACACGGCGGCCGAGCCGATGTGGGCCACCAGCAGACCGGCCACCGCCGGACCGGCCGAGCGGGCCAGGTTGGTGTTGACGGCACCGAGCGCGGAGGCGGCGGGCAGTTCCTCGCGGGACACCACCTCGGGGATGACCGCCTGCCAGGTGGGCAGCGTGAGGGCCTGGCCGACGCCGAGCAGGAAGGTGAAGAAGAGCAGCAGCGGCGGCGGCATCCGATCGAGCGCGGTCAACCCGGTGAGCAGCGCGCCGACCAGGAACAGCGCGGTCTGCACGGCCATCAGCAGCCGCCGCCGGTCGAGCACGTCGGCGATCGCTCCGGCCGGCAGGGCGAGCAGCAGCACCGGCAGCATCGTCACGGTCTGCACGAGGCTGGTCCAGGTCGCCGCGTCCGGCTCCTCGACGACCAGCCATTGCGCGCCGACGGTCTGCATCCAGGTGCCCACGTTGCCGGCCAGGACCGCGATCCAGAGCATCCGGAACACGCGCCCCCGCAGCGGCGCCCAGGGTGATTCCACCGAGAGAATCTAACGGCGGCGGGCTCCTGGTCCGGGCCTGGGCAGCACCTGCCGGAAGTCGTCGATCTCGTGCCCGCGCTCGCACCGCACGGCCGCGTGCACGGCGGCGCCGCAGTCCTGGTGCTCGTAGGCCAGCGGCGGCCCCTCGGGCTCGGCCAGGTAGCGGTCTCCCCACTCGGCCACGGCGATCAGCACCGGGTAGAGGTCGAAGCCCTTCGGGGTGAGGCGATATTCGTGCCGTACGCGGGTCCCCGGCTCCTGATAGGGCACGCGACGCAGCACATCGTGCCCGACCAGCGTGGCCAGCCGGTTGGTGAGCACCTGCCGGGGGATGCCGGTGCGCACCCGCATGTCGTCGAACCGCCGGATGCCGGAGAAGACCTCGCGCAGCACGACGATCGTCCACTTCTCGCCGAGGACCTCCATCGCGCGCCCGATCGTGCACGACTCGACCGACCAGGCCAGGGCTTCGGGCGCCGCTGTGGAACTCATGACACCCAGGGTAAGTCTGCTGGACAGACCCAGCAACCGGGTGGCAACCTGCGTCCATGACCGAGACCCAGGATCGCACCCGGACGTTCAGCTGGTCCGACCCGTCCGTCCACGCCTCCCTGATCGGCCGCCGCACCGGCCTCGAGCTCCTGAGCGGCATGGCCGACGGCTCCCTGCCCGCCCCGCCCATCATGCAGCTGATCGACCTGGCCGAGATGCGGGTCCAGGAGGGTTCGGTGACCCTGCTGATCGATCCGCAGGAGTTCCACTACAACCCGCTCGGCTCGATGCACGGCGGCGTCATCTCCACCCTGCTCGACACGGCCGCGGCCTGCTCGGTCCACAGCACGCTGCCGGCCGGTGTGGGTTACACCAGCCTGGATCTCAACGTGAAGTTCCTGCGGCCGGTCACGCTCTCCTCCGGCCGCCTGACCTGCACGGGGTCGGTCCTGCAGAGCGGGCGGCGGACGGCGCTGGCCAAGGCGCGGCTGCTCGACGAGAAGGGGCGGCTGGTGGCTCAGGCCATGTCCAGCTGCATGCTCTTCCCGCTCGGCGACGCGGCCTGACGGCCCAGCGATCCCCTACCGCTCGAGCCGCTTGCGCCGCGCCTCGCGCTTCTCCTCGAAGCGGGCAGCCTGGTTCTCCAGCTCGTCCATGTGGGCCGCGAGCTCCTCGCGCGCCTTCTCCCCGTCCCCGGTCAGATCGGTGCGACCGAAGACGTCCCACTGCCGCAACACCGGCTGCAGAACCTCGTCCCGGTGCTGCCGCAGGTCATAGATGCCGGCCAGGGCGATGGACAGAGCCTTGCGCCCGAATCCCTCGATGTTGGCCCCCGGCATCTGGAACCCGGCCACCACATCGGTCACCGCCCGCATGGCGTGATCGGGATCCAGGTCGAACGCCGCCGCCAGCAGATTGCGGTAGAACACCATGTGCAGGTTCTCATCCGCCGCCACCCGGGCCAGCAGCTGCTCGGCGACGGGGTCGCCGGTGGCCTTGCCGGTGTTGCGGTGCGAGATGCGGGTGGCCAGTTCCTGGAACGCCACGTACGCGATCGAGTGCAGGATCTCGTCCGGGTGGTCGTTGGCGTAACCCGCCTCCATGTGGGTCATGCGGGCGCGCTCCAGCTCCACCGGGTCGACCGCGCGGGTCACCGTCAGATAGTCGCGCAGGGCGATCCCGTGCCGGCCCTCCTCCGCGGTCCACCGGTGCACCCAGGTGCCCCAGGCCCCGTCGCGGCCGAAGAGCGTCGCGATCTCGTGGTGGTAGGACGGCAGGTTGTCCTCGGTCAGGAGGTTGACGATCAGGGCCGTCCGGGCCACGTCGGGCAGCGGGGAGTCGGTCGCCTGCCACGGCTCGCCGCCGAGCAGACCGTCGTACGTGCGGCCCTCGCTCCACGGCACGTACTCGTGCGGGAACCATTCCTTGGCCAGGCTCAGGTGCCGGTCGAGGTTGGTCGCCACGACGGGCTCGAGCTCGATGAGCAGTGCGGTTTGATCCAGCGGCATGACGATCACTCCCTACGGCACCGTAACCTACGGAACCGTAGGTAAGCCTACGCCGGACGGCGACGATGCTCAGCGGGCCTGGCCCGCGTCGAGCACAATCAATGGGATGAGACGACGAGCGCTCTTTGTTCTGATCGCCACCGCCGGCCTCCTGAGCCCCGCGGCCGCCGCCACCGCCGCGGAGAAGCCGATCCAGCAGAAACTCGACGCCATCCACGCGGCCGGCATGCCGGGCGCCTTCGCCGAGGTGCGGGACGGCCGCCGGGTCTGGACCCCGACCGCGGGGGTGGCCGACGTCAAGACCGGCGAACCCGTACGCGATGGTCTGCGCCACCGCGTAGGCAGCATCACCAAGACCTTTGTCGCCACGACGATGCTGCAGCTCGCCGGGGAGCGGCGGGTCGACCTCGACGCCCCGGTCCGCCGCTATCTGCCCTACGACATCGACCGTTCGGTCACCGTGCGGATGCTGCTCAACCACACCAGCGGCATCGGCGACTACGACACCGAGATCATCAAGACCAACGACGACATCATCGCGATGGGCAAGCGCACCTACCGGCCGGACGAGCTGGTCCGCCTCGGCCTGGCCGCGCCGCCGACCCAGGGCTGGTCGTATTCGAACACCAACTACGTCCTGGCCGGGCTCATCGTCGAGAAGGTGACCGGGCACAGCTACCGCGCCGAGGTGAGCCGGCGGATCCTGCGGCCGCTCGGGTTGCGCGACACCTACTTCGAGGGCGCCGACCCGGTCATCCGCGGTCCGCACATGCACGCGTACGTGCCCTGGCCGCCGGACGGTGAGCTGCGGGACTTCACGAAGTACAACATGACGTGGGCGTCGTCGGCCGGTGAGATGGTGTCGACCGCGCACGACCTGAACGTCTTCTACCGCGCACTGCTCACCGGCCGCCTGCTGCCGCCGCACCTGCTGGCCGAGATGCAGACGACCGTGCCCGAGGAGGGCTACGGACTCGGCCTCTATGCCGTCGACCTGCCGTGCGGGCGGGTCTGGGGCCACGACGGCGGCACCATCGGCCACCTGGCCATCTCGTGGCACAGCCCGGACGCGCGGCGGCAGGTGACGCTGGCGCTGAACATGGCCTTCTACCGGACGTCACCCACCGAACCGCACCCGATCGACGTGGCGGTCAACGACTTCCTGACCACCGCGATGTGCGGCGATCAGCCGGCCGCCAAGTCGGCGACCGGCTTCCGCTGGCTCGGCAACCAGCACTCGACCTACTAGCCCGAGATCACGGGGTGCAGGTCGGCGGCCGGGGGCTGCCACGCGGTGGCGTCGGCCTCGACCTGCTCCCCGGAGCGGATGTCCTTCACCGTGTCGGGCTCACCCGGGAACCAGACGAACGGGATGCCCCGGCGGTCGGCGTACTGGATCTGCTTGCCGAACTTCGCCGCGCTCGGCGCCACCTCGGTCGGGATGCCCCGGCGGCGCAGCGCGCTCGCGATGCGTACGCAGGACGGCCGTTGATCTTCATGGGGCAGAGCCACGAGCACGCAGGTCGGCACGGAGCGCGAGACACTCAGCGCGTTCTGGCCGAAGAGCACACCGAGCATGCGGGAGACGCCGATCGAATAGCCGACGCCCGGGAACCGCTCGTTGCCGCTGGCGGCCAGGTTGTCGTAGCGGCCGCCGGAGCTGATCGAGCCGAACCGCTCGTATCCCTGCAACAGGGTCTCGTAGACGGTGCCGGTGTAGTAGTCGAGGCCGCGGGCGATCTTCAGCTCGGCCACCACCAGGCCGGGCGCGTTCTCGCGGGCCGTCTCGACCACCTGCAGCAGCTCGTCGAGGCCCTCGTCGAGCAGCGGGTCACTCACCCCGAGCTTGCGGACCGCGTCCACGAAGGAGCCGTCGTCGGCCGAGATGGCGGCCAGCTCGAGGCACGCCTCGGCCTGCGCCCGGCTGGCGCCGGCCGTCTCCATCAGGACCTCGGCGACCCGGGCCGGGCCGATCTTGTCGAGCTTGTCCACCGTACGCAGAACCTGCGCCGTGTCCTGCAGGCCGAGCCCGCGGTAGAAGCCCTCGCACACCTTCCGGTTGTTGACCTGGATCTTGATGCGCGGGATGGGCAGGCCGCTCAGCGCGTCCCCGATCACCAGCGGCATCTCGGTGTCGTAGTGGAACGGCAGCTCACCGCGGTTGACCACGTCGATGTCGGCCTGCAGGAACTCGCGGTAGCGGCCCTCCTGCGGGCGCTCGCCGCGCCACACCTTCTGAATCTGGTAGCGCCGGAACGGGAACTGCAGCTTGCCCGCGTTCTCCACCACGAACCGTGCGAACGGCACGGTCAGGTCGAAGTGCAGGCCGAGCTGGTCGTCGTCCTTCGCGTTCTCGTCGGCCTGCAGCCGGCGCAGCAGATAGACCTCC
This sequence comes from Paractinoplanes maris, assembly GCF_023544465.1. Taxonomy (GTDB): domain Bacteria; phylum Actinomycetota; class Actinomycetes; order Mycobacteriales; family Micromonosporaceae; genus Actinoplanes; species Actinoplanes maris. The sequence goes on along the minus strand of NZ_JALPVL010000015.1, from coordinate 111,443 downwards.
TTGGAGGTCTCGCCCTTGCTGACCAGAGTCGCGAGCGGCTCGACCGAGCGCGTCTCGAGCGGGGAGAAGCCATAGAGCTCGAAGGTGGTGCGGATCCGGTCGAGGACCCGCTGCTCGATCATGCGCTGCGGCGGCATCCATTCGGGAAATCCGGAAATGGGCATTCTCAAAGTCTCCTAGGAATTGCGTCAAAGACCCCGGCGCGGCGCGGCGACCAGTTCCCGCAGATACGGATTCGTCGCGCGCTCGCGGCCGATGGTGGTGGCCGGACCGTGGCCGGGCAGGACGACGGTGTCGTCGGCCAGCGGGAGGATCTTGTCCCGCAGGCTGGTCATCATCGTCTCGGTGCTGCCGCCCGGCAGGTCGGTGCGTCCGATCGAGCCGGCGAAGAGGACATCCCCGGAGAGGCAGACCTGGTCCGCGTCGAAGGAGGAGCTCGCGCCGGGCAGCCGGAACAGCACCGACCCGCCGGTATGGCCGGGCGCATGGTCGACGGTCACCTCGAGGCCGGCCAGGACCATCGTCTCGCCGTCGGTGAGCTCAGCGACGTCCTCGGGCTCGGTGTAGCTCAGCCGGCCGCCGAAGAGCTGGGCGAGATCCATGCTCAGACCCTTGGCCGGATCGGCCAGCATCTCGGTGTCGGCCGGGTGCACATACGCCGTGATGCCGCGCGCGCCGCAGACCGGGGCGACCGAGAAGGTGTGGTCGAGGTGGCCGTGCGTCAGCAGCACGGCGGCCGGGAAGAGACGGTGCTCGGCGATCACCTCGTCGAGCTGGTCGAGCACGCCGATGCCGGGGTCGACGATCAGGCACTGCTCGCCCGGGGCGGCGGCCACCACATAACAATTGGTGCCGAAGGCCTGGGCCTCGAAGCCGGTGACGAGCACGCCGGGCCCTCCTCGCGCAGACAGGTACGAATCGTAACGATCCTAGTCGGGCGGGCGCACACCACTTTCCCAGCGGGTACCCGTACACTCTTGCGGCGTGTGACACGGTCGTACGAGAGGACAGTTTTCGGTGGCATCCAGCAGGGACCGGCAGCGCCAGCTGGCGCGGGCGAAGCTCGATCGGCAGATGGCGCGACGGGCTGTGAAGGAGCGCCGCCGCCGCCGGGTGCTGGCCGGTATCGGGTCGGGCCTCGCGGTGCTCCTCATCGTGGCCGGTGTGGCCTGGATCGGCGGGGCCTTCGACTCCGACGACACCACCGAAGCGGCCGACCAGGACGTCTGCCTCTGGACCCCGCAGAACGCGTCGGCGAACTCCAATCTCAAGGACGTGGGCACGCCCCCGACCAAGGGCATCCCGACGCTGGGCACCCAGACGATGACGATGACCACCAATCAGGGTGAGCCGATCGTCGTGGGTCTCGACAGCGAGCTCTCGCCGTGCGGCACGGCCGACATCACGTACCTGGCGAGCAAGAAGTTCTACGACAACACCGACTGCCACGAGATCACGACGTACGGGGCGGTGCGCTGCGGCGACCCGTCCGGCACCGGCCTCGGCGGTCCGACCTACAGCGTCTACAACGAGAACGTGCCGGTCGTCAGCGACCCGAGCGCCTCGCCCGCGCCGGCCTCGGCCGCCCCGCTCTATCCGAAGGGCACTGTGGCCCTGATCGGCAACCCGCCCGGCACCAACGGCAGTCAGTTCCTGATCTTCACCAAGGACTACTCCCCCGCCAACCCCGAGTTCTCGATCGTCGGCAAGGTGACCGGCGGGCTCGCGACGGTGGACAAGATCGGCAAGATCCCGACGTCGAAGAACGCGACCGACGAGAAGGTCAAGCCGACCCAGAAGATCACCATCAAGACCCTGACCGTCGGCGACGCCCCGGCGTCCGCCGCCCCCACGGCCAGCACTCAGTCGTAAGCCCCCAGGCCGACATATCAGCAGGAGGAACACCGTGTCGTCGATCAAGGACCGGCAACGCGCCGCAGCGCGCGCCCGGCTCGAGAAGGAGATGGCCGAGCGCTCCGCGGCCGCCCGCAAGCGCCGCCAGCGACAGGCCGTCATCGGCTCGGCGATCGCCGTCGTGCTGATCGCCGGCGCCGCGGTGTGGATCGCGACCGCGCTCCGGGACGACAAGTCGTCCGACACTCCTGCGGCCGCCGGCAGCAGCGGCGCGCCGGTCCCGGCCGGCCAGGTCGCCTGCACCTGGACTCCCGATCCGGGCGGCGGCGGCAAGGTCAAGGACGTCGGCACCCCGCCGCCGACCGCGGCCAACACCGGCAGCGCGGTGATGACCATCGACACCAACCTCGGTGCCGTCAAGGCCACCCTGGACAAGACCAAGGTGCCGTGCACCGCGGCCAGCTTCGAGTTCCTGGCGAGCAAGAAGTTCTGGGACAACACCAAGTGCCACCGCATGGTCAACCAGGCCAGCTTCAAGGTGCTTCAGTGCGGCGACCCGTTCGCCTCCGGCAAGGGTTACCGCGAGACCGACGGCCAGGGCGGCCCGAGCTACACCATGGCTGAGGAGAACCTCCCGACCGACGCCAACAACCCGTACCCCGCGGGCTCGATCGCGATGGCCAACACCGGCCAGCCCGGCAGCACCGGCAGCCAGTTCTTCATCTGCTCGGAGGACACCAAGCTGCCGGCCAGCTACACCCTGCTCGGCAAGATCACCACTGGTCTGGACATCGTGCAGAAGGTCGTCAAGGCCGGCGACGACGGCGCTTTCGAGCCCCAGCCCGGCGGTGGCCACCCCAAGACCGAGTTCGACATCAAGTCGATCAAGGTCGCCGCGGCCTGATCCGCTGACAACGCGAAAAGGGGGCCCTCGGGCCCCCTTTTTCCTTGTCTGCCTTACGCCCCGGAAGTCACCCGGTAGGCGTCGAAGACGCCGTCGACCTTGCGCACGGCGGCCACCAGGTGACCGAGGTGCTTGGGGTCGGCCATCTCGAAGGTGAACCGGCTGACGGCCACCCGGTCACGGGTCGTGGTGACCGTCGCCGACAGGATGTTGACCCGCTCCTCGGAGAGCACCCGGGTGACGTCGGCCAGCAGCTTGTGCCGGTCGAGCGCCTCGACCTGGATGGCCACCAGGAACGTCGACGCGCTGGTCGGCTTCCAGGTCACCTCGACGACGCGCTCCTGCTGGTCGCTCAGGTCACCGGCGTTGGCGCAGTCCTCGCGGTGGACGCTGACGCCGCCCGAGCGGGTGACGAAGCCGAACACCGCGTCGCCCGGCACCGGGGTGCAGCAGCGGGCGAGTTTGACCCACACGTCGCTGACACCCTTGACGACCACGCCCGGGTCCTGCGCCGTGCTGCGGTTGCGCGGCGGACGGGTCGCGACGGCGGTCTCGGCGATGTCCTCGACCGCGCCCTCCTCGCCGCCGAAACCGGCGACCAGTTTCTGCACGACCGACTGGGCACTGACCGTGTTCTCACCGATGGCCGCGTAGAGCGACGCCACGTCGGCCAGGTGCAGGTCGCGGGCGATCGTCGTCAGGTTCTCGTTGGTCAGCATGCGCTGCAGGGGCAGACCCTGCTTGCGCATGGCCTTGACGATCGACTCCTTGCCGTCCTCGATCGCTTCCTCGCGGCGCTCCTTGTTGAAGTACTGCCGGATCTTGGTCCGCGCGCGGGGACTCTTGACGAAGCCCAGCCAGTCCTGCGTCGGGCCGGCGTTGGCCGATTTCGACGTGAAGATCTCGATGACGTCGCCGTTGGACAGGGTGGACTCGAGCGGGACCAGCTTGCCGTTGACCCGCGCGCCGATGCACTTGTGCCCGACCTCGGTGTGCACCGCGTAGGCGAAGTCGACCGGCGTCGACCCGGTCGGCAGGGGGATGACGTCGCCCTTGGGCGTGAAGACGTACACCTCCTGACTGGACAGATCGAAGCGCAACGCGTCGAGGAACTCCGACGGGTCGCTCGCCTCGCGCTGCCAGTCGAGCAGCTGCCGCAGCCAGGTCATCTCGTCGATGTGAGCCGGCGGGCCGACGATCGTCGCGCCCTTCTGCTCCTTGTACTTCCAGTGGGCGGCGATGCCGAACTCGGCCGTGCGGTGCATCGCGAACGTGCGGATCTGCATCTCGACCGGCTTGCCGGTCGGGCCGATGACCGTCGTGTGCAACGACTGGTACATGTTGAATTTCGGCATCGCGATGTAGTCCTTGAACCGGCCCGGCACCGGCTGCCAGTTCGCGTGGATGACGCCCAGCGCGGCGTAGCAGTCGCGGACCGTGTCGACCAGGATGCGCACGCCGACCAGGTCGTAGATGTCGTTGAAGTCGCGGCCCCGCACGATCATCTTTTGATAGATCGAGTAGAGGTGCTTGGGCCGGCCGGTGGTCTCCGCCTTGATCTTGGCCGACTTCAGATCCAGCGAGACCCGGTTGGTCACCTGGCGCAGTAGCGCCTCACGCTGCGGCTGGTGCTCGCCGATGAGCCGGTTGATCTCCTCGAACCGCTTGGGGAAGAGCGTGCCGAACGCGAGGTCCTCGAGCTCCCACTTGATCGTGTTCATACCGAGGCGGTGGGCCAGCGGGGCCAGGATCTCGAGCGTCTCCTTGGCCTTCTGCTCCTGCTTGGGGCGCGGCAGGAAGGTCAGGGTGCGCATGTTGTGCAGCCGGTCGGCCAGCTTGATGACCAGCACCCGCGGGTCCTTGGCCATCGCCACGACCATCTTGCGGATGGTCTCGGCCTTCGCCGCGTCGCCCAGCTTGACCCGGTCGAGCTTGGTCACGCCGTCGACCAGCAGGGCGACCTCGCCGCCGAAGTCGTTGCGCATCTGCTCGAGCGAGTAGTCGGTGTCCTCGATCGTGTCGTGCAGCAGGGCCGCCACCAGGGTGGTGGTGTCCATGCCGAGGTTGGCCAGGATCGTCGCCACGGCCAGCGGGTGGGTGATGTAAGGGTCGCCGGACTTGCGGTACTGACCCGAGTGCCACCGGGCGGCCACGTCGAACGCACGCTGGAGCATGCGGCCGTCGGCCTTGGGGTGGCTGGCCCGATGGGTGGCGATCAGGGGCTCGAGAACCTCGCTGACCTGAGTGCTCTGCCAGGGCGCGTTGAAGCGCGCGAGACGAGCCCGCACGCGACGGCCGGTGGGAGCGCTGGCCAGGCCGAAGCCGCCGGCCGAGACCTCGGCCGGGGCCATCGGCTGAGTGGCCTCCGCGTCGGGAACCTCTGCCGGTGCGGTCGACGCCGGATCAACCTGCGCCGAATCAACCTGCGCCGAATCAACCTGCGCCAGATCGACCTGCGCCGCGTCGACCTGCTCGGGGGCCGCCTCAGCAGCTGCACCAGTCGGTGAGTCCTCGGTCGGCTGCACCGTGCCCTCCGCCGGAGGGACGACGTCGCTGGACACCGGCCTCCTCACACCATCGCTCGGGACCTGGCCGGTTGTCGCCGGCCGCAGAAGTCCGCCAATGCCAGGGTTGGTCACCTGGTCAGGAACGCCATCCTACCCGCACTGTCTTCCCGGATGGCGCGGCCGAACCTCCGAAAGAGCGGGCGCGAGGACGGCAAAGCCCCATCAAACGGTCAGCAGGGCGTGGACCTTCCGGGGATTGAGCCGCTCACGGCCCTTCAGGAAAGCCAGCTCCATCAGCACGGTGAAACCCACAACCGTGCCGCCCGCGCGCTCCACCAGATCGAGGGCGGCACCGGCCGTGCCGCCGGTGGCCAGCACGTCGTCGACCACCAGGACGCGCTGCCCGGCGATGAAAGCGTCCTCGTGCACCTCGAGGGTGGCCTCGCCGTACTCGAGCTCGTAGGAGGCCGCCAGGGCCGGCCGCGGCAGCTTGCCGGCCTTGCGCACCGGCACGACGCCGACCTCCGCCGCATACGCGATGGCGGCGGCCACGACGAAGCCGCGCGCCTCGACCCCGGCCACCACGTCGAACGAGTCGCGCCCGTGGTAGGCCACGATCCCGTCGATCACCTCGCGGAACGCCCGCCCGTCGGCGAACAGCGGCATCAGGTCCTTGAAGACGACGCCCGGCTTGGGGAAGTCGGGCACGTCGACGGTGCCGCCGGCGACCACGGCGGCCAGGTCGGGCCCGCTGTCTCCGGTGGCGCGAAGCTTCTCTTCGGTCACGGGCGCCAGCCTACCGTGTGTGGGGGCGGCCGGATCACCGGCCGCCCCCACTCCACTGCTCATGACGTCTAGCGACGCTTGGTGCCTCCGCTGGGGCGGTTGCCGGCACCGCCGGGCCGCTGGGTGCGGTTGGTGTTGCGCTTGGCCGTCGGACGGCTGCCCGGCCGCGGGGCGGCCGACGCCAGAGCCGGCGCCGCCTCGTCGGTGACCGTGGCGTTGGCGTCCCGGCCGGTCCGCTCGCCGCGCGGGGCGACGTCGCCCGAGCGGGCCCCCGCCCGCCGGGCGAGGACGCGGGCGGTGTGCGCCTTGATCCGGGGCTCGCGGTCCTTGAGCACCGTGAGCACCGGGGCCGCGAACAGGATCGAGGCGATGACGCCGAAGCCCATGCCCACGAAGAGCACCAGGCCCAGGTCCTTGAGCGTGCCCGCGCCGAGCAGGCCGGCCCCGATGAAGAGCAGACCGCCGACCGGCAGCAACGCCACCAGACCGGTGTTGAGCGAGCGCATCAGGGTCTGGTTGACCGCGAGGTTGGCCGCCTCGTTGTAGGTGCGCAGGCTGCTGGCCGTGATGCCGCGGGTGTTCTCCTGGATCTTGTCGAACACCACCACCACGTCATAGAGCGCATACCCCAGAATCGTCAGGAAGCCGATCACCGTGGACGGCGTGACCTCGAAGCCGACCAGCGAATAGACCCCGGCCGTGACGATCAGGTCGAGCAGCAGCGAGCTGAGTGCCGCGACCGCCATGCGCCACTCGAACCGGACGACCAGATAGACCATCACCAGCACCAGGAAGATGACCAGGCCGAGCAGCGCCTGTCTCGTCACCTGGCCACCCCAGGCGGCCGACACCTGGTCGTCACTGACCTGCTCGGCCGGGACACCCAGGTCCTCGACCAGGTTGGTCTTGGCCTGCTCGGCCTGCTGGGCGGTCATGGCCGAGGCGCGCACGGTGTAGGTCGGCGACCCACCCGCGGTGCCGACCCGCTGCGCGGCGCCGACCTCGTTGCCCGGGTCGACGGCCTGGATGGCCCGCTCGACCGCGTCGGACACCTCGGACTGCGTCAGCTCGGTGTCGCCCACCTTGGCCGGGACGCTGAACGACGTGCCACCGGCGAACTCGATGCCCAGGTGGAACTGCTTGATCGAGATGCTGGCGATCGAGATCGCGACGAGCAGGGCGGCCAGCAGGAACCACAGCTTGCGCCGGCCGATGATGTTGACGTTCGCCTCACCGGCGTAGAGCCGGTAGGCGAGACCTTGGCGGGCCATCTCAGGCCTCCTTGGGGTCGGTGGTGGCGTTGCGCAGGACGCGGCCCAGGCCACTGACCCGCGGCGACAGGAACGCCTTGGTGCGCGCGAACATCGTCATGATCGGGTGCCGGAAGAGGAACACCACGACCAGGTCGAGGACGGTGGACAGGCCGAGCGCGAACGCGAAGCCCTGGACCGCGCCGACCGAGACGATGTAGAGAACGACGGCGGCGAGAATGGTGATCGTGTTCGCCGAGATGATCGTCCGGCGTGCGCGCGCCCATGCTCTGGGCACCGCACTTCGCGGACTTCGGCCCTCGTGGATCTCGTCTTTGAGTCGTTCGAAGTAGATGACGAACGAGTCGGCCGCGACACCCAGTGACACGATGAATCCGGCGATGCCGGCCAGGGTCAGGGTGAAGCCCACCGTGCGGCCGAGGAAGACCAGCGCACCGAAGGTCAGCAGACCCGACAGGATCAGGCTCAGGAAGATGACCGAGCCGAGCAGGCGGTAGTAGAAGAACGCGTAGATCGCCACCAGGCCCATGCCGATCGCGGCGGCCAGCAGACCGGCCTGGAGCTGCTGGATGCCCAGCGTGGCGGAGACGGTCTGGGCCGGGCCCGAGGTGAAGGTGACCGGCAGCGCGCCGAAGTTGAGCTGGTCGGCCAGCTGACGGGCCGAGGCCGAGGTGAACTGGCCGGTGATCTGCGAGGTGCCGGTCAGCACGCCCTGGATCTGCGGGGCCGAGATGACGTTCTTGTCGAGCACCACCGCGACGGCGCAGTGGTCGACCTGGCCGTAGAGCGCCTGCGCGGCGACGAAGCAGGGCGCACTCGAGGTGGCCTCGAACGCCTGCCGGGTCAGCGCGGCCCACTTGTTGGCACCGGCGCTGGTGAAGTCGAGCGAGACGACCCACTGGCCGGTCTGCTGGTCGAGCTGCGGGCTCGCCTTGGAGATGTCCTCACCGACGACCGGCGCCTTGTCGAGCAGCACCTTGCCGCCCTGGTAACAGGCCACGGCCTCGGAGTCGATCTTGTCGATCGCGCCGTTCGGCCGGTCGTTGAGCTGCTGGCAGCCGATCGTCGGCACGTTGAACTGCATCTGCGGGGTCAGCGCGTTGACCTCTTCGCCGGTGAGCTTGCCGAAGTTGGCGAACGGCAGCCCGGCCTTGGTGTCGGTGCTGAGGTCGACCGGCGCGGTCAGCTTGCCGGCCGCGGCCCACGCGGCGGCGCCGACCTTTTTCTGCACGGCCGCCCGCTGCTGCTGCGTGTCGGCGCTGACCGGCGCACTCGCGCTCGCGCTGGGCGACGGCGCCGGCGCACTCGGCGTGGCGCTGGGCGTCGGGGCCTTCACGACCTCGCCGCCACCCTGACCGCCGGTCGAGGGGGCGTTCTGCACCGCGGGCGCACCGGCGCTCGGGTTGGCGCCGGGGTTGGCGCCCGCGCTCGGGTTGGCCGACGGCGCCGCGCTGGGCGCGGCCGACGGCGGGTTCAGCGCGACCGAGGCCACGTCACCGGTCGCGCCGATCACCATGCGGAAACGCATCTGAGCGGCCTGCGACAGGTCCTTGAGCTGGTCGTCGGCCTTGCCGGCGAGCGAGACCACGATGTTGCGGTCGCCCTGGATGACAACCTCGGCCTCGGAGACACCGAGCGCGTTGACCCGCTCCTCGATGATGCCGCGGGCCTGCTCCATGCTCTGCTTCGAGGGCACCTGGTTGCCCTCGACCGAGGCGATGTAGGTCGCCTGGGTGCCACCGACCAGGTCGAGGCCGAGCTTGGGGTGCAGGCGGTCGGTGAAGCTGCCGCTCGCCCCGCCCGCGAAGAAGACGAGGAGGTACAGGACGACGAAGATCGCGCCGAGCACGGCTAGTTGCCGTCCGGGATGCATCTGTCCCTGTGGTGGTCGTGCCACGGCTGTCGATCTCCCTGTGTTTACGGCATCTGAGTGTGGTTAAAGCGGTCGTAGTATCTAACGTCCGCTTCGCGCGATCGGCTGCGGCCACGCGCGGGCCCGACGAACCGGCCCGGCAGCTTGTCGCCGCACGGGCCGGCCCGAAGGGGTCTTACGTCTGCGACGTCAGTCCTTTTTACGCGTATCGGTGACCGGGTTGACGATCGGCTCGTCGACCAGCGGCTCCGGCTCCGGCTCGACGATCTCCTCGGAGGCCGGAGCGGCGGCGGTGCTGGTGACGACCCGGGCGATGGCCGGCCGCGCGAAGTCGACGTGCACCCCGTCGGCGATCTCGATGGTGACGACGTCGTCGGCGATGGCGACGACGGTGCCGTGCAGGCCGCCGATGGTGACGATGCGGTCACCGGGGCCGAGCGTGTTCTGCATCTGCTGAGCCTCGCGACGACGCTTCTGCTGCGGCCGGATCATCAGGAAATACATCACGGCGAAGAGCAGAACGATGAGGAGCAGCGGCGTGAAGCTGCCGCCCCCGGATGCCTCGGCTGCCAGGTCCACGAATAAGCCTTCCGTTGGCCGGCGGTCACGCGGAACACGTGCCGTCGGCGATAAACACATCCCGGTTGAACGGCGGCGAGTCTAATCGGTCAACCTGGGAAGTCCGAATGCGGCACACATCACGTTCGCATTACGAGGGGATTTCATGCATCCCGTGCGAACAAATCCCCTTGGACCGTGCCCGAGGGCGGCGTCTTTCCCAGATGCAGCCAGCCCGCCTCGGTCGCGACCCGGCCCCGCGGGGTACGGGCGAGCAACCCGGCCCGGACGAGAAAGGGCTCACACACCTCCTCGACGGTGTCCGACTGCTCCCCCACGGCGACTGCCAGCGTGGACAGACCGACCGGGCCGCCCCGGAACGACTCGATCAACGCCCGCAGGACGGCCCGGTCGAGCCGGTCGAGGCCGAGAGCGTCCACGTCGTACACCTTGAGGGCCTCACGAGCCGTGGCCTCGGTCACGACGCCGTCGGCCCGCACCTCGGCGTAGTCCCGCACCCGGCGCAGCAGCCGGTTGGCGATCCGGGGTGTCCCCCGCGACCGCCCCGCGATCTCGGCCGCCCCCTCGTCGGTGATCGGCACGCCGAGAATGCGCGCCGACCGGTGCAGCAGCGAGTCGAGGTCGGCCGGCGAATAGAAGTCGAGGTGCGCGACGAAGCCGAACCGATCCCGCATCGGGCCGGACAGCAAGCCCGCGCGGGTGGTCGCCCCGACCAGCGTGAACGGCTCGACGTCGAGCGGGATGGCGGTGGCCCCGGGCCCCTTGCCCACCACGACGTCGACCCGGAAGTCCTCCATCGCGCTGTAGAGCAGCTCCTCGGCCGGCTTGGCGATGCGGTGGATCTCGTCGATGAACAGCACGTCCCCCGGCGCGAGCCCGGTGAGGATCGCCGCCAGGTCGCCCGACCGCTCGATGACCGGCCCGCTGGTGGTCCGGATCCCCGTCCCCAGTTCGGCCGCCACGATGTTGGCCAGCGTCGTCTTACCGAGCCCGGGCGGCCCCGAGAGCAGGATGTGGTCGGGTGGGGTGCCCCGGCCCATGGCTCCCTTGAGCAGCAGCTCCAGCTGGTCGCGCACGCGGTGCTGGGCGATGAACTCGGCCAGGCGGCGGGGGCGGACACTGGCCTCGGCGTCGAGCTCGTCGTCGCCGGCGTCGGTGGAGACCAGGTCGTCGGTCATCGGGCCTTGCCCAGCAGGCGGATGGCCTGGCGCAGCAGCACGGGGACCGGGGGCACCTCGCCGTCGATGCTCTCGGCGACCGCGACGACCGCCTGGTCGGCCTGGGCGGCGGACCAGCCCAGCGCGAGCACACCCTGGCGCACCTGCTCCTGCCAGGCCCCGTTGAGCAGACCGGCCGGGCCGCCGTCGGCCGTGGGCATCGGGCCGATCCGGTCGCGCAGCTCGAGGACCAGGCGCTCGGCGCCCTTCTTGCCGATGCCGGGCACCCGGGTCAGCGTGGCCAGGTCACCGCCGGCGATGGCCCGGCGCACCGTGTCCGGCTGGTGCACGGCCAGCACGGCCTGGGCCAGCCGCGGGCCGACCCCGCTGGCCGTCTGGAGCAACTCGAACAGGTGCTTCTCGTCGTCGTCGGCGAAGCCGTAGAGGGTCAGCGAGTCCTCCCGGACGACCATGCTGGTGGCCAGGCGCGCCTCGACGCCGGCCTTGAGACCGGCCAGGGTGCCGGGGGCGCACTGCACCTGCAGGCCGACGCCGCCGACCTCGATGACGGCGCTGTCCGGGGCGATCGCCGCCACCACTCCGCGCACGCTGGCGATCATCGGCGGGCTCCCCCTTTGTGGGCGCGGGCGGCAGCGGCCAGGGCCGCGGCCTGGATCCGGGCGCGGGTACCGCCGCGCCAGATGTGGCAGATGGCGAGGGCGAGGGCGTCGGCCGCGTCGGCCGGCCGGGGCGGCTCGGCCAGCTGGAGCAGGCGGGTGACCATCGCCGTGACCTGTGCCTTGTCGGCCGTGCCGGAGCCGGTGACGGCCGCCTTGACCTCGCTCGGCGTGTAGGTCTGCACGGGTAGCCCGGCCCGCGCGCCGGACAGCACGGCGACCGCGCTGGCCTGGGCGGTGCCCATCACCGTCCGTACGTTGTGCTGGGAGAACACCCGCTCGACGGCCACGCTCTCGGGCTTGTGCTCGGCCACCAGCTCGGCCAGGGCACGGTCGAGTTCCAGCAGGCGGTGCGCGATGTCCTGGTCGGGCTCGGTGCGCACGACGTGGTAGGCGATCATCTTGCCCGGCCGCCCCGGCACGCCCTCGACGACACCGACCCCGCACCGGGTGAGACCCGGGTCGATGCCGAGCACGCGCACCACGGACCTCCCCTGCCTCACGTACGTGTGTTCGACACCCTAATACGCGCCCCACTTGCGCCCGGCAGCGACACGCCTCGACGATGGAGCAGGGGGTGTGACCCATGTATCTCGTTCCGCCCATGGACGATGAGCCGCCACCGGCGTATGTCGCCTTCGTCGCGGCCCACCTCGACGCGCTGCGCCGGGAGACGAGCCGGCTGGTCGGCGCCGACCCGGAGGCCGAGCACATCTATCTGGACGTGCTGGCCGACGTCGCGTCGCACTGGCGGCGCCTGGACTGGCAGCGGCGCCTGCTCGGCCGCCCCGACGCCGCACGCGACTATCTGCGGCGCCGCCTCGAGGTGCGGACGAAGGACTGGCGCGACGACCAGATCTACGAGGTCGACGTCCGGGTGCTGCCCCGGCCGTCGTACGCCCCCGCGCTCTACCGCCGGGGCGGCAGCATCGCCCTGCTCAAGGCGGCCGTCCTGCCCGACACGCACCGCCCGGGCCGGATGCGGGCCGTCGCCGACGCCGGCATCGCGTGGTGCCAGGCCTACCGGCGCCACCAGTGGCACGCCGTCGGCCGCCGGATAGCCTTCGGCATCCTCCTCATAGCAACCTTGATCCAGACGATGTCCTCGATCTCGGTCGACTACTGAAAAGCGCCGCAGGCATCGATGAGCGACATTCAGTTGGCCGCGGCATCGGAATACTCGGATTCGAGTTCGGACAGCAGGACGTTGCGTTCGCGGCCATAGACGGGCTCGCCGCCGGCCAGCAGGAGGCGGTGGACGAGGACGAAGGCGTCGTCCTCGGCGTGGTCGGGCGTCCGGTCGACGATCCAGTACTCGGGGATGCCGTGCGCCGCATACCAGGCCGCCTTGTCGGTGTACTCACCGTTGGCCGCCCCCTCCGAGACGATCTCGACGACCAGGCTGAAGGACGAGGCGGGCAGGTTGGAGAAGGTGGCGAGATCGGCCGGCAGACGGGTCACCACCCCGAGGTCGGGCACGCGGTTGTCGCGGGGGCGGTCGCCCCGGAGGCCGGGATCGATGGAGACGTTGTGGCCGGCGGCGTGCAGCAGGGTCAGGACCCGCCGGCACATGATCTTGTGCCAGTAGGTGGCCGGCGCCGTGACGACCAGGTTGCCCTCCCGCAGCTCATAGCGATAGGGCTTGGGCAGCGACGCGAGATCCTCGACGTCCAGGTCCTCGATGGGCGGAAGAAAGAAGCCGGCCATGGGCGGGTCGCACCTCCACGCCGAGATGACTCGATCCCGCCACCTTACTGGTCACACGACCAGTCGTCAGGATTCAGCCGCGGAGCCGAACTCCGCCTCCAGCTCTGAAAGGAGCAGGCTGCGCTCCCACACGTAGTCACGCTTGCCCTCTGACAAGACGAGTCGGTGGATACGCACCAGGGCGTCGTCGTCGGAGCGATCGGGAGTCTGGTCGGCGATCCAGTACTCCGGGATGCCACGCTGGGCATACCACGACAATTTGTCGGTGTATTCACCGTTCAGCGAGTTCTCGGAGACGACCTCGACGACCAAGCGGTAGGCCGAGCCCGGGAGGTTCGAATAGGACGCCAGGTTGGACAGGGCGACTTCGACGACGCCGACGTCCGGAAGGCGGTTGTCGCGCGGGCGGTCGCCGAGAACTCCTGGGTCCTGGAAGGCGCGCAGTCCGGCCGCCCGAAACATGATCATGAGACGCGCCGACACCTCCTTATGCCAGAACGTCGACGGCGTCATGATGACGAGGTTTCCCTCGTGCAATTCATAGCGGTAACCCTCGGGCAGGGTGAGGAGGTCTTCGACATCGAGGTCCTCGATCGGCGGAAGATTGAGGCCGGTCATAACGGCAAGCACCCCCTCACCCTACTGGTCTCACGACCAGATGTCACGCGTCAATAGCTGCAAGGATATCGTCGCTGATGTCGGCGTTGGAGTAGACCTCTTGGACGTCGTCGCAGTCGTCGAGGGCGTCGACCAGCTTGAGCACCTTGCGGGCGCCCTCCTCGTCGACCTCGACGTTCATCGTCGGCAGCAGCGACGAGTCGGCCGAGTCGTACTCGATGCCGGCCTCCTGCAGGGCCGTGCGCACCGCGATCAGGTCGGTCGGCTCGCTGACCACCTCGAACGCCTCGCCCAGATCGTTGATCTCCTCGGCGCCCGCGTCGAGCACGGCCAGCATCAGGTCGTCCTCGCTGAGGCCGCCCTTCGGGACGATCACGACGCCCTTGCGGTTGAACAGGTAGGACACCGAGCCGGCGTCGGCGAACGTGCCGCCGTTGCGGGTGAGCGCCGTGCGCACCTCGGTGGCCGCTCGGTTGCGGTTGTCGGTGAGGCACTCGATGAGCAGCGCGACCCCGTTGGGGCCATACCCCTCGTACATGATCGTCTGCCAGTCGGCGCCGCCGGCCTCGAGGCCGGAGCCCCGCTTGACCGCGTTGTCGATGTTGTTGTTGGGGACCGAGCTCTTCTTGGCCTTCTGAATCGCGTCGAAGAGCGTCGGGTTGCCCGCCGGATCCCCGCCGCCGGTGCGGGCCGCGACCTCGATGTTCTTGATCAGCTTGGCGAACATCTTGCCGCGCTTGGCGTCGATGACGGCCTTCTTGTGCTTGGTCGTCGCCCACTTGGAGTGGCCGGACATGCGAAAACCTCCGTGGTCTCAGGCGGCCTGGCGGACCATCTCGACGAAGTACCGGTGAACACGGAGGTCGCCGGTGAGTTCCGGGTGGAAAGCCGTGGCGAGCAGGTTGCCCTGCCGAACGGCGACAATCCTACCGGCGGCCGGACCATCCTTGACGCGGCCCAACACCCGCACGTCGCCGCCGACCTCCTCGACCCAGGGCGCGCGGATGAAAACCGCGTGAAAATCGTCGCCGGCGATGTCGTCGATCGCCACGTCGCCCTCGAAGGAATCGACCTGCCGGCCGAACGCGTTGCGCCGCACGGTCATCTCGATGCCCTGGAAGGACTCCTGGTCGGGTCGTCCGTCGAGCACCCGGGTGGCCAGCAGGATCATGCCCGCGCAGGACCCGTAGACCGGCATGCCGTCGGCGATCCGCTTGCGGATCGGGTCGAGCAGCCCGAACGACACCGCCAGTTTGCTGATGGTGGTCGACTCGCCGCCGGGGATGACCAGGGCCTCGACGTCGGCGAGCTCCTCCGGCCGGCGGATCGGCCGGGCCAGGACGTCGCTCTCGGCCAGCGCGGCGAGATGTTCGCGCACGTCGCCCTGCAGGGCCAGCACTCCGATGTTCACGGTGCCAGCTTAGGCTCGGTTCGTGTTCGCTTTGCGCAGGGTGCGCGACCACATCGACCGCAACAGCGCGGCGCCGCTGCGGCTGAGCGACCTGGCCGCGCTCGGCGGCATGTCGCGGTTCCATCTGGTACGAGCATTCCGCGCGACCTACGGCGAGACCCCCATGAGGTACCTGTCCCGCCGGCGCATCGCCCAGGCGCAGGACCTTCTCCGGTACGCGAACCTGACCGTCACCGAAGTCTGCATGGCGGTCGGCTTCACGTCGCTGGGCTCGTTCTCGTCGCGCTTCTCGGAGCTCGTCGGCGAGAGCCCGACCGCCTATCAACGCCGCTGGGCCACGTCGTCCCCGCACATCCCGGGATGCTGGCTCTTCATGCACGGAGTGATCGCAATTTCGGAGAAGCCCGCCGGGGACCGGCCCCCTACGGTCGAGGCATGATTCTCAACGTTTCGCTGATGACGGTGTACTGCCTCGACCAGGAGGCCACCCGCGACTTCTATGTCAAGCACCTCGGCTTCGAGCCGCGCGTGGACGCCCAGATGGGCCCGCTGCGCTGGGTGACGCTGGCCCACCCCAACCAGCCCGAGCTGGAGCTGACCCTGATGACGCCGGGCCCGCCGCTGGCGCCGGAGGCCGCGTCGTTCATCCGGGGCCAGCTGGAGGCGGGCCAGATGGGCGGTTTCGGCCTGCGCGTCGACGACTGCCGCCGCACCTACGCCGAGCTCTCCGCGGCCGGCGTCGAGTTCCTGCAGGAGCCGTCCGACCGCCCCTACGGCGTCGAGGCCGTCATGCGCGACAACACCGGCAACTGGCTCGTCCTCGTCGAAAAGCAGAACCAGCCCTAGTTGTGCGCAGTCCAGGAACCCTTCCAGCGAGCCCGGAGGCCTTCGTCCCACGCTGACGCCGCAGGCCCGATTACTGCTGGCGCCTGATCGTGGAGCAAGGCTGGTAACCGGCACGAGCAGCTGAGCGCTACGACGTGTCCTGGCGGACCGCCTGTCGCTGGGCGAACCGCTACAGCGACTTGAGCGCTGACGGCATGCCGAGCGCTCGTCACACCCGCACCTGTCACGTCCGCTGGCGTGGTGTAGGTGTCGGCCATCGCTGATCCGTGTGGGTTGATGCTATGCGGCGATCTCGGCTGGATCGGTGTCTTGGCTGGTGATCACGGGGGTGAGACGGGCTTTGCGAAGCAGATCCAGGCCCATGTAGCGGCGTCCTTCGACCCGTTCATCGGTCTGCTCGCCAGCACGGCGCCGACGAGGCAGATGATCGCGGCCCGGTTCGGGAAGATCCCGACGACGTCGGTGCGCCGCCGGATTTCTTTAATCAGGCGTTCTTGCGGGTTGCTCGACCAGATCTGGCGCCGGGGCTCGCGCGGGAACGCGGTGAACGCGAGCAGATCGTCTCGGGCGTCGTCGAGGTGTCGGCGGCGTCACCGAACTTGTCGCGATGGTATCGCGAACTGGGCTTTCGCCTCGTCGGTGTCGGGCTGGTCGAAGACGGTGCGGACCAGGGCGGCGACCCACGGCTGCGCCGATTTGGGGACATTGGCCAGGAGGTTGCTCAGGTAGTGGGTGCGGCAGCGCTGCCAGCACGCGCCGGGCAGGGCCGCGCCGATCGCCGAGACCAGGCCGCGGTGGCGTGGACGTTGATGTGCGGCCAAGTTGTCCACATGCCGTCCGGGGGCGGCGGCGTTGTCCACAGGTGCCGGTGGGGCGGATGAGCCGTTTCACCGGCGGACCAGGCCACCGAGGGGGCGATTGGCCATCGGACGGGGCTGGGAACGTGCCTACCCTGCACGTATCGAGACCACTGTCTGAGGAGCCGATTCACGATGTCTGAGAACCAGCCCGCCGTCGGGACGGCCCGGGTCAAGCGCGGCATGGCGGAGATGCTCAAGGGCGGCGTGATCATGGACGTCGTCACGCCGGAGCAGGCGAAGATCGCCGAGGATGCGGGCGCCGTGGCCGTCATGGCCCTGGAGCGGGTGCCGGCCGACATCCGGGCCCAGGGTGGCGTGTCGCGCATGTCCGACCCCGACATGATCGACGGCATCATCAACGCCGTCTCGATCCCGGTCATGGCCAAGGCCCGCATCGGCCACTTCGTCGAGGCCCAGGTGCTGCAGTCGCTCGGCGTCGACTACATCGACGAGTCCGAGGTGCTGACGCCGGCCGACTACGCGCATCACATCGACAAGTGGAACTTCACGGTGCCCTTCGTCTGCGGGGCCACCAACCTGGGTGAGGCGCTGCGCCGGCTCACCGAGGGCGCGGCCATGATCCGGTCGAAGGGTGAGGCCGGCACGGGTGACGTCTCCAACGCCACCACCCACATGCGCAGGATCCGGGCCGAGATCCGGCGGCTGCAGACCCTGCCCGAGGACGAGCTGTTCGTCGCGGCCAAGGAGTTGCAGGCCCCCTACGAGCTGGTCAAGGAGGTCGCCGAGCTGGGCAAGCTGCCGGTCACGCTGTTCACCGCGGGCGGCATCGCCACCCCGGCCGACGCCGCGATGATGATGCAGCTGGGGGCCGAGGGCGTCTTCGTCGGCTCGGGCATCTTCAAGTCCGGGAACCCGGCCGAGCGTGCCGCCGCCATCGTCAAGGCCACCACCTTCCACGACGACCCCGACGTGATCGCCAAGGTGTCCCGCGGCCTGGGTGAGGCCATGGTCGGCATCAACGTCGAAGAGGTGCCCGAGCCGCACCGCCTGGCCGAGCGCGGCTGGTAGGCGAGCACCGACGGTCAGACCGGCTCCAGTGGCACTGCCGGGACGGCGGGCGCTGGAGCCGGGGCCGGGGCGGGAGCCGGGGCCGGGATGGCCGCCGGCATCGGTGGCTCCTCGATGTCGAAATACTGCGGGAGCGGGTATTGCCGCGCCATGCGCAGCGCCCGCACCAGCGGGCGCCGGCGAGCGGTCAGGGCGTCGCGCACCAGGTCGGTGTGCACCTGCCGGGCCAGCACGACCCGGCGGCTGGTGGCGACGAGCGTACGCATCGCCGGGTCCACCCCGGCCGGCGTGACCGCCTGCAGCTGGCGGGTCAGATCGTTCTCGGCCGACTCGCGCTCGTCGGCCTCCGCGTCGAGCGCGAGCCGCGCGGCCGCGTAGAGCTCGACGATGTCGGACTGCTCGGCCACCACCGCGGCCGCCGCGGCCCGGCGCATCAGGTGCGCGTCGAGAGCCCGCTCGGCCGACTGGGCCCGCACGTGCACCCGCTCGACCCGGTGGGCCGTCCAGCCCAGGTAGGCCGCGAGCAGCACGACCGCCGCGGCGACACCCAGGACCCAGTACATGGCCGGAATCGTAGTGCCCCGCCGCCGCCCCACGTCATGAGCTGTGACGTGGTTCGGCCCACTCCTCGTCCATGACCCGCCCGTCGGTGGCCTCGATCGCGGTCGCGTAGACCTCCAGGACGCGCTGGGCGACGCTCGGCCAGTCGAAGACGGCCACCGCCGACCGCGCCGCCTCGGACAGCGCCGAGCGGCGCGCGGGATCGGACAGCAACGCGTCGAGCAGCACACATAGCGCCTGGGAGTCCCCGGTCGGGAACAGCGCACCGGCCCGGCCGCCGTCCAGGACGCGCCGGAACGCGTCGAGGTCGCTGGCCGCGATGGCCGTGCCCGCCGCCATCGCCTCGGTGAGGATCATGCCGAAGCTCTCGCCCCCCGTGTTCGGTGCCACATAGACGTCGACACTCCGCAGCATGCGAGCTTTGTCAGCTTCTGAGACCAAGCCGAGGAATGTCACCCGGTCGCGCAGATCGGCGGGAAAGTCCGGATAAAGGTCGTCGGAGTCACCTGGTCCCGCCACCAGCAGTCGCAACCCCGGTCGCTGACGCGCCAGCGGTACGAAGGCCTCGCGCAACAGCACGAAGCCCTTGCGGGGTTCGGTGAACCGCCCGAGGAACCCCAGGGTCCCCCCGTCCCCCGGCCAGCCCTCCAGCGGCCGGGCGGACGAGAACTTGGCCACGGCGACCCCGTTGGGGATCTCCACCGCTCCCCCGCCCAGGTGCTCGACCTGCACCTTGCGGGCCAGCTCGCTCACCGCGATCCGCGCGGTGATCTTTTCGACCACCAGCTGCAGCATCCCCTGAGCAGCCGACAGAGCCCGTGAGCGGGTCATGGCCGTATGGAACGTGGCCACCACCGGCCCCCGGGCCGACAGCACCGCGAGCAGCGACAGGCTGAGCGTCATCGGCTCGTGCACGTGCAGCACGTCGAACTGCCCCGCCTTGAGCCACCGCCGCACCCGGGCCGTCGACACCGGCCCGAACGCGATCCGGGCCACCGACCCGTTGTAGGGCAGCGGCACGGCCCGGCCGGCCGAGACCACGTACGGCGGGAGCTGAGCATCCTCGTCGGCCGGGGCCAGCACGCTGACCTCGTGACCGAGGCCGATCAGGGCCTCGGAGAGGTCCATGATGTGGTTCTGCACGCCACCGGGCACGTCGAACGAGTAGGGCGACACGATCCCGATCCGCATGGCACCTCCTAGAGCCACAATTTCTGCAGCATGTGCCAGTCCTGCGGATGCTCCGCGATGCCGACCGCGAAGGCGTCGGCCAGCAGCTGGGTGGTCGCCTTGACCCGGACGTCGAGCGCGCCCTCGGTGACCGGCGTGATCCGCCGCAGCACGGCCCGGGTCTGCGTCGGCGTGAAGAACAGGTCGACCGCGAACAGCGGCGCGCCGGTGCGGATGGCCAGGATCGCGGGCCCGGCCGGCATCCGGGTGCGCCCGCCGAAGAAGCTGACCTCGACGCCGTTGCGGGACAGGTCCCGGTCGCCGAGCAGGGCCACGGCGTACCCCTGCTGCAGTTTCTCGGCCAGCACGTCGAGCGGCGGACGCTGCCCGCCGGTCAGCGGGAGCACCTCCATGCCGAGCTTCTCGCGGTACTCGACGAACTGCCGGAAGACGGCCTCGGGCTTGAGCCGCTCGGCCACCGTGATCATGCGCCAGTCGTGGGAGACCAGCCAGGCGGCGGCCGCGTCCCAGTTGGCCAGGTGGGGCAGCGCGAGCACGACGCCCTTGCCGTCGGTGATCGCCGTCTTGAGCTGGTCGTAGTCGTCGGAGGACATGCCGAAGCCGGTGAGGAACTGCTCGCGGGTCTGCGAGGGCAGCCGGAACGCCTCGAGCCAATAGCGCGCGTACGAGCGGAGCGCGTCCCGGACCAGCAGATCGGGCATGTCGGGCACCACCTGCTGCAGGTTGCGGCGCAGCCGCTGGGTGCCCGGACCGTTCTGGGCGTACGCCCGGTCGGCCGCGACCATGAAGAGCCGCCGCGCCACCGGCAGCGGCAGTGCCCGCACCACCCGCCACCCGGCCGCGTAGCCGAGCTCGATCAGCCGGTCCTTCACGCAGACGTGCCCTTCGGGTCGATCGGCACCGACTCGCCGGGGGCCGGCGCCGGAGCAGGCTCGGTGCGGGCCGCATGGATCAGACGCTGGAACACGGTGATGAGCGACAGCGCGGCCAGCACCCAGAGCGCGGCCGGCAGGCCCCACTCGAGCCCGGCGCCGCCCAGGATGCCGCCGACGCCCACGATGAGCAGCCGCTCGAGCCGCTCGGCGATGCCCACGTCGGCGTTCAGCCCCAGGCTCTGGGCCCGGGCCTTGACATAGGAGACGACCTGGCCGGCCGACAGGCTGATCAGGGCGGCGACCATGCCACCGTACGGGTTGCCCTGACCCGCCAGGTAATAGGCGACCGCGCCGAAGACGGCCGCGTCGGCCAGCCGGTCCATCGACGAGTCGAGCAGGGCACCGAACTTGCTCGACCCGCCGCGCATGCGCGCCATCGTGCCGTCGAGCGCGTCGGTCAGCGCGAAGGAGGTGACGATCACGGTGCCCCAGATGAGGTGGCCCATCGCACCGAAGTAGGAGCCGATCAGCACACCGACAGTGCCGGCGACGGTGACGGCGTTGGGAGTGACCCCGATACGCAGCAGGAAGCGCGCGGTCGGGTTGAGGCCGTAAGCGACAACGGCGCGCGCGGAAACTTGGACGATCTTTGCCATGGCCGTCCTACCTTATCGGCGCTGACCAGGTCGGCGCGCCCCGGCAAGGCCGGAACGTTTGGCGACTACATAGGGTTGCGGGGCGGACAGCGCCGGGTGTGGGATTTCCCCTAACAGCGGCGTAACAGTCGGGAAACGACAGAGCGACCCGCTCCATCGGATCCAGCCGCAAAACACCCAGGACGATGGCAGGAGATCCGCCATGGCGCAGAAGACCCAGGAGAAGGGGCTCAACGGCGCTACGGCGCCGGTGGTGACCGAGCCCGGCAGAGTACGCAACGTGGTGCTGGTGGGCCACTCCGGTTCGGGCAAGACAACCCTGGTCGAGGCGCTGCTGGCGGCCACCGGGACGATCTCGCGGGCCGGGTCGGTGACCGAGGGCACCACGGTCTCGGACCACGACCCGGCGGCGGTGCGGCAGCAGCGCTCGGTCGCGCTGGCCTGTGCCCCGCTCGTGCACCAGGAGGTGAAGATCAACCTGCTCGACACCCCGGGCTACGCCGATTTCGTCGGGGAGCTGCGCGCCGGCCTGCGGGCCGCGGACGCCGCGCTCTTCGTCGTCTCGGCGGTCGACGGGGTCGACGACGCCACGGTCGCGCTGTGGGAGGAGTGTGCCGCGGTCGGCATGCCCCGCGCCGTCGCGATCACCCGGCTCGATCACCCGCGGGCCGACTACGAGCAGACCCTGGCCGACTGCCAGGACGCCTTCGGCGAGAACGTCATGCCGATCTATCAGCCCATGCTGGGCGACGACGGTCACTCCGTGGCCGGCCTGATCGGCCTGATCACGTTGCGGGTGCTGGACTACTCCGAGGGTTACCCGCCGCGCGCCGGCGAGGCCGAGCCCGAGCACCTGAACCCGATCGCCGACGACCGCAACGCGCTCATCGAGGGCATCATCGCCGAGAGCGAGGACGAGTCGCTGATGGACCGCTACCTCGGCGGTGAGCTGATCAGCACCGACACCCTGGTGCCGGACCTGGAGAAGGCGGTGGCCCGGGGCAACTTCTATCCGGTGATCCCGGTCTGCGCGGGCACCGGTGTCGGCCTCGACGCGCTGCTCGACGGTCTGGTCGGCGGTGCGCCGTCGCCGCTGGAGCACGACCTGCCGGTGGTCACCGGGGTGGACGGCTCGCCGCGCCCGCCGCTGCACTGCGATCCCGACGGGCCGCTGGTGGCCGAGGTGGTCAAGACCACCATCGACCGGCATGTGGGCCGGGTCTCCCTCGTACGCGTCTTCTCGGGCACCCTGCGGCCGGAGCAGACCCTGCACGTCTCGGGTCACGGCCTGGCCGAGCGCGGCCACCCCGACCACGACGCCGACGAGCGGGTGGCACACGTCTACTCCCCGCTCGGCGCCCAGCTGCGCGAGGTCGGGCAGTGCGTCGCGGGCGACATCTGTGCGATCACCAAGTCCGGCACGGCGGAGACCGGCGACACGTTGAGCAGCAAGGATCAGCCGCTGCTGATGGAGCCGTGGGCGATGCCCGAGCCGCTGCTGCCGATCGCCGTGGTGGCCAAGACCCGCTCCGACGAGGACGCGCTGGCCAAGAACCTGGGCCGCCTGGTCGCCGGCGACCCGACCCTGCGGCTGGAGCGCAACGCCGACACCCACCAGCTGGTGCTGTGGACGATGGGTGAGTCGCACGCCGACGTGGTGCTCGACCGGCTGCGCGCGGGCGGGGTCGAGCTCGACACCGAGCCGGTGAAGGTGCCGCTGCGCGAGACGTTCGGCGCGGCCGCCAAGGGGCACGGGCGGCACGTGAAGCAGTCCGGCGGCCACGGGCAGTACGCGGTCTGCGACATCCACGTCGAGCCGCTGCCACGCGGGTCCGGTTTCGAGTTCGTCGACAAGGTGGTCGGCGGATCGGTGCCGCACAACTACATCCCCTCGGTCGAGAAGGGGGTGCGGGCCCAGCTCGAGCGCGGGCTGGCCACCGGCTATCCGGTGGTCGACGTGCGGGTGACCCTCTTCGACGGCAAGGCTCACAGTGTCGACTCGTCGGACGCGGCCTTCCAGACCGCCGGCGCGCTGGCGTTGCGTGAGGCCGCCGCGGCCGGGCAGGTGACGCTGCTCGAGCCGATCGACGAGGTCGTGGTGCGGGTGCCGGAGACCTACGTCGGGGCCGTGATGAGCGACCTCTCCGGGCGCCGGGGCCGGCCGCTCGGCACCGAGAACGACGACAGCGGCTCCTTCAGCCTGGTGCGGGCCGAGGTGCCGGCGACCGAGCTGATCCGGTACGCCGTGGAGCTGCGCGCCCTGTCCTCGGGCTCGGGCACCTTCACCCGCACCTACGCCCGCCACGAGCCGATGCCCTCCCACCTGGCCGAGGGAGCCAAGAAGGATTTCGACCGCCGATGACGTCGGCGCTCAGACTGTGATGGCGTTGGCTGCCTCGCGCAGGGGCGCCAGCACCCGCTCGATGACCTGCTCCTTGCGCGGGTGGAACTTGAGCGTGCGCATCCCGTAGTTGCGGAATCCGATCGCGAGCCGGCCGCCGGGCACCATGTCCTTGACCATCCGGCGGCCGAACTCCATGTTCTTGGCCACGTAGGGACGCATCCGCCGCTCGTACGCCGCGAACGCCTCGACGTGTCCGGCGCGCCCCAGCTCCTCGGCCAGCACCCACGCCCCGACCAGGGCCAGGCTGGTGCCCTGGCCCGAGGAGGGCGCCGGGCAGTGTGCCGCGTCGCCGAGCAGCACGACCCGCCCGGACGACCAGCGCGGCATCTCGACCTGGCTGAGCGAGTCGAAGTAGAAGTCGTCGGCCTCCCGCATCGCGTCGAGGAACTGCGCCGTCCGCCACCCGCCACCGGCGAACGCGTCGGCCACCAGCCGCTTGCCGTCCCGCCGATCGTGCCCGGCCCGCGGATCGGCGAAGATCATGCCGACCCGGGCCGGGCCGGCCGGATCCATCGCATAGACGAAGGTCAGCCGCCCGGGTTCGGCATACATGACCTCCTCGCGGTCGATGCCCAGGGTGTTGGCGGTGGTGAAGATCGAGAGGTAGCCGCCCAGGTGGCGCAGGGGCACGTCGCCCAGCACCCGCCGGCGGGTGGCCGAGTGGAGCCCGTCGGCCGCGACGACCAGCCCGAAACGCCCGGTGCGCCCGCTCGCGAAGGTCACGTCGACCCCGTCCGGCCCGTCGTGCAGCTCGGCGATCGAGTCGCCGAAGGCGAAGTCGGCACCGGCCGCGTCGTGCAGGATCCGGCTCAGGTCGCCCCGCATGATCTCGAGGTCGTCCCCGCGCCGCCCCATGATCAGGTCGGCCGGGAGGGCGGCGAACGGCTTGCCGGTCCGGTTGACATAGGTGATCTGGCGCATGCCCGTGTCGGCTGCCCGGGCCTGCTCATAGACCCCCAGCCGGTGCAGCACGGTGGTGGCGGCGCCGCGGACATCGACCTTGTAACCCGCCTCGCGCAGCGAAACCGCCTGCTCGACGACGGTGACGTGGTGGCCCTGACGGGTCAGCAGCCGGGCCAGGGCGGGGCCGGCGACACCGGCGCCGGAAACCAGGATCTCAGTCATGCCGTTACTATACAAACGTCTTATACGTTTGTATAGATCGTAGGGTGAACAACCATGGGGCATCGGGAAGACCTGCTGGCGGGGGCGAAGCGCTCGCTGTACGACAAGGGCTACGCCCGCACGACGGCGCGCGACATCGTGGCTGTGTCCGGGACCAATCTCGGCTCGATCGGCTACCACTACGGCTCGACCGAGGCGCTGATGACCGCGGCCATGCTGGGCGCCATGGAGGACTGGGGCGACGAACTGAGCCGCGCGTTCGCCGAGGAGCCGGCGGGCGACGACCAGGATCCGGTGGTCGCGTTCTGGCGGCGGGTCATCCACTCGATCACGACGCATCGCGAGCTGTGGCTGGCCAGCGTCGAGGTGATGATCCAGAGCGAGCACAACCCGCACCTGCGGGCCCAGCTGGCGGCGGGCGTGCAGGCCGGGCGCCGGGGCATGGCCGCGCTGGTCACCGGCACGCCCGAGGATCAGCTCGACGAGGCGACGGTGCGCACGGTCGGCTCGGCCCAGATGGCGCTGATGTCGGGCGTGGTGACCCAGTGGCTCACCGACCCGGCGACCGCGCCCGGCCCGGAGGACATCGCCGCGGGCGTACGAGCCTTAGGGCGAGCTTGAAGCTCGCCCTTGGGCCGGCCACGCCTCGATCAGTAACCGGCGGGTGTCGTCCAGCAGCTGCGGCAGCACCTTGGTGCGGCTGACCACCGACATGAAATTGGCGTCGCCGCCCCACCGGGGCACCACGTGCTGATGCAGGTGGGCGGCGATGCCCGCCCCCGCCACGGCGCCCTGGTTCATCCCCAGGTTGAAGCCGTGCGGACTGCTCACCGAGCGGATCACCCGCATCGCCGTCCGCGTGAAGGCGGCGACCTCGGCCGTCTCGTCCTCGGTCAGGTCGGTGTAGTCGGCGACGTGCCGATAGGGGCAGACCATCACGTGGCCCGGATTGTACGGATAGAGGTTGAGCACCGCGAATACCAGCTCACCGCGCGCGACCACCAGATCGTCGGTCTCGGGGGCCCGGCAGAACGGGCAACCCGCCGGCTTGTCGGCGCCCGTGACGTAATCGAGCCGGTGCGGCGTCCAGAGCCGCTCCAAACCGTCGGGCTCAGCCTCGTCGCTCACCCCCGGAGCTTATTCGCCGGTGGCGGTGGGGAGCCAGGCGGGCAGCGGCTCGCGGGCCGCGAGCCAGCCGGGCGGGATGCCGCCGGCCCCGGTGTACGCGGCCACGACGCCCCCGGCGATGGCACAGGTGGTGTCGACGTCCCCGCCGGCCCGGACACACGCCGCGATCGCCGCCGGATAGTCGTCGAGGAACCGGTCGGCCACCCAGACGGCGAACGGCACCGTGTCCCGGGCCCTCGCCCGCGCGCCGGTGCCCAGCTCGGCCGCCGCCGCCAGCGGGTCGGTCAATCGCATCGCCGCCCGCAGCCCGTCCCGGACGGGCCCGTCGGGGGTGTGCGCGGCCACCGCGCGCAGCAGCGCCGGCCGTTGCCCGTCGAGCCGGCCGGCGGTCGCCACGGCCGCGGCGACCGCCACCGCCACTCCCCCGGCCACGCCCTCCGGGTGGGCATGGGTGACCTCGGCCGCGCGGGCACCCTGCACGGCCGCGTGGGCCAGCGAGTCGGCGTGCCAGGCGCCGAGCGGGGCGGCCCGCATGGCGGCGCCGTTGCCGGCCGAGCCCTGCCCGTCGAAGGCGGCCGCGGCCGCGATCGGCCACGGCAGGCCGTCCCGGATCTCCCGGAGCATCAGCACGGCGCCCGCGCCGTAGCCCCGGCCGGGGTCGTGGTGGCGGCCCAGCAGCTCGGCGAACGCGTCCCGGTCGAAGTCACCCTCCGCGAGCACGGCGACCAGACAGCAGGCTTCCTCGGTGTCGTCGGTCCACGGCCACGGCGGGGGCGGCGGATCCGCGACGTCGACCGGAAGCACGAAATGCTGAGCGCCCAGCGCGTCTCCGACGCTCAGGCCGGCCAGGCTCTCGAGCGCCAGCGCCAGGCGTGTATCGGGAAAAAGAGTGAACGACATCGGCGCAACGGACGATATCCCATCACGTACGGTGATCGAAGGGTGTCCCTGCATCACCGGTTAGGCCCTGCTGGCCAGGCGCAGTACCTTCTTCGCATGGCCACGGTGTTGCTCGTCGAGGACGATCACGTCGTGCGCGGTGCCATGCTTCGCTCGCTCGCCGACCGGGGGCATGCCGTGCACGCCGTCGGCACGGCGCTGGACGCGCTCCGGCGCGTCGCCGCCGAGACGCCCGACCTGGTCGTGCTCGACCTCGGGCTGCCCGACCTCGACGGGTCGGACGCCCTGCGCATGCTCCGCGGCATCACCGACGTGCCGATCATCATCGCCACCGCGCGCGACGACGAGCAGACCGTCGTCCGGCTGTTACGGGCCGGCGCCGACGACTACATGGTCAAGCCGTTCACCGGCGCCCATCTCGACGCGCGCATCGCCACCGTGCTGCGCCGCGTCGGCCGGGCCAGCCGCACCGCTCAGCCCGCCGTGCACGAGGTCGGCGAGCTGCGGGTCGACGTCGGTGAGCGCAGTGCCACCCTGGCGGATCAGGCGCTCGCGCTGACCCGCAAGGAGTTCGACCTGCTGGCCTACCTGGCAGCCCGCCCGGGCCGGGTGGTTTCCCGACGTGAGCTGTTGGAGGAGGTATGGCGACAGCCATCGGTCGGCGAGGACCAGACGATCGACGTACATCTGTACTGGCTACGCCGGAAACTGGGCGAGTCCGCGGCGAAACCTCGCTACCTGCGCACCGTGCGGGGAGTCGGATTCCGGTTGGTGGCGCCGGACTGAGAGGCCGCCTGGCCTACATCACCGCCGCCACCACCACCGTCGCCGCTCTCGCGTTCCTCGTCCCGCTCGGCTTCGAGCTGCGCCACGACCACCGCGAGCAGGTCCTCGCGGCCGCCGAGCGGCAGAGCTCGCGGATCGTCGGCGCGCTGTCGGCCGGGGCCGGCCCCAAGGGCCTGGCCGCGGCCCTGGCCGGGGTGAGCGACCGGGTCAGGGTCTACGCGCCCGGTCAGACCGCGGGCGGCCGCGCGCCGGGTGACGAGGTGCGGCACGCCGCGACCAGCGGCTCGACGGTCACCGAGGACGTCGACGGCGGCCTGGTCCGGCTCGAGCCGATCACCGTCGCCGGCCGGACGTCGGTGGTCGAGGTCTTCGTTCCCGACGGCGACCTCGACGGCGGCGAGGGCGACTGGTGGCTCCTGCTGGGCATCGCGCTCGTGCTGGTCGCGGCCAGTGTCATCGTGGTCGACCGGCTGGCCCGGGGCGCGGTCGACTCGGCCCGCGGCCTGGTGCAGGCGGCGATGGCCGTCGGCGGCGGCGACCTCGGCGTCCGCATCCAGCCCTCGGGCCCGCGCGAGCTGGCCGAGGCCGGGTATGCGTTCAACCGCATGGCCGACCGCCTGGTCACCTCGCGCACCAACGAGCGCGAGATGGTGGCCGATCTCTCGCACCGGCTGCGCACACCGCTGACCGCGCTGCGCCTGGACGCCGAGGCGCTCGACCCGGACGACACCCAGATCATCAGCCTGAGCCCCGACGAGATCGACCGCCGGCGCGGCATCCGGCGCATCCGGCAGGCCATCGTCACGCTCGAGGGCGAGGTCAACCAGCTCATCAACACCACCCGCAAGGCGGTCGCGGCCCAGGTCGCGGCCGCGCCCGAGACCGGTGTGTGCGACGTCAGCGAGGTCGTGCGCGAGCGCATGACGTTCTGGTCGGCCCTGGCCGGCGACCAGAACCGCAGCCACCGGGTGGTCGGCGCGCAGATGCGCATCCCGGTGCCGGTCGCCCGGGCGGAATTGGCGGCCGCGCTGGACGCGATTCTGGGTAATGTGTTCCGCTACACCCCCCAGGGAACGGCCTTCGAAGTGGGCATCTCACGGCGCGACGGATGGATCGCTGTGCGTGTCGACGACGCCGGTCCCGGCATTCCCGATCCGGAGAAGGCAATGCAGCGTGGCCAGAGCAACCAGGGTTCGACCGGTCTCGGGCTCGACATCGCTCGTCGCGCGGCGCAGTCCGCGGGCGGCTCGGTGAGCCTCGACCGCGCGGCCATGGGCGGAGCCAGCGTCGTGATGCTGTTCGCCGACCCCGAGGCGACGCCGAAACAGGCCAGCCGGTTCGGTCTCGTCGGGCGCCTGGCCCGGGAGCGGGCGGGCCGCCCGGCCCGATCCGAGTGAATCGGCCCGAGCTCTTGCTTAGATCTGTATTAAAGGCGTTCCGCCGGGCGGGCCGGGGTGGCAAGGTTCCCACCGATCCCATCCGGCTTCCCGGTTCCGCGCCCGCACCATCGAACCGGCGAGGCTCCCGCGCGGTGAGAGGTGGCACCCCCATAACCACCTCCCACCGCGCCCCCGCCAGGCAAGGAGAGGTCTTGTCCCCGCACCGCCCGCCGGTCCTGCGTGGGCACCGCCGGGCCGTCTCCCGGCAGCCGCACCGGTTGCTGCCGGTCGCCCTGGGCCTGGCTCTGCTCGGCGTCGGCGGGGTGGTGGGGCCGAGCGTGGTGCAGAGCGTCTCCGACGGTCCCGGCTCGCGAAACCTCTCGCTGAGCTCGGTGCCGGCCGACAAGCCCGAGCAGGGCCTGGTCTACGACGGGCTCAAGCCGGCCAAGGCGGGCACCCTGTGCGCCGGCTCGTACGAACTGGACCAGCAGAACTGCACACACGGCCCCGACGAGGCGCCGGCCGGGCTCGAGGTGCGCCGCGACGTCGCCCCGGTGACCGCGAAATCACCCGAGCCGCGGCCGCCGGTCCTCGAGAGTGCCGCGGTCACCCCGACCGACGCCGAGATCGCCCGCGACGAGGGCGGCAGCGCGCTGACCGCGGACGCACCGGCTCTGGTGCCCGACGCGGCTCCCGGCGACGCCGACTTCATCATGGGCGCGCACGACGTGGCCTGCGAGGGCGACGGGCGCACCGGCAAGCGGGTCCAGGTGCTCTATCTGCACGAGTTCGGCACCCCGAGCCGCTACACCGACTTCCTGGGCTCGATCCGCACCTGGTCGGCCGGCGTCGACCAGATCTTCGACGAGAGCGCGGGCGAGACCGGCGGCTCCCGTCACGTCCGGTTCGTGACCACCCCGCAGTGCCGGGTCGACGTGTCCGAGGTGGAGCTGCCCGCAGCCGGCCTGACGTCGTTCACCCGCAACATCGACGAGCTGCGCAAGCTCGGCTACAACCGCACCGACCGGAAATACCTGATCTTCGCCGACACCAAGGTGTACTGCGGCATCGCCACCTACATCGCCGACCGGCGGCCCGGCCTGGGCAACCGCAACAACGGCGGTCCCTCCTACGGCCGGGTCGACGCCGGCTGCTGGAGCTCGGCGATGGCCGCCCACGAGCTGACCCACACGCTGGGCGCGTCGCTGATCGACTCGCCCAACGCGAGCGGGGCCGGTGGCTGCGTCGACGAGTACGACCTGCTCTGCGGGCCCGACCGCTCGGGCCGCAAGGTGCGCAACGTCTGCCCCAAGAAGCACGAGACGCGGCTCGACTGCGGCCACGACGACTACTACAACACCAACCCGGAGCCGGGCAGCTATCTCGACACCAACTGGAACGTCGCCAAGAGCGAGTTCCTGCTGCGCAGTGACGGCGGCGACGACATCCCGGACGCCGGTGGCGCCCCGCCGCCGACCAGCCCGCCGAGCTCAGCCCCGGCCCAGCCGGACCCGAGCCCGAGCGCCGAGCCGACCCCCACGGTGATCGACGAGCCGGGCTCGGACCCCGGTGACGGCGGCGGCGATGCTCCGCCGTCCCCCGATGTCACCCCGACCGAGACCGTCCCCGGCGAGGAGCCGGGGGCCGAGCCGAGCGCGCCGGCCGAGACACCCGTCACGGACTCACCGGAGCAGTTGCCGGTGGCCGCGACCACCGCTCCCCCGACCGAGCCGGCCGGCGTGCAGGCCGAGCCCGTGCAGGCGGTGCTCGAGGTGCGCGACGCGACCAGCGGCTCGGTCCGGCTCACCTGGAGCGCGGCCTCGGCCACGGCGACCTATCAGGTGTCGGTCGGCGGTCAGCCGGTGGCCACGACGAAGGCCACCCGGGCCCGGCTGATCGGTCTCAAGCCCGACGCGAAATACCAGGTGACCATCAAGTCGGGCGGCAAGTACACCGCGCGGGCCACGGCCGAGACAGCGCCGGCCGCCCGCCCCGCGCAGAACTCGTGGTTCACGCTGACCAACGCGCTCACCGGCGGGGCGGCCGACCTCTACGCCGCCCGGACCGCACTCGGCACGCCGCTGACCCTCGGTGGCAGCGACGACGACGCCCAGCAGCAGTGGAAACTCGTGCCGGCCGGCAAGCGGAGCTACACGCTGGTCTCGCGGGCCACCGGCAAATGCGCCGGCCCGGTCGGCGGCCGGCCGGTCGCCGGGGCGCCGCTGGTGCAGACCGCCTGCGACAGCACGGCCGCCCGGTGGGTGCTGCAGGCTTCGGCGTACGGCTTCACCCTGCGCACCGCCGAGGGCGACCTCGTGGCCGGCGTGGGCGATCAGCGTTTCGGCGCGCACCGGGTGCTCGTCCTGCAGACAGGCAACGGTCAGCGCTATCAGAGTTGGACGGCGGTACCGGACTAGGGAGGCGTTGTGCGAGACACATTGGATCGGCCCCTGACCGAGCCCGAGGAAGGCCCGGCCAGGTTCAACCGGCGACGGCTCGTCCGGTGGATCTCCGTGCTCACCGTCGGCATCGTCGTGGTGCTGGCGATCTGGCAGGAACCGCTCTATGCGCTCCGGCTGCCCTGACTGAAGGCGTAGGCGTCGATCTCGGCGAGCAGCTTGGCCTTCCCGGACGAGTCGAGGAAGCTCTGCGAGACGGCGGCACGGGCCAGTCCGGCCACGCCGTCGTCGTCGAGGTCGAGCAGCCGCGCGGCCACCGCGTACTCGTTCTCGAGCGTGGTGCCGAACATGGGCGGGTCGTCGGAGTTGATGCTCACCGGCACGCCCGCGGCGACCAGGGCGGCCAGCGGATGTTCGTCGAGTGAGGCCACCGCCCGGGTGCGCAGGTTCGAGGTCGGGCTGATCTCGAGCGGGATGCGGTGCTCGGCCAGATAGGACACCAGCTCCGGGTCCCGTGCGGCCGAGATGCCGTGCCCGATGCGCTC
The DNA here is from genome assembly GCF_023544465.1 of Paractinoplanes maris. Lineage (GTDB taxonomy): Bacteria > Actinomycetota > Actinomycetes > Mycobacteriales > Micromonosporaceae > Actinoplanes > Actinoplanes maris. The sequence goes on along the minus strand of NZ_JALPVL010000015.1, from coordinate 79,415 downwards.
GGCGCCCAGCTCGTGGATGGCATCCCAGACCGTCTCGGGGCCGGTGGTCTCGCCGGCGTGCGGCACGCTGTGCAACCCGGCTGCCCGGGCCTGGTCGAAGTACGGCTTGAACTGCGGGCGGGGCACACCGATCTCGGGACCGCCCAGCCCGAAACTGATCAGGCCCTCGGGCCGCTCCTCGAGCGCGATGGCCAGGGTCTGCTCGGCCGCGGCGAGCCCGGCCTCACCGGGGATGTCGAAGCACCAGCGCAGGTCGATGCCGAACTCGGCCGAGGCGCCGCGCCGGGCGTCCTCGATCGCCTCGCAGAACGCCTTGGCCGGGATGCCGCGCTTGACGCTGGAGTAGGGCGTGATGGTCAGCTCGGCGTACCGGACCTGCTGGCGGGCCAGCTCGCGGGCGACCTCGAAGGTCAGCATGCGCACGTCCTGGTCGTCGCGGATCAGGTCGACCACGGTCAGGTAGACGTCGATGAAGTGCGCGAAGTCGCGGAACGCGAAGTAGTCGGCCAGCGCGGCCGGGTCGGCCGGCACCGGCGAGGCGCCCTCGTGCCGGGCGGCCAGCTCGGCCACGATGCGCGGCGAGGCCGAGCCCACGTGGTGCACGTGCAGCTCGGCCTTGGGCAGGCCGGCGATGAACGATGTCACCCTTCGTCCCCTTACGATGAGGCGGTCCGGGCCACCACGAAGACGCGGCGGAACGGGAACGCGACGTAGCCCCCGGTCGCCGGGTAGGCGCCGGTCAGCTCCCGCGCGAGGTCGGCGCGGAACGACTGCCAAGCATTGTCGTCCAGCGTGACCTTGACGGGACGCAACGCCGTCCCCTCCATCCAGCGCAGCACCGGGTGCTCGGGCCCGTCGACCGGCAGCAGGTGCAGGTAGGTGGTCTCCCACGCGTCGACCTCGGCCCCGTCGAGCAGTGCCGCATAGTCGGCGGCATCACCGACCGGCGCCTCCCGCAGCACGTCGCTCACGCCGTAACGCTTCCCGACCTCACGCAGCAGCACGTGCGAGGGCGCGCCGAAGTTACCCGGCACCTGCATCGCCAGCCAGGCGCCGGGCGGCAGCTCGCGGGTCCAGCGGACGAGCAGATCACGGTGTTCGGGCACCCACTGCAGGGTCGCGTTGGTCACCAGCACGTCGACGTCGGGCTCCGGGTGCCAGTCGCGCACGTCGCCCGTACGGAAATCGGCCGGACCGCCGTGGGCCGAGGCCTTCTCGATCATCTCGGGCGAGGAGTCGATCCCGGTGAGCCGAGCCCCGGGCCAGCGTCCGGCCAGCGACAGGGTCAGCTCGCCGGGCCCGCAGCCCAGGTCGACGACCGCGCGCGGACGCTCGGCGCCGATCCGCGCGACCAGGTCGAAGAAGGGGCGTGAACGCTCGGCGCCGAACCGGCGGTAGACGGACGGATCCCACATGCGAGCCTCCCAAACCGTACGTACGTTTTGCATGCACGATATCCCAGGCCGGGTAATGTCGTGACCCGTGGAGAAACGCAGTTTTGGCAGGATGGGACGGACGGTCGGCGTGGTCGGCCTCGGCGCGTGGCAGCTCGGCGCCGACTGGGGTGACGTGAGCGAGGCCGACGCGCACGAGACCCTGCAGGCCGCGGTCGACGCGGGCGTCACGTTCATCGACACGGCCGACGTCTATGGCGACGGCCGCAGCGAGCAGATCATCGGCTCCTTCATCAAGGACAAGCCCCAGCTCACCGTGGCCACCAAGATGGGCCGGCGGATGGCCCAGGAGCCTGGCAACTACACCCTCGACAACTTCCGCGCGTGGAACGACCGGTCCCGGGCCAACCTCGGCGTCGACACCCTCGACCTCGTGCAGCTGCACTGCCCGCCGACCTCGGTCTTCTCGTCCGACGCGGTCTACGACGCCCTCGACACCCTGGTCGAGGAAAAGCGGATCAAGGCGTACGGCGTGAGTGTCGAGAAGGTCGACGAGGCGCTCGCCGCTATCGCCCGCCCGGGCACGGCCAGCGTCCAGATCATTCTGAACGCCTTCCGGCTCAAGCCGCTCGAGCGGGTGCTGCCGGCCGCCGCCGAGGCCGGGGTCGGCATCATCGCGCGGGTGCCGCTGGCCAGTGGCCTGCTGTCCGGCCGCTACGACGAGCACACCACGTTCGCCGCCGACGACCACCGCAACTACAACCGGCACGGTGAGGCGTTCGACGTCGGCGAGACGTTCGCGGGCGTCGACTTCGCGACCGGGCTCGAGGCGGTCAAGCGGCTGCGCCCGCTCGTTCCCGAGGGCTTCACGATGGCCCAGTTCGCGCTGCGCTGGGTGCTCGACCAGGCGGGCCTCACGGTGGTCATCCCCGGCGCGCGCAACGCCGATCAGGCCCGGGGCAACGCCGCGGTGGCCGGGCTGCCGCCGCTGAGCGACGAGGCCCAGGCCGGCGTGCGCGAGGTCTACGACGAGCTGATCCGTCCGCAAGTCCACGACAAATGGTGAACAATCCGACCGCTCCGAAAAGGCTCCATGGGTGGCTTCCCATGGCGCTCGGAGTGCTGGCCGTCGTCGTCGGTGCTCTGTGGACACTGCAGGGTTTCGACATTCTCACCGACAGCCGGATGAGCGGGGTCGGAATCTGGTCGGTCATCGGCCCGGTCGTCGCCATCGCGGGACTGATTTTGATCATTCTTGGAGAACGCTCTCGGACCCGGGCGAAACGCGCGGAAACATTGGCGATGATTCAGCAACCACCGCCCACACCGCGAACTGATCGGTCACCCGGCGCGAGGTGAGCAAAAGGTAAGACAATACAAAGCCCCCGCATCCTGCAGGATGCGGGGGCTTTCGCGTCGTAGCCGACCTCCGCCAGGCGATCGGCAGCCGGTCCGGGGACCGGCGTCGTTGCTCAGAGCGGGCGAACCTGTTCCGCCTGCGGGCCCTTCTGACCCTGGGCGATCTCGAACTCGACCCGCTGGTTCTCCTCCAGCGTGCGGTAACCGCTCGTCTGGATGGCCGAGAAGTGGACGAACACGTCAGCACCCCCGCCGTCGACGGTGATGAAGCCGAAGCCCTTGTCTGCGTTGAACCACTTCACGGTTCCTTGCGCCATGCTGAACTCTCCTTCTGAAAAAGCCGGCCCCGCTACGCCCCGGGCCGATGACCGTTTTCGAGCAGCGGCGCCGTGAGGCGGCCCTTTCAGAGGACGTCCCATCCGCCTGATCTCCTGACACCGGCCGGTGGGCCGGTCCCCCTCGATCGGGCGGAAGCAGCGAACCACATACGCAAAAACTGGGCACACTGTACCCGAGAATCGAGCCGAAAGGCTGCCCCTAAGGCGAACGAATAGGGACGCCAGATATGGAAAAGGTCCCCCACTTCGCTCTCGCGATGTGGGAGACCAGCCACTGTCAACTAACGTCAGTCAGGCCATTGACCAGTAATTTTTCGGACGCCGACTGCGCCACTCCGATCGACGGCCGCCTTCACGAGTGCGAAGATCGCGCCTTGCAGCGCAGCGGCGGCGAGAATCTCGACCCAGCCCCGATCCTCGTCGGTCGCGTTAGGCGCATCGTCATCACCGGAGGCCACTCGCCAGACCTCTTTGAAGACGAAACCCGCCACCGCACCGGCACCGATGCCGAGCAGCAACCCGACCGGCTTGTAGGCCAGCTTCGATACCTTGCCGCTCATCGGCGACTCCCTCGAACAATCAGAATGATGCCGACAACAGCCACCACGCCGGCCAGAACCAACGGGAGCGGAACGGGGCTGTTCCGCAGCGTCTCGCGGACGTCCACCTGGTCGGCCTTGGCCGCCGTGAGGTCGGCCGCCTGATGCGCCTTCTCGGACGTCCGGTCGGCCGCCTCGTGCACCTTGCCGCTGACCGCGCCGGCGGCGGCCACAGCCGCGCCGCGGACCCGCTCGGTCGCCTCGACGGCCTGCGCCTTGACCTTTTGCTTGGTCTGCTCGACCTGCTCCTTGGCCCGGGCCTTGACGTCGGCCTTGGCCGCGAGCGCCTGCACCGTCTCTCCGAGCTCGGCGCGGGTCTGCTTGATCTCCGCGCGCAGCTCCTCGATCGACGGCTTGGGCGCCTCGGATCCGTTCTTCTCACTCATGCGCGACCACGCTCCACCGCGAGCTTGACCTCGTCGACGTCGGCCTTGACGCTCTGGATGGCGGCCGAGGGCTCCGGGGGCACTGCTTTCGACACCTGGTTCTTGCCGATCAGGGCGAGCACCCCGGCCAGCACGAAGAGGGCGACCGTGACGATCAGCGCGGCCAGCCAGAGATCCAGGAACAGGTTGAAAACGATGATCAGGGTCGCAACGAGGGCACCGACGCCGTACATGGCGAGAACTCCGCCGCCGCCGAACAGGCCGATGCCGATGCCCGCGTGCTTCCCTTTTTCCGCCAACTCGGCCTTGGCCAGGGTGATCTCGTCGCGGACGAGACGACTGATCTGCTCACTGGCCTGCTGCACCAACTCGGCGGTCGACTGATCGGCGCCCGTGGAAGTCTGGCGTCCGTTCAGAACATCGGCCATGATGTCCTCCTTTCCGTGTCCCGGTGTATGCCCTGATCACCAGAGAGTCAATCCTGCTGCGCAGAACCCGGCAGAACAGACTCACCGGTGGGTAGGCACGGGCACCTGCTCGTCCGGCCCGCCGAAGGCCACCGCGCGCTCCGCACCGTCCTCGCCGCTGAAGAAGCGGCTGTCGTCGGAGTCGGCCTGGGGCGCCGGTCGCAGGCTCGCACCGGCGGCCGTGCGGGCACCGTTCGCGAGGTCGGCCCGGTACCGCGGCAGCGCGTCGCGCTGGTTCTCCCAGATGAACGACACCAGGCGCTCGCGCACCAGGCAGCGCAGATCCCACAGCGAGGGGGCATCACTCGCGCTGACCAGAGCGCGCAGGCGGACCATGCCGCCGGTCGCCTCGGTCACCTGCAGCACGCACACCCGTCCGTCCCACAGCTCGGAGCCCTCGCAGACGGCCCGCAGCTCGGTCCGCAGCGGCTCGATCCGGGTCGACCAGTCGACGTCGACCTCGGCGGTGCCGAGCACGGCCGAGGACTGGCGGGTCCAGTTCTGGAACGGCTTGGTGGTGAAGTACGACGTCGGCAGCACCAGCCGCCGGTCGTCCCAGATCTGCACCGCCACGTAGGTGAGCGTGAGCTCCTCGATGCGGCCCCACTCCCCCTCGACGACCACCACGTCATCGACCCGGACGGCGTCGCTGAAGGCCAGCTGGAGGCCGGCGAAGACGTTGCCGAGGGTGCTCTGGGCGGCCAGCGCGGCGATGACGCTGACGACCCCGGCCGAGGCCAGCACGCTGGCGCCGAGCGCGCGGATGCCCGGGAAGGTCATCAGCACCACGCCCAGGGTGAGCACCACGATCGTGGCCACCGTGAGGCGGCGGATCATCACCACCTGGGTCTTGAAGCGGCGGCGCTTGAGGTTGTCGGGCACGTCGGTGCGCCAGCGAGCCAGCGCCGCGTCCTCCAGCACCAGCACGAACGCCGCCACCAGCCAGGCGAACGCGGCGATGAAACAGATGATCAGGGCGTGCAGCACGCCCGCCCGGCCGGGGAAGTCACCGGCCGCGGCACGGATGCCCTGCTGGATCGCGAAGAGGGTCAGGGTGGCCAGGAACGGCTTGTGTGCCGTGCGAGCCAGGTCGGCCGCGAGATCCGAGGTGCGGCCGAGCCGGCCGAGCAGCCAGTGCACGATCGCCACCAGCGCGATCGCCAGCCCCGTCGCGACAGCCACGACGAGCAGGGCCTTGACAGTGCTGGGCACGTGTCTCTCCTTCACGCAGAAAGTGCGGATACCAGCGACCCAGTGTTCCTTGGTCGCCGGCACCCGCAACTCTCCCGCCCGAAGGTCAGAGGTTGCTCACACTTTCCGGTACTTGGCCTGAGCGATGCAGTAGACACCGAAGCAGGCGATGCCGAGGGCGATCAGCCCCAGAACCCAGACACCCCAGGAGTTCCCGGCCAGCGTCTTCAGCGCCGCGTCGAGACCACGCGCCTTCTCCGGGTCGTATTTCACCGCGGCCACGACGACCAGCACACCCGCGATGGCGTACGCCGTGCCCTTGGCCATGTAGCCGGCCATGCCGAGCCGGATGATCGGCTGGCGGGTGCCGTGGGTCATCTGACCGGTGTTGAGGTGCTTGGTGAACTTCTTCTTGTAGCCGTAGATGAACATGCCGACACCGACACCGACCACCACGAGTCCGATGAGGCCGATCAGCCACCGCCCACCGGTGCTGTCCATCAGGGTCGAGGACTTGTTCTGCGAGGTGTCACCCATCGAGGCGTTCGAGCCTTGCAGCACCTTGATGGCGTAGTAGGCCAGGTAGAGGTAGAGGATCGCGCGGGCGCCGGAGAGGACCCGCTCGGCCAGCGCCGCACGGTCCTGCTCGCCGCTCTCGCCGATGGCGGCCTCGAAGGCCTGCCAGATCGCCATCGCGATCATGCCGATCACGATGATGACGAGCAGTGTCTTGCCGAGCCCGTTGCCGGCCAGCGTCTGGAGCGCGCCGGACTGGTCGCTCTCCTGCGACGAGCCCTGGAAGGCCACCTGGAAGGCGATCCAGGCGAAGATGAGGTGGATGATGCCGTATCCGATGAAGCCGCCTCGAGCAAGATATTCGAGCGGCTTGCTGTCGGCGGCCCGCGAGGCGGTGCTCTTGACGTTCGAGGCGGCGGATGTCATGTGACGGAAAATGTCCCGTCCCGGGTTTTCTCAAACCCAGGACGGGAACAGCCCCGTGTGTTACTGACGCGAGACCTGCAGCCCGATCTGGTCACTGGTCACGCTGTCCAGCGACACCATCAGGCCGGCGACCTCCACCGCCTGCTGCCCCTTGGTCAGGCTGAGCTGCTCACCGGCCACCTCGAGCGTCACCGTGTCGGCGTCGGCGCTGAGGAACTTGGCCTCCACACCCAGGAAGCTCGCGCTCGCGTTGGTTTCGCGATCGATCGAGACTGTGCACTGGTCGAGGCCACAACTGACGTTGTCGCTGCTGCAACCCGCGAGGAGCGCGAGGCCGAGAGCGGCTGAGCTGAGGACGGCGGCGAGGCGGGGCGTGGGTTTCAACACCCTTCCAGCGTACGGGGCCCGCGCGACCCTAAGCTGAGCCGATGAGCGACGTCGATGTGCGCGACAACCCCGCCGAGAAGCGCTTCGAGCTGCGGATCGGCGACGACGTGGCGGGTTTCGCCGCCTATCGGGTCCGCGACGGCGTCACGGTGGTGACCCACAGCGAGATCAACCGGCGCTTCCGCGGCCAGGGCCTGGGCACCGTGCTGGCCGAGCGCACGCTCGACCAGCTCCGGGCACAGGGCGCCCGGGTCTACCCCGCCTGCCCGTTCTTCGCCAAGTACGTCGCCGAGCACCCCGGCTACGACGACATCATCGAGGACTAAGGCCTGTCCTGTCGATCACGCCCCGCGTGATCGACAGGACAGGCCTTAGGCAGCCAGCGGCTGCGGGGCGGGCGCGGGCACCCGGGTGCCCGCGATCAGCTCGGCCGCGGCCACACCGGAGGCGCGGGTGGCGCCGAAGGTGGCGATGTGCACCGCGCCCACGACGGTCTCGGGCACGCCCATCTCGACGACGATCGCGTCCGGCCGCTGAGCCAGCACCCCGTCGAGCGCGCCGGCCAGCCACGCGTGGCGGTGCACGTCGCGCACCACGAGCACCAGTGGGCGCCCGGCCGCGCCGTCCAGCACGGTCGCCACCGGGTCGGCCCCGAGGTCGTCCTCGGTCAGGCGCACCGAGGTGGTGCCGGGCAGCAGGTCGCTCAGCGGCGCACCCAGGCCCCAGGGGGTCTCGGCGCCGATGGCGATGTTGCGGGGCGGGGCGAACTCGACGACGTGGGCCGGCTCGCGGACCGGCAGCGCGGCGTCGCCCGGGGCCACGGTCACCCGTACGGCCCGGCGCGCGGCGTCGAAGCCCACGCTGGTGGTCGGGGCGAGCACGGTCACCGCGGAAGCCGAGTCGGCGATGGCGCGGGCGCCCGACGCGGTCTGGGTGGCGGTCGTCCACCGGCCGAGGTCACGGACCCGGGCCGCCGCGGCCCGCAGCCGCTCCTCGGGCAGCTCGCCGGAACGCACGGCGTCCACGATCGCGTCCCGCAGCAGCACGGCGGTCTGCTCGTCGGCGTGGTCACCACCCACGCAGATCGCGTCGACACCCGCGGCGAGGGCCTTCACGGTCGCGCCGGCCAGCCCGTAGCGGCGGCGGACGGCCTGCATCTCGATGCCGTCGGTGACGATCAGGCCGTCGAAGCCCAGCTCCTCGCGCAGCAGCCCGGTGAGGATGGGTCGGCTGAGCGTGGCCGGGAGCTCGGAGTCGTACGCGGGCACGAGCAGGTGCCCGGTCATGACCACCCGCACGCCGGCCGCGATCGCCGCCCGGAACGGGACGAGTTCGCACTCCTCGAGCTGCGCCCGGTCCCGGTCGATCAGCGGCACGTCGTGGTGGGAGTCGACGCTGGTGTCGCCGTGACCCGGGAAGTGCTTGGCGCAGGCGGCCACGCCGGCCGCCTGGAGCCCGCGGACGAAGGCGGCGGAGTGGCGCGCCACGAGCTGAGCCTCGGCCCCGAAGGCGCGAACCCCGATGACCGGGTTGGCGGCGTTGCTGTTGACGTCGGCGTCGGGCGCGTAGTCCAGCGTGATGCCCGCGTCGGCCAGGTCGCAGCCCAGGTCGCGGGCGACCTCCTCGGTCAGCCGGACGTCGTCGATCGCCCCGAGGGCCAGGTTGCCCGGCCGGGAGCTGCCCAGCCGCGACTCGAACCGGGTGACGTCGCCGGCCTCCTCGTCGATCGCGACCAGCACGTCCGGACGCTCCGCGCGCAGCTGTGCGGTCAGCGCCGCCACCTGTGCGGGCGACTCGACGTTGCGGGCGAACAGCGCCACGCCGCCGAGACCCTCGCCGAGCCACCGCCGGACCCAGTCGGGCGCGGTGGTGCCGGCGAATCCCGGCTGTAGCACCGCTGCGGCGAGTTCCGGCAATTCGCCATGGTTCGGCATAAGCCCCCGTACCTCCGGTGACGTCCGGCGCGTCCTGTGGGAGCGCGCCCCCCGTTGTGCGGACCAATGGTCACACTCGACAGCTGTTTCAGTCAACAAACCTTTCTATTAGCTCTGGGTTAAGTGCGGTCGATACCATGCGTCTCGTGACCCCCACCGTGCTCGCCGCCGCCACCGTCGACTGGTCCGAGGTGCACGCCGTCCGGCTGCTCGGCATCGCCTTGGCCTTCCTGCTGCTGCTCTGGGCCATCCGTCGCATGTTCGGTGGCAAAAAATAGGGGTATCTCCCGGCCCATGCGCATCGGATACTTCCTTTCCTGCGAGGAATACACCCCGGCCGAGCTTCTCGAGCAGGCCCGCGGCGCCGAGCGCGCCGGCTTCAGCGGCCTGTGGATCTCGGACCACTACCACCCCTGGGTGGACGCCCAGGGCCAGAGCGCGTTCGTCTGGTCGATGATCGGCGCGCTCAGCGAGGCGACCAGCCTGCCGATCACCACCGCCGTCACCTGTCCCACGGTTCGCATCCACCCCGCCGTCATCGCCCAGGCCGCGGCGACCAGCGCGGTGCTGACCAAGGGCCGCTTCCGGCTCGGCATCGGCACCGGCGAGGCGCTCAACGAGCACATCTTCGGCGACGCGTGGCCCGAGGCCGACGTACGCCTGGAGATGCTCGAGGAGGCCGTCGAGATCATGCGAGGCCTGTGGCAGGGCGGCAACTACTCGTACCGCGGCAAGCACTACACCGTGGAGAACGCCCGCATCTACACGCTGCCCGAGGTGCCGGTCGAGATCCTGATCTCCGGCTTCGGTCCCAAGGCGGTCGAGGTGGCCGCGCGGATCGGTGACGGCTACGTCAGCACGATGCCGGACGGCGACCTGGTCCAGCGGTTCCGCGACAACGGCGGCGGCAAGCGGGTGGCGCAGGCCGGGTTCAAGGCGGCGTTCGCGAGCTCCGAGGAGGAGGGGGCCCGGATCGCGTACGAGAAATGGCCCAACGCGGGTGTGCCGGGCGAACTGTCCCAGGTGCTGCCGACCCCCAAGCACTTCGAGCAGGCGTCCCAGCTCGTCACGCAGGACATGGTGAAGGAGTCGTTCGTCTGCGGCAACGACCCGGCGGCCCACCTCGAGATGATCGGCAAATACCGGGACGCCGGTTTCGACGAGGTCTATGTGGCCAACACCGGGCCGCACTACCAGGGCCTGTTCGATCTCTATCAGAACGAGATCCTGCCCAAGGCGTCGTGAGCGTTTGCCCGCCTCGACGCCCGGGAAAAATGGCCGCTCGATGAAGATTCCTGTCTACGGACCGCGCCTGCGCAAGGTCGCCCGGAACCATTTCGGGTGGCCTTCGCTGCGCCCGGGCCAATTCAAGCCGATGCGCGCCGTGCTGCGCCGTCGCGACGCTCTCGTCGTGCTCCCCACCGGGGCCGGCAAGTCGGCGATCTATCAGATCCCGGCCGTGCTGCTGCCCGGGCCGACCGTGGTGATCTCGCCACTGCTCGCCCTGCAGCAGGACCAGATCGCCGCCCTCAACGAGCGCGACGACCCCAAGATCCGGGCGGTGCGGGTGAGCTCGGCCGAGACGCCGGCGCAGCAACGCGAGGCGATCCGCGAGATCCGCGAGGGCCGCGCCGAGTTCCTCTTCATCACCCCGGAGCAGCTGAGCGATCCCGAGCGGATGGCCGAGGTCAAGGCGCTCAAGCCGGGCCTGGTCGCGGTGGACGAGGCACACTGCATCTCGGCCTGGGGTCACGACTTCCGCCCCGAGTTCCTCGCCCTGGGCGACATGATCAAGGGCATCGGCCGCCCGCCGGTGATCGCGCTGACCGCGACCGCCTCCCCGCCGGTCCGTGACGACATCATCGAGCGCCTGCAGCTCGACAAGCCGGAGATCCACGTCTCCGGCCTCGACCGGCGCAACCTCTTCCTCGAGGTGGCGCACTGCCCCGACGAGGACTACCGCTGGCGCCGGCTCACCGCGCTCCTCGACTCGGCGCCGCGGCCCGGCATCATCTACGTCGCCACCCGGCGCTCGGCCGAGGAACTGGCCGAGCGCCTGACGAAGGCCGGCTACCCGGCCGACTTCTATCACGGCGGCATGGCCGGCGGCGCCCGCGAGCAGAAACACGAGGCGTTCACCGCCGACAAGGTCGACATCATGGTGGCCACGTCCGCGTTCGGCATGGGCATCGACAAGGCGAACATCCGCTGGGTGGCCCACATGGCCCTGCCCGATTCCCCGGACAGCTACTTCCAGGAGATCGGCCGGTCCGGCCGCGACGACGAGCAGGCTCAGGCGTTGCTGCTGTGGCGTTCCGAGGACGAGGCGATCCAGCGCTTCTTCACCGGCGGCTCCCCCGACGAGGTCGAGCTGCGGGAGCTGGCGGCGGCGCTGCGGTCGGGACCGAAGACCAAGACGGAACTCAAAGAGGCCACCGGCCTGGGCCCGCGCAAGCTCGGCTCGTACCTGAACCTGCTCGAACAGGTGGGCGCGGCGACCACCGGAAGCGGCACCAAGCTGACCGTCCCGAACTTCGCCCCGCTGCCGGCCGCGGCGGCCACGGCGGCGCTCAAGGAACACGAGCGCCAGCAGGTCGTCTCGCGGTCACGCACCGACATGATGCGCGGCTTCGCCGAGACCCGGGCCTGCCGGACACAGACGTTGCTGGCCTACTTCGGCGAGGACCTGGCCAAGCCGTGCGGCCACTGCGACAACTGCGCCGGGGGCTCGGCCGCCGAGACGATCGAAGCCACCACCGACGAGCCCTTCCCCATCCACGCCAAGGTCCGCCACGGCGAGTGGGGCCCGGGCACGGTGATGGGCTACGAGGAGGAACGGATGACCGTCCTCTTCGACGAGGTGGGGTACAAGACCCTCTCGGTGCCGGTCGTGATCGAGAACGAGCTGCTCACCGTGCAGTGATGGCGTCCGCCGGCCGGTCTCCCCTCAGAGACCGGCCAGTCGGTTCAGCGCTCGATCATCTGCATCTGCTCCTCGGTGTGGTGGCCGCCCTCGGCCACCGGCAGCGCGGTGAGCGTCGCGATCTGCTCCGGCGTCAGCGTGACGGCGTCGGCCGCGGCGTTCTCCTCCACCCGGCTGACCCGCTTGGTGCCGGGGATCGGGACGATGTCGTCGCCCTGGGCCAGCAACCAGGCCAGGGCGACCTGGGCCGAGGTGGCGCCCACCTGGTCGGCGACCGCCTGCACCTGGTCGGCGAGGCGCAGGTTGCGCTGGAAGTTCTCGCCGGTGAAGCGCGGGTGGTTCTTGCGCATGTCACTGTCGTCCAGCTTCTCCACGTCGGCCGGGGTGCGCAGGGCGCCGGTGAGGAAGCCGCGGCCGAGCGGCGAGTAGGCGACCAGGCCGATGCCCAGCTCACGCAGCAGCGGCAGGATCTCGTCCTGGTCACGGGTCCACAGTGAATACTCCGACTGCAACGCGGTCACCGGGTGCACGGCGTGCGCACGGCGGATCGTGTCGGCCCAGGCCTCGGACAGGCCGACGTACCGGATCTTGCCGTCGGTCACGAGCTGCGCGAGCACACCCATGGTGTCCTCGATCGGCGTGCCCGGGTCGACGCGGTGCTGGTAATACAGGTCGATGTGGTCGGTGCCGAGCCGTCGCAGGGAGCCGTCGACCGCCGTACGGATGCTGTCCGGGCTGCTGTCCGGCTTCCCGGCACCGCGCCCGGTGTGCGAGATCAGACCGAACTTGGTGGCCAGCACGACCTGGTCGCGGCGGCCCTTCAGGGCGCGGCCGACCAGCTCCTCGTTGACGTACGGGCCGTAGACCTCGGCGGTGTCGATCAGGGTGACGCCGAGGTCGATCGCCCGGTGGATGGTGCGGACGGACTCGGCGTCGTCGCTGCCGGCGCCGCTGTAGCCGTCCGACATGCCCATCGCGCCGAGACCGATCCGGCCCACTTCGAGTGCACCGAGCTTCGCGGTACGCATGATGTCTCCTCCGTGTCGTCGTGCGTCAGAAAATGACCGTCAGGCTTCCGGGATCGGCCGGCCGAAGGTCTCGAGAGTGATGGCTTCCGGCTCGGGGCCGCCCCGCCTGCCGGTGTCCAGGGCGTCGATCGCGGCGAGCTGCTCGCCGGTGAGCTCGAAGTCGAACACGTCGAAGTTCTCGGCGATCCGGGCCGGCTTGGTCGACTTCGGGATCACCTGCCGGCCCTGCTGCAGGTGCCAGCGCAGCATCACCTGGGCCGGGGACTTGCCGTACGCCTTCGCGACCTCGCCGATCACCGGATCCCGCAGCGTGCTGGTGTGCTCGCCGTCGCGGTAGAAAGTGATCCCGCCGATCGGCGACCAGGCCTGGTTGAGGATACCGTGCTCGGTGTCGAAGGCCTGCACCTCGCGCTGCTGGAAGTACGGGTGCACCTCGATCTGGTTCACCGCCGGCACGACGGTGGCGGTGTCGAGCAGCCGGGTGAGGTGGTCGACCATGAAGTTGCTGACGCCGATGGCGCGGACCTTGCCGTCGGCCAGCAGCTTCTCCAGAGCGCGGTAGGCGGCCAGGGTCCGGTCGAACTCCGAGGGCAGCGCCTGGTGCAGGATGAGCAGGTCGATCTGGTCGACGCCGAGCTTGCCGGCGCTCTTGTCGAAGCCGTGCAGGGTCCCGTCGTACCCGTAGTCGCTGATCCAGATCTTGGTCTCGACGAAGACCTCGGAGCGGTCGGCGCCGGACTTGGCGATGGCCTCGCCCACCTCCCGCTCGTTGCCGTAGGCGGCGGCCGTGTCGATGTGCCGGTAGCCGTCGGACAGGGCGGCCAGGACGGCGTCGCGGGTCTCGTCGGGCGGGGTCTGGAAGACGCCGAGGCCGATGGCGGGCATCTCGACGCCGTTGTTCAGCCTCAGGTTCGGGACGGTGGGCATGACAGAGTTCCTCTCAGTTCCGGGGGGCCGGCCCCGTACCGGTCGTCTTCAGCGCGGTAGGCGGTGTCAGCCCTTCCGGTGAAGGACGTACCCGGCCCGTGACTACCAAACATCGGTCTTCCGGTCTCCGGGAGTCCCTGCTGAAGGAGGTACCGGCAGGGACCCCCTCCGGCCGGGACCGGTGCTTAGCCTGGGTTCATGGACAACACCAGCGAGGTACGGGCCTTCCTGACCTCCCGCCGGGCGAAGATCACCCCGGAGCAGGCCGGCATTCCCGCGTACGGCAGCCGCCGGGTCGCCGGGCTGCGCCGCGGTGAGGTCGCCGCCCTGGCTGGGGTCAGCGTCGAGTACTACACCCGCCTGGAGCGCGGCCACCTCGGCGGCGCCTCCGACAGCGTCCTGGACGCCCTCGCCCGCGCGTTACGGCTCGACGAGACGGAGACCGCGCACCTGCACCATCTGGCCCGCGCCGCCGGACCGGCGCCGATCCGCGCCCGCGCCCGCCGCAAGCCCCCGGAGATCCGGCCGGCGATCCGCCGGGTGCTCGACTCGATGACCGGCGTGCCCGCGTTCCTGCGCAACCACCGCTTCGACATCCTGGCCGCGAACCCGCTGGGCCTGGCTCTCTACGCGCCCATGCTCACCGCCGGCCCGATGCTCCCGGTCAATTCCATGCGGTTCACCTTCCTCGACCCGCACGCCCAGGCCTACTATCCGGAGTGGACACAGGTGGCCGGGTCAGCCGTGGCCGCGCTGCGCATCGCCGCCGCCCGCAACCCGGACGACCAGCAGCTGATGAACCTGATCGGCGAGCTGTCCATGCGCAGCGAGCCCTTCCGCACGATGTGGGCGGCCCAGGAGGTCTACGTCCACCGCCACGGCACCAAGCGTCTGCGCCACCCCGCCATCGGCGAGCTCGACCTGGCCTTCGAGGTGCTCGAACTGCCCGGCGATGACGGCTTGACGATCCTGACCTACTCGGCCGAGCCCGGAACCCCGTCCGGCGACGGCCTCGAACTGCTCGCCACCTGGGCCGCGACACAGGTGGGCACGGCCGCCGCCCAGGACTGAGATCAGCGCGTGAGCAGGCCGGTGCGGCGCAGCCACGCTTCGACGTCGGGCTCGGCGTCGGCGACCTCTTCGCCGCGGACGGCCAGACCTTCCCCGAGCTTCGCGCCGGGGCAGGACGCGGCGTAGTCGCGCTCGGTGGTTCCCAGGCCGCTCATCGCGTACGTGGTGAGGGGGTGGACCGTCTTGCCGGTGAAGTCGAGACCCCCCTGCGGCTCGCCGTCGCGCCTACCGTCGACACCGGATCGCCGGAGGGAAGGAATCGGGATGACCTCACGCGACGGGCTGAGCCGAAGCTCGGCGGCGATCCCAGCCACGAGTTGTCGCCGGACCGGCGGCACGCCGGAGGTCTGAACGTGCGGCGGATGGTGATCCCGGCCGGGGCGTTGCTGTGGGGGCTGCAGTTCGCCTTCCTGAACCCGGCCCTGGCCCTGCTGCTGGTGACGGTCTACGACGCCGGCCCGGGCGAGGTCGGCTGGGCGCTGGCGATCTACAACACCGGCGGCTTCGTCGCCTCGCTGCTGGTACCCGCGTACGCGGACCGGGCCGGCGACTATCTGCGGCCGACGCTCGCCTGCGGCGTCCTGACCCTGGCGCTGGCCGGCGCCCTCGCGGCCACCACGTCCCTGCCGGTGGCGGTGCTCGCCCTGGTGGTGCTCGGCGGGCCGGCCGGCGTGGGCAGTTCCCTGTTGTTCGCCCACCTCAAGCACACCGGCGCGGCACCGGGCGAGGTGGTGCGGACCCGGGCGCTCGTCTCGGTCGCCTGGGTCGCCGGCCCACCCTTGGCCACGGCCGTCATCGCCGCGTCCGGCGCGCGATCGATCCTGGCCGCCATCGCGGTGATCGCGCTCCTCAACATCGGCACCACCGCCGCCATGCGCGCCCCGAAGGCGGTCGAGGGCGACGCCGCCGCACAGCCGAGGGCGGTGCTGAGCGGCCGGGTCATCGCGGTCGTCGTGGTGTTCATCGCGTTGCAGGCCACCAACAGCGCCACGGTCTCGATCATGAGCCTGTTCGTGACCGGCCGGATGGGACTGGACGTGGCGTGGTCCGGCGTCACTCTGGGCGTGGCCGCCGCCCTCGAGATTCCGGCTCTGTTGCTGATCGGCAAGCTCAGCAACCGTTTCGCCTCGGCGAACGACCCGCACGACACCTCGAGGGACGCGGCTGCTGCTGTCCGGCTGCCTGGCCGGCGTCGCCTACTACGCGGCCATGGCTTTTGCCAGCGGCCCGGTTCCGCTGCTCGCCTTGCAGGTGCTCAACGCCTGGTTCTTCGCCGCCGTCGCGGGTGTCGGCCTGACCCTGTTCCAGGAGCTGATCCCGCGCCCGGGGCTGGCCTCCGGTCTGTACGCCAACACCCGCCGGCTGGGCGCTGTGGCCTCCGGACCGCTGATCGGCGCCGGATCAACGACCGCGCTCGGCTACGGCGGAGTCTTCCTGGCCTCGGCCGTGATCACCGCGGTCGCCCTGGCCGGGCTTCGGATGGTGCCCGCCGAGCACGGCGAAAGTGTTCCCGGGCTGACTACCCGGCGGCGACAGACGTGGCGCCGCGTGCGCGCAACCAGGCGATCAGGGCGGGGTCGCCGTGACGGACGGCGGCGTCCAGTGGCGTGAGGTGCTCCCAGGGCGGGATCCAGTCGAGGTCGGCGCCGTGCTCGAGCAGGAACTGGGCGGCCCGCTGCTGCCCGCCGTGACAGGCTCCCCACAAGGCGCCGTTGAGCTCGTCCGCCGCCGGCCGGGTGTCGCCGGTGAAGTAGGCCGGCCAGCGGTCGCTCAGGCCGAGGGTCGCGGCGTGCCACAGCGTCGTGCGTGCTCCGCGCTCGACCAGCCGGCGCGCGGCGCGCCATTGGGCGAACGCCGTGGCGTCGTCCAGCGGCGTGCCGCCGCCGATGACCGCGCCCGGAGCGTCGATCTCGGCGCCGGCGTCCAGCAACGCGTCCAGCACGGCGACGTCGTCGCAACTGGCCGCCCAGTGCAGGGGCGTCTCGGTGTGCGGGCCGGTGAAGCGGGCATTCACGTCCGCGCCCGCTTCGACCAGCACGGCCACCGTGGCCGGTCCGTCCGGGTGATGACCGGGCCAGTCCGTGACCACGTGCAGCAACGTCCGGGACATGCCGCCGTCGGGGTCCCCGAGCCGGGCCGTGGCCAGGCCCGGGTGCTCGGTCAGCAACCGCCGCAGGGCCGCCACCTGTCCACCGCGGATGGCTTCGGCGGCGGCGACCGCCCAGGGGTGTTCCGGGTCGAGAACGAGCATGCCGAAGATTAACGGCTGTCGCGGCGGGCCTGCCGGCGGGCACCGGTCGCGCGGGTCGAGGCGCGCTGCTTCGGGATTCCGGCGTGGTCGGGCTGCCGGTCGGTGCGCTGGGCCGCGCGGGTCTGGTTGCGCGGGCGGGGCGGGCCCGGCGGGTCGACGTTGCCCGGCTGCTGGGCCTCGGCCAGGCGCTCGGCCCGCAACGCCTCGACGGAGGCCCGGGCGGCGCCGGCGACCGCGTCGCTGACCCGGGCCAGCGCGTCCTCGAAGACCTCGGCCTTGGCCCGGCTGCGGGTGTTCTTGGGGTAGGCGCGGCCGCGGGCACCCACCTCGCCGACCCGGCCGGCGGCCTGCCGGCGGTAGACCTTCTGGTGTTTGTTGCGGGCGCGGCGGATGCGGGTGTGCACGTCGAGCAGCCCGTCCTCGTCGAGCCCGGCCAGATTGTCCGGCTCGGCCTCGCGGAACAGCAGCAGTTCGGTCTCGGTCAGTGAGTTGACCATTCCGGGCAGGTCGCTCATGGTTTCGTCCTTCGTCATTCGTCGGCGGCGATCAGGGCGGTGAGGGCGGCCGTACGCTCCGGGGTCCAGCCGTCCGGTGGCGCGATCTCGGCCCAGGCGGTGACCGGTGCGGCGCCGAAGTTGTGGCCGTGACCGGCCGGCACGTTGTTGGAGACGGCCATGTCGGCCGAGACCTGGGCCCAGGTGATCAGCGGGTACCAGCGCATGGCGGGCAGCACGTCGTAGCCGCGTTCCTCGGCCAGCCAGTCGGGGCGGTTCAGCGCGAGACCGGGTGACCACCAGGTGATCGGGTCGGAGGGATATTGCAGGTAGACGACCCGGGGCCGGTCCCAGGGCGTGGCCGGGCGGGCCAGGTCGGCGGCCGGGTCGGCGGCGAAGCGGATCATCGCGCCCTGCTCGTAGCGGGGCAGCACCTCGGGCGTACCCGGGTCGCGATCCTCGACGAACTGCCGCCAGAGCTCGTTGCTGGAGGGCGGCCCGACCAGCAGCATCCCGTCGACCCGGTTGCGGATGTCGCCGCTGCCGCTGAAGGCCGCCTCGGAGCCGAAGGAGCCCAGGCTCTCACCGAAGACCAGCAGCTGGGGGCGCTGCCCGACCGGCATCTTGGACCACACGCCGTAGACCTCGTCGACGAGCGCCCGGCCCGCCGCCCGCGCCCGGTCCCGGTCGACCAGGAAGGAGATGACGCTGGGCAGATAGGAGTACTGCATCGAGACCAGCGCGGTGTCGCCGTTGTACATGTATTCCAAGGGGTCGACGCCCTGCGCGTTGACCCATCCGGTGCCCGTGGTGGTGATCAGGCACAGCACCTGGCGCGAGAACCCTCCCGTACGCTCCAGCTCGCGCACCGCCAGCTCGGCCCGCTCGGTCGGCGTGCCGGCCGAGTCGAGCCCGGCATACACCCGGATCGGCTCCCGGGGCGTACGGCCGGAGAAGGCCCGCAGATCGGCCACGCTCGGCCCGCCGCCGATGAACGTGCGCCCCTGATTGCCCAGCGACGCCCAGCTCAGCACCGAGCCCGGCCCACCCGACCGATAGGCCGAGAGGGGTGCCGCCACCTCCGGCTGGGTCTCCGAGTTGACCGCCGCGAAGGTCCGGTCAGCCGCCCGGAACAGGTAGGGCACCAGCAGGCCGTTGCCGAGGAAGATCAACATGACCACCATCAGCACGACACCGAGCGCCCGGGCGGCCGGCGCCGGCACCCCGCGTCCGAGCAGCCGGATCAGCGCGTGGGTGGCCCGCCGGATCAGCCGGGCCAGCCCGACGACCAGCACGAAGAGCACGGCCGCCAGCGGCAGGCTGAGCAGATAGCTCGCGCGCGGCGGTGGCGGCAGGTCGATCAGCCGGTGGATCTGCCGCTGCCAGCCCGACCCCAGCCACAGGAAGACCAGGATCAGCACGCCGGCGACCCCACCCAGCACCCACCAGGCCACCCGGCTGGGTGCGGGCAGCGCGGGCCGCCCCGAGATCCACCGCCCCAGCCACCCGCCGAGCACCCCGAGGCCGTAGCCGACCGCCGCCAGCAGCCCGCCGATCACCCCCTGGAACAGCCATCCCCGCGGCAGCAGGGACGGGGTCAGCGACGCACAGAAGAAGACCAGGGCCCCGGCCAGCCCGAGGTAGGTGTAGCGGAACAACGCCACAGCTCTCCCCTCCGGCCCGCACAGCGTGCCGTCGTGGAGCATCCCTCGCCGGGGGCCCCGCCGCCTCACCCCTTCCGGGTGAGAGCGAGTCCGGCGTCGGCGGCCCGGCGGTAGAGGATCTCCGCCTGCTCGGTGTCGCCGGCCTCGGTCCGGAGCAGGCCGAGGCCATACCAGCCCAGGCCGTGACCGCCCTCGGCCGCGCGCTCGAAAGCCGTCTCGGCGTAGGCGCTGTCGCCCATGGTCCGCAGGATGAACCCCAGTTCGGCGTACGCCTCGGGCGAGCCCCGCAGGGCGGCGCGCTGGTAGAGGCCGGCGGCCGCGGCGAGGTCGCCCGCGTCCCGCACCCGTCCGGCCGTGCTGAGCAATCCGGCCACCTCGTCCGCTGACATGCCCTTCCGTCGGCCGGGATCAGGCGGAGCTGAGGGAGATAGGGTCGGGCGATGTTTCCGAGTCCCCGGTGGCGGCAGATGATCGATGAGCGCACTCAGGAAGCAGTCACCGTCCTGGGGCAGATTCCCGGCGTGCACGGGTTCGTCGTCGGCGAGAGCGTGACCGAGGCCGAGGATGCGCGTGTTCAGCAGGCCGCGTACGCCCTGCACGTGGCGCGCCGGCGACCCGATCTGGACGGCCCGTGGACCGGGACGCCGGAGCCGCACCTCGACACGTACGGGTCGGAACTTCTCCGCGTGATCGAGCTGACGGCCGGTGGGGTATAAGACTGCGAGACATCACCGACCGTGAGGATTTCCCGTGAGCGACGATCCGCTGTATTCGATGCTGGGCTTCACCGACGCGGAGTGGGGACTGCTGGTCGGCCTGCCGCAGTCGGTGCTCACCGCGGCCAGCGCCGCCACCCCCGACAGCACGCGCAAGACCCGGGCCGAGACGGCGGCCGGGCTCGACGTCATCTCGGACGCGCGGGCGTCGGCCAGCCCCATGGTGGCCGCGGTCGCCGGGGCGATCCTGGACCGGGCGGGCGATCCCGAGCTGGGTGAGGAGCCGCCGGTGATCGAGCCGAGCGACCCCATCGCGTACGCCGAGGACGTGCTCGGCCGGGCCGCCGAGGCCAACGCCCTGCTGGTCACCAAGGCCGAGCAGGCCGACGCCGAGACCTACAAGCACTGGCTCGTCGAGATCGCCGAGAGCGTCGTCGGCGCCGCCTCCAGCGGCGGGATGCTCGGCCTCGGCGGCGAGACCGTCACCGACAGCGAGCGGGCCTTCCGCGACGACCTGGCCAAGGCCCTGTCCGACTGACCCCGGCGGCGGCACAGACGGGGCTCATCCGGTCCGGGCATCGGGTGGGCCCATCGTTTACCGTCGTAACCGATGGTCATCGACGAGTACGTCCAGGCCCGGCCGGCCGCCGCACTCGCGCCCTTCGTCGCCGCGTATTCGGGGTATCGCCAGCGCGGGGTGGCGCCGATGCGGCATCTCGGACTGCCCTCGCCCTACCTCACGATGATCCTGACCATGGACGAGCCGCTGGTGATGGCGGCCCACCCCGATCCGCGTCAGCGGCCCGGCCACTACGACTCGCTGGTCGGTGGCCTGCACCTGACGCCCGCGGTCATCACCCACGACGGCCGGCAGTCGGGGGTCCAGGTGGCGTTGCGGCCGCTGGGCTGTCGCGCGCTGCTGGGGGTTCCGGCGGCCGAGCTGGCCGGTCTCGACGTCGACGCCACCGCCCTGCTCGGCGAGACCGTGGTGGCCGGGATCCGCGAGCGTCTGTGTGGTGCCGCCGACTGGCCGAGCCGTTTCGCCGTGCTCGACGACGCGCTGCGGGCCCGGCTGACCGACCGCCCGGTCCGGCCCGAGATCACGTACGCCTATCACCGCGTCATCCTCGGTGCGCCGATCCGGGCCGTGGCGGCCGAGGTCGGCTGGAGCGACACCTACCTGACCACCCGGTTCCGGGCCGAGGTGGGTTTGCGCCCCAAGGAGACGGCCCGGGTGGCCCGCTTCGACCGGGCTCGGCGCGCCCTGCGACCGGGCACGCCGATCGCCGAGGTGGCCGCCGGGCACGGCTACGCCGACCAGTCCCACCTGGTCCGCGAGTTCCGCGCGCTGGCCGGCTGCACCCCGTCGGAGTGGCTGGCCGACCAGTTCGATTTCGTCCAAGCGGCCCGCCTCGAACCCGCGCACGATGGCAGGCATGACTGATGCGAGGACACCGCCACCGCAGGTGTGGCCGACACTGCGGGCCACCGACGCCCGGGCCCTGATCCGTTTCCTGGTCGACGCGTTCGGTTTCCGGGAGGTGGTCGTCCACGGCGAGGGCGACCGCGTCGATCACGCCCAGCTGGCCTGGCCGCTGGGCGGCGGCATCATGCTCGGCTCGGCCGGGCGCGGCGAGAACGACCCGTGGGCGCTCGAGCCGGGTTCGTTCGGCGCCTACGTGGTCGCCGACGACGTCGACGCCCTGTACGAACGGGCGGTCGCGGCCGGCGCCGACATCCATCGCAAGCCCTACGACACCGATTACGGCTCCCGCGACTTCCTGGCCCGGGACCCCGAGGGCAACCGCTGGTCGTTCGGCACCTACCGGGGCGAGCCCGCCTAGCGTTTCAGCAGACCGCGCTCGAAGGCGACGGCCACGGCGGCGGCCCGGTCGCGGACGCCCAGTTTGGCGTAGGCGTGCAGCAGGTGGGTCTTGACCGTGGCCTCGCTGATGAACAGGCGGGCGGCGGCCTCCTTGTTGGAGTTGCCCCGGGCGATCAGGCCCAGCACTTCGAGCTCGCGCTGGCTCAGCGGCTCCTGAGCCGGTGAGCGCAGGCTGCCCATCAGCCGGCCGGCGACGGCCGGGGAGAGCACCGGCTCGCCCCGGTGGGCGGCCTCGACGGCCCGGAAGAGCTCGTCGCGGGAGGCGTCCTTGAGCAGGTAGCCGGTCGCCCCCGCCTTGATCGCCGGGAGCACGTCGGCGTCGGTGTCGTAGGTGGTGAGCACGAGGACCCGGGCCCGCACCCCTTTGTCCTGCAACGCCTTGATCGCGGTCACCCCGTCCATCCCGGGCATGCGCAGGTCCATCAGCACCACGTCGGGGTCGGCCGCGCGCACCACGGCCAGGGCCTCGCGGCCGTCGCCGGCCTCGCCCAGCACCTCGAAGCGGGCGTCGCCGGTGAACATGCCGCGCAGCCCGTCGCGGACCACCGGGTGGTCGTCGACGATGACCAGGCCGATCACGCGGCCGCGCCGATCGCGATCGCCGGGACGCAGGCCGACAGCGCGGTGCCGGCACCGGGCTCGGACTCGACCTCGAGGCTGCCGGCGATGCGGGCCAGCCTTTCCCGCATCGCGGCCAGGCCGTAGCCGCCGTTCTCGCTCACCGCGGCCGGCAACGAGGGGTCGAAGCCGTCGCCGTCGTCCCGCACGTCCAGCGTGACCACGTCCTCCATGTAGGACAGGGTGAGCCCGACCCGGCCCGCGCCGGCGTGCCGGGCGACATTGGCCAGGGCTTCCTGAGCCGTCCGCAGGAGGGCCGCCTCGATGTCGGGCAGCAGCGTGCGCCGGGTGCCGGTGGTGGTGAGCTCGGCCTTCACCTCGTGCACCCGGGTCCACTCCTTCACCACTTCGCCGATCGCCTCGGGCAGGCCGGCGCCGTCCAGGGTCTGCGGGCGCAGCGCCTGCACCGAGCGGCGGGCCTCGGTCAGGCTGTCCCGGGCCAGCCGCTTGGCGTTGTCGAGGTGCCGGCTCTGGTCGACCGGCCGGGGCGTCGCCGCCTCGGCCGCCTCGAGCTGGGTGACGATGCCGGTCAGGCCTTGGGCGAGCACGTCATGGATCTCGCCGGCCATCCGCTGCCGCTCGTCGAGCACCCCGGCCTCGCGGGCCTGGGCCAGCAGCTGGGCGTGCAGGCCGGCGTTCTCCTTGAGCGCCGAGGCCAGCTTGGCGTTGGCCACACCGAGTTCATCGATCATGCGGGCGCGTTTCTCGGTCTGCTCGAGTGTCCACATGGTCACCCAGATCATCACGTTGGCGACGCCGATGTTGATCGCCAGGACGACCAGGAAGACCGGGACGATGCCCGGCTCGGACAGGGTGGAGAAGCCGCCCATCTGCGAGATCGCGCCCGCTCCGGCCACCAGCGTGCCGGCCGCCAGCCGGCGCCAGCGCCTCAACCCGTACGTCGTCAGGATGTAACCGCTCCAGGCGAAGAACCCGAACAGCGGGCTGGTCCAGACGAGCAGGTAGATGAGCGCGGCCAGGCCGAGGAAGAAGACGATCATCTTGGGCTCGTCGTGCTCCCATTGCGGGTGCAGGGCGATCCACCAGACCAGCCAGCCGACGGTGGCGGCGACCGCGAGGCCGACGGTCGGCCAGCCCTGATGCGGCACACCGACCGAGGAGCCGGCCACCACCAGGACGATCGACGCGGCCAGGGCGATGTAGGGCAACCGCCCCATGATCCGGCCCACCCGGTCGGTCGTCGACCCCTCGGCCATGCTCACCCCACCCCCCGTTACGACCAGCGGAACGAACGGACCGCGGCGAACCCGAACACGACCACGTATCCCAGAAGAACCGTAGCCGAGAGCAGGTTGGGCCAGCCGCCCGTCATCGCCTCGTTGAGCGCTCGCTCGCCGGCGCCGAGCGGGGTGAAGTCGGCGATCCTCTGCAGCACCTCGGGCATCACCTCGCGGGGTGTCCACAGCCCGGCGAAGAACATCAGCGGGAAGAAGAGGATCGTGCCGACCGAGTTGCCGGCCTTGCCACTGGGCACCACCGCGGCGACGAAGATGCCGATGGCCAGCGTCCCGGCCGCGGTCAGCAGGAAGGCGAGAACGAAGGCGGGGAAGTTGTCGGCCAGCCGCACGTCGAAGGCCAGCCGGCCGACGGCCAGCACCAGCGCGGTGGAGGCGATCGCGGCCAGCCCGAACATGGCCAGCTGCGCGCCCAGCAGCTTGAGCGGCGACACGGGGGTGGTGGCGAGCCGGCGCAGCACACCGCGCTCGCGATAGGTGGCCAGCACGGCCGGGGTGACCTGGATGGCCACCATGGCCAGGGTGAGCGCCACCGCGATGCCGACGTAGAGGTCGATGACGCGGGCCCCGCCGAGGTCGGCCGAGGGCTCGCGGAAGGACGGGATGCTGCCCAGGATGACGACCAGCAGGGTCGGGAAGAACAGGACGAAGAAGGCGGCGATCGGCTCGCGCAGGAAGAGCTTGATCTCGGTCAGGGTCAGCTTGGCGAAGACGCGCATCAGGACTACTCCTTCACGGACCGGCCGGTCAGCTGGACGAAGGCGTCGTCCAGGCTGGCCTGCTCGATCCGCAGGTCGGCGGCGATGATCTCGTTGACGGCGAGCACGGAGGTGACCGCGTGCAGCAGGTTGCCGGTGCCGACGACCTCGATCTGGGCACCGTGCCGGATCACCGCGCGCACCTCGGGACGCGCCTCGAGCAGCGCGTCGTCGACCGGGGCGGACGGCCGGAAGCGGATCCGCTGCTCGGTGTCCATGCCGGCGATCAGACCGGCCGGGGTGTCCAGCGCGACGACCTGCCCGCGGTCGATCACGGCGAGCCGGTCGCAGAGGCGCTCGGCCTCCTCCATGAAGTGGGTGACCAGCACGATCGTGACGCCGCTGTCGCGCACGCCCTCGATCAGGTCCCAGGTGTCGCGGCGGGCCTGCGGGTCCAGCCCAGTGGTCAGCTCGTCCAGGATCGCGATTTTGGGACCCCCGATCAGCGCGAGCGCGATCGAGAGGCGTTGTTTCTGACCGCCCGAGAGCTTCGCGTACGGGGTCGAGAGCTTCTCGCCCAGGCCGAGCTCGCGGGTGAGCGCGCGCCAGTCGGCGGGCGCCGGATAGAAGGAGGCGTACAGATCCAGTGCCTCGCGGACGGTGAGCTTGTCCGGCAGGCCGCTCTCCTGGAGCTGGACGCCGACGTCGTCGCGCAGCGACCGGTCGCCCGGATCGCGGCCGAGCACCCGGATCGTGCCGCCGTCGGGCCGGCGCAGACCGGAGATGCTCTCGACCGTGGTGGTCTTTCCGGCGCCGTTGGGACCGAGAATGCCGAAGATCTCGCCGGCTTCCACCGAGAACGAGACGTCCCGCACCGCAACCGTGTCCCCGTACGCCTTGCGCAGGTTACGGACCTCGATGACTGTCATGCATCGAGCGTCCCAAGAGGACCGGGGGTCGCGGATCGACCAGCTCGCTCCACCCCGGATCCACCAGTTGGTGGATGCCGGGCTACGCCACCGCTTCCTCGGTGCTGGTCGTCGCGGGGTTGCCCCGGCGCAGGCCGGTTACCGCCGAATAGACCGAGCCGACCTGAGCCGCGACCCGCTTCCAGGAGTACGCCTGACGGGCCCGGTCGACCGCCGCGGAGGCGTAGGCGAACCGCCGCACCTTGTCGTTGACCAGGCGCCGCAGGGCACTGCCGAGCGCGCGCGGGTCGCGGGCGGGCACCAGGTCGCCGGTGAGGCCGTCGACCACCGTCTCGTCAAGGCCGCCGACCGAGGTGCCGATCACCGGCACGCCGCAGGCCATCGCCTCGAGCGCGGACGGCTCGAACTGCTCCTCCCAGGGCGCCGCGACCAGCAGATCGGCCGAGCGGTACCAGCGCGGCATGTCGCGCGCGGGCACCCCGCCGACCAGCCGGAACCGGTCGGACACCTGAAGCTTCTCGGCCAGCGCGCGCAGCTTGCGGGCGCCCGGGTCGGTGGTCAGCTGGTCGGCCGGCGGGCCGCCGACGACGACCACCTCGGCCGTGGGGACATAGCGCATGGCCTGCAGGACGTCGCCGAAGCCCTTGCGCTCGACCAGGCGGCCGACCGACAGGATGCGGGGGCGGTGGGGGTCACGCTCGACGGCCGGGCCCTCGGGGGTGAAGCGGTCGCTGTCGACACCGGCGGGCACGACGGTCAGCTGGGCCCGGGGCACGCCGATGCGGACGAGACCCTGGAGCTCCTCCTGGCTCTGGGCGACCACCCGGTCGACCGCGCGGCCCAGGGCGCGCTCGTAACCCGTACGGGAAGGCCGGCCGTTGCCGGCGGTGATCTCGCCGAGCTCGTGGAACGACTGCACCACCGGGATGCCGAACCGGCGCGCGGCGGTGACGGCGGCGAGCCCGCTCGTCCAGAAGTGGGCGTGCACGACCTCGGGCACCCAGTCGCCGGAGCGCCAGTTCTGCTCGAGCCACCGGGCGAACTCGCCCATGTGCGGGAGCAGCAGGTCGGGCGGCAGGAACTGAGGCGGGCCGGCGGTGACGTGGACGACGCGGATGCCGCCGGGCGTCGTGACCACCTCGGCCGTCGCCGGGTCGTCGCGACGGGTGTAGACGCACACCTCGTGACCGAGCTCAGCCAGGGCCGCCGAGAGGCCGGCGACATGGGTGTGCTGGCCGCCGTCACCCAGGGGGCTGGCGTGCTCGGAAATCATGGCAATGCGCACGAGGTCCCCTCCGTATTGCTGCGGTTCGCGGGAGGCTGATGCCCGGCTGCCGGATCCGTAAACCTGGGCCCATCCGTTACGGCGTCTTCTCGCAGGGTATGTCCTCCCCGTGGCTACCGTGCAACGAACTATCCAGGCTCCGCCGGACCGTGTCTTCGCCGTCCTCGCCGACGGCTGGACCTACAGCGACTGGGTCGTCGGCACCGTCCATATCCGCGACGTCGACCAGACCTGGCCCCAGGTCGGCTCGCACCTGCACCACAAGGCCGGGCCGTGGCCGCTCTCCCTGCACGACAAGTCGACCGTGCTCGACATGGAGCCCGGCCGCCGCCTGCGCCTCAACGCGGGGCTGTGGCCGCTCGGCGAGGCGGTGGTCGACATCCACCTGGAGCCTGCGGGCCCCGGCGCCACCAGGGTGACCATCCACGAGGACTTCGAGCGCGGCCCGCTGCTGGCCGTGCGCAACAAGCTCAACGACCTCATCCTGCACCGCCGCAACATCGAGTCGCTGCGCCGGCTGGCCGACATCGCCGAGCGCAGCCACGCCCGTCAGTTCGACGAGCCCTAGATCAGCTCTTGTAGATCAGCTTGTTCCCGCCGTTGATCACCGCGCGGTAGGCGCCGCCCAGCAGAGCCCGGTCGCGAGCCAGGGCGGCCCGGGCGGCGTTGCTGCCGGGAGCGCCGTGCACGCCGCCGCCCGGGTGGGCCGACGAGCTGGCCATGAACAGGCGGTCGATCGGGGTGTCGGCCCGCCCCAGGCTCGGGATCGGGCGCAGGAACAGCTGCTGGAAGGCGGCCGCGGTGCCGCCGCCGAGAGCGCCGCCGACCAGCGACGGGTCCTGCTCCTGCAGGTCGGCCGGCGAGAAGACGTTGCGCCCCACCACCTCCTGCTGGAAGCCGGGCGCGTGCTCCTCGATCACCGCCTCCATGCGCTCGACGTGGGCGGCGATCTCGTCGGGCTCCCAGTGCGCGCGGTGCGGCAGGTGGGTGTACGACCAGAGCGACTCGGTGCCCTCGGGCGAGTGCGCCGGGTCGGCCGTGGTCATCTGGCCCAGCAGCAGGAACGGGTGCGTCGGCACCTCGTCGGTCGCCAGCTTGGCCGCATACCGGGTGAGGCCGTTCATGTCGGCGCCCAGGTGCACTGTCCCGGCGCCGGCGGCGGCCGGGTTCTTCCAGGGCATCCGGCGGCGTACGGCCCAATCGACCTTGACCGTCGCGCCGTCCCACCGGAAGTGGGCCAGGTCCTCGACCAGCCGCGGCGGCAGCCATCGCTCGCCGACCAGGTCGAGATAGAGGGCCGGCGCGGGCACGTCGGCGATCACGCCGCGAAAGGCCCGATAGTGCTCCGAACCCGACTGGACGCCCATGGCCCGGCCCTGGGCGATGAGCACGCGGGAGACCGGGGTGTCGTAGACGATCCGGCCACCGCGCTGCTCGAGCCGCGCGACCAGGGCGTCGGTGATCCGCTGGGCGCCACCCACCGGCACCGGCCAGCCGTACTGCTGGCCCAGCATGGCCAGCAGCCAGCCGTAGACCCCGCCGCCGGCCTCCTCGGGAGACAGGTCGGTGTGCAGGGCGCACCCGGCCATCAGCAACGGCCCGCCGTCGCCGGCGAACATCTCCGACCCCATTTCCCGTACGGAGAGAAGCAGCCGCCGGGCCAGCCGGAGCGCACCGCCGGTCCCCAGCCGGCGCGCCAGCGAGACGCCGTGCCGCACCGGCGGGAACGGCGTGAGGATGGTGTCGAGCATGACGTCGGAGACCGACAGCCACTCGTCGTACGCGTTCTTCCACTTCTGGCCGTCACCGGGGGCGAAGGCCTCCAGCGACTCCATCGTGCGGGCCAGGTCACGGTTGATCGTGGCCGCCCGCCCGTCCGGGAAGAGATGGGTCAGCACATCGGGCGCGTGCGTCCAGGTCAGACCGTGGTCGCCGAGATCGAGACCGTTGAGTACCGGCGAGGCGAACCCGAGCGGATAGAACGAGCTGAAAAGATCACTGAGGTAGCCCGGCGCGGTCACGTAACCCGACCGCACCGCGCCGCCCGGATGTGGGGTCGCCTCCAGCACCAGCACCGACCAGCCGGCGTCGGCCAGCAGATTGGCGGCGACCAGGCCGTTGTGCCCGGCACCGACCACGATCGCGTCCGCGCTTTCCATGCCCACCCCCTGCGTTTGCCGCCTGACGTGCCCGGGTAGCTGCCGTCAAAACATGTCAGGAGCCGGCATGGACACCGAGCGCACCGACGACACCGAGCGCACCGACGCCGAACCCACCAACGCCGACGCCGTCGACAGCGAACCCACCGTCGATCGGGAGTCCGAGGCGTTCGCCGACGACGTTACGCCGCGTCCGCTGCCGCTCAAGCTCCGGCAGCTCCGCTGGCGCAGCTGGCGCTCGGTGCTGTGGCGCAGCGTGGCCGGCTACATCGAGGACGACTGCTCGGACTACGCCGCGGCGATGACCTATCAGACCGTCACCGCGCTGATCCCGTCGCTGGTCGTCATCGTCGCCCTGATCAACCTGGTCACCGACGGCTCGACCGTCCTGACCGCGGTGGTGGGCATCCTGCGCGACCTCGGCGTCGGCGCGGTGGTCGACAACGAGAGCCTGCTCCCGGTCGTGCAGGCGCTGCTCGTGCAGCAGAGCTCGGCCAAGGTGCTGTTCGGCTTCGGCCTGCTGCTGGCGCTCTGGTCGGCCTCCGGCTACGTCTCCACGTTCTCCCGGGCGTCCAACCGCATCTATGGCGTGCGCGAGGGCCGCACGTGGTGGAAGCTGCAGCTGCTGGAGATCGCGCTGGCCGCCGTGGCCCTGGTCCTGCTGGCATCGATCGGGGCCGGTCTGATCATCAGTGGCCCGCTGGTCGACGCGGTCGGCAACGCGCTCGGCGCCGGCGAGACGGCCCGGCAGTTCTGGTCGATCGGGCGCTGGCCGGTGCTGGTGGCCATCGCCACGGTGGTGCTCTCGCTGCTGTTCTGGATCGCCCCGAACGTGCGCCAGCCGCGTTTCCGCTGGCTCACCGTCGGCGGCACGGTCTCCCTGCTGGTGTGGAGCATCGTGTCGTTCGGGTTCGGGCTCTACGTGGCCAACTTCGGCTCCTACAACCGCACGTACGGCAGCCTCGGCGCGATCATGGCGTTCCTGGTCTGGATCTATCTGTCGAACATCGCGGTGCTGCTCGGGGTGCAGGTCAACGCCGAGGTGCAGCGGGCCCGGCTGCGGCAGGCGGGCGACGAGGATCCGAAGACTCCGCTCGCACCTCGTTTAGCCCCGGCCGACCCGGGCACCAGTTAGTGCGTAAGGCGGGGTAACACAACCAGGAGGAGTTCACACCGTGAGCACCGTGACCGAATCCGTAGACGTCGAGGTCCCGATCCGCGCTGCGTACAACCAGTGGACGCAGTTCGAGGAGTTCCCCCGGTTCATGGAGGGCGTGCAGGAGATCCGTCAGCTCGACGCGACCAACACGCACTGGAAGACCGAGATCGCCGGGGTCAAGCGCGAGTTCGACGCCGAGATCACCGAGCAGCTGCCCGACGAGCGGGTGGCCTGGAAGTCGACCGAGGGCGAGAAGCAGGCCGGCGTGGTCACCTTCCACCGCCTCGACGACACCAAGACCCGCGTGACCGTGCAGATGGACTTCGAGCCGCAGGGCGTCGTCGAGAACGTCGGTGACAAGCTGGGCGTCCTCGACCGCCGGGTGAAGGGCGACCTCAAGCGGTTCAAGGAATACATCGAGGGCCGCGGCGGCGTCGAGACCGGCGCCTGGCGTGGCGAGGTGGACCGCCCCGGCCAGTGAGCAGGGGGTTCTCCCAGGGATGAAACGGCCGTCCGGTCCTCCGGGCGGCCGTTCCTCATATCTCACCCCGGCGCAGGGCCAGCAGGCCGATGGCCGATCGGGCCCGCAGCCAGTAGCGGTCGCGGGCGGTCGGCCAGATGGCCGGAGTGAGGACGGTCGCCGCCGGAAGTTCCTCGTCGGCGGTCCACGGGGTCAGCGCCGAGCCGGCACCGCGGGCCAGATTCAGCCGGAGCGGGGTGAATTGCGGCGTACGGATGCTGAGCGTCCCGATGCCGCCGACGAGCGTGATCGGCACGGTTCCCCGCGGGGCGGGCAGCCGCAGCTCGACCAGGCCGGCCGGCCCCAGGTCGAGCCGGGTGACGCGGCCCCGGCTGAGATCCAGACGCTGTTCGCCGGCCCCGGCCGGCAGCCGGAGATCCCAGCGCACGAAGCGGTTGAGCACGATCCGCACCTCGTCCGGCCCGCCCTCGCCGGTCGGCAGCAGCCCGACCCGGAGGATGCCGCCCGGGCGGGTCACCCGCGGGGTCAGACCCGACCCGGCGGGCGTGGTGATGCGATAGAGCAGGCCGGGGATCGTGGCCAGCACGACGTGGACCCGGGAAGCGGCGTCCGGGACGATCAGCCGGGCGCCCTTACGTGACTGCAATGGGCCCGTCACGACGTGTTCACCAGGCACAGGCGCACCAGCCGGCACAGGCCTCTCACAACCGGTAATCGCCAGCGCGCTGACCAGCAGCAATGCGATAATTGAGCGGTGGCGACGCAATGCTGGGGGCACGATCGGACAACGGAGAATCGGCCGAATGGGTGACGGCGATCCGCCCGATGCGAGCCAGACTGTCCGAATGCGTGCTGCCGGTTTCCTCTCCGAGCGTCAGCGTCGACTCGCCTGGCTGGGCTTCATGCTCGCCGCATTCCAGGCCCCGCTGGCCGCGAAGCTGATCGACGACGCCTCCTGGCTCTTCGCCGTGGTCGTGGCCCTGGTCGTCGCCACCGTCATCCTCGCCGACGACGCTCAGCGCCGCCGGCCGGCCCAGGTCGAGATGGAGTAGGAAGCCTCACCGCGCCTCGTGCCCGGCCTTGCCGTGGGTGCGCCGGCGCTCCTTGAGCTCGGCCTCGAAAAGGTGCCGGCGCCCGCCGGCCAGCTCGTCCCGGGCCGCCCGCTCGACCGTCCGGAACTCGTTCCAGTAGGTGTCGTCGTACTCCTCGATGACCTGGAACGTCCAATGGCCGGGGATGACGTTGCGGCCGATCAGGTCCTGCTGGATCCGGTCGGCGATCTTGTCGTGCCCGGCCCGGCGGAACAGCGCCACGGCCTCGTCCAGCTCGAAGTCGGCCTTGCCGGTGAGCTGGTGGAACGAGTGCAGATGGCCGCGGGCGCGATCGGTCGTCTCCAGGGCCGAGCTGAGCTTGCCCAGCGCCTCCACGGTCGTGTCGTCCATCCCGTCCGGGCGCCGATGATCGGTCATGCCGCTGTGCTTTCCCCGCCCGGCCCGGTTCAACCGAGCTGCACCTGTCCGAAGAACCGTTGGCTACCCCAGGCTTCTTAATGTTCCTACTCATGAATGGCCTGTTCAGCGGCGCTGCCGCCCGTGCTGCCCACCGTTCCGCCCACGCCAGCCTGACCGAGCTGCACGACACCGTCGGTGCCGGCCTCGTCCAGGCCGACGCCAACCCCGGCCTGATGGCCCTGATCGACCAGCACTCGGCCGGCATCCGCGACAGCCTGTCGGTGGACACCCGTCCGCTGACCGCGGTGCTGCTCGCCGCGTACGCCGAGGGGGTGCGCGACGCCGCCTTCACCCACGGCTGGCGCCCGCCGGCCGGCGAGATCGACTGGACCGCGAACGACTGGGTGCTGCGCCGCCTGCTGGCCGTCTGCTCCCTCGCCCGCAGCCTCCCCCAGCCCGCCTGACCACTGCTGTGACCCGCTGATCGACCTTTCATTACGGGGGCCGGTGCCGAGATCTTCGGTACCGGCCCTCCTCATGTCCGCCTCTGTTTCATTTCTCGTCGCCGGGCGGGATGACCTGGGTGCTCTCGATGCCTTCGGTGCCGCTGCCGATGACCAGGGTGTCGTTCGGGCCCGGGTTGACGATCGTGGTGTCGCCGGCGGCCGTGTGGATCACGGTGGCCTCGTTGTCGCCCCGGCGCGGGGCGATCACCTGGGTCTCGTCCGGGGCGTGCTCGTCCGCGGTGGTGGTGGCCGGGGCGAGCTGCGTCGGTGTGCTGGCCCAGCTCGGCCGGTCCGGATTCCCGTACGAGATGACCTGCGTCTCGCCCGGGTCGGCGGCCGCGGCCCGGTAGGCGCCGACGTGCTCGCGAATCGTCGCCGCCTCGGCCTCGGCCCGCTCCAGCCAGGTCTCCCAGCGCTGCTGCATGGGACGGATCAGCCCGCCGCCGACCCCCACGATCACCACCCCGGCCACGACGGCCAGCACCGTGATCAGCAGCGGCTGGGTCACGGCGGCGGCGATCCGCACCTGGTCGAGCGCGGCGATCACGCCCAGGACGACGATCACCCCCGACACCACCCGGCCCACCAGACGCCCGTAGCTCAGCCCGCCCAGCGCGCCGGCGATGAGATCCTGCGCCGTCCGGGCGATCGTCGTGGCCACGACCACCAGCACGATCGCCACCAGCAGCCGGGGCAGCCAGCCGAGCAGGTCGCTCAGCAGGTCGCTGACCGGGTTCGGCCCCCACACGCCGAACGCGAGCTGCAGCGCGACCAGCAGCACACCGGCGAAGGTCAGCTTGCCGCCCACCTCACTGGCGGTGGGCCGGCCGGGTGGGAACAGCCCGGCGGCCGCGCCCCGCTCGATCGCCCGGTCGAGGCCCGCCCGGCGCAGGACGCGGACCACCACCGTCCGCAGGAGCCGCGCGACCAGATAGCCGGCCAGCAGGATGCCCGCGAAGAGCAGCGCGGCCGGCACGATCAGCACGATCGACCGCCACATGTCACTGAGACCCCGGCTCAGCCCGTCCCCGGTCATCGTGCACTCCCTGCTGCCGGCCGGGCGGCCCACCGCTGCCCTGTTGTGACCACAGGACGCAACGACCGGGTGGCGGCGCCGCCACGGTCGCCCGGCGAACAGTTATCGGGCGTGGACCGGGTCGGCGGCGGCGGTCGGGGTGCCCCACCGGACCGGCGCCGGTGGCGCGGGCGTCGCGGCGGCGGGCGGGGCCGGGACGGCGTCCGGCGTGGTCGCGGCCAGGGCGGGACGCAGGGCGGTGTAGCCACCGGCCCCGGTGAGAGCCGCGACCACGGCCACCACGGCGGCCTGGCGGCGGAGCCGGGCGTGGGGGTGGCGAGGCGCCGACGGTCGGATCACCGACAGGTCGATCAACGGCTCGGACGGCGGGCGGCTCTCGGACACGACCAGGACTGTAAGTGACCATCGCTCCATTCGGCCAGCTCAGCGAGTCGGTTTGGAGCTACTAAGAGTGATATACCGTCGGGAACGCCCGAGAGGGACCAGAGGGTCGTACCGTCAAGAATCGGACGGTTGGCTGGTGCGGCATCGTCCGAATGGACGAGCCGGGCTACTCTTCAGGCATGGCCGGGACGGGTGGGGTGAGCCCCTCAGTGATGCCCGCTCTGCCCGCGCAGACCACCGCGGCCGGGCTGGGCCCTCCCGGCTGTGCCGATCTGGTGCGCGGGCGCGACTGGAGCGACACCGAGCTCGGCCCCCGCGAGCACTGGGATCCGGCCGTCTCGGCCACCGTCGAGCTGGTCCTGTCCTCCCCCATGCCGATGGCCTACAGCCACGGCGACGGCTTCCTGCTGATCTACAACGACGCGTACGCGGATCTGATCGGCACCCTGCACCCGGCCGCCCTGGGCCAGCCCGCGGCCGAGGTCTTCGGCGATCTGTGGGAGTCACGCGGCTTCGGCGGCGCGGTCGAGCAGGTCTACCACAGCGCCCAGCCACTCCTCGAGGCCGAGACCCAGCTGACCGTCACCCGCGGCCAGCAGGGCCGCCCGGAGCAGGCATTCTTCACCCGCGGCCACTCCATCGTGCGCGACCTGCGCGGCCAGGTCACCGGCGTGCTCACCGTCGTCGCCGAGACCACCCAGGTGACCCGCCGCCTGCAGAACCTGGGCGACCTGACCTCGCGCCTCGCGGGCGCGCTCACCGTCGACGACGTGGCCCGGGTCGTGCTGGCCTATGCGATGACCTCGTTCGACGTCGACCACTGCGCCTTCGCGGTGGACGACGGCGGAGCCTACCGCTATGTGCGGCGCATCCGGGGCGAGATGCTCGACGAGGCCGACGAGCGCCTGCCCCCGGTGTGGAAGAGGGTGCCCAACGACCCGCAGGCCCCGATCGTCGCGGCCGCCCAGACCGGCGAGGCCACGTTCGTGGCCGACGGTGAGCCGCTGCTGCCGGTGGCCTCCGACCGGCACGAGCGCCGCATCCGGGCCCTGGCCGCCGTGCCGCTGCGCACACCGCTGCTGACCGGGGCGCTGACGATCGGCTATCGGGAGGCCCACCGCTGGCTGCCGGCCGAGCGGGCGCTGCTCGACGCCGCCGCCCGCCTGGTCGCCCAGGCGGCCGAGCGGGCCCGCCGGTTCGAGGCCCAGCACGGCACGGCCCAGCTGCTGCAGCGCAGCATGCTGCCCGAGCATCTGCCCGAGCTGGAGACGTTCCGCATCGCCGCCCGTTACGACGTGGGCGTCGACGGCAACGCGGCCGGCGGCGACTTCTACGACGCGTTCCGCCTGATCGACGGCCGGCTGGCGATGGTGCTGGGCGACGTGGCCGGGCACGACGTGCGCGCGGCGGCCGTGATGGGCCAGGTGCGGGCCGCGCTGCGGGCGATGGCGCTGACCGATCCGGCCCCGCCGAGCGTGCTGGCCGGGCTCGACCGGCTGGTCGGCTCGCTGGGCGCCGAGTCGCGCAACGAGGAGATCTTCGTGACCGTCGTCTACGGGGTGCTCGACCCCGCGGACGGGACGATCACCCTGGCCAGCGCCGGCCATCCGCCGCCGGTGCTGCGCCGGGCCGGGCAGGGCGGCGGGCCTCCCACGGCCGAGCTGGTCAAGGTGCCGCCGGGGGCCCCGCTGGGGCTGGGCGGGCGCTGGCAGACCGGCCAGGTGCGGCTCGAGCCGGGCGACACGATCCTGATGTACAGCGACGGCGTCGTCGAACGGCGCGGGCACCCGCTCAACGAGGGCCTGGACGCCCTGGTGGCGGCCGTGGCCGGAGCCGCCGGCGGCGACCCGCGCAACCTGTGCTCGCTGGCCACCTCGGCGGTGGCGGGCTCGACCGACGACGACGTGGCCGTGCTGGCCGTCGAGCACGCGGTGGCGATGAGCCGCTCGGCCACCATGCTGGTGCCGGCTGAGCCGACCGGCCCGAGCCGGGTCCGGCAATGGATGACCACCCGCCTGCGCGAGTGGTCGGTGCCCGAGCCGGTGATCGGCGCGGCCATCCTGTGCACGAGCGAGCTCACGACCAACGCGCTGCTGCACGCCGGCACGCCCGCGCAGGTCCACATCGACCTCAACGCCGAGCGCTTGCTGGTCTCGGTGGCCGACGAGGGCACCCGGGGCAGCGTCATCCGCGCGCACGCCGACACGATGAGCAGCCGCGGCCGCGGGCTCGGCCTGATCGAGGAGCTGAGCGACTCGTGGGGCACCGATCCGACCGTGCGGGGCACGACCGTCTGGTTCGAAATGCTCATCCCGCACACCACCACCGATCGACCGTCGTGACTGGACACGCTCCCACTACCGGCAACTCACCGAACCGTTAACGCTCGCGTGACACCGGACCTACAGGCAGTCACTTTAGGTAGCGGAAAGCTCCTCCAAAGCGGACATTGAACCCCCAGGTAGTGACGGCGCGTATAGATTGCCGTAGAGTCATCGCCATTCGGGGACGTCCACGTTGGAGTGGTATATGCGGATCAGAGGCTTTGCGCCGTCGACTCCTTGCTGGGTCGAGCTGACGACGTCAGACCCGGACGACGCGGCAGGTTTCTATGCCGGGCTGTTCGGCTGGCAGGTCGAGGGTGATCGATTCCTGCTGGACGGCAAGGCAGTGGCCGGCATCGGCCGCACCCGGCCCGCGCAGCCGCCGGGATGGCTCACCTACCTGGCCGCGCCCGATCTCGCGGCGACCGTCGAGCGGGTCATCCAGGCCCACGGCCGCCAGCTGACCTGGCCCGAGGAGCGGCACGGGGCGTGCACGGCGATCGTGTCCGACACCGACGGCGCCGTCTTCGGCCTGTGGCAGGCCGCCGGGTTCGCCGGCGCCCAGCTGCGCGGTGAGCCGGGCACTATGGAGTGGTCCGACCTGCTGGCCGGTGACGTGTCCGCGGCGACTGCCTTCTACGGCTCGGTCTTCGGCTGGACACTGACCCACGAGTTCGGCAGCGGCGAGTGGCTCAGCCAGGCCCACGACTCGGTGGCCGGGCTGGTCACCGGGCGCTACGACGTCCGCTGGCAGCCGTCGTTCCAGGTGGCCGACACGACCGAGACGATCGACCGGTGCGCCGGGCTGGGCGGCCGGATCGTGGCCGGCCCGGTCGAGATGGGCCTGGGCAGCTACGTCGAGATGCTCGACCCGCACGGGGCCCCGTTCGCCGTGACCGCCCCGGTGCATCGCCCGGTCGAGTTGAACGTGGCTTACAACGACATCATCGGCATGGAGTTGACCTACGGCGGGTAGAGGAACAGGTGTTCGAACACCTGATCACCACCGGAGGCATGCGTCATGACCGACCAGTCGAACGCCGAGAAGGACCCGTCGGACTGGGTCACCGGTGAAGAACCGGCCACCGGCGCCCAGGAGTCGTACCTGCACACCCTCGCCGGCGAGGCGAAGGAAGAGGTACCGGACGGCCTGACCAAGGCGGAGGCGTCGCAGAAGATCGACGAGTTGCAGGAGAAGACCGGCCGCGGCCAGTGAGCTCCCGCTGAAGGCCGGCCCATGCGGGCCGGCCTTCTTTTTTTGTCCTTGGTGTCAACCCGGGTTGACGATCAGCGCCTCGTCAACGTAAGTTGACAGCATGACCGAAGCAACCGATCTCGCCGCCGCGGCGAGCAGCGCCGACCCCCGGGTCGGCCTGCGCGCGGTGGTGGCGCTGCGCCGCCTGCTGGAGGGCCTCGAGCATCTCCAGGTGGCCAATGCCCGCCGCAAGGGCTGGTCCTGGCAGGAGATCGCCGACGCGCTCGAGGTGACCCGCCAGGGCGTCCACAAGAAGCACGCACGCCTCATGCCGTCGCCGGACCCACGGGAGGACTGACATGTTCGAACGATTCACCGCCGGGGCGCGCGCCGTCGTGACCAACGCCCAGAGCGAGGCCCGCAGCCTGCGCCACAACCACATCGGCACCGAGCATGTGCTGCTCGCCCTGCTGGCCGACCCCGACGGCCCGGTCGCCCGGTCGACCGGGCTCACCGCCGAGGCCGTCCGGGTCGACGTCCTGGAGCGGATCGGCGGCCACTCGCAGGACGGGCCGGTGCTCAGCGACGCCGACGCCGAGGACGCGGCCGCCCTCAAGGCGATCGGCATCGACCTGGCCGCCGTCCGGGAGGCGATCGAGGCCAATTTCGGGGCCGGCGCGCTGCGTCTGCCCCGCCCGCCGGAGAAGAAGCGGGGCCTGTTCGCCAAGTTCTCCCCGACCAGCGGGCACATCCCCTTCACCAACCGCAACAAAAAGGTGCTCGAGCTGTCGCTGCGCGAGGCCCTCCGGCTCAAGCAGAAGTTCATCGCGCCCGAGCACATCATGCTCGGCCTGCTGCGGGAGGGCCACGGCCTGGCCGCGCTGATCATGGTCGACCGCGGGGTCGACCTCGATCGCCTCCGCCAGGACATGGAGCGCACGGTCACCGCGGCGACTCAGCCGCGGTAATAGACCCGGAGCTGGTGGCCGTCGGCGGTGTGATGCCAGCCGACGTCCCCCAGGGTCGTGATGTCCGGCCGCTTCTCCAGCCAGGCGGCCGCCATCGCGAAGGCCTCGGCCGGCGTCGGCCCGACGAAGACCACCCGGCGTTCCCACTCCTCCCAGACGGCGGGGCCGGGACCCGAGATGAGCGCCGTCGGGCCGATCCGCCGCCCGTTGCGCACACCGCGGACATACCAGTCGTCGACTTCCTCGTCGTGCTCGACCGCCCAGCCGTCGATCCGGCCCAGATCGTTCACGATCGCGTTGCGCGCGCAGTCCAGCGCGGCGTCCAACGAGGCGAACTCCACCACTTCGCCCTCGTATTCGACCCTGTACCCCATGCATCGCCCCCACACCGGCCGACCCAGGGGCACGATGATAGGCGACTTTACGAGTAAGTTTCAGATCATGCCTGCTCACGTCCTCGTCACCGGGGCGGCCGGCCTCATCGGCACCGCCGTGCTCGACCTGCTGTCCTCCGACGGCGTCACCACCTCCGCCCTCGTCCTCGACCCCACCAGCACCCGAGCCGACCGCACCCTCGTGGGCGACGCCCGCGACGTGGCGCTGGTCGACGACGCCCTCGACGGAGCCGAAGCCGTCATCCACCTGGCCGCCATCCCCCACCCCGGCAGCGACCCCGACGAGGAGGTCTTCGGCCGCAACACGCAGGCCACGTTCACCGTGCTCGACCGGGCGGCCCGCCGGGGCGTGCGCAACGCGGTGATCGCCAGCAGCTACGCGATCGGCGGCCTGCCGTTCGCCCGCCGCCCGTTGCGCCTGCCCTACCTGCCGATCGACACCGCCCAGCCACTGCAGATCACCGACCCGTACGCCCTCTCGAAGCGCACCGACGAGGCCACCGCCGACATGATCCACCGCCAGTACGGCATGACCGTGGTGGCGCTCCGCCTGCCCTTCGTGGGGGCGGCCGACGACCGGCTGGCCCCGATGGCCGAGCTCTTCGCGCGCGACCCCGGCCGGGGCGCGGCCGACGTGTGGAGCTACCTCGACGTCCGGGACGCGGCGCGCGCCCTGGTGGCGAGCCTGCAGCCGGCCCTGCCGGGCAACCACGTGCTCTACGTCGCGGCGCCCGAGACCCTGGCCCCGCAGTCCACCGAGTGGCTGCTCGACGAGTTCCACCCCGGCGTACCCCGCCCCGGCTTCCCCGGCCGCACGGTGCCGATCGACCTCCGGCCGGCCCGCGAGCTGCTGGGCTTCACCGCCCGATACGAGTTCCCGGCCGGATGAGCGCGCCCACGATCACCGGCGTCCGGGTCGTGGTGACCGCGCCCGAGGGGGTCAACCTCGTCGTCGTGCGCATCGACACCTCGGAGCCCGGGCTGCACGGCCTGGGCTGCGCGACGTTCCACCAGCGGTTCGCCGCCGTGGTCGCCGCGCTCGAGACCCACCTGACCCCGTTGCTGATCGGGCGGGACGTCAGCCGGATCTCCGACATCGGGCGGACGCTGCACTACTCGTCGTACTGGCGGGGCGGCCCGGTGCTCAACAGCGCGCTCTCCGGGGTGGACATGGCGCTGTGGGACATCGCCGGCAAGCGCGCCGGGCTACCCGTCCACGACCTGCTCGGCGGCCGGCTGCGCGAGGCGGTGCCGGTCTATCTGCACGCGTCCGGCGCCACCGTCGAGGAGACGCTGGACGAGGCGGAGGCGCTGGTCGAGGCGGGCTACCGGCATGTGCGGCTGCAGACCGGGCAACCGGGCCTGGGCACCTACGGGGCGCCGGGGGCACCGGGCGGCTATCCCGGTTCGCCGTACCCGGACGGCTGGAGCGTCGAGAACTACCTGGCCCGGACGCCACGGTTGTTCGCCGCGGCCCGTGAACGCCTCGGCGACGACGTGGAGCTGCTGCACGACGTGCACAGCCGGCTCACGCCCAAGCAGGCGGTGGTGCTGGCCCGCGCGCTCGAGCCGTACCGGTTGTTCTTCCTGGAGGACGTGGTGGCGCCCGAGCACTACGACCGGCTGCCCGAGGTGCGCGCGGCCTCACCCGTACCGCTGGCCGTGGGCGAGCTGACCGCCTCGGTGACCGACGCCGCCCGTCTGGTCACCGCGGGCGGCGTGGATCTGCTGCGCTGCCACATCTCGGCGATCGGCGGGCTGACCCCCGGGCACAAACTGGCCGTGCTGTGCGAGCTGCACGGCGTGCAGACGGCCTGGCACGCCCCGGC
Organism: Paractinoplanes maris; assembly: GCF_023544465.1. Taxonomy (GTDB): domain Bacteria; phylum Actinomycetota; class Actinomycetes; order Mycobacteriales; family Micromonosporaceae; genus Actinoplanes; species Actinoplanes maris. The sequence continues at coordinate 38,786 of NZ_JALPVL010000015.1, read as the reverse complement.
CGACGTCTCCCCGGTCGGTGCCGCGGCCAACCTGGCGCTCGACCTGACCAGTCCGGCGTTCGGCATCCAGGAGGGCCACGTCTATCCGGACGTCGTGCACGAGATCTTCCCGGGTACGCCGGTGATCGCGGCCGGATACGCCCGGCCGTCCACCGCGCCGGGCTGGGGCATCGAGCTCGACGAGGCCAAGGCGGCCCAGCACCCGCCGGTGCTGGGCGGTCACGAGCGCTGGTCCGACACCGTCCGCCGCCCGGACGGCTCCATCGAAGCGCCCTGACCGCTCGCGTCCTCAGCCGTCTTCGTTGCCGGGTCGAAGCCCGCGTCGTCAGCGCTCTTTGTCGTCGGGCCGGGAGCTCACGGCTTCAGCCCACTTCGTTGTCGGGCCGGCAGCTCACGGTTTCAGCCCTTTTCGTTGCCGGGCCGGGAGCTCACGGCCTCAGCCTTCTTCGTTGCCGGGCCGGGAGCTCACGGCCTCAGCCTTCTTCGTTGCCGGGCCGGGAGCTCACGGCCTCAGCCTTCTTCGTTGCCGGGCCGGGAGCTCACGGCCTCAGCGCTCTTTGTCGTCGGCCGGGAGTTTCCGTCCCGCAGCAGCGCCAGTGCCTGCTTCGCCGCGTCCGGATCGGGCAACCGGATCTCGCGGCCGGCCACGGTGCTCGCCGACGCGGCGACGGCGACCGCGCCGATCTGGCCGGGGGTGATCCAGTCCGGCTGGGCGTCGCCGATCGACCGGGTGCGCACCGGCCCCAGCACGAGGGCGAAGACCCGCTGCCGGTCGGCGACCTCAGCCTCCAGGACGCTTCGCATCATCAGCAGCGCGGCCTGCTGCATGCTGAGCAGGCCGCTGCCCGGCACCGGCCGGAATCCGGACTCACCGGCGACGATCTGATAGGTGCCGGTCGGGCCGAGCCTCGGCACGACGGCCCGCATCACCGCGGCGTGCGTCGTCGCCAGGCCGACGAAGGCGTCCTGCCAGTCCTTGGCGTCGATCTCCCACAGGCGACGCCCACCCCAGTAGCCGCCGATCGGCGCGACCACGTCGTCGATGCCGCCGAGCCGCTCGGCCATCTCGGCCGCCAGCCGCTCGGCGCCGTCGAAGCCGGTGTAGTCATGGACGACCAGGTGCAGCCGGTCGGTCGCGGCATCGCCGAGAATCCGCTGGAACTCGGCCGTCCGCCGCTCGTCGCGGCTGGGCACGACCACCTGGGCCCCGGCGGCCAGATAGGCCCGGACCACGCCCTCGCCGACTCCGCCGGTGCCGCCCGGGATCAGTACCCGCCGGTCGCTGAACTCGCTTGTCATAGCACTCCCTCACGCATTTCGTTGGCCATACCAACGTTGGCTCGACCAACGTAGCAGCGATTGTTGGGGGAACCAACGGCTAAGATGGCGGCATGCCCGAGACGGACGACACACCGCAGCCGCCGGCCCGGCTCCGCGCACTGGCCAGCTGGCAGGCGAGCAAGGTGTCGACCATCGGCGCCCGGCTGTTCGCCCGCGAGATGAAGCTGGGCGCCCGGGCCGACTTCGCCGTTCTGGCCGCCCTCGACGAGTGCGGACCGTTGAGCCAGGCCGACATCGGCCGCCGCCTGGGCCTGGATCGCAACGACGTCAACGGCATCCTCAACCGCTTGGAGCAGGGGCGCCACGTCACCCGCGAGCCCGACCCGGCCGACCGGCGCCGCAACGTCGTCACCCTCACGACCGGCGGCCGGCTCCACCTCGACGAGCTTCAGAAGCACACCGACGCGGTGCAGGACGAGCTGCTGGCCGGCCTGAGCACCGCCGAGCGGCGCCAGCTCCAGGCCCTGCTGACCAAGGTGCTCGGCAGCCACCAGCCGGAACCGGCGTAGGTGACCCCAGCCACTTGTTATTTCAGATTTGAAAGAGTTACTGTTCTGGTATGGCCGACCCGCTCACCGAGAGCCAACAGCTCGCCTGGCGCACCTTCGTCGAGAGCTCGTGGGCGCTGCACACCCACCTCGAGGACGACCTGCGGGCCCAGACCGGCCTCAGCATGAACGATTACCACGTGATGGTCACCCTCTCCGAGGCGCCGGACCACCGCCTGCGGATGGGCGAGCTGGCCAGCCGCCTGGTCTTCTCCCCCAGCCGCATCACCTACCAGATCAGCTCGATGGTCAAGCGTGGCCTCGTCCGCAAGCAGCCCTGCCCCGAGGACGGCCGCGGCCAGGAGGCCGTGCTGACCGACGAGGGCATGGCCGCCCTGGAGTCCGCCGCCCCGATGCACTTGATCACCGTCCGCGACAGCTTCATCGATCGCCTCGACCCCGACGAGCTCGCCGTGATCGCCCGCGTGTTCGACAAGGTCCGCAAGCCCTGAGGCACTCATAACGACGCCCTGCCAGATGTAGTAACATTGCGATATGCCGATCTCGTGGCAATCCGACGTAGCTCTTCGCCATCGCGCTGCCGCCTACGTCCGCCAATCCTCTCGGCCCGAGAATGCGAGCGAGGCATCCCCTGCCGTTCAACGCCTCGCCACTCGTGCACGGTCCGCCGAGCTCGGCACCACCTTCGTGGGCAGTTACGAGGACATCGGCATGTCGGCCTACTCAGGCACGCAGCGCCCAGCGTTCGAGCGACTGCTAGCCGACTGTCGTGCCGGTCGTATCGAATTGGTCATCGTCCACCACGTCGCGCGGCTCTCCCGCATGGATCCGATCGAGGCGATTCCACTGGTGACCGAGTTGCTGAACCTCGGCATCACGATCGTCAGCGTCATCGAGGGCGAGTTCCGAAAAGGCAACGCCACAGGCCTGTTCCACCTGATCATGAGACTCGACCAGGCGCACAACGAGTCGAAACTCAAGAGCATTGCGATCAAAGGTGCCAACGAGATCGCCCGGAGCCTGGGCGGCTTCATCGGCGGCAAGGCTCCCTACGGCTTCCGGGTGATTCGCGAGAACCGCGTCAACCCCGCCGACGGCCGACCGGTGGCCATCAACCTCCTGACCCTCGACCCGGCCGAGGCACGCGTGATTCGCGACGCCGCCGCGGAGCTTATGAGCCCTTCGCCGGTCGAGCATCAGGCAAAGCGCGCAGGGCAGCAACAACGCCCCGGCACACTCGGTTTCGTCTGCCGGCAGCTGAACGTCAACGGCACACCGACTCGGGGTGCCACAACCGGAAAGCTGACGGCCGACAGCTCCTGGGCGCCACGCACCCTGGAACGGATCATGCGTGACCCTCGCACCGCCGGCTACTCCGCCGAGGTTCTCTACAAGCGTGATGACCATGGTCGAAGTACACGCTCGATCCAGGGCTACGAAATCCTTCGCGACGGTCAGACCGGCGTCCCGATCGTGGCCCATCCAGCCATCCTGGGACCCGATGCCTTCTGGGCCGTGCAGCGGATTCTGAACGGCCAACCGACCGTCAGCCGGAGCAGGCCGACGCCTTCACTGCTCGCGTCGACAGGTTTGCTGTTCTGCGAATGCGGCTCGCCCATGAAGAGCAACAGCAACTCCGCTGTCACCGCCAAGTCAAGCTATCGGTGCTCACGCCCAGCCGGACGCACGCTGCCCGGCCAGCACGCCTTGGACTGCACAATCTCGAAAAACGCACTGGAGGGCTACGTCGGTCGGCACCTGTTCGCACTGATCGCCGCGGCGGCCGCGAGCGACGGCTCGGGCGAGGTCCTTCACGAGGCCATCCGCCTCTTCAACCTCGCCTCCATGACGCCGGAATCAGCCGCATTGAGCCATAAAATCCAAGCCGACCTGACCGACGCCAAACGCCAGCTGAGCCAGCTGAACAATGAGCACGGCAAGAGCTGTCGTCGATCTCCGCAGCAGACGCGGATTCTCAGCGCCCGCATCGAGGCAATGGCCCAGCAGCTTGCGGCCATTCACCCTGACCCGGCGCCCACACTGCCCATCAAAGTTTGGCTCGGCGAGCCCGGCGCCGATCCGCTCGGGCCCGGCTCGTGGTGGCGCAACGCGGCCATCGGCGAACGCCGGGCCATGCTTTCGCTCTTCATCCGGCGCATCACCATTTCGAAGTCGCCCTCGGGGCACACGCGCCCACCCGTGGAGTCCCGGGTGCGGATCGCTTGGATCGCCGGCGACAACCAGCACAGGGGCAGTCGCGGTTAACCAACAGTTCCGTCACTGCGACCCATCGGTCGCTGCCATAGTGAGCCGACGCACCCTGGTATTTCAGTTTTGAAAGATATAGTGTTCAGGCACGGTCGCGCTAGCCAAGTCTGGGAGGCACACCATGCCCGCCATCACCGTCGACGACGTTCTGGTTCTACCGCGGGTGCCGCAGCTCGACCCGAGCACGAGCTTCCGTCCGGTCCGCCGCCTGACCACCGCCCCGAGCGGCTACGAGGGTGAGGGCTTCCCGGTGCGCCGGGCCTTTGCGGGCGTGCCGGTCAACGAGCTGGACCCCTTCATCCACCTGGATCAGATGGGCGAAGTGATGTACCAAGCGGGCGAGCCGAAGGGGACGCCGTGGCACCCGCACCGGGGGTTCGAGACGGTGACTTACATGATCGACGGGATCATGGATCACCAGGACTCGCTGGGCAGTGGGGGCACGATCGCCAACGGGGACACCCAGTGGATGACGGCCGGGCAGGGCATTCTGCACATCGAGGCGCCGCCGGAGCATCTGGTGACCAGCGGTGGGCTGTTCCACGGGCTGCAGCTGTGGGTCAACCTTCCCCGGGCGGCCAAGATGATCACGCCGAAATACCAGGACATCCGCGGTCGTGAGTCGGCGCTGCTGACCACGCCTGACGGCGGCAGCCTGATCCGGGTCATCGCCGGTGAGGTTGCCGGGCACGCCGGGCCGGGCTCGACGTTCACCCCGATCAACCTGGCCCACGTCACCCTGCAGCCCGGCGCCCAGCTCGACCTGCCGTGGCAGGCCGACTACAACGCGCTGGTCTATGTGCTGGCCGGCCGGGGCACGGTCGGCGCCGAGGCCCGCCCGATCCAGATCGGTCAGCTGGCCGCCCACGGCAAGGGTGACGCCCTGCGGGTCACGGCCGACGCCGTGCAGGACTCGAACATCCCGGCGATGGAGCTGTTCATCATGGGTGGCCGCCCGATCCGGGAGCCGGTGGCCCACTACGGCCCGTTCGTCATGAACACCCAGGCCGAGCTGAAGCAGGCCTTCGAGGACTTCCAGAAGGGTCGCCTCGGCGTCATCCCGGCCGAGCGACTCCCCCACACCGACTGAGCGAGAGGCCCGGCCGAGCGACTCTCCCTCACACCGACTGAGCGAGAGGGCCAGCCGAGCGACTCTCCCTCACACCGACTGAGCGAGAGGGCCAGCCGAGCGACTCCCCTCACACCGACTGAGCGGAAGCTCGGCCGATCCCGTGCGGGCGCGGCGCGGCGCGGTCCAGGTGGCGCCCGGCGTCAGGCCGTGAGCCCGGCGGGGATCACGTAGTCGGCGTACGGATCGGTCTTGGGCTCGTCACCGACGGTGGCACCGGTCGAGGAGGCCCGCAACAGCACCGCGGTTCCGTCCGCGCACGTCACGCTCACCCCGGCCGGGGCCGAGCCGGTGCGGTCGCTGGGGCCGAGGTCCGGCAGGGACACCAGGTGCCACGACGTGAAGGCGGCCGGCCGGGCGGCGTCGAGCAATTGGACGACGAGGATCGACAGGCGGGCCACCCGATCGCCGATCATCGGCGGTTCGGCCGGCAGCGGGAGCGGTTTCGCGCCCGGCCAGACCGCGCCCCAGAGCATCGCGGTCGCGGTCGACGTGTAGGTGACCTTGACTCCGGCGATCTTGTTGGTCCGGGACTTCGCGGCCGACGGTCCCCAGGCATCGGTCCCGGTGCCGGTCCGCTCGACCTTGACGATGTCGGGGTGCTCGGCCGCGACGAGCACCCGCTCGACCACCTCGAGAACCTGGGCGAGCTGCATGTGGGCCCCTATCGGTTGCCGGTTCGCCAGTCGCCGCGCAGTCTAATCCGCGGCAGCGAAAGGCCCCGCCCGGACAACCGGGCGGGGCCTCGGCCGCGGATCAGGCGCGCGAGCGGGGCAGGCAGTCCTTCTTGTATTTGAGGCCGGAACCGCACCAGCAGGCGGCGTTACGCTCCGGGGGCCAGGGGATCTGGCCGGGGGCGGCGGCGAGCTGGTTGGCGTACGCCGTGCGGGTCGCGGCCTCGGCCGGGTCGCCTTGCTGGCTCAGGCCGTCGACCGAACCGGGGTAGACGGTCAGGCCGGCGCGGCCGGTGGCGGTCAGGCGGACCAGTTCCTTCTCGAGGCGGGCCCGGTGCTCGTCCCAGTCGGCACCGTACTGCTCGGCGAGCGCCGGCCACTGCTTGAGCAGGCTGTCGAACTCGGGCTGCGGAAAGAAGACGAGGCCGGTGTCCGCCGCGACGGCGGCCGGGGCGGAGCCCGCGTTGGCCAGCCGGGTCTCGAGGCGCTCGGCCAGGTTGTCGTTGTGGTCGTGCTGCAGGCCCAGCGCGTGACGCAGGCGGTGGCGCTGCTGGAGCAGGAAGAACAGGGTGCCGGCGTCGTCGGCGCTGGCCGGCTCGGACGACTGGTCGGCCGCGGCGCGCTCGGCGAACGCGAGCTTCACCGCCTCGGTCAGCCACTCCTCGGCCTGCCGCGAGCGCTTGCCGACGACGAGGGCGGCGGTGATGAACGCGGCCGCGTCGGGGTACTCGGTCAGCTGCGGGCGCAGGGCCTCGATCTCGGCCAGCGCCTCGTCGTCACGGCCGGCCCGGAACAGGATGCGGGCGCGCACGGCGCGGGTGGTCGCGACCTGGCTGTCGTCGCGGTCGCCGTACGCCTCGATGGCCCGGTCGGCGTAGCGGAGCGCGGCGTCGAGCTTCGAGCGGCTCTCCGCGATCTCGGCGGCGAGGGTCAGGGCCTGGCCGGCGTCCTCCGGATCTTCCAGACGGCCGGCCTCCACGGCGTCGGCCACCTCGGCCGCGACGCCGAGCGGGTTGGCCGCGCCCAGGGCGGACTGCCGGATCTCTTCAAGGTCTGCGCTGGTCAGAACGGTTTTAGTCGCCACGTCGACAATTTACTGCTACTTGCGCATCCGTGGCTGTTGATCTGAGTCTCACTTGGGAGCAGGGCTGCCCGGGCGCGCCCTTTGTTCTACTCTGCACCGCATGGCGCTGATCGAGCGATTCGCAGACCTCGTCGTGCGTGGCGGCATCAACGTTCAGCCCGGTCAGGGCGTTGTCCTGCACACCGACACGGCTCATCTCGAGATCGCCCGGGCGGTGACCGAGGCGGCTTATGCGGCCGGGGCGGCCTGGGTCGAGCCGATCTGGAGCGATGGCCCGATGCGCCGTTCGGCGGTGAGGCACTCGACCGTGGAGCGTCTTTCCGCCGTACGGCCCTGGGCCCTGACCCGGACAGCCGAGCTCAGCCAGGCCGGTGCCGCCTGGATCCGGCTGCTCGGCGAGGCCGACCCGCACCTGTTCGACGGGCTCGACCCGGCCAAGGTCGCGGCGAACCCGACCGAGGAGACCCAGGCCATGCGCCGCGCGCTGTTCGGCCGCTCGCGCTGGACCGTGGTCGGGGCGCCCAATCCGGGCTGGGCCCGCGAGGTGTTCGGCGAGCCCGACGTCGACCGGCTGTGGCAGGCCGTGGGCACCGCGATGCGGCTCGACTCGGACGACCCGGTGGCCGCCTGGCAGGGCCGGGCCGAGGTGCTGGCCGAGCGGGGGCGGCGGCTGGACGCGCTGGAGCTGAGCGAGCTGCGGTATGCCGGCGACGGCACCGACCTCACCGTGGGCCTGGTGCCGGGCAGCCGCTGGACCGGTGGCGGCCTGATCGACGACGCCGGCATTCCCTATCTGCCCAACATCCCGACCGAGGAGGTGTTCACCAGCCCCGACCGCAACCGCGCGGACGGCGTGCTGCGGGTGACCCGGCCGGTCGTGATCAGCGGCCAGGTCGTGACCGGGCTGCGGGTCACCCTCGCCGGGGGGCGCATCACCGAGGTGACGGCCGACGAGGGGGCCGAGGTCGTGCGGGCCCATCTGGAGGCCGACGAGGGCGCCCGGCACCTGGGCGAGGTGGCGCTGGTCGACAAGGACAGCCGGATCGCCCGCACCGGTGTCGTCTTCCACAACATGCTCTTCGACGAGAACGCGGCCTGTCATGTGGCCTGGGGGCAGAGCTTCCCGTTCGCGGTGGCCGGGGGCACAGCGATGACCGAGCAGCAGCGGGCCGGCCTGGGCCTGAACATGTCGAGCGTGCACACCGACGTGGTGGTCGGCGGCGAGGGCATCACGGTCACCGGCCGGGGGCCGCGGGGCACCGTCGACATCATCCGCGACGACGAATGGGTGCTGTGAGATGACTCCGGTGGCGGCGTACGACGAGATCGCCGACTGGTACGAGCACGACTTCCTGCCCACCACCGGGGCGGGCGATCCGATCGGCATCCGGCGTCAGCTGGCCGAGCTCCTGGGCCCGGGCCAGGGCCTCTGCCTGGAGGTCGGCTGTGGCACCGGCGTGCACGCGGCTCAGTTGCGCGAGCTCGGCTGGTCACCGGTGGGCGCCGACCTGTCGGCGGGCATGCTGGCGTACGCGAAACAACGCCTGCCGATCGTGCGGGCCGACGCGACCCGGCTGCCCGTGCGCGACGCGTCCGTGCCGGCGGTGGTGGCGATGATGGTGCACACCGACATGCCCGGCTACCCGCAGGTGCTGCGCGAGATCGGGCGTGTGCTGCGGCCGGACGGCACATTTGTCCACGTAGGAGTGCATCCGGCCTTCTGCGGCGGCTTCGCCGATCGCAGCGACCCCCGGGCGGTGGTCATCAGGCCGGGCTATCTCGACGGTCACTGGACGAAGGACTCCTGGACGACCCAGGGGGTGCGCAACCGGGTCGGTGCGTCGCATTTTCCCCTGCCGGTGCTGCTGCAGGCCGTGCTCGATGCCGGCTTGACGCTCACGGGTTTCGCCGAGGGCGGCGGCCCGACGCCGACCACCCTGGCCTTCCGCGCCACGAAAGCGTGATCTAGATCATGAACAGCATGGCCCCGACGCCCATCAGGACGAGCAGCAGCATCGCGATGAGAAGGCCCTTCTCAGCGGCAGCGGCAGTGTCAGCAGGGGTGACGGCTTCGGCGATCGGCTCGGCGCTCATGGGCTGATCCCTTCGGAAACGGTGTCGGCGCTCCGCACGTCGACGTGCGCGCGCCCGGCTGGGGTCTAACATTCGGGGCGTGCCTCTGCCGGACTGGTTCCTCACTGAGGAGGAGCGTGGCAACCCGGACTCCTCCATACCCACCTGGTCGACCGGAAACGCGGTCCAGCCACTAATTCATGGCAAAACATATTTTGACCGTTTGGTGACCGAGGTGGAAAGTCTCCGCGAGGGTGACCATCTCTTCTTCACCGACTGGCGAGGCGATCCCGACGAGCGGATGCGCGACGACGGTCCGACCATCGCCGAGCTGTTCTCGGCGGCGGCCAAGCGCGGCGTCGTCGTCAAGGGCCTGCTCTGGCGTTCCCATCTCGACAAACTCGCGTACAGCGAGGAAGAGAACCGCACGCTCAGTGACGACATCCGGGCGGCCGGTGGCGAGGTGCTGCTCGACCAGCGCGTCCGCCGCGGCGGCTCGCACCACCAGAAGCTCGTCGTGCTGCGGCACCCGGGCCGCCCCGAGCTCGACGTCGCCTACGCCGGCGGCATCGACCTGTGTCACAGCCGCCGCGACGACGAGCGCCACCTGGGCGACCCGCAGGCGGTGGACATGTCCAAGGCCTACGGGCCGAACCCGCCCTGGCACGACGTGCAGCTTGAACTGCGCGGGCCGGTCGTGGGGGTGCTCGACCTCACCTTCCGCGAGCGGTGGAACGAGCCGGACGACCTCGACCAGCACGGACCGATCTCCACCGTGGTCGACAAGCTCAAGCACGCCGACATGAGCGCCGATCGCCTGCCGCCGCAGCCGCCCGACCCGCCCGAGCGCGGGCCGCTGGCCGTGCAGACGCTGCGCACCTATCCGGCGATGCGGCCGCAGTACGACTTCGCGCGCAACGGTGAGCAGACCGTGGCCCGCGGCTACACAAAAGCCATCAAACGGGCCCGGCGGCTGATCTATCTGGAAGACCAATATCTGTGGTCGACCGAGGTGGCCCGGCTCTTCGCCGACGCGCTGCGGGCCAACCCCGACCTGCACCTCATCGCCGTGGTGCCCCGCTACCCCGACGTCGACGGCCGGTTCGCGCTGCCGCCCAACCAGATCGGCCGGGAGAAGGCGATCTCGCTCTGCACGATGGCCGCGCCCGACCGGGTGCACGTCTTCGACCTCGAGAACGAGGTCGGCACGCCGATCTACGTGCACGCCAAGGTGTGCGTGGTCGACGATGTTTGGTGCAGCGTGGGCAGCGACAACTTCAACCGTCGCTCGTGGACCCACGACAGCGAGCTGTCCAACGCGATCCTCGACGACACGCGCGACGAGCGGGAGCCGCGCGACCCGGCCGGGCTGGGTGACGGCGCCCGCGAATTCCCGCGTGAGCTGCGGCTCGCGCTGACGCGCGAGCATCTCGACCGGGACGATCTGCCGGTGGTTGATCCGGCCGACGCCGTACGGGAAATGACCGCCGCCGCCGAGAAGCTGAAGGCCTGGCACGACGCCGGCCGGACCGGTCCCCGCCCGCCGGGCCGGTTGACGCCGCACCAGACCGAGAAACTGCCCTGGTATCAGAGTCTGTGGGCGACACCGGCCTACCGGCTGGCCTACGACCCGGACGGGCGGTCGTGGCGGGACAGGTGGGCTAACCGCTGGTGAGCGACCAGCTCGCCGGCAGGAGGATCGGCGCGTCCGGGTCGCCGCCCGGTTCCAAGGTGATCCGCCACGCCTGCATCGGCGGGCGGGCCGCCTCGAGCCAGCGGTCGATGATCCTGGTCGCGTCGGCGGCATAGCGGTCGGCCTCGTCGCCGCCGGCCAGCACGCTGCCGTCGGGCAGGACGAAGGCGCCCCCGGTGCGCTTCTCGTCGAGCAGCATGAGCGCGTTCTGCTCCCGGCGCGGCACGGCCGCATAGGTGGCACGGCGGTGCCACACCCCGGCCGCATACCAGAGATCGCGGTAGGCGAGCGGTTCCAGCGGGGGGTTGAAGCGGCTTCCGGCGTACGGGACCAGTTTGCGCAACGTGCGGGGCGGGGCCGGCGCGGGGAACTGGTGGGCGGCGGTGAGCGGCCCGGCCGCGGTCATGAAACCGGAGGCGGTGACGACCCGGGCCCGCAGATCCGGGGTGATGCGCAGGACCGGGTGGGTGCCGGCGTGCTCGACCGGGGCGACCAGCACACCGCCCGGGACGTCGCCGAGCTGCTCGAGCCACCGCGGCGAGACGCCGGCCACGCCGACCGTGACGATGACCCGATCCACCCGTACGCCCGGACCCTCGTAGCCGTCGCCGTGCACCACCCGGACCCCCTCGACACCGGCCCGGGCCAGCGCGAAGCGCGCCCGGTCGGCCACGTCCTCCTGGACGTCCACGCTGATCACGGTCGCCCCTAGCCGGGCCAGAAGGGCGGCGTTGTAGCCGGTGCCGGCGCCGATCTCGAGAACCGTCAGCCCCGGACGCACGTCAAGCGCCTCGATCATCAGGGCCATGAGCGAAGGCTGGCTCGACGAGCTGACCGGCGTGCGGCCGTCCACCTTGGTGATGAGCACGTCGTCGTCGTAGACCAGATCGAGGAAGTCGGGGTCGGCCGGCTTGGCCCAGGTGCCGTCGCGCCGCTGGAAACCGTCGGGCACGAAGACCTCGCGCGGCACCTCGGCGAAGGCGGCGGCCAGCTCCGGCGAGAGGACCAGGCCTCCGTGCCGGATCCGCTCGAGAAACGCCTCCCGGGGGCCCACCCCTATCACCATAGAGCCGGGATCAGCGAGGTCCGCGAGGTGAGGGGACGAAGTCCGACACTGTCCGGCAGCCGGCGGGCCACCCCGGCGAGCAGGTCGGCCAGTTGAACGCGGGGGTCGTCACGCGAGTCGACCATGATCAGGCCGGCCAGGGGCGACACCCCGTCGACGGCGAGCGCCTGCTGGAGACGGGTCAGGCGGTCGGCGGTGAGGGCGCTCTGCTCGTCGTGCGTCACCAGAACCCGGCGGCGGGCGCCACTCCAGGTCAGAACCGTCTCGGCCAGCGCGGGCAGCAGCGGTTCCAGCGGCGGCGGAACGACCGGGTCATCGCTGTCGAGCCGCCTCACCAGCTCGAAGACCTCAGCCGCATCCACTTTGTCCAGTTTGTCCATCGCGAAGCGGGACTGATCGCTCAGCGCGTTGCCGGTCCCATCGCTCAGCGCGTTGCCGGCCCGATCGCTCACGGCGTTGCCGGCCCGATCGCTCACGGTGTTGTCGGCTAGCTCGCTCAGCGCATTCCTGGCTTGGAGGAAGCGGGCCACGGCTTGCTCGGGCGGCTGCCGGCGTTTGGTGCGGAGCAGGTCGATGAAGGCGGTGAGAAAACCAGTCCACTCGGAGCCGGTGGTGCGGCCGGCCCGATAGAGAGCGAGGGCGGCCGGCCGTTGATCGCGGGTCAAACGGGTGCCGGCCGCGTAGGACGGCTCGGCCAGCAGCAGGTCGACAATCCGGGTGACCAGGAAGAACTCCTTGTCGACCAGATGAACGAGAGCTCGGCCGCGCAGGGCGACCAGGAAGTACTCCAGTGCCTCGGCCGCCCGGGGGCCCCGCAGGAATGGGCCGGACTTCAGCTCGTGGGCCGAGAACCGGGTGGACCGGAGCTCCGCGATCAGCCGGCCGGCTTCCTCCGTGCTCAGGTCGACGCTCGCATGCGTGATCATCGGGCTGGCCGGGTCGAGCAGGTTGGTGCCGGAGAAACCGGACTCATCACAGGCGATCTCCACCACCGGGCCGGCCACCGCCCCCGCGGGCGGCAGGCCACCCTGCAGTGGCGTCCTCATGGGCGGGCGGCGGCCACGGCGGCGGTCAGCCCCGCGGGGACATCGTCGGCGTGGTACGGCCATTCGGTGGGCTCGATGTTCTCGAGGAACTCGGCGTAGATGAGAGCCCCGCGCAGATGGGCGACCGGCTGCATCAACTCGACGGCTCGCACCGGGTCGGAGCCCGGGACCGTCCGCTGCCAGCGGTCGGCCCACTCGGTCAGCAGCTTGTCGCGGCCGGGCAGACCGCCGCCACGCTCGCCGCCACCGGTGTCGGCGTCAGTCAGCCGCAGGATGTCGAGCGCCGGATGCCCACGGACGGAGTCGCCCCAATCCATGATCGTCAGCTTGCCGGTCTCATCGGTGCGGACATTGCCCGGGTGCAGATCGCCATGGACCAGCGTGTCGGGCAGGCCGCACGCGGCGATCGCGGCGAACCGGGCGGGCAGGTCGCCGATGAACTCCCGCAGACCGGGCAAGCCGTCGAAATAGGGCTCGGCGATCCGGACGTAGTCATCCAGCGTGCGCGACAGCCGAGCATCGGGGATCCGTGCCAGCGGAGCAGGATCGGCTGCGAAGTGCGCCTGAATCGGATGAAACGCGGCAGCGATCTCGGCGCACAAATCGGCCCCCGCGCCGTAGCGATCCTCACCCGGCGCGTGGGCCAGCAGCATACGGCCGTCCGAGCCTTCCGCGATCAGCCGCGGAACCAGATCGGGCGCGATGCCGGCGATGGCACGAATGACATACGGCTCGTGAGCGAAAAACCGCGGCACCTGTTTGAGCCAGGCCACCGGGTCACCCTGCTCGTCGTCCAGCCGCCAGATGGCCGACAGATTCCAGGTACGCCGTTGGTGAGCGGTCGTGCCCGGCACCAGCCCCGTGGCCCAGGCGATCGACGCTGTGGGCCCACCCAGCTCGGCATAGGGCGCACGCTTCGGGTGCGGCTCGCGCAGACTCCCGGCGTACCGGGAATGTGGCCCGACGCCCTCACCGGCCGCCGCCGAACCACCCAGCCCGCTGCCCCACCCCGAAGCATCCGACCCGGCAGCCCGCGCCGCCACCTCGAGCCCGCCCCCCGAACCGGCCGCAGGCAACGCATCTCCCGAACCCACCGCAGGCAACGCGTTCCCAGAACCCACAGCGGGCAATGCATCTCCCGAAGCCGCAGCAGGCAACGCATCTCCTGAACCCGCCGCAGACAGCGCATTTCCTGAACCCGTAGCAGGCAACGCATCTGTTGAACCCGCCGCAGACAGCCCACTTCCTGAACCCGTAGCAGACAACGCATCTGTTGAACCCGCCGCAGGCAACGCATCTCCCGAACGCGCCGCAGGCAACGCGTTGCCGGAACCCGCTGATAGCACCGCGTTCCCCACGCCTGCCGGTCGCAGCCGATCTCCCGATCCCGCCGACTCCGGGGTGATCATCAGGCCCGCCGGCGCCCGCCGCCCGATTTTCCGGATACTCGCGTCTTCATCGGTGACTTCCGCGAGATAAGTGACGTGGCCGCCGGGTGGGCCGGGGCGGTCGCTGGCCAGCAGGCGCAGCACTTGCAGGCCGGGGCCGAACCCGTCGACGTCCTGCCACCATGGGTTCGCCGGCTCGAACGGCTCGGTCTCCCCCAGCAGCTCGCCGTCGGGACTGACCAGCACCAATGTCACGGTTCTCGTCACGGTCGGAAACCGTAACCCAGACACCGGGCCGTCTTCGCGCCATTTTCCCGGGATCCGGCCGCGCTCGGACCGGGTCGACTGCCTGCTCGACCGGCCCGGCAGCGATACCGGTCTGGTGCCTGCCGGTCGAGCGCAACTACGATGCGCGGATGTTCGGACGCTCCGCCATCGCCCTGCCCGAGCTCTGCACCGGCCTGGCCGAGGCGGTGATCCGGCTCGATACGAAGGCTTCCACCAAGAGCTATCGCGCCATTGTGGACCGTCTGCCCCAGGCCGATCAGGCCGAGCTGAGCGAGGCTCTGCCACTGCTGATCCCCGCCCTCCAACAGGTCGCGCTCGGCAACGGCGGACTGCTGGCCACGCTGGTCGCGGGGCTGATCGAGCAGGGCGCCGACCCGCTGCCGGTGCTGCCGGTGCTGGTTGATCGGGTCGCCACCGGTTTGGAGCTGGCCGCGCGGTTCGGTGTGCTGGCCGACAAGCTGGGCGGGCCGGTGACCGCGCCGACGTCGGCCGACGAATACCGCGAGCTGCGCGAACGGCTTGTCGGGGCGGCGCCGGAAGCCGGGCTCAGTGTCGGCGAGGCCGGCGAGATCGCGCAGGCCTGGTTCACGGTGAACGACTGGATTCCCAGCCTGTTGCTGCCGCTGCAGCAGAAGGGTGCGCGTCAGGCACTGCCCGACCGGGCCCGGCTGGCCGCGGCGGCGGCCACGATGAGCCCGCACGCCGAGGACGCGGCCTGGCTGTTCGGGCTGCTCGAGGTGCTCGACGACGAGCCGCTGCTGGTGCTGCACCGGCCGACCCGCCGGGCCTTCGACCTGACGATCAGCGGGGTGAGTGACAACTTCCAGCTCCACACGCTGCTGGCCGCGACCCTGATCGGGGACGAGTCGCGCGGCCTGCTGCCGGGTGAGCCGCCCGCCGCGCCCTGGGTCGCCGCGGCCACCGACGGCGAGCTGATGCCGGCCGAGGCCATTCACGGGCAGTTCTACCTGGCCGACGCGGCGGGCGAGACGATCTGGAACGAGGGGCGGCCGGCCGACATCGCGCTGCTCGGTGACCACCGGGTGATCGTGCTCGACCCACCGCCGTACGAGCGCAGTTGGAATCTCGGTCGCGCCTATCCGCTGATGCGTCCCGAGGTCGTGCTCAACCGCATCCTGCCGGCCGACGAGGCCGAGCAGTGGTCGTCGCGGGTGGCGCCCGCTAAGTGAGCTCGTGCCCGGTCGTGCTGTGCACGTGATCCGGGATCTCGCCCTCGTGGCGGTCGCCGGTCGTCACCGTCCCGGACGGCTCGAACATGAGGATCGACCCGCCCGGTGACGACGGCCGGTGCTCGACCCCCTTGGGCACGACGAAGACGTCGCCGACCTCGAGCTCGACCGTGCGGTCGCGCAGGGCGATCTGCAGCGTGCCGTCGAGGACGAGGAAGAACTCGTCGGTGTCCTCGTGGACGTGCCAGACGTGGTCACCCCGGACGTGTGCGATCCGCACGTCGTAGTCGTTCATGCGGGTCACGATGCGCGGGCTGTAGACCTCGTCGAAGCTCCGAAGGGCGGCGGTGAGGTTGATCGGTTTCTCCATGCCCTCAGCATGCCCCGTCGTCACCGGGCCGCGTCGAGCATGACGCGGTCGAGCACCGCTTCGAAGCCGAGGGCCTCGTGGGCCGGCACGTCGGTGGTCAGCACGAGGACGTCGTCCGCGACCTCGTCGGCTTCCGCGCAGGCAGCGGCGAAGACGGCCGCGGTCCGGCCGTCGGGCGCGTAGGTGGCGCTGACCCGCGTCATCCCGGCGGTCACCCGGCTGCGCCCGGCCATCGCCACGGGGACGCCGTCGACCTCCCACAGGAGGAGCCCGCCGCAGCTGAGCGGGTCGTCGATGACGTACGCGAGGTCGCTCGGGTCACCCGGGTCGGCCGCCATCAGGTCGTGGAACCAGCCGACGAGCAGGTCGCGGTCGTCGGGGGTGGCCCGTCGCGGCCGGCCGGGCGGGAACGCCGCCGGTCGCAGCGTCCGCAGGCGGCACAGGGTGACCCGGAAGCCTTCGGTCAACGTGACGCCGGGCCAGGCGGCCCTGACTTTGTCGGCGTCCCGGGCGTCGACGCCGAGCTGGGTCACTCCGGGCAGGGTGGCGGCCAGGGCTCGTACGGCTTCTTCCGGCTTCCCGGGCAGGGGCGACAGAATCGGCGGGTGGCGTGGCGCGCGGAGGAAAGCCGCCGTCACGGGTCCGGAGCCGGTGGCCCACCAGCCGTAGAGCTGATCGGCGGCGGGCGGACAAGCTTCCAGGTACGCGGCCTCGGACAGCAGCATCGTGTTGCCGACCGGGTCGGCGTGCAGGAAGTCACCCGCGGCCGCCAGGAAGTCGCGCACGTCGGTGGAGGTCGACCAGGCCACATCTGATCCTGGATCGCCACGCGGCCGGATGCAACACCGTTCGGTCAGGAATCGAGAAGCACCGGCCGGACCTCCTCTCGTAGCGTGACCTGCACAGACATCACGATCGAGGAGGCTTTCGATGAGCAAGGTGATCCGGCAGTTCCACCGGTGGGTGGCTCTCGCTTTCACGGTGACCGTGCTGGCGACGGTGGTCGCGCTGGCCCGGGAGGAACCGCTGGTGTGGGTCTCCTACACGCCGCTGCTGCCGCTCGCCCTGCTGTTCTTTTCCGGCGCCTACCTCTACACGCTGCCCTATCTGGCCAAGCGCCGCGCCGCGAGGGTTTGACCGTCTATTTCGGAGGGAGACCCATGACGTGGTCGTGCGCCTCGGCCAGCCAGCGGTCGAGTTCCGGGTCGTCCAGGTGGTCGCCGGCCACCAGGATCCAGCCGCGCATGGTGCGGCCGTTCCCCTCGAACGGGCGCACGCCGGGCCGGGTCAGCGAGGCGGCGACCTCCTCGGGGCCCAGCCGCACGATCAACTCGTCGGCGTGCACGCCCACCGTCATGTTCCCGTTGGTGAAGAACGCCAGCCCGCCGAACATCTTGCGTTCGGTGACCGCGGGATCGGTCAGCCGCTCGCGCAGGCGCTGGGCCAGGGTCTCGTCATAGGCCATCGCGCTCGCCTCCCGTCGGCTTCGCCCCGGCCCGCTCTCCGTGACGGCGGAACTGCTCGTCGAGGTGGCCCGCGACCGGGCGGCCGTGCAGGCGCAAGCGGGCCATGCCGCCGTCGGGGAAGATGTCGAGTCGGACGTGGGTGGCGACGCGCCTGGGGCGAACCGGAAAGCGGTGCGGCGTGTCGGGGCGCAGCGCGACACGGGGCAGGATGTCGAACCACTCCTGGCCGTCCTCGGTGCCCCGCACCGAGGCGGAGCCGGGGGCGTTGCCCTTGAAATGGGTGGTGTCGAGGTCGGCCAGGAAGATCTCGGCCGGTGCGGCCAGGCGGACGGTCACCCAGTCGTTGGCGTCGTCGCGGCGGCGCGATGTCTCCCAGCCGTCGCCCATGTGCTGGGCCAGGCCAGGCATCAGCATGTGGCCGGGATGGCCGTAGAACATGTTGCTGCACTCGGTGACGTGAGCGCCGTGGGCCAGGGCGGCCACGTCGAAGACCTCGGGGAGCAGCCGCGGGTCGGGCACGACGGTGCCGTGGACGCGCAGGCGGGCGACCCCGCCGTCGGGGTGGATCGTGAGCCGGACGTGGGTGAAGCGGCGCGGGTCGGTGACGGCGAACAGGTTGCGGCTGTCGCCCTGCAGCGGCGATCTGGGCACGAGCGGCATCCACTCGGCGGCGGTGAGGGCGGCGGGCGCCGGATAGCCGTCGACGGCCAGCCCGTCGACCGAGGCGTGCGGCGGATAGTTGCCGGTGAAGAACGCGGTATCGATGTCGACGCCATGGATCACCCCGGGCGCGCCGAGCCGGACGATCGCCACGTCCTCGCCGGGCTCGCGGCGACGCCGGGTCTCCCACCCGTCATACACCTGACCCTTGTGGTCGAAGGTGCGCGGCGCGAAGACCGGTGGCTGCGGGAGCACGAGATGGTCGGCCGCGGCGAAGAACTCGTCGTTGGCGAACACGACACCGCCGCCGAACGCACGGGACGCCAGGTCGGGCAGGGTGGCGAAGTCTTCCATCAGGCGCCCTTCCGCTCGAGGAACCGGCCGCGCGCCGTCTCACCGGTGACGGCGTGGCCGCGCAGCCAAGTGGTGCGCACAATGCCGTGCAACTTCTGCCCCGCATACGGCGTGACGGGATTTTTGTGGTGCAGCCGAGCCGGCTCGACGACGAAAGTGTCCTCCGGGTCGAAGGCGACCAGGTCGGCGTCGGCCCCCACCGCTATCCGGCCCTTGGTGTGCAGGCCCACCAGATCGGCCGGGCGCCGCGCCATCCACTCGGCCACGTCGGCCAGCGCCAACCCGCGGGCCCGGGCCGCCGTCCAGATCACCGGCAGGCCCAGCTGCACCGACGCGATACCGCCCCACGCCGCGGCGAAATCACCGGTGTCACGCTGCTTGAGCTCGGGCGTGCAGGGCGAGTGGTCGCTGACGACGCACGTGATCAAACCGTCGGCCAGCGCTTGCCAGAGCTGGTCGGCGTTGGCGGCGTCGCGGATGGGCGGACAGCACTTGAACTCGGTCGCCCCCTCGGGGACGCGGCCGGCGTCGAGGGTCAGATAGTGCGGGCAGGTCTCGGCGGTGACCCGCAGGCCCTCGCGCCGGGCGGCGGCGATGAGCGGCAGCGCCGACGCGGCCGAGAGATGCAGGATGTGGACGCGCCGGCCGGTGGCCCGGGCCGCGTCGATGGCGGTGGCCACCGCGGCGTGCTCGGCCTCGGCCGGGCGTGAGCCGAGGAACGCGGCGTAGGTCGCCGGGCCGGACAGCTCGCCCAGATGGTCGGGATCCTCGGCGTGGACGACGAACTGGGCATCGACCGCGTCGAGGGCCTGCCTCAGCTCGGCCGCCGACACGGGCGGGAACTCGGGCACCCCGGAATCGGCCAGGAACGCCTTGAACCCGAACACACCGGCCTCGTGCAGCGCCGGCAGGTCGGCGGCATTGCCCGGCACGGCCCCGCCCCAGAAGCCGACGTCGACGAACGTCTGCCCGGTCGCGGCGGCCCGTTTGACCCGCAACGCCTCGACATCGATGGTCGGCGGCAGACTGTTGAGCGGCATGTCGACGATCACCGTGACCCCGCCGGCCGCGGCCGCCCGGGTCGCCGACGCGAAGCCCTCCCACTCCGTGCGGCCCGGCTCGTTGACGTGCACATGGGTGTCGACCAGGCCGGGCAACAGCGCGGTCTCACCCAGGTCGGTGTCGACGGCGGTCTCGAAGACGTCGTCGTAGCCACCCACCGCCACGATCTTGCCCGCCTCGATGGCCACAGCGGCCGGCCGCTCGCCACCCTCGACGATCACCCGCCGCGACCGCAACACCAGCTCGACCATGCTCAGGAGCCTAGCCGTCCCCTCCGACAGAAAAGCCGGTTGCGCTCATCGCCTCCGGCCCGCCGTCGTCGGCTTGTCAAAAATCTGCCGGCGCGACTCCGGTGGTCACAGGAACGCCAGTAGCTCCTCGCGGGTGAAGGTGGCGTCGGTCAGAGCGCCGCAGTTGAGGCCGCGCAACAGATAGGTGGCCAGCGCGCGGGCCGTGGCCGGCTCGTCGGCGATGCCGCCCTGCTGGCGATCGAGGTAGCGGCGCAACCGGGTGACAGCGGCCTCGCGCCCCTCCCGGAAGAACGTATACGTGGCCGCGTAGCGGGTGGGCAGCTGGGCCGGGTGCAGATCCCAGCCCTGATAGAAGCCGCGTTCCAGCGACCGGCCGACCAGGCGGTGGTGCACCTCCCAGGCGGCCTGGACGTCCTCCCGCGAGCCGACCGGCAGGATGTTGGTCGAGCCGTCGGAGAGACGGACCCCGGTCTGGGCGGCCGCCACCTGCATGACCGCCTTGGCGTGGTCGGCCACCGGATGGTCCATCGCCTGGAACCCCGCGGCCACCCCGGCGGCGGCGCTGTAGTCATAGGTGCCGTAGTGCAGACCCGTGCACCGGCCGTCGGCCGCGGTGATCAGCCGGGCCACGGTGGCTGTGCCGTCGGCGGCCAGCACGGCGGCGGGCAGCTCGATCTGGATCTCGAAGCGCAGCGTGCCGGCCGCGAGCCCGTACGCGTTCTCCAACCGATCCAGCAGCGTGACCATGGCGGTCACCTGGTCGGTCCCGCTCACCTTGGGCAGGGTGACGATGAAGTCAGTGTCCTGATAGGACGACAGGAACAGATCGAGCGTGCGCAGCGCCCGCCGCCGGGTGGGCGCCTCGAGCGACTTGATCCGCAGGCCGAGAAACGGCGGGCGGTCCCCGGCCCGCAGGATCGTCGCCGCCTTGCGGACGGCCGCGTCCTCCTGATCGTCGTCGCGGACCCCGTAGCCGTCCTCGAAGTCGACTCGCAGGTCTTCGATCGGCTCGCCCGCCAGCTTGTCGCGGACACCCGGCACCGACCACGGGAAGTCGTGCAACGCCATGACGCGCAGGGCCTCCGCGCCCCACTCACGGAAACCGTCGAGCCGGTCGGCCGGGATGTAGACGGTGTGCACCGGTTGCCGACCGGCGCTCTCGCCCGGATAGCGCGCGGCGAGGAACGCGTCGTGCGACGCCAGCCGCACGTCGAGGTCGTCGTAGTCGGCGCCGGTGAGCCGCATCAGTCGATCGACTCGTAGGCCGCGGTGGTCAGGAAGTCGGCGAAGTCGTCGGCCAGCGCCACCCGCTCGAACAACTTGCGCGCGTCGTCGAAACGGCTCGACGTCCACGCCTCGTCGCCGATCGCCTCCCGGATCTTGGCGAGTTCCTCGTCCTCGATGCGACCGACCAGCTCGGCCGTGATGCCGGTGCCGTCGGGCAGGCGGACGCCGTTGTGGATCCACTGCCACACCTGGGATCGGGAGATCTCGGCGGTGGCCGCGTCCTCCATCAGGTTGTTGATCGCGACGGCGCCGTTGCCCCGCAGCCACGCCTCCAGGTATTGCAGCGCCACCGAGACGTTGGAGCGCAGCCCGGCCTCGGTGACCTCGCCCGGCGTGGCCGCGACGTCGAGCAGTTGCTCGACGGTGACGGAGACGTCGGGCCGCAGCCGGTCGAGCTGGTTGGGCTTGTCCCCGAGCACGCGGTCGAAGATCTCCCGGCAGACCGGCACCAGGTCGGGGTGGGCCACCCACGATCCGTCGAAGCCGTCGCCGGCCTCACGTTCCTTGTCCTCGCGGACCTTGGCCAGCGCCACCTCGTTGACCGCGGGGTCGCGTCGGCTGGGGATGAAGGCCGCCATGCCGCCCATCGCGAAGGCGCCGCGCCGGTGACAGGTGGAGACGAGCAGCTCGGTGTAGGCACGCATGAAGGGCGCGGTCATCGAGACCGAGGCGCGATCGGGCAGCACCATCGACGGATTGTCCCGGAAGTATTTGATGATGCTGAACAGGTAGTCCCACCGGCCGGCGTTCAGACCGGAGATGTGCGGGCGCAGGGCGTGCAGGATCTCGTCCATCTCGAACGCGGCGGGGATCGTCTCGATGAGCACGGTGGCCCGGATGGTGCCGACCGGGATGCCGAGCGTCTCCTGCGCGTGGGTGAAGACGTCGTTCCACAAAGCGGCTTCCTGGTAGGACTCCATCTTGGGCAGATAGAGGTAGGGGCCGCTGCCGCGCTCGAGCAGTTCCTTGGCGTTGTGGAAGAAGTAGAGCCCGAAATCGACCAGCGCGCCGACCGCCGGCTCGCCGTCGACCGGCAGGTGGCGCTCGTCGAGATGCCAGCCGCGCGGGCGCATGACGATCGTCGGATAGGGGCCGCCGTTGAGCTCGTACGTCTTTTTCGGCGTCTCGAGGCGGATCGTGCGCCGGATCGCGTCATACAGGTTCTGCTGGCCGTCGACGACGTTGGACCAGTGCGGGGTGTTCGCGTCCTCCAGGTCGGCCAGCCACACCTTGGCCCCGGAGTTGAGCGCGTTGATGGTCATCTTGCGCTCGGTCGGGCCGGTGATCTCGACCCGGCGATCGCGCAGGTCGGCCGGCGCGGGCGGAGCGCTCCACTCGGCGGCGCGGATGTCCGCCGTCTCGGGCCGGAAGCCGAGGGACCCGCCGGCGGCGATCTCGGCCCGGCGAGCGGCCCGGGCCTGCAGGAGCTCATCCCGCCGGGGCCGGAAAAGCCTGGTCAGCCCGGTCACGAACGCGACGGCCTCGTCGGACAGGATCTCGGTCATCGTCGACGGCTCCCCTCGATGTGGTTGCTCCCTCAAACCGTAGTGGAGGGGGAAGCCCCCGCAAGCGGGTGTGGATAAACGTGGGGGTGCGGGCGCGCACCGGGGACGGTGGGAACGCGCCCGCACCGGTCCATCAGTGGTTGCCGAACGTGTCGCACTTCGCCTTCTGGACGATGCAGTCCTTGACCCGGTGGCCGAGGGCGGCGTTGTCCCAGGCGAAGAACGCGTCGCCGTGCATCGAGCTGGCGTTGCCCGAGCTGAGCTTGAAGCCGGCGTCGGAACCCGAGGTCGGGTAACCGATCACGAACGACAGCGACGGGATCGCGACCGGGAACTTGCCGCTGCACTGACCCGAGCCGTCGGCCGGGCCGACGTGCGACTTGTGGTCGGGGCTGTCCAGGTGGACGCCGTCCCAGCAGTCGGGGAAGGTCAGCTGGAAGGTGAGCTCAGCGGTCTTGGCGCAGACCGGCCAGTTGCCGTCGGCGCTGCGACCGACCTCGCCGCCGGCCCCCGCGCACCAGAACTGGCCCGGAGCGCCCTTCGGCGTGGCCACCTGCCGCTTGGCGTCGCCGACGATCATGCGGAAGCCCTGCGGGAACGGCATGGTCTTGGTGGTGTCGGACAGCCGGGAACCGTAGTAGACGGTGACGCCGTGCGGCTCGATCGCCTTGCCGTTCTCGAGGAGGCTGGGGATCCAGTAGGCCGAGCGGTCCTCGAGCGGCTTGCAGCTGGAACCGGCATTCTTCAGCAGCGTGTCGGCCGTCGTGAAGGCGTCGGTGGAGTCATTGCCGAGGAACGAGTGCATGTGCGAGCCGCCGGGCAGACCGGGCAGGACGATCGGGTCGTCGGCCAGCGAGTGGCTCACCGTGCAGGAGGCGTTGAACTCCGCCACCCGTACGGGATTGCCGGTGATCGCCTTGGGCTTCATCGCGGTGAACTCGGCGACCTGCGCCTTCCACGCGGCCTGGTCGACCTCGACCCAGCCGGCGCCCGTGTTGGCGGGCGGCGTGCTCGTCGGCGCGGTGGCCGGCGGCTTGGTCGTGGGGGCGGTCGTGGGCGGCGTGCTCGTCGGCGGCGTCGCCGTTGCCCCCAGCGTGAACCAGTTGATGTTCACGAAGTCGCCGGCCTGCTTGCTCTTCATGACCGCGACGAGCTTCTGCGGGCCGGCCGGGGCCTTCACGGTCGCGGTCGTGGTGACGTATTTCTGCCAGCCACCGGTCCTGGCCACCGGGATGGTCGTGAGCAGCGTGCCGGTGGGCGAGCCGAGGCGCAGCTCGACCGAGCCGCCCGCCGCGTTGTCCGACGCGAGGCGAGCGGTGACCGTGGTGCCGACGGCCACGTTGTCGTAGCGCAGCCAGTCGCCGTTGGCGAGCCAGCCGACGTTCTGGCCGCCGTCCTGGTCACCCGTGCTCTCGGTCTGCGCGCCGGACTGGGCGGTGAACGCCTCCGCCTGCAGACGGCCGGGAACGACGGTCTCGGCGGCGTTGGCGTTGGCGATGTAGACGCCGCTGGCCCCGAGCGCCACGGCCACGGCCGAGCCGAGGGCGGCGCGGGTCACGCGGCGACGGGTCTTGGGGTTGGGCGGGGCGACGTGGAGGGGATCCGTCCGCATTTCGAAATCTCTCGTCTCTGCCGTTTCGGTATTTCTTGGTGGGCAGTTTCACGAGGGAGTATGCACAGCTCAGAGGCTTACTTCAACACACGGAGAAAGACTTAGGAATTGCTTTCCGAAGCGCCGCAGGTAGCCGCGATTTCCATTCCGGATAACATTTTTCGGCGAATCAGACCTTAAGTCTTCCTTAAATCGCCCGGGCCGGGCGGGCGGCGCGGGGCCTGAGCGTACGGGATCAGGCGCGCTTGTCCAGCAGGCGCCGATGGGCCCGGGTGGCCTCGCGGGCCAACGTCTCGGCGTCGGCGTTCACCAGCTCACCCCGCTCGACGACGGGCCGCCCACCGACCAGCGCCAGCGCGACCGGGGCGGCCGGGCCTAGCACGAGGGCAGCGAGCCGGTCGTCGATCCCCGCATGGCCGAGCCCGTCAAGCCGCCACACCACCAGGTCGGCCAGCTTGCCCGCCTCGAGCGAGCCCAGGTCGTCCTGCCGCCCCAGACAGCGAGCACCACCCATGGTGCCCAGCCGCAAGGCCGTGCGCGCGTTCATCGCGGCCGGCCCACCCCTCGTACGCGCGGTGTAGAGCGCCTGCCGCAGCTCCTCCCCCAGGTGGCTCGCCTCCTGAGACGCGGAACCGTCGACGCCCAGCCCGACGGGCACCCGGTGGTCGAGCAGCTCGCGCACCCGGGCCGCCCCCGCTCCCAGCCGGGCGTTCGAACTCGGGCAGTGCGCCACGCCCGTCCCGCTCGCGCCCAGCTTGGCGATCGCCGAGTCGTCCAGGTGGACGCCGTGGGCCAGCCACACATCGTCACCCAGCCAGCCGAGCCGCTCCGCATACTCGACCGGGGTGCAGCCGAACCGCTCGCGGCAGAAGTCCTCCTCGTCGTCGGTCTCGGCCAGGTGCGTGTGCAGGCGGACACTCTTGCGCCGGGCCAGCTCGGCCGCCTCGCTCATCAGCCGCTCGGTGACCGAGAACGGCGAGCACGGCGCGACCGCGATCCGCAGCATCGCGTCCGGTGACGGGTCGTGCCAGCGATCGACCGCCTGCTCGGTGGCGAGCAGCGCCTCGTCGGTGGTCTCGACGATGTTGTCCGGCGGCAGCCCGCCGTCCTTGTTACCGAGATCCATCGAGCCGCGGGTGGGGTGGAAGCGCAGCCCGATGCGCCGGGCCGCCTCGATCTCGGCCTCGAGCACGTCACCACCGTCGCGCGGAAAGACGTAGTGGTGATCCATCGACGTGGTGCAGCCGGACAGCGCGAGCCAGCCCAGCCCGGCGCCGGCCGCCGCGCCGACGACCTCGGCGTCGAGCCGCCCCCAGATCGGATACAGCGCCTGGAGCCAGCCGAACAGCGTCTCGTCGACCGCGAGGCCGCGCGTCGCCCACTGGTAGAGGTGGTGGTGGCTGTTGACCAGACCCGGCGTGACCAGGCAGCCGGCCCCGTCGACCCGCCGGCCCGCGCTGGCGGGCGCCGCACCCGGGCCGACCGCGGCGATGCGGCCGTCGTCGCCGACCACCACGTGGCCGTCGGCGTGATAGGTGTCGGCGTCGTCGACGGTGGCGACCGCGACGTTCTCGATGACGATCACGGATACCACTCCGTGATCGCGGGCGGGACGTCGTCGCGGGTAACGGTGCCCTCGATCAGCCCGTAGGGCCGGTCGCCGGCGATGAAGACCTCGTTGTGGTTGGAGAGCTCGAACGGCGAGAGATCGACCAGATAGTGATGCTTGTTGGGCAGGGCCAGCCGGATCTCGGCCACCTCCGGCAGCTCGGTGAGCACCCGGCTGCCCATCGCGAACAGCGTCTGCTGCAGCGAATAGCTGTAGGTGTCGACGAAGGCGGCGGTCAGCGCCTCGACCGCGGCCGGGAAGGACTTGGCCCAGTCGGTGTCGTCGCGCAGGTGCCGCCACCGCGCGTCGACCGCCGTGGCCAGGATGCGGTCGGTGGTCTCGGGCAGGGTCGTGTAGCGGTCCTGTGCGAAGCCGTGGAACTCCGAGTTGGTCGCGTTCAGCAACGTCATCCCCGAGATGCCGCTCACCACCTGGGTCTGCTCGACGGTGACGGTGACCTCGGTCGTCCGGGTGTGGTCGCCCAGCCGCCGGAACGAATGCGGCCCGAGCCTCTCCCACCCGAACGACTCGATGCCGACCCGGGCCGCGCGGATCTGCGTGTGGGTCTCGACGAAGTGCCGGGCCAGCAGCAGCGCGAACTCCTCGGGCTCGCCGACGCCGGGCTCCTTGGCGAAGGCGTACACCGTGTTCTTCATGGTGTCGGTGGGCAGCACCCCGCCGTTGTCACCGGTCAGGTGGGTCGCGGCGAGGTCACCGGAGAGCGCCACGCTGACGTTGAGATCGGTCAGCGTGTGTGTCTCGCCGTCGCGGGTGACGCGGACCAGCCGCGTCTCGGCCTTGCCGTAACGGTTTTCTCCGAGCACGATCGCCACGCGCTTTCAGCTCCCTCGATAGGTCGTGTATCCGTAACGGCTGAGCAGCAGCGGCACGTGATAGTGCCGCTCAGGGTCGCGGACGTGGAAGGCGACCGTGATCTCCGGGAAGAAGCAGTCGGCGCCCAGATAGGGCTCGACATAGAAGGACAGGCGATAGCCGCCCGCCTGCCACTCCTGCAGCGGCACCCGGTAGCGCAGCCGGCCGTCGTCGTCCGTGCGCCCCTCGGCGATCGTCCCCCACCCCTGCGTGTCGCGTCGCTCCAACCGGACATAAACATCGCGGGCCGGCTCGCCGCTGATCGTGTCGAGGATGTGCGTCGAGATCCGGGCGTGGTGGGAGGCCGTCCCGTCGTCAGAGGGCATCGAGCACCCGCTCGAGTCGCAGCCGCGCGATCTGGCGCAGCTGGTCGGCGACGACCGGGCGCTCGGTGGCCTCGTCGTGGGTCAGACGCTCGCGGGCGGCGGCGAGGATCTCCTCCTGCGAGCGCCCGCTGGCGAAGATCAGAAAGACGTGGCCGAACCGTTCCTCATACGCCTGATTGGCCTCTTTGATGGCGGCGGCGGTGCTCTCGTCGGCGCTGAGGGCGGCGGCCGACTGCTCACGACGGGACCAGGCGGCCTCAGCCGAGTCGCCGGTGGCACGCTCGCCTATCCGGGGGTGAGCGGACAGACCGGCCAGCACGTCGGCCCAGCTCAGGGCGGCCGAGGCGGCGTCGGCGGCGGCCAGCAGGTCGGCGCGGCTCCGATAGGGCCGCGCACCGATGATCGCGGCGCCCCAGGCGGGCGCGGCGCAGCAGGCCAGCAGGTCCTGCTCGAGGCGGGCGGCGGGCAGCGAGTTGAACACCTCGACCGCGTCCATCGGCACCCCTTCCTTGTATCGATCAGTCAAGCAGTCACCCTCGGGCCGATGCAGTCTTTCGGCCCGGAATCACCGCCCGGTTTCGTGGTGCCGCCAACCCTCCCATGCCGGTCCGACAGTTTCCTGTTATCCACAATCCGGGGTTATCCACAGCCGAGCGGGCTGGTGGCCCGAAGTGTCGGACCGGTGCGTCAGGATGGGTCCCGTGCTGATCGCCGACGACGCCCTGCCCGACCTCCCGATCCGTGCGGTGCTGCCGCAGGTCCGCGAGGCGCTCTCCGGTGCCGGCGCGGCGGTGCTGGTGGCGCCGCCCGGCACCGGCAAGACGACGCTGGTGCCGCTGGCGCTGCCGGGCCGGGTCGTGGTCGCCGAGCCCCGTCGCCTGGCTGCCCGAGCCGCCGCCCGGCGCATGGCATCGTTGCTCGGCGAGCGGCCGGGCGAGCAGGTGGGCTACACGGTGCGCGGCGATCGCCAGGTCTCCCGGCGCACCCGCGTCGAGGTCGTCACCACCGGCGTGCTGGTGCGCCGTCTGCAGCGCGACCCCGAGCTGGCCGGCACGGCCGCCGTGATGCTCGACGAGTGCCACGAGCGCCACCTGGACACCGATCTGGCCCTCGCGTTCCTCCTCGAGGTGCGAGCCGCCCTGCGCCCCGACCTGCACCTGCTGGCCACCTCGGCGACGGCCGACGCGGGCCGGCTGTCCGAGGTGCTCGGGGCGGCGCCGGTGGTGACCGCGACGGCGCCGCTCTTCCCGGTCGAGCAGCATTGGGTGCCGCCGACCGGCCCGATCACACCGCCGCTGGGCCTGCGCGTCGACCCGCGCCTGCTCGACCACGTGGCCGCCACGACCCGCCGGGCGCTGACCGACGGCGACGGCGACGTTCTGGTCTTCCTGCCCGGCGCCCGCGAGATCGACGCCGTGGCGACCCGCCTGGCCGGGGTCCAGGCCGAGGTGATCGCCCTGCACGGCCGCCAGCCCGGCGCGGTGCAGGATGCGGCTCTCCGGCCGAGCACGCGCCGGCGGGTGGTCCTCTCCACCGCGGTCGCCGAGAGCAGCCTGACGGTTCCCGGCGTCCGGGCGGTGGTCGACGCCGGTCTGAGCCGGGTGCCCCGGATGGATCACGCCCGCGGCCTGGGCGCCCTGGTGACGGTCGCGGTGTCCCGCGCGTCAGCCGTGCAACGAGCCGGCCGCGCGGGCCGTGAGGCGCCGGGCCGGGTCTATCGCTGCTGGTCACAGGCTCAGCACGACCGCCTGCCGGCCCAGCCCGAGCCCGAGGTGGCCGCGGCCGACCTGACCGGCTTCGCACTCGACCTGGCGCTGTGGGGTCATCCCGACGGCTCCGGCCTGTCGCTGCCCGACCAGCCGCCGCCGGGCGCCCTCCAGGCCGCCGTGACCACGCTGCGCGGCCTGGGCGCGGTCGGCCACGAGGGCCGGGTGACCGCGCGCGGGCGGGCGCTGGCCGACGCGGGCCTGCATCCGCGCCTGGCCCGGGCCCTGCTCGACGGTGCCCCGCTGGTCGGCGCCCGCCGCGCGGCCGAGATCGTCGCCCTGCTCGACGACGAGCGTTCGCAGGCCGACGATCTGACGGCGGCGTGGCGCCGGGCCCGCGGCAGCCGCGACCCCGCCTGGCGCAGCGAAGTGAGCCGGCTGTCGGCCGCCCTGAACCGCAAACCCGCCGACGAGACAACTCCCGACGTGACCGACGCCGCCGCGACCGTCGACCAGCCCGACGCCGCCGCGACCGTCGACCGGCCCGACGCCGCCTCGGCCGTCGACCGGCCGGACTCCGCCGATGCCTCGCGCCACCCCGGCGCCGGCCCACGGCGGGCGGCGGCACTGCCGGACGATCTCGCGGCGGGCCTGGTCGTCGGGCTGGCCTATCCGGAGCGGGTGGCCCGGGTGCGGGAGGCCGGCGGGCGCTCCTACCTGATGGCCGGCGGCACAGCGGCCGAGCTCACCGGTGGCAGCGGGCTGGCCGGTGTCGAGTGGCTGGCCATCGCGTCGGCCGATCGGACGGCCGGGGCCCGGACCGCGCGGGTCCGCGCCGCTGTGCCGTTGGACGAGGCGACCGCGGTCGAGGCGGCCAGGACGCTGCTCACCGACACCACCGAGATCGGGTGGACCGACGGGGACGTGGTTGCCCGCACGGTGCGCCGGCTGGGGGCGATCACGCTCGTGGAGAGACGGATCGCCGACCCGGATCGACAGCTCGTGCGGGCCGCCTTGCTCGACGGGCTCCGGCGCGAGGGGCTCGGGCTGCTGACGTGGTCGCGAGGTGCGGTCGAGCTCCGGGAGCGGCTGGCCTTCGCGCATGCGGCGATCGGCGAGCCCTGGCCGGACGTGTCGGACCAAGCCCTGAGTGAGCGGATGGACGACTGGCTCGAGCTGGGCAACGCTCGCCGCCGGTCCGACCTCGGCCGGATCGACGTGGCCACCAGCCTCCGCCGGTTGCTGCCCTGGTCGGTGGCCGGGCGACTCGACGAGGTGGCGCCCGAGCGGCTTCCGGTGCCCAGCGGGTCGCGGGTGCGGGTCGACTACTCCGATCCGGCCGCCCCGGTGCTCGCGGTCAAGGTGCAGGAGGCCTTCGGCTGGAAAGACGCACCACGGCTGGCCGACGGGCGCATCCCGGTGCTGCTGCACCTGCTCTCCCCGGCCGGGCGGCCGGTCGGCGTCACCCGGGATCTGGCTTCGTTCTGGGTGCAGGGTTATCCACAGGTGCGCGCCGAGCTGCGGGGGCGTTATCCCCGGCATCCGTGGCCGGAGGACCCGACGACCGCGGCATCCACCAAACGCACCAATCCTCGATCGCGATGACAGCTCAGCCGCTTGGCCCCGGCCGGAAGTCGGCGAAGGTGAGCCTTGGCCGTCAGGAGGCGTGATGAGTTATCTGGTTGAGGTGGAGCATCGGTTCCGGGCGGTGCAGGGCCTGCCGTCGCCGGTGCGAGCGGGGCGGGGCCTGTCATTGCTGGCGGCCGGAGAGGGTGTGGAGGTCGTCGTCCGGGCGGGGGTCGCGTTCGAGGATGAGCAACTCACCGAGCGCGGGTGGTTCTTCGACACCGACGCGGCGGCGGCCGAGCTCGAGAGCTGCTGTGCCGGCTTGAGCGGGCGGCCGTGGACCGAGGTGTTCGAGTTCCGGCCGACGTTCGAGCTGGTGGCGCGGCACCTCTTCGGCCGGCTCGCCCCACGCCTGCCGCAGCTCGCCTACGTCGAGATCCGGGACGTGGATTTCGGCGTCACAACCAGGTACGTGCCACGGCCCGACGACTGACCCGAAACGCGGTGCTACGCGAGGTGGGCGGCCGATGAGGGTGGGGTGTACTGGGAGGGGATCATCGGGGGCTGCTGGCGGTGGAGCGGGGCCGGCTGGCCGAAGAGGTAGCCCTGGCCGACCGCGCAGCCCAGGTCGGCCAGGGCCTGGGCTCGGGCGGGGGTCTCGATGCCCTCGGCGACCACGACGATGTCCAGGTCGGTGCAGATGGTCAGGACCGACCGGCACAGGGCGCCGGCCCGCTCCGGGGCGATGTCCACGTCGGTCAGTGTGGCGTCGAGCTTGACGATGTCGACCGGGAGCGAGTGCAGTTGGGCCAGGGCGTTGAAGCCGCTGCCGAAATCGTCCAGGGCTATCCGTACGCCGAAGGAGCGCAAGCGTTCCACCACCGCCGCCGCCGAAGCCATGTCCTGGATGCGACGGGTTTCGGTGATCTCCAGGACCAGCTGGGAGGCCGGCAAGCCGGTGCGCGACAGGGCGCCGGCCACCGACTCCTCGAGGCCGTTCTGGCTCAGGCGGGCGGCCGACACGTTCACGTGCATGTCGATCGGCCGGCCGTAGACGATGGCCAGGGCCGCCGCGTCCACGCAGGCCTGGTTCAGCACGAAGTCGTCGATGGCGGCCACCAGGCCCGTGCGCTCGGCCACCGAGACGAAGACATCCGGGTGCACCGCGCCGACCACCGGGGAGGTCCAGCGGGCCAGTGCCTCCACCGCCACCGTGGCACCGTCGGTGAAGCGGACGATCGGCTGGTAGAAGACCTCGAAACCGGCACCGGCGGGATGACCGGAGCCCAGCGCCTGGGCCAGCAGGTGCGGCAGGTCGGCGTTGGGGCCGCCGTCGTTCGAGCCGGCGTAGCGGGCCATCGCCCCTTTGCCACGGCGCTTGCTCGAATACATCGCGGCGTCCGCCCGGCGCAGCAGGGCGTCCGCCGTCAGTGGTTCCGCGGGCTCGGACACCACCAGGCCGATGCTCGCGCCCACCCCGAAGGTGCGGCCGTCGATCACGAACGGCTCGCGCAGCGCGGCCAGGATGCGGTGGCCGGTGGGCTCCGCGTCCGCCGGTGTGTGGTCGAGCAGCACCGCGAACTCGTCGCCTCCGAGCCGGGCCACCAGATCGCCGGCCGACACGCAGCCCTGCAGGCGCTCGGCGATCGCGCGCAGCACCCGGTCGCCCATGGCGTGACCGAAGCTGTCGTTGATGAGCTTGAAGTCGTCGAGGTCGGCGAAGAGCACAGCCACCGGCTTGGCGCCCAGCGCCCCGGTGAGCCGCTCGCGGAACAGCGCGCGGTTGGCCAGCCCGGTCAGCGGGTCGTGGTAGGCCTGGTGGCGCAGCCGCCGCTGCCCCTCCGACACCCGCTCGAGCAGCACGGTGTTGTCGACGATCGTGAACATCTGGCGGGCCACGACCAGACCCAGGCCGAGCCAGCCGAGATAGGCCTCGAACGGCGAGAGCGGTTCGCCGTCCACACTGTTGATCCCGATCATCACACCGGTCGCGATCACCGGCACGTACGGAAGCAGCAGGTGAAGCCACTCGCGCTCGGCCGCGTCGGCTGGTGACGGCGGCACCGCCGACGGCGTGGACAGCGCGGCCAGGGCGAGCAGGGCGGGCCCGAGCAGATGCCCCACCGACTGCCACGGCGAGAGCGGGCCGTCGGCCAGGTGGATCAGCCGCAGCGTGTCCGAGACGCCGAAGGCGAGCAGGGCCAGCCCGCCCAGCGCGAGCGGCTTGCGGGCCGCGCGCGAGTCGGGCCGGGTGAGCAGCAGCAACGTGACCATGGTGGCCAGCACCAGATCGGCGATGGCGTAGCCGGCCGCGGTCACGATCAGGCCGGTGGGCTGCCCGGACCAGTGGAACCAGTCCCGCGGGACGGCCGACCAGACCAGGGCGAGCAGCGATCCCGCGATCAGCACGCTGTCGATCATCAGGGCGATCTGGTCGCGGCGGGCCGAGGTGGGCACGGGGCGCGGCCGGGTGTACGGGGCGTGCAGCAGCGCCACCAGGAAACACGCGGGCAGCACGAAGAACCCGATGTCGGACACCATCGTGACCGGCCGATCGGGGACCATGACGTCCTGCACCAGCCACCACAGCCGGATCAGCGCCCAGCAGGCCAGGCCGAGGCCCATCAGCACCCGCCAACGCCGCTGCAGCACGGAACGGCCGCGCGCCGCCGCGAAGCAGATCGATGCCGCGGCCGCCCCCGCGACCAGTTGAGCGGCGTCGGTGTAGACACGCCAGCCCTGCGGCTCGATGACCTCACCGAGCGCGGTGACCCCCAGGACGATCGCCAGCGTGACGAACAGTCGCGCGGTCATCATCACCACCCAGTTGAGCCGCGGGACCCCCTGATCCGCGACCGCTGTAACCTACCGCAGCCCTGAGCAGGGGCAAGAGGTGATTACTCCACCGCTGTCAGATCGGCGACAATCACCGTCACGTTGTCGGGACCGCCGCCGCGCAGAGCCAGGTCGATCAGCCGCTCGCAGCACGATTTCGGGTCGTCCGCGGCCAGCATCTCCTGCTCGATCGTCTCGTTGGTGACCACCGCGGTCAGGCCGTCGCTGCACAGCAGCCACCGGTCGCCCGGCTCGGGCTCGACGATCACGTAGGCCGGGCTGACCGGCTCGCCCTGCAGCACCCGGGTGACCACCGAGCGGCGCGGGTGACCGGCCGCCTCGTCGGGCCGGATCAGCCCCTGGTCGACAAGCATCTGGACGTACGTGTCGTCCTTGGTCAGCTGGTTGAGCCGGCCGTCGCGCAGCAGGTAGGCGCGGGAGTCACCGACGTGCGCCATGGCCGCCCGGGTGCCCGAGAACAGCACCGCGGTGAGGGTCGTGCCCATGCCCTGCAGGGAGTTGTCGGCCTCGACCTGCTCGGCAATCCGCCCGTTGGCGATCTCGAGCGCCTGGTGCAGCGCGTCCATCTGGTGATCGTTCTCGATCGGGACGTCGAGCGGCGTCATCGACTCGATGGCGAGGCGGCTCGCGAGGTCACCGGCAGCCATACCCCCCATGCCGTCGGCGACGACGAGGAGGCGGTCACCGGCGTAGTAACAGTCCTCGTTGTTGCTCCGGACATGTCCTTGATCGGTGCCGGCGGCCCACCGCAGGTGCAAGGTCATGGCGTGCAGCTTCCCAGATCATCGCAACCCTGTCTGCACGCGGTCGGCGGCGTTTCGCCGGAAAAGACCGCTAGCTGGGTTTCAGCGGTCGCCCTAGGCATCGTGGATCGACCTCCGTCACGCGGCGTGTCGGTGCGATCCAGGACAGAGCGGAGTCGGTCACCGCCCACCCGTGTGCCGAGACGGAGCTGTCGGGCGGCCGTACCGGTTCGGGGCAGAGAGTCTTGGAAAGCACCTGATCATTGGGGATGAACCTCACCAGTCCACCATCTTCGAGCACCGTCGTCGAGGTGTCGTCGACCGCGATCAGCTGTCCGCGTAATACAAGTGTGGATTTGCCGTTCTCGCCCACTTCGACGGCACTGTTGGGCAGCACCGGGGCACGCAGGAAGACGATGCCGATGGCGACCGGCGCGACCAGTGCCGCGGCCACCGCCGGCCAGTGCGTGACGAGTCTCGCCGCGCGAGCCGGCACCGGCCCGGTCAGCAGCGGGCCGAACAGCGGCGGCAGTCCCAGCAGCAGAGCCGTCGACGTCTCGCCGAGGCGGAGCGCCTGAACGATCCCCGGCCACACGAAGATCAGCACGAGCACCCCGACCAGCACCGGTACGCCGATCGTGATCCACACCATCAGCCAGCGCTCGGTGTGGAAGCGCTGCACCGCGGTCAGCCCGAGTATCGCCACAATGAGCATGCACAGCAGCGGCAGCAGGCGCAGCTGCCAGGTGAACGCGGCCAGCATGGCGGCCAGCAGCACCACCCAGTCGGGCATCCGCAGAGCGGTCACCGCGAGCAGCGACCGGCCCGCGTCCTCGGGCGCGCTCACCAGCAGGATGCTGCCGAGCAGGCGCAGCACCAGAACGACGGCCGGCACGCTCCAGATCAGCGTGATGAACAGGGCGCTGATCATGCCGAGCGGCGAGATGTACTGCACCAGCAGCAGCATCGTCGGCAGGTCCTGCCGGCTCAGATACCAGAGCCGCAGCACCAGCAGCACGAGCGGGAACGCGGGCAGGACGGTGAACAGGTAGTTGAGCTGCGCTCGACGACGCCGCGCGGGGATCGGCCCGCCCTTGACATAGATGCTGTCACTCACCGAACACGTCCTCCCACGGCTGCTCGCGGATGTCCGGCCGGACGACCCGCGGCTGCTCGGCCACGGCGATCGGCGCCCCTTTGTTCGCGTTGACCTCGGACTGGAAGTTCCGGTCGTAGGCCTCCTCCCACCGGGTGTCCTTCGGATCGGTGTACGAGCGGTAGAGCGTCAGATCGACCAGCTTCTGCAGTGCCGGGTTGTCGCCGACGTTGATACCCCACGTCTCGTTCGCCGGGTAGCCGACGTCCCAATGGTCGAACTCGTCCCGGGACTGAGCCTTGTAGCCGGCCAGGATCGCGGCGTCGGTCGTGACCGCGTCGACACGGCCGGCCCGCAGGTCCCCGATGCACTGGCTGATCCGGTTCCGCGGCACCACGACGGCATTTTCCTTCTTGGGCGCGTCCACGCTGGTCGAGGACGAGATGGAGCAAACGCGTTCGCCCGCCAGATCGGCCATCGTCGAAACCACCGGGTGCTTGTCTTTGCGCAGCGTCAGCACCGACTGCTCGGTGTAGAGGTACGGCGCCGAGAAACGCACCCCCGGCGCCGCTTTGCGCTCCGCGTTGATGCTGAAGCTGGCGATCACCAGCTTCACCGGCACCCGGGCTCCCTTGGGCGTGGTGGCCTGCATCCGCGGCCGGTCCTCGCTCTCGATCGCATAGAACTTCACCTCGGACCGCCGGAAGCCCAGATCCTCGGCGACCATGTACGCGATATCGACATCGAACCCGGTCCACTGCCCGCTGGAGTTCCGCAGCGCCGTTCCCGGTTGATCGTCCTTGACCCCGATCGGCAGCTCGGACCAAGACTCGACACCCGCCTGTTCCCGCAGATCGGCCACCGACGGCGGCCCACCCACAAAGAGCTTCACCAGCGCCAATCCCAGCGCGAGCACCAGCGCCAGCCCCAGCGCCGCCAGCCGGAACGCGGCCAGGTTGAACCGCGGCGGCACGATCATCGGCTCCGGCTCGGGCGGCGGCAACCGCTGCTCAGCCGCCTCACGCTCGGCCAGATCCTGCACCGCGATGTCCTCCGCGGTGCCTTCCGGCCCTGGTGGCGTACGCCGCCGCACCGGCCACGTGAAACGACCGGTCACCCCGCTGCGATCGGAACCCATGGGCGCCAATCGTGCCGCATGAATGTCACAGGCCGGCGTCCCGGGGGGAATTCACCCGCCCGTTCCGGGTAGTCGAACGGATATGAAAGGTCCCGTCCTAGCCGCCGTGGTCGTCGCCTTGGGCGTCCGCGTGATCCGCTCCCGCCATCGCCGCTTCCTGCACCCCGACGGCCGTTCCTTCACCGCCGAGCTCACCGTCTGGGGCACCGGCCGCACCGAGGGCGCCGACCTCCTCGACCACCCGGCCCGGCACGACGCCGTGGTCCGCATCTCCAAGGGCGCCGGCACCCGAGGTGCACGCGCCGACATCCGCGGCCTGGCCGTTCGCCTCGCGGGCGACCGCCCGCTGGATCTGCTGTGGTCCACCGCCGGCGAGGGCCGCTTCACCCGCCACCTGCCGGCCCCGCGCCGCACCTTCGACACGTTCTACGGCTCGATCCTCCCCTACCGCACCGGCACCCGCCGCAAGATCTACCTGGGCGCCCGCCCCGACACCCCGTTGGGCCGCACCCTGCAGGAGCTCACCGACGGCACGATCACCCTCTACGCCGGCGACCGCCCCTTCGGCCGCCTCACCTTCGGCACCCAACTTCCTTTCCGTACGGACGCCGAGCTCGCCTTCGACCCGGTCCGCAACACAGCCCCCGACCTCCACCCCACCGGCTTCATCCACTTCACCCGAGCCTTCGCCTACCGCCTGAGCCAACGCTGGCGAGGCGCCCACCCCGCAGCCCCCGCCCCATCCGCAGTCGAACGAACCGCCCTGCACCGCTAAAACCCTGGGGCTCCGCCCCAGACAGTAATGATGGTGGTGGGTCACCCGGTTGGTCTGACTCAGCCCCAAACTGGCGCGTTCTGCTGTCTTCCCGGGGATTCGTCGGCTTGTCCGGGTGACCCGTCCGGCACTCACCGGTTGGGCGTGTGACCTCATAGGAGCCTGTGCAAGAGGCGCCCATTACTGTCTTGTCCGCCGGCCCAGCGCGTGCGTGCCGACCCTGTTCGGTGCAAGCAAAAGGGACGGCGGTTCCAGGATGGCAGCCAAGAAGCGTCAGGTCGTCGGTGGTGTCGATACGCACGGCAAGTTTCATCACGCGGCGGTGATCGACGACACCGGCCGGCAACTCGCTGATCAGCAGTTCCCGGCCACCCAGGCGGGTTATCAGCTACTGCTGCTGTGGCTGCGCCGGGCCGGACGGCTCGTCAAGGTCGGGGTGGAAGGCACTGGATCATATGGGGCCGGTCTGGCCCGGTACTTGAGTGATGCGGGTGTGCAGGTGGTCGAGGTGGATCGGCCTGACCGTAAAGCTCGCCGCCGGCAGGGCAAGTCGGATCCCCTCGATGCTTATGCGGCTGCCCGGGCGGTGTTGTCCGGGCGGGCCACCGGTGTCCCGAAGACCCGCACCGGGCCGGTGGAGTCGATCCGGTTGTTGCGGGCGGGCCGCCGGGCTGCGGTCAAAGCCCGCACCGCGGCGATCAACCAGCTCCGCGCGTCGTTGACCTGCGGCCCGCAACAGTTGCGAGAGCAGATGCAGGGGCTCACCCAGGCAGACCTGGTGCAGCGCTGCGCTGCCCTGGCTTTCGATGAGAATCGGCTGGCTGATCCGCTGGAGGCGGCCAGAGCAGCCTTAGCCGATCTTGCCGAGCAGATCCGATCGCTCAACGTCCGGATCGCCCGCGCCGATCGCCGGCTGGGAAAGCTGGTCACCGCCATCGCTCCGGCTCTGAGCGCGGTCCACGGCGTCGGCACCGACGTCGCGGGGCAACTACTGACCACTGCTGGGGACAACCCGGAACGGCTGCGCTCAGAAGCCGCGCTGGCGCACCTGTGCGGGGTGGCGCCGATTCCCGCCAGCTCGGGACGCATCGACCGGCACCGGCTCAACCGCGGCGGCGACAGAGCCGCCAACTCCGCTCTGTTCATCATCGCCTTGGTCCGCATGCGTTCACACGCGGCTACCCGCGCCTACGTCGAGAAACGCACCCGGGACGGCCTGAACAAAAAAGAGATCATCCGCTGCCTCAAGCGCTACATCGTCCGCGAGATCTACACCGCTCTGATGACCGACCTGACCAGTCCAAACACCGCTTGACAAATATAGGAGCATCCCCGGCCATCGCTGGAGAGCACTCTGGCGATGGTTGCGGTGGGAGGTTTGGGTGTTCTCCGGTCAACGACAGCCGAGAGCGAATCGCAAGTGAGGGTGGGACGCAAGCAAACTGCGCTTGCGTCCCACCCTCACTCACGATGAGCAGCGACTGCCGTCGCCCGGAGAACACCCAAACCAAAGGCGAACGCTGTAGAAGAAACCCAACCCCACGTCACTCACCACCAAGGCTGAGCCTCACCACAGGCGCGAGCCCCACCGCACTTCCCTTCCCCCCCCACGTTGAGACCACATTCATCCCCACCCACCCCCGACGTCCTTCCCCACGACGTACGCCGAAGGCGGAAGCAACCGGCATTGTTAAGTTCCCGCCCCCCACCACCAAGCCCGGCCTGCGAGACCAGCCCCCTCAGCTTCGTCCACAGCGCGGCAGCCAGACCCCCACCCGTCAG
>NZ_JALPVL010000014.1 GCF_023544465.1 Paractinoplanes maris | reverse complement strand
GGAGCGCAGGTAAGACCGGGACTCGTCCCGGCACCGCGCGGCGAAGCGGTAACCCACCCGGACGCCGCGTGTTCCACGCGCAGCGTGGAGGGAATCTCCGTCCTTTAGGACGGAGAGGATGTCAATCGGTCCCGCGCAGCTCGGCGTAGGCGACGATGTTGTCGATGTAGTGGCCGGTGCGGTTGTCGAAGTCGCCGCCGCAGGTGATCAGGCGCAGCCCGGCGTGGTCGATGGCGCCGTAGACGGCGTCGGCCGGGAACTGGTCCTTGGCGTAGCGGTCGACGCGGGTGACGGCGAAGACGGCCGTGACACCGTCCTGCCGGGTCACCTTCACCTGGTCGCCGGCGCGCAGCGTGGAGAGCCGGGCGAAGGTGCCGTCGGTGCCGTGGTAGTTGACGTGGCCGGCCAGCACGGCCGGTCCGAGCGACCCGGGGGTGGGGGCCTTGGTGTACCAGCCCACGGTGCGCGCGTCGGTCGGCACCTGCATGGAGCCGTCCGGGTTCAGGCCGAGGCCGGTCATCGCTTCGTCGACGCGGAGCGCGGGGATCCGCACCCGGGTCGGGGAGGACGTGGGCAGAAGTTCCCCGCGGGTGAGGACGTCGCTGCCGGTCCGGGCGGCCGGGGCGGAGAGCGGCGCGGCCGGTGGCGCGCTCCGCACCGGTTCGGCGGCCGGCTCGTCGTGGACGCCGACGGCGATCGCGCCCGCACCGGCGACCGCCAGGACGGCGGCGATCACCAGGGCGAGCGTGCGGGGCCGGGTCATCGCTGCGCGCGGCTCAGCACGTACGAGCGGCGACGGGCGACCACGACGATGCCGAGGGCGGCCAGCAGCGCGAGGCCGCCGGTGCCGTACCAGACGGCGGCCTTGTCGCGGGTGCTGCCGTCACCGGTGGCCACGCCACCGACCGGCACCGATCCCACGGCGGCGCCGGCCACCATGCCGCACGTCGCCGGGTCGGTGGCCTCCTCGGGGATGCCGCTGAGCCCGGCCGACTTGGCCAGCGTGGATTCGCCGAGGCCGTCGAGGTCGTACTTCTTGTTGCCGTTGGCGTCGACGCCGTGCTCGACGACGTGCAGGTCCTTGAGGTGCTCGATCGTGCCCTTCGGCAGGTCGGCGGACGCGAGGGTCCGGTCGTACGTCAGGTTGCCTTTGGCGTCGGCCGTGGGCATCCGGTCGACCGCGAGGCCGCTGGCCTTGGAGATGTCACCCTGGGTGGTCAGCGAGACGAAGATGTCGCCGTAGTCGGGCATGCCCTCCTCGGTGCTGACGTAGCCGTTACCGTTCGTGTCGGCCGACATGTCGGGGCAGTGGAAATCCATCCCCGAGGTCGAGCCGTGCAGGTGCTGGGCGTGCGGCGAGCTCGGCACCAGCCCGGTCGAACGGATGCTGATCTTCAGGTCGCCGTTGTCCAGGGCGGTGAGCGTGGCGGTGCCGCTCGCGCCGGAGTTGTTGAGCGCGAGCAGTTTGACGTGCACGCTCTCGTCGGCGAGCGCGGCGGTCGGGGTGGCCAGCAGCAGGGCGGCCACGGCCGGGGCAGCGAACAGGGTGCGGCGGAACTTCATCGGCATCACTTTCGGGTGCGGTCAGCGGGCGGAGGCGAACAAGGTCACAAGCTGCTTCTGTACGGGCAACGTCTGCTTCCAGTCCGGGGCGGCGGTCGTCCAGCGCAGCAGGTAGGACTGCGCACCCGAGGTCGCGACCAGGACCCGGCGCTCGTGCAGGGTGGTGTCCGAGTCGGGCTGCCAGGTGTACTCCCAGTCGGCGCCGCCGCGCTGCAGGAGCAGCACGCCCATGCTGATGCGCCGGTAGCCGGGCAGGCCGCCGTCCTTCTCGCGGGCCTGCCAGTAGGCGAGGGGCTGCTGGGTGCGCACCGGCGACTGGTTCACCGTGAAGGCCCGCTTCCCGGCCGGGTCGCCGAAGCAGACCTCGTTGCCGCTGGTGGAGCGCTGCCATCCGGCGGGCAGGGCGAGGGCGAACCCGACCGGGTCACGGGTCCAGATCCACCCGGCCGGCAGCCCGGCCGGCACGCGCGTGGTCGCGGCGGCGATCGGCCGGCGGTCGGTGCCGAGGCCGCACAGGTCGCCGGCCTGCAGGGTGGGGGCCGGCGCGGGAGCGGTCGATTCGACGGCGGCCGGCCGCGTCGGCCCGGCCTGATGTGACCGGGCGGCATACGCAGCACCCCCGGTGGCCAGCAGCGCCAGCGAGAGGCCGGCGACCACGGCCGTCCGGGGACGGCGGCGCCGCCGTCCGGTGACCGTGGCGATGCCCCGGGCGACCGGGGCGAAGGCGGTGCCGTCGGCCGGCGACCGGGCCGGGATGCGTGTTCCGGCGGCCACCGTCTCGAGCCACGCCGCTGTCTGTTCCCCGTCCGGGCGGCGCTCGGGGTTCTTGTCGAGCAGGGCCAGCAGCAGGCCGGTCAGCGGTCCGGCCCGGCGGGGCGGGTCGGGTTCGTCGTTGAGCAGCGCGTGCAGAGACGCCGGGATGTCGTCGCGGGCGAACGGTGCCCGTCCTTCGACGGCGGTGTAGAGGGTGGCGCCCAGCGACCACAGGTCGGCCGGCGCGCCGGTCTCCTGCGCGCGCAGCTGTTCCGGCGCCACGTAGTGCGGCGAGCCGAGCAGCGGGTCCGGGGCGCCGGATTCCCGGTCGCCGATGATGGCCAGGCCGAAATCGGTGAGGACGACCCGGCCGTCGGCGGCGATCAGCACGTTGCCGGGCTTGACGTCGCGGTGCAGGACCCCGGCGGCGTGCGCGCTGCGCAGGGCGGACAGCACGCGGATGCCGAGCCGGGCGACCTCCAGGGGCGGCAGCGGCCCGTCGGCCCGGACGACCTCCTGCAGGGAGCGGGCCTTGACGTACTCCATGACCAGCCAGGAGTGGTCCTGCTGCCAGACGACGTCGTGCACGGTGATCACGCCGGGGTGGTCGAGGCGGGCGGCGGCGCGCGCCTCGCGCATGGTCTGCGTGGCCAGCAGAGCGGTCGACGGAACGGTGATCTCCTTGACCGCCACCACGCGCTGGAGCAGCTCGTCCTGCGCCCGCCAGACCCGCCCCATGCCGCCCGAGCCGATCAGTTCGAGCAACCGGTACCGGCCGCCCACCAGCTCGTTCATCGCCTCACTCCGATCCCGTCGTCTGACGGTGATTCGCAGCCGATGATGTTGCGGATGGGCCGGAGGTTCAGCCGAGCCCGGGCTGGAACCGGTCCGGCCCGACATCGGCGAGGCCGAACTGGTCCCTGATGCCGGCCAGGAAGGTGGCGTCGTCGGCCGCCCGCCGGGCGTCGAGCAGTCGGATGCCGTCGGCGCCCGCTTCGTAGCGGAGCTGATCGGTGCCGTCGGTCACCGCGGTGAAGACGGTCTCGGCGATGTGCGCGGGTGCCGAGCCCTGGGCCGTCAGCGGGCCGAGCACGTCGAGGACCCGGCCGACCGTGGGCTGGTAGTCGGCGATCTCCGGGTCGTTGCTGAAGACGAGGGACCGGCCACCGAAGTCGGTCCGGATGCCGCCGGGTTCGACGACCTTCACCCGTACGCCCACCGTGCCCAGCTCGTAGGCCAGTGACTCGGACAGCCCCTCCACCGCGAACTTCGCGCCGTGGTAGAGCGCGCCCAGGGGGAACGCGAGCCGGCCACCGATCGACGAGATGTTGACGATGACGCCGGACCGCTGCCCGCGGAAGTACGGCAGCACCGCCTGGGTCGTCGCCAGCAGGCCGACGACGTTGACCTCGAACTGGCGCCGGATCGCGGCCATCGGCGTCGCCTCCAGCGGCCCGTACGCTCCGTAGCCCGCGTTGTTGACCAGCGCGTCCAGGCGCCCGAAGCGGTCCAGGCCGGCGGCCACGGCCGAGGTGATCGACCCGGCGTCCTCGACGTCGAGCCGCGTGACGAGCGTGTTGTCCAGCCCGGTCAGCGCGGTCTCGACCTCGGGCCGGCGCATCGTGGCCACGACGTTCCAACCCCGGGACTGGAACAGCTCGGCGGTGGCGCGGCCCAGGCCGCTGGAGGTTCCGGTGATGAGGACTGTCTGTGTCATGGATTCATCGTCGGTCCGGCCGCGGCTCAGCCCTAGATCGTTCGGCGCGCTCCGTTGCCTGATCCGCTCACCGCGGCGCTGCCCCGTCCGAGTGCCATACTCCCTGGTGTGGACGTCACAGCCGAGCTGCGCGAGCTGATTCCCCGGCTGCACGGGACGGTCACCCGGGGCAGCTGGCTGCCCGGCTCGCTGGTGTCGGTCGCGACCGCCGGGTCCGAGCCGTATTGCTCGCACCTCGAGCCGATGGTCGCCGTCGTGGTGGCCGGTGAGAAGCGCATGGCTCTGGCCGGGCACGAGTTCCGGTACGGCGCCGGTGAGTACCTGGTCTTCTCGATGGAGCTGGCCGTGACGGCGCGGATCACCCGGGCCGACCCGTTCCTCGCGGCCGGGGTGCGCCTGCGCCCCGAGCTCATCGCCGAGCTGCTGCTCGAAGCGCCCGAGCTGGCCGCGCGGGAGGCACCCGGCCCCGGCGCCGGAGTCGCCACCGCGGACGACGAGCTGCTCGGCGCGATGCTCCGGCTGCTGCGCCTGGTGGAGAGGCCGCGGGACTTCGCGATCCTGGCCGCCGGGATCGAGCGGGAGATCCACTGGCGGTTGCTGACCGGTCCGCTGGGCGGTCTCGTCCGGCAGGTCGGGCGGGCCGACGAGTCCTTCACGATCGCCCGGCGCGCCGCCCGATGGCTCGAGGACCACTACGACCGGGCCATCCGCGTCGATGACCTGGCCCGTCACGCGGGCGTCAGCGTGGCCACGCTGAACCGGCACTTCCGGGCGGCCACCATGATGAGCCCGGTGCAGTATCAGAAGCAGTTGCGCCTGCAGGAGGCCCGGATCCGGCTCACGGCGGCGCCCGGGGACGTGGCCGGGGTCGGTCACGCCGTCGGCTACGAGAGCTTGTCGCAGTTCAGCCGCGAATACCGCAGGCTCTTCGGCGTGCCGCCCAGCGCGGACGCCCGCCGCACCCGGCCGGGGCGGGACTGAGACCTCGCCGCCCTATCGGATCCGGGCGACCGCCGCGTAGCCGGTGGCTTCGGCCGCGGACGGCCGGGGTCCCGGCCCGGGGCGCCAGTCCTGGACCGAGACGATGCCCGGATCGAGCAGCTCCAGACCGGTGAAGAAGGTGGCGACCTCGTCGAACGTCCGCGGGCTGAACCGGGGCTTGATGCCCTCGTTGATCGCGTTCATGGCGGCGATCGTCTCGGGGTCGAGCGGATCGAATGTCGCGTGCGACAGCATCAGGTAGCTGCCGGCCGGCAGCGCGGCGACCAGCCGGCTCACGATGCCGTACGGGTCCTCGTGGTCCTCGACGAAGTGCATGATCGCCACCAGCTGCAGGGCGATGGGCTGCGACCAGTCCAGGGTGCTGCGCACTGCGGGGTCGGCGAGGATCTTCTCCGGGTCGCGCACGTCGGCGTCGATGTAGGCGGTGGCGCCCTCGTCCGAACTGGTCAGCAAGGCCCGGGCATGGCTCAGCACCAGCGGGTCGTTGTCCACATAGACGATCCGCGACTCGGGCGCGATCCCCTGAGCCACGTCGTGCACGTTGTCCGCGG
Organism: Paractinoplanes maris; assembly: GCF_023544465.1. GTDB lineage: Bacteria > Actinomycetota > Actinomycetes > Mycobacteriales > Micromonosporaceae > Actinoplanes > Actinoplanes maris. The sequence goes on along the minus strand of NZ_JALPVL010000014.1, from coordinate 348,862 downwards.
TCGGCAGACCGGTGCCGATGTCGAGGAACTGCCGGACACCGGCCTCACCGGCGAGGTGACGCACCGCCCGCTGCATGAACGCACGGTTCTCGCGGGCGGCGGTGCGGATGTGCGGGAACACCCGGGCGATCGCGTCGCCGGCGTCCCGGTCGGCTTGGAAATTGTCCTTGCCGCCGAGCCAGTAGTTGTACCGTCGCGCCGGGTGTGGCCGGGTGGGGTCGAGATCCGGTCCGCCGCGCTCGTCGCTGCCCTGCTCGATGCCCATCAAGTTCTCCGTTGTCCGTCCCTGCGATCTCGACATCCTAGTGCGGCCACGAAACCGGTCGATGTCGCCGTGAACGCCGGCCGGCGAACTGCCGCTGACAGTACATTCCCGCCGGCCCGTGCGGGTTCCCGCTACCGGGGGTCACTCCGGAGGCACCGAAAGGTCCGGAGAGGACGCGGGAAGAGGGTGGCGCGTCGGAGTGTTGGAGGGGGACAGGGTCAAGCCGCGCGCCCGTCTCTCTGTTGTCCTATCTCGCAGGAGCATCGTGTTCCCCTCGCGGTATTCATCGCCCATCACCGAGGACTCGAATCTTTTTCACCACGAGGCGTCGTCGCCGGCGTCGATCACGGTGACCGGCTCCGGCGGCACGGTGCTGGCCACCATCTCGCGGCACACCGAGGATCATCCTGGCGGCCCGTCCGAGCCCCAGCTGGTCGTCATCGACGTGGCCGGCGACATCGACGCGGACACCGCCCCGGCGCTGCGCACCGTCCTGACGTACGCCATCGGGCGTGACCGCCGGGTGTGCTGTGACCTCAGCCGGGTCGAGTTCTTCGGCGCGGCCGCGGTCAACACCATCTTCGCCGCTCTCCGTGACGCCGACGGCACCGATTGTCAGTTCACCGTCCGCGGCGTCCACGGGCTCGCCGTTCAGGTCTGCCAGGTCACCGGATTGGCTGCCGTTCTGGCCTCCCGGGCATGAACCGGGCGACGACGGGTACCTGAGCCGGACTCCGGCATGGCCAGGCGAGCAGGAAGGCTGAGATGACACAGCAGGGACCGGCACCGTCCCTCGCGCAGGACCAGCGCCTCTTGGCCCGTGCGCTGGTCACTCTCGCGGGCACCCCGGATGACTACTCCGGCCTCGAGGGCCAGCTCATCACGATCGCCCAGCTCACCGCGCAGCGAGTGGCCGCGGTCAGCTACGCGTCGGTCACCGCGCAGCGCGACGGTGCCTACACCACCGTTGCCGCCAGCAACGACATCGCCACCGCCGTCGACGAGGCGCAATACGCCGAGGGAGCCGGCCCGTGCCTGGAGGCCATGGAGACGGCGAGGCCACTGTCGGTGCCGGACATCGCCGCGACGATGCGCTGGCCCGGCTTCCGCGACACCGCCTACCGGCTCGGGCTGCACACCTCGTTGTCCGTACCGCTGTTCGCCGGGCGCGGCGAGCCCGTCGCCGCTCTCAACCTCTATGGCCACGACACCGCCGCGATGGCCGCCCTGACCGCCGCTGTCTGGGCCGCCTACGACGACGCCGCGCCGGTCGGCCCGGACCACGCGGACCTGGATCCGGGCGGGAGGGAGCTGGTCGACGGGCTGGCCGGCGCGTTCCGGGTCCGGGCCACCATCCAGCAGGCGATCGGCGCCACGATCGCCCGGCACCACAGCACGCCGGGCGGCGCCTACGCCATGCTGCGGTTGCGGGCGGCCGACACCGGAGCCTCGCTGCCTGATGTCGCCGGCGCTGTTCTCGGCGAACAACCGGATTGATCGCGGCCGGCGGGGCTCAGCTTTCGACGCCGGTGGCGGTGTGGGGGCTGCCGACCGGCTTGGACTGCGACGATCCGCGCTGGCGGAGGTAGATTGCCAGGATGGTCATGGAGGCCACGGCGAGCAGCTCGGACTGCCAGTTCTGCAGGGTCCGGTTCCAGAAGTCGGGCTCGCGCAGGTATTGCGCCCAGGACACCGGGTCCTGCCGGTCGGCGAGCTGTTCCTCGTTGTAGGCGGCGACGCCGGCGATCGACTGGGCCAGCCAGGACAGCACGAAGATGGCGCCCATGACCAGGCCCAGCGAGTTGGAGAACAGCGTGGTGCGCAGGCCGCCGGTCCGCGCCCATCTCGGTGAGTCCTCGTCGGCGTACTCGCCGATCTTCTGCTCCTCGGCGGTCTCGCGACCGACTTTGTCCAGGGATTTGGACTCCGGTGAACCTTTCTGCACCAACCAGACGGTGAGGAAGATGAAGAGGAAGAACTGCAGGAACTCCGACTGCCAGTTCTCGGCGACATCGACCCCGAAGCTGGCTGAGGTGACGTAACGGCCGAGCGAGACCGGCTCCAGGCCCTCGGTCAGCAGCCGCTGGTTGTAGTCGGCGTGCCCGGCGAAGGCCTGGCCGGCCAGCACGATCAGGAACAGCAACCCGAAGACGAGTCCCAGGCTGTTGTCGCGCAGGAACCTTCTCACCGGTGCAGCACCCCCAGGGCGGTGACGTAGACCAGCCCGGCGGCGACCACCAGTAACAGGAAAACGAACTGGAACCGCACGTCAGCCTCCCTGCAGCAGACAGTTGTAGGGTCGTTGGGCCCGCGGGGTGCAGCCGGCCGCCACGACGCGCCAGCCACCCGGGAAGGCGGCGAGGAAGACGGTGTCCTCGGTGAGCCGGACCTGGGCCCACTGGCCGTACACGTCCGAGCCGGTCACCGCGCCCGGGGCGGGCAGATCCTCGTCCAGGACCGCCTCGGCGCACGGCTTGCCGGCCGACTCCTCCAACTCGGCGATGGTGTCCGGCGCCATCGCGGCACAGGCGTCTGCACCGTCCTGGGCCTGCACGGCCGTCAGCAGTCCGGTGGCGACCGAGGCCGCCGCGTCCGCACGCTCGTCGACCGAGCCGCAGCCGGTGAGGACGAGCAGCGCCGATGCCACCAGCATCGCCGCGGAGCGAATGGACATGCATTGCATCATCCCCACTGACGGACCGGCCTAACCGTCGACGCGCTGGTTAGCGGCCCGGTCCGGCCGTCGGGGAGGTCAGAAGGTGCCTCGATAGAGGGAACAGCCGCGGCAGACCTCCGGCGGATCGTTGCTCATCAGCCGTCGCCGGAAGTCGCGGTAGCCGGGACCGTGCCAGATCTCCGCGAACGTCTGCTCGCCGAGCTGTCCGAGGGTGGCCCGGTCGTCACCCATGACCATGCAGCACGGCTGGACCACGCCGGCACTGGTGACGTAGACCGCCTCCCAGGGCCACGAGCACCCGCGTCCGTCGAGCGGCCCGGGCTCGGTCACGGTGAGCCCGGGCAGCCGCAGTCGCAGGCCGGTCTCGGCGGCGGCCGAGGCCGCCTCGGCGAACATGGCGGCGGCGTGGTCGAGGTCGGCGCCGGTCCAGAGGGCCTGGCCGGCCGTGAAGGTGCGGATGCCCGCGTAGCGTCCGGCCGGGTCGGTGTCGGAGAAGCTGTGCGACAGATTCTGCACGTGCAGCTCGTCGACCCCGATGCCGGCCAGCAGCCGGACCAGGCCGGGCAACTCGGCGACGTTGCCGCGCATCGCCACGAACACCACCCGGATCCACGGCGTGCTGCTGCCGGCCTCGCGTTTGGCGGTGACCAGCCCGGCCAGGTTCTCCACGACGCCTGCGAAGTGCGCGCCGTCGCGGATGTTCTCGTAGGTCACCGCGGTGGCGCCGTCCAGCGAGACGTGCAGCCAGTCGACACCGCTGTCGACCAGTTCCTCGGCCCGCCGGCGGCTGAGCAGCGTGGCGTTGCTGTTGAAGCCGACCGTGATCCGCCGATCGACGGCCGTCCGGATCATGTCGAGCAGATAGGGGGAGAGGAGCGGCTCGCCCAGGCCCTGCAGCGTGAGCCGCCGCAGATCGGGCAGGTCGCCGACGAGCCGCTGGAACAACCCGAGCGGCATGGCGCCGGCCAGCTTGTTGACCGGCGGCCGGTAGCGGACGAGGCACATCGTGCAGCGCAGGTTGCAGGCCGCGGTGATCTCGACCTGCAGGTGCGGCGGCAGCGCCGGTTCGTCCAGATCGACCGGCAGGGGCGTCATGCGCGGCGCATTCCCCGCCCAATGCGCTTGAAACCGCCGGAAGCCTCGTTTGAGGGGCGTCCACACTGGTACTCAACAGCCCATGAAACCCATGACCCGGGCGGCGCTGGTGATCACGGCGACCGCCGCTCTCGGCGGTACGAGCTATCGCGTCATCACCCGGCGACGGCGGTCCGGTGCGGCGCCGGCCGCCGGCCGCCGCCACGTGATCACGGTCAACCGGCCCCTGGACGAGATCGCCGAGGTGCTGCCGGAGCCGCTGAACGCGTACCACGGAACGATCGAGGTGCAGCTGCGAGCGGCCCCGGCCGATCGGGGCACCGAGATCAGCGCGCGCGCTCTGGACGACAAGGTGTCCGACGGCGACATCCGGCGTCTCCTGCGGGAGAGCCGGTCCCTGCTCGAGGTCGGCGACGTCCTGCAGCCGGGCGGTCCGACGACCGAGCCCACCGCGCTGAACTCGGCGTTGCGCGGCGCCACCCGGCACGGTCGTGAAGGAGGACTGCTGTGAAGGCTTTGCAGTGGCAGGGCGTCAACAAGCTGGCCGTCGGGCAGGTGCCGGACCCGGAGATCCGCAACGCCGGTGACGTCATCGTCAAGGTCAACCGGACGGTCACCTGCGGCTCGGACCTGCACCTGCTCGGTGGCTACATCCCGTTCATGGAGAAGGGCGACGTCCTCGGTCACGAGTTCGTCGGCGAGGTCGTCGAGACCGGGTCCGGCGTTCGCAACCACCGGGTGGGCGATCGGGTGGTGGTGTCGTCCTTCATCGCCTGCGGCCACTGTTACTACTGCGAACAACAGCTCTTCTCGTTGTGCGACAACGGCAACACCAACCCGGCCATCACCGAGACCTTGTGGGGGCAGGCGCCGGGTGGTTGTTTCGGCTACTCGCACGCGATGGGCGGCAACCCGGGAAGCCACGCGGAGTACATCCGGGTGCCGTTCGCCGACGTCGGAGCCTTCACGGTGCCCGACGCGGTCACCGACGAGCGGGCCCTGTTCGCCTCCGACTCGGCCAGCACCGGCTGGATGGGTGCCGACCTGGGCGGAGTGAAACCGGGTGACGTGGTGGCCGTCTGGGGCGCCGGGGCGGTCGGGCAGATGGCGGCCCGCGCGGCGGTCCTGCTCGGCGCCGAGCGGGTGATCGTGATCGACCGGTACGAGAACCGGCTGCGCCAGGCCGAGAAGTTCTCGGGCGCCGAGACGCTGAACTACGAGCGTACGGAGGTCGAAGCGGAACTGAGGGAGCGCAGCGGCGGCCGGGGGCCCGACGTCTGCATCGAGGCGGTCGGCATGGAGGCCCACACGCCGGGCGCGCAGTTCCTCTACGACCAGGTCAAACAGCAGCTTCGCCTGCAGACCGACCGGCCGGCGGCGGTGCGCGACGCGATCCACGCCTGCCGCAAGGGTGGCTCCGTGTTCGTCCTCGGCGTGTATGCCGGATTCGTGGACAAGTTCCCGCTCGGCGCGCTGATGAACAAGGGGCTCACCGTGCGGGGAGCGCAGATGCACGGTCAGCGCTACATCCCGATGCTGCTCGACCGGATGGCCAGCGGCGAGCTGGTCACCGAGCACCTCGCCACGCACACCATGCCGCTGGACGACGCCCCGACGGGCTACCGCATGTTCAAGGACAAGGAGGACGACTGCGTACGAGCGGTCTTCCTGCCCAACTGACGACGGGAAGCCCGGGGATGGCGGCACTCACCGTCCCTGGGCACCGCGCCGGTCGAGTGGGCCCCACTCGGCCGAGTTCTGGGCCTCGACCAGCCGCTCGGCCTCGATCAGGGCGGCGTCGGCGATCCAGGCGACCGGCCGGCGCACCCGGACCAGCGGCTCGTTGTCCGGTCCCCGGCCGCACTGGTCACCGGTCAGGACCCACGGCCGGACGCCCGGCCCGCGCAGGTAGCGCAGGTGGCGGTAGTCGTACAGGCGACGGGCGAACCAGAGCCGCGGGGACCGGTCGCCCCACCACTGCTCGACGGTGAGCGGGTTGGCCGACAGGCCGGGCAGCGGCACACCGGTCAGCGAGTCGCGGCTGATCCCGTCCCGGCGCAGATCCACCGCGGGGCCGGCCGACCACCGGACGAACAACCGGTCCTTCTCCGGGGACGTGGTGACCAGGTCGGTGAGCTCATCGAGGTCGGCCACGGTGGGCAAGTTTTCGTACACAGTCGGCCGCGTGCCCCGATCCGGGGCCGTTACTCGTCACCCGATGGTGCGGAGCCCGGCAGCCCGGCCAGATCGCGGAGCAGGAGCGCTTCGGCGAGGCAGGTCCGGCTGAACTCGGCGAGGTGCAGGCTCTCGTCGGGTCCGTGCGCGGCGCAGTACGGATCCTCGATGCCGGTGACCAGGATGGCCGCTGCCGGGAACCGGTGCCGGAAGAGGGCGACGCACGGTATGGAGCCGCCGATGCCCACCTCGACCGGGGCGGTTCCGTCCCAGGCGACGGTGCAGGCGGCGCGGGCCGCGTCGTACGCCGGGCCGGTCGTGCCGACGACGCACGGGGCGCCGGCGCTTTCCAGGGTCACCGTCAGGTGCGCTCCCCACGGCACGTGCGCGGCGAGGTGGGTGCGCAGTGCCTCGTACGCCGAGGCCGGGTCGTCGCCGGGGGCCAGCCGTACGCTGATCTTGGCCTTGGCCGTCGGCGCCAGGGCGTTCGGTGCCTCAGCGGCCGGCGGTGCGTCGATGCCGAGGACCGCGATCGCCGGCTTGTTCCAGAGCCGGTCGGCGATGCGGCCCGCGCCGATCAGCCGGACCCCGTCCAGCACGCCGGCCTCCCGGCGCAGGCGGTCCTCCGGATAGTCGATCGTGGTGTTCGCCCGGCCGGCGAGCCCGTCGACAGCCACCGCGCCGTCGTCGTCGTGCAGGCTGCCCAGCAGGCGCGCCAGCACGGTGAGCGCGTCCGGCACCGGGCCGCTGAACAGGCCGCTGTGCCGGGCGTCGCGCGCCGTGCGGACCTCGGCGAAACAGCTGACCAGTCCGCGCAGCGACGTCGTCAGCGCGGGGCGGCCGACATCCCAGTTGTCGGAGTCGGCCACGACGATCACATCCGGGTGCGGCCCGCCGAGATGGTCGGTGATCAGCCTGTCCAAGGACTCCGAGCCGTACTCCTCCTCGCCCTCGACGAACAGGACGATCCCCACCGCGAGGTCGTCGCTCAGGGCCCGCAACGCCGCGATGTGGGTCATCACCCCGGCCTTGTCGTCCGCGGCGCCCCGCCCGTAAAGCCGGCCGTCGCGTTCGACCGGCTCGAACGGGTCGCTGTGCCACCGCGCGAGGTCACCGGCCGGCTGAACGTCGTGATGCGCGTACAACAGCACGGTCGGCGCGCCGGGCGGTGCCGCCCGGCGCCCGAGGACCGCGGGTTGCCCGCCCGAGCGGACGACGCTCGTCCGCAGCCCGCAACCGCGTGACAGCTCGGCGACGGCCGCGGCCGAGCGCTCGACGTGCGAGTGGTCGAATCCGTCGAACGCGATCCCAGGGATGCGGATCAGCCGCTCGAGGTCGGAGCGGACCCCGGGCATCTCCCGCTCGATCGCGGCGCGCAGCGCCAGGTCGGGCCCGGCCGCCATGGTGGCTCCCTCCGGTGGTCGAGCCGGTCGGCTACCCGGCGACCGCGCCGGCATTCCTCTCGCCGACGGGTGATCGGACGAATGACCCGCTGGTCCGGGGGTACGCCGCGACTCATGGATCACGAGACCACTCCCGTTCTCGATGCCATCGAGCAGTTCCGGCGCGAGGACCAGTACACCTTCGCCCTGCCCGGGCACCGCCTCGGCCGGGGCATCGACGAGCGGACGGCGGCGGTGCTGTCCCGGGGCGCGTTCGAGGCCGACGTCATCAACGCCAAGACCGCCGTGCCGCAGGCCGAGGAGTTGTTCGCCGACGCGGTGGGCGCCCGTCAGGCCGTCTTCACCACCTGCGGGTCGAGCATCTCCATCCACACGGCGATGCTGACCGTCACCGGTCCCGGACGCACGATCCTGGTCGACCGCAACGTGCACAAGTCGGTGGTGGCCTCACTGATCCTGGCCGGAGCCCACCCCGTGTGGTTGCGCCCGCGCTGGGACCACGAGAACCAGATCGCCCACCCGGCGGCCGCCGCCGACGTGGCCGAGGCACTGCGCCACCATCCGGAGATCAGCGCCGCCTTGATGATCACACCGACCGAGTACGGGACCGGCGCGGACGTCCGGGCCATCGCCGAGCTGTGTCACGGGCACGGCATCCCGTTGCTGGTCGACGAGGCCTGGGGCGGGCACTTCCCGTTCCACCCGGACATGCCGACGGCCGCGGTGCGGGCCGGCGCCGACATCGTCGTGCAGAGCCTGCACAAGGCGGACGGAGGCTTCTGCCAGTCGTCGGTCATGCTGGTCGGCGGCGACCTGGTCGATCCGGTCGACCTGCGGCTGCGGCTGGATCTGATCACGACGACGAGCCCGTCGCCGCTGATGTTCGGAGCCATCGACGGCTTCCGGCGCCGGATGGTCCGGGAGGGCCGGCAGCTGCTCACCGAGGCGCTGGAGCGGGCGGGCCGGCTGCGGGAACGCCTGGACCGGGTCAAGGGTCTGGAGGTGATGGACTCCTCGATCATCGGGCACGACGCGGTCGCCGAGTGGGATCCGCTCAAGCTCAGCGTCGACGTCTCCGCTCTCGGCATCACCGGATACCAGGCCCGCGAATGGCTGGAGTCGGAGTGCGGGCTGATCACCCAGCTCGGCGACAGCCGGCGGATCGTCTGTTCCCTGACGTACGCCGATGACGACGCCGCCCTCGACCGTCTCGCCACAGCGCTGGAACGGCTCGCCGGCGACCCACCCGCGCCGGAGTCGCCGCCGCCCGCCGTGCCGCCGTTGGAGGAGCTGAATCTCGACCAGGTGCTGAATCCGCGCGACGCCTACTTCGCCCAGACGGAGCAGGTGGCCGACCCGGTCGGACGGATCGCCGCGGAGATGATCAGCCCGTACCCGCCCGGTGTGCCGGCGGTGCTGCCGGGGGAGCGGTTCAACGAAGCGGTCGTGACCTACCTGCGCGCCGGTAAGGCGGCCGGGATGACGATTCCCGACGCCGCCGACCCCGAGCTGAAGACGTTCCGGGTGGTCCGCGAGTGACAGACCGGGCGATCCGGCGGTGCCCCACCCGATGACAGGATGGGTGCGTGGTCACCGCTGTCGGCTGGGCCGAGTCTGCTTGGCAACGCCGGATCGTCCAGGTGCGGCGCCTGACCGGAGGCTGGACGTCGACCATGCTGGGCCTCACCGGGGAGGACGGTCAGCGGGCCGTTCTGCGGCTGATGACCAGACAGCCATGGCGACGGCACGCGGCCGGGCTGCTGGCCCGGGAGGCGACCGTGCACCAGCAACTCGACGGCTCACGGATTCCGGCGCCGTCGAGCATCGCCCTCGACTTGTCGGGAGATGCGGCCGGCGCCCCGGCTCACCTCATGTCGTGGCTTCCCGGGAGACTGCGCCTGGACTCCGCCTCGGACGAGGTCCTGCGGGCGTCGGCGCAGATGCTCGCCACCATCCATCAGTTCGAGCCGGGACCGGGGCGCCGGCCCCGGACCTACCAATCGTGGGCGCCGCCGGGCAAACACGTCAGGCCCGGGTGGGCACAGCGGCCGGCGTTGTGGAATCAGGCGTTCGAGCTGCTGGGGCAACCGGCACCGGACTATGTGGGCACTTTCCTGCACCGCGACTTCCACCTGGGGAACCTGCTGTGGTCACGAGGGCGGATCAGCGGTGTCGTCGATTGGGTCGAGACGTCGTGGGGACCGGCGGATCTGGATGTCGCGCACGCCGCCACCTACCTGGCGATGGTGCACGGCGTTGAAGCCGCGGCGGCGTTCACGTCCGCCTACCGTCGCCGCGCCGACGATCGCCGCGACGCGGACGTGGTCCGGTACTGGAATGTCATGGACCTCGTCGGCTACCTGCCGGACCCGGTGAAGGTTGCCCAGCCATGGCGAGATTCCGGGCTGAAGATCAGCGACGACCTAGCTCGCCGTCGTCTCGAACAGCGGCTCGAGCACGTCCTCCGGGGCCGTTGACCACGTCGCCGTGCCGGCTGCCGTCCAGTGCGGTCGGTCCGTGCGGGCGGGGCGACAACGTGGGCAGGACTGACGTCGGGGCGCCGGCCGTCGGAGCTGACGCCGGATTCGGGCCACTGTGGGTGACCAGGATGCCCGGTCGGTGGCTGCTCCGGCGGCGGATGACCACCAGCGCGAGCGCGCCCAGGCCGGCCGCGATCAGACAACCGCCCAGAAGGGTGAACAGCAGCAGACTGCTGCCCGCGTCGCCGGCTGTCTTGGTGGTGGCCGGCGGCGCCGCGGCCGCGAAGCTCGCCGTGGCTGGCTGCCCGGTCTCCGCGGGGCTCACCGCCGCGGTGGGCGACGGCGGAGTTGTAGGTGCGACGGCGACGGCGACGGGGGCCAAGGTCAGGCGTACGGTCGCGGCGTCGCCGGCGGTGCCCCGCACGGTTGCGCGGGCGGTGCGATAGCCGTCTTTGGCCGCGACGACGGTGACCGGACCGGCCGCGATCGGCCGGCTGTCGCTCGACCTGATCGAGAACCGGCCGCCGCGATCGGTGGCCGCCCGGTGCTCGTGCCCGGCGCTGTCCCGGGCGGTCACGGCCGCGCCGCGGATCGCCCTGCCGTCGGCGTCACGGATCCGGCCGGAGATCCGGCTCACCGCGGACGATCTCTTCCTGGCGCCGCTCACGATGATCATCTGGTGGTCGAACGCGGTCTCAGCGTTGATCCGCACGCTGACCGCGAGGTTGCGGCCGCTCTCCTCGCCGGCGCTCACCGCGGGAGCGACAACGGTGGCCTCGAAGGTCCGGCTCCGGCCGGGTCCGATGTCCTGGGCCGCGGAGCATCCGGCGGTGCATCGCAGGCCGCCGGAGACGGCCACGAAGACTTTCTCGGTCCGCTGGTTGTTGTTCGTGGCCTGGAACCGCACCCGCACAGTCCCGCCGGACGCCACGGTCTCCGACGAGACGCTCAGGATCCGGATCGCCGGCGAAGCCGCCGCCGCGGGTGCGGGGGACATCGCCATTGCCGCGCCGATCACCGCCATCGACGCGACAACTCGGGCCGGCTGGATACGGAACGTCGTCACGTGAACCACCTGTTCTTACGGCGAGTGACGCCGGTCGATGACATCGCGGGCCACTATGCCGTGTCCTCGATGGACTGCGCGAATCGTCGGCGTAACCCGACCGGGAGCCTGTATCGGACGTCAGACCGGCCACGGCCGCGGTAAAAAACCCCGGAGTCGTGCTGCCGATCCCGGCGGATGTCGTCGCCGATCACCGGCCGACGGGGCTGTCCCGCCGTCGTGGGCTGGGACGATGGCGACGCGCCCGACCATCTATGACGTGGCCCGGGAGGCCGGGGTCGCGGCGTCGACCGTGTCCCGGGCGTATGCCCGGCCGGGCCGGGTCAGCGCGCGGACGGCCCGGGCCATCCTCGAGGCCGCCGAGCGGCTCGGATACCGCACCGAGCGGCTGGACGGGCGCGGTTCGCCGCACGCCCCGGCGACCCGGGCGATCGGCCTGGTCGTGGCCGACGTGACCAATCCGTTCTACGGCGAGATCATCAAAGGGGCGTCCGACGCAGCGCGGGCCGAGGGCTACCTGCTGATCCTCTCGCACACCAGCGAGTCCCCGGAGCTCGAGCGGGAGCTCATCGAGGCCGAGCTGAGCGCGGTCGACACCCTGGTGTTCGCCAGCTCCCGGATGAGCGACTCGACGTTGCGGCTGATCGCCAAGCAGAAGGCGACTGTGCTGCTGAACCGGACGATCCCCGAGGTGTCCTGCCTGATCTCCGACAATCCGCCCGGGGTGCGGCGGGCGGCCGAGCATCTGGGCATGCTCGGGCACGAGAGCATCCTCTATGTGGCCGGTCCCGAACAGAGCTGGTCGGAGGGGGTCCGGTGGCGGGCCCTGCGCGAGTCGGCGATGGAGCTGGAGCTGGACGTCCGGCGGCTCGGTCCCAACGCGCCGACCGTCGTGGCCGGTTTCCGGCAGGCGCCCCGGGTGGCCGACCTCGGGGCCACCGCCGTGCTGGCCTACAACGACCAGCTGGCCATCGGGGTGATGAAGGGCCTGCGGACGCTCGGATTGCGCGTCCCCGAGGACGTGAGCGTCGTGGGTTTCGACAACGTCCAGTTCGGCGAGATCATCGAGCCGGGGCTGACCACCGTCGCCGCGCCGCTGCGGCACATGGGGGAGACCGGTCTCCGCAACAGCATCGCCGTCCTGCACGGGGCCCGGCCCAGCGCTCCGCCGCTGGTCCTGCCGGTCACGTTCGTCGAGCGGCAGTCCACCGGCCCGTGCCGGAAGCCCGCGGCGTAGGCAGTGATCAGTCGATCGCGTGGCCGTCGGGGGCGATGAGGTGTCCCTGCTCGCGCTTGCGGAGCTCGGTCTCGTCGCGGATCTGCCGGAAGCGCTCGTCGGTCAGCGGGTACTTCCAGAAGATGGCGATCGCGATCACCGCGACGAGGGCCGGCAGCAGCCCGATCGTGAAGCGGATCGACCAGATCGCCGAGTCCGGCTGGATCGGGTCGGGGACGGCCGTGGTGGCCGACAGGTAACCGCCGATCGCGAGGGCCCAGGCGCCGATCGCGCCGCCGATCGACTGGGTGATCTTGCGGGTGAAGGAGAAGATCGCGTACGTGGAACCTTCGGACCGCTTGCCGGTCTGCCACTCGCCGTACTCGACGGTGTCGGCCTCGAGACCGAACATCACCGTGTTGATCAGAGCCGCGCCGACGCCCTTGACGGCCAGGAAGATCAGCGCGGGGACGGCGAGCCCGGCCGGGGTGAAGAACAGGGCGACGCCGCCGATGATGGTGAAGACGCCGCAGTACTGGAAGATCATCTTTTTGCCGAAGCGATTGACGAGCTTCGGGATGAACGGGGCCAGGACGATCGAGGTGCCCGCGTTGACCAGCGTGATCGGGCCGAGCCAGCTGATGTCGCCCATCACGTACTGGGCGTAGTAGGCCGACGCACCGCCGACCGCGAACAGGCCGATGAGATAGAAGAAGCTGGCCGCACACAGGTAGCCGAGCGGCTTGTTGGTCCTCAGGGTCTCGATCGTCTCGCGCATCGACACCTTGGGCTGGGTCCGGACCACCTGCTCGCGGCAGAGATAGAAGGTCAGCAGGTAGGCCAGGGTGCCGATGACGATGAACGCGACGGTGGTCTGGGTGAAGATCGTCTGGACCTTGGCCGCGTACGCCTCGGCCGTGAGATCCGCCTTCTGTGAGCGCACGTCCGAGATCCGGGGAGCGATCAGGTAGGTCAGGACGATGCCGCCGACGGCTGCTCCGAAGAACCGGGAGGCGACCAGCTTGGCCCGCTGGTGGACCGACTGGGTCATCGCGGACGCGAGTGAGCCGTACGGGATGTTGACCAGGGAGTAGAGCAGGCCGAGCACGGCGTAGGTCAGGTAGGCGTACAGCAGTTTGCCGTTGTCGGACAACGTGGACGGCACGTGGAAGGTCAGGAAGCTGAGGAACAGCAGGGGAACCGCGCCGAAGAGGATGAACGGGCGGAACTTGCCCCAGCGGGTCACCGTGCGGTCGACGAGCCGGCCGGCGAAGGTGTCGGCGAACGCGTCCCAGAGCCGGACGATGAGGAACATGGTGCCGACCGCGGCCGCCGAGATGCCGGCGACATCGGTGTAGTAGTAGAGCAGGAAGGCGGTGGACAGGGTGAAGGCGAGGTTGCCGGCGAAGTCGCCGAGGCCGTAGCCGACGACCGTCCTTCTGCTGAGCCGGTCGCCCGCGATGAGCGGGTTCGGGGCGAGGCCGTTGATCGACATGGGAGCGGTTCTCCTCGGGCTGGCATCGAGCGGTGTCGGTGGATGTAGCCAGTAGAGGCTCCGTAGCGGTCTGAGCACAGCTTGTTGCACCCAGTTGCCCTTCGCGGGCGGCGCGGCACCGGGGCAACTCGTGGCAATCGATGGGGTCCGGCGGCGCTCGATGAGTCAATGGGGACATCACCGAAGCGAAAGGGCCCGATCATGCTGCGTCCCCAGGACAGCTCCACCCGTGAGAAGAAGCGACTGGACGGCCTCTGGTCGTTCCGGCTCGACCGCGACTCGGCCGGCCGGGATGCGGGCTGGTTCCGCGGGCCGTTGACCGGCGCCCGGGAGATGGCTGTGCCGGCCAGCTTCAACGACCTGGCCGCGGATGCCTCGGTCCGGGACTACTTCGGTGACATCTGGTACCAGCGCACCGCCCGCGTGCCGAAGGGCTGGGCCGGTGAGCGCGTCGTGCTGCACTTCGAGTCCGCGACCCACCGGGCCACCGTCTGGGTGAACGACACCGAGGTGATGAGCCACGAGGGCGGCTACACGCCGTTCGAGGCCGACATCACCGAGCTGGTCACCCCCGGCGAGGAACTGCGGATCACCGCGCTGGTCAACAACACGCTGTCGTTCCAGTCGATCCCGCCGGGCGTGATCGAGCAGACACCCACCGGCCCGGCTCAGATCTACTGGCACGACTTCTTCAACTTCGCCGGCCTGCACCGCTCGGTGTGGCTGGTGGCTACCCCGCAGGCCCGGATCGAGGACCTCACCGTCGTGACCGGACTCGCCGCCGGCGACGGCACCGTCGACTACACCAGTGCGGCGACCGACGCGGACGGCTTCGACACGCACGTCGTGCTCCGCGACGCCGACGGTGCCGTCGTGGCCGAGGCGACCGGGGCCTCCGGTCGGCTCGACGTTCCCGGTGTCCGGGCCTGGGCGCCCGGCGCGGCCTACCTCTACGACCTCGAGGTGCGGCTCGTCGACGACTCCGGCGTGGTGGGGGACTCCTACCATCAGCCGGTGGGCGTGCGCACCGTCGAGGTGCGCGGCACCCAGTTCCTGATCAACGGCGAGCCCTTCTACTTCCAGGGCTTCGGCATGCACGAGGACCATGCGGTCATCGGCAAGGCGCACAGCGACGCCCATCTGGTGCACGACTTCGAGCTGCTGAAGTGGATCGGCGCGAACTCGTTCCGGACCTCGCACTACCCGTACTCGGAGGAGGTCCTGGACTACGCCGACCGGCACGGGATCGTGATCATCGACGAGGTCGCGGCCGTCGGCCTCAACATGGGTCTCGGTGGCGGCATCTTCGGCGGGCAGGGGTATCAGACCTTCTCGCCCGGGACCGTCAACGACGCGACCCGGCAGGTGCACGCGCAGGCCATCCGTGAGCTGGTGGCCCGCGACAAGAACCACCCGAGCGTCGTGCTGTGGTCGATCGCCAACGAGCCCGAGTCCGATACCGCGGGCGCCGAGGACTACTTCCGTCCGCTCTTCGACGTGGCCCGTGCGGCCGACCCGACGCGGCCGGTCGGCTTCGTCAACGTCATGCTCGCCCCGCACGGCAAGTGCCGCGTCTCCCAGTTCGCCGACGTCCTGATGCTCAACCGCTACTACGGCTGGTACGTCAACACCGGCGACCTGGCCGGCGCCGAGCAGGAGTGGACCCGCGAGATCTCCGCGTGGGCCGGCGACGGCAAGCCGATCATCATCACCGAATACGGCGCCGACACCATGCCCGGTCTGCACTCACTCACCCCGCAGCCGTGGAGCGAGGAGTATCAGGTCGACTATCTGGACATGAACCACCGGGTGTTCGACGCCTGCGACGCCGTGGTCGGCGAGCAGGTGTGGAACTTCGCCGACTTCGCCACGAAGTCCGGCATCATGCGGGTCGACGGCAACAAGAAGGGCGTCTTCACCCGCGACCGCCGGCCCAAGTCGGCCGCCTTCGCGCTGCGTCGCCGGTGGCGTGCCAAGGAGAGTGGCAGCCTGAACTGACCCGGAGACATTGACACCTAGGACTTCTATGCCTAGCGTGCCTGGGCATGGACATCCGCGGTCATCTCGACCTCCTTCTGCTGTCCGTGCTGGACGATGCCGGGCCGGTGCACGGATACGCCGTGATCACCGCGCTGCGCGACCGGTCGGACGGCGCGTTCGACCTGCCCGAGGGCACGGTCTACCCGGCCCTGCAACGCCTCGAGCGCGCCGGCCTGGTGGCCAGCCACTGGGACGAGACGTCGGCCCGCCGGCGCCGCGTCTACCGGTTGACCGATGACGGCCGGCGGGCCCGGGCCGCCAAGAAGCAGGAGTGGCGGGGCATCGTCCTCGGCGTTCAGGCCGTCATCGGGCCGATGACCGCGGGGCGGCCGGCATGACCGCAGCGGCCCGGCTCGACGGGGGACCCGTCGATCGATATCTCGACGAGATGTTCGACCTGCTGTCCGGCACCGGCGCCGACGGGCGGCGGCTGCTGACCGAGGCCGAGGAGCACCTCGCCGAGGCCGCCGCCGAGGGGCGGTCCCGCGGGCTCGACGCCGAGGCGGCCGAGCGCGAGGCGGTCCAGCGTTTCGGCGCGGCGGCCGCCGTCGCCCGGCGCGTGCCGGCCACCGCCGGCCCGGTGCGCGTCTCCCTGCGCCGGCTGGCGACCGTGGCGTGGGCGCTTACCGGTCTGGCCCTGACCTGGTTCGGGCTGAGCGGCGCCCTCACCTGGCTGCTGAGCGGGCCGTGGACCCGGCTGCTCATCGCGACCGACCGGTTCGGCGGGCACCCGATGTGCGAGGGCCCGTGGATGCCGCCGTTCCCGATCGACTGCGTGGAGGCCTACCGGCAGGACGTCGCCTTGCTGCCCGGCGTCGGCAACGACTTTCCCTACCAGCTCGTCGGCGGCCTCGGCGTGGCATTGGTTGTCGCGCTGCTGATCCTGCGGCGCATCACCGCGCTCGGCGCACCGTCCTGGACGCCGTCCCGGACCGTGCCGGGTCTCGTGTTCGCGGTGCTGTTCGGCCTGACCGGCGTGGCCCTGCTCATCGAGGCGATCGACGGCGTGTTCAAGGAAGTCCAGTACTACGTGGTGGCCGACCTCGTCGCCGGCCTGCTCGCGGTGACGATCGGGGCGGTCGTGGTGCGACGGTCCCGGATTGTTCAGGGCGGACAGCCGACGGCCTGCTGAGCGACGAGGCGGACCGGGCCGGGCGACGCCGGTCAGGTGTCGATGCGGGAGACCGGGGCGATCACCAGGTCGTGGACGCGCCAGTCGAAGTCGCGGGCGAACCTCTCCAGCCCCTCGAGGCGTTCGACGAGCCGGTCGGTGCCGTCGCGGGGGACGACGATGAGCTCGCCGACGAAGACGTGCCCCTCCTCGCGCAGGCGGAGGCGGGCGTCGGCGATCCAGTCGTGGTCGCGTACGGCGGTGAGCAGTTGCCCGGGCAGCGGGTGCTCCCGGCTGCCGTCGACGACGCGGGGCTTGCTGTCCATGAGGTCGGCCACCGCGCTGCGGGTGGTGCGGACGCCGTCGCGGACGATGTCGCCGCCGATGATCAGCGCGGCGACGGCGTCGGCCCACCACAGTCCGGCGCCGATGCCGGCGATGCCCAGGACGGCGGCGCCCGCGGTGAGCCAGTCGGCGCGGTTCATCTCGGCGTCGGCGAACAGGACCTTGTCGTGCAGTTCACGGGCGATGCGCTGCTTGGCCCGGCCCAGCAGGATGGCCGGCACCATGGTGACCAGCAGGACGGCGATCATGAGCCAGCCGAGCCAGAACCGCTGCCCGAGGACCTCGATGAGTCCGATGGGCGGGCGCTCGCGGGCGAGGAGCCGGACCACGGAGTCGTAGACGACGTAGCCGCCGAGGCTGAACAGGGTGACCGAGCCGGCCAGGAAGGCGACGCTGACCGAGCGGTGGTAGCCGTAGGGAAAGCGTTCGTTGGGCGCGCGGTTGCGGTAGCGGGCGGCGATCAGGAAGGCTGCGGGTGGCACCAGGCCGAGCATGTCCTCGATCCAGGCCGCCTTCATGGCCTGCGACTGGCCCAGGGTGACGGCTAGCAGGGCCACGGTGGCGGCGAAGAACACGATCGTCCACCACTCGAGGCGGATCGCCCGGCGGTGCAGGGCGGCCTTGTCCGGCGGAAGCTCGAACCGGTCGTACGCCTTCATCGGGCCGCCTCCGTCCGTTCGGCGTCGACCAGCACGCGAACGACGTCGTCGTGCGACAGCTTCAGCAGGAAGTGCTCCACTTCGCTCTGCCAGGCGTTCTCGCCCGGCGGCAGCGCCCAGACGTGGTCGGTGGCGCCGAGTTCGTGCTTGGAGGGTGTCAGCCCGAGCTCGGTCAGGCGCCACTCGCCGACCACGACCGGCAGCTGCTCCCGGCCGGTTACTTCGTCGACCGCGACGACGGTGGCGCCCTCGCCGACCAGCGCGGCGACATCGGCAGTGCCACCGGGTACGGCGACGCGCTGCCCGGTGAGGTCGTCGGGCACGCGTACGCCGGCGGGCGCGGCCACCAGGGTCCGCATCGTGACGTAGGGCCGGGTGAGAGAGGCCTCCTCGGTCCACGGCGCGTCCGCGGCGAGGCCGCCGACAACCAGGTCGAGCACGCGGCCCTTGACGGCCGCCATGAGCTCGGACTCGGAGCCGGGGTGCCACTCGACCCGGGCACCGAGCCGGTCGGCGAGCCGGGTCACCAGGGTGATCTCCGCGCCGGTGGGCGGGCCCTCGTCGGGAACCGTGACCCACGGCGGGTTCTCGGTGACGCCGACGTGGAGCACACCGCCGCGCACGTCGGCGAGGGTGCTGCTCGTATCGCGTGGCAGCCCGCAAGCCCCCAGCACCACCATCAGGAGGATCAGAACAGCGGTGCCGCGTCGCATGCCTCTCCCGCCGGAATCGTAACGATCGCCGCATCCACCCTAGAGGGCCGGGCGGACGTCATCGCGCAGCCGGCGTAAGGAGTGTTTCGGCTCAAGGTGGGTACGTGGCTGCGGGTCGGGACCTGCGGCGAACCCCGCCGGAAGCGCCCAGGACCACCAACCGCCGACAACGACGAGCGCGAGGACAGACGATGACTGACAACGAACCGCAGCAGCAGCCGCCCGGCACGACGCAGGAGATGCGGCGGCAGCCGGATCACGGCGAGGACAGCTACCGGGGCAACGGCCGGCTGACCGGCAAGCGGATCCTCATCACCGGCGGCGACAGCGGTATCGGCCGGGCCGCCGTCATCGCCTTCGCCCGGGAGGGCGCCGACGTCGCGATCTCGTATCTGAGCGAGGACGAGGACGCCCGGGACACGGCTGCCCTGGTGGAGAAGGCCGGTCGCAAGGCGGTGCTGATCCCCGGTGACCTGACCTCGCGGGAGCACTGCCGGGCCGTGGTCGACCAGGCCGTACGGGAACTCGGGGGTCTGGACGTGCTGGTCAACAACGCCGCGTTCCAGATGACCCACGAGACGGTCGAGGAGATCAGCGACGACGAGTGGCAGCACACGTTCGACACCAACATCACCGCCATGTTCCGGCTGGTGCAGGCGGCCCTGCCGCACCTGGGCGAGGGTGCTTCGATCATCAACACCAGCTCGGTGAACTACGACCAGCCCAAGCCGACGCTGCTGCCGTACGCCACCACCAAAGGCGCGATCGCCAACTTCACGGCCGGGCTGGCCCAGATGCTCGGCGACCGGGGCATCCGGGTCAACGCCGTCGCCCCGGGCCCGATCTGGACGCCGCTGATCCCCTCGACCATGCCGCCCGAGCAGGTCGAGGAGTTCGGCAAGAACACCCCGCTGGGCCGGCCGGGTGAGCCGAAGGAGGTCGCCCCGGTGTACGTCCTGCTCGCCTCGGACGAAGGCAGCTACATCTCCGGCGCCGTCGTCCCGGTCACCGGCGGCAAGGCCATCCTCTGAACCACCGCCGGGGCCGGTCTCGTGCCGGCCCCCACGGTGGAGGATCGCCGGATCAGTCGCCAGGAATCGCGGTGGTCCGGTGCCGACTCGCCCAGGGCCGCGGCCGCGCAGGCCGCGCCCTGCTCCCGCAGCGACTGGGCCACCGTGGTGAGGTTGTTGTCCCGGGCCAGCTCCGAGTCGTCCCACCCGCTGACCCGCAGCGGGCCGGTGGTCTCGCTCAGGGCGGCGAGCGCCAGTGTGTCGCCCATGGCGGCGACGGCGTCGATGCCGGGCGCCACCGCGAAGAGCTCCCGCATGACCGTGCGCGCCTCGGCCACGTCGTTGGTGCGGCACACCCCGACCGGCACCTCGGACCAGTCGAGGCCGAGGTCCAGCGCCGCGTCGCGGTAACCGGCCAGCCGATCCCGGGTGACGGGGTAGGCGACGGTATCGGGATCGACGCCGGAGCGGACGAAGGACTCCCGGCGCCGGTCGACCGGAAAGCTCAGCACGGCCGGTCGCCGGGCGGTGGCGAACACCTCGAGGCCGGCCGCGCGGGCGGCGGCGCGGTTGTCGATGCCGATCACGGTGGTGCCGGCTCGATCGGGACCGCTGTGGACGACCACCGGGCGGTGGGTGCTGCCGGCGGCGGCCAGAACCGGGTCGTCGGCGGTGGTCGTCCAGATCACGTACGCGTCCACCGCCGCGGCGGTCACCCGGTCGGGGTCCTCCTCGCCGGTGCCGGTCGGCACGATCAGCAGCCCGTATCCGCGCTCGGCGCAGACCTCGGCGATGCCGGCCAGGAAGGCCACCGCCTGCGGGTCGTCGAAGGCGTAGGTGAGGTGTTCGCCCAGCACGACGCCGAGCGTGCGGGTGGCGCCGTAGCGCAGGGACCGCGCGCTGGGATCCGGGCCGGCGTAGCCGAGGGCCTGGGCGGCGCGCAGCACCCGGTCGCGGGTCTCGGCGGCGACCCGCTGCGGCCGGTTGTAGGTGTAGGACACGGTCATCGGGGACACGTCCGCCGCGCGCGCCACGTCGGTCATGGTCACCCGGCGGGAGGGCTGCCGCGATTGCACAGGCCCACCCTATCTGTGTAGCGTTACACAATGCTTCTCGCGACGCCGCGCCGACCGCTTGTCACCGCCGCCTACCTGGCGCTGGGCGTGTTCGGCACGTTCTGGGGCACCTGGGGCGCGGCCGTGCCCCGCATCCGCGATCAGGCCGGGGTCGGCGACGCCCAGCTCGGCACCGCCCTGCTGTTCATCAGCGCCGGCGGCCTGCCCGCGATGCTGCTGACCGGCCGGGCGCTGGACCGGTGGGGTCTGCGGTGCACCGCGGTGCTGGTCGTCGCGCTGGGCGGCGCCGGACTCGTCGCGGCGGCCACCGCCGGCGGGCTCGTCAGCCTGTGCGCCGGGCTCGCTCTCGTGGGCGCGGCCAGCGGCGCGGCCGACGTCGCGATGAACTCGATGGCCGGCCGGGCCGAGCAACGGACCGGGCGGCCGGTCATCACCCGGGCCGGCGCGGTGTTCTCCACCGGCGTCGTGCTGTCCAGCCTCGGAGCCGGTGCGGCGTACCGGCTCGGGGCCGCCACCTGGGTTCCGTTCGCGACCGTACTGCTGCTGTCGGTGGTGGCCGGTGCCGCCATCCACCGGGCCCTGCCGACCGACGTCTCGGGTCCCGAGCCGGCCACCTCGCGCCGCGGCCGGCTGACGATCTGGCCGCTGCTGCTCCTCGGGGCGCTGGGTGCGCTCGCGTACGCCAGCGAGAACGCCCACCAGAGCTGGAGCGCGGTCTATCTCGAGGACGTGCTGGCCACCGAGCCCGGGCTCAGCGCGATCGCCCCCGCGGTGTTCGCGGCCGTCGTGGCGGTCACCCGGCTGGCGGTCAGCGCCCTCAAACCGGCGTACGCCCGGCGGGTCCTGGTCCTCGGGTCGGTCGTGGCCGCAGCCGGCGCGGCGGTCCTCGCCCGTGCCCCCACCGTGCCCGTCGCCCTGGCCGGGCTGGTCCTCGCCGCCGCGGGCACGGCGGCACTCTTCCCGACGCTCCTGAGCATCGTCTCGCGCAACGTCGCCGAGTCCTCGCGTGGCCGGGCCACCGCCGTCGTGACGGTCGTGGCCTACCTGGGCTTCCTGCTGGGCCCCGTCTACGTCGGAGGGTGGGCCGCCGCGACCGGGCTCCGAGGGGCGATGGTCGCGGTGGCCGCCCTCGGCGTCGCGCTGGCCGCACTCACCCTGCCGCTGCTGGCCCTGAGCAGATACACGGTGACGACCCGGTCCGCCAGGTGACCCAGGCCGGTGGTCAGGGCTGGTGCTGTTCGATGACCTGGGCGGCGGTGTCGGTCAGGGAGGCACCGGTTTCCGCGGCCCGGTCGCACAGAACCTGGTAGCCGTGGTCGGGGCCCGTCCCGTCGGCCGACAGCACGGTGATGGCCCGCTGAATCATGGTGCGCAGGGCCACGGCGCCGATGAGACCCGCGGTCAGCTCGCGGCCGCCGGCCTCCAGCGCGTCGTGGTCCCAGCGATCGGTGGAGTCCGGGTCGTACGCCGCCCACACCGCGGTGGTCAGCGTCGACAGGGTGCCGGACCGGCGGCTGTAGAGATTGAGCGCCGCGACGGTTGTGCCCGAGCCGGCGAACAACGGGATCGACAGGGACGTCTCGAGGCCGGACCGGGTGGCCGTGTCCCGGAAACCCGGCCAGGTCATCGTGGCGGCGATGTCGGGAACGGCGGCCGGATAGTGCGCCTCGAGGGCTTCGAGGCAGGGACCGGCCTTGTCGTCGTACTGGGCCTGGTCGACGGCGGCCGCGAGGTCACTGCTGGCCGCGACGGTGGCGTACCCACCCTCGTCGCGGCTGGTCACCGAGGCGCACTCGACCGGGGCGATCAGCTTTGCGGCCAGCTGAGCGATCACGACGAGGTCGGTCCCGATGCGGAAGCTGTCGTCCGGCGTGCCGGCCAGGGCCAGCAACCGTTCCTGCAGCAGACCGGTCGGCTGCACCTGCCCAAGCGGCGAATTCACCGGCCGTGCATACCACCACGATCACCGCATAAACACTGCCGGCGTCGCCGGGTGGGCCGGCGGATTCACTCGGTGGCCGAGTCGACGTCGGCCCCGCCGCTGTCGCCGATCCAGACCGACTTGAGGTTGCAGAACTCGCGGATGCCGGCGGCCGACAGCTCCCGGCCGTACCCGGAGTTCTTGACCCCGCCGAACGGCAGCTGCGGATACGAGGTGACCATCCCGTTGACGAAGACCGCGCCGGCGTCCAGTTCGCCGGCCAGCCGCTGCTGCTCCTGCGGGTCGTCGGTCCAGGCGTTCGCGCCCAGACCGTACGAGGTGGCGTTGGCCAGCTCGATGGCCTCGTCGATCGAAGCGGCCCGGTAGACACCGGCGACCGGGCCGAACACCTCCTCGGAGAAGATGCGCATGTCGCGGGTGATGTCGGTGATCACGGTCGGCGGGTACCACCAGCCGGCCCCCTCGGGCGCCTTTCCGCCGCACCGCACGGTGGCGCCCTTGTCCACCGCGTCGGCGACCTGCTCCTCGACGTCCGCGCGGCCCTGCTCGGTGGCCAGCGGCCCGACATCGGTGGCGTCCATCATCGGGTCGCCCACCGTCAGCGCCGACATGTGCGCGACAAACGTGTCCACGAACTGGTCGTAGACGTCGGTGTGCACGATGAACCGCTTCGCCGCGATGCACGACTGGCCGTTGTTCTGGCAGCGCGAGGTGGCCGCAACCTGGGCCGCGCGGTCGAGGTCGGCGGTCGGCAGGACGACGTACGGGTCGCTTCCGCCCAGCTCCAGCACGGTCTTCTTCAGCTCGCGGCCGGCGATCGCGGCGATCGAGCGGCCCGCGCCCTCGCTGCCGGTGAGCGTCGCCGCCCGGACCCGCGGATCGGTGAGGATCCGCTCGACCGCGTCCGAGCCGACCAGCAGGGTCTGGAACGCCCCGGCCGGGAAGCCGGCCCGGGTGAACAGCTCGCCCAGATAGAGCGCGGTCTGCGGGACGTTCGAGGCGTGCTTGAGCAAGCCGGTGTTGCCGGCCATCAACGCCGGCGCGGCGAACCGCATCGCCTGCCAGAGCGGGAAGTTCCACGGCATGACCGCGAGCACCGGTCCGAGCGGCTGATAACGCGCGTACGCCCGGACCGCACCGACCGCGGACGGGTCGACCGGCTCGTCGGCCAGGAACTGCTCGGCGTGCTCGGCATAGAAGCGGCAGGCGGTGGCGCACTTGGTGACCTCGGCCTTGGCCGCGGCGAGGGTCTTGCCCATCTCCTGGGTCATCAGGGCGCCCACGTCGTCCTGCTCGGCGTCGAGCAGGTCGGCCGCCGCCCGCATCCAGCCGGCCCGCTGCTCGAAGGACGTGGCGCGCAGGGCGCGGAAGCCCGTCACCGCCCGGCCGATCGCCGCGTCGACCTGCTCGTCGGTCAGCGCATCGAACGTCTTGAGCACCTCACCCGTGACCGGGTTCGTCGTGGCGATCGGCATGGTCGTCTCCTCCTGGCTTGTCTGAGGACAGCCGCTACCCGCTCACGCGCCGGTTAACCGCTGCGCGTTGTTTGACCGGGCCCGGAACGGGCACGAAACGCAGGTCCCCCACGTCGAGGAGGTCATCATGCCGGCCAAGGACGACATGCCCAGCACGGTGAAGCGCTCACCGAAGAAGGCGCAGGATACCTACGCCAAGACCCACGACCACGCGGTCGAGGAGTACGGCGAGGGCGAGCGGGCCCACCGTACGGCGTTCGCGTCCCTCAAGCACTCGTTCGAGAAGACCGGGGATCACTGGGAGCCCAAGGAGAAGAAGGGCCCGAGTGACGCCAAGGCGGCCGGCGGCCGGGACACCAAGGCCAAGACCGCCGGTGGGGTCGACGCGAACGCCAGCAAACAGCACCTGATGGATCAGGCCAAGAAGCTCGAGATCAGCGGGCGCAGCCGGATGACCAAGGGCCAGTTGGTCGACGCGATCCAGAAGGCCAACGACAAGAGCACCCGCAAAGCCCGCGGCAAGTAGTGCCGCTACCGCGCCGCCGCGATCTCGACCGGCATGGCCGCCCAGATCACTTTGTCGTCGCCGTCCGGCAGCAGCCCCCACCGGTCAGCCAGGGCGTCGATGACGAGTGATTCGAGGGCGGCACAGTGCTCGTCCGGTGGTTCCGGGGGCGGCTGCCGGCCGGCCCGGACCCAGAGGTAGAGGATTCCGCGGTCCAGCAGCGCCACGACCGTCATGATGGTCGACGCCCGCCGGACGGTCTGGCTGACCAGTTCACTGGCCAGCAGCGCGGCGGCCCCGGTGAGGTGGGTCAGATCCCAGGCCAGGCAGGCCTGGGTCACGATGTCGCGGGCCGCGCGGGCCGAGCCGGAGATCGGCAGAATCTGCTCGACGAACGACGGCGATCTCAGCAACCCTACGGCGAGTGCCTCGCAGGCATGGGCGAATCGGCCCGTGACCGCGGGGCTCCGGCCGAGCTCGTGGCGACGCGCGGCGACGTCGATGGGCGGCTCGGGGCTCAGCAGGATCGTCGTGCCCGAGGCCATGGTGCTGTAGCCGATCGTCAACGACGAGCCGGTCACGACGATCCGGTCGGACGCCGGCATGTCGGGCAAGTCGAGGATCAAGCAGTCCGGTCGCCGAGCGAGCAGGCGTTTCAGCGCCGCCCGCAAGGCCAGCAGGGAAGACGTGTCCGGTCTACCGTGGACCGCGACGAATGTGGACTGCGGGCCCGTGTCGACGTCCCAGGTCAGCGGGCACATGTGTCCGACCGGCCATCGTCGCCGCAGCGTCTCCTGCTCGCTGTCATGCGGCGCGGGTACCCGCCCGAAAGGTCACTACACCGGCGAGATTCCACCCGGCACCGGACGCATGAGACCTGCCGTGGCGGGTACGCCGCGGCATGGGACGTTACGGCGACGAGGTGGCGGCACTGGCCGCGCCGCTGACCGATCCCGGCGACCTCGACGTGCTGCTCGACCGGGTGGGTGACGCCCGGGTGGTGATGCTGGGTGAGGCGAGCCACGGCACGCACGAGTTCTATACGTGGCGGGCGGCGATCAGCCGGCGTCTGATCGAGGAGAAGGGCTTCTCGTTCGTCGCCGTCGAGGGCGACTGGCCCGACTGTGACCGCGTGGACCGCGCCGTCCGCTGCCTGCCGGACGCGCCGGCCGACCCGCGGGAGGCGCTGCTCTGTTTCGAGCGGTGGCCGACCTGGATGTGGGCCAATGAGGAAGTCGTCGACTTCACGCGCTGGCTGCGCACCCGCAACGCCGGCGTCGATGCGTCCGAGCGGGCCGGTTTCCACGGTCTGGACGTGTATTCGCTGTGGGAGTCGCTGCGCGAGATTCTCACCTACCTGCGCGAGCACGATCCCGAGCAGGTGCCGGCGGCGCTGGCCGCCTATCGGTGTTTCGAGCCGTACGGCGAGAACGCGCAGGAGTACGCCTGGGCGACCCGGATGGTGCCGGCCAGTTGCGAGAACGAGGTCATCGACCTGCTCGCCGCGCTGCGCCGGCGGGCCGCCGCCGACGGGGCCGACCGGTTCCGGGCCTGGCAGAACGCCGAGGTGGTGGCCGGGGCGGAGCGCTACTACCGGGCCATGGTGCGCGGCGGCCGCGAGTCCTGGAACGTGCGGGACCGGCACATGGACGAGAGCCTGGATCGCCTCCTGCAGCACTACGGGCCGGGCTCCAAGGCAGTCGTGTGGGCGCACAACACCCATGTCGGCGACGCCCGGGCCACCGACATGGCCGAGTCGGGCACGGTGAACGTCGGTCAGCTCGCCCGCGAACGATACGGCCCCGACCGGGTGGTGCTGGTCGGCTTCGGCACGCACCACGGCACCGTGGTCGCCGGGCACGCCTGGGGTGCACCGATGGCGGTGATGGCAGTGCCGCCGGGCCGGCGCGACTCCCTCGAAGCCGTGCTGCATGCGGCCGCGCCTCAGCAGGCGTTGTTCGTCTTCCCGCCGGGCGACCACCCCGACGTGCTGACCGGCGAGCTCGACCACCGGGCCATCGGCGTGGTCTACCACCCCACCCGTGAGGAATACGGCAACTACGTGCCGACCGTGCTCGGCGAGCGCTACGACGCCTTCCTCTGGTTCGACAGGTCCCAAGCCGTACGGCCGCTGTCCCCGCACGCCGTCGATGTGCTCGAGCCGGAGACGTATCCGTCCGGAGTCTGACCGGGCTTGCATGGACCGGGCCTCGGCGGGGAAGTGAGGACCCGTGCAGATCTCTGACGTCGTTTTCGCGGTCATCGGCTTCGGGGCTCTGCTCGCGGGCATCCTTCCGCGGGTCCTGGAGCGACGGCCGCTGTCGATGCCGATCGCCTTCCTCGCGCTCGGCATGCTGGTCTTCGCGCTGCCGATCGGATTGCCGGACGCCGACCCGCTGGCCCATCCGAAGGCCACCGAGCACCTGACCGAGATCGGCGTGATCGTCGCGCTGATGGGCGCCGGCCTGAAGATCGACCGGCCGCTGAGCCTGCGGGGATGGTCGTCGACCTGGCGGCTGCTGGCGATCGCCATGCCGGTCACGATCGCCGCGATGGCCCTGCTCGGCTGGTGGTGGGCCGGCCTGGTGCCGGCCACCGCGCTGCTGCTGGGCGCGGCCCTCGCGCCGACTGATCCGGTGCTGGCTTCCGACGTGCAGGTCGGCGAGCCCACCGGCGAGGAGGATTCCGAGGACGAGGTGCGGTTCGCGCTGACCTCGGAGGCCGGTCTGAACGACGGGCTGGCGTTCCCGTTCGTCTACGCCGCCATCGCCATGGCCGGCGCCGCCGGACTGAGCTGGGTGGGGGAGTGGGCCTGGCTGGACCTGCTCTACCGGCTCGTGGTCGGGGTGGGGGCGGGGCTGATCGTCGGCAAGCTGCTCGGGCGCCTGTTCTTCCGCGCCCGCAAGGAGAGCCTGCGGCTGGCCAAGCATTCCGAGGGGTTCCTGGCGCTGGCGGCGACCTTCCTGGCGTACGGGGTGGCCGAGGTCGCCCAGGGTTACGGGTTCGTCGCGGTGTTCGTGGCCGCGCGGGCGATCCGGGCCGCCGAGCGGTCGCACGACTACCACCAGGTGCTGCACGACTTCGCCGAGCAGGTCGAGCGCCTGCTGACCGTCCTGTTGCTCCTGCTCTTCGGCGGCGCCGTCGTCGGCGGTCTGCTCGAACCGCTGACCTGGCCGGCCGCTCTGGCCGGACTGGCGCTCATCTTCGTCGTCCGGCCGGTGACCGGTTTCCTGTCCTTGCGCGGCGCACCCGGTCGCGCGGCGGAGCATTGGGTGATCGGGGCGTTCGGCATCCGCGGCATCGGCTCGTTCTACTACCTGTCCTATGCGCTCACCCACGCCGCCTTCCCCGGCGCCGACCTGGTCTGGGCGACGATCGGCTTCGTCGTGCTGGTTTCCGTCGTGCTGCACGGCATCGCCGTCACACCGGTTATGCGCCTGCTCGACCGGGCCAACGAGCGCACCCACCAGCAGGATGTCGTGCCCGAGCCGGCGAGCGAGCAGTCCTGAACCGGCCGGCCCGGGCAGTGGTTCAGCGGCCGCCGGCGGCCGTCCAGCACTGCGGCCGGCCCTGGCAGGCGCTCATGGCCCGTACGGTCGCCGCCAGCTCGGCCTGGACCGGCGACGAGAGGGTCCCGGCGGTGTTGTTCAGCATGTTCGGGTCGGCCCGGCGGTCGTAGTACTCCTTCGTCCCGTCCGCGTACTCGACATAGGTGTAGGTGGTGGTCCGGATGGCCTCGTAGGTCGCCGGGTTGCCGCTGTTCTTGTCCGCGCGGTCCGGGTCGGCGGGGTCGGTGTTGGGGCCGTGGTGCTCGATCAGTGAGGTCGTCCGCCACCCCGGGCCCGGCTCGCCGCCCAGCAGCGGCACCAGGCTGCGGCCATCGACGTCGGACGGCGTCGTCGCGCCGGCCAGCTCCTCGAAGGTCGGCCGCAGATCGACGTTCTCGACCGGTTCGGTGACCGTCTTGCCCACGCCGACACCGGGACCGGCGACGATGAGAGGAACGTTCACGTCGGTGTCGAAAGCCGTCTGCTTACCGGGGGTCATCCGGTATTCGCCCATGTGGAACCCGTTGTCGGAGCTGAACATAATGATCGTGTTGTCGGCCGCCCCGGTCTTCTCGAGGGTGTCCCGCAGCGAGCCGATCATCCGGTCCACCGACTGTACGGCCTGGGCCCGCTTGCGGAAGTTCACGTCGATGGTCTTCTGCTCTTGGGCGGTCAACGGCTCGCGTCCGGCCAGGTATTTGGGAGGGTTGGCGGGCAGCTTGTCGAAGGCCGGCCCGCGCGGCGCGCCGTTGGTGAAGATGCCGGTGTTGTGCGGATAGCGGCCGGTGAAGATCGAGGACCGCGACGGGCAGGGCGGAGAGCAGCGCGCAAGCGTGCCGGAGGAAAGTCATGTCCCGGACGCTAGGGGCCTGGGTATCGATGAACGTCAGCGAATCGTACGAGGGACGTAAAGCCGTTTCGGTGGCCCGGGTTGCCCCGATCACAGCGGGGCGGACGGTCCGCCGGTAGGGTTGGCCCCAGGTGCGCCGGGAAGTCTGGTCGGCAAGTGGCTGGACCGACCCCAGATTTGGAGCGCCTGTGAGCGAAACACCTCGTCTTGTCCCCCGTCTGCTCAGCCGTGGTTCCTGGGCGGAGGCGCGGCGCATCGCCGATGTGCTGCGTAAAGAGACGATCGGCGGGGCCCTGCTCCTGGTCGGGACAGTCATCGCGCTGGTCTGGGCCAACTCGCCGTGGCGCGAGCACTACGACGCGATGGTGAGCTATGAGATCGGCCCGTCGGCGCTGCATCTCAACCTGACGCTGGGAGCGTGGGCGGCCGACGGGCTGCTGGCGATCTTCTTCTTCGTCGCCGGGCTCGAGCTCAAACGGGAGTTCGTCGCCGGTGACCTGCGGGATCCCCGCCGGGCGGCGGTGCCGGTGGCCGCCGCGGTCGGCGGCGTCATCGTCCCGGCCGTGTTCTACACGGTGATCAACCTGGGTGGTGCGGTGAAGGGCTGGGCCATCCCGACGGCGACCGACATCGCGTTCGCGCTGGCGGTGCTGGCCGTGGTCGGCCGGTGCCTGCCCTCGGCCCTGCGGACCTTCCTGCTGACCCTGGCCGTCGTCGACGACCTGCTGGCCATCCTGATCATCGCGGTGTTCTACACCGCGCACCTGGCGGTGCTGCCGCTGCTGGCCGCCCTGGTGCCGCTGGCGCTGTTCACCGTGCTGGTGCAGCGGCGGGTGCGCTCGTGGTGGCTGCTGCTGCCGCTGGCCGCGGCGGCCTGGGCCCTGGTGCACGCCTCGGGGGTGCACGCCACCGTGGCCGGGGTGCTGCTCGGCTTCGCCGTGCCGGTGCTGCGGCCGGCCCTGGACCGCGGGGCCGAGCCCGGTCTGGCCGAGCACTTCGAGCACCGGTTCCGGCCGATCTCGGCCGGCGTCGCCGTGCCGATCTTCGCCCTGTTCGCCGCGGGTGTCACGATCGGCGGACTCGAGGGCCTGACGTCGGCGCTGTCCGACCCCATCGCCATCGGCATCGTCGCCGGCCTGGTCCTCGGCAAGCCGATCGGCATCCTGCTCGCGACCTGGCTGACCGCCCGGTTCACCCGCGCGACCATCGACTCCGGCCTGTCCTGGATCGACATGGCCGGGCTGGCCCTGCTGGCCGGGGTCGGCTTCACCGTCTCACTGCTGATCGGGGAGCTCGCGTTCGGCCCCGGCGAGCAGGACGACCGGGTGAAGGTCGCCGTGCTCATCGGCTCGCTGGTGGCCGCGCTGCTGGCCGCCGTGGTGCTGCGCCTGCGTAACCGCACCTACCGGCGCATCTACGACGAGGAGCAGGCCGACCGGAACCAGGACGACATCCCCGATGTTTACCAGAGCCAGGGAAACCCCGCCTGATCACCGGACCGGCGATCGATCCGGGAACCCTGGTCGGCGATTGATGACGGCTGACCGCATTCGGGAGAATCCATGAGCGCACTGGCTTGGATCGCCGTCCTCGTCTTCGTGACGGCCTACGTCCTGATCGCCACCGAGAAGATCAACCGGGTCGCCGTCGCGCTCGGCGGGGCGGCGATCATGCTGGCGCTCGGCGCCACCGACGCCGAGCACGCCTTCTTCTCCGAAGAGTCGGGCATCGACTGGAACGTCATCTTCCTGCTGCTCGGCATGATGCTGATCGTCGGCGTACTCAAACGCACCGGCCTGTTCGAGTACGTCGCGATCTGGGCGGCCAAGAAGGCCCGCGGGCGACCGTTCCCGATCATGGTGATCCTCATCGTGGTCACCGGGGTGGTGTCCGCCGCGCTCGACAACGTCACCACCGTGCTGCTCGTCGCACCGGTGACCCTGCTGGTCTGCGACCGCCTCGGCGTACCGCCGGTGCCGTTCCTCATCGCCGAGGTCCTGGCCTCCAACATCGGCGGCGCCGCCACCCTGGTCGGCGACCCGCCGAACATCATCATCGCCAGCCGTTCGGGGCTGACCTTCAACGACTTCCTCAGCGTGATGGCGCCGCTCGTGCTCGCCGTGCTGGTCGTCCTGGTGGGGTTGTGCCGGATCATGTTCCGGTCGGCGTTCCGATATGACGCGGAACGCGTCGAACGGGTGATGGCGTTGCGCGAGGCCGACGCCATCCGCGACCGCCGGCTGGTGATCATCAGCCTGATCGTGCTCGGGGCGGTGCTCGTCGCCTTCAGCCTCCACACGCTGCTCGGCTTGGAACCGTCCGTGGTCGCCCTGCTCGGCGGCCTGCTGCTGCTGGCTCTGTCGCGGCTCGACGCCACCGAGGTCGCCCAGGACGTCGAATGGCCGACGCTGATCTTCTTCGCCGGCCTGTTCATCATGGTCGGCGGCCTGGTCACCACCGGCGTGATCGACACGCTGGCCCACGCGGCCACCGGTGCGGTCGAGGGCAAGCTGTGGCCGGCCACCATGCTGCTGCTGTGGGCGTCGGCCGCGCTGTCGGCCATCGTCGACAACATCCCGTACGTGGCCACGATGAGCCCGATCGTCGCCGAGCTGGTCGA
Organism: Paractinoplanes maris; assembly: GCF_023544465.1. Lineage (GTDB taxonomy): Bacteria > Actinomycetota > Actinomycetes > Mycobacteriales > Micromonosporaceae > Actinoplanes > Actinoplanes maris. The sequence continues at coordinate 317,096 of NZ_JALPVL010000014.1, read as the reverse complement.
CGCGGCCGGCGGCAACGACAAGGCTCAGGTGCTGTGGTGGGCCCTCGCCATCGGTGCCGATTTCGGTGGCAACGCGACCGCGGTGGGAGCGTCGGCGAACGTCGTGGTGCTCGGCATCGCCGAACGCGCCGGCCACCGCATCTCGTTCTGGGGCTTCACCAAGTACGGCTTGATCGTCACCGTCATCTCGGTCGCGCTGGCCGTGCCGTACCTGTGGCTGCGGTTCTTCTGACGGCTCAGGTGCCGAGCATGCGGTCGAGCAATCCGTCCAGGGTGATGGCACCGGTCATCACCCGGTCACGGTCGACCACGGCGACCAGCGGCACGTTGGAGCGGGCCATCACCGAGGCGACCTCGAGCAGGGTGGCGTCGGCGCTGACGGCCGGCAGCTCGGGACGGTTGCGCGGCAGCAGGTCAGCGACCGTGCGGTCGCCGATGCCCTCGAGGACGACATCGGCGGCGGCCTCGTCGATCACCCGGGCCAGGGCCGGATCGTCCTGGCAGTACGACGGCAGCGCCATCCGCAACACTTGCGTGCCGGCCAGCACGGTCAACGGCCGGCCTTTCGGGTCGACCACCACCAGCCCCGGCAGATCCTGGGCGGCCAGCAGCCGGGTGGCCTCACGGGCCGGCGTCCTCTCGGCCACGGTGTCCATCTGAACCGCCACATCACCAGCACGCATGCGTCGACGATACGCCGGATCCCCCATTGATCCCGCCGACGGCAACGGCAGGCCGTTCCGGCGGGACGGCGACGAGAGTACGGTGAGGCGCAGGTGTGCCGGGAAGCCTGGTCGGCGGTCACGTCCGCACGACTGAAGGGCCTTCCGATGGGTGATTCCGCCCTGCGCGCCGACCACCTCACCAAACGCTACGGGCGCCTGACGGCACTCGACGATCTGACGCTCGAGGTGACGGCCGGCGAGGTGTTCGGGTTTCTCGGACCGAACGGTGCCGGCAAGTCCACCACCATCCGTCTGCTGCTGGGCCTCGCCCGGCCCACCGCCGGGCGGGCCTGGGTGTTCGGCATCGACGCCGCGGACGTCGCCCGGGCACACCGGCTTCTCGCCCATGTGCCGGCCGACGTCGCGTTGTGGCCGCACCTGACCGGTGCCGAGATCCTGCACCTGCAAGCGCGCACCGGCTCGGGCGTCGACCTGGCCTACCGCGACGAACTGGTGCAGCGGTTCGAGCTGGACCCGTCGAAGCCGGCCGGTACGTATTCGACCGGCAATCGGCAGAAGGTCGCGCTGATCGCGGCGTTCGCCACCCGCGCCCCGTTGCTGGTGCTCGACGAGCCGACCAGCGGCCTCGACCCGCTGATGGAGCGGGAATTCCGCACAGCCGTCGCGACCGCCCGCGCACGCGGCCAGGCGGTCTTCCTCAGCTCTCACCAGCTGGCCGAGGTCGAGGCGGTCTGCGACCGGGTGGCGATCCTGCGCGCCGGCCGGTTGGTCCAGGTCGCCTCCCTCCCGGAACTGCGCGACCTGCATCGCTCCGAGGTGACCCTCACCTACACGGGTTCGCCACCGGCGCTGGCTGAGGTCAGCGGCGTCGGCGCGGTGGAGTCTGCGGGGGAGGGACATGTGCGGTTCACGCTGACCGGCTCGCCGGCACCGGTCCTCCAAGCGCTGGCCGCAGCCGACATCACGGCGCTGGTCGTGCGCGAGCCGAGCCTCGAGGAGATCTTCCTCGACTACTACGGCGCCGCGGACGTCCGATGAGCACCGGCAGTGCTGCCCTCGCCCCGGCCGCGCCCGGTCGGGCGGTGACCGGATCGGCGATACGGCAGGTGCGCCGCGGTGGCTTGATCGTCGTTCTGCTCACCGCCGGCCTGCCGGCGCTGGTCGCCGCCACCTATGCCGGGGTCATGGCCGACCCGGCCGCGGCCGGCGGTCTGCGGGCGCTGGCCGGCAACCCGGCGATCCGGACCCTGTTCGGTGAGCCGATCGGCCTCGACAACGCGGGCGGGTTCACGGTGTGGCGGGTCGGGACCGCACTGGCGGTCCTGCTCGGCGTGTGGAGCATCCTCGCCACGACCCGGATCACTCGCGGCGCGGAGGACGCCCGTCGCTGGGATCTGCTCCTGGCCGGACAGTTGACGCTCAGGGGCACCGTCGCACGCCATCTCGCTGCCGTCATGCTCGTCCCGGTCGTCGCCGGCGGCGCGGTCACCGCCGTACTGCTGCTTGCCGGCACCCGGACGGCGGGGGCGTTGACCTACGGGGCCGGCATCGGCGTACTCGGGCTGTTCTTCGTCGCGGTCGGCGGCCTCACCGCGCAAGTGTTCCCGGCACGAGCTTCGGCGACCGGGACCGCGGTGGCGGTCCTTGCGGCGGGCCTGCTGACCCGCATGATCGGCGACGGTCTCGCCGATCTGGCCTGGCTGCGCTGGACGTCGCCGTTCGGCCTGCTCGCGCTCAGCGCCCCGTACCACCGGAATTGGATCCTGCCCGTCCTCGTCCTGCTCGCCGCGACGATCGTGGTGGCCGGCGCCGCACTCGTCCTCGCCGGCCGCCGCGACCTGCGGGGCGGCTTGTTCGCGGAGCGGTCCGGCCGGCGACCGCGGCTTCGCCTGCTCAGCGGCGTGGAGGCGTTCGCCGTACGCCGGATGGTGCGGCCGTTGACCGGCTGGGCGCTCGGGATCGGCGCGTACTACCTGTTGATCGGGCTGACCGCGGTGTCCATCACCGAATTCCTGACCGGCAACCCGCGCCTGGCGGACGAGGCCGCCCGGGCCGGCTTCTCGCTCGGTGCCGTCGAGGGATTCACCGCGACCCTGTTCGCCATCCTCGCCCTGCCGGTCGGCGGGTTCACCGCGATGCGCCTGGGCGCCTTCGTCGCGGCCGAGACCGACGGCCGGTTGACCCTGCTGAGCGCGCAACCGATCAGCCGGCCGCGCCTGCTCGGCGCCGAACTGCTCGCCACCACGGCCGGTGCGGTGCTGCTGGTCAGCGTCGCCGGCCTGACCACCTGGCTCGGCGTGGCCATCTCGGGTGGTGACCTCGCTCTGCTCGCCGCTCTGCGAGGAGCGTGGAACGTCCTGCCCGTCGTCCTGCTGACCCTCGCCGCAGCCGCCTTGGCGGTCGGCTGGGCGCCCCGCACGACCGGGGTCGCCGGGTCACTGCCCGCCACCGGCGGCTTCCTGCTGCTGGTGCTCGCCGACAGCGTCGGCGCGCCCGGCTGGGTTCGTGGCCTGTCCCCGTTCGCGCACCTGGCGCCCGTGCCACTCACGGGTGTCAACTGGCCCGCGACGGCGGTCACGACCGGCCTGGCGATCGGATCGACCGTGCTCGCCCTGCTCGGCTACGGCCGACGGGACATCCGGGTCTGAACCCGTGGCAGGCATGCGCCGTGTCGTGGACGTGCGAACGGCAACGCCGCCTGAGGTTTGTCCGAGAGCGTCGTGGGCATTTGTTCCTACTTCGGAGATGTCTGGCTCCGGCTGAGGCGTCAACTCACATCAGCTTGTGACTCCGCACAGGTGTATTGCGGAGGAGAGTTGCATGCCTGGTCCTCAGGCGTTGACGTGGCATCAGGAGATTCGGGACGAGCTACCGACCCTGACCGTGGCCGGGACGTTGACCGTGGCGTCCGGCGAGCCGCTGCACGACGCGGCGATCGGATTCCTGCGGCAGCACCGGGCCGAGGTGATGATCGATCTGACCGCGTTGACGGTGGCCGACGAGAGTGCGGTTCTGGTGTTCGGCCGGATCGTGGACGAGGCCCTGCGGTGGCCCGACGTTCTGGTTGTGGTCTGCGCCCCCACCGGCGAGGTGATGCGGCTGCTCAGCGCGGACGTGCTGGACCCGAGGCTGGTCTTCGACAGCGTGGCTTCGGGGCGGTCGGTCGCGCTGGCGAGCGTGCCCGCGGTGTCCGAGGACCTGCTTCCGATCTCGCGGGCCGCGCGGCACGCTCGCCGGGTGGTCACCGAGGCGTGCTTGCGGTGGGACGAGCCCGATCTGATCGGCTCGGCGACGCTGGTGGTCAGCGAGCTGGTCAGCAATGCGGCGATGCACGCCCAGACGATGATGACGATGCAGGTCCGGCTGCGGCCCTGCCATGTGCGCATCGCGGTCTTCGACGGCTCGGCTCTTCCGGCTGTGTCCCGGTCGGCCGGAACGGCCGGTGGTGGCGGCCGCGGCCTCCTTCTGGTCGACGCTGTCTCCGCGGCGTGGGGCTCGACGCCTCTGCCCGACGGCAAAGTGGTCTGGTCGGCACTGGCCCGCGGCAACGGTGATCAGTAGAAGCCGGCCCGTTCGTTGATGGAGCGATGCGTCAGCCCGGCCTCCAGGAAAGCCTGGCGTGTCCGGTGATGGGGATTGACGACGGTCAGCTGACACTCCATCTGCCGGGCGTCGCCGCGGCACAGCAGCAGAGCCGCGACCCCGGCGGCGTCCAGCGAGATGAGGCCCCGCGCGTCGATCTCGATCAGGCGGGGCTGGTGCCGGCGTAACTGATCCAGCACGCTGTGGTGGAGGTCCGTGCCGCCGGCCGCGTCGAGCTCGCCGGCGATGATGAGGCGCCGCGTCACGGGATCACCGCTGCGGTCGGCTTCGATCACCAGACCAGTGGCACGTCTGGCCGTGCCGGGCATCTTTTCGTTGAGCACAGGTCACCTTCAGCTCGAATGCCGGGACAAGCCCTCGCTGCTGAAGGTCCGTACGAGGATACCCATGATCACGGCCGGTAGACATCACACTTCGGAAGGACGGCGGGCGGCCGCGGGTGAATCCCAGGATGGGTGATCACGCCCGGCATAGAACGGGTGGACGTGGGTACGACGCGCCGAGCCCACGGAGGACAACCATCGTCATGACTGAGCACCGATCCAGCACACCGGCACCTCACCAACGCGGTGCACTGGCCCGCTGCCTGGCCGATCTCGCCGATACCGCCGACGACGCGCCCGGCGTGGACGCGCAACTGATCACCGCCGCGCTGCTGACCGCCGACCTGGTCGCAGCCGCCGACTACGCGTCCGTCACGGTGCTGCGCGACGGCGGCTATACGACGGTGGCCGCCAGCAGCCAGCTGGCCAGGGCGGTCGATCGGGCCCAGTACGACAGCGCCTCGGGACCGTGCCTCGACAGTGTCGCCACGGGCGCGCCGGTCGCCGTGCCGGACATGAGCACTGCCATCCGGTGGCCCGGATTCCGGGACGAGGCGTGGCGCCTGGGCTTGCGGGCGTCGCTGTCCATCCCGTTGTTCGCCGGAAGCGGCACGACGATCGCCGCGCTCAATCTGTACGGACGCGACCACGTCACGATGACGCCGCTCAGCGAGGCGGTGCTGACCGTCTTCGACATCGGCCCCGGCGACGGCGAGCAGGCCGCGATCCGGTCGGCCACGCTGGACGACGGGAGCCGGGACCTGCTCGCCGGGCTGGCCGAGGCCCACGCCGTCCGCGCGATCATCCAGCGCGCGATCGGTCTGCTCATCGGCCGGGTCAGCTGCACGGCCGAGCAGGGCTACCGGACCCTGCGGGGGTGTGCCGCCGACGCCGGCACCACCTTGAGTCACGTGGCGACCGACCTGCTGACCGAGCCGACGTGACCGTTCCGGACCAGCCGGATCCACCAGCGGAGGGACTGCCATGACCGATGACAAGCCGGTCGACCCGGCCGACGCCTTTGCCGAGCTCGGCCGGATCAAGCTCAGTGAGATCGACCTCCAGGGCGTCCTCCGCAAGATCGCGGACCTGGCCAAGCGTACGGTTCCCGGGGCCGCCGAGGTGACCGTGACGCTTGTCCAGGGCGAGCGGGCGCAGACCGCGGCGTTCACCGGTGACGTCGCCCTGGCCCTGGACGAGACGCAGTACCGGCTGGGGCACGGACCGTGCCTGGAGGCCTCGGCCGGCGCCGGAACGTTGTCGCTGCCCGACATGGCCCGGGAGTCACGCTGGCCGGATTTCGCCCGGCGCGCGTTGGACGCGGGGGTGCACAGCTCGCTGTCGGTCGGTCTGCCGGTGCACGCGGATGTCACCGGTGCGCTGAACGTCTACGCCACCCGGGCCGCGGCCTTCGACAACACGGCGGTCGAGCTGGCGGAGGTGTTCTCCGGCTATGCCGCCGTCACGCTGGGGAACGCGCATCTGTACGACGCGAAGGCCACCCTGGCCCAGCAGATGCAGGCGGCCATGCAGAGCCGTGCCGTGATCGAGCAGGCCAAGGGCATCCTGATGGGTGGGCGGCACTGCAGTGCGGAGGAGGCCTTCAAGATCCTGACCAAGCTGTCGCAGGACACCAACCGCAAGCTGCGCGACGTCGCCGCCGCCCTGGTGGACAGCGTTCAGCACCGGGGACAAGCATGATCCCCGCGGCGCGGGCCGGAGCGGACCATGGGTGACCGGATCGCCGACCCGTGGGGCGAGCGGACACCGTACGGGCCGGGGGAGACCTGGCCGGCCCGGGTCGACCTGCACCTCGCCGACGGTCGCGCGCTCCCGGGAACTGCTGCGGGGTCCGGGCGGCTGGGGCCACTTCGGCTTCTACGCCACCGGTCAGCTGTTCCTGGAGGAGTACTACACGCTCGGTGTGCTCGGTAAGGCCGGGATCGGCACCCCGCACATGGACGGCAACACCCGGTTGTGCACGGCCACCGCGGCGGCCGCGCTCAAGGCGAGCTTCGGCACCGACGGGCAACCCGGCTCCTACACCGATGTGGACCACTGCGACGCGATCGCGCTGTGGGGACACAACGTCGCGGCGACCCAGACCGTGCTGTGGATGAGGATGCTGGACCGGCGCCGCGGGACCGACCCGCCGGCGATGCTGGCCGTCGACCCCCGCTCGACCCCGGTCGCCCGGGAGGCCGACGTGCACCTGGCGGTGCGCGCCGGCACCAATCAGGCCCTGCTCAACGGCCTGCTCCACGAGATGATCAAGCGAGGCTGGTACGACGAGAAGTACCTCGCCGCGCACATGGTCGGCCGGCACCTTCACCAATGTGGACCGGACCGTGCATCTGAGCGAGAAGGCGGTCGACCCGCCCGGCGAGGCCCGGGCCGATCTGGACATCTTCCTCGACTACGCCCGGCGGATGGACTTCCGCAACCGCGACGGCGCCCCGCTGATCGACTGGACCACCCCCGAGCAGGCGTACGCGGCCTGGCAGCGCTGCTCGGCCGGCCGGCCCTGCGACTACACCGCGATCACCTACGAGCGCCTGCGCGGCGGCAGCGGCATCCAGTGGGGTGGTGAGCGGCTGTACACCGACGGCGTGTTCAACACCGACCCCGGCTACTGCGAGACCTACGGCCAGGACCTGAGCACCGGCGCCGAGTTCACCGCCGAGCAGTACCGGGCCAAGCAGCCGGCCGGGCGGGCCTTCCTGCCCGCCGCCGACTACCAGCCCTCGCCCGAGGTGCCGTCCGAGGAGTACCCGCTGCTGCTGACCACCGGCCGTACGGTCTATCAGTTCCACACCCGCACCAAGACCGGCCGCGCCCCGGAGCTGAACGCGGCGGCTCCGGACGTGTGGGTGGAACTGCACCCGCAGGACGCCGCCCGGCACGGCATCGCCGAGGGTGACCTGGTCGGCATAGCCTCACCGCGAGGCGCTGTCGAAGCGCGGGCCCGGCTCGGCGGCATCCGTCCCGGCGTGGTGTTCGTGCCCTTCCACTACGGCTACTTCGACGTCGACCCGGCGCGGCGCCGGCCCCGCGCCGCCAACGAGATGACCGTGACCGCCTGGGACCCGGTGTCCAAGCAGCCCCTCTTCAAGGTGGCCGCGGTCCGGATCGCCAAGCTCGCGGGATCGGACGACTGACCATGCATCTCGCCCACTACCTCGGACTGCTGCACCGGGCCCAGCTCGCCCGGGCCGACGCGTTCCGGCAGGTGGCCGACGCGCACGGCGCGGAGCCGGACATCGACCACCTCTGCCGGCAACAGGCGAAGCGTTGCGATGACCACGCCGCGCGGCTGGAGCCCTTCGCGCGGCGCTACGCCGAGAAAGCCCCCGAGGAACCCGAGCGGCTGCACTCCGAGCTGTTCCGGGGCACCCGCACCGGCGGCATCGGCCTGCTGCGCGACCTGCAGGACCTCTATCTCATGACCGCCGAGTGCGACATCTGCTGGACGGTCGTCGGCCAAGCCGCCCAGGGCGCCCGCGACCGCGACCTGCTCGACGTCGTGACCCGTTGCGAGGGCGAGACGGCGATCCAGCTCGCCTGGCTGCGCAGCCGGATGAAACAGGCCGCCCCGCAGGCACTGGTCGTAGCCGACTGATCAGCTGGGCGGGCGCTGGGCCTTGCGGACCAGGGCCGTGGCGACGTCGTGGAGCTTGCGATTGGAGTTCTGCGACATCTTGCTGAGCGAGGCGAACGCCTCATCGGCGCTGCAGTGCATCTCGGCCATGATGATGCCCTTGGCCTGCTCGATCACCGCACGATGCTCCATCGCCGCCTGCATGTGCTGGGCCAGGGTGGCCGTCGCGTCGTACAGGTGTGCGTTGGCCAGCGCGACCGCGGCGTAGCCGGAGAAGGTCTGAGCCAGCACGACCGCGTCCTCGTCGAACGCGTCGGGTTCGGTGGAGTACAGATTCAGTGCGCCGCTCACACTCTCGTGGACGGGCAGGCCGACCGACAGCGAGCTGCGCACTCCGGCCTTCAGTGCGGCCGGCACGTAATGCGGCCAGCGTTGCTCCCGAGTCAGGTCGGGCACCGACTGGACGGCGGCGGCGGCGGCCGCGTCCAAGCACGGGCCGCCGCCTTCCTCGTATTGTCGTTCGTCCATGTCGCGGGCCAGATCGCCGGTGAACGCCGCGGTGTGCGCCTTCTTGCGGCGGAGCAGCGTCACCGATGCCTCGTCGACGCCGGCGATCGTCCGCTTGGCCAGGGTGGCGACCTGCTGCAGCACACCTTCGAGGTCGGTGTCGGCGAGTTTGATCCGGCCGAGCTCGGCGAAAGCGTACGTGGGGTCGAGGGGCTGTTGATCTGCCACGGCGGGACATCCCTGGAAAAGGGCACAACAGCGTCGATCAGAGACGAGCTGGTGCGCAGGTCACTGCAGGCTTCTCCACCACGGCGGGGGAGCCGGGACCTGCGCCACTTCTTGACGCCGGGCTCGTCGGCCCGACAGATGGACCGACCACAGAATCCCAGTGTAGTGCCCGCGGGTGGACCGATGGCGGGCGCCATTGTGCTCAGCCGTGTGATGGGACGCGATGCGATGTGGTGTCGGCTGGCGGCCGAGGCAACCGGCGATTACTCTCATCAGTGGGTCAAGCCAAGTGCCCGTTCATGTGGCGACGGCAGAGGCGGACTTGTGACTATTCGTCAGACCTTTGAACTCGGGCGTATCGAGCTCGACGGACGACCGATTCGTGACGGCGTGACAGTGACTGTCGTCAATGACAGCGGCGCCCCGGTGCTCGCGGTCCGCAGCTGGACCGAGCACGGTCCGTCCGCCGCCGAGCCGATCGGTCGGATGACGGTCATCGCCGCCGAGGGCGATATCGACGTGGACACCGAGCCTTTGTTGCGACACGTCCTGGCGCAGGCCGTCAACGGCCGCCCGGCCGTCTGTTGCGATCTGAGCGGGGTCACCTTCTTCGGTGCCGCCGCCGCCAATCTGCTGCTGGCCACGCATCGGCGTGCGACCGAGGCCGGGCAGCTCTTCGTTCTGCGGGGTGCCGGCGGGATGACTGAGCATGTCCTGGCGGTAGCCGACCCGGACCACGTCATCGCCCGGTACTGAGGGCCGACCCGTACCGGAAAGCGCACGTCGGCCAGGATCACGCAGCCGGACAGGGCGCCGAACGGCGCCGAGCCGACACGTATTATCGTCATCACGGCGGCTCCTGTGGGCCGCCACCAGCGTCAAGCAGCGGCGCGGGCCAGGAAGCTCGACGGCTTCCGGCAACTCTGTCCCGCCGACTCGCACGGCCATCGCCATGGCACCGTGCCCGTTGCAAGGATCGCCCGAGATTCATGACGCACGCCCCGACCGACCCGCTTGCTGTCTTCGCCCGACTCGGCCGCGTCAAGCTCAGCGAGACCAGCCTCGACGATGTCCTGAGCCAGGTCGCCGCTGTCGCGCGACAGGCGCTGCCCGGCGCCGCCGACGTGTCCATCACCCTGGTCCGGCCGGACGGCCCCTACACCGCCGCCTGCACCGGAGATCTCGCGCGGGTGCTGGACGAACGACAGTACGAACACCATCGTGGACCGTGCCTGCAGGCAGCCGCCGAACATCGGACCATCTCCGTGCCCGACACCGCCGGCGACACCCGCTGGGCCGGCTGGGCCCCGCGGGCGGCCGCCGCGGGAGCCGGCAGCGTGCTGTCGGTCGGCCTGCCCCTGCTGGACGACATCAGCGGAGCCCTCAACATCTACGGCCGGCGGCCGGCCGCGTTCGACGACCGATCCATCGCCCTGGCGCAGTCGTTCGCCGGGTACGCGTCGGTCGCCCTGGCCAACGCCTACGCCTATCACCACACCGCGGACCTCGCCCGGCAGCTGCAGCAGGCGATGGACAGCCGGGCCGTCATCGAGCAGGCCAAGGGCATCATCATGGCCGAACAGCGATGCGGTCCGGACGACGCCTTCGCCGTGCTCACCCAGATCTCCCAGAACAGCAACCGCAAGCTCCGCGAGGTCGCCGCGACCATGGTCGCCGCCGTTCAACGGTCACCGGGCGCATCGCGCTGATGCTTCCGGCCCGCGCGGGCTCGCCGGCCGAACCGGCAGGCGAGCCCGGTGGTGATGTCACGGCGGTGGACGTTGACGGTCGGTGAGCGGATCGGCCGTCGGCTCGTCCGGCGGTGTGACGGCCGCAGGGGCCGCCGCGCCGCCGGGCAGTGACGCGGAATCGGAACTGGGCGCGGGCGGCGGCGCGGGACCGGACGAGTCCGGCCACGAGGCGGCGATCAGCTCGTCGAACTCCGCCTGAACCAGGTCGGGGTCGCTGCTGACGAGCTCCGCGAACGCCTCGTCGAAACCGCGATCCCACTCCGGGGACAACGCGGTCCGGGCCCGCACCACCAAATTGTCGAACATGTTTCACCACCCGCCTTGTCGAACGGATGAGGGCCGAGCCGGCGGACCGCCGGGTCAGCTCGTGATCACCTTCTGCTCACCGGTCCGGCCCGCCGTCACGGCGACCTTGCGGGGCTTGGCCTTCTCGGCGATCGGGATCCGCAGGACCAGGACCCCGTTCTCGTACGCGGCGTCGATGCGCTCGGTGTCCAGGGCGTCGCCGAGGAACAGCTGCCGGGAGAACGCGCCGAGCGGTCGCTCGGTCAGCTGCGTGACGGCCTGATCGCCCAGGTCGATGGGGCGGCGCTCGGCGCGCACGGTCAGCACGTTGCGTTCGACGTCGACGTCGATGCTGTCGGCGCTCACGCCGGGCAGGTCGAACGCGATCACGAACTCGTCGCCGTTGCGGATGGCATCGACCGGCATCGTCGTCGGACGAGTCCAGGTGCCGGTCGGCGTGGCCCCGAACAGCTGCTGGGCGAGTCGGTTGACCTCGGTGAAGGGTTCGCTGCGCATCAACATGGGTTTCACCTCCCGCGGTGTCGACTGGGTCGTCAATGCGCGATACGGTCTTTCTAACATGTCATCGCCGCGATGACAAGTGGATTGTCATCGCCGAGATGACGACAGGCGAAAGCGACGGGGAAAGATGACGGATACCACCCACGCGGATCGCGGCGATCTCGTCGCCGTCACGGCTGCCCTCGTCGCCACGGCCCAGACGGTGGAGGCGCAGACCGCCGGCGACCTGCTGGACTCCCTGGTTCTACTGCGCTGGGCCCAATCCGAGCTGGCCGCCGTCGAGCCGGTGCTGATCGCCGCCGCCCGGGCCGCCGGCGTCTCCTGGCAGAGCCTGGCCCCGGCGCTCGGGGTGGCCAGCCGGCAGGCCGCCGAGCGTCGTTACCTGCGCAGCACCTCCGCCGACCCGGAGCAACCCGACGCCACCCGCGACGCCCTCGTCCAGGCCGAACGTGATCGCCGGGCCGCGCACCGCGCCGTCGTCCGGTGGGCCAACGACAACACCGCCGACCTGAGGCGGCTGGCCGGGCAGGTCACCGCGCTCACCGACCTGGGTGAAGCGGCCGGCGAGAGCATCGGCCGGCTGCACGACGCCCTCGGCGACCCGGACGCCTCGGCGCTCCCCGGCTTGCTGGCCGACACCCACCGTCACCTGCCGGGGCATCCGGAGCTGGCCGCCCAGATCGACGCGGTCACCGAGCAGACGGCCCAGATCCGTCGGGCGGCCACGCCGGAACGGTAGCCGCGACGGCTCGATGTGATGTCGCCCGATCGAGCAGGGCGCCGCCGTCAGTATGGTGTCAGTGTGGGTCTCGGCAGCGCGATGCGTGACGACGAGCGGCTGCGCCGTCTCGAAGCGGTCACCGACGCCGCGCTGTCCCGGCTCGACGTCGTCGATCTGCTCGATGAGCTGCTGGAACGCGTCCGTGATCTGCTCGACGCCGACACCGCGGCGATCATGCTGCTCGATCCGCACGCCCGCCAGCTGATCCCCACCGCGGCCAAGGGGCTGGAGCAGGAGATCCGGCGGGGCATCCGGGTGCCGGTCGGGCGGGGTTTCTCCGGGCAGGTCGCGCAGGGCCGTGAGCCGGTCGTGCTCTCCGAGGTGACCGCGGCCGACGTGGTGAGCCCGGTCCTGATCGAGCAGGGCATCCGCTCGCTGCTCGGGGTGCCCATCTTCGCGGCCGGTGAGGTCGTCGGCGTGCTGCACGTCGGCAGTTGCCGGCCCCGGCGATTCAGTGCTGATGACGTACGCCTGATGCAGCTGGCCGCCGACCGGGCCGGCGTGGCCGGGCAGATCCGCTCCCGCAAGCTCGAGCAGAGCGCGGCTCTGGCGTTGCAGCGCAGCCTGCTTCCGTCGACGCTGCCCACGGTCGACGGTCTCGAGCTGGCCGCGCGTTACGTCCCGGGGCACGAGTTCGGCCTCGGCGGTGACTGGTACGACGTCTTCACCCTGCCGTCCGGCTGGCTCGGACTGGTGATCGGCGACGTCTCCGGGCACGGTCTGGCCTCGGCGGTGGTGATGGGCCGGGTCCGCAGCGCCCTGCGCGCCTACACGTTGCTGACCGATGACCCGGCCGAGGCGCTGACGCTGCTCGACCGCAAGGTGCGCCACTTCGAGGCAGGCAACATGACCACGGCGTTGTACGCGGTCATCTCGCCCGACCGGCAAACGGTCCGGCTGTCGTCCGCGGGCCACCTGCGTCCCGTGCTGGCGGTCCCCGGGCGGGCGACGGAGCTGGTCGACATGCCGGTCGACGTCCCGTTGGGCACCGGCTGCACCCGGGCCCGGCGGACGACGCTGATCGAGCTGCCGCCGCAGGCCGTGCTGCTCTGCTACACCGACGGCCTGGTCGAGCGCCGCGAGCGAGTCATCGACGTGGGCATCACCGCGCTGGTCGAGGTCGTGCGCCCCCAGCCGCCCGACGATGTCTGCACGACCGTCATGGCGCACCTGGGCAGTGACCAGCCGACCGACGACGTCGCCGTGCTGGCAGTCCGCCGCCGGGCGTGAACTTTTTCTCCTCGTGTGCATCCAGGCGGTGAGGTCGTGACGAAGGACAGGGCGTATCGCACTCACGACGATCATTCGGAGACCAGATGCGCATCCTGTCCCTTCGCCGCGCGGCTTCACTCGGCGCGGTAACTCTGATCGCCTTGGGCGGTGCGGCGGCGCTCGGTCCGTCGGCCGCCTTCGCCAAGGCGAACTCGCAGGTTTCGGTGGTGCACGGCATTCCCGGTCAGGCGGTCGACGTCTACGTCAACGGGAAGAAGACCATCCCGGACTTCCAGCCCGGTAAGGTCGCCGGGCCGCTGAGCCTGCCCGCCGGGCAGTACGACATCGTGCTGACCAAGCCCGGTGACGCCATCGGCAGCGCCCTGCTCAAGGTCGACAACGCCGAGGTGCCCGGCGACGCCAACATCAGCCTGGTCGCGCATCTCACCGCCGACGGCAAGCCCGCGCTGACCCCGTTCGTCAACGACACCAGCAAGCTGGCGGCCGGCAAGGCCCGGCTGATCGTGCGGCACGCCGCCGCCGCGCCCGCCGTGGACATCCGGGCCGGTGGCAAGCCGGTCTTCGAGGGCGTGACCAACGGCAAGGAGGGCAAGGCCGATGTGGACGCGGGCACCGTGTCCGCCGATGTCGTGCTGGCCGGCTCCGACACCCGGGTGCTCGGCCCGGCCGACCTCGACCTCAAGGAAGGCACCGCGACCATCGTGTACGCGGTCGGTTCGGCCGAGGACAAGACCCTCGACATCGTGTCGCAGACGATCGACGGCCTGCACTCGGCGCCGGGCGGCGTCCCCAGTGGTGACGGTGGCCGGGCCGACGGCAACGGCTCGCTGCCCTGGTACGGCGCCGCCGCGGCCGGCATCCTGCTGGCCCTGTTCGGCCTCACGCGGCTGGCGATCCGACGTCGATGAGCTCGCATCGCGGCACGCCCCGGACCCGTCCGGGGCGTGCCCTGCTCCTCGTGCTGCTCGGCGTCACCCTGGCCACTGTCGCCGGGGTCGCCGCCTGCCGGTCGGAGCCGGCTGACGACTTCGGTGCCCCGCGGGTCACCACGCTGGCCTCCTCGGCTCCGGCGGTTTCCTCGTCCAGATCGTCGGCTCCCGCGGTGCGCGTACCGGTCCAGGACGGTGCACTGCCGACCGACACCACTGTGGACGCGCCAGTCCGCCTGCGCATCCCCGCGCTGAAACTCGACGCGGCGGTCGACGCTGTCGGCATCGACGCGAAGACCGGTGACTTCGCGGTGCCGCCCAGTGTCGACCAGGTCGGCTGGTACCGGTACGGGCCGGGCTTCTCCGCCGGCGCCGGCTCGATCGTCGTCGCCGGGCATGTGGACAGCGCGGCCGAGGGTGACGGGGCATTCTTCAAGCTGGGCTCGCTCGAGGCCGGCGACTCGGTCACGCTGAGCGGTCCGGGCGGTCAGGATCGTACGTTCGAGGTGGTTGCCCGGGAGCGCTACCGCAAGACGGCCATCCCGCTGGAGAAGTACTTCGCCCGGGAAGGCGCGGCGCGCCTGACGTTGATCACCTGCGGTGGGCCGTTCGACCCGAAGACCCGGCACTACCGCGACAACGTGGTCGTCACGGCGGCGGCCCGCTCCTGACAAGCCGGCCTCTCGCAGGGCATCGGTACCCTTCCGGGCATGTCTCCCGAAGCGGCCGGCTTGTTCGCGCAGGTGCAGGCGGCGTTGCTCATCGCGATCGTGGTGGAGATGAGAGGCCCGGCGGGTGACCGGGTCCCGGGGCGGATGGCGTTCTGGAACCCGTTGGCGATTTTCGCCGTCTTCTTCGGCCTGGCGGTCGATCTGACGAGCGTGGCCGCCGACCAGGCACTGCCCGGCGTGATGGTCTTCGTCACCGCCGGCGCGACTGCCTTCGCCGCCTACATCCTGCTGACCAACGCTTTCCACCGCGCCATGGTGTTGTTCGGCCCGGAGGATTCGTCGCGCGGCGCTCTGCTGGTCGGTGCCTTCGCAGTCGGCATGGCCGCCTTCGCCGTATGGGCGTACGTGTTTCTGTATCTCTGACACCGGAGCTCTCGCCGATGGGGCGGTGAGGTGCTTGGATGCCACGCATGGGTATCGACGGCAGGGCGCTCGTGCTGGGCGGAGGCGGTGTCACCGGGGTGGCCTGGGAGATCGGGCTCCTGCACGGGCTGGCCGAGCACGGCGTCGATCTGACCGATGCCGGGCTGTTCGTCGGGACCTCGGCCGGTTCGTCAGTGGCCGCTCAGGTGCTCTCCGGCGTACCGCTCGAGGATCTTTTCGAGGCGCAGCTCGCGGGCGCCGGCACGGAGATCGCCGCGCGCATGGGCGTCCCTGATCTGCTGAAGTTCGTGGTGGCCGGTCTCTGGCCGGGCGACCCGGCGCGGGGCCGGGCCTGGCTCGGGCGTCAGGCCCTGCGGGCTCGCACCGTGCCCGAGGCGGACCGACGCGCCGTGATCGAGCGGCGCATCGGTGACCGCGCCTGGCCGGCGACGCGCCTGCTGATCACGGCGGTGGAGGCCGAGACCGGCAGAGACCGTGTTTTCGACGCGGCCAGTGGTGTGCCGCTGATCGATGCCGTCGCCGCCAGTTGCGCGGTGCCGCTGACCTGGCCGCCGGTGACGATCGGCGGAGTGCGATACATCGACGGCGGGATCCGGTCGATCGCCAACGCCGACCTGGCCGCCGGAAGCGAGCGGGTGGTGGTGCTGGCCCCGATGACGACGTCGGTGCGGCGCTCCGGTCGACCGGCTGCGCAGCTCGCCGCGCTCGGACCGCAGGTGCGCAGTGTGGTCGTGTCGCCGGACGCGGCCGCGCGGGCCGCCATCGGCCGCAATCCTCTGGACCCGGCCCGACGGCGCCCCGCCGCCGAAGCGGGCCGGACGCAAGCGGCAGCCGAGGCGGCTCGGCTGCGCGCCGTCTGGGCAGAGTGAGCGCCGGAAACACACCAAGCGTCACGGACACGGTGAACGCCGTGGGCGCAGCAAGCCCCCGCGGCACAGTGAATCGTGGAGCAGAGCTTCGCGCTGGTGCACTGATTCCGCCGCCTGCGCATCCGCTGGGAAATCCGCGACGACATCCACGAAGCCTGCTCAGACTCGGCTGCGCTCTGATCTGCCGCGCCGCTTCCACCCCTCAAGAGGTAGGACTTTCTCAGAGCTGTGGGCGCAGTGGAGGCTCGGTGGGCGCTGGGCGTCCGAAGTGAGCGTTGTGTTTTGGGGCGCCGCCCGGCCCAGGTGGGCCGGGCGGCGTGCGGCGGTCAGGTGGCTGAGATCGCGGACTGCTCGCCGGTCGAGCCCTCGACCACCGGGTGGCCGGCGCCGGTGTTGATCTCGATGCGGCGCGGCTTGGCCGCCTCGGCCACCGGGATGGTGAGGGTGAGTACGCCGTCCTGCCAGGTGGCGGTGATCCGGTCGGTGTCGAGACCGTCGGCCAGGGTCAGTCGGCGTTCGAAGGTGCCGGTGGCGCGCTCGCGGCGCACCCACTGCACGTCGTCGTCGGTGCGGGGTGAGCGCTCGGCCCGGATGGTGAGGACCCGGTTGTCGACGTCCACCTGCACGGAGCCGGGGTCGACGCCGGCCAGGTCGCAGTGCAGGACGAAGTGGTCGCCGGAGCGGTAGAGGTCCATCGGCATGGCCAGGGTGGTGCCGCCGGGAACGGTGTTACCGGCGCCCAGCAGCTGCCCGGCCAGGCGGTCGAACTCGCGGAAAGGATCGAAAGTCAGCACCACGGGGATCCACCTCCTCGAGAGGTCCGCCGGCCCGTCCGGCGGACACGTGGCGCTCGGCTGAAGACCAGCTTTGCCGAGGTCGCGGGGCGCTCCAGTGGTGGTTCATCACCGCGTGGAGCAGCAGCGACAGCTAATTTTTTAGCACTCGGACCGGGCGAGTGCAAGCGATTCGCCCCGGCGCGAGGTCGCGCCTCGCGCCGGGCCGGGAAGTCAGCTGCAGGCGCCGTAGCGGGCGTTGCGGGTGCTTGACGACGTCGGCCGGGACGCCTGGGCAGATGTCGCCGCTGCCGCTGCTGTGCACCGTCCACGAAGCTGAGGCGAACTTGAAGACGACGTACTGCTCGTCGGAGTCGGTGCGCTCGGGCGCCCTGGCGACCGCGTAGTTCCGACAGCAGACGATCTTGGTGAACCGGGAGTCCGGGGAGACCCCGTTGTCGTTCCGGGCCGGCACCGCGGATTGCAGCTCGGCCTCGGTGACCGGGCAGGCCGTCTTGGCCGTCCGGGTCGGGGCGGCGGGGGACCGGGTGACGGCCCCCGGTGGCCGCCGGGGTGACGGCCACGCTGGGCGCCGCGGTGGTGGGGGCCGCGCCGCCGACCCGCTCGACGTCGGCGTTGCAGCCGGTGAGCAGGACGGCGTCCTGGGCCACTTAGTTCTCGTGATCAGGTCACGGAAGCATGACGGTCATCCGGCCGGGATCAGGAGGGCGGCCAGGGCCCGGAACTCCTCGGACGGGAACGAGGAGGTGTCGCCGCCGTTCAGGACCTGGATCGCCACCTCGTCGGCGCCGGCCTGGTAGTGCTTCTCGATGCCGGCGGCCACCTGCTCGGCCGTACCCCAGGGAATGACGGCATCGACCAGGCGGTCACTGCCGCCGCCGGCGAGGTCCTCGTCGGTCCAGCCGAATCGTCGCAGGTTGTTGGTGTAGTTGGGCAGCGTCAGATATCCGGCGGTGTACTGCCGGGCCGTCGCCCGGGCGAGGGTGGCGTCCGGCTCGAGCACCACCGCGACCTCGGGGGCCAGCAGCCGGTCGGCTCCGATCGCCGCCCGGGCCTCGGCGGTGTGCTCGACGGTGGTGAAGTAGGGGTGGGCGCCGGCCGAACGGTCGCGCGAGAGTTCCAGCATGCGCGGGCCGAGGGCGGCCAGGACCCGCCGCTCGGGTGCGAGCCCGGCCGCGTCGAGGGCGTCGAGGTAGCCGACCATCTTCGAGTAGGGCTTGCGGTATTCGGTGCCGTCCCCCTCGACCAGTACGGCATGACTGGTGCCCAGGCCGAGCAGGAACCGCCCGGGGTGTGCCCGGTGCGCGTCCTCGGTGAACGCCGCCACCTCAGCCGGCGACGTGTGCCAGACGGAGGCGATCCCGGAGGCGACCCCGATCCGGCGGGTCCCGTCCAGGAGCTCACGGAAGCGGGACGGCAGGTGCTCCTCGAAGCCGGCCGAGAACCAGATCCGCGAGTATCCGAGCTCCTCCAGCTCGGTCGCGGCGCCGATGGCGGCCTGGGTGTCGTCGCTGCCGAGGAAGAAGGGTTGCCACACGCTGACGAGTCGTTGAGCCATACCCCGAACATTACGACTCCGGGCCGGCTGAACAATCTTGGTCGAGGTGATCTCGCCCGGATGCGGTGACGATGCGATGTCCCTAGGCTACTGCGGTGTCCGATGCTCCGGCCGCGCAGCGGCTGACCAAGAGAACGCTGGTAACCATCTCGCACGCGCTGGAACGGGCCGCGCTGGCGGCGGCCGAGGACGGACCGATGGTGGTTTTCGCCCTGTTCCAGCGGCTGCCCTATTTCGAGCGCGAACGCCGGGTCTACGAGCGGATCGCCGGCCGGGCCGCGGCGACGGTGGTCGGGCTGGTCGCGGCGCAGGCCCCGGACCTGCCGGCCGGCACGCACCCGGTGCTGCTGGACGAGAAGGAAGAGCTCGCTCGCGAGTGGACGGTGGTCGTTCTGACCCCGCGGTTCGGCGGGGTGCTGGTCGCCCGTGACCTCGAGGAGTTCGAGGCCGGCGCGGCGACCTTGGAGAGCGGGCGGGTCTTCGAGGGCCACTCCAGCTTCCGCCGCGACGATGCGCTGCACGAGGTGCTCCGGCTGCGGCATCTGCTGGCCGACCGGCTGACGCCGGCGGCCGTGTCCGCCGTCGACGCGGTGGTCGGCCGGGTGCGTGATCTGCCGTCGACGCCGGGTGAGAGCCGGGCCGACGCGGCCCTGCATCTGTTCGCCGACCGGGCTGAGCGCGACCACGCCCGGATCCGGGCGGAGGCCCACCGGCCCGGCCCGGCCGCGGACCAGGGCGACGCCGAAGACACTGATCTCACCGGCCGGTCGGGGGTGCGGCGGTGGACCGGGACGGCCGGTGTCACGGCTTCCGGTGTGCTGCCGGTGGCGGTGCTGGCGGTCCGGGTGACGCACGCGGCGGCCGGTCAGGACGGCCCGATCGGACGGACGGCCACGCGGCAGCAGCAGGCCGCGGTCGAGTTGCTGGCGGCCCGGCTGGGCCCGGCCGATCGGGCGACGAAGACCGGCCCGGACGATTTCCTGCTCTACCTGCCGGCGCTCAAGCACGAGGAGGCAGTGGCCTTCGCGTACGGTCTGGTCGCCGATTTCGAGGCGGCCGAGGCCCGCAGCGCTTTCCTGTCCGCGACGGTGACCGTGGCGCTGACTGTCACCCGCCGCCGGCCGCTGCCCGAGGAGCACCTGCGGAAGGCCGTGGACTGGGCGATCACCCAGAACGCCCCGGTGGTGACCATCGAGGGCTGACCCGGGGGCGTGTCGGCTCGCGTCTGAGAGAAAATTTCACATTTAGACATGCGTCGATGGTGTGACCTTTCCTACACTGCTCCTGGCGATGATCGAGCGAGGGAGTCCCCATGGCCAGGTTGCGCGGGTGGGTTGCCGGTTTGCTGGTGCTCGGGCTGGTCGGCGGGCTGCCCGCACCGGCCGTTGCGGCGCCGGCTTGGACTCCGGCCCAGGACCTGGAGGGTGCCTGCGTGACGCTGCAGGTGTTCGACGGATCCTCGTCCCGCGGGTACGTCCGGCGTGCCTCGGTCGGCTACGGCTTCACCGGCAGCGCGGCGAGCGCCGAGCCGTTCCGGTTCGAGGCCACCCAGCTCGGTCGCTATCTGCTGCGGGACACCACCGGCAAGCCGCCCTATCAGAGCACCCTCGGCTGGGTGTGGACCGGTGACTCGTACGGCGAGCGGGCCGACTGGACGGTGAGCGTGGCCGACGGCCGCTACCGCTTCGTGTCCACCGCGACCGGTCAGCAGATGGGCGTCTACCTCGGCGGGCTCGGGGCGGGCAACGCCGCCTCGACCGTCGCCCTGGCCCCGGCGAGCGGGTGCGCGGCCGTCCCGGACATCGCCACCGGCGTCAGCGGCACCCCGGCCCCCGGCGTGGACGCCAACGGCAAGCTGGTCGGCTGGATCGACGCGCACGCGCACATCACCGCGGCCGAGGCCTTCGGCGGCTCCCTGCACTGCGGAGACGCCTTCGCGCCCGGTGGCGCACCGGTCGCGCTCAAGGGCTGCCCGTCGCATGGCACCCTCGGCTGGGGCGCCCTGCTCGAAGCGATCATCGCCGGCACCGATCCGATCGACTCGGCCGAGGACGGCTGGCCGACCTTCGGCGACTGGCCGCAGCACGACACGATGCTGCACGAGGCCTCGTACTTCCGGAGCCTGGAACGGGCCTGGCAGTCCGGGCAGCGGGTGCTCAACGTGCTGCTGGTCGCGAACCGGGTGATCTGCGGGCTGACGCTGCAGCACACGTCGTGCGACGAGATGGACCAGATCCGGGCCCAGGCCACCTATCTGCGCCAGATGCAGGACTATGTGGACGCCCGCAGCGGCGGCCCCGGCAAGGGCTGGTTCCGGCTGGCCACCACTCCGGCCCAGGTACGCCAGATCGGCGCCCAGGGCAAGCTGGCCGTCACCATCGGCGTGGAGAACTCCGAGATCTTCGGCTGCCGCGAGATCGGCGACGTACCGCAGTGCACCCGGGCCCAGATCGACGCCGGTCTCGACGAGCTGGTGAGCCTGGGCGTCAGCGGCCTCTACCCGGTCCACAAGTTCGACAACGCGTTCGGCGGCACCCGGTTCGACGAAGGCGTCACCGGTGCCGCGGTCAACGTCGGCAACCTGATCTCCACCGGCCACTGGTGGCAGGCGACCTCCTGCACCGGGCCCTCGGACAACGAGCAGCCCCTGGTCAGTGACGACTTCGCCCGATTGCTGCAACTGGGAGTGGGCCTGCCCGCCGGGTCGATCCTGCCGGTCTATCCGAGTGGCAAGATCTGCAACGTACGGGGTCTGACCGATCTCGGCCGTTATCTGGTCGAGCGGATGATGGACCGCGGCATGATCATCCACCTCGACCACATGAGCGTGAAGGCGGCTTCGGCCGTGCTCGATCTGGCCGAGCAGGCCGCCTACCCCGGCGTCGCCTCGGTGCACAGCTGGTCCGACCCGGCCATGGTCAACCGGATCCTCGGGGTCGGCGGTTTTGTGGCCGGCTACGCGTTCTCGGCCACCGATGACGGGCAGGACACGGGCGCCTTCCTCGACGAGTGGCGGGTCAACAAGGGTCTGGCCAACGGCTCGAAGATCACCGGGTACGGGGTCGGCACCGACGTGAACGGGCTGGGCACCCAGGCCGCGCCGCGGTTGGACGCCGGCTCCCGGCCGCTCGTCTACCCGTTCACCGCGACCAACGGCACCCAGGTCGCCAAGCAGGTCTACGGCACCCGCACGTTCGACCTCAACACCGACGGCGTGGCCCAGTACGGGCTCTATGCGGACTGGATCACCGACCTGATCAACCAGGCCGGCCCGGACGCGCCGCTGCTGCGCCGGCAGCTGCTCGGAGGAGCCGAGGCGTACACCGCGATGTGGGAGAAGGCTCGCGCCTGACCCATTCTCGACCCTCCCCCGGCGGGAGGGTCGAGAATGGCGCGGTGACGATGCGGAAGGGCTTGACCATCGGCGAGTTCGCCACGGTGAGCCACCTGAGTGTGCGGACCCTGCGCCGGTACCACGAGGCGGGCCTGCTGGAGCCCGCGACCGTGGACCCGCACACCAGTTATCGCTACTACCGGCCCGACCAGATCGCGACGGCACAGGTCATCCACCGGCTGCGCGAGCTCGATGTGCCGCTGGCCGAGGTCAAGGCACTGCTCGCGACGGACGACCCGCAGGAGCGGGCCGGGCTCATCTCGGGACACCTGCGGCGGCTTGAAGCCGAGCTCGACCGGACCCGGGCCGCCGTCGGGTCGCTGCGCCGGCTGCTGCAGCCCGAGGCGGCGGCGCTCGAGGTCCAGCTTCGGTCCGTGCCGGCTCGCACCGTGGCCGCCATCCGGGACCGGGTACGGCGGGAGGACGCGCTGGTCTGGTTCGACGGGGCGATGACCGAGCTCGACGCGGCTTTCCCGCCCGCCGGACGCGACGGGCCGCCGGGCGGGCAGTACGCCAACGAGCTGTTCACCGAGGGCGCCGGTGCGATGACCGTCTTCCGGCCGGTCCGCCATCCGTCTGCCCGGGGGCGTATCGAGGTCGTCGAGCTGCCGCCGGTCGAGCTCGCCGTGACGGTTCACCCGGGGTCGCACGACGACATCGACGTGACGTACGGCCGTCTCGGCTCCTGGGTTGTCGCGCAGGCCCTGGGCGTGGACGGCCCGGTTCACGAGACCTACCTGGTCGGTCCCCGGGACACCGCGGACGCCGGACAGTGGCGCACCGAGCTGGGCTGGCCCGTCTTCCGCCTCGGTGGTGACCCTCGCCCCGGGGAGACCCGAAGTTGACCCTCGGCCCCGGGGAGACCCGCAGCCTTGACCCTCGCCCCGGGGGAGAGCCGATCCTCGGAGCATGACCAAGAATTCGAGCTCGGGCACCGGCCTCTCGTGGGCCGAGCTGCCCGCCACGATCACTGCCTACCTCCCGGCCCACCAGGCCCGCGACACGCAGACCGCGATCACCGCCTTCGCCACGGACGCGGTGGTGACCGACGAGGGCCGCACCCACCGGGGCCGCGACGAGATCCGGGCCTGGCTGGACACCGGGGCCAGTGAGTACACGTACACCACGGAATTCGTCGGCGCGACCCGGACCGGTGCGGCCCACTTCGATGTCGTCCAGCATCTGGAGGGCGATTTCCCGGGCGGCTCCGCCGATCTGCACTACCGGTTCGTCCTCGACGGCGCCACGATCGCCCAGCTGGTGATCGAGCCGTAGCGCGGGATGTCGCGAGGCCGCGTGCGGGCCGGCGGTCCGGGTCGCGAGGCCGCGCGCGGGCCGGCGGTCCGGGTCGCGAGGCCGCGTTGCGGGGCCGACGGCCCGATCGCCGGTGCCGCCTGGTCGAGCTGCTATCGGGCGAGCCAGCCCCCGTCGACCGCGAGCAGGTGGCCGTTGACGTAGTCGGCGGCGGGGGAGGCCAGGAAGACCACGGCCCCGGCGATGTCGTCGGGGCGGCCCCAACGGCCGGCCGGGATCCGCGCGGTGATCTCGGCCTCGCGCACCGGATCGGCGCGCAGGGCGGCCGTGTTGTCGGTGACCACGTAGCCCGGGGCGACCGCATTGACCTGGACGCCCTCGGCGGCCCACTCGGCGGCCAGCGCCTTGGTCAGCCCGGCCAGTCCGTGCTTGGCCGCGGTGTATCCGGGAACGCGCAGACCGCCCTGGAACGACAGCATCGACGCGACCGAGATGATTTTGCCGTGGCGCCGGGCCAGCATGCCGGCGCCGACGGTGCGGGTCAGCTGGAACACCGCGTCGAGGTTGACGCCGAGGACGTCGCGCCAGTCCTCGAAACAGTGGTCGGCGGCCGGGGCCCGCCGGATGATGCCGGCGTTGTTGACCAGGATGTCGATGGCGGGCAGCGTGGCCACGGCGCCGGGGATGGCCGCGGTGTCGGACAGGTCGAGGATCCACCGGGTGGACCCCCGGCCGGTCTCGCGGACCTCCCGTTCCACGTCGTCGAGGTCGTTGTGGTGGCCGTGCAGCACCACGTCGGCGCCGGCCCGGGCCAGGGCGACCGCGATCGCCCGGCCGATCCCGCCCCGCGAGCCGGTGACCAGCGCGGTGCGGCCGTGCAACGAGAACGGGGACTCGGCGGCCGCCGTCATCGCAGCTCGCCGATCGCCACCGGTTCGACATCCTCGTACGCCTGGTTCTCGCCGCCCATCGCCCAGACGAACGCATAACTGCGGGTGCCGAAGCCGCAGTGCACCGACCAGCGAGGCGAGATCACCGCCTGCTCGGGCGCCACGATGAGGTTTCGGGTCTGGTCGGGCCGGCCCATCAGGTGCACGACACGCTCGGATTCGGGCAGACCGAAGTAGAAGTAGACCTCGGTGCGGCGCTCGTGGGTGTGGCACGGCATGGTGTTCCACATGCTGCCCGGGGCGAGGACCGTGACGCCGAGGACGAGCTGGGCACTCTGCACACCCTTGGCGTGAATGTATTTGTAGATGGTGCGCTCGTTGGAGCCTTCCGGCGAGCCCAGCCGCACCGGCTCGGCGTCGTCGAGGGTCGCCTTGACGGTGGGATGACTCGCGTGGGCCGGCGTGGAGACCAGGTAGAACCGGCCGTCGAAGCTCACCCGGCGGGCGCCGCGCCCGATGTAGAGCACTTCCTGGGCGGCCAGGTCGAAGCGGGCGCCGTCGACGGTCACCGTGCCCGTCTGGCCGAGGTTGACGACCCCGAGCTCGCGGCGCTCGAGGAAGTAGGCGGAGCGCAGCTCGTCCGGGGCGGGAAGCTCGGTGACGCCGGCCGATCCACCGACCACCATGCGGTCCTCGTGGGAGTAGGTCAGCCGCACCTCGCCCGGGGCGAACAGGTCCTCCACCAGGAACCGTCGCCGCAGGTGCTCGGTGTCCATGCCGGTCAGCTGATCCGGGGCGGTCGCGTGTCGTGAATCCATGGGTTTCCCTTTGCTCGTGGCGATGCAGGCGGCGGCGCCCCCGGGGGCGCCGCCGCTCTCTCACAGGTTGTCGGACTCGAGGGTTCCGCCGTTGGCGACGTCCTCGCGCTCGATCTCGTCGAAGCGGATGCGCACCGACGGCCGGCGGGCCTTGAGGATGTCGACCGCCGCCGCGGTGACCGCCTCGGCGAATTCGCGCCGCTGGTCGAGGGTGCGGCCGGACAGCAGTTCCACGGTGATGTTGGGCATGGGGGCTCCTAGTTGTCGGCGCCGGCGACGTAGATGTCGCCGTCGGCGATGTCGGCCGGGCGGGCGCTGCTGGCCCCGGTGAGGATGAGCCGGGCTGGGTCGCGATAGCCGTCGATGACTTCGACGCGCTGGACGGCCCGGGGGATCGGGATGGTCGACTCGCTCCGCCAGAACGTGCCGGCGGTGAGCCGGAAGGTGGAGACGGCGGTGACGGCGGGGTCGTTGGTGGTGGCATAAACGCGCCAGGTCACCGCGTCCACCCGTTCCATGTCGCGGATCCGGATGCCCGAGGCGACCTCGCGCCGGTGCCAGCCGAACGGGGAGTGCACCCCGGTGTACGTGTGCACCACGCCCTGCTCGTCGAGTTGCATCCAGGTGACGAACGGGGCGAGGGCGGTGGAGCCGACGAGTTGGATGTAGTCGGGGGAGCGGGGATTGGTGGTCTGCAGGGCGGTCTCGGCGACCTTGAGATGCTTCTCCTGGTCGGCGTCGTCGATCTGAACGCCGAGGTCGGCGCCGCTCGCGGAGCGGAACTTGAGGTCCCGAGGGCTGAAGTACGTGTAGTAGACGTTCTTGTGGTAGCGGTCGTGCAGGTGACCCTCGGGGCCGCCGCCGGCCAGCGTGTAGACGATGGCGACCCGCTCCGGCCGGCCCAGGGTGGCCGGCTCATGCCGCAACTGCCCGATGTAAACCTCGTTCAGGTTGTCGGCCCGGGTCTGCGGGGCGATGTTCCACCGCTCGCCGGTCAGCGTCTCCGAGCTCTGCCACGTGCGCCCGTTGTCGGTGGACCGGACGTACTTCATCGGGCGGAAGTCGGTCGGATACCGGTCGTCGAGGTCGCCCGCGGTCTCTCGGACGAAGACGAACAGGTGACCGGCCGACGACTTGAAGACCATCGGGTAGGTGGCGCCGAGACCTTCCGGGATCTGGGTGTCGGTCCAGGTGCCCTCGATGGAGTGCGGCTGCGGCGACCGGGCGAACCAGAGCTCGCGGTTGTGCATCCCCCGGAAGGCGAGCAGGTGACCGTCGTCGGCCTGGATGAGGGTCGGGTAATTGTGGGTGTCGTTGCCCCCGTCGGCCACCTTCACCGGCGCCGACCAGGTCTTGGTCCGGTGGTCGTAGGCCTGGACGTAGTTGTCCTCGAACTGGCCGGCCCAGGAGATGAAGGTCTTGCCGGCCGACCGGTCGTGAACCCCGCCGTTGGTGGGCCGGCGGTCGCTGCGGGCGGCCACGCCGGTGGCGACGGTGGTGAAGGCGGTGGGCGCGGCCGACGGCCCGGTCCGGGACGGCAAGGTGGCCGCGGTGGCCGGAACCGGCCCGGCCGCCGTCACGACGAGCGCGGCGGCGGTGCTGACAGCGATGAACGGCACGACGCGACGCATCGAGCCTCCTTAATGACTAGGACGTGACCGTGATTGTGCACAATTTCCACGCACAAGGAAAGCGTTCACGTATGTGGACGGCTGCCGGTGGTGCGATCGACCACCGCGGAACTCCTGCCATGGGTGAAGGCGCGCACCCGGAACCAGGCCTGCCGCTCGGCGGCCAGGGTCATCAGGCCGACCGAGTTCACGTCCGGGTCGAGCACCATGGCCACCGTCCACGCCGCGCTGTCCCCGGTTCTCACCTCGATCAGCTGACCGGCTTCCCCGGTCGCGTTGTCCGACCAGGTGAACAGCACCGCGTCCCGGCCCCGGGCAGTGCCGGTCAGGCTTGTCGGCGGTCCACCCGCCGTGCCGGGCGGCGGGCCGGTCACGATCCGGGGCTCGGCCCAGCTCGGGTCGGCGCCGGCCGGCTCGACGCCGGGCCGGGCGGCCGGCAGGTGAACCCGGACCGGCTCGGAGGCTGCGCCCAGCAGGGGCCGCACCCGGTAGTGGAAGGTGGTGCCGGGCATCAGATCCGGGTGCCGGTAGTGCTCGCGGTCGCCCGCCAGGAACTCGAGGATCGTCCACGGACCGGCCGCCTCGGTGGCGAACTCGACAACCTGCCCGCCGTCGGCCGCGGCCGGATCGGCGGTCCAGGTGAGCTCGATGTCCACCGGCGTCACGAGCTCCGCGGTCAGCTCGCCGGTGGAGCAGCCGGCCAGCACCAGCATCAGGGCGGTGGTGGTCACGGTGATGCGCATGGGTACCTCCGGGCTGAGGGGCGCAGCCGTTCCCCGCGACGGCCACGCCACTGCGATCACTTGCGCCAGAACTGGACACCGCTCCAGACCACGGTCGCCGGGCCCGCGCCACTGCTGGTGCGGTAGGCCCCGAACTTGTCGTAGTAGCCGCCCGAGCCGCCGGTCTGCGAGTGCTGGTTGGAACCGTTGATGTAGGTGCGGTGCGCGCCGTTGCCGGTGTTGTGCACCGTGTTCACCCGTACGCTGGTGCCGACCGTCGCCCCGGTGGCCAGGGTGCTGCCGCCGTGCACGGCGTAGAGGCGGCCGCCGCGCTCGACCGCGAGCATGAAGAACGGGCCGTCCGGGCCGAAGGTCTGCTTCAGGCTGATCCGGGTCCCGGGCATGCTGGTGATCCGGAAGTAGCCCTCGAACTGCCGGACGCCGGAGCTGTAGGTGGCGTAGCGGCGCTCGGCCCGCTGGTCACCGCTCGCCGTCGAGCAGGTGAGCCGGAAGGTCAGGCCGTCGACTGTGCCGCAGCCGCGCTGCTGCACGTCGAACGACGGCGAGTAGGACGTCCAGGGCCCGGTTTCGACCACGGCCCGGGCCGGCCCGGCCGCGGCCAGCACGATGGTCACGACCAGCGCCGTGACGAGTGAGAACGATCTTCGCAAGACAACCTCCGTGGATCGAAGCCGTCCACATACATGGACGACTATTAGCGAGGTGTTACGCGTTCATTGCTGAGGATGATGCCGCTAGGATGTCCATCGATCAATACCTATGACGAACGGGACGGTCGATGGCGGACGAGCGGATTTTGATCACCGGGTCGTCGGGGCGGGTCGGCACCCTGTTGCGGCCGCTGCTGGCCCGGCCCGGACGCGTGCTGCGGCTCTTCGACCCGCGGCCGCCCCAGGCTCTGCCGGGAACCGGTGCCGAGGAGGTGGTTCCGGGGTCGGTCACTGATCTGGACGCGCTCGTGGCCGCGCTGCAAGATGTGGATGCCGTTCTGCATCTCGGCGGGCACAGCCACGAGGCGGGCGCCGAGGACGTGCTGCGGGTCGACGCGTACGGTGCGTACTGCCTGCTCGAGGCGGCCCGCCGGACCGGGGTCACCCGGATCCTGCTGGGCTCGTCCAATCATGTGGCCGGTTTCCACCGCCTGAGCGAGCATCCGGGCGAGGTGCCGGGCGACGTCGAGGCCCGCCCGGACACCCTCTACGGCTGGAGCAAGGTCGCGATCGAGTCGGCCGGCCGGCTGTTCCACGACCGGTTCGGCCTGGACGTGATCTGCCTGCGCCTCGGACAGTGCTTCCCGGCTCCGCGCGGTCCGCGGGGCCTGGCCATGTGGCTGTCCCCGGACGACTGCGCGCGGCTGGTCGAGGCGGCGATCAGCGTGCCCGGGCCGGGTTTCCGCCAGGTGTGGGGGATCAGCCGCAACACCCGGCGCTGGCTCTCGCTGGCCGAGGGCGAGGCGATCGGCTACCGGCCCGAGGACGACGCCGAGGAGTACGCGGAGAAGATCGTCGCCGAGTGCGGCGAACCCGACATGGCCGCCGACCCCGAGCTCAACCGGATCGGCGGCAGCTGGTGCGACCGGCCCCTCGGCGCGGCCGGCTGATCGTGACTCAGCGGATGCCCTCGCGGCGCAGCGTGGTCGCCAGGGCCTGGGTGCGCGCCGTCACCGCCGCGGTGACCCGCTTGAGCTCGGGACCCCGGACCGCCTTGGCCGGCATCGAGCAGGAGATCGCGTCGGTGGCCGGGATCCGGTATGCCACCGTGGCGGCCAGGCAGGCGACGCCCTCGGTGCCCTGTTCGCGTTCGAAGGCCCAGCCCCGCTGCCGCACCTGGTCCAGCTCGCCGAGCAGTGCCGCCCGGTCGACGATGGTGTGCGGGGTGTATCGCTCCAGGGTCTGCGGCAGCAACGCCTCCACCTCGTCGTCGGTGAGGTCGGCCAGCAGGGCCTGGCCCAGCGCGGTCAGGTGGGCCGGCAACCGGCGCCCGACCCGGGACACCACGTGCACCGTGTTGCGCGACTCCCGGCTGGCCAGGTAAAGCACGTGGTTCTCGTCGCGCCGGGCATAGTGGACCGTGTAGCCCAGCTCGGCCCGCAGATCCTCCAGCGCCTCGTAGGCGAACATCAGCGCCGGATCGCGGTCGAGATAGGCCGTGCCGGCGAGCAGCGCATGCGGGCCCACGCCGAAGGCCGACCCGGTGTCGTCGGTCTCCACCCATTTCAGGTCGCGCAGCGTGCGCACCAGCGCGTGCAGGCTCGATCGGGGATAGCCCGTGCGCTCCTGCAGCTGCGAGAGGGTGAGGCGGACCGGCGAGGCGGCGAGCGTCTCGAGGATCCGGACCGTCCGTTCCGCGGACTTGACCGGCGACATCTCCGCGGCGGTCTCCGGGACGAGCGCCACCGGGTGCGCCGCGGGGCGGCGACGGGTTCCTGGCATGGGTCCATCCTCAAGCTTGTCTATTTCGAACTGTTGACCGTCATGCTACCGGACGCTAACTTGACCCTGCGTGTGAACACATTTCAGGAAGCCATCCACATATATGGACAGGAGGCAGATGCGTGATGCGCCGGACCGCTCCCCTCGGACTCGCCGCTCTGCTCGCTCTCGCCCTGGTCGCCGGTGGCACTGCCGCCTGCGGCGGCGACAGCGGCGCGGATCAGGACGCCAACGCGGCACTGCAGATCTGGATCCGTAAGCCCCCGGGTTCCAACTCGGAGAAGACCGCCAAGGACCTGGCCGCCAAGTTCACCACCGCCAGTGGCGTGCCGGCCCAGGTGACCGCCCTGTTCGAGGACTTCGAGACGAAGCTCCAGCAGGCCGCCGCCCAGAAGGATCTGCCCGACATCGTCATCAACGACACCGCCCAGCTGGGCAGCCTGGTCAAGCAGGGGCTCGTGCGCGAGGTCGACCGGTCCGCCCTGGCCGGTGGCGCCGATCTCAGCCCGATCGCCTGGGACGCCGCCAAGGGTGCGGACGGCAAGTACTACGCGGCGCCCTTCTCGGTCCAGTCCTTCGCCCTGTTCATCCGCAAGGACTGGCGGGAGAAGGTCGGCGCCGGGACGCCGGCCTCGTGGGCCCAGCTCGACGAACTGGCCCGCAAGTTCACCACCGGCGACCCCGACGGCAACGGTCAGGCCGACACGTACGGATGGGTGGTCCCCGCATCGACCAAGCGGGGCTACGCCTCCTGGTATGCCACGAGCTTCCTGTGGTCGGCCGGCGGCGACTTCCTCACCGGGTCGCCGGGCAAGTTCACCCCGGCGGTGAACACTGCGCAGTCGGTCAAGGCGGTCGACTACCTCAAGGCGCAGTTCTGCACCGACAAGACGGTGGTGCCGGGCGCCGTCACGCTGGAGACCGTCCAGGCTCACCAGGCGTTCGAGAGCGGCAAGGGCGGCATCTACTTCACCGGGCCCTACAACATGGCGCGCTTCGACAAGAGCCTGGGCCGGGACAAGTACGAGGTCGTCGCACTGCCCGCCGGACCGGGCGGCAAGGCGTCCTCGCTGGCCGAGGGCGAGAACGTCTATCTGATGGCCGGCTCGGCCAACCAGGACGGCCAGAAGAGGTTCGCCGAGTTCGCCACCTCGCCCGAGGGGCAGACCCTCGCGATGGCCGGGGACACCGACGGCACCATCGTCCGGCTGCCGGTGAACACCAAGGTGCAGCTGGGCACGGTCCGCCAGGACACCCGCTGGCAGACCTTCGAGACGGTGTTCAAGGACGCCGGACGGTTCACCCCGGCGGTGCCCGACTGGACCCCGTTCCGGCAGAGTGCCGCCGACACCCTCAACACGCTCTTCGCGAACTGCTCGACGGACACCAAGGCGGCGCTGGACAAGCTGGCGCAGACCTACACCGACGAGCTGACCAAGCAAGAGGTCAAGGGGTGACGTCCCTGCGGGAGGCGCCGGCACGGCTGAGGGCTCCGGCCCCCGGCGTGCCGGTGCGCCGGCGACGCGGCGCCCGGGCCTGGGCGCTGCCCTGGCTGTTCCTGTTGCCGGCGCTGATCCTGTTCGCGGTGTTCAAGTTCGTGCCGATGGCCCGGGCCGTCGAGATGAGCTTCCACGAGGTCCGGCCCTACCTGGGTGACCGGTGGACCGGCGTCGAGAACTACACCGCCGTGATCACCGACGACGCCTTCCGGGCGGCGATCTGGCACACCGTGGTCCTCGCGGCCGGCCAGACCGGTGGCTCGCTGCTCATCGGCCTGGTGCTCGCGCTGCTGCTCGAGGGCGCGGCCCGGCACCTGTGGTTCGTCCGGACCGCGGTCTTCCTGCCGACGGTCGCCGCCATGGCCGTGGTCGCCGAGCTCTGGCGGATCATCTACTACCCGGCGCCCGACGGGATCGCCAACTCCCTGCTGGGCTGGGTCGGGATGGGCCCGTCGTCGTTCCTCAACGCCGAGGACACCTCGCTGTGGTCGGTGATGACCGTGGGTATCTGGCGCGGCGCCCCGTACGACATGATGATCTTCATAGCCGGTCTGGCCGGGGTCGACCGCACCCTCTACGAGGCGTCCGCGGCCGACGGCGCCGGTCCGCTGCGCCGCCTGTGGCACGTGACCCTGCCGTCGCTGCGTCCGGTCTTCGCCATCCTGTTCACCCTGGCCGCGATCCGCGGCCTGCGCGTCTTCACCGAGATCTTCCTGCTGACCAACGGCGGGCCGAACGGCTCCACCGAGGTGCTGATGACCCTGATCTACAAGCTCGGACTGGAACGCAACGAGCTCGGCATCGCCGCCGCCGGGTCGATGCTCCTGCTCGGCGCCACGGTCGTGCTGACCCTCGCCGTGCAGGCCCTGCGCCGCCGGGAGTCGCGATGAGGACCCGCGCCGACCGGTACGACTCCGCGCTGGGCTTCACCTCGTTGCGCGGCCCGCTGGCCCGGGTGCTGCAGATCCTGCTCTACGCGGTGCTCGTGACCATCTTCGCCGGACCGCTGGTGGCGCTGATGGTCGGCGCTTTCAGCCCGGTCTCCGATCCGAGCCGGCTCACCCTGTGGCCGGACCGGCTGACCCTCGACAACTTCACCGCGGCGTTCGACCGGGGCGTGCTGCGCTATCTGCTCAACTCGTTCATCGTGGTCGGCGTCGGGCTGCTGCTGCAGATCATGGTCAGCATCTCGGCCGCGTACGCCCTGGCCCGGCACAAATTCCCCGGGATGCGCCTGGTCCTGCTGCTGATCCTGTCGACCATGATGCTGCCCGAGGAGATCCTGGCCATCCCGCTGTCGCTCGTGCTGGCCGACGTGCCGATCGTGCACGTCAACCTCATCGGCACGCTGGCCGGCATGATCATCCCGGTGGCCGCCTGGGCCTTCTCCATCCTGGTCATGACCGAGTTCATGAAGGAGATCCCGCTGGAGCTGGAGGAGGCGGCGCGCATCGACGGCGCCGGCGACCTGCGGATCCTGCTGACCATCGTGCTGCCGCTGGTGCGCCCGGCGCTCGGCGTGGTCGGCATCTTCGGCTTCACCATGATCTGGGATCAATACATGCTTCCGCTGCTGGTGGCTCAGGACGCCAGTCAGTTCACCCTGCCGCTGGCGTTGCGGACCCTGCGCAGCGACGAGCAGGCCGGTCTGGGCGTGCTGCTGGCCGCCGCCCTGCTCGCCCTGCTCCCGTCCGTGCTGGCCTTTCTCGCGCTGCAACGGCAGTTCATGAAGGGCCTGACGTCCGGCGCCGTCAAGGGCTGACGCCCGTGAACGACCAAGACAAGGAAACCCATGCCTCTGCACGGCCTGCTCTCCTTCCCGCTCACCCCGTTCACCCCGGACGACGAGGTCGCCACCGCGGTCCTCGCCGACCACCTCGCCGACCAGGTGGCGGCGGGCCCGGCGGCGTTGTTCGTCGCCTGTGGCACCGGGGAGTTCACTGCCCTCGGTCTCGACGAATACCGCACCGTGGTCCGGACCGCCGTCCGGGAGGCAGCCGGCCGGTTGCCGGTGTACGCCGGTGCCGGTGGGGGACCGCGGACGGCGAGCGAGTTCGCCCGTGCGGCCGCCGAGTGCGGGGCCGACGGGCTGCTGCTGTTGCCGCCGTATCTGGTGTCCGGGCCGCCCGCCGGTCTGGTGCGGCACATCGCCTACGTGGCCGCGGCCACCGCGCTGCCCCTGGTGATCTATCAACGGGCCAACGCGGTGCTCGACCCGGCCGCCGCGCTGGCGCTGCTCGACCTGCCCACCGTGACCGGCGTCAAGGACGGCCGCGGCGACGTCGACGCGATGAACCGCCTGGTCGCCACCGTCCGGGCGAGCGGGCACCGGCGGGCCGCCGAGATGGTGTTCCTCAACGGCCTGCCGACCGCCGAGGTCTCGGCGGCGGCCTACCGGGCCATCGGGGTGCCCAGCTACTCCTCGGCCGCGCTCTGTTTCATGCCGGAGCTGGCCGTCGCGTTCCACCGGGCGATCGAGACCGGCGACGAGGGCGTCACGCGTACCCTGCTGACCGAGTTCTATCTGCCGCTCGTCGAGCTGCGGGACCGGGTGGCCGGATATGCGGTCAGCCTGCCCAAGGCCGGTGCGGCCCGGCGGGGACTGGCCATGGGCTCGGTCCGCCCGCCGCTGGTCGACGTGTCGGCCGAGCACCGTGAGCAGCTGGCGGCGCTGATGGACCGGGGCAGCGCGGCACTCCGGCGGGTCAACTCGCCGCGGGCGGTACCCGAGGTGGCCGCATGAGAACGCCGATCACCCGGGTCAGCATCACGCCGATCGCCTTCCCGGACCCGCCGTTGCTCAACTCGGCCGGGCTCCACCAGCCGTGGGCGCTGCGCTCGATCGTCGAGGTGACCGCGGCCGACGGGTCGGTGGGCCTGGGCGAGAGTTACGGCGACGCCCCGCATCTGGAACTGCTCGGGAAGGTCGCGCCCGTGCTCGACGGGCTCGACGTTTTCGACCTGACCGGCCTGCGAACGCGCGCCGCGGCGGCGATCGGCGCGGCCGACACCCCCGACCGGCACGGGCTGACCGGACCGTCCAGCGCCGCCAAGACCCTCGCCCGGGTGGTGTCCCCGTTCGAGGTGGCGCTTCTCGACCTGCAGGGCCAGGCCACCGGACGGCCGGTGTGGGCGCTGCTCGGTGGCCTGGTCCGCGACCGCGTGCCCTTCTCCGGCTACCTCTTCTACAAGTGGGCGGCCCACCCGGGCGCCGAGCCGGACGACTACGGCGAAGCGCTCGACCCGGCCGGCCTCGTCGAGCAGGCCCGGCGGATGGTGGCGCGGTACGGCTTCCGCTCGCTCAAGCTCAAGGGCGGGGTGCTGCCGCCGGACGACGAGATCGCCGCCGTCGAGGCGTTGCGGGAGGCCTTCCCGGAACATCCGTTGCGGCTCGACCCCAACTGCGCGTGGACCGTCGAGACCTCGGTGCGGGTCGCCGAGAAGACCGCCGGGCTGCTGGAATACCTGGAGGACCCCACGCCCGGCCTGGCCGGCATGGCCGAGGTGGCCGCGGCGGTGCCCATGCCGCTGGCCACCAACATGTGCGTCGTCGAGCTCGGCGACCTGCCCGAGGCCGTACGGCGTGACTCCGTGCAGGTCGTGCTGGCCGACCACCACTACTGGGGCGGGCTGACCGGATCGGCCACGCTGGCCGCCGTCTGCCGCACCTGGGGGATCGGCCTGTCGATGCACTCCAACAGCCACCTGGGCATCAGCCTGGCCGCGATGGTCCACCTCGGCGCGGCCACCCCCAACCTGACCTACGACGCCGACACGCACACGCCTTGGCAGCTCGGCGCCGACGTGGTGACCGAACCGCTGTCCTTCGTGGATGGTGCGGTGGCGGTGCCGCACGGGCCCGGCCTGGGCGTGACCCTCGACCGGGACGCGCTGGCCCGGATGCATGCCGACTATCTCGCCTGCGGGCTGCGGGAACGGGACGACACCAGCTATCTGCGGCAGTTCCGGCCCGGCTTCGAGAAACTGCGGCCGCGATGGTGAACGCCGGTGGGCACGCCTATCCCTGGGACGTGCTCGACGATCCGGACTTCCCGGCTCGCGTCCGCCGGGCCGGCCTGGACACCGTCACGCTGGCCGCGACCTACCACAGCACCCGGGCCGCGACCCCGCTGCATCCGGCCCGGCGAACGGTCGATGCCCGGCATGCGGCGCTGTACCGGCCGATCCGCGACCAGGCCTGGGCCGGGCAGCGGCTGTGGGCGGCCGCCGCGGACTGGATGGCCGAACCGGACCCGTTCGGCGCCGCCACGCAGGTGTTGCGGGACAACGGATTCCGGGTCACCGCCTGGATCGTGCTGACCCACAGCACCCGGATCGGCGCCGTCCACCAGGATGTGGCGGTGGTCAACTGCTTCGGCGAGCTCTACCCGTACGCGCTCTGCCCGGCCTCGCCGGAGGTGCGCCGCTACGCCGCCACGCTGGCCGCCGAGGCCGTGCGGGACGCCCCGGTCGACGCCGTCTCGCTGGAGGCCTGCGGGCAGATGGGGGTGGACCATCTGGGACACCACGAGAAGACCGCGGGTGCCTGGACCGCCCACGGCCGCCGGGTGTTGTCGGTCTGCTGCTGCGGCTGGTGCCGGGCGGCGTGGCGCCAGGCCGGGGTCGACGACGCCGAGGTGGTCGGCGGGCTGCGCGCCGAGCGGATCCACGACGTCGTGCTGCCCGTCCGCCAGGCGCACACCGATGCGCTGCGGACCGAAGTGATCGCGGCGGTGCGAGCCGTGCTGCCGGACGCCCCGATCCGCCTGCACGCCAGCCCCGACCCGTGGGCCACCGGCCCGTCGCCGGGGCTCACTCCGACGGCCGCCGCCGACGTCGACGCCCTGCTCGTGCCGGCCTGGCCGCTGGACTCGGCTCCGGTGGTCGCCGCGGCCACGGCGTACGGCACACCGGTCGACGCCTATGTCACGGTGCTGTCCGATGTGGAGCCCTTCGATCTCGTCCGGCACGCCAAGGCGCTCGTGGGCGCGGGCGCCGCGGGCCTCAGCCTCTATCACCTCGGGCTGGCGCCGGCCTGGCGGCAGGGGCTGTTCGCCGACATCCTCGGCGCGCTCCGGTGACCGTACGGCCCGGTCTGCTCTCGGTGACCCTGCGCCACCTGACCCCGGAGGAGGTGGTGGCGATCGCCGCCGATGCCGGGCTCGCCGCGGTGGAGTGGGGTGGTGACATCCACGTGCCGCACGGCGACCTGGACGCCGCGGCGCGGGTCGCGGCGCTGACCACGCGGGCCGGGCTCGAGGTCTCCGCCTACGGCTCCTACTACCGGCTCGGGCACAGCGACGACCAGGAAGCCGTGGTGGCGACGGCCATCCGGCTCGGGGCGCCGGCCATCCGGGTCTGGGCCGGACGCCAGGGCAGTGCGAGTGCCGGCGCGGCCTACCGGGCCCGGGTGCGCGACGACGCGCTGCGGCTGGCCGGTCTGGCGGGGGACATCGGCATCGTGCTCGAGTACCACCGCGACACGCTGACCGACACCCGGATGTCGACGGCGGCGCTGCTCGACGACGTGCGGGGCGCGGGCGTCCGCAGCCTGTGGCAGCCGCAACCGGAGCGGTCCCCGGACGAGAATGCCGGAGATCTGCGGGCCCTGCTGCCGGACCTGGCCAACCTGCATGTCTTCGCGTGGAACCCGGATCGCAGCCGGCTGCCGCTGGCCGCGCATCGCGATCGGTGGGCGGCCTGGCTCGCGGTGGCCGCCGAGGCGCCGGGGGACCGGTTCGCGAGTCTGGAGTTCGTGCCGGGCGACGACCCGGCGCAGGTGCGGACCGACGCCGCGACCCTCCGCGCGGTGCTCCCGCGCCCTGGCGAACCAGGGCGCGGGAGGCGGTGAGCCCGGTCAGGCGGTGGGGAAGGCGTCGGCCGGGCTCTTGAGGTGGTCGCGGATCCAGACGCCGGCCGGCTTCAGGCGCGACGTCCCGGCGAAGGGACCACCCGGGCAGGTGCCGGAATTGAACACCGCGCCCGACCGGCTGTCGTCGGAGTAGTTCCAGTTGGTCCAGCTGATCTTCTTCTGGGCCATCAGATCCAGGTACTGCTGGGAGCGGGTGAAGTTGTTCGCCCCGTCGCCGGACGCCGTCTGGGTGCCGAACTCGGTGACGAACACCGGGATCCGGTCGGCCGCGCGGGACAACGTGTTCAGGTATTCGGTGCCGTGCGAACCGGCGTAGAAGTGGAACGTGTACATGATGTTGGTGGCGTTGACCGGGTTGTTGATGACGTCGGCCTCGCTGCCGCCGTCGGAGACGCCCAGCGAGCCCCAGCCGTGCGTGCCGAGCAGGATGACCGCGTCCGGGTCGGCCGCGCGGATCGTCGGGATGATCGCCTCGTGGTACGTCTTGATTCGCGACCACGGCGTGCCGTTGGGCTCGTTGGCCACGTCGTAGAGGATGTTGGGCTTGCTGCCGTGCCGCTGAGCGATCTCGGCGAAGAACGTCCTGGCCCGCTCGAGGTTGTAGTGGGGGTCGCCCGGCGTGAGCTGGTGCCAGTCGACGATGACGTACATCCCTCGCGCGCTGACCTGCTCGATCAGGGCGTGCATGCGGTCGGTGAACTGGCGCGGGTTGGTCTCGTAGCCACCCTCCTGGATATACATCGACAGCCGCAGGTGGTCGGCCTGCCAGTCACCGGCCAGGGCGTCCAGCGAGGCGTTGTTGACGCAGTTCGGATACCACTGCAGGCCGTGGGTGCTCATCCCGCGCAGCTGGATCGGCCGGCCGTACTGGTTGCAGAGTTTGACCCCGCACACGCGCAACTGCCCGTTGACGGCGACCGGGGTGCCGCCGCCGGTGGCACGGTCGATCACGGTCAGGCTGTCGAGGTTGGGGCCGCCGGTCGCGGTGGTCGAGGCGGCCACGATGGTGTTGGCCCCGGCTTTCAGCGTGGCCGTGACGGTGGCGTCCTGCCAGGTCGTCCAGGCGCCGGTGCCCGGGAAGGTGAGCGCCGGGCTGACTTCGGTGCCGTTGACGGTGATCCGCATCGGCCGGTTGACGGCGGTGCCGTTGGCGAAGCGGAACCGCAACGTGGCGGTTCCGGCGGCGGCCTGGGGGGACCACTGCACGGAGCTGCCGACCGCGTTGTCGGTGTTGACGAAGCCGGTGCCGGTGAAGCCGGCGTGGTTGGACTCGACGACGCCGGCCGTGACGGTGGCCGACTCGGCCTCGTGGGTGGTGGTCGCGGCGTCGGCACCGGCGGCGAACACGGTGAGCCCGGCACCGACGAGTCCGGCGGCGGCGAGGGTGGCGATCTGAGTACGCACTCTGGGTCGTTTCATGTCCGTCCCGGGGATTAGTAAAGTACTCTTACCAATGATGGTGGTCGATGTTAGGGAGGCCGCCCGGAAGCGTCAAGACGCGTCCACATATGTGGACGCATGACAGATGAGGGTTTCGCATCCGCGTCGTGGGCGTTACTTTGTCCATCATCGATGTTTCGCCCTCAGGAGTTGACATGCGAACCCGCACTCTTCGCACGGGCTGCGCCGCCGCCCTAGGCCTGGCGATGCTCGCCACCATCGGTCTGTCCGCCACACCCGGAGCGGCCACCGCGGCCGCCGGGGCTTCGGTCACAGTGGACCTGGCTCATCCGGGCGGGCGGCTGCCGGCCGACCTGGTCGGCCTGTCGTTCGAGATGCGCGAGCTCGGCATCGGCAACCTCGACGCCCGCAAGGGCAACCTGGCTCAGCTGTTCAAGACCCTCGGCCGCAGCAACGTCCGGATCTCCGGCAACACGCTGGACCGCGACGGCATCTGGCTGCGCGAGGGCGAGGCGCTGCCCAGCCCGCAGCCGGACTGGCTGCAGCACGTGGTGACCCGGTCGGACATCGAGCGGCTCGACGAGTTCCTCGGTGAGACCGGCTGGAAGACCGAGGTCGGCATCAACCTGGGCCGGTGGGACGCGGCCGACGCCACCGACCAGGCGCGGGTGATGACCAAGGTGCTCGGCCCGAAGCTGGTCGCCGCCGAGTGCGGCAACGAGCCGGATCAGTGGGTCGGCAAGGGATTCCGGCCCGCCGGGTTCGCGTACGCCGACTACCGCCGGGACTTCCAGGCCTGCGCGGCCGCGGTCGGCCCGTCGATCCCGTTGGCCGGCCCGGACGCCGCCTCGCCGAGCTCGGCCTGGGCGGCGAGCCTTGCCCGCGACGAGTCCCGGCTCGGCCTCGTGATGCTGCACCAGTACGCGATGGACCCGACCGGCACCATGGCCCGGCTGCTCTCGCCCGAGACGTACGCGAGCCAGCTGCGCTCCATCACGCCCAACCTCGACACCGCGAAGGAGCTCGGCAAGCCGCTGCGTCTCGACGAGACGAACTCGGCCTGGGGCGGTGGCATCGACGGCGTCAGCAACAAGCACGGCTCCGCGCTGTGGGCCCTTGACTACAGCCTCCAGCTCGGCCAGGCCGGTGTGGCCGGACTCAACTTCCACGGCGGCCTGGGTGTCTGCGACCAGCCCATCTGGAACGGCAAATGGCAGCTCTACACGCCGATCTGCGCGGCCGGCAAAGCCGGGGAGCTGGCGCAGATCTACCGGGTGATGCCCATCTACTACGGCCTGTGGATGGCCCGCCAACTGGGCAGCGGCCGGTTCCTGCCGGTCACCCTCAGCACCGACCGCAATCTCACTGCCTATGCCGTACGAGGTGACGACGGCAAGCTGCGTCTGGCCGTGATCAGCAAGGAGGACCCGGCGACGGGCCCGGTCGACGTGTCGATCACCGTCGGCGGCGCCAACCGCACCGCCGGCGTCCTCACCATGACCGGCAGCAGCCTCACCGGCGTCGACACGGCCGTGCAGGGCGCCACGGTGGGCAGCGACGGGCGCCTGCGCCCGGGCCGGCCCACCCGGGCGCCGGTCCGCAACGGCGCCCTGTCCCTGCAACTGACCGCGGGCTCGGCCGCGGTCATCACCTTGGATCGCTGACCCGGCCGCCCGGCTCGACCCGGCCCGCGTCGGCTCGACTCGAGCCGGCTCGGGCCGGCCTGTGGGCTAGCTGTCGGCGCCGTCGTCGGCCGGCAGGGTGTGCCAGATGTCGAACGCCACCGAGGCGGCTCCCGGTCCGTCCCCGGCGGCCATCATGTCGATCAGCCGCGTGTGCAGCTCGGCCGACGCGTGCCCGTCCGTGCTGAAGCGCAGCCGCTCAGCGCGGCGGACGAGCGGGTCGAACTGATCGAGCACGGCCGTGACAGCCTGATTGCCCAGCGCGGCGACCGGGATCCGGTGGATCTCCTCGTCGGCGTCCAGGGCCGCGCCGACGTCACCGGCGGTCACCGCCTCGTCGAAGCGGCGATTGGCGGCGCGCATGCGGCGGATGTCGTCCTCGCGGAGCCGGCCCGTCATCTGGCGGGCGACCAGCTCGTGCATCGAGGCGATGACGTCGCGAGCATCCCGCACCGCGCGCGCGTCGATCACACTGACCTTCGTCGACCGGCCGGGCTGAGCCACCACCAGTCCGCTCCCGCCGAGGCGCAACAGAGCCTCGCGCACGGGTGTGCGGCTCACGCCGAGCCATTCCGCGAGGTCGCCGTCCTTGAGCTGCTCGCCGGGCTGGAAGGTGCCGTCGACGATGGCATCGCGAAGGCGCCGGTAGACGTCGTCGCGAAGCAGTGATCGGCCTACGCCAGGCTCGCCCGCGGGAATCGGCATGCACCATATTGCACACAATGTTCGTCCTTGCACAAACCGATCCGAGCCTTGTCGGCACCACCGATGTGCAATATATTGCACATCAGCAGATGGTGACGACGGAGGGAAGAAACCCATGAGCAGCACCCGTCAAGAGATCAAGAATGTCGTGCTGGTGCACGGTGCGTTCGCCGACGGTTCGGGGTGGCGCGGCGTGTACGACAAGCTGACCGCGCGGGGCTACCGGGTGTCGATCGTTCAGAACCCGCTCACCTCACTGGAGGACGACGTCGCGGCGACCACCCGGGTGCTCGACCGGCAGGACGGCCCGGCCATCCTGGTCGCGCACTCCTGGGGTGGCACGGTCATCACCGAGGCGGGCGTGCACCCCCAGGTCGCCGGGCTGGTCTACGTGTCGGCGCTGGCCCCCGACGCCGGCGAGACCACCGCCCAGCAGTACGAGGGCTTCGCCGCGACTCCCGACTTCGTCATCGACGTCGGCGAGGACGGGTTCGGCTTCCTCAACGGCGAGAAGTTCCAGGCCGGCTTCGCCGCCGACGCCGGCGACGCCGATGCCGCCTTCCTGCGGGACTCGCAGGTGCCGATCAACATGGCGGTGTTCGCGACGGCGGTGAAGAACGCGGCCTGGCGCGACAAGCCGAGCTGGGCCGTCATCGCGACCGACGACAAGGCGTTCGACCAGGCGATGCTGCAGCACATGGCCGAGCGCATCGGCGCCCGGATCACCAACGTCCCGGCCGGCCACGCCCTCTTCCTGACCCAGGCCGGGGTTGTCGCCGACGTCATCGTGACCGCCGCCCAGAACGCCGGCAGCGGCACTCGCTGATCTCTCGAACACGCCTTGGCGGCAACGTCACCCCGGGCCGGCTCGCACCAGCCGAGCCGGCCACCAGCCCGGCCGAAGGGTGAACGCATGTCCATCACGCCGTTCCAGGTGGCGCTCTGGATCGAGTTGGTCGCGGCGGGACTGGGGGGCCTTCAGGGTGCCCTGTTCGCCGCCGGGGAGAGACATCGCCGCATCGACGTGCTCGGCGTCATCGTGATCGGGCTCGCCGTCGCGCTCGGCGGCAGCCTGCTGCGCGACATCGTGCTCAACCAGCCGCCCGTGGTGATCTGGATGAACTGGTATCTGCTGGTGGCCGGCGCCTCAGCGATCCTGGGCATGGTGCTGCAACCGGTGCTGGCGCGCGCGGACTGGCTGATCACCGTGCTCGACGCGGTCGTCATGGGACTGTTCGGCGCGATCGGGGCCTCGAAGGCGCTGTCGCTGGGCGCCGGCGCGACCGGGGCGCTGGTCGTCGGGGTCATCGCCGCCATCGGCGGCGGCATGCTGCGGGACGTCCTTCTCAACCGGCCGATCTCCTTCCTGCACGTCGGCGCCCTCTACGCCGTCGCCGCCGGAGCGGGGGCTGGCACCTTCATCCTGCTGGCCGAGCTGGGCACACCGATTCCCGTCGCCGGCCTGGTCGGCGTCGTCGTGACCACGACCGTACGTCTGGCCGCGATCCGCTTCGGCTGGACCTTCCCCGAGCAGCGCGCGCTGACCCCGCGGCATCCGAAGCGCGGCGCGGTCTGAGGCCGGCCCCGCTGATCACGCGGAACCGGGGCGGTGCCGGGTTGTCAGGCGCGTCGAGGCCTGTCCCGCTGATCACGCGGAATCGGGGAGGTGCCGGGTTGTCAGGCGCGTCGAGGCCTGTCCCGCTGATCATGGGGGATCGGGGCGAGGCCGGGGTTGTCCTGCGCGTTGGAGGCCTGTCCCGCCGGGCACGCGGTATCGAAGCGAAGTCCAGGTTTCAGGCGCCGCCGGGGCCACGCCGCGCCGCGTCATCGTGGGGACGCCGTCCCCTCGTCTCGCGGCGCCACACCGCGGCGGAATAGCGGGCCGGGGTCAGGGCCCACTCCGCCGGCACGAACCCGGCCGGCACCCCGGCCCGGCGCCACGTGTGCGGCGGATGGCCCGCCGGCAGCCACTCCCGCCGCCAGATGCCCAGCGCCGTGTCCAGATCGGTGATGGCCGGGGTGACTTGATCGTCCACGGGTGTGCGCAGATGCTCGGCCCACAGCTTGACCCGCAGATCGCGGACCAGCGGGCCGGTCGTGACGAGGGTGGACGTGATCTCGCTGTCGGTGCCGACCATCGAGCGGCTGAAGAAGTTGGCCGAGCCGATGCTGGCGAAGACGTCGTCGATGAGCATCAGCTTGGTGTGGACGGTCAGGTTGTCGACGCGGTACATGACCACGTTGCGCCGGGCGGCGACCGGCAGCCGGGCCAGCACCCGCCACCGCAGGTCACGGGTGATCACCGGGTGGACCGTGCTGTCACCGCCGTCGGCGGGGTCCCGTCGTCCCGACCCGATCAGAATGATCTTGACGCCGCGCCGGGCGGCCGCGCGCAACTGGCCGTAGAGCTGGAATCGCGGGTCGCCGCCGGGCGACTCGTGGAAGTACTGGTCCTCGAGATAGATGTAGCGCTCGGCCGCGTTGATCGCCGTGATCATCGAGCGGTAGATCTCCTGGATGCCGGCCCGCACGACGTTGGCCGGGCGCATCCGGCGCAACCC
Source organism: Paractinoplanes maris (assembly GCF_023544465.1). Taxonomy (GTDB): domain Bacteria; phylum Actinomycetota; class Actinomycetes; order Mycobacteriales; family Micromonosporaceae; genus Actinoplanes; species Actinoplanes maris. The sequence goes on along the minus strand of NZ_JALPVL010000014.1, from coordinate 273,432 downwards.
GCGGTGGCGATAGAGCGACCACGGCCGATAGGAGCGCACAACCTGCACCGCTGTCCCGGCCGCGGGATGCTCCGGCTGCGCCGGCACCGGAGGCAGGTCGCGCGGCGGGTTCAGGGGGTTGAGCTCGGTCAGCTTGCCGCTGGGCAGGTGGAAATACTCCGGCGGCAGGTTCGTCGCGATGCGCCGGGGCGGCAGGGCGGCGGTGTTCTGCCAGCGGAACCGGAACGTCTCCCAGACCCGTACGGCTGCCGGGCCGTGCAGACGCGCGGCCGCGTCGTGCCAGCCCCAGCGGTGGGCTCCGAGCTTGAGACGACGGTGCGGCGAGTGATCGAAGCGGCTGGGCGAGAGATCAAGACCCCCGACGTACGCGGTGAGCACTCCGCCGTGGCTGAACACCACGAGTTTCTGGTGGTTGGAGCCCAGCACCGGGCCGGACCAGTCGAGCAGCACCCGGTCCTCCAGTGGCTGCGCCACGACGTCGAGGGTCGACGGCTTCCAGGCCCGGATCACCCGCGCGGCCAGGGTGTTGGCCCGGAACGGCCCGATCGGCAGCCACGGCACGCCACCGGAGAACTCGGCCGCGCTGAGCACGATCCGTACGTCGGTGCCGCCCGCGGCCTTCTCGGCGAGCACATCGGTGAACGGCCGATAGCCGGCCTCGCCGGCGACGCGCCCGGTGAGGTCGAGCTGCGGGTCGGCCTGATAGCTGGCGATGTAGACGGCGTCGCCGGGCCCGAGCGCTTCCATGTGCTGGGCCAGCTCGGTGAAGTAGGTGACGCCGTCGATGATCGGCTCGAACAGGGAGTCCTCGGTGAAGACCGGGCACGCCTCGGTGGCCGGCGGCAGGTACCGGCCGATCAGTTCAGTCAACGACGATGCGTGCGGCATGCCGTGATTACACCGGAAACCGGCCGTCCCGTCACCTCAGGGTCCGGGGTCGGCACCGGGGACAGCCGTCGAAGGGCACCTGGCTATGGTCGGACGTGTCGCGTTGTCCGAACATCGGGCGCGAAACCGAGAGGACACCCCGATGCACCCGAGATTCGCGGAACTGGCCTGGGTCCCCACCAGCATCGGCGAGATCAGCCTGCGGCGCCGCCTCGACCCCACGACCCGGACCGAGGTGTACGAGGTCAAGCTCGACGACGAATACCTGATGTCGAGCCTGTTCACGGTGGCCGAGGAGGAACTGGCCCGGCTCACCCTGGCCGTCCTGCCCGAGGCTCCGCTGGACGTCGTCGTCGGCGGTCTCGGCCTGGGCTACACCGCGCGCACCGCTCTCGCCGATGACCGGGTGCGGTCCCTGACGGTGGTCGAGGCGCTGGGCCCGGTGATCGACTGGCATCGCCAGGGGCTTCTCCCGGAGGCCGCCACCCTCACCGCCGACCCCCGCACCACGCTGCTCGAGGGTGATTTCTTCGCCCTGCTGCGCGACGGCACCGGATTCGACCCGGCCACCCCCGGCCGCCGCTTCGACGCGATCCTGGTCGACATCGATCACTCCCCGGTCAACGTGCTGAACCCGGCCCACGCCGACCTCTACACCCCGGCCGGCCTGACCCGGCTGGCCGATCGCCTGCACCCCGGCGGCGCTTTCGGACTGTGGTCCGACGACGCCCCCGACGACGCTTTCCTCGCCCTCCTGCGGCAGTCCTTCGCCACGGCCGCCGCCCACGTGGTGCCCTTCGCCAACCCGCTGACCGCCGGCACGTCGGCCAACACCGTCTATCTGGCCACCACCGCGCCACAGAACTGACCCGCCGTCAGTCCGGGTTCGGGTGGTCAGGCTGTGGTCGGGGTGCGGGCGGTCGCCGGGCGTGGCCAGAGGCAGCCGACGATGATGGCGAGGATCGGCACCAGAGAGAGGATGGCCAGCGGCTCGGCCCCATAGATGACGAAGCCGCCCCAATAGACCGAGGGGCCGGTGCCGTTGCGATGGGTGTTGGCCAGCAGGGAGCCGGTCGAGGTCGGGATGTTGCCCAGGGTGGCCGGGGCGAGCATCAGCAGCGTGGTCAGGCAGAGCCACGAGTACGCCCGTTGCCGGCCCCGGCTGTGGCGGCGCATGCGCTTCGAGGTGGCCAGCCCGAGCAGCGCCCCGAACAGAGCCCCGGCCAGACCGCCGATGACGGTGTCGCGCACGTGGCCGGGCGGCTCGGCCCACATCAGGTCGAGGACCATGCCGTTCTCCGGCGAAACAACTACTGCGGCGAGGTACCCGTCGCGCGTTCCGGTCACCTCCGCATCGGCCGCGGGTGACGTGGCCGGCCCATATCGGTGAACCGTGGTCTTCACATCGCGCCAGCCCTGGGCCCGCATCTGCTGCTGGACGGCGGCGGCGGCCTGCTCGAAGCCGACGCCCGGCGGCACGTTCCCGGTCACGCTGGTCCGGCCCGCCCGGACCCCGGTGCCGCCGTGCAGGCTGTTCTTGCTGTACGGATTCCAGAACGTGCTGCGCCCGTACTGGTCGGCTTTGTTGTCGAAGGTGCCGGGCAGCACCGTGGGCGCGAGCCTGAGCGCCGCGGCCCTGGTGGGCGCCATCGGGTCGACGTCCCGCCAGGCCAGCCAGGAGCCGAGCGCGATGCCGCTGAGCCCGCCGAGCACCGCCGCGAACGCCGCCACGACGAACGCCCGGCGCCCGAACTCGGCGACCCGCCGGCCGAGGCCGTGCCGGAGCAGCCGGGCCGCCTCGCGGGCGGCCGGACGGGACCGGCCGGGCTCAGCGGCGTCGAGCAGGGTGGCCAGGATTTCCGGACCGCGGTCGCGCCGATAACTGCGGGGATAGGCCATCAGCCACCGACGGTATCCGCGGGTCAGCCGTCTGGTGCGGGTGTCGTCGACCATGGGGATCCTTTCGGTGGCCGGTCAGGCGGGACTGGGAGCACCGGCTGGGCCGGCCCCGCGCAGCCGTTGAGTCACCATCTGCGCGTCGCGGCGCATCTGCTCGGCCTCGGCGGCCAGCGCGGTGGCGCCCGGACCGGTCAGCCGGTAATACCGGCGGAGCCGGCCGTCGACGGTCTCCTCCCGGTCGACCTCGACCAGACCCTCGTCGCTGAGCCGGTCGAGTGCCGCATACAACGTGCCGGCGGCGAGGCGGACCTGGTCGGCCGAGAGCCGCGAAACTTCCTTGATCACCGCGTATCCGTGCAGCGGGCCCAGGGCGAGCGCCGAGAGGATCAGGAGACTCGGTCGCCGCATGCTCGCCATGGCGGCCAACATACAGTTCATCGGACTATCGCCATAGCCCGGCCCGCGGCGTGGGTCATCCGGGACGGCGCAGCGACCCGGCCGCCGACCGGCAGCAGACCGCGTTCCGGGACGGCGCAGCGACCCGGCCGCCGACCGGCAGCAGGCCGCGTTCCAGGGCGGCGCAGCGCCTCGGGCCGCCAGCGCACAGGCGGCCGGGTTTCCTGGCCATGAGCATGGACGAAAACGGCTGCAGGCTGAACCGCTTCAGGCTGCCCTTTCCTGCCAGGCCGGCCGGCTCGTCAGATGCCGGCCGGGGTGCCCGTCGAACAGGGCGCAATCCTGGTCGTCGCGGCTGTCGGTCTGCGGCGTGCTCCGGGCCGGGCACCAGGTGTAGGGGTTGATCTCGGAGGCGCTCAGCGTCCACTGGATCCACCACGTCGTGGTCTCGACCTGGTGGCCGAGGGCAGCGTGTGAGCCCTCGTGGCCCAGTTCGAGCTCGCAGCCCAGCTCGGACTGCACGCTCGGTGCCTCTGTCGGTAGCTCGTTGAAGAAGGCGAGCTGGGCCGCGTCGAGCGTGATCCGGGCCGGACAGTTCCTCAGGTCCTCGTTAGCAATCGACATGTATGTATGAATGCCCACGACGGAATGCTTCTTAACCGGTTAATGGCATCCGACTCGGGCTGCCGTGAGCGCCGGCGCGGCCGACCCGGCATGCGAACCCGGCCCGGCATGCGAACCCGGCCCGGCGTACGGGGCCCGGCCTGGCATGCAATGGCCGGCTAGGCGTACGGGGGCCGGCTCGGCATGCAACGGCCGACCCGGACGCCCCGGCCGGTCACCCCGTCGGGCTGAACCGGAGCCGACCGCCGCCAGGTCAGGCCCGAGGCCACCCGGAACGCCAGGTCGCGGCCGGAATCAACGGGACCGGGTCGGGCCTCTCGGCGGTCGTGGTGAGCTCGACGCGGCGGCCCTCCTCGGCCGAGCGGAGAAGGGACGTCATGGCGTCCAGCACGTGCAGGGCCAGGGCGCCGCTCGCCCGGGGCGCCGGCGCGGTGAGCATGTCGAGCAGGCCGATGCCCCGGGCGGCGTCCGCGTATCCGGCCGACGGCGGCACCGTGCGCCACTCGGCGGCACCCAGTTCGAACAGGCGGACGTCGCCGGCGAACAGGTTGGGGTCGGGAACGGCCAGCGAGCCGGTCTCGCCGTGCACTTCGATCGGGGCGGCCGTGGTGCGGACCGCGTCGAAGCTGGTGGTGATCGTGGAGAGCGCCCCGCTCGCGTGGTGCAGGACTCCGGTCACGTGGGTGTCGACCGACACCGGTATCCGCTCACCGGCCCGCGGCCCGGAGCCGATCACCCGCGTCGGACGCCGGCGGGAGGAGGCGCCGGTGACGGCGACCAGTGGGCCGAGCAACTGGACGAGAGCGGTCAGGTAATAGGGACCCATGTCGAGCAACGGGCCCCCGCCGGGCCGGTAGTAGAAGTCGGGCTGATGATGCCAGCGTTCGTGGCCGGGCGTCGCCATCACCGCGACGGCGGACAACGGCCGCCCGATCACCCCGGCGTCGATGACCGCGCGGGCGGTCTGGACACCGGTTCCCAGCACGGTGTCGGGCGCGCACCCGATCCCGACACCCGACGCGGCGGCCCGCTCCACGAGGGCACGGGCCGCCGGCATGTCGGCGGCCAGGGGCTTCTCGCCGTACACCTGCTTGTTCTGGGCGATGGCACCCAGCGCGACCGAAGCGTGTGCCGCGGGGACGGTCAGATTGAGAACCGTGTCGACGGAGTCGTCGCGCAGGAGTTCGTCGACCGGCTGGGCACGGCAGCCGGCGATACCGTCGGCGACCGCGGCGGCCCGCGCGGCGTCGAGATCGGCCACGGCCGCGATCGTCACGGACGGGTGGTCACGCAACGTCTCGAGGTAGGCGCCGGAGATCCACCCGGTGCCTACGATCCCGACGCGGTGCGGCTCGCCCACAGCATGCCCCTTTCGATCACGGTACGTACGGTGGCGTTCCGGAGCACGTCGAGGTTGTGGCCGGGTGTGGTGACGACGATCCGGCCCTGCCCCCACTGCCGGGTCCAGATGGCCGGCGAGGTGATCGGGCGGTGCCACGGATGCCACGGCCGGACGGGGTGGGTGGTCGTGGCGAGGACGTCGATGAGGTTGTCGTGCAGCACCCAGTACTGCTCGGTGGTCAGTTCGAAGTCGTCGAGCCCGGCCGTGATCGGATGCTCCCGGCCGGCCTCGGTGAGCTCCACCGTATGGGTCAGGAAGTTGTCGGTCTCGTCGCCGCGACGATCGGCCGGGTCCTTGCCCGGATGGGTTGCGAACTGGCCCCCGACCAGCTGCAGATAGTCCGACGAGGCGCGGAACGAGTCGGCGATACCACCGTGCCACCCGGTGAAGCCGGTGCCGGCCGCCACCGCGGCCCGCAGCCCGTCCAGCGCGTCCCGCTCGATCGACGACATGGTCACGCACTGCACGATCAGATCGGTCCCCGCCATCACCGGACCGTCGCCATAGACGGCCGTCGAGTCGCTGACCCGGACCTCGAAGCCGTTGCCGGCCAGGAAGGGAAGGAAGAAGTCGGTGGCTTCGACCGGCTGATGGCCTTCCCAGCCGCCACGGACCACCAAAGCGTTAGGCATCCCCAACGCCTATCAGACCGAGCCCACCCGCGCCCACCTCGCCGCGGCGTAGGCAACCTGATGCGGGGGTACACGGGCCCCGTGACATCTCGGCGGTTCGCACGATCGATCCCGATGGCCTGGCGGCGCCTGCGCCGCCGTTTCGGCTGGCTGGATCATGTGGTCCGGGCGGTGATCCGGTACGACGAGGCCGACGGTGGCCGGCTTTCGGCGGCCGTGACGTACTACTCGTATTTCGCCACGTTCTCGCTCGGCCTGCTGGGGGTGTCGGTCTTCGGCTTCCTCCTGGACGACCCGGCGGTGCTGCGATCGGTCGAACGGTACGCCGCGGAGAACCTGCCTCATTTCGATGTCCAGATGCTGCGCAACGCCCGCAACACCGTCGGGGTCATCGCCTTCGTCGGGTTGCCGATCGCTGGGTGGTTCTGGGTCGACGTCCTGCGCTCGTCGATCCGCCGGATCTGGGAACTGACCGAATATCCGGGCCGCCTCGTCGTCCGCGTGCTCGTCGACTTCCTCGTCCTGGCCGGGATGGGCATCCTGGCGGCCGCGTCACTGTTGATCGCCTTCGTGACCACCAACGTCGCCAACCGGCTGGTGGACGCGGCCGACGCCGGTGCCACCCCGTCGCGGTGGGTGCCGGCCACGGTCGGGCTCCTGCTCGGCCTCGGGGTGAACACCGTGCTGGCCGCCGGCGCGCTGACCGGACTGCCCCGCATCCGGATGCCGGTGCGCCGTGTCCTCGGCCCGGCCCTGATGGTGGCGGTCGGTCTGGAATTGCTCAAGACCCTCGGGCGTCTCTATGTGGAGCGCACCGAGGCCAACCCCACCTACCACCTCGTGGCCGGCTCGGTCGGGCTGCTGGTCTTCCTCAACGCGCTCAACCAGATGATCCTCTTCGCCGCGGCGCTGACCGCGACGAGCAGCACCGGCCGCCCGGCCGACCTCGCGACGGACGAAACCCCCGGGTCGCCACCCCGGGAGCCCAGCCCCGCGCACGGCTCCCCGGTGACCGACCCCGCGACGCCGCCCGGCGACGGCCCCCGGCCGGACGAGTGAGCCCCGGCCGACGGCTCGAGAGTCTGCACTTTGGACGTACTATCGAGTTCCCGCGGAGCGCTCCGTCAGCCGACCATGGCAGGAGCGGCACGGTGGGACGACCACGAGAGCAGGCTGTAGTGAGCATCCACTTGTCCAGGGGAGCCGCGCAGCGGCGGGTCGTGATCAGTTGCGACGTGGCGGGATGCCCGATCCAGTTGGAGCCGCCACCCATCGAGGCGTGGCGGAACGACACGGACGCCAAACTCTGGGCGCGTGATCACGCTGTCGGCTGGACCGCGGATCAGGTCCGCCAGACCGATTACTGCCCCGAGCACGCCCGGTTCAGTTCGGCCGCGACCGCCGACCTTGTGCCGCCCCGCCCCACGGCGGCGGCGCGGGATGTCGCCGGCAATCCGCTCAACCGCGATGAATACACCGAGGGTCTGCGTGAGCGGCTGGGCCGCGGTGACCGGTCGGCGGGCGTCCTGCTGACGACTACTCAAGCGGCGGTCACGGCCCTGCTCCTGGACGAGCTGGCGGGCGTCTATCGCGGTGAGAGCCTGGGGACGCTCGCCGAGGAGCTGTCCGCGCTGGTACGGAGCCATTCCCGCGAGCGGGACTGACCGAGCCCGCCCCTTACGCGGGTTCGGTCGGAGTCAGCTCGGCCGGATCGATGTGGAGTGTGGCCAGGAGGCCGCCGTGCCGCGCCAGATCGATGCGCTCGGGCAGTTGCCGGTCGACGAACTCGGCCCTCTGGTGCTGACCGCGTTCGCGGAGAAGGGCGATCACAGCTGCCTTGGATATCGTCATTTCTGCTCTCTTGGTGGGCGACCGGCGGTGAACCGAGGCCGCCGGAGTCTGGAGCGACTGAGTTCAGCGTACGCCCCGCGGGTCCCGCGGACAGCAGACGACCGGGGCCCTCGGGACTCCGGATGGCGCCGGAAGAAAAAGCGCCTCGTCGGTGCCAACACGCTACGCTCATGCGGCGAAAGGGCCCCGTGGGGGATAGCCTTGCCGTATATGGCTACCTTTCGCAGCGCCTCGACACTTCTTTCCCCGGACGGCACCCGGATGGCCGGCACCGCCGCGCTCTTCACCGAGCCGGCCCGCAAGGGCGGAATTCCGCCGTGGGCCGGCGATTTCCGGCCCGCGAACGACGCCGGCAAACTTCCGAAGAATGCCGTGGGCAAGACTTTCGTGCTGGAGCTGCCCGACGGCAGCACCGGCAAGGTAGTCGTGCAGAACGTCAAGACCGGCAAAGGCGGCGTCACCCTGGTGTTGATGGGCGAGGACGCACCCCCGTTCTGACACCCCCCGGCCCCGGGGTGAACTCTCCGCGAACCGCGAATGCGTTCGTGACGTTCGGGGCATGTTCTCGCCGCCGCACCGCAACCGCTAGCTGGAGCCGATGATGATCAACCCCCGCGTAACGCTGGACAGCGAGTCCCTGGGCCCGGTGGAACAGAAATTGCAGAAGCCCCTCGAGGAGCAGCTCACCTCGGCGTTGCAGCAGGCGACGCACTCCGTCGAGGAAAGCTACTCCGGCGAGAGCGTTCAGCAGGTGGCCCAGGAGCTCCTGGTGGAGACCAAGGAAGGCCTGCACCCGGATGTCGCCGCCGGCTTCACGCCGGACGCCGGTCAGCTGCAGGCCGTGGCGACCGCCATCGTCGAGGAGCACCGCGACTGAGGCCGCGTACTCAGACCGGCTGAGCAGCCGGGGGGAGTGAGCTCATCGTGTTCGACCCGTGATCTCGCGACCCTCCGGCAGTGCACCTCCGGCTCGCCAGTCCTCCCGGGGGACTCGTACCGGATTTCGGGCCCGGGTGGCGCAACATGTCGCACCCGCCAACCTGAACACCACTGTCCACCGAGGACGGCGGTCCACCGGTCATCGAGCGGCACGGCCGGACACCGGCAACCCTAAGGTCAAAGCCCTCTGCTCTACGCCGCCCAGCCCCCGCTCGCCTTGAGCGCCGGCAACCAGTTGTCTGGTGCACCGGCCTGGACTGGGGTGTGCCATGTCCACCGAGCGCGGGTCTCAAGTGCCGCTCGCAGGCGTAGGGTCGGGCGGACAGGCTTCGGCGCCTGTTTCCACGGTCAAGCTGTCCGAGACCCCGGCAGCCGGCAGCGGCGTCGCCAGACCACATCTGCCCCGCCGCGGCGTCGCGCAACGCGCATGAGGGGACACCGCGCCCCGACGCGGACTTCCGGCCCGGCCCGCGCCCCGACGACTTCTTCGCGGGTGCCCACACCCATGCGCCGGACGACCGTCCCAGCCGTTGGAGGCACGCCGTCATGACCGCATCCCTGGTTTATCCCGTACGCATCGATGCGCACCTCGACTCGCATCTGTCCCGTTGGCTGTGGCTGGTGAAGTGGCTGCTCTCCATCCCGCACTACATAGTTCTGGCCTTCCTGTGGATCGCCTTCGCCGTCCTGTCCGTCGTCGCCTTCTTCGCGATCCTGTTCACCGGCCGCTATCCCCGGGCCATCTTCGACTTCAACGTCGGTGTGCTCCGCTGGGGCTGGCGGGTCAGCTACTACGCCTACAGCGCGCTGGGCACCGACCGATATCCACCCTTCAGCCTGGCCGATGACGCGGACTACCCCGCGCGCCTGCAGATCCCGTACCCGGAGCATCTCTCGCGCGGCCTGGTGCTGGTGAAATGGTGGCTCCTGGCGCTGCCGCACCTGATCATCGTCGGTCTGCTGGTCGGTGGCGGGGCGTGGTTCGCCGTCAACTCCAGCACCGATGACTACAGCTGGACCGGCGGCGGCCTGATCGGCCTGCTGGTCCTGATCGCCGCGATCACCTTGGCCGTCACCGGCCGCTACCCGCGCGGGCTTTACGACTTCATCCTCGGCTTGAACCGGTGGGTGCTCCGCGTTGCCGCCTACACAGCCTTGATGACTGATGTCTACCCGCCGTTCCGGCTGGACGCCGGCGGCACGGACCCCGCGACGGCCCAGATCACACCGGCCGGATAACCCAGGCGCCGCTGACGAGGGCGGTTTGTTTGCCGGTGACCGGCCCGGGTAAGAAGATCTTCAGATGCGTTGACTGTCGGCCGGCGTGCCCTCAGGTGTGTTCCCGGCAGTCAGCCGCCCGGACCCCGCGGTGCGCATGCGCCCGGCTGTACCCCATTCGACAAGGGTCGTCATGCAGCCGGGGCATGAGGGGTGGTCATGGTTTCATCCGCAGTGCCCTCAGAGGCTGAGTACACGTCGTCGGCGCGGAATCAGGAGCCCGGATCTCTGCTGCGTCTTACCGACCCGGCCGGTGAGGTCGCCCGCGAGTTCCGGGTGGAGTTCGTCCATGGTGGCAAAGCCGCGCCGATCCGCCGCTCGGTCGAGCGAGTCCTGCGGGAGTGGGGTCTTTCCCAGCGCTCCGAGGATGTCCTGCTCGTGACGACGGAGCTGGTGCAGAACGTCACTCGGCACACTGCCGATGGTGGGGAGCTGCGCGTGGTGCTGCGGGACGAGATCCTCCGGGTCGAGGTGGCCGACACCGACCCCCGGCCGCCGATGCTTCAGCGGCCCGATCTGCGGGGACCAGGCGGCCGGGGCCTGCTGATCGTGGCCGCCGTCGCCCATCGCTGGGGATACCGCCCGGCGCCCGGGGCGCAGCGGCCCGGCAAGGTGACATGGGCGGAATTCCAGCTGTGATCCGCTGGGGGAGTCACGAGGATCGGCTGGTGACCCTCGAGTCAGGGTGACGAGGCGAGATCACTAGAACGTGTTGTGCTGGACATTGTGGTCGCCGATCTGTACGCCTTTCGCGTCCCGCAAGTCCACCCGGTATTTGCCGGCGGCCGGCCCGGTAGGACCGACCGTCGCCAGCAGCCGACGTGCCGCGGCCACCACCTGCTCGTCCTCGATGGTCCTGGTCAGGACCAGAGCATCGCTGAGGCGTGCCCGCCACACTCCCGGGTCGGTCTCGTCAGCCTCCAGCAACCGGGCAAGCTCGAGGTCATGAGCGCCGAGGCGGTCCCTCAGCAGGTCCTTCAAATCCGTGTAGGCATGTCGCACCGCCATCGGGCCGTTGTCTTTCGCCCCAGCGCGGGCGGCGGCCGCGAGCGCCGTCGTGATCACCTCAACTGCCGACATGATCCACTCCAGTCGATCGACTACGTCCGGGCATCACACGGTGCACCATTGATGCCACCACGCTAATACCTCGGGGGAAAGAGAAGTCGCGGCGCATCAGCTCTCCTGCACGTTGGTGGCGGTGAACTCCCGCAGCAGGTGCGGGTAGGAGCTCGCCAGCGCCGGAAGCGAGATCCGCCAGGAAGCCATGACCAGGGCCTCGCCGATCAGACGAGCCGCGTCCGGCATGGCCGGCACCTGCGCCATCTCGACCAGAGTCTGCGCCTGCACCGGGACGTCGGCGATGCCCTTGGCCGTTTCCCGGGCGGACTCGGCGAGGGCGCTCGCCTTCCCCGGGTCGCGCGCCGCGGCCTGGCCCGCCATCCGCGCCAGGCACAGCGCCTTACGGGTGGGTACCGTGATGCGTGCGGTGGCATCCTCGGCGGCCCGGGCGAACTCCGGCCGGCCGGCGGCCGACAGCTCGATCAACGCGGGTGCGCGCAAGGACGGGTCGCTGATGCGGTGGACGATCCCGAGCGCCTCGTCGACCTGGCCGGTGGCAGCGGCGCGGTCCGCCAGGTGGGCGAGGGTGCGGGCGCGCAGCTCGGCGTCCACGATGTCGGCCGCGACCTGGGCGGCCTTCACCAGATCGTCCGCATCCGCCAGCCGATACACCAGCCCGGCCAGCTCCCGCGCCTGCTTGGCCGGGTCCTGCATCCGGGCCGCGATCCGCGCGGCCCAGGAGAGGTCACCCGAGTCGGCCGCGCGACGGGCCAACCCGGCCACCTCGTCACTCTGCCGGGACTTGTCCTGGATGCGGGTGGCGACCTGGACGGCCTGTTCCAGGTCGCCGCCATCGGCCAGGGCGCGGACCAGTTTGGCCAGCGCCAGCCCTCGTGCCCTCATGTCGGTGATGCGCCCGGCGATGTCGAAGGCCCGGGCCAGGTCGCCGCTCGACGCGGCCCGGCCCGCCAGGTCGGCCATCGCCTGCTTCTGAAGCTGCCGGTTGCTGATCTGCTGAGCCATCTGCTCGGCGAGGTCGGTCCCGGTTGCCGATCGCCGGCCCGAAGCGGCCAGTTCGGCGAAGGTCTGAGCGCGAAGGGCGTCGTCAGAGATCTGCTGGGCGAACTGACCCGCCCGTTCGCGGGAACCGGACGCGGCCACGAGACGGACGAGGTCGATCAGAGTCTGCACCTGACGGCGCGGGTCGCGGATCGCGAGCGCGATCGGCCAGGCTCGTTCCGGGTCACCCGCCGCCCCCTCGAAGTGCGCCAGGTCAACGAGAGTCTGAACCCGCCGGGACGGATCGGCGATGCCTTCGGCGACACCGACCGCGCGCGAGAGCTCACCGCCACCGGCGACGGCACCGGCCAGAATGGAGAGCATCTGTGCCCGCTGATAGGTGTCGGGCACCGTGTTGGCGAACATGGAGGTGGCGTCGGCCAGGGCCGCCGACTGGTCGGCATCACCGCCCACGGCGGCGATGCCGACCAACTCGGTCAGCGTGGCCGCACGCCGGGCCGGGTCGACGATCAGACCGGCCGCACCGATGGCCGCCTGCATGTCGCCCTCAATCGCCGCCGAGCCCGCCAGCTGGGCCAGGGTCTCCGCCTTGCGGAACGAGTCGGTGATGTCGAGCGCGATCCGCTCGGCGAAGTCACGGTCGCCGGCCGCCGCTGCCAGTCGCGCCAGTTCGGCCAGCGCGGAACCCTGCTCCGACGGCTGGGTGATCGTGCGGGCGGCCCGCACGGCTCGCTGAATATCGGTCACCTGAGCCATGGCCTGGGCCGCCTCGGCCAGCGCGGCAGCCTGTCGGCTCGAGTCGACGATGCCCCGGGCGGTCTGTTCGGCGGCGTCGACCAGATCCAGAGCTTGCTGTGCGTCGCCGGCCGAAGCCGTCACCCGGGCCAGTTCGGTCAATGCCTCCGCCGCTCGCGACTGGTCGACGATGCTCCGCGCCGTCCGCTCGGCCGCGTCCGCCAGCTCCACGGCCCGATCGATGTGGCCGGCGGTCGCGGCTCGCCGGGCGAGTTCGGTCAGGATGTGGGCCTGCTGCGAGGGATCGGCGATACTCCGGGCGATCCGCAGCGCTCGCTCGTGATGGCCCGCGTCGCCCGCTTCGCGGGCGATGTCAGCGAGGATCCGGGTCTGGCGGGACGAGTCGTTCATGGCCCGGGCAGCGCCGACGGCAGTCTCGACATCGCCGGTGGAGGCTCCGCGGACGGCGACGTCGGCCAGCACGGCTTCCCGGCTCTGCCAATCGGGGACGGCCTTGGCTGTCTTCACGCTTCGCGACAGGTCGCCGGCCTCGGCGAAGACTCTCGCCAGCTCACCCAGGGCCCGGGTCCGCTGGGTCAGCTCGGTGATGGCGCCGGTGGACATCTCGGCGAACTCGGCCAGCCGCTGTGCCGGTCGCAGGTCGCCCCCACCGGCCACTGCCCGCGCCATGTCGATCAGTGTCCGCGTCCGCCGGAACGGGTCAGCGATGCCGGCCGCCGTCAGCCCGGCGACGGTCACGATGTCCGTGTCGGGCCACATGACGCCGTCGCCCATGACGGCGTCGGCCTGATCGCGCAGAGCGTCGATCTCCGGCTGCAGCTCGGACAACGGCTCTCCCCGGCTGCGCGTCATGGCGATGTTCTCGGCGACCTGCGCGGCCGTGTCGGCCAGCTGCGTCACCCGGTGCAGCAGACCATCGCCCACCAAGGCTCGTACCAGGTTGTCCAACGGCTGCCGGGATGAGCCGCCGGCCATGTCGGCAGCGAGCCGGGCAGCGTCGGGCAGACTCATGGCATGCCGGCGGTCGGTCTCGTCCGCCAGCCTTGTCAGCAACCGGCCCTGCTCGACCAGTTCGGTTTGCCGAGCCGGGTCGGAGACGCATTGCGCGATGCGCACGGCGGTGCCGGCCAGGGTCCGGACCGGGCGCAGCGCGGCCAGCGCCGCCTCGGCGAGGGTGCGCCGCGGGGTGGACCCGCCGGCCCCGGGCTGGGCCGGTCGGCGGGCGGCGGCGGCCGGCCGGCCGAGGCGGGCGAGGGCCTGATCCTTCAACCGAGGATCGGTGATGTTGTCGGCCAGACTTCGCGCGACGTCCGATTGTCTCGGCGGGCGGTCGACGTCATCGGTCTGCGCGGCCGCCCCGCTCAGGTCGGTCAGCGTCTGATCGCGCAATTTCCGGTCGGTGATGTCGTTGGCGATCTCCCGCGCCTGGGTGCGCTCGCCGGCGGCCGCCGCGGCGAGCGCCAGGACCGCCAGAAGTTTCCCCCGGCCGGCGTCGTTGCGGACGCTGTCCGCGATCTCTCTCGCCTTGCTCGTGATCGACGTCGTGCGCTCCTGGTCGCCGGCCCGGCCGACCGCCCGCAGGACGTCGACCAGAACACGCACCGCTCTGGGGAGATCCGCGATGACCGCGGCCGCCTCGGCGGCCGCATCGGCGAGACGGACGGCGCGTGCCGGGTCGCCGAGAGCGGTCGCGGCATTCGCGAGCCGGGCCAGAGCCGCGGCTCGCGCGGGCGTGCTGACGATGTCCTCGGCGATCCGCCGACCGAGGTGCAGATCACCGCGGGCGGCCGCGGCTCGTGACAGGTCGGTGAGTGTATGGAGCTGGAGCCTTTGATCGCCGCTGCTGACCGCGATGCCGGCGGCCAGCTCCAGCTCACCGGCCGCTCCCGCCACGCGCGCCAGATTGTCGAGTGTGGCGGTCCGCAGTGACGAATCGCCGATGCCGGCCGCGATCTGCGCTGCCCGGCGGATGTCGCCCGCCATCGCAACCGTGCCGGCCAGCCCGGCGAGAGCCCGGTGCTGCCGGGCGGTGTCGGTGATGCTTCGGGCGAGGGCTTCCGCGCGAGTCGGCTGGCCCACTGCCGCCCACACCGCGGGCAGATCGGCCGGCGTGTTGCTGTTCCGGCTCTCGAGCTGGTCGCGGTGGTGCGACAGGCGGAGCAACCGGAACAGATCGTTCTCCGTCATGCCCTCGTCAGCCAGGATGAGGCTCTGGCAGGCTCGGATCTCGGCCAGTGCGGCCACGTCGCCGCCGGACAGGCTGAGCATGCGGTCGTGCCGCACCACGTCGACGGCCAGGGCGGCGAGCCGATCGGTGTCACGTTGATCGGTGAGCATGCGGACGTAGCCGCGTAGGAGGTATTGCGGGGTGTCGGCCGGCCACCCCGGCCGGTAGCCGTCGGCCCAGTCGTGGATCTTGCTCCGGTACGTCTCGATGCGGCTCCCGAGACCGCGAGCTGCCGTCTCCCGGAGCGTCTCGTGGGCAAACAGGTACAGGCGCCCTTGGTCTCCGTCAGCGCGTCCTACGACGGTGCGGCCGAAGACTCCACCCAGCACCTTCTCGAGGGCGAACGGCGGTTTGCCGGTGAGGTGCTCCAGCTCGCGGATGCTCAGACCACCGCCGCTGGCTGTGATGAGCCCGAGGGTCTGCCGTTGCAGCTTGTCGCCACTCAGCAGCTCGAGCAGCTCCTCGTTGGCCCGTTCGGCCACCTCGACCGCGTGAGCCGAGGGTTCCAGCTGCCGGATCCGGCACGTCACCCGCAGCGGATGATCCGTCGGCACGTCGTGCGGGAGCTCGGGATACGGCCGGCTGGCCACCACGACCTGGAGCCCGTTCTCGCACACTGTCGGCAGCAGCGACGCCACGCTGGCGATCCTGGTCCCGGGGCGGCCACCACTGTCCTCGTCGAGACCGTCGACGACCAGCACGAGCCGGCGTCCCTCGTCACTGACCTTCTTGGCGGCGGCGCTGAGCAGCGCCCGCCGGTAGGTGTTGGCGGCAGCCGGGGTCAGCGACCCGGGAACACTTTCGCCCATGATGGCCGACAGCTGGTCGATGAGCATGTCGGTGAAGGCTGTGCTGTCGGACTGGTCCGCGAGGCGGGCGGTGATGAAGAACGAGACGACCTCCACCTTGGGCGGTGGCTGCAGCACGAAGGTGGACAGCAACGCCGATTTGCCGGCCCATGGTCCGGCCATCCACCACAGGTAGGTGCCGTCGCCGGCGCAGAATTCCGCCAGCTCGGCCAGAACGGCGTCGCGGTCGAGCAGGGCGCCCGGGTCTCCATGGCCGGGCGCGATGTCACGAACCTGGTCGAGATAACCCGACCGTGTCCACCAGGCCGGGCGGCTGCCGGCGACGTTGTTGTAGATCGTCCCGTGGTCACCGACGATGACCGCGTGGGAACCGCGCAGGTCCAGGTCGGCTTGCTCGTCCACGCCCTCATTGTGACCGATGACGGCCGGCCCAGGGTGCTTCGATGATGTCGATCCGGGCCGGGGCGGCCGTCGATTCCTTACCGTCCAAGGTCACGCCGATGCCCCGCTTCCTGCGCGCCCTGTCCGGTGACGCCAAGCCCACCAGCCGCGGGTCGGCGAACGCGCGGGCGATGTGGACATGCTCGGGCGCCCACTGCCGCTGACCGTCCCCGCCCGATCGCGGTCATAGGCAACGTCTATGACCGTGATCCGGGAATGACCGCTACCGGGGGACCGCGTGCGGGCGGAGCGTGGAGTGGTGATCGTTGATGCTCAGGTCCTGCCGCGGCGCCGGATGCCGGTTAAGGCCGCCGGACTCGGGGTGGCCGTCCTCCTCGGGCTGGTGGCTACGGCGGCCGGGGCGCAGGTCCCGGTGATCGGGGCGCCGGTGCTCGCCGTGGTCGGTGGAGTGCTGCTCAGTCCGCTGGTGCGCCCGCGGGCGGTGGCGCTGGAACCGGGGCTGGGCGTGGCCAAGGGCGTCCTGCTGCAACTGTCGGTGGTGCTGCTCGGCGCGCAGTTGTCGCTCGGGCAGGTGTTGTCGGCCGGCGCGGAGTCGCTGCCGGTCATGGTGGGCACGCTCGGCGTCTGCCTGCTCCTCGCCTGGCTGGTGGGGCGCCGGCTCGGCGTTTCCCGAGACCTTCGTACGCTGATCGGGGTCGGCACCGGCATCTGCGGTGCCTCGGCCATCGCGGCCACGACACCGGCCATCCGGGCCAAGAGCGACGACGTGGCGTACGCGATCTCGACGATCTTCCTGTTCAACGTGGCCGCGGTCCTGGTCTTCCCCCCGCTGGGGCACGCACTCGGGCTGAGCCAGCAGGCGTTCGGTCTGTTCGCGGGTACGGCTGTCAACGACACGAGCTCGGTGGTGGCCGCCGCCGGCGCCTACGGCCAGGAAGCCGCGCAGTACGCCGTCGTCGTCAAGCTCGCGCGCACCCTCATGATCATCCCGGTCGTCCTCTTCCTGACCGCGCTGACCCGGCGCCGCGAGGGTCGACCGGCCGAGGCCAAGCCCCGCGCCGCGCTCTCCCTCGTGCCCTGGTTCCTGGTCGCCTTCCTCGCCGTCGCCGCGGCGCACACCGCCGGTCTGATCCCGGCCGCCGCTCAGTCCGGACTGCACCAGGTGGCCATGGTGCTGATCGCGGTCGCCCTGGCCGCTGTCGGGCTCAGCACCGATGTGGCAGCCCTGCGCCGGGCCGGTGGGCGCCCGCTGCTGCTCGGTCTGGTCCTGTGGGTCGCCGTCACCGTGACCAGCCTCGGCCTGCAGTACCTGACGACGCGATGACCCGATCGGCCGACCGCCGGGAAAGGCACCGGCGCCTGTGACAGACTCCCGGACGATGCCACTGCCGCCCTGGATGACCGACCTGACCGCGCTCGACCTGCTGTTGTCGGTGGCCGAGACCGGCAGCGTCGGCCGCGCCGCCCAGGTGCACGGCATCACCCAGCCCAGCGCCAGCGCCCGCCTGGCCAAGCTGGAGCGCCGGCTGGGCGTACCGCTGCTGGTGCGCTCGCGGCGCGGGAGCCTGCTCACCCCGGCTGGGGAGGCGGTCGTCGCCTGGTCGCACGGCGTGGTCGATGCCGCGCAGACGCTGGCCGACGGCGTCCTGACGCTGCGCGCCGACCGGCAGGCACGGCTGCGCATCTCGGCCAGCCTCACGGTGGCGGAGTACCTGTTGCCGGCCTGGCTGCTGAGCCTGCGCCGCACACATCCCGGCCTGGACATCGCGGCCGGGGTGGCGAACAGTCACGACGTCATCGAGGCGGTCCGGTCGGGCGCGGTCGACCTGGGTTTCGTCGAGTCGCCCGACGTCCCCGCCGAGCTGGGCTCGCGCGTCGTCGGCGAGGACCGGCTGGCCCTGGTCGTGGCGGCCGGCTATCCGCTGGCCGCGCACGCCTGGCGCGGGCTACGGCCGACCGACCTCGCCGATCAGCCGCTGTTGCTGCGGGAGCCCGGTTCCGGTACGCGGGACACGTTCCTGCGTGCGCTCGAGCACGCCCTCGGCTTCGCGCCGTCGCTGCCGCACGCGATCAGCCTCGGCTCGACGACCACGATCCTGGCCACGGTCCGGGCCGGCGGCGGCGTCGGGGTGATCAGCGCCCGCGCGGCCGCGGCCGCCGTCGACGCGGGGGAACTGGTCGAGCTGCGGGTCGACAACCTTCCGCTGACCCGGCCTCTGCAGGCCCTGTGGCTGGGCCGCGCACCGACGCCCCTGGCCACCGAGCTGCTCACGATCGTCGGGACCCCGCTCACCCCGTGATCTGCGCGGCCGGCAGGTCGAGGCGGAAGGTCGCCCCGGCCCCGGCCCCGGCCCCGGCCCCGGGCCCGGCTCCAGCGGCCCCGGCCCCAGCCCCAGCCCCAGCCCCGGCCCCAGCCCCGGCTCCAGCGGCCCGAGCCCCAGCCCCGGCCCCGGCCCCAGCGGCCCGAGCCCCAGCCCCGGCCGCGGCCCCAGCCCCAGCCCCGGCCCCGGCCCCAGCCCCGGCTCCAGCGGCCCGAGCCCCGGCCCCAGCCGCAGCCCCGGCTCCAGCGGCCCCAGCCCCAGCGGCCCCAGCTTCGGCCCCGGCCCCAGCTTCGGCCCCGGCCCCAGCCGCGGCAGAGGCCGGATCACTGCCGTGATCTTGGGCGAGACAGGTGAGATCGCCGCCGTGGGCCTGGGCGAGCCCGCGGGCAATCGGCAGACCCAGGCCTGCGCCGCCGGTGTGGCGCGAGCGGGAGACGTCGCCCCGGCCGAACCGCTCGAAGATCAGGGCTCGCTCGTCCGGGGGCACGCCCGGCCCGGTGTCGGAGACCTCGAGGAGCACCCGCGACCCGCGGCGGCGGACACGCACCGAGATCACTCCACCCGGTGGGGTGGCGTGGCGGGCGTTGTCCAGCAGGTTGCTGATGATCTGGCCGAGCCGCACCGGGTCGCCGTTGACGTGCGAGCCCGCCTCGTCGCCGCCCTCGACAGTTGGGCCGGCCTCATCGGCGGCCCCGAAGGCCCGCCCGGCCTCATCGGCGGCCCCGAAAGCCGGGCCGGCCTCATCGGCGGTCCCGAAAGCCGGGCCGGACTCGCCGGCGACCACGAAGGTCAGGCCGGCCGACAGTGACCGGGCCCGCTCCACCTCCGCCCCGGCCAGGGCGAGCAGGTCGACCCGCTCGGCCACCAGCGGCATGCCCTGGCCGAGCCGGGCCATCGTGAGCAGGTCGTCGACCAGCCGGGCGGCCCGGTGCGACTCGCGGACCATCGCCACCGCGATCCGCTCCCGCTGCTCCCGGCCGGGGTTCTCGCGCAGCATCAGCTCGGCGTTGGCCCGCAGACCGGCCAGCGGGGTGCGCAGCTCGTGGGACGCGTCGCTGAGGAACGAGCGCATCCGGACCTCGGCCGCCTCGAGCTCGTCGAGCATGGCGTCGAAGGCCGCGGCCGTACGGCCCAGCTCGGTCCCGGACCGGGGTACGTCGAGTCGCTGCCCCCGGTCGCCGGCCGCGATCTGCCGGGCCACCGCGGTCATGTCCTCCAGCGGCCGCAGCGCCGCCCGCGAGATCCGGGCCGTCGCGAATCCGGCCAGCAGGAGAGCGAGGACGCCCCCGATCACCTCGAGCACGATCAGCCGGTGCAGCGCCTCGGTGATCTGCGTGGTGTCCAGGCTCAGGGTCAGCGTCTGGTTGCCGGGCAGCGACGAGCGCACGAAGATCACGCTGCCCGCGGTCTCCACCGGGACGGCCGGTGCCGCAGCCGTTTCGGGTCGCGGGCGTTCGCCGCGCGGGCGGCCGGCGCCGGGCGGCGGCGGGTCGGAGGCGGCCGTGGCGCAGGTCGAGCCGTCCGCCCCGCACAGCCGGACGACCACGCCGTCCCCTCGCAGCCGGTCGGCCAGACGCTGCCGGCTCAACGTGCCCTGCAGCTGCTGGGCGAGAGCCACCCGGTCGGTGAGCCGGGTGCGGGCATCGGCGTGCAGGCGGGCCGACAACGCCACGTCGACCGCGGTGAACAGCCCGGCCAGGATCACCGAGAGCAGGGCGAGCACGCCGAGGGTGACCCGGCCCCGCAGCGAGGCCGGCCTCATGGGCGCACCACGTACCCGAGACCACGGGCGGTGTGGATCAGGCGCGGCCCGTGCTCTTCGAGCTTGCGGCGCAGCGCACTGACGTGCACCTCGACCAGGTTGGGGTCGTACTCGTCGTATCCCCAGACCTGGGTCAGCAGCTGGGTCTTGGACAGGATCCGGCCGCGGTGCCCGGTCAGATAGGCCAGCAACCGGAACTCGGTGCCGGTCAGGTCGAGCGTCCGGCCGGCCCGGGCGGCGATCTGCGCCCCCTCGTCGACCACCAGGTCGGCGACCTGCACGGTGGACGGCACCCGGCCCAGCCGGCGCAGGACGGCCGCGACCCGGGCCAGCACCTCGACGGTGGCGAACGGCTTGACCACATAGTCGTCGGCGCCGGTCTCGAAGCCGGTGATCCGGTCGGCCACCGAGTCGCGGGCGGTCAGCATCAGCACGGCACAGTCGCTGCGGCCGCCCAGCGCGCGGGCCAGCTCGAAGCCGTCCCGGCCGCCGGGCAGGTGCACATCGAGGAGGGCCAGGTCGGGGCGGAACGAGTCGACCACGTCCTCGAAACCGACGCCGTCGGCACACGCGCGGACCTCGTGACCGGCGGCCCGCAGCGCCGCCGTGAGCGGCTCGCGGATCGCCTCCTCGTCCTCCACCACCAGCACCCGGGCGACCATCGGGTCAGTCTGGCCCGGCCGCCTATGGCTGGGCCGTCACGAAACTGAAGACCGGCTGAAGAAGGCGCCCGCTTCAGGTCGTCTTCAGGACCGGGGACCAGGGTGGTCACCAGGCGCCGCGGCCACGGCGGCGCCCCGATGAAGGAGACGCTGACGTTGAAACTGCCTCTGCCCGACTCCGCAACCAACGCCGGCCGGCTGAGCCGGGTCGCGATCGCCGTCGTCGCCGGCGGCGGGCTCGCCCTCGGCGTCGCCGGGCTGGCCCAGGCCGACCCGTCACCCGCCCCGTCGACTTCTTCGGCGGCGGCCCCGTCGACTTCCTCGTCGGCCGAGGGCCCCGCCGGTAAACGTCAGCACCAGCCGCATCTGAGCGGCACGGTCAAGTCGATCGACGGCGGCCGCATCATGATCGTCGACCGGGACGGCTTCACCCGCCAGATCAACGTCGCCACCGTGCCGTCGGAGGTCAAGGTGGGCGTCCGGGTGCACGCCGAGGGCACGGTGAACGCCGACGGTGTCTCGCTGGACGCGACCACGGTCGCTCTGGCCCCCGATCGGCCCGAGGGCCGGCGCGGCCCCGGCGGTCGTGGCGGTCCGGGCAAGCACGGCCGCCCGGGCGCGCCGCCCGCACCGTCGGAAAGTGGTGCGCCGGCGCCATCGGAAAGCGATACGCCGCCCGCGCCGTCGGAAAGCGATACGCCGCCCGCGCCGTCGGAAAGTGGTGCGCCGCCCGCGCCGTCGGAGAGCGGTGCGCCGCCCGCGCCTTCGGAGAGCGGTGCGCCGCCCGCGCCTTCGGAAAGTGGTGCGCCCGCGCCGTCGGAAAGTGGTGCGCCGCCCGCGCCTTCGGAGAGCGGTGTGCCGGCACCGTCCGCGACCTCCTGAGGGAGCGGACGCTCAGACCTCGGTCGTGCAGGTGGCGGGCTCGCTCAGCATGTCGACGAGGCCGGTGGCGGCCGGGACCCGCTTGGCGTAGGCCTCCGGATAGGCCGACACCTGCACGGCCTGGGCCGCTTCGGTGAACCGCATCTTCTGCCAGCCGTCGACGCGGAGCAGTTTGTCGTAGAACTTGTGGGTCTGATAGGCCGGATCGGACAGTTGCGCGGGCGTGCCCCAGCCCTGGGTCGGGCGCTGCTGGAACAGGCCGATGGAGTCGCGGTCGCCGCCCTTGAGGTTGCGCAGGCTGGACTCCTGCAGGGCGGTGGCCACCGCGATCACCCGCGCCGCGTCCGGCACCTGGCGCTCCCGGCCGATCGTGACGATGATGCGCGCGTTGGCGACCTGCTCGTCACTCCACGTTTTCTTGGCCGGTGCGGCGGTGGCCGCGGTGGGTGTGCAGTCCGCCTCGGCGTGCAGCAACGGGCTGATGACAAAGCCGGCCACCACGGCGACGGCGATCACGAACAAGGCGCGCAAGGGGAGAGGTACCTTCCGGGGGGTGCGGGGTCCGGGGAAGGGTACAAGGTCCACATAGGCGAAGTCAGGGTCCGGCTGGCAGGTGCGACCGGCCGGCCGGCCAGATCTAACCGGTCGGCGGTGGCGGAGCTGTGCGGCGCGGGCGGAGCTGAGGCGCGGGCAGGGTTGAGGCGCGGGCAGGGTTGAGGCGCGGGCAGGGTTGAGGCGCGGGCAGGGCTGAGGCGCGGGCAGGGCTGAGGCGCGGGCAGGGCTGCGCGGCGCGGGTAGGGGTGTGCAGCGCGGGCCGAGCTATGCGGCGCGGGCGGCGATGGCTGCGTACATGCGGTCGGGCCGTTCTGGAAACTGCTGTCGCGTGCGCTGGAGCTCGGTGAGGCCCGCCCCGGCCAGGCGGGCCGAGAACTCGCTCACCGGCCAGCGGTACGCCGTGATGACTTTGTGGTCGAACGCGGTCACCCCGTCGTCGCTGTCGAAGAAGCCGATCACCAGCCGTCCGGCCGGGGCCAGCATCCGGCGGAACTCGGCGAGCACCCGGTCCAGTTCGGCCGGCGGCAGGTGGATGGTCGAATACCAGGACAGGATGCCGGCCACCGCATGGTCGGGGACGTCGAGCTCGGTCATCGAGCCGAGCCGGAACCGTGAGGCCGGAAAGTTGGCCCGGGCATGGCCGATGAACTCGGGGACCAGGTCGACGCCGGTGACGTCGGCGCCCAGCGCTTGCAGATAGGCAGTCCAGTGACCGGGCCCGCACCCGAGATCGAGCACCGGGCCGTCGAGGCCGGCCAGATGGTCGCGGACGAGCGCGGTGTCGTCCTCGTGGGCCTCCCAGTCACCGCCGAACAGGGCGATGTACTGCTCGGACATGGTCGAATACGCGTCGCGCACCGGCTGCCAGCTCACCACGACACCTTAGAGGGCTCAGGTGGGTTGAGTACCCCGGCTCAGGCGGCGCCCGGCCGCCCGTCCCTAGGTTGATGCCCATGACTTCACCCACCGAGCTCGAGCGCCTCGTCCGGCCGTCCGATCTGCGCCACCGCCGCCCTCTTCGCCGTCGCCGGGGGTGGTTCGGCACCCTCGCCGACACGGTGGTCGCCGCTTTCCACGCCCGCGGGTGATCCGTCGACATCGACCGCGAGCGCATCCGGACGTACGGGTCAGCGCAGCGGACGGAAGGCCGCTCGCAGTTCCGCCGCGAACAGCTCCGGCTCCTCCCAGGCGGCGAAGTGGCCGCCCCGCACGGCCTCGCCGAAGTAGCTCAGGGTCGGGTAGGACTGCTCGGCCCAGCTCCGTGGGGTCCGCCAGATCTCGCCCGGGAACGAGCTGAACGCGACCGGGACGCGGGGATCCGGCTGCGGCGCGGAGCCGGCCGCGGGCGCGTCCGGTCCGTAGGCCTCCCAGTACGACCGGGCCGCGGAGGCGCCGGTCCCGGTCAGCCAGTAGGCCATGATGTTGTCGAGGATGTGGTCGCGGGTCAGATTGCCCGACGGGCGGTCGTCGACGAACGCGCTGACGATCTTGTAGTAGGCGTCGGTGTCGTGGTCGATCATCCAGGCGGCGAGCGCGGCCGGCGAGTCGAGCAGGGCGTACCCGACGGTCTGCGGGCGGGTGGCCATCTCCACGAAGTAGCCGTTCCCGCTGGCCTGGAACGTCCTGATGGCGGCCAGCGCCGCCTGTTCCTCGTCGGTGGCGTGCGGCAGGGACGCCGGGTCGTTGAGCGCCGTCACGAGCAGGTTCATGTGGACGCCGGCCAGCCCGTCGGGGCCGAGCCGCCCCATCGCGTCGGTGACACCGGCCCCGACGTCGCCGCCCTGGGCCACGTACCGGTCGTAACCGAGCCGCCGCATGAGCTCCGACCAGGCCCGGGCGGTACGGACCAGGTCCCACCCGATCTCGGCCGGCTCACCCGAGAAGCCGTACCCGGGCAGTGACGGAAGCACGAGGTGGAAGGCGTCCGTGGCGGCGCCGCCGTGCGCGGTGGGGTCGGTGAGCGGGCCGACGGAGTCGAGCATCTCGATGACCGAGCCCGGCCAGCCGTGCGTCATGATCAGCGGAAGGGCGTCCGGGTGCTCGGACCGGACGTGCACGAAGTGGATCTCGACGCCGTCGATCTCGGTGGTGAACTGGGGCAGCGCGTTGAGCCGGGAGGCGACCCGCTGCCCGTCGTAGTCGGTGGCCCAGTATTCGCGCAGCGCCCGCATCGTGGCCAGCTGCACCCCCTGGGACCGGTCGCCGGCGAGCTCCTGGCTCGGCAGGCGGGTCTCCACCAGGCGGCGCCGCAGATCGTCGAGGGCGCCGTCGCGGATCCGCACGGTGAACGGCCGTACGGCGTTGCCGGTCTGTTGCTCGATTGTCGTCATGTCGGACTCGCCTCTCTCACAGATCCCGGCGCACGGCCGGCGGACCCGCCTTCCCGGACATTCGCCAGCCTGGTCCCGCCCGGTGCGGTTCGCGCCCGTGCAAAACCCTGGTCCGGTGTGTCGCCGGCGTGCACGGGGGCGGACAGGCGGTAAGTATTTTCTTCCTCTTAGGGCAATGAGGAAAATAATTCGCCCTTATTCATTGACGAGTGTTAACAGATGCGGTGATGCTGTGAGCACTCCTCGGCCCCCTGAGCTGCCAGGAGTCCCCTTTCCCCCGAAGGAGTGCTCTCGATGACACACGTCCTGATACGTCGCGCGGCGCACGCCGTCACCGCGGTGGTGGCCGCCGCCGGCCTGACCTCGATCGGCATCGCCGCGGCGCAGCCGTCACTCGCCGCCGTGGGTTGCGGCGTGCTTTTCGACGACTTCTCGTACAGCTCGCCGTCCGACCCGGCCCTCGGCCAGCGGGGCTGGCACGTGCGCACCAACGCGGGCGGTCCGGGCGTGCCCGGCGCGAGCTGGTCGGCCGGCAACATCTCATTCCCCACTGTGGATGGTCAGAAGGTGGCGCGCCTGCAGGCCTCCACGAACGGCACGGCCGCCGGCACGTCGCACGCGGAGATGTCCCTGTCCGACCGGCGGTTCTTCGAGGGCACCTACTTCGCCCGGATCAAGTTCGCCGACACCCCGGCCTCCGGGCCCGACGGCGACATCGTCAACCAGACCTTCTACACGATCTCGCCGCTGCGCTACGCGTTCGACCCGATCTACAGCGAGCTCGACTTCTCCGAGTACCTGCCCAACGGCGGCTGGGGCGAGAGCGGGCCGACCAACTTCCAGACCACCTGGTACACCTACCAGGCCGATCCGTGGGTGCAGGATCGGCAGTACAGCAAGCAGAATCGCAGCGTCGCCGGCTGGCGTGACGTCATGGCGACCGTGGCCAACGGCGAGGTCCGGTATTACATCGACGGTCAGCTCGTCGGCACCCACGGCGGGAAGTTCTATCCCCGGCAGAACATGTCGATCGACTTCAACCAGTGGTTCATCGACCTGACCGGTCACACCGCCGGGGGCACCAGCGTCTGGCACGAGAACATCGACTACGTCTTCCACGCCAAGAAGCAGGTGCTGACCCCGGCCGAGGCGACCGCGCGGGTCACCTCGCTGCGGGCGGCCGGCACCACCCACACCGACAACGTGACCGCCGACAACGGCTGCACACCCGGTACGCCGGACAACCCCCCGGCGGGCAGTACGACCCGGATCGTCAGCAACTGGAACAACAAGTGCGTCGACGTGCCGGGCGGGAACTTCGCCGACCGGCAGCGCGTGCAGGTGTGGGACTGCACCGACGGCACAAGCCAGAAGTGGCAGTTCGTCAACGGCACCGTGCGCACCGAGAACAACAAGTGCCTGGACGTCGCCGACGCCGCCACCAACGACGGCGCCGCCATCCAGATCTACACCTGCAACGGGACCGCCGCGCAGCAGTTCGTCCTGAGCGCCGCCGGTGACCTGGTCAACCCGCAGGCCAACAAGTGCGTCGACATCGCGGAGTGGAAGCCCGACAACGGCGCCCTGCTGCACCTGTGGACCTGTGTCGGCGGCGCCAACCAGAAGTGGCGCCGCGGCTGATCCGCAGCGGTTGACCCGAGGAGCCTCTGGGCTTCTCGGGTCACTGGCCGACGAAGGTCACGGTCTCGGTCAGAGGCGCGCGCCCGATGCGCGGCTGTGGAGCGCCATCCCGCTCGAAGCCCACCGAGACGCCACAGAACAGCAGGAGCCCGTCACCCGCCCCGACCGCCTGGCTGACAGTTCGCCGATACATCGTCCACATCACCTGCGGGCAGCTGTGCAGGCCTTCGGCCCGGAGCAGGAGCATGACCGTCTGCAGGTACATCCCCGCGTCGCCCCACTGCCCCGGTCCCATCGCCCGGTCGAGATAGCAGAACAGGACGACCGGCGCCCCGAACGCGTCCGAGTTCAAGGCGGCGATCTTCCTCGGCCGGGCCGGGTCGTCCCGCTCGATCCCCAGTGCCCGATAGCGCTGGGTGGCCGCGGAGTAGAAGCGTTCCTGGTACGGCGAGGTCAGGTCATCCGGGTACATCGGGTATTCGCGCTCGTCTCCCGGGTCGCCGGCCAGCGCCCGGGCCGTGGCGTGCCGCTTGAGCTCAGCCAGGGGAGCGCCGGTCACGACATACAGGTGCCACGGCTGCAGGTTCCCGCTCGACGGAGCCCGGGCCGCCGCGACCAGCACTCGTCTCAGGGTGTCCGCGGGCACCGGCTCGTCGCTGAACGCGCGCACGGCCCGGCGACTGGCCACCGCCTCATAGACATCCATGTTCTCGTCCTCTCCCGGGGCGCCCGATCGCAGTCTGCGCTCTTCGGCTCGGACGATGCTGAGGGGCTCACAGCGCCGGCTCAGCAAGGGGTTGGGCATGCTGGTGGTGCCGTACTGGAAGGGGCGCCGTGGACAACGATGAGACCGCCGTCGTGGTGGCCGGGATGGGGCCGGTCGGCGCGATGCTGGCCGCTCTGCTCGGCACCCGGGGGGTGCCCACGGTCGTCGTCGAGCCGCAGGATCGGCCGTATCCGAAGCCGCGGGCCGCGGTGCTCGACATCGAGGCGATCCGCGTCCTGACGGCGCTGCCCGGGATGCCGCCGCTCGAGCACTGGGCGACGCCGCTGGCGCGGAACGGGGTGGTCGACCAGCACCACCGGCCCCTGCTCATGATCGAGCAGACCGCACGACCGTACGGGCTGCCGCAGATCGTTCGGCTCGACCAGCCCGCCCTGGAAGCGGCGCTGCGGCGGGTCGCCCTCGATACCGGCTGTGTGCGGATCCTGGGCGGGCGCAGCGTGCGCGAGGTCGAGCAGCACGGCGAGCGCCTGACCGCGGTGCTCGATGACGGCCGGCGCCTGACCGCGCGATGGCTCGTGGGGTGTGACGGGACGGGGAGCACGGTTCGCGCGGCGGCCGGCATCGGGTTCCCGGGCGAGACATTCGTGCAGCCGTGGCTCGTCGTCGACGCCACGGTGCGCCCGGGTGCCGGTGCCGCTCCGGGAGTGGGCGGGGGCACGGACGGGGGCGCGAGCATCGCCTTCGTGCTCGACCCGGAGCGCCCGATGGTGGCCATGTCCCAGCGTGACCGGTGGCGGTGGGAGTGGATGCTCGGGCCGGGCGAGGATCCGCAGGCCGTGGTCGCCACCGATGCCGTACGGTCGTTGATCGCCCCGTGGGTGCGGCCGGCCGACGTGGACATCGAGCGGGCCACCGTCTTCACCTTCTACGCCCGCCAGGCCGAGCGGTGGCGAGCCGGGCGGGTTCTGCTGGCCGGCGACGCGGCCCACGCCATGCCGCCGTTCGCCGGACTCGGTCTGGGCATGGGGATGCGGGACGCGGTCGCGCTGGCCTGGCGGCTGTCCGATGTGGTCGCCGGCGGTGATCCGGCGCTGATCGACGGCTACGAGCGGGAGCGCCGGCCCGATGTCGAGGCCACCACCACGCTGGCGCTGCGCATCGGGCGGCTGGTGCAGACCCGCAGCCGTACGAGGATGAGGCTGAGCCGGGGCGTGCTGCGGGCCGTGGCGTCGCTGCCCGGACTCGGGTCGCGCCTCGGCGGCAAGCCGCTGCCCGCGCGCCGGCTGCCCCGGGCGGTCGCCGGGGCGCTTCCCGATGCCGGCCGGGTTCTGCCCAACCCGCGGGTCAGCGTCGGCGGAGGGCCGCCGGTGCGGCTGGACGAGGTCATCGGATACCGGTGGGCCTACCTCGGCCACGGGTGCGATCCCCGCACGGTGGTCACCGGGATCCCGGACGACGCGGTGGTGCTCGCGCTCGACCTCGCCGACCCGCCGCCGGGTTGCCGGCCCCTGCGCGATCTGGACGGCCTGCTGACCGGGCGGCCGGGCAGTGTCACGGTGGCCCGCCCCGACCGCTTTCTCCACGGGACCCGGCTGTCGTGTTCGTGACGGCACTATCGGTGACGGGGGGCTAGGGTCCGGCCATGAGGGAGTCCGAGGCCGTACGGGCATTGCGCGCGACGCTGGGGGACCGGCTGATCACTGCCGAGCAGGACGGGTTCGACGCCGCCCGCCGGGTGTGGAACGCCGACGTGATGACGCATCCCGCCCTGATCGCCCGGTGCGTGGACGCCGCCGAGGTGAGCACGGTGGTCCGGATCGCCCGCGACGCCGGACTGCCGCTGTCGGTGCGCTCCGGCGGGCACGACTGGGCCGGCCGGGCCCTGCGCGACGGCGGGCTGGTCATCGACCTCACCGGCATGCGGGCGGTCACCGTCGACGCGGGGGCTCGCACGGCCACCGTCCAGGGTGGAGCACTCTCGGCCGATCTGACAGCCACCGCGGCGCCACACGGGCTGGTCGCGGCGACCGGCGTGGTCGGCGGTGTCGGCCTGGCCGGGCTGGCCACCGGGGGCGGATACGGCCCGTTGATCGGCCGGTTCGGGCTGGCCGCGGACAACCTGCTCGGCGCCGAGGTGGTGCTGGCCGACGGCCGCCCGGTGCTCGCCGGGCCGGACGCCGACGCCGACCTGTGGTGGGCGCTGCGGGGCGGCGGTGGCAACTTCGGCGTGGTGACCAGCTTGCGGTTCCGCCTGCACGCGCTGCCCTCGATCCTGGCCGGCATCCTCATGTTCCCGGCCGCCGAGGGCCCGGCCGTGCTCACCGGCTACGCCGACATCGTGGCCACCAGCCCCGACGAGCTGACCGTGATGACCGGGTTCCTGCCCGGACCCGACGGCCCGCTGGCCTTCCTCTGCCCGTTCTGGTGCGGCGACGACGAGGCTGCGGGCGAGCGCCTGATCGCGCGGATGCGCGGGCTGGGCCACCCGATCGTCGACCGGGTCCAACCCATGCCGTACGCGGCGGCCGTGCGCATGTTCGACGCCGCCACCGTCGAGGGCAACCACTACCTGCTGCGCAGCCGCTGGCTGGCCGCGGTGTCGCCGCTCGCGGCCGAGGCGCTGACCGACGCCGCCCACCGGGTCACCTCACCCTTCTCGGCATTGGTGGTCAACCACTTCCACGGTGCGGCGGCGAAGGCCGATCCGGCCGGGTCCGCGTTCGCCCATCGCGTGCCGCACCACCCGATCGAGATCATCGCGGCCTGGTCCCCGGGCGAGCCGGTCGACCGGCACCGGGCCTGGGCCGACTCGGTCGCCGAAGCCCTCGACCCGGTGGCCCTGCCCGGCGGCTATCCCAACCTGCTCGGCCCGGACGACGACCGGCGGGCCCGCGACTCGTTCGGCGCCAATCTGAGCCGCCTGCTCGACCTCAAGCGACGGTACGACCCCGACGGCGTCTTCTCGGCGATCCCGGCACTGGTAAATCGCACGGCGTAGGCCGGAAGCCGGCCACGCTGTTGAGCCGGCCACGCTGTTGAGCCGGCCACGCTGGTGAGCCGGCCACGCTGTTGAGCCGGCCACGCTGGTGAGCCGGCCACGCTGTTGAGCCGGCCACGCTGTTGAGCCGGCCACGCTGTTGAGCCGGCCACGCTGTTGAGCCGGCCACGCTGGTGAGCCGGCCCCGTGTCGAGCCGGCCCGCGGCCGGCCGACGGTCATCCGGCGCTTCGCGAGAGCAACTCGGAGCTGTCCCGGCAGTCGATCACCGCTTGGCGCACCGCCGCGATGCGGGCCAGGGCCTCGTCCTCCGGCACCGTGCGCAGCCCCTCCCACAGCTTGACGGCCAGCTGGTTGAGCGCCGCGCCCTCCCCGGTCACCCCGGGAACGACACCGACGTCCGAGACCGGCCGCCGGTCGAGCAGATAGGCCGCGGCCGCCCGTTCGACCGAGGCGTGCCGGTTGTCGCAGGAGCCGCCGGCGGTGACGCCCAGCGAGCCGACGATCAGGGGCACCACCGAGCCGGGATGGGCCAGGCCGCCGTGCCGGTCGACGGTGACGGGCAGCAGGACGACGTCGGTCACCGGCGCCGCCGGCCTCCGCCAGGCACCGGATTGCCGGATCTCCTCGTGCACTTCGGCCGGTGTGCCCGGGAGCCGGTTGAGGGCGGCGAGACCGGTCCGGGCGAGCGGCGTCAGATCGTCGAGCACCCCGGCGTTGACCCGGCTGACGCAGACGACCGGCGCATCGGCGGTGCAGACCAGGTGGGCGGCCGCCGGATCGATCGGCGCTTCCAGGGCCGCCGGGTCCCGGGGGGCCAGGGTGACCGCCAGGCCCAGGCCGATCAGGGCCGGCCCGATCGCCGCGACCCGCAGCCATCGGCTCTCGGCGGCGAGCAGCACCGCCCCGGTGATCGCCAGCGCGACCATCCAGACGCAGAACGCGGCGCTCACCCGGTGGTCGATCGTCTGATAGGGGTAGGACTGCAGACTGCCGTACATCGGGGAGAGCACCGCACCGGGCGACAACGGCTTGACGATCGCGGCATAGATGACGAACAGGGCACCGCCGACGGCGAGCAGCGGGGCGGTCGCCGGGGCGGGCAGCACCCGGCCGAGGCCGAGCCGAGCCAGGCGGCCGAAACCATCGACAACGCTCCCGCGGCGGTGACGACGAGGACGTCGGCCGGGAGGTAGTGCGGCCGGGACAGGAGCGCGACGCCGCCGGCCACGACGACCAGGACGTACGCCAAGGCGCCAGTGCCACCCATCGCGATGAGCAGCGGCAGCGCCCGGCGCGCGCGGGAGCGGGCCGTCGTGGCGAACAGCTCGGTCACGCGGGCCCGGTGTTCCCGGCGGCCCTGCCCCGCGCCGGCCGCCAGGACCAGCGGCCACAGCAGCATCGTGTATTCGCGCGCGTTCAGGGCCAGTGACATCCACCCGCCCGACCAGCGTCCGGGAGCGAGGTAGAGCGCGGTGACCCCGATGACCACGACGAGTACCGCCGTGCCGAGGGCGGAGGAGCGCCTCAGCTCGAGGGCGACGATCGCCGATGTCCTGTCACGTTCTCGTTCCACAACCGGAGAGGACGAAGCCGGAACGGCCGGCGGATCTCCGATCCCCGGTGATCCAGGTCACCGTCGCCCGCCGAAGGTCCAGGGGTGCACCTCGATCCGGTCGTAGGCACCGGTGGCGGCGAAGAGATCGCGGATGGTCTCCGGGTCGCTGAACTCGCCGATCACGGCCGTGCCCTCCCAGTCCTCACCGTCCTCGGAGAGCAGCCGGCCCCAGGCGATGAGCCGGTCCCGGTCGAGGACCGGCTCGGTCTGCTCGGCCCCCGGCCAGTCCATCAGCGGCTTGCCGTGGGCGAGAACCAGATACCGCCCCGGGCCCTCGCCCCGCTCACCCGGGAAGTCCCCCATCGTCCGGCCCAGCAGGTCGACGTATCGCCGGACGGTGATCTGGCGGTAGACCCCGGCGAGCTGGTTGGGCTCCTCGAACGCGAAGACGCGGGCGGCCTCGGCGTCGGGCAGCTCGACGATGTGCACGCTGCCGGTGGCCCCGTCGAGGTCACCGGTCAGCGTGGGCCCCCGGGCGATCATCGCTTCGGCGAACCGGTCCATGAAGGCCCAGTGTTCCTCGACGAGTTGCGACCGTAGGTCCCCGGCGCCCTCGCGGTCGCGGCAATAGAAGAAGTAGTCCACCCGGAGAGGATGGCACCTGTGGGTCAGCCCTTGACCGCGCCGGTGAGCCCGCCGACGATCCGGCGTTCGAACAGGCTGAAGAACACGAGCGCCGGGATCATGGAGAGCGAGGTGAATGCCAGCACCTTGGCCGTGTCGACCGAGTACTGCGAGGAGAAGGCCTGGACACCCAGCGGCAGAGTGAAGGTGTCCTGGTCGTTGAGGATGAACAGCGGCAGCAGATAGCTGTTCCAGCTGCCGATGAAGGCCAGGATGCCGGTGGTGATCAGGCCCGGCACCGAGAGCGGCAGCACCATCCGCCAGAAGAAGCCGAGCCGGCTGCAGCGGTCGATGGCCGCGGCCTCCTCGATCTCCTTGGGAATGGCCTGCAGGAACGGGACCAGGATGATGATCGTGGTGGGCAGTCCGAAGGCGATCTGCGGCAGGATGACGCCGGGCAGCGTGTTCACCAGCCCCAGGTTCTTCACCAGGATGTAGAGCGGCGTGATGGCCACGGTGACCGGGAACATCAGCCCGGCCGCGAACAGCGCGTACATCGCCCCCCGGCCCCGGAACTTGTACCGGGCCAGGACGTAGCTGGCCATGACGCCCAGCGCGAGAACGCCGATCGTGGTCGCCGCGGCCACCACCGTCGAGTTGCCGATCTGACGCCAGAAGGTCTCACTCGCCAGCACGTCGGTGTAGTTGCCGGACACCCACGGGTTGGGCAGGGCGGCCGGGTCGGTCGTGATCTGCGAGTTGGTCCGGAACCCGCCGATGATGATGTAGATGACCGGCCCGAGCATCAGACCGACCAGCAGCAGGGCGACGAGGTAGACGATCGGGTTGCCCCAGGCGCTGTCCTTCCTGTCCATGGTTACCGACCTCCGGTGAGCGCGCCCTCGGTGTCCCGGCGCAGAACGAAGCGCTGGTAGACGAGCGCGATGATCAGTGAGATGGCGAAGAGCACGACCGCCACGGCATTGCCGTATCCGTAGTTGCCGGCGTTGCGGCCCTCGGTGACCATGTACGTCGCCATGGTCGAGGTGCCGGCGGTCGAGGCGACGTACTGGCCCCAGATGATGTAGACGAGGTCGAACAATTGCAGCGAGCCGATGATCGACAGGAACGCCCAGATCCGGATCGTCGGCCCGAGCAGCGGCAGCGTGATGTGCCGGTGGGTCTGCCAGAACGAGGCGCCGTCGACCGCGGCCGCCTCCGAGAGCTCCTCCGGGATGTTCTGCATCCCGGCCAGGAACAGGATCACCGCGAACCCGACGTACTTCCACGTCAGGATCAGCATCAGCGTCCAGATGGCCAGTTTCGGGTTGGCCAGCCAGTCCTCGGCCACTCCACCGAGCCCGAGCGACCGCAGGACGTCGTTGACCGCGCCGTTGGTCTGCAGCATCAGGCTCCAGGCCGTTCCGGTGATGACCTCGGAGATCACGTACGGCACGAAGATGAGCACCCGGATGGCCGACTGGGCCCGCAGCCGCTGATTGAGCAGCAGCGCCAGCCCGAGCGCGATGGGACCCTGCAGAACGAGCGAGAGCACCAGGATCTGCCCGTTGTGCCACAGCGCCTCGTGGAACGAGCTGTCCTGCAGGATGGTCACGTAGTTGTCGAGCCCGACGAAGTTGGTCGGTGGCCCGAAGCCCTTCCAGCGGTAGAAGCCGTAGTACGCGGCCATCAGGACCGGGAAGATCACGAAGCCGACGAACATCAGGATCGCCGGGCCGGACAGCGCCGCGATCTCCAGACGCTGGGCCCAGCCGATTCCGCGCCGGCGCGGGCGGAGCGGAGGCGGCGCCGGTACGCCGGCCCCGCCCCGCCCGCGACTGCCGGGCGCGTCCTCAGTGACCACTGCGCTCTCGCCACCGAAGTCGCTGCTCATGGCTCGGTTACCTCTCAGCCCTTCTTGGCTGCGTCGTTCACGGACTGGATGATGCCGGCGACGTCGCCCTTGCCGGCCAGCAGATTCACCACGCCGATGTTGAGGGCGTTGCCGACGTTCTGGCCGTAGACGGTGTCCAGCCACTGCGAGACGTACGGGGCCTTGTTGTAGGCGTCGAGGACGGCCTTGAGGTACTCCTCGGTGACCGCGCCCTGAGCCTCCTTGCTGACCGGCAGCGAGTTGAAGGCCTTGTAGTACGCCTCCTGCACGGGCTTGGTGAGCAGGTAGTTCAGGAAGTCGGCGCATTCCTTGGGCGCCTGGGCCGAGCACGAGTAGCCGTCGGCCCCGCCCATGATGGCGGCCGGGTCACCCTGGCCGCCGGAGACGGCCGGGAAGGGGAAGAACCCCAGATCGGGCAGCGGCTTCTTGTCCTTCGTCAGACCGGCGATCACGCCCGGGTCCCACGAGCCCATCAGCTCCATGCCGGCCTTGTAGTTGGCGATCAGGCCGGCCGAGCTGCCCGCGCCCTGCTGGGCCGAGGTGGTCAAAAAGCCGTCGTTGAAGGGCTTGGTGTCGGCGAAACTCTTGAGATCCTGCCCGGCCTTCGTCCAGCACGGATCGGTGAAGTTCTTCTCCTTGGCCGCCGCGTCGAGGGTGTCCTTGCTGCAGGCGCGCAGAGCGAAGAAGTAGTACCAGTGGGCCGCCGGCCAGGCGTCCTTGCCGCCGAGCGCGACCGGCGTCCCGTTGGCCTTGAGCTTGCCCGCGGCGGCGGTGAGTTCCTCCATCGTGGTCGGTGCCGTGGTGACCCCGGCCTTCTTGAGGATGTCCTTGCTGTACCAGAAGCCGCCGGGCAGGATCGAGACCGGCACGGCGTAGGTCTTGCCGTCGACCTGCCCGGTGCCCAGTGCGGCGTCACCCACCGCCTGCTTGGTCTCGGCGGTGACGTCGGCGGTGATGTCCTTGAGCTGACCCGCCTCGACCATCGCGGCCATCTTGCCGCCGCCGCGCTGCAGGAAGATGTCCGGCGCGGAGCCGGAGTTGAGCGAGGTCTGGAGCTTGCCGTCCAGGTCCTCGTTCTGGACCGACTGGATCTTGATCTTCACGGTCGGGTGGGCGGTCTGGAAATCGGCCACGGTCTTGTCCCAGAACGCCTTGCCGGGACCGGTGGTCGAGTTGTGCCAGAGAGCCATCGTGACGTTGCCGCCGGAGTCGCTGCCGCCGCCCTCGTCGTCGCCACCGCTGCACGCCGCCAGGCTCATGGCGCTCAAGGCCACCACGGTAGTCAGGGCCAGAAATCTCTTGGACGCCATGAGCTCACCTCTCGGAACCGAAAGTTTCGGAATGTTTCCGGAATGTGCCGCTCAAGCTATGAAGTGGCACCCGTGGATGTCAAGATATTCGTCACAATGAGCCAGAGCCGTTACGTGACGACACTCGAACACTCGGTAGTGGACGGACCAGATTTGCACGATGTGCATCGTTAACATTTTCCGACGTACTAACGCGTGTGAGGCTGAAAGATTC
Organism: Paractinoplanes maris; assembly: GCF_023544465.1. Lineage (GTDB taxonomy): Bacteria > Actinomycetota > Actinomycetes > Mycobacteriales > Micromonosporaceae > Actinoplanes > Actinoplanes maris. The sequence goes on along the minus strand of NZ_JALPVL010000014.1, from coordinate 237,771 downwards.
GTACGGTTCCGGAAGTTGCGGATTCCCGGCAGGCCACTTAGGTTGCAGCACCAGGAGGATCACGTGACCGCAGTCCCATTCGGCCACCGGTACGGCGAGGTAGTCATCACCGTGCTCGACGCCCACGGGCAGCCGCTTCGCGACCACGAAGTCGTCGTCGAACAGCGCGCCCACGCCTTCTCGTTCGGCAACATCGGCTTCGACTTCATCCCCGTGGCCAACGAGGAGACCGACCCGCCGGCCGGTGCTTTCGGTGGCGCCGCGCCCGACGTGGCCGCGGGGATCGCCGGCCTGTTCTTCGACCTCTTCAACACCGCGACGCTGCCCTTCTACTGGGGCGCCTTCGAACCGCGGCGCGGGTCGCCCGACACACGACGACTGCACCGCACCGCGGAGTGGTTCGGCCGCCACGGCTGCCGGGTCAAGGGGCACCCGCTCGTGTGGCACACCCTCACGGCCGACTGGCTGCGCGACCGGCCGACCGGCGAGGTCGAGGCGGCCGTCCGCGCCCGCATCCGGCGCGAGGTGACCGGGTTCGCCGACGTCGTGCAGGCGTGGGACGTGGTGAACGAGGCGGTCATCATGCCGGTGTTCAGCAACGAGCCGCAGCGCAACGCGATCACCCGGCTCGCCTGGGAACGCGGCCGGATGACCACGGTCCGTCTGGCCTTCGACGAGGCGCGGGCGGCTGATCCGTCGGCGACCCTGCTGCTCAACGACTTCGACCTGTCCCCGGCGTACGAGTGCCTGATCGAAGGTCTTCTCGCCGCCGGGGTCCGGATCGACGCGCTCGGTCTGCAGAGCCACATGCACCAGGGCTACTGGGGCGAGGAGCGGACCCTGGCGATCCTCGACCGGTTCGCCCGCTTCGGCCTGCCGCTCCATCTGACCGAGACGACGCTGGTGTCCGGTGACCTGATGCCCGCGCACATCGAGGATCTCAACGACTATCAGGTGGCGTCCTGGCCCTCCACCGCGGAGGGCGAGCAGCGTCAGGCCGACGAGGTGGTCCGGCATTACCGGACGCTGCTCTCGCACCCCTCGGTCGAGGCGGTCACCTACTGGGGCCTCACCGACGCCGGGGCGTGGCTCGGCGCTCCCTGCGGTCTGGTGCGCGCCGACGGCACCCCGAAACCCGCCTACGACGCGTTGCGGGGCCTGGTGAAGGGGGAGTGGTGGCTCCCGGCGACGGCGCTGCGGACCGATGACGCCGGGCGGGCCGAGGTGCGGGGCTTCCTCGGCGACTACGAGCTGCGGTGCGCCGCAGGCGCGGCGTCCTTCACGATCGCCGCGCCGGGCGGCGACGTTCTCCTGAGGATGGGTGCCTGATGGCCATCGAAGCAGTCATCAATGTGGACCTCGGCGGACCGCGGATCAACCGGCACCTGTACGGGCATTTCGCCGAACACCTGGGCCGCTGCGTCTACGGCGGCTTCTATGTCGGTGAGGACTCCGGCATCCCGAACGAGCGCGGACTGCGCCTCGATGTCGTCGAGGCTCTGCGCGAGCTGCACATCCCCAATCTGCGCTGGCCCGGCGGCTGCTTCGCCGACGAATACCACTGGCGGGACGGGATCGGGCCCCGGGACCGGCGGCCCGTCATGGTCAACACCCACTGGGGCGGGGTCGAGGAGAACAACCACTTCGGCACCCACGAGTTCATGGCGCTGTGCGAGATGCTCGGCGCCGAACCGTATATCGCCGGCAACGTCGGCTCCGGCACCGTCCGGGAGATGAGCGAGTGGGTCGAATACCTGACCCGGGACGGGGACTCGCCGATGGCCCGGCTGCGCAAGGCCAACGGCCGTGAGGAGCCGTGGCCGGTGCGGTTCTGGGGGCTGGGCAACGAGGCTTGGGGCTGCGGCGGCAACATGACCGCCGAGCACTACGCGCAGGAAGCCCGCCGTTACGGCACCTACTGCCGCGATTACGGCGGCAACACGCTCTACAAGATCGCCGCCGGGGCCAACAGCGCCGACTACGCCTGGACCGAGACGCTGATGAAGCAGGTCGGGCATCTCGGGTGCCGGCACGTCAGCAGCACCGCCTATCACGCGCTGTCGGTGCATTACTACACCGTGACCGGCCCGACGTGGGAGCAGAAGGGCTCGGCGACCGCGTTCGACACCGGCGAGTACTACCGGACGATGGTGTCCGCGGCCCGCATCGAGGAGATCCTGGCCGGGCACGAGGCCGTGATGGACTGTTACGACCCGGGCCGATCCGTCGGCCTGGTGCTGGACGAGTGGGGCACCTGGTTCGACGTGGAGCCCGGCACCAACCCCGGATTCCTGTATCAGCAGAACACGCTGCGGGACGCGCTGGTGGCCAGTACGCACTTCGACGTCTTCCACCGGCACGCCGACCGCCTCGTGATGGCCAACATCGCGCAGACCGTCAACGTGCTGCAAGCCATGATCCTCACCGACCCCGACTCGGACGCCATGGTCCTCACCCCCACCTATCACGTCTTCCACATGAACCGGGGGCACCAGGACGCCACGTCGCTGCGGGTCGACTTCCGCACCGCGCTGCCCTCGCGCGCGGTCGGCGAAGCGACGCTGACCACCGTCTCGATGTCGGCCAGCCGCAAGGACAGCCGGCTGCTCGTCTCGCTGTCCAATCTCGACGCCGACGAAGGGGCCGAGGTCGAGATCGAGCTGCGCGGGGGCGCGCTCGGGACGGTGGACGCGGTGATTCTGACGTCCGGGACGCTGCCGGACCACAACACCCCGGAATCTCCGTCGGCGGTCGCGCCCCGCCCGTACGACGGTGTGACAGTGGCCGGCGGCACGCTACGGGCGCACCTGCCGGCCCACTCCTTCGTCACCGTGAGCGGTGTCTTGTGAGTCAGTCCGCGCGGTAGGCAGCCCGGTCGAAGTCGGCGTAGCCGCCCTCGGCCCCCAGATCCTGCACCCAGAGCCCGACGAAGGCGCCGGTGAAGCCCCAGGCCTCGGGCTCCCCGGGGACGATCGTCGCGGCGTACTCGTCGGACAGCGTGGTGGCGTCGAAGGTGCGGCCGACGTCGTACCAGACCGCCATCTCCCCCGGGTTGGTCGTGTAGGCGAAGGTCAGAGCCGGACCGTCCAGGCGAACGCGCAGGCCGATTCGCGGCACGCCGTCGAGCACGGTCCGCAGACCCGGCGCGGTGGTGACCCGCCCGCTGTCGCAGCACAGCACGTCGAGCACCGGGGTGCAGTCGTCGTCGGCCGTCACATGCAGGTAGTACCAGTTGCGGGAGTTGTAGTACGCCGTGATTCCCGCCAGCTGGCGGGCGTTACGAGGTTCGAACTCGCACGTCACCTCGAAGGTGCACTGCCGGGCCGTCACCCGGCGGGCCACCAGACTCGGCCGGTGCCGGGCCATCGGCGACTGCCCGCCGTGGATCCGCAGATGCGACGGCCGGGCCGACAGATCGATCCAGTCCGGCGTGGCCGGCCGGCGCAGGGTCGACCAGTTGGGGCCGAGCTCCGGCGCGTCGAAGTCGTCGTCCTCGAGCTGCTCGGAGGACGGCGGCCCGGCGGTGACCACCACGCCGGTGGGGGCCGGAACCCGCTCGGCCGGTACCCCGTCGCGGATGCGGGGCCAGGCCCCAGCCGCCCACTCCACCCTCTGCAGGGCGGCTTCCCGGCCGAGGACGCAGCGGCCCTGCGCCGAGTAGGGCCGGGCGACCAGATGGGCCAGATACCACTCGCCGGCCGGGGTCTGCACGAGGCTGCCGTGGCCGGCCTTCTGCAGGGGCAGTTCCGGGCGTCCGGCCGAGGTCAGCAGCGGTCCGCCACCGTCCACTTCGTAGTCACCGAGCAGGTGCCGCGACCGGGCGACGGTGACCTGGTGGGTCCAGCTGGTGCCACCCTCGGCGGTGACCAGGTAATACCAGCCGTCCTGGCGATAGACGTTGGGCGCCTCGGTGAGTCCGGCGCCGGTGCCTTCGAAGATGAGGTGGGCCGGGCCGGTCAGCCGGCGCTCGGCACAGTCGTACCGCTGGATCTCGATGCCGCCGAAGCGGTTGCGGCCGGGGCGCCAGTCGGCCCGCATCGACAGCATCCAGGTGGTGCCGTCCTCGTCGTGGAACAGCGAGGAGTCGAAGCCACGGCCGTGCAGGACGACCGGGTCCGACCACGGGCCGGCCATGCTCGGCGCGGTGACCAGATAGTTCTGCGGGTCCCAGTAACCGCCCGCGAACGTCGCCACGTCGGTGTAGACCAGATGGAACAGGCCATGGGCGTAGGTGAGATTGGGTGCCCAGATGCCGCAGGAGTCGGCCGTCCCGGTGAGGTCGAGCAGCCGGCGCTCGGTCAGCACCCCGCCCAGCGGCTGCCAGTGGACCAGATCGGTCGAGTGGTGCACCCGGACCCCCGGGTACCACTCGAACGTCGACGTGGCGATGTAGTAGTCGGAGCCGACCCGCACGATCGACGGGTCCGGGTGAAACCCGGGAAGCACCGGGTTCCGGATCATCCAGTGTTCGGTCCCGCCGTCACCGGCGGAGGAGACAGCGGACTTGGCGATCGTCATGAGGAACCTCCCACTGGTGATGGCGCGGCGGCCCACTCCGCCGCGCCACGAGAATCAGCTCGTCCGGCAGGTGACCGTGGGCCAGGTCCAGTTGCCGTTGGCCATGATGGTCACGCCGAAGTTGTTGCCGTTGCCGTTCGGCCGAGCGGTGACCGTTCCGGTGGTGCCGCTGACCGCGGCGTTCCAGCTGTTCTGGATGCTCTGGCCGCCGTTGAGGGCGAGCCCGACCGTCCAGTTGCTGGTGTTGGCCACCGAGACGTTGAGGTTGAACCGGTCGCCGTACTGCTGCCCGGCCGAAAGCGTGGCGGTGCAGTTGCTGCCGCCGCCGTTGGTCGGCGGGGGAGTGGTGGGGTTGGTGCCCCCGCCGGTGCCCTCGCGGACGGTGATGTCGGAGCTGCCCTGGCTCTGGTAACCCTCGGTGGCCATCACCTGGTAGCTGTGGTTGGTGCCGAGGTTGAGCCCGGCGCGGGCCCAGGCGTCGAAGTGGTTGGCCGTGGTGATGGTGCCGGAGCTGCGCTTCTGCTGCCGGACGCTCCAGAACTGGTAGAACGTCTGGTTGCCGTCGATCGAGGGCGCGTTGACCCGCTGGCTGCGCAGGATGTCGTAGGTGCCGCCGTCGGTGGTGACAGTGCCCATCCGGGTGGCGCCGCTGCTCGGGTTGTAGCTGCCGAAGTTCTCGACGACGTAGTACTCGATCAGCGGGCTGCGGGTCCAGCCGTACAGGGCGAGGTAGGTGTTGTTGTTGCCCGGGTTGTAGCTGCCGGAGTAGGTGACCGTGCGCCGGTTGCCGGTGGCCCAGCCCTTGCCGCCGACCCAGTTGTTGGTGCTGCGGTCCCAGCTGCTGCTGTACCGGCCGTCGGCCCGCAAGGTCATGCTGGCGTTGCCGCTGTCCTTCCAGAACGAGAAGTAGTAGCCGTTGTGCGTGCCGGTGAGGTTCGACGTGAGGGTCCGGTCGGCCTCGGCGTAGGCGTTGGGGGCGGCGACCATGGTGCCGCCGGTGGCCAGGACGGCGGCGCAGGCGGCGCCGAGCAACAGCCGGAGGCGGCTGCGCCGGCCCTGGGGGCGGGCGGGATCTGCGGTCATCTGCGTGCTTCCTCTCGTGAGGGGGCTGACGGGGAACAGCCCAACGGCCACGGCGAAGCGCACCGGGGACGGGCCGGCGGCAGGGACGAGCGCCGCCGTGAAGGTGCCGTCCGCCGTGGCGGGGGAACGACGGTCATCGAAGTCCGTCTTGGCGAGATCGTGGCTTCTCCAGCCGGTCCTTGTCAACAACTTCCGGAAACTTGGCGGAAATATCGAACCGTGCTTGCGAGTCGCAGAACAGCCGAATAGGCAGCCAGGACTGGGTCTTGGAGTGGGGGTGAGGCTTGGTTGCGGAGTGATTGCACCGGCATTGGTCAGACAATCGTCGAAACTTTCGGCAGGGCGACGCGAAGAAGCGGTGCAGCGCCGAGACTGCCGCTGCACCGCTTCACCCCGGGTGGGCTCAGCTCCGGCTGAACCGCTGGTTGGCCTGGCCGTTGCAGTCGTAGATCTGCACCTGCTGGCCGTTGCCGCTGCCCCACACGTCCAGGCAGCGTCCGGACTGGACGCCGGTGATGGTTCCGTTGGTGTTGACGTTCCACTGCTGGTTGGCTTGGCCGTTGCAGCTGTAGATCTGCACGGCCGAGCCGTTGCCGGAGCCGGCCGCGTCCAGGCACCGCGAGCCGTACACGGTCAGCTGCTTGCTCGACGTGAGCGTCCACGTCTGCTGGGCCTGTCCGTTGCAGTCGTAGAGCTGAACCCGGGTGCCATTGGTCTGCGTCGCCCCCGGCACGTCGATGCAGCGACCCGACTGGCTGCCCACGATCCGCGTTCCGTCACCCGAGGGCGGCGGCGTGGTGCTCGGCGGGGGAGACGTGGGGTTGCCCGGGCCGGCCGAGTTCAGGGCGTTGAGGACCGAGGTGTACGCCGCCTTCTTGTTGCCGTTGCCGTCGAACAGCAGCGGGTTCTCGCCGGAGCGCCAGGAGTCGCTGTCCCGGACGCCCCACACGGTGATGCCGATGCAGCGCGGCACGTTGAGGCAGGCCTGGGTGAGCCCGGCGTACTGGGAGGTCGACGAGTTGGTCACGTCGACCTCGGTCAGGGCGACGTCGACGCCGAGGGCCGCGAAGCTGGACAGGGTGGTCTGGAAGTTGCCCGGCAGGGAGCTGCCCCCGGTGAAGTGGGTCTGCAGGCCCACGCAGTCGATCGGCACGCCCCGGGACTTGAAGTCCCGGATCATGTTGTAGACGCCCTGGGTCTTGCCGTAGGACCAGTTCTCGATGTTGTAGTCGTTGTAGCAGAGCTTGACCGACGGGTCGGCGGCGCGTGCCGTGCGGAACGCCACCTCGATCCAGTCGTTGCCGGTGCCCTGCAGGTTGGACGTCCGCCGGCTGCCGTCCTCGTTGAACGCCTCGTTGACCACGTCCCACGCCGCGAGCTTGCCCTTGTAGTGGGCCATCACGCCGTTGATGTGGTCGATCATCGCCTGGCGCAGGCTGCTGCCGCTGAGGCTCTGCATCCAGCCGGGCTGCTGGGCGTGCCAGGCCAGGGTGTGCCCACGGACCTTGAGCCCGCGCTGGGTGGCCCAGTTGTAGATCTGGTCGCCGGAGCTGAAGTTGAACTGACCCCGGTTGGGCTGCAGGGCGTCCGGCTTCATCTCGTTCTCGGCGGTGATCATGTTGAACTCACGCGCGGCGATGGTCGAGTACGTCGAGTTGCTGAGCCGGCTCGCCGCGATGGCCGTGCCGAAGTACCGGCCGGATTGCGCGGCCGCGGCGCCCAAAGTGCTCTCGGCGGCGCTCGCGTCCGGCATCACCGCCATCACGCCGGCGGCCGCAATGACGGCGGCGGCGCCGCCGCCGAGCAGTCGGAGCCAGGGCGACCGGCGTTTCGCGGAGCCGGTGGAATGGACAGGAGGGCTGGCTGCCACGGTGGTCTCCTTTGCGGATCCGCGTCCCGGCGCCGAATCGCCAACGTATAGGCGCTGGTAAATCGCACCGGAACGCGGGACTGATGCACTTCGATTGCCGGTCATGCTGACACGCGTAACCGCGACGAAACAACAGTTTCGGAGAAGTTCCGGAAGCTATCGGCAGCGAGCGCCGCTGTGAGCTGCGCATCTAATGAGCTGGAGACACCACCTGCCAATTGCCATCGGGATCCGGCTCTCTGCCGCACAGATGCTGGTCCGAAACTTCCGGTCGTCTGGGCAAAAGCTTCGTGTCATATCGGTGTCGCGGCAGGCGCCAAAAATCGTTACTGAAAAACTGTTATGAAAGCTGGGCATGCTTATAGGGGACGTTGCGGAATTGTTTTATTGATTCCCTGGGAGCGCTCCCGTACCGTTTCGTCATTCCCTGACGGCGCCCGCCCCCGGCGCCCGGACTTTCTCGAGCGATCCCTCCCGGAAGGGGTTTCCGATGCTCATCCCCCGACGTGCCCGTCCCACGCCGCTCGCGGCCGCCGCCGTGTCGGTCCTGCTGGCCGTGGCCGCTTGCCTGGCCGTCCTGAACGCGACCCCGGCCGGCGCCGCGCCGACCGCCGGGTGTGGCCGGGCCCCCACGTTGACCAGCGGCACCCGCACCATCTCCAGCGGTGGCCAGAACCGGTCGTACATCCTGCGGATCCCGGCCGGCTACGACCGCGCCAAGCCGTACAAATTGATCTTCGCCTTCCACTGGCTGAACGGGAGCGCCGCCAACGTGGCGAGTGCGGGCTACTACGGGCTCCAGGGGCTCTCGGGAGAGTCGGCCATCCTGGTCGCGCCCCAGGGCATCGACAACGGCTGGGCCAACACCGGCAACCGCGATCTCACCCTCGTCGACAACCTGACCTCGTTGATCCAGGGCGATCTGTGCGTCGATACCACGCAGGTGTTCGCGCTCGGCTGGAGTTACGGCGGCTCGATGAGCTACGCGGTCGCCTGTGCCCGGCCGGCGGTCTTCCGCGCGGTCGCGGTGATCTCCGGCGCCAACCTCAGCGGCTGCACCCCCGGCACCCAGCCGGTCGCCTATCTCGGCATCCACGGCACCCACGACAGCGTGCTGGACATCTCGCTCGGCCGGTCGATCCGGGACACCTTCGTCCGCAACAACGGCTGTACGGCGCAGAGCCCACCGGAGCCGGCCCGTGGCAGCCTGACCCACGTCGTCACCGCGTACGCGGGCTGCCGGTCGGGATACCCGGTGGTGTGGGCGGCGTTCGACGGTGATCACACCCCGGAGCCGGTGGACGGTTCGACCTCGACCAGCGGCGCCCGCACCTGGGTCGGCGGAGAGATCTGGAAGTTCTTCTCGCAGCTGCCCGGGACCACGCCGTCCTCGCCCACTACGCCCTCGCCGACCACGCCCGCGCCCACCACGACCCCGCCCGCGGAGCCGGGCGGCTGCACCGCCACCTACCGGGTGACCGGCCAGTGGCAGGGCGGGTTCCAGGCCGAGGTCACGGTGACCGCCGGCGCCGCGGCCGTGTCCGGATGGCGGGTCGGCTGGACCTTCGCCGACGGCCAGACGGTCAGCCAGCTGTGGGGCGGCCGGCACACCGCCGCCGGCAACACGCAGACCGTCGTCAACGAGAGCTGGAACGGCACCCTCGGCGCCCGGGCGTCGACCACCTTCGGATTCCTCGGGACGGCGAACGGAGCCAACGGCGCGCCCACGCCCACCTGCACTCCCGCCTGAGCGGGAGGGCGACACAGACTCACCGTCCCGCCCGCGCGGGACGGTGAGTCAGGTTTACCCGGACCTGCCGGGGAAACAGATCGTGCGTGGATCCTGGTCAATTGATCGCCGGACGCTACCGGCTCCGTGAGGTGCTCGGTCAGGGTGGGATGTCGGTGGTCTGGCGGGCCGACGACGACGTGCTCGGCCGCGAGGTGGCGGTGAAGGTCCTGTCCGTCCGGCTGGCCGGCGACCCGGACGGACAGCGGCAGATCCGCGACGAGGCCCGGACGGCCGCCCGGCTGCGGCACGCGAACGTCGTCGCGGTCTACGACTACGGCGAGTTCACTGACGCCGGCCGCCCGCTGTCGTACGTCGTGATGGAGCTGGTGGACGGCCGGACCCTGGCCGACATGCTGACCGGCGGCCGGCTTCCCTGGAAGGTGGTGACGCTGGCCGGCGCCCAGGTGGCGGCGGCCCTGGCGGCCGCCCACGCCGACGGCATCGTGCACCGCGACGTCAAGCCGGCCAACGTCATGGTGACCAGCGCGGGGGTGAAGCTGGTCGACTTCGGCATCTCGGCCGCGGTCGGCGCCTTCGACGGTGACGACGGCCAGGTGCTGGGCACCCCGGCCTATCTGGCCCCGGAGCGCATCGAGGGCGGCCCGGTCCGTCCGGCGACCGACGTGTACGCCCTCGGTCTGCTGCTGTACCTCGCTCTGGCCGGCCGGATGCCGTGGCAGGCGTCGACCGTCACCCAGATGGTCCGGGCCCACATCTATGCCAAGCCGGCGCCGCTGCCGCCGGTCCAGGGCCTGCCGCCGGTGATCGCCCGGCTGGTGTCGCGCTGCCTGGCCAAGAGTCCGGCCGACCGGCCCAGCGCCATCGAGGTCGCCGAGGTGCTCGGGGAGATCGCCGGCCTGCCGTCCTCAGCCCTGATGCGCAGCGTGGCCGCGCCCACGGTGTCTTTGCCCGTCGCGAGGAAACGGCGCCCCGCTCGCGCCGTGCTGGTCGGTGCCGGAGTGGCGGCCGGGTTGGTTATCGCGGGCGGCGTCTGGTGGACCGACGACGGTCCGGTGAAACCGGCCCCGGCCGAGGCCGTCACGGCGCCGTCGGGTCCGGCGACCACCACCACACCCGAAGCCGGACCGTCGACGTCCACGCCCGGACGAACTGTGCGAGCCGCGGTGGTCGCGAAGCGCGAGCGGACCGTGACCACCGAACAACCCGAGGCCGCGGCTGCGCCGGTGAAGAAAGCGAAACCCGCGTCGCCGAAGAAGAAGCCCAAGACCAAGCACGCCAAGAAGCACGGCCGTCCCTGATCCTCGAGCGATCAAGGGACGGCCGACGTCGGCGGTCAGCGTTGGCGGGTGAGCAGGCCGGGGCGGTAGGGCAGCAGGCCGTAGTCGCCGCCGCTGCTGGGGGAGCGGCCTTGGTAGAGCAGTTGCAGGTTGCAGGGGTCGATGGTCATGGTCTGGTCGGCGGTGGTGCGCAGGAGTTCGCCGTGGCTGATGTCGTTGGTCCAGGTGGCGCCGCTGTTGGCTTTGCCGGCGAAGGGGTTGTTCTCGGTGGCGGCCTGGGGTGTCCAGGTGCCGTTGAGGGTGGTGGCGGTGAAGGAGCGGAAGTAGCGGCCGTTGGCGCCGATGGCTTCGACGATCATGAGGTATTGGTTCTGGCCTTGGACTTTGTAGACCTGGGGTGCTTCGAACAGGTTGTTGGTGGTGTCGCTCATGATGGTGGTGTAGGAGGAGCCGAAGTTGCCGGGGAAGTTCCCGATGGGCATGCTGGCTCGGTAGATCTTGCCGTTGTCGCCGGCGAAGAACAGGTACATGTTCGTGCCGTCGCCGATGACGGTCTGGTCGATGGGTCCGGTGCCGGAGCCGGTGATGCTGCCGGTGAACAACGGCTGCGCGGCTGACCACCCGTTCGCGTTTGTGGGGTCGGTCGAGGTGCGGTAGGAGAACGCGGTCGGCCCCCATTGATAGGTGAGCACCCAGATGTTCTTGGGGGCGAAGTAGAACAGCGACGGCGCGACGGTGCCCGAGGACATGGCGTTCTGACTGGCTGAGGCGAGTTCCGACCAGTTCGAGATGAGACCGAAATTCATCGATCCCCATCGGGTGCCGGTGTCGTGGGTGGTCGCGTAGACCAGTTGCCGGCCGTTGTAGGGCGCGGTGGTGAAGTCCTTGAGCGACACCCAGCCCGACTTCGGGGTGGCCAGCGAACCGGTCGAGCTCCAGCGGTACGACGACGGCAGAGCGCAGGCGGCCGGTGGCGGCGTCGTCGTCGTGGGCGGGGTGGTCGGCGGGGTGGTCGGAGTCGTGCCACCCGTACAGGCGACGCCGTTGACGGCGAAACTCGCCGGGACCGGGTTGGCGGTCGTCCAGGACCCGTTGAATCCGAACGAGACCGCGCCGCCGGTCGGGACCGCCCCGTTGTAGCTCGCGTTCTTCGCGGTCACCGCCGATCCGCTCTGCGTCAGCGATGCGTTCCAGGCCTGGGTCACCGATTGCCCGGCGCCGAACGACCACGACAACGTCCAGCCGTTCCACGCGTCACCCAGGTTGGTGACGGACACGCTCGCGCCGAAGCCGCCCTGCCACTGCGACGACACCGCGTAGTTCACCGAACAGCCCGCGGCCGCGGCGTCGGCGGGCAGGGCCACGAGTGCACCGGCCGACGCCACCACCGCCACGCCGGCCGACGCCAGTGCGGTCTGTGCTCTGTGTTTGATCATCTTTTCTCCTGTGGGGACGTCAGAGGGGACCGGGCCGCCTTGGCCCTGGCGGCGACGGCGGTGCCGACCAGGCCGAAGACGAGGACGAGCCCGCGCCGATCCGGAGCCGGTCACGCGTACGGGACATCCGGTTCTCCTCCCTGGGCGAGGTGCCCGCCGGCCCGGAGGTCCGGGCCGGCGGGTCGGCCGAGGGTGCCCGGGTCAGCCGGCGGCGCAGGTGGGAGAGCCGGTCGGACCGGAGCCGGTGCCCTGGAAGCCGAACTCGGTGGAACCGCTGGACGGGATCTGCCCGTTGTAGGCGACGTTGCGGAAGGCGACCGTGCCCGACGTGCTGCTGCTGGTCGCGCTCCACAGTCCGGTGACGGCGCTGCCGCCCGGGAGTGTCACGGTGACCGTCCAGCCGTTGACCGCGGCGGATCCGGCGTTGACGCGGACCGTGGCCACGTAGCCGCCGTTCCAGGAGTTGAGCGACACCGTCGCGCTGCACGCGGTGGTCGGCGGGCTCGTCGGCGGGCTGGTCGGCGGGCTGGTGGGCGGGCTGGTGGGCGTGGTCGGGCCGGCGGCGTTGAGGGCGTTGAGCACCGAGGTGTACGCGGCCTTCTTGTTGCCCGAGCCGTCGAACAGCAACGGGTTCTCGCCGCCGCGCCACGAGTCGGTGTCGCGGATGCCCCAGACGGTGATGCCGGTGCACCGGGCGACGGCCAGGCAGGCTCGGGTGACCCCGGCGTAGACGTTGGCCTGGTTACCGCCCTGAGCCACGTCGAGCTCGGTGATCTGCACGTCGACGCCGAGGTCGGCGAAGCGCTGGATGTTGGCCTGGTAGGTCGAGTCGAGGCCGGTGCCCAGGTGGGATTGCAGGCCTACGCAGTCGATCGGGACGCCGCGGGACTTGAAGTCGCGGACCATGTTGTAGATGCCGGTCGACTTCGCGTTGATGCCGTCGGTGTTGTAGTCGTTGTAGCAGAGCTTGGCCGCCGGGTCGGCCGCGCGGGCGGCGCGGAAGGCCGCCTCGATCCAGTCGTTGCCGGTGCGCTGCAGGTTGGAGTCGCGCCGCCCGCCGCTGCCGCCGTCGGCGAATGCCTCGTTGACCACGTCCCAGGCATAGATCTTGCCCTTGTAGTGGGTGGCGACCTGGGTGACGTGGTTGATCGCGGCGTTGCGCAGGGCGGTGCCGGACAGCGACTGCGCCCAGCCCGGCTGCTGGGCGTGCCAGAGCAGGGCGTGGCCGCGCACCTTGGAGCCGTTGGACAGGCCCTGGTTGAGGATGCGGTCGCCGTTGGTATAGGTGAACCGGCCCTGCTGGGGCTCGGTGGCGTCCCACTTCATCTCGTTCTCGGGCGTCACCGAGTTGAACTCGGTGGTGAGGAGGCGGGTGTACGTCGAGTCGCCCAGCCGGCCGGCGGCGATGGCGGCGCCGAAGTAGCGCCCGGACTGGGCGGCCGAGGCACCCAGCGTGGTGGCCGCCTCAGCCGTGCCGATCACGGCGATGCTCGCGGCTACGACGGCGCTCGCGACCGCTGCCGAGAGCAGCAGGGTGCGTCGTCTTCCGGTTCGGAGGTTCATGAGCGGGTGTGCCTTCCTGCCGGGGGATAACAGCTGCCGGCGGCGCGCGTTGATGCGAGGGATGGCGCCGTACGGCTGGGAGCGCTCCCAGTTCGTCGCATATTGCCAGCATGTATCGGACTCCTCAAGACGATGTGAACGTGACTCATTTACCCGAGCCGGCATAACAGCTTTCCGCAGCCGGAATTTAGTGCGATGTGGACCCCGGCGGCGCGACTCATCGCCTGTTATCGATAACAAACAAGAGTGGCCGCCGGAGTCGGGTCAGCGCCGGCGCGCGGCCAGCAGGCCGCGGGTCGGGACCGAGAACACCTGCACCGGCCGGACGCCGTGCCGGTGCAGGACCGCGTTGGCGGCCGTGGCGGCCGAGGCGGCCGAGCGCTCCATCAGCGCGCACGGGAACGGCATGCGGACCCAGTCGCCGGCCAGGAACAGCCCCTCGGCCTCCGTGGTCACGCTGGGCCGGGTGGCATCGCTGCCCAGATCGAAGGCCGGAGCGTCGTAGCCGATCCGGCTGTCGACGTCGACCGCTCGCAGCCCACCCATCTCCGGCCAGATCCCCGCGAGCTGCGACCACATGTCGCGCGCGGCCGGGCCGGCTTCGACATCGGCGTTCGCGGCGTACGCATGCAGTTCCACGACAGCGCCGCCGGTGCGCCGGGCCCATTGCGCCGAGCCGCGCTCGACCCGGTGGAACAGGCTCACCGAGTCCAGCAGCGGCTCGCGGGCGACACCGCTGAAGGCCGCGCGGTGGGCGGCGACGTCCCGGTCGGTCCAGAACCGGCTCACCGCGTACGGCGCCGTGGTCTCGACCGTCTTCATCCCGGTCGTCAGGCTCAGCGGCAGATCGGGCGAGGCCGCGACGATGCTCCGCGCCGCCGCCGGATCGGTGGCCAGGACGACATGGTCGGCCTGGATCTGGGCGCCGCCGGTGAGCGTGACGGTCCAGCCGGGTTCGATGCGGTCGACGCCGGCGCCGGTGCGGATGTCCGCACCGAGCGCCTGCAGCCGCTCGCTCAACGGGGCCCAGATGGCCGACTGGTAGTCGTCATCGGGCGCGTCGAAGTCGAGCCCCTCCGGGTTGCGCAGGAAGTAGAAGTGGAACTGCATGATCATCTCTGCCGCCGACATCTCGGCCGCCCGGTTGAAGAACGAGTGGGCGAACACGTCGAACAGCACGCTGCGGGCCCGCTCCGGCATGGCCAGCCGGTCGAGGAACTCGGCCGCCGACATCGAGTCGAACTCGCGGTAGGTCTCGGCCCGCGAATACCGCAGCAAGGCCAGCGACGTCGGCCCGTCGACCTCCCGCATCTCGCTCATCCGCAGGCTGGGCGAGCGCGCCATCAACGCGAACAGGCTCCAGGGAGGTCCACCCGGCAGGTTGCCGAAGTCCTCGTCCGGCCAGTCCCGCGACACCACGGGATAGTGCTCGGCCGGGCGCAGGAAGGACAACGACGGGTCGATGCGGCGCAGGATGTTGCGCCAGTTGTAGTACTGCCGGAAGAAGGCGTGGAATCCGTGGCCGACCATCTGGACCGACCCGTCGGCCATCGTGCGGGGCCAGGCCGAGAGCCGGCCACCCAGCCGGTCGTCGCGTTCCAGCACAGTCACGGTGACGCCGCGCTCGGCGAGCAGCAGCGCTGCCGTCATCCCCGCGATGCCACCCCCGACCACGACGGTACGCACCGGGTGCTCCACCGTGCGCGGCAGTGATCGGTCGACGCGGACCAGGCGCTGGGCCCGGCGAGTGGTGATTCCGGCGGCGGCGCGAAAAGGGATCATGACTGCGAATGCCCGCCCGCCGCCGGCTCAATCCTCGGCCGGGCCCACCCCGGCTTCACTTCCCGGACACGCCCTCGATGAGCCGGCTCCGCTGATTGATGCCGAGCGGACCGTACGGATAGTCGTTGGGCCGGGGAACGCTCGCCTCGTCGAGGGCGCGGGTCTCGGAGTCGCTGAGATGCAGCCCGGCCGCCTTGAGGTTCGTGTCGAGCTGGTCGAGGGTCCGGGCGCCCAGGATCGTCGACGTCACCGCCGGACGATCGGTGACCCAGGCCAGCGCCACCTCGGCCATCGACACGCCCCGGGCCTCGGCGACCCGCTGGACGGCTTCGACCACATCCCAGGTCCGCGCGCTGTTGCGCCGGTCGTAGGCCTCCATGCCCCGCTCCGGGTTGTCACCCAGGCGGGTGGCGCCGGTCGGCCGCTGATCGCGCCGGTACTTACCGGTCAGCCAGCCGCCGCCGAGCGGGCTCCAGGGCAGCAGGCCCAGGCCGGCGTCGAGCGAGGCCGGCACGATCTCGAACTCGATCTCGCGGACCAGCAGGTTGTATTGCGGCTGGAGGCTGATCGGGCCGGTCAGCCCGAGCGAGCGGGCCAGCGAGACCGCCTTGGTCAGCTGCCAGCCGGTGAAGTTGGAGAAGCCGTAATAGCGGATCTTGCCGGCCCGGACGAAGCCGTCCAGGGTGCGCAGCGTCTCCTCGAGCGGGGTGATCGGGTCCCACGCGTGGGCCTGGTAGAGGTCCACCGCGTCGACGCCGAGCCGGGTCAGCGAGGCGTCGAGCGCGCTGGTCAGATGACGCGCGGACAGCCCGGCACCGTTGGGGTCGGTCGCCATCGGGAAGCGGCCCTTGGTGGCGAGCACGACGGCGTCGGTGACGTCGGCCGGTCGCGCGGCCAGCCAACGGCCGATGATCCGCTCGGACTCGCCGGCCGAATACACGTCCGCGGTGTCGATGAACGTGCCGCCGGCCTCGACGAACCGGTCGAGCTGGGCGTGCGACACCTTCTCGTCGGATTCGTCGCCGAAGGTCATGGTGCCCAGGCAGAGCGAGGAAACGGCGCATCCGCTGCGCCCGAGTGTGCGGTATTCCATGGGCCCAAGGTAACCGCTGCCGGTCGGTCCGGCTCGGCGATCGGTTCCCCTCCCGGCCGGCGGTGTCAGTCGTGCGGTGCCAGGACGGCCAGGTGGGCGCGGATCTCGTCGGCCTCGGGCAGGCCGAGCTCGAGATAGATGGTCAAGGCCCGCTGGAAGTGCCCGGCCGCCCGGGCGTGATCGCCGAGGGCGCGGTGGAGGTGGCCGAGACCCGCCTCGGCGAAGGCCTGCTCGTCGGGCAGCCCGGCGTCGACGGCCAGGGCGAGCGCGGCGGTGTGATGGGCGAGCGCGTCGGTGGGCCGGCCGGCGGCGAGGGCCGCCCGGCCGAGGAGGTTGACCGCCCCGGTCTCACCGCCCTTGTTGCCGAGTTCGCGAAAGATGGTCAGCGACTGCTCGAGATACCCGATGGCCTCCTCGGGCCGGCCGAGGGCGTTGGACAACATGCCGAGGCTGTCCAGCGCCCCGGCTTCGTTGTTGCGGTTGCCGAGCTGCCGGAACAACGTCCGGGCCTGGGTCAGGTGCGCGGCGGCGTCGTCGTACCGGCCCGCCCGCGTCTCGATGTCGCCCAGGATGTTGAACGCCTGGGCCTCGCCGTGCCGGTTGCCGGACTGCCGATGCAGCACCAGGGCCTGCTCGCAGTGGTCGATCGCCTCGGGGAAACGGCCGGCCCGTTCCAGGACGAGGCCGATGCCGCTGAGCATGTTCGCCTCGCCGTTGCGGTCACCGGCCTGCCGATACAGGTCCAGGGCCTGCGTCTTGTAGTCGATGGCGGCCTGGTAGCGACCCATCCACTGCACGACGGTGCCCAGGTCGTAGAGGGCGGCCGCCTGCCCGGCCGGGTCCCCGATGAGGCGGAACAGCTCGAGCGCCCGCTGAAGGTCGTCCGACGCCTGCCCGGGCAGGCCCAGCCGCCGGTGGGCGACGCCGCGGTCGGTGAGGGAGTGGGCCTGTCCGGCCAGGTCACCGAGGTCGTGAGCGGCTCGCAGGGCGTGGCCATGCACGGTCAGCGCATCGCCGTGGTGGCCGCCCTTGAGGTAGCGCGACAGGGTGCGGGCCAGCCGCACGGCCCGGGCCGGCGAGCCGTGTGTCGCGGCGTGGGCCACGACGGCGATCAGCGTGGGCCGCTCGGTGTCCAGCCAGGCGACCGCGTCCTCGGGATCGGTCAGCTCCGGGCCCGGGGCCGGGTCGGCCGGCCGCGGCGGACGCTCGTGAGCCTCACCCGGGTGCAGCGCGTTCATGGCTGCCCCGGCGGTGGCGAGATAGTAGTCGGACAGCCGGTCGAGCGCGGCCCGGCGGGCGGCCGGCGGGTCCTGGTCGAGCGCGCGATCGGTGGCGTGCAGGCGGACCAGGTCGTGGAAGCCGAACCGCCCCGATCCGGTCGGCTGCAGCAGATGGTCCCGGACGAGGTGCTCGAGGCCGGTCGCCGCGGCGGCCGGCTCGGTGCCGGTCAGGGCCCCGGCCGCGTACGCGTCGAAGTCCTGACCCGGGTGCAGCGCGACCAGCCGCAGCAGTCGTTGCCGGGCGGCCGGCAGATCCTGGTAGGACAGATCGAGGGCCAGCTCGACCCCGGATTCCAGGCGGCGGCCCCGGTGCCGGTCGTCGAGCCGGTCGGCCTGGTCGGCCAGGGTCCAGTCGGGGAAGCCGCGAATGTGCCCGGCGACCAGGCTCAAGGCGAGCGGCAGGTAGCCGCAGCGGGCGGCGATCCGGGCCAGGGCGGCCGGGTCCGGCGCCCGGTGGGTCTCCGCGACCGCGGTCCTCAGGAACGTCACGGCCTCGTCCGGGGTGAACACGTCGACGGAGAGGGCGGTGGTCGCGGGCAGACCGGACAGGCTCCGCCGGCTGGTGACCAGCGCCAGACAGCCCGGCGTGTCCGGCAGCAGCGGCCGGACCTGCTCGACCGTGGCCGCGTTGTCCAGTACCACCAGCGCCCGGGTCCCGGCCAGGCGGGCGCGGTAGGCGGCGGCGCGGGCCTCCAGACCGTGCGGGATCCGGTGGCCGGACACGCCGAGCACGCGCAGGAACCCGTCGAGCACCGCCGCCGGGTCGGCCGGCGGCTGGGCCGGGTCGGGGTCGAAGCCGCGCAGGTTGACGAACAGCACCCGGTCGAACAGACCCTCCCCGGCCAGCAGGTGACCGGCGCGGACGGCGAGCTGGGTCTTGCCGACCCCGGCCATCCCGGCGATCGCCGAGATCACCACGGCGCCACCGTCGCGCCGGGCCGCACTGAGCGCGAGACGCAACCGCTCCAGCTCGTCCGTGCGACCGGTGAAACCGGCCAGATCCTGCGGCAACGTGTCGTGAACCCGGACCTGCGACACGGCGTCGATCTCGCCACCGACCGCCCGCAGGGCCTGCCGCCACAGAGCCACATAGCCCGCGTCCGGGTGCACCGCCTCGACCACGGCGATGACAAGGTCCGCGTTCAGCCGCCGCCGCCCGGCCCGGAAGCAGTCGGCCACGGTGGACTTGCTGGTCAGTTCCGTCGCCGGCCGCCCGGCCGCGGTCCAGGCCGCGTTGACCCGCTCCTTGATCGTGTCGTAGGACGGGTTGCCGCCCCACACCTTCAACAGCCGGAGCCGCTCGGCCACGTCGTCCAGACCGCCGGCCCGCCCCGGATCCGGCGGCCCACCGAACCCCTCCGGCTGCAGCATTTGCTCACCCATCGACATGTCGCGATCACTGACCGCTCGACCCTATCCACCCCGGCGGTCAGGCGCCGGGTCGGACTCGCCCGGAGCGGCCGGCGCCGAGCCGGCGCTGGCAGAGGGCGGCGCCGGTCAGGGCCAGGGCGGCGGTGGCGGCCGCGCACCACATGATGGCGGGCAGGGTCGGTGGGACCAGCCATTCGGCCGTCACCACCAGGACCGCGGTGGCCGCCCACAGTGGGGCCGACGGCCAGCGGGCGCCCGCCGCCACCTGGGCGTTGATCAGGACGAAGACCAGGGCGTAGAGGGCGCCGGTGGTGGCGAAGACCGGCGCGTAGCGGCCCAGCTCGGCGTAGCCGGCCCCGCCGGCCAGCTGGAAGGCCAGGCCGCCGGCCGCCGCCGAGGCCGCGACCAGCAACAGGCCGCAGGCGGCGACCAGGCCGACGGCGGTCAGCAGGGCGCGGCGGCTGCCCTGGGCGAGTTTGGGCAGGGCCAGCACGGTGACCACCTGCGGGGCCCACAGCGCACCCTTGGTCAGCACGGCTCCCACCGCGTAGGCGCCGGACGCGTCGGCCGGCAGCACGTGGCGGGCCAGGATCACGTCGGCGTACGAGACGGCGAGCATGGCCAGGGTGGCCGAGCCGGCGGTGAAGACCTGCCGGGCGGTGAGGCCGTGGTCGCCGGTCACGGCGCCGGGGGTGCGGGCCAGGACGGCCAGGACGAGCGGCACGCCCAGGGCCAGTGCGGTGCCGAGCAGCACGGAACCGGTCAGTCCGAGACCGAGCAGCAGGCCCGCGATCAGGCCCGCGTACCGGCCGGTGGCCAGCACCGACATGCCCAGCGCCAGGCGCAGGAAGCGCTCGTCGCCCTGCAGTTCGCCCAACCGGCGGCCACTCAGGACGATCGCGAAGGTGTAGACGGCGAGCAGGGGAGTGAGCGCGGGCGGCAGGTCGAGCAGCGGGCCGGCGACCGGCGCCAGCAACAGCACCGCGCCGCCGCAGACCAGCGCGGTGACCACGGCGACCCGGCCGGCGGTCGCGCCCGGGTGACGGGCCCGGCGGACCGCCATCGCGATCTGCAAGCCGGTGCCGGGCACCGAGGCGATCGCCACGATCGCCAGCACGGTGGCCAGCGCGCCGAGGTCGCCGGCGCTGAGCCGGCGGGCGCCGAGCACCGGTACGACGTACCCGAAGGCGTTGGTGACCGCGCCGGCCACCGTGACGGCGGCGCCGGCCAGGCCGATGCTGCGCCGGGACGGGGTCGTCAGAGACGACCCTCCGCGACCGCTCGGGTGATCCACGGGATCACCTCGTCGAGCATGGCGTCGAGCGGGGTGCCGGCGGTGAAGCCGAGCACCTCGCGGGCCTTCGTCACGTCCGGCACCCGCATCGCCACGTCGTGCGCGAACGGCTCGTCGCTGACGTGGCGGAACGGCACGCCGGGCCCGTTGACCTTGCGCCAGATCAGCTCGGCCAGCTCGAGCACGGTCGTCGACTGCGCGGTCGAGAGGTTGAAGTCCTCGTTCACGGCGGCGTCGTGCTCCATGGCGGTGACGATGCCGCGAGCCAGATCCCCGCCGTACGTGTAATGCCGCACCTGCTCGCCGGTGCCCAGGACGTGCAGCGGGTCCTGTCCCTTGAGGACCTTCTGCACCAGGTCCGGGACGACGTGCGACATGGCCAGCTTGACGTTGCCGGAGAGCACCTCGGCGTTGCCCAGGGCCCGGCCCTCGCCGACGCCGACGCAGTTGAACGGCCGGACGATCGTGTACGGCAGCTGGTACTGATCCCAGGCGGCCCGGGCGTAGTACTCCACGGCGAGTTTCTGGAAGCCGTACGAGGACCGCGGCGGCGGCACGGCCTTCTCGTCGCCCTCCTTGCTGGGCCACCGGTCGGTCGACTCGTAGACCATGGACGACGAGATGTACGTGACCTTCTTCAGCCGGCCGTCGCGGTGGGCCGCGATCGCCGCGTCGCACGAGGAGGCCATGATCCGCTCGTTGGTGGCGAGCAGGTCGTACGCGTACGCGTGGAAGTAGGAGATGCCGCCGATCATCGCGGCGCCCGCGATGAAGTGGTCGCAGCCGGCCAGCAGCTCGCCGACCAGGCGCGGATCGCGCGCGTCGCCCTCGACGAACCGGAAACCCGGGTGGTCGTCGTAGGCGTGCGCGACCTTGCCGTACTTCGAGTAGTCGTCGAGGCCCACCACCTCGTACCCCCGGCCGAGCAACTCCTCGACCAGATAACCGCCGATGAACCCGGCCGAGCCGGTGACCAGCACCTTCACTTGGAGGTGCCCTCCTTGTCGCGATCGGCCGGCACCGTGTCCGGCTTGCGGGCCGCCCAGCGGACGGCGAGTTGCTCCTCGGTCAGCCGGGGACCGAAGGCGAAGAGATACCAGCGCAGGTAGCTCGGCATGAACCGGCCCACGTCGAAGGTGGACTGGCCCAGCTGCCGGTCGAGCCAGATGGTCGGGATCTCGGCCACCGGGCGGCGCATCCTGGTCGCCTTCGCGGTGAGCTCGATGCCGATCTCGAACCCGGTCCGCGATTCGATGCCCACCTCGCGGACAAAATCGGTGTCGTACGCCTTGAAGCTGTTCGTCGCGTCCCGGGTGCCGACCCGGGCCAGCCACCACAGCGTGCGCCCGGCCCAGCGCGAGGCCATCCGCTTGAACCGCGGCCCGCCGACCTGCTGCCCGCCGGGCATGTAGCGCGACGCCGCGGCGACCACCACCCCCCGGTCGACCAGCCGGGCCAGGTCGTCGATCTGCCGCGGGTCGTCGCAGCCGTCGGCCATGGTCACCACGGCGACGGGCGCCGTGGCGGCGTCGATCCCGAACCGGATGGCGTTGGCCGGCCCCCGCCCGTACGTGTTGAGCACCGTCCGGACCCGGGGGTCGTGCTCCGCGAGCTTCTCCGCGTACGGCACTGTGGTGTCCTCGGGCATGTCGTGCACCACGAGGATCTCGGCCGGCAACATCACCTCGCGCAGGATGCGCTCCAGGTGCCGCACCACGTCGGCGCCCTCGTTGTAGACCGGGATGACGACCGAGACCCGGGGCGTCATACCCGCACTCCCGTCCCGGTCAGCCCCCACATGTCGACCAGCGGCGTCTCGGTCTCGAGCTCGGCGTACTGCGGGTGGGGCGCCGCGATGATCAGCAGGTCGGCCCGCTTCAGCACCTCGTCCAGCGGCAGGAGGCGGTCGTCGGGCACGAACGGGTCGGTGCAGAGCGTCTCGCGGGCCTTGAGCGTCAGAATTTTGCGCAGCTTGTAGGCCAGGCTGTCGCGCGAGTCGTCGCTGCCGCCCTTGAACGCCATGCCCAGGATGCCGACGGTGAGCTCGCTCAGGTCGAACCGGTCCTCCAGCCGCGAGACCAGATAGAGCGGGAGGCCCTCGTTGATCAGCATCGCCGAGTGGCCGAGCACGAAGTTGTTGCGGTTGAACGCGGCCAGCTGCATCGTGTCCTTGAGCAGGCACGGCCCGGCGGCGAAGCCGGGCATCGGCAGGTCGTCGGCCCGCGGGTACTCGAAGGTGACGGCGTGCCGGATCCGGGCGAAGTCGAGGCCGAAGTCGTTGGCCATCATCCAGAACTGGTTGGCCGCCGCGAACTTCAGGTAGCGCCAGGTGTTGGTGAACAGCTTGGCCAGCTCGGCCTCCTCCGGCTCGAGCCGGACGATCGAGTCGGTGAGGGTGCGGAACAGCTTCTCGGCTCGGTCGAGGGCCCGCGGTGTGCGGGCGGCGACGATCTGCGGCAGCGTGAAGAGCTCGGTCATCGCCTTGCCCTCGGCGATCCGCTCCGGGCAGAAGGCGACGTCCACGTCGAGACCGCGACCGGCCAGCAACCGCTCGGTCAGCGCGGTAACTCCTGGGTAGACGGTGCTGCGCAGCACGATGAGCTGGCCGTCGCGCAGATGCTCGACCCCGCGCTCGATGGCCCGCGGCACCGCGCCGAGGTCGGGGTTGAGGTGCTCGTCGACCGGGGTGCCGACGACGACGATCAGCGCGTCGGCCTGACCGACGCTCGACGGGTCGGTGGAGGCGCGCAGACGGCCCGCCGCGAGCGCCTCGGCCAGCGGCTCGGCGGCACCGTGCTCAGCGAAGGGCATCGATGCCGCGTTGACCCGATCGACGGCGGTCGCATCGATGTCGTACAGCACGACGGAGAGTCCGCGCGAGGCCAGCGCGATGCCCAGAGGCAGGCCGACACGGCCACAACCACCCACGACGCAGACGTCCACACACGGCTCCCTTCACTTCGGTGCCTGGAGGTTACTCGTGAGTCAACTTCGGGTCTACCCATGCGCGAAACAGGCACTATGGTTCGTCACCATGGCCGGCACGTTGACCACCCGATTGAGCTCGCGCATCGCCGCGGCACTACCGTCCGACGCCGTCGCGGGGGCGGTGCGATTCGCCTATCCCCGGGTCGAGCCGGAGCTCGCCCGGCTCGCCTCCTACGCACCCCGAGGCGGCACGGCCGTCGACGTCGGAGCCTGGTACGGACCGTGGACACGCGGCCTGCGCCGGATCGCCGGCCGGGTGGTCGCGATCGAGCCGACGGCCGAGCTGGCCCGGTGCGTCGCCACCGCGTTCCCCGACGTGCGGGTGGTCGAGGCGGTCGCCTCGGACCACGCCGGCACGGCCGAGCTCCATCTGCCACCCGGCGGCCCGGGCACCGGCACCTCGTCGCTGGAGCAGCCGACCGGGCGCACGGTCACGGTCGAGCGGGTCACGATCGACCAGCTGGAGCTGACCGACGTCCGGTTCCTCAAGATCGACGTCGAGGGTCACGAGGTGCCCGCGCTGCGCGGCGCCGAGCGGACGCTGCGGCGGGACCGGCCGATGATGATCGTCGAGCTCGAGGAGCGGATCCAGGAGGTCGAGCCGGTGCTCGAGCTGCTCGCCGGGTGGGGTTACCGCCCCTACGTGATGCCGGCCGGTCGCTGGATCCCACTGTCCGAATTCGACCTGATCGGTCACCAGCGGCAGGCCCTGGCCCGGGTCGGGCAGAGCTTCGCCCGGCGGGTGGTCTGGCCGAGGCCGCGGTACGTCAACATGGTCCTCTTCCGGCCGGAGGGCCGGGCGTGAGCGTTGCCGCCGTCCCCGCGCTCCGGGCCCGGGTCGACCCGGTCGACGCCGTCGCCGGCCTGCTCATCGTGCTCAGCGTGGCCTGGCGGGCGGTGGTCTCCCGGCGCGGCTTCCTGGCCGTCGACGACTTCCCGATCGTGTCCCAGGCCGACGCGTACGGGTTGGACTTCGAGCACGTGTTCGGTCTCTACAACAACCACTTCATGCCGGCCGGTCGCTTGATCACGCTGGCCGTCGAGCGGCTCGCGGGCTACGACTACCTGCCGTTGCTGGCCCTGATGCTGCTCGGTCAGCTGGCCGTCGGGGTGGCGTTCTACCGCCTGCTCAAGCTCATGCTGCCGGCCGGCTGGGGTCTGCTCCTGCCGCTCTGCCTGCTCGTGTTCAACCCGCTGACCCTGGAGCTCACCGCCTGGTGGGCGGTCGGCGTCAACCTGCTGCCGATGCAGCTGGCGATGATCGTGGCCATCGGCGCCCAGGTGCGATACCTGCGCACCGGCGACCGGCACCACCTGGTCACGCTGGCCGCCGCGGTGCTGGTCGGCCTGTTCTTCTTCGAGAAGGTGCTGTTCGCGGTGCCGCTCGTGTTCCTGGTCGCGCTCTGCCTCTACGCGCCCGGCGGCCCGGTCCGCGCTGTCGTCACCACGGTCCGGCGGTGGTGGCCGGCCTGGGCCGTGCTGACCGTGATCGTGCTGGTCTACCTCGGCGCCTATCTGTCCATGTCGACCGCTTCCACGCTGCGCGAGCCGTCGTCGGCCGGGGAGGTGGGCACGTTCCTCCGCCAGTACTTCGGCGAGTCGCTCGCCCCGGGTCTGCTCGGCGGGCCGTGGAGCTGGCTGGCGGCCGGTGACGGCACCGCGGTCGTGGCGCCGACCGAGGCTGCCCGCTGGATCTCGTGGGCCGCGGCCGGGGCCCTGATCGCCGGGACGATCTGGTGGCGCCGCTGGGTGGCCGTGCGGGCCTGGACCCTGCTGCTGCTCTTCGCGCTGCTGGCCGCCGGGCTGATCGCGGCCACCCGGCTGGGCTCGGCGCTCAGCGGGGTCGCCGGTCTGGTGCCGCGCTACCTGGGTGACGTCATGCCGGTCGCGGCGCTGTGCGTGGGGATCGCGGTCTGCGGTCTGCGAGCTCTGGACGGCACGGTGGAGCAACCGCGGCGGCCGGTGCCCGTGGCCGCGCTGACCGCGGTGGCGGCCCTGTTCGTCGCCAGCAGCCTCTACAGCAGCGTCGATTTCGCCGCCGACTGGTCGCACAAGGCCGGGCGCGACTACCTGGCCACCGCCCGGGCCGACCTGGCCGTGGCCGAGGCGGGCACGGTCTTCATGGACCAGCCGGTCCCCGAGGAGGTGGTGCCGGGCATGTCGAGCCCGTGGAACATGCAGTCCCGGTTCTTCGGCCCCGAGCCGTCCGGCCCGACGTTCGTCAGTGAGGCCCAGCGGCTGTCCGTCTTCGACGACTCCGGGCACGTCCGGCCGGCCTGGGTCGAGGGTGTGCGGGCCGAGCCCGGCCCGGTCAAGGGCTGCGGTTACCAGGTGACCAAGGGCCGCACGGTCCGCATCCCGCTGCGGTCGGCGGTCGTCGACTACTGGCAGGTGCTGCGGATCGGCTACCTCAGCGACAGCGACACCACGGCGACGGTCCGGATCGGTGACCACCCGGCCCGCTCGTTCCCGGTGCGCCGGGGCCTCAACGCCATGTTCGTCCTGATGCTGGCCGGCGGCGACCGGATGACCCTCGAGGCCGACGACGCGACGGCGAACATCTGCACCGACGAGATCGAGATCGGCACGCTGGTGCCGCAGCCGGTCGGGTGAAGACGCACGCCGTCGCCGCCGCGGTCACCGCGGTCGTCCTGGCCCCGCTGGCCCGGCCCGGCTACGTGCTGCGCTACGACATGGTGTTCGTGCCGCGGCAGCCGCTGAACTGGGAGATGCTGGCGCCGGCCGACTCGCTGCCCCGGGCGGTGCCGCTGGACGCGCTGGTGTCGGTGGCCAACCTGGCCGTCCCGGGCTGGCTGCTGCAACGGCTGGCGCTGGTGGCGGTCGTCTATCTGGCCGCGCTCGGCGCGGCCCGGCTGATGCCGGCCGAGCGGACCGGCCCGCGGGTGGTGGCGGCCCTGGCCTACGCGTGGACGCCGTTCCTGGCCGAGCGGCTGCTGCTCGGGCAGTGGGCGCTGCTGCTCGCCTACGCCGCCCTGCCCTGGCTGGTGGCCGCGGCGCGTGACGTGCGGGCCGGGCGGCCGGGCGCGCTGCCCCGGCTGGTCCTCGCGGCCGCGCCGGCTGCCGTCACCCCGACCGGCGGGCTGATCGCGCTGGCCGCCG
Source organism: Paractinoplanes maris (assembly GCF_023544465.1). Classification (GTDB taxonomy): domain Bacteria; phylum Actinomycetota; class Actinomycetes; order Mycobacteriales; family Micromonosporaceae; genus Actinoplanes; species Actinoplanes maris. The sequence goes on along the minus strand of NZ_JALPVL010000014.1, from coordinate 211,343 downwards.
TCGTGGTGCTGCTGCCGCTGCGCTCGCGCACCACCGCGATCGCCGCGGCCTCGGTCCTCGGGCTCAACGCGCCCTGGCTGGTCGCCGCGCTGACCGGGGCGGCCGGCGGCGTCTCCGACCCACAGGGTGTGCCCGCCTTCGCCGCCCGCGCCGAGAACTGGGCCGGCGCCTGGTGGTCGCTGGCCGGCACCGGGGGCATCTGGAACGCCGCGACCGTGCCGGCCAGCCGGGCCTCGGTGCTGACGCCGGTGGTGACGCTGCTGGTGCTCGCGATCGCGGCGGCCGGGCTCCGGGTCCTGCGCCGCCGCCTGCCGGGTGTCGCGGACCGGTTGCTGGTGCTCGCGGCGGGCGGTTTCCTGCTGGCCGCGGCGGGTGCCGGGCCGGGCGAGCCGCTGCTCGAGTGGGTGGTCGGCCACGTGCCGGGCGGCGGTCTGCTGCGGGACGGGCAGAAGTTCCTCATCCCGTACGCGTTGGCTCTGGCCCTGGCCTTCGCGGCCGGAGCCGAGCGTCTGGCCGGGGTCTTCGCCCGCCGCTTCGAACCCGCGGCGGGCCGGATGGTGCTGGCCGGCGCGGTGCTGCTGCCGGTGGCGGTCCTGCCCGACCTGGCCCTCGGCGCGCTCGGCGCGTTGCGGCCGGTCAGCTATCCGGCCGACTGGAACGCGGTCGCCGACCGGGTGGACGCGGCACCGGGCGAGGTCCTCTCGCTGCCGTTCGAGGGTTACCAGAGCTATTCCTGGACCCGCGGCGTGGTCGTGCGCGACCCGGCCGCGCGCTACCTGGACGCCCCGGTGCTGATGAATGACGCACTGCGGGTGGGGCCGGTGACCGTGGCCGGGGAGAGCCCGCGGGCCCGGACCGTGGCGGAGTCTCTCGCGGCCGGCCGGCCCGCCGCCGAGCTCGGCTTCCGCTGGGTGCTGGTGCGGTCGGGAACCGCCGGTCAACCGCCGGCGAGCGTCCTGACCGGACTCCGGCTCGCCTACGCGGGGCCGGATCTGCGGCTCTGGGAGAACCCGGCGGCGCCGCCCGCCCCGGCCGCGGCACCCGATCGGCGCGTCCTGGCTCTGGCCGCCCACGGAGCTGCCGCCGCAATCGTGATCTTCTATGCCCTGGCGCTGCTGCGGAGGAGACCTACTCCGTGGTAACGTCCGCCAATTCGCACCGGGGAGGGAGTAGAGCATGGCCAAGCTGGCAACCTTCGTTGTAGCCCTGGTCGCCGGGGGTGTCCTCGGCGCGGTGGGCGTCATCGCCATGATGGGCGCGGTCAACCCGTCCGCCGATCATGTCGCCCAGACGACCGACATCGTCGATGCCTCGACGAGCGTCTACGGCACTCGCTGATCGGTCTTCCCCGGCTGAGCCGCGGGAAGCTGCGCGGCAACCACCTGGGCGACGGCCTCACCGGCCATTGCCCAGGTGAACCGCCGGGCGTACGACGCCGCGGCGCAGCCCATGCTCGACCGGAGCTGAGCGTCCAGCAGCAGCTCGCGGGTGGCCCGGAAGAATTCGAACTCGTCCTCGACCAGCACGCCGGTCTCCCCGTCGGCCATCGCGTCGACGACGCCGCCCGCGGAGCGGAACGCGACCGACGGCGTACCCCGCGCGCCGGCCTCCACGATGGTCAGACCCCAGCCTTCCTTGATCGAGGGCTGCAGCATCAGCCATGAACCGCAGAGCAGCTCATGCTTGTGCTCCTCGGTGACGAACCCGGTGAACCGCACGTGCTTCTCGATGTCCAGGTCGGCCGCGAGCTGCCGCAGCGGCTCGTCCCACCAGCCGTGACCGGCCACCACCAGTTCGACGTCGGGCATCTCGGTGGCCAGCAGGGCGGTCGCCCGCATCGCCAGTTCGACCCGCTTGTGCGGAACGAGGCGTCCGAGAACGATCAGACTCGGGAAGGGCGTGCGGGGCACCGCCGGACCGACCACCGCGGTCGTTCCGTTGTGGATGACGGTGATCCGCTCGGGGTCCACCCCGAGACCGGCGAGCTCGCCCCGGCTCGACTCCGACACAGTGATGTAGCGGCACCGCCGATACACCCGGACGGCCAGCCACGACTCGATCCACCAACCGATCCGGGCGATCCGCGGACCGAACAGCACCGGCCACTGCTCCCGGTGCACGTGGTGCACGAGCGCGATCACCGGCCGCCGTGACCACAGCTTGCTCAGGAACGGGATGCCGTTGCCGACGTCGACGATCACGTCCGGGCGGCCGCGGCGCCGCCGGGACAGTGGACCGATTCCGAATACGCCGGCGAGGTAGATCAACGCCGCCGCAAGGTATACGGTGTGCCGGCCGCCGCGGCGGATGATCCGGAGACCGTCCGGGTTCGTCTCCTCGGCCGGCGCGACGCCGTAAGCCTGGCAGACGAGGGTCGCGCGGTAGCCCCGGGAAACCATTTCGGCGGCCACCCGCTCGAGGAAGACCTCGGAACCGCCCCCCTCCGGGTGGGCGGTGTCCCTCCAGTTCAGGAACAGCACGTGGGCGCCGAAGACATCGGTCATGGTCTACTCGTTCACACCCCTACTGGCGAGTACGATTCACGATCGCGTCACATTAGGGCAGCCTGCCGAGAAACCGCAACGGCTCATCGACGAGGGGAGACCAGTGGCCGACGGGAGCCTTCGCACGCGACCGGAGTTCTGGCCGGTCACGCTGCTGAGCGTGGCCCTGGTCGCCGTTCTCGGCGGATGGAGCGCGGTCTCCTATCTCGAGCGGACCCGCAGCGACCCCGGCTGCGCCGAGCAGATCACGACGCGGGTCGCCGCGGCGCCGAGCATCGCCCCCGCGGCCCGGGCCGTCGCCGGGCGGCTGGCCGAGCGCGAGCCCTGCCTGACGGTGGTCGTCGAGGCCCGGGAGTCCGCGGATGTCCTTCGTGACCTGTCCCGGGGCACGGGCGCGTCCTCGTCGTCGCCGTCCTCGTCGGCGCCACCGCCCCCGGTCGCGGCGGCGCCCGACGTCTGGTTGCCCGAGTCGACGCTCTGGCTGCGGCGCGCCCGCGCAGCCGGCGCGTTCCAGGTGCCGGCCGAGGGCGTCTCGGTCGCCACCACCCCGGTCGTGCTGGCCCTGGACAGTGCCTCGGCCACCCGGTTGAGCCGCGGCGGCGCCCTGAGCTGGGCCCGGCTGGTGGCCGGGGCCCAGGCTCCGGTGCCGGTCACACTGCCCGACCCGGCGACCAGCCCGGTCGGCTTCGCGGCCCTGGTCGGCATCCGGGCCCTGGCTGACAAGACTCGGCCGGGCGACGCCGCGGCCGGTGCCGCGGCCATCATGCGGCGCCTGGCCCCGCGCACCGTCTCGGTCGAGGGCGAGACCGTGCCGGCGCCGGTCGGGCCGGGCCCCCAGGAGAGCGCGATGGTCAGCACCGAGCAGTCGGTGCTGGGGAGCGTGGCCCGGGGCCGCGGCGAGGTCGCGGTCTATCCGCCGGCCGCGCTGCCCGGCCCCGACTACCCGTACGCGGTGCTCGGCACCGGTGACGAGCAGGGTGGCGCCCCGGCGTTCCTGCGCGCGCTGCTCGCCGCCGAGGGCGCGCAGACCCTGACCGGGAGCGGGCTGCGCACCCCGGCCGGCGCCGCCCCGGCCGGCATCCCGGCCGCCACCAGGATCCGTAAGGTCGTCTACCCGCCCGCGCGCCTGCCGGACGACACCGCCGCCGTGGAGCTGGTCAACGCGTGGGGAGGGGTGCACATCAGCGCCCGGATGCTGGCCGTCTTCGACATCTCCGGCTCGATGGCCGCGCAGGTCCCCGGCTCGTCCGAGACCCGGATGTCGGCCACCGTGCAGGCCGCCCAGGGCGGCGCCAAGCTGCTGCTGGGCACCACCGAGATCGGGGTCTGGGAGTTCTCCACCGACCTGGAGGCCGGGCGTGACTACCGCGAGGTGGTGCCGGTCGGACCGGTCGGCCCGCGGCGGGCGGCGATCATCGAGGAGCTGGGCCGGATGAAGCTCAAGCCCAACGGCGGGACCGGGCTCTACGACACCACGCTGGCCGCCTACCGGGACGCCACTCGCAACTGGACACCGGGCCGGATCAACATGGTCCTGATCCTCACCGACGGGCGCGACGACGACCGGCGCGGCATCAAACGCGCGGTGCTGCTGCGCGAGCTGGGCGAGCTGGCCGACCGCAAGCGCCCGGTGCCGATCCTGTTCATCGGCGTCGGCCCCGAGATCGACCGCGACGAGCTGCAGCAGATCGCCACCGCCACCGGCGGGCGGGTGGCGCTGACCGCGAAGCCGTCCGGCATCCGCCAGATCTTCTTCACCGCGCTGGCCGAGTTCAGCTGCCTGCCACCGAAGTGCCGCCGATGACCGCCGCCCTCGACCGCCGGCGGCGCCCGGCCGTCGCCGCCGGGGCCCTGCTCCTGGTGGTCCTCGCCTTCCTGCAACGCCCGGGCCGCACCACTTTCGACACCAAGCTCGACCTGGCCGAGAACCCGATCGGCTTCATGGCCCGCTCGCTGCACCTGTGGAACCCGTGGGCCACCTCGGGCGAGCTGCAACAGCAGGCGTACGGCTACCTGTTCCCGATGGGCCCGTTCTTCGCGGCCGGCGACCTGCTCGGCATCCCGCCCTGGATCACCCAGCGGGTCTGGTGCGCGCTGCTGTTCTGTGCCGCCTACTTCGGCGTGCTGCTGCTGGCCCGGGCTCTGCGGATCGGCACCGACACCGGCCGGATCATCGGCGCACTGGCCTACGCGCTGGCGCCGCGCATGCTGACCGAGATCGGGCCGCTGTCCTCGGAGATGCTGCCGGTCGTCGTCCTGCCCTGGGTGCTGCTGCCGCTGGTGGCGGTCCGCCGGATCGGCTCCAACCGGCGGGCGGCCGCGCTCTCCGCCCTGGCCGTGGTCTTCATGGGCGGCATCAACGCCGCCGCCGTCGTGATGGCCCTCGTCCTGCCCGGCGTCTATCTGCTCACCCGGCCCTGGAACCGGCCGCTGTTCCGGCTGATCGGCTGGTGGACGCTGTTCGTCACGCTGGCCAGCCTGTGGTGGATCATCCCGCTGTTCCTGTTCGGCCAGTACAGCCTGCCGTTCCTCGACTACATCGAGTCCTCCGCCACCACCACCGCGATCACCTCGCTCTTCCAGGCCATCCGCGGCACCAACCAGTGGAGCGGCTACATCGTGCAGGGCGAGCCGTGGTGGCCGGCCGGCTGGATGCTCGTCGACCGGCCGGTGCTGATGGCCGCGACCGCTCTGGTCGCCGCGGTCGGCCTGCTCGGCCTGTCGCTGCGCGCGCTGCCCGAGCGGCGCTTCCTGGTGCTCGGCGCGCTGACCGGTCTGACCCTGCTCACCATGGGCTACGTCGGCACGATGGACAGCCCGTTCGCGCCGCTGATGCGCGACCTGCTCGACGGCCCGCTGGCCCCGCTGCGCAACGTGCACAAGTTCGAGCCGGTGCTGCGGCTGCCGATCGCGCTCGGCCTGGCCTACGCGGCGAGCCGGGTGCTCGCCGTGCCGCGCCTTCGGCTGCGCCTGCCGGCCGCCCCGGTGGTGGCCGTGCTGCTGCTGGCCGCGGCCGCGCCGGCCTGGCTCTTCGTGCTGCGCCCCGGGCCCGGCTGGTCGGAGATCCCGCCGTACTGGAATCAGGCCACCTCCTGGCTGGCCGCCCAGGACGCCCAGGCTCGCACCCTGGTCGTGCCCGGATCCGGGTTCGCCCAGCACTCCTGGGGCCGGACGGTCGACGAGCCGATCCAGCCGCTGGCCGACGCGCCCTGGTCGACCCGGCACCAGATCCCGCTCGGTTCCGAGGGCAACATCCGGGTGATGGACACCGTCGAGCAGGTGCTCGCGCAGGGCCGCGGCTCGCCCGCGCTGGCCGCCTTCCTGGCCCGCTCGGGCTACCGCTATCTGCTGGTCCGCAACGATCTGGATCGCGCGGCCTCCGGCGCCCCGCCGATCGCCGTGGTGCGCCGGGCGGTGACCGGCTCGCCCGGTCTGGTCGCGGCGGCCACGTTCGGCCCCCGGGTCGGTGCGGCCGGTGCGGCTCCCAGCCCGGTCGACGCCGGCGTCTCCGTGCCGGCCATCGAGATCTTCGAGGTGGACCGTCCGGTGCCGGCCGTGTCGGCCACCGCCGTCAAGGACGTGCCGACGGTCAGCGGTGGCCCGGAGTCCCTGCTCGGCCTGCTCGAACAGGGACTGGTCGACGAGGCGCAGCCGGTGGTGCTGGCCGGCGACGGGTCCGGTGACCTCGGTCCCGCCGGGTCCGGGCCGCGGATCGTCACCGACGGCCTGCGCCGGCGCGAACTCAACATCGGCCGGATGCGCGACAACGTCAGCCAGACCCTGACCGCCGACGAGAAGACCCGGCAGGGACGGGTCCGCAGCGACTTCCTGCCGTTCCCGGCCGACGGCCACCAGACGGTCGCCGCCTACCAGGGTGTCCGATCCGTGCAGGCGTCGAGCAGCGAGAGCTTCGCCGACTCGTTCGGCCCGAGCGACCCCTCGGGCCTGCCGTTCGCGGCACTCGACGGCGACGAGTCGACCGCCTGGCGCTCGGATGCCTACCAGTCGGCCCGCGGGCAGTGGCTCGAAGTGGTGCTGGAGACGCCGCAACGGGTCACCGAGGTGACCGTCGACTTCGCCGACGACCTGCGGGTCGCCGCCCCGGTCGCGGCCGTGCGGCTGACGACCGACCAGGGCGTCGTGGACCGCGTCGTCCCGGCCGGCCCGGGCCGGCACAAGCTCTCCACGCTGCCTGGTCTGACCACGACCGTACGGGTCACCGTCCTGGCCCTGCAGCCCGGCTATCAGGGTGCCGTGGCCCTGCGCGAGCTCGAGATCCCCGGCCTGACCGCGCAGCGGGGCCTGCGGGTGCCGGCCGACGTCCCGGCCGGCGCGCCGGCGGTCTACGCGTTCGAGCGCTCACCCCAGCAACGCGGTTCCTGCTACCCGGTTGCCGGTGTTGTCCACTGTGACCAGTTCCTGGCCCGCTCGGGGGAGGAGCCGCTCGGCCTCGACCGGTTCTTCACCACCACGGCCGGCGCCACCTACGATCTGCGGCTGACCGCCCAGCCCCGGCCCGGCGGCACCCTGCCGTTGACCCGCAAGGTGTCCTCCTCGGCGTCGTCGGTGCTGACCGGTGACGTGACGGCCGGCGCGCACGCGGCAGTCGACGGCGACCCGGCCACCGCCTGGCTGGCCGAGCCGACCGACGACACCCCGACACTGCGGCTCTCCTGGGGCCCGGCCCGCCGGTTGGACCGGGTCCGGCTCGTCGTCCCGGACGCCCCGGCCGCCGCCGAGCCGACCCAGGTCCTGATCACCACGCCCACCGGCCAGACGGTCGCCCCGGTCGGCGCCGACGGCTGGGTCCGCTTCCCGGCGGTCACCACCAAGCAGCTCGGCATCACGATCACCGGCACCCGTGAGGTCGTGTCGGACACCCGGGGCAACGGCTGGCCCGCGCCGGCCGGTCTGGCCGAGGTCGAGGTGCCCGCCCTGACCGGCCTGCTCACCCCGGCCACCGCGGCCACGCCGCTCACCGCCCGCTGCGGCAGCGGGCCGGGCGTCGAGATCGACGGCGTGGCCTATCCGACGTCGGTCGCGGGCACGCTGGGCGACGTCCGGGCCGGACGGGCCCTCCGGGTCACCGTCTGCGACGACTTCGTGAGCGAGTCCGTACCGCTGGCGGCGGGGGAGCACCGCTTGCGCACGGTGCCGTCGGCGGCGTACGTGGTGGACTCGGCGACCCTCGTCCGCGGCCGAGCCGCAGCCGTGACCACCCGCCCGGTCGAGGCCACCCGCTGGGACCCGACCGAGCGGCAGGTCACCGCGGGCGCCGGGGCCGAGTCGCTGCTACTGGTGCACGAGAACTTCAACGCGGGCTGGACGGCGACGCTGGACGGGCAGCAGTTGCGGGCGGTGCGGGTCGACGGCTGGCAGCAGGCGTTCGTGCTCCCGGCCGGTGACGGCGGCGCGGTGACCCTCGAGTTCACCCCGGACCGCCCGTACCGTCTCGGTCTGGCCATCGGGGCCGCCTGCATCCTGCTCGTGCTGCTGATGGCGATGGTGCCGGTCGGTAAACGCCGGCTGGCGCGCGCCGTGGCCCCGCCGGCCTGGATGTTCCGGGGCGTGCCGGGTGGTGGCGGGTGGGTCGTCGTGCCCCTGATGCTGCTGGTCGTCGCGATCGGTGGGGCGGCCGGCGCGGCCCTGCTGCTGGCCGCGCTCATCGTGCGCCAGCTGCGCCCGGGCGCGCTGCCCGGCATCGCCTTCGTCAGCGCCGGCGCGGGCTTCGCGGTCGCCGTCGGCGGTCGCCTGCTCGGGCACGGGCAGGAGTGGGCCTACGGCGCCTGGGTGCAGGTGGCCATGCTGGCCGCGGTCTGCGCGGTGGCGGCGACCGTCGCGCCCGCGGCCGGCCGGCCGGATGACCCGGCGCCGGCCGTGGCCGCGCCTGTCCGCCACGGAGTGCGACCTGCTCTACCGCCCGCGGCGGACAAGAACTCGGTAGAACCAGGTGGCACTGCGCCGAGCGACAGCGGAGCCGACGACAGCGAGGCGGACGACAGTGGACCGGACGGCAGCGGAGGAAACGGCAGTGGACCGGACGGCGGCCGACCAGACGGCAGTGGACCGGACGGCAGTGGAGCAGGCGGCAGTGGACCGGACGGCGGACCGGGTGGCACCGCATCGGGCGACGCTGAGCCGGTCGATCTCGCTGTTCCAGGCGTTCCTGGTGGAGCAGACCGACCCTGACCGGTTCTATTCCGTGCTGGCCGGCGACTCGGTGCGCCAGCTGGCGTCGTACGCCGACCTCGACGGGGCCCGGGTGCTCGACGTGGGCGGCGGTCCGGGGTATTTCGGCACCGAGTTCGCGAAGGCCGGCGCGACCTACCACGGCATCGATCCGGCGGTCGGCGACTTCGCGGCGGCCGGCGCCGAGGTCTGCGGCATGGTCCGGGGCAGCGGCACCGCCCTGCCCATCCGGACCGGCTCGATCGACGTCTGCTACTCGTCCAACGTCCTCGAGCACGTCGCCGACCCGGAGGCGATGCTCGACGAGATGGTGCGGGTGACCCGGCCCGGCGGCATCGTCTATGTGTCGTACACGCCGTGGCTGTCGCCGCACGGCGGTCACGAGACCGGGCCGTGGCATCTGCTGCTCGGCGGCGCGGGGGCCCGGCGCCGCTATGTGCGCCGCAACGGCAAGGAGCCCAAGAACCGGATCGGCGAGACGCTTTTCGCCATCAGCGCGGCCCGCAGCATGCGCTGGGCGCGGGCCGCCCGCCGGGCCGGCGATGTCGCCGTCGTCGATGTGCTGCCCCGGTATCACCCGGGCTGGGCGTGCTGGGTGGCCCGCGTGCCGCTGCTGCGGGAAGCCCTCACATGGAACTTCACGATCGTCCTGCGGCGCATTGAAACGTCCGAATAATTCACCGCTCAGGAACATCTCGTTCAGGGGTCGCTTTCCATTGATACTCAGTAGTAACCTTCCGCCAGCCCCGTCCTTTCCCCATTTCGTGGAGGCACCATGAGGTCCCGCGTCCTCGGCGCCGTGCTGTTCGGTCTCGGCGTGCTGGCGTTGGTTTTCGCCGGCGGCCTGGCCTACATCGTGGCGCCCACAGTGGAGCAGTTGCCGTACGACCTGGAGCCCACCCAGTCGGTCGCCACGGCCCCCAACGCCCGCTTCCTGCAGATCACCACCGGCAAGGCCGAGGTCGTCGAGGGTGTCGAACTGCGCTCGACGATCACCGTGACGCCGGATGCCAAGGCCACCGCCGCTCTCGAGAAGCCGCTCGACGGCGAGGCGGTCGTCTGGCTCGTCGGCCAGCAGGTCGTCCGCACCGACACCAACGCTCTGATCAGCGCCTACAGCACGTCCCTGGCTCTCGACCGGGAGTCCGCCGCGGCCCAGCAGTTCAACAAGTCGTGGCTCGACACGGGCAACAACCAGGAGACGGTCAACTACTCGGGCCAGATCTACAAGTTCCCCTTCGGCACCGAGAAGAAGGACTACGAGATCTTCGACCGGGACATCCTGGCCGCCCGGCCGGCCAAGTTCGTCAAGACCGAGCAGATCGAGGGCCTGGAGACCTACCAGTTCACCCAGGAGATCAGCGACGAGATCCAGGAGCTCCCGGCCGACCGGCTCGCGGCGATCACCTCGCAGCTGCTCAAGGGTGAGCCCGGCAAGGTCCACTACAGCAACACCCGTACGGTCTGGGTCGAGCCCGCCACCGGCCAGTTCATCAAGGTCCAGGAGCACCAGGTCAAGAACCTGGTCGCCGACAGCGGCCAGTCCGTGTCGATCCTCGACGCGACCTTCACCTACACCGACGACACCATCAAGAGTGCCGCCGACACCTCCGCCGACAACCGCCAGAAGCTCCAGCTCGTCGGCCTCTGGGGCCCGATCGGCCTGGCTGTCCTCGGCGCCATCCTGATCATCGCCGCGCTCTACCTGCTCAACCGCCGCCCGGCCACCGCCGGCGCAACCGCCCCGCGCCACAACGCCCGCCACTCGGCGTCCGGCAGCGACGACACGACGGTCGATACCGCCAAGACGGCGGACGACGCCCCCACCCACAAGGTGGAATGACGCGACTCCGGCGGTGCCGGTCCGGGCTTGCGCCCGGACCGGCGCCGCGGAAAAGTGTTTCAGGACAACGAGATCCGGGCGATAGCCTTCTCGGTGAGGCTGCCGAGCCAGAGGGTGTCGCCGTGCTGACGGACGCCGGTGGCCATGACGTAGCGGCCGGCCGGTCCATGCAGTGCCCGCAGCACGGTGCCGTCGCCGTCGACCTGAGCCGCGATGGTGTAGGGCAGCGGTTGAGGTTGCAGGCGCGTCGGCAGCACGGCCGCGACGCGCCGCAGGACGGGATGCGGCAGCAGTCTTTCGGCGAGCGCGACCCGGGGGCTGGCCAGGGCGATCCAATAGGTGCCGTCCCCGGCTGACGACATGTTGTCGGGGTAGGCGGGCAGGTCGTCGAGGACGCGGACCGCACCGTCGGGAAGCGACAGCCGCACCAGGCGGTGCGACACGGTCTCGCAGAGGAGCAGGGCGTCCTCGGCCGGGGTGAGCGCGATCCCGTTGGGGAAGTGGAAACCCTCGGCCACCACGTCGGTGCGCCCCGACCCCGGATCGTAGGCCAGAACCCGTCCGTTGGGCCGATGCTCCAGCAGGTCGCGCCGCCAGTGCGAGACCGGGAACCGGGTCGAGCTGTCGGTGAAATACACCGTGCCGTCGCGAGCCACGGCGGCGTTGTTGCACAACAGGATCCGCCGGCCGGCGACCCGGTGCGCGAGATCGGTGATCGTGCCGTCGGCAGTCAGCCGCAGCAGGCCGCGGTAGGCGTCGCACACGATCAGGCTGCCGTCGCGGGGGTCGATCTCGAGGCCCAGCGGCCGGCCCCCGGTGTCGGCGATCAGATCCGGTACGGCGCCGGCGTGCGCGTCCGGCCTCCAGCGCCAGATGTGTCCTTCGTGGGTGCCCGAGTAGATGTGGCCGTCCGGGCTGACGACGACGTCCTCCGGGCCGTGCCCGTGCGGCAGCGGCAGGAGCTCGAGGTCGTCGAGGCGGGTGTCGGCTGGAGCCCACACCCCGGTCAGCGGCGGCGGAGTGGTGGCGGGCAGTTTCACCGGCCGGATGAGCCAGGGCGCGGGCGGGCGGGGAATCGGCATATCGCTATCTTCGCCCCTGAGGGAGGCCTCAGCCGCGCCACGCTCTGATGGCCTCACCGGCGTCGCGGACGAACGTGCTGACGAGCTCGGGGTCGCTGCTGCTGCGCTCGTACTCGCTGTCGTAGAGGATCGTCACGACCGAGCCGAACCGCAGGAGCACGATCCGGTTCGTCTGCTCGCCGCCGGTCGGGTCGCCGGGCAGATCGAGTTGCGGCTGGACCAGGTCGATGGTCAGTGCCTCGTCGGCCGCGCCGGAGAGCGGCTTCGTCCGTACTTTGATCGTGGTCTCGCCGTTGCGGAAGGACTTGCAGGCGGCCAGGCCGTCGCGGGCCCGGTCCAGGAACCCGGTCGCGCTGTCGCCGTCGTACGACCTGATCGTCTGATAGAGCACCCCCTGCGGCACCGAGCCTTCGGGAGCGTCCGGCCCCTGATAGAGGTTCATCATGGCCGCGCTGGCCACCACGCCCTCCCCGGCCGCCAGCTCCCGGTCGCACAGCTTCGGCACCGCCGCGGAGCCCTCGGCCGCCCGGCGCTCCCGTCGCATGTCCTCGGGCATCGTGAGGAACGCCGACGCGGGAATCGTGCGCGCCGCGCCGGATGACCCGGACGGTGCGCTTCCGGCCGCCGTCGTCGCCGACGGCAATGTTGTCGCCGGGCCCGAGGGCGAGGTCGGGCTACCGGCGCCGCCGGCACAGCCGGCCACGGCGCTCAGGGCGACGACCATGACGGGCAGCGTGCGGCGGAGCGATCGGTTGGCCATGGGGATCTCCTCCGGTGTGGTCGGCCGCGCTGACGGGGGCTGGCGTGCCGGGCAGTGCCCGGCACGCGAGGATGGGAAACGGATCAGCGCCAGACGCGGTAACGGACGGTCTGCGGCTGCGGCTCGAGGTAGTCGATCGCGTAGATCACGCGGAACGAGGTTCCGGCCGGGACGCCGGTGGCGAGCACCGTTCGCTTGCCGGCCGGGATCGAGCACGCCCGCACCGGCTCGGTGTAGGTGGGATCGCGCCCGTCGGCCGACAGCAGAGCCACCAGGAACGTCTGGCACCGGTCGGCGGGCCGGGCGACGTCACGGATGTTCGAGACCGAGATGGTGGTGCAGCCCGGGTTGTTGTCGGCGATCGGCATCGAGGCGATGCGGCCGCCGGCGTAGAAGTCGGCTTGGGGCCGGATCGAGGTGCACCGTGGGGTGCTTGCGGTGGCGGCGGCGGCGGGCGAAACCGTGATCGCACCCAGGGCCGCGGCGGCCGTGATGACACAGGCAATTTTCTTCATGGCGTCACCGTGCACCAGCGATCACTCAAAGTGATCGGATCATGTACGGGCTGGCACGTTGCCGGGAGACAACACCGGTGCCCTCGGTGCGGGCCGCGGTGGCCGGTGCTGAATCATCATCGGTATGGCAGTGATGGTGGAGATCCACTTTCCGGTGACCGCTGAGGACGAGTGGGTCGACGATGTCGGTGACTTCCTGATCGACCTGGAGGAGGAGCTCGGCTTCGAGGAGTACGAGGACGGCGAGGAGTTCGGTGACGACTACATCTTCTTCCTCGCCGGCGCCAGCGAGAGGACGTTGCTCAAGGCGGCGTCCCGGGTGGCGACGCGGGAGGGCGTGCCGCCGGGCGCTTACGCCATGGTGACCGACACCGCGGCTCCCAAGATCGGCATGGGCCGTCGGGTGAGCCTGCCGGTGCGGTGACCGGGCGGCCCGGTGGCCTGCTCGCCACCGGGCCGCCGCTTCACTGAGCTGTTACGCCGTGCAGGTGAGGCCGGGCGTGCCGGCCGCGCCCGAGGCGATGAAGCCGAACTCGGCGGTCGCGCCGGGCTGCAGCGAGCCGTTCCAGGCGGCGTTGCGCACGGTGGCCGTCGAACCGTTCACGGTCAGGGTGCCGCCCCAGACCTGGTTCACCGTCTGGCCGGCGGCCAGGGTCCAGGAAACCGACCAGGCGCTGACCGCGCTGCCGCCGGCCTTGACCGTGATCTGGCCCTGGAAGCCGCCCTGCCACGAGCTCGACGTCACGTAGGTCGCGCCGCACGCACCGGCCGGCGGAGGCGTCGTCGGCGGCGTGGTCGGTGGCGTGGTCGGTGGGGTGGTCGGCCCGGATGTGGGTGGGGTGGTGGGCGGGGCCGGGGCGCCGGTGGCCAGGCTGGCGGCCAGGTCGGGCTGGAACGAACCGGCCGCGTACCGGCAGCCATCGGCCTCGCCGGGCGGCTTGATCCAGAGGTACGCGTCGATGTTGGCGTCGCCGGTGTCGAGCGTCGGGTAGCGCCCGATCCGCCGGTCGGTGTTGTCGTCGCCGCACCAGTCGCCGGCCGCGCCGCCGTTGCGGCTGGTGTCGATGACCTGACGCTTGCCGGTGATGCCCCGGCCGGACAGCGCGCTCAGCACCGACCGGCCGAACGCGGCCTCGCCGGCGGTGGACTGGAAGTTCGAGGCGTTGGTGTAGAAGCCGTCGCCGTCGGCCACGCCCGCGTTGGCCAGACGGTTGGCCTGCTCGGACCCGCTGTTCCAGGCCGAGTGCCCGCCGTCCAGATAGACCTTGGCCCCGGCGGCCTTGAGCGTCCGGGTCGCGGTGGCCAGGGCCTGGTTGCGAGCGGTGATCTCGCTGCTGCTCAGGCAGGTCTGCAGGGCGATCGAGTCGGGCTCGAGCAGGATCAGCGTGGTGCGGCCGGCCAGTCCGCGGGCGATCCCGGAGACCCAGGTCTGATACTGGGTCAGGTCGGGGGCGCCGCCCGCGCTGGCGCCGCCGCAGTCGCGGTTGGGGATGCCGTAGACGGTCAGCGCGGGCACCCGCCCGGCGCCGGCCGCCGCACCGACGTACGCCGAGACCTCGGACTGGACGGTGCTCAGGTTGAAGTTCGACAGCCAGCGGGTGGCGGGCTGACTGGCGATCCGGGAGCTGATCAGCGCCGTACGGGAATCGCCGGGGTTGGCGGCCACCCAGCGGGCGACGGCGGTGTCGGGGTCACGATAGAGGGTGCCGGAGAGCGTGCCGGCCGAGGCGGTGCCGGCGACGAGCCCGACGCCGGCCGTGGCGCACGCGACCGCGGCGGCGACGAGGGTCAGCCGTCGCGAGCGCCGAGAGACAGAGGGGGACAAGGTGCTTCCTTCCGACGGGGACTTTCGGGTATGGGAGCGCTCCCGAAAGGTAACCCGGCAGCTGGGAGTGAGCAACCAAGAGGCCGTGATCGATCCGTAAGGCGGGAAATGTCGTCCGCGCGCAGGGCGAGGAGCAGGTCGTCGATGCCGTCGATGATGGCGCTGATCTGCTCCTCGTGCGGCTCCGGGACGGACCCGGGCGTGGTCATCGCGACCGGGGCCGAGCCGAGGGCGGCACGGTCGAGCGCGAACCGGGTGACGCAGTCGGCGATGCTGCGGTGGAGCTGCTCGGACTCCTGGGTCAGGCGGATCTGGTCGGCCCGGTGGTGGCGGCGTCCGATCAGGAGGGCCGCGACGGTGGACCAGCCGAGCAGGTGCAGGCTGAGCCAGGTCAGCGGCCGGCCCAGCGCCGGATGCCCGGTGGCCAGCGGCACGAGCAGGGAGAGCAGCGCGCCCGCGGCGACGATCGGGCCGAGCGGGGCGAACCGATGGGCGGACCGTCGCACGAGCACCTCCCGGGTCGGGATCGTCGGAACTCCTTCACGATGCGGTGGGCCGGGCACCGGCTGAGCACGAAGTGGGCACGGGGTGGGCACGGGACGCGGGCGATCGCGACAATGCAGCGGTGACAGTCAGCGCTCCGGTGAGGTTCGGCATCCTCGGTCCGACCCTGGCCCGGTCCGGCGACGGCCGGGTGGTGCCGATCGGCGGCCCGCGGCTGCGCGCGCTGTTCGCCCTGCTGCTGGCCGGCGCCGGTCAGGCCGTCACGGTCGAGCGGCTCATCGACGGCGTCTATGGGGACCAGCCGCCGGACGGTGCCGTCAACGCGCTGCGGTCACAGGTGGCCCGGCTGCGCGGGCTGGTCGGCGACGCCGTCGCGTCCGACCCGGTCGGCTACCGCTTCGGTGGCGACCCCGACGAGGTCGACGTCCACCGGTTCGTGCGGCTGGCCCGGGCCGGGCGAGCCGCCCTGGACGCGGGCGACCACACCCGGGCCGCGGCGGTGCTGCGCGAGGCCCTGGACCTGTGGCGCGGGCCGGCCCTGGCCGATGTCGGTGCCGCCTCGTTCGCCGGGCCGCTCATCGTCCGGCTGCAGGAGATGCGGGTCGCCGCGCTGGAGGACCGGATCGAGGCCGACCTGCGGTGCGGCGGCGCCGGGCGGCTGGTGGCCGAGCTGCGAGAGCTGGTGGCCGAGCATCCGCTGCGCGAGCGGCTGCAGGCCCAGCTGATCAGCGCGCTGGCCCGGGCCGGCCGTCCGGCCGAGGCGCTGGCCGCCTATGCCGACGCGCGACGGATCCTGGCCGACGAGCTCGGCGCCGACCCCTCGCCGATGCTGACCGATGCCTACTTGGCGGTGCTGCGCGGGCAGGCGCCGGACGCCCGCCCCCGCCCGTCGTCCACCGTGGAGATCCGGCCGCCGGCCCCGAGGACGCTGCCGGCCACGGTTGCCGACTTCACCGGACGCGATGCCGACCTGACGGCGATCCGGCTCGCCCTGGGTGAAGGCGGCGGTGGCCGGCTGGCCGTGCCGATCGTCGCCATCGCCGGCCGGGCCGGGATGGGCAAGACGACGCTCGCGGTGCACGCCGCGCACGAGCTGGCCGACCGGTTCCCCGACGGGCAGCTCTTCGCCGGCCTGCACGCCGGTGGCCCGCGCCCGGTCGAGGCGGGGGCGATCCTCGAGCGCTTTCTGCGCCTGCTCGGGGTGCACGGCGGCGACATCCCCGGCGGCACCGACGAGCGGGCGGGGCTGTTCCGCGCCTTGCTGGCCGACCGGCGGGTGCTGATCGTGCTCGACGACGTGGGCCGCGAGCAGGACGTGCTGCCGCTGCTGCCGGGCAGCACGTCGTGCGCGGTGCTGGTCACCAGCCGGCGCCGGCTGGCCGGGCTGGCCGCGGCCACCGTCGTCGACCTGGGCCGGTTCTCGCCCGAGCAGTCGCTGGAACTGCTGGGCCGGGTGGTCGGCGGCGACCGGGTCGGTCAGGAGGCGGCGGTCGCCCGGACCCTGGCCGAGCAGTGCGGCTATCTGCCGCTGGCGCTGCGCATCGCCGGGGCGCGGCTGGCCCTGAGGCCGCACTGGACCGTACGGCAGATGGCCGTCCGCCTGGTCGACGAGGAGCGCCGGCTGGACGAGCTGGTCCACGGCGGGATGGCGATCCGGGCCAGCATCAGCCTCAACCACGACGCGCTCAGCGACCCGGCCCGCCGGCTGTTCCGGTTGCTGGCGATCTCGGACGCCCATGTCTTCTCCGGCTGGACCGCGGCGGCGCTGCTCGGCACCTCGATCGACCCGGCCCAGGAGCCGCTGGACGAGCTGGTCGACGCTCAACTCGTTCAGCCGATCCTCCCGGCGCGCGGCCTGCTCACCCACTATCGGTTCCACGATCTGGTGCGGGGTTTCGCCCGGCAGCGGCTGGCCGCCGACGAGCCGCCGGGTGAGGCCGATACGGCTCTGCGGCGCATGCTGGACGCGGTGCTGGCGCTGACCCGGGCCGCCACCGGGCCGGAGATGGCGGCCGGCGTGCTGTCCGACCCTGGCCGGACGCCGGCCTGGTCACCACCGCCGATGCTCCTCGACGCGGTGACCGCCGATCCGATGGCCTGGCTGGAGCAGGAGCGCCCGGTCCTGGTGGCCGCGGTGCACCAGGCGGCGCGGGCCGATCGGTCCGAGCTGTGCCACGACCTGGCCAAGGCCGTCCAGCCGTTCCTGAGCCTGCGGGCCTATCACGACGACGCCCACGCCGTGCTGACCGTCGCGCTCGACACCGCCCGGCGCACCGGCGACCGGCGGGGCGAGGCCGTCATGCTGTTCGCCCTGCGCACCGATGTGGCCGATGTTCCCGACCCGGACAGCGCGCTGCGGGACCTGACCCGGGCCGAAACCCTGTTCCGGGAGCTCGACGACCGGCCGGGGGTGGCCGTGGCGGTGCGGGCGCAGGGCTTCGTGGCGTATCTGCACGGCCGGACCACCACCGCCATGCGGTTGTTCTCCCGGGCCCTCGAGATGACCCGCGCGCTGCAGCACGACGGTGAGGTCGCCTACATCCTGCAGATCCTGGCCTCGATCCACCGGCTGCACGGGGAGCCCGGCACAGCGCTGCGGTTGCTGGCCGAGGCGATCGGCTTCGCCCGGGCCAGCAACAAGCCCCGGGTGGTGGCCCAGGTGCTCTACCGCACCGGTCAGGCCCAGCTGGAGACCGGTGACCGCGAATCGGCGGGCGTCGTGCTCCGGGAGGCCCTCGCCGTCGCCCACGCGGCCGGTGACGCCGGCGGGGAGGCGCACATCCTGGTCGAACAGGCTCGGGCCGAGCTGCTGCACGGGGCGCCGGATGCCGCGAGCGCGCTGCTGGAAGTCGCCCGGGAGCGTGCCGCGGCGGCCCGCGACGCGCTCGCCGAAGGCCATGCGCTGACCGTGGAGGCCGAACTGGCGACCCTCCGGGACGACCACGAGCGGGCGGCCGAGGCGCTGCGGCCGGCGGCCGGGAAGTTCCGGGCGGTCGGCAGCCTGGTGCATGAGGCTTACGCGCTGATCTCGCTCGGCGAGGCCCAGCAGGCCCTCGGGGACGAAGCGGGCGCTGCCGCCAGCCGGGTGCGGGCGACGCGGCTCATCGACCGCACCGAGCCCACCATCGGCGTACGGCTGCGAAGTCGCCTGGGACCTTGAGGCGTCAAACGCCGCGTCAAACAGGGGCGCTGTCTGCTGACTGCTGAGCCCGGGATCGCCCGGGACGCCGCAGTCAGGAGCAGGAAATGCCCGTTTACATGGATGTCCACAATGTCGAGGGTGGCGTGGCGGCGAGCGACGTCGCCGCCGCGCACCAGGCCGATCTGGCCACCCAGGGTCCTCATGGGGTCAACTACTTGAAGTACTGGGTGGACGAGGAGGCCGGGAAGATCTTCTGCCTCGTCGAGGCGCCCGACGCGGAAGCGGCCAACACCGTGCACCGCGAGGCCCACGGTCTGGTCGCCGACGAGATCTATCCGATCAGCGCCCAGGGCTGAGAGAGGAGGACCGGTGGATCTCACGGTGCACCTGCTCGGCTCCCCGTGGGTCGACCGGTCCGACGGCCTGTCCTATCAGGTCCGCAGCCGCAAGAGCTGGGCCCTGCTGGCCTGTCTCGTGCTCAGTGAACGACCCCAGGCCCGCAGCCGGTTGGCCGGTCTCCTCTACGCCGAGGCCGACGACCCGCTGCGGGCCCTGCGCTGGGGGCTGGCCGAGATCCGCCGCTGCCTGGGCGTGGAGGTCGACGGCGACCCGGTCGTCCTGCGCCTCCCGCCCGGCGCGGTGGTCGACGTCGACGTTCTCCGCCACGGCTCGTGGACGGCCGCGGTCGACCTGCCGGGCCTGGGCGCGGACCTGCTCGACGGCATCGCGGTCCGGGGCTCGGCCGCGTTCGAGTCGTGGCTGCTCTCGGAGCGGCGCCGGATCGCCGCCGCGGCCGAGGCGATCCTGCACGAGGCGGCGCTGGGGCGGCTGGCCGCGGGCGACCTCGAGGCGGCTCGCACGCTCGCGGTGCGGGCGGCCGGGATGAACCCGCTCGACGAGAACCACCAGGCCCTGGTGATCCGCCTGTACCGGCTGGCCGGCGACGACCGGGCGGCCGAGAAGCAGTACGCGGCGGTCACCGGGCTGTTCGCGAAGGAACTCGGCGTCCGGCCGGGCATCGCCGTGGAGACGGCGATGCGCGAGTCCCGCCAGGAGCGTGACGTCGTCGCCGACGACGCCTCGCTCGAGGCGATCGCCGAGTCCGGGGCGGCGGCGGTCGCCGCGGGGTCGGTCGAGTCCGGCGTACGGTCGCTGCGGACCGCCGTCCGGCTGGCCGACCGGGCGGGGTCGGACCGGTGGCGGCTCGCGGCCCGGCTCCGGCTGGCCGAGGCGCTGATCCATTCGCTGCGCGGCCTGGACGAGGAGGGCCTGGCCACCTTGCACGAGGCCGACCGCATCGCCTGCGCCACCGGCGATCGGGCGGCGGCGGCGCGGGCCCGGGCCGAGATCGGGTACGTCGACTTCCTGCGCGCCCGCTACGACCGCGCCGAACGATGGCTGACCGACGCGCTGGCCGTCGCCGGTGGCTCGCCCGCGATCACCGCCCGGGTGAGCACCTACCTCGGCTCGGTCCAGAGCGATCGCGCGTTCTATCCGCGGGCCAGAGCCCACCTCGACCGGGCGATCGGGCTGGCCGGCGACGCGCGCACCGAGGCGTACGCCCTGTCCATGCTGGGCCGGGTGCATCTGCTCACCGGCGAGCTGACCCCGGCCGCCGCGCGGCTCGACGAGTCGATCCGGGTCGCCGAGCGCGACCACTGGCTGGCGTTCCTGC
The DNA here is from genome assembly GCF_023544465.1 of Paractinoplanes maris. GTDB lineage: Bacteria > Actinomycetota > Actinomycetes > Mycobacteriales > Micromonosporaceae > Actinoplanes > Actinoplanes maris. Next base: position 191,304 of record NZ_JALPVL010000014.1, on the reverse strand, counting down.
CGTGGCCGCAGGCTCTGCGGGGCGAGGTCCACCTGGCCTCGGCCGACCCGGGCGCCGCCGCCCGCGTCCTCCAGCAGGCCTTCGCCCGCGCCTGCCAGATCGGCGACCCGTGCTGGGAGGGGATGGCCGCCCGATCTCTGGCGCTCGTCGCCGAGGCGGCGGGGGACACCGGCCGGGCCTTCGACCTGCTGGCCGACGCCCGCACCCGGTCGAACCGGCTGGCCGACCCGTATGTCTGGCTCGACGCGCACATTCTCGCCACCCAGTGCGAGCTCGGCCACCGGCACGGGCACCCCGGCACCGGGGTCTGGGCCGACGCTTTGCGGCGCCTGGCGTCGCGCACCGGGATGCGCGAGATGACCGTCCGCGCCCTGCGGCACAGCGACCGGCCCGGCGACCGGGAGACCGCGGCGTTGCTGGCCGCCGACATCGAAACCAGCTGAGGCGCCAAGATCTCGATCAGGTCACGACGGAACGGAAACGTTCCCACCGGGCAGCGAGCAGATTCGAGGGACATCTATGCTGCGTCGGCTCCAGACCGGAGCAATTCACGGGAGGCCCCTCTACATGTACCGCTCTCTCGGCCGGCGCTTGCCCTTCGGCGCCGCCGCTGTCGCTGCCGCGGCGTTCGCCTTCGCCGCCCCCGCATCCGCTGCCGCCCCCTCCGTCGAGGTTGTGCTGTCCGACGTCACCGTCGCGGCCGGCGCCGACATCGTGGTCTCGCCGATCCTGTACGCCAACCAGGACACGACGTTCAGCAACGCCACGATGACCTTCGAGCTCTCCGGCGACCTGGGTGGCGCCCAGCTCAAGAACGGCGAGTTCGGCGACTGCGAGCAGGCCGGCCCGGCCAAGCTCACCTGCACCATGCCGTACGAGTTCGAGCTCGGCCCGGACGGTGCGGCCGGTTACTTCGAGGCGCTGCTGGCCGCGCCGAAGTCCGCGCTGGGCAAGACCGGCAAGCTCACCACGGTCCTCACCGCCGACGGGCTCGAGACGATCACCTCGTCGGCCGGCGTGACCGTCGCCGAGGGGGTCGACCTCGCGGCCGGCAAGGGGGCGAAGGTCAGCGTCAAGCTCGGCGCCGGCTTCGACGCCAAGCTGCAGGTGCGCAACACCGGCGACAAGGTCGTGCACGGTGTGGCGATCAGCTTCAACACCGACTACGCCTTCACCTCACCCAAGCAGTTCTCGAACTGCTGGTACGGCGACGGTCAGGTCAACGCCTGCGTGTTCGACCAGGATCTGCAGCCGGGCGCGACCTACCAGACCACCCTGCCGTACAAGCTGCGGGCGGGCACGGCCGCGCCGGGCGGCGCCTACGGCGAGTTCCAGTGGCTGACCGGCGACGACTTCCAGGAGCGGCTCAAGTTCCTGGCCGACAACGGATACGAGGGCCCGGGGGCCAAAGGCAAGGGCGGCGCGCTCGGGCTGACCGCGCTGACGACGCTGCGGGCCGCGCAGCAGACCGACATCGACCTGGACAACAACTGGCAGAACCTGGAAGTCCGCGTCCTCGGCAAGCAGGGCACCGACTTCGTCGCGGTCGGCGCGACCGCCCAGGGCGCCGAGGGCGACACGGTGTCGCTGCCGGTCGGCACCCGCAACAACGGTCCGGCCACGGTGGACTCGAGCCGCTCGGGCGCGAACGCGGCCACGGTCATCGTCACCATCCCGGCCAAGACCAAGGTCGTCACCGTGCCCAAGGGCTGCGCCAAGGCCGAGGACGACAGCGTCAAGACAAACCCCAAGGCCGTGCAGTACGTCTGCTACAGCGCTTCGCTGTTCCCGGCCAAGACGACTGTGCTGTGGAAGTTCGACGTCCAGCTGACCGCCGACGTCACCAACGCCAAGGGGCTCGTCGAGGTCAACCCGCCGTGCCAGTGCGAGCGGTTCAACAAGGACACCAACAAGAAGAACGACGCCGCGGCGATCGTCATCAACCCGGTCGCCGGCGCGGGTGACGAGGGCAGCGGCGGCGAGGGCGGCGGCGGTGGCCTGCCGGTCACCGGCACCCAGACCGCGGCGATCGGCGCGGCCGGCGCCGTGCTGGTGCTCGGCGGTGCCCTCGGCTTCGTCCTGATGCGGCGCCGCCGCACCCGCTTCGAGGCCTGATCCAGCGGGCGGTGACCTCCTCTCCCCGGGAGGTCACCGCCTACTTTCGACCCGCGGACCTCACCTTTGGTCGGTAGCCGGCGCCGGTGGCCGCGTGGTCGGGTGAGGCATGACCTGGCGTCCCGTACTCGCGGTGCTGGTCGTGGCGCCGGTCCTGGGCGAGATGCTGTCGACGGCCACGCCTCCGCTCGACCTGCTGCTGCCGTGGAACTTCGCCCTGTTCACCGCGCTCTACGGAAGCGGCGCCCTGCTGTGCCGCGAGGCGGCCCACCGGTGGGGCTCCGGACTGACCGGGTTGCTGTTGCTCGGTGCCGCGTACGGCATCTACGAGGAAGCCCTGGTCGATCGTTTCTGGTTCGACCCCGCCTACGCCAGCGACACCGGTGTCGGCGACTACGCCCGGGCCGGCGAGACCAGCCTGTTGCTGGCCACGCACCTCACCGCCTTCCACGCCGCGGTGAGCGTCGGCGCCACCGTCCTGATCGTCGAGTGGCTCTTCCCCGGCGATCGTGATCGAGCCTGGGTCCGGCCGTGGGCTCTGATCGTGCCCGCCGTCGCGATGCTCGGCGCGCTGTTCGTCACCTACGAGGAGTTCGTGCGGCCGCCGGTCGGCCCCACGCTCGCGGCCATCGGCATCGCCGTGCTGCTGGTGGCGGCCGCGTGGCTCCACGGTCGCAGGCCGTCCCGCGTCACCCGGGCGCCGGCGCGTCGCCCCCGGCCGCGGGTGCTCGGCGTCGTGGCCTTCGTGTGCACCGGTTCGCACTTCGTCCTGGTCTACGCGGTCCCGTCGACCGGGCTGGCGTGGCCGGCCGGTCTCGCCCTGACCCTGCTCCCGCTGGTGACCGGTGTGCTGATCGTCCGGCGCCTCGCCACGACCGGTGCGCGCGGCCGGGACGGGCTCTGGGTGGTCACCGGGATCCTCGGCTTCTTCCTGACTCTCGACGTGCTGGTCGGGCTCGGCGGCCGCTACGACCTGAGCGTCGGCGCGCTGCTGGTGACAGCGGGTCTGATCTGGCTGCACCGCCGGGCTCGGTGAGCCCGAGCAGGGGTGGGCGTGGGAGGCTGGCCGGGTGAGTTCTGTGGTGGACGTCGACCTGGCGTTGGTGGGGGGAGGCGGCGCCGCGTCTCTGGTGCTGGCCGCTCTCGGTCGCCGGCCGCTGCCGGGCGTACGGGTGGCGATCATCGACCCCGTGCGCAAGCGCGGGCAGGACCGCACGTGGGCGTTCTGGGGCACGCCGGGCAGTGTGCTCGATCCGTTGCTCAGTGCCGGCTGGGACGCGGTCGATGTGATCACCGCCGCCGGCCGCCGGGTGCTGCCGCTGGCACCGTTGCGGTACGCCATGCTTCGCTCGGCACCGCTCTACGAGCTGGCCGGGCGGGCCGAGGAGCATCTCGGCGCGCTCCGGATCACCGCGCCGGCCGGGGATCTGCGCGATGACGGCCACCGCGTCGTCGTCGCCGGGACCGACGGTGTTCCGCTCGTCCGGGCGGCCTGGGTGCTCGACTCCCGGCCCCGGCCACCGCGGCGGCCGGGGCGGACGAACTGGTTGCAGCACTTCCGCGGCTGGTGGCTGGAGGCCGACCGGCCGGTGTTCGACCCGGACCGGGCCGTCCTGATGGATTTCCGGACGCCGCAACCCGCTCAGGGCGTCTCGTTCGGCTACGTCCTGCCCGTCAGCGACCGGTTCGCGCTGGTCGAGTACACCGAGTTCTCCCCGTCCGTGCTGACCGGCGAGGCCTATGACGCCGCGCTGCGGGATTACGCCGCGCTGCTCGGTCTCGACCTGACGACACTGCGGGTGCGTGAGGTCGAGGACGGCGTCATCCCGATGACCGACGGCGTGTTCGACGCCCGGCCGTCGCCGCGGGTGGTGCGGCTCGGCACGGCGGGGGGCGCCACCCGGCCGTCGACCGGGTTCACCTTCTCCGCGATGGTGCGGCAGGCCGAGCAGATCGCCCGGGAGGTCGGGGCGGGCCGGCCTCCGCTGCCGGAGCCGCCGTACCCGGCCCGTCACCGGTGGATGGACGCGGTGCAGTTGCGGGCTCTCGACCGGGGGCTGGTCGACGGGGTGGCCTTCTTCGACCGGTTGTTCGACCGCAATCCGCCCGAGCGGGTGCTGCGCTTCCTCGACGGGGCGACCTCGTGGCGCGAGGATCTGGTGATGATGGGGTCGAGCCCGTTGCTGCCGATGACGCGGGCTGCCGCGGGTGATGCGGTGAGCCGGTTGCATCAGCGTTTGCACTAGCGCCAATTGGTTTGTTGTGGAAACCTAGTGGCATGACCGCTGAATCGGTGCCCGCCGCCGACGATCCGCGCCGGGTGCTGGCCGACCTGCGCGCCCTCACCCGCCGGGTCCGTCTCGACCAGCGGATGACGTGGGCCGCCCTGCTGGTGCTGGCCGTGGCGACGTTCGCCGCGATCCCGTTCGACTGGTTCGGCCTGTGGGTCAACTGCCTGCCCGACGGCGGCTGCCAGTTAGCCCGCCGCGGCATGCTCTATTACTGGCCGTGGGCGATGGTGGCGGCCTACGCGGCCATTGCCGTCTGCTACGTGCGGGCCGCGCGGGCGCGCGGGGTGGGAACCCGGGTGATGCCGTACGTGATCACCGGTGCCGCCTCGACCGTCGTCTTCCCCGCCGCGTGGGTGGCGGTGACCGTGTATTTCGCGAACCACCCGATCCCCGAGGGTCCGCTGCCGTACTGGTATTTCGTGCTCGACCGCCTGGTGATGCCGTGGGGCATGATCGGAGTCACCTTGCTGGTGCTGGCCTGGTTGGAGCGCAATGTCGCACTGCTCTTGTTCACGCTTGCCTACCTGGCCCTCGTGCTGCTGGTGCTGCCGATGAACTTCGGTTTCGGGCCGCCGCACTTCGGGATCCGGGCCGGGATGGCGGTGCCGCAGGTCATCGCCGGCGTCGTGCTGCTGCTGGGTGCGCTCGGCTTCCGGGCGGCCCGCCGGCGACGCCCGTGACCGCCGTGGCCGGCGCCGAGGGCACCGGTGCCGCGCATCCGGTCACCGGGCTCGACGAGGTGGTGCACCAACGCGTACGGCTGGGAATCCTCACCATCACGCACGAGGCGCGCCGCGTCGAGTTCGGCTATCTGCGGACCCAGCTGGAGCTGACCGCCGGCAACCTCTCCAAGCATCTGAGCGTGCTCGAGGAGGCCGGCCTGATCGAGGTGGAGAAGGGGTACGAGGGTAAGCGTGGCCGCACCTGGATCACTCTCACCCCGGCCGGCACCACCGCGCTGACCAACGAGATCGGCCGGCTCAAGCAGCTCATCGCCCGCGTCGAGACCTCCGGCGAGGCGGCGGAGGACTGACTCCGGACCCGGACAACCTGTCCCGGGACAAGTTCGGCCTTCACCCGGCTTCCGGTTCACCCCACGCTTGACCGGTGGAGATCGCCGCGCCGGCCCGGGCGATGCACTTGAGCCTGAGCGAGCGTGACCACCTGTTCGGGCCGGCCAGGCATCCGGCACCGCAGCGGGTCCTCCGGGCGGACCACATCAGCCCGACCAAATTGCGCATCGTCGACCGGTCTTCGGCGCCCAGCCAGTCTCCGTGAGCTACGAGACGCTGCAGCTGCCAGCCGCGGTCCAGCTCACAGCGCAGAGATGTTGCTTCGAACTCGAAGCGATGTATGGTGAGTGAGTGCTTCGAACTCAAAGCATAAACAAGAGAAGAGGAACTCCGATGAAGGCAATGCGTTTCCACGAGTACGGCGACCCGGGTGTCCTGACGTACGAGGACGTCGAGCAGCCCGTCCCCGGGGCCGGCCAGGTCCTGGTCCGGGTCGCCGCGACGTCGTTCAACGGCGTCGACGGCACCATCCGCGAGGGCTTCATGCAGGGGCCGATCCCGGTGAAGCTGCCGCACACCCCGGGCATCGACGTCGCCGGCACCGTCGAGGCGCTGGGTGCGGACGTCGACAACGTCGCGGTCGGTGACCGGGTGGTCGGCTTCCTGCCGATGGCCGAGCCGGGCGCGGCCGCCGAGTACGTTCTCGCGCCGGCCGGCATCCTGGCTCCCGCTCCGACGACCATCCCGCTGGTCGACGCGGCCGCCCTTCCGGTGGTCGGCCTCACCGCGTGGCAGGCGCTCTTCGACCACGCCGGGCTGACGGCCGGCCGGCGCGTGCTGATCAACGGCGCCGGCGGGGGAGTGGGCGGCTATGCCGTGCAGCTGGCCAAGAACGCCGGCGCCTACGTGATCGCGGTGACCGGCCCGAGCAGCAGTGACCGGGTCAAGAGCGCGGGCGCCGACGAGGTCATCGATCACACCGCCACCGCGGTGCCCGCCGCGACGACCTCGGTCGACGTGGTGCTCAACCTGGCCCCGATCGAGCCGGCCCAGCTGGCCTCGCTGCTCACCCTGGTCCGGGCGGGCGGCGTCCTGGTCAACACGACGGTGTGGATGCCCGCGCCGTCCGACGAGCAGCGCGGCGTACGCGGCATCGACCTCTTCGTCCGCAGCGACGCCGGCCAGTTGGCCCGCCTGGTGGCCCTGGTCGATTCCGGTGAACTGCGGGTCGACGTCGCCCAGCGGGTGCCGCTGGCCGAGCTGCCCGCGGTCCACGCCCAGGCCGCCGCGGGCGCGCTGCACGGCAAGACCGTGATCGTCGCCTGACGAAGCCCGCCCACAACCCCTCCGAACTTGAGCTCCCCTGACCAGCACCGGCATCTCCCCGTTCGATCCGCCCGGAACCCCCGCGTACGCCGAGGCGACGGCCTCCTTCCAGCTCGCGGCGACGGTCGACCCGAGTGCCACCGACCGCCCGGATCTGTTCTGGGCGCTACGCGGGGCGGCGGCGGGTTCGGCGTCGTCGTGGAGGCCGAGATCGAGCTGGTGCCCCCTGCACGGCATCGTCACCGGCATGACGGTCTGGGATCCGGCCGAGGCGGCCCGCCTGGCCCCGGTCTGGCAGGCCTGGACCGCCCCGCCCGGGCGTCCCGTGCTTGTTCAGCAGCTGCCACGACTGCTTCAGGCGGTCCCCGCCGACGTGGTCGAAGACCGCGCCCATCCCGCCCGGAGGTCGGGCCGGGACGCCGGACGAAACAGATGGTGCGAGGAATGCATTGACCGACATCACGCTGATGTCGGATTCGAGGAATCGCCCGGGAACCACGGTCCGGCGCTTTTCGCCTGCTGTCGAAGAGTCGTTTCCCCGCCGCCGGAAAGGGATGCGGCAATGCGCGCGATCCGTGACCGGGCCGCCCGGCGCCGGTCGACCGGCCCGCTCGGCGGGCCAGGACGGGGTAGCGGGGCGGGGTCGAGGTGTCTACGGTCTGCTCAAGTTTCAGGTTCGTCGAAACGATCGGCCGTGTCTTCGCGGCGTTTTCGCCCCGTTCGCGCCCGTCCCGGGCCCGGATGGCCGCCGGGGTGGCGTTTCACGGGGGAGGTATGGGTGCGGTATCAGATCCTCGGTCCGCTGCTCGTGGAATACGAGGGGCAGACCCGGCCGGTGACCGGTGGCAAGGTGCGCACCATGCTGGCCGCCTTGCTGTTGCACGCCAACCAGCAGCTGTCAGTGGCCCAGCTGGCTCAGCGGATGTGGCCCGGCGACGCTCCGCACTCCCTGCGCCGCGTGGTGCAGACCAACATCGTACGGCTGCGCCACGAGCTGCCCTGGCCGGGCTCAGTGGTCACCGGACCGGCCGGCTACTCCGTGCTGGTCGAGCCGGGTGACCTCGATGTGCACGTGTTCGACCGGCTGGTCGACGAGGCCGCGACGGCTCCCGGTCTGGACGATCAGGCTCGCCTGCTGCGCGCGGCGCTCGGTCTGTGGCGCGGGCCGGCCTGCGCCGATGTCGCGTCGCCGTGGCTGCACGAGATGGACCTGCCGTCGCTCAACGAGCGCCGGCTGCTCGCCTTGGAGCGGCGCATCGAGGTGGACCTGCTCCTGCACCGCACCGACGGCATCGTTCCCGAGCTGCGCCGGCTGACCGTCGAGCACCCGTTCCGCGAGCGGTTCTGGGTGCAGCTCATGGCCGCGCTCTTCCGGCAGGGGCGGCAGGCCGAGGCACTCAGCGCCTATCAGTCCCTGTCCCACCGGTTCATCGACGAGCTGGGTGTCGAGCCCGGCACCGAGCTGCGCGAGGTCCATCAGCAGATCCTGCGGGGCACCGGCCTGCACCCCCTGCTCGCCGAGGCCACCGCCCCGATCCAGGCCGCGTCCACCCCGGCCGCGGTGCCGCGGACGCTGCCGCCGGCGACGCCGCACTTCGTCGGGCGCGCCGAGGAGTTCGCCACGCTCGACTGGCATCGGGACGAGGCGGCCGCCGTGGTCGTGCTGGACGGCCCGGCCGGCATCGGCAAGTCGGCCCTGGCGGTCCGGTGGCTCCACGACAACGCCGCCGACTATCCCGACGGCCTGCTCCATGTCGACCTGCACGGGTACGCCGACGAGCCACCGCTGGAGGCGTCCGAGGCCCTGGCCGTGCTGCTCGGCGACCTGGGTGTCGCCGCCGCCGACCTGCCGGGCGGGGTGGCGGCGCGATCGCAGCTGTTCCGCACGCTCACCGCGACCCGCCGGATGGCCGTGCTGCTGGACAACGCGCTCGACGCCGATCAGGTGCGCCCGTTGCTGCCCGGCGCGGCCGCCACCGCGATCGTGACCAGCCGCAATCAGCTGCGCGGCCTGGTCGTGCTCGACGGCGCGATCCGGCTGACCGTGCCCCGGCTGGAGCCGGCCGAGGCGGCGTCCCTGCTCGGGCTCAACCCGCGCACCGAGGAGGCGGCCCGGCTGGCCGAGCTGTGCGACCGTACGCCGCTCGCCCTGCGCATCCTGGCCGAGCGGATGGCCCGGATGCCGCACGTGTCACCCGCCTCGTGGATCGCCGCGCTGCTCGACGAGGCCGAGCGGCTGGCCGCCCTCGACGCCGGGGACGGCGCCTCGGGGGACCTGCCACGCTCGTTGTCCTGGTCGTACCGGCGTCTCGATCCCGCCACGGCCGAGCTGATGCGACGGCTGGCCGTGCACACCAGGAAGGCTTTCACGACGGGGTGGGCGGCCGAGGTGGCCATGCTGGACGTCCCCGTCGTCCGCCAGCACCTGGACCATCTGGTCGGCGTGCACCTGCTCGAACAGCTCAACCACGACCAGTACCGGGTGAGCCTGCTGGCCGGGCTCTACGGGCGGCACCGGGCACTGCTCGACCCCGCCCGCTGACCCGGCCGGCGTTCCGGCTTCACTTCGGCTTCACCGCGGTTTCACGGCCCGGGAATGCCGAGAATTCCCCGATCCCCCCGTTGTGCCCGCGACGACGGCGCCAGAAGCTTCAGTGCGAGCAACGGGGGAGCCGATTCCGGCTTCGTTGACTCGGTGGGAACACGACGATGAATCGGATGAGGAATCAATGGCCAAAGAGCTCGCCGTCGACGTGAACGCGTTCTGGGAGAACGGCTACACCATTATCCGCAATGCTTACTCGCGTGACGAGATCAAGAGTCTCCGGGAGGCGGCGATGGCCTCGCGCGGCCGCGGCCCCGGTGACCTGCTCTCCAACCCCAAGATGCGCAGCGTTCTGGTCGACGGCCGCTTTGTGGCGGTCGCCCGCCAGATCCTGGGCAGCGACGACATCTGGTACTCGGGTGACAGCTCGTTCACGATCAATTCCAACCAGCGGGGCTTCCACAAGGACAACGTGGACCGCAAGGACGGGAACGGGCCGGACTGGAAGGGCCGCTACACCCTTCTCCGGTTCGGGATCTACCTGCAGGACCACTGGTCGCACACCGGCGGGTTGAATCTGCGCGCGAAATCGCACAATACGGCCGATCACGCGTACGGAAAGAACGTCTATGTCCGGACCCGGCCGGGTGACCTGGCCGTGTGGAGCATGCGCACGACGCACAGCGGCAACGGCGTCCTCTACAAGTTCCCGAAGTGGGTCCACCCCGAGCCCCAGGACATCCCCAAGATCCCCAAGTGGCGGGTCGCCAAGGCCGACGGCGACCGGGTCGCGGTCTTCGCCGCGCTCGGGCTCGACGACGCCCACCACGACCGCTACGTCGAGTACATGAAGACCCGGACCTACATGGTCAACTCTTTCCGGGCGTCGCGCTACGACGACGAGACCCTGCTCGAGGCGAAGAGCGCCGGCCTGCAGGTCCGGCGGATCGCCGAGGAGATCGAGGGCGACGACACGGTCGGCAAGAACCTCGCCTGGGAGCCGATCCCGTACGAGGTCGGCGCGGCCAAGCGCCGCCAGTCCTAGGCTTCGGCCGGCTTGAGGGACGGCGCCCGGTGCATCCGGGCGCCGTCCCTCTCGTCACTCACAGTGGACACTCCTGACTTCGTGCCAAGCCCCGCCGTCCTCCGATCACCGGCGCGCGGTCGCTCCTAGCGTCTCCCCTACCTACCTGATGGAAGGGGAATCCGAAGTGCAGTCGAATCCAGTTCGTCGCCGGGCGGTCCTGGCCGGTGCTCTGGCCGGGATCGTGGCGGCAACCTCCGCCGCCGGTCCGGCTCTCGCCGCCGATCCGACCGGCAGTATCTCCGGCGTCGTTCGTGACACCCGGGGCGCGGTCGTCCCGGACGCCGCCATCGCGGTCTATCTCAACCCGTCCAGCGACGCCGTCCAGGAGTTGCAGGCCGACTCCCGGGGCCGGTTCACGGTGTCCGGCCTGGAGGCCGGTCGCTACAAAGTCCGGATCGGTCTGGGCGGCTGGGCCGAGTGGGCCCCGGGCCGTGTCTCCGGTCCGGACGAGGCCAGGACCTATCAGGTGCGGGCCGACCGCACCACGGTCGCCAACAGTGTGGTGACCGCGGCCGGGATCATCGCCGGCCGGTTCTTCGGCCCGGACGGGCAACCGGCGGCCGGCGCGGCCGTCAACATCACCAACGTCGACAACGCCTCCGGGCACGGCGGCGTCACCGCGGCCGACGGTACCTTCCGGATCCGCGTCCAGCCCGACCAGACCTTCGTCGTCAACTACGCGGCCGGCCCGGTGGGCCAGTACGTGCCGCACACCTTCGACCCGGCCCAGGCGACGAAATTCTTCGTACGGTCGGGGCAGACCATCCGCATCTCCGACCGGGCGATCGCCCTGGCCGGGATCTCGGGCCGCCTGACCGACGCCGCGGGGGCGCCGGCCGGGGGCGTGAACGTCAGCTTCATCAACGTCGACACCATCGCCCAGTCGGACACCGCCACCTCGGCCGACGGCACCTACGACTTCAGTGGTCTGCTGGCGCCGGGTCGCTACAAGGTGCGGTTCACCGCGCCCGGCGGCCGCCAGTACGCCCACCAGAAGACCGACTACGACTCGGCCGACGTCATCACCTTGACGTCGGGGGAGACCACCGTCGTCGACGACCAGCTCCTGTGGGTCCCGACGCCGCAGTAGCCCCATCGGCCCGAGGCCGCCCCGGACGCCAGTCGCCCGGGGCGGCTCAGTCGTTGCCGGCGAAGGCCCCCAGCCGTTCGATCGCCCAGGACAGGGTGATGTCGCGCAGGGCGGCCGCGTCGTCATCGCCGTAGAGGGTGGTGTCCCGGGCCCGCCGGAAGCGGCCGGCGAGGGCCTCGCCCAGCTCGACCCGCACGTCGGCGGCGCGCAACGGCAGATGCGGGAAGGCGGCCATATATCCCGGATCGCGTCGCAGGGGCCGCGGGCCGGGGATCTCGCGTGGTCGCGGCAGGCCGAGGACCACGGCCCGGTCCCGGGCCGCCCGGGCCGACCGGGCGTCCTCGCCGCGGCCCTCCTCGATCGTGACCCGGACCGGGCGCAGGCCGAAGTTGCTGCAGTTGGACAGGTCGTCGCCGCACACGTTGGGCACGACCAGCAGATCGAGCAGGGCGACGAGCTCGAGGTGGTCGCCCGGCCGGGCCTGGTTGCGCCGGATGACCGCCTCGCCGCCGGGGCCGGTGGCGGTGTGCATGAACAGGTTCAGGGACTCGTGCAGGTCCCACGGGTCCAGGCCGTACTCCCGCTGGGCCTCGTTCTGGATCTCCTGGCAGTTGGTCCGGTCGTGCAGGCCGAAGAAGGCGCTGTAGATCAGCCGGCTGCAGAACGGGAACTGGGTGTCGGTCGAGGCCGTGCCGCCGGTGATCGCCATGATCGGGCGCTCCCAGGGGGCGTTGGACCACAGCACGTCGCCGGGCCCGGGATGCGGACCCTGCATGCCCCGGGTGCGACCGGCGTGCAGCCGCTCGCGGCGGTCGCTCAGCGAGAAGACGTTCAGATCGACACACTGGTGGCCCTCGATCTGCGCGATCCGGACCACCTGGCCCGCGCTCACCTCGAACGCCTTCCCGGTGCCCGGCTCGAGGATGTGCTCGCGCACGGGCGTACGGCGGGGAGGGGCCGGACTCTCCGGCCGGACGACCCCGGCCAGGGCGTGGGCCGGTGCGTCCTGCAGGGCGGCCCGCACGAGGTCACCGATGTCCCCGAGGTGCGCGTCGCGGTCGACGACGGTCTGCAGGAAGGCGTGCTGCTGATGGTTGAGCCGCAGCGTGATCATCGCCGGGCCAGCAGCGGGCGCAGGCCGTAGTTGACGGTGGCGTTGAGGACGATCAGCAGCACCGCGCCGAACATCATCGGGGTGGTGACGAGGGCCCGGGCCCAGTCCGGCATGGTCGTGACCATCGCCTCCGGCAGCCACTGCCCGCCGAGCGCGAGGATGAAGGCGGTCCCGGCCACGGTGAGGTTGAGTTCGTCCCACCGGACCGTGCTCATCATCTGCACGCCACTCATCGCGATGATGCCGAACAGCACGGTGGAGGCGGCGGCCAGCACGGCGCCCGGCAGGCCGGCGACGAAGGCGCTGACCACCGGCAGGAACGCCAGGGCGATCGCCAGGAAGCCCGCGGCCATCGTGACGAACCGGCTGCCGACCCGGGTCACGCGCACGATGCCGGCGTTCTCCGGGTACGAGGCGGTGCCGATCCCGCCGAACAGGGCACCGGCCACCGAACCGGCGTATTCGGTGAACAGGCCGCGGTTGATGCGCTCCCGGCTCAGTTCGGTCCCGCCCCACCGGGACACCAGCGTGTACATGCCGACCGCCTCGGCGCTCGACTCGAGGAAGGCCAGCAGCATCAGCAGGACGGCCGGCCAGGCCACGGCGAAACCGAAGGGCAGCAACGAAGGCGGCCCGACGAACGACACCCCCGACATGTCCGGGACATTCCACAGCCCGGTGACCGCGGCCAGCACCGAGCCGGCCAGCATGCCGATCAGCACGGCGGCGCGGCGGACCAGCGTCGAGCCGCCGAGCAGCAGGCAGACCACCACGGTGAGCAGTGTGACCAGCCCGATCCAGAACAGGTCCCAGCCGTACCCGGGCTGGCCCTCGGCCCCGAACCAGCCGGGCAGGCCGAGCGTGGCCAGCTGCGCGCCGATGATGATGCAGATGGTGCCGAAGACCAGCGGGTCGGTGGCGAAGCGGAGGACGTGGATCAGCACGCCGAACCGGCCGATCGGGATGGTCAGGGCCATGAAGATCAGACCCGCGACGACCATCGACCCGAACGCGGCGTCCAGGCCGTAGGCCGCCCCGGCGGCTAGCACGGCCGCGAAGAAGGCGGCGGTCGGCCCCTGCACGATCGGTAACCGGACGATGCGGCTGGACTGCAGCACGGTGACGACCCCGGACAGCAGGAAGGAGGCCTGGATCATGGAAGTGACGTCACCGGTGGCCAGACCGAGGGTGATGCCGATGAGAACCGGGAAGACCCAGATCGCCGAGAGAGTCAGCAGGTGCTGCACGGCGAAGAGCGCGAGTTTGGGCGGCTGGACAACGTCGTCGAAGCCGACGTCGAGGATCGGGCGGGAGTCCGCTTCTACATCCACAACGGTCAATGCTAAAGCACGGGCGGCTTGTTGGTGACTACCGAAAGTCATGAATCCGTACGGCGGGAGAAGTGGCGACCGACGCAGTTTTCTCCTCGCCTCGCCCGGGTATGCTACGGGCCACGGCGCTGATCACCCGTCACCACGACGGCAGATCCGCCACTGTGGGTAGTTGCCGCGGCGCGGGTGACACCAGCGTCGTGTCGGCCATGGGGAGGTCGCAGTGCAACTGCTCGCGGGGCGGTACGGATTGGGTGAGGCGCTCGGTCAGGGCGGCAGCTCGGTCGTGCATCACGGATTCGACAACACCTTGAAGCGCTCGGTCGCGATCAAGATCTTCGACGAGACGGCGACCGACGTGCTGCGCGAGGCGCGCACCGCGGCCGGGCTCAATCATCCCAACATCGCTCAGGTCTACGACTACGGCGAGGTCGTCGACGGCCGCACCCGCACCCCCTATCTGGTCATGGAGTTCGTCGACGGCGAGACGCTGGCCGACCGGCTGGCCCGCACCGGCGCCCTCCGGTGGCGCGAGGCCGCCGGCATCTGCACCGACGTCGCCGCCGCCCTGGCCGCCGCGCACACGCAGAGCCTGGTCCACCGCGACGTCAACCCGCGCAACATCATGCTCACCGCGGACGGTGTGAAGGTCCTCGATTTCGGCATCGCCGCCGCGGCCGGGCAGAACGGCATCGACACCGGCGGCGGCCTGTGGGGGAGCCCGGCCCATCTGGCCCCCGAGCAGCTGCGCGGCGAGCCGGCCTATCCCTCGGCCGATGTCTACGCGCTCGGCCTGCTGCTGTTCGAATGCCTCAGCGGCTCGCGGGCCTGGCCGGGCGGGAGCGTGGGCGAGATCCTGGCCACCCGCTACGGCCGCCCCGCTCCGCGCCTGCCCCGCATCCTGGGTCTTCCTCGCGACGTGGCCCGTCTCTACGAGGCCTGCACGACCGAGGACCCCGGCGGGCGTCCCTCGGCGATCGACGTGTCCGAGGCCTTCCGGCGCGTCACCGGCCCGGTGCGCCCGCTCACGGTGATCCGCTCGGGCTCGGGCTCGACGGCGACCGAACCGGTCACGCCGTCGCGACGGTCCCGCCGGCGCGCCACGGTGATGGCCTCGGCCGCGGTCGTCGCGGCGGTGGTCAGCATCTTCGGGGTGCAGCTGGCCAACGGCACGGTGACCCCCGGTGGCAAGGAGGCGGAGGCGGCCGTGGATGGCGGCCACCCGGCGACCACGTCACCGCGGCCCACGACGGCGGCCCCGTCGCCGACCACCCCGTCGGTGCGCGAGGTCGCGGCGACGAAGCCGGTCACCGTACGGAAGAAGAACCGCCGCACCACCCGGGTGACCACTCCGACGACCGCGCCGGCCACCCCGCCGCCGACCACCAAGCCGTCGGCGCCGCCGAGCAAGCCCCCGGTGACCACGCCGCCGGCGAAGCCCCAGCCGACGCCGACCCGGACCCCGGACGCCCCGCCGCCGCCCACCGAGCCGACCGTCGAGCCGACCGAGCCGGAGGCGACCCCGCCGCCGGCCGAGGAGACGCCGGCGGAGGAGAACCCGCCGGCCACCACCGGCCCCGAGGTGCCCGAGGGCGGCCGGCTCGCGGTTTGATCTGACCCCTTGACATGTGTCGATCCCAGGCATGGGATGTTACCGGGAGGTAACACCATGCTCTGGAGTCGTGCCGCCGTAGCCCTCAGCCTGCTCGTCCCACTCGCCGCCGCACCCGGCCCGGTCAACGCCGCGGCCGCCGCGCCGGCCTGCACCGCGCCGGCGCCGAGCACCACCCAGCCCGGATACCTGGTCGCCGACCCGGACTGCGACCTCGACGGCACGCCGTTCACCGCGCTCCCCGGAGCGACGGTCCACACCGGAATCGCCGCCGGGGCGGCCTACCGGATCGAGGTGCCCGGCACCTGGAACGGCGGCCTGGTCGTCTTCGCCCACGGTTACCGCGGCACCGGAACGACCGTGTACGTCGACAACCCCGGACTGCGGGCGCACTACCTCGCCCGGGGTTACGCGTGGGCGGCCTCCAGCTATGCCACCAACGGCTACGACGTCGGGCAGGGGGTCCGTGACTCGGTCGCGCTGATCGACCGCTTCCGGCGGGACACCGGGACCCGGGCCCGGTCGGTGATCATGTCCGGCGCGTCGATGGGCGGGCACGTCACCGCGGTGGCGATCGAGGAGCATCCGCGCGCCTTCACCGGGGCCATGCCCTACTGCGGGGTGCTCGGCGACACCGCCCTGTACGACTACTTCCTCGACGCGAACGTCACAGCGGCCGCGCTCACCGGGGTGGACATCGAGTTCCCGCTGCGCCCGGACGCCGATTATCAGCAGCGCTGGCGTGAGCAGGTCGGCCGGATCGTCCCCGCGCTCGGTCTGCCGTCCGCCTCGACGCCGGCCGGTCGCACCTGGTCGGCCGTCGTGGAAAGGCGCAGCGGAGGCGACCGCCCGGGCTTCGACAGCGCGCTCACCTACTGGAACTCCGCGCCCTCACTGCCGCCGCTGGCCGACCTGCCGTTCCTGTTCGGTCTCTACCCGGGGCTGCAGGGCGGAACCGCGGGCGGCATCGCCCCCGGCAACGTCGCCGACAACCGGCGGACGGTCTATCGCAGCACCGACCGGCTGTGGCCGACCACCGCCGAGTGGCGCCTGAACCGGGAGGTGCTGCGCGTCCGTCGTACGGCCGTGGCCGACCCCGGGACGGCCGGCGTTCCCCGCGTCGACGGCCGCCCGCCGGTCCCGGTGCTCTCGCTGCACGACATCGGTGACCTCTTCGTGCCGATCTCGATGGAGCAGGAGTACGCGGCCCGCGCCGCCCGCAACGGCCGATCGCATCTGTTCGTGTCGCGGGCGATCCGCGGCGTCGGCCACTGCGACTTCACCGCGAACGAGCTGACCCGCGCCTTCGACGACCTGACGACCTGGATCGGCACCGGCCACCGCCCGGCCGGCGACGCGATCCTCAACCGGCGGGCGGTCGCCGACAAGGCCTTCGGCTGCCGCTGGACGAACGGCACCCACCGCGGCTTCGTGGCGCCGCCCTGTCCGGCCGGCTGAGACCGTCTCAGTCCTCTTGGCGGCGGCGGCGGTAGGCGCGGGTCTTGTGGCGGTTGCCGCAGACCTCCATCGAGCACCACCGCCCGCCGCCGCTGCGGGAGGTGTCGTGGAAGGCCCACCGGCAGTCCGGTGAGGCGCACAGTTTCAGCCGGTGCCAGCGGCCCGCGGCGACGGCGGCCGCCACCGTCTCGAGGATGACGTCGAGGCCGGTCACCCCGCTGGCCGCGGTCAGGCGCAGCCGACCGGCGGGGTCCGGGGTCAGGTGCAGGGAAAAGCCGGCCAGCGCGGGCGCGGCCTGCGGGGTGGCCAGCAGCGCGCCGCGCAGCGCGGCCCGCAGCGACAGCGCGGTATCCAGGTCGGACTGGCTCAGCCCGGTGTCCGGCGTGCCGCCGTGCGCTTCGAGCCAAGCCGACAGAGCGTCGACCGAGGCGAGCTCGTCGGCCGCCACGTGCTGGTCGCCGTGCCGCAGGAACGTCCGTTCGTCGAGGGTGTTGAGGAACTGCTCGACGAGGTCGAGGTCTCCGGTCGCCGCGTTCACGACACCAGCTTATCTGTTAGCCGGTGTTGACCGACGACCGACACCGCATTTACGGTTCACTGGTGTCGATTACTCAGGAGCTTCTCCACGTGCCGGACGTTGACCTCGACGACCTGCGGGCCCGCCTCCGCGCTACCCGGTGGGCCCGGCCGTGGCCCCTCCCGGCCTGGCAGGCCGGCACTGACGGCGACGAGCTGCGCCGGCTGGTCGAGTACTGGGCGTCCGGCTACGACTGGCGCCGGCACGAGGCCGAGCTGAACGCGCTGCCGTCCCACTTCGCCGAGATCGACGGGATCCGGCTGCACTACTTGCGCTTCGACGCCCAGAGCGAGGGTGCTCTGCCGATCGTGCTCACCAACGGCTGGCCGAGCACCTTCTACGAGCTGGTCGAGCTCGCGGAGCGGCTGTCGGATCCCGCACGGTTCGGCGGCGACCCGGGTGACGCCTTCACGGTGATCGTGCCGTCGCTGCCCGGGTTCACGTTCTCCGCTCAGCGCCCGAGCCTGGATGCGCCCGGTGTCCACGAGCTGTGGCATCGGCTGATGCACGACGTCCTCGGCTTCGAGCGGTACGGCGCGCACGGCGGCGACCTGGGGGCCGGGATCACCGGCCGGCTGGCCCAGGCCCACCCCGAGTCCGTGGTCGGCATCCACCTGCTCGACGTCGACCGGACGCCCCGCGACAGTGATGCCGGCCTGAGCGCCGAGGAGCAGTCCTATCTGGACGACTCGTCCGCGTGGTCGGCGGCCGAGGGCGCGTACGCCCATCAGCAGAGCACCCGCCCGCTGACACTGGCGCCGGGGCTGAGCGACTCGCCGGCGGGTCTGCTGTCCTGGATGCTCGAGAAGTACCGGGCCTGGAGCGACTGCGACGGCGACGTGGCCGGTCGGTTCGGCGACGACTTCCTGCTCACCCAGGCGTCGCTCTACTGGTTCACCAACACGATCTCGACGTCGTTCCGCCCCTACTACGAGGGCAGCCACGGTCGGGTTCCGGATCTCGTACGGGTCGAGGTGCCGACCGCCGTGGCCGCGTTCCCGGCCGACCTCGCCGTCCGCCCGCCCCGCCGGTGGGTCGAGCGGCGCTACCACCTCACCCGGTACACCGTGATGCCGCGCGGCGGTCATTTCGCCCCACGCGAGGAGCCGGAGTTGCTGGCCGCCGACATCACCGCCTTCTTCCGTCCGGCCGTTCACCCAGCGTTCACCCTGACCGGCATTCCCGGAGATTTATGATCATCTACCCTTCCTGAGGTGTGGCCCGCGTCGATGGATGCCGGCCGCGCCGGCCGCCGAGCGGTCGCGTGGTTTCCATACACGGGGGAGAACGTTGTGCGTAGACGCACGTATTCAAGCCGCCGGGCGGGCCTGCTCGCGCTGACGGTGGCGTCCACCGGCCTGCTCGCCGGACCGGCCTACGGCATCGCCGGAGGGACCGAGGCCGCGACCGGCGCCTACCCGTTCGTGGCTCAGGTGGCCGTGGGCGACGCGTACGCCTGCACCGGCTCGCTGGTCGCGCCGTCCTGGGTCGTCACCACCGCCGGCTGTTTCGGTCCCGGCGCCGCGAGCAAGCCGGACCAGCCCACGACTGTCACCATCGGACGGAGCACCCTGACCGCGGGCGCCACCGGCCGGGTGCGGGCGGTCACCGACCTGGTCCGGCACCCCGGCGGCGCCGTCGTCCTGGCCCGGCTCGACACCGCCGTGACCGACATCGCGCCGGTCACGATCGCGACCGCACCGCCCGCGGCCGGCGAGACCCTGCGCAGCGCCGGCTACGGCCGCACCGCCACCACGTGGGTGCCGGCCCAGCTCAGCACGGCCGACTTCGCCGTGGACACGGTCGACCCGGCCGCGATCGGCATCGCCCCGGCCGCCGGCTCCACCGCCGCCACCTGCAAGGGTGACGCGGGCGGGCCGCTGTTCCGCGCGGACACCCCGGCCCAGCTGGTGGCCATCAACGCCGCGTCCTGGCAGGGCGGCTGTCTCGGCGAGACCGAGACCCGCCTCGGTGGCACCGGCACCCGGCTGGACACCCTGGCCGACTGGGTCGCCCGGAACACCGCCGACCCGTACCCGGGTGTGGTCAGCCCGCCCAACCCCGGCTTCGAGAGCGGGCTGTCGGGCTGGTCGCAGTTCAGTGCGGGCGGCAACACCACGTCGACCGAGCGCGTCCACGCCGGGACGACCGCGGTGAAGATCGTGGACACCAGCACGACCGCCAACGACGGTGTGGAGAGCACCCGCATGCCGGCCGCGCCGGGCATCCGCTACACCGCCTCGGCCTGGGTCAATGTCGTCAGCGGCACGCCCGACCTCTACATCCGCTTCCTCGACGCGGGCGCCACCCAGATCGCCGCGGCCACCACGTCGTTCTCCGGCGCCGCCGGCCAGTGGAAGCGGCTGCAGGTCACCGGGACCGCGCCGGCCGGCACCGAGCAGGTCAGCATCCTGCTCTACTCGGCCCAGGCGCAGACCGGCACCTCCTACTTCGATGAGACCGAGCTGACCCGGGCGCCCGGCATCCCGCTGACCAACGCCGGGTTCGAGAGCGGTCTGACCGGCTGGACCCAGTTCGGGACGGGCGGCAACACGGTGTCCGGCGATCGCGCGTACGAGGGAATGAGCGCAGCCAAGATCGTGGACACCAGCACGACTGTGGCCAACGGGTTGGAGAGCGCCCGGCAGGCCGCCGTGGCCGGGGTCTCCTACACCGCCTCGGCCCGGGTGAACGTGGTCAGCGGCAAGCCGTCGGTCTACGTACGCTTCTGGAATGCCGCCGGTGACGTGCTGACCAGTGCCGCGACCGGCTTCACCGGCACCCCGGGCGCCTGGACCCCGGTCAGCGCCACGCTGACCGCCCCGGCCGGCACCACGCAGGTGTCCACGTTGCTGTACTACGCCCAGGCGGGCACCGGCACGGCCTACTTCGACCAGGCCGCCGTGACCCGGACGGCCGACCTCGTGGTGCCCGACCATGGCTTCGAGAACGGCCTCGGCGGGTGGACGCAGTGGGGCGCGGGCGGCAACACCGCCTCGACCGAGCGGGCCTGGACCGGCATCACCTCGGCCAAGATCGTGGACACCAGCACCACGACGGCCACCGGCCTGGAGAGCGCCCGGATGCCCGCCTCGGCCGGCGTCCGCCACAGCGCCGTCGCCCGGGTGTTCGTCGCGTCCGGGACGCCCTCGATCTATCTCCGCTACTACAACGAGGCGGGCGCCCTGATCACCAGTACGGCCGTCGACTTCACCGGCCCCACCAACTCGTGGCAGTGGCTGCGGGTGGCCGCCACCGCGCCGGCCGGCACCACCCAGGTCTCGGTGCTGCTGTATTCGAAGGCCGCTTCCACCGGCACCGCCTACGCCGACCACGTCGTCGTTCAGTGACGCGTCGCTTGGTGGGCTCCGGCGGAGCCCACCAAGCTGCGTTGTTTCGCCGCCGAGCGGTGGCTGTCGACTTCGGGAGAGGGTCGAGCGTCGTAGGAAGCCGCGATCGCTTCGTCGCCGCGTGCCGATCACCCGAAGCCCGTGGATCCGGTTTCGGGACGTGCCCGGGCTTTCGGGTCCGGCGTACTCGTCAGAACCCTGAAGCCACGGTGGCTGCGCTGTCAGATGTCCAAGGCCGCGTCGAGGTCGATACGCGGTGAGGTGACCGGCCATTCCCCGTCACGACCCGGGCCGGCGATTACGGATCAGTCGCGTGGCGACAACGTCGGCAGGACGCCCGCGACGGCGAGGACCCGGCTGACGTGGCCGCGGGAGCCGGTCAGCACGAAGCGGCGGCCGTTGTCCTGGGCGCTGTGGTAGGCCATCACGAACGCGTTGACAACCGAGGAGTCGATGAAATCGACCCCGGTCAGATCGGCCCGCACGGTCGCGGTGCCGGGCCGGCGGACCTCGGAGGTCAGCAGCGTGCGCAGACGCTCGCTCATGCTGAGGTCGAGCTCGCCGGTCAGGGCGACGGTGATGGTGCCGCCCTCGCGGGTGACCTCATGCTGCCAGACTGCGCCGGTCGCCATCGGTCTCTCATCCGGTCTGGGGACGGCTGGAACCCCGGTCGGCGACGGTGACCGGTGGCTCGGCCGCGGTCAGGCAGAAGGTCACGGTCGCGGTGACGCCGGCCGGGGTGTCGCTGATCAACAGCGTGTCGGTGAGCAGGCGGGCCAGCATGATGCCGCGACCGCCGGTCACATTGGCCGCCGGGGGCCCGGCCGGCAACGGAACCCCGTCGGCGAACCCGCCGCCGTGGTCGATCACGTCGCAGATCAGCGTGTCGTCGTCCCGGCGCAGGCGCAACAACCCACGGCCACCGCCGTGCCGCACGGCATTGATCACCAACTCGTGGACCGCCGTGACGAAGTCGTCCAGGGCGTCATCCCGCAGACCGGCGGCCTGCGCCTGCCGCGCCACGGCATGCCGCAGCGCGGTCACCTGCTCGCGCGCGAACTCCTGCGCGAGCATCTCGCCCGCCCGGGACCCGTGCACGCCACCGGCGTGGGACTCGGACAGCTCCATCGCGCAACAATAAACCGGCCCCGAGCGCCACCTTGTTTGTGCCGGGACAATTGTTGACCCGGGTGAGAGTCAGCCGCTGCGTCGGTTGCCGTACTGCCGGGGGCTCTGCACGGATCCGCGGCCGACCGGGCGCTGACCCTTGCTGAACACCTCGGGCTTGGCCGCGCCCTTGCCTTTCGCGCGGCGGGCGGCTCGGTTGGTGAAGACCTCAGCCTCCTCCGGCGCGGCCTCGGTCTCGTCGACCGGCTCGGTTTCGTCGGCCGGGGTCCCGGACGTGGCGGGGGAATCGGTCATTGTGGCTCTCCTGACATATGGCCCGCGCTCACGCTATCGCAGCCGCGCCCCGTGGGCGTCACGGCGCGCCCTAGGCTGCCGGACATGAGTCGTTACGTCATCGATGCCGTCACGCTGCTGCACCTCGTCGACAACGGCCTGCCCGCCGGACCGGGCATCCAATTGGTCGCGCCGAACGCGATTCGCTCCGACGCGATGCAACTGCTGCTCGAGGCGGTGCGCCGGGGCGAGCGTACGGATCGGGAAGCGCTCCGGACCCACGATCGCCTGACCGAGGTGAAGATCCGCCTGCTCGGCGACCGGATGTCCCGGGCCACGGCTTGGCGGATCGCGCGGGAGCACGAGCAGTTCACCCTGCGCGAGGCCGAATACCTGGCGGTCACCCGGCTGCAGGCGGACGCCCTGGTCACCGTGGACGCCGAGCTGGCCGGCCGGGCGCGGGCGCTCGTCCCGGTCGGCTCGCTGACCGACGTGACCGGTCCGGCGGCCACCTGAGCAGGTGACCGCCGGACCGCCGCGCACGACCGGGTCAGAGCTGGCCGAGCAGAGCCAGCAGGAAGTTCAGGATCGCGGCCAGCGTGCCGGCGCTGGGGTTGCCGTCGAGCAGGCCGACGATCGCGCAGAGCAGGTTGCCCAGCAGGTTCCCCGGCCCGGGCACCGCGTTGATGACCAGGTGCACCTGGTTGAGGTCCACGACCAGGCCGAGCAGGTCCAGATGCAGCGGGCCGAGAGTGAGGTCGAGGACCCGGCACGTCGCCTGGGCGACGGCCGCGGGTGCGCTGACGGTCTGGCTGACCGTGCCGACGGCGCCACCGGTCGAGTCGGTGAGCGTGCCGGTCAGCGTGCCGGTGGCCAGGAGGCTGCCGCCGCGCGCCACGAACTTCGACGGGGTGAAACTGCCGGCGAAGGTGCCGGTGCCCCCGGCCGCGTCGGTGAAGGTGCCGGTGATCGGTGTGCTGGGAACGGCGGTGGTGGCGGGTGGCGCGGCCGCCGGGGTGCTCGGGGCGGCGCCGGCCGCGTTCGCGCCGATGGTGGCCAGCCCCAGTGCCGCGAGCACGGTCACGACGATCATCGAGAGTCGTTGCCGATGTGTCATCGTTCCTCCTGCAGATAGGAAACCTTTCACCGATAAGCATCGATGTCGCCCGGGGTCCGCCCCAGTGAGCGTTGTCATCGGCTGACGGTGAGAGGAGTGAGGAACGGTCGCTGACATAAGTCACTGGAACCAGCCCGCGCTCTCGGCTACGCGGACCGCTTCCAGCCGGTTGCGGGCACCGGTCTTGCGCAGGATCACCGAGATGTAGTTACGGACCGTGCCGGCGGTCAGGTGCAACCGGGCGGCGATCTCCACGGACGGCACCCCGGACGCGGCGACGCTCAACACGTCCAGTTCCCGGGCCGACAGCGGACTGCGCGGCGCCGCCACCAGGGCGACGGCCAGGCCGGCGTCGATCACGCGTTCGCCCCGGTCCAGCTGCCGGATGGCGCGCACCAGATCGCCCGGCGCGGCCTGGGTGCCGATGACACCGCGGACGGGAACGTCGAGTACGCGGTGCAGTCGTCCCGGGTCCTCCGGCCCGGCCAGCACCAGCGTGGCGCAGCCCGGCTGCTCCGCGGTCAGCCGCGCGAACAGGCTCAGACCGTCCCCGGCGAGCAGCCCGACATTGACGACGGCGACGTCCGGCGGCACGGCGCGGGCCATGGTCAGCGCCTCCCCGAGACAGCCCAGCTCGGCGACGACGGCGAAGTCCTCTTCCTGGGACAGGGTGGCGGCGAGGGCGCCACGCAGCAGATTCATGGGTTCGACGAGCAGAATGCGGATCACGATGGCCTCCCAGCCAGGAGCTTCGCGGTGGGAAAGGCCGACGTTCGGGGGAGCTTCGGATCCCGTACGGGATGAGCTCGAACCTCCCGAAGCCGGCCGGCCGTCGCCGGGGTCGGCGGCGGCCCGATTCCGGACCGCGCGGATCAGCTGGGAGGACCGCAATACCGGACAACACGCCCGGAGGTGCTCGCGTCGAAGGGCAGAACAGTGCTGGCGGCGGCGAGGCCGGGCCACCAACGGGACGGGATGATGCCGATCAGGGGTGCGGAACCCCCGCCGGAGTCGCGGGCGTGCCCGGCCCCGGCCGAGTTGTCACCCGGCGCCGGCCCCCGCCCCGGCGCGACCGGCGGCAGCGTGCCCGGGGCCGCCCGCAACCCGTGCCGGCTCGCGCCGGCTTCAAGGCGCCCCACCGTCGAAGCCGCCGTCAGCGGGGCTGAAAGCGGCACAAATGCCAGGCCAGGAAGTTGCGCGTCCGAGTTGGCCGGAGATGCAGCCGGCAAGGAGGTCCCTCGCGCAAGCGAGACGGCGGGCGCTGTGGGGGTGGCTGGCATCGTGGCGGTGGTCGGCGCTGTAGGGGTGGCCGGTCCTGCGGGGGTGGTCGGCGCTGTAGGGGTGGCCGGTCCTGCGGGGGTGGCCGGCATTGCGGGGATGGCTGGCATTGCGGGGATGGCTGGCATTGCGGGGGTGACCGGCATTGCGGGGATGGCTGGCATTGCGGGGGTGACCGGCATTGCGGGGATGGCTGGCATTGCGGGGGTGACCGGCATTGCGGGGATGGCTGGCATTGCGGGGATGGCTGGCATCGCAGGGATGGCTGGCATTGCGGGGATAGCGGGCACTGCCGGGATAGTTGGCGCCGCGTGGATAACCGGCATCGTGGGGAGAGTCGGCACTGCGGAGATAGCTGCGACTGCGGGGATGGCTGGCAGAGCGGAGACGGCCGGCAGGGCGGTCACGGCGGCCGGCGCCACGTCCATGCCGCCCCGAAGGAAGGCGACCTTGGGATCCGGCCGAGCGATCAACCGTTGGACCTCGTTCACGCCCGCCGCCGGCCGGAGTTGCGGCCAGTTCGTGCCCCCAGGCATCTCGGAGAGCGCCGGTAGCATCGGAGTGGCAGACGTGTCCGAGTTGTCCTTCAGCCGTGCTGCGACCCGAGCCCCGGGCGCCACTCGCTCGGTCGTCCCGCGACGCGCCGCCGCCACTACGGCCTCCGCTTGTCGCACCGGCCCTTCCCACACCGCCGCCGCCGAATTCGCAGCCGCATGCTCAGGGCCCTTCAACGCCGAAGCCACCCGGCTCCCGACCCGAACCACACGCTCGTCAACTTCCGGTGCCGCGACCCTCCGCCCCTCCACCTTCTCATCGACAGCCGTCGACCGCTCCTTTTCCAGCGGCTCCGCCTGCTCTCGCACAACTTCCCGCAGCGCAGCCTTTACCGGCACAGCGGCCCGGGAGGTGGCCTTTGGTGGCGTGGCGGTGCGCGGGGTGGCCTTTGGTGGCGTGGCGGTGCGCGGCGTGGCCTTCAGTGACACGACTTTTCGCGGCTCCGCTTTCGATGGCACGGCGCTGCGCGGCTCAACTTTCAGCGACGCGGGTTTTTGCGACGCAGACTTCGACCGCGCGGCCGTTCGGACCTCGGCCTTCCGCGGCTCAGCCTTCAGCCTGATGGTCTTTCGCGGCTCGGCGTTCCGCGGCTCGGCCTTGAGTATTACCGATTTCCGCGCCGCTTCCAGACGGGCGCGAGGCGAAGTTTGTGCGGCTTGTCGGCTCGAGCTCGATCGCTCAGCGACCCGCGGAGCCACGCGGATCTTCACGGCGTCGCCGGCCACTTTCTCCACAGAGGCCCGCGGATCACCGTTCGTCAGGTGATCCGTCTGACCTTCGTCGGCCCGGGCGTCATGATCGAAAACGCTCATGGCGATGTAGGCGGCCACCGCCAAGCCGACCATGAAGAAGAGGCGAACAATGCGCTGAACCGCCCCTGCCACAAAAACCCCGCGCAAACTCCACCTCCCGCCGGCGAATTCGTCAAGCCATCGATAAACGCCTACCCCTACATCGATGCCTGACACCGGACCGGCGTGCCGTTATAGGACCGGCACCGGTGTGTCGCGCGGAGAGCCTGGCGTTCCCGTCTCCGGCCCAGCGGTCCGGTCTCCCGCCTGGCGTTCCCGACCAGCCCCGGCGATCTCACCCGCCGTGGCGTTCCTGTCCTCGGGCTGGTGGTTGTGCCTGCGGTCTGGCGTTCCCGGCCAGGCCGCGGCGATCTCGCCTGCCGTGGCGTTCCTGTCTGCGGATGGTGGTCGTGCCTGCGGTCTGGCGTTCCCGATCGGGCCGCGGTGATGTCGCCTGCCGTGGCGTTCCTGTCTTCGGGCTGGTGGTCGTGCTTACGGCTGGCGGTACCGCCCCGCCCGCTTTTGCCCTCCACCGCTCCAGCTTTCGCCACGCCGCATCCGGACGGTGAGTCTTCGGACCCCCGCCACCGGCTGCCGACCGGAATAACCCTCAAAGTGGCCTTCCGGACAAAAGGCGCAGGACGCCAATGAGGACGGTCTAGCGGTTGATCAGTGAAGCGCGCCGCTCGAACACGGCATCTGGGACGGCGCCGAGGTCAACGGTGCGTCCCGCTCGGAGTCCGCGAGGGCGACCTTCGAGGCGCACTGGTGACAGCGGCCCCCACGAGCTGGGCGCCACGGCGCTCAGGCGGGCCTGCGCGCTGATGTCGGAGGCATGTGCCGGCAAAGCGGCGTGGCCCACCGAGGCCGACCGTCGATCACGCCGAGGCGGTATCAAGAATGGGCACGCGGCTCCGGCCTGGAGAAAGCCGGAACCTCAACAGGCGGCTTTGCCGTTCAGTTTCTCGGTGCTGTGGCGCTGGTAGCCCACCTCCGCCCCGCCACGCAGCGTGATGCTGTTGCAGCGGTGGCTGGCCGGCGCCGAGTGGCTCACGAAACTTGCCGTGCTGATCGTGTTGCCCTCGAAGGTCACATTGCTCAGGTCGCCGTCGAGGATGGGGGGATCCTCGGAGCCTGTGCTGGTGATGGTGTTGCCGCTGATGGCTATCTGCGCGTTGCCGATGGCGAAGTCGCCCTCGGTGTGCAGCACCAGGCCGCCGTGGGAGTTGCGGAACGTGTTGTCTCGCAGCTTGATGTTGCGGGCCGACGAGTCGGGGCGGTCGCCGCCGATCTCCAGGATGCCCTGGATGTTGGAGCCGGTGTTGTCGTGCACGTCGAGGTCGTCGGCGTAGTTCCACACCTCGACGAAGCCGCCGTCGTGGCCGTAGTCGTGGCTGGTGTCGCGGCAGTCGGTGCAGCTGCTGCGGCCGATCTCGACATTGCTCGCCTCCACCGAGAAGCCGATCGCGCCGTAGTCGTCGTTGCCGCCCGGGGTGTCGCGCACCATGTGCAGGTCGCGGACCGCCACCCGGTCGGCCGCGGCGCCCCGGGCCTTGAGCAGCACGCCGACGCCGACGTTGTCGATGCTGCTCGACCGGACGATGCTGTTGTCGCCCTGGATCTCGACGCCGTTGGTCTCGGCGTCGGTGACCCGGATGTTCTCGACGATCTGGTACGCCCCGGAGAGCAGCACGACGCTCTCGGAGCCCGCCGAGCCGCCGTCGATCACCGGCGGCGCACCCTCGCCGTACGCGGTCAGTCTGATGGGTTTGGCCTTGGTGCCGTCGCCGCGGAGCTGGACCGTCGTCTGCCAGGTGCATCCCCGCGCCAGCCCGATCGCCGCGCCCGGCTCGAGTGCCCGGGACGTGGCGGCCCGGATGCTGCGCAGCGGTTTGGCCAGGGTTCCTTTGTTGCCGTCGTCGCCCTTCTCGCAGTCCACGTGGATCCCCTGGAAGGGGGCCACCTTGGGCTTCGGCGGCGGCGGGGACGTGACATAGGCCGCCGAGCCGAGACTGGGGGCGACGCTGACCGTGGCCCGGGGCGACGCGGTGGCGCTCGTGCTCACCGAGGGTGCGGGATCGCTCACGAGGGCGGTGTCGCCGGGGGTGTCTTTCACCGTGGCGAACACGGCAGCACCACCGGAGAGGACCGTCGCCACGGCAGCGAATGCCAGGGGGAGTCGGAGGCGTCGGCTGGGCATGGCGCCACCCTATCTGAACTGTGGATCTGTCATATCGATCATGGTCAACGGCCGGGTGCGGGGGGCTCGCCCAGCCAGTGCAGGAGCAGGACGGTGGCGTCGTCCTGGAGGCGGTCGTCCTGGTACTCGAGGATGGCGTGCACGAGGCGGCGGGTGGTCTCGGCGGCCGGAAGCTGGTCGGCCAGGGCCCGCTGGGCGAAATCGATCAGGCGGTCCGTGCCGAAGGGCTTGCCGTCGCGGTCGCGGGCTTCGGTGATGCCATCGGTGTAGAGCAGGACCTGGTCCCCGGGTTCGAGGGCCTCCTGGATGATCACCGGCGGCCGGTGGTGACCGAGGGTCACCGGCAGCGCGGTGGGCGTCGGCAGGACGGTGACGACCCGGCCCCGGCGCAGCACGATCCCGCTGGGGTGGCCGGCCGAGATGACCTGCAGGACGCCGGTCCGCTGGTCGAGCTCGGCCAGCACGGCGGTGATCATGCCGGTGCGGTCGTGGTCGCGGATGGCCTCGTCGAGGTGGTGATAGGTGGCGGTGAGGTCCTGGCCGGCGCGGCGGGCGTTGCGGTAGGCGGCGATCGCGATCGACGCGAGCACGACGGCACGCATGCCTCCGGCCGAGCCGTGGCCGACGGCGTCGAACAGCGCCAGGTGGGCGGTGTCGCCGTTGACGGCGTAGTCGAAGGCGTCGCCGCCGACGTCGTAGCAGGGCTCGAGGATGCCGGCGATGACGGTGCGGCTGGTCGCGAAGGTGAGCGGCGGCAACTGGGCGCGCAGCATCTCGGCCGCCAGGCGCATCGGCTCGCGGCGGCGGAGCCGCTCGATGGTGTCGCTGTAGAGGTCGCAGGTGACGACGAGCTCCCCGACGAGCGCGGCCACGATCGCGCAGTCGGCGACGGCCTGCTCATCCAACGGCCGATCGGCCATGACCCGCAGGACACCCATGCGCTCGCTGCCGTCGAGCAACGGCACCCACACCACCTCCCCGGCGGTGTCCGGCGTGCCGCGGACGGGTTCCAGGGTGCTGTACGCCCGACCGGCGAGAGTCCCGTCGACCAGCACCGGGTCGCTCTCCGGGGACAGGGATCCCCGCAGCGGCAGGAGCACCCGCTGCTTATGATCGACGACGTAGATGATCAGTGCCGTGACCCCGAGCGCGGGAGCCGCTTGCATGGCCATGTCGGCCAGATCCTCGGGGCGGGCCCGATAGCCCTGGCGCAGGAGCTGCCGTACCGCGTCGAGTGCGCTCACCGTGACCTCTTCCCGGCCCGGCTCGCTGCCGGCACGGCCGCCGATTCAACCAGAGTCCGGGCGCGTTCGACACACAGGGCGAGGTCAGACGGGTCACGCTTGAATGCGACGCCCGGTCCTCATACCATCCGGTCGCAGATGTGAGCGTTAACCCGCGGCGTACCGGAATGAGGGCTTGGGATGGTTCAGCCTCGATACGGCCGCGACGAAGCGGTGGTCGTCGCGGCCCGCGCCGGTGACCGGGACGCGATGAACGAGCTGGCCCGTCGCCATCTGCCGCTGGTCTATCACCTCGTGCGGCAGGCGCTGCACGATGACGCCCAGGTCGACGACGTGGTGCAGGACGTCATGGTGCGGGCCATGCGGCAGCTCGCCGGCCTCCGGTCACCGGCCAGCTTCCGGCCCTGGCTGACCGCGATCGCCGTACGCCAGATCGGGAGCCACCTGGCGCGGGAGCGACTGGCGGCGGAGCGGGCCGAGCCGCTGACCGCGGCGATCGACCACCCGGACGCCGCCGCCGAGGTGGAAGGACCCGCGGTGCTCCGGGTGGCGCTGGCCGGGCAGCGCCGTCAGGTCCGCCAGGCGACCCGCTGGATGGGCGCCGACGAGCGCACGGTGTTCTCGTTGTGGTGGCTCGAGCTGATCGGCGAGCTGACCCGGGCCGACGTCGCGACCGGTCTGGGGGTCGGCCCGGCGCACGCGGGGGTGCGGATCCAGCGGATGCGCGAGCAGCTCGAGATCAGCCGGGCCGTCGTCGCCGCGCTGGAGGAGGTTCCCGGCTGCGACGTGCTCGGCGACGTCGTCGCGACCTGGGACGGAACCCCGAGCTCGGCCTGGCGCAAACGGATCGGCCGGCACGTGCGGTCCTGCCCGGTCTGCGGGCGCACGGCCGCCGGCCTGGTGCCCGCGGATCGCTTGCTGCCCACCCTGGCCCTGCTGCCCGTGCCGATCGCGCTGGTCTCGGCGGCTCTGGCCAAGGTCGCGGCGAGCCACTCCCCGGCGGTGGTCGCGTCGGGCGTCTCGACGTGGGCTGGTGGGGCGCTGCACGCGATCACCGCGCACCCGCTGGTGGCTGTCGTCGGAGCCGCTGTCCTGGCCGTGGGCGTCTCGGTGCCGGCGACCGGGTGGGCCACCGCCCCGCAGGCGGCCCAGGTCCAGCGCCCGGGGCCGGTGGTGCCCCAGCCGGGTGCGTCGACGGCGCCCCTGCCGATCGGACCGGTCTCACTCGAGTCGGCCGCCGCCCCGGGCCGGTACGTCGCCGTGGCCGACGGGGAGGGTGCCCTCGAGGCGGTGGGCCCGGCGAGCCCGGCCGCCGACCGGCGGCGGGCGACCCTGAGCGTGGTGGGCGGCCTCGCCGATCCGGCCTGCATCTCGCTGCGCGGCCCGGACGGCCGCTATCTGCGCCATTCGTCGTTCCGGCTGCGGCTCAGCGCGGACGAGGGCACGGTCCTGTTCCGCCGGGACGCCACGTTCTGCAGCCGCCCCGGCTTCGTCGCCGGCAGTGTCTCGCTGGAGTCGTACAACTTCCGGACCTTCTACCTGCGGCGGGTCGGAGATCAACTGTGGGTCGATCAGTTCGAGGGCAGCGACACGTTCCGCGCCGACAGCTCGTTCTTCGCCCGTCCGCCGCTGGCCTGACGGTAGTTTTCGTTCACTGATACTCCAGACGACGCACTCAGCATTGCCGTGGCGGCGCAGCGTGACAGCGCCGTTCACCCTTCGCTGAGGAGTACAGACATGGTCAAGCCCTCGATCGTTCTCGTGCACGGCGCCTGGGCCGATGCGTCCAGCTGGAACACGGTCGCTTCGGAGCTGCGCGGCCGGGGATTCGGCGTGCAGGTGCCGCCGAACCCGCTGCGGGGTGTGGAGTCCGACGCCGCGTACCTCTCGTCGTTCCTCACGCAGCGGACGAGCGGCCCGGTCGTGCTGGTCGGTCACTCGTACGGCGGTGTCGTCATCACCAACGCGGCCGGCCGTGGGGGAGACGTCCGGGCCCTGGTCTACGTCAACGCCTTCGTCCCGGCCGAGGGCGAGAGCATCTTCCAGCTGCTGGGCGGCTCGGGGTCGGCCCTGGACGTGCCCGACCCGACCACCGTTCTCGACATCGTCGGCTACCCGGGCGCCCCGGAGGGTGACGCCGAGGCCTTCCTGAAGGCGGACACCGTCGACCGCTTCTTCGCCCCGGACCTGCCCGAGGCCGACCGGTGGCTCGTCCTGACCGGTCAGCGCCCGATCACGTTGAGCGCCAACGCCGGGCCCTCGGTTGCCGCGGCGTGGCGGACGCTGCCGAGCTGGGCCGTCGTGGGCACGGACGACCTCGTGATCCCGGCCGAGACCCAGCGGTCGATGGCCGAGCGGGCCGGTTCCAAGGTCTTCGACGTCGCCGCCTCGCACCTGTCGCTGGTGTCGCACCCCGAGGTGACCGTCGAGGCGATCCTGGCCGCGGCCGCTCACCTGGGCGACTGACCGTGCGGTCGGACACGGCCGGGGCCCCGCTGAGACTGGAGACCTGTCGGACGGGCCGGGCCGCGCAGATCTGGCAGGTCGTCCCGGCCGGCGACTCCGGTCAGTTCGAGCTGCGCGGCGCCTTCGGCATCCTGCACGTCGACGGCCGGCTGGTGACCTCCGGTGGCCGCACCGGCCTCCAGACCCTGGACTTCGCGGGCTGATCACGGCGACGACCCCGGTAGGGTCGGCGCCATGTCTGCCCCGGGTTCGTTCGATGCTGTGCTGTTCGATTGCGACGGGGTCCTGGTGGACTCGGAGAGCATCACCAACGGGGTTCTCCGGTCGATGCTGCACGAGCTGGGCTGGCCGATCAGCCAGGCCGACTGCTTCCGGCTCTTCGTCGGCCGGGCGCTCAGCGACGAGACCGCGATCATCACCGCCCGCACCGGCTTCGTCGTCACCGACGACTGGCTGCTCGAGTTCCGCCGCCGGCGCAACGAGGCGCTGGCGGCGGCCCTGCAGCCGATCCCCGGGGCGGTGGCCGCGGTGCACGAGATCAACACCTCGACGGCCGGCCGGATCGCCTGCGCCAGCGGGGCCGACCTGGGCAAAGTCGAGCTCCAGCTCCGCAAGGTGGGCCTGGACGAGGTCTTCGCCGGCAAGATGTTCAGCGGCATGGACCAGCCCCACAGCAAGCCGGCACCCGACGTCTACCTGGCCGCGGCGGCGTTCCTGGGCATCGACCCGGCCCGCGCCGCCGTCGTCGAGGACACTGTTCCCGGTGTGACGGCGGGGGTGGCCGCCGGCGCGACGGTCTTCGGCTTCTGCCCGCCGGACAGCCCGGCCCACCACCCACCGGAGGCGCTCCAGGCCGCCGGTGCCACCCACATCTTCACGTCGATGGCACAACTGCCCGCTTTGGTGGGTTCCCCCCGCCCGGCCGGAAGTCATAACCTTCGATAGGTGGCCCGGCCTCCGCGGGCCCGGCTGAGGAGGCGTCATGAGGCTCGTGGTCAGGTTCGTGGTGGCGATGGTCGTGGCGGCCGCCCTCACCGTTCCCGTGGGCTCGGCCGCCGTGGCCTCCGGCTCCCGGTTCAGCGCGCTGGTCTTCTCGAAGACCGCGGCCTTCCGGCACGACTCGATCCCGGCCGGTGTGGCCGCCATCCAGCAGCTCGGCGCGCGTCACCACTTCCGGGTCGACGCGACCGAGGACGCCGGGGCCTTCAC
Source organism: Paractinoplanes maris (assembly GCF_023544465.1). Taxonomy (GTDB): domain Bacteria; phylum Actinomycetota; class Actinomycetes; order Mycobacteriales; family Micromonosporaceae; genus Actinoplanes; species Actinoplanes maris. Next base: position 158,134 of record NZ_JALPVL010000014.1, on the reverse strand, counting down.
CGACGCCAACCTCGCCCGCTACGACGTGGTGATCTGGCTGAGCACCACCGGTGACGTCCTCGACGACGCGCAGCAGGCCGCCTTCGAGCGCTACATCCGGGCCGGTGGCGGCTACGCGGGCATCCACGCCGCCTCCGACACCGAATACGACTGGGCCTGGTACGGCGGACTGGTCGGAGCGTATTTCCGCGACCACCCGGGCGCCGTCAACCCGCAGTTCCAGGTGGCCACGGTCAACGTTCTCGCCCGTGACACGGCTGCCACCAGGCCGCTCCCGCGCCGCTGGCAGCGCGAGGAGGAGTGGTACAACTTCCGCACGAACCCGCGGCACACCGTCCGGGTCCTGGCCGAGGTCGACGAGCGCACCTACGACCCGCGCGGCTACAGCGTGCCCGAGGGCTCACCCGGCATGGGCCGCCACCACCCGGTCACCTGGTGCCAGCCGTACGACGGAGGCCGCGCCTTCTACACCGCGATGGGCCACAAGGCCGAGTACTACACCGACCCGCTGCTGCTGGCCCACCTGCTCGGCGGCATCCGGATGGCCGCCGGCGTCACCCGCTTCAACTGCGGCCGCGAGAACTGAGCCGAGGGCGGGCCGGAGGTCAGCCGCGTTCCCAGACCGCGACGGCCTCCTCGCCGTCCTTCGGCACCCAGCCCAGGGCCTCGGGCCGCGCCGGGGTGCCGGTGAAGGTCAGCGTGAGCGAGCCGGTGCCGGTCCCGAACCGGACGGGTTTGGTCTGCCGGGGGTCGTTCTCCCAGCCCTTGGCGTCGTAGAGCGTGAACATCGCCGGGTCGACGACGAACGGCCGGGCGGCGGAGACGGTGAGCTTCACCTTGGCCCCGTGCGCGGAGTAGTCAGCCGACGCGAGCTTGACGGTGGCGACCGGCGCGGCTTTCCTCGTGATCGTGACGACCTGGCCGGCCTGCACATAGGTGAGCGCCGGGTCGTCGTCGCTGATCGCCGGCACGGCCGGCGCCGGTGCGGCAACGGCCGGGGGAGCGGCCACGGCGACGGGAGCGGCCACGGCAACCGGGGCCACGCCCTCGACGGCACCGGCTCCGGCCCAGGCGGCCGTCGGGATGGTGGCGACGGCGAGGCCGGCGAACAAGGCGGCGACGGGCTTTCTCAAGGCGATGTCTCCGGTCTGTGTGGCGTTGTATATGACAGTTCAACGCGGCGGACCACGCCACCACCATGCCTGCCACCACCATGCTTGTGTGGCAGTCGACACATCCTACCGGCCGCGGCGAAATCGGCCCGCCCGCGCCTCCCGATCACCGTTTCGTACGCTCGTACACATGACTTCTGCCGACCTCGCCGAGGACGATCCGCGGTCCATGCGTGAGCGCATGCTGGCCGGCGACCTCTATCGCGGAGCCGATCCCGAGCTGGAAGCCGAGATGCGCGAGGCCATGGTGCTGACCAAGGCCTTCAACGACAGCGATCCCCGCGACCCCGAGGCCCGCCAGGCACTGTTGCGGCAGCTGCTGGGCTCGATCGGGGCCGAGGTGGAGATCCGCCCGCCACTGCACGTGGACTACGGCCGCCATCTGCACGTCGGCGACCGGACTTTCATCAACTTCGGGCTGATGGCCCTGGACGTGGCCGAGATCCGGATCGGCCAGGACGTGCTGATGGGGCCGAACGTCCAGCTGCTGACGCCGACCCACCCGATCGATCCGGGACCGCGCCGCGCCAAATGGGAGTCGGCCCGCCCGATCACCATCGGCGACAACGTGTGGATCGGCGGCATGGCGGTGATCTGCCCCGGCGTGACCATCGGCGACAACTCGGTGATCGGCGCCGGCGCGGTCGTCACCAGGGACATCCCGGCCGACGTGGTCGCCGTGGGCAACCCGGCCCGGGTGATCCGCTCCGTCCACGAAGGCTGACCGCGAGCCGCGGGCGCCTCGTCACGCGACATCCGGGTGCGTGCGAGCATCGATCTGCCCGGCGACCCCGCTCGCCAGTGACGAAGCGCTGCCGAAGCGCTGCCGAGGCGCTGACGCGGGACACGCCCCGGGCCACCACCGAGCCGGGAGGAACTGTGCCGGAGCTGCCAGAGGTCGAGTCGGCCCGGGCCGTCATCGAGCGGTCGGGGCTGGACCGCAAGATCGTCGACGTGGACGACTCCGACACCTATGTCTGCCGGCCGCACCGGCCGGGGCAGATCCGGGACGCGCTGGTCGGGCGTAGCCTCGTGGCGGCGCACCGGCGGGGTAAGAGCATGTGGTGCGACACCAGCGACGGCGGGCCCGAGCTGGGCATCCACCTCGGCATGTCCGGCAAGATCGTGATCGCCGACCCGGACGGTGCGGAGACCGACGGCGGTGACTACTGGGAGGGCCGCCGCCGGCCCGGGGACCACCGGTGGTCGCGGTTCGCGCTGAGCTTCGCCGACGGGGGCCGGCTGCTGCTGGTCGACCCGCGCCGGCTGGGCCGCGTCCGCCTCGATCCGCCGGTCGAGTCGCTGGGTCCGGACGCGGCCACGATCACCCCGGCCCGCTTCCGGGCGGCGCTGGCTTTCGGTACCGCTCCGGTCAAGGCGCGCCTGCTCGATCAGGACGCCGTCGCCGGCATCGGCAACCTGCTGGCCGACGAGATCCTGTGGTCGGCCCGGATCAACCCGGGGCGTCACGTCGACCGGCTCACCGCCGACGACGTCGACCGCCTGCTGCGGGCCACCCGCCGGGCGGTGCGCTCGGCGATCAGGGACGGCGGCGTGCACACGCTGAGGCTGATCCCGTTCCGGGCGGCGGGCGGACGCTGCCCCCGCGACGGCGCTCCGATGGTCAAGAGCACGGTCGGCGGGCGGACGAGCTGGTGGTGCAGCGTCGAGCAGGCGTTGTAGGGCGTATCCGGTGGTTCCGCGGGATCCACCGGATACGCCTTGACAAATCGGCTCAGTGGTTTCCCGGCTCGGCCGAACGGCAGGGTAGGCACTGCCGACGGTGCCGCGTCGACGGCAGGAGACCACATGAACGGGCCAGCGAGCACCTCCCGGGCCGGCAGTCGCCTCGACAACCTGGGGGTCGGTGCCAAGGTCATCGTGGCGGTGGCCGTGGTCGCCGTGGTGGCGCTGGGGACGGCCGGGGTGGCCTGGGCGCGGCTCGGCTCGCTGGACGACCGCATCCAGGGTCTGAAGGCCGAGAACCTGACCCGGCTGGACGCGCTGGTCGGCGTGCAGAACGGCATGGCCGACATGTACCGGGGACTCTTCCTCTACCAGGGCGCTCAGACGGCGGCCCAGAAGGACCAGTACGAAGAGGAGGCCAAGGCCGGGCAGGCCGTCCTGGACGCGGCCGGCGACCGATACGTGGCCGCGCCGGACGACTCCGACACCTGGAGGACGCAGACCGCGGCCTTCGGCGGTGCCTGGGCGCAGTACAAGGCGCTGGTCAACCTCCTGCTCTTCAAGGACGCGCCGCCCGCCGGGATCGACCTGCCGGCCTCCCTGGCCGACCAGTACACGCTGTGGGGCAACGCCGAGAAGACGATGAACACGGCCATCGACCAGCTGATGACCCTGGAGCGCTCGGAGGCGATGCGCAACAGCACCGAGGCCCACGACGAGGCCACCGGCGCTCGCCGGACGATCATCCTGCTGGTCCTGGCCGGCGTGCTCCTCTCGGTGGCGCTGGCCGTCCTGATCGGCCGCAACATCTCGCGCCGGCTGGCCGGCGTCCGGACTGTGCTCGACGCGGTGGCCGACGGTGATCTCACCCATCAGGCCGCCGTCACGGGCCGCGACGAGGTCGGGATGATGGGCGGCGCGGTGAACCGGGCCACGGCCTCGATCCGGGAGACCGTCACCGCCCTCGGCGACTCCTCGCACCTGCTGGCCGAGTCGTCGCGACAGCTGTCCGAGTCGTCGGCGGCCATCGCGAGCAACGCGAGCGAGACCTCGGCGCAGACCAGTCTGCTGGCGTCGGCCTCCGAGGACGTCTCGCGCAGCGTGCAGACGGTGGCCGCGGGCACCGAGGAGATGGGTTCGGCGATCCGGGAGATCTCCCAGTCGGCCAACGACGCCGCCGGCGTCGCGTCCCAGGCGGTCACCGAGGCGGCCGCCACCAACGCGACGGTGGCCAAGCTGGGTACCTCGTCGGCCGAGATCGGCAACGTGGTCCGGGTGATCACCGCCATCGCCGAGCAGACCAACCTGCTGGCTCTCAACGCCACCATCGAGTCGGCTCGCGCGGGCGAGGCCGGTAAGGGCTTCGCCGTCGTGGCCAACGAGGTCAAGGAGCTGGCCCAGGAGACGGCCAAGGCGACCGGGGACATCTCTCAGCGGGTGGAGGCGATCCAGGCCGACACCGACGGCGCGGTGGCCGCGATCGGGCGGATCTCGTCGATCATCGCCCAGATCAACGACTATCAGATGACCATCGCCTCGGCCGTCGAGGAGCAGACCGCCACGACCAACGAGATGAGCCGGTCGATCGGCGAGGCCTCGACCGGATCGGCCGGCATCGCCGACAACATCGCCGCCGTGGCCGGTGCCGCGCGGACGACGACCGCCACGGTGGCCGAGACGCAGCGCTCCGCTCAGGAGCTGGCCCGGATGTCCACCGAGCTCCAGTCCGTGGTGGCCCGGTTCCGGGTGTGACGGCCGATCATCGGACGGCGAGCCCGGGGTCGAGGCGGCTGTGCAGGCGGCCGCGCAGGTCGGCCGCGCTCATCGGGCGGGCGAAGAGGAATCCCTGGGCGCGTTCGTAGCCCAGCTCGGTCAGGCGGGTGGCCTGCTCCGGGGTCTCCACCCCCTCGGCCACCGCCTGCAGCCCGAACGCGCGGGCCATCTGCACCACCGCGTCGGCGATCGCGTCCGAGCCGCCGTCCGGCACGAACGAGCGGTCCAGCTTGATCTGCTGCACCGGGCAGGTGGCGAGCAGGGTGAGCGTGGACGCGCCGGTGCCGAAGTCGTCCAGCGACAGCTTGACGCCCAGCTCGCGCAGACCGCGCAGGTTCTCGCCGGTCGCCCCGCCGCCGACGGCGACCGACTCGGTGATCTCCACGGTCAGCCGGTGGGCCGGCAGGCCGCTGTCGCGCAGCGCGGCCGCCACCACGGCCGGGAAACCGGCCTCGCGCAGTTGCCGGGCCGACACGTTGACCGACACCGTCAGCTCGTCGGGCCAAGTTGCCGCCTCGCGGGTCGCGGCGCGCAGCACCCAGGTGCCGAGCGGGACGATCAGCCCGGACTGCTCGGCGGCGTCGATGAAGGCGCCCGGGCCGAGCAGCCCGTCGGCCGGATGCTGCCAGCGCACCAGCGCCTCGGCCCCGGTGATCCGGCCGTCCGGCAGCGTCACCACCGGCTGGAAGAACACGACCAGCTGATCCTCGAGGATCGCCGTGCGCAGGGCGGCCACCTGCCGGCTGCGCTCGGCGCCGCGGGCCTCCATGCCCGGGCGGTACCGCTCGTAGCCGCCCTCGCCGCGCCCCTTGGCCTCGTACATCGCGATGTCGGCCTGGCGGAGCAGGTCACCGGCGTCGTCCCCGCCGCGGCCGTCGACCACGCCGAAGCTGGCCCGGACCGTCATCGGCTCGCCGTCGATCAGGGCCGGCTCGAGCAGGGCGGCCGCGATCCGGGTCAGCGCCAGATCGACCTCGGCCCCGGCGACTCCGGAGAAGAGGATGGCGAACTCGTCGCCGCCCAGCCGGGCCACCATGTCCTCCGGCCGCACGCTGACCCGCATCCGCTCGGCCACGTGGACCAGCAGGGCGTCGCCGGTGGCGTGCCCGAGGGTGTCGTTGACGAGCTTGAAGTCGTCCAGGTCGACCAGCACGACGCTGACCGGCCGGTCGGGGCCGGCGGCGGCCAGGGCGGCGGCGACCCGGTCGCCGAACAGCGCCCGGTTGGCCAGGCCGGTCAGCATGTCGTGGCTGGCCTCGTAGCTGAGCCGGTGCTGGAGAGCGTCGTTCTGCCGGAAGGTGATCAGCTGACGGATGGCCACGAGCGTGGTGAGGGTGACGGCGACCCCGTCGATCAGCATGCCGTTCCCGACCGACCACACGTTGTGATAAACGACCATGGCGTCGACCGCGGCGATGCCCACGTACGGCATCAGGCTGTAACCGCGCGGCGCCCGCTCGCGCCGCTCACCGGCCGCGGTGTCCACCACCTGCACGCGCGCGCCGGCCGCGGCGGCGTAGGCGGCCACGGGCAGCACCAGCACCAGCAGGTTGCCGTCGGGCTGGCTGGGGTGCAGGAAGCTGATCGCCGAGCCCAGCCCGCCGATCAGGGCCGACGCGCCGATCCAGTAGAGCCCGCGCCGGGCGAACGAGTCGACCCCGGCCAGCACCACCTTCGCGGCCAGATAGACGCCGTTGAGACCGGCGCCCATGATGACGGCCGCGGCGAGCACCCGGGGCACGGTGACCCGGCCGTCGGCGAATTGCCCGGATGCGGCGAAGTGCCAGATCAGCAGGCCGGCGGCCGAGGTGAGCGTGCCCAGGTCGAGCCAGACCCCCGTTCTGCGGGCCCGGCTGCGGGCACTGAACGGCAGACCGACCAGGGGAGCGGTGAGCACGATGCCGCCCAGGACGTGCAGCACCACCGAGGCCGGGGTCAGCCAGCCACCGGCGCCCAGCTCGGAGAGGATGCGCAGCACCGCGACGCCGACGAACAGCGAGGCGCCGGCCCGGACGGTCAGCCAGTAGCGCCGGACGACCGGCGTGGAGGCCGGGTCGGTCTGCGCCCGCCGGCAGAGCAGCAGGGTGGGAATGATGACCGCGATCATCAGCAACCAGTTCACCGGCGCCGGCCACAGCGGGCCGGTGTGCTCCTGCACCAGGAACGCGGCGACATCGACGATCAGCAACCCCGTGACGGCCTGGAACGCCCGATCGGCGAAGAGCGGCGGACGTCCGGGCGTGGTGGGCATGCCCATCCCTATCGACGCGGCCACCGCCGAGGTGAGGAACCGGCCCGGACAGTTTCGCCTCCAGTGAACGCCGGAAGAGAGCGGGAACCCGGTGGGTTGAGCCCGGCATACTCAACTTTCTCGGAGGTACCGAGTGACCAGCAAACGACTTCCCGTGTTGTTCCTTGACGACATCGTCCTGCTCCCGGGCATGGTCGTTCCGGTCGAGCTGGACGAGGCGGCCCAGGCGGCCGTCGACGCGGCCCGCACCGCGGCCGGCTCCGAGCTGCTCATCGCGCCCCGGCTCGAGGACCGCTACGCGTCCCACGGCGTCGTGGCGAGCGTCAAGCAGGTCGGCAAGTCCCGCGGCGGGACGCCCGCCGCCGTGTTGCGCACCGGCGAGCGTGCCCGCATCGGCAGCGGCGTGACCGGCCCGGGGGCGGCGCTCTGGGTCGAGGCCGAGCCGGTGGCGACCACCGCGCCGACCGAGCACGCCCGCGAGCTCGCCGCCGAATACAAGAAGCTCGTCGTCACGGTGCTCCAGCGTCGTGAGGCGTGGCAGGTCATCGACTCGGTCAGTGCCATCGACGACCCCGGCGACCTGGCCGACACCGCGGGCTGGGCTCCCTACCTGCCCAACGACCGCAAGCGCGAGCTGCTGGAGACCCCGGACGTCGAGGCCCGCCTGCGGCTGCTGATCGAGTGGACCCAGGACTACCTGGCCGAGTCCGAGGTCAGCGACAAGATCGAGAGTGACGTCCGCGAGTCGGTCGAGAAGCGCAACCGCGAGTACCTGCTGCGCGAGCAGCTCAAGGCCATCCGCAAGGAGCTCGGCGAGGGCGAGGCCGACGACAACGACGACTACCGCGCCCGGGTCGAGGGCGCCGACCTGCCCGAGGCCGTCCGCGAGGCCGCCCTGCGCGAGGTCGGCAAGCTCGAGCGGGCCGGCGACCAGAACCCCGAGGCGGGCTGGATCCGCACCTGGCTGGACACGGTCCTCGACCTGCCCTGGAACGTCCGCACGGACGACAACACCGACCTCGTCGCGGCCCGGGCGGTGCTCGACACCGACCACCACGGCCTGGACGAGGTCAAGGAGCGCATCGTCGAATACCTCGGCGTCCGCGCCCGCCGCGAGTCCCGGGGCCTGTCGGTTGTCGGCGGCCGTGGCTCCGGTGCCGTGATCCTGCTGGCCGGGCCGCCCGGAGTCGGCAAGACCTCGCTGGGCGAGTCGGTCGCCCGCACGCTCGGCCGCAAGTTCGTCCGGGTCGCCCTGGGCGGCGTACGGGACGAGGCCGAGATCCGCGGACACCGCCGCACCTACGTCGGGGCGCTGCCCGGGCGCATCGTGCGGGCCATCCGCGAGTCGGGTTCGATGAACCCGGTCGTCCTGCTCGACGAGGTGGACAAGGTCGGCAGCGACTACCGCGGTGACCCCGCCGCGGCACTGCTGGAGGTGCTGGACCCGGCGCAGAACCACACGTTCCGCGACCACTACCTCGACCTGGACCTGGACCTGTCCGACGTGTTGTTCATCGCCACGGCGAACGTCCTCGACACGATCCCGCAGGCGTTGTTCGACCGGATGGAGCTCATCTCGATCGACGGCTACACCGAGAGCGACAAGGTGGCCATCGCCCGCGACTTCCTCGTGCCCCGGCAGCTCTCGCGCGCCGCGCTGTCCGAGGGCGAGGTGACGGTCACCGAGGACGCGTTGCGGGAGATCGCCGCCAACTACACCCGCGAGGCCGGCGTACGGTCGATGGAGCGGTTGCTGGCGAAGGCGTTCCGCAAGGCCGCCCTCAAAGAGCTGCCCGCCACCGTCGAGGTCGCCGACCTGAAAGACCTGATCGGCCGGCCGCGGTTCACCCCCGAGTCGTCCGAGCGCACCGCCGTCCCTGGCGTGGCGACGGGTCTGGCCGTCACCGGGATGGGCGGCGACGTGCTCTTCATCGAGGCGTCCCTGCTGCCCGGTGACAAGGGCGGGCTGTCGGTCACCGGCCAGCTCGGCGAGGTGATGAAGGAGTCGGCCCAGATCGCACTCTCCTACGTGCGGGCCCACGCCGAGGAGCTCGGCATCTCGCCGGAGCAGCTCGACCACCCGATCCACTTGCACGTGCCCGCGGGCGCCGTGCCCAAGGACGGTCCGTCGGCCGGCGTCACGATGACCACCGCACTGGTCTCGCTGCTGCTCGGCCGCAACGTGCGGGCCGAGGTCGGGATGACCGGTGAGGTCTCGCTGACCGGGCGGGTCCTGCCGATCGGCGGCGTCAAGCAGAAGCTGCTGGCCGCCCAGCGCGCCGGGCTCACCGAGGTGTTCGTCCCGCAGCGCAACGAGCCGGATCTCGACGACGTCCCGGCCGATGTGCTGGCCGCACTGACCGTGCACGTCGTGGCCGACGTACGGGAGATCCTGAGCACCGCCCTGGAGCCCGTGTCGACCGGTCTGGTCGCGGCGGCCTGACGCGTCCCGGGGCGACGGCTGAGATCAGCCGTCGCCCCGGGCGCCTCCGGAAAGGCAGGCCGTTGTCGCCGATCCGCCACCGGCCGGGGACTCGACGGTGACCACGATCTCGACCGGGCCCGGCTCGACCAGCAGGATGTCGCCGTAGACGGCCTGGCCGTCGAACGTCGCGGTGAACGGACGACCGACCGTGCCGGTGGCCGGCCGCCGGGCCACGATCGTGATCGTGGCATCCATGCGCAGATAGAGCATCCGGTCGCTCGGGACGAAACGTCCCCAGGACGCCTGGTGGGCCGGTGAGTGCCGCAGCTCGGCCACCCCGAGCAGTTCCTGACGGGCCGTGTGCACCTCGACCCGGTCGAGGGTCCGGACGGCGGCCGGGTCGGCCGCACACCCGCAGCGCTTGGGGTCGGCATTGTCGGCGACCGGCTCGTCACGGCCCACGAAGCGGGGTGTGCCGCCGGGCTCGAGATCGACCCGCGCCTCGGAGTCGATCGTCGGCGGCGCGGGCGAGAGCCCCAGCGCGATGCGCGCCGCCCGCCACCGCTCGCGCCAGTCCTCCACATCGCCGTCGCAGGCCCGGACGAAGCCGCTGGTCACCTCCCACGTCGGGAGTCGTTGCCCACTCGCGGCGGCGGACAGGCTCGCCTTCGAACAGAGCGCCCGCGGGGCCAGCTCACGGTAGGTGGGATCGCCGGCCTGGTGACGCAGGGCTCGCAGCGCCTCGGCGAACCGCAGCACCGGGGCCGGGGCGGCGGGATCGAACGAGCGCTCGGGCCGGGCCTTCGGACGTCCCCTCGTACGAGAATTGTCCAGGTATTGATTGTCCAAGCCGCCGCTCGTTTCGGCCAATGCCCGAGCCTGCCAGTCTGGCCGCATGGCGCGAGACGGATCGGCGACCCGGAGCGACGGCTAGTGTCCCGGCCGATGCCGCTGACCGAGGCCGACCCGCCGCGGGTGGGACCGTATCGGCTGGTCGGCCGGATCGGGCGCGGCGGACAGGCAACCGTCTATCTGGGAATCGACACGACCGGCGGTGGGACCGACGCCGCCGTCAAGGTGCTGCACGCCGACCTGGCCCACGAGCCGCGGCAGAAGGACGGCCTGCGGCGTGAACTGGCCAACGCCAGCAAGGTCGCCGCCGGGGTCACCGCGAAGATCCTGAAGTTCGAACTGGACGGCCGGCTGCCCTACATCGCCAGCGAGGACATCGAGGGATCCACGCTGAGCGAAACCGTGCGGGACAAAGGTGCGCTGACCGGGGGCGTGCTGAGCAGCGTGGCGATGCAGACGATGCTGTCACTCGAGGCCATCCACGTCGCTGGAGTGGTCCACTGCGACTTCAAGCCGGACAACGTCATCCTCAGCCCGCACGGGCCCCGGGTGATCGACTTCGGCATCGCGATGGCGCTGGAGTCGACCCACCGGATCGGGGAGATCGCCGGGACCTATCACTACATGGCCCCGGAGCAGATCGCCAACGCCCGGCTGACCGCCGCGGTCGACCTCTTCGCCTACGAGAGCGTGCCGGTGATGACCTCGTCCGGCCGGCCACAAGCGGACTGGACCGAGAACATCGAGAGCATCGACGGGTCGGCCCGGTGGTCCCAGGACGACGGCCGCACCGGCACTGTCATCTTCTACACGCTGACCGACCGGCACCAGGCGGCGATCTGGTGGGAGTCGGACACCGACCCGGTCGCCTGCGCGGCCTTCGGCGCCCGGGGCAGTCAGCAGGACCTGCTCGACGGCTTCCTGCGCCGCGGTTTCCACCTGGAGTGAAGGCCCCGAGCGGGCCGATGCCGAGCAGTGGAAAACCGGAGTGCGACTCGCCCTCACCCCCGCATTCCAGGAACCGAGAAGGACCGCGGGATCGCGCATGTCGATGCCGATCGAATCAGAAAGCGCACAGCCTCGGTCGGGGATCGTGAATGGTTTTCTCCGAGTGAGCACGCTCAAACGGGGAAGTGACCGTGCCCTTCCCCCGGATGGGCTGACGGTCGTCATGGCGCACGTGCGCCATCCCATTGACAACCGCGCGAATACTATGATCGTCTTCGATTGCTGGATCAGGAACCTCGTGATTCGACAAACATCACCGAATGGAGGTCATCGATGAATCCATCGCCCGTGACCACCGTCGGAGCGGTTGCCGGATTCGTTGTGAGCACGCGTTTTCAGCTCCGCCGCGCGTCAGTCCACTGTAGTGGAGATTTATTGAAAGACTCTTCACAAAACCGTTGCGCCGGCTCCGGTCCGGCCATATGTTCATAGCGGCCCGATCACCGACTGATCACCGGAGATCGAGGCTTCGGATACACGGGGAGGTGAAATCCATGAAGCTTTCCACTGGCGTCAACCGGCTGCCCAAGGTGTCTCCCGCTCTTCGTAGCGAGACCTACAAGCACTGCGAGTAAGAAACGAGATGGCGACGGCTCGAGCCGTCGCCATCTTTGTTTTCCATGGTCAGCGGAATGTGTGGGGACAATGAAAGTCACAGTGGACACGAGGGGTGGGATTCCGTTCGTCGTCGCCCGATCGATCGTGCGAGCGTTGCGAGGGACCCTCGACGTCGAGGGCCGCGACCTCCGATTCATCGACCATTCCGATGGTGGTGACGCCGGCAGCGGGAGCAGCCCGCTGAAGAGTCACCTGCGCTTCCGGAACAGGACGCGGTGCCTGGTCGGCATCCGTGGTCTCGCCGCCTCGATGGCGGCCCGGAGCCTGGTGGTGTCGGTCGAGGTCACCGGCCCTCTGCATGCCGGCGACGCCGACTTCCTCGAGGTGCTGCGGCAGCGCGGTGTGCTGAGCGTCGTGCTGTCCGGCGAGGCCGCGTCGGAAGCGAATCCCGCGGACGAGGACGACGTCGTCCAGGGAGACGCCGCCTGGATCGCCGGCCTCGAGCTCGACGACGCGGGCTGGCTCGAGGCCCGCCGCCGGATCTCCCGTTACCTGCGGTGCGGCGACTCCTGGACCGCGCGATGGCTGCTGGAGATCGCGCTGCGGCGCGGCTCGCGTCCACCGGTCGAGGTGCTCGACCTGTGCGGATTGATCTATCAACTGCAGGAGCTGCCCGAGCCGGCCGCGTACTTCTTCGGCGAGGCCGTCCGTTCCCGGGGCCGCTACGGCGCCAGTGCCGCCAACAGCTTGGCGATGTCCTTCGCCCGCCACCTGCCCCGGGCGTTGCGCGACCTGGAGCGGGCCGACCACTACCTGGACCTGGCCTTCGAGATCCTCGGCGAGGACCCCGACCCGGACGCGGTGGCCCTCGAGACCGCGCTGAACTGGAACTCCCGGGCCTATCTCCGGATGGTCGCGGGGCGTCCGGCCGAGGCACTGGAGGTGATGCGGGCCGCGGTGTGCTGGTTGCCGGCCGGGACCCGGGGCACCCAGGCGCACGCCGTCCTGGTGAACAACCTGGGCCGGCTCCTGCAGCGTTCCGAGCCGGCGTCGAGCGAGATCGAGCCGCTGCTGCGCGAGGCCACCGACGTCGAGCCCCAGCACCCGGAGTTCTGGCTGGACCTGGCGATGTACCTGGGCGACGCCGGCCGGTACGAGGAGGCGATGGCCGCCGCCACGTCGGCCGACGCGCTCACCGGTTCGATCGCCGAGATCCCGGCCCTGCGCGGCTTTCTGCATTCCGCCGTCGGTGACCACGCCGCCGCGATCGCCGAGTACCGCCGATCCCTGCGGATCGACCCCACCAACGCCGACACGCTGGTGTCGGCCTGCCGGACTGCCGCGGCGGCCGAGGACTATCCCGAGGTGCTGCGGCTGTCCGGCGAGCGAGCCGGCGAGCTCGGCCCGGACGCCGCCGCCGACCTGGAGCTGCTGGTTCTCGAGGCCCGGTCGTTCGTGGAGGAGCTCTCCATGGCGGAACTGCGGGACGAACTGGACCGCCTGGCCCATCGGTTCCCGGAGTCGGAGAATGTCCGGGCCAGCCTCACCTCAGTCGAACAGGCAGCAGTTTGAAAGTGTTGCGGTACCTGGGACACGCCTACCGCCGAGCGTTCGTCGCGCCGTCGGAGTTGCGGGTGGCCGACGCGGGCGAGGCCGGGCTCGACTACTCCGCCGGTACGGAGGCGCTGGTCGACCTGACCGTCCGGCGGGGACTGGTCTTCGCGGTGCTGTGGACGCTGCGCCGGGCCATGCTGGGTTACCTGCTGTTCGGGGCGGTGCTGGTCACGGTCGCGGCGGCGGTGCCGCCGGCCATCACCCGGGCGGTGGCGGCGTTGTCGGCCGGGCGCAGCGCGTGGGGGCCGCTGACCGTCCTCTCGGTGCTGGCCGCCGGGTTCGCCCTGGCCCGGTGGGCCTTGACCTGGCGTGCCCGGGACCTGCAACTGCGGGCGTCGCTGCTGGTCCAGCGGGTGCTGTTCCACCGGCTGCAACGCGTCGACCCGGGCTGGCTGGTCGAGCAGGGGCGCTCCACCAGCTCGTACCTCATCACCTGGCCCGACCAGATCTCCCAGCTGGTGTTCCTGGCCGAGTTCGTCGTCTACGCCGTGCTCATCATGGTGCTGGCGGGCCAGCTGATCGCGACCTTCGGCCTGCTCGGCGCGGTGGTCATGGCGCTGGTCGCGGCGGCCACCTTCGCGCTGCGGCCGCTCGGCCGGGCCACCGTCCGGCTGGCCGTCGCCTACCTCGACCTCGACCACGGCCGGTCCCGGCTGGTCGACGACCTCGCCCGCCAGCGGCGCCAGGTGCGCCGGGCGCGGCTGCTCGTCCCGCTGACGCTGACCTTGCAGCGAGTGCGGGCACCGCAGCTCCGGCTGCTGCGACGCCGGGCCTGGCTGTCCGGCTCCTACGACGCGATCCTGGACAGCCTGCCGGTGCTGTTCGCGGCCGTCCTGCTCGCCGTGGCCCAGCTCAGCGGCGGCACTGTGGCGTCGGCGAAACTGGCCGCGGTGCTTGTCGCGAGCCGCATGATCGTCAGCGCCGTCGGCGAGAACCTGATCACCGCGCGCGTCGTGCAGAGCGGCAGCGAGCTGGCCCGCTCGGTCGACGAGCTGGTCCGGCAGGCACCGCCGATCGTTCCCGCGGGCACGCTGGCGGCCGGCGCGCTCCGCGTCGCCGGCATCGACGTCGCGCCGGGCACGCGCGTCGCGGTCACCGGGCCCGGCGCCGGGTCACTGCTCCGGACAATCGCGGACCAGGCCGACGTACGCGGGGGAAGCGTGCACTGGCTGGGCCGCGACCATCGGGCGTTCGACGGCACCGTCGCCGATGTCGTCACCCTCTGGTCGGGCGAGGTGTCCGATCAGCGGTACGCGGACGCCCTCGAGCGCAGCGGGCTGGCGGCCGAACTGGCCGCCCGGGACAGCGGCGACGCCACCCTGTTGTCCTCCTCGGCCCGGGTGCTCTCGGACGGGCAGTCGGTGCGCCTCGGCCTGGCCCAGGCACTCTGCCACGACAGCGACGTGCTGGTTCTCGACGACGTCTTCGCGCCGCTGGACCCGGCGAGTGCGTCCCGGATCGCCGAGCGGGTGCTGCGGCCGGCGAGCCCGCAGACCATCGTCTATTCGACCAGCCGCCCGGAACTGGTGAGCTGCGCCGATCTGATCCTGCAGGCCGAGGCAGGCACGGTCACCGCGTCGCGGCCGGCGGGCGTCCCCGCGTCGCGGACGGCGGGCGCCCCCGCGTCGCGGCCGGCGGCCGGACCGGCGGGACCGAAGGCCGACGACGTCCGCCGGCTGCCCCTGGATCGGCCGGCCACCGTGGTCGCGCCGGCTTTCGACAACCAGGACGATGCCCGCGTCACGTCGGTCGCCGCGCTCATGCGGATGATCTTCGGAGTGCCGCTCATCGTCCTGATGACGCTGGCCGCGGCGGCCGGCATCCTCGGCGAGCTGTTCCTGGTGGGATACACGCCCACCGCGTCGGCCGCCTGGACCTATGCCGGGGTGGCCGGCGTGGTGCTGGCCGCCTATCTGGTCCGCCACATCACCTCGTACCGTGCCTCGATCACCGCCGTCGACGGCCTGCACTCCCTGGTGACCGACCAGGTCGTCCGGCCCGGCGACCGGTCCGACCCGGCCGCCGTGGCCGGTCGTCTGGGGCGCGACTTCGCCACCGCCGAGTCGCAGGCCCCCCGGGTGCTCTCGATGGTCGCGATCGGCGTCACCTCGCTGTTGATCAGCGTCGCGGTCGTCGCCGCGGGCAACCTGATCACGGTGATCCCGTCGGCCCTGCTGTGCGGCGGGCTGGCCCTGGCCTACGTTCGCAGCCGGGCCGCCACCCAGGCCGCGCTGCGGTTGAGCGCCGCCGCCCGGGCTCCGCTGATGAACTTCGCCGTGGCCGCGGTCGGGTATCCCGGATTCCACCTGAACCCGTCGATCCGGGCGGCGCTGTTCGCCCGCTTCGACGACCTGGCCGCCCTGCGGGCCGCGTCGGCCCACCGGCTCCAGTGGGTGCGCCTGCGGCTGCTCCTGCTGGTCGAGCTGATCGGGGCCGGCTTCTTCCTGGCCTGCGCCTGGGCGGCCCCGCTGACCAGGGACGTCATCGCCCCCGCGGCGCTGGTCTACATCGCGTACTCGCTGAGCCAGCAGGTCGTCACTGTGGTCGAGCGGGCCCAGTCCGGCGAGGTGGCCTCCCGCCAGGTCGACCGGGTGCTGGCCCTGCTGCCGGCCGGCCGGCCGAGCCACCGCGACCTGATCCATCCGTCCCCGCCGGCCCCCGAGGCGACCGGGGTTCCCGGCCCGGTGGAGCTGCGTGACGTCGTGGTGGACACCGTGGAGGACAACCGCACCCCGGCCCCGCTGAGCGCGGTGCTGCCGGTCGGTTCGCTGACCTGGGTGGCCGGCCCGTCCGGCATCGGGAAGAGCTCGTTGCTGGAGACGATCGCCGGCTTCACACCGCCGCGGTCCGGAACGGTGGTCGCCCCGCCGGCGGTCTTCGTCGACAGCGACCTGCCCGATCTGTCGATCCCGGTGTCGGCGATGGGCCCGGGCCTGGACTGGATCTTCACCCTGACCGGCCGGCCGGCGCCCGGCCCGCAGACGCCGGTGAACCGCTTGCCGCCCGCCGACCGGCAGCTGGTGGCGATCGCCCGGGCGGTGCGGAGCGGGGCGCCGCTGATCCTGTTGGACGAGGCGACCTCCAGCCTGTCGGTGGCTGACGAGCGCGCTGTGCTCGGTGTGGTGCGGCGCCCCGGCCGTACGGTGATCGCCGTGTCCCATCGCCCCGACAACCAGGACCTGGCCGAGCAGGTGCTGAGCCTGACCCCGGCCCGCCTGAGCGACGCCACCGGCTGAGCGGGCGGGTCAGCGCGAGGGCGGCACCCGCTCGATCGACCAGTTGGAGACCAGGTGGCGGATGCCCTCGGCCCGCGCGGTGCGGTCGCCGAGCTGATCCGGGTCGAAGCGGGAGCCACCCTTCCAGGCGCCGATCCGCGGGCGGTAGCCGGTGATCGCCTCGATGCGGGCGATCGGGGCCAGCACCTCACGCTGCACGGTCAGGTGGGTCACCTCGGCCACTGTCGCGTGGCCGGCCGTGTGGAAGCCGATCTCGTGCACGGCGGCGATCTGACGCCACTCGTCGTCGGTCACGTTGGCCAGATGCGGGTCGTAGTGCTCGAACAGCGGGAAGAAGTACGCCTTCAACCCGAGCGCCGCGCACTCCTCGGCGCCGAACAGGGCGGCGTCGCGCATGCCGTCGTAGAAGGCCACGAACACCCGCGGTCCGTCGGCCGTCGCGGGTTCGTCCGGGTCGTACCGGGGGCCGAGGCCGGCCACGTGACGCAGGGTCTCACGCACCGAGGCGCGGTGCTCGGCGCCGATCTCGTGGAAGTTCAGGGCCACGATCGGCGACCGGGTCAGCGCGGCGCTGTGCCCGCTCGTCCAGCGGGTCACGGCGCCAACCCCTCACCGAGGGCGGACTGCAGGCGGTAGGCGTCGACCGAGAACAGCCCCAGGTCGTCGAGGTCGATGCCGAGCCCGCCCGCCGCCCGCGCCACGACCTCGGGCTGCTCGGCCCGGTCGTCCGCGTCGCCCAGCGTGTCGCTGCTGAACAGCACCATCGGGATCGCCGTCCCCTCGACCGACTGGCTGAGGATCATGCGTTTGAGCTTGGTGGAGTTGGTCTCCGGGTTGTGCTCGGTCGGCACGGGTGGCTCTCCTGCCGTGAGTAGGGTGATCCAGTGTCTCTCACCAGCGTGATCGGTCAGTATCGAACCGTCCTGGCCCGTTTCGGTCAGGTCGTCGACTTCGACATCTCGGGCCTCGACCGCCTGGGCATCCCGGTCACGAGCTGCTCCCTCGTTGCGGACGGCCGGTTCCGGCACCACGGCAACGGCTACGGCGCGACCCCCGAGGCGGCCGAGGTGAGCGGGCTGGGTGAGCTGGCCGAGGGTGTGGTGTCGGCCCAGGGGCTGGCCGGGCGGCACGCGGCGGGGCGCTCCGGGTCGTACGCCGACCTGGTCGCCGCCGAGGGCCGGGACCGGGTGGCCGATCCGCGCACGCTGGGACTGCCCGCCGGCTCGCCCTACGACGAGGCCATGCCCCTGCTCTGGCTGCCGGTGACCCGGGTGGCCACCGGCGAGAGCGTGTGGCTGCCGGAGGACTTCGTGGCCAGCGAGCCCGGCGAGGCGCGCGGCCCGAACCGGTTGATCACGCCGATCACCAACGGGCTCGGCGCCGGGCTGGACGACGAGCGCGCGCTGACCCACGGCGTGCTCGAGCTGCTGCAGCGGCACACCAACGGGTTGCGCTTCCGGGCCCTCGACCGCCGCTCGCCGGTGATCGCGCCGGAGACCCTGCCCGAGTCGATCCGGGTGCTGGTCGACCAGCTGGCGGCCCACGGTGTGCGGCCCGTCCTCAAGCACGCGGCCACCGCGTCGGGGGTGTGTTCGACGTACGCGATGGGGGTCGACCCGGACCCGGGCGCCGGCATCCGGGTGACCGCCGGTGGCGAGGCGGCGCACCCGGACGCCGAGGTCAGCCTGACCAAGGCGCTGCTCGAATACGCCAACTCGCGCTCCCGGAAGGCGTTCTGTTTCGGTGACCGGAGAGCCGCGCGGGCGGTCGCCCCGGCGGCCTACTGGGAGAGCCTGGGCGAGCTGGGGCGGGGCGAGCCGCGGGCGTACGAGGCGATGGTGGCCTGGGCCGGTCGGCCGCTCGAGACGCTGCGGTCGCTCACCGCCCCGGACGAGTCCCGCGCCGTCGACTACGCGGACATTCCCGTCGCGGTCGCCGGGTCCCCGCTCGAAGGCCTGGCCGGCGACGACTTCGACCACGACGTGCTGGTGGCTCGGTCGGAGGTCGACGGTGTCGTCGCGGTCAAAGTCGTGGTGACCGGTCTGGAGGTCGAGACCCTGTCGTACGGGCGGATCGGCGAGCTCGGGGTCCGCGACTCCCTGGCCGGTGACCTCGACATGGTCCGCGTGCAGCCGCAACCCTCGGGCACCCACACGGCCCGGGTGATGCTGACCGCCGAGGCCGAGGACCGGCTGGGCGGCCCCGCGTGGTATTCGTACGCGGTGGCCGACCAGCTGGTCGGGCCGCTCTATCCCCTCTATCGCGAGCCACCGCGCCACTCGGTCGAAGTCAATTCCTAACGGATTCCGGTGCGGGCGATGCCCTCCACGAAGTAGCGCTGGAAGACGGCGAAGACGATCAGCATCGGCACGATCGACAGGAACGACATGGCCAGCAGCGGCCCGAAGTTGTTGCTGAACTGCTGGATCAGGAACTGCAGGCCGACCGGCAGCGTGTAGGAGTCGCTGTCGGTCAGCACGATCAGCGGCCAGACGAACTCGTTCCAGCGCCACATGAACGTGAAGATGACCAGCACCGCGATGAGCGGCCCGGACAGCGGCAGGACCACCGAGCGGAACGAGCGCAGGTGCCCGGCGCCGTCGATCCGGGCCGCCTCGAGCAGCTCGTCCGGAATGGACAGGAAGAACTGGCGGGCCATGAACAGCCCGAACGCCTCGGCCAGCCGCGGCAGGATCACCCCGCCCAGGCTGTCGAGCAGGTTGAGGTCGATGACCAGCTGGAACTGCGGCACCATGATCACCTGAATCGGCACCATGAGGGTGCTGATGATCAGCAGGAACAGCAGGTTGCGGCCGGGGAAGCGCAGCTTGGCGAAGGCGTAGCCGGCACACAGGTTGATGAACACGGTCGCCACGACCGACACCACGGCGATCACCACCGAGTTGCCCAGCCAGCGCAGGAACGGGTACTGCCGCCACGGGTCGACGTAGTTCTCCAGGTGCCAGCTCCGCGGCCAGAGCGACACCGGCAGCGACGCCAGCTCGTCGGTGCTCGCCACCGAGACGCGCAGCATCCAGTAGATCGGGAACATCAGCACCAGGACGCCGGCGATGGCCAGGACCAGGCGCAGGCGGTGACCGCGCGACGGTGCCGGCTGCCCGGTGTCCGGCTCGGCGGCGACGCGGCCCGGGGGAGTCGCGACGGTGGTCATAAAGCCTCGTCCCTTCGTCGTTGCAGGCGCCACTGGACGATCGTCAGGGCCAGGACGATGACGTACAGGATCATGCCGATGGCCGCCGCGTAGCCCTGCCGCCGCTGGTTGAAGCCCTGGTCGTACGCGTACTGGACGAGGAAGGTGGTCGAGGTGCCCGGGCCGCCGCGGGTCAGCACATAGACCACGTCGAAGACCTGGAAACTGGTGATGATCGAATAGACGACCAGGAAGAACGTCGTCGGCGCGAGCAGGGGCCAGGTGATCCGGCGGAACCGGCGCCAGCCCGCCGCCCCGTCGACCGCCGCCGCCTCGTAGATCTCGCGCGGGATGCCCTGCAGGCCGGCCAGATAGACGACCATGCCGAAGCCGATGCCCTGCCAGGTGGTCACCGCGATGACCGACAGCAGGGCCGCCGTCCCGCTGCCCTGCCAGTTGACGTCAGGCAGCCCCATCCGGGTGAGGAGCTGGTTGACGATGCCGGTGACCGGGTCGAACAGCCGCAGGAAAATCACGCCGGCGGCCACCCCCGAGATGACCACCGGCAGATAGATCAGCGCCCGGAACAGCCCGCGGGCCGGCATCCACCGGTTGAGGAGCAGGGCAGCGCCGAGACCGAGGGCGATGCTGAGCGGCACCGAGACCACGGTGAACAGGACGGTGTTGCGCAGCGCGGTCCAGAACGTGGGGTCGGCGGCGATGGTGCGGTAGTTCTCCAGCCCGAGCCAGCGCATCCGGCCGAAACCGCTGTAGCGGTGCAGGCTGTACCAGGCGGTCAGCGCGATCGGCACGAACATGAAGACGGTGAACACGAGCAGCGCCGGGCTGGTGAGCACGATCCCGGCCCAGGCCTCGGCGCGCCGCCCGGCGGTCCGCACCTTTGACCGGCGGACATCGTCGGAGGCGCCCCGCCCGGCGTCCCGGGCCGTGGTCGCCGTGCTCAAGCCTTCAGAGCCTTCTGTACGCCTTCGGTCAGTGCTCGTACGGTGTCGTCGGTCTTGGCCGAGGGGTTCGACAGGTATTGGTCCATGGTGTCGATCAGCGCCTGGTTGATGCCGGCGAACGCGCGCGAGGTGGCCGCCTTGACCAGGCCGTCGGGCATCGTGGTGGCCTGCTGCTGGAAGACCGGCATGAGGTCGGGCCGCGAGGCGTAGGCCAGCTTGGCGTCGGTCAGGTCCTTGCGCACCGGCAGGACCGTGGTCTGCTCGCAGAAAGTCTGCATGTTCTCCTTGGTCACCAGGAACTTGGCGAACTCGGCGGCCACGTCCGGGTTCTTGGCCCCGTCGGTGACCACGACCGCGTTGCCGCCCAGATCGGTCGCGGCGGCGCTGTCCTTCATCAGGTAGGTGACGCCCCACTCGAACTTGTCCTTGACGGCGGCGTCGATCGACGGGATCAGGAAGTCACCGGCCTGGATCATCGAGATCTTCTGGGTCGGGAAGATCTCGTCCGGATAGGTCGGCCGCTTGACCAGGACGCTCGGCGCGTGCAGCCCCTCGGTGTAGAGGCTGCGGGTGAACTCCAGCGCCTTGCGGGTCTGCGCGGTGTCCAGGGCCGGATTCTGCAACGAGTCGTCGAGCAGCGTGCCGCCGGCCTGGTAGAGCGTGTTGAACCAGCGGTAGGCGCCGTACAGCTGGTAGTTGAAGGCGAACGGCGAGACGCCCGGGTTGGCGGCCTTCAGCTTGCGCAGCACGTCGGTGAACTGCTCCCACGTCCAGGCCTGGTCCAGGCCGGCCGGCACCGAGGTGATGCCCGCCTTGGCGAAGTGCGCCTTGTTGTAGACCAGGGCCGAGGTGTCGGTGTGGTGCGGGACGCCGAAGGGCTTGCCGTCGGACTGCACCGCCGACCACAGCGCCGGCAGGAACGCGTCGCCGAAGGAGTCGCCGAGGTAGTCACTGAGGTCGGCCAGCGCGCCGTTCTCGGCGTAGCTGCCGACGTCGGTGTACGAGACCCGGAACAGGTCGGGTGCCTGGTTGGCCTGCAGCCGCCGGTCGACGACCGTACGGATCTGGTCGTAGGGAAGCACCTCGATCTTGATGTCGGCGCCGCGGGCGGCCTTGAAGTCGGCCGCGAGCTTCTTGAACGCCGCCGCCTCCTGATCGTTGGCCCAGGTGGTGAACGTGGCGCTGCCGGTCAGCGGGCCGCTGGTGGCCCCGCCGCCCTTCGCGTCGTCGTCGCCCGAGGAGCAGGCGGCGAGCCAGCCGGCCGCGCCGGCCGCACCCACTGCCTTGAGGAATGTTCGCCGTCCGACCGCTGACATTGCAGTACCTCCACGTTTGCGAGCACTGCGGGCTCGCCGTGACCCCGCTTCATAGCCCTAGCATCGACGCAACAAACGACGCAACATGTCACAGCCGGATAACGATGGGCACTCGTAGCATGCGCGTCGGTACCCTCTGTGGTCCAGAGTCCGGTATGGGCGAAAACGGTCGACGGTGGCTCATCGCTGCGCGGCCCGGTGGTGCAGAGCGCGCATCTGCTCGTCGAACGGCGCCACCGGGCCGGTGACCGGCAAACCCGGGACGAGCGCCGTGATGGGCAGCACCGCCACCGGCGACGCCGGCTGTCCCCACCCGGCCCGCCAGGCCGCCAGCTGGGCCCCGGAACCGGCGTACACGATCGGACCGAGCCCCACCCAGCCGTGCGCGGCCGCGCACATCGGGCAGTGCTCGCCGGAGGTGTAAACCGTGCAGGCCGCCCGGATCCCGGCCGCAAGGTTGGCCGCGGCCCACCGGGCGAGCATCAGCTCCGGGTGCGCGGTCGGATCAGCCTCGGTGACCTCCCGGTTGCGCTCCTCGCGCAGCACGGCGCCGTCCGGCCCGGCCAGCACCGATCCGAACGGGTGGTCGCCGGCCGCCGAGGCCTCGGTCGCGAGCTCCACACACCGCCGGAGGTATTCGTCGGTCGTCCCCATGCGCTTTCCGTCCTCTTCCCTAGGCTGAGCCCATGACTTCGAGGCCCGTCCGGATCGGGCTGCAGCTTCAGCCGCAGCACGCCGACTACAAGACCATCCGCCGTACCGCCGCCGAGGCGGAAGAGCTCGGCGTCGACATCCTGTTCAACTGGGACCACTTCTACCCGCTCTACGGCGAGCCCGAGGGCCTGCATTTCGAGTGCTGGACCATGCTGGCCGCCTGGGCCGAGCAGACCAGCCGGGTCGAGATCGGCGCCCTGGTCACCTGTAACAGCTACCGCAACCCCGAGCTGCTGGCCGACATGGCCCGCACCGTCGACCACATCAGCGACGGCCGGCTCATCCTCGGCATCGGCTCGGGCTGGTTCGAGAAGGACTACCAGGAGTACGGCTACGAGTTCGGCACGGCCGGCGGTCGCCTCGACAACCTGGCCGAGGCGCTCCCGCGCATCGAGTCCCGCTTCGCCAAGCTGAACCCGGCGCCGACCCGCAAGATCCCGGTGCTGATCGGCGGTGGTGGCGAGAAGAAGACGCTGCGCCTGGTCGCCCAGCACGCCGACATCTGGCACAGCTTCGGCGACGTCGCGACGATCGAGCGCAAGGCCGGCATCCTGCGCCAGCACTGTGCCGACGTGGGCCGCGACCCGGCCGAGATCGAGCTGTCCACCGCCGTCAGCGGTGACCCCGCCGAGTCGGGCTCCGCCCTGCGCGATCTGGGCGTCTCGCTGTTCACGGTCAGCGCGAGCGGCCCCGACTACGACCTGAGCGACCTGCGGGCGTGGCTGGCCTGGCGCGACAGCTGATCCATGCTTCCCGGGGCTCGGCCGGCTCCTCCTTCCGGCCGAGGCCCGGGACCGGGGAAACCGGCCCGGGGGCCGAAGCGCACCCCACCCATGATCAATCAGGCTGCGAGGCCGGATCGATGGTGGGAGATTGATGGTTACTCGTCGGGCGATGCTGCGTGGGGTCCTGCTCACCGCGGGTGGTGCGGCCACGGCCTTCGCGGGGTCCGATCACCTGGAGCACTGGCTCGGCTGGGACCGGCCGCCGCTGGGTGGCGGGTACGCCTCGGCGGCCGACAACCTCGGCGCGGTGGCACACGGCGGCGTACGGATCCACTACTTCCGGCCGACCGCCGAGAAGCTGGTGGCGCTCACCTTCGACGACGGGCCGCGGCCCGAATACACGCCGCGGTTCCTCGACGTCCTGGACGAAGCGCGGGTCCCGGCCACCTTCTTCGTGGTCGGCCGCCACCTCGACGAGCACGCCGGCCTGGTCGGCCGCCGCTGGGACCGGCACGAGGTCGGCAACCACTCGTGGTCGCACGACGACCTGGCCACCCTCGACCTGGCCGGCGCCCGCCGCGAGCTGGAGCGCACCCACGACGCCATCAAGCGGCACACCGGCCGCGAGGCGACCCTGCTCCGCCCGCCCTACGGCCACCTCGGCGGATCGACCGTGCTCGCGGCCGACACGATGGGCTACGACATCGCCCTGTGGTCGCACCAGATGCGCGAGCGCGAGTACGCCGACGACCCCGGCGCCCAGGCCTACGACCTGATCGACACGATGCGCCCGGGCTCGATCGTGCTGGCCCACGACGCGGGCGACCAGCGCCGGCTGGTCGCCCTGCACGCCCTGCCCGCGCTGATCGCCGGCCTCCAGGCCCGCGGCTACCGGTTCGTCACCGTCTCCGAACTCCTGAACGGCTAGATCTGGTCGGCCACGAGAGGCGCCCGACCCGGACGCCTCGCCGGCCCGCGTCGGCGCCAGGCCCGCGTCGACCGCCGGCTCCGCGTCGACCGCCGGATCCACGTCGCCGCGGGCCTGCGTCGCCGCCGCGTCCGTTCGGCCCGAGGTGCGGCGGGGCCCGGCGGTTCGGCTGAGGGATCGGGGTCAGCTGATGCCGACCGACCCGTACGCCTGACGGATCGCCGCGATCTTGGCGTCGCGGTCCGGGCTGCCGCCGAAGTAGGTCAGGCCCACGTCGACGATCGCCTGCAGGGCGGCCGCGAACGTGGCCAGCGGGGTCAGCCGGGTGAGGCCGAGGTAGACCAGCACCGCGACGTCCTGCACGGTGAAGCCCGGCGTGGTCAGCAGGTTGTGGATCGCCTTGTTGTGGATGTTGCTGTTGACGTGGACCCACCCGTTGTCGTTGCCGGGTCCCGGCTTCTCGCCCGGCCGCAGGCTCCGGAACTTGTTCATGTGGTCGGGGTGCCCGGTGCGGGTCGGGTCGGCGAAGTCGCGCAGCGGCAGGCCGTTGCTGCGCAGCCCGGCCCCGATCTCCCAGTTCCAGGTGGCCACGTCGTCCCGGTCGGGCGCGGTGTACCAGTTGTTGATGATGACGCCCAGGCTGTCGGCGAACGACTCGTTGAGGGCGCCGGACTGGGTGGCGTAGACCAGCCCCGAGGTGCTCTCGACGACACCGTGGGTCAGCTCGTGGCCGATGACGTCGAGGTAGCGGGACAGGCTGACCAGGCGCCCGTTGCGCTCGATCTGGCCGTACCACATGCGCTTCTGCCACCAGAAGGCGTTGAGCAGCGCCGGCGGCGGTTGCATGCCGGCCGCGGTCGTGTTGACGAGCGAGATGAGCACCATGCCGCGGTCGTCGATGCCGTCGCGCTGAAGCACCGACGTGTAGAAGTCCTGCACCCGCGCCGCGTTGACATGGGCCGAGACGGCGGCCCGGTTGGTCGTGCCGTAATCGCTCGTGTCGGCCGGCACCGTCTGCGGCGGCACCGGGGGATCGTTGTCGATGTCGGCGAACTGGAGATCATAGGTGCGCACCGAGCGGGACTCGTCCTCCAGCAGCACCGCGGTGCCCGCACCGGACAACCGGCCGAAGAAGACCTGGGGCTTCTCGTCCTCGTCGATCCCGGTGCATCGCGTCGGGGTGGCCGGACCGGCGGTCGGCACCGCGCTGTACGTGAACAGGATCTCGCCGTCGTGCGCGTCGACCAGGAAGTTGTAGCTCACCGGCAGCGGCCGGCGCCCGAACCCGTGCCCGTCCATCGCCTCGTCCGGGTCCGCGCCCTCGGCGTCGTTGTCGTCCGGGGGAGCGGCGGGCAGCTCGCCCAGGAACCACGCCAGGTGCCAGGCGCCGGATTCGGCCTCCTGATAGAACATCAGCCGGCCCCGCGCGACGGCGTCGGCCGGGATCGTGGCGCCGGTGTATTCCCGGACGCGATCGAGCGCGTCGGCCCGGCTGAGCGACTCGACCGGGCTCACCCCGGTGACCTCGCCCAGTTCGGCGTTCACGCTGACCAGCCGGCGGTCCGGCGTCAGCTCGACGACGGCGGCCGCACCGAAGACCGGGATGTCCTGATAGGACTGGGTGAAGCGCACCTGATGGGTGCCGAGCGGACCGAGGTCACGTTGGGCCTCGACCACCAGGCCGGGCACCAGCTCCGGGCGTTCCGGCTCGGCGATCGCCCGGGCGGTCGGGCGCTCGTCGCGTTGCAGCAGCTCGTCGAGGTAGTGCCGGGCCGCGGTCTCGTCGCTGCCGAAGCGCCGGGTCGCGCCCTCCAGCGACTGCGCACCGACCGTCGTGGTGTCGTGGTAATTGAAGGATTCCAGTGACATGGCCATGTGGCCCTCCGTGATGGGTTGGGTGTCAGCTGTCCAGCAGATCCAGAGCAACCGCGGGACTCGGCCGGACGTCGAAGCCGGCCTCGGTTGCGCGGGCCCGCTCGCCGTCGTTCTCCCCGACGAAGACGAGCCGCGCGCCGGGGCACGACTGGGCCGCCGCCCGGTGGAAGATGGCCGGCGTCGACTTGGAGCCGTAGATGACCAGGCCGGGGTCGAAGAACGGACCGAGGCCGGCGTCGCGGAGCGCCCGGTCGACCTCGCTGGTCGGGATCGGTCCCGGATCGGACAGGACCCCGAGCCGCAGACCCCCGTCGCTGAGGCAGCGCAGGACGTCGGCCACGCCGGGGAGCACGTCCATCGTCGCGATGGTGGGGCCCGGGCCGACCGTCACGTCGGCCAGCGTGCCGCCGATGTCGAAGAAAACCAGAACTTCCATGTCCTGCCTCCGTGCCGCTTGCTCTGACCTCGATAGGAGGAACGGCACGGCCCGGAGATACACCGGTCGCCGCCCCACCGTGGCGGAGCGGCGACCGGGTCTCGCGGCGGCGGGTTACTCGGCCCGCAGCGGCTTGGCCAGGATCTGATCCGTCGTCGAGCTCGGGACGACCTCGGCCCGCAGCGGCTTGGACTGCAACGCCGCGGCGGCGATGCCCCCGCTGCTCAGCACCAGCGCCCCGGCCACGGCCAGCGCGCTCACAGTGCGGTGAAGAGTGGATTTCATTGGTGGTGCCCCCGTTCGTCTGGACAGCTTCCGAGCGTGCCCTTCGACCTGCCGCACGCTACAACCGGCGGCGCGTGATCGGGGGCGAATGTCCTCGATCTGCCCGGCCGGATTCCTTACTCGACGGTGATCGCCGCCTTCATGAACGGGTGGATCGAGCAGTGGTAGGCCTGCGGGCCCGCCGCGCCGAAGGTGTGGCTGAAGGTCTCACCGTCGCCCATCGGCTGGGACGAGAACGAGTTGTCGTCCGCCACCACTGTGTGATCGGTCGAGTCGGCGAACGTCCAGGTGACGGCGGCCCCCGACTTGACCGTCAGAGCGGCCGGGTCGAAGGCGAAGTTGTGGATGTCGACCGAGTTCGCCGAGTCCGCCCAGTCCGCCGACGTGGCCGGGGACGGGCCGGTCGCCGGCTGGGCGCCGCCGGACGGTGTGCCGGATCCCGACCCGCAACCCGCGGCCGCCGCGACCAGGAGGGCGGCGACCCCGAACGAACGCGGTCCGGACAGGGAAAGTTTCATCGATGCCTCCTCGCAGCGAGCGTGACCGGTTGCCCCCGGACTATCACGGGCGCGGAAAAGATCGCGATGAGCGTCGTCACACGCCCCCGGGAACGGGGGAAATAGCGGCATCACGGCTGTTCGCGCTGATCGGCGCCATTGTCCTGACCGCGACCGGGCTCTATCCCGGTGGCCCGTTCGGTGCCATTGTCGACTCGTACGGCGCCGATGACGACGCGTACCCCGCCGTTCCGGCTGGACGTCGGCGGTGACGCCGTCATCAGCGGCTGAAGCCAACACCGGCCGGGAGCGGGTGAGCGGGATGCTAGAGCCGTCGATGAGCACCGGCCAGGAGCCGGCCCGTCGTTCGGACCGACTCGTCCGCGCCCGGCTCGGGCTGGCCGGGGCGGCGGTGGCGGTGCTGTTCTATTGCGCGGCACTCACCCCGTCACTGTTGCCCCGGGCCTGGTATCTGCAGGGCATCGTGGCCGGGCTGACCGCGACAATCGGCTACGGCGCGGGCGCCACCCTCGGCGCCCTGGTCCGCCTGATGTGGCGGCGCCGGTTTCCGCGGGCGACCCGCGTCGCCTGGTGGGCCCTGCTGGCGGTGGCCGTGCTGGGCGGCCTGACGATGCTCGCGCTCGGCACGAAATGGCAGCAGGAGCTTCGCGCCCGCCTGGACATGGAGCCCCTGGCGACCTACGACATCGTCCGGATCGTCGGCGTCAGCGTGCTGACCTTCGTGATCCTGCTGGGCATCGCCCGGCTGCTGCGGCTGGGCATCCGCCGGCTGGCCCGGTTGCTGCGCCGGCGGGTGCGGGTGCCCCGGCCGATCGCGTACGGCGTCGGGCTGACCGTGGTCACCTATCTGACGGTCGGCTTCGTCGACGGATTCCTGGTCGACAACCTGCTCGCGGCGGCCGACCGCACGGCCTCGCTGGCCAACGGCCGCACCACAGCCGGCATCGTCGCACCGCGCACCGCGCTCCGCTCGGGCAGCCCGATGTCGGCCGCGCCGTGGCACTCGCTCGGACTCCAGGGCCGCGAGTTCGTCGGCACCGGCCCGACCGTCGACCAGCTGACCGCCTTCGCCCGGCGACCCGCGCGGGAGCCGGTCCGGCTCTACGCCGGTCTCGAGACGGCGGAGTCGGCGCAGGCGCGGGCCCAGGTCGTGGTGCGCGAGATGGACCGGGCCGGCGCGTTCGACCGGGCGGTGATCGGGGTCGTCACGCCGACCGGCACCGGGTGGGTCGACCACAACGTCACCGACGCGCTGGAATACATGTACGGCGGGGACACCGCACTGGTCTCCATGCAGTACTCGTACCTGCCGAGCTGGATCTCGTTCCTGGCCGACCAGTCGAAGGTGTCGGAGTCGGCGACCGCGCTGATCACGGCGGTGCACGCCCGATGGTCCGAACTGCCGGCGGCGACCCGGCCCAAGCTGCTGCTCTTCGGCGAGAGCCTGGGCTCGTTCGGCACCGAGACGGCGTTCGCCAACTCGGCCGCCATGACCTCCGGCGCCGACGGGATCCTGCTGGTCGGGCCGCCGTTCGCCAACCCGATCCGGCAGGCCCTGCTCGACACGCGAGACCCGGGCAGCCCGATCTGGGATCCGGTGTTCACGGCCGGCACGGTCGAGTTCACCCAGCACCCGCCCGACCTGCGCACCCCGGCCGGCGCCCGGCCACCGGCGGTGGTCTATCTGCAGAACTCCTCCGACCCGATCGTCTGGTGGAGCCCGGAGCTGATCTTCCAGCGCCCGGCCTGGCTCGACCACCCGCGCGGGCCCGACGTATCGCCCGACATGCACTGGTATCCGCTGGTCACGTTCTGGCAGACCGCGGTCGACCAGGTCTTCGCGATCAACGTGCCGGCCGGTCACGGTCACGTCTACGGCTCCGGCGTGGCCGACGGCTGGGCCGCCCTGGCCCCACCGCCGGGCTGGTCGGCCGCCGACACCGTACGGCTGAGGCAACTGCTCGACCGCGCCGGCTGAACCCCGTGACGCGGCGCTCCGGAGAGGGCCGGACGTTGCACCATGCGAACCGGTTCATCACCGCGCCGGGCAACCCGTTGCCAGGCCGTTTAACTAGCTCACGAGGTAGGCGGTTCCTCGATGGCGGGCTTGTACAGGTTTACAAGAGCTCGGCCGATGCGAGGGCCTAGCCGCCCCTCAGCGCCACCGCCCGCGAGAAATGCACCACCTTTTCCCGCGGAGATCGCTGACGGGTTATCGAGTGTGCTGTACTTCGCCACCGTCCCGCACGTGGCCTCGGCTAGATACCATCACCCCGAGCCCAGGATGAGCGGAGAGCCTAGATGAGTCGTCCCCGGATCGGTATAAAGCGTTGGGCTAGGCCGATCATTAAGAATCGATGGTTCTATGCGGGTGTCTCCGTAGTTCTAGGGATTCTGGTGCTCGCTGGCTCTTGGGCAGTTAGTGATTCAGTCTGGTGGTCAGGTGTCCTTGTAAATGCGGGGACAGCTCTGCTTTTGTTCACCCCACTGGCCGTATACGGAATGCATGTTGAAAATCAGTTCGACCAAGTACGCCGAGGGCAGCAAAAGATCGAACGCCAACAGGAGGAAACGGCCGCCGGATTGGCCTCGTTGACGGAAGAGGTGTCACAAGCTCAGGGTGAGCTTCGGCGTACCCGTGAGGAACTTGCAGATATCCTCTCAGAGAGGCTGGCGGAAAGTCGCTCTAATGACGCCACAACGTTCCAGGACGTGGAAGAGCGGCCGTCTCATCGGGGCCTCTTCGAGGCCCTCATGCGCGCCTCGAAGCTTGGGCTAATTAGCCGTGACGGCTGCAGAGTAAAGCTTCGGAGCACGACTCTTTATCTTCGATTCCAACGGCCTGAGCCAGGGCCCTTCGGGGAGCTGCCGCACCCAAACCAAGATTTGCCTGTGCAGATTGAAAGTATCGATGCGCGGCCGCTCCGAGATCTCAGATGGCGCTCTGACCAAGGAGCAGAGGATTTTTTAGTGGAATTGAGCGAGGAATTGATTGGGCTGGCTCAGTATCCAGGCGACAGGAGCTTCGGTCCGGACAGTGTTTTTTCGCCGTTGAAGGCGATGCTCGAGCTAGCTAACAGGTCCGCAACCAGCGGGAGCTCTGAGCCCCTCACAAGTGTTATCGAGTTTTGTCCGCCACAGTGGGTTATCACCTCGAGCCATCTAATCGCGGTCGATCCCCCATACGCCATCCCAATGATCCGGATGCGGGAGTCACGATGGCATGAGCACATGAGAGAAAAAGTATGGCTGGACTATGATTCGTTCACGTACGCATTCTCCGTTTCGCGTGTCCTGTTTGACGCGGGAAAGCTCGATGTGAAGCCACTCGAATTAGCCGACGAGCCGCCGTTCTAGCCGGTAAACCTTGGCCGAATTCACTATCGATCGCGAATTCACAGACGGGGAGTCGCGTGATGGCTCGAGCAACCACCCTGCCTCCCGGCTGAGGCCAGAACTCCAATGGCCGGGTTCGCCGCCAGTTGCACAGGCGTGGAAGTATGGTAAGCATGGGTCAGAGTTCGGGACTAGACGCATGGTTTCTGCATGAAAAGCTGGTGTGCAACCTGTTTGCCGATGACCAACTCGCGAATCTTGCTCAACGAATGCCAGACAAGAGCCATCCTCTCTATGAGACATTCCGAATGGATGTACTCGAGAAGAGTGTGACGGACTATCTCTCGAATAGCGAGATCCCTTCATTAGCGATCGAGCAACAGCGAGGAACTCTCCGGGCTGGGCAACTTGTCTGGCTGGAGCAGGCTATCTCTTTCAAAGGAGCTGGGGCATCCTGGACGGCGGTGCGCACGGGGAAGGATACGGCCGCACGTGCTGGATTCACTGCTCGCCTTGATACGAACAATGATGTACGGGTCAAAGGTGATTACAGTGCGTCGCGCCTTACTTGCAGTTCCGCGCCAGGCCAGCTGTCCGGCACCAACCGACAATTCCTTCTCGGGTATGTCACCGGGGTCGAAGCCACCGAGATTGGCCTCCGTCCCCTAGTAAGAGCTCGACGCTGGGATCCGATGCGCTCGAATGAGGCTGGCTGGCTGGGTGGAAATTCTACCCGGGTATGGCCAAGCATGATCGATCAGTTTTCTCACGTCGATTTCCGCGGCAGGCCGTCCAGATCCGAGCTTGAATTGCTAAAAGGCGTGCCCCAAGAGGCCGTGAGACAAGCCTTCGCCGAGATTCTCGGTGAGCCTGATGTCCCGCAGGCTTCGGGGTCCGAACAACTCGTCCTTTGGATTCAAAATAGACTGTCAATCGAAGGAAGTCCACTACGCGCCGCCGTAGCGTTCAAGTGGCCCGCGAAGTTCTCTCCTATGACTACCGCCGACTTGAGAGAGAATGTTAACCAAGTCGACATGCTGAGCGAGGCGGCAACCGACCTGATTGTCATGCAGCATTGTCATGCCATCACTGCGCCGGTAGTGAACTTGCTCAAAGCCTATGCTGGCGACCCGCGCAACTTCAGAAAGTACATGACGATAGACGGATACGACACGCTAAAGATCCTGCGTTCTTCGAACTTCCAGGTCTAGTTTGCCGAACCGGAAACGGTTCGCGCAATGCCTTACCTGGTGGCGCGGGCGCGACTGCCCCGCTTGAACCCCGCGAGGCGGCGCTCCGAAGAGGCGCGCGGGCGCGGCCGCGCTGGTTGAACGTGGTGAGGCGGCGTTTCACGGAGGCGCGCGGGCGCGGCCGCGCTGGTTGAACGTCGTGAG
Source organism: Paractinoplanes maris (assembly GCF_023544465.1). Classification (GTDB taxonomy): domain Bacteria; phylum Actinomycetota; class Actinomycetes; order Mycobacteriales; family Micromonosporaceae; genus Actinoplanes; species Actinoplanes maris. The sequence continues at coordinate 125,916 of NZ_JALPVL010000014.1, read as the reverse complement.
GCGGCGCTTCGCGGAGGCGCGCGGGCGCGACCGGATCTGGGTGGTCGCCGCGGTGTCCGGTGACATCGACGGTCTCAGGCCGGATGGCCGCCGTGGAAGGCGGTCGCGGTCATCTCCACTCCGGTGGGTCGGCCGGCTGAAGGGCCGGGTCGTCGCTCGGGAAGGTGCGCACCGGACCCGGCGGTGTGGTCGGGCCCTCGAAACGGACGGTGACGCGTCCCCGGCCGCTGCCCCACACCCAGCCCGGCCCGTGGTCGTGGTGCCGCACATCTTGGCCGGGCCGCCAGTCGGAGACCACGGCCGGCCGAAGGGCCACGCTGGTGCTCGCCGGCTGGAACTCAACCGGTTCGCCCGGCTGGCCCGGCTCGGCAGGCTGGCCCGGGTGGCTCGGCCGACCCCGTTCGGTGGGCTGGCTCGGCTCGCCCGGGTGGCTCGGCTTGCCCGGGTGGCTCGGCTTGCCCGGGTGGCTCGGCTTGCCCGGGTGGCTCGGCTTGCCCGGCTCGGCTGATTGGCCCAGCTCGCTGTCGGTGATGGTGGCGAACAGGTCGTCCTGCACGAAGCCGGCCAGTGTGGTGACGCCGACGCCGAGCAGGCGGACGCCGGCTGATGTGTCGACCTCGGCCAGCAGGCGGCGGGCGGCCTGGGCCACCTGGCGGGGATCGTCGGTCGGCTGGGCGCGGGTCGCGGCGCGGGTGATCGTGGTGAAGTCGTAGTGCCGGACCTTGATGGTGATCGTGCGGGCCGACAGGCCGCCCGCGCGCAACCGGCCGCCCACCCGGGTGGCCAGCAGGTCGAGCTCGGCGTTGAGCCGGACCCGGTCGGTGAGGTCGACGTCGAAGGTCTCCTCGGCCGAGACGGATTTCGCCTCGCGCTCACCGACGATCGGCCGGTCGTCGTCGGCCCGGGCCAGCCGGTGCAGCCCCGCCCCGTGGGCCCGGCCGAACCAGTCGATCAGGTCGGGCAGCGGCACCCGGGCCAGGTCGCCGATGGTGTGCAGGCCGGAGCGCCGCAGCCGCTCGGCGGTGGCCGGGCCGACACCGGGCAGCCGGGTCACCGGCAGCGGATGCAGCAGGGCCTGCTCGCCGCCGGGCGGGGCCACGGTCAGCCCGTCCGGCTTGTGCAGGTCGGAGCCGATCTTGGCGACGAGTTTCGAGGTGCCGACGCCGACCGACGCGGTCACCCCGCCGGTGGCGGCCGCGATCGCCGCCCTGATCTCGTCGGCCAGGGCGGTCACACCGGGCAGGGAGAGGTCGTGCCGGCCGGCCGCGGCCAGATCCACATATGCCTCGTCGATCGAGACCTGCTCGATCAGCGGGGACACCTCGGCCAGCAGGGCCATGACGACCTCGCTGGTCTTGCGGTAAGCCGCGAACCGGGGCGCGAGGAAAGCGGTGCCCGAGGGGCAGCGGCGGCGGGCCTCGGCGGTGGGCATCGCCGAGCGGGCACCGAACCGCCGGGCCTCATACGACGCGGTGGCCACCACGCCACGCCCGGCCACTCCGCCGACGATCACCGGCCGGCCCCGCAGCGACACCTTGTCGCGCTGCTCGACCGCGGCGAACATCGCGTCGAGGTCGACGTGCGCGATGCTCGCCTCTCGTCTCACTGTCGCCTCCCGTGCCTCAGTTCGCCGTTCATCAGGTCTAGTGTCCGCCGGGGGTACGACAGAATCGGTGAACAGGGGGTGGGAGTGGTGGACGGCCGACGCACCTGGCAGCCGCCCCGGCCGGTCGGCCGGGGACGCGCCGATCACACCGCGATCGTGGGCTGCGCGCTGTATGTCGACGGGGTCGCCGTCGACAGCCCGGGCTCGGCCGCTGACCTGCCGCGGCTCTTCGAGCGGGCTCGTGAGCAGGACGGCGCGTACGTCTGGCTCGGCCTGCACGAGCCCACCGAGGCCGCGCTGAGCCGGGTGGCCGACGTCTTCGGCCTGCACCCGCTGGCGGTCGAGGACATTCTGCACCGCGAACAGCGGGTCAAGCTCGAGCGGTACGAGGATGTGGTGTTCCTGGTCGTCCGGGCCGCGCAATATGTCGAGCACGAGCGGCTCACCGCCACCAGCGAGATCGTCAGCACCGGGTTCGTCCGCCTCTTCGTGGGCCCGCACTTCGTCATCACCGTGCGGCAGGGCACTGTCATGGAGCTCAGCTCGCTGCGCGCCGACCTCAGCGCCGAGCCCGGGCGGCTGGCCCGGGGCCCGTGGGCGGTGGTCCATGCCATCCTCGACCGCCTGGTCGACGCGTACGTGGACATCGCCGCAGCCGTGCAGACCGACATCGAGCTGACCGAGGCCGAGGTCTTCGCGCCCGGCACACCGGTCACGGTCGAGCAGATCTACCAGCTCAAACGCCAGCTGATGAAGTTCAAGGCGGCCGTGCTGCCCCTCCAGCGCCCGCTGGCCGCCCTGGCCGGCAAGCAGTTCGGCGACCCGCCGAAGGAGATCCGTCGCTACTTCGGCGACGTCGCCGACCATCACACCGCGGCTGTGGAGCAGGTGGTCGCCTTCGACGACGTGCTCAACACGCTCCTGCAGGCGCGCCTGGCCCAGCTGACGGTCGACCAGAACAACGACATGCGCAAGATCGCCTCCTGGGCCGCCATCGCCGCGCTGCCCACCGCGATAGCCGGCATCTACGGCATGAACTTCACCCACATGCCCGAGCTGACCTCGCGCTACGGATATCCCAGCGTCCTGCTGCTCCTGCTGGTCAGCGCTTTCGTCCTGCACCGGCTGCTCCGCCGCGCCGGCTGGCTGTGAGGTCCCGGCCGCCGGCCGGGGCGGCATCCCGCCCCGGCCCGCGAGCGATCAGGAGGTGAAGCGGAGGCGGCGCCGGCGGACCAGCAGGACCGCCACGGCGCCCGCGGCCAGCAGCACGAGGCCACCGCCGAGGACGGTGCCGGTGGGAGCGCCGGTCACCGGCAGGCCGCCGTCGTCGCCGCCGCCGGTGCCACCGCCCGTGCCGCCGGTCGGAGTGGCGCTGGGCGTGGTGCTGGGCGTCTTGCTGGGGGACGCGGTCGGCGTCGCGGTGGGGGAGCTGCCGGCCGGCGGGCTGGGCTGCGGGGCGGGATTCGACCCCCAGGCCGGGAACTTCTTCGCGAAGGTGCCGGAGACCGGGTCGCCGTACGGCAGCGCGGGGGTCAGCGGCGGGCGGCCACCCTCGGCCACGAACGCCAGGCCCGGGTTGACGGCGTGCTCGGCCGTCACCGTGACCGTGGTGTCCTCGTCCGGGTCGATCGACCGGACGAAGGTGAGTCCGCCGCCGTTGGCGACCCGGGTGATCAGCCAGGTGCCGCCGTCGTAGCGGCTGTCGGTGACGGCGTAGCCGTTCTCCACCTCGACCGTCATCCGGTTCGCCGGGCCCTTCACGAACAGGTCGGGGGCATCGACGAAACTGCCCTCCTCGAACGTCACCGTGCGCTGCGGTTCGGGCGCGGTGATCTCGACGCGGGTCAGGTAGTCGTAGACCTTGCGCATGACGGCGTACTCGTTCTGGGCGCCCGCGCCGGCCCCGGAGCGCCAGGCACTGAGCGAGACGTTGTTCCGGACCTTCCAGATCGCGGCCTGGGTGCCCATCCTGAGCAGGAGGTCGACCGTGGCCCGGGAGGCGCCCGCGGGCACCTGCACCCCGGCGGCGGCGATCAGAGCGGCCCGGTCGCTGGACGGATAGCCGTGCTCGATCACCCACTGGACGTAGGCCAGCCGGTTGGCCCCGGCCTCGGCCCACGTCGTACCCGTGTAGTCGACGGTCCCGCTGAGCTGGGTGGCGGTGTAGGCCAGGGAGAAGGCGGGGACGACCCGGCCGCCGTCCACGGTCATCTGCAGACCCCGGACGACCGTCGGCTTGCCGCCCAGCAGCAGGGTGCGCGAGGTGCCGTCGGGCCGGGCGACGGCGGTCAGCTCGTCGTCCTCGGCCGCCACGGCCGGTGCCGCCGAACCCAGCAGCAACCCCGCTCCGACCAGAAACGCCGGGATCAACCGGCCCAGCAGACGTTCTTTCATCACTTCTCCCCGTTGATCGTGTGCCCGGGGATTATCAACCATGATTGCGACCGGCGGGCAACCGGTGGGGGTGTTCATGCCGGCCGGTTCGCTGCCGATCGTGTGGACATGGGACAAAGGCGAGCGTCGGGCGCAGCCCGGTTGCTGACGGCGGCCGTGTGGGGATCGGGTGCGGTGCTCGGGACCATCCTCGTGCAGTCCGTCACCGGCTGGGGCAGCGACGCCCAGGCCAGGGTGATCAACGACCTGGCCTACCTCCCGGCCACGCTGCTGACCGCGGCCCTGGGTCTGTGGCTGATCCTCAAGGGTCGCCTCGGCCGGCGGGAGCGCCGGGCCTGGATCCTCTTCGAGGCGTCCTTCGTCGCCCAGGTCGTGGCGCACTCGGCCTCGCTGATGCAGAACTTCCTGCCCGAACAGCCCTCGTACCCGGCTTTCTCGGACTACTTGTACACGGCGGCCATCCCGCTGGTCGTGGCCGGCCTGCTGATGTATCCGGTCGCTCACCGCAGCGCGACGGAGCGCCTCAAGCTGCTGATCGACTCGCTGATCGTCGTGGCCGGCGCCTGCATGGCGCTGTGGTATCTGGAGATCGGCCCGCTCATGGAGACGCCCGGCGCGGACCCGGTCGTCATCCTGTTCTCCACCGCCGTACCCGTCCTCGATCTGCTCCTTGTCTTCGCGCTCATCACGCTGCTCCTGCGCCGCCCGGAAGCCGGTGCCGCAGTCGGTCTGCTGGGCGGCTCCATGGCGCTCAAGGTGGTCGCCGACAGCACCTACACCATCGGGTACGTGCAGTTCGGCATCGGCTTCCAGCCGGGCAGCTGGCCCTTCGTGTTGTGGGCCACCGGCGCCTTCTTCTCGCTGCTGGCCGTCCACCGCCGGCTGCGCCAGGACAGCCTGGCCCAGGGTCAGCTTCCGGGCCGCGGGCGGCTGGGCTGGCTTCCGTACGTCGCGGTGGCCCTCGCCTACGGCCTGCTCGCCTTCGCCGCCCGCAACCAGACGCTGTTCCCGCTGGGCGGCATGATCTTCGGTGCCATCGCCCTGACCGCCCTGGTGATCGCTCGCCAGGTGTACGCCCAGAAGGAGAACCGGCGCCTGGCCGTCACCGACCCGCTGACCGGGTTGTCCAACCGGGCCCTGATCGCCGAGCGCCTGGCCGAGCTGACCCGGCAACCGTTGCGCGAGGGCCGGCACAGCGCCGTCCTGCTGATCGACCTCGACCACTTCAAACCGATCAACGACGCGTACGGGCACGAGGCCGGCGACGCCGTGCTCAAGGCGGTCGCGACGGCGTTGCGCGCGGTGATCCGCTCCGGCGACACGGCCGGGCGCCTGGGCGGCGACGAGTTCGCGGTCGTCCTGCCCGCGCTGCCCCACCGGGCCGTCGCCGAGACCATCGCCCAGCGGCTGGTCGACGCGCTGCGGACGCCGGTCATCTTCGGCGACCTGGTGCTCGGCGTGGAGGCCAGCATCGGTGTGGCGTTCCGGGACGAGACGACCCCGGACAGCGAGCAGCTGATCGCCCACGCCGACGCCGCCATGTACGCGGTGAAGCGGTCCGGCCGCGGCAGCTACTGCGTCTACACGCCGGAGCTGGACACCAACGCGCGCGACGCCGAGCTGCGGCGCGCGGTGGCGAACGACGAGCTGGTGGTGCACTTCCAGCCGGTTGTCGACCTGACCGGAGGCGACCGGATGGCGGTCGAGGCGCTGGTGCGCTGGAACCATCCGACCCGCGGGCTGCTGATGCCGGGCGCCTTCATCGAGCTGGCCGAGGAGACCGGCGCGGTGATCCCGATGGGGGAGTGGGTGCTGCGCGACGCCTGCCGCCAGGCCGCGGGGTGGCGGACCGGCAACCCGGACGCCGACGGGGTCTGGCTCAGTGTCAACCTGTCGGCGCGACAGGTCATGCAGGCCGGCCTGGTCGAGACCATCCGCGGCATCCTGGACGAGACCGGCTTCCCGGCCGGCCGCCTGATACTGGAGCTGACCGAGAGCGTGATCCTGCAGCCCGACGAGCAGACCGTGGCCCGCCTGAGCGAACTGCGCGACATGGGCATCGGCATCTCGGTCGACGACTTCGGCACCGGATACGCGGCGCTGAGCTATCTGCGGACCCTGCCGGTCAGCGTCCTCAAGATCGACCGCTCGTTCGTCGAGGGCATCGACACCGACCCCGACGCCTACGCCGTGGCCGAGGCCGTGGTCCGCCTGGCCAAGGCGTATCGCCTGCACGTGGTGGCCGAGGGCATCGAGACGGCCGAGCAGGCGCGCTGCCTGGTCGAGATGGGCTGCACCTACGGCCAGGGCTACCACTTCGCCCGCCCGATGCCCGGCCCGGCCCTGGCCGAGTTCCTGGCCGGCACGAGCCGGGTCGGACTCGCGTCATGACGGCGTCTTGAACGGGTCGTGCTCGTTGATGAACTTGTCTATCCGGGCCTGATCCACCCGCCGGACGACGGTGCCGACCTCCTGGGCATCCCGGATGGTCTTGGCCAGCGTGAAGGCCGACGTGACGACGTAGGCCAGACCGAGACCCAGGAACGCCCGGATCCAGCCGCCCACCGGCAGATAGAAGATGCCGGCGGCCAGACCGAGCAGAGCAACGACAAACGACGCGGCCGCCTGAATGTAGAACGCGGCGGTGACCTTGGGTGCGGCAGGAATATCCATGCCGCTCATCGTGCTGCCGCCGCCCCGGCCGCGCGTGAGTGCCGATACTCATCCCGTCCGCGACTGCGGTACCCCGGTGGGTGGGTGTTGCGCGAAAGCCGCAAAAGGCCAAATCTTCCCGCCTAGATTGGCAGGCGTGAGCGACGTGCTCGAGCGCAGAGTGCTGGAACCGGACCCCGGCATGATCAAGGGTCTGGGTGTGCACCACACGATGGAGTCCGCGGTCGCGGACCTGATCGACAACAGCGTCGACGCCGGCGCCGACCGGGTTCTCGTGCGGTTCGACACCGAAGGTGTCCAGCCGGTCGGCCTGCACGTCGCCGACAACGGGCGGGGGATGGACGGCCACCAGGTCGACGAAGCCATGCGATTGGGGCGCCAGCGCGACTACGGCGCCCGCGACCAGGGCCACTTCGGCATCGGCTTGAAGGCCGCCTCCTTCAGCCACGCCGATACCATCACCGTCCGCACCACCCCGGCGGGCGGCGAACGGCATGGCCGGCGTCTGCGTCGCGGCGATGTCCAGCGGGACTACAGCTGCGAGGTGCTCGACCCCACGACCCTGCACCCGGAAGCGTTGCTCTCCCGGGTCGGTGGAGTGACCGGCACGATCGTCAGCTGGTCGGACACCCGCTTTCCGCGTACCGGGGGCGCCGGACTCGGCAACTGGGTCGAGGACACCCGGACCCGTCTCAGTCAGCACCTGGGTCTGGTCTACCACCGGCTGATCGCGGCCGGGCGCCTGCGGATCGACATCGACATCTACGACCGTGACCTCGGCCGCGCCGGCATCCCCGAGTCGGTCGCCGCCGTCGACCCGCTCGGCTTCGCGGTTTCCGCCGTTCCCGGCTATCCGCGCACGCTCGTCGCCCACGTCGGCGGCGACCGCATCCCCCTGCGTTGCCACGTGGTGCCGCCCAAAGCGGGCGGGCCGAACTACCGCTTGTACGGCCGGGACGGCGCCGACTTCCAGGGCTTCTACGTCTACCGCCACGACCGGCTGCTGCAGGCCGGTGGCTGGAACGACGTGGTCACCGCCGATCGGGCCCGAGCCCTGGCGCGGGTCGTGCTCGACGATTTCGCGGCCCTGGCTCCGCACGTGCGGCTGAACCCCGAGAAGAAGGGCATCGTCTTCAGCCACGACCTGCACGGTGCGATCACCCGGGCCGTCGACGAAGCCGACCACCGTACGACCTTCGCCGACTACCTGAGCAGGACCGAGACCGTCTTGGCCGACTCCCGCAAACGCCAGCACAAGCGGCGGCCGATGGCCGAGCCGGCCAAGGGCCTGCACGAGGACGTCCGGCGGGTCATCAAGGCCGAGGTGCCGCTGCGGACCGAGGAGGAGCCCGTCCAGATCCGCTGGGACGCCATGGCCCCCGGACGCTTCTTCGAGCTCGACCGCGAGACCCGGACCATCTATCTGAACAAGAAGTACCGTTCGGTGCTCACCGGCGGCGCCACCGGCCTGAGCGACGCGCCGCTCCTCAAGACGCTGATGTTCCTGCTCACCGAGGACCACTTCAAAGGCCAGCAGTGGGGCCCGCGCGACAAGGACCTGCTCGAGGTCTGGGACGCCGTGCTCGGCGCCGCGGTGCAGGCCGAGCTCAATTACCGGAGCACCCGCCGATGAGCGCGCCCATCGCCGAACGGCATCTGTCCCGCGAGGCCCTGGCCGACTATCTGGCCGGAGCGCCCGCGGCCATCGGCGTCCCCGGCAACCCCCGCTGCCGCATCGACATCGACCCGCCGCGCCGCGAGATGGCGCTGCGCACCCCGCACGACGGCCAGGAGCCACCCGACCTCTCGCTCTACGAGTACGTCGAGGCCCGGGTCGTCCGCGACGAGGGTGCGGAGTGGACCGAGTTGCTGATCCGCTACGGCGACAGCGAATACGAGGCCTACCTTCTGCTCAGCGACATCGCCGACCTGATCCAGCAGGACGGGTTGCCGTTCGGCGCGGCGGTCCGGTCGTCGCTCACCACGTTCGGCGACCTGCTCACCCGGGTCGGCAGTCTGTCGGCCGAGAAACAGACCGGCCTCTACGGCGAGATGCTCTTCCTGGAGTCGTGCATCCGCGAGGTCGGTCCCGGGGCGGCGGTGCCGGCGTGGAAGGGTTTCGCCCGCAACGAGCACGACTTCGTGTTTCCCGGTGCCTGCTTCGAGGTCAAGACGACCCGTACGGAATCCCGCCGCCACACGATCGGCAGCCTGGAGCAGTTGCAACCCACCCCGGGCACGCCGCTCTGGCTGGTCTCGATACAGATCACGGCGGCCACGCCGGTCGTCGGACGCAGCCTGGCCGGGCTGATCGACGACGTACGCACCGCGGCCGGACCCGAAGTGGGCGCGCTCGACATCTCGCTGGGCCTGGCCGGCTGGCGCGAGCGCGACCGTCCGCTCTATCAGGACTGCCGGAGGCTGCGCAGCGCGGCGACGGCGTACGAGGTCGACGGCGGCTTTCCGGTGCTGAACCGCGCGGTGATCCAGCGCGGGTGCGCTCAGCCGTCGCTGATCGTCGGCGCCAGCTACGCGATCGATGTGACCACCCTCGAGCCCGGCCGGCCACCGTCGCCGGGCGACGCGTTTGTGACCGGGAGCGCGACGTGACCATTGCCGCCTGGGAGACCGCTCTCGACAGTGCCGTCACCGGACTGCGCAAGAACGGCCCGTCCGCTCTGCTCAAACCGATGAACGCCTACCTCGACGACGACCTGCCGCCCGCCACCGCCGACGACCTCGAGCAACTCCTGCTGGCACACAATCAACAGAGCAGCGCTGCCCTGCGCCATCTGGCTCTGCTGCTGGCCGAGTGGGATCTCGCGGAGGACCCGGCTTGGAAGGCCGAGGGCACCGCACCGCGAACGGCTGAGCGCCGTCAGTGGGTTTATGAGAGGTTGCGGCTCCCGGCCGGCGCCGCGGCTCGCCTCGACCTGCTGGCGCCGGTCGCCACTGTGAAGCCTCCGGGACCGATCAACGAGGAATGGGTTCCGTGGTACGAGGGGAAGCGGCTCGAGCAGTGGGCGTTCTATTGGCCCCACTACCGTGACTACCTGCTCGACCAGCGGGGCTGGCACGGTGGCACCGTGGCCGAGCTGGATGAGGCGACCACCAAGGTCATCCGGCGCATCGCCGACCCCACCAAGGCCGGGCCGGCGGAGCATCTGCAGAAGAAGGGCCTCGTCGTCGGCTATGTGCAGAGCGGCAAGACGGCGAACTTCACCGGTGTCATCGCCAAGGCCATCGACGCCGGCTACCGCCTCGTCATCGTGATGACCGGGACCATCGAGCTGCTGCGCTCACAGACCCAGCGACGCATCGACCGCGAGCTGGTCGGGCGGGAGAACCTGCTCGAGGGAGTGGAGAGCGAGACAGCGGCCGAGTTCGACTACGCCGACGACGAGGGCTGGGCCCAGGACGAGTTCGTCCGGCACGGCGACGGATTCGGCGACCTCGGCTATCCGGCCATCGAGCGGCTCACCCGGCTCAACAAGGACTTCGACATCCTGACGGCCGGGCCGGGCACGATGAAGCTGTACCCGAAGGACTCCAGCCGGCCGTACTACGACCCGGTCAATCTCCAGTCCGCCCCGGTGCGGCTGCTCGTGGTCAAGAAGAACGCCCACGTGCTGCGCAAGCTGGCCAAGGACCTGGCCAAGAGCAAAGGCCTGGATCAGCTGCCCACGCTGATCGTCGACGACGAGTCCGATCTGGCGTCGGTCAACACCAAGAACCCGGCCAAGACCGACGAACGCACCGCCATCAACCAGGCCATCGTCGATCTGCTCAAACGGCTGCCGCGGGCCCAGCTGGTCATGTACACCGCCACGCCGGCGGCCAACGTCTTCGTCGATCCGCAGGCCGAGGGCATTTTCCCGCGCAACTTCATCCTGCCCCTCCCCGAGCCGGCCGATTACATGGGCGTCCGCCACTTCCACGACGTCGAGTGGAACAGCGAGGATCCCAAGGACGACCCGGCCACCTCCAACGAAGTGGCCTACATCCGGCGGGTCGGGCCGCCGCCGGAGACCGCGGACGACCTGCCTCAGCGCGAGGCCGAGATGCTCGCCGCTCTCGACTCCTTCGTGCTGGCCGGCGCGATCAAAGTCTTCCGCGAGCAGGCCGGGGCCGCGCATTACCGGCACCACACGATGCTGGTCCACGAGACCGTGCGCAACGACGACCACGAGGAGATGGCGGAACTCGTCCTCGACGTGTGGAAGAAGGCGGATTACACCTCCGCGGCCTCGCTGGCCCGGCTGGAAGCTTTGTGGGAGTCCGATTACCGGCCGGTCTGCCGGGCCCGATCCGGCGGCTACCCGGTGCCCGGGTCGTTCGACGACCTGATCGGACCGATGGGCGAGGCCTACCGGCGGATCCGCGAGGTCCGGAACCCGGTGCTGATCGTGAACAGTGACGAGGTCGCACAGCGGAATCAGCAGGAGCTCGACTTCGACCGCAACAAGGTCTGGCGGATCCTGATCGGCGGAGCCAAGCTGAGCCGCGGGTTCACGGTCGAGGGCCTGACCATCTCGTTCTACACCCGCCGGGCTCTCCAGGGCGACACGCTCATGCAGGCCGGCCGCTGGTTCGGGTTCCGGCCGGGCTACCGCGACCTCGTCCGCCTCTACATCCGGCGGGATCCGGCCGGCACCCCCAAGCGGGTCGATCTCTACGAGGCGTTCGAAGGCCTGATGCGCGACGAGATGGCCCTGCGCGAGAGCCTCGCCGAGTACGAGTCGGTCGCCGAGGACGGCAGCGCGTCGGCGCTCGAACCGTGGCAGGTGCCGCCGATCGTCAGTCAGCACCTGCCCTACCTGAGGCCGGCGGCCCGCACCAAGATGTTCAACGCCGTCATCCGGACGGTCGGGGAGTCGGGCAGCCTCAAGGACCGTTATGGCGTACCGGCCCAGGACGACGACGAAGGCAAGCGGACGAACTACGACCTCATCGTCCCGCTCCTCGCCCGGGCCGGTCGGGAGAACTCGGCGCACTTCGTGTCCAGCCGCGGCCCCAAGGTCGAGGGAACCTTCGAGGCCAAGGTGCTGCCGGTCGAGGCGGATGCTTTCGTGCGAATGCTCGAGCAGTTGCGCTGGAACGAGGGGTACCGGGAGGTCATCGATCCGGTCGTCCGGTTCTACCGCCGCCTGCTCAACCAGGGGCGGCTCAACCAGGCGGTTGTGGTGTGGCCTCAGCTCAAGAACATGGCGACCTACGACTTCCCCGGTCTGGGCCCGGCCCAGGCGATCAACAAGAAACGGCGTAGCGACCGGCCGGACACGTTTCCGGGCAGCGACCCCAAGCACCGCAATGCGCTCAATCGTCTGGCCGGCTCGAAGAGCGGCGTCGCCGATGTGACTGCCGACGCCTTGTGCCTTGAGCACGGCAAACCGGCCGGTCTGCTGGTCTATCTGACCCTGGACCGTGAAGATCCGCTCCCGGCCGGGTCGCCGGTGTCCAAACATGATGTGGTCCCGCTGCTGTCACTGGTCGCACCGGCCGACTCGACTCCGAACGGCCGCTCGACCATCGAGTGGACGGTCAAGGGCGCCCAGGGCGAAGCCACCGTCGACCTCACTCCCTGACCGCCGGCGCCGGTGCGGTCACTCGGTCGCGACCTTGCCCTCGATGTCGCCGGCCGGGGTGTAGATGACTCGGATGACGCCGGTCGGGAAGAGCTCGGTCGTGGTCACCTTCAGGTGGTACGGGGTGTCGCCCTCGTCGAAGAGGCGGCGGCCCTTGCGGGCGGCCACCGGGTGGACGTAGAGGCGTAGTTCGTCGACCAGGCCGGCGGCCAGCAGTTGCTGGACCACCGAGATCGAGCCGGGGACGAGGATGCCGTTGACGGCGGGGTCGGACTTGAGGGTGGTGGCGGCGTCGAGCAGGTCGCCGTCGATCACCTCGGAGTGGCGCCAGGTGAACCGCTGGGGGCGGCGGGAGGCGACCACCTTGCGGATGTCGCCGAGCTGCTTGGCGAACGGGGCGTCCTCGCCGCCGGCGGCCTCGCGCTCGGGCCAGGCGCCGGCGAAGCTGTCGTAGGTCTCCCGGCCGATCAGCAGGACGTCGGCGGTGTCGTAGTCCTCGGCCACCGCGCGGCCCATGTTCTCGTCGAAATACGGGAAGTGCCAGTCGGGGTCGATCTCGGCTACGCCGTCGGCCGCGATGAACAAGGTCGAGATGATTTTCGCCATGCCTTCCAGACCGGGGGCGGCGGGGAAACTCATCGGCCCCCGGAGACGGAATCCGGGAGGGAACCGGGAAAGAGGCCGGCCCGGGCCAGTTGACCCGGGGCCTGGTGGCCGAGCAGCTCACCCAGGCGGGCAGCCAGCGGCAGCAGCGGCTCGATGTCGACGCCGGTGTCGAAGCCGCTGCGGTGCAACAGATACAGCAGGTCCTCGGTGGCGATGTTGCCGGTCGCGTCGGGGGCGAAGGGGCAGCCGCCGATGCCACCCGCGCTGCTGTCCAGGGCCACCGGCGCCGAGCCCGCCAGCTCGGCCGCGGCCAGCGCGTTGGCGTAGCCGGTGTTGCGGGTGTTGTGGAAGTGCCAGCGCAACGGGATGCCGAGATCGGCCACCGCGTGCAGGGCCCGGACCTGGGCCGGCACACCCACGCCGATCGTGTCGGCCAGGGCCAGCTCGTCGGGTCCCGCCTCGGCGCACGCCTCGATCACCGAGCGGACCCGGGACACCGGAACCTCGCCCTCGAACGGGCAGCCGAACGCTGCCGCCACGGTCACCGTCGTCCGCAGCCCGGCCTCGCGGGCCCGGCCGGCGATGCGGGACCAGGCCGCGATCGCCCCGGCGGTGGGGACGCCCTGATTGCGCTCGCTGAACGTGTCGGTCGCGACGACCACCACGTTGACCTCGTCCAGGCCGGCGGCGATGGCGCGGTCGAGCCCGCGCTCGTTGAGCACCAGCCCGATCCACGACACCGCCCCGCGCGGCAGCCCGGCCGCGACCGACTCGGCGTCGGCCATCTGCGGCACCCGCCGGGGGTGGGCGAAGCTGACCGCCTCGATGCGGCGGACCCCGCTCGCCACGAGCGTGCCGATCAGGGCCAGCTTGTCCGGGGTGGACACCAGGGCGCTCTCGTTCTGGAGCCCGTCGCGCGGGGCGACCTCGACGATCGAGACCGTCATTGCATACAATCCGACGTTTTCATGGAGCCACTCTTGCGGAAACACGGGGATCATGGCAAGGATTGCATGCAATCAACGGCAAGGAGGCCCGGTGCGACCAGCGGCGGAACAGGCGGCGCAGTCCCTGCGCGACGAGATCCTCTCCGGGGTGATCCCGTCCGGCACCCGGCTCGGCGAGGCCGAGCTGGCCGGGCGGCTGTCGGTGAGCCGCACGCCGATCCGCGAGGCGTTGTCCCGGCTCGCCGCCGAGGGCCTGGTCGAGATCCAGCCGCACCGGGGGGCCCGGGTCGCCACCTGGTCGGCCGAGCAGTTGCGGGAGATCTTCGAGCTCCGGCTGCGGCTCGAGCCCTATGCCGTACGCCAGGCCGTGCCCAACCTCGATGTGGAGCAGATCGCCGAGCTGGACGAGCTGGCCACCACGATGCTGCGGGCCGGGAAGCCGGGGCGCCACCAGGATCTGACCGTGATCGTCGAGCTGAACCGGCGGTTCCACGGCCTGTTCATCGACGCCGCCGGCTCCCCGCCGCTGGCCCAGGCGCTGCGCGGCGTCACCCACGCGGCCGTGGTCACTCAGAACTTCCACGACTACGCGCCGGACGCGCTGCTGCGCAGCCTGCACCACCACGTCGAGATGGTGGCCGCGGTCCGGGCCGGCGCCGGGGAGTGGGCCGAGGCGATCATGCGAGCCCACCTCTACAACGCTCGCGCCACGATGATGGGGGGACGCTCATGACCGGGCCGCTGGGAGATCTGCGGGTGGTCGAGTTCGGGCAGCTCCTGGCCGGGCCGTTCTGCGGGCAGCTGCTGGGCGACTTCGGCGCCGAGGTGGTCAAGGTGGAGGACCCGGGGCGCGGCGACCCGATGCGCCAGTGGGGCCGGGAGAAACCGCACGGCAAATCGCTGTGGTGGCCGGTGGTGGCGCGGAACAAGAAGTCGGTCACGTGTGATCTGCGGACACCCGAGGGTCAGGCCCTGATCCGGCAGCTGATCGACACGGCCGACATCGTGGTCGAGAACTTCCGGCCGGGCACGCTGGAGCGCTGGGGCATGGCCCCCGAGACGCTGTGGCAGACCAATCCGGGCCTGATCATCACCCGGGTCACCGGTTACGGCCAGGACGGCCCCTATGCGAGCCGGGCCGGGTTCGGCTCGATCGGCGAGGCCATGGGCGGGATCCGGTACGTCATGGGGGAGCCCGGCGGGCCGCCGGTGCGCGCGGGCATCTCGCTCGGTGATTCGCTCGCGGCCACGTACGCCTGCCTGGGCACGCTGGTGGCGGTGCACGCCCGCACCAGCACCGGGCGCGGTCAGATCGTCGACTCGGCGATCTACGAGGCCGTGCTGGCGATGATGGAGTCGCTGCTGCCCGAGTGGGCGGTGGCCGGCTATCAGCGCGAGCGCACCGGAGCCACCCTGCCCAACGTGTCGCCCAGCAACGTCTATCCGACCGGCGACGGCGACCTGATCCTGATCGCCGCCAACCAGGACACCGTGTTCGGCCGCCTGGCCACCGCGATGGGCCGGCCCGGGCTGGCCCAGGACCCGCGCTACGCCACACATTCCGCCCGCGGCGCCGCGATGGCCGAGCTCGACGGGCTGATCGCCGAGTGGACCTCGACGCTCGGCGCCGAGGCTCTGCTGGCCGTCCTGCACGAGAACGGCGTGCCGGCCGGGCGGATCTTCCGGGCCCGCGACATGTTCGCCGACCCCCACTTCGCGGCCCGCCAGGCGATCGTCTCGGTGCCGCACCCCGACTTCGGCGAACTGCCGATGCAGAACGCGACCCCGAAGCTGTCGGCCACCCCCGGTTCCGTGCGGACCGCCGGACCGGCTCTGGGCGAGCACAACGACGAGGTGTACGGCGGCCTGCTGGGCCTGGACGAAACGGAGCGCGCGCGCTTGCGCACAGCCAAAATCATTTAAGGAGAGCGATGTCATATCGGCTCGGTGTGGATGTGGGCGGCACGTTCACCGACGTGCTGCTGGTCGACGAGGATTCCGGAATCACCTGGCGGGCCAAGACCGCCTCGACGCCGAGCGATCAGTCCGTGGGCGTCCTGAACGGCATCGACAAGGTGTGCGCCGAGGCCGGCATCGACCGGGCCGAGGTGGCGCACGTGCTGCACGGCACCACCGTCGCGACCAACGCCATCCTGGAGGGCAAGGGCGCGACCGTCGGCCTGGTCACCACCAAGGGCTTCCGGCAGGTGCTGCAGATCGCCCGCTCGTTCGTGCCCGGCGGCCTGGCCGGCTGGATCATCTGGCCCAAGCCGGAGCCGCTGGCCGCGCTGGAGAACACCGTCGAGGTGCCCGAGCGGGTGGCCACCGACGGCACCGTCGTCACCGAGCTCGACGAGGAGGCGACCCGCGTCGCCCTGCGTAAGCTGCGCGGCAACGGGGTCGAGGCGCTCGCCGTCTCGCTGATCAACGCGTTCGCCAACGACGCCCACGAGCGCCGGATCGCCGAGCTGGCGGCCGAGGAGCTCCCCGGCGTCGAGGTGTCGCTGTCCAGCGTCGTGCTGCCCGAGATGCGGGAGTACGAGCGCGCGCTGACCACGGTGGCCAACGGCTACGTCCAGCCGCAGGTGGCCCGGTACGTCACCAACCTGACGGCCCAGCTGGCCGCCGAGGGTGTGCCGGCCGAGCTGTCGATCCTGCGCAGCGACGGCGGTCTGTCGGCGGCCGGCGCGGCGATCGCGGCCCCGGTCACGATGCTGCTCTCCGGCCCGGCCGGCGGCGTGACCGGCGCGGTCTGGGTCGCCGAGCAGTCCGGGCACACCGAGCTGCTGACCTTCGACATGGGCGGCACCTCGACCGATGTCGCGCTCGTGCAGAACGCGCAGGCCCGGATCGGGCGCGAGACCAAGGTCGGCGACCTCACGGTCCGGGCTTCCGCGGTCGACGTCCGCACGGTCGGCGCCGGTGGTGGGTCGATCGCCCACGTTCCGCAGCTGACCCGGGCGCTGCGCGTGGGGCCGCAGTCGGCCGGGGCGGAGCCGGGCCCCGCCGCGTACGGGAAAGGGGGAACCGAGCCCACGGTGACCGACGCCAACGTGGTGCTCGGCTATCTGCCGTCCACACTGGCCGGTGGCGAGATCACCCTGGACCGCGAGGCGGCCCGCACGGCGGTGCAGGCGGTCGCGGACGCGATGGGGCTGGAGAGCGCCGAGGCGGCCGCGGCCGGGATCATCGACATCGTCAACGAGAACATGCTCGGCGGGCTGCGGCTGGTCAGCGTGCAGCAGGGGTTCGACCCGCGGGACTTCGCGCTCGTCGCGTTCGGCGGGGCCGGGCCGTTGCACGCCAACGCGCTCGGGAAGCTGACCGGGGCGTGGCCGGTGATCGTGCCGCCGTCGCCCGGGGTGCTGTGCGCGCTCGGCGACGCGACGACCTCGGCCCGCGACGAGTCCGCGCGGACCGTGCTGCGCAAGCTGGGCGACCTGCCGGCCACCGAGTTCGCGTCGGTCTTCGGTGAGCTGGCCGAGGCCGCGGGCCGCCGCCTGGTCGAGCAGGGTGTGCCGGCCGACCGGCAGACCATCACCTATTCGGCCGACGTCCGGTTCGTCGGGCAGGGCAACGAGCTGCCGATCGCCTTCGACCTGGCGGACGGGCCCAAGGGGCTGGCCGCGAAGTTCGACGCCGAGCACGAGCGCCTGTTCTCGTTCACCCTGCCGGTCGACCACGAGCTGGTGAACGCGCGGGCGACCGTCACCGGGGACCGGCCCCGGGTCGCGCCGATCCGGCTGGACGCCGCCGGCAGCGCGGATCCGGAAAGCTCCGGGCACACCCGCGTCTACGTCGACGGCGAGTTCGTGGAGGCCGCGTTGTTCGACCGGCTCGGGCTGCGGGCGGGCCACGTGGTCACCGGCCCGGCCATCGTCACCGAGATGGACTCGACGACCCTCGTTTTGCCCGGCCACATCGCCACCACCGACCCCAGCGGCAGCCTGCTCATCACCCCGGCCAAGGAGGCCTGAGATGGCGACCCTCGTGGAGACGGCCACCGGGCCGATCACCCGCACCGACGTCGACCCGATCACCCTCGACCTGGTCGAGAACGGCCTGCGCAACGCCCGCTACGAGATGGACGAGGTGCTCTTCCGCACGGCGTTGTCGCCCGGCATCCGGGAGCAGCACGACGAGTTCCCGCTCATCGCCGACCCGGACGGCAAGATGGTGGTGGGCCAGTTCGGGCTTTCCATCCCCGATTTCCTGGCCGGGTTCGAGGGGGACATCCGCGAGGGCGACGTCCTGCTCACCTCCGACCCCTACTCGTGCGGCGCCGCGATCAGCCACGCCAACGACTGGCTGGTCGTCCTCCCGATCTTCGTCGACGGCCGGGTCGTCGGCTGGTCGTCGATGTTCGGGCACATGTCCGACGTCGGCGGCAAGACGCCGTCCTCGATGCCGACCGACGCCCGGACGATCTTCGAGGAGGGTGTGGTCATCCCGCCCTTCAAGCTCTACGCCGGCGGCCAGATCAACGAGGACGCGCTGCGCATCATCCTCAACCAGGTGCGGGTGCCCGACTGGAACAGGGCCGACCTCAACGGACTGGTCGCGGCCTGCCGGACGGCCGCCCGCCGGGTGCGGGAGATGTGCGCCCGGTTCGGCGTCGAGACCTACCTCTCGGCCCTGGACGCCCTGCTGCAGCGCAACTACGACGCGATGAAGACGTTGCTGCAAGTGGTGTTCGAGGAGGGCCGGACCCTCTCGTTCACCGACTACATCTGTGACGACGGCGTCGGCTACGGGCCGTACGAGTTGAAGTTGTCCCTGACCCGCACCGGCGAGCGTGTGCACCTGGACTTCAGCGGCTCGTCACCGCAGGCCATCGGCCCGGTCAACTACTACCTGAACGAGAACCTGGCCCGGATGTTCTTCGGGATCTACATGATCACCGTGGCCGATCCGCAGATCCTCTGGAACGACGGCTTCTATCCGCTGGTCGACGTGACGATCCCGGACGGCTCGTACTGGAAGCCCAAGCACCCGGCCGCGCTCAACGCCCGCAACCACGGCATCGGCCGGGTCTTCGACCTCTTCGGTGGCCTGCTCGGGCAGACCAACCCGGCGCTGCTCAACGCGGCCGGCTTCTCGTCGTCGCCGCATTTCATGTATTCCGGGAACTACTCCGGCGGCGACCGCAAGGGGGAGTGGTTCCAGCTCTACTCGATCGGGTTCGGCGGCATCCCGGGACGGCCGCTGGGCGACGGCCCCGACGGGCACTCGTTGTGGCCGAGCTTCGTCAACATCCCGTGCGAGTTCCTCGAGTCGTACTACCCGCTGCGTATCGAGCAGTGGGAGACGGTGGCCGACACCGGCGGTGCGGGGCTGCACCGCGGCGGCAACGGCGTCGATGTGGCCTACCGGTTCCTCGAACCGGGCACGATCGCCATCCACGACGACCGGTGGCTGATGTACCCGTGGGGCGTCAACGGCGGCGCGCCCGGGGCCCGGGGCACGAAGTGGCTCGACCGGGCCGACGGCTCGCACGAGGTGCTGCCCAGCAAGTGTCACGACGTGCCGGTGCGCCCGGGCGACGTGCTGCACTTCGTCACCTGGGGCGGCGGCGGGTGGGGCGACCCGCTCGAGCGGGACCCCGGCCTGGTCGCCCTGGAGGTCCGGCGCGGACTGGTCACGGCTGAGGGCGCCCGGTCGTACGGTGTGGTGGTGACCGGCGACGACGGGGTCGACGAGCCGGCGACCGAGGAACTCCGCCGCTCGATGCGGGCGGCCCGGCCCGGCGAGCTGCCCGTGTTCGACATGGGCGGCTCGATGGAGGACATCCTGGCCCGGTGCGAGGAGGAGACCGGTCTGCCCGCTCCGCGCAAGCCGGTGTGGACGTGACGGTGACCCCGTTCGGCGGCGCCCTCGGCTGGGGGCGCCGCCCGGCTCTGCTCCTGATCGACATGATGCGGGCCTACTTCACCCCGGGCAGCCCGTTCGACCTGGGCTCCCGGCAGTCGCTGGCGGGGTGCGCGGCTCTGCTCGCGGCGGCCCGGTCGGCCGGCATCCCGGTGCTGCACACCCGCGTACGCTTCTCGCCCGACCTCAGCGACGGCGGCCTCTTCGTGCGGAAGGTGCCCGCCCTGGCCGCCCTGGTCGACGGGGCCGAGGTCGCCGAGTTCGTGCCCGAGCTGATGCCCGCCCCCGGCGAGGTCGTGGTCACGAAGCAGTACGCGTCGGCCTTCTTCGGCACCTCGCTGGCGGCCACCCTGACCGCCCGTGGCGTCGACACCACGATCATCGGCGGCGTCTCCACCTCGGGGTGCGTGCGGGCCAGCGCCACCGACGCGTTGCAGCACGGTTTCCGGCCGGTGGTGGCGGCCGATGCCTGCGGCGACCGCACTCCCGAGGTGCACGACGCCAACCTCTTCGACCTGGGCGCGAAGTATGCCGATGTGGTCACGGTGGACGAGGTGCTCACCCGGCTCGGCGGGTGGGGTGAGGATACCGGCTAGCCGGTAGTGCGGTTGGGTGCTCGCAGCCACGACACGAGGCCCGGCGGCGACAATGCTCAGTGGTATGAGAGCTGTCTTGGACGCCCCGGTCACCCACCGGCTGATCGACACGATCCGCGAGGACGGCCCGTTGCCGATCGGCCGGGTCCGCGCCATCGCCGTCCAGCTCCTCGACGCGCTGGAGGCCCTGCACGAGTCCGGCGCCGTCCACGGCAACGTCCACCCCGGCACGGTCGAGCTGCACGCCGACGGCCGCGCCACGTTCCCGGTCACCACGGCCGGCCGATCCAGCGTGGCAACGCCGGCCGGTGACCTGATCTCGCTCGGCGCGACGCTGTTCGCGGCCACCGGCGGCCGGCCCGGCCCGATGCGCCCGGTCATCGAAGCCCTGCTGACCGCGAGCCCCGGCGACAGCTGGCCCATCGCCCGGCTCCGGGCCGCGTTCACGGGCCCAGCAGCGTGACGGCTCAGTCAGCAGCCCGCAGTTCTCCCGAGTGACCGATCAGCTCCCCGTTCAAGCTCTGCGCGAGGGAGGGCCAGAACCGCTGAGCCCAGTCGAACCAGCTCTCCTCCCCGGGCGGCGGGGAGGGCGGAGGCGAACCGGAGAGCTCGTCCGCGCCGGGGATCTCGAACTGCTCCCGCCAGGGGTCGAGTTCCGCCTCGGCCATGGGAAAGGTCTGCTCCGGCGTATGTTTCCAGCGGTCCTGGATCCGGTTCCACTGCACGTCGCGTTCCACCGGCAGGTACACGATCTCGCAGGTGGCTCCGACCGAAGCGGCCATCCAGCGCAAGGCGGAGCGTTCGTCGCGCGACCAGAATCCGAAGTCGAGAACGACGTTGAGCCGCAGGCGCAGGGTGTCGATGGCCAGGGCGACGAGTCTCCCCTCCAACAGCCACCGTTTGCCGCCGGGCTCTTGATGACGGTCTTGCCGGCCGAAGAGGGTGAGCGCCCACTCATCGGGGGTCAGCCGCAGGGCTCCCCGCTCGGCCGCCAGCTTCCGGGCTCGAAAGGTCTTCCCCGACCCGGGCAGACCTACCATCAAGAACAGAGTCGGGCCATGATCCGCCCGCGTATCTCTCTCCGCCTCGTTCATGTGCTCCATGGTGCCCGGCAACGGGCTTCAGGAGCGGCTGGGCAGGCGGACGACGAAACGGCAGCCGGAGCCCGTGTTCCCGACGCCGACCTGGCCGCCGTGCGCCTCGACCAGACCGCGGACGATGGCCAGGCCCAGCCCGCCGCCCGCGGTGCCGGCCGGGGCCGGGCTGCGGGCCCGCTCGCCGCGGAAGGCCACGTCGAACACCCGTGGCAGATCGGCCTCCGGGATCCCGCCGCAGGTGTCGGTGACCGCCAGCCAGGCGTCCCGGTCGTCGTGGCCGGCCTCGATGTGCACCGTGCCGTCCGGTGGGGTGTAACGCACCGAGTTGACCAGCAGGTTGGTCACCACCCGGCCGAGCTCCGGCTCGCTGCCCAGCACGACCGGCCAGCCGGACTCGGCCGCGACCAGCTGGATCCGCCGGTGGGCGGCCAGCGGCGCGGTGGCGGCGATGGCCTCGGAGACGACGTCGCCCAGCGGGACCTGGGCCAGGGCCAGCCGCAGCGCCCCCGCGTTGATGCGGGACAGTTCGAACAGGTCGTCCACCAGGTGGGTCATCCGGTCGGTCTCGATCCGGATCCGGCGGTGGTAATCCGCGACAGCGGCCGGTTCGGCCACGATGCCGTCCTCGAGGGCCTCGGCCATGGCCCGCAGCCCGGCCAACGGGGTGCGCAGGTCATGCGAGACCCAGGCCACCAGTTCCCGGCGTCCCGCCTCCAGCTGCCGTTCCCGCTTGCGGGCCTGCGCCGACCACATGGCCGCGGCGGCCAGCCGGCGGCCGAACGTGATGCCGACGGCCAGGCTGACCACGGCCGCCGCGAGCACGGTGAGCACGACGACCTGCAGGTCGTGGGCGGACAGGAACATGGCCTCGGCGACCGTGACGACCCCGGCCACGACGGCGGCGACCGTGACGACGAGCAGGACCCCGACGTGGACGGCGATCGACCGCCCACCGAGCCGGCGCAGCACCAGCAGTCCGACCGCGCCGACCACGGCACCGGCGCACAACGCGTAGACCGCGATCAGCAGCAGGTCAGTCATGGCCGGGCTCGTAGCGGTAGCCGACTCCCCAGGCGGTGACGATCCGCCGGGGCGCCGCCGGGTCCTGTTCGATCTTTTCGCGCAGCCGCCGGACGTGCACGGTGACGGTCGACTGGTCGCCGAACTGCCAGCCCCACACCTGTTCCAGCAGCTCGGCCCGGGACCAGGCGCGGGCCGGGTGGCGCAGCAGGAAGACCAGCAGGTCGAACTCGCGGACGGTCAGCGCCAGCGGCCGGTCACCGATCCGGGCCACCCGGCGCCCGGTGTCGGCGGTGAGCTCGCCGTCGCGCAGCAGGGCGGTCCCGGTCGTGGGTGGGCTGCGGCGCAGCACCGAGCGGACCCGCAGCACGAGCTCGCGCGGGGAGAACGGCTTGGTGACGTAGTCGTCGGCGCCGACCTCCAGACCGACCACCCGGTCGGCCTCGTCACCGAGGGCGGTCAGCATCACCACCGGCAGCTCGGGCAGCCGGTGCCGCAGCCGCCGGCACACCTCGAGGCCGTCCAGGCCGGGCATCATCAGGTCGAGTACCACCAGGTCGGGCCGGTCCTCGGCGACGGCGGCGAGGGCGGCCAGGCCGTCGGCGGCGAGGCGGACGCGGCAGCCGTCCTGTTCGAGATAGCGGCGGACGACGTCGCTGACGGTCGGGTCGTCGTCGACGACGAGCACGTGGGGCACAGCACGACGCTACCCAGGCGGGAGCGGATCGCGACGGCCCGGGACCTTTCAAGGTTCTTACGGTCACCAGGTGGTCAGCAGCAGATGGTTGATCAGCAGAGCCACCACGGCCTGGACGGCCAGCCAGAACCGCCGGTCGGGCGCCGGGATCAGACCCGCGCCGGCCATCAGCCAGACGGCGAACGGCAGCCAGATCCGTTCCACCTCGGCCTTGCTGTAGCCGGACAGGTCGGCGGCCAGGACGGTCAGCAGGGCGGCGGCGGGCAGCAGCACCGCCGGGCCGAGCCCGATCGGTCGCCGGGCCGCCCGCCGCAGGACCACCGCGGCGGCCGGCCCGGCGCAGACGGCCAGCAGGGCCAGGTCGGCCCAGACCCAGTACGCGTACGGGCGGACGCTCGCGATGCCCTGGTAATAGCGGATCGAGACCAGGTGGTAGCCGTCGAGCCACCAGAAACCGGCGAGGGTGAACGCCCCCACGACGGCCGCGACCCCGATCGTGGCCACGCTGAGGGGCAGCCGGGGGATCGGGCGCACCCGGGCCGCGAGGAGCACCACGGCCGCGGCGGGCACGGCCAGCAGGACCAAGCCGTACGACAGATAGAGGCACCCGCCCAGCAGCAGACCCGCACCGGCCGCGGCCACCACCCGGCGGCCGGTCAGCGCGACCGCGAGCAGAGCCAGCCCGCTCGCGGCGATCCCGGCGAACAGGCCGTCGGCCGAGGCCCCGATCCACACCGCGCCGGGAAACAGCACCAGGAACGGAACCGTGGCGCGGGCCGCGGCCTCGTCGCCCAGCACCCGTACGGTCACCGGCACGGCCACCGCGCACAGGGCGCCGCCGGCGACGCAGACGATCGCGGCCCAGCCGCCGCCACCGAGCCCGATCCGGTCGAGACCGGCGAAGACCAGCAGGGCACCCGGCGGATGCCCGGCGACGTGGGTGGTCCAGGAGTCGGGCTGGAAGTCGACGATGCGGCCCGCGAAGCCGCGCAGCAGGGCCGGCACGCCGGTGACCTCGCCGACCTCGCTGAGGTATTCGTGGCTGGTGGTGAGCCGGCCGGCCAGGCCACGCTGCCAGCCGTCGATCAGGGCGAGGGCCAGGATCCAGGCCACCGACGCGGCGTAGGCCACGGCGAGCAACCGGCGCCACGACAGGGTGGTCGCGAGCCGCGGGCCGTGCCAGACCACCAGCACTCCGACGGCCAGCGCGGCCGGGGTGCCGGGTCCGGCGTGGGGCAGCCAGCGGCCGGTGAACGGGGCCGAACTGGCGTGCACCGGATGCCCGGCCAGATAGAGCGCCGCCCCCACCAGAACGGCGAGCACCACCAGCGCCACGGACGCACCGGCGGCGACCAGGTCGGCGCGGCGCCCGGTGACCGGCGCGGTGCGCGTGCCGGTCACCGGCGCAGGGCTGCGTGGGCGAACTCGGCCATCCCGGCGGCCAGTGCGGTCGAGGCCGTGAAGCCCAGCTCGGCGGCGGACCGCGCCGGTGAGGCGACGATGTGCCGCACGTCGCCCAGGCGGAACTCGCCGGTCACCACCGGGCGCGGACCGTCGACGGCGCCGGCCAGTTCGGCTGCCATCTCGCCGACGGTCGCCGCCCGGCCGGAGGCCACGTTGAACGGGCGGAAGCCGGTGACCTCGGCGTCGAGGGCGGCCACGTTGGCCCGGGCCACATCGGACACGTGCACGAAGTCGCGCCGCTGACCGCCGTCCTCGAAGACCCGCGGCGCCCGGCCCGCCTCGAGCGACGACCGGAAGATGGCCGCGACCCCGCTGTACGGCGTGTCCTTCGGCATCCCCGGCCCGTACACGTTGTGGTAGCGCAGCGCGGCCACCGAACCGCCGGTCTGCCGGGCCCAGGCCGCGCTCAGATGCTCCTGGGCCAGCTTGGTGGCGGCGTAGACGCTGCGCGGGTCGAGCCGGGCGTCCTCGTCGACCAGATCGGGCGTCAGCTCGCTCCCGCAGAGGGGGCAGGCCGGCTCGAACCGCCGGGACGCCAGGGCGGACACCTCGCGGGCGGCGGGCCGCACCGGACCGTCCTGCGGACAGGTGTAGGCACCCTCGCCGTAGACCACCATCGAGCTCGCCAGCACGAGCCGGTGCACCCCCTGCCGGGCCATCCCGGCCAGCAGCACCGCCGTCCCGAGGTCGTTGCAGCCGACGTAGTCCGGCAGGTCGTTCAGATCCACCCCCAGGCCGACCATCGCCGCCTGATGCACGACCACGTCGATTCCCTGGAGCATGCCGGCCACGGTGGACGAGTCGCGGACGTCGCCGCGCACCAGCGGGGCGCCGTGCACGTCGCGGGGGAGCGGGCCGCGGTGCGCGGCCGGATGGGCGGAGTCGAGCACCCGCACCTCGTGCCCGGCGTCGAGCAGGGCCGCGGTCACGTGGGTGCCGATGAAACCGGCGCCGCCGGTCACGAGTACGTGGGTCACGCGACCGACCGTAGAGGCGGCCGGCCCCCGTTCCCGGGTCACCGGGCAGGACGTCAGCGGTTCGTAAGAACTGCCGGCGACGTAAGGAGGCGGTAATGCGGATCCGGGGTTCCGGCCGGTTCTCCGCGGCTACCTTCGGCGTCCATGACCGACGTAGTGCTGCCCTGCCTCAACGAGGCGCCCGCCCTGCCCTGGCTGCTCGGGCGGCTGCCCGACGGCTACCGGGCGATCGTGGCCGACAACGGCTCCACCGACGGCACAGCCGAGGTGGCCCGCAGTCTCGGCGCCCGCGTCGTGAGCGTGCCCAGCCCCGGTTACGGCGCGGCCGTGCACGCCGGGATCGTCGCGTCCGACCCCGATGACGGCCTGGTCTGCGTGATGGACGCCGACGGCTCCTTCGACCCGGCCGAGCTGCCGCGGCTGGCCGGCCCGGTGCGGACCGGCCCGGCCCGGCTCTGTGTGGCCCGCCGCCGGCCGACCACCCGCCGGGCCTGGCCGCCGCACGCCCGGCTCGGCAACGCCCTGCTGGCCCACCGGCTGCGCCGCACCACGGGACTGGACGTGCACGACATCGGCCCGATGCGCGCGGCCCGCCGCGACGACCTGTTGTCGCTCGGCCTGCGCGACCGCCGTTTCGGCTACCCGCTCGAACTGCTCATCGCAGCCGCCCGCGCCGGCTGGACGGTGACCGAGGTCGACGTCGCCTACCAACCCCGCGCCGAGGGCACGAGATCGAAGGTCAGCGGCACGGTCCGCGGCACCGCCCGCGCCATCCGGGACATGAGCGCGGTGCTGGCCCGATGAGCGCACAGATCGTGGTGCTGGCCAAGACCCCCGTGCCGGGCCGGGTCAAGACACGGCTCTGTCCACCGTGCACCCCCGAGCAGGCGGCCCGGATCGCCGCGGCGGCGCTCGGCGACACCCTCGACGCGGTCGGCGCGACACCGGCCGCCGCGCGGATCCTGGCCGTGGAGGGCGGGCTGGCCGCGCCGGCCGGCTGGGGCCGGGTGACCCAGCGCGGCGGCCCGCTCGGGGAGCGGCTGGCGTACGCCTACGCCGACACCGCGGTGCCCGGCCGGGCCAGCCTGCTGATCGGCATGGACACCCCGCAGGCAGGCCCCGCTCTGCTGGCCCGCGCGCTCGAGTGGCTCGCCGCGGACGACGTCGACGCCGTGCTCGGCCCGGCCGCGGACGGCGGCTGGTGGGCGCTGGGCCTGCGCGATCCCGCCCACGCCCAGGTCCTCCGCGACGTTCCGATGTCGACGCCCGCCACCGGTGCGCTGACCCGGGCCGCGCTCACCGCTCGCGGTCTGCGCATCGCGACCCTGCCCGTGCTCACCGATGTCGACACGATGACCGACGCGCACGCGGTCGCCGCGCTGTGCCCCCGCGGCAGCCGGTTCGCCGCCGCTGTCCCCGCCCTGGCCGTCGCATGACCGCGCTGGCCGTCTTCGACGCCGCCCTGACCCGCGCCGCGGCCGGATCGCCGGGCACCCTCACCGTCCGCCACGACAGCGGCGCCGAGCACGAGACCGACCCCGCTTCCTGGTGCCGCAGCCGGCTACCGGGCGACCGCGGCCTGCTCGACCGGTGCGCCGGGCCGACCCTCGACGTCGGCTGCGGCCCGGGCCGGCTCACCCACGCCCTCAACCGGCGCGGGCATCCGGCGCTGGGCATCGACATCAGCGCCGCCGCTGTCCGCCTGGCCCGGGCCCGCGGCGCCACCGCCCTGCGCCGCGACGTCTTCGGCGACCTGCCCGGGCACGGCCGGTGGCTGCACGTGCTGCTGGCCGACGGCAACATCGGCATCGGCGGCGACCCGGTGCGGCTGCTGCGCCGCTGCCGGGAGCTGCTCGCCCCGGACGGCCGGCTGCACGTCGAACTGGCCCGCCCGGGCACCCCCAGCTGGTCCGGCGCGGCCCGGCTGGCCGCCGACCGGGGCCCGGCCGGCGAGCCGTTCCGGTGGGCCGTGCTGGCCGCCGACCACCTGCCCGGCCCGGTTGCCGCGAGCAGTCTGCGGATCGTGAGCACCTGGACGGAGGCCGGCCGATGGTTCGCGACGCTGAGCCCGGCGTGATCCGGCGCGCACACGCGTGGATGAGCCGGCCGCTGCCGCCCCCGCCCGCGGTCCTGCGTCAGGGACCGTTCCGCCGGGGGGCCTTCGACACCCGCGGTCGTTCCCCCCGGCTGACCAGCCTGCTCGGGATCGCGCTGGGCGTCGCCTTCACGATCTGCTTCGCGACCGGCCTGATCAGCCATCTCATCCAGCACCCGCCGTTCTGGTTCGGCTGGCCGTCCCGGCCGGTCGGCCTCTATCGGGTCACCCAGGGCGTGCATGTGGCGACCGGCTTGGCGTCGGTGCCGCTGCTGGGCGCGAAGCTGTGGTCGGTCTATCCGCGTCTGTTCGCCTGGCCTCCCGTACGCGACCCGGCGAACGCGATCGAGCGGGCGAGCATCGCCGTGCTTGTCGCCGCCGCCCTGTTCCAGGTGATCAGCGGCGTCCTCAACGTCGCCCGCTGGTACACGCCGATGCCGTTCTTCTTCACCGCCGGCCATTACTGGGCGGCCTGGCTGGCCATCGGGGCCCTGCTGACCCACCTCGGCGTCAAGCTCCCGATCGTCCGGACGGCCCTGAGCCGGCGTACCCCGGACCACAGCGCGGCGGGGACGCTCAGCCGGCGCGGCCTGCTGGGCACCGTCGGCGTCGCGGCCGGGCTGATCACCGTGGCCACCGCCGGCCAGACCGTGGCCCCGCTCGGCCCGGTCTCCGTCCTGGCGCCGCGCCGGCCCGGGAGCGGACCGCAGGACCTGCCGGTCAACAAGACCGCCGGCGGGGCGGGGGTCCGTGACGCCATCCTCGACCCGGCCTATCGGCTGACCGTGGTCGGCCCGGCCCGCACCCAGACCCTGAGCCTGACCGATCTGGCCGGGCTGGCGCAGCACACCGTCGTCCTGCCGATCAGCTGCGTCGAAGGGTGGAGCGCGGTCGGCACCTGGACCGGTGTCCGGCTGCGCGATCTGGTGGCCCTGGCCGGCGCGGACCCGGACGACGCCGAGGCCTACGTCGAGTCGCTCGAGGCCCGCGGCCGCTACCGGACCACGACGGTGCCGCCGCCGCACATCCGTGACCCGTTCACGCTGCTGGCGCTGCGGCTCGGGGGCGAACCGCTGCATCCCGACCACGGCTACCCGGCCCGGCTCATCGCCCCCAACCGCCCCGGCGTGCTGCAGACCAAGTGGGTCGGCCGGATCACCGTGCGGAGCGCGTCGTGAGGGCCGTCCTGATCGCCGCCGGGGCGCTGGTGATGGCGTTCGCGGTGACCGGCGCGCTCACCGACCCCGACTTCAAGGGCGGCGCCCTGGTGTTCCTCGTCGGGGTGCTGGTCGCCCACGACGCCGTCCTGCTGCCGCTGACCATCGGGGCCGGCGCGCTGATCGGCCGCTTCGTCCCGCTGCGATCGCGCCCCCTGGTCCGCTCGGCGGCTCTGATCAGCCTGGCCGTCACGGTCGTCGCCCTCCCGCTGGTGCTGGGCCCCGGCACGGACTACGGCCGGGGCCTGCTCGAGGTCTACGGCGTCGTCTGGGCCGGGACCGGCGTGGTCCTGGTCATCCGGCGTGTTCGCGAAGGCCGTCGCCGTCGAGGAGATACGCGCCCGCGATCGCCGCTGCCGGATCCGCCACCAGCGCGATCACCTGGGCCCCCACCGACTCCGGGGCCGGCGCCCCGCTCACCCGCGCCCGGAACTCCTCCGCGGTGATGCCGGACGCCTGTGCGTACGCCCGGATGGCCGTCTCGCCGACGGTGGTGTGCGGCGTGATGCCGGGCAGCACGGTGGTCATGGTGATGCCCCGATCGCGACCCTGCGCCGCCGCGTAGCTCGTCATCAGCCGTACGGTGGCTTTGGCCCCCGCATAGCCGCCGCTCAGCGGCGAACCGCGCAGCTCGGCCGCGCTGCCGAAGACGACCACCCGCGAGCCCGGGTCGAGCGGCAGCTTGAGCGCCGCCCGCAGCCAGACGAAGGCGATCCGCACGTCGGCCTGCCAGTTGGCCGAAAAGGTCTCCCAGTTGTGCTCGGTCAGCGGCCGCATCGCCGGGGCCACCCCCGCCGTGACGATCAGCAGATCGGGTCGTGCCGCGGCGAGCACCTTCCCGGCGAACTCCTCGTCCGTGGCGTCGCCCTGTTCACCGTCGGCGCCGGCCAGATCGCGGGCGACGACGGTCACCCGCGCCCCGGCGTCGCGGGCGGCCCGGGCCACGCCGAATCCGAGGCCCCGGCTGCCGCCGACGACCACTGCCGATCGTCCTGTCATCGCTGTCACGGTTCCTCCTGAGGTTGTCGTGTCAGCGGGCAGACCCCGGTGGCCGGGCCGAATCACCGGCCGCGGCGAAACTCGGCAGCAGGTCCGGGTCCAGATAGATGTGGATGTGCCGGATCCCGTCGCCGGCCACGTCGAGGATCTGCAGGGCGTGCGCCGCGAACTCGCCGTCCGGCTCGCGGACATACATCGCGTAGGTCGGCTGCCCGTTGGCCCGGAGCGGAGCCTCCACCATGGCGAAGCGGCCCGGTTCGCGCAGCACGTGGGTGCCCAGGAAGCCGAGGACGGCGTCGCGGCCGGCGAACCAGGTCGCGTGCGGCGGCATCTCGAGGGTGACGTCCTCGCGCAGGACGGCGGCCAGCGCACCGACGTCGGCCGCCTGGAAGGCGTCCACGTACCGGTGCAGGCGGGCCCGCAGTTCGGCGCCACCGGGCTCGCTCATGGTCCGGGGGTCGGGCGCGCGGCGGGCGATCCGGTCGCGGGCCCGCCGCAGGGCGCTGTTGACCGCGATCGTGGTCGTGCCGAGCACCGTGGCGACCTCGTCGGCCGGCAGGTCGGCCACGTCGCGCAGAAGCAGCACGGCCCGCTGGGAGGCCGGCAGATGCTGCAGGGCCGCGACGAACGCCAGCCGCACGTCCTGCCGGGTGCCGGCCTCGTCGGCCGGGTCGACCGGCAGCGGCCCCAGCCACCGGGTCCGCGCGGGCGCCGCCCGAGCCGGAAGGGCCCAGTCCTGTTCGGGGCCGCCCAGACCGGACGGCAGCGCCCGCCGGCCGCGTTGCTCGATCAGGCGCAGGCAGACGTTGGTCGCGATCTGATGCAGCCAGGTCCGGGCCGACGCCCGCCCCTCGAAGCGCTCGAACCCGCGCCAGGCCCGCAGGAACGTCTCCTGCACCGCGTCCTCGGCGTCGGCCGACGACCCGAGCATCCGGTAGCAGTGCGCCAGAATCTCCCGCCGGAGCGGTCCGGTCGCCGCCGTGAACCCTGCCTCGTCCGCCACGCGCGCACCCCCTTGTGATCCTATGGATCCGCGGGGCCGCCGGAACTCACCGGTCGGCGCGGGCCGGGATCGGGGCGAGGGACGCGCTGAGCTGATCGGCCGGCATCGGGCGGGCGAAGTGGTAACCCTGCGCCCGCCGATAGCCCATGTCGGTCAGCAACCCGGCCTGCCCGGCCGTCTCCACCCCCTCGGCCACCGCCTCCACCCCCATGGCCTGGGCCAGCTGCAGGACGGCGCGGGCGATCGCGTCCCGCCCCGGCTCGGGGACGAACGAGCGGTCGAGCTTGATCTGGTCGACCGGGCAGTCGACCAGCAGGCTCAGCGTCGACGCGCCGGTGCCGAAGTCGTCGAGCGCGACCCGCACGCCCAGCTCGCGCACGGCCGCGAGGTTGGCCTGGGTGGCCCCGCCGCCGAGCGCGGTCGACTCGGTGATCTCCACGGTCAGGCACCCGGCGGGCAGTCCGGCGGCGGTCAGGGCGCCGCCCACCTCGGCGGCGAACCCGGGATCCAGAAGCTGGTGCGGGGACGCGTTCACCGACACCGTGCGGGGCGCGTCCGCACCCAGCTCGGCCCGCCACGCCGCGGCCTGCCGGACCGCCGCCCGCAGCACCCACCGGCCCAGCGGAACGATCAGCCCGGTCTCCTCGGCCGTCCCGATGAACTCGCCCGGGGCGAGCAGGCCCCGATCGGGGTGCTGCCACCGGATCAGCGCCTCGGCGCCGGCCACCTGTCCGCCGGGCAGGCTGACCACCGGCTGGAAGTGCAACACGAACTGGTGCTCGGCCACGGCCCGGCGCAGCTCGGTCTGGCGGCGGCTGCGCTCAGCCGCGCGCGACTCCATGCCTTGCACGTAGCGCTGGTGGCCGCCCTCGCCACGCGCCTTGGCCTCGTACATGGCGATGTCGGCGTGCCGCAGCAGGTCGGCCGGGTCGTCGCCGGCCATGCCCTCGGCCACCCCGAAGCTGGCCCGGACGCTGAGTAGCTGCCCGTCCGCCTCGATCGGGATCAGCAGCGCCTCGGCGATCCGGCGCAGCGCCCGGTCGACGTGCTCACGGCCCAGATCCTCGAACAGGACGGCGAACTCGTCGCCGCCGAGCCGGGCCACCATGTCGGCCGGCCGCACACTCATCCGCATCCGCTCGGCCACCGCCACGAGCAGCTCGTCGCCGACGTGGTGGCCCAGGGTGTCGTTCACGGTCTTGAAGTCGTCCAGGTCGATCAGCACCACGCTGAACCGGTGGTCCGGGCGCGGGTCCCCGGCGACCCGCGTGACGCGCTCGGTGAACAGCGTCCGGTTGGCCAGCCCGGTGAGCGCGTCGTGAGTGGCGTCGTGGCTGAGCCGGTCCTGGACCGTGCGCGTCTCGGTGATGTCCCGGCTGTTGGTCACCACGCCGCCCACACTGGGCTCGTGCAGGAAGTTGGCCCCGGTCGTCTCGAACCACCGCCACGAGCCGTCGGCGTGCCGATAACGGGCGTGCATGGTCACCGACGCTCCGGGAGCCCCGAGGATGCGCTGGAAGTCCCGGCGTACGGCGGGCAGGTCATCGGGGTGGGCCAGGCGCAGGATGTCCTGGCCGATGAGGTCGTCCGGGTCGAGACCGAGCACCCGGGTGACGGCGGAGCTGACGTAGCGGACGGTGGCGTCGGCCCCGGCGATCATGACGACGTCGGTGGAGTTCTGGACGAGCAGCCGGAAGCGGTCGACGAGCCGGTCGTTCTCCCGCAGCGCGAGCAGCTGCCGGGCGACCACCATGGCCGCCATGACCAGGGCGCCGGCCGCGATCACCGGGGCATCGCCCGCTCGCGTGAAGACCGTGGCGACCAGCAGGACTCCCACCGCGGCGACCGCGGCGTACGGGTAGAGGGTGTACCCACGCCGACGGCCCGCCGTCCCGGTCCGCCCGGCGCTCCGTTTCATGACCAGCCCGATGGCGGCCACGCCGCCGGCCAGGCAGCTGATCGTCGCCGCGGACTGGCCGAGCGAGGCCGTCCCGGCCTGGGCCGGCACGACGACCAGGTGCCAGGCGAACAGCGTGCCGGCCGCCAGCACCGTGCTGACGTCCAGGGCCGCGGTCACGCGCAGGAGTTGGCTGTCCCACGGCTTTTCCGGCATCGCCTACCTCGAGGTTCGCAGCTGTCATGACTTTCATCGGCGGCGGGGGAGCCGACTTGAGCGGCCCACCGGTTCTGACCGACCGAGTGAGCCGGGCACCACACTCCGGTCCGAGCAGCAGCGCCCCGAAGTGCCGCTGCTGCTCGGCGCCTGGGGCCCGCGGGGCGCGGCGCTGGCCGGCCGGATCGCCGGCGAGATCAAGGTGGGCGGCAGCGCGAACCCGGACATGGTGCCGGTGATGCGCGAACGCCTGCTGGTGGGCGCTTCCCGGATCGGGCGGGACGTGGCGGAGATCGGCGTCGTGCTCGGCGCGGTGACCGTGGTCGACACCGACGGCGAGGCGGCCCGGGCCAGGGCGCGCACCGAAGTGGCCATGTATCTGGCCGTGGTGGCCGAGCTCGATCCCACCGTCGCACTGCCCGACGGGCTGGTGGCCGAGGTCGGCCGGTTGGTCGACGCCGGCCGTGACGAGGAAGCCGGCACGCTGATCCCCGACGATGTGCTGGACCGGTTCGCCTTCTCCGGCACGCCGGAGCAGGTCGCGCGTCAGGCCCAGTCGCTGATCGACGCCGGTGTGCGGCGGGTCGAGTTCGGCACCCCGCACGGGCTCACCGATGATCGTGGTGTCGAGCTGCTCGGCACCGAAGTCCTGCCCCTGTTGTCCCGGTAGCCCCGTTAGGAGCGCACCCCGATGGACGTCCTGCTCGTTCTCGGCCCCGACCTGGTCGCCGACCGCGGCCTGCTCACCTCCCTCGCCGGCAGCACGGCCTGGGAGCTCGACGCCGGCCTGACCGTGGTGTCGTCGGTGACCGCCGCGGAACTGGCCGCGCACGACGGCCCGGCCGTGGTGGTGCCGGCCGACCCGGCGCTGATGGCCGCCGCCGGAGCCAACACCGTCTTCTACGACCTCACCGTGGCTGCCGATCCGGTATCACCGCAACACCTGCACGGCCGGGGGGTGTGGGGCCTGGCCTGGGCGATCAAGCATGCCGTGCACCGGCTGCGCGAGCCCGCCACCCGGGTCGCCTACGGCGAGCACCCGGAGCAGCGGGCCGATGAACGGATCCCGACCGGCGCACCGGCCGCCCCCGCCGGGGCGCCGGTCGGGATTCTCCTGCACGGTGGGTTCTGGCGCTCGATCTGGGCCGCCGACCTGATGGACGCGCTCGCCATCGACCTGACCGCGCGCGGCTGGACCAGCTGGAACCTCGAATACCGGCGTCCCGACCGGAACGGCTGGGCGGCCACCACGGCCGATCTGGCGGCCGGGGTCGCCGCGGCCCGCGAACGTCACCCGGGCGCGCCGATCGTGCTGTTCGGCCACTCGGCCGGCGGTCAGCTCGCCCTGCGCCTGGCCGCCGACGACCCGGACCTCGCGCTGGCCGTGTCCCTGGCCGGCGTGCTCGACCTCGGCGAGGGCCAGCGGCGGTTCCTGGGCGAGGGCGCGATCACGACCGCCCTCGGCGGGACACCGGACGAGGTGCCGGACGTCTACGCCGCGAGCGACCCGATGGCCCGGCTGCCGCTCGCCTCGCCGGCGCTGCTGGTGCAGGGCAGCGGCGACAGCCTCGACCTGGTCGACATCAACCGGCGGTTCGCCGCCGCCTCCGGGGTGCCACTGCTGGAGCAGGCGGGTGACCACTTCGACGTCATCGCGCCGGGCTCACCGATCTGGGCGGCCACCATGGCAGAGGTGGACCGGGTTATTTCACGTACGTGAACAGGTCCCTCAAGACAGCCGGGGGGTGACCACCGAGACCACGGTGGTCACCTGCTCGGTGTCGTTGTACATGCTGTGCGGCACCGAGGAGCGCAGGTGCACGCTGTCGCCCGGGCACAGCCGGTGCTCGACCCCGTCGACCTCGTAGAGCAGCTCACCCGAGATCACGTACGCGAATTCCTCGCCGGCGTGACCGTACGCCGTCTCCCACCGCCCGCCCGGCGCGATGTGCACCACCATGGGCTCGAGCACCAGACCGGCGCCACGGTCGGACAGCATGCGATAGGTCTGCTGGCCCGACACGTATTGCACAGCCGCGTTCTCGCCCCGGGTCAGCGTGAAGTGCCGGGGCATCGGCACCACGACCGGATCGGCCGGGGTGTCGAAGAAGTCGGCCACCGATGTCCTACCTAGAAGTCGGGTGGCGGCGCGATCGGCTGCCAGGTCAGCGGAGTGGACAGAATCATCGTGCTGGACGGCGCACCGTACCCACCCAACCGGTCGATGACCTCCTCGAACGCCTCCATCGAGGTGGTCGCGACCTTGAGCACCGAACACGTGTCGCCGGTCACCCGGTTGATCTCCAGCACCTCGGGCCAGGCAGGCACCTTGTCGTCGCGCAGCACGCAGGTCGGGCCGTAACACGACATCCGGATCAGCGCGAGCACCACCCGCCCGGTCCGGGCCAGGTCGACGTGGGCGTGATAGCCCGTGATCACCCCGGTCTCCTCCAGCCGGCGTACCCGTTCGGCCACAGCCGGCGGCGAGAGGTGCACCCGCCGCGAGAGCTCGCTGTAGGACAGGCGCGCGTCGTCCTGCAACTCGCGCAGCAGCGCCCAGTCCATCGCGTCCATCCGGCCACCTTCCGATCGTTAAGCGGTTCCGCAAATCTAGCCGCCGATCACCGGTTGCCGGAGGTCAGCGCCGTTGATCCGGCATTCCGACCGAGGCCCTCGCAGAGAAATCATGGACCGGTCAAGGGCGAGGAGAAGTCAGTGGAAACCGTGAATGCCGCGGCCGTGCGGCCGACCAACGCCGCGGAGCGTGACGAGCGTCGATCCCGCAACAACGGCGCACCCACCCTGGAGTTCGGGCATCGGGTGCCCTACGACGCCTACGTGCACGCCAGCACGCTGCACACGTTG
Organism: Paractinoplanes maris; assembly: GCF_023544465.1. Classification (GTDB taxonomy): domain Bacteria; phylum Actinomycetota; class Actinomycetes; order Mycobacteriales; family Micromonosporaceae; genus Actinoplanes; species Actinoplanes maris. The sequence goes on along the minus strand of NZ_JALPVL010000014.1, from coordinate 90,094 downwards.
CAGCGCACGCTCAGCGGCGACCCCGGCGAGATGTCGTTCCTCGTGGTCAGCCAGATCATGGAGCTGTACTTCAACCTGATCCGCCACGAGCTCGAGCTGGCCCGCGAGCACCTGCGCTCCGACCAGATCTGGCCGGCGCTGGCCCCGTTGAAGCGGACCGCGCTGCACCTTGAGGGCCTGAACGCGGCCTGGCAGACCCTGCGCTGGATGACCCCGGCCGATTTCAACAAGTTCCGCGACCTGCTGGGCGAGGGCTCGGGCTTCCAGTCGGCCATGTATCGCCAGGTCGAGTTCCTGCTCGGGCTGCGCACCCGGTCGCTGATCCGCCCGTTCAAGGGCACCCCGGAACACGACGAGCTGACCGCGGCCCTGCACCGGCCTAGTCTGTGGGACGAGGTGATCGCGCTGCTCGCCCGGCAGGGCCACGACCTCAAGCCCGAGCTGCTGGACCGCGACGTGGCCGACGAGCACCAGGCCGACCCGTCGGTCTCCGACGCGTGGGTGCGCATCTATCGTGATCCCGGCCCGGACAACCACCTCAGGCTGCTGGGCGAGGCGCTGACCGAGGTCGCCGACCGGTTCGGCGACTGGCGCTATCTGCACCTCAAGGCGGTGCAGCGGACAATGGGGGCCAAGAGCGGCTCGGGCGGGTCGAACGGCTTGACCTTCCTGCAGCGCAGCATGGCCCGGCCGGTCTTCCCGGAGCTGTGGACCTCGCGGACGGAGATGTGATGGAGCGCGATCAGCAGGATCCGGGTCACCGGCACCTGTTCCATGTCCCGCCGGCCGAGGGCGGTGACCACCCGGAGGTGGCGTATTTCGCCGGCAACTCGCTCGGCCTGCAGCCCCGGGCGACCCGGGTCGAGCTGAACGAGGACCTCGACGACTGGGCCCGGCTCGGCGTCGAGGGGCATCTGGACGCGGCCCGGCCCTGGCTGCCCTACCACGAGCTGCTCACCCAGCCCGCGGCCCGGCTGGTCGGCGCCCTGCCCTCCGAGGTCGTGGTGATGAACTCGCTCACCGTCGACCTGCACCTGCTGATGGTGTCGTTCTACCGCCCGGCCGGCGACCGCACCCGGATCGTCATCGAGGACGCGGCGTTCCCCTCCGACAGCTACGCCGTCCGCAGCCAGGCCCGGTTCCACGGCCTCGACCCCGGCACCGCGGTCGTCCGGCTGCGGCCGCGCGACGGCGAGGACACGCTGCGCACCGAGGACGTCGTGGCGTTCCTCGACAAGGAGGGCGACACGGTGGCGCTGCTGATGCTGGGCGGCGTCAACTACCTCACCGGTGAGGTGATGGACATGCCGGCCATCACGGCGGCGGGCAGGAAAGCCGGCGCTGTCGTCGGCTGGGATCTCGCGCACGCCGCGGGCAACGTTCCGCTCAGCCTGCACGAGTGGGGCGCCGACTTCGCCGCCTGGTGCTCGTACAAATACCTGAACTCGGGGCCGGGTGCCCTGGCCGGGGTGTTCGTCCACGAGCGCCACCACGGATCCCCGCTGCCCAGATTCGAGGGCTGGTGGAGCACCGAGGCGGCCACCCGCTTCGAGATGACCCCCGAGTCGCGGCCGCCGCGCAGCGCCGACGCCTGGCAGGTCTCCAACCCGCCGATCCTCGCGATGGGCCCGGTCCGCACGTCGCTGCGCATCTTCGACGAGGTCGGGATGCCCGCGCTGCGCGAGCGCAGCCTGCGCCTGACCACCTATCTGCGCGAGCTGCTGGACGAGGTGGTGGCCACCCGGCCGCTGTCGGTCATCACGCCGCGGGAGCCCGAGCGGCACGGCTGTCAGCTCTCGGTCCGGCTGCACGAGGGCAACGCGGGCGCGCTGACCAAGCGGCTGCGCTTCGAGTACGGCGTGATCGCCGACGCGCGTCAGCCGGATGTCGTGCGGTTCGCGCCGGTGCCGCTGTATTCGACCTATCAGGACTGCCGGCGGGCCGCCGAGGCGCTGGCCGCCTGTGTTGAGGAGACCAAGTGACACACATCGCGGTCGTCGGCGCCGGGCTCTGCGGCAGCCTGCTCGCCTGCTACCTGGGCCGCCGGGGCTACACCGTCGACGTCTACGAGCGCCGCCCCGACCCGCGGGTCACCGGGGCCGAGCGCGGGCGCTCGATCAACCTGGCCCTCTCCGAGCGCGGCCTCGACGCGCTGCGCCGGATCGGTCTCGACGAGCAGGTGCTCAAGGACGCGCTCCCGATGCGGGGCCGGATGGTGCACCCGCTGGGCGGCGGGACGAACTTCCAGCCGTACAGCATCTCGGGCGACCGGGCGATCAACTCGATCGGCCGCGGCACGCTCAACGACGCGCTGCTCGACGCGGCGGGCGAGACCGACGGCGTCACCCTCCACTTCGACCACCCGCTCACCTCGCTCGACCCCGAGACCGGCACGCTCGGCTTCGCCGACGGCAGTCAGGCCAAGGCCGATGTCGTGCTGGGGGCCGACGGCGCCGGCTCGGCGACGCGCGGGCTGCTGATGGCGTACGCCGGGGAGAGCTTCACCGAGACGGTCAGCTTCCTCGACTACGGCTACAAGGAGCTGACCATCCCGGCCCGCGACGGCGAATACGCCCTCGACCCGGGCGCGCTGCACATCTGGCCGCGCGGCACCTCGATGATGATCGCGCTGCCCAACCCGGACCGCTCGTTCACCGGCACGCTGTTCTGGCCCAACGCGGGCACCGGCAGCTTCGCCTCGCTGGGCAGCCCGGCCGCGGTCGAGCGGCACTTCCGCGACCAGTACCCCGACCTGCTCGAGCTGATCCCCGACCTGGCCGACGACTACCGGCACAACCCGGTCGGCCTGCTCGGCACCGTCAAGTGCGCGCCCTGGCAGATGCTGGGCCGGGTGGCGCTGATCGGCGACGCCGCGCACGCCATCGTCCCGTTCTACGGCCAGGGCGCCAACGCCTCCTTCGAGGACGTGGTCGAGCTCGACCGCTGTCTGGACGCGACCGGCGACGACTGGGCGGCCGCGCTCCCGGCCTACGAGGCCGGTCGCCGCGAGAACTCGGAGGCGATCGCCGAGATGGCTCTGGCCAACTTCGTCGAGATGCGCGACAAGGTGGCCGACCCGCTCTTCAAGCTGGGCAAGACCGTCGAGCACACCCTGGAACGGCTGCTGCCCGGCAAGTACGTCTCGCGCTACGAGCTGGTGTCGTTCTCGACCACGCCGTACGCCGACGTCCGGCGCCGGGTCCGGCGGCAGCACCAGGTGGCCGGGGCCGTCGCCGGAGCGCTGGCGGCCCTGGTGGCGGCCGCGCTGATCCGTAAGGTGGTGCGATGAACTGGGACCCGACGCTGGTCACCGGCCGACCGGCCGGCGATCCGCCGCTGCTGCGTAACTTCGTCGCCGGCGAGTTCCGCCCGGCCACCTCGACGTTCGCCAAGGCCTCACCGGTCACCGGTGAGACGGTCTTCTCGGTCACCGAGTCCGACCGGTCCACGGTGGACGACGCGGTCGCCGCCGCCCGGGCCGCGGTGCGCGGGCCATGGGGCCGCACGACCGAGCAGGAGCGGGCCGTGGTGCTGCGCCGCGTGGCCGACGAGCTCGAGCGCCGCTTCGAGGATCTGGTCACCGCCGAGGTGGCCGACACCGGCAAGACCCTGACCCAGGCCCGCACGCTCGACATCCCGCGCGGCGCGGCCAACTTCCGGGCGTTCGCCGACGTGGTCGCCGCGACCGGCACCGAGTCGTTCACCACGGCCACCGCCGGCGGCGGGCGGGCGTTGAACTACGCGGTCCGCAAGCCGATGGGCGTCGTCGCCATCATCGTGCCGTGGAACCTGCCCCTGCTGCTGCTGACCTGGAAGGTCGCGCCCGCCCTGGCCTGTGGCAACGCGGTCGTGGTCAAGCCCAGCGAGGAGACCCCGGCCTCGGCCACCGTGCTGGCCGAGGTGATGGCCGCGGCCGGCGTGCCCGAGGGTGTCTTCAACCTCGTGCACGGTCACGGCCCGGACGCCGCCGGGGAGTGGCTCACCACCCACCCCGGCGTCGACGCGATCACCTTCACCGGCGAGTCGGCCACCGGCTCGGCCATCATGCGCAACGCCGCCCCCGGCGTGAAGCCGGTGTCGTTCGAGCTCGGCGGCAAGAACGCCGGCCTGATCTTCGCCGACGCCGACCTGGACGCCGCGGTGGCCGGTAGCGTCCGGTCCAGCTTCACCAACGGCGGCCAGGTCTGCCTCTGCACCGAGCGGCTCTACGTGCAGCGGACGGTCTTCGACGAGTTCGCCGAGCGGCTCGCCGCCCGGGCCCGCGAGCTGACCTACGGCTGGCCGTCCGACGAGACCACCGGCACCATGCCGCTGATCTCCAAGGCGCACCGCGACAAGGTGCTCGGCTACTACGACCTGGCCCGGTCCGAGGGCGCGACCGTGCTGGCCGGCGGGGGAGTGCCGCACTTCGGCGACGAGCGCGACGGCGGCTCCTACATCGAGCCGACCGTGATCACCGGGCTCGGCCAGGACGCCCGGACCGTACGGGAAGAGGTCTTCGGACCGATCTGCCACCTCGCGCCGTTCGACGACGAGGAGGAGGCCTTCGCCCTGGCCAACGACAGCGCCTACGGTCTGGCCGGGACGGTCTGGACCCGGGATGTGGGCCGGGCGCTGCGGGCCGGGGCCCGGCTCGACGTCGGCCTGGTCTGGGTGAACACCTGGTTCCTGCGCGATCTGCGCACCCCGTTCGGCGGCATGCGCGCCTCCGGCGTGGGCCGCGAGGGTGGCCGCCACTCGCTCGACTTCTACTCCGAATACACCAACGTCTGCGTGGACATGTCATGACGCCGCTCGCCCTCGCCCTCGACAACGCCCTCACCACCGCCACCGAGCTTCCCGGCGGTGGGCACGAGATCGCCGACCCCTACGCGGTGCAGCGTGAGCTGGTCGGACTGCGGCTGGCCCGCGGCGAGACGATCGCCGGGATCAAGCTGGGGCTGACCAGCAAGGCCAAGATGCGGCAGATGGGGGTCGACTCGGTCATCTGGGGCCGGCTGACCGACGCCATGCGCATCGAGGACGGCGGGGTGCTCGACCTCGGGCCGCGCATCCACCCCAAGGTCGAGCCCGAGGTGGCCTTCCTGGTGCGCGACGGCGCGATCGCGGCGGTCGCCCCGGCGCTCGAGGTCATCGACTCGCGCTGGCTCGACTTCAAGTTCACGCTCGACGAGGTGATCGCCGACAACACCTCGGCCGCCGCATTCGTGGTCGGCGCCTGGCAACCGGTGCCCCCGTCGATCGATGCCCTCGAGGTGCGCCTGCTCCTCGACGACCAGGTGGTCGAGAGCGGCTCCACCGCGGCGATCCTGGGCGACCCGCGGGAGGCTTTCGCCGAGGCCCGGCGGCTGGCCGGTGCGCTCGAGGACGACTGGATCGTGCTGGCCGGGGCGGCCACGGCGGCCGTGCCGGTGGGAGCCGGTCAAACCGTACGGGTGGAAGTGGAAAGCCTGGGCGCGGCCTCGCTGCGGGCCTCCTCGTGACCGGGAAGCTGGTCGCCGGCAAGGCCACCCCGCGGGGCGCCTTCCCGCACGTCAAGGTGGCCAACGGTTTCGCCTTCGTCAGCGGCACCAGCAGCCGGCGGCCGGACAACACCATCGCCGGTGCCGTGGTCGACGCGATGGGCACCACCTCGCTCGACATCGCCGAGCAGACCCGGGCCGTGATCGAGAACATCGCCGACATCCTGGCGTCGGTCGGGGCGTCGCTCGACGATGTCGTGCAGCTGACCACCTACCTGGTCAACATGAACGACTTCGGTGGCTACAACGCCGTCTACGCGCAGTTCTTCGACTCGTCGGGGCCGTCGCGGACCACGGTCGCGGTGCACCAGCTGCCGCACCCGCACCTGCTCATCGAGATCCAAGCCGTCGCTGTTCTGCCTGTTCCGCCGTCGTCCAAGGAGGCGTCATGACCGACCCGATCAACTTCCCGGGCTGGATCGAGGACAACAAGCACCTGCTCAAGCCGCCGGTCGGCAACAAGCAGATGTTCCCCACCGGCAGCGACTTCATCGTCATGGTGGTCGGCGGCCCCAACTCGCGCACCGACTTCCACGTCGACCCCTACGAGGAGTTCTTCTATCAGGTCAAGGGCAACATGCACGTCAAGACCATGACGCCCGAGGGGCCGAAGGACGTGCACATCCGCGAGGGCGAGATGTGGGTGCTGCCGGGCAACACGCCGCACTCCCCGCAGCGTCCCGAGCCCGGCTCGATCGGCCTGGTCGTCGAGCGGATCCGCGAGGAGGGCACGCTGGAGAAGTTCCAGTGGTATTGCGGCAACTGCGACGCGGTCGTGCACGAGGTCGAGCTTCAGGTGCGCGACATCGTGGAGGACCTGCCACCGGTGTTCACCGCGTTCTACGAGGACGAGAAGGCGCGTACGTGCGCCAACTGCGGCACCCTGCACCCCGGGAAGGGCTGACGGTTGTCCGGCGTCGTCGACGTCCACACGCATGTCGTGCCGAAGGGCTGGCCGGATCTGGAGGTCGCCTGCGGCGGCACCGGCTGGCCCTGGCTCAAGGTCGAGTCGGAGCGCGAAGCGATCATCATGATCCGCGACACCGAGTTCCGCCGGGTCGACTCGTCCTGCTGGGATCCGGCCGTGCGCCTGGCCGACATGGACGCCGACGACGTGGAGCGGCAGGTCGTCTCGCCGACGCCGGTGTTCTTCGGCTACGACCGCACCCCCGCCCAGGCCGCCGCGCTGTCCCGCATCTTCAACGACCTGACCCTGTCGGTGACGGGCAGCGACCCGCGGTTCATCCCGTTCTGCCAGGTGCCCCTGCAGGACCCCGAAGCGGCCTGCGCCGAGCTGGATCGTTCCATGGCCGCCGGGCATGTCGGGGTCGAGATCGGCAACCACGTCGGCGACCAGGACCTCGACTCGGCCGGCGTCGTCGAGTTCCTCCAGCACTGCGCCGCCGTGGGGGCCCCGGTCTTCGTGCACCCGTGGGACATGCCGGAGGGCCCGCGCCTGGACCGCTGGATGGCCCGCTGGCTGACCGGCATGCCCGCCGAGACCCACCTGTCGGCGCTGGCCCTCATCCTGGGCGGCGTGCTCGACCGGGTGCCGTCCTCGCTGCGCCTGTGCTTCGCGCACGGCGGCGGCAGCTTTCCCTACTGGCTGGGCCGGGCCGACAACGCCTGGCACCGGCGGGGTGACCTCGTCCGGGGCCGCTCCACCCGGCCGCCCAGCGACTACGCGGACCGGTTCTACGTCGACTCGGTGGTCTTCAGCGAGCCGGCCCTGCGCCTGCTGGTCGACACCATGGGTGAGGAGCGGGTGGTGGTCGGCAGCGACTACCCGTACCCGTTGGGCGAGCGCCCGGCCGGCCACGTCGTCCGCACCGCCTCGTTCCTCACGCCGGCCCAGCGGCAGAAGGTGCTCAGCACCAACGCGACCCGGTTCCTGTTCGGCTGACCTCAGCAAATCGGCTCGGGCGCCGATCAGAGGGTCATGAACCCGCGCACGTCCCTGGTGCGCACGCTGTGTTTCGCCGTCGTCTTCCTGGCCGCGACCTATGCCGGGCGGCTGACGGTGATGGACGCGACCAACCTGAGCCTGGTCTGGCCCGCGGCCGGGGTCTCCGCGGTGTGGTTCCTGGTGCAGTGGCGCTCCCGGTGGCGGACCTTCGACGCGGCGGCCCTGTCGCTGATCACCTTGGTGGTCAACACGGCCACCGGCACCTCGGTGTCGTTGGCGGCCTGGTTCGTGGTGGCCAACCTGGTGCAGGCCGGGCTGTTCGCCTTCCTGGTGCGCCGGTGGCTGTCCCACCTCCGGACGGCCGGCGGTCAGGAGCTGCTCAGCCGGACGCATGAGTTCTGGCGCCTGCTGGCGGCCGCGGTGCTGAGCACCGGCGGCGGCGCGCTGGTCGGGCCGACCGGGGTGTGGGCGGTCAACGGCACGTACTCCTGGCCGGCGACCGCCGTCTGGATGACCCGCAACACCGTCAGCATCCTGATGATCAGCTCGGTCTGGTTGACCTGTGGCCACCTGTGGCGCACCCGGGCGACGCTGCGGTCGCGGTGGACGGCCGCACCCGGGCGGCGGCGCCTCGAATACGTCGCCGTCTTCGCGCTGTCGGCCGTGGCCTACTGCGCCGTCTTCGGCATCAACCACCACCTGCCGCTGGCCTTCTCCATCATCGGCATGACCGTCTGGGCCGGCTCCCGGCTCGACACCACCGTCGTCGTCCTGCACGGCTTGGCATTCGGCACAGCCGTCGTGCTTTTCACGCTCAACGGCTCCGGTGTGTTCGCCGACATCGGGTCCCATCCCGTACGGGCCCTGGTCGCGCAGGCCTTCGTCGGCATGATCGCCGTGGTCGGGCTGAGCCTGGCGCTCGGCCGCGACGAACGGGCCGCCCTGGTCACCGAGATGCGCGCCGAGCGGGCGGCCACGGCCGAACAGGCCAAGCTGATGACGGCCATCGTCAACTCGATGGTCGAAGGGCTCACCGTCGTCGACGAGCAGGGCCGGCTGCTGCTGCGCAACCCGGCGGTCCGCCGGCTGCTGGGCGGAGTCGTCAGCTCCACCGAGCACATGGCCAAGCCGGATTACTACGGCCTGCTGCACCCGGACGGGACGCCGGTCGCCCCCGAGGAGATGCCCCACCGCCGGGCGCTGGCCGGCACCGACGTCCGCGGCATGGACATCCTGGTGCGCAACCCCGGCCTGCCCCAGGGCCGGTTGCTGAGCGTCAGCTCGGCCGCGGTGCCGGGAAGTCTGAACGGGTCCCGCTGCGCCGTCACCGTCTTCCACGACGTCACCGCCGAGCGCCGGCACCGCGACGAGCTGGCCGCCTTCGCCGGGGTCGTCGCCCACGACCTGCTCAACCCGCTGACCACCGTCGAGGGCTGGACCGCGTGGCTGACCGACCTGCTCGACGAGGACGACCCGGCCGACGAGGCCCAGACCCGCGACGGGCTGATGCGGGTCGGCCGCGCCGCCCGGCGGATGCGCGGCATGATCGACGACCTGCTCGGCTACACCACCGCCCGCGACGCCGCGCTCACCCCGACCCTGATCGACCTGGCCGAGCTGGTCGACGACATCGCGATCGCGCGGGTCGACCAGGCCCGCAGCGCCGCCACCCCGGTGCCGTCGTTCGACATCGGCGAGCTGCCCAGCGCGTACGCCGATCCGGTGCTCGTCCGGCAGCTGATGGAGAATCTGATCAGCAACGCGATCAAGTACACCGGCGCCGGGGTTGCCCCGCAGCTGCGCATCCGCGCCCAGCACGCCGACCACCGCGTCACCGTGACGATCGACGACAACGGCATCGGCATCCCCGACGGCCAGCAGGAGAGCATCTTCGAGAGCTTCCACCGCGCGCACCGCGCGGCCGGCTACAGCGGCACCGGGCTCGGTCTGGGCATCTGCAAGCGCATCGTGGAGCGCCACGGGGGCACCATCTCGGCCGCGGCCGGGCCGGACGGTCACGGCTCCCGGTTCACCTTCACCCTGCCGGCCGACGCCACCAGCGTGCCGCCGCCCGAGGACACCCCCACCGCGAGCACCCCATCGTCCGGCCCGCCGCGGGTCATCGCCGAGCCGGCCGAGGAGCCCGGCCTCCTCCCGGCGGCCGGCTTCGAGCACGCCGCGCATCTGGTGCTCGACTATCTGCACGAGCAGATGCCGCTGGCCTTCTGGGCGGTCACCCGGGTCGAGAACGGCCGGCAGACCTACCTCTACCTGGACTCGGACAACGGCTACGGCCTGCACCAGGGCGCGAGCCACCCCTGGGAGGACAGCTTCTGCGTCCACATGGCGGCCGGTCAGGCGCCCACCGTGGCACTGGACGCCCAGGCCGTGCCCGCGTACGCCAACGCCGGCGTCAACCAGCTGGTCGAGATCGGGACGTACGCCGGAGCGCCCATCACCGAGTCCGACGGCTCGCTCTTCGGCGCGATCTGCGGCCTGGACCCCGACATCCGGGTCAACGACCCCCGCCTGGCCGACGCCGAACCCCTGCTCGCGCTGCTGGGCCGGCTGCTCACCGCCGCCCTGGCCACCGACCGCGTGCAGGACCTGGCCACCGACGCCCTGCTGCGCGACCAGCTCGGCGCCGACACCGACCCGCTCACCGGCCTGCCCGGCCAGCGCGGCTGGCACCGCATCCTCGAACGGGCCCAGGCCCGCTTCGAACGGCTGGCCGACCCGACCGTGGTCGCCCTGATCGACCTCGACGGTCTCGGGACGACCAACGACACCCGGGGACGGTCCACCGGTGACGCGTACCTGAAAGCCACGGCGACCGTTGCCCGCCGGGCCATCCGCGACACCGATTTCATCGCCCGCATCGGCGGCGACGAGTTCGGTCTCGTCCTCACCCGCTGCACGCCGTCCGGGGCCCAGGCCGTCATGAGGCGCATCAAGACCGAGCTCGAGCTGGCCAAGGTGGCCGTCACCGTCGGGTGGGCCGCGGCCGACCCGACGGAGGGCCTCGCGGCCGCGGTCGACCGGGCCGGCGCCGCGCTGCGGACCACGAAGAACCAGAAACGCTCCCAATTGCTCTCGTCCCGCTACTGAGAAGGCCTCGCCCGGCTGCCCAGCCCGGCCGATAGGTCGGAGCACCAGCCCCCTCCCTCAGGAGCACCCCATGACCCCGATGCCGTCCACCGTGCTGATCGCCGAGGACGACGAGGACGTCCGCGAGCTCGTGGCGCAGCGGCTCGCCGCGGCCGGCTACCAGACAGTCACCGTCGACAACGGCAACGCCGCGCTGACCGCGGCCAACCTCCAACGGCCCGACCTCATCGTGCTCGACATCGACATGCCGGGGCTCGACGGCCTGACGGTGTGCCAGCAGCTCCAAGGACTCTCGCGGACGTCGAACATCCCCGTCCTCATCCTGAGCGCGCGATCCCGGGACCTCGACCGGACCCACGGCCGGGCCATGGGCGCCAGCGAATACCTGGCCAAGCCGTTCGACTCGGCCGACCTCGTCGAGCGGGTGGGGCAGCTGCTGGCCGGCGCCCACTGACGATCGCGGTCGGCAGCGGCCCGCCTCCAGGAAGAGAACAGCCCCCTCGCTGGTCTTCCTGACCCCCGTTCCCGCGGGCCGCTGCCACCGCCACCCCGGGTGATGTCCACGCTCGCGCATCGGTCCCGGCGAGGCCAGGACATTGGGCGGACATTGAGGCGCGATCTGAACGCCTCGAGTCCGTCTCCGGCACACGCCTCGAGTCCGTTCCCGGCACACGCCTCGAGTCCGTCTCCGGCACGCGCCTTGCGTCCGGGCGGACTCAAGCGAGCGCGTCGGCCGTGCGGGCGGCCGCCGGCGACTGCACGCGGCGGTAGATCGCCAGGGCTTCGCGCAGATGCCGCCGGCCGTTGTCGTCGCGGCCCTCGCGGCGCAGGCAGTGGCCGAGGCCCTCCAGGGCGCGCGCCTCGTGGCGAGGTGCCCCGATGCGCCGGGCCAGCTCCAGCGCGGCGGTGAACTCCTCGTGCGCGGCGGCGGCCGCACCCTGCTCGAACAGCAGCCGGCCGAGGTCGATCAGGACGTCGGCCGCACCGTCCGGATCGCCCATGCCCCGGAACAGGTCGAGGGCCTCGGTCAGCTCGGCGCCGTCCCGGGCCAGGACGCCGCGCAGGTGCAGGACATTGGCGCGGCCGGACCGATCGTCGTACTGCCGGCACAGCTCGTGGGCCCGCGCCGTGGTCCGCGCCGCGGCCGCGTGGTCACCCGCCTCGTACTGGATCCAGGCCAGGCTGACCAGCGTGTTGACCTCCCCGTGGCGGCTGCCCACCTGGACGAAGAGCGCATGGGCGGCCCGGGCCGCCTCGGCGCCGGCCGCCTGGTCGCCGATGGCCCGCCGGACGATGGCCAGCGTGTCGAGGGCGTTGGCCTCGACGATCCGGTCGTCGGCCTGCCGGCTCAGCGCCCGCGACTCCTCGGCCGAGGCGAGCGCGGCCCGGCAGTCCCCGGTGGCGAACTGGACATCGGCCAGGATCATCAAAGCGGTGCCCTGACCGGGCAGTCCGGGCAGTTGCCGGTGCAGCGCCACGGCCCGCCGGGCGGCGCCGGCCGCGGCCGGGTAGTCCCCGACGACGCTGTGCACCCGGGCCAGCAGCTCCAGGGCACAAGCCTGGCCGTACGGGTCGCCGGCCCGCCCGCAGAGGGCGAGCGACTGCTCGGCGGTGGCGATTGCGGCCGGGAAGTCGTCGGCCATGTAATGGTTGCGGGCCAAGGCGTCCAGGGCCCGGCCCTCGCCCCGCCGGTCACCGGCCTGGCGGTAGCGGTCGAGCGCCTCCCGGACGGTGCCGGTCGCGGCCGGGTCCGACGACATGCGCTGGATGTGGGCGAGGTTCATCGACGCCTGCGCGTAGGCCGAACCGTCGCCGGACAGGCCGGCCACCGTCCGGGCGATCCGGTGCAGCCGGACGGCGAGGTTGTACGGCCCCCGGATGCGCAAGTGATGCTGCATGGCGGCGGGGATGCCGACGGCGGCCCGATGCCGGCGGGCGGCGGCCCGGGCGACGGCCGCGGCCAGGTTGCTCTGCTCGGCGGCGAACCAGTCGGCGGCCCGCCGGGGATCGCCGACCTCGGGTGGGGGAGCGGAGGGAGTGCCACCGGTGTAACCGGCGCCCTGCACCGCGGCGGCCGCGTCGGCGACTGCCAGGTAGTGGTCGAGCAGCCGGTCGAGGGCGGCCTCGCGCTCGGGCTCGGGGTCGGCGGCCGCCCGGTGGCGGGCGTGGGTGGCGATCAGGTCGTGGAAGCGGTAGCGGCCGGGTCGTGGTTCGGTGAGCAGGTTGTGCTCGAGGAGGCCCTCCAGCATTTCGCGGGCGGGTCGTCTTTCGAGCGGTTCGTCGGGGGTCGCTCCGTTGCCGGCCGGTCCGTTGCCGGCCGGTCCGTTGCCGGCCGGTCCGTTGCCGGCCGGTCGATTGCTGGCCGGTCGATTGCCGGCCGGTCCGCTGTCGGCCGGTCCGCTCTCGGCTGGTCCATTGTCAGCCGGTTCATTGCCAGCCGGTCCACCGTCGGCCGGTCCATTGTCAGCCGGTCCATTGCCAGCCGGTCTGGTGTCGGCCGCTCTGGTGTCGGTCGGTTTGGCGGCGGTTGATCTGCTGGTGGCCGTTCTGTTGCTGGTCGGTTCGTTGGCGGATGATTCGCTCGCGGCCGGTTCGTTGGTGGCCGGTCTTTCGTCGGCTGCTTTGCTGGCGGCCGCTTTGGTGTCGGCCGGGGTGTCGTCGTTCAGGGCCGCCGCGGCTGGAGCGTCGAAATCTGGGCCGGGGTGCAGGGCCAGACGGCGGAACAGGCGTTGCTGGCCGGGGGACAGGTCCTGGTACGACAGGTCGAAGGCCGCGGACACGGCGAGATCGCCGCCGGCCAGGGTGACCTAGTCACGGGCCTCGGACAGGTCGTCGGCCAGGTCGGTGACGCTCCACGCCGGATGCAGGTGGAGCCGGGCCGCGGTCAGCGCGATGGCCAGTGGCAGGTGGCTGCACAGCTCGGTGATCCGGGCGATCGCGGCCGGGTCGCCGCCCGCCCGCCGGCCGGCGCGGTGGACGAACAGGCGCGCCGCGTCCTCCGGGGGCAGGGTGTCCAGCGACAGCAACGCGACGCCGGGCAGGGTGACCAGCCGGCGCCGGCTGGTGATCAGCACCAGGCAGCCCGGCGTGCCCGGCAGCAGGGGCGCCACGTGATCCGGATCGGCGGCGTCGTCGAGCAGGAGCAGCATCCGCCGGCCGGCCAGGCGTTCGCGCCACAGCCCGGCCAGGGCGTCGAGACCGGTCGGGATCGCGGCGGCGGCCACCCCGTCGGCCTGCAGCAGCGTGGCCAGGGCGGTGGCCGGGTCGACGACCGGCCGGCCCGGGGCGTGGGCCCGGAGCTCGACGAAGCGCTGCCCGTCCGGGAAGCGGCCGGCCAGGCGGTGCGCGAGATGCACGGCGAACGCGGTCTTACCCACCCCGGCCATGCCGTCGATCGCGTAGATCGGGGAGGTCGGCAGGGCTTGGGCCGACGGGGCGCGTACCGCGTCGAGCAGGTCGCGCAGCTCCCGGTGCCGTCCGACGAACCCGGCCACGTCGGCCGGGAGGGTGCGTTCGGCCCGGGGTGGCGGTTCGAGGCCGGTGGACGCGTCGGTGGCCTGGTCGAGGGCGCCGGCCGCGCCGATGAAGGTGTCGCGATCGGACCCGCTCAGCTCGAACGCGTCGGCCAGCAGCCGCACCGACGCGGGGCGCGGGGCCTGGACGTCACCCGACTCCAGGCGCCGGATCGAGCGCTCACTCAAACCGGTGATCTCGGCCAGTTCCTGCTGGGTCAACGACAGCCGGCGCCGGTGCCGCGTGACGAGGTGGCCGAACACGTTTGTCAATATAGCTTCCCGGCGCCACCGCTCTCACTTACAGTCATCGATATATGGGAGCGCTCCCAAAGAATGAGGAGGCAGCCGTGCGAGGTCGAATCTTCGCTGTCGTGATGGCAGCGTTGCTGGTGGCGACGGGATCGGTGGTGTTACGGGCGCCGGCCGCGTCGGCCGCGCCGGCGTGCACGGTTGGCTGGACGGCCAATCAGTGGTCCACCGGCTTCACCGCCGAGGTCCAGGTCACCAACGGCGGGGCGCCGGTCACCTCGTGGTCGCTGTCCTGGACGTTCGCCGGCGACCAGCGCGTCACCGGCGGCTGGAACGCCGCGGTCAGTCAGGCCGGAAACGTCGTGACCGCGGCCTCCCTCGGCTGGAACGGCACGCTGGCAACAGGTGCCGCCGCCCGCTTCGGCTTCCAGGCGACGTACTCGGGCACCAACACCGCGCCCACCGCCTTCACCTTCAACGGCGTCTCCTGCAGTGGCGACACACCGACCCCCACCACACCGGCGCCGACCCCCACCACGCCCACGCCGACTCCCACCACACCGACGCCGACTCCCACCACACCGACGCCGACCCCCACCACACCGACGCCGACCCCCACCACGCCCACGCCGACTCCGACTGGTCCCCAGGCGGGTTGCGTGCCCACGGCGATCTGCGACAGCTTCGAGAATCAGGCGGGCAGTGTCCCGGCCGGCAACTGGGCCATCACCTACCCCGACTGCTCCGGGGCCGGCACAGCCGCCGTCGACCGCTCGGTCGCGCACAGCGGCGCAGTGTCGCTACGTGTCAACGGGGCCGCCGGCTACTGCAATCACGTCTTCGTGCGCAACACCCAGATTCTCGGCACCGCGGGCACGGCCTGGTACGTCCGCTTCTGGGTCCGCCACACCACCGCCCTGCCACCCGCGCACGTCACCGCCGTAGCCATGCAGGACTCGGCCGACGGAAACCGCGACCTGCGATTCGGCGGCCAGAACGGCGCCCTGCAATTCAACCGGGCTTCCGACGACGCCACCCTGCCCGAGCAGAGCCCAGCCGGCGTGGCCCTCTCATCCCCCCTTCCGATCAACACCTGGAACTGCGTCGAATACAAGGTCGACGGCCGAACCGGAACGATCGAGACGTGGCTCAACGGCACCTCGATCCCCGGTCTCCTGGAGGACGGCACCCCCACCCACGACATCGACAGCCAGTGGCTCAACCGCACATGGCGCCCGGCCCTGACCGACCTCCGCCTAGGCTGGGAAAGCTACGGCGAAGGCGCCGACACCCTCTGGTACGACGACGTAGCAGTAGGCAGCACCCGCAACGGCTGCTAAGACCAACCAACCGTCAGTTGGCGCGTGGTCGGCCCCCGGGGACACGCGATCCGGGCCGCCCACGCCGCCAACACTTCCCTCATCGCCCACCGTGTCCCGTTGTCCGTATGTCCGACGCCGCCCACGCCCCCGGGCCCAGCCCGTTCGGGCCGCTCAGCCCGTTCGGGCCGCTCAGCCCGTTCGGGCCGCTCAGCCCGTTCGGGCCGCTCAGCCCGTTCGGGCCGCTCAGCCCGTTCGGGCCGTGCAGTCCGTTCGGGCCGTGCAGTCCGTTCGGGCCGCTCTGCCTGTCCGTGCCTCTCGGCCCGTGCGCGGTACCCAGCCTGTGCGCGCCGCTCGGCCCGTGGGCGTGCCCAACCCGCCCGGGGCGTCCGGCTCTCAGGCGGGTGAGCGGTGGCGTTGGTAGTGGCGTGCCGCTCGGGCTCGGTTGCCGCAGCCTGTGCTGCACCACTCCCGGCGGTTGCGGGGCTTGACGAAATAGAGCACGCACCCTGGAGCGAGACAAGCTCGCAGGTCATCCCGTTGCTCACCGGTCAGCAGGTCGATCATCTGCGCCGCGAGAAGGCCTTCGAGGGCGGCGAACGACACCGCCCGCGTCCGGGTGACCCGTCGGGCCGGCCACTCCAGCTCGGTCCAGGCCGGGGCTGCGGCAGCGGCTTCGTTGACCGTAGCGACCGCCCAGCTGAGGGCGGTCCCGTCGACGGCGATGTCGCGCGGGTCGCTGGTCTGCTCGGCGGCCAACCGGCGCATCGCGTCGCGCAAGGTGCGTAACCGCTTGGCCGACCGTGACGCGCCCGAGGCGGCGGCCGGCAGCTCCAGCACCCCCGCCCTCGCACCGATCGCCGCGACCCAGGCTCCGAACTCGTCGGTCAGAGCGTCGTGGATCCCGTCGCGGTCGGCCCAGACGGTGTTCATCAACTCGATCGGCAACGGTTCGCCCATCAGCAGCATGCGGCCGAGACTAGCACTTCTAACGGATAGCCGACTCATCATCCGTTGACAGACCGCGTACTGTGTCTAATGGAAAGGGGTAGCGATGAACGTTAGAACTGGATTCCACGAGGGCGAGCTTGCCGTGCAGGAGCGCGCCGGCGTTCGTGAGGACGCGCGCCGCCTTGTTCGCATGCTCGATCCGGCCGCGCTCACGGCGGGCATCGCGGGCTTCCTTGCCCAGCGCACGTTCGCCGTGATGACCGGCCGTGATGGCGACGGCACCCTGTGGACCACCCCGATCACCGGCGAGCCCGGCTTCCTGCGAGCCGTCGGCCCGACCACCCTCCACGCCGGCCAGCCGGACGCCGGGAGCCCCTTGCGCGACCTGCCCCCGGACCAGCCGGTCGGGCTGATCACGGTCGACTTCGCCCGTCGCCGCCGCATCCGGCTCAACGGGACCCTCACCGACGCCGACGAAACCGGCCTGACAATCGCGGTCGAGCAGGCCTACGGCAACTGCCCGCAATACATCCGCCCTCGCCCCGTCGACGGCCCACTGCCGATCAAGCCGAGCGAGCGCCGTCACGTCCTCACCACCGACGACGTGGCCCAGATCCGCGGCGCCGACACGTTCTTCCTGGGCACCACCCACCCCGAGCGCGGCAACGACGCCTCCCACCGCGGCGGTCCGGCCGGGTTCGTCCGAGTGCTCGACGACCACACCCTCGAATGGCCCGACTTCCCCGGCAACAACATGTTCAACAGCCTCGGCAACATCGCCGTGGACCCCACCACCGCTTTGCTCTTCGTCGACTTCCCCACCGGCCGCGTCCTGCACCTGACCGGCCGCTCCGATCTGGCCATCACCGGCGACGACCGTACGGTCCGCTTCACCATCTCCTGATCACCGAGCCGCCACCCCCCGCCGTATGCTGCCGGTCTCTGGGCCGGGGCTTGATGAGTCCTTTTCCGCTGAAGGATGGCGGGCGCGGCGGTTTGATGTTGGGGCTTGTCCGCTGCGGCTCTCGCGCGGATCGTGCGCGTCCCCACATGGCCGGTGTCGCTGAGCCGCGTGTGCTGTCAGCACCGAAACCGGCAGCCGAGAGCCGGGCAGCCGAGAGCCGGGCAGCCGAGAGTCGGGCTGCGGAGAGTCGGGCTGCGGAGAGTCGGGCTGCGGAGAGCCGGGCTGCGGAGAGCCGGGCAGCGGAGAGCCGGGCAGCGGAGAGCCGGGCAGCGGAGAGCCGGGCAGCGGAGAGCCGGGCAGCGGAGAGCCGGGCAGCGGAGAGCCGGGCAGCGGAGAGCCGGGCAGCGGAGAGCCGGGCAGCCGAGGGCCGGGCAGCAGACGGCCGAGAATCAGGCAACTGGATGCCGTGAATCAGAGGTCTTCGGCGATGAAGGCCGGCGCCGCTTGCCAGGCGTCGTCGAGCACCTCCACGACCGGTTCGCCAAGGTGGGGCGGTCGAAGCCAATGGGATCAAGCAGGCACTCAACGCCGCAACAGCGAGACCTGCGGCATGTCCGCCCGTCAGCCGGAGTAGGCGACTATCCGGTCGCGGCCGGTTTGTTTGGCCTCGTAGAGGGCTCGGTCGGCCTGGGTGAGCAGGTGGCCCAGATCGTGGTCGTCGCGGCCCGAGCAGGCGACGCCGACGCTGATGGTGACGGGCAGGAGGCCGGCCGCGGTCGGGATGGGGTCGCCGGAGACGGCCAGGTGCAGGCGGGCGGCCAGTTCGGTGGCGGGGGTCGCGGGTTGCGGCGAGAGGACGGCGAACTCCTCGCCGCCGTAGCGGCCCAGCACGTCGCGGACGCCCACGACGCTGTGCAGGCGGGCGGCGACGGTGTGGATGACCTCGTCGCCGACCGGGTGGCCGTAGGTGTCGTTGATCTTCTTGAAGTGGTCGATGTCGATCATGATGGCGGCCACGGGTTCGCGGTGGCGGCGGCTGAGGTGCAGTTGGTGGTCGGCCTCGGCGAAGAAGTGGTTGCGGTTGTTGAGGCCGGTCAGCCCGTCCACAGTGGCCATCCGGCGCACCTGGCTGAACAGGCGCGCGTTCTCGTACGCGGTCGTGCCCTGCCCGGCGATGGCCGCCGCGACCTCGGACTGCGCCTCGGTGATGACCGCCTCGCACCCGGCCAGCAGGACGCCGAACTGCTCGTCGTGCTGCACCACGGGGATCGCCCACCAGTGCCGCGGCGAGCCGAGGAGCTCGTCGAACGCGGGCGCCGCCGGCCCGGTGCGGGGACCGGTCAGGTCTAGCAGCTCGGGCGGTACGGAATGCAGGTGGCGCCCGACCGGTGCGGCGGCGCCGTGCGCGGCCGTGACCACCAGCTGCCCCTCGGCCGACGCGGTCAGCAGGACCGCGGCACCGGCTTCCAACGTACGGGAAAGGATGCTCAGCAGGCGGCGCATCACCTCGTCGGGATCCAGCGAGGAGCTCTGGTCGGCCATCGCCGCGCGCAGCGTCTCGGCCACGTCCCGCTGCCGGCGGGCGGCCTGCACCGCGACCTCGAGCTGGGCCGCCCGGGCCGTCTCCAGCGACACCGCGATGTGGTTGGTGATGGCCTTGAGGATGGCCACGTCGTCACCGGTGAACACACCCTTGGCGACCCGGCTGTCGAGGTAGACGACGCCGCGCAGGTGGCCGTCGAACTGCAGCGGCGCGATCAGGATGCTGCGTAGCCCGTGGGCCTGCATGCTGTGTGAGCCGAGCGCCTCGCCCTCCTCGCTGCCGGTCACTACGATCGGCTCGCCGGTCTGCCGTACCCGTTCGACCAGCGTCGCGCTGTAGCCGGTGAGCTCGCGGACGTCGTGGCCCTCGCCGTCGCGGCCCACGAGCGGCACCAGCTGGTCGTGGTTGAGCAGGAAGAGGAAGGCCCGTTCGGCGCCCAGGATGCGCAGGGTCTCGTCGAGGGCGACCCGGGCCAGCAGACCCGGTTCGAGCAGGGTGGCCGAGGCCAGGCTGACCTGTTGCAGCGCCTCCAGGCGGCGCCGGAACAGATCGGTCGGGCGGCCGGCCGACGCGACCGGCACGGGGCTGGCCGGTTCGGGCCGGCTCACCGCGAACTCGTGCTCGACCCAGCCCACCCGCTGCGGCCACCGCTGGTCGGTCGCGATGGTGAGGGCGGCGTGTGCCTGCAGCGCGGCCGGCCCGGGCTGGTTGAGCGCGGTCAGCGCCCGGCTGCGGACCCGCGCCGCCTCGTACGCGATCAGCGGCGCGTCGAGCGGTAGCATCTCCACCTCGACCTCGGCGAGCAGGCGCACCGCG
The DNA here is from genome assembly GCF_023544465.1 of Paractinoplanes maris. Lineage (GTDB taxonomy): Bacteria > Actinomycetota > Actinomycetes > Mycobacteriales > Micromonosporaceae > Actinoplanes > Actinoplanes maris. The sequence goes on along the minus strand of NZ_JALPVL010000014.1, from coordinate 70,261 downwards.
GCCAGCGGCCGGCCGTCGAGCAGCTCGAACTCGGCGCCGGCGACCCGGTGGAACCCGCGCAGAGCCTTGTCGGTCGCCTTCTCGCCCAGCCGGTCGACCGCCGCCCGCGCGGCCGCCCGCAGGGTGTCCCGTTCGCCCGGAGCTCCCCGGCGCCAGCGGGCGAGCCGGCCCAGCGCCTCGAAGACGAAGATGACCCGCTGCTCCGGGACCATCGAACCGGGCTTCAGGCCGAGCGCGGCGAACTCGGCCGTGAGCTGCTCGAACGGCTCGCCCAGCTGGTCGGTCTCGAACAGGGCGACCATCCGGGCGCCGTACAGGTTGATCAGCTGCATCGGGTTGTCCGGGTAGTCACGGACGAAACGGCGCAGCACCTCGATGTGCTCGCTCGCCTCCTCGGGCCGGCCGAGCTGCGCGGCGATGATGGCCGCCACCGCGCGGACCGCGGCCCCCTCGGCCTCGGCGCCCGGACCGAGCCGGGCGCTGCTGCGCCGCAGCCAGGCCTCGGCGTCCGCGGTGCGCCCGCGCTTGTAGTACTGCATGCAGACGCCGCCCACGCCGGTCAGGTAGTCGCCCAGCGCGAGCCAGCGCTCGTGCTCGATCAGCACCCGGCCCCAGATCTGCCCGTCCTCGTCGCGCCCGCCCAGGTGGTTGCCCACGCCGCGTTTCCACTCGACGTAGGCGATGAGCTCCGGGTCGCCCATCTCGGCGGCGACCGCGGCCGCCCGGTCGTAGAGCCGGTCGGCGAACTTGGGCCGGCCGCCCACGTCGGCGATCACGCCCAGACCGGCCATGTGCTGGGCGTACTCGCGGCCCGGGCCGAGCCGGTTGATCGGGTGGAGGGCGCGCAGGCTCATCACCGCCCGCATGACCCGGTGCATCCGCATCGAGAGCGAATAGGTGGCGGTGTCGTAGAGGACCGCCTGCAGCCGGTACTGCTCGCGGCGGCGACCGTCGGCGGTGCCGAAGCCCAGCCCGGTGCGGCCGATGATCAGTCCCAGCAGCACCGACCAGAGCGTCGTCACGGCCAGCCCGGCCCGGCTCCGCGGCAGGGGCCGGCCCAGCTCGGACAGCCCCCGGCGGACCGCGTCGAACGCCCGGTCCGGGTTCCAGGCGCTGTTGTGGACCAGCGCCACCAGGGCCCGGATCTCGGCCCGGCGCAGCTTGTCCGGTTCACCGCGCAGGGCCTGGTCGAGGTGCCGCAATGCCTCGGCGAACCGGCCCGTACGCGCGCAGCTCGCCCCCAGCGCGACGAAGAACCCCGGCTGCGGGGTCAGCCCGGCCGCCTCGGCCGCCCGGCCCGCGACCTCGAGGAACTGGCGGGCCTCGGCCGGCGCGTGCTCGGCCAGCGCCAGCCGGCCCGCCGCGTAGCCGCTCAGATAGACCCGCTCGGGTTTGCGGCCCGGCTCACCCCGCGCGTAGTGCCGGGCGGTGGCATAGACGAAGCGGGGATCGTTGAGGGCCGTGCCGTCGAGCACCTCGGCGATGCGCTGGTGCAGCCGGCGCACCGTGGCCTCGTCGAGCCCGTCGAGCAGGGCCTCGCGGATCCGGTCGTGCAGGAAGCGGTAGCCGTCCGGCCCGGCGGCGGTCACCAGACGCCGCGACTCGGCCTCGGTGAGCAGGCCCCGGACCCGGCGCGGGTCGCTGTCGCAGACCGCGGCCACCAGGTCGACCGGGAACCAGCGCCCGGCCGCGGCCCCGGCGATCAGCAGGTGGCGGCTCTCCACGCCGAGGCCGTCGATGCGCTGCATCACCAGGTCGGTCGCGTCGCCGGTCACGTCGATGCGGTCGAGCCCGGCCAGGTCGAGCCGCCACTCACCCCACGACGGCGACACCAGCCCGGCGTCGAGCACGGCCCGGACGTATTCGCCCACCGTGAACGGGTTGCCGCCGGCCCGGGCGGCCAGCTCGCGGACCTGCTCGGCGGGCAGCTGCACGGCGCCCAGGTGCTCGTCGACCAGCTGGGCCACCGCACCCGGGTCGAGCGGGCCGAGGGTGATCCGGGTGTCGAGAGTGGTGTCCAGGTCGGCGCCGAAGCGGTCCAGCGCCGCCGCGTCATCGGCACCGTCCCGGCCGGTCGCGATGACCAGCAGGGGAGTGGCGGTCAGCCGGCTGGTCAGCTGTTGCAGCACCCGGCGGGTCGGGCCGTCGAGCCACTGCACGTCGTCGAGGTGCACCACGGCACCCTGGAACTCGTCGGCCAGCCCGATCAGGAAGGCCGCCACCGCGTGGACGAACTGCTCGTGCCGATTCTGCTCGTCGATCTCGGGCATCTGCACCAGATCGGCCAGCAGCGGGGACAGGGTGCGCAGCAGCGGTCCGCCACGCCCGGCGGCCCGGCGCAGCCGCTGCACGGCGTGGTCGCGCTCGGACCGGGGCAGCCGTTCCACAGTGCGCAGATGGCGCTCGACGGCTCCGCGCAGCGGCGCCAGCGGCACCGGGTCGTCGGGCACGCATTTGCCGTACAGGACCAGGTCACCGTCCACCTTGACGGCGTTGGTCAGTTCCCGTACGAGACGGGTCTTGCCCGCCCCGGCCGGTCCCTCCACGATGGCCGCCCCGCCGGTGCCGGAACGGGCCCGCAGCCAGCGGTTGGCCAGGGTGATCACTTCCTGGTCGCGGCCGACCAGCAGGGCCGCGCCACCGGGCTGGATGCCGCGCCGGTCGGTCGCCACCGGGAAGGCGGCGCCCGGCTGCTCGGCCAGCCGGCGCAGATCGCTCAGCAGGCTGTCGCCGCTCTGATAGCGGTCGTCGGGATCCTTGGCCATCAGCGTGGCGATGACCGCGGCCAGGGTGGCCGACAGGTCGGGGCGCCGGATCCGGGCGTCCGGGATGGGCGCGGTGGCGTGCGACCGGATGAGCTCACCCACGTCCTGCGCCTGGTAGGGCAATTCGCCGGTGACGCACTCGTAGAGCAGCACCCCGAGCGAGTAGAGATCGGAGCGGCCGTCGACCGGGCGCTTGAGCATGCCGGTCTGCTCCGGGGCGCTGTAGGACAGGGTCCCGGCGACGCTGCCGTCCTGCTCCCCGCCGCGGGCGGCCAGTCCGAAATCGATCAGCCGGGCGGTGCCGGTCGTCTCGATGATGACGTTGTCTGGCTTGATGTCGCGATGCACCAGGCCGCCGCGGTGCGCCGCGGCCAGCGGCGCCACCAGGTCGATGGCCAGCCGGACGGTCGTGCCCTCGTCGAGCGGCCCCCGGCGCAGCGCCTGGGACAGCGGGGAGCCGTCGACGAACTCGAGAACCAGGTAGGGCCCTTGCACCGACTCGCCGACCTCGAAGATGCGCGGCAGCAGCGGATGGCCGACGCAGCCGAGGAGCGCGGCCTCACGCCGGACGGCGGCGAGCGTGTTGCGATCCGAGGTGGACAGCACCTTCAACGCATACTCGCCGCCCCGGCGACGGACCCGGTAGACGACCGTCCCGGCGCCACGGCCGAGCTCCGAGATCACCTCGAATTCGGAGAGTGACCCCGGCGCCGTGCCAAAGATCGCGGTCAACGTGTCCTTCCCGTCCCGGCGAGCTATCCGGACGGTACGCCTCGGCCCGGGCACGCACCAGCGTGGGCAGCGGATCGGTCCACGCGGATCCCCCGGCCGGGCAGTTCCCCGATCCGGTGCGTGCGGAGCGTCACGAAGCCACCACTAGGCGGAGATCCCGGCATAGGTCAGCCAGCGCTCGCGGGGCGACAGCCGGAGCCGGACCTTGCTCGGGTCGACCCGGCCCAGCGCCGGCAGCCGCTCCCGGATCCGCAGCTGGGCCGCCTCGGTGGCGTCGGTCAGCAAACGCTGCACCGCCGCGTGGTCGCGGTGGTCCTGCGAGAGCATGACGATGAGCTTGGCCCGCCCGCGGACCACGTCGCCCCGGCACAGCCGCGACTGGGCGTAGGCGATCTCGCAGCGGCGCGTGTGCGGTTGCAGCGCCGACTGCACCTCGGCCAGCAGTGCGGGCGTGTCGACCGTACGGTGGGGAAGTTGCCACCACAGCCAGATCGGGTAGGGCACCCGGCCGGTGAAGGTGGCGCCGGTCTGGCGGCTCGACGGTGGGTAGGTGCAGCGCATCGCCGGGCTCACTGCCACCTTCCAGTCGGCGATCAGGCTCTCGTCCGGCTGGTCGGCCACGGCGAGCCGGTGCCCGGCGCTCGCGCTCAACCTCGGCAGCGCGTCCAGCCAGCCGCCCGACCACTGCGGGTACGTCTCGGCGATGTCGGCCGTGACCGGCAGCACCAGATTGATGAAGGTCGTCTTGCGCATGCTGGAGATCGACGCGGCCAGCACCCCGATCCCGCGGGCTCGCAGCGCCGCCACCGCCGCCGTCGTCGTTCCGGTCCGGGACGGGCCGATCACGCTCGCGATGAGCGCCCTCTTCGGCGTCAGCACCGGCGCGTCCGGGAAGAGGGCGGCCCGGGTCTGGCGGTACCGCTCGCGGTCGAAGCCCCGGATCGTGAACCAGTCACCCCGTACGCGGTTGAAGCGCTGGTCGTTGAGCTTGAGACCGAAGCCGTACTCCTCGGCCAGCGCGGCCAGCTCGGTCTCGAAGTCCAGCCGCGTCCCGGACATCTGCGGATCGACCCCGATCGAGAACCGCAGGCAGGGCCCGATGGCGTCGCGCAGCCTCTCGTTGGAGCCGTCGCCCCGCTCGGCCTTGATGCTCAGCGGGACCGGGGCGACCGGGGTGTGCAGGTGCAGCACCGGGGCGTCGCGCTCGGCGGCCAGCCCGGTCAGCTTCTCGATGATCAGCGCCTGCATGAGCGCTTCCCGATAGGTCGGCGACCAGTGGGCCGTGCCCAGCGTGATGAGCACCTCGACCTTGCGGGTCGACTGGTTGAGGAAGCCCGGGTTGGGCACGGCGTGGCCGAAGTAGGAGTACGTGTCGTCCGGGCCGGCCTCCTCGGCCGGGCCGAGCTGCACCCGGCCGCTGAACGCCGACATCGCCGACGGCCAGGTCGACGTCGACACCGCCAGACCGGCCGCGCTGAAGTGGCAGAAGTCGGTCGGCCAGCCGTTCGGGTCCTCCTTGTCGGGGTCGATGACCGGCATCGGCAGGGAGCCGTTGGCCGGCCCGTGGGTCAGCGTGAACTGCACCGAGGAGAAGTGGGTGCCGGCCGCCTCGGCCGCTATCCGGGCCAGTTCGGACGACTTGGTGGAGTTCACCGGTGACGTCACCTCACACCTCGCCGCGGGCGTCGAAGAAGTCGTCGGGCTCGACGGTGGGTTTGGCCCGGCGCACGTCGCGGAGCCAGCGGGGCACCTTGGCCGACCGGGGCACCGAGCTGCCGCGGTGGATGCGCCGGGCGTAGAACTCGCACACGCAGCAGATCAGGATGACGATCAGCACGGCCAGCGCCAGCTGGAAGAGCCGGGTCATCTCGTGGTCCGACCGCACCGTGCCGACCACGATGGCCAGCGCGGTGGTCACCACGACCGAGGCGGCGGCCAGCGTCCGCTGGAACTTGTGGAGCTGGCCCAGCACCGATTTGGTGCTCGGCAGGTCGAGCCGGGCCAGCAGCAGGCCGGGCACCAGCAGGAGCACCGCGACGACGGCGTCGGCCTGCTCGGGGACGAAGTTGTCGGGGATCGCGGGCGAGTAGAGCCAGGCGATCCCGCCCGACAACAGCGTCCCGATGCCCAGCACGACCAGGGCCAGCCCGGCCACCATCCGGGTGATGCTCTCGATCAGGGCCGGCGCCTCGTCGGCCAGCGCCATGAAGGCGAAGACCCGCACCGGCTCGGTGGACTGCGGGCTGAGCTCGACCGAGGGCCGCCGCCAGTGCGCGTGCGCGCCGTGCTCGCGCGGGTCGTTGTCGGTGGTGACGTCGCGGCCGGCCTGGACCGTCCGCAACCCGGCGGCGATGTTGCGCAGGCCCGGACCGGCCAATCCGCTCCGGGCCAGATGTTGCAGGCCGTCGGCGGCGTAGTGCGCGCAGAACGCGGCCAGCACGTCGAGCGAGCAGTTGCCGGCTGAGAGCGCCGTGAGGACCTCGTCGGCGGTCAGCCGGGGCGGCGGGGGAGCCGAGCCGGGACCGACCGGGATGGGCAGGCGGGCCAGGTAGTCCTCGTAGCCGGCCAGGTCGACCAGCCGGCGGCGGCCCAGCTCGGCGAGCCGCGACGCGATGCTCTGCAGCTCGAGCTCGAGCAGCTTGTGGTGGCTGCCGAGCCGGTCGGCCCGCCGGGCCACCGACTCCAGGTCCTCGGCCAGCACCTCGACGAACTCGTCGTCGACGTCGCTGGACATCACGAACCGGCGGACGCTGATCTCCTGCCGCACCTCCAGGGTCAGGTGGTAGGCCTTCACCGAGCGCGGGATCTCGGTCTCGTACTCCACGACGAACTCGCGGTTGACCGGCAGTACGTTCTTGGCCAGCGACTGCAGCGGTGCCGGGCGGTGCTGGGCCGGCAGCAGCGGCGCGTCCCAGGTCAGGAACCGTCGCGGGCGGTCCAGCCCGAGCTGCGCGACGAGGATGTACTGCCGGATGGCCAGCTGCAGGAGCCGGGCGAACGGCACGAGCAACTGATCGCCGCGCCCGGCTGGGAAGAGCGCGTCCAGACCGGCTTGCGCGAGATCGCGTACGGGATGGGAGGCGGCCAGCCGGGCGGCGTGATCAAGAGGGGTGTGCAGCCGTTGACCGGCCGGCGCCCCAACCATGATCAGCTCAGTGATGGCCGCCTCGAGCAGCCAGCGCGACCGCTGGTGGGTGTGCCGCAGCTGATGGATCGGGCTGTCCGGCACCGAGACGTCGTCGTGCGCGTTGATCAGCATGAACAGCAGCTTGACGAAGGCCGCTGCGGTGACCCGGTTGGCGTCGCGGTGCGACAGCCGCGGCACGACCTCGCCGTTCGAGTCGCGGATGACCACCGGGGCCAGGTCCCGGCGGCTGTAGCGGGACACCGGCACCCACAGCGACGCGGTGGCCCCCGGCACCGGCTGGCCCGGCACGATCAGCGTGTCCCGGAGCCGTCCCGAGATCTCCTCGAGGTCGACGTCGACGCTGATGGTCCGGCTCATGTGCCCGCGGTCCATCAACGTCAGATGCTCCGAGAGCCGCGGCAGGTGGTCGAGCCGGAACGACAGGTCCATCAGGGCCAGCCCCAGGGCCGCGTCCCGGCTGGGAAACGTGAGCGGCGCGGTGGGAACCGGCAGCGCCCGGACCATCGTGCGCAGGTGGTCCAGCGGCCCGTCCACCGATCGCCCGGCAACCGTGGAACGCCCCCGGACGTTGACAGTCATGCGGTCATCCTTCCCGCAACCATCCGGACGACGGTTGATATGTCGCCATGACGACTCGGCTCGGCGACCGCGCGGCCCCGTTGGTCAGCGACCTCCGGCCCGGCGCTGGAGACGCTGGCCGGCCGCGGCGCCGACCCGCTCGCCGCTTACGAGAAATGGATGCGGCCGCTGGTCGACGACGTCCAGAAGCTGCCCGGCTTCGAGCTCTTCGCCTATCCCCGGACGCGGCTCGGCCTGGCCGTGCGGGGCCTGGCCGACAAGGCGATGACCTCGGCATTGCTCGCGCCGCTGACGGCCAAGCTCACCCAGGTCGCCCGCACCGACCAGGACCTTCCGGAGATCCGGACGCCGGCGGCGTGACGCGCTAGCGGGGTACGGCGCGGAACCACTCCTCGCGGTCGGCGGGGTCGGGGCCGCGGCGGGGGAGGGTCGGTGGGGCCTCGCCCGTGACCGGGGCGTAGTGGTCGAAGTGGGTGGTCAGGACGGCTTCGCCGCCGGTCAGATCGGGCAGGGCGGCGACCACCAGCGGGATCCGGGCCGAGGGCAGGGTGCCGCTCACCTCCAGGTATCCGCCGGCCGCGGCGGTGTCGTCGATGACCGCGCCGGCCCGGCCCAGCAGGGCTGTCACGGTGTCGAAACTCTGGTGCGGGAGGTTGACGTCGAAGCGTTCGAACGGCTGGCAGACCCGGGTGCCGGCCCGGTGCAGGGCCGCGGCCACCACGACCTGGGCCAGGTGGCGGAAATCGGCGGCCACGCTCGAGATCGACTTGTCGAACCTCTGGTGCGGCCGGCTCTGCCGCGGCCAGTACTGCGACGACGTCATGGTGACCGTGCCGTCGGTGACCGGCCAGCCGTTCCGGCCGTGGCGCAGGGCGGTGCGCACGCCTTCCTCCGTCGCCGCGACGAACGCCGGGGGCAGCCGGCCCGGTTCGACGCCGGGGCGGAACTCGATGCCGTGCCCGACCCGGGCGGCCTCGATGCGGAGCCCGACCCCGGCCAGGTACGGATTGCCGCGTTCCTTGATCCGGTCCTCGGCGGCCCCGGTGCCGGCGACCCTCTCGATGCAGGCCGTCAACGTGCCCGAGAACTTCACCCGTACGCCGTAACGGTCCTCCAGAAGGGCGGCGATCACCTCCTTCTGCACCTCGCCGTGCAACCGGATCACCGCCTCGCCCTGCTGCTCGTCGAGCCGCAGGTCGACCAGCGGGTCCTCGTCGGCCAGCTGGGTCAGACCGGCGAACATGGCCAGGCGCTGTTCCGGGCGCACCGGTTCGACCAGCGCCTGCCGGGTCGGCGGCGGGAACCGGTAGAGGTCACGCCGCGGCGGGTCGCCGACGTGCTGACCGATCCGGGCCGGCACCCCGCGGATCGCCGCGATCTGACCGGCCGACGCCGACGGGCGCACCAGGACGCCGCCGGGTTCGCTGACCGCGATCTCGGTGATCGTCTGCGGCCGGCCCCCGGCGAGCTGCACCTTGTCGCGTACCCGAAGCTGCCCGGACCACAGACGCAGCCAGGCCCGTCGTCCGTGCCCGTCACGGTCGACGGCGAAGACCGTGCCCGTCGGCGGGCCGTCCCGGTCGTCGCTGCGCGGCAACAGGTCGGCCAGGAGGCGCCGCAACTGCGGCACGCCGGCCCCGGTGATCGCCGAGCCGCAGGCCACCGGGGTGAGCTCGACGCGGCGGACCGCCCGCCGCAGGGCGCGCCGGACATCGCGGACGCGAAGCGGCTCGTCCTTCAGCCACCGCGCCGCCACCGCGTCGTCGACCTCGGCCACCGCCTCGACGACGCGTTCGGTGTCCAGGCCGACCGGTCGCACCCGGGCAGCCCGCCCGCCCTGCCCGGTGACCTCGGTGAGCACGACCGGGCGTACGCCGAGCCGCTCGCGCAGCTGGGTGACCACCCGGTCGACATCGGCGCCGCGGCGGTCGACCTTGTTGAGGAAGAACATCGTCGGCACGCCGATCCGGCGCAGCGCGCGCCAGATCGCCACGGTCTGCGGTTGCACGCCCTCCACGCCGGACACCACCAGAACGGCGGCGTCGAGCACGGCCAGCGACCGCTCGACCTCGGCGATGAAGTCGGGGTGGCCGGGCGTGTCGAGCAGGTTGACGGTGAGGTCACCGAGGCGGAGCGACGTGACGGCGGCCCGGATGGTGATGCCGCGCTGCCGCTCCAGCTCCATCGAGTCGGTGCGGGTGGTGCCGGCATCCACGCTGCCGGGTGACGCGACCGCTCCCGCCTCGTAGAGCAGGCGTTCGGTCAGGCTGGTCTTGCCGGCGTCAACATGGGCGACGATTCCGAGGTTGAGCAATGCCAAAGCAGGTCTCCACGGTAGGACGAACAAAGGTCCGGAGCGTGGAAGCTGCTCGCATTGGTGACTCCTCGTGGTCGACAGCAGGACGTTCTCACCCTGGCACGGCCGGCCGGGACACGCCACCGATTTCCGCCGACGGGCGGCGCCCGGGACCACACGCATCGAGGAAGTCCGCTATGTTGCCCGTCGATCGACTACGGGGGACGGGGAACACGTGGCTGGACGACGCGTACTGGCCGGCTTGGTGGGCACCATGCTCGCCGCCGGCGCCGCGATAACGACGACGAGCGGGCCGGCGGTGGCCGCCCCGGCCTCGCCCGACCGCGCGGCGGTGCGGGGCGGCCCGGACGAGCAGTACTCGGTGCGCGACGTGGTGGTGGATCGGGACGGCACCCGGCATGTCCGGTACGACCGCAAGTACCGGGGCCTGGAGGTGCTCGGCGGGGACTTCGTCGTGCACTCGGCGGCCGGTGGCCGGGTCATCGGCACCACGGTGGCCCAGGACCAGGTCATCAAGGTCCCGGCCAAGCCCGCCGCCTCGGAGAAGAAGGTGGCCGCCGACTTCCAGGGCAAGCGGACGCTCGTCGTCGACGCGGCTGCCGGGCGGCCGGTGCTGGCCTGGCGCATCGCCGGCCCGGGCGTCGAGTACATCGTGGACGCGACGACCGGCGCCCTGCGGCGCCAGGTCGACGACCTCCGGACGGCCGGGGCCGCCGGCACCGGTCACGGCCTGCTCGCGGGCGACGTGGCGCTCACCACCACCCAGCGCCCGGACGGTCGCTTCGAGCTGGTCGATGAGGACCGGGGGAACTCCGAGACCCGCAACGGCGAGAACCTCAACGGCCCCGCGCGCGAGCAGACGACCGCCTTCGTCGACGCCGACAACACCTGGGGCGACGGCACGATCGCCGACCCGGCCACGCTCGCCGTCGACGTCCAGCATGGTGTGCGGCAGACGTGGGATTACTTCCTCGAGACGTACGGCCGGAACGGCATCGCCGACGACGGCCGGGGTGCCCTGGCGGTGGTGCACGACCGCTCGGCCGACGGGAACGCCAGCTGGAGCGACTCGTGCTTCTGCCTGCGGTTCGGCGCCGGTGACTCCTTCAGCAAGGCGCTGACCTCGCAGGACATCGTGGCCCACGAGTGGGCGCACGGGGTCACCGGCGCGACCGCCGACCTCGAGTACTGGGGGCAGTCGGGCGCGCTCAACGAGTCGGCCAGTGACATCTTCGGCACGCTGGTCGAGTTCGCCGCGGCCAACCCGGCCGACCCGCCCGACTATCTCGTCGGCGAGCTGACCGACTTCGGCGGTGAGGGCCTGCCGTTGCGCTACCTGGACGACCCGGCCCGCGACGGCGAGTCGATCGGGTGCTGGGACGGTGACGTACGGGACGTGCACTACCTCTCGGGCGTGCCCAACAAGTTCTTCTACACGCTGGCCGAGGGCAGCGCGAAATCCGAGTGGGGCGAGTCGAAGCCGTGCGAGGGCGCGGCTCCGGTGACCGGCATCGGGCGCGACAAGGCCGGGGCGATCTGGTACCACGCGCTCACCCGCTACATGGTGTCCACCACCGACTTCGCCGAGGCGCGCGACGCGACCCTGCGCAGTGCCACCGACCTGTACGGCAAGACCAGTTCCGAGTACGCCGCGGTGGCCGCCGCCTGGACCGCCGTGCACGTCGAGTCGAAACCGCCGGCCGCGCAGTACCCGGTCATCGCCGAGATCGAGAATCGAGTCGACCGGGCCGGTGAGCCCGTCCGCCTGCAGGTCGAGGCGTCCGACCCGAACGAGGAGCCGCTGACCTTCACCGCCGAAGGCCTGCCCCAGGGCCTCACCATGAGCGGGAGCGGCCTGATCACGGGGACGCCGGTCGAGGACAAGCGGGTGGTCACGAGCATCAAGGTGGCGGACCCGGGCGGACTCTGGGACTCGACCGTCTTCATCTGGGACATCCAGGCCCCGCCGGTCATCACCGGCCCCGGGCCGCAGAAGCACCGGGCCGGCGACTCCGTGCTGCTGAGTCTGGAGGCCACGGACGTCGACCTGGTCACGTGGACGGTGACCGGGCTGCCGGACGGGCTGACCGCCAACGACTACGGCCGGATCACCGGCACGCCCACTCGGGAGGGCACGTACGAGGTCACCGCCACCGCCACCGACCGGGACGGTGCCGCCTCGTCGGTGGTCTTCGCCTGGACGATCACCGAGGCGCCGCCCGCGGCTCCGGTGCCCTACCTGCTCGCGTTCTGGTCGGACGCCGACGTGGTGGTCTACTGGTCCTCGCCGACCAGTGACTACGACTCGATCAAGGGCTACGAGCTGACGATCTCACCGGGCGGCCCGACGGTCCTGGTCGAGGACGGTTACACCCAGTCCACGACGATCCCGGATCTCGACCCGGCCCAGGTCTACACCGCCTCGGTCGTGGTGGTCTACCGCGACGGCCGCCGCAGCGCCCCCACAACCGCTGACGTCTGGGCGGAATAGCGGAAGCGGCCGCCCCCCTCCGGGCGGCCGCTCCCTGACCGGTTGGTCAGCGGCGGGCCTTGAGCCAGCTCTGGATGTCGGCGATGACCTGCTTGTCTGGCTGGCCGAACACCGGGGTGAACTTCGGGGTGATGTTCATGGTGTGGGCCATGCCCGGGTAGATGACGATCTTGTGGTCCTTGTTGCCGGCCTTGGCCACGGCGGCGTCGGCCACCAGCGCGGCGCGAGCCGGCGTCTGCAGGTCGTTCTCGCCGTTGAGCAGCAGCGTCGGGCCGGCGAACTTGGGCAGCGCCTGCGACACGGTCGGGAAGCGCGCGATGTCGTTGGCGTAGTCGATCACCGGCTGGTCGAGGTCGGGCAGGTTCGGGTAGTCGTCGATGTGGGTGACCTCGCGCAGCACGGCGCCGGCCTCGGTGTCGATGGCGATCTGGCCGTCGCGGTCGGTGTCGGTGCTGGGCTTGACCTTCTTGCCGTCGAGCAGCACCGAGCGGAACTGGTCGGCCACCTCCCGGGGCTGCCCGACCAGGCCGTCGGTGGCCTCGGCGGCGGTCAGCCGGCCGTCGGCGTTCACGTCGAACTCGTCGTGCATCTGCAGCAGCAGCCGGCCGAAGATCTGCAGCGTCAGCAGCTGCTTGATGGGCAGGCCGACCACACCCATCTCGACCACGCCGGCCGGCGTCGGGATACCGAACTTCTGGGGCTCGGCGGCGAGGTTGGCGGCCACGTTGGTGCCCTCGCTGTGCCCCAGCAGGAAGATCTTCGACGGGTCCACCCGGGAGGACTTCGCGGCGAACCGCACCACCGAGGCGGCGTCGAGCTGGATCTGGCGGTACGGGTTCTTCGGGTTCAGCTGGGCCGGGTCGGTCGTCTCGACCGGGCCGATGCCGGTCACGCCGCGCTTGTTGAAGCGCAGGGTGGCGAAGTTCTCGCGGCTCACGGCCTGGGCCAGCGGCACGAAGGTCGAGCCCTGGCCCTCCGGCAATGTCTGGTTCATGTCGTTGTGGCCGCTGCCGTGCAGAAAGATGACGAGCGGCAGGCGGCCCTTCGAGCCGGTGGGGTAGGTGAGCTCGGCGCCGGTGACCCAGCCCTTCCCGAAGTCGATCCGAACCTGCTCGCGGGTGACGCCGGCCCACCCGGACGGCTGACCGGCGGCGGGGCGCTCCGTGACGCCGGCGTTGGCCACTCCGGCACCCGCTGCGAGGACCCCGGCAGCGGTGAGGCCGATCGTCAGTTTGCGGAAGTTCTTCGTCGTCGTCATGCCGGAAACGCTATTTTCCGCAGCCACCGAGATCGATCCGGCCAGCTACCCGATCGAGGTATAGCCTGCTCTACCGGACCGATAGGCGGGCGGCTCCTACCCGCGCCAGGCGCGCCCCTCCGGAACGCAGCTCGGCCAAGGTCGTACCGGCGACGATGCGAGCGATGTTCCCGTCGTGGTCGCTTTCGGCGAGTCGCCGGGCCAGGTCGTCCAGGTCAGCGAGTTCGCCGTACTGCGCCCGCAGAAGCGCGCGCATCCCGTCGAGGCGGCCCTGTTCCAGGCCTTGCTCCAGTCCTTGTTCCCGGTTTCGGCGGGCAATCTCGCGGCCCGCCTCGGTTTGCTCGAGAACGTCGTTCATGCCACTCCTTCGCAGGGCTTCGAGAAGCCGGACCCAGGAGTGACCCTCCCGCCACCGTCGCCCACGGCAATCTGCTGTCGAGACGTTTGAGTAGTTCACGCTGGATGCGGGGCGGCGGGAACGGGCTGACGAATGATGGCCGTATCCCGCTGCAGTGACGACCGGGCGGCTCCTGAACCGCGATCGTGTCGGTCGTCGCAGAACGCGATGCTGGCGGTCTAGGCGCCCACGCCGCCTTCCGAGCGAACGGGCGTTCTCGGCGGTCCGGCGTCCCGTTCAGTCGTAGGAGCGCAGCTCGACCAAGGTCACACCGGCGACGATGCGGGCGATGTTCCCGTCGTGGTCGCTGTCGGCCAGTCGCCGGGCGAGGTCGTCCAGGTCGGCGAGATCGCCATATCGCGCCCGCAGGAGAGCCCGCATCCCGTCGACGCGGCCTTGCTCCAGGCCTTGCTCCCGGTTTCGGCGGGCGATCTCGCGGCCGGACTCGGTTTGTTCGAGGACGTCGTTCATGCCTCTCCTTCGTAGTGCTTCGAGTACTTGGACCGCGAGTGACCCTCCGACGAGCATACCGAGCTCGATCTGGACCAGTTGTTCCTCGAGGGCGCCGGTCGCGGCGATCCGATCGGCGACGCGTTCGGCGAGGTCGCCCGGTGGTTTCTGGGTCCATAGGGCGAGTGGTGCCAGGGGGCTGGCGAGCAGGGTGCTGGGGTCGAGGTCGTCGGGTACGTTGACCGATCGGTAGTCGAGCCGGGCTTGGTCGCGTTCGAAGCGGCCGGGGAATCCGCCGCCCAGGGGCCAGAGCACGACCTGGTGAATGCGGTGTTGTGCGCGGCGGTATTTGAGTGCGAGGGCGGCCCAGTAGGCCACCATGCGTTCTTGGAAGTCCTCGGTGCGCTGGACTTGGACTTCGAGGTGGTAGATATCGGCCGGCATGTCGTCGTGGTGGACGAGGAAGACTTTGTCGCGTTGGCGGCTGCGTTGGCGTGGTTGTTCGGTGGGGCCGTCGAGGATCACGGTTTGGCCGTCGAGTCGTGCGCCGCACAGCAGGTGCAGGGCGTCGCGGGGGTGGGCCTCGAGGAGTGCTTTGTACAGGCCGTCGAAGTCGCGGGTCGGCGTAGGCGGCGGCACGGCATCGGCGGCCACGCTGTCGGTCATGGTTCCTCCTCTGCGCCGACCATCGGCACGACGCACAGCATGGCGTGCGTATGACTAGTAGTTAAGAGACTGGATGTCGTCCGCCTAGATTCGCCGTGTTGGGTGCGGCGATGAGGGCCGGCAGGGAGGAGCGGCGACCGTAAACCGTTCGCCTGCGGCGCCGGGGCGTCGGAGGATGCCGGGATGAGCGAGCCGACGACCGAGATCGTCACCTACTACGAGGACAGGTATTCCGAGGCGGAGCGGCTGGACCGGCGCCCGCAGGCCCGGCTGGAGCGGATCCGCACCCTGGAGCTGCTCCGCGACCTGCTTCCGGCCGGACCGGCCCGGGTGCTCGACGTCGGCGGCGGGCCCGGCGCGTACGCCCGTGAGTTGATGGCCGACGGCCACCGGGTGCGGCTGATCGATCTCGTACCCGCGCATGTCGCTCAAGCCCGGGCCGGGACACCGGCGATCGACGCGGCCGTCGGTGATGCCCGGGATCTGGCCGAGCCGGACGCCGCCTGGGACGCGACCCTGCTGCTCGGTCCCGTTTATCACCTGCAGGAGCGGGCCGACCGGGTGCGGGCGATCCGGGAGGCGATCCGGGTGACCCGTCCAGGTGGTCCGGTCGCCGTCGCGGCGATCTCGCGGTTCGCCGGGCCGATCGACTTCGCGGCCACCGCCCGGTTCGACGACCGAATGCTCGCCGAATCGCGCCGGCTGGTGACCGATGGCAACAACATCGTCGGTGGCGGCTTCACCCACGCCTACTTCCACCGGGTGCCCGAGCTTCTCGACGAGTGTGCGGAGGCCGGGCTGGCCGGCGTGACGCTGCACGGCGTCGAGGGGCCCGCCTGGCCCGCGGCCGAGGCCGCCGTCCACGGTCCCGCCGCGGAGGTCGTCTTCGACGCCGCCCTGCAGCTGGCCCGGCTCTACAGCACCGAACGGGATCTGGCCGCCGTGAGCTGCCATCTGCTCGTCACCGGAACCGCCCGCTGAACAGAGCTCGGCCCGGCGCGTCGGGGGACACGCCGGGCCGAGCCGGTCTCACCGATCGATCAGCAGGTGGGCTCGCCGGACTGGGCCGGCAGGCTGACCGCGTTCCAGGCGGCCTTGACCGCGTTGAACTGGGTGCAGCTGCCCGGGTTGAGGTTCTTGGCGGCCTGCAGCGTCCACACGCGGTACTTGGCGTAGGAGGAGCTGGAGGTCTTGAGCAGCATCGCGTTGTACATGATCTTCATGGCGGCCTGGATGCCGACGCCGGTCACCGTGCTGCCGTTGCAGGTCGAGCTGGCCGGCTGGCCGTTGCCGCCGCTGCCCTGGGCCAGCAGGTAGAACCAGTGGTTGCCGGGACCGGCGGCCGAGTGCACCTCGGAGCCGGGGGTGCTGCTCGAGTAGCAGTTGGCGTCGCCGGCCAGCGACGGGTTGTACATGTACCGGATCGGGCCGCTGCCGACCAGGTTCACTTCCTCGCCGACCTGGTAGTCGAACGGGTCGCTGGCGTTGGCGGCGTACGCCTCGGTGGCCGCGCCGATGGTGTCGGCCACGAACTCCTGGGTGCCGCCCTTCGAGATGCCGCCCGGGGTCTTGTCGTCGATGCCGTGGCCCAGCTCGTGGCCGACCACGTCGAGCGACGAGATCCACCGGCCCGCGGTGTTCTTGCCGATCTGGATCTGGGTGCCGTCGTAGTACGCGTTCTGCTGGTTGAGCCCGACCCGGATCGGCCACGCGCCGCCCGAGCCGTTCTGCCCGTTGCGGCCCAGCCACGCCGTGAGCATCGCCTTCTGCTTCTGCGCCACATAGAGCGCGTCCACGCAGCCGGTCTCCTTGCTGGTGCCGTTGCCGTTGCCCCACACGTTGTCGGGGCCGCTGAAGGTCACCCGGGTCGAGGCGTCCTGGCAGCTCAGGTTGGTGATCGACGGGTCCTTGAGGGAATACGTCGAGCCGGACTGGGTGGTGTTGAGCGAGACCGTGCCGTTGATCCAGCCGGTGCCCGTGCCGGTGGCCTCGGTGACGTGCTCCTCGGTGGCCAGCACGGCCCCGGTGGAAGCGTCCACGTCGACGGTCAGGCGGCTGACGCCCTCGGCGCCGGTGCCGTTGACCGTGGTCTCGTAGGCCAGCTTGGCCGCCGCGCCGTCGGTCGCGACGACGACCAGCCGGGTCGCCTCGACCCCGGTCACCGTCGTGAGCTGACCCCTGGCGGTCGCGATGGCCGCGCTCTCGGTCACCTTGGCCACGGTGGAGACCTCGCCGACCGGGCTGCTCTGCGCGACCGACGTGTACCGGGTCTGGCCGGCGTCGTCGGTGACCACCACGAAGTCGCCGCCCTTGACCGGGAGGCCCTTGTAGGTGCGGTCGTAGGCCGCGTAGGTCAGCCCGTGCGACTTGTAGACCTGGCGCCGCTGGAACGTGTCGTGCTTGCTCGCCCGCAGAACGGACGGGCGGGCCTGGACCGCGGCGTCGGCCGCCGCGACGGCGTCCACCGACGGGGTCGGCGGCTTCGCGGCGGCCGGGCCGGTCACCGCGACCAGCGCCGACGCGGCCGCGGTGCCCGCGGCCAGCGCGATGACTAGGGGGGTTCGCACCATTTCGCGTACTCCTTTCCCGCCCAACGGGGGGTAGCGGGCGGGCTCGATCTCCGGCGCGCGGCGGATGGCCGGCGCCGACTGAGACACGAGTGACGCTATATATAACGGTCTATGTCGCGATAGAGGGAAAACCCTCGTCGGTGAGGATCTCGACGTACCCGTCGGTGCCGTGCACGCGGATCCGTTGCCCGTCGCGGATCAGCGTGGTCGCCCGCTCCACGCCGACGACCGCGGGCAGGCCGTACTCCCGGGCGATCACCGCGCCGTGGGTCATCAACCCGCCGACCTCGGTCACCAGCCCGGCGATCGTGACGAACACCGGCGTCCAGCTGGGATCGGTGTAGGCGGTGACCAGGATGTCGCCCGGCTCGAGCTCGGCGGTGGCCAGGTCGCGCAGCACCCGGGCCCGGCCCTCGACGGTGCCGCTGGAGACCGGCAGTCCGGCCAGCGCGCCGGCCGGCAGGTCCGCGTGCCCGTAGCCGGCGGTGAGCACCTCGCCGTCCGAGGTGAACACCCGGGGCGGGGTGAGTGCGAGGTACGACGCGTACGCCTCCTTGCGCTCGCCGATCCGCTCCCGCGCGCGGCCGGCGTCACCGAGCTCGTCGAAGCTCAGGAAGAAGATGTCCTCCCGATCGTCGATCAGGCCGGCCGCCACCATCCGGCCGGCCTCGGCCGTCAGGGCCCGCTTGTAGACCAGATAGCGGCTGATCATGTGGTACTTCGGGTACTCCCGGTACCCGCTGAACGTGCGGACGCGGTCGATCATCGCCGCGGTCTCGGCTGCCTGCTCGGGCTTCAGGCGCGCCAGCAGGTCGGCCCGCTTGGCCTCGGCCTGCCGCCGGCCCTGCTCGAAGAGCCGCTCGTGGGCGCCGGGCTCGAAGTTGCGGACGTTGCCGAGGATGAGCGGGACCAGCGCGGTGGGCTGCTCGCTCCACCGGGGCCGGGTGATGTCGATCTCGCCGACGCACCGCATCCCGTACCGGTCGAGGAAGGCCCGGATGGCGTCCCGGGCCTCCTGGCCGCCGGGCAGCGCGGCGAGCTCGTCCAGGAAGTCGTCGTCCTCGACCCGGTGCAGGAAGGCGACCACCTCGGGGTGCGGCCGGATCACGTCGGCCACGTCGAGCAGGGCCAGGCCCATCTCCGAGGTGACGTTGTGCGGGACGGACTGGGCGAGGGTGTCGGCCACGTTCCGCTCGCCCAGCCACTCGAGCATGTGGTCGTTGAGCCACCGGCTGGCCTCCATCCCGGCCATGATCGCCTGCAGGCTGCGCGGGTCGGACTGCATGGCCCGCCGCAGTTCCGGGACGTCGGCCCGGATGAAGTCGAGCAGAGCCGATCCGGACAGCCCGCCGATGGCCTGCTCGGTGGCCGCCAGGGCCCGCTCGAACTGCTCGATCAGCTCGGTGACGACGGCCGGGTCGGCGGCCGGCAGGGTGGGGCTGCTGCCCGGTGGCACCCAGGCCGGCCGGTCGCTGTCCGGGGGTGGAGGCAGGAAGCCCTCCCGCTCGACGGCCGTCCGCAGAGCGCCGCCGATCAGCGGATCCGACCGGCCGAGGGCGTCGATCAGGTTCTCCCGGCTGCCCGGCGCGGCCAGCATCGGGGTGACGTCGACGAACAGCCGCCCGCCGGCCACGGCCATCGGGCGCGGGGTGGTCATCTGCCAGAACGAGATCCCCAGCGGCTTCATCGGGTCGGTCATCATCTGCTGGTGACCGACCGAGACGTACACGTGGTTCTGGGCGTCATCAGTGCCCGGCACCGGGAAGAGCGTGGTGATCGGCCGGCTCTGCACGATCTGGAACCCGTCACCGGTCCGGCACCACTCGATGTCCTGCGGGCGCCCGAAGTGGGCCTCGATCCGCTGGCCCAGCCCGACCAGCTCCAGCACCTCGGCGTCGGTCAGCGCCGCCTGCTCCCGGCGGTCCGGCTCGATCGCCCGTTCCCCGGTGCCGCCCGCGTCCAGCGGCTCGACGGCGAGCCGTTTGACGGCGACGGCCCGGCTGATGATCGCGCCGTCGCGCACGCGGTAGACGTCCGGATTGACCAGGCCCGAGACCAGCGCCTCGCCGAGCCCGAAGCCGGCGTCGACCGAGGAGACCGTACGGTCGGAAGTGACCGGGTCGGCGGTGAACAGGATGCCCGACGCCCGCGGGAACACCATCTGCTGCACGACGACGGCCATGCGCACCTGGCGGTGGTCGATGCCGTGCCGCAGGCGGTAGCTGATCGCCCGGTCGGTGAACAGCGAGGCCCAGCAGAGCCGGATGTGCTCCAGCACCGCCTCGGGTCCCACCACGTTCAGGTACGAGTCGTGCTGGCCGGCGAACGAGGCGGCCGGCAGGTCCTCGGCGGTGGCGCTGGACCGCACGGCATACCCGCCGGGCCCCACCCGGCGGGTGATCTCGGCGGCCAGCTCGTCCGGCACGGAAGCCTCGCGGACGGCCCGGCGCAGCTCCGCCCCGGCCGGCAACCGATCGAGCACGTCGATGATCTGCTCGAAGGCCACGGTCGTCACGCAGAACCCGGGCGGCACCCGCACCCCGTCGATGCGGGTCAGCTCGCCCAGGTTGGCGCCCTTGCCGCCGGCCAGGGCGACCTGGTCCGGGCGGATGTCGGTCAGGTCCAGAACGTAACGCGTCACAGCTCAGAATCTCCCTCGGTGGCGTCGACCGGGGAGATTGTCCGGCAAATCAGGGGGCTTGCCGCAAGACGGGCACTCCGCTATACGTTAAAGAGGGGCCACGTTGAGCAGGTCGAGCGCGGCGTGCTGACACGCGTGAGCGCTCGGCACGAAGGGTCCGGCCCAGTGGATGCCGTATTCGTCGAGGCTGTTCCGATCGCGGGTGAAGGCCGAATTGGCCTGCCGTTGCAAGTAGCCGCCATAGACCCCGCCGAGCGCCTGGTTGAGCACACCGAGGCCGCGCGCGTAGGCGCCCTTCCATGACGGCTGGTCACCCTGGCAGCTCTCGCCCTCGCCGGGCTCGCGCAGGATGCCGCCCGAGTTCAGCGCGGCGTGGGTGGTGGAGGCATCGCCGATCCGGCGGGCCACGGTCAGCGCGTTGGCGTCCCCGGTGGCCCGGTTCAGCTGCACCAGGGCGTTCATCAGGACGCCGGAGTTGTAGGTGAGCGGCCCGCTGGTGCCGCGGCAGGTGTCCAGGCTGATCCGGTCGATCACCAGGTTGTTCGAGCTGATCATGCCCGTGCCCTCGAACCAGGTCCACCCGGCGCGGGCCCGGTTGCGATAGAGCGTGTCGCCCGGCACCCGCTGAGCCAGCTCGGCGTTGAGCTGGATGTAGAGGCTGTTGGCGATGGCCACCTTGGACGTGCGGTCGGTCCGCCACCAGACCCCGCCGCCGCAGGTGGTGTCCCAGTAGGCGTGCATGTGGTCGGCGCCGGCCCGCGCGGTGGCCAGATAGCGGCTGTCGCCGGTCAGGTCGTACGCGGCGAGCCAGGCCAGTCCCCACCAGCCGGTGTCGTCCAGGTATTCGTTGCGGAACTGCCCCTGACGGCTGGCGACCTGCTTGTCGTACGTGTTGGCGATCGCGTACTGATAGCTGGCCATCCCCGAGACCCGGATGTTGCCGATCAGCGCGGTCAGCGCGTTGGCGCTGGTCCACCAGGCATTGCCGTCGAACAGCCCGGTGGACTGGTCGTAGCGCATCATCAGCGCGGTGGCGGCCGCGGTGCCCCGGCCGGCCGCGTTCCAGGTGCTGCGGGCCCACCCGGTGCAGGCGATCTCGGGCCGGTCGCCGGCTTTGCCGCAGGCGCGCAGGGCGCCGACGCCCCGCTGCACCCAGTCGTCGACGTTGGCCATCGTCGTGCGGGTGGCGCCGGCTCCGGCCGGCACGGCGGTGCTGCCCAGCCGGCTGCCGGCGGCCCAGGTGCGGCCGCCGTCGAAGGACCGGTCCAGCCAGACCTCGTCACCGGCCCGGCCGCCCGCGAGCGAGGCCCAGCCCATCGAATCGGCGTCGTCCACGTGCAGCGTGACGGTGCGCCCGTAGAGCGTGCTGCTCACCGGTGTGCGATCCGCACCGGCCAGGGCGGCGTCGCGCCCGTCGCAGTAGCGGTTGCAGACGACGACGGCGGCGGCGGCCGGCGCGGCCGAAGCCGGCAGCGGCCCGGCGACCGCGGCGACGGCCGTCCCGATGGCCGCGATCTGGTTCCAGCGCACCGGCATGACCCACCTCCGCAATGGTCGTCGCAGCATTGTCACCGGATGTATTTATTTAGGTCAATGTATTCGGGGGCCGATGCGCCTGCCCGAACGCCGCTCACCCGGCCAGGCGGTAGCCGACGCCGGGCAGGGTGACGATGGCGGGCGGTTCGCCGAGTTTGCGGCGCAGGCGGCCGACGGTGACCGTGACCGTGTTGGTGAACGGGTCGGCGTTCTCGTCCCACACCTGTTCCAGCAGGGCCTCGCTGCTCAGGTAGCCCGGCGCCGCCCGCATCAGCGCCTCCAGCACCGCGAGCTCCTTCACCGACAGCGGCACCGGCACGCCCGAGCGGGTGGCCGTCCGGCGGACCGGGTCGAGCTCGAGGTCCCCGGCCCGCAGGGTGCGGGGCGTCGCCGCGGGCCGTCGCCGGGCCAGTGAGCGCACCCGCAGCACCAGCTCCGGGAAGTGGAACGGCTTGGCCAGGTAGTCGTCGGCGCCCAGCGTCAGGCCGCGCACCCGGTCGTCGGCCGAGCCGGCCGCGGTCAGCATGAGCACCATCGCCCGCTCGGCCCGGCCGGTGATCATCTCGCACAGGGTGTCGCCGCTCAGGCCGGGCAGGTCGCGGTCGAGCACCACCACGTCGTACGTGTTCACGTCGAGCTTGGCCGCGGCGGTCAGCCCGTCGAGCGCCACGTCGACCGCCATCCCCTGGTCGCGCAGCCCCTCGGCGACCACCTCGGCCAGCGCGGCCGCGTCCTCCACGACCAGGACCCTCACGGCTGCAGCCGGATCTCGACGCGCAGGCCGCCCGCGGGTCGCGCCCGCAGGCCGAGCGAGCCGCCGTGCGCCGACGCCACCGCCGAGGCGATGGCCAGGCCCAGCCCGGTGCCCGAGCCGCCGGTGCGGGAGATGCCGAGCCGCCGGAACGGGCGCCCGAGCATGGCCACCTGGCCCGGGTCGAGGACCGGGCCGTCGTTCTCGACGACGACCGTGCCGGGCGCGAGGCTCACCCGCATCCAGCCGCCGGGCTCGTTGTGCCGGACGGCGTTGTCGACCACGTTGGACACCATCCGGGCCAGCAGCACCGGGTTTCCGACGGTCACGAAGTCGTCGCCCTCGACCGGGACGCCGGCCGGGATCAGCGACCGCATCGACAGCGGGGTGCGGCCGTCGAGCGCGCCGTGCTGGGCGCGGGCCAGCACGAGCAGTCCTTCCAGCAGGGTCTCGAGCTGGTCGAGCTCGGTGCGGATCCGCCCGCCCAGCCGGACCACCTCGGCCGGTGGCGCCGCCTTGGCCTCGGCCACGTCGACCGCGGCCCGCATGGTGGCCAGCGGCGTGCGCAGCTCGTGCGAGGCGTCGGCCACGAACCGGCGCTGGGCCGCGAACGACTCCTCGAGCCGGCCGAGCAGGTCGTCGATGGTGTCGGCGAGATCCTTGACCTCGTCGGCCGGTCCGGTCACGGCCAGCCGGGAGTGCAGGTTGTCGGCGGTGATCCGCCGGGTGGCCGCCGTGATCGTGCGCAGCGGCCGCAGCACCCGGTCCGCCGCGGCCCGGCCCAGCAGCAGCGACAGCACCAGCATGACGAGCACGGCGACCAGGACGCCGACCAGGAGCTGCCGGGTGTGGGCGGCCGCGGCGGCGTCGATCTGCTCGGCCGCCGCCGGTCCGAGCGGCTCACCGGCAGGCCGGGTCGACCGCACCCCGAACGCGGCCACGATGGCCAGCAGCCCGGCCCCGGACAGCAGGAAGAGCACGCCGTAGAGGAGGGTGAAACGCAGCCGGACGCCCATCCGCACAGCATGCCTGCCCGGAGGTGACAGCGGTATGACAGCCTTCGTCGCGCCCGGGTTAGGTCCGCCGCCGTAGACATCCGGCATGACCACCATCGAAGTGAACGGATTACGCAAACGGTTCGGCTCGTCGGCCGCGCTGGACGGGATGACCTTCGTCGTCCGGCCGGGCCACGTCACCGGTTTTGTCGGCCCCAACGGCGCCGGGAAGTCGACCACGCTGCGGATGATCGTCGGGCTGGACCGGCCGGACGCGGGCACCGCGACGATCGGCGGCCGCCGCTACGCCGAGCTGCCGTGCCCGATGCGGCACGCCGGGGCGCTGCTCGACCCGCACGCGCTGCACCCGGCTCGCAGCGGCCGTGACCACCTGCGGTGGCTGGCCCGCTCGCAGGACCTGCCGGACACCCGGGTCGACGCGGTGCTGGCGCTGGCCGGCCTGACCGCGGCCGGGCGGCGGACGGCGGGCGGATACTCACTCGGCATGCGGCAACGGCTCGGGGTGGCCGCCGCGCTGCTCGGCGACCCACCGGTGCTGCTGCTCGACGAGCCGTTCAACGGGCTCGACCCGGCCGGCATCGTCTGGATGCGCGGCCTGCTGCGCGATCTGGCCGCCGACGGCCGGTCGGTGCTGGTCTCCAGCCACCTGATGAGCGAACTGCAGGACATGGCGGGGCACGTGGTGGTGGCCGGGCACGGCCGGGTCGTCGCCGACGCCGGGGTGGACGAGCTGATCGGCGCGTACACCTCGCTGGAAGCGGCCTATCTGGAGCTCACGGCGGGCGTCGGGGGCATCCGGTGATCTGGCGGGCCGAATGGCTGAAGTTCCGCACCGTCCGGGGCTGGATGTTCGGCGCCGCGGCGGCCGTGCTGATCGTGGTGGCGCTGGGCGTGCTGGCCGCGACCAGCGTGACGATGTCGTGCATGGACGGCACCCACGAGGTCGACTGCCCGGCCCCGCCGACCGACTCGGCCGGTCGGTCGGTGGCCGACAAGTTCACCTTTGTGCACCGGGCCCTCGACGGCGACGGGTCGATCACCGCCCGGGTGGGCGGCCTCGACGGCACGATCACCTACCCGCCGCCGGATCACGACGAGATCGTGCGCGGGGTGGTGCCGTGGGCCAAGGCCGGCCTGATGGTCAAGGACGGCACTGAGCCCGGGGCCGACTACGCGGCGGTGATGGTGACCGGGTCGCACGGCGTCCGCATGCAGTCCGGCTTCACCCGCGACCGGGCGGCGGTGCCGGGGCGCGAGGCCTGGCTGCGCCTCACCCGGCAGGGCGACGAGATCACCGGTGACGTCTCGGCCGACGGCGCCGCCTGGCAGCGGATCGAGACCGTACGCCTCGACGGCCTGCCCGCCACCGTGCAGATCGGCCTCTTCGTCACCTCACCCAACGGGATGACGGTCGAGGAGAACCCGCAGGGCGGCCACGCCGTCGCCGCCCGGTGGACGCAGGCGACGGCCCAGTTCTCCCAGGTCAGCCCGGCCGGTGGGTGGACGGAGTCGCTGGTCGGCTACTCCGATTACCGCACGACGTGGGAACAGGCCCATCCGCCGGGCCACACCGAGACCGGCGGCGTGATCACGGTGGCCGGAGCGGGCGAGATCGGAATCGACAGTGAGAACGGTTTGGCCGTGGAGCGGGTGCTGACCGGAGTCTTCGCCGGGCTGCTGCCGCTGATCGTGGTGGCCGTGCTGTGCGGGACGGCCGAGTTCCGGCACAGGATGATCCGCACGACGCTGGCCGCCATGCCCCGCCCGGTGCGGGTGTCCGTGGCCAAGGCCGGGGTGGTCGGCGTGGTGTCGCTGCTGGCCGGTCTGGTGGCGGTCGCGGTGACGCTGCCGGTGGCGTCGCGGATGCTGCGGGCCAACGCCGTGGTGGTGCTGGCCGTGTCGTGGCCGACCATGCTGCGGATCGCGCTCGGGACGGCGTTGCTGCTGTCGCTGGCCGGCGTCCTCGCGTACGGGGTGGGCGCCTTGCTGCGACGGGCCGTGCCCGCGGTCGTCGCCGTGACCGCGCTGCTGCTCGCGCCGCCGATCCTGGCCGTCACATCGGTCCTGCCGCCGGACGTGGGCACCTGGCTGCTGCGCCTGACGCCGGGGGCCGCGTTCGCGATCCAGCAGAGCGTCGCCGCGTATCCGCAGCTGTCCCGGCCCCAGACGGTGGCCGACGGCTATTTCCCGCTGCCGCCCTGGGCCGGCCTGGCCGTGCTGGCGCTGTGGGCGCTGGCCGCCGTCGCCGCGGCCACCTGGCGGCTGCGGCGGAGTCCGGCGTGAGGGCGGCCTGGCGGGCCGAGTGGGCCAAGCTGCTCACCGGCCGGGCCGCGCCGGCCGTGCCGCTCGGGCTCGCGGTGCTGCTCACCGCGGGCGGGGTGGCGCTGGGCCGCGATTCGGTCGATCCGGTGCAGTTGCGCCTGCTCGGCGTCCGCCTCGGGCAGGCCGCCGTGGCCGCGGCCGGCGTGCAGCTCCTGGCCGGCGAGTACGGCAGTGGCCTGATCCGGACGAGCCTGCTCGCCGTCCCGCGCCGCCTCGACCTGCTGGCCGCCAAGGCCGCTCTGCTCACCGCGTTCGTGGCGCCGGCGGCCGGGCTCGCCGTCGGGGTCGCGGTGATCGGCCTGCCGCCCGGGGGAGCCCTGGCCCGGGCGGCGGTGGCGTCGGTGGTGTACCTGATCCTCGTCGGCCTGCTCGGTCTCGGCGTGGCCGCGGTCGTCCGCAACTCGGCGACGGCCGTGGGCATCGTCCTGGCCCTGCTCTACCTGATGCCGATGGTGCTGCGCATGCTGCCCGACCCGGACTGGCAACGGGTGCTCTACCGGCTGACCCCGGCCACGGCGGTGCAGGCCCTGACGACCTCGACGGCCGGCCCGGTCGCGTTGCCGCTGAGCCCGGCGGCCGCGCTGGGCGTGGTCGCTGCCTGGGCGGCGGGTGCGCTGGCCCTGGGCGCGTTCGTGCTGCACCGCCGCGACGCGTAGAGCCGGGGATCTTGTGCGAAGCTGCGCGGTGTGAGTACCGGTGCGGCCGTGGTCTTCGCCGCTGTCGTCGCGGCGCGATTTCTGCTGCCGCTGGCCATCCCGTTCTTCCCGTTGCCGGCGATCGTCGCCTGCCTGGTCCTCGACGGGGTGGATCAGACGATCTTCCAGGCCTTCGGCCACGACCCGCCCGGCTACCAGGCCTACGACAAGGCGATGGACGTGTTCTACCTGGCCATCGCCTACCTGTCGACGCTGCGCAACTGGACCAGTGAGCCGGCCTTCCGGATCGCCCGGTTCCTGTTCTTCTACCGGCTGGTGGGTGCGCTGCTGTTCGAGCTCACCCACCAGCGGTGGCTGCTGCTCGTGTTCCCCAACGTCTTCGAGTACTTCTTCATCGCGTACGAGACGATCCGTGCCCGGTGGTCGCCGGTCACCTTCCTGATCGGCTGGTGGCTGAGCGTGGCCGGGCTGATCTGGGTGGTCGTCAAGCTGCCGCAGGAGTGGTGGCTGCATGTCGCCCAGCTCGACGTCACCGACGAACTGGCTGAGCACCGGTGGGTCATCGGCCTGCTCGTCGTCGTGGCGGCCGGGCTCGCGGTGGTGTTCCAGCGGGCCGTCCGGCCCCGGTTGCGCCCGGCCGACTGGGACTGGCGGATCCGCCCCGAGCCGCTGCCCGAGGCGATCGACGAGGCCCACGAGCAGAGTGCGTGGCGGACCCGCAACGACGCGGTGTGGTCGAGGAACACCCTCGAGAAGGTGGTGCTGCTCGCCCTGATCTGCTGCATCTTCGGCCGGATGCTGCCCGGCTTCACCGGTACGGAGACCGAGCTCGTCATCGGTGTCGGCGTCACCGTCGTGCTGAACACGGCGATCACCCTGGCCGTCGCCCGGCGCAGCTGGACCGTCCGTTCGACCGCGCTCGCCTTCGCCCTGCGGCTGCTGGTGATGGTCGTGCTGGCCGCCGTGGCCAACGGGATTCTCGGCGGGCGGTTGGACGGCTACGACACGCTGTTCTTCCTGACCATGATCGCGCTGATCACCACGCTGCACGACCGGTGGCGCCCGGTTCACGAGTACCGCCGGGTGGCCCCGGCGTGAGCCGGCGGTACAACCATGTACCACCGCCGCGGCGGGCGGCGTTACGGTCGGCCCATGAAGCCACGACCCAGTGCCGACCCCGGCATCGGCGGCCGGATCCGGGTGCGTCGCCTGACGCGCGGGTGGAGCATCCGCTTCGCGGCCAGCCGGGCCGGGGTGTCGCACGCCACCTGGAGCCGGATCGAACGGGGGATCCAGGCGGCCGACAACCGGTTCACCCTCGCGGGCATCGCCGAGGCGCTCGAATGCTCGCCGGCCGAGCTCGCCGGCTCGCCCGTGCCCGCGGCCGACCCGGAGGTGCTGGCCGCGCTGGTGGGCGCGGACGCCGTACGCCGGGCTCTGATCGACGGTGACCTGAGCGAGCCGGCCGAGGGGCTGGCGCCGCCGCTGGGCGACCTCGAGCGCACGGCCGACCTGGCCGAGTCGCTGCTGCACGCCTGCGACTACGCGGCGGTGACCCGGATCCTGCCCGGCCTGCTGCACGACCTGCACATCGAGACGGCCGGGCCGCACGCCGCCCGGGCGCTGCGCCTGCTGTGCGCGGCCACCTCCACCGCCTCGTCCGTGCTGCGCAGCCTCGGTCTGCTGGCCGACGCCTGGCTGGCCGGGGAGCGCTGCCAGCAGGCGGCCGACGCTTGCGGCGATCCGGTCCTGCAGGGCTACGCGGCCTACACGCGGGCCAGCGCGGCCACCACGGCCGGCTCCTACCAGCGCGGTCTCACGCTGGCCGAGCGGGCGGCCGACGAGTTGCAGCGGCACGTCGCCCGGCCCGGGGCGGCCGAGGTGCTCGGCTGTCTGCAGCTGGTGTGCGCGCTGGCCAGCCAGGGCAGCCGCCGCCTCGACGAGAGCCGGGCCTGGTCGGACGAGGCGGCCGGGCTGGCCCGGCGCACCGGCGAGACGACCACGAAAGGGTTGTTCTTCGGCCCGACCAACGTCGACCTCTGGCGGATCAGCATCGAGGTCGAGGAGGGTGATCCCGGCCGCGCGGTCGAGATCGCCCGGCGCACCCGGCTCGCGGCCGTGCCGGTCGGCATCCGCCAGGTCTACTACTACGCCGACACGGCGCGGGCACTGGCCATGCTGCGCAACCGCGACCGCGAGGCCGTCCGCCTGCTGCTCAACGCCGAGCGCATCGCGCCGCAGCACGTGCACGGGTCGGCCGACGTCCGGGAGACGGTGCGGACCCTGCTCGAACGCTCCCGGCACCAGGCCGGCGGCAGCGAGCTGCGCGGCCTCAGCGCCCGGCTGCTCGATCGGTGAGCCTTCCCGCCTAGGGTGCTCAGTCGTGAGCAATGTGCTGGAGGAGATCCTGGCCGGCGTCCGCGCGGACGTGGCCGGGCGGGAGGCTCGGACGAGCCTCGACGAGATGGTGTCCCGGGCCGGGGCGGCGGTTCCGGCCCTCGACGCGTACGGGGCACTGGCCGGCCCCGGCGTGTCGGTGATCGCCGAGGTCAAGCGGCGGTCACCGTCCAAGGGCGACCTCGCGCCGATCGCCGATCCGGCCGCGCTGGCCGCCGGTTACGAGGCCGGCGGGGCGGCCTGGATCAGCGTGCTGACCGAGGAGCGGCGGTTCGGCGGGTCGCTGGCCGACCTGATGGCGGTGCGGCAGGCGGTCGGCATCCCGGTGCTGCGCAAGGACTTCCTGTACGGCGAATATCAGGCCTATGAGGCCCGGGCCGACGGCGCCGACGTGGCTCTGCTGATCGTCGCCGCCCTCGACCAGCCCACGCTGACCCGGCTGCGGGTCCTGCTCGAGGACGAGCTGGGCATGACCGCGCTGGTCGAGGTGCACAACGAGGAGGAGGTGAGCCGGGCGGCCGATGCCGGCGCCCGGGTGATCGGCGTGAATGCCCGCGACCTGCGCACGCTCCAGGTCGACCGGGGCACGTTCGAGCGCCTGGCCCCGCTGCTGCCCGGCCCCGCGCTCAAGGTGGCCGAGTCGGGGGTGCGCGGCCCGGACGACCTGATCCGCTACGCGGCCGCCGGTGCCGACGCCGTCCTGGTCGGCGAGGGCCTGGTCACCCACCGGAGCCCCCGTGACGCCGTGGCCGCGCTGGTCGAGACCGGCCGCCGCTGAGGGCCGGGGTGGGAGAAAGGATCCTCTGGGCGCCCGGCCCGGCCCGGGAGTGGCTGGAGGCGTTCCCGCTCGGTAACGGGCGGCTCGGTGCGATGGTGCACGGCACCCCGGGGCGCGAGCACGTGCAGTTCAACGACGGCACGGCCTGGTCCGGCAGCCCCGGGAGCGAGAGCCGCACCAGCGGGATCGACCCCGATAGGGCGGCCGCGGCCCTGACCGCCGCGCGGGCCGCGCTGGATCGCGGCGACCCGGCCGAGGCCGACCGGCGGCTGGCCGGGGTGCAGGGCGGGTGGTCGCAGGCCTACCTGCCGTTCGCCGATCTGCACGTGTCGGTGACCACCGGTGGCACCGAGGTCGAGGACTACCGGCGCGAGCTGGATCTCGGCACGGCGACGCATCGGGTGTCCTACCGGCTCGGCCGGGTCGCGGTGCGGTGGACGACCTTCGTCTCGCACGCCGACGGCGTTCTCGTGCTCGTGCTCGAGGCCGAGCGCCCGGTCGAGGTCGCGTGGTCGCTGACGTCGCCGCTGCGGGTGCACGGCGGTGGGGACGGCTGGCTGACCGTGCGGCTGCCGAGCGACATGCCTCCACCCCATGAGCCGGACCTCGAACCGGTGTGGGGCGAGCCCGCGCTGCGCGGTGCCGTGGTCGTGCGGGCGGCGGTGCGCGACGGGCGGCGGCTGGAGCTGGTGCTGGCCACCGCGACCTCGTTCGACGAGCCGGCCGCCCACCGGGAAGCCGCGGGGCGCGCCGACCGGGCGGCGGCGATCGGGGTGGCCGCGCTGACCGAACGGCACGAGAAGGCGTACGGCGAAAGGTTTTCCCGCACGACACTGGTGCTCGGTGAAGGCGGGGGGACCGGTGACCGGCCGACGGCCGACCGGATCGGCACTGACCCCGCGCTGGCCGCGTTGCTGTTCACCTACGGGCGCTATCTCGCGATCTGCTCGTCCGCGCCGGGCGGACTGCCGTCGACGTTGCAGGGACTCTGGAACGCCGAGCTGCGGCCGCCGTGGAGCTCCAACTACACGATCAACATCAACACGCAGATGAACTACTGGGCGGCCGAGACCGCGGATCTTCCGGAGACGCTGGATCCGCTGGTCGACCTGCTGGCAAAGCTGGCTGACAAGGGACGGGCCACCGCGCGGACCGTCTACGGCGCCCGCGGCTGGGTGGCGCACCACAATACCGACGCCTGGGCCTTCACCGCCCCGGTCGGGCGCGGGCGGGCGGATCCGGCGTGGGCGTTCTGGCCGATGGGCGGCGTCTGGCTGACCTGGCTGCTACGCGAGCGTTCGCGCTTCGGGGGTGACCTCGACCGGCGCGTGCTGCCGATCCTGCGCGGGGCCGCCGAGTTCTGCCTCGACTGGCTGCGCCGGGGCCCGGACGGCACGCTCGGCACGTCGCCGTCGACGTCCCCGGAGAATCACTATCTCTCGGCCGAGGGCCGCCCGGTGGCCGCCGGTGTCTCGTCGACAATGGACCTCGCGCTGATCGCCGGGCTGTTCGACGCGTACGCCGAGCTCGCCCCGGACGGCGATCCGGTGCGGGCCGAGATCCGGTCGGTCCGCCCGGCGATCCCGGCCCCGGCGGCCGCGCCGGACGGGCTGATCCCGGAGTGGCCCGGCAACCCGCCGCAGGCCGAGCCGGGCCACCGCCACCTCAGCCACCTGGTGTTCGCCTATCCCGGGGACACCCCGGACGACCCCGGGCTGCGGGCCGCCGTCGCCCGCAGCCTGGACGACCGCGGCGACGAGACAACCGGCTGGTCGTTGGCCTGGAAGCTCGCGCTGCGGGCCCGGCTGCGGCAGCCGGACCGGGTGTCGCGGCTGCTGGAGCTGGTGCTGCGCCCGGCGACGGCGGATCGGGCCGGGCTCTACCCCAACCTGTTCTCGGCCCACCCGCCCTTCCAGCTCGACGGCAACCTGGGATATGTGGCCGCGGTCGCCGAGATGCTCGTGCAGAGCCACTCCGGCATGATCGAGTTGCTGCCCGCCGTACCGGGGCAGTGGCCCGACGGCCGGGCGACCGGTCTGATCGCCCGGCCGGGGGTCGCGGTCGACGTGGCCTGGACGACCATCGACGGCCGGGTGCGGGCGACCGAGGTGGCCTTGCGGGCACGCCGGCCCGCGGGACGCACCACGGTCACCGTCGTGCTGGCCGGCCGGCGGACGACCGTGGACCTGTCCTCGGGCGAGCGGGTTTCCCTGAAAGGGTGGCTGTGACAGCGCTTCACGAGATCATCGAACCGCCCGTCGGCGCGCTGGCGCCCCGGGCCCGGCTGCGCAGCACCGCGGGCAGCCTGTCGCTGGACGGGAGATGGCGTTTCGCGTGGTCGCCCACGGCCGAGACCGGCCGGGACCCGGCCGACCCGGGCATCGACTGGGACGAGCTGCCGGTGCCGGGCAACTGGCAGATGCACGGGTACGGCCAACCGGCGTACACCAATGTCCGCTACCCGTTCCCGATCGATCCGCCGCACGTGCCGGCCGAGAACCCGACCGGCGAATACCGGCGGATCGTGCGGCGCCCGGCCGACTGGCGTGGCGGCCGGGTGCTGCTGCGCTTCGACGGGGTCGACTCGTGGTTCCAGGTGTGGGTGAACGGCGCCCCGGTGGGGCGGTCGTCGGGCAGCCGGCTGACCGTCGAGTTCGACGTCACCGCGTTCCTCACCGGCGGGGACGACGTGCTGGCGGTCCGGGTGCACCAGTGGAGTTTCGCCAGCTACGTCGAGGATCAGGACCAGTGGTGGCTGTCCGGCATCTTCCGGTCGGTCGCCCTGCTGCACCGTCCCGACGGCGGCCTCGACGACCTGTGGGTGGTCGCCGGCGGGGACGGCTCGCTGGAGGTGTCGGCGCCCGTACCCGTCCGGTGGGAGCTCGACGGCGCGAGCCTGGCCGACGTGCAGCCGTGGTCGGCCGAGAAGCCCGCGCTGTACCGGCTCCTGGTGCGCACCGAGGCCGAGACGGTCGCCCTCGACATCGGTTTCCGGACCGTACGGGTGGACGGCGACCGCCTGCTGCTGAACGACGCCCCGCTGGTCTTCCGCGGCGTCAACCGGCACGACATCGACGCCCGCACCGGCCGGGCCGTCTCCCGCGCCCGGATGGAACACGACGTCCAGCTGATGAAGCAACACAACATCAACGCGGTCCGGACGAGCCACTACCCACCCGATCCCTATCTCCTCGAACTGTGCGACCGCCGCGGCCTCTACGTGATCGAGGAGTGCGACCTGGAGACGCACGGCTTCATCGAGACCGCCTGGCGGGGCAACCCGTCCGACGACCCGGCCTGGGCCGGTGTTTATGCCGACCGGATGCGGCGCATGGTCGAGCGGGACAAGAACGCGTCCAGCGTCGTGCTGTGGTCGCTCGGCAACGAGGCCGGCTGGGGCCGCAACCTCGCGGCCAACGCCGCCTGGACCGCGGAGCGCGACCCGACCCGGCCGATCCACTACGAGGGCGACGCCGAGTGCGAGAGCGTCGGCGTCTACAGCCGGATGTACCCCACCTACGACAAGCTCGCGGCCATCGGGCGGCACGAGGAGCCCGCGCTGGCCGACCCGGCCCGCGACGCCCGCCGGCGCGGCCTTCCCATGATCATGTGCGAGTACGGGCACGCCATGGGCAACGGTCCGGGCGGGCTGGCCGACTACGAGGCCGTCGTCGACGCACACCCGCGGCTGGCCGGCGGCTTCATCTGGGAGTGGGCCGACCACGGGCTGCTGCGCGACGGCGCCTACCGCTACGGCGGCGACTTCGGCGAGACGATCCACGACGGGTCGTTCGTCATCGACGGCCTGGTCTTCCCCGACCGCACCCCGTCGCCCGGTCTGCTCGAGCTCGCGGCGGTGATCACCCCGGTGCGGCTGCGCTTCGACGGCGACGACCTGGTCATCGAGAACCGGTGGAGCTTCACCACGACCGAGCATGTGGTCTTCGACTCCTCCGACGGCGTTCTCGACGTGCCGGCGATCGCGCCGCTCTCGTCGCTGCGCCTGCCGCTGGCCGCCACCGAGGTCAGCGCCGCGGTGGACGGCCGCGTGCTGGCCCGCGCCCACCGGCCCCGGGAAGCACCGCCGGCGGCGGTTCGCCCGGCCGGTCGTCCCGTGCGGCCCGGGAACCTCGGCCCGTTCCCGATCGCCTCGCTCACCCTGGACACCTGGCGGGCCCCGACCGAGAACGACCGCTTCCCCGGCTGGGACGGCACAGTGTCGATGGAGCAGCAGTGGCGGGCCGCCGGACTCGACCGGCTCCTCGCGAGAACGGTCGAGGAACGCGACGACGGCAGCCGGGTCCGCTACCTCCCGGCCGGGCTCGACAGCGGCTTCGAGGTCGATTACCGCTGGTCGGCGCACGGCCCGGCGACCCGGCTCGAGGTCGGCATCGAGCGCCTGGGGGAGTGGCGGCTGCCGCTGCCCCGGCTCGGGATCGTGCTCGCGCTGCCCACTCCCGACCCGGGCGCGGTGGTGTTCGACTGGTCCGGCCTGGGGCCCGGGGAGAGCTACCCCGATTCGCGCGCGGCGGTCCGGCCCGGCCGGCACCGGATGACCGTCCTCGAAGCCCAGACGCCGTACGTCGTGCCGCAGGAGAACGGCAACCGATCCGAAGTCGACCGGGTGAGCCTGTCCACGCCCGACGGCACGCTGCGCATCGACGGCGACCACCCGTTCGACGTCGCGGTGCGCCCCTGGTCGACCGCGCAGCTGGAACGGGCCCGCCACACCGGCGAACTGGTGCCCGAGGGCCTGCTCTGGGTGCACCTGGCGGTCGGCGTGACCGGGCTCGGCTCGGCCAGTTGCGGACCCGCCGTACGCCCGTCGGCCCGCTACCGCACCGCCCGGGCCGACCTGGCTTTCACCTTCACGCCCGAGCCCTGAACGCCGCCGGATCTGCCCTTCGTTCGGCAGCCGGCCGCCCAGCTGCTCGGCCGGCCCGACGTGCTGCTGCTGGACGAGCCGACCAACAACCTCGACCTGGTCGACGTCGGCCCGGCTGGAGAGCGCCCACACGGCGTACGAGGGAGCTTTGTGGTTGTCAGCCACGACGAGCGGTTCCTGTCCGGGATCGAGGTCGACCGCCGGCTCCGGCAGGCGGCGGTCGCTTCGGCTGACATCCCGGTCAGGACCCGCGGGTGCGGAGTCCTGACCGGGGCGGGGTCAGGCGGAGGTGCAGCTGACGGTGGGGGTGGTGTTGGTTCCCGCGTACGAGGCGGTGAAGCCGAACGACGTGCCGGCGCCCGCGGCGAGGCTGCCGTTGTAGGACATGTTGCGGGCCGTGACAGCGCTGCCGGAGCTCGTCACCGTCGCGTTCCAGGTGTTGGTGAGCTGCTGGCTGCCGGGCCAGGTCCAGGTGACGGTCCAGCCGCGGATCGCCGCCGAGCCGGCCGTGACGGTCACCGCGCCCTGGAAGCCGCTGCCCCAGGAGCCCGTCACCGCGTACGTCGCCGTGCAGCCACCGCTCGCGGGCGGGGGAGTGGTCGGCGGCGGCGTGGTCGGCGGGGGTGTGGTGGCGGGCGGGGGTGTGGTCGGCGTCGTCGGCGTCGTCCCGCCGTAGATGGTGGCCTCACGGGCGGTCGCCTTGATGCCGTTGGCGCCGTTGAAGAGCCGGTCGCCCCACGAGGTCAGCTGGGCCGGGTTGAAGCCGGTGACCATGTCGAGGTATTCGACACCGCCGCCGTTGCCGCTCCACGACCAGCCCAGATAGCCGATGCCGCGGGCCTGCGCGGTGGCCAGGATGGTGTCCTCGTCGGGGTTGCCGTCGGAGTGGTTGTGGCCGAACTCGCCGATCACCAGCGGCAGGCCGGCGGTCTGGAACCGTCCGACGTAGTCGGTGATCTCAGCCGCGGTGTCGAAGACGCCGTACATGTGGATGCTGAAGATTGTGTTGCGCTGGGGGTCGGACGCGAAAACGGAGGCGGCGTTGTCGCGCATGATGAACTGCCAGTCCTGGCCCCAGTTGGGCGCGTCCACCATCAGCGCGTGGGCGAACCCGGCCGCGCGCAGCCGGCTGATCGCGCTCTTGGTGTCGGCCGTCCAGCCGGCGGCGTTGGTGTTGCCGTACGGCTCGTTGCCGATGTTCAGGATGACGTAGTTCTCCTGGCCGTCCAGCGCGCTCTTGATGCCGATCCAGTAATCGGCCGCGCGGGCCAGGGTGGTGGCCGCCGCGTCCTCGCCGTACCCGGTGGTGTCGTGCGCTTCCAGTACGCAGATCAGGCGCAGCCGCTTGCACTCGGCGATCACCCGGGCCACGTCGGTGGCGTCGTTGCGGGTCCAGCGGTCGCCCGTGCTCAGCACCACGCGGACGGTGTTGGCTCCCTGGGCCTTGATGTCGGCCAGCGACGAGAACCGGTCGGGGTACCAGGTGTGCGCGTGGTTGACGCCACGCATGACGAACGGGTTGCCGTTGGCCTCGAGGATCCGGGTGCCGCTGACCTTGATGCCGGCCGCGGCGGCGGCCGGTTGCGCGGTGGCGGCCAGGCCCAGCCCGGCCGCGACGGCCACGGCGGCGAGCCCACTCATCCATCTTCTTCGTTTGATCACTGTCCACCTCCGTTGATTGGGAGCGCTCCCAGACACAGATTGCGGAAATGTGACAGCGTTGTCAACCATTCGGAAACTTCGATGTCGTGGCGGTGTCCCCACGGGTGCGGCAACACCCGTGGGGACATCCTCGAGTCAACGCCGGAAGCGCGCGGGCATCCACTGGCGGGTCTGAGCCGCCTTGGCCTGGGCGGCCCGGCGGCGTAGCACCAGGACGGCGATCACGCCGCCGGCCAGCGCCAGGACACCGGCGGTGGGCGCCGGCTTCTGCCGGACGGTGCTGCCCGCCCCGCGTACTCGCGACGCGCCCGCGGTGAGCGCCTGGCGGATGCGGGGGCGGGGAGTCTCGGGCGAGCGGGGGTCACCCGGCTCCTGAAGGTCGGTGCCGGGAAAGTCCGTGCGGGTGCTGGTCTTCTCGATGCTCATGGCGCTCCTCGGTGTCGAGCCGGCCGCGGCCCGGGGAGGAACCGCGGCGGTGCTGCCCGTTGCCTGCCCCGCACCGCTGATCGGTTAACCGGGAACCCGATTCATTCACCCCGGCGCCGTCTCGTACGTCAGTGTCAGCGGCCCCGGCACTGCGGAGGCGGCGACGGCTCGCCCCCGGCGGCGAGAGCCTGGTTGACCTCGGTGGCGGTGGCCAGCCGGTCGAAGGCCGGGCCCAGTGTCACGTCGATGGTGCCGTCGGTCCGTCCCGGTTCGAACATCAGGGCGGCGCCGGGCAGGTAGGCCCGGACCAGGGCTGCGGCGCCCACCGCCGCGGGCCCGTAGCGCACAGTGGCCGAGCCGGTGATCGGTGCCTCGGTCGGCCCGCCGGCGAGGGTCAGCACGGTGAAGCTGAGTCCCCGCAGTTGCCCGGCCGTCGAGCCGGTCACTCCGGCCGGGGCCCCGCCGTCGAACACCCGGAGGCGGACCTGCTCGGGCCCGCCCGGCAGGCTCAGGTCACAGGTCAGGGCGGGGCGGTCGGCGGCCGGGCCGGGCAGCACCGGAGCGTTCTGCTGCGGCCAGGCGAGGGTCGCGGTGACGCCGGCCGCGGTCGCCACGGCGGCGACCGTCCCGACCGTGGCGGTCACCCGGCGGCGGCGGCCCCGGGCGCGAACCGCCGCGGCCGGCAGCACGTCGAGGTCGCGGACGTCGGTCTCCAGTTGCCGGAGGCGGTCAGCGAGAGGAAGTGGCATCGGTGATCTCCTGATCGTTGTCGCCGAGCAGCCCGGCGAGGGTGGTCCGGGCCCGGGAGAGCTGCACCTTGACGGTGCCGGCGGGAACGCCGGTGGCGGCCGAGATGTCGTTGACCGGCATGTCGAGCAGGTAGTGCAGGGCGACCACCTGCCGTTGGGCCTGGGGCAGGCGCTGCAACGCGTCCACGATGGCGACCCGGTCGGGCGACGGGCCGGCGGTGGCCTCGGACCGCGGTCCGAGCCGGGCCAGCGCGGTCACCCGGCGCCGCAGGCCCCGCCACCGGTTGGCCATCAGCCGCCAGGCGACGGTGCGGACCCAGGCCTCCGGATCGTCGTAGCCGGCGACCCGGGGCCAGTGCTGCCAGGCTCGCGCGAAGGCCTCCTGGGCCAGGTCCTGCGCCTCGGCCCGGTCACCGCAGGCGGCGTAGAGGTAGAGCACAACCCGCCGGACCGTAGCGATGTAGAAGGCGTCGAAGTCGCCACTGTCACGGCCCGCCATGGTCCCCCGTCTTCCCCTGAGTGCATCTCACACTGAAGAACACACCGCAGTGGGGCATCCGGTTACATGCTTTACCGTGGGCCCGGTGAAAGTACTCCACGTGACCACCGGGACCGGCCAGTCCGTGACGATGCGGTTCGCCGACGGCCACGTGGCGGTGCACGAGGTGTCGCCGGCCCGGCCGCGGGCCGTCCGGGCCTGCGCCGGTGGGCTGCTGATCGGCTTCGGGCTGGCCGCGGTCGCCGTCAACGCCGGTGATCGCGGCATCACCGGGCTCGATGTCGCCCTGTGGATCGCCGTCGCGCTGACGGTGGTGGCGGCGGTGGGCGGCGCGATCTGGTGGTTCCTCATCGAGCGGAGCGACCGCCGGCGTCCGCCCGAGGTGATCACGGCGTCGTCGGTCGTCAACGCCCGCAGCACGGCCGACGTGACCGTCACCCTGGAGCTGGCCGACGGCAGCGAGCGGTCCTACTCGGCCGTCGGGCACGCCGGCACGCTGCTCTCGACCGGCTTCAGCCGGCTGCTCGCCGTTGCCGGAGAAGCCGGCGCCGGCCCGGTTGCGGATCCTCGCTCAACGATCTGAGCGGGCCCGGTCGTCGCTGACGCCGGGCCAGGTCGGGGAGCGGCCGAGGAGGGCGAGGATCCGGTCGAGCGGGTCGTTTCCCGCGTACGGCTGCCGGGCCGCGAACGCCGCACCGGGGGCCGACCGGGACTCGTCGTCGGGCACCATCTCGGCCACCGGCAGTGCCGCGCTCAGCACGTCGTCCGGCAGGGTCCACGCCGCGCCCAGCGCCCGGGCGACGTCCCAGCCGTGCGCCACGTAGTCGACCAGGTGGAAGCCGATGGCCAGCCGGCCCGGGACGGTGCCGATGCCGGCCAGCGCGAACTCGCGGTCGAGCACGTCCTCGGGCCCGAAGGCGGCGATCACCTCGTCGGCCGCCGCCCGATAGGCGCCGACGGGATCCGGCGCGAGCGGGTCCTCCCGCCACGGCTCGGGGCCGGCGCCGTGGCCGGAGGCGGCCGCGGCGAACCCCCGGTGCTGGGCTGTCAGATGAGCGAGCAGCTCCCGCAGATTCCAGCCCGCGCACGGTGTCGGCCGCTCGAGGTCGGCGCCGGACACACTCCGCACCAGGCTGATCGTCGCCCGGACCGTCGTCGCGTCCGCCGCCCGCACATCCATCGTTTCGATAAGCATGCGCTTACCATCCGCTTGAGCTTACGATCTGTCAACCGGTGTAATTTCAGCCTGGTGACCGGCGAAGCGGACGACCGTCCCGACCTCGCGGCGATGCTGGTGCGGCTGGGCCGCCGGATGGTCGCCGTCGAGCAGCCGATCCTGACCTCCCACGACATCTCCATGTGGGGCTACGCCGTCCTGACCGCGCTGCGCGACGAGCCGATGCGCACCCAGTCGGCGCTGGCCCGCTCGATCGGGGCCGACAAGACCCGCCTGATCGCCGTCCTCGACGAGCTGCAGCAGCGCGACCTCATCGAGCGGGAGCCCGACCCCGCCGACCGCCGCGTCCACCTGCTGCGCCTGACCCCCGCCGGCCGCACCCTGCACAGCGAGGCCCAGTCGGCGATCCGCTCAGCCGAGGCAACCGTGCTCGACCAGCTCCCCCCACCCGACCGTGACACCTTCCTCCGCGCCCTCCAGGCGCTGGCCGCCGGCACCACCCGATGAGCCGGCCGCCGACCACGACCGCTTCGCCGGATCGAGGTCTCCCGGGCGTCTGACGGCCGGTCCCGGCCCGCCCGTACGGCGTAATCCGCACGGTTGAAGCTGTTCGGCCGAGATTGACTTCCGACTGGTCGAACGGCTTTCGAGGCGCCGGCTGTCCCGGGAAAAGTACTTGGCGCCCAGCGGGGTGCCCGCCACGGTCACCCTGGCCGGCAAGTCACGGCTGGTCGCGACCAAGCCGCCGGAGGGCACATCCACCACGGTCGTCCTCGCGCCGCCCGCCGGCCTGTACACCGTTCAGGCCCGCACGCTGATCTTCAACGGCGTGCGCTATGTCGGACGGGCCTCGGCGCCGCTGGTGGCGACCCGGTCCGGCACGAAGTCCACGGTGACGGTCTCCTACTCCGCCGACGGCGCGGCCCGCGACCTGCGCGCCACCACGATGACGGCCACCGGGGTGAGCCTGGCCTGGAAAGCGCCGGCCGGGTCGAGGTTCGTGCTCCGCCGCACGACCGGACGGACCCCGGCCGGCCTGACGTCGCTGGGCACCGGCGTGCCGGTCAAGGGCACCACCGCGGTCGACTCCGGGCTGAAGGCCGGCCGGCAATACACGTACTCGCTCTTCACCAGCCTCAGAGGCCGGTGGTACGGGCCGTTGACGGTGACCGCGGGCCCGGCCTCGGCCACCGATGCGGCCAAGTACGTCGCGAATCCCGCCACGCTGCTCGCCCAGCCCGCTGACCTGGTTTCCGCGGCACCGACCGGGTCCGGAGTCCGCGCGGTCCTGCAGAGCGGCGTGGCCGCACCGGTGATCGGTGCCGCGGTGGTGCTGCCGGTCTCGCCACCCCTGCCCGGCGGCTTTCTGGGTGTCGTGACGGCCGTCTCGGCTGACGGGCGGACCCTGTCTTTGCGGGCCGGGTCGCTGATCGATGCCTTCGACCACTACGAGCTCGCCGTCACCGAGTTCAGCGCGGCGGCCGACGGGGAGGCGACCCCTACCCCGGCTCCGGCGCCGAAGGCCAAGGCGGCCGCGGCGACCAAGGCACTGTCCGCGACCTGCGAGGGTGGGAGCGCGGGCGACCAGGTCACCTTCTCGCCGGACCTGAAACTCGGCGGTCACTTCGCCACCAAGGTCGACAAGTACTCGTTCCTCGGCGCCGACGTGCCCACCGGAGCATCGGTGGACATGGGACTGAGCGTCACGCTGAACGGCCCGGCGACCGTGAAGGTGAGCGGCAACCGGAAGTGCAAGGTGGGGCTGCCGACCATCTTCAAGCCGATCTCGGTGTCGCCGGTGCCGCTGTCGGTGTCGTTCTCGGCGAGCGCGGAGATCAACGCAGGGGGCTCGATGGAGGTGAGCAACGTGGGTCTGTCCGCGGTCGCCGGCTTCGAGATCAAGGGCTCGATGTCGGTCAAGAACGGGCCGTCGTTCACCGGCAAGCGCGTCCTGGAGGCTTCCCCGCTGACTCCACAGGTCACCGCGAACGGCACCATCGGGCTCAAAGCCGGCGGTGAGCTGATCGTCGGCCCCGGCGCCGGCACCAAGGAAGCCGGCGTGATCGCCGGCATCGGCGGCGGCCTCTATCCGGTGGACGCGACCTTCGGCCCGGTTTTCAATCCCACGGACTCCCGCTACAACGCCTGCCTGGAAGCCAAGGTGGCGATGAGCGCCGGCCTCTATCTGACGGTCAAGGCGTTCCTCGACAAGTGGAGCTTCAGCGAGAAGGTCACCCTGGATGCCCTGCAGGGATCCCAGCCGTACGCCGGGTCGCCGCACTACCTGCCGAAGGACTGCAAGGCCATGGCGCCCGAACCCGGCGGCCCCAAGGACTCGCTGTTGGGTGACGGTGTGGACAAGGTCGAGGACACCACAGCCGGCGGCACGGAGCAGTGGGGTCACGTCGACGGCTTCGTGCCCGGGAAGAAGACCTGGGTGCTGAGCACCGGCCGGATGGCCGACGCGCTGGGCGACCCGGCGAAGTTCGCGAGCAGCAACCTCGGCCGCGAGGGCGACGCGGAGCTGACCGCGTTCGCCGGTCACCCCACGTTCGACGCCGCGTCGTATCAGGTCAAGCTCGTCCCGCAGGGGAGCACGTTGCACGTGCGCTACGTCTTCGCCAGCGAGGAGTATCCGGAGTACGTCAACAGCTCCTACAACGACGTCATGGCCGTACGGGTCGACGGCAAGAACTGCGCCCTGGTGCCCGGCACGACCCGGCCGGTCTCCGTCAACACCATCAACGCGGGGGAGAACACGGCCTACTACGTCGACAACTCGGACGGTGCGGCCGGCTACGCCACCAGCATGGATGGTCTGACCAAGCCGTTGACCTGCTCGGTGCCGGTCACCCCAGGCCAGGAGGTGACTGTGCAGATCGCCGTGGCCGACTCGGCCGACTACGTCTACGACAGTGCCATCGCCCTGGTCGACGGCGGCATCTGGGCCGACTGAGAACTCCGTCGCATCACCAGCCGGAGCCGCCCGGGCGAGACGTCCGGGCGGCTCCGGCCGTCAGCCCTGCACGGTGGGGCGGATGGTGAGGGCACCGATCTCGACGTCGTCCGGCTGGTCGATGGCGAAGCACACCGCCCGGGCCACCGCGGCCGGGTCCAGGCCGAACTCGCGCATCCCGAGCTGGATCCGCTCGCGGGCGGATGGTTCCATGCCGTCGGCCAGCTCGGTGCGGACGAAGCCCGGCGAGATCTCGGTGGTGCGGACGACGCCGTCGGTCGACTCGGTCCGCAGGCCCTCCATGATGGTGCGGGCCGCGTTCTTGGTGGCGGCGTAGACCGCCATCGTCGGCACGATCGTGAGGCCGGCGGTCGACACCGTGGTGATCACGTGCCCGCGTCCCTGGTCGCGGAAGACCGGCAGGACGGCGGCGATGCCGTTGAGCAGGCCGCGGACGTTGACGTCGATCATCGCCGACCAGTCGTCCCCGGCCGGTTGGTCGAGGCGGCCGAGCCGGGCCACCCCGGCGTTGCTGACGAGGACGTCCAGCCGGCCGAACTCGCTGACCGCCCGGTCGACGAGGTGCCGGACGTCGCCGGCGGCCGTCACGTCGGTCGGTACCGCGATCGCCCGGCCCCCGGCCTCGCGGATCGACGCGGCCAGGGCGTCGATGCGCTCGGAGCGGCGCGCGGCCAGCACGACCGCCGCCCCGCGCCCGGCGAGCATGGTGGCCGCCTCGCGCCCGATGCCGCTGCTGGCGCCGGTGACGACCACCGTCTTGCCGCTGATGAGATCCGTACGGGTCGGCATCCGACCTCCCGATCGAGTAAG
The DNA here is from genome assembly GCF_023544465.1 of Paractinoplanes maris. Taxonomy (GTDB): domain Bacteria; phylum Actinomycetota; class Actinomycetes; order Mycobacteriales; family Micromonosporaceae; genus Actinoplanes; species Actinoplanes maris. Next base: position 27,606 of record NZ_JALPVL010000014.1, on the reverse strand, counting down.
TTGACACGTGTCCGCTTAGCCGAGACTAACCGGACACGTGTCCACTTACAAGGGGAGGTCGGTGCGATGCCACGGGCGGACGCGGTCAGCAACCGGGCGCGCATCGTCGAGGTCGCCCGTGACCTGCTGAATTCGACGTCGGAGCTGCCGATGAACGCGGTCGCCAAGGCGGCCGGCGTCGGGCAGGGCACCCTCTATCGCAACTTCGCGACCCGCGAGGCGCTGCTGGCCGAGGTCTACCGGGCCGACGTCGACCAGCTGGTCGCCTCCGCTCCTCAGCTGCTGGCCGAGCACGACGCGGCCACGGCGTTCCGTCGCTGGCTGGACAACGTCGCCGACTACGCGCGGGTCAAACGCGGGGTCCTGGCCGCACTCGAGCCCGGCCCGGGGCACGCGCTCGCCGCCGGCCATTCCGGGCCGATCGGCGAGGTCATCGAGGTCCTGCTGGCCGCGGGCCGGGCCGAGGGGTCGATCCGCGCCGACGTCAGCGCTCAGGACGTGCTTCTCCTGCTCGGTTTCCTCTCCCGCGAGGAAGCGGCCGAGCCCGCCCACCACCTGCTCGACCTGATCTTCAACGGTCTGCGGACGCGGTAGGGACAGGCAGCAGGGCCAGCGGGACGTGATGCTGGCCGGCGTGGATGTCGCGGTCCCGCAGGCTGCCCTGCGAGACGGGGCGGGGGAACGAGACCTTGACGACGTTGAGCGCCGGGAGGCGGAAGATCTGGACCGTGGCCGGGTCGACGCCGTAGAGCCGGGCGATGACCGGCGCGTCGACGAAGGCGACCGCCTCGTATCCGGCGGTGTCGCGCATGAACAACTCCATCGTCACCCAGAACGGGCCGGCGTTCTTGGACCGCACCTCCAGGGCGAGGTCCGCGATCGTGGGGGTCTCAGGCATCTGCGGCCTCCGGCAGGTGGATGCGGAACAGGCTGGTGGGGGAGTCGACGTCGATGACGTGGTTGAGCACGAACTCGTAGACGGCGCCGCGCTCGGTCTCGGCCGGTGAGGTGGCGAAGGCCAGGCTGGGCAGGTAGTTCATGTCCGGCGTGGGCAGGTGCAGCAGCAGCGGGTTGGCCACCTTGGCCACGGCCGTCGCGGTCGGCTGGTCGGCCGCGTGCACGAGGAGCATGACACCGACCTCACGCGGTGGCCGCCGGTCGGGCTCGATCCCGTCGAGGATCGCGTCGTAGCCGTAGAGGCGCAGATCGATCGCGTAGTCGCCGTCGCCCAGGCCCAGCGTGCGGGTGACCCACTCGCCGATCGTCTTGCGCAGCAGCGCGGCCCAGGTGTCGATCTGGCCGAGGATGTGCGGGTCGCGGATCGCGGTGAACGACATCGTCTCGTACCCGGTGATCCGCGCCCCCTCGAGCTTGATGGTGTGCTGCCCGGCCGGCTCGAAGCGGGACCCCTCGACCCGCACGACGCGGTCGTCCACCGCCCGGTAGGTCGCGCCGGACACCACGATGGTGCCGGCCGGCTCGCGCATCGAGAACGGGTTCACCGTCTCGTAGAGCATGTGCGCCGCCACCGACGTGGGTGTGCAGGCGTTCTCGGGGTCGAGCGGCTCGATCGTGAACCCGGTGGCGTCGATGGTGGCCAGCACCCCGCCGGCACGCGGGTTGGTCGTGCACTGCCCGCCGCACTCGACGATCTTGGCCGCGTGCCAGACCGGACCGGCCGGGAACCCCCGCATCAACGGGACCGCGGCCGCGATGGCCGTGTCGGTGGCCCGCCCGGCCAGCACCACGTCGGCCCCGCCCTCGAGGGCCGCCACGATCGGCTCGTGGCCCATCATGCCGACGATGTGCGTGCAACTCTCCAAAGTGGCCGGATCGAGCTCGCCGGCCGGTGGCAGCGGGTGGATCCGGTCCGGCGCCAGGGAAGCGGCCTGCTGCTCGCTGTAGATCGTGGCGATCCGCAGACTCAGCCCCTCCTCGGCCAGGATCTGGTGGGCCATCCCGGCGACCCAGTCGACTCCGGAGTCGGTGCCGCTCGTGCCGCATGAGCCGACGATGAGGGGGATGCCGGCGCTCGCCGCCGCGCGCAGCAGGAGCCGCAGATCCCGGGTCACGGCCGCGGCGGCGGTCTTGGCCGTTCCCGAGCCCAGGTAGTGGGGGCCGGAGTCGGTCGACCCGCCGTCCACGGCGATGACGTCGGCGCCCAGGGCGAGGCCGCGGGTGATGGTCTCGGGTGGGAAGCCCGCGCCGAGCATGCCGGTCGGCGCGAGAACGCGTACGTCAGTCATGGTTTCCTCATTTCGTCAGTGATGCCAGGGCGCGGCCGGCCTGGCGGCCCGAGAACAGGCAGCCACCCAGGAAGGTGCCTTCGAGGGCGCGGTAGCCGTGCATGCCACCACCGCCGAATCCGGCCGCCTCGCCCGCGGCGTACAGCCCGGGAACGGGTTCCCCGGCCGGGGAGAGCACGCGTCCGTCGAGATCGGTGTGCAGCCCGCCCAGTGACTTGCGGGTGAGCACGTGTAGCCGTACGGCGATCAGGGGACCGGCCGAGCGGTCGAGCAACCGGTGCGGCGTCGCGGTGCGCATCAGCCGATCGCCCCGGTAGTTGCGGCCGTTGCGGATCGCCGCCATCTGCTGGTCCTTGCCGAAGTTGTTGGCCAGCTCCCGGTCGCGGTCCTCGACCGTGCGCCGGATCCCGGCCGGGTCGAGCAGCGGCGACGGGGTGAGCGCGTTCATGCCCGTCACCAGCTCGTCCAGGGAGTCGGCGACGACGAAGTCCGCGCCGTTGCGTTTGAACGCCTCCACCGGTGCGGGCGCGCCGGACCGCAGGCGGCCGAGCACCTGGCGCACGCTGCGGCCGGTCAGGTCGGGGTTCTGCTCCGAGCCCGAGAGCGCGAACTCCTTCTCGATGATGCGCTGGGTGAGCACGAACCAGCTGTGGTCGTATCCGGTCGTGCGCAGGTGCGCGAGCGTGCCGAGGGTGTCGAAACCGGGGTAGAGCGGCACCGGCAGGCGGCGGCCGCGCGCGTCGAGCCACAGCGACGACGGTCCGGGCAGGATGCGGATGCCGTGCCGCTGCCAGATCGGATCCCAGTTCTGGATGCCTTCGACGTAGTGCCACATCCGGTCCGGATTGATGACCGCGCCGCCCGCCTCGGTCGTGATGCCGATCATCCGTCCGTCCACATGGGACGGCACGCCGCTGATCAGGTGTTCGGGCGGCTTCCCGAGACGGGCGGGCCAGTTCCGGCGTACGAGGTCATGGTCGCCCCCGATGCCGCCGGAGGTCACGACGACCGCCTGCGCCGTGAACGCGAAGTCCCCGATCGCGGTGCGCGAGCTGGCCTGGCCGCGGGCGGCCTCGCTGGGCTCCAGCACCCGGCCGGCCACCCCGGTCACCACGCCGCCGCTGGTCGTCAGCGCGTCGACCCGGTGGCGGTGCCGGATCGTGACCCGGTCGCTGCTCAGCACGTCGGCGATGAAGGGCTCCAGCACGCCCGGGCCGGTGCCCCAGGTGAGGTGGAAGCGCGGCACCGAGTTGTTGGCCCGCTCGGCCCAGCCCACGATGGGGAACAGCTTGATGCCCTTCTCGCGCAGCCACGCGCGCTTCCCGCCGGCCGCCCAGCCGACGTACGCCTCGGCCCAGCGCCGCGGCCACGCGTCCTCGGGGCGGTCGAAGCCGGCGTTGCCCAGCCAGTCCCGCCAGGCCAGCTCGGGCGAGTCGCGGATGCCCATCCGGCGCTGCTCGGGCGAGTCGACCAGGAACAACCCGCCGAACGACCAGAACGCCTGACCGCCCAGGCTCTGCTCGGGCTCCTGGTCGAGCAGGACGACCGAGCGCCCGGCGGCGGCCAGCTCGGCGGTGGCGACGAGCCCGGCCAGACCGGCCCCGACCACGATGACATCGGCGTTCACGCGCTCTCCTCGAGGCGATACGGCTGTGCGCCAGGGCCGGTTGCGGCGGCCTGATGCGGCCGCGTGGCAGGGCCGGTTGCGGCGGCGTGATGCGGCTGCGTGGCAGGGCCGGCTGCCACGTGATACGGCTGCGCGGAAGCGTCCGCTGCCACGGAATGGTCCGGCCGGCCGGACAGGGCGGCGACCAGCTCGCGCGCTCCCCGGAGGCCGGCGTCGCGCCGAGCCTCGGTGGTCTGGCCGGCCATGTGCGAGAAGACGGTGATGCCGTCGACCCCGCGCAGCACGCTGTCGGACGGCAGCGGCTCGACATCCACGACGTCCAGCGCCGCCCCCGCGATCTGCCCCGCCCGGACCGCCGCGGCCAGCGCCGACGTGTCGACGATCGCCCCGCGGGCGGTGTTGATGAGGTGGGCTGTCGGCTTCATCCGCGCCAGCGCAGCCGCGTCGATCAAGTGCCGGGTCCGGTCGGTGAGCGCCGTATGGATCGACAGGAAGTCGGACTCGCGGAGCAGGTCGTCGAACGACTCCTGGATGACCGTCATGCCGAACGCCTGGGCCAGCGGCCGGACGCGTTGCGCCACCGCGCCCCGGCCGATGATGCCGAGCGTCTTGCCGCGCAGCTCGAAGCCGTCGCGCCGGGGCCAGCCGCCGGCCGCGACCCCGGTGGCCAGCCCGACCAGATTCCGGGCCTGCACGAGGAGGAGCCCGATCGTGTACTCGGCGACCGCGTTGGCGTTGACCCCCGGCAGGTTGCTGACGCCGATGCCCAGCCGGTTCGCCGCGGCCACGTCGACCGAGTCGTAACCCACGCCGGTACGCACGATCGCGCGCAACGAGCCGGCCCGCGCCAGCACCGAGGCGGTCATCGGCTCGTTGGCGATCAGCGCCCCCTGCGCCCCGTCCAGCGCGGCGACCAGGTCTGCTTCCGAACGCTTGCCCCGCAGCGGATCGTGCCGGGTGGTGAAGCCGAGGCCGGTGAGGTAGGTGTCCACCTCGTCGCCCGGCCGCAGGTAGTCGGTGGTGATCAGAATGGTCGGCAAAGGGGGCCTCTTCACTTCAGGATCGGGGTCTCGGCTCGGCTCTGGAGCCGGCCGAGGCGGACGACGACGAGGATGGCCAGCACGGCCAGGACGGCGATGTCGAACAGCATCGTTCTCCAGCCGGCCAGGTCGACCACGCCGCCGACCAGCGCCGGGCCGCCGAAGCCGCCCAGATACCAGGTCACCGCGTACAGGCCGGTGTAGGTGCCGAGCACCCGGCTCGACGGGGCCAGGTTCCACAGCACGACCGCGGCGTTGATCAGGAAGGCGGCCGCGCCGACCGCCGCCACACAGAACACGACGACCGTGGCGGTGGCGGTCTGCACCACCGAGCCGGCGGCCATCGCCGCCGCGAAGACGGCCATGCCGGCAGCCATGGTCCTGAGCCGGCCGAAGCGCTCGGCCAGCAGCGCGACCGGGTAGGCGGCGATCACGTAGGCGATGCCGCTGGGCAGGGTGAGCCCGCCCGCCTCGCCCCGGGTCAGGCCGAGCGCCTCCATCCCGTACGGGGTGATGAGCGACCGCGACGCGAACCAGGCCCCGCCGAAGAGCATCACGGTGAGCAGCAGGAGCAGGCGGCGCCGGTCGGGATCGGTGACCAACTCGGTGATCACCTGCCGGAACGGCACCCGGGCCGCACCCGGCCCGGCGGTCGCGTCCTCGGCCAGGGCCTCCTGATAGGCCGGCGAGCGGCTGTCACGCACCTTCACGACGATGACCGCGGTGACGATGAGCAGGATCGCGGCCGGAATGGCGAACGACGCGCGGGGGTGGTCGTCGACCACGAGCAGGCTGATCAGTGAGGCCACGATGATGGTCAGCGCCGCCGCGATCTTGACCACCGCGTTGGCCCGGCTGCGGCGCCCGGGCGCGATGAAGTCCGGGACCAGCGACTCGGCCAGCGGGCGCATGGTGTTGGCGACCAGCGCGTAGCCGACCATCACGGCGATCAGCATCGCCGCCGACGTGGTCCAGGGCAGGAACACGAACAGCAGCGCCGCCAGGGGCATGCCGACCGCGAGATAGGGGATTCGCCGGCCCCACCGGGTGCGGGTGTTGTCGGACCGGTGGCCGATCCAGGGCTGGATGAAGATGCCCAGCAGGTTGTCCATGCCCATCAGCGCGCCGACCAGCGCCGCGCTGGTGACGTGCTCCCGCAGCAGGACCGGCACCTGGTTGTCGTAGAAGTTCCAGGTCGACTCCTGCGCGAACAGCGTCAGAGCGATGAAGAAGGTGATCTTCCGGTTTTTCATTTCGGCCATGTCGCCTCCATGTGTCCGGCGTCACGCTATTTTGCTGTAGCAAAACTGTCAACAGTTGCAAATTGAGTTAGCCACAGCATACGGTAAGGTGCCGTCATGAACGCTGCCGAGACGCTGGCCGACCAGGCGTACCGTCATGTCCGCACCGCCATCGCCACCGGCGAGCTCGCGCCGGGGCAGAAGGTGACCGAGCGCGGCATGGCCGAGCGGCTCGCGATCAGTCCCACCCCCGTCCGTGAGGCGCTGCGCCGGCTCGAGCTCGACGGGCTCATCGAGCGGATCGGACCGCGGACGGTGCTGGTCGCGGCCATCCGCGACGCGGCCATCGACGACCTGGCCGAGGTCGAGGTCGGGCTGCGCGGACTGGTCGCCCGCTTCGCCGCCCGGCACGCCACCCCGGGCCAGCTCGACGCCCTCGACGCCATCCTCGACCGGGCCGACGACCTGCTGATTCTCCTCAAGGAGCGGCGCCGGCAGGATCAGCCGACCGAGCGGCACCTGACCGACCTTCTCGACACGATGCAGGAGTTCAACGACACCGTCAGCGCCTGCGCACACAACCCGGTGCTGGTCCGCATGCTGGAGCAGAGCCGCGTCTTCAGCCGCCCCCGCCGCCGCGAGCTCCTGCTGCGCCGGGTGGCCAAGGACGATACGTTCGGCCTGGAGCGCTACACCAGCCACCGCGCCCTGATCCGCGCCCTGCGGGCCGGTGACTCCACAGCCGCCGAGCGGATCGCGCTCGACGACGCCCAGGGCGGACTCGCCGCACTGAGGGAGGCACCGTGACCACCCACCGCATCGCCGTGATCCCCGGCGACGGCATCGGCCAGGAGGTCGTACCGGCCGGGCTCGAAGCCCTGGAAGCGACCGCCGGGAGATTCGGCATCCAGCTGGCGTTCGACAGTTTCGACTTCGCCAGCGCGAGCTACTGGCAGCGGCACGGCACGATGCTGCCGCCCGATTGGGAGGAGACCCTGCGGGCGTACGACGCCATCTACTTCGGCGCGGTCGGCTGGCCCGAGGTGGTGCCCGACCACGTGTCGCTGTGGGGCAGCCTGCTGCAGTTCCGGCGCACCTTCGAACAGTACGTCAACCTGCGCCCCTGCCGGCTGATGCCCGGCGTGCGGGGCCCGCTGGCCGGCCGGGAGCCCGGCGACATCGACTTCGTGGTCGTCCGCGAGAACACCGAGGGCGAGTACTCCAGCATCGGTGGCCGGATCTTCGAGGGCACCGAGCGCGAGACGGTGATGCAGGAGACGGTGATGACGCGGGTCGGCATCGACCGGGTGCTGCGTTTCGCGTACGAGCAGGCGGCCCGCCGCCCGGCCCACCACCTGACCTCGGCCACCAAGAGCAACGGCATCTCGATCACCATGCCCTACTGGGACGAGCGGGTCGCGGCCATGGCTTCGCAGTTCCCCGGCGTACGCGTCGACAAGTTCCACATCGACGCGCTGGCCGCCCTGTTCGTGCTGCACCCCGACCGCTTCGACGTGGTGGTGGCCAGCAACCTGTTCGGCGACATCCTCTCCGACCTCGGCCCCGCCTGCACCGGCACCCTGGGCATCGCCCCCAGCGCCAACATCAACCCGGAACGTGAGCACCCCAGCCTCTTCGAGCCGGTCCACGGCTCCGCCCCCGACATCGCCGGCCAGGGCATAGCCAACCCGATCGGCCAGATCTGGTGCGGCTCGATGATGCTCGAGCACCTGGGCCATCCCGAGGCCGCCGCCCACCTGCTCGGCGCCATCGAGGACGTGCTGGCACGCGGTCCGGCCGAGGCGCCCCTGACCCCCGACCTGCACGGCAAGGGCACCACGGCCGAGCTGGGCCGGGCGATCGCCGAGCGGGCGGCTCACGAGCCGCCGCGACCTGCCGATGGGTAAGGCGGCGACGCGATCAGGGAGGACCGCAGGTGGGGCACTCCGTGCTGGACCGCGACGGCGGACGGCAGCCGGTCGACGCGGCGGTCTTCCGCGCCGCTGAACCGGACGAGGGGGCAGCGCTCGACATCGGGCGGCAGTCCCGGCTGACCCGTGTCTGGCGGGGCTGGCTCGTCGCGGCCGTGTCGTTCTGTGCCGGTCAGTTGGTCACCGACCCGGCCGGCACCGCGGGCGGCCTGCTGGCCACGGCCATGCCGGTGCTGTTCGGCGCCGGCATCGTGACCGGGGTGGTGCTGAACCGGCCACGACCGCGGTGGCCGTGGTTCCTGCTGGCCTCGGTCGGCCTGATCATGGTGGTCGGCTTCGGCCTCTGGTCCACCGGTGCCCACACGGCCGCGTTCGCGATGTTCCTGGCCGTCTACCCGGTGGAGGCGCTGGCCCTGCTCCTGATCGTCCGGGGAACCTCCTGGCGGCAGGACCGCGCGGGACTGCTCGACACGGCGATGATCAGCGTGGGGCTCGCGCTGGCCTGCTGGTTGCTGGTGATCACCCCGCTGTTGCGGCTCGACCGGGACCTGCCCGGCGACGCGCTCTCGGCGCTCTTCCCGTTCGGCGACGTCCTGCTGCTCGGTGTGCTGATCCGCTTCTTCACCTCCCGGGGCCTGCGCAACACGGCGTTCTGGCAGATCTGCGTCTCGTTGCTGCTGCAGACCGTGTCGCACCTGGCCACCCTGCTGCCGTTGATCTTCGCCGTCGACCCACCCCGGCATCTGGGCTTCCTCACCTCGCTGTCCGGGTTCCTGATGGCCGGCGCGGCCCTGCATCCGTCGATGCGCGTCCTCACCGGCCGGCCGCTGCGCCCGGTGGCGGACATGTCCCCGGGCCGGGTGCTGCTGGTGAACGTGGCCTGCATGGGCGCACCGGGCCTGCTCATCGCCCAGGGCCTCCTGCAGGACGGGCAGGTCGACTGGCTGGCCGCCGGGGTCGGCTGCATCGTCCTGTTCGCCCTGCTCGCGATGCGCATGGTGGATCTGGTCGGCGAGGTGCAGGACAAGGCCCGCCAGCTCAGCGCCGTGGCCCACATCGACGCGCTCACCACGCTGCCCAACCGGCGGGCCTGGGATGTCGAGCTGTCCCGCCGGATCGCCGCCGCCCGCCGCCACGGCACCCCGGTCGTCGTGGCCATCCTCGACCTCGATCACTTCAAGCGGTACAACGACGAGCACGGTCACCAGGGCGGCGACGAGCTGCTGACCGCCGCCGCGGTGGCCTGGCGGGCCGAGTTGCGCCCCGAGGACCTGCTGGCCCGCTATGGCGGTGAGGAGTTCGGCGCGATCTTCGACCACTCCCGGCTGGCCGACGCCGACCGCATCATCGAGCGGCTGCAGGCGGTCACCCCACTCGGTCAGACGTTCTCGGCCGGCGCCGCCCAGTGGAACGGGAGCGAGTCGGCCGAGGACCTGCTGGCCCGGGCCGACGCGGCGCTCTACGCGGCCAAGCGGGCCGGCCGCAACCGCCTGTACATGGCCAGCACGCGCTGACGGCCGCCCGCCGCCGCGGTGTCAGCTGGTGATGAAGCCGAGCAGGTCCTTGTTGAACTCCTGCTCGTGGGCGCCGGTGAGGCCGTGCGGAGCGCCGGGGTAGATCTTGAGTGTCGAGTTGGCGACGATCTTCGAGGACTTCAGCGCCGACGCCTGGATCGGCACGATCTGGTCGTCGTCACCGTGCAGGATCAGCGTCGGTACGTCGATCTTCTTGAGGTCTTCCGTGAGGTCCGTCTCGGAGAACGCCTTGACGCAGTCGTAGGCGCTCTTGATGCCGACCGACATGGACATCAGCCAGAACGCGTCATGGGCCCCTTGACTCACTGTCGACCCCGGCCGGTTGGCTCCGTAGAACGGAAAGGCCAGATCGCGGTAGTACTGCGACCGGTCCGCGAGCACGGACTCGCGGATCTCGTTGAACGGCTCGATCGGTAGCCCTTCCGGGTTGGCCGGGGTCTTGAGCATCAGCGGCGGGATGGCGCCGAGCAGAACCATCTTGGCCACCCGGGAGGTGCCGTGACGTCCGACGTAGCGGGTGACCTCGCCCCCGCCGGTGGAATGCCCGACCAGGATGATGTCGTGCAGGTCGAGGTGCTCGATGACGGCGGCCAGGTCGTCGGCGTAGTGGTCGAGGTCGTTGCCCTCCCACGGCTGGCTCGAGCGTCCACCACCGCGACGGTCGTGAGCGATGGCCCGGAACCCGTGGCTCGCCACGAAATTCGCGGAGCCGTCCCAGGCGTCCGCGGTGAGGGGCCAGCCGTGGCTGAAGACGACGGGTTGCCCGCTGCCCCAGTCCTTGAAGAAGATCTCGGTTCCGTCCGGTGTCGTGACTGTCGGCATGTGTTGGCCTTTCTGGCGGGTGAGGGCTCCTCGGTGAACGGGTCTGTTCCGAAGCTCCCAGACCTCACGGTCGCGGGACAGGCGGGCTGACCCGAACACCGCAGCGGTTCACCGGAAGAAAAGGCGGGCTGTCCCGCGAGAGGAATCCGGCGCACTCGATGGTTCCCGCTCGCCGGCCCGGCGAGCCCTGCCTCAGCCGTCGGTGATCAGCGGCGGTCGGGAGTCGCCGCTACGCGACAGGCCCGCGGCTGCTTCCCGCCCCGGCTGTCGCCACCGGGGACGGCCGGGTGGTGCGCTGCCAGACCAGCACGGGGATCAGCAGCACGGCGAGCAGGCCACCGGCCAGTGACAGGGTGGCGAAGCCGGCGGCGTCGCTGATGACGCCGGACGCCGCGCCGCCGCCCGCGCCGGCCAGCGCGATGAGGACGTCGACCGTGCCCTGGGTCTTCGCCCGGGTCGCCGGCTCGGTCGAGTCGACGATGTAGGCAGTGCCGCTGATCAGGCCGAAGTTCCAGCCCAGGCCGAGCAGGACCAGCGCGAGCGTCAGGCCGGCCAGCGAGTCACCGGGGGAGACGGCCGCGACGACCCCGGCCGTGAGCAGGGTGCCGGCCGCGGTCACGGCCATCGGCATGCTGCCGAGACGGTCGACCAGGCGCCCGGTCAGCAGCGAGGGCAGGAACATGGCGGCGATGTGCATGCTGATCACGAAGCCGACCTGGCCCAGCCCGTGCTGGTGGTGCCGCATGTGGACCGGGGTCATCGTCATGATCGCGACCATGGCCACCTGGGTCAGCACCATGACGGTGGCGCCGACGGCGACGCCGGGACTGACCCGGCCGCGGGCTGGGGCCGGGTCGCTCGGGGCCGCGGCGCGGGCCAGGCGCAGAGAGACCAGGTAGGGGTCGGGCCGGAGGAAGACGAACAGGACCAGCCCGGCCACCGCGAAGGCGACCGCGGCCAGCAGGAACGGGCCGGCCAGGGCGGGAATGCCGAGCGAGGTGGCCAGCTCACCCAGCAGGTTCACCGACAGTGGCCCGGCGACCGCCCCGGCGGTGGTGGAGACCAGGGCGATCGACACCGCGGTGGCGCGGCGGCCGGGCGGGGCCAGGTCGGTGCCGGCGTAGCGGGCCTGCAGATTGGTGGCGGTGCCGGCGCCGTAGACGAACAGCGACAGGAACAGCAGCGCCGGGCGGTCGGCGACGGCCGCCGTCACGATGCCGGCCGCGCCGACCGAGCCGGCGGCGAAACCGGCGGCCAGCCCGCCCCGCCGGCCGGTGCGCTGGGTGAGGCGCCCGACGGTGAACGCGGCCAGCGCCGACCCCAGGGTGAACAGGGCGGCCGGCAATCCGGCCAGGCTGTCGTTGCCCAGCATGTCCTGAGCCAGCAGACCCCCGACGGTGACCCCGGCGGCCAGGCCGGCCCCACCGAAGACCTGCGACACGACGACCACGACCAGGGAACGGCGGTAGAGAGCGTGCCGGTCCTCGTCAGTGAGCGCATCCATGGGGTTACTCCTGATGGTCGGCGGCGTGGCAACTCGTACCCTACTTGTATCCCAGTTGGATGTCAGTAGGATTATCGGCGTTCCCGACCGTCCCTGGAGGCACCTTGTGAGCGTCGCGCAGAAGTCCAGCGCCGCCGACCGCGCCCACGCGCACATCCGGGCCGCCATCATGCGGGGCGAGCTGACGCCGGGCCGCATGCTCAGTGAGAACGAGCTGGCCGCGACCCTGTCGATGAGCCGGACCCCGGTGCGGGCCGCGCTCACCCGCCTGCAGGACGAGGGCTGGGTGACCATCTATGCCCAGCGCGGTGCCCTGGTGCGGGAGCTGACCGCCGACGAGGTGCGCGAATCGGCCGAGACCCGGCAGGCCCTGGAGTCCGCGGGCATCCGGCTGGCCGGGCCGGCTCAGCGCGAGGGGCTGGCCGCGCGCCTGGCCGACAACCTGGACCAGCAGGAGCAGGCACTGCTGGGGGGCGACGTGCCCGGGTTCGCCGTGCTCGCCATGCGGTTCCACCGAGCCTTCGTCGAGCTCTCGGCCAACAGCATGATGCTGTCCATCTACGACCGGTTGCAGGACCGGCAGTACCTGTCGATCCTGCGCAGCGCCGACCGCATCTCCAGCGATCCGCGGCAGACCATCGCCGAGCACCGGATCCTGCTCGGGCACGCCCAGCGGGGCGACTGGACGGCCTTCGCCACCGCGCTCGACGAGCACCAGGCGCGCAACCACGGTCACGGCGCCACCTGGTGAGGCTCTGACCGGGCGGGTCCCGGCCGTCCGTCGTCCGGGGTGGCTGCCTGGGCGCCGACCCGGCCGCCACCCGCGACGGCTCCCAGACGCGGGTCGACGACCTCGGTGCCGAAACGGCCGGGGCCGCCCTGTCCCAGCAGACCGGCTCGGCCACCGACGTCGGACCGGCGTGGCAGCTGGCCGACAACGGATGCGGAGTCCACAGACGTTCACCGTGGGAGGAGGCGGAGCCTGACTTGGTGGTTGTGTGCGGCGTGTTCGATCACTGTGCCTTGGACGGCGGTTCCGACTGCAGGCAGCGTCGCGTCGCGCGGCATCGAGGTCAGCTCGGCCAAGCCCATGGCGCCGGGAGCTTCGTTGATGCGCACAAACACTCCGAAGCGCCGGCGGCCGATCACTTCACCGGTCACCCTGCTGCCGATGGGCAGCGTGCTCAGGGTGTCCGGCCAGCATTGGGCAGCCCGCTCGGCAAGGCGATCGCCGTGGGCCGGCCATGAGTAGTCGTTCACCCGCTCAGTATGGACATGATGTCCGCGACCGGGCGGCTGCGAGGCAGTGTGCGGCGTGCGGCGGACCTTCATCGATGAGGCTGACGACCACCGGCGAATCCGGCAGGCGTCAGCCACCACCGCGCTGGCAGGCTGACAGATGGGTCCGGGCCTGCTCGGCCTCGGGGACACCCAGGTCCTCGTAGAGGGTCAGGGCCTGCTTGTAGTGGACGCGGGCCGCGCCCACCTCGCCCAGCGCGAGGTGGGCGTGGCCCAGGCCGGTGGCCGCGCGGGCCTGCTGGTAGCGGTTCTCGATGCCGGCCGCGATCGCGTAAGCGTCCGTGTGGTGGGTGAGGGCGTCGGAGTGCCGGCCGGCCCGGTGTGCCACCTCGCCCAGGCCGTTGAGCGAGAAGGACTGGCCCTCCTGGCTGCCGATCTCGCGGAAGAGGGCCAGGGACTCCTCGAAGTGACCGGCGGCCTCGTCGAGCTCGCCCAGGTGGGTGTGCAGCATGCCGAGGCTGTCGAGCGCGCTGCCCTCGCCCAGGCGGTTGTGCAGCCGGCGGCGCAGGATCAGTGCCTGCTGGAGGTGCGCGCCGGCCGGTTCGTACTGCCCGGCCTGCATCTCGATGTTGGCCAGCACGTCGAGGGCGTAACCCTCGCCGTGCTCGTGCCCGACCCGGCGGGCCTGGGTCAGGGCCTGCAGGCCGGCGTCCATGGCCTCCTCGGAGCGGCCCAGCCGGCCCAGGGCGATCGCCAGGCTGCCCAGGGCGTTGGTCACGTTGGTCTCGTCGCCGACCGCCCGATAGCAGGCCAGGGACTCGCGGAGCAGGTCGGCCGACGCCGCGAAGCGACTGGCCCGCTCCTCGATGGCGGCCAGGCTGAACAGTGCCCGGCCCTGGCTGCGGGTGTCACCGATCCGGCGCCACCCGTCCAGCGCCCGCCGCAGGTGGTCGCCGGCCAGGTCGTACTGCTCGGCGTACAGATACGAGATGCCGAGGTTGGTCAGGGCGGCGAACTGGCCCGCCAGGTCCTCGCGGCCGAGGGCGGCGCGGTGGGCGCTCGTGTACGCGGTGAGCGCCTCGCTGTGGTGGCCCCGGCCGATGAGGTAGCGGAACAGGACGCCGGACAGCCGGGTCGTGTGGGTGGGCCAGCCGTCGGTGGCGGTGTGCACGGCGACGGCCACCAGCGTGTGGCGTTCGGTGTCGAGCCAGGCGACCGCGCTGCCCGGGGCGGTCAGCTCCGGGGCCGGGGTGCCGGCCGGGCCGATCGCCGGGTGCAGGTGGGCCTCGGCCGGGTGCAGGGCGTTGATCGCGGCGGCGGCGGTGGCCAGGTAGTGGTCGAAGAGCCGGGTGAGGGCGGCGCGGCGTGCGGCGGGCGGGTCGATGTCGTGCGCGCGGGCCTGGGCGAAGGTCCGGACCAGGTCGTGGAACGTGTAGCGGCCCGGTGCGGTCTCCTGCAGCAGGTGGTCGCGGCCCAGATCGCCGAGCGCCGCGGCCGCCGCGGACAGGTCGGTGCCGGCCAGGGCGGCCGCGGCGTACGAGTCGAGATCCTGCCCCGGGTGCAGCGCGGCCAGCCGCAGCAGCCGCTGCCGATCGGCGGAGAGGTGCTGGTACGACAGCGTGAGCGCGAGTTCCACCCCGGAGTCGAGACGCCGGTCGGCGTGCCGCTCGTCGAGCCGGTCGGCGTGGTCGGTGAGCGTCCAGCCCGGGGCGGCCCGGATGTGGCCGGCGATCAGGCTGAGGGCCAGCGGCAGGTGGCCGCAGCGCCGGGCGATCCGGACGAGGGCCTGGGGATCGGCGCCCGCGGGCACCTCGGGCAGGGCACCGGCCAGGAAGGCGACCGCCTCGTCGGCGGTGAACACGTCGACTGCGATCCGGTCCGTCGACGGGAGCTCGTCGAGGCTGCGCCGGCTGGTGATCAGGGTGAGGCAGCCGGGTCCGCCGGCCAGCAAGGGGCGCACCTGCTCGGCGTTCGCCGCGTTGTCGAGGACCACCAGGGCGCGCACGCCGGCCAGCCGGTCGCGGTAGGCCGCGGTCCGGGCGGCCAGGCCGTGCGGAACCTGGTGGCCGGGCAGGCCGAGCAGCCGGAGGAAGCCGTCGAGGACGGCGGCCGGGTCGGCCGGGGGCTGGGCCGGATCGGGGTGGAACCCGCGCAGGTTGACGAACAGCACCTGGTCGAACGAGTGGTCCCGGAGCAGCCGGTGCCCGGCGTGGACGGCCAGCTGCGTCTTGCCGACGCCGGCCATGCCCTCGATGGCGGTGATGACGACGGCTCCGGCGGCCCGGCGGACGGCCTGGGCGATCTGGTCCTCGCGCCCGGTGAAGCCGATCAGATCCTGCGGAAGCTTGTCCTGCACCCGAGCCTGGGAGACCGCCTCGGTCCCACCGGCGATCACCCGCAGGGCCTGACGCCACCGCGTCACGTATTCGGGGTCCGGGCAGAGCACCCCGACCACCGCGAGGACGAGGTCGGTGTTCAGCCGCCGCCGGCCGGGCTGGAAGCAGTTGGCCACCGTCGACTTGATCGTCAGGTCCCCGGCCGGCCGCCCGTCGGCGGTCCAGGCCGCGTTCACCTCGTTCTTGATCTTCTCGTACGAGGGGTCACCCGCCCACACCTTGAGCCGGCGCAGCCGCTCGACCAGGTCGTCGACGTCACCGGCCCCGGCCGGATCGGGAAGCGTGGCGGGCTGCGGCGCGGACATGGACGAGACCCTATCGCTGCCGCCGGCCTACCCCGGCGCGGCGCGGCGGGCGAGCAGGGTGCGCAGGAGGCCGGCCAGCGTATCCGGGCTGACCGGCTTCTCCAGGTACGGCGCGTCCGGCGGCACCAGACCCGAACCGAGGGCGATGTAGCGCGGGATGCCGGTGACGAACACGGTGGTGATGCCGGGGAACTCCGCGGCCACCCGCCGGGCGAGCCCACCGGTGAGGTCACCGGGCAGCGAGAGGTCGGCGAGCATCGCGTCGATGGCGCCGGCGTGCTCGCGGCACGTCGCCATCGCGGTCTCGGAGTCCAGGGCGGTCAGGACCCGGAACCCGCGCTTCTTCAGCGTGTGGGTGAGCATCTCCTGAAAGTCCGGATCGTCGTCCACCACCAGCACCAGGGGCGAGGAAGGACCGGCCGTCGTCGACATGTGCTTTCCCTCCGTCGCCGTCCACGCTAGTGAGAGTCCGGCGCCGTTGGGCGGTTTTCGGAGTTTTCGTCCCGTTCATCGGTCCCGCGTCAGCCGGCGACGTCCAGCGGCGATCAGAAGATGCGGACGGCGGCCTCGGCGGGGGCTTTCAGCAGGCGCTCGATCTCGTCGTCCAGGCGGACCAGCGTCAGCGAGGCGCCGGCCATGTCGAGCGAGGTGCAGTATTCGTTGACGTAGCTCCGGCCGACGGTGATGCCGCGGTCGGCCAGGCGCTGGTGGGCCCGGCGGAAGAGGATGTAGAGCTCGCTGATCGGGGTGCCGCCGAGGCCGTTGATCATGAGCGCCACCCGGTCGCCGTTGGTGTAGGGCAGGTCGGTGACCACCGCTTCCAGCAGGTCGTCGACGATCGCGTCGGCGTCCTTGAGGGTGCGGCGCTCGCGGCCCGGTTCGCCGTGGATGCCGACGCCGAACTCCATCTCGTCGGCGCCCAGCTCGAACAGCGGGGAGCCCTTGGCCGGTGGCGTGCAGGCGGTGAGCGCGACCCCCATCGTCCGGGTGACGTCGTTGACCTTCTTCCCGATCCGGATCACCTCGTCGAGCTCGGCGCCCTGCTCGGACGCGGCCCCCACGGCCTTGATGACGAAGAAGTTGCCGGCCACGCCGCGCCGGCCCACGGTGTACGTCGAGTCCTGCACCGCGACGTCGTCGTTGATGGTCAGGATCTCGGCCCGGACGCCGTCGGCCTCGGCCATCTCCTTGCCCATGTCGAACGCCATGCGGTCGCCGGTGTAGTTGTTGACCAGCAGCAGCACGCCCTTGGGGGAGGACAGCAGCTTCGCCGTCTCGTAGACGTAGTCCATCGGCGGGGCGGCGAACACGTCACCGGGGCAGGCCGCGTCGAGCATGCCCTTGCCCACCGCCATCACGTGGGCCGGCTCGTGCCCGGAGCCGGACCCCTGCACGATGGACACCTTGTTCTCGTCCGGCGCGTCCGACCGCATGATCAGGTTGTAGGCGGGGACGTAGCGCAGGGTGCCGGGGTTGGCCAGGGCGACGCCCTCGAGCATCTCGGCCACGTAGTTCTTGGGGTCGTTGACGAACTTCTTCACGATGCGTCTCCTTGCTTCGGCCAGGTCTCGTTGATCCGTTCGACAAGCACCGCCACCGCCATGGCCCCGGCGTCGACCGAGCCGCGGCTGCGCTCGCCCGTGTACGCCGCCCGGCCGCGCTTGGCGACCATCTCCGCGGTGGCGTCGGCCGCCTCGCGCGCCGCGACGGCCGCCGCCGCAAGACCCCCGGAGGCCAGCGCGTCGGTCATCGGCACGAGCGCGTCCAGCAGCGTCTTGTCCCCGACATCGGACTGCCCGCGCGCCTTGATGCCCTCGATCGCCGCCCGCAGCATGGCGACCACCCGCTCGCCGTCGAGGTCGGTGGCGTCGCCGGCCGCGGTGCCGGCCCGCAGGAACGCCGTGCCCCAGATCGGACCGGACGTGCCCCCGATACGGGAGGTGATCACCAGGCCGCTCTTCTTGAGGAACGTGCCCGGGCTGGAACGATCCAGGTCGGCCCAGCCTTCCAGCAGCTTCTCGAAGCCCCGGGCCAGCGAGTAGCCGAAGTCGCCGTCGCCGACCACCGAGTCGAGGTCGCCGAAGTACTTCTCGTTCTCGATGGCCGTCTCGGCGATGGTCCGGACGACGAACTCGGTCTGTCGCATCGTCATGTGGGCTCTCCCAAGCAGGCGCGCAGGTCGTCGAGCGTCAGGTAGGCACCGGGACGCACCCCGGCCCGGTCGGCCAGCACCTCGATCGGCGGGCGGCCGTCGTCGCCCAGCTCCGAGACGACCAGGGCGGCCTCGCCGAAGTCCTCGTCGCGGGTGTAGCCGTTGACCGTGACCAGGCACTTCAGCCCGGCCCGAGTGGCGGCGAGCAGCCCGTTGCGGGAGTCCTCGACGACCAGCGTGGCCGCCGGGTCGAGCCCCAACTCCGCCACGGTGAGCTGGTAGATCGCCGGGTCGGGCTTCTTGGCCGGCACCACGTCACCGGCGAAGACCGGGATCCCGGCGGCGGCCTCGCCCGCGGCACCGGCCAGCACCGCGCGGACGGACTCCTCGGCCGAGGTCGACGCGACCGCGACCGTCCACCCGGCCGCCAGCGCGTCGCGGATGATCCGGGAGACGCCCGGCCTGGTCGGGACCTGCCCGGCCGCCACCAGCTGCTGGAACGCCGCCGTCTTGGCCCGGTGCCAGGTCACAAGTTTTTCGGTACGGTCCCCGGGGCCGGCCGCCGCGGCGAAGGCGGGATCGTCGAACAGGCTCGCCATCCGCTCCTTGCCGCCGCCGATCCGCAGCTTCTCGCCGTACTCCTGCTCGGTCCAGCGCACCGGCAACCCGAACCGCTCGAAGGTGGCGTTGAACGCGGGCAGGTGGCCGTACCGCTCGGTGTCGGCCAGCACCCCGTCGCAGTCGAAGATCAGCGCGGTCACCAGGCCCGCCCCGATCCGCCGAACAGCCGGATGTGCCGCCGGGCCATCTCGAGCACCGCCGTCCGCTGATGCCGGAACAGCGACGGCGGATCCCACTTGTCGCGCTCGGCCGTCTCCCGCAGGAAGTCCAGCCCGGACTTCATGAACGTCTCCTTGAGCGCGGTCGAGATGTTCACCTTGGCGCAGCCGCGGGCGATCAGGTCGCTGAACTGCTCGTCGGACAATCCGGTGCCGCCGTGCAGGGCCATCGGGATGCCGGTGGCGGTCACCAGATCGCTGATCCGCTGCGCGTTCAGCACCGGGGCCTGCTTGTACTGTCCGTGCGCGTTGCCGATGGCCGGCGCGAAACAGTCGACACCGGTCCGCCGGATGAAGTCGACCGCCACCTCGAGGCTCCGCACGGCCGGCGCGTCGTCCGAGCCGAGATCGTCCTCGACGCCCTGGATGCCCTCGATCTCGCCCTCGACGTGGGCGCCGGCCCGGCGGGCCTCGGCCACCACCTCGGTCGTCTGCCGCAGGTTCTCGGCCACGTCGAGCTCGTGCGCGTCGAACAGCACGGAGTTCCACCCGCCGGCCAGGCAGTCGGAGATCACCCTCCGGTCGGGACAGTGGTCGAGATGCAGGGTGACCGGCACCTCGGCGTCGGCGACCAGTGCCTCGACGATGCCGTGCAGCTGCCCCCGGCCGTACTGTTTGACGGTCTTGACCGAGGTCTGCAGGATGACCGGCGCGCGCTCCTCGGCGGCGGCCGCGACGACGGCCTCGATGGTGAGGTCGTTGATGATGTTGATGGCGGCCACCCCGTACCGCTCGGCGAGCGCGCGGTCGAGGATGTCCTTCAGGGCGACGATGGGCACGAGGCTCAGTCAAGCCGGGGCCGCCGATCATCGGTATGGGGGAATCCACCCGTTGTCGAGCGCGACCACCACGGCCGCCGTGCGCCGGGTCGTCCCGGTCTTGCGCAGCACCGCGGCGACGTGCTTCTCGATCGTCTTGGGCGACACGACCAGGCGCGCGGCGATCTCGCGGTCGGTCAGGCCCTCCCGCAGCAGGGCCAGCACCTCGGCCTCGCGCGGCGAGAAGGGCGGAGGTTCCATCGCGTACGGGAGCTCGGCGCGCACCAGGACGCCCCAGCCCGGGACCTCCTCGACCGTGACACCGTCGCGCCGGAACGTCTCGTCCGGACGGAGACCACCCTCCTGCTGCACGAGCAGCCGCAGGCCGTCGTCGCGATAGACCACGGCGACCCGCTGCTGCGCACCGTCGACGGCCGCCCGGGCCGCGGCGGTGACCAGCTCGGTGGCGAGGCGGGCCACCGCGGGGGAGACCGGCCGGACGGCGCCGGCCTCGGTGACCGTGGCCGGGATCTGCCGGGCGATCAGCGCCCCGAGCGACGGATCGTGCCGTCCCGACAGGACGATCGCGGCCGCCGCGGTCTGGGTCAGCGCCTCCAGGTCGTCCACCGCGCCGGCCGGGAAGTCGTCGGTGGTCGGTGCGAAGACGACGTTCACCGCGATCACATCACCGCGCCACCAGATCGGCACGGCCACGGCGGCGCCCCGGCGGGCCGGATCGGTGCCGGCCAGGTGCCCGGCCCGCAGCCGTCCGTAGTCCGGGATGACCACCGGCCGGCGCCGGTCGAACGCCTTGCCGGTGGCGCCCTCGTCGAGCGGGAACCGCTGCCCGAGCCGGCAGTGCGCGCCGATCTCGGCCGCCTTCACATAGTGCCCGCGAGCTGCGTCGACCAGCGAGATGCTGCCCGCGGCCGACCCGGTGAGCCGCCCGCTGTGCCGCAGCAGCCGGCGCAGCACGGGCGCCAGCCGCAGATCGCCGTACACGTCGGCGATCGCCGCATCGAGCCGGAAACCCTGCCCAGGCATACCTCGAAACTAGGCGCGCCGGGCGCCCGGATCAATCCTTGAAGATGCCGGTGACCGGGAGGTCGCAGGCGCGCTGGGCCGCGCGGGCGTGGCTGTTGATCGAACCGGCCAGCGTCAGCAGCTCGGCCATCCCGCCGCCGGCCGCGATCTGTTCCACCGAACCGGTCCCGTTGGCCGACAGCACATCGACGAGCTGGTCGGCGTCGTCGGCCAGACCGTCGACGGCCGCGCTGAGGTCGCCGTCGAGGACCAGCATGCGACTGTAGCCGCGCATCTCGTCGGCACCCTGGCGGACCTGCTCGAACTGGCCCGCCGTGGGTGCCTCGGAACCGGCCGACCCGGTCAGCGTGGAATCACCCTCCAACGCCGAGCACACCTCGTGCCTGGCGAACGCGTTGACCCCGGCCGTGCCCGCGCCGAGCAGCCCCACCACGGCGATCGCGCCGATGACCAGCGCCTTGCGCGGGCCGCCCCGCTTGCGCGCGGCGGGCGCGTTCGGCTGGTACTGCACCATCCACGGAGGCGGCGGGGGCGGCGCTCCGGCCCCGCCGGCCTGCGGCGGGTGGGCCGGTGCTCCCGGCCCGCTGTAGTACGCCGGCGGTGCCGGGGGTTGAGCCGGCGGGGCGGGGTAGGTCGGCTGGGATCCCCACGCCTGCGGGCCATGCTCGGGTTGCATGCGGACGCGCCTCTCTCACGGCTCACCACGGTCGGCCGTTCCCATCGGCCGCTCGCACCCGTGCTTGAGAAGATCTCACCCGATCGCACCCGGGATCTCGACGGTCTGCACCGAGGCGGCTGCGAACGGCATTTGCGGACGCGGGGCCGTCAAGCCGTGGCCTCGCGGATCAGTGCGGAGCGGACCGCCCGGGCCGGGCCGGTGAGGGTGCCGACCCGCGCGAGCAGCAACTGGCGGCCCGTCCACTGGGGATCGTCGACCTCGACGCAGACGACACCGTCGGGCAGCGCGCCCGCGGCCAGGCTCGGCACGGTCGTGACCCCGAGCCCGGCGGCGACGAAGCCGAGCCGGGTCGACCAGTCGGCGAGCTCGGCCGTCACCCGGGGACTGGGCAGCGTCGGCCAGGCGCCGAACTGCGGCTCGCCCCGCGCCCCGCGCCCGGCTATCCACTCCTCGCCGGCCAGGTCGGCCACCGCGACCCGGCCCGTCCGGGCGAGCCGGTGCTGCTTGCCCACGGCCAGCAGGAGCGGGCCGGACGGCAGCCGCTCGGCCTCGATGCCGGTCAGGTCCCAGTCGGGCAGGCCCTCGCCGGACGACAGGAGCGCCAGGTCGAGGCGGCCCGCGCGCAGCCGCCGGATCTGCACGTTGGTCGAGGACTCGAGGAAGTCGATCCTGATCGACGGGTGGTCGGCGCGGAGCCGGGCGATCGTGCGCGGGACAAGCCGCATGGCCGTGGTGGGGAACCCGCCGAGCGCGACCCGGCCACCGACCGGCGCGGCCAGGTCGGCCAGTTCGCGCTGGGCGGCGTCGAGCTGATCCAGGACGGCGGCAGCCCGGGCGGCCAGGCGGTGGCCGGCCTCGGTCGGCTCGACCCCGCGCGGGCCGCGGCGCAGCAGCCGCACGCCGGCCGCGGACTCCAGCGAGGCGATCTGCTTGGAGAGCGCGGACTGGGTGAAGCCGAGCCGCTCGGACGCGGCGGTGAGCGAGCCGGTCTCGAGGACCGCCCGCAGCGCCCGCAGCAGCTGGGGATGAACGTCCAGGCTCATCCCGCCACTATGCCAGCACGGAATACCTGCCCTGACGATCATTCGCTGGTGGCATGCCGGCCGCACGCGCAGACTCGATCGCATGAGCAAAATCTGGTTCATCACCGGCACCTCCAGCGGCTTCGGCCGGCTCTGGGCGCGGGCCGCCCTCGACCGCGGCGATCGGGTGGTCGCCACCGCCCGCGACACCACGTCGCTGGACGACCTCGTCGAGCGCTTCGGAGAGGCCGTGCTGCCGCTGGAGCTCGACGTCACCGATCGGGAAGAGGTCTTCGCGGCCGTCGAGAACGCCGTGCGGCGCTTCGGGCGCCTCGACGTCGTCGTCAACAGCGCCGGCTACGGCCACACCGGCATGGTCGAGGAGGTCACCGAGCGCGAGCTGCGGCAGCAGATGGAGACCAACTTCTTCGGTGCGGTCTGGGTGACCCAGGCCGTCCTGCCCGTCCTGCGCCGCCAGGGCGCCGGTCACCTGCTCCAGGTGACCAGCGAGGGCGGCGTCCGCGCCTACCCCGGCTTCGGCGCCTATCACGCCTCGAAGTGGGCGGTCGAAGGTCTCACGGAGGCCCTCACCCAGGAGATCGAGGGCTTCGGCGTGCACGTCACCCTGGTCGAGCCCGGCCCGTTCGCCACCGGCTTCGCGTCGCGGGGTCTGCGGACCAGCGCCGAGCTGCCCGACTACGCCGGGACCCGCGAGGCCACGGCGCCGGCCTTCCGGGTCGGCGACCCGGCCGCCACCGGGCCGGCGATCCTCGCGCTGGTCGATGCCGCCGACCCGCCGCGCCGGCTGATCCTCGGCGATGTCCTGGCCGAGATCGAGACGATCTACGAGGATCGCCTGCACACCTGGCGTGACTGGCAGGCGGTGTCGCTGGCGGCGTTCGGGACGCCGGCCGGCTGAGCGAGGCCGCGCGAGGGGCTCCGGCGTGCGGCTCGTATCCTTCTTGCCATGGAAGACGCCATGGACGAAGACCTGGTCGAGTCCGAGGCAGGCTTCGCGGGATTGGGGCTTCGACCGGAGCTGCTGCGCGCGCTCGTCAGCCTCGGCTACGAGGAGCCCACGCCGATCCAGCGCGAGGCCATCCCCCCGGTGCTGGCCGGCCACGACCTGGTGGGCCAGGCGGCCACCGGCACCGGCAAGACGGCGGCCTTCGCGCTGCCCATCCTGCAGTCGCTGACCGCCGACCGCACGGGCGGCCCGCAGGCGCTGGCCCTGGTGCCGACCCGCGAGCTGGCCGAGCAGGTCTCCCAGGCGGTCCACCGCTACGGGCGTGACCTGGGCGTGCGGGTGCTGCCGGTCTACGGCGGACAGCCGATCGGGCGGCAGCTGCAGGCGCTGCAGCGGGGTGTGCAGGTCGTGGTCGGCACGCCCGGCCGCGTTCTCGACCACATCAGCCGCGGCACGCTGCACCTCGGCGACGTGCGCACGGTGGTGCTCGACGAGGCCGACGAGATGCTCGACATGGGCTTCGCCGAGGACATCGAGGCGATCCTGGCCGAGACGCCGGCCGAGCGGCAGACCGTGCTCTTCTCGGCGACCATGCCGCCGCGGATCGACGCCATCGCCCGCCGGCACCTGCGCGATCCCGTGCGCATCCAGATGGGCCGCGAGGTCGCGTCCGCCGGCGAGCTGCCGCTGGTGCGCCAGAGCGCGTATGTGGTGGCCCGCGCCCACAAGGCGGCTGCCCTGGGCCGCATCCTCGACGTCGAGGCGCCCGCGGCGGCGATCGTCTTCTGCCGGACGCGCGAGGAGGTCGACTCGGTCACCGAGGCGCTCAACGGTCGTGGTTACCGGGCCGAGGCCCTGCACGGCGGCATGAGCCAGGACCAGCGTGACCGGGTGATGGGCCGGCTGCGCGGCGGCAGCACCGAGTTGCTGGTGGCCACCGACGTGGCCGCCCGCGGCCTCGACGTCGAACAGCTCACCCACGTGATCAACTTCAACGTCCCGTCCGCGCCGGAGGCATATGTCCACCGCATCGGCCGGGTCGGCCGGGCCGGGCGCGAGGGCGTCGCGATCACCCTGGTCGAGCCGCGCGAGCAGCGCATGCTCAAGGCGATCGAACGACTGACCGGCCGCCGCATCCCGATCGAGCGCCTGCCCACGGTGACCGACCTGCGGGCCCGGCGGCTCGAGCTGACCCGGGCCGCCCTGCACGCGGCTCTGGAGGACGACGACCTGCAGCGCTTCCGCGTGGTCATCGACTCGCTGACCGACGAGGCCGACCTCGAGAACGTCGCCCTGGCCGCGGTCAAGCTGCTGCACGAGGCGGCCGGCGGCGACGTCGACGAGCAGGAGATCCCGTCCCCGGCCCCGGCCCGCAGCGACCGGGAGCCCCGCGGCGACCGCCGGTCGCGGCCCTCCGACGCCGGCGTGACCCGCCTGTTCGTCGGCATCGGCCGCCGGGCCGGGCTGCGCCCGCAGGACCTGGTGGGCGCGATCGCCGGCGAGGCCGGCCTGCCCGCCCGCGACATCGGCGCGATCCAGATCACCGAGCGGTTCTCGTTGGTCGAGGTGCCGGACTCGGCGGCCGAGCGGGTCATCAAGGCGCTCTCCCAGGCCACCATCCGCGGCCGACGCGCCACCGTGCGCCGCGAGCGTTCCAACCGCTGAGCCGTCGATGCCTGTCCGTTCGGGGCACACGGGACGGCCCAGCATGTAACGGTAATGCTGTGGGGAACGAGTTGGCGCAGCCACCCGGCGGGCGGGCGGTGGGGTTGCTCTGGGCGGGTGTGGCCGTCGCCGTCCTCCTCGTCCCGTTCGCCTTCGTGGTGTCCACGCTCGGCGGGCTGGCCACGCTCATGCTCGGGAGCGCGGCCCTGGCCCTGGCCGCGATCGCCACCGGGGTGCGGCTGCACCGGCCGCCGTTCCCGCGGGCCTGGTGGCTGATCTTCACCTCGGTCGGGCTGGCCCTGGCCGGCAACGTCATCGTCTCGGTGCTCCTGCCGACGTCGATGGCCGGCAGCCCGGTCGCCATCAACATCGTCTACGGCATCACGTACCCGATCCTCTGTGCCGGTGTCGCTCTGCTGCCCAACCACCGGCGGCCCGGAGCAGCGGTGCTCGGCCTGACCGAGAGCGCGATCATCACGTGCGGCGTCGCGGTCGTCTGGTGGATGGCGTTCGTCGACCCGACCCTCATCGACACCGGGCTCATCCACAGTCAGGCGTACCTGTTGGTGGAGCCGTTCCTGGATCTGGTGCTGTTCGGCTTCGGGGTCCGCCTGCTGCTGCTCAGCGACTCCCGCTCGGTGTCCTACTGGCTGGTCTCCGGCTCGTGCGTGGCCCGGCTGGTGGCCGACACGGCCTACCTGACCGTCGGCAGCAGCGCCGGCTTCCCGACCACGCTGAGCATCGTCGGGTGGGTGGTCGGCAACGGCCTGCTCGCGGTGGCCGCCCTGCACCCGTCGATGAAACGGTCCGTCCCGCTGCCGGCCAACCAGGCCAGCCTGGGGCGGCACGGCGCGACCCGGGTCTACGTCGGCACCGTGGTGGCCACGCCGGTGCTCACCGGCCTCTTCCTGCTCCGGGAGGGCTTGACGGGCACGCTGAGCAGCCTCGACGTGGTGGTCCCGATGGTGGCCACCGCCTTCACCTCGGCCCTGGTCATCCAGCGCATGCGCCAGCTCAACCGGATCGCCGCCCAGCGGGCCGCCGACCTCGAGAAGGCGCTGCACAGCGAGGCGGAACTGCAGCGGGAACTGGTGTTCCGCTCCGCGCACGACGTCCTGACCGGCCTGCCCCGGCGTTCCGTGCTGCACGACCGGCTGACCGAGGCCCTGGACGCGGGCCGGCCGGGCGCGCTGGTGCTGCTCGATCTGGACGGCTTCAAGGACGTCAACGACCGGTTCGGGCACACCGTCGGCGACGACCTGCTGGTCGAGGTGTCGGCGCGGCTGCGCGATCTGCTCGGCGCCCATCTGGTGACCCGCATGCACAGCGACGAGTTCGCCGTGCTGCTCGAGGGGGCCACCCTGACCGACGCCTGGGCCACCACCGAGCGGGTGCTCCTGGCGATGCGGCGCCCGTTGCCGGTCCACGACCACGAGCTGTTCGCCACGGTCAGCATCGGCCTGCGCGAGCTGGACGTGAGCCTGCCCGCGGCGGATCTCCTGCGGGACGCGTACGTCGCCCTGCACGCGGCCAAGGAGGCCGGGCGCAACCAGTTCGTGCTCTTCGACCAGGAGCTGCGCGAGAAGCGGCTGGAGGCGACGCGGACCGTCGAACGGCTGCGCGAGGCGATCACCCGCGACGAGTTCCTGGTCTACTTCCAGCCGCTCATCCGGCTGGCCGACGAGCGGATCACCGGCGTCGAGGCGCTGATCCGGTGGCAGCCGGCCGGGGAGAAGATGGTGCCGCCGGACCGGTTCATCGGCGTCTCCGAGGACAGCGGCCTGATCGTGCCGATCGGGGCCTGGATCCTGCGCGAGTCGTGCCGGGTGGTGGCCGGCTGGCATCGCCGGCACGGGACGGTGGTCTCGGTCAACGTGTCCCCGCGGCAGCTGCGCGAGCCCGATTTCGGCCCGATGGTGCTGGACGCGCTGCGCTCCTCGGGGCTGCCTCCGCAGGCCCTGATCCTGGAGATCACCGAGGGCGTCCTGGTCAACTCGGGCACGGTCACCGAGCAGGCGATCAGCCACCTGAGCATGTTGCGCTCGCACGGCGTCCGGGTGGCGGTCGACGACTTCGGCACCGGCTACTCGTCGCTGGCCTACCTCCGCGACCTCCCGATCGACCACATCAAGATCGACCGGTCCTTCATGCCGACCGGCGACACCGCCGACCCGGCCGCCCGCACCCTGGTCAAGGCCATCATCGACCTGGCCGCCGGCCTGCGCCTGAGCACCATCGCCGAGGGCGTCGAGACCGCCGACCAGGTGGCGCTGCTGCGCGAGCTGGGCTGCGAGCGGGGCCAGGGCTTCTACTTCTCGCGCCCGGTCCCCGAGCCGGACGCGGCGCGCCTGATCGAGCAGTCCGCGGCCTCGGCCGGCGTACACAGCTAAGGCGTGTTTCAGAAGTGGAGCCGGGCTGCGGCGTGGCCCAGACCCCGCCGCTCGAGCCCACTTCCGAAACACGCCTTAGAGAGTGTTGGGTTACCTGGTGACTACTCCGGGTCTTGGTTGAGTTCGTCTTGAAGACGTCGGGCCGCTTCGGTTTCGATGGGGCCTTGCGGTTCGATGTCTTCGCCGGCCAGGCGGGCGGCCATC
>NZ_JALPVL010000013.1 GCF_023544465.1 Paractinoplanes maris | reverse complement strand
GCCACAACCAATACCGCGTGAAAAAACCCCACGACACACCCAGCATCCGCCACGACAAACCAGCCACGATCCGGCTACGCACCTTCACCCAGGCCACAACAAGATCAACTTAAGCTACGCGGCATTGGGGCTCGGGGTGTCAAACGGTGGGGCTGTTCGACACCCCGAGCCCGGCCCGGCCGAGCGAAGCTTGCGCGACGGGATACCGCAACAGCCACCCGCACACCCCGCCGCGTAAAGGTCAAGATCAAGGACGCCAACCACGCGACAATCGGACTGAGAAAACACCAGAAGACAACGAACGTAAACAAACAGTGTTGACGCAGGTCAGACCGCCTGCCCCGACCGCAGTACGAGGTCGGGCCGCATCCATGATTGATTCGAGATGTACTACAACGTCTGACCCAGACCAGCGGTACGACTCGCTGAGCTGTTTCAGGGCGCAACGCACGAGACGGCGGTCATGGTCGGTTCACAGCCGACGTGGCCGCCGTTTCGCGTACGCCCAGCGCCCCGTCGGCGAGTGACCACGTCCGGTCGAGCCCGTCGGGCCACTCATATGCGTACTCATCGCCGTCTGCGCCACGAAACAGCGCCGCTGGACGCCGGGCCGGACGACGAGGATCGGTGTCGGCGGAAAAGACAACATGTCGCTACCGTTCAGCGCCACCAGGTGCAACCCCGCCATGGTCGGATGTGACTCATGAACGAGCCCGTTCCGCGCCGGCCGAGCACACGACGCGGTTGTCTGGCTTTCTGGGTGTTCGTCGCCCTGCTGGCCGTGGGGATCGTGGCGGTGGTCAAGCTGTGGCCCGAGTCGCTCAAGGAACGACAGGACGCGGCTGTTGACCTCTGCAAGACCGAGGTCGAGGCGGTAGAACCGACACCGTGGCGGAAGCAGTGGCAGGAGTCGTCGTTCCAGGTCGACGGCGACAAGGTGATTGCGGTGTCGGGCAAGTTCGCCACGAAGGACGCCGGTTTCCGCCAGTTCAGCTGCGAAGTGGAGGATGGCAAGGTCACCGGCTCACAGATCGAGCCGGGCAGATAGGGCGATTCACTCTCAGCTGAGCCGAGGCTCCGGATCAACCTCTCGGCCGCCCTGGGTTCGACCACCGAGGCCTGGGCGTGAGCCGTCTGGCAACGCGCCGGTCAGTGCAACCGACCCACCAGCAACGGTCTACGACAGCTCAGCCGAGGTCGCTACTGTCGGGCGGTGATCAAGGCACTGCTCATCACCGGGACGGTGGGCGCCGGCAAGACCTCAGCCGCTGAGGCCGTCGGGGATCTGCTGACCGCGCGCGAAATTCCGAACGCCGTGATCGACGTCGACTGGCTGCGACGATGCTGGCCGTCACCGCCCGGCGATCCATTCCACGGTGCCCTCACGCTGCGCAACCTGCGCGCGGTCACTCGGAACTTCGTCGAGGCGGGCGCCGAGCGGATCGTCCTGGCCGGCGTGATCGAGAGCAGGGCCGAGAGGCACGCGTACGAGGACGCGCTGGGCCGGCCGCTGTCGGTCTGCCGCCTGCGGGTGGCCCTGCCCGCTGTCCACGACCGCCTGCGCCGCCGCCACGCCGGCGAACCCGCGGCGCTGGCCTGGCACCTCGGCCGGTCCGGCGAGCTGGAGCGGATCCTGGCCGCGGCCGCCGTCGAGGACACCGTCGTCGACGTGACGACCGAGACAGTTCCGCAGGTGGCGGCGCTGGTAGTCCGTGGTTGGATGGGGCCGTGACGATTGCGGTTACCGACGTGCCGGAGAAGGATCGCTTCGAGGCTCGCGACGACGACGGGACACTGGCCGGCGTGATCACCTATCAGGTGACCGGCAATGTCATCGCCTACACGCACACCAAGGTCGAGCCCGACCACGAGGGCCACGGCGTGGGCGATCTGCTGGCCCGCACGGCCATGGACGACGCGCAGGCCAAGGGGCGGGTGGTCGTGCCGATCTGCCCGTTCCTCAGCTCGTGGCTCGAGAAGCACAAGGAGTACGACAAGATCGTGGCCCGCTCCCACCGGCGCGTGAAGTGACCGCGTCACCTCAGGAGAACGGGGTGACCGGCCGGTCCTGAGGCACGCCGTCGAGCACGATGTCGACCCGCTCGTCGTAGAAGCAGACCAGGTCGCGGATCTTGGGGATCTCGGGGATCGGGTCGGGATAGCTCCACGCCGCGTCGGCCAGCCCCGGATGCGACCAATAACGGGCCACCCCCTTGTACGGGCATCGCGTCACCGTCTCGCTCGCGGTCAGCCGGTCGCTGCGCACGTCGGCGAACGGCAGGTAGTAGCGTGTCGGCAGGTGGGTCTCGAACAGCAGCACCGGGCGGATGCTGTCGGCCACCTCCTCGCCGTCGATGAGCACCTGGACGCGGCGCGAGCTGTGCAGGGTGTCGACCCGGTGACGCGGCGAGCGGGCATGGACGAAGATCTGCTCGTCCTCCTCGTACCAGTCGAGCGTCTCCCAGGAGAACGTGACGTGCCCCTGCAGCCGCTCGAACCGGTCGTCGGCCCAGGCCGCGTCCTCGGCCCGGCGGCCGCCGGCGACCACCGACCAGCGGCCCCCGGTGGCGTCGGCGAGGACTCCGGGGCGGACATCCTCGTACGGGAAGAAGTAGGTCGGGAAGCCGTGCTCGCTGATCTCGTCGAGAAGCACGGCGCGCTCGCTGTCGGCGACGACGGCCGGGCCCAGCCGCACCCGGATGCGGCGCGGTGTCGGCTCGACGGTGGTCTCGGGAGGCCGGAACTCATACATGACTCCGGGATACACCCGCGGGCCGCTCGGCCCAAGATGGCGTACGACTACGGCCGCAGCGGCGGAAGGAGTGCTGCTATCGCCGCCTGCCCGGCCGCGTCGGGGTGGTCGCCGTCCGGGGCCAGCAGCCCGGTCGGGTCGTGCGCGCCGTCGTCACCGTGGAAGGCCGCCTCGGTCGGCACGAAAGTCGCGCCCGTCCGGGTGGCGGCGGCCTGGAGAGCACGGTTGACGAGGCCGGGCGCCCGGGCCGCGTCGCGCACGCCGTCGGATCCGTATCGCGCGGCGCCGACCTGCCCGTCCTGGACGACGTTCCAGTAGCCGAGCACGACCACCGGGACCTTGTGCAGTTGCTCGATCCGCGTCACCGTGGCGGCCACGTCGTCCCCGACCCCGTCGGCCACCCCGGCGTATCGGCCGGGCTCGCCGAAGACGGCGGCCACGTCGTTGGCGCCGATCATGATGACCACTTCGGCCGCCGCGGACAGTTCGGCGCGCTCGCCGGGCACAGCGTCGCGGACGTCGGCGGCGGTGGCGCCGGACTCGGCCAGGTCGACGTCGGTGGCGTGCTGAGCCCGGGCGTAGAGGGCCGGGAACGGGGCGCACCCGCAGGCCGCGCCGGCCGCCACCGAATCGCCGAGAGTGACCACTGTGGGCTGCGCCGACGGGGGTGTGGCGGCACAGCCGCTCAGCAGTAGCGCCACGAGCAGGGCGGCCGGGCGTTTCATGGGAGAGGCCGGGCGAGATGGGCCGACAGCCAGTCGAAGGCCGGTGCCTCCATCTGCCGCCACACCGCGCTGCTGTGGCCGCCGTGCGCCACCAGCGCCGTGGTCAGCGCGAGGGGACGGTGGACGGCGGCGGCCAGCCGGCGCGAATCCCGGGCCGACTCGATGTCGTCGCCGGCCCAGCCCAGCCAGAGCGCGATTGCCGGCTGCGGCAGATGACGCAGGCGCCAGCCGGGGTTGTTCGTCGTGTTCTGGGAGCCGTCGCCGACGTCGATGCCGGGCTCGGCATAGCCGGACAGGCTCGCGGCGGCCGCGTACTGACGGGGGTGGCGCAGTGCGAGGTTGATCGCGCAGAACGCACCGGCCGAATACCCGGTCAGACCCCAGCCGGCCCGGTCGGTGCGCACGCGATAGTGGGTGCGGGCGAAGGCCGGCACGTCGGCCGTGAGGAAGGTTTCGGCCTGTGGGCCGTCGTGCAGGTTGGTGCACTCGGTGTCGAGCAGGCGTTCCGGCGTCTGATAGGGCAGGAGCACGATCGCCGGCGCCATCCGGCCGGCCGCGATCTCACGGTCCAGGGTGGACTGGACGTTCAGCTTGCGCAGCCAGGTCAGGGGTGTGCCCGGATAACCGTGCAGCGCTTCGATCACCGGGAAGCGGCCGGTGCCGGTGCGGTAGGCGGCCGGCAGATAGACGTACATCGGCAGGGTGAGCCGGCTCGCCGGGCCGGCGACCGTGACGGTGAGCAGGCGGCTGCCCGTCGGGCCGGCGGCCGCGGTCACGGCGACGGCACCGGTGGGATAGGCCTCGGTCAGCCGGTTGACCTGAACCGCCACGGCAGCGACGACGCTGAGGAGCGACAGGACGACCAGCGCGGAGCGGCCGAGGGCGCGCGCTCTGCTCCAGCCGAGAGCGAGCACCGCCGCGGTCACCAGCACGGCGGCGAGCGACAGGACGGTGCTCATGACGCCACCACTCTCGACGGCAGGCGGAGCGGCGCCGCGAGAGCCGGCGGCAGGGCCGTGACCGGCTGGTCGAGCACGGCGAGCCCGGCCGGCGCCGCGGCCACGAAGGCGGCCGCGAGCGGCTCGTCACCCACGACGTCCCAGCCCGCAGTGGTGGTGACGCGCAGGTCATGGCCGAGGGCGGCGGGCAGGTCTCGCAATGCGGAAGCGGTGGTGGTCGCGGTGGGCGCGATGGTCACGGTCACCGCGTCCGGCGTACGGCGGGAACCGGCACCGCGGTCGCCGGGGCCGGCATCGCGGTCGCCGGGGCCGGCATCGCGGTCGCCGGGGCCGGTGAGGTCGAGCACCACCGGAAAGGCGTCGCCGGGCCGTTCGCGGTAGTCGTGCGGCAGCCACACCGTGGGCGGCCCGGCGAGATGCCACGCCGCGAGGGCCGGCGGCCGCCAGATCAGCGGCCCGGCGTGCACCCGGTCGTCGAGCCGGCCCGCGGGCCGGCGCTCGGCGATCGCGATCGTGCCGGTGTCGCCCCGCAGTGCCTGCCACGACGGATAGAACTGCTCGTGCCGATTGACGCCGAGCGCCGCGGTGAGCACGGTGAGGACCTCGACCAGCAGCACCGCGACCGTGCGGACGGCCGGGCGCAACCGGCCGCCGCGCCGCCACACCCAGCCGGTGGCCACGCCGGCGGCGCCGGTCGCGGTCGCCATCAGCAGGATCAGCGGTATGCCGGTGAGGGCCATGGCGTCATCGTCTATGCGGCGGCTGTGAGCTCTCTGGGGAATCAGCTGTGTACTAGCTCCATGCCGCCTGACCTGCGGTGCGGCCAATGTGTCGCTCGTCGCGTGTCATTCCCGTCTCACCCGACGAGCCGGTCGACGAAGGCGGTGAGGGCCTGGTCGGGGGTCACGCCGGCGTCGATCGACGTGGTCAGCATGTCGAGGAGCAGGCCGTCCATCGCGTAGTGGAGCAGGGCGATCTCTAGGGCACCGCCGGGCAGGCCGGTGGTCCGGTGGAAGGCGACGTCGTCGCGGTAGCCGGTGCGCAGCGTCGCGCCGAGGATCTCCGCCAGACCGGGGCGGCGGGCCGCCTCCAGCCGCAACTCGATGAGCGCCCGGGTCAGCTCGGGGTGGGCCGTGGTGCGCTCGAGGATGTAACGCAGATAGTCGACGAACAACTCGCGGCTCGGCGGACGGCCGGACAGTCGCTCGACGACGGCCGGGTCGGGCGCGAAGCGTTCGATGATCCGCTCGCCGAGCGCGCCGAGCAGGGCGTCGCGGGAGCGGAAGTAGTTGGACGCCGTGCCGATCGGCAGGCCGGCCTCGGTGTCGACCGCGCGGTGGGTGAGCCCGCGGGCGCCCGACTCGGCCAGGACGCGCAGGCCGGCGTCGGCCAGCAGGCGGCGGCGCTCCAGGTTTTTGACCACATCGGAAAGGCTAGCACCAACCACTACAGCTGTTGTAGTTTGGGCGCCATGCGAAAGCTCATCTACTACGTGGCCACCACCGTCGACGGGTTCATCGCCGCGCCGGACGGCGACTTCGCGTTCTTCGGCCCGTTCCAGGAGGAACTGAACGCGTACATCACCGCGCGCTATCCCGAGACGCTGCCGACGGCGCTGCGCGAGCAGTTCGGCATCACCGCGCCCAACCAGGTCTTCGACACCGTCGTGATGGGTCGCGGCACCTACGAGCCGGCGCTGAAGGCCGGGATCACCAGTCCTTACGGGCACCTGAAGCAGTTCGTCTTCTCCCGTACGGTCGACCCGGCCACCGACCCGGCGGTGACGATCGTGACCGAGGAGCCCATCGGCTACCTGCGCGAGCTCAAGCAGCAGGCGGGCCAGGACATCTGGCTCTGTGGCGGCGGGGCGTTCGCGGGCGCCGTGCGTTCCGAGATCGACGAGTACGTCATCAAGCTCAACCCGGTTGTGGCCGGCGACGGCATCCCGCTGACCGCCGGCCCGTTCGACCCCCGGCGCCTGACCCTGATCGACACCACGCCGGTCGGCTCAACCGGCGTGGTCGTGCTGCGCTATCAGGCTGCTTGAGGGGCGTGGCGCTCACCCTTGACGAAGACCAGGCCGTCGAGGGCGGCGACGTGGGCCGGATCGAGTGGGGCGTAGCCGTACCAGGGTGACACTCGCGGAACGGGTTTCGCGTCGCCGATGAGGGTGGCCACCTGGTCCGGATCCATCACGAGGTGGTCCTCCGGAAGGGCGTACAGGAGGCCTTCGAGAGTGTCCGGTGGGGGCACGTCGACGCCGTGCTGAGGGATGGTGCCGAGGGCTGTGGCCAGGAAGGCGTACTGGTCGTGGAGCCGGGCGCTGACCACGGCGCCGGCGCTCCACCACTGCAGGTCGTGGTCGCCCAGCCGCATGCTGCTCCGGTCGCGCTGCAGGTGTCCATTGTGGGCGTTGACCAGAGTCGGGCCGCGGTCGGCCAGGGCCAGCAGGTTGGCGGCCATCATCGCGTCGCGGACGCCGAGGAGCCAGGACAGGCGGCCGGGGGACGTGTCGGCCATCCAGTAGTGGTAGCGCAGCAGGCCGGTGGCGGTCCGGCCGTACAGCCGGGCCTGCTCCCGGTCGTCGCGCGGATCCTGCATCTCGAGCAGGGCCACCAGGTCGTCGGCCAGCAGCCGGAGCTCCCGGGCCTCGGGGGTGCGCCCGATCGACTGCGACGGGTCCATCGCGGCGGCCGGGTTGGTCCAGCGGTCATCGGAGCCGAGGAGACGGTCGAGTGTCTCCGCGGTGCAGGGCAACAGGTCGCCGGGGACTCGGGCGCTCAGGTCGGCGTGCAGGGCCATGAGGGCCTGGCGGGGACTGGCGGCGCTGGTGATCTCGAGCGGGCCGTCGAAACCGGCGAAGCGCACTTGCTCGGACGGAGGCCGGCCGTCGTTGTGGGCGCGCATCCACCGTACGAGATCGCGGTTGCCGGTGAAAGCGCCCCACTCATGGCTGAAGCCGCGCGTCATCACCTCGTCAAGAGTGCCGGCGCCGCCCGTGACGTAGTCGTCCACGATGAGGCCCATCAGGCAGTCGCTCTCGATCGCGATCGTCCGGTAGCCCCCGTGCTCGGCGAGGTGGCGGAACAGCTGGTTGCGCACCTGGAGCAGAGAGTCCTCGCCGTGGGTGGGCTCACCGAGAGCCAGCAGCCGCGGCCGCACCGGGAACAGCCGCATCACGTCTTCGACAGCAGTATTCATGCCTCTGAACTGTATCGTTGAACCAACGGTTGAGACTTTTTGGCGATGATGGCGTTCAGTGAGCGAAAAGCTTCAAAGCATGAGACCGGTCGACCTGGCGCGCAGGCACGGTCTGTCGACGCAGGCGGTCAGAAACTACGAGGCGGGCGGGATCCTTCCGCCCGCGGAACGCACCGAGTACGGCTACCGCACCTACACGCCACGGCACGCGCTGGCCCTGCACACGTTCCTGGCCCTCACGCCCGGGCACGGCCACCGGACGGCGGCGCAGATCATGCAGGCGGTCAACCGGGACGCGACCGACGAGGCGCTCCGGCTGATCGACGAGAGCCACGCCCAGCTCCTCGACGACCGCCGCACCCTGCGGGCCGTGGAGGCCGCGCTGCGAGGTTTGAGCCCGCTCCCACCGGAGCGCGGTGACACGTTCGTCGGCCCGCTGGCCCGGCGCCTCGGCCTCGGCCCGGCCACGCTGCGCAAATGGGAACGGGCCGGCCTGGTCCACCCGCGCCGCGACCCGCAGACGGGCTATCGCGTCTACGCCCCGGCCGACGTGCGCGACGCCCAGCTGGTGCACCAGCTCCGTCGAGGCGGCTACCGCCTGAACCAGATCGCCCCGCTGCTCACCCAGGTCCGCACGGCCGGCGGAGTCGCCCCCGTCGAGTCGATGCTCCACGACTGGCACACCCGCCTGTCGTCCCGAGCCCGAGCCATGCTCGCCGGCGCCGCCGCCCTGGACGCGTACACCTAGCCCGTCATCCCCGGCCGGAAGGCGAAGCCCGCCCACCGGCTGCTGTCGGTCAGACCACTGCGATATATCACGGGCGGCGGGCCGTCCATCGCCGCACTTTGCCGGCGGTCCACCTGCGGAGCGTCCCAGTTCGAGTACGCCGAGCTCGAACGCTGGGCAGCCGGCTCATCGCGCTAGCCTCGAATGCGCAGGGTGGCCGGAGAAGAGGTCGGCCGTCTATCCCCTGGCCTCCAGCAGGGAGCACGACATGCCTGTCTCGATCGGTGAGCGTCTCCGTCAGCTACGGAGTGAACGCGGCCTGACGCAGGAAGAACTAGCCGGCCGCGCCTCGGTGAGCGTGGATCTCGTGAAGAAGCTCGAACAGGGCCGGCGTGAATCCGCTCGGCTCAGCTCACTCGCCGCCCTGGCCGACTCCCTCGACGTACCGCTGTCCGAGCTCACCGGCAAAAGGCCACGCTTGGACGGCGGCGGCGACCGCCTCGTTCTCGGCCTGCGCGACGCCCTCCTCACCCCCGACCTCCTGCCCGGGATGGAGGCCGCGCCCGACCAGGAGCCGGCCCCGGCACCGCGGCTGCGGACGTTGCTGCGCGAAGGCTGGCGGGACTATTGGTCCGGCCGGTTCGGAGAACTGGCGCGGCGCACGCCGGGCCTGGTTGCCGAGGCACGGCAGACACAGCGAGCCGGTGTGGACGGCGGCGACATCGTCCTCTCTCAGGCCTACCAGCTCTCGGCCTGCCTGCTGGTGCACCTGGGTCAAGACGATCTGGCCTTGATCGGCGCCGAGCGGGCGGTGACCGCGGCGACGGCCGGCGTCGACGAGCTCCAATGGGGAGCGGCCCACGGCACCTATTCGTGGGTGCTGATGAATCAGGCCCGCAACGAGGACGCTGAGCGGGTCGCCCAACGGGTAGCCGAACGGATCGAGCCACGGCTGAGCGCTGCGACGCCGCAGCAGCTGACTGTGTGGGGCGGCATGGTGCTGTGGGCGATGGCCGCAGCGGCGGCGGCCGGGCGGACTGACGCCACCGACGATTACCTGACCTTGGCCCGCGCCGGCGCCGCCCGAATGGACGGCGACCGTCTCGACTACGCCCTGAACTTCGGGCCTACTCAGGTGGCTATGCAGGACACGTACGCCCAGGTGATGCTGGACCGTCCGGACCGGGCACTGAGCGCTGCGCAGAGAGTGCAGCCCGAGCGGCTGAGACCGATCTCCTACGGCCGGCACCTGCTCGACGTGGCGCAGGCACAGGCAGCCATGCGCCGGGATGGCGACGCGGTCGACACGCTCGTGCGGGCCAAGACCATGGCGCCGGTGTGGTTCCGTCACCAGATCGCGGCGAGGAGCCTGATCGCCGAGGTGGTCGAGCGACGTACCCGGCTGACCGGGCCGATGCGGGATCTGGTCCGGTCACTGGACGAGCACTGACCAGGTAGGACACGGCGTCCCCCTTCACCACCGCCTGACCGGCCAACGGGGTCACCACGTCCCTGTCGACCCGGTAGCGATCGCCGCGGTGCAACGAATCCTCGACCAGGCGAAGAGCGCTTCTTCAGAGCGCCGGCAGGCATCGTGAGCGTCGACGAGGACCGCCCGTTCGTGTCGGGATCACGTCATGTACGGGCGGGCCCTTCCGTCCGGCGTGGACACGGGTGGACGATGATGCCCCGATCCCGCTTGGGGGGCACCCGTGGCTGATTCGTACACGAGCTATCGCACAGCGATGAACGACGCCTGGCGTGGATGGTGGGTCAACTGGCCGCTGTCGCGCCACATCCGTGTCGGTGACGTGTTCGGCACCTCCGACGACACGCTGAGCACGGCCGGCGATCTGGCCGACCGCGGGGTCACGTTCGAGCTGGCCACCGCCGTGCCGCAGGCCGATTTCACGTACGACGCCCAGGGCACCGCCAAGGTCGAGTTCAAGCTCGCGGGCGCCGCCGGGCCGCCCGTCTTCAAGGCCCTGGCCGACGTCGACGCCGGGGCACTGGTCAGCTTCTCCCGCTCCACGTCGGCCCTGGTGCTCTACACCGGGCTCACCCAGCAGGGCATGCGCGACACCCGATCGGTGGCCACCGGTCTCGTCCGTCGCTACTGGAGTGACGACTGGGCCGACGACCTGATCGTGGTCCACGACGTGATCACCGCGACCGGCGCCACCGTCCTCGCCTCGGCCACGACCGACGCCTCGGCCGAGTTGCGGGCGGCGGCCAAGGTGGGCGCCGGCCCGATCACGCTGGCCGACCTGAGCGGCACCGCGGCGCTCGCCCGATCCGACGGGCTGGGGCTGCAGTGGGTGGGCACGCAGGCCACGCCGTTCTTCCGGGTCTTCCGGCTGCACCGCACATGGCTGAGCAACATCAAGGTGAAATATCCGAAACAGGACGTCAAGGGTGCGGCGCCCGAGCCGATTCCGCCGCTGCTGCTCGAGGAGGCGGCCGACGCCCCGGATCAGGTGCTCGAAGAGGTGCCGCCGGGTGAGCAGCCCACCGCCGCGCGGGACGAGGAGGAGGCCGCCCGCTGATGCCGGAGGACATGCCCCTCGACGTGCGGCTGCGCATCGCCGACGACCACCTGGTGACGCTCGTCGTCGCGGGTGCCGGCGAGGCCCGGGCTCCGCTGGGTGACGCCCTGGCGGCGATGGCCGATGACCCGTCGTGGCGGGCGGTGCTCGACCGGCAGGTGCCCAAAGACGTGCGGGAGTCGACCGGCACGGCACTTTTCGAGGGCGCCGTCCGCGGTCCCGTCGCGACCCTGTGGGCCGGTGTCGAGCAGGCCGCCGCGGCCAATCGCCCGGTCCGAGTCCGGCTCGAGATCGAGCCGGCCCCACTGCGGGCGCTGCCCTGGGAGCTGATGCGCAACGGCCGGTGGACGTTCCTGCGACCGCGGTTCACGGCGTGGCGGTCCGACCCGCGGTCGCTGCCCGGCGAGCCCATCGACGGGCCGTTGCGGGTGCTGATCGTCGTCTGCAACCCGGCCGACCGGCAGACCCTGGGCGACGACGAGGTGTCCCGGGTGACCCGGGCGGTCTCCGTCCGGCTGGCCTGCACCCACGTCGAGACGCTGGACGGGCCGGACCGCGACCTGCTGGTCAAGACCATCGGGAGCCTGCGCCCGCACGTCCTGCACTTCATCGGCCACGGCATGCCGCGCATCGCCGGCCACGCCCCGTTCCTCGCCTTCAACTGGGCGACCGACGCGCCGGCCGCGGGCGCGACGCCGTGGGAGCTGGCCAGCGACGAGATCGAGATGCTGCTGCTGCCGTGGACTCCCCGCCTCGTCGTGGTCAACGCGTGCCGCACCGCCACCGATCCCCTCGACCAGGTCGGCGGTCTCGGCGAGGCGTTCCTCTCGGCCGGGGTCGGTGCCGTCGTGTCGATGCAGGCCGATGTCGAGTCACCGGCGGCGGTCCGGTTCTCCTCGGCCCTCTACGGCGGGATCGTCCGGGGGCAGCCGCTCGACCAGGTGATGGTGGAGGCCCGGAGCGAGGTCGCGATGCCGGGCGGCGAGACCGGTGAGTGGGCCACTCCCGTGCTGACCTGCCGCACCGACCCGGCCGAGGTGCTCCGCTTCGAGTTCCAGCGCCCGATGGCGTCGATCGAGGCCCAGTACGCGCATCATCAGTACCTCTGCGGCTTCCTCGATCACGCCGACGTGCGCCGCGACGCCTGGTGGGCCCTCGACCCGCCCTGGGGTGACGCCCGCTCCCTGGTCGTCGTCGGCGGCCGGTCCGAGAACGAGAGCGCCCAGACCGGCAAGACCTGGTTCACCAAGTGGTGCCTGCTGACCTACTACCTGCGCGGCCGCCGGGTCACCTATGTCGACCTCAAGGCCCAGTTGCGCCCGCACCGCTCGGGGCAGACCAAGGACTGGCTGGACACCCTGCGCGCGATCCGGGAGGCCGTCGTCGCCGACAGCCAGCCCGAACCGCTGCCGCCGGCCACCTTCGCCGACTTCAACACCACCCTCAACCGCCTGGTCAACAACGCTCCGGAGGACGAGGGCCCGGACGACCTGTGGCGGCGGTTCGACGACGACCGGCCGCACGCCGAGGACTACCGCGACCAGATCCTGGACGCCTTCCGCACCGCGCTCGGCGAGGCCTGCGCCGACCGGACCCACATCATCGCCCTGGACAACGCGGACAGCATCCTGCCCGAGGCGTTCGACGACGCCATCTATCCCGGCCTGATCCGCCCGATCGCTGCCTCGCCCGGCTCGGCGACCCGGCTCATGGTGGTCGCCTCCTCGGAATGGCTGACCGGGCATCTGCCGCGCGGGGACGACGACAAGGCCCGGTGGTCACCCGTCGTGCAGATCGGCGACTTCGACCGCCGGCAGGCGATGCGCCTGTTCCGCGACTACTGCGGCCGGATCGGGCAGGACTTCGCCGACCTCAACGGCTACTTCGAGATGGGGCTCCGCAAGGACCCGAACGTCTGGGTCACCCGGTTCCAGACGGTGATGATGTCGCTCGGCATCGACGCGGGACAGCGCCGATGACCGACTTCGCCGAGATCCGCCGCCTGCTGGAGGCCGGTCGCTCCCTGGAGGAGATCGCGCGTCTGCGACTGCCCGAGCCCTGGCGGCGCGCCATGCGGGTCTGCGCGGCCGCCGGTGTCTTCGGCCCCGAGCTGTACGAGCAGGTGCTCTCCCGGCACAGCGGCCCCGGCGCGCCCGCACTGGGCGACCTGATCGCCCGCGGCCTGGTGCAGTCGGCCGGCGCGGGCCCGGAGCAGTGGCGGGTGCCCGGCGCCGAGGCCACCGAGTGGATGCTGGACTGGCAGGAGGGCTGGCAGGAGCCGGGGGCCCCGCCGGCCCTGGTCACCCTCGAACGCGACCTGGTCACCTGGCACAGCGAGGCCGGCGATCCCTACGAGCACCTGCGGCACCTGCTGGTGGCCGACTCCGGCGCGGCGCTCGCCCTCTTCGAGGAATTGTTCCGAGCCGCCGACCGGGTCCGTGACTTCGCCGGCGGCCAGGACCTGCTCAACGTGCTGGACGATCCGCATCGGGTCACCTACGCCGGTCCGGCCGTCTCCGCCCGCCGCCTCGACGCCGCCGGATACCTGCGGGCCCGCCTGTTCTGGGCGGTGAGCTACAGCCGCTCCGCCCAGTTCCTGGTGCCCGACGGCCTGCGCGAGCGGGCCGACCGGCTGCTCTCGGCCGAGGGCCCGCGGGTGTGGCAGGTGTTCGCGCCCACCGGCACCGGCAAGACGGTGCAGCTGCAGTGGCTGGTGGCCCGCCGATGCGTACCGGCCGAGTTCGACGTGCCGTGCGCGCGCGTCGACTTCGACCTGATCGACGCGGGCACCGCCGCCCGCCACCCGTGGCTGCTCCTGCTCGAGATCGCCGACCAGTTGGAACGCCGGTGGGCCCGCCGGGTGTTCGAGCGGCTGGACCGGTTCTCGTCGTACCGGAACCTGTTGCAGCAACCCACCTCGGAGCTGGCCCGGACCGCGGCCGAGAGCGTGGAGTCGCAGGGCGTCGACCGGCTCGAGCGGGCCGTGACCGAGGTGTTCGTCCGGCGCTTCAACGCGGCCGCCGGGGACGGCCCGGTGCTGCTGGTGGTCGACACTCTCGAAGAGGTGCTGCTGGGCCACGGCGCCGACGCCCTGCTGCGGAAACTGGCCGAGCTGGTGACCGCGTGCCGCGGGCTGCGGCTCGTCCTGGCCGGCCGGTACGACCTGCGGGAGCGGGCGGGGCCGGCCCTGGCCACCTTCGAGTCGGTCGAGTCGGTCGAGCTGGGCGACTTCACCGCGGAGCAGACCCTGCGCTATCTGCGCGAGATCCGGCGGGTGCCCGACCCCGAGCGGTACGCCGGACCGGTGCAGCGCCGCACCGGCGGGCACCCGTTCATGGTCGCGATGTTCGCCGACATCCTCGAGGAGGAGCCGCGGACCGAGCCGGACGAGTTGCTGCGCTTCCACGACCCGGCCCTGCGCCTGCTCATCGACCGGGTCATCCGGCGGATCCGGGACGGGGACGTGCGGTGGCTCGTGCGGTACGGCGTGGTGCCCCGCCGGTTGCACTACAACGACGTCATCGAGGTGATGTGGCCCTACCTGGTCAGCGGCCGGGAGGGGCCCAGCGACCAGGACGACCCCCGCACCGACGAGCATCACCGGATCGGCGAGGACGACATCTTCCCGTTCGGCACACCGCGCGACAAGGAGCGCCTCAACGAGGCCTGGGACCATCTGCTCACCTACGCGGCGCACCGGTCGTGGGTGTCCGAGCCGGCCCGCGACGGCCGCACGGTCGTGTTCCATCAGAAGGTGCGGGTGCCGATGCGCGAGCTCATCGCGCCGCGGAAGGTGGCCCGGCAGCTGCACCTGGCGTTCCGGGATCGCTTCGACGAGCTGGCCGCGGCGCACCCGGAGGCGCCGGCCCCCTATCTGCGGGAGTCCTTCTACCACCGGGTCCAGCTGGGCGATCCGAACGCGACCGAGTTCTGGCGACGGCATCTCCTGCGGCTGCGGGAGAACGGCGATCTGGACAGCCTGGCCGACCTGGCCGGCGAGGTGCTCGGCGACGACTACCGCGACGAGGACGGTGTGCCGCGCAAGCCTGGAAACGGCCCTCAGCCCGTCCGCTGGGTGACCGTCCTGCAGGCGCTGGTCTGGCTGGCCTACGTGGCGGTGGAGCGGGCCCGGGCCGGCGGCCAGCGGACCTCCGATCCACACTGGAGTGAGGCCGAGGCGCTGCTGGCCCGGGCGCGGGCCGTCCGCGATGCCGGCCAGGTGCCCGGGCCGCGCGGGGGCCTGGAGGTCGCGATGGTGGCGGCGGTGCAGTGCGCGTACGGCGATCCGGCGGGCGCGGCCGAGCTGGTCCGCCGGGCGCTGCCCACCGCCTCAGCCGACTCCCACATCGACCTGCTGCGGGTCTACGGCGACGTGCTCGCCAACCACCGGCCGGGTGACGACTGGGTCCGGGCGGTGCGCGCCTATCAGGACGCGCTCGACCTGGTGGTGCCGAGCCACCGGCCCGATCAGGCCGAGCCGCTGGCCCTGTCGCTGTCCCGGCTCGCCGAGACGACCGGTGACCTCACGACGGCCCTGCGGTGGGCGCGGCACACCCGCAGTGAGACCGCCAAGCTTCGCGAGGCGGAGCTGCTGATCACGATGTTCCGCCCCAGCGCCGCGCTCGACGTGCTGGCCGGCCTGCGGTCCTCCGACGCCGCCGGGACCGTACGCCGGGCCCTGGTCGAAGCCCGGGCTTGCTCGCTGCTCGGCCGGAGCCGGCGAGCCTTGTCCGTCCTCGACACCGCGGCCGAGGTCGCGGCCGGGCTCGAGACCTCCGTCGGCCTGGGCCATCTGGCCCAGCTGCACCAGGCGCGCGGGGTGATCCTCGGAGAGCTTCTCGAGCTCGACGAGGCCGAGAAGCACCTGCTGCGCGCGGCCAGCCTGTGGTCCGAGGTCGGGTTCACCGAGGGGCATCCCGAGTGTGCGTACATCTACTTCCGCTTCCTCGTGCGCGACGTCGGTGACCTCCAGGCCGCGGCCCGGCTGCGCCGGCCCCCGATGGCCGCCGGCGACCGTGTCGCCGCACTGTGGGACGACCTGACGGTCGAGCTCGACCTGGCCGAAACGCCGCCCGCGGTGAGCCTGGACGGCCCACCGCACCAGGTCGCCGCCTCGATCGCGGCCCGGCTCGCCTGGTCCTGGCACGACGCCCGGCACCTCGTCCCCGCTCTGGCCGGCGCGCTGGAGCGGATCGAACCGCCCCGGGCCCGGCTCGGCGTCCTGTCCGAACTGGCTCGCGCGCGGCACGTCTGGCCACCCGATCAGGACGTGACCCGCCTCGACCCCCTGCTGTCCGGGATCGACGAGCGCCTCCAGCCCGACGACGACGCCCTGGCCGATCAGCTTCGAGCCGAGTGGCAGCGGCTGTCCGGACGCCTCGGACCGGCACGGCGCCTCGGGGTCCCGGCGTGGCGCCGGCTGACCAGGGTCGACGATCCCCTCGCGCACTGGCGTGGGTTGCAGGCGATGGACCGGCTCGGGACGATCGGCCAGGTGCCGGTGCCGCTTCCCGGCGGCGACCAGGTGCTGCTGCGAGCGGCGAGCCTGATGCTGCTGGCCACGGAGCGGGATCCGGCCGAGCGCCCCAGCCTGCTCGAGGAGGCCCACCGGCTGTGCGGCGGGATCACCCGGCCGTCCCGGTGGGTCGCCGAGGTCAACCGGTCGGCCGGCCAGCTGACCGGCAACCCCTCGCTGGTGGCGGTGGCCGACGATCTGAGCCTGCGGCTGGGGCTGACCCGGGCCCCCGGGTCGTACGCCGAGATCAGCCTGGCCGAGGGCAGCCCGGCCCTCGGGCTGCACCGGCCCGGCGGCGTACCAGAAAATCTCATCGACCTGCAGTATCAGCTGGTTCAGGACTGGGCCGGCCTGGCCCGCGCGCTGGGCCGGGTGATCGCGGACGGGTGGGCCGGCCCGGGTCCCGTCCGGCTGGAGAGCGACGACCCAGGCCTGCACGCCCTGCCGTGGGAACTGGCCCTGCTGCCGCCGGAC
Source organism: Paractinoplanes maris (assembly GCF_023544465.1). Taxonomy (GTDB): domain Bacteria; phylum Actinomycetota; class Actinomycetes; order Mycobacteriales; family Micromonosporaceae; genus Actinoplanes; species Actinoplanes maris. The sequence goes on along the minus strand of NZ_JALPVL010000013.1, from coordinate 349,120 downwards.
CAGCACCACGACCGGCAACCGCACTGGCGTGCGGACGCGTTCCGCGGCATGCCGGGGCCCGAGCACCGGCTCGATCTGAAGTGGCTGCAACGCGGTCTGGTCGCGCACGGCGCCGACATCGAGATCGACGGGGTGATGGGGCCGCACACCGCGGCCGCGCTGGCCGCCATCGGGGCCGGCGCCCGCGTGGACGACCAGCACCTCCACCTCCTCAGCGCCGCCCTGGACCGGCGGACCGCGCCGCGCCCCAAGCCCGTCGTCGTCATCCTGCGACCGGACGGCGCCTCCCGGCACGAGATCAGCTCGCACGACGACTTCGGCTACGACGTGATGGACCACTACGCCCGGTGCGGCCTGCGCTGCCGCGTGGTGCAGGACCTGCGCCAGCTCACGCCGGGCTCCGAGCTGACTCTGCTGCACGTGAGCGCCCGGCTCGACTACCGCGATATCCGGCCGTTCTTCGACTTCTCGGCCACCGCCGACAACGAGCGCCGCTGGGCGGCCAAGGAGCGAGGATCCGATCTGGACCCGCACGACCTGGTGCGGTGGCTGCGCGACTTCCGGCCGGGCACCGAGCCGGTCGTGGTGCTGGATCCGCCGTACCCGGGCTCGCCCTATGACGTGCCGTGGCAACTGACCCTGCGGAACCTTTTCGCGGCCACGGTCTTCGCCGAGGGGGTGGCGCCGGTGGTGATCGCGACCGGGGCGATGCGGGCCGGCGGCGAGTACGTCCAGGCGATCGCCCGCGGCCTCGCCGAGGGGCAGCCGCTGAGCGAGGTGGCGCGCAGCCTCCGCCGCCCGCCGGAGGAGTGGGGTCCGGAGACCGCAAGCCCGGACTGGGGACGGGACGCCGACTCGCTGGCCGGCCGGGCCACCGCGATCTTCGCCGCCCCCTCCGCGGTCCGCAACACCTGGTTCCCGGTCCCATGACCGACGCCCGGCGGGCGGCCGAGATCCAGCACGCCACCGGTAGCCTGCGCGCCGAGTGGGCGTACTGGCGGTCGCAGACGAGCACCAAGGCTTTGGAGAAGCACACCACGCAGATCAGGGCGGTCGCGGGCCTGCTCGACGCGGGCCTCGACGGTGTCGCCGGGCTGTCCGACCCGTACGAACGGGTGCTCGACCTGTTCCACGTCGGTGACTTCTTCCGCGCCAAGATCCTGCTGCGTCTGGTCGAACCGGTGCGGCCGTTCCTCGACGCCGCCGACGAGCTGGCCTGGGCCCTCTACCGCCCGGCTGTGCAGGCCGCGGGCCGGCGCGGTGAGCAGCTCAAGGAACCGCCACTGGTCTTCCTGGACCGCGGGATCGTCCCGTTCGCGGCGGCCCGCGGCAGCAGCTATCGCACCCTGCTGCCGCGCGACATCCGCACCGGTTCGGGGGCGAAAGCGGCGGCGGCGCTGCCGTTCCCGGTGATCGGTGTGCCCTGGTATCTCGCCGGGCACCTGCCCGGCGTGCTGCTGGTGGCGCACGAGGTCGGCCATCACCTCGAGGACGACTGCGAGCTCACCGGTGAGCTGGAGCAGCGGCTCGCCGGCGCCGGCCTCGACGCGGCGCGGGTGCCGGTCTGGGCGCCGTGGCTGGGCGAGGTGTTCGCCGACGTGGCCGGGAGCCTGGCCTGCGGATCGGCGTACGCCCGGGTGCTGGCCGACGCGCTGGCCACCACGCCGGCCGACGGCGCGGGCGGGGAGAGGTATCCGCCGCCGTCGACCCGGGTCGCAGTGTGCCGGGCGGCCGTGCGCGCGGCCGGGCTTCCGGACGACGACCTACCGGCCGGGTTCCCGGACGACCTGCCCGCCAGCGACCCGGCCGGGCTTCCGGGCGACGACGTGCGCGCCGGCGAGGAGGCCGCGGCGGTGGCGACCGCGCTGGTCACCGGCGGATACCGCGGGTTGGGCGGCAAGACGCTGACCGGGCTGCTGACCCACGCCGACACCGCGCGGGTGGCGACCGGCGCCGACCGGCTGACGGCCGGGATGAGCAGCGACCTGCACGACGCCCGGCCGATCCTGGCCGCGGCCGCGCTGTCGTTCCTGCGGGATCCCCGGTCCTTCGACACCCGCCAGGTGCAGTCGCGGGCGGTGGCCGAGGTGCTGGCCATGCGACCCCAGGGGCCCCGCGGGCTCGACCTGGCCGATCAGGGGGCCCGGGCGGCCCGGGACGCCGCGGCCGGGGGCGCCCTGCTTCAGCTCTTCGGGTGACGGGCGAGGCGGGGACAGTACCGTCGGGGTGGTGCAGACGTTTCTTCCCTACCCGGACTTCCTGGCCTCGGCCAAGGTGCTCGACCAGAAGCGGCTCGGCAAGCAGCGGGTCGAGACGGTGCAGGTGCTGCGGGGGCTGATCACGCCGGGCTACGGGTGGCGGCACCACCCGGCGGTGAAGATGTGGCGCGGTTACGAGGAGGGGCTGATCCGCTACGGCCTCGACGTCGCGGCTGTGTGGACCGCGACCGGCCGGGCCGACACGACCGTGGCGACGTTGCTGGCCGACTGGGGGCGGGGGCCGGAGATCCGTACGCAGGAAGTGCTCGCCCAAGCCGGCGAGCTGCCGCCCTGGCTGGGCGACGAGGACGTGCACCGCAGTCACCAGTCGGCCCTGCTGCGCAAGGATCCCGAGCTCTACCGACCGCTGTTCGGGCCGGAGGTGCCGGACGATCTCCCGTACGTGTGGCCGGTCTCGGACCGGCCGGGTCGCGGCCTCTGAGCGACAATCGCCTGGTGCGGCAGCAGCTCGATCGGGTGGAACTGGCCGACGGCACTGTGGTGGCGTACGCCGTCGCCGGTGCCGGGCGGCCGCTCGTCTACGTCATGGGCTGGCTCACCCACCTGGAGCTGGGGTGGGAGCTGCCGGCCGAGCGGGCGCTCTACGAGGCACTGGCCCAGGGCATCCGGCTCGTGCGCTACGACCGCGCGGGCTGCGGGTTGTCACCGGCCACCGATCGCCCGGCGTCGCTGGCCTTCGAGCTCGAGCAACTCGAAGCGGTGGCGGCGACCGTGGGCGAGCCGTTCGACCTGATGGGCACGTCGATGGGGGCGCCGGTGGCGGTGGCCTGGGCCGCGACCCATCCCGAGACGGTACGGCGGCTGGTGCTCTGCGGCGGCTGGGTGCGCGGCCGCGAGCTGTCGCCACCGGCCGTCCGCGAGAGTGTCCTCGGGCTGATCGAGTCGCACTGGGGCCTGGGCTCCGACGTGCTGACCGACATCTTCGCGCCCGACGCCGGCCGCTCGACGCGGGCCGTGCTCGCCCGTTACCAGCGGGCCTGCTCCAGTGCCGCGACCGCGCGGGCGTTGCTGGCGCTGAGCTACGAGCTCGACGTCGGCGACCGCCTCGGCGACGTGCGGGCGCCGACGCTGGTGGTGCACCGCACCGGCGACCGCGCGGCACCGGTGGCGCAGGCCCGGGCCCTGGCCGACGGCATCGGCGAGGCGAGTCTGGCGCTGCTGCCCGGTCGCTCCCATCTCCCGTACGCGGGTGATCGGGACGAGCTGGTGCGGGTGATCCGTCGCTTCCTCGGCCTGCCGGTCCCGCGCCGACGCGCCGACGCGCTGACGCCCCGGCAGCGCGAGGTGGCCGCCCTGGTGAGCCAGGGGTGCACAAATCGCGAGATCGCGGCCCGTCTGAACATCGACGAGCGCTCGGCCGAGGGCCACGTCGAACGGATCCGGCTGCGTCTCGGGTTCCGATCCCGGGCCCAGATCGCCGCCTGGTTCAGCGCCCAAGTGGGGTAGTTCCACGCCTGACCGGCCCGCCGCACCGGCGAACACTGAGGTCATGTCATCCGCGACCGCCTTCGAGGTGCACCGGGGCCGTGGCCCCTTCAACGCCGCCTTCTTCAGCCTGCTGGGCCCATACATCGAGTGGAACGTGCGCCACCACAAGCGACGCGTGTTCGCCGGACTCCCCGGGACGGTCGTCGAGCTCGGCTCGGGCGTGGGGGCGAACCTCCGTTACCTGCAGCCCGGGTCGACGCTCGTCGCCATCGAACCCAACCACCCCATGCACCACCGCCTGCGCACCGCCGCCGAACGCCGCGGCGTCGACCTGGATCTGCGCGACAGCATCGCCGAGCACACCGGGCTCCCCGACCGGAGCGCCGACACGGTGATCTCGTCGCTGGTGCTCTGCACGGTGACCGACCCGGTCGCGGTCCTGGCCGAGGTCCGCCGCATCCTGCGCCCCGGCGGCACGTTCCGCTTCGTCGAACACGTCGCCGCCCCACCCGGCACCGTCACCCGCTCACTCCAGCGAGCCCTGCGCCGCCCCTGGGCCTGGACCTTCGAGGGCTGCTCGTGCGAACGCGACCTGTCCACATTGCTGCACACCGCCGGCTTCGCCCGCGTCGACCTCGAGCCCTACCGCCTGCACAGCCCATTCATCACGTTCAACACCCAGATAGCCGGCGTAGCCCATCGCTGACCGGTGGAGCCGCTGCGTAGGTCTCCACGCGCGGCATGGGCGATGTTGTCGAAACCGGTGACAGTCCTTCGTATAGGGGGTGACAGGGGAAGCGATTGGTCCGAGGAGGACGTGTGCGTTCGATCAGTTCGACGATGTTTGTCAGTCTCGACGGGGTCGTGCAGGGGCTGGGGCGGCCGGACGAGGACACGCGCGGTGGGTTCACGCACGGGGGCTGGGGGCCGCGGTACAACGACGAGGTCATGGGGCGGGTGCTCGGTGAGGGCATGGCGCAGGCCGGTGACCTGCTCTTCGGGCGACGGACCTGGCAGGACTTCGCGAAGGTGTGGGGGCGCGCCACCGACGGCAACCCGTTCTCCGAGCTTATGAACGGGGCCACCAAGTACGTCGCCTCGCGGACCCTGGACGACGCCGGCGACTGGGAGAACTCGATCCTGCTGCGGGGCGACGCCGTCGAGACGGTGACCGCACTACGGGCTCAACCCGGCGGCGACCTGGCCGTCAACGGCAGCCCGTCCCTGGTCCGCAGCCTGCACGCGGCCGGCCTGATCGACCACTACACGCTGCTCATCCACCCGCTCACCCTCGGCTCGGGGCTGCGGCTGTTCGAGGGGCCGGCCCCGATGGTCGAGCTGGAGCTGACCGATAGCGTCGCCACCACCACGGGTGTCATCATCGCCTCCTACACTCGCCGGAGGTGACGCTGATGCCGCTGCGGTTCTCGAACCGCGGGTCCGACTCGCCCTGGGTCGACACCGTGTGGACCTGTACGAGCGAGCGGGTCACCGAGATGACCTCGGTCGCGGGCGTCAACTGGGGCCTGGTCTTCTGGCGGCTCGACGGCCGGGCGTACGCCGCGGTGACCGGCCCCGGAACGGGCAGCGGGGTGGCTCCGGTGCCCGAGGGTGCCGGCTTCGTCGGCATCGAGTTCGCCGTGGGCACCTCGCTGCGCGTCCTGCCTCCGCCGGCCCTGGTCAACGGTGGGCTGGAGCTTCCGGCGACCACCCACCGGTCGTTCGAGCTGGACGGCACGAGCTGGGAGACGCCCGGCCCGGACGATGCCGAGGCCCTGGTCGCCCGTCTGGTCCGGTCCGGCGCCGTGCTCCGGGATCCACTGGTGACCGAGGTGCACCGCGGCGGCCGGCCCGAGGTCAGCGCCCGCACCGTCGAACGCCGGTTCCGGGCGGCGACCGGGCTGGCCCGGGGCACCGTCCGCCAGATCGAACGCGCCCGCACGGCTGCGACCCTGCTGGCCGCCGGCACCGAGGTCACCGACGTGGTCACCAAGCTCGACTACTTCGACGAACCGCATCTGGCCCGGGCGCTGCGCCGGTTCGTCGGGCGCACCGCCCGCCAGTTGCGCGCGGGCACCGGCGGGGCGATCGCCCTCGACCTGGCTCAGCGGACGTCGTAGATCAGCTTGAGCACGCCGTTCCCGTACGCCTCGGAGTCGCGCAGCGTCAGTCTCCGCTTGTCGTTGTCAGCCCGGCTGAACAGGCTCTTCCCGGCGCCGAGGAGCACCGGGAAGACCAGCAGGTGATAGCGGTCGATCAGGTTGGCCTCGGACAGCCGGCGGGCGAGTTCCGCACTCCCGTGGACAAAAATGGCGCCACCCTCGGTCTTCTTGAGCGCGGCGATGTCGTCGGTGCCGCGCAGGATCGTCGTCTCTCCCCAGCCGTCGACGAGGGCGTCCTCGGACAGGGTCGAGGAGACCACGTATTTCGGGAGGTCGCGATAGGCGGCATGGTCGTCCGACTCCCGCCAGACCGGGGCGAAGGCCTCGTAGCTGGTACGGCCGAACATCAGGGCGGAGGTCTCCGCCAGCTCCTCCTCCTTGATCGCATACACCTCCGGCCGGAACTCGATGTCCTGGAAGACCCAGCCGCCGCTGCGGTGGCCTTCGACAGCCCCACCGGGTGAATCGACAACGCCGTCGAGCGACGAGAATCCGGTATAGACAAGCTCACGCATGCCCCGAGGCTAGACGGCAGCAGGGGAGCCGTCTTGGACGAAAACGACAGCGGGTCGCCTCCACGCGGGTGCGACGGGCAGAATCGGATGAGTGGAAATCGCCGTGCTCGGGCCGTTGGAGCTGCGCGGCCGGGACGGTGAGGTCGTTCCGGTCGCCGGTGCGCGCCTGCGCACCCTGCTCATCCTGCTCGCGCTCGAACCGGGGCGGGTCGTTTCGTCCGACCGGCTGATCGACGGAGTCTGGGGTGATGAGCCCCCGGCCGCCGCCGGCAACGCGCTGCAGGCCCTGGTCTCCCGGCTGCGCCGGGCGGGGCTGGTCATCGAGGCCGCCTCGTACGGATATCGCCTGGTCATCGAGGCCGACCAGGTCGACGCCCACGTCTTCACCCGGCTCGCCGCGAGCGCTCCGGCCGAGGCGCTCGGCCACTGGCGGGGCGATCTCGACTTCCCCGACGTCGCCCGGGCCGAGGCCGCGCGGCTGCACGAGCTCCGGCTCGACGCCCTCAAGCGCAGCCTGGCCGGCTCGGCGGCCGTTCCCGCCCTCGAGGGCCTGGTCACCCAGCATCCGTTGGACGAGCAACTGGCCGCCCTGCTGATGCGGGCCCTGCAGGCCAACGGCAATCCGGGCCGCGCACTGGAGGTCTTCGAGCAGACCCGGCGCCGGCTGGCCGACCAGCTGGGCGCCGACCCGTCGGCCGAGCTGCGGGCCCTGCACCTCGAGTTGCTGCAGACCCGGCGCAGCGGCAACCTGCCGACCGAGCTGAGCAGTTTTGTCGGCCGCGACCAGGACGTCAGCATCGTCCGTCAGCTCCTGGCGAGCCACCGCCTGGTCACCCTGATCGGGCCGGGTGGCAGCGGCAAGACCCGTCTCTCGATCGAGGTCGGCACCGGTCGGCCCGAGGACGTCTGGCGGGTCGAGCTGGCCCCGGTCACCGACCCGGCCGAGGTGCCGCAGGCGATCCTGACCGCGCTCCACCTGCGGGGCCAGGCGGTGCTCGACCGTCCGAAGAGGAGCGAGCTGACCCGGCTGCGCGAGGTGCTGGCGGGCCGCACGATGCTGCTCATCCTCGACAACTGCGAGCATCTGATCACCGCGGCCGCCCAGGTGACCGACGATCTGCTGCGGGCCGCGCCGGGGCTGCGGGTGCTGACCACCAGCCGTGAGCCGCTGGGCATCCCGGGTGAGCAGCTCCATCCGGTCGAGCCGCTGGCTCTCCCGCCGGTGGGTGCGGGCGCGTCGACCGCTTCCGGTTTCCCTTCCGTACGTCTTCTGCTCGATCGCGCCGCGGGCTTCGCGCTGACCGCGGAGAACACCGAGGCCGTCGTCCGGGTCTGCCGCGCGCTCGACGGCATGCCGCTGGCCATCGAGCTGGCCGCCGCCCGTCTGCGCACCCTGCCGGTGGCCGTGCTGGCCGACCGTCTGGCCGACCGGTTCCGCCTGCTCACCGGGGGCAGCCGGACGGCTCTCCCCCGCCACCAGACCCTGCGCGCCGTGGTCGACTGGAGCTGGGAGCTGCTCGGCGAGCCCGAGCGCCGGCTGTGGCGGCGGTTCGCGCTGTTCAAGGGCGGCGCCGAGGTCACCGCGGCCGAGCAGGTCTGCGGCACCGATCTCGACGTGCTGGCCGCCCTGGTCGACAAGTCCCTGCTCAGGCTCGGCGGCGACGGCCGTTACCGGATGCTGGAGACCATCCGCGAGTACGGGCTGGAGCGCCTGGCCGAGGCCGGTGAGTCCGACACCCAGCGACTCGCGCTGGCCCGCTGGCTGCTCGAGCTGACCGGCCGGGCCGATCCGCAGCTGCGCGGCCGCGATCAGCTGGTGTGGCTGCGACGCCTCGGCGCGGAACACGACAATCTGCACGCCTCGGTGCGGGCCGCGATCGAGGCGGGCGACCGGGCGACCGGGGCCGCCTTCGTGGCCCGGCTGGGCTGGTACTGGTGGCTGAGCGGCCACCGGTCGGAGGGCGCCGTCCTGGCCGCCGAGGTGTCGTCGATGACCGGCGAGGTCGACCCGGAGGATCGGGCTCTGACCCACACGTACGCGGCGATCAACGGGCTGGAGGGCGGGCTGCCGATCGACCGGGTGCAGAACGAGTTCCTCCTGGCCCAGCAGCACAGCGCCGGCCTCGAGCCCCGGCATCCGGCGCTGCGGCTGATCCCGCCGCTGGCCGCGATGTTCGAGGATCCGAGCGGGCCGGAGGCCGGGTTCCGCCTGGTCGAGCCGCTGTTCGACGATCCCGAGCCGTGGCTGCGGGCGGTCGCCAAGATGTTCGTGTCGCAGCTGCGGCTCAACTTCGGGCAGAGCGCCGAGGTGGCCGAGGCCGAGATGCGCGACGCCCTGGCCGGCTTCCGCGGGATCGGCGAGCGGTGGGGCATCGGTTTCGCGCTCAGCCTGCTCGGCGATCTGGCCGCGGCCCGGGGCGATTTCGCGACCGCGGTGGGCTGGCAGCGGGAGGCCATCGCCCTGGTCCGTGAGGTGGGCATCCGCGAGGACCTGCCGCAGATGGAGGTGAAGCTGGCCCACCAGCTGTGGATGGGCGGTGATGTGGCCGAGGCGCGCACGGTGCTCAAGCAGGCCCGGGAGGCGGCCGAGGAGGTCGCGCTGCCCGAGGTGCTGGCCTCGGTGGCGTACGGCCACGCCACGTTCGCCCGGATCGAGGGCGACCTGGAGGAGGCCCGCCGCAGCATGGACACGGCCATGGCCCGGATGCGCCACCCGGCGGTGGTCCCGCAGTTCCGCGCGATGGCCCTGCACACCCAGGGCCTGATCAGCGCCGCGGCCGGCGACCTGGCCACGGCGCGCGGGAAGCACATGGAAGCCATCCGGACGGCCGTCGATTCCCGGGACTCGCCGGTGGTCGCGCTGACCCTGGTCGGCGCGGCCGATCTGGTGATGCGCGAGGGCGCCGCCGAGCGGGCCGCCTTCCTGCTGGGCGCGGCCGACGCGGTCCGCGGCTATCGCGACCGCTCGGTGCCCGACGCCGACCGGATCGCGGTCGAAGCCCGCGCCGCCCTGGGCGACGCGGGCTTCGAGCAGGCCTATCACCGGGCCGCCGCGACGACCGTGGCCGGCGCGGCGGAACTGCTCTAGAGCAGACGGCCGAGCCGCAGGAAGACGGTCTCGCCGGTGGCGTCGTCGAGGGCGTCGTTGTCGGTCACGGCGTACGTCTGGCCGTCACCGCCGACCGCGAGGCCCTCGACCTTGTCCTGCACCCAGCCGTGGTCGGCTTTCAGCGCCGGCAGCAGATCCTTGACCAGTTGCTTGCGCACGGTCGGGGTGCCGGTCCAGGTGGCCGGCACGTCGAACCGGTAGATCTTCTTGATCGAGGCCTGCGGGCCGCGCTGGTTGTCGCGCTCGATGACCGCGAAGGTGTTGCCGTCCACCGCGACCAGCTCGGACAGGCCGGTCCAGCCGACCGGGGCGGTGTCGAGCGGGTAGAGCAGCCACGACCAGGTGCCGGTCCCGAGGTCGTACTTCCCGATCCGGACGACGGTGGTGGGGTCGGTCTTGAGCGGGCGCTGCAGGGCGACCCACACGGCGTTGCCACTCTCGGCCACGCCCTCGAAACCGTTGGCGGTGACAGCGGCGGCGATGTCGGCCGGCAGCGTGATCTCCTGCTGCACCGCGCCGCGCGCGTCCAGCCGTACGAGAAGGTTGGGGGTCTGGGCGGAGCCCTCACTGGCGAGCCAGTAGCCACCGCCCTTGCGCGCCACGATGCCCTCGGCGTCGTAACCGATCGGCTGGGCGGCCTTCGTCACGGTCAGCTGCCGCTCGATCGTGGCCGGACGCCCAGTGGTGTCGATCGTCAGGATCCGGGTCGGGGTGTACGCCGAGTCGGTCACCGAGACGAGCTCGGACCGCCGGCCCGGCACCGCGGAGAGCGCCGACAGCGTGCCGAACGGGATCAGGTCGTCCGAGACGATCGACGGGAACTGGCCGTGCCCGAGGCCGTAGATCTGCACCGAGCCACGGATGGTGGAATCCGGGATCTCCTCCTCGCTGGACACCACGAGCAGCCCCCGCGACGGCACCGCGACGACGCCCTCGGGGCCGTTGGTGGTCGGCAGCAGCTGCTGGAACTTCGGCTTCCGCGGGTTGGACACGTCGTACACGGCGGTGAAGTTGCCCCGCTCGGAGTTGACGAAGACGTACGGCGTACGGCCGATCTTGGCGAAGGCCACGTTCTCGGGCTCGATGCCCTTGGCGTCCGACCGCTTGTCCGGGTAGAGGCCGTGCTCGACGGCGATGTGCTCGAGCGAGTTGCCCGCGTCCCAGACGACCCGGCCGTCGCGCGCGAAGATGGTCCAGCCGCGCGAGCCGCCCTCGTAGTCGCCCTCGTTGGCCGTGGCGAAGAAGTCGTCGCTGATCCAGGCGACGCCGTCCGGCTCCCGCTTGGCGGTGATGGTGCCGTCCAGCGTGATGGTGTCGTCGTCCTTGGTGTCCACACCGGACACGGTGACCGCGCCCGCCGGGAAGTGCCGCACCACCTTGCCGGTCTTCAGCGACACGACGGCGAGGTGGTTGTTCTCCTGCAGGGAGACGACCGCCTCGTCGCGCGAGTTGACGCTCACGTACTCCGGCTCGGGGTCGGTCGGCGCGACCGCGGCCAGCCCGGTCAGGTCGACCTTGGACGCCTTCCAGGTCCTGGTGTCGATCACCGACAGGTAGCCCGCCGGGAGCTGCGGGATCGCACCGTCGTCGACGTCCTCGTCGCGCTCGTTCTCGATCGCCACCGCGATGTAGCGGCCGCTCGGCGCCACGGCCACCGAGTCGGGCTGACCGCCGAGGTCGATCTGGCGCACGACCTTACGGCTGCGGTCGTCGATCACGACCAGCTTGCCCGACGGGTCGGCGAAGCTCTTGCGGGTGTTGACGCCGGCCAGTAGAAGGTGGCCGAGGTGGGCGACCGAGGTGGGCTCGCCGTCGAGGGCGAGGGTGCCGCCCGGCTTCGGCGTGCCCGGGTCGGTGATGTCGACGAAGCCGAGGCGCCGGCCGGGGCTGTCGGTGTAGACGACCGTGCGGCCGTCCTCGGTGACCGTGGAGATCTCGGCGGCGGCCGGGTCACCGATCGACGCGTTCAGATACGCCGGGAAGGTGGCGAGCCGGCGGAACTCGTCACGGTGCGAGGGGTGGGCCGACGCGGGCGCCGCGATCAGGGTCGCGGCCAGGCCGGTCAAGGCGAGTGCCGAGCGTTTACGCATGCGCTCTGACTACGTGAGGATCTTGTCCTCCGGATGGACCTCCGCTGAACGACGGGTGCCGATGGGTGTCCAGATCAGCAGGGCCAGGCTGAACCAGACATAGAGATTGGCGCCGATCAGCTCGAGCGGTGGCCGCGGGGGCTTCTCCCAGGCCCAGGTGAGCCGGCTCGTCATGACCAGGTAGGCGGCGGCGCCGAGGATCCTGGGCCGGCGTGTTCCCGCGTCGAGGCAGACGATGACGGCCGGAAGCAGCCAGACACAGTGGTGGATCCAGGTGACCGGGCTGACCAGGCATCCGACGACGCCGGTGAGGGCCAGACCACCCACGATGTCGCCGGGGGCCTGAGCCACCCGCCAGGCCCAGAGACCCAGCGTCAGCAGCACGCAGACGATCCAGACCGTCGCCTCGGCCTCCGGAAGGGGCAGGCGGGCGAGTAGACCGCGTTCGGACTGGTTGGCCAGGATCGAGAGCACCCCGACCCGGTTGGTGTCCCACAACGCCGATGTCCAGAACTCGCGGGACTCGTCGGGGAAGACGGCGGCGGCGAGCAGGGTGGCGCCGGCCGCCGTGCCGGACGCGGTGGCGGCGGCCCGCCAGCGCCGGGTCACCAGCAGATAGACGATGAAGATGCCCGGGGTGAGCTTGATCGCGGTGGCCAGGCCGATGCCGACGCCCGCCCATCGCCGGCCTTTGGACAAGCCGAACAGCAGATCCGCGGCCACGAGGGCGAGCAGCAGCGTGTTGACCTGACCGTACGAGATGGTCTCGCGGACCGGCTCGAACGAGATGGCCAGGCACACCGCCAGCGCGTACGCGAACCAGACCGTCCACCCCGGCCGCCGGATCAGCGGACCGGCCAGCCACCACACGAGCGCCGCGGTGGTGAGCACCGAGGCGATGATCGTGAGGACCACGACCGCCCCGAAGGGCAGGATCGCCATCGGGGCCATGACCAGCCCGGCGAAGGGCGGATAGGTGAAGCCGTACGGGGTTCCGGGGCGCAGCCAGTCGTAGACCAGGCCGCCGTCCCCACGGAACCAGTACTGGATGGCACCGTAGTAGACCGTCGAGTCGAAGAACTGGTTACGTGTCTGGGCGAGAAAGACGACCAGCACGGTGATCATCGCCGCCGCGGCGACCAGACCGACTTTGAGCTTCATGAAGTGTTTTCCCCGCGAGGTAGAGAAGTCCGGCCACCAGCAGCACGGTCAGCGTCACGGCCCCCGGGGTCCGGGTGTAGAGCGCCCAGTTGTATCCGGCCGGCGTGGTCAGGGTGGCCGCGAAGGCGCACAGGCCGAGCAACCACCGGCCGAGCCGGGTGCCGCCGGGCACCGCCGCGGCCAGCACGGCCAGCGGCCAGGTGGCATACCAAGGGTGGAAGACCGGCGCGCACAGCACGGTCGCGGCCAGGGCCAGCCCGGCTCCGAGCAGGGCGTCGCCGCGCCGGGCCCGCCACCACAGCGCGATCAGCAGGACCACGAGCACGGCCACGCCCACCGCCCGGGTGGCGCCGATGGCCGCGACGTCACCGCCGAACCACCGGCCGGCCGTCTCGACGGTGATCCCGACCGCGGTCGACGGCGACGTCCAGGCCACCGTGTCGCCGCTGCGCACCAGGCCGTTGATCCACCCGATCCCCCGCCCGGAGAGCACCGAGAGCACGCCGGCCGCGGCGATCAGGCCGCCACCGAGCAGCGCGGCGGGCCGCACCAGGGCCCGCAGAGGCGTCCCCGGGGCCACGGCGGCGAGCACGGCGAACGGTGCCACCACGACGGCCGTGGCCTTGACCGACACGGCCAGTCCGAGCAGCACCCCGGCCAGCAGCAGCGGGATCGGACGATGACCCCGGACGACGGCCAGGCCCGCGACGATCAGACCGATGAGCAAGGCGTCGTTGTGGGCGCCGGAGACCAGATGCACGAGCACCAGCGGGCAGGCGAGCACCACCCACGAAGCCCGGACCGGGTCGACGCCGGACCGGCGGGCCAGCGGGGGTATCCCGGCCGCGACCAGCACCAGCCCGGCCACCGCGATCACCCGCAGGCCGGCGATCACGGCGTCCAGTGACGTCCCGGCGACGAGCACGGCGCCCGCCGAGAGCAGGAGGAAGAGCGGGCCGTAGGGCGCGGGCGAGTCCACCCAGGACGACGCGACCGAGGACAGCCAGGGGCAGCCCGAACCGGCCACCCCGGCCGCGTACGGATCCCCGCCCACCCGCTGCACCCAGCCCTGGCACGCGTACGAGTAGACGTCCGCGCTGCCCAGCGGCAGGAACGGCAGGACCGGAACGAACCACAGCGCCGCCGTCACCCACACCCAGCGCAGCCCGGGCGCGACCCCCCGGCCGAACCACCAGGCGGCGATCAGCAACGCCGTGCCGAGCACCCAGCAGACCGGCAGCGCCACGCCCTTGGCCCCGCTGAGCAGGGTCCCCGGGTTGACGCTGGGCAGCCGCTCCGGGCCCGCCCCGCCCAGGTAGGCGGTCGCCGCGGTGGCCAGGCTGCCGGCGAACCCGGCCCAGCGCACCGAGCCCGGCGTGATCACCGTCATGCCGGCGTCCCGGGCGCCGGCTCAGAGCCCGGCGCGCCAGGCGCCGGCGCCCCGGGTACCGGCTCGGGCGCGCGTCCCGGCACCGGCTCGCGCAGCCAGCGCACCGAGCGCCAGGCGACCCAGCCGACCAGCCCGACGGCCAGGAACGCGAGCGGGATCTGCAGCGGTTTCCAGGCGCCGTCGCCGTTGGGCAGGATCAGGAACATCGAGACGATCACCGCGATCTCGAGCCACCGGGTGGCGACCACGGTGACGGCCAGGACGGCCAGCGGCCACAGCAGATACCAGGGCTGGGTGATCGGGGCCAGGAAGATGACGGCCAGCAGCGCCAGGCCCGCCCCGGCGAGCTGGTCACCGCGCCGGAACCGCCACCAGATCACCACCAGGGCCACCGCCAGCAGGACAAAGGCCACCGTACGCGCGGCCGGCACCGCGTCGACGGTCGCGCCGAAGCCGCGCGCCGCCGCGTTGACGGCGAGACCCACCGCGGTGGCGGGCGAGGTCCAGCTGCGGGACTCCCCCGCCCCGGACAACGCGAACAGCCAGCCGAAACCCAGACCCGAGCCGAGTGACAGGGCGACCAGGGCGGCGACCGCGCCACCGACGACCGCGCCGCCGCGGCGCAGCGCCCGGGTCAGACCGGCCCGGTCGAGCTCCAGCCCCCCGGCGGCCAGCAGCGCCGCGAACGGCAGCACCACCCCCATAGTGATCTTGACGGCGATCGCGGCCCCGATCAGGGCACCCCCACCGGCCAGCAGGGCGACCGAGCTGCGCCGGCTCACGACCGAGGGACGCCGGCTCAAGATCGAGCCGCGCCGGCTCAAGGCCGAGGGACGCCTGCTCACGGCAGACGGGTGCCGGCTCACGACCGGGATGCGCCGGCTCACGACCATGGCCAGCCCGGCAAACAGCAGCGCCAGCGCCAGAGCGTCGTTGTGCCCGCCGCCGATCATGTGCACCGGAACGATCGGGCAGCACACGACCAGCCACAGCGCCCGGTTCTCGGCCACGCCCAGGCGCCGGGCCAGCACCGGCGTGACGACCGCGAGCGCCACTACCGCCAGCACGGCGTAAACACGGAAGACCGCGAGCGCGACCACCTGCGAGCCGAAGACGGCGGCCAGCCCGGCCAACATGATCCACAGCGGCCCGTACGGCGTGGGGGTGTCCCGCCACACGACCGAGACCGATTCCAGCCACGGACAGGGCTGAGCCGATACGCCGGCCACGGACGGGTTGAACCCGGCGTCGAACAGGGCGCCCTGACACGCGTAGGCGTACATGTCGCGGCTGGCCAGCGGCGGGACGGCCACCAGGGGCAGGCTCCACAGGGCGGCGGTGACCCCGATCCAGGTGCGGCTCACGGTCAGCCGCCGGCCGTGCCACCAGGCCAGGCAGAGTGCGGTCAGGCCGGCGATCCAGAGCAGCATGATCAGCACGCCGTCCGGGCCACGCAGGATGCTCATCACCGAGACGCCCCGGCGGATCCAGGACGGCGCCCCGAAGAGCACGGCGTCGGCGGCACAGCACAACGCGCCGAACAGTCCGAGGTATCGCACGACGGCGGGCCGGGACAGCAACGACATCACCTCGCCCGCAGGATCGGGACGCCCTCGACGACGGTGTCGGGGCGGTAGTGGGCGGCCAGGGCGGCCGCCACCGCGCCGGTGGGGTCGACCGCGGCCGGCGGGGTGTCGAGAACGACCAGCGTGGGACGCTGCTCGCTGTTGAGCATCTCGCGCAGCCGCGGCAGCGCGTCCGGGATCTTGTCGATCGGCTTGCCCCACAGGTACGGGTAGGGCGACCGGCGCTGCGCCGCGAAGTAGAGGTACGCCTCGGACTCGAGCACGTAGATCTCGTCGGCCGGCGTCGTGGTCGCCCGGATCACGGCGGCGATCCGGTCGTCCCGGGCGGCCAGCGCGTCGTACGGGATGGTCCGGGCCCGCCCGGCGGGTGACATCGGCACCAGCGCGGCCAGCCAGATCAGCGTCGGCAGCACCACGACGGCGGCCACCGCGAGCCGGCGCCACCGCGTCCGCAGTCCGGTGACCGCGGCCGCCGCCAGGACCACGAGCGGCGGCAGCACCTGGACGAAATAGTGCGGCCAGTACGAGCCACCCAGATTGACCCCGACGAAGCCGGCCGCGAGCCAGGCGGCGAGGAGCCAGCGGGCCGGCCGGTCGAGCACCCGCCAGCCCAGCAGTGACACCAGCAGCGGCACGGTCAGGTCGAGGGCGATGTCCCCGGCCTGCCGGCCGAGGTCGGTCCACCGGGTGCTCGCGTTGGAGCCGTCCGAGCCGATCGCCGACAGTTGATAGCCGACCAACGCGTCCCAGTACGCCGGCCAACCGGTCACCAGGCCGTGCAGGGCCGACGCCAGCAGCGGCACCGCCACCCCGGCCGCGAACACCGCCGCCGCCCGCGGGCGCCGGGCGATGACCAGCAGCGTGGCGCCGACCAGGACGCCCTCGAAGCCGGACTGCTTCATGGTCAGCGCCAGCCCGGCGAACAGACCGGCCGCTGCCAGCCAGCCCACCGGCCGCGACCTGCGCCACCACCACAGCGCCAGCGCGATCGACACCGCCGCCGGGGCCGCGGCCAGCAGCTCACCGTTGAGCGTCATGCCCTCCAGGTGCGGCGCGACCCCCACGACGGCGTAGAGGAAGGCGGCGGTGATGCCAGTCGCCCGGTTAACCAGCAGCCACCCGATCGCGCCCAGCGCCACCGTGATGATCGCCCCGGCCAGCACCATGCCGAGCCGCACGGCCCAGCCGGCGTCGTCGAGGGCCAGCAGAGCCCGATAGGTGAGCAGCAGCCCCTGCGGCCGGTCGAGCCACGTCTGCGAGTACAACAACGCGCCCCGCGACCACTGCTGCGCGACGTAGGCGTAACCGCCCTCGTCGGTGGACAGGCCAGTGGCCAGGAACGGCACCCGGAGCAGCACGGCGAGCACCGCCGCGACCAGGATCGGCCGGGCGGCGGCGGCACGCGTCAAGCGTCCACTCCGTCTGTCATGTCTCCCCACCCGCGCCGGCCTGGCCCGGCCGGCTTCCGTTCAACGATCGGACCGTACGAAGGTACGCCATGCCGCCGGGGCCGCCGCCGGTCGACGCCGGGCCGGGCCATGTGGACGAGGAGGTCGCGCCGACGGCCCGGGCCAGGTCGCGGTTCGGGCTGCCGGGCAGGCGACGGCAACTCCGCACGTTCGCCGAACCAACGTCGTCCACCAAGCCACCTTCGGGTGTCGCGCCCGAACTTCGTTCGGCTGAGCAATCTGAGGACCGGGCGGACGTCTAGCTTCAACCCATGTTCTCGCATGAACGGGTCATCATCCGGCGCGGGCCCGATTCGGGGCTGCCCATCATCGTGGCGGTGCATTCGACTGCCCTGGGACCGGCCCTCGGTGGGTGCCGGCTGAAGGCGTACCCGGGCTGGCGGGACGGCCTGGCGGACGCCCTGCGACTCTCGGCCGCCATGACCGACAAGTGCGCCCTCGCGGGGCTGCCGAACGGCGGCGGCAAGACCGTGATCGCGCTGCCGGCCGGCACGATCCCGGAGCCTGAGCTCAGGACGGCGGCTCTGCACGACGCCGGCACCGTGATCGAGGAGCTGGGCGGCCGCTACGCGACCGGCCCGGACGTCGGCACGGGGCCGGACGACATGGTCACGATCGGCGAGCGTACGCGGCACGTCTTCTGCCGTCCGGTCGCCGCCGGGGGCAGCGGGGACTCCTCGCCGGGCACCGCCGCCGGGACGGTCGCCGCGCTGCGGGCAGTGTGCGCCGACCGCTTCGGGTCGCCTTCACCGGCGGGGCGCTCGTTCGCCGTCCTGGGTCTGGGCCGGGTCGGCGCCCGGGTGGCGCGGCTGCTGGCCGAGGCCGGCGCGCAGCTCATCGTGGCCGACGTCGACCCGGCCCGGCGCACGCTGGCGGACGAACTCGGCGCCACCTGGACGACGCCCGGCGAGGCACTCACCGCGGCGGTCGACGTGCTGGTGCCGGCCGCGCTGGGCGGGGTGCTGACTCCCTCGACCGTGGCCGGGCTGCGCTGCGCGGCGGTCGCCGGCCCGGCCAACAACCAGCTCGACGACCCGGCGACCGCCGACCTGCTGCACCGCCGCGGCATCCGGTGGGCACCGGACTTCGTGGTCAGTGCGGGCGGCGTCATCAGCGCCACCGCCGTCGAACTCCAGCACGAGACGCCGGACCAGGTCGCGGCCCGGCTCGACGGCATCGCCGGCACGCTGACCGGCCTGTTCGCGGCGGCGGACCGCGACGGGATCACGCCCGCGGCCGCCGCCACGGCCGAGGCCCGCCGCCGGCTCAGTCGCCGGAACGGGCCGGCGGACTGACCGGCTCGGCGCGATCGTAGGGAGCGTTCAGGGGCGCGTCCCCCGGCAGGTTCGCGAAGTGGGCGTTGAGGTGCGCGTACGGATTACGCAGCGGATCCTGAGCCGTTTGGGCGTGCTCGATCTCCTGCCGCCGCAGGGTCACCGCGAGCTTGAGCGCCGACCACATCCGCAGCCGGCGGGACGAGTCGAGGGCGGCCAGCACGCGGGCGAGCCCGTCCCGCTCCGCGGCGGGGACACAGGTCAGAACGATGACGAGCGGGATGACGGCCGCGAGGATCTCGCTGAGGACGATCAGCACCACGACGAGTGCGACGACCCCGGCCAGCACAGATGTGATCATCGAGGTTCTCCGGTCCGGGAGATGAGGGCGGGGTCCGCCCGGCGCGCGACCGGACGGCTCGGATGTGATGACCACTCAGCGGACGGTCCGGACAGCGGACGCGGATGCCTGACGCGCGGGCCGATCAGTAGGGGTGGCGGGACGAGAGCCAGATACCTGACCGGGAGGTCGTTGCCGACCGATGGGAGGGAGCGGAACGAGGGCATGTCATCGACCTCCGACTCAGGCCGTAGGTGCGCCGTCGAGGGCCTGACCCCGTCGTCGGCCGGTGGGACGACCCGACCGGCACCCGGGGTGCCGCCCGTGTTCCCCTCCGTGACCCTCACTCTGAATATCCATGGCTATGCAGCAACGCGCAAGCCGGATGCGGTTACGTGAATACCGTTCCCTCACCTGTTCACGGCGGGAAACTCGGGGTTTTCGTCTATAGCACCGTGTGGTTGCATGAGAACTATGCGCAACGCCTGCATAGACTTTGACATTGCTGTATCGTGCGCGTGTGACAAATCTACCCTTAACGGGCGTTCAGGAGTCGGCACCGCAGCTGACCTTTGTTACCAAGATCTGCGGCGCCGGCAGTTGCCCGACCGTATACCGCACTGACCGTGACACCTACGTGGTGCAGGGATATACCGTGACCGCCGAGGCCACCGGCCTCGACATCCCCGCGGGCGAGCAGCTCGTGGAGATTCCCGCCGCACTTCTGGCTGAGGCGTTGAAGGCGGCAGGCTGACCGAGACCGACAGGGAAAGGGGGTGGTTGGCGTGAGCGAGCCACCCCTCGACCTCCCGGACGCCACCGACGAATCCGTGGGGGCCGCCCTGGCCCGCTGGCGCAAGCAGCGCAAGATGTCGGGGCAGACGCTGGGCAGGCTCGTCGGCCTCAGTCAGGCGACCGTGTCTCGCCTGGAGAACGGCGTCTCCACCCCGGATCCGCAGGACGTCCGCCGCATCGCCGAGGCTCTGGAGCTGCCGGCCGCCGAGATCGACCGTCTGGTCGCCGGCGCCGAGCATCCGAGCGACCAGCTGGTCGACTGGCAGGCCACCGAGCCCGACCTTCCCGCCCGGCAGCAGTTCGTCCGCCAGCTCGAGACACTCGGCCGCGAGGTTCGCACCTTCCAGCCGGCCGTGGTCGTGGGCCTCTTGCAGACGAGTGAATATGCGCGGGCCCTCCTGACTCCGGTCGAGACCGAGCTGGCCGAAGACCAACTGGCCGCGTCGGCCCTGGCGGTGTCGGAGGCCGTGTCGGCGCGGATGCAGCGCAGTCAGGCTCTCTACGACCGGAGCCGGCGGTTCATGTTCGTCATGGCCGAGACGGTGCTGCGCAACCGGGTCTGCGCACCGGTCGACATGATCGGTCAGATCGCCCGGCTGCGTGAGGTCGCCGAATTACCCAACGTCAGCGTGCGTATCGTTCCGGAAGACGCCCAGTGGCCGACAGCGCCCTACCACGGCTTCGAGATCATGGGTGACAAGTCGGTGCTGGTCGATCTCTTCAACACCAGCTTGTTCTCCCGGGGCCGCCGCACGGTTCGTAATTACCGGCGCGTTTTCGATGCCTTCGAGGCCATCGGAGCAGCCGAGATCGAGCCCATCCTGGATCGCCACCAGAAGCGCTACATCCGGATGCTGCCGGGCACCGCCGCCTGACTGGTTGTGACGGACTTGCTCCCGTCCGTACCTTGGATGGCATGACGACCTCAAAACATGCCGTCACCAGAACCCTCGCCAGCCTGTGCGGTGTGGGCTCCTGCCCGACCGTCTACGGCACCGACAACGACACCGTGGTCGTGCAGGGTTACGAGACGACCGGCGAGAAGGCCGGTGTCGAGGTGCCCGACGGCGAGCGCCTCGTCGAGATTCCCGTCGAGGTCTTGCTCGCCGCCGCCGACAAGATCCGCAGCCAGGCCTGAGACAGAGTCGTCACCAGGCGAAACGGCGCTTCTTCTTCTGCTGGCCGCGGAGGCCGCCGAGGAAGTCGGCGCCCTGCCGGAGCGCGCGGGAGCCGCGGCTCGGGCCACTCTTGGCCTCCAGCCTCTCGCTCAGCTTGCGGGCGCCCGCCGCCGCGAGCGGGACGGCGACAGCCATGATCACGAAGCGCTTCATCACGTTGAACAGCATGAAAGGGTAATACCCACCCAGCCGCTTCTTAAGACTCGAGGACCCGCTCCATCGCGGCTCGGGAGCGGCGGGTCAGTCGCAGATAACGGTCGACGAACTCCCCCGGGTCACCACCGCCGAGCAGCTGCACCGTGCCCGCCAGCTCGACGCCGTGCCGGGGCAACTGGTCGGTGGGCCGGCCGCGGACCAGCGTCAGCGCGTTGCGCACCTGGGCGGCCAGGGTCCAGCCGGCGGTCATGGCGGCGGCGTCCACCTTGTCGATCAGCTTGGCCTCGCGGGCCGCGTCGAGGGCTTCCAGCGTGCGGGTGCGGCGCAGACCGGATACGGCGTACGCGTGCCGCAGCTGGAGCAGCTGGACCGCCCACTCCACGTCGGAGAGCCCGCCTCGGCCCAGCTTGGTGTGCGTCTGCGGGTCGGCGTTGCGCGGAAGGCGCTCGACCTCGACCCGGGCCTTGATGCGGCGGATCTCGACGACCTGCTCCCGGGTCAGGCCGCCCTCGGGATAGCGGATCTTGTCGGCCAGCTCCTCGAACCGGGCGCCCAGCTCGGTGTCGCCGCAGACGAACCGGGCCCGCAGCAGTGCCTGGGCCTCCCACACCCGTGACCAGCGGGCGTAATAGGCGTGGTAGGCGGCCAGGCTCCGGACCAGCGGACCCTGCCGGCCCTCGGGGCGCAGGTCGGCGTCGATGCCCAGCTCGGGGTCGGGGGCGGGCGCGGTCAGCGCGCGGCGCAGCTCCTCGGCGATCACGCGGGCGGCCGCGCTCGACTCGTTCTCCGGGGCGCCGGGCGCCGGCTCGTAGACGAAGAGCACGTCGGCGTCCGACGGGTAACTCATCTCGTAACCGCCGAGACGGCCCATGCCGATGATGGCGAAGCGCAGGCCGTCCGGGCCGGGGTGCGCGCGGCGGGCCACGCTGAGGGCGGCGTTCAGCGTGGCGTCGGTGACATCGGAGAGGGCGATGCCGATCGCGTTGACGTCGAGCGGCTGGGCCGGTGCCAGCTCGCCGGCCCGGCTGAGGATGTCGGCGCAGGCCAGCCGGAACAGCTCGCGGCGACGGCGGGCGCGCACGGCGGCGATCGCCTTGGCCGGGTCCCCGGCGTAGCGGTCGGCGGCGGCCACGAACCCGTCGAGCAGCGACTCACGCGGTCGGGGCTGCAGCTCGGCGTCGTCGGCCAGCAAGCGCAGGGCCTCCGGGTCGCGGGTGAGCAGATCGGTCGCGTAGCGGGAGAGGCTGAGCACCCGGGCCAGCCGGCGGGCGACCGGGCCGCCGTCCCGGAGCAGGCGCAGATACCACGGCGTGCTGCCCAGCTTGTCGGAGACGTGGCGGTAGTTGAGCAGGCCGCGGTCGGGCTCGGGGGCGTCGGCGAACTCCTGCAGCAGCATCGGCAGCAGCGTCCGCTGGATCGCCGAGGTGCGGGTGACGCCGCCGGTGAGCGCCTGCAGGTGCCGCAGCGCCCCGGCCGGGTCGGCGAAACCGAGCACCTCGAGGCGGCGGCCGGCCGACTCGGTGGTCATCCGCAGGGCCTCGGCCGGCACCCGGGCCACGGCCTCGAGCAGCGGTTGGTAGAGCAGCTTGATGTGCAGGCGGCGGACCTGCGCGGCGTGGCCCACCCAGTCGGAACGGAACGCCTCGACGGCGTCGCGCCCGGGCATGGCCGTGTAGCCAAGGGCGGCGGCCAGCCAGCGCAAGGCGGCCGGATCGTCGGGCACGGTGTGCGTACGCCGCAATTGCTGAAGCTGAAGGCGGTGCTCGACGCCACGCAGGAAGCGGTAGCCGCGCAGCAACGTCTCCCCGTCGTCGCGGCCCACGTAGCCCCCCGCGACAAGCGCGCGCAGCGCCGGGATCGTGCCCGGCTCCCGCAGCGTCTCGTCGATCCGGCCGTGCACGAGCTGGAGCAGCTGGACGGCGAACTCGATGTCCCGCAGCCCGCCCGGCCCCCGCTTGATCTCGCGGTCGACCAGCCCGGCCGGCGTGTTCTCGATGATCTTGCGACGCATGTCGCGGACGTCGGGGACCGCCTCGGGCCGCTCGGCGGCGTGCCACACCAGCGGGGCCAGGTCGTCGATCCAGCGCCGGCCGAGGTCGAGGTCGCCCGCGGCCGGACGGGCCTTGAGCAGTGCCTGGAACTCCCAGGTGCGGGCCCAGCGGCGGTAGTAGGCCTGATGGCTGGCCAGCGTGCGGACGAGCGGGCCGCGGCTGCCCTCGGGCCGCAGCGCCGCGTCGACCGGCCAGGCCACCATGCCGCAGATCTCGATGAGCCGGGCGGCGACGATGGTGCCCGCGCTCAGGTCGTCGTCGGTGTCGGCGACGAAGATGACGTCGACGTCGGACACGTAGTTGAGCTCATTGCCCCCGCACTTACCCATCGCCACCACGGCCAGGCTCGGCTCGGCGGTGCCCGCGGTCAGACCGGCGACGGCGATGGCGTACGCGGCGGCCAGTGTCTCGTCGGCCAGGCGGGAGAGCGCGGCCATGGTCGGTTCGAGCCCGCGCCCGCCGGTCAGGTCGGCCGCGGCGATGCGCAGCAGCGAGACCCGGTAGGCCCGGCGCAGGGCGGGCACGGTGGGCTCGTCCCCCTCGACCTCGAGATGCCCCTCGGCGTTGGGCGGCAGGCCGGTCTTGCCGGTGGCGAGCACGCTCCAGTCGTCCGGGTTGGCCACCAGGTGATCGCCGAGCGCCGACGAGGCGCCCAGCACCGCGATCAGCCGGCGGCGCAGGCCCGCGTCCTGGGCCAGCGCGCGGAACAGCTGCTCGGTCGCCTCGTTGGTGGTGATCTCACCACCCGGGCCGGTGACCGGACCGCCGTTGCCCCGGGCGGCCGCCCGGGCCGCCGCCTCGACCAGCCGGTGCAGCTGGCGCAGGGCCAGGTTGGGGTCGGCCGCGCGGGACAGCGAGCTGAGCAGCTCGGCGGCGTCGCCGCCGCGCGGGGCCTGCGATTCCGCGTCCCACAAGCGCAAGCCGGTCGGCCCCAGCAGGTCGGCCGCGCGCACCCCGTTGTCGGCGAACCCGTAACGGGCCAGCCGGCTGGGCCGGGTCACAGCTCAGTTCCCCAGCAGCGGAAGGGTGCGACCGGTGATGGCAGCGGGTATGTCGGCGTCGGGCAGGGTACCGAGGGCGAGCGCGGCGAAGCGGGCCGCGAACGGCTGCCACACCTCCTCGACGTCGGGCAGGATCTCGGTCGTCGCATAGACGACGGCCTCGGCGTCGTAGCCCAGCTCGTCGATGGTGGCCCGGTCGCTGACCGCCCACTCCTCGATCATCGCGGCGTCGCACTCGAGGTGGAACTGAACGCCCCAGGCCCGGTCGCCGATGCGGAACGCCTGGTTGGGGTAGCGGCTGGAGGCGGCCAGCAGCACGGCCGGGAGCGGCAGCTCGGTGATCTCGTCGCGGTGCCACTGGATGACGTCGGGCAGCAGCGGAACCCGCTTGAACAGCGGGTCGGTGTCGGCCGCGTCCCGCTTGCCGACCAGGCCCGGGCCGATCTCGGGACCGCTGGTGCTGCGCTCGACCAGACCGCCGTGGGCCGTGGCGAGCAGCTGGCCGCCGAGGCAGACGCCGAGCGTCGGCACCCGATGGCGGACCGCCTTGCGCAGCAGCCCCTCCAGCGCCGGGAACCACGGCGCGCCGGGCCGGCCCTCGGCGTCGGAAAACGCGTTCTGGTCGCCGCCCAGGACGATGAGCGCGAGGTAGCCGTCCAGCGTCTCGGGCAGCTCGTCACCGGCGTGCGGCCGCAGCACAGTGAGCTCGAGCCCCGCCTCGGTGAGCCACTCGCCCAGCCGTCGCAGGTCGTCGGACGGATCGTTCTCGATGACAAGTGCAGTCGCCACGCCCACGAGGCTATCCCGTCACCGACTTCCCGCACGCCACCGAGCCCGGGTGGGTTGACCCCGGCGACCGGCTCGATACCGTCCACGACATGTCGGCCGCGCCCCTGCTGGTGTTGATGTCCGTGATCTCGATCCAGTTCGGCCAGGCGGTGGGTCGCACGCTCTTCGACGATCTGGGCGCGACCGGGGTGGTGCTGCTGCGGGTGACGATCTCGGCACTGGTGCTGGCCGTGGCGACCCGCCCCCGGGTGCGCAGCTGGCCGCGGGCGGCGTGGCGGGCGGCGGCCCTGCTCGGGGTCGCGGTGGCCGGCCTCAACCTGCTGTCGGCGCTGGCGCTGCGCACGGTTCCGCTGGGCGTGGTCGTCACCGTGTCGTTCCTGGGCCCGCTGACCGTCTCGCTGGTGCAGACGCGGCGGCTGCTCGACCTGGTGTGGGCGCTGCTGGCCGGGGCCGGGGTGGCTCTGCTGTGGTGGCATCCGGGCGCCGCGGTGCCGCTGAGCGGGCTGGTGGTGGCCGCTTTGGCCGGGGTCTGCGGGGCGGGCTACATCATGCTCACCGCGCGGCTGGGCGGCCTGGTGCCGGGCGTGGGCGGACTGCCCGTCTCACTGACCGTCGCGGCGCTGGTCGCCCTGCCCTTCGGCGCGGGCGGCGCGAGCGCGGTCACCGAGCGGCCCACCCTGCTGCTCGGCGCCGGCGCGGTGGCTCTGCTGCAGACCATTTTCCCGTACGTGCTGGAGCTGACCGCCCTGCGCACCCTGCCGACCCGCGTCTTCGGCATCCTGGCCAGCCTCAACCCCGCCGCCGCGGCGATCGCCGGCCGGCTCGTCCTGAATCAGCACCTGGGCCCGGTCGAACTGGCCGCGCTGGCCCTGGTGACCTCAGCCAGCGCCGGCGTAACCCTGATCCGCCGACCCCCCACCACCACAGCCCCGAATCCCACCGTGAAGTCGCACCCACCACGGCCCTGAACACCACCACGGACTCGAACACCACCGCAGACCCGGACAGCGGCCGGTAGATGGGTCCAGCTTGTCGCGGCGCCCCCGCTCGGGCTCGGACACCGGACGTCAGGCCGGGGACGGACTCCAGCGGGCGACCAGTTCCGTCCCCTCGGTCTCGCCGGTCTCGTGGAAGCCGAGCGTCCGATAGAGATGCCTGGCGGCCGTGTTGTCGGCCTCGTAGCTGAGCGCGACGTTCGGCGTGCCGGGCTCGGCGATGAGCCGCTCCCGCAACTGCCGCACGATCGCGTGCCCGATGCCCTGCCGCTGATGCCGCCCGTCCACCACGAGCCCGCCGATCCAGGCGCTCCGGTCGTCGTCGATCCCCCACATGACAAAGCCGACAACTACCCCGTCTTTGACTGCGGCCAGCGGATGCCACGTGTCGCCGTAGTTGCACAGACAGAGGTAATAACTGACCGCACTGACAAACCGCTCCTGTTCACCGTGCACGCTGAGCCCGGCACAGTCCCGCCAGTTCTCAGCACCAACCGGCACCAGCTCGATCTTCGGGTCACGCACCATCGCGCCATTCTGCCCCAGCCCCCCGCTCCCGGCCGCCCGCCATCCACGCCATCACGGCGACCTCAGCGAGCACGGCAATCCCAGCACGGCGACCCCAGCCAGCACGGCAGTCCCAGCAGCACGGCAATCCCCATCATCCGGCGATCCCGGCCAGCACGACGATGCCGGCCAGGTTGGCCACCGACTTGTAGAGCGGCCGGCGCTGGTCAAGCCGTAGACCCCGTCGCCGGCCGTCCGGGGAACCAGCCGCACCGATGGCGCCGATGGCCAGTTCGCGAGTGGCCAGCAGCACGACGATCCCGGCCGATGTGGCGACCCGGCTGGTGCGGCGATCCGGCTGGTGCGGCGACCCCGGCGTCGCAGAAGTTCAGGCAGTGCGGCCGGGGATCGACGGCACAGCCCGGCGGGCGCGGGATGGACGACGGTGCGAATACGTGGTTTTCGGGCGCGACCACTCACGCACGTCGCCGTGGTGGGGTGAGCGCTCTGGGCGCGCCAGCGCCCTGCTCACCCCGCCGCGGCCCTCGGCGTGAGCAGCGGTCCGAACCCACCACCCCGCCACGACATCCCGCTCTTGACTTGGATCCGCTCTTGACTTGGATCATCCGTTCTTGACGTAGATCATCCCGCCATTGATGCGGACCGCCCCCTCAGGAGATGCTGGCGCAGACGATCAGGGCTGCGCCGAAGTGCGAAGCCGCGCTGACCAGGGCACCACCATGACGCTCAGGGGTGCAGATGACCTCGCCCAGCTTGCCCGGCGTCATCCAGTCGAGCACCAGGAACGCCAGCCCCATGATGGCGATGCCGATCAGGCCGAAGAGCACCGTCGACGCCAGCCCCTGGCCGAACGAGTCGTAGGTGGTGAAGATCGCGGTGAAGACGATCGCGGCGATGCCCAGCTGGTTGGCCGCGAGCAGCAGCGACGCGTTGGGGTTGCGCTCCACGAAGATCAGGTCGCGCAGCTTGCCGGGCGTGAGCACGTCGACCAGCACGTAGCCGACGGCCATCAGGCCGATGCCGACGATTCCGAATACGATGCTGCGCCCAGCACCCTCTAGCAGATCTTCAAGCACGGCCTCTCCCTTGTCACGCGACGTCAGGAAAGACCGTACAAGACAGTAGCTATGTCTTTACAGCGCGCCCAGGTAACGCTGCCGCTCATAGGGCGTCACCTCGCGCCGGTACTGCTCCCACTCGGCCGTCTTGTTACGCAGGAAGAAGTCGAAGACGTGCTCGCCGAGGACCTCGGCGACCAGCTCGGACTTGCTCATCACGTCGATCGCCTCGGACAGGTTTTCCGGCAGCGCCTCGTAGCCGGCGGCCTTGCGCTCGGCCGGGGAGAGCGACCAGACGTCGTCCTCGGCACCCGGGGGCAGCTCGTAGCCCTCCTCGATGCCCTTGAGACCGGCACCGAGCATGACGGCGAAGGCCAGGTAGGGGTTGGTGGCCGAGTCGATCGAGCGGACCTCGACGCGGGCCGAGTTGGGCTTGCCGAAGGCGGGCACCCGCACGAGCGCCGAGCGGTTGAGGTGACCCCAGCTGACGAAGGCCGGCGACTCGGTCACCACGTTGGGCAGCTGGAGCGGAAAGAGCCGCTTGTACGAGTTGACGTACTGGTTGGTCACCGCGGTGTATTCGCGGGCGTGCACCAGCAGGCCGGCGATGAACGCCCGGGCCGTCTTGGACAGCTTCTGCGGGTCGTCGCCGTCGAAGAACGCGTTGCGCTCGCCCTCGAACAGCGACAGATGCGTGTGCATGCCGCTGCCGGGCTGGTCGGTGTAGGGCTTGGGCATGAAGGTGGCCCGCACGTTCTGCGAGAGCGCCACTTCCTTGACCACGTGGCGGAAGGTCATGATGTTGTCGGCCGTGGTCAGCGCGTCGGCGTAGCGCAGGTCGATCTCCTGCTGGCCGGGCGCGACCTCGTGGTGGCTGAACTCGACCGAGATGCCGATCCGCTCGAGCGCGAGCACGGCCTGCCGCCGGAAGTCGCGGGCCACCGAGTGGGTGGTGTGGTCGAAGTAGCCGCCGGTGTCGACCGGGATCGGGATCGAGCCGTCGAGGGGGCCGTCCTGCACCAGGAAGAACTCGACCTCGGGGTGGGTGTAGAAGGTGAAGCCCTTCTCGGCCGCCTTGGCCAGCGCGCGGCGCAGCACGTGGCGGGGGTCGGCCCAGGCGGCGTTGCCGTCGGGCAGCAGGATGTCGCAGAACATCCGCGCACTCTCGCCGCTGGCCCCGCCCTCGAACGGGAAGACCTGGAAGGTCGTCGGGTCGGGCATGGCCACCATGTCGGACTCGTAGACCCGGGCGAAGCCCTCGATGGCCGAGCCGTCGATGCCGATGCCCTCCTCGAAGGCGGACTCCAGCTCGGCCGGAGCGACCGACACGCTCTTGAGCGTACCGAGCACGTCGGTGAACCAGAGCCGGACAAAACGGATGTCGCGCTCCTCGAGAGTCCGGAGCACGAACTCCTGCTGTCGGTCCACGTTCACCCCTCGTAGTCATGCCCTGACGAGCCAGTAGACCCCGGCTCGATTACGCCGAGATTACGCTGGCCCAGCCCTCGCGCGGCGCCCCGGGTCACGATATGCGAGGTTGTGACAACCTCCACTCACCCCTGACCGCGACGCCGCCCCGGGTGCGACGATTCGTCCATACCCGGGGACTGCATTCCGTGGCCTCGAGGGAAGGAGAAGCACTATGTCGGAGATCCCGGCCCTGTATGGTGGCCCGCCCACCCGACGGGTACGCACGCGTGACCTCATCGCCGCCAAGAGCCGCGGCGACCGCTGGCCGATGCTGACCTCCTACGACCAGTACACCGCCTCGATCTTCGATCAGAACGGCGTGCCCGTGCTGCTGGTCGGCGACTCGGCGGCCAACAACGTGTTCGGCCACGAGACCACCCTGCCGATCACCGTCGACGAGCTGCTGCCGCTGGTCCGCGCGGTCGTCCGGGCCACCCGGACCGCGCTGATCGTGGCCGACCTGCCGTTCGGCAGCTACGAGGAGGGCCCGACCCAGGCCCTGCGCACCGCCGTCCGGTTCATGAAGGAGAGCGGCGCGCACGCCGTCAAGCTCGAGGGCGGCCGCCGCGTCGCCGCCCAGATCGAGGCGCTCACCGGGGCCGGCATCCCGGTCATGGGCCACGTCGGCTTCACCCCGCAGAGCGAGCACACGCTGGGCGGATACCGCGTGCAGGGCCGCGAGCAGGAGGGCGCCGAGGTGCTGGCCGACGCCCGCGCGGTGGCCGAGGCGGGCGCCTTCGCCGTGGTGCTCGAGATGGTGCCGGGCGAGGTCGCCAAGACGATCACCAAGGAGCTGGCGATCCCGACGGTGGGCATCGGCGCCGGTCCCGACACGGACGCCCAGGTGCTCGTCTGGCAGGACATGGCCGGTCTGCGCACGGGCCGCATGCCGCGCTTCGTGAAGCAGTACGCCGACCTGGCCGGTGCGCTGGCGTCGGCGACCCAGCAGTTCGCGGCCGAGGTGCGGGGCGGCGAGTTCCCGGCCGCCGAGCACACTTTCTGAAAATCCGACCGATGTCGTGGCGGGGTGGTGGGTGCGGACCGCTGCTCTCGCCGAGGGCCGCGGCGGGGTGAGCAGGGCGCTGGCGCGCCCGGAGCGCTCACCCCACCACGGCGACGTGCGGGAGTGGTCACGCTCGAAACCCCGCCGCGACGAGCACCGTGCGCACTCCGGCACCCTCGCCGCATGTGTTTGCAACGGTTCACCGCCCGGCGGGCGGGTATCCGGCGATCATGACTGATCCGAACGACGACCTCGACAGCGTCGCCGACCCCGGCTCGCTCTCCCCCGAAGCCATGACCGAACCCGGCCACCACGATCCGCAGGACCAGGAGCGCGACGGCGCCGGCGTGCCCGGTGCGGCGGCCGACAGCCCAGCCGCCCAGGGCAGCCCGGTCGGGCCGCCCGACTGACCTCAGGCCTGCTCGAAGTGAACCTTGCGGGTCGCCGGATCCGCTTCGACGAGCCGCGCCTGGATGCGTGCGCCCAAGGGCAGCGCACCCAGGCAGCGGGCCCGCACGGCGGGTTCGTCGATCGCGACCGTGCCACCCGCCGGCCGGTTCTTGGAGGGCTCGTCGAGGTCGAGCACGCCCGCCTCGAACAGCTCCCCCACCCGGTCGTGCAGCAGCACCGCCTCGGCCAGGTCGATCGCACCGCGGTTGGCCGCGCCGGCCAGCCGATCGGACTCGGACATCGCCTTGGGCAGCCGGGGCAGAGCGGCCCGCGCCCACTCCGGGATCGGGACGCCGGCCGCGACGGCCAGGCAGACCTCGGTCGCGTAGCGGTCGGCCAGCCGCCGCAGCGGCGCCGTGACGTGGGCGTAGGGCGCACCGACCCCGCCGTGCCCGGTCTGCTCGGGCGGTGTCCCGTCGAACGCCGTGTACGCCGCACCGCGCAACAGGTCGGCCGCCTGGTCGAGGAACGCCGCCCCGCGCGGGGCGGCCGGGTCGACCGTGGCCACCACCGTGCCGACCGCTGCGCCCGCGGGCCACAGCACGCCCAGCGATTTCGCGGCGGCCTGGAGCTTCCCGATCGCCTCCGGTTTCGGCGCGGGCATCGTGCGCAGCAGACCCACGCCGCCGGTCAGCATCAGATCGGCCGCGGCCATGCCGGTGAGCAGCGAGATCTGCGCGTTGTGCTCCTCGATGGCCAGCGGCGCCCGCAGCACGAGACGCCAGCCGCCCTCGTGCTCCTCGACCTCCTGCTCGGGCAGTGGCAGGTTCACCGCGCCGCGATCGGTGGCGCGGGCGGCGAGCAGCGTGCCCAGCTCGGGCAGCAGGGCGAGCGGCTCGGGTGTCGTGCCCGCGTCCACCTGCTGCTGCACACCCTCGTAGCTCAGTTTGGCCCGGCTGCGCACCCGGGCCCGCTCGAGCCCGGCCGAGACGATCGCCCCGTCGGCGTCCAGGTCGATCGTCCACACCACGGCCGCGCGCTCGACGTCCGGGAACAGGCTGACGGCGTCCTCGCTCAGCACCTGCGGATGCAGCGGGATCCGGCCGTCGGGCAGATAGATGGTCTGGCCGCGCACCCACGTCTCGGCCTCGAGCGCACCACCCGGGCGCACGTAGGAGGCGACGTCGGCGATCGCGTAGAGCACCCGGTAACCGCCGCCGGGACGCCGGCTCAGGTGCATGGCCTGGTCGAGATCCCGGGACGTGGCCGGGTCGATCGTCACGAACGGCACGTCGGTGCGGTCGGCCGCCTCGGGCAGCGGCCCGGCGGCGGCGGCCTCGGCCTCCGCGAGAGCCTCGGGCGGGAACTCCTCGGGCAGGTGCAACTCGCGCCTCAGCGCGGCGAAATCGATATGCAGCGCCCACACGCGTCTGATCGGCACGGCTTATTCCTACCAGTTCCGGCCGCATCGGGCCCGGCAAGCACGAAGGGCCGCGCCCGGCGGCGCGGCCCTTCGACTTCGTGAACTACCGGCTGCGGCGAGCCGCCGTCTTGCGGGCCTTGGCCGGCACGACGTCCATCATGTCCGCGGCCGGGGTGTTGCCCAGCGCGGCCTGACGGGCGGCGGCGGCCGTGGTGGCCTTGGACACCCGCGACGCGTTGGTCGACGAGTTCTTGGTGGTGGCGCCGGCCCGCGGGGCGTTGGCCGACCGGGCGGCCCGGCCGCGGGTCGCCGCCGACTCGTTGGCGCTGCTCCGCTTGGCCGCCGGGGTGGCCGCGGGCTTGTTGCCGCCGCGCGCCGCGACCGGGCTCAGACCGGCCACCTTGGCCACCGCCGACCGGGAACCGGCGGACGGACGGGTGGGAGTGCCGGCGCTCTCGACCGACGTCCGCCCGAGCGACTTGGGCGCCGTGGTCTTGCGCGGCGCGGCCTTCGTCGCCTTGGTGGCGGCCTTGACCGGTGTCGCCTTGGCCGGCTTGGCCGGCGCGGACTTGGTGGCGGTGGCCTTGGTGGCGGTGGCCTTGGTGGCCGGTGCCTTCTTGGCCGGGGCGGTCCTGGTGGCCGGCGTCGACTTCGTGGCCCGGGTCGCCGATCCGGTGGCGCCGGCGGGCGCCTTCTTGGCCGCCGTCCGGGCCGGAGCCTTGGTGGCGGCCGCCTTGGCCGCCGCGGTGGCCTTCGAGGCGGTGGCCTTGGCCGGTGCCTTCTTCGCGGCCTGCTTGGCGGCGGTCGCCGTGGCCTTCTTGGCCGCCGCGGTCGACTTGGCGCCCGCCTTGGCCGACTTGGCCGCGGCCTGGTTGGCCAGCGCGGCAGTGCTGCGGTCGGCCCTGGTCTGGGCGCCCGCGGACCCCGCCTTGGTGCTGGTGGCCGCCGCCTTGTTGGCGGAAGCCGTGGCACTGCGGTTGTACCCGGCCTTGGACGTCGTGGCCGCCGCCTTGTTGGCCGCCGCCGTCGCGTTGCGCGCGGCAGCGGTGCCCGCCGCAGCGGCCTTCGACGCCGTGGCCGCCTTCTTGGCCGCCGTCGACTTGGCCGCCGTCGACTTGGTTGCCGTCGACTTGGTTGCCGCCGCCGTCTTCGCCGCTGCCGACTTGGCCGCGGCCGTTGTGGTCGCCGCCGCCTTCGCCGCTACCGACTTGGCAGCGGCCGTCGTGGTCGCTGCCGCCTTAGCCACCGTCGACTTGGCCGCGGCCGTCTTGGCCACTGCCGTCTTGGTGGCCGCCGTCGTCGTGGCCTTCGGGGCTGCGGTCTTGCTCGCTGCCGCCGTCTTCTTCGCGGCCTTGGCCGCGGTCGTCGTCTTGCTCGCCGTCGTCATCGCACCAGCCTTGGTCGCCGCTGTCCGGGCGGCGCCGGCACGCGCCGGGGCCGCGGTCTTCGCCGTCTTCCGGGCCGGGGCCCGCTTGGTGGCCGGCTCGGCTGCCTCGATGGTCGCCGTGGTCATGGCCGGGCCCGGCTCGGCCGCCGCGGCTGTCCGTCGTGGAGTCACCGGCCTGCGGGCCGCCGGCTTGGCCGCGGCCCGCTGGGCGGCGCCCGGCTTGGTGACGGCCGGCCTGGCGACGGCGGGCTTGGCGGTGACCGGCTTGGCCGGGGCAGCCTTCGCCATGGTCCGCTTGGCCGGAGCCGGCTCGGCCACGGTCCGCTTGGCGGAGGCCGGCTTCGCGGTGGCCGGCTTGGCGGAGGCTGCCTTGGCCACGGTCCGCTTGGCGGAGGCCGCTCCGGCCACGGTCCGCTTGGCGGTGACCGGCTTCGCGGCGGCACCGCGCGCGGCGGTCTTGGTCACCGGCTTCGCCGGCTCGCGAACAGGCGTACGCGAAATGCGGTTTTTGTCCGCCCCGGTGGCAGAGCGGGGCGCCTTTTTGGCAGCGGCCATCTGGGTGTTCCTCCTTGCGAATGACTGCGCGAATGGCTGCGGGCTGTCTCCGCACGGAGACTGCGACGTTCAGTGATTGCGAAGTTCAGGGCTTGCGAAGTTCAGGGCTTGCGAAGTTCAGGGCTTGCGAAGTTCAGGGCTTGCGAAGTTCAGGGCTTGCGAAGTTCAGGGCTTGCGAAGTTCGGTGCTTGGGACGTTCGGTGCTGGCGACGTTGAGTCCTTACGACGTTCGATGATTGCAACGTTCGGTGAGCGAGATCTGGTGAATGCGACGTTCAGTGAGCGAGGTTCAGTGATTGCGACGTTCAGTACAAGAACGATCGATAGCGAAGCTGGAGGCGGCGTGGACTCAGAGGGCCGGCGCCAGCTCTCAGCCGACCTCCCCGTTCCAGCGGGCATCCTCGGCGTCCCAGTCCGCGTTGCGCCGCTCGACGGTCTCGAGGGCATGCGCGGCTTCGTCGGCCGTGGCGTAGGGGCCAAGACGATATTGGGCAGGACAGACGTCGTCGCCACTCTCGACTCGATGGTGGCGGAGGCACCAGAAGTAGCCGCCGCCGGACCCACTGTCGCTCATGCAATCACTCTGCACCTCAAACCGACCATCCGCCACCGATTCGGGCAAAAAGTCCTAGATTTCCACATTGGAGCATGAGGGCAAGAGCACAAAAACCGCCCCGGCCGGGTGGCCGGGGCGGTCGTGAACTATGGAGATCTAAAACTCGGTGGCGACGAGCTCCGCGACCTGAACGGCGTTGAGGGCGGCGCCCTTGCGCAGGTTGTCGTTCGAGATGAAGAGCGCGAGACCGTTGTCGACCGTCTCGTCGGCCCGGATGCGTCCCACGAAGGAGGGATCGCGGCCGGCCGCCTCGAGCGGGGTCGGCACGTCGGACAACTCGACACCGGGAGCGGAGGCGAGCAGCTCGCGGGCCCGGGCCGGGCTGATCGGCCGGGCGAAGCGGGCGTTGATCTGCAGTGAGTGGCCGGTGAAGACCGGGACGCGGACGCAGGTGCCCGAGACGAGCAGCGACGGCAGATCGAGGATTTTACGGCTCTCGTTGCGGAGCTTCTGCTCCTCGTCGGTCTCGTTGCGGCCGTCGTCGACGATCGAGCCGGCCAGCGGCAGCACGTTGAACGCGATCGGCTTGGCGAACGCGCGCGGGGCCGGGAACTCCACGGCGGACCCGTCGAAGGTCAGCTCGGTGGCGCGGTCGGCCACCTTCTTGATCTGCTCGTCGAGCTCGCTGACGCCGGCCAGTCCGGCGCCGCCGACGGCCTGATAGGTGGTGGCGATCAGCGCGACCAGCCCGGCCTCGTCGTGCAGCGGGCGCAGCACCGGCATGGCGGCCATGGTGGTGCAGTTGGGGTTGGCGATGATGCCCTTGGGCCGGTGGCGCGCGGCATCCGGGTTGACCTCGCTGACCACCAGCGGCACGTCGGGGTCCATCCGCCAGGCCGACGAGTTGTCGATGACCACGGCGCCGGCCTCGGCCACGCGCGGGGCCAGCTCCTTGGAGCTGCCCTTGCCCGCCGAGAACAGGACGATGTCGAGGCCGCTGTAGTCGGCGGCCGACGCGTCCTCGACTGTCACCTCGCCGTCGCCCCACGGCAGGGTGCGGCCCGCGCTGCGGGCGGACGCGAAAAGACGAAGCTGCTCAACGGGAAGGGCACGCTCGGCCAGGATGCGCCGCATGACGCCGCCCACCTGTCCCGTCGCGCCCACAATGCCGATCCTCATGCCGACAAAAGTACGGCTTGATCTGCGCCGGGAGAAATCAGTTACCGGTCACTGTTTCACATCATGGGAAGATGCTCCCACATTGAGAGACGGCGGGCTTACCGTCGAGGGCATGGCGACGTACACGCACGGTC
The DNA here is from genome assembly GCF_023544465.1 of Paractinoplanes maris. Taxonomy (GTDB): domain Bacteria; phylum Actinomycetota; class Actinomycetes; order Mycobacteriales; family Micromonosporaceae; genus Actinoplanes; species Actinoplanes maris. Next base: position 313,669 of record NZ_JALPVL010000013.1, on the reverse strand, counting down.
ATCACGAATCGGTCTTGCGCTCACACCGGTGGCGCACCGCAGAGAATTCGGCGGAGTACCTGCTGCCGCATCTTTCCTCCGGCGTGACGGTGCTCGACATCGGTTGCGGTCCCGGCACGATCACCGGCGACTTCGCGAGCCTCGTCACCCCGGCGCGGGTCACCGCCCTGGAGGTGACCGAGGACGCACTCGACCTGGCCCGGGCCGAGATCGCCGGGCGCGGACTGACCAACGTCGACTTCACCGTCGGCGATGTGCATCGGCTCGACTTCCCGGACGACACCTTCGACGTCGTGCATGCCCACCAGGTGCTGCAACATCTGGGCGACCCGGTGGCCGCCTTGCGCGAGATGCGCCGGGTGACCCGGCCCGGCGGCCTGATCGCGGTGCGCGACAGCGACTACGCGGCCTTCGCGTGGTATCCGCGACTGCCCGAGCTCGACGAGTGGCTGGCTCTCTACGAGCGGGTGGCCCGGGGCAACGGCGGCGAGCCGGACGCCGGACGGCACCTGCTCGCCTGGGCCCGCGCGGCCGGCCTGACCGACGTGTCGGCGTCATCGAGCACGTGGTGCTTCGCCACCGCGGCCGATCGCGAGTGGTGGGGCGGCATGTGGGCCGACCGCATCCTGAAGTCCGACATGGCCGCGACCGCCGAGCGCACCGGCGCCGCGACCCGCGACGACCTGATGCGCCTCTCGCAGGCCTGGCGGCGCTGGTCGGCCGACCCGGACGGCTGGATGTCCCTGCTCCACGGCGAGCTGATCGCCCGGGTCTGACCGGGCTACAGAGACTTCGGCTTGTACGCCCAGTGCCAGCTCTCCCGCGGCACGTTCATCTCGAAGCCGTACTTCTCGCCGTTCTGCTTCATCCAGGACAGCGCCTTGGAGTTGAGGTCGAGGTCGGTGGCCATGCCCCAGCCGTGCTCGCTGGTGCCGGGCTTGGCCGCCAGCCCGCCCTGCGAGTAGAGGCCCTTGCGCCGGGCCAGGTCGACCTGCTCGGCGTACGGGCGGTAGGAGTCGGTGATCCCGATGGTCACGCCGTCCTTCTTGGCGTCGTTGATCATCTGGTTGAGCGACTGGGCGGCCGGCGCCCACAGTTTGTGCCGGGTGCTGCCGACCTGCTCCAGCGCACTGGCCGGGATCCGCCCGTTGCCGTAGGCGGCCAGGTCGGTCGGGATGCCCTTGCTGTTCAGCGAGTACGACTTGTTCCCGGTGGAGGTCTGCGCGACCGCTTCCTCCAACGCGTTGGCAAAGGTGCCGCCCTGGGCGCCGGACGTCGACGTGGTCGACGGCGGCTGCACGTTGCGGCCGGTCTGTTGCGTCTGCAGCGCGATCATGCGGCTCTGAATGTCCGCGATCCGCGAGCCCACTCTTTCGATCCCCACGCCACTCCCATTCGGCACCCGCGCGGAAACCTGAGGCCCTACGGCAGGTTCACCGGCTCGCGACGTTCGGCGCCCTCGAGGCGGTGGGCCAGGTCGAGCTCGACCTCGGAGGTCCGGTTGCGGCGGTTCGGCAGCATGTTGGTGACGAGCACGACCGCCGCGCCGATGCCGGCGTACAGGGACAGCACGATGAGGTGGTGGCTGATCTCGGCGGCCGGGAAGTAGAGGTTGTCGCGCACCGCCTGCACGCCGGCGCCGGTCGGCAGGTTGGCGCCGAGGATCCGGCCGAAGTCGGGCAGGAACTCGGGCAGGATGCTCGCGCCCGAGATCACCGTGCCCAGCGTGAAGTACAGCGCGCCGATCACCGCGCCGGGCGGGCCGAAGAGGGCCACCGCACCCGCGGTGGAGGCGGTGATCGCCAGCGAGATCAACGAGAAGATGGCCAGCATCTCGCCGCGGTCGGCGGTGATGCCCACGCTGAACCAGCCCATCGACCACAGGACGACCGAGGCCGAGGCGACGGCATAGACGGCCAGCGTGCTGACGTGCGCGATGCCCCGGCGCCAGGAGCGGCGGGTGCGCGGGATGAGACGGCCGAGGCCCATCGAGGCGACCGTGCCGCCGAGCGCCAGCGCCTGGGTGATGAAGCCGAGCGAGACGCCGTTGACGTCGTCGTCGGGCAGCGGCACCACGTCGGTGATCGGCGGGGGCGCGTTCAGCTGCTGGGCCTGGGCCACCGGCATCCGTTTGCCGGTCCCGGCCAGTTCGGCCAGCGTCGCGGCGGTCTGCTGCTGCACAACCGTGGTGAACGTGGTGCGCAGCAGGTTTGCGGCGGCCGGGCCGGCGGCCGAGGCGACGTAGAGGTGCGGCTGGGTGCCGGTGATGTCGACCCCGCCGTACACGTCCCGGCGTTTGATGGCGATCTCGAGATCGTCGGACGTGGCGTAGTCGGTGACCTTGAAATAGCCCTGCCCGGTGAACAGGCCCACGACCTCGGCTCGTTCCGCGGCCGGCGCGACCAGCCCGACCGGGACGTCGTGCGGCTGCGCCTTGTGTCCCATGCCCAGGTAGTACGCGGTCAGGCCGAGCTGGACGAGGACGCCGATCACACAGACGGCCAGCGCGAACCGCCGGAACCGCAGCACCGACTCGGCTGGTTGTTGCTCCGCCACTGTTCCTCCTCTCGACCCGTTAGAGGAAAGCTTTACGGACGAAAGGCATTCATGGGACCGTTTCGGTCTAACCGACCTTCTCGTCGATGAGGGCGAGAAGGGCCCGGGCCGCGGCGCTGGGCCTGCGCAGGGCGGAGACCGCGAGGCCGAGGGGCCACTCCAGGTCGGCGTCGGCCACGCTCTTGAGGACCAGACCCGTACGGTCGTCGGGCACCACGAACGGCGGCAGGATCGCGACGCCGAGGCCCTCCCGGACGAAGCCGGCACCGTTCGCGATGTCGGTGACCTCGATCGCCACGTGCCGCTGCACGCCGGCGTCGGCGAACGCCTTGTCGACGACGGTCCGGTTGCCGTATCCGGCCGGGAAGTCGACGAACGACTCCCCGGCCAGGTCGGCGATGCGCACCGTGGCCGCCCCGGCCAGCCGATGACCCGCGGGCAGCACCAGCTCGAGGCGGCGCGAACCGACCGGCCGCACCCGGAGGCCGGCCGGCGGGCGGCCCGGCGCCGACACGATCGCCAGGTCGAGCAGGCCGTCGGCCAGCCAGGTGAGCAGGCCGTCGGAGCCCCGCGGCGAGACGTGCAGGCGCAGGCCGACGTCCGGGTGGAGCCGGTGGAAGGCGCCGAGCAGGGCCGGCACGTCGATGAGCCCGACCGAGGTCAGCGTGCCGATCCGGACCGTCCCGCGCAGGCCACCGCGCACCTCGTCGACGGCGTCGCGCGCCTCCCGGACGGCCTCGAGGGCAGCCCGCGCGCGGGGCAGCAGCGCCTCCCCGGCGTCGGTCAGCTCGACCCGCTTGGAGGTGCGGTCGAGCAGCCGGGCGCCGAGCTCGCGTTCCATCGCCTTGATCACCGCCGAGACGCCGGACTGCACAACGTGCAGGCGGGCCGCGGCCCGGGTGAAGTTGCGCTCCTCGGCGACGGCGACGAAATACTCGAAATGGCGGAGTTCCAGCACAGCTCGTGATTGTACCGAGCATCAATCATCGTTGGTGGTGATGCTGAGCCGACGCACTCTCCAGGTATGACCGTCTTGACCGACCACCGCCCCGCTCCCGTCGAGAGGGGTTCGTCGCGGCACGGCCGCGGCTTCTGGCTCATCGCCGCCGTCTATCTCGTCGCCCTCGCCTTCTCGACCGTGCCCACCCCGCTGTACCCGCTCTACCAGCGCGTGGACGGGTTCTCGGCGCTCACGGTGACCGTCGTCTTCGCCGTATACGCGATCGGCGTGATCACCAGCCTGCTGCTCGCCGGCCACGTCTCGGACTGGACCGGACGGCGCCGCGTGCTCCAGGCCTCGCTCGCTCTGGAGATCCTCGCGGGCGTGGTCTTCCTCACCTGGCCGGCGCTGCCCGGCCTGATCGCGGCCCGGTTCCTGACCGGGCTGGGCGTCGGCCTGCTGACTGCCACCGCCACGGCGTACCTGCTCGAACTGCACAAGGCGCACCGTCCGCAGGCCTCCGGGACGCGCTTCGAGGTCGTGTCGTCGGCCGCCAACCTGGGCGGGCTCGGCGCCGGCACGCTGGTCGCGGGTGCGCTCGCGCAGTTCGTGGCGGCTCCCCTGCGTACGCCGTACGCGGTCTTCCTGGTCCTGCTGGGCCTCAGCATGATCGCCGTCGCCGCCGCGCCCGAGACGGTGACCGCGCCGGCCGTGAGGCCGGAGTACCGGCCGCAGGGTGTGCGGATCGCCGGCCCCCGCCCGGCCGTCCTGGTCGCCACCACGTCGGCCTTCGCCGCGTTCGCCGTGTTCGGGCTGTTCACCTCGCTGGCGCCCAGCTTCGTGGCCGGGGCACTGCACCACCCGAGCCGCCTGCTGGCCGGCGTGACCGTGTTCGTCGTCTTCGGCGCGGGCGCGGCCAGTCAGGCCCTCAGCGGACGCCTCACCCCGCGCGCCCGGTTCCTCAGCGGCCTGATCGCGCAGGCCGTGGGTCTGGTCACACTGGCCGCGGGCATGTGGACGGCGTCGCTCCCGCTCTTCCTGATCGGCGGCGCGGTCGCCGGCGCCGGTGCGGGCAGCCTGTTCAAGTCGGCCGTCGGCACGATCGCCGCGAACGCCCCCGCCCAGCAGCGCGGCGAGAGCCTGGCCGGGCTGTTCCTGATCGCCTACCTCGGCCTGGTCGGTCCCGTGCTCGGCCTGGGCCTGGCCGGCCGCTACCTGGCCGCGACGACGTCGATGCTGTGGTTCACCGGACTGCTGCTGGCACTGCTCGGGGCCGTCTACGCCAAGGATCGTTGGGGCACCAACTAATCGCTAAGCTGGCAAGGTGGCCGATGACCCTCTCGAACTGGAACGCCAGGTGTGCTTCGCGCTGTCGGTGGCCGCGCGCGGTGTGGTCGGTCTCTACCGCCCGCTGCTCGAGCCGATGGGCCTGACTCATCCGCAGTATCTGGTGATGCTGGCCCTCTGGCAGCACTCTCCGCTGTCCGTACGGGATCTCAGCCGGCTGCTCCAGCTCGACCCGGGCACCCTCTCCCCGCTGCTGAAAAGGCTGGAGACCACCGGGTACGTCGACCGGCAGCGCGACCCGGCCGACGAGCGCAGCCTCGCCGTCACCCTGACCGCCGAGGGCCGCGCGCTGCGGGCGGAGGCCGAGAAGATCCCGCCCGCGATCGTGGCCCGATTGGACATGCCAATCGAGGAACTGGAGTCCTTGCACGCCGCCCTCACGCGCGTGATTGCCGCCGCCCACCGATCGATTCCCGAATGACGTTTCCCGGCAGATGAATTGTTTCACAGGAACCGGCTCTGGCCGAAATACGCATCCCTCATCCGGAAGGCGCAGATCCTGGACGGACCATTCGAGAGGAACGGCAGGTCGATGGGCACGAAGACGACCATGGATGCCGTCGACCCGGCGTGAATCACTCACCCCGTGTGATGCGCCGTGCGTTGACGTGCAAGTTGCACGACTCATAGTGTCGACGATGTGACGCCGAGTACCCGTACGACCCCGTCACACGCGACACCACCGACAAATCGGCCGAGGAGAGCCTTCCCATGAGCGTCACGATCGGTATCAACGGATTCGGGCGAATCGGCCGCAGTCTTGCGCGGATCGTCGCCGCGACACCCGATCTCGGCATATCCATTTCCGCTATAAACGACCTTGCATCGACCGAGAAAATGGCCTATGGGCTGCGCCGGGACAGTATTCGAGGCGCATTCCCGGGCACCGTCACGGCTCGGGCCGATCACCTGGTCGTCAATGACCACGCGATCCGCGCGTTCCACCATGAACGACCCGAGCGCATTCCCTGGGCCGACGCCGGAGTCGACGTCGTCATCGAGGCCACCGGGCGTTTCCGGGCCGGCACGCTGGCCCGCACCCACATCACCCACGGCGGCGCCCGCAAGGTCGTGATCAGCGCGTCGGCCGACGAGCCGGACGCGTTCCTGATGTTCGGGGCCAATCAGGGCACGTACGACCCGGCGCAGCACGACGTCGTCTCCCCCGGCTCCTGCGGTGTCAACGCTCTCACCGTGATGGCCAAGGTGCTGCTCGACCGGTTCGGGCTGCGCGGCGTGAACACGTCGGTCGTGCTGGCCACCCAGGGCTGGCAGAAGGCGCAGGACTCGGTGACCAGCACCTCGCGGGAGGACCCCCGGCTGGGGCGGGCCACCGGCGAGAGCATCATCCCGCACAACTACGTGGTCGGTGACCTGGTGCGGGTGGCGCTGCCCGAGATCGGCGAGATGCGGTACAGCTACTACTGCGTGCCCACCCCGATCGGCTCGCTGGCCGAGCTCTCCGGGCAGACCGACCACCCGGTCAGTGTCGAGGAGGTCAACCGGGCCATGGCCGAGGCCGCCGCCGGGCCACTGCGGCGCGTGCTGGCGTACGACCCCGACCCCACCGTGTCGATCGACGTCAAGAACAACCCGGCGTCCTGCCTGTTCGACCCCTCCGGCACCCAGACCACGGCCGACGGCGGGGTCAAGGTACGCGGCTGGTTCGACAACGAGTGGGGCTTCTCCAACCGATTGATCGACCTCGCGCGCCTCGTCGGTGAACGCACCCCGGCGGCGTCGCGACCCATGAGCTGGAGCATCGCCTAGAGTTTCGCCTGATGATTATCACGACCGATGACGTACGGGCGGCAGCCGCGCGCCTCGGCAGCCGGGTGCGACGCACGCCCGTGATGCCGGCCGGCGAGGGGCTCTGGTTCAAGCTGGAGCAGACGCAGCACGCCGGCTCGTTCAAGACGCGGGGCATGTTCAACCAGATCCTCGCCGCCGGACCGGTGCCGGCCGCGGGCATCGTGGCCGCCTCGGGCGGTAATGCCGGACTGGCCGCCGCCTATGCGGCCCGTGAGCTGGGAATCCCGGCCGAGGTGTTCGTGCCGGTGACGGCGCCGGCGGTCAAGGTGGCCAAGCTGGGCAAGCTCGGCGCCCGGGTCGTTCAGGTGGGCGACGAGTACGCCGAGGCCTACGCGGCGGCGGTGGTCACCGCCCAGAGCTCGGGCGCGCTCTTCTGCCACGCCTACGACGACCCGCACATGGTGGCGGGCAACGGGACGCTCGGCCTCGAACTGGCCGACCAACTCCCCGGCGGCTTCGACACCGTGCTGGTGGCAGTCGGCGGGGGCGGGTTGATCGCCGGGGTGATCGCGGCTCTGCACCCGGGCGTCCGCGTGGTCGCGGTGGAGCCGGTCACGGCGGCGGCGCTGCATGCGGCACTCGCGGCGGGGTCACCGGTCGACGTGCCGGTGTCCGGGGTGGCGGCGGACTCGCTCGGGGCGCGGCGGGCCGGGCAGATCGCGTACGAGATGGCCGCTCTGACCGGGACACCGTCGGTGCTGGTCGACGATCAGGCCATCGTGGACGCTCGCCGTGGCCTGTGGGACGACTACCGCCTGGTGGTCGAGCACGGGACCGCGGCGGCCTACGCGGCGCTGACGTCAGGGGCCTACGTACCGTCCGACGGCGAGCGCGTGGTCGTCCTGCTCTGCGGCGCCAACACCAACCCGGCCGACCTGGCCTGAGCGCGCACTCGTTCTCACCCGCCGCCCTGCCTCGCTCACGCGGTGTTCCTCGGCGCTTCTGCTCTCCCACTCGGGTCGACCCCCGTTCCTCTCACCCGACGCCTCCACGGCTTCTCGGGTAGAACAGGGGGATGGAACTCGGGCCAGGAGAGCCGTCGTTCGGACCATGGAGCGTCGAGTCGGCGGACGCCTTCGCGCGGGCGGTGGCCGAGGCAGCCGGGACGCCGGACGGACGCCCCCGCGTCATTGCCGTCGACGGGCGGGGCGGCGGCGGCAAGACCGTGCTGGCCGGCCTGCTCGGCCGGACGCTGGGCAACGCGGCCGTCGTGCACTCGGACGACGTGGCCTGGAACCACGCCCGCTTCGGGTGGGACGACCTGATGATCGACGGCATTCTGAAGCCGCTGCACGCCGGTGAGCCGGTGCACTACCGCCTGCCGGCCTGGGAACGACTCGGTCGCGCGGGACACATCGACGTGCCGGCCGAGGCGTCGACCGTGATCCTCGAAGGCGTCGGCGTCTCGCGCCGATCGCTGGTGCCCTACCTCGACGTCGCGATCTGGGCGCAATCCGATTTCGCCGAGGCCGAACGGCGCGCGCTCCTCCGCGACATCGCCACCGAGGGCCGGACCGGGCCCGAGGCGAAGCTCAACTGGGACGAGTGGATGGCCGAGGAGATCCCGTTCCTGCTCGACGACCGGCCCTGGGAACGGGCGCGCTTCATCGTCGGCACCACCTCGCCGCTGCCCCACGATCCGGAGACCTCGGTCGTCGTGTCGAGCTGATCAGCTCCGCACAGCGAGGCTGTCGAGCAGGATGGCGACCATGCGTTCCGCGTACGGGAGGCCTTTGCTCTCGATCGACTGGCAGAGCAAGGCCACGGCGTTGAGCAGGTCGTCGGGGCGGACGGCGGCCGCCCGGAGCAGGTCGTCGAGCGCGGGGCCGAGCCGCTCGGCGAAGGAGCCCGGCAGCGCCTCGAACGCCGGGACGCCGTCCGTGCCTCGCCGCTTTGCTCCCGGCGCGGCCCGGCGCAGACCAGGGCGCCACCGCTGGACATGCCGAAGCCCCGGTTCCTCCGGTGAAGGGAGGCAGCCGGGGCTTCGCGCGGATCGGTCAGCTGGGTGATGCGGCCGGGGCTTGGCCAGGGGTCTTGGCCGCGGCGGTCTCGTAGCGGTCGCGCAGGATGCGGACCTCGAGCTTGTCCTGGTCGGCCCGCGGGCCCGGGCCGGTCTGGCCATACTGCATGACCAGATGCAGCTGCTTGCGTTGAAGCTCGTGGTAAATCCTGCCGGCCTTGCGGCCGTGCTGTTTACGGGCCTGACGGCGTAGCTTCCGGCGGCTGCGCAGTGAGCCCAGCGCGTGCCGTTCCTCCGGGGTGATCAGGTCGTCGCCGTCGATGTAGGCATCCGCGATGGCGATGAGGTTGGTCGCCTCGTCACGTCCGGCGAGCCACCACAACAGGGCGCCCAGGACGAACAGCGGCAGCCCGCGCAGGAAGATCTGGACAAGATTGCTGGGCTCCAACAGCGGGGAGTTCCAGAGGAAATGCATGGACCAGGCGATCAGGAAGAATCCCACGGCCACCGCGAGCCGGACGCCGAACGGCTTGTGCCGGCGGGTCAGGAAGTACCCGATGCCGATCGCGGCGATCGAGGTGAACAGCGCGTGGCTCCACAGCCCGGACAGGATGCCGCGCACGAGCACGATCTGCACGACCGGAGTGATCTCGTTGGGACTGGGATAGGACAGCCCTTGGCTGAGGGTATAGCTCAGGTCCTCGGAAATCTGAAAACCCAGACCCACGAGCGCGCCGATGCTGGCCGCAGCCAGCAGAGTGCGGAACTGTGTGCGGGCGATCAGCACCAGCAGGATCACGCCGAGGATCTTGAGGGTTTCCTCGGTCGTCGGCCCGACGATCGCCGCGCCCCAGTCCTCGGAGAACTCCGGGCTCGTCGTCTTGGACAACACCGACAGGAATTCCGTGTTCACCGGCCCGGCCAGGTAGATGGCACCGAGGCTGCCCCAGGCGAAGGCCAGGACGAATCCTAGCGGTGGGTGCTGGGCGAACAGGTCAAGTTGCTGGTGGAAGAACCACAGCGGGATCGCCGTGTACAGGGTCCAGACCAGCAGGCCCAGCAACACCGTCACCGGTACGACCTGCGAACCCTGGTAGAGCTCTCGTGACACGGAGAACAGGCCGTTGGCCAGCAGGAAGATCAGCAGCCAGAACGCGAACCGCCGTGGCTGGAAGAAGCTGTCCACGCCCACGGGCCCGCGAACAGCGGCCGGAGGATTGTCCAGTGTCGTCATGACTGCTCCGTCCGGATGCTGTCGATCATGGCTTGGTAGTCGGGCAGGCTCTGCTCGAACGCCGAGTCCGGGCTCCGCCCGACCATCACGATCGCCCGGTCCGCGGCCTCGTCGACAGACACCCAGATCCGGCCCTGATCCTCCTGATCGAAGAAGCTGAACGTCGTACCGCTCACGCCGCCCGCCGTCGCGAAGGTGGCGTCATTGTCGATCACCCGGGCCTTACCGATCGCCTCGTCGATGCCCTTCTGCCGCTCGACCTCCTCGGCCAGCGTGCCCTCCCAAGGCAGCACCTGAACGTTGAACTGCCCGGCCTGACCGACCAGCACCACCGAGGACGTCGAGTCGCTCTGCGACGAGTCGGTCGCATCGAGATACCAGCCGGCCACGGGCACGAAGCTCACCGCCGGCCCGACCTGCTGCACCGAGCCCGCAGTGATGGGCTGCAGGTCCGGCTTCGTGTGGTCGTCCAGGACGACCCAGAGGCTGACGTACGCGACGATGACCGCCAGCACAGCCAGCCCGCCGGGCCAGGTCCGGTACGGCTCCCGGCGTGGGAGCTCCGGCACCTCACCCTTTGACCTTTCATGTAGTCCTACCGCCACGATCTCCCCAAATGTTTGTGCACGACCCCCGCCGCGCGGACCATCCTTCCGCCGCCCATACGCAGGGACAACAAGCTCGTACAGGAAGTGATCAAGAATTCACAAGGCAACTCAGCCCAGCGCATTTCAGACCGGTACTTAACGCCTCCGGCGGGCAGGGCCTCCGGCCCTACGACCCGGATCGAGCCTCCGGCGGCCGGGCTACCCGCCCTGGACCCGGCGGCTCTGGGATGCCGAAGCCCGGCGGGTACCCATCGCACACCGGGAGGCAGCCAGACCGCGCCTGCCCGGGCGTAGCCTGCGCGACGGGATGCCCGCTCAGGTAGGCGACCCCCTCGCTTTGAAGATCTCTCCTGGGCCGTGTCTGGGCCGTCTGGGCCGTGGCTGGGCCGTCAAACGTCGACCAACATTGACCAACGTCAACTAGAACTGACGTTCGAATTGCCACGTGAATGAGGGTGCAAGGCACCCTGACCAGGTAGGCGACGGACGAGTCAGCCTGTACGCCGGATTTTGTCCTGGCAGCCCTGAGGCCGCCATGGGCGGTCATCCATCTCGGCCGGCCGTTGCCGGCTCGGCTCTTGCGGCCTACCCGCAGGCTCGGGCGAGCAGCCCTCGAACGCCTGCGCCGGCCACCGCCTCGCGGCCGTGGCCTTGCTTGGCCTTGCTCCGGGTGGGGTTTACCTAGCCACCCCGGTCACCCGGGGTGCTGGTGAGCTCTTACCTCACCGTTTCACCCTTACCGGCCTTTGCGGACCGGCGGTCTGTTTTCTGTGGCACTGTCCCGCGGGTCGCCCCGGGTTGCCGTTAACAACCACCCTGCTCTACGGAGTCCGGACGTTCCTCGGCGGCACCCCGGAGGGTGCCGACGCGACCGCCTGGCCGACTCGTCCATCGCCCCGTCAGTCTACGGGCCGCCTCGCCGGCTGCCGCGCCGACCGCCCGGGCCGTAGATTCGACCTCACCATGGATGTCGCACATGTCCTTCTGCTGGTGGTCGCCGGCCTCGCCGCCGGGGCGATGAACGCCATCGCCGGCGGCGGGTCGCTGATCACCTTTCCCAGCCTGATCGCGACGGGGCTGCCGTCGGTGGCGGCCAACGTGACGAACTCGATCTCGGTCTTTCCGGGCTACGTGTCGAGCGTGGTGGGCAGCCGGGCCGACCTCGCGGGGCAGCGCGGCCGGCTCACCCGGATCGTGCCCACCAGCGTGCTCGGCTCGGTGGGCGGGTGTGCGCTGCTGTTGCTGACTCCGGCGCGGGCGTTCGAGCTGATCGTGCCGTTCCTGGTGCTCGCGGCGGCGGCGACGCTGGCGTTCCAGGAGCGGCTGCGCGGGCTGGTCGGGCATCCGCGGCACATGTCGGCGCGCCGGGCCGCGGTCTCGTTGCAGGTCGTCGTTTTCGTCGGGGCGATCTACGGCGGATACTTCGGTGCGGCGCTCGGTGTCATGTATGTGGCCGCGCTCGCGCTGATCCTCGACGAGCCGCTCAACCGCATCAACGCGCTCAAGAACGTGCTCTCGGCCGCCGTCGGGCTGGTCACGCTGCTGATTTTCGCGGTCTTCGCGCCGGTCAACTGGGCCGCGGTCCTCATCCTCGCCCCGGCCACGGTGATCGGCGGATACGCGGGGGCCAAGCTGGCCCGCCGCATGCCGTCGCATGTGCTGCGCGCGGTGATCGTCGCCTTCGGCACAGTCATCGGTCTGCTGCTGCTCTACCGCGCGCTCCGCTGACGACTCGCACACCGCCGATGAGTCCGGCACGCTGATGAATCGCGTGCACCGCTGGTTCCGCCGTTGTCCACAGGCCGGATGCTCGGCTTGGCGGGCTGTGGAAACCCGAAGCACCGCCCTTTCGATCCCGGCTACGCTGCCGCGCATGACCGACCTCCTCTTCGTCATCGGCCCACCCGCCGTGGGCAAGATGACGGTGGGCGAGGCGATCGCCGCCCGCACCGGCTATCGCGTGTTCCACAATCACCTGACGATCGAGCCGGTCCTGCGCTTCTTCGACTTCGGTACGCCGCCGTTCCACCGGCTGGTCGAGGGCTTCCGCACGAGCGTCCTCGAGGAAGTGGCGGCCGGCGACCTTCCGGGGCTCGTTTTCACGTACGTCTGGGCTTTCGACCATCCCGGCGATGCCGAGGCCGTGGCCGGCTACGCGGAGCCGTTCATCCGGCGCGGTGCCCAGGTCCGCTATCTCGAGCTGGAGGCGACGCAGGCGGCACGGTTGGATCGCAACGGCGGCGCCGACCGCCTGGCTGCCAAGCCGTCGAAACGCGATCTCGACCGCTCCCGAGATCTGCTGCTCCAGGCGGATTCCGACTACAAGCTCAACTCGACGACCGAGTTCGACGGCCGCGAAGACTACTTGCGCGTCGACAACACCACGCTGTCCCCCAGGGAGGTGGCCGACATTACGATCAAGCACTTCGGCCTGCCTGTTTGTTCCTGACAGCCGGCGCCCGTCACCTGCTCGCCGCGCCGTAGAAAGCAGTGTAAAGCCAGGCGCCGCCAGGGGAACGCGGCCCGTTGAAGCGGTGCGGATCCGGCGCTGTCGAGCGGCTTGGCGCGGATTGAAGCGCAGTCGAGTGGGGGCAGGGCGGACCCGAGCGCAGTCGAGCGGGGGCAGGCCGGATCCGAGCGCAGATACGCGATTTGGTGCGGGTGAGGGCAGCGGGGATCAGTCGGAGATCTTGTTGAGGAACCGGGAGAAGTGGGGGTCGAATCGGGCGGGGTCGGCCTCGGCGAGTTCGGAGCGGGACCACCATCGCACCCGGTGGAACTCGCCCTCGTCGACCGTCAGCGGCTGAGTCCGATCGCAGGGCAGGACATACCAGAGGCTCACGTCGGTGTGTCCTGAGTCGATTCCCACGGTGCGCGTGACTGTGAGGAACACCGGCTCGCGCGACACCAGTGAGCCGTCGAGTCCCAGTTCCTCGCCGATCTCGCGCTGGGCGCTGACCAGCGGGTCCTCGTCCGGCTCGACGTGCCCGCCCGGCGGCAGCCAGAGACCGGCGTTCACGTGATCAACCAGCAGGATCGCCCCGTCACGGGGGTCGACCGGCACGACGTACGACACCAGGTGCCGGTCGGGCGTGGCCGGCTTGACCCGCCGATACACGTCGTCGGTCTGTTCCAGCCAGGTCAGCACCTCGTCCTGCTGCGACGCCTCGACGTCGTCCCCCGCTCGCAAGCCGGTCACCACCGCGTGCACACCACTCACCGACGTCCGCATCGCAGCATGATGCCACCGCCGCCGGCGATCACTCAGCAGGCTGGAACCAGCGCGCCGCGGCCTCGAACCCGTCCGACGGCTATCACTCCGCCGGCTGGAACCAGCAAGCCGCGGCGTCCGACGGCTATCACTCCGCGGGCTGGAACCAGCAAGCCGCGGCGTCCGACGGCTATCACTCCGCGGGCTGGAACCAGCGCGCCGCGGCCTCGAAGGTGTCTGACGGCGTGCTGTTGAAGGCGATCGCCGCCCCCGCCGCGTGCCGGTGTACGAGGTTCATCACCTGCTCGAACAGGTCGAGCCGTTCCTCGTTCTTGCGGATGCCGCCACCGATGACGACGACCTCCCACGATCGCTGCGCGAGCGCGGCCGTCACCACCGCCCCGATGTCGTCGCTCCCGTCGAGCCCCACGAGGCAGCTCTCCGCTCCCACCCCGGCCTCCGCGAATTTCGCCATCCCGGCCGCGATACCTTCGGCGGCCGGTGCCGGATCCCAGGGTCCCGGCACGCGGTAGGGATCCAGCCCGATCACCAGCACACGCGGCTTGTCCATCTCCTGACGCTACCAACCCGACGGGGGCAGAACGGGCCGCGGACCGAGTGCACGGCCCAGCCCACCGGCAGCGCAGTGGGCCGCGGGAAGCAACCACCAGGGCAGCGGGACGGGCGGTCAGCCCTTGAGGCCGGTGTGGGCCAGGCCTTCGATGAACTGACGCTGAGCCAGCACAAAGACGATCAGGACCGGGATGGCGGTCATCGAAGCCGCTGACAGTTGGACGTTCCAGAGCTGGCCCTGGTAGGCGTCGGTGAACTGGGTCAGGGCCTGGGGCAGTGTGTATTTCGTCCGGGTCGAGAGGTAGACGACCGGCTCCAGGTAGAGATTCCAGCTGTGCAGGAACGTGAAGATGGCCACCGCACCCAGCGCCGGCCGGGCCAGCGGCAGGGCGATCCGGCGGAAGATGGCGGGGCGGCCCAGTCCGTCCATGCGGGCGGCCTCCTCCAGCTCGCCGGGCAGCGTGATGAAGAACTGCCGCATGATGAACGTGGCCAGCACGCTGGACGGGCCCAGCATCGGCACCAGGATCAGCGGCCAGTGGGTGTCGACCAGGCCCAGGCTGTTGAAGATGCGGAACAGCGGGACGATCGTCACCTCACTCGGGATCAGCAGGCCGGTCAGCACGACCAGGAAGAGCACGTTCTGACCGCGGAACCGGATGCGGGCGAAGGCGTAGCCGGCCATCGCCGCCACGACCAGGGTGCCGAGGGTGACCACCACGGCGATGTACGCGCTGTTGAAGTACTGCTGGGCGAACGGCTGCATCGTGAAGACCTGCCGCCAGGGCTCGAAGCTCCACGACGACGGCCACAGCGACGGGGAGAAGATCTCGGCGTTCGGCTTGAACGAGCTGGTGATCATCCACCACGTGGGGAAGACGAACGGCACGCACAGGACGAGCAGGATCCCGTACAGGAAGACCTTGACTTTAACGCTCATGGAAGACCCACCTCTTGCGCATCTGCCATTGCAGAACGGTCAGGGCCAGGACGATCAGGAAGAGCACCACGGACAGCGTGGCGCCGTAGCCGAAGGCGTGGAATTGGAACGCCTGCTGATACAGGTAATAGACCAGGACCGTTGTCGAGGTGCCGGGGCCGCCCTGTGTCAGGACGCTGATCTGGGCGAATACCTGCAAGGACCCGACGACCGTGATGATCGACGTGAGCAGGATGGTCGGGCTGATCAGCGGCAGCGTGATGCGGCGGAAAATGGTCCAGGGTCCGGCGCCGTCGGTGCGGGCGGCCTCGTAGAGCTCCGGCGGCACACCCTGCAACGCGGCCAGGAAAAGCACCATGTTGAGGCCGACGTTCTTGAAGACCTGCACGACCACGACCGAGGCCATCGCCGTGCCGCCCGACCGCAGCCAGTTGGGGCCGTCGATGCCGGCCGCGTCGAGCAGGCCGTTGATGCCGCCGTTGTCCTGCAGCAGGAAACCCCAGACAATCGTCCAGGCGAGCAGCGACACGACGACCGGCGAGAAGAACAGCACGCGGAAGAAAGTGGTGCCGCGCAGTTTCTGATTCAGCAGCACGGCCAGAAGCAGCGCCAGGGCCAGATTCAGCACCACCAGCCCGATCGAAAAGAATGCGGTGGCGCGCAGCACGGACGGGAAGTTCCGATCCTCGGCGAGCTTGCGGTAATTGTCGGCGCCCACGAAATTGAACGTATCGGCCAGCACGTTCCATTCGTGCAGGCTGTACCAGACGACCAGCACCAGCGGCAGGAAGACGAAGGCGGCGGCGCCGAGCAGAGCCGGCGTGATGAAAAGGTATCCGGTGAGTTGATCACGGCGGCGGGTGGTCCAGAACGGACGCGGGCCGGTGGACCGGGCCGCCGGAGCAGTCCGGTCCAGCACGACGGTCATTTGGCGAGCAGCGGGTTGATGGCCGTGCACACGCCCTTCAGGACACCCGCGACGTCGGCGCCGGGCTTCCACAGCGGGTCGAGACCGGAGCGTACGGCTTGGTTGATCTCGGCGCTGCCGGTGTGACTCGGCTTCACCACGCCGCTTTCGATTCCGTCGATCACGACGCTCTGCAACTGCTCGGGCTTGAGCAACGGATTCGCCTTGGCCAAGGTCGCCGCGTTGAGCTGTGACTGCCGCGGCGGCGGGAAGAACTGGGCGAGCTTCTCGGAATTGGCCGGACTGGTGAAGAACTTGACGAAGTCCTGCGCCGCGGCCGCGTGCTTGCCCTTCTTGAGTACGCCGAGACCACCCTGACCGATCACCGAGTAGTCACCCGCCGGCCCGGCCGGCAGCGGCACCAATGTCCAGCCGAAGCCGTCCTTTTCGAGCAGTGACGCCCGCGAGATCTGCGCGATGGTCATGGCCGACTCGCCCGCGAAGAAGTCGGCGGCCACCCCCGGAGCGGGCAGTGCCTTGTCGGTGAAGATCGCCTTGTGCAGGAACGTCATCGCGTCGACCATCGGCTGCTGGTCGAAGCCGCAGGTCTTGCCGTCGGCGCTCCAGGCCTCGGCGTCCCACCCGCGGAAGACGGTGGCCAGGTTGGTCCAGTCCTTGTAGTCGAAGTCGCGCACGACCAGGCCCTGCTTGCCGGTCTTGGTGGCAGTCGCGGCGGCCACCTTGGCCGCGTTCTCCCACGTCCACTTGTCACCGGTGGGCAACGTCTGCCCGGCCTTCTTCAGCAGGTCGGTGTTGACGAAGACCCCGAACGGCGACGTCGAGAACGGGTACGCCATCAGCTTGCCGTCCTGTTTCCAGAGCGCCGTGGCGGTGGGCACCAGGCCGGCCGCGTCCTCGATGCTGTCGTCGAGCGCGGTCAGCGCACCGGAGGCCACGAAGTCGGGCGCCGCGCCTTCGAGGATCCAGGCGATGTCGGGCGCGTTCCCACCGGCGATCTGGGTGGTGACCGTGGTCGTGTAGTTCTCGAAGGGCAGGGCGTCGAACTTGACGGTGACGTCCGGGTGGGTCGTCTTGTATTCGGCGGCGATCGTGTCGAACAGCTTGACGTGGTCCGGGTTGGCCGACCAGGTGGTCATCCGCAGGGTGACCGGGCCGTCCGACCCGGCATCGCCCCCGCCACCGCAGGCCGTGAGGGCGCCGATCAGCGCGAAGGTGGCGGCTATCGAAACGGTCTTTCTCATTTTGGCTTCCTCTCTCAATAACCGCTGATGTCGGGCCAGCGCAGCTCGACGCCGTCGGTGCTCAGGTGGTGGCGGAACTCGGTGAGCAGATCGGGGGTGTTGCGGACGGCCCGGGGCGACACCGAGCGGTCGAGGCAGAAGGCGGCCAGCGCGCCGGCCACCTCGCCGGTGTTCCACTCGACGGGGTGCAGGCGGTACGAGCCGTTGGTGATGTGCGTGGTGCCGAGGTTCTTGCCGGCCGGCAGCAGGTTGTCGACGCGCTGCGGGATGAGCGCGCCGAGCGGGATCTCGAACGGGCACGAGGCCACATCGATGTAGTTGTCGCCACCGGTGGAGGGGTGCAGATCGATGCGGTACATGCCGACGCCGACCGAGTCCGGGTAGGACACCGCGCCCCGGTCGCCGCGGATGACCAGCGACAGGTCCTGCTCGACGACGGTGTACTCGGCGCGGATGCGTCGCGCTTCCCGCACGTACGGGGCCATCGCGAGCCCGTCCGGGCCGCCGGTGACGTCGCCGCGCAACCGCAGGCCGGGCCACCCGGTGCCACCGTCGGGGCGGGGCGCCTCGGTCTGCAGCCAGTAGAGCACCGAGTGCGACAGCCCCCGGGCCGCGCGCTCGACCGCGGCCGGGTCGGGCACGTCGACGTACGGCTCCTCGAAGTAGTCGATCATCGGCCAGTTCACCAGGCAGATGTCGCTCGGGTAGAAGCCGTCGGCGAAGTTGCGCCGGGCCGCGATGCGCCGGAACGTCCACAGGTTGCCGTCGCCGGGGTTGACCCGCTGATCGGCGTCGACCAGCCACGGGTCGTCGTCCGGGTTGGGGGTGAACGAGCGGGTCGAGGTCTCGAGCGTGCGCGGGTTGGGAGTCTGCCAGGAGAGCATCCTGGCGCCCCAGAACGGCGGCTGGTAATCGCGCCAGAACCCGTACGCGTCGGGCTTGTCGATCGTGTGATTGCCGTCGAGATGGTCGATCGCGAAGCACACCGACAACGCCTGCATGTTGGCCGGGCCGGCCGTCGCAGGCGCGCTCGGCTCGCCGGTCTCCGCGCTCGACTCGGCGCCGGTCACATACTCCGTGCCGGTCATCGGCAGCAGCGCGCCGGTCTCGGTGGCGTCCAGGACGTACGGGGCGGTGAGCACGATGTCCTCGCCGAGATGACGGACGGTCACGGAGCTGACCCGGTCACCGTCGGTCTCGGCCGACACCGGTACGGCCGGTTGCAGCACCGTGAGCCGGCCGGACCCCCGATGGGGGGCGAGCATCTGCTCGATCACCGCCACGGCGACCCTCGGTTCGTGGCAGAGCCGGCTGACGTGCCCGGCCCCGGGATTGAGGTCGCGGGTGCGCCGCGCACGCTCGGTGAGCGGGAAGTGCGACCGGTAGTAGTCACGGATGCCCTCGCGCAACGCCCGGTAGCTTCGCGTGACGCCGAACTGCTCGACCCAGCTGTGCTCGTCGGGTGGGACGGCCTGGCTGGTCAACTGGCCGCCGAGCCAGGCGTACTCCTCGGTCAGCAGCACCGACCGCCCGGCCCGCAGCGCGGCCAAAGCTGCCGCCACCCCACCGAGACCGCCGCCGATCACCACGACATCGGCATGAAGCTCACGCACCGGCCACCGCCAGGGTCGCGCCGGCCACGGGTTCGCACGGCAGCAGTCGCTGCGTCTCGCCGCCCGTGCCGTCCAGGATCGACGACAGCACCTCGACCGCCTGCCAGCCCATCTCGCGGCGCGGGATCCGATAGCCGGTGAAGTCGAGATCCGTGCTGGCCGGCCGGGTCGGGTCACCGAGGGCGACGAACGACAGATCCTCCGGCACGCGCACCCCCCGCCGCCCGGCCTCGGCCGCGAGCAGGGCGCCATCGGCGAACTCCTCCACGAAGACCGCCGTGCAGCCCTGGGCGCGGAGCTCGTCGAGCACGTTCGGAGTGAACCGCAGCCGCACGCCGGTGATCCCGGCCTCGGCGGCGGCCGTGGTGAAGCCCCGGAAACGGTCGGCGTGCGACTCGGGACCGGTGCCCTCCCCGACGTACGCGATCTTGCGATGCCCGAGCTCGGCCGCCCGGCGCACCTGGGCCGCGGTCGCCGACGGATAGTCGGCGCCGACATAGGGAACCGGACCGCCCGCGTCGTCGCGCCGGCCGACGCTGACGAAGGCCTGCCCCTCGGCCAGCAGCCGGGACAGCTCCTGCGGATCGAGCCAGCGGCCGAGCAGTATGCAACCGTCGGCCAGCCGGAGCCGGTTGTCCTGGGCGAAGATGCGCCGCCGCCCGTCGATCACCGGCGCGCTGGTGAACAGCAGCAGGTCGCAGCCGATGCTCTCGGCGCACTCCTCGATGCCGACCAGGAACGGGTGGTAGAAGTCGCCCAGCCCGGCCGGGAACACCGGCTCGTAGGTGAAGACGCCGAGGAAGCGGTTGCGCTGGTCGGCCAGGCGACGGGCGATCGGGTCGGCCACGTAGCCGGTGCGGCGGATCGCCTGCAGGACCCGTTCCCGGGTCTCCGGCGCGATGCGGACGGCGGCGTCGTCGCGCTCGTTGAGCACGATCGACACGGTCGTCTGGCTGACGCCGGTCATCCGGGCGATGTCCTGCTGCGTCACCCGCCTGTTGCTGGATGGCACGTCGGAGTCTCCTCTGTTACGCCGCTAATACGCATTAACAAACGTGAACCGATCGTCGGGCACCAGATCGGTGATCGTCAAGGAATCTCCAGCACTAATAGGTATTAGCACCTTGACCACGGTTGTTAACGGTGGCGAAACTTCGATGCGTCGGCGCTACCCGTCCCGAGCGCCGCTCCCCCGCTTCGGAGGTCGTCTCATGGATCGACGTTCCCTGCTTCGCGGCGCCGCCGTCGTCGGCGCGGCCGGCGTGTCCGGTCTCGCCATCCCCGGCACAGCCCGGGCCGCCGGGCCGGCCGGCATGCCCACCTACCGGTATCTGCGCGACGCGCTCACGCTGCCGCTGCGCTACAACCCGACCGGGGAGTTCATCTTCCCCTGCATCCGCGGCGTCTACGACAAGATCAGCGGAGCCCGCGGCCGCTACTACCTCTACTACGCACCCCACGAGAAGCCCGGTGGCATCTGCGTGGCCTGGGCCAACTCGCTCGACGGCCCGTTCACCGAGCATCCCGGCAACCCGATCATCGACAACGTGCTCCCCGGCGGCGGCACCGTCTCGCACGTGTCGTCACCGCACGTCACCTGGGAGCCGGCCACCCGCCAGTTCCTGCTCTACTGGCACGGCGAGAACACCACGACCCGCGTCGCCCGCTCGTCCGACGGCCTCACCTTCCGCGACGAGACCCCGATCCTGAGCACCCGCCTGGTACCCGGCCTGACCGAGACCTCGTACGCCCGGGTCTTCGCGCACAGCGGCCGGTACGTCATGGTCTACATGGGCGTGCTGTCCGGGAAGCGGCGCATTTATCACGGCTGGTCGCCGAACGGCTGGGACCAGTGGCAGTTCGCGCAGGTGCCGCTGGTCAACCCGGAGCCCGACGGCCTGACCGACATCTCCGGCCCGTCGCTGGTGGTCCGCAACAACACCACGTACGTCGCCTATCACGGCAACGACGGCAAGATGCGGATCACCGAGGTCGGCAACGCCTTCGACCGCGAGAACCACCTGGGCGTCTTCCACTCCCCCGCCGCCCCGGACAACGGCCGCACCGCCGCCCCGTCCTTCGGCACCGACGGCGGCGTGGAATACATGTTTTACGAAGCCGGCCCGCGGTTGAACGCCCGGATCTGCATCGCCCGGGCGGTCTGACCACCGGTCCCGTTGCCCGTGCGGACTACCGTCAGTCCATGGCTTCTCGATCCTATGCGCACGCCGTCGGCCGGGCCGCCTCCCAGGCGGCGCTCACCAGTGCCTGGCTGGCGGCCCGCGATCTGCCGCCGGCGAAGCGCTATCTGGCCCGTTCGGGCGCGGTGGTGGCGAGCGGGCTCGGCTATCTGGCCACGCCCGACGGGCGGCAGAGTTACCGCGAGATCCGCAAGGACCTGATGTCCCGGCACGAGCAACCGGACACCCAACCCGCCAAGGATGGCCCGCCCGACTTCACGATGGACAAAGGGCGGGCCCTCGCCATCGCCGGCTCCCTCGCCCTCACCATCGGGGTGACGCTCGGCCGCCGCCGGCTGCAGAAGCACTGGCTGGCCCGCCTCACCCGCGACGGCCACCCCCACCCCAACCGGGCGATGGCCGTCCGCGCGGCGCCGGTGATCTTCGCGGCCGAACTGGCCGTGCAGATCATCAACATGCACATCCCGTCTAGCAAGCAGGACTGACCGCGCCGTCTCCAGCCGGCGGCTGCCGTAACCTCGCGCCATGGAACTCGATCAGCGTCTCGTCGACGCGGCCATCGATCAGATGAACCGCCGATGGCCGGGCGACGAGTACGGCGGGGCGGCCGCCCTCTATCTGGCCGACGGGCAGATCCTCACCAGCGTGTGCCTCGACAACATCAACATGGGCGTCACTCTGTGCCATGAGACCGGGGCCATCTGCCAGGCCTACACATGGGACAAGCGGGTGACCGCGTCGGTCTGCGTGAGCCGGAAGGCGGGCAGCACGGAGGTCTTCGTCCTGGCGCCGTGCGGCATCTGCCAGGAGCGCCTGGCCCTGTGGGGGCCCGAGGTCCAGGTGGCTGTGGACGACCGGCGAAGCCCGTCCGGCTGGGCGGCACGCACGCTGCTCGAGG
This sequence comes from Paractinoplanes maris, assembly GCF_023544465.1. GTDB lineage: Bacteria > Actinomycetota > Actinomycetes > Mycobacteriales > Micromonosporaceae > Actinoplanes > Actinoplanes maris. The sequence goes on along the minus strand of NZ_JALPVL010000013.1, from coordinate 291,607 downwards.
TCAACCCGTTCTATTGGGCCACCCGCTTCGCCGACGGCGGCATCTGGCCGTCGACCGCCGCGCACACCGCCTAGCGACGGAGGACCGACGCTGCCAGCGTCATGATCACCATCAGGCCGACGATCACGCCGAACGAGACCGTCAGCGACGACAGGTGGGCGATGCCACCGATGATGCCCGGGGCGATCAGACCACTTCCGTACGCGATGCCGGCCACCCCGGCGATGCTGCGCCCCGGGTGTTCGCTGCTGCGCCCGGCCGCCGCGAAGACCAGCGGCACCACCACCGCGATGCCGATGCCGAGCAGTCCGAAGCCCGCGATCACCAGCCCCACCGGTTCGAGCAGCACGATCATGAGGGCGCCGGCGGTCGCACACACTCCGCTGATCCGGACCGTCGTGACCGGCCCGAGTCTGCGCACCACCCAGTCACCGCCGAAGCGGGCCACGGCCATGCAGACGGAGAAGATGGACACCGTGGCGGCGGCGGTCGCGGCCGGGCTGTCCAACAGATCCCGTACGTAAACCGCGGCCCAGTCGAGGCTGGCGCCCTCGGCGAAGACCGCGCACAACCCGATCAGCCCGATCGGCAGCACCGCCTTCGACGGCAGCGCGAACGCGGGCGGCTCGGCCAGCGACGGCTCGGGCCGGTGCGGCACGATCCCGAGCGACGCCACCAGCACCACGACGGCCAGCACAGCCACGGCGATGGCGAAGTGCGCGGGCGCCCCGAGTCCTTCCCGAGCCGCGACCACGGCGATCGCCGACCCAGCCAGCCCGCCGACACTCCACCACCCGTGGAAGCTGGACATGACCGACCGGCCGTACCGCTCCTCGACCAGCACGGCGTGCGCGTTCATGGCCACGTCGGCCAGCCCGGCCGCCGCCCCGTAGGCGACGAGCGTCAGGCAGAGCAGCCACAACGTGCTGGGCAGGGCCGGGAGCAGCAACGCCCCGACCCAGCACAGCATGAGCACCCGGACCAGCGACCGCAGATCGAAGCGATACACGAGCCGCCCCGACAACGGCATCGCCACGAGCGCCCCGACCCCCGGCATCAACAGCGCGATCCCCAGCCCACCCGGCCCGACCCCCACCTGGTCCGCGATCCACGGCACCCGAGCCGCGAACGTCCCGGTCACCGCCCCATGAGCGGCAAAGATCGCCGACGTGGCCACCCGGGCCCGCCGCAGATCCAGAACATCGCTACTGATCACATTCCTGACAGTAAGCGAAACGGCCGCCGGATGAGATCCACCCTCTTGAGCCCCGAAATCAGGCCGGGGCGGGCTCAGCGTCGCCTTTCGTCTCCTGCGGCCCGTCCTGCGACGAGATCGCCGTCGAGACCAGAGAGGCTGACACCGGTTCGACAACCACCTCCTCCGGGGCCCGGAGCCTCGGCGGAGCCTGCATCCAGGGCTTGAGGTTCTGGATAACCTGCTCATAGAAGTCGTCGACCGCGGAGAGAACCGACTCGATGAACGATCCTCGTCCTGTGCCGCGCTTGGTCCCGGCCGCCGAGTTGGCGGCTACTCGGAACATTCGCAGTTCTTTGGTCGGGTCGCCCACGAGGAGTCCTGGATTTTCCCGCACGGCCCGCAGAAGCTCAGTATTCCCGGGCCCTCGGGAGTATGCCGCAAACGACTCCAACCGTACGGTTTCCGGAGCTTGCTTGAGCTGTCGCACCAACCAGTTGACACGTGTGGTCGGCTTACCCTCGCGCGGAGCGTCGACATCGACGTAGCAAGTGATCTTGCCTGCACGGATATCAGCGCTGACAAAAAGCGCTCCGACGGCGCCCGAAATGCGTAACCCACCGGTCATCAGACCTGTGGTCGTCACCTGAGTCACCAGGGCTTGAGTTCGTGTCGCCGGCTCGGCCAGTTCCCGCCTGGTCAAGGCAGGCACGATCTCGGTCCCCAATCGACGCCCGAGTTTGAGCCCGGCGAATCTGATCAGCGCATCGAATCGACCGGCGACATCGGCTACGGCGGCGTCGGTGGCGCGAAGGGTGCCCGCGCCGATCGACTCACGGAACGAGACCCAGTTAGGCCCCATATCGCTGAACTCGAGAGCGCCGGATTTCGGATGCTCCAGGTATCGGATCAGCTCACCCAGGACCCACGCCTGGTCCGGATCGGCGACGCCGCGGTACTCCTTCTGCATGACCGCAGCGGTGAGCACCTCCGACCAGGGCAGATGGTGCAGGGCCACCTTCTTCAGTTTCCGCTTGTCAACTGCCGTGGGGTGCTGCCCCGGCACGGGCGGGATCTGGTTGGAGATTGTGAGAAGAGCGTCGAACCCCTGGTCCCGCGCGATGTCCAGATACCGTTCGAGCTGTTCGACCTGAAGCTCGTTACTTCCGGTCTTGACCTCGACCAGTGCCGTCCACTCACGCTGGCCCCGTGAGACGCGGATCAGCCCGTCCGGAAAGAACTTCCCGTCGCCCAGCTTGAAGGGCACTTCGATGTAGGTCTGCACCGCGCCGGCCGGAGCGCCCAGCGGCTGCGTCAACGCCCGGCCGAACTCTCGAACGGCGCTCATCACCGCCAAGAGAGCCGACGTGGCCCGCCGCTCCTGCTCGTCAGCGCCATTGATCCCCGATGTGGGAATGAGGCGGGCAGCAAGCCAAGTATCCTCACTCATAAGTCACCCCTCGTAACGCAATGTTCACGCAGGCTACGCCCGGGCGAGCGTTGTATTCGGATAGACCGAAGCGCCGATCAGTCATGAGAACTGGCCGACTGACCCATTACCGTGGATTGCCACTGTGGACTTTCACGTTCGATGTGACGGTTGGTTCCGTGGTGGATCGGGCCGAGAAAGGAGCGGCGATGCCGCTACGGAGGCGTAAGCAGTGGTGGGGCGTGACGTTGGACGCGCCGGACGGAGTGGCTCTGGGGCGGTTCTATGCGCGGCTGCTGGACTGGCAGTTCTTTCCGGATGAGAGTGGGCTGGGCGGGTCCGTCGCGCCGTCCGAGAACGCCGGCTACAACCTCGGGTTCCAGACCGAGAAGAACTACGTGCGGCCGGTGTGGCCGGCTGAGCCGGGCCGCCCGCAGATGTCTATGCACCTGGAGATCGAAGTGGACGATCTCGATGAGGCGGTGGCGCACGCGGTCGAGATGGGGGCGACGCCGGCCGAGTTTCAACCCCAGGCCACCGTACGGGTCATGATCGATCCGGCCGGGCACCCGTTCTGCCTCTATCTCGGTGAGTCAGACGAAGGTGAAGAGGCGGACGTCCGGTAGGAACGGGTCGGGGTCGCGGGCCAGGCGGTGCACGCCGACCCGGAACCGGGCGTCGGGCGGGGCGGTGAAGCTGAGCTCGGTGAACCCGGTGGCGGCGAAGAGGTCGCGCACCACGCCCGCCTCGGAGCCGGCTCGCGTCCAGATCACGGTGCCGCCGGGCGCCAGCAGGCTGGGCAACGCCGCGATCGTGCGGGCCGTGTCTTCGTACGGGATGTTGCCGAAGACGCCGCACGCGAGCAGGACCTCGGCCGGCGCGACCGAAGCGTACGGCGTCGTGGTGCCGGCGTCGGCGGTGAGCACCGTGACCCCGTCGGGCGCGGCCTCGCGAGCCCGGGCCGCGAGCACCGGATCCCACTCGACCAGCACGGCCTGGGAACCCGCCGGCAGCAACGGCAGCACGTCACGGCCGTCGCCGGCGCACATGCTGATCACCCGGCGCGGGCGGTCGAGCAGCGGTCGCAGCTGCTCCCGGACCACCTCGAGGCGCCGGGACAGCGAGGAGCCCGGATCCTCGTAATCGTCATGCCAGCCGACCCAGTCGCGCGTCACGATGCCATTGAACAACAGAGAACGCCGCGCCCTTGGCGGAGGGCGCGGCGTCTCCTTGACCCGGGAGCGGGCCAGGCTTTACGTCGAGGACTGGTGGTCGACCGTGGCCGCCACGTCCTTGTCGATGCGCGGGTCGCCCTCGTCGGCGTAGTAGTCGTCCCGCGTCGTGCCGTCCACACCCTCCGGGCTCTTCATGGCCCGCAGGATGACCGTGGCGATGATCGCCACCAGCAGGTTGACCAGCACGGTGACGAAGCCGACGTAGATGGTGCGCTTGGTGTCGAAGCCGAAGTCCGCCAGCGGGAAGGCCGAGCCACCGAAGTGGGCCTTCCCGTTCGCCGGGTTCGGGATCTGCCACAGCATCCACATCGACAGGGCCATGCCGACCACCCAACCGGCGATCAGCCCGCCGCGGTGCAGCCAGCGGGTGAACAGGCCGAGCGCCACCGCCGGCGCGGTCTGCAGGATGATGATGCCGCCGATGAGCTGCAGGTCGATGGAGAACTGCGGGTCGAGGAAGACGATGCAGGCGACCGCCCCGACCTTCACCACCAGGGACGTGATCTTCGAGACGCGCGCCTCCTGGGCGTGGGTCGCGTCCTTGCGCAGGTATTCCTTGTAGATGTTGCGGGTGAACAGGTTGGCCGCGGCGATCGACATGATGGCCGCGGGCACCAGCGCGCCGATGCCGATCGCGGCGAACGCGACCCCGGCGAACCACGCCGGGAACTGCATGTCGAACAGCAGCGGCACGACCGTGTTGCTGTCGACCGTGCCCTCCGTGGCCCCGGGCAGCGGCTTCACCCCGGACGCGATGGCCGCGTACCCGAGAAGGGCGAGCAACCCGAGCAGGAAGCTGTAGGCGGGCAGCGCCGACATGTTCCGCTTGATGACGTTGCGGTTCTTGCCGGCCAGCACGCCGGTGATGCTGTGCGGATAGAGGAACAGCGCGAGCGCCGAGCCGAGGGCCAGCGTGACGTATTGGAGCTGGTTGTTGGCGTTCAGGGTGATGCCGTCGTTCGGGTTGGGCGAGGCGTTGAACTTGGCCTCGGCCGCGTCGAAGATGGTGCCCCAGCCGCCCAGCTTGTAGGGCAGGTAGATGACCGCCACCAGGATCACGATGTAGATCAGCGTGTCCTTGACGAAGGCGATGAGCGCGGGCGCCCGCAACCCCGACTGATAGGTGTACGCGGCGAGGATCGCGAACGCGATGATGATCGGCGCATGCCGGGCGAGCAAGCTGTCACCGGTCACGCCCATCGTTTTGAGCACGGCTTCGATGCCGATCAACTGCAGAGCGATGTACGGCATGGTGGCGACGATGCCGGTGATGGCGACCAGCAGCGCCAGCGTCGGCGAGTCGAACCGGGTACGCACGAAGTCGGCCGGCGTGACGAAGCCGTGCCGGTGCGAGACCGACCAGAGCCGGATCAGGATCAGGAAGAACAGCGGATAGATGATGATCGTGTACGGCACGGCGAAGAACCCGGCCGCCCCGGCACCGAAGATCAGAGCGGGTACGGCGACGAACGTGTACGCCGTATAGAGGTCCCCGCCGATCAGGAACCAGGTGATCCACCCGCCGAAGCTGCGGCCGCCCAGCCCCCACTCGTCGAGGTGCTCCATGTCCTTCGGCGCCCGCCACCGCGCGGCGACGAAACCCATGCCGCTGACCAGCAGGAAGAGCAGCGTGAAGACAACGATCTCCGTGATGTGATCGCCCATGGGTCACTTCCTCGTCGAGCGGTAGACGATCGTCGTGGTGGCCACGCCGACGAGGATGAACAGGAACTGGATCCAGTAGAAGGCCGGGAAGCCCCACAGCCGGGGGTCGTCGCGGTTGAACAGTGGTGTCAGCACCGGCAGCACAATGGGGATCAGGAGCAGCCAGTTCCACGGGCTGCGATCGCTGCGGGGTGCGGGCACCGCTTTCGGCGTTTCGGGGTCCGCCATCAGCCGTACCTCCTCGTAACTGTGGAGACGGTCACAGTCACGCTAACGACGCACCCCGGTCACAGGCGATCATCGTGCGCCGAGCGGCACGGGAACTGCGCCGAGCGGCGGTGCGCCGGATCGCGCACCGCCGCCGAGCCTGCGTCAGGGGGTCCAGAGGCCGGTCGAGACCGCCTTGGTCAGCGACGCGTTGGCGTCGTCGCCGTCGAGGGACCACATCATGGCTCCACCCAGGCCCTTGGTGCGGATCCACAGGGTCTTCTGCAGGAGCGCGGCCGGGTCGTCGTAGGTCCAGAACGTGGTGCCGTCGAAGAGCCACGCGTGACCCGACTTGAGGTCGCGGTAGGTCTTGAAGCCGGGCAGCGTCTTGACCGTCTTGTAGTCCTCCGTGCCGGCGGCGAACTTGCCGGGGGCGGCCCCCGCGGCCGGCTGGAAGAGGCCGTTGCCGCCGCCCGTCACGCCGGTCCAGCCCTGGCTGTAGTAGGGCAGGCCGAGCACCAGCTTCTTGCGCGGGGCGCCGAGCGAGAGCCACTTGTTGATCGCGACCTCGGACGAGAAGTCGGGGTTGTCCGGCGCGCCGGCCGGGACGCGCAGGGCCGACTGCTGGTTGGTCCGGGCCTCCCACGAGCCGTGGAAGTCGTAGCCCTGAACGGTGGCGAAGTCGAGGTACTTGAAGATCTTGCCCTCGAACCCGGCGTCGACCTTGACCGGCGCGGCCGGGAGGAAGGCGGTCAGGTCGTAGTGCTTCTTCGTCGTCCGGGACAGGGCGTCGAGCTGCTTGCGGAACTCCGCGGTCAGCAGGGTGAAGTTCTGCTTGTCCTCGGGCCGGATGATGTTGCCGACCTCGCCGGCCGAGCCGGGCCACTCCCAGTCGAGGTCGATGCCGTCGAGGATCCCGGCGGCCACCCCGGCGGGCAGGCCGGGCAGGTTGCCCTTGATCCACAGGTCCACGCAGGACGTGACCAGCTTCGAGCGCGAGGCGTCGGTGAGCGCGGCGTCCGAGAAGTACTTCGAGCCCGACCAGCCGCCGAGCGAGATCAGCACCCGCAGCTTCGGGTTCTTCTTCTTGAGCTCGGCGATCTGGTTGAGGTTGCCGGAGAGGGGCTGACCGGCGACGTCGGCGACACCGTCGACGCTGTTCTCGGCCGAGAACGGGGTCTGCCAGTCGGCCCAGGCGTCGGCCGAGGCGCAGAGCCCGTCGGCGGTGACCGGGCCGAACGCGTAGTTGATGTGGGTCAGCCGGGCCGCGGCACCGGAGTTCTGCACCTTGGCCAGCTGGAAGTCGCGGCCGTAGATGCCCCACTGCGTGAAGTATCCGACCTTGACGAACGGTTTGACGCTCGCTTGAGCGGGTGTCACGGCGGCGGTCGAGGCCACCGCGGCGACGGCCGCCACGGCTATGAGACGGCGGGTCAGAACGCGCATGAGCCCTCCAGGGGGCAATAACGTTGAAGAAAGTTTCCTAATTGAGGAAGCTAAACGTCTCGAACCCTGGAGGCAAGAAGGTCAGCGCAAGTGAGCCGTCTCGTTGACCGATCGCACGGCGATGTTGCCGTCCGGCCAGGCATCCATCGTGGACACCCCGGCCGTGTCGAGGTAGAGCCGATGCAGGAACGCGTCGGAGGCGGCCAGGGCGTCGCGCAGGATCAGCTTGATCGGCGAGACATGCGAAACCACGACGACAACCCCACCCGCGTACGTCTGCAGGACCGTCGCCATCGCCCCGCGCACCCGCTTGGCCACCGCCTGGAACGACTCGCCACCCGGGGGCGCGACGCTCGTCGAGCCCAGCCACGCCTCCATCTCGCGCGGGAACCGCTCCTGCGCCTCGGCGAAGGTCAGCCCCTCCCACGACCCGAAGTCCACCTCGATCAGGTCGTCGACCACCGTCACCGGCACGCCACCCACCTCGGCCGAGATCAATTCGGCCGTACGCACGCAGCGGCTCAGCGGCGAGCTGACGATCGCCGTGACGTCGCGCGCGATGCCCGCCACCCGGCCGCCGGCCGCCATCGCCTGCGCCTCACCCTCATCGGAGAGCGGCACGTCGCCCCGACCCGAGTAACGGCCCTGCTTGGTCAGCGTGCTCTCGCCGTGGCGGACGAGGATGAACCGAGTCGCGTCGTCGAGCGACGGCGGTGCCCACGATTTCGGGGCGGCCGGTGCGGCCGGAATGATCTCCCGGACGACGCGGTCGGTCACCGGCTTGCCCGCGGCCTCGTCCATCGCGCGGTTGGCCAGGGCGTCGGCCGCCTTGTTGCGCTCGCGCGGGATCCACTCGAAGGTCACCCGGCCGAGCCGGGCGACCAGCTGGGCCGCCTCGGCCGCCAGCGGGCGCAGCCCGGCGTTCTTGATCTGCCAGCGGCCGGACATCTGCTCGACCACAAGCTTGGAGTCCATCCGGACGTCGACCTCGGTGGCGCCCAGCTCGATCGCCGCCTTGAGCCCCTCGATGAGACCGGTGTACTCGGCGACGTTGTTCGTGGTGACGCCGAGCGAGCCCTGCCGTTCGAGCAGCACCTCGCCGGCGCTGTCGAGCACCACCGAGCCGTACCCGGCCGGGCCCGGATTTCCCCGGGACCCGCCGTCGGCCTCGACCGTGACCCTCATAGGCCGGACTCGGCGGTGCGGACCATGATGCGGCGGCACTCCTCGCAGCGGACCACGTCGTCGGGCGCGGCCGACTTGACCCGGTTGAGGTCGGCGCCGTAGAGCTCGATGCGGCACCCGCCGCAGCGGCCCGACCGGAACAGCGCGGCCCCCAGTCCGGACTCGGCCCGGATCTTGTCGTAGAGCCCGACCAGGTCACCCGGCAGGTCGGCGGCCAGCGGGGCCCGCGACGAGGTCTTGAACTCCTGCTCCTTGGTGATGTCGGCGACCGCCTCGTCCCGGCGGCGCTCGGCCGCCGTACGGCGCTCATTGGCCGCGTTGATCCGCCCCTGGACCTCGGACAGCGCGGCCTCGGCCGACTCGCGCTGCTCCATCAGCTCGAGCTCGGCGTCCTCGAGCTCGGACTGCCGCCGGTTGAGCGTGGCCATCTCGTGCTGCAGGCCCTCGATCTCGCGCAGCGCGCCGCCGGCGTTGAGCCGTTGCTGGTCGCGGTCCTTGCGGGTGCGGACCTGTTCGATGTCCTTCTCGAACCGGCTGATGTCGCGGTCGAGGTCGTCCACCGCGACCTGGGCGCGGACCCGCTCGTCCTCCAGGGCGGACAGCTCCCGCGCCACGGCTTCGATCTCGGCGAGCTCGGGCAGCGACTTGCGCCGGTGCGCGAGCTGGGCCAGGGCGGTGTCGACGGCTTGCAGGTCGAGCAATCGGCGCTGGGCTTCCGGCGAGGCCTTCACAGCAGGGGCTCCTTCTTTTCGGGTACGTCCCGGGCGTGCACTGTCCAGGGGTCGGTGTCCAGATCAGACACGGTGACGGCGGCGCCGAACTCCTCGCCGAGCCAGGCACCGACGTCGTCCAGCCACGGGCGCTCGGTCGCCCAGTGCGCGACGTCGATCAGCGCGGGTCCGTCCTCGGCGAGATGCTCGCTGGCGGGATGGTGGCGAAGATCGGCACAAAGGTACGCGTCGACGCCCGCCCGCGTCGCGTCGGCCAGGAACGAGTCGCCCGCGCCACCGCAGACGGCGACCGTGCGCAGCATGTGGGCCGGGTCGCCGGCGGCCCGGATGCCGGCCGCCGTGGTGGGCAGCCGGGTGGACGCGAAGCCGGTGAACTCGGCCAGATCCATCGGCTCGGCCAGCTCACCGATGCGGCCGATGCCCCGGCCCTCACCGGCGGCGGCGCCCGTGGCCGGGACGAGCGGGCGCAGGTCGCGCAGGCCGAGCCGGGCGGCGAGCGCGTCGGACACGCCCGGAGCGGCCACGTCGGCATTGGTGTGCGCGCTGTAGAGCGCGACGTCGTTGCGGATCAGCCGGTGGATGATCCGGCCCTTGTACGTGTCGGGCGCGATCGAGGAGACCGGCTTGAGCAGCAACGGGTGGTGAGCCACGATCAGGTCGGCCCGCACGGCGAGCGCCTGGTCGACCGTCTCGGGCACGCAGTCGACGACGCACATGATGTGGCGGACCGGGCGCTCGAAGTCGCCCAGCACCAGCCCCACCCGGTCCCACGACTCCGCCCAGTCGCGCGGATAGCGCCGGTCGAGGGCGTTCACCACGTCGAGGACGGTGGGTGCTGCGGCGGCATCGGTCACGGCCGACAACTCTATCGGGCCGCGGTCCCCGGACGGGCAGGACAGGCCTACGCCGGTTCCACCTGGCTGCCGCTGCTCATCGACACCGGGCTGCTGACCGCCTGCAAAGCACGCCGCCAGGGGAATTGGCCCCGAAACCGGTCGGTCTGTCCGGGCCCGCCCAGCCGGCAGACGTCCTCGCCGTAGAGCACGTGCACGCCCCAGTCGCGCAGCTTGGCGAGACTCTCGTGCAGTGCGGGGTGCAGGGCCATGACCTTGTTCGTGTACGGGACCACGGCCGTGGGCACGCCGTAGCCGTAGCCCTCGACCAGCAGGCCGAGCACGAGGGTGTCGGTGATACCGGCGGCCCATTTGTTGACGGTGTTGACCGTGGCGGGCGCGACGATCATCGCGTCGGCCTGCGGCAGCACGTCGGGGTCGCCGGGAGTCTTGTAATAGGTGCGTACGGGATGCCCGGTCTGCGCCTGGAGCGCGGCCACGTCGACGAACTTGCGGCCGTCGGGTGTCGTGATCACGCAGACGTCCCAGCCCTCCTGCTGGGCCAGACCGACCAGGATCCCGACGTCGCGGGCCATGGGCGAGCCACAGACCAGGACATACAGCACACCGCGCGGGTTACCGATCGTCACGTCCGGATCCCACTCATACCCCGACTCCCATCTGCTCGGCCAGCTCCGCGATCGGAGCCGGCGGAGTGCCCCGCGTCCGGCGGAGCACGTCGGAAAGAACCTCGTGTGCGAGCGGGCGGCAGCGGATCTCGGACGGGGCGAGCCGGTCGCCCTCGAGCAGCATCTCGCTGGCCTTCTCGATGTTGCCGATCTGCGTGTAACCGCGGGCGATGTCCAGGAAGTGGTGCGCCCGGCGCTCCGGCAACAAGGCGTTGAAGCCGACCACGTCGATCCTCTCGTGGGTGTCGACCGCGGCGCGGCCGTCACCCAGCTCGACCGCCGCGGCGCAGCGGTGCAGCTGCACGTTGGTCGGGCCGAAGCTCGTCCAGTAGTGGTTGAAGTCCCCACCGAGCTCGAGGGACGCCTGTTCGGCGCCGCAGAGCAGATCGCGGACGGTCGCGCTGTCGCCGATGCGGGCGGCCGCCATCGCCCCGTTGAGCAACAACATCCCGTACACCGAAAGCCGTTGACCTTTGTGCTCGGGCTCGAACGTGTGCGCGGGCGCCAACCGGTTCGCGATGTTGACATTGACCTCGAGCGAGGGCCGCACCCGGCCCAGGGCCAGCAGCGCGCTGCCCACCCGGAAGCTGGCCAGCCCGGCCAGCAGCTGGTCACCGGCCCGCTGGGACACGGCGATCGAGCGGTCGGCGGCCAGCCAGGAGAGCTCGTGCTCGCCGACCTTGCGCAGCGCCGACGAAGCGATCTGATAGACCTGGCCCAGCAGGTGGGCCGCGTCCTTGGCCTCGGCCCCGGTCGCATAGGCGCTGTCGGCCGCCTGGGCGTCCCGCAGCAGCTTGGGCAGCATGCGGGCCAGCACGCCGTATTTCGCGTGCTGATAGGTCAGCCAGGCGTGGCTCACCGCCTTGCGCATCTCGGCCAGCGGCGGCGAGTGTGGCACCGCCTGGAAGAACGCGCTCATCTGGTCATAACGCTCCAGAGCGGCGCGAATCTCCTCGACCTCGACCTGGTCGATGCAGTTCTGCGTTTCCGGCCGGCGCTCCACGTCCTTACCCAGCAGCAGCTGAACATCGACCTGGAGAACGTCGGCGATCTCGTAGACGACGGAGAACTTGTCGAGCCGGCGGACTCCCCGCTCCACCTTGTCGACCCAGCTCTTGGACTTTCCCAGCCGGTCAGCGAAAACCTGCTGTGACATCTTGCGTCGGCCGCGCCAATAGGCGACGCGGCGGCCGATCGGCAGCTCGTCCACGGTGCCTCCCCCGACTCACCGACGACCCCCGCCGGCAAGCCCTTGTGTCATCTGCAGTCTGACCCCTCCACGTCCGCGCATGTCGCACAGAGTGTGTGATCGCCTGCTTACCGATGCTCGTAGTTTTTGATGCAACTTGCAAAGGGTGGATCTGCCGGAACCAACGAAGCGTGTCGCACTTGGATACGGCGTCTCCGGTTGATATAGCACCGGACCACCTAGATCGGGGGTTATCGAGCTATGCAGTGGAGTACGCATCGACCGTTCGTACCGCCGGCCGCTCTCGATCGCCGGCGTCTGCGCCGGGCCGCGCTGCGTTACGCGGCGCACGGATGGGCGGTCACCCCGGGTGCGCGACTGACCGGTCACCGCTTCGCGTGCGGCCGTCCCGGCTGCCCGATCATGGCGTGCCACCCGGCGCTCGAGTCCTGGGAGGACACCGCGAGCGCCGACCCGGCCCAGGTGCGGGCCTGGTGGCGTCGCCGGCCGCACAGTGTGCTGCTGGTGACCGGCCGGACCTTCGACGCCCTGGAGGTGCCGGCCCGGCTCGGGCTGCGGGTGCTGGGCGCCGTCCGCCTCAACCGGCGGGCCGAGGCCTGCGGGCCGGTCGGCGTCACCGCCGCCGGCCGCTGGACGTTCCTGGTCGCGCCCGGGACGCCGCTGCGGTCCGAACTGGATCACCGGCTCGATGTCGTCCGCCACGGACTCGGCTCGTGGATCCCGGCCGCGCCCAGCCGGATGCCCGAGGGGCCGGTGCGCTGGGCGGTGCCGCCCGAGCGGACCCACTGGCAACTGCCCGCCGCCGAGGTGGTGCAGGACCTGCTGACCGACGCCCTCGGCACGGTCCGCGAGCCGCGGCTCACCGTGCCCCGGCAGCTGTCGACCGCGCGGCGCGGCGGGTGACGCGGGCGCTGTTGTTCGCCCGGCCACCGAGACGCGGCTGGATGTGGACGGCATATCGAATGACAACGTAGTGCTTCACAGCGTGACGGTCGAGTCACTCAAACGGATGAACTCTTCTTGGGGCGGGCCCGCACATGGATGCGGGCCCCCTGCCGGTCGAAGATCGACAGGAACTCGACCGCCTGGCCCTCGGCGCTGCCGAACCAGTGCGGCACCCGGGTGTCGAACTCGGCCGCCTCGCCCGCCGGCAGCACCAGGTCGTGCTCGCCGAGGACGAGGCGCAGCCGGCCGCTCATGACATAGAGCCACTCGTAGCCCTCGTGCGTCTTGGGATCGGGCTCCGGCGGGCGGCCGGCCTCGATGATGTGCTTGAACGCCTGCGGGCCGCCGGGATTGCGGGTCAGCGGCAGGATCGTCTGGCCGAAGCGGTGGATCGGACGGGCGTACACCCGGGGATCGCCCGTCGGCGGCGCGCCGACCAGCTCGTCGAGGGGCACGTGATAGGCCCGGGCCAGCGGCAGGAGCAGCTCGAGGGTGGCCTTGCGCTGCCCCGACTCGAGCCGCGAGAGCGTGCTCACCGAGATGCCGGTGGTGTCGGCCAGCGCGGTGAGCGTGATGCCGGCGTCGCGCCGCAACGCCCGCAGCCTCGGCCCGACCTCCCGCAGAACGTCCTCGTTGTTTGCCATCATGGCAAAGAAGTTTCTCAAATCCGGGGAATCGTGGCCACCATGAGGACATGACTCATGACGTGATTGTGATCGGCGGCGGACCGGCCGGGCTCAGCGGCGCGGTGGCCCTCGGGCGGGCGTTGCGCTCGGTGCTGGTGATCGACTCCGGCCAGGGCCGGAACGCCCCGGCCGAGGGCATCCACAACTACCTGACCCGCGACGGGATGAGCCCCGCGGAGTTCCGCGCGGCCGGGCGGGCCGAGGTGGAACGGTACGGCGGACAGGTGATCGAGGGCGAGGTGGTCTCGGCCGCGCCCGGCTTCGAGGTCGCTCTGGCCGACGGCTCGGTCCACCACGCCCGGCGGCTGCTGGTGACCGCGGGCGTCGTCGACCTGCTGCCCGAGGTGCCCGGGCTGGCCGAGCGCTGGGGCTCGACCGTGCTGCACTGCCCGTACTGCCACGGCTACGAGGTCCGCGGCCGGGCGATCGGGGTGATCGGGGCGCCGGACGACCCCAAGAACGACGACAAGGTGCGGCTGTGGAGCCAGTGGAGCCCGGACGTCCGCCTGCTCACCCTGGACGAGATCGCCGCGGTCGAGGACGGCGGCGTCCGGATGACCGACGGCCGTCTGGTGCCCCGCGACTATCTGGTCGTCACCACCCGGCTCGAGGCGCGGGCGGGGTTCCTGACGTCGCTCGGGCTCGAGGCGGTCGAGCACCCGATGGGCGTCGGCACCTACGTGCCCGCGGTCGACCCGACCGGGCGTACCGCGGTGGACGGCGTCTGGGTGGCCGGCAACATCGCCGACCCGATGGGGCAGGTGGTCACCTCGGCCGCCGCCGGTCTGATGGCGGGCGCGATGATCAACGTTGACCTGTTGCCGCCGGCTCCCGACAAGCCGTGATCACCTTGCCGCCGGCTCCCGGCAAGCCGTGATCACCTTGCCGCCAGCTCCCGATAAGCCGTGATGACCGCGGCCGTCCGCTCGGCCAGCTCGGGGCCGGAACCGGCTCCCGGCGCGGCGTGCTGGTCGGCCAGGCCGGTCAGCACGAGCTCGGCCTGCCGGGCGGTCTCGCCGATCTCGCGCTCCCGCAGGAACGCCTCGCCGGCCAGCGCGGTCCGGTCCAGGCTGCGCAGGATGCGGTTGGTCCGCACCCCGGTCTCTCGCCACAGCTGATCGGCGCGCTCGCGCTGGGCCACCAGGGCGTGCACGGCCGGGCTGTCGGCGGGGACGTCCTGCCGGCGTACGCCGGCGAGCTCGGCCCGCAGCCGGCGCAGCTCCTGCCGGCGCACCAGCAGGGCGCCCAGGTCGTCGAGGGCACCGGTCAGCGACCGGTCGGCCAGGTCGGGGTCGATCATGCCGGGGAGGGCGGGCCAGGTGCGGCGGATGCGACGGGAGACGCCGACGGCCCGCTGGAGGACGGCGCGCTCCTCGTCGGTGTGGAGCACGTGCACGCCGTCGCCGGCCGGGATCTCGAACGAGGCGGTCCGTGCGGCGCGGTCCTGGCGGTACCAGCGGGTGGCCACGACGGCGACGGAGGCGGCGACGGACAGCCACCACGGCACGCCGGCGGCGTAGAGAGCAGCGGAGACGAAGATCAACGAGAGGCTCAGGCGGGAGGCCGAGGCCAGGCGCGCCTCGCGGCTGACACCGCTCGGCTCGGTGGGGACGACCTCGGTGACCGACCCGGTGCGATGCCGGACGGCCCGGCCGGTGCGCAACCTCAGGGCGTACGGGGAAAGAACGGTCTTTTCGGCATCCATGCCGATGTACAGCTCCGCCGGCATGCGCCCTCCGCCTTCCGATCACGTTGCGGTCGCAGGGCGGGCCCGATCGCCGGGGGGATGCCGACCGGGGCCCGCCCACCGGCGGGACATCCCGCCGGCACTCTCAGCAATCGGTGATCGGAGGGCCGGGTTGAGAATCCGCTCGGGTGCGAACCGGGTGCCTCGGGCGCGTCTTCTCGGGAAGTCGTTGTAGCCTCGCCGCGTGGATCTGGTCGATCTGGTGCTGCGCAAGTTCGACGGGCGGCCGCATCGGCAGGTGACGGCCCGGCTGCTCGGCGAGGACGCGTACGGCATCTGGCTGGCCACCCCGCGCGGCACCACCGTCACCTACCACTACGGCACCCGGCCGACCGGGCGCACCAAGGTGTCGGCCGTTCGGTTGCTGCCGGCCGGGAAGTGGTGGATGGCCATGTTCCTGGCCGAGCCCGCGAAGCGGGAGGTCTACTGCGACGTGATCACGCCGTTGCGGTGGACCGGCGACGCCGAGATCACCGTGATCGACCTCGACATCGACGTCGTCCGCTACCGCGACCGCCGGGTCGAGGTGGAGGACGAGGATGAGTTCGAGCAGCACCGCCACCAGCTGGGCTATCCACCCGAGATCGTCGCCGGGGCGCTGGGCGGCGGGACCGAGCTGCGCGAGGCGCTCGTCCGTGACGACGAGCCGTTCGCCACGCACTACCGCAGGTGGCTGGCCCAGGTCTGAGCCGCCGGTGCGTAGGGTGAGCCGGTGACCGATCCCGTCCGGAAAGCCATCGCGCAGGAACGACACCGGGTGGCCGACCTGATCGACTCGTTGAGCCCGGCCCAGCTGGCCACGCCCAGCCTCTGCGGCGCGTGGACCGTCCAGCAGGTCGCCGGGCATCTGGTGGCCGCGGTCGGGACCCCGCCCGGCGCGATGCTCTCGGCGATGGTCCGCAGTGGATTCCGCCTCCACCGGGCCAATGCCCGGCTGGCCGTCACGACCGCCGCACAACCCGCGGCCGCGCTGGCCGACGCGCTGCGCCGTCACGCGACGGCCGGCTTCCGCCCGCCGATCGTGGGCTACCCGGGGCAGCTCACCGACCTCCAGGTGCACGGGCAGGACATGCGGCGGCCGCTCGGGCTGCCGCACGGGCTCGGCCTCGACCACCTGCGGATGTCGCTGGACTTCCTCACCGGGGGCCGGGCGGTCGGCTTCACGCCGCGCCGGCGGCTGGCCGGGCTGCGCCTCGAGGCGACCGATCTGGACTGGGCGTACGGGGCCGGCGCGGTGGTCAGCGGGCCGGCCGAGGCGCTGATGATGGCGGTGACGGGACGCGGTTCCGTGCTCGGCGAGATCGACGGCCCGGGCGTCCGCGTGCTGGCCGCCCGGATCCCCTGAGACCGCCCGTCCGCCACCGCCGAAAACTGTCGGAGGGTGGCCCTAGGGTCACGGCCATGAATGACACCGCCCTCCAGTCATCCCCCATCACCCTCGACCGCCGGCTCGTGCTCGGCGAGATCGATTACCAGGTCACCGCCTTTCCCACCGACGATCACCGCATCGACCTCTGCATCGTCAGCAGCGACGGCGACGGTCACGTGGTGAGCGAGATCAGCGGCGGCATCTCCCCGGCCGACCTGCCCACGCTCACCGATGTCCTCACCTCGACCCTGGCCGGCCTGACCGCCATGACCCGGGCCCGGCCGGCCCCGGTTCCCGCCGATCCCCCGCCCGACCGGCACGACCGCCACCCCAACCAGGGCGCCCGCTGGAGCCCGGCCGACGACGCACGCCTGATCGAGCGCCATCGGGCCGGCGCGCGCCGGCGCGACCTGGTGGCCGAGTTCGGCCGCAGCGCCGGCGGCATCCGGGCCCGGCTCGAGCTCCTCGGCGAGCTGTCACCCACCGGCGGTCCGCGGCCCGCGGGCACGGCCGGCGCCGGTGGCCCGGCCACCGATTCGCAGCCGGCCACCCTGGCGGCCCCGTCCGAGGCCGCCGGCTGAAAAGGTCGGTGGGGCCGGGCGCGGTGCACGCGCCCGGCTCCACCGGCGCCACCACATCCGGGGCGGGCTGTCGGCCAACAGCCGTCCCCGCGGGGTGACGCGCCGGCGCGGTGACCGGTCGCCGGCGGGCGTGGTGCCCGCAAACGGTCGTTGCGCCGGCGCCGTCTCTCGCGGCCCTATCGGCCGCCGGCCGGCTGTGTTTCGGCCGGCTGTGTTTCGGTCGGCTGTGTTTCGGCCGGCGGTGTTTCGGCCGGGTCTGTGCCGGTCGGGATCAGGCCTTGGCGTGGGCCGGCCAGGCATGCCTCGACCCGGAGGATCTGCCCGTGGGTGAACATCACCATCGCCGCGTCGTCGGTGTAGTCCATGTAGTTCACAAACATGTCGCCGTCCGGCCCGTTGTTGCAGGTGATCGACGGGAAGGCCGGCGTGCCGAAGTTCTGGCCGGCCTGGTTGGGGGTGTCCGACACAAAATCGGTGCCGCTGCAGCCCGTGCCGTCGTCGCCGCCGATGTGGAAGAGGTTGAGCCAGTGGCCGATCTCGTGGGTGGTGGTCCGCCCGAGGTTGAAGGGCGCGGCCGCCGTACCGGTCGTGCCGAAACCGGTGTGGGTGATCACCACACCGTCGGTGGCCGGCGGCCCGCCGGGAAACTGTGCGTAACCGAGCAGACCGCCGCCGAGCTGGCAGACCCAGACGTTGAGATACCGGTCGGCCGGCCAGGCGTCGGCGCCGCCGCGGGCGGTGAACTTCACCGCCTCGTCGTCCGAGAAGGAGCGCTCGCCGGTCCGCCGCCGGGTGACGCCGTCGGTCGGGTTGCCCTGCGGGTCGACGCTCGCCCGGCGGAACTCGAGACGGGCGTCGGCGACCAGGCCCTGCCACACCTTCGGCACATTCTTGACGTCGGCGTTGATCGCGCGGAAATCCTCGTTGAGCACGGCGATCTGACTGTCGATCTGCTCCGCCGAGACGTTCTGCTCGTCGGTGCTGTGGACGACGTGGACCACCACCGGCACGATCACGACCTCGGTCCGCGAGGGCTGATCCTGCCCGGTGGCGTAGGCGAAGGCGAGGTTCTCGATGGCGGCCCGGTTGAGACGGTAGTTCAAGCTTTCGTTGAGCAGCCGGCGGTGCACGTCCTCGCTGCCGCAGCGGCGCCGTGCCGGTGTCTCGACGATGTCGGCGGTGTCCATCGGGCCTCATCTCCTCGCGCTATTTGCGGATCTTCAGCACCTGCTCGTCGTGCGCGACGATGTGCAGCACGCGGGTCCCGGCGCCGGCCCGGACGCGGACGGCGTCTCCCTCTCCCCGCTCCCAGCTGCCCCGGCTGGCGGTGGCCCGGTCGGCCGCCCCGGCGGCGTATTCGACATAGCCCCCGCCCGGCCGCAGCTCGAAGCTGGGCCGCGGCGCCCGGCTGGGCGGGAACGGAAAGTCGGCGGGCCGATAGACGGCCTGGTCGGCGGTGTCCTCCTCGAAGGACCGATACCACCGCCGCAACAGATCCGGCGATATCTCGGGCATCCGGCATCCTTCCGGCGGTGCTTCACGTGTGCTTGTGTGGAGGCCAGGGTGACAGCATCACCGCTGGTGACGCGGCAAGGGTCCGTGATCCGACACGACCGGCGGACGAACGTCCGATGACCCTTGCCGAGGGCCGGGCGCACCCTCGGACGATGAGCTGGCACCGCACCGCCCACCGGCTCGACGCGATCAACACCTTTCGTTTCCCGGCGCTCGTCCGCCAGCGCTTCGCGTCCGAGCACGACACGTTGTCCCAGGCCGGTCTCGACCAGATCGAGTCGGCGACCCGCCAGTGGTTCCGCCTGACCGCCCGCCACCCCCGGGCCCGCCCGGCCATGCCGTCGTCGGCGGCGCACGCCCTGTGGCGCGAGCTGTCCCGGCAGTCCACCGACTACGCCGCTTTCACCACGCGGGCGTTCGGCCGCCCGTTCCCGCCCGCCGACGACCGCCCGCCGGCCGGGCTGGCCGAGACGTTGAAGCTGGCCCGCGAGGACGAGGGCGGCGGACCGGCCACGCTGCCGCTGCTGTTCCGCGTCGACCAGCAGGTGGCGTTCCCCGGCGGCCACCGCTATCTGGCCGACTGCGGCGGCCGCGGCACGTGCCACGACCTGCCCGGCGCCCTGTGCCTGCAACACGCCGGAGGCACCGGCCGCCTCATCCGCGGCCGCAACACCTACGGCCCGCTCCCTCCCGGCAGTTCCTCTCCCGGCGGCGGCTGCGGAGGTGGTTGCGGGGGTGGCGGCATGTGACTCGACACCGGGCGAAAACCGATTGAGTCCGGTGCGACGATCTAGCGCATGAACAAGATTCCTACGCTGTTCCTGCGGGACCCCGACAACCGGAAGCGCCTGCTGGACGAGGTGCACCCCGGCTGCCGATGGGTTCTTGACGGTGAAGGAGTCGCGACCCGCAAATACGACGGCACCTGCGTGCTT
The DNA here is from genome assembly GCF_023544465.1 of Paractinoplanes maris. Lineage (GTDB taxonomy): Bacteria > Actinomycetota > Actinomycetes > Mycobacteriales > Micromonosporaceae > Actinoplanes > Actinoplanes maris. The sequence continues at coordinate 272,004 of NZ_JALPVL010000013.1, read as the reverse complement.
CTCGACGAGGACGGCGTGTGGTGGGCCCGGCGCGAGGTGCGGCCCGCGCGCACCCGGCCGCCGGGCTACCGCGCCGTGATGACCGACGAGGTCACCGGCAAGACTGTGGGCTGGGAGCCGATCGCGCAGTCGGCCTACGCCCGCTACCACGACGAGGCGCTGGCCACCGAGCGCCGCGCGTTCAAGCCGGGCACCTACGAGCTGATCGGGGTCAAGGTCAACGGCAACCCCGAGGGCGTACGCGGTCACGCCCTCGTCGCCCACGCCGAGGCCGACCGCTTCGACGTGCCCCGCGACTTCGCCGCCCTGCGCGACTGGCTGCTGGCCCACCCCCAGTACGAAGGCATCGTCTGGCATCACCCGGACGGCCGCCGGGCCAAGCTCAAGCACCGCGATTTCGCCCAGGCCGCGATACTCACGGTGTGAACCTTTCCGCCCGCCCGCAGTTCGCCCGCACCATCCTGGCCGGCTACATCGGCGGCTCCCTCCTCACCGACGGAGTCGCCGACGTAGCCGGCGGCGACCCGTGGGGCTGGCTCTGGGTGACCTTCGGCGCCGCCGCCTTCGTCTTCCTCCTGCAGCACCTACGCGAGCAGGCCCTACGAGGCATGAACCGCCCCGGCGCCGCCTGGTCCCGCACCGACACCGCCAACGTCGCCTTCCTGGCCGCGCTGACCGCTCTGATCCTGATCAACACCCGCGCCGACAACACCATCCAGCCCGCCGAGGCCGCAGCCTGCTACACAGTGGCCGCCATCTACATAGCCTTGATTCTCGACTTCGCCCTACAACGCCGCCAGACCCTGCAAACCTCCGCGCCCCAAAGCGCCCCGCTCCCGTCCTGACCTGCGCCCATCCCGCCCGCCCGGCAGCGCACCAGCCGGCCCTCCGAACGCCATAAGCGAAGGCCGTCGTGGCTCAGCGCTCCGGGACGCAGCGCGGATTCCAGCGCGTCGGCGCAGGGAGGGCACTCCCCATTCGACGGCTCGACGGCTCGACGGCTCGACGGCTCGACGGCTCGACGGCTCGACGGCTCGACGGCTCGACGGCGAAGCCTGCGGCCCGAACAAGCGCGAGTCTCAGCACAACGCACAGACCAGGGCGCGGCTCGACACGAAAGCGCGCCGGCCAAGCGAGGCTCAGCACGCGAGCGCGGCGAAAGTGCGCCGACCATGTGTCGGTCATTGCCAAGGGTGCCGAGGGCCGACGCGAGCCGCGAGCGGACCACTCACCGCGCACTCGCACCGTGGGGTTTCCGGGGGCTCGGCCCCCGGAGCAGGAATGACGAGGCGACACGTCCGCGCACTCCGCGGACACAGTGAGCCCCGACTCGTGGGCGCGGTAGGTTTCGAACCTACGACCCCTCGCTTGTAAGGCGAGTGCTCTCCCACTGAGCTACGCGCCCGGCTTCGGCTGCGCCGGAGTGGTCATCGTACCTTGCCCGATCTCGCCCTCCGCGAGGTGTGAGACCGGCCTGGAGTGGTGAGCTCCCAGCGGAGATCGGCCGCCGGCGCGGAGGCTCAGGCCGGCAGGGCGTCCAGGGCGGCACGCCAGGCTTTTTGGTCTCGGGGCTCACCCGGGCCCTGCATCTCGGCGAAGCGGATCACGCCGTCGCGGTCGATGAGGAACGTGCCTCGGTTGGCCATGCCGCCTTCGGTGTGGAAGACGTCGTAGGCCTGGGCGACCTCGCCGTGCGGCCAGAAGTCGGCCAGCAGGGGGAAGTCGAAGCCCTCCTGCGTCGCCCAGACCTTGTGGGCGTAGACCGAGTCGACGCTCACCGCCAGAACCTGGACCGCGTCGTTCTGGTAGTCGGTCTGGTTGTCGCGGATCTCGGTCAGCTCGCCCTGGCAGGTGCCCGTGAACGTGAACGGGTAGAACACCAGCAGCACCGCCTTGCGACCGCGGAAGTCGGTCAGGCGTACGACCTGGTTGTTCTGGTCTTTCAGGGCGAACTCGGGCGCTGTGGCACCGACGGCGAGCGGCATGGGCACAACCCTAACCGGGTCGGCGTCCTGACGGACGCCGACCGGTGGTGGAGGGCAGTGAGCTACTTCTTCTTGTTGCCCCTGGGGGAAACCAACCGGGCACCGGTCCAGTCCTTGCCCGCGTTGACCGTCGAGGTCTGCTGCAGGCCGGCCGTGGGGGCCGACTCGCTGATCTCGCTCGGTTCGACGTGGTTGTCCCGGCCCGCCTTGGGGGTCAGCAGCCACACCACGCCGTTGTCGGCGAGGGGGCCCAGGGCGTCGGTGAGAATTTCGAAAAGGTCACCGTCACCGTCGCGGTACCACAACAGCACCGCGTCGACGACCTCGTCGGTGTCTTCGTCGACCAACTCGCCGACACGTTCGGTCAGGGCGTCACGGAGGGCCTCGTCGACATCGTCGTCGTAGCCCATCTCCATGACCACCATGTTCGGCTCGAAGCCGAACCGGTCCGCCAGGCTGCGTACGCCGTCGGCCTGACCAGCGGTCGCGCTCACTGTCTAAGTCCTCCTAGCTGTCGATTCGGGGATAAACCTTGGGGTAGTCCACACACTCCCGGCCCCCAGCGCAAGTGGCGCACCGGGTGTGTGGCAATTTACCGTGCCAGCAGGGCGTGGGCACCCTGTGTGATGGCATCTTCCCCTACCAGCACATGCTCTGCTGCCGGACCCAGCGGAATCAGTGAATCGGCCGATGCGATACGGCGGGCCGCTCCGACGAAACCACCGTCCACCAGGGCCGCCAGCACTCCTTCGCCGACGCCGCCGGATCGGCGCGTCTCGTCGACGATGAGCACCCGGCCGGTCGCGGCCGCTTCGCGGACCAGATCGTTGACCGGCAACGGGTTCAGCCAGCGGAGGTCCACTACTCGGGATCCGTAGCCCTGCTCGGCCAGCCGGGCCGCGACCCGCAGCGACATGCGCAGACCGTTGCCGTACGTGATGATGGTCAGATCCGTGGCGTTGCCGACGGGGTAGGTGCGGGCGCGGCCGATCGGCACGTGCTCGCCGGCCCAGGCGCCGGGGCCCGAGTACGGCGCCAGCCATTCGTTGTCGCCCTGCTGGTAGAGGTCGCGGGTGTGGTAGAGCGCGATCGGCTCGAGGAAGACGCAGACCGTGCCGTCGGCCGCCGCCGAGGCCAGACAGGACCGCAGCATCGGCGCCGCGTCACCGGGCCGGCTGGGCACGGCCAGCACCAGGCCGGGGATGTCACGCAGCACAGCGACCGAGTTGTCGTTGTGGAAGTGGCCGCCGAAGGCCTGCTGGTAGGCGAGCCCGGCGACGCGCACGACCATCGGGTTGCGGTAGGCCCCGGACGAGAAGAACGACATCGTGGCCGCCTCGCCCCGCAGCTGGTCCTCGGCGTTGTGCAAGTAGGCCAGGTATTGGATCTCGGGCACGGGGAGCCGCCCGTCGAGCCCGGCCCCCAGGGCGAGCCCCAGGATCGTCGTCTCGTCGAGCAGGGTGTCGAAGACCCGCTCCTCGCCGAACCGCTCCTGCAGGTGTTTGGTGACGCCGTAGACGCCGCCCTTGCGCCCCACGTCCTCCCCGAAGACCTGCACGCCCGGGTGGTAGGCCAGCGCGTCGGTCAGCGTCGCGTTGATCGTCTGGGCCAGGGTGAGCGGCCCGGACTGCTCGGGCAGCTTGCCGCCGAAGGCCCGGGAACGGGCAGCGGCGCCGGGGCCGAGGGCGCGCGAGGCGACCTCGGTGATCTCGTGGGCGGCGCGCAGCGGGCGGCGCGGGGCGAGCGGGGCGACGATCTCGGCGACGGTGGCGAGTTTGGGCTCGCCGAGCACCTCCTCGGCCACTTTGCGCACCTGCCAGCCGACCTCGTCGTACCGGGTGACCACCTCGTCCGGCCCCAGCAGACCGGCCTCGACGAGCAGCCGGGCCGTGCCGATGAGCGGGTCGCGGCCCAGGTCATGGCCGATCTCCTCAGCGGAGCGGTAGGCGACCTCGGCGTCCGCCCCGGCGTGTCCCATGAGCCGTACGGTGGACAGGTGGAGCACGGCCGGCCGGCGCTCCCGCCGCACGTAGCCCACGGCCTCGGTCGCCGCGTCGTAGGTGGCGGCCAGATCACAGCCGTCGGCCGCGCTGTACCGTAGTCCGGGACGCGACCCGAGCATGGCCGCCAGCCATCCGTCGGGCGTGGGCACGCTGATCCCCAGGCCGTTGTCCTCGCAGATCAGGAGCAAAGGCAGCCGTACGCCGGAGTGCTCGAACCAGCCGGCGGCGTTCAGCGCCGCCGTGGCCGTGGCGTGGTTGGCCGAGGCATCGCCGAACGACGCCACGGCGATCGCGTCGCGCACCCACCGGCTGTCCGGGCGCGGCCGCGACAGCGAGAAGGCCAGCCCGACCGCCCGGGGCAGGTGGGAGGCCACCGTGGAGGTGGTCGGGATGATGTTGAGGTCGGCCCCGCCGAAAACCTTGTGTCGGCCGCCGGCGATCGGCTCGCGGGCCGAGGCGACCACGCCGCGCAACACGTCGCGGGCGGCGTCGGTCAGGTTTTTGGCCCGCGCGCAGAAGAACGCGGCCGACCGGTAGTGCAGCAGGGCGGGGTCGGTGGGCAGCAGCGCGGCGGCGACGGCCGCGTTGCCCTCGTGACCGGACGATCCGATGGTGTAAAAGCCCTCGTTGAAGCTGCGCAGCCAGCGGGCCGCGAGGTCGAGGTGCCGGCTGGCCAGCTGGGCGTCGAAGAGCTCGAGGGCCCGGGCGCCGGTGAGCGCCGAGCCGTCGCGGACGGGGTCGCCGGGGGCGCGGCGGTCGCTGGGCGGGGCGAACGCCGACACCGCTTCGCGGAAGCGCTCGTCGAGGTTCTGCGGGGTGGTCACCAGACCAGCATTACCGACCGGGGCGAGCCCCGCCATGCCGGAATCGGCCCGGCCGCCGGTCGGTGGCCTTTGACGTGCGGCGATCACCGAATACACGGAACGGGCCGGACGGGAGATCCCGTCCGGCCCGGACTGTGCTGGCGCTACCGGCTCAGAGGCTGGGCTGCACCGTGGTGCTCACTGTCTTCCACCGGACGACGCCGGTGTTGCCGTACAGGCCACCCGCGACAATCGTGCGGGCCGAGCCGACGGCCACCCCGCTGATCGTCACTGGCACGCTGAACGCGCCATTCGCATTGGTCACCGCGGTGGCCAGCGAGTGGGGTCCCGGATAGATGCCGATGGTGATCGCCGTGTTCGGGGCGAACCCGGTGCCCGAGACTGTCGTCGTGGCCCCCAGCCGCACCGGCGACCCGGCCGAACTGGTCAAGGCACCCACCGTGGCCGGCACTGTGGAAGGCATCGCCGGGGCAACGGCCGTGACCGCCACGACCGGAGCGCTGCTACCCGGCGTCGATACCGCACCGTGGATGCCGTTGGCCACGACGGTGACCGTGTATGTCGTACCCGCCGTGACGCCGGTGATGGTGCACGAGGAGGCGCTGGCCCCTACGGAACACGTCAGCGGCGACGTGCCGCCGGTCGCCGTGGCCGTGAAGCCCGAGACCCCGCTGCCGGCGTTGCCGGCCGTCCACGAGACCCCGAGAGTCAACGCGCCGGCGACGGCCCGCACCTCTGTCGGCGCCTGCGGAGCCACGCTGGGCGTGACGTCGACCGCCGTGCTCGGCGCTGAGTAGCCGCTGGCTGCCCGGCCCTGAGCAGTCACAGTGACTTTGTACGGCGTCCCGTTCGTCAGTCCCGAGATCGGGCAGGTCAGCTCGGTCGTGAAGCAGAGTCGCGATCCGATCGATCCGCTACTGGGTGTCGCCGTGACGGTATAACCGACCACACCGTCGCCGAGGAAGGCCGGAGCCGTCCAGGTGACGGTTGCCCCGCCGTTGCCGCCGGTGGCAAGCACTTCCCTCGGGCTGGACGGCGCACCCGCGGTGGGCCGCACCCGGGCGGACTGCGCGCTGACCGGCGACGTGCCGAGGTCGCCGGTTCCGACGGCGACAACGGTGACCCGGTACGACGTCAGATTGTCCAGCCCGGTGATGACACACTCGGTGGACGTGCTCGTGCAGTACGCACCACCCGGCGTGGCCACGGCCCGGTAGGACGCGACCCGGTCGGCCCCGTACTGAGGAGCGGCCCAGGAGACGGCGATCTGCTGGTTACCGGCGGCCACGTCGACGCTGCCGGGCCGGCCGGGGGCCTGCGGAACGATCATTTCCGAAACCGGGCTGAACGCCGAGTCCCCGGCGCCGGTCACGCCGTTCGCCTGCACCCGGAACCGGTACGGCTCGGTGGCCGTGAGGCCAGTGACCGCGCAAGAGGTGGCACTGCTGCCTGCTGCGACGGCACAACCGTGGCGTCCGGGCACCGACTCGACGGTGTACCCGGCGATGCCGGCGCCGGCGCTGGGTGCGGTCCAGCTCACGACCACGGCGGTGGAGCTGCTCCCAGGCACGACCGTCGGCCGCTCCGGAGCGTCCGGCACACCCACCAGGATCGGCTGGGCCGAACTGCCCCCCGAGACGGTCCGATCGGCCGTGCCGATCGAGGTGACCGCGAAGGTGTACTCGTCGCCGCTGGTCAGGCCGGTGAAGATGCAGCTCAGGCCGGACACGTTGGTGCAGTTCTGGGGCGTGACGAGCGCGGGACTCGAGGTCACCGTGTAGCCGACGACCGGACCACCGGTGGCCGGGGCGGTCCACGTGACCCGCACCGCGTTCGCGCCGGCCAGCGTGACAGTCGGGGTGCCCGGCGCCTCGGGAGCACGCATGTCGACCACGTCGCTGACACCGCTGTCGGCCGTCGCGCCGCCGATCCCCTTGGCGGTCACCACGAACGTGTACGTCTCGGTGAGGCTGAGCCCACCGAAGTCACAGGTCAGGAGGCTGACGTCTTCGCAGGCGAAGGCCGTGATCGCGTTGTTCGGGTCGCCCTCCGCATAGGCGCTGACGGTGTAACCGGCCACGGGTCCTGCACCGGCCGGAGGAGCCTTCCAGGTCAGCTTGACCGTGCCGGTCCCGGCGTTCGTGTCCACCGCGGTGATCTCAGCGGTGGGGGTTCCCGGAGCGTTGGGCTTGTTCGGAATCACCGACTCGCTCGTCGCCGGTGCACCGTCGCCGAGATCGTTCTCACCAGTGACGGTGAAGGTGTAGTGCGCCGTCGTGGTCAGATTGGTGAACGGGCACTCCAAGTCGTCCGCCGGCGTGACCTCGCAGTCCGGCCGGCTCACTCCGCCATCGGTCGAATTCGCCTCGACCGTGTACTTGGTGACCACTACGCCTTCCGGCGCCTCCGGCCAGGTCACAGTCACGTTGCCCGGGATCGAGGTGACCTCGGCGTTCACGCTGGCCGGGGCGAGCGGCTTGCCCGGAACAAGCGGGTCGCTCGGCTGCGAATTCTTGTCGCCGGCGTCGTTGGAGGCGACCACCGTGAAGGTGTATGTCTTGTCCGGGCTGAGCGCGGTGACGTCGCACTCCGTCTCGTTGGCCAAAGCCTCACAGTCGGTGCCCGGCAACGCTCCGGGGTCGGCCGAAGTGGCCGTCACGGTGAAGCCGTCGATCGCACCACCTGTGGTCGTGGCAGTCCAGGACACCGTGGCCTTGCCCTCCGCGTCGCTCAGCGCGACGCCCACGCCGGTCGGAGCGCTCGGAACGTCCGGCACGATGGCCGCGGTTGGGCTTGCCGACGAAGAGCCGGCCGCATTCTTGGCCGTCACTACGAACCGGTACTGCTTGTCCTTCTCAATGCCCTCTGAAAGCGTGCACTCGGTCTGGCTCGCCGTGCGAGTGCAGAGGGTCGCCGGGGTGCCGCCGTTCGGCGACGTGCCAGTGACCTCGAAGCTGTCGGCCGTGCCGCGGTCGATAGGGGCTGACCACCTGACCTTGACCGAGCCGGGCGCGTCCGTGACCAGGGCGGCAGTGACGCCGGTCGGCTCGCCGGGCGCGTCCGGGATGAGCGCATCGGTCGGGTCCGACAGGACGCCCGGGCCCAGCACGTTGACGGCCTGCACCGTGAAGGCGTATTCCTCGTCCAGGTCCAGCGCCAGCATCGTGCAGCTCAGCGCCTCGCCGGGAGCAACTGTGACGGTGCAATCTTCATTGCTCGGTGCGTTGCCACCGTTACCTGTGTCTGAGCTCACCACGTAGCTGGTGGGCGTGCCACCGCCGGTCGGCGCGGACCAGGTCACCTTGATCCGGCCGGGCGTATTCGGGACCAGCTCGGCCTCGACGTCGGCCGGGATGCCGACCACATCGGGGACGATCGGATCGGTCGCGTCGGCCGGGACCGTGCCCAGGTCGTTCTTCGCAGCCACGACGAACGTGTACGTCTTGTCAGAGTCGAGAGTGGTGAAGTCCGCCGTGAGCAGGTTGCCGGCTATCTCCACCACCGCCGGAGGCGTCAGATCGTCGGTCGAAGAGGTCGTGATGATGTATTTGTCCACCGCGGCACCCAAGGGAGCCGTCCAGTCCAGGGTCACGTCGCCAGGGCTATTTAGAGTCACCGTCACCCCGGTCGGCTTGCCGGGCTCGCCCGGCACGATCGCCGGCGTGGCGGCCGCCGAAGTCGTGTCCACTAGGTTCTCCGCGACGACCGTGAACTGGTAGGTCTTGGTCGCTTGCATGCCGCTGAAGGCGCACTCGAACACGGTGGGGCCGACCTCGCACGGGTTTACCGTGGGCAGCGTTCCGCTGTCTGACGTCGTGGCCGTCACTTTGTAGCCCGCGACCGGGCCACCGCCGATCGGCGGACCCCAGGTCACCAACACGCTGCCCTCCGTGGCGCCGATTGCCGCGACGACGTTGTCCGGCGTGCCCGGTGCCGCAGGGATGATCGGATCGCTGTCGGCGGAGGCCGTCGCGCCGAGGTCACCGACCGCGGAGACGGTGAACTTGTACTCGACGGACGGCGTCAGACCGGTGATCTCGCACTCGGGAGCGGTGAGGCTCGTACCGCACAAGGGGTCCTTCGAGCCCAGCGCACCAGCGCTCTGCGGGGCGACCGTTACCGCGTAGTTGGTGACCGTGCCGCCGCCGGATCCCGGGTTCCAGGTCAGCTTCACCGCGCCCGAGGTGCCCTCGACCAAGCTCACTGCGGGCTTCGACGGCTCGGCCGGAAGCTGCGAGATGACCGGGGGCGCACTCCAGCCCGATGTCCTCGCGCCGGCCGTGTTGGTGGCCGTCACATTGAACTGGTAGGACTTGCCGTCCTGCAGACCCGTGAAGTCGCAACTGAAGACGTCCCCCGCCACCTCGCAGGGTGGCGTCGGCGTCGCTGCCCCGAGGTCCGGAGAGAACCAGTCCACCGTGTAGGTGTCCACGTCTCCACCGCTTGCCGGCGGGTCCCAGTAGACCGTAGCCGCGCCGGCGGCGGTCAGCTCCACGCCCGGCGCGTCAGGCACAGCCGGCATACCCGGAATGACCGGGTCGGATGGATCGCTGGCCACGGAGGGTGAAGCCACCACCTCGCCTCTGGCCTTCACCGTGAACGTGTAGGACTTGGCCGGGTTCAGGTTGGTGACCTGGCAGGACGTGTCATTCGCGCCGACGGTGCAACCGGTGGACGTGACGCCGTCGGCCAGAGAGTAGACGGTGAAGCCTGTGATCGTCGGACCACCGACGGGCTTCACCCAGGACACAGTCACCTTGTCCTCGTCGTCGACGGTCAGGGTGGGCTTGCCCGGAGCGGTCGGCACCCCCGCGATCTTCGCGGTGGACGATGGGCTCAGCGTCGAGCTTCCACTGCTGACGGTGCCGTTGGTGACGCCGATGGCGGTCACCCGGAACGAGTAAGACGTCCCCGGGGTCAGGTTGTCGTATTCACACGACGTACCGATCACCAGGTCCGCGCAGGTTCCGGTCAGCCCCGTGGCCGACGGCGTGACCCGGTAAGCGGAAATCGAGGAGCTGTTGCTCGGCGCCGCCCAGGTCACGGCCATCTTGGTCGGGTCGGATCCGTAAGTCACCGTGGGCGCCGCCGGAGTGACCGGCGGTCCCGGCCGGGCGGTCGCTGTCGCAACCGAAGGATCCGAGCAGTCAGTGTCGTTGCCGACATTCGGGCAGACGATGACGCTCGCCGTGTACTCGAGGTTCGAGGTGAGACCGCTGAAGGTACAGGTGTTCGTCGGCGCGTTGACGTTGCATGTGCCGCCACCGTTGTCGAGAGTCACCCGATACCTTGTGACCGTTCCGCCCGGCGTCTGCGGCGCGGTCCAGTTGACCACGAGTTGCTTGCGCCCGGGCAGTGCCGTCACGTTCTCCGGCGGCGCCAAGGCCGCCGCGGCCGGCAATGGATTCGCTAGGACCGTCCCGGCGGACACCAGGACGGCCGCGGCCGTCATGGCCCATCTCGAGATTCTCCGCCGTTGTCGCGGCGCCCTTGCTTGCACTGCACACCCCCGCGTTTCGATACCGCTTGCCTTCCAACAAGGTAGTCATTTCAGGGGTAAATGAGGCTGAAACGGGCCAATAGGGCTTCACCCGGAGGGCGCCTGGTGCTAGAGCGGCTGGCAGACTCCACCCATGCGCTCTGAAGTGATCACGTTCCGGACCGGTAACCGTCCTGTCGTGCGGGACATCACCGCAGAGGCGGCCAGGTTCGTCGAGTCCGAAGCGGACGGGCTCCTGAACGTCTTCGTGCCGCACGCCACGGCCGGCCTCGCGATCATCGAGACCGGCGCCGGCTCGGACGAGGATCTGCTGGCCGCGATCGACGAGCTCCTACCCACCCAGGACAAGTGGCGGCATCGGCACGGGTCGAAGGGGCACGGCCGCGATCATGTGTTGCCGGCCTGGATCCCGCCGTTCGCGTCACTGCCCGTCATCGACGGCCGCATCGCGTTCGGGACCTGGCAGTCCATCTGCCTGGTGGACACCAACGGGGACAATCCGGAGCGCCAAGTAAGGTTCACGTTCCTGCCCGGTTAAATTCGGCCTGCCCGGCTGAGCGGGATGAGGTTACTGGTCAGTACGTGTGGCACGGATCGCGTACCCGGACGGTAGGCGTGACGATGCGCACGGCGAAGGGGCAGGATGGAGTTACACCCGCGCGACTCACACAATGGGCCGCTCGGTTCCGACACCCGACCAAGAGGAATGCCTGTGGCCACGGAGCGCAAGCGCCCGGTGATCAGTGACGGCCTGCCGAGCCAGCTTCCGGACATCGACCCCGAAGAAACCAATGAGTGGGTCGAGTCGCTCGACGGAGTCATCGACGAACGCGGCGCCAAGAGAGCCCGTTACGTTATGTTGCGCCTGCTCGAACGGGCCCGGGAGCGACAGGTCGGCGTCCCGCCCCTGACCTCCACGGACTACATCAACACGATCCCGCCCGAGCAGGAACCCTGGTTCCCCGGCGACGAGTTCGTGGAGCGCCGCATCCGGGCCTACATCCGGTGGAACGCGGCCATGCTCGTGCACCGCGCCCAGCGGCCCGAGATCGGCGTGGGTGGCCACATCTCGACGTACGCGTCGAGCGCCAGCCTCTACGAGGTCGGCATGAACCACTTCTTCCGCGGCAAGGACCACCCGGGCGGCGGCGACCACATCTTCTACCAGGGGCACGCCTCCCCCGGCATGTACGCGCGGGCCTACCTCGAGGGCCGGCTGACCACCGACCAGCTCGACGGCTTCCGCCAGGAGCTGTCGCACGCGCCCAACAGCCTGCCGTCCTACCCGCACCCGCGGCTGATGCCCAACTTCTGGGAGTTCCCCACGGTCAGCATGGGTCTCGGCCCGCTGAACGCGATCTACCAGGCCCGCTACAACCGCTACCTGCAGAACCGCGGCATCAAGGACACCAGCCAGCAGCACGTCTGGGCGTTCCTGGGCGACGGCGAGATGGACGAGGTCGAGTCGCTCGGCGCGATCGGCCTGGCCGCCCGCGAGGAGCTCGACAACCTCACCTTCGTCATCAACTGCAACCTGCAGCGTCTCGACGGCCCGGTCCGGGGCAACGGCAAGGTCATCCAGGAGCTGGAGTCGTTCTTCCGCGGCGCCGGCTGGAACGTCATCAAGGTCGTCTGGGGCCGCGAGTGGGACCCGCTGCTCGCCGCGGACACCGACGGCGCGCTGGTCAACCTCATGAACGTGACGCCCGACGGTGACTACCAGACCTACAAGGGCGAGTCCGGGGCGTACGTCCGGGAGAACTTCTTCGGCCGTGACCCGCGCACCCGCAAGCTGGTCGAGGGCATGACCGACGACGAGGTCTGGAACCTCAAGCGCGGCGGCCACGACTACAAGAAGCTGTACGCGGCCTACAAGGCGGCGACCGAGCACACCGGCCAGCCCACCGTGATCCTGGCCAAGACGATCAAGGGCTGGACGCTGGGTTCGCACTTCGAGGCGCGCAACGCCACCCACCAGATGAAGAAGCTGACGCTGGACGACCTCAAGGGCTTCCGCGACCGCCTCTACCTGGACATCAGCGACAAGCAGCTCGAGGACAACCCGTACCTTCCGCCGTATTTCCACCCCGGTGAGAAGTCCGACGAGATGCAGTACATGCTCGAGCGCCGGCGTGAGCTGGGCGGCTCGATCCCGTCGCGGCGCACCAAGGCCAAGTCGCTGAAGATCCCCGACTCGAAGGCCTTCGGCGACGTCAAGCGGGGCAGCGGCAAGCAGAAGATCGCCACCACCATGGCCTTCGTCCGCCTGCTCAAGGACCTGATGAAGGACAAGGAGTTCGGCGCCCGGTGGGTGCCGATCATCCCGGACGAGGCCCGCACGTTCGGCATGGACTCGCTCTTCCCGACCAAGAAGATCTACTCGCCGCACGGCCAGACCTACACGTCGGTCGACCGCGAGCTCTTCCTGTCGTACAAGGAGGCGACCAACGGCCAGATCCTGCACGAGGGGATCAACGAGGCCGGGTCGACCGCGAGCTTCATCGCCGCCGGCACCTCGTACGCCACGCACGACGAGCCGATGATCCCGCTCTACATCTTCTACTCGATGTTCGGGTTCCAGCGCACGGCCGACGAGCTGTGGGCGGCGGCCGACCAGATGACCCGCGGCTTCCTGCTCGGGGCCACCGCCGGGCGCACCACCCTCAACGGTGAGGGCCTGCAGCACGAGGACGGCCACTCGTTGCTGATCGCGGCGACGAACCCGGCCGTGGTGGCCTACGACCCGGCGTTCGCGTTCGAGATCGCGCACATCGTCGAGGACGGCCTGCACCGCATGTACGGCGAGAAGCAGGAGAACATCTTCTACTACCTCACCGTCTACAACGAGCCGGCCGTGCAGCCCGCCGAGCCCGCCGACCTCGACCGGGAGGGCCTGCTCAAGGGCATCTACCGGTACGCGCCGGCGGCCGAGAGCAGCGGCCCGAAGGCTCAGCTGCTGGCCTCCGGCACCGGTCTGGCCTGGGCGCTCAAGGCCCAGAACCTGCTCGCCCAGGACTGGGGTGTGAGCGCCGACGTCTGGTCGGTCACCTCGTGGACCGAGCTGCGCCGCGACGCGGTCGAGGCCGAGGAGCACAACCTGCTGCACGTCGGCGACGAGCCCCGCAAGCCCTACATCCAGCAGAAGCTGGAAGGCACCGAGGGCCCGGTCATCGCGGTGAGCGACTTCATGCGGGCCGTACCCGACCTCATCTCGCGCTGGGTGCCGAACGCCTACACGTCGCTGGGCACCGACGGCTTCGGCATGAGCGACACCCGGCACGCGCTGCGGCGGCACTTCAACGTCGACGCCGAGTCGGTCGTCGTGGCCACGCTGCGCCAGCTGGCCCTGCGCGGCAAGGTGCCGTCGCACGTGCCGGCCGAGGCGGCCAAGAAGTACGCGATCGACGACGTCAACGCGGCACCGGTCGGCGAGACCGGCGGCGACAGCTGAGTCAGACGCCGGATCCGCCCGCCCGGGCGGGTCCGGCGCTCCCGGTCCCCGTCCCGGATGACCGGGCGAGCTTTTCGAGGTGGGCGTCGAGCCGATCGAAGCGCCGGTCCCAGAAGACGCGGTAGTGGTTCATCCACTCGCTGGCCGCGCGCAGCGGCTCGGCCTCCAGCGTGCACGGCCGCCACTGGGCCTGCCGCCCCCGGGAGATCAACCCGGCCCGTTCGAGGACCTTGAGGTGTTTGGAGACGGCCGGCAACGTCATGGCGAACGGCTCGGCGATCTCGTTGACCGTGGCCGGCCCCTCGGCCAGCCGGGCCAGGATGGCCCGGCGGGTGGGATCGGCGAGCGCCGCGAAGACGACGCTCAGCTGATCCGTGGCCACCGGGGCCATCAGGCGGGGACGTAGGTGACCACGTCGACGCCCGTCTTGGTCTGCCAGGTGCCGGTGAGCGACAGGGCGATCCGGGTGCCCTCGGCCCAGAGCTTGCGGCCCTCACCCTGCACGACCGGGAAGACCATGATGCGGTACTCGTCGATCAGGTTGTGCCGGGTCAGATAGTTGACCAGGTCGGCGCTGCCGTTGATGAGCAGCGACGCGGGTCCGGCCTTGAGCTCGCGCACGGCGTCGGCGACCTCACCGGGCAGGAACGTCGCGTTCCACTCCGGCTCGGTGAGCGTGGTGGTGGCCACGTGCTTGGGCATCGCGTTCATCTTCACGCCGAAGTGGCCGGTCTCGGCCTCCATCTGCGGCCAGGCGGCCTTGAACCCCTCGTACGTCTTGCGGCCGAGCAGCAGCGCGTCGGCCTCACGAAGATTCGCGTCCTGCCAACCGGCCAGTTCGTCGTTGAAATACGGCCCGCTCCAGCCCGGCTCCTCGAAGACGCCGTCGAGAGTCACATATTCAACTGCCACGATCCTGCCCATGTCCCCGGCTCCCAGCTCGATGTTTTACCAAATGGTTAATTAGCTGAGGGGTAAATTACGGCTACGCTGTGCGGCTGTCAAGCCACGCAGGGTCTGGACCCGGCCTGTCCACTTTCCGTAAGCTCCGGGGCAAGGGGCCTTCCCGAGGGGACAGCGATCCTCTAATCTCCGAGGAAATTTCGCTTTTCGAGGAGGCCGGATGGCCGTCGCTCATGGAGTTCCGGTCCTCGCCACTCCGGTCGATCCGGTGCGTCGTTCGTGGATCGGTCTGCTCTTCGCGGCCAATCTCGGTCTCTGGATGGCCTATTTCACGCCGATCCAGATCCTGCTCCCCCTGCAGGTCGCCGAGCTCGCCCCGCAGAACAAAGAGCTCTGGCTGGGCGTGGTCACCGGCATCGGCGCGGTCGTCGCGATCGTCGTCAATCCCTTGGCCGGGGCACTGTCCGACCGCACCCGCCTCAAGCTGCTCGGCCGCCCGTACGGCCGTCGCCACGTCTGGACCCTGGCCGGCTGCATGGTCTCGGTGCTCTCCATCGCCGTGCTGGCCGAGGCACCCAACCTGCTGACCGTGACACTGGCCTGGTGCTTCGTCACCGTCGGGATCAACACGATGCTGGCCTCGCTGACCGCGGCGGTGCCCGACCGCGTCCCGGTCGTGCAGCGTGGCCTGGTCTCCGGCTGGATCGGCATGCCGCAGGCGCTCGGCCTGGTGATCGGGGCCATCCTGGTCACCGCCGTCTTCACCGACATCGGTACGGGCTACATCGCGCTCGGGCTGGGCCTGGTCGTCCTCACCACCCCGTTCGCGCTGCTCACGCAGGACGATCCACTCCCGCCGGGGCACCCGGTCAAGGTCCGCTGGAAGATCGACCTGCGCGGCAAACCCGACTACCTCTGGGCCTGGGGCACCCGTTTCCTGGTCCAGCTCGGCAACGCGCTCGGCACGCTCTACCTGCTCTACTTCCTCACCGACGCGGTCAAGCTCGAGGATCCGGACACCGGCCTGCTCTACATGATCCTGCTCTACACGGTGGGCATGATCGGCACGGCGATGCTCGGCGGCTGGCTCTCCGACCGCCTCGGCCGCCGCAAGATCTTCGTGGTCTGGTCGGGGGTGCTGATCACGATCGCCGCGACCCTGCTGGCGATCTGGCCCACCTGGGGAGTCTCGATGGTCGCGGCGCTGCTGTTCGGCGCCGGTTACGGGGTCTATCTGGCCGTCGACACCGCACTGATCACCCAGGTGCTGCCGTCCGACGGTGACCGCGCCCGCGATCTGGGCGTGGTGAACATCGCCAGTGCCGCCCCGCAGGCGCTCGGCCCCCTGCTGGCCGCCCCGATCGTGACTCATCTGGGCGGCTATCCGGCGCTGTTCGGCCTCACCGGCATCGTCACCCTGGCCGGAGCGGTGGCGGTGCTGAAAATCCGTTCAGTGGCCTAGGTACCCTTGACGGGTGACTGTTCGAGTACGCTTCGCCCCCTCCCCGACCGGGATGTTCCACGTCGGCGGCGCCCGTTCCGCACTGCAGAACTGGATCTACGCCAAGCAGCACGACGGCGTCTTCGTCCTGCGCATCGAGGACACCGACGCCGCCCGTAACCGTCCCGAGTGGACCGAGGGCATTCTCTCGGCGCTCGACTGGATCGGTATCGAACGGGGATCGTACGAGGGTCCGTACTATCAGTCCTCCTACGCCCAGGACCACACCGCCGCCGCCACCCGCCTCTACGGCGAGGGCAAGGCCTACTACTGCGACTGCAAGCGTGAGGACGTCATCGCCCGCACGGGCAACCAGCACACCGGCTACGACGGCTTCTGCCGCGACCGGGGCCTCGGGCCGGGCGAGGGGCGCGCGCTGCGCTTCCGCACGCCTGACGAGGGCGAGACCGTGGTGGAGGACCTCGTCCGCGGCAAGCCCACGTTCGAGAACAAACTGATCGAGGACTTCGTCATCGCCCGCAGCGACGGCTCCCCGCTGTTCCTGCTGGCCAATGTCGTCGACGACATGACCATGGGCATCACCCACGTGATCCGGGCCGAGGAGCACCTGCCCAACACGCCGAAGCAGCAGATGCTGTGGGAGGCGCTGGGCCACACGCCGCCGATCTGGGCCCACGTGCCGGTCATCGTCAACGAGAAGCGGCAGAAACTGTCCAAGCGCCGCGACAAGGTGGCTCTGGAGAGCTACCGCGACGAGGGCTACCTGGCCGCCGCGATGAAGAACTACCTGATGCTGCTCGGCTGGGCGCCCAGCGGCGACCGGGAGATCGTCCCGTGGCAGGTCGTCGAGGACGAGTACCGGCTCGAGGACGTCAACCACGCGTCCGCCTTCTTCGACATCAAGAAGCTGCGGGCCTTCAACGGCGACTACATCCGGGCTCTCTCGACCGAGGAGTTCATCCAGCTCTGCACGCCGTGGCTGAGCGGCACCGACACCATCCCGGCCCCGCCGTGGAGCCCGGCCGCCTTCGACGTCGACGTGTTCACCGCTGTCGCGCCGCTGGCGCAGACCCGCATCGCGGTGCTGTCCGAGATCGTGGAGTACGTCGACTTCTTCTTCCTCGACGAGCCGCCCTTCGACGAGGCGTCGTGGGCCAAGGCCATGAAGGAGGGGGCCGGCGACATCTTGGACGCCACCGTGACCGCGTTCGAGGCGCTCGAGGAGTGGGCGGCCGAGCCGCTCAAGGGCGCGCTCGAGGCGGTCGGCCTGGCCCGTGAGCTCAAGCTGGGCAAGACCCAGGCTCCCGTACGCGTCGCGGTGACCGGCCGGTCGGTCGGGCTGCCGCTGTTCGAGTCGATCGAGGTGCTCGGGCGGGAGCGCACGCTGGCCCGGCTCCGGGCCGCCCGGGAGCGCCTGAACGCCTGAAACATCCCTGTTTATCGCATAGGGGGCCCGGTCGGCCATTCGCCCGCCGCCGTAACGGTGGTGAAATCCGCTGAGCGGGTGACCGGGCCCCCCAAGCCTTGCGGGCAGTAGGTACTATTCGGCCCGCTGATCAACGGCCGTCGTCGTGTCGAACGTCATCCCCCAGATGGCACCAATTCGTCCGGCCCGAGATGCGCCCGGGCGTCCGCTCGGGAAGGCTGAAGGCCTGGGTCGCCCCACGACTGACTGTCGCGGGTGCGGTCAGCGGTGCGCGAAGCCATGTCCACCACGGGGCGGGGAGGCCGGACGATGGTTCGAGGGGCGATGACACGGTTGGTGTCGGCAGCGGGGGCGTTGGCAGTCGGTGCCGTGCTCGCGATCGGGCTCGCGCCCAGCGCCGCCCAGGCCGCACCGAAACCGGCCCCCAAGCCGACCAACGTCCAGATCGCCGGCAAGGGCATCGACAAGACGATCGTCATCACCGTGATCGAGAGCAAGCGGCTCTTCGGCAGCCTGCTGAGCGAGGTCAACTGGATGGCGTCGGCGCGGTCGCAGACCACGGCGCTCAAGGCCGACAAACTCGGCCCCAAATACACGGTCACCGTGCTGGCCAACAAGACGGCCCTGCAGACCTACGAGCTCTTCCCGATGGCGGCCGGTGGCCCGCGGGCGCACCGCCCGGTCAAGCAGCCCGGCAACAAGAAGGCCGTCGACGGCTGGTTCTACGGCCGGCTGACGATGCCCGAGACTCTGCGGGTCAGCGGCGTGCCGCTCAAGGCGAAGCCCGACGTCGTCGGCGGGGGCATCGGCGGCGGTGTCGGCGAGGATCTGGACACGACCGCCGAGAAGGCGGCCGGGGCCGGCGAGGTCCTGGGCGAGATGCGCCGGCTCTTCCTGCTCAACGGTGGCGTGCTGATGATCATTCTGGTCGGCCTGGCCGGCATCGCGTTCCTGATCCGCCGCCGGGTCTGAGGCCTGCGCCTCGCCTCGCTCCCCCGCGATCGGCAGGACGGACCTCAGTCGACGGGCGTCGGGAAGTCCGGGCACCCGTCGTCGCAGTCCTCACCGGCGTCGAAGGCGTCCAGCACCCGCTCGTCGGTGGCCACCTGCTCGACCTGCGCGCCGGTCAGCGCCGGCCGGCCACGCTGGGCGCCGGCATCGACCTCCCCCGCGGCCAGCACGGCCAGCACCTGATCCTCGCCGTTGCGCCGGGTGACGGTCTGCCGCACCTGCCGGTCCGGATCGCTCACGTCGTCATAGCGGACGAACTCCAGGCCACCCGTCCGGTCCGGCCGCGCGCACGCCTCCGGGTCGGCCGCCACGGGAAAACACCACTTCTTGCGTACGTCGAAAACGGCCACCCGGACCGTGCCGCGCGACCGCCCCTGGGCGTCGGCGATCCGGTACTGCCGCCAGCCGTCGCCCCGCCGCGCGGACGCGGGCACGATCCGCAGCCGGCGGCCCTCGAGCAGCGGCTCGACGACCGTGCGGACCCCGTCGGTCACCGGCGCCGGGGCCGGCACCCCGCTGGGCATCGGCGGTGCCGTGGCCGCGACGACGTCCCCGGGGTCGGCGGTGCCGGGCGAGATGGTGGCCGGCGGCGAGCTCAGCAGGGTGGCGGTCAGCGCGTAGCCGAGCACGACGATCAGGCCCGCGGTGCCGGCCCCGGCCAGCAGCACCGCCTGGGTCCGGCGCCGGCGCAACCGGGCAGCCCGGCGGAAGACCTCGTCGACCTCGTCGCCCAGCGGAGGCTCGCCCTCCAGCACGTGCTCGAGCAGCCGGTTCAGCGGCGCGCTCATCCGGCCATCGCTGCCTCGGACTCGCCGAGCATCTTCTCCAGCGCCGCCAGCCCGGCCCGCTCGTAGGCGGCCACCTGCTCCTCGTCGAGGTCCAGCATCGCGCCGGTGGCGTCCACGTCGAAGCCGTCCCAGTGGCGCAGCACCAGAACGGCCCGGCAGCGCGGCGTCAGCTTGTGCAGGGCGTCGAGCAGCAGGATCGACTCGGCCTCGACGCCGGCCGCACCGGGCGAGGCCACGAAGACGTGCTCGCGGCGGCGGTTGCGGCGGCGGCAGGCCTCCATGAGGTCGGCGTAGGCGTAGACGTCCGGGTCGGCCACCACACCACGCCGGCTGTCGGTCACCATGCGGGCCAGGGTGGCGCGGGTCAGCTCGGTGGCCATCCGCCAGTCGCCGCACATCAGGAACGCCGAGCGGCGCAGCTGAGGCAGACGGCTGGTCACGAAGTCGCGCAGGGCCGTGTCGTTCTCGCCGGACATAGGCCCTTTATAGGTCCCGGAATCCCCTCTTCGGTGCCGAACGGCGTTACGCCACCCGGACGGCGGCCTCCACCAGGCGTACCAGGTCGGAAAGGTCGTCCTCGAACTCGTCGTCACCCGGCCCGGGGGTCGCCGGGGCGGGCAGGCCGCCGGTGACCTCGCCGGTGACGTAGCCCAGCAGGAAGGCCAGAATCATCCGGGCCAGGCGCGGGACGTGCTCGCCGGGCACGTCGGCGTCGTGCAGGATCCCGCGCAGCGCGGCGGTCAGCCACGAGGTCGAGGCGCCGGCCGCCGAGCGGTTGAGCAGCAGCGGGAACGCGCCCGGATGACGAGCGGCCAGCCCGCGCACGGCTCGTCCCAGGGCCCGCAGGCGGCGCCGCCAGTCCGGCTCGCCCCCGTTGTCGCCGACGTCGTCCCCGAGTTCCAGGTTGAGCAGGTCGACCAGACCGTCGAGCAGGGCGTCCTTGCCGCCGACGTACGGGTAGAGGGCCATCGAGGTGAGCCCGACCCGCTCGGCCACCGCCCGCATCGACATGGCGGCGAGCCCGCGCTCGTCGACGAGAGCCAGCGCCTGGTCGAGGATCTGCCGTCTCTTGTCGTCCACCGGTTCACCGTTCCGGCTCCGGGCCCCGGCCGATGAGGACGCGCCCGGGAGCGGGCGCCCGGCTCACCCGACCGGGGTACTCAGCATGCGGTCAGCACCAACGGCCCGGCGGCCGGCCGCGGCCGGCCGCACGGCGGCGGGGTCGGACGGCGCCGTGCAGGTGACCACCGGCCCAGCCGTGCAGTTCGGTGCGGCAGCCGCCCCGGCTCGGCCCCGGGTCGTCCTGGATCATCGGAGCCGGAAGCTCCTCCACTGCCGGCACGGCGATCGCGGGAACCGGCAGCGTCTCGGCCGGCTGCGCGGGCTCGTTCTCCCGTTCCGTCATCTCGCCTCCCCTCAAGCTGTCGCGGTCTTTCATCGGCAATTCGTGGCCCGCCCTTACCCCGGACGGGTGCGAGTCTGCCGACGCTAGGACGACACCCTGCCAGGTCACCGACCGAAATCACGGCAGGGGCGCACCGCTACACCGGACTAAGAGCCCAAATCGGTATAAAACTCACCCGCTCCACGCTCGTGGCACGCTAAGGACGTGTCAGAGACCGCACGGGCCGGTGCCGCGAAGCCGCCTCCGGCCGCCACCCTGCGCCGGATCGAGCGGCACGCCGGCGCGCTGGCCACCTCGGCCGTCGCCCGGATGGACGAGACGCTGCCCTGGTTCCGCGCGCTGCCGGCCGACCAGCGGTCCTGGGTCATGCTCGTCGCCCAGGCCGGCGTCCGGTCCCTGGTCGAGTGGCTGCGCTCGGGCGGCGTGGTCGCCGAGACCACCCAGGAGATCTCCGACGACGTCTTCGCCGCGGCCCCCCGCGCCCTGGCCCGGTCACTCACGCTGACCCAGACCGTGCAACTGATCAAGGTGACCATCGACGTCGCCGAGACCGAGGTGGCCGCCCTGGCCGCACCGGGCGAGGAGGAGCCGCTGCTGCAGGCCATCCTCAAGTTCTCGCGGGAGATCGCGTTCTCGGCGGCCCGGGTCTATGCCCGCGCGGCCGAGTCGCGCGGCGCCTGGGACGCCCGCCTGCAGGCCCTGCTGGTCGACGCGCTGCTGCGGGGCGACTCGTCCGACGTGCTGGCCAGCCGGGCCGCCGCGCTGGGCTGGGCCGACGCGCCGCCGGTGGCCGTGGTGGTCGGCCGCTCGCCGGGCGGCGACATCACCGCCGTGCTGCACGCGGTCTACCGGGCGGCTCGCCGCGCCCGCATCGAGGTGATCGGCGGCGTGCACGGCGACCGCCTGGTCGTGGTCATGGGCGGCGCGACCGACCCGGTGGCCACGGCCGAGACGCTGGCGGCCAGCTTCGGCGACGGCCCGATCGTGGTCGGCCCGGCCGTGCCGTCGCTCGACCAGGCCACCGAGTCGGCCCGCGCGGCCCTGGCCGGGTTCCGGGCGGCGCCCGCCTGGCCCGGCGCCCCCAACCCGGTGGCGGCCGACGACCTGCTGCCCGAGCGGGCCCTGGCGGGCGACATGGAGGCCCGTCGGACGTTGCGGCACGACGCGTACGGGGCACTGGTCCGGGCCGGCAGCGGCCTGATCGAGACCCTGGACGCCTTCTTCGCCTCCGGCGGCGTCCTGGAGAGCGCGGCCCGCGAGCTCTACGTGCACCCGAACACGATCCGCTACCGCCTCAAGCGGGTCACCGAAGTGACCGGCCTGTCGCCGCTGGACGGGCGCGACGCGTTCGCGCTGCGCATCGCTCTGACCGTGGGCCGGCTCGATCCTGCGACGTAACTCACGGATTCCGATGAAAGATCGTTCAGGTTCCGAAGCCCCCTCGAAACGGGACTATCTGGGGCGATTCGCGGGCACGTTTGTAGGATTCCTCCAAACGCTGTCGTAGGGTTTGGTGGCCGCCGTCAACCCCGCAATCGCGACCGATCCGGAAGAGTCGAGGACGTGCTCGCCGTACTCTCCCCCGGCCAGGGTTCCCAGAAGCCCGGCTTCCTGTCCCCCTGGCTCGATCTGCCCGGCGCCGAGGCCAAGTTGCGCTGGTGGTCGGCTCTGGCCGGCGTCGACCTGGTGCACCTCGGCACCGCGGCCGACGCCGACGAGATCAAGGACACCGCCCGCACCCAGCCCCTGCTGGTCGCCGCGTCGCTGCTCGCCGCGAGTGAGCTGCCGCTGAGCGGCGTCGACGTGGTCGCCGGGCACAGCGTCGGCGAGCTGGGCGCCACCGCCATCGCCGGGGTGCTGCCCGCCGAGGCCGCGATCGCGCTGGCCGGCGTGCGGGGCCGCGAGATGGCCGCCGCCTGCGCCCTCGAGCCGACCGGCATGAGCGCCGTGCTGGGCGGCGACCCCGACGAGGTGCTGGCCGCGATCGAGAAGCACGGGCTGCACCCGGCCAACTTCAACGCCACCGGTCAGGTCGTCGCGGCGGGCTCGCTCGACGGGCTGGCCGCCCTGGCCGAGGAGCCCCCGGCCAAGGCCCGGGTCCGGGCCCTCGAGGTGGCCGGGGCCTTCCATACGCCCTACATGGCGCCCGCCGAGGCCGCGCTGTCCGCGCTGGCCGGCGGCGTCACCGTGGCCGACCCGGTCCGCACCCTGCTGTCCGACCTCGACGGCACCGCCGTCGCCGGTGGCCGCGACATGGTCGAGCGCCTGGTCCGCCAGGTGACCGCGCCGGTCCGCTGGGACCTGGTGATGCGGACGCTGGCCGGCCTCGGCGTCACCGGGGTGCTCGAACTCCCGCCCGCCGGCACCCTGGCCGGCCTGGTCAAGCGCGAGCTCAAGGGCGATGGGGCCCCCGAGATCGTCACCCTCAACACGCCGGACGACCTGCCCGCCGCCCAGGATCTGATCGCCCGGCACGGTGGACACCCGATCGAAGGAGCAACACGATGACCGCGGGCACCCGCATTCTTGCGATGGGGCACTATCAGCCCTCGCGCGTCGTCACCAACGACGACCTGGCGTCGACGATCGACACCAACGACGAGTGGATCAAGAGCCGGGTCGGCATCGCCGAGCGGCGCATCGCCGACGGCGAGTCGGTGGCCGACATGGCCACGTTCGCCGCCGAGAAGGCGCTGGCCGCCTCGGGCCTGACCGCCGCCGACATCGACCTGGTCACCGTGGCCACCTGCTCGGCGATCGACCGCTGCCCCAACGTGGCCACCCGGGTCGCGGCCCGCCTCG
This sequence comes from Paractinoplanes maris, assembly GCF_023544465.1. Classification (GTDB taxonomy): domain Bacteria; phylum Actinomycetota; class Actinomycetes; order Mycobacteriales; family Micromonosporaceae; genus Actinoplanes; species Actinoplanes maris. The sequence continues at coordinate 248,444 of NZ_JALPVL010000013.1, read as the reverse complement.
GCATCACCGCCCCGGCCGCCTACGACCTCAACACGGCCTGCTCCGGCTTCTCGTACGCCCTGGGCACGGCCGACCACGCCATCCGGGCCGGCGCCTCGCGCAACGCCCTGGTCATCGGGGCCGAGAAGCTGTCGGACGTCACCGACTGGACCAACCGCACCACCGCCGTCCTGTTCGGCGACGGCGCCGGCGCCGCGATCGTCACCGGTGTGGCCGACGGCGAGCAGCCCGGCATCGGCCCGGTGCTGTGGGGCTCGGCCCCCGACAAGGGCGACGCGCTGCGCATCGAGGGCTGGCAGCCCTACATCGAGCAGGACGGCCAGACGGTCTTCCGCTGGGCCACCACCGCGCTCGCCCCGTTCGCGCTCGAGACCTGCGAGAAGGCCGGCATCAAGCCCTCCGAGCTGGCCGCCTTCGTGCCCCACCAGGCCAACACCCGGATCATCGACGGCATCGTCAAGCGGCTCGGCCTGGGCCCCGAGGTCGTCGTGGCCAAGGACATCGTGCACTCCGGCAACACCTCCGCGGCCAGTGTGCCGCTGGCCCTGTCCAAGATGATCGAGAGCGGCGAGGTGGCCTCCGGCGCCCCGGTCCTGCTCTTCGGCTTCGGCGGCGGCCTCACCTACGCCGGCCAGGTCATTCGCTGTCCGTAAGCGTCTACCGGCCGGAACAGTCCCCACCATTGAGAGGAACTACCAGTAATGGCTACTCGCGAAGAGATCACCTCGGGCCTCGCCGAAATCCTCGAGGAGGTCGCCGGGGTGAACCCGGATGACGTCGCCGAGGAGAAGTCCTTCACCGACGACCTGGACGTCGACTCGCTCTCCATGGTCGAGGTCGTGGTGGCCGCCGAGGAGAAGTTCGGCGTCAAGATCCCCGACAACGAGGTCCAGAACCTCAAGACCGTCGGCGACGCCGTGACCTACATCGAGGCGAACCACTGACATGAGCAACGTCGACGTCGTCGTCACCGGGCTCGGCGCGACCACCCCGTTGGGCGGGGACGTCGCGTCCACCTGGGACGCCTTGCTCGCCGGCCGCTCCGGGGTGGGACGCCTCACCCTGGAGTGGGCCGAGCAGCTCACAGTGAAGATCGGGGCCCAGCTCAAGGTCGACCCGTCCGAGGTCATCGAGCGGGTGCGGATGCGCCGGCTCGACCGCTCCGAGGCGATCGCGCTGATCGCCGCGAAGCAGGCCTGGGCCGACGCCGGCCTCGAGGATGCCGGTCTCGACAAGGAGCGCCTGGCCGTCAGCTTCGGCAGCGGCATAGGGGGTGCGCTCACGCTGCTCAACCAGGACGACATCCTCGAGGAGTCGGGGCAGCGTAAGGTCAGCCCGCACACGGTGCCGATGCTCATGCCCAACGGCCCCGCGGCCTGGGTCGGCATCGAGCTCGGCGCGCAGGCCGGGGTGCACGCCATGGCCAGCGCCTGCGCGACCGGCGCCGAGGCCATGTCGCTGGGCCTCGACATCATCCGGTCCGGCCGGGCCGACGTGGTCGTCGCCGGCGGCACCGAAGCGGTGATCCACCCGCTGCCGTACGCGGGGTTCGCCAACATGCGGGCCATGTCGACCCGCAACGACGAGCCGGAGAAGGCCTCCCGCCCGTGGGACAAGGGCCGCGACGGCTTCGTGTTCGGCGAGGGCGCGGGCGCGCTGGTGCTCGAGCGGGCCGACCACGCCCAGGCCCGCGGCGCGCGGATCTACGCGCGTCTGGCCGGGGCCGGCATCACGTCGGACGGCTACGACATCGTGCAGCCGGACCCGGAGTGCAAGGGCGGCGCCCGAGCGATGGCCAAGGCGATCCGCGACGCCGGGCTCACCGGCGCCGACATCGTTCACGTCAACGCGCACGCCACCTCGACCCCGGTCGGCGACATGGGCGAGATCATCGGCATCAAGTCGGCGATCGGCACCCACCCGGTGATCACCTCGACCAAGTCGATGTCCGGCCACCTGCTGGGCGCGGCCGGGGCGCTCGAGTCGATCGCCACCATCCTGGCCATCCGGGACAGCGTGGTTCCCCCCACGATCAACCTGGACGACCCGGACGACAAGCTCGACCTCGACGTGGCGGCGCACAAGGCCCGCCAGCTCGACATCCCCGCCGCCATGAACAATTCGTTCGGCTTCGGCGGTCACAACGTGGCGCTGGTCTTCACCCGCGCCTGAGCCGCACCATCGAGGGCCCGGTCGCTTCGCGCGGCCGGGCCTTTCGGCTCTCCGACAGACAAGGACGGGCGCGAGCCGCCCGGTCACCACGGAGCGCGGGCGGCCGGTCACGACGGAGCGCGGGCCGCCCGGTCACCACGGAGCGCGGGCGCAGGCCGCCCGGACACGACGGAGCGCAGGCGCAGGCCGCCCGGTCACTACTGAGCGTCAGCAGGCCGTACGAGGCAGGCCGGTGACCGCCACCGGGGACTTGCCGGGGGCCTTGGCCCGGCCGGCCAGCACGGCGGCCAGGGCGGTCAGCGAGAGCTTGCTGGACGAATACGTGGCGACCAGCACCGGCGACTTGGCCGAGGCCAGCAGGTGCGGGGTGTCCATCATGACCGTGACCCGGGCGGCCGGGTCGAGGTCGACGGACTTGTCCCCGTACCCGACGAGCCGGACCACCGTCCCACCCGCCGCCCGTACCTGGACGCCCTGAGCCTGCAGCGCGCGGACCAGGTTGACCCGCGCCACCTCGCGTCCGCCGGACGCGGTGACCGTGACCGGGCCGGTCAGCAGCGGCCCCGAGCAGGGCCCGCGCAGCACGGTGATCGAGGCCGCGTCGAGGGCCCCGACCGCCTTTTGGTGCTCGGGTGAGCCGACCACGGCCAGCTCGGGCCGGGGGGCCGGGGCGGTGCGGAACTTCAGGGTGAGGATGCGGGTGACCGCCTCGAGCAGGCGCTCCTTCGTGAGCGAGCCGTCCTTGAGCGCGGCCAGGATGCCGTCGCGGGCGCCGCCGATGCTGGGAGGCATGAGCAGCATGTCGTTGCCGGCGTTGAGGGCGCGCACCGCGGCCTCGCCGGGCGCCCACTTCATCGCGGGCGGCATGTTCATCGCGTCGGTCATCGCCACGCCGTTGAACTTCAGCTGCCCGCGGAGCACGTCGGTCATGATCTTTTTGGAGAAGGTGGCCGGCACGCCCTTGTCCAGCGCCTGCAGGTCGAGGTGGCCGGACATGACCACACCCGCCCCCGCGCCCACGCCGGACCGGAAGGGCGGCAGGTCCTGGGTCGTCCAGGCGGCCTTGCTCTGGGCCACCACCGGAAGGCCCTCGTGGCTGTCACCGCTGGTGTGCCCGTGGCCCGGGAAGTGCTTGAGGCCGGCCGCCACGCCGGCGCCCTCGAGCCCGCGGACGGCCGCGGCGACCTGCTGGGAGTTCGCCCCGGGGTCGGAGCCGAAGGCGCGCGAGCCGATCACCGTGTTGGCCGGCGGGCCGAGCGTGTCGGCGACCGGCGCGAAGTCCACCGTGATACCCATCGCGGCCAGTTCCCGGCCGGCCGCCCGCCAGGCCGCCTCGGTCAGCTTCGGCTGCGCCGCGGCGCCCGCCCCCATCGCCGACGGCAGCATGGTGACGCCCTCGGTGATGCGCGTGACCACCCCGTACTCCTGGTCGGTGCCGATCATCAGCGGGACCCCGCCGGGCAGGGCGAGCGCGGCCGCCTGGAGGCCGTCGGTGAGCTCGCGCACCTGCTTCGGGTTCTCGACGTTCGTGGTGGGGTTGGTGGCGCCGGTCGGGTCCTTCGCGGTGAAGCCGACGAGGATCAGGCCGCCCAGGTGATATTTGGCGATCATCTCGGCCGGTGTGCTCACCCCGGCCAGGCTCTGATTGCCGGCCGCCGAGCCTTTGTCGACGGCCGTGGCGGAGCTGCCGTAGGCGTACGGCATCAGCACCTGACCGGCCAGGTCGGCGTCGCTCATGGCGGCCACAGCGGCGGCGGCCCGCGCCGACGGATCACCCGCCGGGCTCGGGCTGCCGGTCGAGGCGGCGATCGAGGGCGGCGGCGCGGCCGGGGCGCTCGCCACCGGGCCGGGCTCGTCGTCCGAGCCGCACGCGGTCACTGTGAACAGCAAGGATGCGACCAGGGCGGCGCGCACGACCGCCGACTTCTTCACGCCCGCCGGATTCATCACGCCCGCCATCGAATCAGGACACGGGCGACCCGGCACCCCGGGGGCCCGGATCACACCCGTACGGCGTGGCGAGCACACCGGGGCCACCGAAGTGGATCATGATCAGGACGCGGTCAGCCGACCCGGGTCAGCAGCGTCACCGGGGCGCCGTCGCCGGCGTACCGGTACGGCTCCAGCTCGGCGTCCCAGGCCGTGCCGAGCGCTTTCTCCAGGGCGTGCGAGAGCGCCTCCGGCGCCCGCGCGGAGGCCATGATGGAGCGCAGCCTGTCCTCGCCGATCTGGATGTCGCCCGACGCGCCCATGATCCCGTGAAAGAGGCCGCGACCGGGAACGTGCATGAAACGCTCGCCGTCGACGCCCGGACTCGGTTCCTCGGTCACCTCGAAACGGATCATGGGCCACTGCCGTAGGGCAGCAGCCAGCTCGGCGCCAGTACCGGCGCGTCCGGTCCAGCTGCACTCGGCGCGCCGCATGCCGGGATCGACCGGCTGCGCCGTCCAGTGCAGGGTGACCGGCGCGGTCAGTACGCGCGCGATCGCCCACTCGACGTGCTGGCACACGGCGAGTGGAGTCGAGTGGACGTATACGACGCCACACGTTGGCACGGTGACCTCCCGGAGACCGAGGTGCGTCTTCCCCTACGACCTCGACCGCGGTTGATCGTGTCCCATGATGCCGGTTGGTACGGATGGTGCGCCAGAGAATCGGCAACATCGACATCGGCTCGGCCGTAGTGGCACACCCTGACCAACGCTTCAACCTGCTCGGACGGCACGGTCCCGCAGACATCGTGTAGAGTTACGAGGGCCTTTTTTCTGCTTTTCTCAAGGAGTCCCGCCGTGGCGAGCAACACCTCAAAGACCGCCCGCGCATCAGTCCGCGCGGGCCAGGGATCCGGCGGCGCGCTCAGCGTGCTCGGCGAGTACAAGTACGTCATCCCGCTCGCCCAGGGTCGCTTCGCGTATGTGCGGAACCTGACCAATGGCAAGACCGCGCACCTCAAGACCGACTCGGACGCCTTCGTCGAGGAGATCCGCGTGCTGGCGGCCGCCGGCCACGGCACCAAGATCCGGGCCGAGCTGTCCGCTCTCGACGAGGCTCACCCGCAGGACGGCTGGGGCGCAACCGAGAAGCGCCTCGCCGACGCCGGCGTCTTCGAGGGCTGAGCGTTCCCTCACCGACAGGCGCCTGCCGGCCTCCGGGTCGGCGGGCGCCTTTTCGCACGCTCCGAAGATCGGCGCATGGAGATCAACGGGGCATCTTCACGACTTAACGGACGATCAGGGCAGTAGGTCGACCAGGCCCGTGTCGAGGTCGTAGACGGCCCCCACGATGCCGGCCCGCCCGGTGGTCACCGCGTCGGCCACCACGTCGACGGCCTGCAGGCGGCGCACTGTGCGCCCCACGTGGGCCCGCATCGCCTTCTCCGGAGCGTCGGCATCCTCGACTCCCACGGCGCGGACGGCCGGGGCGATCTCGTCGACCAGGTAGCCGATGTCGCCGGCCGGCACCTCGCCCGCCCGCAGGGCGGCAACCGTGGCTTTCACGGCCCCGCAGCGCTTGTGGCCCAGCACCATGATCAGCGGCACGCCCAGCTCGGCGACCGCGAAGCCGACCGAGCCCAGCACCGCGCGGTCGACCACGTGCGCGCCCGAGCGCACCACGCAGATCGACCCGAAAGTCTGGTCGAAGATCGCCTCGAGCGGCACCCGCGAGTCGATGCACCCGAGGACCACGGCGTGCGGCTGCTGGCGGCCGGAGGCCGCGGCGGCCGCCGACACCTGATGCCCGTGCTCGGGGCGGCCGCTGACGAACCGTTTGTTTCCCGCGATCAGCTCGGCCAGAGCTTCGTCGGCATTCGCGATCGGCACGGAGGGCCCCGTCGACGGGTCGGTCGTCATACGAGTGATTCTCACCCAATTCGGTCCCATGGACAGCGAGTGCGAGCCAACTCACGTTCAGCTAGCCACTTTCCGCCCTGGCGGCCCCTGTGGGCCGAATCTCCCAGTGGCTTTTCGGGTGATCGCGAGTGATGCTTATTACCCGTGGGTACAACGGGGTCGTGCGGATCTCGGAGGTGCCCATGTCGGAGTTCACTCTTTCCGACGGCGTCGGGTTGCACGTCGACGTGCACGGCCCGGCGGACGCGCCGGTCACGGTGGTGCTGATGCACGGCTGGTGCCAGGACAGACGGACGTGGCAGCGCCAGGTCGCCGCCCTCCGGGTGCTCGGCGTCCGCCGCCCCCGCGTGATCGCTTACGACGCCCGCGGCCACGGCCGCTCGGGCGCCACCCGGCTCGCCGGCGCCACCCTGGGCCGGCTCGGCGACGACCTGGCCGAGGTGCTGCGCCACTACGCCCCCACCGGCCCGATCGTGCTCGGCGGCCACTCGCTGGGCGGCATGACGATCATGGAATTCGCGCACGCCCACCCCGAGCTCTTCGCCGAACGGGTGGCCGGCCTGCTCTTCGTCTCCACCACCGCTGAGGGCCACACGCACACCCAGTACGGCCTGCCGACCCGGCTCGCGGCCCTGCTCCGGGCCGGCGAGACCGTCGGGGCGGGCCTGCTGGCCCGATCCGGGCCGTGGTGCCCACACCGGGCGCTGGCCCCTGTCCTGCGGCCGGCGGTGCGCTGGCTGCTCTTCGGCGACGAATACGACGAGGCCGACCTCGACCTGGCCATGCACGCCTTCGGCCGGGCCCCGCTGCGCTCGATCGGCGCCTTCCGCCCCTCGATCGGCGCCCAGCAGCGCCTGGACACCCTGGCCCAGCTCGGCGACGTGCCGGCCGCGGTGCTGGTCGGCCGGCGCGACCGCCTCACCCCACCAGCGTGCGCCGAGTCGATCGCTCAGGCCCTGCCCTACGCCGACCTGAACGTCCTGCCCGGCGCCGGTCACATGCTGCCGCTGGAGCGGCCGCACGAGGTCTCGGCCGCGCTGACCGCCATCGTCGAGCGCGTCACCCCGGCCAAGAGCCGCCGCCGGACCAGGACGCGGTCGGCCGCCCAGCTCAAGAAGGCGGCGTAGCGGACCTCAGTCGGTCAGCGACTTGCCCAGGGCGTCCATCAGATACTCCGTGCCGGCCCGGCGCTGCTCCGGCTTGTCCAGGCCGTCCAGATAGACGCCCTGCTCGGTGATCGCGAAGTCGGTGCCGCCGGACGCGCCGGGCCGGAACTCCACGGTCACCACCGAGACCGAGATGCGGACGCCGTTCAGGGCCATCTCGTACGTGTAGACCAGGCGCTCGGCCGGGACGATCTCGGTGTAGGTGGCGGCGAAGCCGTACCGGTTGCCGTCGGGCGACACCGTCGTGGCCGTCTCCCGGCCGCCCTCGCTGAAGTCGAAGGAGACGCCCTCCTGGGTGGCCGCCGGGTCGGGCGAGCCGAACCATCGGGCCTTGGCCTCCGGATCGGCGAAGGCCCGGAACACCCGGTCCGGCGTGGCCGCGAAGTGGCGCTCGATCCGGAACGTGTCGTGCTGGGCTGTGCGGGTGGTCATGAGTCTTCTCCTTGCAGGAAGTCGTCGAGGCGGTCGAGGCGGCTCATCCATCCGGCCCGGCGGTCGGCGATCCACTGCTCGGCGGCGGTCAGCGCGGCCGGCTCGAGGTAGCACGTGCGCACCCGGCCGGTCTTCTGCGAGCGCACCAGCCCGCTCTCCTCGAGCACGCGCAGGTGCTGCAGGACCGCCGGCAGCGACATGACCAGCGGCTCGGCCAGTTGTTTGACCGTGGCCGGGCCGTGGCTGAGCCGGTCGACCATGCTGCGGCGGTTGCCGTCGGCGAGGGCCGCGTACATCAGATCGAGCGGGGACGAATGGTTAAGCACCTGCTTAAGTATTGGGTCAATCACGCCGATGTCAAGGCCGGGTGAGACGCGACCGCCTCGGGAGGAGTAGGTTCGAGTGCTCCCTTTGTGCGAGCACGCTGCCCGAACGCGTGCACCGGGGGCCGGAAAGAGAGATTCACTTCAGTTGAGCGACGCCACCGTTCTTCAGCAGGAGATCGCGGTCGAGCAGCAGCACGTCGACCGCGTCTATGCCCGGCTCGCCGAGCTCCGCCGCGACGCCTCACGCGCCGAGAAGGAGGGCTATCAGCTCGCCGGGGTGGGCACGTTCGGTGCCCTGGTCGAGCGGGACGCGATGGTCTTCCATGCCGCCCGCCGCCGGCACGCCCTCGACACCGAGTACGAGGGCCTGGTCTTCGGCCGCCTCGACCTGGGCACGGGGGCCACCCACTACGTCGGCCGCATGGGCATCCGCGACGACAGCTCGCAGCCGCTGGTCGTGGACTGGCGCGCGCCGGCCGCCGCCGCCTTCTACCGCGCCACCCCGGCCGACCCGCTCGGCGTCGTCCGGCGCCGGATGATCCAGTCGAGCCGCGAGCGGGTCACCGGCATCGAGGACGACCTGCTCGACCCGGAGGCGGCACCGCCCGACATGCGGGTCGTGGGTGACGGCGCCCTGCTGGCCAGCCTGTCCAAGGCCACCGGGCACGGCATGCGCGACATCGTCTCGACGATCCAGCGGGAGCAGGACGACGCGATCCGCTCCCCCGCCTCCGGGGTGACCATCGTCACCGGCGGCCCGGGCACCGGCAAGACCGCGGTCGCCCTGCACCGGGCGGCCTACCTGCTCTACTCCGACCGCAGCCGGTTCGCCGGCGGCGGCATCCTGGTGGTCGGGCCGTCCGGCGTCTTCGTCGGCTACATCGCGACCGTGCTGCCCTCCCTCGGCGAGGACAGCGCCACCCTGCGCTCGCTCGGCTCGATGGTGCCCGGTTTCGACGCCACCCGGGTCGACTCGACCGACGTCGCCGCGATCAAGGGCTCGCTGCGCATGCGGCGGGTGCTCGAGCGCGCCTCGCACGACGCCGTGCCCGGCGCCCCGAGCGAGCTGCGCCTGCTCTACCGCGGCACGCTGCTCAAGCTCGACGCGGCCGACCTCGACCGCATCCGGCGCGCGGCCCTGCCCCGCGGTGCCCGGCGCAACGAGGTCCGCGGCGCCGGCTTCGACCGCCTGTTCGACGCGCTCTGGGCCCAGGCCCGGCAGCACAAGGTCAGCGGCCTGCCCGAGAAGCGCGAGTTCGAGGCGGAGCTGGCCGACCGGAACGACTTCCGCGCGTTCCTCAAGGCCTGGTGGCCGCGGTTCACGCCGATGCGGGTGCTGCGGTGGCTGGCCGATCCGGCCCGCCTCCGGGCGTACACAAATGGTCTGCTCTCCAAGGACGAGATCGGGCGCCTGCAGGGGTCGTTCGACCGGCTGGCCGACCAGGGCCCGACGATCGCCGACGTGGCCCTGCTCGACGAGCTGGACGAGCTGATGGGCCGTCCCCGGCAGCCGCAGCGCAAGTCGAAGAACCCGTTCCACGTGCGCGACGGCGTCCAGGAGGTCAGCACGTTCGCCGACCGCCAGGCGGCCCAGCGGGTCCAGCACGCGCAGCGCGAGGAGGACTACCGCGATTACGCGCACGTGGTGGTGGACGAGTCGCAGGACGTCTCGCCGATGCAGTGGCGCATGATCGGGCGCCGCGGCTCGTACGCGTCCTGGACGATCGTCGGCGACCCGGCGCAGACCGCCTGGTCGGGCGACCCGGAGGAGCTCGACCGGGCCCGGGAGCGCGCGCTCGGCTCCCGTAAGCGCAACAGCTACGCGCTGACCACCAACTACCGGAACTCGTCGGAGATCTTCGAGGTGGCCGCCTCGGTGATCCGGGTGATCATGCCGGATCTGCCGCTGCCGACCGCCGTACGCAGCACCGGGGTGGACCCGGTCGACCTGGTGACCGACGCGGCCAGGCTGCCCGGCCTGGTGCGCGAGATGACCGAGAAGCAGCTGACCGACGTCGACGGGACGATCGGGGTGATCACTCCGGTGGCGCGTCGTGACGAGATGGCCGGCTGGGTGGCCGGCCTGCCGGAACGGGTCCAGGTGGTCACGGCGCTGGAGGCCAAGGGCATGGAGTACGACGCGGTGGTGCTGGTCGAGCCGAACTCCCTGACCAGGGATCCGGCCGGCATTCGCACCCTCTACGTCGCGCTCTCCCGGGCCACCCAGCGCCTGACCACCATCGGAACCGATCGGGACTGGCGCCCCTAGGGGATGGGCACGGCCACGGCGTTGTAAGCAGTGGTCGGCGTGGGCGTGGTCGTGAAGCGGGCGTTCGGCAGGTAGAACCGCTTGCCGTACTCCGCGATCGTGGTCGGCACGTCGAACGAGGCGCTGCCGGTCCGCGAGACGACCAGGCCCACGGTGGCCTTGTGGTCCAGCGCGACCTTGGCGATCACGTTGAGCCGGTTCTGCACCACATAGAGCGTGCGGCCCTTCAGCCACAGGCCGTCGCCGTTCACGACTGTCTCGGCGCCGAGCTTGATCTCGGTGCTGCGGCCGTCGTAACCGACCCGGAAGAGCTTGCCGAGGTTGGACTGCACGACGATCAGGCCGCGGCCGTCGGGCGTACGGGAGATGCCGTTGGCGTTGTTGCCCTCGGCGTATTCGATGTCACCGCTGAGCGGCACGGCGACCGCCTGGGCCGGGAGGCTGCCCTTCTTGCCGAGCGGCAGCTTCCAGAGCACCGGGTTGGCCGAGTCGGTGAACCAGGCGGCGTCGCGGGTGAGCACGACGTCGTTGATGAACCAGGCCGAGGTGCCCGGGGCCTTGAGCGTGTAGGACTTCAGGATCCGGCCGCTGCGCAGGTCGATCACGCGGGCGCTGCCCGCGCTGCCGCCGGCCACGAACAGCCGGTGGTCGTCGATTTTGAGGCCGAGTGACGGGTTGCCGGCGCCCGGGCCCTGGCTGAACACCGAGCCCTGACCGGTGCGCAGGCTGACCCGGTAGATGTCGCCGTCGACGCGGGAGCCGAAGTAGGCGTACGGCTTCTCCCCGATGGCGATGCCCTCGGGCTGGAAGCCGGCCGGCAGCGCCAGTGCGGCGGGCCATCGCTGAGCGGAATGGGCCGAGGCCGGTGCGGCGCCGGCCACCACGGCGAGGACAGTGGAGATGACAATCGCGAGAGTACGTCTGGACACGGATTTCCTTTCCAGGCGGAACGTGCTGTCAGTCACTCCATACCCCGGTTTCGACAGCTGAGTTCAACTTGCACACATAGCGATGTACGCATACATTGGCCGGGGCGCGCAGCTCGGACGGAAGGTTGAGACATGGGAGCCGGGCACGACCACGGAGGGCAGGCGCTGCGAGCGGGAGCCAAGCACCGCAAGCGGCTCTGGTGGGCGGCCGGCCTGCTCGCCGGCTTCATGATCGTCGAGGCGGTCGCCGCCCTGGCCACCGGCTCACTGGCCCTGCTCTCCGACGCCGGGCACATGTTCACCGATGTGCTCGGCATCGCGATGGCCCTGGCCGCCATCACCGCGGCCGGGCGCGCCGCCACCGACTCGCAGCGCACCTTCGGGCTCTACCGCCTCGAGGTGCTCGCCGCGCTGGCCAACGCCGTCCTGCTGACCGGGGTGGCCGGCTTCGTGGTCGTGCAGGCGCTGCGGCGTTTCACCGACCCGCCCGACGTGCCGGCCGGCTCGATGCTGATCGTCGCCGTCGGCGGTCTGATCATCAACCTGATCGCCTTCGGCCTGCTGCGCGGCGGGGCCAAGGAGAGCATCAACGTGCGCGGGGCCTACCTCGAGGTGGTGGGTGACCTGCTCGGGTCGGTCGGCGTCATCGTGGCGGCGGCGATCATCGGGTTCACCGGCTGGGCGTACGCGGATCCGATCGTCGCCGTGATCGTCGCGCTGATGATCCTGCCCCGCACCTTCGCCCTGGGGCGTTCGGCCGTCCGCATCCTCGTGCAGGCCGCCCCCGAGCACCTCGACATCACCCAGGTCCGCGCCCGGCTGGCCGCCGTCCCGGGTGTCTGCGACGTGCACGACCTGCACGTGTGGACGCTCACCTCGGGCATGGACGTGGCGTCGGCCCACCTGAGCCTGGAGCCCAAGGCCGAGCTGGGCACCGTGCTCTCCACCGCCCGTGAGGCGCTGCACGACGACTTCGACATCGACCACGCCACCCTTCAGGTCGAGCCGGTGGCGGCGGCCGGAGGGTGTTCTCCCGCCGGGTGGTGAGCCCGCGTCCGACTATGGCGATCATCACACCTCAGGGTGCACGATGATCACACCGGTCACCGCGTGTGCCGACTTCCGTCCGGGTCTCGGCTTCCTCTCTACGCTTGGTGACCATGTCATCACGGGAGGACACCAGCATGACCACCGTCATCCACCAGCCGAGGGTCGCGTGGGACGCCGCCCGCGCGTTCGTGCGAGCCGCGGGCAGCGCACACTCCGAGGCCTTCGCCGCGCGCGTGCTGAGCCGGCTGGGCAGCGAGATGTACGGCCACTTCGCCGACACCCGCCAGCGGCTGCTCACCGCCCTGGTCGAGACCGGCGGCGACCGGTTTGCGTCCGACCTCGAGGCGGGCAAGTGGCGGATCCGCATGGAGGAGATGCTGCGGACCAAGCCGGAGCTCACCGGGGCCGTGATCGAGCTGACCGGCGAGGGATTCGAGGTCTGACGGCTTTTGCGGTAATCCGCCCCTAACGGGCGCCCAGCGATAACAATGCCCTATATGGGCGACGCTCGGGTGATGGTCTTTGCGCCGGCACCGCAACTCACGGTGACCATTGAACAGCAACACAACCAGCCGGAACTGCACGTCCACCCGGGCGGTCAGGGCATCTGGCAGGCCCGCATGATCACCTCGCTCGGCGCCGAGGTGACCCTGTGCACCGCGGTCGGCGGTGAGGTGGGCCGCGTGCTCAAGCCGCTGCTCGACTTCAAGGGCGTTCAGCTGCGCACCATCCCCCGCGAGAGCGGCAGCGGCTGGTATGTGCACGACCGCCGCAACGGCAACCGGCAGGAGCTCGCCGAGCAGCCGGGAGCGCCGTTCACCCGGCACGAGCTGGACGAGCTCTACAACCTGGCCCTGGCCGAGGGCCTGCGCTGCGGCAACGCGATCCTGAGCGGCCCGGCGCACCCGTCGGTGATCCGCGCCGAGGTCTACGGCCGGCTCGCCCACGACCTGCGCGCCCACGGCTGCCGGGTGATCGCCGACCTGTCCGGCGACCACCTCAAGGCGGTGCTGGAGGCCGGGCTCGACGTGGTCAAGGTGAGCCACGAGGAGCTGCTCCGGGACGGTGTGATCAAGGACGACTCGGAGAAGACCCTCACCGAGGCGCTGATCAAGCTGCACGAGAGCGGGGCCGAGATGGCGCTGCTGTCGCGGGCCGACGCGGGCGCGCTCGCCCTGTTCAACGAACAGATCTACCGGGTCGGCATCCCGAAGCTCACCATCGCCGACCACCGTGGCGCCGGGGACTCGATGACCGCCGGGGTCGCCGCCGTGCTGGCCAAGGGCGGCGAGATGACGCAGGCGGTCCGCACCGGGGCCGCCGCCGGCGCGCTCAACGTGACCCGGCACGGGCTCGGCACCGGGCACATGGACGCCGTCCAGGTGCTCACCGAGCGGGTCAAGCTCACCCCGATCAAGAAGGCGCGATGACAAGAATCCTGGTCACCAACGACGACGGCATCGACGCTCCGGGCCTGCGCTGGCTGGCGCGGGCGGCGGCCCGGGACGGACACGAGGTCGTGGTCGCCGCGCCCGTCACCGAGGCGAGCGGCAGCAGCGCCGCGATGACCGCGGTGGAGGAGCACGGCAAGATCATCCTGCACAAGCGCGAGCTGCCCCAGGCCAAGCACATCCCGGCCTACGCGGTGGCCGCCTCCCCCGCGTACATCGTGCTGCTCGCCCTGCGGGAGGCCTTCGGCGAGCCGCCGGAGATGATCCTCTCGGGCATCAACCGCGGGGCCAACGCGGGCGCCGCGGTCGTGCACTCGGGCACGGTCGGGGCCACCCTCACCGGGTCGTACGCGGGGCTGCACGGGCTGGCTGTCTCGCTGGACGTGCTCTCGCCGCGGGTCTCCTCGGCTCGCAGCGGCGGGGCCGCGCTGGCCGCCCTCGACCACGACGAGGACGAGAAGCGCCATTGGGGCAGTGCGGCCGAGCTCGCGGTACGCCTCGTGCCGACGCTGATGCACACCCCGGCCGGCACGATCTTCAACCTCAACGTGCCCGACCTGCATCTGGACGGGATCCGCGGGCTGCGGCGGGCGTCGCTGGCCCAGTTCGGGCAGGTGCAGGTGAGCATCGCCGAGGCCGGTGAGGGCTTTGTCCGCACGGCCGTGCAGGCGGCGGACGACACACTGCAGCCGGACACCGATCTGGCGGCCCTGGCCGAACACTTCGCCGTGGTCACGCCGATCCGGCCGCCGCACGAGATGACCGAGGTGAAGATCAACCTGGAAGCGATCCCGCTGCACGCGTCGGCGCTGCTCTGAGGCCTGTCCTGCCGATCACGTGGGAGCGAGGCCCAGGCCCAGGACTCAGGGCTCCGGGAACAGAAGAAGGCGGCCGGGTCGAGGACCCGGCCGCCTTCGTTCGTTGATCGGATCAGGTGCCGGAGACGGCCGGCTCAGCCGTGTCGGCCCCGCCGAACGGCTGCGGGTTGCCGAACAGGCCGAGCAACCCGGTCACCCAGAGCTGACGGTGCGCGAAGCGGCTGGGCCGGGTCACCACCAGCTTTACCTCGCTGACCTGGGCGAGCTGGAACGCGGCAACGAGCGCGCTGATGCCCACCGAGTCGATGAAAGTCACATTCTGCAGGTTGAGCTCGATGCGTGCGAGCCCTCCGGCGGCCAGCCGTGTCGCCACGGCTTCGCGGATCTCGTATGCGTTCTCGACGTCGATCTCACCGCTCGGCGAGACCTCCACCACGTCGTCGGCAAGCGTCGACGTCATTATCGACAGCGTCACGCCAATTCCCTCCACCCGCCCAGGATCTCCGGGCGTCGTTCCTGGTGCGCAAGCCGCTCCGACGAGCCGATCCCGCCCGACGCTGCCCGCACCCAGGGGCGGTCGAACTACCCCTGGAAGGTTCGGTGAAACTGACCAAAAGGCTAGGACCCGAACCTGTCAGGCACCTGAGTGCCTTATGTGAACCGGGTCAAGAGTACCGGTGGGTGGCAACTTGTTTCCGAAACGTGATGGCGTCCACACCGGACACGTTTGCTGAACGGGACGCCAGGGCAGGGTTAAGGGCGAACGAGCCGGGAGGTAAAAGGGGATGTTCTCCAGCAAGAGCAAGACGGAACGCACGGCCACGCAGGCCTGGGAGTATCTGACGGCCGCGATGGCGGCGGCGACCGACACCGCCAAGGACACCAGCGACAAAGCCACCAAGCTGGCCGGCAAGGCCAGTGACCAGAGTCACAAGCTGGCCGGCCGGAGCCAGCAGTTCGCGGGCAAGGCGAGCGGCAAGGCCGACCTGGCCTGGGGCCGGGCCAACGCGGCGGCGGCCGCCCTGGCCGGGCGCAAGCCGTCCCGCCCGTGGGGCCTGATCGCCGGCGTCGGCCTGCTCGGCGTCGCGGTCGGCTGGGCCGTGGCGACCTCGGCCCGGGCCGCGCTCGAGCGTCAGGCCGAGCAGGAGGAACTGGAGCTGGCCGAGACCGCGGTCGTGGTCACTCCCACGTACGACAGCTGAGACGTGATCTCCGGGCGGCACCCCTGACCGCCCGGAGATGTCGTACCCCCGGCCTGGGCTTGATCAACGGCGGCCGGCAGTCCCCCGCTGAGCGCCGCGGGCAGCTACAGTTTCGCCGTTGCTCCGCTGTGGCTCAGCCACCCGATTAGATAAGGTCCGTTGGTGCTTGCTGCCGGTCACCTCCTGGGCAACCGTTATCGGTTGGATGAGCGCATCGCCACGGGCGGGATGGGTGACGTCTGGCGCGGCACCGATGTCGTGCTGGGCCGCGTCATCGCCGTAAAGGTGCTGCGCTCCAACATGATGTCCGACCCCGAGTTCGCCGCCCGTTTCTACGGCGAGGCGCGCATGATGGCCGCCTTCCGTCACCCCGGTGTGGTCGAGGTCTACGACTACGCGAGCGCCGACGAGTCCGGCGGCGACGACGGCATGGCCTACCTGGTGATGGCCTACGTCGAGGGCGAGCCGCTCTCGACCCGGGTCAAGCAGGGCCCGATGCCGGTCGCCGAGGTCATGTCGATCGTCGGGCAGGCGGCCGACGCGCTGCACGCCGCCCACCAGGCCGGCACGGTGCACCGCGACGTCAAACCGGGCAATCTGATCGTCAAGCCCAACGGCACGGTCGTGCTGGTCGACTTCGGCGTGGCCCGCTCGGCCGCGGTCACCAGCGTCACAGCGGTCAACGCGATCGTCGGCACCGCGCTCTACATGGCGCCCGAGCAGGTCGCCAAGGGCAACGTCAGCGCCGCCACCGACATCTACGCGCTCGGCGCGGTGGCCTACCACTGCATTGCCGGCCACCCCCCGTTCGACGGCGACAACGCGCTGCAGGTCGCCCTGCGCCACCTCGAGGACGAGCCCGAGCCGCTGCCCGAGCACGTGCCGCTCGAGGTGCGCGAGCTGATCCAGCGGGCCATGGCCAAGCAGCCGGGTGACCGCTTCCAGAGCGGTGAGGAGCTCGCCGAGGCGGCCTTCGCCGCGGCCGGTCCGCTCGACTGGAAGAGGATGACCGGCACCACCATGGTCGCGCCGCTGAGCCCGGCCGCGCCCACCCGGGCCGTCCCGATGCCCCGCGACCTGCCGCCGCGGGTGCCGCCCACGCCGCCGACGTCGCTCACCTCGACCTCGCTGGGGGCCAAGCGCCCGCCGCGCAGCCAGACCGCGCTGCTGGTCGCGGTGATCGCCCTGCTCGTGCTGGCCGGCGGTCTGACCTTCGCGATCGCCCTGAACAAAGGCGACGACGACAAGCAGACGGTCGACAACTCGGTGCCCGGCCCCTCGCTCGACCCGACCACCGACGCCCCGAGCTCCGAGGTCTCGACGACGCCGGGCGTGGAGCCGACCAGTCGTTCGGTCACCCGCGGCAATGTCCCCAACCGGACCCGCACCCCGAGCTCCCCGGCGACCACCACGGCCCCGACCACGGCCCCCACCACGACGCCGGCGACCACCCAGCCGACCACCACTCCCCCGACGACGCGGCCGACCACGACGCCCCCGACCACCCCGCCGACAACGCCGCCGACCACGACCACGCCACCCCCAGTCGACCCGCCCGTCGAAGGCGGAGCCGTTCCGTAACGCTCGGGCGTTGACTCTCACACTGTGTCAGGGCCGAGGGTGAGGGGACCATGTTCAGTATCGGAGAGTTCGCGGGACTCGGCCGGGTGTCGGTGCGCATGTTGCGGCATTACGACGCCATCGGACTGATACGCCCCGCCCACGTGGATCCGCACAGCGGCTACCGGTTCTACACGGCTGTCCAGCTTCGGCTGCTCAACCGCGTGACCGCCCTCAAGGATCTCGGCTTCAGCCTGCAGCAGGTGCAGACGCTGATCGACGAGAAACTCGACTCGCAGGAGCTGCGCGGCATGCTGCGGCTGCGGCGGGCCGAGCTGGCGGCCCGGATGGAACAGGACACCGCCCGCCTGGCCCAGGTCGACGCGCGCCTCCGGATGATCGAGAGTGAGGGACACATGGACACCGGAGATGTTGTTCTCAAGAGCGTTCCGGCCCTGCGGGTGGCGATGCTCGAGGCCACCGCCACCAGCTACGACGATCCGAGTTCGATCACCGAGAACCTCAGTCCGCTCTATCCGCGGCTGATGGAGCTCATGGAGAAGCACGGCGTCGCGATGACCGGTCCGCCGATCGCCTACTACCTCCCGGCGCCGACCCGGCCGGGCGACGAGACGATCACGGTGCATGCCGCGTTCCCGATCGGCGACGCGACGGTGCCCGCGAACGCAGGATTCGACGCGGTGGTGCTGCCGGCCGTCGAGCAGGCGGCGACCGCGGTGCATCACGGCTCGATGGCCGAGGCGTTCCGCACCGGGCAGAAGATCGCCAACTGGATCGACGACAACGGCTACCGTGCGGCCGGCCCGGGGTTCGCGGTCGAGATCTACCTCGACTGCCCGCCGGACGACTTCGACAAGTGGGTCACCGAGATGCAAGTACCGGTGCGGATCGCCACCGGGAACTGACTTTTCTCAAGTCCGCGCAGGGGTGACCGATGCTGTCGGGCGGCACGGAATTGCAACCGAGCCGCTACCGAGAGGTTCGCGACATGACTGCCCCGATTCCGTACGCGCAATACCCCACCACCCCGCCCTGGGTGACGCCGGCGACGCCGCCGGCCCCCACCGCGGCGCCCGGCCCGCACACGCCCCACGGCCGGCTGCTCGTGCGCTTCCCCGAGGAGATGGCTCGAGCAGCCCGGCCGCAGGCGCCGTCGTGGGCACCGGTGGTCTTCTGGACGCTGCTGTTCGGCGTACCGGGACTGGTGTCGGCGGTACGCCGGGGCGGGGAGGCCCACCGCGGCGGTCACGAGAGCTACCCGTACTGGATCGCCTTCGGCACCGTGCTGACCGCCGCCGTCGTCGTCTTCCTCACCCTGATGACCGGCTGACCCGGGGCGGTCAGAACTCGATGGGCACCCCGGCCCGCACGAGCTGCCAGTTCTTGACGAAGAAGTCGGCCGGGTCGATCGCCCCCCGGGCCTGGGCCCAGTCGATCAGCAGCTGGCGGATCTCCTGCTGGGCGTTGTAGACCTGCGTCTTGACGATCCCCGGGAAGTTGCCACCGCCGGAGCGGCGGTAGTTGTTCACCGCGATCACGAAACGCGCGCCCGGGTCGACGTCGACGCCGGCGATCTGCAGCCGGGTGATGCGGGAGCCGACCGGCCGGCTGATGTCGATGTCGTAGTCGACGCCGGAGAGGACGTCGTAGTTGTAGTCGGGCACGGCCGGGTCGCTGATCGTGGCCGGATCGGCCGGGGCGCCGGGAGCGAGCGTGACGAAGTACTTCGCCGAGTACTCCAGATAGGCCTTCACCTCGGCCCCGGTCAGGACGACGGCCTCGAGGGTGTTGTCGTAGATGTAGAGTCCGGCCACGTCCTTGATCTTGACGTCGCCCTGCGGGAAGACGGCGGTACGGCTGAACGGGGCGGCGATCGACAGCACCGGCAGGCTCGCGTACTCGGTGCCGGCCAGGGCCGCGGTGACCGTGTCGGTCTGCACCTTGTTGATGTAGTCGAGGATCGGCGTGTCCTCGTACCGCGACGACGCCGCCGACAGCTCCTCGGTCGAGGTGGCCACGACCTGGTTCACGTACGCCACGGTCTTCTCGTGCTGCGACCGGACCGCCGCCAGCACCCTGGGGTCGGCCTCGACGGTGTTGGTGTTGAGGGTCGTCGCCGACTTCGTGGTGACCGCCCAGCGGCCGCCCCGGCGGACGAGCTCGAAGTCCATCTTGGTCAGGCGCTGACCCCACTTCGACGGCTCGGAGAGCAGCACCGGGCGGCCGGTGCGGGCATTGGTCACGAACCGCTGCGGCACCTCGGCGTGCGCGTGCCCGAACAGGATCGCGTCGATGCCGGGCACCTGCTCGGCGATGAGGGCCGACGGGTTCTCGTTGGGCAACTCCGGGCCGTAGCTCGACGTGCCGCTGTCGCCGCCGTGCGCCGAGATCAGCACGATGTCGGCCCCGCGGTCCCGCATGATCGGCACCCACTTCGCCGCGGTCGCCACCATGTCGAGGAAGGTCAGCTTCCCCTCGACGTTCGCGCGGTCCCAGATGGCCACGCCCGGGTTGGTGAGCCCCAGGATGCCGACGCGCAGCGTGGGCGCGTGCCGGCCCGGGGAGACCTTCTTGATGACGTACGGGGTGAAGGCCGGCTTGCCGGTCCTCGCGTTCACCGCGTTGGCCGCCAGCGCCGGGAACCCCAGCTGCCGGATCCACCGGTCGAGCAGCGGCAGACCGTAGTTGAACTCGTGGTTCCCGAGCGTCACAGCGTCGTACTGCAGGACGTTCATGGCGCGGGCCATCGGGTGCTTGGCGCCGGTCGTGGTGATCGGCTCCTGCTTGGCGTAGTAGGTGGCCAGCGGCGTCCCCTGGATCGTGTCGCCTGCGTCGAGCACCAGCGTGGCCCCGATCGCCTCGGCCCGCAGCTTGGTCACCAGGGCGGCCAGCTTGGCCACCCCGACGTCGTTGTGGGCGCTGTCGTCGTATTCGGCGTCCTTGTAGTAATCCCAGTTGTAGACGTTGCCGTGGGTGTCCGAGGTGCCGAGCACGGTGAGACGGTAGGTCTTGTCCTCCGGGTGGGCCTGAGCCGTACCGGCGCCGACGATCGGGGCCGCCACCGAGGCGGCCCCCGCGGCCAGCAATGTCCTGCGGGTGAGGGTCATGTCGGGCCTTTCTGGCGAAAATACGCGCGCCTCGTGGGCACGCCCAGGAGGCACCCTAGTCGTCGATATAACGCGTGGTCGATGCCCGGCCCGAGCAGGATCGGGCAAGAGTCGGCGACGATCGTTCTACCTGGTGGCCGGGGCCGGGCGGCCTACTTGAGGCATGACACTCGACTCGTACCGCACGCTCGGCCGCTCGGGGTTGCGCGTCAGCCCGTTCGCCCTGGGAGCGATGAACTTCGGCGTGAAGGGCAGCTGGGGCTGCGACGCCGCCGAGGCCGGGAAGATCCTCGACGGGTACGCCGAGCGCGGCGGCAACTTCATCGACACCGCCAACTTCTACGCCAACGGGCACTCCGAGGAGATCGTCGGCGACTACTTCGCCGCGCGGCCCGGGCGGCGCGACCGGGTGGTGCTGGCCACGAAGTTCTTCGGCAACCTGCACCCGGGTGACCCCAACGGCGGTGGCGCCGGACGCAAGGCGATCATCGACCAGCTCGAGCAGTCGCTGCGCCGGATGAGGACGGACTACCTCGACCTCTACTGGCTGCACAACTGGGATGCGCACACCCCGGTCGACGAGACGATGCGGACGCTCGACGATCTCGTACGGTCGGGAAAGATCCGCTATCTCGGGTTCTCGAACACGCCTGCCTGGTACACCGCGCAGGCGCACACCACGGCGCTGCTGCGCGGGTGGCCGCCGGTCATCGCGCTCCAGGTCGAATACTCCCTTCTCGCCCGTACGGTGGAAGGCGAGCTCGCGCCGCTGGCGCTGGACGCGGGGATGGGCCTCACGCCGTGGAGCCCGCTCGCCGGCGGCTTCCTGTCCGGGAAATACCAGCGCGGCACGGCCGGCGGCGACACCGGGCGCGGCCTGATCACCGGCGGGCCCAGCGAGGATCAGTACCAGGTGATCGACGTGCTGACCGCCGTGGCCGGCGAGATCGGCGTGAGCCCGGCCGCCGTGGCCCTGGCCTGGCTGCGCGGGCGACCCGCGGTGACCGCACCCATCCTCGGGCCGCGCCGCCTCGACCACCTCACCGCCAACCTGGCGGCCCTCGACGTGACACTGACGCCGGAGCAGGTCACGGCGCTCGACGAGGTGTCCCGTCCCCGGCTCAACTACCCCCACGACCTCAACGAGCAGACCGGGGCCATGCTCCAGTTCGCCGGGACCACCGTGGACGGGGTCACCTCGACCGTCTATCCGCCGCTGCTGAGCGATCCGGTCCGCTGAGTCACATCGCCTCGGGTACGGGCAGGCCGAGCAGGTCGAGGCCGAGCCGCAGGGTCTCGCCGGTGCGGGCGGTCAGTGCCAGCCGGCTCGGCGAGGCCAGGATCGGGCAGCGCTCGTAGAAGGCCGAGAACGCCACCGCCACCTCGTGCAGGTGGACGGCGAGCCGGTGCGGCTCCCGACATTCGAGGGCGGCCGCCACCGCGGGCTCGAAGCCGAGCACGGTCAGCGCCAGGCGCCGCTCGGCCGGGTCGCCCAGCGTGATCGCGCCCAGCTCGATCGACGCCTTGCGCAGCACGGAGCGGATCCGGGCCACGGCGTACTGGAGATAGGGGCCGGTGTTGCCGGTGGCGGCCAGCATGCGGTCCCAGTCGAAGACGTAGTCGCTGCGCCGGTCCGAGGACAGGTCGGCGTACTTGATCGCGCCGATGCCGACCTCGGGCGACGTGGCCCGGGTGTCCGCCTCGTCGAGCAGGTCGGACAGCCGGATCGTGTCGCCCGACCGGGTCTTGAGCATCTTGCCGTCGGGGCCGAGGATCGAGCCGAAGCTGACGTGCTCGGCGGTGGCCGGGCCGGTCAGCCAGCCCGCGTCGCGGCCGACGGCGAAGACCATCCGGAAATGCATGCTCTGCGGGGCACCGACGACGTAGAGCAACCGGTCGGCCTTCACCTCGACCACCCGGTGCCGGAGGGCGGCGAGGTCCGTCGCCGCGTACCCGAAACCGCCGTCGCTCTTGCGCACGATCAGCGGCAGCGGCTCGCCGTCGCGGCCGGTGAACCCGGCGGGGAACGCGCACAACGCACCCTCGCTCTCGACCAGCAGGCCCCTCGCTCTCAGCTCGTCGACCACCGATCCGAGTTGGTCCTGATAGGAGCTCTCGCCGGCGAAATCGTCCCGGCCCAGGGTGATGCCGAGCCGCTCGTAATCGGCCACGAACAGCCGCTCGGACTGCTCGACCAGCCGCCGCCACATCGCCCGGCTCGGCTCGTCGCCGCCCTGCAGGGCGACCACCCGCAGCCGGGCCCGGGTGCGGAAGTCGTCGTCGCTGTCGAACTTGACTCGGGCCTGCCGATAGAAGTCGGTCAGATCGCCGAGGCTGAACTCACTGGTGGGGCCGCCGAGGTCGGCCAGGTGCTCGATCAGCATGCCGAACTGGGTGCCCCAGTCGCCCAGGTGGTTGACCCGCACCACGTCGTGACCGGCCCAGCTGAACAGCCGCGCCAGCGCGTCCCCGATGATCGTCGACCGCAGGTGCCCCACGTGCAGCTCCTTGGCCACGTTGGGCCCGGAGTAGTCGATGAGGACCCGCTCGGCCGTGATCGGCGGTGGGGCGTCGGGTTCGGCGAGCAGCGACACCAGCACCTCGTCGGCCACGGTCAGGTTGAGGAAACCGGGACCGGAGATCTCCACCTCGGCCAGGCCCGCGAGGCCGGCCCGGGCGGCGACCTCGGCCGCTGTCTCCCGCGGGGCCCGGCCCAGCTTGCGGGCCACGGCGAGTGCGGCCCCGGACTGGAAGTCGGCGTGCTGCGACGCCCGCACGGCGGGGTCGACCGGCTCACCGGCGACCGCCTCGAAGGCGGCGGCCAGCGGGGTGGACAGAAGAGTTTCGAGATTCATGAGCAGACCCATCGACGGACGCGAAAAGCGGGTCGACCGGATCAGCGAGCAGGACCGGCGGGATCGACCCGCCGGAGGACAGCACTCAGCGGCGGACGAAACGCCGGCGTCGCTCGCTGAAGGTGTGCATGGGCAACACGGTAGCGCACGCGGCAAGATGAATTCCGTGACGACGCGGTTGTGGGAGACCGGGGAGACCGGCGTGCTGCGGTTGCCGTCCGGGCGGCTCGTGCGTGGCCGGGGGCTGCGTGAGCCGATGCCGTCGGGGCACCCGCCGGCCTTCGGGGTCTATCTGCTGGGTTCGGCGCCGCCGGAGTTCGGGTGGGTCAGCCGGTGGGTGCGGTGGCCCGACTTCCGGCTGCCGGGCGATCCCGCGTACGCGGAAGAGGTTTTCCACGAGGCCTGGCTGCGGGCGGCGTCGGAGCGGGTGGAGATCGCCTGCGGTGGCGGGCGCGGGCGCACCGGGACGGCGCTGGCCTGCCTGGCCGTGCTCGACGGGGTGCCTCCTGGTGAGGCGGTGGCTTTCGTACGCGAGCACTACCACCCGCGGGCGGTCGAGACACCGTGGCAGCGTCGCTATGTGCGGGACTTCCGCCCGACCGCGCCGCCTTCCCCTTCGCCGGGCGCCGTGGCGTCCACGCCGCCGCCGGGCGCCGTGGCGCCCAAGAAAACAGGGCAGTGATCAGAAGCGGCCACTACGCTGGAGCAGCATGCCGACGCCCTGGGGGGACTCATGATCGTCGTGGAGCGCACGCTCGCCGTGCGTGTTGATGCTGCTGTGGCGTTCGGCTATCTGAGTGATTTCAGCAATACCGCTCGGTGGGATCCGGCCGTGCGCGAGGCGACCCGCAACGACGCCGGCCCGATCGCGCCCGGGGCGAGCTGGCATCAGACCTGCCGGCTGCTCGGCATCACGACCGAGATGACCTACACGCTGGCCGAGGCGGCGCCCGGCCGGCTGGTCTTCCACGGGCGCAACGAGGGCGCCACCTGCATCGACACGGTTGTGGTGCGGCCGGTCGAGACGGGGGCCGAGGTGACGTACCGGATAGAGCTCGAAATGCACGGCCTGGCCAAACTGGCCACGCCGGTGATCAAAATGGAGTTCGAGAAGCTGGGCACGGCCGGCGCGAACGCGCTGACCGAAGCGCTCAACGAGCTCTCCCCCGGCGCCCGCGCCGCCGAGCTGCACTTCCCCTCCGACGTCCCGCATCCCGCCGCGCTGCCGACCCGGAGTCAGGAAGCGCAGGCCTGAGACCTTTGTGGAGCGTACGGCCCGGCCTCCCCCTCCGAGGCCGGGCGCCGTCACGTCAGGCCCGGGTGGCGACGATCCGCAGATAGGCGGACGGGATGCGGGCCGTGCCGTCGGTGGCGGTGTTGTAGCGGCCGACCAGGGCCACCAAATCGTCGTAAAGCGGCTTGCCGCCGTCGGCGCCGAGAGCCTCGAAGGCCTTGAGGGTCGGGCCGTAGTGCTGCCGGAAATAGTCGGCGAAGCGCTCCGGCGAGGTGAAGCGGAAGACGAAGTCGCGCCGTTCGACGCGCACGTCGCCGACCCGATCACCGAAGAGCTCGCGTACCCGGTCCTCGCTGCCCCACTCGACCGGGCCGCGGATGCCGGGCGGCGGCGGGACCCGCCGGCCGACGGTCCGGAACATCTCACCGATGAAGCCGTCGGGCGTCCAGTTCGCCATGGCGATGGTGCCGCCGCCGCGGCACACCCGGGTCAGCTCGGCGGCGGTGCGCTCCTGATCCGGGGCGAACATGGCACCGACCACCGACACCACCGCGTCGAAGCGGCCGTCCGGGTAGGGCAGGTTCTCGGCGTCGGCGATCTCGGTGGTGATGGGCAGGTGCTCGGCGTCGGCGCGTTCGCGGGCCCGGGCGAGCAGGCCCGGTACGTAGTCGGTGGCCGTCACCCGGCAGCCGCAGCGCGCCGCGGCGATCGAGGCGTTGCCGGTGCCGGCCGCGACGTCGAGCACCTCGGCCCCGGCTGACAGGTCGGCCGCTTGGACGGTGTCCTCGGCCATCGGATGGATCAAAGCGGCCACGGCGCCGTAGTCGCCGCTGGCCCAGGTTTTCTGTTGTTTGGCTTTCAGGCCTTCGAGTTCCAGTTCGCTCATGTCTTCGACGGTAGGGAATTCGCAGGTCGCGGCACATGGGGAGAGCTCCCTATGTTGGCCGGCTCCGTTGCCGGGCGGTCTGGGGCGGCCCGCGCGGCGGAACGGGCGTGGCTTGGGCCCGGCTGGGCCGCGCGGGACCGGCGGGCCGCTCAGTTGCCCAACCCGCGGGCGAAGCGGCGGCGTAGTGGTGGGGTGGCGGCGGTCAGGCGGAGTGCGGTGCGGAAGAGGGCGCGGCCGGCGGCGGTGGAGTGCGCTGCCTGCCGGGCGTTGCGCAACGACAGGCGTACGGCGGCGAAGCCGTAGGTGAGCATCTCGCGTTCGTACCGTTCGATCGCGGTGAGCAGCGGCGTCTCGCCCCGGAAGGCGGCGGCGAGCTCACGGTTGAGGAGGGCGGCGTCGCGGAGTGCGGTGTTCGCGCCGACGCCGGCCATGGGCGTCATGCTGTGGACGGCGTCGCCGAGCAGGGTGACGCGGCCTGTGGACAACTCGACGTTCTTGTCGGAGGCGGCGGGTAACTTGAAGCCCCACCCAGACGGGTGGGGTGGCACCACGACGGTGGCGCTCTTGACCCGGAATGCGTTGACTGTGGCGGGATCGCTGCGACTCACCAGGGTGCGGAACTCGGGCGCCCAGTCGCGCAGGCGCTCGTCCACGATCCGCGTCAGCGCCTCCGCGTCGAGCCGCTCCACACCGGCCGGGAAGGTCGCGGTCGCGTCCGAGAATCCCCAAAGGACCTGCTCACCGACGCTCGGCACCGAGTCCCCGGTTGAGGCGGCCACTCCGTCAGCAGGGGCGGCTGACCTGCTGGCCCGGGCGGCTGAGCCGCTGCTGGGGGCGACTGACCTGCCGCTGAGGACGGCTGGTCCGCCGGTCGAGACGGCTGGTCCGCCGGTCGAGTCGGCTGGTCCGCCGGTCGAGTCGGCTGGTCCGCCGGTCGAGTCGGCTGGTCCGCCGGTCGAGTCGGCTGGTCCGTCGGTCGAGTCGGCTGGTCCGCCACTCGGGGCAGCGGGTCTGCTACTCGGGGCGGCTGTCACCTCGCTCGGCCGGGCGGTGCCATCAGTGCCCCACGCCGCGGTGAACAGGGAGCCCCGCCCGCGCGGGATCACGACGTTGGCCCGGCTGGTCAGCATCGGGGGGAGTCCGTCGAGTGACCGGCAGCGGCCGGCGATCGTGAGGACTCCGGTGTCCACCCGGCCCGCGGCGGCCGGCAGCAGCTGGGCGCGGACGCGGGAGTTCGCGCCGTCGGCTCCGACCAGGGCGGCGCCGCGAGCGGTCGAGCCGTCGGCGAGGTGGGCGATCACCTGCTCGCCGTCCACCTCGTACGAAATGAGCTCGCACCCCGTCTCGAGCACGTCGCCCAGGCCGTCGAGCAGGGCCTCGCGCAGCTGGATGCGGCCGATGCCGTAGTGCCGGTCGGGCGCCCCGGCCCCCGGCGCGTTGATCTCGTCGTCGGCCAGTCCGAGCAGGTCGGTGCCGCGGTCGGTGAGGAAGCCGAACCCGCCGCCGGGCGAGGCGGCCCGGAGGAAGGCCGCCCAGCCGCTCGGTGGGAGCAGGTCGTGCAGGGCTCGGGCGCCGGCCGGGTTGATGTGGATGCGGTAGCCCTGGAGCCAGTCGGTGCGCTCGCGGGTTCGTTCGAGGACGCGGACCGGGACGCCGGCTCGCCGTAGCCCGTGGGCGAGGGCCAGACCGCCGATGCCGCCACCGATCACCAGCACTGAGGTTTCCATGCGCCGAGTGTCAGACGTACGGATGATTCTGTCAACCAAATGTTTGATTGATACGCTCGGCGACATGTCCGACCAGCCCCGGCCCCGCCGATCGCCCTCCGGCGGGGAGCGCCAGCGTGATCCCGACCGCACGAAAGAGCGGATTCTCGACGCGGCGCTGGTGGAGTTCGGCGAGCACGGCTTCGCCGGGGCCCGGATCGGGGCGATCGCCCGGCGGGCCGGGGCCAACCAGCAGCTGATCTCGTACTACTTCGACGGCAAGGCCGGGCTCTACCGGGCCCTGCTCGAGCGGTGGCGGCAGCTCAGCGCGGGCCTCAACCGGCCCGGCGCGCCGCTCGACGAGGTGGTCGCCGCGTTCACCCACGTCGGGGAGTCGCAGCGACACTGGGTCCGCCTGCTGATCTGGCAGGCACTCTCGGGCGAGCGCGAGGAGGGCGACACCGACTATCGGCAGGCGATGGTCGCCGACCTGCGGCGGCGCCAGACCCAGGGCGAGATCGCCGGGGACCTCGACCCGGCCTATCTGCAGCTCGCGCTGTTCGGCGCGGCGCTGGCGCCGACGCTGCTGGCCGGGTTCGCCGAGGACTTCACCGGGCTGCCCGCCGACTCCCCCGAGTTTCTGGACACCTACCGCGAACAGCTCAAACGCCTGATCGGCCACCTGAGCGGCGAGCCGCAGGCCACCTGAGCGGCGAGCCGCAGGCCACTGAGCGGCGAGCGGCAGCCCTCAGAGCAGGACCACCTGGCCGCGAGCGGTGAGGTCTCAGATCAGGCCGCGGTCCCGGGCCTCGGCGGCGGCCCGGCCGCGGGACGAGACGCCGAGCTTGGCCAGGACGGCCGAGACGTGGTGGTCGACGGTCTTGGCCGAGAGGGTGAGGCGGGCCGCGATGTCGGCGTTGCTCAGGCCCTCGGCGACCAGCACCAGCACCTCCTGCTGACGGCCGGTCAGGCCGGTCGGGTCGGCGGCCGTCGACGGGCGCGGGCCGCGCGGCACCCGCAGGCCGCGTTCGCGCAGGTCGGCCCGGAGCCGGCGGGCCGGGGCCAGCGCGCCCAGCCGGTCGAAGACGCGCAGCGCCTCGGCCGCCGCCGCGGCGTCGCCGTGGGACAGACAACAGGCCGCCAGGTAGGTGCAGCCCATCGCGGACCAGGCCGCCGCCGCGGCTCGCCAGTCGCCGTCGATCACCAGGCGGAACGGCTCGGCCGCGGTGGCCGGGGCCGGGGACTCGTCGCCACTGCGCCACTTCCAGAAGGCCAGCTCGCCGACGAACCACCGCTGATCGGCCCGCAGCGCCACTTGCAGACCGCGTTCGGCCTCCCGCGCGGCCCGGGCCGGATCGCCGGCCAGCCAGTACGCCTCGGCGAGGGCGACCGCCGCCGGGCAGAGGAACTGCGCCTCCTCGGTGGGGTAGCCGCGCTTCCCCGCGTCCAGCGCGTCGTCCAGGGCTCCGGGCTCGTCCCGCCGGGCCCGCAGCATGGCCAGGGCGGTCACCGCCGGCACCAGACCACCGCCGTGCATGGTCGGTCCGGCCAGGGCCTGCACCGCGTCGTCCTCGGCGGCCCGCCAGTCGCCGCGGGCCAGGAACATCCGGGCGCGGTGGCCCTGCAGGTGGCGGTAGTAACCGTCCAGGTCCCGGGCGACCAGGAACGGCATGATCCGGTCGAAGGTCACCTCGGCCTCGTCCAGGTCGTACCGGTCGACCGCGCTGCTGGCCAGGTTGGTCAGGGCGCGGCCCGCGTGGTCGTCGAACCCGCCCGCCGCCACGGCCAGGTCGTGCGCGCGCCGCAGCACGGCCGCGCCTTCCCGGTCCCCCAGGTGCAGCCGGGCCGATCCCATGTTGATCAGTGCGTGCAGCTCGGTGTCGAGGTCACCGAGGGCCCGGGCCAGCTCGCTCGCGCGCTGACCCCAGCCGATCGCCCGCTCGTCCTCGTCGCCCAGCATGAACAACTGGGACAGGTTGCTGTAGGCCGCCGCCAGCTCGGGCCCGGGCGGCTGCGTCTCGAGCACCTCGACGGCCCGGAACCCGCAGTCACGGGCCTCGTCGGGGCGGCCGTTCCACCAGCTCAGCCGGGACATCCAGCGCAGCCCGGCGCCGATCGCCAGGGGGTCACCGAGCTCGGTGCGCAGGGCGAGCGCGGCCCGGCGGGCGTCGAGCGCCTCGGCCAGCCCGCCGTGGTAGGCGGCGACGGAGTATTCCTCGAGCAGCTCGGCGCGCTCGGCGGCGGGCCGGTCGGCGGTCAGCGGCAGCGCCCGCGCGTAGTGGACGGTGGCCTGGTTGTAGGCGCCGAGCGAGGCCGCCTTGCGCGCGGCGACCGGCGTCCACCGCAGGACGGCCGCGGAGTCACCGGCGTGATGGGCGTGATGCACGAGGCGGGCGGGGTCGGCCTTCACGTCCTCGAGCGCGGTCAGGATCTCGGCGTGCAGGGCCTGACGGCGTACGGGGGAAAGGCTCTCCTCGACGGCGCGGCGCAGCAGCTCGTGGCGGAAGGCCACGCCGTCGCCGCTGGCCGTGAGGACGCCGCGGGCCAGGCACTCGTCGACCTCGGCGAGCCGGTCACCGAGCAGTTCCGGCCCGGTCCGCGACGGCACCACCGCCACCAGGTGCGCGACCTCGCGGGCGGGTGGCGTGAGCGTGGACAGACGGCTGAGGACCAGATCTCGTACGGTCGGGGGAACGCCCACCTCGGGAGCGGCCAGCACCTCGGTGACCAGCAGCGGGTTGCCGCCGGTGACCGCGTGCACGCCGGGGCCGTCGCGTCCCGCACGCCGGGCCAGCTCGGCCACCGCGGCCGGGCTGAGCGGCGGCAGGCCCACCCGGCGGATCAGCCCGCGCGGGATCCCGGCCAGGACGGTCCGCAGGCGGTGGTCGGGCCCCACCTCGTCCTCGCGATAGGTGATCAGCAGCAACGCCCGGCAGAGCGCGAGCCGCCGGCCGAGGAACGCCACCATGTCGAGCGTCGCCTCGTCGGCCCAGTGCAGATCCTCGAGCACGACAACCGGGCGCGCGGCCTGCGGCGGCCGGTCGAGCGCCTCCAGCAACAGGTCGAAGACCTCACCGCGCGGGCCGTCACCGATGCGCTCGCGCAACCGCCCGCCGAGCCGCCGGGCGATGTCGTGCAGCGGCCCGAGCGCCCGCGGCGTCAGCAGCGGATCGCAGGCGCCCCAGAGCATCTGCACGCGCGGCCCGGCCGCCTCGGCGAACGCGGCGGCCAGAGTGGACTTGCCGGCGCCCGCCTCGCCGCTGATCACGGCCACCCGTCCACCGGCCGCACTGCCGGCGAGCAGGCCGTCGAGCGCGGCGAGCTCAGCCGTGCGCTCCAGCAGCACCGTCACGCGCTCAGGCTAGGCACCCCCGTCGGCCCTGCCTAGCGACTATCGGACAGCTTTGGCACCGTAGGGGTAGAGGCCGTCGACGGTCACCGGGAGGCGGCCCGGCGCGCGGGCCTCGCCCCGCAGCACGGCGGCCAGCGCGGCCAGTGATGGCGGCTGATATCCGTAGGCCACGACGTAGGTCTTCGCCTCCGGGAAGGAGGCCAGGTCGTAGGGCGTGCCGACGGCGGCGACCACGATCGGCCGGCCGGTGGCCAGCAACGCGGTCACCAGCTTCTGCTGGGCGGTGTCGCCCCACGCGTTGAAGGTGGTCACCACCGTCACGTCGGCTTGGCGGGCGGCCTCGACGGCCTGGGCGATCAGCGCGTCGGACGGCGATCCGGTGTAGAGGCGGGTCGCGCCGAGGGCGGTCGCCAGTGTCGTCGTCGTGCCCACACCCCAGCCGGTGACCAGCACCTTCTGCTCGGGGCGCAGCGGCAGGGCGGCGGCCCGGAGCGTGGTGATCGACCGCTGGGCGATGCGGGCCATGGTCGCCACGGCGGAGGGCGTGCCGACGGTGGGCGGCTCGGAGACGTACGGATGGGTGGTCTTGGTCTCGAGGATGCGGCGCACGGACTGATCGATGCGACGCTCGCTGAGCTGCCCGGAAGCGACCGCGTCGAGGAGGATGCGGATGGCGCCGGGAACGCTGCGGGGCATCAGCAGCTGGTCGACGCCGGCTCGGACGGCACCCAGGATGACCTGTTCGTCGGTGTAGTCCTCGAGTGCCGCCGCCTCGAGCGCGTCGGTCACCACGACTCCCCGGAAGCCCAGCCGCTCGCGCAGCAGGCCGGTGATGATCGGCTTCGAGAGGCTGGCGGGCACGCCGGTCGGATCGAGCGAGGGTGCGACGATGTGGGCCGCCATGATGCTCGGCGCGCCGGCCGCGATGACCGCCCGGAACGGCGGGACGTGCGTGCGCAGGATCTCGGCGCGGCTCTCGTCGGTGACCGCGACGCCGTTGTCGGTGTTGACGGTGGTGTCGCCGAGACCCGGGAAATGCTTGGCGCTGGTGCCGATGCCGGCCGCGCGGTAACCGCGCTCGGCCGCGGCGCCGAAGGCCGCGACATGAGCCGTCCGGTCGCTGAACGCCCGCACCCCGTCGGCCGAGTTGCGGGGGTTCGTGTTCACGTCGACGACCGGCGCGTGCGTGACCGTGATGCCCAGCGCCCGCAGTTCGGTCCCGCTCACCCGGGCCGCGTCATACGCCGTACGCGGGTCGAAGGTCGCACCGATGGCCATGCTGCCCGGCGAGATCGCCAGGGGTGCCCCGATCCGGTTGACCGTGCCACCCTCCTGATCGGTGCTGATCTGCAGGGGGATGCCGGTGTCGGCCATCGCCGCGCGCTGCAGGCCGTTGGAGAGGGCGGCGATCTGCGGCGGGCTGACCAGGTTGCCGCTCCAGGTGAAGTAGATGACCCCGCCCAGGTGATATTTCGCCACCGCCTGGGCCGCCGTGGCCGTGCCGGCGCCGAACATCGCCTCGTTGGCCGCGGACGCGGTGGTCGCGGTGTCGCCGTAGGCGTACGAGACGATCATCTGCCCGACCTTCTCGGGCAGGGTCATGGCCGCGATGCGCCGGCCGAGCTCGTCGTGGGCCGTGGCCGGCGTGGCCAGGCCGGTCACGGCCATCAGCACCACCAGGGCGAGCGTGAGGATGCGGCGAGTCATGCCCTCATCGAAGCGCGACTATCCATCCGGGTCAATCCGAAGACGTCCTCGACCAGGTCCAGGGCCTTGATCCAGGGGAACGGGGCGTCGCTGCCGGGTACCCAGCCGTCGACCGGGCCGAACAGGACGCGGACGCCCTCGGCGCGCAGCTCGTCGAGGGAGCGCCGGAAGGGTCGGCGGGCGGCCAGCGGCTCGTTGACCGCGGGCACCAGGACCGTGGGCACGCCCCGGCCGATCACGTCGGCCATCGAGCTCAGCGGGTAGGTGTCGGCGATGCCGTTGGCCAGCTTGTTGATCGTGTTGAAGGTCGCCGGGGCCACGATCATCGCGTCGGCCGGGGGTGAGATGCGGGTGCCGTCGGCCGCGAACCGGTAGGTCGTGCGGATCGGCCGTCCGGTGGTGCGGGCCACCTCCGACGGGTCCATGAACTCCAGGGCGTTCTTCGTCGCCGTGACGTCGACCGTCCAGCCGCGCTCACCGGCCGTGCGGATCAGGTCGAGCACTCCCCCGGCGGCCGAGCCGCCGCAGACCACCACCCGTAAATCACCCATGGTTCAGGATTCTCCTGGATTGTCGGGGCCCGCCGCTGACTTACCGGCAGGTTCTTCGGCCGGCGACTCCGGCGGTTTCCTGATCGCCGTGTTGTAGGAGCGATAGGTGAGCCACAGCGCGACCACCGCGGCCACCGCCGCGGCCACACTGGACAGCTGGTCGGCCCGGGTCGGCCCGAGCGCGGCCACGAACACGGTCACGGTCAGCAGCACCAGCACACCGAACCCGGCGGTGCGCACCCGCTGCGACGGCGGGCCGAGACCCCGGTAGCGCAGGAACACGTTGAACCCGGCCTCGACCAGCACGATCGCGGCGGTGACGAGGATCGGGACCTGCCAGGCGTCGAGCCCCACACTGTTCATCGCAGCGCCCCCTGCAGATCCTCGATGAACCGTTGGGTCAGCTGCTCACCCTCGTACAGGTAGCGGCGCATGTGGTCGGCGAAGTACAGGGAGAAGTCCGCGTACCGCTTGTGCACCGGCCGGGGACGGGCGGCCTGCACCGCGAGCCGGATGTCGGAGAGGTGCGGGAGCGCCTCGCCCAGGCCGGCGTCGATGTAGGCGTTGAGTCCGGTCGGCGCGAAACCGTACTTGGCCAGGTGCAGTTGCGAGGACACGCTGGTGAGGAAGTGGATCGCGTCCTCGGCCGCCGCGCGATGCTCACTGCTCGCCGAGATGGCCAGGCTCTGCCCGCCGATGATCCCGTTGGGCAGGCCGCCGATCCGGATCTCCGCGGTGTCCTTCTTCAGGCGCTCGGCCCGGTCGATCGCCGGGTACGACACCGGCCAGTTGCGCATGTAGCGCAGCCCGGACCGCTGGAACGTGCGGGTGGTGTCGTCCTCGCCGGCCTCGACCCGGACCCGCCGCGCCCGGATCGCCGCGGCGAGCGGCTCGACCGCCTCGCGCCACTGGCCCAGGCTGAACGAGAGCGTGCCGTCGGCGGCGAGGATGGCCTCGTCCCGGGCGAGCGCGTGCTCCAGCACATTGACCACGAACGCCTCGTCGGTCTGCGGGCCGACCGTCCGCAACTGTCCCACGAACGAACCGGGCGAGCGGGCCAGCACGTCGGTCAGCTCGGGCTTGTCGTCGGCGGCGGCCTTGTCGGTGATCCGCCGGTAGAGCATGCCGACGTCGGTGTTGAACGGCATCGCCCAGAAGTCGTCGGTGTCCTTGCGCTCGCTGAGCCGGCGCACCATCGGCAGCAGCTGCAGCTCGCCGCGCGGGGTGATCGGGACGATGCGCTTGTCCTCGGCGAAGCGCGGGATGTGGATCACGTCGAGGTTGAAGATGTCGGCGTTGGTGCCCAGGAATGTCTCGTACTGGTCGCGGGTCGAGCTGTTGACCTCTTTGAGCTCGATCCGCGCGTCCGGGTTCAGCTCGTTCCACATCGTCACCAGCAGCCGCCGGCCGCCGGTCGGGTCCACTCCGGACGCCAGGGTGAGCTGCACCGATTCCCGGCGGGTCAGCACATACCCGGCGGCGGCCGACAAGGTGCCCGCCGTGAGCACGCCGGCCAAGAACGACCGTCGTGAGTAGAGCTCCGTCATCCACACCTCCGTTCGCGCCTACCGACGGTACCCGGTTGATCGCTGCCGCGTGATCCCGGTCACCCGTCGGAAATCTGGCCGAACGACGCCCGCCATTTATCGATGCCAATGCAAATTTGCAGAAACGGCCTCTTGATGGGCGGGAAACGGTAGCGACATCGGTCACTTCGAAACTGGCCCTACCCCATCGCACGACCAGCGAGGAGGCTTCATTGTTCAAAAACCGCGTGGCGACCGCTCTTGTTGCCCTCAGTGCCGTTACCGCCCTGACCGCCTGCGGCGCCAAGACCGCCGACACCGCGGGCTCGGCGCCCGCCGGTGGCGGAGCCGCCGTCGACACCTCCGGACCCACCGTCAAGGTCGGGCTCCTCAACTCACTCTCCGGCACCATGGCGATCAGCGAGGTCACCGTCCGCGACGCGATCCAGCTGGCGGTCGAGGAGATCAACACCGCCGGTGGCGTACTCGGCAAACAGCTCACCGCGGTCAGCGAGGACGGCGCCTCGGACTGGCCGACCTTCGCCGAGAAGGCACAGAAGCTGATCAGCCAGGACAAGGTCGCGGCGGTCTTCGGCTGCTGGACGTCGTCGAGCCGTAAAGCGGTCAAGCCGGTCTTCGAGAAGAACAAGGCGCTGCTGTTCTACCCCGTGCAGTACGAGGGGCTCGAGCAGTCGCCGTACATCTTCTACACCGGCGCCACGACCAATCAGCAGATCGTGCCCGCGCTCGACTACCTCAAATCGACCGGGAAGACGTCGGTCTACCTGGTCGGCAGCGACTACGTGTTCCCGCGTACGGCCAACAAGATCATCAAGGCGTACGCCGCCGCGAACGGGATGAAGGTGCTGGGTGAGGACTACGCACCGCTGGGCTCGACCGAGTTCTCGACGATCGTCAACAAGGTGAAGGCGTCCGGCGCGAGCGCGGTCTTCAACACCCTCAACGGCGACAGCAACGTGGCCTTCTTCAAGGAGTACAAGTCGGCCGGGCTGACCGCCGAGTCGATGCCGGTGGTCTCCGTCTCGATCGCCGAGGAGGAGGTCAAGAGCATCGGTACGCAGTACCTGGCCGGCCAGTTGACGGCGTGGAACTACTACCAGACCACCGAGGGCGCGGCCAACGAGAGGTTCGTCAAGGCGTACAAGGCCAAGTACGGCGCGGACAAGCCGACCAGTGACCCGATGGAGGCCGCGTACACCTCGGTCTACCTGTGGAAGGCGATGGCCGAGAAGGCCGGCTCCTTCGACATCGAGAAGGTGAAGGCGGCGGCCAACGCGGGCGGCATCACCTACGAGGCACCCGAAGGCCTGGTCACGGTGGACGGTGCCACGCAGCACGTCTTCAAGACGGCCCGGATCGGCAAGATCGGCTCGGACGGGCTGATCGAGGAGGTCTGGAACTCGGGTGAACCGGTGAAGCCGGACCCCTATCTGAAGAGCTACAGCTGGGCCACCGGCCTCTCCTGATGATCGCCGGGGTGGGGGCCGCGGCCCTCACCCCGTACCCAAGAAGGGGTCTGCCTGTGTCGGTGATCGTCAGTCAACTCTTCACCGGGGTGAGCATCGGAGCGGTTCTGCTGCTCATCGCCCTCGGCCTGGCCCTGACCTTCGGCCAGATGAACGTGATCAACATGGCGCACGGCGAGTTCATCATGGCCGGCGCGTACACCGTCTATGTCCTGCAGCAGAGCATCTCGAGTGCCGGGGCGTCGCTGCTGATCGCCCTGCCGGTGTCGTTCGCGGTGACCGGTCTGATGGGCGTGATCCTCGAAGTCCTGCTGATCCGCCGCCTCTACGCCCGGCCGCTGGACACTCTGCTGGTCACCTGGGGCGT
Source organism: Paractinoplanes maris (assembly GCF_023544465.1). Lineage (GTDB taxonomy): Bacteria > Actinomycetota > Actinomycetes > Mycobacteriales > Micromonosporaceae > Actinoplanes > Actinoplanes maris. The sequence continues at coordinate 212,419 of NZ_JALPVL010000013.1, read as the reverse complement.
CTCGCTGATCCTGCAACAGGCCGCGCGCGACATCTTCGGGGCCCCGAACGTGCAGACCAGCGCGCCCTCCTTCCTGACCGGCAGCGTGCAGATCACCGATGACATCGTGATCGCCAGCAGCCGGCTGTTCATCCTCGGTCTGGCGCTGGCCGCCGTGGCCGCGCTGATGATCGTGCTGAAGACGACGTCGCTCGGCCGCCGGATCCGCGCGGTCGTGCAGAACCGCGATCTGGCCGCCGTCTCGGGCCTGGCCACCGGCCGGGTCGACCGGCTCACCTTCTTCATCGGCTCGGGCCTGGCCGGCATCGCCGGGGTCGCGCTCACGCTGATCGGCCCGATCGGCCCCGCGATGGGCACCAACATCATCGTCAACGCGTTCCTGGTCGTCGTCGTGGGCGGCATCGGCCAGCTGAAGGGAACGGTGATCGTGGCCTTCGTTCTCGGCATCCTGCAGTCCATGGTGGAATACGCCACCACGGTCAGCGTGGCCAGCGTGATCGTCTTCGTGGCGATCGTGGCCTTCCTGCAGTGGCGTCCCCAGGGCCTGTTCACCCTGCGGACGAGGAGCCTGGCATGAGCCCGCGGCTGCGCACGTTCGCCGGCTTCGGCATCACCGCGCTGCTGCTGTTCGCGGTCGCGCCCCTGGTGCTGGGCGACTTCCGGCTGGGCCTGCTGGCCAAATACCTGTGCTTCGCCATCGTGGCGGTCGGCATCGGGCTCGCCTGGGGCCGGGGCGGCATGCTCGCGCTCGGCCAGGGCGTGTTCTTCGGGCTCGGCGGCTACGCGATGGCCATGCACCTCAAGCTGGCCGACGCGGGGCCGGGCGAGCTGCCCGACTTCATGACCCTCTACGGCCAGCTCGACGCGTTGCCGTGGTGGTGGGCGCCGTTCGCCAACCCGGTCTTCGCGCTGCTGGCCACCGTTCTGCTGCCGATGCTGGTCGCGCTGCTGCTCGGCCTGCTCATCTTCCGGCGACGGGTGCGCGGGGCGTATTTCGCGATCCTGTCGCAGGCGCTGGCCGCCGCGTTCGCCATCCTGCTGATCGGCCAGCAGGGCACCACCGGCGGCACCAACGGGCTCACCGACATCCAGGGCTTCTTCGGATACGACCTGAACGACCCGGTCAACCGCCGGATGATCTACTTCATCATCGCCACCGCCCTGCTGCTCATGCTGCTCGCGGCGTGGCAGCTGATGCGCAGCCGCTACGGCGAACTGCTCGTGGCGGTGCGCGACGCCGAGGAACGGGTGCGGTTCCTCGGCTACGACCCGGCGAACGTCAAACTCGTCGCCTACGTGGTCGCGGCCGGGATGGCCGGGCTGGCCGGCGCGCTGTTCGTGCCGGCCGTGGGCATCATCTCGCCGGCGTTGATCGGGGTGGTGCCGTCCATCGAGTTCGTCATCGGGGTCGCGGTCGGCGGGCGGGCCAGCCTGGCCGGTCCGGCGATCGGCGCGATCGCGGTGGCCTGGGCCAAGACGGCGCTGTCGGAGCGGGTGCCGTCGGCCTGGACGTACTTCGAGGGTCTGCTCTTCGTGCTGCCGATCGTCTTCCTGCCCGGCGGGATCGCTTCCCTGGTGCGGCTTCGACGCCGTCGCACCGCCGAGGCACCCGCCGCGCCGGCCCTCGAGAAGGTGCCGTCGTGACCGGCCTGAGCGTGCGCGACCTGCGGGTCGTCTTCGACGGCTTCGTCGCCCTGGACGGCGTCGACCTGGAGGTGCCCGAGGGCGACGTCCGTTTCGTCATCGGGCCCAACGGCGCCGGGAAGACGACGATGATCGACGCGATCACCGGCCTGGTCAAGGCGACCGGGCACGTCGGCTTCGACGGGCAGGACCTGCTCGGCCGGAAGGTGCACCGGATCGCCCGGCTCGGCATCGGGCGGACCTTCCAGACCGCGGCCGTCTTCGAGGAGCTGACGGTGCTGCAGAACCTCGACATCGCCGCGGGCTGGGGACGCCGTGCGGTCAGCCTGCTGCGGGCCCGCCGGGGGGTCCCGCCCGAGGTCGGGAAGGCCCTGGAGACCGTACGGCTGAGCGCCGTGCGCGACCAGCCGGCCGGGACCCTGGCCCACGGGCAGAAGCAGTGGCTCGAGATCGGGATGCTGCTCGTGCAGGACGCCCGCCTGCTGCTGCTCGACGAGCCGGTGGCCGGCATGAGCCACGACGAGCGGGACGCGACCGGCGAGCTGCTGGGCGTGCTGAGCCGCGACCGCACGGTCCTGGTGATCGAGCACGACATGGACTTCCTGCGCCGCTACGCGCGGACGGTCACCGTCATGCACGCCGGGAAGGTGCTCTCGGAAGGCTCGGTGGCCGAGGTCCAGGCCGATCCGCGGGTGCAGGAGGTCTATCTGGGACGGGGGGCGTCGTGATCGCGTTCGAGGAGGTCCACGTCGGCTACGGCCGCAGCGTGGTGCTGCACGGAGTGTCGCTGGCCGTCCCGGAGAACGGCGTGGCCGCCGTGCTGGGCCACAACGGCGCCGGCAAGAGCACCCTGCTGCGGGCGGCCGTCGGCCTGCTCAAGCCGCGCCGGGGCGCGATCTTCCTGGACGGCGAGAACATCACCCGGCTGGCCCCGCACCAGCGGGTGGCCCGCGGCATGGCCTACGTCCCGCAGGGTCAGCAGAGCTTCCAGCACCTGACCACGGCCGAGAATCTGCAACTGGTCGCCGACGGGCGCAAGGACGGCCGGACCGCGATGGCTGAGGCGCTCGATCTGTTCCCCGCGCTGAAACCGTTGCTGAGCCGGCGGGCCGGTCTGCTCTCGGGCGGCCAGCGTCAGCAACTGGCGATCGCCCGGGCGCTGATCACCCGCCCGCGCCTGCTGCTGCTCGACGAGCCGACCGAGGGCATCCAGCCCTCGGTGGTGACCGAGATCGAGCAGACCATCCTGGCCGTGGCCGGCCGGGGCGGCATGTCGGTCCTGCTGGTCGAGCAGCACGTGGGCTTCGCCCTGGAGGCGGCGCAGCGCTACTACGTGCTCGAGGCGGGCCGGGTGACGTCGTCGGGTGACGGCGGCGCGGGCGCGGAGTCGGCCGTCCGGCAGGCCCTCACGGTTTAGGCACCCTGCGAGCCCTCGGCCGGACAGTCCGGCCGGGGGCTCCGGTGCTCGAAATGGGATAGCGGCGGGACGGCCCGGTCGGCCAGGGTGTCAGCCATGACGAGTTTCAACGGGATGTGGGCGGCGCCCGGCGACGACCCGAGACAGCTGGACGTGAGCCCCGTCGGCGAGCTGGCCACGATTCGCGAATACCTCACGAACTATCGCCTCACCCTGGGCATGAAGTGCGACGGCCTGACCCCCGAGCAGCTGGCCACCCGGTCGGTACCCCCGTCGACGATGAGCCTGCTCGGCCTCATCCGGCACATGGCCCGGGTCGAGCACCACTGGTTCTACCGTGTGCTCCAGGCGCATCCCGGCGTCCCGCGCATCTATTGGTCGCCCGACGACAACGACGTGGACTTCCATGGCGCCACGGCGGATCAGGCGGTGGTCGACGACGCGTACGCGAACTGGCGCGACCAGATCGCCGCGGCCGACAAATGGCTGGACGAGGTGACCGACCTGAGCGCGATGGCCACCCTGTCGCGCAGCGACGACGAGGCGAGCGTGCGCGACATCCTCATCCACATGGTGGAGGAGTACGCCCGGCACTGCGGCCACGCCGACCTGCTGCGCGAGTGCATCGACGGCCGCACCGGTCAGTAACCACGTCCCGAAGGGCTTCTGCTACTGGCGCGACCGCCTCCAGGTGGAACCCCTCGACCAGCCGCACGATGAGCTCGACCAGTCACTCGACGCCCTCGCCCGGTCGGCGGCCGTTGCCGATTCGGTCGAGCAGATCGAGAAGTGCTTCGACCTCCATCCGGAGCTGAAGCCGCCGGCCGGCGCCGTCGCGCGATAAACGGCTGGGCGCTGTTTCGTATTGTCGCCGGTATGGAATCGTCGCTCGGGGCGCGGGCTGTGCGGGTGCTCGAGCAGGCGTACGTCACGGCCGCCCGCCGAAATGGCGAAACGGTCACCACGCTCGACGTGCTGGCGTGGGTCGCGGCCCACGACAACCGGATCTTCCCCGGCGCCACCTGGACCGATCTGAAATACCTGGCGACCAAGCCGACCGGCATTCGGGACGCCCCGGAACCGGCGCCCGGCCCGTTCCATGCCGACGTGCCGGCCATTCTCCGCGAGGTCGAGTGGCGGGCCCACCGGTTGCCCCGGATGTCATTGCCGGCCAGTCCGGATTGGACACCGGCGGTCCGGTTCGTGCTGACCGGCGCGCTGAACTCGGCCCGGGTCCCCTTCGTGGGCCTGCCGAATCTGGCGCTGGAAATGCTCCGGCTCCCAGACTGCTCCGGCACCAAGGCCCTTTTCCCGTACGAATACGCGCGCGCCGCCGCGGTCGAGCGACTGGCCACCGATCCCGCATTGCGTTACCCCGACAAGCCCCATCCCACCGTCGACGACGTACGCGTGATGGTGACGACCGGCCGCCGGCCGCTGCTCGACCGGCTGTTCCTGCGGATGTCCCGGTTCGCCCGGGTCAGCCCGCTGCTCACCGAGACGACACTCGAGGCAAGACGTCAGGCCGTACGACTCGGACATGGCGTGATCAGCCCCGAGCACCTGCTGCTGGCGTTGCTCACCCTCGACGACGTGCTCGCGGCGGCCGGCATCGCGATTCCGCCCGGCCACAACCAGGGCGCCGCCTTGCTGCGCGCTCACGGCCTGGCGGCGGCCGATCTGACGTACGGGATCTCGCTGCGCCCGGCCCCGGCCGAGCCGCCGGCCGAGGACCTGACCGCCCAGCTGGACCGCCTGCGCCCCGGCGACCCGTTCGACGCCACCGCGAGCGTCCAGGCCCAGGCGATGGAGATCTCCCTGACCCGCCACCATCCCGACACCGGCACCAGCCACCTGCTGCTGGCCCTGCTCGACACCAGCGCGGCCGGCCTCGTCACCGACCCGGACGCCCTCCGATCCCAGGCGACCCGAGACCTCGACGCCGTCCCCGCCGCCTGGCCCTGACGACGACTACACCTGCAAAGCCTGCGCAAACATCACCACAAGCTTGCCCACCGCAACCACCCCGATCACCACAGCCGCGAACGGCCACACTCCAGGCCTGCCCATCGTCGGCCCCCCCCTTCGAACACCTCCTCCCACTGAACCGCGCCACCGCCCCCACGCCAGTGGCCACAACCCACACCGTCCCGCTGCCTGAACAGGTGGAATTGCTCGACGCCGGTCAGTCCGTGACCGGCTCGACCTGACCAGGTGTCAGCGGCACTTGCGCCACCGTCCGGCCGTTCTCATCGGTGAACTCGACCTCGTACGCGAGGTCCGGTTGCTCGAACACGTGAACCACGGCGCCGATGGCCCCCGCCTGAACACCCTCGGCGGGTAGGTCGACCAGCAATCGGACAGTGTCATAGAGCTCCACGGCGCCCTCACTACGGGAAAGAAATGGTTACCAGCCTGGGGACGGTCGACCCCGCGTCGAGTATCCAGGCGGTGCGTACGACGATCGTGCCCCGAGGCCCGCTCAGCGGCACGTCGACCGCCCACCGCTGACCGTACTGGTCGGCCCGGCCCATGATCGGTTGTCCCCGGCCAACGCCGTCACGGATCTGCTGATCGATGTGCCCGGCGTCAACGGGTTCCAACCCGGTAGCGCTGTTGATGACCCGGTATTTGTGGCCGCCGACCGGATGTTCCGGATTCATCGCATACGCCGTGATCTTGTTGGGGTCGATCTCGACCTCAGCGAAGTCGGGCGCCGAGGGGCCGCTACCCCCGCTCAATTCGTGGTCGCCGGATGTTTTCGGACGCCCCGTCACTGCAGCCTGTTCAAGGTCCTCCTGGGCTTCCCGGATCGTCCCGGGGTCGCCTCGCGGCGGGGGCGACCCGTCTTCACCGTTGCGGTCACGCGGCGGCGGGTCGCCGCCGTCATCCTCTCCACCCGGTGCACGCGGCCGGCCCGTCACGGCAGCGCTCGCCCAGCGGCCCCATCCATGTGACCGAAGCTAACAACTGACGTCCATCAATATCCAGCACCCGCGGAGCAATCAGGCGTGGAGGTTGCGGCGCAGGAACTCGAAGATGAGGGTCCACATGGTGGCGGCCTGGGCGTTGTCGGCGGCGCCGCCGTGGCCGCCTTCCACGTTCTCGTAGTAGGTGGCGTTGTGGCCCTGTTCGCGCAGTAGCGCCATCATTTTCCGGGCGTGAGCGGGATGGACCCGGTCGTCGCGGGTCGAGGTCAGGAGGAAGGTCGGCGGGTACGTCCGGTCGGGGTCGACGTTCTGGTAGGGCGAGAACTCCCGCAGGTAGGCCCAATCGGCTTCCACGTCGGGATCTCCGTATTCGGCGATCCACGATTTGCCCGCGAGCAGCTTGGTGTAGCGGCGCATGTCGAGAATGGGCACCCGGGCCACCACCGCACCGAACAACTCGGGGTAGCGGGTCAGCATGGCTCCCATCAGCAGGCCGCCGTTGCTGCCGCCGATGATGCCGAGCTGGGCCGGCGTGGTGATGCCCCGCTCCACCAGATCGGTGGCGACGGCGGCGAAGTCCTCGAACGCCTTCACCCGATTCTCGCGCAGGGCGGCCCGGTGCCAGTCGGGACCGTATTCGCCGCCGCCGCGAATGTTGGCGACCACGTAGGTGCCGCCGCGGGCCAGCCAGCCCCGGCCGATCACCCCGCTGTAGCTCGGCAGCATCGGGATCTCGAAACCGCCGTACCCGTTGAGAACGGTCGGTCCGCCGGCCGCGCCACCGACGACGAAATAGGGAACGCGGGTGCCGTCGGCCGAGACGGCGAAGAATTGCCGCACGGTCATGCCGTCCGCGCGGAAGAACTCGGGCTGCCGTTTGAGGACCTCGGTGCCGAGGCTCAGCGTCGCCGGCTGCAGGAAGCCCTCGGACGAGATCAGGTAGGCGTCGCTGTGGTCGGGATCGGTGTCGACGATCCAGGTGTGGTCGAACTCCCCGGCGCCGGCCAGCGGCTCACGAGACCATTCCCCGGTGCCCGGAGTCAAGGCGTACGCCTCGGTCCTGACATCGGTCATCGTGACGAGGATCAGGCGGTCGCGGGTCCACGAATACGACCGCAGCGACGTGTGCTCATCCGGCTCGAACAGCATCGTCAGATCCCGATCGCCGCCCAGGAAGCGCTCGAAATCGGCCGCGAGCAACGCACCGGCCGGAAAGCCCAGCCACGGCGACCGCAGCCGGATCAGGAGCCAGTTCCGATGCGCGTCGGGGCTCGCATCGTCCGGGACCTCGATCCGTACGAGATCTCCGCTCGACGTCCGCAGGAACTGCTCGCTGTGATAGAAGTCGACATATCGGCCGACGAAGTCGCGCTCGAATCCCGGCGTCGGATCATGGTGGGCGCGGACCGAGACATCGTCGGCCTGCCCCTCGAAGATCAGCTCGGCCTGGCCGAGCGACGTGCCCCGCCGCCACCGCTTGACGACCCGCGGATATCCCGACGACGTCAGCGATCCGGGCCCGAAATCGGTGCCGACGAAGAGGTGATCGGCGTCGATCCAGCCGACGTCGCTCTTGGCCTCGGGCAGAACGAACCCGTCGGCGACGAACCCGCGGCCGGCCAGGTCGAACTCCCGCACGACCACGGCGTCGGCACCGCCCCGGGACAGCTGGATCAGGCAGCGGTCGTAGCCCGGCCGGAGCACCGTCACACCGGCCCAGGTCCAGTTCTCGCCTTCGGCCTGGTTGAGCGCGTCGACGTCCAGCAGCACGTCCCACTCGGGTTCGTCGTGCCGGAACTGCTCCGGGGTGGTCCGCCGCCACAACCCGCGCGGGTGATCGGCGTCCCGCCAGAAGTCGTAGTAGAAGCCGTCCCCGCGCCACCCCGGATACGGGATCCGCTCCTTGCTGTCGAGCACCTCCCGGATCGCGTCCCGCGTCCGTTCGAAGCTCTCCCCACCCAGCGCGGTCAGCGCCTCGGCGTTGCGCTCGGCCACCCACCGTACGGCGTCGGGTGCGTCCAGAGCTTCGAGCCAGAGATAAGAGTCGTCGGCGTCCAGCGTTGCCACCCCCACCATCGTCAACTTGCTCGACGATCGCACCATCGCGCCCTCGTTGCCAACCACCCGGCGTAACCTGCGTGTCCATGCAGCCTGCCTCGAAGCTGGAACGCCGGGTGGTGCACGCCGCCGAGCAGGCACTGGAACGCCACAGTCACGTGAGCCCGCTCGACGTGCTGATCGGGCTGGGCTGGGCGCCGCCCGGACTGGTCACCGACTGGAAGCAGGGCCGGGCACCACACCTGGAGGCGATCGCGGCGGTGCCGGCCGACCGGCTGACCGACGCGCTGGAGATCTTCCGGCGCTGGGTGGCCGGTCGCGGCCTGCGCCCCAGTGAGGTCGAATACCTGGCCGCCACCCGCGACCGGCACCCGCTGCGCTTCACCGCGTCGAACGACCCCGAGCGGGAACGGGCCTACCGCACCCATTGGATGCCGGCCGACCTGCCGGAGAGTCAGCGCGAGCGCCTGACCGCCCAGCAGAGCAAGCCCCCGGATCTCGTGGTGATGCAAGCGGTACGCCCGTTCACGTGCACCGGCTGCGGGCAGACGGAGGCCGAGCTGCTGACCATGGAGAGCGACGGACCGATCTGCCTCGTCTGCGCCGACCTGGACCACCTGATCTTCCTGCCGGCCGGTGACGCGGCGCTGACCCGCCGGGCCAAGAAGGCCAGCCGCCTCTCGGCCGTGGTGGTGCGGTTCAACCGTTCCCGCAAACGTCACGAGCGACAGGGCCTACTGGTCGAGCAGGCCGCGATCGAACAGGCCGAGCAGGAATGCCTGTCCGACGAGGACGCCCGCGCCCGCCGCCGGGACCGCGACCGCGAGCGGCGGGAGGCGGCGGACGAGACGTTCCAGCAAAGACTGGCCGAACAGATCACGGCGATGTACCCCGGTTGCCCACCCACCCGCGCGGCCGCGATCAGCGAGCACACCGGCACCCGCGGCAGCGGCCGGGTGGGCCGCAGCGCCGCCGGCCGAGCTCTCGACCCGGACGCCGTCCGCCGGGCGGTGGTCGCCTCGGTCCGCCACGAGGACACCCCGTACGACGAATTGCTCATGGCCGGCGTGCCCCGGGACGAGGCCCGCACCCAGATCCGCGACGACATCGACCGCGTCCTCGAGCTATGGCAGCGCCGACGTCCATGAGCGCGGTGCGGGCCTCCAGACACTCACCGCAGTGCCGTTCAACAGAGGATTCAGGAATGGCCCGACTACGGTAAGCGCATCGACGAGTTCCAACGCCGCCAGGCCAACCGTCCGGCGGGCCTCCGCACGGTAACCAAGAGTCCATAGATGATGGTCCGGGGCATCGAACACCTCCGGAAGTTTCAGTCCTCGTCGCTGAGCCTCTCCATGGAGAGCCGACAATTGGGGCTCAGCCACAATCTCCACACGCTCGACGATCGCGACGAGATCGATCAGGTCCTTGTATCTCGTGGATGGGCGTCCGCCATGCCGTTCGAGGATCGCGCATACCTTGTCGGCGACATGGTCAACCAAAGGGTAGGCACGCCAGGGGAGCTTCTCCCGATCGATGGCAGATGCTGAAGTCAGCGGTGAGACTGGTTCGGGCTCGCCACTCATCTGAATACCGTCGGCCACAATGTCGACCTGGAATCCGGACCACACCCTCGTTCCAGCACGCGCTTGGATCTTCACTCGTGATGCCTGCGCGCCGGCCGCCTGGATCCGGACCGTGGTTCCGACCTCGAATCGCATCCAATCACCGATATCGAGTTGAGCAGCCTTCCGCAGCAGTCGTTCGACGTCGCCGATTGCTCCTGCGCGATAGATGTCGATATCAACCGTGTGGCGCACAGACAGGCGTCGGGCCAGGAGAGCTGTGGCGCCTTTGATCACCCATCCGTCATCGGTGCGATAGAGCCGTTCGACGAGTTGGTCGTAGGCGTATTGACGCTGCATGTCAGCCAACGGCCACGGGCTGTTCGCCGCTTCGATCCGAAGCTTGTCGGTCACAGCCCGACGGGCGGCGTCCGGGGTCTTGTATCGGGGCCTGGGTGATGTCATGCGCGATCCGCGTCTCCCGTGTTGGTCTCTGCTGCTTCGGCTGCCCATCTCTCGCGATCGGAATCTCCGGTCAGTTCGAGCAGCCAGAGAAGGAGTCCGATTCCGTCGCCACGCGGCAATCCATGGGCGGCCGCGTAAGGTGCGATCGCCGAGGCGACCGATCCCGGGTCATCGAAGGCGGGCCGCAAGGCGTCGATGATCACCTGAGCGACGGCGCCCGGGTCCTCACGGTCTGCCAGCAGGTCTGCGGCGATGCGGCTCGGCCGAGTGACTGGGAGCCCTCGCAGGTTGACGCAGGCATCTCCCACCTCACCTCGGTGCAGCCGCACGTCCTTTCGTCGTGTCTGTCGCCTGGCCGCAAGCGTGAACTCGTGGGTGTCGGCTGGCAGGTGCCCAACTCCGTAGAGTGCCGCCGCGGACCGGTGCGACACGACTCCGGTGGCGGCGGTCCGATCCCAAGCCGGCGTACGGGGATCGAGCTGCAGCCAGGCAGCACGGAGGTCGACGTGATCGGGCTCGCCACCCCCGCGTACCCGGTAGACCCCGTGGGCTACTCGTTCCAGAGAATCCTGTGCTGTGCGGCGCGCCAGAGTGCTCCAGGCAACCCCGGTCATGTCGACCTGCTGCTTGGTAACCAGCCCCCATTGCTCGTCGGCGATCGCCAGAACCTCCGACCACCCACTCCCCATTACTGCATTCTATAGCGTTAGCGCTATAGAATGCAGCATTATTGTGGAACAATGGCACGGCACGCCAGCACGAGGGCGATCACCGACCCTGACCTCACCTGTCGCTCGTCCATGTCGCAAGACTATAGGCGTACGACGAGCCTGCGCGACGACGGCTCCCGCCCTTTTCCGGACGGGGAACTCGGTCGCCCCCCGGCTCGAATCACCTGGACCCGCCGCGTCCGTCCGAGTTGTCGTATGACTATAGTCGCGTGATGGACACTCAGGACCTCTGTCTGGTCGGTGCGCACGAGATCCGCGACCTCCTCGGCGTGAGCCGGCAACGGGTCTACCAGCTGGCCGGCCGGTCCGATTTCCCCAAGCCCGTGGCCGAGCTGACCCAGGGCAAGATCTGGTCGCTGAATGACATCGAGACCTGGATCGAGACTCATCGGAGCGCCGGACGACAGCGGTGAGCCTCAGAGCTGCCGGCCGACGATCTGCCGCGCAGCCTGCTGCCCGGCCAGCAGGCGGGACACGCCCTCGGCGGTCATCGGCTCGGCCAGGTGGAAGCCCTGACCGAGGGTGTAGCCGAGCTCGCGCAGCGCGGCCACCTGCTCGGGGCTCTCGATTCCCTCGGCCACCGTGTCCAGGCCCAGCGCGTGAGCGAGCTGGATCACCGCCCGGGCCACCGCCTTCCGGGCGTCGGCGGCAGCCGGGTGGCCGTCGTCGATCTCGATGCCGTCCACAAACGACTTGTCCAGCTTGACGATCGCGGCCGGGAAGGCTCGCAGCAGGCTCAGCGACGACTCGCCGGTGCCGAAGTCGTCCAGGGCCAGACGGATACCCATGCCGTCCAGTTCGTACAGTGCCCGGGAGACCTGCTGGCCGCGCAGGACCGCCGACTCGGTCACCTCGAGGACCAGCCGCTCACAGGGCAGCCCGGTGTCGGCGAGCACGCGGGCCACGTCGGCCACGAAGTCGGGGTCGTGCAGCTGCCGCGCGGACACGTTCAGCCCGGCCTCCTTCAGCGCGTCCGGCCCGAACTCGGCCAGCCAGGCCGCCGCCTGCCGGCACGTCTCGCGCAGCACGAACCGGCCCAGCGGCACGATCAGCCCGGTCCGCTCGGCCGCCGGGATGAACTCGCCCGGGCCGACCACGCCCCGCGTCGGGTGATGCCACCGGACCAGCGCCTCGACCCCGATCAGCTGGTGCCCGTCCAGCCGCATGATCGGCTGGTAGACCACGCGGAACTCGTCGTTGTCGAGCGCGCGGCGCAGCTCGCCACCTAGTTGCATGTGCGCCAGAACGGGCTCGCCCATGCCGTCGGTGTAGCGGACGAAACCCGCCTTGCCCTGCTGCTTGGCGGTGTACATCGCGACGTCGGCGTCCCGCAGGATCGAGTCGGCGGTGGCGCCGGGCCCGGCTACGGCGATGCCGATGCTGGCCTGCACCAGCAGGCGGTGCTCACTGATCGGCTGCGACAGCGCGGCCAGCAGCCGCCCGGACAGTTCATCGGGGTCGGTGCCGGTCCCGGTCAGCACCACCGCGAACTCGTCCCCGCCCACCCGCACCGGCAGGCCCCGGTCCCCCACCTCGGCTCGCAGCAACCGCGCCACCGAGACGAGCAGCCGGTCACCCACCCCATGTCCGAGCAGGTCGTTCACGGTCTTGAAGTCGTCCAGGTCGAGGAGCAGCACCGTCACCGGGCCGGTCGTGGCCAGCGCGGCCGTGAGCCGCTCGCGGAACAGCGCCCGGTTGGCCAGCCCGGTCAGACCGTCGTGGCTGACCTCGTACTGCAACCGTTCCTCCTGGGTGCGCGCGGTCCGCAGCAGGCGGTCGTTCTCCCGGTAGGCCAGGTATTGCCGGATCATCACCAGCGCGGTCACCACGACCGCGGCGATCAGGACCACCCGGACCGGCCACCGCAACGGTGCTCCGAAGGCAACGGCGATCAGCGGTACGTCGACCAGGACCATGGCCAGATAGGGCAGCAGCACACCTCCGCGGGCCGGTGGGCGGCGCCGCCCGTCATCGGCGCGGCTCTGCGCCAGCACCCCCAGCGTGATCAGCACCGGCGCCAGCGGCATGACGATCGCCTGCGCCGGAACGGTGGCGACATAACCGAACTGCACCACGAGCACGGCCACGCCCCCGGCCGGGACACCACCGGCCGCCGCGATGAACCGGATGGCCACGCGGTCGACCGGGCCGCCGGCGATGTACGACACCTTGGTCGCGGCGCCCACCGCGACCAGCAGGCCGAGCCCGATCAGCAGGGTCGCCTGCCGGCTCAGCGGTTCCCGGGCCGACAGCATCGGGGCCGGCCCGAGCGACCACAGGACGGCCGCGCACCCGACGAACGCGATCAGCCGGTCCAGCACCATGCGCCACCGCTCGACGCCGCCGGCCGCGACGACCGGCACCCGGGCCAGTGCCCAGATGGCGATCAGGAAGCCCAGTGCGGCGCAGGCCGCGGCCGGTGCCGGCATGTCCCGGGTGCGAATCTGGTCGGTGTGGCCGAACATGTCCACGGCCAGCCAGGCGTAACCGACGGTCAGGAAACCGAGGGCGATCAGGGCCGCCCGCCAGAACCGCCCGGCCACGGGGTCGAGGCCGGGATTCCGGCGGATCAGGTCATGGACGGACGCGGCCGCGAGCGCGGTGCCGATCGGGACGAAGACGTAGGCCACCGCCTCCGTGCCGGCGCCCGCCCCCAGGTAGGCCACACACCAGACGGCGCCGATCAGGGCGACCACGGCGGTGGCCTGCACATACCGCCGAGCGGTCACGCCGGCCGCCGCCCCGGCCACGTCGGCGCGGCGAGTCGTCCATCGAAGCGCTTCCCGCGTCACGGCCCGACCCTAACGGCCGCACTGTGAAGCTGATCTCCCCCGAACGTTCGACCTTCACCGATCATCGGAAGGCGGGCACCCGATCTGCACCCACTCGATTCCCGGCTGCGCACCCGCACCGGCCGAACCGGTGGATGTGAAGATCCGCATCGCTGCCCGCCTCGCCGGGATCGCCCTCACTGCCGCCACGGTCCTGGCCACCACGCTGTCCGGACCCGCTGTCCCGGCTGCGGCCGACCCGGCGTACACCTCGCTCAAGGTCATGCCCCTGGGCGACTCGATCACCTGGGGCAGCGGCTCGGCGGACTCGCGCATCGGCAATCGGACCGGCGCCATCACGGCCAGCGGCTACCGCATCGACCTGCGCAAGCGGCTCGAGGCCGCGGGCCTGGACGTGGACTTCGTCGGCTCCCAGCAGGCCGGCCCGCGCGGGTCGGACCGCGACAACGAAGGCCACCCCGGCTGGCGCATCGACCAGATCGCCGCGAAGGTCGACGGCTGGCTGGCCACCTATCAGCCGGACGTGATCCTGCTGCACCTCGGCACCAACGACATGGCCCAGAACAAGAACGTCGACGCCTCGGCCGCCCGGCTGTCCGCGCTGATCGACCAGATCCGCGCCGCCCGCCCGGAAGCCGACATCTTTGTGCAGCAACTCGTCCAGGGCCACGTCGAGCCCTACAAGAGCCGGATCGCGGCCTACAACCAGCGGATCCCCGGCATCCTGGCCGGCAAGGACGCGAAGGTCTACCTGGTCGATCAGTCGTCGATCGGGGGCCGGTCGGAGTTCGACAACCTGCACCCCAACGACGACGGCTACGCCAAGATGGCCTACAACCTCTACCAGGCCATGGCCTCGGTCTACAGTGGCGGCGCCAGGTGGCCTGAGGGCACCAACCCGTACGCCGCCACCAGCACCACCTTGTGCTTCCGGATCAACAAGACCGTGGCCGGCAAGCAGACCTGGCACGTCCAGTGCAACCCCTGGACCCTGCGCACCGTATGGCAGCGGCCCGGCACCATCACCAAGCCCTACGTGGTCCACGTCAAGGCGCACTACACCGCCAAGAAGGTCACCGGCACCGCCCGGGTCTGGGTCAAGGACCAGTACGTGACCAAGACCATCAAGGGCCGGACCATCCGCGTACGGGTAAAGGCTCACTACCAGACCCGGAAGATCACCAAGACGGTGAAAGTCCTGGTCAAGGCGCACTACGAGACGCGCACCCGCGCCGTGCCCACGTGGCTGTCCGACGACCCGTACGTCACCAACGTCGCCAAATAGGATCAGGCCGGCTCGATCGTCTTCACCATGACGCAGTTCTTCAGCCCTTTGGGCCGGTCGTAGGTGAAGCCGAGCCGCTCGTAGAGCCGACGGGTGCCGTTGTAGAGGAACGATGCCGACATCTTCTTGGTCTGGCCGGTCAGGTCGTGGGGATAGCTCTCGACCCGCCCGCCGCCGGCCCGCGCGATCAGGTCGAGCGCGCCGGTGATCGCCAGCTCCGTCACGCCCCGGCGCCGGTGGCGCTTGTCGACGAAGACACAGGTGATCCGGTAGTCAGGATCCGCGGTCTTGGTGGCGTCGTATTGCTTACGGTGGTGCAGCGTGGGCAACTCGGCCGGGGTGCCGTACTCAGCCCACGCGATGGCCTCGTCGCCGTCCATCACCAACGCGGCGTGCGCCTTGCCCTGCTCGACGTAGGCCTTCTTCAGCGCCCGGTTGGCCTCCGCACCCTGACCGCGCTCGGGGCCGTCCGGGTGGAACCAGATGCACCAGCAGCCGCCGAAGATGCCGTTGTGCCGTTGCACCAGCGCATCGAAGGCGGGCCAGGTATCAGTGCTGAGAGGCGCGATGGTGTACGCCATGACTCACCTCAACCGTCCTGCCTGGCCGCGGCCACGTCGACGCACACGATCCCCTTGTTGCCGTCCGGGTCGGCGATCACGGTGACCGCCGGCGCATTGCTGTCGTCGACGACAGTCCCGCCCGCGGCGAGGGCGTCAGCGATCCGTTGGCCGGCCACCTCGGGTGCCACATAGACCTCGACGTGGAACCGCTGACGCGGAGCCTCGTGCTCCTCGGCGTCCCCGAACCACAGGTTGGGAACCCGTACCGTGGCGTCCCGGATCTCGTCGCTGGGCGACCCACGACCCCGCGACGCGGCGCTCCCGGTCAGCAGGGCGGCCCACATCGGGGCGATGGCCGCGGAGTGCGCCGTGTCGAGGCCGAGCTCGAGCTCACTGACCGAGCCCGGATCAGCGACGAGCCCGTGATCGGCGGCGAGCTCGGTGATCCGTCGCGCGAGATCGACGTCCTGCTGGGTCACCCACTCGACGACGTGCTCGGTGCCGTCGTCCTCGCGGTAGACGGCGTCGTCACTGACCAGCTCGAGGTCGACACAGCCCTTGCCGATCGACACCCGAGGATGGTGGCCGAGCGCGTCCCCGGCCTCGCCCACCGCGACGACGAACCGCGCCCCCACGCCGAAGTCGTCCACCAGGTAGCGGGTATGCAGTCCCTGGGCCAGCTTGCGCCAGTCGGTCAGGCCGGCCTCGGCGATCAG
Organism: Paractinoplanes maris; assembly: GCF_023544465.1. Taxonomy (GTDB): domain Bacteria; phylum Actinomycetota; class Actinomycetes; order Mycobacteriales; family Micromonosporaceae; genus Actinoplanes; species Actinoplanes maris. The sequence continues at coordinate 196,253 of NZ_JALPVL010000013.1, read as the reverse complement.
CGCGCTTCGCAGCATGTCCATGGAAGCGGACCTTATCCCTGATACCTCCGCGACGTGACCCACCTCGCATCACTTGCCTCTGACGTCAACGTGAGGTTTTAAGGTGGCCGTATGCAGATCAACGGCACAAAAGCTCTCGTCACCGGCGCCAACCGCGGACTCGGCAAAGCCTTCGCCGAGGCTCTGGTCGCCCGCGGCGCCACCACCGTCTACGCCACCGCCCGGCGCCCCGACAGCATCACCGTCCCCGGCGTCGTCCCCCTCCGGTTGGACATCACCGACCAGGCGTCCATCGAGGCCGCCGCGGCCGAGGTGGGTGACCTCGACATCCTGATCAACAACGCCGGCATCTCCACCGAGGCCCCGCTGCTGGGCCCGTCCACGGACAACATCCGCCGCGAGTTCGAGACCAACTTCTGGGGCACTCTCAACGTCACCCGCGCCTTCGCCCCCCAGCTGGCCGGCGGGGCCATCCTCAACGTCATCTCGGCACTGAGCTGGTACGCCTTCGCCCCGTCGAGCAACGGCTACGCCGCCTCCAAGGCCGCCGAATGGTCACTCACCAACGGCATCCGGCTCGAGCTGGCCGACCAGAAGACCCAGGTCACCGCCCTCGCGCTGGCGATTGCCGACACCGACATGATGGCCGGCTACGACATCGAAAAACTTCCGCCCCTGGACGTGGTGACCATGGCCCTGGACGGTCTGGAAGCGGGCCAGCTCGAAGTGATCGCCGACTCCCCCACCGCCAACGTCAAGGCCTCTCTCTCCCGCGACCCCGCCCTGTTCTACGCCGACATTCCCGCCGCCCTTTTCGGCTGACACCGGTCACCGGCGAACCCCAGTCGGTTCGCCGGCCGGCCTCCCGCTGTCAGTGGGCACGGCAACGGTGCCGGCTCTCATCAGGGCGACACCGAGCGCGGCGAAGATCGCGAACCAGACGCCGATGGCGATGCGGCCCAGCACCATCGGCCCGAACACAGCCGGGAACAGCGGCACGAAGACATAGATGCCGAGCACCAGCGGTATCCACCGCCCCCACCCGGGGAACACGGGCCGGCGAACCAGGCCCACCCCAGCGAGCACCATCCCGGCGCCGATCAAAATCATCGGAGCCCCGTACGCGTTGTCGACCGCATCCGCGGCCGGCGTGCCCACCTGAGCCTTCGCCGCCGTGATGGCGAAGAGCTCGCAGACCATGAGCAGGACCATCCCCACGGCCGCGATGACCAGGCCGGCCTTCGTCGAGCGACTCGCGCGCGGCCAGGCCAGTCGCGCGAGGCCATACAGGCCCACGAGGATGCCGATGTGGTGCAGGGCGAAGAAGGACTGGGCGACGGCGTAGCCGGTGGCATCGAAGGGATAGCTGTACCAATCAGTGCCGACCTGTGGCGGCCAGGCCAGAACGGCGACCGCGCAGGCGGCGCCGATCAGACTCGCGATCACGGTGATCAGTCCCAGCGTCCGCAGCCGGACCGCCGCCGTACCCGTCCAGTTCTCAGTCATGGGTGTGACGCTACGAATCACCCGGCCGTGACCACATCCGTGGAACCACTCAACCCCTTGTCCCTAAAGTGACCTCATGAACGCGGCGGAGCTGCTGGAACGGGCCCGAGCGCTGTACCGCGCCGGCGAGGTCGCGGAGGCCTCGATCCTCTGTGTCAGCCTGGCCGACCTCAGTCGCGCGGCCGGCGACGTAGCCACCCTCGCCGATGCCGCGGTGCTGATCCGGCGTCCGCTCGACCCGGCCGTCCGCGCGCGGGTGCATGCCCTCGCGGCCGAGGCGCTGGCCGCGCTGGGTGACGCGGACCCGGTCCGATCCTCCCGGGTACGCGCCCAGCTCGACGCGACCCGCGACTCCTTCCAGGCCGATCAGCCCCCGGCCGCCCACTCCGGTGAGGACGATCCGGAAACCGTCTTCCTCGGCCTGCAGGCCCGCGTCGGTGCCCTGCTGAACGCCGCGCACGCCGAGGAGCGTCTCGCCCTGGCTCAGCGGGCGATCGATCTGGGGCGCCGCACAGCCGAACTGGAGTACGAGGCGTGGGGCCGCCGCTGGCGGATGGATGCCTGGGCGACGCTGGGCCGGTTCGCCGAACTGCACGACGAGATCGCGTTGGCCGGAGCCCTCGCGGAACGGCTCGGCCCGGACTGGCGCTCGCTGCTCCTGCTGACCCGCGCTTCGGAAGACCTCCGGCGGGGCCGCTACGCCGAGGCGTCACTCCTGGCCGACGAGGCCCGCGCGGTCGGCCGGCCCGGCGGCGAGGCGAGCTACCTGCATCTGGTCTTCGAGTTCGACGCCGCCAGGGAAACCGGTGCGCGCATCGAGGAGGTGACCCTTGCCGTACGCGAAGTGGTCGGCCACCTTCCCTTCCAGGCCCGCGGCTGGCTCTGTGCCGCACTGGTCGCCGCCGGTCGTTCCGAGGAGGCGGCCGAACTGTGGCACGCGCTCGCGCCGTACGTGACGCGGATGCCGGCCCACACACCGGAGTTCCTGATCGCCGCGGTCGGCAATGCCGATGTCTGCCTGTCGTTGCGAGACACCACGACCGCGCAGAAGCTCTACGAGATCCTCCTGCCCTACGACGGCCTCCATGCGATTGCCCACGCCTACGGCCCGTACGGAGGCCCGGTCGCCCTCGCCCTGGGCAAGCTGGCCCGGCTGCTGGGTCGCGCAGACGCCGCGAAGCAGCACCTCACTGACGCTCTCGAAGCGGCGCAACGGGCCGAGTCACCCCCGAAGGCCGCAGCCGCCCGCGCCGAGCTGGCCCAGCTGCTCGGACCCCGCACCCGAGCCGGCCGCGACCACGCCGACCTGGCGATGGGCCTGGCGCGACGGCTCGGCATGACGCCGCTGGCCCGCGACATCGAAACGTGGCTGAGCCCGGCAAACCGAAACCCAGCCCTGACTTCCCGCGAGAACGAGATCGCCGCCCTGGTAGCCGAGGGCCTGACGAACGCGACCATAGCCGCACGACTGACCCTCTCCGAGCGAACAGTCGAAAATCATGTCAGCCGCATCCTGCACAAACTCCTGCTGACCTCACGCACCGCACTCGCCGTCTGGTATCGCGACCCCGATGACAGAACCGAGGGCCGCTGAGGTGCGGGCGCCGGTATGTCGAAAACTGGCCGCCTCCTTCGACCTGGGTGTGAATCCGACACGAGGAGGCAGTCTTGTCCACACCACCGATCACCGATCGCGAAACCTGGCAGAAGCAGCTCGACGAACTCCGGGTGCGGGAGAAGGCACACACCCGTGACGGCGATGCCATTGCCGCGGCGCGGCGGCGGCTGCCGATGGTCGAGGTCGACCCGTCGACGCCGCTGACCGGGGTGGACGGGCCGGTTCCACTGATCGACGTCTTCGAGGGCCGGACGCAGCTGTTCGCGTCGTACCACATGTGGCACACCGGCCGGTCCGCCGCCGATCAGTGCGAGGGCTGCACCTTCTTCAACGGCCAGGTTCTCGAGTTGTCCTACCTGCACTCGCGGGACGTCACGTTCGCCGTTCTCGGCCAGGGGCCGATCGAGGAGAGCAGGCGCTACCGGGACTTCATGGGCTGGCCGGCGCCCTGGTACTCGGTGCCCACGGAATCGGTCGGTCCGCTGCTGGCCGGCCGGGAGTTCGGCATGAAGGCGTGCTACCTGCGCGACGGCGACCAGGTCTTCGAGACCTACTGGACCACCGGCCGCGGCGTCGAGCCGATGGCACCCACGTACGGGATGCTCGACATGACTGTGCACGGCCGCCAGGAGCAGTGGGAGGACTCGCCGGAAGGCTGGCCCCGACGCTTCCGTGTTGACGGCGACCAGTTCCGCCTCGACGGGCGACCCACGTCGCAGTGGGCGCGCCTGGCCGCCGGCCGGGACGACGATCTCGGCACGACCGAGGCCGGCGGCGGCGAGCACCACTGCCACTGAGCCTGCGGGCACCACAAGGGCGACAGCTCTAATACTGGCCTCAGGTTGATCAGGGAGAGTGAGCGGCAAAGTATCGACGGGAAGGGGGCGGGCCGGCGTGCGGATCATGATCGCGGATGACGAGGCGGCCATCCGGGAGTCGCTGGAGCGGGTGCTGCAGGTCGAGGGTTATGACACCAGCAGCGTCGCCAGCGGTCTCGCTGTGCTCGACGGGGTCGAGGGGGCCGGCGGTGACGCGCTCGATCTGTTGATCCTCGACGTGATGATGCCCCGCCTCGGCGGGTTGGAGACCTGCCGGCGGTTGCGGGCCGCGGGCCGGGATCTGCCGGTGCTGATGCTGACCGCGCGTGACCAGGTCTCCGACCGGGTCGCGGGGCTGGACGCGGGCGCCGACGACTACCTGCCCAAGCCGTTCGCCACCGAGGAGTTGCTGGCCCGGGTGCGGGCCCTGCTGCGCCGGCGCGCGCCGGGCGACGCGGAGTCGCCGATCCTGTCGTTCGCCGACGTCCGGCTCGATCCCGACCGGTTCGAGGCGTGGCGGGGCGGGCGGCCGCTGCGCCTGACCCGGACCGAGTTCTCCCTGCTGCAGGTCCTCGTGCGCAACGCGACCCGGGTGTTGACCCGCGACGCGCTGTTCGAGGCGATCTGGGGATTCGACATGAGCGCCACCGCCAACAACCTCCAGGTGTACGTGAGCTACCTGCGCCGCAAGATGGAGGCCGAGGGTGAGCCGCGATTGATCTACACGCTGCGCGGCCTGGGATACACGTTGCGGGAGACTCCTCCGTGAGCCGGGGCGCTGCCGGCCGGGGTTCGCGCCGGCTGACCCGTTGGTGGCGCCGGCGGTCCCTGCGGACCAGGCTGACGGTGATCGCGGCGACGGCCATCGCGGTCAGCGTGTTCGTGGCCTTCCAGGTGGCCAGTGAACTGATGGACCGGAAGCTGCGGGAGACCGCCGACAATCAGCTGCGCGCCGACTCCCATGTCCTGGCGACGAACGCGGAGCGCGCCGGTCCGGCGCAGGTCGAGCTACCGCCGTATCCCGGATCCGGTCGGCTGGTGCGGGTCATCCTGTCGGATGGCTCGATCCGCACGCCGGCCGGCCAACCCGCGCTGCCCCGTGTCAGCGAGCACGCCGGGCGCGTGGCACAGGGCGCGTCGACCGACCTGCTGGAGTCGACCGACTGGGACGACGGCTACATCATCTACACGCTCCGGGCGGGCGACGGCGCGGTCCAAGTGGCCCGCCTCGCCGACGACAGCCCGATCAACCAGTTCGGGTTCGGCATGCTGCTGATCGGGTTGTTCTGCGTGGTCGGCGGCGCCTTTGTCGGGCGAACCGTGGCGCGGACCGCGCTGGCACCGATCGACCGGCTGACCGCCGCCGCGGTCCGGGTCGCGCGCACCCGGGATCTCGACGCCGACATCCCGAACGAGGGCGGCGGCGAGATCCGGCGGCTGATCCAATCGATCAACGACATGCTCGCCGCGCTCCGGGACTCCCGGCGGGCCCAGCGGCTGCTCGCCGAGGACGCCGCCCATGAGCTCAAGACGCCCCTCACCAGCCTGCGCCTCAACGTGGAGCTGCTGATCCGGCTCGATCGGCGCGGCACCCTGGACAGCGCACTGCCGGCGGAGAGCCGGACCCGGCTGCTCAACGATCTCGGTGCCCAGGTGGCTGAGTTGAGCACCCTGGCCGCCGAGCTGACCGACCTGGCGCGCGGTGACGTCAGCGACGAGAACACCGAGGTGCTCGACCTCGCCGACGTGGTGGTGACGGCCGCGATCCAGGCGCGTTCCCGCGTGCCCGACATCGAGGTCGCGCTCGACGTGACCTCCGTGTGGGTGAGCGGGCGTCCCGCCGCGCTCCAACGGGCGGTGCTCAACCTCATCGACAACGCCGGCAAGTGGTCCCCCGCGGACCAGCCGGTCCAGGTCCGGCTCCGTGCCGAGGACGCGTCGGCGGTGCTCGAGGTCGACGACGCCGGGCCGGGCATCGACGCCGCGGACGTACCGCGGGTGTTCGACCGGTTCTACCGTGCCGACAGCGCCCGGGCGTTGCCGGGATCCGGTCTGGGGCTGTCGATCGTACGGCGGGTCGTCGACGCCCACGGCGGCCAGGCCACCGTCGCCCGTTCCGCACGCGGTGGCGCGCTGCTTCGGCTCGACCTTCCGGCCGCGGCCCCGCCCACCCCGAGCGCCCGGCTCACCGCCGGGGAGGACACCGCGGTGAGCTGATCCCGCCCCGGTGGGGCGGCGGCCTTCGGCCATGGAGAAAATCCGGGACGGGTCTGGCCCCGTCCCGGATCTCGTACGTGCCGCCGCGCTCACCGTTGCAGCGCGGGCTCCTTATCGTCCACGAGCGGCCGTCGACGGTCCGGCAGTTCCTCCGGTCGGGACAGCCGGCTCGGCCACCAGATCCGCCGGCCGATCAGCAGGGTGAGGGCGGGCACCAGGACCGATCGCACCAGCAGGGCGTCGAGCAGCACGCCGAAGGCGACCAGGAACCCGACCTCGATCAGCATCACCAGCGGAAGCGTGGCTAGGACCGCGAACGTGGCCGCCAGGACCAGGCCGGCCGAGGTGATGACGCCACCGGTGGCGGAGAGGGCTTTGAGCATGCCGTCTCTGGTGCCGAGACGCACGGTTTCCTCGCGGGCCCGGCTGGCCAGGAAAATGTTGTAGTCGACGCCGAGCGCCACCAGGAACAGGAAGGCCAGCAGCGGCACCGAATAGTCGACACCCTTGAACCCGAGGATCGTGTCGAAGACGAACACGCTGCCGCCGAAGGCCGCGGCGAACGAGACGATCACGGTGGCCATCAGGACCAGCGGGGCCACGATCGCGCGCAGCAACAACCCGAGGATGATCAGGACGACGGCGAGCACCAGCGGGATCACCAGCTTCTCGTCACGGCTGGTGGTCACCTCGGTGTCGAGGTTCTCCGCACTCGGCCCGCCGACGATCGCCTCCGCCCCGTTCACCGCGTGCACGGCGGTGCGCACCCGCTTGATGGTGTCGTACTCAGCAGCGGTGTCCGGCGCGTCCGTCGGGAAGACGGAGAGGTCGGCCCAGCCTCCGCTGGTCTGGCCCGGAACGGCCACTGCCACGCCGGGAGTGCCCTTGACGATGTCGAGCACCCGCTCCTGGTACGCCGGTCGCGTGAAGATCGTCATCGGCTGGCCGCCGAGCTCCGGGAAGTGCTGGCGCAGAACGGTGAAGCCGGTGACCGACTCCGGCGCGTCCAGGAACTGGTCCTGCGCCCGCAGGGCGCCGGTGTTGCCCGCCAGCCCGACGGCGAGCACGCCGAGGATTCCGAGCGAGCCGAGCGTCGCCACCCACCGGCGGCGGCTGATGGCGGTGCCGAGCCGTCCCCACAGCCCCGGCTTCTCCTCCACGACCGTGCTGAACCGCGGGATGGCCGGCCAGAAGATCCGCCGGCCGAGCACCACGAGCATCGCCGGGAACAGCGTCAGCATGGCCACCAGCGCGCACAGGATGCCGGCCGCCCCGATCGGGCCCAAACCGCTGGTGCTGTTCAGGTCCGCGACGAGCAGGCAGAGCAGGCCGGCGACCACGGTGGCCGCGGACGCGACGATGGCCGGCGCCGCGCCACGTAGCGCGTGGACCATCGCGACCCGGACGTTCTCGTGGTGGTGCAGTGCCTCCCGATATCGAGCGATGAGCAACAGCGCGTAATCCGTGCCGACGCCGAACACCAGGATCGTCAGCAGCGCCGAGTTCTGGTCGTTGACCACGATGCCGAAAGCCTTGACGAGCAGGTAGACGGTCGCCATCGCGGTCAGTGCGGCCGCGCCCACGGCCATGAGCGGGATGAACCACAACACCGGGCTGCGGTAGGTGAGGATGAGCAGGAGCGTGACGACGATGACGGTGGTGAGGAAGACCTGCAGGTCGATGCCGTCGAAGACGGCGTCCAGGTCGCCGTCGATCGCGGCGGGGCCGGTCACCTCGAGTTCCAGCCCGGCGGGGCGGTCCTTGGCGGCGTCACGCAACGGACCGACGATGTCCTCCGGGCCGCCGTAGGTCATGCTCACCTCGAGGGTGAACATCATCGCCTTGCCGTCGGTGGACCGACTCGTCGGTGAGCCGTCGTCGTCCTCGCCGGCCGTCTTCGGCGGGTACCGCTTGGCCAAGGTGTTGTAGTGGCGCTCGACCGTCGCGCGGTCGGCGTCGGTCAAAGCGCCGGCGCGGTGGTACACGAAGACGAACGTGTTGTCCTCGCCGCCGGGGCGACTGTCCTCCAACACCGCCACCTTGGTGGACTCGGCACTGGCCGGGAGGGTGTCCACGGCTTTGTCGGTGGTGACCGAGCTCAGCTTTCCGCTCAACGGCACCATGACCGCCGCCAGCACCAGCCACAAGCCGATCACCAGCCACGGCACCCACCGGCCGGGTGGCGCTTCCCTGGACGGCGCTGCGTTCACTGACATCAATAGCCTCCTGACGCGTTGCATCACTTGTCTGAGGCCGAATTCGTACCGAGCGAATCTGAGACGACTGTTAATCCGGTGATCAGGAAGTAGTACCGCGGTGCCGCCTCCTCCCGACGACGCCGACAGTGCGGCGCGGGCGGGTCGTCAGCTCCACCGCAGCCGCTGCGCGCCGGCGAGCGGTTCCTGGACCTGAAGATGGCCGAGGCCTACACGCCCATGCCGCCGGAGCGCTCGCCGAGTTCCCGGCCAGCGCCTCCCGGAACCGTGGCCGGCAGACGCCGAGCAGCTCGCTGGTGCGGTGCGCGAGGGGCTCGCGATACTCCTCAGCGCCGGGGGTCGGTCAGCGTGCCGAAGTAGCCGAAGATCACCGCGCGCATGGCCCACACACGGACGCGCCGGAGACCCCCCGTGGTGCGAGGGCCTCCGGCGAGGCGGTTCCGTGCGGTGGATCAGGATCCGCGAAGGATCAGGTTGCCATTGTCCGCGGCGCCGCTCTGCGAGCCGCTTGTTTCGCTGGCGCGTTTTACGGCGCCGCATTCCCTGCGGCTTTATCCCGCTGGCGTCTCGTTCACACCCAGACCACGCAGGACGTCATCGCGGTTCGCGTTCGCGCGCAGCGCGGTCAACGAATTCAAGCGGCCCAGCAAAGTCGTGGAAGATGCGGGGCATTTCAAGTCTTGAATCGCCGACAAGGTCTTTTCAAAACGCTGGATGCGACTTTCCAGGTCCGTCCCACTCGGAAGGTTCGCATTCTTGAGCGCTACCTGCGCGTTCACTTGGGCTTGAGTGGGCGGGCAGCGACCGGGAACATTTACCCCGGTGGGGCCCACGCGGTCGGCCGTCGCATTCGGATTGCCCGGGCTGAAACCCAGCGCCGGCACCAAAGCGTCGATGTTACCGGAGCCGGCTCCGGCGTTCCCCGTCGCTCCACCCGCGGCCGCGTCACCGGATCCTGTGGCGGCGGCTTTATCCGCTGGCGTCTCGTTCACACCCAAGCCACGCAGGACGTCATCGCGGTTCGCGTTCGCGCGCAGCGCGGTCAACGAATTCAAGCGGCCCAGCAAAGTCGTGGAAGATGCGGGGCATTTCAAGTCTTGAATCGCCGACAAGGTCTTTTCAAAGCGCTGGATGCGGCTTTCCAGGTCCGTCCCACTCGGAAGGTTCGCATTCTTGAGCGCTACCTGCGCGTTCACTTGGGCTTGAGTGGGTGGGCAGCGACCGGGAACATTTACCCCGGTGGGGCCCACGCGGTCGGCCGTCGCATTCGGATTGCCCGGGCTGAAACCGAGCGCCGGCACCAAAGCGTTGATGTTACCGGAGCCGGCTCCGGCGTTGCCCTGCTCGGCGGCCTGGCTCATCCCCGTGCCGACCGCGAGAGCCGAGCCGAGCAGCGCTGCGGCGGCACCTCCAATCACCAGCTTGCGCGTCCGGCTACTGACTCGGCGTCGATAGCTGCTGACTCCGCCTCGATACATGCACCGCTCCCTCTTCGTCCCGTACTGCTTGTGCCGAGAGATACGAGCAACGATGTGCAGCAGTTCATGACGCTGAGCGAGCCTTCCTTAAAGTTTCTTTAACGCTACGCCCGGGGCGGGCGACCGCCGGCATCGTCGCGCCCACGTCCGCGGGTCAGCAGCGAGCCCGCCGCCATCACCGTGAACGCGAGCGGCCCCGTCCACCCGGCCGGCTGCGCGAGCGGCTCGATCTGCCAGCCGATCCGCGAGGGCCCGACCACCGCGGCCTGGCATGGCGGGCGGGACTCGAACCCGCGACCGAGGGATTATGAGAGCGCCCATGCGAGTGGTCCGCAGCCTCTACCTGCAGCTCCTCTTACGAGACGGTCACCTAAGCCCGCATATTTCCAGGACATGCCTACGGTTCGCGTCACAAGTCGTGTCACGCCGACATCGGCCCGATAGCTGCGTCTACCCGATGCGCGACCCAGAAGGGGGCCCGACGATGGCTGTATCTGGCCGTCTTCCAGTACCTTCATGACCATATTGGGCCGACTCGCTCGGGAGAGTGGTGAATCTATGAATGAAAGCTTTAGTGAAGTGGCACAGCGCCATCTCGGAAACCCAGTTCGCCGTTCAGTCGTTATCAGGAAGCGGGCGGGGGTTCAGGGTTTGCCCTACCGACAGCACTTCGTCCCACATCGCCACGGCCGGGCTCGTTCTACTGCCTGGATCAGGTCGGTGTCGTTTTAACAGAATCGGCGTTCCGCCCAACGCACTCAACTCGGACGGACGAATGTGCCTCGCTGCAGGACGGTGTAGACCAAGTCCCGTTCGCGTAGAAGGTTGACCGGCCGGTCTTGATGTTGCCTTCGATGTAGTCGGCGATCTGAACGTAGACAGGTACGCGGCCGTCGGGGTGTACCCGGTCGCCTGCTTACGTGCGCCAAGTTACGAAGCGTGCCCCACCGCTGACCACCCTGTGGACTAGTCGTGCGGCGGAGGACCGGAGGAGGCCGCGACCTTGCGATGGCGCGACCATCTCACCCAGAGCGACCACCGCACCGTGGGGTCTGGGGGTCGCCCCCAGGCAAGATGAGTGGGGCGGGCGGGACTCGAACCCGCGACCGAGGGATTATGAGTCCCCTGCTCTAACCCACTGAGCTACCGCCCCTTACCGGCGGCGATCCTAACCCGTGCCGCATACCCACAGCCAGCGATCTCCCCGGCTCAGACGCCGACCCGCGCGCCCAGCCAGGAAAGCACGGCCCCGGCCGTCCGCCATCCGCCGGCCAGCGCGCCCTGGATCGACGGGCTGTCGCGGTGGTCGCCGGCCACGAACAGGCCGTCGCCCAGGTCGACCGGCTTGCGCAGCTGGGCCTGGGGGACGCGGGCCGCGGGCAGCGCCTCCGGGATGCTGATCATCTCGAGCATCTCCCAGTCGTCGGTCGGCACGCCGTACAGGCGGGACAGCTCGACCCGGATGACCGTCTCGGACGCTGAGGACGGGGCTGAGACACCGACCACCGACGCCGCGATCAGGGACTTTCCGTTCGGGGCGTACTCGGGGGCGGCGTTGCTGACCACCGCGGTGTTGGCGATGATCTCGCGGCGGTCGCCGTCCAGGAGCAGGGTGGGCTCGTCGATGGGGGCCTGGTCGGCGCCGAAGTAGAACGTCGTCAGGCCGTGCATGTCGGGGCGGGGCACCTGCGGCAGCAGCTCGGAGGCCGCGCTCGGACCGGTTGCCACGATCACCGCCCGGCAGTTGATCTGGCCGCCGTCGGTGACCACCACGCCGGGGCTGACCTCGAGGGTGCGGGCGCCGATCAGCAGCTGGGGGTAGGGCAGCGGGCCGGCGATCGCGGCCGGCAGGGCCTGCATACCGGCCGCCGGTACGCCGATCTTGCCGCGGGCGAAGGACCGGAGCACCATCGCGAAGACGTGGCTGGAGGTCTCGAGCGAGCGGTCGGCGAACACCCCGGAGAAGAAGGGACGCAGCACTTCCTCGATCATGCGGTGCGACAAGCCGGCCTTGCGCAGCATCTCCTGGGCGGTCGTCTCGCGGGCTTCGAGCAGCCGGGACGCGGGCAGCGTCGCGCAGCGGGCGGCCAGCGCCGCGAACTTCAGCCGGTCGCTGAGCGTGCCGACGTGCGCGTTCAGGGTCTGCGCGGCCGACAGCGGCTCGCGCAGCGGGTTTTCCAGCCGGTGCAACTCGCCACCGCGGCGCACCAGGGCCCCGGACTTGAAGTAGCGCATGTCGAGCGCGTCGATGTCGACCAGCGCGGGCACCCGTGGGTAGGCCGTGTTGAGCACCTGGAACCCGCGGTCGAAGTGCCAGCCGTCCACGACGTCGGTGGCGACGCGGCCACCGATCCGGTCGGAGCCCTCGACCAGCAGCCACTCCACCCCGGCGCGGTCAAGACGGCGGGCAGCGGACAGTCCGGCGAGACCGCCGCCGACGATGACGACGTCCACCTCAACAGGTTGCGACACGTGCACCTCACAAGGGGACGAACCAGGCAGCCCCAAGACTAACCGCGCTCGCTGGTCACGGCAGCGGAAAGACCAAGACGTACGGACGTACGCCCCCGCCTGCCCCTCGGGAAAGCCCGGCCGGCGCTGACGAACGTCAGTGCCGGCCGGGTGAAGGAGGTTCAGCAGGACAGGTTGCCGCCCGGGTCCACGCCGAGGATCTGCGCGAACCGCTGGTAGGCGTCGACGCGGCTCTGCACCTGCGCCGGGTTGCCGCCGTCGCACTCCAGCGCACCGTTGATGCTGCGGATGGTCTGGCCGAAGCCCGCGCCACCGGCCATCGCGGCGTGCGGCGTCATCGAGCCCGGCCCGGTCTGCGTCATCCAGTACCAAAGGCCGGTCTGCCAGGCCACCGACGCGTCGTTCTTGACCAGGTCCGGGTTGGTGAGCAGGTCGATGCCGAGGGCGTCGCCCGCCGCCTTGTAGTTGAAGCTCCAGCTCAGCTGAATCGGCCCGCGCCCGTGATAGGCGTCCTGACCAGCCGGGCATCCGTACGGCTGGGTGCCGTCACAGTAGTGCGGCCAGTTCGCCTGGTTCAGCTCCTCGACGTACACCAGACCGCCGGACTCGTGGTTGATGTTCGCGAGGAACGCGGCGGCTTCCCGCTTCTGCACGTCCTCACCACCGGTCCCGGTGAACTCCGGGAACCTCTGCATGGCGTCCACCAGTCCGGCGTACGAGTAGAAGTCGATCCTGTTCGGGAACATCTGCTGGAATTGGGACTCGGACACCGGCAGGGTCGCCGCCGAGGCGCCCGTGCCCGGGAGCAGGGCGGCCAGACCGGCCACCGCGGCGACTGCCACGGACGCGGCCGCGGCCAGCAATTTCCTCTTAGCCATGATCAGCCTCCGGGCTCAGTTGAAGGGCGACAGCGTGATGCCGATGGACGTGGGGTCGCCACTGTGGACCAGCGACTCCTGGTTGGCGACGTCGTCGAAGGCGAACGCGTACGCCTTGCCGTCGACCATGTTGGCGTGGATCAGTTTCGCGTACTCGTTGGTCGGCTCGTTCCGATAGAAGGTCGCCGGGTCGGTGCTGGGCTCGACCGGCTGCGACCCGAGGGTGCCGCGGGTCAGCGCCGCGCACAGGCTGCGGGCGATCGGCCCGACCACCAGGTCGTTCGGCGCGCCGAGGTTGCCGTCGCAGCCCCAGACGTTCGCCGTGGTGGGCTTGGTGAAAGTGGCGACCTGGGCCCCGGTGCGGTCGGTGAAGGTCATGACATCGCCCGCGGTGCGGCCGGTGAAGACCTTGTCGGGCTGGTCGAGGAACGGCTTCACGGTGAGGTCGGCATTTGCGTACGCGGACCAGGCTCGATCGATGTAGCCGGCCAGATAGTCCGGGTCGAAGCCGCCGGCGTCGGCTCCCTTGCCGGGTGACAGGACCCGCAGCACGGTGCCGTCGGCCCGGGTCTGCACCAGCTTGGCGAAATCGGCGTCCGCCTCGAGCCCGTCGACGACGGCGTTGTGACCGCCCGGCTTGAGCTCGCCGGTCTCCAGCGTGTTGCCGTCCGAGCCGGTCACGCTGACCTTGTGCGGTACGGCGAACATGTCGACCTGGGAGCTGTTGAGGAACACCCCGGAGTCGTTGTAGGTGAACTCGCTCCAGTCGAACAGGATGTCGCTGTTCGGGTCGCCGGCCGCCCACGGCGCGGGCTGCACGAGACCGCCGTCCTGGGCCAGCTTGAAGCTCAGCTTGTCGCCGAACGACATGTACATGCGCCCGGACAGTCCCTTGGGCACCTGGATCGTCTTGCTGGCCCCGTTGCCCGGCCCGTCGATCGCCACGTCGGGCGCCGGCACCGGCGGGTTCCCACCGGCCGGCCACGGCGTGAACGTGCCGCCTTCGGTCACGTAGCCGAGCCGTCCACCGGATTCGCCCAGGACATACAGGTGAACGCCCTCACCACGCCCCGAGTCGTTGGTGACGGTCAGCGGCAGCAGGTCGGGTCCGGCCGCGCTCGCGTTGGGGACAACCGCGACGGCGGCGGACACGGCAACCGCCGCGACGGCCGCCACGAGCAGGGATTTGCGCTTGCGACGCATAGGCACTCCACAGTCCGGCCCCCGGGTTGGCGCAGGCCCGGCGCACCGGAGGGGATCCCGCACCGACCGGAGCGCTTCGGGGGCGGACAAGGAAGGGGGTCGCACCCCGGCCGTAACGCTCCGTCATCCACGAGAGCGCTCTCACACCCTGACCCCGCCACCCCACCATGTCAATCGATGCCCACCCCCCGTACCACACGGCACCACACCACCCCGACGAAGGCCCATCTCCGCAGGTCAGACGACATCTCGAACCACAAAGGGGCAAATGTTCCCCAACATCAGGGCACCCACCAGCAACCCGCCCCGAGCGCCAACCAACACGAAGCGCAACCCAGCCGTGAGCCACAACTGAGCCCCAAGCGCAACGGCGGCCGAGCGCACAGCGCGAAGACCAACCCACCGCAGCCGAGCGCACAGCGCGAAGCCCAACCCACCGCGGCCGAGCGCACAGCGCGAAGCCCAACCCACCGCGGCCGAGCGCACAGCGCGAAGGCAACCCGAGCGCGCAGCGCGAGCCCAACGCACCCAGCGCAAGCAGAAGCCGGAGCGCAGCCACCGCACCGTGGGGTTTCAGGGGGCTCGGCCCCCTGAGCAGACATGCGACAAAGGCCCCCGGTTCGCGCATTCCGCGAACAGAGGGCCCCGCCGACTCGCTCCCCCGATTGGACTCGAACCAATAACCTGCCGGTTAACAGCCGGCTGCTCTGCCAATTGAGCTACAGGGGATCGCACCAGCACCGCGGCTTTCTCGGTGCCGGAGAACAGAGTACATGACCGGACCGTCTGGTGGCCAAGGGGTTCCCTGGCGCGCCGAACCAGGGTGAAACGCTGCGTGCAGGAGTACGAAACCGGCAGCATGGGTATGCACCGAGCAACGACGCACGCGCGTCACGAACGGAAGGAGCCGCCATCATGCGCGGAAAGCTGATGTTCATCACCGGTCTCGCGGCGGGCTTCGTCCTGGGCAGCCGTGCCGGCCGGGAGAAGTACGAGGAGATCGCGACCAACGCCAAGAAGGTGTGGGAGCACCCGACGGTCCAGGAGGCCGCCGGTGTGGCCCAGGCGCAGGCCAACAAGCTCTACAGCGAGAGCAAGGACAAGATCCAGTCGTCCAAGCTGGGTGAGAAGCTGTCCACGACCTCGTCGACGTCGAGCACGAGCAGCGACTCGAGCCTGAGCAGCGACTCGGACCTGACCCAGCCGCTCGCCTCCTCGAACAGCAAGCCCTCCAGCTCCACCCTCTGATCGCCTGCCGATCAAGGCTCTGAGGCCGCCCTCAACGTCGAGGGCGGCCTCAGCCATGTCCGTTACGACCGCGAGAACGCCGCGTCGAAGGCCGCCGTCGGGGCGTCGAAGGCAAGCCGCCGCACGAACTGCAGCGCCTCGGGCGCGCCGAGCAGGCGGTCCATGCCCGCGTCCTCCCATTCGATGGAGATCGGGCCGTCGTAGCCGATCGCGTTCAGCGCGCGGAAGCAGTCTTCCCACGGCACGTCGCCGTGGCCGGTGGAGACGAAGTCCCAGCCGCGCCGCAGGTCGGCCCAGGGCAGGTGGGAGCTCATCCGGCCGCGCCGCCCGTCGCCGGTGCGCACCTTGGCGTCCTTGCAGTCGACGTGGTAGATCCGGTCCTTGAACTCGAGGATGAAGTTGACCGGGTCGAGGTCCTGCCACACGAAGTGCGACGGGTCCCAGTTGAGCCCGAAGGCCGGCCGGTTGCCGATGGCTTCCAGGGCGCGCCGGGTGGTCCAGTAGTCGTACGCGATCTCGCTGGGGTGGACCTCGTGCGCGAACCGCACGCCGACCTCGTCGAACACGTCGAGGATCGGGTTCCACCGGTCGGCGAAGTCCTGGTAGCCGCGCTCGATCATGGCCGGCGGCACGGGCGGGAACATGGCCACGGTGTGCCAGATCGACGAGCCGGTGAAGCCGACGACCGTCTTCACACCCAGGCGAGCCGCCGCCCGGGCGGTGTCCTTCATCCGCTCGGCGGACCGCTGCCGTACGCCCTCGGGGTCGCCGTCGCCCCAGATGTCAGCAGGCAGGATGTCCTGGTGCCGCTCGTCGATCGGGTGGTCGCAGACCGCCTGGCCGACCAGGTGGTTGCTGATCGCGTAGACCTTGAGGTTGTACTTGGCGAGTTGCTCGCGCTTGCGGTCGATGTAGTCGGGCTCGGCGAGCGCCCGGTCGACCTCGAAGTGATCACCCCAGCAGGCGATCTCGAGCCCGTCGTAGCCCCACTCGGAAGCCAACCGGCAGACCTCGTCGAAGGGCAGGTCGGCCCACTGGCCGGTGAAGAGCGTGATGGGTCGCGCCATGGTCTTTCTCCCTCGGAAAAGAGCAGGTAAAGGTGGGCGGCGAGGGAAGACCGCCCGGCGGCGCGACCGGGCCGGACGTCGCGACCGGCGGGAGTTGCGCCTCCCGGCCCGGTCCGCCCGTCACGGCAGCGCCAGCACCGACTCTAGACGGATTTCACCGTGCGGGGCAGGGCTCATTTTCCGGCGCGAGGCCGAGGGCGGCGAGCTCGGCCAACAGGTACGCGACGTCGCCGGCGATCTGCTCGACCGGCTGATCCGGCGCGCGGCTCACGAGCGTGAGGTTCTCGGTGAGCGGGCCCTGCCGGCCGAACAGCCGGTCGAGGCCCTCGCGCCAGGCGCCCGTCGTGGAGCCGGCCACGGCGCTGAGCCGCACCTCGACGATGGCCAGGCCGGCGTCGGTCAGGGTCTCGATGCCGGCGGCCGGGTCGGACCAGTGCTCGGCGGCGTGGCCGAGGTCGAGGCAGACGCCGAGCCGGTCCTTGTCGATGCGGCTGAGCGCGGCCACCGTCTGCTCGGGGGTGTCGAGCACCCGGCCGGCGGCGGGCTGGAAGCCGACCCGTACGGCTCGGCCGTTCTGCCAGGCGAGGTCGGCCAGCCCGTGCGAGAGGCGGCGCAGGATGCCCGCGGTGGCCTTCTCCTCCGGCTCGCCCCAGCCCTCGGACGGGCCGATGCCGATGGTGCTGACGTTGCCCCGGACCGCGTCCTCGTCGAGCAGGTCGAGCAGGATGCGGGCGAGGTCGAGGGTGTATTCCCGGCGGGCCGGCTCGTTCCAGGCGGGGGTCTCGCCGCCGCCCTCGTCGAAGGGCGCGCCGCTCATCGTGACGACGTCGAGCCGACGGGCGTCGAGTTCGGCACGAAGCCGGGTGCGGGCGCGGCTCTCGACGGCGAGGGCGGCGGCGAGCGCGGGGGGAAGCCAGAGGCTCACACCGAGGGACTCGGCGCCGAGCCGGGCGCGAACCGCGCCGTACGTGTCGAGTTGCGCCACGACAGCCGGTAGATTGCCGGTCGTCGCCGCGGTGAGCCCACAGGAAAGATGCACGATGCGGCCGGATGGATGTCTCAGCCGCATCAGAGTCCTCCCCGGACAAGAGCACCGGCGCATCTGCACGTGCATCCGCACGTGCTCACTGATCCAGTATGGACCATGTGGCGACCTGCGCTCGACGCGCGCGTGGCGGGCTTGCGCGTTGTCATGTCGTCTCCATCCGTGGAATCACCTGCCCACGGATACGAGAGTCATGCGTTCTCAGGATCAGCGGCGTACGGACCGTGCGACGCCGTGACCGGCCACAACATGATCGACGACCCCCCGTTTAATTGGCAGGGGTCGATCCTCACGCCCATAGTGACCTGCCAGTAGAACCGGAAAGGGTGCCGCCGAATCGGTTCCACGGAGCTCGATGGATGTGCACGATGTGAATATTCGGGCATGCACCGAACGATCACGCGTGCGAATGCCATTGGATCTTTGTCCCGTGCGTCAGCGAGGTGCTCACTAGCTGGGTAGCCAGGCCCCGCCTGGTCAACCGAGAGGCACCCTGCACGAGCAATCGGCAGCGGCGAACGCTAGTCCCGCGTTGACACTGCGCCGCGGCGCGCGGACCGCGGTGCTGAACACGGGTAACCGGCCGAGCAACGCTCTCGCACCTCGCGGGGCTTCGGACGCCCGGGTTACGGCGACTGCCGAACCAATAGACACCGCTTGTTATTTTCGCGGTTGTGGACAGCTTTGCCGACCGGACGAAGCCTTGACTGAACGCCCCAGAAACCCACACAGCGACGCGCCTCAGGCGGGCGGAGCGCCGCCAAAGAGTCATGGACGCGATAGCCGTTCGACGCCTGCCAGGGCGGCCGGCACCGTGACACAGGCACACAGCGCCGTCACTGAAGTCGCAAGAGCAGGACGTTCAAGTGTTGACGGCGAACCGGCACGTCGTAAACCGACATCACCGGAGGTAGGGCTGCACCGAGAGGGCGATGGCATCGTCCGCAACGGTCAAAAGGTCCTCATGAGCCGGGAGAATGTGCTGGCGGTCGCAGCGAAGTATGGGATCGACATGGACAGCGTCAGGTTCTCCCTGGACAAGATCCGCCGAGGATCCGGCCCGGGCCGGGAGTTCTTCGGTGTGACCATGCCCGACGGCGAGATCAAGCTGGCCCGCGACGCATTCATGAACGAGGAGCAACTGGCTCGCACCCTCGCTCATGAGCGATTCCATCTCGACGAACTCCGCGAAGGCAAGGACTTCCCGTGGGATGAGGCGGCTCGCGCCGCCTCCGAAAGCCGGGCATACGCCCATGAGGAACGATGGTGGCAGGCGCACAGACACCTGCTGGAAGCGGAGTAGATCGCATGGCCGAGATGACTGAGTCTCAGCGCACCTGGGAAGCGTGGTTCGAAGCGTTCACCAAAATCCGGGACGCCTGGCCCGAGCAGGCCGACGTGCCCTGCCCGGACGGCGACGCCGGCCAGTTGCACATCACCTACACGGGCAGTCCGACGAACAGAATCGGCTTTGCCACGCTGTGGTGCGACGTCGGTCGCAACGGCATCTTTCTCTCCCGGGTCGGCATTCCTGAAGGCGCCGAGATGCTCTCCTTCGACGCGACGCCAGAGCAACGAGCCGCCGCCATCCCCGACATCAGGCTGATTCCTACCGATCCCTACACCGCGGAGGACGAGTAAAGGCACCAGAGCCGACGCCGCAGATGCGAACTACACCGTCAAACCGCGACATCGGCACAGCGCTGGAGGGAGTCGGCGTCTCGAACGATCACCTGCCGATAACCCGTTGCCACGACGCCTGAGTTTCTCAGCTCTCGCAGCGCTTTCTGAAGGGTGATCTCGGCTGCCCCGCACATGGTGGCGAGTTCGCTCTGAGTCAGGTGGATGTCGACGACGATGCCCTCCCGTTCCCGGTGGCCGTACGCCATCGCAATCTCCCACAGGATGCGGGCGAGGCGCACCCTCACCGGATACGAAGCGAAGTCGACACGGCGACGGTTCGCCATGCGAAGCCGATCAGCCACGATGCCGGCGATCGCCATCGCGGCGTCGGGGTGCGTACGCAAGAAAGCACGGAACTCATTGCGGTGGATGACGCGAAGAGTCGAGGCGCGGCATGTCGTCACGGTCGCCGATCGCGGAGTTCCGTTCAGGGCGGAGATCTCCCCCACGAGGTCGCCCGACACACGCACATCGAGCAGAGCATGGCGACCATCCATCATGGCCGCCGTCACCTTGGTCAATCCATCACTAAGAAGGATCACATGCGACTCCCGCATCCCTTCCTGGAGGATCGCGCTCGAAGCGGCCGCGGTTCGCAACATCCCGAGCTGGAGAAACTCCTGACGGCTGGTCTCATCGAGCCTGCCGAGCAACGTTCCTGGCAACCACGGCGACTTGGTCAAGCACGCCTCCACACATTGAGGTAACGCCGAGTGTGCAGTTGACTACAGCACGTTCAGAGCTTCTTTGCTACATCGCGACGGTCATGGTGATGACTGCCGCGACGAGCACGCCGGCCGCCGCGGCGCCGACGATCAAGTACCTGCGCCTGCTGCACGACGATCATCGTCATACCGCCCAGCGAGCCGAGCAGGACCCGGGCCTTTCGAGTCGGCCTGACGGATCGTGACTTGCAGGGACCCCCTACACCTTCACACCGAGGAGCAGAATCCGGACAACCCATAGATGTACGTAATCGTCCGTCGTGCCGAGCCGGTAGAGAGGAAGGACACATCAACCCGCTCCCCGAGGGGTGAATCCACGTGCCCGACATACAGGATCCGCATCGTCGTGTGGTCGTCGCTGCAGATATGGAGAGCTACAGCAAGCGCAACAACCTCTTGCAACATCAGGCGCAAACTGCGTTTCGGCGGATCATGGACGGAGCCGCCGCGGATGCGGGCCTGGATCGCATCGATTGGCTCATCCAGCAGGCCGGCGACGGTGAGCTCGCCATCCTGCCCACTGGTACCAGCGAGCGGACCGTCGCCGCCAAGCTCGCTCCTGCGGCCGATCGGCGGCTTCGTGAGCACAACCAAGGTCTCCGTAAGGAAGCCAAGGTCCGGCTCCGCCTGGCGGTTCACCAAGGCTTGGTGCACCTGGACGGCGCCAACGGGTTTCCCAGCGACGCCGTCATCCATGTCTGCCGGCTCGTGGATTCGCCTGAGTTGAAACGCGCACTTCGGCGCTTCTCAGGCGCCGACGTAGCACTCATCGTCTCCGACTCGATGTATCACGAGGTGATCGAGCACTATCGCGATCTGCGTCCAGAGCAGTTCAAGGCGGTCCGCGCCGAGATTCCTGACAAACGTTTCAGCGCTGCCGCCTGGATCTACGTCCCAGGCGAGAACGCCGCGGGTGATGCGACGGATGAGGCCGCTTATGGCATGCCGGCCACTTCACCGGCCGAGGCAACCGCAGCTCCGAGGCCGACGGATCCGATCGGTCAGGTTTTCAGCGGGATCACCACGCACGGCCCGGCACAGTTCGGGAATCAGAACACGATGCGGAACTCCAATGAGTGACGACGAGTCCGAGAAGTTGCTCCCCGAGCCGGATCCGGCGGCGGGATCCCAGTCGGAAGCCACGGAAGTGCCAACCCGAGACTTGCCTCTCGTCGCCGAAAGTGCCGCGGTGAGCTCACCGCCTCTTGCCGACGCAGACGTGGACGTGGACGTGGACGTGGACGGTGAGGAGACCACACCCATCGACTCGGACTCTGTGCGGGTCGACCCACGGGTGGCGGACGAAATGTTCGGGGACCTCTACACCGATACGACGGCGCACGGACCGACCCAGTTGGGCAGCAACAACACCATGTACAACTTCCACGGGAAGCGACCGCTGGATCCGATCATCGGCGAGGTTCCCGGCCTCAAAAGCTTGGCGGAAGTTTACGTGCCGACCAAGTCGGACGTGCAGCTCGACGAGTTCCTGTCGCAGCGCGCAGCAGTGTGCCTGGTGGGGCTCAGAAACTCAGGCCGCTACAGTTCAGCGCGGGCGGCGCTGTATCGCCGATACAAACCCGGCCATATCTACGAGGTCGCGTTGCCGAACGAAGTCCCGCCCGAAGCCCTTACCGCGAAACCGGACAGGTTGCCCGAGGAGAGTGGCTTTATTCTGCGACTCTCCGGTGATGGCGCTACTGACACGATGCGCATGCTGGCGCCCCTGTTCCGCAAGCGACGCTCGACCCTACTGCTGATCAGGGATGAGGGAGCTCGACGGGGCGACCTTCAGCAGGGGGCCGAAGTCCGTCATGAGGCGCCCGACCAAACCGAGGTTTTTCGCAGACACCTGCAGGCATCGCTTCCACCGGCAAATCGCGGCAACGCCGAGCGTTACCTGACCGAAGACGTGGCAGTCGAGCTCAAAGCGGCGTCCGGCCCCAAGGAATGCGTGGCGATCGCCCGGGCGATCGCCAAGGTTGATCCGGACGACGAGGGGGCTCTGCGCTTGGTCCTCAACCGCTCGCAACCTCGACGGCGGGAACGAGCTACCGCCATCCTTCTTCCCGGTAAGGAGACATCCACTACCCGAGGCCGCCGGGCGGGCCAACATGAACGAGCTTTTCGCCTGTCCTACGCGGTGTTCTACCGAAGGCCACTGCATTACGTGTTCGAGGCTGCCGACTGGCTCCTCAGAGAAATCGACAGTGCGGCGCTGCGCCCGGAATGGGGCAGCATGGCTTTGCAACATCCGGTCCAAGACCTGCTCGGCGACGAGTTGCGGCAGGATTGGGAAGCTGGACGTCAGGCGGGCGATGCAGAAGGGGGCACCACCCGGACGGCATGGATCAGAGACCCGGGACTGCGCGGATCTATCATCGACGTGGCCTGGCACGACTTCGACGGCACTCGTAGATCACTCCTGCACTGGCTGGATCGCCTGGTTGAAGAGGGCGACAACGTCATGAGGCGGGCAGCCGCGGAAACCGCCGGTGTCCTCGTTCACCATGATTTCGATCGGGTCCATCACGACCTCGTCGACCGCTGGGCGGGATCACGAAGGCCAGCTGTGCGACAGGCTGCGGCCTGGACCATGACCCTCTCCGACATGGCCGGCGACGTTCGGCCCCAGGTCCGGGCCAAGTTGAGCGAATGGTGTTCCGGTTCGCGCAATCTTCAACGGGACACTGCCGCGCGGGTATACGTAAGCGGACTCGAACAAACCGTTTTGGCCTGGAGCATGCTCGACCTGGCCCGCATTGCCAAGGACCCTGGTCAACGCGGAAGCCGGGTGGTGGCTGCCGCGGTGAATCAACTGTATAGACCTGACCGGGCATCCTTCATTCTTGCCGAGCTCGCTGAATGGGCCGCGCTTCGGCCGCCACCGGCCACCGCAAGAACCGCGCCCCGAGACCCGCTGTTACAGGCGCACGCTGTACGGGCGCTTCTGAAGCTCACCACAAGGGTCGATCCCGAATCGCTCGATTCGCGGTACGAACTCCTCAGCCGTTTGGTCGATGGGCACATCGAAGCTGACCTCCTCGGTCCTCTCTGGCTGATCGCGTTCTACGAGTCCAGCACGGCACCGGCCGCCGCCGACGCGCTGGCTCGGTGGATTCGTCAAGCCGACGCCAACCGCGAGTTGCGGCCCTATGTCATACAGCTTCTCGACGCGATCTTCGCAAGATCGACAGCACGTCGGCGCATCAACTTCTACATGACGAAGACGTCTGGATTCCGTGGCGAACTTCCGGACTGGACACATCAGCAAAGGAGGTGGGACTCATGAACGCGGAAACCGAGTCGGTGTCCCCATCGGTCAGTAGGTGGCTGCGCTTCAGCGCCTGGCTGGGCCGCATGTGGCGGACCCTTGTGGCCTGGTTCAGCCCACCCGCTCAGGAGGCGGAGCCGTCCCCGGTCATCCCGGTCTCTCCGGCACCGCCACCACCACCACCAGGAAAGCTGACCGGTCGACGCCGGCTCGGGTCGCCGATGGTCGTCCCAGCCAGCGGCTACATCTTCACCTTTCGGGTTCACGGAACCTTCGTCTGGGGCTCCGACGGGCTTTATCAGGCCGAGCTCTCCAGTTCCATCGAGTCCCTCATGCCCTTTGCGACACGGCGCCTCAAAGCACTTGCCGCGCAGCGGGCACGACAACACCCGGCACACCACGCCGAGCAGCTGGAAAGAGAACTGCAGCAGCAGCTCGCCGAGGAGGCGCCCTGGCGGTTCAGTTGGCGAGGGACCTCGTTGACTTGCCGCCCCTATGTCTGGATCGAACTGGATGAGCAGGTCAAGCTGGCCGTTCAGCCCTATTGGGAACAGCTGATAAAGATCGACTGCGAACACGACGTGCAGACACGGCGCGCTGAGTATGCCGAGAAGCTGAGCCACCAATGGGCGACCATCCTCGCCGACCTTCTGGGCAGCCCCGTTGCCGACGGCGCCGCTGAGCTGACCGAGAAGGAGCTGGCCGACGTCGTCCGCAAGATCGTGGCAGAGAGAAAGGCCGCGGCCGACAAGCTCGAGACCCTGATGACTCAGAAGGTGACCGACGGCGACGCTTTCGAACGGGACGACCATTTCAACGCCCTCAAGGAACGGCTGGAGCGCCGCGCGGACCGCATGTTCGAGCAGCCCACCACATCGGTCAACGGGCAACGACCATAGACGCAGCTGCCGGGAACCGGGCGGACGTCGCCTGGGCCCGGCGGTTGTCCGGTCGGGACCTGTTACGCCTCACCCAATTTGATCGGGCGTCACATCAGGAAGCCGTTGTTGTCGCAGGTGCGGCGCTGGCGGATGCAGTTCTTGGTCTGCTTGTTCATGAAGTCGGCGTCCCACATGACGAAGGCGTCACCGTGCATTGAGGAGGCGCTCTTGCCGGTCTTGTCGGACGACAGGTAGTAGCCGGCCTTGGTGCCCGTCACGCCGTACTGGATGTCGAACGTGATGGCGGGGATGCGGACCGGATGGCTTGCCGGGCAGCCCTGGTTGTCGCCGAAGGCCACGTGCGCCTTGTGGGTCGGGCTGTCCAGGTGCTTTCCGTCCCAGCAGTCGGGGAACTGCATCATGAAGTGGAACGTGGCGCCCTTGCCGCAGATCGGCCAGTTGCCGTTGTCGCTGCGGGCCACGCCGTCCAGGTCGCCGGGACCGTAGAAGGCGCAGTAGAACTGGCCCTGCGCGCCACGCGGCGTGGGCACCTTCTTCTTGGCGTCGCCGGCGATCAGGCGCAGGCCGTTGGGCATCGGCATCACGTCGCCCGAACTGTTGCGCAGCGAGCGGTAATAAACCCGGAAGCCGGTCGTCTCGACGGGTTTGCCGGTCGCGTTGTCGTACAGGGTCGGCACCCAGTAGGCGGAATGGTCCTGCGCCGGCTTGCAGGTGCTGGCCGTGAACTTCATCAGGTCGCCGGCCGTCGTGTCCGCGTCGAGGCCCTTGTTGCCGACGAACGAATGCATGTGCGAGGCACCCGGCAGACCGGGCAGCACGATGGGGTCGTCGGCCCGCCGGTGGCTGTATTCGCAGTCGGCCCGGAATTCGGGCAGGTTGCCGACGCTGCCGGGCGCGGAGTCGGTCTTCCGGCTCTTGTAGGCCGCGGTCTGCTTCTTCCACGCCGCCTGGTCGACGGGGATCCAGCCGGGCTTAGCCGCCGCACGGGCGGGCGTCGTTGCCGGCACGGCCTTGGCGGGCGCCTTGGCCGATGCCGTGGTCGAGGGCTTCACCGTACGGGGGGAAGCCGCCCCGGCCAGGGGCCGAGTAACCGGCGGGGTGGTGACCGCGGCGCGCGCGACGGCCTCCGCCGGTCCGGGGTCATCACCCGTACCGGCCAGCGCGACCGCGCCCGCGGTCACCGCAACAGCAGCCACCGCGATCCCGGCGCAGAGAACCGCCAGGGCCCGCCGCGGTCGCCGGCGGTGACGAGGCAACGGCACGTCGTCGTCGGGCCGGCCGTTCGTCGCATACGACACAGGTCACTCCTCACCGGGGACGACACGGCGGGAGGGGCCGCCGAGCGTTTGATCACCAGCCAAGGAGACGTCGCCGGAGAACGGCGATAACAAAAAGACAAGCGTTACGCGGGGCGCAGGACCGCGACCAGGAAGTCGGCCTCCGGGGTGAACGGGCGCAGGTCCCACGTCGCCAGCAGAAGGTCGCTGGTCAGACCGGCCGACGCCGCGTCGGCCAGGAAGTCGTCGAAGGGGTAGCCGCGCCCCGCTCCGAACCCGATGACCAGCCGGCCGCCCTCGGCCAGGTGCCGCCCGCACCGGCGGAGGATCTCGACGCGGGTGCTGGGCGCCACGAAGGTCATCACGTTGCCGGCGCTGACGATCAGGTCGAAGCGCTCGGGCCGATCGAGCTCGCTCAGGTCACCGGCCAGCCAGCGGGCGCCGGGGTGGTTGCGCTGCGCCTCGGCGATCAGAGCGGGATCGAGGTCGACACCGACGACGTCGTGCCCGGCGTCGGCGAGGTAACCGCCCAGGCGGCCGGTGCCACAGCCGGCGTCGAGCACCCGAGCCCCGCGCGGCAACATCGCGTCGACCATCCGCGCCTCGCCGGCCAGGTCGGCCCCGGCCTCGGCCATCGACCGGAAACGGTCGATGTACCACTGCGAGTGGTTCGGGTTCGCGTCGAGAAGCTTGAGCCAGCCGTTCTGATCACTCATTGCCCAGATGCTAACCGGCCGCGCGTTTCAGCAGGTCGGCGATGCGGGCTTCGACCTCGGGGGTGAGTTCGGTCAGCGCGAACGCGGTCGGCCACATCGCGCCGTCGTCGAGTTGGGCCTCCTCGTTGAAGCCGAGGGTGGCGTAGCGGGCCTTGAACTTCGCGGCGGACTGGAAGAAGACGGTCGCTTTACCGCCTTTTCCGTACGCGGGCATGCCGTACCAGAGGCGCGGCAGCATCTCCGGGGCCGCCTCCTTGACGAGGGCGTGAATGCGCTCGGCCAGGACACGGTCCTCCGCCGGAAACTCCGCGATCTTTTCGAGCACGGCCGGCTCCTCATCTTTTTTCTTGGCGCCGCGGCTCTTCCTGACCTCCTGGGCCCGCTCCTTCATCGCGGCCCGCTCCTCGGCGGTGAAGTTCTCGGCCATCTCCGGCTCCTTCGACGCTTGCGCTGGTGATGAGCCTGACTGTACGAGCCTCGCCGGGGAGGTCGCTTCTTGAAAGCTGATCGGTTGGCCGGGCGCGCTCGAGGACCTCCTCGGCGGTCAGGGGGCTGCGCGGGTGGTGGGTGAGGGAGAGCGGCGTACGGATCTTGCGTGGAGGTGCGCCCTCGGCGGCCAGGTAGAACTCGCCGACGGTCAGGCGGGAGATGTCGGGGACGTCGCCGCCCTTGGCTTTGGCCATGTCGCGGGCGGCCTCGATCTGGATGGGACTGTTCATCAGGCCGTACATCTGGGTGGCGGCGTTGCCGGGGATGCGGTTGTGCAGGCCCTTGGGCGCCTGGGTGGCGAAGATCAGGCCGAGGCCGTACTTGCGGGCCTGGGCGGCCAGCGCCAGCGTGCTCTGGGTGCAGGCGGTCATCGCGCCGGACGGGGCGAACGTCTGGGCCTCGTCCATGACCAGCAGGCCGAGCAGCGGGCGGTCGCCGGCCGGGTTCTTCTTGATCCAGGCGAAGAGGGCCATCTGCAACTGGTTGACAAAGCTTTGCCGTACGTCGTCGGAGGGCAGCCCGACCAGGCTGACCACCGAGATGCGGGCGCGCTTGCCGGGCGCCGGGGTCAGCAGCAGACCGGGATCCATCGGGGTGCCGTGGCCGCCGAAGAGCGGGTCGTTGACCATCGCCGCGGTCAGCGTCTGGGCCAGGCCGAGCGCGATCTTGTCGGCGTCGTCCAGGTCGATCGTGCCGTCGGGCAGGGCGGCCAAGGTGTCGATCAGACCCTTGAGCCGGGTGCCGCCGCGACGGCCGTAGTGCTCGACCGCCTTGCGCAGCACGGCCAGGCCGAGGGCGGCCTTGGTGGTGCGGCCGGTGACACCGGCCCGGGGGGCCAGCGAGGCGACCGCGGCCTCGACCGCCTCGTTGAACTCGTCCTCGTCGTCGCGCACGCCGCGGAAGTCGGGCAGCGGCTGGAAGCTGAGCGGACGGCCGGACGCCCGCCGCGGGGTCCAGACGACGACGTCGGTGTTCGCCAAGTAGTCGGCGGCTTTGGCGGCGTCGTCGGGGCGCCACTGCGCGGGCGGCTCGGGCCAGGCCTCGCCGAGCCGGGCCAGGTCGTTGTTGGGGTCGAGCACGATCGCCGACACACCCTGCAGCGCACACTCCTCGACGATGCGCCGGATCAGCACCGTCTTGCCCGAACCAGAGCCCGCGAAGATGGTGGTGTGCTTACGCAGTGCCTCCAACGGCAGACGGGCCGCCGAGCCGTCGTGGTAGTCGTGGCCGACAACCAGCGAGGGCCCGGATTCGCCGGCCGCTACCGACGGCGAGACCGGCAAGACCGGTGGCGAGACCGGCAAGACCGGCAAGACCGGCGAGACCGGCAAGACCCGTGGCGAGACCGACGCGGCCGATGGCGAGACCGGCAAGACCGGCGAGATCGGCGAGACCGGTGGTGAAGCTACCGGCGTGGCCGGCGGCGAAACTAGCGGCGAGACCGGCGAGACTGGCGAGGCGGCCGGCAGCGAGACCGGCGCGGCCGCCGGCGAAACCGGCGGCGAAACCGGTGGTGCGATCGCCGGCGGGGCAGCCGCCCAGCTGTCCACATCGGCCAGTGCCTGCTGGAGGAACGCCGAGCCGTGAGCCGGGCGCCGCTCGATGAGCCAGCTCCGCAAGTCCATTGTGGTCTCGTCGAGCAGAATCCGCAGTGCCGACAACGTCCGCAGGTCGTCGTCGCTCAGGGCGAGCGTCTGCCCGCCCGCCTTCTCCAGCGCCTCCACTGCCGCCCGGGTGCGCTCCCCCTCCGACCATTTGGCGTTGCGCAGCAGCACGAGCCGGCGCTTCGGCGTGCCCGCGTCGACGGCGGCGGCCATCGAAGCCTTGCGGATGCGGGAGAGCGCCGCGCTGTGGTGGTGCTCGTCGCTGATCGCCCGGAAGGACCAGTGCGCCTGATCCTCCGTCTGCTCGTTCAGCACGAGGCGCAACCGGGCGTGCAGTGCCGGGTCGTTGCTGGGCGGCGGGTCGACGCTGAACGCGTCACCCACCTCGCCGCGCTCGAGGATCCAGGCGGTGAGACCGGCGGCGAGCAGCGGCGGCATGACCCGGTCCTCGGTGTCCCGGGCGAGCGGCGTACGGATGTCGGCCTTGGCCCTCAGCTCGGCGAATCTCCGGTCGTACGCCTGAAGGTCGCTCTCCGGCACGACGGGCGGCGCGATCGGCTCGGCGGACCGCGGCTCACCCAGGTGCTCGAGCAGGCGCACCTCGTCGTCGGCGAGACAGGCCCGTACGTGATTGTCGATCTCGATCAGCAGCTGGCGCGGCGTGAAATCGCCGGCCTGGGCGAACGCGCTTCCGGCCACCGGCCAGGTCGGGAACGGCGGCTCGAACCCGGCCTCCTGGTAGCGCGGCTGGAAGCGCTTCTCGACGATCGCCCGGGCCAGGTCGGCCTGGCGGATCGGGGCCAGCGGGGCGGGAGTCCGGAACCGGTCGGACACCGTGTCGGTGGCGGCGGTCGAAATGATCGTCCACGAGTGCGGGATGCAGGCCAGGACCGTCAGCGTGCGCCGGGTCAGCTGCCGCAGCGTCATGAGCCCGTCGGCCATGCGCGCCAGCATCAATGCCTGTTCCGGGTCGACCACCGCCGCGGCGGCCAGCTGGGAGTCGCTCTGGATGGCCACCTGGGCGATCAGCGTGTCGATCTGGTCGATGGCGATCACCGACGGTCCGGTGAGCGCGAGAAGCCAGGACAGATCCTGGACGATCAGCTGCGCGGCCCGCGGTGCCCGGCGCATGCCCCAGACGTTGCGCTCGCCGGGCACGCTCTCCTCACCGGAGATGAAGTAGTTCTCGGCGAGGTCGCGGTGAGCCACGTCCTCCGAGGCGCTCAGGGCCAGCGCGCGGGCGGTCTCCTGGCTCGACCGGGCCACCTGCCGGTCGAACTCCCCCAGCCCCTCGATGAACGCGTCCAGGTCGGCCCGGGTCAGCTCGGTGTCGCCCATGACCGCGCGCCGAGATTTGCGGGGCGCGCCCACCATCGCCGACAGCCGGCGCAGCAGCACGGTCAGCTGGGTCTGGCCGGTGCCGGGCACCGGGCGCGACAGACCGTCGAGCATCGCGGCGAGCACACTGTCCCAGAAGCTGCCCGCGTCGAGCAGGCTGACCAGGAAGAAATAGCCGCCCTGGTCCTGCACCTGCTGACGCACCCAGCCCAGCAGGTGGGTCTTGCCGGAGCCGCGCTGACCGCGGACGACCAGGCCGATCGGGCTCGCGTCGGCGCTGGTCCGGGCATCGGCGTAGCCGTCGGAGATCTCCCGGAGGACGGGCACGTGCAGCCCGTCGACGTGGAACGGCAGGGGCCGCCAGATGTCGTCCGGCACCGGCGCCCAGTTGAATCGCAGGGACGCCAGCGCCGCGCGTTGCGCCTCGTTCATCACGCCTCGATCGCGAGCAGGTGCTTCTCCTGGCCGCCGACGTGCAGCGCCGCTTCGTGGTCGGCCGCGGTGAGGGTCTTCTGGTTGGACTCGGGGACCAGGGTCACGCCGTCCCGCCGGCTCAGCTCGCGCAGAGCCTCGTCGAGGTCGTCGCGACCCACGTCGGCGAAGAACGGGCGCAGGCGGGTCAGGCTCACCCAGTCGCCGGGCCGGTCGGCGAGGGCCTGATAGGCACTGACCACCCGCGGACCGAGGTCGGCTCCGCCCACCGGGACAGCCCTCATCTCGGACTGGGCGAACAGCTCGGTGAGGTTGGCGGCGCCGCTGCGCTCGAGGATCCGGTCGCGCAGGTTGGCGTGCAGGGCGGTCAGTGCCGCCCCCAAGGCCCGGGCGCCGCGCGCGTCGAAGTCGAAGTCGCTCTGCATCCGGACCCAGCCCTTGTCGTCCAGCTGCATCGCCACGGTGCGCCCGCTGCGGCGGCTCGACACGTAGTGCAGGCGGGCCAGCTTGTCGCGCTGCACCTTGCGGACGTCGAGCCCGTACCGCTGTTTGAGCTCGGTGTTGAGGACCTCGCGCGCCTCGACCATCAGGACCATGAGGATCGCGCCCTCGGTGGGGGTCAGGTCATCGCCGGCCATGGTGGTGTCCTTCCGCTGTATCGCGACGCCGGGCCCGCACACAGATGCCGATCTGGTGAACCACGGCGCCGACGTCATGAATGATCCGGGCATTGGTGAAGCGCAGAACGGCATGACCGTCCAGAGTCAATTGCACGTCGCGCCGCCGGTCCTGCTCATAGCGCACCGGATGACAGTGCTCAGGCCCATCGATCTCGACGACGCACCGCTCCCGCGGCCACCAGAGATCCAACCGTACGGCCGGGGTGAGCGCATTCGACCGGTAGTCCTGATTCCACCGCCGTCCGGCCGCCCACGCCTCTTTCGCCAGCGCGCACTCCAGCGCAGCCTCCACCGTGCTCGCCGGATGCGGCCGCCCGACCTCCGCCACGCTGCCCGCACCCGCGGCATCTCCCTCACCGCCGGTCAGCCCACGATCAGCGGCACTACCTCCACCGGCGGGGGATTCGAGACCGGCCGCGCCGCTGTCAGAGGGCAGGGTGCCGCTTTCAAGAGCGAGCCGGAGCCGTACGGCGGGAAGACGCTCATTTCTGGTGCCGAGCAACCACACGGCCGGCCCACCGACGCTCACCAGCCACTCGGCGCCGGCCACCACCGCGTCACCGCCCGGCCCGTCGACCAGCAGGACCGTGCGGCGCCGACCGAACGCCGCGGCGACCAGCCGGGCCAGCTCGCGGGCGCGGACCCGCAGCGGCGGTGCCGCCGGCGCCCGGTGGCCGGTCAGCGCGAGAACGGCGAGATCGATCAGGAACGTACGCGGGTAGCGGCCGGCCACGGCGAGCTCGGCGGCCAGCAGGCGAGCCGCGGCGAGCCCACCCACGTCGGCCCGGCCGTCACTCACGCCGGGCAACCAGGCCGGCAGGAGCGCGACAGCCGCCCGCTCGAGCTCGGCCACCGCGGCCTCGGCGAAGGCACCCGGGCTCGCACAGGAATCCGGCGCGCGGGTGACCAGGGGCGCCAGATCACCCGGCCCGGCCAGCACCCGAGCGAGATCACCGACGGCCACATCGGGAAGCGAGACCACCCGGTCGACCGGCACCTCAGCCACGATCATGCGGCGGCCGAATGATCCGGGAGAGCCGCGGTGATCAGTGTTCTCCACCCTTTCCAGCCGGTCCCCGGTACGTCCCGAACAGCCTACGAATCACCACCGGCCGGCGCCATAGCGCAGACAGCTGATTGCCGTGACCGACGTCCCATCATCGACTGCCGCGAGTCACCTTTCCGACTGTTTTCCTCCTCTTGATTCGACTGGATCATATTTGGCCGGAGAACGCCCCAAGAACAATACGGAGGTCAAATAGATTGCCGTCTCTTGTTACGCTGCGCGCGACCGACGACCTCCCGCGCCGAACGGACCGGCCCTTGCCGACGCGCCCGCGAAGTCCCGGCGGCTCCGGCGGCGGCACCCCGGACCCGCCATCCCACGGCGGCTCCCGGCCCCACGGCGCAAGCAGCGGGCGCGGGGCCGGCACCATTGCCGCTGCCCAGCAGTCGACACAGTCGGTGGCCCGACGCGGCCGAGCAGGCGCAGGGCACAACACCCCCGTCGACGGCTCTCAGCCCGGGCGGCCCGCGCCGTCGGCTGACGACCTCGCGCTCAGCGCGATCATGCGGACCTACGACCAACTGGGCGACACCCCGCCGCCGTTCAACCTCGCCCGCAACGACGACGCGTTCAGCACCAACGGCGCGCACACAGTCGAACGGCACGGACCCGATCTCACGATGAGGCGGGATCCGAGCACGCGAACCGTCGAAGGACGCATCTACGGTGACCCGCCGTGGCCAAGCAGGGAGTCCCGGTCGTTCAAGTGGACGGACCACACGACCATGAACCGCGAGGTCAACCGCTACGTGCAGGAGAACTGGGAAACCATTCGCAGTGACCTGGCGGCGAACGGAACCCACAAGGGCGGTTTCGACGCCCATCATCGCGTCGGCGAGGGCTACTACAACAAGGGCATGTACGGCGCTGGTCCCCCTCAAGCCGAATACGGAACGACCAGCCTGGTCAGTGTTCGCATCAAGCTCGTGCCCGGGTCGGATCCACCACAGCCGTTCATCGTCACCGCCTTCCCGACGGGGGTACTTTGAGCCCGTGGACCTGAGTCAGCTCCCCGAGCCCCTCCGCGCCCGCATGGCCGAGCGGGATGCTCGCCCTGCTCTGCGGAAGGTGCGCGACTTTCTTCAGACCTATGTCATGGATGCCGTCGACCTCGACGAGATGCGCGCGGATCTCTCGGACACGGCGGGTTACAGCACCCGGTCCCTGCACCAGGATCTCGAGGCCCTGGAGTGGGTTCTTACGGCCGAGCTTCCTACGGGCACATTGCTCCACCTGGTCGAGGACGACGCCAACTTCGGCCTGGACGAGGATCCGACCGATGCCGGCGCCACGGTGTTCCTGCGGCGGGTCGTCGACATCCTCCGTGAGGTGCTCGAGTCGGCGAGGTAAGGAATGCAGGGACCCCTGCACGCACGCATGGCCGAACAGGACGCATGGTCTTCGGCCGAGTGGGTCGGATGGCTGCTGCGGGGGCACGTCGCCGACACGGACGGCGATGATGAGATCCGCGATGAGCTGATGACGACCGCCCGGCACAGCACACGCTCCCTTCGCCGCGCGGTAGTTGCCGTCGACGTCGTGCTGGCCGAACAGCAACCACCGGGCACCTTGATCTTCATGGTCGCGGACGACGGCGGCCGGGCATTGGACGACCCGACCGACCGCGGAGCCGCCGAGTTTCTGCGGCGGCTGGCCGACTGGACCCGTGCCGCTGTCGAAGCCGCCGAGGCGGGACATCGATGATTGACGTGGCGCGGTAGAAAGAAGTGGTGACTGAGCCACTGCTGGATCCGGACAGTTCGCGGGAATACCTGCGGGACTGGAAAGGGCGTGTCGACCGGGCCGCGGCCGCCACTCAGGCCATGGCCGAGCGGCTCGGGGACCTGCGGATCAGCGCGGTCGACGGCAACGAGCTGGCCGAGGTGACGATCGACTCGAACGGCGTTCTCGTCGACGTGCGGTTCACCGAGCGGATCCACCGGGTCACCCCCGACGCGGTGTCGCGGGCCGTGCTCACCGCCCAGGGCATCGCGCGGCGGAAGGTGGCCGAGCTCAGCCGGCAGATCATCGACGAGACGATGGGGCCGGGCTCGACGGCCGGCCGGGTGATCGAGCAGCGGCTGCGGGGAGCGGCGGATGAGTGATGGGTTCCAGGTCGACGCGCAGCAGATCCGGGCGCACGCCACCAAGGTCGACGCGATCCAGCAGCGCTTCGCGGCCGTGCGGTCGGCGAGCACGGCCATCGTTCAGGACGACGCCGCGTACGGCCTGCTCTGCGGCTGGATGGCCGGCATTCTCGAGGCCCGGCACACCAAGCAGGACGAGCTTTACACGTACGTCGAGGAGAACCTCCGCCTGGCCTCGGACGCTCTCATCCGGACGAGTCAGGACTACGAGCGCGCCGACGACGACGCGGCCGACCGGTTGCGCCGGGCCGGTGGTCTCGGATGACCAATCTGATCGCCGTCGCGTCGACCGGGCCGGGCACCTCGGGCGCCTCGCTGGTCGACAGCTTCCAGGGGCTGCAGCAGTCGATCTCCGGCGGCGGCTGGGTCGACCAGGCGCTGGCCGGTGGGGCGTTCGCGCTCGAGGCCGCGTCGGCCGTGCTCGACCCGTTCAGCACGCTGCTGGCCAACGGCCTGGGCTGGGCGATGGAGTATTTCGAGCCGCTGCGCGAGGTTCTCGACAAGCTGGCGGGCATCCCCGAGCGGGTGGCCGCGCACGCCGCCACCTGGGAGAACATGGCCCGCGAGCTGTCCGCCATGGCCGGTGACCTGCAGGGCGCGCTGGCCGCCGACGTGCCCGACTGGACCGGCCCGGCCGCGATGACCTATCAGAGCCTGATGGCCAACAACGTCGACGCCCTGGGCGGGCTCTCGTCGCTGGCCGCCACCATGTCGGCGTCCACCCAGGCGGCCGGCAATCTGGTGATGTTCACCCGGGATCTCGTCCGGGATCTGATCGCCGACCTGGTGGCTCGGGTGATCGTCTGGGCCGCCGAGGCCTTGCTCGTCGTGACCATCCCGATCGTCGCCGCCCAGATCGCCTCGGCGGTGCTGAAGTGGGCGGGCCGCATCTTCGGCTACACGACCGCGCTGGTCACGAGCCTGACCAACCTGAGCCGCCTCGTGAACGGGTGACCGCGTCACTCCGCCGGGTCACACCGGTCGTCACGTCGCCGGGTGGCCGTGTCATGGTTCGGTGGTGAAAGATCAGCGTCGGGAGCCGGCCTACCTCGACGAGATGCGCGAGCTCATGCGTCAGGTGATCGCGGCCGACGACCCGTCGGTCCCCGCCGCCGCCATCCTGGCCGCCCTGCACGACCACCTGGAGACCGAGGACTTCGCGACCAGCCTCTATCTGGTGTGGGGCTGCCTGGGCGAGAGCGAGTGGGAGCCGGACCGGGCGGCCGACGCGGCCCGCGAGTGGCTGGCCCTGGACCACCACGACCGCGACGCGGTGCGCCGCCACTACGATCACTGGCTCTATCAGGTCTGTGGATACCAACGCCCTTGACGCACGCCGGTCCGCCCGGTCGAGGCGTGGCGTAATGTCGGCGCGGTGCGACGTACGGTGAGGCAGTGGGGAGGGCCGGGGTGACCAGGTCGTTCACCGAGACGCTGGCGCAGTTGTTGAAGGCCCGCTTCCCGGTTCTCTATCTGGAGACGTACGAGGAACAGCGCGCCCTGCATCAGGTGGCGGCCGTCGCCGGTGACGCCGCGCTGGTGCGCGTGCCCCGCGCCGTGTGGACCTGGTCGGTGACCGGCGGCCTGATCCAGCCCGACGGGAAGGCTCGCCCGGGTGCCGAGCGGGCCGTCGATGCCCTGCAGGCGATCCAGCGCGTCGACGAGCCGGCGATCTTCGTCTTCCGGGACCTGCACCCGCTGCACCAGGACGGGCAGTACCCGCAGAACATGGAGCTCGTGCGGCTGCTGCGCGATGTCGCTCAGGCTTTCCGCGGCGGCCGCAGCCCGCGCTGCCTGGTGCTGGTCTCACCGGTGCTGCACATCCCGGCCGAGCTCAGCAAGGACGTGACGATCGTCGACTTCCCGCTGCCCGGTCCGGCCGAGCTCCGCGGTCTGCTGGAGGCCATGATCCGGTCGAACACCGCGTCGGGTCGCCTGCGGATCGCCTTGGACGAGGCGCAACGGGAGCGCTTCGTGGCCGCGGCGCTCGGGCTGACCATGCAGGAGGCCGAGAACGCGTACGCCCGGGCCATGGTGAACGACGCGGTGCTCGACCTGGCCGACCTGGAGATCGTCCACGAGGAGAAGAGCCAGACCGTCCGCAAATCGGGCGTGCTCGAGTTTGTCGGCACCGGCATCCTGCTCGACGACGTCGGCGGTCTTCAGAAGCTCAAGAGCTGGCTGGTCAAGCGGAACGGGTCGTGGCTGGCCGAGGCGGCCGAGTACGGTCTACCGGCCCCGCGCGGCGTGCTGATCACCGGCGTGCCCGGCTGCGGCAAGTCGCTCACCGCCAAGGCGATGGCCACCGCGTGGGGGCTCCCGCTGCTGCGCTTCGACATCGGGCGGGTCTTCTCCGGGCTGGTCGGCTCGAGCGAGCACAACATGCGGACCGCGCTGCGCACCGCCGAGGCGGTGGCGCCCTGCGTGCTGTGGGTCGACGAGATCGAGAAGGGGTTCGCGGGCGGCACCGGCGGCGATTCCGGCACCGGGGCCCGGGTCTTCGGCACCTTCCTGACCTGGATGCAGGAGAAGAGCGCGCCGGTCTTCGTGATCGCGACCGCCAACGATTTCGAGGGGCTGCCGCCCGAGTTGCTGCGCAAAGGACGGTTCGACGAGACGTTCTTCGTCGACCTGCCCAGCCGGTCGGAACGCGTCGCGGTGTGGCGGGTGCACCTGGGCCGGGCCCTGAGCCACCGCCGCGCGGCCGGCGGGCTGGAGGCCGGCGGCGAAATGCTGACCGAGCTGGCCGGGTTGACCGGCGGATACTCGGGCGCCGAGATCGAGCAGGCCGTCACGGCGGCCCTCTTCGACGCGTTCTCGGAGCGCCGGCCGCTGAGCCGCGACGACCTCGTCCGCGCGGTGATGAGCATCGTGCCGCTCAGCGTCACCCAGGCCGAGCGCATCGAGGCCCTGCGCGGGTGGGCGAGCAACCGCGCGGTGTCGGCGACGGCGAACGACGACTGGGATCTCAGCAACAACACCGGGAGCTCATGGTGAGTGTGTCTTTGTTATTGGTGCCACTGGCGATGGCCGGGGTGGCCGCCGTGCAGGCTGCGGCGGCTCGCTCGGCCGACGGCCGGACGGTCCAGGTGCAGACCCGGATGCGAGACGTCACCCTGCTTTCGGCCGCGCTGCGGGACGCGGGCGGATCAGTCAGCACGCACGGTGACACGGTCACCGCCACGTTCGGTCCGGCCACGGCCGGCTTCACGCGCGGGGCCGACGGCATCTGGGCCGCGCACGTCGAGGGCATGGATCAGCAGCGGGCGGTCGAGCTCGTGCTGGCCGTCGACGCCGCCTACGGGCGTCAGGTGCAGCAGGCCGTCCTGACCCGGCTGCGCGCGCAGGCACCCGCGGCCGGGCTGCGGCTCGAATCGGAATCGGTGAACGAGGACGCGAGCGTGCGGCTGGTCTTCGAGGTCGGGCAGGAGCGAAGGTGACCCGCCCCCGTATCGTCGTGACGGTGAGCGGTGACGGCCGGGTCACCGCCGAGACCGTCGACATCCTGGGCGACCGCTGCCTCGACTACATCGCCGTCCTCGAGGATCTCGTGGACGGCCAAGTCAGCGCGAGCGCCTTCACCGCCGACTACACCCGGCAGACCGAGCACGCGCAGGAACAGCAGGTGAACCGTGACGTGGACCCCGCCTGACCCGGGCTATCAGCCGCCGCCTCCACCGGCCGGGCCGGCCAAACTGTCCTGGCGGCTCGGGCACAGCGCCTGGGTGCTGGCGCCGATCCTCAGCTTCGGCTGCCTGGCCGCGGCCGGCTTCCTCTATGTGGGCATCCGCGCCCGCAAGCCGTCATGGTGGATCCCCGGCGTCGCCTACAGCGTGGTGGCCTGGGTCTTCTTCATCCTCGGCGGCGAGGCGGCGGACGGCTCCACCATGGAGGACGTCTCGTACGGGGTGTTCTTCGCGTTGTGGGCGGCCAGTGTCGTCCACGCGCTGATCATCAACCCGTCCTGGCTGCGCTGGCGGGCGGGCCACCGGCCGTGGTATTCGCAGCCCCCGGCACCCCCGGTGGCCTGGGCCCCGCCGCCGCCCCCGGCTCCGCTGCCCCCGCAGATGCACGGCCTCGTTCCCGGGCCGCAGCAGTACTACGCGGGTCCGGTCGACGTGAACACCGCCGACGGGCCACAGCTGGCCACCCTGCCCGGTTTCGGCCCCGACCGCATCGCTCACGTGCTGGCTGTGCGGCAGGCGCGGGGTGGCTTCATCAATCTCCACGACTTCGCCGCGGCCGCGGGTCTGGCCCCGCACGAACTGGTCGCCGTCCGCGACCGGGTCGTCGTCAGCCCACCGCCGCCGGCCCCCGACCGGCCCGGACCCGGCCCGACCGGGGAAGGCCCGCCCGGACCGTACGGCCGCATCGTCGATGTCTGAGCCGCCACCCGTGCGGCTGGCCCGGTTTCTCGACCGCACCACCGCCGAGGGGCCGGGGGAACGCACCGCCATCTGGGTGCAGGGCTGCACCATTCGCTGTGCGGGGTGCTTCAACCCGCATTTGTTCGGCCCGCACGGCGGCGTGCTCGTGCCGCCGGCTGAGCTGGTCGAGCGGGTGCTGGCGACGGGCACCGACGGGCTCACCCTGCTCGGCGGCGAGCCGTTCGAGCAGGCGACCGCCTTGGCCGCGGTGGCCGCCGGCGTCCGGCGGGCCGGGCGCACGGTGATGACCTTCACCGGTTACGAGTACGAGGATCTGCGGCGCCGGGACGACGCGACGGCCCTGCTGGCGGCCACCGACCTGCTGGTCGCCGGCCCGTTCCGGCGCGAGTTGCTCGACCGGGAGTGGCCGTGGGTGGGGTCGGCCAACCAGCGGTTCCTGCACCTGAGCAACCGGATGCGCGAGGCGGCCGCCTCGCCCGACCGGCTCGAGGTGACGGTGACCGCGTCGGGCGAGGTCGCGGTCAACGGATGGGCCGACTCGGAGACGCTCGACGCGCTCCTGGCCGGCGGGCTCCGTCACGGGCCGGCCGGCGCGGGGCGCAACCGCGCCATCCCTCACCGGCCCGCGACGGAGGTCTCCTGAGGCGGGCCCCGCCTTTCGGGCGTGTCAGACGCGCTCGAGAGCCGGCTCCACCGTGGTCCACTGGGCCGACTCGGCCGAGCGGCTCACCGCGTCGAGCACGAGCTGCACCTGCAGGGCGTCGGCGAACGACGGGGTGGGCTGCTGACCGGTGGCGATCGCCTCGATCAGGTCGCGGACCTCGTGGGTGAAAGTGTGCTCGTAGCCGATGCCGTGACCCGGCGGCCACCACGCCGCGATGTACGGGTGGTCGGCCTCGGTCACCAGGATGCGGCTGAAGCCCTGCTCGGTGCTGGGCAGCGCGCCGTCGTAGAACTCGAGTTCGTTCTGCCGTTCGAAGTCGAACGCCAGCGAGCCGAGCGAGCCGTTCAGCTCGACCCGCAACGCGTTCTTGCGGCCGGTGGCGAAACGCGTGGCCTCGTACGTCCCCACCGCTCCCCCGTCGAGCCGGGCCAGGAACAGGGCCGCGTCGTCGACCGTCACGTCGCCCAGGCCGGTGCCGTCGGCCGCGGCCGAGAGGCCGGCCGAGGCACCGGGCAGCGGCCGCTGCTTGACGAAGGTCTCGGTCAGCGCCGACACCGAGCTGATCGACTGCCCGGTCACGAACTGGGTCAGGTCGATGATGTGGGCACCGATGTCGCCCAGCGCGCCCGAGCCCGCCAGTTCCTTGCGCAGGCGCCAGACCAGCGGGAACTCCGGGTCGACGATCCAGTCCTGCAGGTAGCTGGCCCGGACGTGCCGGATCGTGCCGATGCGGCCGTCCTGCACGAACTTGCGCATGAGCGCCACGGCGGGCACCCGGCGGTAGTTGAAGGCGCACATGGCGCGTACGCCGGAGGAAGCGGCCTGGGCCGCGG
Source organism: Paractinoplanes maris (assembly GCF_023544465.1). Taxonomy (GTDB): domain Bacteria; phylum Actinomycetota; class Actinomycetes; order Mycobacteriales; family Micromonosporaceae; genus Actinoplanes; species Actinoplanes maris. The sequence goes on along the minus strand of NZ_JALPVL010000013.1, from coordinate 156,269 downwards.
CCGCCGCCATCTCGCGGGCCTCGGCCACCGTGTTGGCCAGGGGTTTCTCGCACAGCACGTGCTTGCCCGCGGCCAGCGCGGCCAGCGCGATCTCGGCGTGCGTGTCACCGGGGGTGCAGATGTCGATCAGGTCGATGTCGTCCCGATCGATCAGCGTGCGCCAGTCGGTGGTGTGCCCCTCCCAGCCGAGCTTCGCGGCGGCGGCCGCCACCCCTTCCGGGGAACGGCCGCTCACCGCGGTCATCCGTGCCGACAGCGGCAGGTCGAACGCGTGGTTGACGGTGCGCCAGGCCACCGAGTGGGTGGCGCCCATGAACGCGTAGCCGACCATGCCGACCCGCAGCTGCTCCGACATCGAATCTCCTCCGGTTCCGATTAGCTCCGTCGAACGCCCAGCTCAGAAACCGAGCTTGGCGTACTGCGCGGCGTTGTCCTTGGTGATCGTCTCGGAGGCGAGAGTGATCTCCTGGGGCACCTGCAGCTCGACCAGGTCGCTCATGCCCTTGCCCTGCCCGATGAGCCGGGCCAGCGAGATGGCCGAGGACGCCATCGACGGGCTGTAGGTCACGGTCGCCTTGAGCACCGAGTCGTCCTTGGTGATCGCGTCGATCGCGGCCTTCGAGCCCGCGCCGCCGACCATGAAGAACTCGCTGCGGCTGGTCTGCTTGATCGCCGCGAGCACGCCGATGCCCTGGTCGTCGTCGTGGTTCCAGAGCGCGTCCATCTTGGGCAGCGCCTGCAGCAGGGCGGTCGCGGCGGCCTGGCCGGAGTCGGCGGTGAACTCCGCCGGGCGCCGGTTGGCGACCTTGAACCCGAACTCGGCCAGGGCGATCTTGAAGCCCTCGCTGCGCTCCTGGGTGAGCTCGAGCGAGTCGATGCCCGGGATCTCACCGATGATCGGGTTGGTCACGCCCTTGGCCTTGAGCTGCTGACCGATGTAGTGACCGGCCGCGGTGCCCATGCCGAAGTTGTCGCCCTTGATCTGCAGGCGGAAGGCGGCCCGCGACGGGAACGCGCGGTCGAGGTTGATCACCGGGATGCCGGCCTTCATCGCCTCGAGGCCGGCCGCGTCGAGCTCCTTGCCGTCGGCCGGCAGCATCACCAGCACGGTGGGCTTCTGCGCGATGAGCGTCGAGATCGCGGCGCGCTGGGCGGCCGCGTCGGTGCCCGACTCGACGGCCTTGAACTCCACGTCGGAGTACGCCGCGGCCTGAGCCTTGGCGTTGTTGGTGATCGCGGCGAGCCAGCCGTGGTCGGCGGCCGGGGCCGAGAAGCCGATGATGACCTTCTCGCCGGCGGCCGCGTTCGGGTTGGCGCTGGCGTCCGTGTTGGTGTTCACCTGCGCGGAGTTGTCGGGCTCATTGCTCGTGCAGGCGGTCAGAAGGGCGCCGGCACCGACGGCCGCGCCGCCGAACAGAATGCGCCTACGGGACAAAGCGGACATGATTCCTCCCAAGGGGGTACCCGGACGAGCGAACCGGGCGAGAAAAGAAAATCAGCGCTTGAACAATTGCGTGAGGGACTTGTAGCGGAACTGCTGGATCAGGACGGCGGCCACGATGATCGCGCCCTTCACCATGTTCTGGACCTCGGTGGAGAGGTTGTTGATGGCGAACAGGTTGGTGATGGTGGAGAAGACCAGAACCCCGAAGAGGGCGCCGATAATGGTGCCGCGGCCGCCGCTGAGCAGCGTGCCACCGATGATGGCGGCGGCGATCGCGTCCAGCTCGTAGAGGTTGGCCATGGCCGCCTGGGCACTGGTCGCCTGCGAGGTGAGCATGATCGCGCCGATGCCGCAGCACAGACCGGAGAGCGCGTAGAGCAGCATCGTGTGCCGCTTGACGTTGATGCCGGCGAGCCGGGCCGCCTCGGGGTTGCCGCCGACCGCGACCGTGCGCCGGCCGAAGGTGGTGCGGTTGAGCAACACCCAGCCCGCCGCGACGACGAGACCGAGGATCCAGACCAGCAGCGGGATGCCGAGCAACCGCTCGCTGGCCAGGCTGTTGATCGTGTCGTTGGCCGACACCTGGGTCTGCTTGCCGGAGATCTGAGCGGCCAGGCCCCGGGCCGCGACCAGCATCGCCAGGGTGGCGATGAAGGGCACGAGCTTCCCGTACGAGATGAGGACTCCGTTGACGAGGCCGACCGCGATGCCGACGACCAGCGCCGTGAAGATCATGCCGCCGGCGCCGTAACTCTGGGTCGCCAGCGTGGTGGCCCAGACCCCGGCCAGGGCGATGATCGCACCGACCGACAGGTCGATGCCGCCCCCGATGATCACGAAGGTCATACCGACCGTGACCACGCCGATCGCCGACGCCTGCTGCAGGATCGTCAGGAAGTTGTTCTTGACCCAGGTCGGGTCGCTGTAGAGGTCGGGCTTGGTGATGATGCCCACCACGATCAGGAGGACCAGCACGCCGACGAGCCCCAGATTGCGCAGGGTGTTCTCGTCGAGCTTGCGACGTTGCTGCTTGGCGGGCGCCTCCGGGGGCGCCGTCTGGGTAGTCATGCTGGCTCCCCTTCCAGAATGGACTCAGTTGTGAGCGATCCGGCCATGATCAGGTCGAGGACGGCGTCCTCGTCGATGTCCCCGGCCGGGGCCTCGTGGATGATCCGGCCCTCGCGCATCACCAGCACCCGGTCGGCCAGGCCGAGCACCTCGGGTACCTCGCTCGAGACCAGCAGCACCCCGACGCCGCGTTCGGCGAGGTCGTGGATGACCTGGTAGAGCTCGGCCCGGGCGCCGACGTCGACGCCGCGGGTGGGTTCGTCGAGCAGCAGCAGCTTGGTGTCGTCGAGCAGCCACCGGCCGACCACGACCTTCTGCTGGTTGCCGCCCGAGAGCGTGCGGATCGGGCGGTTGACGTCGCGCGGCCGCAGTTCGAGTGCCTCGGCGGTGCGCTCCGCGGCCTTGCGCTCGCCGTTCGTGTCGGTGAAGCCGGCCTTGGCGAAACCGGAGAACGAGGCGAGAGTCATGTTCTTGTAGACCGGCTCGTCGAGCAGCAGCGCCTGGCTCTTGCGCTCCTCGGGCGCCATGCCCATGCCCCGGCGCACGGCGCCGCCGACGCTGGTGATCCGCTTGCCGTCGAGGGTGACGGTGCCGGCATCCGCACGGCGCGCGCCGAAGATGGTCTCGAGCAGCTCGGACCGGCCCGACCCGACCAGGCCGGCGATGCCGACGATCTCGCCCGGCCCGACGGTGAGGTTGGCGTCGGCGAACTCGCCGGTGCGGCCCAGCCCTTCGACGACCAGCAGCGGGTCGCGCTGCTCGGCCGGGCGGCGGGGCGGGAAGACGTATTCGATGGTGCGGCCGGTCATCCGGCTGACCAGATCGCGGGTCGGCGTCGAGCGGGCCGGCAGGTTGGCCGCCGTGGTGCGGCCGTCCTTGAGCACGGTGACCCGGTCGCCGATCTCGCGGATCTCCTCCAGCCGGTGGGAGATGTAGATGACCGCGATGCCCTGCGCCGTGAGCTCCCGGATGATGCGGAACAGGTTCTCCACCTCATCATGAGCGAGCACAGCGCTGGGCTCGTCCATGACGATCAGCCGGGCGTCGTGCGAGAGCGCACGGGCCATGCTGACGACCTGCTTGCCGGCCGCGGGCAGGGATCGCACCGCCTGCTGCGGCGGGATCTCGGCGTGGCCGAGGCGAGAGAGGATCTCCCGGGTCCGGACGGCCGTGGAGCGCCGGCGGGTGAAGCCGAGCCGGCTGTCCTCGTGGCCCAGGAACGCGTTCTCGGCGACGGAGAGATCGTCGACGAGGTCGAGCTCCTGATAGATCGTGGCGATGCCGGCGCGCATGGCGGCCTGCGGGGTGGCGGGCGCGAACGGCTCGCCCAGCCAGGTGATCTCGCCGCCGTCGGCGTGGTGCACGCCGGCCAGCGTCTTGATCAGGGTGGACTTGCCGGCGCCGTTCTGCCCGAGCAGGCAGTGCACCTCGCCGGCGCGCACCTCGAGCTGCACGCCGTCGAGGGCGCGCACGCCCGGGAAGGTTTTGACCACATCGGTCAGCCGCAGAACCACGTCGCCGGGGCCTTCGCCCCGGTCGTCGACCGGCGGGCCCGGCACCTGGTCATCGGTCTTGAGGGCGGTGGAGGCGTCGGCCGAAGCGCCGTCGCGCGGAGAGGGAATGGTCATCACGCCTGCTCGAAAGCCGTGTCGCTGGCCAGCACGGCGGCGCCGGTGACGCCGGCCCGGCTGCCCAGCTCCGAAAGGACAACAGGGAGGTTGCCGGTGGCCAGAGGAAGCGACCGGCGGTAGACCACGCTGCGGATCTCGGCGAGCAGCACGTGACCCAGCAGGGCCAGGCCGCCACCGATGACGATCATCGAAGGGTTGGAGAAGGACACCAGCGTGGCCAGCACGCCACCGACGCGACGGCCGCCCTCGCGGATCAGGCGGATGCAGGTGACGTCACCCTCGGCGGCGCCGTCGGCGACGTCGCGGGCGGTGATGGTGATGACCGGCTCCGGACGATCGCCGTCCGGCCCGGCGCCACCCGGCTCCTCGGCCGCCTGGTTGGCGGCGGCCTGATAGGCGGCCAGGCGGTCGGCCAGCGCCGGGGACTCCCCGGAACGGGCGGCCGCGAGAGCCTCCCGGGCCAGGGCGAACCCACTGAACAACGCCTCCAGGCAGCCGGTGTTGCCGCACGAGCAGACCGGGCCGTTGGGGTCGACCTGGATGTGGCCGATGTCGCCCGCGCAGCCGTCGACCCCGCGATAGACCGTGCCGCCCAGGTGTATTCCGCAGCCGATGCCCGTACCGATCTTGACGAACAGGAAGTCGTCGACCGAGTGGGCGACGCCGCCGTGCCGCTCGCCGATCGCCATGATGTTCACGTCGTTGTCGACCACGGCCGGGCAGCCGTGTTCGCGAGCGAGAAGTTCCCGTACGGGATAGCGGTCCCACCCCGGCATGATCGGGGGTGACACCGGGACGCCGTCACGAAAGCTGACCGGGCCCGGAACGCCGATGCCGACCGCGTCGAGCCGGTCGTAGGCGCCGTCGGTGCGAGCCTTGTGCAGCAGCTCGTTGACCCGTAGCAGTATCTGCCGCGGCCCCGAGCGGATGTCGGCCGGCTCGCGGTAGGTCGCCACCGGCTCCAGCCGCCCGTTGGTCACCTCGATGTCGATCGAGCTGGCGCCCAGGTCGACCGCGGCGAATCGCAGCCGCGGGTGCAGCTCGACGAGCGTCGAACGGCGCCCGCCGCGCGACGCCGCCATGCCCGCCTCGGCGATGAGACCGGCCGCGACGAGTCGCTCGACCTCGGCCAGCAGCCGGGGCCGGGTGAGCTCCAGACGGTCCCCCAGCTCGGCTCGGGACACTGGTCCCTCGTCGCGCAGCAGGCGCAGGACCCGCAAGTGGGGAGCATCGGCCACGTGCACGAAAGACCTCCGGAGACGCTTAACACCGGGGTAACCCCTCGGTGTTGTGCTGGTCACAGTAGGCACGTTGGCCTTCGGAGTCCATACCTTCTCGAAGATCAATCCTAACTTTTGTCTATTGGAGCAAAAGTTCGGTTCGTTACCGGTCGTTTACCTCGCTCTGCTTGTCCGTACTCGTCACCCCGGTGCGCCCACGAGAAGACCCCCGGCCGAGGGTCACGGCCGGGGGTCTTTCGTCTCGGGTCAGTTGGTACTGAGGCCCTGTTCACTGCCCTTCTTGAGCTTGCGGTCGTCGCGCAGCTCGAGGAACGGCTCGTCCGACGGGTCGTGGCCGGCCGCGATCGCCCGGCCCCGTTCGAGCTCGGCGTCGAGCTCGGCACCGAGCAGGATCGCGATGTTCGAGATCCACAGCCAGACCAGGAAGGCGATGACACCACCCAGAGTCCCGTACGTCTTGCTGTAGTTGGCGAAGTTGGCCAGGTAGATGGCGAACGCGCCGGACGCGACCAGCCACAGCACGACGGCGAAGATGCCACCCGGGCTGACCCAGCGGAACCCACCGGTCTTGGCGTTCGGCGAGGCCCAGTAGAGGATCGCGAACATCAGGCTGACCAGCAGGATCAGCACCGGCCACTTGGCGATGCTCCAGACCGTCACGGCGACCCCGCCCAGGCCGATCTGCTCACCGACGACCCGGGCCAGATCCCCGGTGAAGACGACGATCACGGCCGAGAGGATGAGCATGATGCCGATGACCGCGGTCACGCCGACCCGGATGGGCAGCGTCTTCCAGATCGGGCGGCCCTCGGGCACGTCGTAGACGGCGTTGGAGGCGCGCATGAAGGCGGCCACGTATCCGGAGGCCGACCAGAACGCCAGAACCAGACCGATGATGGCCGCGAAGCCCGCCGTGCCGGTGTCCTTGACCTGGCTCAGGACGGTGTTGACCAGCTCCTCGATCTGCTGGTTGTTGGCGATCTCGCCCACCGTGTCCTGCACGGTCTGCTGGCCGTTGTCGCTCAGCAGCCCGAGGATCGACACCAGCACCAGCGCGCCGGGGAAGATCGACAGCACGCCGTAGTAGGTCAGCGCGGCCGCCCAGTCGGAGACGTTGTCCTCCGAGAACTGCTTGAAGGTCCGCTTCACCGCGGCCATCAGGCCCTTGCCCTTGAGCTCGGTCGGGCTGTCCGGACCGGCGTCGGGCGACGGCGCCGACAGGTCGTTGGCCTTGTCCTCGCCAGTTTTCGTGGTCGCGACGTCGTAGTCCTTTTGACCCTTCGACCGGGCGCTCTCCGCGTCAGGCGAGGTGGCCGCCTTCTCGTCGTCGTGCTTGTGACCCAGTTTCATCGTCTTCCTCCGGCGCCCAGCGTCTTTGTGGCGGATCGTCCCGCTCGTCGCCGCCACACCGCGGGTGAAGTGCGCTGACGACCCATAGGCGTGATGCCCGCCACCGTGGGCCCTTAATCCCCCTTCACCCCGACGACCATTTCCATCACGGATCAAAAACCGCACGTCAACGCCCCGCCCGGCGGCCCCAGCGCGTTTCCTGCACACCACACGGCCGCCGCACGTGGCCGGTTGCGCTGCGGCCGCGTCACTTGCAGAGCTGCTTCTCCATCCGGCGGCCCGCGACGGTCACCCCGAGGGCCAGCAGAACGAGCAGATAGGCCACGTCGAGGAGCTGGAGCCAGCCCGTCGTGCCGGTGCTCAGCGCCCGGATCAGGTCGACCGAGCGGCACAGCGGGGTCGCCTCGATCAGCCAGCGCACCGCCTCGGGATAGGCCGTCGGCGGGACGAAGGTGCCGGAGAACAGAAACAACGCGAACTGGCCGCCGGCGATGAGGTCGAAATCCTGCCAGCTGCGGATGATCGTGGAGACCGCCATGCCCAGAGCACCGAAGGCCAGACCGACCAGGAAGGTCGCGGGCATCATCACGGCCGCCCGGGCCCAGGTGGTCAGGTCCATCAGCGTCATGATCACCACGAAGGCCGCCGAATAGATCACGCCGCGCACCATCGCCCAGGCCAGCTCGCCGAGCGCGATCTCGATCGGCCGCACGGGCGTGGCCAGGATGCCCTCGTAGAGCCGGACGAACTTCATCTTGCCGAAGAAGTTGAACGTCGTCTCGGACAGCGCCCCGGTCATCGCCGACGCGGCGAGCATGGCCGGCGCCACGAACTCGGCATAACCCACCACCTCGCCGCCGGGCAGCGTGATGTCGCCGATCAGCGCGCCCACGCCGATGCCGATCGAGAACAGATAGAGCACCGGCTCGAGGAAGCCGGACACCATGACCACCCAGTAGGCCGAACGCAGCGTCGAGATGTTGCGCTCGGTCACCGAGGCAGCCCGCCGGCCCGTCCCCTCGAACGAGATCAGCCGGGGCATCACCAGCGTCACCATGATCAGATCACCAGCCTGCGACGGAAGCGGGAGTGGGCGAGGAGCGAACCGGCGGCGCACCAGGCCACCAGACAGGCCGCGTGGAGCACGCCCACCCAGCCCGGGCTGGTGCCCAGAGTCGCGTCGCGGCTCAGCTCGACGCCGTGCCACAGCGGCAACACGTAGGCCACCCAGCGCAGCAGCTCGGGCAACGACTCGACCGGGAAGAACACCCCGGAGAACAGCGACATGGGCAGCACCGCGAACCGGATCAGGATGATCAGATAGCTGTCGCTGGTGATGCTGGCCGCGTAGGCCACCGTGGGCGCGGCCACGGCCAGGCCGACGAACAGCGAGACGACCAGGGTGAGCGGCGCCCACCAGGAGTGGAGCGTGCCGAAGGCGGCCGCCACGGCGAGAAAGGCGACCGAGGTGATCAGGATGCGGAACAGCATGAAGGCGAGGTGGCCGGCGAGGATGTCGGCCACCCGCAGCGGCGCCGCGGCCTGCGCGAAATAGACCTTGAGCCACTCGAAGTAGCTGAGCACCGGCCAGGTGGCCTCGCCGACCGCCGCCTGCAGGGCGGTCGAGGCGATCAGGCCCGGGATGATCCAGTCGAGATAGGGCACGCCGTCGACGCCGGACGACACGTAGGCCCCCACGCCGACCCCGAAGCCGAGCACGGTGAGCAGCGGCATGACCAGCGTCGAGAGCGCGCTGGACTGCCAGGTGCGCCGGTAGTTGACGAGGTGGTATTCCAGAACGGAGAACACGGCGGTCATCTCAGTCGACCAGCGTCCGGCCGGTGAGGTGCAGGAAGACGTCCTCGAGGCCGGCCCGCCGCACGAGCACGCCGGCCGGGCTCAGCGAGCGCCGCTGCACCTCGGCCGTCGCCGCGTCACCGTCGGCCACGTAGAGCAGGATGCGGTCGGGCAGCACCTCGAGCCGCTCGCCGATGCCGGCCAGCTTCTCCGCATACGCCCCCTGGCCCTCGGCGTCGAAGCGCAGCTCGACCACCTCGCGCGTGGAATATCGCTCGATCAGCGCCCGGGGCGAGCCCTCGGCGACGATGCGGCCGCCGTCCATCACCACGAGCCGGTCGCAGAGCTGCTCCGCCTCATCCATGTAATGGGTGGTCAGCACCAGCGTCACGCCCTGCTGCTTGAGCCGGAACAGCCGCTCCCACACCAGATGCCGGGCCTGCGGGTCGAGACCGGTGGTGGGCTCGTCGAGCAGCACCATCTCGGGCTGGTTGACCATCGCGCGGGCGATCGTGAGCCGGCGTTTCATACCGCCGGAGAGCGGCTCGACCTTGCTGTCGGCCCGCTCGGTGAGCTGCACGAACTCGAGCAGCTCGTCGGCCCGGTGGCGGGCCTGTTTGCGCGAGATGCCGAAGAAGCGGGCGTAGGTGGTGAGATTTTCCCGGACGGTCAGCTCGATGTCGAGGTTGTCGAGCTGGGGGCAGACGCCGAGCTTGGCCCGGATGCGGGGGCCGTCGCGCCGCGGATCCATCCCGAGGATCTCGAGGACACCCTCGCTCGGCGGGGAGACACACCCGATCATGCGCATGGTCGAACTCTTGCCCGCGCCGTTGGGCCCGAGGAAGCCGAACGCCTCGCCCCGGCGCACGTCGACGTCGATGCCGTCGACCGCCGTGAAGTCACCGAACCGCTTGATCAGGCCCCGGGCGTGAATGAGGGATTCCACGCCCACGACCCTAAAGACGGGGTACGACAAAAACTCAGTCGGGCGCGGCCATCGTGCTCTGGGCCGTGGCCACCAACTGGTCGGTCAGCTCGAGCACGGCGGCCAGCTCCACCGGCGTGCCCGAGTCGTACCGGACCGCCCAGGTGAGCCCGTTGCGCCCGGCCACCCGGCGGCCCACGACGCGCACTCCGCCCGCGCCGGAGGGCAGCGGATGGTGGATCGTGTAGGCCACCGACTTGGTCACCCGGGTGCGCACCTGGTCGGGCAGGTCACCCGGATCCAGCAGCAGGAAGGTCAGGATCGGCCCGTCGACGAAGACCGTGTAGCCCTCGCGCTCCTCGGCGATCTCGGCCGGCGTGATCCGCAGCTCGCGCCCCGACCAGGCCGCCTTGTGGATGTCGTGCCAGCCGAGGAACTGCGGCGAGCCGGGCAGCCAGAGACCGTGGTTGGTCGCCACCACCGCCTGCTCGTCGGAGACCAGCGCCCAGGCCACGACCCGCTCCTCGGGAGAGAGCCGGGGCTTGAGCGCGGCGGGAAGGGACGGCCGTCGCCGGAGGAAGTTCACAGTTAACCTGCCGCTTGTTCGCGCAGGGCACGAGCCTGCTGTTCGAGCGAGAAGAGCTCGCCGGCCAGGGCCAGATAGGCGTCCTTGTTGGCCACCGGGTTCATCCGCTGCACCTTGGACTTGAGATCACGGATCCGGGTCGTCACCGCACCCCACTGCAGCCGGGCCAGCGTCTTGCGGACATAGACCGGGTCGACCGCGCCGTCGACCCGCAACGGCTCGACCGCCAGCTCGGAGATCAGCCCCTGCCCGGCCAGGTCGGTGCACGTGTCGCGCACCTTCTCGATCCAGACCACGCCGCCCGACGACACCGAGGACGCCCCGCCGGCCTCGTCGACCGCCACCCGGATCGACTGGTAGACCGGGTCGGCGTAGTTCTCGGCGCCGACCACGTCGAACATCGGGCCGGCCAGCACCGGCTCCTGCAGGGCCAGCTTGAGCGCCTCACGCTCGACCAGCCGCTGCGGGGCCTCGACGGCCGGGCGGGCCGGCGCTCCGGACGCGGCCGCGGCGTCACCGCGGATGGCCGAGTTGACCGCCCGCTGCACCGGCTCGAGGTCCATCCCGAGATCACCGGCGAGCTTGCGCGCGTACTCGGGCCTTTTCTCCCGGTCCTTGATCTTGGCGACCAGCGGGGCGGTGCGGCGCATCGCCTCGACCCGGCCCTCGACCGTGTCGAGATCGAACCGCTTGAGCGTCTGGCGCAGCGCGAAGTCGACCAGCGGCTCGCGGCCGGCGATCATGTCGCGCACGGCGAGATCGCCCCGGGCCAGCCGCAGCTCGCACGGGTCCATGTTGTCGGGGCTGACCGCGATGAACGTGCGCCCGACGAAACGCTGATCCTCCTCGAAGGCGCGCAGCGCGGCCTTCTGCCCGGCGGCGTCGCCGTCGAACGTGTAGATGATCTCGCCGGTGAAGCTGTCGCTGTCCATCAGCAGCCGCCGCAGGACGCCGATGTGGTCGATGCCGAACGCGGTGCCGCAGGTGGCCACGGCGGTCGGCTCGCCGGCCTCGTGACAGGCCATCACGTCGGTGTAGCCCTCGACGATCACCGCCCGGCCGCGCTTGGCGATCTCGCGCTTGGCGTGGTCGATGCCGTAGAGCACGTGCGACTTCTTGTAGAGCGGGGTCTCGGGCGTGTTCAGGTATTTCGGCCCGTCGTCGTCGTCGAAGAGCTTGCGCGCGCCGAAGCCGATCACGTCGCCCGACAGATCGCGGATCGGCCACAGCAGACGGCGGCGGAACCGGTCGATCAGCGAGCCCGAGCGGGCCGGTTTGGTGAGCCCGGCCGCGTTCAGCTCCTCGGCGGTGTAACCCTTCTGCCGCAGGTGCTTGGCCAGCGCGTCCCACGAGTCAGGGGCGAAACCGCAGCCGTAGCGCTCGGCGGCGTCGCGCCCGAAGCCCCGCTGGGCCAGGAACTCGCGAGCCTTGCGCGCCCCCGGGGTGCCGAGCTGGTCGCGATAGAAGTCGGCCGCGTCGGCGTGCGCCGCGAGCAGCCGCTGGCGCTGACCGGTCTGGGGCCGCGGGCCGCTCGGCGCACCGTCGGTCTCGTAGCGGAGCTGGATGCCGGACCGGGAGGCCAGCCGCTCGATCGACTCGATGAACGAGAGGTGCTCGGCGTCCATCAGGAACTTGATCGCGTCACCGCCGGCCCCGCAGCCGTGGCAGTAATAGACGCCGCGGGCGGGCGCGACGGTGAACGACGGCGTCTTCTCGTCGTGGAAGGGACACAGCCCCTTCAGATTGCCGCCGCCCGCGGAGCGCAACGTCACCGACTCGCTGATGATGTCGGCGATCGACGTGCGGTCGCGGACGAGCGCGATGTCTTCGTCCTTGACCCGGCCCGCCACGGCATACATCCTGCCTCGCCTCAGGGCCGGGCTGCCACCAGGGTCCCGTGCCAGGTCACCGCGGCCGTGTCGGTGAGCGACGCCACCTGGTCGATCACCACCCGGAGTGCCGCGGCATCACTCTCCGCTTCCTGGTAGAGAGGTCGGAAGATCGGATCAAGAGCTTCCGGCGTACGCAGGAGGGCCGCCACCAGCTCGACCAGGATGACCCGCTGCTGCTCGTACCACCCCTCGGCCGCGCGCGTCCTCATCACGTAGCGCAACGCCATGCCCTTGAGCAGGGCGCACTGCTTACGAACAGTGCGCGGCACGATCAGATCGGCGTCGTACCGGCGGACCGGATCGGTCCCGTACCGGCTCTGCGTCGCGCCGACCGCCGAGGCGACAAAACGGCCGGTCAGCACGCTGGTCATCCGTTTGAGGGCGACCTGTGCGCGGTAGCTGCCGTCGTATCGGGCGACCTCGATCACCACCGGGTCGGCCAGCAGCTGGTCGAGGGCGGCGGCCAGTTCGTCGGCCGGCTCGTCGGAATAGGTGGCGGCGACGTCGGCGCACAGGGCGGCCCGCTCGCCGGCGTCGTCGAGCAGCGGCCGCAGCTTGATGTACTCGCCGTGCACCCCGTCCTCGACGTCGTGCACCGAATAGGCCACGTCGTCGGCCCAGTCCATGACCTGCGCCTCCAGGCAGCGCCGCTCGCCCAGCTCGGCCGGCCGCACCCAGTCGAAGACCGGCCGGTCGTCGGCGTAGACCCCGAACTTGCGGCGGCCCGGCCCGAGCGGCCACGGGTATTTGCAGCTGGCGTCGAGCGAGGCCCGGGTCAGGTTGAGCCCGGCGCCGGGCACCTTGGCCTCGAGCCGGGTGAGCACCCGCAGCGTCTGGGCGTTGCCCTCGAAGCCGCCGCACGACTCGGCCACCTGGTGCAGCGCGTGCTCGCCGTTGTGCCCGAACGGCGGGTGGCCCAGGTCGTGGGCGAGACCGGCCACGTCGACCACGTCCGGGTCGCAGCCGAGGCGCTCGCCCATCTCGCGGGAGATCTGTGCCACCTCGAGCGAGTGCGTGAGCCTGGTCCGCAGGAAGTCGTCGGAGCCCGCCGTGTGTACCTGGGTCTTGGCCGCCAACCGGCGGAACCCGGCGGAGTGCAGCACCCGGGCCCGGTCGCGCTGATAGGGCGTACGCCCGTAGCCGCTGTCCTTGGCGGGCTCGGGGATCCAGCGCTGGGCCTCGAACGCCGTCATGGGATCAAGCCTAGGCGGCGACGGCCGGCCTATTCGCGCTTCGACGACAGCACGCAGAACTCGTTGCCCTCGGGGTCGGCCAGCACCACCCAGCTCACCTCGCCCTGGCCGACGTCGACGTGCCGGGCGCCCATGTTGACGAGGCGCTCGACCTCGGCCTCCTGGTCGTCGGGGCGCAGGTCGATGTGCAGCCGGTTCTTCACCGTCTTGGCCTCCGGGGCCACGCCGAAGAGCAGGCCGGGCAGTTCCTCGCGGCTGCGGCGGATCTCCACCTCGTCGGGCTGCTCGTGCACGATCACGTAGCCGAGCGCCTCGGACCACCAGCGGGCCAGCCGGGCGGGGTCCTCCGCGTCGACAACGATCTGCTCCCATTGGCTCGGCATACACGGTCCCTTCATCGAGAAGTGGCGATCATGTTACGCCGCCATGCCGATTGTGCCCTGTCGGCAACAGCACCCACCGAGGCCGGGACACGGCCCCGCGAGGCCACACCCCCGGGCGGCCGACCATGACGCACAGCGGGTGCGACTGCCCTTCCGGCCGCGGCCGGAGGATGGCCCACGGTGAAGGCGAGGCCACGTCCGGCGTGACCCAGCCCGAACCGACCGGAGGCTCGCCGGTGGCCGCGGCAACGAGGCACGGCACGGCGGGAGCAGCGCAGCGCTGAGGAGAGATGTGCCCGGCGTCGACCACTGTCTACAGGAGGCCATGGCGATTCCTGGCGCCGTCGGCGCCAGCATCGTCGACTACACCACCGGTTTCCCGGTCGCCACGACGGGAGCCGCACCGAATTCCGACCACGAGGCCGCGGCGGCCGGCACGGCCGACGTGGTGCAGGCCGCGAACAGCCGTGCGCTGTACGTCTCGGCCCTGCCGCACGACCTGCTCGAAGACCTGATCATCACGACCGCCGCGGGTTATCACCTGCTGCGCATGCTGCGAACCGACTTCGACAGCCGGCTGGTGCTCTATCTCTGGCTCGACCGGGTTCAGGGAAACCTCGCGGTGGCCCGCCGCCGCATGCAGAAACTCGCCGACGAACTAGTCGCTTCCTAACGGGGACGGGATGACAGTGACAGCCACGAGGACCGGTTCGCCGGGGCACCTGCTCACGCAGGTGGCCGGCGAGCGGGCGAGCGGCGTGCTGGTGGTCGGCGGCCACCCGGGCGGCGCGGTCTTCGTGCTCGAGGGGCGGGTCATCTACGCCGAGTCCCCGGCCGCGCCCGGCGTCGGTGAGCTGCTCACCGCGTCCGGCCGGTTGGCCGCGCGCACCTGGCAGAACGCCCTCGACCTGGGCACCTCCACGGCGCGGGTCGGGCGGCTGCTGGTCGAGCAGGGGCACCTGACCCAGGGCGAGCTGGAGCTCTGCGTGCTGGGTGCGATCTACGACGCGGCGTACTTCGCGCTCTCCCCCGCCTCGGCGCCGGTCGAGTTCCTGGCCGGGGCCACCCACTGGCTGGGCCCGGTCGTGCACGTCGACCCGGCCGCGGTCGACCGCGAGGTGAACCGCCGGGTACGCCTGCTCGACGAGATCTTCCCGGACGCGCGGGTCGACACGTCCCCGGTCGCGCCGGTGCCGCGCCCGCCGCGCGAGCGGGTCACGCTCACCGCACCGCAGTGGGAGCTGCTGGTGAACGCGGACGGCCAGCGCACGCCGGCCGATCTGGCGCTGCTGCTGGGCCGGGCGGGCTACGCCACGATCCAGGAGCTGCGCCGGATGGCCGCGATGGGCCTGATCGAGCTGCCCGAGGTGCGGCCCGAGGGACCCGAGCTCGTGCGGATGCCACGGACCCGGGGCACGGCGGTCGACGTGCAGCGCCCGGTGGTGCGGCCGGACGGCCCGGCGGTGCCGGTGATCACCGGGGCCCGGGCGGCCGCGGCGGTCCCGGCTCCGGCCATCGTCGCGCCACCACCATCCATCCCCCCGCCCCCGGAACCAGCCCCGGAACCAGCGCCGGAACCGCCACCGGATCCGCCGCGCCACTGGCCGGCCGACGAGACCAGCGGCAACCAGCCGGTCTACCGGCCGCCCCGGCTGGCCCGCCGGAAACCCGGGGCCCGGCTGCCCAAGGAGCTCGCCGGTGAATCCCCGCCGGTGCATCAGGGCACCGACGAAGTCCTGCTCAAGCGCATCCGCACCGCATTGCGGGCCCTGCGGTGACACGCGCACCCCCGCCAGCAGAAGGAGTGACCGAGGATGACGGTGGATCCGGCGGTGCTCGAGGAGCTCGACCGCCTGCGAGGCCGCCTGAACGAACTCTCCGGCAGCGTGCTGGCCACCACCGACGGACTGGTGGTGGCGCACGACGCGCACGGCATCGAGCCGGACAGCATCGCCGCGCTGGCCGCCGCGCACCTGGCGCTGGCCCGCCGCTTCGCGCACGCCGTGAGCCACGGGGAGCTGCGCGAGTCGGTGGTCGAGTGCGACCGGGGCTACATCACCTCGTACACGGCCGGGCCGAACGCCCTGCTCACCCTGGTCACGACCGGCGACGCGAACCTCGCGATGGTGCATCTCGAAGCGCGCCGATGCGTACGCCGGCTCGTCCGCATTCTCCGTCTGGACAACAAGCCGCTCGTGCGGCCGGAGATCCCGCAACAGCCGGGACCGGCTGGACCGCTGACCCGGCGCACCCCCATGGCCACCCTGTCGATCAACGCCCGACGTCGGCAGGCCGCGGGCTGACCCGCCCGCTCGTCTCGAACGGTCCGCCATCGAAAGCGGGCCGCCATCCCACCGCACTGGAGGACAATTCCATGGCCGACATGGACACCGCACTCAAAGAGATCATGGAGATCGACGGCGCCGTAGGCGTCGCGCTGGTCGACCACACGAGCGGCATGGCCCTCGGCACGGTCGGCGGCGGCAAGGAACTCGACCTGACGGTCGCCGCGGCCGGCAACACCGATGTGGTGCGGGCCAAGCTGCGGGCGATGGAGATGCTCAACATCACCGAGAAGATCGAGGACATCCTCATCACCCTGGACACCCAATATCACCTGATCCGGCCACTGACCAGCCGGGCCGGCAAGGGGTTGTTCCTCTATGTGGCGCTGCGTCGCGACCGGTCGAACCTGGCCATGGCCCGGCACCAGCTGAAGCGCATCGAGAACGACATGGACGTCTGAGGCGTCCCGCCGCTCGCCGCGGGGAGGGCCGTCCACGGCCCCTCCCCGCGGCGTCTGTACCGTCTGAGCTGTGCAGTTGCCGGAGATCGTGCGCGACGTGGTGAGCGGCGCGATCGGCTACGAAGCGGGCCTCGACGCCCTGACCGTCGCCCCGGCGGCGGAGGTCGACGCGGCGCTCGGCGCGGCGTTGCGCGAGGCGCTGGAGCGGCTCTTCCGGGGCGGATGGCAGCCCGCCGAGCTGCACCGGGTGGTGGCCCGGCTCGGCGATCCGGTGCAGGCCGGGCTGGTCGCCTCGGGCGCCGCGGCGTACGCGTCCCGGTTCGCCGAGGTTGATCCGCGCTGGCAGCAGCAGGTCGCCTCGCTGCCCGCCCCCGGCAAGCGCCCCGACCGCATCACCCTGCTCGACTCGTCGCTGGGACTGCTCCGTGAGCTGCGGCAGCTGCCGTCGGTCGAGGTGCTGATCCCGCCGCCCGGCACCCAGGCCGTGATCTCGGTGAATCGGCCGGACGACCGCATGCTCGAGCGGGTGCGCGCCCTGCTGGCCAAGGCCGAGGCGACCGACTTCCCGGCCGAGGCCGAGGCGTATTCGGCCAAGGCCCAGGAACTGATCGCCCGGCACAGCATCTCCGAGGCTCTGACCAGCGTGAACCGGGCCGAGGTGGTGCCGTTCGCGCGGCGGATCGGCGTCGACCACCCCTACGAGAGCGAGAAGGCCAGCCTGCTCGACGCGGTGGCCCGGGCCAACCACTGCCACACGGTGTGGTCGCCCGAGCTGGGCTTCTCGACCGTCTTCGGCTTCGACGCGGACATCGACGGGGTCGAGCTGCTCTACACGTCGCTGCTGGTGCAGGCCAACCGGGCGATGGCCCGTGACGAGCCGGCCAAGGGCAAGGCGCGGATCAAGGCGTTCCGGCGCAGCTTCCTGGTGGCCTATGCGGTCCGGATCGGCGAGCGCCTCTCCTCGGCCACCCGCCACGAGATCGCCCAGCAGACCCCGGATCTGCTCCCGGTGCTGCGAAACCGCGACCTGCGGGTCCGCGAGGTAATGCAAAAGGCCTTCCCCCGTACGGTGCGGTCGCGCGGCAGCCGGATCGACAGCCTCGAGGGGTGGGAGTCGGGCCGGGCCGCCGCCGACGAGGCCGAATTGCGTTGACAGGTCCGGCAGGATGAGGTCATGAGCCCCCCTGCTTGACGCTGAACCTTCTATGCGGTGCGCGCCTGTTCCGACGGTGTGCCCCTGTACCCGGTGTACGCGTTGCTGTTCGCGGACACCGGACTCTCGACGGCCCAGGTCTCGTCGCTGTTCGTGATCTGGTCGGTGGTGGCGTTCGCAGCCGAGGTGCCGTCCGGCGCGCTGGCCGACGCCTGGTCCCGCAAGCGGCTGTATGCGCTCGGTGAGCTGCTGACGGCGGCCGGCTTCCTGCTCTGGATCCTGTGGCCGTCGTACCCGGGCTTCGCCCTCGGTTTTGTGCTGTGGGGCCTGGGTGGGTCGCTCTCGTCGGGTTCGCTCGAGGCCCTGCTGTACGACGAACTGGCGGCCACCGGGAACGAAGCCGGATACGCCCGCATAGCCGGCCGGGCCAACACCCTCTCGATCCTGGCCATGCTCGCCGCCACGCTCGTGGCCGGCCCGGCCTGGCAGGCCGGTGGCTACGCCCTGGTCGGCGCCTCGAGCATCGCCGTCAAGCTGCTCGGCGGTGTGCTCGCGTTGCGGCTGCCGGAACGTCGCGCGGCCGGCGGCGACGAGGACTCCTACTGGGCCCTGTTGCGGGCCGGCGTCCAGGAGTCGGTCACCCACCGCCGCGTGGGCCTCGCTGTGCTGGTCGCCGCCCTGGTGCCGGGCTTCACCGCGCTCGACGAATATCTGCCGCTGCTGTCGCGGGACAAGGGCGCCTCGACGGCCGTCGTCCCCCTGCTCTTCGCGGCCACCGCGCTGGCGATGGCCGTCGGCAGCGCCCTGGCGTCCCGCCGCTTCCCGTTGCCGGCCGCCCTGACGATCGCCGCCGGGCTGGTGGCGGCGGGCGCGTTCCTCCCGCACTGGACCGGCATGCTCGTCATCGCGGCGGCCTTCGGACTGCTCGAATACTCGATCGTCCGCTCCGAGACCCGCCTGCAGGACTTGATCACCGGGCCGGCGCGCAGCACGGTGCTGTCGGTGGCCGGCTTCGGCGGCGAGGTCTTCGCGGTCGTGCTCTACGCCGCCTTCGCGGTCGACCTGCCGCTGGCGGTGCTCTTCGCCCTGTGCGCCGTGCCCCTGCTCGTCACCGCCGCGATCGCCCGCCGGTGATCAACCGCCGCTGTTCTCCATCTCGGCACCCTCGGGGACGATGTCGTCGTCGCGGCTGTCGAGCCACCCGTGGGGCAGCGAGACCTTGCCGGGCGCGTTGATCCGGCCGCGCGGCTTGCCCAGCTCGCCGACGGGGAACGGCTCGCCCGGGTCGAGCTTCTCCAGCAGGTCGTCCAGCTCGGCCAGCGACGAGATCATCGCGAGCCGGCGCCGCAGCTCGCCGCCGACCGGGAAACCCTTCAGATACCAGGCCACGTGCTTGCGGAAGTCGGCGCAGCCGTGCTTCTCGTCGCCGAGCGCGTCGACCAGCAGCTCCGCGTGCCGCGACATGATCTTTGCGACCTCGCCCAGCACCGGGAGCACGGGCTTGTAGTCGGCGCCCTCGGTGAAGGCGGCCTCCAGGTCGGCGAACAGCCACGGCCGGCCCAGGCAGCCCCGCCCGACCACGACGCCGTCGACGCCGGTGTGCTCGACCATGCGCAGCGCGTCCGAGCCCTCCCAGATGTCGCCGTTGCCCAGCACGGGCACGTCGAGTGCCTGCTTGAGGGTGGCGATCGCGTCCCAGTCGGCGTTGCCCGAGTAACGCTGCTCGGCCGTGCGCGCGTGCAGCGCCACCGCGGCCACGCCCGCCTCCTGGGCGGCCAGGCCCGCCTCGACGTAGGTCAGGTGGTCGTCGTCGATGCCCTTGCGCATCTTGATCGTGAGCGGGATGCCGTAGGGCCGCGCCGCCTCGACCGCCTGATGGACGAGCCGCCCGAACAGCTTGCGCCGCCACGGCAGAGCCGACCCCCCGCCGCGCCGGGTCACCTTGGGCACCGGACAGCCGAAGTTGAGGTCGATGTGGTCGGCCAGCCCGTCCTCCCCGACCATCCGCACGGCGGCGGCCGTCACGTCCGGGTCGACGCCGTAGAGCTGCAGACTGCGAAAGTCCTCGTCCTCGGCGAACGTGATCATCTGCAGCGTCTTGGGGATCCGCTCGACCAGCGCCCGCGTCGTGATCATCTCGCACACGTACACCCCGCCGCCCTGCTCACGGCAGAGACGCCGGAAGGCCACGTTGGTGATCCCGGCCATCGGGGCGAGCACAACGGGCGGTTTCACGGCGTGGTCGCCGAGCATGAGCGGTGCAGTCACGCCTACGAGGATAGTTGCCCCTTCTCCGTACGCTGAAAGCATGGAGGCCCGGAAGCTCAGCGTCTGGAAGAGCAAGTATCAGGTCACCGACCGTGGCCGGGAGATCGCCACCTGGGACAGCTCGGTCTGGAAGACCGGCGGCGAGTTCACCCTCGACGGCCGGCGGTTCCAGGTCCGCTCCAACGCCTGGGGCAGCAAATACGCGATGAAGGACGACACCGGCACCATCGTCGCCGCGGCCGACCGCGTGGGGCGCAAGCGCTGGACCGTGTCGGCCGACGGCCAGACCTACCAGTTCCGCCGCAAATCCTTCTGGGCCAGCGAGGAGGAGCTGGTCCTGGGCGACACCCGGGTCGGCTCGGTCCGCAAGGCCAGCTTCTGGGGCGGCACCGTCGAGGTCGAGCTCCCCACCCTCACCCCGGCCCTGCAGCTCTTCGTCCTGGGCGTCGTCATCAGCAAGTGGGAGGCCGAATCCGCCGCAGCCGCCTCCAGCGGCGGCGGCTGACCAGAGGCTGCCTACGCCGGTCGCCTGCTGAGGACACTGCGTACTGAACAATGCCTCTCGATCCACGACCCGCTGACCGGACAGATCCATCCGGCGAGTTCCAGGGCGGTGAGCCGGATGTCGTCGACAGGCCGGTTGAACATCGGCTCGTGGTGCGCGAGCCGGTTACGAGAGAGGTGCAGCACCTCGACTGCGTCTTGAACGACACGCCGTCGACGCTGCCCCGGAAAGACTTTGAACAGCATCTGCCGCCAGAGAGACTCGTCGTAGTGAGCGGCCAGCAGCACCCGCCAGAAGCCGAACGGAAGCTCGGCCACAACGCTGCCCGGCGTCTCGTCGAGGCTTCGGTGCCGCCTCACACGCTGTCGCGCGATACGAATGACCTCCGCTTGGCGGGGCTGTAAAAGTCCTCCAGGATCCAGATACCACCGCGGTTCGTCGAATCGTCGGATCGACCATGCCGTCAGGTTGTCGTGGATGGCGTTCCGCAGGACCACCTCGACGTGTCCGATCGTCGTGGCCAGCGCAGCCGACAGAGCCGCGCTCCAGACATAGAGATCGAAGCCGGACGCGATATCACCACCTCCGGCAACGACATACGGGCTCAACCGTTCCGGTGAGAGTCGACGGGTCATCGCCCTCATCTCGGCTGGTCCACGTGCATCGCATGGCCCCTTCCCCCCGATGTGGGCTAAGCTGGGCGCAGAAACCCCGGACAGCCTCTGCCTCGGCATGCGGCCGGGGTTCTTCTTTTCCGGCCCGAGTCCGACGCCGCCACATACTAGACGCACGACAACCTGTCGCACATCAAGGCAGGACCGGCCTGTGGACAGAAGCGGATCTGGCACAGTCGGAGCATGGGCGATGAGCGTGGGGCGGGCCGGCGGCTGGTGGTGGTTTTCGAGTCGGCGGTGGCTGAGGCCATCCTGCGGCTGACGCCGGACCTGGGCTTTCAGACTGTGCTGGTCGAGCCGGACGAGAGCCGGCTCCGCGGGACGCCCCGGCCGCACGGGGACCGGTTCGTGCGGGATCTCGCGGCGGCCAACCTCGACTCGCACACCGATGTCGTGCTCACCGATCACGACCGGGTGGAGGTCGGGGACATCCTCGTCGAGGCTCTGGCCGGCGAGACGCGCTACCTCGGCATCATGGGGAACCCCAAGAACGAAGGGCCGCACGTGGCGGCCCTTCGTTCCCTGGGTGTTGCGGAGGAGCAGATCGCCCGGGTGCACCGGCCGATCGGGCTCAACATCAGGGCCCGGACGCCGGCCGAGATCGCGCTGGCGACCCTGGCCGGGCTCATCGCCGATCGCAACGACCGGCCGGGCGGTTTCGTCTTCTAGCAGCCGGGCAGGCGCTTGATCAGGTAGTCCTCGATCTGGCTGAGGGCCACCCGCTCCTGCTTCATGGTGTCGCGGTCGCGGACCGTCACCGCGTCGTCGGTCAGCGTGTCGAAGTCGACCGTGACGCAGAACGGCGTGCCGATCTCGTCCTGCCGGCGGTAGCGCCGGCCGATCGCCTGCGAGTCGTCGAACTCGACGATCCAGCGCTTGCGCAGGTCGGCCGCCAAACCCTTGGCCTTCGGCGACAGCTCCGGGTTGCGCGACAGCGGCAGCACCGCCACCTTGACCGGGGCCAGCCGGGGGTCGAAGCGCATGACCGTGCGCTTGTCGACGCCGCCCTTGGTGTTCGGGGCCTCGTCCTCGTCGTACGCCTCGAGCAGGAACGCCAGCACGGCCCGGGTGAGGCCGGCCGCCGGCTCGATCACGTACGGCACCCAGCGCTCCTGCTTCTCCTGGTCGAAGTAGGAGAGGTCGACCCCGGAGTGCTTGGAGTGCGTCGTCAGGTCGAAGTCGGTGCGGTTGGCGATGCCCTCGAGCTCGGCGAACTCGGTGCCGCCGAACTGGAAGCGGTACTCGATGTCGACTGTGCGCTTCGAGTAGTGCGAGAGCTTCTCTTTCGGGTGCTCGAAGAAGCGCAGGTTGGTCTCGGAGAGCCCGAGGTCGAGATACCACTCCCAGCGCTGCTGGAGCCAGTAGTCGTGCCACGTCTCGTCACTGCCGGGCTCGACGAAGAACTCCATCTCCATCTGCTCGAACTCACGCGTACGGAAAATGAAGTTGCCCGGCGTGATCTCGTTGCGGAAGCTCTTGCCGATCTGGGCGATGCCGAACGGCGGCTTCTTACGGGCCGCGGTGGCCACGTTGTTGTAGTTGACGAAGATGCCCTGGGCGGTCTCGGGCCGCAGGTAGTGCAGGCCCTCCGCGCTCTCGGTCGGGCCGAGGTAGGTCTTCATCAGGCCGTTGAACATCTTGGGCTCGGTGAAGGTGCCCTTGTTGCCGCAGTTGGGGCAGTTCAGCTCCTGCAGCGAGGCCGGCGGCGAGCCGTGCTTGGCCTCCCACGCCTCCTCGAGGTGGTCGGCGCGGAACCGCTTGTGGCAGGACTGGCACTCGGTCAGCGGGTCGACGAACGCGTCGAGGTGACCGGAGGCGGCCCACACGTCGCGGGCGAGGATGACGGCGGAGTCGAGACCGACGATGTCGTCACGCTGCTGCACCATCGTGCGCCACCACTGGCGGCGGACGTTCTCCTTCAGCTCGACGCCGAGCGGACCGTAGTCCCAGGCGGAGCGGGTTCCTCCGTAGATCTCGCTGGAGGGGAAGACGAAGCCGCGGCGCTTGGCCAGGCTGACGACGGAGTCGATACGGTCGGCGGGCATGTTCCTCCTACGCCGGCTGGGTGTCGGCGGGGACCAAGGATCAGGATGGTGGATCAGGACAAAGGGAGAGATTACTCCCCGAGCTCGCACACCTCGAACGCACCCGTGGACGTGTTCTGGTCGAGCGACGCCTCGAGCTGCTCGGTCTGGCCGTCCTCGTAGGTCGCGTCGAGCGGCACCGTCCCGGTCATGCTGTTGAACGTGCCCGTCCGCCAAGCGGTGATGCGCTGCTCGCCCTCGACCCGGGTGCGGAACTCCGCGGCGGTCTCGTCGCGCTTCGCCCGGCCGCAGAGCTGACCGTACGCGTCGTCGTAGAGCCGGGCCTTGAGCGCGGTGAGGTAGTCGTCGACCGCCGACTCGGCCTGCTCGTTGAGCGCGCCCTGCACCGAGGAGCCGAGCCCGATCAGCGCGGCCACGCCCCCACTGCAGATGAGCACCACCACGCCGGCGCCGATGCCCAGGCTCAGGCCGAGGCGCTTGCCCTTGCCCTCGACCGGCGGCGCCGGGAACGGCGGCTGGACACCCGGCCCCGGCGGCGGGGCGGGAACGTGAGGCGCCGTCGTCATGGGGTCAACAGTAGTCGTCAGCGCCAGGGTTGAGAGGCCCGGTCGCTCTCGGCCACCACCACCGTCCCGCCCGGCTCGGCCGAGGCCAGGGTCTCGAGAGCGGACGGCTCGTCGACCGACTCGGCGAGCAGCGGGGTGGCGTGCACCTTGACGTCGAACGCCCCCAGGGCCCGCCGGTAGGCTCCGACCGACTCCCACTCGGTGACCAGGATCCACCAGGACGGGTCCTCGAGCGCGCGGGTCAGCCGGCCGGACAGATAGCCGGGGCGCTCGGCCAGGGCGGCCAGCGCGGCGTGCGCCCGGGTGAGAAAGCCGTCCTGAGTCTCGGGCGGCACGACGAAGCGGTTGAGCACCAACATGCGACGAGGGTACGCAGTGACGAGGAGTGACTCAGTGACGCCTACGCCATCCGACCATCTGCTGCGCCGGTTGACCCGGGTGAGCCCGACGGCGGCGTTCGTGGCCGCGCTCGTGGTGATGATCGCCGGCCTCTTCCTGCCCGGCATCGTGGGTGCCGCGCTGCTCTTCGTGCTGGCGCTGGGTCTGGCCGCGCTCACGTTCACGACATGGCCGGTGCAGACGGCCTCGACCCGGGTGCTTCGCCTGCTGATCCTCGCCCTGCTCATCGCCGTGGTGGTGGCCAAGGCGCTCTAGACACATGCGGTTTTGACAATCATTGTCATTCTCGGAGAGAGTGGTCGTATGCGCCGCGGCCTGCTCCCCTCCCTGCTCGTCTCCGCTGCCCTCGCGGGCTGCGGCGGGCCGGCGGGCGGGACGACGGCCGACGGGAAGTTCGAGATCGTCACGGCGTTCTATCCGCTGCAGTTCCTCAGCGAGCGCATCGGAGGCGACGTGGTCAGCGTCACGAACCTCACCAAGCCGGGGGCCGAGCCGCACGACATCGAGCTCACCCCGCGTCAGGTCGGTGACGTCGCCGAGGCCGGCCTCGCGGTCTACATCAAGGGTTTCCAACCAGCCGTCGACAAGGCGATCGACCTCGAGGCCGAGGACAAGGCGTTCGACGCCGCGTCGGTCGTCCCGCTGCTGCCGGCCGGGGGCGAGGACGAGCACGGCCACGAGCACGAGACCGCCGAGGGCGGTGAGGACCCGCACGTCTGGCTCGACCCGGTGCGCTTCGCCACGATCGCCGGGAAGCTCGGTGAGCGCCTGGCCGAGGTCGACCCCGGTCACGCCGCCGGTTACCGCGCCCGGGCCCAGGCCTTGGTCACCGAGCTGGGCACGCTGAACGGCGAGTTCACCGCGGGCCTCGAGACCTGCGAGCGGCGCGAGCTGGTGACCAGCCACACGGCCTTCGCTTATCTGGCCGGGCGCTACGACCTGCACCAGGTGGGTATCTCGGGGATCGACCCCGAGGCCGAGCCCTCACCGCAGCGGCTCGCCGCCGTGGCCCGCGAGGCCCGGGAGACCGGCACCACCACGATCTATTTCGAGACCCTGGTCAGCCCGGCGGTGGCCGAGACCATCGCCCGGGAGGTCGGCGCCCGGACGGCTGTCCTCGACCCGTTGGAGGGCCTCGTGGACGACCAGGGTGACTACTTCAGTGTCATGCGGCAGAACCTGACCGCGCTGACCACCGGATTGGGGTGTTCGTGATGAGCGTCGTGACGGTGCGCCACGCCGCGGTCGGCTACGACGGCCGCGAGATCCTGCACGACGTCTCGTTCGAGCTGGGCGCGGGTGAGGTAGTGGCGATCCTCGGGGCCAACGGCTCCGGCAAGTCCACCCTGATCCGGACGATCCTCGGGCTCACCCCGCTCACCCGGGGCGAGATCGACCTGTTCGGCACGCCGCAGCGCAGGTTCCGCGACTGGGCCCGCATCGGTTACGTGCCGCAGCGGCTGGGCGCCGGCAGCGGTGTCCCGGCCACGGTGGGCGAGATCGTCGCGTCCGGCCGGCTGGCCCGCCGCGGCATCTTCCGCTGGCCCGGCGCCGCCGACAAGACCGCGGTGCACGACGCGCTGACCGCCGTCGGCCTCCTCGACCGGATCAACGACCCGGTGACCACGCTCTCCGGTGGCCAGCAGCAACGCACTCTCATCGCCCGCGCCCTGGCCGGCCGGCCCGACCTGCTGGTGCTCGACGAGCCCACCGCCGGGGTGGACGCGGGCAGCCAGGAGGCGTTCGCCGCCGCGCTGGGCCGCTTCCAGGCCGGCGGCGGCTCGATCCTGCTGGTCGCGCACGAGCTCGGCCCGCTGCGCCCGCTGATCGACCGGGCAGTCGTGGTGCACGAGGGCCGGGTCGCCCACGTGGGCCCGCCGCCCGAGCCGGCCGGCCACCACGCCGAGCCCGGCCACGACCACGTGCACCCGCACGCCGTGCCCCAGGCGACCGGCATCTGCGTGGCCCCCACCGACCGGATCGCGGCCGGCTGATGGACCTCTTCCAGTACGACTTCATGATGAGAGCCCTGGCCGGTGCCCTCATCATCGGCCTGGCCGCGCCCGCACTCGGCATCTATCTGGTGCAGCGCCGCCTGTCGCTGATCGGTGACGGCATCGGTCACGTCGCGCTCACCGGTGTCGGCGTGGGCCTGCTGCTCAACCAGTCCCCGGTGATCAGCGCGGTGATCGTGGCGGCGGTCGGCGCGGTCGGGGTCGAGCTGATCCGCGAGCGGGGCCGCACGTCAGGCGACCTGGCGCTGGCCCTGCTGTTCTACGGCGGCATCGCGGGCGGCGTGGTGCTGGTCGCGCTGTCCGACGACGCCAGCAGCAACAGCCTGGTGCAATATCTCTTCGGCTCGCTGATCACCACGTCGCCGGCCGACATCGCGGTGATCGCGGTGCTCGGGGCGGCGGTGCTGATCGCCATGCTGGCCTTCCGGCCGGCCCTGTTCGCGGTCTGCAACGACGAGGAGTACGCGCGGGTCAGCGGTCTGCCGGTGCGGGCGCTCAACATCCTGATGGCGATCACCACCGCCGTGACCGTGACGATCGCCATGCGTACGGTGGGCCTGTTGCTCGTCTCGGCCCTGATGGTCATCCCGGTCGCCGCGGCGCAGCAGGTGACCCGCGGTTTCCGCACCACGATGGCCGCCGCGATGGCGATCGGGCTGGTCGCGGCGGGCACCGGTGTCGTCGTCTCGGCCGAGGCCGACACCCCGCCCGGCGCGACCACCGTCATCCTGGCCCTGGCCGTCTTCGTCGCGATCACCATCGGCGCCGCCGGTTGGCGCGTGGTCCGGCGGCGCGCCCACCCGGTGCGCGAGGTCGAACCCCCCGACGTCGTCCTGCAAGAGGTCTGAGGTCCGATGAGAACCACGCCCGAGGGACCCCGCCCGCCGGCCGGTCCGACGACGACCAGGCCGAGCGGATACGAGGCGTACGAGTCCGCCGGTGAGCTGCTGCGCGCCCTGTCCGCGCCGATCCGGGTCGCGATCGTGGCCGAGCTGGGCGCCGGTGAGCGCTGCGTGCATGAGCTGGTGGAGAAGCTGGGCGCGCCGCAGCCGCTGGTCTCCCAGCATCTGCGGGTGCTGCGGGGGGCCGGCGTGGTGCGGGGTGCGCGCCGGGGCCGGGAGATCGCATACTCGCTGGTGGACGATCACGTCGCGCACATCGTCGCCGACGCGGTCAGTCACGCGAGGGAGGTTCGCTCATGAGCGCCGAACAGAACGTCGCGCAGCGCAACACCAAACAGCGCACCGCGGTCAGTGCCGTGCTGGCCGACGCCGAGGGCTTCTACAGCGCCCAGGAGCTGCACGCCCGGCTGCGCGAACGCGGCGAGCGGGTGGGCCTGACCACGGTCTACCGCACGCTCCAGGGGCTGGCCGACGCCGGCGAGATCGACGTGATGCGCCCGCCGGGTGGCGAGCACCTCTATCGCCGGTGCAGCCAGGGCCACCACCACCATCTGGTGTGCCGCGACTGCGGCAGCGCGGTCGAGGTCGAGGGCCCGGCCGTCGAGTCGTGGGCCGACAAGGTGGCGAGCCGGCACGGCTACGTCAACGTCTCGCACACGATGGAGATCTTCGGGACGTGCCCGGACTGCGCCGCTCACCGATAGCTTGATCCACGTGGGACGCTGTGCGGCGTGAAGCTCTATGCCGACCGCATCCCCACCGCCGTACGTCAGCTCCTGACCGACATCATCGTGGTCCTCTGGGTCTACGCCTGGATCCGCGCCGGCCTCTGGGTCAACGACATGGTCGAGAAGCTGGGCGTCCCCGGCGCCAAGCTGGAGAGCGCGGGCGGCGGCATCGCCGACAACCTGAGCGACGCCGGCAGCAAGGTCGGCGGGGTGCCGCTGGTCGGCGACGAGCTGGTCAAGCCGTTCGAGGGGGCGGCGTCGGCGGCCCGGTCACTGGCCGAGGCCGGCCGTCAGCAGCAGGACGTCGTCGACACGATGGCGCTGGTCGTCGCCCTGATCGCGGTGGCCGTTCCGCTCGCACTGGTGCTCTTCGGCTGGCTTCCGCTGCGGTTGCGGTGGATGCGCCGGGCCGCGGTCGCCGCCGCCGTCCGCGACGAGCCCGCGGGCCGCGACCTGCTGGCCCTGCGGGCTCTGGCCAGTCAGCCGTTGAACAACCTGGCCAAGCTGGGCCCGGACATCGCCCAGAGCTGGCGCAACGGCGACGCGGCGGCGGTCGACGCGCTGGCCGAGCTCGAGCTCAGGAAACTCGGTCTGCGGGCTCGCCGGCCTTGACCTCGGTGTGGCTGACCTCCTCGTCCTCCTGCACCTCGTCCTCGTCGATCCAGTTGCGCCGGAAGAACGGGACAGCCGCCCAGAAGGTCAGGAAGAAGGCGGCGGTGATGCCGGTGAAGACGAAGGCGATCGGCCGGTCCAGGATGAAGTCGGTGACCAGCAGGACGGCGCTGACCATCGAGACGAGCAGGAAGAACAGGCCGCCGGTGGCCATCGCGTGGGCGTACCGCACCAATTCGGGCTTGCGGCCCTGACGGAACAGCGCCCGGTGGAACGCGACCGGCGCGATGATCATCGCGGTGGCGCCGGCCGCGGCGAGCAACGCCACCACGTAGACGTCCTTCTGGAACTGGGTGACCTCCGTGAACCGGTTGCTGAAGGGCAGCGTCAGCAGGAACGCGAACAGGATCTGGATGCCGGTCTGCGCGACGCGCAGCTCCTGGAGGAGATCGGCGAAGTTACGGTCCCAGCGCTGTTTCTCGGTCTCGTGCCGGACGCGCCCCTTGTCTGCCACCATGACGCTGCCGTTTCCCCTGCTTCAACAGAAATCAAACTAGGCCTATACGAGAGATGGCCGCCTCGGCCAGCGCGGTGGCGGCCTGCTCGGGCACCCAGTGGCTGACGCCGCGCATCGCGACCATCTGATAATCCGCCTCGACCCAGTCCCGGGTACGCAGGGCGGCGGTCAGGGTGACCACGCCGTCGCGGTCACTCCAGACGTACGTGGTGGGGACGCGGATGATGCCCGGACCGTCCGGGGAGCTGCCGGTCGCCGCGCGGTACCAGTTCAGGCCGCCGGTCAGCCGGCCCGGCTCGTCGCGCATCGCCTCGACGTACTTGTCGCCCCGCTCGCCGATCGGCTTGAACATGCCGCGCAGCACGGCGCCGTCCCGCGCGAGCAGGAAACGCTCGGCCACCGGGGACTGGAAGACCTTGAAGTACGACATCCGGGCGCGCTGAGCCGCGCGGGTGCGCAGGGCCAGACCCAGCGCCTTGGGGTGCGGCAACGAGACGGCGGTCAGCGTGCGAACCCGGTCGGGGTGGCCGGAGGCGAGCCACCAGCCGACGATCGCACCCCAGTCGTGGCCGATCACGTGCGCGCTCTGCAGGCCGAGCGCGTCGAGCACGGCCACCGCGTCGGCCGTGGGCTCGCTGAGGCGGTAGGCCGCCACCTCGGACGGGCGGGCGCCGGGCGAGGTGCCGCGCTGGTCCAGGGCGTACGTCTTGAGGCCGGCGGCGTGCAACTTGGGCGCCAGCAGATCGAACTCGCGGTGGTCCTGCGGGAAACCGTGCAGGAGCAGCACGGGATCACCGTCGGCGGGCCCACCCTCGTACACGTCGAAGGTCAGCCCGCGCGCCTTGATCTCCATATGTGATCACTCCCTCGCTGTCCCACTGATGCTCCCGGTGTTACTTTCATCGAAACACAGCAGCGAGGCTTCTTCGCAACGGTGGAGATCACCGCCGGTCGCGAAGAGACCTCGATCCGACAGGGGAGCGCACAGCGCTGAGAGTGCGGGCGACCGCAGACCCTCGCACCTGATCTGGGTAATGCCAGCGCAGGAAGTTCGGTCTTTTCTCCAGCCGCGCCGTGCCCGGGCCCACGCCCGGTCGCGGCGTGCGTCTCCTCCCGGTACCCAACTGGGAGGTTCGTTTTGACGTACGAAGGAAGCAACCGCTGGCGCACGATAGACATCGTGATCGCCTCGATCATCGCCGTGGCGTTCGGTGTGATCTTCTGGGCCTGGGGTCTGCTCTGGAACGGGCCGGCCGACGCCATCCCGCTGCCCGGCCGGGCCGTGCTCTACGGCGTCTGGCTGGTGCCGGCCGTGCTCGGCGCGCTCATCGTGCGCAAGCCCGGTGCCGCCTTCTACACCCTCTCGCTCGCCTCGCTGGTCTCGGTGGCGATCGGCGTGAGCTGGGGCTGGACCATCGTCGTCCAGGGCCCGCTGGAGGCGCTCGGCGCCGAGCTGATCTTCGCGGCGTTCGCCTACAAGGTCTACCGCCTGCCGGTGGCCCTGGCGGCCGGCGCGACGGCCGGTGTGGTGGCCGCGGTCTACGACGCGTTCGTCTGGTACGGCGGCACGTCGTGGGCCACGATGCGCCTGCCGTACATCGTCATCACCGGTCTGTCGGCGCTGGTCATCGCCGGGCTCGGCAGCGTGCTGCTGACCCGGGCGCTGGCCCAGACGGGTGTGCTCGACCGGTTCCCGGCCGGTCGGTCGCGAGCGCTCGTCTGATTTGGTTCGATTCATTTATGAGTGAGGTCGTCCTCCGCGGATTCGGCTGGCGTCATGCCGGCCGGCGCGCCTGGGCCGTCCGCGACGTCGACCTGCACATCGCGCACGGCGAGCGGGTGCTCCTGCTCGGTCCCTCCGGGGCCGGCAAGAGCACCCTGCTCGCTGCGCTGGCCGGCCTGCTGGCCGAGGACTCGGGTGAGGCGGCCGGCACGATCGAGATCGACGGCTCCGACCCGCGCGCCCGCGACCACCGGGATCCCGGGCAGGGGGCCGGCATCGTCTTCCAGGACCCGCAGACCCAGCTCGTGATGGCCCGCAGCGGTGACGACGTGGCCTTCGGCCTGGAGAACCGCGGCGTGCCGGCGGCGCAGATCTGGCCCCGGGTCAGCGACGCGCTCGACCGGGTCGGCTTCCCCTACCCGATCACCCGCTCGACCGCCGCGCTCTCCGGTGGGGAGGCACAACGGCTGGCCCTGGCCGGGGTGCTGGCGCTGCGGCCGGGCCTGCTGCTGCTCGACGAGCCGACGGCCAACCTGGACCCGGCCGGGGCGGCGCTGATCCGCGAGTCCCTGTCCGCCCTGCGCGAGCAGACCACGATCCTGGTCGAGCACCGGGTGGCCGAGGCGCTGCCGCTGGTCGACCGGGTGGTCGTGCTCGAACCGGGCGGTGGGGTGCGGGCCGACGGCGCGCCCGAGTTGGTGTTCGCGGCCTACGGCGACCGTCTGGCCGACGAGGGCGTCTGGGTGCCCGGCTTCACGATCCCGCCGCTGAAATCGGCCCGGACGCCCGGCCCCGGCCTGATCCGGGCCGAACAGGTCGCCGTCGAGCAGCGGCTGGCGCCGGTCTCGCTCGGGGTGGGCGCGGGCGAGGTGCTGGCGGTGACCGGGCCCAACGGGGCCGGGAAGTCGACGCTGGCCCTGGTGCTCGGGGGCCTGCTCGCCCCGACCGCCGGACGGGTGTGCGGCTTCGGCGACGACCGGCCGCCGCACCGGTGGCGGGCCGCGACGCTGACCGGGCGGATCGGCTCGGTCTTCCAGAACCCGGAGCACCAGTTCGTCACCGCCCGGGTCGCCGACGAGCTGGCGGTCGGCCCGCGACGACTGGGCAAGCCGGCCGCCGAGGTCGAGCGGATCGTCGCCGACCTGCTCGAACGGCTCCGCCTCGCGCATCTGGCAGCGGCCAACCCGTACACCCTCTCGGGCGGCGAAGCGCGACGGCTGAGCGTGGCCACCGCGCTGGCCACCGCGCCGCGCCTGCTGGTGCTCGACGAGCCGACGTTCGGCCAGGACCGGCGCACCTGGATCGAGCTGGTCACTCTGCTGGCCACGCTGCGCGACGACGGCCACGGCATCCTGGCGGTCACCCACGACGACGACTTCGTGCAGGCGCTGGCCGACCGCACCCACGCGCTGGGCACCGCCCGCCTGCGCGACCCGCTCCCCCACCGGCGCCCCGGCGGCCGCCCGTGACGCTGGCCCTGGAACCGATCGCCGACCCGTCGGCGCCCCTCGCCCGCCGCAACCCGGTGGCCAAGCTGGCGGCGGCACTGGTCTTCTCGCTGCCGCTGATCGCCACCCTCGACCCGGTGACCCCGGCGATCGCGCTGGCCATCGAGCTGGCGGCCATCCCGTTCTTCGGCGTGCGCTACGCGACGCTGCTCCGGCGGGCGTGGCCGCTGCTGATCGGCGCGTTCGGCCTGCTGATCACCATGGTGCTGTTCGCCGCCGACCGCAGCGGCACGCTGCTGCTCGAACTGGGCCCGTTCGACGTGACCACCAGCGTGCTGACGGCGGCGCTGGGCTTGATCCTGCGCCTGTTCGCGGTGGCTGTGCCGGGTGTGCTGGTCTTCGCCACCACCGACCCGACCGACCTGGCCGACGCCCTGGTGCAGAACGCCAAAGCCCCGGCCCGCTTCGCGATCGGCGCGCTGGCCGCCTTCCGGCTGCTGCCGCTGCTCGGCGCCGAGTGGCAGATGCTCACGCTGGCCCGGCGGGCCCGCGGCATCGACGCCGGCCGCAACCCCATCACGGCGTTGCGGCTCTTCGTCTCGACCGCGTTCGCCCTGCTGGTCGGCGCCCTGCGCCGAGGAGGCCGCCTCGCGGTGGCGATGGACGCGCGGGGCTTCGACTCCGCGCAACCCCGCACCTACGCCCGGAAACAGGTCTTCCGCCCGGCCGACACGGCGCTGGTGGTGGGGGCGGCCGCCCTGTCCACCCTGACGCTCGCCTTCACCGTCGCGCTCGGCCTGTTCCGCCCGATCATCTGACCGCCCGCCCGCAGGATCTCAGAAGTTGATCACCGTCTTGCCGATCGTCCGTCTGCTCTCGACCAGTTCGTGGGCTGCCCTCATGGTGTCCACGCGCAGGCCGTCGAGCACCGTGGTGGCGATGGGATGAATCCGGCCCGCGACGACATCCCCGGCCAGCTGGGCGAGGATGTCGCCCTGGCCGGCGATGTCGCCACCGGCCATGATCCGGCTGAAGACGTTCTCAGTGTGCAGGGAGATGGATCTACCGGCCAGCGATCCGAGGTCGAGGGGATCACTCAGGTCGATGACGGCAAGGTGGCCCAGGGGTCGCAGAATCTCGGCCATCCAGCCGAGATTGCCGGCGCTCCCCGACGTGGACAGCACCAGGTCGATCCGGCCGACACCGGCGTCTCGCAGCTGACCTGG
This sequence comes from Paractinoplanes maris, assembly GCF_023544465.1. Classification (GTDB taxonomy): domain Bacteria; phylum Actinomycetota; class Actinomycetes; order Mycobacteriales; family Micromonosporaceae; genus Actinoplanes; species Actinoplanes maris. The sequence continues at coordinate 123,232 of NZ_JALPVL010000013.1, read as the reverse complement.
CACCTCGGCGGTGTGGTCGACGACCACATCCGCCCCCATCCGCCTGCACCACTCGCGTGATTCGGGACGCGAGGCCGTGCTCGCCACCAGAGCGGAGGTCCTGCTCTTCAGCAGTTGTGTCGCCAGCGTCCCCACCCCGCCGGCGCCACCGACGATCAGCACCCGGTCGATTCCCGGCGCCAAGCCACCCTGATCCCGGAACAACGCCTCCCAGGCGGTGAGGCCGCCGATGGGCAGGGACGCCGCGTCGGAGAACGACAGCTGGTCCGGAATCCTCGCCACCACCCGATGGTCGACCGCGAGTCGCTGCGCCCAGGCGCCGTCTCGTCTCATATCTCCGGTGCCCATCACCCGATCGCCGACGGCGAAGCCCGTCGCGTCCGGTCCCACGGCTTCCACCACCCCCGCGAACTCCCACCCCAGAATGATGCGCCGGCCCGGTTCCGCGCTGCGGGTCCGCCGGATCAACGCTTCACCCGGATTGATGCCCACGGCACGGACCCCGACGAGCAGATCCGCGTCGCGCAGCCCAGGTTCGGCGGTGTCGATGAGCTCGATGGCGAACGCGTCGAGCGAGTGCGCCTGGTGGTAAGCAAGGGCTTTCATGTGACGCTCCTTCGAGGGCCATGTCCACGGCCCTCGTGGTCGATGACTTGGTGTCTCCGGGATACGAGTCAGGCCGCCGGGGAGACACCGGGCACAAAGATCAGCCGGCGGCGCATGGCGGTCGCGGCGATCTCGCGGGCCGGGGCGTACTCCGGGGAGTCGTACCAGGCCTGAAGGGTCTCCATGTCGGGCCATTCGACGACCGCGACCGCAACCCCGGCCTCTCCCTCGGCGACCGTGGGCGAGGCTCCCCAGACGACGAAGCGGCCGCCGAATTCGCCGACCGTGACCGGGGTCAACTCGGCGTAACGCTGGGCGCCCTGCGGGTCGAGGACCTCGAGAACTTCGGTGATGCTGTACGCCGGCGTGCGGCCGGTGGTGACGTCGGACATGGGTGTTCTCCTCAAGTTTTGATGTCGTGCAACATCAAAATTATGATGTCGGTCAGCATCATTGAATGTCAAGCTCTTTGATGTCGAGTAACATCACAACGGGCGAGAGGCCACCCGCAACGGGTGCCGTCCGGTCGAGGAGGTGGCCGAGGTGCCACGCATCACCCAGGAGCAGAAGAAGCTCAACCGCGAAAAGATCGTCCGGGCCGCGAGCGAAGGCTTCAGATCGCACGGCGTCGACGGCATCGGCATCCAGGAGCTGATGAAGACCGCCGGCATGACCAACGGAGGGTTCTACAACCACTTCTCCTCGAAGGAGGACCTCGAGCTCGAGGTCTACCGGCAGGGCTTCACCGACTCACTGGCCGCCCTCGCCGAGATCCGCGAAGCACATCCCCGCTCCGCCCAGGCGGCCCTGCAGGACATGGTCGACCGATACGTGACAGCCGCCCACCGCGATCACCCGGAGACCGGCTGCCCCTCGGCCGCCCTGGCCGTCGACGCCGGACGGCACGGCGCCCCGGCTCAGGCCGAGTATCGACGCGGGCTCGAGGGATACCTCAGCAGCATCACCGAGATGGTGCTCGACCGCGCACGGCAAGCCGGCACCGAACCGACCGCGGCCGAAGCCCGCGAACAGGCGCTGGCGATGTTCTCCCAGATGGTCGGCGCGCTGATCGTCTCCCGCGCCGTCGCCGAAGCCGACCCGGCGCTGGCCGATGAGATCCTGACAGCCAACCGCAAACGGCTCCGACGAAGGTAGAACACGGACGGAGGCGTGCGTCTGCGGCGTATGACTTTCGGCAGTAGTGGTGGGTGCGTGGCCGTCGATAGCCTGGCCGGATGCGGGGACGGCGGGAGTGGGTGGCCGACGGGCTGCTCGGGCTGGTGCTGATCGCGCCGGTGCTGGCCAATCAGGTGATGAGCGCCGACCCGGCCGGTGTCCTGGCGGCTCTCGCGACGGCGGCGGTCCTGGTGGTCACCGTCCGGCGGTGGCCGATCGGGGGCTGGCTGGTCGTGCTGCTGGGCACGCTGGCCGACGGGAACTTCGTGTTCGCGCTGCCGGTGATGAGTTACCTGGTCGGGCTGCGGACCGAGCGGATCCGTACGGTGGCTCTGGCCTTCCTGGCCATCGCGGCCGGCGGCAGTGCGCTCAACTTCGCCGTGCTCGACACCAGTCTGGCCCAGTGGTTCTTCCTGGTCATGGCGCTGCTGCTGCTCGGCGTCTTTCCGTGGCTGGCCGGGCGCTATCGGGCCCAGCACGCGCGGCTCGTGTCGGCCGGATGGGAGCGGGCCGCCCGCCTCGAATACGAGCGCCGCATGGTGGTGCGGGAGGTCCGGCTGCGGGAGCGCGCCCGCATCGCCCAGGAGATGCACGACTCGCTCGGCCACGAGCTGAGCCTGATCGCGCTCAACGCCGGCGCCTTGGAGACCACGCCCGGTCTGCCGGCGAAGCAGAGCGCGGCCGCCGGGCGGATCCGCGAGTCGGCTGCCACCGCCACCGACCAGCTTCGCGACATCATCGGTGTGCTGCGCGACGAGGACGACCACGCCCCGCTCGAGCCGGCCGGCGAGTCGGTCGAGACGCTGGTGGCCCGCTCCCGCGACGCCGGGATGACGATCACGCTCGAGTGTGCCGGCGAACCACCGGCGGTCGCCTGGCCGGTCGTGCGCGAGGCCCTCACCAACGCGAGCCGGCACGCGCCGGGCGCCGCCGTGCGGATCACCCTCACCGGCTCGTCGGTCGAGGTAGTCAACGACCCGGGCGATCGGCCGGCGAGCGGCCCGGCGACGGGGCTCGGCCTGATCGGGTTGCGGGAACGCGTACGGCTGGCGGGCGGGACCCTGACCGCCGGGCGCACCCCCGACGGGGGTTTCCGCACCGCCGCCGTGATCGACGACGAGGTGCCGCCGGAGCCGACGCCGGTGACCACCGAGCTGCACGACGCCCGCCGCCGGACGCGCCGCAGCCTGGCCGCGGCCATCGTCACCCCGCTCGTGCTGGCCACGGTCACCGCGGTCGGCTACTACCCGTTCGCGGTGGCCGGCTCGGTGCTCGACGAAGCCACGTTCGACACCCTCGAAGAGGGCGCCCCCCGGGCCGAGCTGGCCGAGGTCCTCCCGCCCCGGCAGGCGCCCGGCGACAAACCGCGGGGCTGCGAGCTCTACACCGACGGCAACTTCCCGATGGCCGACGCCGCCTACCGGTTGTGCTTCTCCGGCGGCCGGCTCACGAGCAAGGAACGACTGAAGTGAAGGTGCTGATCGCCGATGACGAGGCGATGATCCGGGCCGGCATCCGGGCGATCCTCGACAACGACCCCGGCATCGAGGTGATCGGTGAGGCCGCGGACGGGATCGAGGTCGTCGACCTGGTGCGGCGGCACCGGCCCGCGGTCGTGCTGCTCGACATCCGGATGCCGCGCCGCGACGGGCTGGCCGCCGCGGCGGAGATCCGCCGGCTCGCACCGGAGACCGGGGTGCTCGTGCTGACCACGTTCGGCGAGGACGAATACATCGTGCGGGCCATCGCGGCCGGCGCGGCGGGCTTCCTGCTCAAGTCGAGCGACCCGCGCGAGCTGACCGCGGCGATCCGGGCCGTCGCGGCGGGCGCGGCCTACCTGTCGCCGCGGGTGGCCCACCGGGTCATCACCGAGCTGGCCGGGGCCCGCCTCGGCGCGGGCGCGGCCGCCCGGTCGAGAGTGGACACCCTCACCGATCGGGAGCGCGAGGTGCTGGCCCTGGTCGGTGAGGGACTGTCCAATGCGGAGATCGGGCGGCGGCTCTTCCTCGTCGAGGGCACCGTGAAGGCGTACGTCAGCAGTCTGTTGAGCCGGCTCGGCGTGCGCAATCGGGTGCAGGCGGCGATCGTCGCCTACGAGGCCGGGCTGCTCTGATCAAGCGTCGCGCCGGTTGAGCTCGCGGTAGCCCACCGCGAACGCCGCCACCGCCCAGGCCGCCACGATCACCAGGCCGAGACCCGGGGCGTACGGGTCGGTGTCGCCCAGCAGGAAGTGGTTCCCGGCCACGCCGGGCAGCCCGTCGGCGATCGCGGTGAGCACGGCGATGTCCGGCACCTGCAGCAGCGGTGGCACCACCACGACCAGCATGAGCAACACGACCAGGGTGAGCACCGGGCCGCGCAGCGCCGCGCCCAGTCCGACCGCGACCACGCCCAGCAGGGCCAGATACGCGCCGATCTTCAGCGCGGTCGGGACGATGCCGCCGGCGTCGCCGAGATCACCCAGCACTGGGAACGCGACCACCCCGCCGACCACCCCGGCGACGGTGCCGCCCACGAATATGACGGCCGCGACGACCGCGCTCTTGGCCAGCAGCAGCCGGAACCGCGACGGGATCCAGGTCAGCGTCGCGCGGCTGGTGCCGGTGGAATACTCGCCGGTCATGGCCAGCATGGCCAGCGCCACGAAGGCCAGCTGCGCGAAGCTCAGGGCGAGCACCGCGATGCTTCCGGCGGGCACGAGGCCGTCGCGGAACAGGCCCGGGTCGAGGTCGCCGTTCTCGGCATAGAGCGCGTACTGCCCGGCGCCCGCGGCCATGAGCACGAGCGCGGCGACCAGGGACCACCACACCGTACGAATCGTCCAGAGCTTGATCCACTCGGCGCCGATCGCCGCTCGCAGCACGGTCATCGCAGCGCACTCCCGTCGGTCAGCGTGTAGTAGGCGTCCTCCAGCGAGGCGTGCCCGGCCAGGATCCGGTCGAGGGGCGCGTCGGCCAGCAACCGCCCGTGGCCGATCACGATCAGATGGTCGGCGGTCACCTGCATCTCGCTGAGCAGGTGACTCGAGACCAGCACGGTGCGCCCCTCGGCGGCCAGGTCGCGGGTGAGCCCGCGGATCCAGCGCACGCCGTCCGGGTCGAGGCCGTTCACCGGTTCGTCGAGGATCAGCACCGGCGGGTCACCCAGCAGCGCCCCGGCGATCCCGAGCCGTTGCCCCATGCCCAGCGAATAGGTTCCCGACCGCTTGCGCGCCGCCCCACCCAGGCCGGCCATCTCCAGGACCTCGTCGACCCGCCCGGGCGCGATCCCGTTGCTGCGGGCCATCGCCCGCAGGTGGTCGCGACCCGTACGGCCCGGGTGCGCCGCCTTGGCCTCGAGCAACGCCCCGACCTTGCGCAACGGCCACTCGTACGCGGAGTAGGGCCGCCCATCGAGGAGCGCCCGCCCCGAGGTGGGCCGGTCCAGACCCAGGATCATGCGCAGGGTGGTCGACTTGCCGGCGCCGTTGGGCCCGAGAAACCCGGTGACCCGGCCCGGCCGCACTTCCAGATCGAGCCGGTCGACCGCGAGCGTGGCGCCGAACCTCTTGGTGAGTTGCTCCAGGGTTATCAACATGTGCCGGACGGTAGAACCGCAGGTGCCGTCGCCACCCGACCCGAACGGCAGTCGCCCGTACTGACGAAAGTCATGCTCAGGACACGATGCGTTGATCTGTCGCCGCGAATGTGGGCCGACGAATGCATCAATCAGTGGGAGATCATTGATATGGGTCACGGCCACGACCATCACCACCACGACGACGTGCACCAGGGCACCGATCTCGCTCCGGCGATGGACCTGAGCATCCCGGACAGCGAGCTGTCGCCGTCCGATGTGTCCCGGCGCGGCTTCCTGCGCGGCGCCGGCCTGCTCGGCGCCGGCGCGGCCGCTTCCGTGCTGGCCACCCCGTCCGCCGCTCAGGCGGCGGGCCTGCCGCACAGCCACGGCCCGGCGGGCGGCGGCACCGAGAAGGGCGGCTTCAAGTGGCTCTCCGGTGACCACCACATCCACACCCAGTACAGCTCGGACGCCCAGTACCGGGTGATCGACCAGGCCCGGCACGGCCACGCGTTCGGCCTCGACTGGGTCGTCATCACCGACCACGGCAGCGTCACCCACGCCAAGATCGGCGTCGACAAGGTCAACCCGGACATCCGCGCCACCCGCGACGAGCTGCGCGAGCTGCTCACGTTCCAGGGTCTGGAGTGGAACATCCCGGGCGCCGAGCACGCGACGGTCTTCGTGACGCCGAGCCGGAACGAGGTCGAGGTCCTCAAGAAGTTCGAGCAGAACTACGACGGCTCGGCGCTTCCCGCGACCAACACCACCGAGCAGAACGAGGCCGCCGCGATCGCCGGCATCAAGTTCCTCGCCTCGCAGGTCAAGGCGCGCAAAGTGGACGGCGCGTTGTTCTTCGCCAACCACCCGGCCCGCCGCGGCATCGACTCGCCGCACGAGATCCGCAACTGGCGGGACGCCGACCCGACCGTCGCCGTCGGCTTCGAGGGTGCGCCCGGCCACCAGGCCGCCGGCATCCCCGCCCCGAACGGGCGCGGCGGCGCCCGTGGCTACTACGACAACAACCCGTCGGCCGCCTCGTTCGCGGGCTACCCGCTGGAGAGCTACCGCACCTGGGGCGGCTTCGACTGGATGACCGCCACCGTCGGCGGCCTCTGGGACAGCCTGCTGGCCGAGGGCAAAGCCTGGTGGATCACGGTCAACTCGGACTCGCACGTCAACTACCTGGACCAGTCGGACCGGGGCCCGGACAGCAACTTCGAGGTCAACGGCAAGTACAACGACCCGGTCTACACCGGCAAGACGCTGACCACGGCAGGCGACTTCTGGCCCGGCTTCTACGGCCGGACCGCGGTCGGCGCCTCCTCGTGGGGCTACAAGCAGGTCATGGACGGCCTGCGCGCCGGCCGGGTCTGGGTCGACCACGGCCGCCTGATCAAGGGCCTGGACGCTCGCGTCCGGGTGGCCGGCGACCGCCGCGGCTCGTCCGGCACCCCGCTCGGCGGCGTCGTGCACGTCAAGCGCGGCACCACCACCGAACTCACGCTCGACATCGACCTGCAGGACGTGCCGAACTGGGCGCAGTTCATCCCGGTCCTCAAGCGGGTCGACGTCATCGTCGGCACGGTCACCGGCCCGGTCGCCGACAAGGACGCCTTCACCGCCCCGGACACCAAGGTGGTCAAGTCGTTCGAGATCTCCCAGGCCTCGGGCAAGGTGTCGATCACCTACTCGCTCGGGCGTCTCGACAAGCCGTTCTACGTGCGCGTGCGAGGCACCGACGGCAAGCGCACCCAGCCCGGCCTGATGGGCGCCTCGGTCGACGCGTACGGCCCCCGGCTGGACGTCGTCGGCGACGCCGACCCGTGGGGCGACCTGTGGTTCTACACCAACCCGATCTGGGTTCTGCCCAAGTGACCCTGTACCGCTCGGTTGCCGTCCTCCCGAGCCTCGGCGTCTCGCTGGGGCATCGGGAGGTCGGCGCCGCCGACCACTGGATCCTCTCGCTGGAGCCGGCTCCGTCGCTGGCCTGCACCCACCTGGTGAAGTCGCCGTTCCCGCACGTGGCGATCAGCCTGGTCGGCTCCTCGTTCGACGGGACGCCGGCCGAGCTGCGGGCGGCGGCCGACGAGGCGGCGGCCGGCCGGTTCGGCCGCGCGGTCGTCTTTCCCGGGTCGTCCGAACTGACCGGCACGCTGACCGTGGCCGAGGTGCTGGCCACCACCGCGATCGACCGGGTCGAGGTGCTCGGCTCGGGGGTGGCCGACGCCGCGCTCAAGCTGGACACCCGCGACTTCGTCCGCCCGCAGTATCGGGGTGGCGACCTCGTCCTGGTGACGATGCCGGCCGTGGGCGGCACGCTGGTGCCGTTCGAAACGCGGGATCCCACCCCCTGCTGCGCCGACCACGCCTAGCTCGTTCTCTACGCTGGGACCGTGTCTCGTAACTCGCTGCAGTCCACGCTGGCCGAAGCGACAAGCGGGGTGATGCTCTTCAGCATCACCCCGCCCCGCCGCAACACCGCTCCGGAGCGGGTCAAGGAGATAGCCGAGATCACCGTGCGCCGGCTGTCCGGCCTGGATCTCGACGGCCTGATCCTCTACGACATCGACGACGAGTCGGACCGCAACGCCGACCAGCGCCCGTTCCCCTACCTGCCGACCCTCGACCCGGCCGCGTTCCACGCCGACCACCTGGGCGACTGGGACAAGCCGACGATTATCTACCGCTGCGTCGGCAAGTACACCGAACCGGAACTGAGCGGCTGGCTGACCTCGGCCGACGAGTCGACGACGCTGGGCGTCTTCGTCGGCGCCTCCTCCGGCGGCAAGCCGGTGCGGACCAGCCTGCGGCGGGCCCAGCAACTGCACCACGACATCCGCCCGTCACTCCCACTGGGCGCGGTGGTGATCGGCGAGCGCCACGCCCGCCACGGCGACGAGCACCTGCGCATGCTGACCAAACAGGAGCGCGGCTGCGGCTTCTTCATCTCGCAGGTGGTCTACGACCTGAACGAGAGCAAGAACCTGGCCTCCGACTACTTCTACGCCTGCCAGGAGGCCGGCATCCGCCCCCGTCCCCTGATCTTCACCCTGTCGCTGTGCGGCTCCCCCAAGACGCTCGAGTTCCTCGCCTGGCTGGGCGTCCAGGTCCCCGCCTGGCTGGCCACCGAGCTCCGCCAGTCCGACGACCCGCTGGCCGATTCCCGCCGCGAGTGCCTGGCCATGGCCCGCGACCTGAAGGCCTTCTGCGAGCGCCTCGGCCAGCCCTACGGCTTCAACATCGAGAGCGTCTCCATCCGCAAGGCCGAGATCGAGGCCTCGACCGAACTGGCCCGCGAGATCGCCGCCTTGATCCGCACGCCGCCCGATGCCGACGTCTTCGTCAACGCTCAGGAGACAAAGGCCTTGAGGACGTCGTAAACACTGTTGCCGGCAACGCCGAGAGCGATGGCACCGCCGCAGCGCTTCAACAGTTGACCGACCGCTTCACGCAGGCCTGATTGACGGGTATCACGTCTCTCGACGGCCTTCGCGATAAGTTGCCGCAGAGGCTTCAGCTCCGGATCGTCCCAGGGAAGATCCTCTGCCTGAAGGAGGCGATCCAGCGCCTTGAGGACATCGTCATCGGCCGGACGAGGCGCAAAATTCGTCGTCTGGCCGATGAGATCGCCTTCCACGTAGTTGACGTTGTTACTGGAGCCTTTGTAGAAGTTGGACTTCGGCCCGTACTTCCCGCTCATGCTCGCCTTCCTCTCGCGGCCTCGCCTGTTCTCGTCGCTACAAAGTTGCCAAACGCGACCAGCATCCGTCAGCCGTAGCATCGACGTCTCAGGCAAGGATCCGTCGGGTGCGGTTCGCAGGATATCGACGACCGATGTCTTTCCCTTGACGTCGACAAGCCCCCACATCAGACAAGCGCGTAACGCACGAAGCATCACCGGACGACGCATTGGTCCGAACGACTCGGCCACGTTCGTCAGCAGAGTTCCATCCTGGTCGGCAACCAAGGCATCCACGAGAACCTTCAAGGCCGCAGACTCATCGGGGTCGCTGTCCGCACTCACGACCGGAACAGCGAACCGAACGGAATAGACCCTGCTACGCGGATCCCAGTCCTTGATGCCGCCGTCAGCGAAGGCGACTCGACGGGTGTTGCCGCCAACTTGCAGGCGAGCGATGACCAGCCGGTAATCCGCCAGGGGTCTCGCTACGGATTTCGGATGCTTACGCTTGTAAGCCTTTTCCGTAGCATCATATTCATTCTTGTCACAGACCCACATGCCGGATCGAATCCCGTTGGCCTGCGTAGGCTCGGTGGCGTGGCTCCGACAACGCTCGACTCGCCTACGCCGATCGCCGAGTTCCTTCGCCTCGTAGCCTCTCTCAAAATACCGTGACGTGCTCGGCTGGTCCTTCCAGAGCCCGACGCCGAGGGCGGCGGCTGCCACCAGCATTCCTGGCCACCACACCAGCCAGCTGATGAGAGCGGCCACTCCGGACGGAACAATATAATAGGACAGGGTCACCGCCTGCACCCACGCGCGAGGCGGTCGCAGATGTTCGCGGGCGCCGGTCATCAATTGATCGCTACTCAGGCGATCACAATCCGGAATTTGATGAACAGCCATTGTGCGCCACCCTGCCCGTCCGGAGGTCGCGCCGCGCGGAACAGATCACTCCGGGCAACCTCAAACGCAGCGTAGTTGGTGGCCGCCGAAGCTTCAAAGATAGAAAGGTGACAATGTCACCGAGACTTGATTCACCTCGAACAAGTCAGCCGGCGACAACATCTGCAAGAAGCACCACGCGGTTTCGCTTGTGAACTTCACGGTTGACCGCTATGTCGTCCGAGTTCTTGGCTCATGGCGGGTGCAGGTCAAATCAACAAAGCCAGATCTTCATCGGTGAGGCGCAGGGCGCCGGCGGCGATGTTGTCGAGCAGGTGCTGCTCGTCGCCGGTGCCGGGGATGGCCAGGACGTTCTCGCCCTGGTGGAGTGTCCAGGCCAGACGGACCTGGTGGCCGGTGACGCCGTGGGCCGCGGCGATTTCCCGTACGGCGTGGCCGGCCGCCGCCGGGGCGCCGTCCTCACGGCCGGGGCCGGCGATGGCGAAGAACGGGACGAAGGCGATGCCCCGCCCGGTCAGGGTGCGGACCAGGTCGGTGTCCCGGCGCAGGTCCACGGCGAAGCTGTTCTGGACGCAGGCGACCGGGGCGACCGCGGCAGCCTCGTCGACCTGGGCCAGGGTGGCGTTGGAGATGCCCAGGTGGCGGATCAGGCCCTCGTCGCGCAGTGCGGCCAGCGCCTCGAATCGGGCTGCCACGGGAGCGGTGCGGCTGGTCAGTCGCAGGTTGACCAGGTCGAGACGGTCCACCCCGAGGCGGCTCAGGTTCTCCTCCACCTGGGCGCGCAGGCGGGCGGGAGTGGCGGCGGTCTCCCACTCGCCCGACGGCAACAGACCGGGGCCGACCTTGGTGGCGATGAGCAGATCTTTCCCGTACGGGAAAAGGGCCTCCCGGATCAGGTCGGTGGCATATCGGCGCGGGCCGGTGCCGCTGTCGATGATGCCGCCGGGCGTCACATAAAAGGCGGCGGTGTCGATGTGGTTGACGCCCAGTTCCACGGCTTTGCGGAGGACGCGGAGCGCGGTGCCGCGGTCGGGATTCGCGGTGAGCCGCATCGAGCCGAAGCCCATGCGGTTGACGGTCTGATCGCCCAGTTTCCAGGTGCCGGCGGCGGATGCGGTGATCACTGCGGCCACGCTAATGACATCGTGTCCCGGCGGCACTCGGCCGTCCGCTCGATACCGGTTTGTCTACACCTTTGCTAGGTTGTTAAACACGGAATGATGCGTACTCGATCGAGGTTGTCGCCGTCATGACGACAATCGGAATCATCGGTAGTGGGAACATCGGCGGCACGGTGGCGCGGCTCGCGGTCGCAGCCGGATACGACGTGGTGGTGAGCAACTCCCGCGGTCCCGAGACCCTGAAGGATCTGAGCGACGAGCTCGGCCCGCTGGCCCGCGCGGCGACCGCCACCGAGGCGGCCGCGGCCGGCGACATCGTGGTGGTCAGCGTCCCGTTCAAGAACTTCCCGCAGCTGCCGGTGGCCGAGCTGGCCGGCAAGGTCGTGCTCGACACGGACAACTACTACCCGCAGCGCGACGGGAACTTCGAGGTGCTCGACAAGGGCGAGAAGACCAGCGCCCAGCTCGAGCAGGAGGCGCTGGGCTCGGCGCGGGTGGTCAAGGTGTTCAACAACATCTACTCGGGTCACCTGGCGTCGCTGCCCCGCCCGGCGGGCTCGGCGGATCGCACGGCCCTGCCCATCGCGGGTGACGACGCGGCCGCCAAGCAGACCGCCACCGAGTTCCTCGACACGATCGGCTACGACGCGGTCGATGCGGGAACGCTGGCCGACAGCTGGCGCCAGGAGCCGGGCACGCCGGTCTACGGCCCGCCCTACGGCACCTACGGTGTGGAGGCCGGCACCCCGGCGAGTGCCGACCAGATCCGCCAGTCCCTGGCCGAAGCCAAGCGCTGACCAGTCAGGAGATGGAGCCGGGCTCCGCGAGCCACTGCACGCGCTGCCCGGTGATTTCCGAGACACACTGGAACCCGGAGTCGTAATGGAGCACGGTCATTCCGTGCTCCTCCGCGGTCGCCGCTACCAACAGATCCACCGGGCCCGCCGCACGGAGCCGGCCCTGAGATCCCAGCTCATGCTGGACAGTTTTCGCCCGCTCGAAAACGCGGTCGGCCATGACCACCCATCGGTAGGCCTCACGCAAGTCAGTCACCAGCACCCGGCGATGCTCCGACGATCTTGCGGTGTAAAGGATTTCCAGTTCGGTCACGGCACAGACACCGAGTTGTCCGGCTTCGGACTTGGCCGCCCACTGCACGGTGAGATCATCGTCTCGCATCAGGCGCACGTAGGCACTGGTGTCGATGAGGTATTCGCTTTGGCTCATTTGCGATAGTTCCTCTTGTCGAGCAAGAGATCGAAATCGCCCGCTTTCCCCATCTTGCCAAGCCGCTCGAACGCTTCACGGCGACGCACTCGCTGGGCCACGTCCTGCACCGCGGAGTTGATCGTCTCCTCGTGCGTCTTGGTGCCGAACATCCGGGCGGCGTCAGCCAACACCGCATCGTCGATCTCGATCTGGATCTCGCTCATCAACGCCTCCATCCGGCCACCTCCTCTCATCGTAACGCCTAGATGCTTAATGCCCAGGTGGCATATGACTAGACTAGTCACGTGCGTCGCAAGGACGCAACATAGGTACAGATGAAAACCTCGCGGAGAGCGCGATCTGGTTCGCTTCGTCTAACGCCCCGACTGAACTACTCGCCAGCAGCGCCAACACCGGGTGAGAGCGCTCTCAGAGCGGCGGTGGCATTGCCGACATCGTTGGTCGGTACCTGCCGAAATTCAGGTCCGAGCTGCGAGTATGTGGGGCGTGCTGGTTGCTTTCTCTGTGACGCCGCTGGGCGTCGGTGACTCCGTCGGTGATCTCGTGGCCGAGGCGGTGCGCGTGGTGCGTGCGTCCGGGCTGCCCAACCGCACCGACGCCATGTTCACCACGATCGAGGGCGAATGGGACGAGGTGATGGCCGTCGTCAAACAGGCCGTCGATGCGGTGGCTGCTCACGCGCCGCGGGTCAGCGTCTCCCTCAAGGCGGACGTGCGGCCCGGTGTGACCGGCGCGCTGGACGCCAAGGTGGAGCACATCGAACGGGCACTGCGCGAATGAGACGCCTGGTCATGTGGGACATCGACTACACCCTGCTGCGCGGTGGCGGAGTGACCACGATGGCCTGGAAAGCCGCCTTCACCGAGCTCACCGGGGTGGCCTGGCGGGCGTCGCCGTCGTTCGGCGGGCGCACCGACATGGACGTCTGTGCCGAGGTCTTCGCGACACACGGGGTCACCGACTGCACGCCCGAGCGGTTCTTCGTGCGCTATGTGGCCGAGATCGAGCGCATCAAGCATCTGTTCATCGAGCAGGGTGCGTTGATGCCCGGCGTACGCGAAGTCCTGGCCCGCCTGGGCGACGACCCCGATGTGGTGCAGACGCTGGTGACCGGGAACGTGCCCGAGGTCGCCGCCGTGAAGGTGGCCGCCTTCGAGCTGAGCGGTTCGTTCGATGCCGAGGTGGGCGGTTACGGCACTGACGACAGCGTGCGCGCCACCCTGGTCCGGCGCAGCCTGGAGAGGGCCGAGGCCAAGTACGGCGAACGCTTCCAGCCCGTGGTCATCGGCGACACCGCCCACGACGTGACCGCGGCCCTGGCCAACGGCGCCTATGCCGTGGGCGTGGCAACCGGCCGCACGAAGATGGCCGACCTGGCCCTGGCCGGCGCCCACGCCGTGCTCCCCGACCTCTCCGATGTGGACGCCACCGTCGCCGTCCTGCTGGCCGATGTCTGGCCGCTCGACGAGAGTCTGGCCCGGTAGGCGGGCGCGGTCAAAGCAGGCGCGGCCAGCGCAGCACGGTCAGGCCGATGTTGCACGAGTTGAGGCCCGCCCAGCGGGCCGCGGGCGCCTCCAGGACGGCCCGCAGAAACCAGGCGACCTGGAAGCTGTGGGTGATGCACAACTCGTCGGCCGACGGGTCGGCGAAGCGCGCGGCCGCCGCCGGGTCGTCGGTGGGATCGGAGTCGGTCAGCTCGTCGGCCACCTCGACCGGCACGCCGGGCAGGGCCGCGGCCACGATCGAGGCGGTCTCGGCCGCGCGGGCCAGCGGACTGTGGCTGATCCGCGTGATGCCGGCGCCGGCCAGCCGCTCGCCCAGCAGCGCGGCCTGACGCCGCCCGGTCGCGGACAGCTCCCTCTCGTCCGGCCGCGCCTCGGCGTGCCGGGCGATCCAGAGCCGGCTCACCCGTTGTCGCCCGTGAGATCACCGCCGGCGAACGCGGGGCGATCGGTCATGTCGGGCTTACCGGATTCGGCACGGCCCCGCCGAAGCGGCGGTCGCGGCTGGCGTAGAGCTCGCACGCATACCAGAGGTGGCGGCGGTCGAAGTCCGGCCAGAGCGTGTCGAGGAAGACCAGCTCGGCGTAGGCCGACTGCCACAGGAGGAAGTTCGACGTACGCTGCTCGCCCGAGGGGCGCAGGAAGAGGTCGACCTCGGGAATCTCGGGGTGGTAGAGGTATTTCGCGATCGTCTTCTCGTTGATCTTCGACGGGTCGAGCCGGCCGGCCGCGACGTCACGGGCGATCGCGGCGGTCGCGTCGGCGATCTCGGCCTGGCCGCCGTAGTTGACGCAGAACTGCAGGGTGAGCGTCTTGTTCTTGCGCGACATCTCCTCGGCCGTCTCGAGCTCGGAGATCACGCTCTTCCACAGCCGGCCGCGGCGGCCCGACCACACCACGCGGACACCGAGATCGACCAGCTGGTCGCGCCGGCGCCGGATGACGTCCCGGTTGAAGCCCATGAGGAAACGCACCTCCTCGGGCGAGCGCTTCCAGTTCTCGGTCGAGAACGCGTACGCCGAGAGGTAGGGAATGCCCAGCTCGATGGCGCCCTCGATGGTGTCGAACAGCGAGTGCTCGCCCTGCTCGTGGCCCTTGGTGCGGGACAGGCCGCGCTCCTTGGCCCAGCGGCCGTTCCCGTCCATCACCAGCGCCACGTGCTTCGGCAGCGCCGCCTTGGGCAGATCGGGCGGGGTGGCACCGGAGATATGCGGGATGGGTGGACGCGGCGTCATGGGTTCTCCCGTCGATCGACCAGCGGGAGCGAGCGCAACGCCCGCTCCATGTGCCATTGCAGGTGGGCGGCGACCAGCCCGCTGCACTCGCGGCGCACCGGGGTCTCGGTGGCGTCGGCCACCGCCCAGTCGCCGACGGTCAGCGCGCTCATCAGGCCGATCGTCGCCGGGCTGGGGTGAGCCGAACCGGGCGGCCGGCAGTCGGGGCAGACCGCGCCGCCGGCCGGCACCGAGAAGGCGCCGTGCTGCCCCGGGGTGCCGCAGACCGCGCACTCGGTGATCGCCGGCGCCCAGCCGGCCACCGACATGGCGCGCAACAGGTAGGCGTCGAGCACCAGACCGCCGGCGTGCTCGCCGACCGACAGTGCCTTGAGCGCGCCCAGAGTGAGCTGGAACAGGCGCAGTGAGGGCTCGCGCTCGACCGGGGTGAGCCGCTCGGCGGTCTCGGCGATGGCGCTGGCCGCCGTGTAACGCGGATAGTCACCCAGGAACTGCTTGCCGTAGAGCGCGACCGCCTCGACCTGGCTCACCGAGTGCAGCGAGCTGCCCACCCCCTCAGGGGAGCCGGCGAGCTGCAGGTCGATGTGGCCGAACGGCTCCAGCCGGGCCCCGAAGCGCGAGGTGGTGCGCCGCACGCCGCGGGCCACCGCGCGCAGGCGGCCGTGGCGGCGGGTGAGCAGCGTGATGATGCGGTCACTCTCGCCCAGTTTCTGCCCGCGCAGGACCACCGCGTCGTCGCGGTAGAGGTGGCGGCGGTATCCGGCGGCTGGCACCCCGTCATTCTGCCTCGTGGGTACGACAGACCCTGACCCGGATCTCAGGGTCATCTAGGGGGCCGCTCAGTGACAGGACCGATGGTGCCCGCACCGGCAACGGTCATAGCGTCATCACCATGACCACGACACTCGCCCGGCGCGCCGGAGTCCTCGTCCTCATCGCCGCGACGACGGCGACGGCCCTGACCGGGTGTGCCGGGGTGCTCGGGGCCAAGATGACCTACGACGACACCGAGAAGACGAAGATCACCGAGATCCGGCTCGACGGCGGCAGCGGCGACGTCGCGATCCGCACGGCCGCGGTCACCGAGACGAGCATCAAGCGGGTCATCCGGCGCAGCAGCGACCCGGGCGAGTCCTATCGGCTCGACGGCAGCACGCTGGTCATCGACGCCTCCTGCGGCCACAACTGCTCGGTGTCGTACGAGATCGTCGCCCCCGCCGGGGTGAAGGTCACCGGCGAGCTCGACTCGGGCGACATCGCGTTCGACTCCGTGGGCGACACCGACGTCAAGCTGACCTCGGGCGACGTCATGATGATCGACCCGGCCGGCACGGTCAAGCTGCGCGGCACGTCGGGCAACATCCGCGTGGTCAACGCGAAGAAGGCGGTCGACGTGCAGATGACCTCGGGCGACGTCGAGGCCATGGACATCGCCGCCCCGGTCAAGCTCAAGGTCACCTCGGGCGACATCGACGCCGTGCTGAGCACCGCCAACTCGGTGACCGCCCAGACCACCAGCGGCGACGTCCACGTGCAGGTGCCCCAAGGCAGCTACAAGGTCAGCACCAGCACCGGCTCGGGCGACGAGGGTGTGCATGGAATCACCAACGACCCCACCGCCAAGAACGAGATCACCCTGCGCACGGCGAGCGGAAATGCGGTAGTCACGGGGGCATGAGTTTTTATCTTCCGCTCGGTGACGGCCAGTTCCGCCCCACCCGGTCGACCGAGAGCCCCTGGGACACCGAGATGCAGCACGGCGGCCCGCCCGCCGCGCTGCTCGGGCGGGTGCTGACGGTCGACGGGCTGCGCCTGGCCCGCATCTCGGTCGACTTCCTCGGCCCCATCCCGCGCCGCGACTTCCAGATCGAGGTCTCGACGATCAAGCCGGGCCGGCTGACCACGCTCAACGAGGCCCGCATGATCGTCGACGGCCGGGTCGCGGTGACCGCCCGGGCCTGGCATCTGGCCCCCGGCCCGCAGCCGCCGGTCACCACCCCGGCCGACCACGCCGACCCGTTGCCCGAGGCCCACGGCGACGGCGGTTTCCCCGGCTACGACGGCTGGGGCTACGGCGAGGCGATCGAGTGGCGGACCACCAAGGGCGAGCTGGGCGTGGCCGACGGCGAGACCCACGTCTGGACCCGCGTGCGGATGCCGCTGATCGACGGCGAGGAGCTGACCGGCATCGACCGCGCCCTGATCGTGGCCGACTCGGCCAACGGCATCTCCGCCGTCCTGCCGATGGGACAGTGGCTCTCGATCCCACCCACGATGACCACCACGCTGCTCCGCCCGGCACTTGGCGACTGGGTCCACCTGGCCTGTCGCACAGCCCTCAGCGACGACGGCCTGGGCCTGACCACCGGCGAGCTCGCCGACCCCGAGGGCACGCTCGGTCAGGTCTCCCAACCCTTGGTCGTCCGCGCCCGCTGACCACTCAGGGTCAACCCCCTTCCCCGTACGCGGAACCGCACGCCACCCTCCACCCATGTCCGCAAGCGGCGCAACCACCGCGCACGCGGACCACACGCCACCCTCCACGCACGTCCGCAGGCGCCGCGACCCCCGTGGGCGCGCTACCTCCCCGCCACGCGACGGCGCGTCCGTCGCGTGCTGAGCAGCGCTTCGCGCGGACCCCTGCCCAGCGCCGTGGACGCAGCCGCCGGGGAGCAAGGCGGCTCACCAGCGACGCAAAGACCGCCGCGCCGCGTTCAGCGACCGCGGGTGCCGGCACTCTGGAGGTCGGCGGCCGCGCCGGCCGGGGCTGGGGAGACCGGGGCGAGACGGCGGGGCTTGCCGGGCACGAGCGTGGGGCGCCGGCCCGCCGAGATGTCCTCGACCCAGCCGACCAGCAGCACCACGATGGCCAGCAGCACCGAGACCACGGCCAGGCGCCACGAGATGCCCACCCAGCCGTGCACCGGTAGGCCGGTCGCCTCGGCGAAGCGGACCACGATGATGATCAGCGGCACGTGCCAGAGGTAGATGGTCAGCGCTCGGGCGTTGAGCACGGTCAGGGCCCGGCTCGGCGCCACCCGCGGCGAGACGCTGAGCACGACCAGGATGAAGGCAGCTGACCACAGCGCGTTGGCCAGCGGGATGTCGTTGAGGTCGAAACCGCGCGGCCCGGGATGGGTCAGCGCCCACGCCGCCCCGGCCGCACTCAGCACTCCCACGATCCACCAGCGGTAACGCGCCAGGGCAGCCCCGCGGACACGGCCGCTGCCACCCCCGGACGGCGGGCACGCGGCCGCCGGTGTGAGGCGCGAGCTGGTCGCCGCGGTGGGGCGTGACGGTGTGGACAAGCGGCGCAGCGGTGCCGACGTGCGGGTGCGGGAGGAGCGGCGGGCCAGCAGGCCGTCGTGGTGGGCGAAGCCGAGGAGCCAGGCGCCGCCGTAGAGGGCCAGGTCGCGCACGACCACGTGGGGCGTCACGCCGGTGAACGTGATCAGCGCCAGGGTCCCGTACGGAAGGAGAAGGGTGGCCAGCGGGAAACGGCGGAACAGCGGCAGCAGCAGGGGCGACAGCAGCACGAACCAGAGGAAGTCGCGGAGGTACCACAGGGCGGCCAGGCCGTTGAGCCAGAAGCCCTCGGCCGGTGGGTCCACGATCGGGAACGCCCACAGCAGCACTTTCCAGTCCCAGGCCAGGCCGCCGAGCAACATCATCGGGACCGCCACCGCGACCAGCACCCACAACGCCGGCAGCAGGCGGTGCAGGCGACGCTCGACCGCCGCCGCGCCGTAGCGGTCGAGCGACGCCGCCATCATCGAGCCGGCCAGCGCGAACATCACCGACATGGCCGGCAGGACAATGGTGAGGGCCACCCACCCGGTCGAGTGATAGACCACCACCCGGACGGTTGCGGCAGCGCGCAGCAGATCCAGGTACCGGTTTCGCATAGGGTTTGTTGTTACCCAAGCCCGCACCATTGCCGCAAACCGGCGTGAACTATCCCATAATTGATAAATCTGGACGTCTGGATATTGCTCGATCGCGGAAAAGAATGATCAGAATCCGAGTTTGCGCAGCTGACGTGGGTCGCGCTGCCATTCTTTGGCCACCCGCACATGAAGATCGAGATACACCCGGGAGCCGATCAACTGCTCGATCTCGGCACGGGCCTTGCTGCCGACCTCTTTGAGCCTCGTGCCCCGCGAACCGATCACGATCGACTTCTGGCTGTCCCGCTCCACATAAAGATCAGCGTAAATCTTGGTGAGGTTACCCTCGACCATCATTTCCTCGACGAGCACCGCGATCGAGTGCGGCAGCTCGTCCCGCACCCCCTCCAGAGCCGACTCGCGGATCAGCTCGGCGATCAGCACCTGCTCCGGCTCGTCGGTCAGCACGTCGTCCGGGTAGAGCTGCGGCGACTCCGGCAGATGATTGATCAGCACATCGACCAGCGTCTGCACCTGATGCCCGGACACTGCACTCACCGGCACGATCTCGGCGAAGTCGTGGAGCTCACTCACCGCGAGCAGATGCTTGGCCAGGGTGGCCGGGTCGACCAGGTCGACCTTCGTCACCACCGCGATCACCGTCGCCTTGAGCTCGGCCAGCTCGGACGAGATGAACCGATCGCCCCGCCCCACCGGCTCGTCGGCCGGGAAGCAGACACCGATCACGTCGGTCTCGCTCCACACCTCCCGCACGAGGTCGTTGAGCCGCTCGCCCAGCAGCGTCCGCGGGCGGTGCAGCCCCGGCGTGTCGACCAGCACGAGCTGCGCGTCGTCACGGTGCACGACGCCCCGGATGACGTGGCGGGTGGTCTGCGGCTTGCTCGACGTGATGGCGATCTTCTGCCCGATGATCGCGTTGGTCAGCGTGCTCTTACCGGCATTCGGCCGTCCGACAAAACACGCGAACCCGGCCCGATAGACGTCATCCCGCACCGCCTTGCCACCGGCCGCGGTGTGCCGATGCACCCTTCTCGGCCGCGGGGCGCTCTCGACGACGGGCTCACGCTTGGGCCGCTGCGCGGCATCACGCCTGGGCCGCTGAGCCGAGGCCCGCTTGGGCAGCTCCTCCCCCCGCGCCGAAACCCGCTTGGGCCGAGGATCACCCTGAGCCGAGCCGCGCGCGGGCCGCTGGTCACTCTGCGGGGAGAAGCGGTTGGACCGCTGGTCGCCCTGAGCCGAGCCGCGCGCGGGCCGCTGGTCACTCTGGGCGGAGACGTCACGCTTTTGAGATGTACGGGCTACGCCGGAAACGCCGGAACCACTTTGTTGCGTAGTACCGCGTGACTCGTCGCGCCCCCGCGTCTGCGAGGCACCGGGCTTGCGGTTGGGCTCGCCGCCGGCTCTCGGAGTGTCCCGGCGTCCGCCGGCGGAGCTCTCGGCCCGCCGGGCCGCCCGCCGCTCCTGACGCCGGATCTCGTTGCGCTCCCCCGCCGTCAGCCGTCGGCTGCTCCCGGACGAACTACCGGCATCCATGGACGGCCCCGCCGACGATCGCCCCGCCGAGGACGCGGACCAGCCGGTCGAGGACGTGGACCGGCCGCCGCCGCCGCCGCCAGAGTTTCCGGAACCCATCGTGCGCCCGCCGCGAGCAGGCAAGGAGCGCGAGGAACCCCGGTCGCCGCCACCCGAAGACGACGAGCGCGCAGCACCCCGGTCGCCGCCACGCGAAGCCGACGAGCGCGAGCCACCCTGCTCGCCACCGCGCGAAGCCGACGAGCGCGCAGCACCCTGATCGCCACCGCGCGACGACGACGAGGAGCGTGAAGCCGCCTGGTTGCCGCCCGACGAGGTCGACGTGGGCGCGGGCTGGTCGTCGGCGGATCGTGCGGGAGAGGACGCGGCGCGGTCGCTGTCAGCTGCGCGCGCGGGGTCGGTGGACGGTGTGGCGGCGGTGGAGGTCGCGCCGCGCGTACGAGGCTTGCGCGGGGTGCGCCGGTCGTCGGTCATGCCGTGACCGTGCCGCAGAGGCTGCCCGTGGGGTCGGCCACGTGGATGGGCGCATCGGCCGCCAGATCGCGCACCGCCGCCTGCCCCGCCGTCTCCAGCGACGCCGTCTCTGTGACCACCGCGGCCGCCTCGATCAGCTTGGCCCCCGACGCCACCGCCGAAGCCACCGCCAGCTGCAGCGCCGTCACCGACAGGCTGGGCAGCGACACCGTGGCCGCCGCATAGGTGCGGCCGTCCTGGTCGCGTACCGCCGCGCCCTCGGCCGCACCCACCCGGGCGCGAGCGCTGCGCGCCAGGGTGACCAGCTTGGTGTCCTCGGCGCTCAAGGCGGTGTCCGTGTCAGGCATCGGCGGTCTGTTTCTCCTCGTTCTCGGTCTGGGTGTCGGTCGGGGTCTCGGTGTCGGGCTCGGGCGGCTCCACCCGGCGCACCAGCACCGAGTCGATGCGGTTACGCCGGCCGGTCGTGCCCTCGGCGACCAGGTGCAGGCCGCCGACGTCGACCGTAGCTCCCGGGATCGGGACCCGGCCGAGCGTCTGGGCCAGCAGGCCGCCGACCGTCTCGACCTCGTCGGCGGGCAGCTCGACCCCGAACAGCTCGCCCAGATCCTCGATCGGCAGCCGGGCGGTCACCCGCACCGCCCCGTCGTCGAGGTGCTCCACCGGGGGGCGCTCGACGTCGTACTCATCGGTGATCTCGCCGACGATCTCCTCGAGGATGTCCTCGATCGTGACCAGGCCGGCCGTGCCACCGTACTCGTCCACGACGATCACCATGTGGGTGCGGGCCGCCTGCATCTCGGAGAGCAGGTCGTCGACCGGCTTGGACTCGGGCACGAACGTGGCCGGCCGCATCAGGTCGGCCACCGCCTGCGCCGTCGACGCCGGGTCACCGTTCTGGGTGCGGCGGATCACGTCTTTGAGATAGACCACGCCGAGCACGTCGTCGACGCTCTCACCGATCACCGGGATGCGCGAGAAGCCCGAGCGCAAGAACAGGTAGAGCGCCTGCTGCAACGTCTTCGAAGACTCTATCCACACCATCTCGGTGCGCGGCACCATCACCTCGCGGGCGATCGTGTCACCCAGCGCGAAGACCGAGTGGATCATCTCGCGCTCGCCGTGCTCGACGACACCGCGCTGCTCGGCCAGGTCGACCAGCTCGCGCAGCTCGACCTGGCTGCCGAACGGCCCCTCGGGGAAGCCCTT
The DNA here is from genome assembly GCF_023544465.1 of Paractinoplanes maris. Lineage (GTDB taxonomy): Bacteria > Actinomycetota > Actinomycetes > Mycobacteriales > Micromonosporaceae > Actinoplanes > Actinoplanes maris. The sequence goes on along the minus strand of NZ_JALPVL010000013.1, from coordinate 101,092 downwards.
GCCGGGGGTCACCGCGTTGCCGATCAGGATCAGCAGCGAGGCCAGCGGGTTGAGCACCTTGCCGAGCCAGCGCACCAGCGGCGCCGCGGCCTTGCCCACCGCATAGGCGTGCTGACGCCCGACCGTACGCGGGGCGACCCCGACCACGACGAAGCTGACCACCGTCATCGTGCCCGCCGTGACCAGCGCCGCCGTCCAGCCGATGCCCCAGCTGTCGACCGCGACCAGCGCGATCAGCGTGGTCGCGGTGAGCTCGCAGAGCAGCCGCAGCAGGAGCAGCAGGTTGAGGTGGCGCACCACGTCGGAGGCCACCGCGGCCAGCGCCGAGGCACCACGCTCGCCCTCGCGGGCCATCTCGGCCGCGCGCGCCGCCGAGACGCTGCCCAGCGCCGCGTCGGCCATCGAGGCCAGACCGGCCAGGAACACCAGCGCGACCGCGAGAACGATCAATTGCACGTCGGGCAGGCCCGCCGAGGCGGAGCCGGCCGCGAGCAGGTGAGTGGGGTCCACGACCTCAGCCGGCCCGTCCGGCCCGCCAGCTCTGGAGCAGCCTGTTCTGCAGGGCGAACATCTCGCGCTCCTCCTCCGGCTCGGCGTGGTCGTAGCCGAGCAGGTGCAGGGTGCCGTGCACGGTCAGCAGGTGCAACTCGTCGGCCGCCGAGTGCCCGGCCGCGGCGGCCTGTTTGGCGGCCACCTCGGGGGCGAGCACGATGTCGCCGAGCAGCCCCGGCTCGCCCTGGCCGGCCTCGCCGGGACCGTGGTCGACGCTGCCCTCGTCCATCGGGAACGCGAGCACGTCGGTCGGGCCGTCACCGCCCATCCAGCGATGGTTGAGCTCGGCCATGTAGTCGATGTCGACGAGCAGGATCGACAGCTCGGCGAGCGGGTTGACCCCCATCTCGTCGAGGGCGTGCCGGGCCACCGCGAGGATCGCGTCGGTGTCGACCTCGACTCCCGACTCATTGGCGATCTCGATGGACATAGTGGTGCTTTTTCCCTCGGATTCAGCGCCGGTGACCCGTGCGGCCACCGCTGGCGGCGCGACCGGGGACGGCGTGGACGGATTGTGTGGCGCGTTCCTGCTCGTCGTCGTAGCGCGCGTAGGCGTCGACGATCTCGGCGACCAGCCGGTGCCGCACGACGTCGGAGCTGGAGAGCTCAGCGAAGTGGACATCCTCGACATTCTGCAGGATCTCGCGAACGACCTTGAGACCACTGCTGGTGCCGCCGGGCAGGTCGACCTGGGTGACGTCGCCGGTGACCACGATCTTGGCGCCGAACCCGAGCCGGGTGAGGAACATCTTCATCTGCTCGGGCGTCGTGTTCTGCGCCTCGTCGAGAATGATGAAGGCATCATTCAAAGTCCTACCACGCATATATGCTAAGGGGGCGACCTCGATCGTGCCCGCGGCCATCAGGCGGGGGATCGACTCGGGGTCGAGCATGTCGTGCAGCGCGTCGTAGAGCGGACGCAGGTAAGGGTCGATCTTCTCGTTGAGCGTGCCGGGCAGGAAGCCCAGCCGCTCGCCGGCCTCGACGGCGGGACGGGTCAGAATGATGCGGCTGACCTGCTTGGCCGTCAGCGCCTGCACGGCCTTGGCCATCGCCAGGTAGGTCTTGCCCGTGCCGGCCGGGCCGATGCCGAAGACGATCGTGTTCTGGTCGATGGCGTCGACGTAGCGTTTCTGACCCAGCGTCTTGGGCCGGATCGTCTTGCCGCGCCGGGACAGGATGTTGAGGGTGAGCACCTCGGCCGGGCGCTCGGAGGTCGCGTCCTCGAGCATGGCGACAGTGCGGCGCACCGAGTCGACGCTGAGCGTCTCGCCTCGTTCGATGAGTTCGATGAGCTCGGCGAAGAGGCGCTCGGCGATGGCGTTCTCGGCGGGGTCACCGGTGATGGTGATCTCGTTGCCGCGGACGTGCACGTCGCTGGCGAGGGTTCGCTCGATGAGCCGCAGGATCTCGTCCTTGGCGCCCAGCAGGTTCACCATGATCTTCGGGTCCGCGACCGAGATCTTGGTCTGCACCCGCGCCGCGCCGCTGGAGCCCGCGCTGGAAGGGTTCGGCGTACCGGTCATAGGGCGGCCACGAGGGCCTCCGCCACCTGCTCTCTTTCTCATCGTCGCCCGCGCGGGGCGGCGTCCTTGAGGACTGTGCCATCGTATCCGCTCGGCGGCGCGAGCGCCGATGCCATTATGGCGGCGTCAGGCGTCGAACCCGCCGTCGGACGCGGCCCCGCCGTCGAAGCCGTCCTGCACCCGGGTCACGCGGTAGGTGGCCCAGTGCATCCGCACGACCGTGCCCGACTCGTCCCGGGTCAGTCGCAGCAGCTCTCCGGTCTCCCGGCCGCTCACCGTGCGCAGCACGTCCGGCTGCTCGGGCAGCGGCTGGAAGGTGGCCGGCGGGACGTCGGCGGCACCGCCGGCCAACCGGGCCTGCAGCGTCCCGTCGTGCCAGGAGAAGACGAACGGCGTGCCCTCGCTGTACCAGGGTCCGAGGATCGAGCGGTACTGCGGCGGGGCCGGCGGGGCGATGCGCCACGGGGTGATCTCGGCCGGGTCGAGCTCGACGGCCAGCCGGAGCAGCTCGTGGACCAGCTCGGCGATCCCGCGGGAGGTGCCGGACGAGCCGAGCACGCCGCAGCCGAGCCCGGCCGGCAACCCTTCGCCGCCCCGCCGCCCGTATGCCGAGGCGAGGAACCCGGGCATCGCGCCGTCGTGCCCGACGTGGGTGGTGAACCGGCCCTGCGGCTCGATGATCAGACCGAGCCCGAAGCCGTCGGCCCACAGCGCCTCATGGGTCACGGTGGCCGGGAAGCGCATCTCGTCGAGGGTCGTGGCCGCCAGCACCTTGCCGTCCGGGTCGGTCGTCGCCGGGTCGGCCAGGAAGGCGCCCCAGGTGGCCATGTCGGAGGCGGTGCTCCAGAGCTGGGCGGCCGGGGCGGTCCCGCCGAGGTCGGTCTGCGGCTCGGGGCGGGCCGCGTCGGAGAAGTCGTCGACCACGTAGCCGACCGCGGCCTGCGGGGGCGCGTGCAGCGTGGTGGCGCCGAGGCCGAGCGGTTCGAGCACCCGCTCGGCGACGACCTCGGACCAGCGGCCACCGCGCAGCTTGGCGACGAGCTGTCCGAGCACGGCGAAGCCCAGGTTGGAGTAGTGGAAGCGGCGGCCGTTGGGCAGCACCCGCTCGGCCCGGTCGAGCTGGGCCAGCACCTCGGCGTCGCCCGGCGCTCGCAGGGTGTCCCAGATGTCCCCGTACGGCTCCCGCTGGAACCCGGCGGTGTGCGAGAGCAGCCGCCGGATGGTCGCGTCGCCGTGCGCCGGCACCGGCAGATGCCGGTCGACCGGGTCGTCGAGGTCGAGCAGCCCGTCGTCGCGGCACTGCATCACCAGCACCGCGGTGAAGGTCTTGGTGATCGAGCCGATGCGGAACCGGGTGTCCGGCCCGAGCGGGTGCCCGGTGGTGCCGGAATCGCCGACGGTCAGCACCCAGGGCTCACGGTCGGCACGGTGCAGCGCGACCGAGAGGGCGGGGATGCGACCGTCGGCCTGCGCCTTGCGGACGGCCCGTTCGTAGCGGGCCGGGGGATGGCTCTCCATCTCCATGATCCTAAGGTGGCAGGCGACGAGCACCGAGGATGGGAGCGCTTCCATGGCGGATGTCGAACAACTGCTCATGCGATTGAGCCTCGAGGAGAAGGTTTCGCTGCTGGCCGGGCAGGATTTCTGGTCGCTGCCGGCGATCGAGCGGATCGGCCTGCGCTCGCTGGTGATGTCGGACGGGCCGATCGGCGTCCGCGGGGTCGGCTGGGCCCCCGACGACCCGTCGATTGCGCTGCCCAGCCCGACCGCGCTGGCCGCGGCCTGGGACGTCGAGCTGGCCGAGCGGGCCGGGCAGCTACTCGGCCAGGAGTCCCGGCGCAAGGGTGTGCACCTGCTGCTCGGCCCGACGGTGAACCTCCAGCGCACCCCGCTGGGCGGCCGCCACTTCGAGTGCTACTCCGAGGACCCGCTGCTCAGCGGTGAGATCGCGGTGGGTTTCGTGCGGGGCGTGCAGCAGCACGGCGTCGGCACGACGGTGAAGCACCTGGTCGGCAACGACTTCGAGACCGACCGCATGGAGGTCGACGTCCGGATCGGCGACCGGGCGCTGCGGGAGATCTACCTGGCCCCCTTCGAGCGAGTCGTCGATGAGGGCGGCTGGGGCGTGATGAGTGCCTACAACAGCGTGAACGGCCAGTCGATGGCCCAGAACGGGCCGCTGCAGGACGAGATCCTCAAGCGCGAGTGGGGCTTCGACGGCGTGGTGGTCTCGGACTGGCGGGCCGCGCGCTCGACGGTGGGAGCCGCGCTGGGCGGGCTCGACATCGCGATGCCGGCCCTGGAGAACCCCTGGGGCGACAAGCTGGTGGCCGCGGTCCGGGCCGGCGAGGTGCCCGAGGAGGTCGTCGACGACAAGGTACGCCGGGTGCTGCTCCTGGCCCAGCGGGTCGGCGTGCTCGACGGCGGCCCGGCCGTGACGCCGCCGGCCGATCTCGACGGCGACGCGATCGCGCACGAGGTGGCCGCCCGCTCGTTCGTGCTGGCCCGCAACGAGAACTACGCCCTGCCCCTCGAACCGGCCGCGCTGACCAAGGTGGCCGTGATCGGTGCGCTGGCCACCGATGCCCGGGTGCTCGGCGGGGGCAGTGCCCAGGTCTCGCCCCCGCATGTGATCTCGCCGCTCGACGGACTGCGGGCGAGCCTGTCGGGAGTGGACGTCGAATACGCGATCGGCGCCGACCCGCGCCCGTTCCTGCCCGCCGCCCACGGTCCCGGGTGGGCGCCGGCCACGGTGACGATGGGCGGCTACGACTTCGTGGTCGACCCCGCGGCCGTACGGTGGATCGGCTCGCTGCCCGGGGCCCTTGACCCGGCCGACGTCGACGAGATCCGCCTGGAGACCACCTTCACGCCCGAGGCCGGGGGCGAGCACACCTTCGCCGTCTCCGGATTCGGCACGTTCGAGCTGCGGATCGGCGACGAGCTGCTGTACGAGGGCACGCTGCACCCGCCGGGCGCGACCCGGGCCGACCTGCTGCTGTCCCCGCGCGAGCAGCGGGTCACCAAGCGCCTCGAGGCCGGCGTGGCGGTGCCGGTCGTCCTCCGGCAGACCATCGCCCGCGGCATGGCCCACACGGTCTCGGCCACGCTCGGCCACCGCCCACCCGGCCCCGACGCCGAGGGCATGATCGAGGAGGCGGTCCGCCTGGCCGCGGGCTCGGACGTCGCCGTGGTCGTGGTCGGCACCACCGAGCAGGTCGAGTCCGAGGGCTTCGACCGGGTCTCGCTCGCGCTGCCCGGCCGGCAGGACGAGCTCGTGTCGCGGGTGGCCGCGGCCAACCCCCGTACGGTCGTGGTGGTCAACGCCGGCTCGCCGGTGCTCCTGCCGTGGGCCGACGAGGTCGCGGCGGTCCTGCTCACCTGGTTCCCGGGGCAGGAAGCGGGGGCCGCGCTGGCCGACGTGCTGCTCGGTGTGACCGAGCCGGGCGGACGGCTGCCCACCACCTGGCCGCGGCTCGAGCAGGACTGCCCGGTGCTGGCGATCGAGCCGCGCGACGGCACGGTCTCCTACGACGAGGGCGTCTTCGTCGGCTACCGCGGCTGGCTGCGCTCCGGCGTCGCGCCGCTGTACGCGTTCGGCCACGGCCACGGGTACACGACCTGGCAGTACGACGATCTGGTGGTCACCGGGTCCGAGGCCGTGGTGACGCTGACCAACACCGGCGCCCGGGCCGGCCGTGAGGTCGTCCAGGTCTACGTCGGACCGTCCCCGGTCGACTCCGACCGGCCGGAGCGCTGGCTGGCCGGGTTCGAGAACGTCGAGGCCCGGCCGGGCGAGACGGTGACCGTCCGGGTTCCGTTGCCGCCCCGGACCTTCGAGACGTGGGCCGACGGAGGCTGGCAGCGCCGCCCGGGTGACTACCGCGTGATCGCCGCCCACGCCCTCGACGACCCCCGCCGGACAGCCACCTTGATCGTGGAAGGGTAGCCTAACCTCACTTTTACGTGAGGAGATCCGCCCATGCGAGTGCGCGCACTTGCCACGCTCGTCACCACGGTGCTGCTCGGCGCCTCGCTCGCCGCGTGCGGCGGCGGGAACGACGAGGATGCCCCGGCCGCCGCCACGTCGGCCGGGGCGGCGTTCCCGGTCGAGGTCGAGCACAAGTTCGGCCGGACCACGATCCCGGCGAAGCCCCAGCGGATCGTCACCGTCGGCTGGAACGACCAGGACTTCGTGCTGGCGCTGGGCGAGGTGCCGGTCAGCACCCGGGAGTGGTTCGAGGAGTACCCGACCTATCCCTGGGTCGCGGCCAAACTGAACGGCAAGCAGCTGCCCACGTTCTCCGCCGAGATCAATTACGAGGCGATCATCAAGCAGCAGCCCGACCTCATCCTGGCCGTCTACGAGACGGTCACCCGGGAGACGTACGACAAGCTCTCGCAGATCGCCCCCACGGTGATCCAGTCCGGTGACTTCAAGGACGAGGAGACGCCCTGGGACGTGCAGACACTGACCACGGGCAAGGCGCTCGGCAAGGACGCCGAGGCGCGGGCCCTGGTCGACAAGGTCAACGCCAAGGTGGACGAGGCCAAGAAGGCCAACCCGCAGTTCGCCGGCAAGGTGCTGGTCGGGGACTACGGCCCGGAGAAGGGCCAGCATTGGCTGCTACCGGCCAAGGACCCGCGCCGCAGCATCTTCGACGCGCTCGGGTTCGGCACCCAGGAGCAGGGCGAGGACGTCAGCGAGGAGCGGCTCGACCTGCTCGACCGGGACGTGCTCTTCGTCAACGGGGCGACCAGGGCCGACATGCTGAAATCGCCGGTCTTCAGCCGCCTCGGGGTCGTGCGGGAGGACCGTACGCTCTATACGTCGTTCGACACGGCACTAGCCGGCGCGCTCTCCTACAGCGGCCCCGACGCGCTGCTCTACGCCCTCGACAAGCTGGTGCCGGAGCTCAGGAACGCCACCGACGGCGACACCGCGACAAAAGTCAACGAGCTGACCTAACCACGGGACTGCCAGGCCGACCACAGCGTGGCGTAGCGGCCCCCGGCGGCGACCAGGTCGCCGTGGGTGCCCTCCTCGAGCACGGCGCCGTGTTCGAGCACCACGATGCGGTCGGCCCCCGCGGCCTGGGTGAGCCGGTGCGCCACCAGCAGCGTGGTGCGGCCCTTGGTGGCGGCCAGTGCCGAGTCCTCCAGCTCCCGCGCGCCCGCGCTGCCCGCCTCGGCGGTCGCCTCGTCGAGGACGGCGATCGCCGGGTCGAGCAGCACCAGCCGGGCCAGGGCCAGCTGCTGGGCCTGGGCCGCGGTCAGCGGGTGGCCGCCCTCCCCCACCACCGTCTCGAGCCCGCCGGGCAGCGCCCGGGCCCAGTCGAGCGCGCCGACCTGCTCCAGCGCGGACTCGGCGGCCTCGGCCGTGGCGGCCGGCCGGGCCAGGCGCAGGTCCTCGATCAGCGAGCCGGCGAAGACGTGGGTCTCCTGGCTGATGATCGCCACGGTGCCCGGCGCGAGCTGGTCCACCGGCACCCCGCCCGCGGTGGCCGTGCCGGAGATCGGGCGCAGGATGCCGGCCGCGATCGAGGCGACCGTCGTCTTGCCCGCTCCGGTCGAGCCGACCAGGGCCACCCGTTCGCCGGGGGCCACGCGCAGGCTGATCCCGCACAGCACGGGCACCCGTTCCTCGTACCCGAAGGTCACCGCGCGCAGGGTGAGGTCGGCGCTGGAGACCGCGTGGGCACCGGCCGGGGCGACGGGCAGGGTGCCCACCCCGACCAGGCGGGCCAGCCCCGCCCCGGCTGCCTGGATCTCGTCGAAGGTGAACAGGATCATCGACACCGGATTGAACAGCCGGTGGAACAGGACCGCGGCCGCGGCCGTCTCGCCGACGGTGACCCAGCCCGACCGCACGAACCAGAAACCGGCGGCCAGGATCGTCGCCAGCCCGAGCAGCTCGGCCCGGTTGATCCGCCCGACGAAGCGGGTGAACAGCGCGAACACCCCGATAGAGAGGTCGCGGGCGCGGGCCGAGGCGTCGTCGATGGCGCTCAGGTGGCGGTTCTCCAACCGGTACGCGTGAACCGTGCGCACCCCCTGCAGGCTCTCCATCAGCAACTGGGACCGGGCCCCCACCGCGGCCCGCTCGGCGGCGTAGATCGGCGCCGAGCGCGGCAGATACCAGTGCAGCGCGACCAGGTAGGCCGGCATCACGGCCAGCCCGGCCAGCCCGAGCCGCCAGTCCAGCCCGAACATCGTGGTCACGCTGAGCAGGGCCAGGAACAGCGCCGAGATGACGGTCGGCAGCACCTCGGCCGCCGCCGCACCGACCGCGGCCACGTCGGCACCGACCCGGGCCAGCAGGTCACCCCGCCCGACCCGGTCGAGGGTGGTCGCGGGCAGGCGCAACGCGACGCTCACCGTCTCCTCGCGCAGGTTGGCCAGGATGCGCTCGCCGAGCCGGCTCACCAGGCTGGTGGTGGCCCCGGCGGCGATGCCACCGAGCAGGGCGATCCCGGCGACCAGCAGACCGATGGGCACGAGCGCGGTGGAGGCGGCCCCGTCGCGTACGAGATCGACCAGCAAGCCGAGCGCGGTGACCGGAACCACCGAGGCACCGGCCGCACCCAGGCCGGTCGCCACCGTGAACGCCACCTCGAGGCGGCGGGTCCGCAGCTGCGAGCAGAGCCAGACCCAAGTCTGCCGGGGCGTCGCGACCGGGAGCGCGTGGGTCACCGCAGCACCGCCGAGCGATAGGTGTCGTCGGTGGCCGCCAGCGAGGCGTGCGTCCCGGTCGCCACGACCTCGCCGTCGCGCACCACGACCACCCGGTCGGTGACGGCCAGCAGCGCCGGGCTGGTGGTGATCAGCAACGTGCCCAACGTGGAGCCCGGACCGTGCCGCAGGTCCCGGATGCCCCGGGCGATGGCGTGCTCGGTCACCGCGTCGACCGCCGTCGTGGGTTCGTGCAGCACGAGCAGCCGGGGCGCGGCCAGCAGCGCGCGGGCCAGGGCGAGACGCTGGCGCTGACCGCCCGAGAGGGCCGCCCCCCGATCGGCGATCGCGTGGTCGAGCCCGTCCGGGTGGGCCGCCACCACGTCGTCGGCGGCCGAGGCCCGCAACACGTCGGACAGGTGGTCGCCGGCGCCGAGCAGGTTCTCCCGGATCGTGCCGCTGAACAGCTCGGGCAGGTGCGGGGCCACCAGCACGTCGGGTGAGCCGTCGTCGAAGAGCGCCACCAGCGGGCCGGCGTCCGGTTCGACCACCACCCCCACGCACTCGCCCTCGACCGGCGGGATCGGGTTGCCGACGGGCGGCGGTTCGGCCGGCCGGATGTCGAGCACGGCCTCGATCCGCTCGGCCGAGGCCCGCGACGAGGCGAACCAGCCGGGCGCGGCCGACAGCGTGGCGAACGGCTCGCCCAGGAAGGCGGCCAGGCCGATGACCGTCACCAGTTCGCCCGCCGAGATCCGCCCGCTCAGCGCGAACCAGCCCGCCAGGATCGCGATGCCGCAGGCCAGCAGCGTGCTCACGGTGTCCGACGCGGCCTGGAACCAGCCCACCGTCTTGGCCGCCCGCAGCGTGGCGGCGAGCGACTCGCGGCTGACCTCGCGGTAGCGGTGCGCGGCGGCGTCCTGGGCGCCTATCCCGCGCAGCGGGCGCAGGCCGGTGACCAGGTCGGTGGCGAGCGACGCGGCCCGGCCCGCGACCTCCTGCCGGGCGGCGACCCGCCGGGTGATCCGGGGTGCGGCGCGCTGCAACCCGACCAGCACGACCGGGGTTCCCAGCAGGACGACCAGGCCCAGGGGTACGGAGATCAGGCAGAGCCCGACCGCGCTGATGGCCGTGGCGACCAGCGCCCCGAACAGCCGGGGCAGATAGTCCAGCAGGTACGAGGTGGTGTCCGCGTCGGTGGTCGAGATGGTGAGCACGTCCCCGGTGCGCACCTCGGTGCGGGGATCGAGCACCTTGGCCGCCACCTCGAGCCGCAGCCGGTGTGCCTCGTCGGCCACGGCCCGCATGAGCTGCCGGGCACCGGCGCGGTAGGCGACGGTCAGCACGAGGAACAGGGCCGCCAGCGTGCTCACCCAGAGGATCAGCATGCTCAGCTGCCCGGTGGCCACGGCCCGGTCGACGATCACGCCGATCAGGATCGGCACGAGCGCCTCGCAACCCTGGTGCAGCCCGATCAGCAGGCTGCCGCACGTGACCGGGCCCCGGTTGCGGAGCAGTGCCCGCCCGAGAAGGCTCACGCCCGTTGCCGCGCGACCACCAGGAGCCACGCGAAATAGACGCCGCCGACCGCGACGGTGACGATTCCCACCGGCAGCTGGGTCGGCGCGAACAGATGCTGGGCCAGCCAGTCGCTGACGATCAGCAGCACGGCGCCCATCACCGCGGCGGGGGCGAGGGCCACCCCGCGCGTGCGGGTGAGCCGCTGCGCGAGCTGGGGCGCGGACAGGGCGACGAAGGAGATCGGCCCGGCGGCGGCGGTCACGGCCGCGGTCAGGGCGACCCCGACCACCAGGTACGCCAGCCGGGTGCGCTCCACCCGGACGCCGAGAGCCGCGGCTGCCTCGTCGCCCATGCCGAGAACGGCCAGCCGCCGGCCCAGCCCGAGCAGCACGACGACCAGTGCGCCGAGCACGACCGCGACCGGTGTCACGCTTGCCCAGCCGAGCCCGTTGAGGGTGCCGTCGTCCCAGATCGCGGCCGAGACGGCCACCTGCAGCTTGGCCTTCAGGATCAGCCACTGGTTGACCGAGGCCAGCACCGCGCTGATCGCGATGCCCACGATGATCAGCCGGAAGCCGTGCACCCCGCGGCGATAGGCCAGCGCATAGACCACGACCCCGGTGGCCAGACCGCCGATCAGCGCACCGGTCGCCGTCGCGTAGTAGCCGGCGCCCACCGTGATCATGGCGAGCAGCACCCCCGTGTACGCGCCGATGTTGAAGCCGATCACGTCGGGGCTGCCGAGCGGGTTACGGGTCAGCGCCTGGAAGATCGCCCCGGCCAGCCCGAGCGCCGCCCCGGCCAGCAGCGCCAGCAGCACCCGCGGCAGCCGCCACTCGACCACGACGAGCCGGTAGGCGCCCGAGCCGTCACCGGTCAGCGCGCGCAGCACATCGCCGGGCGGGATGGTCAGCTCGCCGGTCGACAGCGCCAGCACGGCGGTGGCCAGCGCGACCAGCACGAGCAGCCCGCAGACGACCAACGGCCGCACCGGGATCCGCACGAACGGCCGCAGCACGATCGCCCGGCGCCCAGAATGGAAACTCATCAACCATTGACCTTGGCCCGGCGGATCCACCAGATCAAGACCGGAGCGCCCACGAACGCCGTCACCAGTCCGACCGGGAGCTCGCCGGGCCGGATCACCACCCGGCCCACGATGTCGGCCAGCAGCATCAGGATCGGGCCGCAGACGATCGTGTACGCGAAGATCCAGCGCTGATCATGGCCGGCGAACCCGCGGACGAGATGCGGGATCATCAGCCCCAGGAAGCCGATCGGCCCGGCCGCCGCGGTCGCCGCCCCGGCCAGCAGCATCACCGCGATCAGGGCGAGCAGCCGGGTGCGCATGATGTTCGCGCCGAGCGAGCGGGCCAGGTCGTCGCCGAGCGAGACGGCGTTGAGCGAGCGGGCCACCAGCACCGCGAGCACCGTGCCGGCGACGACGAACGGCAGGATCGTCAGCGCCACGTCCAGCGGCCGGCCGGCGATCGAGCCGGCGTCCCAGAAGCGCAGGTAGTCGAAGGCGCGCGGCTTGACCAGGCGGATGCCGGCCGAGATGCCGTCGAGCACCGCCCCCAGCGCCACCCCGGCCAGGGTGAGCCGCAGCGGTGTCGCGCCGCCCCGGCCGGCCGAGCCGAGCAGATAGACGAGCACCAGGGCGACCGCGACACCGCCGAAGCCGAACCAGACGTACTCGCCGACCTCGGTCCGCCCGAGGAACCCGACCGCGAAGACCATGAACAGGGCGGCGCCCGCGTTGACGCCGAGGATCTGCGTGTCGGCCAGCGGGTTGCGGGTGACCGCCTGGATGACCGCGCCCGAGAGCGCGAACGCGACGCCGGTGAGGATGCCGAGCAGGGTGCGGGGCACGCGCAGCTCGCGGACGATCGACTGGTCCTCGGTGCCGGCGTAGTGGACCAGCGCGTCCCAGACCGTGCCGACCGGGATCGTGCGGGTGCCGATCGCGACGCTGAGCACACACACCACAGCGAGCAGGCCGAGCGCCATCGCCAGCCCCGAGGCCTGCCGCGCTCTGCTCTCCTGGCGCGTCTCCCGGCGCGCGTGTCCCTCGGTGCGCGTCAAGAGCATCTCCGCAGGTTAGCCTACCCTACAATCGGTGACTGATTGTGACCAAGGTCGCTTTCACGCACGGTAGTTCAAGCCTAAAGTGTGCGGGCCTAGTTGTTCCGTTAAGCCCGTTAGGACGCCTGCATGTCGCGGACCCCCGAGCTCGACTCGAAGGCGCTGGCCCGGCATTGCGTGGCCGCGCTCGCGGCCCATCCGACCCCCGGCCGCTTCGCCGCGCTGGTCGTCGGGCCGACCGACCCGACGGCCGACGTGGCCCGCACGGTGGAGGCATCGAGCTCCGTCGAATACGACGTGAACAGCATCTTCCTGCTGGTGCTGGACCGCCGGACCGGGCGGCCGGCCGGAGTCGGCCGGGTCGTCCGCGGGGGTGGCCGGACACTGGACGACGCCCCCGAGCGGATCGGCCGCGACCTGTCGGCGATCGTCGAGGCGCACGGGCTGCACGACGGTGGCACCATCTGGGATCTCGCTACGCTCAGTGTTCTTCCGGACTACCAAACCGACCGGCTGGCCGTCACGGTGAGTGCACTTTTGCATCGCTCGCTGCTGCGGGCGGGCCACCGGGCCGGCGTACGCCATCTGGTCGCGCTCCTCGACGGCTGCGCCCACCGCGATCTGACGCTGCTCGGCGTCCCGCTCGTGCCGATGGCCGGGTCCGAGCCGGTCGACGGCGTCCACGCGGTCTACGCACCGTTCGCCGCCCTCGAGCCGGCCATCGCCGAGCAGGGCCGCCGCCTGCGCCGCCGCACCGGCCCGTACGCCGGCGAATTGCCCGCCCGCGGCCTGCGCCGGATCCCCGCGCGCCGCCTCGCCGCGCGGCTGTCCGAGCAGGTCGCCACCGGCCACGGCCTCGACGAGCATATTCTGCTGCCTGGCCTGGAACGCCGGCGATACCGCGGGCTCCGCGCGCGGGGCTGACCGGCCCCGCGGGCTCCGCGCGCCGGGCTGACCGGCCCCGCGGGCTCCGCGCGGGAATCAGCCGCGCGGCCCGGTCTGGGAATTCGCCCGGGACCGGCGCGAGGGCGCCTCCGGGCGGCTTCCCCGGGCCGCGAGAGGGAAGAGGGTGTGAAAGCCGTGATTGTATCCCTCACGAAACGCCCGGTCCCGGTCCATGCTGTGCATGTACCACTGGTGAATTCGCCCGGCACCGTACGCGCAAATTACCGAGACAATGACGTAGACGATGCTTTGCAGGAACACATTGCTACCGATCAGCATGCATTAACCTTAAAGCTTCTTCCCCCGCGGGAACACAACGCCCCAGCCGGTCGGCCGCGATTTTCGTCCGGCCCCTGTCGGCCGATCATCCGAGCGATTTCGGGGTTCTCGCGCGATCCGATCGGCCGGATACCGGGCTAGTCGACATCCACCCGGTACCGGCTTGATCGATGTTTCCTGCGGTGCCAGCTGGAGCCCGTCGCCTCCACCGCGCCCGCGGGCTGCTGGGCCTCCATCATGGAGAGGATCGAGCGCGACGCGTTGTCGTAGCCGGTGCGATAGGCCTGGTCCCGTTCCACACCGCGCTTGTGCCACTGATGGATCCGGCCGAACGCGTAGGCGCTGGACAACAGGATGCTGAGTGCGATCAGGAAAATAAGAGCTTCGTTGCCCGGTGCGGTCACCGTTCACCTGCCATACGCGACGCGATTCCGACAATGCCTGAGGGCCTTTCCGTGCCCCTGAGGGCAGTTGCACAACCGGGGATCCCAACCTTGGTCGACTTGGGATCCCCGGCCGGGCCGCGCCGCGACCGTGGTCACACCAGCCCGCCGCCGGCAACGCTGCCGGTTACGGGCGAGCATCCTTTCCGGTGCGACCGATCGCTGGGCGGACCGCTCATTGCATGGTGGAGAACTGACATTCGACGACGCCCGAATTCGGTCGCCGGTCCAGCCTTGCCCGAAGAAGGGCGCGCCTCCGGCTGACCGATCGGCCGATGCCGGACGTAGGTTCCGCTCCGGTTTTCGAGTGGCAGTCACCAGGGAGTCCGACAGTCGTTTCAAACGCAGTTCGTCATGCCACCGAAGAGTCCCGGTGCCGTGCTGAATTCGCGTTCGCGTCCGATCTCCGCGATCACCACTTCGACCGAATTCCGCATCCGGGTCGGCCGGCTGTCGCGGCGCCCGGATCAGGAAGGTTTCTCATGCCTGAACATCCCCTCACCCGGCGGGGGCGGCGGATCCTCATCGCCGTCGCCGGGTTCGTCTTCCTCGCCTTGGTCGCGGCGACCTGGTACATCCACGACCGGGTGGCCAACCCGGTGCTGCTCGCGTACTGGTGGGTCGGCAACGGCACGCTGTTCTACTGCCTGTACGCCTTCACCCGGGACTCCCGCTTCGAGCACCTGCCGATGGCGGCCGGCCGGATCGTGGCCATCGTCCCGGCTCACGAGCGGGACCACGACGATCTGCGGGCCTGCATCTGGTCGATCCTCGACCAGCGCGGTGTGGTTGTCGACGAGGTGCACGTGGTGGACGACGGATCGGTCCATCGGCCGGTGGATCCGTTCCCGCACCCGCGGGTCCGCTGGCACCGCACGGGCAACGGTGGCCGGCAGGCCGCCCAGGCCTACGTTCTCGATCGGCTCGACCCCCACGACTGGGATTTCGTCCTCACCGCGGACGGCGACTGTGTCCTCGACGAGCGGGCGATCGAGCACCAGCTGAGGGCGCTGAGCCGGCCGCGGATCGTCGCGACCACCGCGATGGTCGCGGTGCGCAACGTCCACCAGAACCTGCTGACCCGGGTGGCCGACCTGAACATCGGCACCCGCGTGATGAGGCGGGTGAGCCGGGCCCGGAAATCGCCGACGGCCATGCTGACTGTCACCTCCGGCGCCGTGACGATCTACCGGGCCGGCACTCTCTTCGAGCAGAAGCGCCGGTACCTCGCGGCGAAAGCCACCGGCGACGGTTGTTACGACGCCGGCGTGCCCGACCTCGAAGGTGAGGTGGTCCGCGTGCACGAGGCGATCGTCTGGACGCGGGAACCGGCCGACGCGCTGGTCGCCTATCGGCAACGACGGCGCTCGGCGACTGCGTCGTGGCGCCGGCTCGCCCCGGCCCTGACCGGGCCACACCGATCCGGGGATCCCCTGGCCCGCCTGATCCTCCTGCTCCAGCTCGCGGCCGGCCCGCTGACGCTGGGCTTCGTGATCTTCACCCTGGTCGAGAGTGCCTGCCGCGACACGCTCCGGCTGCTCCCGATCGTCCCCTACGTGGCGCTCTACCTGCTGGTGCGTTACGCCATGACGGGTCTCTACCTGGTCGAACGGCCCGGGCTCGACAGCGCCCGCAAGGTCTGGACGTGGATCCTGCTCACGCCGGTCGAAGCGGTGTACCACCTGCTGTTCTCGGTGCCGATCAAGTACATCGCTCTCCTTCAGCTCCGGGGCTTCGACCGGACGGTCACGGCCGAGCCCAGCAAGGTCTACTACAGCGGCTACCTGACCGGGGCCGGCGCCTCACCAGCGCCGGCCGCCGGTCTTGGAGAAGGACATGAGTGACAAGCAGATCATCGGACGAGTCGCGGTAACGCAGACCGGCGGGCCGATCCTCAGCACGGCGACCGACCGCTCGGTGATCTCCCTCGCACAGCCGACCGGCCCGGCGTCGTACGGCGTGCCCGCCGACGCCGCCTCCGCCGCCGTGGCTCCCGACGTCACGGCGCCCGGAGCCGCGACGCCCCCAGCGGCAGCATCCCAAGCCGTGGCATCGGCATCCCATGCGGCGGCATCCCATGCCGTTGCGTCCCAGGCTGCCGCATCCCATGCTGCTGCGTTCCAGGCCGCCCCGTCCCAGGGTGCCGCGTCCCAGGGTGCCGCGTCCCAGGCCGCCCCGTCCCAGGGTGCCGCGTCCCAGGGTGCCGCGTCCCAGGCCGCCCCGTCCCAGGGTGCCGCGTCCCATGCTGCTGCGTTCCAGGGTGCTGCGTTCCAGGGTGCTGCGTCCCATGCCGTGCCGTCCCAGGGTGCCGCGTCCCAGGGTGCCGCGTCCCAGGGTGCCGCATCCCAGGGTGCCGCATCCCAGGGTGCCGCATCCCAGGGTGCCGCATCCCAGGGTGCCGCATCCCATGCCGCCGCGTCCCATGCTGTGCCGTCCCAGGGTGCCGCGTCCTACGTTGGCGCGTCCTACGTTGGCGCGTCCCACGTTGGCGCATCCCAGGGCGGCGCATCCCAGGGTGCGCCGGAGGCCGTGACGTCCGAGATCATGGCGCCCGACAAGGCGCTCGAGGTGCTGACGCTGGCGCAGCGCACGGCCTCGGCTCATGTCGCGGATGCTGCCGAGCAGGCACGCAAGGCGCTGGCCGAAGCGGAAGCCCGCACCGAACAAATGCTTCGCGAGGCCCGGTCACACGCCGAAAAAATCCGCGGCGAGGCTGAGTCCGTTTTGTCCCAGGCTCGCGCTGCAGCCACTCTGGTCGAGCGTGACGCCCGGGACAAAGCCGCCGAGATCCAGCAGGAGGCCGAGCAGGTACTCACTGAGGCCCGGGCCGAGGCGGAGAGGGCAGTGGCCGGCGGACGGGACCACGCCGAGCAGTTGAAACGCCAGGCCCAGCAACGCTACGAGGATGCGGTGGGCGGACTCTCGATCAAACGGGAAGGCCTGCAGAAGCAGATCGAGACCCTGGAGATTTTCGACGCCGACTATCGGCAGCAGCTGACGACGTTCATCCAGCGACAGATGCGGGCCCTCTGGACCGAACAGCCCGACATCGCGGGCGCGATAACAGACGGCACTGCAACCGGCGGCGCTGCGGCGGTTCGGGCTCCAGCGGGTGGCACTGCGGCGGCAGGCACTGGAGCACGTGGCGCTAGAGCAGGCGGCGCTGGAGCACGTGGCGCTGGAGCACGTGGCGCTGGAGTGGGCGGCGCTGGAGTGGGCGGCGCTGGAGTGGGCGGCGCTGGAGTGGGCGGCGCTGGAGTGGGCGGCGCTGGAGTGGGCGGCGCTGGAGTGGGCGGCGCTGGAGTGGGCGACACCGCACCAGGCGGCGCTGCGCCGGATGGCGCCGGAACAGGCAGTGCTGGAGTGGGCGGCACTGCAATTGGCGGCACTGGAACAGGCGGCAGTGCAATAGGCGGCACTGGAACAGACGGCGCTGGAGTGGGCGGCCCTGGAGTGGGCGGCGCCGCACCAGGCAGCACTGCGCCGGATGGCGCTGGAACAAGCGGTGCTGGAACAGGCGGTGCCGGAGTGGGCGGCGCTGGAACAGGCGGCGCTGGAACTGGCGGCGCTGGAACAGGCGGAGCCGGAGTGAGCGGCGCTGGAACAGGCGGCGCTGGAGCACGCGGCGGCAGAGCAGGCGGCGCGCACCGCGGAGGTTCGGCCGGGCCGGCCCGGGCCGGTTGAGCCGGAGTTCCGCGCCTCGACCCCGCGGCCACTGCACGATCTTCGGACGTTCTCACCAGTCGACGATGATCATGCAGTGGCCGCTTTGTCGTTCGCCCAGCTCACCCGCCGCCACGAAGAGTCATCACAGTCATGGTCCTGGGACAGGTCCGTCAACTCTGCAGCAGACGTCGCTGACGACGACGCTGCAGGTCGATCTCGGCCCAGTTGTCGGGGATATGACTGATGAAGAGGGTCTGGATCGGAGAAAGCGCCCCGGCCGACGCCAACTCTTTCTGCTCACGGATCCAGCGGCGGGTATCCGTACGCAACCGTTGCGCCCGCGCCCGGGCCGCGGCGTCGCGAGGGTCGTTGTACGGCAGATCGCTTTCCAGGAGCGCCAGCGCCGCCCGGTAGGCCGCACGCCACTTGGCGGAAAGCACGATCTTGTTTGTTTGCATCAATCTTTTCCTTGCTCCATCGTATTTCCCAGAACCCCGGATCTACCCATCCGACCGAGCCGACAATCCCGGTCGGAGGCAATCCTCGAATGTCGATCCGTGGCCGATCTTGAAACATAGAAAAGGATCCAGAACGGTCGTCCACCCCCACCCACAGCCGTCCACATCGAGCATTCGTCAGCCGAGCACCCGGATCGGAGGTGCCTCTGGGCGCCGACGAGAACCGCATATTCCACTACCGAGAGTGCGCGCGTGGCCCTTCTTGGCCGACGTGCCCCTGATGGCCAAAATGACCAGCGAGTCCCGGAACCCGCTCCCACCTGCCAATAAAGCGAAGATACCGCCAACCGGCGATCACGCAATCGGCGCCTACCCACGGCAGTGCAGCCACTCTGAGTGAAGTAGCTGGCGCTCAGGTAGTCACGCAAGGCGCAGTCGGCGCGTCCACCGAAGAGGACATGCCGACAATTCTGCCAGAAACGTCTGACCGTTGCACAGGGGAAAGTTTTTACTTTTCGGCTGGCATTTATCAGTACATCGCGGCCAGAGCAAGGGGACACAATTGCTCGGCTGCAACCGTTAGGGGTAACTGCCACGAAACGTGGCCCTCGCACGGCCGAGCACGCGTCAGGATTTTGGCGGCCGGCGGTCGCCCGAAAGTCAGCCGGCCCCGCGAAAGGCTCACTCCGATTGCCCATGCGTACTACGCCGCACGGGGGGTGAGCGGCGAACACGAGAGGCTACGGGGCGTCATTCATATATTACGGGGCGATATGCGGCCAACGCTTGACACTCAGCGGCCGAGGCCGGGCGACCTGGCTCGATTTCCGCCGTTTTCACTAGTGAGGAAAGACCATTCCGGTCGGCGGAGCTCCGTCGGACAGCTCCCCGTCGATGCATGGGAGATCTCCGCCGCCCGCAAGGCGTGACGGCCATCACACTGACACTGAGTTATCGCGTAGATGACGGTCGGTTGAGCGGCCAAGCCGAGCTCAACATCGCTCCGGCGTCGACGATGAGCCGGTTCCCAGCGCTCCACCGGGATCGGCATCCGCAGTGAGGCCATCCGAGCTGCCGGGGTCGAGCCGTCACGGCCCGGCGGAACGGGTTTCAGGCCGGCAGCCATCGGCACCGCGGCGGAGCCGGAACGGCAGAGCCAGCGGAAATTGACGGAATGGTGTGACCACCATTGTTGAATTCGTCGATTCTTCGGTTCAGAAAGGCCGTCGAGTTCAGCCCGGAACCTCCGACAGTCATCCGCCGAACGGTCGACAGCTGATCGTCGGTCCGGCGCGCGAAGGCGTACGCGGGTTCGACAACCAGCGTGGACGGAACGCGGTTTTCCCTCCCGTAAGACACCGGGCACTACGGCACGAAAGGAATCGCGATGAACAAGCTCACCCGCGCCATCACCCTCGGAGGCTTCGGTGTGCTCGCCGCGCTGGCCGTCGGGACCGGACCGGCGCAGGCCGCCGGCACGGCGACCGCGACTCCAGAGAGCAAGACCGCGGCTTCGCGCGCCGATTGGCGCCTCGACGGCGAGGTTGTCGGCTACTACCCGTCGCTGCGGTCCTGTGAGATGGCCGGCCGGTACGGCGAGCGGGCCGGCGCTTGGGACGACCACGACTGCAGCCCCGTCCGTGGGGGGCTGCGGCACGGAACGTGGGCCCTCGAGGTCGGCGACGACGACAACTGGGGCCGGTTCGGCTTCGGCCGTCCGTTCCAGGTCATACGTACGTTCCCGGGTCAGTTCCGGCCGCGTTTCGCCGGCCAGTTCCGGCCGGGCCGCCCGAGCCACATCGGTCACCACCACTTCGGCAACGGCCGTCCGGACGTCCGTCCGGGTCGCGGCCCGGTCCGGGGCGGTCCGCAGGGCCAGCCGGGCGGCGTCCGCGACCAGCACAACAACCACGGCAGCCAGCCGGGCGGCGTCCGCGACCAGCACAACAACCACGGCAGCCAGCCGGGCGGCGTCCGCGACCAGCACAACAACCACGGCAGCCAGCCGGGCGGCGTCCGCGACCAGCACAACAACCACGGCGGCCAGCCGGGCGGCGTCCGGGGCGGCAACCCGGGAACGCCGGGCGGCGTCCGCCACCCCTGATCCAGCGGCACGTCGGGAGCGATCGACCCGGGCGGCCAGGACCAGTGGCCGGCCGGACGCTCATGACGTGACGAAGTCATCACCGAACGAGGAGGCCTATTGAACGATTCCTCCGGCTGATGCTTAGTCATCTCCTGGTGCCGCCGGGCGAGCACGATCGCCCGGCGGCACCAGCCCCCGCGAGAGCATGCGATTCACAGCTCGCGCCTGGCGCTGGTGTCCTGCGTGTCATTTCCGCCGCGTCATCGATCGGCCCGGTCAATTTCCCGCGGGCCGTGACTCGAAACCGGAAAGACAGACGGCCGTCGGATTACCGGCCGGGTTTCTGACAAGCTGAACCGAGAACAAGGAACCGATCAGTACTTGGTGTCGTCCTTGGCTCCATTGTCCTTGGCCCCGTAGCCGTCGTCCTTGACAGCATTGTTCTTCGTGTCGTTGTTCTTCGTGTCGTTGTCCTTCTTCCCGTCGTCCTTGGAACCGTAGCCACTGTCACCCTTGTTTCCGTGCGGCTTGTCCGCCACGACGGGGGCGTGACCGAACCGCCGCCACCGGTTGGCCTGGTCGACCTCGAGCGCCCAGATGCCGCGGCGGAAACCGGTCCGGATGAGGTCGCAGTTGAAGTAGTCCCACCGGTCGAAGTGCACACCGACGCGACCGGCGAGCGCGCAAGCCCCCAGCGTCCGGTAGTAACCGGCGATTCCGTCCCGGCGGCCGTGCTCCGGCGTCGCGCCCAGCTGACCTGCGGCCGGCTTGACCGCCGGCTGCGTCGTGGAGCCCGAGGCCTGCGCCGGACCGGCGCCGATGGCGAGGCCGGCCAGTGCACTCAGGCCGGTCACCGCGATAACACGCATCGACTTATTCATTACTGTGCCCTTTCTCGGCTTTGACACGATCTTGTGCAAGATCAGCAAAGCATGAGAATCGGCACACAATAGTCGAGCAACACGCTGAGGTAGCCGGAAGGAATGAAAGGCTGAGACGACCGGTAATTGTTCGGCGTGGCGTCCGGTCCGGGGCCCGGCAATGATTACCAGCGGCCGAGCCGGGCCGACAGCACCGACAGCGCCGCCACCCCGGCCGTCGAGGTCCGCAACACCTCGCGGCCCAGCCGCACCGCAGTGGCCCCGGTGGCGGTGAAGAGCTCGACCTCGCTGTCGCTGATGCCGCCCTCAGGGCCCACCACCAGCGCGATCTCCCCCGCCGCGGGCAACGCAGCCGCGGCCAGCGACACGGTCGCCTCCTCGTGCAGCACGAATGCCGCGCCCGCGCCGCCGAGCCGGGCGGCCACCTGCTTGGTCGAGCAGTCCGGATCGCCGCCGACAACCGGCAACCACGCCCGCCGGGCCTGCTTGGCCGCCTCACGGGCGGTGGCGGCCCACTTGTCGCGGGCGCGACCGCCACGATCGCCACGCCACTGCGCCACCGAGCGGGCAGCGGCCCAGGGCAGAATCTCGTCGACGCCGATCTCGGTCATCGCCTGCACCGCCAGCTCCCCGCGGTCCCCCTTGGCGATGCCCTGCACCACCACCAGGCGCGGATCGGCCGCGGGCACCTGCTCGCGCTCCACGATCTCGACGTCGACGCTGCCCTTACGCACCGCGATGACCCGGCCGAGAGCGCTGCCGCCGCGGCCGTCGGCCAGGATCAGCGTCTCACCGGCCCGCAGCCGCTGAACATCCGCGGCGTGGTGCCCCTCGGGACCGTCCAGGGTGTGCGCGTCGCCGACGGGCAGAGCCTCGACGAGAAAGAGCGGTGCGGACATTCCCCGCACGCTACCTCCACCCACCCGGAGAGAATGGCCGACCACCCGCGCCTCCCCGCCTGGAAAGAACGGCCGACCCGGACGCCCGTGCTGCGCGAGCCGATCAACGAGCTCCGGCGGTCTCAGCCCTGATCGCTGGGCTTGCGGGTGGCTCGCATGCGGGCGATCGCCGTGTCCCACTCATCGGGCTCACTCTGGTCACCGCGCCCCAGAAAGTGCTCGGCGTGCGACACCACGGCCCAGATCAGCGCGATCACGACACCGAGGGCCGCGAGCGTGGCCAGTCCCTGGGCGGCGTCCTCGAGCCACGGATACCACGCCGGATAGAGCTGGGCCTCGATCAGCGGAATGCGGTCGCCGATCGTCGCCCCGGTCAGCGTCGCGTAGTAGTCCTTGAGATAGATCGGCTGACTGGCGTCCGACCCGATCGTCATCAGTCCGATCAGGAAGATCGCGGCACCGGCACCCAGGGCCCAGCTGCGCGCCCATCGCACCCCCTTGAAGATCAGAGGCGCCAGGACCGCGTACGCGATGCCGGCCAGGCCCAGAACGACCAGGAGCACCGCTCCCCGGCCGGCCCGGATCATCGCCGGCGGCACAGTCCCGTACTCGGCCTGGATGTTGTCCATCAGCGCGGTGAGCCGCCCGGCGCCGGGCGAGGACCAGTACGCCAGATCGAGCACCCCGGCGACGAGCAGCAACACTCCGACCGGCACCATCAGCCCCGCCAGCAGAGTCGCCACCCGCACGCCGCGGGGCACGTCTCTCCCCGTCATGACCCGGATGGTAGACCGGCCGGACCACGCCGGACGTCCTCCGATCATCCCCAATTCTGCGGGGCCTGCTGGCGGGTCGTGACGTTGATGCGGTTGAAGAAGTTCGTCGTCGCGATCCACAGGACGAGGGCGGCCAGCTCCTTGTCGCCGTAATGCCGGGCCGCCTCGTCCCACACCGCGTCCGGTACGGCGTCCGGGCTGTCGGCGAGCCGGGTGGCGTGCTCGGCCAGTGCGAGCGCGGCCCGCTCGGCATCGGTGAACCACGGCGTCTCACGCCACACGGCCACCGTCATCAGCCGCTCGTCGGTCTCGCCGTTCTTGCGGGCGTTGCGGGCACCGGACTCGACACACGGCGCACAGCCGTTGATCTGGCTGGTCCGCAGGTGCACCAATTCCAGCGTGGCCGGGCCGACACCGGCCGAGTGGACCGACTTGTAGAGGATGTTGATCGCCGTGACCGACTCCGGCAGATGAGTGGCGGGGTTGTCCATCCGAGCCTGCATGATGTTCTCCTCGTGATCGCGGTGGCTGATCGGCGGCGGCACGTCACATCGGCGCGCTCTGATCCGTCGGTGGTGCGACGGACGAGACCGGCCCGGTGTGACCGATGTGGCGCACACCACAAGGGGGACAGATGGACGTGCACGAGCGCTTCGAGGAGAACCGCCCCCGGCTGCGCGCGGTGGCCTACCGCATGCTGGGCTCGACCGCCGAGGCCGAGGACGCTGTGCAGGAGGCGTGGCTGCGGCTCGACCGGGCCGGTCCCGGTGGGATCGACAACCTCGACGCCTGGCTGACCACGGTCGTCGGCCGGGTCTGCCTCGACATGCTGCGCTCACGAGCCGCCCGCCGCGAGGACACCCTCGCGGCCGAGCCACCGGCGGCGCCGGCGATCGGGCGGTCAGCCGGCCCCGAGGACGAGACACTGCTGGCCGACTCGGTCGGGTTGGCGCTGCTGGTGGTCCTGGAGACACTGACCCCGGTCGAACGGCTCGCCTTCGTGCTGCACGACCTGTTCGCCGTGCCGTTCGACGAGATCGCCCCGATCGTGGGCCGCTCCCCCGACGCCGCCCGCCAGCTGGCCAGCCGGGCCCGCCGCCGGGTGCGGGCTCAACCGGCCGAGCGCCCGGCCGGCCGCGAGGTCGTCGACGCGTTCCTGGCCGCCTCCCGCGACGGCGAGTTCGAGACGTTGCTGAGCCTGCTGGACCCCGACGTACGCCTGCGGGTCGACGCCTTCGGCCAGCGTGACTTGGGCCTGCCCGCGGAGATGCACGGTGCGGGAGCTTTGGCCCGCTTCTTCAACGGCAAGGCCCGCAACGCCGAGCCCGCACTCGTCGACGGCGTCCTGGCCATCCGGGTCGCCCCGGGCGACGACACCCTGCTGGTCATCGCGCTGACCGTGACCGCCGGTCGCATCACCGCCCTGGACGCCACCACCGACCCGACCCGCCTGCGCGAGCTCGAGATCCTGCCCTTGTGACCTCACCCGGCCAGAGCCCGCAGCGGCGACGGCGAACAGGCGCTAAAACGCGAGCACAACCCGCCCGTCGGCGTTTCCGGTGGCTTGGCGGCTCCAGGCGGGCGTCACCTCGGTGAACGGCACGACCTCGTGTGCCACGGTGAGCCGGCCCGCGGTGGCATGACCCGCCACCACCCCCAGCGAATCGGCCCGCTCCCCCACCGACAATCCATTGTTGGTGTAGCCGAGAATCTTCAGCGAGCCACTGCGCAGCGTCGCCGAGTCGAGCGGCGCGGTCGCCCCGGCCGAGCTGCCCAGGTTCACCAGCCGGCCGCCCGGCCGCAGCACTCGCAACGCGGCCGCCGCGGGCACGCCGAAGACCGGGTCGAGCACCAGGTCGACCAGCCCCGAGACCGCGCGCACCCGGTCGGCCAGCGTGCTCGCGTCGTCGTCCGGCAGCAGCGGCACGGCGTGGTCCGCGCCCAGCCGCACGGCTCGTTCGCGGGCGGTCGCGGAGCGGGACACGGCGATGACCCGGGACGCCCCGGCCAGCCGGGCGAGCTGGATGGCGGCCTGGCCGACCACTCCGCCCGCGCCCAGCACCAGCACCACCTCGCCCTCGGTGAGCCCGCCGGTCCGGGTGAGCGCGGCGTGCGCGGCCACCGCCGAGAGACCCAGCGCGGCGATCAGCGGCAGCGGGGCTTCCGGCGGCAGGGGCACGACATCGACGTACGGAATGGAGACCGCGCCGGCCATGCTGCCGTCACCCGGCCGCATCCCGGCCGAGGTGGCGAACCAGACCGGCTTGCCGTCGTCGGCCCGGCGCCCGACGCCTTGGACCCCGGGGACGTACGGGGTCGCCGGCATCCCGAAGTAGCTGGTGCCCGAGGCGCACAGCAGGTCGAGCGGGGTGATCGGCGCCGCCGCGACGGTGATCGGCACCTCGCCCGCGTGGGGGCGGGGCGGCCGCCGCTCCTCGATGGACGGTGGCCGGCCGCACACGCGCAGCACGGCCGCGGGGATCATGTCGCGATGTCCGGGTAGGGCATGTCGAAGTGGGCCAGCCGAGCACCGAATGCCTTCTGGTATTCCAGCGGTTCGGTGTTGCCCCGCTCGAACATCGCGATGAACAGCGTCAGCGTGAGGAACGGGTGGGCGCCGAGCTCGAAGAGGCGTACGTGGTTGTGACCGATCAGGGCCTCGCGCTCGTCGTCGGTGAAGCGCAGCCACGTGCTGGCCTCACTGGTGTGGCAGTTGAGCACGGTGTTGGCGCGCTCCGCCTCCCACCAGGTCACCAGCTCGTCCGGCGTGGATCGGTAGCGCTCCACCAACTCCGGGTCCCGGTCGACCATGTACAGAAACTTGTCCAACAAGTATTTGCTCACGCCGGTGCTCCGTTCGGGTACCAGGTGAAGTAGGCCTCCATGGTGTGGAACAGGTCAAGGGTGTCGACGTGATCCGCCTTCGCCCCGGCTCCGGCGACGCCCATCATCAGCATGAAGTCCATGAAGCCGTGGGTGGCGTTGCCCGGCGAGTGCAGGCTGTCCAGGGTCACTTCGCGCAGGCAGTTGTCGAGGTCGCCGGTGGCGATCCACTCGACGGCCCGCCGGTCGAACTCGGGGTCGGGTCCGTGCGGCCCGAACTGCCGGGGGCCGCCCAGCTCGAGCGACAGGTGCCCGGTGCCGATGATCGCCACCCGCAGGTGCGACGGCCACGACTCGACGATCTTGCGGATCGACTCGCCGAGCTGCACGAACCGCTTCGGCTGGGGCAGGGGCGGCGCGAAGATGTTGGTGTAGATCGGCACGATCGGCAGGTCGGCCTCGGGGCGCAGCGTGATGATCGGGCACGTCACGCTGTGGTCGATCCGCAGCTCGTTGCTGAACGCCAGGTCGAAGCCGTCGTCCAGGCCGGCCCGCAGGATGTGCGCCGACAGGTCCTCCTGGCCCTTGAGCAGCATCCGGGGCAGGCCGAACTCGCGCTCCTCGTTGTACCAGTTGGCGTCGTAGAAGGGCGCCTTGCCGACCAGGAACTGCGGCATGTTGTCCAGCCACAGCTGGTGGAAGTGGTCGGAGCCGACCATCACCAGCACGTCCGGGTTGGCCCGGGTCAGCGTCTCCCGAAAGGCGAGGATCTTGCGTTCCCACTCGTCGGCGAACGGCGGCCGGTCGTCACCGGTGGCGGTGGTGGCCCGGTAGTAGAACGGGTGGTGGGTGGAGGCGATGACCGCGACGATGCTGGCCATTGAGTCGATCTCCTAGGGCTCGTAGACGGCGTTACGGTCGACGGTGCGATAGATCTCCATGCCGAGCGGGCGGCGGCGCTCCTCGGCGAGGTGCCCGAGCAGCCCGGCCGCGCGGGCCAGCAGCGCGAAGCCGCGCAGCAGGTCGATGGGCAGGCCGAGGTCGGCCAGCGCGGCCCCGCACACGCCGGCCCCGTTCAGCGGCAGCCGGCGGCCGAGCACCTCGGGGTGCACCCGCCCGATCGCCTCGAACAGTTGCAGGTGCGGGCCGCGCAGCCCCTCCTCCGTGGCGATCCGGATCAGCACGGGCGTACGCGGGTCCTGATCCTTGTGCACCGGGTGGCCCAGCCCGGGGACGAAGCGTTTCTCGTCCTTGGCCCGGCGGACGGCGTCGAGCGCGACCGCGTCGTAGTCGGGGTCGTCGCCCGCATCCGCCAGGGTGAGAGCCAGAAACCGTCCACAGTCCTCGGTCACGCCCAGGAAGCGCGACCCGCCGCCGAGCAGACCGGCGGCGAGCGCGCCCTGCAGGGCTTCCGGTGCCGAGAGGTACGTCAACCGGGCCGCGATAGCCGTGGGCGTGAAACCGTGGTCGGCCAGCGCCACCAGCACCGCTTCGAAGACCCGGACCTCGGACGGGGTGGGACGGCGACCGGACACCAGCCAGAAGGCGAGCTCGCCGAAACCGACCTTACCCATCAGGTCGGCCGCCAGGTCCTGGCCCAGCAGCGAGATGGTGTCGGGGGTCGACGTGCCGAGGCCGGTCGGGAAGCTCAGCTCCTCAGCCACTTGCGGATCTCCTCGCCGTGCTCGTCCAGCCCGGGCGGCGGCAACTCGTACCGCGCCCGCGAATCGCTGAAGGTGATGGGATTGCGGATGCCGGGGACGCCGCCGGTGGTGACCACCGGGTCGAGTCCGAGCTCCTCGGCGAACGCGACGCCGCCGTCGATGGTGTTGATCGGTGCGCACGGCACACCGGCGGCGAGCAGGTCGCGGAACCACTCGTCCTTGGTCCGGGTGGCCAGTCGCTCGACCAGGATCGGGCGGAGCTGCTCACGGTTCGCTGTGCGGTCCTGGTTGCGGCCGAAGCGCGGGTCGTCGGGCAGCCCGGGCAGGTCGAGCACCTGGCACAGCTTGCGGAACTGGCCGTCGTTGCCGGCGATGACGATCAGCTCGCCGTCGGCGGTGGGCAACGGCTCGTACGGGAAGAGGCTGGGGTGGGCGTTGCCCATCCGGAACGGGATCGTGCCGCCGGCGACGTATCCGCTGGAGTGGTTGACCAGGCCGGAGAGCGCCGAGCTGAGCAGGTTGACCTCGACGTGCTGGCCGCGGCCGGTCTGCGCACGGGCGTTCAGGGCGGCCAGGATGCCGATGTCGGCGTGCAGGCCGGCCATCACGTCGAAGACCGAGATGCCGGCGCGGTAGGGCGAGCCGTCCGGGTCACCGGTCAGGCTCATCAGCCCCGAGATGGCCTGCACCATCAGGTCGTACCCGGGCAGGCCGGCTCCCGCTCCGGTGCCGAAGCCGCTGATGCTCGCGTAGATGATCTTTTCGTTGGCCGCCGCGACGGTGTCGTAGTCGAGCCCGAAGCGGGCCAGGCCACCGGGACGGAAGTTCTCGATCATGATGTCGGCCCGGTGGGCCAGCGTCCGCGCGTCGGCCAAGTCGGCCTCGTTCTTGAGGTCGAGCGCTATCGATCGCTTGTTGCGGTTGATGCCCAGGTAGTAGGTCGAGACGCCGTCGCGGACCGGCGGCATCCACGTGCGGGTGTCATCGCCGGCCGGACCCTCCACCTTGATCACTCGAGCGCCGAGGTCGGCCAGCAGCATCGTCGCGTACGGCCCGGCGAGGATCCGGGAGAAGTCGGCGACGAGCAGGCCGTCCAGTGGGCCTTTCCCTGACATACAAACCGCCCGTTCTGCGGACACTCGTCCGCTGGCTCAGCGTGCCTCGCCCGATAGCCCCTGTCAACCACCTGTTGATCTCACCGAAACAATCTATTGACGCTGCAAGTGACCGCGAGCACACTGACGCCATTCGACCTGCCCGCCACGCGGACAGAAGTCCGGAAACACTGGAAAGGATGGGCGATGATCTTCCGCAACGGCCTGGTGCTGACCATGGACGACTCGCATACCGTTCTCGAGAACGCCGACGTGCTCGTGGTCGACGACAAGATCGCCGAGATCGGGCCGAACCTGAGCGCGCCCGACGGCCATGAGGAGATCGACGCCTCCGGCGGCATCCTCATGCCCGGCATGGTCGACACCCACCGGCACATGTGGCAGACCGCGATGCGGGGCTACGGCGCCGACTGGACCCTCACCCAGTATTTCGTCTGGTACTACCTCGAGTCGGGCAAGCAATTCCGGCCCGAGGACATCTATGCCGGCAACCTGCTCGGGGCCCTGGAGGCGCTCGACTCCGGCGTCACCACCACTGTCGACTGGTCGCACGGCCTGCAGAGCACCGATCACGCCGACGCGGCGGTCGACGCGCTCGAGGCCGTACCGGGACGGTTCGTCCTCGCCTACGGCAACATCCAGCAGGGTCCGTGGGAGTGGTCGACGTCGAAGGCGTTCCAGGACTTCTACCGGCGCCGCATCGACGGCGGCAAGCTGGCCGGCTTCCAGATGGCGTTCGACGTCACCGGCGACCCGGCCTTCCCCGAGAAGGCCGCCTTCGAGGTCGCTCGCGAGCTCGGGGTCACGGTCACCACGCACGCCGGCGTCTGGGGTGCCACCAACGATGACGGCATCCGGCTCATGCACGACAGCGGCTTCATGACGCCCGGCAACGTCTACGTCCACGCGGCGACGTTGTCCAGCGACTCCTATCACCGCATCGCGGCCAGCGGCGGCTCGGTGTCGGTCTCCACCGAGAGCGAGCAGAGCGCCGGGCAGGGCTACCCGCCCACCTGGCAGCTGCGCCGGCACGGCATCCCGGTGTCGCTGTCGATGGACACCAGCGTGTGGTGGAGCGGCGACCTGTTCTCGGCGATGCGCACCACGCTCAGCGCCGACCGCGCCCGCGAGCACCTCGAGGCCCACGGCAAGCAGGAGACGGTGACTCACCACCACCTGCGGGCCGAGCAGGTCGTCGACTGGGGCACGCGCGGCGGGGCGCGGGCGCTCGGTCTGGACTCGGCAATCGGGTCGCTGACCCCGGGCCGGCAGGCCGACGTGGTGCTCCTCAAGAACGACGCCTCGCCGGTCATGTTCCCGATCCTCAACCCGTACGGGCACGTGGCCTTCCAGGCCCAGCGGGGCGACGTGCACACCGTGGTGGTCGGCGGCCGCGTCGTCAAGCGCGACGGCAAGCTGGTCGACGCGGATCTGGCCACCGCCCGGGCCAAGGTCGGCGCGACCATCGACCACCTGCGCGAGACCCTCGGCGAGGACGCCTGGAAGCAGGGCATGAACCCGGACATCCCGGAGGCCCGCATCCTGCACAACCCGTATCAGTACACCAAGTAGGGTCCCCTTCCATGACCGACATCGGGAGGGGCGCCGGACCCGACTTCATCGAGGCCCTGGCCCGTGGCCTCGACGTCCTGCGCTCCTTCCGGCCCGGCACCCCGGCCGTGACGCTCAGCGAGATCGCCGGCCGGACCGGGCTCGCCCGGCCGACCGTCCGCCGCATCCTGATCACGCTCGAGGCGCTGGGCTACGTGCGGGCCGACGGGCGGGGTCACACGCTGACCCCGCGCGTGCTGGAGCTCGGCATGGCGTACGTCAATGCCTTGAACATGTGGGACGTCGCCCGCCCGCACATGGAGAAACTGGTCGCCCAGACCAACGAGTCGACCTCGATGGCTCAGCTGGACGGCAGCGACATCGTCTATGTGGCCCGGGTGGCCATTCCCAAGATCGTCACGTTGGCCGTCACCATCGGCACCCGTTTCCCGGCGCCGGCCACGTCGATGGGCAAGGTGCTGCTGGCGTCCCTGCCGCCCGAGGAGCTCGCGGCGGTGCTGGCCGAGCCGTCCCGCTCGGGCATCACCTCGCGCTGGCAGCCCACGGCGGCCGAGCTCGACGCCTCACTGCGGGAGGTCCGGGCCAAGGGGTGGGCGCTGGCCGACCAGGATCTCGCGCCCGGCATCAGGTCGATCGCGACCGGCGTACGGGACGGGGACGGCCGCGTGGTGGCGGCGATCAATGTGACGGTGCACGCGGCCGAGACCTCGGTCGAGACGCTGATCGACGACCACCTGCCGAAACTGCTGCGCACCGCGGCCGACATCAGCCACGACTGGTCACTGACGGCCGCGGTACCAGCCGTCACCGTTCTCGCGTTGCGACCCGGCTGAGGCTGGGCCACGCTGACCACGTGAGATTCGTATCCGATCTCTTCGATCCGGAACCGGCACGGTGGGGCCTGCGCGGTGACCCGTGGGTCTGGCGCGCGATGAGCGAGAAGCTGGCCGGCGTGGCCCTGCCGCCCTCCGCCGGCGAGGTCGAGCGGCTGCTCCGGGCGACCTTCGACCGGGTGGTCGGCGTCGAACTGGCCATCGAGGCCGCGCCCTGGGTGTTCCGCGAGGAGTTCGCCCATGGCGGCCTGTCGAGCGGCAGCGTGCATCTGGACACGTGGCGGGCCGAACTGCTCCCGGCCCTCGTCGACCGTGCTCGCGCCCGGCTGGACGGCTGAGGCTCGATCGCCCCGGCTCAGCAGCCGCCCGGCACGCACGGATCGCCACGGCCCTCGCGCTCGGCCCGGTCGGCCTCCTCGATCGCGGCGTCGACCTGCTTGACCGTGTCGGGGGAGGCGGCCGCGGCGAGCTCGTGGGCGATGCGCTGCAGCTGACGCACCTGCGCCGGCGACAGGTTGTCGAAGACCAGGCGACGAGCTTCCCGTACGTGGGCCGGGGCGGCCGCCACCAGCGCGTCGTAGCCCGTCGAGGTCAGGAACGCCTGCACGCATCGCGACTCGCCGTCACTGCCGACCCGGCGGGTGACGTAGCCCTGTTTCTCCAGCCGGCTCACCGCGTGGGAGAGCCGCGACAGCGAGCCGCCGGCCAGATGGGCCAGGTTGCTCATCTGCACCGCGTGATCCTGCGGACGGGACAGGTGGGACAAGATCGAATACTCGAAGAAATTGAGCCCGGAATCGCGCTTGAGCTGGGCGTCGATGGCGGCCGGCACGGACATGAGCATCGCGATCAGGGTCATCCACGCCGCGCGCTCGTCACGGTCGAGCCAGGCGACGTCCTCGGGCGCGTCAATGGTCACCCCAGGAGAATAGCTCCCCGGCGCACTTGAATGTTCAAGCCGAAGATGACACTCTTCCACTTGAACATTCAATCCGTGAGGGAGCAAGCAATGACCGTTCTCCGCATCGACTCGAGCATCCAGGGCCCCGTCTCGGCCTCGAGCGAGCTGGCCGACGTCGCCGAGGCGGAGTGGACCGCCGTCCGTCCGGGCACTGCCTTCGTCCGCCGGCACCTCGGCGCCTCGCCCCTGCCGGCGGACGCCTGGGCGACCGCGATCCACGGCAACTTCACCCCCGAGGACAAGCGGACCGACGAGCAGCGCGCGGCCATCGCCCTGGCCCAGCAGCTGACCTCCGAGGTGCGTGACGCCGAAGCGGCGATCCTGGCCCTGCCGCTCTACAACTACGGCGTCTCCCAGCACGTGAAGACCTGGATCGACCTGGTCATGGCGGGCACCCCCAACCCGAACGAGCGGCTGCTCGACGGCAAGCCGGTGATCGTGCTCACCACCCGTGGCGGCGGCTACGGCCCCGGCACCCCGCGCGAGGGCTGGGACCACAACACGTCCTACCTGCGCCGCGTGGTCGGCGACATCTGGGGCGCCGACCTGACCCTGATCGAGCGCGAGCTGACCCTGGCCGGCGTCAACCCCGCCCTGGACGCGCTCAAGGACACCGCCGAGCTGCTGAAGAAGGCCGCCCACGAGGCCGCCACCCACGCCGGGCGCACACTCGCCGCCCGCTGATCCGGTCGGAATCTCTCGTTCGGCTGTCATTTCGCTCTCGGCCACCGCATCGGCCGGAAAAGTCGCTCTTGCGGGGCGGCGAAACGGAGTCGGCCCTGAATAAGATCGCCGACCATGGAGACCACTGTGGCGGCGGTGTACTGCGACGGCTGGGACGACGGGGTGGTCAACCCGCTGACCCCCGATCAGGCCGAGGCGCGTGATTCCGCCGGCGAGCCGTACTCCGTGGTGCTGCTCGCCGGCGGCCGCCCGCACACTGTGCTCGACATCTCGTGGGCCGAGGGATACTGCGCCGCCACCCGCTACGACGGCCAAGGCCGGCGGATCGCCGTCCACGAGCTCCGCCGGGCCCGCGAGGGTGACTTGTTCCTGCGCGAGTCGACCAGCTGGGCCGGGGCCGACGGGGCCGGTCCGAAGGAGTTCTCGCACCTCGCCGCGCGGCACCGGATCAGCTGGCAGATCGGCGGCCGCCGCAACGACTCGATCGAGCCGGCCGGCGACCGGGGCGGCCGCCACACGTTCTCCGACACCGGCTTCACCCCGCCCCGGCTGCCGATCCCCGCCTTCGGTCGCTGGAAGGCCCTGCTCGACAGCGTGGCCCGGGTCCACGCCGAAGCCTGCGTGATGCCGTTCTCCGAGGTGTGCGCCGTTCCCCACGCGGTCGACGGCCCCTTCCGGATCGCCGATGCCGACCACCACGACCTGCCCGTCCGCACCTCACCCCAGCGTCCGTGGCATCCGCCGCGCCCGCTGCGTCCCCGCGGCCTGGACACCCTGTTCCGCGACGGCGCCGAGCGCACGGTCGGCGAGCGCCGGATGCGCATCTCCACCCACCCGGCCGGCAAGCTGAATCTGCCCTCGGGCCGTCTCGTGGCCGCCGACCCGTCCTCGCTGGACTACGGCGAGGAGCCCTTCCTGACCACGGTCCCGCCCGGCCCCTACCCGGTGACGATCAGCCTGGCCACCTTCACCGACGACCCCGGCCACAGCCGCGTGGCCGCCGTCCGCCTGGACATCACCGACCGCCGTCCGGCCCGCTGGGAGCTGGCCCTGCGCGACGGCCAGGACCTGCTCGACCTGGGTTACGGCGAGTTCTTCGGCTTCGGGGTCGACGCCGGGCTGGCCTGCTTCGTCGACGAGGACAACCGTGAGCGCCTGACCGGCGAGTGGCAGTCCCTGGAGCTCCGCGATCCCCGTTTCGCCGTCATCGCCGGCGGCGACATGATCGCCTGGTCCAGCGGCTGGGGCGACGGCTCCTACCCCACCTGGGTCGGCCGCGACCACTCCGACCGGATCACCACGTTCATCGCCGACATGCTCCTGTTCCCCTCGGAGGACTGAGGCGTAGGGACGCATCTACCATCGTCGGCATGGCGACGCGGCTTGTGCAGATCAACATGAAGGCTCACGACGACGCCGCCCTGGGCGGTTTCTGGGCCGAGGCCCTCGGGTGGTCGGTGTCCAGCGAGGGGCCCGGCGTGACGAACCTCGAACCGGAGGGCTTCGTCTATCCCGACCCGGTCGCCGTCTGCATCGATCTGATCGCCTCCACCGAACCCAAGACGGTGAAGAACCGCGTGCACCTCGACCTCGCCGCCACCTCGGCCACCGATCAGGCCGAGCTGGTCGCGCGGCTGCGCGATCTGGGCGCGACACCGGCCGACGTGGGCCAGGGCGACGTGCCGTGGACGGTCCTGGCCGACCCCGAGGGCAACGAGTTCTGCGTGCTCGACTCGCTGCGCCCGGAGACCGGCCCGATCGCGACGGTGGTGGTCGACTGCACCGACCCGCGGGCCATGGCCCGGTTCTGGGGCGAGGCCATGGACTGGACCGTGCACAAGGTCACCGACCACCACGCGGTCCTGCGCTCCGCTCAGGGTGTGGGCCCCTACCTGCAGTTCCTGCGCACGCCCGACCCGAAGACCACCTGGAACCGCGTCCACCTGGACATCCGCCCCTACCCGCAGGACGACCCCGAGGCCGAGGCGGCCCGGCTCCAGGCTCTGGGCGCCACCGCCGTCGACCTGGGCGCGGCCGACATCTCGTGGACGGTCCTGGCCGACCCGGAGGGCAACGAATTCTGCCTCCTGGCGCCCGGCTGACCGCGGAACCGGCCGATCAGTGGCCGTTGAAGGCGTCGCGCATCCGGCTGAAGAAGCCACCCTGCTTGCTCAGCTCGGCCACGTCCTCGCCGCGGGTCTTGGCGAAGTCGCGCAGCATGCGCTCCTGGTCGGCGGTCAGCTTGGTCGGCGTCTTGACGTCCAGGTGCACGAACAGGTCGCCGCGACCCTGGCCTCGCAGATGCGGGACACCCTTGCCGCGGATCCGGAGTGTGCTGGCCGGCTGGGTGCCCTGCTTGACCTCGATGCCCTCTTCGCTGTCGAGCGTCTTGATCGTCAGGCGGGTGCCGAGCGCGGCCGCGGTCATCGGCAGGGTGACGCGGCAGTGCAGGTCGTCGCCCTTGCGCGAGTAGACGTCGTGCGGGCGCTCGTGGATCTCGACATACAGGTCGCCGGGCGTGCCGCCGCCGGGGCCGACCTCGCCCTGCTGGGCCAGGCGGATGCGCATGCCGTCCTCGACGCCGGCCGGGATCTTCACCGTGAGCGAGCGGCGGGTGCGGACGCGGCCGTCGCCGGCGCAGGTCGGGCAGGGGTGCGGGATGACCGTGCCGTGGCCCTGGCAGGTGGCGCAGGGGCGGGACGAGACGACCTGGCCCAGGAACGTGCGCTGCACGCTCTGCACCTCGCCCCGGCCGCCGCAGGTCTCACAGGTGGCCAGGTGGGTGCCGGGGGCCGTGCCCGCGCCGGAGCACTGGGTGCACAGCACCGCGGTGTCGACGGTGATCGGGGCCTCGACACCGAACGAGGTCTCGACCAGGTCGAGCTCGAGGCGCAGGATCGCGTCGGCGCCGGGACGGGTGCGCGGGCGCGGGCCCCGGGTGCCGCCGCCGGCCGCCGTGCCGAAGAACGCGTCCATGATGTCCTGGAAGCCGACGAACGGGCCGCCCGCACCGCCGGGACCGCCCGGGCCCATGCCGCCGCCGGGCGCCAGCGGGTCACCGCCCAGATCGACGATCTGCCGCTTCTGATCGTCCGAGAGGACCTCGTAGGCCGCGTTGATGTCCTTGAACTTCTCGTGCGCTTCCGGATCGGGGTTGACGTCCGGATGATATTGCCGAGCCAGTTTGCGGTAGGCGCGCTTGATCTCGTCGTCGGTGGCTTCCCGGCTCACGCCGAGAATGCCGTAGTAATCCTTGGCCACGGGCTCCGCAATCCTCGTCAGTTCTGTGCTAGAAGGTCGCCCACGTAGCGTGCCACCGCGCGCACAGTCGCGATGGTGCCGGGGTAATCCATCCGGGTGGGACCCAGCACTC
Source organism: Paractinoplanes maris (assembly GCF_023544465.1). Taxonomy (GTDB): domain Bacteria; phylum Actinomycetota; class Actinomycetes; order Mycobacteriales; family Micromonosporaceae; genus Actinoplanes; species Actinoplanes maris. The sequence goes on along the minus strand of NZ_JALPVL010000013.1, from coordinate 65,278 downwards.
CGAGCCCACCGACGATCGTCGCCCCGGGGCCATAGCCTGTGCTGACCACCGACGCCGACCGCAGGTTGTCGATCTGATTCTCGTCGCCGATCCGCACCCGGGTCTTGCTGGGTTCGAGATCGCCGATCAGTTTCAGCAGGATGACCTCCTCCTCGAGGGCCTCGAGGACGGGGCGCAACGTGCCCTGGAAGTCGAGCACGCCCCCACGGGTCAGGTTAGCCGTGCCCGCCAAGGCGAGGCGTTCCTCACTGCGCTCGACCAGGGTCTCGAGCAGCACCGAGGCCAGGCAGGCCATGGTGGCGCGCTGACCGGGGGCACACTCGTCGACCAGCCCCTGCACGAGCGGGGGCGTGTCGGCGAGCCGCTGACCGGCCAGTTTCTCGTTCACCCGGCGGCGCAGGTCGGTCACGTCGTCGGCCGGGACGGGCCCCGGCAGCTCGACCAGCCGCTGCTCGACCCGGCCGGTGTCGGCGATCATCACGAGCATGAGGCGCGTGGTGGAGATCGGCACCAGCTCGAGGTGCCGCACCGACGAACGGGCCAGCGAGGGGTATTGCACGACCGCGACCTGGCGGGTCAGCTGGGCCAGCAGGCGCACCGTGCGGTGCACCACGTCGTCGAGGTCGACCGCGCCGATCAGGAAGCGCTCGATGGCCCGGCGCTCGGCCGGAGTGAGCGGCTTGACCTTGGACAGCCGGTCGACGAAGAGCCGGTAGCCGGCGTCGGTCGGCACCCGGCCGGCGCTGGTGTGCGGCTGCCGGATGTAACCTTCCTCCTCCAGCACCGCCATGTCGTTACGCACCGTAGCGGGCGACACGCCCAGCTGGTGGCGCTCGACGAGCGACTTGGAGCCGACCGGCTCCTGGGTCTCGACGTAGTCCTCGACGATCGCGCGCAGCACGTCGAGCTTGCGATCATCCAGACTCATCCGACCCCTCCCCCTCCGGTTGCGCCCGCTCGGGCTCTCTTGGCACTCCCACGGACAGAGTGCCAGTCTACGTCGCCACCGGCGTCAGCGCGATGATCGCGTCGTCTGTCTATTCACCGGCTCGATCAGCATGTCGCTCTCGACCGCGTTGAACTGCGGCTCTACGGTGTCAGCCATGACTGAGCCACCTCGCCCGCCCGGTGAAGGCAACCCGAACGACCCGACGCGGGCGTTCAACCCATATGCGGCTAACGACCCGACTTCCGGTTCGACACCGCCTCCGCCTCCGCCCTACGGCGCGCCGTCGTCCGGCTCCGGTTACGGCTACGCGGAGCCGCCGCCCTCCTCGGGGCCCGGCTACGCTGCTCCGCCGCCCTCGTCGGGGCCCGGCTACGGTGCTCCGCCGCCCGGATACGGCACCCCGCCACCGCCGTACGGCTATCAGCAGCCCGGCCACCAGCCCGGTTACGGCTCGTCCCCGGGCCAGGACGACAAGACCTGGATCCTGGTCGCGCACTTCGGGGGCGCGCTCGGTGCGTTCCTCGGCGGCGGGCTGGCCGGCTGGATCGGGCCGCTGATCGCCCTGCTCGGCAAGGGCAACCAGTCGCCGGTCGTGCGGACCGAGGCGGTCAAGGCGCTGAACTTCCAGATCGTCTGGACCATCGTCGGCGTGATCGGCTGGGCCACCGCCTGCGCCGTGATCGGCTTCGTGATCATCCCGATCGCCGCGCTGATCTCCATCATCTTCGGCGTGGTCGCCGGTCTGAAGGCGGTCAACAACGAGCCGTACAACTACCCGCTGACCATCAACCTGATCAAGTAGGGCCGGGGAGCGCCGGGAACGGGGCCCGGCGCGTCACACCACGTCGCGGATCACGGCGTCGGCCAGCAGCCGGCCACGCAGAGTCAGGACGAGCCGGCCACTCTCGTACGCCTGGGGGTCGAGCAGTCCGTTGGCCAGCGCCTGCTTGGCGCCCACCGGGTCGACCCGGTCGAGGGCGATGCCGTCGCGCAGCCGCACCCGCAGCATCACGTCCTCGACGTGGCGGTCCTCGTCGCTCAGCAACTCGCGCCCCTGCCCCGGCGACACCCCGTCCAGGAGCCTTTTCCCGTACGCGGCCGGGTGCTTGACGTTCCACCAGCGCACCCCGCCGACGTGGCTGTGCGAGCCCGGCCCGAGACCCCACCAGTCGGCGCCGGTCCAATAGAGCAGGTTGTGCCGGCAGCGGGCCTCATCCGAGGTGGCCCAGTTGGAGACCTCGTACCACCGGAAGCCGGCCTCGCTGAGCGCCGCCTCCGCGGCCAGGTAACGATCGGCGGCCACGTCGTCCGACGGGTACGGGATCTCGCCACGCCGCATCCGGGCGGCCATCCGGGTGCCGTCCTCGACGATCAGGGCGTACGCGCTGACGTGATCCACCCCGGCCTCGACCACCTTGCGCAGCGAGGTGGCGAAGTCGTCGGCCGTCTCCCCCGGCGTGCCATAGATCAGGTCGAGGTTGACGTGCTCGAACCCGGCCTCGCGAGCCTCCACCGCGGCCTGCGGCGCGCGCCCGGCCGTGTGCTTGCGGTCGAGGATGCGCAGCACGCCCGGCGCCGCCGACTGCATGCCCAGCGAGATCCGGTTGAAGCCGTGCCCGCGCAGCCGGCGCAGATAGTCGGGATCGACCGATTCCGGGTTGGCCTCGGTGGTGATCTCGGCATCGGGGGCCAGCCCCCATGCGTCGTCGATCCCGTGCAGGATGCGCCCGAGGTCGTCCGCGTCAAGCAGGGTCGGCGTGCCGCCGCCGAAGAACACCGTGTCGACCCGCGCCGGGTCGATGGTCCGCCGGGCCAGCTTCAGCTCCTGCAGGACGGTCTCGGCGTACGTCTCCCGGCTGACCCCGCCACCGAGCTCACTCGCCGTGTAGGTGTTGAAGTCGCAGTAGCCGCAGCGGCTCGCGCAGAACGGCACGTGGACATAGACGGCGAAGCCGTCCTTTCCGACGTGAGCCGTCGCGGTTGCGGGCAGAGACCCGTCCAGAGGTACGGGTTCGCCATCGGGAAGTGCGCCGGCCATCCGTCAAGTGTGCACGCCGGCCGTTAATGTTCCGCCATGGCTCTGGTCCAGACCGTCACCGACGCCGGGGTGACCACCCTGACCCTCGACTCCCCGGCCAACCGCAATGCCCTGTCCACTCCGCTGATGGGGGAGCTGCTCGACGCTCTCGCCGAGGCGCTCACCGACACCTCCGTGCGAGCTGTTGTGTTGTCGCACACCGGTCCCGTCTTCTGCTCGGGCGCCGACCTCAAGGAGACCGCCGCGGCGCGGGAGAACGGCCGCGTGCCGGCCGAGATGATCGCCGACGTGCTGGCCGCGCTCTGGGAGTTCCCCAAGCCGGTCGTCGCGCGGGTCGCCGGTCCGGCCCGGGCCGGCGGTCTCGGGCTGATCGCGGCGGCCGACATCGCGGTCTGCGTGCGCGAGGCGACGTTCGCCTTCTCCGAGGTACGGCTGGGCGTGATCCCGGCCGTGATCAGCGCGACCGTGCTGCCCCGGCTCTCCTCGCGCGCGGCGGCCGAACTCTACCTCACCGGCGACGTCTTCGACGGCGTGCGGGCGGCGGAGATCGGGCTCGTCACCGCGGCCGTGCCGGCCGAGGAGCTGGACGGCAAGGTCCGCGGATACTGCGACAGCCTCGTGCTGGGCGGGCCGCTCGCGCTGGCCGGGACCAAACAGCTTCTCCGGCCTACGGCGATCCGGGGCGAACTGGCCGAGCTGTCGTCCCGGTCGGCCGGCTACTTCCACTCCGCCGAGGGGCGTGAGGGCGTGGCCGCGTTCCGGGCGAAACGGCCCGCCGCCTGGGTACCCGGCGCTCCGACGGCGCAAGGGTGACGTTGATCGGGTGACTTCGTTGACTACTCTGGTCGCCTGAAGAACTGAGGGTCGTGTCGCCTGACGAACTACCTGCTGGGGGTGTGAGTGCGCAAGTCACCGGTCGTGGCGCTCGCGATTGTCGCCCTCATCGGTGCCCTCGGTGTGTTCGCGGTCGTCCAGACCTTCTCGGGCACCATCAAACTGCCCAAGATCGGTCCGGAGTGCACCGTGCGGGCCGACGGCGAGGTGCCGCTCGACTATGTGCAGATGGCCAACGCGGCGACCATCACGGCCGTGGGCCTGCGCCGGGGCATGCCCGAGCGGGCCGTGGTGATCGCGCTGGCCACCGCGTTCCAGGAGTCCAAGCTCGAGAACCTCGACGACGGCGACCGCGACTCGGTCGGGCTCTTCCAGCAGCGCCCCAGCCAGGGCTGGGGCACCTTCGACCAGATCAAGGACCCGAGGTACGCGGCGGACAAGTTCTACGCGTCGCTGAAGAAGGTCAAGAACTACCAGAAGATGCGGGTCACCGACGCGGCGCAACGGGTGCAGCGGTCGGCCTACCCCAACGCGTACGAGAAATGGGCCGACGAGTCGGCGGTGCTGGCCCGGGCGCTCACCGGGCGGGCCACCGGCGCCGTGGAGTGCAGTGTGAGCGGGTCGCCGGTGCTGCGCGGCGCGGCCGCGGCGACTGCACTGACCAAGGGGCTGCGGCTCGACTGGGGCAAGAGGCTGCCCGAGTCGGCGACGGCGACCGAGGCGGCCCGCCTCACCGTCAAGGTCACCAGCGCGAGCGCCGGCTGGCGGTATGCGCACTGGCTCGTGGCGCACGCTTCGGCGACGGGTCTCGAACGGGTACGTTTCGGCGATCTCGAATGGCACGCGCCGGACGGCCGGTGGCAGGCGGTGAGCGCGGACGGTGGCGCCGGGACCGGCCGGGTGGTCGCGGAAGTCTTCAGCTGACTTCCCTTTTCGGCCCCGCCCCGAAAGTTTCGGAGTTCCGACCGGCTACTGCGGGTGATGATGGCCGCTCGGGGTGCGCAGTTGCGTAGCGTATACATCAACGTGGACAGACAGCTACGGCCCTGGTACTAAGTAGGACGTGTCAAGGGCAATCGAATGGATTCTCCTGGGTCTCGGCAGCTGCACGGCGATCATCGTCGGACTGCGGTGGCATCGGCCCGCCCGCTCCGGGCCATGGCTCCTGCTGGCCGGGGCGGTAGCAGCATTAGCAGTCGGTGACGTTTTCTACGCCTTCGATGTCATGGCTGTGGCTACCGGTTGTTATCTGGCGATGTTTGTGCTTGTGGCCGGGGCGATGCTGCGGTTCACCGAGGGCGGCTCGGTGCTGGTCGACCGGGCCCGCCTGATCGACCTGCTCGCCTTCACCTGTTCGGCGCTGCTGGTCGTGTGGGTCTTCGTGATCGCCGACAACGGCCCCTGGACGCGCCTGTCGCCGTCCGATGTGATCGGTTCGCTGCTGCTGACAGCGGTCGCGCTGCGCCTCAACCTGGCGACCGGCCGCAACGTGTCGGCGCTGCTGCTGCTGGCCGGCTCGATCGGCCTGCTGGCCGGTGACGTTCTGTTCCCGCTGTTCCAGAGCGAGGCCGCCGAGTCCGGCTACCGGGTCCTCTACATCGCGTGGGGGCTGGCGGCCCTGCACCCGTCGATGGTGCGGCTGACCCAGCCGATGCCGCCGGCCCTGGCCCGGTGGCGCGGCCGCTGGGCCGCGCTGCTCGGCGCCTCGGTCGCCACCCCGCCGATCGTGCTGCTGATCGAGGCCCTGGACGGCACAGTCCGCGACGGTGTCCCGATCGCCATCGCCGGCGCGATCACCCTGACCCTGACGATCACCCGCCTGGCCGACTCGGTCACCCTCAACAGCCACGCCCTGGCCCGCGAACGAGGCCTGCGAAGCGCCAGCGCCGACCTGGTCTCGGCGGCCGACATCCCCGCCGTGGACGAGGCCGTCCGAGCCGGCGTGGCCGCCCTCATCCCCGCCGGCGCCCTCCGCAGCGTCGTCTTCGCCGCCGACGACCGCCAGCTGGCCACCATCCCGCTGCCCCCCGTCCCCACGGGCCGCCGCCCCCGCAGCTGGTGGGCCGCCGCCCCCACCACCACGATCAATTCCACCGCCCGCCCCTTCCCACCGGACGACGTCCTCACCCCCGACGTCCTCACCCCCAAGCCCGACGGCACCCACTCCGACCGCATCCCACCCCACAGCGGCGCCCGGCACAGCGGCACCACACCGCCCAGCCAAGCCACACCGGGCAGCACTCGGCCACCCAGCCACACCACACCTGACGCGGGCAGCACTCAACCGCCCAGCCACACCACACCCGACCTCGGCAGCAGCGCCAAGACACCCGGTCACGCCGAAGCAGGCACGCCTAGCAGCACCAAGCCACCAGGCCACACCGCGCCCCGCACGCCTAGCAGAATTCGACTGTCCAACCACGCCGCGCTGGGCTCCCCGAGCAGCACCAAGCCGTCCAATCACGCCGCGCCCGGCGGACCCAGCAGCACCCAGCCGCCCGGCGACGCAGCGCCCGGCACCCCTGACAGCACCCAACCGCCCAGCGACGCCGGGGCTGGGGGATCAAGCAGCACCCAGCGGCCCGCTCACGCCGCACCTGGCACGCCGGACAGCACCGAACCGTCGAACCACGCCGCGCCCGGCACCCCTGGTAGCACCCACGCGCCCAGCGACGCCGCAGCCGACGGATCCAACAGCACCCAGCGGCCCGGCCACGCCGCGTCCGGCGCGCCTGACAGCACCACACCGACCAACCACGCCGCGCCCGGCAGGCCTGGTAGAAGCCCACGGCCCGACGACGCCGCGGCCGGCACATCCGGCAGCACCCAGCCGCACGGCCACGCCGCGCCCGGCACGCCTGACAGCACCACACCGACCAGTCACGCCGCGTCGAGCAACACCGGGCTGTCCGGCCAAGCTGCGCCCGATTCACCCAGCAGCACCGACCTGGCCGGCGAAAAGCCGTTGAGCGCTGGGAGATCAGGACTTTCGCGAGCGGTGAGGCGCGTCCGGTGGTTCAGCTCTCACCGCCGGATCGCCCGTTTCGTCTCATCGCTCCGCGCGCGGGCCGCCGAGCACCGGAACCACCGCGGCCGCCGGCGGGACGCGGTCACCACCGGCACCACGAACGGACTGAGCCAGGAGCAGACGACGCTGGTCTGCCCCCTCTGGCTGGAGCCGCTCGCGGTAGCCCGGCCGAGCGGCGGCGCCCTGGTCCTGACCGGTCGCCGCGAGGCCCTGACCGCCGCCCACGACGCCCTCGAGGTCCTGGCCGGACAAGCGGCCCTGGCGCTCGACCGCATCAGCCTGGTCGAGGCCGTGGGCCGCCGCGACAGCGACCTCTACCTGCGCGCTGTGATCAGCAACACCGCCGACCTGATGCTCGTTCTCGACGACGATCAGCGCATCCGCTACGCCAGCCCCGCCCTGCACGACCTGCTGGGTGACGAGAAGCTGTCCCCCCTGGCCACTCTGGAGGACCTGGTGCACCCGGACGACCGCGGCCAGATCCGCCGGGCGCTGGCCACCGGCGGCGACGGCACGATGTTCTGCGCTCTCCGCCGCCCCGACCACAGCCAGGTCCTGGTCGAGGCCACCTACCGCGACCTGCGCGCGGACCGCCTGGTCCAGGGCTTCGTCCTCACCCTGCAGAACGTCACAGAAACTCAGGACGCGATCGACCGCCTCCCCCACCGCGACCACCTCGACGAGCTCCCCGCCTGGATCAACCGCCGAAGCGCCCAGCACAAGTTCCGCTACTGACACCCCCAGCTCCACCCACCGCACCGCAGACACAACAAGCGGCCGCCCACCAGTCAACTTCCACCCGGCACGACTACGGCAGCAGAGCCACAACAAGCGGCCGCCCAGCCTGACAATCAACCTCCACCGGGCGCGACAACGGCAGAGTCACAGGAGGGCGCCCGCCCAAACCAACCAGCGCTTCGCGCGAACCAACACACGGCCCGGCTCCCGCAGCAGCACACACAAGCGGCGCCCAACACCGACACTTACGGCCAGACCCCGTAGCAGCGGCAGCAGGGGCATAACGAGCGCCCGTCGACCATCAACACTCGCGGCTCGGCCGCGGTGGATGCGGCGGCGATATGCGTGAGCTGTCGTCTGCCCGGCCCACTGCGGACAAAACGCGCGCGGCGGAGGCGGCCGCAGGGAGTTTTGGAGCCCGCCCACTCACTCAGGTCGCGCGGGTGGGCTGAGCGTTCTGGACGCGCCAGCGGCCAGCTCGGCCCACCCGCGCCCTCGGCGTGAGCTGCGGTCCGCACCCACCACCCCGCTACGACAGCCGCTCTTGACCTTGCGTCCTCAAGACACCGCCGCTCTTGACCTTGCGTCCTCAAGACACCACCGCTCTTGACCTTGCGTCCTCAAGACACCGCCGCTTGTGACTCGGCGGCCATCAAGACACCGCGCTGTCACTCCGCAGTCGTAGGACACGCTTTGTTTCTGTGCTTGACGGCTCCACGCCGCGCATTCTTGGAAACGGCGAAGCGCCGGACCACAATGGTCCGGCGCTTCGACTCAGCGATCGATCGCTGTTGTTACCGGTGAACGCGACGACGACCGCCGACACCGGCGACCAGAGCCACACCGATAGCGGCCAGCACGACCTGGAACAGAAGCTCGATCCAGTCGAAGCCCTTGGTGTCGGCAACGCCGGTGGCGCGGGCCAGCACGGTGCCCAGCAGCGCGGCGACAACGCCGATGACCAGGGTCAGCCAGAGCGGGATGTTCTGCTTGCCCGGTACGACCAGGCGGCCCAGCGCGCCGATGATGAGACCGACGATGAGCGCGACGATGATGCCGGTGACAGTCATTGGGGGGTTCCTCTCGGGATGAAGCTTTGTTGCGTCCGTCGAGCCCCAGAGTTCCCGAGTCACCGAAAAACCAAACCGAATTATTTCTTGTTTGCTCCTTTGGTGTCCGGAGCGTCAGAGGTCGACAGGGCGGCGATGAACGCTTCCTGCGGTACCTCGACCCGGCCGACCATCTTCATCCGCTTCTTGCCTTCCTTCTGCTTCTCGAGCAGCTTGCGCTTACGGCTGATGTCACCGCCGTAGCACTTGGCCAGCACGTCCTTGCGGATGGCGCGGATCGTCTCGCGGGCGATGATCCGGCTGCCGATGGCCGCCTGGATCGGCACCTCGAACTGCTGGCGCGGGATGAGCTTCTGGAGCTTGGAGGCCATCGAGACGCCGTAGTTGTACGCCTTGTCCTTGTGCACGATCGCGCTGAACGCGTCGACCGGCTCGCCGTGCAGCAGGATGTCGACCTTGACGAGGTCGGCCACCTGCTCGCCGGAGAGCTCGTAGTCGAGCGAGGCGTACCCCTTGGTCTTGCTCTTCAGCTGGTCGAAGAAGTCGAAGATGATCTCGGCCATGGGCAGCATGTAGCGCAGCTCGACCCGCTCGGACGAGAGGTACTCCATGCCGAGGAGGTTGCCGCGGCGGCTTTGGCACAGTTCCATGACGGCGCCGACGTACTCGTTCGGCACCAGGACCGTCGCCCGCACCATCGGCTCGTGGATCTCGGCGATCTTCCCGGTCGGGAACTCGCTCGGGTTGGTGACGACGTACTCCTCGGCGTCCTCGGTGTAGACGCGGTAGACCACGTTGGGCGCTGTGGAGATCAGGTCGAGGTTGAACTCACGTTCCAGCCGCTCGCCGATGATCTCGAGGTGGAGCAGGCCGAGGAAGCCGCAGCGGAAGCCGAAGCCGAGCGCGGCCGACGTCTCGGGCTCGTAGGTGAGCGCGGCGTCGTTGAGCTTGAGCTTGTCCAGCGCGTCGCGCAGTGCCGGGTAGTCCGAGCCGTCGATCGGGTAGAGACCGGAGTAGACCATCGGCTTGGGGTCTTTGTAACCGCCGAGTGCCTGCTTCGCCGGCCGGGAGTTGCCGGTCACGGTGTCACCGACGCGGGACTGGCGTACGTCCTTCACGCCGGTGATCAGGTAGCCCACCTCGCCGACCCCGAGGGCGCCGGCCTTCTCCATCTCGGGCGAGACGACGCCGATCTCGAGCAGCTCGTGGACGGCGCCGGTGGACATCATCTTGATCTTGTCGCGCGCCTCGATGCGGCCGTCGATGACCCGGACGTAGGTGACCACGCCCCGGTAGACGTCGTAGACCGAGTCGAAGATCATCGCGCGGGCGGGTGCGTCGGCGTCGCCGACCGGCGGCTGGAACTGCCGGACGATCTCGTCGAGCAGGTGCTGCACGCCCTCACCGGTCTTGCCGGAGACGCGCAGCACGTCGCCCGGATCGCAGCCGATCAGCTTCGCGAGCTCCTCGGCGTACTTCTCGGGCTGCGCGGCCGGCAGGTCGATCTTGTTGAGCACCGGGATGATGTGCAGGTCGTTCTCCATCGCCAGATACAGGTTGGCGAGGGTCTGCGCCTCGATGCCCTGCGCGGCGTCGACCAGCAGGACCGCACCCTCACAGGCGGCAAGCGACCGGGAGACCTCGTACGTGAAGTCGACGTGACCGGGGGTGTCGATCATGTTGAGGACCGCGGACTGACCCTGCTGGTCACCCTCGCGCACCTCCCAGGGCATGCGAACGGCCTGCGACTTGATGGTGATGCCGCGTTCGCGCTCGATGTCCATGCGGTCGAGGTACTGCGCACGCATCTGACGCGGGTCGACCACCCCGGTGATCTGCAGCATGCGGTCGGCCAGCGTCGACTTGCCGTGGTCGATGTGGGCGATGATGCAGAAGTTGCGGATGCGAGCGGGATCGGTCGCACCGATCACGTTCACGCCGGGGTCGAGCGGTCCAGGCACGATCTTCCGTTCTACGCAATCAACGATGGCTCGGCGAGCGCCGGCGCGTTCTATCGTCCCACGTCCGCGCGGAAGGCCCACTCACACCCGCTCAAGCCCGCGCTCAGGCCCCGCTCGCCGCCGTGCTCGCCGCCCGCTCGCTGCCTGTTCGCCGCTCGCTCAGATCGGTTCCAGGGCGGCGTGCGGGCGCGGCGGCAGCTCGGCGGTGATCGCGTCGCCGGGGCGGATGGTGCCGCCACGCAGTACGACCGTCATGATGCCGCCCTTGCGGACGAGGCCGCCGCTCTCGTCGTGGCCGATCACTTCCTTCAACAGCCCCGGCTGGAAGGTGTTGATCTGCTGGCACGGGTTCCGGAGCCCGGCCACCACGAGGGCCGGCCGCGGATCGGCGGCGGCCGTCGTCTCGGCTGCCGCCTCGCGGGCGAGTGCGGCCCGCACCGCCTCGGTGGCCCGGGCGGTCGGCTCGTTGAGCGTTGCCGACTCGGCCGCCGTCAGCACCCCGGTCAGCATGCCGACGACCGACGCGGCGTCGGGCACTGCGGCCTCGCCGGGCGCAGGGCCGAAGCGCAGGATCGTGCCGACCGGCAGCCCGAGCAGGTCGATGCCACGCGTCGTCACGTTCTCGCCCAGGTTGCCCGGCCGGACCTCGTAGCCCTTCCGCGCGACGTCGGCGAACAACTCCTGGTGGATCAGGTGGACCTGACGCAGGTTCGGCTGCGTCGGGTCGACCCGGACCCGGCTCTTGTGCCGCACATTGACCCCGGCGTGCGAGTCACCCTCGATGCCCACCCCGGCGACCAGCACGATCTCGTCCCGCGTCGGCTTGGTGAACGAGTAGACGTCGTTCCGGCTGACCGAGGTCACTTCCCCGTGAGCAGTCTCCATGAACTGAAGTCTCGCCGAACCGTCCACCTCGGCTCGACCCCGAATCCCACTTCCTGACCGGCCCGCTTCCTGGCCGGCCCGCGTCGGCGAGCCCGCGCGGGTGGGCCGCTCTCGCGTCAGCCTGGGATCATCGGCGCGGGTCGCCGGGGATCACTCGGGCGGGGCCAGGAACAGCGCGGACAACTTGGGCAGGCGGCGCTGCATCTCCTCCTCGTTGTCGAAATCCCACAGGTCGGCGGCCTCGGGCCGGGTGACCGGCCGCTCTCCCGCCGGGAACTCCTCACCGGTGGCCTGCGCATAGGCCTCGGCCGCGATGGACAACACCTCCTCGGCCTCGAACACCGCGCCCGTGTCGGCCGCCTGCTGCACGACGGCCACATCGGCCAGTGAGTCGGGCGATTTCACCGAACGGGCGACCGCGTCCCGCCCGTGAGCGACCAGCCAGCCCCGGAAGCTGTCGAAACCGTCCTCGGAACAGCCGCCATTGATCAGATAGGCCGCCGCCCACAGGTCCTGCGTGCCGGAGGCGACCATGACCTTGTCGAGATGGCGACCCCAGGCCACGATCTCCTCCGGACCGCGGGCGGCCAGGTCGGCCACGGCACGCTTGGCCACGTCGGCGGGTGAAGCGGGCCGATCAGCTGTCGCGCGGCTGATGACCGCCCAGAAGTCGTCGGTTCTCATGACCAGGATCCTGCCAGTCGGGTACGACAGAACGCGGCCGGGCAGGATGAGGTTCGTGCGAACGATCTCGCTCCCCGACGTGCCCTACGGCTCCACCGCCGTCCGACCGGGCTGGCCCGACCTGCCCGACAGCCTGCGCCAGGCCATCTCAGCCCGCCTGGGCGCTCCGATCGTCTCCGCGCGCAGCGCCGGCGGCGGTTTCACCAGGGCCTTCGCTGCGGTCGTGACGACATCGGCCGGCGTGACCGGCTTCGTCAAGGCGGCACCCCTTCAAGATCCCACTGCCGACTGGTACGCCCGTGAGGCCTTCCTCACGTCCCGGCTGCCCGCCGCCGTGGCCGCACCCCGCCCGCTCTGGACGATGATCGACTCCGATTACTTCGTGCTGTGTCTGGAGCCCGTCGACGGCCACGTGCCGGCGCTGCCCTGGTCACCGCCGGAGCTGGACGCGGCGTTGTCCTCCTGGGCCACCGCCGCGGAGGCCCTGAGCACCCCGGACGCCGAACTGCTGGAGGCCGGTGTGCCGCCTCTCGCTGACATCCTGCGCAACGAGATGTCGTGGTGGTCGGAGGTCGCCGCCGGCCGGGAATCCATGCCCCGTACGGCGCACGGCACGGTCGCACCGGCTCGGCTCGCCCATCTGGCCCGCCTGGAGCAGGAGTTGCCCGGCCTGGTCGCCGGCCGCGCCCTCATGCACGGTGACCTGCGTATCGACAACGTCCTGATCGACGGCTCCGGCCGCGCCCACCTCTGCGACTGGACCTGGCCGTGCCTGGGCACCCCGTGGTTCGACACGGTGACGTTGCTGGTCACCGCGTTCGCCAGCGGGCTCGACGCGGACGCGTACCTCTCGGACTGGGACGCCCCCGCCGAGGGAGTCGACGGGGCGCTGGCCGCGCTGGCCGGCTATTGGCTGACGCGGGCGGACGGCGGGCCGAGCAGCGCCTCCCCGCACAGCCGGCAGCATCAGCGTTTCAGCGGCGAGCAGGCACTGGCCTGGCTGGCCGACCGCCGGGGCTGGTGAGGGCGTTTTGGCGGCTCGCCGGGTCACTGGTAGTCTGGTTCATCGCGTGTGGTGACGCGCTGCTGTCGGCTGTTTCCGGCTTTCCGCTGGTGCTGTTGACAACGGTGACCATCCCGCTGAGACCGTTTCCGAACACCTAGTCAGGACAAGGCTGTCGCGTGGCGAACATCAAGTCCCAGATCAAGCGCAACCGGCAGAACGAGAAGGCCCGGCTGCGCAACAAGTCGGTCAAGTCGTCGCTGAAGACCGTGATCCGCAAGCTCAATGAGGCGAGCGAGGCCGGCGACACGCAGACCGCGACGACGCTGCTGCGTGACGCCTCTCGTCAGCTGGACAAGGCCGTGAGCAAGGGCGTCATCCACAAGAACCAGGCGGCGAACCGCAAGTCGGCCATCGCCAAGCGCGTCGGCGCGCTGTCCGCCTGATTCTCAGCGGGTCGCACCTGTAGAAGGCTGCACTCCGGGCACCGTTGGACCTCGCGTCCACCACGGTGCCCGGTGCCTTTTGCCGCCGATGTTACCTTGGTACCGTGGTAAACATTGAGCGGACGCAGACCGGGGTGCGTCTCGAACGCAACACCCTGAAGGTGCTCAAGGGTCTGGCGGAATACCTCGACTTGTCGCTCGGCGAGCTGCTGGAGGGCATCACCCTGCACGCCTTCGAGGGCAGGGCGCCGTTCACACCACAGACCATCGCCAAGATCGATCAGCTCAAGGCCGTGTACGGGCTGACCCTGACCTCAGCCGACGCCCACCGGCTCGACGAGCGGCAGTGACGCCTATTCGTACCGGCGCGTGGCCGACTGGCGGATCCACTGCTGCTGAGCCTCGGCCCGCTCCGCCCACGGACGCAGGATCGGGCCGCCATGGTCACGGTCGATCACGCCGGGCAGGCGGGTGGTCTCCTCCCCCGCGCGGGCGGAGGTCCTGGCGTCATGAGCATCACGCGTCATCGCAGCGGGCCGCAGGGCCGACGTGTGTTCCACGAACGCACCCGTACCCGCACCCGCAGCAGCCGCGCCCGCTGAGCGCGCCGCCGCGCCCAGACCGGCGCTCGAGGCGGGGGCCGGCGGCGTCAGCGAACCGGCGATCACGTCGTTGAGCTTGACCATGATGGCGACGGTGGCCGGCAGCACCAGTACGCCCCACCAGCTCACCAGCTCCGCCAGGGCGAGCAGGATGCCGAGCGCGATCGCACCCTCGAGGAACACGAAGCAGAGAAACCCGCTCGGCGTCAGAAACTTCAGCCGCAGCATGCGGGCGTAGAGCGGCCGGTGCCCGACCATCGGCGGTGCAGCCGTCCGAGGCACACCGATTCGAGGCTCAGACATCCGAGACCCCGACATGCCTGCCCCAGCCGTGCCTGACTCAGACATCCAAGGCTCAGACATGTGAGCCTCAGACGTGCCAGGCCGAGACATGCGGGCCTCAGACATGCCAGGCCGAGACATGCGGGGACCAGAGATGCCGGGCCCAGAGACGCCGGAACCAGCCGTCGGAAGATCGCGCGGCCGGCTCATCGCGCGCCGCCCGAGCGACGGGCCGCGGCCACGGCGAAGACAGCCTGCTCGAGGGCGAAGCCCCGGTCTTCCGCGCCGCCCTTGACGGCGGCGTTGCACACGGCGGCCGCGCGCATGGCGTCGACCAACCCCTCGGGCGTCCAGCCGCGGCTGCGCTCCTGGGCGCGCTGAATCTTCCACGCCGGCATGCCGAGTGAGCTGGCCATCTGGTACGGATTTCCACGTCCGGCCGAGGCCACCCTCGCCACCGTGCGCACCCCATCGGCGATCGCGTCGGCGATCGGCACCGGGTCGACACCGACGTGCAGCGCCCACCGCAGTGCCTCGAGCGCCCCCGGCACGTCGCCGATCATCGCCGCGTCGGCCACCGTGAAGCCGCTGACCTCGGCCCGCCCCTTGTAGTAGCGGGCCACGACCGCCTCAGTGATCTTGCCGTCGGTGTCGGCCAGCAGCTGCGAGCAGGCCGCCGCGATCTCGCGCAGGTCGTTGCCCACGGACGCCAGCAGGGCGGACGCGGCCGCCTCGTCACACTTGCCACCGTTACGCCGGAACTCGTCGCGCACGAACGCGATCCGCTCGCGATCGCCCTTGAGCTTGGCGGCCGGCACGACCGTGGCACCGGCTGAGCGCAGCCCGTCGGCCAGCGCCTTGCCCTTGGCCCCGCCCAGGTGGGTGACGATCAGCGAGACCTCGGGATCGGGATTCTTCGCATAGCCCAGCAGAGCGGCGGTCAGATCTTTTCGCGCATCCTGTCCACTGCGGATCACCAGGACGCGCCGCCCGCCGAACAACGACGGGCTCAGCATCTCGGCGAGCTCACCGGCGGCGAGCGCGCCCGCCTCATACTCCCGGACGTCGGCACCCGGCTCGGCCGCCCGGGCCGCATCAACGGCGGCGGTGACCGCGCGGGCGGAGAGAAGCTCCTCATCGCCTTGGACAAGCAGCAACGGGGCGGGCGGCGCGGTGTTCACGCCCAACATCGTTGCACGAAGGGCTGACGTTTCCGCGAGCCTCACTCCTTAGCGCAGACTCAGGGATCAGGGAATGCGAAAGCAGACATATCGGCGCCCAGCCATGTCGCACCAGGTCCGCGCGACACTCGATCAGGCTGAATGTCTCCCAGGCCCGATAACGACACCCGATCGAGCATCAACCCCTATCGTTCGGTACAAGTCCTGCCTGAACGGCTTAACCCGGGCGTGTCGGCGCGCCCCTGCCCCACCACCGCCCGAAAGGCCGCCGAAGACAGCAGATCATCGTGGGTGCACGCGGAAGCCGGTCCACGGTCAGGCCGGTAGTTCGGACGGCAGCATCGAGCCGACCCAGGCGTCCACCCGCCCACCGCGGTGCACGAGCCGCTGCCGCAGGACGGCCTCGACCGTGAAGCCCGACTTCTCGGCCACCCGGCGCGAAGCCACGTTGCCCACCTCGGCCCGCCACTCCACAAGCCCCAGCCCGAGCCGCCCGAACGCCCACCCGCACACCGCCCGCACCGCCGCCGTCGCGACACCGCGTCCCCGGGCCACCGGATCCATCCAGTACCCGATCTGTCCCGCGCCGGCCCCGTCCAGCCCCAGTCCGACCCGGCCCAGCCGCCCCGGCCGAGAAGCCGCCTCGACGACGAATTCCGCCCGCGCCCCCGAGTCCCATCCCGCCACACACATCTGCCGGACGAAGTACTCGGCGTCGCTGAGCTGGTACGGATCCGGGATCTGCAGGTACTTCCGCACCAGCGGGTCGAGCGAGACCTCGTACACCCAGGGAATGTCGGCCTCCACGAACGGGCGCAGCAGGAGACCCCCGGCTGTGATCGTCTCTCGTTCCATCCCGGCATTGTCGCCTCATGGCCCCGGCGGATCACCGCGGGCGACCACGGCCAACCCTCGGCCGTTCGCCACCGCGGCGAGGTCACCCGATTGATCCGTACGCAGAACTCGCGCACCGCCCCGAGCCAGCTGGGCCATCAATGACGCGTTCGGATGGCCGTAGTCGTTGCCCAGCCCGACCGACACCAACGCCACGGCCGGCCGGATCTCGTCGAGGAACCGTGGCGACTGAAAGCTGGATCCGTGGTGCGAGACCTTCAAGACGTCGGCCCGCACCGCCCCGGCCGCCAGGTGGTCGAGCATGTCCTCCTGTTCCTCGGTCTCCGCGTCGCCGGGCAGCAGAATCGTCCGGCCGTCCACCTCGGCCCGCAGCACCAGCGAGTTGTTGTTCGGATCGGAGTTCGTGCCGTGCAGCGGCTCCACCGGCCCGAGCACCCTCAACCGCAAACGGCCCACCTCGTACGCCCACCCGGCGGTGACCGCAGACAGCGGCACCCGTCCGGCCGCGGCCGCCACCGCCGCGCGACCAGCCGGCGGCTCGGGCCAATCGGGCCCCACCACCCCGTGCACCTCCCGTCCCCGGAAAACGCCCGTCACACCCCCGATGTGATCCATGTGGAAGTGGCTCACCACGAAGAGCGCGATCTGCCGCACCCCGAGCCGCCGCAGGCAGTGATCCACGGCGTTCGGCTCGGGACCGGCGTCGACCACCACGGCCCGCCCGGCGCCGGCCGGCAGCACGATCGCATCGCCCTGCCCGACCGCGCAGGCGACCACGACCCAGCCCGGCGGCGGCCAGCCCGAGGCGAGCAACCGGACGGGCAGGGCGCCGAGCACTCCGCCGAGCGCGACCACCGTCACCAGCTTCCGGATGCCCGGCCGACGGGTGGCGATCAGCAGCCCGATGGTGATCACCGCGAGCAGCAGAGCGCCGGTGAGCCCGCCCGGCCACGGCAGCGCTCCGGCCGGCACGCGCGCTCCATGGGTCGCGATCAGCACCAGCCACTGCGCCGGCCAGTGCCCGAGCCAGGCGGCGAACTCGGCACCGGCCGGCCAGATCGGCGACATCACGGCCGCGGTGACACCGAACAGCGTGGCCGGCGCGATCGCCGGGACGGCGAGAAGGTTGGCCGGCACGGCGACGATGCTGATCGTGCCGGACAGTCCCGCCACCACCGGTCCGCACGCGACCTGCGCCGCAGCCGGCACGGCGAGCGCCTCGGCCAGCCCCGGCGGGCATCCCCGCCGGCGCAGCCCGTCCCGCCAGACCGGAGCGAGCAGCAACAGACCCGAGGTGGCCAGCACGGACAGCGCGAAGCCGGCATCCGAGGCCAGCTCGGGGTCGATCACGATCAGCACGGCCACCCCGGCCGCAAGCGCCGGAAGGGCCGCCCGCCGACGCCCCGACGCCAGCCCGAGCAGCCCGATCGCTCCCATCGCGGCGGCCCGGACGACACTCGGCGACGGCCGCGCCAAAATCACGAACCCGGCGAGGGCCACAGCACAAACCACCGCCGTGACGACCGGTCCGGCCCGCGTCCGCCGGACGGCGAACAGGACCACGCCCAGGATAATCGCGACATTAGCTCCCGAAACGGCGTTTAAATGCGTCATGCCGGTCGTGCGAAAGTCCTCTTCCAGCGCGGGGTCTAGCCGGCTCGTGTCGCCCACGACCAGCCCCGGCAGCAAACCACCGGGCCGATCGGGCAGCGGCTCGCAGGCCCGTTGCAGCCCCGTCCGCAGCACTCCGGCCGCCCGCTGCGCCCACGAAGGCCGCCCGACCGCCGTCGGCGCTCCTCGCACCGACGCCACCACCGCCCGCAGGTCCCCACCGCGCGGCGGCATCAACTTGCCCCGGGCCGTCACCCGCTGCCCCGGCAGGAGCCCCCGCCACCCCGGATCACTGCCGAGCACCAGGGCCCGAGCCGACAGCCGCAGTGCAGCCGCGCCCTCCGCCCGCACCGCCTCGAGGTCAACGGCCACGATGTACGCCGGCGGCCTCCCCACCGATCCCCGCAAAGCCCGCGGATCGTCCCGCACGACCATCTGCAGCCACACCGGACCCCCGGCCTCGATCAGCCGGACCAGCGCCGCATCCTCCCGCACGCTGACCCGAGCCGCCGTAGCCACCGCCCCACACCCCACCCCGAGCAGCACAGCAAGAACCACCCACAACCACGCCCCAGCGGTTACCGAAATGTCCCGCCCCAAGCGCCGGCCAGCCATCGGCGTCGGCATCGGCATCGGCATCGGCATCGGCATCAGGCTCACCTCGTGCACCCGTGCGCCCGTGAGTGAAGCACGGTGATCCGCCCGGCGTTTCGGGCCCAGACCGACGCGGGCGGCAGAGCCGGGGAGCCCAGGTGCGGGAAGTCCACGCATGCGGCGCGGCATTTCCTTCGCGCGGCACCGCCCGAGAGCCACCAGCCCGGACGCGATCAACACCGCACCCACGCCGAGGAGAACCCCAGCCCGGGCGGACAAATAGAGAGCCGCCAGCGCCGACAGCCACACAGCAACCGCGAACCCGGCCAGCCTGAGATCGACCACGCCACGCAAGGCACTGTCCACAGGCTTCGCCGACGAACCAGGAGTCCCGTCACCGGCCCGATCAGAGTCGCCAAGCGCCCGCGTCCCACCAGATCTCGGCTTGCTCACAGCTCAGCCTCGATCTCGGGTCGCACAGCGATCGCAACGTAACCGCCAAGATCAAGGCGAGGCCCGGCGGACACGGCGCCCAAGACACGACGGTCGCCACGAATGTGAGCATCAGACGGCATAGCGACGAGAGCAGAACCGCCACAGCTGGGCCGAGAACCGGCAGGCAGGACGATCGAGCAAGACACGACCGCCGCAACCAGAGTGAGTACCAGGTGACACGGCGCCGGCGCGCGGCCAACCCGAAGCTGAAAACCGGGCGGCACGGCCACCAGGACGCGGTTGCAGCAACCAAGGCGGCTGCGGAGCGCGGCGCTCATACCGTCACCAGATCCTTGAGCTGGTCGTAGCGGGCGTCGCCGATGCCGTCGACCTTGCGCAGGTCGCTGACTGCTTCGAAGCCGCCCTGGGCCTCCCGGGCGTCGAGGATGCGCTGGGCCAGCACCGGGCCCACGCCGGGCAGCGTGTCGAGGTCGGCGAGCGTGGCCAGGTTCAGGTTGACCGGGCCGCCCGCCCCGGGAGCCCCGGGCGCGGGAGCGGCACCGCCCGTCGGCAGAGCCACTCCCGGCGGCGGCGTGACGCCGACCATGATGAGCTCGCCGTCGACGACCTTGCGGGCCAGGTTGAGCACGGCCACATCGACACCGGCGTCGGCGCCGCCCGCCGCGGTCAGCGCATCGGCCACCCGCGCTCCGGGCGCCAGCCGGACCAGCCCGGGCTTGCGCACCTTTCCGCCGACGGCGACGACCACTTCGGTGGCCACCGACCCGCGAGCAACGACCGGCGGATCCTGACCCGACTCTGATGGGACCGCGCCCAGCGGCGGCGGCGCGACCGGGTCGACGCGCGGGCGAGCCCGCCACGCCAGCACCGCGGCGATCAGAACGACCACCGCGGCGACCACAGCCAACGCCCGCACACCCCGCCGCCCCGGATCGAAGGCGCCCAGCCCGAACCGGCGACCCCCATCCGGCGAGCCACCGAAGGCACCGGCCCCGGTGAGGCCGGGCTGCTCCTCCGGGGCGGTCGATCCGGCGAAGGCGAAGCGCTCCTCAGCCGGATCGAACGTGTAGCTCTCCTCAGGCACAGCATCACCGTCGGGATGGTCAGGCGCCTCCGGCAGCACCCAGTCGGGCGGCGGCATCGACCGCCCCGAGGGCATCGCGGGACGAACGGCAGCGGCCGGGGCTCGGAAGGGCTCGGAATCGGGCATCAAGTCACCAAAATGAGACGTCTGAAGATCACCATCGGGCAGGACCGGATGGGCGCCGGTGGGCGACCGCACAGCAACGACAGTCGGCGGTGGAGAGACCGAGCCACCCCCGAACGGCGGGAAGCCCGAGCCGGACCCCGGCGGCGGGGGAATCGAACCGGTCCCCGGCGGCGGGAAAACCGAACCAGGCCCGGGCGGCGAAGACAACGAGCTAGGCCTCGGCCACGGCGATGCCGGGTCAGGCCCCGGCCGCGGGAGAATCGGGCCGACGTCGGGCGGTGCGGTGGGTCCCGAGGCGACGGATTCAGCAGCCGCGGGCGGTGTTGTCGCCGTCAAGATGGTCATCGGCTCTGTCGGCGGCGGCGGGTCGGCGGGACGGGCTGGCCGATCATGCGAAGCCGGCGGCGTGGACCAAGGCGTCCCCGGCCGGTAACTGGTCGGCGGCGGAGCAGGCCGGCTGCCCGGCTCAGCAGAGTGTGGAGGCGTGACTCGCTGGGACGGGTGAAACACGGCGCTGGGCGCCGCCTCCAGGTCCACGTCGTCGGGCCACGCCGGGATGATGTCGGACCACTCCAGCGGATCCCCCACCTCGGCCAGGTCGGCCAGCCCAGCGGCCGGAGGGGCGGCGCTGACCGGCTTGCCGTGGGCGCCGAAGGACGGGCCGGGGGCAGTCGACAAGCCGTTGCTGGTGGCCGAGGAGGGCGAAGGCAGGGTGGTGCGGGTCGGCAAAGATGGGGACGGGGCCGGCCGGTCGCCAATCGGACCAGCCAGCACCGACCGCAGCCTCTGGGCCGCGGCGTCGTCGGGGGGCTTCCGCTCTCGCACGCCCCGCACGTTAGGGACGGCGGCGCCCCCGCGCCCCGCCCCTTGTGGACAGCGGTGCATTGTGGATAACTTCAGCGACCCGGCTGACCGGTGATATGGGATGAGTGTGACGATCACGGAGAACGCGCTGGCCACGGCCATCACGGCACTGCGCGCGGCCGGCTGCGTCTTCGCCGAGGAGGAAGCCGCCATCCTGAGCGCGGCCGCCGCCGACGACGCCGCGCTGGAGGTCTTGGTGAAGCGCCGCGCCCAGGGCGAACCCCTCGAGCAGGTGGTCGGCCACGCCGATTTCGCCGGCATCCGCGTACGTCTCAGGCCCGGTGTTTTTGTCCCCCGAGTCCGCAGCCAACTCCTCGTCGACGTGGCCGCCCGGCACGTCAACGAAGCCCGGCACGTCAACGAAGCCCGGCCCATGAACGCAGCCGAAGCCCACCCCGTCGTGCTCGACCTGTGCTGCGGCTCCGGCGCCCTGGGCCTGGCCGTTCGCCACCGCACCCCCGGCATCCACCTGCACGCCGCCGACCTCGACCCCACCGCCACCGCCTGCGCCCGCGACAACGGCATCTCCCACGTCCACGAGGGCGACCTCTACGAGCCCCTCCCGGCCAAGCTCCGCGCCCGTGTCGACGTCCTGCTGGCCAACGTCCCCTACGTCGCGACCCCCCACCTCCCCCTCCTCCCCGCCGAGGCCCGCGACCACGAGCCCCGCCTGGCCCTCGACGGTGGCCCCGACGGCCTTGATATCTTTCGCCGCGTAGTCGGGAGCGCTCCCATGTGGCTCTCCGAAACCGGCATCCTGCTCTCCGAGATCACCGAGGCCCAGGAACGGCCCGCACTCGACGCCATCCGCGATTCGGGTCTGGACGGCGACGTGATCTACGACGAAGATCTCGATGCCCGAGTGGTCCGGGCCAGGAAGCTCTAGAGGAAAGAGGCGTTCGGGTGGGCCTGCTGCGAAGGTTCGCGCGGGTCAGACTGGCCACCCAGGTGGTCCGGCGACTGCGCAAGTCCGGCTTCAAAGTCGTGCGCTACGACGCCCGCACCTTCCAAGTCCGTTTTGCACCGAGTGTCCGCCAGGAACCGGAGATCGTCGATCTCGCTCCGCTCACCGGCATGGGCCGCAAGCAGATCAAGGCGTACGTCTCCGGTCTGATCGCCAATCCGGTGCCGCCGACCTGGCAGCAGGCGAAACCACTGCTTCGCCCGGTCCTCCGAGGGGCCACGCCCGGCGCCCCACTGCGGCGCCCAGCCTTTCCCTATCTCTTCGAGTACGTCGTCATCGATCACCCGGAAGCCATGACCTATGTGACCGACGAGCAGATCAAGACCTGGGACGTACGCCCGGACGACGTCTTCACCGCGGCCCGCGCCAACCTCGAGGGCGCCACCCTGAAGAGCGCCCCCACCGCGGTTGTCCGCTTCGTCGACAACGGCGACGCCTACTGGACCTCCCATCTGCTCCTCGCGCACTGGCTGGAACGTCTCGCACCTCAGGTCGACGGTCCCCCGATGGCCTTCGCCCCCGAGCGCGGCACCCTGCTGATCGCCTCCACCACCAGCCCGCACCTGCCGGCCCTCTTCGCCCAGGCCGAGGAGCTCTATGCGCGGTCGCCCCGGCCCATCACCCCGATGGCCTACGTCAGTGACGCCGAGGGCTGCACAGTTCCCTACATCGCCGCGCCCGGGCATCCCCTGCACCACGTCGTCCAGCGCGCCGGCGCGATTCTCGCCGTCCAGGAGTACGCGCGTCAGGCGATCCACCTGACCGAACCCGCCGCCGAGCTCGACCTGGTCGGCGACGACGAGACGGGCTGGCACACCCGGGCCGACTGGGACGAGAAGTCTCTGCTGCCCACAGCCGACGAGGTGCGGATCGGCGACCGCACGATCCCGTGGCGCGAGCTGGCTCCCCGCCTCGAGCCGGTCGGCGGCCTCAACCCGATCAGATGGCGCCGCAGCTGACAACGCCGCAGCCGACAACGCCGCAAGCACCAAGCCGGCGGCCAACCAGGCCGAATCTAAGCGCGCCGATGCACGACGACCCCGGCCAGCCCCGGCCCCACATGCGCCGCGACCACCGCCCCGATCTCGGTGATGTAGCAGTCCCGCAGCCGGTCCCCCAGCCGCATCGCCACCGCGTCGGCCAGCGCCGCCGCCCGGTCCGGCTCCTCCAGGTGGTGCACGGCGATGTCCACCTCGCCCTCGCCCGACGCCTCGACCGCGAGATCCACCAGCTTGGCCAGCGCCCGTCCGGCCGTCCGCACCTTGTCCTTGACGACGATGGTGCCGTCCGCCATGTGCAGGATCGGCTTGACCGCCAACGCGGTGCCGAGCAGCGCCTGAGCCGCCCCGATCCGTCCGCCCCGGCGCAGGAACTCGAGCGTGTCGACGTAGAACAACGTGCTCACCTGCGACGCGTGCTGGACCGTCACCCGCCGTACGGAATCGAGGTCTTGACCCGCCCGCGACGCCGCGGCGGCCGCGAGGGCGGCGAACCCCAGGCCCATGCCGGTCGTGCCGCTGTCGACCACCTCGACCCGGGAACCGATCTCGGCCGCGGCCATCGTCGCCGCCTCGAAGGTGCCGGAGAGCTTGGCCGACAGGTGGATCGAGACGATGCCGTCGGCGCCGGCGTCGAGCAGCTCCCGATAGGCCGCCGCGAACTGGGACGGCGCCGGCCGTGACGTGCTGACCGCCGTGCGGCGCCCGCCGAGCGCGCGGGCGACCTCGGCCGGCTGGATCTCGAGCCCCTCGAGTCCGTCACGGCCGTTGATGACCACGGTCAGGGGCACGACGGTCAGCTCATACGAGCCGCTGAGTTCGGCGGGCAGGTACGCGGTGGAGTCGGTGACAACCGCGACGGGCATGCGGGCACGGTAGCCGATCGGCACCGGCCCGGCCGAGTCAGCCCGTGTCAACCGGGCCGATCAGCCCTTCTCGACCGACACCACGATGAACGGCACACCCTGCTGGCAGGTGGACATCATGCCGGGCTGGGACTTGCCGCTGATCGTGACCTTGCTGCCCACGGCGGCCTCGGCCCGCATGGCCGGGTCATCGAAGATCAGCAGGTGCGAGCCGGTGCTGTCGGCCAGGAGCACACAGTTGGGCTCCACCCCGGCGGTCACCGTGCCGGTGATCGTCTGACCGCCGGCCACCGGGCGCCCGGCCGACGGCTCACCGGTGGGTCCGCTGGTCTTGGCGGTGGGCACGGGCAGGTCGACCACGTCCGAGGCGGAGGGGGAAGTCACCGGCGCCGGCGCCGCGCCGGTGTCGGCCGCGTTGGCGCAGCCGGCGGCGAGCAGGAGGAGCAGGAGGGCGGGAACGGTCCGAGTCACCATGATGCTTGGACGCTACCGGATCATCAGCGGTTCCCCGGTGATCAGACGGGCGGCGGCACCGGGCGTTCGCTGAAGGGACCGACGTTGTAGGCCGCGACCTGCCAGCCCCGCTTGTCGTCGTGGGTCAGCTCGACCCAGTGACAGTTCTGCAGGGCGCGCAGGGTGCGCAGCTGCTCGATCGGCCAGCCGAGCAGGTGCCCGACGCCCTGGCGGGCGGCGGCGCCGTGGGTCGCCACCACGACCGTGCCGCCGGGCGGGGCCAGGGCGGCCGCGTCGAGCAGTGCGTCGGACACGCGCCGGCCCAGCTCGTCGAGGGTTTCGACGTCACCGCCGACCTCCTGGCCGGCCGACCAGCGGGCGTGCTGATCGGGCAGGTTCTGCGCCACCTGGGTCATGGTCAGGCCCTGCCAGGCGCCGAAGTAGCGCTCGCGCAACCGCTTGTCGTAGCCGATCGACAAGCCGGTCAGCGCGGCCAGCGCCGCCGCGGTGTCGGCCGCCCGCCGCAGGTCGCTGGCGACGATGGCGTCGGGCTTGAACTTGACCAGGAGCTCGGCGGCGTCGACGGCCTGCTGACGGCCGAGGTCGTTGAGCGCCACGTCGGTCTGCCCCTGGACGCGGTGACCCGCGTTCCAGTCGGTGTTGCCGTGGCGCCAGACGATGAGCCTGGTCACGACGCTTCGGCGTCGGCCAGGTCGCGATCGACGAACGGGACCGTCGGGCAGTCCTTCCACAGTTTGTCGAGGGCGTAGAACTC
Organism: Paractinoplanes maris; assembly: GCF_023544465.1. Taxonomy (GTDB): domain Bacteria; phylum Actinomycetota; class Actinomycetes; order Mycobacteriales; family Micromonosporaceae; genus Actinoplanes; species Actinoplanes maris. Next base: position 39,931 of record NZ_JALPVL010000013.1, on the reverse strand, counting down.
GCGCTCCTCGGCGTGCTGGATGTGGATGACGATGTCGACGTAGTCGAGGAGCACCCACCGCCCCTGACGCTCGCCCTCGCGGCGCACGGGCTTGGCCTTCTCCGGGAGGTTGAGCAGTGCCTCCTCGACGGCGTCGACGATCGCGGCGACCTGGCGCTCGTTGGACGCGGAGGCGATCACGAAAGCATCGGTGATGTAGAGCTGGTCTCCGACATCGATCACGACGATGTCTTGCGCCTTCTTGTCGGCGGCGGCCTGCGCGGCCGTCATCGCCAGTTCAAGGGCGCGTTCGCTGACGGGCAAGAGGATCCTCTCGGTCGGTTTCTACTACTCCAAGCGTCTCACACCGGTGTGACATTTCCCGACCCCCGATAGAGGCCCCGCTTGTTGATGTATTGCACGACACCGTCGGGCACGAGATACCACACCGGTTCGCCCCGGCCGACCCGGTCGCGGCAGTTCGTCGACGAGATGGCCATGGCCGGCACCTCGACCAGCGTGACCGAGTCCTCCGGCAGGTGGTCGTCGGTGAGCTCGAAGCCGGGCCGGGTCACCCCCACGAAGTGCGCGAGGGCCAGCATCTCGAACGCGTCCTTCCAGCTCAGGATGCGGCCGAGCGCGTCCGCCCCGGTGATGAAGAACAGCTCGGCGTCCCCACCGAAGATCGCGCGCATGTCCCGCAGGGTGTCGATGGTGTAGGTGGGGCCGTCACGGTCGACGTCGGCCCGGCTGACGTGGAAGCCCGGGTTGGACGCGGTCGCGATGACCGTCATCAGGTAGCGGTCCTCGGCCGGCGAGACACGCCCCTTCTCGTACGGCTGACCGGTGGGTACGAAGACCACCTCGTCGAGGTTGAAGCGCGCCTGCACCTCACTGGCCGCGACGAGGTGGCCGTGGTGGATCGGGTCGAACGTCCCGCCCATGATCCCGATTCGCCGAGCTGACATCAGGAAAGAATAGGGCGGGCGGCCAGAGCCCGCCGGAGGTCGTCGTCGGCGTCGAGCACCACCCGCCGCAGAAGCGGGTCCAGGCCCGGGTCGGCCAGCAGCTCGGCCGCGAGGTCGCGGGTCCGCTGCTCGACGACCAGGCTCGGGTAGGCCGCGCCGGCGGTGCGCTCCGCGCTCATGCCGCTGCGCATCCGCATCATCGCCGGCATCTCGGCGAAGTAGCGGGGCACGTAGTCACGGACCAGGTCGAGCTGCTCGGCCTGCCAGAACCCGGCGGCGGTCAGCTCGACCAGCCGGTTGGAGAGCTTGGCGTCGCCGATGATCGCGGCCCAGGCGGCCGCCTTCGCCTCGGGGTCGGGGCGGGCAGCCCGGCAGCGGGCGGCCCACTGCTCGCCGGTGGCGCTGCGGTCCCGCTCGAACTCGGCGTCGATCACGTCGGTGCCGGCCGCGCCGAGCACGGCCAGGCGATAGACGATCAGCCAGCGCAGGTCGGCGTCGACGGCCAGGCCCTCGGGGGCGTCGCGGCCGTCCAGCCAGCCGGTCAGGCGGCCGGTGTCGACGGTGGCGCTGATCAGGCCGCGGGCGGCGGCCAGCTGGCGTGACCCGCCCGGCTCGGCCGCGGCGAGCAGGCGGTCGGCGGCCTGGGCGACCAGGTCGAGGGCGGCCGGGCGGGTCTCCGGCGTGGCATAGCGGTCGACCAGGCCACGGGTGGCCCGCAGCACGTCCTCGACGATCACGACCTCGGTCTCCACCGGCAGCGCGGCGAGCACGAGGGTGACCAGCTCGGCGACCGGGCGCTCACCGTCGACGACCGCGTCGAGCGTGGCCGCCCAGAGCACGGCGCGGGCCAGCGAATCGCCCATCACCGGCAGCACGGCGGGCACGGCGGCGGCCGACTCGTCGTCGAGGCGGATCTTCGCGTACGTGAGGTCGCCGTCGTTGAGCAGCAGCAGTTCGGCCACGGGCTCACCGGCGAGCTCGGGCACCTCGGTGCGCTCGGCCGCCTCCACGTCGACCTCGACCAGCTTGCGACGCTTGACGGTGCCGTCGGCGTCGCGGTCCCAGAGGCCGATGCCCAGCCGGTGCGGGCGCAGCGTGGGGTAGTCGGCGGGGGCGCTCTGCCGCACGACGACCGAGGAGTAGGCGCCGCCGGCGACTGTCACCTCGGTCTGCAGCGTGTTGACCTGGGCCCGCCGGAGCCAGACCTCGGCCCAGTCGTCGAGGTCGCGCCCGCTCGCCTTGGCCAGCGCCCCGAGCAGGTCGGCCAGGGTGGCGTTGCCGTAGGCGTGCTCCGCGAAGTACGCGTTCACCCCGGCCCGGAACCCCTCCTCCCCGACGAAGGCGACCAGCTGCTTGAGCACGGCCGCGCCCTTGGCGTACGAGATGCCGTCGAAATTGAGCAGCGCCTGATCGGTGTCGGTGACCTCGGCCGGCGCCACCGGGTGGGTCGACGGGTGCTGGTCGGCGCGCAGGCCCCAGGATTTGCGCTGCATCGCGAACGTCGTCCACGTGCCCGGGAAACGGGTCGCCTCGGCGGTGATGCGGGTGCCCATGTACTCCGCGAACGACTCGTTCAGCCACAGGTCGTCCCACCAGGCCATGGTCACCAGGTCGCCGAACCACATGTGGGCCATCTCGTGGGCGATCACATTGGCCCGGTGCTCGCGGTCGCTCTCGGTGACCGCGGACCGGTAGATGAACTCGTCGCGGAAGACCACCAGGCCGGGATACTCCATCGCGCCGAAGTTGAACTCGGGGGCGAAGGCCTGCTGGTAGTGCCCGAACGGGTACCGGATGTCGAAGATCTCGTGGTAACGGTCGAGGCACTGCTTGGTGATCTCGAAGATCTCGGCCGCCTCGGCGTCGAGCGCCCCGGCCAGCGCGGCCCGGGCGTAGAGAGCCAGCGGGATGCCGTCGTGCGAGTCGGTGACCTCGTGGTACGGCCCGGCGATGAGCGAGCAGAGATACGTCGAGATCGGCTTGGTGGCCGCGAACTCCCAGCGTCCGTTCTCCCCGGACAGCAGCGGTCCGTTGGCCGCCACCCGCCAGCTCGCCGGTGCGGTCACGTCGATCCGGAACGACGCCTTGAGGTCGGGCTGGTCGAAGGCGGGCAGGATCCGGCCCGCGTTGTTGATGAACATGTGCTGGTAGATGTAGATCGAGCCGTCCGCCGGGTCGACGTACTTGTGCAGGCCCTCGCCGGTGTTCGAATACCGCATGACGGCCTCGACGGCGAGCTCGTTGGTGGCGGCGAGCCCGGTCAGCCGGAGCCGGCCGTCGGCCAGCGCCGAGCCGGGCAGCGGCGAGCCGTTCAGCGTCATCGTGGCGACGCTCTCGGGCTCGAACTCGAGGAACGTCGAGGCGCCCTCCCGCGCGTCGAAACGCACCACCGTTCGGGATCCGAAGGTGTCGCCTTCGGCGGTGAGGTCGAGGTGGACCTCGTATTCGCGGACATCGACGGTGGCGGCCCGGGCGGTAGCCTCGGCGCGGGTCAGGCTCGGCATCCGACCATCATCCGTTATGAGCCGTTCCGCTGCTATCGTGGGCTCCATGCGCGCGAACCTTGCCCGGTGGCTGCCCTGACGGGCGGCTCCCCTCGACGCGCACCACCATCGCGGCCGCCCCTTCCGGGCGGCCGTTGTCATGTCCCCGGGAGGAGTGGCCTCCGGCCCCGGAGGACACACCATGACCCGCCGTCTCACCGGCTTCCAGCCGACCGGCCACCTGCACCTCGGCAACCTCGTCGGCGCCATGCGCCCGCTGGTGCGGGCTCAGGAGAGACCCGAGACCACTCATTCCATCGCGATGATCGCCGACCTGCACGCGCTGACCGTCGAGCACGACCCCGACCGGCTGCGCGCGAACACGTTGCAGGTGGCCACCGTGCTGCTCGCGGCCGGCGTCGACCCGCGGCGCACCGCCGTGATCGCCAACTCGCAGGTGCCCGAGCACACCGAGCTGCACTACCTGCTCGAGAGCGCGACCGGCTACGGCGAGGCCGCTCGCATGATCCAGTTCAAGGAGAAATCCGCTGCCGGCAAGTCCGGGGTGCGTCTCAGCCTGCTGACCTATCCGGTGCTCATGGCGGCCGACATCCTCGTGCACGACAGCGAGCAGGTGCCGGTGGGCGACGACCAGAGTCAGCACCTGGAGCTCGCCCGCACGATCTCGGCCCGGTTCAACGCGCGTTACGGCGACACCTTCACGGTGCCCGAGGGCATCCGGCCCGAGTCGGCCGCCCGGATCATGGACCTGGCCGACCCGACCCGCAAGATGAGCAAGAGCACGCCCTCGGCGGCGGGCCGGATCGGGTTGCTCGATCCGCCCGAGGTGATCCGCCGGACCATCGCGCGGGCGGTCACCGACACCGTCGGCGTCGTGCGGGACGACCCGGATGGCCAGCCCGGCGTGACCAACCTGCTGGCCGTCCTGCGTGCCTGCGCCGACCGGGAGCCCGGCTCCTTCACGTCCTACGGCGCGCTCAAGCGCGAGGTGACGGACGCGGTCGAGGCGGTCCTGGCGCCGATCAGAGCGCGGTACGCCGAGCTGTCGGAGGACCCCGGGCACGTCCGCCAGATCTTGGCCGAGGGCTCGGCCCGGGTGCGTCCGCGCGCCGCCGAGACCGTACGCCGGACCCGTGCCGCCCTCGGCCTATTGGACTGAGGCGGTGAGCCGCTTCTCGAAGCAGAACATGGCGGGCTCGCAAGTCGGCACCCGGTTGTAGCCCGACGACTGATAGAGGGCGAGCGCCGCGGGCGAGGACACACCGGTGGTCAACCGGATCACCGGCCGGCCCGCGGCGAGCGCCTCCTCCTCGAGCGCGACGATCATCTGTCGGGCGATGCCGCGGCAGCGGAAGGAGGGTCGCACGTACATCCGGTTGATCTCGGCCACCCCGATCTCGGGCAGCGCCCGCCACGCACCGCAGGCCACGGCCCGGCCGTCGACCACCGCCACGAAATACGCGGCGCGGTCGTCCGGCACGAAGCCCTGGCCGCCCTCGTGCCGCTGGGCCGCGACGAGAGCGGCCAGCTCGGGGTCCAGGGCGGGCCTGGCTTCGATCAACACGTCGTGACCCTAGGCGACCACCTTTGCCACAGGGTTGCGCCGAGCTGGACTACGCCCTATTCGTCGGTGTCGTCGTCATCTGTCACCAGGACGGGCCGATGGGCGTTGGCCACGCTGGTGACCGTGCCGTCGGCCGCCATGTGCAGCAGCTCGTCGTCGGAGCGCACGCGGCGGGCCTTGCGGGCGGCCAGACGGTCGGCGGCGGTGGCCCGGGCGGCCTCGTCCTCGAGGCGGGCGTCGGTGCCCCGGGGGCCCGACACGAACTCGCCGGCGTTGGGCTGCCAGTCGAACTCGCGCTCGCCGATGCGCACCGGGTCGCCCGGGCGGGCGCCCTTCTTGGCCAGCGCGTCCTCGACGCCGAGGCGCTCGAGCCGGTCGGCCAGGTAACCCACGGCCTCGTCGTTGTCGAAGTTGGTCTGGCGGATCCACCGCTCGACCTTGACTCCGCTCACCACGTAGACGCCCTCGGCGTCCTGCTCGACCGTGAAGCCCGACTCGTCGACCGCGCGGGGGCGCACGATGGCCCGGGTCGGCTCCTGCACCGGGTGGTCCAGGCGGTGCTGGGCGACCACCTCGGCCAGCGCGAAGACCAGCTCCTTGAGGCCCTCGCGGGTGATCGCGCTGACCTCGAAGACGCGATAGCCGCGGGCCTCGAGGTCGGGCCGCACCATCTCGGCCAGGTCGCGCCCGTCCGGGATGTCGATCTTGTTGAGCACCACCAGTCGCGGCCTGTCCTCGAGACCGCCGTACGCCGCCAGCTCGGCCTCGATAGCGTCGAGGTCGGCCAGCGGGTCCCGCTCGATCTCGGGCGCCGCCGCGTCGAGCACGTGCAGCAGCACCGAGGTGCGCTCGATGTGCCGCAGGAACTGCATGCCCAGGCCCTTGCCGGTCGCCGCGCCCGGGATCAGCCCCGGCACGTCGGCCACCGTGAAGATCTGGTCGCCCGCCTGCACCACGCCGAGGTTGGGCACCAGCGTGGTGAACGGGTAGTCAGCGATCTTGGGCTTGGCCGCGGAGATCACCGAGATCAATGACGACTTGCCGGCCGATGGGAAGCCGACCAGGCCCACGTCGGCGACGCTCTTGAGCTCGAGCACGACGTCGAGGCTGTCGCCCGGCTCACCCAGCTCGGCGAAGCCCGGCACCTTACGGCGGGTGTTGGCCAGCGAGGCGTTGCCCCGGCCACCGCGGCCACCGCGGGCCACCTCGAAGGTTGTGCCGGCCCCGATCAGGTCGGCCAGCACCTCGCCGTCGGCGGTCTGCACGACCGTGCCGTCGGGCACCTTGATCACGAGGTCTTTGCCATTGGCGCCGTCGCGGTTGGCGCCCGCGCCGCCGCCGCCGTTGCCGCCCTTGATGTGCGGGTGGAAGTGGAAGTCGAGCAGCGTGTGCTGCTGCGGGTCGACCACCAGGGTGATGCCGCCGCCGTGCCCGCCGTTACCGCCGTCGGGACCGCCCAGCGGCTTGAACTTCTCGCGGCGCACCGAGACGCAGCCGTGCCCGCCGTCACCGGCCTGCAGGTGCAGCACGACTCGATCGACGAACGTGGTCACTGCTCACTCCTTCATAAGAACAAAACAAAGCGGGCCGAGGACCCGGAGGTCCGCGGCCCGCTTCGGAAAAACTCTACTCCGCAGCCGGAACGATGCTGACGGTCTTGCGACCGCGCTTCGTGCCGAACAGCACATTGCCGTTCGCCAGCGCGAACAGCGTGTCGTCGCCACCGCGGCCGACCAGGTCGCCCGGGTGGAACTTCGTGCCGCGCTGGCGGATCAGGATCTCGCCGGCACTGACCAGCTGGCCGCCGAACCGCTTGACGCCCAGCCGCTGCGCGGCGGAGTCACGGCCGTTGCGCGAGCTGGATGCACCCTTTTTGTGAGCCATGAGTGATCCGCCCCTTACTTCCCGCTCTGGATGCCGGTGACCTTGATCTTGGTCAGCGGCTGACGGTGCCCCTGACGCTTGTGGTAACCGGTCTTGTTCTTGAACTTGTGGATCCGGATCTTCGGACCCTTGGTGTGCTCGGCGATCTCGCCGGACACCGTCACCTTGGCAAGCTTGGCCGCATCGGTCACCAGGTTGTCACCGTCGACGAGGAGGACTGCGGCGAGCGTCAGCGAGTCGCCGGGAACACCCGCGAGCTTCTCGACCTCGATCACGTCGCCCTCGGCAACCTTGTACTGCTTGCCGCCGGTCTTGACGATCGCGTACATCGGACGCGGACTCCCTGAGACTTACGCAACGCGGAACGCTGCTTGGCGGATGAAGCTGAGATCCCGGCTCTCGCCCTCACAAAACCGAGGCGGGCACGGAAGCACGGCGCCTGGAAAAGCGCCAGCAGAAAGACTACTTCATGAAGAGCGCCGATCCCAAACCGGGGCGGGATCAGCCTCGGCCGCAGGCCTTGTCGAGCCGCGCCGAGAGCGCCGACATCTTGTCCGCGTTGATCTTGGTGATGTCACCCTTCAACGCTTTGACCTGCGAACTCATCTCGGTCAGCGCCTTCTTGAGACCCGGATCGGTGGTCAGGCCGGCCATGTCGGCGAGCGCGAACGAGTAGTTTTGAACATCACGCGAGACCTTCTCGGCGGCCTGCCGCTTGGCCTGCGCCCCCTTGCCCGCCGCGTCGATCTGCAGTTTGAGGTCGGCGATGAAGATCTCACCGAAGCTGGTGCTCGCCCGCTCGGCCTGGGCGCAGATCTCTTTGGTGTTGCCGGTCAGCGCGGCGTCGGCCGAGGCCGCGGCGGACGGGTCGACCGGGGCCGGCGGCACCGCGGAGGCCCGGGCGGCCGAACCGGCGCCCGGAACAGCGCCAGCACTCGGGCCGGCAGCGTCGCCGCCGCCGGACGAGGAGGAGCAGGCGGCCGTGGCCGCGAACGCGCCCAGTGCCACGCACACGGCGAGGCCTTGACGCAGGGGGAATCGGGACATGGGGGCTCGGTCTCCTCGGGGGAAAGGCTGATCGATCCCGCGAGGGTAACCGACGGAACGGAACGGAGCGGCTTGGCAGTTAACTTTCTTTACCAAACCGCTCCTGTCGAACCGTCAAGCCAGGTCAGGGACGCGTACGCCGCCGGGTCCCGCTCCGCCGTGAGCGGCGCCGTCCGGCCCCGGCCCCGACCGACCCGTCGTCCTCGTCGTCGTCGTCCTCGTCAGCCGCGTCCGGGTCGTCCGACCCGGTGAGCTGCAGCGGCTCCGCGTCGGGCTCAGCTGCCTCGTACCGCGACAGGTCGTAGCCGCTGATGTCGTACTCGTCATCGGCATCCGACGTGCTGACCGCCGGCCGGCCCGCCGTGACGATGCCCGAACCCGCCACCGGGGGCAGACCCGCGGTCTCGGCCGCCGGATCGTCGCCACCCTCGTGGCGGACGACCTCGATCACCTGCTCGGCCGGAGCCTCGATGTCGACCACCAGCTCGGCCGGGGCGTCGATGTCGACCACCAGCTCGGCCGGGGCCTCGATCTCGACGACGGCCGGCTCGGCGACCACGGGCTCGCCACCGCCGCCCCGGCGGCGCCGGGACTTGCCGGCCGCCGGCTGCTGCTGTTGCTGCGGCTGGACCGGGGCGGTCTCCGTGCGCGCCGCCGCGGCGACCGCCTTGACCTGGGTGCCCGCGCCGCCGTTGGACCGCTTCTCGGGCACCGGCTCGGTGTGGATCAGCACGCCGCGGCCCTTGCAGTGGTCGCAGGTCTCGCTGAACGCCTCGAGCAGGCCCGAGCCGATCCGCTTACGGGTCATCTGCACCAGGCCGAGCGAGGTGATCTCGGTGACCTGGTGCTTGGTGCGGTCGCGGCCCAGGCACTCGGTGAGCCGCCGCAGCACGAGCTCGCGGTTGCTCTCGAGCACCATGTCGATGAAGTCGATGACCACGATGCCACCGAGGTCGCGCAGCCGCAGCTGCCGGACGATCTCCTCCGCGGCCTCGAGGTTGTTGCGGGTCACCGTCTCCTCGAGGTTACCGCCGGCACCGGTGTACTTACCGGTGTTGACGTCGACCACGGTCATCGCCTCGGTGCGGTCGAACACCAGGTGGCCGCCCGAGGGCAGGAACACCTTGCGGTCGAGACCCTTGAGGATCTGCTCGTCGATGCGCTTGTCGGCGAAGACGTCCCCGGTGCCGGTGTAGCGGTGCATGCGCTCCAGCAGGTCGGGTGAGACCGAGTTGAGGTAGTTCTCGAGCTCCCCGTACGCCGAGTCGCCCTGCACGATCAACTCGCGGAAATCCTCGTTGAACAGGTCGCGGACGACCCGGATGACCAGGTCGGGCTCCTCGGAGAGGGCGGCCGGCGCGTGGCCCTCGGCCGACCGGCGCTGGATCTCCTCCCACTGCGCCTGCAGCCGCTTGACGTCGCGGGCCAGATCGTCCTCGCTGGCGCCCTCGGCCGCCGTCCGCACGATCACGCCGGCGCCGTCGGGAACAAGCTTCTTCAGTACGTCCCGCAGGCGCTTGCGCTCGTTGTCGGGCAGCTTGCGGCTGATCCCCGAGGCGTTGCCGTTGGGCACGTAGACCAGGTGCCGGCCGGAGAGCGCGATGTGGCTGCTCAGCCGGGCCCCCTTGTGCCCGATCGGGTCCTTGGTCACCTGCACCAGCACCGAGTCGCCGGAGCGCAGCGCCTGCTCGATCGAGCGGGCCCGGCCCTCGAGCCCGGTGGCGTCCCAGTTGACCTCACCGGCGTAGAGCACCGCGTTGCGGCCCCGGCCGATGTCCACGAACGCCGCCTCCATGCTGGGCAGCACGTTCTGCACCTTGCCGAGGTAGACGTTGCCGACCATCGTGCCGGAGGTGCTGCGCGACACGTAGTGCTCGACCAGGATGCCGTCTTCCATCACCGCGATCTGGGTGCGGTCGGGCTTCTGCCGCACGACCATCACCCGGTCGACCGCCTCGCGACGGGCCAGGAACTCCGACTCGCTGAGGATCGGCGGGCGGGTCCGGCGCTGCTCACGGCCGTCCCGGCGGCGCTGACGCTTGGCCTCGAGCCGGGTCGAGCCCGAGACGCCCTGCACCTCGTCGGAGGTGGTGCGGCGGGGCTCACGGACCCGCACGACGGTGTGCACCCCGTCCTCGATGCCACCGGTCTCGGCGTCACCGGTCGAACCCTTGCGGCGACGGCGACGGCGACGGCGGGTGACCCCGTCACCCTCGTCGCCCTCTTCCTCGTCCTCGGACTCCTCCTCGGCCGAGGCCTCGGTGCCGTCCTCGGTCTCGTCCTGCTCGCCGTCCTCGGCCGGGCCCTTGCCCCGGCCACGGCCCCGGCGGCCGCGACGACGGCGCCGGCGGCCGGCCGCGGTGTCGTCGTCGTCGTCACCGTCGTCGTCGGCGCCGTCCTCGACGTCGTCGGCACTCTCGTCGGCCTCGTCGACCGTCTCCTCGGCGGGCGGGGCGGTCACCTCGGCCACCACGGCCTCGGCGGGCTCCTCGGCCGCGCCGCGGCGACGGCGCCGGCTGCGGCGGACCCCCTCGGCCGGCTCCTCGGTGACGGCGGGCGGCTCGGCGACCTCGGCCTCGACCGGGGTGACGGCCGGGGTCTCGGCGACCTCGGGCACCTCGGCGACGACGGGCGGCACCGCGGCACCGCGGCGGGTCCGCCGGGCCGGAGCCGGCGCGGCCTCGGTCGGGTCGGGCGGCATGAAGAGCACGGCGGGCGGCAGGGCAGCGGCCCGGCGGCCCCGGCGCGGGGGCGTCTCGGGCTCGACGAAGTCGGCGTCGAGCGGAATCACGCCGATGATCGGCGATGCCTCGTCCTCGACCGGTGCCTCGTCCTCGACCACGGGCTCCTCGCCCTCGATCAGGGCTTCCACCCGGACCGGCTCGGCGGGGACCTCGGCCGGCGTCTCGGCGACCGGCTCCTCCACCGGGGCGGCGGGGGCGGCGGCCTTCTTGCGCCGGGCGCGGGTGGCCTTCACCGGCGGCGCGGCCTCGGGCTCGGCGGCCGCGGTGGCCTCGGGCTCGGTCGGCGCGGCCGCGGTGGCCTCGGGCTCGGCGGCGGAAGCCGCCGGAGCAGCGGCCGGCGCGGTCGCCTTGCGACGACTGCGGGTGGCCTTCACCGGCTTGGCCGGCGGCTCACCGGCCGGCACGTCGGCCGGGGTCGGGTCGTCGGCCGGGGCGGCCGGCGGCTCGGTGGTGGTCGCCGCGGGGTCGGACGGACCCGCGGCGTCGGTCTGATCGGCGGCCGGAGCGGCCGCGGCCTTGCGGCGCGGGGCACGCGTGCGGCGCACGGGGGTAGTGGCTGCGGCGGTCTCGGGCGGAGCGGCTGCTCCGGCCCCGTCACCGCCCTGTTCTCCCAAGTTGTCCTGGGGCTCGTTATCGAGCATGGGGCGCTCTCCAGTTCTGGCGGCCCCGGGCGCGTTTGAGCGCTGCCACGCAGGGTCGCCGCAAGTATTTCGGTCCCGCCGGGTAAGCGGCAGGCTGCCGAAGTCTGTCAACGGACGTCAGCTGCAGCCGACGCCCCCCGATGAAGCAGTCCTCAACCCGGAAGGGCCGACGCGCGATCCGCGTCCAACGGATCGGCGATCTCCCCCTGCGCGGTGAGCGTGCCCTGGGCCAGCCGGGTCACCCGTGGGGGCACCGGCGGCTCCAGGCCCGCTGCCACGCGCAGGCCGGAAAGGACGTCATCGGGTCGCACGGCGGGCGTCACCTGTCGTACGACAAGGTCGATTATCGCACACGGTGCGCCGTCCGCTTCGGAAGGTCCGGCGGACTGCTCCGTCACAGCGATGAGAGTCACTGCCTGGCGGGCGTCGAACGAGCGCCGGCCCTGCTTGGTCATGCGCTCGACCAGCACTTCGTCGAGTTCGCGGAACGCCTTGACGGCCGCCTCGGCCTCGGCCGGGCCGACCGAGGGCAGCTCCAGGCGCCAGCGCGAGGCGTCGATCCGGTCGGCCAGGCTGCCCGGGCCGGCCACCACGGCCTCGAGCACGTCGAGCCCGGGCGAGAGCGCGGCGTCCAGGGCCACGCGCAGCTGTTCGGGGTCGACCTCGGCCTGCAAGCCGATCTCCAGGTACTCCGCCTCGCTGCCGACGCCGGTGGGCGCCGCACTGGCGTACGAGATCTTGGGGTGCGGGGTGAAGCCCTGGGAGAACGCGATCGGTGCGGCGGCCCGGCGCAGCGCCCGCTCGAACGCCCGTGCGAAATCGCGGTGCGAGGTGAAGCGGAGCGGGCCGCGCTTGGCATACCGGATGCGGATCCGCTGGACGATCGGCGCCTGACCGCCGACGGGCTGGTTCTTGGCCATGTCAGGCGGAGATCCGCAGGGAGTTCACGGGAGTCAGCGGCAGCAGTTTCTTACCGGTGGGGCCGATCTGGATCTCGGTGTCCATCGACGGGCAGACACCGCAGTCGAAGCACGGGGTCCAGCGGCAGTCGTCCTGCTCGAACTCGGACATCGAGTCCTGCCAGTCCTGCCAGAGCCAGTCCTTGTCGAGACCCGAGTCCAGGTGGTCCCAGGGCAGCACCTCGGAGTGCTGCCGCTCACGGGTGGTGTACCAGTCGAGGTCGACACCGAAGCCGGGCAGCACCTCGGCGCAGGCCTCGACCCACCGGGCGTACGAGAAGTGCTCGCTCCAGCCGTCGAAGCGGCCGCCCTTCTCCCAGGCGCGGCGGATGACCGCACCGACCCGGCGGTCGCCCCGCGAGAGCAGGCCCTCGATCAGCGACGGCTCACCGTCGTGGTAGCGGTAGCCGATGGCCCGGCCCAGCCCCCGGTCGCTGTTGATCTCCTGCTTGAGCATCTGGAGGCGGGCATCGATGACCTCGGGGCGCTCCATCGGCGCCCACTGGAACGGGGTGTGCGGCTTGGGCACGAACCCGCCGATCGACACCGTACAGCGGATGTCCTTGGTGCCGGCGGCGATCCGGCCGGCCTTGATGACCTCGTGGGCCATGCGGCCGATCTGGAGCACGTCCTCGTCGGTCTCGGTGGGCAGCCCGCACATGAAGTAGAGCTTGACCTGCCGCCAGCCGTTGCTGTAGGCGGTCACGACCGTCCGGATCAGGTCCTCCTCGGTCACCATCTTGTTGATGACCTTGCGGATGCGCTCGGAGCCGCCCTCGGGAGCGAAGGTCAGGCCGGTGCGGCGCCCGTTGCGGGACAACTCCTGGGCCAGGTCGATGTTGAAGGCGTCGACCCGGGTCGACGGCAGCGACAGCGAGACATTCGTGTCCGCGTACTGCTCGGCCAGGCCGGAGCACATGTCGCCGATCTCGGAGTGGTCGGCGCTGGAGAGGGAGAGCAGGCCGACCTCGTTGAAGCCGGAGAACTCGAGGCCCTCCTTGACCATCTGGCCGACCGTGGTGATCGAGCGCTCCCGGACCGGGCGGGTGATCATGCCCGCCTGGCAGAAGCGGCAGCCCCGGGTGCAGCCGCGGAAGATCTCCACCGCGTAGCGCTCGTGGACCGTCTCGGCCAGCGGGACCAGGGGCTTCTTGGGGTAGGGCCAGGCGTCGAGATCCATCGTCGTGCGCTTGGCGACCCGGAACGGCACGTCCGGCCGGTTGGGCACCACGCGCTGGATGCGGCCGTCGGGCAGATAGTCGACGTCGTAGAAGCGAGGGACGTAGATGCTCTCGGTGCGGGCCAGGCGCAGCAGCAGCTCGTCGCGGCCACCGGGACGGCCCTCGGCCTTCCACTCCCGGATGATGCCGGTGATCTCGAGGACGGCCTCCTCGCCGTCGCCCAGCACGGCGGCGTCGATGAAGTCGGCGATCGGCTCGGGGTTGAAGCTGGCGTGGCCGCCGGCCAGCACGATCGGGTCGTCGTCGCCCCGGTCGGCGCTGTCCATCGGGATGCCGGCCAGGTCGAGGGCGGACAGCATGTTGGTGTAGCCGAGCTCGGTCGCGAACGACAGGCCGAGGACGTCGAAGGCCTTGACCGGACGATGGGCGTCGACGGTGAACGCGGGAACGCCGTTCTCCTTCATCAGCGCCTCGAGGTCGGGCCACACCGCGTAGGTGCGCTCGGCCAGCACGTCGTCCTGCTCGTTGAGCACCTCGTAGAGGATCTGGACGCCCTGGTTGGGCAGGCCCACCTCGTACGCGTCGGGATACATCAGAGCCCAGCGGACCGTCGTCGCATCCCAGTCCTTGACGACGGCGCCGAGCTCGCCGCCCACGTACTGGATCGGCTTGCTGACCCGGGGCAGCAGCTGCTCGAGCTGCGGGAAGACGGAACGTACGCTCATGGGCCTCTACGGTACGCGGGTCAGCTGCTTATCTCGGCCGCGGCCCGGTCCAGGTCGGTGGCCAGCACATCCTCGCGAAACGCGCACAGCTGGAGCGTCATGCGGGCGGCGCCGGTCCGGCCCACCACCAACCGGGTCGGCTTGCCGTGGTCGTTGAGGTCGCCGACCAGGGCGTCGAGCAGGCGCACCCCGGCGCTGTCGAGGAACGAGACGGTGGTCAGGTCGATCAGCACCTTGCCCGCCGTCTCGATCCGCTCGACGATCGCCCGGCCGATCTCGGGCGCGTTGGCCAGGTCTATCTCACCCGTCAGCGACACCAGCTCGGCGTCGCCGAACGTCGAGAAGGTGACCCAGCGATCCAGCTGCCCCATCGGCACCGGCCGGCCACCCCGGGTGAACTCCATCACTCGGCCCCCCGTCGGCGGCGCATGGTCACGGTGGTGCCGTCGCTGCGGTCGAACAGCACCTGATCCATCGACTCCCGTATCAACTGCAGACCACGCCCGCGGGCCACGTCGCTGACCGCGCCCCGCCAGGTGCCCCGATCGGTGACCCGCACCTCGACGGCGTCGGTGGTCACCGTGGCGACCACGTCGATCATGCCGAACGGGTCGTCGCGGTAGCCGTGCTCGATCGCGTTGGCCACGGCCTCGGAGCAGGCCAGCAGCACCGCGTCGCGGCAGCCGGACTCGACCTCGTGGGCCACCAGCCACGCTCGCAGATCGGCCCGGAGCAGGGCGATCTGCATGCGGTCGGCGCCGATGGTGCGCTCGATGCGCTCCTCGGTGCCCAGCGTCAGGCAGAGCATGCAGACGTCGTCCGAGTGGTCGCGGCCGACCAGGGTGTCGGCCAGGGTGGCCGCGAGCCCCTGCAGCGGCGCGTCCCGGCGTCTCGCGTACTCGCGGGCGAGCAGCTCGAAGCCCTTGTCGATCGGGCGGGTGCGGCGCTCGATCAGGCCGTCGGTGTAGAGCAGCAGGCGGCTGCCGGCGGGCAGGCGCCGGCGCTGCTCGGTGCGGTTCTTGTCACCGGCCTTCGAGCCCAGCGGCGCCGATCGGGCCTGCATCAGGTATTCCGGTGAGCCGGCCGGCTCCTGCAGCAGCGGCGGCAGGTGCCCGGCGCACGAGTAGGCCACCTCACCGTCGGTGAGGTCGATCTCGACGTACGCCACGGTGGCCATCCGCGCCGACTCCACCCGCTCGACGAACCGGTCGAGGCCCTCGATCAGCTGGGCCGGGCCGCTCGCGTTGCAGGCGAGCGCGCGCACCGCGCTGCGGAGCTGGCCCATCGTGGTGGCCGCCTCGATGCCGCGGCCCACCACGTCGCCGACCACCACCGCCAGCTTGTCCTGGGTGATCAGGAAGGCGTCGAACCAGTCCCCGCCGACCTCGAGGTCGTGCGTGGCGGCCTGGTAATGGGTCTCGACCGCGAACCGGGTGTCGCCGCTGGGCAGGTCGCCGGCGAGCAGGCTGCGCTGCAGGGTCCGGGCGATCTGGCGTTCCTGCTCGTAGAGGCGGGCGTTCTCGAGCGCGAGCCCGGCGCGGTCGGCCAGCTCGATCAGGAACGCCCGCTCGGCCGCGGCACCCCGCCGGTCGGGGGCCATCCGCAGCGCCAGGGTGCCGAGCACCAGGCCCCGGGCGGTGAGCGGCAGCACCGAGCAGTCCAGCTGGTCGCCGTCGGCGGCGAAGACCGGCTCACCGCTCGCGGCCACCTTGCCCAGCCGCTGGGTCAGCAGCTCCTCGTCGGGCCGGGGGCCGCCGGCATCCTCGACGACCGGCGTTGTGCCCACGTGCAGGCGCACCTCGGCCCAGTCGGCGATCTCGGGCACCACCCGGTCGACCACGCGGCGGGTGCGGGGCAGCAGCCGGTGCAGCTCGTCGAGCGAGCGGGTGGTCTCGGCCAGGAACTTCGAGCGCTCCTGACGCCGGCGCAGCTCGTCGTAGAGGCGGGCCCGGTCGAGGGCCTGACCGGCCTGCTGACCGAGGAGACGGACGACCCGCAGCTCGCCGTCGGTGAGCCGGCGCTCGCCCTTGAAGCTGAACGCCAGCACGCCGAGCGTCTGCGGGCCGGCGAGCTCGTCGGTCGGGCCAGTCGTCAGCGGCAGGAGCACGACTGTGCTGCGGCCCGAGCGGCGCATGCTCTCGACCAGGTCGGGAAAGTGCTCCCGGGCCTCGGTGACCGAGCCGACGACGTGCAGGTCGCCGCGGTCGGCGACCCGGGCCACGGCACGCTCGGACGAGCGCGCCATGTCGTCCCAGTTGCCGGTGGTGGGGTCGGTCGACGCGACGGCGTAGATGATGTCGCGCTCGTCGTCGATGAGGTAGATGCTGCTGCTGGCCGCGCCGAAGGCCGCCTCGGGCGCCCGCACCATCGCCTCGGCCACCTCGGCCTCGGTCGGCGCGGCGGCCAGATCGGCCACGACCTGTTGCAGCACCCGGACCCGCCGCTCGGAGTCCTCGGCGATCTGCCGGGCGAGCAGCAGCTCCCTCTCGTACTGCCGGCGCTCGGTGGCGTTGAAGACCGTCGTCCGGATCGCCCGGGGCTGCCCCGACTCGGCCCGGGCCAGCACCGAGTTGACCAGGGTGGGCAGCTGCCGGCCGTCCGAGCAGACCAGGTCGAACGCCAGCTCGTGCACCTCGTCCTGCATGCGCAGCAGCGGGGCGTAGTGGGTCTCGTGATAGATCCGCCCGCCCGAGGTGAGCAGATCGCGGAAACGGCGGTGCCCGACCAGCTCACCGCGGGTGTAACCCGTCCAGGACAGGAAGGTCTGGTTGACCCGGACGATGGTGCCGTCGGGAAGCGTGGTCAGATACCCGCACGGGGCATGCTCGTACAGGTCATCGGGGTCTTCGTCCCAGGGCGGCCGCAGATCCTGCGTCACGTCCGGCCCACCAGAGTCACTCACGGTCCGCCGCTTCTAAAGCCAGGCCTTCATGGCGTCGATGGTCTCCTCCGGGGCGCTCAGGTTGGGGCAGTGCCCCGTCGCGTTGAGGTGCACCAGTGTGCTCCCGGCGGTGTGCTTGTGAACGTAGTCGCCCACCATCGCCGGCGCGATCACGTCATCGGAGCACTGCATGATCAACGCGGGCGTGCGCAACTTGAGGAGATCATCGCGATTGTCGGAGAGGAAGGTGACACGCGCGAACTTCTTCGCGATCTCGGGGTCGGTGCGGCAGAAGCTGTTGGTCAGCTCCGCACCCAGCTCGGGCCGGTCGGGGTTGCCCATGATCACCGGCGCCATCGTGCTGGACCAGCCGAGATAGTTGCTGTCGAGCGAGTCGAGCAGGGAGTCGATGTCGGGCTTGTCGAAGCCGCCCTGATAGCCGCCGCCGGCCTCGTTGATGTAGCGCGGTGACGGGCCGATGAGGACCAGGCGGGCGAAGCGCTCGGGCTCCTTGTTGGCGGCGATCACACCGATCATCGAGCTCACCGAGTGGCCCACGAAGACGACGTCCCACAAGTCGTTCTCATGCAGGATCTCGAGGACGTCGTCGGCATAGCCGTCGAGCGAGGAGTAGCGGTCGTCGTCGTAGGCCGACAAGTCGGACCGGCCGTTGCCGACATGGTCGAAAAGGACGAGCCGATGAGAGTCCGCGAAGGCCGGAGCGACGTGGCGCCACATGTTTTGGTCGCAGCCATACCCGTGGGCGAACACCATCGGCTGACCGGTGGGATTCCCGGTCAGGGTGACGGCGTTTCTCTGTGTCGTTCTCATGTCCCGGTAACCATACGGCTCCCCAGCGTCTTGCACATCGCCCTGGTTGTCCGGCATCTGAATGCCGGAACCGGCCCGCCGATCGAGGGCGGGGGTGGCACACCGCCTCTAACCTGGGAGTTGACCACCTCGCCGGCACCTCGCCGGCAGCGAAGGAGATCGACGGATGGCCCAGGAGCAGCCGGAGGAAACTCAGCCGGCGGCCGGAGTGCCCGACCCGACCCGGGTGGACGACGGCTCCGAGCCCTCCACAGTCGACGCGCCGGCGCGCTGGAGCGGCTCGGCGACCGTGCCCGCGCCGTCGCCCCGCAAGCAGTGGTGGCGCCGCGACGACCGGCCGGAGCCCGAGGAGCCGACACCGGCCGACCCGTGGCTGACCATGCCGCCGGTCGACCCGTGGGCCGGCCAGGACACACCGTGGGAGCCACTCCACCTGCCCACCGGCGACACCACGCCCCCGCCGATGCCACCCACCCGCATCGAGCCCCCGGCGCCCGCACCGGCTCCCGCACCGGCTCCCGCACCGGCTCCGGCGCCCGCACCGGCTCCGGCGCCCGCGCCGGCACCGGCTCCCGCGCCCAGTAAGCCCAAGCTCAGTAAACCCAAGCTCACCAAGAGGGAACGCAAGCGCCTCGAGAAGGCCACCGCCAACCGGCTCCCGGTCCAGACCCGGCCCCCGGCCCCCCACCCCGGGCCGCCGGCACCCCCGCCCGGCCCGATCGTCCAGGGCCGCCGCCTGCCCGCCCCGCCGCCCTGGGCTCCGCGCCCGGCCACCCGCCCGTTGCCGCCCCCGCGCCGCAAGCGCCGCTGGGGCCGCCGGCTCGCGCTGCTCAGCCTGCTCGGTGTGGTCTGCTGCTGCGGCCTGCCCTTCGCCTGGTTCCAGCTGCCCTCGGCCCGGCAGTACCCGGTCAGCGCGGCCCTCCCCCAGTCCTTCGCCGACCTGCAGTTGCGCGACACCGAGCAGACCGACCCGGGCGGCTTCGCCGGCGTCTATCGCGACGGCCGGGGCAAGCGGGTCACGGTCATCGGCGAGACCGGGTTCCGGCTGACCCCGGGCTCCGACGTCCGCGGCCGCCTCGATCAGGCCACCGCCGATTACCAGCTCGAGGACGTGCAGGAGTTCGACCTCGGGGAGTCCGGCGCGCACCAGCGCTGCGGCGTCGGCCGGGAGGGCCGCACCTCGGTCGTCGTCTGCGCCTGGGCCGACCACGGCAGCCTGGCCACCGTGCTGCTCACCCGGCGCTCGATCACCGACAGCGCCGACCTGGTCGCCCGGCTGCGGGAAGAAGTGCTGACTCCCGGTTGATCGGGCCCGGCCCGGGCACGATGACCTGATGACCCGCCGCTGGCTCTTCGCCGATCAGCTCGGCCCGCACTTCCTGGACTCCCCGGGCCAGAAGGTGCTGCTCGTGGAGTCGAAGGCGGTGTTCCGGCGTCGCGTGTTCCACCGGCAGAAGGCACACCTGATCCTGTCCGCGCTGCGCCACCGCGCCCTGGACGACGGGGTCCAGCTGGTCCGGGCCGAGACGTATGCCGAAGCGGTCCGGGAGGAGGTGACCGTCTGCCATCCGACCTCCCGGGGCGCTCGCGATCTCGTCCACCGGCTGCTCACCGTCACCGAGGTGCTGCCGCCGCGGGGCTTCGTGACCGCGCCGGCCGACTTCACCGCCTGGGCCGGCGGCCGCGGCCACCTGCGGATGGAGGACTTCTATCGGGACGCCCGGCAGCGGCACGGCATCCTGATGGACGGCGACGAGCCGGTCGGCGGCCGGTGGAACCTGGACGCCGACAACCGGGAGCCACCGCCGCGCGGCGCCGACCGCCTCGGCGTACCGCCACCGCCGGCGATCACCGAGGACGAGATCGACGAGCAGGTCCGGGCCGACCTCGACCGCTGGGAGCGCGAGGACGGCATCGAGTTCGTCGGGAACGACGGCCCTCGGCTGTTCCCGGCGACCCGGCGGGAGGCGCTGGCCCGGCTGCGGCACTTCGTGACCCACCGGCTGCCCACCTTCGGCCCGTACGAGGACGCCATGCTGGCCGGCGACCCGCTGATGAGCCACAGCATGCTCAGCGCCGCGATGAACCTGGGCCTGCTCGACCCGCTCGAGGTCGTCGAGCGCGCCGAACAGGCGTACCGGGACGGCGACGCTCCCCTGGCGAGCACCGAGGGTTTCATCCGGCAGATCATCGGCTGGCGCGATTTCATCTGGCATCTGTACTGGTATTTCGAGCCGGACTACCGCGCTTCCAACGAGCTGAAGGCACGGCGGGAGCTGCCGAGCTGGTTCGCCGATTTGGATGCCGGTGCGGTCGAGGCGCGCTGCCTGTCCGACGTGCTGGCCGGGGTACGGGACCGCGGCTGGGTGCATCACATCCCGCGGCTGATGGTGCTCGGCAACTACGCCATGCAGCGCGGATGGCGGCCCGGCGCGATGGCCGACTGGTTCCACCGCTGTTTCGTCGACGGCTACGAGTGGGTGATGACGGCCAACGTGATCGGCATGAGCCAGTTCGCCGACGCCGGGCGGATGAGCACCAAGCCGTACGCGTCCGGGGGTGCCTACATCAACCGGATGAGCGATTACTGCGGCGGCTGCCGATACGACCCGAAGGTGCGGGTGGGCGACGACGCGTGCCCGTACACCGCTGGTTACTGGGCCTTCCTGGCGCGCAACGAGCCCGAGCTGGCCGGCAACCACCGCATGCGGCAGCCGCTGAACGGCCTGCGCCGGCTGAGCGACGTCGAGGCCCTGGTCGAGCAGGAGACGGCGCGCGGCTCGCGCGCGCCGTGAGCCTCACTCCTTGGGCGGCTTGGCCGGGGCGTAACGAGGCACGTACTCCTGGCCGGTGAGCTTCTGGATCTCGGCCATCACCTGGTCGGTGAGCTCGCGCAGCGACGTGCGGTCGTCGGCCCGGCCGGCGGTCGGGATCGGCGCGCCGAACTTGACGGTGACGACGCCTCGGGCCGGCCGGGGCAGGAGCTGGCCGATGGGCTGCACCTTCTCGGTGCCCAGCATGCCGCAGGGCACGATCGGCACCCCGGCCGCGACAGCGAGCCGGGCCACGCCGGTGCGGCCCCGGTAGAGCCGGCCGTCGGGTGAGCGGGTGCCCTCGGGATAGAGCGCCACCGCGTCGCCGGCCTTGAGGACCGGGATCGCGCCGTCGAAGGCGGTGAGCGCCGCGCGACCGCCGCCGCGGGCGACCCGGATGGCCCCGAGCCCGTGCATCAGGCTGCGGTTGAACCAGCCCTTGACGCCGGTGCCGTCGAAATACTCCTCCTTGGCCCAGAAGGCGAGGTGACGAGGCACCACCGAGCCGAGGAAGAGCTCATCGGCGACCGACAGGTGGTTGCCGGCGAAGATCACGCCACCGGACCGGGGGATGTGCTCGAGGCCCTCGACGTGGGGCCGCCAGCCGAGCATCATCGCGTTGCCGACCGTGAACTTGCCGATCGTGTAGAGCAGCGGCAACTGGGGTTCCTCCGGGGACAGGCGTGCACACGAAAATGTGGGGGGCGCGGTCAGGTTATCGGACGGAAACCCGGAAGTCCCTGTCGAGCTGACCGACCGGCCCGGACATTTCCTCACAGATGTGGGGAATATCCGGGCCGTCCCCAGTTTCAGCTCGTCTTCGAGACCTGAACTGTTACCTGATCTCCGTCGCCGACCTCACCGGCGAAGCCCTCGGCCCCGGCCTCGGCCAGCGTCACCGAGGTCGCCAGCGTCTCGCCACCGACGAAGTCGCGGTGGGCCCCGACTGCCGCCCGCACCGGCTCGGCCGCCGACACGACCAGCGCGATCCGGTCCGAGACGTCCAGCCCGGCGTCGCGCCGGGCCTGCTGCACCACCCGGATCACGTCGCGGGCCAGACCCTCGGCCGCGAGCTCGGCGGTGACCGCGGTGTCGAGGACGACGACGCCCGCGCCGCCCGTCAGCGGCGCCGAGTTCTCGGCGTCGGCCGCGACCAGCTTGAGCTCGTACTCGCCCTCGGCCAGGGTGACGCCGGCGGCCACCGGGGCCCCGTCGACCAGCTGCCAGTCGCCCGCCTTGACGGCCTTGATGACCTGCTGAACCTGCTTGCCGAGGCGGGGGCCGAGCGCCCGCGGGACCACGGTGAGAACCTGCTCGGACGAGGCGGCGACGTCGTCGGTGAAGACGACCTCCTTGACGTTGACCTCGTCGGCCACCAGGTCGGCCAGGCCGGACAGGGCCGGCGCGGCCGGGGTGGCCACGGTGAGCTTGGCCAGCGGCAGCCGCACGCGCAGGCCGCGCGCCTTGCGCAGCGACAACGCGGCCGAGGCGACGTCGCGGATCGCGTCCATCGAGGCGACCAGCTCGTGGTCGGCCGGGAACGCCCCGGCCGAGGGCCAGTCGGTCAGGTGCACCGAGCGGTCGCCGGTGAGGCCACGCCAGATCTCCTCGGTGGTCAGTGGCGCGAGCGGCGCCACGACCCGGCACACCGTCTCGAGAACGGTCGCCAGCGTGTCGAACGCGTCGGCGTCACCCTGCCAGAACCGGTCGCGCGACCGGCGGACGTACCAGTTGGTCAACGCGTCGAGATACGACCGGACGCTCGCCGCCGCGCCGGAGATGTCGTACTCGTCCATCTGGCGCTGGACGTCGGTGACCAGCTCGCCGGTCTTGGCCAGGATGTAGCGGTCGAGCAGGTGGGTCGAGTCCGTGCGCAGCGTCGCCTCGAAACCCGACGCGTTGGCGTAGAGGCTGAAGAAGTACCAGACGTTCCAGAGCGGCAGCAGCACCTGGCGCACCGAGTCGCGGATGGCCACCTCGGTGACGGGCATGTCCCCGCCCCGCAGCACCGGCGACGACATCAGCATCCAGCGCATCGCGTCCGAGCCGTACGAGTCGAAGACCCGGTAGACGTCCGGGTAGTTGCGCAGCGACTTGGACATCTTGCGCCCGTCCTCGCCGAGCAGGATGCCGTGGCTCAGGCAGTTGCGGAACGCCGGCCGGTCGAACAGCGCGGTGGCCAGCACGTGCATCGTGTAGAACCAGCCGCGGGTCTGACCGATGTACTCGACGATGAAGTCGCCCGGGTAGTGGTGCTCGAACCAGTCCTTGTTCTCGAACGGGTAGTGCACCTGGGCGAACGGCATCGATCCGGACTCGAACCAGCAGTCGAGCACCTCGGGCACCCGGCGCATGGTCGACCGCCCGGTCGGGTCGTCCGGGTTGGGGCGGGTCAGCTCGTCGACGTACGGCCGGTGCAGATCTTCGATCTTGACCCCGAAGTCCTGCTCCAGCTGCTCGAAGGAGCCGTAGACGTCGACCCGCGGATAGGTCGGGTCGTCGGACTTCCAGACCGGGATGGGCGAGCCCCAGAACCGGTTGCGCGAGATCGACCAGTCGCGGGCGTTGGCCAGCCACTTGCCGAACGAGCCGTCCTTGATGTGGGCCGGCGTCCAGGTGATCTCCTGGTTGAGCTCGACCATCCGGTCCCGGAACTTCGTCACGGCCACGAACCACGACGACACCGCCTTGTAGACCAGCGGGGTGTCGCAGCGCCAGCAGTGCGGGTACGAGTGCGTGTAGCCCTCGTGGCGCAGCACTGCTCCGCGCTCCTTGAGCACGGCGATGATCGGCTTGTTGGCGTCGAAGACCTGCGTGCCCTGCCAGTCCGGCACAAGCGCGGTGAAGCGGGTGTGCTCGTCGACGGTCACCACGGTCGGGATGCCGGCCGCGTTGCAGACGTTCTGGTCGTCCTCGCCGAAGGCCGGCGCCTGGTGCACGACGCCGGTGCCGTCCTCGTCGCTGACGTAGTCGGCCGCGAGCACCTGGAACGCGTTCGGCCCGCCTTTCTCGACCAGGAAGTCGAACATCGGCGTGTATTTCCGGCCGGCCAGTTCGCGCCCAATCACCGAGCCGACCTGGGTGAAACCTTCGAGCTCTTTCCCGTACGCGGCGACCCGCCCCGCACCTAGGATGATCTTGCGATCGTCCTTCTCCAGCACCGCGTACTCGATGTCCGGCCCGACCGCGAGCGCCAGGTTGGACGGCAGCGTCCACGGCGTCGTGGTCCACACCGCGATGTCCTCGCCGGTCTCCAACCTGAACGTCACCGTGAGCGCCGGGTCGGTGCGGTCGCGGTAGACGTCGTCCATCCGGGTCTCGGTGTTCGACAGCGGGGTCTCGCACCGGAAGCAGTAGGCCAGGACGCGGAAGCCCTCGTAGACCAGCCCCTTGTCGTGCAGGGTCTTGAACGCCCACATGACCGACTCCATGTAACTGGGGTCGAGGGTCTTGTAGTCGTCGGCGAAGTCGACCCACCGGGCCTGGCGGGTGACGTAGCGCTCCCAGTCCTTGGTGTAGGCGAGCACCGACGTGCGGCAGGCGTCGTTGAACTTGTCGATGCCCAGGTCGACGATCTGCGCCTTGGTGCTGATGCCCAGCTGCTTCTCGGCCTCGACCTCGGCCGGCAGCCCGTGGGTGTCCCAGCCGAAGCGGCGCTCCACGCGCTTGCCGCGCATGCTCTGATAGCGCGGGACCAGGTCTTTCACATAGCCGGTGAACAGGTGTCCGTAGTGCGGCAGCCCGTTGGCGAACGGCGGTCCGTCGTAGAAGACGTACTCGTTGGTGCCGTTCTCGCCGGCCGGCCGCTGCTCGACCGACGCCTCGAAGGTCTTGTCGGCGCTCCAGTGCTCGAGCACGGCCCGCTCGACGGCGGGCAGGTCGGGGCTGGCCGGCACGCCCGTGGCGTCGGTGTGCTTGGGGTAGGCCATCGGTGGTCCGTCTCCTCGTGGCAGTCAGGGTCAGACTGCGAGGACGAGCCGAAGCCCGCGGTACCACCTCGCTTGGCGGATCGCTCCGCCCGCTCATTTCGATCGGCCGCCGCCACCCGGTTCTACTGAGACCGTCAGGTCCGTTCTTCCGGAAGCTCCCCGGTGATGGCCGGATCGTCGCCTGCGCTCGGACAACGATACCGGCCGCCACGGTATTTCAGCGTTTCGGGGCGCTCAGGGTCGTGCTCCAGAGGGATACGCCCTCGCGGTCGCGCAGGTGCACGGTGAAGGCCTTGGTCTCGGCGTCGATCTCGACCTCACCGAAATGCTGAAAGCCGTCGGCCGGCGAGGTGTTGGCCACCGGCGGGGCGTTCACGAAGGCGGTGCGGGGGCCGAACGTGGCGTCCAGGGCGTTCGGGCCGAACGCGCCGGCGTGCGCGGGGCCGGAGACGAACTCCCAGAACGGCGTGAAGTCCTGGATCGCCGCCCGGGCCGGGTCGTAGTGGTTGGCCTGGGTGTAGTGCACGTCCGCGGTCAGGAACACGATGCCGGTCACCTGGTGCCGGTGCGCCGCCTGAAGCACCTGGGCGAACTCGAGCTCGCGGCCTTTCGGCACACCCGGGTCGCCCTGGGCCACGCCCTCCTGAGCGCCGGCTCCGTCCGGCACCACCAGGCCGAGTGGCAGGTCGTTGGCGATCACCTTCCAGGTCGCCGTCGACTCGCGGAGTCCGCGGATCAGCCACTGCCGCTGCTCGGCCCCGAGCAGGCCGCGCGCCGGGTCGGCGTACGTGTTGCCGTCGTTCCCGTCCTTGAAGGTGCGCATGTCGAGCACGAAGATGTCGAGCAGCGGCCCGTACGAGATCTTGCGGTGGACCGGCCCCTCGCGCAACGGCGTCGGCACCCACTCGTGATAGGCCTGCCGGGCCCGCCCGGCCAGCACGTCGACCCGCTTCTCGGTGTAGCGGGCGTCGTCCAGGATCTCCCCCGGGTACCAGTTGTTGGTCACCTCGTGGTCGTCCCACTGGTTGATCTGCGGCACCTCGGCCGCGAACCGGCGGTAGGCGTGGTCGAGCAGGTTGTAGGCGTACTGCCCGCGGTACTCGGTCAGGGTCTCGGCGACCTTGAGCTTCTCCTCGGTGACCAGGTTGCGCCAGATCCGCCCGTCGGGCAGCGTCACGCTCTCGGTCAGCGGTCCGTCGGCATAGACGGTGTCACCGCTGTGCAGCAGGAAATCGGGCCGGCGGCGGCGCATCGACTCGAAGAGCTTCAGACCCCCGTACGCGGGGTCGATGCCCCAGCCCTGGCCGACGACGTCCCCGGTCCAGACGAACCGGACGTCGCGCCGACGGGTGGGCGCCGTCCGCAGCGACCCGCTGACCGGGGCGCCGAACAGACCCGGCCGGTCCAGGCTCTCGGCCCGCACCCGGTAGTGGAGCTGTTCGCCCGCGGGCAGTCCGCGCAGCGTCAATTTGCCGGTGAAGTCGGTGCCGGGCGTGACGATCGGGCCGCGCAGCACGCGCGAGCCGCGGAAGTCGGGCCGCTTGCTGACCTGCACCCAGAGACGTCCGGGCCGGTCGGCGCGGCTCCAGACGACCGCCGAGTTGCCGAGGGGGTCGCCGCTCTGGACGCCGTGGGTGAGGACCGGCCGGTGGCCGGCCGAGGAGAACGCGGGGGCGCCACCGGCCAGGCCGGCCACGCCGCCCGCCACTCCGGCGCGCAGCAGGTTTCGTCGCGAGATCGAGGTCATACCGTGATACCTATCGATCCCATATGGCCTCCTGGTAGCCGTTCCCTAAACTTCACCCCGTGATCCGGATCGAGATCGATGAACCGACGCTGTCCCGCACGCGGATCGCGATCAGCCCGTTCGCCGAGGTCATGTGCAGTCTCTTCCTGCTCCAGCGCAACCCGGGCGGGGCGCCCTGGCCCTATGACGGATGGGCCCGCCGCACCCGCGAGATCCTGCGCACCGACCCGGCGACCGGCCCGGTCTCGCTCTATCTGAACCTGCCGTCGGTCTCTCCCGACTTCCTCGGTCCGCCACCCGACAGCCCGATGCCGACCATCGGCGAGCAGCTCGACCAGCTCCGGTCGACGCCGCCCGAGGTCATCGCGCGCGAGTTCGCCAAGCACTACCCGGACGGGGACCTGCCGCCGTCGATGCGGCCCTTCGCCGGCGATCGCCGGGCCGCGCTCGATCGGCTCGCCGACGGCGTGCAGGCCTACTGGGACGCGGCCATCGCGCCGTTCTGGCCGGCCATGCGGGCCGCGCTCGACGAGGAGGTGCTGCTCCGGGCCCGGGCGCTGGCGGCCGACGGCCCCGACGCGCTGCTGGCCCGGTTGCACGACCGGATCCGCTGGGAACGGCCGGTGCTCACCCTCGTCAAGCCGCTCGACCAGTCCTTCGTGGCGGTCAACCAGCGGCTGCTGCTGGTCCCGCTCATCTTCTCCCGCGGAGCGTTGCTGTGCTCGGGCGATCAGCCCGACCTCGTCATGGTCACCTATCAGGCCCGGGGTGCCGCCGTGCTGGCCGACACCCCGCCGCCGCCGCTCGCCGACGATCGGCTGACCATCCTGGTCGGTCGCGGCCGGGCCGCCGTGCTGCGCGCGCTGACCGCGCCGGCCACCACCACCGGGCTCTCCACCGCCCTGGGCCTGGCCCCCAGCACCGTGTCGGAACACCTGGCCGGTCTGCTCGCGGCCGGAGTCGTGCACCGGCGGCGGGCCGGACGCCGCGTCCTCTACGGCCTGGAGCCGGCCGGCACGGCTCTGGTGACCCTGCTCGGTGAGGATTCGGCCCGCACCGAATTCGTTTCGTAGAAGGGCCGCCGCTCCCTACGGTTCGGGCCATGGGGAGCGAATACGCCATCGAGGCCGAGGATCTGCGCCGGACCTACCGGGCGCGCACGGGCTGGCTCAAGCCGCAGCGGACCGAGGTCGAGGCGGTTCGCGGGGTGACCTTCACGGTCGGCCGCGGTGAGCTGTTCGGTCTGCTCGGGCCCAACGGCGCCGGCAAGACCACCACCATCAAACTGCTCAACACCCTGCTGATCCCCACCTCGGGCTCGGCCCGGGTGGGCGGGCACGACGTGGTGCGCGAGACCCGGGAGGTACGGCGGCGGATCGGCTACGTGTTCGGCGGCGACCGGGGGCTCTACGACCGCCTGTCCGCGCTGGACAACCTGCGATACTTCGCCGAGCTGTACGGGGTGCCGGCGCGCGAGCAGAAGCGGCGCATCGCCGAGCTGCTCGACCTGGTCGGCCTGGCCGGGCGCGAACGGGAACGGGTCGAGGGCTATTCGCGGGGCATGCGGCAGCGGCTGCACATCGCCCGTGGCCTGTTGCACACCCCGGAGGTGCTCTTCCTCGACGAGCCGTCGATCGGCGTCGACCCGGTGG
This sequence comes from Paractinoplanes maris, assembly GCF_023544465.1. Taxonomy (GTDB): domain Bacteria; phylum Actinomycetota; class Actinomycetes; order Mycobacteriales; family Micromonosporaceae; genus Actinoplanes; species Actinoplanes maris. Next base: position 11,882 of record NZ_JALPVL010000013.1, on the reverse strand, counting down.
CCGCCCGCGAGCTGCGCCGGACGGTCGCCGACCTGGCCTCCACCGGCACGACGATCCTGCTCACGACCCACTACATGGCCGAGGCGGACGAGCTCTGCGACCGGATCGCGGTGATCTCCGACGGGCGCCTCCAGGCTCTGGGGACTCCCACGGAGCTGCGGCGGAGGGCCGACGGCAGGCGGGTGGTCGAGGTCGAGGCGTACGGGGTCCCGGAGAGCGCGGTCGACGCGCTGCGCGACCTGCCGGGCGTACGGGAGACCGCGGTCGAGGCCCGGGGCGCGTTGCAACTGCTGACCGTCCACTCCGACGCGCACGTGGACGTGCAGGGTGACGTGCTGCGGGAGCTGGCCGGCATCCGCCTCGGCCGGGTGGACAGCCGGGAACCGACCCTCGAGGACGCGTACGTCGCGATCGTGAGCGCCGCCGCGTGAGCACCCTTCGCCTGCTCACGGTGGGCACGTTGCTGCACGCCAAGCAGATCAGCCGGTCCCCGTTCGAGATCGTGATCGCCTTGGTCGTCCCGGTGGTGCAGGCCACCCTGGCCGTCTATCTGTTCCGCTCCGGCGGCGAGCAGCACCGGCTGCTGGAAGCCGCGGTCGGCGCCGGCGTGATGGGGGTCTGGTCGTCGGTGCTCTTCGGCTCGGGCGGTGCCATCCAGAACCAGCGCTGGCAGGGCACCCTGGAAATGATCATGCTGGCGCCCCGGCGCCCGGTGCTGGTCGTCCTGCCGATCACCATCGCCACCGGTCTGACCGGCACCTACGCCCTGCTCGCGACCCTGATCTGGGGCCGGCTCCTGTACGGCATCCGGCTCCACTTCGCCCACCCGGTCGCCTTCGTCGTGGCCGCCGTGGTGTGCGTCGTCGCGCTCGGCATGTTCGGCCTGCTGCTGGCCGCGACGTTCGTGCTCATGCGCAACGCCAACGCCCTGGCCAACACGCTCGAATACCCGGTCTGGCTGGTCTCCGGCATGCTCGTGCCGATCACCGTGCTGCCCGTCTGGACCGGCCCGATCGCCGCTGTCCTGCCCACCACGTGGGGCGCCCGCGCGCTGCGCGAGGCCACCAGCGGCGGCCCGGTCTGGCCGTCGCTGGCCGTCTGCCTGGCCATCAGCCTGCTCTGCCTGGCCCTCGGCGCCGTGGCCCTGACCCATGTCGAGCGCCGCGCCCGGGCCGCCGCCACCCTGGCCCTGGCATGACTCGCCCGACCATCCATCCCCTGGGTCCGGCCCTCACCGGCCGCTGTTTCCCGCCCGTTCCCCCGCACCGCACCAGCAGGTCGAAAGGTCCGATCCCCATGAAGACACTCCGCCTGATGACGATCGGGGGCGTGATCGCCTACCGGGCCCTGTTCAACTGGACGACGCCGGGCATGTTCGTCGGGACGCTGCTGGTCGGGCCGCTCTTCCAACTGCTGTTCTTCGCCTACCTCGGGCGGCAGCTGCAGGTGGCCGACGACCGGTTCTACATCGTCGGCAACGCGGTGCTCACGGCCTCACTGGCCTGCGTCTTCGGCGGGACGATGGCGGTGGCCAACGAGCGCCGCTACGGCACGCTCGGGCACGTGCTGCTGTCGCCTCGCAGCCGCACCGCGGTCTTCTGGGGGCGCGTTCTGCCGTACGCGGGAAATGGTCTTTTGATCGCGGTCGTGACCCTCGGCGCGGGCGCGCTGCTCCTCGGCCTGCGCATCCCGCTCAGCGCTCTGCCGGGGCTGTTCCTGGCGATGGCCGCCGGGTCGCTCGCCTGCGGTTTCTTCGGGCTCACCCTGGGCGCGCTCGGGCTGCGGTTCCGCGACGTGTGGGTGGTCTCGAACGTCTCCGTCGCACTGTTGCTGCTGCTCACGGGGGTCAACGTGCCGGCGTCCGGCCTGCCCGGCTGGATGACGGCCGTCGGCGAGTGGCTGCCGATCACGCACGCGGCCGAAGCGGCCCGGCGACTCGCGGCCGGAGACGGACTGGCCGCGGCCGCGTCCCCACTCGGCCAGGAACTCCTGGTCGGAGCGGGTTACGCGGTCGCGGCCGCCGTACTGCTCAAGATCTTCGAATTCGAGTCGCGCCGGACAGCGTCGCTCGACGTCCTCTGAAGTCTCGGGCTCAGAGAGCCAGGTCGGGGAACCAGAGGGCGAGCTCGCGCTTGGCGCTCTCGGGCGAGTCGGAGGCGTGCACCAGGTTCTCCCGGTTGGAGAGCGAGAAATCGCCGCGGATCGTGCCGGCGGCCGCCTTGCGTCCGTCGGTCGAGCCGATCATCGCGCGGACGACCTCGATCACCTCGTCGCCGGTCAGCACCAGCGCGGCCAGCGGGCCCGAGGTCATGAACTCCTTGAGCGGCGGATAGAACGCCTTCTCGACGTGGTCGGCGTAGTGCTGGTCGGCCAGCGCGGCGTCCATCGTGCGCAGCTCGATCGCCTCGATCACCAGCCCCTTGCGCTCGAACCGGGCGAGAATCTCGCCGAGAAGTCCGCGACGGACCGCGTCGGGCTTGATGAGCACGAGCGAACGCTCGGTGGGGCTGGACACGACGATCCTCCAGGACAGGGGTGAGAAGGCTGAGTTTCAGCCTATCGGTACCGGAAACGCGCCGAGCGCCAACGCCGGGACTACCGCACTTTCGCTCAAGCTGAGCCGGGCAATAACCTGACGGGTACGAGCGGGAGGTCCACATTGGCAAACCAGACCGGACGTCCGATCGCGCCGGCACGGAAGCTGGTCGCGGCGGTCGCGGGCACGATCGCGGTCTTCGTGGTCGCGCTGGGTTTCGGCATGTCGAGCCTGGGGGTGGTCATCTTCGGGGTGGCCCTGCTGGGCCTGGCGGTCGCGCTCGGCGTCGTCAACGTCGTACGCCGCGGCGCCCGGGCCTGGGTGGCCGGCACGGCCGAGGTCTCGTCGATCACGCCGCGTCCGCTGACCACGGCGGTCTACGCCCGGGCCCGCATCCAGGCGGTGATCGTCGCGCCCGGCCTGCCGACGCGCGAGGTCGAGATCAACGAGTCCCGCATCCCGGTCGTGAAATGGCCCGAGCCCGGCGACACCCTGCCCATCACGGTCGACGTCGACGACCTGCGCCGCGTCAAAATCAACTGGGACGAGGCGTCCCCGCGCGAGCGAGGCGCCGACCCGCCGCCGGCCGTCCCCGACTACGACGACCGCCCCGGTCCCGGCCTCGACCCGGATGCCGACCTGGACGCCGACCTGGACGCCGACCTCCTCGGCGACGTCGAGCCGCCGCCGTGGGCCGGTCGCGACCGCACCTGGGGCCGGGGCCCGGACGAGCCGCCGCCCCCACCGCCGCCGGGCAGCTCACCGCAGCCGCCGCCCCCGCCGCCCGGCCCCGAGGCCGGCCCGCTCAGTGCCTCGGCCGTCGACTCGGAGGAGTACGGCAGCCCGGTGGTGGTCCGCGACACCCCGGCCGGCCCCGTAGTGGAGGGCGTCTTCGTCGACCACGACGACGCCCCGCCGCCACTGCCCCGCCGCGCTTCCGCCGGCTCCGCCTACGCCACCGAGCCCGAGCCCGCCACCGCCGGCCCAGACATCACGGACCCCGCCGGACACCCGGCCGACGCCAGGGGCCCAAATGCCGCCGACGGCCCGAACGCCGCCGGACACCCAGCCGACGCCAGACACCCGGCCGACGCCCGACGCCCGGCCGACGCCAGGGGCCCGAACGCCGCCGACGGCCCGAACGCCGCCGGAGATCCGGATACCGCCGGGGATCCGGATGCCGCCGGGGATCCGGATACCGCCACCGCCGGAGGTCCTGCCACCGTCGGGACGGCTGCCACCGCTGGGGCTGCGGCGGCCGGTGCCGCTGCCGGTGCCGCGGCGGCCCGCTCGTCCAAGCGGCGGCCGAGCCCGCGCCCCCACGGTGGCGCGGCGACCGCCACCGCCGACCATTCCACGGCTCCGTCCCAGCGCGAGCCCCACCCGGACGACGCGCTCGGCACCGACATCCCGCTCGACGAGCCGTCGCCCTACCGCCGCCCCGAGCCGACGGCAACATCCACACCGGCCACACCGTCGCCGGTCAGCTCCTACCCCACCGCGCCGGACCCGGCCGTCCCACCACCGACCGCCCCCGAGCCCGCCACCCCGCCGCCGACGGCTCCCGCCCCCGCCACCTCGCGCCCGGACGCGGCCTACGCTCCATCCCCACGTCCCGCCTACGACGACGAGATCGACCTCCCCCTTGAGGGCGACCCCGACCCGGCCCCGGAGGACACCGCCCGTTCCGCCCGGGCCCGCGAGGAAGACCTGATCGCCCCACCTCCGTCCAACCCCGCCCCGACCCCTCCGTCAACCCGCTTCGTCTCCAACGCAGCCCACGACGCGACCACCCCCACCGAAGAGTTCCCGGCGTCGCCCACCCACCCCACAGCTCCGGCACCCAACGCGCAGCAAGCCCCAGCCGCCGTCATCTACACCCCGACCAACGCGGCCGCCCCGCCCACCACCCGGCCGAATGCCGACCCCCTCAACCCAGAACCCGGCTACCCGGCCACCGCCCAACCGCGCGCAACCGACCCCGGCTACCCAGCCACGGCCCAGCCGCACGGCACGGAACCCGAATACCCGGCCACGGCCCAGCCCCGCGACGCAGAGCCGCACGGCACGGCACCCGGCTACCCGGCCGCCGCCCAGCCTCGCGCCACCGAACCCGGCTACCCGGCCACGGCCCAGCCGCACGGCACGGAACCCGAATACCCGGCCACGGCCCAGCCCCGCGACGCAGAGCCACACGGCACGGCACCCGGCTACCCGGCCGCCGCCCAGCCTCGCGCCACCGAACCCGGCTACCCGGCCACGGCCCAGCCGCACGGCACGGAACCCGAATACCCGGCCGCCGCCCAGCCTCGCGCCACCGAACCCGGCTACCCGGCCACGGCCCAGCCGCACGGCACGGAGCCCGGATACCCGGCCGCCGCCGAGCGCCGGGCCACGGAATCCGTTTACCCGGACGCTCACCCATATGCCGAAGCCGACGAGACGCCCCAAGCGCAATCCCCGTCCGCGACCGACGAGCCGGCCGCCGCACGATCGGGGCCGGTCGGCGAAGAAGCTGCCCCGGCCTTCTCGCCCGAAGCCCCGCCCCCGGCCGCCGAATCGGGCAGGTCCGGCGGTCTGCTGGCCGGCGCGTTCGGCGCCGTGGCCGCGGCGGCGGTGGCGGCTGTCAAAAAGGTCGGCAAGAACGATCACGAGAAGGACGCCCCGTCCGGTCAGATCCCGTTCGACGAGCCCACCCGCGCCGACGAGACAAGACCCGAAGCGGCTCCGAGCAGCGATCCGGACCCGGAGCCCGATGCGCCGGCACCCGACGCCGTGTTCTACCCGAGGCAACGGCCCGTCGACGAGGAAACCTCCCTGCGCCCGCCCCGAACCGCGCCGAGGCCCGAGCCCCAGCCCTCCGCGGCTGCGGCTTCCGTCCCGAGCCCGCAGCCGAGACCGGCCCGAAGCGCCGACCAACCAGCCCCCACCGAAACGTCCGGCGCCGAAACAACCACCGCGCGCGACACCGAGCCCACAGCCTCCGCCGCCCAGCCATCGACCACCGCGCGCGACACCGAGCCCACAGCCTCCGCCGCCCAGCCATCGACCACCACGCGCGGCGAGCCCCCAACCTTTGCCGCCCAACCAACGACCACCACGCGCGGCACCGAGCCCCCCGCCTCCGCCGCCGAGCCGACGACCGCGCGCGGCACCGTCGCCGCAGCTTCCGGCGCCGAGCCGACAACCGCCGCGTCAGCAAGCTCCCCGTCGGAAACCGGATCGAGGGCGGCCACACCGACAGCCACGTCGGCGAGCGCCGGCCCCACAGACGCCGGAGCGGACACCCTCGCGGGCGCAGGGCTCAACTCCTCGGGTGACGCCGGGCCGGCGGGTGGGGCCAGAGGCGTACCCGCAGCGGGAACGAGCCACCCCAAGCCGTCACCGGCCGCCGCTGCCCTGGCCGCGGCCGCCGCGGCAGCGGCCGCCGGAGATCGCGGACCGTGGAGTGACCTGGCCGGCCCGTCCGAACCGGACGACCGTGCCGCAGACGTGATCACCGCCTATCCGAGCGCCCGCCCGGGCCCGGCCGGCGCGATCTACGGCGTCGGCATCACAGTGCTCGTCACCGATCTCGCCCGGTCGACGGCGTTCTACCGCGACACGCTCGGTTTCTTCGAGATCGACAGCGGTGAGGGCAGTGCCGTCATGGCCTCCGGCGACACCCGTCTGGTCCTGCGCACCGTCAACGACCTCTCCAGCGAGGCCGGCCGCCTCATCTACCTGAACCTCGAGGTGGGTGACGTCGAGGCCGTCTATCAGGAGCTGCAGACCAAGGGCGTCGAGTTCGTCCATCCCCCGCGCCCGGTCAACCGCGGCGACCGCCTCGAGCTGTGGTCAGCCACGTTCCGCGACCCCGACGACCACAACATCGCCGTCACCCAGTGGCGGTCCATCCGCTGACGACCCACATGGCCGGCCCGTGCGGCCGGCCATGTCAACGCCCGAGGCACAGATCACGCGTCCAGCTCAACGGCCGAGACACGCGAGGAGCGGCGGCCGCTAACCGAGGATCGAGCGGCGGACGTGGAGGGCATAGACCCAGGCCCCGCCGAAGATCAGGCCGAGGGCGGCCAGCGACCAGTGGAAAAGCCCGCTGGCCAGCAGCAGAACCTGAAGCACCGTCCCGGCGGTCCAGGCCCACGAACGGCGCATCAGACCGGCCAGCAACGCCGCGAGCACCGCCAGCGTGATCACCGAGGCCAGACCCCACCCGCTGAGGTCGCCGCCCATGATGCGGATGGGCTGGATGGCGAGCAGCAGCACGATGGCTTCCAGCACGAGTGTGCCGGCCCCCAAACCGCGTACGGCGGCTTGCGGGTTGCGAAGCCCGGACCGGGGCGCCGGAGCGGCCTGGTCGGGCGGGTCAGGCTCGGGAGAGGTCATCGCTTCAGGAGTTTACGCGCGTCGGCCACCGTGACGACCGAGCCCGTGACGATCACGCCGACCCCGCTGAGTTCGCCCGACGTGTCCTCCTCGGCGATCACCACGGCCTCCTCGATCGCGTCCGGCATGTTCTGCGCGACCGTCACCCGGTCCTCGCCGAAGATGTCCGTCGCCAGCTGCGCGAGCTCGTCGACCGGCATCGACCGCGGCGAGCTGTTCTGGGTCACGACGATGCGCGCCGCCACCGGCTCGAGCAGGTCGAGCAGCCCGGACACGTCCTTGTCACCCAGCACCGCCACCACCGCGACCAGGTGCCGGAACGAGAACTCCTCCTCGAGCGCGCTCACCGTCGCCGCCATGCCGTGCGGGTTGTGCGCGCCGTCCAGCAGGATCGTCGGGGCGCTGCGCACGCTTTCGAGCCGGCCGGGCGAGTCGACCTGCGCAAACCCTTCCCGTACGAGTTCGAGCTCCAACTGCCGGTCGGCGCCCGCACCGAGGAACGCCTCGACCGCGGCCAGTGCGAGTGCCGCGTTTTGCGCCTGGTGGGCGCCGAACAGGGGCAGGAAGATCTCCTCGTAGATCCCGCCCAGCCCCTGCAGCGTGAGGACCTGACCGCCGACCGCCTGGTTGCGCTCGATCACGCCGAACTCGCTGCCCTCGCGGGCGACGGTCGCCCCCATCTCGGCACTGCGCTCGAGGATCGGCCGCATGGCCTCCTCGGTCTGCAGCGCCGAGATCACCGTGGCGCCCTTGTGGATGATGCCCGCCTTGGCCCAGGCGATGTCCTCGATGGTGTCGCCCAGCCACTCGGTGTGGTCGAGCCCGATCGGCGTCATCACCGCGACGCCGGCCTCGATGACGTTGGTCGCGTCCTCCTCGCCGCCCAGACCCACCTCGACGACGGCGATGTCCACCGGGGCGTCGGCGAAGGTCGCGTAGGCCAGGGCGGTCGTCATGTCGAAATAGGTGAGCGGCTCGGCGTTGCGGGCGTCGATCAGCTCGGCCAGCGGCGCCACCTCGTCGTAGATGGCGGCCAGCCCCTCCTCCGAGATCGGCTCACCGTCGAGGCTGATCCGCTCGCGGACCGTCTCGAGGTGCGGGCTCGTGTAGCGGCCGGTGTGCAGGCCGTGCGCCCGCAGCAGCGCGTCGATCATGCGAGCCGTGCTGGTCTTGCCGTTCGTGCCGGTCAGGTGGATCGCCGGGTAGGCCCGCTGGGGGCTGCCGAGCACGTCCATCAGATCGCGGATCTTCTGCATGTCGAACGCCATGCGGGTGAAGCCACGCCCATTGAGTGCGGCCTCCACCTCTGGATAAGTGCTCATGATGAAGGCAACGCTTCGAGGGCCGCGGCAATTCTCGTGAGATCAGCCTCAGCCGTGGCGAGCCTGTCCTTGATCTTTGTGACCACCTGCTCGGGCGCCTTTCCGATGAACGAGTCGTTGCCCAGCTTGGCCCGGCACTGCGCCGCTTCCTTCTCGGCGGCGGCCCGGTCCTTTTCGAGCCGGGCGCGCTCGGCCGCCACGTCGATCGTGCCGCGGGTGTCGAGGTCGACCGTGATCGGGCCGGACACCGCGAGCGTCGCCGTGGCCGTGAAGCCGTCGCCGGGCGCGTCGAGCCGGGCGAGCGAGCGGATCAGCGGCTCGTGGGTGTCGATGCCGACGGCGCCCAGACCGGTGAGCGCCGCGGACACCCGTTGGCTCGGCTTGAGGCCCTGGTCGGACCGGAACCGGCGGACCTCGGTGACCACCTTCTGCAGGGCGGCCAGCTCCTCCTCGGCGGCGTCGTCGATCAGCTCCTTGTCGGCCGCCGGCCACGCCGCCCGCACGATCGTCTCGCCTGCGGTGAGCGCGATCCACAGCTCCTCGGTGACGAACGGGATGACCGGGTGCAGCAGGCGCAGCAGCTGGTCGAGCACGTGGCCGAGGACGCGGCGGGTGTTCTCGCCCTGCTCGGAGGCGAGCACCGGCTTGCTGAGCTCGAGATACCAGTCGCAGACGTCGTCCCACGCGAAGTGGTAGAGGGTGTCACAGACCTTGGCGTACTCGTAGGTCTTGAACTGCTCGTCGACCTCGCCGATCACGTGCTGCAGGCGCGAGAGGATCCACTTGTCGATCGCCGACAGCTCCTCCGCCGGCGGCAGATCGCCCTCGACGGTCGCGCCGTTCATCAGCGCGAAGCGGGTCGCGTTCCACAGCTTGTTGCAGAAGTTGCGGGAGCCCTGGCACCACTCCTCGCTGATCGGCACGTCGGAGCCGGGGTTGGCCCCGCGGGCCAGCGTGAAGCGGGTGGCGTCGGCGCCGTAGCGCTCGATCCAGTCGAGCGGGTCGACCACGTTGCCGAACGACTTCGACATCTTCTTGCCGTGTCCGTCGCGGACCATGCCGTGCAGGTTGACCACGTCGAACGGCTGGACGCCGTCCATCGCGTACAACCCGAACATCATCATCCGGGCGACCCAGAAGAACAGGATGTCGTAGCCGGTGACGAGCACGCTGGTCGGATAGAACTTCGCCAGCTCGGCGGTCTTCTCGGGCCAGCCCATCGTCGAGAACGGCCACAGCGCCGAGGAGAACCAGGTGTCGAGGACGTCCTCGTCCTGCGTCCAGCCCTCACCGGTGGGCGGCTGCTCGTCGGGGCCGACGCAGACGACCTCGCCGTCCGGCCCATACCAGACCGGGATGCGGTGACCCCACCACAGCTGGCGCGAAATGCACCAGTCGTGCATGTTGTCGACCCAGGCGAAGTAGCGCTTGGAGAGCTCGGCGGGCTCGATGACGACCCGGCCGTCGCGGACGGCGTCACCGGCCGCCTGGGCCAGCGGACCGGTGTTGACGAACCACTGCAGCGAGAGTCGCGGCTCGACGGTCGTCTTGCACCGTGAGCAGTGGCCGACCGAGTGCACGTACGGCCGCTTCTCGGCGACGATGCGCCCCTGCTCCCGCAGCGCGTCGACGATGGCAGGCCGGGCCTCGTAGCGGTCGAGCCCCTGGAACGGGCCGTGCACGGTGACGACCGCGCGCTCGTCCATCATGGTGATGCTCGGCAGGCCGTGGCGCTGGCCGATCTCGAAGTCGTTGGGGTCGTGGGCCGGGGTCACCTTGACCGCGCCGGTGCCGAACGACGGGTCGACGTGCTCGTCGGCCACGATCGGGATGAACCGGCCGGTCAGCGGCAGCTCGACCTCGGTGCCGATCAGGTGCCGGTATCGCTCGTCGTCGGGGTGGACGGCCACGGCGGTGTCGCCCAGCATCGTCTCGGCCCGGGTGGTCGCCACGACGATCGCGTTGTCGCCGTCGCCGTATCGGATCGAGACCAGTTCGCCCTCGTCGTCGGTGTGCTCCACCTCGATGTCACTGAGCGCGGTCAGGCAGCGCGGGCACCAGTTGATGATCCGGTTGGCCCGGTAGATCAGCTCATCCTCGTACAGCCGCTTGAAGATTGTCTGCACGGCCCGGGACAGACCCTCGTCCATCGTGAACCGCTCGCGCGACCAGTCCACCGAGTCGCCCAGCCGCCGCATCTGCCCGAGGATGGCCCCGCCGGACTGCGCCTTCCACTCCCACACCTTTTCCACGAACTGCTCGCGGCCGAGGTCGTGACGGGACAGCTGCTGCGCGGCGAGCTGACGCTCCACCACGTTCTGCGTGGCGATGCCGGCGTGGTCCATGCCCGGCAGCCACAGCACCTCGAAGCCCTGCATGCGCTTGAGGCGCGAGAGTGCGTCCTGAATGGTGTGGTCGAGCGCGTGGCCGACGTGCAGCGAGCCGGTCACGTTGGGCGGCGGGATCACGATCGAGAACGCGGGCTTGTCACTCGCCGGGTCGGCCGTGAAGTAGCCCTGCGATACCCAATTCTCGTACCGCCGCTGCTCTACCTCGCCCGGCTGGTACTGAGCGGAGAGTCCACCGGTGGGCCGGCTGTCGGGCGTGCGGGGCTGGGTCGTCTCGGTCACCCGACAAGTCTACGGATGCCGCCCCGGAACCCCGAATTCGCACCACCACCGGTTGCTACGCTCCTGCAATGCCCGAGCCCGGCCCGAACCCGATCGACATCGGCACCCCACCCCCCGCGACCGACGACGACGGCGACCTCTTCCCCGGCGCCGACGATGCGCCGGCCGGCAAAAAACCCCGAGGCCGCGTACGCCGGGTGTTGATCAGCATCCTGCTGGTGGTCGCGGTGGTGGCCGTGGCGATGCTCGCGTTCACCAGCTGGCGCATCATCGCCCAGCGCCACGCGGAGCTCGAGATCCAGCCGAGCGTAGGCCCGCTGAGCCTGGACTACTCCCGTGAAGGGGCCAGCACCGCGGACTACCTGCGCACGGCCCTGGCCGCCGAGGTCGAACTCGACCACACCTACGGGGCCGTCTACAACGAGACTCCCGACAAGAACGTGCTGTTCCTGGCGGGCACCGGCCTCATCTGGACCCCCGGCAAAGACCTCGAAGCCGCCATGGACCTGATCTCCGATGAGGAGGGCGCGGTGACCAACCTCGAGGATGTCGACCCGGGCCCGTTGGACGGCACCATGAAGTGCGGCATCACCAAAACCGCCGACGGCGACCTCACCGTCTGCGGCTGGGCCGACCACGGCAGCCTGGCTTTGGCGATGTTCAACAACCGCACCCCCGCGGAATCGGCTCCGTTGATGCTCGCCCTCCGAAACGCCACCGAATCTCGCTGACGCTCACAGCGCACAACAAAAAGCGGCCGCGCCCTCAGCATTGCTGGGGGCGCGGCCGCATAAGAGTCACTGTTTCTGATCCTGCCGGCGAATAGGTCCGGAAATGACAGTAGGCCCACCCCGTGTGGGGTGGGCCTACTGTTCACGTTGAGTCCGGCGGCGTCCTACTCTCCCACACCCTCACGAGTGCAGTACCATCGGCGCTGGAGGGCTTAGCTTCCGGGTTCGGAATGAGACCGGGCGTTTCCCCTCCGCTATGACCACCGAAACAGCAATC
>NZ_JALPVL010000012.1 GCF_023544465.1 Paractinoplanes maris | reverse complement strand
TCGACTTGCATGTGTTAAGCACGCCGCCAGCGTTCGTCCTGAGCCAGGATCAAACTCTCCAACAAAATCTTTGGAAAAGCGTCCCGGCAACATAATGTTGCCAAAGGAATCTCCAACCGACACCCCTGTCCGAAGAAAGGAGTAAGCCGGCCGGGGTATTACTAATTGGCACTGGCTTATCAAGCACCCTGTTGAGTTCTCAAAGAACAACCACACCCGGCTAACTGCTCCGGGGCAACCGTTCAAACTTACCTGGCCGACTCCGTAAGCGCAAGATCTAAGATCCAGCTCACATCGCCCAAGTTTGCCCCACGAATCGAGCCCGCTTTTCGGCGGGTAGATCGTGAGAGTGGCCTCGCGGACCGGCCGACGATCACCTTGGTGATCTGCTTGCCCGGTTCCCGCTGGCTTGACTAACCTACCCGGTCGGTTCCGCTTCCGCAAGTCGCCCTGCTCCGCTCCGCCCGGCCTCGTTGATCAAGCATGAGGCCTGCCCTTTGGTAGATCCAGCCGAGCGTCGCTTTCGCGTCGTTCGTCCGGGTTTCCCTCGGGCAGAGAGAAAGTTACGCGACCGGGTGCCGCTCATGCAAATCGACCCCCGTGCCCGGCCCTGCGGCGAGAAGACCCGAAACCGCTTCGCGGCATGAAAGAGTGGGCACATGGGAGCTTCCCCCACGTTGGCCGCCGACGTGCTCGTCGACATGATCATGCCCTTCGGGCAGTTCGTCATCGGGGCGCTTCTGCTGGTCGCGCTGGTCATATCCGTGCGCCGCCTCCTCGAACGCGGCCCTTCCCGGATGGGCGGCGCGATGCTCCTGTCCGCCGGCGCCGTCATCGGTTTCGCCGTGGCCGGCTACTTGATTCAACTTTTGTGACGCCGCTGACACCTTCCCGCGCGACCGCCAACCGCCCCGAGAAGTGAACCGTCAGCCACCCACCGATCACACCCAGCGGCCGGTTTGATCAGGCGTTCCGCCTTCACGGCCCGGTTCGCCGCCCCGTGTTGTGTCTGAGCCGGCTGGGCGACACCAACACTCCGAGAGCAAGGTCGCCGAGTCGGCCCGCCGCAAGAACGCCCGCCTGCACGCGACCGAGGTGGTCGGCGCCGGCAGGTGCGGCTCCATCGGAGCAAGGCTCGATCGCTGGCGCCATCACGCAGGGCTCGAGCGCTATGGCCGCCGGGCGCCGGCCATAGCCCTGTCCCATTCACTCCTCACCGTCAGGCCGGAATCGGCGGAGGCAGAACCGGCAGGGGCGAGTCCGTAGCCCTTGGTTCCAGTGGGACGGAACCAGCAAGAACGAGTCCGTAGCCCATGAGCTCCAGTGGGACGGAACCAGCAAGAGCGAGTCCGTAGCCCATGAGCTCCAGTAGGACGGAACCAGCGCGGGCAGAACCGTGGGACAGAACCCCAGTAGGACGGAACCAGCACGGGCAGAACCATGGGACAGAACCCCAGTGGGACGGAACCAGCACGGGCAGATCCGTGGTGCTGAGCTCCGGGTGCGGCGGAACCAGCAGGGGGCTGAGCCCCGGTGCAGAGGAACCAGCAGGGGCAGGGCCGTGGAGCTGGGCTCCGGTAGAGCGGAACGGGCGGCGGACCGGCGGGAGCGCAACGCGCGGGGGCGGATTTGTGGGGCTGAGCTTGGGTGGGCGTAACGGGCGGGCGGGTTTGAGGACTGGGCTGGATGGCGGTTAAGGCGTACGGGAATCAGACGGCCCGTTGGCCCCTTGCCGTCAGACCGGGACGGACGGGGATGTCGTGAAGGCGTACGGGAAATCAGAGGCGACGGTTGGCGAGGCTGGGAAGCTCGGTGCGGATCTTGTCGAGGCGGTTGAAGTCGAGGTCGGCGGTCACTATGCCTACGGTGTCGGGGGCCTGGGCCAGGACGGTCCCCCAGGGGTCGACGATCATGCTGCGGCCGAAACACGTACGCCCGGGGTCGTGGTCGCCGATCTGGCCGGCCGCGATGACGAAGCACTGGTTCTCGATCGCGCGGGCGCGGAGGAGGACCTCCCAGTGGTCGCGGCCGGTGTGCATCATGAACGCGGCCGGCACAACCAGCACGCGGGCCGCCCCCTCCACGGCAAGTCGCCGGTAGAGCTCGGGGAAGCGCAGGTCGTAGCAGATCGACAGGCCCGTGCGAACGCCGGCGATCTCGGCCACGACGGTCTCGTCACCGGGCGCCACCGATCGGGACTCCTGATAGGAGACCCGGCCGGCGATCTCCACGTCGTAGAGATGGATCTTCCGGTAGTGCGCCGCGAGTGAGCCCTGCGGGTCGAAGACCAACGAGGTGTTGTAAGTGCGCCGGGCGTCGGGGCCGCTCTCGTGGAAGGAGCCGGCGTGCACCCAGATGCCGATCTCGCGGGCCGCGGCGGAGAAGAACTGGGCGAAATCGCCGTCGATCGCCTCCGGCTTGGGCGCGGTGTCGCCGGGGCCCAGGTAGTCGACGTACTCGGGGAGGACGGCCAGCTCGGCGCCGGCGGCCGCGGCTCGTTCCAGCAACTCACGCGCGACCCGCAGGTTGTCGTCCCGGTCGGCTCGCGAATTCACCTGGCACACCGCTACGCGCATGCCTGAAGCGTACGAGTGCGGAGAGGCACCCTTCCACCCCGTACGGAAGTACTGGCTCAGCCCCCTACCGAAGGCGCTGTCGGCGGCGGCTCGTTGACGGTTGACTCGCAGTCGCCCCCACCGAGCAGGAGGTACGCATGGACGGCAGGAGTGACCGTGGTCAGGACAACCGGGCCTGCATGGCCTCGGCCAGGGCCTGGATGCCCTTGAGTGGACGGATCATAACCGTGAAGTCGGTGATCTGGCCGTCGGCCGACTCCTGGAGGAAGTCGCAGCCCTCGAGCTGTTTGTCGCCGACGCGGGCCCGGAAGAGCAGCGCGTGGTCGGGAGGGGAGGTCAGCTCGCGGGTGTAGTGGAAGTCCTCGAAGACCTGGATGACGGCTCGGAGGATGGGGGCCACCGCGAAGCGGCCTCGGTAGGGGGTGAAGACGACCGGGCTCCGGAAGATGACGTCCTCGTGGAGGAGGGCGAGGGCGGCGTCGAGGTCACGGGATTCGATGGCGGATCGGAACGGGTGCACGGCGCGGCCCCTATACTCAACAAATTGAATAGGTGTGGATGACGCTAGCCCGCGGGTGGAGAGGTGTCCAGATGTCGCTGCGCCATGCACTGCTGGCGGCTCTGTCGCAGGGGGAAGCCTCGGGGTACGAGCTGGCCAAGCGGTTCGACGTGGGAGTAGCCGAATTCTGGTCGGCGACACCGCAGCAGCTCTACCGGGATCTGGAGCGACTCGAGCAGGACGGCATGGTCTCGGCCCGGGTGGTGGAGCAGAGCCGGCGGCCCAACAAGCGGGTGTTCTCGCTGACGGCGGCCGGGCGGGAAGAGCTACGGGCGTTCACGCGACGACCGGCGAAACCGCCGGCGATGCGCGATGAGTTCCTCGTCCAACTCCAGGCGGTCGACCTGACGGATCCGGGCGCGGCGGTGGAAGCGGCCGCCACCCGTCGGGAGCGGGCACGGCAGAAGCTGGCCGGCTACGACCAGTTGCGGGAGCGGATGCTAGCCGGGCGTGGCGAGACCGAGTTCTACGCGGAGAGCAGCCAGGTCGGGCCCTACCTGACGCTGATGGCCGGGCGCATGTACGAGCAGCTGAACATCCGCTGGGCCACGACCGTGATCGAGACCCTCACACGCCGTGGAGAGAGCGCGCCGGCAGCGGACGGGGAGTGACGACACTCGTACGCGGAAAAGCCGCCACCGTCGCACCCGGAGGGACGACGGCGACGGCTCGAATCGGGTCAGGCGGACTTTTCCTCGCGCTCGCGACGACGGCGGCCGACGAACTCGCGCGGGACGATCGTCGGGTTGACGTTCTCCAGCACGACCTCGCGGTTGATGACCACCCGGGCGGCGTCGGGGTTGCTCGGGACCTCGAACATCACGGACTGCAGGACTTCCTCCATGATGGCGCGGAGGCCACGGGCGCCGGTGCCACGGAGCATGGCCTGGTCGGCGATCGCCTCGAGAGCGCCGGAGTCGAACTCCAGCTCGACGCCGTCCAGCTCGAACAGGCGCTGGTACTGCTTCACGTAGGCGTTGCGAGGCTCCGTCAGGATCTTGATCAGGGCCTCGCGGTCGAGGTTACGGACCGTGGTGATCACGGGGAGACGGCCGATGAACTCGGGGATCAGGCCGAACTTCAGCATGTCCTCGGGCATCACGCGGCTGAAGATGTCGTCCGTGTTCCGCTCGGAGATCGAGCGCAGGTGCGCCCCGAAACCGACACCGCCGTGGCCCACGCGGGACTCGATGATGCGGTCCAGGCCGGCGAACGCGCCGCCGACGATGAACAGCACATTGGTGGTGTCGATCTGGATGAACTCCTGGTGGGGGTGCTTACGGCCGCCCTGAGGCGGAACGTTGGCCACCGTGCCCTCGAGGATCTTGAGGAGGGCCTGCTGGACGCCCTCACCGGAGACGTCGCGGGTGATCGACGGGTTCTCACTCTTGCGAGCGATCTTGTCGACCTCGTCGATGTAGATGATGCCCTGCTCGGCCCGCTTCACGTCGTAGTCGGCCGCCTGGATCAGCTTGAGCAGGATGTTTTCCACATCCTCACCCACATAGCCGGCCTCGGTGAGCGCCGTGGCGTCCGCGATCGCGAACGGCACGTTGAGCATGCGGGCCAGCGTCTGCGCCAAGTGCGTCTTACCGCAGCCGGTGGGACCGATGAGCATGATGTTGGACTTGGCGACCTCGACGTCGCTGCCTCCGCCGGGCGCGCCGCTCGACTCGGCCTGGATGCGCTTGTAGTGGTTGTAGACAGCGACCGAGAGCGCCTTCTTGGCCTGCTCCTGGCCCACCACATACTGATCGAGGAACTGGCAGATCTCCATCGGCTTGGGAAGCTCTTCCCACTTCACCTCGCCGGTCTCGGCCAGCTCCTCCTCGATGATCTCGTTGCAGAGGTCAATGCACTCGTCGCAGATGTAGACCCCAGGGCCCGCGATGAGCTTTTTGACCTGCTTCTGGGACTTCCCACAGAAGGAGCACTTCAGTAGGTCGCCGCCGTCGCCGATCCGTGCCACCTACGTTCTCCTTGAGCTCATCGGTCAGCTGCTGCCAACCCAGATCCGAGGACTTGATTGCCTCGTTGCCATCTCATCGTCTGCCGAACCGCGTAACTGAGGCTGCATGCACGACGTTACCCGTAAAGGTGCGGTTCTCCGACCCCCCAAAACGGGCGTGTCAGAGGTCAGCCAGTCCTGAACGTCCCGGCCGGCCTCTGACCATGATGCCTCAGCTGCCCGAGCCCACCGACTGCAGGCTCTTCTTACGGCTCGCCAGGACGACATCGACGACGCCGTACTCCTTGGCCTCGTCGGCCGTCATGATCTTGTCGCGGTCGACGTCCTTGCGGACCTGCTCGACCGAACGGCCGGTGTGCCGCGAGATCATCTGCTCCATCTGGCTGCGCATGCGGAGGATCTCCCGCGCCTGGATCTCGATGTCCGAGCCCTGGCCGTAACCGCCTTCGGTGGCCGGCTGGTGGATCAGCACCCGAGAGTTCGGCAGCGCCATGCGCTTGCCCGCCGTACCACCGGCCAGCAGGACCGCGGCCGCGCTGGCAGCCTGGCCGAGGCAGACCGTCGAGATGTCCGGACGGACGTACTGCATGGTGTCGTAGATCGCCGTCATGGCGGTGAAGGAGCCACCGGGCGAGTTGATGTACATCAGGATGTCGCGGTCCGGGTCGGAGCTCTCCAGCGTCAGCAGCTGGGCCATCACGTCGTTGGCCGACGCGTCGTCCACCTGCACGCCGAGGAAGATGATCCGGTCCTCGAACATCTTGTTGTACGGGTTCGTCTCCTTCATCATCCCGTTCGAAGAACGCTCGACGAAGGAGGGGAGCACGTAGCGGTTGTGCACCGGCGCGAACCCAGAGGGCAAGGTCAGGTCAGTCATAGTTCAGCTCCTCAGTTCAGCGTGCCGGCGCCCTCGGGAACCTGAGTGGCCCCGGTGATCACCTTGTCGATGAAGCCATAGTCAACGGCCTCCTGAGCCGTGAACCAACGGTCACGGTCGGAGTCTTGCTCGATCTGCTCCTGGGTCTGGCCGGTGTGGAAAGCGACCCGCTCCTGGAACATGCGCTTGGTGTAGAGCATCTGCTCGGCCTGGATGGCGATGTCGGCGGCCGTGCCGCCCATGCCGCCGGACGGCTGGTGCATCATGATCCGCGCGTGCGGCAGCGAGAAACGCTTACCGGGGGCGCCGGCGCAGAGCAGCAACTG
This sequence comes from Paractinoplanes maris, assembly GCF_023544465.1. GTDB lineage: Bacteria > Actinomycetota > Actinomycetes > Mycobacteriales > Micromonosporaceae > Actinoplanes > Actinoplanes maris. The sequence goes on along the minus strand of NZ_JALPVL010000012.1, from coordinate 364,190 downwards.
CCCCATCGACGCCGCCATGCCCATCGCGACGGTCTGAACGTCGTTCTCGATGAACTGCATCGTGTCGTAGATCGCCATGCCCGAGTAGACCGAGCCACCGGGCGAGTTGATCCAGAGGTTGATGTCGCGCTCAGGGTCCTCGGCGGAAAGCAGCAGCAGCTGCGCGCAGATGCGGTTGGCCACCGAGTCGGAAACCTCGCTGCCGAGGAAGATGATGCGCTCACGCAGCAGGCGGTTGAAGACCGAGTCGTCGAGGTTGCCACTGAGGGAATCACCGCGGAGCAGAGGGCTCGCGGGGAGATGAAGATCGGTCATGGCAGCCCTTCGAAGCTGACTGTGTCGGCCAGTGGCGGCCGGCAAGTTGTCCGTCGTACGACCAACCTAACCGGTCGAATGCGCATCAGCTTCCCGCTCGGGCAGGTGTTCGCTGACAGCGCACGCCCCCGGCGGAAACGCCGGGAGCCGCCGCCCGCAAAGGCGACGGCTCCCGCCGACTGTCGAAGCTCAGTGGTTGTGACCGGCGTGCTCGTCCTCGCCGGCGGCGCGCAGGTCGTCGAGGGTCAGCACGGTGCCCTCGCTGTCCTTCATCTCGACCTGCTCCATCACCGAGGCCAGCGCCTTGCCCCGGCGCACGTCGCCGAAGACCGCGGCGGCCGCGCCCGACTGCACGAGCTGGTCGTAATACTGCTGAGGCTGCATCTGAGCGCGCTGCGCCCGGTGCACGATCTCGTGGCCGAACTCGTCGTCCGAGACCTGAACGTCCTCGGCGTCGGCGATCGTGTCGAGCAGCAACTGGATGCGGACACCCTCCTGGGCGGCCTCCGTCAGCTCCTCGTCGATCTGCTCCTCGGTCTTGTCCTCCGAGCTGAGGTAATCCTGCAGGGTCGCGCCGATCCGCTCCAGCTGGTCGGTCATCGCCTGCTTGCGACCCTCGACCTCGTCCTTGACGACGCCGTCGGGAGCCGGGATGTCGGCCGCCTCGACGAGCTGCTTGAGCGCCTCGTCACGGGCCGCGTAGATCTGCTCGACCTTCTTGACCTTGGAGAGCCGCTCGCGCAGGTCGCCGCGCAGCTCCTCGAGCGTGTCGAACTCGCTGGCCATCTGGGCGAACTCGTCGTCGACCTCGGGCAGCTGCTTGTCCTTGACGCTGCGAACCGTCACCTCGACCTCGGCGTCACGGCCGGCGAAGTCGCCGCCCACGAGCTGCGTGGTGAAGTTGGCGTCGGAGCCGGCCACCAGACCGACCAGAACCTCGTCGAGGCCCGGGAGCAACTGCTTGCTGCCCACCTCGTGCGAGATGTTGGTCGCCGAGCCGCCCGGCACCTCCACACCGTCGACGGTCGCCTTCAGGTCGAGCTGCACGTAGTCACCCTCGGCGGCCGGCCGGTCAACCGACTTCAGCGTGGCGAAACGCTCGCGCAGACCGTTGATCTGCTCGTCGATCTCGTTGTCACCGATCTCGACGGCCGGGACGGTCACGGAGATCGTCTTGAGGTCGGGAACGGTGATCTCGGGACGGACGTCGACCTCAGCGGTGAACTTCAGAGGCTCGTTGTCGCCGAACTCGGTGATCTCGACCTCGGGACGACCCAGCGTCTTGACGTCGTGCTCACGCACGGCGGCCAGGATCTGCTGCGGAATCGCCTCCTGGACGGCCTCGTTCAGAACCGCGCCGCGCCCCACCCGCTGGTCGATGACCGCGGCCGGGATCTTGCCGCGACGGAAGCCCGGCACCTGCACCTGCGCGCCGATCTCCCGGTACGCCTTCTGCAGGCTCGGCTTGAGCTCGTCGAACGGCACCTCGATGGCGAGCTTCACCCGAGTCGGGCTCAGAGTCTCGACGGTGCTCTTCACAGGCGTACTCCTTGTTGCTGCCGAATAGTTGTTGTCAGTCGGGGTGGCGGGATTTGAACCCACGGCCCCTCGCTCCCAAAGCGAGTGCGCTACCAAGCTGCGCCACACCCCGTGGCGACGGCCAGTGTATGCGGTCCGCTTCCCCGCGCGTGCGCTGGAGTCACCTGGTGGGGAATCCGGTTCGCGTGGACGGGGAGTGATTCAGTAAGCTGTCCCCGCGACCCCGTCTTGAGCGGGGCCGTTGCGGGCGTAGCTCAATGGTAGAGCTTCAGTCTTCCAAACTGACTACGCGAGTTCGATTCTCGTCGCCCGCTCGACGCAGTGCAGGGGCAAGGTTCGCGCAGAGCGCAAACCTTGCCCCTTCCACGTCAGAGGCCCAGGTCCTCCACCGACAGGTGGAGATCGGGGGGCGGGCTGGGTGTGAACCCACGGGCCCGGAGTTGCTCGAGCACCCGGTTGACCTCGGCGACGCTTTCGCGGGCCGTGTCGGCGCTGAGCATAGAAAAATTGCGCGTCAGCTCGCGCAGGATCGTCGCGTGCTGACTGCGGGCCGAGGTGAGCAGCCCCTCAGTGGCGTCGAGCAGCCGCCGGGACATCGGGTGCTCGATGTTCAAGCCGTCGCCTCCCCGGCGCAGCAGGTCGCAGGCCTCGTACTCAACAAAGATCAACGGCGGATACCGGTCCAGCGCCGGGTGGGTCAGCGGCTCGCCGTCCACCACCTCGTATCTCACCGATCTGGCATATGCGCCATACGTGTCGGCAACGGCTGGTGAGATCACGCGAAAGCGACAACCGAGTTGCAGCACCGCCGCCGCGACGACTGTCAGGAAAGACGCATGGAGCTCATTTATCAAAAGCCCGCGGATCTCCTCCAGCGGAGGAGCTGAGACGAGTATGCGTTCGCCCTCCCCGCGGCCGGACAGTTGCGCTTTAAGAGACTCGAGTGACAGCCGCCGACCGGTGCTCACCCGAGCGAATTCTTTCGGCGGGGCCGAGAAGGCGTGCGTCATCAGCACCGGCTGGTCCAGCCATCCTCCCGCACAGTGCATATTCGGGTCCCCGGTGATCGTTCGCATGACGCCGTTCTCGATGAATCCCGCGTTGCCGTCGTCGAACATCTCGCCACCGGCTGAGAGAACGGACTCCGCACATACTTCATTCGAATCCTGTAAGGCCCGAAGATAAGCCAGCATCAGGCTGGACATCAGATTCCACGGCCAGCTGACAATCAGATCACGCGACACGGAAAGCCGTGGATGCAGCTGGTCGCGCAGAGTGACAACTCCTGCTCGGACTGCCCAAGCCCATTTGTAGAAGCTCTCCAATCCCAAGGTTTTCCTGTGGGGTTCCCCGCTAATATTATATCGGTTGTACTGTGTTCGGAAGTAGTGCTCGTTGACTGCCTGCCAAGTTAGACCTGGTACATCCCACTCGACCGGCTCGCGGCCGAGTCCTCGCCATTCATCAAGAGCTTCGGGCTTCATGCTTTCGACACTCGCGAAGTAAGGTTCCCAGTCGATGCGGGCACCTTCCTCCGGTTCATCATCAGATGTGGATGTGTCCGACGCGCCGAAGAAGGGCAAACCCGCATCGACGATCTGGTCGTCTATTTCGTCCATCTTCCCCCTCCAGCGCGCCACTGACGGCAACCGGATCCCGTTGTGCGTCAGGGCGAGGCCATCTCGGAAGATCTCCCGCATGTCCCACGACTGATCGGCAATCCATCGGCGAAGATCGACCCGGATTCTGCGGTCACGCGAGCCACTGCTTCTGACGTCGTACGGAAGTACGGAATCCTGCTTGTATTCCAGATACCCCGCACTGAAGTTGGCCGGCGAAATCGACCCGGAATACCATCCCCGGAAGCCGATCAGGATCATCTGGCCGCCGAGGCGAGGGTCGGGCGAGTGGGCCGTGAGGTCGAGCGGCACGATCTTGATCACGGGGCCGCCGGGGTCATCCGTACCGCTCCGGGCCAGATCCACCCGACCGATCGGCGACGTGGGCAAATACACCGGGACGTCGCGCCAGGGAGTGCCGGCCAACTCATCGTGTGAGGGGCCGCACGGTTCGCCGTTGACCAGGATGTCGACGGGCGAGCCGAGTATGTACTGGGTGACGAGGCCACGTACCGGTCCGGGCTCCTGCCGCTGGTCATCCATCCGCAGGGCAATCGACGTGCCCGGCTCGCGCCGGTATCCCGTCTCGCCGCCCTCCGGGCCGGGCAAGGCCTGCGGTCGCAGCGGCTCCGCTTGAAGTGTGTAGTACGACTCGAGCCCATTCAGCGACAACCTGAGGGCTGCGGCCGTCTCGGTCCCGTCCGCCGCACACCGGCGCGTCGACACCTCCACCCGGTCGGCCACCATGAAGCAGCTCAGCACTCCGATTCCGAACCGGCTGATCGGCTCGAACGAGTCCTGGCCGGGCCGGCTGTATCGCAGCATCTCGGCCTTGAAGTCGGGTGAGCGGTAGAAGGACTTGCCGACAGCGAGGAAGTAGTCCTCCAGGATGCGCTCGTTCATGCCCATACCGAAGTCGTCGATCCGGATCCACCGGCGCCCGGCCGCGTCCCGCCAGTCGCGGACCTGGATCGGCTCGGCCCGGAAGTCCGGGCTGCCCTGGGCGTTCTCGAAGTGCTCGCGGTGCCGGCTCGTGTCGATCGCGTTCTGCAGGAGCTCCCGTACGAAGGTGTGGTCGCTCTCGTACAGGTTGTCGCCCATGAACAGGCGCAGCACCTGGGCGCGGTCGAGCTCGAACCGGTAGTTGCCGTAGCGGTACCCCCGCGGATGGATCTGTCCGCGGTCGACCGCCAGCGGCAGCGCCAGGTCGCGCCACTTCGGCGAGCAGGACCGGCGTACGGCCAGGCATTCCTTGAACTCCCGCTCCATGACGTCGAGGAACTCACGGATGTCGTGGTCGACGGTCGGGTTGTCCGGCGCGGCGATGAGGGTGATCGGATAGTCGACCGGCCGGCTGTCCGGGAAGACGAACCCGTCCGAGGCGAAGTGTTTCTGCCACTGCCCCAGGCTGGTCTTCAGCTGCCGGCCGGTGGCGTGCTCCAGGCCGAGAAAGCGAAAGACCGACTCCGGGCTGCGGGACCGGTCGAAGTCGAGGATGTCGGCCAGCCGCAGCAGTACGGCACAGAACTTCAGGTCGGCCCGGCCCAGGTAGTCGATGGGGAAGTCCTCGTCGCTCTTGAGCACGGAGGCGTCGGCGTTGTGCGATCGGCAGACCTCGCCGAGCATGTCCCGGATCGACACCACTCCCCACAGGAACCGCTCGTCCGGTATGGCGTTGAGGTGCACGAAGACCCGGTCGGCGTGCCGCCAGCGGCAGTACCACTCGGCGACTCCGGGGGTGAGGACGTCGCCGTTCTCCTTGAGCTCGATGTAGGCACTCGGATGCAACTTGAGGAAGTGGTCGAACTTCGACTCGCCGCGCAGGCCCTCCAACTCGTCCGGGTGGAAGAGCATGCCGACGTCGTGGCTGTAGGCCGACAGGATGAGAAACGCCGCTTCCAGCGGATCGAGGTGCTGCACCTGGGCGCCCAGGAGGCTGCCCATGTGCCGGATGACGTTGAGCGCGTGATTCCCGTCGTGCAGGGTGTACGTCGGGAAGGTCTCCACGATGCGGCCGAGGAGCGGTTCGAGCTCGTCGACGAGGGCTCGCACCATCAACCGTTGCTTCTCGTCGGCGCAGGACGAGAAGTGGGCCCACAGCGACGTCTGCTCGAGGGTGGTCACAGGCTCTCCAGGGTCCGGCACGACATCAGGCGTGGTGGAAGACCGTAGTGACGTGCATCGTCCGCCGCTATACCACGAATGACGGATGGCGAGACGTTCGTGACCTGGAGTCCGACTTGGCCGGATCGGGGCGCGGCGCCGGGCCGCCACCCAGCGCCGCGCGTCTCGGCCAGCTTGAGTGCCGAGGCCGAGCTTCTGGAAGCTTGCGCTCCAGACCCGGGGAAAATTTAGTGCCGAGTTTGATGTCCGTCTATTAGGGCTGCCTTAAATCGCACTGTGGGTTCAGGTCAGGGCCACGCACGGCGATCAACTTCGGGGCGGCACGTGTGGTGGCGGGTTGTTTGCGCGGATGGCGCACGACGGCGGATCCGTCCCGGACGCCACGGTGGGGTGACCGGCGCTAGCCTCGCACGATGACCGTGCTGTGGACCGCGCTCATCGTCATCGGGGTGGTCATGATCCTGGTGGCGGTGTTGCCGAGCGTGCGCGAGGGACGACGACGCCACGACGACAAACCCGACCGCGGCTGAGACCGACCCCCGCCAACGACGGCCGCGCCGCGACGACAAAAACGGACGACGGCGCCGACGGCGCGGCGCGGGGGCTGGCAGACTCGTCGCGTGAACACCGGGGAGCTTCAGACGTACAGCCTCGTCGAGCTCGCCGTCGAGCGCCTTCGCGGCGAGATCCTCAGCGGGCGCACCGATCCGGGTGAGCGCCTCGTCGAGGAGCAGCTGACGCGCCGGCTCGGGATCAGCCGGGCGCCGCTGCGGGAAGCCATGCGGCTGCTCGTCCAGCAGGGGCTCGTCGAGCACATTCCGCGGCGCGGGGCGCGGGTGGCGACGCTCTCCGACGACGACGTGCGGGAGCTGTACGAGGTGCGCGACGTTTTGGAACGGCACGCCGTCGCGGCCATTCCGGCCGATCCCGATCTGACCGGGTTGCGGGCGGCGCTCGAGGTGATGAGCGCGGCCACCGAGGCCGGTGACCGGCTCGAGCTGGCCAACGCGCACCGCCGGTTCCACACCGAGGTGGTCGCGCTGAGCGGCAACCGGCAGTTGGCCGAGATCTACGGCTCGGTGCTGGTGCGCATCCAGCTCTACATGGCGGTGAACCTGCGGCGGGAGGCCGAGGTGGCCCGGGCCGAGGACGGTGTGGTGCGGCACGAGCGGCTCTTCGCGGCCGTCGAACGGGGCGACACCACCGCCGTACTCGAAGCTCTGAGCGCGCACGGCGCCCGCACCTACCTGCAGTGAGCCAAGGGAAATCGCGCCGTTACAAAGCGCGGCTTTCGCCGAAACAGAATTGTCGACAATCGACGATGTGAGCGAAAACGAAGGCGTCTGGATCAGCCGGTTCACCGCCGGGGAGCTGCGGGAGCGGGCCGAGCAGGTCGATCCCCGGCTGCCGCTGGCCGGACTGTCGTTCGCGGTCAAGGACAACATCGACGTGGCAGGGCTGCCGACCACCGCGGCCTGCGCCGACTTCGCGTACACCCCGGAACGGAACGCCCCGGTCGTGCAGCGGCTGATCGACGCGGGTGCGGTCGTGGCCGGCAAGACGAACCTCGACCAGTTCGCCACCGGGCTGACCGGGACGCGCTCGCCCTACGGCCGGCCGGAGAGCGTCTTCGGGGGCGGGCTCATCTCCGGCGGGTCCAGCTCCGGGTCGGCCGTCGCGGTGGCCGACGGGACGGTGGACTTCGCGCTCGGCACGGACACCGCCGGGTCGGGCCGGGTGCCGGCCGCGCTCAACGGCATCGTCGGCATCAAGCCGACCCGCGGACTGCTCAGCACGCTCGGGGTGGTGCCGGCCTGCCGCTCGCTCGACTGTGTCTCGGTGTTCGCCCGGGACGTGCCCACGGCCGACCGGGTGATGCGGGTCGCGCGGGGCCGCGTACCGGAAGATCCGTGGTCGCGGGAAGGGCGGAGGCCGCTTCTCGCGGAGCCCCGGATCGGCGTACCGGAAGCTCTTGATTTCTTCGGGGACGCGGGGCAGGAGAAGGCGTTCGCGCGGTTCACCGGGGACGTGACGGTCGACATCGGAGCGTTACTGGAGGCTGGTGACCTTCTGTATCGCGGCCCCTGGGTGGCCGAGCGGCTCGCCGACCTCGGTGAGTTCCTGGCCGGGCACCCGGATTCCGTGCTGCCCGTGACCAGAGCTGTCCTCGAGACCGGGTACGGCTTCTCGGCCGCCGATGCTTTCCGGGCTCAGCATCGCCTGCAGGAGTTGAAGGCGGCGGCCGGCCGCATGTGGGAGCGGATCGACGTCCTGGCGCTTCCGACCATCGGCACCACCTTCACGCACAGTGAGATCGACGAGGACCCGATCGGCCGCAATCTCACGCTCGGTCGATATACCCAGTTCGCCAATCTGCTCGACATGGCCGCGGTGACCGTGCCCAACGGCTTCACCGAGGACGGGCGACCGGCGTCGATCACCCTCTTCGGACCAGCCTTCAGTGACGACACGCTCGCCCTGCTGGCCCGGTCCCGGCCGGTCGACGACACCGTGCTCCTCGCGGTCGTCGGACTGCACCTGAGTGGCGAGCCGCGCAACGGCGACCTGCTCGACCGGGGCGCCACGCTCGTCGGTGCCGCCCGCACCGCACCCTTCTACCGCCTCTATCACCTGCCCACCGGCGCTCCCGGGCTGGTCCGGGACGGCACCGGCGAGTCGATCGACCTGGAGCTCTGGCAACTGCCGGCCGCACAGGTCGGTGGCTTCCTGGCCGGCATCGCGGCGCCGCTGTCGCTCGGCCGGATCGCCCTGGACGACGGCACCGAGGTCACCGGGTTCCTCTGCGAGGCGTACGCGGCGACCGGCGCGAAAGACATCACTGCCAGCGGCGGCTGGCGGAACTATCGCTCGGAAGGACCGAATTCATGACCGCACGCATCGGACCGGTCAAGGCAAACCCCTACCTCTGGCCGTACGACGGCACCGTTGAGGTGTCGAGGACGGCGCTCATCTGCATCGACTGGCAGGTCGACTTCTGCGGCAAGGGCGGCTACGTCGACTCGATGGGCTACGACATCGAGCTGACCCGGGCCGGGCTGCCGGCCACCGCCAAGCTGCTCGAGCACGTGCGGACGCTGGGCATGCTGGTGATCCACACCCGGGAGGGACACGACCCCGACCTGTCCGACCTGCCGGCCAACAAGCGCTGGCGCTCGGCGCAGATCGGCGCCGAGATCGGCGCGGACGGGCCGTGCGGCCGGATCCTGGTCAAGGGCGAGCCGGGCTGGGAGATCGTGCCCGAGGTCGCCCCGGTTCCCGGCGAGGTGCTGATCGACAAGCCCGGCAAGGGCGCCTTCTATGCCACCAACCTCGACCTGGTCCTGCGGACGCACGGCATCACGCACATCATCCTGACCGGGATCACGACGGACGTCTGCGTGCACACCACGATGCGCGAGGCCAACGACCGCGGTTACGAGTGCCTGATCCTCAGCGACTGCACCGGCGCCACCGATCCGTCCAACCACACCGCCGCTCTGCACATGGTCACCATGCAGGGCGGCGTCTTCGGCTGCGTCGCCACCTCGGACGACGTGATCGCGGCAACGGAGCCGTCCGTCCCACCCCACCCCGCCCGGACAACGGACTGAAGGCGGTCTGAGAATGCCGACTGTCGACGCAATGCCGGCCCCTTTCACCTTCGACCAGGACACCACCGCCCTGCTCGTCATCGACATGCAGCGCGACTTCCTTCTGCCCGGCGGCTTCGGCGAGAGCCTGGGCAACGACGTGTCCCAGCTCAGCCGCACCATCGAGCCGCTGGCCGCGCTGATGGCGGCGTGGCGGGCCGAGGGCCTGCCGATCATCCACACCCGGGAGGGACACGAGCCGGACCTGTCCGACTGCCCGCCGGCCAAGCTCCGGCGCGGACTCCCGTCCCAGCGGATCGGCGACCCAGGCGCGTTCGGTCGCATCCTGATCCGCGGCGAGTACGGCCACGACATCGTCGACGAGCTGGCGCCGGTCGACGGCGAGGTGGTGCTGGACAAGCCGGGCAAGGGTGCCTTTTACGCCACCGACCTGCAGGAGATCCTCGACAAGTTCGGTATCACCCGGCTGATCGTCACCGGCGTCACCACCGAGGTGTGTGTGCACACCACTGTCCGCGAGGCGAACGACCGCGGCTACGAGTGCCTCGTCCTGGCCGACTGCGTCGGCTCCTACTTTCCCGAGTTCCAGCGCGTCGGGCTGGAGATGATCGCCGCGCAGGGCGGCATCTTCGGCTGGGTCGCCGACTCCCCCACCGTGATCGCGGCCATCGCAGCCTCCGAGGAGCAGAAATGACGACCACCGCTGCGGCAAGACTTCCGTTCTGGGTTCGCGGGGACACCAACGCCTTCTTCGGCTTCGGCGTCAACGTGCTGGTCAACGTCCTCACCCTCACCGCACTGTGCATCGGGGTCATTCAGATGCCGGCGTCGGACGTCTTCGGGGTCATCCTGCCCGCGCTCGGCGTCGCCCTGGTCGCCGGCAACGTGTATTACACCTGGCTGGCCCGGCGGCTGGCCGCCAAGGAGGGCCGGAGCGACGTCACCGCCCTGCCGTACGGCCCGAGCGTGCCGCACATGTTCATCGTGATCTTCGTGATCATGCTGCCGATCTATCTGACCACCGGGAACGCGGTACGGGCGTGGACGGCCGGCATCGCCTGGGCGTTCATCATCGGGGTGATCGTGCTGATCGGCGCGTTCGTCGGCCCGTACATCCGCAAGTACACGCCGCGGGCGGCGCTGCTGGGCACGCTGGCCGGCATCTCGATCACGTTCATCTCGATGAACCCGGCCGGCAACATGTGGAACTACGCCTGGATCGCCCTGCCGGTCTTCGGCCTGTTGCTGATCGGGCTGCTGACCGACATCCGGCTGCCGTTCAACTTCCCCATCGGGCTGGCCGCGCTGCTGGTCGGCACGGCGATCGGGTGGATCGGCGGCGCCATGTCGGTGCCCGACGTGACCTCGGCCGCCCGGGACATCGCGTTCGCCTTCCCGCACCTCAAGTTCGACCTGCTGGTCGACGGCCTGCGCGACATGGCCCCGCTGCTGGCCACCGCGATCCCGCTGGGCGTCTACAACTTCACCGAGGCGATGACCAACGTGGAGAGCGCGGCCACCGCCGGTGACCGGTACAACCTGCGCAGCGTGCTGCTGGCCGACGGGGCCGGCGCGGTGATCGGCTCCTGCCTCGGCTCGCCGTTCCCGCCGGCCGTCTATGTCGGGCACCCCGGCTGGAAGGCCGCGGGCGGCCGCACCGGCTACTCGATGGCGACCGGCGTGGTGATCGCGCTGCTCTGCTTCTTCGGGCTGTTCGGCCTGCTCGGGGCGATCTTCCCGACGGCCGCGATCGTGCCCATCCTGCTCTACATCGGCCTGCTGATCGGCGCTCAGGCGTTCCAGGCGACTCCCCGGGCGCACGCGGCGGCGGTGGTCGCGGCCCTCATCCCCAACATCGCCTCGTGGGCCACCGGCCAGATGGACAACACGCTGGCGGCCGCCGGCACGACGGCGGCCGAGGTCGGCACCGGGGCGCTGGCCGGCGCCGGCGTCGTCTACGACGGCCTCAAGACGCTCGGCGAAGGCGCCATCCTGGCCGGCCTGGTGCTGGGGGCGATCGTCGCCTTCATCATCGACAAGCGCTTCTGGCACGCGGCGGTGTTCGCCGGGTCGGGCGCGGTGCTCAGCTTCATCGGTCTGATCCACGCCGAGAAGGTGCAGTGGAACGCGGACGGGCAGGTGTCGCTCGGCTACCTGTTCCTCACCGTGGTCTGCGTGTTGTTCGCACTGACCAAGCCGACGCCCCGGGTGCCGGACAAGGACGAGGTGGAGACCTTCGAGGGCAACGCCTTCACCGAGGCGCCCGAGGGTGGGGTGCCGGCTCCGCGGCAACCGGAGACCGCGGTCTCCTGACGATCGCCGAACGAAGGGGAAGACGTGGAAGCGGATGTCATGGCGGAGGTCGGCGCGGCCTTCGAGGCGTACGAGAAGGCTCTGGTCCGCAACGATGTCGACGCGATCATCGGGTTCTTCGCCGAGGACGCCGTCCGCTACGGCCTGGCCGACCAGCAGATCGGCCTGGCCGAGCAGCGGCGGTGGCGGCTCGCGCAGCCGCCGCTGCCGCCCGGCCGGCGTCTCAAGGACACCAGCATTCAGGCGTACGGCGGAAATGTGGCCGTGGTGAACACGCTGTTCGGCTATCCGGGCAGCGAGGTGCTGGGCCGCCAGTCGCAGACGTGGGTGCGGCTGCCCGAGGGATGGCGGATCGTCACCGCGCACGTCTCGGAGCCGCGCCCGGGCCCGCTTCCTCAGACATAGCGGCGGGCTCGGGAGCGGCGCTGAGTCTCGTCCAACCCGGCCAGCCGCGCCTCGACATCGGCGGGGCGCGGCTGCCGGGCGGTCACCAGCCACGGCAGCCCGCGCACCGCGTCCCAGACGGCCAGCGCCGAGACGCGGTCGTGGGGCACCGTGCGAGCCAGGAAGACACTCCGGCGTACGGCCGGGACCAGCGGCCGGCGCAGCCAGGTGAACCAGAGTGTGTTGCGCAGGCCGACCCGCCGCCGGTGGGTGGCGTCGCGCAGCACCGACGCGCGGTGGTGCACCACCAGATCTTCGAGGTAGCACAACTCCCAGCCCGAGCTCAGCAGGTCGGTGGCCAGCAACTCCTCCTCGCCGCCGAGCCAGAGCCGCTCGCTGAAACCGCCGGCCCCTTCGAAGGCCTCGCGCCGGACCACCGAGGCGCCGGCCAGGAAGCTGCCCAGCGCCGGGCCGGGCAGCCAGTCGGGGCCGGGCACCGGCGAGTCGCGCAGCTCCTCGACGATCGGGTCGTCGACCCCGGCCGGCTCCACCACGATCCGCGCGTTGAGCAGGGCCAGCCGCGGGAACTCGTCGAGGACGTCGGCCGCCCGGGTCAGCGAGCCCGGCTCCCACCAGGTGTCGTCGTCGCAGAAGGCCACATAGGGGGTGCGCAGGCGGGCGACGCCGATGTTGCGGCCCACCGCCCCCTGGTTCGTGGTCAGCGCCACGACGTCGACCTCGGGGAACTGCTCGCGCACCGCTTGCGCCGTGCCGTCGGTCGAGCCGTTGTCCACCAGCACGATCGGGGGCTGCTCGGGCAGCTCCCGCAGCCGCCGCACCGCTGCCACCGCTTCGTCGCGCCGCTGCCAGGTGATCACCACGACGCCTGTCCGCTGATCCGTCACGGCGGCGGCAATACCCGGCTTGCTCGCCGGCATGCCGTGCCGGCGAGCACACCCCGGAAGGTAGTCAGGCGGTGACTATTTGAACAGGTCGGCGACCCAGTGGAAGGCGTCCATCACCCACTGGGTCTGCTGCAACCAGGCCACGCCGACACCGGCCAGGAAGAGGGCGGTGACCAGGTGGGAACCGCGGGCGGTGCGCCGGACCCGGCCCATCTGCCGTTCCAGCACGAGATGACCGACGACCCGGGCCAGGCAGAAGACGCCGACCGCGACGGCCAGCGTGACCACCAGGACGACCGTCGGGGTGCCGAAGGGACCGTCACCGGAGAGTGCCCAGATGCCCCAGCAGACGAAGGCGAACAGCACCGCCGCGCTGGTCCACTCGCCGCCCTGGCGCAGCTCACTCCACCGCCAGCTCATGCCGTGGTGGGCGGCGGGCGCCTCGGCACCGGGCCAGCCGACGCCGGTTGGCTCGTGCTCCGCCTGAGGACGCGGGTTGACCTGGGCCCGGCCCTGGTTGAACGGCGCCGCCGGTGGAGCCCCGGGCGCCGGGAAGGGCGCCGTCGGTGGTGGCTGTGCGTGCGTCGGCGTCGTGGGCGCGTCGGCCCACGGATCTTGCGGTGGCATGTCGAGCGTCCGCTCCGACCACTGCGGTTGCTCAGGCATCAGATCCCCCTCCGGTTGGCGGTGCGTCCCACCGCCGCCCACAACGAGAGTAGCGACCCGGCAAATCGTTCGCTCCCGGCGCCACAGTCCGCTACACAAGTCCCATGCCCGAATCCGTACGGCTGCGTGCCGCCACCGACGACGACCGGCGCGCGATCGTCGACATGGTGCTTTTCGCCTTCCACGAGCATCTGACCGACGAGTTGCGCGACCTGGAATCGACCATCACCGAGGCCGAGCGCTCGGTGGTGGCCGACGACGAGGGCTCCGTCGTCGGCCACGCGGCCATTCAGACCCGCGACATGACGGTGCCCGGCGCGGTGATCCCGGTCGCCCACGTGACCGGCGTGGCCGTCGCCCCCACCCACCGGCGCCGCGGCCTGCTCACCGCGATGATGCGCCGCCAGCTCACCGAGATCGCCGAGGCCGGCCGCGAGCCGGTGGCGGCGCTCTGGGCCAGTGAGACCGCGATCTACCCCCGCTTCGGGTACGGTCCGGCCGCCGCCCGCCTGCGCCTCGACATCCGCAGCCGCGAAGTGAAGATCACCGGGCCGGCCGCGCCCGCCGGCAAGCTGCGGCTGATCCCGCCCAAAGCCGCCCTCGACGAGCTGCGGGCCGTCCACGACGACCTCCGGATCCATCGGGTCGGCTGGTCGAGCCGGCCCGCGTACTGGTGGGATTACCTGCTGGCCGACGGCGACGAGCAGCGCGACGGCGCCACCGAGATGCGCGGCGTGGTCTACGAGACCGCGGACGGGCCGATCGGGTACGCGTTGTGGCGCGTCAAGAGCAGCTGGGACAGCCACGGCCCGGCGGCCGAGGTGCGGGTGGTCGAGCTGGTGGCGGGCAACCCGGGCGTCTACGCCGAGCTGTGGCGGTTCCTGCTCGGCACCGACCTGGCCCGGACGGCGACGTACAGCTTCGCCGGCGTCGACGAGCCGCTGCAGTTCATGGTCGACGAGCCCCGCAAGCTCGGCCGGCGATACTCCGACGCGCTCTGGGTGCGGCTGGTCGACCTGCCCCGGGCGCTCGAGGCGCGGCGCTACGCGACCCCGGTCGACGCGGTGTTCGAGGTGACCGATCCGGTCCTCGAGGCCAACACCGGGCGGTGGCGGCTCACCGGCGGGCCGGACAAGGCCTCCTGCGTACGCACCGGGGACGCCGCCGATTTCGCCTGCACGGTCACCGAGCTGGGCGCGGCCTATCTGGGCGGCACCAGTCTGGCTGCGCTGGCCACAGCCGGGCGGGTCCAGCAGTTCACCGACAACCTGCCGTCGACCGCCTTCGGGTGGTACCGCCAGCCCGGCGCACTCGAGGTGTTCTGAGCATGGGCGGGGTAGCGTCGGCGGCATGGCTGAGCCCGAACGCCGACGCCGCCGCCTGCGTCCCTCCAGCGGCTCGGCCGCGCCGGCGCCGCCGCCGGTCGCCGACGAGACCGCCGGGCCGGCCGCGGATGCGGCCGTGACCTCGGATACCGCCGTGGCGGCCGAGGCGGACGTGACCCCGGATACCGCCGTGGCCGCGGAGGCCGCCGTGACCGCTGATGATGCCGCGGGTGCGGGGGCGGCGGTTACCGGGCGGATCGCCGATCCGGCCCCGGTGGAGCCCGCGCCGGTGCCGGTCGAGCGGGTGGTGCGTCCGCCGCGGCCCAGCGGGGGCCGCCGTCAGCCGCCGGGCCCGGCCGGCAACGGTGGCGACGACCGGGAACTCGAGCGTGGGCTGCGCGGCCTCGTCGGCTCGGGGTCGTCCCAGGTCAGCGTCGGTGCGGCGCTGCGCGCCCGGGACGCCGCCCGCCCCACCGCGCAGGACCTGGCCGACGCCGACCGCAACCTGACGATCGTCCGCCGCAACTGGGTGCCCCGCGAGGAACTGCCCCGCAACCGTTAGCTGGCCGGGAGCTCGGGCAGGGCAGGGCGGCCGGCCTCGTAGTCGGTGAGCTGGCTGATCCGGCGGGCGTGGCGCGGGTTGCCCGAGAACGAGGTGGCCAGGAAGGTCTCGACGAAGGCCGTCGCCTCGTCGAGCGTGTGCTCGCGGGCGCCGATGCTGATCACGTTGGCGTCGTTGTGCTGCCGGGCCAGCTGGGCGATCTCGGTGCGCCAGACCAGCGCCGCCCGGACCCCGTCGATCTTGTTGGCGGCGATCTGCTCGCCGTTGCCCGAACCGCCGATCACGATGCCCAGCGAGCCCTCGTCGGCGACCACCCTGGCCCCCGTGTGCAGGCAGAACGCCGGGTAGTCGTCCTCCGGGTCGTAGACGTGCGGGCCCACGTCGACGACGTCGTGCCCCTGTTTGATCAGGTGGTTCACGAGGTGCATCTTCAGCTCGTAGCCGGCGTGGTCGGAACCAAGGTAGACGCGCATGGTCTCACTCTCTCAAAAATCCGACGGTCAGAAGCGCAAGGCCGCCCGCAGGTAAGAGGCGACCTGATCGGTGGCCGCCCGGGCGTCGTCGAGCACGGCGAGCTTGCGGGCAAAACCATGATTCACCCCCATGTAGCGGGTGTGAACCACGGGGACCCCGGCCGCCAGCAGGGCGTCGGCGTAGTCGGCGCCCTCGTCGCGCAGGGCGTCGTACTCAGCCGTGATGATCAAGGTGGGCGGCATGCCGGCCAGGTCGGCGGTCGCGAGCGGCGCCACGTCGGGGGTGAACCGGGTCATCGGGTCGGGAACATACGTCTCCCAGGCCGCCCGCATGGCGGCCCGGTTCATGCCGTACGAGCCGACCTCGTCGTAGGACTCGGAGGCGGTCATCGGGTCGATCGCCGGATAGATGAGCACCTGGAGGTCGAGCGGGGTGGCCGCGTCCCGTTGCCGCCGGGCCGCCACCGTGGCGAGCTGGCCGCCCGCGCTGTCGCCGCCGATGGCCAGCCGGGACGGGTCGACACCGAGCTCGGCGCCCGCCTTGCGCACGTACGCCAGGACGGTCTCGACGTCGTCGAGCGCGGCCGGGAAGACATGCTCGGGCGCGAGCCGGTAGCCGACCGAGAGCACCGCGCAGTCCGAGCGGTCGGCGATGCGGCGGCACACCCGGTCGACGGTCTCGATGCTGCCGTAGCACCAGCCGCCGCCGTGCAGGTAGACGAAGAGCGGCGCGTCGACCCGGGAGGCGTAGAGCCGGGCCGGCACTCCCCCGGCGTCGACGTCCACCACGACCGGCAGCGGCAGGGCGGGGCCGCACTCGGCCTCGTTCGAGTCCTCCATCGCCTGCCGCATGAACGTCAGCAACTCGTACGGCTCGGTGAGCTCAGCCGGCGGCCGGGCCCGAAGACCGGCCGCGGCGGTGACCTGAGGGTTGAGCATGATCAGTCGAGCTGGGCGAGGACGAGACCACCCCGCGCCTTGGGCGTGAACCACGTGCTCTTGCGAGGCAGCTTCTGCCGCTCGAGATTCACCCGGACGAAGTCGTCGACGGTCACCGGCGCGATCAGCACGGCCAGCTCGGACCGGCCCGCGTCGACCTCCCCGCGCAGCCACTCCGCCGGGTAGTCACCGCCCACGTAGTTGATCCGCTTGTCACCCGGGTCGAGCCCGAGGGCGTCGCGCAGCAGCACCCGCTCGACCAGGGCGTGGTCGAGGTTGTCGACGTCGGCCAGGGTGGTGTCGACCGGCAGGCCGACCGTGAACGAGCGCCCGGCGGCATAGAGCTCGACCGTGCCCTTGCCCGGGATCCGCGCCGGTCGCGGCACCTCGGTGACCGTCGCCCCCACCGCCCGCAGGCGCGCCAGGAGCTCGTCGAGCGGCAGCGGCAGCTCGCTGACCAGCCGGTTGTAGGGCTGGATGGCCACCGAGGCGGGCGTGGTGACCACGGCCAGGAAGCGCGGCAGACCGGCCGTCTGCGCGGCCAGACTGCGGTGGTTGCCGTCGGCCACGACCAGCTCGCCGCCGCCGGCCAGAGCGGTCAGCTCGTCCTGCTGCGGGCCGGGACCGAGCACCCAGATGGCGTGTGTGCGGCCGGTCTGGTCGACGTCGGTCGCAGCGGGCACACCCGCCGCGTCGGTGGCGGCGGCGAGGGCCGCGTGCAACTGGTCACCCCGGGCCGTCTGCAGCAGCAGTACGGGAGACAGCAGCGTCCCCACCGCCTCGGCCAGGGCCACCCGCTCGCGGACCTTTTCGAGGAACACGTCCTCGTTGCGGATGACCAGGCCCGGCTCGTCGGCGCTGGTCGAGATCTGGCCGGTGTCGACCAGGCTCCACAGCCCGTAGGCGGGCGGCTCGCCGGCCGCGGTGATCCGATAGAGCACGACGACGCCGTCGGCCGGCGTGTAGAGGCCCTCGGCGCGCTCCAGCGCGAGCCGGGCCACCGCGTCCGGCAGGGCGGCGGCGAAGCTCTTGCCCAGCGACTCGGGTGCCAGATGCGGCATCTCGACAGCGAGAGAACTATGCGGATTGTCGGCGATGATGGACGTTATTTCGGTGTCGTCGGCGAATTCGTCGTAGTTCTGGGCACCGGTGCCACCAGTGGTGACCCAGGCCCGGCTGATCGGGTGCACGACCGTCATGCCCAAGAAGCTACCGGGCGCCCCGCTGGTGCTTGCCGACGGGCATGTTGCCCCGCGACCTGGCCAACTGGCCCCGCCGCCAGCTGCCCACCGGGCGCTCGAAGGGCATAGCGGTGACCGTGACCGGCGGCGCCACCAGGGCGGCCAGCTCGGGCGGAAGGTTCGTCCAGTCGTCGCGGTGCACCGCAATTGTCGACAGGGCGACGGCGTCGGAGTCCGCCATTTCCGCCTCCGTGTGGGATGAGGTGTGCATCACCCCATCCAACGACGCGCCACGGAAGCGGGTAGCGCTTTTCCCGCTTTCCGGGCCGTTCGCGTCAAGAAAGGATCAGTCGAATACCGGACCGACGTCACGTGTGCGCTTGATCTCGAAGAAGCCGGGGGTGCCGGCTACCAGCAGCACACCGTCCCAGAGGCGGCCCGCGGCCTCACCCTTGGGCGCCGGGGTGACCACCGGGCCGAAGAAGGCGATCTTGTCGTCCGAGCCGTCGGGGCCGGGCGCGTGGATGACCGGGGTGCCGACGTCCATGCCGACCGGCTTCATCCCGGCGTCGTGGCTGCCCCGCAACGCGTCGTCCCAGGCGTTGCTGCCGGCCGCGTCGGCCAGTGCCGGGTCGAGGCCGACCTCGGTCAGCGCCTCGGTGTAGAGCTGCTCGCCGAACTCGTATTTCCGCAGGTGGATGCGCGTGCCGAGAGCTGTGTAGAGATCCCGGAGCACCTGCGGGCCGGCCGCTTCCTCGGCGGCCATGCATACCCGTACGGGACCCCACGCCTTCTCCAGGAAGCTCAGATAATCGGGCGACAGGTCGCGGCCCTGGTTGAGCACGGACAGGCTCATGACGTTGAAGCGGATGTCGACCGGGCGCACCCGTTCGACCTCGAGAAGCCAGCGAGAGGTGATCCAGGCCCAGGGGCAGGCGGGGTCGAACCACATGTCGACGGTGGCGCGTTCAGTCATGAATCAGATACTCCTCCAGGCAACTAACTCATGTCTCCCTCCAGGCGCAGTGCACTCCGGGTGAGGTGGGACACCCGGCCGCCGCCTAGGCTGGCGAGGAAAGCTTGTGCGCTCAGAGGAGAGTGACTGTGGCCGGAGTTCGAAATTTGACCCAGGTGGAGGCGGCCGAGCGGGCACGTCTGCTGGAGGTCACCGGATACGACATCACCTTGGATCTGACCGACGGCCACGGCAATCCCGGCGACGGCACCTTCCGCTCCACCACGGTCGTGACGTTCACCTGCCGCGAGCCCGGTGCGGAGACCTTCATCGAGACCGCGGCCTCATCGGTGCGGTCCGCGACCTTGAACGGCCGGCCGGTCGACCTGACCGGCTTCTCGGCCGAGAAGGGCCTGCCCTTGACCGGGCTGGCCGATACCAACGAGCTGGTGGTCGACGCCGACTTCCTCTACTCGGCGAGCGGCCAGGGCCTGCAGCGCAGCCTGGACCCGGTCGACAAGGAGGTCTACCTCTACAGCCAGTTCGAGACGGCCGACGCCCAGCGGGTGTTCGCCTGCTTCGACCAGCCCGACCTCAAGAGCGTCTACACCTGGCACGCGACCGTTCCGCGGCACTGGAAGGTCGTCTCCAACATGCCGGTCGCGCGCGACGAGCCGGCCGGTCCGGGCGCCAAGACCGTGCACTTCCAGCAGTCGGCCCGGATGAGCACCTACATCACGGCGATCTGCGCGGGCCCCTATCACGAGGTGCGCGACGAGCACGACGGCATCGAGCTGGGTGTCTTCTGCCGGGCGTCGATGGCGCAGTACCTCGACCCGGACGATCTGTTCACAATCACCAAGCAGGGCTTCGACTTCTTCCACGAGCAGTTCGGCGTCCGCTACCCGCTGCCGAAATACGACCAGCTGTGGGTGCCCGACTTCAACGCCGGCGCGATGGAGAACTTCGGCTGCGTGACGCACGCCGAGTCGCACTACATCTACCGCTCGCAGGTCACCGACTTCGAGTACGAGCAGCGGGCCAACACGATCCTGCACGAGATGGCCCACATGTGGTTCGGCGACCTGGTGACCATGCGCTGGTGGAACGACCTGTGGCTGAACGAGTCGTTCGCCGAGTGGGCCAGCCACTGGTGCAGCTCGCACGCCACCCGCTTCACCGACGCCTGGACGACGTTCCTGTCGGTCCGCAAGAGCTGGGGCTACCGCCAGGACCAGCTCTCGTCGACCCACCCGGTCTACACCGAGATGCCCGACCTCGAGGCGGTCGAGGTCAACTTCGACGGCATCACGTACGCCAAGGGTGCGAGCGTCGTCAAGCAGCTGGTCGCCTATGTCGGTGAGGACGCGTTCGTCGCCGGCCTGCGCGCCTATTTCGGCAAGCACGCCTGGGGCAACGCCACCTTCGACGACCTGCTCACCGAGCTGGAGACGGCGTCCGGCCGCGAGCTGCGCAAGTTCGCCGCCCAGTGGCTCGAGACGGCCCAGGTCAACACGCTGCGCCCGATCGTCGAGATCGGCCCGGACGGGACGTACAGCCGGGTGGTCGTGCATCAGGAGGCGCCGGTCGACTACCCGACCCTGCGCACCCACCGCATCGGGGTGGGCCTCTACGACCTCGAGGGCGAGCGCCTGGTGCGGCGCGACCTGCTGGAGATCGACGTCACCGGCGAGCGCACCGAGATCCCGGCGCTGGCCGGCGTCCGGGCGGCCGACGTGCTGCTGCTCAACGACGACGACCTGTCCTACACCAAGCTGCGGCTCGACGAGGGCTCGCTGGCCGTCGTCGTGCGGCACATCGACGGGCTCGACTCGTCGTTGTCCCGGGCCCTGGTCTGGAACGCGGCGTGGGACATGCTGCGCGACGGCGAGATGGCCACCCGCGACTACGTGACGCTGGTCTGCTCGGGCCTGCCCGCCGAGACCGACATCAACCTCACCACCTGGACGGCCCGGCAGGCGGCGACCGCCGTCGCGCAGTACGCCGACCCGGCCTGGCAGGCCACCGGCTGGGCGCGGCTGGCCGAGCTGGCCCGCACCTCGCTGGCCGCGGCCGCGCCGGGCAGCGGCTGGCAGCTCAGCTGGGCCCGCTCGCTGATCACCGCGTCGCGCACGCTGGAGGAGCAGGCCGTGCTGCGCGGCTGGCTCGAGGGAACGGGCGTGCCCGAGGGCCTGGTGGTCGACACCGAGCTGCGCTGGTCGCTGCTGCAGTCGCTCGCGTCGCTGGGCGCGACGACCGAGGAGGAGATCGAGAACGAGCTGAACTCCGACCGCACCGCCAGCGGTGAGCGCGAGGCGGCCGTCGCCCGCGCGCTCATCCCGACGGCCGAGAACAAGGCCCGGGTGTGGAGCGAGCTGACCGGCGAGGCCGATCTGCCCAACTGGCTCAACCGCTCACTGCTCAGCGGCTTCCAGAGCACCAAGCAGGTCGAGCTGACCGCGCCCTACGTCGAGAAGTACTTCGAGGTGGTCGGGGACGTGTGGGCCCGCTCGGACAGCGAGCCGGCCCAGGAGTTCGTGCAGCTGGGCTATCCGACCTACCAGGTCAGCGAGCGGACGGTGGAGCTCACCGACGCCTGGCTGGCCCGCGACGGGCAGCCCGCCTCACTGCGACGGCTGGTCGCCGAGGGCCGCGACGGGGTGGTCCGCGCGCTGCGGGCCCGCGCCCGTGATGCCGCGGCCGGTAACTAGATCCAGGCCGTCGGAGCGATCCGGACGGGATAGGGGGCGTCGAGCTTGATCGGCTCGGCGCCCTCGATGCTTTTCCCGGCCCGATAGCGGGCGGCGCCCAGCTCGTACGTGCGCAGCAGCGGGCCGGGCTCCACCCGCCAGAACGACGGGATGCCGGCCTCGGCGTAGAGCGAGGGCTTGAGCAGGCGGTCGAAGCGCCGGGTGGCAGTCGTCTCGACCTCGACGACCAGGGCCACGTCGGCCGGGTCGCACCAGACCGCCCCGGACGAGCGCGGGCGCAGCACGGTCACGTCGGGCACCAGATTGCTGTCGCCGATCTCGATGCCGAGCCGGTCGCAGACCCACCAGCCGGGCGGTGCGGCCGCGCGCAGCGTGGTCACGACCGCGCGGACGAGCGCCTCGTGCGACTCGGGCTCGGGCGGCGCCACGTGCAGGCTGCCGTCGACGATCTCGTAGCGGTGACCGTCCTGCGGGAAGAGGTGCAGATCGGGCTCGGTCCATCGGCCGTCCGGCGCCGACCACCGGGCCGGGCTGCTCACCGCCGGGCTGCTCACCGCCGGGCTGCTCGTCATCGTTGGGCTGGTCATCACCAACCGGACCACCTCCGTCGCGCGGAGTGACCAGATTACCTGCACGGATTTGTTACCGCCCGGTTTCCGGCCGCGCACAACGACAAAAGCCCCCGTCCCACCAGCAGCGGGGCGAGGGCTCTGTCCTAGATCTGACTACGAGCGACCGGCGTGGGTGGCCAGCTGGTCGAGACCGGCGACCACGCCGCCGGCCAGGTCGCCGCCCGCGAACGCGGCCGCCATCGAGAGCCCGGCCAGTTTCGCGTCCCGGTCGGAGATGCGCTTGCGCGCCTCATTGCCGGTGACGATCTCGAGCTTGCGCTGGTTGGGCGAGACCGCGACGAGCACCGCCCGGTCGGCCTGCTCGACCTGCCGGTGCAGTTTCTCGGCGAACTCGCGGGACGGCGTCTCGAAGTCGCCGAGATAGACGCTGAAGGTCAGGCCCGTCTCGTCGTTGGCGACCCGCAGCGCGTGGTCGAGCCGCAGCAGCTGCCGGGTGGTGAAGGGCCCGTCGGCAGCGTGGTTGTGGGCCACGATGGTGTCGCCGCCCGGGTGGTCGAGCTCGGTCAGGGGTTGATCCTGCCCACCCTGAGCGGCCAGGTCACCAGCTGTCACTTGCGCCTCCTGTCGGACCGGTCTTGACCCGGGCGCCGCTGCTGTCCTCCAGCACGGAACCGGACAGGGCCGCCTGGCCGTGCCCGGGGCCGGACAGGGCCGCCTGGCCGTGCCCGGGGCCGGTCAGCGCCGCCTGGTCGTGACCGGTGACCTGCTCCGGCGACGCCAGGAACCAGATCGGCTGGAAGGTGTACGGACGGCCAGGCCGGTAGCGACGGTCGGGCTTCTCGCTGCGGCTGCCCGCCAGGACGAGCGAGGCCACCAGCGCGATCACGGCCGCCGGAATGATCAAATAGATCAGAACGGTACTTGAAATCGACAACCTCAACGCCCCCAGGCGCCTGTATTCCCTGATGACACGAACACCCGTCACGGTAGCGGAGCGCGGGGCATCACGAGTCGCCGGGTCTGGAACCCGTTTCTCACGCCGTCGGGATCTACGCGGAATCGGCCGCGGGGTGCGAAAATCACCCTCACGCGCCGTTCGTGTCCATGCGCCCTCGAACGGCAGGAGGGGGAATCGATGCGCTTGTCCGTCCCCGCCGCCCTGGCGGCGCTCGTTCTGGGCCTACCTGTCCTGTTCGTCCCGGTGCTGCCGGCCGACCCGGCGGCGGCAGCCGCCCGGGCGGCCGTCTTCCTCGAGCTCAGCCCGAGCACGGTGCCGGCCGGTGACGATCTCGGGCTCCGCGCCTCCTGTGATGACAATCTCAAGGCGGCGACCGTCTCCTCCGGGCTGTTCGGCACGGTCACCGTGGCGCCCCGGTTCGGGTTCCTGACCGCGACCGCCCGGGTGCCCTCCGGCACCCGTCCGGGCGACTACCGGATCGACCTGCGGTGCCCCGACGGCGCCGCCGCCTCGGCCACCCTGCACGTGGTGGCCAAGGTGCAGCCGGCCCGGGGCCCGGCCACGGGGGCGGGTGGCACCGCCCCGGGGCGCAACGCGCCCCTGCTCATCGGCAGCGGCCTCGCCGTCATAGCGGCTGCCATCGGCCTCGGCGTGGTCGCGCTGCGCCGCCGGCGGTTCGGCTGAGGCGCGCGTGGCCACCCGACAGCCTCCGGTGAGCGGGCCCCGCATGCCCGAGTCGGTGCTGCGCAAGCGGCCGGCCCAGATCGTCGCTCCCCCGCCCGGCACCATCACGGGCCCTCTGCCGGCGCCGCCCCAGACCCGCGGCCGCCCGGCTTTCCGCGCGCCCAGCCCGCGCCCGATGC
The DNA here is from genome assembly GCF_023544465.1 of Paractinoplanes maris. GTDB lineage: Bacteria > Actinomycetota > Actinomycetes > Mycobacteriales > Micromonosporaceae > Actinoplanes > Actinoplanes maris. The sequence goes on along the minus strand of NZ_JALPVL010000012.1, from coordinate 340,175 downwards.
CCGCGACTCCGCCCCGCCCCATGCGCGGCAAGAAGCCGTGGCCGATCGGGATGATCGCGCTCGCGCTGCTCTTCCTCGGCCTGTTCGTCGTCGCGATGGGGCTCGGGGCGGCGACCAGCGTCGACCTGACCGGTTTGTTCGGCGGGACGGAGAAGAGCCAGGCGCCGCCGCGGGCCTTCCCGGTGCTCGAACCCAGCCGGCCGGAACGGCTGAGCATCCCGGCCATCAACGTGCAGGCGCCGATCCTCGAGGTGGGCCGCGCGCCCGACGGGTCGGTGGGCGTCCCGCCGCTCAAGCGGCACAACGAGGCGGGCTGGTTCGACGGCGGGCCCACCCCGGGCCAGTTCGGGCCGGCCCTGATCGTCGGGCACGCCGACACCCGTACGGGTCCGTCGGTCTTTCATGCCCTGCCCAAGCTCAAGCCGGGGCAGCGTATCGAGGTCACCCGGGCCGACAACTCGGTCGCGGTCTTCGAGGTGAACTCGGTCGAGCACTTCGACAAGGGCAAGCTGCCGGTGCAGCGGGTCTACGGCGACTACAGCCGCCCGTCGCTGCGCCTGGTGACCTGTGGTGGCCGCTGGGTGGGTGGCAGCACGGGTTACTCCGACAACATCGTCGTCTTCGCCTCACTGGTCGCCGGCAAGAACACCTAGGCGGAAAAAGTTACGCCGCCTCGGCCGTGACGGCCGGGGAGGCGGGCAGGTCGAGCCAGTCGGCCCAACGAGGGTCGGGCGTGCGGTGTCCCAGCACCCGCCAGGCCACTCCCCGAGGGGCCGCCGGTATCTGGTGCAGCCGCCAGCCCAGCTCGGCCGGGGTCTTGTCGCCCTTGCTGTGATTGCACTTGGCGCAGGCGGCCACGACGTTGTCCCAGGCGTGCAGGCCCCCGCGGCTGCGCGGGAAGACATGGTCGATGGTCTCGGCCGAGCCGCGGCAGTAGGCGCAGCGGCCGCCGTCGCGGGCGAAGATCGCCCGGCGGGAGAGGCCGACATGAGTCCGGTACGGAACCTTCACGTACCTCGTCAGGCGGACCACGGACGGGACCGGGAGGGTGGTGCGCGCGCTGTGCAGGATGCCCTCGCCGTCGGAGACACACTCGGCCTTGGCGGTCAGCACGAGGATGGTCGCTCGACGCACCGATACGACGCACAGCGGCTCGTAGGTGGCGTTCAGAACCAACGCGGATGAGCCAACTGTAGGTCGTATGTCAGGCATCGCGATCACCCTCCGGTGTCAGCGCTAGTCACCGCTCCTGAAATTGCCGTAGCTGGGTAGGGGCGTCGGCGACGACGCCTCGTGGGCCAATAGTCCCTGATGAATAACCAAATTGCGAGCACAATCCGTGGCTGAACGGTAAACGTCTGAGGTCACCGCGCTGTGTGGTGCCTGGGAGGTGACCCAGCCGCGCCCGGTACGGTGGCTACCCGTGTTGTTCCTAGCCCCCAGTCCCAGTCCGTCCCCGTCGACCGACATCTTCACGACCCCGGACGTGTCGGCGATCTGCAACACCGACGTGGTGTGCAGCCGGGTCTACGAGTGGACGAACAATCAGTGGCTGGCCAACAGCAGCTACGTGATCATCGTGAAGCCGCTGCGGATCCTCGGCATCATCCTGGTCGCGATGATCATCCGGTGGCTGCTGCACCGGGCGATCGACCGGCTGACCCACAGCACCAGCCGCGCCTCGATGCCCGCGCTGCTGCGCCCGCTCAAGGAGCGGGTCGCCACCACCACCGCCGAGGACGGCCAGTTCATCCCGGAGCGGCGGCGCCAGCGGGCCGAGGCGATCGGGTCGGTGCTGCGCAGCTTCGTCAGCGCGGTGGTCTACACCATGGGTGCCCTGCTGGTCTTCGGTGAGCTCGGCTTCAACCTGGGCCCGCTGCTGGCCAGTGCCGGCATCGTCGGCGTGGCGCTCGGCTTCGGCGCCCAGAGCCTGGTCAAGGATCTGATAGCCGGCCTGTTCATGCTGCTCGAGGACCAGTACGGCGTCGGCGACACGGTCGACGTGGGCGAGGCGACCGGTGTGGTCGAGACCGTGGGCCTGCGCATCACCACGATCCGCGACGCGCGCGGCGTGCTGTGGTACATCCGCAACGGCGAGATCGTCCGGGTCGGCAACAAGAGCCAGGGCTGGGCCATGGTGGTGATCGACATCCCGATCGGCTTCGTCAACTCCGAGCAGGCGATCGCGGTGCTGCGCGAGGCGTCCGCCGCCGTGGCCGACGAGCCCGAGCACCAGACCGAGTTCCTGGAGCCGCCGGACGTGGTCGGCGTCGAGCAGCTGACCGTCGACGGGGCGGTGATCCGGACGATCGCCAAGACCACGGCCGACGGTCAGGTGACCGTCCAGCGGGAGCTCCGGCGGGCCCTCACCGAGGCGCTGGAGGCCTCCGGACTGTCCGAACGCATCGCCGCTTCTCGATTGATGCCGCGGGGCGCCGTGCCGCCGCCTTACCTGCAGGGAGGGCGGGACGACGAGCAGCCGGGCGGAGCGACCTGAGCGCGGATCAGCCCGTCCGGGGGAGGTCCGGCCTCGGCCGAACGGCCGACATATCACCCGTACGCACTAGCATCGACTCGGACGATCGGGCAGAATCCGCTTGAGCATCTGCACATGCGGCATCACGTTCGCGTCCGGCGCCAACCCGCGCGGGCGCGCCCGGGTGACCGCCGTGATCCGGCGGAACGCCGACATCGATGGAGGACCTGGTGTCCGGAGACCCGGATTCGCGGACGGCACGCCATGCCGCTGCGACTACGGAGGGTGATCAAAGGATCACTTTCCGTGACCTGTTCGCCATTCGCGAATTCCGGGCGCTCTACTTCTCGCTGATCTTCAACTGGGTCGGTGACTACCTCGCACGGGCCGCCATCACCGTCCTGGTCTACGAGCAGAGCAAGTCCGTGCTGCTTTCGGCGGCCGCCTTCGCGGTCTCCTTCCTGCCCTGGGTGATCGGCGGCACGCTGCTCGCGGCGCTGGCCGAGCGCTATCCGTACCGCCGGGTCCTGATCACCGCGGACGTCTACCGCATGGTGCTCATCTCGCTGCTGCTCATCCCGCACGTGCCGATCCCGGTCATGCTGCTGATCATCTTTTTGGCCAGCCTCGGCACCCCACCCACTCAGGCCGCTCGCTCGGCGCTCCAGCCGCTGGTGGTGGGCCGCGACAAACTGCCCATCGCGGTCGCCACCAACGCGACCAGCGTGCAGGCGGCCCAGGTCTTCGGCTATCTGGCCGGGGCCGCCCTGGCCACCGCCATCAGCCCGCGGGTGGCCCTGTTCATCGACGTGGTCACCTTCGCCGTCTCGGCGATCCTGGTCGTCGCGTTCGTCCGGCCCCGGCCGCCCGCGCACGACCGGGCCGAGCGGCGCCACCTGCTGCGCGAGTCGGGCGAGGGCTTCCGCCTGGTGTTCGGCACGGTCACACTGCGGTCGATCGCGATCATGATGTTCGTCCTGACCATGTTCGCGGTCGTGCCCGAGGGCCTGGCCGCGGCCTGGGCCGCCGAGAGCAGCGCCGACGAGGCCACCCGGGGGCTCAACCAGGGCCTGATCATGGCGGCCGGGCCGATCGGGTTCGTGGTCGGCGGCCTGCTGATCAGCCGGCTCGCCGGGCCCGCGCTGCGCGACCGGCTGGTGCGGCCGCTGGCCGTGCTGTCGGCGCTCGCACTGGTGCCGGCCCTGACCGCCCCGCCGGCCCCGATCGTCGCCATCCTGGTCGCGCTCTCGGGGATCGCCCAGGGCGGCGTCGCGCCCACCCTGAACGGCAAGTTCGTGCTGATCCTGCCGCACGGCTACCGGGCCCGGGCGTACGGCGTGATGCAGACCGGCCTCCAGCTCAGCCAGTTCACCGCGGTGATGGTCACCGGTCTGCTGGCCGACCAATTCTGGCTGCCGATGGTGGTCGGCCTGTGGAGCATCGGGGGCGCGGCCGCGATGGCCCTGCTGGCCTACCGGTGGCCCAGCCCGGGCACCTTCGCCGCTGCCATCGAGGGTCAGCTCACTTCGCCGATGTCGGCGCCGGCCCCGCTGCGGGCTCCCGTGGCGACGACCAGCGTCACACCCGAGCGGCCCTGACCACAGCGGTCGACCCGGCCGCCGGCTGGCAGGATGGACGGGTGAGCGCACCCATCCCCCAAGAAGCCAGCTTCTTCGACGCCGTCGGCGGCGAGCCCACGTTCCGGCGCCTCGTCGACCGCTTCTACCAGGGCGTCGCCGACGATCCGCTGCTCCGGCCGATGTATCCGGAAGAGGACCTCGGCCCCGCCGCCGACCGGCTGGCGCTCTTCCTGATGCAGTACTGGGGCGGTCCGAATACGTATTCGTCGAGCCGGGGGCACCCGCGGCTGCGCATGCGGCACGCACCCTTCGTGGTGGATGTGGCCGCCCGTGACGCCTGGCTCAAGCACATGCGCGACGCGGTCGACTCGCTGGAGCTCCCGCGGCCTCAGCACGACCAGTTGTGGGACTACCTGGAGCGGGCGGCGTATTTCATGGTCAACAAGATGGAAAATCCCTGATCGTTTCCGGCGCGGCTGCCGGGTCGTTGAGTGGGTGACGAACCCGCCGATCACCTGTTAATTCGGGTATAACGACCAGGAGCTCCGCCATGCGCCGCCGCCTGCTCGCCGCCGCCACCGTTGTTGCCGCCGCCGTGGCGTGCGCGCACCCGGCCGCGGCCGACATGGCCCACTCCACCGTGGTGTCCCCCAACCCCGTCGACTTCACGCCGCACGTGCTGGACGGCACCGTCTGGTCGATGGCCGTGGTCGGCGACACCGTCGTCGTCGGCGGCGCCTTCACCAAGGTCGCCGACGCCGGCCGCCGGACCACCTTCGCGCGCAAGAACATCTTCGCGTACGGCCTGCGCGACGGCGCGGTGCGCACCTTCGCCCCGCAGGTCGACGGCGCGGTCTACTCGCTCGCGTCCGGCTCCGACGGCACGGTTTATGCCGGTGGCGCCTTCAAGACGGTCAACGGCACCACCCAGCGTGGGCTTACCAAGCTCACCCTGGGCGGCCAGCGGGTCAGCGCCTTCGGCGCCAGGATCGCGTGGGGGGACGTGCGGGCGCTGCAGGCTCGCGGTTCCCGGCTGTACGCGTCGGGCACGTTCCAGGCGATCAACGGGGTGAACCGGGCCGGCCTGGCCCGGCTGAGCGCGACCACCGGCGCGGTCGACACCGGGTTCGACACCAAGCTGAGCGCGCCCGGCCTGACCCGCACCCGGGTCGAGCACTTCGACATCTCACCCGACGGGCGCAAGCTGGTCGCGGTCGGGGCGCTGCTGCGGGCGAGCGGGTACGACCGCACCCAGATCGCCATGTTCGACGTGGCCGGGCCGTCGGCGCTGCTGACGAGCTGGTACACCGACGCCTACAAGCCGCAGTGCATGAAGGGCTTCGACACCTACCTGCGGCAGGTGAAGTTCTCGCCCGACGGCTCGTACTTCGTGGTCGCCGCGACCGGGCGCGCGTCCTCGCCGGACCGGCTCTGCGACTCGGCGGCCCGCTTCGAGGTGGCCGGTTCCGGCCGGCACAACCCGACCTGGGTGCAGCGGACCGGCGGGGACTCGCTCTACGCGGTGGCGGTGACCGGCTCCGCGGTCTACCTCGGCGGGCACCAGCGTTACTTCGACAACCCGCACGGCACCGACGCCAAGGGACCGGGGCCGGGCGCAGTGTCGCGAGTGGGCATCGGCGCGGTCAGCCCGAGCACCGGGCGCGCGCTGTCGTGGAACCCGACCCGCAAGCGTGGCGTGGGTGTCCGCGTCTTCGTCGCCACGCCGGAGGGTCTGCTGGTCGGCTCGGACACCGACCAGCTGGGGCGCGAATACCACGGGCGGATCGGCATGTTCCCGCTCCGTTAGAGCAACGCGCCCTCGTCGTGCAGCCAGTCGACGAACGAGGTGGCCACGGCGGCGCCGCAGTCGAGCAGCTCGACCAGCAGGGCGTCGTGGGTGCCGGCGGCCAGGGGGATCTGGAGCTCGGCATAGATCGGGAGTTGGTTCCGCTCGGTGGGGTCGCCCACATACGCCTTGCAGAAGCGGCGGGTGTGGTTCCACTCGTTGACCACGCGGTAGGCGCGGTCGGCCCAGTCGGGCGGGACCGTCGAGTGCGGGCGGGCCCGCATGACGAGGATCTCGTCGTCGGGGCCCTCGAGGGTGAACAGCACCGCGTGCCGCTCCCACATCGCCAGGAGGCTCCCGCCGCCGTCGGCCAGGAACCGGATGTCGAGCAGATCGAGCGCCTTGCCGATGCGCGTGAGCGTCACCGGAGCGACGACCTCGGGCTCCTCGGTAGCAGTGGACTCCACCGGAACCGGAAGCCGGCTCGGCTCGCGCTGCGCGGGAACGCCGACACGCACTGTGCCGTGCGCCGCCGCATCGTCGTCGGCCTCCGTCGCGTTACCTGCGGCCGAGCCCGGACGCCATGACCACCACGGCATCGTTGTGCACCTCACTCCCCAGCGAACCCACTTGCCGGACGTAGCGAGTGGATCCGAGGGCCGACGGTACCCGTACCGGTCGCGGAGGTCATCCCCCCAACCGGAGGGCGGGACCGGTTGTACGACCATGCATCACCCTTTCGGGTGACCACCTATAGGCATAACGGTCAATTTCTTGACCGCCTGTAGCCACGCCACTCCATATGGTGCCGAAAGGCCCACCCAGCTGCCTGCCACCCGCACGCGCGTATCCGGGGTGGCGGCCTCGCCCGGACCCAGGAAACCCATCCGGGAAATCGCCTGGACGAGTCGCTGGGAGACCTCCACCGAGCGGCCGCCGGGCGCGGTGACGACGAGGGCCACGTGATCGAGCAGAGCGTCCCGGACGGCCCGCTGGCCCACCGAGCGGCCGGCCAGACCGCCCGCCGAGACCTCGCGCAGGGTGCCGGCCGCGGCGTCGGCCAGCCGGCTCAACTCGGCGCCGGAGACCGACTCGACCGTCTCCCCGGCCGGCGGCGGCAACGGCCACCGCCAGTCGGCGTCGCGCCGGGTCGGCAGCTCGGCCCCACCCCCGGCCAGCACGGCGAGCAACTCACCGGCCGCGACCGTGGCGTCGCCGGGCCCGGGTCCGGCCACCTCTCGGGTGACCAGCACGTCCCACGGCAGCTTGCCCCAGAGGGCGACCCGCCCGCCGGTGGTGCGCAGCCGCACCGGAGCGGCCGGGTCGAGCCGGGTGAGCCGGGCCAGGAAGGCGCCGGCGTCGGGAACCCCGAGCAGCCCGTGCGGGCTCATGACACGAGGTAGGGCCGGAGGAACTCGCGCTCGGCCTCGCTGAGCCGGCGTGGGTGGCCGTTGGCCAGGTTGTACGGCACACAGACCGACTGGGCCCGGCTGGCCAGCACACCGTCGTCGAACAGCTCGTAGGAGACGGTGAACGCCGCCGCGCGCTGCTCGGAGATCCACATCTCGATGCGCACCGGATCTCCATAGTCGACCGGGCGCAGGTAGTCGACCTCGTGGCGGGCGATCACGATGCCCTCCTCGAAGGAGCCGAGCCCATGCTCGCGCGCGCCGACGAAGAACATGGCAACGCGCGCCTCCTCGTAGAGAGTGAGGAAGCGCGCGTTGTTGACGTGCCCGTACGCGTCCATGTCGGACCAGCGCACGGGCACATCGTGGATGAACCGCTTCATCGCGTTTCTTCCGGCTTTCCGCCGCCGGCCGGCTCAGTCACGAGTGAGCTTGCGGTAGGTGACACGGTGCGGACGGGCCGCGTCGGCGCCGAGACGGTCGATCTTGTTCTTCTCGTACGCCTCGAAGTTGCCCTCGAACCAGAACCACTTGTCGGGCTCCTCGTCGGTGCCCTCCCACGCCAGCATGTGGGTGGCCACCCGGTCGAGGAACATCCGGTCGTGGGAGATGACCACGGCGCAGCCCGGGAACTCGAGCAGCGCGTTCTCCAGGCTGCCCAGGGTCTCGACGTCGAGGTCGTTGGTCGGCTCGTCGAGCAGGATCACGTTGCCGCCGATCTTCAGCGTCAGCGCGAGGTTGAGCCGGTTGCGCTCGCCACCGGAGAGCACCTTGACCGGCTTCTGCTGGTCGGGACCCTTGAAGCCGAACGCCGCCACGTACGCCCGGGAGGGCATTTCGACCTTGCCGACCATCAGGTGGTCGAGACCGTCGGAGACGACCTCCCACACCGTCTGGGTGCCCTGCAGACCCTCGCGGCTCTGGTCCACGTACGACAGCTGGACCGTCTCGCCGACCCGGACCGTGCCCTCGTCCGGCTTCTCGAGCCCGACGATGGTCTTGAAGAGCGTGGTCTTGCCGACACCGTTGGGCCCGATGATGCCGACGATCCCGTTACGCGGCAGCGAGAACGACAGGTGGTCGATCAACGTCCGGCCGTCGAAGCCCTTGGTCAGGTCCTTGGTCTCGATGACCGTGCTGCCCAGACGCGGGCCCGGCGGGATCTGGATCTCCTCGAAGTCCAGCTTCCGGGTCTTCTCGGCCTCGGTGGCCATCTCGTCGTACCGGTCGAGACGGGCCTTGCTCTTGGTCTGGCGGGCCTTGGCGTTGGACCGCACCCACTCGAGCTCCTCGGTGAGGCGCCGCTTGAGCTTGGCGTCCTTACGACCCTCGACCGCCAGGCGCTGCGCCTTCTTGTCCAGGTAGGTCGAGTAGTTGCCCTCGTAGGGGTACGTCCGGCCGCGGTCCAGCTCGAGGATCCAGTTGGCCACGTTGTCCAGGAAGTACCGGTCGTGCGTGATGGCGATGACAGTGCCGGCGTACTTGGCCAGGTGCTGCTCCAGCCAGCTCACGCTCTCGGCGTCCAGGTGGTTGGTGGGCTCGTCGAGCAGCAGCAGGTCGGGCGCCTCGAGCAGCAGCTTGCACAGCGCGACCCGGCGGCGCTCACCACCGGAGAGCTGGGTGACGTCGGCGTCCGGCGGCGGGCAGCGCAGCGCGTCCATCGCCAGCTCGAGCTGGGAGTCGAGATCCCAGGCGTTGACGTTGTCGAGCTGCTCCTGGAGCTTGCCCATCTCGTCCATGAGCTCGTCGGTGTAGTCGGTCGCCATCTCTTCGGCGATCTTGTTGAACCGGTCGAGCTTGGCCTTGGTCTCGGCGACCGCTTCCTCGATGTTGCCGAGGACGGTCTTCTCCTCGTTCAGCGGCGGCTCCTGGGCCAGCATGCCGACGGTGTGGCCGGGCATCAGCCGGGCCTCGCCGTTGCTGAGCGTCTCGACGCCGGCCATGACCTTGAGGAGCGTGGACTTTCCGGCACCGTTGGGGCCGACGACGCCGATCTTGGCGCCCGGCAGGAAGTTCAGCGTCACGTTGTCGAGCACGACCTTGTCGCCGTGCGCCTTGCGCGCCTTTTCCAGGACGTAAATGAACTGGGCCACGCTGCGCCCTACCTCCGTGATCGTGATTTTCAAGCCGGACGAGCGCCGGATGAGTTGCAGAATGCAGGGGCAATCTTTCCAGGTCGCCCACGTGCCGCTGTTAACAACCCCGGCCCGGCCCCGCCGATTCCCGGTCAGTCGATGCGACGGACCTCGTCGCGCTGCGGCTCGGTGCCCTTCTTGGCATAGGTCAGCGAGAACGTGGTCGGGGAGATCGCGAAGACGTTTCCGTCCGGCGCCTCGACCTTGTAGCTGTCCTTCCCAACCCTCTCCACGCCCGGCAGGAAGAGGCCGTTCGTGCCCTGGACGAGCGGTTTGCCGACGTTGGTCCAGCTTTGGTAATAGAGTCCGCCCTGCGCGTCGGTGCAGATCCACCAGGTGCTGTTGGTGCGGTCGGCGTAGACCTTGAGGATCTGCCACAGCTCCGAGGTGTGGCCGGTCTCCTTCGCCTTCCGCCGGGCGGCGTCGGGGCACCACGGGCCGGGCGGCGTGAAACCGGGCTCGGACGACTCGGTGGGCTCGGTGGCCGACTCCGATCCGGCACCGCTCGCGCGATCCTCGTCGCGCTGACGCTCACCGAGGACGAAACCGCCCGCCAGGCCCAGAATCGTCAAGAAAACCGTGGCAATCACCACAGGGAAGAAGATCGGCCGCCGGGGCGGGGAAAGATCAGCGGACGGTGTCACGGGCCCAGGATGGCACCCGGCCGCCAGCGCAGTCCACGACGGCGGCACAGACTGGGCACGCCTCGTGCTGCTACGCACAGTAGGCTCACAGTGGGAACAGAAACGACCCGGAGGTGCACTCAGCGTGGCCGAACGAAGTTCCTTCGTCGTTGTCGCCAATCGTCTGCCCGTGGACGAAATCACCACCCCGGACGGGGAGCGCCAGTGGCGCACGAGTCCGGGTGGCCTGGTCACCGCGCTGCATCCGGTGCTGACCGAGCACGGGGGCACGTGGATCGGCTGGGCCGGGGGCAATGGTGAGGCACCCGAGCCGTTCGATCTCGAGGGCATCCACATCCACCCGGTGCCGCTGAGCGCCGAGGAGCTGGAGCGCTACTACGAGGGCCAGTCCAACGCGACGATCTGGCCGCTCTATCACGACGCCGTCGAGACACCGGTGTACAAGCGGCGCTGGCGCGAGGCCTATCGCACGGTCAACCAGCGCTTCGCGCAGGCCGCGGCCGAGGTGGCCGACGACGGCGCCACCGTCTGGGTGCAGGACTACCAGCTTCAGCTCGTGCCGGCCATGCTGCGCGAGCTGCGCCCCGACCTCAAGATCGGGTTCTTCCTGCACATCCCGTTCCCGCCGATCGAGCTGTTCATGCAGATGCCGTTCCGGGCCGAGGTGCTCCGCGGCCTGCTCGGGGCCGATCTGGTGGGCTTCCAGCAGCGACTGGCCGCGCAGAATTTCGTACGCCTGGCCCGGCACCTCCTCGGCCTGCGCTACGAGGGTCAGTCGATCCAGGTCGACGGGCGCAAGGTCAAGGCGGGCGCGTTCCCGATCAGCATCGACACGCGCGAGATGGAACGACTCGCGGCCGACCCCAAGGTGCAGGCCCGGGCCAAGGAGATCCGGGCCGAGCTCGGTGACCCCAAGACGATCATCCTGGGCGTCGACCGGCTCGACTACACCAAGGGCATCGAGCTGCGGCTCAAGGCGTTCCGCGAGCTGCTGGCCGACGGCAAGCTCAAGGTCGGTGACGCGGTGATGGTGCAGGTGGCCACGCCGAGCCGCGAGCGCGTCGAGCACTACCAGTCGCTGCGGGTCAAGGTCGAGCGCGAGGTCGGGCGGATCAACGGCGAGTTCGGCCGGGTCGGCGTGCCGGCCGTGCACTACCTGCACCAGTCCTACAGCAAGCAGGAGCTGGCCGCGATGTATGTGGCGGCCGACGTCATGATGGTGACCCCGCTGCGCGACGGCATGAACCTGGTCGCCAAGGAGTACGTCGCCTGCCGCGCCGACACCGGCGGCGCGCTGGTGCTCAGCGAGTTCGCGGGGGCGGCGACCGAGATGCGCCAGTCGTTCCTGTGCAACCCGCACGACCCCGACGGGGTGAAGGACGCGCTGCTGCGGGCCGTCGCGGCCGAGCCGGCCGAGCTCAAGCGGCGGATGCGGGTGATGCAGCGGCACCTGCGCACGCACGACGTGGCGCAGTGGGCCCGGACGTTCCTGGACGCGCTCGAGGTGGCGGCCGAGGGCCGCGAGCCCGAGACCGGCCCGGAGGAGCCGGACGCTCAGTCGACGTAGAGGCAGAACGGGTGACCGGCCGGGTCGAGAAAGACCCGGACGTTCTCCTGCGGCTGGAAGTCGGCGAGCGTGGCACCGGCCTTCGTGGCGTGCTCGCACGCCGCTTCCAGATCCTCGACCCGGATGTCCAGATGCATGCTCATCTGCGGCTGCCCGGCCTGGGCGGGCCAGACCGGCCGGGCATAGAGCTTCTCGCTCTGGAAGGACAGCCCGGCACCACCCCCGGGGGCGCCCAGCACCACCCAGTCGTCCTCGTCCTGGGTCGCGCTCCACCCGAGGAGCCGTTGATAGAAGCCGGCCAGCTCGCGCGCGTCGGGCGCATCCAACACCGTTGCAGTCAGCGTGATCTGTGGCCGTCCGTCCATACCGAACGACCTACCCACACAGTGATGCTTCTATACCGCTGCGTCGACGACCTCTCCGATCACCACGACGGCCGGCGGGCGGATGCCGGCCTCGGCCGCGGCCACGGTGACCTCGCCCAAGGTGCTGCGCAGCGAGCGCTGGTGGCTGGTCGAGCCCTCCTGCACGACGGCGGCCGGAGTGTCGGCGGCGCGGCCCTCGGCGATCAGCCGGGCGGTGATCTTCCCCAGATTCTTCAGACCCATGAGGACCACCACCGTGCCGCGCAGGTGAGCCAGCGCCGCCCAGTCGACCAGCGAATCCGGGTGATCCGGCGGGATGTGCCCGCTGACGACGGTGAACTCGTGCGCGACACCGCGGTGGGTGACCGGGATGCCGGCCAGCGCGGGCGCGGCGATCGAGCTGGTCACACCGGGCACCACGAACACCGGGACGCCGGCCTGGGCGCAGGCGATCGCCTCCTCGCCGCCCCGGCCGAAGACGAACGGGTCGCCGCCCTTGAGCCGGACGACGAACTTCCCCTCGAGCGCCCGCTCGACGAGGATCCGGTTGATCTCCTCCTGAGCCGCGGCCGGTCCGTACGGGATCTTGGCGGCGTCGACGAACTCGACCTCGGGCCGCAGCTCACCCAGCAGCATGCCCGGCACCAGCCGGTCGGCGACCACCACGTCGGCCGCGGCCAGCAGGCGGCGGCCCTTCACGGTGATGAGCTCGGGGTCGCCCGGGCCGGCGCCGACCAGGGCCACGCCTTTGTGCTCGGGCGCGACCGGCGGGCTGCTCTCGAGAGCGTGCGCGACGAGGTCACGGACGGCCATGGCCCGCCGCCGATCGCCGCCGTCGGTGACCGCGACGGTGACCTGGCCGTGCCGGGTCACCGCGGGGGTCCAGGCGGTGGCCGCCTCCCGGTCGTCGGCCCGCACACAGAAGACCCGGCGCTCCTCGGCGGCCGCGCTGACCTGCGCGGCCGCGACCGGGTCGTCGATCGCGACGTGCACCAGCCAGGCACCATCGACGTCGGCCGGGGTGAACCGGCGGGCGCTCCAGCCGGCCCGGCCGGCGTCGACCTGGCCCCGCAGAGCCGGGGTCAGCTCGGGTGACACGATCTCGACCACCGCTCCCGCGGCGAGCAGGGCGGGGACCCGGCGGGTGGCCACCGCACCACCGCCGACCACCAGCACCCGGCGGCCGGTCAGCTTGAGTCCGAGGGGATAGACGCTCACTTCTCCGACACTCCCGCGGAATCGAAGGTGGCCACCTCGTGCAGCACCCGGACGGCGGCCGTGACGACCGGCAGCGCGAGTGCGGCGCCGCTGCCCTCGCCCAGACGCATGCCCAGGTCGAGCAGGGGTTCGAGGCCCAGGTGGGCGAGCGCGACGGTGGCGCCGGGCTCGGCCGAGCGGTGCCCGGCGACCATCGCGGCCACGGCGTCGGGGGCGAACGCGGCGGCGGCCAGGGCGGCCGACGCGGCGATCACGCCGTCGATGATCACCGGCACCCGGTGCGCGGCCGCACCGAGGATGAAGCCGGTCAGGGCCGCGTGCTCGAGCCCGCCGACGGCGGCCAGCACACCGAGCGGATCGGCCGGGTCGGGCCGGTGCAGCTCGAGAGCGCGCCGGACCACCGCGACCTTGTGCTCGAGCGTCGCGTCGTCGATGCCGGTGCCGCGCCCGGTGGCCAGCACCGGATCGGTGCCGGTGAAGACCGCGATCAGGGCGGCCGCGGGGGTGGTGTTGGCGATTCCCATGTCCCCGGTGAGCAGGCACTTGGCGCCCGAGGTGACCAATGCGCGGGCGACGCCGAGACCGACCTCGACGGCGGCCCGGGCCTCGTCACGGGTGAGCGCCGGCCCCACGGACAGGTCGCGGGTGCCGCGGCGCACATTGGCGTCGAGCAGGGTGGCGCCGCCGTGCAGCGGGATGGCCACGCCGACGTCGATCACCATCACGTCGGCCCCGGCCTGGCGCGCGAACGCGTTGACGACCGCGCCGCCGGCCACGAAGTTGGCCACCATCTGCGCGGTCACCTCCTGCGGCCACGGGGTGACGCCCTGGGCGTGCACGCCGTGGTCACCGGCGAAGACGGCGACCGTGGCCGGCTCCGGAAACGGCGGTGGGCAGACTCCGGCCAGGCCGGCCAGGCGTACGGAAAGCTCCTCGAGCGTGCCCAGGGAGCCGGCCGGCTTGGTCAGCCGGGCCTGCAGATCGCGGGCGGCGGCCATGGCCGCCTCGTCGGCGGGCCGGACGGCGGCGATCGTCGCCTCCAGGTCGGCGGTCACGGGCGCTCCTTGAGTACGGCGGTCAGAACGTCGGCGAATGCGTCGGTAGTGGCAGTGTCGCGCACCGCGATGCGCAGCCAATCGGCGCCCAGCCCGGGAAAGGTGTCCCCCCGGCGTACGGCATAACCGCGTTCCCGCAGCTCGAGGCGCACTTTGTCGGCCCCGGGCAGCCGTACGGCGACAAACGCGCTCGCCGGATCACCGGCCACCGTGAGCTTCGGCACGTGCCGGAGCCGGGTCACCAGGTGGGCCCGGTCGGCCGCCAGACGGGCGGCGATCCCGCGTTCGGCCGCGACCGCCCCGGGCGAGGCGCACGCGGTCGCGGCGACCAGCGCCGGCGTCGACACCGCCCACAACGGTTGCGCGGCGGCGAGCCGGGGCAGCAGCGCCGCCGGGCCGAGCAGATAGCCGATGCGAAGGCCGGCCAGCCCCCACGTCTTGGTCAGGCTGCGCAGCACGACCAGACCGGGCAGGTCACCGCGGCCGGCCAGGGACTCCGGCTCGCCGGGCACACCCGCGCGGTACGTCGTGTCGGAGAACGCCTCGTCGACGACCAGGACGCGGCCGGGGCGGGCCAGCGCGGCGATCCGCGCCGCCGGGTGCAGCACCGAGGTCGGGTTGGTGGGGTTGCCGACGAAGACCAGGTCGGCGTCGTCCGGCACGAGCGCCGGATCGAGCCGGAATCCGTCCTGCTCGCGCAGCAGCACCCGATCGACGACGTGGCCGGCGTTGGTCAGGGCGGCCTCGGGCTCGGTGAACTGCGGGTGCACGACGACCGGGCGGCGGGCGCCACGCAGCGCCTGGGCGAGCACCACGAAGGCCTGAGCGGCACCCGCGGTCAGCAGGACCTCGGCCGGCTCCCGGCCGTGCCGGGCGGCCACGGCGGCGGTGGCCGCGGTGGGGTCGGGATAGGCGGCCAGATCGTCGAGGGAGGCTCGCAGGGGCTCGGCGAGCCAGGCCGGCATCGGAGCGCGGCGTACGTTGACCGCCAGATCGACCAGCCCGGCGCCCACCTCCGTGTCGCCGTGGTGGCCGAGGTCGATCGTCATGAGATCAGGATGCCTGACCCGGTGCTCGTCTCACTTTCGGCTGATTCGATCGGCCCTGGGAGCTTTTGTCATACCTTCATATGGTGGCAGCCGGAAAAGTCGCACCCCTCGTCCGCGCCGGGTTGATCGCGGGTCTCGTGATCGCCGGTCTCGCCTATCCCCTCGCCGCCGTCGCCGGTCTCGGTGTCAAGGCGGGCACCGAAGCTCTTCAGGCCATGCCGGAAGAGTTGATCGAGGTGCCGAGCGCCCAGACCACGTACGTCTACGCCAACGACGGCAAGACTCTGCTGACGATGTTCTATGAGGAACACCGCCGGCCGATCAGCATCAAGGACATGTCGCCGTTCGTCACCCAGGCGATCGTGGCTTCCGAGGACACCCGCTTCTACGAGCACAACGGCGTCGACGCCAAGGGCGTGGCCCGCGCGTTCGTCGCCAACCAGCAGGCCGGCGGCGTCTCCCAGGGCGCGTCGACCTTGACCATGCAGTACGTCCGGATGGCGTTGCGCGACAGTGCGAAGACGCCGAAGGAAGCACTCGAGGCGACCGAGCAGACGACCTCGCGCAAGCTGCGGGAGATGCGGCTCGCCATCGAACTCGAGAAGCGCCTGACCAAACCGGAGATCCTCGAGCGCTACCTGAACGCGGCCTACTACGGCCACCGGGCCTACGGGATCTTCGCCGCGGCCCAGGTCTTCTTCTCCAAAACCCCCGACAAGCTCAACCTGACCGAAGCGGCCCTGCTCGCCGGGCTGGTCAAGGCGCCCTCGGCGTACGACCCGGCCAGCAACGACCGCAAGGCCGCCACCGACCGGCGCAACTACGTGATCGACCAGATGCTCAAGATGAAGTCGATCACCCCGCTCCAGGCGACCGAGGCCAAGCGCCAGGCGATCAAGCTCAAGCTCAGCTCGCCGGCCAACGACTGCATCGGCGTCACCGACAAGCACAACGACTGGGGCTTCTTCTGCGACTACCTGCGGTCGTGGTGGAAGGAGCAGCCGGCCTTCGGCCCCGACCCGCAGGAGCGCGAGGCGAATCTGCGGCGCGGCGGCTACCGGGTGATCACCTCGCTCGACCCGAAGATCCAGTCCTCGGCGATGAAGCACATCCTGGACAAGGAGAAGCGGCGCAGCCGGATCGCGCACGGCCAGGTGATCATCGAGCCCGGCACCGGGCGGGTGCTCAGCCTGGCGGTGAACCGGCGCTACTCCCTCGACCAGAGTGGCAACGCGAAGCACAGCCGGTTCAAGGGCGTCAAGGGCAACTACCCGAACACGGTGAACCCGTTGCTGGGCGGGGGCACGATGGCCGGATACCAGGCCGGGTCGACCTTCAAGATCTTCACGATGCTGGCCGCGCTGGACGAGGGGATGCCCCTGAGCACCTCGTTCTACAGCCCGCCGCGGTTCTACTCGAAATACATCACCGCGCCCGGGCCGGCGACCTGCGGCGTGCACTGGTGCCCGAAGAACTCGACACCCTCGATGACCGGCCGGCAGACCATGTGGAGCGGCTTCGGCAAGTCGGTGAACACCTATTTCGTGCAGCTCGAGCAGAAGGTCGGCGCGGACAAGGCGGTGCGGATGGCCGAGCGGCTCGGGCTGCGGTGGCGCACCGAGGTCGACCGCATGCTGGCCTCTCCCGAGCACGCCTCCGGGTGGGGGGCCTTCACGCTCGGGGTCAGCGATGTGACGCCGGTCGAGATGGCCAACGTCTTCGCCACGCTGGCGGCCGACGGCACCTATTGCCAGCCGTTGCCGGTACAGGCGATCAAGACCCGGGACGGGACGGACGCCACCTACAAGGGCAAGGCGATCGCCACGCCGCGCTGCCACCGGGCGGTCAGCGCCGACGTGGCCCGGGCGGCGACGGACGCGGCCCGGTGCGTCACCGGATACGGCGCCGCGCGGGGCGGTTGCGGCGGCTGGGGCACCTCCGAGATGGTCTATGCGACCTTGAAGCGGCCGGTCGCGGGCAAGAGCGGCACCACCGACAGCAACAAGTCGGCCTGGTTCTGCGGCTTCACCCCGCAGCTGGCAGCGGCCGCCTTCGTGGCCGACCCGGACAACCCGGAGATGAACGTCGGCTCCAACCGGTCGACAACCTCGAAGTTCACCGTGGCCGAGACCCTCAAGGACGCACTGAAGGGTCAGCCGAAGGCGAAATTCACCCCGCCCTCGGACGACCTCATCTCCCGCGGAGGCGACCGGGACCGCGACCGGGACGAGGGCCGCGAGCGCGATCGGGACAACGACGACGACGGGGACGACGAGCAGGACTAGGCGGCGGCCCGTCGCCGGCGCGGCGGGCGCCACTTGGCGTCGCGACCGGTGAGGGCGAGCGCCTGGTCGAGCAGGGTGGCCTCGTCGTCGATCGGCACGACCGGACCGAACAGGCCGGGCGTGCCCTCGTCGGAGCCCTGCGCCAGGAACTCGATGAGTGGCTCGAGCGTGCGCGGGTCGACGAAGTATTCCTGACCGGTGGCCCGGGCCAGATCCCAGCTGTGCATGATCAGCTCATTCATCGCCACGTGGCCCAGCGCGGCGGCCGGCATGGTGACGCCGCCGGCCTGGGACGTGCCCGTCCAGGCGGCCGGATCCTTCCAGGAATTGGCCAGGTCCTCCAGCAGGACCGGCAGGCGGCTGCGCCAGTGGCGGGTCAGATGCTGGGCCGAGGGCTCGGGCGCGGAGGAGGTGGCGGGACCGTCGACGCGTTTGTGGGCGGCCTGGGTGAAGGCCACGGACAGGCCCATCAGATGGTCGAGGAGGGTGGCGACGCTCCACCCGGGGCAGGGTGTGGGATTGGCCAGCTCACCGTCGTCGACGCCGAGCAGCAAGGCCCGCAGAACCCGCACCGGCGAGTCGAAATCCAGAGGAACACGATCGGCCACGGCCATCCTCCTTCACGTCGTGCTTGTTAACCCCACGTTACGGCTGGGGTGCGACAGTTTCCCGCACGGTGAAGGGCGTTTTCACGGATGCTTCCCGGAGTCAGGCATTCCGACATTTCGATCTTGCTTCGGGACGCAATCCGGCTTGACGATCGTCGTCCCGACGTGTCCGCGCCGTCAGGACGTGGTGATGTCCACGGTGTCGTTCAGGTTGATCGCGAGCGGCGCCGGAGCGTGCGGCTGAGCCTGCGGCGACGTGGGGCGCAGCGGGATCGGGGGCAGCAGCGGGGCTGGACCGGCGATCGCGGCCGACACGACCCGCTGGGCGATCTCGGGGGCGGCGGCCCAGTGCAGACCCAGTTGCGAGGCGTGGACCTGACGCCAGACGAAGCCCTCCGGGTTGCCGCCCGACCAGGTCCAGGCGGGCACGGCACCGGCACGCGGCGTGACGATGGCCCGGTGCTGTTTGTAGCCGGTGATGCGGGCCCCGGCCGGTGCCAGCGGTGAGGTGGCCGGCGCGGTGGCCTCGCGATAGCCGGCGACGGTCGGCTCGCCGGTCACGGCCGTGGCGTCGAGTACCCCGCACATCGGACGACCGTCGAGATCGCGGCCGAGCCACGGCAGCGCCACCCCCTCGGCGATCACCGGCCAGCCGTCCGCCGCGAACTGGGCGACCGAGGTGCACAGCCGGCGGTTGGCCGACAGCTCCTCGGCATACCCCTCGGGCAGGCCGGACCCGACGACCAGCGCCCGGGTGCCGGCCGGCAGGCACTCGTCGCGCAGCGGGTCGACGACCGCTACGTCGGCGCCGGCCGCGGTGAGCAGCTCGGCCGTCTCGACGTACGTGTAAGGAGCGCCCGGCCCGCCGGCCAGCGCGACCACCGGCCGCTGGTCGAACGCCTCGCCACCGGCCGCCTCGGCCGGGGTCCACAGCGGGCCCGGCAGCGCGGGCGCGGAAGCGGCCAGGGCCACGATCCGGTCGAGGTCGAGACCGCCGGCCACCGCCTCACCCAACCGGCGCACCGCGCGGATCGCCTCGACCGTACGGTGCGCGACCGGCACCGGACCGTGTGCGCGAGCGGGCAGGACGTTGGGCAGGTCACCGCGGCGCAGCGCGCCCAGCACGGGCATGCCGATGTCGTCGAGCGCGGTGCGCAGCATCTGCTCGTGCCGCGGCGAGGCGACCCGGTTGAGGATGACCCCGCCCAGGTGCACCATCTCGTCGAACATGCGGAAGCCGTGCACCAGGGCGGCCAGCGAGTGACCCATCGAGGCGACGTCGACCACCAGGACGACCGGCGCGCGCAGCACGGCGGCGACGGCCGACGTGCCGTCGATCTCGGGCTGACCGGTGAGCGAGTCGAAGAGACCCATCGCCCCCTCGATCACCGACAGCTGCGTGCCGGTCGCACCGTGCTGGAAGAGCGGGGCGATGCGCTGCGCGCCGACCAGCCGGGGGTCGAGGTTGCGGCCGGGACGGCCGGCGGCCAGACCGAGGTACGCGGCGTCGGTGTGATCGGGGCCGACCTTGAAACCGGCCACCGGGAGGCCGCGGGCCGCACAGGCTGACAGCAGGCCGACCGCGATCGCGGTCTTGCCGTGCCCCGAGGCGGGGGCGCTGACGACCAGGCGGGGCTGGGCGCTCATCGTGGATCTCCCGGGCCTTTCCTCGACCGGCCTGGGTGTCTCCCCCGCCGCCGGCATCGCTTGTGTGGCTGTGGTGTGTCTGGTGTCTCGCGGACCTGCCGGCACGGTGTCCCGTCGGCCGGGCGGTCCGGCGTTTCCCCCGGCCGGCCGGATCCGGTGGTCGGAGAGGGACAGTACCCGGCTGCGGTCGGCGCCGGCCGGGCGACGGGTAGCCTCGTTGCGTGTACCGCTTCCTGCTGAGTCCGCGCTGGCTGGCCGCGGCCGCGCTGGCGGTGGCCGCCGCGGTGGTCATGGTGATGCTCGGCAACTGGCAGCTGAGGCGTTACGAGGAACGCAGCGCGATCAACGATCGCATCGACGCCGCTGACTCGATAGCGGCCGTCCCGCTGACCTCGGCCCTGATCCGGCCGACAGCGCCGGGCGCGGCCGGAGCGGCTCCGGGCAAGGATTTGGCCTGGACAAAAGTGACGGTTTCCGGTCGATACGACCCGTCGCACGAGATTCAGGCCCGGGGCCGCACGGTCGACGGCGAGGTGGGCTTCGAGATCGTCACGCCGCTCGTGCTGACCGACGGCACGGCGGTGCTGGTCGACCGGGGCTGGGTGCCGGCGCCGCCCGGCGGGGCCCTGGCCGCGCCGGTGGTGCCGCCCGCGCCCAGCGGTGACGTGACAGTGGTCGGCCAGGTGCACCTGTCGGAAAGCCGACCCGTGGCGGTCGAGCGCCGGGACGGCCGGCTGGACACGCGGCGGATCTCACTGTCCCGGCTCGCGCCCGAGATGCCCTACCCCGTGTACGGGGCCTATGTGCTGCTGACCGAGCAGACGCCGGCCAACGACGAGGCCTTCACGCGCATCCCGATCGACCACGAGGACGCGTGGCAGAACGGCGGCTATGCCGTGCAGTGGTGGCTCTTCGCCGCCATGGCGCTGGCTGCCTACGTCTATTACGCCCGCAAAGAGGCCCACGGCCCCGAGCCGGCCGGTGACCGCTCGGCCGCCCAGCCCCGCACGCCGCGCGGCGGCGATCGGGTCGACGAGGCCGACCGCCGACGCGACGCACGCGGCGACCGGGTCGAGGAAGCCGACCGCCGACGCGACGCACCCGGCGACCGGGTCGAGGAAGCCGACCGCAAGCGGGCCGCCGCGGCCGCCACCCAAGGTGACCGGGTCACGGATGCCGACCGTGCCCGCGAGGGCAGCCAGTCGCTGGACTGATCACGGATGGCGCGCCTGGGTGGCGAACGTGCCTCAGCAGCCGGCATCGGTTGCCCGTTCTTCCCCACGACCGGCCTCACCCCGCCGGTGAGCTAGTCGGGGCGGGGGAAGCTGCCGATCGCACGGACCATGTCGATGGTGTCGGCCTCGGCGGCGGGCTTGTCGTCGCGGTAGCGGAGCACGCGCGCGAAGCGCAGGGCAACCCCGCCCGGATATCGCGGCGAGGTCTGCACCCCGTCGAAGGCGATCTCGACAACCTGCTCGGGCCGCACCCGCACGACCCAGCCGTCGTCGCCGGTGGCCAGCTGCTGGAAGCGCTCGGTCTGCCAGCGCAGCAGTTCGTCGGTGAGGCCCTTGAACGTCTTGCCGAGCATCACGAACCCGCCCGTCTCGGGGTCGCGGGCGCCCAGATGCAGGTTGGACAGCCAGCCCTTGCGACGGCCGTGCCCCCACTCGACGGCCAGGACCACCAGGTCGAGGGTGTGCCGCGGTTTGACCTTGACCCAGGCCGACCCGCGCCGGCCGACGTCGTAGGGCGCCTCGCTCGCTTTGATGACGACGCCCTCCTGACCCGCGGCGAGCGCAGCAGCGAAGGCGGCCGCGGCCTCCTCCTCGCTGGTCACCGACGTGCGGCCGACCAACAGCTCGGCCGGGAGGGCCTCGGCCAGCGCCTGCCACCGCACCCGGCCCGGCTCGTCGAGCAGGTCGGCGCCGTCGAGGTGGAGGATGTCGAAGAAGAACGGCACCAGAGCGAGCCGATCTGCTCCCTCAGCACCGGTGGCGGCGCCGCGGTTGGCGGCGCCGCGGTTGGCGGCGCCGCGGGTGGCGGCGCGGCTCGACGTCTCCTGGAAGGGGCGGGGCCGGCCCGAGGCGTCCAGGGTCATCGCCTCGCCGTCGAGCACGACCTCGCGCAGCGGCAGTTTGCGGACCGCCTCGACCACCTCGGGCATGCGGGCGGTGATGTCGTCGAGGCTGCGGGTGAAGACCCGCACGTCGTCACCGGAGCGATGCACCTGGATGCGGATGCCGTCGAGCTTCACGTCGACCGTCGCCGGCGTGCCGGTGGCCAGGAGCGCCGCGCCCACGTCGGGAGCGCTCTGGGCCAGCATCGGCGTGAGCGGGGTGCCCACCCGCAAGGTGATCTCGGCCAGGGCGACCGCCCCGCCGGTGAGCGCGGCCACCGCGACCTGCTTGAGATCGCCCGAGAGCAGCAGCGCCCGCCGGACAGCGGTCAGCGGGACCTCGGCCGCCTTGGCGATGGCGTCGGCCAGCAACCCGGCCTGGGCCCCCTGGCGCAGCTCGCCGCTGAACAGCCCGACCAGCAGCCGCTGCTCATCGGCGGTGGCCGCCCCGAACAGCGCGGCCACCAGCTCTCGCCGCTTGGCCTGTGACCCCGACCCGGCGACCGCCGAGATCTCGGCGATGAGAGCATCGACCGCCCCCACGGTGAGACTCGCCTGCTCGGCCGGCGGCGGTCGATCGCGCAGGCTCGCATAGCCCACCCCGGTCTGTCGCTGCCGCAGCTCACCGGCCAGATAACCCGAGCCGGCGGCGATCTCCTCCCGGTCGAGCCGCCGCAGGGCGTCGGCCACCAGCTCCACCTTGGCCTTGCGCCCCGAGGTCGCGGCCACGGCCGCCGAGGTCGCCGCCAGCTCTACGAATCGCACACCCTCATCCTGGCAGTACCCCCTGACAATTTCGGGACGTCAGGCGGCCCGGGGCTCCTCGATGCGGAAGCCACGGGCCCGCACGGCCTCGGCCACGCGCGTCACCTGGGCGTCGATCGCGCACAGGGTGGCCGAGAGCTCCTCCAGATGATCGGTCAGGGAGCCGTCGTCCCAGCCGGCGACATCGACCTGGTCCATCGCGAGCACCGCGGACCGCAACCGGGCGATGGACTCCAACCGGTCACGGACGTGAAGACGATCGATCGCGTCGCGCGGCCCGACGGGCATCGGCCGCACCATCAGAGACACCGAAGCAGGCACCTTGTTCGAACGCATGTTCGATATCCTAACAGGACGAGATCACCGCCCGCACCGGTTTGCTCTGCGTGACGAGCGCCCTGAGACCCTGCGTGAGTCAGCTCCGCATCAGGGCCTGGAAGACGCCCGCCGCCTCGGCAACCGCCGCCTCAGCAGCGACGAAGCCGTCGGGGCGGACCAGATAGAGCTTCCCCGGCTGCAGGCCGGTGCCGGGCGCGGGCGGGAAGACGTGCAGCGGCAGGCCGAGGTCCGGCACGTCGGCGGTTGTCACTCCGCCGTACGCGTGAACCTGCCACCGCAGATCGCGCAACGCCTCGAAATTGCCGCCGGTCCAGGGCAGTCGCCGGCCGATGACCGGATCCCGGCGGCCGCCCGAGGCCGCCTTCGCGTTCGGCGTCATCCAATAGTGGATGCGGGTCTGGGACACGTACTGGAAGAGGCGCCCGCCGCCGGACAGCCGGGGCACCAGGCGCACACCGAGCGGCGCCGCCACCGGCACGACGAAGCGACGCAGCATCCGCGCGATCGGCCGCTGCGAGGTGATCGCGCCGAAGACCCGGTCGGTCGTGGCGACCAGCGTCTGCGCCACCGGGCGGCGCTCGGCCTCGTAGCGGTCGAGCCAGGCGTCCTTGCGGCGCCCCTGCAGCACGTCGGCCAGCTTGAAGGCCAGGTTGTGGGCGTCCTGCATGCCGGTGTTCATGCCCTGGCCGCCGACCGGGGAGTGCACGTGGGCGGCGTCCCCGGCCAGGAAGAACGGCCCGTCGCGGAACGTCGCGGCCACCCGGTGGTGCACCTTGTAGGTGGCGAACCAGCGCGAGTCGCCGTACGTGACCGCGAACTCCTTGATCCGCGGGCGCACGTCCTCCTCGGTCAGCTTGGCGTCGCCGTCCTCGTCGCGCACCAGGCCGAGCAGGCGCCAGGCGTGGCGGCCGCGCATCGGGAAGGCGAGCAGGAAGTCGGAGCCGCCGGGCCGTACGTTGATCGCGTTCTCGACCAGGCCGGCCACCCCGACCGCGTCGATCACGTAGAACCGGTGCGGGTTGGTGACGCCCTCGTACGCGATCCGCCGGCCCTTGCGGACGGCCGAGTTCGAGCCGTCGCAGCCGACGCAGAAGCGGGCCCGCACCGTGTCGTTGCCGGCCTTCGCCTCGACGCCGTCCTCGACCTGCCGGACCACCGTGACCGGTGTCTCCCAGCGAACGTCGGCGCCGAGCTTCTGCAGGTTCGCGTAGAGGATCTCCTCGTTGCGGCTCTGCTCGAGAACCTCCAGGTACGGGTAGGGCGTGCGGTTCGCGCCGAGCGGGCCGAGCTGGATCCGGCCGAACGACCGGTCGTAGAAGCCGGGAGCGACCGCGTCGGCCCGCCCCGCGGCTTCCAGCACCTGATCGGCGAGGCCGAGCTGGTCGTAGATCTCGAGGCTGCGCGCCTGGACGACGAGGGCGCGCGACTCGCGGGTCGGGCCTTCCTTGCCGTCGGTGACGATCACGTCGACCCCGAGTCTGGTCAGCCAGTTGGCGAGCATCAGTCCGGTCGGACCGGCACCCACCACCAGCACGTCACACGACAGCTCGGCCATCGGCCGCCCCCTACTTCGTCGTCGGAACCGTCTCCGCCACGTTCTTGAGGAGCAGGGCCTCGGCCACGCAGACGCGCTCGAACTCGCCGAGGTGCAGGCTCTCGTCGGGGGCGTGGGCCGCCGAATACGGGTCCTCGACACCGGTGACGAGGATCGCGGCCTGCGGGAACAGCTGCTGGAACGTCGCGATGAACGGGATCGAGCCGCCGACGCCCATGTCGACCGGGGCGGTGCCGTCCCACGCCGAGCGGAAGGCGGAGCGCGCGGCCTCGTACGCCGGGCCGGTCGCGTCGATCACGCAGGGCTCGCCGTCGGCCTCCAGCGTCACCTCGATGTGCGCACCCCAGGGCACGTGCTTCTCGAGGTGGGCGCGCACCGCGGCGTAGGCCGACTTGGGGTCGTCGCCCGGCGCCAGTCGTACGGAGATCTTGGCCTTGGCCGACGGCTGCAGAGCGTTGGCCGCCTCGAACGTGCGGGGCGCGTCGATGCCCAGGACCGAGATCGAGGGCTTGGTCCAGATCCGGTCGGTGATCGAGCCCTTGCCCACCAGCTCGACGCCGTCGAGCAGGCCCGCCTCATGCCGGAAGCGGTCGGCCGGGTAGTCGACGCTCGCGCCCTCACGGCCGACCAGCCCGTCGACCGCGACCTCGCCGCTCTCGTCGTGCAGGGTCGCCAGCAGGCGGGCCAGCGTGGTCAGCGCGTCGGGCACGGGGCCGCCGAACATGCCGCTGTGCACCGCGCTCTTGAGCACCTTGACCTCGGCGAAGAGGTTGACCACGCCGCGCAGCGAGGTGGTCAGGGCGGGCTGCCCGATGTCCCAGTTGCCGGAGTCGGCGATCACGATCACGTCGGACCGCAGCTCCTCCAGGAACTCCTCGATGATCGCGTCGAGCGAGTCGGACCCGAACTCCTCCTCGCCCTCGACGAAGACGACCACCCCGACCGGCAGCTGGTCGCCGAACGCGCGCAGCGCGGCGACGTGGGCCATCACGCCCGCCTTGTCGTCGGCGGCACCGCGACCGTAGAGACGGCCGTCACGCTCGACCGGCTCGAACGGGTCGCTGGTCCAGAGCGACGGGTCACCGGCGGGCTGGACGTCGTGGTGGGCGTAGAGCAGCACGGTCGGCGCGCCCTCGGGAGCGGCCTTGCGACCGATCACGGCGGGCTGGCCGCCCCGCACCACAACCTGCGTGTCGAGGCCGCAGCCCCGCAACAGCTCGGCCACGGCCTCGGCCGACCGCTCGACGTGGGAGTGGTCGAAGCCCTCGAAGGCGATGCCCGGAATGCGGACGAGCCGCTCCAGGTCGGCACGGACTCCGGGCATCTCCCGCTCGACGGCTGCGCGCAGATCGGTCTCACTCAAGCTCATGTGAGTGATCCTAAGGTTCGTTCAGCCCTCTTCGCCGTCTCGCCGGCCGCGGCGTGACGCATCGCCCATCCACCCACGGGCGCCCCGCACAGCCGATCCGGCCAGGTCACCGGCACCGTCGCCGAGCTTGCGGAGCAGACCGACGAGCGGATCCTGCGAATTGCTGAAAGTTTCCCGGTACGAGTTGGCGGCGGCCTTCACGTCGTCGGCCACCGAGGCGTCGCCATCCGAGTCGCGGCGCGGGTAGTCGCCACCGAGGATCTCCGCATACGCCCCCGAGTCGACCCATTTGCGCAGCTCGGACGCCCGGGCCACGGGGACCGGGTGGGTGCTGCCCAGGGTCATGCCGATCTTGTGGATGCTGTCGCGCAGGTCGCCGCCGCTCTCGTACTCGGCGGCCTGCTCGAGGAACGCGGCCGTGTCGATCTGCGACAGGTCGCCGCCGCCGGCCAGTTTCATCAGCAGCCGCAGCGAGGCGGCCGGATCCTGCCCGGCCAGCAGCCCGGCCCGGTCGGCCGACAACTCGGCCTTGCGCCACCACTCGAGCATCGCCGTGATGATCGCCCGCAGCGCGATGGCGCCGACCGGCAACCAGCTCAGGCTGGCCGCCCAGCGGGTCAGGATCATCAGGATGGTCTTGTAGACGGCGTGGCCGCTGCGGACGTGGCCGATCTCGTGGCCCAGCATCGCGCGCAGCTCGTCGTCGTCCAGCTTCTCGACGGCGCCGGTGGTGACCACGATGAACGGCTTGTCGAGGCCGATCGCCGAGCCGTTGATGATCGGGTCCTGCGAGACGTACAGCTCGGGCAGCTCGACCACGTCGAGCGTGGCCGCGGCCTCGGTGAAGCGCTGATAGACGCGGGGGTACTGCCGGTGGTCGACCCGGATGGCGCCGGCCAGGAACTGCAGGCGGAAGCCGCGCTCGTTCCACATGCCGAAGAACGCCTTGACCACGTCGTCGAAGCCGCGCAGCTCCCGCAGGGCGGTCAGCGCGCCCCGGTCGGCCGGGTGCTCCCAGGCCCGCGAGCTGATGCCGGTGAGGGTGATCCGCCGGCGTACCGGGCGGTTCTCGTCGTCGGTAGTCATGATCGCCACCCTTTGATCGATAGGGCGGACGGTGCTGCGCCGTCGACGATCAGATCCGCGTGCGCGGCCGTCTCATCCACGGCGAAGTGCCGGTCCTCGGCGGCCCGCCAGCGCTCAAGGTACTTCCGATACGCAAGGCTGTCGTCCCCGTCCCGGCTGATAGCGCGCTCCCAGCGAAGTTCGCCCGGCGCGTCGACAAAGACAGCCAGGGTCAACTCGGGACGAATCTCGCGCCGGGCGGCGCTCACCCCTTCCAGGAGTACGACCGGAAGGGGTGCCACCGTCAGCTGCGGGCCGGCGAAATCGTGGTGGTCCCAGTCGTAGCGCCGGTAGGTGGCGGTTTCGCCGTTCCGCAGCGGGGTGAGCACGTGCTTCTCCAGCCGCGCCCAGAACGTGAACTGGTCGTCCCAGCCGCTGAGCAGGTCGTCGGTGTGCACGACGGGGGCGTCACCGAGCGCGGCGGCCAGGCGGTCGGCGAAGCGGGTCTTGCCGGCGCCGCTGGGCCCGTCGACGGCGACCAGGCGGACGGCGCCGAGGCGAGGCGGCCGCCCCCGGACGTACGCGGCCAGGTCGTCGAGGCTGGGCTCAGGCACTTTGTGGTGCTCCGGGTGTTTGCGGTGCTCCGGGTGTTCGCGGTGCTCCGGGCGGGAGGAACGGCACCGCGGGCGGCGGGCCGCTCTCGATCAGCCGCCAGAGCGCCTCCGTGTCGAGATGCTCCTCGACGAGATCGCCCAGCACGTCGAGCGCGCGATCCCGGACACCGGCGAAGTGCGTCCCGGGGGCGACGGTGAAGCCGTGGCGGCCGGCCTGGCGGGCGGCCTCGGTCAGGAAGCGGCGGCGGAACTCGTCGGATTCGAAGGCGCCGTGCCAGTGCGTTCCCCATACGTTGCCGCTGATCGCCCCCTCGGGTTGCCCGTCGGCGTACCGGAGGAAGGGGCTCGGCGGCTGGTTGGTGACGACGCCGTGGTGGATCTCGTAGCCGGTGACGGGCGCGCCGAAGGCTTCGCCGGTGGGCCGGGCGAGCGTCTTGCGCGGCTGGAAAGCGATCCCCACCGGCAGAAGGCCCAGACCTCGTACGGTTCCGCGGCGGCTCTCGACCTCGTCGGTGATCGACTGGGCAAGCATCTGGAAGCCGCCGCAGAGGCCGAGCACCGGCTTGCCCTGCGCGGCATGCGCCTCGATGGCGCCGGCCAGCCCGGTCTCGCGCAGCCAGGCGAGGTCGCTGACGGTGGCCTTCGACCCGGGGATGACCACCAGATCGGCGTCGAGGATCTCGGCCGGCTCAACCGTGAGAAGCACCCGGACACCCGGTTCGGCGGCGAGCGCCTCGGCGTCGGTCGCATTGGAGAGCCGCGGCAGGCGGACGACGGCGACGCGCAGCCACTCGGTGCCGTGTGGGCCCTGCGGGCGTCCCACGACATTCCCGTACGCCAGGGAGTCCTCACCGTCGAGCCAGACCTCACGGTGGAACGGCAGAACGCCGTACACCGGCCGGTGCGACACCGACGTGATCATGTCGAGCCCGGGCCGGAGCAGGCCCAGATCCCCGCGGAACTTGTTGATCACGAAGCCGGCGATCAACGCCTGATCCTCCGGGCTGAGCAGCGCGACCGTGCCGAAGAGGGCCGCGAAGACACCGCCCCGGTCGATGTCACCGACCACGATCGCCGGGAGGCCGGCCTGGCGGGCCAGGCCCAGGTTGACGAAGTCGCCGTCGCGCAGGTTGATCTCAGCCGGGCTGCCGGCGCCCTCGCAGATGACGGCGTCGTACTCCGCGCGGAGCTCGGCCAGGGCGGCGTGGGCGGTCTCGGCGAGGCGGGGCCGCAGCGACCGGTAGTTGCCGGCCGTGACGGTGTCGACGGCCTCACCGAGCAGGACCACCTGGCTGGAGAAGTCGCTGCCCGGCTTGAGCAGAACGGGGTTGAACCGCAGATCGGGTGCGATGCCGCAGGCAGCCGCCTGCATCGCCTGGGCGCGGCCGATCTCGCCGCCGCGGCCGTCCGGCCCGACGACGACCACCGAGTTGTTGGACATGTTCTGCGCCTTGAACGGAGCGACCTTGACGCCCCGGCGGTGCAGCCAACGGCAGATCCCCGCCGTGAGGACACTCTTCCCGGCGTCCGACGTGGTCCCGGCCACGAGAAGCCCGCCGCTCACCGTCCCCTCCGCCCGGTCACTGAGCTTTGCCGCGGCGCACTTCCGACCGCCCCGGCGCCTCTCAGCAGCGCCGATCCGACAGCGCCTCTCAGCAGCGCCGTTCCGACGGCGAGGCCGGCGGCGGCGAGCCCGACAGCGCCGGACACCCGTGCGGCGCGGCGCAGGTGCACGGCCGACGGGCGGGGGCCGTCGCCGAGGAACGGCCTGGTCTCGCTGCGTCCGAAATAGACGTTGCGACCCCCGAGCCGTACGCCCAGAGCCCCCGCCATGGCCGACTCGCACTGGCCCGCGTTGGGCGACGGGTGATCGTTGCGGTCCCGGCGCCAGACCCGCAACGTCTCCTTCGGGTTGCCGCCCGCGACCGGTGCCGCCGCGATCGTCAGCACACCGGTCAACCGGGCCGGCAGCAGATTGAGCGCGTCGTCGAGCCGGGCCGACGCCATCCCGAACCGCGCATATCGCGGCGACCGGTGCCCCACCATCGCGTCGAGCGTGTTGGCCGCCCGGTAGGCCAGCAGCCCCGGCAGCCCGAGCAGGCCACCCCAGACGAGCGGTGCGACCACCGCATCGGACGTGTTCTCGGCGACGGACTCGACCGTCGCCCGGGCCAGCTCGGACTCGTCGAGCCGGGACGGGTCCCGCCCGCAGAGGTGGTTGAGCCGCCCGCGCGCCGAGCCGAGATCGTGGTCGTCGAGGTGTCCCGCCATGATCCGCGACTCCCGCCGAAGGGTCCGCCCGCCGAGCACCGTCCAGGTGACCCCGGCGACCAGAGCGGCCCGGGCGATCGGCAGCCTCCGCGTGGCCGCCGCAGCCGCCACCCCGGCCAGGGCCGGCACTCCCACCGCGACCGCCGTGAAGGCCACCCCCGCGCGCCGGTTGGGTGCGTAGATCCGCCGCTCGAGCGCTCCCGCCACCGTCCCGAACCCGGCGACCGGGTGGAACCGCCGCGGATCCCCGAACACCGCGTCGAGCAGATAGCCCGCCGCCAGCCCGACCGCGTCAGCCGTGCCCGCCCGGTTCGCCTCCCCCGCCACGCCTTGGTCCTTTCCGCCTTCAACCGGTCAATCTGACGATCATGAACGTAGGTCGCACACCCAGACCGGGATTTCCCGCACGTCAGGCTCCGGCCCGTCCGGGATGGGCACCGGGTCGAACTCGCCCCAGACGATCGCGCCGGGCGCACGATCCTCGAGGAACTCGACGACGATCTCCCGCAGGTCGTCCGTCGTCCGGTACTTCTCGGTGAACGGCAGTTCGTCCCGCCCGCACGACCTGGTGGAACAGCGCAGCTGCCCCGCCTGCAGGTCGTGCCACACATAGAACGTCGCCGGCCCCACGTGCGACATCGCAGCGACCTGCCCCCGCAGCAGGTCGATCGTTTCTTCGAAGACGGCGACCACCTCTTCGGCCGTCAGGCCCATGCGCTCGTGCGGCGGAGCGCCGAACCAGCTGGTGTTGGCTCTCTCGGTGTCCTGGTCGTGCGGCGCGAGCACAAGTGTCTCGCCCGCGATCGCGCGGATCTCCTTCAACAGCACGCGACCAGTCTGCCGGTCGGCCCCCACCCGCGCCCAACCGGGCAGGTCGGCCGGGTGGCCCGATCGCCCGGGACGATCGGACCACCCCATTCGGGGGCAGTGTCAGCCGTCCGGCGACCCGGGCCGGTGCCGGCTCAGCGAGCCGACAGCGGCTGACCTGCCCTCCTGCGCCGGTGGATCAGGCGGCGACGGGCTCCTTTCGCGCGGTCCGGCGCGAGCGCCGGGCGGGTGCGGGCTCGGCGGCGGCGATCTTCTCGACCTCGAGAGCGATCTCCTCGTCGGATGCCTCCTCCTTGTGGTCGGACCGCGACGCCGCCTCATCCGACGGCGCCGCCTCAGGGAACAGCGGGCCGTCCTCGTCGGGAACGCCGTCGCCGAAGATGGCGGGGGCGTCCTCGACCGCGACCGGCGCCGACTGCTCGCCGCCGATGAAGAAGCGCTCGTCGGTGTCCTCGATCGTGCTCACGCCCTGGGCCGAACCACGCGGGTTGCGCACGAACCGGGACCGGCCGCGGGCGAGGTCGTGACCGATCGAGAGCGCCTCCATCTCGTACGAGATCCGGTCGTTGCCCTCACTGTCCTTCCAGTCGCGGGTGAAGAGCCGTCCGTAGACGATGACGGGGTCGCCGACGGCGATCGACGCGGTCACGCCCTCGGCCAGCCGGCGCCACGCGGTCACCCGCACCCGCAGGCTCCGGCCGTCGACCCAGGTGTTGGTCTCCCGGTCGAACTTGCGGGCGTTGGAGGCGACCCGGAAGTTGGCCACCATCGAGCCGGACCCCTCCAGGCGGCGCCATTCCGGGGCGACCAGCACGTTGCCCACGACGACGAGGTTGGTGTCGAACACTTGTGTCCTCCAGTTGTGTTGCGGTGAGGTGGGCAGCTTCTCGCTCGGGCCGTACGGCTCGGGGATCTTGAGCGGTGGTCTGTGGACAAGCACTGGGTCTGTGGAAATCGGCCACAAGGGCCGGGGTTTCTGATATCGCGCGTCGACGCGTACTGGTGGGTAGCCTGGGCCCGTGGAGATCGACGTACTCGGACCGCCCTACGAACGGCACACGATCGACCTGGGTCGCGACGACGAAGGTGAAGTGGTGGCCACGCTCGTGCGACGGCGGGCCGACCGCCCCAGCCGCCGGGCCGTGCTGTACGTGCACGGCTTCGTGGACTATTTCTTCCAGACCCACCTGGCCGATTTCTTCGTCGAGCGCGGCTGGGATTTCTACGCGCTCGATCTGCGCAAATACGGCCGCAGCCTGCTCCCCCACCAGACGCCGAATTTCGCGCGCAGCCTCACCGACTACTTCCCCGAGCTCGACGAGTCGGCGCGCATCATCCGCGAGCAGGACGGCCACGACCAGATGCTGGTGGCCGGCCACTCGACCGGCGGTCTGATCACGTCGCTGTGGTCACACACCCGGCAGAAGCAAGGCATCGTCGACGGACTATTCCTGAACAGCCCGTTCTTCGATTTCAACGTGCCCTGGCTGCTGAAGAAGCCCATCATGGCGGCGACGATCGCGGCCACCCGGCGTACGCCGTACCGGAAGATCCCGATGTCGTCGCTGGGCCTTTACGGCCAGAGCCTGCACAGTGACCACAATGGCGAGTGGTCCTACGATCTGGCGTGGAAGCCGGTGTTCGGTTTCCCGGTGACCTCGGGCTGGCTGGAGGCCATTCGGCGTGGTCAGCGTCGGCTGCGGGCCGGCTTGGGCATCGACGCGCCGGTGATGGTCGCGTGTTCGACGCGGACGTTCCGGGGCCGCGCGTGGCACGAGGATCTCCGCGTCTCCGACTCCGTGCTGGATGTCGAGCACATCGTGCGCTGGGCGCCGCGTCTCGGCCCGCGGGTCACGATCGCCCGGTTCGACGGCGGCATGCACGATCTCACGCTCTCCGGCAAAGAGGTACGCACCGAAGTCTTCCGCGAGTTGGGCCGCTGGACCGACGCTTTCATGCCGCCGGTCGGGACGCCCGAGGTCTCGGTCCCGCCGGCCCCGGAGGACAACTCAAGGTAGCTGCGCAGTCTTGTTGACAACCTGCCAACGTAGCCGTTCGGTCCCCCACCTACCGACGGCTGGTTACCCCCGCGTCGCCACCGGCAAGTTAAGCTGTGCCCCTCGCGCTCGTAGCTCAGCGGATAGAGCAACGGACTTCTAATCCGTCGGTCGCAGGTTCGAATCCTGCCGGGCGCGCTTGAGCGTCCCTGGGGCCCGAGCCCCAGACCCCACGCCGTGGGGGCAAGCCCCCCGGATCCCCCCATCGCCATGGTGCCGGCCTGATTACGACCGGCGCCCGGTCGGGGCCGAGCTGGGCCGCACGCGTAGGCGTTATGAGCCGTCGAAGAGCAGGAAGGCCCGTCCGGCCAACCCGGGTGTGCCTTCGTCACATGCGGCTGACGCGGTGCGCCTTCCATCGGTCCGCGGCGATCACCATGCGTCGGGTCCAGGCGTCGGGTTGCGCTCCGGCGATTTGGTTCCACATACGGACGTTGGCTGCGGCGAATGCGGCGAGCCCAGCGCTGGTAGCCGCTTGCCAGGCGGGAATCCGTTGTGCCCAGCGCTCGGCTTCGACCGGTGCATGGCCGGCGCTGATAAGCCAGATCGTCCAGTACGCCGCGTCCAGCCAGGCGGCTCCTCGGGTGGCCCAGCCCCAGTCGACCATGCAGGCGACGCCGTCGGCGACGATGACGTTGGCGTTGTTCAGGTCGGTGTGGAGCAGAGAATGCCCAGCGAAGTGATGCAGTTCGTCGGGTGCGGCGTAGTGCTCAAGCCGTAGCGACGCCTCGCGGAGGGTGACATCTGGGCAAGGAATTTCACCGAGGCGTGTCATCCGCTCGACGTGACTAAAGTTTCGACGCATGAGCACGGAGCCGAAGCGAGCCAGCGAGTGGACGATCCACGGGGAGCGCGTTCTGGACGACACCCGGCGCGCGGTTCTGAGCATCGCCGACGTGGAGCTCCCGGACGGCGTCCGTTTCGAGCAGTACGTGCTCCGGATCCCGGGCGCGGCGATGGTCATCGTTCTCGACGATGAGGAGCGCGTCCTCATGATGTGGCGCCATCGCTTCATCGTGGATCGATGGGTCTGGGAGCTGCCGGGAGGCTACCTCGACCCCGCCGAGGACCCCATGACCTGCGCCACCCGCGAGGTGGAAGAGGAAACCGGCTGGCGTCCGCGCAGCATGGAAAAGCTCGTCACGTTCCAGCCGATGGTCGGAACGATCGAGCAGGAGAACGTCGTCTTCCTGGCCCGAGGAGCCGACTTCACGGGGTCGGCACCTGATGTCAACGAAGCTGAGCGCATCGGCTGGATTCCGTTGACTGACATTCAGCAGCACATGGACGACGGCTCCATCGTTGGTGCCGGTTCGGTGTCAGGCTTGCTTGCGGTTCAACTCCTCAAGGCCCAAGGCAAGCTCTAGCTTGCCCGGAGCATCGGGCGCACTCGGTCAGTGAACTGACTGACCGGCGCCAACCCGACGTGTTGCCCGAGCCGGTTCGCTAAATCTGCGAGATAGTCACGCGCCCGAACCGAGTGGAGCCCTTAGGCGACCGCGCAAGCAGCCTCATCGCCGCTCACCGCATGGCCCTGAGCTTCCAGTACAGCGGACTCCCTCTCGATAGCGGAGACACCAGCCTCTACCGCTGAACGTCCCGCTGCCCGGGCCAGATCGACCGCCTCGGCCGGGGCTCGCCTGTAGGCGGATTGATGGCTCATCGCTGCCAGAATCTCCGCGCCCAATGCGCGGTCGCCTCTCGTCAGCCCGCATGGCGAAGCGCACCGGCTACAGCCGTAACTACATCGGCAACGTAGAGACTGGCGTCAGAGCGGTCACCCCGGACGTCATCAGAGAGTACGAGAGCGTCCTGGGAGAGGACTTGAAGCGACGACAGCGACGGACAGATCAGACGGTCACCGAAGCCCTGATCTCGGCGCTCAGGTTGGAGCCCAGCCGAGAGAATCTACGGGCCATTGGAGCAACCCTCGCGGGCGTCAACCCACTCAAGATTTAGGAGTCCCCTTGCCCACCCATGTCATCCAGGTCAACAAGGACCAGGAAGTCCTCCGGACCGTTCAGGAGGGGGTCGACAAGCTCAGCCTCGGCAGCGCGGTCATCACGCTGATCGGAGCGGTCAACGAGGCAGTGGTCTCGGTCATGGCCAAGGACGACGAAAGCATCGACTACCTCCGTCGCTACTCGCAGCCGATGGAACTCTCCGGAACGGGCGAGGTAATCGAAGGAAAGGCCCACCTGCACGTCACGCTCGCGGGTGAGGACATCACGGCGGCCGGCCATCTGCACCGTGCCTTAGTCGGAGGCTTCTTTGTACGAGCCTACTTAACTGCCGTTGGCAATTAGAGAATTCGCGCAACGCACCTGGTCCGGAGCCTGGCCGGGCGGGGCACGCGCGATGCCCGTTCAACGGCCGGCATCCATGATCGCCGCGTATTGACCCGCGGGACCGGGTGTGGCGCTGAGAAGGCCGGGCGGTCGTGAGCGCCCGGCCTTCGAGCGAGAAGGACGTGCCGGCGAACCGGGCGATCCTCTCCAGGTGCGGGCTGCGGGGGACGTCAGACTGCTTTTACCGAGCCGGCGTCCACCGCCCAGATCTCGCCGATCGTGCTTGGCATGACCGGGGAGGCCAGCAGCAGCACCGCGCGTGCGATCTCGGCCGGGTCGATCAGGGTGCCGGTCAGCATGCCCCCGTTCGCCGGCATCGCGGCGAGCAGAACGGCGTGGTCGATGCCCATGGTCGTGGCGACTGTGGCGAGGTAGCCGTCCTTGCCCGCCATCAGGTCGGTGTGCGTGCCGCCGGGGGTGACGACGTTTACCCGGACCCCGTCGGCGGCGACCTTTTCGGCCAGACCCCGGGAGAACGTGTTGAGGGCGCCCTTGGCGCTGGTGTAGGCCAGCGGTGTGCCGAACGGGGCGCGGGCGCTGTTGGAACTGATGTTGACGATGGCTCCCCGCGAGCGGGTCAGTGCCGGTAGGGCGTGGCGGGTGGTCCGTACGGTCGCGAAGAGGTTCAGGGCGTAGACCTCGCTCCACAGGTCGTCATCGCCGTCGAGCGGGTCGGCCATGGCCTCGGCTGTCGTGGTGCCGCCACCAACGTTGTTGATCAGGATGTCGAGGCGAGGGTCGGCGGCGAGCACGGTCTCGACCATCCGCCGCGGACCGTCCGGGTCGGCGAGGTCGGCCGATACAAACGTGGCCGTGGTGGCGTCGAGCTCGGGGGTGCTGCGCCGGGACACGGCGGAGACCACGGCACCCTCGTCGAGGAAGGCGCGGACGACGGCGAGCCCGATGCCCTTGCTCGCGCCGGTCACGAGGACGCGCTTACCGGCAAGGTCCAGATTCATGGTGGTGCTCCTGTTCGGCTGGCTGATTCGGGCACATCAGATGCAACTCCACTGTCGCCGCTGTGTCAATAACTGAGTCAGTTGTGTCTCAGTTAGGGGTTCGGTATGGTGATGTCGTGAGGGCAGACGCGGAGCGCAGCACCGCGCGGATCCTGGAAGCCGCCGAGAGGGTTCTCGCCGAAGACGCAAGCGCCTCTCTGGAGAAGATCGCCGACGCCGCGGGACTTGCCCGCGCGACGGTCCACCGCCGCTTCGCGTCTCGCAAAGCGCTGATCGACGCCCTGTCCAAGCGGTTCAACGACCGCTATCGGCACGGCATCGACCAGGCCCGGGTAGGAACAGCGCCCCCGCTGGTCGCCCTGCACCGCCTGACGGAAAGCGCCTTCGAGGTCAAGGCGAGCTACCGCCTCGTCGTCGACCTCAACTATGGGCCCGATGACGACGTCCTGGCCGGCATCGATTTGCTCTTCGCGCGCCTGTACGAATCCGGCGTGATCACCGCCGCGCAGCCGGTCTGGTGCCGGAATGTCTACCTCGCACTGCTGCACGAGGTGTATCTACTGCCCGCGGACGCTGCGGAACTGGCCGACGGCGGCGACGAGGTGGGAGCCCGATCGGCGCTGCTGATCCGCAGCGTGCTCGGCGCCCTCGGCGGCAAACCGTAACCTCGTTCCTCATGCCGTTCAGTGACCAGGACCGAGAGCCGGCACTCCGGCGGGCCCTGGAGCTCTTCGGAACCGGTGAGGTTCCGGAGGAAAGGTCCACCTGCATGTCACGGTGGCGGGTGAGGGCGTGATCGGCGGAGCGATCATCCTGGTCGCCCTCGAGTTCTGGGCTTTCCGGCATGCCTATGCGACTCTGGCCGAGATCCACGGCTACGGCGCGGCGTTCGGACCTGTTTACACGGTCGCGTTCCTGCTGCTGTCGTTGCAGATGCTCCTCTGCTACCTCGAGGACTCACCGACCGTCCGCCTCGTCACCCAGCACGGCCGGACCGTCGCGACGCGGGAGATTGATCGTGGCTCTCGAAACCGCTGGGCGCGCGGCGTAGCTTGAGGTTGGCAGACGGTCACCAGCGGTGAGGAGCCACCATGAAGAAGCTCATCAACGATCCCGCGAATGTCATCAGTGACGCGCTCCTCGGGTTCGCCGCGGCGCACCCGGAGCTGCGCGTCGATCACGAGAACCGCATCGTCGTGCGCGGCGACGCACCTGTCCGGGGCAAGGTCGGGCTCGTCTCCGGTGGCGGGTCGGGGCACGAGCCGCTGCACGCCGGGTTCGTCGGGCCGGGCATGCTGGACGCGGCCTGTGCGGGTGAGGTCTTCACGTCGCCGGTGCCGGATCAGATGGTGGCGGCCACCCAGGCCGTCGACGGCGGCGCCGGGGTGCTGCACATCGTCAAGAACTACACCGGCGACATCATGAACTTCGAGCTGGCGGCCGAGATGGTCGCGGCCGACAGCGGCACCCAGGTCGTCTCGGTCGTGATCGACGACGACGTGGCGGTGCAGGACAGCCTCTACACGGCGGGACGCCGGGGCGTGGGGGCGACCGTGCTGGTCGAGAAGATCGCGGGGGCCGCGGCCGAGGAGGGGCGCCCGCTCGATCAGGTCGCCGAGGTGGCGCGCAAGGTCAACTCGTACGCCCGCAGTATGGGTCTCGCCCTCACCTCGTGCACCGTGCCGGCCGCCGGCAAGCCGACCTTCGACCTGCCGGAGGGTGAGATGGAGGTCGGCATCGGCATCCACGGGGAGCCGGGCCGCCGCCGGGTGCCGGTCGCGCCGGCCGCCGAGATCGCCGAGATGCTGGTCGGCCCGATCCTGTCCGACCTCGACTTCACCGGCGGCGACGGGGTGATCGCCTTTGTCAACGGGATGGGGGCGACGCCGCTGATCGAGCTGTATCTGATGTTCAACGAGGTGTCGCAGCTGCTGGCCAAGGCGGGCATCCCGGTCGCCCGGTCGCTCGTCGGGCCCTACATCACCAGCCTCGACATGGCCGGCTGCTCGGTCACCCTGCTCAAAGCCGACGACGAGCTCCTGCGGTTGTGGGACGCGCCGGTCCGTACGCCGGCGCTGCGCAAGGGGGTCTGAACCGGTGGACACCGAGGCTCTCACCGCGTGGATCCGCGAGTTCGCCCGTCTGATCGCGCTCAACAAGGCCGAGCTGACCGAGCTCGACTCGGCGATCGGCGACGGCGACCACGGCGCCAACATGGACCGTGGTCTGCAGGCGGTGGTGGCCGTGCTCGACGCCGAGCCTCAGGAGACGCCGTCGGCGCTGTTCAAGAAGGTCGGGATGACGCTGATCAGCAAGGTCGGCGGGGCCAGCGGGCCGCTCTACGGGACGGCGTTCCTGCGGATGGCGGCGGCCGCCGGCGAGCAGGCCGACCTGGCCAAGGTGCTGCGGGCGGGGCTCGACGGGGTGGTCGCCCGGGGCAAGGCCGGGCTGGGCGACAAGACGATGGTCGACGCGTTGTCGCCCGCGGTCGACGTGCTGGAGGCCGGCGGCACCATGCGGGCCGCGGCCGACGCCGCCGGGCGGGGGCGGGACGCGACGATCCCGCTGATCGCGCGGAAGGGCCGGGCCAGCTATCTCGGTGAGCGCAGCGCCGGGCACGCCGATCCGGGCGCGACCTCGGTGACGCTGCTGCTGACCGCGGCGGCGACGACGCTGGGCGACGCGGGCTGATGGTCGGCCTGGTGGTGGTGTGCCACAGCCGCCCCCTGGCCCGGGCCGCGGTCGCCCTGGCGTCCGAGATGACGGCGGGGCGGCCGGTGGCCGTCGAGGTCGCGGCGGGGCTGGACGACACGACGTTCGGCACCGACGCGGTCGCCATCAGCGAGGCCATCACGGCCGTGGACAGCGGTGACGGCGTCGTCGTGCTGATGGATCTGGGCAGCGCCGTGCTGTCGGCCGAACTCGCTCTCGAGATGGTCGACGAGCCCGATCGCGTCATCCTCTCCCCCGCGCCGCTGGTCGAGGGCTTGATCGCCGCCACCGTGGCCGCTGCTTCGGGCGCCGACCGGCACGAGGTCGCCGAGGAGGCGGTCAACGGCCTGGCCGGCAAGCAGTCGCACCTCGGGGTCGCGCCCACCACACCGGACGAATCGGACGCCAAGCCGGAGGCGACCGCCACGATCACCATCCACAATCCACACGGTCTGCATGCCCGCCCCGCGGCCAGCCTGGTCACCGAGGTCCGCGCCTTCGACGCCCGGGTCGAGCTGCGCAATGCGACCACCGGAGGGCCCTGGGTCCCGGCGTCCAGCCTCACCCGCGTCGCCACCCTGGGCGCTTCGCGAGATCACGAGCTGGACGTACGCGCGGAGGGCCGCGAAGCACGGGATGCGGTGAACCGCATTGTCGCCGTGGCCCGGCAGAACTTCGGCGAGCCTGCTCCCGAGGACGACGCACTCGCCGGGGGCGCTTCCCTCAGCCCGGACGACCCGACCGCGACCAGCCAAGCGACCCCCGGCCGAGGCGAAGCACCCAGAGGGGAAGCCGCCTCCCCCGGCATCGGCATCGGCCCAGCCCTGCGCGTGCGCGAAGCCCCGATCGAGCTCCCCCACACCCCGTCGCAGGGCCCGGCCATCGAGCGGCACCGCCTCGACCGGGCACTGGCGGCGGCCGGACAAGAGCTCGACCGTCTCCACAACCCCATCTTCGACGCCCACCGGATGCTGCTGGAGGACGACGATCTGCTCGACGACGTCCACACCCGCATCGACCGCGACGAGCCCGCCCCACAGGCCTGGCACGAGGCGACCGCCCGGGTGGCCGCCGAGTTCGACGACCTCACCGATCCCTATCTGCGCGGCCGCGCCGCCGACGTCCGAGCCGTGGCCCAGCAGGTCCTGCGCGCCCTGCTCGGCCTGCCCGCCCCGGCCCCGGACGGCGACGGCGTGCTGATCGCCGCCGACCTGACCCCGGCCGAGGCCGCCACCCTCGACCCGCACCGCATCGCCGGGGTGGTCCTGGCCGGCGGCAGCCTCACCTCGCACGCCGCGATCCTCACCCGCACCCGCGGCATCCCGGCCGTGGTCGGCGCCGGCCCCGGGATCCTCGACATCCCGGCCGGCACGCTGATCGCGATGGACGGCGGCACCGGCGAGGTCGTGGCCGCTCCGTCCGACGCCGTGCTCGCCACGTTCCGTTCGAGGGCACACCAGCAAGACCTACGCCGGACCGAAGCCCTCACCCGGGCCGCCGCCCCCGCCGTGACCAGCCGGGGTCTGACCATCGAGGTCGGCGCGAACATCGGCTCGGTCGGGGACGCGCGATCCGCCGCGGCCAACGGCGCCGACCTGGCCGGCCTGGTCCGCACGGAGTTCCTCTTCCTGGATCGCACCCAGGCGCCCGGTCTCGACGAGCAGGCCGACGTCTACCGCCGGATCGCCGAGGCCCTGGGCGGCCGCCGGATCACGCTGCGCACACTCGACGCGGGCAGCGACAAGCCCCTGCCCTACCTGCCGCCACCGGCCGAGGCCAACCCGTTCCTCGGCGTTCGCGGTCTGCGGCACTCGCTGGCCCACCCGGCCATGTTCGCCGAGCAGCTGCGGGCGATCGTCCAGGTGGCCCGGGAGACGCCGGTCAGCATCATGTTCCCGATGGTGACCACAGTGGACGAATTGCGGGCCGCGCGGGCGATGCTGGCCGAGGCCGGCGACGCCCCGGGACTGCGGGTCGGCATGATGGTCGAGGTGCCCGCGGCGGCGTTGCGGGCGGCCGAGTTCGTGCCCTACGTCGACTTCTTCAGCATCGGCACCAAC
This sequence comes from Paractinoplanes maris, assembly GCF_023544465.1. Lineage (GTDB taxonomy): Bacteria > Actinomycetota > Actinomycetes > Mycobacteriales > Micromonosporaceae > Actinoplanes > Actinoplanes maris. The sequence goes on along the minus strand of NZ_JALPVL010000012.1, from coordinate 299,293 downwards.
GACCTGACCCAGTACACGCTGGCCGCCGAACGCGGCAACCCGGCTCTGCTGTCGCTCACGGCGGGACTCGATCCGGCAGTCGAGCGGCTTGTCGGCGAGGTGTGCCGGGCCGCGGGCGACCGGGTGCTAGTCGGAGTGTGCGGCGAGCTGGCGGGCGACGAGACCGTCGTGCCGAGGCTGCTCGCTTCCGGCGTACGGGAATTGAGCGTGGCCCCGGCACTGATCCCGCTGGTCAAACAAGCCGTCCGCGCCGTCTGAGCACCCGGGTCAAGCCAGCCGTCCGCGCCGTCTGAGCACCCGGGTCGCACAAAGCCGTCCGAGCAAAGGTGGTCACGCCAGCCGGCCGCGCCGTTTGAGTACGCCGGTCAGGCCGCCCGGCGCGAAATAGACGGCGAGCACGAAGAGCGTGCCGAGGATGAACAACGGCTGGCTCAGCGGCCCGGGCAGTGCGCCGCCGATCTGGGTCAGGCGCTGGTCGAGATAGGCGTAGACGACCCCACCGACCACCGCGCCCCACCGGGTGCCCGCCCCGCCCAGCACCGCCATGACGATCAGCGACAGCGTCAGGTCGGCCGAGGCCAGATGCGGCGACGCCCCACCGACGATCAGCGCGTGCACCGCGCCACCCAGCGCGGCCAGCGCACCCGCCAGCACAAACGTCCCCAGCTTCAACCGGTAGGCGGACAGCCCGAGCACCGACACCCGGCGCTCGTCGTCGCGCAGCCCGGTCAGCACCCGTCCCAGCGGCGCCCGGTCGATGCCGTGCACCACCACGACCACGACGAGCAGGAACGCGAGCGCCACCCAATACAGGTTGGCCGTGTCGGCCACCCCGACCAGCGACGCCGGCAGCCCCGCACTGTCCAGCGGCAGCCCCTCCTCGCCGCCGGTGAGCCCGCCCGGGTCGCGGTTGACGACGATCCACCCGACCTGGGCGAAGGCCAGCGTCACCATGGCGAAGGCGATTCCCGTCGTCCGCAGGGCGACCGCACCCAGCAGGGCGGCGAGGACCGCCACGGCCGGCACGGTCACCGCCACCGCCGCCCACAGTGGCCAGTGGGCGTGGCTGACCAGGATGTCCGTGCCATAGGCGCCGGCCGCGATGTAGAGCGCGTGCCCGAACGACAGCAGCCCGGCCCGCCCGAAGAGCAGGTCGTAGCCGAGCGCCAGCCCGCCGAAGACCAGGCACAGCGCGAGCATCTGCAACGTGCCGGGCGAGTTGAGCGGGCTCTCGAAGACGCCCGGCACCGGCAGGGTCGAGTAGGGCAGGACGATCAGCACCACCAGCACGAGCAGTGGCAGGCTCTTGCGGACGTGACTCATGCGGTGACCGCCGTTCGAGCGAGACCGGACGGTCGCAGCAACAGCACGAGGGCGAGCAACGCGACCACGCTGACGTCCCCGGCCCCGGCCGCCCCGTAGTAGTTGACGAACTGCTGGAGCAATCCGACCACCACCGCCGCCACGGCCGAGCCGGTGACCGAGCCCAGCCCGCCGATCACGACCACGATGAAGGCGAAGATCAGCAGCGAGGCGCCCTGACCGGGGGAGACCGACCCGAAGTACATGCCGCCGAGCACCCCGGCCGTGCCTGCCAGCGCCCCGCCGATCGTGAAGACCAGGGTGAACGCGCGGCGCACGTCGATGCCGAGGGCGCTGACCATGTCCCGGTTCTCCACCCCGGCCCGGATGATCAGCCCGTACCGGGTCCGGTGCAGGAAGGTCAGCAGGGCCAGCAGGACCACCACGGCCGTGCCGATCAGCAGGAAGCGGTCGTCGGGCACCTGGGCCGAGCCGATCGTGGTGACCTCGGACGCCCAGGCCGGGCGGGGAAACGTCCGCGGGTCGGCGCCCCACACCGATTGCAGCAGCGCCACCCCGGCCAGCGACAGGCCGACCGTGACCAGCACCTGCTCGGTCGGTCGTTTGTAGAGCGGGCGGATCAGCACCACCTCGACCAGCGCCCCGGTGGCCGCGCCGGCCGCGATGCCCACCGGCACGGCGACGGCCAGCCCCCAGTGCGGCTCCGCCCACCAGGTCGCGTACGCCCCGACCGACAGGAACAGCCCGTGCGCGAAGTTCAGCACCCCGGCCAGCCCGAAGACGAGCGACAGCCCCGAGGCGATCAGGAAATACAGCGCGGCCAGGCCGAGCCCGGTCAGCGTCAGCAGGATCACCGTGGACATCAGGCTCTCCCCACGCCGAGCAGGGTCCGGGTGCGCCCGGCGTCGCCCAGGAGGTCGCTCGCGGCCCCGGTCCAGGCGACCTGCCCGGCCTCCAGCACCACCGCCCCGGCGGCCAGCCGCCGCACCACGGCCAGGTTCTGCTCGACCAGCAGGATCGGCACCTGCTCGGCCACCCGGGACAGCACGGCGGCCACCGCCGACACGACCGCCGGGGCCAGCCCCTTGGTGGGTTCGTCGACCAGCAGCAGCCGGTTGCGGTTGAGCAGCACCCGGGCGATCGCGACCATCTGCTGCTGACCGCCCGAGAGCGTGCCCGCGCGCTGGCCGGCCCGGGCCCGCAGCTCGGGGAAGAGCTCGTGCACGGTGTCGTAGTCGGGGTCGGCGCCGCGGACGGCCAGGCGCAGGTTCTCGGCGACGGTGAGGCCGCCGAACACGCAGCGGTCCTCCGGCACGTAACCCAGCCCGGAGCGCACCAGCTTGTGCGTGGGCCGGCCGAGCACCGGGTCGCCGCCGAACTCGACCGAGCCGGTGGCCGGGACCTCGCCCAGGACAGCGCGCAGGGTGGTGGTCTTGCCGACGCCGTTGCGGCCGAGCAGGGCGGTGACCCCGGACGGCGGCACGTCGAAGGTGACGCCCTGCAGGATGTGCGAGCCGCCCAGGCGTACGGAAAGGTCTCGGACCCGCAGGATCACAGCGCCTCCCCGAGGTAGGCCTCTTGCACGGTGGAGTCGGCCATGACCTCGGCCGGGGTGCCGCAAGCGAGCAGGGCGCCGTGGTGCAGCACGGCGACCCGGTCGGCCAGCTCGAGCACGACGTCCATGTGGTGCTCGACCATCAGCACGCTGCGCCCGGCGTCCTCGGTGAGTGCCTTGACCACCTTGACCAGCGCCGGCACGTCCTCGGCGCTGACCCCGGCCATCGGCTCGTCGAGCAGCAGCAGGCGCGGCGAACCGGCCAGCACCAGCGCGATCTCGAGCTTGCGTTTCTCGCCGTGGGCCAGCTCGCCGGCCGTTCGCGCGGCCCGGTCGTCCAGCCCGACCTGGGTCAGAATCCGCTCGGCCGTCCCGGTGACCGCCCGGTCGGCCCGGCTGCGCCACGGCCGGGTGGCGCCGCCCTCGCGGGCCCGGACGGCCAGCTCGACGTTCTCGAGCACGGTCAGCGAGCCGAAGACGGCCGAGGTCTGGAACGTGCGGCCGAGACCGCGCCGCGCCCGCTGGTGCGGCTTGGCCCCGGTGACGTCGTCGCCGCCCAGCACGACCCGGCCCGCGGTCGGCCGGCGCAGACCGCTGACCAGGTTGAACAGGGAGGTCTTGCCGGCGCCGTTGGGACCGATCAGGGCCACGAACTCGCCCGGCTCGACCGCCAGCGTCACGTCGTCGACGATCGGGACGGCGCCGACGTGCCACGACACCTTGTCGACCAGCAGAGCGGTCATGCCGGGGGCGCCGTGTCGGTGGCGCTGATCGTGGCCACCGGGGTGGCGTCGGCGCCGGTCAGCTTGGCCTGGAACATCGGCTGGAGCAGGGCGTGATCCCCGGCCCGGACGGTCATCGTGCCCTTGACCGACTCGAAGCTGTAGCCCTCCAGCGCGGTGACCATCTTTTCGACGTCGGTGCCGCCCTGGTCGAGGGCGTGCACGATCATCTGCGCGGCGGCGAAGCCGTCCGGGTGGAAGAGGTCGGTCTTGCCCCCGGGCACGGCCTCGGCCAGGGCCTGCTCGGCCGCGTTCTTGGTGGCGCCGTCGAAGTAGTGGGCCAGCAGGTGCAGCTTCGCGCCGCCGGCGCCGAAGGACGGCCAGGTGGCCCGGATGTCGAGACCGGTGACCACGGTGGTCGACGACAGCACGCCCTGCTGGTCGAGTGCCTGCCACATCGCGCCGGCCGTGCTGCCGGCCCAGGCGACGAAGACGAGATCGGGGCGGGCCGCCTTGACCTGGCCGGCGAACGGGGTGAAGTCGGTGGCGGTCGCGGGCACGGCGATGTCCGAGACGGTCACCCCGTTGCCGCCGAGCACCGCCTTGACCGCGGCGACGTTCGACTTGCCGAAGGCCGAGTCGGGCGCGAAGACCAGCACCTTGCGGCCGTCGCCGAGATAGGCCTTGGCCGTCTGCACGTCCTGGAAGGACTGGCGGCCCGACCGGAACGTGTAGCGGTTCACGCCGGTGATGGCGTCGGCCGCCGCCGGGCCCGAGACGAACAGCACCTTGTTGGTGGCAGCGAGCGGGGCGACCTGCAGCGCGACGCCGGACGAGGTGGAGCCGGCCAGCACCTGGTAGCCCCGGCCGATCAGGTCCTTGGCCGCCGAGACCGCCTTGACCGGGTCACCGGCGTCGTCGGCATAGGTGACCGTGACCTCGCGGCCACCCACCTTGCCGCTGCCGCCGGTGGCGTAGGCCAGGCCGGCCTTGAAGCCGTCCACGTACTGCTGGCCGTAGCTGGCCAGCGGGCCGCTCTGCGAGTACACGACCCCGACGTTCAGCGGGGACGAGGCGTCACCGCCGGTCGCCGCATCCTGCGGGCTGCCGCACCCGGCCGCGGCGACGGCCACGGCGGTCAGGAGGCCACCGGCGAGCAACGCCCGCCGGGATGTCGCCGGTCCACTCATGGGAAGCCTTCCAATGCATCGATGGTGTGCGTTGGCTCACGTTAAGACGGGCGGCGGGACGTATCCATGGGCGTCGAACCCATAGGCCGGGGTCGCACTATGTGGGCCGGATCCATGTGCGTTTCCGGCTTCGCGGCCTTAGGTTCAGCGCTATGACGACGACACAGGTGGTCGCACTCCAGTTGCACGGGCGCACCGCGCTGGTCACCGGGGCGGGCAGCGGCATCGGCCGGGCCTGCGCCATGCGGCTCGCCGCCGGTGGGGCGCACGTGCTGGTCGTGGACGTCGACGAACCGGCCGCCAAAGAGGTGGCGGCGGCCATCGGGGGCCGGGCGGTCACGGCCGACCTGGCCGATCCGGAGGCGGTCGACGCGCTCGACGCCGACGTCGACATCCTGGTCAACAACGCCGGCCTGCAGTTCGTCGCGCCGCTGCCCGACTTCCCGCCGGAGCGCTTCGCTCACCTGCAGAAGGTGATGGTCGAGGCGCCGTTCCGGCTGGTCCGCCGGGCCCTGCCGCACATGTACGAGCGGGGCTGGGGCCGGGTCGTCAACATCTCGTCGGTGCACGGGCTGATCGCCTCGCCGTTCAAGGCGGCCTACGTGACGGCCAAGCACGCGCTGGAGGGGCTGTCCAAAGTGGTGGCTCTGGAGGGCGCCGGGCGCGGGGTCACCTCCAACTGCGTCGACCCGGCGTTCGTCCGCACCCCGCTGGTCGACAAGCAGATCGCCGACCAGGCCGCGGTGCACGGCATCAGCGAGTCCGAGGTGATCGAAAAGATCATGCTGGAGCGGGCCGCCATCAAGCGCCTGATCGCGCCGGAGGAGGTGGCGGAGTTGGTGGCCTATCTGTGCACCCCGGCCGCCGACCTGATCACCGGCGCCTCCATCCCGCTGGACGGCGGCTGGACGGCCCACTGACATGCCCTCGGCTCTGGAGTTCCTCGACCTGCTGGCCCGCGAGGCGGCACCGGTCGAGTTCGAGCAGCCGTTGCTGGCCGCGCGGGCGGCCGGGGCGCCGGCGGCCGAGCTGGCCGAGCTGGAGCAGGTGAAGCTGCGCGCGTTACAGGTGCGGGCGCTGCTGGAACGTCGTCGGCGCCGGGAGGAGGAGCTGTCCGCCCTCTACGACACCGCGGGCGACCTGGCCGGGCTGCGCGGGCTGGACGCGGTGCTGCGGGCGATCGTGCACCGGGCCCGGACGCTGCTCAACGTCGACGTGTCGTATCTGACGCTGGACGATCCGGAGCACGGCGACACGTACATGCGGATCACCGACGGCTCGGTGGCGGCCAGCTTCCAGCGGCTGCGGCTGCCGCCGGGGGCCGGGCTGGGCGGGCTCGTCGCGCTGACCGGCACCCCGTACGCGACGGCGAACTACCCGTCCGACCCGCGTTTCGAGCACACCACCGAGATCGACGGCGGGGTGGCCGACGAGGGGCTGGTGGCGATCCTCGGCGTACCGCTGCGGCTCGGGCCCAGCGTGATCGGCGTGCTGTTCGCGGCCAACCGCACCGAGCGGCCCTTCGCCCGCGAGGAGGTGGCGCTGCTGGTGTCGCTGGCCGCGCACGCGGCGGTCGCCATCGACGCCGCCCGGCTGCTCACCGAGACCCAGACCGCCCTGACCGAGCTGTCGGCGGCGAACCAGGTCATCCAGGCCCACAGCGAATCGGTCGAGCGCGCGGCCGCGGCCCACGACCGGATGACGGCGCTGGTGCTGCGTGGCGGCGGGGTCGACGACGTGGCGGGCGACCTGGTCGACGTGCTCGAGGGCGCGCTGCGGGTCTTCGACGCGCACGGCCGCGAGCTGGCCACGGCCAAGTCGGCCGCCGACCTGCCCTCGCTCGACGCCGGCGCGCTGGCCGAAGCGGTCGCGGCCTCCCGCGGGCAGGGCCGCAGTGTGCTGCGCGGCGACTACTACGTGGCGGCGGTCGTAGCCGGCGCCGACAACCTGGGTGCGCTGGTCTTCCACCCAGCGCGGCCGCTGGCCGAGGCCGACCAGCGCACCCTGGAACGGGCGGCGCAGATCACCGCCCTGCTGCTGCTCTTCCGGCAGACGGTGGCCGAGGCCGAGGGACAGGTCCGCGGCGAGTTGCTCGACGACCTGATCAGCCGCCCGGTCCGCGACCCCGACGCCGTACGCTCCCGGGCCCGGCGCATCGGCGTCGACCTGGACGCCCCGCACGTCGTGGTGGTCGCCGACGACGCCCGGCCCGGCCCGCGGCAGCAGGCCACGTCGTGGGCCCGCGGATTCGCCACCGCCCAGGGCGGCCTGGCGATGACCCGCGACGGGCGGATCACCCTGCTGGTGCCGGGCGACGACCCCGGCCGGGCGGCCCGGCTGGTGTCCAAAGAGGCCGGTCGCGCGCTCGGCCGGCCGGTGACCGCCGGCGCGGCGGGGCCGGCGGCGGGCCCGGCCGGGGTGGCCGCCGCCCACCGGGAGGCCGACCGATGCGTCCGGGCCCTGGTCGCGCTGGGCCGGGCCGGAGCCGGCGCCGGAACGGGCGAGCTGGGCTACGTCGGCCTGCTGCTGGCCGAACGGCACGACGTCGGCGGGTTCCTGCAGGACGTGCTGGGCCCGGTGCTCGACTACGACCGGCGGCGGGGCACCGCGCTGGTGCAGACCCTCGACGCGTATTTCGCCGCCGCGGGCAGCCTGGCCCGGGCCGCCGAGACCCTGCACGTGCACGTCAACACGGTCAGCCAACGGCTCGACCGCGTCGCCCAGCTGCTGGGCGGCGACTGGCACGACCCGGACCGCTCGCTCGACCTCAGGCTGGCCCTGCGGTTGCACCGGCTGCGCGACGGCGTCGGAGCGAACCCGGAGGAGACAGAGTGAGTGATCCGCAGGAGTTCGGCGTCGCCGTCGAGGGCGGCGAGCTGCGGGTGTGCCTGTGGCCCGGCACCGGTCCGGTGGTGCTGGCCGCGCACGGCATCACGGCCAACGCGCTGGCCTTCACCCGCCTGGCCCGGGAGCTCGGCGGGCGGGTGCGCCTGGCGGCACCCGACCTGCGGGGCCGTGCCCGCAGCAATGCGCTGCCGGGACCGTACGGGATGGCGGCGCACGCGGCCGACCTGATCGCCGTGGCCGGTCACCTCGGCGTCCCGCGGGTCACGCTGGTGGGCCACTCGATGGGTGGTTTCGTGGTGGCGTCGACCGCGGCCGCCTATCCGGACCGGGTCGCCGGCGCGCTGCTGGTCGACGGCGGAGTCGTCCTGCCCGTGCCGCCCGAGGCCGACGTCGACGCGGTGCTGCAGGCTGTCATCGGGCCGGCGATGCAACGGCTCGGCATGACGTTTCCGAGCGTGGAGGCGTACGTCGGCTTCTTCCGAGCCCATCCGGCACTGAAGGACGGGTGGAGCGCGGACATCGAGGCGTACGTGGTCCGGGACTTCGTCGGCGGGGGGTCGTCGTGCTCGCTGGAGGCAGTGCGCGCGGATGCGACCGACACGCTCCTCCGCACGGACACTGTGGACGCGGTGCGCCGGCTGACCTGCCCGGCCCGGCTGATGTGGGCCGATCGCGGCCTGCAGAACGAAAAGCAGGGCCTGTACGACCCGGGACGGCTGGCGGCGGCCGGGCTCGACCCCACGCGGATCGCCGTCGAGCACGTGGCCGGCGTCAACCACTACTCGATCCTCTTCGACGACGACGCGGTCGCCCGGGTGGCCGGCCGGATCCTCGAGATGGCCGGGGACCACACAGCCCGGCTCTGAGCTGTGGCCCGCGCGGCCATGGGAAACCTCCTGGTCCGCCGCATATCGTCACCTCACGATGTGTTCTGGATCACAGCTGAGGAGGTCGGTCATGCGGGTCCGGTTGTGGGCGGTGATCGCGGTGCTCGCCGCGATGGTGATCGGACTGGCGGCGGCGCCGGCCCGCGGTGCGGCCGGTCTGACGCAGGTGACCGGCTTCGGCAGCAATCCCGGGGCGCTGCGGATGTTCAGCTACGTGCCGGCCGGACTGCCGACGGGCCGGCCGCTCGTGGTGGCGTTGCACGGCTGCACGCAGAACGCCGCCGGTTACTACGCCGGTTCCGGCTGGGGCAAGTACGCCGACCTCTACCGGGCGGCGCTCGTGGTGCCCGAGCAGACGTCGGCCAACAACGCGCTGAGCTGCTTCAACTGGTTCACTGCGGGAGACATCGGCCGCGGGCAGGGTGAGGCGCTGTCGATCCGGCAGATGGTCGCGCACGCGGTGGCGACCTACGGGTCCGACCCGGCGCGGGTCTATGTGACCGGGTTGTCGGCGGGCGGCGCGATGACCGCGGTGATGCTGGCGGCCTACCCGGACGTGTTCGCGGGTGGGGCGGTGATCGCGGGGCTGCCGTACAACTGCGGCACGATCTGCCAGTACCAGGCGCAGTCGAAGACCCCGGCGCAGTGGGGTGACCTCGTGCGGGCGGCCTATCCCGGCTACAACGGGCCGCGGCCGCGGGTGGCGATCTGGCACGGCACCGCCGACAGCACCGTGGTGCCGGCCAACGCCACCGAGCTGCGGGACCAGTGGACGAACGTGCACGGGTTGTCCCCGGCTCCGACGGCTTCCACGACTCTTCCGGGCGGCACGGTCCAGGAGACCTACGGCTCAGCCGTGCAGCTCAACCGGGTGCCGGGGCTGGGACACGGCACGCCGGTGAACCCGGGTGGCGCGGAGGACCAGTGCGGGACCACCGGGGCGTACTTCCTGGCCTCGATCTGCTCGTCCTACTACATCGCCCGGTTCTGGGGTCTTGTCTCCGGCGGAGGCCCGACCACGCCACCGACGACCACCCCACCGACGACCCCGCCGACCACTCCGCCCGCGCAGCCCTGTGTGACCGCGACCAATTACGCCCACACCACGGCGGGCCGGGCGCATCGGTCGGGCGGATACACGTACGCGAACGGCTCCAACCAGGCCATGGGCCTGTGGAACGTCCTGATCACGACCGGCCTGCGCCGCACCGGCGAGAACTACTACGTGCTCTGCCAGTCCTGAGGAGACAGCCATGAAGACTCCCCTGGTCAAGGTCATCTTCGCGTCACTGATCGGCACCGCCGTCGAGTGGTACGACTTCTTCCTGTACGGCTCGGCGGCCGCGCTCGTGTTCGGCACGCTCTTCTTCCCCACGTCCGAGCCCGCGACCGGCACCCTGCTCGCCTTCGGCACGTACGCCCTGGGGTTCGTCGCCCGGCCCCTCGGCGGCATCGTCTTCGGGCACTTCGGTGACCGCGTCGGCCGCAAGAAGATGCTCGTCGTCTCGCTGATGATGATGGGCCTGGCCACCATCGCGATCGGGCTGCTCCCCACCTACGGCACGATCGGCGTGGCCGCGCCGATCCTGCTGCTGGTCTGCCGGCTGGCGCAGGGCTTCGCGGTCGGCGGCGAATGGGGCGGTGCGGTGCTGATGGCGGCCGAGCACGGCGACGACAGCCGGCGCGGATTCTGGTCGTCGTGGCCGCAGGCCGGTGTCGCGCTGGGCAACCTGCTCGCCACGGCGGTGCTGTGGGTGCTGGCCGCGGTGCAGTCCGAGGAGGCGTTCAACGCCTGGGGCTGGCGGATCCCGTTCCTGCTGAGCGCCGTCCTGGTGATGGTCGGGCTGTGGGTGCGGCTGTCGGTCGAGGAGTCGCCGCTGTTCCTGGCGGCCCGCTCGGCGATGCCCGCACGGCACCAGCCGCTGCTGGAAGTGGTGCGCCGCTACCCCCGCGAGGTGCTGCTGGCGATGGGCATGCGGCTGGCCGAGAACATCGCGTACTACCTGTTCACCGTCATCTCGATCACCTACCTGACGACGTTCGCCGGCACCTCGGCCGACCGCGGCATGATCCTCTCCGCGCTGGTGATCGGATCAGTGGTGCAGTTCTTCGTGATCCCACTGGTCGGCGCGCTGTCCGACCGGGTGGGCCGCCGCCCGCTCTACCTGGCCGGCGCGGTCGGGGTGGCGATCTGGTCGTTCGTCTTCTTCGGCCTGATCGGCAGCCGCTCGGAAGGCTGGATCATCGTCGCGGTGGTCGTGGGCCTGCTGCTCCACGCGCTGATGTACGCCCCACAGGCGGCGTTCTTCTCCGAGCTTTTCGGTACGTCAGTCAGGTATACGGGCGCGTCGGTCGGCTACCAGCTGGCCTCGATCTTCGCGGGCGCGCTGGCCCCGATCATCGCCCTCCGCCTGCTCGGCGACACCGACAACCCGAACACCACAGCGGTCGCCATCTACATGACCGTCGCCTCGGTGCTCACCATCGCCGCGGTGCTCGCCGCCCGCGAAACCGCCCGCACCTCCCTGACCCACGACCGAGTCCCCCCAACCCCCTCCACCACAAACGACGACCACCTCCCAGCGCCGTCCCCCTCGAACGACGACCAGCTCCCAGCAGCGCCCTGACCCTCGAACGACGGGCGGGTCGCAGCGGCGGCGTCATCCTCCAGCGATTGCCTGCTCCGGGCGCGGGCGGCGGACGTGGCGGCTGACCGCCCAGCCGGCGATGAGAAGCAGGGTCAGCACCTCGGCCAGTCCCAGGATCCGCTCGACCCCGCCCAGCGGGATGGCCCGCCACCAGCGGACCCCCGTCCAAGGCTCGGCCAGCACCGCCCACAGGATCGGCGTGAAACAGAGAAGCGAGACCATCCCACCGAACGCCACCCACCGGGCCGCGGCGTCACGCACCGAACGCGCCGCGGCCAGCAAGGCCGCCACCGGCAGACTGAGAAACGCGACAACGCTGGCCACCCGGTGAATGTCCCCGCCGATCGAAGGCCCAGCCGCCCAGTTGTGCTTCTCGAACCAGACCACCCCGACCAGCCCGGCCACCCACAATCCCAGCGCCACGGCCGCGCCCCCGCGCACCACACCGGCCCGCAGCGCCGCCACCAGCACGCCCACCGAGCCCGCAGCCAGCAACAACGTGGCCGCGTCGAACCACCACCCGTTTTCCAGCAGAGCGTATTGACTGATGGTCCGCCGCGCCCAGTCGACCTCGGCCGACGGTCCCACGAAGTGCAGCGCCGCATAGAACCCCAGCGACCCCACCACGCAAGCCACCCCGAGTCCCGCGGACACCACCACACCCTGAGCTCGACTCTCCATCCCACCCAGGGTGCCACCGCTAGCTGTGTTCTTCCTGCTCTTCCTCCTCCCCAGCGGCAGGCGGCACAGGCCGGCGGCGTCCGTTCCCGGCGGCGACCTCAGCGCGGGCCCGTTGCTGAGGGGCTGCCTCGCGCCGGGGCGAGAGAACCGGCACGGGCGGCTCGAACTGAGAGGCCTCGCTCTCACCCACCACAACTCCGCAGGCGATCACTGCTTTGCGAACCAGCCGGCCGACCTCGGCCGGATGCCGACCAAGACCGGCGCGGGCGACGGCCAGCGCACCGGCGGCGGTACGCAACGCCTCCGAACTCCACTCCCCGGGTGTTCTCGGCCGTCCGAAAAGAGCGGCGGTAAGGGCTGCGATGCGGACATAGGGATCGAGCGCGGCCGCCAACATCTGCGCCTCCGACGTCCGGTTGAGCACCACGGGCAGACGGCCGTCCCGGAGCGCGGCCGCCAGGACGTCGGTCAGCGGACCGGTGGTCTCGTCGAGCAGTTCCTGGAAGGCCAGGACGTCCTCGAGCTCGGTGTCGAGACCCGCATCCTGCAGACGCTGGATGGCGGCCTCCAGGACCTCGGCCAGATCATCGGCCAGAACGCTCGCGACCACCCGCCCGATCGGCAGATCGCTTCCGTGATCGCGCCGCACCTCCACGCAGTGGCGGGCCGAGCGGATCAGATCCCGGGCGTTACCTCCCGACCAGGCGTGGCAGAACATGACCGCGGTCAGCGTGACGTCGCTGTCCCGGTGTGCGATGAGGTCGCCGGCCTCCTGAAAAGTGAGGGCGGGCATCCGGATCACCGCGTCGAACGATGAGTCGAAGACATCACGCACCGGCACACCGCGGGCCGCGAAGCTGAGCAGAGCATCGCTGGAGACCGACACCAGAACGTGGGCTCCGTGCACGTGGAAAAGGTCCTTGACGCTGTTGATGGTCTGCACGGCGTCGTCCGGGTGGGCGGCCTTGTCGAGCTCGTCGACGCAGATCAGGACGGAGACCTCCGGAGGAGTCCTCAGCCCGAGGTCGGTGATGAACTGCCGGAGTACGCGGACCGCATCAAGGTCACCTCGGTCGCGTTCGGCCCGAGTGAGCTTGCTCTGACCCTCGAAGCCGAGTGCGTTGATCTTGAGTGAGGTCTTGGAGCTGCTTTCCAGCGTGGTCATCCACCGCAGCCAGGCGAGCTGTTGCTCGGCCAGGCCCCCGACTGTCGACGGACCGGCCACGAGCTGGGCTCGGTTGCTGAAGATGCGCCACACCTTCAGCCCGAGAAAGGTGGCGATGACCGTCAGCCCGAGCAGCGCGGCCAGGCCCGGATAGCCGAGCTGGAATCGGGCCAGCTGCTCGCCGGCGCCGGCTCGGTAGTCGTCGACGCCGCGCAGATCTTCCCGATCCCCGAGCCAGACGATGACGAGTCCGATAACCACGACGACGAGAGCCAGCCATCGCAAGGCGGGCGTCAGCATTCTCCGGGCGGCTGCGAGCGCGCGTCGATGCCAGCTCCCGCGGATCCGCGCACCGGGTTCGTTCTCGCGGGCCCAGCGAAGCGCCTCCTCGGCCAGCTCCCAGTGGATCAGGCGCACGAGCTGGTCGCCGCCGTGATGCGCGGAAGCGGGGACCCTGATGCCGATACAGGGAAAGTCGTTGCTGCGGCGCAGGCGCTGCATCAGTGTCGACTTGCCGGATCCGCGGGGGCCGGCCACGCCGACGGCTGAGGAGTCGTGGGAGACGAGGAAGTCGAGCACCCGGGTGTAACCAGTGGACGAAGCGGTCTCTTGCCCGTCCTGCTCCACCAGCGCCGGGGCGAACGCGGACGTGAAGTCGTCCGACCACCGCTTCGACTCGTCGGTGGCCTCCGCCTTGGCGAAGGTGACGGCCGCGACGAGTTGCCGTCGGATCTTCTCTCTCAGTCGGCTGATCGCCAGCTTCTTCGCCTGTCTCTCCCGCCATAACACCACCCCGAGAGCGATCGCGATCGCGGCCGCGACGACGGCCAGCAGAAAACTGGCGCCCGACCGGTCATCGGACGGTAGTGAATCGGGCTTCGCGATCAACAAGACGACATAGGCCGGCGCCGCCAAGCCGAAGCCGAGCAGGTATCCGATCCTCGAATCCCACAGGGTCGAGGGAAGCGCCCGAACATCTCGGATGTCGTCGGCGAGCGGTGCCAGCACCTCATCCCGCCGGTCGAGTGCCGACTGCAGCACGGCGGCGGCGAGTTTGGCATCGCCCGAGAGGAGCGGGTCGTCGTCGACGATGCCGCATGCCTGACGCTCGAGAGCGGCCGGCGAAGTGACCTTGTGTTCGTCGTTCCGCGTCATCCGGCAGCCTCTCTCAGGGTCAGGTGCCGGAGCAGTGTCGGCTGTGGAGGCGGGCCCGGCAATCGGGTCACCCGATCGGTGGTGCTGACCGGTCGGGTGACCCCGATTGCTCACGCGGCTACGAGCGCCTCCGTCGGGGCCAGGCGCGCGGCCCGGATCGCCGGGTAGAGACCGGCAATCGCACCGATCACCACCGTGGCCCCCACGCCGCCGGCCAGTGCCCACCACGGCACGACGGTCGGCCACGTCTGGGTGGTGGCGTACAGACCGGTGACCAGGTAGCCGAGCAGAACCCCGGCCGCGCCGCCGAGCAACGACAGCAGCAGCGACTCGGTTACGAACTGTGTGCGGATCTGACCCCGCGTCGCCCCGAGCGATCGCCGCAAACCGATCTCGGCCCGTCTCTCCAGCACCGAGATCACCATCGTGTTGGCCACGCCGATCCCGCCCACCAGCAACGCCACCGCGCCCAGCCCCAGCAGCAGAGCCGTGAAGGTCTTGTCGGTGGCCCGGCGGGCGGCGAGCGCGTCCGACGGCTGTGACACCTTCACCTCGTCCGGGCCCGACGGGTTGGCCGTCGCCGCCAGCACCGACCGGACGGCCGGGACCTGGGCCTCCGCCGATCGGGTGTAGACGGTTGTCGGGTGGCCGTCGAAGCCGAGATACGACCCGGCCGCCGCCCAGCCGACCAGGACCGCGGTGTCGAGTTCGGGGGCCAGCGCCACCGGCGCGAGCACCCCGGTCACCGTCCACCAGCGGCCGCCGAGATAGACCGCCGGCACGTCCCCCAGGCGCCGGGCCGCGGTCGCCCCCAGCACCACGGTCGGATAGGTCGGTTTCACCCAGCTGCCGTGCGAGAACGCAGCCCCCACAGTGGACAACAGGTCCGGCTGGGCGGCCAGCACCGCGAGTCCCCCGGTCTCCCCGGCCGGGATGCGATCCGTACGGTAAACCGCCGTCGACGCCACCACCCCGGTGGCCGTCGCCGACTGCACCGGGGCGATCCGCCCGATCATCGGCACCGCCGAATCGGGCAGCACCGCCTCCTCGCCGAACATCGTCTGCCCCGGCGTCACGGTCAGCAGGTTGGTGCCCAGCGCGTCCAGCGCCCGGTCGAGGTCGGCCCGGCTCGACGCCGAGATCCCGACCACCGCCGTCATCGCGGCGATGCCGATCGCTATGCCCAGCGCCGACAACACGGCCCGCAGCGGCCGCGACTGCAACCCGTACCCGCCGAGGCGCAGGAGATCGGCCGGCCGCAACCGGCCGGGCAGTGGTGTGGCGGGCGGAGCCATTCAGATCACCTGCCCGTCGCGCATCGGGATCCGCCGGGGCAGACTCTCCGCGATCTCCTGATCATGGGTGATCACCAGGACCGTCGTGCCCGCCGCGTTGAGCTCGCGCAGCAGTTCGACCACCTCGGCCCCGGAGACCGAGTCGAGGTTCCCGGTCGGCTCGTCGGCCAGCAGCACGGCCGGGTCCCCGGCGACCGCCCGCGCGATGGCGACCCGCTGACGCTCACCACCCGAGAGCTGATCCGGACGGTGGCCGAGCCGGTCACCCAGCCCGACCCGCACCAGCGCGGCCTCGGCGCGCCACTCGCGCTCCTTATGTCGTACGCCCGTGTAGAGCAACCCGTCGGCCACGTTGGCCAGCGCGCTGCGCCCCGGCGCCAGGTGGAACTGCTGGAACACGAAACCGATCCGCCCGGCCCGCAACGCCGACAGCTGCCGGTCGGTCAGCGTCGCCACGTCGTGCCCGTCGATCCGGACCGTGCCGTCGCTGGGCCGGTCCAGCGTGCCGATCAGGTGCAGCATCGTCGACTTGCCCGATCCGGACGGCCCGACGATCGCCACCAGCTCCCCGTAGGCGACGGTCAGGTCGACCGATCGCACCGCGGTGACCCCGCCGGGGTACGCCTTCGTGACCCCGGCCAGTTCGATGACCGCGCTCACGACGGCATCCCCACCTCGAGGCCGGCCCGGATGCCGCCACCCGACACCTCGACCCGTCCATCGGCGAACAGCCCGGTCCGGACGGCCACGATCCGCGTGCCCCCGGCCTCGACGATCTCCAGGCCGTACCCGCCCTCGGCCAGCGCGAGCAACGCCGCGACCGGCACGGTGAGCACGTCTTTGCGCTGCGAGGCGACGAAGCCGACACTGACCGCGGCCTCGCCGAGCCCCTTCGGTGTCCGGGCAAAGGCGACCGTCACCTCCAGCTTGGTGGTGTCCTGCTCGTTGCCCTGCCCCGGCTCGACGACCGTCTCGATACCGGTGATCCGGCCCTGGGTCGTACCGCCGTCCGGCAGCTCCACCTCGACCGCCGCGCCGCTGCGGGCCAGCCGCTGGTCGTCGACGTCGAGCGAGACGGTGGCGACCATCGAGGTGCCGGTCGTCCTGAGCAACTCCGTGCCGGGTTGCACGACGGCGCCCCGCTCGGCGGTGAGCGAGTCGACGCGGACCGGCCCTTCGGCGTACGCGATCTGGCCCGCCTCGATCCGGCCGGTCTCGGCCAGCCCGAGGTCGTCCTGCCAGTCCCGGACGGCAGCGGCGGTGGCCGCGGTGTATTCGTCGTCGACCGTGAACCCCGGGTAGCCGAGCGCCCGCAGGTTCTTCTCGAACTGCAGCACGTCGGCACCCTCCACGCCGGACCGCAGCGTCCGGTAGGCCGGCAGAGTCCCGTACAGAAGCGGAACCTGTTTGTTGTCGAGCCGATAGAGCGCCTTACCGCGGGTGATGACCACACCGCCGGCGGGCAGAGCGGTGACCGTGCCCGCAGCACGCGCCGCGACCGTGCTGGTGTCGCCGTGCCCGAGCGTGCCGTCGTGCGACTCACGGTCGGTCAGCGTTTCCTTGGTGATCTCGGTCGTCTCCGCCGGCCCGCTGGTTCCGGTGGTGTCGCCGCTCTCGGCCGGCGGCAGGTTGATCACGGCGACGGCGGCGGCAACCGCCCCGGCCGTCAGCACACCGGCGATCACTCCGGTCGTCCGCCGGCGGTTCATGCGCCCACCGGGCCACTGCCGCCGCCCGACTCGTGACGCTCCCCGCTGCCCTGCGGCATGAATTGCGAGCATTTCTGCTCGGCCTTGTCGAACGTCGGGTCACCCGGGCCGGTGCCGAGCTTGTCCCGATCGAGGTGCATCGACCCGTTGGGCTGCGGATCGGGGAAGTTCGGCACGCCGTTCTCGCGCATGCACTTGGCCATCTTGCGGGCCAGTTCCACCATCTCGGGATCGGCCTGGCCGGCGTCACCGCCATCGGGCGCGAACTCCTTACACGCCTCCTTCGCGGCGTCGAAGTTCGCCGGATCCAGGCCCGGCGGCATCTTGACCACCGTCCGTCCGCTCGTGTCAGGGTCGGGGAACCACGTCATGCCCTGCTCCCGCATGCACCGCGCGAACTCCAGCGCCGGATCCTCATCGGATCCCTTCGACGGCGTGGGGGTCGCCGTCGCCGCGCCGCTCTGCGCGGTGGCCACCCCGTCCCCGTCGCCGGCTCCGGCCGCGCAGCCCCCCGAGGCGAGCATCAGCACGATCCCGGCGATCAAAACCTTTCCCGTACGCATGGCAGTCTCCTCACCGGCGCGGCCGAGCACCGCCCCGGCTCGTAGTGAAACGAGCCCCGGGTTTCCCGGCCGTCACGAAAAAACGTGACGCCCAGGTGACGCGCCGGCACGGCAGGATGGGCTGATGCGGATCCTGGTGGTCGAGGACGAGCCGCTGCTCGCCGACGCGGTGGCGCAGGGTCTGCGCCACGACGCCCACGCGGTCGATGTCGTCTACGACGGGGCCGCCGCGCTGGAACATGTCGGCGTCAACGACTACGACGTGGTGGTGCTCGACCGCGACCTGCCGGTGGTGCACGGCGACGACGTGTGCCGGGCGCTGGTGGAACGCGACGGCGACACCCGGGTGCTGATGCTGACCGCCGCGGCCGGGGTCGACGACCGGGTCACCGGGCTGTCCCTGGGCGCCGACGACTACCTGCCGAAACCCTTCGCGCTGCGGGAGCTGAGCGCCCGGGTGCTCGCGCTGGGCCGCCGTGCCCGGCCGGCCGTTCCGCCGGTGCTGCGCCGGGCGGGCATCAGCCTCGACCCGCACCGGCGCGAGGTCTATCGCGACGGGCGCTACGTTCCCCTGTCCCGCAAGGAGTTCGCCGTGCTGGCCGAGCTGTTGCGCGCCGACGGGACGGCGGTGTCGGCCGAGACACTGCTCGAGAAGGCGTGGGACGAGAACGCCGATCCGTTCACCCACGCCGTACGCATGACGATCCTGAAGTTGCGGCGCAAGCTCGGCGACCCGCCGATCGTTCTCACCGAACCGGGAGTGGGGTATCGCCTTCCATGAGACTCACCGTGCGTGGCCGGCTCACCCTCGTCTACGGGGGCCTGTTCGTCCTCGCGGGCCTGGTGCTGCTCGGCACGACCGCCGTCCTGGTGTCGCAGCGGCTGCCCCGGGTGTTGGCCCGGTCGGAGCAGTCGGCCCCGCTGCCCGGGACGGGCGGCAACGTGACCGAGACCCGGCAGTTCTTCGAGGCCAGCGCCAACGGCGCCGTGAGCACGCTGCTCTCCCAGGGCGGGATCGCGCTGCTGGTGGTCAGTGCGGCGGCGATCGCGCTGGGCTGGCTGATCGCCGGGCGCATGCTCCAGCCGCTGCACCAGATCACCGCGGCCGCCCGCCGGATCGCCGACGCACCCGACGCCGACCGCGGACTGCACGAGCGGATCGCCCTGAGCGGCCCCGACGACGAGATCAAGGAGCTCGCCGACACGTTCGACATCATGCTGGCCCGGCTCGACCACTCGTTCGACGGGCAGCGCCGGTTCATCGCGAGCGCCTCGCACGAGCTGCGCACACCGCTGACCCTCAACCGCACGCTGCTCGAGGTGGCGCTCACCCAGGAGGCCGCGTCCGAGCAGGTGCGCCAGCTGGGCTCGACGCTGCTGGCCATCAACGACCGGCACGGCCGCCTGATCGACGGCCTGCTGCTGCTGGCCCAGTCGGAGCGCCCGGTGGCCGAGAAGTCCTATGTCGACCTGGCCGACATCGTCGACCACGTGGCGGTCTCCGACACGGTCAAGGTGATCACCGAGCCCGGTGAGGCGACGGTGGCCGGCAATCCCGTGCTTCTCGAGCGCCTGGTGCAAAATCTGATCGAGAACGGCGTACGCCACAACGTCTCCACCAACGGCTGGGTGCGCATCCGCACCGGCTCCCGCCCCGACGGCTGGGCCGTGCTCGAGGTCAGCAACTCCGGCCCGGTGGTCCCCCGATACGAGGTCCCCGGCCTGTTCGAGCCCTTCCACCGCTACGGAACAGAACGCCTCCACTCCCCCGGCGCCGGCCTCGGCCTCTCCATCGTCCGAGCCGTAGCCCAAGCCCACGGCGGCGAAGCCCAAGCCACAGCCCGAGACGAAGGCGGCCTGGTCGTAACAGTCACCCTCCCCCGAGCCCTCTGAACTCCCGCTCCCACCGACCGTCGCCTCCAAAACCGCGCGCCGCCCACAACCCCGACCGCGCCCCGCACAGCTTCCGGAGCTCAGCTCTCCGCGTCCTTGACCGGGGCGCCGAGGCCGACTCAGTCGGGCTCCATCTCGCCGCCGTTGGGATAGTCGGCCATCACCGAGCCGTCGACCTCCCGCACGGTGATCCGATCGAACAGGGGCGCCAGGTCGGGCGACTGATAACCCGGCCCGATCACCATCGTGGCGCCCTCGTCACCGCCCAGGCAGATACCCAGACGGTCCCGCCCGTCGCCGCCCTCGATCACCCACCGCTCGGGCAGGCCGGATCCGCACCGGCCGTTGGACCCGTCCGGTCGCCGGATGATCGCGTCGGCGTAATGCCACCCCGACCCCTCCGCGCGCAACGTCATGGAAACCGTGTAGCGACCGGCCCAAGTCCCGCGCATCTTGTATCCCGGCACGTCGGGCACATAGAGCGGCAGCCCCACCGCCTCGAACTTCTCCGCCCGCCACCGATGCTGAAGCCCCCAGGTGAGCAGCCCCGCAACGGCGACCACCAGGACGATCCCGCCCGCGGCCCACCGCTTCCAAGCCGACCCGGCCGGACTCTCGAGCCACACATGGATCGTGATCGCCGCCGCCGCCCAGATCAGCGCGGCCTCCACGTTGTCCCGCTCGAGCCCCGACACCAGCGGCAGGACCGCCACGGGCACCAGAACCAACGGCACCGCCACATGCCCGCGCCCCCACCGCCGTTCCAGCCCCGGCAGTCCCCGGATCACCGCGATGACAACCGCCGCACTGACCGCCCCCACCAGAGACCCCGTCAGCCCGATCGAAAAGTCCTGGTCCGCGTAATCCGGCACCTGATACTCACCGAGCGCCGCAAACACCAGCCCCAGCACACCAGCCGTGACCGCCCCACACACCAGCCCGCCATTCACCCCCGCCGCAGGCGCCTCCACATCGACACTCATCACCCGATCCTTGCAACGCCAGACAAGGCACGATCGCCACAGACAACGGCACCCGCCCAACGCAAAGACCCAGCGACCACAGCGTCCCGCCCCAGCCCGCGCGGAGCACCCCGCCCGATCGGCGCGGAGCACCCCGCCCGATCGGCGCGGAGCAGCCCGCCCGAGCCCGCGAGGCACACCGCCCACCCCAGCACGCGCGGAGAACCCCCGCTCCAGCCCGCGAAGCACACCGCCCCACCCCGCGTGGAGAACCCCCGCTCCAGCCCGCGAAGCACACCCGCTCCAGCCCGCGGAGCACGCCGGCCCGGTCCGCGCGGAGCACCCCGCACTGCAGCAGCACACACTGCACCGCGGCAGTCGCACCACAACGCCTCGCACTGCGCCAACGCCGCACCACAGCACCGCGAAACTGCCGCACCGTGCCGCGAAAGCGCCACCCCGCGGCACCCGTCAGGCTGAGATGCCGGCCCGGGTCGCGGGGCCGGTGGAGTCGTCCGATGGGGAACGGGTGGCCGCGTGGCGGGCCAGGCCGATGACGCCGAGGGTCATGAGGAGGCCGGCGATCGCGATCACGACCAGGCCCGCCGCGCCGAAGCGGAAGCCCTCGTCGAAGACGATCACGCCGGCGGTCGCGGCCACGATCGGGTTGGTGACGCTCACCGTGGCCAGCGGCGCCGCCAGGCCGGCCCGGCCGTAGGAGAGCTGGCTCAGCAGGTAACCACCGGTGGAGAACACGAGCACCGCGATGGCCGCGAACGGCGACACCGAACGCACCCCGTCGTCGGTGACGGCCGACAGCACTGCCTTGGACAGCACCGACCCGATGCCGAAGGCCGTGCCCGCCGCGGCCGCCAGCAACATCGACCGCACGCGCGGACCAGCCCGCCAGGCGGCCAGCGACAGGACGGCCACCAGGGCCAGAGTGATCAGGGCGAGACGGCGATCGTCGGGATCGCCGAGCAGCTCGGGCTTCGTCGACTCGACCGACAACGACAGGATCAGCGCCAGCCCGGCCACCGTGAGAATCGCGTCGACCCAGGCCGCGCGGCTGATCGGGATCTGCAGACGCACGGCGGCGATCGGCAGCGCGAAGAGCAGCGTCAGCGTGCCCAGCGCCTGCACCACGGCAACCGTGCCGAAATTGAGCGCGATCACGTGCAGCACGACGCCACCCCCGGTGAGCAGCAGCGCAATAGCCCACCGAGCCCACCCGCGCTGGCCGTGCTCGGCCAGGCGCTCCTGGGCGACCGCCGCAGCCGCATAGCTGGCCGCGGAGAGCACCGAGAACGCGACCGCCCACCCCAGCGATCCCATGTGCACCCCCCTGCGTCGAGTCTGCCAGACCCGGCGCCGGACTCAGCCCGTGTCGCGCCTCACCCGAGCGCGGCGGCGAACCTCGGCCAACCGGGCCGCATGACGGTCGACGAGACCGTGCGCCCGGCGACGGGCTTGCTCCTGCCGCTCGGCATCGCGGGTCTGCCGGCGGCGCGCGGACTCCACGGCGGCGGCGTGGACCCGCTCCTGCCAGGTCTGCGGCTCGGTGCGCGGCTGTGGTTCCCAGACTTTCCTCGGTGACATGGGGGAATCCTGCCGCGGGGGTATGACAGAAAATCCCCTTCGCGCGGGACGGGCCCGGCTGTCACGATCACTGCATGGTGCCGACGGGCGGAACACGGATCGGATGGGTTGATCTGCCCCCGGTCGTGCGCGGGCGAATCGAGGAGATCATCGGCGGGCCGGTCGTCGAGGCCGTGTCCCAGACCGGTGGGTTCTCCCCGGGCACGGCCGACCGGGTGGTCACCGGCGACGGCCGCCGCGCCTTCGTCAAGGCGGTCACCCCGGCGCTCAACGAGCGCTCGGCCGAGCTGGCCCGGCAGGAGACCCGGATCACCGCGGCCCTCCCCGGTCACGTTCCCGCCCCGAGGGTGCTCGGCTCGATCGACGACGGCGACTGGGTCGTCCTGATCCTCGAGGACGTCGAGGGCGCTCACCCTCGTACGCCCTGGGTCGAGACCGAGATCGACGCGGCCGTGACCGCCCTCACCGAGCTCGCCGACGCCCTCACGCCGGCGCCGTTGACCGTCCCCGCCGTGACCGAGGTCCTCACCGAGGGCTTCGGCGGCTGGCAACGACTCGCCGCCGACCCGCCGGCCGACCTCGACCCGTGGGCCGCCGCGCACCTGCCCGAGCTGATCGCCGCCGCCGGGCACGGACTGGCCGCCGTCGGCACCGGCGACACCCTCGCGCACTGTGACATCCGCGCCGACAACATGCTTGTCCGCCCGGACGGCCGGCTGATGATCGTCGACTGGCCGTGGGGCGCCACCGCGCCGATCTGGTTCGACCGGGTGCTGCTGGCGCTGAACGTCACCGTGCACGGCGGCGATCCCGAACGGGTGATCGCGGGCCTCGACCGGCGGACCGTCACCGGTGTCTTCGCCGGGTTCGCGGGGTTCTTCCGCGACATCTCGCGCCTTCCGCCGCCACCGGGGCTGCCCTCCGTGCGGGCCTTCCAGCGGTGGCAGGCCGACGAGCTTCTGCCCTGGTTGCGGCGGGAACTGGGCGGCTGAACCGAAAGAAGATCACCTTCGTATCCGAGCCCGCCGGCTCCGTGGCCGAACACCAGGTGGGAGGTCGAGCACACCGGCCGGGGACGGCGAGTCCAGGGCACTAGTCTCGGTAGTCGGGCTTCGGCGTGGCGGCCCGGACCGGCCACCAATCTCACACGGAACGGAACATGATGACCGACCAGGCCAAGGTGCGAGTCCTTCTGTTGGAGAGCATCCATCCCGACGCGGTGTCCCGGCTCGAGGCCGCCGGATACGAGGTCGAGTCCGTCCGCAACGCCCTCGACGAGTCCGAGCTGATCACCCGCATCCGCGGCGTGCACCTGCTCGGCATCCGCTCCAAGACCAAGGTCACGGCCAAGGTGCTCGACGCCGCCGACAGTCTGGTCGCGATCGGCGCGTTCTGCATCGGCACCGACCAGATCGACCTGACCGCCGCCTCGGCGAGCGGCATCGCCGTGTTCAACGCGCCGTTCTCCAACACCCGTTCCGTCGTCGAGCTGGCGATCGCCGAGATCATCTCGATGACCCGGCGGCTCACCGAGAAGAACGCGCTCATGCACGACGGTGTCTGGGACAAGTCGGCCGAGGGCGCGCACGAGATCCGGGGCCGGCGGCTCGGCATCATCGGCTACGGCAACATCGGCACCCAGCTGTCCGTGCTCGCCGAGAACCTCGGCATGTACGTGTCCTTCTACGACACGGCCGACAAGCTCGCGCTGAGCAACGCCCACCGCTGCGCCACCATCGAAGAGTTGCTCGAGACCAGCGACGTCGTCACCATCCACGTCGACGGCCGCCCCGGCAACGCCGGCTTCTTCGGCACCGAGCAGTTCAAGCGGATGCGCGAGGGCGCCCTGTTCCTCAACCTCTCGCGCGGCATCGTGGTCGACCACGTCGCCCTGCGGGAGGCCCTGGAGAGCGGTCACCTGGCCGGGGCCGCGGTCGACGTCTTCCCGTCCGAGCCCAAGGGCCGCGGCGACGAGTTCGTCTCCGAGCTG
This sequence comes from Paractinoplanes maris, assembly GCF_023544465.1. Lineage (GTDB taxonomy): Bacteria > Actinomycetota > Actinomycetes > Mycobacteriales > Micromonosporaceae > Actinoplanes > Actinoplanes maris. The sequence continues at coordinate 275,109 of NZ_JALPVL010000012.1, read as the reverse complement.
CGCGGCCTGCCCAATGTGATCCTCACCCCGCACATCGGCGGTTCCACCGAGGAGGCGCAGTCCGACATCGGCGGTTTCGTGGCCAACAAGCTGGCCTCGTTCGTCGAGGAGGGCAACACCACGCTCAGCGTCAACCTGCCCGGCGTCGGGCTGCCCGAGCAGGCCGGTCAGAGCCGCATCGGCCACGTGCACATCAACACCCCGGGCGTGCTGGCCCAGGTCAACAGCATCCTGGCCGAGCACAAGGTCAACGTGGAGGGCCAGCTGCTGAGCACCCGCGGCGAGTACGGCTACCTGATCACCGACATCAGCGGCGCGTTCAGCGACGAGGTGCTCGAGCGGCTGCGCTCGATGGAGCAGACCGTCCGCCTGCGCGTGCTTTCCTGACCGTACGCATGACAAAGGGGGCGCCGAGCTCGGCGCCCCCTTTCGTCTTCGTTCCGATCAGCCGTTCTCAACAGTCAGCGCGGTGATCGGAGCACCCGCGCCGACGTCGTAGCGGTTCGCCACCGCCCAGTTCTTCGGCGTCAGCGTCGAGCCCGGCACAACATCACGCAGCGTACGGGTCCCGGCCACCACGGTCTTGGCGCCACCGCCCACCTTGACCCGCACCGGGCTGCCGGCCGGCGAGCGCACAACCAGCTTCTCGACCGCGCCGTTCACCTTGATCGGCACAGTGCCGTCCGGGCGGGCCAGCGTCAGCTGCCCGGTGCGCATGCCACCGACCATCTCGACGCCGCTCACCTGACCGCCGCTGAGGTCGAGAATGTTCTCCTCGGCATAGCCGGAGAGCCGCACCGACCAGCGCACCTTGGCCGCCAGGACGACGTCGATCACGCCCCCGGTGCCGTCGCCGTCCTTGGTGACCTGCAGCTTCACGTCGTCGTTGCGGAGCGTGGGGCTGGGCAGGAACCCGGCGTCCTCCGGGGTGGAGATGCGGAACAGGTCGTCGCCGAGCTCGCCGATCGAGAGGTTGACCCGGTTGGTCGCGGCCAGCATCTCGAAGGCGGCCTGGCTGCGGTTGTCGAGCGGGGCGCTGACTGTGCGCTTGCCGGACTCCCCCGCGCCGAGCTGCAGCACCGAGTCGAGCTCGTCGTCGGTGCCGGTGAAGTAGAGGACACCGACGATGCCGCCGGCGATCAGCACGACCAGGCTGAGCAGGACGATCCCGACCGTGACAGCCCGCGACTGGCGCGGCGGATCGGCGATCACGGCGGCCCGGGCCGGGGGCGCGGCGGCGCGGCGGTCGGCCGTCTCGGCGAGCGCCCGCTCCTCGTCGGCGTTGAGGAAGCGCCGGAACTCCCCGGTGTCGGCCACCGAGCGCTGCTCACCGGCGGTGCTGAAGCGCCGCTGCTCGCCGGTCGAGCCGAGGCGCACCTGCTCGCCGGTGTCGGCGACCGGACCCGGCTCGGCCGCAGTGCCGAAGCGCCGCTGCCCGCCCGTGTTGCCGAAGTCTCGCTGCTCGCCCGTGTTGCCGAGGCGACGCTGCTCGCCGGTCGAGCCGAGGCGCACCTGCTCGCCGGTGTCGGCGACCGGACCCGGCTCGGCCGCAGTGCCGAAGCGCCGCTGCCCGCCCGTGTTGCCGAAGTCTCGCTGCTCGCCCGTGTTGCCGAGGCGACGCTGCTCGCCGGTCGAGCCGAGGCGCACCTGCTCGCCGGTGTCGGTGATCCGCCGCTGCTCACCGGTATTACCGCCGGCCCGCCGGATCGGCAGGTCGGACGGGGTCGTCCCGGTCGGCACCGGCTGGGCCGGGCCCGCCGAGGCGGCCGGCCACCCGGATTCCGCCGCGCCGCTCGATCGCCAGCCGGGTTCGGACGCGCCGGATGCGGCGGTCGGCCAGGCGGGTTCGGATGCGGCGGTCGGCCAGGTGGATTCCGCCGCGCTGGTCGGCCACGTGGGCTCGGCCGAGGCGGTTTTCGCCGGCGGCGCCGGAGGCGAAGCGGCCGCCGCGGGTGGAGCCGCGGGTGCGGCCGGCGACGTCGGTGACGCCGGGTGCCGTACGGGAGAGATCGGCCCCGGCGTGAAGCCGAAGGAGATCCTGCTGCTGGAGGTGCCCGGCGTGGCGGGCCCGAAGTCGGACGCCGGCTCAGCCGGGGTCTCACCGTTCGTCGTCATGCTGCTCGCGGTCTCACCTGTCGTGGTCGCGCCGGTGGAGCCGAACCACACCGGTGGCTCAGCCGCCGGGCGGGCCGGTGGCCGCCGGTACATGGTGTCGCGGGATCCGCCGGTAGGCGATCCCGGTGTCGACGGCTCGGCCACCGCCACATCGGACGGTGTCCCACCAGCCGCTGCTCGGTCAGCTGCTGCTCGGTCCACGCGAAGCCCTTCCCCTGTCGGCGCAGTGTCGCGCCCCCGGAAACTGGTACGGATTTCACGTCTTCCCGGATGAGTACCGAGCGGAACTACTTACGGTTACTGCCGGCCGGGTCGTACCAGGCCACGCCGGGTGGCGATCGCGACCGCCTCGAGCTGGCTGTGCGCGCCGAGCTTGGCCAGGACGGCTTTCACGTACCCGCGGCAGGTGTGCAGGCTGATGCCGAGCCGCCGGGCGATGGCCCGGGCGTCGAGTCCGGCCGCCATCAGCTGAAGCACCTCGTCCTCACGCGCGGTGAGACCGCCGCCCCGGGGGCCGACGACCGGGCTGGTGCTGCGCAGCAACCGGGCGAGGATGTCGGTCGACACTGTCATGCCGCCGCCATGTGCCGTACGCAAAGCGTTGAGCACATCACCGAGCGCGCCGTTCTTGGACAGGAAGCCCGCCGCTCCCGCCGCGGTGGCCCGGCCGACCAGCGCCGATTCGTCGCTGGCAGTGAGGATCACCACACGGGTGTCCGGTTGGCGCACTCGCAGCAGTTCGGCGATCGCAATTCCGTCCGCATCGGACAAATCCGGATCGAGAAGGATGACGTCGGGGCGCAACTCGGCGGCCAGCCGCAGAGCCTCCGCACCGGTGAGCGCATGTCCCACGTATTGCAGGTCGGGCTGACCGGCCAACGCGTGCCCGAGCAGCTCGGCAAACGTCTGGTGGCCGTCGACGACGAGCACGCTGATCGCATCGCCGTTAGTCATGCGCCACCTTTCACCGATCCGACCGTGGAAGTCTAAGGAGTATCAGCTCTCATCTTTGCCCTACCAACAGGCCGGTGGTGCACCGGCCCGGTTCGGCTCCGCCGGTACACCCGACGGCCGGTTGAGTCCGAGCGGCCGCGATAACCAGTCTTTCGGGTGAGGCCACCCCTCGCATTGGGGCTTGCTGCTCCTGCTTTCTCACCCGCAAAGTTCCGAAACATGTTCGACATCCAGCTTTTCGGCCGCATCGAGGTCCGGACCAGGGGCGTCATCCTGACCGGAACCGATTTCGGTGGCGACCACCCCCGCCACATCCTGGCCCTCCTCGCTCTGCGCGGCGAGATGTCCACCTCGGAGCTGGCCGGCCTGCTGGGGGAAAAGAAGAAGAGCGTCGAAAGCGACATGTCACTCCTGCGCGACCGCCTCGAGCCCGGCGCGGCCCCCCGCGACTCCGTCGTGCGCCGCGCGGACGGCCGCTGGTCCCTCAACCCGGACCGTGTCCGCGTCGACGCTGCCCGCTTCGACGAACTCGTCGCCGCGGCCGCGACCCGTCCCGCCGACCGCGCCGTCAAGCCGCTGACCGCGGCCGCCTACCTCGCCCACCGGCCGCTGCTCGAGGAGGAGAACGAGCCGTGGGCGGCCGAGGCCCGGGCCGAGTACCGCGCCAAGTTCACTACGGCTCGCCTCGACGACGTGACGCCGGTCGAATAGCGAGCGGCGGCCCGTCCGACCGCGCAGAATCGCCGCGTGCCCTCACCACCGACCGCCCTGCGGCCACTGCCCTTCGTACCGGAGATCTCGCTTCATCTCGCGGACTCCTCGGCCGGCTTGTTCGACGCCGCCGACGGCGAGTTCCACAGCGACGACCCACCGCCGTTCTGGGCCTTCGCCTGGGCGGGCGGTCAGGCCCTGGCCCGCTATCTGCTCGATCGGCCGGAGACGGTGGCCGGTTCCGTCGTCCATGATCTCGCCACCGGAAGCGGCATCGCCGCGATCGCCGCCGCCCGGGCCGGGGCGACCGAGGTCGTCGCGACCGATCTCGACCCGGCGGCCGAGGCCGCGGCCGGCCGCAATGCCGCCGCCAACAATGTGACGTTCAGCAATAAGGCGGTCGCACGTCCCGACGTCCTGCTGGCCGGTGACGTTTTCTACAGCCCGAGCGTCGCCGCCGAGATGACTCAGCGCCTGCGCGCCGCTCGGCGGGAGTCCACACTTGTGCTGGTCGGCGACCCCGGGCGCGGGTACTTCCCGGAGCGACTGTTCGAGCGGGTGGCCGAATACTCCGTACCGGTGCCGGCCGCTCTCGAAGAGACCGAGACGCTTGTCACAGCCGTATGGCGGATGCGGTGATTTAGTTTCACGGCCCAACCAGTTGTACGCTGCACGCAATCTCCTCCTCTCCTTTGCCGGGACAAAAACATGCGCGAAACAGACAGCGGTGACGGCATCCCGCAGATCGCCGACGAACTTGTGCGGTTCCACCGGCTCATGGCCCGGGCCAAGGGCATGCTCAATGTCGGGGATCTGGGGGCTGAGATGTCCGCGCTGATGCTGCTCTTCCCGCTGCGCTATCGGGGTCCGATGCGGGCCACCGATCTCGCCGAGATCAAGCAGGCGGACCCGTCGACGATCAGCCGTCAGGTCGCCCAGCTGGTCAAGGCCGGTCTCGCCCGCCGCGAGGCCGACCCCGGGGACGGCCGCGCCTCACGGCTCGCGATCACCGACGCGGGCCTGGTCGCCGTCGAGCGGCTCGAGGAGGCCCGTCAGACCTGGCTGCGCGAGGCGCTGAGCCATTGGCCCCCGGGCCAGGCCGCCACCTTCGCCGGCCTCTTCTCAGAATTCAACAGCTCGGTCGAGGCCAGCCTCGCCACACCACGGGAGAACGCGTGAGCAACTCCGACTCCACCGCCGCGGCGCCGGCGCGGGCGTCCACGGAATTCACCCATCGCCAGATCTTGACGATCCTCGGCGGCCTCATGATGGGCATGTTCCTGGCCGCGCTCGACCAGACGATCATGGCCACGGCCACCCGTACCATCGCCGACGACCTGCACGGCTTCGACATCCAGGCCTGGGCCACCACGGCCTTCCTGATCACGTCGACGATCTCGACGCCGCTCTACGGCAAACTGTCCGACCTTTACGGCCGGCGCCCGTTCTTCCTGTTCGCGATCGGCATCTTCGTCGTCGGCTCGTTCCTCTGCGGGCTTTCCCAGAACATGTACGAGCTGGCCGCGTTCCGGGCCATCCAGGGCATCGGCGCCGGCGGCCTGATGTCGCTGGCGCTGGCCATCATCGGTGACATCGTCCCGCCCCGTGAGCGGGCCAAGTACCAGGGCTACTTCCTCGCCGTCTTCGGCACGGCGAGCGTGCTCGGCCCCATCCTGGGCGGCTTCTTCGCCGGGGCCGACAGCATCCTGTGGGTCGACGGCTGGCGCTGGGTGTTCTACCTGAACGTCCCGATCGGCATCGCCGCCATGGTCGTGGTGGCCCGGGTGCTGCACCTCCCGCACCAGCGTGTCGACCACCGCATCGACTGGCCCGGCGCGCTCGCCCTGATCGTCGGCCTGGTGCCGCTGCTGACCATCGCCGAGCAGGGCCGCACCTGGGGCTGGGATTCCGGCCGGGCGTTCCTCTGCTACATCGTCGGGGCGATCGGCCTGGTGGCCTTCGTGCTGGCCGAGCGGGCGTACGGCGATGAGGCGCTCCTGCCGATCCGGTTGTTCAAGAACCGTACGATCGCCGTCGGCGCCACCTCCAGCACGATCCTCGGCATGGCGATGTTCGGCGGCCTGATGACCGTCCCGCTCTACCTGCAGATCGTGAAGGGCTCGTCGGCCACCGCGGCCGGCCTGCAGATGATCCCGTTCGTCTTCGGCATCATGTCCGGCTCGATCATCTCGGGCCAGCTGATCGCCCGCACCGGCCGCTACCGCATCTTCCCGATCATCGGCAGCACGCTCATGGTCGCCTCGCTGGCCCTGTTCGCCACGATCGGCGCCGACACGCCCCTCTGGCGGGTCATGCTGATCATGGTGCTGATGGGCCTCGGCCTGGGCGGCAACATGCAGCCGATGATCACAGCGGTGCAGAACGCGGTGTCCCCGCGCGAGATCGGCGTGGCGACCAGCTCGGTGACGTTCTTCCGCTCGATGGGCGGCACGCTCGGCACCGCCGTCTTCCTGTCGGTCCTGTTCAACGTGCTGCCCGGCAAGATCAGCAGCGCCTTCCAGACCGCGGAGGGCACCCCCGAGTTCCGGCAGGCCCTGGCGGCCGACCCGGCCCAGGCCCGGACGCTGCAACAGGCCACCGGCGGCGACGCGCTCAGCGACACGTCGTTCCTCAACCGCCTGTCCGACGTGGTCGCGCACCCCTTCAAGGTCGGCTTCTCCGACGGCATCCAGGTGGTCTTCCTGCTGGCCCTGGCAGTCATGGTGATCGGCCTGATCGTGGTCTTCTTCCTGCCCGAGATCCCGCTCAGCATGCGCTCCGCCCAGCAGCAACGGGCCGACGACATCCTGGCCGCCGAAAACAGCATGGGCGTGCCCGGCGAGGTAGGAGCAGGCCCCCTCACCGACGAAGAGGTCCACACCCCGCACACCTCAACAAAGTCCCATTGACGAACGGGCGGCCCCTCTGCCCCGCAGGCGGGCCGCCCACCCATCACCGCCGCCCCGTGTGGTCGCGTTGCTGGCCTCACAGGGTTATCCACAGGCCTGAGTTCGCCCTCCGCGACGCAGTAGCGTTGCCGCATGGCTGTTGTGAAGATCAACGCAATCGACGTTCCCGAGGGTTCCGGCGCCGAGTTGGAGCAGCGCTTCGCCGCGCGCAAGGGTGCGGTGGAAAACGCGCCCGGCTTCCTGTCGTTCGAGCTCTTGCGCCCGGTCTCCGGCGAGACGCGCTACTTCGTCTACACGCGCTGGGAGTCCGAGGAGGCTTTCCAGGCCTGGTCGAGCGGCAGCGGCCGAGCCGCCCATGCGGGCGAGCGCTCCCGCCCGGTCGCCTCCGGTGCCAGCCTCCTCGAGTTCGAAGTGATCCAGCACGTCGAGAAGCCCACGACCGACTGACCCACTCCCGCCGGCCCCGCCACGGTCCCGCGCGGCAACCGCCTGTTGCGGGCAGTTGGCGACTCGTGGTCAGGCGTTGCGGGCGGCTACGGCGATGAGGCGATCGGCGACAGCCTGACGGTCGAGGCCCAGACGCTGGGCGGTGTCGCGCAGGACGTCGTATGCCTCCTGCACGCCGCAGCCGCGCTGGGCGATGATCACGCCGATGGCCCGGTCGACGGTGGCGCCGGAGCTCTTGGCTTCGCGGCGGCGGAGTTCGTCGAGCAGCAGTTCGGACTGGTTGGCCAGGGCCATCCCGGTAAGCAGGTGGTCGGCACCGGGTGCGTCGGTGGTGCCGAAATAGAGGCTGAGCGCGCCCACCTCGGCCCGCGGCAGATCCAGCGGGATGGCGGCTACGGCGTGGACGCCTTCCGTCCTCGCCGCGTGGGCCAGGTCTGGCCAGCGGGCGTCGGCGGCCAGGTCCGGCGCGGTGACCAGGGCGCGGCTGCGGGCGGATTCGAGGCCGGGCCCGTCGGTGCCGGCGGTGTACTGGAGCTTGTCGATCGCGACTCCCGGACCACCGTGGCCCGCGTGGATCAGTGGACCGCCCTCACCGATCAAGACGACCGAGCAGCGGACCACCCCCGGCAGAGCACCAACGCCGAAAACGGCCAGCCGTTCGAGTGCTTGGCCGAGAGTGTCGGCTGAGAGCAGGCGCGCCGTGAGTTCGTGCAAGAGCCCAGCCAGCTCGATGGCGTGCGGACCCACCGGCTCAGCGGGTCGGGCTGCCGAACGGGCGCGGCGGGGACGAGTCACCACCCGGGCGGGTCCACGGTCCGGGGGTGAAACCCGGCGATATGGGGCAGGCACGCCGGGCATACTGCCATGCCCATCGACGATCACGTAAGTGTTGTGCCTCTACCGGGTGGTTTCGTCAGGTCCGACCGTCTGGTCCGACCGCCGGTGTTCCAGAAACGAGTCCGGCGCCGCCTCGAGATCACCCTCGCGCTCGTCCGACTCCTCGAGGATCGCCGCCGCCTGAGCACGCGGGTCCTCGCTCCCGGTCACGCGCTCCTCAGGAAGCAGATCAGCGGCGCGCTGCCCGACCCGGTCATCACTCATACGAGATCAGCTACCCACAACACCCCACCAGAAACCCAATAGCCAGACGACTCAGCAACCCGGGCAACGCCTCGGTTGGCCTGCGCGAGGGCGGGGCGACAGGCGGGCAGCGCAGGGAAGACGGCGGCGCGGGCCCGGAGCGGCGCCGGCGCAGGGCCGGAGCGATGAGGCACAGGCAGCGCAGAGGAGATACGGCGTGGCGGCGCAAGGACGGGGCGGGCGTGGGACCGGGGCGGCATGGACGGCGACGCCGGGCTCTCCGCTTGGCGGAACAGCGCGGACCTGTGGGCCTGGGGAGAAAAGGAGCGCCGCCCTCGGCTGGGCCGGGGGCGGCGCGGGTGTCAGCGTGCAGGTCGCCTCTCGGCGAGTGGCTCAGCACGGCTCCAGCCGAACGGTATTCCGTGCAGGCAATGGGTGAGGCCCGGGGACACTGGTCACGCTGACATCTGTTCACAACTGTCGGACGGCGGGGAGGATTCCGGCAGGACATGTGACGCCGGTCACGGAGTTTGGGTGAGATCGGTCAGGGTAGCCCGGCACCGTGACAGATGACATTCGTGAGCTGGACGCCTTTCTTGACGACGCCTTCGACGGGCAGGAACGGTTGAGCAGCGCCGACCTGCAGCGGCGGGCCATTGCCGCCGACCTGAGCGCGATGGCGCTGACCCGGATCGACGCGTTGCCGGAAGGCGAGTACGCCCAGGACGAGGCAGCCGAAGCGATGCGGGCTCTCGAGGTCTGACGGAGGGAATGACTCATGGAACCGATCGGCGACCCGGACGAGCAGGAAGACTTCGCCGGCGAACACGACGGCACAACGGTGGACGACGACGTCACGGCCGGCCGTGACGACGATGCCGAGCCGGAGAGCCCGGCTGGCTGGTCCGGCCTGGACAACGACGGGCCGCCCTGACCCTGGCCGCTCACCACGAATGAACAAGTGCGGGACGTGAGCGAAGTCCCGCACTTGTTCATGACGAGGGGCTAGTCGCCCTCGGCGGCCTTCTTGGCCGCGTCGTAGCCCAACTGCAGGAAGTCGGACACGGCCGTCGCCGTCAGCGCGACCGCCACCAGGCGGGTCAACCGCGGCGCCAGCACCAGACCCCCGGTCAGCGCGGTGGACACCCATACGGCCAGGCAGAACGGGCAGCTGATCAGCTCGCCGAGCCCATGCTTCAACGAGCTCTCGTGGTCGCGTACCTCTTCGATCAGCTCGGCCGCACCGGCCGGCTCCGCATATCGCATGAACGGCGCTCGCAGCGGGCTCGTCACCGAGTCCTTGGCGATCAGCCGGCTCAGCTTGTGCGTCGCCAGCGACACGAGCACCACGTCGGCGGCCGAGGGGCGCTCCGGGGCCGGTTTCCCGGTTATCTTGGCCGTCGCGGCCAGAGCGCCGGCCAGGGCGGTGAAGCCGCCCATCGCCGTGAGGTAGCCGCCCAGCGGCCGATGTTCGTGGGGGGCGTAGGACTGCCCGACACGCGTCAGCCGCGTGCGCAGTGACTCGGTCAAGGGAACCCCTAGAAGTCCTGGGTGAGCCGGTCGGTGTCGACCTCCCGACCGGGATAGCGGGTGATGTATTCGGTTTCGAGCTCGGCGGTCCGCTTGAAGTGGTTGTTCAGCGCGGCGTCGGGCCCGTGCCGGAGCGTCTCCAGGCGGGTCCGGTGAAGGCTGCCCAGCTCGCGGAAGAGGTCCTCGTCGCTGAGCGTGCCGGGGTCGATCCCGGTTTCCATGAGCGGCGACTCGCCGCGGGCGTCGGTCATCGTGCACCTCCGGTCGTTTCGGGCCAGAACGGCAACCGAGGGGTGGGTCGATCGCCTGGACGGTTGCCCATGCGGGCCATCGCCAAACACCCGCCGGTACGCTTCTGTGCATGAAGGGCCTGTGGACGCCGGCGTGGATCGCCCGGCATGTCCTGGCGATCGTGCTGACCGCGGGTTGCCTGGGGCTGGGCTGGTGGCAGTTCAGCCGCGCCCAGGAGGGCAATGCCATCAGCTGGGGCTACATGTTCGAGTGGCCGGTCTTCGCGGCCTTCGTCGTCTTCCTGTGGTATCGCGAGGTGCAGCTCGTCCGCAAAAGGGCGACCCCGCCGGCACAGGTGGAAAGCGAAAAGCAGGAAGACGAAAAGCTTCCAGGTACGGCTGTTACGGTCGGCCGTCCGGTGCGGGTGGCCGTCCGGTCCACCCCGGATGCCGACGATCCCGAACTGGTGGCCTACAACAACTATCTCGCCTGGCTCGCCGCCCATCCCGGCGCGCGCCCGGGCGACTATCCCGGATAGGACAGAACCAACGTGCAGGGTGCCCTGACCCGATACCGGATCATCGCGTGGATCGTCGGCGTCTGCCTGCTCGCGCTCGTGGTGGTCGGCATGCCGCTCAAATACCTGGCCGACAACCCGACGGTGGTCGCCGCGGTCGGCCCGGCGCACGGCTTCCTGTTCATGCTCTACCTGGTGGCCACGTTCGATCTTTCCCGGCGCGCGCACTGGCCGTTCGGCCGCATGATCCTGGTGATGCTCAGCGGCACGATCCCGTTCCTGTCGTTCTGGGCCGAGCGCAAGGTGACCCGCGAATGGGTGCCGGCCGAGGCCTTGGCGAAAAGTCCCGTTTGACAGCCCGCTTCGACGCATTGCGGTCATCGAATCACTACCTGTTATCGGGATCATTAACGCGTAACGGGCCATTGTTTTAAATCACTCTGAGAAGCCTTGCTTTTGTTGATCCCATCGATAAGTTAATGCGGTTGGTTCGGTCCGCAGCCACTCCCCCTCCCGTGGCGCCGGCCAACGCCGCCGAATCTTCGTGGTGTCACGATCTCCACGACAGAACCGGGGAACCGCGTTACCGGGGTGAAGCCGCATCCGCGGCCGGGTGCTCTTCCCACTCGAACCCGTCAGCTAACCCGGTAGGCGGCCGAGCGGAAGAAAGGCCACTGACCGGTGCCCCACCCCCGTACGAGGCTTCGCGTCCTCGTCGTCGCGGCGCTCGCCGTCGCGATCACCGGCTCGATGGGAACCGCCGCGCACGCGGCGCCGTCCACCAGCGAGCTGAAGAAGCAGATCGAGACGGCCTCGAACAAGCTCGAGGACGTCACCGAGGCGTACAACCAATCGCGGATCAACCTGAAGAAGACCCAGGCTGATCAGGTCAAGCTCCAGGCTTCCCTCAAGCCCGCCCAGGCCGCGCTCAAGAACGCCAGCGGCAAGGTCGGCACCCTGGCCACCACGTCCTACAAGCAGGGCCGGGTCGGGCCGATGACGGCGCTGCTGACCGGCGACCAGGACGGCATGGTCGACCGGATGGCCTACCTGGATCTGATCACCCGCGCCAACCAGCGCGACATCGACACCTTCACCGAGGCCACGCAGGGCTTCACCGCTCGCCAGGCCGCCCTCAAGGCGACCCAGAGCAAGCAGACGGCCCAGTCCAACGCGCTGGCCGCGCAGAAGGCGTCGATCCAGAAGGACCTCAAGAAGCTGATCAAGATGCGTGAGGCCGCCTTCGGCCAAGGGCAGGAGACCGGCGGCAAGTACACGGGCAAGATCCCGAACATCTCCGGCAGCGCCGGCGCGGCGGTGACGTTCGCGTACAACCAGCTCGGCAAGCCGTACCTGTTCGGCGCGGACGGTCCCGGCAGCTTCGACTGCTCGGGTCTGACCTCGGCGGCCTGGCGGGCGGGCGGCAAGTCGCTGTCGCACCAGACCAAGGCGCAGTGGAACGAGGTCACCCACATCAGCAAGGGCGATCTGCAGCCGGGCGACCTGGTGTTCTATCGAAGTCTCGGCCACGTCGCGCTCTATGTGGGTGGCGGGCAGATCATCGACGCGCCGCACTCGGGCACCGTGGTGAAGAAACGCGGGATGGACATCATGACGCCGTACGGCTACGGCCGCGTCTGATCCCGGAGCACGAAGAAGGCCGGTACCCCGCTCGGGTACCGGCCTTTTTGCTTGAGTAGCGGGGGGAAGGAAAACGGTCAGGCGGCCTGGAGGCCCTCGGCCCGGGCCAGCTCGCGGAGCCGGCCGAGCGCCTGGATCTCGAGCTGACGGATGCGCTCACGGCTCAGCGAGAACCGCGAGGCGACCTCGGTGAGCGAGTGCTCCCGGCCGTCCTCGAGGCCGTAGCGGGCCCGCATGATGCCGGCCGACCGGTCGTCGAGGTGGTTGAGCAGACCCTCGATGCGCTGCCGCTCCAATGCGGTCAGCACGATCTCCTCCGGCGAGGGGGCGTCACTGTCGGCGACCAGGTCGCCGAGGTTGGTGTCGCCGTCGTCGCCGACCGGGGTGTCGAGCGAAACCGTGTCCTGCGCCCAGCGGGTCAGCTCGTTGACGCGCTCGACGGTCACGCCGAGGGCGGTCGCGATCTGCTCGGGCTCGGGGTCGCTGCCCAGCTCGCGAACGAGCTGGCGGGTCACATTACGCATCCGGTTGACGTCCTCGACCAGGTGCACGGGCAGGCGCACCGTCCGCTCCTGCTGGGCGATGGCCCGGCTGATCGCCTGACGCACCCACCACGTCGCGTAGGTCGAGAACTTGTAGCCACGCTCGTAGTCGAACTTCTCGACCGCGCGGACCAGGCCGGTGTTGCCCTCCTGGATCAGGTCGAGCATCGGCATGCCGGAGCGCACGTAGCGCCGGGCGATCGACACGACCAGTCGCAGGTTGGCCCGGATGAACAGGTCCTTGGCCTTGCGGCCCTCGGTGACGAGGCGCTCCAGCTCCTCCGCGCTCACACCGCGCCGGACCTCGCCAGTCTCGAGCAGGTGCTCGGCATAGAGGCCCGCCTCGATCGACTTGGAGAGCTCGACCTCCCTGGCGGCATCCAGCAGCGGCGTCCGGGAGATCTCGTGCAGGTAGACGCCGACAAGGTCACGCTCCTCGGCGACCTGATCGGTACGCATCACGGTGTTCTTCTCCACGTTGCCCACGGTCCCCTCATTGCCTTCACTACTAACCCCGCTACGGGTGATCCCTGTATCCATCAGTTCCTCCCCGTAACGTCCGCAGTTCGCACATTGCGGTTACTGGCATCTACACAACAAATGGTTGGCTGCACTGATTCCGGCTGGTGGGTCGAAAGTGTCACGAATGTCTGGGTGCTGGCTGAGAGCCGAGTGCGTAGTTCCTGTACAGGGCTCCAGCGCTCCGGCATTCGGCCCCGCATCCGCTGCTCGGTCGCGCAGACAGAGACATACCCGTCGCTCGCTTCATGACACCACCGGCCCCTCGTCCCTCACAGCGACGCCCATCACCAATGACCTTGGGACGTCCGTCACCACCCAGTACGTTCCTTGGGTGCGTCAGGTTCACCGTGCTGGATCGACAGCTCCGGGACGGGGTTGAAACAAAAGCACCATCAAAAAGATCCCGACGCTTCACCGAACGGGACCACCTGCCACAATGCGGCACGCGGCGACGCAGTTCACTAGCCCGTCCGGGTGACATCCTGCGGATGACTGCCCCTTTGACAACGGTTCGGAGCCACCGGTCCATCCGATTGGCGTGGTGACGAATCCCACAGTGGTCGGCCGTGGGCGCGGGGCACCATGAACGCCATGGCTGACGGGCGCACGGCTTTGATCACGGGTGGAACGGGTGGCTTGGGGGTGGCGACGGTCGCCGCTTTCGTCGCGGACGGGTGGCGCGTGGTCGCTCCGGTGCGAGCCGGCTCGGCCGGGCGACTGCCGAAAGGCGCTGTCGCGGTCGACGGTGACATGTCGGATGAGACCGATGTCACCACGGCCGTGGCCGCCGCGACCGGCGATCCGCAGGCGCCTCTGCGCGCGGTCGTCAACCTGATCGGCGGGTTCGCGAGCGGTCCGCTGGTCGCCGAGACGCCGTGGAGCGACTTCGAGGCGCAGCTGACGACCAATCTGCAGCCGGCCTATCTCGTGACGGCCGCGGCCCTGCCACACCTGGTCGAGGCGGGCGGCGGCAGCGTGGTGTATGTGTCGTCGCGCTCCGCTCTGGCGCCTTTCCCGGGGGCGGCCGGCTACGTCACGTCCAAGGCGGCTGTCATCGCCTTCGCCAACGCGGTGGCTGTGGAGTATCGGAGGCACAACGTGCGCGCGAATACGGTGGTGCCCAGCGTGATCGACACGCCGGCCAACCGGGCGGCCATGCCGGGGGCGGACACCGACCGCTGGGTGCGGCCCGAGCAGATCGCCCCGACCATCCTCTTCCTCGCCTCGGACGCGTCGACTCCCACCAGCGGCGCTCAGATCCCCGTCTACGGCCGAGCCTGAGGCGTATGTCCGGCGGCGGGTGACGGGCGGCGAGGCCGTGGGGCACGGGGGCGGGGCGAGGTTCCGATCGGGGGTGATGGCGCGCTACAGGGTTTCGGCCAGTTGGTAGCCGGCCGCGGCCAGGGCGGCCAGGATCGGCGCTCCGGCCAGGATCAGGCTGCGGGACAGCGGGCTGCGGGCCGGCTCGGGCAGGTCGGCCCGGCGCCGGAGCTCGGCGTGCAGGGCGGCTGAGACCTCGTCGGGCGTGCCGTTCGCGTCGATCACCACGAAGCTGGGGAACTCGGGCAGCGCCAGATAGGACGCCCGGGCCGATTCCAGGTAGTCCATCGACTCGCTGTCGTAGCCGCGCGCCTCGATCCGCTCGTGAGCGACCCTGGGGTCGACGTCGAGCAGGAACGTGAGATCGGGCTGGGGGAAGAAGTGGTAGGCCAGGCGGGCGCGGCGCTCGGCGGCCGGGGCGGCGTGCCGGGCCCGCAGGCTCGCGTACTGACAGAAGGCGTAGCGGTCCATCACCACGGTGCCGCCGGTGAAACGCCGGCGCAGCAGGGTGCGCAGAATGGCCAGCCAGCGCAGCACCGACTCGACGAAGAGCATGCCGCGGCGGCCCAGCAGGTCGTCCGCGTCACGCTTGCCCAGCCGGACGGCGAGACGACCGAACCAGTGGCGGCCGCCGGCGTTGCGCCGGTAGGCGACGCGCAGACCCGAGGCGCTCAGTTCGTCGGCCAGCCGGTGCGCCTGGGTGGTCTTGCCGGAGCCGTCCATACCCACGAGCGCGATCGTGCGAAGGGTCATACCAACCAACGGTAACCGGCGGGCGCACCAGAGGTTTCCAGCAGGAATTCGGCGGGGGCGGTGAAGGGCGGGGCCCGGTGGTGTTGGAGAGGCGGGGTGGGCGGGAATGGTGTGCCCCGCGTTTCCCGGCGACGGCCCTCGCCGCGTACCAAAATGGGGTTTGCAGTGGGTTTTGCCCGGCAGCGATTCAACGTCAACCGGCCCGGGTAGTCGTATCCGACACACCGAACCGCAAACGTCGAGGGGGAATCGTCATGCCGCACCGCGTGGACGAGGGCCTGGCCACCACGCTGAAGAAGGTTGCTTCCACTCTCAAGTCCGCCGGCATACCGTTCGCGCTCGGCGGGAGCTTCGCGGTCTATGCGCACGGCGGCCACTCGAGCGACCACGATGTGGACTTCCTGCTGCGGGAGGAAGATCGGGACCGGGCGCTGGCCGAGCTGGCCGAGGTCGGGTTCCGCACCGAGCAGCCGCCCGAGGACTGGCTGGTCAAGGTCTATGACGAGGACCGGATGGTCGACCTCATCTATCGGCCGGTGGAGACGCCGGTGACGCTGGAGACGCTGGCCGATACCGAGCAGATCTCGGTCGAGGCCATCTTCATGCCCGTGCTCTCGGCGACCCAGCTGATGGTGCACAAGCTGCTCAGCTACAGCCAGCACTACTGCGACTTCGCGACCGGTCTGCCGGTGGCGCGCTCGCTGCGCGAGCAGATCGACTGGCCACGGGTGCGCCGGGAGACCGAGAAGTCACCGTACGCCGAGGCGTTCCTCATCCTCCTGGACCGGCTGGACGTCGTCCCGCTGACCGACGACGAAGAGGCACTCGCCAAGTAGAAGGGGGTTGGGATGACCAGCGACACCGATCTCGAGGCCGAGATCCAGCGGCTGCTCACCGAGCACGACCGGATTGCCGAGCAGGGCATCACCGTGCAGCGCCGCGATCATCTGATCGTTCTCGGGGGCGAGGTGGAGAGCCCGCAGCGCCGGGACGAGATCTGCCGGCAGATCACCGCGCACTTCCCGGACCTGGAGATCACGTGTGACATCGGGATCACCCGGGCGCAGGCGCCCAGCGAGGTGGAGGAGATTTCATGATCCGGATCGCCGCCGTGGGCGACGTCCACGTGGACAAGGACGTGGTGGGCCGTTATCGGCCCGCCCTCGAGGAACTGCCCGACCGGGCCGACGCGCTGCTGATCGCGGGCGATCTCACCCGGCACGGCACCGTCGACGAGGCGAAGTGCTTCGCCGAGGAGTTCGGCGGGCTGGGCGTGCCGGTCGTGGTGGTGCTGGGCAACCACGACCACCAGAGCGACCAGCAGGACGAGCTGACCAAGGTGATCGAGGACGCCGGCATCACGGTGCTGGAGGGCACGGCGACCGTGCTCGAGATTCATGGGCACCGGCTCGGCATCGCCGGCACCAAGGGCTTCGGCGGCGGGTTCGCCGGGGCCTGTGCCAGCAACTTCGGCGAGCGCGAGATGAAGGACTTCGTCGGCACGGCCGAGCGGTACGCCGACGACCTGGAGCGGGCGCTGAAGTCGGTGGAATGTGACGCCCTGGTGGCGCTCACCCACTACGCCCCCGTGCCCGAGACCCTGGTCGGCGAGCCGCTGGAGATCTACGCCTTCCTCGGCTGTTATCAGCTCGGCCGATCGATCGACGCCGCCCCGGCCGCACTGGCCCTGCACGGGCACGCGCACCACGGCTCGGAGCGCGGGCGGACGCCCGGCGGAGTCCCCGTGCGCAACGTCGCCCACCCGGTGATCAAGCAGGCGTACAACGTCTACCAGCTACTTTCCGAAGAGGTGGATACCACACTGATCGGTGCCCGGTAGCCAGGTTTCTGATTTTGCGGCACCGGGTATTCGATGTTCATGGACCTAATTCTTTGGATCATCGCCGTAATCCTGGTGGTCGCCGGTATCCTCGCGCTCTTCCGGCGGCAGCTGCTCTGGGGCATCGTGCTGATCGTTGTCGGCCTCCTGGTGGGCCCCGGCGGCGTCAGCATCTTCACCTGATCGGTAACGAGGCTCTCCACGACTCCATCCCCCACGACCGAGAACCGGGCCACCTCTAAAGGGTGGCCCGGTTCCGTTTGTCCGCCTGGCCGCACTCGCGGTGCGATGGACACCCTCTTGGTACTGACTGAATCACTCGCGGTAATTCTTAGATCTTCACCGCGAGAGGTGCCCGGTGGCCGAGATCCATCACTTCACGTACGGCGTCTTCAACCCGATCGCCGCTTTCCTGCTCGCTTTCCTGGGGTCGTTCTTCGGCCTGCTCAGCACGGCCCGCGGCCGCAACGCCCGCACCCGGGGACGGCGCAACCGCTGGCTCCTCATCGCCGCCTTCGCGATCGGCGGCGGCGCGATCTGGCTCATGCACTTCGCCGCGATGCTCGGCTTCGAGGTGCCGGCCAGCCCGGTCCGTTTCGACGTCCCGATGACCGTCCTCAGTCTGGGACTCGCCGTCTGTGCCGTCGGGGCGGGGCTGCTCATGGTGGGCCACGGCCGGCGCAGCGTGCCCAAGACGCTGGTGGCCGGCGGCCTGACCGGCGGCGGCGTGTTGTCCATGCACTACACCGGCATGCAGGGCATGCATGTGGCCGGCGAGATGCACTACGACATGGCGCTGGTGGCCGCCTCGGCGATCATCGCGGTGGTGGCCTCGACGGCCGCGCTCTGGTTCACCGTCTCGGTGCGCGGCTGGGTGCCGATCGGTGGGGCCGCGGTCATCATGGCGATCGCGGTGTGCGGCATGCACTACACCGGGATGGCCGCGATGTCGGTGCACCTCGACCCGGCATCGCTCGACCGGGTGGAGGGCTTCCGGCCGCTGACCCTGATCCTGCCGATCACGCTGATCACCGCGGCCACCATCATCGGGGTGGCGCTGAGCGCGTTGCAGGCGATGACCGAGGAGGAGTTCACCAACGGCGCCGGCACGCCGAAGCGGGGGGTGCACGCCGAGCCGGGCAACCCCTGGTCGCTCAAGCAGGCGACGCTGGCGACCCCCGGCCGCCGGCCCTCGCCGCGCCCGGTTCCGATCCGCACACCCACCAACGGCTGACGCTCCGGTACGTTCTCGGCATGGCGCCACGGATGCTGCTGTCGATGCCGTTGCACGCGATCACCGAGGTGTACGGCGAGGCGGGTCTGCGTGAGCGGTTCCGGCTCGAGCTCGAGACCTTTCCGGAGGCCGAGAGCAAGCAGTTGATCGAGGCGCTCGACCTGGCTGCCCGGCTGCACGCCAACGACCGCCGGGTCCGCGAGCCCTACCTCAACCACCTGCTGCGGGTGGCCATCCGGATCATCAAGTACTACGGCGTACGGGACGTGGACGTGCTCACCGCGGCGCTGCTGCACGATGCGGTGGAGGACCATCCGGGCGAGCTCGCGGGCACCAGCCAGGGCTCCTGGACCGAGTTGACCGAGGCGGCGATCGCCGAGCTGGCGTCCCGCTTCGGCCCCCGGGTGGCCGAGCTGGTCCGCTCGGTCACCAACCCGGAGTACGACCCCGAGCGCGACCGCCACGAGCAATACCGGGCACACGTGACGGCCAGCCTCGACCGCGACCCGTGGGCCCGGGTGATCAAGGTCTCGGACTTCACCGACAACGGGGTGGGCGTCGTCCACACCACCCCGGAGAAGGCGCTCTCGGCGGCTCGCAAGTACCGCCCGCTCGTGCCCAAACTGCGCGAACTGGTCGGCCGTCCGGACACCCCGCTGTCGATCGCCGCCAAGGACCACATCCTGGATCAGCTCGACCTGGCCGAGGAACGATTCGCCTGCATCCTCGACGATTAATCTGGGGGCCATGGTCCACACCGACGCTTGGTGGCGCGACGCCGTCATCTATCAGGTCTATCCCCGCTCGTTCGCCGACAGCGACGGCGACGGCATGGGCGACCTGCCCGGCATCACCGGGCGCCTGCCCCATCTGAAGGAACTCGGCGTAGACGCCGTCTGGCTCTCCCCGTTCTATCCGTCGCCGCAGCACGACGCGGGCTACGACGTCGCCGACTACCGCGGCGTCGATCCGCTGTTCGGCGAGCTCGGGGACGCCGACAAGCTGATCGCCGAGGCACACGGCCTGGGGCTGAAGGTCATCGTCGACCTGGTGCCCAACCACACCTCGAACGAGCACGAGTGGTTCCGGGCCGCGCTGGCCGCGGGGCCGGGCAGTCCCGAGCGGGAGCGCTACATCTTCCGCGACGGCACCGGCGGCGAACCGCCGAACTCGTGGCAGAGCGTCTTCGGCGGCAGCGCGTGGGAGCGGACGCCGGACGGGCAGTGGTATCTGCACCTGTTCGACGTGAGCCAGCCCGACCTCAACTGGGACAACCCCGAGGTGCGGGCCGAGTTCCTCGACATCCTGCGCTTCTGGCTCGACCGCGGCGTCGACGGCTTCCGGGTCGACGTCGCGCACGGCCTGGTCAAGGAGGCGAGCCTGGCCGACTGGACGCAGCCCAGCCAGATCCTGGGCGGGATCGACCCGGCCGGCCCGCCGCCGCCGATGTGGGACCAGGAGGGCGTGCACGAGATCTACCGGTCCTGGCGGCAGGTGCTCGACGAGTACCCGGGCGGCCGCGTGCTGGTGGCCGAGGCGTGGGTGGCTCCGGCCGACCGGCTGGCCCGCTATGTGCGGCCCGACGAGATGCACCAGGCTTTCAACTTCCCGTACCTCGAGGCCCCGTGGGAGCCGTCGGCGCTGCGCGCCGTCATCGACGAGTCGCTCGAGGTCAACAACACGGTCGGCGCGACCACCACGTGGGTGCTCTCCAATCACGACGTCGTCCGGCACGCCACCCGGCTCGGCTATCCGGTCGGCACCCCGCGGATGCACGGCGTCGGTGCCGAGGACCCGCAGCCGGACACCGCGCTCGGCCTGCGCCGGGCCCGGGCGGCCACGCTGCTGATGCTCGCGCTGCCCGGGTCGGCCTATCTCTATCAGGGCGAGGAACTGGGGCTGCCCGAGCACACCACGATGGCCGACGAGTTCCGGGAGGATCCGGCCTGGGAGCGCTCCGGGCACGCCGAGCGCGGCCGGGACGGCTGCCGGGTGCCGCTGCCGTGGGAGGCCGACGCCCCGTCGTACGGCTTCGGACCGACCGACAGCTCCTGGCTGCCACAGCCGGCGACCTGGGCCGAATACGCGCTCGACCGCCAGCAGGGTGTGGCCGGGTCGACCTGGGAGCTCTATCGCACCGCGCTCGGCCTG
Source organism: Paractinoplanes maris (assembly GCF_023544465.1). Lineage (GTDB taxonomy): Bacteria > Actinomycetota > Actinomycetes > Mycobacteriales > Micromonosporaceae > Actinoplanes > Actinoplanes maris. The sequence continues at coordinate 254,612 of NZ_JALPVL010000012.1, read as the reverse complement.
CGGCGGGAGCACGGTCTCGGTCGCGGATCCGTGACGTGGCAGGACGGCTCGTTCGCCTTCCGCAACGGTGACCTGCTGGTGCTGACCAATTTCACCGCCGAACCGGTGGAGCTACCGGCCGGCGCCCGGGTCCTGCTGAGCAGCGAGCCCCTCGACGGCGACGGGCGGGTCCCCGCCGACGTGACCGTCTGGGCGCACCTCTAGCCGGGCCGCCCGGGCCAGCAGGGCGGCGTGCGTGTCGGCCATGTCGCGCGCGACCGTCCTGCTGGCCAGCCAGAACATGATGCCGGTGGGCACCCAGAAGAGCTGGAAGGCGGCCAGCCCGGCCGCGTAGTTGAGCGGCGGCGGGAACGCGCCGGCCAGCCCCCGGAAGGCGACCGCCACCATGACGTTGCCGCCGGCCCGGCCGAAACCGTTGACCAGGTTGCCCAGGCTGTAGACGGTGCCGCGGTGCTCGGGCGGGTTGACGTCGGCGATCAGGGCGAACCAGTTGGGTGAGTTGGCCGAGGTGAGCATGAGCGCGAAGACCGCGAAGACGAGGCAGAGACCGACGGTGGGCTCGGTGAACACGTCGTTGAGCACGGCACCGATCACCGCCCCGGTGCCGGCGCCGTCGGGCACGTCGATTTTCATCGGCACGAAGAACAACACGACGTAGAACGGCACGGCGGCCAGGACACCGACCGAGGCGACCAGTGCGCGGCCCCGGGGAGTGCGGCGCTGGAGCCGGTCGCCGACCAGCCCACCGAGGATGGACAGCGCGCCGCCCAGCTGGAACAGCGTGGCGAAGACGCTGCCGACGAGGACAGCCGTGCCCGCGGTGTAGCCCTGGTCCTCGGCGCGGGCGCGGAACAGCACGGGCAGCCACACGAGCGAGCCGAGGGCGATCTGGGCCGTGCCGCCCTGCAGGATCAGCCAGACATTGGTGCGCCGGCGCAGGATCTTGGGCAGGTGGTCGTGGTGGATCCGCTCGTCGTAGTCGACGCCGGCCAGCTCGGGCTGACTGTCGCCGCGAGGCACGTTGTAGGTGAACAGATAGGCGACCGTGGCCACCCCGCCGACCACCGCGGTCACCAGGAACGGCCGGCGCCAGTCGGCGTGGCCGAGCAGACCGCCGAGCAGGGTGCCGGCCAGCGTGCCGACGCCCTGGGACAGGCCCCAGAAGCTCATCACCAGGCCCCGGCGCCGGGGTGAGATGAGATCGCTGACCACGGCGAAGCTGACCGAGGCGACCGCGCCCAGGCCGAACGCGGCGACGACCTGGCTGATCAGGAAGCTGGAATAGCCGCCGGCCAGGCCCGACCAGGTGGTGCCGGCGATCCAGATCAGCGTGCCGGCGATGAGCACCGGCTTGCGGTCGGTGCGATCGCCGGCATACGCGAAGCCGATCGCGGCCACCGCGCTGATCAGGAACATGATCGTGGTGGACAGCGCGATGTGGGCCTCACTGACGCCGAACGCGTCGCCGATGCTGCCGTAGAGCGGCGGCACCAGGCCGATCGCGACATTGTCGAGCGAGGCGAGGACCACGAACACCACGACGCTGTAGGCGCGGTGGGCGCTGCCTCCCCTGGTCACCTGTGAAGGTTAGCGGGGGCGGTCGATCACCGAGGCGCGCGCCGCCACGTATTGCTCCCGGATGATCGGGGCGCTCGGGGCCTCGTACGTCTCGGGGGGCTCGGCCGACCACACGGGCGGCTCCTGACCGCCCACCGCGACCCACGCGGCCTGCCGGGCGGCGCCGTCGGCGACGTACTCACCCGGCGGCGGGACCAGCACCGGCAAGCCGAACAGCTCCGGGGCGATGCGGCGGACCGCCTCACTGCGGGCACCTCCGCCGACCAGCACGATGCGGTTGGCCGTGGCGCCGTTGGCGACCAGCGCGTCGAGCCCGTCGGCCAGCGCGCAGAGCATGCCCTCGACGGCGGCCCGGGCCAGGTGGGCCGGGTCGGACGTCTTGAGGGTCAGCCCGTGGATCGCGCCGGTGGCGTCGGGCCGGTTGGGGGTGCGCTCACCTTCGAGGTACGGGATGAGGACGAGCCCGTCGGCGCCGGCCGGGGCACTCAGGGCCAGCCGGGACAGCTCGGCGTGGTCGACACCGAGCAGCTTGCCGGCCGCGTCGAGCACCCGGGCCGCGTTCAGCGTCACCACGATCGGCAGGAACCGGCCGGTGGTGTCGGCGAAACCGGCCACCGTGCCGCTCGGGTCGTTGGGCGAGACGTCGGACGAGACGAAGACCGTGCCCGAGGTGCCGATCGACACGATCACGTCGCCGGTGCCGGCACCGGTGCCGAACGCGGCGGCCGCGTTGTCACCCGCGCCGGGACCGAGCGGGGCACCGTTGGGCAGATGGCCGGCGATACCGGTCGGGCCGAGCACCTCGGGTGTCTTGATCAGCCGGCCGAAGCCCAGCTCGAGCAGATCGGGGCGGTATTCGTTGGTCCGGGCCGACCAGTAGAGCGTCCCGCTGGCGTCGCTGCGGTCGGTCTTGATCGTGCTGATGTCCGTCGATCCAGAGAGTTTCCAGGTCAGCCAGTCGTGCGGCAGGCAGACCGCGGCCACCCGGGCCGCGTTGTCCGGCTCGTTGCGGGCCAGCCAGCGCAGCTTGGTCAGGGTGAAGCTGGCGACCGGCACGATGCCGACCGCGTCGGCCCACTTGTCGCCGCCGCCGAGCTCGGTGATGAGGTCGGCGGCCGCGCCGGCGCTGCGCGTGTCGTTCCACAGCAGCGCCGGGCGGACCACTTCGCCGTTCTCGTCGAGCACCACCATGCCGTGCTGCTGACCGGCCACCGAGGCGGCGGCCACGTCGTCGAGGCCGCCGGCCTCGTCGATCGCCTGTCGCAGTGCGGCCCACCAGGCATCCGGATGCACCTCGGTGCCGTCCGGATGCGCGGCGCGGCCCTGCCGGACCAGCCGGCCGGTCTCCGCGTCGCGGATGACCACCTTGCAGGACTGGGTGGAGCTGTCGATCCCGGCTACTAGCGTCATGTCGTTCCTTTAGTTGGCGCGCAGAACGTGGTCGATCATCAGCTGGTGGAGCTTCACGAAACCGTAGCCCTGGGCACCGGCCGCGTCGACGTCGAAGTCGTCCCAGGCGCTCTTGTCGTTCAGCAGGTCCTGGTAGGTCTCGCCCGGGTTGAGCGTCGGGGTCTCGAGCTCCAGCACCTTGCTGTCGCGCAGCGCCTCCTGCACCACCGGGTCGGCCCGGAACTCCTGCGCGCGCTCCTTGAGCAGCAGGTACATCCGCATGTTGGCCTTGGCCGACTCCCAGACGCCGTCGATGTTCTCGGTGCGGGAGGGCTTGTAGTCGAAGTGGCGCGGGCCGTCGTACTTGGGGCCGCCGCCGATCGGGCCGTTCTCCAGCAGGTCGACCAGGGAGAACGCGTTGAGCAGGTCGCCGTGGCCGAACACCAGGTCCTGGTCGAACTTCACGCTGTGCTGACCGTTGAGGTCGATGTGGAAAAGCTTCTTCTGCCACAGCGCCTGGGCGATGCCCTGGGTGAAGTTGAGGTTGGACATCTGCTCGTGCCCGACCTCGGGGTTGATGCCGAACAGCTCGGGCCGCTCCAGCTCGTAGGTGAAGGCGATGGCGTGGCCGAGGGTCGGCAGCAGGATGTCGCCGCGGGGCTCGTTCGGCTTCGGCTCGATGGCGAAGCGCAGGCCGTAGCCCTTGTCCTCGGAGTACTGCGCGAGCAGGTTGAGGCCCTCGCGGTAACGGTCGAGCGCGGCGTTGATGTCCTTGGCCGCGTCGTACTCGGCACCCTCACGGCCGCCCCAGAGCACGAAGGTCTCGGCGCCCAGCTCGGCCGCGAGGTCCACCTGGCGCAGGACCTTGCGCAGCGCGTAGCGCCGGACCGAGCGGTCGTTGCTGGTGAACGCGCCGTCCTTGAAGACCGGGTGGCTGAACGTGTTGGTGGTGACCATCGGGACGACGATGCCCGTCTCCTCCAGCGCCTTCTTGAAGCCGCTGAGGATGCCGTCACGGGTCGACGCGTCCGAGCCGAACGGGACCAGGTCGTCGTCATGGAACGTGAGGCCGTAGGCGCCGATCTCGGCCAGCTTGTGCACCGCCTCGATCGGATCGAGCGGCGGGCGGGTGGCCGAGCCGAACGCGTCGACGGCCTGCCACCCGATGGTCCACAGGCCGAAGGAGAACTTGTCTTCACGAGTGGGTTGGACCGGCACGGTTACCTCCACGTAACAACTCGGATTTGTTTATTGGTTGAATTATTTGACCGCCGTGTGGCATTGTCAAGACGTGAGCGGCCGCTTGATGAATGCTTCCCGCAGCCCCGTCCGGCAATCGAGCGTGCGAGCCCACAATCTCGCGCTCGTGTTGCAGACAGTGGCGAACAGCGCAGATCGCCCATCCCGGGCAGCCATCTCGGGCGCCACCGGGCTCACCCGGGCGACCGTGTCGGCGCTGGTCGACGACCTCATCGCGGGCCGGCTGCTCACCGAGCTCGATCCCGCCCCGCGGACCGGCGCCGGCCGTCCCGCCGCCGGCCTGGCGCTGACCCCGGACGGACCCGGCGGTCTCGGCCTCGAGATCAACGTCGACTACCTGGCCGCCTGCGTGGTCGATCTGACCGGCGTCGTGCGCCACCGCTTCGTCACCCGGGCCGACCAGCGACTGCTGCCACCGGCGGCGGCGCTGGCCGACCTGGCCGTGCTGGCCGTCCAGGCCCGCGAGGCGGCCGCCGCCGACGGCATCGAACTGGCCGGGGCCGCGCTGGCCGTGCCCGGCCTGGTCACCGCGAACGGCCTGGTGCGGGTCGCCCCCAATCTGGACTGGCAGGACGTCGACGTGCCGGCCCTGCTCGACCTGGGCCTGCCGCTGGCCGTCGACAACGAGGCCAACCTGGCGGCGCTGGGCGAGCTACGGACCGACGGCGGGCCGCCGACCTTCCTGTACGTCTCGGGCGAGATCGGCATCGGTGCCGGCATCGTGCTCGACGGCGAGCTCTATCGGGGCGGGCGGGGCTGGAGCGGCGAGATCGGGCACGTCACCGTCTATCCGGACGGCCGGCCCTGCCGCTGCGGCGCGAACGGCTGCCTCGAGCAGTACGCGGGTCAGGAGGCGGTCGCGGCCGATCCCGACCTGGCCGCCGCCTCGCTCGGGATCGCGCTGTCGGCCGTGGTCAACCTGCTCGATCTCGGCGTGATCGTGCTCGGGGGCGGATACGCCCCCGAGTTCGACCGGCTGCGCGACGGCATCGAGACCGAGCTGCGCCGCCGGGTGCTGACCGCCGACCTGGCCCCGGTCACGCTCCGACCGGCCACGCTGGGGGCCGACGCGGCCATGCGCGGTGCGGCCGACGTGGTGATCGCCGGGGTGCGGGACGATCCGGCGCGATGGCTGGCCCGGGCTCAGGCCGTCTGAGCGGACGCGGCCTCGCCACTCTCCCCCGCGGCGGCGGCGAACTCGCTGAGCCCGCGGAGCAGAGCCGCCCGGCCGCTGCCCGACATCCTCTCGAGCACGCCGGTGAGCGCGCGGCGCCGGATGCGGCGCAGCTCGCCCAGCAGGGTGCGGGACGCCGGGGTCAGATAGAGCGCGATCTCGCGGCGGTCGGCCCGGCCAGGCACCCGCTCGACCATGCCCGAGGCCACCAGGCGGTCGCACAGCCGGCTGGCCGACGAGAGCAGCATGCCCAGCTCGGCCGCGAGCCCGCCCAGATTGATGCCCTCGGCCCGCTCGACGGCGAGCAGGGCGTTCAATTGGACGGACGAGATGCGCGGGGTCACCTGCTCGCGGGCCGCGTCCCACGCGAGCAGCAAGGATTTCGCGGCGTCATCGATCGCCGCGGTCTGCATCGGGTCCGGCACGTCCGGCCCATGGTGAACGGCCATGGTGCAGGAGAGACTACTCGTACGGCTCGGTCTGTTCGAGGAGGTCGCCATTGATCGACAGGCTACTGGTGCTTCGGCGGCTTCTCACCGACGCGGCCGCTGACGCCATCCCGGAACGCCTGGCCGAGGGACTCGCCACGGCCTACGGGATCACCGACACCGAGTTGTACCTGGTCGATTACCGTTTGGCGGCCCTCGTGCCGGTGTTCGACGGCCCGCCCCGCACCCACCCCGGCGATCCGGTCTGGCGGTGCTTCGATCATCAGTCACCGGTGAATGAGAACTCTGTGATGTTCCTGCCCGTTTCGGTCCGGGGGGAACGAATCGGGGTGCTGAGCTGCGCACCGGCGCCGGAGAGCCCCGAGCTGGTGGCCGAGGTGGCGGAAGCCCTGGCCCACGAGCTGGAGGCGGCCAACGGCGGCACCGACCGCTATCAGTCAGCGGCTCGGATCCGGCGGCTCACGCTGGCCGCCGAGATGCAGTGGGAGCTGCTGCCCGCGCGCGGCCGCATCCGTCCGGCGTTCGGCCTGGCCGGGCAGCTCGAACCGTCGTACGCGGTGCGCGGGGACAGCTTCGACTGGGCCGACCAGGACGGCCGGGTCTCACTGAGCGTGCTCAACGGCATGGGCGAAGGGGTGTCGGCGGCCCTGCTGACCTCGCTCGCCACCTTTGCGCTGCGTAACGCGCGCCGGGCCGGCATCCCGCTGGCCGATCAGGCCGCGCTGGCCGATCAGGCGATCTATGCCGAGCATCAGGGCCTGCGGCACGTGTCGGCGCTGCTGCTCGAGCTCAACCTGACCACCGGCGAGATGCTCGCGGTCGACGCGGGCTCGCCCCGGCTGCTCCTGCTCCGGGGCACCGCCGTGCACGAGCAGAAACTCACCAAGGAATTTCCGCTCGGCATGTTCGAGGAGACCGACTATCGGGTCCAGAGCTTCCGGCTGGAGCCGGGCGATCGGCTGCTGCTGGTCAGCGATGGCGTCTACGACGCGGTCACCGCGACCGGACGGTACGGCGACGCGGCCCTGGCCCGCTTCGTGCGGCGCACCGGCTCACTGGCTCCGCTGCAGGCTGTGCGATCGCTGCTGGGTGACCTGCGGGCGTTCGTGGGCGACGCCGAGCTGGAGGACGACGCGGTCGCCGTCTGCCTCGACTTCCGGGGACTGGACACGGGCACGGAAAAGGCCGCCACCTGAGGGGTGACGGCCTTTCTCGTACGCCGGAGGGTCAGCCGGAGGCGCCGGTGCGGCGGCCGATGGCCTCGACGAAGATCTCGCCCATCTTCGCCGGGTCCTTGGCGACGAAGACACCACCAGCGGGCGTGCCCTTCACGATCGTCTGCAGCTCGGGCTCGCTGACCTGATCACCGATGCCGATGATGACCAGACGGACGGGCTTCTGCGGATCGGTGTTCTTCTTCAGCTCGCTGAGCAGCTTCTCGATCTTGATGCCGTCTTTGTTCTCGTTCTTGCCGTCGGTGAAGAGGATGACGGAGTTGACCCGGCCGGGCTGCCAGGTCCTGTTCACCTCTTTGTAGGCGTCGAGAACGGTGTCGTAGAGGCCGGTGTCGCCGCCGTCCTTGGGCACGATCTGGTCGATCGAGGCCTGCAGCTTGCTCCGGCCCGTGGCCAGCGGAGTGATCGGCACGATCTGCTTCCACGGTCGCTTGCCGACCATCTCGGTCGAGAACAGCCAGACGCCGACGGCCCATTTCTCGCTGAACATCTGCAGACCGGCCGCGGCCGCCTTGCGGGTCACCGCGGCGCGGGTCTGGTTGTTGGCGGTCGGCACTTCCGTCTCCATCGAACCGGAGACGTCGAAGACCGCGAGCACCCGGCCGGGCTGGGTGATGGCGTTCCAGCTGCCCAGCACCTGGCTCAGCGCGCTGGCGTCGAGGCCGGCCGCGGCCGTGCCGCCGTTGTCACCGCTGCCGCCGCCGACCGTATTGCTCACCGCCGGGGAGGCGTCGGGAGCGCCCAGCGGACGGGCGAACCCGGAGCCGAACGAGCCGTCGGGCGAGCGCAGCCCGGCCGCGCCGAGCGCGTTCTTGAACGTGGCGCTGGCCAGCTGCGTGCGCAGGCCGGCAGCCGCCCGCTGCTTCTGCAGGTCGACCTCGGGCATCACGGCGTAGGGGTAGTCGAGCGGCATCGGGTTGGGCTCGGGGTAGAGCGCGACCAGCGGCACCGGCGGCTTGGCCGCGTTGTAGGAGACCACGTCCTCCTCGGAGACCGGGGCCGCGCCGAGGCTGTTGACGATGTCGTTGGCGTCGTTCGACCGCGGGAACCGCTCGATCAACTCGCCCCGCAGCGCCGACGCGTTCTCCGCGAGCGCCGAGATCGCCGTGACCTTGGTCGCCTGCGCCTTCTCACCGGCTCCGGCCGCCTGGCCGAGCGCGACCAGCGCGGCCAGGCCGGCCGCGTCGCGCGTGGGCTGGGTGATGCCGGTGGTCAGGGTGGTGCTGGTCTGCATCATCGTGAGCAGTTCAGCCCAGCCGATCTTCTTCTTGGGCCAGCCGACCTGCGCGGCGACCGGCTTGGGCATGGCCAGCACGATCGGGCTCTGCGCGATGGGCTTGCTGTCGGAGGGCACGAAGCCGGGCGCCTCGGACTTCAACCGCAGGATCCAGGTCGAGGAGTCGGCGACCCAGACGTCGGGCACCTTGACGGCCTCGGGGGCGGTGCCCACGCCGGCCAGTTGCACCTTGTGCTCACCGGCGATGGCCGCGGCCATGGTGGCGGAGTTGACGTCGGAGACCGTGACGCCGACACAGGTGCCGTCGACGTTGGCTCCCTCCTGGACCCAGCGCTGCGCGACCTGGTCGATCGACGGCGCGATCTCCCCGGTGGCGGCGACGGTCAGCCGGATGGATCCGGTGCAGCCCTTGTCAGAGAGCTGCTGATAACCGAAGTAGGACCCCGCGAGCACGACGACGATTGCCATCGCAGCTCCAACGACGCCCGCTCCTCGGAGACTGAAGTTTCTACGATGGCGGCCAGACACGCGCTCTATAGTGCGCATCACTCAACCTGAATGCCATATACGTTCGGTCGAAAGTTACTCGGATTGGGATTCTTGGCATCTTGAGTGACTGACCGTGGTGGCGTCATCTCGATCAGTTGCGGGCGCTGCCCGTTTTGACACCTCGACCGCCGAGACCGCCCTCTCTCCCGTTACGCGCCTTGGCGAGCACCGGCGACATTCCAGCGCAGCAAGGCCGTCGGGCTGGCCTCGGCGGCCGGCTCGCCCTGCCGGACGGGCTGCCCGGTCTCCCCGTCGATCCGGAAAGTCGTCACGCTCTGTGATCGCTGATTGGTTACGTAGAGGTGATCCCCAATCAGGATCATGTGTCTTGGCCAGTCACCTTCGGTGGCCGTCTCGCTCACCAGCACCGCCTGGTCGCCGTCCCAGGTGAACGTCGCGATCGTGTTGGCACCGCGGTTGGCGACGTAGACGAAGCGGCCGTCGGGGCGTACCACGATCTCGGACGGATAGTTCTCGCCCTCGGCCGTCGTGGTCGCGGCCCGGCCGGCCGCGGCCAGCGAGCCGTCGGTGGCCGGACGCCACCAGGTGAGGTCACCACTGAGCTCGCCGACCACGAACAAGGCGCCGTCGGGCGAGAAGCGCACGTGACGCGGGCCGGTGCCGGGCTCGGCGTCCACCGCGGCGCCCAGCAGCGACAGGCGGCCCGAGACCGGGTCCAGGCGCGCGCGCCACACCTTGTCGGAGCCGAGGTCGGCGATCAGCACCTCGTCGCGGACCGGGAAGACCATGTGGGCGTGCGGGCCGGCCTGACGATCGGTGACCGGGCCGCTGCCGGTCAAGGTGAGCAGGTCCGAGCGCTCGCCCGGAGCACCCTCGGCATCGAGCGGGAAGACGGCGACCGAGCCGGTGCCGTAATTGGCCACCAGCAGGTGCCGCCCGTCGGCGGTGACCGCGAGGTGCGCCGGGTCGCTGCCGCCGGTGGGGCGGGTGACCAGCGGCGTCAGGGAGCCGTCACCGGCCACCGCGAACGCGCTGACCGTGCCGTCGGGGTCGAGCTCGTTCACCGCGTAGAGGACCGGCCGGGTGGGGTGCTGGGCCAGGAAGGACGGGCTCGGCGTCCGGGCCGCGACCCCGACCCGGGTCAGCACACCGGTCGCCGGGTCCCGCCTCAGCCGGACGACACCCTCGCCGTCGCCACCCTTGTCGGCCGTGTAACCACCGACGAATACGTGCTCATCGCTCGCGCCCATGGGGAGATCCCATCACACCGCGATCCTCAGCGGGACGCCGCGGCGGCCCGCGCTCCTCAGCGGGACGCCGCGGTGGTGAGCTGACGACGGGCCACGTACTCGACGAGTTCGATCAGGACATTGCGGGCCCCGGTGGGCTCGCGGGCGTCGAAGAGGACGACCGGGACGCCCGGATCGAGGTCGAGGGCCCGGCCGACCGCTTCGGCGCCGAACCGCTGATCGGGGTCGAAGCAGTTGACCGCAACGACGAACGGGGTGCCCCGCTGCTCGAAGTAGTCGATCGAAGGGAAGCAGTCGGCCAGCCGGCGCGTGTCGGCCAGCACCACCGCGCCCAGGGCGCCCTCGGACAACTCGTCCCAGAGGAACCAGAACCTGTCCTGCCCGGGCGTGCCGAACAGGTAGAGCTGGAGGTCGTCGGTGATCGTGATGCGACCGAAGTCCATCGTCACGGTCGTGGTGGTCTTGCCCTCCACGCCGCCGATGTCGTCGGCGCCCTCGACCCCGGTGAGGACCTCCTCGGTCTGCAGCGGACGGATCTCGCTGACCGAGCCCACCATCGTGGTCTTGCCGGCGCCGAAGCCACCGGCGATCAGGATCTTGAGCGCGACCGGGATGCGCGACGACGCGCCGTTGCGGTCAGAGCGCACGGAGTCCATTGACAACCGCCTTGAGTACGTCGACATCGTGCGGCTGGGACGCCGCCGGGGGTTCGTACAGCGAGATGAGGCCTGCCGAGCGTAGATCACCCAGCAGAACGCGAATGACACCGATCGACAGGTCGAGAGCCGAGGCCAGCTCGACGACCGAGATCGGCTCCCAGGACGCGGCCACGATGGCGTGGTGCTCCGGTTGCAGATGGCCGGCCCCGGCGTCGCCGTCGGCGGTGGCCACCACGAACGCCACCAGGTCGAACTCGCCGTCGGTGGGGGCCACCCGGCCCTGGGTCATCGCGTAGGGCCGGACCACCGGGCCCGCGTCGTGATCGAGCCAGTCGTGCGCCACCCGCGGCCGGTCAGCCGGCATCGGAGGGCAGCACGGCGGAGCGCCCGGGAGCGCTCATGTTCTGGCCGACCCGGGTCACGAGCATGGCCATCTCGTACGCGATGAGGCCGAGATCCGCGTCGCTCGAGGCGACCACGGCCAGGCAGGCGCCGTGCCCGGCGGCCGTGACGAAGAGGAAGGCGGACTCCATCTCGACCACCGTCTGGCGCACCGGGCCGGCCCGGAAGTGCCGGCTCGCCCCCTTGGCCAGACTCTGGAAACCGGCCGCCATCGCCGACAGGTGCTCGGCGTCCTCCCGGTTGAGCCCGGCCGACGATCCCATCAGGAGGCCGTCGGCCGAGAGCACGACCGCCTGCTGCGCCGTGGGCACGCGCTCCACCAGGTCGTCGAGGAGCCAGGTGAGGTGCGCGCGCTGGTTCGTCGTCTGTGTCACTTATGCGTCCTTTTCCGGCCTGATCACGTCTTCGCCCCCGGAGCCGTCGGCACGGTTGCCCCCCGCATCCTGTCCGCCCCCGGGTGATGCCTCGTCCCGGGCGAGCGCCTGGGTGACGATCGCCGGGAAACTGACGGTAGCCGCATCCGCAAAGGATTCGCCGCTCGGTCGAACATCAATGTCCGTGTCATCCGCATTGGACCTATCTTCAGATCCGGAATCCGCACGTTGCTGACCGTTCCCGCCGCGCATTCCGTACCCGGTCGCGGTGGGGAGGTTACTCTGCGCATTTTCGTCGTCCGGGCTCAGGTAGCGAGCGGCGTCTATGCGGCCGCGGGTGGTGCCCCGCTGGAGGGCGCTCATGATGCTGCGGACCTGCTCGGGCGAGCGCAACTGGGCCGGGGCCTCCTGCTCCTCGACCGGTGCGCCGGCCGGGCGGCGCAACTGGGGTACCAGATTGGCCTGGCGCACGCGGCGCGGCAGACCGTCCTCAGTGGCCCCGTCAGCCGGCGAGGCACCTGCCGGCGGAGCGCCGGCCGGAGCGTTGGTGACCGGCGCGTTCGCGACCGGAGCGTTGGCGACCGGCGCGTTGGTGACCGGTGCATTGGTGACCGGTGCATTGGTGACCGGTGGCAGCGGTCGGCCGATCGGCAGGGTGGCTGGGACGGGCATGGGCGGCATGACCGGCGCCGAGTTGCGCGGAACCGAGCGCTGGGCCGGGATGACCCGCGGGCTCTCCCTCTGGGGCAGATCGACCCGCCTCGGCGTCAGCTCGACCGGCGCTGCCGTCGCCTCGATCGACGCGGTACCGATCGGTGCGGGCTCGGCGGACGCGGGGGCGGGCTCGGCGTGGACCGGCTCGGCGGGGGTGGGCGTTCGGCGTACGCGTCTGCGCTGGACCAGGCCCTCCTCGCTCAAGCCCTCAGCGACCGACGCCGGGGCGGGCCCACCGACCCCGGCGGGCCCGCGGTGCTGCCCGCTGGTGACCGTGCCGCGGACCGGGTGAGGTGGTTCCCCGGGCGTCGCGGTGCCGTTGATGGGGTGACCGGCCGCGGTGAGCTGCTGCAACTCCTCGGTGCCCTGCCATTGGAGCGCGGCCAGCGAGGGCCGCGCCGGGTCGTCGGAGCCCGACCCGACGAGCGGGCGCTCCCCGGTGGACCCGGACGGCAGCGTGGCGACCGGCGCGCCCGCGATCAACTCGCCCGGGATCAGCACGATCGCGGTGACCCCGGCGAACGCGGAGGCGCGCAGCGACACCCGGATGCCGTGCCGGTGGGCCAGCTGGGCCACCACGAACAGGCCCAGGCGGGCGCTGTCGGCCGGGTCGAAATCGGGCGGCTCGGCCAGCCGGCGGTTCGCCTCGTCGATCGCCTCCGGGGTCATGCCGAGCCCGCGGTCCTCGATCTCGACGCCGTACCCGTTGGGCAGTGCCTGGCCCGAGACCTGGACCCGGGTCTGCGGCGGGGAGAACGAAGCCGCGTTCTCCAGCAGCTCGGCCAGCAGGTGGATGACGTCGCCGACGGCCCGGCCCAGCACCGAGGCCGACCCGACCGAGCGGATGTCGACGCGCTTGTAGTCCTCGACCTCACTGATCGCGCCGCGGACGACGTCGATCACCGGGACCGGGTTGCGCCAGCCGCGACCGGGTGCGGCTCCGGCCAGGATGACCAGGTCCTCCGCGTGGCGGCGCATCCGCGTGGCGAGGTGGTCGACGCGGTAGAGGTCTTCCAGTTCCTGGGGCTCGGTCTCGCGGCGCTCCATGCGGTCGAGCAGGGCGAGCTGGCGGTGCAGCAGGGTCTGGCTGCGCCGGGCGATGTTGAGGAACACCTCATTGAGCCCGCGCCGGACGTTCGCCTCCTCGACCGCGGACTGCAGAGCCGTCCGCTGGACCTCGTTGAAGGCCTGCCCGAGCTGGCCGATCTCGTCACGCCCGTACTCCAGCGGCGGGGTCTCGACCTCGACGTCGACCTGTTCGCCGCGTTGCAGCCGGCGGACCACGCCGGGCAGCCGCTCGGCCGCCATCTCGCGGGCCTCGCCGTGCAGGCGGCGCAGCCGGCCGACGATCGAGCGGCCGACCCGCACCGAGAGGTAGAGCGAGGCGGCCAGCGCGGCCAGCCCGAGGATGCCCGCCAGCCCGAGCCGGATCAGCACCCGCTCGGCGACCGGACGCGCCCGGTCGGTCAGCGAGTCGGTGGCCGCCAGCTCGAACGCGCGCAGCTCCTGCGCCACCGCGACATACGCCGGGCGGAAGTCGGCGCTGCTCACCGGGGTGGCCACGCCGTCGCGGCTCTGCTGCACGAGCTGGTTGAGCAAGTTGTCGAGCCGGTCGTAGGCCGTGTCCGCGCGCAGCTGGGCGAACGTGGTGCGGTCGCTCTCGGACATGTCCTCCACGCCCCGCTCGAGCAGGAAGCGGGCGGTGCCGGCGTCCTGGATGAGCTGGCCGCGGATCTCGGGGGTGAAGCGGCCCGCGGCGGTGGCCCCGCCGACCAGGGCGTCGACCCGGCTCAGGTATTCCTGGCCGTGACCGACCGTGGTCAGCGCGCGCAGCTCGCCGTCGATCTGCTCGTCGTTGAAGGTGGCGGTGGCCGCGAAGGTCTGGAAGCCGGCGCCGATCACGCTGTTGAACAGGCCCTGCGCGCCGATCGCGTCCATCCCGCGGCGATCGATGTGCCCGCGGTTGCCGGTCAGGCTGGCCAGCTGGGTCAGAAACTGGTCGATCCGGCCGCGCAGCGCTGCACTGGTCGCGTCGCGCGCGTCGCCACCCTCGGCCAGGCGGCGGAAGTTCGCGATCGAGCGGTCGCTGGCGCCGCGCTGGTCGATCAGCGCCTGCGACGGCGGGCCGGTGCCGGATAGATATTCGACGCTGAACAGGCGCTCGCGCTGCAGCTGGCCGACCAGCTCGATGCCGGGGTTGCCGACGTTGTCCAGCACCGTGCGGGCGGACAGCAGGTTGAACGCCGGGCCGGCGGTGAGCGCCGTCGCGAAGAGCCACAGTGCCAGCACAGCCGTCAGCGGGACGGCGGCCAATACGATGATCTTCGAACGGATCGACCAGTAACGCTTCTTCATCAGGCTCCGCTCTTCCGGCGTACGCCTTCGGGAGGATACGGAAAACCGGCAGGGCGAGCCACCGCTGGGGCGTACCGAAAAAAGGGTCTAAGTCCTTATTGGCGGTCCAGATCGGCACGGTACGCCGGGTCGTCCTTATGACACTGTGACCGGGCGATCACCGGAAGCAGCGAAACGAAGACGCGCGAACGGGATTGACGGGACACCCCGGATGGGAATACCCGGTTTGGATTAGGAGGCCCCATGTCCCCCAGTGCCTTGATCATTCTGGTCATCGTCATCCTCGTCGTTGTCATCGCCGCGATCCTCGTCGGCGTCCGAGCCATGCGCCGCAAGCAGTTGCAGAACACCTTCGGCCCGGAGTACGACCGCGTGGTCGCCGACTCCGGCAGCCGCACCGAGGCCGAGAAGGAGCTTCGTGAGCGGGAGAAGAAGCACGCCTCGCTCGAGCTGAAGCCGCTGTCGGCCGAGGCGCAGGCCACCTACTCGGCGAACTGGGAAGAACTGCAGATCCAGTTCGTGGACGACCCGCAGCAGGCCGTCACCGCGGCCGATGACCTGGTCACCCGCCTGATCACCGACCGGGGCTACCCGACCGGTGAGTACGACGACCGGCTCGCCAACCTCTCGGTCGAGCACGCGCGCACGCTGGATCACTACCGCCAGGCCCACGAGATCAGCCGCCGCAACACGGCGGGCGACGCGAACACCGAGGACCTGCGGCAGGCGCTGGTGCATTACCGGGCGCTCTTCGCCGACCTGCTCGGTACCGACCCGGTGCCCTCGACTGCTACTGCTACACCCGAGTCCACAACGGACAACGCCGCCGCCGACCCCCCGGTGCCCGCTCCTCGTACGGACGCCGACGAGTCCTCCGCCCGCGACACCCGCCGTTAGGAGCCGCCGCCATGAAGTTCTTCTCCAATGAGAAAGAGTCCGAGACCGAGCCCCAGGCCGACCCGGACCGCACGCAGCCGGTCTCGACCCAGCCGGTGACCGTGCCGCCGCAGCGCGCCGGGTCGCCGTGGAGTGACGCGCCGCGTGACCCGGCCGACAAATCCGACGTCGCGTTCCAGCCGGAGAATCCCGACCGGTCGACGTCCGGCACCGCGTCCGACACCGCGTCCGGCACCGCGTCCGGCACCGCGTCCGACACCGCGGACGGCGAGCCCGTCGACCGGGAGCGCCGGGGCGTCGTCGAGGAGCAGGCGGTCAGCACGACGACGTACGGCCCGGACGGGACGGTCGTCGAGGACACCGACTACCGGGCCACGCACACCGGCGACGCGGCCGACCGCCCGCGGGACGACTCACCGGTCGACCTGCCGCTGACCGACGACACGGCGATCAAGGACGAGGGCACGTTCGACAGCCCCCGGGCGGTCGACCCGGCCACGGGCGACAAGTTCGACACCCCGCAGGACGCCGCGGTCAAGGATGACGGGACGTTCGACAGCCCTCAGGCGGTCGACCCGGCCACCGGGGACACGCTCGACAGCGACAACCAGCGGGCGTCCGACACGCCGGCCACCCCCGCCGCGCCGGTGGCCGAGGCCGCCGCGGTGCCGGTCGCCGCACCGGCCGCAGCCGCCGCCCCGAAGCCCGCGGCCGACTCCGGCCCGGCCAAGTTGCTGCCGGACGGTGACTCCTTCGCCGAGCGGTTCCGCGACATCCAGCTGCGCTTCGTGGACGAGCCCAAGGAGGCCACCGCCGAGGCCGCCGCGCTGGTCGGTGACGCGGTCGACAAGCTCACGAGCGCGCTCAAGGCGCAGCGGGACGGCCTGGCCGGCAACTCCGACGACACCGAGAAGCTGCGGGTCGAGCTCCGGGCGTACCGGGAGATCCTGAACCGGCTGCTCGCGCTCTGACATCGGCGAACGACACGAAGGGGAGCCCATCGGGCTCCCCTTCGGCGTTAACGTGCGGGGATGCGCGCCGACCGTCTGCTCTCGCTCCTGCTGCTGTTGCAGACCCGCGGGCGGATGACGGCCCAGGATCTCGCCGGTGAGCTCGAAGTGTCGGTACGCACCGTCTACCGCGACATCGACTCGCTGAGCGCGGCCGGGGTGCCGGTCTATGCCGACCGCGGCCCGGCCGGTGGATACCAGCTGCTGGACGGGTATCGCACGCGGCTGACCGGGCTCACGTCGGATGAGGCGGGCACGCTCTTCCTGGCCGGGATGCCGGGGCCGGCCGCCGAGCTCGGCCTGGGATCGGTGCTGGCGGCGGCGCAACTCAAGCTGCGGGCGTCGCTGACTGGTGAGCTGGCCGACCGGGCCGATCGCGTACGGGAGAGATTCCACCTGGACGCGCCGGGGTGGTTCCGGGCCGGCGAACCGGTGCCGCACCTGTCGACCGTGGCCGACGCGGTGTGGAGCGGCCGCCGGATCGAGGTGCGCTACCGCCGGTGGAAGGCGCCGCGCGAAGTGACCCGCACCCTGCATCCGCTCGGGGTCGTGCTGAAGGCGGGCCGCTGGTATCTGGTGGCCGCCACCGAGACGCGGACGACGGCCTACCGGGTATCGAACATTCTCGAGGCCGCGCTGCTGAACGAGCCCGCGGTCCGGCCCGCCGGTTTCGAGCTGGCCGCGTTCTGGCAGGAGTGGACCGAGAGGTACGAGCAGAGCGTCTACACCGGGACGGCGACCGTGCGGATGACCGCGGCGGCGCTCGCGCGGATGGCGTTCGTGTTCCCGCCGGAGATGGCGCGGGTGGCGCGGGCCGAGGCCGGCGAGCCCGATGGGACCGGATGGCTGGTCACCCGGGTGCCGATCGAGTCGGTGCGGCACGGGCACATCGAGCTGCTCAAACTAGGGGCCGAGGCGGAAGTGCTCGATCCGCCGGAGTTGCGGGCGGCCTTCACCGAGACGGCCCGGGGGCTGGCGTCGACCTACCTGCCCTCGGCCGTGTTTCCGGTGGATTCGTAGTCGCCGACGCTGCCGCCGTACGGGGCCGGGTCGTCGTCGCCGCCGATGCCGCCGCCGTACGGAGCCGCGTCGTCGCCGCCGCCGATGCCGCCGCCGTACGGAGCCGCGTCGTCGTAGTCGCTGACGCGGGCGCCGTACGGGGCCGGGTCGTCGTCGTCCGAGGGGTAGCCGGTCTCGTCCTCGATCGGAGGTTCCGTGGTCTCGGTGGGCTCGGCCGGTGGGACGGTGCTCGACTCGGTGGGGCTGGTCGGGCTGGTCGGGCTGGGGTCGGCCGGGGTGGCCGGCTCGGTGGTGGTGCGGGTCGGCTCGGGCGTGGGCGAACTCGATGACGCGGACGGCTCGGGGGTGGCACTCGTGCTGGGCGCCGGCTTGGCCGTGGGTGAGCTGGTCAGCGGGAGGATGTTGCTCCGAGGGTCGGCGTCGACGCTGGTGTCGCTGGTCTTCTCGCCGCCACCGGTGCCGCCGGGCAGCTCCTGGCCCGCCCTCTCGGCGCCCTGCTGGTTGACGACGGGCGGGCCGACCGGCCCCGGCTGCGGCGACGGTCCGAGTTGCACACCCATCCACAGCGCAGGCCCGAGCCCGACAGCGATGATCGCTCCGAAGAGCGCCAACGGCCCCCGCTCCATGTCTCGGCCTCCCCGCCTCGTGGGAATCATCCCGCCGGTCCGAGCACTTTCTCTACCCGTTATCGCTAGGGGTAAGCGAACGTCTCGCAAGCTCATGGTGACTAAAAGTGACTACACGTTCGCTTTGCCGTCACCCGCTCGACCCGCTGATGCCAGGAATCACGCGGCGTCCACATCGGAAGTTCACTCCTCGTGATGCCGATTTCCGCGCGATCTGCGAGCAGGCTCCGGCCGAACGTGCTGGCCCCGAGGTCTGCTCACGGTCATCGACCTGCGCAAACTTGAGTCAGCACAGTGGACGCGGGCCGGTCGACGCCAAAATGAGGTGGCCGCCGCCGGTCATCACCCGGTCGAGGCCGGGTTCGCCCCCAAAGCCGCCACCGTGCGTGCCCGCCGAAAGCCGCTGACCAGCACTTACGTGAGGAACGACACGGCCCGCGCCGAGTGCTGACCACGGCAGCGGGTCCGGGTACGTGTCGCGATCAGCAGGTGCGCCTCGCCGCCAGCGGATGCGGGCCGAGTTGCAGGCGCAGATGCAGTCGCGATCCAGGTGGGGTTGTGGCCTGCAGGTGCGGCCACAAGCAGCGGGTGCGCGCCCGGGTCCGTGTGGCGAGCAGCAGGTGCGCCTCGCCGCCAGCGGATGCGAGCCGGGCTCCAGGCGAAGATGCAGGACGCGATCACCAGGTGGGGTTGTGGTCTGCAGGTGCGGGCCACGAGCAGCAGGTTGGAGACAGGTCCGTGTCGCGGGGTAGCGGGCCGCGAGCAGCGGGCGCGCGGCAGCGGGCGCGGGTCGCGAGCAGCGAGCGCGGCAGCGGGCAGCGGGCACGGGTCGCGAGCAGCGGGTGCGGGTCGCGAGCAGCGGTGCGGGTCGCGAGCAGCGGGTGCGGCAGCGGACGCGGGTCGCGAGCAGCGGGTGCGGCAGCGGACGCGGGTCGCGAGCAGCGGGTGCGGGTCGCGAGCAGCGGGTGCGGGTCGCGAGCAGCGGGTGCGGCAGCGGGCGCGGGTCGCGAGCAGCGGGTGCGGGTCGCGAGCAGCGGGTGCGGGTCGCGGTCAGCGGGTGCGGGTCAGGAATGCCACCGCGTCGTCGAGGGCGGCCCAGCCGCCGGGGAGTTCTTCGCTGTCGAGTGTGCTGCGGACGGTCAGGGTGACGCCGTCATGCAGATTGATCTCCCACGATCGGCGGCCGTTGCGGGTGGCCGAGGCTGTGGCGACGTCGGCGAAGGGCACAAAACGGCTGCCCGCCGCGGCTGGATCATGCGCGCGGGCATCGGGAAGCGTCGCGGTGGAAGCGGTGTGTTGCGACCCCGCGCCGGCGGTTGCCTGGGTGAGCGTCGACGGCGGCTCTGTCGAGCCGATCGCGTCGGCCGGGGACGAACCAGCCGGGATGGAACCGGTGGACGACGGACCAGCCGGGGAGGAAGCGGCCGGGGCGGGAACGGCGGCCGACGGACCAGTTGGAGAGGAAACAGCCCGGGCAGGAACGGCGGCCGACGGACCAGCCGGGGACGAAGCGGCCGGGGTGGGACCCGTGGTGGATGGACCGACCGGAGAGAGGCCGGCCGGGGACAGACCGGCGGCCGGGGTGGGACCGGCGGGGGTGCCGTCGGTGAGGACGCCGTCGGTGGCCAGGCGGGTGAGGCGGCGTTTGGCCTCGTGGTGGCGTGAGCGCGGCAGGCCCGGGACGAGGAACAAGCCGGTCTCGAGCACGAGCAGGTCGGTGCGGGAGCCGTCGACCTGGACGCCCACGACGCCGCCGAGCACCGGGACCCGGGCCGAGTGGTGGCGGGACGGGGCGGCGGCCGCGGTCAGGTCGACCCCCAGCGCCGTCAGCCACTCGCGGACCTGGCCGACCGTGGCCGGGTCGCCGGCCATCTCGGCCGGGATCTGCAACTCCAGATAGGAGCCGTCGATCGCCACCAGCTCGGCCGTGCCCGACCAGCTGTGACGCCAGCGGGCCACGCCGCTGCGCAGGGCGGCCAGGGCCAGCAGCAACGCGATCAGGTTGGTGACCCGGCCCGAGACCTCGTCGGCCGGCAGGTCCTCGAAAACCGTCTCGGCGATCTTGCCGAGGCGTCCGTCGGCGGCCAGGTCGAGCACCTCGGCCGCGCCGGTCACCGGGGTGCCGGCCGCGCGGGACAGCGCCCGCAGTGACGCGTCGGCTTCCCGTTCCATCTCGGCCAGGCGGGCCACGCCGAAGAACTCGTCCCAGCTCACCACCGCGCGCCCACCCACCGGGAAGGCCATCGCCTGCAACGCCCGGCCCATCCCGGGCAGGTCGGGAACGAGGTCGCCGGCCGGCTGCCCGGGCGCCTCGGGGCCCTCGGGGGTGAGGGCGGCCAGCGCGGCCAGGCGAGCGGCGAGCGGCGGGTGCGGATCCCACTCGCCCGGCGGCTCGGGCTCGCGGGCCCGGAGCACGGCCATGTCGTCGCTGCGGGCCGCCAGGACGTGCAGGAAACCGCCGAACACGTCGTCGGGGACAAGACCGGTCTGCCAGCCGGGACTGAGGTATTCGGCGTGGAAGAGCTGTTGCAGGCCCTCGAGTGCGGGCCGGTCGCGCAGCACCGCGGCCGCCGCGCGCGGGCCGGCGAAGGCGGCGGCCACCCGGTCGGCGGCCAGCTCCTGCCCGTGGCTGTAGGGATTGTCGACCCTCAGATAAAGCCGGGCCCACGCGCGCAGCAGGGGGCCGGCCGGGCTGCGGCGTGGGATGCGCGGGACGATCCGGCCCAGGGCGATCCGGCCGCGCCGGGCCAGGGGGGCGAAGCGACCGCCCAGCGCGGGTGAGCCGTGCGCCAGCTCGTGGGCGACGGCCGCCCGCAGCCGGGACTCGTCCCATGCCTGGAGCAGCGGAAGCCCCAGGTAGAGCTCGCGACGACCGCCGAGCAGACCGCCCAGGCGCAGCGGCTCGAAGAGCGCGAGGGTGGCCCCGGCCACGACGGTCACCCCGTCGGGTGGCTGGACCCCGGCCGCGGCCGATGCCTCGTCGAGCATCGTCCACAGATCAGGCGCGTGCCGGCGCAGCACGGGCACGCCGGCCGGCGTCGAGCGGCGCAGGCGCAGGGCCCGCACGGTGGCCCACCACAGCAAGCCGGCCACGGCGATGACCAGCGGCACCGCCACCCCGAGGGCGAGCGAGCCCGGCAACGGCCGCAGGATCAGCAGCACGACCAGCAGCACCGCGCCGACCTGAAGCCAGGCCAGCGTGAGGAAGCCCAGCAGCATCGCCGCCGAGCGCCCCGCGGAGCCCACGGCCTCGTCCGCCCCGGAACCTGACGCCTCCGCATCCGGCCGCACCATCAACCTCCGGTCTCTCGCCCGTCAACGCGCCCAAGAGTAGGGCGGCCCTCCGACGGAAACCCCAGACGAACAGTCCGCCGGAGGGAAAAATAAGGAAGATTTTCGGGCCGGTTTCGCGGCGTCACCGGAGGGGATACGCACTGCCATGGCGCTTGGAGACCAGACCCTGCCGTTCGCGACCAAGGGGTATGCCTGGCTGCCCGATCTGCGCCGCCGGAGTCAGGGCCGGCCGATCCCGATGCGGTTCGGCGGGCAGCGGGCGGTTGCGATCAGCGGACCCGAGGCGGCCCAGTTCTTCTATGCGGAGGGCAACCTCGAACGACACACGGCGCTGCCCGAGCCCGTCGTCGACACGCTGTTCGGCCGCGGGGTGCACACCCTGGACGACGAGGCGCACCGGGCCCGCAAGGCGCTCTTCGTGGCGCTGCTGATGCACCAGGACGGCATCGACAACCTGGCCTCGCTGACCGGCAAGATCTTCGACGAGGCGGCCGACGGCTGGCGCGGGGGCAAGGCGGTGCGGCTGTTCGACGAGTCCGCCAAGGTGCTCACCGACGCGGTGTCGCGCTGGACCGGCGTACCCGGGGACGAGCGCGACCGGGACGCCTTGACCGCCGATCTCGTGGCCATGGTCGACGGTTTCGCGACCCTGGGGCCGCGTCATGTGCGAGCCCGGGTGGCCCGCCGGCGCCGTGAGCACCGCTTCGCCCAGATCATCGATGCCGTACGGGGTCAGGAGCCGACGGATACGCCGCTGTCCGTGATCGCGCACCACCTGGAGGACGGCCGCCTTCTCGACTCGCGCACCGCCGCCGTCGAGCTGATCAACATCATCCGGCCCACCACCGCGGTGGCGTGGTTCGTGGCCTTCGCCGGGCACGCGCTCGACCGGTGGCCGGGCACCCGGGCCGCACTGCGGGCGGGCGACGACGAGTACACCCGGGCGTTCGTCCACGAGTTGCGCCGCTTCTACCCCTTCGCGCCGTTCCTCGGCGGCCGGGCGCGCCACGACCTCAGCTTCCAGCGCACGAGCATCCCGCGGGGCACCCTCGTGCTGCTCGACGTCTATGGCCAGCATCACGACGAGCGGGTCTGGCCCGACCCGTACGAGTTCCGGCCCGAACGCTTCCTCGGCCGACCGGTCGGCGCGTTCGAACTGATCCCGCAGGGCGGCGGCGACCCGCGCACGGGCCACCGTTGCCCCGGCGAGCAGATCACCATCGCCGTGCTCGGCACGCTCGTGCAGCGGCTGGCGAAACTCGACCACTACGTGCCGCCGCAGAACTCCAGCATCGACCTGAGCCGCGTCCCCGCCCGGGTGCACAGCGGCTGGCAGATCGTGGTGCCCTGAGACGGTGCCGAAGTGGGGCCAGACCGAGGCGTGGCCCCACTTCGCTCGGGTGCGCTCACCCGGATCCCGCTGGGCTGGCTTAAGACTGCTTGCGAGCGCGGCTCAGCGCCAGTCGATCTCCGCGCTGCGGTGGAAGGTGACGCCCAGCGCCTCGAACCGCGGCCCGAACTCGGCCAGCCGCTCCCGGAAGGAGGACCAGTCGCGGGCGGCCTGCGGGGTCCAGCCGATCTCGGCGATCGCCAGCAGGCGCGGGAACACCATGAACTCGATGTCGGCCCGGCTGCGCAGGGTCTCGGACCACAGCGGCGCCTCCACGCCGAGCAGCGACTCCTCCCCCACGCCGGGCAGGCGGTCGGCCGGATCCCAGTCGTAGGAGCGTTCGACGCTGACCAGGCCGGCCCAGTCGAGGCCCAGCGGCGACGAGTCGTCGTACTTCATGTCCAGGTAGCTGCGGTCGGCCGGTGACATGATCACCTGGTGGCCGGCCGCGGCGGCCCGGGCGACGCCGTCGTCGGTCGGCTCGATGCGCCAGTACTGCGGGACGGCACCCTCGGGCAGGTCGACCGCGGCCATCTCGTGCCAGCCGATCGCACGCTTGTCGTATTTGCCGGGCAGCGGCAGCACCCTGGTCATGAAGGTGCGGTAGTCCTCGGCGGTGGTGCTGAGCGCCTCGTCGCCGCCGATGTGCAGGTAGGGCCCCGGGGTCAGGGCGGCCACGACGCGGATCACGTCCTCGACGAAGGCGTACGTCTCCTCCCGGTCCACGCACAGCGAGCTGTAGCCGACCTCGGCGTCGGTGCGCGGCTGGACCGGCTCGCCGTCGCAGGTCAGCTCGGGATAGGCGACCTGGGCCGCGTTGACGTGGCCGGGCAGATCGATCTCGGGGACGATCGTGACGAACCGGGTCGCGGCGTAGGCGACCAGGTCGGTGTAGTCCTGGGCGGTGAGGAAGCCCGGCCCGGCGCCGTCGATGCCGGTGCCCGCGCCGCCGCTGACCTCGGTCAGGCGAGGCCATCCGTCGATCTCGAGCCGCCAGCCCTGGTCGTCGGTGAGGTGCAGGTGCAGGTGATTGATCTTGAATTGGGCGATGGTGTCGATGAACGACCGGATGTCCGCGGGCGCGAAGAAGTGCCGGGCCAGGTCGAGCATCGTGCCGCGGTAGGCGAAGCGGGGCTCGTCCTCGACGCGGCCGCCGGGCAGGACGACCTCACCCTTGACCGGCAGGAGCTGCCGCAGCGTCTGGACGCCGGCGAAGAGGCCCTCGACGGCCGGGGCGCGCAAGGTCACACCGTCGGCCGCGATGTCCAGCCGGTAGGACTCGGGCGAGGTCGCGCCGGCGTCGTCGTCGAGCTCCAGGCGGATCGACCCGCCGGGATCCCGCGGGACCGCGTAGCCGGTGGCCCGGCGCAGCAGGTCGGCCAGCTCGTCGGCGATCGCGGCGGCTGCCGGGGCGGCACTCACCGACACGTCGGCCGGGACTGCGAAGTCGGCGGCCGGGTCGGATCGGACCGAAACCGGTCGAGGAATGACATCGCCGAGTTGTCTCATCGTGGGAGGGCGCACGCGGCAAACAATAAACTGTCTTTCCATGTCGATCACGACCCGTCGCGCCGAAGATGCCGACACCGAGTTGCTGCACGATCTGGCCGAACGGACTTTCGCTCTGGCCTGTCCGCCCGGAACCCTCCAAGCCGACATCGACGACTTCATCGCCACCCACCTGTCGGTGGCCAGCTTTCGCGGCTACCTCGCCGACCCGCTGCGGATCATCCTGCTGGTGCTCGGTGACGGGGTCCCACTGGGCTATTCGATGCTGGTCAGCGGCCCGATCAAGGATCCGGACGTGGCGGCCGTGGTCGACGAGAAGGTCAGCGTCGAGCTGAGCAAGTTCTATCTCGCGTCGGACCGGCACGGCACCGGGGCGGCGGCCACCCTGATGGACGCCACGCTCGCCGCGGCCGCGTCGACCGGGGCCGCCTTCTGCTGGCTGGGGGTCAATCAGCAGAACGTACGGGCCGCCAAGTTCTACGCCAAGCACGGTTTCGAGGTGATCGGCGTCAAGCGCTTCCAGGTCGGCGCCGAGTGGCACGACGACCACATCCGCCGTCGCGCCCTGCCCTGAGCCGGGTCAAGCCGGGCTGATGTCGGCCCAGTCGACGAACTTGCCGGTGCGGTCGTCGCCGGAGGAGAGGCCGCGCACGCGGCGGTGGAGCCACGGGAGCACATGCTCGCGGTAATAGCGGGCCTCGGCCAGCACCCGGCGGCTCTCGTGCGGGCCGGGGTCGATGACGTGGGCCTCGGTCTCGTAGCCCAGGGCGGCCAGCACCAGGCCGGCCACCCGACGGTGGCCGGCCGCGTTGAGGTGGAGCCGGTCGGCCGACCAGTAGCCGGCCCGGCGGATCTCGGCGTCGTGGAACACGTCGACGAACGTGATGTCGTAGCGCTTGGCCAGGTCGATCGCCGACTGGGTGAGTGCCTCGCCCTTACGCCGCATCATGCTGCCCAGGGGCAGCCGCTCGGACGGGTCACCGCCGCTGAGCAGCACCATGCGCACGCCGTCCTCGAGGCAGCGCTGGATCGCGCGCTCGGTGAGCTCGGCCAGGCGCAGCATGTCGCTGCCGGGACGCAACATGTCGTTGCCGCCGCCGTTGAGCGTCAGCAGCGTGGGCGGCGGCGAGAGGGCCAGAGCGGCCGGGAGCTGCTCGTTGACGATCGGCTCGAGCAGGCGCCCGCGGATGGCCAGATTGGCGTATTGCACGGTCTCGCCCTCGCCGGCGGCCAGGCCGGCCGCGACGAGATCTGTCCACCCGCGAACCGAGCCGTCGGGCAACTCGTCGCCGACACCCTCGGTGAAGCTGTCCCCGATCGCCACATATCGCATCGTCACGCCGAACTTTCCCCTCTGCCTGCCGATGGCCCCTCGCCGACGCTAGCCCACCGCGGGCGGCCCGGACCCGCGGACGCGACCGGCGTCATACCGCGCCCGCATACCCCACCCGCGGCCGATCAGTCGATCAGCGGTTTCACGGCCTCGGCGACCCAGCGCACGTAGGCCTCCGGATCCTCGCCGGCCACCGGCTGCAGGATCACCTTGCTCGCGCCCGCGGCGGCGAACTCGGCCACGCCGGCGGCGATCTCGGCCGGGCTGCCCCACACGCCGGGATAGTGGGCCTGGTATTTCTCCATGTCGGCCATCAGCTTGGCCTCGGCCCCGGGCCCGGTCAGAGCGGGCAGGAAGACGACCAGCCGGGCATCGGTGACGGTCTTGGCCACCTCGGCGACCATGGCCGGGGAGGTCCCCCCGGCCAGCACGACGGCGTCGCCGACCTCGCCGGCGAGCGCGATCGTCTTGGGCCCGCCGGCCGCGACCGAGAGCACCGGCGGCACCGCGGGCGGCCAGTCCAGCCGAACGTTGTCGAGCTTGACGTAGGTGCCGGAGACCGTGACCGACTCGCCGTGCAGGAGGGCGCGCAGCGCCGTCGCATACTCCCTCAGCAGGGTGAGCGGCGAGGACGCCCGGGCCCCGACCTGACCCATCCACTCCTGGACGCCGTGACCGATGCCGGGCAGCGCGCGATCGCCGAACAGGCGGCCCAGCGTGGCGAGCTCCATGGCCAGCGAGGCGACGTTACGGAACGGGATGGGCATGATGCCGATGCCGACCCGCAGATTCTCCGTCCAGGCCAGGGCGGCGGTGGCGGCGGTGAGGCCACCGTTGAGAAAGCAGTCCTCCCAGATCCACAGCTCCTCGAGGCCGGCCTGGTCGGCGGCCTGGGCGACGGAGCGCAGGGTCTCGGGCGGATTCGATGGCAGGAAGATCGCACCGATCGTGGTCATGACCTGATTCTGCCCGGGACCTCCGACATTTTCGGACCGCTCGGCGATCACGGCTCGCATTCGTCGATTCTTATATAAGCCCTGCCTTAGTCTCAGGACGAAGTTGTCGGAGGCCGCCGATAGGTTCTGCGTGCGGATCGGCGCCACGGGGGCGCCGATCCGTCCAAATCGGATCTCACGCGGCTCCATGCAGGAGAGTCTCGCCGGTCTGCCGCACGCGCTCGCGCAGCTCCCCCGGCGACTCGATGGCGAACGGCACACCCAGCACGCCGAGCACCATGACCGGCCAGCCGAGATCGTCGGTGTTCATGCGCATGCGGCACGACGCGGGGGTGAGCTCCTGCGCGATGCCGTAATGGCCGATGAAGGCTCGCACCGCCGAGGCCGGCGTCTCGAGCACGACGGAGACGTCGTAACGCGCCGGGATCTGTGACATCCGCGAGCGCAGCCACGCCGCCGGGTCGCCGCCGGGGATCTCGCGCGGGCGGAAACGGGCCCCGGTCAGCGCGGGCGCACCGAGTCGGTCGACGCGGAAACTGCGCCAGTCGCCCCGGTCGAGATCCCACGCCACCAGATACCACCGCCGGCCGAGCGGGACGAGCCGGTGCGGCTCGACATATCGGGCGGCCGCCTCGCCGTCCTTCCGCGTGTAGTCGAAGCGCAGCCGCTCCTCGCCCCGGCAGGCCATGGCCAGGGTGGTCAGCACCGTGGCGTCGAGCGTCGGACCTCCCCCGAAGGCGCCGGGGGCCGTGACCTCGCGGAGAGCGTCGATGCGGCGGCGGAGGCGGGGCGGCAGCAGCTGGATCACCTTGGCCAGGGCCCGTACGGAAGTCTCCTCGAACCCGGCCACCGCGCCCGCCGCCGCCGTGCGCAGCCCGATCGCGATCGCCACCGCCTCGTCGTCGTCCAGCAGCAGGGGCGGCACCGCGGCACCGGCCTGCAACTGGTAGCCCCCGGCCACGCCGCGGCTGGCGTCGACGGGATAGCCCAGCTCGCGCAGCCGGTCGACATCGCGGCGCAGCGTACGGGGACTGACCTCGAGCCGGCCCGCGAGCTCGGACCCCGGCCAGTAACGGTGGGTCTGGAGCAACGACAGCAGCCGGAGCATCCGGGCACTCGTGTTCGCCATGAATCCAGACTCCGCCACATTGAGGTCAGAAAGTGTCCGCAAGCAACCCTAGCGTCGTGTCCATGATTGAGACACGAGGGCTGACGAAGCACTTCAAGGACGTGCGGGCGGTCGACGGCATCGACCTCACCGTCGCGCCGGGCGAGCTGGTCGCGCTGCTCGGCCCGAACGGCGCCGGCAAGTCGACCACGCTGCGGATGCTGACGACGCTGATCCCGCCGAGCTCGGGGACGGCCCGGGTGGCCGGTTTCGACGTGGTGCGGCAGCAGCGGGAGGTGCGCCTGCGGATCGGCTACATCGGACAGGGCAACGGCGCCGGCCACAGCCAGCGGGGGCGCGACGAGCTGATCAGTCAAGGACGGGCGTACGGCTTGAGCGTGCGCGACGCCCGGACCCGGGCCGGCCGCCTGGTCGACTCGCTGGGGCTGGCCGAGGTGGCCGACCGCCGGGTCTCCAGCCTCTCCGGTGGTCAGCGCCGCCGGCTGGACATCGCGATGGGCCTGATCCACGCCCCCGAGCTGCTCTTCCTCGACGAGCCGTCGACCGGTCTCGACCCGCAGAACCGGGCCAACCTGCAGGAGCACATCCTCGCCTTGCGGGCCGAGCACGAGACGACGATCGTGCTGACCACGCACTACCTCGACGAGGCCGATTCGATGGCCGAGCGGGTGATCGTGATCGACCACGGCCGCATCGTGGCCGACGACAGCCCGGCCCGGCTCAAGGCCGAGCACGTGGGCGACCGGATCGTCCTGGGCTTCGACGCCGAGACCGAGGCCGCCCGGGCCGCCTCGACGCTGGCCGCGTACGACCCGGGCCGCGAGGGCACCCGGCTGACCATCACCACCCAGGGCGCGCCCCGCCGGGTGCCCGGGATGCTCGACGACCTGCGCGCGGCCGGGCATCCCGCGGCCGAGGTCGAGGTGATCCGCCCCACCCTCGACGACGTCTTCCTCAAACTCACCGGCCGCAGCCTGCGCGAGGGCGGCGCCGCCCAGGAGCCCGCGAACAGCACCGACGAGCTCGTGGAGGTCTGAGCCATGACCACGTTGATCACCGACACCCGGACCGTCTTCAGCCGCGAGTTGAGGCCGGTGCTGCGCGACCCGTTCACGATCATCTTCTCGATGGTGCAGCCGCTGGTCTTCCTGGCGTTGTTCGCGCCCCTGCTGCCGGGCGCCGACGCCCTGCAGTGGTTCGTGCCCGGCATCATCGTGATGTCGTGCCTGTTCGCGTCGTCGATGACCGGTTCCAACCTGCTCTTCGAGATCCAGACCGGCTCGCACGAGCGGATGCTGGTCACCCCGCTGCGGCGGCCGGCGCTGCTGATCGGCCGGGCGCTCAAGGAGATCGTCCCGATGTTCGCCCAGGCCGCCCTGATCGTGGCCGTCTGCGTGCCGTTCGGGTTCCGGTTCAACCTCGCCGGCGCGCTGCTGGGGCTGGTCGTCCTGGCCACCTTCTGCATCGGGCTGGGCGCTCTCTCGTACACCTTGGCTCTGGCCGCCAAGAACCAGGAGTGGCTGTTCTGGACCGTGCAGCAGACCCTGATCTTCCCGTTGCTGCTGCTGGCCGGGGTGCTGCTGCCGATCGAGAACGGCCCGGGCTGGCTGCGGGCCCTGGCCAAGGGCAACCCGCTCAGCTATGTCGTCGACGCCGAGCGCTCGCTGTTCAACGGTGACATCTGGACGTCCGCGACCGTGAGCGGTGTGGTCGCCGCCGCAGCCGTCGCGGCCCTCGGCCTGTGGGCCGGCGTGCGAGCCATGCGCCGCTCGGATTAGTCGTACCGGGCCAGTACGGTCGGCGGGTGTTCAAGCTTCTGGGCCGCCTCGTCGAGGGCATCGCGCCGCGCACCACCGGTGCCGCTGTCGAGCGGCGCCGCCACAATCCGGATGCCGTGGTCGATTGCGCCGTCTACCAAGCCGGACGGCGCCGGCCCGGCCCGGCCCACTACGCCTCGGCGCGCCGGCGCCGGGGCGAGTTCCTCTGGCTGGGGCTGCACGAGCCCGACCTGGTGACCATGCGCTCGGTGGCCGAGACGTTCGGGCTGCACGAGCTGATCGTCGAGCAGACCACCGAGGGCGGGCACCGGCCGCTCGTCGAGTCGGCCGGTGAGGTGACCCGGCTGGTGCTGCGGACGGCCCGCTATGTCGAGCACGAGGAATTGACGGCGACCAGTGAAGTGGTCGACACGGGCGACGTGACCTTGTTGATCGGGTCGTGGTTCGTCATCACGGTCCGTCATGGCACGGCGGGCGCGTTGTGGCCGGTTCGGCGCGATGTCGAGAAGCGCCCGGAGCTGTTGCGGACCGGCCCGTGGGCGGTCGCCTACGCGGTGGCCAACCGGATGGTCGACGACTACCTCGCCGTCTCGATGGATGTCGAGCACGACCTCGAGCGGATCGAGGAGGAGACCTTCGCCACCCGTCGCTCGGCCGACGTGGCGCACTTCTACCAGCTCAAACGTGAGATGGTGGAGCTCAAGCGCGCAGTGCTGCCGCTGCAGGAGCCGCTCGTGCGGCTGCTCGACCTGACCGAGGTGCCACCGGCTCTGCGGCCCTACTTCGTCGACGTCCGCGACCGCCTGGCCCGGGCCGCCGACCGGGTGGCCGGCTTCGACGACCTGCTCAACTCGGTCCTGCAAGCCCGGCTGACACAGGTCACGCTGGAACAGAACAACGACATGCGCATGATCGCCGCCTGGGCCGCCATCGCCGCCGTCCCGACCGTCGGAGCCGGGATTTATGGGATGAACTTCACGAATATGCCCGGGATCGACTCCCGGTATGGGTTCGCGGTGACGATTGTGATAGTTCTTCTCGTCTGTAGCGGCCTCTTCTGGCGTTTCAAACGAGCGGGTTGGTTGTGATGATCCACGTCACCGCGAGTGACCGGATGACTCATCCGGGACCTCAGGCGCACCAGGTATCGACCGAACGGCCACCCGGATCCGCCGCTTACACGATCGTCCATACCGGACAGTATGTGAAGATCCGGCCGCTCTCCCGTAGCAACGCAAACCGGCGAGTAACTAACCTTTCATCGTCGTTCCGTGGGGAGGCTGTGTGACCGCGACCGAGGTTCGAGCGCCGCAAAGCTCGGTGCCGAAACCGGCCAAACGCCGCAGCGGCATCGTGACCGCCCTCAAGGGGCATGTCGATCTGTTCCTGAACGCCGGCTCCCTGATCGCGACCACCGCGATCACGTCGCTGTTCGGGTTCGCCTACTGGTGGGTCGCCGCACGTACGGCGTCGCCCGAGGCGGTCGGCCAGGCTTCGGCCGCCGTGTCGGCGATGACGCTGATCGGCACCATCGGCATGTTCGGCATGGGCACCATGCTGATCTCCGACCTGTCACAGCTGCGCGGCCCCAAGTGGGAACTGATCACGACCTGTCTGCTCGTGGCCGGCAGCGCCGCCACGGTCGGCGGCATCGTCTATGTGATCGTCGCCCAGCTCTGGATCCCGGGCCTGCAGGCGGCGCTCGGCGGCACGTTCGGCAGCGTCCTGCTGATCGCCGGCATAGCCATCAACGCGGTCACCCTGGTGCTCGACGAAGCCCTGGTCGGCCTGCTCAAGGGTCCGTTGCAGCTGATGCGCAACGCCTGGTTCTCGGTGATCAAGCTGGCGCTGCTGGGCGGTCTGGCCTTCGCGCCGATCACCCTGACCGGCAACGAGCTGCTGCTCACCTGGGTGTCCGGCATCGTGCTGTCGACCGCCATCCTGAGCGTCGCGCTGCGCCGCCGCCGCATCATCGACTCCGCCCGCCCCCGGCTCTCGCTGCTCAAGGGCCGCGGCAAGTCGACCTTCGACCACAACCTGCTCAACCTGGCGACCTACCTGCCACGGGCGGCGCTGCCGCTGGTCGTCACCGCGGTGCTGTCCGCCGAGGCCAACGCGTCGTTCTACACCGCCTTTATGGTGCTGTCCTTCCTCGCGATGGTGCCCGGCAACGTGGCACTGACGCTGTTCGCGGTGGCCAGCGGTGACAAGCGGGCGCTGACCTCCAAGGTGCGGGTCGGCCTGATGATCTGCCTCGGCGGCGGCGTGCCCGTCGCGCTGGCGGTCTCGTTCCTGGCCAACCCGATCATGTCGCTGTTCGGTGCGGAGTACGCCGAGACGGCCGGCGACGCGCTGCGCATCCTGGCGCTGACCTACGTGCCGTTCGTCTTCCTGCACTTCTTCATGGCGATCTCCCGCGTGCAGGACAAGGTGCGCGGCGCCGGCGTCTTCTCGCTCTTCGCGGGTGCGGCCGAGCTGGGCGCGGCCTGGTACGGCGGCAGCACCGGCGGCCTGACCGACCTGGTCAAGTGGGTCGCGATCGTGATGGCCGTCGAGACGGTGCTGGTCGCGCCGACCGTGCTGCGGGTGGTCTTCGGTGGCGCCAAGCGGCGGGGCGACAGCGCCAACACCACGATCATGACGCTGCACGAGCGGGCGTGGCTGCCGCTCGAATACATCCGGACTGTGGGGCCGCTCTACGGGGTGACCGTCGATGGCGTACGCCGGGCTCTGATCGGTCTGCACGCGGCCGACCCCAAGCACCGGGCCGTCTCGAAGCTCGACCGCGTCGGCGCGCGCTGGGAGCACATGAACGGCGCGGAGTTCGCCCAGTTCGTGCACCGCGCGGTGCAGGACTCCGGCGACTGGTCGCTCGACATGGACGGCATGACCCGCAAGCTGCAGTCCGAGCCGCGGGGCATCCACCCGATCCGCATCCTGGTCGGGGCCGGCTACGTGGCGATCAAGGTCTCGCACGCGTACGGCGACGCCGGCCCGGTCAACCTGCTGGTGCACGAACTCGTGCTCGCCGCCAGCCAGGGTCGCGCGGCGGTCATCCCGCCGCTCGAGCGCAACCGGATGGCGCTGCCCAAGGCCTGGTGGAAGCAGTTCGGCACCAAGCCGGCGCGCTGGAAGGAGGGCATCAGCTTCGCCCGCCCGCCGGAGCCCGTCGAGACCCGCATGCGCAAGTGGCAGCCCAACCTGACCGTACGCTCGGCCCGCTCGGCCACGACGCTCAAGCTGATGCGCCAGTGGCGGGACGAGTACTCCCCGGGCGTCACCACGTCGGCGATCACGTTCGCGGCGTTCACCGCGGCGCTCAACCAGCTGGGCCTCAAGCCCGACACCGGCGGGGCGACGTTCCTGGCCGACGGCCGGCGCTTCCTCGACAAGGACACCCGGATCGACAGCAACTTCTGCATGGGCCCCTACCTGTCCCCGCAGAACATGATGGACCCGGCGTCGATCAACACGACGATCAAGAACGAGCTGGCCACCGGCCGCATCCTCACGATGATGGTGCTACGCGAGGGCAAGATCGCTCTGGACGGCGCGCCCGGCATGCCCGACCCGTACCCGTCGGAGCTGGCCATCCCGCCGCGGCCCCGCCTGACCTTCAGCAACCAGGGCCGGCACGACCTGCTCGGCGACCTGCCCTGGTCGGTCGGGCCGGAGTGGCGGGTCAACCTGAGCGTGCCCACGCTCAACAGCCCCGAGGGCGTCACGCTGACCACCAGCGAGATGAACGGCGTGCTCCACCTCGAGGCGACGTTCCACGCGTCGACCTTCGACCCCAACCTGATCTCGAAGGCGATGGAGATGGTCCTGGCCGACCCGTCGGCCCTGATCATGAACGCGCGGCGGGAATCGGACGAGGCTACCCAGGTCCTCGCCCGGGTCTGAACCGTGGCGCCGCGTCGCGGTGCTGGAAAGCAAAGCGCCCGGCCAGTTCTGCTGGCCGGGCGCAACTATGTTCGGCGTAGCTGGCCGCCGCTCGTGAGTTGGCGGGTCCGTCCCGCCCCCGGTTCATCCGGCGCCGTGCTGGCCGCCACTATGTTCCGGCACTTCAGGTGCCGCTTTCGTCAGCTCCGCACGGGAGCTTGAAGCTGGTGTCGCTCAGGAAGGTGTGAGTCACGCCTGATCGCTGTGGCTGATGGTGGCCGCAGCGGGGCGAAGGCGCTCCGGTCGTAGGCGGACTCGTCGGTCTTGTTGCGCTCGAGAAGTCGCCGCGCGTTCCAGTCGCCTGGACAGCGGATGTCGACCCCGCCGTCTCCCAGACAACGGCCCGCATGTCGTGGTTGGCCCTCCGGCGCACGGGCAGCCATTCCGGCTCGCCGGCTTCGGCCGCCGGCAGTAGCGGGGTGAGGGGCGCCTTCAGCAGGTTCCGCGCGTCCGCGGCGGCGCCGCTCTTCGACCTACTTCGGGTGGCGGTCTCGTCGCGGGCAGGACAGCGGTGGCGGAACAGGTTCGGCGGCGCGCCGTCATGTTGTTCCTCCCGTCGCCTGTCCGCTGTCCTCGCGGTCCGCTGATCATGCTATAACGGCAATTTCGGACACAGGGCTTTTAACCGTTTCGTACTGGCCGTGAATGCGCAGACCGGCAGCGGTTCCCACAACGAGCGCTGTGTCGCCTCGATACACCCTCACGCGCGCCTCTTCAGCTCAGCCGTTTCCAGGCTTCCGAGGAGTACCGCTTTCCACCGGGAGCCAACGGAGCGGGCCCCGGCTCACCGACTCAATCAGTGGTCCCGGGACCCGCTTGCTTCCACTTCACCCGTGCCGCTTCTCCAGCTCCACCCCACCGCCCGGGCCCACGAGGAGCTCGAGCGGTGGAAGGCATGCAACGGTGTGCCGGATCCGGCAGCCGTTACGCAGTGGCGGACGCGCTGGGGGACGGCGACGGGCTCTGCCACGGCTTGCCCGAGGTGTTGCCACGGTCGCTGCCGGTGCCGTTGCCGCGGTCGCCGCCACGGTCGCCGCCAGTGCCGTTGCCACGGTCGCCGCCGGTGCCGTTGCCACGGTCGTTGCCACGGTCAGTGCCGGTGCTGGTGCTGGTGGTAGGGCTGGGGCTGTTGCTGGGGCTGGGGCTGGCGGTGCCGCCGTTGCCACGGTCGTTGCTGTCGCCAGGGCGGCCATCGCCAGGGCGGCCATCACCGGGGCGGCCATCGCCGGGGCGGCCATCGCCAGGGCGGCCATCGCCAGGGCGGCCATCGCCAGGGCGGCCATCGCCAGGGCGGCCATCGCCAGGGCGGCCATCGCCAGGGCGGCCATCGCCAGGGCGGCCATCACCGGGGCGGCCATCACCGGGGCGGCCATCGCCAGGGCGGCCATCGCCGGGGCGGCTCGGGCCCTGGTGGCTGTTGCGCAGGACCGGCATGGCGAGCGAGAACGACTTGAACTGGGTCCGGTCGCGACGGCCACAGGTGTCGAAGGAGATCGTGGCACGGAGGCGCGCGATGCCGGCCCGATCGAAGTCGGGGTTGACCTCGATGGCGGTGAAGTCGGTGCGGCCCGGACGCAGCGTGTCGCCGCGGGTGAAGGACGAGAAGCGCTTGCGACCCGGGTAGTCGACATCCACGTCGCGACCACTGACCCGGACCTCGACGTCACAGATCGTCTGGTCCGTGCGCCAGTAGAGCTTGACCAAGCTGTCCGTGTTCGCCTTGACAGCACCCAGCCAGCTGGAAGCCGGCTGCGGGCCCTTGGCGGGCGCCGCCGAGACGGGCGCCGTGGCGGTAACCGTAGCCACGCCGACCGCTGCGGTGGCCATGGCCATGAGCGCCCCGATACGCCGACTGCTGTTCATTCCAAATCCTCCAGAGACTGATGGGTGTCCGGCAGACTGCCAACCGACAAACCGGACACTATGACCACCAAACGATCCCAGGCCGCGTTTAGGTAGCGTTTCAGACGAAAACCTCTTACTTGGACCAAGTGTTTAGTCGCGGTGAGCCGAAAAGCTGATGTTGATCCACTTCCGGTCGGAACCCATGACGTGCTCGCCATCCGAAACAGATTCCTGATTGCTCGCAACTGATGATCAATTGCGTCGCCGAGTACAGCTTCACCACTGCTTATAGAAATTCAAGAATGGAAGGCACTGCGCATCCGCAACGATGCGAGACGCTCGACACGCCCGCCCTGCCACCGGCGTGTCGGCGACCACTGGGCCCCGGACCCGGCACAGCGGCAGGCGAAGTGGATCTCGCGGGATGGAAGCGAGTCCTGGGATCACCGGGCGCTGACCAAGACTTGTGCCGTACGTCTGAGGGGTTGGGTTTTGAGGTCGTGCCCGTTCTTTCGTAAGACTCGGGCCCTCGCGATGGTCTTATGCAGGACGGTGAAGAGGTTTGGCAAGGAGGGGGAACTGATGTCGCTCAGTGGGGCGCACCGGGCGGCCTTTCGGCGGGAAGCGGCTCGGGAAGGGCGTGTCTTCACGATCCGGGACCCGGAGGGGATTCCGGCTCCGGTGGGAGGCGATGGGCGGCGGGCCGTGCCGTTCTGGTCGAAGCCGACTCGGGCGGGACGGGTGGTGGAGCAGGTTGATGCCTATCGGGGGTTCGAACTGGTGACCGTCGACGTCGGGGAGTGGCTCAGCGGGTGGCTTCCGCGGCTCGAGAAGGACGGGATGCTGGTGGGGGTGAACTGGGCCGGTTCGCGGGCTACGGGGTACGACCTCTCACCGGCGCAGGTGCGGCAGTGGTTCGCGGACCAGCCGGCGCCCGACGAGGGTGAAACCGAGACCTCCCGGACGTAGTTGAGGATGGTGCATGCCCCTATGCTTGCGGCACAGCAACCAAAGGGGCTTTCCGTGCGCAGTCTGCAGATCCTCGTCGTGGACGATGACGACGCCGACGCCCTCATGATCTCCGAGGCGTTGGAGAACGCCGGTACGGAGACCAACGTCGAGCGGGTGGCTGACGGGCGTGAAGCGCTGGACTATCTGCGGCGCGAGGGTGTCTACGCCGAGGCGGTCCGGCCCGATCTGATTCTGCTCGACCTCAACATGCCGCGGATGGACGGGCGGGAGACGCTCGCCGCCATCAAGTCGGACGAACAGTTCAAGGCCATTCCGGTGGTGATACTGACGACGTCGGGCGCGGCGCCGGACATCGCCTCGAGCTACCAGCACCGGGCCAACGCTTACGTCACCAAGCCGTTCGGCCTCGACGACTTCGAGGCGACCGTGCGGCAGATCAACCGCTTCTACCGCGAGGTCGCCACGCTCCCCAGCGACCGCGAACTGTAGGTCACAGCTCTTCCCGCGCGAGTCACGCCTGGTGAAGGCGTTGCGACCGACCACTCGCGCCGCACCGTCAACGCGCGCGAGCCTGGCATCGCACACCGCTGTCCCGGCCCACGACCTACCTCCTGGTCCCAACCGCAGCCTGCGCGCGCCTCGAGCACGGCCTGCGCGCTGCCCCGAGCCCGGCCCAGACGCTGCGCGTGGCGCTGCCCCATCGCAACCTGCCTGCCTCCCTCGGGCGCGACCTGCGCCCTTCCCTATCCGGCTTTCCTCGGACGCGGCCTACGACACGGTGGCCCCGCCTGGTGCGAGGCATAGGGCGCGCCGCGGGCGGGTACCGGGAAGGCCATGACCCAGAACGAAGCTCCCGAGGACCTTGGCGCGCCGGTTGCTTATCTCGTACTCAAGGACGGCACACCCGTCTTCGACGAGTCCGGTGCGCGTGCCGGTGAGGTCGAGCATGTGCTGGATGACGAGCAGTCGGATGTCTTTCACGGGCTGATCATCAAGACGCCGCAGGGGCATCGGTTCGCGCCGGCCGACAAGGTGAGTGGGCTGTTCGAGCACGGGGTGATTCTCACCGTGCCCGGCGCTGACCTGCCGGAGCCGAGCGAGGACCCGGCGGCCCGGGTCGCCGATGAGGGCCTCCAGGACACGCTCAAGCGAGCGTGGAACTGGCTGGTCCAGCCCAAGTAGGCCAACCCGCGACACGCCACTCTCCACGCCAGTTATCCCGGCAACCGCTCGACACACCTGGCGAGCTTGGCAACCGCTGGACACGCCTGGTGAGCTTGGCAACGCTGAACACCCCGGGTGAGCCTGGCAACCGCTGGATACGCCTGGCGAGCCGGCACCCGCTCGACGGCGCCTGAGCCGCAGCCCGGACGCGGGGTGTCGCTGCGGTCGAGGCTCTGCCTGGGGTG
Source organism: Paractinoplanes maris (assembly GCF_023544465.1). GTDB lineage: Bacteria > Actinomycetota > Actinomycetes > Mycobacteriales > Micromonosporaceae > Actinoplanes > Actinoplanes maris. The sequence continues at coordinate 216,916 of NZ_JALPVL010000012.1, read as the reverse complement.
ATGCAAAAGCCGCGCGCTGCCTGAGCAGCGCGCGGCCTACGTGCGTGGCGACCTGGGGCCGCGGGTCAGTGGCGGGCCGTGCCGCCCCAGCGCAGCAGGGACGCGCCGACGGACATGCCGCCGCCGAAGCCGGCCATCAGGACGATGTCGCCGTCCTTGAGCGCGCCCTTGCGTGCCGCCTCGTCCAGCGTGACCGGCACCGAGGCGCTACCCACGTTGCCGTAGCGGTCGAGCGTCAGGTGGGTCGTGGCCGCGCCCAAGCCCGCCTTTTCGACCAGCTCGGCCAGCATGATGCCGTTGGCCTGGTGCGGCACGAAGTGGGTGACGTCCTCGACGGCGATGTCGGCCCGCTTGAGCAGGGTCTCGAGGGCCGGCGGGACGCCGATGTTGACGAAGTCGCGGACGCCGCGGCCGTTCATCTTGAAGTAGTGGTCGCCGTTCGCCACCGTTTCGGCCGAGGCCGGGAGCCGGCTGCCACCGCCGGGGACGTGGATGAGCTCGCTGGCCTCGCCGCGCGAGACCAGCTCCATGTCGAGGAAGCCGTAGCCCTCGGCCACCGAGCCGATCACCGCCGCCCCCGCGCCGTCGCCGAACAGCACGGCCGTGCGGCGGTCGCCGAAGTCGAGGATGCGCGAGTAGATGTCGGACGCGATGACCAGGATCTTGGCGTTCGGGTTCATCGCGACGAGGCTGTTGGCCAGCGCGACACCGAAGACGAAGCCGGCGCAGACCACATTGATGTCGAAGCACGCGGCCCGGTTGGCGCCGATCTTGTCCTGCACCAGGGTGGAGGTCGGCGGTTGCGGAGAGTCACCGGTGGAGGTCGAGACGATGAGGTAGTCGATGTCGACGGCCTCGAGCCCGGCATTGACCAGGGCCTCTCGGGCGGCCTCGGCGGCAAGGTCGGACGCGGCCTCGTGCGGCGCCGCGAAACGGCGCGCCTGGATCATCGTCTTGCGGCTGACCCACTCGGGGTCGGCATCCGGCACGAGACGCACCAGATCCGCGTTGGTGACCACCTCGGCCGGCAGGTACGAGCCGGTACCCAGGATGCCCACGCCCATGTTGCCCCCACTTTCGACGAACTCGCCCATCCCTGAGGAAAGAGGCTATCGGCTTTAGGCTATGACAGGCAGACAAGATCCGACGGCCGGGCGGACCCTGGCGATCAGCCGATCGGCCCACCGATGGCGCCCTCGGAAACGGCTCGGTAACAAGTCGAAACCAAATACACCGTGGTCGTTCGTTGCGTTGAGGGCCCGCACACGCAGCGTCACCAGGAACGTTGCATTTGCTGCCCAGAAAAGTCCTTTCGGCATCTTCAGATAGTGAAATCGCCTCGCGGACGCGGCGGCCCGTTTCCGACCCCAAGACCACGGAGTGAGGGCCGGCCATGACGGCCGACCCTCACTGTTATTCGCGTCTCAACGCAGCGCGACTAGCCTTCACGCAGCCAGGACAAGCCTGTTCCGTCTCCATGGAGCCAAGACGAGCCGCGACCCGCTGCAGCACCGATCGGATCGGGCGGACGTCAGCGCGACGAACGGTCCCGATAGGTCCACGCCCCGGAGGCGAGGCTGCCCGGCGACGGCGGCGCGGCCTGCTGCGGGATGCGGGCCGCAGCCTGTTCACGGCGCTGCTCCAGATAGGCCGCGGCCGCGCGGTCCTCCTCGGTCGGGGCGGACATCAGGGCGTACGCGAGCCCGATGATGCCGAAGACCACGGCCACGCCGATCGGGACGAGCATGCCGCTCGCCGTCGCACCCGGCAGCTGGGTGGTCGACGGGTCGGTGTCGACCGACATCGCGGTCATGCCGGTGAAGTGCATGCCGTTGACCGCGACACCCATCACGAGGGCGGCGGCGAAGACGACGAGCGGGCGGCGCACCGTGACGGCGAGCCAGAGCGCCACCGCCGCCGCGACCACGGCGATGCCGATCGACAGACCGACCCGGGTCATCCCGTACGAGACATCGCCGTGCAGCTTCATCGCGGCCATGCCCGTGTAGTGCATCGCCGCGACGCCCAGCCCGGCGATGACCCCGCCGGTCACGATGCGCAGGTTCTGCCCGCCCTTGCCGAGCAGCGCGATGGCCAGACCGACACCGACCGCCACCACGGCGATGATGGCGCTGGCCACGGTGAGGCCGACGTCGTAGCGGATCGGCGTGCCGACGACGCTGAAGCCCATCATCGCGACGAAGTGCATGCTCCAGATCGCGGTGCCGCCGATCGACACCGAGGCCAGCACGAGCCACCAGAAGCGCTCGCCGCGCCCGCTCGCACTCCGGAACCGGATGGCGCAGGTGAGCCCCAGCATTGACCCCAGAACGGACAAAACATAGCTGATGGTGGGCGTGATCCACCCATGGTCGAAGTGATGGATCTGCGCCATCGCGGTCCCCCTCTGTAAAACCCCGCTCCGGTAAGGCATCCTGCATCGTCCGGACGCGATCGCGCAGTGATCGTGACCAATCTGTGTCACAGTCCGACTGCAAACGGTCAAACAACGCCGACCGATTAGACGCCTGGTCAGCGGCTGAGTGATCATCCGACGGTCTGCAGCCCGCTGTCCGAACAGACAGTCGACATGTCCGAGGCGGCAGCTCCGACGGCCGCCACGGCGTCGGGTTCGGTTTCCCGGCCCGCGGCGGCGACGGCCGAGGCGTACGCGGAACCGAGGCGCTCGGCGGCGTCGGCCACCGGGGCGTCGGCCGTGGCGCTGCTCCGCACGATCGCGTCGACGATCCCCGGCGTCATCAGCGAGGAGTCGGCGATCGCGGCGGCCAGGGCAGTGCAGGTGAGAGTGCCGGGCGGGTCGTCCACGGGCAGCGCGGACGACGGCGCCGCACTGCTCGGTGGCACCGGCTCGGGCTGCGTGGGCTGTTGCTCCCGGGAGCAGCCGGCGACCAGCAGCAACGCGACGATCAATGGTACGAATCGGGGCACTTCGCCAGGTTAAGCGCGCTTCACCCCGTACGGGAAAGAAAAGGCCCGGTCGTCGCCGACCGGGCCTTGATCACTCAGCGTGGGGACCGCTCAGAGGTAGGAGCCTTTTTTGTACTCGTCCCAGCTCATGTTCCAGTCGGTCCAGCCGTTGCCGTTCTTCAGCTTCTCCTCGGTGCCGGTGACCGTGATCGGGTCACCCATGAGGGTGCGGTCGAAGAGCCAGGCACCCAGCGCCTCGGAGACGTTGACGCAGCCGTGGGAGACGTTGACCTTGCCCTGCTTGCCCTCGGACCACGGCGCGGCGTGGATGAACTGGCCACTCCAGGTGATCCGCTGGGCGAAGTCGATCGGGGTCTTGTAGCCTTCGCCGGCCGGCAGCTCGTCGGTCGTGTCGAAGATCGTCTTCTTCTTCTTCTCGATGACGACCATCGTGCCGCTCGACGACGGGGTGCTCTTCTTGCCCAGGCTGACCGGGATCGTCTTGATGACCTTGCCGTCCTGCTTGACCGTCATCCGCTTGGTCTTGTTCGAGACCGTCATGACGAACGATCGGGCGATCTTGAGGTCGACGGTGAGGTCGGACCGGCCGTAGTAGCCATTGCCCAGCGGGACGCCGGCCAGCGCGACCTTGTAGAAGACCTTGGAGTTGGCCATCCAATAGACCTTGGGGCGGTAGTGCACCTCGGTCGGGCTGGTCCAGTGCCAGGTGCCGACCTGGGCCGGGGTGGCGGTGACCTTCATCCGGCGCTCGACGTCGTCGCGGAAGCTCTCCGGGATCGAGCGGCCGAACCGGACGATCAGCGGCATGCCGACGCCGACCTTCTGACCGTCGCCCAGGAAGCTCGAGACACGGATCAGCTTGGCCGGCTTCGACATCGTGGTGAAGGTGCTGGTCGCGGTGTTCGTCTTGCCGTCGGCCTCGGGGCCGGTGACGGTCACCGTGATCTTCGCCCCCCACGGGAGGGCCTTGGCCGGGGTGAAGGTGCCGGCGTCCTTGTCGAGGGTGCCCTCGATCTCCTTGCCCTGGGAGTCGGCCACCTTGACGGTGGTGCTCTCCGGGTCCTCACTGGTGAACTTGATCGGGGTGATCGCCTGGACGTTCTTGGCGTCGGCGGCCGGCGAGCTCACCGCGACGGTGCTGGGCAGAGCCTCGGGCGTGGCGGCCTCACCGCCGGGCGAAGCACTGCTGCCCGGCTTGCCGCCACCCTCCCAGGAGGACGACTTCTTGTCGCCGTCACCACAGCCCGAGGCGAGCAGCGCGCTCGCCGCGACCAGCGCAACCGCGGCCTTTCTGAATCCCCAGGTCTTCATGGTCCCCTCACGGCGTCGTTCGTCCCGGCGCCCAATACTGCCCTTATCTTCCCCGGCTACCAATCCCGGAATCGTGCCGCCTGTCGTTCTCGGCCCACCTATTTGGTCCGATTTAGACGCAATGGCACCATTGGTCACTTGAGCGACGCGGGCACCGGCAGAGCACTGCCCTTCACGAACTCCGACCAGGGCTTGTCCCACGGCGTCCAGCCGTTTCCGTACGAGAGCTTGTCGCTTGTGCCCTTCACGGTGACCGGGTCACCGATCAGAGTGCGGTCGAACAACCACCGGGCATTGCCGGGGGCCACGTTGACACAACCGTGCGACACGTTGCGCCGGCCCTGATCGCCGACCGACCAGGGGGCGGAGTGGATGTACTGCCCGCTCCAGGTGAGCCGCTGGGCAAATTGGATCTCGGTGCGGTAGCCGTCCTCGGGACCGAGCTCGGCGGTGGTGTCGAAGACCGTCTCGGCCTTCTTCTCCATCACGACCATGGTGCCGCTGGACGAGGGCGTGCTCTTCTTGCCCAGACTCACCGGCATCGTCTTGATCGCCTTGCCGTCCTGCACCACGGTCATCTTCTTGCTGGCGTTGTCGACCTTCATCTCGAACCGGCGGCCGATCTTCGCCGTGGCCGAGCGGTCCCGGTCGCCATACCGCCCGCTGCCGGTCGGCAGTCCGCCGAGCCCGATGCGGACCTTGAGCGTCGTGCCCGACTGCCAGAACTCGGGGCCGCGGTAATAGGCCTGGGTGCCGTTCGGCGTCCACGACCAGACACCGGGCTGGGCCGGGGTGGTGGTGACGAACATGCGGCGCTGCACGGCGGCGCGGTCGGCCTTCTTGATGCCCGGGCTGAACTCGACCACGACCGGCATGGCCACGCCGTACGTGTGGTCGTCGAACAGATAAAGGCCGGTGCCGGTCCGCTTGCCCGGCTTGCCCATCGTGGTGAACGTGGTGGCGGCGGTCTTCGTGCTGCCGTCCTCGGCCGTGGCGACGACGCTGGCCGCGTACTTCTGCTTGGTCTTGAGGGGCGCGCTGGGCACCCAGGCCGAGCCGTCCTCGCGCAGCGTGCCGGCGACGGCCTTGCCCGCGGAGTCCTTGAGGGTGACGGTCGTCACCTTGGCCCCGGCGACCTTGAAGCCGATCTCGGCGCTGACCGGCACCTCGGTCTTGCCGGTGGCCGGGGTGACGGCGAGGCTGACCGGCACGGTGGCCGACTCCTCCCGGCCGGTCACGGCCGGGGCGCTCGCACTCGCGCTCGCGGACGGTGTGCCCACCCAGGCCGAGTCGCCGTCGTCGCCCTTACCGCACGCGGCCAGCGCGACCGGCGTGATCACCGCCATCGCCATGACTGCCACGAGCGTGCGCCGCATGCTGACCGTCCGTCCGTCCCGTTGTGAAGCTGCGGGGACATCCTGCCTCATGAATGCAAGAGATCGGTTCCTCCGTCCGGGTGGGTGGCGCCCCGTCCGGAGGTCCTCCGGGGGGCGATTTCGATGATCACCGGGAGCCGTGCTAACGTTTTCGTCGTTGCCAACGAGCGCCGCTAGCTCAACTGGCAGAGCAGCGGACTCTTAATCCGCGGGTTGTAGGTTCAAGTCCTACGCGGCGCACAGCAGTGACGGGGGGCGTATAGCTGACCAGCTATACGCCCCTCGATCTTTGTGTGACGTTGGTGGGACGTATGTGGGCGGCCCCGTTTTCTGCCTGTGGAGCGGATGGGCGGCCTGTTCACCGGCCGTTCTGCGGCGATGATCTCGACCGGTGCAGTGGTTTTCCGCGGGAGATCGTTTCGGCGGTGCAGGCGGCCCGAGTTAAGGGACGCCGCAGCGAGTACCGGCTTCGCGATGGCCTCGGCCGCGCACGCCAGCAGATCGGTCAGGACACTGGTGTAGGTGTCGGCGGTGAGCATGATGCTGGAATGCCCCAACTGGGCCTGCACCGTCTTGAGATCGATCTCGGCGCAGTGCGCGAGACTGGCGGCTCCGTGCCGCAGGTCGTGCAGCCGGACTGGGGCAGCCCGGACTCGAGCATGGGGTGGCGGAAGCGGCGAGTCAGAAAGTCCGGGTGCAGCGGCGCCCCGTCCTCAGCCACGAGCACGTAGCCGGAGTCCTGCCAGCCCTCTCCCGCGGCCCGCTGCTGAGCGCGCTGCCGGCGCCGGTGCTCGCGCAGCAGCCGCACAGTGTGCCGGTCGAGCGCGATCAGGCGGCGGCTCGCTGAGGTCTTCGCGCCCCGCAGGGTTTCGCCGTCCACCACGATTACCCGGAGATACCGGCGCGGCAGCGCCACGCGCGGTTGCTGGGTGCGGGCGTGCAGCCAGCCGGCGAGAACAGTGGCCAATAGGGCCGGATCGAGATGGATCAATAGCCGACACATCGTGGTGCCGGCCGGTACACCATCGGTGAAGCCGAGGCGAGTACGGGCCTGATCGTCGAGGTCATGTAGCCAGTCGGTGATCGCCGCGAACGAGCACGCGCCGGCCATGACCGCGCGGACCGCGACGGTCAAGACCGCGGACAACGGGCAACGGATCCCGCGTGGGTCACGAGGGTCGGGGACCTTCGTCAACGCGGCCAGGAGATCCTTGCGCTCACCGTCGGTTACCAGAGTCGGTGCAGTAACGGCGTAGGGTGTCGTGACGGTCAGTGCGGCAATGAGAGATGACGCCATCGGCGGGTGAGGTCCTCGGGGCTTCGTGCGGCGTAGAGAACTTCATGATCACCGACGTGATCTCGCCTGCCGCCTTCGCCCCACAGAGGCCAATCACACCACAGATCCCCAGCTCAAACGCCTGGCATCAGACTACGCAACGGCCCTGCCACAGCATCACCTGCAAGAGGCGGGCGGCGGTGAGAATAGCGAGGTTCTCCCCCAAGCGACACCACCGCCCGCCTCGCGTTCGGTGCACCAGCAGTGCGCTGTCGGCGCCTGAAGTTAATTGAGACACGAAAATGGTGACCGATTCCGAGGCACGCGGCGATCGACCCAGCACATCTGTCGCTTCAATGTTGGCGTCGAATCGCGGTGCTTGCCGAGTACCAAGCGTCAATCACCTTTGACGCCGGTAGTGGTCTCGGCCAGGCGATCGCAGTCGAATAGCTTCCCGTCGAGGATGACGTACGCTCAGCCTCCGGCGGCAGCCCTGGCGAGAGCGTCGTGAAGGTCGGGCCCTGGTCATCTGAGCTGGTCAGTGCCCGTTTCCGGCGGCGGGGTGCCGAGCAGTCAGCGTTGCGCGGCGAGCACGGGGGCGAGGTAACGCACGGGGTCCTTGGGCGCGTCGAGCATGGTTTGACAAGCGATCACAGGAAGCCCTCTCGAAGGCCGGCGTCTGTCGCAAGGACCTGTCTATCGATGGCTCCACGCCTATATCCAGCATCGTCCGTCCTGCCTGATATGCCCGTGGCGGTCAGATCCAACGCCCTTCCCTTGCTGAGATCACCTCCCTACCACAATCCCTGAAATTCGACGAGCCGTTATTTACTTGGAGCGTGCCGACTGCTCGAAGAGATGGTCGACCTCGACGAGCATATGTGGTAACGGCGTCATCAACCGCAGGCTCAAAACTCGGCAGCGCGGACATCGACGAGGGTTGCCTGTGTCTACTCTGGAATGTTAACTTCGTTGAGCCGTCTTCCGGAGACTCTGGGACGAGAAAAGGGGAATTCTGTGAAGGTCAGAGTTGGTTTGATGCTAGCGATTACCGCGCTTTCTGGCCTAGCTTGGGCGGCCCCTGCGGCGGCATCGGAAAGTGAATGCTTGTCGAATCGGGTTTGCTTGTTCGGGAACAACGACTTTGATTGGCTTCTTAGCATGCGGGGGGCGGGTTACGGGAACTACAACCTTATCTCCTCAGTCAATGACAAAATGGATTCATGGATCAATCGCACCGGCACCAATGCCGCCGGATACTCAAACGCCAATGGCAGTGGAGATTGCCAGACCTTCCACTCGAATAGCAAAGACAACAACGTGAACTTCGCCAACAGCGATGAGGTGAGTTCGTGGAAGACCAACGGTGGCTGCTGATCTAAAATTGCTTAGGGAACACTTCGATAAAAACATTGAGGAATATTTACGTCGTGCTGAGTATTGCTAATATGAGTCGGTCGTACTCGTCGCACGCGGAAACGGTTTGGGCCGTCAGGGACGTTTCCCTGACGGCCCGTCCCGGTGAATTCGTGTGCATCTCCGGGGCAAGTGGTTCCGGCAAATCGACGTTGCTTAACCTGCTCGCGGGTCTGGACAGCGCCGACCATGGTGAGATCACTGTCGCCGGCGCCAGGGTTGATACGCTGAGCGAGACCGAGCGGGCCCAGTTGCGACTGGAAACCGTCGGTGTGGTGTTCCAGGACCACAATTTGATCGAGGAGTTCACCGCAGCGGAGAACGTCGCCCTGCCGTTGGAAGTGCTCGGAGTGGACAGCCGGCAAGCGCGGCAACGAGCGGGTGAGGAGTTGTCCCGGGTCGGCTTGGCCGGCCTGGACCGCCGGTTTCCCCGACAGTTGTCCGGTGGGCAACGGCAACGCGTCGGTGTGGCTCGAGCCGTGATCGGTGACCGCCGCATTCTTCTTGCGGACGAACCAACCGGCGCTCTCGATTCCAAGAATTCCCGGGAGTTGTTCGCATTGATCAGGTCGCTGTGCGACCAGGGAGTCCTCGCTGTGGTCTGCTCGCACGACATCATGTGCCGGGAGTTTGCTGACACCGCATACGAAATGGTCGATGGCGGCCTTGTTGCATGCGGCTCGGCGGAGCGGACCATGCCGTGACCCGTGTTCGCCTGGTACTGGTGCTGGGGCGCCGTTTTCTGCGGGACCGCGCGCAGGCGCAGTTCGCACTGATCGCGTTTGTGTCGTCCGCGTTCCTGATCACGATGGTCATCACGCTGGCGGCGTTCAGCCCCAGCGGCGATCAAGTCGTCGAGCGGGATCTCGGACGTTTCGGTCATAGTCTGTCCGTCGGTAACCTTGGAGGCATACGTCCTGGAGACGACCGGCTCGTCCGAGACGCCGTCACGGCGGGGCGTGCGGCCGGGGCGGCGGATCTGACAGCGGAGTTGCTGTCGCTGGACTTGCGACAGACCGGTACCAACACCCGCCTGACCTACCGGGAAACGGTTTGGACGGCGGACCCGTTTCCCCGCAGGTATGTGCTGAGCGGCGGGCGGTGGCCCACCCGTCCCGGCGAGGTCGTGGTGGCCAACGCCGAAACTTTGCGCATCGTCCCGGGCGCAGAGGTGTCCACGTTGTCGGGCCGAGCTCGTTTCCGCGTTGTCGGTGTCGCCGCCGACCGCTACTACGGCAATCCCGCTGTGCTGGCGGCGCCGGGCACCTGGGCCGCTCTCGACAAGGACATCACAAAGACGTTCACCGCGGTGCAGGCCTCCCCCAACCTCTACTGGGGTGCGGCCCCCGCCGAGCCGGTCATCGCGGCGGTAAGCCGGGTCGCAGCGCGCTATTACCGCACGACGGAGAAGGCGGCCGTCAGGGAGTTGACCCCCGCTGTCCAGACTGTGGAAGCTGCGAAAGCGAACCAACAGCGACGGCAGACCTGGGTGGGCCGCGCACCGGCCGCCTACCAGGCGCCCTCCTGGGTATTGCCGGTGCTGGCCGTCTTGCTGGTGTTCGGTCTCAACGACCGACGGCTCCGCCGCAGCACCCGCATCCTGCGGTCCGTAGGTGTGCCGCCTCGAGTCGCAGTGGCCAGTGTGGCCGTATCCAGCGCCGCCTGGACTCTGATAGCGACGCTCGCCGGCGCGGCCGCAGGCGTGGGGCTGGGCGCCGCAGCCCGTCTCATCGTGGCCCGTTTCATCGATGCGCCCCTACCGCCGCTGGGCGGCCTGGGCGAACCGATCCTGCGGCTTGTCGCCCTCACGGTGGTGGGCTGCGCGGCGGCGACCGTTCTGTTGACGCGCACCGGCGTTTCGCATCGTCGGCGCCCCACCAAACCCGAGGTCGCCCGCCGCACCACGCCGGCCGTGAAACCCCGGATGCCCGCAATCCGTCTTGCCGTAGCCGCCCTGATCGGCATGGCCGCTGCCCTGCAGATTCCCGGCATGAACGTGCCCCGCAAGGCCATGGTGTTCGCGGCCATGGTCGGCGTGGCCGTACTGCTGGTCACACCGGACATCGTCCGGTACGTGTTGCGGCGGCTGCCCGAGCGTGGCCCGCGGTCCCGGCTCGCCGGCCGCCAGCTCACCGGAGACCACCGACGCGCTGTCATCGCCGTGGCCGTGCTCGCCACTGCGCTGGGCGGGCCACTGGGTTTCCTCACCCTGTTGCACACGATGATCGTCTCGGTCGAGGCCAGCAACGTACCCGACACCGGTCCCGGCCAGGTCGCCGTAAGCGGCAGCGGCGGCATTCTCCAACCACCCCTGCCCGCACTGGTGAACACCGTCCGCACAGCCCTTCCCGGCCGTACATCGGTCGAATTGAGATCCGTGTACTCGGAGAAGGCCGGCTTCGTGGTGCCCCGAGGAACAGACGTCGGATACTTCCTGGCCGTCGACACCCCGCAAGAGGTCGCCGCCCTCGCGGGCCGACCGCTCACCGGCGAACAGACGGGCACCTTGCAGGCCGGCGGCATCCTCAGCTGGGACGACCCGGCACCCGACGAATACATCCTCGTCTCCGGCACGAGTCCCTCGAACGCACGCGAAACGCCGCCAGTGCCCACCCGGCCGCTCCGGCTGGCCAAAGCTGAGTGGAACCGCAACGCGTACGGCATCATGCTGACTGCCACCGTGCAGCGGCTGAAACTGCCGTTGTCGACTGGTGCGGTGTTCTTCACCGGCGTGTCCGACGCAGAGGCGACCGCCGCCCGCCAAGCCGCGCTGGCCGCCGGGTTGAACACGCACGATGTCCTGCTGGACGAAGCCCCACCGCCGCCCGTGCCGCCGGCCGCCCTCTACGCCTCGGCCATCGGACTATTCGCCCTGATTCTGCTGGTGGCCATGGCCGTGGCCCGTGGGCAGGTCGCCGCGCTGCGGGCCTACCTCAGCACCCTCATCTCGGTCGGCGTGCCCACCGTCTGGGCCCGCCACGTCCTGCTCTACCAGCAGGCGGTGACCGTCGCCCTCAGCACGCTGCTAGCGGCCCTGATCGCCATCCCGCCGGTGATCGTCGCGGCCTGGCGGCTACCGGGATACGTGCTCAGCATTCCGTGGGATTGGCTGGCCCTGGTAACCGGCGCGTTCTACGCCGCCACCCTCACGATGACGCTCCTCACCGCCCGGCGGCTACGCGCCCGTGACCGTACCGCGTATACGACATAGGACGGTCAGCGGTTCGCAGTTGGTGGCCGCGCCATGGTCGCGGCGACCGAGATCAACTGATCTTCGGCGAGACCGAGCAAGAACCCGATTCTTCGCCGGGTGCCCCCGCCGACTTGCTCGCGCAGGTCGGCGGGGGTTTGCATTGCTCGTGGTTGAACGGAGGGCGTGGGGTTCGAACCAGGGAACCACCACGCCACCCGGACCCGCAGGGTGTTCACGCACCGCAAGCACCGCACCGTGGGGTTTCAGAGGGTCCGGCCCCTGAGCAGACATGACGAGGGGCCACGGTTACTTATCTACTGGTGGCACGACCGCAGCCCGGCTACGCTCCGTCGGGGTGACCGGTGAGATCGCTCGCTCGCGGCTGTCCACCGCGACTTTGGTGTGACTCTCATCTGGCATGCGCCTACCGGTCACCGCGGCGCGGAGAGGCTCAAGAGGGGCATGCCCAGCCCAAAGTAGCGATGCCTTCGTGCCAGCGTTTCTTCGGATCAGGGGAGGAACGACATGGCCCGAGTCGTCATCGATATGGCCTCGCACAAGCATCCGCGACCATCGAGATCATGAACCACCGCGAGAATCCTGTCGGCAAAGGCCGCTTCGGCACTGACCGCGACGGCTACCAGACGATACTCGCCACCGGCCACAAATACGCCGACCGGGTGCGGGCGGTCGAAGGACGCAGCAGTATCGGCCGGCACGTCGGCCCAGCGCCTGGTCGCCCACGGTGAAACCGTACTGGACGTTCCCGCGAAGCTGTCCGCCCAGGCCCCGGTGTTCGCGACCGGCCAAGGCCGCAAGACCGATCCGGTCGACGCGCACGGCGTCGCCGTGCGCGCCGAAGGCCTGCCCCAGGTCACCGTCGACGACACCACTGTGGCGTTGCGGTTTTGAGACCGTCGGCGACGGCCCAGCCCGCGACGCCGGGCGAGGTCGATGACGGTGGCCGGATATAGCCAGCCTTCCCACGTGGTGATGTAGGTGATGTCGCCGCACCAACGGGTGTCGACCGCCGTCGCATCGACGGTGAGTCCCGCCGGACTAGATCGGGCCGCCGGACGGCCCGCCCCGGCGGTCGACGGCGGCAGCCGAACGCGTGATTCGCCACCAAGCATCACCCAGGCCATACAGTCCACGGACTGTGTGGCCTGTTCTGTTTTCCGGGTCACTCCGTCAGGTCACCTAAATCACAGGTCGGCAGGGCTATCCAGCCCTCCCTGCGAGCCCTCCCCCGCTCCTCCGGGGCCGGTTCCAGGGCGCGACCCAGGGCGGCGGCCCGGGCGGCCAGCGCGGCGATCACCGCGTCGAAGGCGTCGTGGCTCCGGCGGCACAGCGGCTCGAACGGGCCGAGACTCAGCCAGGGCGCGGCCGCGAGCAGGCTGTCGACGAGGAGACCGAGGGCGTCCGGGCCGGGCAGCTTGTAGCCGCGGTGGGTCAGTCCCCAGCGGCGCAGGGAGGCGGCGGGATAGACCTCGACCACCAGGCCCGCTCCGGAGCGGTCGATCGGCATGCCCAGCGAGGCCAGCAGGTTGGCGCAGCGGAACGCCACGTAGGCGATGCGGTCGGCCGAGACGCTGAGCGGGTTGAGGCCCGCTTCGACCCGTACGACCTGGTCGGTGAGCCGATAGGCGAGACCCCGCCGCCAGGCCGCGTCGGCCCGCACCGGGGACAGCGAACCGGTCCGCTGCGCCCCGACGAAGTCCACGAAAGCGTCCGGCCACCCGAGCGGGCAGTCGATGCCGGCCTTGTCGGCGGCCCGGATCGCGTCGATCAGCTCGGCGTCGGTGACACCGCCCTGCAGCGTGCGGACGGTGGCCTCACCGCCGGCCCACTCCACCGACGCGATCGCCGTACGCTCGTCGGCCGAGGCCAGGTCGACTCCCAAGGTCAGCACCCGTCACACGATAGGCAGCCCGGCGGCGAAGGGCCCACACGCCGAGCGCGACCACGAGCACCGCCACCGGGATCAGGCCCAGGTAGTAGAGCGGCGTCGACCTCGACGAGCCGCTGGTGGTGGCGGTGATCCAGTCGCTGATGTTGTCGGTGCGGGCGCTGAGGTCGGGGCCCGTGTGCGGGCAGCTCGGGCCGCCGCTCACCACGGCCACCAGCTCGGGGCCGCTGTCGGTGGTGCGGAAATACGGGCCGCCCGAGTCGTGCGGGCAGGGGCTGGTGTCGTCCTGCGGGGCGGTGCCCGAGGTCTCGATCAGGGAGTCGCCCACGGCGTCGATGGTGAAGCGGCCGGTCTGCAGGCGCTTGGCCGGCACCTGGCCGGCGGTCAGGCCGAAACCGGTCAGGCGGAGGCTCTCGCCGGGCGACGGCGGGTGGGTGGCCACGCGCAGCGGGGTGATCCCGGTGACCGGGGTGTCCAGTTCAGCCAGGGCCACGTCGGTCGTCTCGGACTGGTGGACCGCCACCACCTCGATCACCTGCCCACCTCGGCCGCCGGCGACCAGCGTGCGGCCGATCGTGGCGGTGGTGCGCTCGGCCACCGGGTGGCTGACCTTCTGGCCGGCCGCGTCGCGGAAGCAGTGACCGGCCGTGACGATCCAGCGCGGAGCGATCAGCGCGCCCGAGCAGGAGCTGTCGCGGCGGCCCCGGTCGGCGGTGGGCAGGCCGGTCATCGTCAGCCGGACCGAGAAGGGGTAGGCGCCGTCGCGCGCGTTCTCGCCGTACGCGATCGCCGAAGCCGGCTGGGCCGTCCCCAGCAGCACGACGAGGATGGCGGTGGCGAGCGTGGCGAGGACCCTGGACATGGCGACAACCCTGCGAGAACGACTGTCACACGGTCGTCAGCGGAGTGCTTATGAATCTTTTATCGCGGATGTGGAAGCGTGGGACCGTGCGAGTGCTGGTGGCGGAGGACGAGCGGGTGCTGGCCGACACCCTCGCCGAGGGGCTGCGGCGGCAGGCGATGGCCGTCGACGTCGTCTACGACGGGGAGGCGGCGATCGAACGGCTCGGGGTCAACCGCTACGACGTGGCCGTGCTCGACCGGGACATGCCGGGGCGCACCGGCGACGAGGTGTGCCGGTGGATCAGCGAGACCGGGGCGGACACCAAGGTGCTGCTGCTCACCGCGGCGGCCGGCATCCGGGACCGGGTCGAGGGGCTCGGGCTGGGCGCCGACGACTACCTGACCAAGCCGTTCGCGTTCGCCGAGCTCGTCGCCCGTCTGCAGGCGCTGTCGCGGCGGTCGGGGCCGGCCCTGCCGCCCGTGCTGGAGCAGGACGGCGTCGTCCTCGATGTCGCCCGGCACACGGCGAGCCGGGACGGGCAGGTGCTGTCGCTGTCGCCCAAGGAGTTCGCCGTCCTGCACGTGCTGTTGCGGGCCGGCGGCCGGGTGGTCAGCGCCGAGGACCTGCTCGAGCAGGCGTGGGACGAGAACACCGACCCGTTCACCAACACCGTCCGGATGACCGTGATGACCTTGCGGCGCAAGCTCGGCGAGCCGTCGGTGCTGCACACCGTGCCGCGCGCCGGCTACCGGCTCGGCTCATGAGACGGCGCATCCTGCTGCTCTGCGCGATGCTGCTGGTGGCCGCGCTTTTCGTACGACCGATGGCCGACACCGTGCTGTCGATCTGGTGGGACGTCACCCCGGACTGGTGCGCGCCGCCCACCCCGGACAGTTCGCACCTGATCTGCCGGCAACTGTTCCGGCGGCCCAGCATCCCGTCGACTCTCGCCATCGCCGTCGTGCTGACGGCGCTGCTGGCGGCCTCCTACCCGGTGATCCGGTGGTGCCTGCGCCCGTTGCGCGACCTGGCGCCGGTGATCGCCGACGTCGGGCCGCAGAACCTCGGCCACCGGCTGCGCCCGGGCGACGGGCGGGACGAGCTGGCCGTCCTGGGCCGCTCGATCGACGAGATGATGGACCGGATCGCCGTCGGTTACGAGGCGCAGCGCCGCTTCGCCGCCGACGCCTCGCACGAGCTGCGGACCCCGCTGGCCGTGCAGCGGACGCTGATCGAGGTCGGCCTGGCCCGCACGCTGGGCGCGGAGCAGCTGGAGTTGCTGGCGGCGCAGCTGCTCGAGACCAACGAGCGCAACGAGCGCCTGATCGAGGGCCTGCTGGTGCTCAGTGAGAGCGATCGCGGCCTGGTCTCCCGTACGCCTTTACGGCTCGACCGGATAACCGAGGCGGTCCTCGACGCCCACCGCGCACGGGCCGGCGAGGCCGGCGTCACCATCACCAGCGAGCTCCAGCCCCGGCTCGTGCTCGGTGAGCAGGTGCTGCTGGAACGGCTGGTCGGCAACCTGGTGCAGAACGCGATCAAATACAACCGCCCCGGCGGCACGCTCGACGTGCGGGTCGGTGCGGACCCGGCGCTGATCGTCACCAACACCGGTGACGACGTGCCGGTCGACGAGGTGGCCGCCCTCTTCGAGCCGTTCCGCCGGCTCAGCGGTGCCCGCATCGACCACAGCGGCGGGGCCGGCCTCGGTCTGTCCATCGCGCGCTCCATCGTCCGCGCCCACGACGGCGTCATCGCCGCGTCGTCCTCCGGCCACGACGGCCTGCGGGTCCAGGTCACCTTCCCCTGACCGCCCGGCTGCGGGCTCATCCCGCCGTCCGCGCCGGGTGCGAGCTTTGCCGTGTCCGCGACATCAACCGTTGACGAAGTAGTGACGTATCTGAAACCTTGAATGCCTGTTCACGAAAAAACTTGGCAACACGGCGAAAAATCGTGGCAGAACCTCCCCCGTCCCCCGGTGGTCGCCGGGATCCCCGCCCGGCGGCCCCATACGCACCACGAAGAGGACTTCATGAGAGGACGAAGACTCCTTACCGGCATCCTGGCGACCGCCCTGGTCACCACCGGGATCTCGGCCACCCCCGCGCAGGCGGCCGGCGGCCCCAACCTCGCCCAGGGCAAGGCGGCCACGGCCAGTGGCACCAACGGCCCGTACGGTGCCGGGAACGTCACCGACGGGAACGCCGGCTCCTATTGGGAGAGTCCGAACAACGCCTTCCCGCAGTGGGTGCAGGTCGACCTCGGCAGCAGCGTCGCGATCGACCAGGTCAAGCTCAAGCTGCCGCCCCCGGCCGACTGGGCCACCCGCACCCAGACCCTGACCGTCCAGGGCAGCACCACCAGCAGCAGCTGGAGCACGCTCTCGGCGAGCGCCGGCCGCACCTTCAACCCGGCCAGTGGCAACACGGTGACCATCGACTTCACCGCCGCGACCGTCCGCTACGTCCGGGTCACCATCACCGGCAACACCGGCTGGCCGGCCGGGCAGCTCTCCGAGCTCGAGGTCTATGGCGTGGCCGGGCAGAACCCCGACCCCGATCCGGACCCGCCGACCGGCACCAACCTGGCCGCCGGCAAGCCGATGGAGGCGTCGAGCAACGTCTTCACCTATGTCGCGCCCAACGCCAACGACAACAACCTGGCCAGCTACTGGGAGTCGAACGGCCTCCCGGCCACGCTGACCACCAAGCTCGGCTCGGACGCCAACATCACCGGGGTGGTCGTCAAGCTCAACCCCGATCCGTCGTGGGGCCCCCGCACGCAGGGCATCCAGGTGTTCGGCCGGGCTCAGGGCGCCGCGACCTACAGCTCCCTCAAGGCCCGCGCCGACTACGCCTTCGGCTCCGGCAACACGGTGACCATCCCGGTCACCGGGCGGGTCGCCGACCTGCAGCTCCAGTTCTTCAGCAACACCGGCGCACCGGGCGCGCAGGTCGCCGAGCTGCAGGTGCTCGGGTCCTGGGCGCCGGCGGCCGACCTGGTCGTGACCGGTCTGTCGTGGACGCCCACGACGCCGGACGAGTCCTCCACCATCTCCGTCTCGGCCACCGTACGCAACGCCGGGACGGTCGCCTCGGCCGCGACCACAGTCGACGTGCGCCTCAACGGCACCGTGATCGGCAGCGCCACCGTCGGAGCACTCGCGGCCGGCGCCTCGAGCACCGTCGCGGTCAGCGCGGGCCGGCGGGGACAGGGCAGCTACCAGGTGTCCGCCGTCGTCGACCCGGCCAACACCGTCGCCGAGACCGACAACGGCAACAACACCTACACCGCGCCCGGCTCGCTCGTCGTCGCCCAGGCGCCGGGCCCCGACCTGCAGGTCCTGAGCGTCACCCCGAACCCGGCCAACCCGGCAGCCGGCTCCGCGGTCACCTTCGCGGTGCAGGTCAACAACCGCGGCACGAGCGCGGCCGCGGCCAGTGTCACCCGGGTCGTCGCGGGCAGCACCACGCTGAACGCCGCCACCGGCAGCATCGCCGCCGGCGCGACCGTCACCGTCAACGCCGGACCCTGGACGGCGACCAGCGGCGGCGCCACCGTGACGGCCACGGCCGACGCCACCGGTGTGGTGGCCGAGACCAACGAGAACAACAACTCCCGTACGCAATCGATCGTGGTCGGGCGGGGAGCGGCGACCCCGTACGTCTCCTACGAGGCCGAGTCCGGCCGGCACAACGGCACCCTGGTCGAGGCGGACGCGCTCCGGACCTTCGGGCACACCAACTTCGGCACCGAGTCGTCGGGCCGCAAGTCGATCCGCCTCACCAGCACCGGCCAGTTCGTCGAGTTCACCTCGGCCAACCAGGCCAACTCGATCGTCGTGCGCAACTCCATCCCGGACGCGCCGGGCGGCGGCGGCCTCACCGCGACGATCAGCCTCTACGCCAACGACCAGTTCGTGCAGAAGCTGACGCTGTCCTCCCGCAACAGCTGGCTCTACGGCACCAGCGACGACACCGAGTCGCTGTCGAACACCCCGTCGGGCGACGCGCGCCGGCTCTTCGACGAGTCGAACGCGCTGCTCTCCCAGTCGTATCCGGCCGGCACCCGCTTCAAGTTGCAGCGGGACTCGGGCGACACGGCGTCGTTCTACATCATCGACATGGTCGACCTCGAGCAGGTGGCGCCGGCGCTGAGCCAGCCCGCCGGCTGTGTCTCGATCACCACCTACGGCGCGGTGCCGAACGACGGCCTCGACGACACCGCCGCCATCCAGCGCGCGGTGACCGACGACGAGAACGGCGTGATCAGCTGCGTCTGGATCCCGGCCGGGCAGTGGCGCCAGGAGCAGAAGATCCTGTCGCCCGACCCCACCCGCGGGCAGTGGAACCAGAAGGGCATCCGGAACGTGGTGGTCCGCGGGGCCGGCCTGTGGCACACCCGGCTCTACACCGACACCCAGCCGCAGAACGTGACCGGCAACATCAACCACCCGCACGAGGGCAACGTCGGCTTCGACATCGACGACAACACGCAGATCTCCGACCTGGCGATCTTCGGCAACACGACGAACCGGGCCAACCGCGGTCACGGCATCAACGGCCGGCTCGGCAAGAACACCAAGATCAGCAACGTGTGGATCGAGCACGTCAACGTCGGCGCCTGGGTCGGCCGCGACTACTCGGACACGCCGGCCTACTGGAACCCGGGCGACGGGCTCGAGTTCAGCGGCATGCGCATCCGGGACACGTACGCCGACGGCATCAACTTCTCCAACGGCACGCGCAACTCGCGGGTGTTCAACTCGTCCTTCCGGACGACCGGTGACGACTCGCTGGCCGTGTGGGCCAACCCGCGGGTCAAGGACACGACGGCCGACTCCGCGAACAACAACCATTTCGTCAACAACACGGTGCAGCTGCCGTGGCGGGCCAACGGAATCGCGATCTACGGCGGCTCGAACAACTCGGCCGAGAACAACCTGATCTCCGACACCATGAACTACCCGGGCATCATGCTGGCGACCGACCACGACCCGCTGCCGTTCGGCGGGACGACGCTGCTCGCCAACAACGGCCTCTACCGGGCCGGTGGGGTGTTCTGGAACGAGGACCAGGAGTTCGGCGCGATCACGCTCTTCCCGTCGAGCAAGCCGATCACCGGCGTCACCATCCGGGACACCGACATCATCGACTCCACGTACGACGGCATTCAGTTCAAGACCGGCGGCGGCGAGATGCCGAACGTCGCGGTCACCAACGTCCGCATCGACAAGAGCAACAACGGCGCCGGCATCCTCGCGATGAGTGGCGCCCGCGGCAACGCCAACCTGACGAACGTCACCATCACGAACTCGGCCGACGGCAACATCGTCGTCCAGCCCGGTTCGCAGTTCGTCATCAACGGCGGCTGACGCGGAATCGGAAAGGTGCGGCGCCGTCCCCGGCCGGGAGTTGGGGACGGTGCCGCACCGGTCCGGGGCGCCGCATACCCCGGTCCGGCCGGATCATTCGCCCGTTTGCCGTCGATCTCCGCGGGTACCCGATCGGTCCACCGTGACCGGAGGGACCCATCGTGCGGAACAACGTTCTTTCCGGGGCGCTGCTGGGGATCGGGATCGCCGCGTTCATCGACGAGACCGTTTTCCACCAACTGCTGCACTGGCACCATTTCTACGACAAGTCGACGCCGGCCGCGGGGCTCGTCTCGGACGGGATCTTCCACGCCGTGAGCTTCTTCGCCACCGTGGCCTCGCTCTTCCTGCTCGCGTCGCTGCGGCGCGAGGGTGCCTTCCGGGCCCGGCCGTGGTGGGGCGGCCTGCTCACCGCGGCCGGCGCCTTCCAGCTGTACGACGGGACGGTGCAGCACAAGCTGATGCGGCTGCACCAGATCCGCTACGAGGTGGACCTCACCGCGTACGACTGGACCTGGAACATCATCGCCGGGCTGCTCATCGTGGCCGGGGTCGTGCTGCTCACCCGTTCGCGGACCGCGGTGGCCGCTTGATCTGGGGCCTGGCCGCGCTCGCCGGCGC
This sequence comes from Paractinoplanes maris, assembly GCF_023544465.1. Lineage (GTDB taxonomy): Bacteria > Actinomycetota > Actinomycetes > Mycobacteriales > Micromonosporaceae > Actinoplanes > Actinoplanes maris. The sequence continues at coordinate 196,647 of NZ_JALPVL010000012.1, read as the reverse complement.
CTACGCGGTGGCGGTGGCCCGGTTGCGCCGGCGTGACATCGACTGGCCGGTGGGCCGCTCGCTCGCCTGGTATGCCGGCGTGGCCACGGCCGCGGCGGCCACCTTCGGCCAGCACCACGACTTCCGGGCCCACATGTCCGCCCATCTCCTGCTCGGCATGGCCGCGCCGCTGCTGCTGGTCCTCGGCCGGCCGGTGACCCTCGTGCTGCGCGTCCTGCCGGTGCGCCCGGCCCGCCGGGTGTCGCGTCTCCTGCGTACGCGGGTGGCCTGGGTCCTGACCCACCCGGTGACCGCGGCCGTGCTCGACGCGGGCGGGCTGTGGCTGCTCTACACGACCGGCCTCTATGCGCAGGCCATGGCCCGGCCGTGGCTGCACACCCTGGTGCAGGTGCACATGCTGCTGGCCGGCGGTCTGCTCACCGCCGCCATCATCGGCCGCGACCCGGCGCCGCACCGGCCGGGACCGATCGTCCGGGGCGCGGTGTTCCTGGCCTTCGTGGCCGCCCACGGCATCCTCGCCAAGCATCTCTACGGACATCCGCCGGTGGGCGTTCCCGCCGGTGAGGCCGAGGCGGGCGCGCAGATCATGTATTACGGCGGTGACCTGCTGCACGTCCTGGTCATCGTGCTGTTCTTCCGGCAGTGCTTCGCGCCCGCGCCCGAACGCCGTCCGTGGCGGCTGGTTTCCGTGGCCCCGGCCGGGGAATCCCGGCACCATGCAGCCTGAGACCCCGACGCAGCCGTTGCCCATCGCCCGCGTGAACGTGGGCATGACCGTCGCCGATTCAGCCGGCGAGGAGGTCGGCCAGGTGACCGCCGTGCAGATGCCGGACACCGGCGTGCGCCCGGATGTGGCCGCCGGCGTGGCCGAGCGCCTGATGGCCTCCGGTTACCTGCGGATCGACGGCACCGGCTTCCTCTCCAACGACGTCTACGCCGGTGGTGACCAGATCGCCGAGTCGGTCGAGGGCCGCCCGGCCACCGTGACGCTGAACGTGCCGCGGTCGGAGCTCTTCCGCACGGAAAGCTGACGCCCGCAAAGGTGGCACCCCGGGGCAAGAGTTCATGACATATCGTGCCTGAGTGATTGCAATCCGTCACCCAGGAGGCTCGATGGTCCGCCGTTGGCACGTCGCCACCCTCGCCACGCTCGCCGTTTTCGCACTGGCCTGCGAGGCGGGGGCCGGGGGCGCGGGCGGTGGCTCCGACGACCCCGGGCCCACCTCACCCCGGGGATACCCGTCCTCGATGGCCGCGCTCGGCGACTCGATCACGGCAGGCTTCGGCAGCTGCGGGACGTTCCTGGCCTGCAGCCGCAACTCCTGGTCGACCGGCACCGCCGAGACGGTCGACAGCCACTACCGCCGGATCCTGGCCAAGAACCCGAAGATCAAGGGCAAGGCCCGCAACTTCGCCGAGCCCGGGGCCGAGGCGGGCGCCCTTCCCAGCCAGGTCGCCCAGGCCATCGACATGAAGGCGCAATACGTCACGATCCTCATCGGAGCCAACGACGCCTGCGCCCGGACCGCTGCCGGCATGACCCCGGTGTCCACGTTCCGCCGCGACGTCGACCGCGCGCTGACCCGCCTCAAGAAGGGCCTGCCCCGCGCCGACGTGCTGGTCGCCGGCATTCCCGACCTCTACCGCCTGTGGCAGCTGGGCCGCAAGGACACCCGGGCCGTCCGCGCGTGGCAGCGTTTCAGCACCTGCCGCTCGATGCTGACCGACCCCACCTCGACCGACGAGTCCGACGACGCCCGCCGCCGCCAGGTCAACACCCGCATCAACGACTACAACGACGAGCTGCGCCAGGCCTGCGACAAGTACGGCCCCCGCTGCCGCTGGGACAACGACTCGCACGAGACCAGCTTCAACCTCGACCTGGTCAACCAGGTCGACTACTTCCACCCCAACCTGCGGGGCCAGGCCCAGCTGGCCGACGCCACCTACGAGCGCTTCTGACGGCCGGCCTCAGCGGCGGCGGGGTGGTGCGGCCCAGACGAAACGGGGAGCCGCGGCGGCGGGCAGGGCCAGCGCGCGGTAGGTGGGGTCGACCGGGCGCCCCCGGTCCGGCGGGCGCCAGATGGGCGGCGGGCCCCACCAGATGATCCGCTCGCCGGTCGGCTGGGGCAGCACCGGCAGCGGCGGGGCAGCCAGGGCGTGACGCGGGGCATGCGGCGGCAGAGCGGCCGGACCGGCGGGGACGGGCTCGGCCGGAGTCTCCACATGGGTGGCGTGCGTGGCCGGGGCGGTGGCCAGGACCACGGCGGCCCCCACGGTCAGCGCGCACGCGATGCCGGCCGGGAGCAGCCAGCCCTCGCGGACCGTGTCGCCCAGGAAGACGACGGCGACGATGGACGGGGCCATCACCTCGGCCGTCCAGTGGATCGCGGTCACCGGGCCGACGTCGCCGTGCTGCAGGGCGTGGGCATACAGGGTCATGCCGGTGCCGGCGAAGACCAGCAGGGCTGCCACCAGCGGCTCGGTCAGCAGGGCGAGGGCGACCTGACCGCCGCTCGCGCCCTCGGGGATCGGCAGCGAGCGGCCGACCAGGGCGGCCCCGCCCAGGGAGAGGCCGGCGCAGGCGGCGATGACACCGCCGGGCGCGTTCACCTTGGCCGCGCCATAACCGACCAGGACCATCGCGGCGGCCGCCCCGCACAGGGCGAAGCGCAGCTCGTTGGTGGTGTGGACCGCGTGTTGCGGGCCGGCTGAGAACGCCAAGGAGGTCAGCGACAGGATCGTGACGGCCACGGCCACCGAGTCGCGGCGGCGCAGGCGCGAGCCGAGCACGACGCGGGCGCCCAGCACCGTGAAGGCCAGCGAGCCGGCCAGGATCGACTCGACCACATAGACGGCCAGGGTCTGCAACGCGATCATCGCGCCGACCCAGGCCAGGATGTCGAAGAAGATGCCGGCCAGATAGAGCGGATGGGCCATGGTCTGCGCGGTGCCGACGCTGCGGCGGGCGCCCACGCCCTGCAGGATCGAGGCGGTCGCGTAACAGAGCGACCCGACGCTCACGATCGCCAGCGCGAACCAACCGGCGCTGGTCATCGGAGGACCCTCTCGCCGTGACGCTGAGTCGATCGAGCAATCACGATCTGATGATAGGCGTCGCGGCGGTGTTCTAGATAGGGGCGGTCGCCAGAACCTGACCCGCATACGTCTCGACCTGAACCGCGGTCACGTCGGCCGGGGCGACCAGGGCGCTGCCGTCCACGATGGTCGCACCGGTGCCGACCAGCCAGCTGCCGGCGAACTCGCGGGAGCCGTCGCGCGCGACGACGAACAAACGGCACTGTGAACCGGCCGGAACTCCGGCCACAGTGGCCCGCAGCCGCACCCAGCCGGCCGCCGGGGTGATGGTGACATCCATCGACGTGCCGGTGGTGGCGTCGGTCGCGGTGATCGCGCGCGGGCCGGCGGCCACCGCGGGCGCCACGGGCTCAGGTGGGCCGGCGGACCGGCCGACGTAGAGGCCACCGGTGACCGCCAGGAGAGTGGCCGCCACCGCCGCCAGCGCCCAGATCGTCCGGCGCCGCCGGTCGTGGCCGCGGCTCTCCGCGCGTACCTGAAGAAGGGTTTTGCGCAGCAGCAGGTCACCGCCCGGCGGCGGGCCCTCCAGGAAGGCCTCGGGCGGGATCTCGCCCAGCCGTTCCTCGATCTCGCGCAGGTCGCCGACCTCCCGCCGGCAGTCCGGGCAGTCCTCGACGTGGGCGTGCACGGCGGCCCACTCGTCGCCGTCCAGAACCCCCAGCGCGTACGCCCCGAGCTGCTCCGCCTGGTGCCCGCTCATCCCGCTGCTCCCATCGAGACGCCGGTCAGCGCCTCCCGCAGCCGCCGCAACGCGTCATAGCTGCGGGACTTCACCGTCTCGGCCGGAAGACCGAGCGACGCTGCCGCCTCTTTGACGTCACGCCCCTGGAAGTACAACTGGTTCAGTACCTCGCGCTCGCCGGGCGGAAGCGTGCCCACCGCGTCGAGCATCTCGGTGGGAGCGGCCGGTGTGCCGGCGACCCCGCGCAGCACGCCGAACAGGTGGGAACGCACGGGTCCCCGGTCGTCGCCCAGGGCGGCCGGCTGGGCCCAGGCCCGCAGCAACGTCTCGCGCACCAGGTCCTCGGCCACCGCCCGGTCGCTGCTCAGCCTCATCGCGTACGCCATCAGGGCCGCGCCGTGCTCGGCGAACAGCCGGCGGACCAGCACTTCGCCGGCGGCCTGGTCGCGTCGGCTCACTCCCCCACCCGCAGGACGGAGATGGTGTTGTCGCCGCCGTTGGACACGTAGGCCACCCGGCCGTCGGGCGAGACCCCGATCGTGCGCGGGCTCTTGCCCACCTTGACCGTCGCCGTGATCGCACCCGTACGCCCGTCGAGCACCGACACCGTGCCGTCGCCCTCGTTCACCGTGTAGCCGTAACGGCTGTCGGCCGAGAACGCCACGCTCTGCGGGTCACGACCCACTTTGAACGGCCCGGTGCGCTGGAGGGTGACCGTGTCGATCAGGTTGGCCTGGTCGGCCTCGTAACCCGCGACCAGCGCCCGCCGGCCGTCGGGCGAGACGGCGATGCTGTGCGGCGCCCGGGCCACCGGGATGCTCCGGATCACCTTGTTGGTGCGCATGTCGACCACGGCCACCGCGTTCGACTCGTGGTTGGCGGTGAAGGCGCGCATCTGGTCGCTCGAGAAGCCGACGGCGTGCGGGTTGGGCGAGACGGGGAGCTCGGCGATCATGCGCAGCGTGCCGGAGCTGAAGATCTCGAGCCGGCCGTCGCTGTGGATCGGCACCCAGAGCTTGTTGTCGGGCGCGACGGCCAGCGTGTAGGGCATGTGGCCGGTGTCGAGATAGCGCAGGACCTTGCCGCTGCGGGTGTCGACCACCGCGACGCCGCTGCCGGTGTGCTTGTCGTCCTCGTACATCGAGGCGAAGACCGTGTTGCCGTCGCGCGAGACGGCCACGAAGCGCGGCGTGTTCCGCAAAGTGACCGGGGTGACCTTGCGGGTGGCGGCGTCGACGATCGAGAGGATGCGGCTGTCCTGGTTGGCCACGTAGATCGTGCGGCCGTCGGGCGAGACGACGACACCCTCGGGCTCGGCGCCGACCCGGATCGTGCCGGTCACCCGGGGCTTGGCCACGGCCCGCACCCGCTGGGCCAGCGGCACCCGGGTGACCTCGGGCGCGGGCGTCGCGGGATCGGCGGACTCGAAGGCCTCGGCCGGCTGCGGCTGGGCCGGGGTGGGCAGGGCGGCCGCCGGCGGCGCCTCGGCCCGGTCGTCGTTGAGCACGGCCATCGCCACGCCGGCCCCGCCGAGCACCACCAGCGTGGTCAGGATGGCCACCAGGATCGTGGTGCCGAGCTGGCGACGGCCGGACGAGGGGGGCGCGGGCAGCACGGTGACCCGGGCCGGGCCGTAACCGCCGGCGACCATGCCGCCGTCGTAGGTCCGCAGGCCCTCGGGCTCGGCGCCCCGCGAGGTGGGCCCGGGGGCCGCGTCGGCGACCTGGCCCGTGACCCGGACGTCGGCCCAGCCGGCCGGGCCGCGCACGGTGACCGAGCCGTCGAGCCAGTCGGAGCGGGGCAGCCACATGATGCGCAGCGTGCGATCGCTGAGCATGGCCCGCAGCCCGGGACCGGAGACGGTGACCGCGGCGCCGGCCAGGGCCAGCGGCGGACCCTCGACGCGCACGTCGGCGACCATGCGCTGGGTGTCGGCGACCACCGGGCCGAAATCGACGCGCTCGGGGTCGAGCCGGACGGCCGTCCGCTCCAGGGCGGCGGCGGCCGCGGCCGAGACGCTGCGGCTGTCGTCCTCCATCATCTGCTGCAGGGCATGCCGGGCCGCCGCCGCCACCTCGAGGTCGGCGCCCCAGGCCAGCCGGGCGAGCTCGTCGACCCCGGTCAGGCGGGACTCCCGGATCGGACTCCCGATCTCGGTCAGCACACTCTGCGGCAGCCCGTTATCACTCATAGTGTCACCGCGATCATCTTGCAGTGACGACGCGCCACTTAGGAAGGTGTGGCGCCAGTTTTGGCACGCTCAGCGGTTCATCAGCCAGATCGCCAAGTTGAGCGCGCTGGCAAAGGTCACCCAGGCCCAGTACGGCAGCAGGAGCACGGCCGCCGGCCGGTGGATCCGCCAGAAGGTCACGACGGTCGCGCCGATCATCAGCCACATCAGCACGATCTCGGCGAAGGCCAGACCGTACTGCCCGGCCCCGAAGAACAGCGGCGTCCAGATCGCGTTGAGCACCAGCTGGGCCGACCAGAGCCAGAGCGGCCGGGTGAAGCCCACCCGCTGCCAGACCAGCCACCCGGACAGCGCGATCATCACGTACAACACGGTCCAGACCGGGCCGAACAGCCACGACGGCGGCGCGAACGACGGCTGCTCGAGACTGTTGTACTCGTTGCTCGTGCCGCTCACCCCGAGCCCGCCGATCCCGGCGGCCACAAAGACGGCCAGCCCGAATCCGGCCAGCGCGAGCCAGCGGCGACGGTGCGGAGAGCGCAGGTGAAGGGCCGCTTCGGTCATACCGTGGCAATGCCCACCACGGAAAAGCCCACACCTGGAAAACCCCGGCCGGCTCTGGGGCAGCTTTGAGAAAACGCTCCTACAGTCGATGAATGGAGATGGAGGTGCTCCGCCCCGCGGGTCCGGAGCAGGCACCACCCGAGCCCGAACCCCGACCGGCACCGTGGTGGAAAGCCGGTCTGCGCCGCAAGCTCCTGACCGGTGCCATCGCCGCCTGGGCGGTCGCGATCACGGCCGTGGTGCTGCTGCGCGACGGCGGCGACCCCGGGGCCGCGGCCCGCGCGCTCCCGTCGGCCTCCCCCTCCGCCTCCGACGCGCCCCTCACCGTCCCCCAGGTCTACCAGGCCCTGCGCCCCTCGGTCGTGCTGATCAAGGCCACCGGCAGCGGAGCCGGCGCCGACACCGGCACCGGCGTCGTCGCCAACGCCGACGGCACCATCCTCACCGCCTTCCACGTGGTCGAGGGCTCGAAGAGCATCACCGTCGCCTACGCCGACGGCACCGAGTCACCGGCCGAGATCGTGACGTCGAGCGCCGCGCAGGACATCGCCACCCTCAAACCGGCCAAGCTCCCCGAGACGCTGGTGCCCGCGGTGCTCGGTGGCGGCGCGGGGATCGGCGACGACGTGGTGGCGATCGGCAACCCGCTCGGGCTGACCGCGACCACCACCAGCGGCGTCGTCTCGGGCCTCGAGCGCACGCTCAGCCGGGACCGGGGCGGCGACATCGCCGGGCTCATCCAGTTCGACGCGGCCGTCAACCCGGGCAGCTCCGGTGGCCCCCTCATCAACGACCGGGGCCAGGTGATCGGTGTCGTGGTGGCCCTGGCCAACCCGACCGACGCCGGCACGTTCATCGGCATCGGCTTCGCCGTGCCCATCGGAGCCGCCCTCGGCGCCGGGGAGGGCGAGGGCCAGAACCCACCGCTGTGACTCGATTCCTCCGCCACGAGAACCTGAGGACGGACGCATGAACCAACCGGCACGCGGCGCCTACCACTGGGACGGCCCGCCCGCCTCGGCCGGGCCGATCGAGAAGGTCCTCTACGAGGTCAAGAAGACCATCGTGGGCCAGGACAACCTGCTCGAACGGCTGCTCGTGGCCCTGCTCGCCCGCGGGCACATCCTGGTCGAGGGGGTGCCCGGGCTGGCCAAGACACTCGCCGTGAAATCGCTGGCCGAGGCGATCGGCGGCGACTTCCACCGGGTGCAGTTCACCCCCGACCTGGTGCCGGCCGACATCGTCGGCACCCGCGTCTATCACCAGCCGACCGGCGAGTTCCAGGTGCAGCTGGGCCCGGTCTTCACCAACCTGCTGCTGGCCGACGAGATCAACCGGGCGCCCGCCAAAGTGCAGTCCGCGCTGCTCGAGGTGATGCAGGAACGTCAGGTCACCATCGGCCGCGAGACCCACCAGGTGCCCCACCCGTTCCTGGTCATGGCCACCCAGAACCCGATCGAGACCGAGGGCACCTATCCGCTGCCCGAGGCCCAGATCGACCGCTTCATGATGAAGGTGATCGTCGGCTACCCGAGCGCCACCGAGGAGTTCGTGGTCGTCGAGCGGGCCCTCAGCCCGGCCGCCGTGATCCAGAAGATCATCGACCCCGAGACGCTGGTCGGCCTCCAGCAGCAGGCCGACCAGGTGTACGTCGACCCGTCGCTCATCGAGTTCGCGGTGCAACTGGCCCACGCCACCCGCGATCCGGGCCGCATCGGCCTGACCGACCTCTCCCGGTACGTGACCTTCGGCGCCAGCCCCCGCTCGTCGATCAGCCTGGTGCTCGCGGCCCGGGCGCTCGCCTTCATCCGGGGGCGCGAATACGTCGTACCGGAAGATCTGGCCGACCTGGCCCTGGACGTTCTGCGGCATCGGCTCGTGCTGTCCTACGAGGCCCTCTCGGACGACGTGACGGCCGACCTGATCCTGCAGAAAGTCCTGGCCAACGTGGCGATCCCGGAGCCGGCGGGCCGGGGCCGCTGAGATGAGCTCAGCCCCGGATCGTCTGCTGCGGCGCCTGGAGTGGCGGCTCGGGCGGCGGCTCGACGGGCGGCTGCAGGGCAACTACCGCACGGCCTGGCACGGCGCCGGCATCGACTTCACCGACCTGCGGCTGTATGCGGCCGAGGACGACGTCCGCCACATCGACTGGAACGTCACGGCGCGCCTCGACGAGCCGTACGTGCGGCAGTACACCGAGGATCGCGAGCTGACCGCCTGGCTGGTCATCGACCGGTCGGCCTCGATGCGGTTCGGCCGCCCCACGGCAAGCGGCGGCGCGGGCAAGGAGTCGACCGCCACCGAGCTGGCCGTCAGCATCGCGCGGCTGATCTCCCGCGGCGGCAACCGGGTCGGCGCCATCCTCTACGACAACGCCGGGCACCAGATCATCCCGCCCCGCGGCGGCCGCGACCAGGTCCTGCGGATCACCCGCGAGCTGCTGCGGCCGGCACCCCCGGGCAAGCCCGGCAAGACGACCGACCTCGGCGCCATGCTCCATCTGGCCGCGACCACCACCTCGCGCCGGCGCAGCCTGATCTTCGTGATGAGCGACTTCATCGGCGAGCAGGGCTGGGACCGGCCGCTGGCCCGGCTCACCCACCGGCACGAGGTGGTGGTGATCCGCGTGGTCGACCCGGCCGAGGTCGAACTGCCCGACCTCGGCGTGATCCTGGTCGAGGACGCCGAAACCGGCGAGCAGCTGCTGGTCGACACGAGTGACCCGCTGCTGCGCAGCCGGCTGGCCGACCAGGCCGGCGCCCGCGAGACCGAACTGGCCGACGGCATGCGCCGGGCCGGGGTCAGCGCCCAGCGCATCACCACCGACCAGGACCTGCTGGCAGTGCTGATCGACATGGTGCAGCGCTCGGGGCGGGGGCGCCGGTGAGCTTCCTCTACCCGGCGCTGCTCGCGGTCGCCCTGCTCGTCACGGTCGCGGCCGTGTTCGCGTACGTCCGGATCCAGCGACAACGCACGGCGGCGCTGGCCCGCGCCGGCTTCGCGGGTGTGCCGACCCGGCGCGCGGCGGTGCGCCGCCACCTCCCGTACGTCCTGATCCTCATCGCCCTGCCGATCCTGCTCGTCGGGCTGGCCCGGCCGCAGGCCGAGGTCACCGTGCCCCGCGTCTCGGGCACGGTGCTGCTGGCCTTCGACGTGTCCAACAGCATGAAAGCCGACGACGTCCAGCCCACCCGGCTCGCCGCCGCCCAGGCCGCGGCCAAGGAGTTCGTCGACGACCAGCCCAGCACGGTCGACGTCGGCGTACTCGTCTTCGGCGACCAGGCGCTGCTCACCCAGGCCCCCAGCGACGACCATCAGGCCGCGCTGGCCGCGATCAGCCGGTTGTCACCCAGCGGAGGCACCTCGCTGGGCCAGGCGATCCTGGTCGCCCTGGGCACGATCACCGGCAAGACCATCGCCCTGCCCGAGGAGGGCGCGGCGCCACCCGAGCTCGGCTACTGGCCGTCGGCAACCATCGTGGTCTTCTCGGACGGCCAGGAGACCGGCGGACCGGACGTGGTGGCCGCGGCCGAACTCGCGGCCGCCGCCGGAGTGCGCATCCAGACCGTGGGCGTGGGCACCGAACGCGGCTCCACCGTCGAAGTGGACGGCTTCCAGCTCGGCACGGCACTCGACCCGACCCTGCTGACCACGGTCGCGCAGACCACCGGCGGCGCCTACCTGCCGGCCGGCGACGCGGCGACGCTGACCGACACCACCAAAGACATCGACCTGCGCCTGACCGCCGAGAAGGAGCCGCTCGAACTGACCGCGCCGTTCGCCGGCGCCGCCCTGCTGCTGCTCATGCTGGGCGCCGTCCTCGGCTCCCGCTGGCACGGAAGGATCATCTGATGTCGTTCAGCTGGCCGTGGGCCCTGACCGCGCTGCTGGCGGTGCCGCTGCTGCTGGCGATCCGCTGGTGGTTCAACCGCCGGCGCAAACGGGCGGCGGTGACGGTCTCCAGCGTCGCGCTGATCCGGGCGGCCCTCCCCGGGCGTACGTCCTGGCGGCGAAGAATCCCGGTGTTCCTCTTCCTGGCCGGCCTGCTGGCCCTCGGCGGCGCGCTGGCCCGGCCCCAGGCCTCGGTGTCGGTGCCCTCGAACAGCACGTCGGTGCTGCTGGCCATCGACGTGTCCGGCTCGATGTGCTCGACCGACATCGAACCCAACCGGTTCACGGTGGCGACCGAAGCGGCCAAGCAGTTCATCCAGCGACAAGAGGACGGGACAAGGATCGGCCTGGTCGCGTTCTCGGGGATCGCGGGCCTGCTGGTGGCGCCCACAACAGACAAAGACGCGCTGCTGGACGCGATCGGGACGCTGCGGACAGCCCGCGGAACGGCGATCGGGCAAGCCATCCTGACGTCGATCGACGCGATTGCGGAAAGCAACCCTCGGGTGGCCAAGACCGGGGTGCAGCTGGACGCCCCGAGCCAGCTGGGCGACTACGAGCCGGACACGATCGTGGTGCTGACGGACGGCTCGAACACCACCGGCGTGGACCCGGAAACCGCGGCGGAACAGGCGGCGGCGCGCCGGGTACGGGTCTACACGATCGGCTTCGGAACGACGGAGCCGGCACCGATGGTGTGCACAGCCGACCAGATCGGCGGCGACTCACCGTTCGGCGGCGGCCGAGGCTGGGGTGGCGGCCGAGGGGGGCGAAATATGGAAATCGACGAAGAAGCGCTGACGCAGGTGGCGGATACGACGGGCGGGCGGTATTTCCGCGCCGAGGACGCCGATCAGCTGGCCGATGTCCTGACCGATCTGCCTCGTGAATTCACGTTGCGCAAGCAGGAAGTTGAGATCACGTTCTGGTTTGTGCTGGCTGCTTCGGTGTTGGTTGTCGGTGGGGTGGGGCTGTCGCTCTGGTGGAATCGTGGGGGGCGGCGGGGCTGAATCGGTGAGGGCTGGGTGGGGTGGGCTTGCTTGCGGTGGACGGGCGGAGGCGGGGGTGAGCAAGCAGGGCCTGGAAAAGCAGCTACGGCCTTGCTTGCTCACCCCCGCCTCCGCCCTTGCGGGCGAGCTTGCCGGCGGCTCTGACTCTGGTCGCCGGCTGCTGATTGCCTGGTGACGGCGGCGGTCACCTGACGGGTGAGGGGTCTGGCTGCCGCGCTGGGGACGAAACTGGGCGGTCACGTCGAGCAGGCCGAGCTGGGTGGGGGCTTGCGGGAACTTAACAATGCCGGTTGCTTCCGCCTTCGGCGTACGTCTTTGGTCGCGGCTGCTTGGTGCGGGGTGAGCTTCGTCGGGGCGGATGGGTAGTGCTGGGTGGTCGAATCCATGGGAATGGAATGGGCTAGGGGCTCCCGTATTTTTTGTTGGCTCAACCAGGCTCGGTCGAGACTGTCGTGGTTGGGGTTGCTTTTTCTCGCAGCGCGGGCCGTTGGCTTGGGGGCTCTCCAGCGATGGCCGGGGGTTCGGGGGCAGCGCCCCTGAGGTCTGTCCGACATCGAAAGGAACGGTCACGACGTCGGCCGGTGGCCGTTCTCCAAGTAGACGGTGACGTTCAGGGAGCGGGCTTGGAGAGCGGCGGCCATTCGGCGGTGCAGGCGGGCGGGTAGGAGCGCTTCGGCCTCAGCCGGGGTGCACCAGCGCCAGCTGCGTAACTCCGTGGCCGGGAGGGTTATCTCGGCGGCTCGGGCAGGAGTCAGGACGCCGGCGTCGAAGACGAACATCAGGCCGTCGGGGCGGTCGGGGGCCTCCGGGCGCGGCGGGTTCCAGTCGACCACCAGGAGCTGCCCCACGGGGATCGGCAGGCCCAGTTCTTCCAGCAGTTCGCGCTGGACGCCGGCCCGAGGGGATTCGGCCGCTTCCACCACGCCGCCGGGGATCTCCCACGCGTCCTTGTAGGTGGGTTCGACCAGCAGGAGGCGGCCGTCCTCGTCGGTGATGAGGGCGCCCGCGCCGACCAGCTTGCGGGGCAGGGACGCGAAGTAGTCGCCCTGAGTCATGTCGTGACGGTAGAGGTCATTCGGGGGCGAGGACTCGCGGAATCTCTTGGCGCAGGGCCAGGGCGGTGGGGAGGACTGTGGCGAGCAGCAGGAGGAGCAGGGCCAGGGCGGCGACTGTCAGGGACGGGACGACGCCGGCCGCCGTCCACATGTCGGCTGACCAGGCGCCGATCAGGGTGGTGGTGGCTACGGCGGCGGCGCCCAGGAGCAGGGCGGTGCCGACGTAGATGACGGCTTCGGCGGCGGCTGCGGTCAGGACCAGCGCCGGGGTGCCGCCGGCGGCCAGAATCAAGGCCAGCTCGCGGTCGCGGCGGCGGCTGGACATGAAGACCGTGGCTACGGCGCCCAGGACGGCCAGGAGCAAGGGGCCACCGATCAGCAGGACCACCGAGCCGGTGGAGAGCGTGCCCGAGGGGGCACCCACGGCGCCGTTGGCTGTGTAGAGGCCGCCGGCCAGGGCTACGGCGACCATCAGGGGGCTGATCGTGGCGGTGCTGCGGCCCACGTTGGCGGCGGTGCTGTTGCGGGCCAGGAACCAGGCGGCGGAGGCGGTGGCGGGCAGCAACGACGTCCAGGCCCGCACCAGGCGGGCCAGGAACAGCGGGCCGAACGCGGCCAGCACGCCGGCCAGGAGCGGGCTGATCAGCATCAGCGGGACGGCCATCGTGTCGAGGCCGGTGCCGGGCAGGGTGGCCACGATGGCGGCGACCACGGCCGCGGTGGCCAGGCCGCCGATCCACCGGGCCACGGTCATCCGGCGGTCGGGCGGCTCGACCTCGCGCAACGACTGCAGGGGTGGCGTGTGGGCGGCCCGGCCGGCTCCCCGGAAGCCGCCCAGCGTGATCACCACGGCTACGAACAGGACGACGGGTACGGCACCGGCCGGCGTCAGCCTCGGGTCGAGCGCCGACAACTCGGGTGAGCCGCTGAACCCGTACCGGAAAAGGGGTTTGACCAGGGGCAGGGCGAGCAGGCAGCCGGCGAGGCCGCCGGCGAGGGACACCACCAGCAGCTGGGTCGTCACGACCAGGCGGACCAGGCCGGGGCGCAGGCCGACGAGTTGCCACAGGGCATATCCGCGCTGCTGCAACGTCACCGTGAGGTTGGTGACCGCGCCGACGACGATGAGCGCGGTGACCACGGTGAAGGCCGCGACCGTGCCGCTGATGCCGTAGAGGGCGAGCGCGTCGTTGCCGCCGGCCGCCGACGCCGTCTCGATGTCACTGGCCACGACCGCGCCGACCAGCCCGGTGGCCGCCGCGATGAGCAGGGCACCGAGCCAGATGCGACCGTTGGCGATCAGGTCGCTGACGATGAGGCGCGGCATGTCAGGACGCCCCGGCGACCGCGGCGAAGACGTCGTCGGCCTTCGGATGGGTCAGCTCGCGGTGGATCAGGCCGTCGCGCAGGACGAGCACCCGGTCGGCGCGCGCGGCCGCCTCCAAGTCGTGGGTCACCATGACGACCGAGCGGCCCTCCCCCGACCGGGCCACCCCGGCCAGCAGGTCGAGGACCTGCGCGCCCGACTCCGTGTCGAGCGCGCCGGTCGGCTCGTCGGCGAAGACCAGATCGGGGCGTACGGCGAGAACGCGCGCGATGGCGACCCGCTGCTGCTGCCCGCCGGAGAGCGCGGACGGGCGATAGCCGGCGCGCTCGGTCAGCCCGACCTCGGCCAGCGCCCGGTCGACGTCGGCGCCGGAGATCCGGCGGCGGGCCAGGCGGGCCGGCAGGGCGACGTTCTCGCGGGCGGTGAGCGACGGGATCAGGTTGTACGACTGGAAGACGAACCCGAGGTGGTCACGGCGCAGCTTCGCGATCGCGCCCCGCCCGAGCGAGCCGGTGTCCCGACCGAGCAGGCGCACCCGGCCGGCGGTGGCCGCCTCCAGCGCGGACATGCAGTAGAGCAGGGTGGACTTGCCGGAGCCACTCGGCCCGACCACGGCCAGGAACTGCCCGGGCGGCACCTCGAGGCTGATGCCGCGCAGCACCGGCACGGTGTCACCCCCGGCGGCCGGAAACGACTTGGTGAGGTTCTCCACCTCGACGACGGGGGTCATCGGTTGATCTAAACCGTTGCCCAGGGACAACAACCATGGTCTGTGAAGAGCGTCATGCCGTCTCCCTGTCGCAGCGCGGCTCAGCACGCCTACGTCGCACGACTTGGCTCACCTCGCGGGGTGGCGGCTACAACCCGACCTTCTTGACGCCGTATTTGGCCTGTTTGTCAGTGAAGCCCTCGAATTTGAGCTGGCGGATCAACCCCGAGCGGGAGAACGAGCTGGTTTCCAGATAATCCGCTGCCTTCTTGGCGGCCTGGTCATTCCAGTTGGTTTTCTGCGCGTCGACGCCGGAGGTGGCCTGCTTGGTCGAGAAGCCTTCGAACTTGAGCTGCTTGATCAGTCCGGAGCGGGAGAACGGGCTGGTCTCCAGGTAATCAGCTGCTTTTCCGGCGGCTTGTTCAGTCCAGTTGGCCTTTTGCTCGTCCACGCCGAAGGTGGCGTCCTTGGTGGAGAAGCCCTCGAACTTGAGCTGCTTGATCAGCCCGGAACGCGAGAAGGACGAGGAGGACAGGTAACCGGCTGCCTTGTCGACGGCGTTCTGCTGCGAGACGGTCAGCTCGGCGGTCGGCTCCGCGACGGGCTCGGTGGTGGCTTCGGCAACGGGCTCGGTGATGGCTTCGGTCGTGGCTTCGGCGGCCGGCTCGGTGGTCGGCCGGTCCACGGAGCCGAGATTGCCGTGGTATTCGCCGCACAGGGTGGTGTCCCAGAGCGCCGGGTCGTAAGCACGGGTGCCGACGGTCATGTCGATGCACACCTGCAGCTTGTTGATCGCTTCCTGGTTCGCCGAACTGATGGTCGTGGCGGCCGCAGCGGGTGCTGCGGCGGGCGTCTCGCCTCCTCCGCCGGCGGCGACACCGATGATGATCAGACCAGCGAGGACGCCTCCGCCGACCAGGCCGGCCTTCTTGCCCCGGCTCATGGTCTTCTTCGGAGCTGGGGCAGAAAGGTATTCAGGCGTGGACATGAATGTCTCCTTGCGTGCGGGCCGAGTCATCGGCTGCGCCGGAAACCCTTCGGGGGAATCAGGCGCCCCCAAGCTAAAGGCGAATGGCGGCCGGTGAATCCGCCGGACGTACACGCGGGACGACCTCACGACTAATTCGTTGACGACGATGGTTCGGCCCGTCCGGCCGCGCGGAGGACGCCGATGGCGGGCCGGTTTTCGCGCGCGAACGAGGAGCCGTTGGTCAGGGGGCATCCGAGCTGCTTGGCACGAGCGGGGAGGCGGGGACGGGGGTGTGGAAGGGGACGGTCAGCAGGAGGGCGATGCTGATCCAGACGTACGTGTTGCTGCCGATCGCGGCGAGTGGGCCGTCGGATCCGGACCACCAGAGCCAGACCACGCTGCTGCTCAGGATCACGTAGACGGCGGCCAGGGCGGCCAGGCGCGGGCGGGAGCGGGTGTGCAGGGCGGCGCCGGTGAGCAGGAACAGGGCCGGCAGCAGCCAGACCAGGTGGTGCACCCAGGTGACCGGGCTGATCAGGCAGGCGACGATGCCGGTCACGGCGAAGCCGGCGGCGTGGTCGGGTGAGGTGCGGAGCAGGCGTACGCGCAGGAACCAGCACGCCAGGACCAGCGCGACCGCGGCCAGCCACCAGGCCGAGGGCAGCTCGAGGCGGGCCGCCACGCCGCGCAGCGACTGGTTGGAGACGTATTCGAGGCGGCCCACGCGGTCGGTGTCCCACAGCGTGGCCGTCCAGAACTGGGCGGACGTCGACGGGGCGATCAGCGCCGCCAGCAGTGTCGCGCCGGCCGCGGTGGCGGTCGCGGTGGCGGCGGCTCGGTATTGGCGGGTGACGATCAGGTAGCCGATGAAGACGGCGGGGGTCAGCTTGATCGCGGCGGCCAGACCGATGCCGACGCCGGCCCAGCGGCGGCCGGTGGTCAGCCCGCGCAGGTCGGCGAAGACCAGCACGAGCAGGGCCAGGTTGACCTGGCCGAAGCTGAACGTGTCGCGGGCCGGTTCGAAGACCAGCACGGCCAGGAAGGCCAGCGCGCCCACGAACCACACCGGGCCGCCGTGCCGGCGCACCACCGGCACCAGGAACCAGCGCAGCAGCAGCACCACGGCGGCCGCGTTGACCACGATGCTCAGCGCGACGGCGACCGGCCAGTTGGTCAGCGCGAGCGGGCTGAGGACGAGCGCGGCGAACGGCGGATAGGTGAAGCCGTATTCAGTGTCCTGGTAGAGGAAGTCGTAGAGCTCGTGGCCGTCGAGCAGCCACGAGCGCACCGCCCCGCGATAGACACCGAGATCGAAGAACTCGCGGAACGTCGGCACCGTGATCAGGAAAACGCCCACGGCGATGGCCGCCACGACCACGATCAGCACTCGCCGGCGGGTCATCGGGTGGCCCTCGCCGTGGCGAGCCGGCTGACGGCGGGTGCGGCGGCCAGGCGTACGCCCAGGAAGGCCGCGGCCCCGGCCAGCGCACCCAGCGTGGCCAGCAGGAACTCGCGGATGTCGACGGCGAAGCCGTCCGGCAGCACTACCAGGGCCAGGATCGCGCAGGCCGCGGCCAGCACGCTACGGACCCAGGTGTGCCGGGCCGCGGCGGCCAGCGGCACCAGGCCCCAGATCAGATACCAGGGGCGCAGCGCCGGACCGAACGCGACCACCGCCACCAGCACGATCCCCAGCCCGTAGAGCGGTCCCAGCCGGTCGAGGCAGGTCCACACCAGACCGGCGACGATCAGCGTGGCCAGCACGCCGAGCCACCGCCAGAGGTCGAGGACGAAGACCTCGCCGACACCGTCCTCGCGCAGCAGATCGGCCGTCCAGCGGCCGAGCACACTGGTCAGCGACAGGTTCTGCGGGGAGATCGGGGTGTCCAGGGCGGTTGTCCAGCCGTATCCGGTGCCGGCGATCTGGGTGAGCACCGCGGTCGCCGCGGCGGCGGTGGCTCCGACGGCGGCCGACGCGCGCAGCCGGGGGAACCGGCCGTCGAGCCGCGACGCCCAGATGACGGCGACCGCCAGGAGGCCCAGCACGGCCGGCGCCTTGATCAGCGTGGCCGTCACGATCAGCACCGTGCCGACGACCGGCCGGTGCCGGATCGCGGCGGCCAGACCGGCGGCGAGCAGGCCGACCATCAGGGCGTCGTTGTGCGCGCCGCCGACGAAGTGGATCAGCACGAGCGGGTTGAGGACGGCCAGCCAGAGCGCCTTGTCCGGCCGGACCCCGGCTTCCCGGGCGAGGGTCGGCAGCACGTACGCCAGGAGGGCGAGCCCGGCCACGGCGACCAGCCGCATCGCGATGACGCCGGTGAGCAGATGCCCGCCGATCGGCGCGACGACCACCGCCGAGAGCAGCAGGAAGACCGGACCGTACGGGCTCGGGGTGTGCTGCCAGATCGCGGGCACCTGCTCGGCGAAGAAGCCGCCCAGCGCCGACGGACCGGCCCGGTAGACGTCGAGTCCCTCGCCGACCATCAGGCCCTGGGCCAGGTAGCTGTAGACGTCCCGGCTGAACATCGGCGGCGCGATCAGCAGCGGCGCGGCCCACAGCGCGAGGGTCGTCCAGACGGCCCGGATGTCCCCGCCCGGGCTGAGCCGGCCCAGCCACCACCAGGCGAGCAGCAGCAACGCGAGGCCGCCGTAGACCGCGACCAGCCCGATCCCGACGTGCTCGAGACCGGCGAAGAACGGGATGCCGACCGGGAGCGCGCCCGCCCCGAGCCCGCCCACCGCGATCAGGCTGGACCCCGCGAAACCGGTGGCGCGCGCCATGGCACGGGCGTGATCACTCGACACCGCAGCACCTTCTCAATCAAGGATGTCGCGGCGGGGACGAGTTGCCGTCTCCCGGGTGACGGTCCGCCGTCCCTGCGGCACGACGCGACCGAGCGTCGCTCAGCCGACTCGGAGGGTCGGCGGTGTCGCGGCCTCGGCCGGGCCGGAGCCCGGCGACGGCCGGGCCGCGACGGCGGCGCCTAGGGAGAAATCACCGTACGCAGGGGTGGGAGGCCGTTGAAGCCCACCGAGGAGTACGTCGCCGTGTAGGCACCTGTCCCCAGAATGCGGATCACCTCGCCGGCCGCCAGGTCCAGCGGGAGATCGTAGGGGGCGTGCTGGTAGAGGATGTCGACGCTGTCGCAGGTCGGTCCGGCCAGGATCACCGGGCCGGCCGGTCCGTCGCGGGTGGTCGACAGCTCGTACTGGATCGCCTCGTCCTCCGTCTCGGCGAGCCCGCCGAACCGGCCGACATCCAGGTAGACCCAGCGCGGCTCGTCGTCGTAGGACTTGCGGGCGACCAGCACCACCTGGGTGTGCAGCACCCCGGCGGGGGCGGCGACATACCGGCCCGGCTCGATCATGAGCGACGGGGTGTGCCGTCCGAAATGTCGTGCGACAGCGGACCGGATGGCCGCCGCGTACGACGTGATCGGGGCGGCCGGCGTCCGGTACGAGACCGGGAACCCACCACCGGCGTTCAGGATCCGGAGCGATATGCCGGAGGTCTCCAGCTCGGTGAAGATCGCCGCCGCGGTGGCGATGCTCGGCTCCCACCGTTCCGGGTAGAGCTGCTGCGACCCCACGTGGAACGCGATCCCGGCCGGATCGAGCCCGCGCAGCGCCGCCACTTTCATCAGGTCGACCGCCATCTCGGGGACGCACCCGAACTTGCGGCTGAGCGGCCACCTCGCCCCCTGGCTGGAGGCGAGCACCCGGCACATCACCGAGGAGCCGGGCGCATGGTTGACGATCTTGTCGAGCTCGCCCTCGCTGTCGAAGGCGAACAGGCGGACTCCCCGGGCGTACGCGTACGCGATGTCCTCGGCCTTCTTGATCGGATGGCCGTAGCTGAGGTCACCCGGCGACGCGCCGGCGGCCAGGCAGAGGTCGATCTCGGCCCGGCCGGCCACGTCGAACTGGGAGCCCGCCGCGACCAGGGCTTCGAGCAGGGCCAACTCGGGATTGGCCTTCACGGCGTAGTGGATGTGGGCCCCGGCGAAGGCGTCGGCGATCCGCGCGTACTGCGCGCGGGCCACGTCGACGTCGATCACCAGGCATGGGGTGTGCTGGGCGCCGGCCGCGATGGCCGGCTGCGATGTCTCATCTGCGGTCACTGTCATGGCTGCGATGTCCTCATCGATGACGGGGCAACGACGACACTCAGCGTACTTCCATCAATGCTCTGCGTGTTTGCCAGATATCGACAGCTCGAAAGATTCAAAAGCCTTATTACAGTTGCCGCGTGTCTGACCTGCTCTCCACACCGGAGCAGCACGCCTATCGCCTGCTCGTGCGCATGGCCGGTGCTGCCCCGACCGATCTCGCGGCGCAGGGCGGCCTCGACCCCGCGGAGGCGTCCGCGCTGCTCGAAGCCCTGCACCGCAAGGGCCTGGCCACCCCGGGCCCGCTCTTCCACGCCCTGCCGGCCGACGTCGCGCTCGGCGAGACCCTGCTGCGCGAGCAGGAGTCCCTGGAGTCGGCCCGGCAGATGGTCGCCTCGCTCAGTGAGGAATATCGCTCGAACACCCGTCGCCGTGACTCCGACCACCTGGTGGAGATCGTCGTCGGCGCCCCGGCCCTGCGCGACCGGCTGCGCGAGATGCAGGACTCGGCCCGTGAGGAGATCCTCTGGTTCTGCCGGGCCAACCCGATCGCGATGCAGGGGCCGGAGAACGACGAGGAGTCCGGGGCACTCGGGCGTGGTGTCCGCTACCGGGCCATCTACGAGCGTGAGCTGCTGGTCAAGCCGGGTGAGCTGGACAGCATCATCGAGGCCATGCGGCTGGGCGAGCTCTCCCGGACGCTTCCGGTCCTTCCCGTACGGCTGGCGATCGCCGACCGGAGTCTGGCCATCTGCCCGCTGGTGCCCGACGCCGCCCGCGGGGTCGGGGAGCCCACCGCGGCGCTGATCCGCCCCAGTGAGCTCCTCGACGCCCTGGTCGCCCTCTTCGAGAGCTATTGGGAGCGCGCCACCCCGCTGCTGCCGGAAGGCGGCGAGGAGGAACCCGACAAGTTACTGCTGTCGCTGTTCGTGGCCGGGCTGCCGGACAAGTCCATCGCCACCCAGCTCGGCGTCAGCCGCCGGACGGTCCAGCGCCGGCTCGACCGGCTGATGGAGCTGGCCGGTGTGGACACCCGGGCCGGCCTGGCCTTCCAGGCCGCCCGACGCGGCTGGCTGTAGGCCGGCCAGCGGTCCTCGGCGAGCGGCCTCATGATCGGCCGTAGGCCCGGAGCACGGTCTGGGTGACCGTGTTGCCGGCCCGGTCGGCGGCGGTCACCCGCAGCGACACGGTGCCCTGGCCGGCCGGCACGAGCACCGCCGAGCCGATGGCCGGGGCCGTCCGCCAGGTCCTGCCCT
Source organism: Paractinoplanes maris (assembly GCF_023544465.1). Lineage (GTDB taxonomy): Bacteria > Actinomycetota > Actinomycetes > Mycobacteriales > Micromonosporaceae > Actinoplanes > Actinoplanes maris. The sequence goes on along the minus strand of NZ_JALPVL010000012.1, from coordinate 175,781 downwards.
CGTCGGCCGAGGTCTCGACCTTCACCCGGCGAGCGCCCGGCACCGTGACGATCAGCGGATGCGGAAGTCGCGTGGCCCGGGCCGGTGCGTCGTACCCGACCTGGAGCAGCGGCAACGGGCCCGCCGGACCCGACTTGAAGGTCCACTCGGTGGCCGTCGAGGTGCCGTGGAGCCACTCGTCGCCGGTCCGGCTGGTCGTCATGGCCAGCTTGTAGGTCGCGGTCCCGGCCGGCACTGTCACGTCCTGCCAGCCGTCGGGCAGCGTGGCGATCTCGGTGCCGTCGCGGGACAGCGTGGCCGGAGCGGGATCGACGAGGTAGTGCCGGTCGGTGCTGTCCACGTACGAGGCCACTCGCAGCCTGAGCGTGTTGCCCTCACGGGTGCTCCGGTGACCGGCCGGGGTGGCCGGCCGCACGACCGGCTCGTACCAGGTGTCGGCCGAACTGCCGGCCCTCGGGTAGGAGACCGCGTCGTCGTGGATGCCGCCCTGCAGGCTCCCGCCCCTGTTTTTCCACGGGAACTCGTGGTGCACCTGGTGCTGCCACACGGTGTCCCCGGTCGACACCCACTCCTGGCGGACCGACGGGGTACGGACCTGGCGTGACGTGTCGTTCCAGGAGTACTCCTGGGCCGGGCGCCAGCCGAACCGCTGCTCGCGGATCCAGTCGAAGCCACCGTTGTCGGCGTAGCGGGTGGTGATCCGGTGCGTGTTGGCCGCGGTCACCTTGTGCACGATCTGGCTGGGCACCCGGTCCTTCGACACCTGGAAGACGTCGTACAGGTAGGGGCTGTCAGGAGTGAGCGTCAGGGCCATCGTCGCGCCCGGCTGGGCTGCCCGGGCGAGGATCCGCAGGCCGTCGTCGTGGGCCACGAGAGCGGTCGGGATGGGCATCCGGTCGCCGCTCGGGTCCCACGGCTGCCAGGCGCTGCGGTCGGCCGGCACCACGACCAGCGCCACCGCCGCCCCGGCCGCGGCGGCTGCCGCCGACGCCTCGTCCGGGTCGTCCGTCTCGATCACCACGGCTTTGCCCCGGACGTTGCCGCCGAGACCCTGGACCAGGCCGAACCGGCGGGTTCCGTCATAGGCCGGGGAGTAGACGCACAGGTTGATGTCGAGCTCCCCGGTCACCCCCGGGATGTCGGCCCGCACCAGCGGCGCGACCAGCTGCCAGCGCGACGAGAACTCGTAGCTGCCCCGGCGGAGCTTCGCGGTGGGCGTGACGTTGATCTTCTGCACGGAGCTGAAGCTCATGAAGCCGTTGATGATGCTCCGGCCGCCGCCGGTCACCCGCTGCACATAGATGCTCTGGACCGTCCGCTGCTCGGCCGGCTTCGGCGTCTCGATCCGGATCGGCTTGCCGGTGCGGGCGTCGAGCACCACGGTCAGGTCCCGGTCGACCTTGAGCTCGGGGATGGTGACCAGGGTGTCCTGCTCGTCGAGGGGCGCACCGTCGGAGATGAGCGCGTCGACCAGGTAGTCCCCCTCGCCGAGCTGGAACGTCTTCTCCTCGCCGGGGAACAGGAAGTTGAGGATGTCGTAGCGCGGCTGGTCGCCGAAGGCCTGGAGCGCGGGCACGGCCGTGGGCCGGCCGGCCCGGTCGACGGCCTTGAACGTCACCAGGTGGCGGGGTGCGTCGAGGGTGCCGCCGATCGCGGTGGTGACCTTCACGCCGGCCGGCCCGGTGGCGGTGAGCCACCCGCTGAACTGCCCCGGGTCGGACGCCGCGATATCGAAGGTCAGCGTCACGGCGGCGGAGCCCCCGGCCGGGACGGTGACGGTGGACGCGGACAGGCTGACCTCGGCCACGTTCGTGGTCAGGGCCAGCGTCACCGGCGCGGTTCCGGTGTTCGCATACGTCACGGTCCGCTGGACCTTGGCCGGGGTCTCGTCGATCGCGCGGAACCCGAAGTCGGCCACGCCGGTGCCGGAGACCGTCTGGGTGGTCGCCCGGGTCAGGTCGACCCGGCCGGCGCCCTGCGCGTAGACCGACGTGTCGGCCGTGGTCCTGGCCGTGCTGGTCAGCTCGTCCTTGATCCGCGCGCCGGTCCAGTCCGGGTGCTGCTGGGCGATGATCGCGGCCGCCCCGGCGACGTGCGGGGTGGCCATCGAGGTGCCGTTGGCCGCGGTGTAGAGCTCGTCCACCGGGTCACCCATCGAGGTGCCGGCGGCGCGGGCGGCGACGATGCCGACACCGGGCGCGGTGATCTCGGGCTTGAGCCCCTCGTCGCCGAAGCGCGGGCCGCGGCTGGAGAAGTCGGCGATCCGGTCGGTGCGGTCGACCGCGCCGACGGTGAGGGCCGAGGTGGCCGCGCCGGGCGTGCCCACCGAGTAGGCGGTGCCCTCGTTGCCCGCGGCCACCACGAACAGCGTGCCGGTCGCGGCGCTGAGCTCGTTCACCGCCTCGCTCATCGGGTCGGCGCCGTCGGTGGCCGACCCGCCGAGGCTCATGTTGACAACCTTGGCACCGGAGTCGGCTGCCCACTCCATCCCGGCGATGATGCCGGACTCGTAGCCGGAGCCGCTGTCGTCGAGCACCTTGCCGATCAGCAGCCGCGCGCCGGGCGCGACGCCCTTGCGGGTGCCGTTCGACCCGGCGCCCGAGCCGGCCACCGTGGCCGCCACGTGCGTGCCGTGTCCGAAGTGGTCGCTCGTGTCGGCGCTGTCGCTGAAGTCGCGCGCCTCGAGGATCCGGCCGGCCAGGTCGGGGTGGTTCTGGTCGGCGCCGGTGTCGAGCACCGCGACCTTGATCCCCGCGCCGTCCAGGCCCTGGGCCCACGCGTCGGGGGCGCCGATCTGCGCGGTGCTGCGGTCGAGGACCGGCTCGACCTTGCCGTCGAGCCAGATCCGATCGGTGGTCGCGGTCCGTCCACCACTGGCGGCGCCGGTTCGGGTACGCCAGAAGTCCGCGAGCGAGCTTTTGCCGGCCCGCACAGCGACGGCTCCGATGCTGGGCAGCTCGGTTCCCGCGGCGGCGCCCAGAGCCCGGGCCCCGGCCGGCGACTTCACGATCAGCGGGAGGGTCGGGCTGGCCGCGTCGCCGTAGCCCTCGGCGATCAGGTGCTGCACGTCGAACAACTCGGCGTCGACCCGGCCGGCGGCCAGCAGCGGCACGGCGTCGCTGGGGACGACGCGTACGCCGTCCTTGGTCTCGGTCGTCGAGAAGGAGATGCGCTCGCGGCCGGGTCCCGGCCGCACCGACGCCGCGACCCGGCCGTCGCCCGACGCGGTCAGCTGGACGACGTCGCCGGTGATGAGCGTGACAGCCTGCCCGGCCGGAGGGACGGCACGGGCCGGGGTGGCGGCGGCGGGCCCTGGGGGGAACGCGGCGACGCTGCCGGCTCCGATCAGGACGCCGGCCAGGACACCGGTGAGGCGCTTGTGTGGTGACAAGGCCAGCTCCTTAGCGTGGGGTTGACACGCATTTTGAAGTCAGCCGATGTCCGGCCGGGAGGTCTGCGCGCTGCCGCAGAGGCGACATGGCGCGATGTGGACAGCCGGTTGATGATTACCGTCAGGCCAGCGACAGGGCGATGACGCGCGCCTGCTCGAGGCTGGTGAAGCCCTCCAGCCGGTAGGTCACCTGGCCCTGTTCCCAGATCAGCGTGGGGGTCGCGAGCCGCGCGGTCGCGCTGCGCGGCACGCCGTCCCGGCCGATGTAGGTCAGCGTGTGCGGGGTGGGCAGCCAGATCGCCATGGCGCCGCCCAGGTCGACCCACTCGGCGTCCTGGGCCTGCTTGAAGAACGAGCCGGCCGAGCCGTCGAACTGGTCGAAGCGCACGCTGCCACCGCGGTAGAGCGCGCTGACCACCCGGGGCACGCCGTTGGCGTCGAGGTCGGCGATCTCGACGCGCTCGGGCGGGCCGAGGCCGGTCGGCATGCGGACCGGGAAAGGCGCTCGCTGCTCGGCCACCTCCAGGCTGACCGCGCCGGTCGAGGGCAACGGGCTGGGACTCGCTGTCGGCAGGGCCGCACTCTCCGAGCGCCGCACCTCGATGCCCGCCACCGCGAGCACCTGCGCGACCACGTCGATGACGGCGGCCCGGGCCGGCTCCACCGCGACCACGGTGACCGTGACCGCCGCGACGGCCGCCGCCAGCCAGACCCGCCACCGGCCGGTCCGGCGCGTCAGCCGCTCACGGACGGCCACCCGCTGGTCGGCCGCCTCGGGCACGGCGAGCCAGGTGTCCAGCTCGCGCAGCTCGGCGATGAGGTCGTCGTGGTGGTCAGGCACCGGGCACCTCCTCGGCCCGCAGGTGCTCGCGCAACCGGGCCAGCGCCCGCGAGGTCCGCGATTTCACCGTGCCCTTGGGCAGCCCCAGGGCCGACGCCGTCTCCTGCTCGCTGAGGTCGAGCAGGAAGCGGCAGACGAGCACGTCCTGATCACGCCGGTCGAGCAGCCGCAGCCGTTCGACCAGCTGCCGGCGACGGTCCCGGGCGAGCACGGTGTCGGCCGGGTCGGGGGCGTCGGGCAGCGGCTCGGACGCCGAGGCGGCTCGCAGGGCCAGGCCGTCGCGCCGGCGGCGGGAGCGGTGCAGGTTCCGCGTCTCGTTGGCCACGATCGCCAGCAGCCATGGGCGGAAGCCGGATTCGCCGCGGTAGCGCGACAACTGCCGGTACGCCTTCACCAGCGCCTCCTGCACCACGTCGTCGGCGTCGTCGCCCGCGCCGAGGAGCACGGCGGCCCGGTGCGCGGGCACGGTGTAGCGGGCGACCAGGACCTCGTACGCCCCCAGGTCGCCGCCCCGCGCCCGGCTCACCGCCGTCGCATCGTCGATTTCGGTGTCCGCTTCCCGCATCCGTCACTTTCGCTTTCGGCAACACTGCACTGACACCGCTCGCGGCGGAACGGTTCCCGGAACCTGATGCGCACTTGTGGTGTCACCAGGACATGACCACACGCCGCTCGTTCCTCGCGCTCTCCGGTGGCGTACTCGCCGCCTCCGCCCTGGCCGGCTGCCGCGAGCAGGCCGCCGCTGCGGTGCCGTCCGCGGTGCCCGACGTGCTGCTGGCGGACAGCGGCAACGGGATCGTCCGGATCCGCGGCACCGAGGTGCGCCCGCTCGGCCCGCGATCGGTGCTGAGCCGGAACGGCACCACCGCGTACGTCGTCGACGGCACCGGACTGCAGCGGATCGAGGCGGCGACCGGGGCACCCACCCACAGGCAGGACATCGGGGGTGGGTGGGCGCCCCGGGTGGTGGCCGAGTCGTCGGATCTGTGTGTCCTGACCGGATCGGCACCGGCCGAGCCCCCGGCCGGTCGCACCACGTCGCCGCTGCTGGTCGTCGGGCCCGATCGGCGGCAGAAGTTCACTCTGCCCGGCTGCGTCGAGCCGGACGCCTTCACGGCCGACGGCACCGGCCTGTTCGTGCTCGACTGGCTGCCCGCCGACCGGCCCGACCATTACCGCGTACGGCTTCTGGACCTCACCGACGGCAAGCTGTATCCGTTGCTCACCCGTGACAAGCGGCCCGTGCCCGAGGGCGCGGAGGAGCAGATGCGGGGCCGCGGGCGGCAAGCGGTCTATGCGGCCGATCGGCAGACGCTGTACACGCTCTACACCCATCAGCCCGAGCACCAGCACACCCGCAATCTGCTCGGCGGCACGCGCAGTCACGTGCATGCCTTCGTCCACGTGCTGCATCTGGCCGAGCGGTGGGCCTACTGCCTCGATCTGCCCGACCCGTTCGGGCACGGCCCGGCCGAGGGGCACGCGCTGGCCGTCGCCGGCGGGCAGCTCGCGGTGCTGGACACGGCGTCCGGCTCGATCGCCCGCACCGACGTCGAGACGCTGGCCGCCCCGGCGGTGACCCGGATCCCGGCCGGCCGGGGCGCCGCGAGCATCGGATTCGGACCGGACGGGCGGTTGTTCGCGGCCGACGGGGCCGAGGTGCATGTCCTCGATCGGAGTGCCGGGCAGCAGCTCGGCCGGTGGTCGTTGCCGACAGCCGCGCGCGGCCTGCGGCTCAGTGCGGACGGCACGCGGTTCTACGCCGGCGGCGAGAACGAGGTGGCCTGGCTGGACTCCACCTCGGGTGAGCTGCGCGGAAGGGCCCGGGTCGACGGGCTGGTCGCATTGCTTTTCGTCAGTTGACCGAAAGTTTCGGACCTGCGTCACACGCCAAAGGTGGCTTCACCTGCCGATAATTCGCCGGAAGTTAAAGGTTGACTCATCCGCGGGCGCGCTCCCAAGATGGATCCCAACGACGATCGTCGATCGCGCGGCGCCGGGTGGCTTCCACCGGTCACCCGTCGCCGCGCTCCCCCGACAACGACGAAGGTGAATCCCCGTGACCAGACGGATCCGTCCTCGATCCCTGTTCCTGACGACAGCGGCGGCGCTGCTGGCCGGCGCCGGCGCGATCGCCCTGGCCCCCGCCGCGGACGCGGCGAGCACGCTCGGCGCCTCGGCCCAGCAGAGCGGCCGCTACTTCGGCGTCGCACTCAGCGCCGGCAAGCTGAACGACGCCACCTACACCACGATCGCGAACCGCGAGTTCGACATGGTGACCGCCGAGAACGAGATGAAGCTCGATGCCACCGAGCCCAGCCAGGGCCAGTTCAACTACACCAACGGCGACCGCATCGCCCAGTGGGCGACCACCAACGGCAAGCGGTTGCGCGGTCACACGCTGGCCTGGCACTCGCAGCAGCCGGGCTGGATGCAGAGCATGAGCGGCACCGCGCTGCGCAACGCGATGCTCAACCACGTCACCCAGGTCGCCACCCACTACCGCGGCAAGGTCTACGCCTGGGACGTGGTCAACGAGGCGTTCTCCGACAACGGGGACGGCGCGCGCCGCGACTCCAACCTGCAGCGCACCGGCAACGACTGGATCGAGGCCGCCTTCCGGGCCGCGCGCACGGCCGATTCCGGGGCCAAGCTCTGCTACAACGACTACAACATCGACAATCCGAGCCACGCCAAGACGCAAGCCGTGCTGGCGATGGTGCGCGACTTCAAGTCACGCGGCGTGCCGATCGACTGCGTGGGCCTGCAGGCGCACTTCAACAGCGGCAACCCGGTGCCGTCGAACTTCCAGACGACGATCTCGAACTTCGCCGCCCTGGGCGTGGACGTGCAGATCACCGAGCTCGACATCCAGGGTTCCGGCTCGGACCAGGCCGGCAAATACCGTACGGTCGTGAACGCCTGCCTCGCGGTGGCGCGCTGCACCGGCATCACCGTCTGGGGTGTGCGCGACAGCGACTCGTGGCGTTCGGGTGACACCCCGCTGCTGTTCGACGGCTCGGGCAACAAGAAGGCGGCTTACACGTCCACTCTCGACGCACTCAACGCGGCCGGCCCCGGCAACCCGACCACTCCGCCGCCGGCCACCACCGCCCCGCCGGCCGCCGCCTGCCCCAACGGCTACGTCGGCCTGACCTATGACGACGGGCCCAACCCGAGCACCACCACCCAGCTGCTGAACGCGTTGCGCAGCAACGGATTGCGGGCCACGATGTTCAACACCGGGCAGAACGCGGCGGCCAACCCCGGCCTCGTCGCGGCCCAGGTGTCGGCCGGCATGTGGGTCGGCAACCACAGCTACACCCACCCGCACATGCTCACGCTGAGCCAGGCCGACATGTCCTCGGAGCTGTCGCGCACCCAGACCGCCATCCGCAACGGTGGCGGCGGCACCCCGACGATCTTCCGGCCCCCGTACGGGGAGACCAACGCGACCCTGCAGTCGGCCGCCTCGGCCCTCGGCCTGCGCACGGTGACCTGGGACGTCGACTCCCAGGACTGGAACGGCGCGAGCACCGCGCAGATCGTCCAGGCCGCCTCGACGCTGACCAACGGCCAGCTGATCCTGATGCACGACAACTACCAGACGACCATCTCGGCCGTCCCGCAGATCGCGGCCGGGCTGGCCCAGCGCGGGCTGTGCGCGGGCATGATCTCGGCGAGCACCGGCCGGGCGGTCGCGCCCGACGGCGGCTCGAACCCGACGACGCCGCCGGCCACCACTCCCCCGCCCACCGGCGGCGCCTGCACCACGACCTACACCGAGGGTCAGAAGTGGTCCGACCGCTTCAACGGCTCGGTGGCCGTGAGCGGCGCGACCAACTGGGTCGTGACCGTGACGCTGCGCTCGCCGCAGAAGGTGGTCGCCACCTGGAACGCCTCGGTGAGCTGGGACAGCACCGGTCTGGTGATGACCGCCCGGCCCAACGGCAGCGGCAACACGTTCGGCTTCACCATCCAGCACGGCGGCAACTGGACCTGGCCGTCGCTGGGCTGCCGCACCGCCTGACCCACCCCGGCGTGGGGGCGCGGGTGCGCCCCCACGCTGTGATCTTCGGAGTGGCGTCTGTCCTTTCGTGCCCGAGTGGGTAGATTGGACGCATGGCAACGAACTCACTCCGCGGCGCTCTGCTGCGGTCGTTGCCTGTCCTGCTCCTGCTGCTGACGTTGGGCCTGACCGCGCCGCAGACGACAACGCAGGTGCTCACCTCGGCGGGCGTGGTGCACAGCGCCCCCGCCGCGGATTCCACTGCCGACACTCCGGCCACCCAGCCGGCCCCGGCCGATTCCCGGACGACGACCCCGGTCGCCGACCACACCCGGGCTCTCACCGCGCAGCGCACCGCCGGGGTCTCCGGCTCCCGCGCCCCGCCGTTCCACTCCGCCTGATCACGCGCTGACGGCCCTCGCGGCCGGGCCCGTGGTCGTCGCTCGCGCCTTCGAGCGCGAACCCTCTGTGCTCCCGGCTCCCCGGCCCGCACAGAGCCGCACAGCCCGCGGCGGAGCGGACCCTCGCACCTCGGCGGCGCAGACCCTTCACAGCCTTCGTCAGCGCGGACCTCCGTGCTCTCGTCGGCGCACCAGCCGGACATCTTCGAGCGGACAGGACACCCTGGCGATGAACAACGTTGTGGCCGAAATGCTGCTGACCGACCCCGCCCCGGCCGCCATCTGGGCGACCCTGTGGATTCTCACCCTGCCCGCCATGCTGCTGCTGGCCAGCCCGCAGGCGATGCGCAACCCGTGGCAGACGCTGTGCGAGACCTTCTCGGTGCTGCGCGAGCGGGGCGAGAAGCGTCGCGAGACGGCGCTCGAGGCGCTGGCCGCCAACCAGTTCGCCGACGAGGTGCGGGTCGCCGCCGACCGGGCCGCGCTGGCCGCCGAGCGCTGGCAGGAGCGGTGGGAGACGGCCACCGACGAGGTCACCGAGGCCTGGCAGGCCTGGCTCGACGCCGACGCCCGGCTGCGCGGACGCCTGAGCGGGGCGGCCTTCGGCACGCCGTGGAGCGCGCAGACCCCGACCGAGTACGTGGCCCGCGAGCGCTTCCTGCACAAGGCCGTGCGCACCGCCGTCGGCCACGGCTGGCTGCCGGCCGCCGCGATCGCCGACGCCCTGGCCGGCCGGGCCGGCTGGGACGCCCGCCTGCACCCGCTGGAGCAGGAGCTGGTCGTCTTCCGGGCCGCCGCCGGCCACCTGCGCGACCGCTACGAGCGCGCGGTGGCCGCCGAGCAGGCCGCCGCCCACGACGCCGAGCTGGCCCGCCGCACCAGCGACAGCCTGCGCCAGGAGGCCTGGACGGCCGCCGCCCGCGCCGCCGAGCTGCGCCGGCACCTGCCGGCCGGCCTGACCGTCACCGTCGCGGCCGCCCGCCCCGCGGTGGCCCCCGCCTGGCGCTAGTCTGCGGCTCATGGCCACGCACTGGACCCTCGGCGGGGACGCCGCCGATCCGCACCGGCTGGCGGCCTTCTGGGCCGCGGCGCTGGGCTACCTCGCCGAGCCCGGCTACGACGACCCGGACGGTGCCTCCATCGTCGACCCCGACGGCCGGGGCCCGGCGATCAGTTTCCTCCGGGTGCCCGAGCCCAAGACCAGTAAGAACCGCTTCCACATCGACCTGCGCGTGGCCGGCGAGCCGCCGTGGGACATGGCCGCGCGCGAGGGCCTGATCCGGGCCAAGGTCGCCGAGCTGGTCCGGGCCGGCGCGACCGAGATCCGCGACCACCACTACGGCCCCGACCTCGGTCACGTCGTCCTGTTCGACCCGGAGGGCAACGAGTTCTGCGTGGCCTGATCAGGCCCGGGTGAGCTGACAGCCCGCCTGGCCGAGGTCGATCACGCGCGACGCCGTCAGACACGGAGGTCCGCATCCGGGTCATACTCACGGCGCCGCGGGCACCATCCAGTCGAGCACCGGGGTGCCCTGCAGGGTGACCAGCACGCACATGACCAGCAGCAGCGCCAGGCTCCAGCCGACCACCTTGCGAAAGATGTCGCCCTCCCGGCCGGCCATGCCCACGGCCGAGGCGGCGATCGCCAGGTTCTGCGGGCTGATCATCTTGCCCAGGACGCCGCCGGACGAGTTCGCCGCGGCCAGCAGCACCGGGTCGAGGCCGGCGTCGGCCGCGGTCTGCACCTGCAGCGCGCCGAACAGGGCGTTGGCCGAGGTGTCGGAGCCGGTCACGGCCACCCCGATCCAGCCCAGGATCGAGGACAGGAAGAGGAAGAAACCGCCGGCCTGGGCCAGGAACTCGCCCAGCGTGTTGGTCTGGCCGGACTGGTTGAGCACGTAGGCCAGCGCCAGCACGGCCATCACCGTGACGATCGCGTGCCGCAGTTCGACGTACGTCCGCCCGTAGGCCGCCAAGGCCGGCCGGGGTCCGACGCGCAGGAGCACCGCGGTGATCAGGCCGGCCAGGATCATCAGCGTGCCGGCCGCGGGCAGCCAGCCGAGCGTGAACGTGGTCGAGGCCAGCGGTTTGCCGGCCGCGCCCAGCACGTCCAGGCCGGGCCAGTGGAACGAGACGGTCCAGGGCGACTCGGCCAGCGCCGACTTGATCGGACCGAGATTGGCGATCGAGAAGATCACGATGATGATCAGATAGGGGGCGTAGGCGCGCATCACCTCGGCCCGGGTGTCCCGTTTCTGGGCCACGGCAACCGATCCGGACGACGGCGCAGGCTGCTCAGTGGACAGATCCGGCGACTCGGCCGGGCGCCAGGCGCGCAACAGAAGCATCACCGCGGCCGCCGCCAGCAACGCGGCGATGATGTCGGTCAACGGCACCGAGATGTAGTTGGACGCGGCGAACTGCGCCCCGGCGAAGACCACCCCGGCCACCAGCGCGACCGGCCACGTCTGGCGGACCCCACGCTTGCCGTCGATGACCGCGACCAGCACCAGCGGCACCACCACGGCCAGGATCGGCGTCTGCCGCCCGACCATGGCGCCCAGGGTGTCGGTGTTGAGCCGCGGGTCGTCGGCCGCGCCCGCGGTGACCGTGCCGAGCGTGGTGATCGGGGTGGCCAGCGCACCGAAGGCGACCGGGGCGGTGTTCGCGATCAGGGCCACCGTGGCCGCCTTGACCGGCCGGAAGCCGAGGGCCATCAGCATCACCACGGTGACGGCGACCGGCGTACCGAAACCGGCGAGAGCCTCGAGCAGCGCGCCGAAGCAGAAGGCGACGATCACGGCCTGGATCCGCATGTCCGGGCTGACCCGCTCCATCGAGCGGCGCAGCACGTCGAAGTGGCCGCTGACGACGGTCAGGTTGTAGACCCAGATCGCGTTGATGACGATCCACAGGATCGGGAAGAAGCCGAACGCCGCCCCCTCGGTGGCCGACAGCACCGCCTGCCCGACCGGCATCGCGTAGACCACGACCGCCACCACCAGGGCGACCAGCAGCGAGATCACACCGGCCAGCCACGCTCGCATCCGCAGTGCGCCGAGCAGGACGAACAACGTCAGCAGCGGCAGCACCGCGAAGATCGCCGAGACGGCCACCGAATCGCCGACCGGATCCGTCACGATCTGGAACTGATCAAACATGATCGCCATCCAGGATGATCGATGTTTGCACCGGGCTGTCATCGTCCCCCGTCCGGCCCGGCACCGCATCCCGGACGGAGCGGCCTCGAATGCGGAAAATGCCACTTCCGGGGCATTCCGCAGGTACGGTCGGAGAACCGGGTCAGGCGGGCGGGTGAGTTGACGATGAGCACCGGCTGGCACACCGAGACGACCGGCCGCAGCCTCCAGCACGAGCTGGAGGAGCAGGTCCGCGAGCTCGACGCGTTCGCGTACTCGATCTCGCACGACCTGCGGGCGCCGCTGCGCAGCATCGAGGGGTTCAGCCAGATCCTGCTCGAGGAGCATGCCGCGGGCCTCGACGACGAGGCCCAGCGCTACCTCGGGCGCATCCGGGCCAATGTCGAACGCATGACCGAGATGATGGACGCCCTGCTCGACCTGTCGCGCGCCGCGCGGTCGCAGCTGCGCCGGGAGCACACCGATCTGAGCGCCCTCGCCCGCGAGGTGGCGGCCGAGCTCAGCGCCACCGATCCCGGCCGCTCGGTGCGCTTCGGCATCGCCGACGGCCTGGACGCGCTGGGCGATCCGCACCTGATCCGGCTCGTCCTGCAGAACCTGCTGGGCAACGCGTTCAAGTTCACGGCCCAGCGGTCCGAGGCGGTGATCGAGCTGAGCGGCGAGCGGCAGGACGGCGTGGACGTGTTCTCGGTGCGCGACAACGGCGCCGGCTTCGAGGCACGGCACGCGAACCGCATGTTCGACCCGTTTCAGCGGCTGCACACGGCGGGCGAGTTCGAGGGCACCGGCGTCGGTCTGGCCATCGTGCGGCGCATCATCGCCCGGCACGGCGGTCAGGTCAGCGCCGCCGGTGAGCCCGGCCGGGGCGCCGTCGTCCGGTTCAGCCTGGCCCCCGGCGCGGCCGGATGGGAGCTGCGATGACGGCCGACGAGATCCGGGTGCTCGTCGTCGACGACAACGACGACGACGCCGTGCTGATCGGCCACTCGCTGGCCCGCACGGGCATGCCGGTGCGGGTCACCCGGGCCGAGACCACCGAGGAGGTCACGGCCGCTCTCGCCGAGCGCCCGGTCGACGTGGTGATCTGCGATTACAACCTTCCCGGCGTACGTGCCGAGGACGTGCTCACCCAGATCCGGCAGCACGACCCCGATCTGCCGTTCCTGCTCGTCTCGGGTCAGGTCGGCGAGGAGACCGCGGCCGACCTGATGCGGGCGGGCGCACGCGACTTCGTGCTCAAGGACCGCCTGACCCGGCTCGCCCCGGCCGTGCAGAGAGAGCTGCACGAGGCGGCCGAACGGCGCCGGCACCACCGCATCGAGCAGCAGCTGCGCCAGGCCGAGCGGCTCGACTCGCTGGGTCAGCTGGCCGGCGGCATCGCCCACGACTTCAACAACATCCTGGCCGTGATCGCCGGGTACGCCACGATGCTCACCGAGGAGCTGGGACCGGGCCACGAGCTGCACGCCGACGCGGTGGCCATCGAACAGGCGGCCGCCCGGGGCAGCGGACTGACCCGGCAGCTGCTCATCTTCAGCGGTCTCGAACCGTCCCGGCCCGAGCTGCTCGACCTGAACGTCGTCGCCACCGAGATGCAGCGCCTGCTGAGCCGCACGCTGGGCGAGGACATCGAACTGACGACCATGTTGTCACTGAACCTGCCGCGGATCACGATCGACCGCAGCAAGCTGGAGCAGGTCGTCCTGAACGCGGCGAACAACGCCCGGGCGGCGATGCCGTCGGGTGGCCGGCTGACCATCTCGACCGCGGCCGTGCGCGAGACCGGTCAGGTCTGTCTGTCCATCACGGACACCGGCTGTGGCATGCCGGCCGAGGTGGCCGCGCGGGCCTTCGAGCCGTTCTTCACCACCAAGGGCCGGGGCAAGGGCACCGGGCTGGGCCTGGCCACGGCGTACGGGGTGGTGACCGACGCGGGCGGCACGATCTCCCTCGACTCGAGCCCCGGCGACGGCACGACCCTGCGGATCAGCCTGCCCCCGGCCGAGGTCGCGGCACCCCAGTCGACGCTGGTGAAGCGACCGTCCGCCGGGTCGGGCCGGGTGCTGGTGGTGGAGGACGAGGACGGCGTACGGGACATCGTCTGCCGTATCCTGCGCCGGGCCGGCTACGAGGTGCACGCCGCGGCCGACCCGGCCGAGGCGCTGCGGATGGTCCACCAGGAGCGCCTGCACATGGACGTGCTGCTGACCGACGTCATCATGCCCGGCATGTCGGGCACCCAGCTGGCGGCCGAACTGCGCCGCACCAACCCGGCGCTGCCGGTGCTCTTCATGTCGGGCTACACGAGCGGTCCGGCTCCCGGCGGCCAGGAGCTACCGGCCGACGCGCCGTTGCTGCACAAGCCCTTCCAGACCGAGAACCTGCTCAGCGCCCTGCACGCCGTCCTGCCGTAGACCCGGGGTCAGCGCGGTGCCGGATGCTCATCCGGTGGCCGGCTGTCGTCCATCTGGCCTGCCTACCGTCGATCCCGTGCGGTTCGCCGAATTCCTGCTGCTCTTCTTCGGGCTCGTCGGGGTCTACATCGCGATCGACGTGCCCGGCGGGCCGATCCCGGTGCTGCTGGCCGCGGGCGTCCTGGTCGTCCTCTACCTGCGCCGGCAGCGTGTCAGCCTGGCTGGGCCGCGGGATTTCAGCGGCGTGCTCGGACTGTGGGCTCTCGTCTCGGTGCTGACGGTGGCCGCGATGGCCGTCTTCGACCGCGACAACCTCTTCGTGCTGCCGCGCGAGAATCCCGGGCTGTGGCTGGCGATCATCGTGTTCTATCCGCTGGTCTCGGTCTATCCGCAGGAGTTGCTCTACCGGGCGTTCCTGCTGCACCGGTACGAGGCGGTCTGGGGTACCGGTAAACGGGCGGCCGCCGCGAGCGCCGTCGCCTTCGGCTTCGCCCATCTGCTGTTCGGCAACGTCATCGCGGTCGTGAGCACCGTCATCGGCGGCTGGCTCTTCGCGCGGCGCTACCAGAGGACCGGATCGCTGCTGGTGGTGTCGGTGGAGCACGCGCTCTACGGGATCACGATTTTCACCGTGGGGCTGGGGCAGTACTTCTATCACGGTGCCTGAGGGACCGGCCGGGGCTCCCCAACCCCGGCCGGCCGATCTCCGGGCTACTGGCCGATCGTGGCCTGCGGTCCCGCATACGTCCGGAGGAGGCCCGGCACCTCGGCGGCCGGATCCAAGGCGTACGAGTAGAAGCTGCTCGGCGTGAAAGCGGAGCCGTTGGTCTGCTGCTTGCCCGAGCTGTTCACGACGATGCTGCCGCTCTGCTTGAGCTGAGCGGCCGACGTGTCGTTGTAGTAGGGGTTCTGCACGTTGTCGAAGTAGCTGTTCTCGAGCACCAGCTTGGTGCCGCCGCGCGCGAGGTTGCCGTAGGACGTGATGTTCTGCAGATAGTTGTTGTAGAGGTGGGCGTACGCGACGTTGTCGACGCTGGGGTTGCGCTGATTGGTGTCGTGGAGCCAGTTGTGGTGGATCGTCATCCGCGCGGTCACGTTGTCGGTCCAGCCGATGCCGAACGACTTGTTGTTGCCGGTCAGCACGTTCCACGACACGGTGAGGTAGGTCGTGTCCTTGCGGCTGTCGATCGAGCCGTCGTTCATCCGGGTGATGGTGTTGTGGTCGATCCAGATGTGGTCGGCCGTGTCCATCTGGATGCCGTCGTAGTCGTAGACCTTGTCGTCCGGGTCGTCGTCGGGCATCGCGGTGTCCCGGATCGTCAGGTTCCGGATGATGACGTTGCGCACGCCCGGGCCCAGGAAGAAACCGCCGCCGACGAGGTGGCCGCCGGTGCCGGCGCCCACGATCGTCTTGTTCGATGTCACCTTGAGCTCGGTGCCTTTGGGCGTCACGGTGATCGCGCCGTTGACCCGGATCACGTACGGCTCGGTCGCGGTGACGTACTTCTGCAGATCGGCCGGCGTGCTGACGGTGACCGTCATACCGGCCGCGCCACCGGTCGTGCCGCCCCCGGTCGCGGCGAATCCGTCCGGTGTGGACGGCCACGTCCGGCCGCCGCTGCTCGTGGCCGGCTCGAAGGCCCACTGCTTGTTGGAGTTGGCGGTGCAGGCCTCCTGGATGATGGCGGCGCCGGACGCGGTGGACGCGCCCTGGTCGCTGACGCAGAGGCCGTTGCCGACGTTGACGATCTGGAAAGTGTTCGTGCCGCTCGCGACCAGACGCCATTGCTGGTTGGTCTGCCCGCTCGCGCAACCCCACTGCTGGAGCTGCACACCAGCGGTGGCCGACGAGCCGGGTACGTCGATGCAGCGGCCGCTGCTGACGTTCTGCACGAGATAGTGGGATCCGGTGGCCACCAGCTTGAACTGCTGCCAGGCGGCGCCGGTGGTGCAGCCCCACTGCTGGAGCAGCGCGCCGTTGGCACTGCTGGCCCCGGGCACGTCGAGGCATTTACCGCTCTTGGCCACCTTGAGCTGATAGGCGACGCCGGTGACGGGCGCGGCGGCCGCCTCGGACGGCAGCATCGAGATGCCGACGATCGTGGCCGGCACGACGACGGCCAGTGCGGCGGTGATCCATTTCTTCATGGGGTTCCCTCTCAACCGACCGGGTTCCAGCCGTCGCTGCCGGCCAGGTATCGCTGCGGGGTATAGGTTGCGGCCTGGGCGTCGCTGAGCTGAGGCCGGTTGCTGTTGGTGCCGGCGCCCGAGCCGGTGTTCTGGTATTCGAGGAAGCGGGCGGTCTTCCACGAGTTGCCGGACATGTCGGTCCACGGCTGGGCGGTCTTGATCGTGGCGCTGAGGTTCGACTCGCGATACAGCACCTGGGCGTCCGGGCGCCACGGCCGGCCCAGCTGCGTCACGTTGCCGGCCGCGCCGGTGATCGTGCATTGATGGAAGAGCAGGCCATAGGTCTTGGCCGCATCCGTGCTGGCCGCCGTGATCGGGCCGCCGCTGGTGCGCTTCTCGTGGATCGTGCTGCCGTGGAAGACGGTGGTCGCCCCGCCGAAGATGAAGTCGACCGTGCCCTCGACGTACGAGTTCCGGACGTACGACCGGTTGGCGTTGACCAGCAACGTGTCCTGGTTGCCGAGGAACCGGACGTTGGTGAACACGGACCGGTCGGCGTTCAGGTTGACGGCGACGGCCTGGCTGCCCTCGCCGTAGTCGTTGGAGAACGTCAGGTTGGTCGCGGCGAAGTCGTGCCCGTCGAGGAAGGCGGTGGCGCTGCCCGACGTGCCGTAGCCCCCGGCGCTGCTGTGGTTGTTGACGATCACGGTCTGGCCGGCCGCCGTTCCCAGGCCCTGCAGACTCACGTACGGCTTGGTGGACGGCACCGTGACGATCTCGCGATAGGTGCCGGGCTTGATCGTGATGACCCGCCGGGTGGTATTGCCGGCCGGGACAGCGTCGACCGCCGCCTGCACCGTCGAATACTGACCGGTGCCGTCCTTGGCCACGGTCGCCGTCGCGCTGGACCCGATCGGCATGAAGGCCCACTGCTTGTTGGAGTTGGCGGTGCAGGTCTCCTGGATGATCGCGGCGCCGGACACCGTGGACGCGTCCTTGTCGCTGACGCACAACCCGCTGCCGACGTTGATGATCTGGAACGTGTCGGTGCCACTCGCGGCCAGACGCCATTGCTGGTTGGTCTGCGCGCTCGCGCAGCTCCACTGCTGCAGTTGCAGGCCGCTGGTGCCCGCTCCACCGGGTACGTCGACGCACTTGCCGCTGCTGACGTTCTGCAGCAGGTAGCCGGAGCCGGTCGCGACCAGCTTGAACTGCTGCCAGCCGGCGTCGGTGGTGCAGCCCCACTGCTGGAGCAGGGCACCGTTGGCGCCGGCGGCGCCGGGTACGTCGATGCACTGGCCGCTCTTGGCGACCTTGAGCTGATAGGTGCCACCGGCCGCGGGCAGGGTCGCCGCGGCCGACGGGAGAGTGGACACGACGATCGCGGCGGTGGGGACGGCGATCGCCAGGGCGGCGACGAGGAGGCGCCTGGTGAGGGGTGATCGGGACAACCTCGTATCCTCTCGCATTGTGGGAGCGCTCCCGTTTGGTCACGCTGCGCTGTCGCCACCGCGGGGAATCGGCGGCACCCTGGTAGATGCGTTGCCGGCCGAGTGACAACAGAAATCCTCAAGATTTCTTCGCTTTACAGCTGGCGTGGGCCGTGCCACCATCGCTCGCGCTCTGTTCCGTCGATGATTGTCGATGCATTCGGAAAGGCGAACAGTGACCCAGAGTCAGATCGCTCCGGATGCTGCCCGGCTGGTGCGGCTGGCCCAGGCCGGTGACGTCGCGGCCCGCGACGAGCTCATCGCCGAACACCTCCCCCTGATCTACAACGTCGTCGGGCGGGCGCTCGACGGGCATCCCGACGTCGACGATCTGGTGCAGGAGACGATGCTCCGGGCGGTCCGCGGCCTCGGCGCCCTGCGTGAGCCTGATCGTTTCCGGTCGTGGTTGGTGGCCATCGCGTACCGGCAGATCCAGCTGCACCTGCGCGCGCGCCGCACGGCCCGGGTGCGGCCGATGCCCGCGACCGCCGACCTGCCCGACCCGGACGGCGACTTCGCCGAGCGCACCACGGCCGAGCTGGTGGTGGCCGACCAGCGGCGCGAACTGCTCGAGGCGACGCGGTGGCTGGACGCCGCGGACCGGCGCCTGCTCGGGTTGTGGTGGCAGGAGGCGGCGGGCGGGCTCACGCGTACGGAATTGGCCGCGGCCCTGGACGTGCCGCCGAAGCACGCGGCGGTGCGTGTGCAGCGGATGAAGGCTCAGCTCGACGCGGCCCGCGGGGTCGTGCGTGCTTTGCGGGCGCGGCCGCGGTGCCCGGCGCTGATGAGTCAGGTGAAGCGGTGGAACGGGGTGGCCGATCCGCTGTGGCGCAAACGGTTGGCGCGACACGTGCGCGACTGTCCTCAGTGCACGGTGACGCAGCACGGACTCGTCGCGCCCGAGGAGCTGCTGCTGGGCATCGCGGCACTGCCGGTGCCGGCGGCACTGGCGGCCGGGGTGATCACCGAACTGCCGGCGGCCGGATCGGCGTTGTCCCCCAAGCTGCTGGCGGTGGCGGCGGTCGCTTCGGTCGCGGTGAGCGGCGGATTCGTGTACGCGGTGCACTACTCCCCGGCGCCCGCGGAGATCGCGGTCGGGCCACCGGCTGTGGTGCGGCCGTCCGCGCCCGGCGTTGTGGCGCGCAGCCGCGCGGCGGTGGCTGTGCCCGCCGCGTCGCCGACCTCACGGGTGACCGTGGTGGGGCTGGGTGTGCAGCGGGCGGACATCTACGTGGCTCCGTCCGGGTCGGATCAGGGCGACGGGTCGATCGGCCGTCCATTCGCCACCGTGGACAAGGCCGCTGAAGTTGTCCGCCCCGGGCAGACGATCGCGTTGCGCGGCGGCACGTACACCGTCAGCTCGGAGATATCCCTTTCGGTCAACGGCACCGCAGCCCGGCCGATCGTGCTCAGCAACTACCGCGATGAACGTCCGGTGCTCGACGCGGCCACCCTGCCACCGACCGACTGGGCGATCGAACAGTCGACGGCCTTCTGGACCGTGCAGGGTCTGGAGATCAGGAACGCTCCCTCGCACGCCCTGGTGTGCTCGGCCTGCCGGGACACCGTCTTTCAGCGCCTTACCCTGCGCGGCAACACGCGCGCCGGGATGATGCTGCGCGACCCCGGCACAACCCGGAACAGCGTGCTGGACAGCGACTTCATCGGCTCCGAGGGCATCGGGCTGGGCCTGCAGTTCGGCTCGGGCGCGGGCAACGTGGTGCGCGGGAACCGCTTCTCCGGCAACCGGGCCTCCGGTCTGGACCTGAAGTTCGACAGCCCGGTGACCGTCGAGGGCAACTGGTCCTACGACAACGGCGGCAACGGGTTCGTCCTCACCGGCGCGCCCGCTTCCCACCGGCTGCGGCAGAACGCGGCCTGGGACAACGGGGGTCACGGGTTCACCGACGACGGCGGGGAGACCTCCGGACTCCTGCTGGCCAACAACACGGCGTTCCGCAACCGGGGGTCGGGTTTCGCCCTGCCCGGCGGTCGGCCGACGCTGCGGGCCAACGTCGCCGTGGGCAACGCCGGCGGGCCGGCCGGCCTGGGGTCGGGCTCTTCCGGCCTGGGGTCGGGCTCTTCCGGCCTGGGGTCGGGCTCTTCCGGCCTGGGGTCGGGCTCTTCATCGGCCGTGCGGGGCAACAGCTGGCAGCAGTCCGGGTGGTCGGCCGACCGCTTCCGATCCACGTCCCCGTCCGTGGCCGAAGGCCCTCGAACCGCCGCCGGCCGTCTTCCCCGCACCGACTTCCTTGTTCCGCGAGCCGGCTAGCTTCTCTTCTGTTCGCCTTTTCCGACAGTTCGTCGTAATCTTTGCGACAGACCGTCGTGAAGTGAGGGAGAAAAGTAGTGGCTGAGCACGTTCAGAAGCTGGTCGTCGTCACCGGGGCATCCACCGGCATGGGTGCGTCCACCGCCCGCGAGCTGGCCCGTCAGGGATTCCACGTCCTGGCCGGGGTGCGGCGGGACCGTGACGCCGAGGCCCTCCGGTCGGCCGGCATCGAACCGGTCATCCTCGACATCACCGAGCCCGGCCAGGTGGAGGCGGTCGCGGCCCGCGTCGCCGACGACCCGCGCCCCTTGCACGCGCTGGTCAACAACGCCGGCATCCAGGTCAACGCCCCCGTCGAAGCCCTGCCGATGGCGGAATGGCGCCGGGTGTTCGAGGTCAACCTGTTCGGCCACATCGCCCTGACCCAGGCACTCCTGCCGGCCCTGCTCCGGAGCCGCGGACGCGTGATCAACATCAGCTCGATCGGCGGCCGGACCGCGATGCCGACCTATGGCGCGTACGCCGGCGCGAAGTTCGCCCTCGAAGCGGTCAGCGACGCCCTCCGCCGCGAGGTCGAGCCGTTCGGCGTACGGGTCGTCGTGCTCGAGCCGGGCGGCGTCCGCACCGAGATGGCCACCCGCGGCATCGCCACGGCCAACGACCTGGCCACCCGGATGACCCCCGAACAGCACCAGCGCTACGGCGGTCTGGTCCAGGCGATCAACTCGCTGATGGCCTCGGGTACCGCCTCGGGTCTGACCGCGGATGCCGCCGCCCGCGCGATCGCCAAGGCCGTGACGACCCCTCGACCACGTACCCGCTACGCCGTCGGGCGGGATGCCGCCCTGATCATCCGCCTGAGCCGCATCCTGTCCGACCGCACACTCGACCGCGTCATAGCGACCAACTTGCGCCGCCACTACCCAAAGCCCGCCTAGCACTCACACGACTACCGACAGCCACCCCACCGCCCACCCACACGCGCGGGCGGCGGCCACCCGACACACCGGGCCGGGGCCGCCCGCTCACGAGTCCGCGGCCCTATCCGAGTCCCCGGCCCTTATCCGTCCGGTTCCCAGTCCACCAATCCCAGTCCACCCAATCCCAGCCCGCTCGATCGCAGCCCGCCCGGTCCCGAGGCCCCCCGATCCCAGCCCGCCCGATTCCAGAGCCCCCGATCCCAGAGCCCCCGACCCCAGGCGCCCCGGATCCCAGACCGCCTGATCCAGACCGCCCGGTTGCCAGGTCCACCGATCCCAGTCCGCCCAATTTCCAGGTCCACCGGTTCCCAGGTCCACCGGTTCCCAGGTCCACCGATCCCAGGCCCCCCGATCCCAGCCCGCCCGGTTCCCAGGTCCACCGGTTTCCAGGTCCACCGATCCCAGGCCCCCTGATCCCAGACCGCCCGGTTCCGAGTCCGGCCTGTTCCGAGTCCCTCGCGGCCTTCCGGCCGGCCGCCGCGTGTAGTTGGAAGGGTGCGGCATGGGCGCCACCGCCGAGGCCGACTTGGCTCTGCGTGGCTGCCGTAATTGGTGAGCCTGCGATGCTCGGGACAATCCCGGCAAGGGAGGATGATCGGATGCCGCGGATTCGGGGAGCCAGCATCGAGGAGCACCACGAGATGGTGTGGGCCGACCTCGATGAGGCAATTCGGGGGCTGCTGGCCGAACGCGACTACGACTCGATCACCATGGGCCACATCGCGGGCCGGGCCGGGCTCGCGCGCAACACGCTCTACAACTACGCGGGCGACAAGAGTGCTCTTGTCCTGGCGTTGACCGAGCGAGCAGGCCGGCCCGCAGTCGAACGCGTGACCGCGATCGCCGAACGCTCCACCGACCCCGCCACCGAGCGCATGCGGGAGATCATCGAGGTAGTTCTGGAGGCTTTCACCGACCAGACCCTGCAGCTGATGTTCCGTCCAGGTTCCGGCGCACCCAAGGGCCCGGGAAGCCCGTTCCACGCGATCGTCGTCGAGGTGGAAAACGTCGTCCGCGACGGCATCGCGCGCGCCGAGTTCCGTGACGTCGACGACATCCATCTCGCGGTGGAGTTGCTTTCCGGCGTCATGCGAGCCGGCGCCGAACGCATCGGCCGCGATCCCCACGCCCTCGAGCCCACAGTCCGCGAAGCAAGCGAGATCATCCTCGGCTCCCTGACCAGTCACAGCGCCTAGGTTTCCTCAACGACATCCACATCCCCCAACGCGGCGATCTCCCTTATGCGGCCACCGGCTACTTACCGACCGCCGCCAATGACCAGCGGGTCGGTGGCGATCGCTCCCTGACCGGCCATCACATGACCACCAGCGACCAGTCCCGACCAGCGATCACATGGCGCCGGCGATCAACCGCGTGTCGGCGATCAATTGCCGACCAGTGAAAACGACGAAGGCCCGGTCATCGTGACCGAGCCTTCGCATTACCGCTTGGGGTGACCGACGGGACTTGAACCCGCGACCCCCGGGACCACAACCCGGTGCTCTACCAGCTGAGCTACGACCACCATCGCGCACGAGGAAAACCCCGTGGTGCCGGACAAGCATAGCCGAATACCGGAGGGCCCCGTCGAGCGGGTTACCAGCACGGTCGGGTGAAGGGGTCGGCCGCCCTACAGCTCGGCGGCGATCGCCTTGGCCGACTCGACATCGGGCCCGGGCAGCGGGACGAAGATCGTACGGCGGTAGTACTCCAGCTCGCGGATGCTCTCCCGGATGTCGGCGAGCGCGCGGTGGGCCAGGCCCTTGGCCGGCTGGCCGAAGTAAACCCGCGGGTACCAGCGGCGGCACAGCTCCTTGATCGAGGAAACGTCGATCATGCGGTAGTGCAGGAACGAGTCGAGCGCCGGCATGTCACGAGCCAGGAACCCACGGTCGGTGGCGATCGAGTTGCCGCAGAGCGGGGCCGTGCGCGGGTTCGTCACGAACTGACGGACATACGTGAGCACGGCCTCCTCGGCCTCGCCCATGGTGATCGCCGAGCGGCGCACCTCATCGGTCAGCCCCGATTTCGCATGCATGTCCCGAACCACCGGCGGCATCGCGTCCAGCGCCGCGTCGTCGGCGTGGATGACCAGGTCGATGCCCTCACCCAGCACGTTGAGATCAGCATCGGTGACGAGCGCGGCGACCTCGATGAGCTTGTCCTTGCCCAGGTCGAGGCCCGTCATCTCACAGTCGATCCACACCAAATGATCAGCCACGCGGACAGCCTACGCCGCCACCGCCGGGACCGGTGTCTCGTCTTTCCGAGCCACCCGTCCGGGCATGCCGCACGCAGCCACGTGCTATGTCCGCTTTCGGGCGATGACTTCCCACTCGTACCGTTGAGGGGCTAAACTGGTCTTAACGGACGAAGCCCCCTTTCGGTTACTCCGTTCCCCCGGTAAAGGGCCCTCCGTGTCGGCAGCGCGGAGGGCCCTTTCAGTTCCAGCACAGCAAAATGCTCCTTCGCGCACAGCACGGTGATCCGCGCAGGAAGCGTCTTCGGTTGGGCGGCACAAACGAAGAAGGCCGCCCCAGTGGGGCGGCCTTCTCGACGGGATCGGGTCTTACTGGTCCTCGTTCCCGCTCTCGTGCTGATCGATCGGGGATGTCGTGGTCATGCGACGGCGGCGGCGCTGGTTGGTGCCGGCCAGCAGTTCGGCCGCTTCCTGCTGATAGGCGGCCAACCAGCCGGCCGGCGTGCCGCTCCCGGCCGGGATCGCGCCCGTGCTCGTACGCACCGGAACGTCAGGCGCCGGGCGGGCCGGTCGCACAGCCGGGGTGGCCGGCTTGGCGGGAGTCCGCGCCGCGGGCTTGGCCGGGGTGGCCGACTTGCCGGCCGCCCGGGTCGAGCTCTTCGCAGGAGCCGACTTCGTGGCGGGCGTCTTGGCAGTCGTCGCTCGCGCCGAAGCCGGCTTGGCGGCGGTCTTGGCGGCCGCCTTCGCCGGCTTGGCCGGCTTGTCACCGTCGGCCGGCTCGGCCTCCGTCTTGGTCCGAGCGGTTCGCGTACGGGCGGTCCGCGTCTTGGGCTTGGCCGGCGTCACTTCCGGTACGCCCGTCTCGCTCACTTCCCCGTCGGCGAGCGTGTCCGCAGCCGGCTCCGAACCCACCGCCGCCTCCGCCGCAGCCCGAGCCGCAACAGTCTGAGCCGCCTTCCGCCAAGCGGCCGGCGCCGGCCGCCCAGGCCCAGACAGCCGACTGGAGAACGTAGACGCCACTCCCCCTTCAACCCGACTCTGCGCCTGAGCCATAAGGTCCCGCTCAGCCTCGCCTCGGGCGCCACCCCGCCGCCCAGCAGAACCCTGCTCCGCCACATCAGCCGCAAGCTCAGCGTCTCCGCCGGCGTCGTCCCCGGTCACACCATCCGCGGCCAGCTCAGCCTCAACACCACCACCAGCCTCAGTGCCAACGCCAGAGCCAGTTCCGAGGCCAGCCTCAGTGCCAACGCCAGAGTCGGAGCCGGCCGCATCGATCCCAGGACCAGCATCAGTCTTAAAGCCATCGTCGATCCCAGGACCAGCGTCAGTCTTAGAGCCATCGTCGATCCCAGGACCAGCATCAGTCTTAGAGCCACCGTTGATCCCAGGACCACCGTCAGCCCCAGCGCCACCGCCAATCCCAAGACCAGCGATAGCTCCAGCAGCTTCGATCCCGGCACCGGCACCGGCCATCCCAGGACCAGCATCGACGGCACCAGCGATCCCAGGACCAGCGTGCTCGGGAGTGGTGCCGGCGTCAAAGCCGATGTTGGTCCTAAGAGCGCTAGTCCCAGGACCTGTGCTGTTCCTAAGAGCCGCGTTGGTTCCGGCAGCAGTGTTGGTCCCGGCAGGGCGGTCGCCAGACGAAGCCGGCTTGGGCCGCTGATGCGGGGAAGCAGTCGCGGAGCGGGCCGGCGACGCGCCGCCAGCCGGCGCTGCCCGCGGGGTCTCCCCGTTCGGCCCGGCCGGGGAGGCGCCATTGCCGTTGAGCCCGGTCGGGGAAGCGCCGTTGCCGTTGACCCCGGCCGGAGACGCACCGTTGCCGTTGACCCCGGCCGGAGACGCGCCGCTGCCGTTGACCCCGGCCGGAGACGCGCCGCTGCCGTTGACCCCGGCCGGAGACGCGCCGCTGCCGTTGACCCCGGCCGGAGACGCGCCGCTGCCGTTGACCCCGGCCGGAGACGCGCCGTTGCCGTTGACCCCGGCCGGAGACGGGCTAATGCGGTTCGATCCCGATGGCGAGGAGGCGCTGCCCACCTGTGCGGTCGTCGACGAATTGTTCTCGGTCTGGTGGGTCGAGGACTTGAGCGCTGTCGGGGCCGATTGGTCTTCGGCCGCTCGTTCGCCTCGTGCCATGGCGTGCATGGCGGTCGGGACATTCGACGCCACGGCGGAGGCCTGCGCTGAGGCGTCGGAAAGGCGCGTCCCCTCCGCGGGGTCCTCAAGACGCGGCTGGTTCGCGGCGTCCGCGCGGCCGGGCTGGCTTGCGGCGTTGGCGGTCTCTTTGGAAGGGGCCAGGCCGGACATCCGGGCCGGCTGCAGGTCACCCTGCGGCGAGGCGGACTCTCCCGCCGGCACGGGCCCGGCGGGGGAAGGCTGGCCGTTGGTCACCTGCTCGGCCGTTCGGGTCTGGGCGGAGGCGGGCTGCTTCGAGGTTCCGGGACGGGCCGGGGACGGCACGATCGGCCGGCTCGGCGACGGCGGCCGCGGAACACTGGGCCGCGGCGGAGCCGGCGCGGTGGTTCCCTGCCCAGTGGATCCCGGCGCGGTGGTTCCCTGCCGAGAGGTTCCCTGCGCGGCGGTTCCCTGCCCAGAGGTTCCCGTCGCGGCGATTCCCTGCGCGGTGTTCGGGCGGTGCTTGTCGTTGTGTTCCTCCACGTCTGCCGCGGCGGTTCCACCCTTGAAGCGCTGCCCGTCGTCGGGGGTCGCACTGGATGCCGGGACGTCGGCCTCGGTCACGTCAGCCGCCGGCTCTCCACCCGGCTCGGACACAGAGGCCGCCTCTCCCCGCGGCGCAGCGACACCCTGTTCGGCAAGGGGCCGGTCCTTCGGCGAGGTGCGCGGCCCGGAGGCCACCTGGCCCTGCGGCGAGCCGGAAGCCTGCGCCCGGGGCTGGGTGGAATCGGAGGAGGCCGCCTCACTCTGAGGCGAAGCCGGCCCCTGCGCCCCGGGGCCCGTACGGCTCTGGGCCGAGCCCGAAACGTGCGACTTGGATCCTTCCGGGTCATGCGGCGAAGCCGAAGTGTGCGGGCCGGAAGGCGAACCCGAAGTGGGTGACTGGGCGGGCGCCTGACCCTGGGACGGAGTCGAGGAGGTGCCGCCCTTGTGGGGCTCGGGGGCCGGCACCGGGCGGGGGCCTTGGGCGCCCTGCTCGGTGCCGGCTCCCGCTGCCGGGCTGAACCCACTGGCGGATGGGGTGGCCGGCTCGGTGGTGGTCTGGGCGGATGCCGGCTTGTCGCCGGGGTCGGCCGGGCGACGGGTGGCGGGAGTGGGTGTCGCCGAGTTGTCTGCGGGGGCCGGGCGGCTCCGGTCTTTCGGGCTGCCGGGAGCGGGCTCGGTCTGAGCTGGGTCCGCGTTCGGGGAGCCGAAGGACGGCTTGGCGGCGTCGGGTGCGGACCCGGCGGGCATGCGGTCCGGGGTCGCGCCCCGGCCGGTGGGTGACGGGTGGCCGGGGCGGCCTCCGGTGGGAGTACGGCGGGAGGACGACGACGAACGGTCGGCTCGCGGGGACTGGCGGTCGGCGCGCGGGGCGGCCGGGCGGGGCATGCCCATCGCGGCCCAGTCGGTGGCTCCGGGGCCGGTGACGATGGAGACCTTCTGGTTGGCCATGCGAGGGTCGCGGCCGTAGTCGTCCTCGTATTCGCCTCGGGCGGCGCGGGCGTCGGCAGCGCCGGCCGCGTAGGCGGCGGCCACGGCGTCGATCGGGTGAGCGGGCACGTCCTCGGCCGAGGCCCCGGCGGCTTTGGCCGGTTCCCCTGCGACGGAAGCCGGGGACGAGACGGAGGACGCACCGGCCAAGGATGGAGCGGCGGGAGTCGCGGAGGCGAGGGTCGACTGCGCGGGCGCCGGGCCATTGGCGGCCCCAGCCGCGGCGGTGACGTTCGCAGTCACCCCGTCAGAGGCAGTCACTGACGTCGCGGAGCCGTTCTGCGCGCCTGCCGCGACATCGGTAGCGGGGCCGGAAGCACCAACCGCGGTGGAACGACCGGCCACGCTGGAAGCATCGCCCGAGGCAGAAGCAGCAACCGGCCTGGAAGCACCAACCACCGAAGCGGCAGCCGCGCTCGAAGCACCAACCACCGAAGCGGCAGCCGGGCCCGAAGCACCAACCACCGAAGCGGCAGCCGGGCCCGAAGCACCAACCACCGAAGCAGCAGCCGGGCCCGAAGCACCAACCACCGAAGCAGCAGCCGGGCCCGAAGCACCAACCGCGGAAGCGGCAGCTGGGTCGGAAGAACCGACCGCGGCGGCAGCAGCGGCCGGGCTCGAAGCGGCAGCGGCCGGGGCCGGCGTGCGCGGGGAGGCCGGCGACGCGGCGCCTGGTTTGTCGGCGCCGGCGGCGGCGCGGCGGCGGGCCGCCTCGGCCAGGCGGGCGGCGGCTTGGGCCTCGGTCTCGCGGGCCCGGGCCGGAGCGGTCTCGGCCACCCAGGCCTCGACCGCGGACGGCTGGAACATCGGGATGTCGCCCGGCACCGGCACCGAGCGCTTGGCGGCCCGGTCGGGGCGGCGGCCGGAGGGAGACTCGACCGAAGCCGAAGCCGAAGCCGAGGAGGCGGCTGAGGCCGGCGCGCCGGCGGCGGGCTCACCCAGCGGCAACGACACCGCGTTGGCCCCGATGAACTCGAGCGGCTCCCCCGGCGCCGGCGTGGCCTGGCGGCCCGGGATGGCGGTGGCGGCGGCGTACTCGGCGGGGTCGGGTGGCATCCCCGGGCCGGCGGCCGGCGTCAACGCGGCGGGCGCGGGTGACGTCGGGGCGGTCAGTGCGGGAGTGGGCGGCCAGGCCATCACGGCCGGCACCGGGCCCGTACGGGTGTCGGCCAGCGTCCGCGGACGGTGGGCGCCCGCCGGGCGGCTCGGCGCGGGCAGGGCCGGCATCGGCGCTCCGATGGCGCGCATCAGCTCGGGGACCTGGCTCGGCTCGACCACGTAGACGATCTCGCGTCGGCGGGCCGGCCAGGCCAGCACCACCATGCCGATCATCACCAGCAGCGTGCCCAGCGTCAGCAGGCCCCACGCGCTCGAGTTGAGCCAGCCCGGCCGCAGCTCGGCCGTGGCGCGCAGCTGCAGGCCGGGGGCGGCGTCGGGGCTCATCACGACCAGGCTGTACGGGCCGCCGCGCACGTCGGACGGGGTCCACGAGATCTGGCCGGTGCTGTCGGACCGGGTCCAGAACGGCGCCTGTCCCGGCTGCTGACGCGGGGCCACCAGGCCGGGTACGACCGTCGTGGCCACCGGCAGGGCGCCGGTGCCGATGTCGATCGTGCGGACCGTGCTGTGCTGCACGTTCGACAGGTATGCGCGGGCCGCGTTGGTCGGCGCGAGCCCGAGGAAGGCCGGGCCCCGCCCGGTACGGGCGAGCAGCCGCAGCTGGGTGTCGCCGAGGCGGGTGAAGGGCGCGTCGGAGCGCAGGACGCGGTCGACGTCCTCGATCACGACGGCGTAGCCGGGCGTGGACAGCTGCTGGAGCTGTGCGCTGAACGCTCCACCCTGGTCGCGGTGCTGCATGGCGGCCCAGAGGCCCGCGCCGGCCAGCAGCGACGGCAGACCGATGGTCAGCGCCAGCATTCCGAGAATGGTCCGGAACACCCGCATCGCTTCTCCCCTCAAAGCTCAAGCGGTAATGCGCCGACCATACAAGTCCAAATAACCCCAAAGTGGTCAAATAGTGGCTAACTCGCTGATAGAAGTAAGGCTCAGTTGATCGTCGCGGTGGTCGACAGGGTCGACTGGTCGATGTCGCTCGTGCGCGCGGTGACCTTGAAGGTCCACTCGCCGGCGGCCGGCAGGGCGATGTCGCCGACCGCGTGGAAGTCGGTGATCCGCAGCAGCGGGATCTCGATCGGCTCGATGCCCTTCGACGGCAACGCCGCCGTGGCGCTCCACTCCACGACCGTCAGCGGCTTGTTGTCGGGCGTGTAGGCGTACAGGTGGATGCTGTTGTTTCCGACCGTCGCCGGGAAGACGTCGATCTGCACGGCCATCTTGTCGTTGGTCAGCGTCTTGGTCACCGTGGTCGAGGCGCCCGCGGTCTGGGACGCCTCGGCCGAGCGGGCCGGCGGGATCTGGACCAGGGCCGAGGTCACGCCGAGGACCACGGCGGTGACGGCCAGCTCGGCCCAGACCACCCGGCGCAGGCCGGACGGCCTCTCCTCGGCCGCCTTGGACCGCACCAGCCGGCGCGAATACCAGGCCACGCCGAGCACGATGGCGGCCAGCCCCACCTTGACGAGGATCAGACGGCCGTACGTGGTGAAGAAGAGCCCGTCGAGCGAGGAGACCTCGATCAGCGCCTGCACGACCCCGGCCACGATCAGCGCCGCCACCGCCGTGGCGGCCCAGCGCGACCAGATCGGCAGGATCGCCCCGAGTTCCCGCTCGTCGGCCTTGGGCAGCAGGAAGGCGACCAGCATGACCAGCCCGCCCAGCCACACCGCCATCGCGGCCAGGTGGATCGCGTCGACCACCACCGACACGCCCGCCACCGGCGAGGCGGTCGGGTGCCCGGTCAGCGGCCAGGTGGCCAGGGCGGCCACGCCGAGCACCCCGAGCAGGGCGAGGTCGGTCTTCGAGTCACTGCCGTTGCCACTGCCCTTCAGCAGCGGCCGTAGCAGCAGAGCGGCGGCACAGATCACGCCCAGGCGCACCAGCATGACCGCCCCGAACGTGCTGCCGAGCACATCGCGGAGGTCCCCCACCCGTACGTCGAAAAGGCCGGACCCGGTCGAATAGGGCGCCTGGAGCCACAGCGCGAGAAGGGTGCTGCCGGCCACCAGGCCGATGCCCGTCCAGACGAGACGCCCCGGGCCGCGGCGGCTGAGCCGGTGTGGCCAGAGCAACGCGAGCACCAGCACCGGGCCGACCAGGAACACCAGACCGGCGTACCCGAGGTACTTGCCGATCGGGATGAGCACGCGCACGACCGGGTCGACCGTCTCGTCGTCGATCGTGGCCGACGGGGTCGCCGAGGCCGCGCCCACCGAGAAGGTCAGGCTGCCGCCGACCGGGTGGCTGTCGGCCGAGATCACCCGGTAGCTGACCAGATAGGTGCCCCGGCCGCCGCCCGAGCGCAGCGGGATCGTCACCGTGCTGCCCTCGGCGGTCGGCTCGCCCTGGTCGGCCCGGGAGCCGTCCGGCGCGAGCACCTGGATCTTGCCGTTGAGCAGTTGCACCGACTCGGTGAACCTGAGCGTGATCTTGTTGGGCGCGTCGGGGACGATCGTGCCGGACGCCGGGTCGCTGGTGGCCAGCGCCGCGTGCGCGCTCGCGGGCGCGGCCGGACCGAGCAGCACGGCGAAGAGCCCGATCAACAACCCCGCCAAGGCCACCAGACCGCGACAAACCCGGCGCCGATCAACAGTCATGGCAGACATGCTGCCCGATCGGATCGACCGATGCCCACCACGGGTGGTTGCGGAACCCGGCCCGGAGGCTGCGGCGGCCATGGGGCGTACGATGTCGGGCCATGGACGGCCTGGACGAAACAACCTCGCTCGCCCTTGCCGCCCGCGAGGGTGACGAGGCCGCCTTGGCGGCGTTCGTGCGCGCCACCCAGGCCGAGGTCTGGCGGTTCACCGCGGCGCTGGTCGACCCGGGCTCGGCCGACGACCTGACGCAGGAGACCTTTCTGCGCGCGTTCAAGGCGCTGGCCGCGTTCGAGGCCCGCTCGTCCGCGCGCACCTGGCTGCTCGGCATCGCCCGCCGCACCTGCGCCGACCATCTGCGCACGGTGATCCGCCGCCGCCGGCTCGACGCCCGCCTGGCCGCCGAGGCCTGGACCGCGTCGCCGTCACCCGACCCGGCCCACCGGCTCAGCACGGCCGACCTGCTCGGCCGGCTGGGTGAGGAAAGGCGCACGGCGTTCGTGCTGACCCAGGTGCTGGGCCTGTCCTACGCCGAGGCGGCCGAGATCGAGGACGTGCCGGTCGGCACGATCCGCTCGCGTGTCGCCCGGGCCCGGGACGAGCTGGTGACGGCCGTCTCGCAGGCCCGCGCCGTTTAATCAGCAGTTTCCCAGCGGAACCTCAGCACAATAGAGGGAACCGGCGGGACAGTTGCATCGACTAAACGGGCGTGACCATGGACTTGAAGCAGCAGCCCCGGCTGGCGGCAGCCTGGCCGTGGATCTCCACCCTCGCGCGTCTCGGACTGGCGGCGGTCTTCCTGATCGCCGGCGGCCTCAAGGTGACCGATCTGGCCGCCTCGGCGCGCGCGGTGAACGCGTACGACCTGATGTCCTACGACACCGCGAAGGTGATCGGGGCCGTGCAGCCGTTCCTGGAGATCGCACTGGGCTTGCTGTTGCTGATCGGGATAGCGACCCGGCTGAGCGCGGCCATCGCGGCGGTGGTGCTGGTGATCTTCATCGCCGGCATCATCTCGGCCTGGTCGCGCGGGCTGCAGATCGACTGTGGCTGTTTCAGCAAAGGCGGGGAGCTGACCGGCGGGCGGACCGCGCAGTACGGCCTCGACATCCTGCGTGACGTGGGATTCCTCGCACTGGCCGGGATCCTGCTGTGGAAGCCGCGGACCAGGTTCTCGCTCGACGGACTGTTGATGGGGGACAGATGAGCAAGGGCAATCGGGGGCGCGACCGTACGGCGGTCAAGCGGATCGTCGAACAGCAGAAGGCGGCCGAGCGCCGCCGCCGGGTGACGATCTGGACCTCGGTCGGCGTTGTCGCGGTGCTGCTGATCGCCGGTCTGATCGGCTGGGGCGTCCTGGCCAACCAGGATTCGGACTCCTCGCAGGCCAGCACGCCCAGCGTGGCGGTGGACGACGGCACCGCGTTCGCGGTCGGGTCGGGGCCGGTCACGGTCGACATCTACGAGGACTTCATGTGCCCGATCTGCCATGAGTTCGAGAATCAGACCGGCCCGGCGATCGCGCAGCTGGTCACCGACAAAAAGGTGACGGTCCGCTACCACCCCGTCTCCATCCTGGACCGCGCGTCGAACGGCACGAAGTACTCGACCCGGTCGGCCGGGGCCGCGGCGGCCGCGGCGGTCGACGGCAAGTTCATCGAGTATCACCAGGTGCTCTTCGACAACCAGCCCGAGGAGGGCAGCGACGGGCTCGACAACGCCAAGCTGATCGAGCTCGGCAAATCGGTCGGGCTGGGCGACAGCTTCGCCCAGGCGGTCGACGGCAAGACGTACGACTCGTGGGCCACCAAGGCCACCGAGACGTTCGCGTCGCGCGGCTACAGCGGCACGCCGACCATCGTCGTCAACGGCAAGCAGGTGACCGGGCCGAACGGGACGCTGCCGACCACCGAGGTCTTCACCCAGGCGGTCACGGCGGCCGCGGGGTGAGACGGCTCGCGCTGATGGTGGCGCTGGCCGGTGCGGTGCTCGCGCCGGCCACGCCCGCGTTCGCGCACACCGGGGACGCGCCCAGCTCGACGGCGTACCGGACCTCGGTGACCATGATCAGCGCGCCGGGCGTCTCGGTGCGCCCGGTCGAGGCCGGGGCGCAGCTCGAGCTCACCAACAACTCCGGGCATTCGATCGAGGTTCTCGGCTATGCCGGGGAGCCCTATCTCGATGTGCGCCCCGACGGCACCTGGCAGAACGTGAACTCCCCGGCGGCGTACCTGAACGAGACGCTGGCCGGGGACACGCCGGTTCCGGCGAGCGCCGACCCCACCGCGCCGCCCGCGTGGCGCAAGATCTCGGACGCGCCGAGGGTGCGCTGGCACGACCAGCGGACCCATTGGCTGAGCGCCGGACTGCCCCCGCAGGCGGTCGCCGACCCCTCTCGCAGCCATCGCCTGCGCGACTGGGTGGTGCCGCTGCGCTTCCAGACGAGCGGGTTCGAGGTCCGCGGCACGCTCGACTGGGTTCCGCCGCCCCGCGCCGGGCTCTGGTGGGCGGGCGTGGCCCTGGCCGGGCTCATGGCGGCGGCGCTGGCTCATCGGTGGCCGCGCTCCGTGCGGCCGGTCGCGCTGGTCGCCGGCTCGGCTCCTCTGGTGTACGCGGTCAGTCGTACGCTCGACGGCGGCACCCCGCCGCCGGTGCTCATCCTGGCCGGGCTCGTGGGGCTGGCCGCGGCCTACCGGCATCCGCCGTTCTTCCTCGCGCTGGCCGGTGCGGTCGTCGCGCTGTTCGCGGGCTTCAACGAGGGCTCGGTCTTCGGCGCGGCCGTCCTGGGCACGGCCGGCCCGGGATGGGTGGCGCGGCTGGCGGTCGCTCTCGCCGCGGGGCTCGGCGCCGGGCTGGCCGTCACCGGCGTCCTGCGCCTGCGGGCCGCCCTGCCGGCTCCCCAACCGGCTGTCGCTCACGCGTAGCCCCTTTTCGCTGCCCTTGCGGTCGCGCGGTCTATCGTCGTCGGCATGACTGAGTCCGTTCGACTTTCCGCCGGCGACACCGCGCCCGAGTTCAGCCTGCCGACCGACAACGGCGACCGGCTCACGCTCAAGGATCTGCGCGGACGCAAGGTCGTGCTGTACGCCTACCCGGCCGCGATGACGCCCGGCTGCACCACCCAGGCCTGTGACTTCCGGGACTCGCTGGGCTCGCTGCAGGCGGCCGGTTACGAGGTTGTCGGCATCTCCCCCGACGCCCCGGCCAAGCTGGCCAAGTTCCGCGAGCGCGACGCCATCACGTTCCCGCTGGTCAGCGACGAGGACAAGAGCGTGCTCAACGCGTACGGAGCGTTCGGCGAGAAGAACAACTACGGCAAGACGGTCATGGGCGTCATCCGGTCGACGTTTGTGATCGACGAGAACGGCGTGATCGAGCGGGCCCTCTACAACGTCAAGGCCACCGGGCACGTCGCCAAGCTGCGGCGCGATCTCGGCATCGACTGACCCTACAGTCGGCCCCGGATCGGCCGATCTCTACGGCAAGACCCCAAAACGGTCTTCCCAGACCACGGCGGCTGTCACGCGGCATGATCCGCGAGGCGGCCGCCGTGCCATGTGACCGCGGGCGCTCCGGCCGGGCAAGAGCGTCTAGAATCGCGGGAACGTGTGTGCCCCGCGGGGCGCGCATCGAGCGGGAGTGGCGTAATCGGCAGCCGCGCGGGTTTTAGGTGCCCGTGCCCGAAAGGGCGTGGGGGTTCAAGTCCCCCCTTCCGCACACGACATCGATGATGGCGGCATGGGATTGCACTTCGAGGTGGATCCGCCGCTCACCGGCGCGTTGCGCGCGAGCATCGTCGCGCTCTGGACCGACGTGACCAACGCCGGCGGGGCGGTGGGCTTCGTCGGCCCGGTGACCGGTGCGGAGGTCCAGCCGGTGGCCGACGCCGCGTTCGCCGCGGTGGAGTCGGGGGTCGATCGGCTGCTGATCGCCACCGACGACGGCGAACTGGTCGCGCTGCTCTTCGTGGTCAGCAACCGCTTCGAGCTCAAGGAGCACTGGCGGGTGCTCAAGCGGGTCATGGTCACCCCACACCGGCAGGGCCGCGGCTACGGCGCCGCGCTGATGCTCGAGGCCGAGCGGCTCGCCCGCGACCTGGGCCTGGACGCCATCCAGGTCACCGTGCGGGCCGGCGCGGGCGTCGAGAGGTTCTATGCCGGGCTGGGCTATCGCGAGGTCGGCCGGCTGCCCGGGGCGCTGCGGGTCGGGACGGGCGACGACCGCGACGAGATCCACCTGTGGCTGACCCTGACGTCCTGACGACCCGGCCGGGCGCGACGGAGGATCGCGTCCGGCCGGGTGCGGTGGGGACGGTCAGGAACAGCGGGGTGAGTCGGCGGCCAGGTTGGCGTCGAGCGGGGCGGGCTGGGTGGCCGTGGGCGCCGCCACGGCGGTCGACTCGAGCAGCGGGGCGGCCGCGGGCGACGACTTCGACGGGGCCGGCTTGGGGGCGGCGGTGGTCTTCGTGACCTTGGGGGTGGCCTTCTTGGTCTTGGTGACCTTCTTGGCGGACTGCGACTCCGGCTTCACCTTGACGCTTCCGCCGAGCTTGGCCGTGGTCTTCTGGGTCTTCCCGACCGCGAGCTTGATGCCGCCGAGGGTGGCCGAGTTCCCGTACACGTCGGTGACCTTGACCTTGAAGGGGCCGCTGCCGGCGCCGCTGGGGATCGTCCAGTAGTTGTAGTCCTCGCGCGACGCGGTGCGGAAGCTGCCGCCCTTGGAGGCGATCTTCACCGAGGCGAGCCGGCTGGCGTGGTTGTCGATCAGCACACTCAGCCAGTACTGCGAGGAGCCTTCCTTCACCCGTACGGAAAGCGGGCCCGGAACCGACGCGCCGGGCACCGTCCGATAGGTGATCGGGATGATGCCGTCGGACTGCTTGCCGATCTTCTTGAACGCGGTGAGGCTCAGGTCGAGGTGACCGGCCGGGCACTCCGGGCAGGAGTCGATGACCTTGACCCGCACCTTGCCCTTGGGCCCGGTGACGTCGATGTAGGTGCCGCAGGCCGCGCCCTGGGAGTACTGGTTCTTCTGACCGAGGGCCACGAAGAGGTCGTCGGCCGGCGGGCTCGGGAACGAGCAGTTGCCGAGCGTGCCGTCGAGCGAGAAGTACGTCGCCTTCCCCTTGGCGGCCGACGTGGACGGCGGGGCGGCACAGGCCGAGCCGCTGTTCTGCAGCACGAGCGCCACTCCGAGG
The DNA here is from genome assembly GCF_023544465.1 of Paractinoplanes maris. GTDB lineage: Bacteria > Actinomycetota > Actinomycetes > Mycobacteriales > Micromonosporaceae > Actinoplanes > Actinoplanes maris. The sequence goes on along the minus strand of NZ_JALPVL010000012.1, from coordinate 139,934 downwards.
ACAGCGGCGAGGACACCGGCGCCGCCGAAGGCGAGCCAGCGGGGCGAGAACAGACGAGATGCGGTCACGGTGAGCGATCCTGCGCGCGTTCCCGTCGCGGCGGCAACTTACCTAAGACACTCCTAAGACTCGGGTGGCGGGCTTCATCCGTTCACCCGACCCCCACCGTGTCACCGAGCCGCACGACGCCCAATTTGTCAGGAATGAGATTGATTGCGAAGAGTAGCCCGGTATCGAAGCGCCGGCGCGCGCCCAGCATGCGCAGCGGCTGCCGGCCCTTCTCCCCGGTCTCCTGATCGATCGTGGTGACCACGCAGCGGGCGCACTCCTTGGCCGCCCGGAAGGTCAGATCGCCGATCCGCAGCCGCCGCCCGAGCCAGCCGTCCTCGATCCACGGCTCGGCGCCGCCGATCACCAGGTTGGGCCGGAACCGGGTCACCGGCACCGCCTCCTCCCCCGCCTCGACGAGCCAGTCGTTGAGCGCGGCCAGCGACCCCTCGTTGGCCAGCAGCACGGGATAGCCGTCGGCGAAGCTCACCCGGTCGCCGGGCAGCGCCTGCTCCTCGATCGTGCGGCCGGTCGGGTCGGCCTGCCAGACCAGCCGGGCGTCCCGGCCCAGGAAGCGGGTGCTCCACTCCTTCTCGGCCACGCGGGCGGGCACCGGCTCCTTGGCCCGGAACACCCGCACCTGCTCCTCCGGCCCGTCGGCGGGCTCGTCGACCGACAGCGGCGGCAGGCCGGGGGCGCTGAGCTCGAGGCCGCCGGCTCGTGGAGTGACGGTCAGCCGGGTCAGGACGGGGGTGTCGCGCTGAGTGATCCCGACGCCCTCGGCGTCGACCATCAGCCATCGGCGGTCACCGGCCAGACCCCACGGCTCGACCGCGGCGGTGTCGTGCTCGAGGCGATGACACCCCTTGACCGGGTACGTGTACAGGGCCGTGATGCGCATCCTCGAAGCCTTGCACGCCCGTCTCAGAACGGCAGCCGAACCCCCGCCGACTTGGCCTCGCCGGGCGGGTTGTCGAAGAAGTCGTCGTCGGCGGCCGGGTTGGCCTGCCGGTCGAGGTAGACCTGGGCCTGAGAAGCCTGGGCGGGGGTCAGGGCGTACACCTTGCCGGTCCGCACCACGTCGGTGCTCGCGTCGGCCGGGATGGTCACATCGAACGTCGCGGCGTCACCCTTGAGGTCGCGGCGCGGGTAGTAGTCGGTGTTCCCGTCACCCCAGTTGATCTCGAGGATGAACCAGTAGGCCGTGGAGGCTTCAGGAGCACCCGAGGTGGTCGCGGCCACCCGCACGGTCCGGTCGTCGAGGCTGCCGGCGTCGAGTTGATAGCGCAGGGGCCCGGCGGGCGTGGAGCTCGATGCGTTGCCTGACGCATTGCTCGGTGCGATCGAGGGGGACGCGTCGCCGCCGGCGACGTTCCGTCGTTCGCCTTCATCCCCGCGCCAGGCCAGGTAGGCGATGATCACGCCGATCAGGGCGAGCACCACACCGGCCGCGGTCATCATGCCGACGACGTTCTGATCCCCGAAGAATCCGAAGCGCCCGCCTCGAGGAGCGGGCGCGGGATCCGAGGGCGTGGATGCTCTGATTCTCAACACCTCCGACGGTTCGCCGGGTTTCCGGCCGGAACAGCATGGGTGTCCGGCACCACCTCAGCCATCACCTTTTCGTCTTCGCACTTTGTCCACCGTGGCCGGTCCGCATCGGCGGATCATCCAGTCCCGCGGATGTGTTCCACGCCATCACTCCGCCCTCCTGCGGTTGATGACTTGGTACCCCCAGGGGGTATATGGTTCGGAACGGAGGTGGCAGCAAATGATCGAGACTCATCAGCACGCGCCCGAGATGCACGGTGGGCACGGGGAGCATGCGGGGCACGACCCGGAGGTGTTTCGGCGCAAGTTCTGGCTGAGCCTTGTCCTCACCGTTCCGATCGTCGTGACCAGCGAGATGGTCATGGAGTGGTTCGGCTACTCGCTGGACTTCCCGGGCATCGGCGCGGTCGGGCCGGTGCTCGGCACGGTCGTCCTCCTCTATGGCGGGTGGCCGTTCCTGACCGGGGCGCTCGCCGAGATCCGCACCCGCGCGCCGGGCATGATGCTGCTGATCGCGATGGCCATCACGGTCGCCTACGCCGCCTCGCTCGCCACCAGCATCGGACTGTTCGAGCTGGACTTCTGGTGGGAGCTGGCCGCGCTCGTCACGATCATGCTGCTGGGCCACTGGCAGGAGATGAAGGCGATCGGCCAGGCCCAGGGCGCCTTGGCCGCGCTGGCCGCCCTGTTGCCCGACCGGGCCGCGCGCATCCGGCCCGACGGCTCGATCGACGACGTACCGGTCTCGGATCTGGGGGTCGGCGACCGGGTGCTGGTGCGCTCGGGTGGCCGGGTGCCCGCCGACGGTCGCATCGTCGAGGGGACCGCCGAGATGGACGAGTCGATGATCACCGGAGAGTCGAGACCGGTTTCCCGTACGCCGGGAGACCGCGTCGTGGCCGGCACGGTGGCCACCGATTCGGCCGTCCGGGTCGACGTCGACGCCGTGGGTGAGAACACCGCCCTGGCCGGCATCGGACGCCTGGTCGCCCAGGCCCAGGCGGCCGGCGGCCGGGCTCAGGTGCTGGCCGACCGGTTCGCCGCCTGGCTGTTCTACGTCGCGGCCGGGGCGGGGCTCGTCACCTTCGTGACGTGGTGGACGTTGGGCGACCTCGACCAGTCGGTCGTCCGGACCGTGACGGTGCTGGTGATCGCCTGCCCGCACGCCCTCGGCCTGGCCATCCCGCTGGTGATCGCCCTGTCCACGGCGCTCTCGGCCCGCGCCGGCATCCTGGTCAAGGACCGGCTGGCGCTCGAGCGGATGCGTACGGTGAATGCTGTTCTCTTCGACAAGACCGGCACCCTGACCAAGGGCGCACACACGGTCACCGGAGTCGCCGCCACGGCCGGTCACACCGAGGACGACGTGCTGAGGATCGCGGCCGCCGTCGAGAGCGACAGTGAACACCCGCTGGCCAAGGCACTCGTGTCGGTGGCCCGGGAGCGCGGGCTCACGGCCTCCGCCACCGGCTTCCGCTCGCTGACCGGTCGCGGCGTCCAGGCCGTGGTCGACGACCGGGCGTACGCCGTGGGCGGCCCCGCCCTGCTCCGGGAGCTGACCGCCACGGCCCCCGCCGATCTGACCGCCCCGGCCGAGGCCTGGTCCCACCGGGGTGCCGCCGTGCTGCACCTCGTGCGGCTGGGCGGCGACGAGCCCGCGGTGATCGGGGCGTTCGCGCTGGAGGACGAGATCCGCCCCGAGGCCCGCCAGGCGATCCGGCAGCTGCGGGCGCAGGGCATCGAGAAGATCGTGATGATCACCGGTGACGCCCGCCCGGTGGCCGAGGCCGTCGCGGCCGACCTGGGTCTCGACGAGGTCTTCGCCGAGGTGCTGCCGGCCGACAAGGACAAGGCGGTGGCCGACCTGCAGCGCCGCGGCCTGAGCGTGGCCATGGTCGGCGACGGTGTCAACGACGCTCCCGCGCTGGCCCGCGCCGACGTGGGCCTGGCCATCGGTGCCGGCACCGACGTGGCGATCGAGTCGGCCGGCGTGGTGCTGGCCTCCTCCGACCCGCGCGCCGTGAGCAGCGTGATCAAGCTGTCCCGGGCGTCCTACCGCAAGATGATCCAGAACCTGGCCTGGGCGGCCGGCTACAACGTCGTCGCCATCCCGCTGGCCGCCGGCGTCCTGGCCTGGACCGGCTTCACCCTGAGCCCCGCCGTCGGCGCCGTCATGATGAGCGCCTCGACCATCGTGGTCGCCCTGAACGCCCAGCTCCTGCGCCGCGTGCGCCTCGCACCCGACGATCAGTAGGTCGGCGATCCGACTGAGTGTCGCCACGACCCTCGCCACCTCGGTTGACTGGACACCGTGGACAACACAGCGGTGGTCGTCGGGGCCGGGGTGGCGGGCCTGGCCGCCGCCCGGGTGCTGCATGACCGGTACGACCAGGTGACCGTGCTCGACCGCGACACGCTGCCGGACGAGGCCGTGCCCCGGCGTGGGGTGCCGCAGGGCAGCCAGCCGCACATCCTGCTCGCCTCGGGGCTGCGCGAGCTGAGCATGCTCTTCCCCGGTTTCGAGGAGGAGCTGATCGCCGCGGGCGAGCTGCCCGACCCGATCCTGGGCGAGCTGCTCGACCGGGCCGAGCCGCTCAGCGAGATCGTCGTGGCGAAGTTCCCGTCGTCGCGGCGACGGCTCTTCGAGAGCCTGGACACACCGCCGCCGGGACACGTGGCGCTCGGCGACGCGATCTGCAGCGTCAACCCGATCTATGGGCAGGGTATGACGTGCGCGACGCTCTCGGCCCGCGCCCTACGCGTCCCAGATCGACGCCGGCATCAACCGCGCCTTCGTCCGGGTGCAGCAGCTGCTCGACCCGCCGTCGGTGCTCATGCGGCCGGGATTTGTGTTGCGCGTGCTGCAGCGGTCCTACCACCGTAGAAGGCATGGGTGACTACGACTTCGCTGCGCTGGAAGCACGATGGCGGCCGGTGTGGGAGTCGCTCGATCTCTTCGCCGCCGGCTCCTCGGGCGGGGAGCGCCGCACGGTGGTCGACATGTTCGCCTATCCCTCGGGCGACCTGCACATGGGGCACGCGGAGGCGTACGCGTTCGGCGATGCCGTGGCGCGGTACTGGATTCAGCTGGGTCACGACGTGCTGCACCCGGTGGGGTGGGACTCGTTCGGGCTGCCCGCCGAGAACGCGGCGATCAAACGCGGCACGCACCCGGCCGACTGGACCTACGCCAACATCGCGACGCAGGCCGAGACGTTCCGCCGCTTCGCCACGTCCATCGACTGGCGCACCCGCCTGCACACCAGCGACCCGTCCTACTACCGCTGGACGCAATGGTTGTTCCTGCGGCTGCTCGGGGGCGGTCTGGCCGAGCGCCGCCCCGCCCCGGTCAACTGGTGTCCCGTCGACCAGACCGTGCTGGCCAACGAGCAGGTGATCGACGGCCGGTGCGAGCGGTGCGACAGCCCGGTCACCACACGCGAGCTCACCCAGTGGTTTCTCAAGATCACCGCGTACGCCGATCAGCTGCTCGACGACCTGGCCGAGCTCGAGGGCCGGTGGCCCGCCGCCGTCCTGACCATGCAGCGCAACTGGATCGGCCGGGCCGGCGGCACCTATCGGCTGCACGACTGGCTGATCTCGCGCCAGCGCTACTGGGGTTGCCCCATCCCGGTCGTGCACTGTGGAGCATGCGGGATCGTGCCGGTGCCCGATGACCAGCTGCCGGTGCTGCTGCCCGATCTGCGCGGAGCCGACCTGACGCCGAAGGGTGTCTCGCCGCTGGCCGCCGCCCGCGACTGGGTGGCCGTCGACTGCCCGCGCTGCGGCGAGCCGGCCGAGCGGGACACGGACACGCTCGACACCTTCGTCGACTCGTCCTGGTATTTCCTGCGGTACTGCTCCCCCTCGTACGGGAAAGGGCCGTTCGATCCGGACGAGGTGCGGCGGTGGATGCCGGTCGATCAGTACATCGGCGGACCGGACCACGCTGTGCTGCACCTGCTCTACGCCCGGTTCTTCACGAAGGCTCTGCGTGACCTCGGCCTGATCGATTTCGGTGAGCCGTTCCGCCGCCTGCTCACCCAGGGTCAGGTGATTCTGCACGGCGCGGCGATGAGCAAGTCCCGGGGCAACCTGGTCCGCCTGGGCGAGCAGCTCGACCGGTACGGCGTCGACGCGGTGCGCCTGACCATGGTGTTCGCCGGCCCGCCGGAGGAGGACATCGACTGGGCCGACGTGTCGCCCGACGGTTCGGTGCGCTTCCTGGACCGCGTGTTGCGCCTGGCCGCCGGCGTGACGTCCGCTCCCGGTGTCCCGTTCGAGCAGGGTGACACCGAGCTGCGCCGCACCACCCACCGGCTGCTGCGCCAGATCACCGACCTGATGGAGCACCGCCGGTTCAACGTGGTCGTCGCCCGCGCGATGCAGCTGGCCAACGCCGCCCGTCACGCGCCGCCCGGCGACCCGGCGACCCGCGAGGCCGTCGAAGCACTGGCCGTGGTGCTGTCCCTCGTCACGCCCTACACCGCCGAGGAGATGTGGTCGCGTCTCGGCCACGCCCCGGGGGTGGCCCGCGCCGGGTGGCCCGCCATCGACCCCGCCCTGGCCGCCGACCGCACCGTGACCTGCGTCGTCCAGGTGGACGGCAAGGTCCGGCACCGCCTCGAGGTGCCGGCCGGCATCAACGCCGCCGACCTCGAGAGGCTCGCGCTGGCCGTGGCCGGCCGCCCGGTGACCCGCGCCATCGTCCGGCCACCCTCGCTGGTCAACCTGCTCACGGCCTGATCGTCGCCCCCCGGAACGCGGGTCCGGTGGATCATCCTGCTGACCACCGGTGTTCTCGCGCTGCTCCTGGTGGCAACGTCACAACGACGCCGTCGGCGGCGGGCCGTTCCGGCGATCGGGCGCCAACCTCTAGCGCGCTGAAAGATTTCATGCATAAGCTGCGTGGGTGAATGACGGAGTGGTCAGGGTGGGCGAGCGGGTGCTCGACCTGTTTGCCGGGGCCCGGCTCACTCCGACCCAGCGGCGCATAGCCCACTGCCTGGTCGAGCACGCCGGCAAGGCCGCCTACCTCTCCGCGGCCGAGGTCGCCGACCTGGCCGGGGTCAGTCAGCCCTCGGTCACCCGCTTCGCCATGGCTCTCGGCTACGACGGTTACCCGGCCTTGCGGCGGGTGCTCCGCGAGCTCACCGGGGGTTCGGACGGCGACGGCGGGCGGGAGCACAACGCCCTGCAGACGGCGGTGGCCGCTGAGGCCGAGCATTTGGGGCGGCTCTGCCACCAGCTGGAGCGGCTCGATGACGTACGCCGGGGGGCCGAGCTCCTGATCGCGAGCCGGCCTCTGCCGGTGCTCGGGTTGCGGTCGGCGGCGCCCCTGGCCGGCTATTTCGGGTATTTCGCCAGCAAGGTGCACCCGGATGTGCGCGTGCTCGACGCGGGCGGGACGTCGCTGGTCGACCGGCTCGATCAGGCCCGGGCCGCCGGTGCCGGTGCCATGCTGGCCCTGGTGCTGCCGCGCTATCCGCGGGAGTCGCTCGAGGCGATCCGGGAGGCCCGGGGCATGGGGTACGCGGTGGTCGCGATCACCGACTCGGCCGTCTCCCCGGTGGCCGAGCACGCCGACGTCGTGCTGCCCGCCGCGGTCGGCACCCGGCTCGTCTTCGACCTGCACACCGGGCCGATGGCGATGGCCATGGTGCTGCTGCAGGCGATGTGCGACGCCGACCCGGAGCCGGTGCAGCGGCGGCTGGAGCAGTTCGAGGCCACGGCCGCGCGCCGGCAGATTTTCCAGGCTTGAGAAGAACAGGAAGGTCGACGATGTCGGAGATCAGGGCACCGCGCGGAACGGCGTACACCGCCCAGGGCTGGCCGCAGGAGGCGGCCAAGCGGATGCTGATGAACAACCTCGACCCCGACGTGGCCGAGCGCCCCGAGGACCTGGTGGTCTATGGCGGCACCGGACGGGCCGCGCGGGACTGGCCGTCCTTCCACGCGATCGTGCGGGAGCTCGACGTGCTGGCCGGCGATGAGACGCTGCTGGTGCAGTCGGGCCGTCCGGTGGGTGTGTTCCGTACGCATGAATGGGCCCCGCGGGTGCTGATCGCCAACTCCAACCTCGTCGGCGACTGGGCCACCTGGCCCGAGTTCCGCCGGTTGGAGAACCTCGGCCTGACCATGTACGGCCAGATGACCGCCGGGTCCTGGATCTACATCGGCACCCAGGGCATCCTGCAGGGCACCTACGAGACCTTCGCCGCCGTCGCCGCCAAGCGGTTCAACGGCACCCTGGCCGGCACGCTGACCCTGACCGGCGGCTGCGGCGGCATGGGCGGCGCCCAGCCGCTCGCGGTGACCATGAACGGCGGCGTCTGCCTGATCGTCGACGTCGACCGGACCCGTCTGCGGCGCCGCGTCGACACCCGCTACCTCGACGAGATCGCCGACGACCTCGACGACGCGCTGGCCCGGGCCGAGAAGGCCAAGCGGGAGAAGCGCGCGGTGTCGATCGGGGTGGTCGGCAACGCCGCGCTCGTGTTCGGCGAGATCCTGACCCGCGGCGTCGAGATCGACATCGTCACCGACCAGACCAGCGCGCACGACCCGTTGTCGTATCTGCCGGTCGGCGTCGAACTGGCCGACGCCGCCGAGTACGCACGGACGAAGCCCGAGGAGTTCACCGAGCGCGCCCGTGGCAGCATGGCCAAGCAGGTCGCCGCCATGGTCGGCTTCCTCGACGCCGGGGCCGAGGTGTTCGACTACGGCAACTCGATCCGCGGCGAGGCCCAGCTGGCCGGCTATCAGCGCGCCTTCGACTTCCCGGGCTTCGTCCCGGCGTACATCCGGCCGCTCTTCGCCGAGGGCAAGGGGCCGTTCCGCTGGGCCGCGCTCTCGGGTGACCCGGCCGACATCGCGGCGACCGACAAGGCCATCCTCGAGCTCTTCCCGGAGAACGAGTCGCTGGCCCGGTGGATGAAGATGGCCGAGGAGCGCGTCGCGTTCCAGGGCCTGCCGGCCCGGATCTGCTGGCTCGGCTACGGCGAGCGGGACAAGGCCGGCGTGCGCTTCAACGACATGGTGGCGTCGGGCGAGCTCAAGGCGCCGCTGGTGATCGGCCGCGACCACCTCGACTCGGGCTCGGTCGCCTCGCCCTACCGCGAGACCGAGTCGATGCTCGACGGCTCCGACGCGATCGCCGACTGGCCGCTGCTCAACGCCCTGCTCAACACGGCCAGCGGCGCGAGCTGGGTGTCGATCCACCACGGCGGCGGCGTCGGCATCGGCCGCTCGATCCACGCCGGTCAGGTCTGTGTGGCCGACGGCACGCCGCTGGCCGGGCAGAAGATCGAGCGGGTGCTGACCAACGACCCCGGTACGGGTGTGATGCGGCACGTCGACGCCGGCTACGAGTCGCAGGCCGCCGCGGGCGTGCACCTCCCGATGCGGGACGCCCGGTGACCGCGACGTTCGCCGAGCTGTGGAACGGGATCGCGCCGATCGGGCGGGTCCGCAACGGGGGCTACCTGCGTTACGCGCTGGAGGAACCGGAACTGGTGCTGCGCGACTGGTTCCGCAACCAGGCCGCCCGCCGGGACATGGCGGTCACCGACGACGGCAACGGCAACCTGTTCGCCTGGTGGGGTGACCAGTGGGGCCACGACGCGGTGCTCACCGGCTCGCACTTCGACTCGGTGCCGCACGGCGGGGGCTTCGACGGGCCACTCGGCATCGTCAGCGCGTTCCTGGCGGTCGACGAGCTGCGCCGGCGGGGGCACGTGCCGCGGCGGCCGATCGCCGTCGTCGCGTTCGTCGAGGAGGAGGGGGGCCGGTTCGGCGTACCGTGCCTCGGGTCCCGCCTCCTGAGCGGTGCGATCGAGCCCGCGCAGGCGGCGGCGTTGACCGACCGGGAGGGCATCACGTTCGGTGAGGCCCTCGGCGACACACCCGCGGGCCGGCTGCCCGGGCTGACCGGCCGGATCAACTCGCTGGTCGAGCTGCACATCGAGCAGGGGCGCGCGCTCGACGTGCCGGTCGGGGTGGCCAGCGCGATCTGGCCGCACGGGCGCTGGCGGTTCGATTTCACCGGCATCGGCGACCACGCGGGCACCACCCGGATGGCCGACCGGCGCGACCCGATGCTGACCTTCGCGTACACGGTGCTGGCGGCCAACAAGGAGGCCCGGCTGGCCGGGGCGCACGCGACGATGGCCCGGGTCGAGGTCGAGCCGAACGCCACCAACGCGATCCCGTCGCTGGTGCGGGGCTGGCTGGACGCGCGGGCGGCCGAGACCGGCACGCTGGACGGGGTCGTCGACGCGGTGATCAAGCGGGCGCACGAGCGGGCCGGGCGGGACGGCACCGGGATCACGGTGACGCCGGAGTCGTTCAGTGCCGAGGTGACCTTCGAGGAGTCGCTGGCGGCACGGATCGCCGGGCTGCTCGGCGGAGCGCCGATCCTGCCGACGGGCGCGGGGCACGACGCGGGAGTGCTGTCGGCCCACGTGCCGACCGCGATGCTGTTCGTGCGCAACCCGACGGGTGTCTCGCACTCCCCGGCCGAGCACGCCGAACCGGAGGATTGCGTGGCGGGCATCGAGGCGCTCGCCCGGGTCCTCGGCGACCTGACATGACTGTCTACTTCGCCGAGTACGCCTGGACGAGCGGCCGCCTCGCCCGCAACGTCCGCATCGACGTCCACGACGGCGTGATCACCGCCATCACCCCGACCGCAGGCAGCCCTTCCACCGGCGAGCCCGCCCCGGGCAGTCCCCTTGCCGCCGCGCCCAGCGCAGCCGGCGCGCCCACCGCGGGCGCTCCCCCGGCCCCCGCGCCCACCTTCCCCACCCCTGGCGCGGACAAAACGGGCATCCACCTGCCTGGCCTGGTTCTGCCGGGCTTTGCGAACGCGCATTCGCATGCCTTTCACCGGGCTTTGCGGGGGCGCACGCACGCGGGCGGCGGCAGTTTCTGGACGTGGCGCGACCTCATGTACGCGGTCGCCGGCCGCCTCGATCCGGACTCCTACTACGCGCTGGCCCGCGGCGTGTATGCCGAGATGGCCCTGTCCGGGATCACCGCGGTCGGCGAGTTCCACTACCTGCACCACGGCCCCGACGGCGTGCCCTACGGCGATCCGAACGCGATGGGTCACGCGCTTCTCCAGGCAGCGGCCGACGCCGGCATCCGGATCACGTTGCTGGACACGCTCTATCTGACGTCCGGTGTGGACGCCAAACCGCTCGAGGGAGTGCAGCGCCGCTACGGCGATGGCGACCTGGACGGCTGGTCGGCCCGCACCGACCTGCTGCGCGCCCAGCCGCACGCCAAGATCGGCGCGGCCCTGCACTCGGTCCGGGCGGTCCCGGCCGATGTCATGTCGACCTTCGCCCACCGCACCGACGGCCAGCCCGTGCACGTGCATCTCTCCGAGCAACGCGCCGAGAACGAGCAGTGCCAGGCTGTCCACGGTTGCACACCGACCGAGCTGCTCGAGGCGCACGGCGTCTGGCAGCCGATGACCGTGGCCGTGCACGCTACCCACCTCACCGATCGCGACATCGACATCCTTGGCGATCACCAGGTGTGCTTCTGCCCCACCACCGAACGCGACCTCGCCGACGGCATCGGGCCGGCCCGCCGGTTGGCCGGGGCCGGCGCGGCGCTGAGCCTGGGCAGCGACAGCCACGCCGTGATCGACCAGTTCGAGGAGCTGCGGGGTCTGGAGATGAACGACCGGCTGGCCAGCGAGCAGCGCGGCCGGTTCACCCCGGCCGAGTTGATCGCCGCCGCGGCCAACCACAGGTCGATCGGCTGGTTCGACGCCGGAGACCTCGCCCCCGGCCACCGGGCCGACTTCGTCTGCGTGGCGCTCGACACCGTCCGCACTGCCGGAGCCGATCCCGCACAGGCCGTTCTGGCCGCGACGGCAGCCGACATCACGCACGTCGTGGCGGACGGCCGGATGATCGTGTCCGAGGGCCGCCACACCGCGATCGACGTCCCGCGCGCACTCAGCGCCGCGATCACGGCACTCACCGGCCGCCAAGGCCCGCTTCCCCGTGATCCGGAGGCGCTCCCAGGAGATCGAGCGCTTCCCGCCGACGGGCGCGCGCTTCCCGCCGATGAACGCGCGCTCACCACCGACGAACGCGCGCTCACCACCGACGGGCGCGCACTCACCACCGACGACAGCCCACTCACCACCGACGGGCGCGCACCTTCCGCGGCGGCACGGTCATTCGTCGAGGAGCGGCGCCCATGAGCGAGGAGCGGCGCCCATGAGCATCGTCATCGACAACATCGGCGAGCTGGTCACCAATGACGAGGGCGAGGGCCTGCTCGGCGTACGGAAAGACGTGGCCGTGGCGATCGAGGGCGACCGCATCGCCTGGATCGGCCCGTCATCGCAGGCCCCCGCGGCCGATCAGCGGATCGACGCCCGGGGCGGCGCCGTCCTGCCGGGCTTTGTGGACAGTCACGCGCACCTGGTCTTCGCCGGTGACCGGGCGGCCGAGTTCGGCGCGCGGATGGCCGGCGAGCCGTACACCGGCGGTGGCATCCGCACCACGGTCGCGGCAACCCGGGCGGCCGGCGACGACGAGCTGCTCGGCCGGGCCCGGCGGCTCGTCGGTGAGGCGCGGCGGCAGGGCACCACCACGATCGAGATCAAGAGCGGGTACGGGCTGAACGTCGCCGACGAGGCCCGGTCGTTGCGGATCGCGCGCGAGCTGAGCGACGAGACGACGTTCCTCGGCGCGCACGTGGTGCCGGCCGGGAGCGACCCCGGCGAGTACGTGGATCTGGTGCGCGGCCCGATGCTGGAGGCCTGCGCCCCGTACGCGAAATGGATCGACGTGTTCTGCGAGCGCGGCGCCTTCGACGAGGAGCAGACCCGGGCGATCCTGACCGCCGGCCGCCGCAAGGGCCTGGGGCTCCGGGTGCACGCCAACCAGCTGGCCGAGGGGCCCGGCGTCCGGCTCGCGGTCGAGCTGGGGGCGGCCAGCGCCGACCACTGCACGCATCTGAGCAGCGCCGATGTCGACGCGCTGGCCGGATCGGCGACGGTCGCCACGCTGCTGCCCGGAGCCGAGTTCTCGACCCGCTCGCCCTACCCCGACGCGCGCCGGCTGATCGACGCCGGCGTCTCGGTGGCGCTCGCCACCGACTGCAATCCCGGCTCCTCCTACACCTCGTCGATGCCGTTCTGCATCGCGCTCGCCGTCCGGGACATGCGGATGACACCGGCCGAAGCCGTGTTCGCGGCGACCGCCGGCGGCGCGCGGGCCTTGCGCCGCGACGACATCGGCCGGTTGCGCCCCGGTGCCCGGGCCGACCTGGCGGTGCTCGACGCGCCGTCCCACCTGCACCTGGCCTACCGGCCCGGCGTTCCCCTGATCAAACAGATCCTGCACGGCGGACTGCTGTCCGACGCGTTCGAACTCACCGAAGGCCAGTCATCATGATCGTCACAGTCCAGCCCACCGGCGTGACTCCGGCCGATGTGCTCGCGGTCGCTCGCGGTGACGCCCGCGTCGAGATCGCCCCCGAGACCGTCACCGCCATGGCCACGAGCCGCGAGATCGTCGACCGGATCGAGGCCTCCGGCCGTCCCGTGTACGGGGTGTCGACCGGCTTCGGCGCGCTGGCCAACACGTCCATCGCCCCCGAGCGCCGAGCCGAGCTCCAGCACGCGCTGATCCGCTCGCACGCGGCCGGCATCGGCGCGCCCATGCCCCGCGAGGTGGTGCGGGCGATGATGCTGCTGCGGCTGCGCTCGCTCGCGCTGGGCCGCTCGGGTGTCCGCCCGGTGCTCGCCCAGGGCCTGGCCGACCTGCTCAACCACGACATCACCCCGTGGGTGCCCGAGCACGGCTCGCTGGGCGCCTCGGGCGACCTGGCCCCGCTGGCCCACTGCGCGATCGTGCTGCTCGGCGAGGGCTGGGTGCTGGGCAAGGACGGCGCCCGCCTGGCCGCGGCCGAGGCGCTGCACACGGCCGGCATCGAGCCGCTCGAGCTGGCCGCCAAGGAGGGGCTGGCGCTGATCAACGGCACCGACGGCATGCTGGGCATGCTGCTGCTCGCCATTGACGACGCCGCGCACCTGTTCGCGATGGCCGACGTGACCGCGGCGCTGGCGATCGAGGCGATGCTGGGCTCGGAGCGGCCGTTCCTGCCCGAGCTGCACGAGATCCGCCCGCACCCCGGCCAGTCGGCCTCGGCCGCCAACATCCTCCAGCTGCTCCAGGGCTCGGCGATCATGGATTCGCACCGCGACGACCTGGCCCACGCGGTGCAGGACGCGTATTCGATGCGCTGCGCCCCGCAGGTGGCCGGAGCCGCCCGCGACACGCTCGATTTCGTCCGCACGACCGCCGCCCGCGAGCTGGTGTCCGTGGTGGACAACCCGGTCGTGCTGCCCGACGGGCGGGTCGAGTCGACCGGCAACTTCCACGGCGCGCCGCTCGGCTTCGCCGCCGACTTCCTGGCCATCGCCGCCGCCGAGGTGGGCGCGATCGCCGAACGCCGCGTCGACCGCCTGCTCGACGTGACGCGCAACCGCCGGCTGCCGCCGTTCCTCTCCCCCGACGCCGGTGTCAACTCGGGCCTGATGATCGCCCAGTACACGGCGGCCGGGATCGTCGCCGAGAACCGCCGGCTGGCCGCACCCGCCTCGGTCGACTCGCTGCCGACCAGCGGCATGCAGGAGGACCACGTCTCGATGGGCTGGGCCGCCACCAAGAAGCTGCGCACGGTCCTCGACAATCTGACCAGCCTGCTCGCCGTCGAACTGATCTCCGCGGTCCGCGGCCTGCAGCTGCGCGAGCCGCTCGTCCCGTCGCCGGCCGGCCGGGCCGCGATCGCCGCCCTCGAGCCCGCCGCGGGCCGGCCCGGCCCCGACCTGTTCCTGGCCCCGGCGCTCGAGGCCGCCCGGTCGGTCGTGGCGGGCCGCGACCTGCGCGCCCGGATCGAGGACGCCGTCGGCCCGCTGCGGTGACGGTTGATCCACATCGATGGGGTGCAGCCAGGCTGGCCCGGATGGGCTAGCGTGCTTAGCGCTGCCTAGAGATGTGGATCCGGGGGACACGATGGGCATTGAGGTTCCGCCCGAGGAGGTTCGGCGGCACGCGCGCGACGTCGACGAGACGGGGCGCATGCTCGACGAGGCACGGGCCGCGGCGGCGCACATCCGCGTGTCCAGCAACGCGTACGGATACTTCGTGGGTGCCGTGATCGCGAATGTCTACATGAATCCGCACGCGGATGAGGCGATCGCCGCGTACCAGAAGACTGTGGACGGCATGAATGGCCTGGCCGGCCAGGTGCGCGCGCTGGCCGACGACTACGAGCACACCGACGAGCGGGCCGCCGACCGGATCAAGGGCACGCGATGAGCGACGCGGCCGCGCTGTCCCGGTCGAGCCTGATCGCGCCCGAGGCCGAGACCAAGGGATACGAGGGTGCCGGCATCCTCGAGGCGGCCATGGGTGTCAAGGACGGCATCAAGGAGGAGAACTACTTCGGCGCCGCCGGCAACGCCGCGGTGGTCGGGCTGAGCGCGCTGGGCGCGATCATGGATCCGTTCCAGGCGGTCTTCGCGGCCGGTGTCGGCTGGCTCATGGAGCACCTGGACTGCCTGCGGGAGCCGCTGGACGCCCTGCTCGGCGACCCCAAGGAGATCGAGGGTCACGCCGCCACCTGGCGCAACCTGCAGGCCCGGACGTACGAGGCCACCGACTACTTCGCCGGCCAGGTGAGCACCGCGACGTCGCGCTGGGTCTCCGACGCGGTCACGGCCTATCGCGCGAAGGCGTCCACGATGGCCGACAGCAGCCTGGCGCTGGGCGAGGTCGCCGACGCGATGGCCGAGGCCACGCTGATCGCCGGCGCGATCGTCGGCGTGTTCCGCAACATGGTCCGCGATCTGATCGCCGAGCTGGTCGGGGCCGCGATCTCCAAGGCCGTCCAGGCGCTGCTGGTCGTGACGATCCCCAAGATCCTGGCCGAGGTGGCGCTGATGGTGGCCGAGTGGGCCGGCCGGATCGTGCGGGTGATGCGCCAGCTCAGCGACGCCATCACCGCGCTGGGCAGCAAGTTCCCCGCGCTCGCCCAGGTCTGCACCCGGATCGCCCGGACCATGGACGACTCGATGTCCGACTTCCAGTACGGTTCGCTGTTCCTCAACTCGTCGAAGCTGCACGCCGCCGACAGCCACATCAGCGACAGCGAGGGCGCCTGGGGTGGCTTCAAGCACGCGTACAAGACCTTGGCGCAGGGCGACACGGTTGTGCACGGCACGCAGGCCCAGATCGCGGCCGACGCGTTACGCGAGGGCGTCAAGATGAACAGCATCCAGAACGGTGGTACCACCGCCGGTTCCCTGCACAATGACGAGCCCGACAAGCCGCAGATCGATCTGCCGCTCTAGGCGATCGCGAGGATGGGGCGATGACCGACGACGACAACCGCCGGGCCGAGCGCCGGCGGCGGATGGACGAGCTGCTCGGTGAGGCCGAGGAAAATGTGGCCCGCAGCCGGGCGGCGCGGGAGAGGCCGGTGGTCGAGGAACGTCGCGGCACCGTCTGGGGCAGCGCGCTCGGCGTCGTGATCCTGCTCGCGCTGGCGACCGTCTTCTATCTGGGCTCGCGGACCGTCGGCCGGTTCTCCGGCCCCGACTTCGCTGACGCGAGCCGCCAGGGCACGGCGACCGTCGAGAGCTGCGAGCGGCAGGGGCCCATCACGACCAAGGGTTTCGGCTACTTCGACGCCTGCACCGTCAGCATCACCTGGAACGACGGCGCGGGCCCGCGGATCCTGATCGACGAGCCCGGGTTTATGAAGGGCGAGAAGCCCGGCGACACCTTCGAGATCGGCCAGAACTCCGGCACCCGCGGCAGCGTCGGCTACTCCCGGCCGGAGGTGCCCGACCGGGGCTGGGTGACCGCCGTGCAGGTTGTCCTGGCGGTGATTGCTTTCCTTTTCGCGGCCGGGATCTTCGTGTTCTTCCGCGAGACGATCAAGGACATGCGCCGCCGCAACTGAGATGTCAGGCGCCAGCCGTCAGGCGGCGGGGTCGGTCGTCTGCCACGGGCAGTCGTTGACCTTGGGCTCGACGACGACGAAGGTCTTGGCGGCCGTCGTGGTCTCGCTGTCGGAGGTCACGGGCTCGCTGGCGAAGACCACGGAAAGACCGACGAGCGCTGTGGCCGCGAAGAGGGCGGCGAACCGGAGCTGCATGAATTTCTCCCCAGGCTGTTGCGGGACGCGGTACCCCGAGAACCGCTCCCTCAAGCATGTCCCAGGAAGTTGACAGCTTCCTGAGAGCGGAGTCAGCTCGTCACTTCGCGGGCGATGACCTTGGAGAGCTCGCGGAAGGCCTTGCCCCGATGGCTGATCGCGTCCTTCTCGGCCGGTGACAGCTCGGCGTTGGTGCGGGTCTGGCCGTCGCCCAGGAAGATCGGGTCGTAGCCGAAGCCGCCCTCGCCACGACGCGCGCGCAGGATCGTGCCCGACTGCCGGCCCTCGACCAGATGCTCCCGGCCGTTGGGCAGCACGAGCGCCGCGGCGCAGACGAAGGCGCCGCCCCGCTGCTCGTCGGACACGTCGGCGATCTGACCCAGCACCAGGTCGAGGTTGGCCTCGTCGTCACCGTGCCGGCCGGACCAGCGGGCGCTGAAGACGCCGGGCATGCCGTTGAGCGCGTCGACCGCGAGGCCCGAGTCGTCGGCCACCGTGGGCAGCTTGGTGCGCTTGGCCCCCTCACGGGCCTTGATCAGCGCGTTCTCCCCGAAGGTGAGGCCGGTCTCGGGGACGTCGGGGTAGCCCTCGTAGTCAGCCAGGCCGACCAGCGCGACGCGGTTGGCCCCGAGCGACGTGTCGAGGATGCGCTGCAGCTCGACCAGCTTCTTCTTGTTGGCCGTGGCCAGCAGGAGCTTGGCGCTCATGAGGTCAGAGCCTTCTGCTGGGCGGCGGCCAGGTCGGCGCAGCCGGCGACGGCCAGATCGAGCAGCGCGTCGAGCTGGTCGCGGCGGAAGACGCCGTCCTCCCCGGTGCCCTGCACCTCGACGAAGTCGCCGTCGCCGGTGCACACCACATTCATGTCGACCTCGGCCGCGACGTCCTCGAGATACATCAGGTCGAGGCGGGGCTCGCCCTCGATGATGCCGACGCTGACGGCCTGGATCGAGCGGTGCATGACCTTTTCCACCCGGCCGGCCAGGGACTTGCGCTCGGCCAGCCAGCCCACCGCGTCGTGCAGCGCCACATAGGCCCCGGTGATCGCGGCGGTGCGGGTGCCGCCGTCGGCCTGCAGCACGTCACAGTCGAGAACGATCGAATTCTCGCCGAGCGCCTTGAGGTCGATGCAGGCGCGCAGGCTGCGGCCGATCAGGCGGGAGATCTCGTGGGTGCGGCCGCCGACCTTGCCCTTGATGCTCTCGCGGTCGCCGCGGGTGTTGGTGGCCCGGGGCAACATCGCATATTCCGCGGTGACCCAGCCCAGACCCGAGCCTTTGCGCCAGCGCGGCACGCCCTCGGTGACGCTCGCGGTGCAGAGCACTCGGGTGTTGCCGAACTCGACGAGCACCGACCCCTCGGGGTGGATGCTCCAGCTCCGGCTGAGGGTCACCGGGCGCAGTTGGTCGGCCGTGCGGCCGTCGGGGCGTGCCATGCCTGAACCTTATTAGGCCGCGGGCCGGACCGCCGAATCCACCCCGCAGCTTGTGGACAACTCTGCCGGCCTTGGATGAATGACTCGGCCCGCCTGTGGACGACTCAGCCGAACCAGCCGGTTGCGGCCTCGGCCGGGCCGGCCGGGCGGGGCACCGCGGGCCGCAGCACGGCGGTCGGCCGCGGACGGCCCACCAGCGCCACGTCGGGCAGGGCGCCGTGCGCCCGCAGGAAGCCGTCGACCGCCTGCGGCCAGCCGAAGTGCTCGGCCCGGGCCCGCGCGGCGGCCCGGCGCTCCGGCTCGGGGCGTTCCATCAGGCGGCGTACGCCGTCGGCGAAGGCCTCCGCGGTGCCGGGCACCGCGACGCCGGCCACGCCCACGACCTCGGGCAGGGCGCTCGTCTCGTTGACCACGACCGGCGTGCCGCAGGCCAGCGCCTCGAGAGCGGCCAGGCCGAACGTCTCGACCGGGCCGGGTGCGAGCACCACGTCGGCACTGGCCAGCAGGGCGGCCACCGCGGACCGGTCGGCGATGTGCCCGGCGAAGCGCACCGGCAGCCGGGCCGCCCGATAGGCCAGCGCGGCCCGCCGGGTGCCGTCTCCGGCCACCGCCAGGACCGCGGGCACCTTGTCGTTGCGCAGCACGCCGATCGTGTCCACGGCCAGCTCGGGCCGCTTCTGGCCGGAGAGCCGGCTGCAGAAGACCACGAGCAGCTCGCCGGGCCGGGCGTAACGGGCGCGGACCGCCTCGTCGGCGCGATCGGGGTGGAACTCGTCGAGGTCGACGCCGAGCGGCACCTCGGTCAGGTTGGGCACGCCCAGCCGGCGGAACTCGGCCGCCGCGAACGAGGTGGTGCAGATGATCTGGTCGAAGAACTCGGCCGTACGCAGGTTGAACTTGTCGGCCACGGCGTCGCGCTTGGGCACGCCCCAGACACCGAGCAGGCCGGCCAGGCTCTCGTGCGACACCATCATCGAGCCGACGCCGCGCTGCCGGGCCCAGCCGCCCGTCCAGCGCAGGCTGGTGCGGTCGGAGACCTCGAGGCGGTCGGGCTCCAGCTCGTCGAGCAGCTTGGTGAGCTCGCGCCGGCTGGTCATGACCCGGTATCCGCCGGTGCGGGGCAACGGGGCGCTGGGCAGGGTGATGACCCGGCCCTGGGAGGTCATCTTGTCGGAGCGTTCACGTCCGGGGACGATCAGCACCGCTTCGTGGCCGGCTCGCTGGTAGCCCTCGCCGAGGTTGCGGAGGGCTGTCCGCAGGCCACCGGAGTGGGTTGTCACGAAGTTGGCCAAGCGAACGATGCGCATGCAACAACTCCAAGATCACGATCTGCGGGTGCTCAGTAGCCGGACCGCTCCCCCGCCCCGGTCCAGGGCCTAGAGATCGTAGCGGGCACCGGGACGCACGACCTCAACCGGTCCCGCAAACGCGGCCACGGCGGCATCCACAATAGATGCCTCCGAGACCCACGCGGGCACGAGATGGGTCAGCAGCAGCTTGCCCACGTCGGCCTTGGTGGCCGCCTCGCCCGCCTCACCGCCGGTGAGATGCAGGCCAGGAGGGTTCTCGGCGCCGTCCAGGTAGCTCGCCTCACACAGAAACAAATCCGCACCCGCGGCGAGTCGCAGCAGCGGTTCGCACGGTGCCGTGTCCGAGGAGTACGCGAGCACTCGCCCACCGTGCTCGATCCGGACGCCATAGGTCTCGATCGGATGGTTGACCCGGTCGACCGTGATCGTGAAAGGACCGATCGGGAACGTCCCCGGCTGCAGGCCGTAGAAGGTGTAGACGTCGTCGATCGCCTCGCTCTCCTGGCTGTACGCGGCCGAGATGCGCTCGGCGGCACCCAGCGGGGCGTAGACCGGCACCGGCGGCAGCGGGCCGGACGGGTCGTAGCGGCGGACCACGATGTAGGTGCACGCGTCCAGCATGTGGTCGCAGTGCAGGTGGGTGAGGATGATCGCATCGATCTTGTTCATGTCCGAGTAGCGCTGCAGCGCGGACAACGAACCCGACCCGAAGTCGACCAGCAGCCGGAAGCCCTCAGCCTCGACGAGGTAGGCGGAACAAGCCGACTCGGGGCCGGGAAAACTGCCGGCACAGCCGAGAACGGTCAGTCGCATGCGGGTCCCTCTGGCTCACGCTGGGTCGAACACGCCCCGCCCGACCGGTCCGTGCGGCATTCTTCAGACCAGTCAATCACGGAGCGAAGCGTACGCCGGGACCTGCGCGCCATGTATACGTCTGATCGATTTGTCGCCAAATCGACAACCTACATCACAGCGCCCGTGACCTCGGCCATTAACGCAATTCCCGTTACGTCCGGTGAGTCGTTTGCGTTGCACAAAGTGAGGACTTCTGAGGACGGAACAGACGGAGGCAGCGTGACCCTGGTCCAGAAAGACCGCACCACGCACACCGAGGCGGCGGCAATCATGCCGTTCGGTGGGTGGGAGAGTACACCGGCCGGAGCGGCGCTGGACGGCGACGAGGCGCTTTTCCGGTTCCCGGCCCCCGACGACCCGGCGCCGACCACTGCTCGCCTGCTCACGATGGCCGGCGCGGCCGCCCTTCTGGGCTTCACGGTGGTGGGCGTGGGAGCGCGCGCATTCGTCACCGTGCTGGGCGGAGCGCCGTTCTGGTACGTGCCGACGCTCGCCCTATTCGGATTGTTGAGCATTGCCCTGATGGTCGGCGCGTTCCTGTCGATCCACCGCGCGTTCCTGCCATGGCTGCTGCTGGTGTGCGCGATCGGGCCGCTGACCGTCGACATTCTGATAGCTGCCCTTTATTGAGGCGCCTATGCCCACAGTTGCCCTTCGAGGGCTTCTTCCGCGTCGTTGAGCGTGCCGCCGTAGGCCCCCGTCGAGAGGTATTTCCAGCCGCCGTCGGCGATGACGAAGGCCACGTCGGCACCGCGGCCGGCTTTGACTGCCTCGTGGGCCACGGCGAGCGCGGCGTGCAGGATCGCGCCGCTGGAGAAGCCGGCGAAGATGCCCTCGACCTCGACGAGCTGGCGGGTGCGCAGGACGGCGTCGCGGGTGCCGACCGAGAACCGGCGGTCGAGCACGCTGGCGTCGTACAGCTCGGGCACGTAGCCCTCGTCGATGTTGCGCAGCCCGTAGACCAGCTCGCCGTACCGCGGCTCGGCGGCGATGATCTGGATGCCGTCGACCTTCTCCTTGAGGAAGCGGCCGGTGCCCATCAGCGTGCCGGTGGTGCCCAGGCCGGCCACGAAGTGCGTGATGGTCGGCAGATCGTGCAGCAGCTCGGGACCGGTGGTCTCGTAGTGCGCGCGGGCGTTGGCCGGGTTGCCGTACTGATACAGCATCTTCCAGTCGGGGTGCTCGACGGCGATCTGCTTGGCCGTCGCGACCGCCTGGTTGGAACCGCCGGCGGCCGGCGAGAAGAGGATCTCCGCCCCGTACATCCGCAGGATCTGGATCCGCTCGGCCGACACGTTCTCCGGCATCACGCAGACGAGGCGATAGCCTCGCAGCTTGGCCACCATGGCCAGCGCGATGCCGGTGTTGCCGCTGGTCGGCTCGAGGATGGTGTCGCCCGGGTGCAGGTGGCCGGACTCCTCGGCCTCGCGCACCATGAAGAGCGCGGCCCGGTCCTTGATGCTCCCGGTCGGGTTGCGGTCCTCCAGCTTGGCCCAGAGCCGCACCGGCGGTGCCCCGTCGGGCACCGTCGGCGACAGACGGGGCAGGCCGACGAGCGGCGTGCCCCCACAGGCGTCAAGCAGGCTCTCGAAGCGAGCCATCCCCGGTCAGCGCCCGAGGAGGGCGGCCGCCGCCGCGAAGCCCAGGGCGCCACCGGCCACGGCCGGGAGGATGGTGATCGAGTCACCGTCGCTGAGCTTGGCGTCGAGCGCGCCCAGGAAGCGGACGTCCTCGTCGTTGACGTAGATGTTGACGAACCGGTGCAGGCCGCCCTCGGTGGTGATGAGCCGTCCCTTGAGACCGTTGTGCTTGGTGTCCAGGTCGTCGATCAGCGCGCTCAGCGTCTCGCCGGCACCCTCGACGGTCTTGGCGCCGCCGGTGTAGCTGCGCAGGATGGTGGGAACGCGAACTTCGATAGCCATGGCTGTGAATGCTCCAAAGGAAGGCAGAACTGAGGGCAGGGGACGCTTACGGAGTGGTCGTCAACGACACTCGTAAACGACCGACACCGGGCTCTGCCCGAACATGTACGACTGCACAGCGCTAGCCATCACGCGTCTACCGTCGCATCCACGATGTTGATCTCTTCCTCGGTCACCACGCCGTCCACTATGCGGAACGATCGGATCTCTTCCGAGTCGCTCTCGCGCGTGGAAACGAGCACATAGTGGGCGCCGGGCTCGCCGGCGAACGAGATGTCGGTGCGCGAGGGATAAGCCTCGGTGGCCGTGTGCGAGTGGTAGATGACCACCGGCTCCTCGTCGTTGTCGTCCATCTCGCGCCACACCCGCAGCTGCTCCATGGAGTCGAACTCGTAGAACGTCATCGACCGGGCGGCGTTGTCCATCGGAATGAGCCGGGTCGGCAGGTCGCTGCCGATCGGGCCGGCGATCACGCCACAGGCCTCGTCGGGGTGGTCCCGGCGGGCGTGGGCAACGATCGCGTCGACGATCGCGCTGTCGATGGTCAGCACGCTGTTCACATTACCGTGAGAATTGAGCGAGCCTCGCGTGGCGCGGCTCACTCGATTTCGGGCAAGGCGTTGAGCAGCGACTCCTGCAGGTAGCCCAGGTAGGCGTACACGCTCAGCTGGAACACCCGGCTGGAGCCGGGGTCGTGCAGCACGGCGTCGTCGAGCTCGGCGCTCAGGTCGGTGTCGGCCTGGATGTCGAGCCGGGTGCCCATCGCGAGCCGGGCGTCGTTGATCGCCCGCAGCCAGGCCTCGGCGGCCTCGCCGTCGAGGCGTACCTCACCCTCGCCCTCGTCGGGCAGGGCCGCGAGGATCGCCCCGGCCTGATCGATCTTGCCGGTTTTGAGATCCCCCTCGGTGTAGAGGCGGAACTCCTCGGAATCGTCCGGACGATCCGGATAGATGTCGGGGAAGAGCCGGCTGACGACCGGATCGGTGTGATCCATGCCGTCGGTCAGCAGGCCGACCACCTCACCGGCGACCTTGCGCAGGACGCGCACCTCGTCGACCGCGAACGTGGCCACGCACGTGCTGCCGTTGCGTCGGAACATCTGCCCTCTCCCGCGGTGTTCAGTCCCGGTCCACCGTCGCCCAGAGACCGTATCCGTGCAGCTGATTTGCGTCCATCTCCATACGCTCGCGCGCACCCGAACTGACCACCGCCCGGCCCTTCGTGTGCACGTCGAGCATCAGCGCCTCGGCTTTCTCCTTCGAGTAGCCGAAGAGCTTCTGAAAAACCCAGGTCACGTATGACATGAGGTTGACCGGATCATCCCAGACGATGGTCACCCACGGCCGATCATCGGCTGGTGCCTCCTCGATCTCGGGGCTCTCGACGGGAGCGACCTGCGGCATCGCCATGCCCCCCATGTTGCCACCGGTTTCGCCGCATCGGTGAACCGGAACACCGAACCGCAGGTCAGGACGCGGTTCGTAAGGGGCCGCCGGGCGCAATAGGGTGGGTTCCGTGAACACCTACGCCCCCGCGCTGATGACCGATCAGTACGAGCTGACCATGGTCAGCGCCGCCCTGCGGGACGGCACGGCCGACCGGCGCTGCGTCTTCGAGGTCTTCGCCCGCCGCCTGCCCGGTGGCCGGCGCTACGGCGTGGTGGCCGGGACGGGCCGGCTGCTCGAGCTGATCCGCGAGTTCCGCTTCGGCTCGGCCGACATCGACTTCCTGCGCGGGGCGGACATCGTCGACGAGACGACCGCCCGGTGGCTGGCCGGCTATCGCTTCACCGGCGACATCGACGGCTACGCCGAGGGCGAGCTCTATTTCCCGGGCTCGCCGATCATGACGGTCACCGGCACGTTCGCCGAGTGTGTGGTGCTCGAGACGCTGATCCTCTCGGTGCTCAACCACGATTCGGCGGTGGCCTCGGCGGCCGCCCGGATGGTCACCGCGGCGCGCGGCCGGCCGATCATCGAGATGGGCTCCCGGCGTACGCATGAGGAGTCCGCCATCGCGGCCGCCCGGGCCGCCTTCCTGGCCGGGTTCGCGTCCACGTCCAACCTCGCGGCGGGCGCCCGCTACGGCATCCCGACCACCGGCACCTCGGCGCACGCGTTCACGCTGCTGCACGACGACGAGCCGGCCGCCTTCGCGTCCCAGGTGGCCGCGCTCGGCAAGAACACCACGCTGCTGGTCGACACGTACGACATCAGCCAGGGCATCCGCAACGCGATCGCCGTGGCCGGGCCCGATCTGCGAGCCGTACGCATCGACTCGGGCGACCTGTCGGTGCTGGCCCAGCACTCGCGGGAGCTGCTCGACTCGCTCGGCGCCACCGAGACCAAGATCATCGTTTCCGGCGACATGGACGAGTACGCGATCGCCACGCTCGCCGCCGAGCCGGTCGACATGTACGGCGCGGGCACGGCCGTGGTCACGGGCTCGGGCGCGCCCACCGCGGGCATGGTCTACAAGCTGGTCGAGGTTGAGGGCCGCCCGGTCGTCAAGCGCTCGGAGAACAAAGCGACCATCGGGGGCCGCAAGACCGCCGTACGCCGGCACAAGCCCACCGGCACGGCGATCGAGGAGGTCGTGGTGTCGCAGGGCGTGCCCGACCACGCCGCCAACGACCGGCTGCTGCAGCGCACCCTGGTGGTGGGCGGCGAAGTGGTCGAGACACCGACGTTGCCGGAGTCCCGGGAACACCTGCGGCAGTGCCTGATCTCGATACCGTGGGAGGGTCTGAAGCTCTCCGCCGGCGACCCGGCCGTCCCGGTCACCATCGTCCCGACCAGTTAGGGGTTCCCTGTGACACGAGCGCTGATCATCGTCGACGTCCAGAACGACTTCTGCGAGGGCGGCTCGCTGGCCGTCACCGGGGGCGCCGCGGTCGCCGCGGGTGTCTCGCTGGTGCTGAGCAAGGCCGGGCAGCGATGGGATCACGTGGTCGCCACCAAGGACTGGCACATCGACCCGGGTAACCACTTCAGCGACCACCCCGACTACCGGGACACCTGGCCGGCGCACTGCGTGGTCGGCTCGGGCGGCGCCGATTTCCACCCCGAGCTGGCGACCGACCGCATCGAGGCGGTCTTCCACAAGGGTGAGCACCAGGCGGCGTATTCGGGCTTCGAGGGCCACACCGAGGCCGGCGAGACCCTCGCCGGGTGGCTGCGCGAGCGGGGTGTGACGGAGGTCGAGCTGGTGGGCATCGCCACAGACCATTGCGTACGAGCCACCGCGCTCGACGCGAAGGCCGAGGGCTTCGACACGACGGTGTTGCTGGAGCTGACGGCCGGTGTCGCGGCCGGGACGACAGCGGCCGCCATCGAGCAGTTCAAGTCGGCGTCGATCGAGACGACGGGGGCGCCGGTCGTCTCGTCCTGATCCGCCTTGTTCGTGACGGCTTGAGCGGTTGGTTTTTTGTCGTACCCCCGGGGCAGGATGAGCCTCGGAGGTCAGGATCAAAATGCTTCTCAAGCCTTACCGCGACACCCTCGCCCTGCCCGGCATCAGATCGTTGCTGGCGGTGGCGACGCTGGCGCGCATCCCGATCGCGGCCGGGGCCGTCGTCCTCACCCTCCATGTGGTCATGGACCTCGGCCGGGGTTACGGCGCGGCCGGTCTGATCGGGGCGGCGTTCACGATCGGCGGCTCGGTCGGCGCCCCGCTGATGGGCCGCCTGGTCGACCGGCGCGGGCTGCGCCTGGTGCTCGTGCTCACCACCGTGGCCGAGGTGCTCTTCTGGTCGCTGGCCCCGGCTGCGCCCTATTGGGCGTTGCTGGTCATGGCCCTGTTCGGCGGCCTGCTGTCGCTGCCCGCGTTCTCCGTGGCCCGCCAGTCGATCAGCGCCCTGACCCCCGAGGCGCAACGCCTTCCGGCCTTCGCGCTCGACTCGATCTCCACCGAGATCGCCTTCATGAGCGGCCCCGCGCTGGGTGTGCTGGTCGCCACGACGGCCGGCCCGCGCTGGGCGATGCTCGGCATCGGCGCCGGCATCCTGATCTCCGGCGTCGGCCTGTGGCTGCTCGACCCGCCCGTCCGCGCCGCCCACGAGGCACCCATCACGGCCGGCGAGCGGGTCCCCCGGCGCAGCTGGCTCAAGCCGCGCTTCGTCGCCATCCTGCTCGTCACGATGGCCGCCACCCTGGTCCTCTCGGGCACCGACGTCTCGGTCGTCGCCGTCCTGCGCGACAACGGCGAGCTCGGCTGGACCGGCCTGGTGATGACGCTCTGGGCCTTCTACTCGCTGGTCGGCGGCTTCGCCTACGGCACGATC
Source organism: Paractinoplanes maris (assembly GCF_023544465.1). Lineage (GTDB taxonomy): Bacteria > Actinomycetota > Actinomycetes > Mycobacteriales > Micromonosporaceae > Actinoplanes > Actinoplanes maris. Next base: position 113,339 of record NZ_JALPVL010000012.1, on the reverse strand, counting down.
CAGCGCGCCCTGCCCCCCGTCCTGCTGCTGACGCCGATGGCCGTCGCCACGATGCTGGTCAGCGCCGGCAGCTCCCACTGGTGGCTGCTGGCCCTGCTGCTCATCCCAGCCGGCGCCCTCTGCGCCCCTTTGATCACCTCCACGGCCGACGCCATCAGCCGCATGATCCCCGCCGCCGCCCGAGGCGAAGCCCTGGGCCTGCACAACTCGGCCCTCACAGTCGGCGTGGCCCTCGGCGGCCCCCTGGCCGGCTTCGCCGCCGACACCTTCTCCCCACCGTGGGGTTTCGTCACCGTAGGCGGCGCCGGCCTCCTCATCGCCTTGGTGGTCCTCCCCACCGTCCTACGGCGCCCTCACACCAAGCTCGCCTCCACCCCCACATCTCCAGCCAAGACAGCCGCAGACATGGCGGCCTCAGACATGGCGGCCTCGCACATGGCAGCCCGAGCCACTACGGCCCCAACTGCTGCCACTACAGCGCCACCAACGTCAGCCGCGGCCACTGCAGCTCCGGCAACGTCAGCCGCGACCGCTCCAGCGCCGGCAACGTCAGCCGCGACCGCTCCAGCGCCGGCAACGTCAGCCGCGACCGCTCCAGCGCCGGCAACGTCAGCCGCGACCGCTCCAGCCACAACAGCATCAGCGACGGTAACTCCAGCCACAGCGGCGCCAGCCACAATCAAGGCCGCACCAGCCACCGCAGCATCACGCACGACGGCTCCGGACATCGCGGTCATCAGCAACGAGCTGTCCGGTGATCGACCGGCCATGTCAGCTTCCGACGTGCCAGTCGCCGCCGAGCCGGCTGCGGGAGAACCAGCCATCCCGGCATCCGCCGTAGCCGCGGCCGCCGCGAGCGAGATCACCACCGTCGCCGAGGCCGAGGCGACCCGAGCTCAACGGCCCTCGAGCCAGTTCCGCCCTGCGACCTCCGGCCCGGATCCCACCGCCCAGGGGGACGCCCTCCCCGCGGGCCGCCCCTGACGTCACGCGCCCATCCCGCCTGCACCCACCCTGTCGCGTCGGGCCCCACGTAGGCACACGCGAGTTGTCTGGACGCGTTCGCGCACGCCGCCGCGAGAGGCGACGGCAAAGGTGACCAGTGGGGCACTACCCTGCCGGGTCGTCGTCAGCCCGCGCGAGCAGTCACCACGCCCACGACCGGCCGGGCCGGCGCGCGGGAGACGGCACAGTTTCGCTCGGCATCCACGCTGGCCACCAAAGCCTCAGCCGGCACGCGGCCGCCTCGGTGCCACCGGCGGGCAAAACCTGTGGTTGTCCGTGGGCTGGCCGAAGTCCCGGATCGGATGGCCGGCAATTCGGATGGCCGGCAATGCGGTCGGCCGCCGGACGAGCGACCCGGATCTCGCCTTCTCCCCATCACGGCGTCACTGCGAACGGCCGCCGCGACGATGGTGCAGGCGCGGTTCGACCGGAATCAAAGACGGCCCGCCGCGGGCCCGGTGCGGGCGAAGTCGCGAGCTTTCTACGCCTGAACGAGCAGGTTCCAGTTCGGGTGGGCCGCTACGGAAAAGGTCTGGAACAGCGCCTGCCACAACGGCGTCGAGGCCCGGCTGGCCTTGCGGGTGGCAGGTCGGGCGCCGTCTTGAGTTGCGGTGGCGAACGTCACTTCGGCATCAGCGCAGCCTTCTTGTACGTTCGTACTTGTACGTCCGTACAAGTTGAGAGAAGGACCGCCGTGCCCTACGTGTTTCTGCTGGTCGCGATCAGCGCGGAGGTGCTGGCGACGAGCATGCTCAAGTCGACGGAGGGCTTCTCTCGGCTGTGGCCCACAGTCGGTTGCATCGCCGGCTACGTGGTCTCGTTCGCCGCGCTCTCACTTGTCGTGAAGGACCTGCCGGTGGGCGTCGTCTATGCCGTCTGGTCCGCTCTCGGCACCGCCGCGATCGTCGCCATCGGCGCGGTCTTCCTGGGCGAGCCGCTCACGACCGTTAAGGTCATCGGCGTCAGTCTCATCATCGCCGGCGTAGTGACCGTGAATCTGGGCGGTGCCCATTGAGTGATTCCGCTCCCCCCTCCAACTACTCCTCGTCACCCGAGCCGCCTCGACGCCCACCTCACGAGCGCCGGCGGACACCAGCGTCCGAGGGGCAGCAGCACCCCGCCTCCCTCACCTCCGGAACGCCGCAGTCGAACACTGAACAGCGCGACGAAATCGCCGCTGTTCCAGCACACGCGCCCTCCACAGCGACATCAGCCGACCCAGCACCATCCGCCGCGAAAACATCAGCAGCGGAAGCAGCAGCGGCGGGACCCGCGAACACCACAGCAGCGGAAGCAGCAGCGCCGGGGACCGCGAACGCCACAGCGGCGGAAGCAGCAGCGCCGGCGCGGGCGAATACGGCTGGTTCGCACGCGGAGGCCGCCACCCAACTGGTGGCGGCGGCAGATGGTCCGGCGGACCGATTTGAGGCTCCGGCCAGGTCGGGGCCGGGGCGGCGGCGGGTTGATGCGGCGGAGACTTCGCGGAGCGGTCCGGCGAAGGCGCGACCGGGGCGCAGGCGCAGTGATCGCGAGCCGGGGCACGACGACAGCCCGGCGCCCGACCAGCCGGCCCGGCGGCGGAACGACCCGGAACCCGCGGCCGGTCGCCGGCCGCAACGGGCCCGCGATCCGGAGGCCCGGCGCCGTGCGCTGGCCGCCGCGGCACTTGAAGTGATTTCCGAGGTCGGGATCGGCCGGACCACCCATCGGGCCGTTGCCGCCCGGGCCGGGCTGCCGCTCGGGGCGACCACGTATTACTTCCCGACGCTGGACGACCTGATCGCCGCCGGGCTGCGGCTGGCGGCGGTTGACCTGCAGACCGACTTCCAGACGTGGGCCGAGCGACTTCGCACGGCCACCGACATACCCGCCGCGGTGGCCGGCCTCATCGCCGAGTACCTCACCGACCGTCCGCGTGCCCAGATCGAGTGTGAGCTTTACGTAGCGGCCGGCCGCGACCCCGCTCTGCGCCCCCTGGCCATGGCCTGGTTGACCGGCATGCATGACCTGCTGGAACCCCACCTGGGACGCGACGCCGCCCGCGACCTGGTCGCCCTTTTCGACGGCGTGACCCTCCAGGCCCTGATCACCGGTCGTGACGTGGACGCCGGCGCGCTGACCGTCACGATCCGTCGCCTGGCCGGCCTCGCTTAGGGCCCACCGAGGCTGCCCGCGTCCGAGGAACTGGGCGTGGCCCGCGGCACTCGCTCATCGGCCGGCCGACCAGGCACGGGGGACGCCCGGGTCCCGAGGGAAGGCGAGCGGACGGTGACGGCTTCGCAGGGGGCGGGGGTGGAGCGCGAAACGGCCCGCCTCGCGGCGGGCCGTTTCTGGTGTATCAGTTGTCTCGGTTGGCTCCGGTGTCCTCCGGGTAGGTGGCGCCGCCGTCCGACTCTCGGGTCAGGGGGCGGGCACCGCCCTCGGGTGGGCCGGCGATGGACTGCTCGCCGGCCGCCAGCTCCGGGAACTTCGCGTCGAAGGCCGGGCGCTCCGAGCGGATGCGGGGCATCTTGTCGAAGTTGCGCAGCGGCGGCGGGGACGAGGTAGCCCACTCGAGCGAGTTGCCGTGGCCCCAGGGGTCGTCCACGGTGACCAGCTGGCCGACCTTGTAGGACTTCCACACGTTGTAGACGAACGGGAGCGTCGACAGGCCCAGCACGAACGAGCCGATCGTCGAGAACGTGTTCAGGAACGTGAAGCCGTCGCTGGCCAGGTAGTCGACGTAGCGGCGCGGCATGCCCTTGGTGCCCAGCCAGTGCTGCACCAGGAACGTGGCGTGGAAGCCGAGGAACGTCAGCCAGAAGTGAATCTTGCCCAGGCGCTCGTCGAGCATCCGGCCGAACATCTTGGGGAACCAGAAGTAGATGCCGGCGAACACCGCGAACACGATCGTGCCGAACAGCACGTAGTGGAAGTGGGCGATCACGAAGTACGAGTCGGACACGTGGAAGTCGATCGGCGGCGAGGCCAGCAGCACACCGGACAGACCACCGAAGAGGAACGTCACGAGGAAGCCGATCGCGAACAGCATCGGTGTCTCGAAGCTGATCTGGCCGCGCCACATCGTGCCGATCCACACGAAGAACTTCATGCCCGTCGGCACCGCGATGAGGAAGCTCAGGAAGCTGAAGAACGGCAGCAGCACCTGGCCGGTGACGAACATGTGGTGCGCCCACACCGACATCGACAGCGCGGCGATCAGCAGCGTCGCGGCGACCAGGCCCTTGTAGCCGAAGACGGGCTTGCGGCTGAAGACCGGGATGACCTCGGTGATGATGCCGAAGAACGGCAGCGCCACGATGTAGACCTCGGGGTGGCCGAAGAACCAGAAGAGGTGCTGCCACAGCATCGGGCCGCCGGTGTCCACGTCGAAGACATGGGCACCGAGCACACGGTCGGCGGCGAGAGCGAACAGTGCGGCCGCCAGGAACGGGAAGACCATGATCACCAGAAGGCTGGTGACCAGGATGTTCCACGTCATGATCGGCATGCGGAACATCGTCATGCCGGGGGCGCGCAGGGTGAGCACCGTGGTGATCAGGTTGACGCCACCGAGGATCGTGCCCAGACCCGAGAGGGCCAGGCCGACGACCCACATGTTGCCGCCGACGCCGGGCGAGTGCAGCCCGTCGCTCAGCGGGGTGTAGGCGAACCAGCCGAAGTCGGCCGCGCCGCCCGGGGTCAAGAACCCGCCGATCGTGATCGTGCCGCCGAACAGGTAGAGCCAGTAGGCGAACGCGTTCAGCCGCGGGAAGGCCACGTCGGGCGCGCCGATCTGGATCGGCACCACGAAGTTCGCGAAGGCGAAGACGATCGGCGTCGCGAAGAACAGCAGCATGATCGTGCCGTGCATCGTGAACAGCTGGTTGTACTGCTCGGGCGACAGCAGCTGCATGCCCGGGCGAGCCAGCTCGGTGCGCATCAGCAACGCCATGAGGCCACCGAGCATGTAGAACACGAAGGCCGTGATCATGTACATGATCCCGATCTGCTTCGCGTCCGTCGTGCGCAGGATTCGGGCCAGAGCCGAACCCTTGACCTGCCGCCGGACCGGATATGGCCGGGTCACGATCGGCTTAGGCGCAACGGTCGTCACGAATAGCCTCCGTTGTCTCGTTCGTCCCTCTCAGCACGCCGAAGATCGAAGGCGTACCTCGCAGGCAGAATAGTCCCCCACCGGCATCCCGCGGGCGGGGGGTGACCAAACAGGTCACCAGCGTTTTCGGTCGGCCACCTAGGCGGGTTGCACCAGCGCACGGTAGTGGTCGGAGAAGATCCGCAGGCCACGACGGCGCAGCATGGGGTCGCGCAGCGCGGGTGGCACGTCCCGGGTGCGATCCCGCTCGCGCGTGCGATCGCGCACCTCGGCGCACCGGGGACGGCGACGTTCCTCGTACGCCGTGAGCACGGCGGGGATGTCGCCCGGGAGTTTCCGCAGCTCTTCGCCGAGGACCACCGCGTCCTCGAACGACATGGCGGCACCCTGGGCCAAAGTGGGCGCGGTGGCGTGGGCCGCGTCACCGACCAGCACGACCGGCCCGCGCGACCAGCTGTCGAGCACAACCTCGTCGGTGCGGGCGACCTGCACCTTTTCCAGCGCGTTGAGGATCGCCGGGACCGGGCCGCCGAAGCCGGTGAACAGCTCGCGCACCCGGGCGATCGGGTCGTCGGGGTTGGGGGCGTCGGGGGCGGTCTCGTCGGCGTGGAAGTAGAGCCTGCGGCTGCCCATCGGCATGGCCACGAAGGACGACCGGCGCCCCAGCAGCGCCGTCCAGTCGCTGAGCGCGGGCCCGCCGGTGATCACCGAGCGGTAGACGATCTGACCGGTGGGCGAGGCCGCGCCCCCGAGCCCGGCCTTGGTGCGGATCGTCGAGCGGCGCCCGTCGGCTCCGACGACCAGGTCGTACTCCGCGACGGTGCCGTCGCCGAACTCGACCTTGGCCGTCTGGTCGAAGATCTCGAGATCGCGGACAGCCGTGTCGTAGCGCACCTCGCCGCCGACCCCGGTCAGCAGCACCTGCTGGAGGTCGGCCCGGGACAGCGCGCGGGACTCGCCGACGCCGGCCCAGAGGCCGGCCACATCCATCTCGAAGAGCTCACGGCCCCGCGCGTCGAGGAAGACCTGCCGGAAGATGAGGTCGCCCAGGGGCCGCAGCGGCGCGTCGAGGCCGAGCTGGCGGAGAGCGCGCAACGCGTTGCCGGGGAGATAGATGCCCGCGCCGGGGAGCATGGTGGCCGGAAGCTCCTCGACCACGTCGGGCCGGAAGCCGGCGAGACGCAGGGCTCGCGCGGCGGCCAGCCCCGCGATGCCGGCGCCCACCACCAGGATGCGCAACGTCATCGCAGCCTTGCCTCCCACCCGTCGGACACGCGTCGGAGCCAAGACACTACCCCGAGCCACTGTCGGGGGAAACCCACGGTCATCGAGAGTTCCGAATTGTTCCCTTGGCTACCATGCCCCCACCCTCGCACACACGGATGACGAATTACGCCCGTGTATTTCTGCCCCGGCCGGGAAGACAATGGCGCCATGACGGACCGGTTGGCGGAGTATCGGCGCAAGCGGGACGCGGCGCGGACGCCCGAGCCCATCCCCGATGACACCTCCGCCGAGGAGCCGATGCAGCGGTTCGTCATCCAGCAGCACCACGCCCGCAGTCTGCACTGGGATGTCCGGCTGGAGCGCGACGGCGTGCTCGTCTCGTTCGCCGTGCCGCGCGGCCTCCCGCGCGACCAGCACCGCAACAACCTGGCCAAACACACCGAGGACCATCCGCTCGAATATCTGGAGTTCAGCGGCGAGATCCCGGCCGGCGAGTACGGCGGCGGCCGCATGACGATCTTCGACCGCGGTACCTACGAGACCGGCAAGTGGCGCGACGACGAGATCGGCGTGACCTTCCACGGCGACCGGACGAACGGGCGGTACGTCTTCTTCCAGACCGGCGGCAACGACTGGATGGTCCGCCGGATGGATCCGCCCGAGCCGGGCTGGGAGTCGATGCCCGAGGCGGTGGCGCCGATGCTGGCCGTGAAGGCAGCCCATTTGCCGGTCGCGGACGACGACGCGGAGTGGGGCTACGAGATGGCCTGGGGCGGCCGGCGGGTCATCGCGTACGTCTCGGGCGGTCGCGTCCGCCTGCTGAACGCCGACGGCGAGGACGTGACCAGCTGGTATCCCGAGATCCGGCCGCTGGGCCCGGCACTGGCGCCGATCGAGGCGGTTCTCGACGGGGAGATAGTGACGCTGCCCGACCCCGCGCTGCTGGAGCGGCGCCGGGCTCCGAAGGACTCGGCGGCGGCCAAGCGGGCCGCCGAGCGCACCCCCGTGCACTTCCTGGCCTACGACCTGTTGTGGCTGGAAGGGCACAGCACGGTGGAGGCGCTGCGCTACGCCGAGCGCCGCGAGCTGCTGGAGGGACTGGCGGTGACCGGCGAGCACTGGCAGACGCCGCCCTACTTCTCCGGCGGCGGCCAGTTCGCGCTCGAGGCGGCGGGCGCCCAGGGCTTGGCCGGGGTCGTCGCGAAACGCCTCGACTCCCCCTATCTGCCCGGCCGCCGCAGCCGCCTCTGGCTGGCGGTGAGCGCCTGACCGATCAGGCGCGACGCCGGCGGGTCAGCAGCACCACGGCCACCCCACCGAGCACCAGCAGAAGCCCGGCCAGGCCACCCGCCGGTCCGGTGATCGGTAGACCGCCGCCGCCCCCGGAAGAGCCGCCGCCCGAGGACCCGCCGCCCGAAGGCTGGCCGGGAGTCGGCTGACCGGGAGACTCGACGGCTCCGTTGAGCACGATGTAAGCCGAGTTGTTGGCCTTGTTCAGCTCCTCGGCCGGCGCGTCCACCTTGACCGAGCCGACCGCACCCGGGATCACCTGGTCGATCCGCAGGCCGAAGGTCAGCGGGTCGACGAACCCGACCCGGAGCAACAGGTCCAGATAGCAGCTGTAGCGCGCTTCTCCCGGCTTGCCCCCGTGCCCGTAGTCGACCACCCCGCGATCGGTCATCGGGAAACAGATGTCCGGTACCCGCACCGCGGTGGTGCCCTTCGGGATGAAGACCCGCGCGTTCGGCCACGGCGCGTTGACCCGGGTGCGGTCGATGGTGGCCGGCCCGCTGTTGCGGATGCCGACCTGAACCGGGACGACCGAGCCCTTCGAGCCGGCGGCGCGGGCACCGACCGCGGCCAGGTCGGTCGAGTGCCGGCCGGTGACCGACACGACCATCCCGTCCGAGACGTACTGATCGAGCGCCTGCGGCGGATCGGCCTTCGCGGTGGCGATCTCGGTGAGGCGCAGCACGCCGCCGCGGCCGGGTGTGCCGAGCGGGTCGAACCCGCCCTTCTCCACGTACCCGCGCCAGTCGGCGAACTCGTCCTTGCTGAACCACCGCCAGTCGCTGTACTGCAGGCTCGGGCCGTACGTGTCCTTGCGCATGCGGAGCGGCAGGGTGAGCCGATAGCTGGCGCCCGGCGCGAGGGTCTGGTCGAAGGCGCAGCCGCGCAGCTGACCGTCGAGGTAGTAGCAGTTGCTGAACTGGGTGCGCGCTTCGAACGAGTACTGCGAGTACGCGTAGAGACCGGTCCCCCGGATCGGTTGCGATCCGGCGTTGGAGACGGTCAGCGGCACGTCGATCGAGCCGCCCGGCGGGGCCGCGGTGTCCTGGGCGGTGTCGGTGCTGCGCAGGCTGACCGGCTCGCCGACGCGGATGCGGGCGGTGCGGGTGACCGGGGCGAAACCGCGGACCGTCATCGTCGCCGTGAGCGTGGCGACCCGGCCCACGACGGCGTCGTCCCCGGCGCTCACCCAGCCGACCACGTTGGACTCGACGCCGGCCGGGGTGAGCGCCTCGACCTCGGCGCCGCAGGTCAGCTCGAGCAGGTCGGGCTGCCGCACGCTGCAGTTGTTCGGGTGGCCGGCTTCCTGCAGGTGGAAACCCGCGCCCTGGTCGATGAACCGGTAGACCAGGTTGACCGCGCCGCGGGCGACCGGGAGCCGCCGGTCGGCGAAGAGCAACGTGTAGAGCTCGGCGTCGGCGCCGGGCGCGAGCGTGTAGTCCTTGACGAAGAAGTCGACCTTGGCCGGCGCGGCCTGGGCCGGCGGCGCCGCGACGAAGACCACAGTGAGCGCCGCCAGCGCGGCGAGCAGGCGGCGAGCGAGGGATGGACGCACCGTGGCTCCTCCGGATGACCCGATCAGACCCGCGCAGCCTAGGACTGCCGCCGCGCCCGCGTGACCCGGTTATCCGATCGTTATCCGACGGATCGGCGCACCCGCGGTCCGTCCGCGAGCCGGCAGATCCCTGAAGCATGCAGGTCCGGTGTCCGTCGCCGAGGTTTCACCGGCGCCCGCAGCGGAAAGGTCCTTTGATCAGATGCACCCCGCAACTCCCCAGCCCTCCGCATCGGTGATCGAGATGTCTGCCGAACTCTGGAACTCCGCCGCCGACGTCCTCGAGACGAACTGGTCGGGCGACCACATGGTCCCGTCCCGCCGCCTCTATCCCCACCAATGGAGCTGGGACACCGCGTTCACCGCCATCGGGCTGGCGTACGTCAACCCGGCTCGCGCCTGGCGTGACCTGCGCAGCCTGTTCGAGGCCCAGTGGCCCGACGGCCGGGTGCCGCACATCGTCTTCGACCCCGCGACCGCCGAGTCCGGCTATTTCCCCGGCCCGGCCTTCTGGGGCGTTCCCGCGTACGGGAAAAGGCCGGTCAACGGGAGCACCGGCATCGTCCAGCCGCCCCTGCACGCGGTCGCGGCCTGGAAGGTCTATCGCCGCGCGGCGGCCCACGGTGCGGCCTGTGTGCAGCAGGCGCAGGCCGAGCTGGCCTGGCTCTATCCGCGTCTGGTGGCCCAGCAGGAATACCTCATCGCCCGCCGGGACCTGGGCGGTGGCGGGCTGGCGAGCATCGTGCATCCCTGGGAGTCGGGCCTGGACAACAGCCCGGCCTGGGACGAGGCGATGGCGAATGTGCCCGCCGACCTGTCGTTGCTCACCACCTTTCGCCGGCGCGACCTCGACGTGGCCGACGCGGCGCACCGCCCGACCGATCGCGACTACGCCCGGTACGTCGGTCTGGTCCTCAGCTATCGGGCCGAGGGCTATTCGGACACCGGGTTGCTGAGCCGCCACGACCTGGCCGTGGAATGCCCGTCGTTCAACGCGATCCGGGGCGCCGCCGAGCTCGCCCTGGCCCAGATCGCGGGCGTTCTCGGGCGTACGGCGGAAGCGGCCGCCCACCGCGAGCGGGCCCACCGCATCACCACCGCGATAGTCGCCCACCTGTGGAATCCCCGCACCCGTACCTTCCACGCGCGCGACGTCCGCACCGGCAAGCTCAGCCCGGCCCGCTGTGTCAGCGGGTTCATGCCGCTGCTGCTGCCCGACCTGCCCGCCGAACAGGTCGAGGGCATCCTGGCCGAGGTGCGGTCGGAGCGGTTCGGGTTCCCCGCGCCCAGCTACGACCGCACGGCGACCGATTTCGACACCATGCGCTACTGGCGCGGCCCGGTCTGGATCAACATGAACTGGCTGCTGCGCCGCGGCCTGCTCATGCACGGCCGGCGCGACGAGGCCGAGGAGCTGCGCGCGGCGATGGTGCGCCTGGTGCACCGCAACGGCCACTTCGAGTATTTCCACCCGGCGACCGGCGAGGGCCTGGGCGCGCCCACCTTCAGCTGGACCGCCGCCCTGGCCCTCGACCTGCTGGCCGACCGCTCCGTGCCCGCCTATGCGAAAGCGGCCTAGAAGACGACGACCGACCGGAGCACGCCGCCGGTCTGCATCTTGCCGAAGGCCTCCTCGACCCCGCCCAGGGCGATCTCCTCGGTCACGAAGGCGTCCAGGTCGAGGCGGCCCTGCAGGTAGAGGTCGGTGAGCATCGGGAAGTCGCGGGTCGGCAGGCAGTCGCCGTACCAGCTCGACTTGAGCGCGCCGCCGCGCCCGAAGATCTCCAGCAGCGGCAGCTCGATCTTCATGTCCGGGGTCGGCACGCCGACCAGCACGACCGTGCCGGCCAGGTCGCGGGCATAGAAGGCCTGCTCGTACGTCTCGGGCCGGCCCACCGCCTCGACCACGACGTCGGCGCCGAAGCCGCCGGTGAGCTCCTTGACCGCCTCGACCACGTCGGTGCCGCGGGCGTTCACCGTATGGGTCGCCCCGAATTTACGGGCCCACGCCAGCTTCTCGTCGTCGGTGTCGATCGCGATGATGGTGGTCGCCCCGGCCAGCGCCGCCCCGGCCACCGCGCCGTCGCCGACCCCGCCGCAGCCGATCACCGCGACCGAGTCACCCCGGGTCACGCCGCCGGTGTTGATCGCGGCGCCGATGCCCGCCATCACCCCGCAGCCGAGCAGGCCCACGGCGGCCGCGCGGGCCCGTGGGTCGACCTTTGTGCACTGTCCGGCGTGTACGAGCGTCTTTTCCACGAAGGCGCCGATGCCCAGCGCCGGGGACAGCTCGGTGCCGTCCTCGAGCGTCATCTTCTGTGTCGCGTTGTGCGTGGCGAAGCAATACCACGGCTTGCCCTTCTTGCAGGCCCGGCAGACGCCGCAGACGGCCCGCCAGTTGAGCACGACGAAGTCGCCCGGCTCGACGTCGGTGACGCCCGGGCCGACCGACTCGACCACGCCCGCGGCCTCGTGGCCGAGCAGGAACGGGAAGTCGTCGTTGATGCCGCCCTCGCGATAGTGCAGGTCGGTGTGGCACACCCCGCACGCCTGGATCGCGACCACGGCCTCACCGGGCCCCGGGTCGGGAACCACGATGGTGGTGAGCTCGACCGGGGCACCCTTGCTGCGGGCGATGACGCCCTGCACTCGCTGACTCATCAGCTCAGCCTAGAGGGAGTCGCACCTCGAACGGCTGGTCGAGCAGAGTTTCGGCCAGCTTGGCGAGCTGGCGGGCCTGGGCCGGGGTGAGCCGGTCGAAGACGAGTTGCTGCACCGCCTCGACGTGGCCCGGCGCCGAATCCCTGATCTTGCCGAAGCCCTCCTCGGTGAGCACGGCGATCTGCACCCGGCCGTCCTGCGGGTCGCGTTCGCGGCGCACCCAGCCCTGGCCCTCAAGGCGGGCGATGACATGCGAGAGGCGCGACAGCGAGGCACTGACCGCTTTGGCGAGCTTGCTCATGGCGAGCCGCCGGTCGGGCTGTTCGCTCAGGCTCACGAGCACGATGTAGCCCATGTGGGTCAGGCCCGCGTCGCGCTGGAGTTGCGCCTCGAGCGCCGCGGGCACCTTGATCAGCACTTCGACGAAGCGGCGCCACGCCTGCTGCTGGTCGTCGGTCAACCAGCGCGGCTCGTCCACGCCAGGAGGCTCTGTCATGCAGGAAGGTTAGTAGCGGGCGGCACTCAGGTCACGATCCGGGTCCAGGTTGGCCCGGACGGGGGCCGGGTCGATCGACGGCCGACGTTGTCCCGAGTACGCTGCGCTGGAGCTACCACCGGGGTCATCAAAAGCGGCACGACGCCGGCACCGGTTCGGCTGGGGGGCCACGTCCGGCGCCGGCGTCGTGCTTCCTGCTCAGCTACTTCGAGGGCGGCTCGTCCTTGCCCTCTTCCTCGAGCCGGTCGGCCTCTTCCTTCGTCTTGTGCACCGCGCCGTCGGCGTGCTCCGGCGGGCCGTAGACGGTGTAGAGGACCAGCGGGTTGGGCCCGGTGTTGAGGAAGTTGTGCTTGCGCCCGGCCGGGACGATCACGAGGTCACCCTGGGCGACGTTGCGCTCCTGGCCGGACACGATGGCCTTGGCCGTGCCGCTGACGAAGGTGAGGATCTGGTCCACCTCGTGGACCTCCTCGCCGATCTCGCCGTCCGGCGGAATCGTCATGATCACGAGCTGGGTGTGCTTCCCGGTCCAGAGCACGCGGCGGAAATCCGGGCTCTGCTCGGCGACAGTGGCAATCGTGAAGTGCTCCATGAGCCTCGTATACCCCGCTCAGGACGTCGGCAACCGGCCTTCGACGACCGGGGCGGGCCGGCCGATCAGGTAGCCCTGGACGTAGTCGACGCCCAGCTCCCGCAGCAGCCGCAGGGTCGGCTCGTCCTGCACGAACTCGGCCACGGTGTGGATCCCGTACGCCTGGCACACCTGCACCAGCGCCCGCACCAGCACCTGGTCCTGCGGGTTGTCGACCAGGTCGACCACGTACTCGCCATCGATCTTGACCAGGTCGATCGGGAAGATCCGCAGGTAGCGGAACGACGCGTAGCCGGAGCCGAAGTCGTCCAGCGCGAGCTCGCAGCCGAGCTCGCGGACCCGGTCGGCGAACCGTCGCGCCTCGCTCAGGTTGCCGATCAGCGCGGTCTCGGTGATCTCGAAGGTCAGCTGCTCGGGCTTCACCTCGTACTGCGCGATGAGCCGGGTGACCTCGTCGGTGAGCCGCGGGTCGCCCACCGAGCGGCCGGACAGGTTGATCTGCAGACAGGTGCCTGGCTGATCGGCGGCCAGCTGCATGGCCCGCTCGACCACCCACAGGTCGATGTCGAAGACCGCGTCGAGCCGCTCGGCGGTGTCGAGCACCTGGATCGGCGACTGCGGGCCGTCGGCCTCGTCGAGCACCCGCAGCAGCAGTTCGTGCCGGGTGATCTCGTTGGACTGGAGCTCGAGGATCGGCTGGGCATAGAGGGTGAAGCGGTCGGTGTCGAGCGCGTCGGCCACCCGGCTGCGGTAGGAGCCCTGCCGGTCGCGGGCCGGCACGGGGTGCGGGATCGGCGTGAGCGGCGTGCCGCCCTCGCGCGACTGCCGCCAGGCGTGCTCGGCGTCGATCAGCAGCTCGTGGCTGCCGGCATCGCCGTCCGGGGTGAACCGGACGAGCCCGCCCCAGGCCTGCGCCCGCAGCCACGTGTCGGGCAGCACGAAGGTCTGTGACCGCAACGCCTCGACCAGCAGCTCGGCCTCGCGCCGGGCCATCGGCCAGCTGGTGCCGGGCAGCAGGACGCCGAGCTCGTTGGGCCCGACCCGGCCGAGCAGCGCACCCTGCTGCATCACACCCTCGAGCACCCGCGCGGCCCGGTGCAGCAGGTCGGCGTTGCGCTCGGGGCGCACGCCCTCGCCATCCACCCCGGACTGCTCGGGCTGCACCCTAAGCACCAGCACCGCGCCGCCACCCCGGCGCTGCGCGCGGTCGACCTCGTCGGCGAACCGGGCCCGGGTGAGCAGGCCGGTCGCGGGGTCACGCTCGACCAGGGAGGCCTGCACGGTCTCGCCCCGCCGGGTCAGCCGGTCGCTCTCCCGGCGGGCTCGTTCGCGGACCGAGACATCCGTCACTGTGCCACGTATCCCCCGCACCGTGCCGTCGGGGCTTTTCACCGGGTCGACCTGGCAGTCCACGTCGAACCAGCCGCCGTCGACCCGGATCAGGCGGATCGTCATGCGGACCGCGGCGCCGGTGGTCCAGGCCCTGGTGATGGCCGCGAGCGCCTCGGCGTGGTCCTCGCGGTGCACGTACCGGATGAGAACCTTGCGGCTCACCTCGTCCTGGGCCGGTGGGTCGCCCAGCATCGCGCGCAGCGCGGCCGACCAGATGATCCGGTCGCCGGTGGCGGTGTAGGAGAACCAGGCCGACCGTTCGTCGAGAGGTTGACGCGGCAGCGGCACGCGTTGCCACTGTTCGGGTGCAGCCATGCGCCCGCCACCTCCCCCCAGAGTGTCCCCACGCTCTGAACTATTACGACCGGTCACCGGGCCGAGATAACAGTGCACGACCGCCCGAATGTTTTGCCGAGGATGCCAACAAATCCCCGAGCTGCACCTTCTAGCCCGATCGGAGTAGGGAATTACCTGATCGGTTGACCGCTGCACTGTGTAGTCCCCGCAGCGAATGGGCCGGTGTTCCATGACGGACAGTCACTACCAGTGCCGATCGCAGAACCATGTGCGATTGCTACCCGCCCGGCGCCCGAGTCATGCACGCAGAGCAGCCTCAGGAACGCGCCGCGTGATGAGATCCAAATCGGGTGGATATGGTGGCGATTGGACCACCGCCTAACGAGGACGAGGCATGGGCATCATTCGGGACATGCAGCGGGTGCACGCCACACAGGCGTTCGCCGGCCAGCGCGCCAACACCGCGGCCGCTCATCAGCGCGATCTGATCCGGCGCAACGCGGACCACGCGATAGCCGCCGCCCAGCAGGCCGCGGGCGACGCCGACCGCAAACGGGAGCACCAGCGGCTCTACGTGGAGGCGAAGACCGCCGACACCGCCGCCGCCAACGCCGAGATCCGGTCACGGCTGAGTGACCTCGACGCGCTTCTGCTCTCCACGCTCGACGTCGACGACCACATCGACCTCCAGCTGTTCAAGAAGCCGATGGAGGTGCCGCCGTTCGACCCCGGGCCGCTGGCCCGGCCGCATCCGGAGCCGCGGTGGGAGAGCTACGTGCCGCCGCAGCCGCGCGGTGTCGGCAAGATCCTCGGTGGCGATCGCCTGCGCCAGCAGTTGACCGCCGAGGCGCAGCGCGCGTACGACGACGCGCGGGCCCGGTGGGTCGAGGCCGAGCAGCGGCGCAAGCGCCAGCTGGTGGTCCGGCAGCGGGCGTACGACGAGAGCCTGCGCAAATACGAGGCGAGGATCGCGGCCTACAACGCCGAGGTGGACCGTTTCGCCGCCGCGGTGGCCGACGCCGACCCGGCCTCGGTGGTCGAGTACTTCGCGATGGTGCTCGGCAACTCCGTCTACCCCGACGACTTCCCGCAGCACTTCCGGCTGGCCTACCTGCCCAAGCAGCGCCACCTGCTGATCGAGTACCACCTGCCCCCGATCGAGGTGATCCCGCACGTCAAGGAGTATCGCTACGACCGGTTCCGCGACGACGTGACCGCGATCCCGCGCGACGAGACCGAGATCCGCCGCCGCTACGTCGAGGTGATCGCCCGGGTGACGCTGCGCACGATCCACGAGGTGATCGAGGCCGACCGCGGCGGCCTGGTCCGGCAGGTGTCGTTCAACGGCATCGTCGACACCATCGACCGGCGCACCGGCCGGTTCGTCCGGCCCACGCTGGTGTCGATCCAGACCGCCCGGGAGACGTTCGCCGCGATCAAGCTGCGCCGGGTCGACCCCGTGGCCTGCGTGAAGCACCTGGAAGGCGCGCTGTCGACGGCCCCCGACGAGCTCGCCGCCGTCCCCGCCAAGATCGATTTCGAGCGGGACGCCGACCGCGACTTCACCGAGGAGTTCAACGTCCTGGCCGAGATCGACGAGCGCCCCAACCTGGTCGCGCTGACCGACGCGGCCTGGGAGCAGCAGCTGGCCGACCTGTTCGGCGTGATGGGGCTGGAGATGGGCTCGCCGGCCCGCACCGGCCTGGGCACCCGGTGGCAGGCCACCGACCCCCGGCCGGTCTTCGGCGGCCCAGTGGTCGTCTTCGCGATGCGGGGCGGGGCGGCCGGATCAGCCGCGGTGCACGCGCTGGCCGGGGCGATGGCGGCGGCCGGGGCGACCAAGGGCATCCTGGTCTCGCTGGGCGGCATCGAGGCCGAGGCGTACGACGCGGTGGCCGGCCGCCCGCTGGAACTGATCGACGGCCCGGCCCTGGTCACGCTGCTCTCGAACTATTGCCGGGTGAAGGCCCGGATCGAGCGCATGCCCGTCTCATGATCGGGTACTGAAGCCGGACGTGAGCGAGTTCCGGCACGGATGGACGCGCGCGGCGGGGCTCGACCTCCATGACCGCGCGTGCGAGGACGTGCCGGGGCTGCCGGTGGTGATGCTGCACGGGCTGGCCGTGTCGCACCGCTATCTGATGCCGACGGCGCACGTCCTCGCCGGGCGGCACCCCGTGGTCGTGCCCGACCTGCCGGGCTTCGGGCTCAGCGACAAGCCGGCCCGGGCCTACGACGTGGGCGAGCACGCGGCCGTGGTGGCCGACTGGCTGGCCGGTCGCGGGTTGGACCGGGTGGCCGTGGTCGGGCACTCGTTCGGCGCCGAGGTGGCGGCCCGGCTGGCCCTGCTCGTGCCCGAGACGGTGGCCGCGCTGGTGCTGGCCGCCCCGACCACCGACCCGCGCGGTCGCAGCCGCCGGCAGCTGATCGGCCGCTGGCTGCTCGACACCCAGGTCGAGGCGCCGTGGCAGGTGCCGATCCTGGCCCGCGACATCGTCGACGCCAAGCCGTGGCGGGTGCTCGCGACCGTCGGGCACTCGGTGCGCAACGTGGTCGAGGACGACCTGGTGAAGTTGCCGGTGCGGCCGCTCGTGCTGGCCGGCGCGCTCGACCCCGTCGCGCCGGCGCGCTGGCGGGCCGAGGTGGCGGCGATCACCGGCGGCACGATGGTCACCATCGGTCAGGCCGGGCACAACGTGCTGACCACGTCACCACGCCGGTCGGCCGAGGCGATCGCCCTTCACCTGCTGAGCGTCTAAGACCTGTCCTGTCGATCACGCGGGGCTGCGGCGTGGCCCAGGCGGCGCCTGACGACGTCCACAGAACGGCCACATACAACCCCGGTATGCGACCGCTCTGCGGCCGCCGCCAGCCACCACCTGGACCTCGCCTCACTCCCACGTGATCGACAGGACAGGCCTTAGAAGAACGAGCGGATCAGGCCGGCGAGCACCTCGCGGTCGCCCGGATCACCCGGCTGGTATTCGCAGATGCCGAGGCCGGCCAGCGGGAAGCGGTCGATCAGCGCCCGGACCGCGGCGGCCAGGCGCTCGGGGCGTACGCCATCGGGCTCGGGGAAACCGACCGAGCTGAACCACGACGGGTCGAGCACGTCCAGATCGATGTGGAGGTAGACGGCCCGGGTCCCGGCCGCCGCCACCACCGAGGGCAGCGATTCGAGGTCGGCCACCTCGATGGCGTGGTCCGAGATGTACTCCTTCTCGGCGGGTTCCAAGGCCCGGACACCGGCCAGCACCACCTGGGCCGGGCGCAACGTGCGGTGCGGCGCCAACTCGGGCGGCCCCTCGCCGAGCAGGGTGCGCAACACCATGCCGTGGAACGCGCCCGACGGAGACGACTCGGGCGTGTGCAGGTCGCCGTGCGCGTCGAACCAGACCACGACCAGACCGTCGCCGTACCGCTCGAGCGCCGCCTCGATCGGCGCCAGCTCGACTCCGCAGTCGCCCCCGACGGTCACCGCCGGCGGCTCGGTGATCGCCGAGCGGATCGCCGCCAGGTTGCCGGCCAGCGAGTCGGTCAGCGGCACCCGCACCCGGCGGTCGGCCGGGATCATCGAGGCCAGAGCGGCCGCGCCCTCGGTCAGCCGCCGGGCGTCGGGCGAACCCGAGCCCTGCCACTGGCCCACTTCGAGCACCGTGCGCCGCGGCGGCGGCGTGATGCCGAGCTCGGTGATGCGCTGCCACACCGGGCCCATCGCCGCCTCCGGCTCACGGGCATAGATGCTGCCCCGGATGCGGACGAAGACGCAGTTGCCGACCCGTTCCAGCACCGCCTGGCGTCGCATGTCGCTCTCCCACTGCTCCGGGCCGTGATAGGCGTCGCCGTCACACTCGATGGCCAGCCGGCGGCCGTCCGGGGCGTTGAGCACGAAGTCGATGCGGTAGGCGCCGATCCGGAACTGCGGGATCGGCCGGAACCCGCGAGCCAGCAGGCGTTTGAGCACCTCCCGCTCGAAGTCGCTCTCGCAGCGCCCGGCCAGGTCGGCGGCCTCCTCGGCCGGGGCGAGATTCAGCGCGTACGTGAGCAGCAGGCCCCGCGCGTCGTCGGCCGGCAGCGATCCGGGGCGCACCGAGTGGAAGATCCAGAGCTGGTCCCGCGCGCGCGAGGCGGCCACATTGATCCGGCGGTGATACTCGCGCTTGGTGAACGCGGCCACCCGCGGGTCGTTGTCCGAGACCACCATGGACACCAGCACGACGTCGCGCTCGTCACCCTGGAACGTGTAGGCGTCGCCGACCCGCAGCCGGCGCGCCTGGATCTCGTCCTCGCCGATCGCCTCGCGCAGCTGATGCAGCAGGTAACCGGCCTGACCGCTGGTGCTCAGCAACGAGATCACCCCGAGCGTCCGGCCGTCGTAGCCCGGGTCGCGGACGATCGACACCACCTGCTCGACCAGCGCGTCGGCCTCGGCCACGTTGACGTCGCCGAATCCGGCCAGCTGCTGCCGCACGCCGTCGGGCAGGAACACCGTACGCAGCGGAGCGAACGCCGGCCGGTCGGCGCGCAACGGCATGATCTTGCCGTCGTAGTAGTGCCGCGACGAGAACTCGATGATCTGCGGCACGCAGCGGAAGTGCTCGGTGAGCAGAATCCGCTCGGGCGAGCGGCGCACCGCGTGGTCGTAGAGCGACGACTCCGGGTCGAAGTGCTCGGCCGACGGCACGTCGTCCAGATGACTGTGGATCAGACCGGTGACCGGCCCGACGAAGCTCAGCTGAGGACCGATCTGCTGATCGTCACCGACCACCACGGCCCGCTCGGCCAGCGACAGCACCGGCAGCGCGAACAGGTCGGCCTGCGACGCCTCGTCCACGATCACCACGTCGAAGCGGGCACCGCCGGCGAACTGCTCGATCGCCCGGTCGACCGACATGACCCAGACCGGCACGGCCTCGACGGCCGACTCCATCGCCCGCTGCGCGTGGGCCTGCCAGGCGGCCGCCGTCCGGCCGGTGCCCTTGCCGATCTTGCGGAGCGCGGTGGTCCAGTCGGCCAGCGCGGCGCGCCGCCGATCGTCCAGGCTGCGCGAGACCTCCAGCCAGGCCGACGCGACGACCAGCTCGGCGGTGCGCCGGCGGATCTTGTCGCGGGCGCTCTCGACCCGCTTGGCCAGCACCGCCGGGTCGACGCTGCCGATCACGTCGTCGAACCAGGTCTGGGCGCGCCGCCACTGCCAGGCGGCCAGGCACGCCTTGCCGCTGACCGGCGGAACGCGTCCCTGCTCGATCAGGGCGGCCCACTCGGGTGCTGCGACTTTCAGCCGGGCGTGCAGGCCGGCGAACTGCTCGGCCGCGGGCCGGAGGCTCGCCCGGCGCTTCACCTCGGCCACCTCGTCGTCCCAGCCGTCGAGGGTCGCCCACGCCCGGGCCAGGTGCGGCCAGGGTTCCAGCGCGGCCGCGACCGATCTCTCACTCTCCACCAGATTGTCCAGCCGGTAGACCGCGGGAGCCGCCTCGAGCAGCGCGGCCACCTCCGCCAGCCGGGCCGGGTCGAGATCGAGGTCGTGCTGGGGCACGAGGGTGGCCAGCCGCTCGGCGAGGGCGGGCCAATGCCGTACGTCCCAGTCGAGCGACTGCCGTGCGTCGGTGAGCAGCGCCCCCGCCCAGACCTCGGGGTCGCCCCAACCGGCCGGGGGCGCGGCGATGTCGAGCCGCTGCCGCCACTCCGACCAGTGCCCGCCGAGGCGCCGGTGGGCCTGACCGCGGCGTACCCAGGCGGCCGCGACGTCGACGTCCTCGGCACTGCGCAGCGGCTCACCGTCCACCCGCACGTCGTCGGCCAGCCGCCACAGCGCCGCCTGGAGCAGACGGCTCAGCCCGCGGCCGCTCGCGAACCGCTGCCGGATCTCGGCCAGCTGGGTCAGCAGGCGTTTCGGTTCCGACCCGTACGACTCGGGGACGCTCACCTGGTGGCCGGCCAAGGTCCTGGTCAGCGTGGCCAGCTCGGCCAGCAGGGCCTCGGTGGCGGCCACGTGATCGGTCCAGACCGCGCGCCAGTGCGGGTCGGTGAGCAGCCGGCCGAGCCGGTCGGTCCATGAGCCCTCGCGGCGGCGCAACCAGGCCAGCGCGTCGTTCAGGTCGTCGCGGGCGGCGGCGACGTTCGTGTTCCGTACGGCGTCCAGGGCGAGACCCTCGGCCGCGAGACGACTCGTCTCCGCGAGAAGCGCGTCGCGCTCCGCCCTTCGCTGCCGTTCCCCGGCCGCCGTGGGGAGATCGCCGGTGGCCGGCAGCGGCTGCCGAGCGCCGGCCCGGTCCCGGGGCGAGATGCTGGTCGACAGGGCGAGCAGGGTGGTGAACTCGGTGCCGTCGAGCGGCGGCGGCCCGTCGATCGGGTCCGGGATGCCGGCGTCGTGCGCGGCCCGCTCGCGCAGCCAGGCGCCCACCTCGACCGGGGTCATCGGAGCACCGTCGATCAGATAGGTCACGGCCTCGTTCTCGGCGATCGCCCGCAGACCACCCAGCGCCGTGGCCAGCTCGCGCTCGGCCTCCTCCAACGACGAGGTGAGGCGCTCGACGCGGCGGGCCTCGGCCGCCTTGTCGAGCGTGGCGGCCCGATCCGAGAGCTCCCGGGCGGCCAGCTGCAACTGGACGAGCTGGTCGGTGGTGCGGCCGAGCACGGCCAGGCACAACGAGCGGATCTCCTCAGGCAAGCCGTCCCGGAGCACCCGCAGCGGGTCCTCCTTCTGCGCGACGACCAGCACCCGCTTGCCGTTCGCCATGAGGTGGCAGATCAGGTTGCGGATCGTGTGGGTCTTGCCGGTGCCGGGCGGACCCTGGACGGCGACGTTGCGGTGCTGGGCCAGGCGGCGGGCGATCGACTCCTGGGCCTCGTTGGTGGGCAGCGGCATCAGCAGGCGCTCACCGACCCGCTGCCAGTTGCCCTCGTCGTCCCCGGGCATCCGCAGCTTGCTGGGCTCGTGGGCGACGATCGCGGCCAGCGAGCCGACCGCGGTGGTGTCGCCGGTGAGCAGGCGGTCGCGCAGGTTCTCCAGGAAGCCGCGGAGCAGCCTCTGCTTGGGCCGCGCGAAGAGGACGCCGACGTCCTTGACGTGCGGGCGGGTCGTCTCCTCACTCGTGATCAGCCGGTCGTGGCCGAGGCGGCCCAAGGCCCGCTCGAAGAGCTCACGCCGCTCCAGGTCGTTCCAGAGGTCGACCTCGAGCGTGCCGGCCGGGCCGGCCAGGGCGACGAGCTGGCTCAGATAACGGTCGTCGAGCCCGGACAGGGCGTCGGTCTGCAGCCGGGACGGGCCGGCCGGGGAGACGGTGATCAGGGAGCGGTCGGGCTCGTACTCGATCAGCACCGGTGTCGCGACCAGCGGATAGCGGACGCGCTCGCCGTTGACCGTGGTCTCCAGGAGGCCGTGGCCCCAGACCAGCTCGGTGGTGGCGGCGGTCATGTCGAGCTGGTGCATCAGGTCGAAGAGGCGGCGGTGCAGCTCGCGGGTCTTCTCGGCCTCGGCGGTGGCGAAGGCCCACGGCCGCCACACCTCGTCCCGCCAGGCGGCGAAGCCGGCCGGCTCCTCCTCTTCCTGTTCGGACTTTTCGGAGGCGGCCGGCTCGGTGGCCGCGGTGATGTCGCCGCGCAGCCTCCGCCGCAGCTCGGCGGGCACGCTGACCGGCGGCGGCAGCTCGGGCAGGCCGACCCTCAACCAGGAGGTTCCGTCGGCGTCGGCCCCCGGCACAGCGGCGGTGGGGCCCAGGCTGCAAGCGGCGTGGTGCGGCAGCGTGTCCAGGTGAAGGGCGTCGGTGGGCACGGTCCGGGCGGGGCGTTCCATCTGAGCGCGTACGGCGAGCAGGTAGTCGGCGACCGCAACGGCCCGATCCCGGATCGTTGTGGGCGACTCCAGCTGCTCGGCCATCCTCCGAAGTCTAGGACGCCCGGTCTCGTGCCCCCTTCGCCGCGGCCCGCGTGCCGAGCGGAGGAAGCGGACGCGACCACCCGGCAGCTATGGTGTCGCCGCTGATCTTCAAAAGTGAACGGGGACGACGTGAGCGACAAGGCACCCGAGACGCCGGACGAGGAGCCGCCGGACTCGCCGGGCACTCCCCCGCCGCCCAGCGACCCGACTGCGACACCGCCGCCCGCGGACCCGACCGCCGCCTCTCCCCAGGCGCCCCCGCCCGTCCCGGGCCACCAACCGCCGTCGCCCTGGCAGCAGCCCCCCGCCGCGCCGGGAGACCAGCAGCCGGGCAGTCAGCCACCGGTCGGGCCGCCGCCGTACGGGCAGCCCGGATACGGCCCGCCACAGCAACCGCCGGGGTACTACCAGGTGCCGCCGGGTCATGACCCGTGGCAGGCCTACGGTGCTCCTCATCAGGGGGCACCCGGGTACGACCCGTCGGCCTACGGTGCTGCCGGTTACGGGCCACCCGGATATGGCCCCGCCGGCCCCGGCTATCAGCTTCCGCCCGGCTACTACGCCGGCCCCGAGGACCCACTGGTCAGTGCAAACTTCGGCGGCTGGTGGCAGCGCAGCTTCACGCTGCTGGCGGCGGTCTGGCGCCCGATGGTGCAGGTGCAGCTGCTCTGGGCGATCCCGCTGGCGATCGTCGGCGTCCTGTCGGCCCTCTACGTGCCCGAGCAGGTCGGCTTCTCCGGAACCACTGCGCCCGACCTCAGCGAGGTCTTCACGCCGCTTCTCCTGCTCCTGCCGTTCACGCTGCTCGCCGTGGTGCTCACCCTGGTCGCCCAGCTGGCCACCCTGGAGGTCGTCGTCCAGCGCGCCACCGGCCGCCCGGTCTCGGCCGGGCAAGCTCTGCTGGCCGGCCTCCGCCGCTCTCTCGCGCTGCTCGGCTGGCAGATCCTGGCCGGCCTGACGGTCCTGGCCGGCGCCCTGCTCTGCTTCCTGCCCGGCATCTACGCGGCGATCGTGCTCATCATCCTGCCGCCGATCATCCTGCTCGAACGCGGCAAGGGCATCGGCCGGGCCTTCCAGCTCTTCCACGCCGACTTCGGTGCCTCGATCGCCCGCATCGCCACGGTCGGCGGCCTGAACATCGCGTTCATCCTGGTCGAAGGCGTGTTCGTCGGCGTCCTCAACCCGGGGGCCGATACCTCATCACCCCTGGGCATCGCCTCGGCCGTGCTCTCAGCCCTCTTCTCGGTCGCCACCGGCGTGGTCATCTGCCCCTTGATCCTGACCGCCTACGCCGACATGCGCGCCCGCCACGAGCCCTTCTCCACCGCCTACCTGGCCGCCGACTGACCCCTCGGGCCCGGGTCAGGTGGCCCCCCTGGCCCCGGGTCAGGTGGCCCCCCTCGGCCCGGGTCATGCGGCCCCCTCGGCCGGCTCATGCGGCCCCCCTCGGCCGGGTCATGCGGCCCCCTCGACCGGCTCATGTCCCCCGGCCAGGCTCATGCGGCCCCCCTCGACCGGCTCATGTCCCCCGGCCAGGCTCATGCGGCCCCCTGTTGGCCCGGCTCATGCAGCGCACCCCTCGGGCCCGGCGCAGGCGGCGTCAAAGCTCCTCGGGGTCTCGGCCGACTGCCGAGCGGCCGCCGTCGACCGGGAGGATGGCGCCGTTGATGAAGGACGCGTGGGCGGACAGCAGGAAGGCGGCGGCTTCGGCCACCTCGTCGGTGCGGCCCATCCGGCCCAGCGGCTGCAGCAGGCGGATCTCGCGGTCGAAAGCCTCGCGGGCCGCCGGGTCCAGGGCGGCCACGTGGGCGTCGGACCGGTCGGTGGAGATCGAGCCGAGGGCGAGGGCGTTGACCCGTACGCCTTGGGGGCCGTAGTCGACGGCCAGCGCACGCGTCAGTCCCTCGATCGCGGCCTTCGCCGTCGCGTAAGCGAAGGCGCCGCGGACCGGTCGTTGCGCCTGGTGGGACGAGATGTTGACGATCGACCCGCCGGTGCCCGCGGCCAGGAACGCGCCGATCGCGGCCCGGCAACCGGTGACGACGGGCTCGACGTTGCGGGCTATCAGCGCGCCGGCTTCCCGCGCGGGCATCTCGTGCAACCATCCGGTGGGAAAGACGGCGGCGTTGTTGACCCAGCCGCGCAACGTCCCGGCCGCCTCGACGGCCCGCGCGGCGATCCGCTCGTCGGCGGCATCGCCGATCACCGGAACGAGCCGTCCGCCGGTGATCTGATCGCCGGCCCAGTCGAGCGTCGCCCGGTCTCGTTCCATCACGACCACCGGGCCGTCGTCCTGGGCCAGGAGCCGCTCCACGATCGCGCGCCCGACACCACGCCCGCCCCCGGTGACCACCACAGATGAACTCATCACCCGGTCATACCGCGCCGGACCGCGTCGCGCAGCCCGGCGCGGGCGGACCTCTTCACGAAGCCCGGCGCGCCGGACCTCCTCTCGCAGCCCGGCGCGGCGAACCTCCTCGCGCAGCCCGGCGCGGCGAACCTCCTTGCGCAGCCCGGCGCGGCGAACCTCCTCACGCAGCCCGGCGCGGCGAACCGATCGCGGATCAACGGCCGAGCGCCCGCCAGATCTCCACGACGGTCCCGAACTCCTGACCTTCGGGCAGACTGTCGAGGTCGGCCAGCACATCGTCCGGGGCCAGCAGCGTCTCGGCGCTCTGCCGGAGCTTCTCGCGGTCGCCGGGCAGGGCCGAGAGCCCGATGTAGCGACCGAACCGGGTGAGGTCCCGGGTCTCGTCCTCCTCGAGCACGCCGCTGACCTCGGGCTGATCCTCGCCGGACGGCTCCGCCTCGCGGCTCTCCTCGACCCGCCCACCGGTCACACCCTGAACGATGCCACGCACCTCGTGGGCCATCTCGTCGTCGACGCGGGCCCCATGCTTGTTGCTTCCTCGTTCCATAAGTCGCGATTTCCCCTGCACTTGAGCGGTAAACCGTGACCCCCACGTCCCTGAACGGGTGTCCGGCCCTGAGCGTGCCCGGTTTCGAGCGCCCGGGCTTGAGCGTGCCCCAGCCCTGCGCGTGCCCCAGCTCTGCGCGCGCCCCAGCTCTGCGCGCGCCCCAGCTCTGCGCGTGCCCCAACTCTGCGCGCGCCCCAACTCTGCGCGCGCCCCAACTGTGCGCGTGCCCCAGCTCTGCGCGCGCCCCAGCTCTGCGCGTGCCCCAGCTCTGCGCGTGCCCCAACTCTGCGCGTGCCCCAGCGTGAGCAGCAGTGCGCGTGCCGAGCGTGAGCAGCTCTGCGCGTGCCCCAGCGTGAGCAGCAGTGCGCTGCCCGGCGTGAGCGTGAGCAGCTCTGCGCGTGCCCGACGTGAGCGTGAGCAGCAGTGCGCGTGCCCGGCGTGAGCGTGAGCAGCTCTGCGCGTGCCCGAGCGTGTCCGGCCGGCGCTGGCGGACAGCGCGACGCGCACCCGCATACGGCCGGGTGCGCGTCGGGAAAACGTGCGGTCAGGGGAACTGCATGCGGCGCGGGCGTGGGATGACCGGCGGGGGCAGCGGCAGGTCGTCGAGGTGGCTCCAGTTGAGGGAGCCGTTGTCGGTCGACTTGATCTCGCCGAGGCACGCGCGGAGCAGGCCCAGGTTGGGTCCGGCGGCGAATCCC
Organism: Paractinoplanes maris; assembly: GCF_023544465.1. Lineage (GTDB taxonomy): Bacteria > Actinomycetota > Actinomycetes > Mycobacteriales > Micromonosporaceae > Actinoplanes > Actinoplanes maris. Next base: position 87,233 of record NZ_JALPVL010000012.1, on the reverse strand, counting down.
GCGATGACCACCTCGGGCTTCGGGTCGATCTGGGCGATCGCGGCACAGATCTTGGCAACCTCACGCTCGTCGACGGCGTCGAGCGGCAAGGGGGCCTCGGCCTGCGAGCGCCGCCAGGGCGGGCCGAACCGGCGCAACAACTCCCGCGTGAGGCGGCCGAACGAGCGCCCGACCGGCGCGTCCAGCATCGAGTCACGCGCGGACTGCCCGTAGCACCATGGCACCACCACATGGCCGTTGATCACGACCAGCTGATAGACCGACTTGGGAACCGAGATGATCTCGGCCCCGGGGAGCGAGCCCAGGAAGAGCACGAGCTCCTCGTAGGGAAGCGGCCATCGCGGGTTGGCGATCACGCGTTCCATGGTCTGAGTCATCGCGGGGTGGGCGTGAATCTCGCGTTCGATCGCGGTGCTCAACGCCTCGGGTACCCGGGTCCACAGCTCGCCGGCAACCTTGTCGCCGAACTGTTCGACCACCCACTCACTCGGACCGACCAGAACGTCTGGGCGCATTCGTTACCACCACCGTCCGTGTCGCTGGCGTTACTGCTGGCTAGAAGAGTTCCACTTCCGGTGATCGACTGGAAGGGTGCACTTTCCTAGATCCCAAAAACGCCCGTGAATGAAATCCAGCGAGACGATCAAAAGGTTGCCACGACGATGGAGCAGCAGTTCAAGACCGGGTGAAACATGCAACTTGCACGGCGAACCGCGCGTGCAAGTTGCATGCCGGCCTTGTTATTCGACCCGTGCAACCAGTAAATCACTCGCATATTTCACAGCGGTGACCACGACGCAAACATCCACTCACAGTGACGATCCACAGTGTCCCACCTGCACTAAGGCAACCACGCGAGCCTCGGTGGCGACAGGTGATACCCCTCACGATCGGCGCCGGCAGGACGCCGGCCCCGGATCCGGGCGCCGGAGCGACACCTCGTCGCCAGATGCGCCAGCGCGTCTCGGACCAGAGCGCTGTCGGATTCCCGTCAGTGCCACGCCTTCCCGTGGGGATACGCGCCATAGACCCGTTTCGCCCTTTACTGAGGCGGCACTGATGGCGGGGTGACGACAGTCCACGTTCGACTTCGTCACCGCGAACTACGCAGAGGCACCGAGGGCACCGCCGCCACCACTCCGGGAACACCAACGCGTCGCGTAATAGCTCAGATACTGCAGGCAACATTCCGGTAGCTCGCCGGCAAACTGCTTGTGCGCGCAATCGGCGGATCCAGGCGGGGGTAATCGGGTCCAGCCGGCTGAGAGCATTCATTCAACTTGTCACCCGACGAGACACCAAGCGATCGAGACCACGACTCGCCGACAATGCGCCCGCGTCGCCGACACCCGGCAGCCGGCTCAGCGGGACGAGTCAGTCCGTCACCCCCGCCAGGCGCGAGTACAGCCGGCCCGGGCCTGTGGTGCGACTCGCGAGCGTCCACAGCCGTTCACCGGAACTGTCGGCGCCCCGCGTTACGGTGCCCCGGTGAATTCGGAACAGCTGCTCAGCCCAGCCGTCGAGGCGGGACGCGTCGTCGATGCTGTCCTGCGTGACCTGCGCGAGGGTGACCATCGCGGCGTCGTGGTCGACTCGCCGCCCGGCGCGGGCAAGTCGACGCTGGTGGTGCGGGCCGCCGGCGAGCTGGCCGCGGCCGGCGAGCCGCTGATGATCGTGGCGCAGACCAACGAGCAGGTCGACGATCTCATCGCGCGACTCGGGGCGCGATCGCCCGAGGTGCCGGTGGGCCGCCTGTCCGCGGTGGACTACGAGGCGAGCGACCGGGTGCGCGATCATCCCCGGTGCCGGGTCGGGGCCAAGGTGGCCGAGCTGGGCGATCCCGCCGTCACCATCGGCACGGCCGCGAAATGGGCCACCGTGACCGACGGCTCCTGGCCGTGGGCGATCGTCGACGAGGCCTATCAGATGCGGTCCGACGCGCTGCTCCGCGTGGCGCCCCGGTTCGTCCGCGCCCTCTTCGTGGGTGACCCCGGTCAGCTCGACCCGTTCTCGACCGTCGAGGTCGAGCGGTGGACCGGCTTGTCGTGGGATCCGATGCAGAGCGCCGTCGCCGTCCTGCTGCGGCACAATCCCGACCTGCCCGTTCACCGCCTGCCGGTCTCGTGGCGCCTGCCGCACACGGCCGCGCCGGTCGTCGCCGAGGCCTTCTATCCGTTCACCGGCTTCCGCTCGGGCACCGGCCCGGGTGACCGCAGCCTGCGGTTCGGGTCATCGTCCGGCGACCCGCTCGACGACGTGCTCGACGGGGCCGCCGAGACCGGCTGGGGTCTGCACGAGCTGCCCGGCCGGTTCACCATCCGCACCGACGCCGAGGCCGCGGCCGCGTGCGCCGCCCTGGCCGCCCGCGCGCTGACCCGCGAGGCCGTGACCGTCTCCGAGTCGGGTGGCGGCGCGCTGACCGCCGACCGCATCGCCATCGGCGCCGCCCACCGCGATCAGGCCGCGGCCATCCGGTCCTTCCTCCCGCCCGAGGCCAAGGGGGTCACGGTCGACACCGCCAACCGGCTCCAGGGCCGGGAGTACGACTTGACCATCGTGCTGCACCCGCTGTCCGGCCGGCAGGACGCGACGGCCTTCCACCTCGAGTCCGGCCGCCTCTGTGTGCTGACCTCACGCCATCGGCACGCCTGCGTGGTGGTGGCCCGCGAGGGCATCGCCGAGCTGCTCGACGCCCACCCGTCGACCGAGCCGGTCCATCTCAACGTGCCCGTGAAGTTCCCCGATGGCTGGGAGGCAAATCAGGCGATCCTCGCTTATCTACACAAGGGACTGTCGCTTAGACGACACGAGCCGCTACGTTGAGTGAATGGCGGTCTTCACTGCGGCGGGGTCCCTGCCGGACGGCGTCTATCGACCGATCCTGCGCCCGCGCCGCGGCGAGATGGCGGCCCTGAGCCATCTTGCGGCTGGCGAGGCCGGCCGGGTGATGCCGATCCTCGAGCTCGACCAGGACACCGACCTCCTTCCCCTGATCCGCGAGATGCCGCCGCGCACCGGCGTGCTCGCGGTCGACTTCGGGGCGATCCTCGAGGAGTCCGATCAGCTCGCGGCTCCCTCGCTCGAGTTGGCCGAGGAGCTCGCCGGGCTCGGTGTGGCCATGGTTCCCGTACTCCGGGCCGGCGAGAGCCGTCGCCGCCTGGCCTTCCACGGCCTGGCCGCGCGGCTGCACCTGCGCCGGGCAGTCCTGCGGCTTCAGCCGCATGTCGACGCGGCCAACCCGGCGCAGGCCGACGAGCTGGTCGAGCGGATGCTGGGCGGCACGGGCCTCGTCGCCGAGGAGATCGATCTGCTCATCGACCTCGCCGAGACGGCCTGTGTGGCGCATGCCGATCGGTTCGAGGAGCAGTTGCGGCGCATTCTGCGGTGGGCCGGCGGGCGGCCGTGGCGCTCGATCAGCGTGGCGTCCGGAGCGATGCCGGCCAACCTCGACGAGCTCCCGACCGATCAGCCGGTGACGATCGACCGGCACGATGCCCGGGTCTGGGCCGGGATTTCGCTGCCCGGCATCGGTTTCGCCGACTACGGCGTGACCTCCCCGGTCCGGCGCCACGGCGTGCAGCGGCACCGCCAGCTGCCCACGCTGCGATACACGGCCGAGCACAACTGGTGGATATATCGGTGGTCGCGGCGCGGCGGGCGCGCCGACGACCGCTGTCACGACCTCTGCCGCACCGTGGTCCGCTCGCCGCACTGGCCGGCCGCGGGCGCCCGCTTCTCGTGGGGCGACGCCGAGATCGCCCGGCGGGCCCGCAGCGCTCCCGGTGCCGGCAGCTCGTCCAGCTGGATATCGTGGAGCACGTCGCACCACATCTCGTACGTCTTGCGGGCTCTCGATCAGCAAGCCCCCTGAACGAGCCGGATTTTGTCGTACGCTTGTTCTAATGTCGCTGACAGCCGCATTGGCCTACGCCCGGCACGGGATCCCGGTCCTGCCGGTGCACGCGCCTGACCCCCGCGGCGGCTGCACCTGCGACAGAGGAGTCTCCTGCGATCGCCCCGGCAAGCACCCCCTCCTGCGGCACGGCCTCCACGACGCGAGCGCCGACCCGCGCCAGATCGAGATGTGGTGGTCCCGCTGGCCGGGGGCGAATGTCGGGCTGCGCACCGGTGTCGCGATGGATGTCGCCGATGTCGACTCGGTCGAGGGCCGGCACGGGCTCTGTCACCTGCTGGGCGGCGAGCTTCCGGCCGGTCCGCAGGTCCGCACCGGTGGTGGCGGCTGGCATTTCTGGTTCAGCCCGATGGGTTACGGCAATCGGGTGCGCCTGCTGCCCGGTGTCGACTGGCGCGGCGTCGGCGGTTACGTGGTGGCTCCGCCCTCGCGCCATTCCTCCGGGGCCGACTACCGCTGGCTGCGGAGCCCGGGCACGGCGTTGCCCGAGAGCCCCGCGAGCCTGCGCGCCCTGATCGAGGGTCCGCCCCCGCCGCTGGGCAGCCGCCCGATCGCGCACCCGGCGCGGTATGCGCGGGCAGCACTGCTGGCCGAGGCCGATCGGGTGGCCCGCGCCCCGGTGGGCACCCGCAACGACACCCTCAACCGCGCGGCCTACGCCTTGGGGCGCTTCGTCGGCGCCGGTCTGCTGGATCTCGGGGAGACGACGCGCGAGCTGACGGACGCGGCGGGCTTCGCCGGTCTGGGCCGGGCCGAGATCCGCGCCACACTCCGATCCGGTCTGACGGCCGGCCGACGTGCCCCGTTCGATCCGGAACTGAACCGCCACGTGGCGTGAAACCACTCTTGCCCCAAAAATGGGGGCATGACCCACTGCAGCGAGCGGCGCCCGGCCGCGCCGCGGACCGGTTCCGTCCCGACCGGGCGGACCGAGCGGCCGGCCGGAGACGGAGGACGGGCATGACGCAGGCCAGGCAGCTGAAGCCGTACGACCTGGAGATCTCGGTGACGGCCGGGCGCGACGAGGCCTGGGAGTCGGTGACCCAGCCCGACGTCCTGCACCAATGGTTCGGCTGGGACTACGACGGGCTCGCGGCCGAGATCAAGCAGATCTTCCTGGACGAGGCGACCCTGTGGGCCCCGGAGCAGATGGGCTGGGCCGACGGGTCGTTCCTGGAGGTTGTCGGCGGCGACGACAGCGCGCGGGTCCGGGTGGCTCGCGAGGGCACCGGACGCGGCGGGCCCGAGGTCTACGACGCGATCGAGGAGGGCTGGCGGTCCTTCCTGATCCAACTGCGCTTCCTGCTCGACTCGCGGCCGCGGGGGCGGCGGCGAACGCTCTATCTGACCGGTGAGACCACCGGACGGCAGGTGCTGACACTGGTCCCCGGTGAGTGGCAGCGGTTCGGGCCCCGGGTGGCCTGGATCGTCGACGGCGACGGCCACCTGGTCGTGGCGGCCGGCCGGATTCCGCTCGACGACCCGTCGGCCGCGCGCTTCGAGGTGACGGTGTCGACGTTCGGTGCCGACGACGCCGCTTTCGAGTCGGCCCGCGAGAGCTGGGCCAGACGCTGGGCCCCGGTGGCGGCCGACGCGACGCTCACCACAGCGACCGATCCCTCTCCGGGGTCCTGACCCACCCGCGCCGGCGTCGGTTGCGAGGGTGGATTGCCGGGGGATGCGTCAGCGGACGCTCGGGTGTCGATAGGGCCGGGCGACCCCGGGTAGCCTGGTCGCTCTGACCGGCCGGGGGGCGAGCTTTGCTGCGGGGTGATGTGGCTTCGGAGACGCCTGCGGGCGTTCTCGCCGATGCCGCACGCCTGCGTTCCGTGGCCCGGGTGGGGCTGGGGACGGGCCGCGATCCGGCGTTCGACCGCATCGCGGGCATCGTCGAGCGGCTGGTGGACGCCCCGGTCGCGGTCGTCACCGTGCTCTCGGCCGACCGGCAGCACCTGCCGGGCCTCGTCGGCCTGCCCGAGCCGGTCGCCTCCGAGCGGGAGATGCCGCTCACCCACTCCTTCAGCCGGCACGTCGTCGAGACCGGCGAGTCCATCGTGGTGCCGGACGTCCGGGCCGACCCGCTGCTGCGCGACAACCTGGCGATCCGCGACCTCGGCGTGATCGCTTTCGCCGGGGTGCCGCTGACCGACTCCGACGGGCTGGTGCTGGGCACGCTCGCCGTCATGGACCGCGAACCCCGCGAGTGGACCAAGAGCGAGATCATTCTGCTCAACGAGCTCGGCGAGGTGTGCAGCTCCGAGCTCCGCCTGCGCATCGCCCGCGAGATCGCCGACGAGGCCCGCCGGGCCGCCGAGTCGGCTCACGGCCAGCTCGCCCTGCTCGGCGAGATGACCGAGGCGCTGGCCGCCACGATGGATCTCGACGAGTCCCTGCACCGGCTGGGCGGCATGGTCGCCGGCCGCCTCGCCGACTGGTGTTTCATCACGCTGGCCGACCAGTCCGGCGCCATCCGCCACGTGTCCGCGGCCCACCACGACCCGGCCCGGGCCGAGATCGCCGACCGTCTCGCCGAGCTCGCCCGCGCGGCCAAACTGGACGTCCGCTCGCTGATCCGGTCGGTGCGCGGCACCGGCCGGCCGGTCCGCCGGGACGAGGCGGATGCCGTCCTGCTGCGCGACCGCCTTTCGACCGCTCATCTGGCCGGCCTGGCCGATCAGCTGGGCTTCGGGTCGTACCTGATCGTGCCGATCTCGTCGCCGGTCACCTTCCGCGTGCTCGGTGCCGTCCTGCTGGTCAACGGCCCGGGGCGGCCTCCGTTCACCGACGCCGAGCAGAGCACGGCGGCCGAGGTGGGCCGCCGGGCCGGCATGGCCGTCGACAACACGCTGGTCTTCGGCCGCCAGCGTCACGTCGCCGAGGTCCTGCAGCACAGCATGCTGCCCGAGCTCCCCGACGTGGACGGCGTCGACCTGCACGGCCGTTACCTGCCGGCGCAGGATGGCGCCTCGGTCGGCGGCGACTGGTACGACGCCTTCGCCCAGCCCGACGGCAGCCTGATGCTGGCCGTCGGCGACGTCTCCGGCCACGACATCGAGGCCGCGGCCACCATGGGTCAGGTGCGCAACCTGGTCCGCGGTGACGCCTACGGCCGCGACGACGCGCCCGGCCCACTGCTCGCCCAGCTCGACCGCGCCCTGCACGGCCTGCACGTGCCCGCCGCGGCGACCGCCGTCCTGGCCCGCCTGCGCCGCGAGGGCGACGACTACCTGGTCGCGTTCGCCAACGCCGGCCATCCCCCGCCGGTGCTGCTGCGCCCCGACGGTGAGGTCGACATCTGGTGGGAGGAGCCGGAGCCGCTGCTCGGCCTGGTCCCCCGTGATCAGCGCGTCACCCACCACCGGCGGATAGCTCCCGGCAGCACGCTGCTCCTCTACACCGACGGCCTGGTCGAGCATCCGGCCCGTCTGATCGACGACGGCATCTCCCGGGTCCGCTCGGTCCTGCTCGGCAACGCCGGCCTTCCGGCCGACGAGCTGTGCGCCCGCCTGATCGACGCGGTCCCCCGCCGAGCCGACGACATCGCCTTCCTCGTCGTCAGCGTCAGCTGAGGCGTGTCCCCCGGGGCCTGAGGCGTGTCTCCCGAGGCCTGGGGCGTGTCTCCCGTGGCCTGGGCGTGTCTCCCGAGGGGGCGTTCGAGCCGTCAACGGTTCTCCAGAGCCCGCCGCATGGCCCGGCAGACCTGGGCGAATCCCGACGCGTCGGTGGTGGAGTAGAGCTCGGCCTCGGCCCCTCGATAGACGGCCTGCAAGGTGTGCGTGACCCTGTTGCGGGCCAGCAGGACCCGCCCGGCGATCAGGGCCACGCCGGCGACCGCGCCACCCACCACCCACGCCCACCGTTGCCCGACGACCAGCCCGACCAGCACCCCGGCCAGCACGGCGAGGGCGGTCACGACGACGATCGGGACGTAGTAGGTGCCTCGCCGGCGCGTGGTGCCCACCTGATGCAGCTCGCTCAGCAGAAACGCCCGCCCGTCACAGACCCGGACGAAATGGGTCTCGGTGACAATGCCGGCCGGCCCGCGATAGTAGGTCCGCACCACTGGGCCACCTCCGGCGTCACGCGATAGGCACGTCCTCATGATGGGCAGGCGGACCGCCGTGAGTCCACGGTGTCTCGGCCGGATCGGGGAAGGCCGCGCCCGGCCGGTACGCCTCGCTCAACGTCGTCAGCAGGATCGGCTCGCCCACCTCGGGGACGCTGCCGGGCTCGGCCACCAGCTTGCGCCCCATCCCACCGGAGAGCTCCAGCACCACATCGGTGCCGGTCGGACCCGGGGTGACAGAGATGACCTTCGCTTTCTGCGAGGGGCGGGCGGGCGAGGTCAGCGCGGCGCCGGGCTCGACCCGTACGGTCTCGGTCGTCGCCACCATGATGCGGGGCCGCAGCACGGGCCGCTTGCCGCTGTCGTCGATCCGATCCGCCTTGGCCAGCGTCACCACCCCGCCGAAGGCCGCCCCGCTCAGCCGGTGCTCGGCCATCACGAGCGGATCGTCGAAGGCGCGCTGCACCGCGTAGCGCGCCGCCGCGTTCTCGAGCCGTTGCAGCCGGGCCGCCGCGGCCACCGCGCCGTCGCGCCGGGGCTGCGGCGTGCCCTCCTCGATCAGGTGCTCGACGAAAGCCGAGTAGGCGTCGCGATCACTGTCCCAGCGCGACCCGACCCGAGCGCCCTCTGGCAGCTCGCGGAGCAGCGCGATCGACTTCCACATCCGCTCCCAGGTCGGCATCAGGAGCTCGCGCAGCACGCCGGGCAGGGCCGGCGACGACTCGGCGATCAGCGGCGCCAGGATCTCGTTGTCGAAGGCGGGGTCGGTGGCCGGCCCGGCGACCGGCCCGTTCTCGGCCTCGCGAGCCGCCCGCGCGCCGTCGGTGATCCACGCGAACAAGGATCCGAAGTGCGCGTCCTCGGCCGCGCTCTGCCCGGTGGCCCAGTGCAGCCCGAGCGCCTGCACGGCGTTGACCAGCAGCGACGAGCCGGGCACCTCGGCCGACGACGCCAGGAACGTCAGCCACTGCCCGAGCCGGGGCACCGACGCCGGTACGGGATGATCGCCATCCGTACGCCGGAAGCGGGTCGACCGCCCGAGCAGCCGCAGGAAATCGGCGCCGCCCGGGTTGGGCACCCAGACCTGCGGCGCGTCGACGAAGCGATGGCGCACGTCGCGGCCCCGATCGACGGGCACGGCCTCGGTGGCGCCGGCGAACGAGTCGAGGTAGGGCACCACCGCGTCGGCCAGGCCCGCGAAGAACGCGAACCGCTCGTCCCGGTTGCGGGGCTGGCTCACCACGAGCAGCCGGGGCCGGGCCACGTCATCACCGAGCAGGGCGGCCAGCGGTGCGGTGGCCTCACCGGCCATGGCGAGCGGGATCAGCACCAGCGGCCGGTCGTGAATGTGCAGATGGCGCACGGTGGTGATGGGCTGGGCCCGGCCGGCCGCGAGGGCCTGCGCGCGGGCCAGCGCCACCAGAGTGCTCAAAGCGCCTCGTCGCGCAGGCGCTGGGCCGCGCGCAACAACGCCGCCGCCTCGACCTGCGCCGGCTCGGGCTCCCGGGCGCCGGAGGCCAGGGCCAGCACCTCGTCCACCGTCTCGATGCCGCCCAGAGCTTCCCGTACGGGACGCCCCAGCACCTCCGTCCGGCCGCCGGACTCGTCCCGGCAGAAGACCGACATCTCACAGGTGGACAGGCATTCCGGCGCGTAGCGCGCGGTCAGCGCGTCCAGCGACGACACGAGAGCCGGCACCGGCTGGGCGAGATCGAACGACAGCGACTCGGGCAGCGACGAGATGAGCGCCGAGACCGAGGCGAGCCGGGACAGTTGGCGCCGCAGCGTCGACAGCTGCTTGCGCACGTCCAGCACCACCGCGACCGGCTGCATCGAGAAGTTCTCGGGACAGACCAGCACCACCTCGTGGCTGACCTTGTCGTCCCCGAGCAACCGGCGCAACGCCAGCACGTAGACCGCCGCCTGCACGGCCGCCGCCGACACCGCCGTCCCGTCGGCTTGCCCGTCGATGATCGCGAACGACTTGATCTCGACGACCTGCAGCTGCGAGCCGTTCTGATAGGCGATCAGGTCGGGCTCCAGGAACACCGTCTGCCCGGCGACATCGAGCGTCAGCAGGGGGTGGTCGAGCAGTCCCTCGGTCGAGGACGCCAGCAGGGCGCGGGTCCGCGAGTGCCGGGCCGACAGCGTGTCGTCCTCGTCCGCGCCGAGGTCCTCGTAACCGCCCACGTACGCCCCGAGCGTGGAGCGCAGCAGCGCGCAGTCGTCCGCCTTGAGCATCGCCTCGAACGCGTTGCCCCGGGCCAGCGCGAACCGCGACTGCCCGAACGCGCCCGGGAACCCGATCCGCTCGGCCAGCCGCACTTTGTCGACGCCGGCCGCGTCCAGCACGGCCCGGCGGGTGCAGCCGGGGTTGCCGGTGAGCGCCGCGACAGTCCGCGCGTTGTGCCTCTTGACGGGGGCGGAACCCCGCAGCCGGTCGACCTGATTCACTCGCCGCCTCGCTGGTGGGGCACGGCCGGAACCCCGTACAGCTGCTGATTCTCCGGCAGGGCGTGCGCCCGCTCGGCCGCCGCCGCCCGCACCGGCAGTTCGGCCTCGATCGCCGCCGCGAGCTCCGGCGCGGCCAGGGCCAGCCGGGCTGCGTCGGCCAGATCAAGAGCTTCCGGCCCATCCGGTACGCCTTCAGCCAGCGCCCGCAGCAGCAGGTGCGCGGCCCGGCCGGCTCCGCTGCGCATCGCCACGAACTCGGCCACCCGGATCACCGCCGCCAGCGCGTCGGCTCGCTGCCCGGCCGGCGTGACGATGCGGCGCTCGAGCGGCCACTCGGCCAGCGCGACCAGCCCGCGGGCGGCGGTCAGATCGGGGTTGAGCGCCGCGCAGAGCCCGGAGGCGGGTTCGCGCAGCAGGCTGACGAGCGCGGGCACCGACAGATCGCTGTCGAAGAGGGCGCCGTGCACCTCGACCACCAGACGCGGTGAGGTGGGCGCGCCCAGCAGCAACAGCGCGTGTCGTGCCTGCTCGATCGTGGTAGGCATCGTGTTCAGACCGTTCACCGACGGCACTCCGGAGGGGTAGGAGGGGTCGCGACCGACTCTAGATCTTCTTACACCGGCCCGGCAATGTTGGGGCGAGTCACAACTTTCACTCCCTATAGCGATTAACCCTCACATATCGGACGGCCCGCTTTTCGCGCGCTACGTTCGGACTATGCCTAAGGCCATCTGGAACGACGAAGTGATCGCCGAGAGCGACGACACCGTGGTTGTCGAGGGAATTCAGTACTTCCCGCGCGAGTCGCTGCGCGAGGACGTGCTGGCCCTCAGCGACACCCACACCATCTGCCCCTGGAAAGGCCGGGCTTCCTACTACACGCTGACCGCGAACGGGCACACGACGCCCGACGCCGTCTGGTTCTATCCCGAACCCAAGCCGGACGCCAAGGCTGTGCGCGACCGCGTCGCCTTCTGGAAGGACGTCCGCGTCGAAGCGTGACCCTGACGAGTGACGGCAGGCCCGCTCACGCGATGCGCGGGTGGGCCTGTTCGATCGAGGACACCTCCAGGTAGTCCAGCATGTCCCGCTGCTCCTCGACGTCGAGCGCCCCGAACGCCTCATAGGCGACCGCGCGCGAGTGCTCCGTCTCGCCCGCGAGCAGCGCGATGATCCCCGACCAGGCCAGCGACACCCGATCGAACAGGCGCGCGCGGCGCAGCGAGCTCAGCCGGCTGAGCATCGCGACCTTGGTCGCCGCGTCGTCGTCGAGCGGGATCCGGTCGGAGAGCTCGAAGAGCGCCTTCCCCCGGTACGGGTGCTCCGCCTCGACCATGCGGGCCAGTTCGGCGTTCGACATCTGATCGACGGCCGGCGCCGGGCCGCGGCGCGGCAGCGAGGGCTTGTCAGCGGGCACGGCTGTCTCGCCCGCTCTCGAAGCCGTTGCCGGGCGACTGCTGCGGCAGCGTCGGTGTGTTCTGGAACGTGGGGAACGGCGGCGCGGACGGCATGACCGGCGCCGGCGGCTCCTCCGAGTCGGCCTGGAAGTTTTGGGTATAGCTGTCGATCATGGCCTTGCCGTCCTCGGTATCAGCGCCGATCGTCTCGTCGACGGCCGTCGCGGCCTGTTCGGCCAGCGCGGCCTGGGCCTGGCGCATCGTTCGCAGTATCTCGGCCGAGAGCGTCGCCCCGGCCAGCCGCTGCACGCGGTCGTCGAGCCGCAGCCCGGTGACCACGCCGGAACCCCCCACGGTCACCGTGACCACGCCGTCCTCGTCGGTCGCGGTCGCGCTGAGCGCCGCGAGCCGGTCCTCGAGATTTCCACCCGGCACAGCTTTGTCCTCCGTTGCCGACTTTTGTGCGTTGGCGTCCTATGAGATCACGATCGACGAGGTGCCCGCCGCACACCCTGTCGCAGCGCCCGCTGGTCACCCGACCTGACGACCACCGTAACGTCCTCTTAACGTGGGCAAGAACTCCGCATTTCTGCCCCAGTACCCAGCCCGCTTTGCTCAAGTACCCCCGCCCTGGACCGATCAGGCGCGTCGGAGGTGCTTCATGGAGCGTTTCGGCAAGGTCCTCGACCGTGTACGGCGCGGCGTGGACATCACCATGATCTTCGCGTCGCTCCTGGCGCTGGCCTGGACACCGCTGCTCGGCCCCCAGGGCGGCGCGCTGCGCTGGAGCGTGATGCTCGGCGCCGTCGCGCTCGCCGGCGCGGTCGTGGTCCGGCTGAGCCGGCGCTGGCCGCTGGTGCAGTACGCCCCGGTGTCGGCCGCCGTCGTCGCGGCCGGAGTGCAGACCGCCCTGGGCGACAGCTCGCCCGCGATGATCTGGTTGATCCTGATCGTCACCGCGGTCATCCTGGTCCGTCAGTTCCTCGGCTCGCACACCAACCAGGGCCTGATGCGCGACCTCACCCGGCAGCGCGCGATCCTGGCCCGCCAGGCGTTCCGTGACCCGCTGACCGGCCTGGGCAACCGCGCGATGTTCATGGATCACGCGAAGGACGCCCTCGAGGACGCCGACGACACCAAGACCGCCGTGATCCTGTTCGACCTCGACGGGTTCAAGGGCATCAACGACACGTACGGCCACGCCGCGGGCGACGAGCTGCTCAAGGTGACCGCGGACCGGCTGAACGCGAACGTGCGCGCCAACGACACGGTGTCGCGGCTCGGCGGTGACGAGTTCGTGGTGCTTCTCCCCCGGCTCGCCGACGACCAGACCGCCGACACGGTCGCCGACCGCATCATGCACGACCTGCAGAAGCCGCTCACCGTCGACGACCTGATGATTTCCGTACGGGCCAGCGCCGGCATCTCGATCACTCAGGGCGGCACCCTCGACGTGGACACGCTGCTGCGCGAGGCCGACGAGGCGCTCTACCACGCCAAGGACGACGGCAAGGGTGTCGTGCGCCGGTTCGACCCGGTGCGCTTCGCCGAGTCCGCCCAGCGCCGGCGCGACGAGTCCGACCTGCGCCGCGCGCTGGCCGAGATGCAGTTCGAGGTGCACTACCAGCCGATCGTCGACCTCAACGGCGAGCTGGCGGTCGGGGTCGAGGCGCTGGTGCGCTGGCGGCACCCGGTGCGCGGCCTGCTCGGGCCGGGCGAGTTCATCGAGCTGGCCGAGACGCTGGGTCTCATGCCCGGCTTGGGCCTGTGGGTCCTGCGCGAGGCGTGCGCCCAGGCCGTCGTGTGGCAGCAGGACAACCCCGGCTTCAAGGTCAACGTCAACCTGTCGGCCACCCAACTGTCCAGCCCCGAGCTGACCGACGAGGTCGGCGCGGTTCTGGCCGACACCGGCCTGCCGCCCAACTCGCTCGTGCTGGAGCTGACCGAGTCGATGGCCCTGACCGACCTCACCGAGTCGGCGCGCGTGCTGGGATCGCTCAAGACCCTAGGCGTACGCATCGCCCTGGACGACTTCGGAACCGGCTTCTCCTCGCTGAGCCACCTGGGCGCCCTCCCCGTCGACGTGGTCAAAATCGACAAGTCCTTCGTGGCCGCCATGCGCGAGACCACGGCCAACGGCTCCGTGGCCGAGGCTGTGCTCCAGATCGCCCGCACGTTCAACCTGGCTCCCGTGGCCGAGGGCGTAGAAGACGAAATGCAGGCCACCCTCCTCCGCGAACTGGCCTGCGCCGAAGCCCAGGGCTACCACTTCGCCCGCCCCATGCCCGCCGCCGAACTGACCGGCCTCCTGATCCGCCAGTCAGCCCTGCATTCCCGCTGACCCTCGCCCTCGCCCTCGCCCTCGCTCAATAGGGGCAATTCCCGTGCCGACAATGGTCCACGGCATTTTGGTCCGCTGCGCAGATGGCGAATGTCGATCATCAAAGGGACCGCTGAAGCCCAAAACTGTCGTACGTGTGTTCGAAAATGAGTCCGTGTTGGCAGACGTGCAGCAACTGGACCAGGACGCGGCGAAGCTCGCCGCGACCGCGTTGTGGCCGCTGACCGACGATGAGCTCACCGCCTGCCTCATCGGCGCCTACCGGTTGGAGCAGGCCGTCGCCGCGTTGCAGACACGCCTGGTGCACCAGGCCACCACTCGCGGACTGCCCACCCGCAAGGGTCAGCGCAGCACCGCCGGCTGGCTGCGGACGCAGCTACATCTCGACCCGCGCCCGGCCCGCGAGCTCGCCGACCGCGCCGCCCTCCTGGCTCAGCACCCCACAGTCGAGCAGGCTCTCCTCGACGGCAAGGTCGACGTACGTCAGGCCGCGGCCATAGCCGCAGCCGTCACAGCCGTCACCACCGGCTTGAACGACCTCGATCATCCCGCCCAAGCCGACGCCCCCGATCAGCCCGCCCAAGCCAACGCCAACGATCAGCCCGCCCAAGCCAACGCCAACGCTCAGCCCGCCCAAGCCGACGCCAACGCCAACGCCAACGCCAACGCCAACGCCAACGACCAGCTTGCCCAAGCCAACGCCCTCGACCAGCCCGGCCCGGCCGCTGACTCCGACTTCGCTACCGCCAACGAGATCGGCCGGCCGGCCGCCGCCGAGATCGTCCAGCAAGCTGAGGCCACATTGATCGAGATGGCCGATCGGCTACCCGCCTACCAGCTACGTCGCGTCGGCGAGCGCATCCTCGCCCATGTCGCCCCGCACCTGGCCGATCGCGCCGACGCCATGGCGCTGGCACGCCAGGAGGCTCGCGCTCACCGCACCCGCGGGTTCACCCTGTCGGCTCCGGTCGAGGGCGTCGTGCGACTGTCCGGGTTGCTCGGGGTCGAGGACGCCGCACTGGTCCAGGCCGCCCTGCACCCGCTGTGCAACCCCATCGCCGAGGACGAACGACGCCCGGCCCAGCGACGCGCCGACGCACTGATCGAGGTGTGCCGACTGGCATTACGCACCGGTGAGCTCCCGCAAACCGGTGGCGAACCAGCCCAGCTGGCGGTCACCGTCGCCTACAACCCACTGACCCAAGCCCTGGGCACCGCCACCACCGACACCGGCACACGCCTACCCGCCGAGGCAGCGCGACGACTGGCCTGCGACGCCCGCATCCTCCCCGCCGTGCTCGGCACCGACGGACAGATCCTCGACCTCGGCCGCACCCACCGCCTCACCACCACCGCCCTGCGCCGCGCCCTGACCGTCCGCGACCGCGGCTGCGCCTTCCCCGACTGCGACCGCCCACCCCGCTGGACCGACGCCCACCACATCACCGCCTGGACCAACGGCGGCACCACCACGCTGGACAACCTCGTACTGCTCTGCCGCCACCACCGCCTGATCCACCACCCCACCGCCGGCTGGCGCATCCGCCCAGCCCCCGACCACCTCCCCGACTTCATCCCACCCCCAGACATCGACCCAACCCAACACCCACGCCGAAACCTCTACCACCCACGCCAATAGCCCCCGACCACAAGATCCACCCCACCCCCCGAGGCACGACAGCAACCACCCAGGGCCGCAAGCGCAGACCGCCCCGGGTTGATACCGAATCGACCTCTTGTAGAGGAGCGGGACATGTCACGCCCTTCCCGTACCTCCGCGGAACTTTGTGGGCAGGCGGTGCGGATGGTCGCCGAGATGCCGTCGAGCGACGAGTCGGAGTACGCCGCGATCATCGTGGTGGCGCAGAGGCTGGGTATCGGTACTGCGGAGACGCTGCGGACATAGGTCCGTCAAGACCAGATCGACACCGACGGGCGGGCCGGGGTCAGCACGGATGAGGCCGCCGAGTTGAAACGGCTGCGCCAGGAGAACGCGGAACTGCGCCGGCCGAACGAACTCCTGAAGTCCGCGTCGGCTTTCTTCGCAACCGAGCTCGACCGGCCACAGCGACGTTCGCGACCTACATCGACGAACGCAAGCATCTATTGGGCGTCGAGCCGATCTCCCAGACCCTGACGGCGTCCGGGTGGCCGATCGCGTCGAGCACCTACCGGGCGGCCCGCCGCCGGCTGCCCTCGACCCGCCAACGTTGCGATGCCTGGCTCACCCAGCAGGTCCGCCGGCTCCATGCCGACAACTACGACGTCTACGGCGCCCGGAAGTACGGCTCGCCTTGAATCGTGACGGTGTCGAGGTGGCCCGATGCACCGTCGAACGGCTCATGCGCCAGGCCGGCCTGCGCGGGATCGTGCGCGGCAAGACCGCCGGACCACGATCGCTGACCAGCCTGCTGCCCGACCGGCGAATCTGCCGCTATCGCTGCCGGCCCCATCACCCCCACAGCCGCTCGCTGCCTCAACCTCCGCGGCCGTCGCCAATAGCCCGGTTGCCACCGACCCCTCGCCCGCTGTCGTGGCCTTCGCTTCCGAGTCGCCGCTTCCCGTCCCGACGGCCCATACCGTCGCCACCGCCGTCGCCACCGCCACCGCCACCGCCACCGCCGTCGCCACTGCCGTCGCCACCGCCGCTGGCCGCGGTGTTCGTGATGCCGGTCGTCTTGCGAGTACCGCCGCCTTCATTCGCGTAGCCGACCACGAGTGGCGTCGCCACCGCCACCGCCACCGCCACCGCCACCGCCGTCGCCGTCGCCACCGCCACTGCCGTCGCCAACGCCATCGCCACTGTCGTCGCCATCGCCACTGTCGTCGCCATCGCCACTGTCGTCGCCATCGCCACTGTCGTCGCCATCGCCACTGTCGTCGCCATCGCCACTGTCGTCGCCATCGCCACTGTCGTCGCCGTCGCCACTACGGTTCTTTGTGGTCGCCTCTGCCGCTCCCGCTGTCGTGCGCTGCCGCTTCCGCCGCAGGTGCGTTGCCTTTACCGCCGTCGTGCACGGTGCTCCGGCAGCTTGTCCATTAGTGCCGCATCGACTTGGGCGCGACCTGGGCGAGAAGGTCCGACCGAGGCCGCCCACGCACAGGCGGACGCACGTGGACGAGAAACGCGCGGCCGAGCCGGAGATGGCCGAGCTGCAAGTGACCGGACCGCACATAGCCAAATCACACATGGCCGGACGCAGCTGACCCGGACGCGCGTGACCGGTCACACGTGGCCGGGCCCAGCTGACCCGGACGGGCTTGACCGGTCGCACGTGACCGGGACGCTGGGCGGCCGGGACGCTGGACGGCCGGGACGCTGGACGGCCGGGACGCTGGACGGCCGGGACGCCGTGACCGGGACGCTGGGCGGCCGGGACGCCGTGACCGGGACGCTGGGCGGCCGGGACGCCGTGACCGGGACGCTGGGCGGCCGGGACGCTGGACGGCCGGGACGCTGGACGGCCGGGACGCTGGGCGGCCGGGACGCTGGGCGGCCGGGACGCTGGGCCGGGACGCTGGGTGAGGACGGTTCTAGGCTTTGGCGGGCTGTGCTGCTAGGCCTATGCCGGGGGCTATCGACTTGAGGCGGGTGCCGGCGAAGAGCATCAGGCTCAGCACGCTGGCGAGGATGGCCAGTGCGCCGGCGCCGTACCAGGCCCAGGTGTAGGCGCCCAGTTGGTCGCGGATCAGGCCGGCGGCGGTGGCGGCTGCGGCGGCGCCGAACTGGTGTGCGGCGAAGACCCAGCCGAAGACTACGGCGGCGCTCTCGCCGAAGTATTCGCGGCACAGGGTGACTGTGGGGGGCACGGTGGCGACCCAGTCGAGGCCGTAGAACAGGATGAACACCAGCATGCTGGGGTGGGCTGTCGCGGCGAAAAGGGATGGGAGCACCAGCAACGACAGGCCGCGCAGGAAGTAGTAGGCGCCGAGCAGGATGCGGCTGTCTACGCGGTCGGTCAGCCAGCCGGAGGCAATGGTGCCGGCTATGTCGAAGAGGCCGACCAAAGCGAGCAGGCTGGCTGCTGTGGTCTCGGTCATGCCGTGGTCGTGGGCGGCCGGGATGAAGTGGGTGCCGACCAGGCCGTTGGTGGTGGCCCCGCAGATTGCGAAGCCACCGGCCAGCAGCCAGAAGGGCCGGGTTCGGGCGGCCTGACCGAGTGCTCGCAGCGCGGTCCGGGCGGCGCCGGCGGGGGCGATCGGCTTCGGCTCCTCGTAGACGCCGCCGTAGGCGCCCAGGCCCAGCTCGGCCGGGTGGTCGCGTAGACGCCACCAGACCAGCGGCACGACCAGCAGCGCGGCCACGGTGACCGTGAGTGCGGCGAGCCGCCAGCCGGAGCGTTCGGTGAGCGTGGCCAGCACGGGCAGGAAGATCAGGTTGCCGGCCGCGCCGCCGGCGGTGAGCACGCCGGTGACCAGGCCGCGGTGCTTGACGAACCAGCGGCCGGTGATCGTGGCGACGAAGCCGAGCGCCATCGAACCCGTGCCGAGGCCGACCAGGACGCCCCAGAGCAGGATCAGCTGCCAGCTCGACTGCATGAAGACGGTCAGGCCCGAGCCGGCCGCGACGAGCAGCAGGGCTGCCATGATCACGCGGCGGATGCCGAACCGCTCCATCAGCGCCGCCGCGAACGGCGCGGTGAGGCCGTAGAGCAGCAGGTTGACCGAGACGGCGGCCGAGATCGTGCCGAGCGACCAGCCGAATTCGTCGTGCAGCGGCCGGATCATGACGGACGGGGTGGCCCGGAAGCCGGCCGCGCCGACCAGAGCGACGAACGCGACGACGGCCACCAGCCACGCCGGATGGATGCGGTGTTTGCTCACGGTACTGATTCTGCGAAGTTCCGGCCTCGTGGACGAGTGGCCGGAAGGCCATCGTGCGCAAGAATCGAGCCATGCAGCCGACCGTCCGACCGGGCCACCACCAACAGCCCGCAGCTCACGAACGAGCACGAACCGGGAGCCATCGCATCGCCGTGCTCCCGCTCGAGGGCGTGGTCCCGTTCGACCTCGGCGCCGCCACCCAGGTCTTCGGTGCGGCGCGCGACGCCGACCGCAACAAGCTGTACGACGTGGTGGTCTGCGGCACCGGCCCGGTGCGGACGACGGCCGGCTTCACGATCATCCCGGACCACGACCTGAGCATGCTGGAGACGGCGGACACGGTGGTCGTTCCGGGCGTCGACGCCGGGAGCACCGTCACCGATGGGACGCTTCGGGAGGACGTACGGGAAGCTCTGCGAGCCGCGGCGGCACGGGGTGCGCGGATTGTGTCGATCTGCACCGGCGCCTCGGTGCTGGCCGCGGCGGGACTGCTCGACGGACGGCCCGCGGCCACGCACTGGCTCTGGGGCAAGCGGATCGGCGGCCTCTATCCGCGTGTGCGCTGGAATCTCGATGTGTTGTTCGTCGACGACGGCGACATCCTCACCTCGGCCGGGGTGGGCGCCGGGGCCGACCTCTGCCTGCACATCGTGCGCAACGACCACGGCGCCGAGATCGCCAACCGCGCGGCCCGGCGCTGCGTGCTGCCGCCCTGGCGGGACGGTGGGCAGGCCCAGTTCATCGAGCGCCCGGTGCCGCACTCGGACGGCACGGGGACGGCGCCGACCCGGGCCTGGGCGCTCGACCGGCTGGCCGACCCGGTGAGCCTGGAGGGGATGGCCGAGCACGCCCGGATGAGTGTGCGGACCTTCACCCGGCGGTTCCGCGAGGAGACCGGCACCAGCCCGCGGCAATGGTTGCTGCGTCAGCGCATCGCGCATGCTCAAGTGCTGCTCGAGTCGACCGATCTGGGAGTGGAGACGGTGGCCCGCCGCTCGGGGCTGGGCAGTGCGACGGCGCTGCGGCAGCACCTGCAGGAGGCGATCGGTGTGGCGCCGACCGCGTACCGGAGAACCTTCCGGCAACCGGCGCGATCCGGATCATAACCTTCCGGATCTTAGGTTTCACCCGTGATGTCCGATCAATAAGGCGAGCACTCGTCGCCGACCTGAGGATGTCATGGACCAGACCTTCCGCCCGCTGCTGGACGCGCTCAAGCAGATCGGGATCGATCCGCTGGCCGTGGACTCGGCCGCGGAGGAAGCGCAGCGCAGCGGGCGGTCCGTGCGCGCGGTCCTCATCAACGATCAGGTCGTCACCGAGGAGCAGCTGACCGAGGCGGCCGCCCAGGCCTTCGGCATCAACACGGTCGACCTGGTCAGCTTCACGCCCGACCCGGCCGCCCTCAAGAGGATCCCGCTGCCGGTCGTGCTGCGCCACCGCGTGCTCGGCCTGTCGATGGCCGACGGCGAGCTGGTCGTCGGCGTCACCGACCCCGGCGACGTGGTCGCGCTGGACGACGTCCGCGCCGCCACCGGCATGGTCGTGCGGCCGGTCGTGGTCGCCCGCAGCGAGGTCCGCCGGATCATCGAGCGGCTGCAGCGCGAGTCCAGCGACCTGGGTGACCTGGCTGACGCCGAAACCGAGTCGCAGACCGGGATGTCGGCCCAGGCGACCAGCTCGGACGACGCGCCGATCGTGCGCTACGTCAACAGCCTGATCGAGCAGGCCGTCATGAACCGCGCCTCCGACCTGCACCTCGAGCCCACCGAGGACGACATGCGGGTGCGCTACCGCATCGACGGTGTGCTGCACGAGGTGGACCTGGTGCCGCGTGGTGTCATGGCCGCGCTGACCTCCCGTATCAAGATCATGTCGGGCGTCGACATCACCGAGAAGCGGATCCCGCAGAACGGCCGCATCACCGTGCTCATCCGGGACCGCACGGTCGACCTGCGGACCGCCACGCTGCCCACGGTGTGGGGCGAGAAGCTGGTCCTCCGGGTGCTCGACACCGGCGGCATCGACCTCGACATGAACAAGCTCGGCTTCACCCAGCACAACCTCGACCGGTTCTCCGCGTCGTTCACCAAGCCGCACGGCATGCTGCTGGTGACCGGCCCGACCGGTTCCGGCAAGTCGACGACGCTCTACGCCACGCTGGGCAAGATCAGCAAGCCCGAGGTCAACGTGATCACCGTCGAGGACCCGGTCGAGTACCGGTTGCGCGGGGTCAACCAGGTGCAGGTCAACGCCAAGGCCGGCCTGACGTTCGCCGCGGTGCTGCCGGCCATCCTGCGCTCCGACCCCGACGTGGTGCTGATCGGTGAGATCCGGGACGGCAACACCGCCCAGATCGCGGTCGAGGCCTCGCTCACCGGCCACCTCGTGCTCTCGACCCTGCACACCAACGACGCGCCGGGCGCGGTCACCCGTCTCACCGAGATGGGCATCGAGCCGTTCCTGGTCGGGTCGTCGCTCGACTGCGTACTGGCCCAGCGGCTTGCTCGCCGCCTGTGCGACTGGTGCAAGGAGGCGTACGTGCCGACCGCGGAGGAGCTGGACGGAGCGCGCTGGCCGTTCGAGGACCTGGCCGTGCCCGAGGCGCTCTACCGGCCGGTGGGCTGCCGCAACTGCGCCAACACCGGGTACCGCGGGCGCATCGCGCTGCACGAGGTGATGCCGATCAGCCCCGAGATCGAGGCGCTGACCATCCGCCGGGCCTCGGCCAACGAGATCCGCGAGGTGGCGCTTTACCAGGGGATGTACGAGCTGCGGGCGGACGGCCTGGCCAAGGCGTCCGGCGGGCTCACCTCGGTCCGCGAAGTGTCCCGCGTCGCGATCTGACGGTCCGACAACCTATCCCGTACGCCGGAACAGCGCCCGAAAACGCCAGAACTGACCCTAAACCGGCCCGCCGAAGTGCCGAATACAGATGGCGTCCCCTGACGGATCAAGAGATTGCCGGTGGAGATGTACCAGACCGACACGATGGTGCCGCTGCAGACGGCGCCCGACGAGCCGGCGCCCGCGCCCGGTGACCTCGCCGTGCTCAACCAGATGCTCGTCACGCTGGTCGAGTCGCGCGGCTCCGACCTGCACCTGACCGTCGGGACGCCGCCGATGATCCGGGTGAACGGCTCGCTGCGCCCGATCGAGGGCTACGGCAACCTGAACTCGGCCGACACCGCACTGCTCTGCCGGGCCGCCATCTCGGCCGACCAGTGGGGGACCTTCCAGCGCGTCCAGGAGCTCGACTTCGCGCACAGCATCGTCGGCGTCTCCCGCTTCCGCGGCAATCTCTATGTGCAGCGCAACTCGTGCGGCGCGGTCTTCCGGGCCATCCCGCACGAGATCAAGCCGCTGGACGAGCTGGGCATGCCCGACTCGGTGGCCCGCTTCGCCCACCTGCCTCGTGGCCTGGTGCTGGTGACCGGGCCGACCGGTTCCGGCAAGACCACGACGCTGGCCTCGATCCTCGACCTGGCCAACCGCAGCCGGGCCGACCACATCGTGACCATCGAGGACCCGATCGAGTTCCTGCACCCGCACAAGCGCAGCGTGGTCAACCAGCGCGAGGTCGGCGCGGACACCGAGACCTTCGCCTCGGCGCTCAAGCACGCGCTGCGGCAGGACCCCGACATCATCCTGGTCGGCGAGCTGCGCGACCTGGAGACCACGGCCACCGCGCTGACCGCGGCCGAGACCGGCCACCTGGTGCTGGCCACCCTGCACACGCAGAGCGCCACCCAGACCATCGACCGGGTCATCGACATTTTCCCGCCGCACCAGCAGCTGCAGATCCGGGCCCAGCTGGCCGCCTCGCTGCAGGGCGTGATCACCCAGGCGCTGGCGCCCCGGGCGGACAACAAGGGCCGGGTCGTGATCGCCGAGATCCTGACCGCCACCCCGGCCATCCGCAGCCTGATCCGCGAGGGCAAGTCCCACCAGATCCCCTCGTTCATGCAGGCCGGCGCGGGCGACGGCATGCTCGCGTTCGACCAGCACCTGGCCGAGAAGGTGCGCGAGCAGATCGTCACGTTGCCGGCCGCCCTCGAGCTGTGCCACTCGCGCGAGGAACTCATGCGACTCGTGGGACGGAGCTGACCCCATGCCGGCCACCAAGGTCTTTCGGTACAGCAGCATCGACGGCGCCGGCCACCGCGGCAAGGGCACCGTCGAGGCGCCGAACGAGGCCGCGGCCACCAACCTGCTCAAACAGCGCGGCGAGACCCCGCTGGAGCTGATCGAGACCGGCAAGGGTCTCGACATGGAGATCAAGATCCCGGGTTTCGGCAACCGGGTGAAGCTCAAGGATCTCGCCGTCTTCTCCCGCCAGTTCGCCACGATGACCGCCTCCGGCATGTCGCTGCTGCGGTCGCTGTCGATCCTGGAGGAGCAGAGCAGCTCGCCGCCGCTGAAGAGGGCGCTAGGCGAGCTGCGCACGGACGTGGCGGCCGGCTCCTCGCTGTCGTCGTCCATGGCCAAGCACGACCGGATCTTCCCGCGCCTCATGATCGCCATGGTCCGGGCCGGTGAGACCGGCGGTATGATCGACCGCGCTCTCGAGCAGATCGCGGACAGCCTGGAGAAGGACACCGCGCTCCGGGGCAAGATCAAGAGCGCGATGACCTACCCGGCGATCGTGCTGGGGTTCACCTTCGTCCTGATCGCCGCGGTGCTCATCTTCATCGTGCCGATCTTCGAGGCGATGTTCGCCAACCTCGGTGGCGAGCTGCCGGCGATCACCCAGTTCCTGGTCGACGCCAGCCACAACATGTGGTGGATCGGGCCGCTCATCCTGACCGTGGGCATCGGCGGATCGATCTTCTACAAGCGCCGGATGCGCGCCAGCGAGGAGTTCCGCCTCAAGGTCGACCGCATCAAGGTGAAGATGCCGGTCTTCGGCTCCCTGTTCCGCAAGCTCGCGATGAGCCGCTTCTCCCGCAACCTGGGCTTGCTGCTCAACGTCGGCGTGCCGGTCATGCAGGCGCTCACCGTGGTCGGCGAGACCACGGGCAACGAGGTCATCAACGCCGCGATGAAGGACGTGCAGGCCGCCGTCCGCGACGGCCACACGATGTCCTCGGCCCTGCGTAACCACCCCATCTTTCCGACCATGGTCACGCAGATGATCGAAGTCGGCGAAGAAAGCGGCCAAATCAGTCAGATGCTGGACAAGGTTGCCGATTTCTATGACAGGGAAGTCGACGCCGCCGCCGAGTCCCTGACCGCCTCGATCGAACCGATCATGGTGCTCGTCATGGGCGCCGTGGTAGGCGGAATGGTGATCTGTCTCTACCTACCGATGTTCACTATTTACCAGAACATTCAGAGCAACTGACCTGCGCACCACCCAGGCCGGACTCCCGCCGGCCGAACGGGCCCCCCGCCCGGCACCACCCGCCCGCCCCACCCTGACGCCATGGAGGCACCCCCAATGCACGACATCATCACCCGGCTCCGGAACAAGAAGGACGACGAAGGCTTCACGCTCATCGAGCTCCTCGTCGTGGTGGTCATCATCGGCGTCCTCGTCGCGATCGCCGTGCCGGTCTACCTGAACTACCGCAAGGGCGCGGCGGACAAGTCGGCCCAGTCCGACGTACGAGGCGCGGTCAGCACGATCGAGCAGTACTACACGGACAACGGCAACTCGTACCCGACCGCCGACCAGAAGAGCATCGCGGCGAGCTTCAACGTCAAGGACGGCTCGACCACCGCACCCGCCGCGGGCGCTCCGGCCGGCTGGATCACGCTGTCGGACAAGACCACGATGACCTACCTCATCGGCACCACGGCCGGCGCCGCCCCCAACATCACTGTCTCGACGTACAAGGTCTGCGCCGTGAACGGCAACGGCAGCGGCAAGCTCTACGTCTACGACAGCGCCACCGGCGGCTCGGTCAAGACGATCGCCGGCGGCAACATCGCCACCTGCGCCGCCTGATGATCTGACGACGGCTCGACGAAGAACCCACCGCCGGCGCCAAGGAGGTAGTCCCGATGCCGCAGCTTCCGCTGCTCGTCGTGGTCGCCCTGCTCGGCCTGGTGGTGGGTTCCTTCCTCAACGTGGTGATCTATCGGGTGCCGCGGGACGAGTCGCTGATCCACCCGCGGTCGCACTGCCCGGCCTGCGGCACCGAGGTCCGCAACCGGCACAACGTCCCGGTCTTCGGCTGGCTCCTGCTGCGCGGCCGGTGCGCCGCCTGCGAGGCGCCGATCAGCCCCCGCTACCCGCTCGTCGAGGCCGGCACCGCCGTCCTGTTCGTCGCGGTGGCGGCCCGGTTCGGGCTCTCCTGGGAACTGCCCGCCTACCTCTATCTGGCGGCGATCTCGGTGGCGCTGGCCGCGATCGACCTCGACGTCATGCGTCTGCCCGACAAGATCGTCCTGCCCTCGTACGCGGTCGCCCTGGTCCTGCTGGCCCCGGCCGTGATCGCCGAGCACAGCTGGTCGGCCGCGGCCCGGGCCCTGCTCGCGGCGGCCGTGCTCTACGCCGGGTACTTCATCCTGGCCATCCTGCCGCGCGGCATGGGTGGCGGCGACCTCAAGCTGGCCCCGCTGATCGGCTTCTACCTCGGCTGGCTCGGCTGGAGCTCGGTGGCGATCGGCGCGTTCGCGGCGTTCCTGCTCGGCGGGCTCGTCGCCGCCGTGCTGATGGTGCTGCGCCGGGCCAACCGCAAGAGCCGTATCCCCTTCGGCCCCTACATGCTCGCCGGCGCCTTCCTCGCGGTCTTCGCCGGCGCCCCCATCGCGCAGTGGTACGCCTCCCTGCTCGTCCCCACCGTCTGAACCGCAACAAGATCAACGAGAGGAAGGAGACCGATGGCTGGCGTCATCCCGATCGGGCTGGACATCGGCACGTCCTCCATCCGGGCCGTCGAGGTCCGCCGGAACAAGGACGACTACACGTTGTCCAATTTCGGCCAGGTGCCGCTGCCGCCCGGCGCGGTCACCGGCGGCGCGGTCCAGGACCCCGTCATGGTCACCTCGGCCCTCAAGCAGCTCTGGGCGGCCTGCAAGTTCGGCACCAAGAACGTCAACCTCGGCGTGACCAACCCGCAGCTGGTGGTCCGCGAGATGGCGGTGTCCAACCTGCCCGCCAAGGAGATGCGTCAGGCCCTGCCGTTCCAGGTCAAGGACGCGTTGCCGCTGGCCGTCGAGCGCTCACTGCTCGACTTCTACCCACTCGAGGAGCCGGGCGACAACCCGACCGTCCGCGGGCTGCTCATCGCCATGCCCAAGGAGGCGGTGATGAGCGCGGTGGACGCCGTCGAGAAGGCCGGCCTGCACGTCAAGGGGGTCGACCTGGCCTCGTTCGCCCTGCTGCGGGCGGCCTCCCGGCTGGACGCCCAGATCGAGGCCATCGTCGACATCGGTCTCGACGTGACCAGCCTGGTCGTGCACGCCGACGGGGAGCCGCTGATCGTCCGGACCGTGCCCCGCGGTGGCCAGGAGATCACCGACAGCATCGCGACCCGGCTCGGCATCCCGCAGCCCGAGGCCGAGGAGCTCAAGTGCCGGTTCGGCCTGCACGGCGACGGCCGGCCGGACGGTGTCGAGGCCGCCCAGGAGGCGGTCCGGCCCCTGGTCAGCGAGCTGCGCAGCTCGTTCACCTATCTCGCGTCGAGCGAGCGCCACCAGCAGGTCACCCGGCTGGCCCTGTGCGGCGGCAGCGCCCTCATGCCCGGCCTGGCCGAGCACCTGCAGAACCAACTGCGGATCACCGTCATGTACGCCGACAGCGCCAGCCGCCTGCGGGACACGCGCAAGGGCCGCGAGCGCGGCTTCGACAGCTTCGTGCCCTCGGCCGCGGTGTCGATCGGCCTGACCCTGGGAGCGGCAGCCTGATGACCACCACGCAAACGGCCCTGATGCCCATCGACCCGGCGATCTCGCCGGCGCAGGCCGCCCGCATCCTGCCGATCCGGGCCGACCTGCTGCCCGAGGAGATCCGCGCCGGCCGCAGCGCCCGGCGCACCCGGTTCATGCTGATCGGCGCGGTGCTGGCCGTCCTGGCCGGGCTCGGCGGCTGGTACGTGTTCGCGATCCACCAGCTCGACACCGCGAACGAGAACCTGGCGCTGGCCACCGACCAGGTCGCCCGGGTCCAGAACGAGAAGAAGAAGTACTCCACGGTGACCGCCACCATGAACGACGTGAAGACCGTGGAGCAGGACCTCAAGACCCTGCTCGCGAACGACCTGCCGTGGTCGGTGAACATGGACGAGCTGCGGGCCGACGCCCAGGACGCCGGCGTCACCATCAAGGGGCTCGGCGGCACCATGGTCGAGCCCGGCGCCGCCACGGGCTCCACCGCCGGTGCCAAGGGCGCCACCACGATCGTCGCGACGCTGGCCATCACCGGGAGCGCCCCGGACAAGAAGCACGCCGCCGCCTTCCTCGACAACCTGGCCGATCACGACGGCGTCACCGACCCCTACCTGACGACGGCGGCCGAGGACGGCCCGAGCGACAAGATCTCGTACGCCCTCACGGCCAAGCTCACGTCGGCCGCCCTCTGCGGCCGGTTCACCACCGCCTGCGCCGCCACCGGGGGTAATTGATGGATGCCCGGCGCACCAACCGGATCTGGCTGATCGGCGGCATGGTGGCCATCGTCATCATCGTCGCCGCGGCCTGGCTGCTCGCCATCTCGCCGAAGTTCGCCGAGGCCGACGAGGTGCAGACCCAGGCCGACGACACGGTCATCCAGCTGACCGGTCTGCGCAAGGACGTGGCCGCTCTCAAGGCGCAGAGCGAGAAGAAGGCCACCTATCAGTCGCAGCTCGACACGCTCGTGACCAACCTGCCCGAGACGTACGGCATGCCGGTGTTCCTGCGATCGCTGCAGGACATGTCCAAGGCCGTCGGCGTCCGGGTGACCAACATCAGCGTGGGTGGCGCCACGGCCTCGGGGAAGGTCGCCACCGCGGTCGAGATGCCGCTGGCCCTCAACATCACGGGCAGCGTCGACAACATCAGCAGGTTCATCGCACGCCTGCAGCAGACCCAGAGCCGGGCCGTCCTCGTCGACGCGGTCACCGTGGCCAGCGACACCGAGGACGCCAGCAAGGCGACCGCGGCCGTCACGCTGACCGCTTTCTGCACCAAATCCGACCTGGCCGACAGCTCGAAGGCCGACCGGACGGACATGTGCGTGGCCGCCTGAAGCACGACGACCGGGTGAACCGGCCGGGCGGGCGGCACACTCCATTGTCACCCTGAGTACCCTGCCGGTATGTCATACGCGGTCCCACCGACCCGTACCGCAGCGGTCGTCCGCCAGTTGCGTAACGAGATCGTCACCGGAGAGCTGTCGCCAGGCACGCTCATCAAGGATGCCGAGCTCGCCGCCCGCCTCGGTGTCAGCATCACTCCCGTCCGCGAAGCGATAGCCCAGCTCAGCGTCGAGGGTTTGATCGACATCGCGCCCAACCGCACCCGGCACGTCACGCGGGTCACCCAGAAGAACGCGCTCGAGCTGATCGACGTGATGAGCGTGCTGGCCTGCGCCGGCTTCGAGTGGGGGGTCGACAACCTCACCGACACGCACATCGACCTGCTGCGCCAGCGCCAGGCCGAGTTCGTCGAGGCGCTGTCGGCCGGCAACGTGCTGGCGGCCGGCGCGGCCGGGGCCGACTTCAGCTCGATCATCATCCTGGCCAGCGGCAACCGTGAGCTGCAGTCCATGGTGGACCTGGTCGTGGCCCGCACCATGCGCATCCTGGCGATGACCGCCGAGAGCGACCTGTGGAGCTCGTGGATCGAGGGGCACGACGCGATCCTGCGCCTGCTCGTCGAGGGCGACAGCAAGGGTGCCCTCGACCGCTACCGCCAGATCTACGTCGACTACCGTGCCGCGGTCGAGCGGGAGCTCTTCGTCGATCAGTGAGCGCCGCCGCAGTGCGGCAACCCCTTCCATCGCCGGTGGGCGGACAGCGAACCAGCTGACCGCCCACCGGCTCTGTGTGTCCGGAGCTTGGCGGCGTCGGCCTTTTCCCGTACGGGAAACAGGCGGCACCGCCGCGTCGGTGACCCCGAAACGCTGGACCAGCGCCTCCGTGGGGTGTCGCCGCACAGCTCGACCCGGCCTCGCACCGCCGTTGCGATCTCCCCACCGGCAAATTGCCGCCACGGTTTTCCTCGGGCCGGCCCGGGCCCCGCCGATGTGCGAGGTGCCCGACCGGAAGGAAGCCATGACGACCGACCTGATCCTCGTCGCCGAGGACGACAGCGACATCCGTGACCTGCTCACCGTGACGCTGGAGTCCGCCGGTTTCCGGGCCGTGACCGCCAAGGACGGGCACACCGCGGCCCGCATCCTCGAGGTCGCCCGGCCGGCCGGGCTGATCACGGACATCCGGATGCCCGCGGTCAACGGACTTGAGCTGTGCCGCCGAGCCCGGCTCGACCCGGCGAACCGCGACCTGGCGATCGTCGTGATGTCGGCCGGCGACCACGGCGACGCCGGCCTGAGCGCGGGCGCCGACCGTTACCTGCCGAAACCGCTGTCACCGCGACGTCTCGTGGCCGAGTTGCGCGAGATCCTCACCGAACGTGGCCGCATCCCCGCTGAACTGCCGGACGCCCCCAGCCGTTTGTCGAATCAGGAGGTAGACAGAAAATGACCACGCTCTACGCACCCCCGCTGGAAACCGACGACTTCATCCGGGCCATGTCCTCGCCCCCGATCACGGCCCCGCTGTCGCCCAGCATCCTGATCGCCGACGACGATGACGACGTGCGCGACGTGATCGAGTTCCGCCTGCAGGTCGCCGGCTACCGCACGCTGACCGCGGACAACGGCCGGTCGGCCCTGAACCTGGCGATCGAGCGCCGCCCCCGGGTGATCATCCTGGACGTCCGGATGCCGCAGATCGACGGCCTGACCGTGTGCAACCGCCTGCACGCCAGCCCGAGCACGGCCGAGATCCCCGTCCTCATGATCAGCGGCAACTGCGAGGAGTACGACCGCGAGCTCGGCCTGGCCGCCGGCGCCGACGACTACCTGCCCAAGCCGTTCACGTCGCACGAGATGATGCGCCGGGTCAACTGGCTGCTGCTCTCGGCGGGAAACTAGACCTCGATCGGCGGATGCCCGGCCTCCCGCAGGTGACGCAGGGTCTCCAGGATCGAATAGCAGTCGGCCAGGGCGTCGTGCTCACGGTCGATGCGGGCGGCCAGGCCCAGCGCGAAGGCGAGCCGGCCGGACGACAGGCCGATCGTCGCCGGCAGCACCCGGTTGACGTAGGTGCGGATGTTGGCGAACGGCGGCAGGCTCCGTTTCGGCCGGCGACCCGGGGGCACCTGCAACACGAGATTCTCGCCGAGGATGACCATGTCGTTCCCGTACGAGAGAACGTAGTGATCGTCGCAGAAGTCGAGGAAAGCATCGAGCGCGTCCAGGAACGGCAGTCCCCGCTCGTCCACCGCCGCCTGGCTGATGCCGGTCAGGTCCTGGAAGTACTCCGACAGCGACGGGTTGCGCTCCGGCCGTACGAGCTCGTTGAACTCACCGGTGACCCGGAGGTCGGCGGAGTCGACGCGCAGCGCCCCGATCTGCACGACCTCGCGGAACTCGCCGGGCCGCGACCAGCCGCCCTCCTGCGAGCCCGCCCACGCCGTGAACTCCAGGTCCAGGATGATGATCACCAGCAGAACTTACTGGATCTTCATCGCACCGAGGCCTGGTAGATCTCCTCGACGGCGTCCCGCAGCGCGCTGTTGAACTCGTCGTCACTCTGCTGATACCGCAGGTCCTGCACCAGCGCCCGGGAGAAACTGGCGATCAGCCGGTGGTTGCGCGCGAGCCGTTCGTCGGCCTCCTGCCGGGTGTAACCCCCGGAAAGCGCGACCACTCGGAGAATGCGGGGGTCATCGATCAGGTCGCGGTAGAAGTCGTCGACGCTCGGGATCGACAGCTTGAGCATCACCGGCTCGCCGACCGTACCCAGACGATCCACGATGCCCTGCTTGAGCAGTTCCTCGGCCGCCTGCTTGTCGTCGCTGCGGACGTCGACCTCGGGCTCGAGGATCGGCACCAGGCCCGCGGCGAGGATCTCCCGCGCGTACTCGAACTGCTGATCCAGGACCTCGTCGATGCCCGCCGCGTCGGCCCGGCTGATGAACGACCGCATCTTGGTGCCGAAGATCCGCCGCTCCACCGCCCGCTCGAGCAGCCCGCCGAGCCGGGTGAAGGGCTTCATCAGCCGTACGCCGCCGGTCTCGTCGGCCAGACCCTCGTCCACCTTGACGAACGGCACAATGCCTTTGCGCTGCCAGAGATAGTCGGGCGTGGGGACGCCGTCAACGTCCCGGTCCATCGTCTGCTCGAAGAGAATCGCGGCGAGCACCCGCTCCCCCGTGAACGCGGGCGACGAGATGATCCGCGCCCGGAAGGCGTGCATGAGGTCGAACATCTCGCCGGACCCGGCCGGCACGCCATAAAGCTCCAGCGCCTTCGGCGTACTCCCACCACTCTGATCCAACGCGGCGAAGAACCCTGCTCCGTCGGCCACCCGCACCCGCTGCTCATCTCGCATGATGCCGAAGTACCCGCCCCGCCCCCATCGACGCCGTCTCGTGGGTCACGTGACCCGCTTGCGTATCCTTCGGCCGACACGGGAGGTGCGGTGGGCGCGAAAACAGCGTTGCTGGCATTCAGCGACGGAGATCTGCGATCAGCACTACGCCATGCGAGTCCGTCACCGACCGGCAAGGCGGAAGCGCTCGTCCGCGCGATCCATCCCGGCCACACCGTCACTCACGCCGGCGAAAGCACGCTGTGGTTGTCGGTCAATCCGCGCGACGACGTCACGTACGCCACCGTGCTGCCCGGGGCTGAGCTCATCTGTGATTGGCGCCTTGTCCTCGACCGCCCATCCGACTTGCCGGACCATCTGGTGCGCGCCGGTGCGGGCCGCCGGATCGTCATGCACGGCATGCATTCGGTGGTCGACTGGCTCTGCTTCGCGGTGTGGGAGGACGGCGAGCTGGTCCGTTCCCTGAGCCTGTCCCCCGACAGCGGCATCATCGAGAACATCGGCGAGCCGTACGAGTTCGAGCGCCCGTACTGGGCCGGCGAGCGCGCCGTCGAGCCGGATCCCACCTGGGACGACGAAGACCCTTATCCGCTGCCCTTCCACCCGCTGGAACTGGGCGAGGAAGCGTTGAGCGCATTGTTCGGCTTCGTCATCGAAGGTGAGCCCTCCCCCAGCGACATCGACACCACAAAAGTCCCCGTACACCGTTTCACCGTCACCGACCCCACCGGCGACGAACAGGCCACCCGTGAGGCAGTTCGCGACCAGGTCACGCAATCGATGGGCCCACCCCGCATGTACCAGATGGGCCCCGACGGCACCATGCACGAAGTCGCCATCGACGACGTCTTCCCGGCCGTCAGCCCCGACGGAGAACGCCATCCACCACCTGACTGATTCGAGAATCAGCACCCGCCGAGCGCCGGCCCGCTGACGTGCGCTTTCCCTGGCGGGCGCGGCCGGAGGCATTTCGATCTCGCTGTACTGCCCAGTCCGAGCAATCCATCATGGGCGAATGCCAAGCACCAGAAACATTCTGTCCTACCGGTCAAGCGGTTCCATTCTGAGCATCTACTCGAAGGACTCGATCCTGTCCGTAGGCTCGTTGGGATCAATTCTGTCCGTAGCCTCAGTGGGCTCGGTCCTGTCCATCCTGTCGATCGGCTCCTTCGGCTCCGTCCTCTCCGTGGGAGCCTTCGGTTCCCTGCTGGCCATAGGCGCCTTCGGCGCAGTAGCCACCACGGGCTCCTACACCGTCGCGGCCCTGGTCGTCGTAGCCGTCCTGGCGATGCTGCTCCTGATCAGCCTCGCCGGCCGCACCATCACAAAGACCCCAACACGCCACTGACAACGCACCGCCGGAGTTGGACCGAACCAACCTCAACAAGATCAGAGAAGCTGTTCCAGCAGTCCGGAGAATTAACGAGCTCATGAAGCGGCCACTCGTCAGCGCGATTCGATTTCGCCGACGAGGTAGTAATGCCGGCCAAACCCCGGAAAGCAAAAAACGCCCGGACCGCAGCCCGGGCGTTTCACAAGGGTGGAGCTGAGGGGACTCGAACCCCTGACCCCCACACTGCCAGTGTGGTGCGCTACCAGCTGCGCCACAGCCCCTTGCCGTCCCCGGTATGCCCGGGCACGGAAGAAATACTACACACCTCCCGGCGGCGTCTGCCGGGACCCCCTCAGTTGAGGGCGGGATCCGGGGGGAAGTGGGCCACCGCGGCCAGGATGTCGCCCTGGCGGCGCAGGACCATGGCCCACAGGTCGTCGGGGCGGGTCATGAACGGGTCGCCGGGGAGGGCGTCGAGCAGGAACCAGGAGCCGGAGGCGATTTCCTCCTCCAGCTGGCCGGCTGACCAGCCGGAGTAGCCCGCGAACACCCGGATGCCGGCGAGGCTCTCGCGCAGGCGGTCGGGGTCGGCCGAGAGGTCGACCGTGCCCAGCGC
Organism: Paractinoplanes maris; assembly: GCF_023544465.1. Classification (GTDB taxonomy): domain Bacteria; phylum Actinomycetota; class Actinomycetes; order Mycobacteriales; family Micromonosporaceae; genus Actinoplanes; species Actinoplanes maris. Next base: position 53,741 of record NZ_JALPVL010000012.1, on the reverse strand, counting down.
GCCGGACACCTGGTGGAAGCCGGAGATCCGCTTCTTCACGTCGGGGCGGGTGCGGGCCAGGCAGATCGCCGACTCGGGCTGCACCGGGCCGCCCTCGAACAGCACCGCGGGGTCGCCCGCCAGCTCGCCCCAGCCGCCCAGCACGTCGGCCACCGGCACCTCGGTCGCGCGGTTGAGCACCACGCCGAGGGCGCCGCCGGTCTCGTGGGCGACGAGCAGCACGACCGTACGGTCGAAATTCGGGTCCTTGAGGGTCGGCGTCGCCACCAGCAAGCGACCGGTCATGGACTCCATCGACCGGCCTCCGATCCGCTGGCCCTCGCTATACATAAGCCGTCCCTACCAACGCCATGCATCGCACATTAGCCCGAGATTCCGGCCACGGATAAGGTCTGGACATGAACCCAGCGGCGGAGATCGGCGTCATCGGTGGCTCGGGGCTCTACAAGCTCCTGGACGGCGCGGTCGAGCACGAGGTGTCCACGCCCTACGGTGCGCCCTCCGACCCGATCACTGTCGCCCAGGTGGGTGACCGCCGGGTCGCTTTCCTGCCCCGCCACGGGCGCGATCACCGCTTCCCGCCCCACCGCATCCCTTACCAGGCCAATCTCTGGGCGCTGCGCGCTTTGGGCGTCCGGCAGATCGTGGCTCCCTGCGCCGTCGGCGGCCTGCGCCCGGAGCTCGGCCCGGGCACGTTCGTGGTGCCCGACCAGCTGATCGACCGGACGAGTGGGCGCGCGCAGACGTTCTACGACACCGGCGCGATCCACGTGAATTTCGCCGACCCGTACTGTCCGGACGGCCGCCGTGCCGTCCTGGCCGCCGCCGCGCCGGTCGCGGCCGTCGACGGGGGCACGATGGTCGTCGTCGAGGGCCCGCGTTTCTCGACCCGCGCCGAGTCGCGCTGGTTCACCTCGATCGGCGGCGCGGTGATCAACATGACCGGTCATCCCGAGGCGGTGCTGGCCCGCGAGCTGGGCCTCTGTTACACCTCGATCGCCCTGGTCACCGACCTGGACGCCGGGGTCGAGGGCGAGCACGGCGTCACTCAGGAGGAGGTCTTCCGGGTGTTCGCCGACAACACCGAGCGCCTCCGCGGCGTACTCCTGGAGGCGGTGACCGGGCTGCCGGCCGAGCGCACCTGCCCGTGCGCGTCGGCGCTGGACGGCCTGAAGCTGCCGATCGAGCTGCCGTGACCGATCCGGACGGCCATTTCGGCGAGCGGGTCGCCCGGACCTACGACGACTCGACCGGCGCGGAGTTCGACCCGGCGGTCATCGCGGCGACGGTCGACGTCCTGGCCGACCTGGCCGGGCCGTCGAGGGATGCGCTCGAGTTCGCGATCGGCACCGGGCGTGTCGCGGTTCCGCTGGCCGGGCGGGGCGTCGCGGTGCACGGCATCGACCTGTCCGAGGCGATGGTCGCCCGCCTGCACGACAAGCGTCCAGGGATCCCCGTCCAGATCGGCGACTTCTCTTCCGTACGGCTGGAAGCGCGCGAATTCGGCCTGGTGTACCTGGTCTTCAACACGGTCATGAACCTGACCACGCAGGATGCCCAGGTGGAGTGCTTCCGCAACGCCGCCGCGCATCTGCGCCCCGGTGGCCGCTTCCTGGTCGAGGTGATGATCCCCGAGCTGCGGAAGCTGCCGGCCGGGCAGACCGTGGTGCCGTTCACGGTGACGCCGTCGCGGTGGGGGTTCGACAGCTACGACGTGGCCACCCAGGCGATGGCCTCGAACTATCTGACTCTGCACGACGACGGCCGGGGTGAGTTCTGGGCGGTGCCGTTCCGCTATCTGTGGCCGGCCGAGATGGATCTGATGGCGCGCCTCGCCGGTCTGGTGCCCGAGCACCGCTGGGACTCGTGGGCCCGCACCCCGTTCACCGGCGAGAGCACCAAGATCATCGCCACCTGGGTCAAGCCGTGAGCTCGCCGAGGTAGTCGTCGAGCTGCCGGACCATCTCGCCCGACGTGAGGTGCCCGGCCAGCACGTGCACGCTGAGTCCGTCGACCAGGGCGTGCAGGCGGCGGGCGGTGGTCTCGACGTCATCACCGACGGTCAGGTGGGCTGCCAGCTGCCGGCACAGCTCGTACATCTTGGTGAACTGCAGACGGTGCACCCGGGCCAGCGCGGGGTCGCCCAGACCGAGCGCGAGGAACGAGAAGGCAATGGTCGCCTCGGCGTGGCGGCGCTCGTCCACCGGCATCGTCTCCAGCAGGACTGCTTTCACCCCTTCCCGTACGCCGTCCGGCACCGGCATCGCCGTGATGCGCTCGGTGACCTGGTCGATGACCTGCTCGCAGGCGAAGGCCAGCAGCTCGCCGCGGGTGCCGAAATAGTGCCGCAGGGCTCCTGACGACCAGCCCGACTCCGCGGCCACCGATCGGATCGAGACCTCGGCCACCCCGTCACGGGCGATGACCCGGCCGACCGCGGCGGCGAGCTCCTGACGGCGTACGTCATGGTCCACGATCTTGGGCACATCTCATTATCGCACGACTGTGTTACAAAGGTTCTGACACGACCGTGCGAAATCGGGAGCAGACATGATCGTCGCAATCGTCGCGTGTGAGATCGGCTTCTGGGTGCTGCTCGTGGCCGGGCTGGCCGCGCGTTACCTGCTGAAGGCGCGCCGCCTCAGCACAGTGCTGCTGGTGTCGGTTCCGCTGGTCGACGTGGCACTGCTCGCCTTCTCGGTGATCGACCTGCGGCGCGGCGGTGAGCCCGCCCTGGGACACGCGCTGGCCGCGATCTACCTCGGCGTGTCGGTCGCCTTCGGCCATCGGATGCTGACCTGGGCCGATCAGCGGTTCGCGCACCGTTTCGCGGGCGGGCCGCCACCGGTGAAGCCGCCGGCCAAGGGCACCCGTGACCGGGCCGTCCATGAGCGCCGCATGTGGGTGCGCCACGTCATCGCGTACGGGATCGGGGGTTTGATCATGCTCCTGTTCACCGCCCTCGTCGGTGACGCCGACCGGACGGCGTCACTGTGGGGCACCTTCCGCCTGTGGACCGTCGTGATCGTGATCGACGGCCTGGTGGCGCTCAGTTACTCGGCCCGTCGGCCCATCTCGTCGGCGAAGGACCGCTGAGCGCTCCGCATGATCTCCAGCTCCGCCGGGTCCTCGAAAGCACCGAGGTCGGGGTCGGCGAGGTGCGTCTGCACCCACCAGATGTTGCCGACCGGGTCGCGCAGGCGGCCGCCACGGTCCCCCACGATGCGCGAGGTGAAGACCTCGGTGACCACGGTGGCGCCGGCCTCGACCGCACGGGCGAACACCGCCTCGACGTCCTCGACATAGACGCTCAGCAATGCGGGCATGTCCGGCCACCCGGGGCCGACGTCGAAAGCCATCACGACCGAGTCGCCGATCGTCACCTCGGAATGACCGATGGTGCCGTCGGGGTTGCGCACCTTCCGAGCCGGCTCGGTCCGGAAGGCCGACTCGACGAAATCGAGAAATCGGTCGGCGCCTTTGGCTGCTACATAGGGAGTCACGGTGTGCTTACCCTCGGGAATCGTCATACGGCCATCGTCGCGGAAATTGCGGTCATTTATCGACCGCGGACAACGGGCTGTTGCCTTCCCGGTCCCGGTAGGCCAGGGTGTTCCGAGCAGCTGACGAAAGGGATGCTCGTGAATGGGCTCTGGAGCCGCGTGGGTGTGCGCGCACTGTCGGTCGCAGTCCTGGCCGCAGGACTGATCGCCGGCGTCTATCTGGGTCAGGATCAGGGCGCCGAGCCGATCGGCGACACGGTGGCCAGCGCCGCCCAGGCCGACCTCGACATGCAGTTGCTCAAGCAGCATGAGGCCCAGCACGCCGTGGCCCGCGCCTGGAAGCGCGAGGCCGAGGGCAATGCCGCCGCCAAGGCCGCGGCCGCCGCCAAGGCCGCCGCCGGCAAGGCCCACAAGCTCGAGACCGCGGTGATCGCCGAGAAGAAGGCCGCCGAGAAGCGCAAGAAGGAGCAGGAGTCCAGCGGCCCGGTCGCCTACACCGGCCCGATTCCGACGTCCTGCAACGAATACTCCGGCAGCCGCGAGATCGGCTGCGCGCTGATGCTCGACAAGGGCTTCCCGATCGCCGAGTTCCCCTGCCTCGACAAGCTGTGGAAACACGAGAGCGGCTGGAACTACAAGGCCGAGAACAAGAGCTCGGGCGCCTACGGCATCCCGCAGGCCCTGCCCGGCCGCAAAATGGCGTCGGCCGGCTCCGACTGGAAGACCAACCCGGCCACGCAGATCAAGTGGGGCCTGGGCTACGTCAAGGGCCGCTACGACAGCCCGTGCGGCGCCTGGAGCTTCTTCCAGAACAACGGCCACTACTGAGCCGCGGTCCGGTTCGGACAGTCAGGATCACGAGGCCGGCACTCGCCAGACGGCAGCGGTGGCCTCGCCGTCGGCCCAGACCTCGACCGCGATCAGGTCGGGGCCGACGCCCCACACGGACGACACCTCGGACTCGCCGGGCGCGTGCCCGAGGTCGAGCCAGGCCACCGGAGTCAGGTCGGCCGAGCACACCAGTACGCCGTAATCCTCGTACTCCCCCGCCTGCAGGACGATGCGGTCGTCGCTGAGGAAACAGCCGTACAGGTCGAGGCCGCCGTCGTCGAACGCCAGGCCGGCCCCGCTCAGCTGAGCCAGCGGGCGCAAAGCCGGCCAGTCCACCACGGTGGCCACGTCGCCGAAGCCGGGGTGCGGCGTCAGCAGGAGCCGGCCGCCGGACGGGTCGAACCCGGAGACGCTCACGTCCTCCCTCATCGGCTTGACAGCGAGGCGGTCGCCGAGCACCCGCGTCACAAAGGTGGCGCTGCCGTCCTGCCCCAGCCCGGCGTCGAGCAGGATCGACCCGTCGTGCGGGTGCGGGACAGCGAACACCCCGGCATCGATCACGTCCAGCTCCGCCCGGTCCACGACGGTGCCGGTCCGGGCCTCGACCAGGTGAACCAGATGCTCACCCTTCGACTCGTACGGCCGGCCGTCGTGATCGCGGCGCTCGACCACCGGCGCCGTGACGACCAGCCGGTCGCCGCCCACGAACACCGCCGCGTCCGCTGCCTCGATGCCGATCTCGACAGTCCGGTCGCCGTGCACAACGAGGTGATCGCGCGCGCCGAGCACCACACTCGACAGATCCGGCGTAGCGGCCAGCAGTTTGCCGCCACCGGGCACATCGACGTCCCGCCGCCGCACTGCTCGCAGCTGCTCGTCGAGCGCCACAACCGTGCCACCGGTCAGCGCATACCGAGCCATCACACCCAGACCGACCGGCGCCAGGTCGTGTCCCGGCCGGAGGTCGGTCAGCCGATGAACAAGTTCCGCGGAGATCCGTCGCACCGCGGCATTCTCCCCCACCGATCGCCTGGACACTTCGTCGCGCCGCGGTCCCGGTCACCGCGGCCAGGCAGAAATCAGCCGGAAGCCCTCTTGCGCTCATCTTGTTTGCGATCCAAACTGATTGGACCCGCACACAGGAGGCGCGAGATGGCTGAGTTCGCCCACGACCGGGAGACCGGGCACCCCGAGCAACTGCTGGCCGACCTCACCCGGATGCGAGGAGCCGTGCGCCGCGACCGCCAGGCGTCGGCGTTTCCCCTGCTGCTCTTCGGGGTGCTGACGCTGGCCTCGGTGCCGCTCTATCTCGACCCCGTCGGCCCGGACGCCCTGCGGGCCTCGTACGGGAACTCCCCGCTCGCCGGGCTCGGTGGCGACCTGCTGCGGCACTCCGCGGCCATCGGCTGGTATTGGCTCGTCGCCCTCATCGCGGGCTACCTCGGCACGCTGGAGTGGTATCGCCGGCACGCACTCAAGGTCGGCGTCCAGACCCGTACGCGGAAATACCTGATCGCCGGGATCCTCGGGGTGCTCGGCGGTCTGGCGCTCGGCCCGGTCCTGAACTTCCTGGCCACCGGCACCGCGGCCACGGTCTCGGACATCGTTACGTCGGTCTTCCGCCCGATCTTCGCGCTGCTCTACCTCGGGCTGATCCCGATCCTGGTGATCGCCGCCGGCCTGCTGGTGCTGGCCCGGCTGGAACGCAGCCGGCTGCTCGCGCTGACCGGCGGGGTGCTGATCGTCCTGCTGGCCCTGGCCCCGGTGTACGTCAACACAGCACCGTTCGGCGACGACTTCCCCAGCGTCGGATATCTTCCCACTGTGCTCCTGCCCGCCCTGGTCCTGCTCGTCGCCGGCGTCGTCGCCGTGCTGCGGGCCCGCCGCGCCCGTCCATGAATGACGTGACCGACGCGGACCCGCCCCCGCACCCGACCCAGGCGCTCGACGACACGGTCCACCAGCGTCATCGGCTCGGCATCCTGACCATCACGGCCGAAGCCGAGCGGGTCGAGTTCACCTACCTGCGCGACATGCTCCACCTGACCGGCGGCAACCTCTCCCGCCACCTCGCGGTCCTCGAAGAAGCCGGCCTGATCGAGACGACCAAGGGATACGAGGGCCGCCGGCCGAGGACCTGGATCGCCATCACCGCGGCCGGCCGCAGCGCCCTGGCCGCCGAGCTGGGGGCGCTCGAGGAACTGGTCCGCCGCCACCGGCGCAGCACCGATATTTGAGCGCGCCCGGCCGGCGTTTCCGGCACCATGAGCTGATGCAGCCGCGCCGCGAGCGAATGATGCGCCCCCACTCGGGGCTCCGCGGCGTGCGCTAGCACCACCACCACGGCCAGGCCCCTGTCACGCGGGGCTTGCGGCGTCGTTCCTCCGCATGGTTTCCCCGCTCGGGGCAGGGCGAGCGGAAGAGGCAGACGATGACCGCCAACGGACGTTTCTACATCACGACAGCCATCCCCTACGTCAACGCGGCGCCGCACCTCGGGCACGCACTGGAACTGGTGCAGGCCGACGTGCTCGCCCGCCATCGCCGGCAGCGCGGCCATCCGGTCCGGTTCCTGACCGGAACCGACGACAACGCGCTCAAGAACGTCGCCGCGGCCCGCGCCGCCGGGGTGGATGTGCGTACCTTCGTGGACAGCAACGCCGCCCGGTTCGCCGCGCTGCGGGACCCGCTGGCGCTGTCGTTCGACGACTTCATCCGCACCAGCGCCGACCCGCGCCACCCGGCCGGGGTGACCCAGCTGTGGCAGGAGTGTGCCGCCGCCGGCGACTTCTACCACCGCCGTTATGCGGGGCTGTATTGCGCCGGCTGCGAGCAGTTCTATCCGGAGACGGAGCTGACCGGCGGCGGTCTCTGCCCGGAACACCTGGTGCCCCCGGACCACGTGGCCGAGGACAACTGGTTCTTCCGCCTCTCGCGATATGCGGACCGGCTGCTGGTCCTCCTGCAGACCGGACAGGTACGCGTCGAACCGGCCGCTCGCCGTAACGAGGTGCTGGCGTTCGTCCGGGCCGGCCTGGCCGACTTCAGCGTCTCGCGGCCGGCCGCGCGGGCCGGCGGCTGGGGCATCCCGGTGCCCGGCGACCCCGGCCAGGTGGTCTACGTCTGGTGGGACGCCCTCACCAACTACGTCACGGCGCTCGGCTATGGCAGCGGCCGGCCCGAATACGAGCAGTGGTGGGTGGATTCGGCCGAGCGGGTGCACGTCATCGGGAAGGGCATAGTCCGCTTCCACGCCGTCTATTGGCTGGCCCTGCTGCTGTCGGCCGGTCTGCCGCTGCCCACCGTCGTATTCGTCCACGACTACCTGACCGTGGCCGGGGCGAAGCTGTCCAAGACCGCCGGCAACGCGGTCGACCCCACAAGCCTGGTCGATCGGTACGGCGTGGACGCGGTCCGCTGGTGGCTGCTCCGCGAAGTGGCCCGCGTCGGCGACACCGACTTCACCGTCGAACGGCTCGTCCACCGAGCCGACGGCGACCTGGCCAACGGCCTCGGCAACCTGGTCAACCGCACGCTCACCCTGGTCCACAAATACCGTGGCGGCCACCTGTCCGAGGCGGCCCACTCCGGTGAGACCGCCCGCCTCGCCGACGCGGCGGCCACCCTGGCCGGCCGCATCGACCGAGCCCTCGACGCGTTCGACTTCCGCGCCGCCACCGACGCCCTGTGGTCAGTGGTGGACGAGGGCAACCGCCTGGTGGAGGCGGCGCGCCCCTGGGAACTGGCCCGCGCCGGGGACACCCTCCGCCTCGACACAGTGCTGACAGCCCTGGTCCAAGCATGCCGGACACTCACCGCCGAGCTACAACCGTTCCTCCCCACAGGCGCCCAACGCCTGCGGGACCAGTTGCTCACCGGATTCCAGGTCGGCCGACCGCAGCCGGCCTTCCCCCGAGTGGCGGCCGAGCCGGCGCCTTTCAGGCCAGATCGATGGTGAAGTCGCGGGCGGCTATGTCCAAGGTGCCGTCGAAGACTTCGGCGGCCGTGGACAACGCGATCTGAGGATCAGTTCCCGGCCAGAGGTGGGTCAGGAGCAGACGATCGGCACCGGCCTCCCCCGCTTGCCGACCGGCTGTGCGTGCGCTCGACAAGAATCGCCGGGAGTGGTCCGGCACGTGATCCGGGTAGGTGGCCTCGGCCAGTAGCAGATCCGCCTCCCTGGCCAGCTCCACGACGTGTCGGCTGGGCCCGGTGTCACCCGTGTAGGCGAGCACTCGACCATCGGCGGCCAGTCGGATGCCCGCATTCGGTTCCCAGTGCGGCAAGAGCCGGGTCTCGGCCCGGAACGGCCCGAGCTCGAGCGGGGCGCCGGGTACGACGTTGTGCAGCACGTACGTGTCGTCCAGCAGCCCGGGCCGATCCAGGGCCAGCACCGCGTCAAGCGCGCCGGCCAGCGCGTAGACCGGCAGGGGTGATGATGTGCGACCGCCCAGAGCCCGCGCCCGCAGCAACGGGTTGAGGTCCGCGCAGTGGTCGGGATGGCCGTGGCTGACGAATACCGCGTCGACCTCGTCCGCGGAGATTCGCCTCAGCAGCTGGGGGAGAGTCGCATAGCCGAGGTCGAGGAGCAGCCGGAAGCCGTCGTGCTCGACGAGGAACCCGCTGCACGCCTCGTCCGCCTGCGGCCACGCACCGCAAGCCCCGAGAACGCTGAGTCGCATGCGGGAACGCTACTGCAGTCGAACAGTCGCATCCGTAGCAGCAGGGATCTTCACAGGTCGCTCAATGTCACCTAGCATGTGCATTCAGCAACATCGATCGATGGTGCATGCCGTCGGGGGATCAATCGAATGGAGAATCCGTTGCGCCGTAAAGAATTCACGAAACGTGTCCTGGCCTCGGCCGTGGGCACGGTCCTCACCCTCGCGTCGGTCGGGGTCGTTCAGGTGGGCACGACGGGGTCGGCCGGCGCCGACGCCCGAGCCCTGGCACCCTGCATCGACCTGGACAACCTGCGCGCGTGGTATCCGACGTCCGGCTCGGCCAACGACAAATCGCCGACCTACACCACGACCGCCAACTGCGTGGACATCAACTTCGGTTGGGGTTCGACGAGCACCAGCGCGGCACCGCAGGGCCGCGTCCGGGTTTGCTTCGTGGGCGCCGGCTACTGCCAGAGTTCGTGGAAGAGCTACAACGGCAACACCGCGCCGGACACCATCGTCGTGGCGAGCAACGTGTCGAACGGCACGACTTACCAGGTGGAGTTCGACTGGGCATCGTCCATGCCCAGTGGCGTACAGATCGGATTCCGGATCTACGCCTGACGGCCGAACAGCCGGCCCGGTCCGTGTGCGCGACCGGACGGCACTCACCGGGCCGCAACGAACCGCACCGTGAGGTTTCAGGGGGCTCGACCTCCTGAGCAGGAATACCGAAACGGCCCCCTGTTCGCGCTGTGCGCGAACAGGGGGCCGCCGGGTAGTGGAGGTGCCGGGAATCGAACCCGGGTCCTTCGTCGCTTTGTCAGGGCTTCTCCGAGCGCAGCTCACTGTGCCTCTACTCGGCCCCGGGAATCACGTGAGCAAGTTCCTGTGACGGGCCCAGTCGCTGATTAATCTCGCCGCACGGTCCCCGCGACCGGGACCGATTGGCCAACCTCCTAGCTGATGCCGGAAATCCGGGACGGAGGTACTCCCGGTCCGACAGACTTAGCTACTCGCCTCAGGCGGCGAGTGCGAAGTCAGCGCGCTGGTTCTTGGCGCTTATTGTTTTCCGACGACCGATTCTCGAGACGACGTCGGCTTCCTCGGCTCGCTTCCCCTGTCTCCACATTCGAAGTCGAAACCAGTCACCCCCTGGACGGAACCACTACTACTTGTTCAGCTGTGCCATCTTACCTGACGCGGCAGGAGCCGCCCACCGCATTACAGCCGGCCGGCCGCGCGTCGCCCCGGCCGTCCTTCGACGTCTGGTAGCCGAAGGACGCGGTGCGGCCCGGCTCCAGCTTGCCTCCGGTGAAAACAATGCTGCTGCCGGTGAGATTCCCGCGCGCGTTCCACACCCCGCGCAGTTGCAGGTCCTCCAGGCCGCTGTGGCTGACCGTCACCTTCCACTCGACGGCCCGGTCGCCCTCGTTGGTGACGCGCACCGCGGCCACGTAGCCGCCGTCCCAGCTCGCCCCGACCGACAGCGTCGCCTCGACGTCCGTCTCCGGCGGCGGCGAGGAGGCGGGCTTGGTGGTCGCGGCGGGCTTGGTGGTGGGCCGGGACTTCGGTACGGGGTCGGAGGTGCGCGGCGGCTTGGGCGATTTCGACGGGCTGGTGGTGACCACTTCCGGCGTACGGGACGGCGGAGCCGACGACGGGGGCGGTGCCACCACGGTCACCCGCGGCATCGAGGGCAGCACAACCGAGGGTTGCCTCGACGCCTCGGCCGGGCCGACGGCACGCACCGCGACCCAGACGACGAGCAGCACCAGGATCGCCACGGCGAAGCTCAGGACGAACCGGGCCGTACCGAACACGCGAACGGAGTGCTTGGCGGCCAACCCCGAACCCCTTCCCTGCTACCGGCACCGGCGATGATCAAACTGCCGGCGGGGAAGGGTACCCGTTACGACATACCTTTGGCACGCCTGCCCAGCGAGCGGCTGATCTCCTTCTTGGCGTCGCGGTCGGCCAGGTCCTGCCGCTTGTCGTAGCTCTTCTTACCCCGGGCCAGGCCGAGCTCGACCTTGGCGTACCCGTTCTCGAAGTAGACCTGGAGCGGGACCAGGGTGATGCCGTCGTCGCGCATCTTGGTGCGCATCTTGAGGATCTCTTCGCGGTGCAGGAGCAGCTTGCGGACCCGCCGCGGCTCGTGGTTGGTCCAGGTGCCCTGGGTGTATTCCGGGATGTGCATCCCGTGCAGGAAGATCTCGCCTTGGTTCTCGTGGCCGAACGCGTCGACCAGCGAGGCCCGCCCGGCCCGCAACGACTTCACCTCGGTGCCGGTGAGCACCATGCCCGCCTCGTACGTGTCGAGGATGGCGTAGTCGTGGTAGGCCTTGCGGTTGGAGGCGACGACCTTGCGACCTTGTTCGCGTGGCATGTCGCCGAACCCCCTGTGGATGAGTGACTGAACTTCACAATGCTACTGAAGGGTCAACACAGGCACGGCGGCAGATAGTTCACCGGGTTGCGCGGGGCGCCGTCGAAGCGGGTCTCGAAGTGCAGATGGTTGCCGGTCGACGCGCCGGTGGTGCCGACCCGGCCGATCACCTCGCCGCGGCGCACGTACTGGCCGACGTCGACCAGCATCGCCGACTGGTGGCCGTAACAGGTCTGGAAGCCGACGCCGCTGATCTTGCCGTGGCTGATGCAGGTGTAGTTGCCGTACCCGCCGGCATAGCCGGCCCGGATCACCCGCCCGAAGGCGGCCGCGCGGATCGGGGTGCCCCCGCCGGCGGCGATGTCCATACCCGCGTGCAGTTGCCACACCCGGTAGTACGGGTCGTAGCGCTGGCCGTAGTCACTGGACTTCCACCCGGTCACCGGCATGAGCAACCGGCCGCCGCCGTACTTGGCGTCGCCCGACTTGACCGAGTAGCCGCGCAGGGCCGTCTCGATCCGGGCCTCCTCCGCCTTGGCCTGCTGATAACGGGCGAGCACGACGGAACGCTGGGCGGTCGCGACCTTCAGCGCGGCGTACCGGATCCGGGTGAGCTTGGCCAGCGCGACGCGGGCCCGCTCGGCGGCCGCCTGCGCCGCTCGCGCGGCGGTCAGGCGGTCGCGCGCGGCGGTCTCGGCCTCTTCGGCGGCGCGCTTGGCGACTCCGGCCCGGTCCTGTTCCGTACGGGCCTCGCGTCGCGCCGCGACCAGGGTGTCGACGTCCTCCTGCTGGCGGCGCATGATCTGCTCGACGATGCCGAGCCGGTCCATCATGTCGGACGGGCCGCTCGCGTCGACCAGAACGTTGAGCCGGGCGAAGTTGCTCCCCATGTAGCTGGCCGTGGCGATCTCGTCGACCCGCTCCCGGGCGCTGTCGGCGCGGTCGCGGGCCAGCTGGAACCGGTCGGCGACCTTGGCGTAGGCCGCCCGGGCGGCGGTGGCCCGGCGGCCGGCCGACTTGGCCGCGGCGAGAGCGGCGTCGACCGTACCGCGGGAAGTGGCGACCTTCTTCTGGGCGGCCGGCATCGCGGCGGTGGCCGTCTCGAGGCGGCGGGCGGCGGCTCGGGCCAGGTCGGTGGCGTGCTCGAGGACGGCCTCGGCACGCTGCACAGCCCGGCCGGCCCGGTCGGCGTCGTCGCCCGGGGCAGCCTTCGCGGGGTGGGGGGCGATCAGCAGCAGACCCGCGAAAAGTGCTGCTAGGGCGTATTTCCGGCTATGTCGTCGTTTGCGGCCCACGAGAAGCACCGTAACGCCACCTTCGGCGTCTTAGCTCCTAAAACGCCCAACGGCCGCGTCCCGGTGAGGGATCGCGGCCGTCGGTGTGAATTCAGCGGTGAGAACTAGACCTTGAGGTAGAAGCGGAGCGTGACCCACGCGGTGACCGCGCTGACCACCGCGCCGACGCCGGCCAGCAGCGGCAGCATGAGCCACACGTTGCCGTTGTCGATCGGGGTCAGGATGTTGGTCAGCGCCTGCAGCTTGTTGTCCAGCAGCACCAGCTTGCTCACGAAGAGGAAGATGAAGCCGAGCAACGCGCCGATCACGCCGGCCACCACCGCCTCGAGCACGAACGGGGCCTGGATGAACCAGTTCGACGCGCCCACCAGCTTCATGACCGCGACCTCGCGGCGCTTGCTGTAGGCGGCGACCTGGATCGTGTTTCCGACGAGGAGCAGCGCGGCCAGCGCCATCACCCCCGCGACCACGAGCGCCCCGACCTGGATGGCGTTGAAGATGTTGAACACCTTGTCGAGCAGCGCACGCTGATCGATGATGTCCTGAATGCCCTGCATCCCGGTCATCTGGTCGGTGAAGGTCTTGTAGGTCTCCGGGTCCTTGAGCTTGACCCGGAAAGACTCCGGCAGGCTGTTCGGACCGACCGAGTTGACGAATTCCGGCGAGTCCTTCCAGAGCTCCTGGAATCGCTTGAGCGCCTCTTCGCGGGTCTCGTAGGTCTTGTCGGCGACCAGCGGGTTCGCCGAGATCGCGGAGTCGATCGCCTGGCGCTGGGCGTCAGTGACGTCCGTGCGCAGGAAGATCGAGACCTCGATCTCGCCGTAGTAGAAGTTCTTCATCTGGTCGACCTGCATGTAGAGCAGCACACTCGCGCCCAGCATGGTCAGCGAGACAGCCATGGTGATGATCATGGCGATCGTCATGGTGACGTTGCGCCACAGGCCCACCAGGACCTCGTTGAGGACGTACTTCAAGCGCATCGGGGGGTTCCTTCCGGGACTCCGCGCATTACTTCTTCAGTCGGGGGAAACAGGCGGAGCTCAGCCGTAGACGCCGCGGGCCTGGTCGCGGACGATCCGGCCGCTTTCGATCTCGATGACCCGGCGGCGCATCTGGTTGACGATGTTGGAGTCGTGGGTGACCATCACGACCGTCGTGCCGGTCCGGTTGATCCGGTCCAGCAGTCGCATGATCTCGATGGAGGTGTCGGGGTCGAGGTTTCCGGTGGGCTCGTCGGCGAGCAGGATCAGCGGACGGTTCACGAACGCCCGGGCGACCGCGACACGCTGCTGCTCACCACCGGAGAGCTCGTGGGGGTAACGGTGCTCCTTGCCACCGAGACCGACCAGCTCGAGAACCTCGGGCACGACACGCCGGGAGACGGCCTTCGTCTTGCCGATGACCTCCAGGGCGAAGGCCACGTTCTCGTACGCGGTGCGGTTGGGCAGCAGGCGGAAGTCCTGGAACACACAACCGATGGAGCGGCGGAAGTGGGGGATCTTCCAGGATCGGATCGAGGTCACGTCCTTGGTGTTCACCATGACCTTGCCCTGGGTCGGGGCGACCTCGTGCAGCAGAAGCTTGATGATCGTCGACTTGCCGGAACCGGAGGGGCCGATGAAGAAGACGAACTCACCCTTCTCGATACCGACGCTGACATCGTCCAGCGACGGCCGAGACGCCTTGGGGTACGTCTTGGTCACGTTCTCGAGCTGAATCACGGGAAGGCAGTCTACGCGGTGTAACGGAAACGCCAAGCCCGCCGGGTCGGCCAATCTGCACCATCGGTAAAGAAAGCCGCGGCGGACGAGCGGCGCCTGACCGAGCGTTCAGGCGCCGTGGCCGTCCGTGCCGGAGACTCACCGCAGGAGCGGATCAGGCCGCCTTCTCGGTCTGCTTGCGCCACCGGATGCCGGCCTGGATGAACTCGTCGATCTCGCCGTCGAAGACCGACGACGGGTTGCCCGTCTCCTGCTCAGTGCGCAGATCCTTGACCATCTGGTACGGGTGCAGGACGTACGAGCGCATCTGGTCGCCCCATGATCCAGTGGTGTCCTGCTTGAGGCCGGCCATCTTGGCCTCCTCCTCCTGGCGCTTGCGCTCGAGCAGCCGGGCCTGTAGCACGCGCATGGCCGAGGCCTTGTTCTGAAGCTGCGACTTCTCGTTCTGGCACGTGACGACGATCCCCGTCGGAATGTGCGTGAGGCGCACAGCGGAGTCGGTGGTGTTAACGCTCTGTCCACCAGGACCCGACGAACGGTAGACGTCGACGCGCAACTCGTTGTCCGGAATGTCGATGTGGTCGGTCTGCGCGACCACCGGCATCACCTCGACGCTGGCGAAGCTGGTCTGGCGCCGGCCCTGGTTGTCGAACGGGCTGATCCGCACCAGGCGGTGGGTGCCCGACTCGACGCTGAGCGTCCCGAAGGCGTACGGGACCTTGACCGCGAACGTGGCCGACTTGAGCCCCGCCTCCTCGGCGTAGGACGTGTCGTAGACCTCGGTCGGGTAGCCGTGCCGCTCGGCCCAGCGCAGATACATCCGCATGAGGGTCTCGGCGAAGTCGGCCGCGTCGACACCGCCGGCGCCGGCCCGGATCGCCACCACCGCCTCGCGGGAGTCGTACTCCCCCGACAGCAGGGTGCGGACCTCCATCTCCTCGACGGCCTTGCTGAGGGTGACGAGCTCATCGCCCACCTCCTGCACCGAGGCCTCGTCGCCCTCGGCCTCGGCCATCTCGAGCAGGAGGCCGGCGTCGTCGATCCGGCCCCGGAGGCGGTCGAGACGGCTGATCTCGCCGGAGATGTAGGAGAGGCGGCTGTTCACCTCCTGAGCGCGGGCCTGGTCGTCCCACAGATCAGGGGCCGAGGCCTGCTCCTCGAGGTCTGCCTTGTCCCGGCGCAGCTTGTCGACGTCCAGGACGTTCTCGATGTTGCGCAGGGTGGCGTCGAGTGTCTTGAGTTGCTCGGGATAGTCGGCAGCAGTCACGACAGTCAAGACTACGCCGCCCCGGCCAGATAACTGGCCGGGGCGGCACGGTGCAGTTGGCCGGACAGTGTCAGTTTGCCGGCGCCAGCTTGAGCCAGCTCAAAGCGGCCTTGTGGTAGGCGACGGCGAACTCGAGGGCCGCGGCGCCGTACTGGTCGCCCGCCTTCTTCGCTTCCTTCGCCTGCTCCTTGGCCATCGAGAGGGCCTCGGCATGGTATTCGCTGGCCCCGGTGTAGAGGGTCTGCAACTGGTTGCCGCTGTGCTGCTCGCCGAAGGCGACTCGCAGCGCGATCGGGTTGCGCAGGGCGTCCCGGCCCGCGGGCTCGGCAAGCCACCGGCTGAAGGCTCGCTTGCCGGCGGCGGTGATGGCGTAGGGCTGGCTGGATCGGGGGCCGGGCTTACCGAGACGGACGTAACCCAGTTCGGCGAGAACCGGCAATTCGCGGTAGACCTGGCTCCGCGTCATCGACCAGTATGGCCCGAGGCGGCGTTCGGCAGCCGCCATTAGCTGACCACCGGTCATCGGCCCCTCGTGAAGCAGGCCGAGCAGAGCGGCAGCCGTGGGATTGATTTGAGAGTCGGGCATGCCTTCTAAGCTGCCACTTTGTCGCGCCGACGTCCAGGATTTCGCCCGATCCGTCCAGTTTGCGTCTCCACAATGAACTGTCCCGCACAGACAGTCCGACCACGAGGGTCGAGACGGCGCGTTCTGCCGAAAAAACGCGCACTGAGCAGCTAAAATGGCGCTAGCCAAACGGTCAGACGGCGATGCCGGGCATCAACTGCCTGAAACTGGACAGATCGTCACTGAGAAACGGCAACGTTCCGCTTATTTGCGACAATGGACTCCGTTTCGCCCCGTCGGTCCTCGGCGGACGGCTGTCCGGCCGCGCAGATTCGCCGCGTACCCTGACGTCCATGACAGAGCAGGAGGTCGCACCGGCCCCGCACCCGGCGGCCGCCGCCTCGTCGAGCGGTCTCGTGCTGGCCGGCGTCACCCTCGTCTGGATGGGCGCCATGTTGTGGTCGGCGCGCGCCACCATCACCGGGCGGGCCGACGTCGAGATGGAGGTCACCTCCTCGGCGTACGCGATGCCCGGCGCGATCTCGGCCGGCCTGGTCGCCGGGTCCACCGTGGCCCTGGCCGTCCTGGCCCGGCTGAGCCGGCGGCGTGAGATCGGGGCCACCGCACGCTTCGCGGTCGCCACCGGCAGTGGTCTGGTCATCGGCCTGCTGGGCGCCCTGGTGATCGTCACGATCAACACCGAGGGGTGGCTCTACGCGGTGATGGGCGGCACGGTGGCGGCCGCGGCGACCATCGGCGGCGCGCTGGCCGGCGTCCGCATCCCGCGCGTGGTGCACGCGATCGGCTGGGCCTCGGTGGCCGTCTTCGCGGTCGGCCTGGTGCTCAACCTGTTCCAGGGCCCGCTGCTCGACGCGCTCAGCTCCGACCAGGCGCAGTCACGGGCCGGCGCGTCCCAGTGGCTCACCTACGGCCAGGGGTTCCTCAGTGGTCTGGCGGCCGGCCTGGTGGCCTATGTCGTGCTGCGCCGCGCCCGCCGCCGCTCGGGTGGGCTGGACGTGCCGTGGGCCCTCTACGGCCTGGCCGGTGCCGGCGCCGGGCTGCTGCTGGTCATCGCCGAGATCCTGACCCGCACGGCCGGCAGCCGGGTGCTCGACCTGGCCGGCAAGGTGAGTGAGCTGGAGCTGGTGGTGCAGCAGATGCTCAGCGGCGCCCGGCTCAACAGTGCCCTGATCGTCCTGTTCGTCGGCGCGATCACCGCCACCATCGCGGTGGGCCGCACGATCGCCCCGGCCGAGGAGCCCGACGACGCCGAGTCGCCCGCCTCGGCGTCCTAGAGCAGTTCGTCGAGCTCCGACACCGCGTACCACTCGAGCTCGTGATCCTCGGCGCTGTCGACGGTGAACTGGGCGTCCGGGTCGCCCGCGGCGGCCTCGTCGACCACGTCGGCCGCGGCCGCCACCGACTCGGCGGCCTCCGCACTGTCCACGTGGATCGCGGCGACCTCCTTGAACGACACCGGCTCGGGCAGCCGTACGGTGCTCGAGCCGAGCTCCACGTCCTCGCGCACCAGGGCCGTCGACGGCACGTCGGCCGAGACCACCACGCGGCGGCGCGGGGCCTGCGGGTCGAGGCGGAGCAGGTGGAGAGCACCCTGGGCGGCCCGGGTGAAGGCGACGTATTCGAGCTCCTCCTCGTCGCCCTCCGCATACCACTCCCGGAGCGCGGGCGTCACGGCGTGCGCCTCCAGCGGCCCGGAGCCCAGCCGGCCGTCGGCGCGCAGGGCCGCCAGCATCGGCACGGTGGCCGGCACATAGACCCGGACCAGATCGGTGATCGGCACGTCTCCTCCAGCGGTAGACCAGTCCCCGTAGTACACCGCCGCCGCGGCGCGGGGCTGGTCCATTCCACCAGTCGTGCCCGGATCGTGGCCGTCCGGGGCCGGGCGATCAGCAGCCGCAGGCCTCGGCGACCGGGGCGGTGCGCGGATCGGCCGGAGCCGTGACGTCGCCGGTCGGCGTGCGCAGCGGGAAGCCCTCGCGGATCCAGTACTCGACGCCGCCGATCATCTCCTTGACCGAGAAGCCGGCCAGCGCGAGGGCCAGGGCGGCCCGGGAGGCGCCGTCGCAGCCCGGACCCCAGCAGTACGTCACGACGGGCACGTCGCGGTCGAGCAGATCGGCCGCGCGGGCCGGTATCTCGGCGGTGGGCAGATGGACCGAACCGGGCAGGTGGCCCTGGTCCCACGCCGCGCGCGACCGGGAGTCGATCAGCACGAAGCCGGGCTCGCGGCCGGCCAGCGCCGCCCGGACGTCGGCCACGTCGGTCTGGAAGGTGAGCCGGGCGGTGAAGAAGGCGGCGGCGGCCCGGGCGTCGTTCCGGGTGGCGGGACCCACAGAAGTCATCGTCATGGCTGTTCACGCTAGGTGCGACGGCCCCACCAGGACATGGTCGTTCCCCGGCGCATCTGGTGCGGGGCCGGGGAAACGCGTTTACTTGGCCGCCATGACCACGGATATCGCGCTCGACCGCACAGACTGGCAGCTGCTGACCGAGCTGCAGAAGGACGGCCGGTCGTCGTACGCCGAACTGGCCCGCGCCGTCGCGATGTCCCCGAGTGCTGTCGCCGAGCGGATCCGCCGCCTCGAGGAGGCGGGTGTGATCGCCGGCTATCGGGCCCGCCTGGACCCGGAGCGCCTCGGACTGACGGTCATGGCGTTCGTCCGGCTGCGCTACCCGACCGGCAACTACCGGCCGTTCCACGCGCTGCTCGAGAGCACCCCCGAGATCGTCGAGGCGCATCACGTGACCGGTGAGGACTGCTTCGTTCTCAAGGTGCTGGCCCGCTCGATGCGCCACCTCGAGGAGATCACCGGCCGGATCGCCGGCCTGGGCGCGGTGACCACGAGCGTCGTCTATTCGAGCCCGCTGACCGGGCGCGCCATTTCCGAACCCCGGTAACGCGGTCGGGGCTGATCGGTGGCAAACTGAGGCATCCTCGGCCAATGGGAGGCGACATGACGGAGACGCGCTTTCTCCTGCTCTCCGACGTGGCCACGGAGCTGAACGTCTCGGAGTCGCAGGTCTATCACATGGTCCGCAGCGGTGAGCTGCCCGCGATCAAGATCGGCGGCCGGGGTCAGTGGCGGGTCGAGCGGGCCCGGCTCGAGCAGTACATCGAGCAGAAATACACCGAGACGGCGGCCTGGGTCGCCGGCAACCCGCTCTCCACCACCGAGGCCGACTGAGCCACTCCTTTTGTCCCTCTTCTCGCCTGGCCCGGTTCGATCTCGGGCCGCGTTGACGATCGCTTCACGGCCGGGCCAGACTCGCTGTCGTAGGCAAACGTAGGCAAACGCAAGATAGAGACGAGGTGGTGCGGCGATGCCGAGGACGCTGGAGGCAACCCGTTCCGGGCCGGGACAGCAGCCCACGATCAGCCTGCGCCGCACCCCACGCTGTGAGCCGCCCTTCGACGACGAGCTCGAGCCGACGGTCTGGGCCACCGCCCACCAGCTGGCACTCAACCTGGCCCAGCCGGCGCCGGCCGATCTCGACCCCGGCGCGACGGCACCGGGCTCGGGCGGAGCGGGGCACTCCCCCGCCGGTGTCTCGGCCGACGCGAGACTGGCCGTCCGCCGGTTCGTCCGGGCCTGCGTCGAGGTTCTGAACGGCTACCGTCCCGCGATCCACCTCCGCCGCCTGGCCCGGCCCCTGGAGGCCTCCGAGGTGGTCGCTCAGGGCACAGCGGCCTTCCACCGGGTCTCCGAGCTGCGCGCGGCCCAGCCCGCCGATCACCGCCCCCGGCGCCGGCCTCCGGTGGCCGTTCTCCACGTGCGACTGTGTGAGCCCCGCCCCGGCGCTGTGGAGGCCGCGGTGGCCCTGCTGACCGTCGACCGCACCTGGGCCCTGGCCCTGCGGCTGGAGATGCATCAGGAGGTCTGGCGAGCCACCACCCTGCGCCTGATCTGACCACCGGCGATTACGACGGCGGCCCGCCGGCGGAGGTCATCCGCGGGCGGGCCGGTCGTCGAGCTGGAGCCTGTCTCAGAGTCAGGCTGCTCCGGGAGCCCCGTGGCAGCGCTTGTACTTCTTGCCCGAGCCGCAGTAGCAGGGAGCGTTGCGCGACGGGCCGTTCGAATCGGCCGCCTGACGCCCCGCGGGCTGCGTGCGCCGGCCCGTGGTGTGAGCCGGGCTCGCCGGGACCGGGGACCCGCCGGGGCCGATGCCCAGCGCCGGGGCCTGCTGCGGCGGCTGCGCGGGCTGGATCACCGGCGACCCCTCGCCCGCCTCGCCGTCGATCGCGGGCGCGGTGTATTGCAGGTTCTGCGGGCGACGGGTGCCGCCCAGACCCTTGGCCCGCACCTCGACGCGGTCGGAATCGGTCGCGTTGTCGTCAGTCATCACGCCGCCGGCGGGCAGGGGCACCGCCTTGCTGGGGTCGACGGTCACCGTGGGCTGCTCCTCGACCTGAACCTCCAGGTTGAACAGGAACCCGACCGCCTCCTCCTTGATGCCCTCCATCATCTGGTTGAACATGTCGAAGCCCTCGCGCTGGTATTCGACCACCGGGTCGCGCTGGGCGTACGCCCGCAGGTTGATGCCCTCCTGCAGGTAGTCCATCTCGTAGAGGTGCTCGCGCCACTTGCGGTCGATGACGCTGAGCAGCACCTGACGCTCGAGCTCGCGCAGGGCCTCGGCCCCCAGCTCCTCCTCGCGCGTCCGGTACGCCGTCTGCGCGTCCTCCTTGAGCTGCGCGGTGAGGAACTCCTGGTCGACCGCCTGACGCTCGCCGCCGGACTCCTCGATCAGGTCGTCGACGGTCACCGAGACGGGGTAGAGACGCTTGAGGTTGGCCCAGAGCTGGTCGAGATCCCAGTCCTCGGCGTAGCCGTCGGTGGTCGCCGCCAGCACGTAGTCGCTGACCACGTCGTCGATCATGTTGCCGACCTGGTCGTGCATGTCCTCACCGTCGAGCACGCGCTTGCGCTCGGCGTAGATGACCTGGCGCTGCTTGTTGAGCACCTCGTCGTACTTGAGGACGTTCTTGCGGATCTCGGCGTTCTGACCCTCGATCTGGGTCTGCGCGCTGCGGATCTGCCGGGTCACCATCTTGGACTCGATCGGCACGTCGTCGGGGATGTTGAACCGCTCCATGACGGCCTCGACCGCGCCCGCGCGGAACCGCTTCATCAGGTCGTCCTGCAGCGACAGGTAGAACCGGGACTCGCCCGGGTCGCCCTGCCGGCCGGACCGGCCGCGCAGCTGGTTGTCGATGCGGCGGGAGTCGTGCCGCTCGGTGCCGAGCACGTAGAGACCGCCGGCCGCCGTCACCTCGGACGCCTCCGACTCGCAGGCGTCCTTCCAGATCGGCAGGACCTCCTCGAGCGCCTTGGCGTACTCCTCCTCGTTCTCGACCGGGTCGAGGCCGCGCTGGGCGAGCTCGCTGGCCGCGAGGAACTCGGGGTTGCCGCCGAGCAGGATGTCGGTGCCGCGGCCGGCC
The DNA here is from genome assembly GCF_023544465.1 of Paractinoplanes maris. Taxonomy (GTDB): domain Bacteria; phylum Actinomycetota; class Actinomycetes; order Mycobacteriales; family Micromonosporaceae; genus Actinoplanes; species Actinoplanes maris. The sequence continues at coordinate 32,045 of NZ_JALPVL010000012.1, read as the reverse complement.
ATGTTGGTGGCGACCGTGACGCCACCCTTGCGGCCGGCCTGCGCGATGATCGTGGCTTCCTGCGCGTGGAACTTCGCGTTCAGCACGCTGTGCGGGATGCCCCGGCGGCGCAGGAGCTGCGAGAGGATCTCGGAATTCTCCACCGAGACGGTGCCGACGAGGATGGGCTGACCGGTGGCGTGCCGCTCGGCGATGTCCTCGATGACGGCCTCGAACTTGGCCTTCTCGGTCTTGTAGATGACGTCCGGGTGGTCGATGCGGACCATCGGCCGGTGGGTCGGGATCGACACGACACCGACCTTGTAGACGCTGTTGAACTCGCCGGCCTCGGTCTGCGCCGTACCGGTCATGCCGCCGAGCTTGTCGTAGAGCCGGAAGTAGTTCTGCAGCGTGATGGTCGCCAGGGTCTGGTTCTCCTGCTTGACCTCGACGCCCTCCTTGGCCTCGATGGCCTGGTGCATGCCCTCGTTGTAGCGGCGGCCGTGCAGGATGCGACCGGTGAACTCGTCGACGATCAGGACCTCGCCGCCCTCGTCGACGATGTAGTCCTTGTCGCGCTTGTAGAGCTCCTTGGCCTTGATGGCGTTGTTGAGGTAGCCCACCAGCGGCGTGTTGACCGACTCGTAGAGGTTGTCGATGCCGAGCCGGTCCTCGACCTTGGCCACGCCGCGCTCGGTGATCGCGATGGTGCGCTTGGCCTCGTCGACGTCGTAGTCGGCCTCGCCCTCCTTGCCGCGCTGGAGGCGGCCGACGAGTGCGGCGAACTCTCCGTACCACCGGGCCGAGTGCTCGGCCGGGCCGGAGATGATCAGCGGGGTGCGGGCCTCGTCGATCAGGATGGAGTCGACCTCGTCGACGATCGCGAAGTTGTGGCCGCGCTGCACCAGCTCGTCCTTCGACCACGCCATGTTGTCGCGCAGGTAGTCGAAGCCGAACTCGTTGTTGGTGCCGTAGGTGATGTCGCACTGGTAGGCGGCACGGTGATCGGCGGAGGGCCGGTTGGGCAGGATCACGCCCACCGTGAGGCCGAGGAACACGTGCACCCGGCCGACCCACTCGGCGTCGCGCTGGGCGAGGTAGTCGTTGACCGTGATGATGTGCACGCCCTTGCCGCTCAACGCGTTGAGGTAGGCCGGGAACACACCGGTCAGGGTCTTGCCCTCACCGGTCTTCATCTCCGGGATGTTGCCGAAGTGCAGCGCCGCACCGCCCATGAGCTGGACGTTGTAGGCCCGCTGGCCGAGGACGCGCTTCGCCCCCTCGCGAGCGACGGCGAACGCCTCCGGCAGCAGCGAGTCCAGTGATTCGCCGTCGGTGACCCTCTCCTGGAACTGCTGGGTGCACTCGCGCAACTCGTCATCGGTGAGGTCGACATAGTCGTCCTCGATCGAGTTGACCGCGTCAGCGATCGCTTTGAGCCGGCGCACCATGCGGCCTTCGCCGGCGCGTAGGACCTTTTCCAAAATCGACACGGGTCAACGCTCCCCTAGACAGTCTGCCGAACCATCGTAGGCATCCTTCCGGCGGAGCAGTTACCCGAGCCTCCGGTTAACCGCCTAAACAAGGTGAAACTTCGCATCAAGTTCGCTCAGAGCGGAGCCGTTCCGGCCCGATGGGCTGCGACAAAGGAAGGACGCCACGATCGCGAAGATCAACGGCACTGGCGTACGCGGCCGGGCGTGCCGCCGGGCGTTTCGCACCGGCGGGAGCGGTCCGCCCTCCTGGCCGAGGACCCTCTGATCTGAAGGCCCTCGGCTTGATCGGGTGACTAGCCCGTGGTCCCGAGCGACAGGATGCCGTAGTCGTAACCGCGCCGGCGGTAGACGACACTGGGACGTCCGCTGTCCTTGTCGAGGAACAGGTAGAAGTCGTGGCCGACGAGCTCCATCTGGAAGAGAGCGTCGTCGACGGTCATCGGGTCGGCGGGATGCTCTTTCTCCCGCACGATGCGCCACGGCAGATCCTCGTCGTGCTCCGCGAGCGCGGTGGCGACCGATGAGGTCTCCTCAGCCGGCTGGGTGAGGCTGAGGTCGGTGGGCAGACCGGCGGTGGCCGCTGCGACCGAGAGGGGCGCGTGACGCCCGCGGTGGACCCGGCGCCGGTCGGCGGAACGCCGCAGCCGGCCGTCGAGCTTGGTGATGGCGCAGTCCAGAGCTGCGTAGAAGTCTTTGGCGCAGGCCTCGGCACGAATGACCGGGCCCTTCGTCACGACGGTGATCTCGACTCGCTGGCAGTTGTCGGATTGGCGCGGATTGCGCTCGTGGAACAGCTCGACGTCAGCCCGGATCAGCTTCTGGTCGTAGCGTTCGACCTTGCTCAGCTTGTCGGCGACGTGTTCCCGATAGTGATCAGGAACCTCTACGTTGCGGCCCTTGACGACAATGTCCACTCGTGACCTCCCCCAACGTGTTTCTGTCCTGCGGGCGCCCTGACGACGGGGTGCCGGGGGCGCCGAACTGCGACGCGTTTCTGGTTGCCGGCGACGCCGTGAATGACCTTGGTCAACTCACCGTGCGTGACCGATAGCGAAGGAGACGACTCCTTTCCGGTGCGGCGGTTCGCGGACGCGCTGCGCCTGGACGGTGGAGCGGGTTGAGGCGAAACTCATACCCTCGTCACCAAGACGCTAACGTGCCGATGCTCCCGCGTCACCCCTCGTTCGGGATACCGGATGCCCGAGGTTCACCCTTTGTGTGCCGTCAGGCGGGAAACCGGCGAAACCGGCCGTGGACGACCTCCGCCGTTGTGTCGCGGCCAACACCGCAGCCCCATCGACCTGCATCTTTGCCTCCTCGAGGCGCCGCGTCACCGCCGCCAGCGTGGCTCCGGTGGTGACGATGTCGTCGACCACCACCAGCGTGCCTTTCCGGGGCGCGACGCGTCGCGGAACGCCGATTCGAGCCCGCCGGATTCGCAGCGAATCCTCAGCTGCGGCGCGCCGGCCATCCACGCTCAGTGACGTAGAGTCGAGGCGAGGTAACGCTTCGAGCTGGCGGCTGACATCCGCTTGCCAACCGGCTGCGCGCAGTCGCCGCACGGCGTGCGCGGCCAGACGCAGCATGTGATCGCCGTGCCTCTCGCGGGCCGCCGCGGCCGTCGACGGGACGGGCACCAGCGTCACCGGGGCCCCGCGCCGGGCGAGGGCGGCCACCGCCGTGGCCAGCAGGCTGCCGAGCGGCTTGGCCAGCCGGTGCCGGCCCTTCTCCTTGTATGCCAGCAGAACGCCGCGCAGAGCAGTCTCGTACGGTCCGACGGCCACGCACGGCGGCAGGCCCGGGGGCGGCGGATCGGGCGCGGTGCGGAAGGGGCGTAACGCTTCCAGACCGGCGGCGCAGGGGGCGCACACGCCGTACCGCAGGGGAACCCGCTCGGCCGCGCAGCCGGCGCACGGCGCGGGCAGCACGAGGTCGGCGAGATCCCCGAGCAGCCCGGTCATGCGTGCGCCCGCCTCAGTCGAGGAAGAACGGGGCGGTCGGCTTCGCGCCGGACGACGACGGCACGGGCGGGCCGGCCAGGTCGACCGGCTCGATCTCCTCGGGCGCGCTCAGCACGTCCCACGCCTTGCCGCCCGCCAGGTACGACTCCGACGAGGACCGCTCGGTGCCGTTCACCGGATTCGACGGGTAGGCCGCCAGATAGGTCACCTTCTCGGCGCCGATGTCGTCGAGCCGCACCGTGGACAGGGCGCCGTCGACCGTCACGTCGAGCACGGCGTACCGGTCGTCGCGGCGGACACCCGCCACGACCAGATAGTCCTCGCTGCTCCAGGCGACCGCGGTCACCGCGCGCAGTGTGGGTGGGAGCACCTGCTCGGGCAGGCCGAGCGTGACGCCGTCACCACTCGTGTTGAGCGCCGCCCGATACAACCGGCCGTTGCTGACCACGGCCACCCGATGCCCGTCCGGAGCCACCGAGAGAGCGCTGACCGGGCCGGGATCGCCCTGCCAGTCGACCCGCTGGGCCGGCGCGGCGGTGGAACCGAAGGAGTGGATCCGGCCGTTCATGGTGATCAGCCCGATGGCCCGGGAATCCTCGGCGGCACCGGTGGGCAGCTGGGCCCAGACCGGCGTACCCAGCGAGCCCGACAGGCCGCCCACCTGCTTGAGGTCGGCTTGCTCACCGGCCGGGGCATCGGCCACCGACAGGCGGCGCTGCTGCTCGGGACCGGTCACCACGGCGGCGTACGACCGGGTCGGGGACGCGCTGATGGCGGCGGAGGCGATGTTCCGGTTGGCCGTCGGCTTGAGCACCGGGACCGGGTCGCCGGCGTGCGGCGAGTTCTTGAACCGGCGGATGCCGCCGCCGAGGACGGCGAACCGCTCGGGATCGTCGGCCAGGCGGTACGCCAGGTTGCTCTCGAAGAACTCACCGTCGGTGACCCGGACCGGCTCGTTGCGACCGATCGAGATGGCCATCGTGCGCGGCACCGGCTGCATCGACCACTGCAGCTGACGGCGCAACCGGTCGAGAGCGCCCGGGTCGGAGCCCTGCGGGACGGCCTTGTCGTTGAGCCTGATCTCGAGGGTGTCATTGGTGATGGCGGGGACGTTGTCGGCCGCCTGGGTGCCGGTCGGCAGGCTGTTCACCGCGTCGGAGAGCCACGGAGCGGGCGAGCCGGTGAGCCAGCCGAGGATCGTGGTCGGCTGCTGGACGGTGGGCACGCTGCGCGGCATGTAGCGCAGGTCGGGCACCAGCGACGTGTTCTCGTTGTTCCACCAGTAGATCGTGCGGGTCTGGTAATACAGACCGAGCGTCTCGCCGGTGATCAGCATCGTCTGCGGGGCATCGAGGACGAACAGGCCGTCCTGCCCCTCGACCGAGCCGATGCGCAGCTTGTAGGGCATGCTCGACGAGCTCGCGTCAGCCGGCTGGAGCACACCGTTGGCCTTCAGCGTGCCGACCACCTGCGCGATGAACGTGATCTCGGAGTCGCCCGGCGAGTAGAGCGGCCGCTCGGTCTCCCGGATGACCTTGATGTCGTTGCTGGTCGGGAAGCGCTTGGCCAGATCGGGGGCCTGGAACGCCTTGACCCGGTCGAGCGCCGTCTCGGGGTCGCCGGCCGCCGCCTCCAGGTAGTTGTCGGCGAACTCCTCGAGGTCGCTGGTGTCCTGGCGGGCGTACTGCACCGGCGGGGTGCCGTCGTCGTCGACCGACACGCCGCTGGACGGGCCGTCGCCCAGGATCGTCACGTCGCTCTCGGCCGGGATGCCGCAGCCGCCGGCCAGCATCGTGGCCAGCACCGCCGTGACACAGAGCAGGCGCCTCATCGGACCACCTCCGCCTTCACTTCCTCGACCGCCGCCGGGCCCGCGGGCGGCAGCGCCGGTGTGCGGTCGCGCGGGATCAACGGCAGGGGCGCGGCCAGCAGCCGGTCGCCCGACCGCACCGGCAGCGTGAGCCGGAACTGGGCGCCCTCACCGGGCACGCCCCACGCCTCGAGCCAGCCGCCGTGCAGGCGCGCGTCCTCCGCACTGATCGACAGACCCAGGCCGGTGCCGCCGGTCTGCCGCGCGCGCGACGGGTCGGCCCGCCAGAACCGGTTGAAGACCAGGCGCTCCTCACCGGGTTTGAGGCCGACACCGTGGTCGCGGACCGTGATCGCCACCGCCGCCTCGTCGCAGGCCAGGGTCACCTGCACCGGCCTGGCCTCGCCGTGCTCGACCGCGTTGCCGACCAGGTTGCGCAGCACCCGCTCGACCCGGCGGGGGTCGACCTCGGCGATCACCGGCGTGTCGGGCAGGTGAAGCTCGATCGCCACCCCCACCCGCTCGGCCAGCCCGGCCAGCCGGTCGGCGACGCGCTCGACGATCGGCACCAGGTCGGTGTGCTCGGCGTCGAGAGCGGCGAAGCCGGCATCGAAGCGGCTGATCTCCAGCAGGTCGGTCAGCAGGCTCTCGAACCGGTCGAGCTCGGCCTGCAGCAGCTCCGCGCTGCGAGCCACGGCGGGGTCGAAGTCCTCGCGCTCGGCGAAGATCAGGTCGGCCGCCATGCGGACGGTGGTCAGCGGCGTGCGCAGCTCGTGCGAGACGTCGGAGGTGAACCGGCGCTGCAGGCGGGACAACTCCTCGAGCCGCACGATCTGGCGCTGCAGGTTGGCCGCCATCTGGTTGAACGAGGCGGCCAGCAGGGCCAGGTCGTCCTCGCCGTCGACCTTCATGCGCTGGTCGAGCAGGCCGGCACTGAGCCGCTGGGCGGTGCGCGCGGCCACCCGGACCGGGGTGACGACCAGCCGGGTGACCAGGCCGGCGATGACGCCGAGCATGATGACCAGCGCCAGACCGGTGGCCAGCACCGTCGTCCGGATCTGGTTGGCCGCGCTGTCCTCGGTGGTCAGCGGCACCATGTAATAGAGCTCGACGTGGCCGAAGCTGGTCGGCACGGGCGAGCCGGTGACCAGGTATTTCGTGGTGCGGTCGTTGATCCGGGCGGTCACGATCTGGTTGGCCACCTTGCGGCCGTCGGACACCCGGTGGACCAGGTCGTCGGTGATAAGGCCCGCGGTGTCGACGTTGGGCGAGGTGGTCGGGGGCAACTCCGGATATTGGCCGGCGCGGATCGACACCACCGAGCCACCCGACTCGGCCGGGTCGCCGTCGGCCAGCTGACCGACGATCGTGGTGAACGTGGTCGGCAGCCGGGGGTCGCGCGCCTGTGGGTGGACGGTGAGCTGCTGCTCCGCATACGACACCTTGTTGCGCATCGAGACCTGCACCTCGTCCTGCGCGCGGCTGAGCAGGATCTTGGCGCTGCGGTCGGCGATGAACCAGCCGAACGCCGCCACCAGCAGGCTGGACGCGACCAGGGTGAGCGTGACGACGCGCAGCTGCAGCGAGCGGCGCCAGGCCCGGCGGGCCGGCGACGACCACACCTCGAACCGGCGGACCAGGACACGCCAGTATCGCCGCACCACGCGCAGGACGCGGCGGACCGGAAGCGGAAGCCAGGCCGGAGCACGCACGCGGCAAGGTTAGCCGCTCCCGGCTCCTATCCGGTGCCGGCCTTGTAGCCGACCCCCCGGACGGTCAGGATGATCTCGGGCCGCTCGGGATCAGGCTCGATCTTGGCGCGCAGCCGCTGCACGTGGACGTTGACCAACCGGGTGTCGGCCGCGTGGCGGTAACCCCACACCTGCTCGAGCAGCACCTCGCGGGTGAAGACCTGGCGCGGCTTGCGGGCCAGGGCCACCAGCAGGTCGAACTCGAGCGGCGTGAGCTTGACCTCCTCGCCGTCGCGGGACACGGTGTGCGCCGGCACGTCGATGGTGATCTGGTTGCCGGGCGGGCCGATGGTGAGCATCTCGGGTGCCGCGTCCTCGCCCCGGCGCAGCCGGGCCCGCATGCGGGCCACCAGCTCCTTGGGCTTGAACGGCTTGACCACGTAGTCGTCGGCGCCGGACTCGAGGCCGAGCACCACGTCGACCGTGTCGCTCTTGGCGGTCAGCATGACGATCGGGATGCCCGACTCGGTGCGGATCGCGCGGGCCACGTCGATGCCGCTCATGCCGGGCAGCATCAGGTCGAGCAGGACGATGTCGGGCCGGTTCTCCCGGAAGGCGGCCAGAGCGCGTTCACCGTCGGCGACGAACGAGGGCAGGAACCCCTCGCTCCGCAGAACGATGCCGAGCATCTCGGCCAGCGCTGGATCGTCATCGACGACGAGTACCCGGGCTCTCATGCGGTCCAATATTGCACTGTCCTCCCGAACCCCACGTACCCCGGGGCCGATCTTGCCCCGATCCAGGGTAGCGAGCCGGACAAAAAGGGCGGCCCCGGGAAGGGAGCCGCCCTTTCGGTGATCAGGCACCGGGGCGATCGAACTCCCCGGCCCGCACGCCGGCGATGAAACCGGTCCACTCCGCGTCGCCGAAGGCGAGCATCGGACCCGAGACGTCCTTCGAGTCGCGCACCAGCACGACCGACGGAACGTTCGCGACCTCGACGCAGTGGCCCGCGGCTCCGCTTCGAGTGCTCTTACGCCAGGTGAGGTTGGCGTCCTGCATCGTGGGTCCCCTTCCGAAGGAATGCGCCTCCATTGGAACTCACGATGCCGCCAACAAGCGGAGCGCTTCCTCCCTCTCAGCGATAGCCGTTCGGCTCATCTCTGCCGACATCGAGCGTTCCCGCAGGTCAGACAAGGCGTCCCGATAGACGTCGACATCGGCCGGCTTCACCCGGAAGAGACCTCCGGTGAGGCCCTCGCTGTGCACGACCGGGGCTCTGGTGCCCGGCCCGAACTCGAGAACCATGAACGGCTCGGTCATGCCGGCGTGGGCGCCGGCGCTGAACGGGAGCACCAGGAGCTCGACGCCGGGGCGGCCGCTGGCCTCGACCAGCCGGGCCAGCTGACGACGCAGCACCTGAGGACCGCCGACCTCGCGGTGCAGCACCGCCTCGTCGAGCACGATCCGCAGCACGGGCGGCGGGTCGCGGGTGAGGACCGCCTGCCGGGCCATCCGCAGGGCCAGGCGGCGCTGGATCGTCTCGGCCGCGCCGACGTCGGCGCCCACCTCGATCACCGCCCGCGCATACTCGTCGGTCTGCAGCAGACCGGGGACGACCTGCGGCTCCCACTCGCTGATGAGCACGGCCTCAGCCTCGAGGGCGACATATTCGTCGTACGGATCGGGGACCGACGACCGGTAAGGGGTCCACCAGGCCCGGGCGCGGCCGTGGCGGGCCAGCTCGCGCAGCCGGTCACGATCCTCCACCCGGACGCCGTAGGAGGTCAGGAGACGGTCGAGGTCGGACTCCGTGATGCCGGTGTGCGCCGTCTCGATGCGACTCAGCTTGGACTCGGACCAGCCCAGGGCGGAGGCGACATCGGCCGCCCGGCGGTCGCCACGAAGGCGGCGCAGCTCGTTACCGAGCTCGCGCCGTGCCGTCGACGTCGCTCTAGCCACGAGGAACACCATAACGTTTCACCCGTCGCTCAGTGCAACTTGCACCCCACCCTGTGCACTTGCATGCAGGTCAGAGGCATGCCGTAATGGAGGTCGACCACGGGCGCGGGGTGGCGGCAAACACCCCGGACCCGGAAAACGGGTCCCGTCCGCTTCGGCGGACGGGACCCGTGCTCCGTCTGGTGGGGGCACATAGCGAACGGGACGGCAGGCCTGGACCCGCCGCCCCGTTCATCCCCCCGGTTTGGTACCGCGCGCGTCCGTGGGACCCCCCGATCACCAATGACGCTGCGTGTTTATAGATTCACACTCCGCACAGGCTCGTGTCAAGCAAATCCAGAAATTTCCTATTTTGGGGGGCTTGAAAGAGCGACGGTGGGTACTCAACCGCCGGTCTCAGGCGGGGCGGCCAGTCTCAGGCGGAGCGGCCGATGTCCGGCCGGTCGGCGGTTTCCGGCCGGGCCGCCAGTGCCAGGCCGGGCCGGGCCGCCAGTGCCAGGCCGGGCCGGGCCGCCAGTGCCAGGCCGGGCCGGGCCGCCAGTGCCAGGCCGGGCCGGGCCGCCAGTGCCAGGCCGGGCCGGGCCGCCAGTGCCAGGCCGGGCCGGGCCGGGCCGCCAGTGCCAGGCCGGGCTGGGCTGGGCTGGGCCGCCAGTGCCAGGCCGGGCTGGGCTGGGCTGGGCCGCCAGTGCCAGGCCGGGCTGGGCTGGGCCGCCAGTGTCAGGCGGGGACGGCGGCCACGAAAGCCTGACCGGTGCCCGCGATCTTGATGGCGCCGGCATCCGCGGGGGCGTAAGCGGCCGTGCCCGCGGTGAGCTCGACCGGCGTGCCGTCGACGCTCTCCCCCACGAAGATGTCACCGGCGGTGGCCAGGATGATGCGCGGGCCGGTGGCGGGCACCTCGGTGGGTGGCCGGGTGCCGTCCAGCTCGACCCGGAAGAGTTCGAAATCGGGTACCGGCACCGACCACGTCGACACGCCCGGGGCCACCTCGGCACCGCGCAGGATCGGGTCGTCCAGCACCTCGAAGCGGAGCACGTTGAGCAGCTCGTCCACGTCCACCCGCTTGGGGGTCAGACCGCCCCGCAGCACGTTGTCGCTCGCCGCCATCAGCTCCACACCGGCCCCGCGCAGATAGGCGTGCAGGTTGCCGGCGGGCATCCAGATCGCCTCGCCCGGGGCCAGGCACACGTGGTTGAGCAGCAGAGCCACCAGCACGCCGGGGTCGCCCGGATAATGCGCGGCCAGGTCGGCCACCAGACCGCCGGCCGGGGCGGCGGCGACAACCGCCGAGACCAGCGCCTCCCGATCGCCGGTGGGCCAGGTCAGCAGGGTGCGCACGGCGGTGCGCAGGTCGGCGTCGCGCAGCGCTGCGACCACCGGGGCCAGCGACGCCACCCCGAACGCCTCGATCTCGTCGGCCGCGGCGTCCGGCGACCGGAAGCCGCAGAGCGCCTCGAACGGCGTGACGGCCACCAGCATCTCGGGCTTGTGGTTGGCGTCGGTGTAGTTCCTGGGGAGGCTCGGGTCGGCCTCCTGACGGGCGTACGCCTGCTTCGCGTACTCGAGGCCCGGGTGTGCCTGCAACGACAGCGGTGACTCGGCGGCCAGCACCTTGAGCAGGAACGGCAGCTTCGGGCCGAACTCCCGCTCGACCTCCTCGCCCAGCTGCCCCTTCGGATCGCCGGCGATCAGCGTCTCCAGGCTGACCGGGCCGTCGGGGCCGGCGACCGTGGCCGGGTCGCCCGGGTGGGCGCCCAGCCACAGCTCGGCCTCGGGTTGATCGGTGGGCGCCGGACGGCCCTGGAGCTCGGCGATGACGGTGCGGGAACCCCAGGCGTACGGACGGACGACGCCGGTCAGCGAGTAGACGCTCATGATCTGCAGAATTTACCCGGGTTCGGCGGCCGACGACGGCGTAGCGGTCACCGCCGGCGACTGAGCCGGACGGTAGATGTCCGGCTCGATGTAGATGACCCGGGCGATCGGCACGGCCTCGCGGATGCGGGACTCGGCCTCGTCGATGTGCTGGGCCAGCTCGTCGGCCCGCTCGGCTCCCGGTACGGCGATCTTGACCGCGACCAGCAGCTCGTCCGGCCCGAGGTGCAGCGTCTTCATGTGGATGATCCGCTCCACCCCCTCGCCGGCCAGCACGGCCTGCTCGATCTTGCGGGTCGTCTCGGGATTCGCGCCCTCACCGAGCAGCAGGCTCTTGGTCTCGATGGCCAGGATGGCCGCGATGCAGACCAGCAGCAGACCGATGGCCGCGGTGCCGATGCCGTCCCAGATGCCGTTGCCGGTGATCAGGGTGAGCACGACGCCGAAGAACGCGAAGATCAGGCCGAGCAGGGCGCCACTGTCCTCCAGCAGCACCACCGGCAGCTCCGGCGCCTTGGACCGGCGCACGAAGTCGACCCAGGAGGTCTGACCGCGGGTGCGGTTGGACTCCTTGATCGCGGTCCGGAACGAATAGCTCTCCAGACCGATCGCGACCACGAGCACGAGGACCGGCACCCACTGCCAGCTCTCGATCGGGTGCGGATCCTGGATCTTGTGCCAGGCCTCGTACAGCGCGAACAGCCCGCCCAGGCTGAACAGCACGATCGAGACGATGAACGCGTAGATGTAGCGCTCGCGTCCATAGCCGAACGGGTGCTCGGGGGTGGCCTGCCGCTTCGCCTTCTTGCCGCCGACCAGCAGCAACAGCTGGTTACCGGAGTCGGCCACCGAGTGGATGGCCTCGGCCAGCATCGACGACGACTGGGTCAGCAGCCAGGCCACGAACTTGGTGGCCGCGATGCCGAGGTTCGCGGCCAGCGCCGCGATGATCGCCTTGGTGCCGCCTTCAGCACTCATTTACCTGCTCCACAGAGATGTCCGACCGGGTCGGTCACTGCATTCCCTCAGGCAGCGGGTTTGAAAGCTCCTTCAGCTCGCTGATCGCGGGCACGGCCATCGGGTCGAGCCCGTGCGCGAGAGCGAGATAGAGCGAGGCGAAATCGGGCACCGCGGTGAGCGAGGCCAGCCGCTCGAGGGCGGAGCCGCCCTCGGCGGTGAGCACGTCGCACCGCACCCCGCGGCGCTCGGCCAGGGTCTGCACGGCATCGGCCCGGCGCTCCTCGACGGCCACCGGCTCGTCCGCGTCCTCCTCGGGGTTGAGCCCGCCGTCGCGGAAGAGCACGAGCCGCAGCCGGGTCGAGGAGGGCTCCTCGGCGTCACCGGGGTCGGCGAAGATGTCACGCGACGACTCGGCCAGACCGCCGAAGACGCCGTCGAGCAGGCCCACCCGGCCCCGGCCGGCCTCGCCCAGCGCACCGGCCATCACCGGATAGCGCGCGTTCGCGGCCAGCGTGTCGGCGAAACGGCGGGCGGCCACCGTGGCCAGCGGGGACGAGCCCCACACGATCGGGATCGAGCCGGCCAGACCGAGGGCCAGCGCCTTGGCCGGGTTGACGAACGAGTCGGCGCCGGGGCGGCAGCGCTCGGCGTCGGCGTCGAGCCGGGTCGCGGTCTCGGCCAGGTCGGCCTCGTTGACCTTGACCAGACCGATGGCCCGGGCGGCGAGCAGCACCGGCACGGCCAGGCCCCAGAGGCTGGCGCGGGCGGGCGCCCGGCGCGGCACCGCGAAGAACGGCGCCCGGGCGCGGGCGGCCATCGCCTCCAGCTCGGAGTCGGGGTTGCCCACGGCGACCAGACGGGCTCCCCGCCGGGCGGCCGCCTCGGCCGCGGCCAGCGCCTCGGGGCTGCGGCCGGACGCCGAGACGGCGATGACCACGTCGGCCGCGCCGACCCAGCCGGGCAGGCCGGGACTGCGGTGACCGATGATCGGCACCGGGCAGCGCGGGCCGGCCACGGTCGACAGGATGCTGCCGGTCAGGCCGGCCGTGCCGATGCCGGCCACGACGACCGCGCGGGGGCGGCCCTCGTCGGCCAGCATGCTGAGGTCGGTCTCGGCGGCCAGCGCGGCGGCCTCGCGGACCTGCGCGCCGGCCGACGCCGTGGCCCGGAGCATGCCGCCCGGGTCGTTGGCCAGCATCGACTTCTCGTCGTCGAGCAGCGACTCGTCGGCGTGCCGGTGACCGTGCACGCCGGCCGTGCCGCCCTCGAGCGGGCCCGCCATCAGGCTGCCCCGCCCTGGCCGGGGAGGCGCGCCTCGTCGAGCAGCAGCACCGGGATGTCGTCGCGGACCTCGAAGACGCGTCCACACTCGGTGCAGGTCAGTGTCTGCGCCGCGGCGTCGTGGGTCAGCGGCGCGTGATGCGTGTCCGGGCAGGCCAAAATGTCCAACAGCTGCGGATCGAGGGCCACCGAACGGCTCCTTACATGACAGAAGGCTGGGCGACACGATCCTAACTGCGCACGATGCCGAGCACTTCGTCGCGCAGGGCCGCCATGCGGTCGGGCTTGGCCGCCTCGACGTTGAGCCGCAGCAACGGCTCGGTGTTGGAGGCCCGCAGGTTGAACCACGCACCGTCGGACAGCGTCACGGTGAGGCCGTCGAGCTCGTCGACGGTCGCACCCGCGAAGTGTGCCCGGACCTCGGCCGTCTTGGCCGCGGCGTCGGCCACCGTGGAGTTGATCTCACCGGAGGCGCTGTAGCGCTCGTACTCGGCGGCGAACTCGGACAGCGGCTGGTCCTGGCCGCCCAGCGCGGCGAGCACGTGCATCGCGGCCAGCATGCCGGTGTCGGCGAACCAGAAGTCGCGGAAGTAGTAATGCGCCGAGTGCTCACCGCCGAAGACCGCGTTGGTCCGGGCCATCTCGGCCTTGATGAACGAGTGGCCGACCCGGCTGCGCACCGGCGTGCCGCCCGCCTCGGCGATGATCTCGGGGACCGCGCGCGAGGTGATCAGGTTGTGGATGACGGTGCTGCCGGGGAACTTGGCCAGCTCGCGCCGGGCGACCAGGGCGGTGACCGCCGAGGGCGAGACCGGGTCGCCCTTCTCGTCGATGATGAAGCAGCGGTCGGCGTCACCGTCGAACGCGACGCCGATGTCGGCGCCCTGCTCGCGGATCGCATTCTGCAGGTCGACCAGGTTCTTCGGGTCGAGCGGGTTGGCCTCGTGGTTGGGGAACGAGCCGTCCAGCTCGAAGTAGAGCGGCACGATCTCGAGCGGCAGCGCGGGCAGCACCTGGTCGCCCAGCACGGCGGGCACGGTGTAGCCGCCCATGCCGTTGCCCGCGTCGACGATCACCTTGAGCGGCCGGATGGCGGCCAGGTCGACGAGCGAGCGCAGGTGTTCCGCGTACGCCGCCAGCAGGTCCCGCGTCTGCACCCGGGTCGGCCCGTCGGCCTCGGCGTTCAGATCGTCCAGCAGGGCCTCGGCGCGCTGCCGGACGACCACGAGGCCGCTGTCCTGACCGACCGGCTTGGCACCCGCGCGGCACAGCTTGATGCCGTTGTATTGAGCCGGGTTGTGACTGGCGGTGAACATGGCACCGGGCAGGCCGAGCGAGCCGGAGGCGTAGTAGAGCTCGTCGGTGGAGGCCAGGCCGATGTTGGTGACCGCGGCGCCGGCCGCGTTGGCACCCCGCGCGAACGCGGCGGCCAGCCCGGGGCCGGACTCACGCATGTCGTGCGCGATGACGATCTCGTCGGCGTTGTCGCCCGACTCGCGCAACATCTCCACGAACGCGGTGCCGAGCGCCCTCGCGACCGCCTCGTCGAACTGATCCGGGACGATTCCCCGGACGTCGTACGCCTTGACGATCTTGGACAGATCAGACACTGCTCCCCCTTGCCTCCGCGCTGATGACCCGCCGAGAGTAGCGGAGCCCGGTCGGCGGCAAGATGGCAACGAACGAGCGTCAGCCGAACAGGCTTGTCGAAGAGCGTGATGCGGGTCACGATGGGGTTCTGGAGGTGCCTCCGTGCCCAACCCCTGGCTCGCCCTCGACGCCGGTGCCGATCCCGTCGAGCGCATGCGCCAGATCGGGCGCGCCCACGAGCGGTTCCTGGCCGGGGAGAAATCCGACGGACCAGCCATCCGCACGGTCGTGGCCGAGTCGTGGCAGCGCTCGGCCGTCGCCCTGCCCGGACCCGACGCCACCGCCCCGATCGAGCTCAGCGACGACGACCTGGAGTCCTACCGGGCGGCCCACCCGCTCTCCCGGGCACTGCCGATCTTCCGGGATCTGCTGGGTGGCCTGGCCGAGGACGGCGAGCACCTGATGGCCGTCTGCGATGCCTACGGGCGGCTGTTGTGGGTCGAGGGGACGGCCAAGGTGCTGCGCGCCGGTGAGCGGATGAACTTCGTACCCGGCGCCCGCTGGGACGAGGCCCACGCCGGCACCAATGCGCCGGGCACCGCCCTGGCCGTCGACCACCCGCTCCAGATTTTCGCCACCGAGCACTTCAGCCGGGGTGTGCAGCGCTGGACGTGCGCGGCGGCACCGATCCACGACCCGGGCACCGGCCGGCTGCTCGGCGCGATCGACGTCACCGGCGGCGACCACCTGGCCAACCCGCACAGCCTGGCCCTGGTGCGGGCGACCGCGCTGGCCGCCGAGGCCTACCTGCGCCAGCACCTCGGCTCGGCGGGCACCTCGGGCTCGGTCGTCGCGCTCGGCCGGAACGAGGTGCTGCTGACCTTCGAGGGGCGGCAGTGGCGGCTGGGGCGCCGCCACTCCGAGTTGCTGGTGCTGCTGCTGGCCCACCCCGAGGGCAGCACGGGCGACGAGCTGGGTTCCGGCCTCTACGGCGACGACCCGAGCCCGGTGACCGTCCGGGCCGAGTTGTCCCGGCTGCGCCGGGCGCTGGGCCCCGAGCTGATGGAGTCGCGGCCCTATCGGTTGCGCGCCGACATCCAGGCTGATTTCCGTACGGTCGTCCGCCTGCTGGAGCACGGCCGGACCGCTGAGGCTCTGGAGGCGTACGCGGGCCCGCTCCTGCCCGGCTCGGACGCACCCGGCGTCGTCCGGCTGCGGCGGCTGGTCGACGACCGGCTGCGCTCGGCCCTGCTCGCCGCCCGCGACCGCACGCTGCTGCAGACCTGGCTGCACTCGCCCTGGGGGGCCGACGACCTGGAGGTCTGGGAGGCCTACGCCCGCCTGCTGCCGCCGGGCGCGGTGGCCCGGCCGATGGCGCTGACCCGCGTCCGGGAGCTGCGGATCGAGTACGACGTTGCAACGTCGTTGCAACGTGCCGGTAATTAACGTCGGCCGTACCCCCAAGGTACGGAGGCTGCCATGACCGTATATTCCGCGCCCGGATCCGACGGCGCCATCGTCAACTACGAATCCCGGTACGACCACTTCATCGGCGGCGAATACGTGCCGCCGGCCAGGGGCCAGTATTTCGCCAACCCGAGCCCGGTGACCGGCCAGGACTTCTGCGAGGTGGCCCGGGGCACGGCCGAGGACGTCGAGAAGGCGCTGGACGCCGCGCACGGCGCCGCCGACGCGTGGGGCCGCACCTCCACCGCCGAGCGGGCCAACATCCTCAACAAGATCGCCGACCGGATGGAGCAGAACCTCGAGAAGCTGGCCGTCGCCGAGTGCTGGGAGAACGGCAAGCCGGTGCGCGAGACGCTGGCCGCCGACATCCCGCTGGCGATCGACCACTTCCGCTACTTCGCCGGCGCCATCCGGGCCCAGGAGGGCACGGCGGGCGAGATCGACGACGACACGGTGGCCTACCACTTCCACGAGCCGCTGGGCGTGGTCGCCCAGATCATCCCGTGGAACTTCCCGATCCTGATGGCGGTCTGGAAGCTCGCCCCGGCGCTGGCCGCCGGCAACGCGGTCGTCCTCAAGCCGGCCGAGCAGACCCCCGCGTCGATCCACTACTGGCTGTCGCTGGTGGCCGACCTGCTGCCGCCGGGCGTGCTCAACATCGTCAACGGGTTCGGCGTCGAGGCCGGCAAGCCGCTCGCCTCGTCCAACCGGGTGGCCAAGGTCGCCTTCACCGGTGAGACCACCACCGGCCGGCTGATCATGCAGTACGCCTCGGAGAACCTGATCCCGGTCACCCTCGAGCTGGGTGGCAAGAGCCCGAACATCTTCTTCGACGACGTCAGCCGGCTCGACGACGACTTCTACGACAAGTCGCTCGAGGGCTTCTCGATGTTCGCGCTCAACCAGGGCGAGGTCTGCACCTGCCCGTCGCGCGCGCTGATCCAGCAGGGCATCTACAGCGACTTCCTGGCCGCCGGGGTCAAGCGGGTCGAGAACCTCAAGCAGGGCAACCCGCTCGACACCGACACCCAGGTCGGCGCGCAGGCCTCCAACGACCAGCTCGAGAAGATCCTGTCGTACTTCGACATCGGCCGGCAGGAGGGCGCCAAGGTGCTCACCGGCGGCGCGCGGGCCGACCTCGGCGGCAACCTGTCCGGCGGCTACTACGTGCAGCCGACGATCTTCGAGGGCAGCAACGCCATGCGGATCTTCCAGGAGGAGATCTTCGGGCCGGTCGTGTCGGTGACCTCGTTCGCCGACTACGCGGACGCCATCAAGATCGCCAACGACACGCTCTACGGCCTCGGGGCGGGCGTGTGGACGCGGGACATCAACACCGCGTACCGGGCCGGTCGGGCGATCAAGGCCGGGCGGGTCTGGACGAACTCGTACCACCTCTACCCGGCGCACGCCGCGTTCGGTGGCTACAAGCAGTCCGGCATCGGCCGCGAGAACCACAAGATGATGCTCGACCACTACCAGCAGACCAAGAACCTGCTCGTGTCGTACAGCCCCAAGGCGATGGGCTTCTTCTAGGCCATGGGAACCACGAGAGTCGACGTGACCCCCGCGGCGGCCGCCATGATGCGGCAGCTGCGGGGCCAGCACGGTCCGCTGATGTTCCACCAGTCCGGCGGCTGCTGCGACGGCAGCTCGCCGATGTGCTACCTGGAGGGTGAGTTCCGCACCGGCCAGTCGGACGTGCTGCTCGAATCCCTGAAGATCGACGGGGTGGACGAGCCGATCACGTTCTGGATGTCGGGGTCGCAGTTCGAGCTCTGGAAGCACACCCACCTGACCGTGGACGTGGTCCCCGGACGGGGTGCCGGCTTCTCGCTGGAAGCCCCCGAAGGCGTGCGATTTCTCATCCGGTCACGCCTGCTCACCGAGCAGGAGCTGGCCGAACTCTCCTGATCGGAGGATTGCCGGGGCGTTGATTCCGGCCACACACTGATCCGTGCACCGCCGTCGTCCCGTATTAATGAGGGCGGCGGCGGTTCGCCGTCGGCGCGACCCGGCCTTGTTCCCGACCATCGAGGACCAGAGTGCGAGACCAGTTCCTACGCTTCCTGACCGAACTCGGCCGGCGGATCCTCTCCGCCGCGGCCGCACTCGACCAGCGAGCCCTGGTCCTCGTCCGGAAGATGGTCGATCGGCCGCTCGACGTCTCCCCTGACCGTGCCGAATCGCGGGCGGACCTGGCGCTGCGTGCCCTGCGGACGGCAATGTCGGCCGCCGGGCGGTCCGGGGAGGGTTTGATGCGGTTGTCACGGGCCAAGAAGGCGGTGCTGGTCGGCGCGGTGCTGATCGCCATCGGCCTGACCGGGCGCGCGTCCGCCGAGGCGGCCCGGGACACCACCGGCACCCTGACCGCCACAACGGCCTCGGCGTCGGCCGGCGCCCAGCCCCGGGCCACGCCGGCCGCCAAGAGCAAACCGAGGAAACCGGTCGCTCGCAAGATCAAGAACCCGCGCTTCGGCGGACCGGCGGGCAGCCACATGCTGACCGGCACCAAGGGCGTCGCGCTCACCTTCGACGACGGTCCCGACCCGTACGAGACCCCGAGGCTCCTCCAGCTGCTGGCCAAGCATCATGTGAAGGCGACGTTCTGCCTGGTCGGCGAGCAGGTGCAGCGGCATCCGGACATCGTCCGCAAGATCGTGGCGCAGGGGCACACGCTGTGCAACCACACCTGGGACCACAGCCTCAAGCTCGGTAAGGACCCGGAAGCCCACATCCGCTCGGATCTGTCCCGCACCAACGCGGCCATCCACCAGGCGGCGCCCGGCGCCAAGGTCAAATACTTCCGGGCGCCCGGCGGCAACTTCACGCCGCTGCTGGTGTCGACGGCCAAGCAGCTGGGGATGACCTCGATCTACTGGAAGGTCGACCCGCGCGACTGGAGCCATCACAAAGGCGAGAGCAGCAAGGCCCACCAGGCCAAGGTGGTCGCCCAGATCGAGAAGCACTGCCGGCCGGGCGCGATCGTGCTGTCCCACGACTACGGGCAGCCCGACACCATCGCGGCGTACCGGAAGCTGCTGCCCTGGCTCAAGAAGCGCTACACGCTCGTCGCGCTGCCGTAGCTCTGCAGCTAGTGCGAGGGCGGGATGACCCGCAGGTGACCGCGACGGCCCGTCTGGTGGCCGGGGCGCTCGTCGTCGGCGCGCGGCGGCGACGCGGGCGGACGGGCGGCCTCGCGGACGGCGTCGGCCAGGGCGACCAGGTCGTCGGTGGTCGGCGGCGGCGGGGCGAAATCGCCGTCGTGCCTGACAAGCTCCCAGCCCCGGGGGGCGGTGAGGCTGCGGGCGTGCGGCTCACACAGGTCGTACGTGTGGGGTTCGGCGAAGGCCGCCAAGGGGCCGACGACCGCCGTGGAGTCGCTGTAGACGTAGGTCAGCGTGGCGACAGCCTGTCGGGGACAGCCGTTCCGGGAGCAACGCCGTGGTGACCTCACGGCGGCACGTTATCGCTCCGACGGCCCGGGCGGGCGCCGATACCCCGCGACACGCCGACCCACGATGCATCACGATTCGGTCATGGCCGCCCGACACGCGGCACTCGATGGGGCGAATTACCGCCGTATGGCCCCGAAGGGGCGAATCAACGCGGCGGAAACAGGTCAGACACCGTGTCACACCGTCGGAGGACTAGAGTTGCTTCAGTGACCACCAGTCCTGAACGCCGCCGCAGCGACCCGTCCCGAGCGGCTCGCACGGCCGGCCCGGGGCATCCCGCCCGGCGTGACCGGCACGGCCGCGGTCTGCGCGGCCGGCTCGTCCCGGCCACCGTCCCCCTGGCCCGCACCAAGGCCGAGATCTTCGACGACCTCGTGCTCGACACGGTCGAGGGCCTCGAGCGCCGCTATGCGAAAGAGCTGGCCGGCGTCGAGTTCGCGGTCGAGGACGTGCCACCCGACCTGAACGTGTACGACTCCGACGTGCTCGAGGACGGCGAGGTGCCACTGGCCCGCCTGCTGCCCGGCCGCCCCGGCCGGCAAGAGCTTCCCCCACGGATCGTGCTCTACCGGCGGCCGCTGGAATTCCGGGCGATGGACCGTGAGGACCTCGCCGACCTCGTCCACGATGTGATCATCGAGCAGGTGGCCAACCTGCTCGGGGTGGACCCGGACGAACTGTCCTAGCTGTTACGCGACGCGCCGCTTGAGCTTGCGACGCTCGCGCTCGGACAGTCCACCCCAGATACCGAAACGCTCGTCGTGCCCCAGCGCGTATTCGAGGCACTCGGCCTTGACCTCGCAGCGCCCACAGATCCGCTTCGCCTCGCGGGTGGACCCACCCTTTTCCGGAAAGAAGGCTTCCGGATCGGTCTGCGAACACAGCGCCCGTTCCTGCCACTCGGGCGCGTCCCCGAGCAGGTCGACCCCTTCAACCTGCGCTTCCATCGGCGTGCCTCCCAATTTCCGCGCCGGCATCACTGCCGGCACTGACCCCCCACGCACGCAGCGTGTTTTTTGTGAGCGGATATCACTTTTCAGCGCGCCCGAGCTCACAACCCCACTCGAAATTACACGCGTGTAAGACGTGCGTCGTCAAGCCGAACCTGATAAATAGGCCTGTTTCCCCGCGGTGCCTGGAGCACGACAGGGTCCCGTTCCTGCCCTATCTGTCCGGAGCCCTGCCAGGTAACGCGATCCCGTTGTGTCGCGTCCAATTTAACCCGATTTGTGACCTAGCGTCGACCGTAGGTCGTCGTGCGCTCCACGGCCGGGCGACCTGCGGCCCCCGCGAGTTCCTTGAGCTCGGAGACCGTCCGGGCCGAACCGTGCTCGGAACCCGCCATTCGGGAGATCGTTTCCTCCATCAGAGTGCCCCCGAGATCATTACAACCCCCGTTGAGCATCACCTGAGTGCCCTCGTCACCCAATTTCACCCAGGAGCACTGGATGTTGTCGATGCGGCCGTGCAGCAGGATCCGGGCCATCGCGTGGACGACGCGGTTCTCCCGCCAGCTGGGACCGGAGCGCGCGATGCCGGCCAGATAGATCGGCGCGTTGGTGTGGATGAACGGCAGACCCACGAACTCGGTGAAGCCGCCGGTCACGTCCTGGATGCCGGCCAGCACCCGGAAGTGGCCGAGCCACTGTCGTGGGTGGTCGACATGTCCGTACATCATGGTCGAGCTCGATCGAATGCCGAGCTGGTGAGCATTGGTCACCACGTCGACCCAGGCGCTGGCCGGGAGCTTGCCCTTGGTGAGCACCCAGCGCACGTCGTCGTCGAGGATCTCGGCCGCGGTGCCCGGGATGGTGCCCAGGCCGGCCTCCTTCAGCTCGGCCAGCCACTCGCGCACGGGGACACCGGCCTTGGCCGCGGCGGTGACGATCTCCATCGGCGAATACGCGTGGACGTGCATGCCGGGGACGCGCTGCTTGATGGCGCGGACCAGATCGGCGTAAGCCGTCACCGGCATCTTGGGATCGATGCCGCCCTGCATGCAGACCTCGGAGGCGCCGTCCTGCCAGGCCTGCTCGGCCCGGTCGGCCACCTGGTCGACCGAGAGCCGATAGGCGTCGGCATCCTGCTCACGCTGGGCGAACGCGCAGAACCGGCAGCCCACATAGCAGACGTTGGTGAAGTTGATGTTCCGGTTGACCACATAGGTGATGTCGTCGCCGTTGACGTGCTTGCGCAGGTCGTCGGCGATGCGGGCGAGCTGGTCGAGGGCCTCGCCGTCCGCGTTGAACAGCGCCATGGCCGCGTCCTCGTGCTCCGGCCGCAGCAGCGCGGCCGGATCGGACGAGGCGAGCTTGAGGCCGGCCAGCACATCGGCCGGGAGGCTGGACGGCGCCTCGGTGGTGATGTGGGCGGCCACCTCGTCCCAGTCGCCGTAGACGTCGTCGAAGTCGGACCGTCGGTCGCCCGTGCGGCCCTCGGTGTCGATCGTCGCGAAGAGATCGGTGCGGCCCGAGGCGTACGCGTCGTCGGGCTCCTGCCAGGGCCGCCCCACAACCTCGGCGTCCTCGCGGGCCAGACCGTCCGGACCGGACAATGCCGCCACGTGGACGGCCAGGCGCGGGTCGAGCCAGCCCTCGTTGCCGCGGCGCACGAACTCCGGGTAGATCGTCAGGCGCTCGCGCAGCTCGAAGCCGGCCGCGGCGGATTTCTCGCGCAGCAGCTCGATCTGGGGCCACGGGCGCTCGGGGTTGACGTGGTCGGGGGTCACCGGCGACACGCCACCCCAGTCGTCGATGCCGGCCCGCAGCAGCAGCGAGAACTCGGCGTCGATCAGGTTGGGCGGGGCCTGCAGGCGGCCGCGCGGGCCCATGATGATGCGGCCCACGGCCACCGTGGCGGCCAGCTCGCGCAGCTCGGCGTCGGGCATGCCGCGCATCGCCGTGTCGGGCTTGGCCCGGAAGTTCTGAATGATGATCTCTTGGATGTGCCCGTACTCCCGGGCGGTGCGGCGCATCGCGAACAGCGCGTCGACCCGCTCGGCCGGGGTCTCGCCGATGCCGATCAGGATGCCGGTGGTGAACGGGACGCCGACCCGGCCCGCGTCGTCGAGCACCCGGAGGCGGACGGCCGGCTCCTTGTCGGGTGAGCCGAAGTGCGGACCGCCGGGCTCGGACCACAGCCGGGTCGCCGTGGTCTCGAGCATCATGCCCATGCTGGGCGCGACCGGCTTGAGGCGCTGCAGCTCGGCCCAGCTCATCACGCCGGGGTTGAGGTGGGGCAGCAGGCCGGTCTCCTCGAGCACGGCGATCGCACAGGCGCGCACATAGTCGAGGGTCGAGTCGTAACCGCGCTCGTCGAGCCACTGGCGAGCCGCGGGCCAGCGCTCCTCGGGCCGGTCACCCAGCGTGAAGAGGGCCTCCTTGCAGCCCTGGGCAGCGCCCTGGCGAGCGATCTCGAGGACCTCGTCCCGCTCGAGGAAGGCGGCCGGCAACCGGTGCGGCACGGTGGCGAACGTGCAGTAGTGGCACCGGTCCTGGCACAGGCGCGTCAGGGGGATGAAGACCTTGCGCGAATACGTGACGACGCCCGGCCGCCCGGCCTCGCGCAGGCCGGCGTCGCGGACGCCGGCGGCGATCGTGAGCAGCTCGTCGAAGTGCTCCCCGGTCGCGGCCAGCAGGGCGGTCGCCTCGCCGGCGTCCACTGCCTTGCCGTCGGCCGCCCGGCGTAGCGCGCGCCGGATGCTCGCTTCGGTGGGCTGATTGTCGACCGTGTTGACCTCTGTCACCCCAGCAGCCTAGGCCGGAATGGCGCGGGTTGCCTCGGGCGAGCCCGGGCGCGCGCCGTGGTCTATCCCACTGCGCGCGCCCGGTCGCTGTCTATCGGCGCGGGTCGTCCTGGTCGGCCGGGCCGAAGCCGGGGCGGTCATCGGGGATTCTCTCGGTGCGCTCGTCGCCGGTCGGCTCCGGCTTCGGCACGACCTGGGTGGGCTCGGCCTTCGGCACGACCTGGGTCGGTTCGGCGAACGTGGGGGCCGCGGCCGGGGGCGCGGGCGGGGCCGAGGTGGGATAGGCGGGCGGGCCCGACGCGGGGATCGGCGCGCTCGGCTGGTTCCAGGCCGGCTGCTGCGGCTGGCCGTAGGGCTGACCGTACTGAGGCTGGCCCTGCGGGGGCTGGCCCTGCGGGGGCTGGCCCTGCGGGGGCTGGGGCTGGCCGAACTGCTGGGTGCCGGGCGGCGGGGGCGGGTAGCCGCCCGGCGCGTAACCCGGCTGACCCTGCGGCTGCTGGCCGTAGCCCGGCTGGCCCGGGTAGGCGCCCGGCTGACCGTATGCGGGCTGACCGTAGACACCCGGCTGCGGCTTCGGCTTGGCCACGTGGAACAGGCCCTGCCAGAGGCGGAAGACCGCGTACGCCGCCACGGCGAACACCGCGAGCCAGGCCGCCCGCACCAGGAGCTCCTCGAAGGCGATCCGCGCGCCGTTGTTGCTCGCGTGGTTGATCAGGCCGATGAGCAGACCGAAGAGCACACCGAAGAACGCCATCACGGCGTACTCGATCAGCGCGACCAGGGTGATCAGCGAAGCCTTGGGGTGCCGCGGCTGGACCAGCACCGCCAGCAGCACCGCGGCCAGCGGCATGAACACGGTCGACGTGTTGATGAAGCCGTAGAAGCTGTCCTGCGTGCGGTAGCCGAACTGGTTCTCACCGTCCGGGATGAGCCGGATGATCGCCACGAAGAGCAACAGCGCGGGGGCTCCGACGAGCGCGTAGGCCGCGAGGTCACGCAACGGGCGGAGGAACTGTCCGGCCGATCTGCCCTCGCCCGGCGCGGGCTGCGGTTGGCTGGTCACGGGATTCTCCAAGACGAAGTCGGGTGCGGGACGCTCAGGGTAGACCGGCCCCGCATGCAGCACTGATACCCGGCGGCGAGTTCCGTCATACCCGTGCGGGAAGATGAGGGCATGCGGATCGTGGTCCTCTCCGGTGGCATCGGCGGCGCGAAGTTCCTCGTCGGCGTGCGCGCGCACGCGCGTGCACTCGGCGCCGAGGTGACGGCGGTGGTCAATGTCGGTGACGACGTCCGCATGCACGGCCTCCAGATCTGCCCCGACCTCGACAGCGTGATGTACACGCTGGGTGGCGCCCACGACCGTGACCGAGGGTGGGGCCGGGTCGGCGAGACCTGGGTCGTCAAGGAGGAGCTGGCCGCCTACGGCGCCGAGCCGTCCTGGTTCGGGCTGGGTGACAAGGACACGGCCACTCATCTCGTCCGCACCCAGATGCTCGCCGCGGGCTACCCGCTCTCGGCGGTCACGGCCGCGCTGTGCACCCGCTGGCAGCCCGGCATCACGATGCTGCCGGCCACCGACGACCGGCTCGAGACGCACGTGGTGGTCGACGTCGAGGGTGAGCGCAAGGCCATCCACTTCCAGGAGTGGTGGGTGCGCTACCGCGGCGACCTGCCGACCCACCGTTTCGTCTTCGTCGGGGCCGACGCGGCCAAACCGGCGCCCGGCGTGCTCGAGGCGATCGCGGCGGCCGACGTCGTGCTGGTCGCCCCGAGCAACCCGGTCGTGAGCATCGCCCCGATCCTGGCTGTGGCCGGCGTCCGCGACGCGGTGATCAACGGTCCCGCTCCGGTCATCGGCGTCTCCCCCATCATCGGCAACTCGCCGATCCGCGGCATGGCCGACAAATGCCTGGCGACGATCGACGTCCCGGTGACGGCGGCCGGGGTGGGCGGGCTCTACGGCCCGCGTCCGGGCGGCGGCATCCTCGACGGCTGGCTGGTCGACTCGGCCGACGCCGCCACCGACGTCCCCGGCGTCCCCACCCGGGCCGTCCCGCTGTGGATGTCCTCCGACGAGGCCACCGCCCAGATGGTCAAGGACGCGCTGTCCCTGGCCGGCGTCGCCTGAGGGGTGACGAGGGGCACGCCGGGGGCGGTGTCGCGGTGCACTGGCCCGGCGGGCAAGCTGGACGGACATCTCACCGCTGAGGGGGCGACGTGGTGACGGACGGGCTCGAGATCCTGCCGGTGCGCGGGATCGGCGACATCGTGGCCGGGGACGACCTGGGTCAGATCATCACGGCGGCGGCGCCGTGGCTCGCCGACGGCGACGTGCTGGTGGTGACCAGCAAGATCGTGTCCAAGGCCGAGGGGCGGCTGGTCGAGGTGCCGGTCGACGGGCCGGAGCGCGACCGGGCCCGGGCGGCCGTGCTGGAGGCGGAGACGGCCCGGGTGGTCGCCCGGCGTGGGCCGACGACGATCGTGCAGACCCACCACGGTTTCGTGATGGCGGCGGCCGGCATCGACGCCTCGAACGTCGACAAGACGCACCTGGTGCTGCTCCCCGCCGACCCCGACGAATCGGCTCGGCGGCTGCGCGCCGACCTGCTCGGGCGCGGCCTCGACGTCGGCGTGATCATCTCCGACACGATGGGGCGGGCCTGGCGCAACGGGCTGACCGACGTGGCGCTGGGCGCGGCCGGCATCGAGCCCATCCGTGATCACCGGGGGCAGACCGACCCGTACGGGAACGAGCTCGAGATCACCCAGATGGCCGTCATCGACGAGCTGGCGGCGGCGGGTGAGCTGGTCAAGGGCAAGGTCGACCAGACGCCGGTGGCTGTGGTCCGCGGCTACCCGCGATCCGGGCTCCGCGACACGGTCGATGCCTCGGTGCTGCTGCGCGACGCCGCCTCCGATATGTTCGGCCTGGGCACGGCCGAGGCCCGCGCCGACGGCCTGCGCCAGGCTGCCCTGCTCCCGGATGGGCCTGAGGCGGCACTGCCCGGCCTCCCGGTCGACCCGGCCGCCGTCGACCGCGCGGCCGCCGCGGTGGCCGATCACTTCTCCCGCGCCACGGCGGTCGCCCCGGCCGAGGTGATCCCCGGCAGCGGGGCTACCGCCGCCCTGCACCTGCGGACTCGGGACCAGTCGCCGGTCGGGCTCATGCACCTGGGCTCCGATGCCCACCGGTTGCGGGCCGCCCTGGCCGCCGAATCGATCGTCACGCTGTCGTTGCCGCACGAGGACGGCATCCGCCTGGAGCTTTCCGGCTCCTAGAAGCCGCCCGTTCCGCGCGGCCGCGTCCACCTCGCGCCCGCACACGTCACCGGGCCCACGCGGACGGCTCGGGCGCAGGTCGCCCCGCCCGGCGCGGACGGCTCGCGCGCCGGCGCGGGATTCCCGACCGGACAGCCGGGACCTCTACAGGCGGGCGAGCGCGGGCGCGATCTGACGGACGGTTCCGGAGGCCAGTGGGCTGGGCAGCGCGTCGGCGGTGAACCAGCCCAGCTGCTCGGACTCGTCGCTGATCTGCTCCCGCGCACCGGCCGGGGCGCGGAGCAGAAACCGTACGTCGTAGTGGACGGACGGCTCGGCGGGCAGGCCGTCGGCCGGGCCGCACCGCACCTCGTGGATGTCGACGTCGATCGGCTCCCGGTCGAGCACCAGGCCCGCGATGCCCGACTCCTCGGTCGCCTCCCGCAGGGCGGCCGCGGCCAGCCCGGCATCATCCTCTTCGCAGTGACCGCCCAGCTGCATCCACTTGCCCAGCCGGCCGTGCAGGCAGAGCAGCACCCGGCCGGCGTCGTCCACCACCAGCGCGCTGGCGGTCACATGGCCGCGGCGGTGCGCCCGGGTCATCGCCACCGGCCCGTCGGCCAGCAGCTCCAGCGTGCGCTTGCGGCCCAGCTCGGCCTCGTCGGAGGTGGCCGTCCAGGCGCTGAGCACCCGGACCGCGTCCGCGTGCAGGTCGTCGATGCCCATGACTCAGATGTAGCCGTGCTCGCCGAGCTCCTTGAGCTCGTCCACCAGGTGCTTGACCTCTTGAGCGCGCTCCCGCGGGATGACCAGCACGGCATCCGGCGTATCGACGATCACGAGATCGCGTACGCCCATGGCCGCGACCAGACGACCCTCGGTCGGCACGACCACCAGGCCCTCGGTCTCGCGCAGCAGCACGCCCGACTTCTGCGAGAGGTCGCGCCCGACGATCACGTTGCCGGCCGGGTCGGCCGCCAGCACCCCGCCCAGCGTGTGGAAGTCACCGACGTCGTTCCAGCCGAAGTCACCGGGGACTGTGCCGACCCGGCCGGTCGCGGCCGCGCCCTCCATGACCGCGTAGTCGACCGAGATGCGCGGCAGCGTCGGCCAGACCTCACCGAGCACCTCCTCGCGCTCCGGCGACTCCCAGGCCGCCGCGATGCGCGAGACACCGGCCGCGAGCTGCGGCTGCTGGCGCGACAACTCAGCCAGGAACGCGTCCGCCCGCCAGACGAACATGCCGGCGTTCCACAGGTAGTTGCCCGACTTCACGTAGCCCTCGGCCACGTCGTAGGTCGGCTTCTCCTTGAACTCCTCGACCGCCAGCACCGGCCCGTCGCCGACCTCGGGCCCGCACTGCAGATAGCCGTAGCCGGTCTCGGGCCGGGTCGGGGTGATGCCCAGCGTCATCAGCAGACCCTGCTGCGCGCCGGCCATCGCCTGCTGGATGACCGCGGTGAAGCGTTCCTTGTCGGCGATCAGGTGATCCGAGGCGAACGAGCCCATGATCGCGTCGGGGTCACGCCGGGCGATGACCGCGGCGGCCAGCGCGATCGCCGCACACGAGTCGCGCGGGGACGGCTCGACCAGGACGTTGGCGGCCGGGATGGTGTCGATCTGCCGGGAGACGGCGGCCGCGTGGGCCACCCCGCAGACCACGAAGATGCGGTCCATGGGCGCCAGCAGGTCGAGCCGGGTCACCGTGGCCTGAAGCAGCGTCGCCTCGGTGCCGGTCAGCGGGTGCAGGAACTTGGGGTGACCGGCTCGGGACAGCGGCCAGAGACGGGTTCCGGTCCCGCCTGCAAGAACCACGCCGTACAGTCCGTCGAGTTGATCGCTCATGCGCACAGAGTGTAAAGGTCAGAGGACCGCGACCCGTTTCCAGGTTGTGACGTGTACCTCCGCGCTCGACGCCCAGGTGAACTCTTTCGCACGGTCGAACCCCGCCTTGGCCAACGTGACCCGTCGCGGCTCGTCGTGCAGCAGGTCAGCCAGGTCGGTGGCGATGCGATCGGGATCCTCCGTGGTGTAGGCCACAGCGTCGCCGCCGACCTCGGGCAGCGACAGGCGCGGCGTGGTGAGCACCGGCGTCGCGCAGGCCATCGCCTCGAGGATCGGCAGGCCGAAACCCTCGCCGAAGGACGGGTAGCAGGCCACCAGAGCGCCGCCCAGGAAGCCGGGCAGGTCGGCGTAACGCAGATAGCCGGGGCGGAGCAGGCGCAGGTGGGACGGCACTTCGGCCACCGCGCGGTCGATCTCGTCGTCGTGCCCCTGGCCACCGGCGATGACCAGCGCGGGCGGGTGCGGCCAGTCGGCGACGGCCCGGGCCCAGCCGCGGATCAGGTTGGGGACGTTCTTGCGGGGCTCCTTGGCACCGAGGAACGCGACGTAACCGGCGTCGGTGAGACCCAGCCTCGCGCGTACGCGGGCCTTCTCCTCCTCGGTGGGCGAGTGGAAGGCCGCCTGGTCGACGCCGTGGTAGGCCACGTCGATGCGGGTCGGGTCGGCGTCGAGGAGCCGGATGAGCTCGTCACGGGTGGCCTTGCTGGGCACGATGACCCGGGCCGCGCGGCGCAGCGACGTCTTGATCGCACTGCGGAAGAAGGTGCGCTTGGTGTTGTCGTAGTGCTCGGGCTCGGTGAAGAACGTCGCGTCGTGGACGGTCACCGTCACCGGGCAGCCGGCACGCAGCGGGCAGGTGTAGAAGGGCGAATGCAGCACCTGGGCGCCGACCTGCTGGGCCAGCAGCGGCAGGCCCGTCTGCTCCCAGGCCAGCCGGGCGGGCCGGTGGGCGACGGCGGACGGGCCGGCGATCACCTCGGCCCGGTTGTCGAGCATGCGGCTGTAACGCTCCGCATCCGAACGCTGAGCAACCACGGCCAGGTCGACCCTGTCCGGGTCGATCCGCCCGAGGGCACCGAGCAAGCCGTCGACGTATCTGCCGACTCCTCCTCGGTCTGCGGGGACGCTGGTGGCGTCGACGAGCACTCGCGGGGGGCGACCGGCGGTCACGAGGCAACTCCCAAAGAGGTTGTAATTCAGACCACTGGCAAGGGTACGCCCGGATCGCATCATGCATGCGACCGCGACGCCGCCTTGTTCGAAGCGTTTCGCGGTTCTCATTGCCCGTTCGGGATCGATTACGGACAGTCACCCAACTATCGTGCTGCTTGTGCAGACAACGATCCCGCAGGTGCTGGCGGCCGCGGTTCGCCGCGACCCGGCGAGCCCCCTGCTGACCTTCTATGACGATGCCAGTGGCGATCGCACCGAATTGTCCGGGGCGACCCTGGACAACTGGGTCTCCAAGACGGCGAACCTGCTGGTGGACGGCCTCGGACTGGGTGCGGGCGACACCGCCGCGGTGACGCTGCCGCCGCACTGGCAGACCGCGGCGATCCTGCTCGGGGCCTGGTCGGCCGGCGTCGGCGTGGAGACCGGCAACCCGCCGGCCGGCGACGTCCTGTTCGCCACGCCGGGTTCGGACACAACGACAAAGGCCGCAGACCGGTACGCGACCGGTTTGCTGCCCTTTGCGATGCCACTCCGGCAGTTGCCGGCCGGATTCGCGGACTTCGTTCTCGAGGTACGCCAGTTCGGTGACTACTTCCCCGGCCAACCGGTGGCGGCGGGGGACGCGGCGTTGAACGGCCGCACCCACGCGGAGATCCTGGCCGCGGCGACCGGACGCGCCGCCGAGCTGAGCATGTCGCCGGGCGGCCGCGTCCTGATCGACGCGACGACCCACCCCGATCCGGTCGACTGGCTGCTGGCTCCGCTGGTGACGGGCGCCTCGATCGTCCTGTGCGCGCACCTCGACCGGGCCAAGGTCACCGCCCGGGCCGAGTCGGAGCGGGTGACCCTGGTCGTCTGATCACGTCGTTCTGGCGGCTCAGCGTCGGCGGCGGGCCAGGTCTTCGAAGGCGAGCAACGACTCCGGGTTGGCCAGGGCGCCCTTGGCGGCGGCCGACTCGACCGGGGTCCCGGTCAGGATGCGCTTGACCGGCACCTCGAGTTTCTTGGCCGACAGGGTGCGCGGCACCGCCCGTACGGCATGGATCTCGTCGGGGATGTGCCGGGGAGACAGTGCGCCGCGCAGTTCGGCGGCGATCCGCTTGCGGAGCGGGTCGTCGAGCTCCACGCCCTCGCTGAGCACGACGAACAGCAGCAACTCGCCGTTCGGGTTGTCGTCCTTCTCCAGGTGCACGACCACCGAGTCGGCGATCTCGGGCAGGCTCTCGACCACCGAATAGAACTCGGACGTGCCGAGCCGGACGCCACCGCGGTTGAGCGTGGCGTCGGAGCGACCGGTGATCACGCACGTGCCGTCGGAGCCGATCGTGATCCAGTCGCCGTGCCGCCACACGCCGGGGAAGTAGTCGAAATAGGCCTCGCGGTAGCGCTTGCCGTCTGGATCGTTCCAGAAGCCGACCGGCATGCTCGGCATGGGCGCGGTGATGACCAGCTCGCCGAGCTCGTCGATCACCGGGCGGCCCTCGGGGTCGTACGCCTCGACCCGGGCACCCAGCGCCCGGCAGGCGATCGTGCCTTCGACCACGGGGAGCAGGGGCACCGAGCCGACGAAGCCGGTGCACACATCCGTACCGCCGGAAAGCGATTGCAGTTGCAGTCGCGTTCCCACCGCCTCGTAGACCCAGTCGAAGCCCTCCGGGGGCAGCGGCGCCCCGGTCGAGCCGACGCCCTTGAGGCCGTCCTTGCGTGGGGTGAGGCCGGCTTTGCGGCAGGCCATGAGGAAGGGGGCTGAGGTGCCGAAGTAGGTGATGCCGGCCTGGTCGACGAGGTTCCACAGCGTTTCCAGGCCGGGGTGGGCCGGGTTGCCGTCGAACAGGACGATTCCGGCGCCGACGGCGGGGCCGCTGACCAGGAAGTTCCACATCATCCAGCCGGTGGTGGTGAACCAGAAGAACCGGTCGCCGGGGCCCAGGTCGTGGTGCAGGGCGAGCATTTTGAGGTGTTCGAGCAGGATGCCGCCGTGGCCGTGGACGATGGGTTTGGGCAGGCCGGTGGTGCCGGAGCTGTAGAGCACGTAGAGCGGGTGGTCGAACGGCACTGGTGTGTAGGTCAGGGGTTCGTCGCCGGTGAGTTCGGCGAAGGTGTCTCTGGAAGGTTCCAGGTAACCGATGGTGACGACGTGCTGGAGTGAGGGCAGGGCGGCGGTGATGGCGGTGACCTCGTCGCGGCGGTCGATGGCTTTGTCGCCGTAGCGGTAGCCGTCGACCGCGACGAGCAGGGTCGGTTCGATTTGTTGCCAGCGGTCGATGACGCTGCGGACCCCGAACTCGGGTGCGCAGGAGGAGAAGGTGGCGCCGAGGCTGGCGGTGGCGAGCATCAGGACGTACGTCTCGGGGATGTTCGGGGCGTAAGCGGCCACCCGATCGCCGGGGCCGATGCCTTTCGCGCGCAGGCCGGCGCGGACGAGCCGGACTTTTTCCCGTAGCTGCGCCTTGGTCAGGGTCACCGGTTCGCGGGTCTGGCTGTAGGCGAG
>NZ_JALPVL010000011.1 GCF_023544465.1 Paractinoplanes maris | reverse complement strand
CGTCACCGGGGCCACCGGCGGTCAGCACGTAGATCAGGTCGAAGAACGTCAGCGAGCCGACCACCATCAGCGTCGACGAGGTGATGATCGTGTATTTCAGCTGCGGCAGCGTGATGCTCCAGAACTGCTTCCACCGGCCGGCCCCGTCGATCTGCGCCGCCTCGTACATCGACGTCGGGATCTGCCGCACCGCACCCTGATAGATCAGCGAGTGGAACGGGATGAACTGCCACGACACGATGAAGATCAGCACGCCCATGGCCAGCGTCGAGTTACCGAGCCAGTCCTGATTGAGCCACGAGACGCCCAGGCCGGTGCCCAGACCGAAGTTCGGGTCGAGCAGCGACTTGTAGGTGATCGCGATGGCCGCCGAGGACAGCAGCAGGGGGATGAAGAACAGGACGGCCAGGAACTCGCGGTAACGCTTGCGCGTCGAGATGAAAACCCCGAGCAGAATCGACATGGGCGTCTGCACGGCCCACGACAACGCCATGATCAGGAAGGTCACCCAGAGGGCGTGCGGCAGCCCCGGGTCCGAGAGTGTGGCTTTCCAGCTGGTCAGGCCGGACGGCTGAATCGTGCCGAGACCGTTCCAGGTGGTGAAGCTGAGCGCGAGCACACCGAACAGCGGGACGACACCGAAGGCGACGAACCAGATGAACGCCGGCAGTGCCATCCAGAGGACGGGACCGCTCCGCCCGCCGCTGTATTTGGTGGGCTCCTTCGTCCGTACGACGGGCGGAGCGATCGTCGTCACTTGCCGATGACCCCGTTCATGCTGTCGACCCACTGCTGCGGGCTGACCTGCAGCTGGAACAGCTTGGCGATGTTGTCCAGCAGCGTCTCGGCCGCCGTCGGGCTCAGCGCCTGGTCCCACGACTGCGCGAACACCTTGGCCCCGTTGGCGATACCGGCCATGTCCTTGAGGAACTGGGCGTCACCACCGGTGAACAGGCTCTCGCTGCCCTTGAGCACCGGGACACCACCGGACTTGACCCAGCCCGCCTTCTCCTCGTCGTCGACCAGGGTCGTCGAGAAGAACTTCTTCGCGATGTCCTTGGCCTCGGTCGTGGCCTTGGCCGAGATCGACAGGTACTGACCCGGGTTGCCGACCGTGTTGCTGGGGTCGCCCTTGCCACCCTCGACGGCCGGGAAGTTCATCCAGCCCAGGCCGCCGTCCTTGACGAAGTTGCCGCCCTGGGCGGTCTGGATGCCGTACGACCAGGAGCCGTGCAGCATCATCGCGGCCTTACCGGTGTAGAGCAGCGCCTGGTCGGCGTTCGAGTCGGCCGTGGTCGACGAGAAGCCCTTCTGGAAACCGTTGGCCTTCACCAGGTCCTGGATCTTGGTCAGCATGTCCAGGACGGCCGGGTCGCTCCAGGCATCCTTCTCGCCGGCGAAGACGCGGTCGAAGACCTCGGAGCCGGCGGTGCGGTCGAGCAGGAACTCGAGCCACATCATGTTCGTCCAGCGGGACTGACCGGCCAGCGAGAACGGCGCGATCTTCTGCGCGTTGAACTGCGGCACCAGGGCCATGATCTCGCCCCACGACTTCGGCGGCTGGACGCCGACCTTGTCGAAGACCTTCTTGTTGTAGAACAGGACGATCGGCTGCACGGTCTCGATCGGCATCGCGTAGATCTTGCCGTTGACGGTGGCCGCGCCGAACGAGGAGGGCAGGATCTTGTCCTTGACCGCCGCGTTCTGGCCGAACCAGTCGGTCAGGTCCTCGACCAGGTTGGAACCGACGTACTCCTTGAGGCCGCCACCGCCCCAGCCCCAGATCATCGTCGGGCCCTGGTTCGCGCCGATCGAGGTCTTGATCTTCTGCTTGTAGGCGTCGTTCTGGAAGAAGTTCGTGGTGATCTTGGAGTCCGGGTTCGCCTTGTTCCACCGCTCGATCGCGGCCTTGCGAACCGGCTCGCCGGGCGGGCCGCTGAGCGACCAGTAGCTCGCCGTGCCGCCACCGCCGCCGTTGCTGGTGCCGCCGCCGCTTTCGCTCGGGCCGTCACTGCCACAGGCGGCGAGCGCCGCGGCGCCGGCCGCGCCCGCGGCGAGGCCGAGGACGTTGCGCCGGGAAATCGGGTTATTGGTCACGCTGATCTCCGAACTCGAAGTGCCGCCTCGGTGGCGGCGAGAGGATCGCCGTGGTGCTGGTATGCCTCCGAGCGCGTCATCCGCGTCACAGAGGCTGCAACTTTCGCTCGACAACCGCAAATTAACACGAGGTTTCGTTAACGTAGGGTTTCGCGGTGATCATGTCAAGGGTCTTGCTGTGGTCGCGCTCCCACCGCAAGAGTGGACGCCATCGCCACCTGCGCACAAGGCCCTGCTTAAGATCATCCAGCACCGAAAGAAAGCCCTGTGCAAACACTGAAAGTTTCGGAACATTTGAGGCACGACTGAGGAGCTCCGCCGTGACTACACATCCGGCACACAAGCCATGGCAGGACTCGGCGCTACCCGTTGCCGAGCGTGTCGACGCCCTGCTCGCCGAGATGACCCTCGAGGAGAAGGTAGGCCAGCTGGGCAGCCGCTGGGTCGGAAACGACATGCAGGACGAGGAACAGGTCGACCCTGAGGAAACCCTCAACGTCGCGCCCATGCAGGACGTTTTCGCCGCATCGGGCACCATACCCCTCGATGAGGCCAGCCGGCACGGCCTCGGTCACCTCACGCGTGTCTATGGAAGCTATCCGCTCACCCCCTCTCAGGGTGCCGCCGAGGTGGTCCGTCAGCAGCACATCGTCCTCGCCAACTCGCGCTTGAGCATTCCCGCGATCGTCCACGAGGAGTGCCTGACCGGCTTCACCACCTTCGGCGCCACGGTCTATCCGGCCGCGATCGCCTGGGGCGCCACCTTCGACCCCGGGCTGGTCGAGCGGATGGCCGCCGCGATCGGCCGCGACATGGCCGCGGTCGGTGTCCACCAGGGCCTGTCCCCCGTGCTCGACGTCGTGCGCGACTACCGCTGGGGCCGGGTCGAGGAGACCATCGGCGAGGACCCCTACCTGGTCGCCCTGCTCGGTGCGGGCTACGTGCGCGGTCTGCAGAGCGCGGGCGTGATCGCCACCCTCAAGCACTTCGCCGGATATTCGGCCTCGCGCGGCGCCCGCAACCACGGCCCGGTGCCGATGGGCCGCCGCGAGCTGCTCGACGTCATCCTGCCCACCTTCGAGACGGCGATCCGCGAGGCCGGCGCGGGCTCGGTGATGAACTCCTACTCGGACATCGACGGCCTGCCCGCGGTGGCCGACCCGTGGCTGTTCACCGAGGTGCTGCGCGACCGCTGGGGCTTCACCGGCACGGTCGTCTCCGACTACTGGGCCGTGCCGTTCCTGGCCAGCACCCACCACGTGGCCACCGACATGGTCGACGCGGGCGTCCAGTCGCTGACCGCCGGCATCGACGTCGAACTGCCGGACACGCTGGGCTTCGGCACCGACCTGATCGGGCGGGTGCCCGAGGAGCTGATCGACCGGGCGGTCCGCCGCCTGCTGACCCAGAAGGTCGAGCTCGGCCTGCTGGACGCCGACTGGACGCCCGAGAAGTCGGTCGTCGCGGCCGACCGGACGGATCTCGACTCGGCATCGAACCGGGCGCTCGCCCGGGAACTGGCCGAGAGCTCGATCATCCTGCTCGACGCCGGCTCGGCGCTGCCGCTCTCCCCGGACCTGACCAGGGTCGCGGTGATCGGCCCGGCGGCGGCCGACCCGCGGACGTTCATGGGCTGCTACGCCTTCCCCAACCACGTGCTGCCGCGCTACCCCGACGCCGGGCTCGGCATCGAGGTGCCGACCGCGGTCGAGGCGCTGGGGTCTGCACTTAAGGGCAGCGAAATCGTGTACGAACAGGGCTGTGCCGTGATCGGCGACGACAAGTCGGGCTTCGCGGCCGCCGTCGAGGCCGCGCGCGGGGCCGACCTGACCGTCGTGATGGTCGGTGACCTCGCGGGCCTGTTCGGGCACGGGACGTCGGGTGAGGGCTGCGACGCGGAGGACCTGACGCTGCCGGGCGTGCAGGCCGAGCTGATCGAGGAGCTGCTCGCCACGGACAAGCCGGTGGTCGTGGTCGTGGTGTCGGGCCGGCCGTACGCGTTGGGGGCGTTCGCCGATCGGGCGGCCGGCCTGGTGCAGGCGTTCATGCCCGGCGAGGAGGGCGGCGCGGCGATCGCGGGCGTGCTCACCGGCCGGGTCAACCCGGGGGCCAAGCTGCCCGTGCAGATCCCGCGGCACGCGGGTGGCCAGCCCGGGACCTACCTGCAGCCGGCGCTGGGGGCCGAGAACACCGGGGTCAGCAACCTCGACCCGACGCCGCTGTTCCCGTTCGGGCACGGCCGCTCGTACACCTCGTTCGAGGTCGACGACCTGCGGATCAGCGCCGAGTCGGTGCCGACCGACGGCGAGTTCACGGTGACCGTACGGGTGCGCAACACCGGCTCCCGGCCGGGCGACGAGGTCGTCCAGCTTTATCTGAAGGACCTGGTCGCCCAGGTGACGCGGCCGGTGAAGCAGCTGACCGGCTTCGCCCGGGTGCCGCTGGAGGCGGGCGAGGCCAAGGACGTGACGTTCACGGTGCACGCCGACCGCACCGCGTTCACCGGCCGCGACTACTCGCGCGTCGTGGAGCCGGGCGAGCTCGACGTGCTGGTCGGCACGTCGGCGTCCGACCTGCCCTGCGCGGGCCGGGTCACGCTGACCGGCGACCTGCGCGTGGTCGCCGACCGCGACCGCCGCCTGGTCACCCCGGTGACGGTCGAGAAGGTCTAACCGGCCAGGAGCCGGGCCAGCTCGGTCCGGCTCCGGACGCCGAGGCGGGCGAAGACGTTGCGCAGGTGATGGTCGATCGTGCGCGGGCTCAGGTGCAGCTGCTGGGCCACCTCGCGGTTGGTCGCGCCCTCGGCGACCAGGCCGGCGATCCGTTCCTGCTGGGCGGTGAGGGGAGCACGGCCGACCGGGCCGATCCGCTCCCCCGCCGCGCGCAGTTCCCGGGACGCCTGCTCGGCCCAGGGAAGGGCGTCGAGCCGGTGGAAGGTCGCCACGGCCCAGCGCAGGTGGTCGCGGGCCTCGGCCGGCCGGCGACGGCGGCGCAGATGCCGCCCGTACAGAAGCTCGGTGTGGGCCCGCACGAACCCGGAGTCGCCCGCGCTCGCGTGCCAGCGCAGCGCCTCGCGGAAGTGGTCGTCGGCGCCCTCGGCGCCGGTCAGCGCACGGCACCGGCTGCGCAGCGCCAGCCAGCCCGGCTGACCCGTGCGCCCGGCCCAGCGCTCGAAGTCCTCCCCGCCCCGCCCGGTCGTCTCGACCAGGTGTGGGGCGATCGCGACCCGCAGGGCCATGGAGCCGCCGCCGCGCGCGATGCGACCGAGCCGTTCGGCCGCCGCCCCGGGCTGACCGGCGACCAGATCGAGCAGCGCCTCGGCCCAGTCGCCGAGGGCGCGCACCCCGCCGGTCGCGTGCCCGGCGGTGGCCGCGGCCATCCGCGCCCGGCCGTTGACGCTGTCGCCGACAAACGCGGCCAGCAGGCCGAGCAGGGCCAGGTGCGCGTCGGCCAGTTCGGGCAGTCCCGCTCCCCGGGCGACCGCCACCCCGTCGAGGGCGGCCTCGGTGGCCAGGTCGTAGTTCCCGGCGGCCAGTTCGGCGAAGGCGGCCACTTCCAGGGCCTCGGGGATCAAAGGCACAATTCCCGCCGTACGGGCCAGGGCCGCCCCCTTGCGCGCCAGCCGCGCCGCCTGGTCATCGCGCCCGAGCAGAATGCCGGTACTGGCCGCCCGCACCAGCGCCCCGGGGTGGGTGGAGTGCTCGGCCAGCCGCAGCACCTCACCCAGATGCCCGAACGCGGCGTCGTCCTGCCCGGTCATCAGGTCGGCCAGCCCGACCATCTGGTGCACCGCCATCTCGGTGGCCGGGGACCCGTCCCGCAGCCGGCCGGCGAGCCGGTGCGCGAGCATCGGATAACGCGACGGCTCACCGGTGCGGCCGCACGCCTCGCTCGCCAGCAGCATCGCGTCCAGCGCCCCGGCCGGGTCGGCGGTCATCAGTTCGGCGGCCACCTCGAGCAACACGTCCCGCGACTCGGCGGGCGCCCGCCGCACCCGCATCTCGGCGATCAGCCCCCGGGCCCGGGCCCGTACGGCGGTGCTGCCCCGCACCTGCGAAGCGCGCCGCAGGAGGGGCCGGGCATCCCGTGGCCGCCCGGCTGCCATGGCCGACCGGGCCGCCGCGAGCAACGCCCGGCTCACCACCGCCGGGTCCCCGCTCAGGTCGGCGGCGTGCCGCTGCGCCGCGAACGCCTGGCCGGCCGGCGCACCCTCGGCTGCCTCGAGCAGCTCCCGGGCGAGAGACTCATCGACGCCGGGCGCGACGGCGGCGCGGTGGAGCAACGCCCGCAGCCGCAGACCGCGCCGGGCCAGCACCCGGGCCAGCGCCCGATGAGCGGCGTGCCGCTGCGCGATCGGCGCCTCGGCACAGACCACCGTCCGCAGCACCGCGGGCGCGAACCGCACCCCCGCCGCTGAGACCTCGACCAGCCCGGCGTTCTCGGCCGGCCCGAACGCCGCCAGCCCAGCGTTCCCAGCCGCGGTGAAGGCCGCCGGCCCGGCCCGCCCGACCGACGGGGTCCCGGCGAAAACGGCCGGGGTCTCAACGAAAACGGCCGGGGTTTCGGCGAAAACGGCCGCGGCCTCCGCGAGCTCACCGGCGGTGGCGCCTGGATCGGATGCGGCGAGCAGGAGCAGCAAGCGGGTCGGGCCAGGCAGGAGTGCGAGCGCGGCGCGGCCCCGGACCCGGACCGTGCTGTCCGCCGGCAGGGCGGTGGGAGGCGGGACGAAGCCGCGCCGCTGTTCCGGGGTGAGAGCCGCCGCGAGGTCGGCCAGGGCGCCGGGATGGCCCGCCGCGAGGTCGAGCAGACCCGCCGCGGCGTCCGGGATCAGGTCGGGCACCAGGCGGATCAGGAGCTCCTGGGCGGCCTCGTCGTCGAGCGCGGGCAGACGTCGTACCGGAAGATCGGCCGACGCCGCCTGCCCGCGCGCGTCCACGCCGACGGTGGCCAGGATGACGACCGGCACGTGATCGAGACGGCGGGCGGCGAGCCGGATCTGCTGCCAGGACGCGGCGTCGAGCAGGTCGGCGTCGTCCACCAGGCAGAGCACCGGTCTCCGTCCGGCCGCCAGGCGCAGCAGGGCGAGCGTGCCCAGACCGGCGCCGAGCGGACCGGCGGCGGGTTCGTGCCCGGCGATGATCTCCGCCGGCGCCCCGGCCCACTCGGGCGGCAGATCGGGCACCAGGTGGGCCAGCGGCTCGATCAGGCGCTGCAGTCCGGCGTAGGGAAACCCGGTCTCGTCGGCGTACCCGCGGGTTTCCAGCACCGTCCAGCCGGAGGCGGTGCCCATCGCGCCGGCGGCCCGGAGCAGCGTGCTCCGCCCTTCCCCCGGCCCGGCGGCCAGGACGAGCGCGCCACCGGCGCCGGCCGTCATCAGCGCGCGGACCATGACCAGCTCGGCGTCACGGCCGGGCGGCGCCGGAGTAACTTCGTGCACTCTCGGTGCAACAAGCATGTCGCGAGTGTGGCGATCCAGGCCCCGGTGCGGAAGACATCGACGACCACTTTTCGTTTGATGAAATTTCCACCGTGTTAACAGGCTGTTGCCCACCGTCGTCCCCGAAGGCTGGTGGTTTCGCCGATGCGCACTCGCCGAAACCGCACAAACACTGACCGCCATCAATTCCCTATCCCCCGGGAGCGTGTCAGGTGCAGCAGGTTCGCAATTCACGCCGGCCCCGCCGGTTCGTCCTCGCGATGGCCGCCGCGGCGGTTCTGGCCGTCGGTCTCGGCGCCGCGCCGGCTCAGGCCGCCGACAACCCGTACGAGCGGGGTCCGGCCCCGACGGTGGCCGCGCTCGACGCCAGCCGCGGTCCGTTCGCCACGGCCAGCCAGAACGTGTCGTCGCTGGTCAGCGGCTTCGGTGGTGGCGTCATCTACTACCCCACGACCACCACGCAGGGCACCTTCGGCGCGGTTGCCATCTCGCCCGGCTTCACCGCCACCTGGTCGAGTCTGTCCTGGCTGGGCCCGCGCATCGCGTCGCACGGGTTCGTCGTGATCGGCATCGAGACGAACACGCTGCTGGACCAGCCCGCCTCGCGCGGATCCCAGCTGCTGGCCGCGCTCGACTACCTGACCCGGTCGAGCTCGGTGCGCTCGCGCATCGACACCACGCGCCTGGCCGTGGCCGGCCACTCGATGGGTGGCGGCGGCAGCCTCGAGGCCGCCCGGACCCGTCCGTCGCTGCAGGCCGCCGTGCCGCTGGCGCCCTGGAACGGGACCAAGTCGTGGTCGAGTGTGCGGGTGCCGACCCTGATCGTGGGCGGCGAGAGCGACACCGTCGCGCCGGTGTCGTCGCACTCGATCCCCTTCTACAACTCCATCCCGTCGGCCACGGAGAAGGCGTATCTCGAGCTCAACAACGCGAGCCACTTCTTCCCGCAGACGACCAACACGTACACGGCGCGCCTGGCCGTGTCCTGGCTGAAACGCTTCGTCGACAACGACACCCGCTACGACCAGTTCATCTGCCCGGGCCCGTCGACTGTCTCGGTCTCCGACTACCGCAACACCTGTCCGCTGGTCTGACCTGACCCGAGCGGACCACAGGGAGCCGGCCGACCCCGGCTCCCTGTGGACTGCGTCCAGTCCGTTGTTCGAATCTGGGTACCGCGATCAGCGGATGGCCTGATCTGGCGTCCGCCCAGTCCCTTCCTGACGTGTCGGATCGTGTGCAGTTCCATACGCTCCCACTTCATCACGAGAAAGATGCACTCCTAAGACGCGAGGAGCGTGGTCTGATGTCACGTGACGATTGGGTGATCGGGCCCGAACACGACTCGGCAATGACCCCCGGCCAGACACCTGGCTCGGACATATTCGGAGACGAACCCGCCACCTTGGTCGGAGATGTCGGATACGCGGTGGATCGGGTCACCGCAACGCATCACGACGCAATTTCC
Source organism: Paractinoplanes maris (assembly GCF_023544465.1). GTDB lineage: Bacteria > Actinomycetota > Actinomycetes > Mycobacteriales > Micromonosporaceae > Actinoplanes > Actinoplanes maris. The sequence continues at coordinate 388,181 of NZ_JALPVL010000011.1, read as the reverse complement.
AACTTTCTCGCTGACGCCATCAATGCCTCATCTGCGAGCAACTACCCCTGCCTTGCGGTGCTCATCGCCCGGACCGCCGACGCCCGAGAGGTGCAACAGCAGCTTTGGGAAGACCACGTAAGCATCGACGACCTGACCGGAGAACACATACTTGTCATCCTGCCGTACAAGAAACCCAACGTCGCAGTCGCAGCGGACCGACCCGGCGTATTCATTGAGGACGAAAGTGTTGAGATTCGGGCCGGAACGTTGACTATGCCGGGAGGCGCGCCGCCTGAGTGGGCGCAGGAGTTCTGGAGGGCCCGGGTCCGTCGACTCCGACGGCAGGGCAAGCTCTCTGATGCGCAGCGGCGCGGAACGGAGACCGCAAGGGAGACGCGCCTGTTCTTCGGTTTGCCGGAGCAGATGCTGCCCTGCTTGGCACTGACGATGTTGCGGGAACAGGAGGTTCGTGTCCTCCGTCTCGAGAAGACCACGAACCTTTACCACCTACTGGGCGACATCGTTGGCGAGTGGGAGGCGGCGATCGACTCCGAGCAGGACGTGCAGTCGTTCGGCGCCGCCGTCGACCGTGTCGCGAACGCTCAGCGCTACCAGCCGGCCGAACTGCATTCAGCGATCAAAATGCCACAGTTTCCCTCCTGGACGGTGCAGGTCTGGCACCCAGCCGGCCTCAGGCCACTCAGGCCGCTCAAGCCCAGTCACGACCGATCCTGATGGGCGAGTTGTCGCACGGGGAGATTCTCGCCAAGCTTATCGATCAGGAACTCGACCTGGAGCGAGGCCGAAAGACTTCGTTCGAACAACGCGGAGCCTGGGTCGTGGCGTCGTCCGGAACACTGGTGACGTTGCTGTTCGCTCTGGTTGCGACTATTACCAAAGCCGACGGCTTCGCTCTGCCGGCCGTATCGCGATGGTCGCTGACCGGCGCCCTCGCCTTCTTCGTTTCAGCAGCGGTCGCGGCCGTCTCCCTCAACTGGCCGCAGAAGAGCAGCGCGGCTTCGCTCGACGCGAATTCACTCAAAGCCTATGTGAGCACTCCCTGGGCCACGCCAGGGCAAAACACAGCGATCGAAGTTGTGGCCGTCAGAGCAGATATCCTCGAAAAATTACAACGAGTCAACAACAGGAGGGCGTATCTGCTGGTCGGCGCACTGACAGCCGAGACAGTAGCGATCGTCGCGGTCGCCGCGGGCGTGCTCGCAGTCTTCTTCTAGTCGGAGGACCGCTATCAGCGGAGGGCAACGACGCCGACGCGGGTCAAGAGCCGGTCCCGGCGCGTGGGCCGTACATGATGATGGCGACGCCGATCAGGCAGATGACCGCACCGAGCACGTCGTAGCGGTCCGGGCGGAACTTGTCGACGACCATGGCCCAGGCCAGCGACCCGGCCACGAAGACACCGCCGTAGGCGGCCAGGATCCGGCCGAAGTTGGCGTCCGGCTGCAGGGTCGCCACGAAACCGTACGCGCCGAGCGCGATCACTCCCGCGCCCATCCACAGCAGACCTCTGTGCTCCCGGACGCCCTGCCAGATCAGCCACGCGCCACCGATCTCGGCGACCGCGGCGAGCACGAAGAGCAGCACGGACCGGATGATCAGCATGGCTCCATGGGAGCACACTCAGACCCGGGCGTGGATCCGCTCGACGCTGCCCGCCTTGAGCCGTTCGCGTTCGACCACCTCGAAACCGGCGTCGACGACCGTGGCCAGGTGACGGCGGGTGAAGTGCTCGCCCGCGGTCGCGATCGTCACGCGCTCGAGCAGCCACTGAGCGGCCCGGATCGGGGGCCAGGTGCTCCCGATGTGATCGACCAGCAGCAGCCGGCCGCCCGGGGCCAGCACGCGGTGCATCTCGGCCACGGCGGCCCGCGGGTCGGGGATCGTGCACAGCGACAGCGCACAGACCACCGTGTCGAAGCTGCCGGCGGCGTACGGCAACTCTTGCGCATCGCCCTCCCGCAGGTCAGCCGCATGACCGAGGCCGGCCGCCCGCCGCCGGGCGATGGCCAGCATGGCCGGGCTCAGCTCGATGCCGCTGATCGTGGCGCCGGCCGGATAGTGCGGCAGGTTGCGGCCCGTGCCCACGGCCACCTCGAGGATGCGGCCCTCGACCCGGGCGCCGATCCACTCGCGGCCACCGGTGAACCAGATCCGCTCGAGCAGCTCGATCTGACGATCGTACGAGGGGGCCGATCGGTCCCAGACCCGGCGCACCTTGTCGGTCGCATCCATGGGCTGAGCGTACTTATCGCACCGGAATCGTGGTGGTCACCGTCGCCTGGTCGATCTCGGACGTCCGCAGCGTCATCGACAGCTGCCACTCGCCGGCGAACGGGAACGTCAGGTTGCCCAGTCCCTGGTTGCCGAGGATCGACGCCACCTCGTTGGGGATCGGCTCGACCCCCTGGCCGGGCAGCGCGAGCGTCACCTTCCACTCCAGGACCTTCAGCGGCTTGCCCTCCGGCGTGTAGACGAAGGCGTGCAGCGTGTTGTATTCGCCCACGGCGGCCGGGAAGACCTCGAACTGCACCGAGTAGAGCTTGCTGGTCAGGGTCGTCACGAAACCGCGGGCCCGGGCGCTGGCCACCGCTTCGACGTCGACCGCACGACCGGGGTTGGTCTGCACGAGTACGGCGGTGGCGGCCAGCACCAGCGCGGTGATGCCCACCTCGGCCGCCGTCGCCCGCCGCAACCGCCCGGGGCTCGCCACCGCGGTCCCCCGCTGGACCAGCCGGCGCGACCACGCGGCGACGCCCAGCACCACCACGAGCAGGCCCGTCTTGATCAGCAACAGCCGGCCGTAATCCGACTTGACCAGGGCGTCCACGCTGCCGACCTGCACGACTGCCTGCAGGACGCCCGCCGCGACGAGCCAGTAGACGGCCAGCGCGGCCCACCGCGACCAGGACGGCAGGATCAGCCGCAGCTGCCGGGTCCCGGCCTCGCGCAACACGACCGCGGTGAGCACCACCAGGCCACCGAGCCAGACCGCCATGCCCGCGAGGTGGGCCGTGTCCGCCGTGACCAGCAACCAGGCCGGCGGCGAGGCCACCGAGTGCCCGGTCAGCGGCCAGGTCACCAGGATGGCCGTGGTCAGGCCCACGAGTACGGCGGCCGGCCCGCGCCCGGCCCGCCGGTGCACCCGGGCCACGAGGGCGGCGGCCACCCCCAGCAGCACCAGGCGGGCCGTCATGGTGATGCCGAACGAGCTGCTCAGCACCTGCCCGAGCTCGCCGGCCGACACGTCGAACGGGCCCGCTCCGGACGACGCCGGTGCCTGCAGCCAGATCGCCGCGACCGTGCTCACCGCGACCAGGGCCAGACCCGCGCGGGCCATCGTGACCAGGGCGCGACTGCGGAACCACAACGCGAGGAAGAGCACCGGGCCGACGGCGAGCGTGAGGCCCCCGTACCCGAAGAACTTGGACACCGCGGTGGCGGTCCGCACCGACGGGGCGACCCCCTCGTCGGGTGCGGACGGTGCGCTCGCCGAGGGAGCGCCGACCGAGAACGTGAAGGCGCCCGAGATGGGATGGCTGTCGGCCGAGACGATGCGATAGCTGACCAGGTAGGTGCCGAGCGGGCGGTCGGCGGGCCGCAGCTTGATGGTCATGCCGTTCTGCTGCGGCGCCGGGTCGCCCACGTTGACCCGCTTGCCGTCGGGGCCGATCACCTGGGTGCGCCCGGGGATGACCTGGATCGCCTCGTTGAAGCGCAGGACGACCTGCTCGGGCGCGGCCTTGACGATCGCGCCCTGCTGCGGGGCGGCCTGGGTGAGGATGGCGTGGGCGCTCGCGGGCGACGCCGGCCAGGACAGCACGGACACGACGACGGCCAGTCCGGTCGCGAGCAGCCAGGCCGCGAGCCGGCGGTGCCAAACGTTCCCCACGGCCTGCCGTACGGAAACTGACGACCACCGGTTCATCCGTTACTCCCTTTCCGAGCCGCCCATAGTGCCTTGCCGTCCGGGGCGGCCGACCGCTGCCCTACCCTGGGCGGCATGTCTCACCACCACGGGCCGTTGCCGGGTGGTCCGGCCGGCGCCCGGCGCCTCACGCTGCTCTTCCTCGTTCCGGCGGCGCTGCTGACCGTGCTCGGCCTTCTGCTGCTCTGGCCCGGTTCGTCGTCGCCCCCGGCCCAGCCGGCCGAGGGGCTGACGCGATACACGGGCGAGGTCCAGGCCGTCACGCCGGCTCCCTGCGCCGCGTCACCGGGCGACGACGCGGTCCCCGCCGATCAGGTCTGCGGCACGGTCGAGGTGCGGCTCGCCGACGGTTCGGAGGTCACTGCCGACATCCCGAACGGGCCGGGAGCGGTCCGGGTCGAGCCGGGCGACGACATCGTGCTGCTGCGGCTGCTCGACGGCGAGGGCGGGGTCAGTGAGACCTATTCGATCGTCGACCACGAGCGCGGCCGGGAGCTGTGGCTGCTCGGTGCGGCGTTCGCGCTGGCCGTCATAGCGTTCGGGCGGTGGCGGGGCGTCACCGCGCTGGCCGGGCTCGGGCTGACGTTCGTCGTGCTGTTGCTCTTCGTGGTGCCGGCCATCCTCGACGGGAAGTCACCGGTGCTGGTCGCCGTGGTCGGCGCGGCCGCGATCATGCTGACCGTGCTCTATCTGACCCACGGGTTCAGCGTCACCACCTCGATCGCGGTGGTGGGCACCCTGGCCAGCCTGACCATCACGGCTCTGCTGTCCGCGGCGGCCACCGCGGGCACCCATCTGTCCGGTGTGGCGGACGAGACGGCGAACTTCCTCAGCATCACCGAGGGTGAGATCAACATGCGAGGCCTGTTGCTGGCCGGCATCGTCATCGGGTCGCTGGGCGTGCTCGACGACGTGACGGTCACCCAGTCGGCCACCGTCGCCGAGCTGTCCCAGGCCAACCCGGCGTACGGCTTCCGGCAGCTCTACGGCGCGGCGACGAGGATCGGCCGCGCGCACATCGCGTCGGTCATCAACACGATCGTGCTGGCCTACGCGGGCGCGTCGCTGCCGTTGATGCTGCTCTTCGCGGCCGGCGGGACACCCGTGAGCGAGCTGCTCACCGGTCAGCTGGTCGCTCAGGAGCTGGTGCGCAGCGCGGTCGGCACGATCGGCCTGATCACCGCCGTGCCCATCACGACGGCCCTGGCCGCCTACGCCGCGGCGCGCGGGGCCCGACCAGCCATCGACGAACCGCGATCCGCGGCGCCGCCCCGCGAGGACCCCTGGGCCGCCTTCGCGGATCGACCGGACTGAAGCGGGCACCCGTTCGGTTTATGCTGCCGCGGATGAGCGTGAAGCGAGGGCGCCCGCCGGGCATGATGGACGTGGCCCGGTTGGCGGGGGTGTCGCACCAGACCGTGTCGCGGGTGCTCAACGAGCATCCCAACGTCAGCGAGCAGACCCGGCTCAAGGTGCGGGCCGCCATCGCCGAGCTCGGCTACCGCCCCGACCGCGCCGCCCGCGCGCTGGTCACCGGCACGTCCCAGGTGATCGGGGTGGTCGCGCAGAATTCCTCGCTCTACGGGCCGGCGTCGATGCTCACCGCGTTCGAGGAGGCCGCGCAGGCCACCGGCTTCGCGGTCAACGTGGGCAGCGTGCGCAACCTGGACGAGCGGTCGATCGCCGAGGCCGTCGAGCGGCACCTCGACCAGCGGGTGGCCGGGCTGGTGGTGATCGCGCCGGTCGCCTCGGCCGCGCCGGCGCTGGCCAAGCTGCCGGACGACGTGCCGCTGGTGACCATCGACGGCGACCCGGAGCAGTCCTCGACGCTGGTCACGGTCGACCAGGTGGCCGGGGCCAGGGCCGCCACCGAGCACCTGCTGCGGCACGGCCACCGGTCGGTCTGGCACATCTCGGGGCCGGCCGACTGGTTCGACGCGGCCGGGCGGGTCCAGGGCTGGGAGGCGGCGCTGCGCGAGGCCGGGCGGGAGGTCCCGCCGCTGCTCACCGGCGACTGGAGTGCCGCCTCGGGCTACCGGCACGGGCAGTTGCTGGCCCGGCTGCCCGAGGCGACGGCGGTCTTCGCGGCCAACGACCACATCGCGCTGGGGCTGCTGCGGGCGCTCAACGAGCACGGGCGCCGGGTGCCGGCCGACGTGAGCATCGTGGGCTTCGACGACGTGCCCGAGGCGGCCTTCTACACACCCCCGCTGACCACGATCCGGCCCGACTTCGACGCCGCGGCGACCGCGAGCCTGGAGCTCCTGCTGGCCCAGATCGCCCAGGGCACCACCGGCGGCGACCGGCGGATCATCGCACCGGCGCTCGTGGAGCGGGAAAGCGTCGCACCCCCGGCGTAGTCTCTGTCAGGTGCCGCGCCCCGACCCCCTCGTGCTCGTCCTCGACGGCAACAGCCTGCTCCACCGTGCCTATCACGCCGGCGCGGGTGACGGCTGGGTCGACGACGACGGCAACCCGATCTGGGCGTTGCGGGGCTTCTTCGGCTATCTGGCCCGGGCCGCCGCCCACCTGCGGCCCGACGCGGTGGTGGTCGGCTTCGACTGCCCCGAGGAGTCGGCCCGGCGCACCGACTACCCGGCTTACAAGGCCCACCGCCCCGACAAGGCCGAGGATCTGACCGCTCAGCTGCTGGCCGCGCCCGGTCTGCTGCGCGACGCCGGGGTCTGCGTCGTGGTGCCGCGGGCTTGGGAGGCCGACGACGTCCTGGCCAGCGCGGCGGCGACCGCCCGGGCCGGTGGGTGGCGCTCGGTGCTGATGACCAGCGACCGTGATGCCTTCCAGCTGATCGACGAGTCGACCACGGTGCTGCGGGTGCGCAACGGTGGCTTCGACGAGGCGGTGCTGATCGACGCGGCCGGGCTGCCCGCGCTCTACGGCGTGCACCCCTGGCAATACCGGGATTTCGCGGCGTTGCGCGGCGACCCGTCCGACAACCTGCACGGCGTCCGGCGGTTCGGCGCCACCACGGCGGCCAAGCTGCTGGCCGCGTTCGGCACCCTCGAGGCGGCCTGGGAGGCCGGCGTCGACCTGGTCCGCGAGGCCGTCGGGGCGCATGCCGCCACCAGTTTCACCGCCGATGAGGCCCGGTCGACCGTCGAGCGCAACCGCCGGTTGATGAGCATGCGGCACGACCTGCCCATCCCCGACCTCAGCGGGGCCCGGCTGCCGCTGAGCATGGCCGTCATGCGGCGGGCGCTGCGCGCGCGGGGCATCAACCTCGGGCCGTCGTTGTGGGCGCTGACCGGCGGCGATCCGCCCACCGCCCCCGACGCCGATCCCACGCCGGAGTTCCGTCCCTGGGTGTTCCGCGGCAGCCTGGCCACCCGGCGCGAGCCCACACCGGGTCAGCTGGCGCTCTTCTGAAACGTCCGTCCCCTCGAACGTGATGCACGGAACTCCTAGTTGCCATCCGCTGTTCAATTGCCAAGACTTCGCAATAGCGGTAGACAATCCTTGATCGCTTGTGAGGGGGCGTCATGGAGACGACGGCGATGCACATCGCCAACGGGATCGTGGACGGGCCGGTGTCGGCGGTGTTCGCGGTCCTGGCCATCGCCGCGCTCGCGGTTTGTGTGCGCAAGGCGGGCCACGACCTGGACGAGCGCCTGGCGCCGATGGCCGGGCTGGTCGCGGCGTTCATCTTCGCGGTCCAGATGCTCAACTTCAACGTGTTGCCGGGTGTCTCGGGCCACCTGCTCGGGGGCACGCTCGCCGTCATCCTGGTCGGGCCGTGGGTCGGGGCGCTGTGCGTGTCGACCGTCCTGATCGTGCAGTGCCTGGTCTTCTCGGACGGCGGGGTGACCGCGCTCGGGCTCAACATCACCAACATGGCCCTGCTGGGCACGGCGGCGGGCTACCTGCTGGTGGCGGGGCTGCTGCGGATCCTGCCCAAGACCGCCTCGGGGCTGGCCGTCACCGCCTTCATCGCCTCGGTCATCTCGGTGGTGGTCGCGTCGCAGGGCTTCGTGCTCGAGTACGCGCTGGGTGGCACCACCGACCTGTCGCTGCCCTGGGTGTCGGGCGCGATGGCCGGAGTCCACGTGCTGATCGGCATCGGTGAGGGGCTGATCGCGGCGACCACCGTGGCTACCGTGGCCAAGGTCCGGCCCGACCTGGTCTATGCCCTGCGCCGGTTCCGCAAACCGGTGACCGTTCCCGAGGTCGGAGTGACCGCATGACCAAGCGACTGGGCTGGTTCCTGGCCGGCGGCCTGCTCGTGGCGCTGCTGCTGGCCGGCGTGGTGAGCAACTTCGCCTCGTCGAACCCGGACGGACTGGACGCGACGGCTCGCGAGGGCTGCACGTTCAACGCCGACGGCGAGATCACCGGCGGCACCTGCATCGCGCAGCAGGAGGGCGAGCACCAGCTGGCCGGCTCGCCGCTGGCCGACTACGGCATCAAGGGGATCGACAACAGCTTCCTGTCCACGGCGCTGGCCGGGACGGCCGGGGTGCTGATCACCTTCGGGATCGGCGCGGGGCTGTTCTGGGTCGCGCGGCGGCGCTCGGCCCAGGACCAGGACGCCTGAGGTGGGCGCCGGGCACGCCCACCCGCTGCACCTCGAAGGGGTGAGCCCGGTGCACCGCCTCGCGCCCGAGGTGAAGATCGCCGCGGTGCTGCTCTTCACGATCATCGTCGTGCTCACCCCGCGTACGGAGTTCTGGGCCTTCGGTGGTTATGCGGTGCTGCTCCTTGTGGTCGCCGCGGTGGCCCGGGTCCCCGGCCTGTGGCTGGCCCAGCGGGCCACCATCGAGCTGCCGTTCGTCCTGCTCGCGGTGGCCCTGCCGTTCGCCGGGCACGGCGAGCGGGTCGACTGGCTCGGCCTGTCGCTCTCGGTCGACGGGCTGCACGGCGCGTGGAACATCTTCGCCAAGGGCACGCTCGGGGTGGTCGCGTCGCTGCTGCTGGCGGCGACCACGACGATGCGCGACCTGATCCTCGGGCTCGACCGGCTGCGCTGCCCGACCGTGTTCACCCAGATCGCCACGTTCATGCTGCGCTACCTCGACGTGCTGGCCGACGACGCCCGCCGGATGCGGATCGCCCGCCTGGCCCGGGGTTACGACCCCCGCTTCCTGTGGCAGGTGAAGGCGTTCGCGGTCAGCGTCGGGGCCCTGTTCCTGCGGGCCTACGAGCGGGGTGAGCGGGTCTACCTGGCCATGGTGTCGCGCGGATATGCCGGGCGGCTCCCCCAGACCGACGACCGCCGGGCGCCGGCCGGGCAGTGGGCCGCCGCGGCCGTTCTGCCGGTGGCGACCGCGAGCATCGCGCTGGCTGCCGCCCTGGGATCATGAATCCCATGAGCGGCCCCGAGACACCGGCCCTGCGCGTCGCCGGCCTGCACTTCGCCTACCCGGACGGCACCGCGGTGCTGCACGGCGTCGACCTCACCCTCGCCCCCGGCGAACGGGTCGCCCTGCTCGGCCCGAACGGGGCCGGCAAGACCACCCTGGTGCTGCACCTGAACGGCATCCTGCACGGCGGCGGGGGCACGATCGACGTCGCCGGCGCCCGCGTCGACCCGGCCGACCGGGCCGGCCTGGCCGAGATCCGCCGCCGTGTCGGCATCGTCTTCCAGGACCCGGACGACCAGCTCTTCATGCCCACGGTGGCCGAGGACGTCGCCTTCGGCCCGCAGAACCTGGGCGTCCGCGGTGCCGAGCTGACGGCTCGCGTCGACGAGGCCCTGGCCGCGGTCGGCATGAGCGAGCACCGCGACCAGGTGCCGCACCACCTGTCCTTCGGCCAGCGCCGCCGGGTCGCCGTCGCCACCGTGCTGGCCATGCGCCCCGAGATCCTGGTCCTCGACGAGCCGTCGTCCAACCTCGACCCGGCCAGCCGCCGCGAGCTGGCCGAGATCCTCGAGCCGCTGCCGGTCACCGTCCTGATGGTGACCCACGACCTTCCGTACGCGTTGCAGCTGTGCCCGCGCGCGGTGATCCTCGACGCCGGGCGCATCGTCGCCGACGCCCCCACCCCCGGCGTGCTGGCCGACGAGGCCCTGCTGCACGCCCACCGCCTGGAGCTGCCCTTCGGCTTCGACCCGGTCGCGGCGGCCGCCCGCATCGCCCGGTGATCCGGCCGGCGCCGTCTCCGCTGTCGTAGCCTTCGGTGCGTGGACCTGCCCAGCGACGACGAGATCCGCGCCCTGCACGAGCGGCTCGCTCCCGACCGGGCGGCGTTCGACCTGGTCTGGACGCACTGCCTGATCGTCGGCGAGATCGCCGCGCGGCTGCTCACCGACGAGGACCGGGATCTCGTCCGGGCCGGGGCGCTGCTGCACGACGTCGGCGTGCATCGGCTGGCGCCCGGCGAGGCGTACCTCAGGCACGGCCTTCTGGGGCACGAGCTGCTGCGCGCGCTGGATCTGCCGGAGCCGCTCGCCCGCATCTGCTCGCATCACACCGGCGTCGGCATCACCCGCGACGACGTGCTCGAGCAGCGCCTCCCCCTGCCGCCGGACGACTACGTGGCCGAGACCGCCGAGGAAGCCCTGGTCATGTACGCCGACAAGTTCCACAGCAAGACGACGCCGCCGCGCTTCAACACGGCCACGTCGTACGCCGCGTCGCTCACCCGCTTCGGGCCGGACAAGGCGCCCCGCTTCGCCGCGATGGTCGACCTCTACGGCGAGCCCGACCTGGACGATCTGGCCCGCCGCTACGGCCACCGGATTCGGTGAGAGTCAGGGCCGGGCGCCGCCGGACGAGGTGATCAGCGCGTCCACCACCAGCTCGGCGTCGGCCGCGGCCACCGCGTCCGGGTATTCCGGGAGCAGGTCGTCCCAGACCGGCAGCCACGAGCCGTACAGCTGGGCCTGGCCCTCGGGGCGGGCGAAGAACCAGATGTGCAGGTGGGCACCGCCGTCGCCGATGCGATAAACGTGCGCCCGGGAGACGTGCGCCAGCGCCTGGATGTGCTTGGCGACGTACTTGGTCAGCACCCCGAGCTCGGCCGCGAGCTCGTCGGGCAGGTCGGCCAGGTCGTGGTGGTCGCGCGGATGCAGCATGAGGATCAGCGGCACGCCGGCTTTGGCGATGCGGGTCAGCCGCCAGCGGTCGTTCAGCCAGAGCCCCTCGTCGCGGCCGCGGCACGACTGGCAGTCGGCCGGGTCCTCACCGTGCCGGGGCGGTTCGGGCAGCACCGGCTCCCGCAGCGGCGACACCAGCAGGCCGGCCGGATCGAACGGGCTGACCTCCCACATGGTCATCCGCGACAGGGGCAGCCGCTTCTCGTCGTCCGTCGCCGCGAGGGCATGGGCATGGAACTCGTCCGGTCGCAAAGCCATGCCGGGCAGCTTAAGGCGTGAGGTCACCGCACGTTCGCGTCGAGCCAATCGCGCAGCGGGCGGCTCGCCCGCAGGAAGTCGACGATCCGTTTCTTGGCGGCCGCCGTCCCGAGCCAGGCCGCCGGCTCCCACTCCCGCCACGTGGTCAAACCCTTGTGCCGCAACAGGTCGGCGCGCGGGTGATCCTGGGGGTAGCCGCGCGGTGCCGTTTTCAAGGACCCGTGCCCGTGTACGCCCACCGAGCCCGCGATCGCCTCGAGCTCAGCCCCGGCCCGGTCGTCGGCCACCGCCCGCCGGTAGCGCTCGAGCTGCTCCTTCTCCATCTGATAGAGCCCACAGCCCGCGGCCAGCCCGGCGCCCGACAGCTGGAGGTATCCGCCCATGTCGAGCCACGCCCCGAGGTGCGTCTTGTAGGGCGACTTGTCCTTGCTGAAGCGCACGTCCCGATAGGGCCGGAAGATCTTGCCGCTCCCGAACTCCGGCTCCAGCTCGGCCAGCAGCTCTCGCATGGGCCCGCGCACCCGCTCCTCGTAGAAAGCCTGGTGCGCGGTCCAATACGTCTTGGAGTTGTCGGCCTCGAGCCCGTCGTAGAACTCGAGGGCCTCACTCGGCCAGCCCCGGAATGTCACCGGCCGAGTCTCTCACCGCGGTCAGCTCAGCCAGCGCAGCGGCACCGCCTGGGCGATCGCCCGGTAGCCGGCCGGGTTCAGGTGCAGGTGGTCGCCCGTGTCGTAGTCCGGCCGCAGCTGACGGGGGACGGCCGGGTCGCGGACGGCGGCGTCGAAGTCGGCCACCCCGTCGAACAGGCCCCGGCGCCGGACGGCCGCGTTCACCGCCGTACGGGTGGCCTCGCGCAAGCCGCCGGCGTCGTCATAGCCGGTGTTGCCGCCGAACGGGGTGATCGTCGCCCCGTAGACCCGTAGATCGACCGCGTGCGCGCGCAGCACGATCTGCTCGCAGGCCACCAGCAGGTCGTCCAGCACCGCCTTCTGGTCGGCCACCGTCGCCGGGGCCGTCCCGATGTCGTTGACCCCCTCGAACAGCAACATCCGGTCGACCCCGCTGGTCGCCAGCACGTCGCGGTCGAGCCGGGCCAGCACGCTCGGCCCGAGCCCGTCGTTGAGCACCCGGTTGCCGCCGGCCGCCTGATTGAGCACGGCCGCGCGCGGCCCCCGGGCGAACAGCTGGTCGGGCCACCGGTCGTTCCCGTCGGTCGTGGACCCTCGCCCGTCGGTGAGCGAGTCCCCGACGATCGCCAGCGCCGGCCCGTCCGACTCGACCTCGACGCCGCTGATCAGATACCAGTGCGCCACGGCGGCCGCGCCGGGCAGGTCCGGCTCGGCGTGATGGTCACCGTTGACGAGGTACGAGGTCGTGCGCGACCCGGGGTGCGAGGTGAGGTTGAGGGTGGCCTGGCCGGTCGCCAGGTACACCGTGATGGTGAGGTTCTGGCCGCGCCCGGCCGGCAGCGGCACCGGGTCGGAGACGATCTGCGCGCCGACCGGCACCGTGACCGAGCGCCGCCCGCCGAAGGTGAGCGGGCGGCTCGAACCGGGGACGATCCCGGACACGCCGGCCCGGCCGCCGACCGGGTGAGCCACCGCCGCCGCGGTGATCGGCAGGGCGGCGCCGCCGAACGCGTTGGAGAAGCGCACGCGTACGCGGGGACCGCCGACCGTCACGTGCACGGTCTGCCGCAGCGTCGTGTCGACCAGCACCGCGCTCTCGCCGGTGAAGGGCGCGGGCGGCAGGTTGCCCGGCTCGGTGAGCTGCGGCATCGCCGTCCACGTGTGGATCCAACGCTTCCCTCGGGCCGGGGCCGGCCCGGCGGCCAACGCCGGCCCGGGGAGCATCGCCACGCCCCCGATGCCGAGCAGCGTCCTGCGTCGCATGTCAGGACCTCCGGCTCTCGGGCGGGCCGAGGTAGCTGTACTTGACCCCGCCGGTGTCCACGACCAGCCGCTGCACGATCACCGTGGGGTCGACCGCCCAGAACGTCAGCGTGTGCGCACCGGGTGTGTCGATCGTGTGGGTGGTTGTCGTGCGGTTGATGTTGTCGGACGTGTTGCGCGCCCACTGCCGGTTCATCGTGGTGTCGTTGGCGCCGGTCGCCTTGGTCACGTTGACCACCTGCGGTGACTGCCCGTCGATGGACACCCCGTATTTGAGCCCGTCACCCGGCAACACGTTGTTACGAGGCGACAGGTACGCCGTGACCTTCACCGGCCCGGTGCTGGTGAGCGTCATCTTGTAGTCGAGCCGGGCCCCGGCTCCGCCGACCGGCGTGAGCCCGTTGCCGGTCTTGCCGATGCCCGGCAGCAGCTGCCACTTTCCGGCCTTGCCGCTGTAGTGGTCGGCTTCCATGGCCACATAGCCGTTGGCCTCGAGGAACCCGACCGGCTTGATCGCCGGATTCTCGATCGGCGCTTGCACGACAGTCGTCGATCCGGCCCCGGTGACGGTGATCGGCACCGTCGTGACGCCCTTGGGCGCACGCCGCCAGTCCACCTTCACCGTCACCCGGGTCTCGTCGTCGACCACACCGGACGCCGGCGCCACGTGCACCCACGACGCGCCCGTGGTGATCCGGTATCGGAACGGCGTGGTGCCCTTGTTGTAGACGTCGAGGTATTGCGGCCGTTGCGATTGCCACGGACTGAATTGCGGGAGAGTGGTTTCCGAGCCGCCGTCCAGCGCGACGCCCATCGAGGCCGCCGGCGGCACGGCGATGCGCTTGAGGTGCGGGTAGATCTCGTCCGGGAGGGCGACATTGTTCAGTTCCGGCTGCTGCCAGGGCGCGTTCGGGCCGTAGCGCTCGACGTTGCCGTACCCGATCTTGGGTTGCAGCTGCCAGTTCTTCCACTTCCCGCCCGCGAGGGTGTTGTTGTAGTAGTCGCTCATCGCCTGGTCCTCGGCGAAGAGCCGTTCCGCGGTGTCGGCGAGCTCGTTCGTCGCCGCGCGTCCCTGAGCCGCGTAGGCGAGATTGGTGAATTGCGCGCGCCGCAGCTCGTAGATGATGGCCGTGTCTTTGATCTGGTAGTAGACGAGCTGATAGAAAGCGTCCTGCCACGCCGCGGGAACCCGTGCTTTCAGTCGGGTCGCCCGCCGGGCGAGGTCGATCCAGGCCTCGGTCACGCGGTCCATCTCGCCGTAGTCGGTGAGGCTGAACGGGGTGGCCTGATCGTTGTAGACCACCGCGGTCGGATCGGTGCTGAGGTCCTTGGCCGGATCGACAGTGATCCGCCGGTTGAGCAGTTCCGGCTTGCGGCGCGACTGCAGGAAACCGTACTCGTCGAGAAGCTCGGCCACGGCCGGCGCGAGCGATTGGCCGAAGTTCTGCGCGGCGAACTCGCGGGTCCAGTCGTCGATCCCGGTGACCGGCAGGGCGTCCGGGTTCCACGCGTAGTCGAGGAAGAACTGGGTCGGCAGCTCCTCGTTCTTGAGGTCGCCCACGTTCACCACCCAGAGGCGGTCGACCCCCTTGCGGTACGCGAGATTCAACTGCTCCCACGTATTGGTGAGGTTGATGGTGTCGGCCCACTTGTAGTTGCGGCCGTCGCCGACATAGTCGAAGTGGTAGTACATGCCGTAGCCCCCGCTGCGCGCCGGCAGCGACGGGTCGGGCAGCTTGCGCAGGTTGCCCCAGTTGTCGTCGCAGAACACGACCGTGACGTCGTCCGGCGGCCGGTATCCGTTGTCCCAGTAGCGCTGCACCTCCTTGTAGAGGGTCTGCACCTGGGGCCGGTCGATGAGCCCGGTCTCGCGCAGGATCTGCCGCTGGCTGTCGATGATCGACGACATCAGGTCGATGCCGTCGCCGTCGGGCAGGGAGACATCGCCGTTCCCGCGCATGCCGAGCGTTATCACGCCCTCGATGTTCTGGTCGCGCATCCGTTCGGCGCCGTCCCGCCAATAGGCTTTGATGGCGTCCGGATTCCGGCGGAAGCTCCACTCCCCCGTACCGGTGGGGTGCCGGTTCCATTCCTCGATGCCCCGCATCATCGGCGCCTCGTGCGAGGTCCCCATCACGACGCCGTAGAAGCTCGCGGTGGCGTGATTGAGCGGGTCGTCCTCGGCGAAGGCTCGTCCCCACACGGCCGGCCACAGATAGTTGGCCTTCAGCCGCAGCATGGTCTCGAAGACCTTCGCGAAGTAGTCGCTGGTCAATCCGCCGGGATAGCCGGGCGCCTTGCCCGGGCCGAAGTAGCCGGGGGCCCAGGTGCCGGTGGCCGGGTTCTCGTCGTTGATGAAGAACCCGCGGTATTTCACCTTGGGCGTGCCCTGGGTGTGCCGGCCGGGCCGCACAAAGAGCTCGGCCTTCTTCTGCACCGGCACGTCGTCCCAGAAATGCCAGGGCGAGATGCCGATGGTCCGGGACAGGTCGTAGGCGCCGTAGATGCTGCCGCGCTGGTCGCTGCCGGCGATGACAAAGGCCCGACGTACGCCTGGGAGGGGATTTTCGACGACCTGTTCGACAGTGGTCTCCCACTTGCCCTCGACCCCGCGCACATCGAGTTTGCCGCGCGCGATGATGCGGTCGATCAATGGGCTCTTGCCGATGGTGCCGACGATGACCGGGTCGCGTCCGCCGGGAATGGTGTCGTGGCCGACCGCCGGCTCGACGCCGGTGACCTTTCCCAGGTCGGTTCGCAGGTCGTCGACCACCCGGATCACACCGGCGTAGTCGTCCTTGCTCACCACCAGCGGCGCGCCTCTCAGCGGGAATCGGCCGGGGCCGTTCTCCGTGGAGACGTACGACTTGCTGTCTTTGCCCCGCGCGGCCTCACTCGGCGCGGCCCCAACCGGCACGGGCGCGGCCACGAGAAGTCCGGTTATCGCGGCGACCGCGATCGCGGCCCTCATGCGAACATCCTCAGCGGCACGGCGTCGGCCATCACGGCCATGCCGGCGTCGTTGGGATGCAGGCCGTCACCGCTGTCGTAGGCCGGATTGAGCCGCAGTGGGTCGGCCGGGTCGCGCATGGCCCGGTCGAAGTCGGCCACACCGTCGTACTCGCCGCCGGCCCGGATCCAGCGGTTGAGCACGTCCCGCTTGCGCTCGTTGGCCTCGGTGTAGAAGCCGAGCGTGTCGCCCTTGAACGGCAGGATCGTGCCGCCGACGGCGACCAGCCCGGCCGCGTGCGCGCGGGCGATCAGCTGGCGGTGCCCGGCGATCAGGTCGTCGGCGGTGACCACTTCGGACTCCGGCGCGACCGTGCCCGGGTGGCCGAGATCGTTGACGCCGAGCAGCACGATGAGGAAGCGGGCGCCGGGCTGTGCGACGACGTCCCGGTCGAACCGGCGCAGGGCGCTGTGCCCGAAGTACGCGGCGAAGGTCTCCGCGTCGCTGCCGGGGGCGGGGTTCGGGTCGTGCAGCAGGCGGTTGCCCGAGATGCCGACGTTGGCCACGCCCAGGGTGCGCCCATGCGCTTCCCGCAGCCGCGCGGCGAGCAGGTCGGGCCAGCGGTGATTGCTGTTGTTCTGCGTGTTGGCACCGTTCGTGATCGAGTCGCCCAGGGTGACGATCGCCGGGCCGCCGTCGCTCACCGCGACGCCGGAGAGGAACAGGTACTGCCCGATGGTCGCGACCGGGGTGACCGAGCGCGCGGCGGTGACATCGCCGTCGGCGATGACGTTGTCCTGAAAGGCGAACGCGGCCAGCGTGGTGACCGGCGTGCGGGCGGGCAGGTAGAGGCTGATGGCCAGGTCGGCGCCGGGCGCGACACGCAACCGGACCGGGTCGCTGACCAGCGGCGACCCGGCCGGGATGGTCAGCCCGGCCCGGTTGCTGAAGGTCACCCGGCGGTCGGTGCCCGGGACGGTCCGGGTGCTGGCGCCCTCGCCGGCGCGCAGAGCGACCCGGACCGCGCCGATGCGCAGCGGGCCGTTGCCGAACTCGTTGGTGACCCGGATGCGGATCTCGTCGCCACCGGCGCTGCAGTGGACGATCTGCCGCACGGTCTGGTTGGCCAGGACGGTCGGCGAGCCGGGCGGGATGGTCGTCGGGGCCGCGGCCCAGGTGGCTGTCCAGTCGTTCTCGTGCCCGTTGCTCTCGTGCGGGGCGGCGGCTTGGGCGGAGGCGGGAAGCCCGGCCGCGGCGGTGACGGCCGCGCCGGAGGTCAGAGCGAGCAATTCGCGTCGGGTGGGCATGCGGGAGCTCCTTCACGGCCGCCGGGATCAGCAAGCGCCGAAGCTTCCGCGGTGGCCGGAAGTTTCGGAAACACATCGGACGGTCCCTCGTAACGTAAAGGCGCTCATCTATGTCGTCAAGAACAAGAACCTGGATCATGACCATGTTTATTGACGATCGATCTTAGTAATACGTCGGAACTTTCGGTTCGCGATGCCGAAAGTCACTATCTTGGCCGCGGCGTCAAGTTGCTGGTAACTTGTTGACTATGCAAGCAAGTAGCACTGAGCCGCTCGTCGTCGAGACCGACGACCTGGTCGAGGCGGGGGCCGCCGAGCCGGCTCCCGCGCCGCTGATCATGCTTGAGTCGTCCGATGACTCCGGCGTCTGCGCGGTCGACGGGTGGTGCGACTGATGACCAGCAGCGTCTTCGGCCGTGCCGCCGAGCCGATCGTGATCGACGTCTGGAGCGACGTCGTGTGCCCGTTCTGCTACCTGGGCAACGCCGTCCTCAAGGAGGCCGTCGAGCAGTTCCCGCACGGCTCCTCGGTGCAGGTCCGCTATCACAGCTTCCAGCTCAACCCGGGCTTCCCGGTCGGCGAGGCCGTCCTGGCCGACAACTACCTGGCCCAGCAGTACGGCATGCCCCCGGCCCAGATCGAGGCGTCGCACGCCCAGCTGGCCGCCCGGGGCGCCGAGTCCGGCCTGGACTATCAGTTCCCCCGGTCGATGATGATCAATACGCTCGACGCCCACCGGATGATTCACCTGGCCAAGGCCCACGGCCAGGAGCTGCCGATGGTCGACCGCCTGTTCCGGGCCGAGTTCACCGACGGCCTCAACCTGGCTGACCACGAGGTGCTGGCCGACCTGGCCGCCGACCTGGGGCTGGACCGTTCCGCCGCCGTGACGGCGCTCGAGACCAAGGCTTACGAGCAGGACATCCGCGCCGACCTCGCCCGGGCCCGCGAGCTCGGCATCAGCGGCGTCCCGTTCTTCGTCTTCGACAACAAACGGGCCGTCTCCGGTGCCCAACCGGTCGAGATGTTCCGCCGCGCCCTCGACATCACGTGGCAGGACCGGGCAGCCTCACCCGCGTGAGAGCCGACGCACGGCGCAACGTCGAGGGCATCCGCCGCGCCGCCCTCGACGTCTTCCGCACCGGCGGCCTGACCACCCCGCTCGACGAGGTGGCCCGGGCCGCCGGCGTCAGCAAGGGCACCATCTATCACCGCTTCGGCAGCCGCACCGGCCTGATCGACGCGGTGGTCGAGGAGTTGGTGGCGGCCCGCATCGGCGACATCATCGAGGCGGTGGACGCCCTCGACGGCCCCCTGCTCCGCTTCGAGGAATACCTGCTGCGCACCTGGCTCCTGCAATACGACGAGCCCGCCGCCAACGACGTCCTGATGCGCGTGCCCCCCGACTCCGAGCCGCTGACCACGCTCTTCGAGCGCGCCTGCCAGTTCGGCCGCCGCCTGCTGCACGAGGCCCAGACGGCCGGCGTCGTCCGCGCCGACCTCACCCCCGACGACCTGACCTACCTGATCCTCGAACGCGGCGTCATCGTGCGGGCCTGCGACCAGCAGACCCGCGACGACTACCACCGCCGCCTGGACTTCGTCCTGCGTGGCCTCCGCGCCGCCCGAGGCTGACCGCGTACCGTTCGGTGCTCAGAACGTGACCGGCAAGGAGCCCAGCCGATGCCCGAGCGGCGCCGAGGGCAGCCAATCCGGCGACTGGTAGGCGGGCCGGAGATCGGGGCACCGGTCGAGCAGGATCCGGAGGCACTCGTCGGTCTCCATCCGGGCCAGCGCCGCACCCAGGCAGTAGTAGGTGCCCATGCCGAAACTGAGGTGCCGGTTGCCCTCCCGCATCACGTCGAAGCGGTCCGGGTCTCCGAAGACGTCCGGATCGCGGTTCGCGGCCATCAGTGCCAGGTAGACGTGCCGACCGGCCGGGACGGTGTGCCCGGCCAGCTCGACCGGTTCGCGGGCGACGCGGCCGATGATCCCGGCCGGGCCGTCGCAGCGCAGCATCTCCTCGACCGCCGACGGCATCCGGCCGGGATCCTCGCGGAGCAACGCCAGCTGATCCGGGTTGCCGAAGAGCAGGACGAGGCCGTTGGCGATCAGGTTGGCGGTGGTCTCATGACCGGCGAAGAGCAGCAGCACGCAGTTGGCCACCGCCTCGTCCTCGGTGATCAGGCCCTCGGCCTCGGCCGCCACGAACGTGCTGAGGACGTCCTCGCGGGGCGCCCGGCGGCGGTCGGCCGCGATGAGCCGCAGGTAGTCGTGCATCTCGAGCATGCTGCGCTGCGCCGTCCGCAGCTGCTGGACGTCACCGTTGCTGAAGATCGGCACGATGTCCCGTGACCACGCCTGCAACTGCTCCCGGTCACTCACCGGCATCCCCAGCAACTCGGCGATGACGTTGGCCGGCAACGGATAGGCCAGATCCCGTACGACGTCCATCTGCCCCTTGGCGGCGACGGCATCGAGGAGCTCGTGGGTGAACTCCCGGACCCGCGGCCGCAGCCGGTCGACCGTCGCCGGCGTGAAGTAGCGCTTGAGCAGCTGCTGGAAGCGCACGTGGTCGGCCGGCACGGTGTGCCCCATCCACATCTCGATGGACCGGCGGACCGGCGCCAGCTCCCGCTGTTCCGCCGGCGCCAGCCGCTGCAGGACGCGGGCCATGTTGGCGCTGTCCATCCGCTTGCTGCGCAGAGCCGCGTTGACGTCCGCATACCGGGTGAGGAGATAGGCGTCGAGCTGCGGTAACCAGGCCAGCGGACTTTCCGCCCGCACCCGGTGCAGAAAGCCGTTGGGGTCCGCCATCACCTCGGGAGTGAAAAGCTCGTATTCCCGCACCGCCGCGCCGTGGTCGCCCATAGTGGCGATTGTGGTCGCAGACAATGATCGTTATCTATGCCAGTTTTCATCCGAGGTCGGCGAAGCTCTTCATCCCGGCCGCCTTCAACATCGCCGCCCGCACCTTCGGGCAGGCCTTCTCGGTCTGCGCGTCGAGCGCACTCCCGTCAGCCACCTTGTCGTGCGTCTCATAGAAGCCGGCCAAGCTCATCGTCAGCTGAGCCATCGCCCCGACCTCGGACCCGACCGCCTCGATCCGCGGCAACTCCTTGCTCAGGTGCGCACAAACCTCTTCCCCACCCGCCGATCCCTCAGCCGCGGCCGCCGCCTGCGTAGCGACGGTCGGCTTCGCTTCAGCGGCACCCACGTCCGAGCCCCTACCGCTTGCCGACCCCGAACACCCCGCCGACCCCAGCGCCACAACCGCCACCAAACACACCACAACGCGTCGAAGACTCATGCGCCGCAGTGCACCAGCAAGGCCTTAAGAACGGCTAAAGAGGCTTCCCACCATCTGGCGCAGGCCAGCTCCGGCCGGTGCCCGTTGACGTACCTGCAAGTCGCTGCGACGTTCGCAGCGGCACCGCTGCTGGCGGTCGCCGTCGAACGCCGCCGGAGCCGATAGGTGCCATCGAGATCGCGAGGACGACCCGCCGGCTCGCCCGATATGCGAGTGCCGGACTCCGGCGTTCATAGTGCGGCCTCCGACGACAAGGAAATCTGCCTCCAAGTACGAGCTACCTCCTTCAGAATGCTCCTAGGGTGTCCCGATGACACCCACGCAGTTGGCCTCGGCGGCGCAGGTACTCATTCCTTACGTTCTCACCATTCCCGACTATCAGCGGGGCTACGCCTGGGAACACGAGCAGGTCCAGGACTTCCTGACCGACTTGGAACTGCTTGATCCGGCGGGCAAGCACTACACCGGCACGCTCGTGCTCCTCGGCAGCGAGACCAACATGCTGATCGACGACGATTCACGTCCATTGGCCCAGCTCAACATCGTGGACGGGCAACAGCGAATCACTACGGTCGGCCTCTTCCTCAATGAGCTTCGGCGCGCCTTCGACGATCTCGGACACAAGTCGGTGGCTGACGGTATCCGTAGCAACTACCTGTCGTACATCAAAGATGGACAGGCGCATACCAAGCTTCGACTCGCCGATGAGGCCATGCCGATCTGGTCAGCGCTCATCATGGGCAAACCCGTGCATGCTCCCGACACTGTCTCTGGGCGCCGGCTCCTTGACGCGGCCCTGCAGATCCGTGCATACGTGGCCAAGATTGCGGCCGGGGACGAACCGCTCAGGCAGCTACAGAGGTTCCGCGACGCTTTGATCACTCAGCTGGAGTTCACCGTCTACCGGCTCAGCGAGCAGGCCGAGGTAGGAGTCATTTTCGAGACACTGAACGACCGCGGCAAGCCGCTCACCGAGCTGGAGAAGGTCAAGAATTACCTGCTTTTCCTGGCTGCACGCTTACCGACCGGACAGCGACAGGAACTCGCGGCACGCATCAACCGGTCCTGGGCACGAATCTACCGCCTGCTCCTTGAGGTTGCTGCGGTGTCCGCCGCCGGTGAGGACCAATTCCTGCGAGCACATTGGCTCGCCTCGACGAACCCGGTGTCGGTGCACTGGAGAGGCACGAAATCCCTCAAGGAACAATATGCCAGGACGCGATACACGAGCGAACCGGATCTCCTGGTGGCCGAGATCGGCGAGTACGTCGATTCCCTCGCGCGAGCCGCGCAGTCCTACGCAGACTGCCTGCGACCGCACGTCCAGTCATTTGAAGAGTTCGGTGACCTGGCGAAAGACGCGCGCAGCGCACACAATGACCTCGCACGCACTGGAATTGTCGCGGTGTTTCTTCCCCTTTTCATCGCCCTTCGCGAGAAGGCGCCAACGGACTCAACAGGTTACCTCCGGATCGTGGACCTCTGCCGTCGTTTCGCAGTGCGCACCTACCTGATCGGCGGCTACCGATCCGATGCCGGCCAGGGTCAACTGTATCGGCTGGCGAATCGGGTCTTCACCGGAAATATGAGCGTCGAAGTCCTGGACCAGCGGCTACGCCAACTGGTTGAGTATTACGCGGACGACGCCCAGGTCTACGCCAACCTGATGATCACCGAATACAACTGGTACCGCTGGGGAGCTTTGAAGTACTTCCTCTACGAATACGAGCTACATCTGCTCAAGGGCGCCAAGCCCGACGTCGACTATGTTTTCTTCAATAGTGGGAAACGGGAGAAAACGATTGAGCACATTTATCCTCAGACGGCCACGTCGGAATATTGGCGACGACTCTTCCCTCGGCAACAGGACCGTCGCCTGGTGCAGAGCCTGGGTAATCTGACGCTGACCAGGGACAACAGCGCATACTCGAACAAAGACTTCCCCGACAAGCGAGGGGCGGCCGGCCCAGGAATCCCTCGAACCGCATGTTATGCCCAGGCGCCGCTCGCGCAGGAACAAGAGTTGGCTTCGCTGTCCGAATGGGGACCCACCCAAATCCTGGAACGACAACGACGACTGGCTGACTGGGCAGTCACGCATTGGACGGTCGACTTCTCCGACTTCGATGAATATCTGCAGGACGTCGACGAGGTCCCACCCGCAGAGGACACTCTTTCGCTCTTGGATGAGTGCCGGGCCCCGGGGCCGGCGGGGGCGCGTTGGGTTCGCGCCGCCGCCGGGTTTCTTTCGGAGCGGGTCAGGTCATGCGGTGGTGCAGGCGAGGTTGTTGACCGATGGGGGTGCTGTGCCGGAGCCGAGCAGGCCGAAGGTCACGTACTTGCCGGCGGCCACGGTGCCGTTCCAGTTGACGTTCTTCACCGTCACCAAGGAACCGGAGCTGGTTGCGGTGCCGCTCCAGGCCTGGGCCAAGGTCTGTGCACCCGGCCAGGTCCAGGAGACCGACCAGTTGCTGATGGCCGCGGTGTCGGCGTGCACCATCACCTCGGCCTGGAAGCCGCCGTTCCAGGTGCCCGTGATGTTGAACATCGCGTTGCACGCGGAGTTGCCGGGCGGCGGGGTCGTCGGCGGCGGTGTGGACGGGGGCGGAGTCGACGGGGGCGGGGTCGTCGGCGGCGGGGTCGTCGGCGGCGGGGTCGTCGGGGGCGGCGTGGTGGGCGGCGGGGTCACGCCGCCGTTGCCGACGCCGGTCACCTCGCCGTTGCCGCCGTCGAAGACGACGTCGGAGCAGCCGTAGAACGTCTCGTTGCTGTCCGAGCGCTGCCACACCGAGTAGATCAGGTGGCGACCGCTCTTGCCGGACGGCAGCGTCGCGTTCCAGTAGTAGTGCCCTGCATCGGAACCGGGACCGCCGTTGTCCGGCGGGTTGGTCACCGAGTCGAACGGGGCCGCCTCGAGGTCGCTCCAGGCCAGGGCCCGGGTCGGGCTCCAGCTGTCCTTGGTGATGTACATCCGGAACGTGCCGGGGTGCTTGGCCCAGTTGTTGTACTGAACCTGGATCTGCCGGCCCGCGGTCAGGTGAGTCACCGGGAAGTCGTTGCGCGGCAGGTTGAAACCGGTGAAGTTGTACGGGCCACCGGTGCCGCCCGAGCACAGCTGACCGTCGGGGATGAACCCGGACATCCGGCCCGCCCCGTCCGAGCGCAGCACCGCGAACCAGTTGTAGAGCGAGGTCGTCCCGCTCTGGGCCACGGCGGCCGCACACGCGGCGTTCTTCGGCTCGATCGCCCCCGTCTGCGGGTTGCGGCCGTCTTTGTAGCAGAGCCACGTACGGCTGCCCGGCACCATCATCGCGCCGTGTGCCTGGGCCGCGCCGGGTGGTGTGGCCACCACGGCGACCCCGGCCGCGACGAGCGCACTCATCGCGTACATCAGGAATCTTCTTCGCATCAGAACCCCCTTATCCGTTCGGGAACAGGCGCGCGAAGTCGGCGTAGCCCGTGGCCACATCGACCTGGGCCCAGAAGCGGTGGTAGTTGAACGTCGGCGCCGGGCCGCCCTTCAGATAGGCGTCGACCTTCGGGTAGTCCGGGTCGTTCTTGTAGAAGGACCGGATGTCCAGGAAGGACACACCGGGCTTGATCTCGTCGCCGTTCGGCATCTTGCCGCTCCAGCCCGGCGGGATGTAGATGCCCTGACCGGTCGACGCGTTGTAGGTGTCGTCCATCCGGTTGTAGTCGGCGCGGGTCTCGGTGACCGACACGCCCTTCGAGTCCTTCTTGGTCCAGATGGCGTCGAGCAGGTTCTTGGCCGCCGTCTTGGCCGAGGCGCTGCCCGACTTCGCCGCGTAGTAGGTGAGCAGCTTGGCGAAGGAGCCGGCCACGCCGAGGTCCTGGCCCTTGCTGGTCACCGTGACGTGCAGGTTGGTGTTGGCCGCCGGCGACGACGGGTTCCAGGTGGCCGGGGCGCCCGACCACGCCATGTCCGACGGGATCGCGAAGTCGGTCGCCGTGATGTCGCTGTTGGCCAGCGCCCACGGAACCCACTTGTCCAGGACCGACTTGGCCTTGGCGTCGTTGGTCAGGTAGTAGTACTCGGCCAGCCGCTCCAGCGACCAGGTCTGCATGCCGAACCAGCGGTTCGACGGCGGGTCCTCGTAGACCGGGGCTTCCACGTACGCGAGTCCGTAGAACGTCGGTGTGCCGGCCGGCCGGGCCTGGTAGCTGCCGTTCCAGCTGTTGGTCGCGCCGCCGGCGATGGCACCCTCGGACGACTGCAGCCACTGGTAGAACTCGAGCTGCCGGTTGAGGCTGGCCTGCCAGTCCGCCTTGGCCGACGGCGACTTCGGAGCGAAGGCGCTGACGTTGGACAGGACGTAGGCCGCCATCGGGTTCTGGTAGCCGAAGTGGCTCGTGCTCGAGCCGATCCGCCACGCCCATCCGGCGTTGGTGTCGGTCGCGCCACCCCAGGCGTAGTACCAGGACATCAGGTTGCTGGAGGAGTTCTTGCCGTTGCCCGCCGCGCACGACGTCGAGGCGCAGCCCGGCTGCTTGAAGTACTTGTCGTAGAAGGAGTAGCGCAGGTAGTCGCCCATCTTGGCCGCGTTGGACACGGCCGCGGTCAGCTGCGACTGCTTGCCCTGCTCGGTGGCCCAGGTCAACGCCCAGTACGCCGCCTGCACCGCGCGCGAGTCCGCGTCCGGCGCGTTGGTGTACTTCCACTGCTTGGCGTAGCTGGAGTCCTTGGTGAACAGGTCGAGGAAGCCGTTGGGGCCGCCGTGCTTGAACGTGTCACAGCTCGGCTGCGGCACGGTCTCGAACGTCGACTCCTGCGGGCCGCGCTGGAACGTGTTGATGTAGACGTTGCGCGACGTGCCGTCGCCGCACCGGCCGAAGCCGTACGTGTTGTCGACGTCGAGCAGCCAGTGCATGCCGTAGATGTCGGAGGTGCCGTACGCGCTCTTCAGCTCCGACGCCAGCGGGTCGGTGCCGACCGAGACGCTCGGGTCGAGCTGGGACGGGTACTGCGAGGGCAGCGGGTACTCCGCCGCGTAGGTCGCCGGCTTGGACGCGTCGTACTTGTCGTTGGTCGGCTGGTCGGCGTGCGACGGGATGATGTACTTCTCCATCGTCGCCCAGGCGCTGTTGAACGGCGCCCAGTCCTGCGACGTGTGCCCGTACTCGGCCTCGAGCCACAGCCAGTAGCTGAACGCCTCGGAGGTGGTCTCGTGGCCGTGGTCGGGCGCCTCGTCGATCAGCGTCTCGATCGAGTGGTAGGGCACGCCGTCGGGGCTGAAGTAGCCGTTGGCCGGGTTTTTGATGTCGTTGTACATCTGGGTGAACCGGGCGTCGGCCGCGCCTTCCCGGACGACTGTCGCGTTGACCGTCGCGGCGGTGTGCCCGCTCGCGGTGGCCGAGAACGCGGCCGTCGCGCCGACCGCCGCCGCACTGGTGGCCGCGACGGTGACGGTCTGGCCGGTGCCCCAGTTGGCCGGGGTGAAGGTCAGCGACGCCGGAGTGGCCGAGACGGTGGTGGCGCCGGTGCTGCGGGCGACCGCCACGGTCACGTTCGCCGTGGGCGCCTTGGAGAGCGCCAGCTTGAAGGTCGCGGTTCCGCCGGGCGAGACACTCACCGAGGTGGCATCGGTGACGACCGCCGGGGTGGTGGCCGCGTCCACGAACACGGGCACCGCGGCGGTGTTGCTCCTGCCGCCCGTGGCGTCGTACGCGATGGCCTGCAGTTGATAGGCCGCGGTCTGGGCCGGCACGCCGGTCCAGGTGTACGTGTACGGCGCGGCCGTGTCGGTGTTGAGCAGCAGGCCGTCGTGGTAGAACTCGACCTTGCTGACCGAGCCGCCGGCGGGCACGCCGGGCACCGCGGTGATCGGGATCGAGGCCGGCGCGGTGTATCGGGTGTTCGCCGCCGGGCTGCTGATCTCGACCGTCGGCGCGGTGGCCGGGCCGTTGCAGCGGGTGCCGTTGAGCGTGAACGCCGTGGGCACCGGGTTGGCCGAGCCGAAGGTTCCGTTGAAGCCGGTGCTGACCGTGCCGTTGGTGCCCAGGTTGCCGTTCCAGGCCGCGTTGCTGACCGTGACGTGCTGGCCGCTCTGGGCGTAGACGCCGCTCCAGCCCTGGGCGACCTTCTGGGCGGCGTCCGGGAAGTCGTACTCGAGCTTCCAGGTGGACACCGGGTCGCCGGTGTTGGTGATGGCGATGTCGCCGGTGAAGCCGCCGGACCACTGGCTCTGGACCTTGTAGACGACGGTGCAGCTCGGTGCGGCCAGGGCGGGGACGCCGGCCACGAGGGTCGCGCCGGCGCCGAGGACGGCGGCGCCGGTGACGGCCAGCCCGCGGCGCAGGCGTTGTCTGGTCGGGGGTCTTACTTGCACGGGGTGTTTCCTTTCTGTGGGGAGGCGCGCTACGCCGGGGCGCAGGTGACCGGGGAGGGGACGGGATTGGCGCTGCCGCTGAGGCTTCCGAGGAAGCCGATGGTGGTGCTCGCGCCCGCGGCCAGGGCGCCGTTCCAGGAGGCGTTGCGCACGCTGACCGCGGTGCCGGTCTGCGTGTGGGCGCCGCCCCACAGCTGGGTGATGGTCTGGCCGCCGCCGTAGGCCCAGCCGACGGTCCACGCGGCGGTCGGTGCGGTTCCGGTGTTCTTGACGGTGACCTCGCCTTGGAAGCCCCCGTTCCACGAGCCAGTGTTCTTGTACGTCGCCTCGCAGCCACCCGAGGGAGGCGGCGTGGTGGCGGGCGGTGTCGTCGGCGGCGGCGTGGTCACCGGCGGCGTAGTAGGCGGTGTGGTGGCCGGCGGTGTGGTCGCGGGCGGCGTGGTGGGTGTCGACACCGGGTCGGCGTAGAGGATTCCGCGCCCGTTGGTGCCGAGGTAGACCCGGCCGTAGACGCGGGGGTCACCGGCCAGGGCGTCACCGGCGTTGCCGTACTGGTGCTGGTCGTCGTTGATCCGCACCCAGCTCGCCGCGCCGTCGCCGGAGCGGAACACGCCGGTCACGCCGTCGACCGTGCCGACCAGGAAGATCGTCGGGCGCGCGGACCCCGGCGCCGCCTTGCCGAAGGCGACGTTGACACCCGCCGTGACCGACGTGATCTTGGTGAACGACGCTCCGGAGTCGGTCGAGCGCAACAGCCCGCTCTCCCCCACGAACCAGACCTCACCCTGAGCGCCCGGCACCGCCTTGAAGTGGAGCCGTCCCGCCGTGGGCAGGGCAGCGGCCGAAGCCGTGAACGAGGCCCCGCCGTCCTTGCTCGTGTAGAACTTCCCCCCGGCGTACGCGTAGAAGGTCTTGGGGTCGACCCGGTCGCTCTCGACGATCGCGCCGGCCGGGACGCCGCTCGACGCCGTCCACGAGCTGCCCCGCGTGGTCGAGTGGTGGACGCCCACCCCCTGCGGCGACCACACCATCGCAGTCGCGTCGGCCCCGACCGCGATCGTCCCGCCGCCGGTCACCCCGGACGGCTCCTGGCCCTGATACCAGTTCTTGCCGCCGTCGGACGAGATGCCGAGGTGCGGGGCCGCGTCCGCGTTGCCGACGCGGGCGAAGACGGCCGGGCTGAGCTCGGCGAAGTCCAGCGACGTGTTGCTGCCCAGCGCCGGCGTGTCGTGGAAGTTCGGCGGCACCGCGTCGAGCGAGGCGTGGTGGAAGCCGCCGATGTCGCCCAGCGCGCTGACCAGCGGGGCCCCCGAGGGCGGGCTGGCCAGGTCGAGCACCGCCGTCTCCTCGATCCCCTTGGCGTACGGCTTGATCGTGAAGGTGGTGTTCTTGTCCCAGTTGGTCAGCTGGGTGGTGCCGTAGATGGTCGCGCCGGTGCCGTAGAGCATCCGGTCGGAGTCGAACGGGTCGATCTCGAGCGATTCGTTCATCCAGCCGAGCTTGGGCGTCGACTCGGGCGGCTGCGGGTTGGTGTTGAAGTCGAGCCAGGGGTTGGCCGAGATGTCCATGGTGTAGCGCTTGGCCACCGACGGATAGCCGTCGAAGTCCCAGATGCGGGTCCAGGTGGCGCCGTTGTCGGTGCTGCGGAAGAAGATCGCGTCGGGCCACCAGGAGATCTGGGTGGCGACCATGAGCGTGCCCGGTCTCTGCCGGTCGACGGTCAACCCGGAGTAGCCGTAGTACGGCGATGCGGAAGCCGGTGTCGGCGAGATGTCCGTCCAGGTGCCGGTGGTCGTGTCGAGCCGCTGCACCTGCCCGGCCCCGCCGTCGTAGGGACCGCCGGTGTCACTGGTCGCGAT
Source organism: Paractinoplanes maris (assembly GCF_023544465.1). Lineage (GTDB taxonomy): Bacteria > Actinomycetota > Actinomycetes > Mycobacteriales > Micromonosporaceae > Actinoplanes > Actinoplanes maris. The sequence continues at coordinate 359,279 of NZ_JALPVL010000011.1, read as the reverse complement.
GAACAGGTAGTTGCCGGACACCACGCCCTTGTGGGCCAGGTAGCCGGTGGGCTGGCCGGGGATGCGCTGCCAGGTCGCGCCCCCGTCGAGCGAGCGGTAGACCGGGTTCTCCTTGTCCGCGACCCCCACGTAGATCTGGTTCGCCGCGCCGAAGGTCACCCAGGTCAGCCCCTGGTTCTGGTTGAGGTAGCCGTTGGCGTCGGCCGGATCCTGCACGTAGTTGCCGGCGTTCGGGAAGTTCGTCACCTTGGCCCAGGTGGCGCCGAAATCGGTGCTGCGCCAGAGCCCGTTTCCACCCTCAGCGGCGAAATAGACCTTCCGGTTGTCGCTGGGGTCGACGGCCAGCCGCTCCCCCATGCCCCGGCCCGGCATGTTGCCGCCGTTCTTGAACGGCAGCGCGGTGGCCTGCCAGGTGTTTCCCTTGTCGGCCGAGCGCAGGATGGCTCCGTTGTTCGGGTCCCAGCCGTTGGTGTACATGCCGACCGCCGCGTAGACGCGGTCGGTGTCGACCGGGTCGGGCGCGATGCTCAGCACGCCGTTGTAGCCCCAGTTGTCCTGCCCGACCCAGTCGAGCAGGGGCGTCCAGCTCTGGCCGCTCTGGTTCCAGCGGTAGGCGCCGCCGATGTCGGTGCGGGCGTAGATCAGGTTGCGCTCGCCCGGGTTGAACACGACACCCGGCACGAAGCCGCCACCGTCGATCCGGACGTTCCTCCAGATGTACGGGTCGGCGGCCGCCGCGGATGCCCCGAGAGGGCGCGCGAGGGCCACGGCAGCCGCGCTGAGCAGGACGGCGGTGACGACCGCCGAGATGGTGGTCCGACGCATCCGAGAGCCTTCCATCGACGAGCTTCCACATGGGAGCGCTCCCAGCAGCGTCCTGGCCATGACATATGTCTGTCAACCCCTGGAAACCAGGAGTTGACAATCATGCATATCTTGGCGAGTCTGCCGGTCGGCCCCGGAGGCATGATCACTTCGCGGCCGGGCACTCGGCCCGGGGCGCGGACAACCGCGTCGAGCATTTAGATTTCTCAATGACTAAATGATTCAGAACAACGCGCGGCAACTCTAAGGAATGAACCGATAACGGTACGTCAAGGATTTGCGCGACGTTTTTCTACGCTGTGTATCATCTGGCCGTGAATACGGGAGCGGGCCCGCGTCCCCCAGCGGAGCCCGCAGCGGAGGAGCGTTTGATGAAGGTATGCGTTGTCGGCACCGGTTACGTCGGCCTCACCACCGGCGTGAGCCTGGCCTTCCTGGGGCACGAGGTCACCTGTGTCGACCTCGACCAGGAGAAGGTCGACATGCTTCGTGGCGGGCGCTGCCCGATCTACGAGCCCGGCATGGAGGAGCTGCTGGCCGAGGCCGCACCCAATCTGACCTTCACCACCAGCTACGCCGAGGGCGTCCCGGGCGCGGACGTCGTCTTCGTCGCCGTGCAGACCCCATCGGCCCCGGACGGCAGCCCCGACCTGCGTTACCTGCGCTCGGCCGCCGAGAGCGTGGCGCAGAGCCTCGACCACGACTTCACTGTTGTGGTCAACAAGTCGACCGTTCCGATCGGCAGTGGTAACTGGGTCGACGCGATTCTGCGCGATTCGTTCGCCACCCGCGCCGACCGCGCGCAGGACCAGGACGCCCGGCCGTGTGAATTCTCGGTGGCGTCGAATCCGGAGTTCCTGCGCGAGGGCAACGCGATCCACGACACGCTGTTCCCCGACCGGATCGTCATCGGCTCGGACAACCCGCGGGCCCTCGAGGTGCTCAACCACCTCTACCGCCCGCTGATCAACCAGACCTTCACGCCGCCGACCTTCCAGCCGCGGCCCGACGACACCACGGCCGTGCCGCTGGTCTCCACCGACCTGGCCAGCGCCGAGCTGATCAAGTATGCGGCCAACGCGTTCCTGGCCCTCAAGATCAGCTACGTGAACGAGATCGGCCAGCTGGCCGGCAAGGTCGGCGCCGACATCACCGAGGTCGCCCGGGGCATCGGCCTCGACCAGCGGATCGGCTCGCGCTTCCTGGAGCCCGGGGTCGGCTGGGGCGGCTCCTGCTTCGGCAAGGACACCAAGGCGCTGATCGCCACGGCGTCGGAGTACAAGTACGACATGCCGATCGTGCAGGCGGCGCGCGACGTCAACCAGCGCCAGCGCGAGATCGCCGTCGAGCGCCTGCAGAGCGAGCTGCGCATCCTCAAGGGCCGCAAGATCGGCCTGCTGGGCGTCGCGTTCAAGCCGAACACCGACGACCTGCGCGACTCGCCGGCCCTCGACATCGCCCAGCTGCTGGTCGCCCGGGGCGCCCGGGTCAAGCTGCACGACCCGATCGCCGGTGACCGCTTCCGCCGCGAGTACCCGGAGATGGCGCCGCACCTGAGCGACACGCTCGACGGTGTCTTCGACGACTGCGACGCCGTGGTGCTGGTGACCAAGTGGGCGCAGTATCTCGAGCTCGACTGGGGCAAGTTCGTCGGCCTCATGCGCACGCCGATCGTCCTCGACGGCCGCAACGTGCTCGACCAGGACCGCATGGAGCGCCTGGGCTTCCGCTACCTGTCGATGGCGGGCTGAGCGTTGGCGAACACAGCGTTGGCGAACACAGCGTTGGCGGGCTGAGCCCGCGCTGCACGGCGGCGTGACACGCCGCCATCGACCGATCAGGCCACCCCGCCTCGGATGTTTGCCCATTTCCGAGGCGGGGTGGCCTGTTCGACGCTAGGGTCCAGACAAGGCGCTTTTCGCGGCCTGACCAGGAGCTCCACCTTAACCGGTTAAGGTCCCCGGAGCAGCGACGCCGTATCGTTACCGACTCGATCAAGCGGAAATCATTGCGCAACGTGCCGGTTACCTCTTGACTGTGATCCAAGTAGCGCTTCGGACGGCGACGTCTTCGGACGTCGGAAGCGCGATTTGACATAGGGAGCGGTATGTTCGGTCAACCTACGAGCCCGCGCATTCGGGCCGCGCTCGCCGGAACGCTGAGCGCGGGGCTGGTCTTCGGCCTCGCAGCTTGCGGTGGCGGCGGCGACGACGACAGTGCGAGCACCGACGCGTCGGCGTCGGCCATCGACTGTGCGCCATACACCAAATTCGGTGACCTCAAGGGCAAGACGGTCACGATCTACACGGGCATTGTGACTCCGGAGGACACTCCGCACATCGAGTCGTACAAGCCTTTCGAGAATTGCACCGGCGCCTCGATCAAGTACGAGGGCGACAAGTCGTTCGAGACGCAGATCCTGGTGCGGGCCCGCGCCGGCAACCCGCCGGACCTCGCCATCGTGCCGCAGCCGGGTCTGGTCAAGCAGCTGGTGGCCACGGGCAAGGCCGTGGCCGCGCCGGCGGACACCGCGGCCAACGTCGACAAGTTCTGGGACAAAGCCTGGAAGACCTACACCACGATCGACGGCAAGTTCTACGGCGCCCCGTTGGGCGCCAGCGTGAAGTCGCTGGTGTGGTATTCGCCGTCCGAGTTCAAGGACGCCGGCTACACCGTTCCGACCACGCTGGACGAGCTCAAGGCTCTGTCCGACAAGATGGTGGCCGACGGCAAGAAGCCGTGGTGCGCCGGCATCGGCAGCGGTGACGCGACCGGTTGGCCGGTCACCGACTGGATGGAAGACATGGTGCTCCGGACGAGCGACCCGGACACGTACGACAAGTGGGTCAACCACTCGATCCCGTTCAACGGTCCCGAGGCGACGGCCGCGCTGGACGCCGTCGGCGGTTACCTGAAGAACGACAAGTACGTCAACGGCGGTCTGGGCGACGTCAAGAGCATCGCGACCACCACGTTCCAGGACGGCGGTCTGCCGATCCTCGACGGCACGTGCTCGCTGCACCGCCAGGCCAGCTTCTACGCGGCCAACTTCCCCAAGGGCACCAAGGTGGCCGAGGACGGCGACGTCTTCGCGTTCTACCTGCCGGGCAAGGACGCCACCACCAAGCCGGTTCTCGGCGCGGGTGAGTTCGTGGTGGCCTTCGCCGACCGTCCCGAGGTCCAGGCGTTCCAGACCTACCTGTCCTCGGACGTGTGGGCCAACACCAAGGCGAAGCTCTCGTCGGGCTGGGTCAGCGCCAACAAGGGTCTCGACCCGAACAACCTGACCAACCCGATCGACAAGCTGGCCGGCACCATCCTGCTCGACCCGAAGGCCACGTTCCGCTTCGACGGCTCCGACCAGATGCCGGCCGCCGTGGGCTCGGACGCGTTCTGGAAGCAGTCGACGCAGTGGATCACCGGGCAGGACACGGCGACCACGCTGAACAACATCGAAAAGGCATGGCCGAAGTAAATACCTAGCAGTACCGGGGCCGGTCGGAGCACATTCCGACCGGCCCCGACCCTCTCTCTCCTTTTCCAGCGCACAAAGGAGGTCCGGGTCGCGTGTTCAACACCGCCTCCACCACCCCCGAGAAAATCCTTCAGATGCTTTCGGCACTGCTGCTTTTCGCGGCGGTCATGGGCATCATCCTCTTCATCGCCGGACGGTTCGGCGGCAAGAAGGGCGACCGGGTGGTCGCCTACCTCTACCTGCTGCCCGTCCTGCTCCTGCTGACGGTCGGCCTCGTTTATCCCGGCCTTCGCACCATCTACCAGTCGTTCTTCGATGCCGCGGGCGACGCGTTCATCGGATTCGACAACTACGGCACGATCTTCAGTGACCCCGACCAGCTCACCGTGCTGCGGAACACGGTCTTCTGGGTGGTGCTCACCCCGTTCGTAGCCACCGCGATCGGCCTCGTCTACGCGATTCTCATCGACAAGTCGCGGTTCGAGTCGTTCGCCAAGACGCTGATCTTCCTGCCGATGTCGATCTCGTTCGTGGCCGCGGGCGTGATCTGGAAGTTCATGTACGAATACCGCCCCGATCAGGGCAACGTGAAGCAGATCGGCCTGATCAACCAGCTCATCGTCTGGTTCGGCGGCAAGCCGGTGCAGTTGCTCATCGAGTCGCCGCTCAACTCGTTCCTGCTCATCGTCGTGATGATCTGGATCCAGGCCGGCTTCGCGATGACCATCCTGTCGGCCGCCATCAAGGCGATCCCGGACGACATCATCGAGGCGGCCCGCCTCGACGGCGTGAACGCGTGGACCATGTTCCGCCGGATCACGCTGCCGAGTGTGCAGCCGACCGTCGTGGTCGTACTGACCACGATCGGCATCGGCACGCTGAAGGTCTTCGACATCGTCCGCACCATGACCGGCGGCAACTTCAACACCAGCGTCGTCGCCAACGAGTTCTACCGCCAGACGTTCAACGCCGACAACCAGGGCCTGGGCGCCGCACTCGCGACGCTGCTGTTCGTCCTGGTCATCCCCATCGTCTGGTACAACATCCGCTCGTTGCGTCAATCGGAGGCATCATGACCGCCGCCACTCCGGTCACGACGACTCCCCCGCTCGTGGCCGACAAGCCGTCCGCTTCCAAGATCGCCAAGAAGCGCCTGAGCTCGCCGTGGGCGTCGCTGGCCGCGATCGTGCTGGCCGTGCTGTGGACGCTGCCGACCTTCGGTCTGCTGGTCTCCTCGTTCCGGCCGGAACGGGCGATCAAGACGACCGGCTGGTGGAGCTTCTTCAGCAACCCGACGCTGACCCTGGACAACTACCGCGGGGTGTTCGGCGAGGACGGCGGCGTCAACCTCGCCTCGTTCTTCGTCAACTCGCTGATCATCTGCATCCCGTCGGTGCTGATCCCGGTGTCGCTGGCCGCCCTGGCCGCGTACGCGTTCGCCTGGATGAACTTCCCCGGCAAGAACATCCTGTTCCTGGTGATCTTCGCGCTGCAGATCGTGCCGCTGCAGGTCACGCTGATCCCGCTGCTCGAGATCTTCGTGAACATCCAACTGACCGGCACGTTCTGGACCCTGTGGCTGTCGCACTCCACCTTCGCGCTGCCGCTGGCCATCTATCTGCTGCACAACTTCATGCGCGAGATCCCGTCGGGCCTGATCGAGGCCGCCCGCGTCGACGGCGCCGGTCACGTCTCGATCTTCTTCAAGGTGCTGCTGCCGCTGCTCACCCCGGCACTGGCCGCGTTCGGCATCTTCCAGTTCCTCTGGGTCTGGAACGACCTGCTGGTGGCCCTGGTCTTCGCCGGCGGCGGTGACGAGGTCGCACCGATCACCCTGCAGCTGGCCAACCTTTCCGGTACGCGCGGAACGGCCTGGCAGCTGTTGTCGGCGGGCGCCTTCGTGTCGATCATCGTGCCGGTCACGGTGTTCCTGCTGCTGCAGCGTTACTTCGTCCGAGGCCTGCTGGCGGGCAGCGTCAAGGGCTAGCACCCGCTCTCACCCCGCAGGGGCCGCGTCCACGTCCGGGCGCGGCCCCTCACCTTTGGGCGACCGGCGAGCCGCGGCAGCGAGCAGCGAGCGGCGAGCGGGGCGGCGAGCGGCGGGCGGCGAGCGGCGGGCGGGGCGGCGATCAGCGCTTGCGGGCGACCGCGCCGTAGACGGAGACGTGCTCGGCCGGCGGTGGCGTGGTGCCCGGGTCGGGTCGCCACTCGCTGACCACGGTGAGGCCGGGCTCGAGCAGTTCGAGGTCGTTGGCGTCGACCAGACGGGTGAGCTGGTCGCGGGAGCGCCCCTCGAAGCTGCCCGCCCCCTTCACCTGGCCGCTGGTGAGGGCGGCCGCGATCTCGGGCGGCAGGAAGTCGGCGGTGGCGTGGGTCAGCGCCAGGAAGCTCCCCGGGGGCAGCGCCCGCATCAGGGTGGCGACGGCCGCGGTGGCCTCGTCGTCGTCGTGGACGAAGTGGAGCACCGCGATCAGCATGACCGCGACCGGCCGGCTCAGGTCGAGGGTGGCGGTCAGATCCGGGTGCTGGAGGATCTGCTCGGGCTCGCGCAGGTCGGCCGCGAGATAGGCCGTGCGCCCCCGGGGGTCGCTGGTGAGCAGCGCCCGCGCATGGGTCAGCACGAGCGGATCGTTGTCGACGTAGACGACGTGACTGGCCGGCTCGATGCGCTGGGCGACCTGGTGGGTGTTGTCGGCCGTGGGCAGGCCGGTGCCGACATCGAGGAACTGCCGGATGCCGTACTCCTGGGTCAGCACCCGAACCGCTCGCTGCAGGAACCGGCGATTTTCCACCGCGGCCGTCCGGATGTGCGGGAACACCGCCTCGATGGCGTCCGCCGACTCCCGATCCGCCGCGAAGTTGTCCTTACCACCGAGCCAGTAGTTGTACCGCCGCGCCGGATGAGGCACGGAGGTGTCGATTGTGGAGTTCCCGCTGTCCCCCGCTGACTGAGCCACGCGCCGACCCTACCGGCTCGGGCATGATCTCCGCATGACCCTGGAAGCGACCTATCGCGACTATCTGCGGGCTCTCAACGACCGCCGCCTGGACGACCTGGTGCGTTTTGTGCACGACGAGCTGACCTACAACGACACGGTCCTCACCCGCGGGCAGTACGCGGACATGATCGCCGCCGACATCGCCGCGATCCCCGACCTGTATTTCGACGCCCGCATCCTCGTCGTGGACGGGGACCGGGTCGCGTGCCGGCTGCTGTTCGCCTGCACGCCCCAGCGCGAGTTCCTGGGCTTCGTCCCCCACGGCCGCCGCCTGACCTTCGCCGAGCACGTCTTCTACGAGTTCACCGACGGTCGCATCGCCGCGGTCACGTCGATGATCGACCGCTTCGCCATCCAGTCCCAGCTGCAAGCGGCCTACTGACGCCGGGCCTCAGCGTTCTGTCAGAGTGCGTGTGGGTCAATGAGCCCATGCGGATCGTGACTCTGGCCGTGGGCAGCCGCGGCGACGTCGCGCCCTACGTCGGTCTGGGCGTGCGGCTCCAGCAGGCGGGGCACGAGGTCACCATCGCCACCCACGCGCTCTTCGAACAGATGGTGACGGGCCACGGCCTGGGCTACGCGACCCTGCCGCTCGACACCCGCGAGGAGTTGCTGGCCAAGGCCGGCAGCGGCTCCCTGACCGGCATCCTGGCGGTCAACCGGTCGGTGGGCGCGCAGGCGCTGCCCCTGGGCCGGGCGATGGCCGAGGCCGCCCGGCAGGCCGACGTGCTGCTGCTGACCCCGGCCGGCTGGATCGGCGGTCACGTGGCCGAGGGTCTCGGGCTGCCCAGCATGGGCGTCTACCTGCAACCCATGACGCCGACCCGCGAGTTCCCGCCGTCCACGGTGACGACCCGCTCGCTGGGCCCCCGGGGCAACCGCGCGGCCGCCCGGGCCGTGCTCGAGTGGGGCCAGCAGCCCTACAAGAGCGGCGTGCGCACCCTGCGCGCCGAGCTCGGTCTCCCGCCCATCGGGCACCGTCAGTGGCTGCGCGACCTCGACGCGGCCGGGTGGCCCATCTGCTACGGCTACAGCCCGCACGTGGTGCCGCAACCCGCGGACTGGCCGTCGTCGTGCACCACGGTCGGCTACTGGTGGCCCGCACCCGAGCCGGCCTACACGCCGTCGCCGGAACTGGCCACCTTCCTCGCGGCCGGACCGCCCCCGGTCTACGTCGGCTTCGGCAGCATGCCGGCCCGCGACAGCCGGGCGCTGTCGGCGCTGGTCCGGCAGGCCGTCCGCGACGCCGGCGTGCGAGCCGTGCTGAGCGCCGGCTGGGCCGGCCTCGACGGGTCCGGCGACGACGTGCTCACCGTCGCCGACGTGCCGCACGAGTGGCTGTTCCCGCGCATGGCCGCCGTCGTGCACCACGCAGGCGCCGGCACCACCGCGGCCGGCCTGCGGGCCGGGGTACCCGCCGTCCCGGTCCCGCTGATGGTCGACCAGCCCTTCTGGGCGCGGCGCCTCGTCGGGCTGGGAGTCGCCCCGGCCGCCGTCCCGTTCCGGCGCCTGACGGCATCCCGGTTGGGAGCCGCGATCCGGGAGGCTGTGGGGAATCCGGGGTATCGGCGACGGGCCGAAGAGGTGGCCGCGGCCCTGTCCCAGGAGGACGGCGCGGCCGGCGTTCTTCGGGCGCTCGCGCCCATTTCGTAGCGCGCCCCGGCTACTCGCGCAGGTTGGTCGGGTCCAGCTTGGTCTCCTCGTGGCGGACGTTGCGGTTGTAGAAGAACGTGACGATCCACAGGAGAACGCCGATGACCAGCAGGATGCCGGCGATGCGGTAGTCGTCGGCCGAGCGGCCCGACAGCGGGCTGGCCAGGTAGGCACAGGCCACGGCGCCGATCACCGGGATGGCGGTGGGGGCCTTGAAGTGCTTGTGCTCGACCGGGTCGCGGCGCAGGACCAGGACGGCGATGTTGACCACCGTGAAGACGCACAGCAGCAGCAGGGACGTGGTGCCGCCGAGCGCGGACAGGTCGGCGAACCAGATCAGGCCGAAGGCGATCACCGTGGTGAAGACGATGCCGACCCACGGCGTACGGCGGCCGGGGTGGACCTTGCCCAGGATCTTGGGCAGAACGCGCTCGTTGGCCATCCCGTAGAGCAGGCGGCTCGCCATCAGCATGTTGATCAGGGCCGAGTTGGCCACGGCGAACATGGTGATGAAGGCGAAGATCCACAGCGGGAACGCCGACGCGCCGGCCTCGACGACCTTGAGCAGGGGTGCGTCACCCTCACCGAGATCCTCCGGCGAGACCAGGGCGACCGACGAGATCGAGACGAGCACGTAGATCACGCCGGTGATGCAGAGCCCGGTCAGCATCACCTTGGGGAAGATGCGTACGGGATCCTTGGTCTCCTCGGCCATGTTGACCGAGTCCTCGAAGCCGACCATGGCGAAGAACGCCAGCGCCGTCGCCGCGGTGACCGAGAAGAACGCGGACTCGCCCTCGGCCGCCGAGAAGTCGGTGAGCCGCGACAGGTCGCCGTTGCCGCCGCCCAGCGCCCACGCGCCGATGCAGATGACGATCAGCAGACCGGTCAGCTCGACGCAGGTGAGCAGCACGTTCAGCTTGACGCTCTCGCCGACGCCGCGGAAGTTGATCAGCGCGATGAGCAGCATGAAGCTGAGCGCGATGGCGGTGAGGGCGGCGCCGTCACCCAGCGACAGGTCGAAGGCCTCGTCGAAGTTCGACGCGAACGCCTTGGACGCGCTGGAGGCCGACGTCAGCCCGGAGCACATCACGGCGAAGGTGACGATGAAGGTCAGGAAGTGGATGCCGAACGCTTTGTGCGTGTAGAGCGCGGCGCCGGCCGCCCGCGGGTATTTGGTGACCAGCTCGAGGTAACTGAACGCGGTGAGCAGCGCGACGGCGAAGGCGCACAGGAACGGCAACCACACCGCCCCGCCGACCTCGGCCGCGACCCGGCCGGTGAGCGCGTAGACGCCCGTGCCGAGGATGTCCCCCACCACGAACAGCAGCAGCAGGCCCGGGCCCATGACGCGCTTGAGCGTCGGCTCCTCATGCGTTGTGACGTCCGCCATGATGGCAACACTCGTACAGATTCGCGGATCTGTCGAGCCAGAGCTATCGACGAGTCGCGATCAGCCGCTAACGTCGGGTGATGCGCATCGTCGTCGCCGCCAAGCCCGAGACCGACCAGCCGTGGCTCGCCGACGCCGTGATCGGCCTGGCCAAACAGACCGGCGCCACGGTGGCGGTCGTGGCCGCCGACGAGGTGGAGCTCGAGCGGCTCGCCGCCGTGCCGCGCAAGGTGTTCGCCGACAACGCGTACGCGTCGGCCGCCACCATGGCCCGCCGCCTGGCCGAGGCCGGGGTCGAGGCCAGTGTGACGGTGCTGTCCGGTCGGCCGGTGCCCGCCGTGCTCGCGTTCTCCCAGCAGCACAACGCCGACCTGATCGTGGTCGGTTCGAGCACCCGTCCGAAGGTGGCCGAGCGGCTGCTGGGCAGCGTGCCGCTCGACCTGATCAAGCAGTCGGCGAAGCCGGTGCTCGTGATCACCCATCCGGGACATCCCGCTTAGGGGCCCTCGACGCCGGTTGCTACGCAGCTCGTTCCGTCCGGACCTTCGCCGATCCTGGTCGGCTCGTCGCCGGTGTTGTTGCCCTCGAAGAGGTCGCACAGCGCGATCTCGCCGCCGACCAGCCTCACGCCGTCGATCGTGAGCCGGTCGCCGAGGTTGACGTTGATGCCGGCCAGGGTGGTGCCGGGCGCCGTGGCGGTGATGTTCTCCATCCGCACGGTCCGGGCCGCCTGCGTCGAACAGTTACCGCACGACCGATACAGCTTCCCGAAATCGGATACCTCGAAGTCACGGACGGTCACCGACCCGCCCGCACCCCGGTTGTCCTGGAACACCTTGTCGTCGGCGGCTGTGGCGCTGCCCCCCTCGATCACCACGGTCGCCCCGGCTCCGCGGAACGTCGCCGCGTCCTCACCGACGTCCTCCCAGTGCACGTTGCTGAGCGTGCAACTGCCCGCGCAGTGCACACCGTCGGCGGCCGGGCTGCCGAGGATCACATTCCTCAGCGTGGCCCCCGCCGCCAACTGGAACAGGGGATCCTGCCCCTCATCCTGGCCGCCGTCACCGAGGTCGCCGCCGCCGATGAACCGCTGATTCTCGCCGTCGAACACGCCGCTGACCTCGATTGTCGCGGTCACGACCTGTTCCCCGGTGGCCGGCGGAACCGCCGCCGACGAGACGTTGGCGAAGATGATCGCGGCACCTGCCCCGGCCACCGCGATCGCCATTTTCTTCCGCATACCAGTCATAGCTGGCCTTCCACTATCAAGCCCCCACAGCCGACAGTTGCCCCCAGAGGTACGTAGGGGAGGGGGTGGCGGATCAAGATCAAGATTAAGGTCAAGGTCAAGGTCGGGATGTCGTAGCGGGGTGGGGAGTACGGACCGCAACTCACGTCGAGGGCCGTGGTGGGGCGAGCAGGGCGCTGGCGCGCCCAGAACGCTCACCCCACCACGGCGACCTGCGTGCGTGGTGACGCTCGAAGAACACCGCGTGGTCACTGCCGTGGGCAGCCTCACCGCCGTGGGGGCTCACAACCGTAGGAGCTCACAACCGTAGGGGCTCACCGCCGTAAGAGCTCACAACCGTAGGGGCTCACCGCCGTAGGGGCTCACCGCCGTAGGGGCTCACCGCCGTAGGGGCTGACCGCCGTGGGGCTCACCGCCGTAGGGGCTCACCGCCGTGGGGCTCACCGCCGTAGGGGCTGACCGCCGCGGGGCTCACCGCCGTAGGGGCTGACCGCCGCGGGGCTCACCGCCATAGGGGGCTGGCTTGGGTGGTTCGGCGGGACTCCAGCCAGCGCAGTAGGTGTGTGGCTTGTTCGCGTTGCATGTGACGTAGGCGTGGGTCGCCGGGCAGGTGGCCGTCACGCCAGGCGCGGCCGGCCAGACCGGACAGGGCCACATCGACGTGGTCGGCGGGAGCGTCGGGCCACGTGGCGCGCAGCAGGGCCGCCGGGTCGTGACCGCAGGCAGCCACGTCGGGGGCCAGGCGGACGACGTCCATCCAGCCGGGTGCGGTCCACTGGTGGGTCCAGTCCACGATGCGCAGCCGGCCGTCCGGCTGCCGGATGACGTTGTCGCGCCGCAGGTCGCCGTGGTGCAGGGCGCTGCCCGGACGCAGTACCGCCGACCAGCGGCGCTCCAGGTCGGCCAGCTCGGCCGCCCGCAGGTTCACCGGCAGCGGCCGCAACCTCTCCGGCGCATCCCACGCGCCCAGCAACGGCCGGAACGCGTCCGCGTACGGGCTCGTGCCGCCGATCGGGCACGGGTCGGTGGCGGCGCGCAGCCGGTCGGCGAGGCGGTGGAGCTCGGGGAGGTCCGTGGGCTCCCACCGCCGTACGGTCTCGCCCTCGATCACCTCGTAGACCGCCACCCGCCAGGCGCCGACGGCCGCCGACCCGGCCAGGCGCGGGCCGAGGTCACCCACCGCCCCGGCGAGCACCACTCCGGCCTCGACCGCTTCGCCCAGCCCTTCCCCGACCGGCGCGGCCTTGACGAACAACCGCCGCGCCCCGGCCCCGGTCACCATGGAGGCGATCGACGGGGTGAAGCCGGCGTCGGCCGGATGCTCGCTGTGGATGGCCGTTCCGAGCAGTGCGGAGACCGCGTCCCCTACGGCTTCGGGCGCCTCCGAGAGCAGCGGGCGTCTCACCCCTCGAGCGCCGCGGTGATCTGCCGGGTCGTGCTCGCGGCGATCCGGGGGTTGCCCGCCGCGTAGGACCGGTAGGCGTTCAGGCCGGCGGCCAGCGCGAAGCCCCGGCCCCCGGAGCCAGGTCGCGTCGTCGGCGCCGAGGGTCTCGCGGAACACCGCGCGGGCGGCCGGGGAGAACAGGGTGAAGGCCATCATCAGGTCGTGGGCCGGGTCGCCGGCTCCGAGACCGCCGAAGTCGATGACCGCGCTGACCCGGCCGTCGACGGTGAGCAGGTTTCCGGTGTGGAAGTCGCCGTGGAACCAGACCGGCGGCCGGTCCCAGGCCGGCGCCCGGAGCGCGTCGTCCCACAGTGAGGTCAGCGCGCCGGCATCGAACACGCCGGCCACCGCGGCGATGGCGGCCCGGGTGTCGTCGTCCCGCCCGGCCAGGGGTTCGTCGTGGCCCGGCGGCTCGGCCGGCACCGGCAGCCGCCGGAGTGCGGTCAGGAATCGCGCCAGCTCGGTGGCCACGCGCGGCGAGTCGCCCAGGGCCTCCACGGTCGCGACCTCGCCGTCGAGCCAGCGGGTGACCGCCCACGGCCACGGGTAGCCCAGGGCGGGCTCGCCGACGGCCACCGGGACGGGCACGGCCAGCGGCAGGTGCGGTGCGAGGCGGGGCAGCCACTCGGCTTCGACCCGAGCCTGGCCCCTCGCTCCGGAATGCCGGGGCACCCGGACGGCCAGGTCGTCGCCGAGCCGGTGGATGACGTGGTCGGAGCCGGCCGGGTCGACCGGCCGCAACGGACGGTCGGCCCACTGCGGGAACTGCCCGTCGACCAGCGCGCGGACCAGCGCGCTGTCGATCACCCGGTATTCGGTCGCCACCGGTCCATCTCAGCCCACAGTCGATCACCCTGTCGAAGCGTTTATCCGCTCCAACGGCTGAAATTCTCCCGCGTACGGGGTCAAGGCCTCGACGCCGGGGGCGGTGGCCGGGACCCTGGGGCGCAGCACGGCCGGGATCCGAAGTGGTCACTGTCGGCTTCCGGTCAGGAACGGGGCGTACGTCGATGGGATGCGGCAGTCTTCACGGCGGGATAGTTGAAAGCAACACCAAACCCGGAATTTGGCCGGTCGGGTGACCGGAAGAGACCGATCGCGGTCGATGCGGGGGGATCAGTCCGGTCACTCATCCATAACAGCGGATATGCAGATGGTGACGGGCGCGTTTAGGTAGATCTCGCTGAACACCTCAAGAATCGTCGTGGCGCACGAAGGGAACGACCCCCGTGGTTGACGCTGTGATCTACGTGCGGCCCGAGAACTACAGCGCGAGTGCTGCGCGGTGCCTCGACTACTGCTCCGCCCGCCGCTACAACGTGGTCGGTCTGATCCCGGGTGACTGGGCGGCCGCCATGCGCATGCTGCACGAGGGCAAGGCCACCGTCGTGGTGGTGTCGTCGGTCGAGCACCTGGAGCCGCAGCCGGGCGTTGAGATCGCCCCCAAGCCCTCCTCGCGGCGCCGCGCCGGTGCCCGCTCGACCGCGAACGCCGCCCGCAACCGCTGGTCGGCCCCCACGCCGGCCACGACCGAGCCCATCGCGGCGCGCCACTACCGCTACTGACGCCCGGCGACACGCGCGGGCCGCGCCGCCGTCGCGGGCTTATTACCATCCGGTCATGAGCGAACACACCGGCGTCCTCGACAAGCGCTTCAGCGACCCGCAGGCCACGGCGCGCCCCTGGTCCGATGTGGACGACACGCTGACCGGCGCGAAGATCTTCTGGCTGTCGTCGGTGCGGGCCGACGGCCGTCCGCACGTCACGCCCCTGCCCGCCGTCTGGGCGTTCGACGCCTTGCACTTCTGCACCGGCGCCGCCGAGCAGAAGGGCAAGAACCTCGAGCACAACCCGAACGTCGCCCTGACCACCGGCACCGCCGAACAGCACGCGGGCCTGGACGTGGTGGTCGAGGGCGCCGCGATCCGGGTGACCGACGAGCAGCGCCTGACCGAGCTGGCCGGGCTCTGGAAGGACCGCCACGCCTGGGACTTCCAGGTCCGCGACGGCTTATTCACCCAGGACGGCGAGCACACCGCGCTGGTCTTCGCGGTCGCCCCGGCCAAGATCCTGGCCTTCGGCAAGGGTGAGCCTTTTTCCCAGACCCGCTTCCGCTTCTCCTGATCGGCGAGTAACGTACAACCACATGGTTGTAGGTGACGGCGCCGACCGCGTGTTCCACGCACTGGCCGACGGCACCCGGCGCGACATCCTGGCCCGGGTGATCCACGACGGTCAGTCGGTGTCGGCGCTGGCCCGGCTCTATCCGATGAGCTTCGCCGCGGTGCAGAAACACGTGGCCGTGCTGGAGCACGCCGGGCTGATCACCAAGGAGCGCCGCGGCCGGGAGCAGGTCGTGCATGGCGAGGTCGACGCGTTGCGCCGGGCCGCCGCCCTGCTCGCCGAGCTGGAGGACATCTGGCGGCACCGGGTGCGCGGCATCGAGGACGTACTGAGGAGAGAGACATGACTGTGCTTGATGTCCACCGGGACGAGGAGGCGCTGACCTTCACCATCGTCGCCGAGTTCGACGCGCCGCCGGCCCGGGTCTGGCAGGTGTGGGCCGACGCGCGCCAGCTCGAGCGCTGGTGGGGCCCGCCGACGTGGCCGGCCACATTCGACCGGCACGAGTTCCGGCCCGGGGGCCGCTCGGCCTACCACATGACCGGTCCGGACGGCACCAAGGCGCATGGCTGGTTCGCGTTCACGCTGCTCGACGAGCCGCAGCGGCTGGAGTTCGACGACGGCTTCGCCGACCAGCACGGCGAGCCGGTCACCACGATGGAGCCGACGCACGGCATCGTCACCTTCGAGGCCGTCGGTGACCGGACCCGGATGACCGTGCTGTCCCGCTTCACCAGCATCGACCAGCTGCAGGAGATGGCCAAGATGGGCATGGAGGAGGGTCTGCGCCTCGCGATCGGGCAGATCGACGGCGTGCTCGCCGAGCCGTCATGAGAGAGCTGGTGGTGGTCAACTCGATCAGCCTGGACGGGGTGACCCAGGCGCCCGGCACGCCCGAGGAGGACGGCAGCGGCGGTTTCGCGCACGGCGGGTGGCTGGTGCCGTTGTGGGACGACGACCTGGGCGCCTTCCTCGGCGAGACGATGGGCAAGCCGTTCGACCTGGTGCTCGGTCGCCGCACGTACGACACGCTGGCCGCGTACTGGCCGAGCGCCCCGGAGGAGGCGGGTGGCAAGCCGCTGAACGACGCGGTCAAATACGTCGCCTCCCGCCGGGCGGCACCGGATCTGCCGTGGCAGCGGTCGGTGCTGCTCAGCGGTGACGTGACCGAGGCGGTGGCCCGGCTCAAGCGCGAGGACGGGCCGGAGCTGCAGGTGCACGGCAGCGCCGACCTCGTCGGCACCCTGTGGGGGGCCGGGCTGATCGACCGGTTCCGGCTGGTGATCGCGCCGCTCGTGCTGGGTGGCGGCAAACGACTGTTCGCCGACGGCCTGCCCGCCGGCGCGCTGCGCCTGGTGAGCAGCGCGACCAGCACCAAGGGCGTCACGATGGCCACCTACGAGCCGGCCGGGGAGGTCGCCACCGGGTCGTTCGCCGAAAGCTAAGGTCGCGGCATGACCTTTTCGATCGTTGCCCGCTCGGCCGACGGCCAGGCCCTCGGGGTGGCCGTGGCCAGCAAGTTCCTGGGAGTGGGGGCGGCCGTGCCGGCCGCGCTGGCCGACGTCGGCGCGGTCGCCACCCAGTCGTACGCGAACCTGGCCTACCGCCCGCAGGCGCTGGCCCTGCTGGGCACCGGCGTGGCCGCCACCGAGGCGGTCAAGGCGCTGCTGGCCGGTGACGCCGGGCCGATCGAGCACCGCCAGGTCGGCGTGGTCGGGCCCGACGGGCTGGGGGCGACGTTCACCGGCGACCAGTGCCACGACTGGGCCGGCGGGGTGGCCGGTGACGGTTACGCGATCCAGGGCAACATGCTGGCCGGCGAGGCGGTCGTCGGCGACATGGAGATGGCCTGGCTGAGCGGGGACTCGGGGCGGCCGCTGCCCTACCGGCTGCTCGAGGCGCTGAGCGCGGGCGATCTGGCCGGCGGGGACCGGCGCGGGCGGCAGAGCGCGGCGCTGCTGGTGGTGTCGAAGGGGCGGGGCTACGGCGGGACCAGCGATGTGTGGGCCGACCTGCGCGTGGACGACCACGCCGACCCGGTCGGGGAGCTGGGGCGACTGCTCGGGATGCACAGCCTGTACTTCGAGTCGCCCGACCCGGCGACGCTGCTGCCGCTGACCGGGGCGCTGGCCGACGAGGTGGCCGAGCGACTGGTCAAAGCCGGTCACGTCGGTCCCGACCTCGACGAGTCGCTGGCGTCCTGGGCGGGCATCGAGAACCTGGAGATGCGGATCGTCGCGGGGCACATCGATCCGCTGGTGCTGGAGCATCTGCGGTCGGGCGGGGCCACCTTCGCCGGAGAGTGAGTGGCCGGTCAGGCGGCGCGGGTCTGCTCTGACGGCGTCGCGCACAGGTCGGCGAGTGCTCCGGCATCCCACTGCGCTTCCGGCCCTCGTACGAGAGAGGGGTCCAGCACCGGAACCGGGACGTGGGCGATCAGCGGGTGGCGCGGCCGCAGATCCGCCTCGCCGGGGCCGAAGAGGGTCTCGCCGAGCTTCTCCCCCGGCCGCAACCCGGTGTGGACGATGTCGATCGGCCGGCCGGACAGCTCGGCCATGTCCCGGGCGAGGTCGGCGATGCGCACCGGCTCGCCCAGCTGCAGCACCAGCGCCTCGCCGCCGTCGCCGATCGCCGCGGCCTGCAGCAGGAGCGTGACCGCCTCCTGCGTGGTCATCAGATAGCGGGTGACCTCGGGGTGGGTGACGGTGATCGGGCCGCCGTCGGCGATCTGCGCGGCGAACGTGGTCAGGACCGACCCGCGGGCCCCCAGCGCGTTGCCGAAGCGGACGCTGACGAACCGCCCCGGCCACCGCTGGTCGAAGCCGGCGGTGAGCCGTTCGGTGATGCGCTTGGTGTAACCGAGCACGCTGACCGGGTCGGCCGCCTTGGCCGTGGAGACGTTGACGAACAGCTCCACCCCGGCGGACGCTTCGAGCAGCGCCAAAGTGCCCAGGACGTTGGTCTTGACGGCTTCGCCCGGGTGGCGTTCCAGCAGCGGCTGATGGTGCAGGGCGGCCGCGTGGAAGACAACTTCCGGTTCCCGGGTACGGAACACCTCGCGCACCCGTCCGGCGTCGCGCACGTCAGCCAGCACGACCGACGGATCGTGCAGCTCGGCCCGCGGATCCACACTGAGCTGCACGGCCTGCAGCGCCGCCTCGTCGTGATCCAGCATGATCAGCTCGGCCGGCTCGAACCGGTGGATCTGCCGGCACAGCTCCGAGCCGATCTCACCTCCGGCCCCGGTCACCAGCACCCGCTTGCCCCGCAGCCCGGCCGCGATGGCGCCGGCGTCGGTCGCGATCCGGTGCCGCCCGAGGAGATCGGTGATCCGCACCTCGCGGATGTCCTGGGCGCCGAGCTCGTGACCGAGCAGCTCGCTGGTCTCGGGCACGACCAGGAACCGCACTCCGGCGGCCAGGGCCAGCGCCCGGATCCGGCGCACGAGCGACCCCTCGGCGTTGCCGATCGTGAAGATCACCGCGGTGGCCCGGGTCCGCTCGACAACCGCGGCCAGGTCGGCCCGGCTCCCGATGACCGCGACGCCGGCCAGCCGCTCCCCCCGCAGCGCCGGGTCGTCGTCGAGCACCCCCACCGGGTCGAACCGGCTCCGCGCGTCGAAAATCATGCTGTGCAGCAACGTGCGTGCCGCGCTCCCGCCCCCGAACAGGACCGCGCGCTCCTTGAGCTGCCGCCGGCCCGGCGCTCCGGCATGCTCCCGCCGCCACCGCTCATACCGCACGCCGAGCGCGTACAGCAGGTTCTCACTGCGGGTGTCCCTCTGCCGACGCACCACCGCACCCCCTTTGGGCTGATTGTGCCCTGTTTCCACCCCACGAGTGGCCAGGATGATCACGCCGGATCGCCGATCCCGTCAGTCGTCCCGGGTAAGCAGGACAACCACGTCCAGCAGCCGGTGCCAGTCGAGCTCGGTCGGCGGCCGGCCGGCGAGTGCACCCATGGCCGCCATGGCTCCGAGACGCCGGGACCGCTCAGCCGGCGGCGTCTCGGCGCGGAACCGCGCACTTCGCGAGAACTTGACCAGCGACTCCGGCAGTGCCGCCGGCGCGGGGGCACCGGTGTCGCCGGCGAGCCGGACATCGAGTTGGAGATCGAGAGCAGCGGCGAGACCGCTGAGGGCGGACAACGTCGGATTGCCCCGGCCGTTCTCCAGGTTGGCGATGTAAGGCACCGACAGCCCGGCGTCGGCGGCGACCGAGGCGATGGTGCGGCCGGCCGCCGTCCGCCGGTGACGTAGCCGGGCACCCAGCTCGACTATTTCCACAGGACACATCTTGCCACGTGTTGTTCCCGGAAGATAGCTTGCCGACATGTGGACTCTGCTGGCTCGGCGTCCCGGGTTCCGGCGGTTGTGGGCGGCGGCGACGGTCGACGCGGTGGGGACCTGGCTGCTGGTCATGGCGGTGCCCGTACAGGTCTACGCGCTGACCGGGTCGGCGACGTCGACCGCGGTCGCGCTGGCCGTGCAGGCCGCACCGACGCTCGTCGTGGGCCCGTGGGCGGGCGCGCTGGTCGACCGGTGGTCGCGGCGCTCCGTCTTCGTCGTGGCCAACGGGGTCGCCGCGCTCGGGGTGGGCCTGATCGCGGCCGGGCCGGTGAGGCTGATCTACGCGGGTCTGGTTGTCGAGTGTGCGGCGGCCTGCTTCCTGCGGCCGGCCCTGCAAGCCACCGTTCCGGCGGTGGTCACCGACCGGGCGGACCGCGCGTCGGCGAACGCGCTGCTGGCCGTGTCGCACAGCGTGCTGCGCATCTGCGCGCCGCTCGCCGGCACCGCGCTGACCGCGGCGGGCTGGTTCACGGCCGTGGTCGCGGTGGACGCGGCGAGTTATCTCGGCGCGGCTCTCCTGCTCGCCCGATTGCCGCTCGCCGCCGGGCCGGGCCGGCCCGCGACGGCAACACGGCCGCCGACCGGATCACCGGTGGCAGCCGGCGTGCGGGCCGGGCTGCGGTTTGTCTTCCACAGCCCGGTCCTGCGCGGGATGCTGGCCGGATCGTTCGTGTACTGGGTGGCCAACGCGGCGCTCACGGCGTTGCTGGTGCCGTTCGCGGTGGGGCGACTGCACGGGGACGGCCGGACGGTGGGGCACCTTGTCGCCGGGTTGGGCGTCGGCTTCCTGGGTGGCTCGTTGCTGAGCCGATCGCTGGTGGTCCGGTGGCCGGCCCGGACGGTGCTCACGACCTCGTACGCAACGGTGGGCGCCTTGTTCCTGGTCCTCTTCACGACCACCAGCACCGTCGTCGCGCTTGTCTCGATCACGGTGGCCGGCGTTCCGGGGGCAGTCGCCACTGTCGCCACCGCCCACCACGTCCAGACCGCCTCGCCCGCGGGAGCTGTGGGCCGGGTCGCGTCCGCCTTCCAGGTCAGCGACGCGGCCGCCGCGGTTGCCGGGGCGCTGGCCGCACCGGCGCTGGTCGTCCTGATCGGTGCGGCTGCGGCGCCGATCGTGGTGAGCGCGCTGGTGCTGGTCGCGGCGGTGGTGACGGCCGTGCAGCTGAGGGTCGTAGGCTCGGCCGGTGGCGGCGCGCAAGATCGACGTACTGGTGGTGCGGTGGTATGAGCTGCGGACGGTGGGAGACATCGTCGGGCGGTGGTATCGCGCGGCTGAGGAGCACCTGCCGGAGGCGGTGCCGGTGCGGTTCGGGGAGTCCGAGCCGCTGCGGGGACGCGGGGGCCGGTCCGAGGTGCAGGCGGTCTGGGCCGCGGCTGATTCGCTGCTCTTCCTGACCGGGCGGAGTCCTGTCCACCACATCTCGTTCGATGCCGGGCCCGGCATCGCCCCCGGGCCGGTGGCCGTGCACTCGATGCAGGTGGAGCTCGGGGCGGACGACGAACGGGTGCGGAGGTTCGCCCGGGCGGTGGCCGGCGACAACTCGTTCTATGTGTCGGCGTCGGTGGCGGGCGGGATGACCCTCGAGCGCAAGACGCTGTGGGGGCCGGCCGAGCGGCGGGAGGAGCCCTACCTGGCGCCGCTCGGTGAGTGGCTGGGCCTGCCGCCGTCGCCGCCGGCCTGGTGCTGGTTCGGTCCCCCTTACGTACGCAAGACGGGGTTGACCTTCTATGCGGAGGGTCCGTGGGTGCCGGAGCGGCTGCGGGCGCGACTCGGCGAGGAAGAACCGGCGCGCCGGCGTGCCGCGTGGTTGCCCCGTGGGCTGCGCCGATCGCCCTGGCGTCTGCTGGCCGGCGGCTGAAACAACACCGAAACGGAGGGTTTCTCAGGTCCGCGACTAATGGTGGGATGAGACGGCAGTCACATCAGCACCGTGAAGGGGACCGACCGCATGCTCAACCTCTCGATCCTGCTCGAGGACAGCGCCCGCACCTTTCCGGATCGGGCGGCGGTCGTCCTCGGAGACCGGCGCCTGACCTACGCCCAGGTCGACGCGGCCGCCAACCAGGTCGCCAACCTGCTCGTCGAGCGGGGCATCCGGCCCGGCGACAAGGTGGCTCTGTCCTGCCCCAACCTGCCGTACTTCCCGGTGGTCTACTACGGCATCCTCAAGGCCGGCGCGGTCGTCGTGCCGCTGAACGTGCTGCTCAAGGGCCGCGAGATCGCGTATCACCTGAAGGACTCCGAGGCCAAGGCCTACCTGTGTTTCCAGGGCACCCCCGAGCTGCCGATGGGCGCCGAGGGCTTCGCCGGCTTCGAGCAGACCGCGGGCTGCGAGACGTTCCTGCTCATCACGGCCGACCCGGCCGCGGCCTCGCCGATCGAGGGCGCCGAGACGCTGGGGGCCGCTCTGGCCGGCCAGTCGCCGGTCTTCGAGGCGGCGCTGCTGCCCGAGACCGACCCGGCGGTCATCCTCTACACCAGCGGCACGACCGGCCAGGCCAAGGGGGCCGAGCTGTCGCACGCCAACCTGCTGCTCAACGCGCTCACCTGCAACCGGCTCTTCGGCGGCACCCCGGGCACCGACACCCACCTGCTCGTGCTGCCGTTGTTCCACTCGTTCGGCTCGACGGTCAACATGAACGCGGGCTTCGCCACCGGAGCGACGCTGGTGCTGCTCCCCCGCTTCGACGCCGCGGCCGCCGTCCAGTTGCTGCAGAGCGAGAACGTCACGTTCTTCGCGGGTGTGCCGACCATGTGGTGGGGCCTGCTCAACGCGCTCGGTGAGGGCGTCGACGTGGAGCGCATCGCGGCCAACATGCGGGTTGCTGTGTCCGGCGGTTCCAGCCTGCCGGTCGAGATCATCAAAGAGGTCAAGGAGCGCTTCGGGGTCACCATCCTCGAGGGCTACGGGCTGTCCGAGACCTCGCCGGTGGCCACGTTCAGCAAGCCGGGGGCCGAGCCGCGTCCGGGCTCGATCGGCGTGCCCATCTGGGGTGTCGAGGTGAAGCTCATCGACGCCGAGTGGAACACGGTGGACAGCGCCGACGAGATCGGCGAGATCGCCATCCGCGGCCACAACATCATGCGCGGCTACTACAACCGTCCCGAGGCGACCGCCGAGGTCATGCGGGACGGCTGGTTCCGCAGCGGGGACCTGGGCCGGCGCGACAAGGACGGCTACTACTACATCGTCGACCGGGCCAAAGACATGATCATCCGCGGGGGCTTCAACGTCTACCCGCGGGAGATCGAGGAGGTCCTGCTGACCCACGAGGCCGTCTCGCTGGCCGCGGTGATCGGGGTGCCGCACCCGAGCCACGGCGAAGAGGTCAAGGCGTTCGTGATCCTCAAGCCGGGGGCGAGCGTGACCGGGGACGAGCTGGTCGAGTGGGGCAAGGAGCAGATGGCGGCGTACAAATACCCGCGCGTGGTCAGCATCGTCGAGTCGCTGCCGATGACCGCCACCGGCAAGCTGCTCAAGCGCGAACTCAGCTAATCATTCTCGGTCAGCAACGCCCGGCGGCTCCGCTGCCGGGCGCTTGCGTCGATGGCGCACAGTAAAGGCCGCACAACCGCGGGGGAGGACAGCTTGAGCACAGCGCTGGCGGCACGGCCCGGCGTGGTTCGCCGCGTCGGGCGGCTTCGGCACACATCACCGGGGCGGCTGCAGTTGCTGATCGCCACGCTGCTCGCCCTGGGTGTGCTCACCGGCCTGCTGGCCGGCGTGGCCGGCTCGTCGGCCCGGGCCGGCACGAGCGACCTCGGCGACCGCGCGCAGCCGCTGCTGGTCGAGGCCGAGACCATCTATTCGTCGCTGGCCGACGCCGACACCACCGCCGCCCAGGCGTTCCTGGCCGGCGGGCTCGAGCCGTCCACGCTGACCGACAACTACGACAAGGACCTGGCGCGGGCGACCACCGCGCTGACCTCGGCCGCCCGGCGCACCGCCGAGGACGGCTCGGCGGCCGACGCCGTGCGCACGCTGTCGGCCGGCGTCGCCCAGTATTCGGCGCTGGTGGCCACGGCCCGGGCCAACAACCGCCAGGGCCTGCCGATCGGCGCGTCGTATCTGTCCGAGGCCTCCCGGCTCAACCGGGACACCCTGCAGCCGCAGGCGAAACAGCTGTTCACCGACGCCCAGCGGGAGGTCGAGGACGGTTACGGCCGGGCCGGCGCGCTCGGCTGGGTGGCGCTGCTCCTGCTGTCGCTGCTGGCCCTGATGGTGGCGCTGGTCCTGACCCAGCGCTATCTGAGCCGCCGCACCCGGCGCACCTTCAACATCCCGCTGGTCGTGGCCACGGTGCTGACGGCGCTCTTCCTGATCGGCTCGTTCTCGATCCTGCTGACCCAGCAGGCCCGGCTCGACCGGGCGGCCAACCAGGGCTCGCTGCCGGTGGCGTCGATCGCCGAGAGCCGCATCCTGGCCCTGCAGGCCCGCGGCGACGAGGCGCTCACCCTGGCCGGCCGGGCCGGCTCGGGACCGTACGAGAAGGACTTCACCGTCGTGGCCGAGCGTCTCTCGGTCCGCGGCGGGCCGATGGTCAACTCGTACGGCGATCTCGACCCCGCCCTGGGCCGGATGATGACCCGGGCGTCGGAGGGCTTCCAGCAGTACGTCACGGCGCACCGCGACGTCCGCGCGCTGGACGACAGCGGCGACTACGAGGGCGCGGTCAAGCTGGCCATCGGCAAGCAGACGACCGGCACGTTCGAGGGTGTGCGGGCCGACCTCGACAAGGCCTACGAGAACCGCAAGGCGTTCTTCACCGATGAGATCGGCGCCGCCGGCAACGGCTTGGGCGTGCTCACCGTGGGCGGGCCGCTGCTGGCGCTGGCCGTCTGCGTGCTGGCCTTCCTCGGCATCCGTGTGCGACTGGAGGAGTACCGCTGATGCGCATCCGGGTTGCCGTCACCGTGGCCGTGCTCGCCGCCACCGCGGCCCTGGCCGGTTGTGCCGGCGACTCCTCCGACCTGCCGGTCCTGCCCGACCAGCCGAAGGTGGCGGCGACGCCGCCGGCCCCGGGCGGTGAGCAGGCGGCCCCGCCGGCCTGCGATCCCCGGGCCAGCCTGCGCCCCGCCGGCGCGTTGCCCGCTCCGGGCGACATGCCCGCGGGCAGTTACATGGCGACCATCCAGGA
The DNA here is from genome assembly GCF_023544465.1 of Paractinoplanes maris. GTDB lineage: Bacteria > Actinomycetota > Actinomycetes > Mycobacteriales > Micromonosporaceae > Actinoplanes > Actinoplanes maris. The sequence goes on along the minus strand of NZ_JALPVL010000011.1, from coordinate 334,627 downwards.
GCGCGGCCGGCTGGTGCTGGGCACGAGCCAGGACACGCTGCTTTTCAGCTCGCGCAACCCGTTCAGCGGCCGGATCGAGGGCTTCGACGTCGACATGGGCCGCCAGATCGCCCAGGCCATCTTCGGTGACCCCGACAAGATCCAGATCAAGGTCATCGGCTACGACAAGCGCGTCAGCTCCGCCGCCGACGGCAGCGTGGACCTCGTCGCCGACACCATGACGGCGAACTGTGCCCGCTGGGCCGACGTCAACTTCTCCAGCATCTACTACGAGGCCGGGCAGAAGGTTCTCGTGTCCAAGAACTCGACCGCCAAGCGCATCGAGGACCTGGGCGGCAAGAGGATCTGCTCGGCCGCCGGCTCCACCTCGTTCGACAACATCGGCAAGGTGAAGGCCAAGCCGGTGCTGGTGGCGGTGGCCCGGCCCGCGTTCGGTGACTGCCTGGTGGCGTTCCAGCGCAATGAGGTCGAGGGCATCTCGACCGACGACACGATCCTGGCCGGGATGGCCGCGCAGGACCCGTACGCCAAGGTCATCGGCGAGAAGTTCACCGACGAGCCGTACGCGATGGCGATGAACAAGTCGCACCCCGAGTTCACCCGCTTCGTCAACGCCGTCCTCGAGCGCAACCGCGCCGACGGCACCTGGAAGAAGACGTACGAGAAATGGCTGGGCGACTTCGGCCCGGCGCCCGCACCGCCCGGAGCCCGATACCGATGACCAAGCAGGCGGAGGCCGAACTGCTGCGGCTGGAGACCGCGGTGACGGCGATCGCGGCCAACCTGGTCGACCTGGACGACAACCCGGCCCGCAAGGAGCTCGACCGCTCGGCGCTGACCGGGCCGACGGCGACGCGGTGGGCGGACGCAACCGAGGCGCTGGCCGAGCTCTGGGAGGGCTACCGGCTGCTCACCGAGGTGATCGCGCGGGCCACCAGGATGCGGGACAAGCGCTGGCCCAGCGACGCCGACCGCACCCGGTTCGCCCATGAGGTGCTCGGCGAGTCGGTGCACCTGTCGACCAAGGTCGTGCCGCTGGCCCAGCGCGGGCTGCTCGGCGTGAGCCAGGTGCACACGACGTGCACACCGGCCCAGCTGCTCTCGGCCATGGAGGCCGCGTTCGCCACCGCGGTCGACGTCGCCACCCGGGCCGGTGAGGCGTGGGACAGGCTGGTGCCGGCCGCGGCCGAGGCGGCGAGCGCGCTGGAGACCGTGCGGCGGCTGACCCGCGAGTCGGGCGGCAGCATGACGGCGATCGGCGAGGCCGACCGGCGGCTCGCTCTGTTCACCGCGGCGCTGGCCACCGACCCGCTCGGGGTGCAGGAGCGCGACCTGGCCGCCGTCCGCACCCTGATCCGGCGGGCCGACGCCGAGCGCACCTCGGCCGGCGAGCTGCGCGAGGCGCTGACCCAGCGGCTGGCCGACGCGCACCGCCTGGCGGCCGAGGTCGACGCGGCCACCGAGGAGGCGCACGCCGCCGCCGAGAAGGCGGCCGACCGGTTCCCGCCGCACGAGATCGCCGCCGTGCCGCCGGGCACCCTGCGACCCGACCTGGTGGCGATCGACGCGCTGGCCGCGGCCGGGCACTGGCCGCTGATCAGCTCACGGCTGGCCGAGTGGAGCCGGCGGGCCCGCGACCGGCTGGCCGCCCTGCGTGACGGCGCCGCCCGCAACGCCGGCCTGCTCGCCACCCGCAACGAGCTCCGCGGGCGCCTCGACGCCTACCAGGCCAAGGCGCTGCGGCACGGGCTGGCCGAGCAGTCCGAGCTGAGCCCGCTGGCCGCGGCCGCGCGGGAGGCGCTCTACGTCGCGCCGTGCGAGCTGTCCGCGGCCCGCCGGGCCGTCAACGCCTACCAGGATGCGCTGACCGCCACGATCACGAGGAACGGCCGATGAAGTGCGAACGCGACTGCCCGGGCACGATCGAGGACGGGTACTGCGACACCTGTGGACTGGCGCCGCGCACCGGCCCGGTGAAGGTGCTGGTGCCGGTTCCGCGGGAGGCGACCAGTCCGTCGGTCCGTACGTCCGCGCTCTCCACCCGGACGTCGGGGTCGTCGCGCACCGGCAGCGCCCGCACCGGGTCGCGGCGCCGCTTCGCCGGTGGCCTGGTCGACATCGCGCCGATCACCCAGGCCGACCCGGCGACGGCGATCATGGCCACGGCCGAGGTGCCCGAGTCGAAGCGGTACTGCGCCAAGTGCGGCAACCAGGTCGGCCGCACCCGCGGTGACCGCCCGGGCCGTACCTCGGGCTTCTGCCCCGCGTGCGGCGAGCCGTTCAACTTCACCCCCAAGCTCGTCAAGGGCGACCTGGTCGGCGGGCAGTACGAGGTTGTCGGGGCGCTCGCGCACGGCGGCCTGGGCTGGATCCACCTGGCCGTCGACAAGAACGTCTCGGACCGCTGGGTGGTGCTCAAGGGCCTGCTCAACTCGGGCGACGAGGACGCGCTGGCCGCGGCGGTGGCCGAGCGGCGGTTCCTGGCCGAGGTCGAGCACCCCAACATCGTCAAGATCTACAACTTCGTCGAGCACGACGGGGCCGGCTACATCGTCATGGAGTACGTCGGCGGCGAATCACTCAAGGGCATCCTCAAGGAGCGCCGCGCGGCCAACGGCGGCACCCTCGACCCGCTCCCGGTGGACCAGGCCCTGGCGTACGTCCTGGAGATCATGCCGGCGTTCGGCTACCTGCACGACCGGGGGCTGATCTACTGCGACTTCAAGCCGGACAACGTGATCCAGGCCGGCGACCAGATGAGGCTCATCGACCTCGGTGGTGTCGTGCACGTCGACGACCACGACGCCGCCCTCTACGGCACGGTGGGTTATCAGGCTCCCGAGATGGCCACGCTCGGGCCGTCGGTGGCCTCGGACCTTTACACCATCGGCCGTACGCTGGCCGTGCTCACCACCGATTTCCGGGGCTACCAGACGACGTTCGCCGACAGCCTGCCCGACCGCGGCGAGTTCGAGGTCTACCAGCGGTTCGAGTCGTATTACCGGCTCCTGCAGCGGGCGACGCGGACCAACCCGGGCGAGCGGTTCGTCGACGCGGCCGAGATGGCCGAGCAGATGATGGGCGTGCTGCGGCAGGTGCTGGCGGCCGGCGGCACCGCGCAGCCGGCCCCGTCGACGCTGTTCACCGGTGAGCTGCGCACCGACCTGCACTCCGAGACGCCCCGCTGGCAGGACCTGCCGACCCCGCTGATCGACCTGACCGACCCGGCGGCCGCGTTCCTGGCCTCGGTGACGGTCACCGACCCGGCCGAGGTGCTGACGCTGCTGCGCTCGGCGCCGGCCGAGACGCTCGAGGTGGCACTGCGCGGCCTGCGGGCGCTGATCGACCTGGGCGTGCGCGACGGCTCGTTCGCCGGGGCCCGGCAGGAGTGCGACCGGCTGGCCGTCACCTACGGCGCCGACTGGCGGGTCGCCTGGTTCGACGGGCTGCTGGGGCTGGCCGAGGGCAAGCCGGACGCCGCCCGGCCGCAGTTCGACGCCGTCTACGCCGCGCTGCCGGGCGAGCTGGCGCCGCAGCTCGCGCTCGGGCTCACCCGGGAACTGGCCGGCGACGCAGCGGGCGCGGCGGGTTACTACGACGTCGTCAGCCGCACCGACCCGTCGTACACGGCGGCGGCGGCCGGGCTGGCCCGGTGCCGTCTGAGCACCGGCGACCGCAGCGGGGCGGTCGAGGCCTACAACCGGGTGCCCGGCACCTCGTCGGCCTACCGCAGCTCGCAGGTCGGGGCGGTCCGGGCGCTCGTGCGGGCGCACCCGGCCACCGCACCCGACGTCGACTCGCTGGCCGCCGCGGCCGCGCTCATCGAGCGGCTCGAGGTGGAGGCCGCCCAGCTGGCCGCCCTGCGCGCGGAGCTGCTCGAACAGGCCCTGCGAAACATCAACGGAGGGATTACGCTGCCCGCGGCGGTGCTCGGCCCCGACCGCAACGGCACCATCCGGGAACGCGACGTCCGCTTCGCGCTCGAGGAGGCGTACCGCGAGATGGCCCGCGCGGCGCACGGTGCCGAGAAGGTCCGCCTGGTCGACCTGGCGAACGCGTCCCGCCCCCGGACACGCACATGATCGTTTTTCCCGGTTCCCAGAGCGAGGCTCGATGACCATGACCGACTGCGCCTCGTGCGCCGATGAGCGCACCGCCGGAATGGCCTTCTGCGAGAGCTGCGGCCAGTCGCTGGCCCCCGAGCCCGAGTGCCCCCATTGCGGGACACCCGGCGGCGTGGGCGCCGACGGCTACTGCGAGCATTGCGGGATGCTGGCCGGGCGCGAACGTGACCACCTCGAGACCGACTGCGGCGCCACGGCGGCCGCGGTGACCGACCGCGGGCTGCGGCACCACCGCAACGAGGACGCGATGTGGCTCGCCACCCGCGGCTCCGAGATCGACGTGGTGGTCAGCGACGGCGTGTCGTCGTCGTTCGACCCCGACGTCGCCTCGCTGACCGCGGTGCAGGCGGCCGGGGCCCTGCTCCCCTCGGGCGACGTCGCCGCGGCGATCCAGGCGGCCCAGGTCGCGGTGGCCGGGCTGACCGCCGAGGGCGACCCGCGGCGGCAGGCGTCGAACCCCGCCTGCACCATCGTCGCGGCGGCCGTCCGCGGCGACGCGGTGACGGTCGGGTGGATCGGCGACAGCCGCGCCTACTGGGTGCCCGAGGTCGGGCCGGCCGAGCAGCTCACCGAGGACGACTCGTGGGCCACCCACGTCATCGCCCTGGGCGCCGACCCCGAGCAGGCGATGCGCGACCCCAAGGCGCACGCCATCACCGCCTGGCTGGGCGCCGACGCGGGCAAGGTCGCGCCCCGGACGGGCGAGTTCGTCGTCGGCGACGCCGGCCACCTGGTGCTGTGCAGCGACGGATTGTGGAACTACCTGACCGACCCGGCCGCCTTCGCCGCGGCCGTGCGCGAGGGGTTGCGCGAGCAAGGCACGCTGATCTCTGCCGCCCGGTGGCTCGCCGACTACGCGAACACCGCCGGCGGTCACGACAACATCACCGTGGCCCTGATCCCCGTAACGCCTCTTCCGAAGGACTAGCGATGACGTATTCCGCCGAGGCCTTTCAGAACGAGTTCCTCGCCCTCGGGGCGACCGAGGTCAACGCCATCGTCACGGTCACCTCGTCGGGCAGCGCGGGCGGGCGCCGCACGTCCGGCGCGACCGAGATCATCATCGTCGACGCCTCCGGCTCGATGCAGGCCGAGGGGCGCATCGCCGCCGCCCGGCAGGCGGCCAAGGCCGCGGTGGCCTGCCTCGACGACGGTGTGCACTTCGCGCTCATCGCCGGGGTCGGCACCGCCCAGCAGCTCTTCCCGGCGCCCGGGGAGCTGGCCGTCGCGACGGCCCAGACCCGGGCCGAGGCGACCTGGGCGATCGACCGCCTGCACGCCAGCGGCGGCACCGCGATGGGCGCCTGGCTGCTGCTGGCCGCGCAGCTGTTCGCCCAGCGGCCGGGCGACATCGCGCACGCCATCATGCTGACCGACGGCGACAACGGCGAGCGCGAGGGCTACCTGCAGAGCGTGCTCGACACGATCGCCGGCAAGTTCGCCGTCGACTGCCGCGGCGTCGGCACCAACTGGAAGGTCTCCGAACTCCGCAAGATCGCCGACGCGATGCTGGGCACGGTCGACATCGTGGCCCGCCCGGCCGACCTGACCGTCGCCTTCGAGCAGATGATGACCACCGCCATGGGCAAGACCGCGGCCGACGTCCAGCTCAAGGTGTGGACGCCGGTGAACGCCACGGTCCGGTTCGTCAAGCAGGTGGAGCCGCAGGTGGCCGACCTGACCGGCAAACGGGTGGCCGACGGCCCCCGGGCCGCGCGCTACCCGCTGGGCTCGTGGGGCGCCGAGAGCCGCGACTACCACATCTGCGTGGACGTGCCGCCGGGCGCGGCCGGTGACGAGATGCTGGCCGCGCGGATCTCGATCGTCGAGGGCGACACGGTGCACACGCAGGCGCTGGTGCGCGCGGTGTGGACCGACGACGCGGCACTGTCGACCCGGATCAACCGGCAGGTGGCCCACTACACCGGGCAGGCCGAGCTGGCCGACACGATCCAGGCCGGCATCGAGGCCCGCAAGTCCGGCGACGACCACACCGCGACCATCAAATTCGGGCGGGCGGCCCAGCTGGCCCACGAGAGCGGCAACAAAGCCACCTCCGAGCTGCTGGCCACGGTGGTCGACATCGAGGACGCGGCCACCGGCACCGTCCGGCTGCGGCGCAAGGTCGCGGCGGCCGACGAGATGGCCCTGGACACCCGCTCGACCAAGACCGTGCGGGTGGGGCGCGGCCAGTGACCACGTACGCCTGCCCCAAGGGGCACGCCTCGGCCGAGAACGACTTCTGCGACACGTGCGGCGCCAAGATCGACGGCGCCGCGGCCCCGGTGACCGGCAGCGGCAGCGGCAGCGGCAGCGGCAGCGGCACGATCAACCTGCCCGCCGCCACGCCGGCCGCGCCGCCCTGCCCCAACTGCGGCACGCCGCGCACGGGCAGCGCGCGCTTCTGCGAGGACTGCGGCTTCGACCACGACACCGGCCGGGTTCCGGCCCTGACCCCGCTGGTGGAGACCCCGGTGGTCACCGCCGGCTGGACGGTGACGATCGCGCCCGACCGGGCCTACTTCGCCGAGAACGCGATCGACGGCATCGAGTTCCCCGCATCGCCCACCTCGCGCACGGTCCCGTTGCCCCCACCCCAGGTGCGGATCGGCCGCACGAGCAACTCCAAGGGCACCCATCCGGAGATCGACCTGTCCGAGGACGACCCCGGTGTCTCCCACTCGCACGCCCTGCTGACCCTCAGCGTCGACGGCGTGTGGCTGGTCTCCGACCTGGGCTCGACCAACGGCACCTACATCAACGACGACCAGGTGCCGCTGACCGCCGGCGAGTCCCGCTCCCTGACCGACGGCGACCGGGTCCACGTGGGCGCCTGGACCACGCTGACCCTGAACGCACCACCTCTTCCCTGAACGCCCGCTCTTCAGTCAAGGCCCTGGGCCTGAGCCGAGGTCAGTCGGGCGGCTCCGGCACGTCGCCGGACTCGTCCGGCTCGCCCTCGCCGAGGTTGCCCCGGTTGTCGTTGATGCCCTTGTTGCTGCTGCCACTGGCCGGGGTGCCGGCCGACGGCGGGGCGTCGGTGATGAACTCACCGGTCTCCGGGCTTCCGGTGATGTGCTGCTCGGTCTCGGAACCGGCTTTCGACGAATGCGACATGCCCCGATGACTACCCGCCCCCGCGCGAGTTAGGCAGACTGCGGGCATGCCGGACGGGAAACTGGGCGTGATGCGCGTCGGCGTCTGCCAGACACCGGAAATCCTCGGCGACGTGCCGCGGGCGCTCGGCATCGTCCGCGAGTTCGCCGAGCAGGCCGACGGCGTCGATCTGCTGGTCTTTCCGGAGTGCTTCCTCCAGGGCTACACCGTGACCGCTGAGCATGTGAAGCAGTTCGCGAGGCCCGCCGATCTGCGGCTCGATCTGCGCCCGGCCATCGTCCTGGGCATGATCGAGCGGCGGGGCGACCGCTTCTACAACACGGCCGCGGTCGTGCGAGGCGGTCGGACCGTGGGGGCGTACCGGAAGACGTTTCTGACCCCGGGCGAGCACGTTTTCACGGCGGGCACGGACTATCCGACCTTCGCCTGCGCCGGTGTGCGTTTCGGCATCAACATTTGTTTCGACGCGCAATACCCGCACGCCGCGGCGGCCGTGGCCGCGCAGAACGCCACGCTTCTGGTGCACCCGGCGCAGAACATGATGCGCCGCGACAACGCCTACCGCTGGCAGGACCGGCACAACGAGCTGCGCCGCAAACGCGTACGCGAGACCGGGCTGTGGATGGCCTCGGCCGACGTCACCGGCGAACGCGGCCACACCCACCTCGGACTCGGGCCCACCTGCATCATCAACCCGGCCGGCGAGGTCGTCGCCGAAGTGCCGCGCGGCACCGTCGGCCTGGCCGTGCACGACATCACCTGACCGGCCTCAGTTGGCCGCGCGCGCTGCCTGATCGCCGACGAGGTCGAGGGCGGCCCGGCGCAGGGCGTCGCTCCGCGCGTAGACCGAAGCCCCCGGGCCGGGCCGTAAGCGGCCGTTGATCCCGCTGTAGCTGCCGCCCGCCTCCTGCACGATCAGCGACGTCGAGGCGAAGTCCCAGATCTGGCCACCGGTCTGCACGGCCAGGTCGAGATCACCGCGCGCGATCATCAGGGCCGGGTGGATCGGCCACGGCAGCGCCGGCGTCACTTCCTTGAGCGGCGCCACCAGCTCACGCCCCCACTCCTCGGGCACCACCCCGAGGCGGCTCCCGGCACACGTGTCGGGGCCGGCCGACACGCGTACGGGCGTTTCGGCGACCACCCGGCCGCCGACCACCCGCCCTTCGAACGCTCCCTCGCCCCGGGTGGCCCACCAGAGACTGCCCTGGGCCGGGTGCGCCGCCACCGCGGCGGCGATGTCACCGTCCACCTCGAGGGCGATCAGGATCAGCCACCGGTTGTCGCCGGCCACGAACAGCGCCGTCCCGTCGATCGGGTCGATGATCCAGCGGCGCCCGGCCGAACCGGTCTGCCCCTCCTCCTCGCCCAGGATCGCGTCACCGGGCCGGGCCGCGGTCAGCACCTCGCGGATCGCGGCCTCCACAGCCCGGTCGGCCGCCGTGACCACCGAACCGTCGGCCTTGACCTCCCGCGGCAGCTCGGCCAGCGCCTCGAAATGTGGCAACGCCACCGCCGCCCCGGTCAGCGCGGCCCGCTGCGCGAGCTGAAGATCGGTCTCCACGCTCCCCATCCTCCCTCCGATCGACGGCCCGCCGGGGCGACTCGCGGGTCATGTCACCCACCTCACTGACGGCCCACCCGGCCCGGCTGTGCGGCCGAGGCAGTCACCAGCACGACGTGCTGGCGCACCCGGAACACACCCGCCGCGGCCACGGTCTCGCGCACGCCGGCCTCCTGCTCCGGCGTCAGCGGCGCCCGGGCCTGGCTGGCCAGATACCGCAGGACCGGCTCGGCGTCCGAGATCGCCAGCTCGCTCGGGTAGCGCCGCACCTCGACATCGTCGAAGAACCGGCCCACGTAACCGGCGATGTTCTCGGCCAGCACGTCGTTGTGCACCCTGGTCGTCCGGTCCGGCAGCAGTTCCATGATCTCGGCCAGATGATCCCGCCCGTTGACCGAGACGGCCAGCCGCCCGCCGGGCCGCAGCACCCGGGCGAACTCGCGCAGCCCGGCCTCGGGGTCGTCGAGGTGGTAGAGCATGTGGTTGGCGATGAGCCCGTCGAAGCTGCCGGGGGCGAACGGCAGAGCGGTGGCACTGCCGCGGACGACCGAGGCGTTCCCGACGGCGCGCAGCCGCTGACACATCGCGGGCGAGAAGTCCATCAGCGTCAGCCGGGCCGGACGCGTGGCCCGGCTCCACAGTGCACCCGTGCCCGCGCCGACCTCCACCACGTGCCCGTCGCGCGGGAGCCGCTCGGCCGCCCACGCATACCAGTCCTGCGGGTTGGTGCGGTAGTCGTAGATGGCGATCCGGGCCGACAGGTTGCCGGTGGTCGACGCGTACTGGGCGGCCGCGTGCGCGGACGGTGTGGTCACGACAGCCGGACGAGCATCTTGCCGGTGTTCTCGCCGCGCAACAGGCCGAGGAAGGCGGCCGGCGCGTTCTCGATGCCGTCGACCACTGTCTCGCGCGCCTCGATGCGGCCCTCGCGCACCCATGGGCCGACCTCGGCCAGGAAGTCCGGCATCCGGCGGTTGTGGTTGCTCACGATGAAGCCGCGCAGGGTGAGCTCCTTGCCGATGGCCAGGGCCAGATTGCGCGGTGCGGCGGGCGCCGACGTCTCGTTGTAGGCCGAGATGGCCCCGCACATGGCGACCCGGCCGTACTTGGTGAGCGACCCGATCGCCGCCTCCAGGTGGTCGCCGCCGACGTTGTCGAAGTACACGTCGATGCCGTCCGGTGCGGCCTGGCGCAACTGCTTGCGTACGGGCTCGTCCCGGTAGTTGAAGGCGGTGTCGAACCCGAGGTCGTCGACCAGGTGGCGCACCTTCTCGGCCGAACCCGCGCTGCCGATCACGCGCTTGGCCCCGCGCAGCTTGGCGATCTGCCCGGCGATGCTGCCGACCGCGCCGGCCGCGCCCGACACGAAGACCGTGTCACCCTCCTGGAACCGGGCGATGTCCAGCAGACCGACGTACGCGGTGAGGCCGGTCATCCCGAGCACGCCGAGATAGGCCGACAGCTCGCCCGCCGCCGGGTCGACCACCCGCACCCGCGAGGCCGGCACCACCGCGAGCTCGCGCCAGCCCAGTCCATGCACGACGTAGGTCCCCACCGCGACGTCCGGCGACTCCGAGGCCACCACCTCGCCGACCGCGGCACCGTCGAGCGGCTCCCCGATCTGGAACGGCGGCGTGTACGACTTGACGTCGTTCATCCGCCCCCGCATGTAGGGGTCGACCGACATGAACACGTTGCGGACCAGCACCTCCCCCGGCCCGGCCGTGGGCGCCGGCACGTCAGCGATCTCGAAGGTGTCGTCCGTGGGCCACCCGTCAGGCCGGGCGGCGAGCCGAATCTCTTTCACGGGGACCTACGGTACGGTGCGACGTGGCTCGTACGCTTCTCACCGCCGACCTGACCGCCGCCCAGCGCGAGGAGATCCGCCACCTGCTCGACGTGGCCTTCCTCGGCAACTTCTCCGACGACGACTGGGACCACTCGCTCGGCGGGCTGCACTTCCTCGTCGAGGAGCAGGGCACCATCGTCGCCCACGCCGCCGTCGTCCAGCGCAGCTTCCTGCACGGCGACCGCACCTGGCGCTGCGGCTACGTCGAGGCTGTGGCCGTCCACCCCGACCGGCGCGGCCAGGGCTTCGCGGCCGACGTGATGGACGCCGCCGAGGACATCATCGACCGCTCCTACGATGTCGGCGCGCTCTCCGCCTCGGCCGCCGGCCGCGGTCTTTATGTGGCACGGGGGTGGCTTCCCTGGCTCGGGCGGACGGCGGTCCTGGCCCCGGCCGGCCTGACCTCCACACCCGAGGACGACGGCAGCACGTTCGTGCGCTTCCTGGCCGACGGCCCGCACCTCGACCGAGCCGGCACCCTGGCCTGCGACTTCCGCAACGGCGACGTCTGGTGAGCTTCTCCCCGCCAGCCCCCACACACCGCCTAAGGCATCCTAGGAGGCTAGGCTTCATCTGAAGGCCGCAGGCAGCTGGATGCAGAAGTCCTATGCATAGGACACTTGCCGACGTTTCCGCGCCGACCCTAGCCTCACCGCCATGGCAGAAAAGACCAAGGTTGTTCTCACTGACGCCGCCATGATGCGGGCGATGGCGCATCCCCTGCGCATGCGCATCGTCGGGTCGCTGCGGCTCGACGGTCCGGCCACCTCGGCGATCCTGGCCCGCCGGCTGAGCACCGACTCCGGTCAGACCAGCCACCACCTGCGACTGCTCGCCCGGCACGGCTTCGTGGCGGAGGCCCCGGAGCTGGGCCGGGGCGCGCACGGCCGGGAACGCTGGTGGAAGGCCGCGCACGCCACGACCCTGTTCGCCGGGGACGACGCCGAGGACCTCGCCGCGGTCAACCGGGCCCAGCGGGCGGTCTACGACCAGATGATCGACCAGTTCCATGCCGAGGCCGCGCACCAGCGGTGGAGCCCGGCCTGGCAGGACGCCGCGGCCAGCTCCGACTATCTCGTCCGGACCACGCCGGAGGGCCTGAAGCGACTCCAGGCCCGGATCTTGGAGGCCATCAGGGAGGCCGACCATCCCGGGCCCGGCGCCGAGACCGTCGTGGTCGTCCAGCACACCTACCCGCGGCGGACCCAGCCGTGACGAGTCTGTGGCGCAACCGTGAGTTCAACCTGCTGTGGACCTCGCAGTCGCTGTCCGACCTGGGGGACGGCATCGCCTCGCTCGCGCTCTCACTGCTTGTGCTGGTCAAGACCGGCTCCCCGGTGAGCGCCGGCCTCGTCGGCACCGCCACGCAGGCCGCGCGCCTGATGTTCCGTCTGCCGGCCGGGGTGCTCGTCGACCGGGTCGACCGGCGTCGCGCCCTGATCAGCTGCGATTCCGTACGTCTGCTGATCTTCACCGTCCTGACCGCCGCGGTCCTGACCGACCGGGCGAGCCTCCCGCTCATCCTCGTGGTCGCCGTCGTGGACGCCGCCGCGAGCGCGGTCTTCTCCACCGCCGAGGACGCGTCCCTGCTCAGCATCGTGCCGGCCGGGCAGTTGTCCGACGCGGTCGCGCGCAACGAGGCCCGCTCCTACGGCACCGCGCTGGCCGGCCCGCCCTTGGGCGGCGTCCTCTTCACCCTGGGACACGCCGTGCCCTTTGCCGCGAACGTCGTCTCCTACCTTGTGTCGATCGTGGCCGTCCTGTTCATCCGCAAACCCTTGCAGGCGCCGCGGGAGGACAAACCGCAGACGTACGGCGTAGCTCTGGCCGAAGGCATCCGGTTCGTCCTGACCCACCCGTTCCTGCGGACGCTCATGCTCGTGGCCGCCCCGCTGAACTTCGCCATCACCGGCGTCATCTTCACGGTCATCGTCGCCCTGCAACGCCACGGCACCGCACCCGCGGTCATCGGCCTGACCGAGACCATCGTCGCCGCGGGCGGCCTGCTCGGCGCGGTCGCCGCCCCGGCCATCCAGCGCCGCCTGGGCCTGGTGCCCCTGGTGCGGACCCTGTGCTGGATCGCCGCCGCCCTGCTGGCAACGGCCGCCCTGTTCACCTCGAGCATCGCCGCCGCCATCCCGGTCGCCCTCACCGTCTTTCTGGGCCCGGCCTGCAACGCCGCCCTCTTCGGCTTCCAGGTGTCGATCACCCCCGACCGCCTCCAGGGCCGTGTCAACAGCGTCATCATGGTCGCCGCCACCTCGATGGCCGCCCTCTCCCCCCTGCTGGCCGGCACCCTCCTGGCCTGGCGCGGCCCTACCACCGCCATCCTGTTCTTCGCCGCCGCCGTGGCCGCCTCGGCCCTCATCGCCACCGTCGGCACCGGCCTCCGCTGGACCCCTCAGCCCGAGCCCGCCATCGCCGCCTGACACCGCGCCCGGCCGCCGAACACCCGTACCGCGTGGACGTGGCAACCGCAGACCGCGGGGTCACGCCGCCGACCGCCGCCACCGACCACGCCCGCGACCGCCAGGCAGCCGACGAGGTGGACGTGGCAGCCGCAGACCGCCGCCACCCACCACGCCCGCGACCGCCAGGCAGCCGACGAGGTGAAGTGGCGAACCGGCGGGCGTCGACCGCGAACCGCTCGAGATCGACCGACGATCATGTCCCTGTGGGTGCGCGGCGGCTTCGCGACGGCACTACGACCGCTCCGGTGAAGGCGCCCGGTAAACCCTCGGCTACGCCGGCCGGCCCGCCGCCTGATCGCCCGCGCGCCGCTCGAGGAGTTGCCGCTCGGCGGCGTTGCCGGACAGATCAACTGCTTTCCCGTACGCCGTAAGCGCCTCCCCCTCGCGGCCGAGCCGCCGCAGCAGGTCGGCTCGGACGGCGTGCCACACATGATGCCGCTCGAGTCCTTCGAGCCCGTCCACGATGGTCAGCGCCTCGGCCGGACCGTGCACCTCGGCCACCGCCACCGCCCGGTGCAGCGCCACGACCGGTCCGCCCGTCATCGCCATCAGGTGGTCGTAGATCTGCAGGATCTGCGCCCAGTCGGTGCCCTCCGCCGTGGCCGCGTCGGCGTGCACCGCGTTGATCGTGGCTTGCAGCTGATAGGTCCCCGGCCGGCCCCGGCGCAGACAATCCCGGAGCAGCCTCTGACCCTCGGTGACGAGTTCGCGATTCCACAGCGTACGGTCCTGATCCGCCAGTAACACGGCGTCACCGCCCGCCGTAGTCCGGGCCGGCCGTCGCGCCTCGATCAGCAGCATCAGGGCCAGCAGCCCCCGCGCCTCGGGCTCGTCCGGCATGAGGGCCACCAGCAGCCGGCCCAGCCGGATCGCCTCCTGCGCGAGGTCGTCCCGGGTCAGCGCCGTTCCCGAGCCGGCCGCATATCCCTCATTGAAGATCAGGTAGAGCACCGCCAGCACCGCACCCAGCCGATCGGGCAGTTCCTCGTCGCGTGGCACCCGGTACGGGATTCCCGCGTCGCGGATCTTCCCCTTGGCCCGCGACAACCGCTGCCCCATGGTCGTCTCCGGCACCAGGAAAGCCCGCGCGATCTCCCCCGTGGTCAGCCCGCCCAGCAGCCGCAACGTCAACGCCACCCGAGCCGCCGGCGCCAGCGCCGGGTGACAACACGTGAAGATCAGCCGAAGCCGCTCATCCTCCACATCCGCCTCCTCCGCGATCACCTGCCCGGCCGCCGCGTCCCGGACCGAAGCCGTCTCCCGCTCGACCCGGGTCGCCTCCCGGCGCAGCCGGTCCACCGCCCTGTTCCGCGCCGTCGTGATGATCCAGCCGGCCGGGCTCGGCGGGATGCCGTCCTCCGGCCAGCGCCGCACAGCCGTGGCAAAGGCCTCCTGCACGGCTTCCTCAGCGATGTCGATGTCCCCGAAGTGCCGGATCAGAACCGCAACGGCCCGCCCGTACTCCGCCCGAAAGACCTGCTCGATGTCGCTCAAGCCCGAAGATCCGTTCCCCATCCCCGCCCCGACGTTGCCGGTCCCGCTCCACCGACCACCAGATCGAACTGACCCCGACCGCCACGGCACCAACACACCGATTTCGCCGCGCAAGCCACTATCAGGCGATAGGACGGACCTCGATCGCGAGCGGCGCCAGCACCGCGGCCAACCGGCTGCCCCAGCTCAGCGCCTCGTCGAGGTCGGCCGCCTGGATGATCGTGAAGCCTCCCAGGTGCTCTTTGCCCTCAGCGAAAGGCCCATCCGTGAGCAGCGCGTCGCCGTCCCGGTCGCGGATGACCGTAGCGGTCGACGGCGGGTGCAGCCCCACCGCGAAGACCCAGGCACCCGCGGCCTTCATCTCGTCGTTCAGCTTCCCGAGCTCCGCCATGATCGGCCCCAGAACCTCCGGCGGCGGCGGGTCCCCATCGGGCTGGTAGATGCTCAGCAGGTACTGCTTCATGGCTCCTCCTCGAGGTCGTGTCTCACCCCTACACGAACGAGGATCCCGTTCTTCGACACCCGCCAGAAAATTACCCAAGCCGAAGCCCCCAACCAAACCCTCGCGAACCGCACCGCTGGGCACGCCCCAGGCGCGTTGCCCAGCCCAACAGCGCTTTCCAGCCCACAGCCAGCCTCGCCGCAGCCACGCCGCGCCGCACAGCCCAGCCACACCGCCGCAGCGCCACACCGCCGCAGCGCCGCAGCGCCGCAGCGCCGCAGCGCCAGCCTGGCTTCGTTCGCGAGACCGGGCGCCAGAAGTTCGCGAGTCGCAGCTCCACGTTGCCGGCGCCGCGGGCCGAGATGTTCTGAGAACCGGTACCTGGTGGAACTCCACTGTCGGCCGCGCCACCGGAGCCAGTTCACCGTCGGTACGAAGGATCATGAAACGATTGGCGTGCCGGGTGCTGATCGCCGAGCACAGTGCACTCGATCACGGGATGAGGAGCCGTGAGGTGCCTGGACCAGGGAATGGGGTGCCGTTGTGCGGATCGTGAGCGTCAACGTCTGGGGCGGAGCGCTGGTCGATGATCTCCTCACCTGGCTGCCCGGTTGCGGGGCCCAGATCGTGTGCCTGCAAGAGGTGACTCGAACCCCTGGCTTGAACGGCTGGACGCGCTTCACCGACGGCGAGAAAAGCCTGCCTCAGCGTGCTGCCGTTTTCGATGACGTCCGGACCACGCTGACGCAGCATCAAGCGATCTTCGTGACCAGCGATTCCGGCCCGGTACAGGACGGCACGGGCCGTACTTACCGCCAAGACTTCGGCCTGATGACCCTCGTCAGCGAGGATCTACCGATCGTCGGCGTCGATTCCGCCTTCGTGCATGGACAATTCACCGACCACGTCGCGTGGGCGGCCGGCGACCGTCCCCGTGTCGCCCTTGCGGTGCAGACGATCGACCGGGCCGTCGGCCGGTCGGTGTGGGTAGTGCAGGTGCATGGACTGCGTGACCCGTCCGGCAAGGCCGATACGCCGGCGCGACGCCGCCAGGCCGAACGGCTCGCGGAACTCGTGCGCAGGATCCAGGGGCCTCGTGACCTGGTCGTGGTGTGCGGCGACTTCAACCTGCTTCCCGACAGCGAGACGTTCGGCATATTGGCCGAAGTCGGTCTCACCGATTTGGTCGGCACCGCTGACACCCGAACATCTCATTATCGAAAGACAGTGAGGCATGCCAGCTACCTGCTCGTTTCCGATATCGCCGCCGTCAATCGATTCGAAGTCTTGACCGAACCAGAGGTATCGGACCATCGCGCGTTGGTTCTTGATATTTAAGCTGCCCTGCTGACATCCGGATCTGCCGCGCGCGGCAACAGAGTCGACCATCTCGCTCCAGAGCGCCAAGTCTGACGCCGCTCGCAGCGCTAGCCCGATGGTGAGCCGGATCCGCCCTTATCCTGTACTCGATGAGTGCCCGGCTGGCTGGGGGATCGCTGCGAGCATCATCGGCGCCCTGCCGCTAGGGGCCGACGCCTCCTACCGGGCGGCCGTCCTCCAGATAGAGCACCCGTTTTGTCTTCCAGGCGGCGCGTACCCGGCGCCGGACGGGTCCGCTGAGCAAAGGCAGCGCCGCGTCGATCGGCAGAACCCGGCTTTCGGCAATCTCGAGCGGCTGGATGACCACCGTGTCCAAGACGGCGTCGTCGAAGACCCCGCAGTCGAAAAGGAAGCGCATACCACCCGGACGATCAGGCCGTGGCCGGCGGAAGTCAACGCACTTGAGCCGCCCCGTGGTGACCTCGAGGCCACACTCCTCCCTGGTTTCGCGGCGGCACGCATCCCAGGGTGACTCGCCGATCTCAACGATCCCACCTGGGATCGTCCAGCCGCTCTTGTACGTCGGCTTCAGGATGAGTAGCCGGCCCTTGCGGCCACGTACCAGGGCGCCGGCCGAGGCCGGGATGGTGGGGAGTGCGAACGTCAGCTCGGGCAGCTCACCGGCGTTGACGTTGCTCATGGAGAGCATGCTAGATCCGGCGCGACCGATCGGCCATCCGTTCGCGATTGAGCATCAGCCAAGAAGTCGGAACAGCCGTCGGCGAGCGCGTCGAGGTCAGGAACATCTGGTGCCCGGAACTCGCGAACAAAGCCACCAGCCGCGCCGCGAAGCACAGCACCGCGACGCCCAGCTGCAGGCGCCCGTGGAGAGCAGACGAAAGCTGTCACAGGCCGGCGTGGTAGGCGAGCACCCCCCGGTTGACCGCGGTGATCGCCTTACGGGCGGTGTCGCGCAGCTCCGGCGACGCGGCCGAGGCCTCCCGCAGCTGACCGAGCAGGTCGAGGACCTGGCGGGCCCAGCGCACGAAGTCGCCGGCCGGCATGTCGGCGTCGTAGTTGTGACCGCTGGCCAGCACCTTGGCCAGCGGCTCGCCGCGCGCCCAGCGGTACATCGGCCAGACGAACCCGGGGTCGGGCTCGCGGGTCAGCGTCAGACCGTGGTCGGACTCGTCGGCGGCGATGTCGGCCCACAGCTTGCCGCAGGCGTCGACCGCCTCGGTGATCCCGCCCTTGGGCACCGAGGCGCGGTCCTCCGTCTCGCGGCGCGACTCGTAGAGCACCATCGACACCGCCGCCGCCAGCTCCTCGGGGTCGAGGCGGTCCCAGACCCCGTGGCGCAGGCACTCGGCGATCAGCAGGTCGGCCTCGGACCAGATGCGGCCCAGCATGCGGCCGGGCTCGGTGACGCCACCCTCCTCGGTCAGGTAACCGCGACCGGCCAGCACCGCGCACACCTGGTCGAACGTGCGGGCCAGCGAGCCCGTGCGCCCGGCGACCTTGTCCCGCAGCGCGTCGGTGTCGCGCTGCAGGCGGTGCCGCCGCTCGGCCCAGCGGGCATGATCCTCACGTTCGGGGCAGGCGTGGCACGGGTGCTGCCGCATCTGCACCTTGAGCAGCGCGATCTCAGCGTCCTCGCCGGTGCCGCCGCCCTTGGAGCGGCGACGGCTGTTGCCGTGCCGGTCGTGGCCGGTCGCGCTGATCTGGGCGGCCAGGTCACGCCGGGCGGCGGGCGAGCGGGGGTTGAAGTGCTTGGGCACGCGGAGGCGCTCGAGCACCTCGGCCGCGCCCGCGAAGTCGGCCGGGCTGACCCGGCCGGCCCACCGGTCCTGGGTGAGCACGAGCGGGCGGGGCTCGCCGAACCCGCCGGTCGGGGCCTCGAGAACCACGGCCAGACCGGCCCGGCGGCCCTGCGCCACCCGGATGACGTCACCGACCCGGAGCCGCTCCAGTGAGGTCACCACCGCGGCCCGGCGCTGCGAAGTGCCCTCGCGGGCGATGGCGCGTTCCCGGTCGGCGATCGCGATGCGCAGCGCGAAGTACTCGTCGAAGTCGCCGTGGTGGCAGGCCTCGTCGTTGGCGTAGGTCTGCATGGTCTCGACGTTGCGCTGCACCTGGCGGGCCAGCCCGACCACCGACCGGTCGGCCTGGAACTGGGCGAACGACGACTCGAGCAGCTCGCGGGCCTGGTCGGCGCCGACCGTGCCGACCAGGTTGACCGCCATGTTGTAGGACGGGCGGAACGAGGACCGGAGCGGATAGGTGCGGGTGGAGGCCAGCCCGGCGACGTGGCGCGGGTCGACCTCGGGGCTCCACAGCACCACCGCGTGACCCTCGACGTCGATGCCGCGGCGGCCGGCCCGGCCGGTGAGCTGCGTGTACTCCCCCGGGGTGAGGTCGACGTGGGCCTCGCCGTTGAATTTGACCAGCCGCTCGAGCACGACACAGCGGGCCGGCATGTTGATGCCCAGGGCGAGTGTCTCGGTGGCGAAGACCGCCTTGACCAGCCCCTGGACGAAGCACTCCTCGACCGCCTCCTTGAAGGCGGGCAGCATGCCGGCGTGGTGGGCCGCGAGGCCCCGCTCGAGACCGTCGAGCCACTCCCAGTAGCCCAGCACCGACAGGTCCTCCCGCGGGATCGAGGCCACCTTGGCCTCGGCGATGCGGCGGATCTCGGCGCGCTCCTCGGAGCTGGTCAGTCGCAGCCCGGCTGACAGGCACTGCTGGACGGCGGCGTCACACCCGGCCCGGCTGAAGATGAACAGGATCGCCGGGAGCAGGTCGGCCCGCTCGAGCCGGTCGACCACCTCGGGCCGCGGTGGTGGCTGCCAGCGCCGGCCGCGTCCGCCGCGGCCAGGCCCGTACGACCGGTCGGTGAACTCGAGGCGGCGCTCCATCTCGCGGGTGTAGCGCAGCAGCTCGGGGTGCACGTCGTGTTTCTTGGCCGCGTCGGCGTCGTGGAACAGGTCGAACATGCGCCGCCCGACCAGCATGTGCTGCCACAGCGGGACGGGCCGGTGCTCGCTGACCACGACCTCGGTCGTGCCGCGCACGGTGACCAGCCAGTCGGCGAACTCCTCGTAGTTGCTGACCGTGGCCGACAGCGACACCAGGGTCACCGAGGCCGGGAGGTGGATGATCACCTCTTCCCAGACCGCGCCGCGGAACCGGTCGGCCAGGTAGTGCACCTCGTCCATCACCACGTAGGCGAGGTTTTTCAGTGCGGACGACCCCGCGTACAGCATGTTGCGCAGCACCTCGGTGGTCATCACGACCACCGGGGCGTCGCCGTTGATGGCGTTGTCGCCGGTCAGCAGGCCGACCTGGTCGGGGCCGTAGCGCTCGACCAGGTCGTGGTATTTCTGGTTGGACAGCGCCTTGATCGGGGTGGTGTAGAAGCACTTGCGCTCGCCGGCGCGCAGGGCGAGGTGCACGGCGAACTCACCGACCACGGTCTTGCCGGCGCCGGTGGGGGCGCACACGAGCACGCCGCTGCCTCGTTCGAGTGACTCGCAGGCCGAGCGCTGGAAGTCGTCCAGGTCGAAGCCGACGTCGAGCATGAAATCCTCGAGCGCCGGGAACTGGGCCACCCGGGCCGCCCGCCGCTGGGACTCTGCATATCGTTCGGCGGGACTCGTCATACCCCCAAGCCTAGGTCGTGGGTGTGACAACCGAGGGCATGGGCGCGGTAGGTATGGTGCATCCGTGCCGGATGATGCATCGACCGACCACCCTCCCCATCGGCCGCACCGTCCGGTCGAGGCCGTGCTGTTCGACTTCCACGGCACGTTGGCCCAGGTGGAGGACCCGGTGACCTGGGTGCGGAGCGCCGCCGCGGCCTGCGGTCACGAGCTCGACCGGGGCAAGGCGACGGTGCTGGCCGACCGCCTGGTCACCGCCGGGCGGGCCGGTGGCCCGCTGCCCCACCGGGTGCCGCCGGGCTTGGCGATGCACTGGGCCGACCGCGATCTGTACGCCGAGAGCCACCGGGCCGCCTACACCGGCCTCGCCGCGACCGTGTCGACCGACGTCGAGGGCCTGGCCGACGCGCTCTACGAGCGGCTCCTGGCGCCGGACGGCTGGCTGCCCTACCCCGACACCGAGCCCACCCTGCGCACGCTGCACGACGCCGGCATCAAGGTGGCCGTGGTCAGCAACATCGCCTTCGACATCCGCCCGCTGTTCGACGCCTGGGGCATGGGCTCCCTGATCGACGCGTACGCGCTGAGCTACGAGGTCGGCCGCACCAAACCCGACCCGGCGATCTTCCTGCGGGCCTGCGGCATGCTGGGCGCCGACCCGGAGCGCACGCTGATGGTCGGCGACACCCCGGCCGACGCGGGCGCGGTGGCCGCGGGTTGTGCCGCGCTGGTGCTCCCGGCGGCCGAGCCCGGCCGCCCCAACGGCCTGGGCGCCACCCTGGCTCTGGCCGGCTGCGCCGCGTAAAAGCGCCGCGTGAAAGCGCCGCGTAAAAGCGCCGCGTGAAAGCGCCGCAGATCAATCAACCCAGGTACGGCGGTGCCACGCCCCACCCCCAGTGCGGCACCGGCGCCTCGCCCACCGGGGCGGCTCCCGGCTGCGAGTTCTCCCGGGCCAGCCGGGTGCCCCACTCCAGGTAACCGGCGAACGCCGCCCGGAACTCCGGGTCGCCCGGCAGGCTCACCTCGTCGGCCGCGTCCATCATCAGGTTGACCCAGCGGCGCCGCTGCGGCTCGGTGATCCCTTTGCCCAGGTGGTGCCGCAGCATGGCGGAGTAGCCGCCGCGCGCGGTCGTGTAGCCGTCCGGCCCGCCGAACACCTCGCCCAGCCAGAGGGCCACATGGCGCGGATGGTCCGGGTGCATCCCGGCGAACAGCCCGGACAGCAGGTCGTCGATCACGACCCGCCGGTAGAACGCCTCGCACAGGGCCTGCAGCGCCTCCTGGCCACCGGCCCAGTCGTAGAGGGTCGGCGGCGCGGCGCCCTTGCTGGTGTACTCGTCAGCCACGGGGAAAGCCCACCATCGGCGGCCGACCCGATCAAGTACGCACTTTCCGGTGCGTGCCCCTCGGAGGCGATGAATGACCAAGCGTTACCACTGCCCGGTCGAGCTCACCGTCGACGTGGTCGGAGGTAAGTGGCGGGCTGTGATCCTGGCTCACCTCAAGGAGGGCATGCACCGCTACGGCGAGTTGCGGCGGCGCATGCCGGGGATCAGCGAGAAGATGCTGACCCAGCGGCTGCGCGAGCTCGAGGCGGACGGCCTGGTCGCGCGGGACGACCGCGCGACCGTGCCGCCGCATGTGGAGTACCGGCTCACCGCCGAGGGCGCGAGCCTGGCCCCGGTGCTGCAGGCGCTCTACGACTGGGGGCAGGAGCGGGCCGCCCGCACCGGCGTCCCGGTCGGCGACCCGGCTTAAGGCCGTTCGGTCTCCTGCCGTACGGTGTCCGCGCCCAGGTCGGGGGCGGAGCGCAAGGTCGACGGGGTCGGGTTGTCGGCGGTCTGCTGCAGGCCGGGCACCCGGTCCTCGACGACGAACGTGGCTCGGGTGTGGATCGGCGCGCCGGGCGTGGTCACGAACGGGACCACCCGGAAGTCCGCGGTCAGCCCGTCCGGGGCGATCCGGGTCCGGACGTACCCCCGCTGGTTGTTGTAGAAGCGCAGGTGCGGGTTCCAGGCCGCCCACGGGTGCTGCCCGCTCGCCACGTCGGCCCCGTTGCCGGTCGACGTGATCGAGGAGCACACCAGCTCGGTGCCGACGGTCCGCGAGGTCGGGTCGGCGTAGTCCAGCTTGAGCTCGTCGGCCCAGTGCGCGTGCACGTCGCCGGTGAGCACGACCGGGTTGCGCACGCCGGCGTCGACCCAGCCCCGGGTGATCCGGTCGCGCGAGGCCGCGTACCCGTCCCACGAGTCCATGCTCGTCACGACCTGCGGCCCCGAGTTGTTGTCGCGTTGCCCGAAGAAAACCTGCTGCCCGAGGATGTCCCAGCGGGCCGACGATCGGCGGAAGCCGTCGAGCAGCCATTTCTCCTGCTGCGGGCCGGTGATCGAGCGGGCCGGGTCGTACGCGCCGGCGCAGTCCTTGTAGCCGTCACCGCAGGCCTGGTCGTCGCGGTACTGCCGGGTGTCGAGCAGGTGGAACGTGGCCAGCCGCCCCCAGTGCAGCCGCCGGTAGAGCTGCATGTCGATGCCGTGCGGGATCGACGTCCGGCGCAGCGGCATGTTCTCGTAGTAGGCCTGGAACGCGGCGGCCCGCCGGGCCGGGAAGTTCGGGTCGGGTTGCTCGGGCACCTCGTCGGCCCAGTTGTTCTCGATCTCGTGGTCGTCGAAGACCACCGCCCACGGCGCGACGGCGTGCGCGGCCTGCAGGTCGGGGTCGGTCTTGTACTGGGCGTGCCGCTGCCGGTAGTTGGCCAGCGTCACGGTCTCGGGCCCGGCGTGGTCGCGCGGGTTGCCACCGGGAACCGTGTAGACGCCCGCCTCGTACTCGTACTGGTAGTCGCCCAAGTGCAGGATCAGGTCCGGCTCGTCCTGGGCGAGGTGGCGGTACGCGGTGAAGTAGCCGTGCTCGTACTGCGAGCAGGACGCGAACGCCATGGCCAGGGTGCCGCCGGTCGCCCACAGCGGCGGCGCCGTCCGCGTCCGGCCGGCCGGGGAGACGTGCCCCTCGGCCCGGAACCGGTAGAAGTACTCCCGGCCGGGCAGCAGGTGGTGCAGTTCGACGTGCACGGTGTGGCCGGACTCGGGCCGGGCCACGGTGACGCCACGCCGCACGATCCGGCGGAAGCGCTCGTCGGCGGCCAGTTCCCACTGCACCGGTACGACGCGGGACGGCATGCCGCCCAGGCCGTCCTCGGCCAAGGGGATCGGCGCGAGGCGGGTCCAGAGCACGAAGCCGTCCGGTTCGGGGTCACCGGAGGCGATGCCGAGCGTGAACGGGTCGGTCCGCAGCGGTCCGCCGGAGGGTGCGGCGCTCGCGGCGAGCGGCCAGGTGGTCGCGGCACCGGCCACGCCGGCGGCGGCCGAGCTGAGCAGAAGTCTTCTCGAAAGGGCCATGCCCGCACACTCGCGGGCATAGATGGAATTAGATTAGTCCCGACATGACGTGCCGGGAAAGTCCCGATTAGGCGTACGCGTCGAGGCTGATCCCCTGACGCTGACCCGGAACGGGAGCGGCGGCCTCGGGCACCGGCGGGGCAGCCGGGGCCGGCGCGGGAGCCGGAGCCGGGGCCGGGGTGGGCTCACCCGACGAAGCGGCGGCCTCGGCCATGCTCCGGAGGTTCGACCGGGCGGCTTCGAAGGCGGAGTTGGCGAACGAGCTGAGCGAGTTGATCTGCATGACCCCCTCGATCGGCCGGATCCCGGTGATCTGATGACAAATTCAGCGGAGCAACCGAATCGCACCCGGCGCGCACGTCAACTCGAGGTCGAGCGGGCCGAGGCGCTCCCCGTCGGCGTACGCGATGATGCCCTCGGACCGCAACCGGACCCGCCGGGCCCGGAAGACGGTGACCCGGGGGTCGGTGACGTGCGTGCCGCGGCGCAGCCGCGGTTTGAGCCGGGCCAGCGCCGCCCGCCCGAACGGCGCCGCGATCACCACGTCGAGCAGGCCGTCGGTGGGGTCGGCGTCGGGCAGGATCCGCATGCCGCCGCCGTAACTGGCGCTGTTGCCCACCGCGACCAGCATGCCCTCGAAGCTGTAGTCCTCCCCGTCCAGCTCCAGCTGGTATTTGCGCGGCCGCAGCCGGGCCAGCTCGAGCAGGATCGCCAGGTCGTAACGGCGCGGCCCGCGGGGCCAGCGCATCAGGTTGGCCCGCTCGTTGACCAGCGCGTCGAACCCGCCCGCCAGCACCGCCCCGAACCACCGCACGTCGCCGTCGGGCAGCACGGCCCGGGCCAGGTCGATCGGGGTGTCCCGGCCCTCGGCCAGGGCGTCGGCCACCAGCGCGGCCGCCGCGACCGGGTCCGCCGGCATCCCCACCGCGGCGGCGAAGTCGTTGCCGGTGCCGGCCGGGACCACGCCGAAACCGACCGGTTGTTCCGCGACGGCCTGGAGCGCCCGATGAATGGTCCCGTCCCCGCCCACGGCGACGACGGCGCCCACCCCGGACGCGACAGCGGACCGGCAGGCCGCCTCGGCCGAGGCCTCGCTGTGGGCCTCCAGGAGCCGGACCGTACGCCCGGAATCGCCCAGCCGGCGCAGGACCTCGGTAAGCAGATCGCGGTGCCGGCCTCGCCCCGCCGTGGGGTTGGCCAGCACCGCGATCTCCATGTTCGTCACAGCCGGGCAGCATAGCCGCCCGGCGGGTGACCTACGTCATGTCGTCGAAGCGTCCCTCGAGCGGACGGGGCCTCGCGACGGGCTCGGGTGCGTCGACCGGGGCCAGTGCCTCGATCGGGTCGGACGCGCCGACCGGCACCCGCTCCTCCTCCAGCGGCGAGATCGCGTCGTCGTCGAGTCCCTCGTACAGCTCTTTGCCGCGGCCCTTGCGGCGGTCGTTGAGCGCCGCCACGCCGGTCGCGATCAGATAGAGCACGATCATGCAGAACGCCAGCAGCGTCATGCCGAACGGGCCGGGGTCGGGGGTGGCGATCGCGGCGAACGCGAACGACAGGAAGACCACGATCCGCCACCAGCCGAGCAGCTTGCGCGCGGAGACCACACCGGTGAAGTTGAGCATCAGCAAGATCAACGGGAACTCGAACGCCGCCCCGAAGATCAAGATCATATTTGTCACGAAGCCGATATACGACGAGACCTCGAGCTTGGTGGCCTCGCCGAGGACGCCCGCCTCCATGATGAAGGCGAGGCTGTGGCCGACCACGAAGTAGGCCAGGATGCCGCCGCCGGCGAACAGCGGGGCGGCGATCGCGACGAACACGTACGCCCACTTGCGCTCGTGGCGGTGCAGGCCCGGCGCGATGAACGCCCACAACTGATAGAGCCAGACCGGCGAGCCGATGATCAGGCCGACCCAGAGCGCGATCTTGAGGCGCAGGATCAGCGTGTCGGCGACGTTGAGAACGACCCAGTCGCAGTACTGCGTGCCGTCGGCGCGGGTGGCGATCGACGAGGGCAACCGGCAGTAGGGCTGCTCCAGCAGGTGGAACACCCACTGGGACAGGATGAAGCCGATGATCAGGCCGACGACCAGGCCGATCGAGGCGACGAACAGCCGGTTACGCAGCTCCCGGACATGGTCGATGAGCGTCATCGAGCCGTCGGAGGCCTGTTGAAACTTGGTGGGCCCCTGTCGGCGAAGGGCTAGCTTCATGCCCGCGGATCAGCGGTCGTTGGTGCGCTGGACCGGATCGACATAAGGCTGCGCCGGCGGCTGCTGGGCGTAACCCTGCGGCGGCGGAGCCTGCTGGTAACCCGGGGCCGGCGGAGCCTGCTGGTAGCCCGCGGGGGGCGGCGGAGCCTGCTGGTAACCGCCGGGCTGCTGCACCTCACCCTGGATCGGCTGGCGCGAATACTGCGGCTCGGCCTTCTCGGCGACGTCGTTGTTGTCGTCGACCAGGCCCTTCGTCTCGGCCTTGATGATCCGCAGCGACCGGCCCAGCGACCGCGCCGCGTCCGGCAACCGCTTCGCGCCGAAGAGCAGCACGAGGACCACCACGAAAATGATGATGTGCCATGGCTTGAGGGCGCCCATGGGTTAACTCCAGTCGGTCGGATCAGTTGTGCGGGGTCCATCGTACGTGTCGAATCTGGTGATGCGGCCCACGGACCCTCGCCGGTTTGCCACGATCACCGGAAACCTGGGACAACGAGGAAGGAACGACGCAGGTCAGCCCTTTGTCAGGACGGCGTGCTCCTGGATCAGCTCAGCCCGTTTCTGCACCTCGGCCACGGTCTCCTGCAGCACGAGGGCACTCTGCTGGAGCTTGGCCGCGTCGGCCTGGCGCCGCTGCAGACGCACGGCGGCCCGGCGCAGCCCGTCGAGGCGGCCGAGCAGGCGTACGCCCAACGCCCCCAGGATGATCACGGCGAGCACGACCACGGCGATCCAGATCCACATCAGCACCGGGCCACCCTACCGGCCGGGGGTGCTGTATTGGTCGAGCGCGGCCGTGGCCTGCTCGCGGATCCGGCGCAGCAGCTCGGGCGGG
Source organism: Paractinoplanes maris (assembly GCF_023544465.1). GTDB lineage: Bacteria > Actinomycetota > Actinomycetes > Mycobacteriales > Micromonosporaceae > Actinoplanes > Actinoplanes maris. The sequence goes on along the minus strand of NZ_JALPVL010000011.1, from coordinate 308,135 downwards.
CCGACCACGGTGACGTCGGGCCCGAGACCGAGCAGCAGCCGCTGGGCCCAGCCCAGGTCGGTCACCCGCATCGTCACGACCCACTCCTCGCCGCCGGTGCGGGTCACCTCCTCCACCGGGTAGTACTCGGTGATCCAGCGGCTCCCCCGCCCCACCCGCAGCGTAACCAGCTGCAGGTCGGGCGTCGGGTGGAAGACGCCGTCGCTGACGTCGTGCGGGACGGCCTCGGCGGGCGGCCGGGACGGCTCGTCGAGCTCGGTGAAGTCGTCGATGCGGTCGATCCGGAACAGCCGGGTCGCCTCGGCCCGGCGGCACCACGCCTCGAGGTAGGCCTTGCCGCCGACCATCAGCACCCGCATCGGGTCGACGACGCGCTCGGTGGTCTCGTCGCGGGCGGCCGTGTAATAGGTCATCCGCAGCGCGTGGCCGGTGCCGACCGCGGCCCGTACGTTGTCGACCCGTTTGCTGTTGGCCGGCAGCTTCACCGCGACCGGTGCGCCGGCCAGGTCGCCCGCCGCGTTCTCGATCTTGGCCAGGGCGCGCTCGATGACGTCGCGGTGACCGGTGCCGGGGGTCTCGGCGAGCATCCGCAACGCCACCACCAGGGCCAGCGCCTCGTCCTGGGTGAGCCGCAGCGGCCGGTCGATGCCGGCGTCGTGGCTGATCGTGACCCGGTCGCCGTCCAGCGCCATGTCGATCAGGTCGCCCGGGCCGTAGCCGGGCAGGCCGCACACCCACAGCAGCTCGAGGTCCTCGCGCAGCTGGCGTTCGCTGACCCCGAGGTCGGCCGCCGCCTCGGCGACCAGGATCCCGGGCCGGGCCAGCAGATACGGTACGAGCAACAGCAGCCGCCCGAGCCGATCCCCACTGTGCCTCGGGCCGGTCACGCTGAGCCTCCGTGGGCATGCCGTCCTGGCCCTACGAGCGCTGCGCTGACTACGGTGCAGTCCGTCATGCTGAGCCTCCGTGGGCATGCCGTCCTGGCCCTGCGAGCGCTGCGCTGACTACGGTGCAGTCCGTCATGCCGCCACCTCATGCCGGGCGACGACTTCCTTCAACAGTTGAATGACTGCGTCGCGCACCTCGGGGGGCCCGTCGGCGCGTACGTCGGGCCCGTAGCCGACGATCGTCGAGGCCAGCCGCTCGGCGTCCGCGTAGGGGATGGTCAGCCGGTCGCCGTCCGGCCCCGGCCGCGACTCGGTGGCCCAGCGCCGCAGCCCGGCCGCCTTGCCCGGCCGCGCGGTGACGGTGGCCCGGCCGTTGTGCGGCACCGGGCCCGACCACTTGGCGACGTGGCTGATCAGGTCTTCGTTCTCGGGTGGGGTGAACGCGCCCGGCCGGCCCAGGCCCTTCACCGCGCCGACGATGCGCGAGAGCCGGAAGCAGCGGGTGGCGGCCCGGTCGCGGTCGTGGCCCACCACATACCACCGCCCCTGCCAGCAGACCACGCCCCACGGCTCGAGCCGGCGGGTGGCCGGATCGTCCACTTCGGGCACCCGGTAGCTGAAGGTCACCGCCCGGCGGTCCCGGGCCGCGCTGGTGAGCGGCCCGAACGCCGGGTCGACGGTCACCACCGGCTCGACGCCCAACGTGGCCTGCGGGTCGACCTCGACCCCGGCCGCGCGCAGCTTGGCCAGGCCGGACGACGCCGCGGCGGCCAGACCGGCGTGCTGCCAGAGGCGGGCCGCGATGCCCACGGCGGCGGCCTCGTCGGGTTCGAGGATGATGTCGGGCAGCGCGTACTCCCGGTGCGCGATGCGATAGCCCGGCTCCTGGTCGAACACGCTGGCCGTACCGGTCTCGAGGGGAACCCCCAGCTCGCGCAGCTCGGCCTTGTCCCGCTCGAACTTGCGCTGGAAGGCCTCGTGGTCGCGCGGGTCCTCCGGGTCGTGCTCGTAACCGGGCACCGTCGCGGCGATCTGCGCGGCGGTCAGGAACCGACGCGTCGACAGGAGGCAGATCACCAGATTCACCAGGCGCTCGGTGCGGGTGCGCGACACGATTGGCAACGCTAGCAGGGTGGACGCGGAAGTGACGTACGCGCCATCACCGGCCGGTTTCCCACCGGACCGCAGCGGAAAGGTAGGCCTGGGTGAGCACCGCGGAAACCCCAGAAGAGCAGCTCCCGGTCGGTCTGGCCGGGGCCGCGCCGCTCGATCCGAGCGATTCGCCCGAAGGGTCCGAAGCGCCGGAGAACGAGAGTGTGGGCACGGTCATCGTCGCCGGCCTGGCCAACCTCGCCATCGCCGTCGCCAAGCTGGTCGCCGGCCTGCTCTCGGGCTCGGCGGCCATGGTGTCCGAGGCGGCGCACTCGCTGGCCGACACCATCACCGAGGTCTTCCTGTTCGTCGCGCTCCGCCGCGGCATGGCGCCGGCCGACGAAGAACACCCGTTCGGGTACGGCAAGGAGAGCTTCGTCTGGGCTTTCATCGCCGCGGTGTTCACCTTTGTCGGCGGCGCCGGGTTCTCGATCTACCACGGCATCGAGACGATCGTGCGCGGCGAGGAGACCGGCGAGTTCCTCTGGTCGTACGTCGTGCTGGCCGTCTCGTTCGTCGCCGAGGGCACGTCGTTCCTGCGGGCCCGCCGCCAGGTCACGGGCGCGTCGCGGCGCTGGGGCATCACCCGGTCGCGTTTCCTGCGGCTGACCCCCGACACCACGGTCAAGGCGGTCTACTTCGAGGACTCGGCCGCCCTGATCGGCCTGATCCTGGCCGCCGCGGGCCTGGTCCTGACCGAGCTGACGGGCAACGGGATGTGGGACGGCATCGCCTCGGTCGCGATCGGCCTGCTGCTGTTCGCGGTGGCCGCCATCCTGGCTCAGAGCAATGCGTCGCTGCTGGTCGGCCGGGCGGTGCCCCGCCGGGTGCACAACCAGATCGCCGCCGACCTCAACTCGATCCCGATCGTGGTGTCCGTCCCGACGCTGCTGACCATGCAGCTCGGCCCGGGCGACGTGCTGGTCGCGGCGAAGGTCGACTTCCAGGACGACGTCAGCGGCGGCGAGATCGAGGCGGCTTCGGACGAGGCGGAGCGCCGGTTGCGGGCCCGCTACCCGGGCATCCGGTTCGTGTTCCTCGACCCGACGCGCGGGGTGGCGGGCCGCAACCACGTCGACGGTGGGGTCGAATAGGGTTCCGGCCATGGTGCGATGGCGGTCGGGGACGGTCCGGGCGATCCGGCGGCGGTGGCACGGCGCGGTCGAGCTCGAGGTCACCACCGGTGACGGGCCGCTGCGCGCGCTCGCCTACCCCGCGCTGGTCGGCGAGCCGCGGGAGGGTGACCGCGTGCTGCTCAACGTGGGCGCGCTCGTGATGGGCCTCGGCACGGGTGGATACGCGCTGGTGGTGGCGCTGCCCGATCGGTTGCCGGCCGACCCGCCGGACGACGGGGGCACCCGCGACTCCGGTCACCTGGTCAAGGCCCGTTACACGCCGCTGCAGGCGATCCGGCTCGGTGTCGACGAGGAGGCCTCGCCGCATCGCGCGGTGATGGCCGCGGCCACCTCGCTCGACGGCATGCCGGTGGTCACCGCCGATCTGCACTCGGCGTTGCCGGCCATCGTCGCCGCTGTGCGCTTCGACAAGCCCGGAGCCACGATCGCGTACGTCATGACCGACGGCGGGGCGCTGCCGGCCTGGTTCTCGCGCACGCTGGACGGGCTCGGCGACCACCTGGCGGGCACGGTCACGACCGGCCAGGCGTTCGGCGGTGACCTGGAGGCGAGCACCGTGCACACCGGTCTGCTGGCCGCCCGGCACGTGCTGCGGGCCGACGTCACCGTCGTCGCGCAGGGACCGGGCAACCTCGGCACCGGCACGACCTGGGGGTTCTCCGGGGTGGCGCTGGGTGAGGCGGTCAACGCGATCGGCACCCTCGGCGGGCGGCCGGTCGGCTCGCTGCGCATCTCGACCGGCGACGGGCGTCCCCGGCACCGCGGGGTGTCCCATCACAGCCTCACCGCGTACGGGAAAGTGGCCCTGCTCCCGGCCGACCTGCCCGTCCCCGACGGCCTCGAACCCGGCCTGGCCGGGGAGATCGACGCGGCGCTGGCGCCGCTGGCGGCCCGGCACCGCCTGCCGCGCGTGCCGGTCGGCGGCCTCGACGAGGCACTGCGCTCGAGCCCGGTGCCGCTGTCGACGATGGGCCGCAAGCTCGACCAGGACTACGCCTACTTCCTCGCGGCGGCCGCCGCCGGCCGGTTCGCCGCCTCGCTGATCTGAGTACGCCACTCCTGGATCCGGTTGCGCCCGGCCGCCTTGGCCGCGTAGAGCGCCGCGTCCACCCGCTCGATCAGCTCGTCCGACGTCTCCCGCCCGTCCCAGCGGGCCACGCCGGCCGAGAACGTCTGCCCCAGCGGCGTCGAGGCCAGCGCCCGCGCCAGCACGTCGTGCGCCTGCGCCTCGGTCGCGTCCGGCAGCAGCACGACGAACTCCTCACCGCCGTAGCGGGCCAGGGTGTCCACCGCCCGCAGGCTCTCCTGCCAGGCGGCGGCCGACGCCTTGAGCAGGCGGTCCCCGGCCGGATGTCCGTAGGTGTCGTTGAACAGCTTGAACCGGTCGAGGTCGAGCAGCGCCACGGTGACCGGGCGGCCGTCGCGGCGGGCGTGCTCGAGTGCCCGGGGCAACTCGTCGTTCCAGGCCCGCCGGTTGGGCAGACCGGTCAGCTCGTCGCGCCGGGCCAGCTCGCGCACCTGCCGGGCCTGCCGCTCGACCTCCCGCAGCAGCTGCGCCATCCGCGACACGACCAGCAGGAACAGGGCGGCCGAGGTGATCACGATGGCCCACCCGTCGGTGACCTCGCCCTGGGCCAGCTGCACGGCCAGCAGGGCCGGCGCGATGAGCGAGGCCAGGGTCAACAGCGCCAGGTGTACGCGGCCCAGGCGCGCGACAGCCGGCCCGGCCGGCGCGCCCAGCGTGCGCGCGTCCCGGTGCAACGCGCCGACGCCGAACATCGCGAACGCCGCCAGGAAGATCGACTCGAGGGCCCGGTTGAGCCAGGCCAGGTCCTCGATCGGATAACCCTGGTCGATCAGGTTGCCGTCCACGACCCAGGCGATGTCGCCCAGCAGGAAGGTCCCCAGCGACACGGTCACCCACCAGAACGCCGCCCCGCGCCGGCCGCCGCCGCGCAGCAGCCGGGCCATCATCGCGATCATGATGAGGTCGCCGATCGGGTACGCGACCTGGGTCGCCTCGCCGAGCATGGTCATCGAGCCGCCGTCGGCCGCCGGAGCGATCACATAGACCCAGGCCAGCAGCCCGAAGCCGGTGGTGATGGTGGTCGCGTCGACCATGGCCGTCCAGTCCCGGCCGGTCTCCCGGCGCCGGATCAGCACCGCGATGCCGGCCGCACAGAACGGGTAGAGCAGCAGGAACAGCGGGTCGGCCGGAGTCGGCAGGTCGGACAGGTGCAGCACCTCGGCGCTGAACACCGCCACGCCGATGCCGGTGACGTTCGCGGCCAGCCCGGCCGCGAACAGCCGGAACGCCAACCGGTCGCGGCGCGGCAGCCGGCCGGCGCCGACCAGGATCGCCGCGACGGCGGCGTAGCCGATGCCCATCTGCCAGCCGGCCACCCACCACGGATCGTCGGGCACGAACTGGTACAGGGCGATGGACAGGGCGGCGGCCATCGCGAAGGCCTTCGGCATGGCATCAGGATCGGTGCGCCCGGGGGAGAATCGGAGGGTTCTCCGGTGCGATCCGGTTGCTAACCCCGCTTGCGGACGAGCGTCACCCCATCCCGTACGGGAAGCATGACCGACTCGACGCGGTCGTCCGACACGATGCGGTTGTTGAGGTCGCGCACCACCACGTCCGGCTCGTGCTCGGGGTCGAGCACCCGTCCGCCGCGCAGCACGTTGTCGAGCACCATCAGACCGCCGGGCCGCAGACGCGGGATCAGCGCGTCGTAGTAGCCGGGATAGCCGGTCTTGTCGGCGTCGACGAAGGCGAAGTCGACGACCGGGTCGGTGCTCAAAGCCTGCACGGTCTCGAGCGCGGGACCGAGGGTGAGCTCGATGCGGTCGTCGACGGCGGCGCGGGCCCAGTACCGGCGGGCCACGTCGGTGAACCGCTCGGAGACGTCGCAGGCGAGCAGGCGGCCGTCCTTGGGCAGGCCGCGGGCGATGCAGATCGACGAATAGCCGGTGAAGACACCGATCTCCACCGCCAGGCGGGCGCCGGTCAGCTTGACCAGCATGGTGAGCAGCTCGCCCTCGTCGTGCGAGATCTGCATGCCGGCCTCGCCGGGGAACGTGTCGCGGGTCTCGGCGGCCAGGTCGCGCAGCACGTCGTCGGCCGGGGTGCAGTGCTCGAGCAGGTAGTCGCTGACAGCCGGATCGATGATGTCGCTCATCCGGTCAGTCTCGTCCGTCTCATCGCTTTGCGGCACGATACATAAGGCGCTTATGATTTGGCTCGTGCCTGCTTCCCTCCTCAAACAGCCCAAGGCCGTCTTCGCGGTCGCGTTCGCCTGCGTCGTGAGCTTCATGGGCATCGGTCTGGTCGACCCGATCCTGCCCGCGCTCTCCTCGCAGCTGCACGCCGGCCCGAGCCAGGTCAGCCTGCTGTTCACCAGCTATCTCGTGGTCACCGCGATCGCCATGCTCGGCGTCAACTGGGTGTCCAGCCGCATCGGTCCCAAACGCACCCTGATCACCGGCCTGGCCGTGATCGTCGTCTTCTCGGCGCTGGCCGGCCTGTCCGGCTCGATCGGCGGCATCGTCGGCTTCCGGGCCGGCTGGGGCCTCGGCAACGCCATGTTCATCGCCACGTCGCTGGCGGTCATCGTCGCCTCCGCCTCCGGCGGCTTCGCCGGCGCGATCGTCCTCTACGAGGCGGCGCTCGGCCTGGGCATCGCGGCCGGCCCGCTGATCGGCGGCCTGCTCGGCGACATCAGCTGGCGGGGCCCGTTCTTCGGCGTGTCGGCGCTGATGGCCATCGCGCTGATCGCCACCGTGACCCTGCTCGACAAAACTCCGCCGCCACCGCGCAAGATCTCGCTGGCCGAGCCGCTGCTGGCCCTGAAGCACCGCTCCCTGCTGACGATCTGCCTGACGGCGCTGCTCTACAACTGGGGCTTCTTCACGATGCTCGGCTACGCGCCGTACCCCATGGAGCTCTCGGCGATCCAGCTCGGCTTCGTCTTCTTCGGCTGGGGCCTGCTCGTGGCCATCTTCTCGATCGTCGGCGCACCGCGCCTGCAGGCCCGCTTCGGCACGGCGCCGTCGCTGTACGGGGCGCTGGGCAGCTTCGCCGTGCTGCTGCTGCTGATCGGCCTGTTCACCGACGTGCGCTGGGCCCTGATCGTGTGCGTCATCCTGAGCGGCATCATGGTCGGCATCAACAACACGCTGACCACCCAGGCGGTCATGCTGGTGTCCCCGGTCGAACGCCCGATCGCCTCGGCCACGTACGGTTTCGTCCGCTTCATCGGCGGTGGCCTGGCCCCCTTCGCGGCCGGCAAAATGGTCGACCACTGGAACATCCACGTCCCGTTCATCGCCGGCGCCGGTGCCGTCCTGCTGGGAGTCCTGGTCCTGGCGACCGCCCACCGCACCCTGACCGCCGCCGACGCCCACCTGGCCGCCACCGCCGAGCCCGCCGTATCCGGCGAGGTGGCCGACGAGTTCGGCGGAGCCCCGGACGCCATCGACGCCGAACGCCAGCACGAACGAGCCACCCACTCCTGACCCAAGCCCCGCTTCCCGCACTCGCAGCCCTGTGGACAACCAGCCGCCCGCCCCTTGACAAGGGCGTACTGTCACCCCCACGTCCCTGGGTGGGCGGGGGAGGCGGCGGCTCACCTAGCAAGATCGAGCGGTCCGGACCAGGGCCTAGGGTGGCGGTTGTGCCGGCTTCAGCGTCGTCCCGCCTTCGCCTGATCGTCGACGCGCTGCCGCTGCGGCCGCATCTGCGCGTCCTCGAGATCGGCTGCGGCCCCGGCGTTGCGGCACGGCTCGTCGCGGCCCGGCTCGACGAGGGCCACATCCTGGCCATCGACCGGTCGGCGGCCGCCATCGCACAGGCCACGGCCGGTTCGGCGGCGGAGATCGCCGCGGGCCGCCTGAGTGTGCGCCGGGCCGCCGCCGAGGACTTCGTCCTGGACCCGGGCGAGGACCCGTACGATCTGGTGTTCGCCATCCGGGTCGGCGCGCTCGACGGTCGCCATCCCGCCCTCGGCACGCGCGTCCTGTCCAGGCTCGCTCAGGCCACCCGGCCCGGCGCCCGGTTGTTCGTCGACGGCGGAGACCCGCTCCGGGAAATCCCCCTGCCCCGCGCCCCACAACGCACTGACACCTGAGCGCGCTGCCGGACCGCCGATCCGGGCGACGCTTGGCATGATGGTCGAGGTCGGCACTCACCACAGCGGGGGCGATCATGGGACAGCCGGTTGTGCACTTCGAGATCATCGGCGGCGATCCGGGCCGGCTGCGCGGCTACTACGGTGAGCTGTTCGGCTGGGAGTTCGCCACGGGCGGGCCGGTGGCCGAACCCGTGTCCGAGGCCGGCAACTACGGCTTCACCGAAAGCGACACCATCCCGGGCGGCGTGGGCGGCGGCGCCGGTTACCGGCCGCACACGGTGTTCTACGTGGGTGTCCCTGACGTGGAGGCCGCACTCGCCAAAGCCGAGAGCCTCGGCGGCACCCGGGTGATGGGCCCGGTCCGCTCCCCCGGCACCAAGCTCATGGTCGCCCACTTCACCGACCCCGAAGGCAACCTGATCGGCCTGGCCGGCGAAGCCCCCGAGTAGACACCCAGCTCGACCGGCCGAGCCCATCCTCCACCTCGAACAGCCGGAGATGATTGCGGCACGGCGGAGCCGCGTTCGTGACCAGCAGTTGCCGCGCGGAAGCCGCAGACAGCCGCGCGTGTCGGTGGCTACGGGCTCGCGTGTCGCGTCTTTGCGGCGTTGGATGGGTCGATGCCGACCGTGGACATCAGCGCAGCCGACTACGCCCAGTTCTCCTCAGCCGCCTCAGCGGCCGGGCTCACCGTCGGCCAGTGGCTGACCGGGATCGGACGAGCACGGACATTGGGCGGCTTGGACGAGCTGTGGGCGGCAACCCTGCGCGACCTGGCGGGTGAGGTGACGTCCAACCAGGAGCAGACTTACCTCCGGGCGGCTCGCCTGACCGCGATCGTCGAGGGCGTCGCGCTCGTGGCGGTCCCCGACGCGTTCACGCGTGACGTTCTCGAGGCGCGGCTGCGCCCGGCCATCGTCGAGGCTCTGCGCCGGCGGTTGGGCGTTCCCGTGCAGCTCGCCGTGAGAGTCGACGAGCAAGCCGCACCTCAGGCCGGCGGCCCACCGGTGGCTGACGACGTCCAGCGGTACGCCGAAATGCTCTCCCGTCCCGAGGTGGCGCAGCAACTCGCCGCAGTGCTCGCCGCAGCCAGACGTTGAGCCACCCGGAAGCCGAGGCCGCCCGACAGCCGACACGCCCGCCACACTGAACCGACCCCACGCCGAAGCACCACCACAGAGCCCCACCGAAACGGCCCGCGCGCTGAGCCGCAGCGCGGAAGCCACGTGCCGGCGTCACGGTTCCGCTCGGCGGCGGGCAGCCTCGAACGGAACGCGGCGAACCAGCCCGCACGCTGAGACCCGGCCACATGCCGGCGTCAGGCAGCTCCGGCCCGGCGGGCGGCCTCGAACGGGGCGCGGTCGAAGAGGAAACGGCTGTGGACGATTTTGCCGGCTTTGACGGTGACGCACTCGGCGCCGGGTGCGGACGGCACTGGGATCGTCTCGGCGTCGTACATGATCAGGGCTTTCTCGTCGTCGCCGAATGCGGCCAGCAGGGTCGTGCTCTTCAGCATCCGGACGAACGGCGTCAGGAAGGCCCGGTAGGCGTCCGCCCCCTCCAAGCGGCCGGCGGGAGCGTCGCAAACGATGTCGTCGGCGATGTAGGTCAAGGCTCGGTCGAGGTCGTGACCCTTCCACGCCTCGTAGTAGGCCAGGGCGGTCTCCAGCGCAGTGCTCACGGTGTCTCCGATTCGTTCGGGGTTCTTCGCCGGTACAGACACCGGCCCCGGCGGAAGCGGAACGGTCGTGTGGTGGAATTTTCGGGTGGATCAGGCCACGCTGGACCAGGCGCGCGGCGGCGACGGCGATGCTTTCCGTACGCTGACCGCCCCGCACGAACGCGAGCTGTTGCTGCACTGCTACCGGATGCTCGGTTCGCTCACCGAGGCCGAGGACGCGCTGCAGGAGACGATGCTCGCGGCGTGGCGCGGCCTGGGCGGCTTCGAGGGCCGGGCGTCCCTGCGCACGTGGCTCTACCGGATCGCCACGAACCGCTGCCTCAACACGTTGCGCGACAACGCACGACGGGTGCCATCCGAGCCGGTGCCCCCGTTCCCCGTGCCGCCGCCGACCCGGCTCAGTGAGGTGCGGTGGCTTCAGCCGTACCCCGACCGGCTGCTCGACGGCGTGCCGGAGCACTCCCCCGGCCCCGACGCCCGATACGAGACCCGGGAAGCCGTCGAGCTCGCGTTCGTCGCCGCCCTGCAGCGCATGCCGCCACGCCAGGCCGCCACCCTGATCCTGCGGGACGTCCTCGGCTACCCGGCCGACGAGGTCGCGGAGATGCTCGGCACCACGGCAACCGCCGTCAAAGGTGCTCTGCAACGAGCCCGCGCCGCCGTGCCTGCCGTCCGCCCCGGCCCCCGAGACACCGACGACGATGTCGCCCGCCGCTTCGCCACCGCCTTCACAGCCGGCGACGTCGACGGCGTGGTCGCCCTGCTCACCGACGACGCCTGGCTGAGCATGCCGCCCGCCCCGCACGAATACCACGGCCGCCCCGCGATCGCCGCCTTCCTACGAGCAAGCACCACCCACGCCGCCGGCCGCGCCCTCACCCTTTCCCCCACCCGAGCGAACGGCCGCCCCGCGTTCCGAGCCACCCTGGACGCCGCCCCAGCCGGCATCATCGTCCTCACCACCGACAACAGCCGGATCGCCGCGATCACCCGCTTCCACGACCTCACCCTGACCAACCGTTTTTAGCGACTTCCCCACCGGCACACGGGACCGAGCCCGGAGCCCAGCCGCTGGTGGCCCGCGAAAGCTGACCTTCCGGCTCGGCCCACGATGCTTCGGCCAGACGCCCCGAACCGAACGAGTGCCCACCGAGCCCGCCACCGACGTGGTTCTGAGCGCAACCGCTCACGCACGTCGCCGTGGTGGGGTGAGCGCTCTGGGCGCGCCAGCGCCCAGCTCACACCGCCGCGGCCCTCGGCGGAAGCAGCGGTCCGCACCCACCACCCCGCCACGACATCCGCTTTGGACTTAGCACTCCGAGACGTATCCGCTTTCGACCAGGCATGCGACTTACGGGTGTTCTGGGGGTGATGCCTGATGGCTCGTGACGGCGTCGATGACAAGGCTGAGTTCAATCGCCGTCTTCGCCAAGGAGCGCATCAATGTCCTATCGACCCTGGGTGGCCGGGCTTGCCGCCGCCGCTTTGATCGTCTTGCCTGCTCCGGCCGGTGCCACCGGCGGCGTGTTGCAGCGTGACCTCGACGCCGTTGTGGCCGGGGGCCCGGTCGGCGCGCTGGCCGAGGTCCGTGACGGCCGCCGGATCATCAGGTTGACCAGCGGCTCGGCCCGGTTCGGCGCGGAGGAGCCGGTTGATCCTCGCGGCCGGTTCCGGGCCGGCAGTGTGACCAAGATGCTCATCGGGACCGTCGTCATGCACCTGGTCGCCGAGCGTCGCCTCACCCTCGACGACCGGGTCGACCGCTGGCTGCCGGGTCTGCTGCCGCCCGGCAACGGCGTGACGGTCGGCCAGCTGCTCAACCACACCAGCGGCCTGTTCGACGTGACGCAGACCTTGCCGCTGCGCCCGCCGAGCGCGTTCCTGCCGTTGCGCTGGAAGACGTGGACGCCGCGGGAGCTCATCGCGCGGGCCACGGCGCAGCAGCCGACGTTCGAGGCGGGCGAGGGCTACGCCTATTCGAGCACCGGTTACCTCGTGCTCGGCATGCTCATCGAGCGGGTCACCGGCCGGACCTATGCCGCCGAGGCATACCGGCGGCTGCACCTGCGCCAGACCATCTTCCCGGGCACCCGCACCCGGATTCCCGGCCCGCACGCGCACGCCTACGTGCCGGACGGGGCCGCCGGCGTGATCGACGTGACCGAGCTGAACCCGTCGGTGATGGGCGCGGCCGGCGAGGTGATCACCACCGCGGCCGACCTGAACCGCTTCCTCACGACGCTGCCGCCCGGTCTGCTGGCCCGGATGAAGACGATCGAGGAGCCCTCGCAACGCGGATACGGGCTGGAGTTTCTCAGCCTGCGCTGCGGCACCGCCTACGGGCACATGGGTGACGCGCTCGGGGCGTCGGCCTGGACCTTCGCGACCGGCCCCGACCACGCGGTCACCCTGTCGGTGACCTGGGGCACCGGCCGCCCCGCCAAGGCCACCGTGCGGCAGCTGCTGGAGGACGCGCTGTGCCCTACGCAGTGACGATCAGGTAGAGCCAGCCGAGCAGGACCACACCGAGGACGGCCGCCAGCACCCAGGTCGGCACGCGGTGGCCGCCCTCGCGGTTACGGCGCACTTCAGCCTGGATGCGGCGGCGTTTGCGCTCGAGGCGGGAAGGAGGCTGGTCGGGCGTGCTCATCGCCCGGCCAGCCTAACCCCCGGTCACATGCTGGCGATGAGGCGTTCCACCCGCTCGTCGTAGGCGCGGAACGGGTCTTTGCACAGGACGGTGCGCTGCGCCTGGTCGTTGAGCTTGAGGTGCACCCAGTCGACGGTGAAGTCGCGGCGTTTCTCCTGCGCGTGACGGATGAACTCGCCCCGCAGCCGGGCCCGGGTGGTCTGCGGCGGCGTCTCCTTGGCCTCGAAGATCTCGAGGTCGTTGGAGATGCGGTCGACCTGCTTGCGCTTCTCCATCAGCGCGTAGAGGCCGCGGCCGCGGCGCACGTCGTGGTAGGCCAGGTCGAGCTGGGCGATCCGCGGGTGGCTCATCGGGATCTGGTGCTTGGCCTGGTAACGCTCGATCAGCTTGTATTTCGACACCCAGTCGATCTCACGGGACACAGGGTCGAGATTTTCGCTCTCGATGGCGTTGAGCACCCGGCCCCACAGCTCGACGACGCGCTTGGCGGTCGGGTCACCGCCGCGGCGCTCGACGAACTCGGTCGCCTTGGCCAGGTATTCCTGCTGGATCTCGAGCGCGCTGACCTCCTTGTTGTTGGCCAGGCGGATCTTGCGGCGACCGGTGATGTCGTGGCTGACCTCGCGGATGGCCCGGATCGGGTTCTCCAGGGACAGGTCGCGCATCACGACGCCGGCCTCGATCATGCGGAGCACGATGTCGGCGCTGCCCACCTTGAGCAGCGTGGTGACCTCGTTCATGTTCGAGTCACCGACAATGACGTGCAGGCGCCGGTAGCGCTCGGCGTCGGCGTGCGGCTCGTCGCGGGTGTTGATGATCGGGCGGGACCGGGTCGTCGCGCTGGAGACACCCTCCCAGATGTGCTCGGCCCGCTGCGACAGGCAGAACACCGCCCCGCGCGGGGTCTGCAGCACCTTGCCGGCGCCGCAGATCAGCTGGCGGGTGACCAGGAACGGGATGAGGACGTCGGCGAGGCGGCCGAACTCGCCGTGCCGCGACACCAGATAGTTCTCGTGGCAGCCGTACGAGTTGCCGGCGGAGTCGGTGTTGTTCTTGAACAGGTAGATCTCGCCGGCGATGCCCTCGTCGTGCAGGCGTTTCTCGGCGTCGACCAGCAGGCCCTCGAGGATGCGCTCGCCGGCACGGTCGTGGGCGACCAGGTCGGTCACGGAATCACACTCGGGTGTCGCGTATTCGGGATGGGATCCGACATCGAGGTAGAGACGGGCACCGTTACGGAGAAAGACGTTGCTGCTGCGTCCCCAGGACACCACTCGGCGGAACAGGTAGCGGGCCACCTCGTCGGGAGACAGCCGCCGCTGCCCCCGGTAAGTACACGTGACGCCGTACTCGGTCTCGAGGCCGAAAATTCGCCGTTCCATGACGAAACACTAGCCGCACAAGCCACCCATTGGCAGTCACCCGGCGCCGGTAGAGTCGTTACAGATGAACGTGTTGGTCACCGGCGGTGCCGGCTTCATCGGCTCGCACTTCGTGCGGGCGATGCTGGCCGGTCGTCTGCCGGGCCTGGAGAGTGCGTCGGTCACGGTCATCGACAAGCTGACGTACGCCGGGAACTTCGCCAACCTGGGGCCGGTGGCCCACGACAAGCGCCTCGACTTCGTCCCCGGTGACGTGGCCGAGAGCGCGCTGGTCGACGTCGTGGCCCGCGGGCACGACACGATCGTCCACTTCGCGGCCGAGCACGGCGTGGTCACCAACGTGCTCGGCACCCAGGTCCTGCTCGATGCCGCCCGGCGATACGGCACCGCCCGATTTATCCACATCTCGACCGATGCCGTGTACGGGTCGATCCCCACCGGCGCCTGGACCGAGCGCTCCGCCGTGCAGCCGACCACGCCCTACGCCGCCACGAAGGCCTCAGCCGACCTGCTGGCCCTGGCCGCCCACCGCACCCACGGGCTCCCGGTGACGATCCTGCGACCCACCACCACGTACGGCATCAACCAGCACCCCGAGAAGCTGATCCCCCGCCTGGTGACCAGCCTGCTCACCGGCGGCCCGGCCGTCCTGACCGGCGACGGCACCCACACCCGCGACTGGTTGCACGTCCACGACCTGATCCAGGCGGTGGCACTGGCCGTGACCGGCGGCCGCCCCGGCGAGGTCTACAACATCGGCGGCAGCCTCGAATTGACCCACCGCGACCTGGCCGGCGTGCTGCTCGACGAGCTCGACACCGGCTCGGACAAGGTCGAACACACCCCCGACCGCCCCGGCCACGACCTCCGGCGTGCCGTCGACGACAGCAAGATCCGCCAGGAACTCGGCTGGCGCCCCCGGGTCGAATTCACCTCGGGTCTGGCCACCACAGTCCGCTGGTATCGCGACAACCCCGGCTGGTGGCGCCCCCTGCGGCCGAGCTGAGCGCGCGCCCGGTTCAAGATCGCCCCGCCCCCCATCCCGAGCCCCCGCCCACCTCGGGGCGTTGTCGGGGGACCTTACGCGGTGTCAAGCTCGGGAAGCCGGTTGTCCACAGCCATATGTCGGAATCGCTCAGGCCCGGCGAACAGCGGCGGCCAGCACGGCAGCGGTCCCCCCGGCCGCCACCACACGCACCCCCAGCGGCCGGCTGCGCATCAGCGCGGTGGTCGCCAACCCCCAAGCCGACGCCAACGCCAACGGCACCCGCCCACGCCGGCTGCGGGCCACTTCCCCGGCCACCGCGGCCGAAGCCACGAGCACCCCAGCCGTCGAGGCGGACACCAGACGCGGATCCGATTTCCGTACGCCCGAAGCCACCACGCCCGCGGCGAGATTCACCGTGCTGGCCAAAGCCGTCCAGCCCAGCAGCAAGCCGGTGCTCGCCGGCGTCAGCGACGCCCGACCGGCCAGGGCCACCCGCTGCGCCCGGCCGTACGCGACCGCGGCGAAAGCCGTAGCCACCGGCAGCAACACCGGCGTGAGACCGAAACGGCCGCTCTGCGCGGCGACCGACCAGACGGCGTTGGCCGCGTAGGCGCCGGCCAAGGGCCACCCCGTACGCCGGCTCATCGGATCACCGCGGCCGCCCGGCAGGCACTGCACCACCGTCGACGCGGCGCAACCCGCGAAAATCGGGCCCCACACGGCGAACGCGTAATCCGGCGGGGTGATCACCGTGTCGTACCGCTGGGTCTGCTCCCCGCGGCCCAGCAGCGCACCGAGGCACGGCACCGCCACGAAGGCGGCGCAGGAAGAAGCGAGCGCGACAGAGCGAAGGTTGTCAGTCATGCCCCCGGTGTACCCACCGGGGGCATGATCGCGTCAGGAACCGTCGCCGTTGACACCATCGGCCGGCTCGGCCGGATCGGCCGGCTCGGCCTCAGGCTTACCGGCCGCGGGCTTGCCGGCCTCAGGCTTGCTGGCCGCGTCCTCCTCGGCGGCAGCCGACACTGTGGGCTTGTCGACGGACGGAGGCGGCGGCGGAGCCGCGTCCACCCCGCCCAGATCCTTGTCCAGCACGTCCTTCAAGCCCTCGAGCAACTGGATCAACGCCGGGCCCTGGATACGCCGGAACGCCCGGCCCTTGCGCCGCCGGTCGAGCACCGCGACCTCGAGCTGTTTCTGGTCGAGCTTGCGCGTCTGACCGTTCTCGCCGCCCACACTGCCCAGCGCCTGCGCCGCCAGCGCCAGCGCCAGCGGCAACTCGGCCGACGCGTCGTGCCGCTCCCGCAACACGTTCGAGATCGCCTCGGCCTGGCCACCCATCGCCATGAAGCCCGGCTCGTCCATCACCGAACCGTCATACGTGATCCGGTACAGCTCATCGGTCTCCGGCGAGGAGCCGACCTGCGCGATGCAGATCTCCACCTCGTACGGCTTCTGCGTCTCGGTGAAGATGGCGCCCAGCGTCTGCGTGTACGCGTTGGCCAGGAACCGCCCGGTCACATCGCGCCGGTCATAGCTGTAACCGTTGACATCAGCCATCCGGATGCCGGCGCGGCGCAGGCTCTCGAACTCGTTGTACCGCCCGACCGCCGCGAAGCCGATCTTGTCATAGATCTCGCTGATCTTGCGAAGCGTCGTGATGTTCTCGGCGACCAGCAGAATGCCGCCCTCATACGTCAGCACCACGGCGGAACGGCCGCGGGCGATGCCCTTACGGGCGTACTCCGAACGGTCGCGCTGGACCTGCTCGGGTGATGCATAGAACTGCATGGCCACGGGTGGCTACTCCCTCTCGTCCCTGGTGAATTCGGCTGCAACCAACAACCGGACTCAGCCGCCCGGATTCTCCATGCGCCCGGCGACCACCAGCTCGGCCACCGCGGTGATCTCCGCCTCGGTCAGACGGTGCGTGCCGTTGGCCGTCGCCGTCATCACCACCGGGAAGATCTTGCGGGTCAGGTCGGGACCACCCGTCGCGGTGTCGTCGTCGGCCGCGTCGTACAACGCCTCGACCGCCAGCCGGACCGCGTCGTCGGTGCTGATGCCCGTGCGGTACTTCTTCTTCATCGACGACTTCGCGAACAACGAACCCGAGCCGATCGCGTCGTAACCGGTCTCCTCGTAGAGGCCACCCGCCACGTCGAAACTGAAGATGCGCCCCACCCGCGCCGGGTCGGTCGCCGACAGGTCGTAACCGGCGAACAACGGCACCACAGCCAGACCCTGCATCGCCGCGCCCAGGTTGCCGCGCACCATGCCGGCCAGACGGTTCGCCTTACCGTCGGTCGAGAGCATCGTGCCCTCGATCTTCTCGTAGTGCTCCAGCTCGACCTGGAACAAGCGCATCAGCTCGATGCCGATACCCGCCGTCCCGGCGATGCCGATCAACGAATACGAGTCGGCCGGATGCACCTTCTCGATGTCCCGGCTGGCGATCAGGTTGCCCATGGTCGCGCGCCGGTCGCCACCCATCACGACACCGTCGGCGGTCGCGATCGCCACGATCGTCGTGCCGTGCGGCGCGATGTCAGCCGACAGGCCCGGCGGCAGCGGCCGGCGGCCGGGCAGCAACTCGGGGGAAGCGTGTGTCAGGAACTGCGTGAAGGAGGACGTTCCCGCATTGACGTAGTAATCCGGTACACGCCCGGATGGATCAAAGTCCTTTGCCACGTGGTTCCCTTCAAATATTCGATCGCGCCGGCGAGGTAGTCCTGGTTGTCCCGGAACTGCCCCAGGCCGCCGTTGCAGTTGAAGCACAATATCCCGCGTACCGCGCCGGTGCGATGATCGTGATCGACGTGTTGAGGGTCCGGCGCCCGGCAGATCGCGCACACTCCACCCTGCCGCCACAACAGGTCGTCGAACTCAACCTGCCCGATGCCGTATCGCGCGCGAAGATGGTACTCACGGGTGCCGCCATACAGCCGTTGCTTGGACTCCCGACCGCGAGCGTTGTGGCATGGCTTGCAGTAGCCACCACGGCCGTTGCGCCCTGCCTTGCTCCGCGGGAACTCCTCGAGCGATTTGACGGATTCACAGTCAGGGCAATAGCGGTGGCCGTCAGGCACCGGAATACTCTCCCGAACCTGACGGCCTTCACGCTCAACCAGCCGCTTCGCGTAGCTCTTCTTTGAGCGCTCGTTGAAGCAGGGCTTGCAATAGCTGCCGCGTCCGCCTTCGCGCTTGGTACTTACGTGAAAGTCAGTGAGCGGCTTGATTGCACCGCAGTCCCGACACATCCGAACGCCGTCCTCCCGTTCCGGCAAATCGGACATACCGTCACTGACCCCCTTTTTGTACGTATCCGCGGACAAACTCCTCCGCATTTTCTTCGAGAACGGAGTCGATTTCGTCGAGCAGATCGTCGACGTCCTCAGTGATCTCGGCGTGCCTCTCGGCCACCTCCGGGTTGGCCTCGACGGTGGCGTCCTGGACTTCCTCGTCCTGCCGGCCCTTGCCCGACTGCGACTGACCGCCGCTGTCCCGAGTTGCCATCGGTGTCCCCCTTCTCAGCCACCCGAAGCCTGTGACATCGGGTTGGGAAAAACCTACCTCGCGGTTATGACAAAACCACTCAGCGCGCGGTGATGACTTCGAGGAGATCCTTCGCGCTCTCGCACTTGTCGAACAGCGCACCCACGTGCTTCTTGGTCCCCCGCTCGGGCTCCATCATCGGAACCCGCACGAGCGACTCGCGCCCGACGTCGAAGATGACCGAGTCCCAGCTGGCCGCGACCACTTCGGACGCGTACTGGGCCAGGCACCGGCCCCGGAAGTAGGCCCGGGTGTCCTCCGGCGGCTGGGCCATCGCCCGCTGCACGTCCTCCGGCTCGAGCAGCGTCTTCATCGACCCGCGCGCGACCAGCCGGTGGTAGAGCCCCTTCTCGGGCCGGACGTCCGCGTACTGCAGGTCGACGAGTTGGAGTTTCGGTGACGACCAGCCGAGGCTTTCGCGCTCGCGGTAGCCCTCGAGCAGCCGCAGTTTGGCCACCCAGTCGAGGGTGTCCGCGCATTCCATCGGGTCCCGGCCGAGCTTGTCCAGCGTGTCCTCCCACCGGTTGAGCACGTCCTGGGTCTGCTCGTCGGCGTCGTCGCCCTCGCGCTCGTCGACGAACTGGCGGGCTCGCTCGTAGTAGGCCCACTGCAGGTCGAGCGCGGTGAGCTTGCGTCCGTCGCGCAGCCGGATGAGGTGCTGGAGCGACGGGTCGTGGCTGACCGCCTTGAGCTCGCTGACCGGGTCGGCGATGCCGAGGTCGCCGCTGAACACCTTTTCCTCGATCATGTTGAGCACCAGCGAGGTGGTGCCCATCTTGAGGTAGGTGGCGATCTCGGACAGGTTGGCGTCGCCGATGATGACGTGCAGCCGGCGGTATTTGTCGGCGTCGGAGTGGGGTTCGTCGCGGGTGTTGATGATCGGCCGTTTGAGCGTCGTCTCGAGGCCGACCTCGACCTCGAAGAAGTCGGCCCGGGAGCTGATCTGGAAGCCGGAGCCGGAGCCGTCCTGCCCGAGGCCGACCCGGCCGACGCCGGTGAAGATCTGCCGGGTGACGAAGAACGGCGTGAGGTGGGCGACGATGTCGGCGAACGGGGTCTGGCGCCGCATCAGGTAGTTCTCGTGGGACCCGTACGACGCGCCCTTGTTGTCGGTGTTGTTCTTGTAGAGCTGGATGCGGTGGGTGCCCGGGATGGTGGCGGCGCGGCGGGAGGCCTCGGCCATCACGCGCTCGCCGGCCTTGTCCCATTTGACGATGTCGAGCGGGTTGGTGCACTCGGGGGTGCTGTATTCGGGGTGGGCGTGGTCGACGTAGAGGCGGGCACCGTTGGTCAGTATCACGTTGGCCAGGCCGAGGTCTTCGTCGGCGAGGGCGTCGGCCGGGTCGTAGGCGGCACCGGAGTAGGTGAAGCCGCGCGCGTCGCGCAGCGGTGACTCTTCTTCGTAGTCCCACCGGGCGCGTCCGTTGCGGTTGAGCTCCGGTCGAGCTCCGTAGGCGTTGACGACCTGTGAGGAGGTGACCATCGGGTTGGCGCCGGGCTGCCCGGGGACGCTGATGCCGTACTCGACCTCGGTGCCCATAATCCGTCGAACGCTCATGCGACCACCCCGCCTGCCACGTTGCCCCTGTTGCTCATGTATCGAGCCTAGACGCTCCGGCTCGTGATATCGCCCCGCCTTGTGCCGGTTGCGGCACTCTGGGTGGTGACGATCGAGGCTTGCCGATGGGGTGGAGCAGGGACCGGCCGAGCGCCTGACCGGGGCGTTCCACCATCCGGTACGACAGGGCGGCCAGAATGAGGACGATCGCCACGTACGTCAGGCCGGTCGCGACGCGGATGGGCAGGGGTCGTGTCCCAAGCTCCGGGACGACGCGCGGGATCATGAAGAGCACCATCACGTGCAGCAGATACAGCGAGTAGCTGACGCGGCCGAGCCAGGTCAGCGCCCGCGGCATCGCGCTGGTGCGAAAAATGTACGCCGCGAGGAAGGTCGCGATCACGGCGAGGACCGTGGCGATCCGCTGGGTGTCGAGGAGACCGAGCGTGACGGTGACCAGTGCGGCGAGGCCGGCGGTCGGCCCGATCTGCCCGTGCTGCCATCGGTAGATCACCGTGCCCGCGAACATGACGGCCAGGATGATCAGCGCCTGCCGCGACGAGGTGACCGTGCTGGCCGCGCTCGGGTGTCCGTTGAGTGCCGGCAGCAGCACGAAGAGCACGCCGATCCCGCCGGCCGTCGACGCTCTGATCTGGAGGGTCAGGGTCAGAATCACCAGCAGCACCAGTACGGCGGCCAGGGCGCGACGGTCGGCCCAGGAGCTCCCGAGGAGGGCGTCGGGCAGGTGCGTCCCGCCGAGCAGGGCCACCAGCGCCAGCCCACCGGCGTACCAGGCGCTGTGCCGGTGCTGCCGCAGGGTGTGGAGCCCGGCCACGATCAGGTAGAAGACCATCTCGTACGTCAGGGTCCAGAACACCCGCACGACCCCGCGCACGCCGACCAGGTCGGGCATCATCGTCACGTGGGCGAGGACGCCGGCGCCCGTCTCGGCCCGCAGGGAGCCCGGCCAGTGCAGCAGCCCGGCCCCGGCCAGCACCGCGAACAGGGCGATCGTGACCAGGTAGGCGGGGTAGACGCGGCAGAGCCGGCCGATCCAGAACCGCCGCAGGGAGCCGTGCCGTTCCAGCGACATCGGGATGACGTATCCGCTGACCAGGAAGAACAGCAGCACCGCGTATTTTCCCAGGTCGATGTGCCGCATCACCGCCAGGTGCGCGTCGTCGCCGATCACCTGGGGGCTCAGGTGGAACAGGACGACGGTGATCGCGGCCAGCCCGCGGAGGGCATCGAGCCAGGCGAGCCTTCTCATGCCGGGTGCAACGACAGCGCGGGCCGGGGGAAACCCCCGGCCCGCGCTGGCGAAGCGACTGCTACAGGTACTGACCGGTGTTGCTGGCCGTCTCGATGGAGCGGCCGGCCTCGGCGCCCTTGCCGCCGGAGACGAGCGTGCGGATGTAGACGATCCGCTCGCCCTTCTTGCCGGAGATGCGGGCCCAGTCGTCGGGGTTGGTCGTGTTGGGGAGGTCTTCGTTCTCGCGGAACTCGTCGACGCAGCTGTCGAGCAGGTGCTGCAGGCGCAGCCCCTTCTTGCCGGAGGTGAGGAACTCCTTGATGGCCATCTTCTTGCCGCGGTCCACGATGTTCTGGATCATGGCGCCCGAGTTGAAGTCCTTGAAGTAGAGGACTTCCTTGTCACCGTTGGCGTAGGTGACCTCGAGGAAGCGGTTCTCCTCGGTCTCGGTGTACATCCTCAGGACGACTGCTTCGATCATCGCGGCCACGGTGACGTCACGGTCGTTGCCGTGCTCGTTCAGGTCGTCGGTGCTCAGCGGCAGGTCGGACAGGATGTACTTACCGAAGATGTCCTTCGCGGCCTCGGCGTCCGGACGCTCGATCTTGATCTTCACGTCGAGTCGGCCGGGGCGCAGGATCGCCGGGTCGATCATGTCTTCCCGGTTGGACGCGCCGATCACGATGACGTTCTCCAGGCCCTCGACGCCGTCGATCTCGCTGAGGAGCTGGGGAACGATCGTGTTCTCCACGTCGCTGGAGACACCGGAGCCACGGGTCCGGAAGATCGAGTCCATCTCGTCGAAGAACACGATCACCGGGGTGCCCTCGCCGGCCTTCTCCCGAGCCCGCTGGAAGACCAGGCGGATGTGCCGCTCGGTCTCACCCACGTACTTGTTCAGCAGTTCGGGGCCCTTGATGTTGAGGAAGTAGCTGGTGTGCTTCTCCTCGCCGCGCCGCTCGGCGATCTTCTTCGCCAGCGAGTTGGCGACCGCCTTGGCGATCAGGGTCTTGCCACAGCCGGGCGGGCCGTAGAGCAGGATGCCCTTGGGCGGGCGCAGCTGGTGCTCCCGGAACAGGTCGGCGTGCAGGAACGGCAGCTCGACGGCGTCGCGGATCTGCTCGATCTGCGAGTGCAGGCCACCGATGTCGGTGTAGTCGACGTCGGGGACCTCCTCGAGAACGAGCTCCTCGACCTCGCTCTTGGGGATGCGCTCGTAGGCGTAGGCCGAACGCGGCTCGATCATCAGCGAGTCGCCCGCGCGCAGCTTGGAGATCTCGAGCGAGTCGGCCAGGAGAACGATGCGCTCCTCGTCGGCGTGCGAGACGACCAGAGCACGGTCGCCACGCTGGCCGTCGGGGCCCGCGAGGACCTCCTTGAGCGTCACCACCTCGCCGCTGCGTTCGAAGCCGAACGCGTCGACGACGTTGAGCGCGTCGTTGAGCAGCACCTCCTGCCCGCGCTGGAGCTCCTCGACCTCGAGGGACGGGGAGACCGCCACGCGGAGCTTGCGACCGCCGGTGAAGACATCGACGATGCCGTCCTCGTGTGCCGTGAGGAACACGCCGTAGCCGCTGGGCGGCTGGGCGAGCCGGTCAATCTCTTCCTTGAGAGTGACGATCTGGGCTCGGGCTTCCTTGAGGGTCGCCACGAGCCGGTCGTTGTTCTCGGTCAGTCGGGCCAGCTGCGCCTGCGTTGCCGCGAGCCGTTCCTCGAGCTGCCGGACGTGTCGTGGGCTCTCGGTCAACTTCCGCCTAACGAGGGCGAGTTCCTCCTGCAGGAACGCGACCTGGCTGGAGAGATCGTTGGCCTCTTTTTCCCAACGTGCGGCGCGGTTGTCCGCCTCGTCGCTGCGTGCCACGTCCCACCTCCCCGGGGGCTCGAACGTCTTGGGATAACACTAGCCGCTGCGGACCGGATTTCGACCCATGCAACACCCTCGTCACCGAGTCTTGATCCATTCGGCCGGTCCTGGCAAGGAGTTTGTCGGAGGGTCACGGTACGGTCGGGCGGGTCCGTTTCCGGCCGGTGGGGCGTATCGGGGTACTCCGCCCCGGATCCGCGGCCGCCAGTGTCTTTTGCCTGGCCCGGGCCCCGCCTGCTGGGGCGCCAGAGCCCTCCTGGCGTACGGGGGAAGGCCGGTGCGGCGGAGAGCGGGGCCGATCCTCGCCACGGTCGATGCGGCCCCGCCCGAGAAAGAAAAAAGTCACACGCCCGAAACCCTGCGAAACGCCTCCGGCGACGGAAATCGGTGACCCCGCCTACAAAGTGGGGCGGCCGACCAGAGAGGCCACGACGCGCGAGAACTCCTCCAGACGGGCGATTTGTCCGGGTCCGCCGTCGTCCAGGGTCTTGCCGAAGCGCAGCGCGTCGTGCCGGATGGTCGTGCGCGACTCGGCCTCGTCCATGCCGGGCGGCGGCACGGCGTCGTCGACCGAGCTCAGCAGCAGGTAGACGTCGATGCTGTCGACCCGGGCCTGACCGTTGGAGGTGCGGGTCAGCCGCCGCCGGCAGCCGACCTCGGTGACCGTGGACAGCGGCACCACCCGCAACGACGAGGTCATCGACCCGACCGGGCCGTCGCCGGGCGCCACGTCCTCGCCGTGCCAGAGCACCAGGCGGCTGCCGTCACAGATGACGACCTCCTGCCAGACGCCGTTGACCTCGTTGACGAAGCGCTCGAGCGTGAAGCAGAGGACCGACGCCCCGCGGAGCACCCCGAACAGGGCGTCCAGCGCCACCTCGGGGTCACGCAGGTAGGCCCGGGCGGCGGAATCGAGATCCTGGTAGGGCGACCAGTCGGGGAAGACCGCCGGCATCTCGTTGCTGCCGCCGAACGGCGGAGAACTCATCGCGCCCACCCGATCCTCCCCGAGCCGTGCCACTGCCGAACTGGAAGCTACCCGAACCCCGCGCGCCTCGTCACATCTCCAGAGCCAGGAGGTCTCATTCGATCGGTGAGCGGTCCACGACGGCCTCGTCCGGTGTATCTTCTTCGATCCCGGAGGCGATGCCGGCGTCGAGCTCGGCGGCGTCCAGCCCGGCCGCGGCGGCCAGCGCCGCCTGGGCCGCGCGCCGCAACGCGTACGCCTCGGCGCCCTTGCTGGGTTTGCGGCGCCGCGGCGGGGCGGTGACGCCGGGCGCGAGCTTGCGGGCCGAGACCAGGAACGCCGTGTGCGCGATCATCCGGTGGTCGGGGCGGACGGCCAGGCCCTCGGCGTGCCAGTCGCGCACCAGCGACTCCCAGGCCCGCGGCTCGGTCCAGCCGCCCCGCTCGCGCAGCGCCTCGACCAGCTCGGACAGCTGCGGCGTGGTGGCCACGTAGCCGACGAAGACCCCACCGGGGACCAGGGCCCGCTCGACCATGTCGAGGGCCTCCCACGGCGTCAGCATGTCGAGGACGATCCGGTCGAAACCGGTCTCGGCGTTGCCCGCGACGTCACCGGAGTGCAGGTGCCAGGCCGGGTGCGGGCCGCCGAAGAACGACTCCACGTTCTTGCGGGCGATCGCCGCGAAATCGTCCCTCAACTCGTACGAGTGGAGCTCGCCGCTGGTGCCCACGGCGCGCAGCAACGAGCAGGTCAGCGCCCCCGAGCCGACGCCGGCCTCGAGCACCTTGGCCCCCGGGAAGATGTCACCCATGGCGACGATCTGGGCCGCGTCCTTCGGATAGATCACCTGGGCGCCGCGCGGCATGGAGAGCACGTAGTCGCTGAGCAGCGGGCGCAGGGCGAGGTAGGCCGTGTTGCCCGTGGAGGTGACGACGCTGCCGTCGGGCAGGCCGATCAGGGCGTCGTGCTCGAGCGCGCCGCGGTGGGTGTGGTAGGACTTGCCCGGCTCGAGCACGATCGTGTGCATGCGACCCTTGGGGTCGGTGAGCTGGACGCGGTCACCCGCCCGGAACGGCCCGCGGTGTGCGGGCTGCGACTCGTCGACGGGGGTGACTGGCGTAATGGTCACTACTTCTCTCTCTGCTTCACGGGTCCGGCACGGCGGGGCTCCAGCACCTGGGCGACATCACCCACCCGCAGAACCCCCACCACATCCTCGCCCGAGGTGACCACGTATTGCGCGGCAGGGTGCGCCTGCAACGCGCGCACGACCTGCTCGCCGCTGAGACCCAGCGGCAGCGCGGGCACGGCGTCGCGCGAACGGGACACGCTGTCGACGGCCACCCACGGGCGCCGGTCGACCGGGACGCGCTCGGCGGCGACCGGATCGACCAGTGCGGTGAGGTTACCGGCCGAGTCCGACACGGCCAGCACCACGTTGGGCCGCGGGTCCTGCGAGCGGCGCCGCTGGGCCTCGCCCAGCGGGGTGCCGGCCGGCACCGTGAGCAGCGGCCGGGTCAGCCCGGCCAGGTCGACCAGCGGGAACCGGCGGGTCATCCGGGCCAGCCGGATCGACTGGCCGGCGCCCTGCCACAGGGTGAAGACCACCAGCAGCACGAAGAGCAGCCCGACCAGGGTCAGCGTGCCCAGGCGGTAGAACCAGAACGCGGTCATGCCGGTGCCGAACGCGATGAACCGGCCGGCCCAGCCGGCCACCTCGGTGGCCCGGTTACGGTCCTTGAGCAACGCCCACAGGCCCGCGCGCAGGGCCCGGCCACCGTCGAGGGGCAGACCCGGCAGGACGTTGAAGATGGCCACCAGCACGTTGCTGGCGGCCAGCTGGAAGGCGATCTGCCCGGCCATCGTGCGGTCGGGCAGCGCCAGGAAGGCGGCGGTGGCGATGCCGCCCAGGACCAGGCTGACGGCCGGCCCGGCCAGGCTGACCAGGGCGTCGACGCGCGGGGTGGGGGCGTCGCGGTCCATCTCGGTCCAGCCGCCGAGCAGTTCCAGCGTGATCCCGCGGACCCCGATCCGGAACCGGCGGGCGGTGAGCGCGTGCCCGAGCTCGTGCAGCAGCACCGAGCCGAGCAGGCAGACGACGAAGCCGAACCCGACCAGGTAGGCCACCAACTCGGGCAGATCGAGCTGACCGCGCACATAGTTGCCGTAGACGACAGTGACCAGCACCGCGAGCAGGATCATCGACCCGTTGACGAAGATCGGGATGCCCAGCACGTGGCCGACCGGGCGGGCCGGACGGCCCGGTCGCCGCCGCTGCCTCGCCCCGTTGCTGCTCGCCGCGCTGTCATTCACGGCATTGATGCTACGGAGTCGTCCTGGGAAGTCCCGGAGCGCGTTTTGTCGTACCCCTGCCCTAGCCTCTTCCCCATGACAGCACCGACGGTCTCCCCCGCCTCCCCGGCTGATCCACCGGCCCCGCACACGGGTCCCTCGCTGTCACCGTCACGCGCGGCCGACTTCAAGACCTGCCCGCTGCTGTTCCGTTTCCGCACGGTCGACCGCCTGCCCGAGCAGCCGACCGCCGACCAGGTCCGCGGCACCCTGGTCCACGCCGTGCTCGAGACGCTGTTCGACCTGCCCGCCGCCGACCGCACGCCCGAGGCCGCCGCCGCGCTGGTCGCCCCGTCGTGGGAGCGCCTGCTGGCCGAGGAGCCGGAGCTGGCGGAGATCTTCGCCGCCGCCACCCGCGAGCCGGCCCAGCCCACCCTGCTCGACGCCGCCGGCGTTGCCGGGCGGCTGGTCGACCCGGCCGCCGCCTCGGCCGAGGTCGACGCGACCGGCGGCCTCGGTGGTTCGGCCGGCGAGCACGACCGGCTGGCCGCCTTCCTGGCCGGTGCCCAGGCGCTGCTGCCCGGCTATTTCGCGGTGGAGGATCCTCGCCGGCTCGAGCCGGCCGAGCGCGAGACGCTGGTCTCCACGCTGGTCGACGACGAGTTGCTGATCCGCGGCTACATCGACCGGCTCGACGTCTCACCGGCCGGTGACCTGCGGGTGGTCGACTACAAGACCGGCGGGGCGCCGCGCGAGGCGTTCGAGGGCCGGGCCCTGTTCCAGCTGAAGTTCTACGCGCTGGTGCTGTGGCGCACCCGCGGCGTCGTGCCCCGGGTGCTGCGCCTGGTCTATCTGAAAGACGCCGAGGTCTGCGACTACAGTCCCGACGCCGAGGAGCTGGAGCGCTTCGAGCGCACGCTAGTCGCGCTCTCCCAGGCCATCGAGCGGGCCAAGGCCGAGCAGAATTTCCTGCCCAAGCCCAGCCGCCTGTGCGGCTGGTGCAGCCACCAGGCGCTGTGCCCGACCTTCGGCGGCACACCGCCGCCCTACCCTGTCGCCCCGGCCGCGCCGCTGCAGACCGGCCCGGCCGACGACGACCGCCTGGCCTGACCCCCCTAGGGTGGCCGCCATGCCCCGCACGTGTCCCGAGGCCGCCCGGTGACCGCACCACGCCCGCTACGGGTCCTGCTGGCCGACGCGGCCCCCATGCAGCGCTCCGGCCTGCGCGCAGCCCTGACAGCACAGGGCGACGCCGCAGCCGCCGACGGCCGACCGACCGACGCGGCGGCTCACCGCTTGCCAGCCGACGCGGCGGCTGATCGCTCCCCGGCCGACGCGGCGGCTGACCGCTCCCCGGCCGGCGCGGCGGCTGACCGCTCCCCGGCCGGCGCGGCGGCTCACCGCGACATCGTGATCGCGGGTGAGACCGGGGACGGCGGCGAGGCGATCGACCTGGCCCGGCGGCTGCTGCCCGATGTGCTGATCACCGATCTGGCGCTGCCCCGCGTCGACGGGCTGGGCGTCACGCGAGCGGTCAGCGCCGCCGGCCTGCCGGTGCGGGTGCTGATCCTCACCGACCACGACACCGACGAGGACGCGCTGGCTGCGATCGCGGCGGGCGCGGCCGGCTACCTGGGCAAGACCGCCCCGGCCGGCGAGCTCGTCGCCGCGGTGCGGGCGATCGCGGGCGGCGGTGCCGTCATCACTCCCCCGGTGCTGGCCCGCATCCTGACCCGGGTGGCCGAGGCCTTGCCCGCCCCCGAGACCACCACGTCGTCCAAGCTGGACACCCTGACCGACCGCGAGCGCGAAGTCCTCGTCCACGTGGCCCGCGGTCACTCCAACGCCGAGATCGCCGCCGGTCTGCAGGTGAGCGAGACCACCATCAAGACCCACGTCGGTCACGTCCTGACCAAGCTGCGCCTGCGCGACCGCACCCAGGCGGTGGTCCTCGCCTACGAGACGGGCCTGGTCAAGCCGGGCGCCTGACACGACCATCGCACCCGGCGCGAATGGCCGGGTGCGAGAGGCGGGGCCCGCTCGGGGCGGGTCAGTCGGAGCGCCGGGGGTTGGGGGTGGGGCCGCGGCTCACCGGCCAGTCGGGCGGGGTGAAGCGGCCGGCGCGCTTGCGGGCGGCGGTGAGGCGGCGGCGGGCGGAGCTCTCCAGGCCGAAACGGTTGTCGGGCAGCATCAGGCGGCCTTCCTCTCGGTGGTGGCGCGGTGCAGGTGGATGTCGCCGCTGGCGGTGCGGACGGTCAGTTCGATGGTCGGGCCGCCGGAGGCGGGCGGGGCGATGCCCTGCTGGGTGAGGTCGGTGATCGTGCGGCCCGAGGCGGTGCTCACGTCCAGCCACACGCCGGCACCGGCCTCGATGCCGACCTGGACGTCACCCGACGCCGTCTTGATCTGGCTGCGGCCCTCGCGGAGGCGGCCGACGCGGACGTCACCCGAGGCGGTCGAGGCCAGCAGTTGCCCGTCGACCCCGGCCAGGCGCAGATCGCCGCTCGCCGACTTGACGGTGACGTCACCTGTGACGTCGCCGACGCGGACGTCGCCGGAGGCGACGCTGAGGCGCAGGGAGCCGCCGACCGGGCCGACGTTCAGGTCGCCGCTGGCACTGTCGAGCTGGGCGTCGCCGGCGATGCCGTCGATCTGGACGCCGGCCGAGGCGACGTCGAGCTTCACCGCGTTCCAGGTGCCGGTGGCGGCGACCTCGGCCGAGGCGCTCCGGCCGTCCAGGGAGCTGCCGGACGGGACGCGGACCGTGATGGCCAGCTTGGGGGTGCGCCGCAGCGACCACGAGATGGTGCTGCGGTCCCCGACGACCAGGGTGTCGCCCTCGAGGACGACCGGTGTGCTCTCGGCTGCCTCGCGGGAGTTGTCGTTGTCGTCCATCGGCTCGACGGTGACCTGGATGTCGTCGCGGTCCTCGGCGTGCAGCCGGACGACCCCGGTGCGGGCGTACAGGGCGACGGTGACCGGGGTGGGGTGCTGGAACTCGTACATGAGGGGTCTCTTTCCTGCCGTTTTTCGGGCATGCGGACGAGGCTCGACCCTCACCGAGGGTCAGAGTCAACGGGGGCCGGGATCAGGCCTGGAAGTAGCCGGTCACCCGCTTGGGGTGGGGGCCGGGCCCGAACGGCGGCGGCGGGAACGGCGGGGGCATGGGGGCGTTGACGGCCGCGGTCACCGCACGCACCAGCCACGCGTTGACCGAGACGCCCTCGGCCGCCGCGGTCTGCTCGACGTGGGTCTTGAGCGCCTCGGGCATCCGCAGGGTGAGCCGGGTCAGGTCACCGTCGGGCGGCCCGGGTGGGGTGGGGGGCGTGGCCGGGACCGGCGGCTCGGGGGGCACGGGCACGTGGTGGCTGACCACCAGGTCGGCCTCGCGGCCGCGCAGCCGGACCTCGACGCTGGCGTCGGGCAGCCGCGTGGTGATCTCGGCGGCCGCGTCGGACAGCGCCTCGAGCAGCGCCAGCCGGGCCGACGACTCGAGGGAGTGCCCGAGCAGCTCGGCCGCCCGGACGGTCTCGGGGCCGGCCGGCGCCGCGGCGGCGGCGAGGTCCGCCCGGAGCGTTTCGAGGTACCGCGTCAAATCCATGACTCCACTATGACGTCACTCATGACGTCAGTCAAGTGTCAATCGGCGTCACCGTGACATCTCAGGGTCGACCCTGAGAGCACCCTGGGTGCTTCCCGGACCCGAATCTCCGCGTACGCGTACGCCGCTGGGCTGACGTCAGCCCGCCGTCACGACGGAACACTGACCCCAGCGGAAACCACGACCAGGGGGCAGAGATGATCGGGACAAAGGCGGCACGCGCCGACGATGTCTGGAAGGTGTACGGCAAGGGCGAGGCACAAGTGGTCGCGCTGCGCGGGGTGAGCGCGAGCTTCGAGCGTGGCAAGTTCACCGCCATCATGGGCCCGTCGGGCAGCGGCAAATCCACGCTCATGCATTGCTTGGCCGGTCTGGACACGGTCACCCGGGGCACGGTGCACATCGGCGGCACCGAGGTCACCGGCCTGGGCGACAAGGCCCTGACCCGGCTGCGCCGCGACCGTGTCGGCTTCATCTTCCAGCAGTTCAACCTGTTGCCGACGCTGACCGCGGCCGAGAACATCCGGCTGCCGCTCGACATCGCCGGCCGCAAGCCCGATCCGCAGTGGTGGGACACGGTGATCGGCACGGTCGGCCTGGGTGACCGGCTCGGCCACCGGCCCAGCCAGCTCTCCGGCGGCCAGCAGCAGCGGGTGGCGTGCGCCCGGGCGCTGATGAGCCGGCCCGACGTCATCTTCGCCGACGAGCCCACCGGCAACCTCGACTCCAAGGCCGGCGCCGAGATCCTGGCGTTCCTGCGCAGCAGCGTGATGGAGCACGGGCAGACGATCGTCATGGTCACCCACGACCCGGTGGCCGCCGGCTACACCGACCGCGTCGTCTTCCTGGCCGACGGCGAGATCGTCGCCGAGCTCGACAATCCGACCCCCGAGTCGGTGCTCGAGCAGATGAAGGCCGGGGAGGTGCTGGTCTGATGCTGCGCGCGACGCTGAAGAGTCTGCTGGCCCGCAAGCTGCGGCTGGTGCTCTCCGGCCTGGCCGTCGTGCTCGGCGTCATGTTCGTCGCCGGCGCCTTTGTCACGACGGACACGCTGGGGCGCACCTTCGACAAGCTGTTCACCGAGGGATACGCGACCACCGACGTGGCGGTCAAGGCCAAGCCGAAGATCGACGTGTCCGAGATGGAGGGTGAGCAGGTCGAGACGCCGCTGCCGGCGGCGGTTGTGCAGTCCGTGCGCCAGGTGCCCGGGGTGCGGCAGGCCACCGGCGTGGTGGCCACCGACGGCGCCCGGGTGATCGGCTCGGACGGCAAGGTGGTGACCAGTTACGGGCCGCCGCGGATCGGCATGAACTGGGTCGGCACCGACGACATCATGCAGATGCGCCAGGGCCGCGGACCCGAGAAGGACACCGAGATCGCGGTGAACGAGGCCGTCGCCAAGGCGGCCGGCATCAAGGTCGGCGACCGGGTGGGGGTGCTCACCCAGCTGCCGAAGAAGACGTTCACGCTGGTCGGCGTCTGGGGTTACACCGAGGGCCGGGACAGCATCGGCGGGGTCCAGGAGGTCGCGTTCACCGAGCCGGTGGCGCAGCGCTCGATGCTGGGCGAGACCGGCGTCTTCACCCAGATCACCGTGCGCACCGACGACGGCGCGAAACCCTCCGACGTACGGGATCGGATCGCCGCCCAGGTCGGCGGGGGTTACGACGTCAAGACCGGTGAGCAGCTGGCCGCCGACAGCTCGGCCGAGTTCAAGGAGGCGCTGAGCTTCTTCAACAACATCCTGCTCGGGTTCGCCGGGGTGGCCCTGTTCGTGGGCACGTTCCTGATCCTCAACACGTTCTCGATCATCGTGGCCCAGCGGACCCGCGAGCTGGCGCTGATGCGCGCGCTCGGCGCCGGCCGCCGCCAGGTGATCAACTCGGTGCTGATCGAGGCGCTGGTGATCGGGGTGATCGCCGCCGTGCTCGGCCTGGGTGCCGGGGTCGGCGTGGGCGCGCTGCTGGTCACGCTGTTCGGCTCGATGAGCGGCGGGCTCGACCCGGCACCGGTGGGCGTCCCGCTCGCCGCGATCCTGAGCTCGCTGATCGTGGGCGTGGTGGTGACCGTGGTCGCGGCGGTGCTGCCGGCCCTGCGGGCCTCGCGGATCTCGCCGATCGCCGCGATGCAGGACGTCGCCACCCCCGACCGGCCGCTCACCCGGGTCACGGTCACCGGCGCGGTGATCGGCGCGGCCGGCGCGACCATGCTGGGCGTCGGGCTCTACGGGACCAGCTCGCTGTGGCTGATCCTGGGCGGGGTGCTGGTCACGTTCATCGGGGTCGCGCTGCTGACGCCGCTGATCTCCAAGCCGGTCGTGGCCGGGCTGGGCCGGTTGTTCTCGTGGTCGGTGCCCGGGCGGCTGGGCCGGCTCAACTCGGGCCGCAACCCGCGGCGTACGGCGATCACCGCGGCCGCCCTGATGGTCGGCATCGCGCTGGTCACCGGCGTGACCGTGGTGATGGACTCGGCCAAGTCGAGCCTGGCCGCGCAGGCCGAGAGCACGGTCAAGGCCGAGATCGTCATCGGCGGCGACCAGAACGGGCCGCGCCCGCCCACGTTCGACGACGCCGTGCTGGCCCAGGCGGGGGCCGTTCCCGGCGTCCGGGCGGCGGCCGGGGTGTGGAACGACCAGGCGGTGGTCGACGGGAAGCGCACCTATGTGAACGCCACCGACGACCTGGCCGAGCTGGCCGACGCGTACGGGTCGCCGGCCCTGCCCGCCCTGAAGTCCGACCAGATGGCCGTGAGCACGCAGGAGGCGGCCGAGAACGGCTGGGGGACGGGCGACGCCGTGAAGGTGCAACTGCCGCGGGGTGAGGAGCACACATACTCGATCGTCGCGACCTACGACGAGGACGCGATCCCGGGCAGCTACATGCTGCCGGCCGCCGCGACCAAGGAGTTCGGCATCACCCAGCCGTTCCTCGGGTTCGTGCGGCTCGCCGACGGCGCCACCATGGCCGGGGTGCTGCCGCAGATCAAGGCGCTGGTGGCCGACAGCCCCGAGGTCGCCGCGACCGACCGCAGCAGCTACATCGACCAGCAGGCCGGCACCTTCGACACCGTCATCACGATGGTGCAGGTGCTGCTCGGCCTGGCCATCCTCATCGCGGTGCTGGGCGTGGTCAACACGCTGGCCCTGTCGGTGCTGGAACGCACCCGCGAGCTGGGCCTGCTGCGCGCGGTCGGCCTGGGCCGGGCCCAGACGATGCGGATGGTGACGGTCGAGGCCGTGGTGATCTCGGTCTTCGGCGCGCTGCTGGGCGTGGTGGTGGGGGCCGGCCTGGGCGCCGCGGTGGTGCAGGCCCTGGAGAGCGACGGCATCACCGATCTGGTGCTGCCATGGACCCAGATGGGCCTTTACCTGGTCCTGGCCGCGCTGGTCGGCGTCCTGG
Source organism: Paractinoplanes maris (assembly GCF_023544465.1). GTDB lineage: Bacteria > Actinomycetota > Actinomycetes > Mycobacteriales > Micromonosporaceae > Actinoplanes > Actinoplanes maris. Next base: position 274,637 of record NZ_JALPVL010000011.1, on the reverse strand, counting down.
CGGCGGTGCTGCCGTCGATCAAGGCGGCCCGCCTCAACGTGCTGGCCGCGATCGCCCACGACTAGCGCCCGGCCCGGGCCGGCTCGCCTTGCTGCGAGCCGGCCCGGGCCGCGCCGGGCTCAGTGGCCGTCGGGCTGCAGGAGGCCGCGGTGCACGAGCAGGTCGGCCAGGTAGGCCGGGTCGACGCCGACCAGCGAGGAGCGCAGGTGGACGCCGTCGGTGGGTGGGAGCTCGAGCTCGGAGGGCACGGCGAGCACGGCGGCGCCGGAGGCCAGGGCGCTGGAGACGCCGGTCGGCGAGTCCTCGATCGCCACGCAGTCCTCGATCGCCACGCCGAGCAGCTTGGCCGCGGCCCGGTAGGGCTCGGGGTCGGGCTTGGGCATGGTGACCTCGTCGCCGCAGACGATCACGTCGAAGTTCTCCCGGCCCAGGGTGGTCAGGGCGACGTCGACCAGGCGGCGGCCGGTCGAGGTGACCAGGGCGGTGGGCAGGCCGGCGAAGCGTACGGCGTGCAGCAGCGCCTGGGCTCCGGGGCGCCACACCAGCCCCGCACCGAACAGCTCGAACACCCGAGCGGTGAGCCACTCGACGTCGGGCGCCTCGGGACGGTCGGGCAGGCCGAGGTCGTCGCGGAAGATGCGCATGCTGTTCGCCATGCTGCTGCCGATCATGGCCTGGCGGGCGGCGGGGGACAACGTGCCCCCGGCCCGCGCGGCCAGCTCGTGCAGGGCGATCTCCCACACCTTCTCGCTGTCCACCAGCGTGCCGTCCATGTCGAAGAGCACCGCGGCCGGTCGTCGCGCGTTCAGAATGAGCCTCCGTCGTCGAGATGGGTGTCGCTCCCATTGTCTCCTGTGAGACCGGTACCTGACCGCCGTTACCTCCATCACTGTCCCGGGCCCCGCGCTCAGGCGTAGCTTCGGCGGCATGAAGCGCGTATCGCTCGCGGGCCTCGACGTGTCCCGCCTCGGCCTCGGCTGCATGGGCATGTCGGCCTACTACACCGGCAAGGCCTCGGACGACGCCGAGTCGATCCGCACCATCCACCGGGCGCTCGAGCTCGGGGTCACCTTCTTCGACACGGCCGAGACCTACGGGCCGTATGCGAACGAGGAGCTCGTCGGCCGGGCGCTGGCCGGGCGGTGGGGCGAGGTGCAGATCGCGACCAAGTTCGGGCTGCTCACGCACCTGGGCGACGACGACCGGAAGCGGACCATCGACAGCCACCCCGACAACATCCGGGCGGCGCTGGAGGGCTCGCTGCGGCGGCTCGGCACCGACCACATCGACCTCTACTACCAGCACCGGGTCGACCCGAAGGTGCCGATCGAGGAGGTCGTGGGCACGCTCGGTGACCTGGTGCAGGCGGGCAAGATCCGGCACCTGGGCCTGTCCGAGGCCGGGGCGGGCACGATCCGCCGGGCGCATGCCGTGCACCCGATCACCGCGGTGCAGTCCGAGTACTCGTTGTGGACGCGCGACGTGGAGGCCGAGATCCTGCCCACGCTGCGTGAGCTGGGCATCGGCTTCGTGCCGTACTCGCCGCTCGGGCGCGGCTTCCTCACCGGCGCGATCCGCGACCCGCGGGCGCTCGACCAGGACGACTTCCGGCGGTCCTCGCCCCGCTTCTCCGGCGGCAACTTCGAGCAGAACCTGCGGATCGTCGACGAGGTCGAGGCGGTCGCCCGCGAGGCCGGCGCCACCGGGGCCCAGGTCGCGCTGGCCTGGGTGCTCGCGCAGGGTGACGACCTCGCGCCCATCCCCGGCACCAAGCGGGTCACCCGCCTCGAGGAGAACGCGGGAGCCGACGAGCTGACCCTGACCGCCTCGCAGCTGGGCCGGCTGACCGCGATCCACCCGCCGGCCGGTGACCGCTACGCCGACATGAGCGAGGTCGCGCGCTGAACGCCGAGGCCGTCACCCGCAGCACGCCGCGCCCGGTGCGGCGGTCGATGCTGGTGCAGCGCTGGGCCGACCTGGCCTTCCTGCACTGGCCGGTCGACCCGGCCCTGGTCGCGCCGCTGCTGCCCGCCGGCACGACGCCGGACACGCTCGACGGGGTCACCTATGTCGGGCTGATCGGCTTCCGCATGGAGGGTGTCGGGTTCCTGGGCGGGCCCGGCGTGCCCTACCTCGGCACGTTCGCCGAGACCAATGTCCGGCTCTACAGCGTGGACGCGCAGGGCCGCCGCGGGGTCGTGTTCCGGTCGCTGGAGGCCGAGCGCCTGCTGCCAGTGCTCGCGGCCCGGGTGTCGCTGCGCCTGCCGTACATGTGGGCGCGCATGCGGATCACCCGCGAGCGCGACGTCCTGACCTACACGTCACGCCGCCGCTGGCCCGGCCCGCGCCCGGCGACCAGCGAGATGGCGATCCGGGTGGGCGACCCGATCGCCGAGCCGACGCCGCTCGAGCACTTTCTCACCGCGCGGTGGGGCCTGCACACGACCGCGTGGGGCGGCACCCGGCATCTGGCCAACGAGCACTCGCCGTGGCCGCTGCACCGGGCCGAGCTGCTGTCGCTGTCGGACTCCCTGGTCCGGGCGGCCGGCTTGCCCCAGCCGTCGGAGCCGCCGGTGAGCGTCCTCTACTCCCCCGGGGTCGCGGTGGCGTTCGGGCAGACCCACGTCCTGGCCCCGACGTAGATCGTAATGTGGGGAAATGAGTGTTACGCAGCTGATCTATCGCAGCCGCAAGAACAGTCTGCCGCCCAACGGGATCTTCGAGATCCGTGACACGGCCCGGCGCAACAACCCGGCGAACGACCTCACCGGTGTCCTGCTGTTCAACCGCGACTACTTCCTGCAGTGCCTCGAAGGTGAGGCGGAACGGGTCACCCGGGCATTCCTGACGATCAGCGGGGACCCGCGGCACCGCGAGGTCGCGCTGATCGCGGTGCACGACGTGCCCGAGCGCGGCTTCGCGGACTGGTCGATGGGCCTGGTCGACAGCACGTCACCGCAGCTGCGGGTGGCGTTGCGCGATGTGCTGCCGGGCTACGAGTTCACGCCGGAGAACCTGACCGCCGAGACGGCCACCGCGCTGATGCGACGGATGCGGAGCCTGAACTACGCCTACTGAGCCGGCCGGCGGGCCAGGGCGACGTCGGTGTCGACGACGAAGTCGATCGTGCCGCCGTGCGCGTCGACCACGGCGATCGTCTCGTCCAGCACGGCGCGGGCGGTGCCCGGGTCGAGCAGGCGGTAGCGCGACGTCGACATCAGGTAGTCACGGTAGTGCTCCGAGGCGTACGAGAGCGCCGACTCGTAGCGGCGGCTCCGCAGCTCGGTGAAGCGGCCGTCGGTCAGATGCAGATCGGCCCACTCCTGCTCGAACGGTCCCAGCGGGGTGCGGGCGGCGGCACTCCGGCGGTGCGACGTCTCGTCGGCCAGACCGTGCCGCGCGTCGACCTCGGCCAGCGCCGCGTGCAGCGCCGGGTCGGCCACCAGGAAGACGTTCCAGAACGGCGCGAACAACCCGCCGGGGGCGAGCGCGTCGAAGGCGAGATCGGCCCGCCGTACGGGATCGACCCAGTGCCAGGCCTGGGCGCTCACGACCAAGCCGTACGGTCGAGGGGGTTGCCAGTCCTCGAAGGCGCTGTCGACGACGGTGATCCCGGGGATGTTGCGCCGGAGCACCCCGGCCATCCGCTCGTCGGGCTCGACGCAGGTCAGGTCGACGCCGGGGCGCGCGAACAGCCGGGTCGCCTTGCCCGTGCCCGCGCCGACCTCGAGCACCGGACCGGGACCGGCCGCGGCCAGCAACTCGTCGGCCAGCGCGACCGGATAGCCCGGCCGGACCCGGTCGTAGTCGTCCGCCATCTCACCGAAGACCGTGCCCCGCTCGCGCATCCCGACAAGCTAGCGCCTCCTCACGGGATGAGCGCGGCGGTGTACTGGTCGGCCACGCCGGCCGGGTCGGACAGCTCGGGTCCGGCCGCGGTCAGGCCGAAGTCGACCACGTCGGCGCCGAGCTCACGCAGCAGCCGGGCCAGGAACGCCTCGGCCGTGTCGGCCTGCGACTGCACCTCGGCGGTGACCACGGGCACGGCCAGCACCCCGGCCAGCGCGTTGGCCGGGAGCTGGTCGAGCAGCACCTTGAGCGCGCCCGAGAACGTGCCGCGATAGGTGGGCGTCGCCACGATCAGTACCGCGGCGTCCTGGACCTCCAGCAGCGCGGCCCCGGTGGCACCGTCGTCGGGGGTGAGCAGCCCGGGGCCGAGCCGGGCCACGTCGACCGTGCTGAAGACGGCTTGGCCCCGGCTCCGCGCGATCCGCTCCCCCAGCGCGGTGGCCAGCCGCAACGTCCGTGAACCGGGACTCGGATGACCGCAGACGACTACGACGTCCGGCATGGGCGCCTCCTCGGTGTCACACCCTCCCGCCATCATCGTGGGCAGCCGCGAAGATTGCCATACGTCGAACGCTTGACTACTTTCAGCTACCGGTGACTACGACGACTTTGCCGCTGACCCGGTTGTGCTCGATGTCGCGGTGGGCGTCGGCGATGCGGTCGAACGGGTAGACGGTCACCGGCCCCAGGGTCAGGGTGCCGGCGGCCAGGCGGTCGAGCGCGTCCTGCAGGACCGGCTGCGGCAGGTTGACCGCGTCGCCGCTGTACGCGGTCAGGCGTACGCCGGTGGGCAGATATCCGATCGGGTAGAAATCGGGGATCGTCCACTGGTTGGACAGCATCCCGGCGAAGCAGACCGTGCCGTGCACCCGGGTGGCGGCCAGCGTGTCGGGCAACGTCGGGGTGCCGACCAGTTCGAGGGCGGCGTCGACACCGCCGGGGCGCAGCTCGCGGACCCGGGCGGCGACGGCGCCGTCGTCGAGGATCGGATGGTCGACGCCGGCCGCGGCGAGCTCGGCCAGCCGGGACGCCTGGCGGGTGGTGGCCAGCACGGTGGCGCCGAGGTCACGGGCCAGCGCGGCCGTGGCGTAGCCGAGGGCCGAGGTGCCGCCGCGGATGAGCAAGGTCTGGCCGGCGCGCAGGTCGAGGCCGGTGGTCAAGGACCCGTACGCGGTCTGCAAGGTCTCGGGGACGGCGCCGATGACCCGCCACGGCAGATCGGAGCGGAACGGGATCACCTGCGAGCGCGGCACGACGGTGTAATCGGCGTAGCCGCCGTCGAAGCTGCGGCCCATGCCGCCCATCAGCGCGGCGACCTGCTGCCCCGGTTCGAGATCGCTGCCGGGCGCGGCGTCGACCACCCCGACCGCCTCGATGCCGGGAACGATCGGCAGCCGGGCCCCCTCGGCGTATCCGAGGCGCAGGTGAAGGTCGGACCGGTTGAGGCCGAACGCGTGGACCCGGAGGCGCACCTGACCGGCGCCCACCGCCGGCAGCGGCCGGTCGTGGATCTCGAGGTTCTCGGCGGGGCCCGGCGCGGAAAGGACGATTGCTCTCATGCCCGGGCCAACAACATTCCATGGAATCTAATTCCACGGAAGGTAAGCTGGGCCGGTGACCCGACGCGTGCGGTGGCTGACTGATCTCGTACGGCTGGAGATCGTGCTCTGGGACCACGTCGACGCACGGCTCAAGCAGGAACACGACCTGCCGCTGTCATCGTTCGAGACGCTGCTCGTGCTCGCCGACGGCACCCCGCGACGGATCGGCGACCTGGCCGGCGAGCTGCGCATCACCATCGGCGGCGCCAGCAAGCTGGCCGAGCGGGTCCGGGCGGCCGGGCTCATCGAGCGCACCGCCGACCCCGGCGACCGGCGGGCCAGCCTGGTCGCGCTCACCCCGCTCGGCCGCGAGCGCCTGACGACGGCGACGGCCACCTACGACGCCGCGGTGGCCGAGAAACTCGACGGAGTCCTCAACGAGGCCGAGCAGCGGTCGATGCATGACATGATCCGCCGCCTCCTCACAGACCGCGCACAGCGATCGCACAGCTGAGCGACGCACAGTAGAGGGGTCACTTCTTTCGGTACCGGAGGTACCCCTTGATCCTGGCTCTCGTCGATTTCCTCCTTCTGCTCGTGCAGCTGCTGCTGGTCGCCCGGGCCCTGCTCGACTGGAGCACCGTCCTGGCCGGCCCCGCCCAGGCGGGCGGCTTCCGGTCGCGGCTCATGTCGGGCGTCTACACCGTGACCGAGCCGATCCTGGCCCCCGTACGCCGGGTCATCCCCCCGCTGCGCGTCGGCGGGGCGGCGATCGACGTCGCTTTCCTCATCGTCTTCTTCGGCATCGTCGTGATCCGGGCGATCATCTGATCTGCCTACAGGCCACCGGTGGCGCGGATGTTCTGGCCGGTCACCCAGCCGCCCCGCGGTGACACCAGGAATCCGACCACGGCGGCCACGTCAGCCGGCCGGCCGAGGCGGCCGAGCGGGGTCATCGCGGCCGCGCCCTCCAGTGCCTCCGGCGAGTTGCCCGAACGCAGCAGGTCGGTGTCGGTGGCCCCCGGCGAGACCGCGTTGACCGTGATGCCGCGCGGGCCCAGTTCCCGCGCGGCGACCACCGTGATCTGTTCCAAGGCCGCCTTGCTGGCGCAATAGAGAGCCAGCCCCGGCGCCTGCGACACCGTGTTGAGCGTCGACACGGTGACCACGCGGCCGCCGTCGCGCAACAGGGGCGCGGCCGTCCGGATCGCGAACAGCGGGAACTTCGTGTTCACCGTGAAGACGCGGTCGAACTCCTCCGGCGTGAGCTCGGCGATCGGCGCCGCGGTGGCCGTTCCCGCGTTGGTGACCAGGATGTCGAGACCGTCGCGTACGGGCTCGAACATCGCGTCCAGCGCCCCGAGGTCCTCCTGGTCGGCCCGCACGGCGACAGTTCCCGGCGTACCGGAAAGAACCTTCTCGGCGGCCGCGTCGTCCTGCTTGTAGGTGAACACAACCGTGGCACCCGCGGCGGCCAGCTCCTCGACGATCGCCCGTCCGATGCCGCGCGATCCCCCGGTCACCAGCGCGGTCTTCCCCGTCAGCGTCATGCCCGAACGCTAGGCCCGCGCGCCGCTCCCGGTCTTGGACGATTGCGACACCATCACCGGCGTCTTGAGATAGGCGGCCAGCCCGGTCGGGGTCAGCCCCGCCATCGAACGGGTCTCCCGCGCCAGATGCGGATGATCGGCGAACCCGCTGTCCGCCGCCGCGTCCGACGGCGCCGCCCCCGACCCGAGCCGCGCGACAGCCCGCTGAAACCGCCCGATCCGCGCCACGGTGGCCGGTGACATCCCGACATGCTGCCGGAACCCCCGCTCCAACTGACGCCGCGACACCCCGAGCTCCTCCGCGAGCCCGCCGATCGGCTGGCGCCCACCCACCTGAAGGCGCCGCCAAGCAGTCATCACCGCGGCGTCAGGCCAGGCGGGCTCCCGCCGGTCCCTCCACTCCCGCCGGTCCCGCCACTCCCGCCGCTTCCGAAGGGCGGCGGTGACCACCTCGGTCAGCAGATCGAACCGCTCCGCCCACCCCTGCGCGGCGCCGAGCATCCCCGGCAGCTCCGTCGCCCCCGGCCCGACCAGATCAGCCAGCGCGACCGCAGTGCCGCCCAGCTCCGGCATCGGAACCCCGAGCAGCGCACGGACCCCCAACGGAGTGAGCCCCACACTGACGCCGTGCCCCCAGCGCGTGTCGCCCCGGGTGGTGGCCGCGTCCCGAGCCCCCGACACCACCCCCGACACCGATCCGAAGTCGACGATCACCGTCGTGGAGGCCAACGGCAGCACCAGATGCGCCACCGGCAACCCGGACCCCGACCGAAACCCCGAAAAGCCGAGCACGTACGGCCGAAGTGCACCCGGCACCGCCAGAACCGCAACCTCACACGGCTCCGCCGAGATCACCGCCGGCACCGAATGGATATGAGCCCCCATGCCGCCACATTCCCCGCCACCCGCATCACGGTCAAGCACTGCCCTTCCCCCGGCACCGCCCGCGATCACGCCCCGCAAGCCACCGCCTCCCCCGGCACCGCCCGCCGTCTTGCCCGGCAAGCCACCGACTCCCCCGCGCCGCCTGCGATCTTGCCTGGTAGGCCACCGCCTCCCCCGCCCTCCCACAGGGAAATGCCGCTGACGGTACGCCCGTGTCAACCCCGACCCAGCCCGTCATCCACAGGCCGGCCACCCGCCCCGCCGCGCGGCCAGGCACTGTCCACAGACACTGGACGCACATCGCCGAGCCTCCGGCTGGTGATCGGTTCTGCCAAGAGTGCCCTCGTCGCTGCGGCCCTGGTTCGAGCGCGGCGGCCGGCGAGGTGGCGCGGCGGCGCGGCTACCCGATGCGGGCGGCCGGCGGTGGTGCGGGTCGGACAAGTGCCGACCGCGGCGCGGGCAGCGACGCCGGCCAGTCGTGCCGCAAGATGACGGCTCGGCAGGGGCCGGGTAGGGGCGCGACCACTCACTCAGGCCGCCCGGGTGGGTCGAGCGCTTTGGGCGCGCAGCGCCCTGCTCGGCCCGCCCGGGCCCTCGACGGGAGTTGCGGTCCGTACCCACCACCCCGCTACGACATCTGGCCCTTGATCCTCAGATCGCGGATGGACGCGCCAACATCCAACCCTTGATCCTCAGATCGCGGATGGACGCGCCAACATCCAACCCTTGATCCTCAGATCGCGGATGAACCCGCCGACATCCAACCCTTGATCCTCAGATCGCGGATGAACCCGCCAACATCCAACCCTTGATCCTCAGATCGCGGATGAACCCGCCGACATCCAACCCTTGATCCTCAGATCGCGGATGGACCCGCCGACATCCAACCCTTGATCCTCAGATCGCGGATGGACCCGCCGACATCCAGCCTTTGATCCTTGGATTGCGGATGGAGGCACGGGTCAAGCCGTCAGCAGGACGTCCAGCTTCTTGAAGCTTCCGCCCCAGCCCTCGGTGGCACCGTCCAAGAACTCCGGGGTGTAAGGCCCCTGGGTCAGTTCCAGGCGGGTGCGGCCACCCGGCTCGTCGTGGAATTCCAGGCGCATGCGCATCGTGACGCCTTCGTATTGTTCCTCGCCGACTATCAGCTCGTTCTCGATGACGTCGACGAAGATGGCGTTGACCGGGGACATCATGGTGGGGTCGTCGTCGTTGACCATGGTGAAGCGTTCGGCGCCGCCGGGGCGGGGGTCGAGCTCGATCGTGTCGCGGGGCACCGACCAGCCGGGCGGGCCGAACCACGCGGCCAGCTGGTCGGGGTCGGTGAAGGCTCGGTAGACCAGGTGGCGGGGCGCGTCGAAGACTCGGGTGATCCTCAGGTCGGTCATGACCGCCGAATTTAGACCTTCGCGGGCAGGCGGCGGTGGAGCTCGGCCAGCAGCACCTCGGGGGCCGGGGACATCAGGCCCACGTCGACCAGGTAGGCGACCTGACCGTTGCGTTTGCGGGTGCGGGGCGGGCGGCCCACGCCGTGCAGGGGTTCGACGAAGTCGGCGTCGACCGGGGTGATGAGGAGTTCGGTGAAGGGGCCGCGGTAGCGCAGCGCCACCTCGCCCACGCCGGCCCAGGGGATGTGGACGGGGCGGCGGCCGGTGGCGGCGAAGTCGAGCCCGCGCATCGAGCTGTGCAGCCAGCCGAACCGGTTCCAGGCGGCGACCATGATCAGGGCGGCTGTGACGACCGGGACGATCAGCGCCAGTTCGACGTAGACGATCAGGTCGCCGGCGGTGGGTGGGTCGCCGATGGCCAGCCGGAGCAGGGTGAACAGGCCCAGCGACGTGACCCACACGGCGGCGATCACCCACAGCATCGTGACGTAGACCATCGCCCGGGGCTGGAAGAACGTCACCGTGTCGTCATCGGGTCCGAGCACCTCGTCGATGTGCGTCACGATGAGATTATGCCCTGATTTATCCGCCGATCGGGGTGATTATGGAGGAGTGACCGTGACGCGACTGGGGAGCCTGGGTGACGTCGACGCCGCGGCTCAGCTCCTCGACGAATACCGCCAGCACTACGGGGCCAACCCGGCGCCCGAGGCGGTCGCCGCGTGGCTGCGCGAGCAGGTCGAGTCGGCGCGGGCCCGGGTCTACGTGGCCGGCGAGGCCGACGGCATCTGCACGGTGGCCGTGGTGCCGGCCGCTCTCACGCTGCGCACCGCCTGGCTGATCCGCGACCTTTACGTCCGCCCGGCCGCCCGCCGCCGCGGGGTGGCCCGGGCGCTGCTGGAGACGGTCGCCGACGAGGCGAGAGCCAGCGGCGCCCACCGGCTCTCGCTGCAGAGCGAGACGGCCAACGTGCGGGCCGTCGAGCTCTACGCGAGGGCCGGTTTCAGCGCCCAGACCGAGGTGACCGTGCTGGACAACGTCCTCTAGACGGCCACCGGCACACGCGGCTCCTCGACGCGGCGGGACTTGCCCTTCGCGTACGCGTGGAGGCGGTAGATCAGCAGCAGCTCGAACGCCACCATCAGCACCGAGGACAGCTCGGCGACCAGGATGATCTGCTTCGTCACCGGGCCCAGGATGAAGACGAACATCATGAACTCGATGCCGCTGAACAGGTGGGGGCGGATCCGGTGCCGCACCAGGAAGTTGCGCAGCCGCCACACCGCCGACTCGTTGCCGGTCGCCTGGGGCACCACGACCGGGCCGGCCTCGGAGTCCTCGTCGCTCATGACGACCGCGCCCTGGTTGAGGTCGGCGCGCACCTTGCCCATCTGCAGCGCGTTGAGATAGCGGAACATGTCGAGGAACACGACCACGAAGCCGACCCACAGGTACGTCCGGTTCCCGGTCGCCGCGTACTGCCCGCCGAACAGGCCGACCGCGCACACGGCCACCCGCAGGCGGTCGAGCACGTAGTCGAGCCACGACCCGAACGGCGAACCGGTCCCGTTCAGGCGGGCGATCTTGCCGTCCATGCAGTCCAGGACGAAGCTGAGGTGGAACAGCAGCGCGCCGAGCAGGAGCCACGGGTAATCGGCTCGCCAGAACGAGTACGCACTGCCGAGGCCGACCACGAAGGCGAGCAGGGTCAGGCGGTTCGGTGTCACGGAACGCCACGGCGAGACCAGCTGGACCAGGCGGGAGGCGAGCGGATCGACCAGGCCGACGGTCCACCACGCGTCACGCTGTTTGTACGTGCGTTCGCGGATCACTTCGAGGGGGAACCGCTGCGCCATGCCATATCTCCCGCTGTATCCCGAAACGTGAACGATCAACTGCGCGGACCTTACTAGAAGTTGAACAGCCCTCAAAGGAGGCAGCTCTCGTGGACGCGAGTCACGTCGCGGACGACCTCGAATCGGTGATCTTGACCGAGGAACAGATCCTGGCGCGCGTCGGTGCTCTGGCCGCCGAGCTGCATGACCGTTACGGATCGCGTACGCCGGTGCTGGTCGGCGTCCTCGGCGGCGCGGCCACCTTCACCGTCGACCTGGCCCGGGCCTACCCGGCTCAGGTCGAGATCGGCTGGATGGCCGTCAAGTCGTACAGCACCCGCAACCGCGCGTCGGGCTCGGTGCGCCTGCTGAAGGACCTCGACCTCGACATCGCCGGCCGGGACGTGCTGATCGTCGACGGCGTCATCGACACCGGCCTCACCATGTCGTGGCTGATCACCAACCTGGCCCAGCGGGGTCCGGCCTCGCTCGCGGTCTGTGCCCTGCTGCGCAAACCCGAGACGGCGCACGTCGAGGCGGGCACCCCCACCTACGTGGGCTTCGACGTCGGTGACGGCTTGATCGTCGGCTACGGGCTGGACCACGAGGGCCACTACCGCAACCTGCGGTGCGCCGCCGTCCTGGCCCCCGAGGTGTACGCAGCGCGGCGCGGCCGCCCGGTGGTCAGCGACGGCCGCACGTAGGCTGTCTCCCATGACTGAGTTCGACGGCCTCCCGCTGCTCCGTTCCCCCGTGGCCATCGCCGCCTTCGAGGGCTGGAACGACGCGGCGGACGCATCGACCGCGGCCGTGGAACACCTGGAGCAGGTGTGGCAGGCCCGCGAGATCTCCACCATCGACCCGGAGGAGTTCTACGACTTCCAGGTCAGCCGGCCGACGATCACCATGGCCGAGGGCGAGACCCGCAAAATCGAATGGCCGACCACGCGGTTCACCGTGGCCAGCCCGCCCGGCTCCGACCGCGACGTCGTGCTGATCCGCGGCATCGAGCCGAGCATGCGCTGGCGCACCTTCTGCGAGCAGGTCCTCGAGGTGTGCCACAGCCTCGAGGTCAATCGGATCGTGCTGCTCGGCGCCCTGCTGGCCGACGTGCCCTACACCCGTCCGCTGCCGATCAGCGGCTCGGCCAGCGACCGTGAGGCGCAGGACAAATACAAGGTCGTCCCGACCCGCTACGACGGCCCGACCGGCATCGTCGGCGTGCTCCACGAAGCGGCCGGCCGCGCCGATCTCGACGCGCTGTCGTTCTGGGTGCACGTGCCGCACTACGCCAACAACCCGCCCTGCCCCAAGGCGACGCTGGCCCTGCTGAGCCGGCTCGAGGACGTGCTCGATCTTCCGGTGCCGCTGGCCGACCTGGCCGAGGAGGCTGACGAGTGGGAGAAGCGGGTCCGAGCCGCCGCCGAGCAGGACGCCGAGCTGGGCGAATACGTGCGGGAGCTGGAGGAGCGAGTCGGTGACGAGGGCATCCAGCCGCTGACCGGCGACGAGATCGCCAGCGAGTTCGAGAAGTACCTGCGCCGCCGGGGCGGCTCGGCCGGCCCGACCGCCGGTTCCTGGTAATCGGGACCGCAGCGGCGCGCTCGACCGGGCGTGTCGCTGCGACCTTTACCACACTGCCTGAGCCATCCTAGGAACCTAGGGTCTAGGAGGTTCGGGATGACCATCAACCCGGGAGCAGCCGAGTTCCCGCACCGGCAGATCGCCGCTCAGCTCAAGGAGCGGATCCGCCGCGGCGACTGGCAGCCGGGTGAGCGCCTGCCGTCGATCCCGGCCATGGCCGAGATGTTCGGCGTCGCCAAGCAGACCGTGCAGCGCACCGTCGACCAGTTGCGGGTCGAGGGCGTCCTGATCACCAAGCCGGGCTCCGGCACCTACGTCCGGGGCACGCGCCGCCGCCTCAACCGGCTCTCCCGGGGCCGCTACGGCGCCCATCGGGGCTACCACGCCGATCTGGCCGCCCGCTATCGGCAGCAATTGGTTTCCGTACGCCGGGAGCCGGCCCCGCCCGAGGTCGCCGACGCGTTCGGCGTGCGCGACGGCACCGAGATGCTCGCGCGCCGCCACCTGGTCAAGACCGACGACGCCACGGTGGAGATCGGCGCTTCGTGGTTCCGGGTGACCGATACCAGTGGCACGTCGCTGGAACGCGCCGAGGCGTTCGGCCGGCCGCTCTATCAGGAGGCCGAGGAGGTGCTCGGCAAGCGGTACGCCTCGGCCACCGACACGATCAGTGCCCGGCAGCCCAGCCGCGACGAGGCCGAGGTGCTGCAGATCCGCCCGGACACGCCGGTGCTGCACCTGTTGCATGTCGCGTTCGACGAGACCCGCAAGCCGATCGAGGTGGCCCAGGCGACGTGGCCGGGCCCGATGACCACGCTGACCGAGGAATACAAGATCCCCGCTCCCGTGCCGGCCCCCGACCCCGATCCCGGCCTGGCGCTCGCCTAGGGTCTGTCCTGCCGATCACGTGGGAGCGAGGCGCGGTCCAGGTGGTGGCTGGCGGCGGCCGTAGGACGGTCGCATACCGGGGTTGTATGTGGCCGTTCTGCGGACGTCGTCAGGCGCCACCTGGGCCACGCCGCAGCCCCGCGTGATCGGCAGGACAGACCCTAGTTCTGGAAAGCCGAAGACCCGGGGTGCCCTGTGCGAAGGGCGCCCCGGGTCCGCGGATCAGCGGTGCCGGATCAGCGGCCGAACAGGCCCAGGTTCAGGCCGGTGTTGTCCTGGCCGTTGGGGCTGAGCACGTTCAGCAGCGAGAACTGGTTGTACTCGTCGTTGTTGTCCGAGTACTCGTAGTCGACCTCGTAGGACGACGAGATGTCGTACTCGTCACCGAACGGGCCGCCCGAGGCAGCGGCGTTCGCGGTGCCCGCGAACGCGAAGCTGGCCCCGGTGGCGAGCATGAGACCGGCGATGTACAGGACCGGACGACGCATGGTGTTTCCTTTCGGACGATGTCAGGAACACCTCGAGTCTGTCCGATTCGTGTCCGAATTGTGGCTTATGTCGGCATTGACCAGCCAACCGCGTACAAAGTTCCCAAACCGCCCAGTAACCCCGAACCAGTGTCTAAAGTCCTCGTGGGGCGAGCCCCGCCCTGGTCAGAGACGGACGCCGAGCAACGCGTCCACCGTGCGGGCCATCAGCGCCGGAGCCTGATCGTCGTCGCCGGCGCCGGAGAGCGCGGCCTCGGCCCAGGCGTCGACAACCGCCAGCGCCGCCGGCGTGTCGAGGTCGCCGGTCAGCGCCTCGCGCACCGCGTCCAGGAGCCCGTCACCGGACGGACCAGCCGGGGCGGCGGCGGCCGAACGCCAGCGGGCCAGCCGCTCCTCCCCCGTCTTGAGCACCTCGTCGGTCCACTCACGATCACCGCGGTAGTGACCGGAGAGCAGACCCAGGCGCACGGCCATCGGGTCGACGCCGTCGCCGCGCAGACGGGAGACGAACACCAGGTTGCCCTGGGACTTGGACATCTTCTCGCCGTCGAGGCCGATCATGCCGGCGTGCACGTAGTGGCTCGCGAACGGCGCCCGGCCGGTCAGCGTCTCGGCGTGCGCGGCCGAGCACTCGTGGTGGGGATAGAGCAGGTCGTTGCCGCCGCCCTGCACGTCGATCGTCTCGCCCAGGCGGCCCAGCGCGATCGTCGTGCACTCGATGTGCCAGCCGGGGCGGCCGGGGCCGAGGTCGCCGCCGTCCCAGGCCGGCTCGCCGTCGCGGGCGCCGCGCCACAGCAGCGGGTCGAGCGGGTCGCGCTTGCCCTCGCGGTCGGGGTCGCCCCCGCGCTCGCGGGAGAGAGTGATCATCTCGTCGCGGGCGAGGTTGGACTCGTAGCCGAACCGGGGCGCGGCGGCGACCGAGTAGTAGACGTCACCGCTGCCGTCGTCCAGCGTGTATGCGGCGCCGGCCGCGATGAGCTCGCGCACGTGGGTGACGATCTCGGGGATCGACTCGACGGCGCCGACGTAGTGGGCCGGCGGGATGATGCGCAGCGCCTCCATGTCCTCGCGGAACAGGGCGGTCTCGCGCATGGCCAGGACGACCCAGTCCTCCCCGTCGCGGGTGGCCCGCTCGAGCAGCGGATCGTCGATGTCGGTCACGTTCTGCACGTAAGCGACGTCGCGGCCGGCGTCACGCCAGACCCGGTTGATCAGATCGAACGTAATCATCGTGGCCGCGTGACCGAGGTGGGTGGCGTCGTAGGGGGTGATGCCGCAGACATACATCGTCGCGGTGGAGCCGGGCGCCGTCTCCGCGATCTCGCGGCGGGCCGAGTCGTAAAGGCGCGGCAGGGGCGCGTTTCCCGGCAGGGTCGGCACGTCGTGCCCGGTCCAAGCATCCATGGTCAGACCCTATCCAGCGGCCCTCCCGGAAACCCGGCGGCGTGAACAAAACTACACAGGGGGCCAGGGGATCGCGGGCCAGTCCTGGGGCGGGTCGGGGAAGCGCCCGGCCCGCATCAGCCGCCGGGCGCGCCGGCGGATCTGCTGCACCTCGGTGATCGTCAGGTGGTCCTCGAGCGTCGAGCCGAGGTCACCGCCGAGCGAGCCGAGCAGCGACTCGAGCACCTCGGCCGCCTCCGGGATCAGCGGCTTGCCGGTCCAGCCCCAGAGGACCGTACGAAGTTTGTTCTCCACGTGGAAGCTGACCCCGTGATCGACCCCGTGGACCGAGCCGGTGGCCGGGTAGAGCACGTGCCCACCCTTGCGGTCGGCGTTGTTGATCACCGCGTCGAAGACGGCCAGCCGGGCCAGCCGCTGGTCGTCCGCGTGGGCCAGGGCATAGGCGTCGCCGTCCTCGTCGCGGGCGTTCGCCACCGCCAGCCAGCCCTCGGGCACGTCGTAGGCCGGGACGAAGCCGATCAGCGACTCGGCCGTCTCGGGCTCGTCGATCCAGAGCTGCAGCGCGCCCGGGCCGAGCGGGCCGTCGCGCAGGATCGTCGGGGGCACCAGGTCCCACCCCGTGGCCCGCGAGACCAGGTAGGCCGAGACCTCGCGCCCGGCCAGCGTGCCGTCGGGGAAATCCCACAGCGGCCGCTCACCCTGCACCGGTTTGTAGACGCAGCGCCGGGTGAGCCCGTCGAGCGTGATCTCGGCCCGCAGCGTGGTGTTGGACGCGTCGACCAGCCGGCCCTCGATCTCGAGCCGGCCGCGGGCCAGCAGCTCGAGGGCGTCGGCCTCGGCCAGTGCCGCAGCGGGCTCGGTGGTCACCGGTGGTAGCCGTTGTGCCGGGGGCAGAGGTGGCCGGCCGGGTCGAGCGGCTGGCCGCAGAGCGGGCACGGCGGGCGTCCGGCGGCCACCACCCGGCGGGCGCGGTCGATGAACGCGCGGGTCGCCTCGGGGGTCAGCCGCACCCGGAGCCGGTCGAGGTCGTCGTCCGGCTCGTCGTCGGCGTCCTCCTCGTCGTCCTCGACGGTGGCCACCTCGTCGTCGTCATCGTCGGCCTCGAGCTCGATCTCGACCTCGGCCTCACCGGCCTCGATGGCCTCGATGACCACGGTGGTCGTGTCGACGTCGAAGGCCAGCCCGAGCGTGCCGACCCGGAACTCCTCGTCGACGGGGGTGTCGAGCGGCTCGTTGTCGTGGCCGGCGGCCACCGGCGCCTCGGGCAACGAGACGCCGAAGCGTTTGTTGGCCTCGACGAGCAGTTCGTCGAGTTTCTCGGCGAGCAACGACACCTGGACCTTCTCCAGCGCGACGCTGACCACCCGGCCGCCGCCGCGCGCCTGGAGGAAGAACGTCCGGTCGCCCGGCTCGCCCACCGTCCCGGCGACGAACCGCTCCGGCGGCTCGAACGAGTGCACCTGGTGGGTCATGCGAACAACCCTATCCGCGAAGGGAACGGCTCGCCGTATCCCGGACGGCCCGGTTCGCCGAGGGCGCAACGCGGGCCAGCCAGGCGTAACACGCCGGTCACACAGAGCACTCAGGCGCCGCCGCCCGCGCCGCCGCCGACCGCGGCCTCCGAGCGGTCCGCCGCCGCCGGCGGTGGGATCAGGGAGGCCAGGTCGGCGGTGTCGTTGAGCCGCACGACGAAGGGCCGGGTCGGCGTGTAACGGATCACACTGACCGACGCCGGGTCGGCCACGATCCGCTGGAACTGGTCGAGGTGCAGACCCATCGCGTCGGCGATGATGGCCTTGATCACATCACCGTGGCTGCAGGCGAGCCACAGCGCGTCGGGCCCGTGCGCCTCGGTCACCTGAGCGTCCCAGCGCCGGATCGTCGCCACCGCGCGGGCCGACATCGCCGCCATGGCCTCGCCGTTGGGGAAGACCGCGGCGCTGGGGTGCTGCTGGACGACCGGCCAGAGCGGGTCCTGGGCCAGCTCCTTGAGCGGGCGGCCCTCCCAGTCGCCGTAACCGCACTCGATCAGCCCCTCGTCGACCACCGGCGTGACGCCGGGCAGGGCCAGCTCGACGGTCGTCCGGCAGCGGATGAGCGGGCTGGTCACGACCGCGGCCAGCGGCAGCACCCGCAGCCGGGCGCCGGTGCGCTCGGCCTGGCCGCGCCCGGTGTCGTCGAGCTCGACGGGACGGCGGCCGGCCAGCTCGCCGCTGGCGTTGGAGGTGGTCCGCCCGTGCCGGAGCAGCAGAACGGTGGCCACTACTCGGCCACGCCGGACTCTTCGAACGCCTCGGCGACGATCCGCAGGGTGTCGATGCCGCTCTTCAGATCGCCGACATACGGGCTGATCGAGAGCGTGCCGACCCCGGCCGCGGCGTACTGCTTGAGGCGTTCCTTGACCTGGATCTTGTTGCCCAGGATGGAGGTGCGCTCGATGAAGTCCTGCGGCACGGCCTCGGCCGCCTCCGCCTTCTTACCGCTCAGATAGAGCTCCTGGACGCGGGCCGCCTCGTCGGCGTAGCCCATCCGCACGGCCAGCTGGTTGTAGAAGTTCTGCTCGCGGCTTCCCATGCCGCCCACGTAGAGCGCGGCGTAGGACCGCAGGACGTCGGCGCACCAGGCCACGTTGTCGCCCAGCACGACCGGCACGCTGGGGGCCACGTCGAAACCGGTCAGGCCCCGGCCCTGCTTGGCCCGGCCGCGCTCGATGTGCTGCAGATACTCCCCCGCCGCGTCGGGCGCGAAGAAGATCGCCAGCCAGCCGTCGGCGATCTCACCGGCCAGCTCGAGATTCTTGGGGCCGACGGCGGCCAGATAGATCGGCACGGCCTCGCGCGGCGGGTGGAAACCGAGCCGCAGCGCCTTGCCCGGACCGTCGGGCAGCGGCAGCGTGTAGTGCTCGCCGTCGTAGGCCACCGGCTGCCGGGCGATCGCCATCTTCACGATCTCGACATACTCCCGGGTGCGGGCCAGCGGCTTGGCGAAGCGCACGCCGTGCCACCCCTCGGAGACCTGGGGTCCCGAGACACCGAGGCCGAGGCGGAACCGGCCGCCGGAGAGCGTGTCGATGGTGGCCGCGGTCATGGCGGTCATCGCGGGGGTGCGCGCGGGGATCTGCATCACCGCGGCGCCCAGGTCGATCTGCTGCGTCTGGCCGGCGATCCAGGCGAGCATGCTCACCGTGTCCGACCCATACGCCTCGGCCGACCAGACCACGGCATAGCCGAGCCGATCCGCCTCCTGCGCCATCGCCAGGTGGTCGGCGGGCGTGGTCCACGCCGCCTGATAACCGAGGTTGAGTCCGAGCCGCACGATTGTCCCCTCCCGCACATGAACCCGTCCCGTGAAGACTACTGACCGCGTGCTGAGCGATTTCGGTCCGGTTACCGACGGGGTTGACGCGGGTGCGGGCATATCGCTATGTGCACTCTCTGAATAAGGTTCACTCATGCTGCAACGACCGCTCGGCCGTAGCGGGCTGGCGGTCTCCCGGCTCGCGCTCGGCACCATGACCTGGGGCCGGGACACCGACCCCGACGACGCGGCGGCGCAGCTCAAGCTGTTCCTGGAGGCCGGCGGCACGCTGCTCGACACGGCCGACGTCTATGGCGACGGCGACGCCGAGTCGGTGATCGGCTCGCTGCTCGACCATCTCGTCCCGCGCGACGAAGTGGTGATCGCCACCAAAGCCGGTCTGACCCCGCACGGCTTCCGCCGCCGCGACGGCTCGCGGGGCAACCTGCTGCGCTCGCTCGACGCGTCGCTGCGCCGGCTCGGCACCGACTACGTCGACCTGTGGCAGGTGCACGGGTTCGACCCGATGACCCCGCTCGAGGAGACGCTGGGCGCCCTCGACCACGCGGTGAACAGCGGCCGGGTGCGCTACGTGGGGGTTTCCAACTTCGCCGCGTGGCAGACCGCCCGCGCCGCGACCTGGCAGGCGGCGTACCCCGGACGGGCACCCATCGTCGCCTCCCAGATGGAGTATTCGCTGCTCGAACGAGGTATCGAGCGCGAGCTGCTGCCGGCCTCGGCCGCGCTCGGCTTCGGCGTGCTGGCCTGGTCACCGCTGGGCCGCGGCGTGCTCACCGGCAAATACCGCAACGGCCGCCCGCTCGACTCGCGGGCCGCCACCGAGCATCTGGCGCCGTTCGTGCAGACCTATCTGGAGCCGCGCAGCTCGAGCATCGTGCAGGCGGTCGCGACGGCCGCCTCCGGGCTCGGTGTCTCGCCGGTCGAGGTGGCGCTGGCCTGGGTCCGGGACCGGCCCGGGGTGGCCGCGCCGATCCTGGGCGCCCGCACCGCCGCCCAGCTGCAGGGGGCGCTGCAGAGCGAGGACCTGACGCTGCCGGCCGAGATCGCCGGCGCGCTGGACGACGTCTCGGCCATCGACGTCGGCTACCCCGAGCGCGAGGGTGTCGGCTATCCGGACGGCGAGGGCTGAATGCTGCGCCCTCTGGTCAGCGCGACGACCTACCGGCGGGCGGTCTTCCTGCTGCTCGGTGCGGTCGTCCTTCTGCCGTACGCGTTGATCGGCTTCCTGATCGCCGGCATGTTCCTCTCGGCGCGCGAGGACGTGGCCGGCGTGGTCGTCACCGGGCTGGTCGCCGCGGCGGTCGCGGCCGTGCCGCCGTTCCTGGGTGGCACCCGCGAGCTCGAGATCGCCGCGGCCCGGGCGCTGCTCGGGGTCGACCTGCCGGCCCACGACCGCCGGCGGCCGATGGCCCGCGAGACCCGCATGCGGGCCGCCCTCTGGTTCGGCCTGCACCTGCTGACCGGGGCCGTGGTGGGCACCGGCGTGCTGCTCGCGGTGCCGCTGGCGGTGCTGTCCATCCTCGGCCAGGAGCGCCTGCTGGGCCCGGTGCCGGGCGTGGCGGTCGGCCTCGCGCTGATCGTGGTCACGCTCTATGCGACGGCCGGGCTGGGCTCGCTCGCCGCGACCATGGCGCCGGTGCTGCTCGGTCCGTCCGCGGCCGAGCGGGTGGCCCACCTCGAGGCCCAGGAGCGCAAGCTGGCCGAGCGCAACCGGCTGGCCCGCGAGCTGCACGACTCGGTCGGGCACGCGCTCACCGCGGTGACCCTGCAGGCCGGGGCGGCCCGGACGGTCTTCGACGCCGACCCGGAGTTCGCCCGGCGCGCGCTCTCGGCGATCGAGGAGCAGGGGCGTACGGCGCTGGAGGAGCTCGACGCCGTGCTCGGACTGCTGCGCGACGCCGAGTCGCCGACGCTGGCCGACCTCGACCGGCTGCTCACCGCCGAGGTCGACGCCGATGTCGAGGACGTCGACGTGCCGGTGGCGATCTCCCGCGAGGCCTACCGGATCGTCCAGGAGGGGCTGACCAACGCGGCCAAGCACGGCGCGGGCCGGGCCACGCTGCGGATCACCGCTCCGGACGACCTGCTGATCGAGATCACCAACCGGGTCGGCTCCCCGCCGGATCTCGGCGGTGGGCGGGGTCTGGCCGGCATGCGCGAACGCGTACGGTTGCTCGGCGGTCACCTGGAAGTCGGGGCGAGCGACGGGGTGTGGCGGGTGCTGGCGCGCCTGCCGATCGGGGGTGACACCGGGTGACCCGGGTGCTGATCGTGGACGACGACGACCTGATCCGGGCCGGGCTGCGCGCGGTCCTCACCGCCACCGGTGACCTCGAGGTCGTGGGCGAGGCGGCCGACGGTGACGAGGTGGTGCCCCAGGCCGTCAACCTGCGGCCCGACGTCGTCCTGATGGACGTGCGGATGCCGCGCATCGACGGCCTCCAGGCCACCCGCCTGCTGCTCGACCGGTTCGACGACCCGCCCCGGGTGCTCGTGCTGACCACCTTCGAGAACGACGAGTACGTCTACGAGGCGCTGGCCGCCGGGGCGAGCGGCTTCCTGCTCAAGCGGGCCCGCCCCGAGCGCATCGCCGAGGCGGTGCGCCTGGTCGCCCGGGGCGACTCGCTGCTCTTCCCGGCCGCGGTCCGCCGGCTGGCCGCGGCCCACCGGCGCCCGGCCGGTGGTCGCCTGCCCGGCCCCCGGCTGACCGAGCGCGAGGCCGAGGTCCTGGCCCTGATGGCCGAAGGGCTGTCCAACGCCGAGATCGCCGGCCGTCTGGTGCTCGGCGTCGAGACGGTCAAGTCGCACGTCGGCAGCGTGCTCGGCAAGCTCGGGGTCCGCGACCGCACGCAGGCGGTCGTCACGGCGTACCGCTCGGGCTTCATCCAGCCCTGACCGCCGCTCCCCCGCAAGGGGGAGGCGATTCCCCCGCCACCGGGATCCTCCGGGCCGGGGAAACGGCGACGGTCGACATATGACGAACACGGCACAGAAAGTGGCGGCCGGCTGGGCCGCCGTCTACGGCACCCTCGCACTGGTCTGGACCGTCACCGGCCGCGGCTTCCCCTACGGTCCTCCCCGGATCAACATGGAGACCAGCCCGTTGCGGGCCCTCGACCCGTCGATCGGCGCGCCGGTGTTCGCCGTGGTCCTGCTGCTGACCGCGATCGCGCTGCTGGTCATGAGCGGCCGCCGGACGGCCCCACGCCCGCTGCGGGTGGCCCTTCTCTCGTACGTCGGTCTGGTCGCCGCCGCCCTGCTCGTCGTGCTGCCGGACACCCGGCTGCTGACCGTGGCCGGATACCTGCCGATGCTGATCATCGGCTTCCCGTTCGGCTGGCCGCCGGTCGACTACTCCACGGTCTTCACGTGGACGCTGGCCAACCAGGCGTTCGCCGTCGCCGGCGGGCTGCTGCTGGTCCGGGCCGCGCTGCGCTGGCACTTCGGCGCGACCGGCGCCTGCGAGGACTGCGGGCGCGACGACCGGGCCGAGAGCTGGACGTCCCGGCCGTCGGCCGCCCGGTGGGGCCGGTGGGCGGTGGGCGTCGCCGCGATCATCCCGGTCGGTTACGCCGTCGTCCGCCTGGCCTGGGCGGCCGGCATCCCGCTGGGCATCTCCGCCGGCTTCCTCCGGGAGATGCAGGAGACGGGCATCGTCTGGGCCGGCGCCGGGCTCGGGGCGTTCGCCGTGGGTGGCGCGGTCCTCACCCTGGGCCTGGTGCAGCGGTGGGGCGAAGTCTTCCCGCGCTGGATGCCCGGCGTGGCCGGGCGGCGGGTGCCGATCAAGCTGGCGACCGTGCCCGCGACCCTGGTGACGATCTTTGTGATGTCGGCCTCGGTGGCCTTCTACGCCGAGCCCGGCCTCTGGGCCGAGGTCGCCGCCGACGGCCTGGCCGTGGCACCCATTCTGGCCTGGCCGTTCTGGAGCCTGGCGCTCGGCGCGGCGACCCTCGCCTATCACCTCAGGCGGCGTCCGGCCTGCGCGAACTGCGGCCGCGGACACCCGGCGACGGGACTGGTGTCCAGGCCGGAGGCGGAGGCATATTAGATCGCATGGACTACGAATACGCGCCGCTGCGGTTGCCCTCGAATGTCGATCGGTTGACCGCCGCGGCGCAGCTCGCCATCCAGGCGGAGTTCTCGGGGTGGGAGCTGGCCCGCGTCCAGCTCTTCCGGGACGGCACCCGCAAGGTGATGCTCCGCCGCCGTGTGCAGCCCAGCCCGCAGCCCGGGCTGAGCACCTGAGGGCCCGTCCTTTCGGACGGGCCCTCAGTGGTCACACCTGAATCTAGTGCTGGTGGTTGTGGCCGGCGTGATCGTGGTCGTGCTCGTCCTCGTCGGGCAGGAACGGGTGCTCGTCGAGACGGCCGACCAGCAGATCACCCTGCTTCGGGGCGAACGGGCCGTCGCCGTCGGAGTCCTCGAACTCGTCGAGATCGAGCGGCTCGGAGATCTCGCTGACGGTGAGCAGGCCGTCGAGCGGCTCGAGCTCGGGCACGTCGAGCGACGACAGCGACCCGTCCCCGGCCTGCAGCAACTCGAGCACGGCCTCGCCGACCGACTCGACCGGGCCGGCGTCCTCGTCCTCGGGCACCGCGGTGCGGCGGGCGTCCTCGGCCCGGCGCAGCAGGGCCGACACGCTGGGCACGCGGTAGTCGCGGCGCTGGCGCACCGACAGCACCTGCGGGTAGGGGTCGGCCCCGTCGGCCGCCTCGAGACCGGCCACCCCCAGGCCGAAGCGCTGATCGGCCTCGTTCGGGTCGATCGACTCGACATCCCACGGTGTGACTTCGCCGTACGCGTCGAGCAGCTTCTCGTCGTACGCGAAAGAGGCGTTGTTGAGGTCGACATAGGCCTGCCAGACGCCGTCGTCGTCAACACGGCCCTCGGCCGCCTTGACCGCCGCGAGATGCGCCCGGGAGGCCTCGATCACCCGCTCGAGGGCGACGTCGAGCTCCGCGTTCTGGTCGGTCATCGGTATGGATCCTTCCAACAGGTCAGCTGTTCCGGAGCAGACGGTCGAGCACACGCACGCCGAACTTTAGCCCGTCGACCGGGACCCGCTCGTCGATGCCGTGGAACAACGAGGCGAAGTTCAGGTCGGCGGGAAGCCGCAACGGGGCGAACCCGAAGCAACGGATGCCCAATGTCGAGAACGCCTTCGCGTCCGTGCCGCCCGACATCAGGTACGGCACAGTACGCGCACCCCGGTCCTCGGCCCGCAGCGCCGCACCCATCGCGTCGACCAGCGCGCCGTCGAACGAGGTCTCCACGGCGGGCTGCTGGTGCACGTGCTCGACCTCGATGTCGGGCCCGATCAGCTCGCGCATCGCGGCCAGGAACGAGTCGGCCTCGCCGGGCAGCGTGCGGCAGTCGATGGTGGCCGACGCCCGGCCCGGGATGACGTTGTCCTTGTAGCCGGCCTCGAGGCGGGTCGGGTTGGCCGTGTTGCGGATGGTGGCGCCGATCAGGTTGGCGATCGGCCCCAGCTTGGCGATCGCCAGCTCGGGCTCGGCCGGGTCGATGTCGATCTGCAAAGCGTCGCCGACCTGCTCGAGGAACGCCCGCACGGTCGGCGTGACCACGGTCGGGAAGCGGTGGTGGCCGACCCGGGCGACGGCCTCGGCCAGGTTGGTGACGGCGTTGTCGTCGTGGATGAACGAGCCGTGCCCGGGGCGGCCGGTGGCGTGCAGGCGCAGCCAGTCGAGACCCTTCTCGGCCGTCTGGACCAGATAGAGGCGCAGGTCGTCGTTCACCGTGTAGGAGTACCCGCCGACCTCGCCGATCGCCTCGGTGCACCCGTCGAACAGGTCGCGGTGGTTCTCGACCAGCCACTGCGAGCCGTACTGCATGCCGGCTTCCTCGTCGGCGGTGTAGGCCAGCACGATGTCGCGCGGCGGCACGTAACCCGTCCGGGTCCAGTCGCGGACCACGGCGAGCATCATCGCGTCGAAGTCCTTCATGTCGATCGCGCCGCGGCCCCAGAGGTAGCCGTCCTTCTCCTCACCCGAGAACGGGCCGACCGACCACTCGCTCGCGTCGGCCGGCACGACGTCGAGGTGGCCGTGCACGAGCAGCGCGCCCCGGCTGCGGTCGGCACCGGGGATGCGGGCGACCAGATTGGCCCGGGTGGGCGCCGACTCGTGCAGTTCGACGTCGATACCCACCTCACCGAGCTTCTCCGCGACATACTCGGCGGCGACGCGCTCACCGACCGTGGTCCGCGGGTCACCGGTATTGGTGGTGTCGATGCGCAGCAGGTCACGGCAGATGCCCACGACCTCGTCGGCGGCGGCGATGGTCTCCATCGCCCCTTCTTACCAGCACACTGTTGCCGGTGTTTCGCCGGAACGGGTGGAAGGGTATTGCCGCGCCGTGTCTTCCTTGAATCTTCCCCCGCTGCCGCCGGTCGGCGGCGAGACCACCGGCCGCAACGTGGTCGACGTGATCACCGGAGAGCACCGCGAGCTGCTCGGGCTGTGCGACCGCCTGAGCGCCGAGCCGGAGGACAAGCGCCTGGCCGACGTGCTGATCGCCGCGCTCTCACGCCACTTGAGCGCCGAGGAGCAGTACCTCTACCCCGCCGTGCGGCGCACCGTGCCCGGCGGTGAGGAGCTGGCCGACCGGGAGCTGGCCGAGGACCGCCAGCTGTTGATCACTTTGCAACGATTGCAGAAGCAGCTCGTCCCGGAGCGGGTGCGGGAGGTCGCCGCGGCCGTCCGCCGGCACGTCGACGCCGATGCCGAGGAGCTGCTGCCCGTCCTCGTGCAGATGGTGCCGATCGAGGACCTGATCCGGGTCGGCAACCGGTTCGAGACGGCCGAGGAGGCGGCGCCGACCCGTCCGCACCCAGGTACACCGTCGAGCCCGCCGTGGAACAAGGTGGTCGACCCGGCCGTCGCGGTCGTGGACAAACTGCGCGATGCCGTCACCCGGCGCCCCACGTATGTCAAGGATTTGTAGGGAAAACACCGGATTCGTTAACCCATTTGTCACAAGTGGAGGATCTTTCGCCGGTCGATAGGGCTAGCCTTCGATGTCTTCTTGGTCCTACCGTCACGTTATGAACCTGGAGCTGCGGCATCTCAAGGTGGTCTGCGCCATCGCGGAGACCGGCAGCGTCACCAAGGCGGCATCGCAGCTGGGGCTGGCCCAGCCGGCCCTGACCGCGCAGCTGCAGCGCATCGAACGCACTCTGGGCGGCCCGTTGTTCGAGCGGGACCGTCGCGGCGCCCGGCCCACCGCCCTCGGCGAGCTGGTGCTCGCCCGGGCCCGGGTGCTGCTGCCGGCCATGAAGGGCCTGCAGGACGAGGCGGCCCGGATGGCCGGCGCGACCGGGCAGGACGAGATGAGCCGCTACCGCATCGGGGCGCTGGGCGGCCCGATCATCGGCGGCATGGTGTCCCGGCTCTCCCAGGCCCGGCCCGAGGCCCAGATCACCACCCACGCGTCCTACTACACCGACGAGCTGGCCAACATGGTGCTGGCCGGCAAGCTCGACTACGCGCAGGTCGGGGTGTGCGGCGACGCGTTCCCGTCGGCCGACTACGGCCTGGTCTGGCAGACCATCGCCATCGACGGCATCTGCGCGCTGATGCCCGAGGACCATCCGGGGGCCAAGGAGGTCGACGTCGACCTGGCCGAGTTGGCCTCCGAGACGTGGGTGGCGGCCACCGGCGACGGCTGTTTCGGCGACTGCTTCGCGGCGGCCTGCGCCCGGGCCGGCTTCACGCCGCGGCGCATGTTCGAGAGCGACGTCCGCGGGTGCATCGACATGGTCGAGTCGGGCCTGGCGCTCGCGCTCTGCCAGGGCACGTTCCGGCCCCCGGCCGGCTTGACCTCGCGGCCGCTGCGGGGTGCCCCGCTGCGCTGGCGGCTGGTGCTGGGCTGGCATCCCGACTCGCTGGCCGCGCTCAACTCGCCGACGCTGATGGAGATGGCGCAGGAGGCCTACCAGGAGGTCGTCGAGCGGAACCCCGACTTCGTCGACTGGATGACCGCCCACCCGCACCTCGGCGTGGTCGGGCGCGGGCTGGCCGTGGTCAACGAGGCATAGCGAAGGGGCCCGGCACAACATCGGCCGGGCCCCTGCTCAATTCCGTACGGGTCCTGATCAGACCTTGGCCGGCGAGTTGACCTCGAAGGTCAGCTTGCCGTCGACCGCGTCGACCCGCACCGTCTGCCCGGGCGCCAGGTCGGCGCTGAGCAGCATGGTCGACAGCCGGTTGTCCAGCTCCCGCTGGATCACCCGGCGCAGCGGGCGAGCGCCGAACTCGGGCTGGAAGCCCTTCTCGGCCAGCCAGTCGACCGCCGCCGTGGTGATCTCCAGGGAGACGTCCTGGTTGTGCAGCCGGCGCCGGGTCTCCTCCAGCATCAGCTCGGTGATCTGGCGGACCTGCTCCTGCTCGAGCTGCCGGAAGACGATGATCTCGTCGATCCGGTTGATGAACTCGGGCCGCAGCTGCTCCTTGAGCCGCCGGTCCAGCCGCTCCCGCAGCTCCTCGTCGGGCGAGGCGCCACCGGCGGCCCCGAAACCGACGCTGCGGCGGGTGCCGTTGATCAGGTCGGAGCCGATGTTGCTGGTCATGATCAGCACGGTGTTCTTGAAGCTCACCGTGCGACCCTGGCTGTCGGTCAGCCGTCCGTCGTCCAGCACCTGCAGCAGGATGTTGAACACGTCCGGGTGGGCCTTCTCGATCTCGTCGAGCAGGACCACGCTGTACGGGCGGCGCCGGACCGCCTCGGTCAGCTGCCCCGCCTCGTCGTAACCGACGTAGCCGGGAGGCGCCCCGACCAGCCGCGACACGGTGTGCCGCTCTTGGAACTCGCTCATGTCGAGCCGGATCATCCGGTCCGAGTCGCCGAACAGCGCCTCGGCCAGCGAACGGGCCAGCTCGGTCTTGCCGACACCGGTCGGGCCGAGGAACAGGAAGCTGCCCACCGGCCGGTCCGGGTCGCCCAGCCCGGCCCGCGAACGGCGCACCGACTCGGCGACGGCCTCGACCGCGTCGTCCTGGCCGACCACCCGCTCGTGCAGGTGCGCCTCGAGACGCAGCAGACGCTCACGCTCCTCCTCGGTCAGCTGGGCGACCGGGATGCCGGTGGCCCGGCTGACCACCTCGGCGATGTCCGCCTCGGTGACGTGGGGGACACTCTCGGAGCCGGTGACTCCCTGCTCGATCTGCGTCTTGAGCTGGTTGATCTCGTCGCGCAGGGCGGACGCCTTCTCGTAGTTCTCGGCCGCCACCGCCTGGTCGCGGTCGCGGGAGAGCTCCTCGAGCCGGCGCTCACGCTCACGCACCCCGGCGTCCGGCGTCTTGACCCGCAGCCGCACCCGGGCGCCGGCCTGGTCGATCAGGTCGATCGCCTTGTCGGGCAGGAAGCGGTCGGTGATGTAGCGGTCGGACAGCTCGGCCGCGGCGTCGAGCGCCTCGTCGGTGATCCGCACCTGGTGGTGCGCCTCGTAGTTGTCGCGCAGGCCGCGCAGGATCTGCACGGTGTCCTCGACCGAGGGCTCGCCGACCAGCACCGGCTGGAAGCGCCGGGCCAGCGCCGCGTCCTTCTCGATGTACTTGCGGTACTCGTCGAGTGTGGTCGCGCCGACCACCCGGAGCTGGCCCCGGGCCAGGGCGGGCTTGAGCATGTTGCTGGCGTCCATGCCACCGCCGTCGCCCCCGCCGCCACCGGCGCCGACCAGGGTGTGGATCTCGTCGAGGAAGACGACCAGGCCGTCACCCTCGTTCTGGATCTCGTCGATGACCTTGCGCAGGCGCTCCTCGAAGTCGCCCCGGTAGCGGGTGCCCGCGACCAGACCGGCCAGGTCGAGCTGGATGACCCGCTTGTTCTCCAGGGTCAGCGGCACGTCGCCGTCCACGATGCGCTGGGCCAGGCCCTCGACGATCGCGGTCTTGCCGACGCCGGCCTCGCCGATCAGCACCGGGTTGTTCTTGGTGCGCCGGGAGAGGATCTCGACGGCCTGCTCGATCTCGTCGGCCCGGCCGATCACCGGGTCGATCTCGCCGCGCCGGGCGAGCTCGGTCAGGTCGACGCCGTACTGCTCCAGGGTCGGGGTGTTCGAGTTGCCGGCGCCGCCACGGCCACCGGGACCACCCCGGCCCGGGCCGGGCTGCGGCTCACCGGGCTGCTGCGGCTGCAGGGCCTGCGGGTCGAGTTTGCCGGCCAGCAGACGGCCGGCGGCGGAGTCGGGGTTGAGGCCGAGCGCCATCAGGATGTGCTCGGGCCCGACGTAGGAGGAGCCCAGCGCCCGCGAGATCTGCAGGCTGTCGAGCAGCGCGCGCTTCGCGGCGGGGGTCAAAGCCACCTGGGCCGGCAGGTCCTCGCGGACCCCGGCCGGACGACCGAGGGCGGAGAGCAGCGACTCGGGGTCGGCGCCCGCCCGGCGCACGGTCTGCTTCATCGGCTCCTGCTGGAGGACCGCCCACAGCAGGTGGTCGGTGTCCAGGTCGGCGACCGGACGATCCGGGTCGGCGAGCTCGGCCGCTCGGCGGGCGGCGGCGGAGAGCACCTCACGCGCGTCACCGCTCATGTACTTCGTGATGTCGATGCGCGCCGAGCGGCGCGGGTCCGCCGCACCGAAGAAGCGCGCGAAGAAGTCGTCCCACTGGCCGGGACCAGTCGGTCCGATCGGTCCGATGCTCATCCGTCTTCTCTTCTCTTCAATGTCTGGTCTTCGTCCGTGGTGAGTCGGGTACCCACCTCGCACGACCCCTATCAGCGCTGTGGGCCAGCCCTCCATTCCCCGTTCCGGGGAAAAGTTGACTCGGGTAGGCTCAACTTCATGACCGTACCCCTGGTGATCGTCGACGGGGCCAACGTCGTCGGTTCCGTGCCCGACGGGTGGTGGCGCGATCGCGCCGCGGCCGCCGGGCGCCTGCGTGACGCATTGGCCCCGGTCATCACCGCCGGCCTGCCCGACCTGCCCGGCCCGGTCGAGGTCGCCCTGGTCGTGGAGGGTAAGGCCAAGGACGTCGAGCCGTCCGGCAACGGTGTCTCCATAGTGCGGGCGGACGGGTCGGGAGATGACGCGATCGCCGATCTGGCCCGCGCGCAGACCCCGGAGCGGCGGGTCGTGGTGATCACCGCCGACCGCGGGCTGCGCGACCGGGTCACCGTTTCCGGGGCCGAGGTGCGGGGTCCCACCAGCGTTCCCCGGCGCTAGGATGTGACTGTGATCGCACGCTCCGTGGCCCGCGTCTGGGCTCCCTCCGCGAGCTGGATCACGCCCGCGTTGCCGCTCTACGGTGACGATCATGAGCGCCGCGACTTCGCGCCCGCTCGTTCACTCCGCGATCTGCCGCTCTGGGCGCCTCCGCCGCTCTGGCCCCCGTGGGTTCCCGCCCGCGCCGCCTGAGCGCCCGTTCCGCCCTCCCCGGCCGGCCCTGTGCCGGCGGCCCGGCCCTCCGGCCCGGCCCCCCGCGGCTCCCGGCCATCCCGTCCTCGGCGGGTGGCCTCCCCGACCGTCGGCGATGACCAGCCGGTCGACCCTCGCTCACCTCCGGAGTGAACCCTCATGTCCGCCACCTCAGCGGAGCGCGCCGGCGCGCGTGCTGTTCTCCGTCAGCCCTCCGTGCCCCTCGTCCTCACCGCCAGCCAGATCGGCCGCCTGCCGTTGGGCGCGTCACCGCTGGCGTTGCTGCTCTTCGCCCGCGAGTCGGTCAGCCTGGTCGTGGCCGGGGCCCTCGTCGCCGTCTTCACCGCCGGGATGGCGATCGGCGCGCCCGTGCTGGCCCGGGCGGTCGACCGCCGGCGGCAGCCACCGGTGCTCTACGGCTCGGCGGCCCTCTCGGCGGTCGGTTACGTGATCGTCTCGCTCGCCCCCGGGCGGCCGCTGGTGATCGGGCTCGGTGCCGCGCTGGCCGGGCTGGGCACCCCGCCGCTCGAGGCGTGCCTGCGCGCCCTGTGGCCGGCCCTGGTGCCACCGGACACCGTGCACGCCGCGTACGCCCTGGACATCGCCCTCCAGGAGGTCATCTTCGTGGGCGGGCCGCTGGTCACCCTGGCCGCCGTGGCCGTGGGCGGACCGGCGGCGGGGCTCTATGCGGCCGCGGTGTTCCAGCTGGTGGGGGTCGTCGCGTTCGTGAGCGCTCCGGCCGTACGGGAATGGCGCGGGACCCGCGTGCACCGGCACTGGCTGGGGCCGCTGCGCGCACGGCGGCTGTCCGTCATGGTCGTCGGCGTGGTCTTCGCCGGCGCCGCCGTCGGCAGCATCCCGGTGGTGCTGACCGGCTATGCCGAGGCGGCCGGCGACCGCTCGCTGACCGGCTGGCTGCTGGCCGCCCAGGCCGGCGGCGCGTTGGTCGGCGGGCTGCTCTACACGCGGGCCACCCCCGGCGGGCCGCGCCGGCTGCCGATCCTGGCCGCCTTGTTCGCCGCCGGTTACCTGCCGCTGCTGCTGGCTCCCGGCACCGCGGCGATGACCGCCCTGCTGATCCTGAGCGGCGTCATGCTGCCCCCGTTGCTGACCGCCGTCTTCGTCAACGCCGACCGGCTGGCCCCGCCCGGCACGGCGGTCGAGGCCTTCGCCTGGATCATGACCGCGTTCAGCGTCGGCAGCGCTCTGGGCGCGGCGGCCGCCGGTCCGCTCACCCACGCCGGGATCCGGACCGGCTTCCTGCTCGCCCCGCTCGTGGCCCTGCTGGCCATCGCCGCCATGGCGGCCACCGTCCACACGAGCCGATCCGCGCCGGCAGCACCCTCGCAGGAGTGAAAAGATCGCTCGTGAGCTGGGCTGACGGTTCCGCTGGGCCGGGCTGGGCAGTAACTCTCAGGATTCATTCCTGTTCAGTCAGCGGTCGCCTCCGGCACTCCCGGGGCGGCGATGATCGGTACGGGTATGACCCTTTCCAATAGGGACGATCGGGTGGTTCGCACGAGGGGCGGCCCGAGCAGCCGGGAAAGGGCGTGGCAGTAGTCTGGCGTGAAGAGTCGGGTTCCACTTAGCAGGAGGCACAACGCGGTGGCGAGTGTCGCTGAGGTCAAAGCGGCTGTGGACGCTGCACTGCAACAGGTCACCGAGGGCCAGCAGGCCATCCAGGCCGCCCGGGAGAAGCTCGGCGAGGCGCAGCAGAGCCTGGCCGCGGCACTCGACGGCAGCGGCAACGACGCGGTCAGCACCGCGCATGCCTCGCTGTCGCAGGCCGATCAGTCGCTGGAGGACTGCTTGAGCGCGACACTGCAGGCCATCGACCAGGCACAGACCTACACGGCGCAGCTCTGACGAGATGTCGCTGATCCAGGACCTCGGCGCCCAGCTCCGCGCGATCTCCGACGAGCTGCCCACCGGGCAGGTCACCATCGCGCTCGAGAAACTGCGCAGCGCGACCGAGCTGCTGATGTGGGTGCGCGAGACGTCGGTCGACCCGGTCGGTGTGCCCCAGCTGGGCAACGCCACCGAGCACGCCGAGCGAGCCGCCGCCGCGTTGCGCCTCGCGCAGGACTCCATCGCCCAGTATCTGGCGAGCATCGGCCTCACCGGCGACGCGTCGGCCCCGCCCGACCGCGACTGGAAGGCCGGGCTCGAGCAGACCGGCGAGGCCCAGCCGACGGAGGCCGAGGCCGCTCCCGACGCCGAGCAGCTGGGCCCGTGGTGGCAGAAACGGGTCACCCAGCTGACCGGCGAGCCGGCCCCCGAGCAGACCGACCCCGGCAACAAGCCGGACACGGCCGAGCTGCTGCGCCGGGTCGCCTCCGGGGTCCGGGCCGGCGACCGGGCCCGCCTCGGCCGCGAGCTGCACGGGGTGAACGCCTCGACCGGGCTCGCCCTGTCGGCGGTCAGCTCGCCGGTGCTCACCCGGCTGGCCGGTGACCTGCTCGGTCATCAGCCCCGGCCGGAGGACGTGCCCCGGCTGCGCTCGGCCGCCCAGGGCCGGGTCAAGTCGTTGCTGCCGGGCACCTCCCCGGCCGTCCTGGAGACGTTGATCGCCCGGATCTGCCGCGTCCCCACCCAGGGCGCCCCGGACACCCAGCCGGCGCACCCGGCCGACAACGCGGTCACCGCGGGCGTGCTGACCGGCGTGCTGCTGGCCCGCCTGGGCCGCGACGCCGGGACGCTCGACCCGTCCGCGCCCGACCCGGTGCGTCGTCCCGAAGAGGCCGCCGAGCAGCGATGAGGTCCCACATCACAACGGAACGCGTGAACCATGGCTGAGTCGACCGCGCAGCAGGTGATGGGCATCCGGGCCGGGCTGTCGCACGCGCTCGGGGCGGCGTCGACCGCGCTCGAGGCGGCACGGGCCGGCTACTCCCGGGCCGTCGACCGCCGCCGCCGGGTGACCGAGGCCGCCGAGGCCCGCCGGCACAAGGTGGCGGCGGCCCGTGACACCCGGCTGGCCGAGATCGAGCAGCAGCACAAGACCGACCTGGCCGCGTACGCCGAGGCCGCCGCGGCCGCCGCCGACCGGGCCGCCCCGGACGCGGCCGGCGACCCGTGGGACGACTGGCAGGCGACCCCGCTCGACCGGGCGGCCGAGCTGCGCATCGGGCGGCTCCTGCTGCCCCACCCGGAGGACGTGCCCGCGCTGGTGCCGCTGCTCGACCGCGGTCACGTGGTGGTGCGTGGCGACCGGGCGATCGGCGACGACGTGGTTGCCGGGCTGCTGCTGCGGGCGCTGGGCACGGCCCCGCCGGGCGGCGTGCAGATCATCGGGTACGACCCGGATCACCTGGGCGGCGGGCTGGCCCGCTTCGCGCCGCTGGCACCGGCCGGCGTGCTCACCTTCGTCGGGCCCGGCGGGCTGGGCGCGCTGCTCGACGACCTGACCGCTCAGGTCCGCCGGATCAACGAGACGGTGCTGGCCGGGGAGTACACATCGCTGCGCGAGCTCAACGCGGCCACCCACCGCCGGCCCGAGCCGTGGCGGATCGCCGTGCTGCTCGGCGCGGGCGAGGTCAGCCGGGCCGAGCAGGCCCAGCTGCAGCGGCTGTTGCGCACCGGCGCGGCCTGCGGCGTGCACCTGGTGATCCAGGGACTGCCGGTCCAGGCGGCCGACGGCATCGAGTTCATCATGGCGGCGCCCGGCGACCATGCCCGGATGAGCAGTGCGGGCGCTCTCCCCGTACGGCTGGACGGGGGTCCGCCGCAGGCGGTCGTGGCCGCGACCTGCCGCCGGATCGCCGAGGCCGTCGCCGCCGGGCCGGCCCCGGTGGCCCTCGACAGCCTGCTGCCCCAGGTCGAGTGGCAGGAGAGCTCGGCAACCGGGCTGACCGCACCGCTCGGGGACAGCCCGCTGGGGGTGCCGGTGCCGGTGACGCTGTCCGACTACCCGCCGCACGCGCTGATCGCCGGGCCGTCGGGCACCGGCAAGACCAACCTGATCTATGCCTGGATGGGGTCGCTGGCCGCCCGCTACTCCCCCGACGAGCTGGCGTTCTACCTGCTCGACTTCAAGGAGGGCGTGTCGTTCGCCCGGTTCGCCCCGGGCCGGCGCGACCAGACCTGGCTGCCGCACGTGCGGCTGGTCGGCGTCAACGTCAACACCGACCGCGAGTTCGGCCTGGCCCTGCTGCGGTTCCTCGGCGACGAGCTGCGGCGGCGGGCCGACGCGGCCAAGCAGCACGAGGTCACCAATCTGGCCGAGCTGCGGGCCGAGGACCCGGAGGGCTCGTGGCCGCGGATCGTCGCGGTCATCGACGAGTTCCAGGTGCTGCTCTCCGGCCGCGACGCGGTCGAGAAGGAAGCCGTCGGCCTGCTCGAGGACCTGGCCCGGCGCGGCCGCTCGCAGGGCATCCACCTGATCCTGGCCAGCCAGGACGTCTCCGGCATCGAGGCGCTGTGGGGGCGGCCGGCCCTGGTCGCGCAGTTCTCGCTGCGGATCGCGCTGCCCCGGGCCCGGCGGGTGCTGGCCGAGCAGAACACGGCGGCCGAGTCGTTGCCGCGCTATCACGCGGTGGTCAACGCCGACTCGGGCGCGGTCGAGGCCAACCGGGTCGTCCGGGTGCCGGCGGCGGGCGACCGCGAGCGGTGGAACGCGCTGCAGCACCGGCTGTGGCGACGCCGGCCGGACGACCCGCCGCGCCTGTTCGACGGTGACGTGGTGCCGCGGCTGGCCGACAGCCCCGACTTCCGGCGGCTCACGCCGGCCGAGCAGACGCCGGCGCCGGTCGTGCTGCTCGGCGAGACGATCGACGTGGCCGCCCGCTCGGCCCGGACCGTGCTGCGCCGCGCCCCCGGCCGCAACCTGGCCGTGCTCGGCACCCGCACCGACGAGGCCTGCTCGGTGCTCGCCACCGCCGCGTTGTCGCTGGCCGCGCAGTTCCCGCCGGACGGCGCCCGCTACTCGATCCTGTGCCTCGACTCCGACGCGCGGCCGGCCGCGGCCGCGCTCTGTGCCGAGCTGCCCGAGTGCGGCTGGTACGAGCACGACAACGCCGACTGGGTGCTCGAGGACGCCGCGGCCGAGTCCGAGGCGTCGTGGCCCGCCGACCGGCCGCACTTCCTGCTGATCTATGCGGCCGACGCGCTGCCGGGCGGCAAGGCCGCGGCCGATCAGCTGCGCACGATCCTGCGGCAGGGACCCGAGCGGCGCATCCACGTGCTGGGCTGGTGGCGGGGCGCGGCCCTGCTGCGCGAGGCGCTGGGCGGGCCGGCGTCGCGCACCGACCCGATCGGCGCCTGGGTCGCGCTCGACGTGCACGGCAGTGAGCTGTCCCCGTTCTATCCGGGCACCAGCACCCCGGCCTGGTATCCGCGTCCCTGGCGGGCGCTGCACTTCGACCGCTCGGTGCATCGTGGCGCCGAGGTGATCATTCCGTACGGGGCGGGGTCATGACTCAGAGCGGCGGCCTTCAGCCGGCGGACTTCGCGACGGCGGACTACCGCAGCGTGCTGCGCCGCCTGACCACGTTGGACGACGAGGCGGCCACGCTGCGCGCCGAGGCGCTGCGCTGGCACGACGAGCGCCTGGCGGCCGCCGAGGAGGCGGTGCGGAGCGCATCGGCGGCCGTCGAGGACGCGAAACGCGAGGTGGTGGCCGCCCAGCGCACGATCGAGGAGGTGGACGCGCGCGCGGCCGGTCTGTGGTCGGAGTACGTCCACAAGGTGGGCCCGGTGGCGGAACGCTACGGCCGCATGGTGCCCCCGGCCGTGATCCCCCAGCAGCGCAACAACCGGGACGCCACCGACTACCTCGACGAGGTGGCCACCAAGGTGAAATACACCGCCCCGGCCCGCCCGATCACCGGCGGCGTCAAGATCCTGTTCGCCGTCTTCGGCTTCCTGGGCGGGATAGCGGGCGCCTTCGGAAACCAATTGCTGCGCCAGACCGGCGACGGCGCCGCCGACGGCACCTGGAAGGACGCCCTGCCCGTGGTCGCCCTGCTGGTGCTGCTGGCCTGCCCGATCCTGGCCGTCGTCGGGGCCAAGCGGGTCGCCGACCGCCGGGGCGCCGGCCTGGACGCCACAACGGTGGCCACCGTCATGATCACCGGCCTGGTCACCGCCGGCCTGCTGGTGGCCGCCCTGCGGACGACCTGACCTCCCGCCGATGAGTTCGGCCGGCCCGCCGAGTCATCCAGAGCACCACCGAAGACCGGGGAGGGCAATCCGATGACGGAACTGAACGCGGACCGAGCTCGGCAGGCGATCGTCGAATACACCCGGCGGCTGGCCGAGTCGGCGGCCGCGGCCGGACCGGACGCCGCCGTGCCGACCGCTCCCGAGTGGACCGTCACCGAGCTGGTCGAGCACGTGGGCCGGACCCAGCACTGGGTCGCCGAGATCATCGAGCGGCGCGTCACCGACTTCGCCCAGCTGCCGACCGAGATGGCCGTGCTCCCCCGTGACCCCGGCGAGTGGCCGGCCTGGCTGTCCGAGTCGGCGCGGCGGGTGGCGGGTGCGTGCTCCGACGACGCGCTCGACGCGCCGGTGCTGAACGCCGCGGCCGACGGGCGGACCGGCACGCGGTTCTGGATGGCCAGCGTCCTCAACGAGACGGTTGTCCACGGCTTCGACGCGGCCGGCGCGGCGCACCGGCCGCCCGACATCGAGCCGGACGTCGCGGCCGCGCTCATCACCAACCACTTCGCGATGCTCACCTCCCCCACCTGGGAGGCGCAGCGGCCCGAGTCGGCCCACGCCCTGCGCGGCACCGGGCAGACGCTGCAGTGGCGGGCCGGCGACGACGCGGGCGCCTGGTTCGTCGAACGGCGGCCGGACGGAGCGATCTGGCAGCCCGGGAGCCGGCCGGCCGACGTGACGGTGACCGGCCCGGCCTCCTCGCTGCTGCTGACGCTGACCCGGCGGCTCCCGCTCACCGGCCACGATGCCACCGGCATCAGCGTCGAAGGCGACACCGCCCTCGTCCAGCACTGGCTCGACCACACCGCGCACGTCGCCGGCTGAGCGGGCGACCGGTCAGCGGGCGGGGACGACCAGGGCCTCGTTGAGCAGGCGGCGGGCCAGCACCGTGCGGTCGGTGTCGTCGTCCAGCGGGAGGTCACCGACCCGGACCGGGTCGCCGGCGAGGGCACGGCGCAGGGCCGGCTCGCAGTAGGACGGGAAGCGCATCGTGCGTCCGGTCAGCCGCAGTGACACGTGGCTGAGGCCGTCCTCGGTGAGCTGCCAGCGCAGGCCCTCACGGGCCCGGATCCGGTCGTCGCGGCTCAGGGCGGCGGCGAAGTCGAGCTGGGCCAGCGGGCTGACCGGCTCGGGGCGGGCCGACGGCCAGTCCCGGCCCCGCAGGCGGGCGGCCACCTCGGCCGGGTCGACCGTGGTCAGCCAGTCGCGCAGGGCCTCGACCGTCTCGGTCAGCTCGGGCTCGATCGCGTCGGGGTCGGAGACGTCCACCGCGTACGGGAGGGTGGCGCGCAGCCGGGCGTCGGACGACGCCAGCGCGAGCAGTTCCTCGACCACCGCATAACGGGTGAGCGCGCGCACGCCGAAGGTCAGGTGCAGCGAGCGGCTGCCCAGCGCCTCGGCCGAGTGGAGCCAGCCGCGCGGCAGATAGAGGGCGTCGCCCGGCGACAGCACGATGTCCATGGCCGGCTCGCCCTGGGCGGTGGCCGCCACCTCGTCGGCCCGGCCGCCCCACGCCTGCTTCTCCAGCGGGTCGGCCAGCACGGGCTCGTGCAGGCGCCAGCGCTTGGTGCCGTCGACTTGGAGCACGAAGACGTCGTGGGTGTCGTAGTGGGTGCTGAAACCCTGGCTGCCGGGCGGGGTCAGGTAGGCGTTGACCTGCAGCGGGCGGCGCAGCTCGGCGCCGAGGCGACGGCTGTAGTCGATCAGCGGCGGCCACAGGCGGTGCAGGCCCTGCAGGACGAGGGTGGCACCCGAGGCGTACAGCTGCATCACCTGGTCGTCGAGGACCTGGTCACTGATCTCGGCGCCGGCCCCGCCACCACCGGTGAACCGGTCGGCCGGCAGCACCTTGCCCTGCTGGGCGACCCGCAGGAACGGGGTCCGCAGACCGCGGCGGCTCAGCAGCTCGTCGACCGCGTCCGGGGAGAGCAGGTCGGTGAATCCGCCCGCGCCCGCGAGCTCGCCGGCGCGGGACAGCAGTGGTGCCTTCCCCCAGTACGCGGCGGCGAACTTGCCCGGCTCGACGGCCACGGCACGGGAGAGCGCCGGGCGGGAACCGCCCGGCGCTGCAGAGGTCATCCCGGGCACTTTCAGGACGCGGTGCCGTCGGCGCCGCCGTCGTGGCCACCCGGGTTCGCGCCACCGTCAGCCGGGCCCTCGCCCGCGCTGCCGTCCGCGCCACCGTCGTGACCGCCCGGGTTCGCGCCACCGTCAGCCGGACCCTCGCCCGCGCTGCCGTCCGCGCCACCGTCGTGACCGCCCGGGTTCGCGCCACCGTCAGCCGGACCCTCGCCCGCGCCGGAACCGGTGGTCGAGGTGATGTCGTCGTCGCTCAGAGACATGAGAACTCCCTTGTTCGGTGGAGAGAACAGCGACCGCGAGGTACCC
This sequence comes from Paractinoplanes maris, assembly GCF_023544465.1. Classification (GTDB taxonomy): domain Bacteria; phylum Actinomycetota; class Actinomycetes; order Mycobacteriales; family Micromonosporaceae; genus Actinoplanes; species Actinoplanes maris. The sequence goes on along the minus strand of NZ_JALPVL010000011.1, from coordinate 235,986 downwards.
CGTGATCATCCGGTCTAACCCGGCTGTGATCGGGGTATCCCGCGGGCATGTGGTGGATCGGCACCTCGGGCTGGCAGTACCGCGACTGGCGGCCGGCCCGCGGCGGGGACGAGACGGGCTACCTCTATCCCGGTGGTCTGCCGCAGCGGCTGTGGCTGGAGCACTACGCCGCCCGGTTCGCCACCGTGGAGGTCAACAACGCGTTCTACCGGCTGCCCGAGCGCTCGACCTTCGAGCAGTGGCGGGCGCGGACCCCGGACGACCTCTGTGTGGCGGTCAAGATGAGCCGCTACCTGACCCACATCAAGCGGCTGAAGGATCCCGGCGAGCCGGTGGCGCGGTTCTTCGACCGGGCGACCGGCCTCGGCGACAAGCTGGGGCCGGTGCTGCTGCAGCTGCCGCCCACCCTGAAGGCCGACCTCGAGGCGCTCGACGAGACGCTGAGCCTGGTGCCGGCCGGCGTCCGGATGGCCGTGGAGCCGCGGCACGACACCTGGTTCACCGCCGACTGCCGGCGGCTGCTCGAGAAGCACGGGGCGGCGCTGTGCTGGGCCGACCGGGGCAGCCGGGCGATCACGCCGCTGTGGGAGACGGCCGACTTCGTCTACCTGCGCCTGCACGAGGGGCGGGCACGGCCGTGGCCTCTTTACGGACGCACGGCGCTGCGCACGTGGGTCGAGCGCCTGACCGGCGTACCGGAAGCGTTTGTCTTCTTCAACAACGATCCCGGTGGCGCCGCGGTGATCGACGCGGGAGTCCTGGCGGCGGAGGCCGAGCGGCGGGGCCTGCCGGTGACGCGGGTGCCCCGCCTTAAGGTGAGACCGTGCGCAACATCGAGCTGAACGGCCGGACACCCGACCTGACCGAGATCCACCGGCTGGCCACGATCAATTACGGTCACTTCACCTCGATGCAGGTCCGGGACCGGGGCGTACGAGGTCTGGGCCTGCACTTCGCCCGGCTGGCCGACGGCAACGAGGAGTTCTTCGGCTGGCGGGCCGAGCTCGACGACGAGCACCGCCTGCGCGAGTTGATCGTGCGGGCGCTGGGCGACCTGCGCGACGCGTCGGTGCGGGTGTCCTACGTCCCCGGAGCCGACCCGGACGGCCCGCCCGACGTGGTGGTGGCGGTGTCCGACCCGGCCCCCGAGGAGCCGGCCGCGCCGCTGCGGGTGCGCATCGACCCCGATTTCCGGCGCGAGTGGCCGGAGCACAAGCACGCGGCCACGATGGGGTTGTGGCGGGCTCAGCGGCTGGCCGTGGCGGCCGGCTACGACGACGCGCTCTCGGTCGGCCCGGACGGGTTGGTCCGCGAGGGCACGGTGTGGAACGTGGCGTTCTTCACCGGTGACCAGGTCGTCTGGCCGCAGGCGCCGATGCTCAAGGGCGTCACCATGGTGCTGCTGCAGATCGCGCTGACCATGCAGGGGGTGCCGTGGACGATGCGGCCGGTGCCCATGTCGGAGCTGCTCGACTTCACGGCCGCGGTGGCGGTCAACTCGCGCACGGTCCGCCAGGAGATCGCCTCGATCGACGACCTGAGCTACTCGGCCGGCGACAAGCTGGCCGAGCTGATGGCCGAGGCCTATCGCTCAGTCCCCTTCGACGCCCTCTAACAGCTCGATCATCTCGGTGGCGTTGCGCTGGGCGTAGTCGCGGTAGCAGTTGTTGAAGAGCACGTGCGTGGTGTCGGCCTCGTCGGCCAGCGCCCGCAGGCGGGGCGCCCACGCCGAGAGCTCCTCGCGCTGGTATTCGTACCCGAACTTCTCGTGGATATCCTTGCTGGTCCACTTGTCGCTGTGGCCGTGGAAGCGGACCACGGCCAGGCCCGAGGTGGCGGCCAGGATCGGCGGCACCGACGACCTGTGGCCCTGCGGCATGTCGACGCCGACGAAGGCGAGCCGGTGCTTGCGCAGGAACTCGAGCGTCTCGTCCTGGTTGTCGCCGTCGAACCAGGACGCGTTGCGGAACTCGAACACCGGCATGATCGGCTTGCACCGGGCGGCCACCTCGAGGACGTAGTCCTTGTTGGAGCGCCGGATGCCGAACCACGGCGGGAACTGGAAGAGCACCGCGCCGAGCTTGCCCGCCTCGGCCAGCGGGTCGAGGGCGGCCAGGAAACGGCTCCAGACCTCCTCGTACGCCTGCGCGGGCAGGTCGCCGGGGTAGACGTTCTTCTTGTCGGTCTCGGGCCGGAGGTCCTTGTAGATCGCCGACACCTTGGTCGGGTGACCGGTCAGCAGGCTGAACGCCTTGATGTTGAAGGTGAAGGCGTCCGGCGTGCGCTGGGCCCAGAGCTTGCTGGTCTGCTCGGCCGGCGGCCCGTAGTAGGTCGAGTCGACCTCGACCACCCGGTACTGCCGGGCGTAGTAGGCCAGCCGTTTCTCGGGGGTGTCAGCGCTCGCTGGGTACCACCCCGAGTCGAGCAGCGTCTTGTCGGTCCAGGAGGCCGTACCCACGTCGATCGTGCCCATGTCAGCCAAGCTAACCCTGATACGGCGGGTCCGCCGCGGACAGCGGCGGACCCGGACGTCTCGGCGGGGTGGCGTGGTCAGCCGGCTCGGCGCTCGCGGTTCTGCTTGCAGTTGACGCACGTGGTGGCCGAGGGGAAGATCTCCAGCCGCTCCCAGGGGATCGGGTTGTGGCAGCCCTCGCAGTTGCCGTACGAGCCCTCCTCGAGCCGCGCCATCGCGTGCTCGGCCTGGGTGCGCCGGTCGAGCAAAGTGCGCAGCAGCGAGGTCGCCGCGTCGCGCTCGGCCGTCTTGGAGCCGCTGTCGGCCTGGTCGTCGCCGGCCGAGTCGCCGATCTCGACCAGCCGGAGCTTGTGGTTCTCGACGACAGCCGCCTCGTACTCCGAGTTCAGGTCGTCGAACCGGCTGCGCAGAGTCGTCCGGATCTGGTCGATCTCCTCCGGCGTACGCCCCTTCGCGGCACTCTTGCCCGTGATGACCGCTTGATTGACGAGCATGCGCTCCCCCTGCCTTCCTCTGCCCCTGCCGGCGAGTCCCCCGAAGTCGACACCATCGCCCGTGGAGCCGCCTGATACCCGCCGCCGAAGATCCCAAACGGGGCCTCCGCTAAAAAAGTAACCGGAGCATAACTGTCAGTGGTGGGTTGCGCTACAGACTCGCTTCATCAACGTTCGAGGACCATCGCGGGGCGGCGCGGATCGTCGACCCGCACGACCACGTCGGCGAACGAGGCGGGGTCGACCTCGGCCGCATACCGCGCGAAGGCGGGCAGGGTCCAGGCCTCATCGGCCGGGGTCCGCCGGGCGAGCGCGGCGGCCGACATCTCGAGGTGCACGGTGACGTCGAAGGCGAGCCCGCCACCGAGCAGGAAGGGCCCGTTGACCAGCAGGATCGCGCCCGGCGGGAGGTCGGCGTAGGCCTGCCGGGCGGCCCGGTCGGTGGTGGCGTTCCAGAGCTTCGTGAGCACCCGGCCGGTGCCGCCGGGGCCGGCCGGATCGAGCGCCTCGCGGGCCAGTCCGGCCTCGTCGAACCAGCCCTGGTAATACGAGTCGGGGTCGTGCCGGCCGAACTCCAGGCGCAGTGATGCGGGCCTCAGGAAGTCGGTGGTGTCGATCCGCACAGCGGGGCGGCCGCGGGCGCGTAACGGGCCGACCAGGGCGTCGGCCAGCGCGCCGGGATCGGCCGCCGGGGCGCCGTCGAGGGCGACCCGGAGGTGACTGTCGACTATCCGACATGTCAGGAGATCGGCGAGCTCGTCGACGAGAACGTCGGTGGAGATGGGCCGGACACGCACGGGTCGAAGCTACTCGTCCGTCTACTTGTTCGGCTTGATCTACTCGTCGGCTTGATCTACTCGTTCGGCTTGATCACGACGTGGGCGTCGTCGGAGAGCCGGTAGCCGACGCCGTAGACGGTCGTGATGAGCGGAGCCGTGCCGCCGAGCTTGAGCCGCAGGCGGCGCACGTGCACGTCGACGGTGCGCTCGCCGGTGTGGTCGTAACCCCACACGCCGGTCAGCAGCTGGGCCCGGGTGAAGACCCGGCGCGGCCGCTCGGCCAGGAAGAGCAGCAGGTCGAACTCGAGCCGGGTCAGCGGCAGCGGCACGCCGTCGACGATCACCTGACGGGTGCCGGTGAGCAGCCGCACCTCGGGACCGGTGGCGCCGGCAACGGCCTCGGGCTCCTCGAGCGGCGCCACCGCGGGCTCGACGGTGACCGTGCCCTGGCTGACCTCGACCAGCTCGCGGACGGCCTGGATCAGCTTGTGGGCCTGCGGCGAGATGGTCTCACCGGAGAGCGGGATGGCCACCGTGACGGTCAACGCGGGCTCCGACGGGCGACGGGTGGCGGCGGAGCCGCGGCCCGGCCCGCCGGCATGTCGGGCGAGCCGAGGAGAAAGCGCACTGGCCGGCATTGAACTGGTCCCCCTGAAAGCTGATCCACCTGAAAAGCGTGTCGGCAATCGAATACGTCCGATCACCCTCCGTAATACCGCGGACGATATTTCCGTCAGCGTCGTTGCCCGGTCAACCCGTCAACCACAGTGTGGGAAAATCGTTCCACCGCGGAAAATGCATTCCGGTAACAGATTCTGTCAGACTGATTACGCGTTGCCGAACGCATGGCTCGTCAGCCATATCTCCCGTCGACAGTGTTTCGCCTGCTCACCGCGAGTTTCAGGGCCGTGTTCGGGCGGCATTCTGAGACGAGAGCCACACCATTCTTCGTTGCCGGTGCAAAAAGAATCCCGGCGTTCCGCCAAGGAACGCCGGGACTCGGTGCTGCCCTTTGTTACTCGCCCCGGCCGACCAAACGGCGACCGACGGCGGCGATGAGCCGGTCGAGTTCGGAACCGAACGGGTTGTCGTGAACGAGGTAGGTCCACGTCGCACTCGGCCGCACGATCTTGGCGCGGTCGGGCTCCCAGCCGTCGCTGAAGTCGGTCTCCTCGAACGTCTCGATGGTCCGCTTCTCGATCTCGAGCAGAACCTTCTGGAACGCCGGGACGGCCGCGCGGTGGAACTCGTCGAGCGGGTCGAGCTTGCCCAGCGCGCGCAGGTGCACGCCCTCGCGGACCTCGGAGAGCTCGGCCAGGTGCTCGACCCAGAGCCGGTCGAGGTGGAAGAGCGCGATCGCCCGGGCCGCGTCGGACAGCACGTCCTCGTCGAGCTCCTTGGCCTTCTCAGGGGAGCGCTCGAGCAGCATGATCGCCGCGACCTCGGAGGTGAGCAGCCGCTCGCGCCGCTCGGCCATCGCCACCCGCTGCTGCTCGATGACGACGCTGTAGCGCCAGGTGTTGCGGTGGATCTCGTGGTTGACGCCCTCGGCGACCCGCTGGGCGTGCTCCACGGCGTAGTCGACCTGCTCGTCGTGGACGACGCCGTCCATGTCCATCCGCGGCGAGGCGGGCAGGATGTCGCCCGCGTGCCGGGAGACCAGCTCGTCCTCCAGGCTGACGAAGAAGACCGAGCCGCCGGGGTCGCCCTGGCGCCCGGCGCGGCCGCGGAGCTGGTCGTCGACGCGGCGGCTGTCGTGCCGGCCGGCCCCGATCACATAGAGACCACCCAGCTCGACCACCTGGTCGCGGTCGGCCTCGTCGCTGCCGCCGAGGCGGATGTCGACGCCGCGGCCGGCCATCTGGGTCGAGACGGTGACCGCGCCCAGCGCGCCCGCCTCGGCGATGATCTGAGCCTCCTCGGCGTCGTTCTTGGCGTTCAGCACATTCGACGGCACGCCGACCGCGGCCAGTTGCTTGGCCAGCAGCTCCGACGCCTTCACGTCGAGGGTGCCCACGAGGACCGGACGGCCCTTGTCGTGGGCGATCTTGATCTCCTCGACCAGGGCCTCGTCGCGGGTCTCGTGGGCCGAGTAGATGCGGTCGGGCTCGTCGTCGCGGATGTTCTCGGCGTTCGACGGGATGACCGCGACCTCGAGGTTGAAATACTCGCGGAGCTGCTCGCCGACGTGCACGGCGGTGGCGGTCATGCCGCAGACCGTCCGGTAGAGGGCGATGTAGGCCTGCACGGTGATCGTGTCGAGGACCTCGCCCTCGGCGGTGGCGCTCAGACCCTCCTTGGCCTCGACGGCGGCCTGCAGGCCGTCGGGCCAGCGGCGGCGCTGAGCGACCCGGCCGCGCATCTCGTCGATCAGCTCGACCGAGCCGTTGCGCACGATGTAGTCGACGTCGCGGCGCAACAGAGCCTCGGCGTGCAGGGCCACGTTCACCGCGGACAGCTGCTGCACCTGGTCGTCGGCATACAGGTCGATGCCGCCGAGCTGCTCCTCCATCTTGGTGAGCCCGGCCTCGGTGAAGGCCACGCTGCGGCCGTCCTCGGCCACCTCGTAGTCCTTGCCCGCCTTGAGCTCACGCACCAGGTCGGCCGCGCCGTGCACCGGATCGGCCTCGGACGCCAGGCTGCCGGCCAGGACCATCGGCACGCGGGCCTCGTCGATCAGGATGGAGTCGGCCTCGTCGACGATCGCCGTGGCCAGCTCGCGCTGCACCCGGTCTTCGACGTCGGTGACCAGCTGGTCGCGCAGGTAGTCGAAGCCGGCCTCGCTGACCGACACATAGGTGACGTCGGCCAGGTAGGCCTCGCGGCGCTCCTCGTGGCTCGACGCCTCGGTGACCCAGCCGACGCTGAGGCCGAGCAGCTTGTAGACCGGCTGCATCCACTCCGCGTCGCGGCGGGCCAGGTAGTCGTTGACGGTGAGAACGTGCACCGGGCCGTGGCCCAGGCGGACGTGACCGTACGCCGCGACGACCGCCGTGAGTGTCTTGCCCTCACCGGTGGCCATCTCGGCCACCTTGCCCGAGAGGAGTGCCATCGCGCCGAGCAGCTGAACGTCGTACGGCCTCTGCTCGAGAGCCCGGTGGGCCGCCTCGCGGCCGATCGCGCAGATCTCGGTGAAATCCGAGGCCTCGTGGGCGGCCGCGGTCAGTGCCTCGTCGTCGAGCTCGCGCAGGGCCTCCTCACGCGCGTCGATGGCCGGCAGGCGCTTGGTGAACGGCGCCAGGTCGACCGTCGTGCCCGGACGCTGCAAGAACTTGCGAAACCGGCTCTTCAGCCGCTGCGACACACCCATGGCGCGCTACGGTACTCGATTTTCCTGAGCGGTTGGTGGCGACTACCGGGCCACACCGCGTTTGTGTCCCCATCTCGCCGGGAACAGTGATCCGGCAGATTGTCGTACGAAGGAGGCAGGGTGCCGAGTCAGCTCGTGTGCCGGCCGGAGCGAGGATTCCCGGTCGCCGCCCTGCGGGTCAGCGGCACCCTCGATCAGGTCACCGGGGACGCCCTGCAGCAGGCCGTCCGGCTGCGGCTGGCCGATCAACCGACCGTGCTGCTGCTCGACGTGGCCGGGCTGAGCATCGGTGACCCGGTGGGTTTGTCCGCGCTGAGCGCGACGGTGTGCGAGGCCCAGGAGTGGCCGGACGTCCCGGTCGTGCTGTGCGGCGCCGACTCCCGGACCCTGGCGATGATCACGGAGACTCCCGACTGCGCGGGGCTGCGCTACGCCGACGACTTCCGGGCCGCGGTCGCGTCGGCCCGGGCCGAGACCACCCCGCCGCACATCCGGGTGCGGATGCGGCCGGTGCCTGACGCCTGCCGCCAGGTGCGCCATCTGGTGAGTCAGGCCTGCACGGCTTGGGGCCGCAGCGATCTGGCGGCGACGGCCACGCTGATCGCCACCGAACTGGTCGCCAATGTGGTGCGGCACGCGCGCACCACCATGGACTTCACCGTGCGGCCGCTGCACGCCGGCCGGCTCGGGATGACCGTGCGGGACCACAGCCGGCGGATGCCCAAACCGACCGACGCGGCGGTCTCCGACCCGGGTGGGCGCGGCCTGCGACTCGTCCGGGATCTGACCGACGCCTGGGGCGTCCTGCCGGTGACTGACGGGAAGGTCGTGTGGACCCGGATGCATGCCGATATCCTCTGAGCGCGGGTCACGGTGGCGTCCGGGTGGCGTCAGGTGCGATAGCGTCTTGCTGTGCAACCCACTGACCCGCATTTCGAGGCGCTGCTGATCTATCTCAAGGAGTCGCGCGGTTTCGACTTCATGGGATACAAGCGGTCGAGCCTGATGCGCCGGGTCAACCGCCGGATGGGCCAGGTCGGCGCGGCCACCTTCCAGGACTACACGGATTACCTGCAGGTTCACCCGGACGAGTTCGCCGCCCTGTTCAACACGGTCCTGATCAATGTGACGGCGTTCTTCCGCGACACCGACGCCTGGAGCTACCTGAGCAAGGAAGTGCTCGAGCCGCTGCTCGCGGCGAAGCCCGACGACTCGCCGATCCGCGTCTGGTCGGCCGGCTGCGCCTCCGGCGAGGAGGCCTACACCCTGGCGATCGTGCTGGCCGAGTTGCTCGGTCTCGAGGCGTTCAAGGAACGCGTCAAGATCTATGCCACCGACATCGACGAGGAACAGCTCAACGAGGCGCGACAGGCGACGTATGGCGATCGCGAGCTGGAAGCGGTGCCGCCGGACCTGGCTGAGCGGTATTTCGAGGCGTCCAACGGCCGGTTCGCGTTCCGCAAGGATCTGCGCCGCTCGGTCATCTTCGGCCGCAACGATCTCGTCCGGGACGCGCCGATCTCCCGGATCGACCTGCTGGCCTGCCGCAACACGCTGATGTACTTCAACGCCGAGACCCAGGCCACGATCCTCGGGCGGCTGCACTTCGCGCTGCGCGACGAGGGTGTGCTCTTTCTCGGCAAGGCCGAGATGTTGCTCAGCCACACCACGCTGTTCTCGCCGGTCGACCTCAAACGCCGGATCTTCCGCCGGGTTCCCCGCCCCTACGCGCGCCCCGGCCTGACCTTCACGGACACGCCGGAGACGGACAACCAGGCGATCACCGGCGAGCTCGACCGGCTGCGCGACGAGGCCTTCGCGGCGAGTCCGCTGGCCCAGCTCACGCTCACCTCCGACGGCCAGGTCGCCACGACCAACCGGCAGCTCGAAAAGCTCTTCGGCGTCACGTCGCGCGACATCGGCCGGCCGTTCCGCGACCTCGATCTGTCCTTCCGCCCGGTCGAGCTGCGCCGCTACGTCGAGCAGGCGCAGCTCGAGCGACGGGTGCTGCGCGTCGCCGACGTCGACTTCCAGCGCGGCGCCGAGCAGATCAGCCTCGAGGTGCAGGTGACCCCGCTCGCCGGGGCGGACGGCAGCCTGCTCGGCACCACGATCGCCTTCCAGGAGGTGACCGCGTCCCGTCGGCTGAAATACGAGCTGGAGCAGGCCAACCAGCAACTCGAGACGGCGTACGAGGAACTGCAGTCGACCAACGAGGAATTGGAGACCACCAACGAGGAACTGCAGTCGACGGTCGAGGAGCTCGAGACCACCAACGAGGAGCTCCAGTCGACCAACGAGGAACTGGAGACGATGAACGAGGAGCTCCAGTCGACCAACGACGAACTGCAGAACATCAACGACCAGCTGCACGCGTCGGGCGCCCAGCTCGATCAGGCCAACGGGTTCCTCGAGACGGTGCTGGCCAGCATGGAAGCGGGCGTCGCCGTGGTCGATCCCGACCTGCGGGTGCGCATGTGGAACCGCCGCGCCGAGGACCTGTGGGGCCCCCGGTCGACCGAGGTGGTCGGCCAGCACTTCCTCAATCTTGACATCGGGCTGCCGATCGAACGACTGGGTCCCGTCCTGCGGGCCGCCATGGGGCCCGACGGGACAGGTGAGGAAGTGGCGGTGGAGGCGGTCAACCGGCGCGGCCGGACGATCAACGTGCGGGTGGCCTGCACCCCGCTGCGGCGCCGAGATGGCGGCAACCGGCTCGAAGGAGCCATCATAGTAATGGAGGTCGGCTCGGCCGAGCCGGTCTGAGCGTTCGTTTGCCCGGCCCGGCAACGGGTAAGCGCTCTGCTCGGCCAGGACTCGAAGGGCATGGAGATGGCGATCACGTACGAGGTCAGCGCCGACGAGGCGGGCCTGGTGGGCTCGGTCGTCGGGCCGCTGGGCCTGTCGGACGTGGGCACGCTGCACCGCCACCTGCTCAAGTCACTCGCCGAACAGCCCCACGCGCTGCTGCTCGACCTGTCCGGCATGCTCGTCGCCGAGCCGCTCGCGCTCTCGGTCTTCTCCGCGACCGTCCGGCAGGCGGCCCGGTGGCCGGGCACGACCGTGCTGCTCTGCGCTCCCCCGGGCCCGACCCGGGAGGCGTTGAACGGCACCGCCTACCGGCGGCTCACCGTGCTCGACAGCCTGGGCGCGGCGCGGGCCAGCCTGGCCCGCACCCCGCCGGAGAAGATGCCAGTACTCTCCGACGAATTGCTGCCCATCTCCGGGGCGGCTCGGCACGCCCGTGACCTGGCCACCGACGCGTGCCTGCGCTGGGACCTGCCCCGGCTGGCCGGGCCGGCCAGCCTGATCGCCAACGAACTGGTCAGTAACGTCGTCGATCACGCTCACACGATGATGACGTTGCGGTTGTCGCTGCGGCCGCGCTACCTCCACATCGCCGTCCGGGACGGTTCGGCCACCGAGGTCCGGCCGTCGACGCACGTGCCGCTTGACGCCCGGCGGGGGCGAGGCCTGCTGCTGGTCGACGCGACCGCGCACGCCTGGGGTTGCCTGCCGTCGTCCGACGGCAAAGTGCTCTGGGCCTCGCTGAAGCGATAGCCCTCTCCTTATGGGGAGCCGCCCCGCCCGCCGGGGCGCGAGCCTTTCGTGGGGGCCGCCCCTTCGCCACTGCCGGGGCGCGGGCCCGTCGCTCGCTGAGGCGCGGGCCCGTCGCTCGCTGAGGCGTCAGCTGTCCAGGAGGCCGGCGAGGCCGGTGACCGAGAGGATGCTCGCCACATAGGGCTGGGCACCGGTCAGGGAGAGCGGCACCTCGGCCACCGAGGCGGCCGAAGCGGCGTCGACCAGTACGGCGACACCGGCCGCGTCGAGCAGCGGCACACCGGACAGGTCGATCACGACCGGGTCGGGCCCGGCCAGGCTGATCGCGTGCCGCAGGCCCAGCCGCATACGCTCGGCGGTGTCGCGGTCGACCTCGCCGCGGACCCGGGCGACCACCACGGAGCCCTCGCGGACGGCCTCGACCTGCATCGGGTGACGCTCGGACCGGCTCTCGGCGCCCTCCCAGCGCGGCGGCTGGTCACTCAGCATGGCCTCCCGCAGCCAGGACAGGGCCCGGCTGAGCAGGCGTGACACGTGCATCTGGGAGATGCCGAGCTCGGCCGCGATCTCGGCCTGGGTACGGTTGCCGTAGAAGCGCATCGCCAGCATGCGGCGCTCGCGGGCGGGCAGGCGCATCAGCAGGTCGGCCACGGTGACCTTGTCGTCGACCATCTCCAGGTCGCCGTCGAAGTCGCCGATCAGGTCGCCGAACTCGGCCGCGCCGTCACCGGTGCCGATCGGCGCGTTGAGCGACGAGGGGGAATACCCGGCCGACGACTCCTGGGCCTCGAGCACGGCGGCGACGGTCACGTCGAGCCGGGCCGCGATCTCGGCCGCGGTGGGCGTACGGGAAAGAAGGGTGGTCAGGGCGACGGTGGCGTGGCCGACCTCGAGGCTGAGGTCCTGCACACGCCGCGGCACGTGGACGCCCCAGGTCTTGTCGCGGAAATGCCGCTTGATCTCGCCCGAGATGGTGATGACGGCGTACGCGGTGAAGGAGCCCCGCTCGGGGTCGTACCGGTCGATCGCCTTGACCAGGCCGAGCCGGGCCACCTGCTCGATGTCCTCGAAGGTCTCGCCGCGGCCGCGATAACGCCGGGCGAGCCGGCCGGCGAACGGCAGGCACAACCGGGTCAGCGACTCCCGCAAGGTGGCACGCTCGGCCGGTCCGGCCTGCTCGGCGCGCTCCGAATAGGCCAGCGCCGCGGCGTCGAGATCCTCCAGACCGTCGTCGGTGACGGGAGCCCCGGCGCGGACCAGCAGCAGGTGCTCAGCCGAGGACTGAATGGATGGGCTCTCAGACATCGGCTCTCCTCTCGACGGGCCCGAGCGGCAGATCCCCGGCTCGCATGGGCCGGACGTCCCTACAGACACCGCACATCGATACGGGCGACGTGAGTGGTGAACCCGCATCGCCCTTGGTCGAACCTACTGCCCTCCTTCACCAGTGCTCAAACTTATGGCACCGGGTCGTCGAGAATTCACCTTTCGGGCGCATCCGGCGGCCCGGGGCGGTCCTGATCGGAGAGCGGCTTGTTGAGCTGACCCATGTTGGGCGCCTCCAGCCGAGGGCGCGCCGGGCGTGGTCCCGGACCGGCCTCGCCGGGAGCGGTGGGAGTGCCGGCGACCGGGGGGCGGTTGGCCTGGCCCAGGGTCGGCGGGGTGAGGGCGGCGCGGGGGGCGGCGTTCTGCTCGTGGCCGGTCAGGCCGGGCCGGCCCTCGGAGCCCGGCCGGTTGTCAGCGCCGGGACGACCCTCCGGGCCGGAGTCACTGAAGCGGGCCGAGTTGTTGCCGAGTCCGGGCAGGAAGTTCGCGGCGGTGGCGGCCGGGCGGCCGGGCAGACCGGACGGCTCGGCGCCGGTCGCGGTGGGCGGGCCGGGCTGGGCGGCGGGGGCCTGGCCGGCGTAGCCGGGGGCACGGCCGAGGCCGGACGGCTCCTGACCGGCTGCGGCAGCCGGTGCCGGGCCGGCTGCGGTAGCCGGTGCCGGGCCGGTTGCGGTAGCCGGTGCCGGGCCGGACTGATCGAGGCCGGCCGGTGCGGGCGGGGGCGGCTGGGCCGCGGGCGATGCCGGGGCCCGGCCCAGCAGGCCGGACGGCTCCTGGCCGGGACTTTCCGGAGGCCCGGCGACGAGCGACTCCAGACCCGCCGACGGGGTTGCCGGGAGCGGTGCGAAGGTGATCGGATCGAGTGGGATTCGCTCGGACGTCGGCGGCGTGTGGGCCGGCGCCCAGGGCATTCCCGAGCCGGCGACCTGCGGCGTCCCCGGGCCGGCGACCTGCGGCTGCGGCGGGGTGGCCACCGGCGGCTGCGGCGGGGTGGCAACCGGCGGGGCGGTGGCCGGGGCGACCGGCGGCTGCGGCGTCGCGACGACCCGCGGCGGTGCGCTTGGACCGCCGGGCATGCCGCTCGGGGTGGTGTGCCCGTTCAACCCGGGGGCGCGCGGGGCCACGGGACGCGCGGGGACGAACTTGGGCGCGTCCAGGGGGCGGCTCTGGTGCCAGTTCGGCGGGAGGGGCGGCGAGGCCGTGCGCTGAGTGGGTGGTTCTTCCGCCACCGGCGATTGCTGAGCGCTCGGCGACTGCTGAACGCCCGGCGACTGCTGAACGCTCGGCAACTGCTGAACGGAGGGTGACTCCTGAACCGCCGGTGGCTGCTGGACCGGCGGTGACTGTTGATTCCCCGGTGACTGCTGGACCTCGGGCGACTGCTGGAACAGGGGTGACTGCTGGGCCGCAGCCGGCTGCTCGGCGGCCCGCATCACTGTCGGTGCGGGGACCTCCGTGACGACTGTCGCCTCCCTGACGATCGGCGGCTCCGTCCAGGTGGGTGAGTCGAGGACCGAAGCCTCGGCCGGGCGCCCCGGAACAGCCGATCTCGGCAGGCCGCTCGGCTCGGCGACCTCCAGTTCGGCGCCGCGGAAGCTCAATTCCACCTTCGGACCGGCGGGCTCAGGGTGCAAATCGGACGGCTCGTCGAACGCCGCACGTGACTCCGGCTCCCCGCCACGAAAGCCCACATCCAACTTCGGGCCACCGGGCTCAAGGTGCAAATCGGACGGCTCGTCGAACGCCGCACGCGACTCCGGCTCCCCGCCACGAAAGCCCACATCCAACTTCGGGCCACCGGGCTCAAGGTGCAAACCCGACGGCTCATCGAACGCCGCACGCGACTCCGGCTCCCCGCCACGAAAGCCCACATCCAACTTCGGACCGGCGGGCTCCTGGTGCAAACCCGACGGCTCATCGAATGCCGCACGCGACTCCGGCTCCGCGCCACGAAAGCCCAGATCCAACTTCGGGCCACCGGGCTCAAGGTGCAAACCCGACGGCTCATCGAACGCCGCACGCGACTCCGGCTCCCCGCCACGAAAGCCCAGATCAAACTTTGGGCCGCCGGGCTCCTGGTGCAAACCGGACGGCTCGTCGAGCGCCGGTCGTGATTCTGGCTCCGCGCCACGGAGACTGAGATTGAGCTTTGGGCCGGCGGGTCCGGGGGGCGGGTCCGGCGACTCCCCGACCGTTTGTTCGGCGCCACGGAGGCTCAGATCCACTTTCGGGCCGCTGGGTTCCGGGTGCCGGCCGGTCGGCGGCGCCTCGTGCCGCGGCTCGGCCGGTGACGCCTCGAAGGACACGTCCACCGGCCGCGCGTTCCGGTATCGGAGTCCGGCCGATGGGCTGTCGTCGTCCGGTGCGGCGCGGCGAGCGCGGTATTCGGATCGCACCGGCTCGTCCCCGGCCGCCACTTCCGTCGGCAGGTCGGAAGCCGCCGACGGACCGAGAACCGACTCCAGCGGGGACAGCCCCGAGGACGGCGAGTCGAGGTCGGGGGCGCTGAAGGTCAACGGCGATCCGAAGGCGATGGGCGGGATCGGCGACGGTTCGTAGGCGTCGGCCGAGCCGAACGCGGTCGGTGCCTCGAAGACATCGGCCGAGCCGAACGCGGTCGGTGCCTCGAAGACCTCGGCCGAGCCGAAGGCCGTGGGCGGGTCGAGCGGCGGCACCGGCACCAAGCCGGGCCCCCCGAAGCGGAAACCTTGCCCCGGATCCCCGTACGGCTCCCCCAGCCCCCGCCGCGACGCGGCCACCAGCCCGGACTCCTCGGCCAGGCCGGCCGCCGTCACCACTTCGGCCGCTGACTGGCCGGCGGCGCAGGGCAACCGCTCGCCGCAGGACGGGCACCGGGTCAGGCCGTCAGCCGGCCCGCGTCCGCCGGCGTGCGCCTCGAGCACCTCACGGGCCGTGCGGGCCAGGAGGCTGTCCGGATCCACGAACGCCTTGGTCGGTGCCACGTCAGCCGCCTCCCGTTCCGCCGGCGAGGCCGGCGCCTCGACGTACACGAAACAAGTTCACCGCCGATCGGTGGTGATTCGCGGGCTTTTCAGCATTTCGGCGACGAGCGTGGCAAACGAGTAAGGAGCACAGACATGCTCACGTACTCACTCATGGTGCTCATCCTTTAACTCTCCGTACGATGTGAGAATCCCTCAGGAGGAGCCGAAATGGACGACCTCGACCTTCACCGTGAGCAGATCCTCCGGCATGTCGGACCCATCATCACCGGCCGGTTCGCCGGCTTCCGGACCTCGTACACCAGAGAGGTCAAAATCGGTCAGCCGCTGCTGATGGCCATCTTCGCCGCCTCGGGTGTGATCCACCTGCTGGGCGCGATCCTGCGCATGAAGGCCGGCCGGCGCAGCTTCAAGGAGCTCAAGAAGGGCCCCGAGTTCCTGGTGACGCCGGTGCGGCTGCGCGACGACCTCGGGCAGACCTACGAGGTCGAGATGCACGGGCAGCTCCCCCAGTCCGCCCTGCACCGCGGCGACCTGGTGCAGGTCACCACGACCCCGCAGAAGGATCCGAGCCTGCCGGTGCGCCTGGTGCGGTTGGTGAACCTGACCACGATGCAGCCACTCACCCCGCGGATCCCCACCATGTGGTCACACCTGGGGCCCGCGCTGCTGCTGCAGGCCGTCCTGGGTCTCGCCGTCCTCGCCGTCGTCGTGCTGGCGCTCTGGCTGACCTGACCTAGAGCTTGTCGAGCGGAACCGCGTCGGCCAGCGCTCGCATGCCGGCGTCGTTGGGGTGCAGGTGGTCGCCGCCGTCGAACCGCACGCTCAGGCGCAACGGCTGGAACGGGTCGCGCAGCGCCCGGTCGAAATCGGCCACGCCGTCGAAGGCACCGCCGGCCGACGACCGGATCCACGAGTTGACCCGCTGCCGCACCCGGTCGGCCGCCGGGGTGTAGCCGGGATAACCCTCCCACGGCGTGATCGTGCCCGCGATGACCCGCAGCCCCTCGGCCCGGGCCCGGGCGGCCAGACCGGCCAGACCGGCGGCGATCCGGGCCGGGTCGGTCTCGCGGGGCGCCTGCATGATGTCGTTGATGCCGGCCAGCAGGATCACCGTGCGGACGCCCGAGCGCTCCAGGACGTCCTCGGCGAACCGGGCCCGGCCGGACCGCCCGGCCACCGCGGTGGGCCGGTACCGCGGATACCGGGCGTCGAGCAGGATCCGGTTGCCGCTGATGCCCGCGTTGGCCACGCCGTAATCGGGATCCGGAGTCGTCGCCAGCCGGGCCGCCAGCAGGTCGGACCAACGCCGATTGCGCCCGGGCGTGGATTCGGCCCCGTTCGTGATCGAGTCGCCGAACGCCACGATCGTGCCCGGGGCGCCGGTGACCTCGACCGCGGTCACATAGAACCAGGCCCACACGCCGCGCCGGAACGCCGTGGCCGTCTCGTCGCCCGCACGGTCGACGGTGTCCGCGCTGACCAGCGACTTCTGCTTGGGCTCGGCGTGCAGGGTGCCCGCCCGGGGCCGCACCGGGGTCCAGACCGTGACCAGCAGGTCGGTGTCGGCCGGGACGGCGAGCGGCGCCGGGTCGCTCAGGACGTCGCCGCCGGGCGGCACGGTCACGCTGCCCCGGCCGTCGAAGGTCAGATCGCGCAGGGTGCCGGGGAACGCCGTACCGTCGCTCGGGTCCATGGTGCCGTCGCGGCGGCCACCGGAGTGGGCCGAGAGCGCGACCGTGACGTGCCCGAATCGCACCGGCTCGGCGCCGAAGCGGTTGCTCAGCCGGACCCGGACGAGCGGCCCGCCGATCGTCGTGTGGACCACGTTGCGGATCGTGTGCCCGGGCGGCCGGGTGCGGCTCGCCGACGACGGAGCGGCCGACCACGCCGTCGAGAAGTCCGGGCCGGGCCTGGTCGACGGCGGCAGCGCCGGCGCGGCCTGGGCGGACGCCTGCGGAGACGGCGCTCCGGACCGCAGGGGTCCGAGCGCCATCCACGTGACGGTCAGCGTCGTGGACAGGATCGAGGCCACCACCACACCGATGAGCAAGCGCCGCACGTTCAAGATCATGCCCTCCCCGGGGTGCAGATCCGGATGAAATCCGCTGCGGAGGGGTACCGCAGCGAACAAGGCCCTCCGGCAACACCATCCGCCACATCGCCGTGGCTGGAGAAGTACAGCCCGTGCGATCTCATGCTTTGGTGTCGCCTGGCGCGACCGCCGGGGGTGTGTGAATGTGATGACAGTCCCAGAGAGGTGGTGTGCCGTGGGCGAGGACGTCGAGCAGGCCAACTTCACCCGGGAGGACCGCGCCAAGTACCGGCACAAGATCCGCCGGAGCCTGGACGTGTTCGCGGCCATGCTGCGCGAGTCGCGGTTCGACTTCGAGCGGCCGCTGACCGGCATGGAGATCGAGCTCAACCTGGTCGACGAGAACTGCGACCCGGCCATGCGCAACGCCGAGGTGCTGGGCGCGATCGCCGATCCCGACTTCCAGACCGAGCTCGGGCAGTTCAACATCGAGATCAATGTGCCGCCCCGGCAGCTCGCGGGTGACGAGAACGCCGATCTCGAGCGCTCGCTGCGAGCCAGTCTCAACAACGCCGAGAAGCATTCCCGTACGGTCGGCGCGCACACGGTGATGATCGGGATCCTGCCGACACTGCGCCGCGAGCACATGACCGACGACGCGCTCTCGGCCAATCCGCGCTACAAGCTGCTGAACGAGCAGATCTTCGCGGCCCGGGGCGAGGACCTCGACATCCGGATCGACGGCGTGGACCGGCTGGCCGTCACCACCGACACCATCGCGCCCGAGTCGGCCTGCACCAGCACCCAGTTCCACCTGCAGGTCAGCCCGGCCCAGTTCGCGGCGTACTGGAACGCGGCCCAGGTGATCGCGGGCGTGCAGGTCGCGCTCGGCGCCAACTCGCCGCTGCTGTTCGGCCGGGAGCTGTGGCGCGAGACCCGGATCCCGCTGTTCGAGCAGGCCACCGACACCCGGTCCGAGGAGATAAGAGCTCAGGGCGTACGGCCGAGGGTGTGGTTCGGGGAGCGCTGGATCACCAGCGTCTTCGACCTGTTCGAGGAGAACGTCCGCTACTTCCCGGCCCTGTTGCCGATCTGCGACGAGATGGACCCGGCCGAGATCCTCGAACGCGGCGAGGTTCCCGAGCTGAGCGAGCTCCGGCTGCACAACGGCACCGTCTACCGCTGGAACCGGCCGATCTACGACGTGGTCCGGGGCCGCCCGCATCTGCGGGTGGAGAATCGCGTGCTGCCGGCCGGTCCGACCGTGGTCGACACGATGGCCAACGCCGCGTTCTACTACGGACTGATCCGGACGCTGGCCGAGGCCGAGCGGCCACTGTGGACGCAGATGAGCTTCAGCGCGGCCGAGGAGAACTTCCACGCCTGCGCCCGGCACGGCATCGACGCCACCGTGTTCTGGCCCGGCATGGGCTACATCCAGGTCACCGAGCTGGTGCTGCGGCGGCTGCTGCCGATGGCCCACCAGGGCCTCGCGCGGTGGGGTGTCTCGCAGTCCGAACGCGACCGGCTCCTGGGCATCATCGAGCAGCGCTGCCTGACCCATCGCAACGGCGCCGCCTGGCAGGTGCAGACCCTGCACGCCCTGGAGGCCGACGGGCTCGACCGCCGGGCCGCCCTGCACGAGATGCTCAACCGCTACCTGCCCCTCATGCACGAGAACCTCCCCGTGCACGAGTGGCCCTACCCCGGCTGATCGCACCATCGAGCTCACCCTGGGCACCACCGCCACCACCTGGGCCACGGCCCCGGCCGGCCGGCCCCGGGACCACTGAGGCAGGGCTTCTTCAGAGACGGGACAGGAACGCGGTGAGGGCGTCGTTGAAGGCGCCCGGCTGTTCCAGGTTGGGGAGGTGGCCGGCCCCGTCGACGACGACGAGGGTCGAGCCGGGGATGAGGGCGTGCATCTGCTCGGCGTCGGAGACCGGGGTGAACTCGTCGTCGCGGCCGACCACGATCAGCGTGGGTGCGGTGATCGTGGTGAGCAGGTCGCGGTAGTCGGGGCGCTCGGCGCGGCCGCGGAGTGCCGCGGCCGCGCCGGCCGGGGAGGCGCCGGTCATCATCGTCATGACGTGATCGGCCACGGCCGGCATGGCCTCGACGTTGTAGGAGGCGATCATCCTGGCCAGGTTCTCCCGGGCGTAGCCCGTCATGCCCTCGGCCTCGAGCCGGTCGGCGGTCGCGCGACGGAAGGCCTGGCCCTCGGCGCTGTCGGCCCGCGGGAAGGTGTCGGCCAGGATCAGGCCGCGGATGCGGGACGGAAACCGCCGGTAGCACTCCATCACGATCTGGCCGCCCATCGAGAGGCCACCCAGCACCACTTCGCCCAGGCCGAGATGATCGAGCAGGCCCACGACGTCCTGGGCGAACACCGGGAGCGGCGTCTTGCCCGCCACGACCGTGGTCGAGCCGTAGCCCCGCAGGTCGGCCGTGATCACGCGCCACCCCGCGCCGGCCAGGGCGGCCACCTGCGGCGCCCACATCGACCGGTCGAAGGGGTGCCCGTGCACCAGCACGAGAGGCCGGCCGTCCCCGCTGTCGTCGTATCCGATGGTGATCCCGTTGACCGCGGCTGTGCTCATCCGCCCGACGCTAGTGCCGGCGCCCATCCGCCGAACGGTCCAATATCGTGATCGCGGCACGTCACCCGCTTCGGGCGACAGCCACGGTGACCCCGCCGCAGACCTGCTTCGGCAACAGCAACGAGCCGGCTGGACCGACCGCGCTCAGAGCGGCCGCCTCGGCGACACTCGGCGTCCCCACCGCCGCGGCGACGACCCGGCTCGGGTTGGGCACGTCCTGGCGGGCCAGGTCGGCCGCCGACCGGGCGAGGAGCTGCCAACCCAGGTCCAGGGCCAGTTCCCGTACGGCGGGCTCGGCCGCCCGGCGATCGGCGGTGGCCAGCACGCTGACGTCGCCGCGGGCCAGGCCCAGCCCCGCCAGCGCGGCGTCGACGGCCTCGCGCAGGGCGGCGCCGGTCACCCCCGGCCGGGCGCCGACGCCGACCGCGACGATCACAGGCCGGTGAGCAGCCGGGTGGCGAAACCGGGATTGCCCGCCCAGTGCAGGTGCAGATACGAAGCCTGCACGTTGGCCGTCGCGAAGCCCTCCGGGTCGGCACCGCGCCAGGCCCAGGCGGCACCGCCGGCCGGGGAGAGCAACAGGCCCGAGCGCGGGTGCACCGTCGTCCGGTGGAACTCGTGCCCGGTCACCCGGGTGCCGGCCGGCGCGAGCGGGCTGTCGGTGAGCGCCACCGCGTCGCGGTAGCCCAGGGTCAGCGTCGGCGTCATGGCCGCCTCGGCGTCGATCACCCCGCACATCGGGGCGCCGTCGAGGGTCCGGCACAGCCAGAGCAGCCCGGCGCACTCGGCCACGATCCGGCCCCCGGAGCCGGCCAGTTCGGCCACCGCCCGGCGCAGCGGCTCGTTGGCCGACAGCTCCGACGCGTACACCTCGGGGAAGCCGCCGCCGACGACCAGAGCCCGCGCACCGGCGGGCAACTCGGTGTCCCGCAGCGGGTCGACGATGACCACCTCGGCGCCCGCACCGGCCAGCAGCTCGGCTGTCTCGGCGTACGCGAAGGAGAAGGCCGCCCCACCGGCGAGCGCCACCACCGGCCGCCCGGCCACCGGCTCGGCCGCGACCGGCGACCACGGCTCCGCGTCGAGCGGCGGGGCCGACCGGGCGATCGCCATCACCTCGGCCAGATCGACCGACGACTCGATCAGCGCGGCCAGCGCGTCCACCGACTCGCGGGCCTCGGCCCGGCGCTCGGCCGCCGGCACCAGCCCCAGATGACGCGACGGCGCGGCCACCGCGTCGGCCCGTCGCAGCGCCCCGAGCACGGGCGTGCCGACCTCCTCGCAGGCCTCACGCAGGATCGCCTCGTGCCGGTCCGAGCCGACCCGGTTGAGGATCACGCCGGCCATCCGCACGGTGCCGAAACTGCGGAAGCCGTGTACCAGCGCGGCGATCGAGCGACCCTGCGCGGCCGCGTCCACCACCAGGATCACCGGCGCGTCGAGCAGCCCGGCGACCTGCGCCGTCGACCCGGTCTCGCCCGCTCCGGTCCGCCCGTCGTAGAGGCCCATCACCCCTTCGACCACGGCCAGCGAGGCCCCGTGCGAGCCGTGCGCGAACAGCGGCCCGATCAGCTCCTCGCCCACCAGCACCGGGTCGAGGTTGCGGCCGGGCCGCCCGGCGGCGAGCGCGTGATAGCCCGGGTCGATGTAGTCCGGCCCCACCTTGAACGGGGCCACCGCCAACCCGCGGCGCGCGAAGGCGGCCAGCAGCCCGGTCGCCACCGTCGTCTTGCCGTGTCCCGAGGCGGGCGCGCCGATGACGACCCGCGGGATGCTCACCATTCGATGCCCTGCTGTCCCTTGCGGCCGGCGTCCATCGGGTGCTTCACCTTCGTCATCTCGGTGACCAGATCGGCCGCCTCGAGCAGGGCCGGCGCCGCGTCCCGGCCGGTGATCACCACGTGCTGGTTGCCGGGGCGCTCGGTCAGCGTCGCCACAACCTCGTCGACGTCGACCCAGCCCCACTTCATCGGGTACGTGAACTCGTCGAGCACATAGAACTTGTAGGTCTCGGCGGCCAGGTCGCGCTTGATCTGCGCCCAGCCCTCGGCGGCCTCGGCGGCGTGGTCACGCTCGGTGCCCGCGCGCTGGATCCACGACCAGCCCTCGCCCATCTTGTGCCAGGTGACCGGTGCCCCCCCGGTGGTGCCAAGCGCCTTGAGCGCGGATTCCTCGCCCACCCGCCACTTCTCGGACTTGACGAACTGGAACACGCCGATCGGCCAGCCCGCGCTCCAGGCCCGCAGCGCCATCCCGAACGCGGCCGTCGACTTGCCCTTGCCGTGTCCGGTGTGGACAGCCAGGACGGCTTGGCGGCGGCGCTGGCGGGTGGTGAGGCCGTCATCGGGTACGGCGGTGACCTTGCCCTGCGGCATCAGGCGGCCCGTCCCGTCCCGAGGCTGTCCAGCGGCATCAGGTCGGCGTCGAGCGCGGTGGCGAGCCGGGCCGCGAGCCGCAGCCGGATCGGCCCGGACTCGCAGTCGACCACCACCGTGGACACGCCCGCGAGCGCCGGGGCGACCGTGGCCGGGTCGGGTCCGCTGGTCGCGCGTCCGTCGGTCACCACGATCAGCAGCGGCCGGCGCCGGGGGTCGCGGCGACGCTCGGTCGCGATGGTCGCGGCCGCTTTCCGGAGGCCTTCGGCCAGCGGCGTACGTCCCCCCGTGCGCAACGTGGCCAGCCGGAGCACCCCGACCTCGTGGCTCGACGTGGGCGGCAGCACCTGCTCGGCGGCATGCCCCCGGAACGTGATCATCCCGATCCGGTCCCGCCGCTGATAAGCATCCCGCAACAACGACAGCACCGCCGTCTTCACCACAGTCATCCGCTTCCGCGCGGCCATCGACCCCGAAGCATCCACCACGAACAACACCAGATTCGACTCCCGCCCCACGTGGACGGCTTCCCGCAGATCCCGCGGCAGCACAAAGCTCCCGCCGCCGCCCGCCCTCCGGCCCGCTCCGACCTGGGCCAGGCCCGCACCTACTCCGAACCGGTCGGCGTCCGCGCTGGAACCCGGCACTGACCGGTCCGCGCTGGAGTTCGGCCCTGACGGGTCCGCGCTGGAGTTCGGCCCTGACCGGTCCGCGCTGGAGTTCGGCCCTGACCGGTCCGCGCTGGAACCCGCCCCGGTTCGGTCGGTGTCGCCCGGTCCGCCGGGCAGGCCGGCCCGCTCGGTCCCGGCTCGGTGCAGCGCCGCCCGCAGGGTGGCCGGCAGGTGCGGGGCCCCAGCCAGCCGACCGGTCGGCACCCGCGAACCGACGACGCGCCCCCGCCGCGACAACGACGGCGATCGACGCCCGGCGTGCCCGCCTTCACCGCGTCGCGCGATGCTCAGTGTCCGGGTCCGAAATGCCGCCCCGGGCGCCACAGGCGCCGCGGCTGCCTCGCGCTCAGCACCCCCACTCCCATCCGACATTTCGAAAATGTCGGATGGGGACGAAGCGGCGGGAGTTCCCTCCTCGGCCGGCGGCGTGCCGTTCGGTCCCCCGGATGGTGGCGTGCCGGAACTACCCCGTGAGGCGTCCGCCGGGCCACCCCGCGACGTGTCGTCCGGACCGGAGTCGCCGGGTCCGCCTGGTCCGTCCGGTCCGGAATCGTCCGGGTCCGACGGCGACGGCCCGCCCGGCGGCGTGTCGTCCGGGTCGTCGTCCTGCTGCGCGTCGGCCTCGGCCAACGCCTCGTCGAGGCGCTCCTCATCCGTGCCCGGCGGGTCGAGCGGATCCTTGCGGCGGCGGTGCGGCAGCGCCAGGCGCGCGGCGTCCCGTACGTCCTCGCGGGTGACCCGGTCGCGGCCGTTCCAAGCCGCCAGGGCCACCGCACAGCGGGCCACCACGATGTCCGCCCGCATTCCGTCCACCCCGTAGGCCAGGCAGATCCGGGCGATCCGGTCCAGCTCCCCGTCCGGCAGCACCACCCGCGGCAGCAGCTCCCGCGCGCCGGCGATCCGTGCCGCCAGCGCGAGCTCGTCCTCCGCGAACCGCGTCGCGAACCCGTCCGGGTCCAGCTCGTAGGCCAGCCGCCGCCGCACCACCTCGGCCCGGTCGCGGGCGTCGCGCGGCGCCGCCACGGTGACCACCAGCCCGAACCGGTCGACCAGCTGCGGGCGCGGCTCACCCTCCTCCGGGTTCATCGTGCCGACCAGCAGGAACCGGGCCGCGTGCTTGACCGAGACCCCGTCCCGCTCGACGTGCGCCCGGCCCATCGCCGCCGCGTCGAGCAGCAGGTCGACCAGGTGGTCGGGCAGCAGGTTGACCTCGTCGACGTAGAGCACCCCGCGGTGCGCCGCCGCGAGCAGCCCCGGCTCGTACGCCTTGACCCCGTCGGCCAGCGCCCGCTGGATGTCCAGCGTGCCCACCACCCGGTCCTCGGTCGCCCCGACCGGCAGCTCGACCAGGGCCGCGGGCCGGTGCACCGTCTGCAGGCCAGTCCGCTCCCGATCGGCGGGGATGTCGGCGGCGTGCGGACCGTCCGGGCAGAGCGGGTCGGGCGCGGCCGGGTCGCAGGCGAACCGGCAACCGCGAACGACCGCGACCTCCGGCAGCAACGTGGCCAGGGCCCGCACGACGGTGCTCTTGGCGGTGCCCTTCTCGCCGCGCACCAGCACGCCGCCCACGGCGGGTGAGACGGCGGTCAGCAGCAGGGCGAGGCGCAGGTCGGGCAGGCCGACCACGGCCGAGAACGGGTACGGAGTCACAGAGATCCCCTTCTGTGCGGGTGTCCACGCCCGCACGGCGAATGGCACGAGCGGCCGGAGTCTCCTGGCTCCCGGATCGTCGCTCGCCGCGCGCCTTCCAGCCGCACAAGACAGCCGTGGCCCGTTGGCGGGTCGCTCCCCGGTCACAGTGGCGGGACCGTCCCGGATTCTCACCGGGTTCCTCCGCTACCGCTCGCCCGCCATGCTTTCCTACCGCCGCCCGGCCCGTCAACGTGGGGTGATGTCTACGACTGCACGGCCTTCTCGGTGGTGGGCAGGGGCTGCGGGGCGAGCTTGTCGAGCTCCCGGACCACGTCCAGCACGGCCAGCGCGGACGACTCGACGAGCGGCCGCAGCCGGGCGTAGAGCGCGGCGTTCTCCGGGTCGGGACGGGTCGGCTCACCGATCGGCACCAGCGCCGCGGCCTGGTCGAGGTCGGGCAGTTCCCCCAGGGCGTGCCGGGCCAGCAGGCAGGCCCCGAGCGCCGTGCCCTCCGGGGTGTCGGCCACCGCCACCGGCACGTCCAGCGCCGCTGCGAGCACCCCCACCCACAGCTCCGACGCGACCGCCCCGCCGGTGGCTCGTACCTCGGTGACGGCGATGCCCTCGGCCGTGAACGAGTCGCGGACCAGCGCCAGCTGCTGGCAGACGCCCTCGACGGCCGACCGCACCAGGTGGGCCCGCCCGTGCTCACGGCGGAGCCCGAGATAGGCACCGCGCAGCCCCGGCTTCCACCACGGCGCCCGCTCGCCCAGCAGGTAGGGCAGACAGAGCAACCCGTCGCTGCCCGGCACCACACCCTGCGCCTCGATCAGCAGTGCCGCGTCCCGCTCGTCGGCGTCCTCACCCTCGGCTCCCGGTCGTTCGAAGCCGGCCGCGAAGCTCTGCCCGGCCCAGCGCACCACCGACCCGGCGTTGTTGACCGCGCCGCCGATCACCCAGCGGTCCTCGGTCAGCGCGTAGCAGAACAGCCGCCCCGCCTTGTCGGCCGTGGGCCGGTCGACCACTGTGCGCAGGGCGCCGCTGGTGCCGAGCGAGACCGCCGCGACCCCGGCCGGGGTGGCGCCGACGCCCAGGTTGGCCAGCGGGCCGTCGGCCGCTCCGATGATCAGCGGGGTCTCCGGGTCGAGACCGGCCGCCCGCGCCACCCCGGCGTTCAGCCGCAGCCGGGTGGTCGTCGGCAGCACCTCGGCCAGTTGCCCGGCCCGCACCCCGGCGACCTCGAGCGCCTCCGGGTCCCAGCGCCGCTCGTGGATGTCGTACATCCCCGTCCCGCTGGCGATGGAGAGATCCACCGCGAACGGGCCGTCGGCCAGCGCGGACAGCATGAGCTCTTTCACGCCACCCCACCGCGGGGTCCCGCTCAGGGTCTCGGGGTCGTTCTCGCGCCACCAGGCCAGCTTGGTCAGCGGCGACATCGGGTGGACCGGCGTGCCGGTGCGGGCCTGCAGGGTCTTGCCCAGCCCCTCGGCGACGATCCGCTCGCTCTGCGCGCCGGCGCGCGCGTCGGCCCAGGTGACCAGCGGCCCGAGGGGTGTGCCGTCGGCGTCCATCGGCACGACGGCGTGCAGGAAAGCGCTCAGCCCGATGGCGATCACCCGGTCACCGTTCTCGCGGCAGGCCTCGGCCACGTCGACCAGTGCCTTCACCGCGGCGTCGCGCAGCGCGACCGGGTCCAGCTCGGCGCGCCCGGCGGCCGGCACCGACAGCGGATAGTGGACGCTGGTCAGCGCGCGAAGCGTGCCATCGGGCCCGGTCGCCACCCCCTTGGTCGCGGTGGTCCCGGTGTCGATCCCGATCACGACGTCCATGCGCGTCCTTCCGTTGCCGCCCTGTGCTCATCCCAAACCTAGGGCAGCAAGACGCGCACCGCTCGGCCCTGACGTGGCCGCACCTCCAGTTCCGTCGCGCCCGCGGGGATCACGGCGGCGTCCCCGGCGATCGGCAGCCAGGACCCTTTCCGTACGCGGTAGAGCAGTGCGCAATTCAGCGCGGCCACCGCCACCCCCAGCTCCTGCGGCAGCCGCGCGTGCAAGATCGGGTAGGTCTCGCCGAAACCGTCGGTGGCGTCGGTCGACAGGCCGTCCTCGAGCCGGCCCAGATAGTCGACCCGCGGCTTCTGACCCGGGTCGGCGGCCAGCGCGAACGCCCGCGCCCGCCCGTCCAGCACCAGGGTCTGCACCACGAGCCGCCGCCCGTCGGCGGTCGCGCCGCTCAGCCGCCACTCGCTCGGCCCGGTCCAGACGTGGAATCCGTACGGGTCGGCGTACGGAATCTGCGCGCCGACGTCCCACCAGTCCTTCTCCGACCCGGCCGGCTCGTCCCGCCAGGCCGTCCCGCGGCCCGGCAGTGCCCGCTCGATCCGCTCCGGCATCCGGTTGGCCGCGTCCTTATCGCCCACGACCGTCTCGAGGTTGGCCAGCCAGACCGCGCCGGGGCCGTTCTCCGCCCGCAACGCGATGGCCAGACTCCGGTCCGGCCCCGGGATGGGCCGGACGACCGCCCCGTCGACCTCGGCCAGCGGATCGAAGGTCCGCACGATCCGGCCCGCGGCGTCGATGTCGTACTTCGCGGAGTACGCCACCCCGGCCCCGCCGGTGATCACCACGAGGACGTCCCGGTCCGGCCCGGCCAGCATCGCCGCCGGCCGGATGGTGCCCGAGGCGACCAGCACGGTCGCGCTGAGCCCGCGCAGCTCGCCGTCGACGGTCTCGACGAAGCCCTGCTCGTCGAGCCCCGGCGTCACCGACGGCCGGACGAACGCGGCGACCGGGCCGGCCGGGGTGGCGCCGGCCCAGTGCACCCGGGCGCCGTCGATGAGCGACCGGATGCGGCCGATCAGCTCGTGGTCCTGGGCCAGGTCACCACGGACGCGACCGGCGGCCGGCGGGTCGGCGGCCGGGCGGCGGGCCAGCGGGGCGAGCCCACCGGCGGCGACCACGGCGAGCGCCCCGCCGATCGCCGTCCGGCGCCGGATCACCCGGCGGTGGCCACCCGCCCGCACCCGGTCGAGCAGGTCGGGCGCCGGGCTCACGTCGCCGGCGGCCCGGTTGAGGACGTCCCGGATCTCGGTGTCGGTCACAGCTCCACCCCTTGCGGGATCAGGGACGGGCCGAGCACACGCCGGAGCCGGTCGAGCCCGCGCGAGGCGTTGCTCTTGACCGTGCCCTCGCTGCACCCGAGCGCCGCGGCCACCTCGTGCACGGGCAGGTCGTCGAGATAGCGCAGCACGACGGCGGCCCGCTGCTTGGCCGGCAGGTCGCGCAAGGCGTCGAGCACGGCCGACCGCAGGGCCACGTCCTCGCCGTGATCCGGCCCCGCCTGCTCGTGCTGCACACCCAGCGGCGTCTCGAGCCGTCGCGCCCGCGACCGCCAGCGGTTGGTGGCCCGATTGACCAGCGCCTTGCGGGCGTACGCCTCGGGGGCGCCCTCGATCCGGCGCCAGCGCACATACATCTGCTCGAGCACCTCTTGCAGCAGATCCTCGGCCGCGTGCCGGTCGCCGGTCAGCAGATAAGCCACCCGCAACAGCCCCGTCGATCGACTTCGCACGAAGTCGTCGAACCCCATCCCGTGTCTCCCCCGCTCGCCGTCACCCTTTCAGGACAACCGCGGCCGGGGAAGGGTTGCATCAGGTGCCGAGCAGTTTCGCGTACTCCTCGCGAAGGTCGCTGAAGCCGTACTTCTCGGCCGCACGCCCGCGGATCACGCTGTGCGGGTCACCGTCGAGCAGGCGCTGGAGGACGACGACACACATGTGCCACCCGGTCGCGACCGACGCGGGGTCGGACGGCTCGACCAGCGTGTGCCGCAGCGTCAGCCGGGTGCCGTCCCCGGCCGCTTCGAGTTCCCAGCGCAGCAGATCCTGACCCCACGAATACTCGAGCACCCTCGGCGCCTCGACGACGCGAACAACGGCGGGCAGATCGAGCGCCTCGTCCCCATCCACCATCGTGAGCGTGGTGGCCCCGGTCCGGCCGAGATCGCGGGCCGCCCGGAACGGTGCCCACTGGTCGAGCTCCGCCGGATCGGTCAGCGCCCGCCACACCACCGCCGGCGCCTGCCGCAGCTCCCTGATGAACACCAGCGTCCACGGCTCGCCGTCCCCCTCGAGGCGCGCGCCTCCGGCCGCTCCCAGTTCCAGACTCACTGTTCCTCCTCGTTGTCCACGCGTGCCGAGACGCCGCGGCCGTCCACATCCGCCGCGACACCGCGGCGGTCCGCATCCGCCGGGATGCCGCGGCGTGGGTCCGGATGGTGGTCCACATCGGTGCCGGTCCGGTCGAGGTGGCGTTCCAGCTCGGCGAGGTGATGCGTCCACATGCGCCGGTAGGGCGCCAGCCAGGCGTCGAGCTCCCGGAACGGCGCCGGCTCGAGCCGGTAGACCCGCTGCTGAGCCCGAACCTGAGCCGTGACGATCCCCGCCTCACGCAACACCCGCAGGTGCTTGGACACCGCCGGCTGGCTCATCCCGACCGCCGCCACCAGCTCGGACACCGTGCACTCGCGAAGCCGCAACACGTCGACGATCCGCCGGCGAGTCGGTTCCGCGAGCGCAGCCAGAGCTTCCACCTCCCCAACATGCCATCTCAGTTATATAACCGTCAAGGCACACGGCTGAACGGAGGAGACGGTGCGATCAGGTGCAGCCCGGACCGGCGGCGCGGCCGCGGACGATGCGGTAGGCGGTGATGTCGCCGTCGAGGTAGCCGGTGAGCTCGGAGACGGCGCGGGGCGCGTCGCCGTGCACGCCGACGTAGGCCAGGATCGCCGAGTCGACGGCCCGGCAGGTGGCCTTGGCCGCGACGGTCCGCGCCTGCTGCTCAGCCTTCTGCGTGTCAAACTGTGAGTAACAAACGGCGGAAACACTCAGAGTGACTGCAGCGGCCACCGCTATGTGGGAAACATGCACCTGAGCAGCCTAGTCATCTTCACCGAGCGTGTTCCCCTGACCGTTCGGCCGATGATCTCCACCGCGAGTGTCACTCTGGGTAGAAATCTTAACGCCCGACGAATCAGGCGACCGGAACATTCGCGGCGAGGAAGGCCGAAATCCGGTCGGCCACCCGCGCGTATCGGGCGTCACCGGGACGCAGGAACTCCCCGTGACCGCCACCGCCGATCGTCACGAACTGCTTCGGGTCCGGGGCCATCCCGTACGCCTGACGCCCGGCCCGGATCGGCACCACCCGGTCCCGGTCGCCGTGCACGAAGAGCAACGGCACCGCCGCCCCGCCGAAGCCCCCGGTCGGGCGCCGCCCACTGATCGACACCCCGGCCCGCAGGTACGACGCGTGCCCCGGCCCGAACAGCCCGAGCGTCGTGGTGCCGCCGGCCGAGAACCCGACCGCTGCCACCCGGTCGACGTCGAGGTGCCCGGCCAGCGCATCCCCGGCCGCGTGGTCCCGGGCTCGCACCTCCGCGATCACGAACGCCGCGTCGGCCGGCTGGTTGGCGATGTCCCGCCGGTCGACCCGTACCCCCGCCTTGGTCCTCGGATAAGCCGGCGCCGCCACCACGTACCCCGCCTCGGCCCACCCCGCCGCCAGCGCCTCGAACTGCTCCGGCCACCCACCCAGGCCGTGGCTGAAGAGGATGATCGGGTGACGTCCGGTGAGCGGGGACGGATACCACAGCGTGGTGGGCAGAGGACGGTCGGCACCGCGCGCGAGCGGGAGGATCCGGGTCGCCACGGACGGGCGCGCCGACGCCGGCCGGGCCGGTCCGAACCCGTCCAGCAACAGCGCCAGCAAGACCAGCACCACCCCGGCTCTGCGCATGCTGCGAAGCCTAGGAACGTCACGCAACGCGGTCGATCGCCGTTGTGGGTGACGATGAGACGACGAACATTGCTGGCCCTCGGGGCGACCGCCGCCGGAGCCGCCGGGTTGGTGGGATATCGCAACCGATCGGGCACCCTGGAGCCGGTCGTTCCGCACGCCCCGGTGGGTGACGAGCGGCTCGAACGGCGTGATTCCGCCGCGCGGGGGCGACCGGTCGACTACTACACCGCGGTGCCGGCCGGTCACGGGGCCGGCCGCGGGCTGGGAGTCTGCATCGTCCTGCACGGCGGCTCCAAGACGGCCGCCGACTTCGCCGAGCTCGGCTTCGGCCGGTTCCTGACCGATGCCGTACGCCGGGGAAAGCCCCCGTTCGTGCTGGCCGGCGCCACCGGCGACCGGCTGTGGTGGCGCCCCGACGGGGGCGACGACCCGCAGCGGATGGTGCACGAGGAGATCCCCCGCTGGTGCGCGCAGCGCGGTTTCGACACCTCACGGATCGCGCTGCTCGGCTGGTCGATGGGCGGCTACGGCTCGCTGCTGCTGGCCGAGGCGTACCCCGGTTTCGCCCGCGCCGTCGTCGCGCTCTCCCCCGCCGTACGCCCGGGTGACGAGATCTTCACCGCCGCCGCCCAGCTCCGGGGCACAAGGGTGGGCCTGTGGTGCGGCCGGCAGGACGGCCTCCACGACAACGTCCGCGCGCTCTCCGAGGCCCTGCCGGAGCCGCCCGCCGCGGGCAGCTTCTCCGAGGGGCGGCACAACTTCGGCTACTGGTCGCGCTGCCTGCCCGCCGCCATGGACTTCGTGAGTGAAGCTTTACGACGCTGACCACAAGCGGCCGCCATTGTCCTCACCGGCCTCTCGCTGATCATCAAATCATGACCGACCCGCAGTTTTAACCCGCGCGTCAAACGCCATGCCCGACAATGATCGCGTGGTGACCGAGACAATGATGCCGGTCAACGGCATCGAGCTGTGCGTGTCGACATTCGGCGAGCCCGTCGAGCCCGCCCTGCTGCTGATCGCGGGGGCGGCCAGTTCGATGGACTGGTGGGACGACGAGTTCTGCCGGCGCCTGGCCGCGGGCGGCCGGTTCGTGATCCGCTACGACCACCGGGACACCGGCCGGTCGACGTCGTTCCCGGCGGGCGACCCGCCGTATTCCGATGTGGACCTCGCCCACGACGCCCTGGGGGTCCTCGACGCGGTCGGCGTCCACCGGGCCCACCTGGTCGGTCTGTCGATGGGCGGCATGCTGGCCCAGCGCATCGCCGTCGAGCGCCCGCACCGGGTGTTGTCGCTGACCCTGATGTCGACCAGCACGGTCCCACCGGCTTACCCGATCGACGGTCCTCCGGCCGGAGCCGATCAGCAGCAGCCGGACTGGACCGACCGGCGGTCCGCGGTCGACGGTCTCGTGGCCGACACGCGGCGGCTGGGCGGCCCGTTCACCGCCGACATCCCGCACCTGCGCCGGGTCGCCGAGCGCGTCTACGACCGTACGCAGGACATGGCCGCCTCGCAGACCAACCACTACGGCTGCGCCGGCGGCCCGCCCGTCCGCGACCGGCTGTGTGAGATCACCGCACCCACGCTGATTCTGCAGGGCACGCTCGACCCGGTCTTCCCGCCGCGGCACGCCGAGGCGTTGTGCGCCGAGATCCCCGGCGCCAGGCTGGTCTGGCTCGACGGCGTCGGCCACGAGTTCCCGCCCACCGCGGTCTGGTCGCAGGTGATCGACGAGATCACCGGTCAAACCGGCCGGCGGACCCAACCGGCCTGACTCGTCCCTACCGGCGCAGACCGTCGAACAGGCGCTTGCCCGCGAGCGTCGCGCCGCCGACCGCGATCAGGTAGCAGAGCAGCAGCGCCGCGGCCTCACCGGCTCCGGCCACCGCGAAGAACAGGGCGGCCGCGAACGAGGCGGCCCCGGACCCCAGCACCAGGAACCAGCCGGTGGCCTTCTCGGCCGCCGTCCAGTGCGGGGAGGCGCTGGCCATCAGCATGCCGGCGACCGGTCCGAGACCCGGCAGCACGAAAGCGCCCGCCGTCATCAGCCCGATCGCGGTGAATTCAGCCGCTCCCCCACCGGTGGCGGCCGGCGGGGGAGGCGGGATCAGGGCGGGCAATCGGATGTGCGGGGGCAGGTGACCGCGCCGCACCGCCGCCACGAGCGCTTCCGGGGGCCCTAACCGGCGGATGATCTCGGCCGGGTCCTCGAGGGGCGACGCGGTCGAGGTGCGCCGCAACGCGATGTAGTCGGCCACCGTGGTCATCAGGTCGTCGCGCAGCTCGGGCGCGAGGTCCTCACTCTGCGCCCAGAGCGCGGCGAGGTAGTCGAGGACGATCACGTCCGTATGAGCGAGCGGTGCCGTCGTCATCCTGTCTCCCCTGGCTGTCGGGCGCGGTAGGACCAGCATCGACATTCGCCGCCGCCGCAGCATCGGCCCGCGGACCGGAACCCGCCCAGCGCCTACGACTTTCGGCCGACCCGGACGTCCGCCTCGCCGCGCGACCAGCGCGGCCCCCGGCTCCGGACGGACGTCGCGGCCGCCGAGCCGGTCCCTGCGGGAGGATGGGCTCATGCGCCTGGTTTCCCTGCTGCCCTCCGCCACCGAGATCGTCTATGCCCTCGGGCTCGGCGACGATCTGGTCGGCGTGACCTTCGAGTGCGACGAGCCACCCTCGGCCCGGGCCGAGAAGACCGTGGTCGTGGGTGGCAAGGACACCAGCGGCCTGACCCCGGGCCAGATCGACGCGTACGTGCGGGGCCGGCTCGCGGAGGGCGGCGACCTCTACACGCTGCACGCCGACGCGCTGGCCGGCCTGGCCCCCGACCTGATCCTCACCCAGGACCTGTGCCGGGTGTGCGCGCTGCCGTCGGGTCACGTCACCGACGCCCTCGACCATCTGGGCTGCCGGGCCGACGTGGTGTCCCTCGACCCGTACAGCTTGGACGAGGTCCTGGGCACGATCCGCGCGGTCGGCGAGGCGGCCGGGGTGCCGGAGCGGGCCGACGAGGTGATCGGCGGCCTGCGGGCCGGGCTGGCCGCGGTCGCCACGGCGGTCGAGGGCCGCCCCCGGCCGCGGGTGACGGTTGTCGAGTGGGTCGATCCGCCGTTCACGGCCGGGCACTGGGTGCCCGATCTGATCACCGCGGCGGGCGGCGATCCGGTCGCGGCCAGCGGGGGCAAACGCTCGGTGCAGACCACGTACGCCGAACTGGCCGCCCCCCAGCCCGAGATCGTGCTGGTCACGCCGTGCGGCTTCCACCTGGACGGCGCGATCGAGCAGGCCCGCCAGGTGATCCCGTACTTCCCGGACGCGCAGGTGTGGGCGATCGACGCCGACGGTCTCATCGTGCGTCCCGGCCCGCGCCTGGTCGACGGCGTCGAGGCGATCGCCGCGATCCTGCATCCGACCGCGGTGCCGCCGCGTCCCGGAGCCATCGCCCGCGTCAGCTGAAGGCTGGACATGGGTGCGCCCGCCGCGCGGGAACCAGGCGCGGCGGGCGCGGAGAACGGCGGTCTCAGTGCACGAGAACCGGGCGGCGGTGCGGTGCCGCCCAGCGCTCACGAGCCGCCGCACGGATGCGGGACGCGCGGTACAGCCAGAACGTGTCCCGGCCGAACGACCAGGTCAGCGAGCCCAGCGCGACGCTCAGCGCGACCATGGTGAGCGCCGACGGCAGCAGGTCGGCGGTGACCAGGGCGAGCACGATGCCCTGGAGCGCGGCGACAACCTTGCGCGAGAACCGGGGCGGCAGCGCGGCGTTGAGCCACGGCTTGACCCAGGCCGCGGCGACGAACGCGTACCGGAAGGCGCCGATCGCCACCCACCACCAGCCGAACCGGTCGCCCGCATAGACGCTCAGCACCAGGATCAGGAACGCGTCGATCTCCATGTCGAAGCGGGCGCCCAGCGCCGTCGTGTTCCCGGTGCGCCGGGCCACCTGCCCGTCCACGCCGTCGAGGGCCAGGGCGACCCCGGCGATGGCGACCAGGGCCGGGGTGCTGACCGGGTGGGCGAACGAGGTGACGACCATCGCGGTCACGCCGCCGACCAGGATCGCCCGGGCCAGGGTGACCGCGTTGGCCGGGCCGATGTGCCCCATCCCGGCCCGGCCGAGGCCGGCGCCGAGCAGACCGCAGAGCGCCAGGCCGTACGCCGCGCCGGCGATCAGGCCGGTGGCGGTGAGCCCCAGAGTGCTGCCGAGGATCGCGAGCAGGGCGAGCTGGGCGGCCAGGCCGACCACCGGCGCCCGTGAGGAGTCGCTGGTGGGTGCGGTTGCTGAAGTCACCGTGGCCTCCAAGAGCAAGATCGGCCGCCGCGTATGGTTGCCGTCGTCAGCGCTTAACACGCGCCCGGACGACGTTCGGTTCAGTGGGCGGAGGGAAGAACCCATGACGAGTGAGGCGTTCGCCTTCTGGCTGGCCGAGCCGGGCCGGGGTGAGATCCGGCCGGTCACGCTGGCCGGGCCGGGGCCGGACGAGGTGCTCGTCCGCACTCTGCACACCGGCGTGAGCAGGGGAACCGAGACTCTCGTGTTCACCGGGCGGGTGCCCGAGAGCCAGTGGTCGGCGATGCGCGCCCCCTTCCAGGAGGGTGATTTCCCGGCCCCGGTGAAATACGGCTACCTCAACGTCGGCCGGGTGGAGCAGGGTCCGCCCGACTTGCTCGGGCGGACGGTCTTCAGCCTCTATACCCACCAAACCCGCTTTATCGCCCCGAAGGGGGCAGTCACCGTGGTCCCGGAGGGCGTGCCCGCGCATCGGGCCGTGCTCGCCGGCACCGTGGAGACGGCGGTCAACGCTCTGTGGGACGCGCGCCCGCTGGTCGGCGACCGCGTCGCGGTCGTCGGCGGGGGCATGGTGGGTGGGTGCGCCGCGGCGATCCTGGCGCGGTTTCCCGGCGTACGGCTGCAGTTGATCGACGTCGACCCGGGCCGAGCCGAGCTGGCCGCGCGGCTGGGCGCCGATTTCGCCACCCCCGGCGAGGCGCTCGACGACTGCGACCTGGTGATCCACGCCAGCGCCACCTCGGCCGGGCTGACCCGCTCGCTCGAGCTGGTGGCGCCCGAGGGCACGGTCGTCGAGCTCAGCTGGTACGGGGATCAGCAGGTCACCGTGCCGTTGGGTGAGTTCTTCCACTCGCGCCGGCTGACCATCCGCGGCAGCCAGGTCGGCGGCATCGTGCCCGGCCGGCGCCGCACCTACGCCGACCGGCTGGCGCTCTCGCTCGACCTGTTGAAGGACGACCGGTTCGAGGCCCTGGTGACCGGGCACTCACCGTTCTCAGCCCTGCCGGAGGTGCTGCCTCGCCTCGCGGACGGTAGCCTTCCGGCCCTCTGCCACGTGATCGACTACCCCGAGGAGTAGCCCTTGTTCAGCATCACCGTCCGCGACCACATCATGATCGCGCACAGCTTCTCCGGTGAGGTCTTCGGACCGGCCCAGAAACTGCACGGCGCGACCTTCGTGGTGGACGCGACGTTCCGCCGGCCGGAGCTCGACGACGACAACATCGTGGTCGACATCGGCCTGGCCTCGCAGGAGCTGCACGCGATCTGCGGCGGGCTGAGCTACCGCAACCTCGACGACGAGCCCGACTTCCTGGGCATCAACACGTCGACCGAATACCTGGCCAAGGTGATCGCCGACCGCCTGGCCGCCAAGATCGCCGCCGGCGACCTGGGCCCGGGCGCGACCGGCCTGACCGGCCTGTCGATCACCCTGCACGAGTCACACATCGCCTGGGCCTCGTACGAGCGCGATCTGTGACCTCAGGCTCCCCCTCGTCCGCCGGCAGCCGGCCGCCGGCGCCCACCGCGCAAGGTGAGCACTCCCCTTCGTTGGGGCGGGTGGCGGCGCCGCTGTGGGCGATCGTGCCCGGAGGCATCGACGACCCGGCGGCGCCGAGCGGGGGGAACCGCTACGACCGGTCGGTGTTGTCGCTGCTGCCGGAGGTGCGCGAGGTCGCGGTGAACGGTGCCTGGCCCCGGCCCGGCCCGGAAGCCCGTCGCGCCCTCACCACCGCTCTCTCCTATATTCCGGACATGTCGGATGTGCTGGTGGATGGGCTGGTCGGCTGCGGCGTGCCGGAGATCCTGGAACTGCACGCGGCGCGGCTGCGGCTGATCGTCCTCGTGCACCTGCCGCTCAGCGACGAGACCGGCCTCTCCCCCAGCGACGCGGCCGACCTGCGCGACCGTGAGCGCAAGGCCCTGCACCTGGCCACCACCGTGGTCGCCACCAGCACCGCGGCGGCCGAACGGGTGGCCACCATGCACGGCCTGACCCGGGTCGAGGTCGCCCCGCCCGGCGTCGACGCGGCGGAGCTCGCCACCGTTCGGCCCGACGGCCGGCGGCTGCTCTGCGTGGCCGCCGTGAGCCCCCGCAAGGGCCAGGATCTGCTGGTCGGGGCGCTGGAAGACCTGGCCGGGCTCGACTGGGAGTGCACCTTCGCGGGAGCGGTGGTGCGACCGGTTCCGCATCGCGACCCTCGGCTTCACTTCGCCGGGCCGCTGGCCTCCGCGGAGCTCGACGACGCGTACGCGGGCTCGGATCTTCTGGTCCTGCCGTCCCGAGCCGAAACGTACGGCATGGTGGTGACCGAAGCCCTGGCCCGCGGACTGCCGGTCGTGGCCACGGCGGTCGGCGGTGTGCCCGAGGCGCTCGGCACGGCCCCCGACGGAACCATGCCCGGCCTGCTGATCCCTCCCGGCGACCGAGCCGCCCTGACCGCCGCGCTGCGATCCTGGCTCACCGACGACACGCTGCGCGACCGCCTGCGCACCGCCGCCCGAGCCCGCCGCGAAACCCTTCCGACCTGGCGCGAGACCGCCCACCGGCTCTCCGCCATCTGCTCATCGGCCATCGGCCCACCCGCTGCCGCCGGCCCGCCCGCTGACAAGGAGACCCCTCGATGA
The DNA here is from genome assembly GCF_023544465.1 of Paractinoplanes maris. Lineage (GTDB taxonomy): Bacteria > Actinomycetota > Actinomycetes > Mycobacteriales > Micromonosporaceae > Actinoplanes > Actinoplanes maris. Next base: position 199,041 of record NZ_JALPVL010000011.1, on the reverse strand, counting down.
CCGGTGAATTCAGTGAGTCCTGGCTGGGCCTGCGCGAACCGGCCGACGCCGACGCCCGCGCGGCCGATCTCGTAGCGCTGCTGCCCAAGCCCGTCCACGTGATCCGGGATCTCGGCTGCGGCACCGGTTCGATGGCGCGGTGGCTGGCCCCCCAGCTGGAGACGCCGCAGCACTGGATCCTGGCCGACCTCGACCCGAAACTGCTGCACTACGCCACCTCGCACGTGCGGGTGCCGGGCGTCAGCGTCGAGGGGGCGCTGGGCAACGTGACGGCTTTGACCGCGGCCGACCTCGACGGCACCGACCTGGTCACCTGCTCGGCGCTGCTCGACCTGCTGACCGAGGCCGAGATCGACGCGCTGGTGGCGGTGCTGGCCGCCTCGGGTGCGGCGGCACTGTTCACCCTGTCGGTCGCCGGCGAGGTCAGCTTCGACCCGGCCCGCCCGGAGGACGCCGCGGTGGCTGAGGCGTTCGACGAGCACCAGCGGCGCGTGGTGGACGGGCGCCGGCTCCTCGGGCCGGACGCTCCGGCGTACGCGGTCCGGGCTTTCGAAAAAGCGGGTGCGACGGTGGTCACTCGGCCGAGTGCGTGGCAGCTCGGACCCGACCGGCCGGAACTGACCGCCGAGTGGCTCCGCGGATGGACCGGCGCCGCCCGTGAGCAGCGGCCTTCGCTCGATCTGGACGACTATCTGACCGCCCGTCTGGAGCAGTTGCCGAGCGCGTCGGTCGGACATGTCGATCTTTTGGCGATCTTCGGCTGAACCCTTTGTACCCGCCCCGGCGTACTAGGGGAAAGACGGGCTACTTGAAGGGAACGGCGACGTGGGGCGAATCTGGGCTTGGGCACGGATCCTGGGCGGGGCGGGGATCCTCGTCTTCCTGCTGTGGCGGCTCGGCACCGGAGCGTTCCTCGACGGCCTGCGCGTGATCAACGGTCCCGCCCTGGCGACCGCGTTCGGCATCGGCGTGGCCACCACGATCTTCAGCGCCTGGCGCTGGTGCCTGGTGGCGCGCGGCCTCGGCCTGCGGCTCTCCTTCGGTACGGCGATCGCCGACTACTACAAGGCGCTGTTCCTCAACGCCGCGCTGCCGGGCGGGGTGCTCGGCGACGTCGACCGGGCCGTCCAGCACGGTCGCGACGAGGGCGACGTGGCCAAGAGCGTCCGGGCGGTCGTGCTCGAACGGACCGCCGGGCAGCTCGTCTTCCTCGCCATCGCCGTGTCCGTCCTGCTCACGGTGCCGTCGCCGGTCCTGACCGTGCTGCAGCGGCACGGTTTTGTGGCCGCCGTCGTCATCCTCGCGGTGGCGCTGGCCGCCGTGGTCCTGCTGCTCGCCTTCCGCAAGCTCCGCCAGGGCGGTTCGCGGGTGGCGGCCGCGGTGCGCACCGGCCTGGCCGAGATCCGCACCGGCCTGCTGGCCCGCCGCAACTGGCCCGGCATCACGCTGGCGTCGGTCGTCGTGGTGGCCGGCCACCTGGCGACGTTCGTGGTGGCAGCCCGCGCAGCCGGTTCGACGGCCTCGCTGACCCGCCTGGTGCCGCTGATGCTGCTGGCCCTGCTGGCGATGTCGCTCCCGCTCAACGTCGGCGGCTGGGGCCCGCGCGAGGCCGTCACGGCGTGGGCCTTCGGAGCGGCCGGCCTGAGCGCCACGCAGGGCCTGACCACCGCCGTCGTCTACGGGGTGTTCGCGTTCGTCGCGGCCCTGCCCGGCGCCCTGGTCCTGATCGCCCGGCCGCTGGCCCGCTTCCGCGCCGCCACCGCCGTCCGCCTGGCCGCCCCGATCTCCCCGGTGCCGTACGGCCTCCCGGCCACCCAGCCAGCCGCAGCCCCGGCTCCGGCCCCGGCCGCTCAGTCCGTGCCGGTCCCCGCCGCCCTCCCGGGCCGCGAACTGGTCCGTGCCGGCGCCTGACACATGCCCGACAGCTCAATCCCACCCACGCCGGCCCCCAGATGGGGGCCGGCGCCCCTCGTCCACCTCCACGGCACGACGCCGCGTGTGCTCAGGCACCGCGTGGCCTCCGCCGCCCAGCCTGTCCCCGCACCCCGCGTGGCGACCGCGCCCCAGCCTGTCTCCGCACCCCGCGTGGCGACCGCGGCCCAGCCTGTCTCCGCACCCCGCGTGGCGACCGCGCCCCAGCCTGTCTCCGCGCCCCGCGTGGCGACCGCGGCCCAGCCTGTCTCCGCGCCCCGCGTGGCGACCGCGGCCCAGCCTGTCCCCGCACCCCGCGAAGCGTCCGGCGCCCTGCCTGTCCCCGCGCACCGCAGGGCGACCGGCTGCTCGCGCGGCACGGTCTCAGCGCGGGTCGAAGCGGTCGGACAGCGCGTAGCGCAGCAGTACGACGTCGCCGATCTGGCGGACCTCGGCCAGCGTCGCGCGGCGGCTCGGCCCCCACGGGAACTCACCGTCGCTGACGAACCGTGGCGCCCGCGAGTCACCCACGAAGAACGGCGCCACCACCAGCTGCAGCTCGTCGGCCAGCCCCGCGGTGAGGAACTGGGTGTGCATCGTGCCACCGCCCTCGACCATCAGCCGGCGCACGCCGCGTCCGGCCAGATCGGCGGCCACTCGGAGCAGGTCGACCGGGTCGCCGGCGTCGACCACTGTGGCCACCTCGCCGAGCCGCTCGCGGGCTGCATCGCACGTCGAGGACGCGCAGTACACCAGCTTGTCGACGTCTCCTACGGTGAAGAACCGTGCAGCGGGATCGATGTCGCAGCGGCCGGTGACCGTGACCTTCAGCGGGTTCGGCGCCTCCCCCCGGGCCACCCGGGCGGCGCGGCGCTCGGCCGAGCGCACCAGCAGCCGCGGGTTGTCCTGCCGGATGGTCGTGGCGCCGACGAGGATCGCGTCACAACCACTACGAACGTCATCAACGCGGTCGAAATCGGCTTCGTTGGACAGCAACAGCCGTTCCTGCGCCACGTCGTCCAGATAGCCGTCGATCGACATGCCACAACTCAACAGGGTGTAAGGACGCTCAACCACGATGCCGCCTCCAGTAGAGCGACGATCGTCACCCTGGTCGAACAGTTGCGTCCAAGATAATCCGCGACACGATTACTGGCACGTTCGCGGTCTGTTGCGGTGCGGTGACTCCGGCCGGCGGGTAAAGCGGATCAACGGGGAACCAACGAGGAGGACCGATGTTAGAAGCCACGATGCGGCAGCAGGTGACCGTCCCACTCCGTTTCGGCGACGGGTACGCCACCACCGCTCGTGTGATGACCTTCGACGGGCTCGTCGACGGCAAGGAGCATCTGGCCCTCGGCCTGGGCGACTGGCAGCGGGCGCTGAAGAAGTCAGCCGCCGGTGGCCGGGCACCCCTGGTGCGCCCGCACAGCGAGTGCCTGACCGGCGACGTCTTCGGCAGCCAGCGCTGCGACTGCGGCCCGCAGTTGCGTGAGGCCGTCGAGCGGATCGCCGAGCAGGGCGGCTTCCTGCTCTACCTGCGTCAGGAGGGTCGCGGCATCGGTCTTTACGCCAAGCTGGACGCCTACGCCCTGCAGGACGCCGGTCTCGACACCTACGAGGCGAACGTGGCGCTGGGTCGCGGCGAGGACGAGCGCGATTACACCGCGGCCGCCCAGATGCTGCTCGCGCTGGGGGCCGACCGCATCCGCCTGCTGAGCAACAACCCGGACAAGGCCATCCAGCTCGAGAAATCGGGCATCGAGGTCGCCCAGCGGGTGCCGACCGGGGTGCACATGTCCCCGGCGAATGTGAGATATCTGGCGACGAAGGCCTCCCACACAGCTCACACGATCGACTTGCCGCTGGCCGAGTGACACTCATGGCCTGATGTCCGGCAGGATGAGCTGATGGTGGACGACCCTTCGCTGGTGCTGGCCGCGGTCGACCAGGTCCCTTTCATCCTGGTCGTGTGTGAGGGCCCGGAACTGCGGGTGCTCACCCTCAGCGCGGCCACCCGCTCGGTGCTGGCCGGTCGCGAGTTCCGCGGCCGGCCCATCCGCGAGGTGATCAAGGATCTCGCGGGCCAGCAGTTCGTCGACGCCTACTACGACGTCTACCGCACCGGCGAGCCGGTCAACGGCCGGGAGTGGCGGGCCCACATCTCGGCCCCCGACGGTTCGGTGCTCGAGATGTTCGCGAACTTCACCATCACTCCCTGGGTCGTCGACGGCGAGCGCCGCGGGGTGATCGGCATCGGCTTCGACGTCACCGAGGCAGTGCGGCAGCGCCACGCCGCGGCCGAGCAGACGGCAAGCCTGCAGAGGCGGTACGAGCAGAGTCGCGATGTCATCACCGCCCTGCAACGCGAGCTGCTGCCCGCGGGCCTGCCGGTGCTGCCGGGGGCGCAGGTGGCAGCCAGCTATCTGCTGGCCGAAGCGGACACGGCGGCCGGCGGGGACTGGTTCGACGCGATCGCCCAGCGCGACGGTCGGATCGCGCTGATCGTCGGCGACGTGGTCGGGCACGGGGTCACCGCGTCGGGCGTGATGGGACAGCTGCGAGCGGTGCTGCAGGACAGGCTGGAAGAGGGCGCCGGGATCGTCGAGGCGCTCGCCGCGGCCGACCGGTTCGCGACCCGGGTGCCGGCCGCGCACGCGACCACGGTGGCAATGGCCTCGCTCGACCCGGTGAGCGGCGAGGTCAGTTATTGCACCGCCGGACACCCGGCCCCGCTGGTGGTCAGCCCGTCGGGCGCGACCCGCTATCTCGCCCTGACGGGTGGGGCGCCGCTGGGGACGGGAGGGTCCTTCCCCATACGCCAGGACCAGCTCGACAACGGCGACCTGCTCCTGCTCTACAGCGACGGGATCCTCGAACGGCCCGGACGCGACCACCCGTCGAGCGCCGGGGAGCTGGCCCAGGTGGCGGCCGACAGCGCCGCCGGCCGGGCCCTGCACGACCCGGTGGCGACACCCGCCGAACGGGTCTGCTCGCAGACGGTCGAGCTGCTGGTGCGGGCGACCGGGCACACCGACGACATCACCCTGCTGGCGGTGCAGCGCGTCCCCGTCGTCCCGGACCTGGCCCTGGAGATGCCGGCCCAGCCGGATCAGCTGCGCGCCGCCCGGCGCCGGCTGGCCAAGTGGCTGGGTCAGATCGGGGCGACCGGCGAGGACGTCTTCGCCCTGCAGCACGCGGTGGGTGAGCTGCTGGCCAATGCCGTCGAGCACGCGGGCACCGACCCGGAGGCGACCGTCACCGTCGAGGCGACGCTGACCCCGGCCGGGGTCGTGCTGGCCTCGGTGACCGACGTCGGGACGTGGCGGGCACCCCAGCGGCAGCTCAATCGCGGGCGCGGGCTGGCGCTGACCGCCCAGCTGGTGTCGCTGCTCGAGGTAGACCACACCGAGACGGGCACGGTGGCCCGCGTGTCGAAGCCGCTGAGCCGGCCGGCCCGGCTGCTCGACCTCACCGTCGCGGCGCCGCACCCGGCTCGCGACGACGAGCCCGAGTTCCGGATCGTCGAGCAGGCGGGTGACGACGAGGCCCACGTACGGCTGGAGGGTCCGCTCGACCTCACCACGGCGACCCTGGTGCACCGGGAGCTGCTGCGGCGCAGCCGGGGCGGCACGGTGCCGCTGACGGTGGACCTGTCGGGTGTCACCCATCTGTCCAGCGCCGGGGTGTCGGCGCTGCACCATGTGGCGGGTCATCATGCGACTCAGGCTCCTCTCGTGCTCGACGCCGCACCGGGCACGCCCGCTCAGGTGATTCTCGAGCTGGTGGCCCTGCTTCCGACGCGCTGAAAAGTCTGCTCCGAGCGGCGCCCGGCCTGCGGGTTGTCCACAATTCGCCGTTGTCCACAGGGCTTCGCCCGCCGCCGGAGTTTCTCTGTACTGTCGCGGGGTGACTTCAGCCCAGGCTCCCGCCGACGGCTCGGCCGCCGTCGACGTCCTCAACCGCGTCTTCGGCTATCCGTCGTTCCGTGGGCAGCAACACGAGATCATCGAGCACGTGGCCGGTGGCGGCGACGCGCTCGTCCTCATGCCGACCGGTGGGGGCAAGTCGCTGTGCTATCAGATCCCGGCGATGGTGCGGCCGGGCACCGGCGTGGTCATCTCGCCGCTGATCGCGCTGATGCAGGATCAGGTCGACGCGCTGCGCACGGTCGGGGTGCGGGCCAACTTCCTCAATTCGGCGCAGGACTACGACGAGCGCCGCCTGGTCGAGGCCGAGTTCGTCAACGGTGACCTCGACCTGCTCTATGTCGCACCCGAGGGCCTGGGGGTGGCGGCCACCCAGCGGCTGCTCGACCGCGGCAAGATCTCGCTGTTCGCGATCGACGAGGCGCACTGTGTGTCGCAGTGGGGCCACGACTTCCGCCCCGACTATCTCGGTCTGTCGATGCTGCACGAGCGCTGGCCCGAGGTGCCGCGCATCGCGCTCACCGCGACGGCCACCAGCGCCACCCGCGACGAGATCGCCACCCGGCTGCAGCTGACCGACGCGCGGCACTTCACGGCGAGCTTCGACCGCCCCAACATCCAGTACCGCATCGTGCCCAAGAACGAGCCGCGCAAGCAGTTGCTCGACCTGCTGCGCACCGAGCACCCCGGCGACTCGGGCATCGTCTACTGCCTGTCCCGGGCGTCGGTCGAGCGCACAGCCGAGTTCCTCCAGCAGAACGGGGTGAACGCGCTGCCCTACCACGCGGGTCTCGACAACCGGATCCGCGCGGCCAACCAGTCCCGCTTCCTGCGCGAGGACGGCCTGGTCATGGTGGCGACGATCGCCTTCGGCATGGGGATCGACAAACCGGACGTACGCTTCGTCGCGCACCTCGACCTGCCGAAATCCGTCGAGGGCTATTACCAGGAGACGGGCCGGGCCGGGCGGGACGGGCAACCCTCGACGGCCTGGCTGGCCTACGGTCTGCAGGACGTCGTGCAGCAGCGAAAGATGATCGACAGCTCCGACGGCGACCTGGCCCACCGGCGCAACGCCGGGCGGCACCTCGACGCCATGCTCGCGCTGTGCGAGACGGTGACGTGCCGGCGGTCGCAGCTGCTGAACTACTTCGGGCAGGTCTCCACTGAGGACAACTGCGGCAACTGCGACACCTGCCTGGTGCCGCCGGAGTCGTGGGACGGCACGGTGCCGGCTCAGAAACTGCTGTCGACAGTGCTGCGGCTGCAGCGCGAGCGGGGGCAGAAATTCGGCGCCGGCCAGGCGATCGACATCCTGCTGGGCAAGGAGACCGACAAGGTCCAGCGGTTCCGCCACCACGAGCTGTCCGTCTTCGGGATCGGCCGGGACCTGCGCGACGCCGAGTGGCGCGGCGTGGTGCGCAAGCTCCTGGCCCAGGGGCTGCTGGCCGTGGAGGGCGAATACAGCACGCTGGTCCTCACCGAGGCCAGCGCGGGCGTGCTGCGCGGCGAGACCAAGGTGATGATGCGGCGCGAGGCCCCGGCCAAGGTCAAGGCGCCCAAGCAGCGGGCCACGGCCGCCGGCGGAGCCGCACCGGTCGCCGCCGACCTGTCCCCCGCCGCCGCTTCGACCTTCGAGCGCTTGCGGGCGTGGCGGGCCTCGGTGGCCAAGGAGCAGGGCATGCCGGCCTACGTCATCTTCCACGACGCCACGCTGCGGACGATCGCCACGCTCAACCCGAAGACGCTGGGTGAGCTGGGCACGGTCAGCGGTGTCGGCCAGGGCAAGCTGACCAAGTTCGGCCAGCAGGTCCTCGACACCCTCCACGGCGACGACGCCCCCACGCCGTCGTCGCCCCCGCCGCCGCCGGCCCGGGCGTCCGGCAGCACCTCCCGCTTCGGCGAGGACGAGCCCGCGCACGCCTTCGTGTTCGACGAGGAACCGCCCGACATCGACTACGACCACGAGCCGCCGCCGCCCGACTACGACTGATCGGCCCGGGACGCGGACGGGTGTTCTCCGCGGGCGGTGCCGGAGAATGTGTGCCGCGCTGGCCGGATGGTCGGAAAAGTCGGCCGGGTGTCGGTAGTGGGGCTGGCGCGGGGGCCGTACCGTGCCTGCGGTACGAGGCGGTAAAGATCGCTTCGGCGTGAACGAGGGGGACGCGACGTGGGGGCACGGCTTGTCGGGGCTGGCACCGTTCTGGTGGCTTTGGCCGGGTTGGGGACGCTGAGCGCCTGCACGGACGACAACGACGCCAAGATGGTCACGCCGGTGGTGGCCGAGGAGCAGGCCGCTCCGAGCCTGCCCAAGGGCGACGAGGCGACGTACCTGGAGGCGCTGGGCAAGCTCGACGCCAAGCTGACGGCCGACAAGCAGGCCGCGCTGGACAACGGCTACAACCTCTGCACCGACTTCACCAACGGCATGTCGACCAGCGAGACGGTCACCGACGCGATCAGCCTCTTCGCGGTGGACGCCAAGAAGGGCCAGCGCATCGTGGCCATCACCAAGACCAACCTCTGCAAGCCTTCCGCGTCCAAGGGCAGCTGACCGACGCGGCAAGGGCAGCTGACCGACGCGCCGCCGGGCCCGCGCGCACAGGCGCGGGCCGCGGGCGGTGGCCCTACTGCGGGGCGACCACGTCGATCATCCAGGGGACGCCGTATTTGTCGACGAGCTGGCCGTAGAGGTCGCCCCACATCTGCTTCTCGAACGGCAACTTGATGGTGGCGCCGTCGGCGAGTTTCTCCCACACGTCTTCGAGGCCCTCGCCGGGGTCGCCGCTCAGGCTGACCGTCATGGTGTCGCCGGGGGTGAAGGTGCCCATGCCGGGGGCGGTGTCGGAGGCCATCAGGACGTAGCCCTGGCTGGTGGTCAGCATCGCGTGCATGACCTTGTCGGCGATCGACGGGTCGGGCGCGCCGAACTCGCCGAAGGTGTTGACCTTGAGGTCGCCGCCGAAGATCGAGTGGTAGAACTCCATCGCCTCGCGGGCGTTGCCGTCGAAGGTCAGGTAGGGGTTGAGGTGAGACGCCATCACAGACTCCCTTGGCTGCGGAAACGACTGTGGGAACGACCTCGACGCTAGACCCTTCCTCCCTCCATGTTGAGCGCGTCGCGAGATCAACACCCGAAGAGTGGGTCCGCGACCCGGATCAGCGGTGATCCGAGCCGGCTGACTCGATCGCCGCGCGGCCGGCCTCGAGGCGGGCGATCGGCACCCGGAACGGTGAGCAGGACACGTAGTCGAGCCCGACCTCGTGGAAGAAGTGCACCGACTCCGGGTCGCCGCCGTGCTCGCCGCAGACACCGAGCTTCAGATCGGGCCGGGCCGCCCTGCCCTCCTCGCCGGCGATCCGCACCAGGCGCCCCACCCCGTCCCGGTCGATCGACTCGAACGGTGAGATGCCGAAGATGCCCAGCTCCAGGTAGCGCCAGAAGAACGCACCCTCCACGTCGTCGCGGGAGAAACCCCACGCCATCTGGGTCAGGTCGTTGGTGCCGAACGAGAAGAACTCCGCCGCCTCGGCGATCTGCCCGGCGGTCAGCGCCGCCCGCGGCACCTCGATCATCGTGCCGATGAGCACCTCGACCCCCGAGTCACCGGCCACCTCGGCGATGATCTTCTCGGCCTCCGCGCGTACGGTCTCGAGCTCCTGGACCGCGCCGACCAGCGGGACCATGATCTCGGGCCGCGGCCGGCCGCCCTCGGCGGCCAGCGCTACCGCGGCCTCGGCGATCGCCCGCACCTGCATGGCGAACAGACCCGGGATGACCAGTCCCAGGCGTACGCCGCGCAGACCGAGCATCGGGTTCGACTCGTGCATGCGCCGCACGGCCGCGAGCATCCGCTCGTCGCGCTCCACCTCCTCGGACTCCTCGCCGCGTTCCTTGGCCACCGCGACCTGCACCGCCAGCTCCTCCAGCGAGGGCAGGAACTCGTGCAGCGGCGGGTCGATCAGCCGCACGGTGACCGGCAGCCCGTTCATCTCGCGGAAGATCTCCAGGAAGTCGTCGCGCTGCAGCGGGCGCAGCGCGGCCAGCGCGTCGTCGCGCTCGGCCTTGTTGTGGGCCAGGATCAGCCGTTCGACCAGCTCGCGGCGGTCGCCCAGGAACATGTGCTCGGTGCGGCACAGCCCGATGCCGTGGGCTCCGAAGCGGCGGGCCCGGGCCGCGTCCGGACCGGTGTCGGCGTTGGTCCGCACCCGCAGCCGGGCGCGCTGGTCGGCGTGCGTCATCAGCTGGTGCACGGCGGCGACCAGCGGCTCGTTGGCCAGCGCGGGGTCGAGGTCACCCTCGAAGTACTGGACCACCTCGGACGGGCGCACCGGCACCTCGCCGAGGTAGACCCGCCCGGTCGTGCCGTCGATCGAGATCACGTCGCCCTCGTGCACGACCTGGCCGTGCACGGTGAACCGGTCGCGGCCGACCTCGACCTGATCCGCGCCGCAGACACAGGTCTTGCCCATGCCCCGCGCCACCACGGCCGCGTGCGACGTCTTGCCGCCGCGGGCGGTGAGGATGCCCTGCGCCGCGATCATGCCGGGCAGGTCGTCGGGGTTGGTCTCGCGGCGGACCAGGATCACCTTCTCGCCGGCGGCGGCCAGCTCGACCGCCCGGGCCGAGGTGAAGACCACCGACCCGTACGCGGCACCGGGCGAAGCGCCGACCCCGCGGGTCAGCGACGTCGGGTCGCCGGAGAGGTCGAACCGGGGGAACATCAGTTGGGCGAGCTGCGCGCCGCTGACCCGGGTGACCGCCTCGTCGAGGTCGATCATGCCCTCCTCGACGAGCTGCGCGGCGATCGTGAAGGCGGCCGCCGCGGTGCGCTTGCCGACCCGGGTCTGCAGCATCCACAGCTTGCCGCGCTCGATCGTGAACTCGATGTCGCACAGGTCGTGGTAGTGCCCCTCGAGCGTCGCCATGATCTGCAACAGCTCGTCGTACGACTTCTTGTCGATCTTCTCGAGGTCGGCCAGCGGCAGAGTGTTGCGGATGCCGGCGACCACGTCCTCGCCCTGCGCGTTCTGCAGGTAGTCACCGTAGATGCCGCTCTCGCCGGTCGCCGGGTCACGGGTGAACGCGACACCCGTACCCGAATCGGGCCCGAGATTGCCGAACACCATCGCCACCACGTTGACCGCCGTGCCGAGGTCGGCCGGGATGCGCTCCTGCCGGCGGTAGAGCACCGCCCGGTCCGCGTTCCAGGAACGGAAAACGGCTTCGATCGCCAGGTCGAGCTGCTGGCGCGGGTCCTGCGGGAAATCGTGGCCGACGTGCTTGGAAAAGACTTTCTTGTACGCCGACACGAGCGATTTCAGATCGTCGGCGTCCAATTGCACGTCGTCCCGGACGCCCTTGGTCTCCTTCGCCTTGTGCAGCGCGTCCTCGAACTCGTCGCCGGGCACGTCGCACACGGTCTTGCCGAACATCTGGATGAGGCGGCGGTACGAATCCCAGGCGAAACGGTCGTTGCCACCGGCCTGGCGCGACAACCCGGCCACCGACTCGTCGTTCAGACCGACGTTGAGGACGGTCTCCATCATGCCGGGCATCGAGAACTTCGCGCCCGAGCGCACGCTGACCAGCAGCGGATCGGCCGGGTCGCCGAGCTTACGGCCCATGGCGGCCTCCAGACCGGCGAGATGGCGGTCGATCTCGTCGCCGAGACCGTCGACATGCGACCCTTTCGCGAGGAAGCGCTGGCAGGCCTCGGTGGTGATCGTGAAGCCGGCCGGAACCGGCAGGCCGAGATTGGTCATCTCCGCGAGGTTGGCGCCCTTGCCCCCGAGAAGGTCTTTGAGATCCTTGTTTCCTTCAGCGAAGTCGTAGACGTACTTTGCCATCGCCAGCCACCTCCGGTTTTGATTCCTCGGCCGAACTGGTTTCTGCCCCAAGGTTCGTAAGGCTAAGCAGAGATCGGCCGAATAGTTAACAGTCCCGTGGGGTATTCCACACGCGTTCGACACCCCGTGTTCGGTAAGCGCTTTCTCCGCGCAGTTCCGCGCAGCGGAACGGTCGAGTAGCGTGGCCGCGGTGGAGGGACTGCGACGACGGTGCGAGCGGAAGCTGCGTGGCCTGCGCGTGCCCGATCCTTTCGACCTGGACCAGTTCTGTGACGAGATCGCCGACCGCCGCGGCCGGCCGCTGATCCGCCAGCCGATCCCCGGGCTCAGCGCCGAGGCACCCTGCGGGCTCTGGATCGGCACCGAGACGGCCGACCACGTCTTCTTCGACCCGGGCACCTCGCCGCTGCACGCCGAGCACATCGTGCTGCACGAGCTCTCGCACATCCTCTGCGGACACTCCGGCGCCGACGCCGCGATCGAACGGCTCTTCCCCGACCTCGAGCCGGGCGCCGTGCGGCGCATGCTGGGCCGGGTCGGCTACACCGACGCTCAGGAGCGGGAGGCCGAGATGATGGCCTCGCTCATCCGCGGCCGGTCCTCGCGCGGACCGCGCACCACGCTGGGACGGGTTGCCGACGCGCTGGGCTTCGAATGATCCTCGACGTCGCGCTGCTGGCGTTGTTGTGGGGCGCGACGATCATCCGGGTCCCGACCCTCTGGCGCGATCAGCGGCAACGGGCGCTGTGGGCCGCGGTGGGCGCGATCGCGCTGGCCAAGACGGTGTCGTTCGCCCCGGTGGCCGCGCAGGTGGACATCCCGATCGTGCCGCATCTGCTCGGCGTGACGTCGGCCTATTTCCTGTTGCGGTTCATCGCGCTGGTCACGCACACCGGCGTCCGGGCGCGGCAGCTGGCCCTGCTGCTGACGGTGCTGGTGGCGCTGTGCGGGCTGGACGTGATCGCCGGGGGCATCGACACCGAGGCCGAGGAACTGGCCGGCGATCAGGGCTGGTCGGTGGTGGCGTACTGGGTGACGCTCGAGGCCTACCTGGGCACGGTCCTGGTCACCACGTCGACGCTGTTCTGGCGGATCAGCGGCGAGGCCCGGGCCCGGACCGCCCGCGCCGGCCTGCGGGTGACGGCCGTCGGCACCGCCCTGGTGGCCTGCTACGCCGCGATCAAGGGCAGTCTCATCCTGGCTCACAACCTGGGCACGGATGTCGCATTCTCGACAGTCGAACCGGTCGGCCGGACCGTGCAGACGAGCGGGCTCATCCTGACCATCGCCGGACTGCTGGTGCCGGCCACGCGGCGGGCCCGGGCAGCGTACGAGGCCTATCGCTCGCTGCTGGTGCTGCGCCCACTCTGGAAGGCGATGCGCGACGCCTTCCCCGAGGTGATCCTTTTCACGCCGCGACGGGCCGTGATCGAACTGGCCGGCGTCGACGACGTGCACCTGCGCCTCTATCGCCGGGTCATCGAGATCCGCGACGGCATGCTCGCACTGCGTCCGTACGCGTCGCCGCACGGCCCGTCGCCGGACGACGAAGCCGCCGCCATCATGGCGGCCCTGCAACGCCGGGCGGCCACGACACCGCTGGCCACGCCGGGGACCTGGGCGCCGGTCGGCCCCACGATGGCCGACGAGGTGGCCTGGCTCAGCCGGGTGAGCCGCGGTCTCGCAAGCCCTTCTCCGACTCCCACACCCTCTGGATCAGCTCGCTGATCGTGTCGCGCCCGCGCGGCGACACGTCGGCCGCGCGCAGGGCGAGCTCGGTGACCCCGGCGTCGCGGATGGTCCGCAGCAGGTCGAGCTGGGTGTCGATGCGCGTCGTCTGCTCGTCGTCGATGAAATACGACACCGGCACACCGAAGTAGGTGGAGAGTGCGGTCAGGTGCTGGATGGTCGGGTTGTCCCGCCGGCCCGTCCGCAACTGCCAGATATACGTATGGGAGATCGAAACGCCCTGATCAGCCCGGACAGCCTCGGCCACGGCCATGTAACTCGGCTCCGGCCGCAGCTGTTTGAAGAGCCTGTCCAGGCGTCCGGCGATGGAGAAGGCGCCCACCCACGCCTCCCTCCCCGTTGGTCCCCACGCAGCCTACGACGCCATGAGCAGGGACGCGAGCCTCACGTCCATGCACATCCCCCGATGCAGGCGCCATAAACTGACGTTGACGGACCTGCTGAAGCCTAGACCAGGCGATGCCGCTGCTCAAGGCCACGGCGCACTCGGCTTGTATTGCTCGCAGCCGCGAACTTGTATGGTCAGGGCTGTGGCGAGCATTGTGGAAAGTCGCGAAGTTTCGGCACTGTTGGACGAGCTCACCACGATGGTGGGACGCGAGGACCCCTACGGCCACTACGCCCGGCTGCGCGAGATGGGCCCGGTGCTGCGCGAGGCCGACGGCACCCTGATCGTCACCCGGTTCGCCGACTGCCAGTCGGTGTCCCGCGATCACAAGCTCGGCAAGATGCCGGTCGAGATGCTGCCGCTGGCCGGCCTGGCCGACTGGGCCGAGCATCCGGCGCTCCACGGATACTTCACCAGCCTGCTGGGCATCAACCCGCCCGACCACACCCGCCTGCGCCGGCTGGTCAGCTCGAGCTTCACCGCGCGCCGGGTGCAGGAGCTGCGGCCGGCGACGACGCGGATGATCGACGGCCTGATCGACGGGCTGGCCGACGCGGGCACCGCCGACTTCGTCGCCGCGTTCGCGTTCCCGCTGCCCTGCAACGTGATCAGCGAGCTGCTGGGCATTCCCGACGCCGACCGCGCCCAGTTCCAGCACCTGGTGCAGGACTGGTCGGCGGTGCTCGACGAGATCACCCCCGAGGTGCTGCTGAAGGCCGACCCGGCGGCTCAGGCGGTGCGCGACTATCTGGGCGGGCTGGCCGCCGAGCGACGCCGGCAGCCCCGCGGCGACCTGATGACCGCGATGGTCGAGCACGAGGAGGCGGGCGACCGGCTCACCGGCGACGAGCTGCTGACCATGGCCGGGCTACTGTTCGCGGCCGGCTTCGAGACCACCACCAACCTGCTCTCCAACGGGCTGGCGGCGCTGCTCGACCATCCCGGGCAGTTGCCCCGGCTGCACGCCGATCCGGCCGCGGCGGTGGAGGAGCTGCTGCGCTTCGACTCACCGGTGCAGAACATCGACCGTACGGTGATCGAACCCACCGCCGTGGCCGGCGTGCCGCTCGAACCGGGGCAGCGGATCGTGGCCTACACCGGCGCGGCCAACCGCGACCCGCGGCGCTTCACCGACCCCGACTCGCTCGACCTGGGCCGGGGCGACAACGCATCGCTGTCCTTCGGCGGGGGCATGCATTACTGCCTGGGGGCGCCGATGGCCCGGCTGGAGGCGCAGATCGCCTTCCCTCGGCTTTTCGAGCGGCTGCCCGAGCTGCGGCGGACCGAGGGCGCCGAGCGGCGCAACAGCCTGACGATCCGCGGATTCGATCACCTGCCGGTGACGACGGGCTGAGCCGTCGCCGGAGAACCGGCCCGGAAAAGTAAGACGCCGCTGCGAATTCCACGGGGGAAGAACTCGCAACGGCGCACTCGGAACATTAGACGACAGCGGGCCGTCGTGTCTATCCCGTCCGGCTAACCGACACGTTGAACAACGGTGCCGACCAGTTTCTGCCAGTCGGCGTCGAAGTTGCTCGCGGCGCTCGCGGTGCCCAGCCGGTACAGCGCGTACTGATCCACGAGCAGAACATTTCGGCTGTTCAGGACGGCGACGGCGGTGTCCGCCGAGCCGGGGTGGGCCTTTTCGTACGTCTTGTGCCGCACCACCACGAAGCCCTTCCACCCGGCCTCGTCCAACGTTTTGATCTCGACCGTCTCGGTGTATGCCGGTTCGGACTTGTCGTCGTCGACCGTGGCCGGCATCGACACCTTCGTCTCGCAGCCGTCGGCGATCGCCCGCAGCGCCGTCTGCGCGGCCGTCGCCAGCGTCACGTCGCCGTAGACGAGGGCGGTCTGGTCGAGTGTCTGCGCGCCCTGCTTGCCCTCGTCCACGAAGGACGACGCCACCACGTCGCCGCCCGGGGGCACGGTCGGCGCGGGCGTCGTGCCGCCGCAGATGCTCACCAGCTTGGTGGGATCCGGGCTCTGCGCGGGCGGCTGCCAGGTCGGGCCGATCTCGGCCGCCTGCAGCAGCGCGCCGCGCATCGTGGTCACGTCGATCAGGCCGGTCGGCTCGGGCGACGGCTCGTCGTCCGACGAGCATCCGGCCACCGCGAGCAGGGCAACGACCGCCGTCGCGGTGAGTCGGGCGGCTCTTGCGGTCACGAACATCGGGCCATCCTCCCAGACCGCTGAGCAGGGCCGACGACGATGCCGGAACTACTACCGACCGGCACGCGTCACCGACTCTCGGTGACGAATGTCGGACCCTCGGGATAGGTTGTCCCCGAAGTCAGGAGCCGAGGAGGTCCCGTGGCCGACATCGATGCGCTCGCCCGGCGTCTGCGCGCCGAGCTGGGCTCCGAGCAGGTCGTGACCGACCGGCATGAGCTGCGGACCTACGAGTGCGACGGCCTCGCCCACTACAAGGTCATCCCGGCTCTGGTGGCGCTCCCGCACTCCGCCGCCCAGGTCGCCGCCGTGGTCAAGGCGTGCGCCGCGGCCGGGGTGCCGTTCGTCGCCCGCGGCTCCGGCACGGGCCTGTCCGGCGGTGCCCTGCCGCACGCCGAGGGCGTCCTGATCGTCACCGCCCAGATGCGCCGCATCCTCGACATCGCGCCGGCCGACGAGCGGGCCGTGGTCGAGCCCGGTGTGATCAACCTTCAGGTGACGAAAGCGGCCACCCCGCACGGCTACTACTACGCTCCTGACCCGTCGAGCCAGCAGATCTGCTCGATCGGCGGCAACGTCGCCGAGAATTCGGGCGGCGCGCACTGCCTCAAATACGGCTTCACCACCAACCACGTCACCGGTCTGCAGATCGTCGCGCCCGACGGCGAGCTGGTGCGGCTCGGCGGCCGGGCGCTCGACCCGCCGGGTTACGACCTGATCGGCGCCTTCGTCGGCTCGGAGGGCACCCTCGGCGTCGCCACCGAGGTGACCGTGCGGCTCACCCGGCTGCCCGAGTCGGTGCGCACGCTGCTCGCGGCGTTCCCCAGCATCGACGCGGCCGGCGCGGCCACCTCGGCGATCATCGCGGCCGGGGTGGTGCCGGCCGCGATCGAGATGATGGACGCGCTGGCCATCGAGGCGGCCGAGGCGGCGGTGGCCTGCGGCTATCCACCCGGCGCGGCCGCCGTGCTGATCGTCGAGCTGGACGGCCCGGTGGCCGAGGTCGAGGCCCAGTTCGAGCAGGTGACGGCGCTGTGCACCCGGGCGGGCGCGTTCGAGCTCCGAATCGCGGCCGACGAGACCGAGCGGGCGCTCTTCTGGCGGGGCCGCAAGTCGGCCTTCGCCGCGGTCGGCCGGATCAGCCCCGACTACATCGTGCAGGACGGCGTGATCCCGCGGACAGCGCTGCCCGAGGTGCTGCACCGCATCAGCGAGCTCGCCGCCTCGCACGGGGTGCGGGTGGCCAATGTCTTCCACGCCGGCGACGGCAACCTGCATCCACTGGTGCTGTTCGACGCCCGCGTCGAGGGCGAGGCCGAGCGGGCCGAGACGGTCTCCGGCGCGATCATCGACCTCTGCATCGAGTACGGCGGCTCGATCACCGGCGAGCACGGCGTGGGGATGGACAAGGCGAAATACATGCCCCGCATGTACGGCCAGGACGACCTCGACACGATGCAGCTGGTGCGGTGCGCGTTCGACCCCGGCCACCTCGCCAACCCCGGCAAGGTCTTCCCGACCCCACGGCTGTGCGGTGAGCGCCCCGGCGGCGACCTGGCCGCACGGTTCCCGGGCGTGGAGGTCTTCTGATGGCCGCGCTCGACGAGCTGACCCGCCCGGCCGGCGACGACGACCACGTCGGCGGGGTCCCGGCGCGGCTGGTGGCGTCCCCGGCCTCGACCGAGGAGGCGGCCGCCCTGGTCGCCGCGACCCGCGACCTCACCGTCGTGGTCCGCGGCGGCGGGACGAGACTGCACTGGGGCCCTCCCCCGCGCTCCCTCGACCTGATCATCGACACGCGCCGGCTGTCGGGCCTGGTCGAGCACGCGGCCGGTGATCTGATCACGGTGCTCAAGGCCGGCACACCGCTGAGCGAGCTCGAGCTGGGCGATCAGCAGCTCGCCCTCGACGCCCCCGCGGGCGCGACGGCCGGCGGCGTGGTGGCGACCGGGGCGAGCGGGCCCCGGCGGATGCACTACGGCACGGCGCGTGACCTGCTGATCGGCATCACCGTCGTCCGCCCCGACGGCGTCATCGCCAAGGCCGGGGGCAAGGTGGTGAAAAACGTCGCGGGTTACGACCTGGGCAAGCTCTACACCGGGTCCTACGGGACGCTCGGGCTGATCACCGAGTGCGTGTTCCGCTTGCATCCCCGGCCGGGGGCGGCCGCGTTCGTCCGCTCGACCGCCCCGGCCCAGGCGGTGTCGACGATCCTGGCCGCTCAGGTGGCGCCGACGGCGATCGAGATCGACACGGCCACGGGTGAGCTCGCCGTGCTTCTCGAGGGCACCCCCGCCGGCGTACGGGAAAGGTCCGGTCTCATCGAGAAACTGCTGGCCGGCGAGGTGAGCGAGGCGGCACCCGGCTGGTGGGGGCGCGAACCGTGGGCGTCCGACGAGATCGGGATGAAGCTGTCGGTGCCGCTGTCGAAGGTGCCGTCCCTGATCGAGTCGGGTTCGGCGCTGCGCGGATCGGCCGGGACGGGCGTGCTCTACGCGGCGGCGCGGGACATCACCGAGGTCGAGCGGTTGCGAGCGTTGTGCGTCCGCGGCGGCGGGCACGCGGTCGTGCTGACAGCGCCGGCCGAGGTGCGCGACATCCTCGACATGTGGGGGCCGGTGCCCGGGCTGGCCCTGATGCGGCGGATCAAAGACCAGTTCGACCCCGGCCACCGCTTCGCGCCGGGGCGTTTCGTGGGAGGCATCTGATGGTCGATTCCACCTGGGGCACGGGCGAGCCACCACGAGACGTGCTGGGCCCGGTCGACGACGGGCGCGCCTTCGACGAGCACCACCCACCGAGCGCCGAGCTGATCGCCGACTGTGTGCACTGCGGTTTCTGCCTGCCGGCCTGCCCGACGTATGTGTTGTGGGGCGCCGAGGCCGACTCGCCGCGCGGCCGCATCTACCTGATGAACGAGGGCGTCAACGGCGAACCGCTGAGCGGGTCGATGGTCGAGCACTTCGACAAGTGCCTGGGCTGCATGTCATGCGTGACGGCGTGCCCGTCCGGGGTCAAATACGACCGCCTGATCGAGGACACCCGGGCCCAGGTCGAAAGGCGCTACACCCGCGACCGCGGCGACGCCCTGCTGCGACGGGCGATCTTCGCACTGTTCCCCTATCCCCGGCGGCTCCGGCTGCTGCGCGGTCCACTGAGGGCGTACCAGAATTGGGGTCTGCAGAAACTGGTGACCCGCAGCGGCCTGCTCGACCGGCTGGGCCCGACGCTGACCACACTCGAGTCGCTGGCGCCCCGGCTGCGCAAAGTCCCCCCGCCGCCGCCCCGAGTGGCCGCCCGGGGCCAGCGCCGAGCCGTCGTGGGCATGCTGACCGGCTGCGTGCAGGGCGCGTTCTTCCCCGAGGTCAATTCGGCCACGGTCCGCATCCTGGCCGCCGAGGGCTGCGACGTGCTGATCCCGCCCAGCCAGGGCTGCTGCGGTGCGCTGAGCGTCCACAACGGACGACGCGAGGAAGCGCTGGGGTTCGCGCGCCGGCTGATCTCGACGTTCGAGCACATGGGCATGGACTACTTCGTGGTGAACGCGGCGGGGTGCGGGTCATCGCTGAAGGAGTACGGCGACCTGCTGGCCGACGACCCGGCGTATGCGAAGCGGGCGGCGGCCTTCTCGGCGAAGGTACGCGATCTGGCCGAGCTGCTCGACGAACTGGGGCCAGTGGCGCCACGCCACCCCCTGCCGCTGACGGTGGCCTATCACGACGCCTGCCATCTGGCGCACGCCCAAGGGGTGCGGGCGCAACCGCGGGCGTTGTTGCGGGGCATTCCTGAGTTGCAGCTGCGCGAGATAGCCGATCCGGAGCTGTGCTGCGGGTCGGCGGGGATCTGGAACATCCTCAATCCGGTGCCGGCTGCTGAGCTCGGGGATCGGAAGGCGGCCAATATCGTGGCTACCGGGGCTGAGCTGCTGGTTACCGCCAATCCGGGGTGCATGATGCAGGTCGCGGCTGGGTTGCGTCGTCAAGGTGGGGGGATGGCTATGGCTCATACGGCTCAGGTTCTTGATGCTTCTCTTCGTGGGCTGGGGGCTTCGGCCTTGGTGGAGAGGCCGTAGGTTGGGCTTTCTTGCGCTGGACGGGCGAGCTCGCCGGCGGCTGAAGACCTTGGTCACTGGCTGCTGGGTGCCTGGTGGGGGTGGCGGTCACCTGACGGGTAGGTGGTCTGGCTGCCGCGCTGGGGACGAAACCAGGCGGTCGGCGAAAGCAGGCCGGCCTGGGTGGTGGGTGGCGGGAACTTAACAATGCCGGTCGCGTCCGCCTTCGGCATACGTCGGCAGACGAGAACAGCTGGGTCTTTCACCACAGCTCTCACCCTGGCTTGGGGGCTCTCCGGGCGACGGCAAGCGCCGCTCATCGTGAGCAACGGCAGTACGCAAGCCGCCCTTTGCTTGCGTACTGCCGTTGATTGCGATTCGCTCCCGCCTGCCGTCGCCCGGAGAGCTCCCAAGCCGCCCACCGCAACCATCGCCAGGGAGCTCTCCAGCGATGGCCGGGGGTTCGGGGGCAGCGCCCCAGGGGCTTGACGGGAACAGGCGGCTACACCCCCCGCTCGATGGTGCTTCGTTCGACGCAGAACTCGTTGCCCTCGATGTCCTGCATGGTCACCCAACCCATGCCGTCGGCTGTCCGGTGGTCCTCGAAGAGCTTCGCCCCCAGCGCAGTCAGCCGCTCGACCTCCTCGTCGCGGGTGCGCTCGTCGGGCATCCAGTCGATGTGCAGGCGGTTCTTCACCGTCTTGGCCTCGGGAACGCGGATGAACAGCAGCCCGGGCACCGGTGACGGGGCCTCGACCAGTACCTCGTCATCGCCCGGGTGGTCGTCGTCGCCGAGGGGCCAGCCGGTGACCTCGCTCCAGAAGCGGGCCAGCTCGTACGGCTCCGAACTGTCGACCGTCACATGTCGCAGAATCATGGTCACGACCCTAGAGGGAGGCCTTCCGGGACGGACGGTGCCGCGCGCCCGGCCCCGCGGGCTGTAACGGGGCCGGGCGCGTGGCAAGCAGGTCAGCCGATGGCGAAGCTCGGGTGCGGGGCTGGTTGTAGGCGGCGGCGCGTCCGCACGATGCGTGATGCTATGGACAGCCGGGGACACGAGAGGGCAGGGATCGACATGTTCGACCGTCTCAGTGGTGCGACGCGGCTGTTCCCGATCATCGGTGATCCCATCAGGTACGTCGAGTCCCCGGTGCGGCTCAGCCGCACCTTCGAGGAACGCGGTTCCGACGGCATCTGTGTGCCGATGCAGGTACCGGCCGATGACCTCGACGCTGTCATGGCGGGTCTCACGGCCGCACGGAACGTGGACGGCATCCTCGTCACCATGCCGCACAAGTTCACGCCCTTCGCCCACTGCGCCACGAGTTCTGAGCGGGCCAGGAGGCTCGGGGTCGTGAGCGTCATCCGCCGCAATCCGGACCGCACCTGGCACGGTGACATGCTCGACGGGCTCGCCTTCGTGAAGGCGCAGAAAGACCACGGAGCCCGGCCGGAAGGCGCGCGGGTGCTCCTCGTCGGAGCGGGGGGCGCGGGCAGCGCGATCGCCATCGCCCTGCTGGAGGCGGGGGTCAGCGACCTTGTCATCCATGACGCTGACCAGTCGCGTGTCACTTCCCTGCTGGAGCTGGTCGACGATCTCGGCCACGGGCGGGCGAACGCCGGGCCGCCGGATCCCACCGGCTGCGATCTCGTGTGCAACGCGACTCCGCTGGGCATGGCGGACGGTGACCCCCTTCCCGTGGACCCCGCACTGTTGACGTCGTCCATGTTTGTGGGCGATGTGATTGCCGGGCACGGATTGACCCCGTTCCTCGCGGCGGCGCGGGCCGCCGGCTGCCGGACGGCCGACGGCGGGCACATGGTCGAAGCCGCACAAGACGTCATGGCCGACTTCCTGCTGAAGGCACCCGAACGCTGATGAAGGGCCGCGAGGCCCACCTGATGCCGGAGAGCCCGAAGCGTGCGCGCCGCGCCTTGGACGCACTGTTCGGTGGCTCTCCGGCATCGACGGCCCAGGGACGGCGCCATGGCGAGCGGTCTACGACATCGCGAACGAGGGGTGCGGGGGCTGGTTGTAGGCGGTGTTCTGCCAGGCCAGGGCCTCGCGGTACTGGATGTCGTGCAGCAGGGTGACCACCCGGCGGTCGGTCGGGACGGGTGTCGCGTAGATGCGCAGCGCGGTGTTGTCCGACGTCGGCCAGATGACTTCCTCGCGCCAGTCGCCGAGCAGGTCGCCGCTCAGGGACGGGGTGGCCTTGGTGCCGTTGTTCGAGTGCACGCCACTGGCCGTGAGCAGGCGGGTGTCCGACGACGTGCCGTACTTGTCGATGCGGGTCTGGTCGAGAAGTTCGCGCTGCGGGTCGCCGTCCCACCAGATCACGAAGTTGGCCGAGCTCGGCTTGCGGCTCGCCACCACCGATCCGGACGGGCCGCGCACGCCGTCGACCGCGGACGACCAGCTTTCGGCGCCGGGGCTGCCCGCCCAGATGTCGGCGGAGACCCCGCGTCCGTTGTCCCCACTCGCCGGCGTACTCCAGAGAACTTGACCGGTGCGGGCGTCGGCGAACCAGGATGACGGCTTGCTGGCGTCCTCGTCGACCTTGAAGACCTCCAATCCCGTACGGGAGGGGTCGAGGTCGCCGACGTGCAGGGCGTCGCCGTGGCCATACGTGGTGTTCCAGAGTTTGCTGCCGTTGTCGTCGACGGCCAGGGAGCCGTAGACGATCTCGTCGCGCCCGTCGCGGTCCACGTCGGCCACCGCGAGCTGATGGTTGCCCTGACCGGCCGTGCCGCTGTTGGTCGAGGCGTTGCTGTCGAAGGTCCAGCGGCGGGTCAGCGCGCCGTTGCGGAAGTCCCAGGCCACGATCACGCTGCGGGTGTAGTAGCCGCGGGCCATGATCAGGCTGGGCCGGCTGCCGTCGAGGTAGGCGGTGCCGGCCAGGAAGCGGTCGACCCGGTTGCCGTACGAGTCTCCCCAGCTGCTGACCGTGCCGCGCGGCGGTTCGTAGTTCACCGTGGACAGCGCGGCGCCGGTGCGGCCGTCGAACATCGTCAGGTACTCGGGTCCGCTGAGCACGTAACCCGACGAGTTGCGGTAGTCGGCGCCCGCGCTGCCGATGACCTGCCCGGTGCCGGAGACGGTGGCGTCGGCCGTCTTCATGGCCACCTCGGCCCGGCCGTCGCCGTCGTAGTCGTACACCTGGAACTGGGTGTAGTGCGCGCCGGCCCGGATGTTGCGGCCGAGGTTGATGCGCCAGAGCCGGGTGCCGTCGAGCTTGTAGGCGTCGACGTAGACGGGGTCGGTGACGCCGGACTGCGAGTTGTCCTTGGCGTTCGAGGGATCCCACTTGAGGACCAGGTCGAGCTTGCCGTCGCCGTCGAGGTCGCCGGTGCCGGCGTCGTTGGCGGCGTACAGGGAGCTGTTGGGGTTCTGGATCGGCACGTCGAGGTAACCGTTGCCGAAGCTGAGCGACGGGCCCTCGGCGGCCTGCTCGACCCCTCCCAGTACGGCGCGTACGGTGTACGCGCTGTTCGCCGCGGCGCCGGAGTCCAAGTAGTTGGTCGAAGCAGTGATCGGGGACGCGTTGACCTTTGTCCCGCCGCGGTAGACGTTGAAGGCGATCCCGGACGGGTCGGTGGCCAGCCAGCGCCAGCTGACCAGATTGGCCGAGCCGGAGCGGACGCTGATCACGCCGCGGTCCAGGCGTTCCCGCTGCTTGCCGTCAGCCGGCGCGGTCGTCGTCGGCGGCGAAGTGGTCGGCTGCGGCGACGTGGGCTGGGGTGAAGTGGGCTGCGGAGTCGTCGGCTGGGGTGTCGTCGGCTGCGGGGTCGTCGGCTGGGTCGCTCCGGTGCACGCCACGCCGTTCAGCGTGAACGCTCCCGGCGTGGCGGAGGTGCCGTTGGCGTTGAAGCCGAAGCTCGTGGTGCCGTTGGTGGCGAGGGCCGCGTTCCAGCCCGCGTCGCGCACCGTCACGGCACTTCCGGACTGGGTGACCGTGCCGTTCCACAGGGACGTGATCGTCTGGCCACCGGACCACGCGAAGGCGAGCGTCCAGCCGTTGATCGGGTCGCCCAGGTTGGTGACGTCCACGGTGGCCCCGAAGCCGCCCGGCCACGAGTTCGTGACGGCGTAGCGCACTTGGCAGCCGGCGGCGGCGTCAGCCCGGGCCGCGACCATGACGCCCGCGCCGGCGGTCGCCACGGCGAGAACGGCCGCGATGGTTCCTCTTCTGGCCACGAGCGGTCCTTAGATCGAGGGACGTTGATGGGAGCGTTCCCAGGGTGGAGCATTCCGGCTTTCCGGTCAAGGTTGGATTGGGAGCGCTCCCATGTCATAGTGCTTTCCATCCATCACCGTCGATCGCGTGCCGGAGTGTCCGATGCCCAGACGAAGAATGACCGTCCTAGCCGCCGCCATCGCCGTGCTGACCGGCTCGTCCGCCGTCGCCCTGGCCGGTCCGGCCGAAGCCGCGGCCGGCTGCCAGGTCCGCTACACCGTCTCGAGCTCGTGGCCGGGCGGCTTCGGGGCCGCCGTGGACATCACCAACCTCGGCGATCCGCTGCCCTCGTGGGCGCTGACGTTCACGTTCACCGGCGGTCAGACGATCACGCAGCTCTGGAACGGCGCGCTCACCCAGTCCGGCTCGGCCGTCACCGTCCGCAACGCTTCGTGGAACGGCGCGCTGGCCACCAACGGCTCCGCCTCCGTCGGCTTCAACGGCTCCTGGACCGGCACCAACCCGGCACCCACGTCCTTCGCCCTCAACGGCGTGGCCTGCACCGGCACGACCCAGCCGACCACACCACCACCGAGCACGCCGCCGCCCACCACCACCCCGCCGCCCACGACTCCGCCGGCCACCACCCCGCCGGCCACGACTCCGCCGGCCACGACACCCCCGCCCGCCGGCTCCCCGGTGAAGATCATGGCGCTCGGCGACTCGATCACCGGCTCCCCCGGCTGCTGGCGGGCCCTGCTGTGGCAGAAGCTCCCCGCCACGAGGGTCGACTTCGTGGGCACGCTCCCCGGCCAGGGCTGCGGTTTCCCGTACGACGGTGAGAACGAGGGCCACGGCGGCTTCCTCGCCACGAACGTCGCCAACCAGGATCAGCTGGTCGGCTGGCTGGCCGCCTCCGACCCCGATGTCGTCCTCATGCACTTCGGCACCAACGACGTCTGGAGCAACATTCCGCCGTCGACCATCCTGGCCGCCTTCACCCGCATGGTCGGCCAGATGCGCGCGTCCCACCCGTCGATCAAGATCCTGGTCGCCCAGATCATCCCCATGAACGCCGCGAACTGCGCCGACTGCAACCAGCGGGTCATCGCCCTGAACGCCGCCATCCCGGCCTGGGCCGCCGGCCTCTCCACCACGGCCTCCCCCATCACCGTCGTCGACCAGTTCACCGGTTTCGTCCCGGCCACCGACACCTACGACGGCGTCCACCCCAACGACGCCGGCAACGTGAAGATCGCCAATCGCTGGTACCCGGCCCTGTCCGCCGCGATCTCGTAGCCGAACCGGGCGGCCCGCCGCGAGGGGGGCGGGCCGCCCGGCCGGCCTCGATGACAAGGCGGGCCGGGCGGCACCGCGGCGGCTCAGCGGGTGGACGGCGGCTTGGTCCAGGACCAGATGCGGCGCCGGATCGAGGCGTGCAGAAGGAGGCGGAGGGAGCGGTATCGGTAGAAGGGGGAGTTCGGGAGCCGGCGGTACTTGGAGCGCAGAACCGCCGAGGTGACCCGGCCGGCCCGGCCCAGGGGCTGGGGCTGGGTGGTGCCGGCCAGCACGTCCAGGATCTTGTCGGTGAGGGCCTGGATGGTCTCGAGGCCGCCCTCCTCCTCGGCGACCGTGCGGAGGAAGGCGCGGTCGTCGGTCACCGTTCGCAACTTCTTGAGGGTCTCGACCAGGTACTCGCGGCTGACCCCCTCGCTCCGGAGGATCTCCTCCTGCATGGCCCGCACGGTGCTCTCGTCCAGGCCGAGCGGTCCGGCCAGGTGCGTCACCGCGTCCAGGCGTCCCCAGAGCCAGTCCCACCGACGCCACTCGGCCTTGCCGAAGGCGGCGAAGTGCCACGCCCGGGTGCCGTAGAGCTTGAACCCGGCCAGGTCGTCCGGGGTCGTGGCGAGCAGGTCGGGGTCGTCCAGGACAGGCGCCTCGGCGTCGGGTCCGACGCGCAGGAACGTGAACGGGGCCGTCCGCTGGAAGGGGGCGCGAGCGTTCAGTGCCCGGGCCAGCACCTCGACGGCGAACGCGGCCACGAGCGGCGACCCTGGCCGGTCGGTGACCCGGGCGTACGCCTCGGCGGCCTCCGCCATCAGGGCGCCCACCGTCCGCTCCACCTCGATCTCGCCGAGGATCACGTTGACCGCCTTCACGGCCGTCGCCGGAGTGCTCACCTCGCCCGCGCCGAGGTGCGCCACGCACCGGTCGACGTGGTCGCGCAGCGCCTCCAGCCGACGCAGCGAACCGGCCAGCTCGCCGGCCGCCGCGTGGATCACCGAGTTCTCCCCGCCGCGCATCCGCCGCTGCAGGTCACGCGACATCAGCCGGAGGCAGCGCTCGGCCGGGGTCAGGCCCCACCGCCACTGGCCGTCGGTCACGCTGTGCACCGATGTCGCACCGGGGTCGATCCACCGCGGGCCGAGCTCCTCGACGTCCCGGTCGGTCAGCTTCTCGCAGTTCTCGCCGTAGTTGCGCAGGACGCGCGGCTCCTGGGCCCCCGCCCCGACCTGCACGTCCCAGATGCCGCCGGCGAGCCGGCCCTTCCGGTACGCGGGCAGCAGCGCGTCGGCCGCGGTGAGCAGCCCGTCGGCGCCCCCGGGCGCGGCGATGAGGTCCTGGAACATGGTCTGCGCGTCGGCCGAGGTCGTGTCGCCGGTGCGCAGCAGGGTGTCCAGCGCTTCGATGTCGCTGCGGAAGTCGCTCTCGCGGGGCAGGGACACCGCGGCCTGGACGACCCGGGGCCAGTCCGGGGCCAGGTCCGCCGCGGACGCCTTCGAGGCCTCCTGCTGCTGCAGCGGTGTCTGGATCGCGGCGTTTCCCCGCGACGGCACGATGTAGAGCAGGTAACGGTCGAAAACGGTGTTCGCGGGCCGGCGGGTGATCCGGTCGAGCACCGGGTCGAAGGGCGCGTTGTCGATGATGCCGCCGTCGGCCACGAAGCCCGGTTTCCGGCCGGGTGCGGGCCTCGCCTGCAGCCGGTCGCACATCTCGTCGACTTCCGGCACGGCCGAGAACGCGACCGGGAAGGACGCCGTGGCCCGGGTCGATCGCTTGAGCGACTCGGCGTACTCGGTGAAATCGTCCGCCGGGCAGCGCTCGAACGGCTTGCGCGGCGAGACGAACCGGACCCGTTCCGGGTCCGCCTCGAACCGATAGAGCCGCCGGTGGTCGGCCACGATGAACGGGTGCCCCTCGGCGTCGGCGTAGGACACGTCGGCCGGGCCGAGCGCCGTCGCGGTCAGGAAGAGCGTGACCGGCTGGGCCCGCCGGTTCCCCGGCCGGATGTCGTCGATGGCCTTCCCGATCTCGGTCTGGAAGAAGTCGCCGTCGAGGACCGATGCCGGGTACGCCTTCGTGTCGCGGGCGACGAGCTTGCCCGTCTGCAGGCTGGCGGCCCGTTCCCACACGCCCCGCAGCGCGGGCTCGGCCGAGGTGGCCGGGTCGAGGCCGGTGCCGCGGGCGATCGCCGTGGCCAGCAGGGCGCCGTTGATCCCGCCGGCACTGCTCCCGGCGATGACATCGATCACCACACGCCGGTTCCCCGCCGCCGTACGCCATCTCCGCCACAGTGGGCGGTCGGCTTCCCGGACGCCGGAGATCTCGTCGTCCGTGGCGCCCGCGGCCCGGCGCAGCAGATCGAGCTCGTGGGTGACGCCGCCCATCCAGACGGCCAGGCTCACGCCGCCGTTGAGCACCAGGGCGAAACGGAGTTCCGCTGCGGACTCGGTCATCGTGATCGCTCTCCTCAGGGATTGCCCATCCATCACGGGAGAAGGAGTTCGCCGCGGTCGGTCTGATACCGCGCTGATCGGTCAGTCCCGCAGGCCGTCCGCGGCGTTCACGAACAATTGCGGGAGCATCGCCTGGATCGCCCCGACAAGGACGTTGTCACCGTTCGACAGATAGGCCAGAGATCCGCGTGATCGCGCTCGCACCCGCGTGCCGCTGGCCACCGCGTCGAACAATTCCGCCACGTCGAGCCAGGTGTATCCCGGCCGGAGCCGG
This sequence comes from Paractinoplanes maris, assembly GCF_023544465.1. Taxonomy (GTDB): domain Bacteria; phylum Actinomycetota; class Actinomycetes; order Mycobacteriales; family Micromonosporaceae; genus Actinoplanes; species Actinoplanes maris. The sequence continues at coordinate 170,802 of NZ_JALPVL010000011.1, read as the reverse complement.
AGGTCGTAGACGCCGGCCAGCTCTTCGTAGATCGCGGCCCATTGGGTGATCCACCGGTCGTACCCGGTCCGCAGGAAACTCTGGATGCGCGGATGGTTGGGCAGCGCCACCCAGATGATGTTCTGCATGCTCCAGAGCGGATCGTTCACGGTCATGGCCAGCACCGCGTCGGCGAGCTGACGGATCAATTCCGGGTACGGCGCGCCCTTGGACAGTTTCGAGGCGGTCCGGTGCAGGTCGCGCATGTAGTCGTCGATGATCGCCGGCCGGAACAGATACGAGATCAGATCCTCGGTGAACCGGCTCTTGTATCGCCAGCGATCCCGGAACATGCCGACGGTCAGCAGTTTGGGCCGGGCGTCGCGCAGGCCCTCGCGCTCGGCCCGTTCGATCAGACGGGATTGCGACAGTCCGGCGAACAGACAGGTGCCGCTGTCGTGATCGTCCTGCAGATCCGGACCCCGATGATCGAGCAGATCATCGCGCAACAGCATCAATCCGATCTCGAGGAACTCCCGCGTCTCGGGACTGTTCGCGATCTTGTCGCGAGTGGCCGGCCGGGCGTCCGCCGCCACGTTGACCAGCACCGCGGTGAGATTGTCGTCGCCCACCATTCCGCCTCCTCATGATGCGCCGGTGTGCGACCTCCAGAGTAGGACCTCCAGCGCTGGAGGTTTTGTGCCCGACGGCCCGGCCGGGGGGTGGTGACGGCGTCCCGCAGTTCTCGTATGCCCTGGATAGAGGGCTTGGACACGCCCGATCGAGGACGGCCAACGTAACGACCACAACAGGTGAGGACAACTTCCCGACAGGGGTGTGAATCGAGATGACGCAAGGCTCGATCTTGGCCGACCCAGCTACTTCGATCGATGACCTCGTCGACGGCGCCCGCCGCGGCGACCAGGCCGCCTGGGACGCGCTGGTGCGCCGCTTCCGGCCGCTGGTCGGCTCGGTGGCCCGGACCTACCGGCTCCCGGAGCGCGATGCCGAGGACGTCAGCCAATTCGTCTGGCTGCGCCTGACGCAATACCTCGACCGGATCCGGGACCCGCACGCCGTACCGAAATGGATCATGACGACGGCTCGGCACGAGTGCCACCGGCTCGCGCGGCAGATCCGCACGACCGTCCTGCTCGACCCGCAGGCGGCCGGGCTGGAACACGCCCGGCCGGGCGAGCCCGGGACGGATGCCGGCCTGCTGCGGGCCGAGCGGCATCAGGCCCTGCGCGACGGCCTGGCCGAGCTCCCGGCTCCCCAGCAGCAGATGCTGTTGCTGCTGGTCGCCGATCCGCCGTTCAGCTACCGCGAGATCAGCCGCATCCTCGACATCCCGATCGGCAGCATCGGCCCGACCCGGGCCCGCTGCCTTCAGCGCCTGCGCGCCACCACGGCCGTGCGGCGATTCCTGGAGACCCCGGGACGCCCGGCATGACCGGGCCGGCGAACCAGGAACAGCCGCAGCCCCTCGGCTGGTGGGTACGGAACAACACGCCCCGGCCGATCTGGCTCGAGCAGCATGGCCGGATCCTCACCCTCGCCCCGTTGGAGGAGCGGAGATGGTCCGATCAGTCCGACCCCCGGGATGCCTTTCCGGACCTGCGGCGGCTCGAGGACCGGCGCCAGGTCGCAATCGGCCACCAGCTCGCTGACCCGGGGCGGGACGAGGCCCTGGCCACCGCCGGGCACGTCACGCTCGTCACCGGATTCGGCTGGCTGGTCTCGTTCTGGCCGCTGTCGCTGTGGTGGTGGCTGCGTATCGGCGGCATCCTGGGCATCGGCCTGGCGCTGGGCTTCCTCCTGCTGCGGATCCGGCCGTCCCGCCGGGCCACCGGCCGCCGGGCGCGCCGCCGCACCTGGTACAACGCCACGATGCTGGTCGTCGTGCTGGTCGGCCTGCTGATGCCGACCACGGTGGTCTATTTCGCCACCGACCTCCACACCGTGGTCTCGGTCTGGCCCGACGGCTTCCGGATCGACATGGAGTCGCCGCTGGTGCTCATCGGGCGGTTCATGCAGCTGACCTTCATCGCCATCGCCACGCTGCTGCCGGCCCTCATGTACTTCCAGTTCGACGCCGAGCGGCTCGGCATCCTGCGGGACCGGTGGATCCAGAACGTCTTCCGGCTCGATCCGGCCCTGGCCACCACCGAGGACGTGTACGCCAAGTACGGCAAGCAGCTGGACGAGGCGTACGGGGAGGTCGACGACGGCAAAGGGCGGCTCACCCGCGGACGGCGCTCGCCGATCATCCTGGCCACCCTGGTGCTCGCCTTCGGCTGGCTGTTGATCCTGCTCAAGGCGGGCGACCCCATCAAGGGGGATCCGGCGCTGTCTTTCGTCACACTGCTCGACCCGCAACAGTCGACCGTCAGCTTCGCGTTCCTGGGTGCCTATTTCTTCGCCCTGCAGCTGGTGTGGCAGGGCTATGTGCGGGCCGATCTGCGTCCCAAGACGTACACGACGATCGCGGTGCGCGTGCTGGTCGTGGTGATCGTCGCCTGGCTGATCGACGCGACCACCGACGCCGGGGGGACTCCGGAAGCGCTCTACCTGCTGGCCTTCACCGCGGGCTTCGTGCCGGACCGGGTGTTGCATCTGTTGTGGGAGAAGGTGCTTCCCGGGCTGAACAAGCTGCTCGACCAGGGCGGGCAGCAGCCGCTCACCGAGCTCGAGGGCATCGACCTGTACGAGCGCACGCGGCTCTCGGAGGAGGGCATCACCTCGGTCGAGGCGCTGGCCAACCACGATCTGCTGGACCTGTTCTTCAAGACCAGGATTCCCGCGGCCCGGCTGGTGGACTGGATGGACCAGGCGATCCTGGTCATGTATCTCGGTGCCGACGAGCCGTCCACCGAGGCCGCGGCCGACGGCCCGAAACTGCGCTGCGCGCTGCGCGAGCTCGGCATCCGCACCGCCAGCGACCTCGTGCAGTTGACCCGGCTCGACCACCGCACCGGTCACCTCAGCCGGGGCAAGGTCGACGAGCTGACCGGGGCCCTGCACAGCATCGTGCCGGCCCAGAAGCGCGCGACGATCCGGTGCCGGCTGACCGTGCTGGTGGCCACGCTCGACCACAGTGAGTGGCTGGGCCGGATCGAGCACTGGCGCCGCAGCGACCTCATCGAGAGGCGCCCCTCCGACCGGCTCTACATCGACGGCCAGGGCCGGCTGCGGCCCGGGGATCCGCGGTTCGACGAGCAGGGACCCGGACGTCCGCCGCCGGCGGCGATCAGGTGGACCTCGAACGGGGCGATCGGGGCACCGGACGGGGTGACGAGGGCGCCCGCGAGCTGAGGCTCCGGACCGGCGGCCTCAGGCCGGAGCCAGCCGGATCCGGACCCGGCGGTTCTGCCGGCCCTTGCTCTCCACCTTGACCACCTCGACCCGGCCGACCTGGGCCGTCGAGGCGACGTGGGTGCCGCCGTCGGCCTGGACGTCGAGGCCGACGATGTCGATCACCCGGATCTCCGGCTCGTGCAGCGGGGGCAGGGCGTCCTGGGTGCGGATCAGGGTCGGGATCCGCAGGGCCTCGTCGCGCGGCAGCACCCGGGCCACGATCTTGCGGTCGGCGGAGATCTCGGCGTTGACCGCGTCCTCCAGCGACTGCTTGAAGCCCGCGGGCACCTCGGGCAGGTTGAAGTCCATCCGGGCCTCACCGGGTTGCATGTTGCCGCCGGTGACCAGCGCGCCGAAGTCGCGGAACACGGTGCCGCACAGGACGTGCAGGCCGGAGTGCGTCCGCATGAGGGTGCTGCGCCGCTGGTCGTCGATCGCGCCGCGCACCGTCGTGCCGGCCGGCGGCACCGGATCGCCCGGCGCCGGGATCAGGCGCGGGCCGTCGTCGCTCCTGCGCGCGTCGACGACGCGGGTCTGCACGCCCTCCCACAGCAGCACGCCGTGATCCGGTGGCTGGCCGCCGCCGCCCGGATAGAAGGCGGACCGGTCGAGCACGATGCCCGCCTCGGGGTCGGCCGGGTCGGACCACAGCACTGTGCAGTCCCACTCCCGCAGCGTCGGGTCGGTCCAGTCGAGGCGTTCGGTCATGGGCCGAACCTAGTGCCTGGCCGGGGCCGGTTGTCGATACGCGCCGACGCCGGCGCGCCTGGTCCGGCGTGGGCCGGCCGGGCCCGTACGGGAAAGGTCAGCGCCAGGAGCAGGTGACGTCGCGGTAGGGCGGGGCGGCCGCAGTGCCGGCCTGGACGCCGGAGAGCAGCCGGACGACCGTCTCGCCGCGGGTCAGGCTCTTGCCGGCGAAGTTCCAGCGGGTCTCGGTGGTGCGCGCGGCGACGATCGCGCCGGTGGCCGGGTCGCGCTCGAAGGTCGCACCGGCCTCGAGCAACTCCGGGCGGCCGTCGCGGTTGAGGTCGGAGCAGCCGACGCCGGCCGTCCGGCCCAATGTCGACGCGGTCGCGAACTCGGGACCGAGCAGCACCAGGCCGTCCCGATCCCAGGAGAGCAGGCGCAGCCGCGGGCCGGCCGCCAGGGCGACCTCCTCACCGGCCACGCCGTCCAGGTCGAGGGTTTCCACCGCCTCCGGTCGCTGGTCCCGGCCGTACGGCAGGGTGAGGTCGGCAACGCGGCCGGCGGTCAGGATCGCCCGCGCGGTCCAGGCGCCCGACCGTTCGTAGAGCAGCAGCGTGTCGGTGCGGCCGTCGCCGTCGAGGTCGGTCCGGACCGAGCTGCGGCAGCCCGCGTCGGCGGGGACGAAGAAGCCGCTCAGCGACGGCCGGCAGACCCCGGGGGCGATCGCGCCGAGCCGGGCTGCCTCGCCGGCCGGGAAGCCGCCGGCCGGCAGGTTGTAGCTGAGCGACGTCCAGGTGCCGTCGAGCGCGATGCAGAGCCGGTAGTCCCGGCCGCTCCCGGCGGTCTGCCGCACGATGCCGACGTCCTCGGGTGGCATCCCCAGGTCGGCCAGGCGCGCCGGATAGGTCAGCAGTCCGGGGTCGGCCATGCCGTAGACGTAGCCGTCGCGGGCCGTCTCGTCACACGGCCAGCGCAGCGGCGGCGTGCTGACCAAGGCGGCCACGGCGTCGGTGACCCGCGGGCCGGTCAGGCCGGTGTTCGTCCAGACCAGGCCGGGTGGTGGCAGCGCGTCGGTGAGCGCGTCGCGCGTCGCGGCCGCGTGGAGCCGCTCCTGGGTGGTCACCACGGCGGCCGGGATAGCGACGCCCGTCTCGTTGAGCGCCTTGCGGGGAATCACCGGGCTGCGCCGCGCGACCACCTCGGTCGTCCGGGACGAGGGGCCACCGCCGGCGATCACCTCCCCCAGACCGCGCATGGCCAGGAGCACGGTGCGCCCGATCTCGTCGCGCTGCTGCCCGGCCAGTTTCTCGTCGGACGCCGCGGCCGTCTCGGGCAGCACCCGCTCGGCGGCGAGCGCGTCGTCGACACATCGGGTCACGTGACCGGGCTCGAGCCGGGTCAGGGCACACCGCACGGCCTGCACGGTCACCGGCGCCGGGACGAACGCGGAGCTCATCACGTCGACGATGTATTCGGCGACGATCACGTCGGGACCGGTGTGGGTGACGAAGCTGATCGTCCGGTAGCTGCCCGGCAGGGCCAGGTCGAGACTGCCCCGGCTGGGGACGTAGGTGTGGTTGCGGTCGGCCCGGGCCAGCTCGGTCCAGACCCGGTCGGCCGCCGACGTCCGGCCCGGCTGGGCGACGGCCATCGGCGGGTAGGCGCCGAGCTCGGCGAACTGCCCGGCCGCCCGGTCACCGGCCATCCGGAGCAGAGCCGGGCGATCGGCGGCGCCCGCGGCCACGCAGGTCTTCACCGCACTGCCGGGGGCCCAGGCCGTCCAGCGGTGGGAGCGGGTGGTGCCGCAGTCGGGCTCGGGGGCGTCGTCGGCGCCGGCGCCCGCCGAGAGGTCGGGGGCGGTGACCACCGCGCGGCCGGCGGACACGATGGACAGATGGCCGACCACCGTCGTGATGGTGCCGGCGGCTCGGTCGACCACTCCGCCCTGACTGCTCCACGCGCCGTCCCCGGCGCGCGACACGATCGTGAGCAGGTCGCCGGCGGTGGTGTCGCGCAGCGGCAGGGTGACGGCGGCCGACGTCAGCAGGCCGGCGCCGCCGAGCGTGATGTCGACCGGCTCGGTGAGCCAGGTCAGTCCGTCGGGCGCCGCGATGCTCGGCCGCGGGACCACGCGCACCTTGGTGTCCTTGCTCAGGGCGCCCGGCCCGAAGCGGACCGACACGCCGCCGGCCGTGCTGATCGTGCCGCCACCGGCCGCCGTGATCAGGGCGACGGTCGCCGGGGACCGCAGCGACCAGACGACGACGCCGGCCACTGCCAGCAGCACCGCCGCCACCACCGCGGCCAGGGCCACGCGCACGAGTCTCCTCCTGGTTCCCGGGGAACCCACGGTAGGAAGGACACTCAAGTGCGGTGAACCTCCGGTCGGTCAGACCGTACGACTACTCGACGGCAAGCTCCCCCAGTTCGGACCAGCCGTCCTGATCAACCGACTGACTGATGATCTTGGGAGTTTCCGACAGATACTGTGGCAGATCGCGCTGGGCCTGGCGGAAGTGGGCCGACCCGACGTGAGCCGCGCCCGCGTCGCCGTCGCGGAACGCCTCCACCAGTACGTACTCGTTCGGATCGTCCAGGCTGCGGGACCAGTCGAACCACAGGCAGCCCGGCTCGGCCCGGGTCGCCGTGGTGAACGGGAGCGACAGGTCGGCCCAACTGTCCGCGTACTCCGGCTTGATCGGGAACTTGGCGGTGATGAAGATCAACTGATTCTCCCTGTCGCGCGATCGGTCAACGGTCCCACCATCTGTATCAGGACCGCGGGCCGTCGAGGGTGCGCCGTCGGGGGCTCAGTGCGTGAGCTCGGGTTCGGCGGACGACGCCGGTGTCGCCGGCTTTTCGTCCGGCTCGTCGAGCTTGCGGGTCAGCTTGCCCGGCCACCACATCCACCGGCCGACGTCGAGGTTGAGCGCTGTGACCAGCACCGAGCGGACGATCAGCGTGTCGAGCAGGACGCCGAAGGCCACCGCGAATCCGATCTCGACGAACGCCACCAGCGGCAGGCTGGCCAGCGCGGCGAACGTGCCCGCCAGCACGATGCCGGCCGAGGTGATCACCCCGCCGGTGGCGGCCAGGCCGATCAGGGCGCCACGACGGGTGCCGTGCTGCTGTGCCTCCTCGCGGACACGGGTCATCAGGAAGATGTTGTAGTCGATGCCCAGGGCGACCAGGAACACGAAGACGAACAGCGGGAACGACGTGTCCTCGGCCGGGAAGTCGAAGAGGTAGCGGAACACGAGCACGCTCACGCCCAGCGCCGCCGCGAACGACAGCACCACCGTCGCGATGAGGATCAGCGGCGCCACGATCGCCCGCAGCAGCAGCGCCAGGATGACCAGCACGACCAGCAGCACCAACGGGATGATCAGCCGGTTGTCGTGGTTGTTGGCCGTGTTGATGTCGAGCAGGATCGCGGTGCCGCCACCGACCTTGGCATCCGCACCGGGCAGGGCGTGCAGCACGTCGCGGGCTCGCTCGACGGTCTGCTGTGCCGCCTGGCTGTCGGGCGCGCTGGTCAGCGTCCCGTCGATCAGGGCGAGGTTGCCCTTCACCACCGGTTCGGTGACCTCGCTGATGCCGGGCACCGTGGCGAAGGCCTGCCGCACCTGATCGGCGCCGGACGCGTTGGCGATGACCGTGACCGGCTGGCCGCCACCCGCCGGGAAGTGCCGGGCCAGCGCCGCCTCGGCGACCGTGGAGGGCTGCTCGGTGGTGAACTGGTCGGCCGCGCTGAGCCCGTTCGCGTTGAGCTGCAGCAGGCCGAGCGCCATGGCCCCGAGCAGGACCGACGTGGTGACCCAGACCCGCCGCGGGTGCCGGGCGACGCGGCGGCCGAGGCGGGCCCAGAGGCCGGTCGCGGTCGGCTCGGGAGTGCCGAACTTGGGCCGGGACGGCCAGAACAGCCAGCGCCCGAAGATCACCAGGAGAGCCGGGAGCAGCGTGGTCATCGCGGCCAGGCCGACCACGATGCCGAGCGCGGCGACCGGGCCGAGGCCGGCCGTCGAGTTGAGCTCGGCCAGGGTCAGGCAGGACATGCCGACGGCCACGGTGGCCGAGCTGGCGATGATCGCCGGACCGGCCCGGTGCAGCGCGAACTGCATCGCCTCGTGCCGGTCCTCGTGGCGGCGCAATTCCTCGCGGTAACGCGCGACCAGCAGCAGGGCGTAGTCGGTGCCGGCGCCGAACACCAGGACGGTGAGGATGCCCGCGCTCTGCGCGTTGACCGTCAGCCCGGCGTGTTTGGCGAGCAGATAGATGAGCGCCTGCGAGCCGGCCAGCGCCGCGCCCGCCGTCAGGATCGGCAACAGCCAGAGGACCGGGCTGCGATAGGTGATGAGCAGGATGATCGCGACGACGGCGAGCGTGGTGTAGAGCAACGTGCCGTCGATGCCCGCGAAGGCGCCCGCCGAGTCGGCCGCCGCCGCCACCGGGCCGGCCAGATAGGTCTGCAGGCCGTCGGGTGCACCTTGATCGGCGGTGTCCTTGATGCCGGTCGCGATGTCGGGCAGCGCCTCCCAGCCGTCGTCGTCGAGCCGGATCGGGACGATCACCTCGGCGGCCGCCTTGTCCGGCGACTCGATCGGTCCGATGATCTTGCCGCTGACGCCGTCGGCACCGGCCAGGTCCTGGGCGTCCCGGGCGGCCGCGGCCCGATCGGCGGCGGTCAGCCCGCCCGGCCGTTCGTAGACAATGATCGCCGGTGCGATGTCGTCCGGCTGGAACTGCCGCTGGAGATCGACCACCTGGGTCGATTCCGCGTTGCCGGGCAACCATGCCGAATTGTCGTTCTTCTGAACCTCGGTCAGTTTGCCCGCCAAAGGGCCGGCCAGACCGAGCACGACGATCCACAGACCGAGCACGACCCATTTCGACCAGCGGCCGCAGACCAGTCTCGCTATTCCACCCGTTGCCATCTCGCCCCCCGAGATATTGCCAGACCTGGCGGAGCGTATGCCCGTGCGCGTGACCACCTGAAGCCCCTGAAGGTGCACTCAGGGTAATCTCGGGGTGATCCCCGACACGTTCGATCCACAATGGCCGGAGATGTGCGGGAAAGTTCCGCCGGCTCTTCAGGTCGCGGCGACCAAGGTCATTTCGGCATAATGCGACGGGTGACCAATTGGGAATACGCGCGGCTCGAATACCGCGCCGCCGGCACGCTCGGTGCCGACCGGTTCATGGACTGGACCGCCACCTTCCACCACCCCGGCGGCCTGCTGCGCTGGGGCACCGACGAGCGCTTCGACGACCTGCGCCACCTCAACCGGGCCGGTGCGGCCGGCTGGCAGGCGTACGACCGGGCCGCGATGCACGTCCACAACGAGCCCCACCGGCTGAGCAGCGTGACTTATTCGATGCGGCGGCCCGTGCCGTAAAGCTATCTTTCTCTGCGTGAGCAGGGAGACCGGACGCAAGCTGATCGCCTCGAACAAGAAGGCGCGGCACGACTACGCCGTCCTCAAGACCTACGAGGCGGGCCTCGTGCTGGCCGGCACCGAGGTGAAATCGCTGCGCGAGGGCCGGGCGTCGCTGGTCGACGCGTTCGCCGGCGAGCACAACGGCGAACTCATCCTCTACGGGCTGCACATCGCGGAGTACGGATACGGCAGCTGGACCAACCACGTGCCGCGCCGGGACCGCAAACTGCTGCTGCACAAGTCCGAGATCGTCAAGATCCTGAGCCAGTTGCGCGACGGCAACGGGCTCACCCTGGTCCCGCTGTCGTTGTACTTCAACGAGGGCTGGGCCAAGGTCGAGCTCGGGCTGGCCCGCGGTCTGCGGTCCTACGACAAACGGCAGGTGCTGGCCGAACGGGACGCCCAGCGGGAGATCGCCCGCGAGATGGGTCGCCGCCTCAAGGGCCGCACCGCCCGGCGAAGCTCCGCTCGGTAGAGTGATCATGGTGGAATTCGGACTGGACACCTTCGGCGACGTCACCGCCGACGAGCAGGGCAAGAAGCTTCCGTACGCGCAGGTGATCCGCAACGTCGTCGAGCAGGCCGTGCTGGCCGAGCGGGTCGGTGTCGACGGCTTCGGCCTCGGCGAGCACCACCGCGACGACTTCGCGGTCTCCTCGCCCGAGATCGTCCTGGCCGCCATCGCGGCCCGCACCGAGCGGATCAAGCTGAGCACCGCGGTCACCGTGCTCAGCTCCGACGATCCGGTCCGCGTCTTCGAGCGCTTCGCCACGCTCGACGCCGTCTCGCACGGCCGGGCCGAGATCATCCTGGGCCGGGGCTCCTTCACCGAGTCGTTCCCGCTGTTCGGCTATGACCTGCACGACTACGAGCGGCTCTTCGAGGAGAAGGCCGACCTCATGGTCCAGCTGCTCGGCGAGGGCCCGGTGACCTGGGAGGGCACCGTCCGCCCGCCGCTGAAGGACCAGCACGTCTATCCCAAGACCGAGTCGGGGCACCTGCGCACCTGGATCGGCGTCGGCGGCAGCCCCGAGTCGGTGGTCCGGGCCGCACGGCACGGCCTGCCCCTGGTGCTGGCGATCATCGGCGGTGAGCCGGTCCGCTTCGCGCCGTATGTCGAGCTCTACCACCGCGCGCTCGCCGAGTTCGAGCAGCCCGACCAGCCGGTCGCCGTGCACTGCCCCGGCTTCGTGGCCGAAACCGACGAGGAGGCCGTCGAGACCCTCTGGCCGCACGCGCGCACCATGCTCAACCGGCTCGGGCGTGAGCGGGGCTGGCCGCCGCTGAGCCGCGACCGCTTCGAGACCGACATCCGCGACGGCGCCTGGCACGTCGGCTCGCCCGAGACGGTCGCCCAGAAGGTCGCCCGGACGATCCAGCACCTGGGCATCCAGCGCTTCGACCTGAAGTACTCGGCCGGCACGCTGCCGCACGACAAGATGATGACCGCGATCGAGCTCTACGGCACCCGGGTCATCCCCCGGGTCAAGGAACTTCTCGCCTCCTGAGGCACGACGAAGGGCCGGGCGCACGCGCCCGGCCCTTCGTCGTACGGGTGTCTAGCCGTTGTCCTCGTCCTCGTCCGGCTCGCTGGTCGCGTACGAGCCGACCTTGTGCTGCTTGCACAGGTCGAGGAACTTGCCGGTGCAGAGCTTGGCCTGAGGAACGTACTTGCCCTCGCCGACCACGTCGTTGATGTTCTTGAGGGTGATCGCCTTGGGGGTCAGACCCACGAACTTGATGTACGCGCCGGACTCGGGGTCCTTGAGCGAGCCGCGGACGTCCGGCGCCTGGCCCTTGAACAGCTGGACGGCCACGTTGGCGGCACTGGACGCCTCCTGGTTCACCGCCTTGTAGACCGTCATGCACTGATCACCGGTCAGCAGGTTCTGCAGACCCTCGACGGTGGCGTCCTGACCGGTGACCGGGACGACCCCGTTGAGCTTGCGCTTGCGCAGGACCTGGATGACCGCGTTGGCGATGCCGTCGTTGGCCGCGAGCACGCCGCGGATCTTCGGCGCCTGCGAGATCATCTGCTCGAAGACCGCGGTGGCGGCCTCCGGGTCCCAGTCCTGCACCCACTGCTCGGGGCCCTTGGTGAACTCGGCCGCGTCGTACTTCACGTTCAGGGGGATGTCGTAGCCCTCCTTGAACAGGTGGGCGTTGTTGTCCGACGGCGAGCCGTTGAGCTGGGCGACCACCGGGTTCGGCGTGCCCTTGGTCTGCAGGCACTTGATCAGGCCGTACGCCTGGAGGTTGCCGACCTCTTTGTTGTCGAAGCTGACGTAGTAGTCGGCGCCGCCGTTGAGGGTGAGCCGGTCGTAGTCGATCGTCGGGATCTTCTTGGCCTTCGCCTTGGCCAGGACCGCCTTGCCGCTGACCGAGTCGAGGTTGGCGATGACCAGCACCTTGACGCCGCTGTTGACCATCTGCTCGCCGTACTGCACGAACTTCGCCCGATCGCCCTTGGCGTTCACGATCTCGACCGGCACCTTGGCCGCGTCGAACGCCGCCTTCAGGTAATTCGGGTCCTCGTTGCCCCACCGGGCCGAGCTCTCGGTGTCGGGCAGGATGACGCCGACGCGGGCCTTGCCGTTGCCCGAGCCACTGCTACCACTGCCACTACTCGTGTCACTTGAATCACCGGCGTCGTCACACGCAGTCATGGTGGCCGTTGCCATCAGGCTGACGGCGGCGATAGCCAACAGTTTCTTGCGCATCTGATTGGTCGTCCTCTCCGGTGAAACTCGACCTGTGCCCTGGCGAAGGCCGACCAAGTATCAGGCAGACCCACGCGCACCCGACAGGGGGTACGGCACCGGGAAGAAAAATAGTTCATTTCCCGTCCGTGAGCACACTCGCATCACAGGCTGTGCGGATCCTGACGATCCTGGCTGGTCAACCCTTGTCGGCGCCGGCCGTGAGGCCCTCGGTCAGCAGGCGCTCGGCGGCGAAAAAGATGATCACAATTGGTACGGTCAGCACCACCGACCCGGCCATCAGGACGGTCTTGCTCACCTCGATGCCGCCGGAAAGCTGCGCGAGGCCCAGCGAAACGGTCCAATCGGCGCGGTCCTCGACGAGGAAGAGCAGGGCGAACAGGAACTCGTTCCAGGCGATCATGAACACGTAGAGCGCATTCGCCATCACCGCCGGTGCGGCCAGCGGCAGCACCACCTTGCGCAGGGTCTGCAGGCGCGTGTATCCGTCCATCGCCGCGGCCTCCTCGAGGCTCTCCGGGATCGTGGTCAGATAGTTACGCAACATGTAGATCGAGACCGGCACGGTCTGGGCGACGTAGACGATGGTCAGGCCGAACAGCGAGCCGCGCAGCCCGAGCCGGGTGAACAGCACGAAGAGCGGGATGGCGAGCAGGATCGACGGGAACAGATAGACGGCCAGGAACAGGAAGTGCACCTGCCGCCGCCCGGTGAACCGCAGCCGGGTCACCGCGTACGCCCCGGGGATCGACGCCAGCAGGGTGACCACGGTCGCCGCCACGGACACGATGGCCGAGTTGAGCAGGAACCGCAGGAACCCCTGCCCGCCGCCGGCGGCCGGCGAGAGCACCTCCCGATAGGTGCTGAGGGTCCACTCGGCCGGAGCCGCCCAGATGCGCCCGGGGTTCTGCAGCACTTCCTCGATGGGCCGCACGGACAACAACGCCATGTAATAGAACGGGAACAGCGTCACCAGCACGAGCCCGGCGATCACCACCCAGCGCAGCACCCGCAGCACCCGGGTCTCGACGGCCGCCCGGTCGATCATCGGTCCTCCCCCTCCACCCGCGGCGCCAGATAGCGCAGATAGATCACCAGGAGCACGACCAGGCCGAGGGCCAGGATCAGCGCCTGGGCCGAGGCCGCGCCGATGTCGAACCGGGCGGTGAGGAAGTTGAAGACCCGGACACTGACCACCTCGGTGCCGGCTCCCCCGCCGGTGAGCAGGTAGACGTCGTCGAACTTGTTGAAGGTCATGATGAAGCGCAGGACCGTGAGCAGAGCGATGACCGGGCCCAGCTGCGGCAGCAGGATGTGCCGGAAGATCTGGGTGGGGGCAGCGCCGTCGACCCGGGCCGCCTCCTCGAGCTCGGCCGGCACGGCCTGCAGGCGGGCCAGCAGGAAGAGGAACGCGAACGGGAAATACCGCCAGGCCTCGAAGGCGATCACGGTCAGCAGCGCGAGCGGGATGTCGAAGTGCCAGCCGAGCAGCGACACCTCGTGCTGCCGCTGGCTGAGGAAGGCGATCGGCCGGTCCCAGCCCAGGAAGCGCGTCCCCCAGTTGTTGGCCAGACCGAACTGCGGGCTGAGCAGGATCTCCCACACGAAGGTCACGGCGACCACCGGGGCCACGTACGGAAGAAGGACCGAGGCCCGGACGAAGGTGCGCCCCGGGAACCGCCCCCGGAGCGCGAGCGCGGCGACCAGGCCGATCGCGATCGAGCCGAGGGTCGCGCCGACCGTGTAGACGATCGTGATCCACAGCGACGACCAGAAGCCGGGCGAGGTCAGCACCAGCTCGACGTTGGCCAGCGTGTACTGCCCGAAGACGCCGGCCCGGCGCAGGTTGATCAGCCGGATCCGCTGGAAGGCCAGCATCACCGTCCACAGGACCGGCAGCACCACGACGACCAGGACGACGATCAGGGTCGGCGACAGGTAGGCCAGGCCGGCCCTGTTCTCCCGTTGCCGCCGCGTCAGCCCGGGCCGTCGCGTGGCCGCCATTACTCGAGGGACTTCTGAATGGTCCGGACGTCGTCGGCCGCCTGTTTCGCCGCGCCCGCCGCGTCCTTCCCGCCGCCGGTCAGCGCGTTGATGGCCTTGGGCACCGGCAACTCGGCCAGGGTGGCCCCGACGAGCGCCCCCTGCTTCTGCGGGAAGCCCCAGCGCTGGAACGTGTCCGGGCTCTTCTGCAGAGCCTCGATCACCTCGGGCGGATAGACCTTGCCCAGCGGCTGCTTGGTGTCGACCCCGGCCGGCAGGTCGTTCCAGGCCTTGGTGAACTTGGCCGGGTCGGCGGCGTCGCCCTTACGGACCGGGAACTTGCCCTCCGGCGCGATGCCCAGCCAGTCGGTGTAGCCCTCGTTCATCAGGTAGCTGACGAACTGCTTGGCCGCGTCGGTGCGTTCACCGCCATTGGTGATCGTCCAGCTGGTGATCTCGCCGAACTGGGCCGGCTTGCCGTCCGGACCGGCGATCGCTGTCACCACGCCGGTGTTCTTGGCCAGGAAGGTCTTGTCGGCCTTGCACTGCGGGCAGGTCGGCAGCGCGTCGTTGCGGGTGCCGGCCAGCTCGTCGAGCAGGAACGACGACCACACGACCATGGCCGATTTCCCGGCGAAGTAGGTGGCCCGGGTGGTGTCGACGTCCTGCGCCCCCGGCACCGAGTATTTCGTGGCCAGGTCGCCGTAGAGCTGGAACGCCCGCACGCACTGCGGCGACTCGAGCGTGATCGCCTTGCTCGCGTCGACCAGCTCGCAGCCGTTGCCGAGGGCGAGGTTCTCGAAGGACTGCTCGGTGAACGCGTCGTTGGGCACGGTGGCCAGCGAGATGCCCGCGGTGCCGCCGGTGTTGAGTTTCGCCGCGGCGTCGAGGATCTTCGCGTACGTGTCGGGGGCCGGCAGTCCGGCCTTGTCGAACAGATCGGTGCGGTAGAAGAGCAGCTGCGCCCACCCGTCGGACGGCACCGCCAGCTGCTTGCCGTCCTGGGAGGTCAGCTCGAGGGCGCGCGGCGAGAACGTGCCCGCCCCGAGACCGTCGACCACCGCCTTGGTGGCGTCGCCGTCGACCAGGTCGTTGGTGGCCATCTGGGCGACCGCGGCCAGCGGCAGCGCGCCGACCACGTCGGGCAGGGTGCCGGCCGCGGCGGCCGAGGTGATCAGGCTGGAGAACTGGTTCTCGTCGGTCGCGACGATCTTGACCTTGATGCCACTGGCCGCGGTGAACCTGTCGGCGATGGCCTGGGTCGCCTGGACCCGCTCGGTCTGATTCTCCAGGCTCCAGACGGTGAGCGTGCCGCCACCGGCGTCATCGCCTCCCCCGTCGTCGCCGCAGGCGGTCAGCGGGGCGGCGGCCAGTGCGACCGCCGCCACGATGGTGAGGCTCCGTGAGGTCTTCATCCGTCCTCCCCGATAGAGATCGATGACGGTGAAGATCACAGGCTATGACACCCGGCGCCGTATCCACCAGAGACAAAATGCGGACAGTAGCCCGGTCGTTACCAAAAGAACCCCGAGCTCCCGCCACTGCAGCGCCCAGAACCCCTCGGCCGGGATGTAGTCGATCTTCGACACCAGGCCCTGCTGGGCGAGCCAGGCGTGACACTCGTCGGGGCCGCCGGCACGACCGCACTTGGTCCCGTCGACCGGTCCGTGGTACTCCTTGCCGTCCGGGCCCACGGTGACGTTGGACAACACCCACGAACTGTGGGCCGGCGACTCGAGCTGGATCGTGATCCGGTTCTCCGGATCGATCCAGAGCGACTGGATGCGCCCGGCCTCGAACGCGCTGCTGGAGGAGGTCGGCGTGACCAGGTGCTCGCGGAACCCGAACGGCGCGGCCAGCTGCGTGACCACGACGAAGACCAGAGTCAGGGCCATCGCCACGACCAGCCGCCGGGTCAGCATGCCGATCGCCAGGCCGCCCACGAACGCCAGCAACGCGTATCCCATCGGGACGACGCCGCGCGACGAGAAGAGCAGCGGCGTGACCCGGCCGAAGTCGCCGGCCCGGTCGATCGGCACCGAGAACCACGTCACGACCAGGCTGAGCAAGCCCGACGCCAGGATCGCCACCGCACCGATCCCGGCCAGCTTGACGGTCAGCCAGCGACCGCGCGAGACAGTCTGGTTCCACACCAGCCGGTGGGTGCCCGACTCGAGCTCGCGGGCCACCAGCGGCGCACCCCAGAAGACGCCGATCAGAGCGGGCAACAGCAGCAGAACGGCTGAGCCGACCAGATAGGCCCCGAAGAGGCCACCGTTGTCGACCTGCTTGGCGAAGGCCACGGAGGCCGACTCGCAGGCACCGGTGCAGGCGGCCAAGCCGGTGTCGCGATAGAGGCCGAACATGCCGGGTGCGGCGACGAGCAGGGTCGCCACGACGGCGGCGACGAGGGCGGCGATCACCCACGCCTGCACCCTGAACTGCCGCCAGGTCAGCCAGATCATCGCTTCTCCAACACTCGGTCGCGGCCGGACCGGCCGGCCTCGGACATGTACGCGAGGACGAGGTCCTCCAGATTCAGGCCGTCGACCGACCAGGATGGATCCTCGATCGGCGCGCTGCTGCGGACGACCAGCGTGGACTGCACGTCGGTGTGGCTCTCGGCGATCACGTCCCGGCCCGGGCCGAGCTCGCCCGGGTCACGGCGGGCGCCGCTGAGCCGGTGATGGGTGCCGAGCAGCTCCTCGACCTCACCGGCGACCCGCACCCGCGAGGCGACCAGCACGATCAGGTAGTCGCAGACCCGTTCCAGGTCGGCCACCAGATGCGAGGACATGACCACACTGGTGCCGTGCTCGGCCGCGTACGACATCAGGCCCTGCAGGAACTCGCGGCGGGCCAGCGGGTCGAGGGCGGCCACCGGCTCGTCGAGCAGGAGCAGCTCGGGCCGCTTGGCGATGGCGAGCGTCAGGGCCAGCTGGGCGCGCTGGCCGCCGGAGAGCTTGCCCGCGCGCTGCCGCGGATCGAGACCGAGCTCGGCGATCCGCCCGTCGGCCAGCGTCGCGTCCCAGCCCGGGTTGAGATGGGCACCCAGGCGCAGGTGCTCGGCGACGGTCAGACCGGCGTAGACCGGGGTGTCCTGGGCGACGAAGCCGACCCGCGGTGAGCCGCTCATCGGGGCCGCCCCGAGCACCTCGATGGCGCCCTCGGTGGGCGCGAGCAGCCCGCAGGTCAGCTGGAGCAGAGTGGACTTGCCGGCGCCGTTCGGCCCGACCAGGCCGACGACGTGGCCGGCCGGGATGTCGAGGGTGCAGTCGGCCAGCGCGGTGCGCCGCCCGTACTTCTTGGTGAGGCCCTTGATGGTGACGACGTCACTCATCCTCTTCGCCCCGCTCTCTCTTCCGAAAACTCGCGAAACGTGCTGAGCAGCAGGGCCTCGACAACCTCGTCGTCGAGGCCGGCCTTGCGGGCCCGCTCGAACCACTCGGTCAGCTCCTGCCGGAGCGGCTCATGAGCGGCGCGGCTGTCGTCGTCGCCGCCGAGCGTGCGGGTGACGAAGGTGCCGAGGCCGGGCCGGGGCTGGACGAGCCCCTCGTACTCCAGCTCGCGATACGCCTTCAGCACCGTGTTGGGGTTGATCGCCACCCGGGCGACCACGTCCTTGACCGTGGGCAGCCGGTCACCGTCCTTGAGCAGCCCGAGCCGCATGGCCTGCCGCACCTGCTGAACGAGCTGCAGGTAGGGCGACACCCCCGACCGGGAGTCCAGATGGAACTCGATCATGCAGGAACCGCCATTCAACTAGTGTCCTAGCACAATAGCGTTGTTCCTCTGGGGACAGTCAAGCCCTAAATGCGTCGACGGCCGGCTCGCGGTCCGCGACGATCGGCCGATGACCGGACGGTTTCCTGAGGTACGGCATGACCGCCCTGACCGCGTTGCTCCTCGCCGACCGGGGTGAGCTCGACTTCGAGGCCCCGGTGGCGCGCTACTGGCCGGAGTTCGCGGCCGGCGGCAAGGAGGGCGTCACGGTCGCGCACCTGATGAGCCACTCGGCCGGGCTGTGCGGCTGGCGCGAGCCGATCACGCGGGACGACCTGTACGACTGGGAAAAGGTCACCGCGCTGCTGGCCGCCCAGGAGCCGTACTGGAAACCCGGTACGGCGTCGGGCGGTGATCGTCGACCTGGACGCGCGCACCACGATCGCGTACGCGATGAACAAGATGTCGGGCACGACGACCGGTGACCTCCGCGCGTTCGGGCTGGCCCTGGCCTACTGGGAGGCGTCAGGCTGAGGCCGGGGCCTTGCGGGCCAGCAGGAGCTCGAACTCGGCGCTGCCGTCGTGGGTGCGGCCGTCGACCGGCAGCCGGACGGAGCTGACCGTGAAGCCGGCCGCGGTCAGGTCGGCCCGGACGGCGGGCAGGGGGCTGACCCGGTAATACATGACGAACGGCGGGCGCCAGACCGCGTTGCGCACCCGCATGGCCAGGTCGAAGCCGACGGTGGCCCAGTGCGAGATCGACGTCAGCGGGGGCGGGGTGCCCAGCGCCAGGGCGAAGAGGCCGCCGGGGCGCAGCGCGCGATGGATGCCGTCGAAGAGGGCGGGACGCTCGGCCGGGAGGAAGTGGCCGAGCGCGCCGAAGGAGACGGCCAGGTCGAAGCCCTCGGCGAAGGGCAGGGCGCGGGCGTCGGCGCGCACGTAGGCCGCCGCCGGGTGGGCGGCGCGGGCCTGGGTGAGCATGCCGGCGCTGAAGTCGACGCCGGTGACGCTGCCCCGGCAGACCGACGCGAGCACGGCCAGGCCGGCGCCGGTGCCGCAGCACACGTCGAGGCCGGTGCCGAACGGGCCGAGATCCGACAGTGCCCCGGCCGTGGCGTCGAGGATGCTCTGCGGCGTACGGAAAGGGGTGTGGTCGAACTTGGGGGCCAGCAGGTCGTAACCGCGCTCGACCGAGGACAGCGCCTGGACAGCCAGCTCCCGCAGCGACGGACCCTGAGCCGAGAACACCGGACGAGCGTACCGGCGCGCAGCGGTCCCGGGCGAGAATGGCGGGATGTCACTGACGAGCCGGACGGCGACGCGCGCCGACGTGGACGCCCTGCGGGAACTCATCGACCGGGCGATCGCCGAGCTGCTCAAGGGATTTCTCAACGACGAGCAGATCCGGAGCAGCGCGGCGATCATGGGGCTGGACACGCAGCTGATCGACGACCGGACGTATTTTGTGATCGAGTCGGACGGGCAGCTCGCGGGGTGCGGTGGGTGGAGCCGGCGGGCGACGCTCTACGGCGGCGACCACTCGAGCTCCCGGGACGCCGCCGTGCTCGACCCGGCGAGCGACCCGGCCAAGGTGCGGGCCATGTATACGCACCCGGACTACACCCGCCGCGGGGTGGGCCGGCTGATCCTCGGACTGTGCGAGCGGGCGGCCGCGGCCGAGGGATACACGCGGCTGGAGCTGATGGCGACCCTGGCCGGCGAGCCGCTCTACCGCGGATACGGGTTCGAGGAGGTGGAGCGGATCGAGGACGCCAGCGGTGGCGTCCCCGTCCCGATCGTGCGGATGCGCAAGGACATCACCAGTTGACGGCGATGTATTTCGACTCGAGGTATTCGAGCAGGCCCTCGTGGCCGCCCTCGCGGCCGATGCCACTCTGCTTGACGCCGCCGAACGGCGCCGCCGGGTCGCTGACCAGGCCCCGGTTGAGGCCGACCATGCCCGCCTCGATGGCCTCGCTGACCCGCAGGCCGCGGGCCAGGTCGCCGGTGTAGACGTAGGCCACCAGGCCGTACTCGGTGTCGTTGGCCAGCCGCACGGCCTCGTCCTCGCCGGTGAAGGTGACGATCGGGGCGACCGGGCCGAAAATCTCCTCGCGCAGGATCGGCGCGTCGGCCGGGACGCCGGTGAGCACGGTCGGCGGGTAGTAGAAACCGGGCCCCGCCGGGCGGGCACCGCCGGTCTCGGCCGTGGCCCCCGCGTCCAGCGCGCCCCGGACCAGGGAGTCGACCTTGGCCACCGTGTCCTCGTTGACCAGCGGGCCGACCTGGGTCGACTCCTCGGTGCCGGGGCCGACCTTGAGCTGCGACATGCGCGAGGCGAGCCGCCGCGAGAAGTCGGCGGCGATCGACGACTCGACGTAGAAGCGGTTGGCCGCCGTGCAGGCCTCGCCGCCGTTGCGCATCTTGGCGATCATCGCGCCGTCGATGGCCGCGTCGAGGTCGGCGTCGGCGAAGACCAGGAACGGCGCGTTGCCGCCGAGCTCCATCGACGTGTTCACCACGCCCTCGGCCGCCTGCGCGAGCAGGAGACGGCCGACCTCGGTCGACCCGGTGAAGGACAGTTTCCGTACGCGGGCATCCCGCAGCATCCGGCCGACCACCTTGCCCGAGCTGCGCGACGGCAGCACGTTGACGACGCCGGAGGGCACGCCGGCCTCGGCCAGGATCGCGGCCATGGCCAGCGCGGTGAGCGGGGTGTCGCTGGCCGGCTTGAGGACGACGGTGCAGCCCGCGGCCAGCGCCGGGCCGATCTTGCGGGTGGCCATCGCGGCCGGGAAGTTCCACGGCGTGACCAGCACACACACGCCGACCGGCTGGCGGGTGACCAGGATGCGGTTGGCTCCCGAGGGTGCGGTCGCGAGCTCGCCGGCGCCGCGGACGGCCTCCTCGGCGAACCAGCGGAAGAACTCGGCCGCGTAGGTGACCTCGCCCTGGGCATCGACCAGGGCCTTGCCGTTCTCGAGGCTGATCAGCTTGGCCAGCTCGCCGGCCCGCTCGGTCATCAGCTCCCAGGCCCGGCGGAGAGCCTCACCTCGTACCCGGGGTGGGGTGGCCGCCCAGGCCGGACCCGCCTCCGCCGCCGCGTCGACCGCCGCGATCGCGTCGCTCTCGCCGCCGTCGGCCACCGAGGCGATCACGTCGCCGGTCGCCGGGTCGAGCACGTCGAAACGGTTCCCGGACGATGCGGGAACCCACTTGCCGCCGATGAAGAGTTCAGTTTCCACACCTTCAGCATGGTCCAGGTGGCTTTTCGGCGCCATCATTGCGGGGTAACCGGCCACCCATGACCTTCTTCGGGCAACCGCGGGCGCTCGCGAACCTGTTCGGCGTGGAGCTGTGGGAACGGTTCTCGTTCTACGGCATGCAGGGCATCCTGCTCATCTACCTGTATTACGAGGCGTCCCGCGGTGGCCTGGGCATCGACGAGGGCACGGCGACGAGCATCGTCGGGGCGTACGGGGGCTCGGTCTATCTCGCCACGGTGATCGGGGCCTGGCTGTCCGACCGGCTCTTCGGGCCGGAGAAGGTGCTGTTCGGCAGCGCGATCCTGGTCATGGCCGGGCACATCGCGCTGGCCCTGATCCCCGGTGTCGGCGGCGTGGCGGCCGGTCTGATCCTGGTCGCGCTGGGCAGCGGCGGCGTGAAGGCGACCGCGACCACGATCGTCGGACTGCTCTACGACCGGGACGACGAGCGCCGCGACGCCGGCTTCTCGCTGTTCTACCTCGGCATCAACCTGGGCGCGTTCGCCGGCCCGCTGCTGACCGGGCTGCTGCAGAGCGAGGCCGGTTTCCACTGGGGCTTCGGCCTGGCCGCGGTGGGCATGGCGATCGGCCTGATCCAGTACGCGTTCGGCCGGCGCGCCCTGCCCGCCGAGGCCCACGAGATCGCCAACCCGCTGCCCGCCGCGCGCCGCCCGCTGGTGGCCGGCGTGGCCGCGCTGGTCGTGGTGATCGTGGCGGCGCTCGCCCTGACCGGCGTGATCCGGGCCGACTGGCTGTCCAACATCGTGATCGTGCTGAGCATCCTGGCCGCGATCGCCTACTTCGTGGTGATCCTGACCAGCGGCCGGATCGACGGGGTGGAACGCCGCCGGGTGCTGGCCTTCATCCCGATGTTCATCGCCAGCGCGGCGTTCTGGTCGCTCTACCAGCAGCAGTTCACCGTGGTCACGATCTATGCCGACAAGCGCCTCGACCGCAACCTGTTCGGCTGGGAGATGCCGGTCTCCTGGGTCCAGTCGATCAACCCGGTCTTCATCATCATCCTGTCCGGCGTCTTCGCGGCCATCTGGACCCGGCTGGGCGACCGCCAGCCGTCGACCCCGGTGAAGTTCGCGGCCGGCACCGCCATCATGGGGGTGGCGTTCCTGCTGTTCCTGCCCTTCGCGGGCACCGCGAGCGTGCCGCTGCTCGGCCTGACCGGCATCCTGCTGGTCTTCACGATCGCCGAACTGCTGCTGTCGCCGGTGGGCCTGTCACTCACCACCAAGCTGGCTCCGGAGGCTTTCCGTACGCAGATGGTCGCGCTGTTCTTCCTGTCGATCGCCTTGGGCACGGCCTTGTCGGGCACGCTGGCCGGCTACTACAGCGAGGACCACGAGGTGCCGTACTTCGGCATCCTGGGCGCGATAGCCATCGTCCTGGGCGCCATCCTGCTCACCCTGGCCCCGCTGCTGCGCCGCCTGATGGGCGGCGTCAAATAGACCCCTTCCGGACTGTCCATCCGGGATCAACGACTCGCGGCATGGTCCGATCGACCGATACTCGCGTGCATCTCCGATTCCTACTCTGGCGTTCGCACACCACATCGTGATCCTCATTCCACGACAGATGGCTTTGAGAGCGACGCCTTGGCCGGAAACGACCGCACGCACCATCAGGGAAATGGAAACGATCCGGCGGAAGGGAAAGCGGCCCGCAAGTTCAGCTGGAAAGAGCCTTCTCTCGTTTTCACCATCATCGGTGTCGTCATCACTGCTCTCGCTCTGGGCCGGGATGTGATCGGCTTCGAATTCCCCTTGGGATCGACGCCGGCCCGGAGTGTGGGGACAACCGCCTCATCCACACCGGAGACGTCGAGCCCTCCGCCCTCGCCTCCTTCGCCCGGCCCCACGTCCCCCCGGCCCGGCCCCACGTCTCCCCCGGCGGCCTCCGGGACAACCCTGGCCGATCTGACTCCGCTGGCCGGCGGCAGCAATCTGCAACGGGTCCCGGGCACGACGACGTTCCGGCTGCCCTGTGCCAGCAACACCGACGGCGACCTTTACCGCGCCGTGAAGTTCGCCGTGCCGCGCCGGGATGCGACCGGCCTGAGCGCCCGGGTTCGCCCTGACGGCATCGGCGACGACGTCGAGGTGACCGTCCGGATCGACAACCTCGAGGGCGAGCGCGTGCAGCTGCGGCCCGGCCAGGAGTCGTCCGCCCTCAGCACGCCGCTCGTCGGCGGCGGCACCCTCGAGCTGCGCCTGACCTGCAACAAGCCGGGCGGCGCGGTCACTTTCTCCGACGCCGTCCTCACGAAATGAGTTGATTCATGAGCACACCGCAGATGCCGGCACCCCCACGGGCCGGCCGGACCGGGATCGTGGCGATGACGGTGGCGGTCATCGCCCTCGTGCTGAGCGTGGTAGCCGTCGCGGTCGCGGTGCTCGCGTTCGCCCGGTCGAGTGACGGCTCACCCGTGGTCGCGCAGCCGGCACCGGCGACGGCACCGACGACGGCATCGCTCCCGCGTAGCCAGGAGCCGCCACCGCCCGGGGCCAGCGCCGAGGCGCCCGCGGAGGACCCCGGCGCGACCGGCACCATCGACCCGCAGGGCGCCTTCACCCGCGCCTACCAGGACGAGCGGCTGCGAGCGGAGTCGCCGGGCTGCGCCGACAACGGCAACTACCAGGTGGCGATCGATCTCGACCTGCCCCAGGTCGCCGGAGGCGGCGTCGACGTCCGCTATTCCGGATGCAATCCCGGAACCATTCAGTCGGAACTGCAACAAGCGGAAGTGTCCGGCCCCGACGCGACGCCCGAGGAATGCCTCGACAAGATTCGCACCCAACCGGCGAGCCGCCCGATTCCGGCGGCCAAGGATCTGACTCTCTGCTTCCGGACCGACAAGAACCGGGCTCTCGAGGAAGCGACCACTCAGAAGATTGTCTTCATGACGATCACCGGCGTCACCTCCGCGAACGACCGCGGCATTCTCAACATCACGTTGAACGCCTGGAACGTTCCCTAGGGCCGGCCGGGCCGGGCGAAATCTATTCCGGCGCCCCGGCGATCTCGGCCATGCGGGCTATGGCGGTGGCGGCGCGGACGAAATCGTTGGCGGCCAGGTCGCCGATCGTGGCTATGCCGAAGGCCAGGCGCAGGCCCTCGGCCTCCTCGTCGCTGACTCCGGACAGGGCGGCGACCGGGGCGTTGACCAGGTCGGTCAGCGGGAGGTCGCGGAAGGGCTCGTCGAGCAGGGCGTCGAGGTTCACGGACACGGGCATGGGCACTGCCTTCCCTCGTCGGACGACCGCAGCATTTCACAGTCCACTGTGCACCGGCCCGTCGTTTCGGATGGCGCGAAGCCACGAGGCGGGAATTGGCTGCCTCGCCGGCGGTGGTGGCGGCTCTACGGTGAGCGGCATGACGGTGGGGTTTCTGGGGCTCGGTGTGATGGGGCAACCGATGGCGGCCAACCTGGCCCGGGCCGGCACCGATCTGATCGTCTGGAGTCGTACGGATCGAGGGGACACACCGCCGGGGGCGACCCGCGCCGCGAGCGTGGACGAGGTCTTCGCCCGGGCCGGCACCGTGATCCTGATGCTGGCCACCGAGCAGGCCATCGACGCGGTCCTCCCGGCTGAGGTCGGCGGGAAGCTGGTCGTTCACATGGGCACGACCAGCCCGGAGCACTCGGAGCGGCTGGGGGCGCGGATCGTCGCCGCCGGCGGGCGGTATGTGGAGGCTCCGGTCTCCGGGTCGCGGGGGCCGGCCGAGGCGGGCGAGCTCATCGGCATGGTGGCGGGCGAGGCGGAAGACCTTTCCCTCGTACGGGATCTGATCGCGCCCCTGTGCCGGCAGGTCGTGGATTGCGGGGCGGTGCCGGGGGCTCTGCTCATGAAGCTGGCGGTCAACACCTTCCTGATCAGCATGGTGACCGGGCTGGCCGAGGCGTTCCACTTCGCCGAGGGGCACGGCCTCGACACCGCGGTGTTGCGGCAGGTGCTCGACGCGGGGCCGATGGCCAGCACCGTCTCGCGGGGCAAGGCGGCCAAGATCGTCGACTCGGACTTCGCGGTGCAGGCGGCGATCCACGACGTGCTCAAGAACAACGAACTGGTCGTCGCGGCCGCGCGTCGCCGGGGTCTGCGGTCGCCGATCCTGGACGTCTGCCGGGACCTGTACGCCGCGGCCGCCGAGCACGGTCACGCCGGGGCGGACATGGCGGCGGTTGTGCACGCGTACCGGAAGGCGACTCACTAGGCTGCGCTGGTGGCGAAGTACTTCGACGTGCACCCGGACAACCCGCAGGCCCGTTCCGTCCGGCAGGTGGCCGACATCGTCCGGGCGGGCGGGGTGATCGCCTACCCGACCGACTCACTGTTCGCGCTGGGGTGCCGGATGGGTAGCAAGGAGGGCCTCGACCGCATCCGCGAGATCCGGCACCTCGACGACCGGCACCACTTCACGCTGATGTGCCGCGACTTCGCCCAGCTGGGCCAGTTCGTGCAGATCAACAACGCGGCGTTCCGGCTGGTCAAGTCGGCGACCCCGGGGCCTTACACGTTCATCCTGCCGGCCACCCGGGAGGTGCCGCGGCGGCTGCTGCACCCGAAGAAGAAGACGGTCGGCGCGCGCATCCCCGACCATGTCGTGGCTCAGGCGATCCTGGCCGAGCTGGGCGAGCCGCTGGTGTCGACCACGCTGCTGCTGCCCGGGCAGGACGAGCCGCTGACGATGGGCTGGGAGATCAAGGAGACGCTCGACCACGTCGTCGACGCGGTTGTCGACTCGGGCGAGGGCGGCACCGAGCCCACGACCGTGGTCGACCTCTCCGGGGGCGAGCCCGAGATCCTGCGCGTGGGCGCGGGCGACCCGGCTCGCTTCGAGTGAGCGGGCCCGAGATGCTGGGCGCGGGCGACCCGGCTCGCTTCGAGTGAGCGGGCCCGAGATGCTGGGCGCGGGCGACCTGGTCCGCTTCGAGTGAGCGTCAGGCCGACAGCGCGCCGTCGGCCCGCAGGGCGAGGATGACCAGCTCACCACGGTTGTCGGTGGCCGTCAGGCGCTGCTCGTCGAGGCGCTGGAGGGCCGCGATGCCCGCGCCGAACTCGCCGGCCGGCGTCGGGCCGACCGGCGGGCCGGTCCAGTCGACGGTCCACGAATAGAGCCGGAACTCGTACGACGCGGCGACCACGACGGTGCTCTCGGCCGTGCCGAGCAGGGCCACGGTGCGGACCGGCTCGGGCGCGCGCAGCGTGATGCCCCGCTCCACCTCGTAGGCCACCGGGTCGAGCCGGGCCACCCGGACGGCCTGGTGGGCGGCCGAGACGACCACCCGGTCGGCCAGCGAGTCGATCGCGCCGACCCGCAGGTCGTGCTCGACGACGATGGTGCGGTTGTCCGGCGGGCCGGCCGTGACGACGCGGCCCTCGGCGGCCAGCACGCCACCGCGGAACGGGCGGGTCGGGGCGGGCAGCGCGGGCAGCGAGAGGCCAGGAGTGAGTGGGGTGCCCGAGGTGGCGTCGAGCAGGTAGGGCCGGCCGGCGAAGGTGGCCGTGGCCAGCACCGGACCGCCGACGGCCAGCGAGCGGGTGCGGATCGTGGGGTCGGTCAGCCGCCACACCGGGCGGCTCGACGGGTCGATGGCGAAGACCACCCCGTCGTACGCGCCGGCCAGCACATGCCGCCCGTCGGCCGACCAGGTGACCGAGCGCAGCGGAGCGTCCCCGGCCCGGATCGTGCGGATCGGGTCGAGGTGGGTGTTGCGCAACTCGATCGCGCCGTCCCGCCGGGCCAGGGCCAGCGTCGATCCGTCGGGCGACCACGCGCACGCCTCGACGGCGGGGGCGGCCCGGCCGGCCAGCGGGACGCGATCCTGGGCCAGGTCGCGGACGGCCACGAAGCCGTTGGCGCCGACGGTCGCCACCAGGCCGGCGGCGCTCACGTCGAGGCGTACGCAATCCTCGATCTCACCCAGGTAGGTCTCGCCGAACGCCTGCCACACGGCCGCCCGCCCGTCGGCCAACTGGCAGAGCAGATGCTGGCCGTCGGGCATCCAGGAGACGCCGGTGACCGCCGTGGGATGACCGCCGAGCACCTTCATGAGGTGGGGCGGCCGGTCGTCGACGACCCGCCACACCGCCGCCGTCCCGTCGGCCGAGCCGGTGGCCAGCAGATCGGACGCGCCCGGGTTCCAGGCGGCCGCCAGCACCGCCGAGCGATGGGCAAATTCAGTCAGAACCAGCGGCCGCGAGGGGTCGCTGGTCTCCAGCACGGTCACCGCGCCGGCCTGGGTGCCGCTCGCCAGCCGTCGGCCGTCGGCCCGGAAGGCAACGCAGTTGACCGGCGCGGCCGGCGCCGGAGCGCTCCCTGGTGTCACGCGACATATGCTGGACATCGCAGCGCAACGAGTCAATACCGTAATCGGTCCTGACCGATCGGTCAGGAGACCGGTTGCAGTCTCACCAGGCCCGCGCGCCGGGCCGGCAGCGGCCCCACGGCCTTCTCGATCGCCTCGCGCAGCCGCCTCTGCTCCCCCGTCCGGTCGTGGTGCCAGGCCGTGCCCCAGACCCGGTGCAGCCGCCAGCCGAGTCCGGTGAGGATCCCGGCGCTCAGCCGGTCGCGGTCGCGGGCCGCGCCGAGCGAGGCGTAGAACGGGCCGTCGCATTCGACGCCGAGCACGTAGCCACGGCCGGGTGTCGGGTGCCGCACCCCGATGTCCACCCGATAGCCGTCGCCACCGACGAAGGCCTTCGCGTCGTATCCCCACGAGCGCACGGTCTCCAGCACCGCCGCCACCAGCGGGTCGGCGGCCACCGGTCCGGCCGGGACGGCGGCCAGGCCGCGCTCGGCGAAGTCGAGGTAGGCGGCCAGATGCCGGACGCCGGGGTTGGCCGACTCCGGGATGTCGCGCGCCCGGACCGACGAGATGATCTCGACGCGCCGCCGGGCCCGGGTGATCGCGACGTTCAGCCGCCGCCAGCCGTTGGGCTGGTTGAGGGCGCCGAAGTTGGCGCTGATCCGGCCGTGCTCGTCACGGCCGTACCCGACCGAGAAGATCATCACGTCGCGCTCGTCGCCCTGCACCGACTCGAGGCTCTTGACGAAGAAGCCGGTCAGCCGGTCGCCGTCGAGCAGCCGTTCCAGTCCGGGGTGGCGGGCCGCGGCGCGCTCGACGGCCACCTCGATCGCCTCGGCCTGGGCCACCGAGAAGGTGACCACGCCCAGCGAGAGGTCGGGCCGGGTGGTCAGGCAGGCGATGATGCGCTGGGCCACCTTCTCGGCCTCGACCGGGTTGTCCCGCGCGCCGCCCCGGCGGTAGGTGCCCGCGGCCGGGACGAACTCCACACCGGTCTCGGGGTCGGCGTCGGCGCCCGGATAGGTGAGCAGCCGGCCCTGATAGAAGCGGTGGTTGGCGAAGGCGATCAGCGCCTCGTGCCGGCTGCGGTAGTGCCGGCCCAGCCCGAGGCCGGGGAACGCGCCGCATCCCTCGGCCAGCTCCAGGATGGACTGGAAGTCGTTGACGTCGGTGCCGTCGTCGGCGTCCGCCCGCGTCGAGAAGAACGAGGTCGGCGGCAGCTGGCGGTCGTCCCCGGCGGCGATCAGCGACTCGGCCCGATAGACGCAGTTGACCGCGTCGGCCGGGGCGATCTGGGACGCCTCGTCGAAGATGACGACGTCGAAGGTCAGGTCGGGCGGCAGGTACTGGCTGACGGCGAGCGGGGACATCAGGAAACACGGCTTGCCGGTCTGGACCGTCTGCCGGGCCTGGCCGATCAGATCCCGTACGGGAAGGTGGCGGCTCTGTTTCAGACCCTCGCGCCGCAGCAGCGCGATGTCGTCGGGGACCGCCACCCGGCGAGCCTCGACGGCCGCGCTGATCGTTGCCGGCGCCTCGGCGGTCAGCGCGGCGTCCAGGGCCCGGAACTCGTCGACCAGGTGGTCGTGTTCGAGGCCGCCGATCGGGCGGAGCCGGTCGTCCTCGCGGATCACGGCGTCGGCCCAGGCGGTGAGCAGGGAGCGCTCGACGACGGGCCGGATCCGGTCGTCCGGCAGCTCGAGACAGAATTCGACCGTGTCCCCGGTCAGCAGGCCGAGCGCGTGCTGATAGCCCAGCCACTCCTGCTGACCACGCGCGTCGGCCAGCAGGCCGGTCAGGAAACCGCCGTCGAAGTCGTCGAGTGCCGCCTCGATCTCGGGCCGGCGCGACGCTGCGAAGGCGGCGACGACGGTGTCCCGGGCGCTTGTCCAGGAGCCGACGGCTTCGGCCAGCGCCGCCGCCTCGTCGGGGTCCGCTCGCAGCGCGGCCTCGTCCTCGGTGAGCGGCTTGTCGTGGCCGGTGGCCAGCCGGCGCATCTCGGCCGCCCAGGCGACGGCGTCGGTGAGGCCCGGCGCGTCCGGGCCGCCCGCGCCTTCCGCGCCGCCCGCGCGTCCCGCGCCTCCCGCGCTCTCCGCGCTCTCCGCGTCGAAGTGCAGTGCCCGCTCGCGGTCGGCGGCGGCGCGGCGCAGGTCGGTCAGGCGCAGCGCCTCGGCCAGGTCGACCCCGCGGCCGACCGCCCGGCTGAAGGCTTGCAGCACCGTGGCGGCCTCGATGAACGGCCCGACCTGGGCGTGCCGGCGGGCCACGGCACCGAGCACCGGCTCCGGCCCCGGCTCCCAGCCGGCCACCGTGCGGGCCTGCGCCCCGAGCCGGATCAGGTCGGGATCGGGGGCGGGACGGCAGATCTGGTCGGCCACGGCGGGCAGGGCGTCGGGCGGGCTGAGCCGCAGCAGGTCGGCCGCGGTCCGCAGGGCCTCGTCGACCCCGGCCTCGCCGCCCCGGCTGTAACGGCCGAGCAGTGGCGCGTACCGGCGCTCGGCGGCGGCCCGCTCGCGCAGGGCCCGCTGCCAGGCCACTGCCGCGCCGAGGTGGGCGACCGCGTCGGCGGGCCGGACCGACGGCAGCGCGAAGGCGGCCACCGCGTCCCAGTCACGGCGGTAGGCACGAAGGAGCTTGCGCAGGCCGCGGTGCTCGTGGGCCAGCCGGTCGGCCAGCTGCTCGACGGGCTGGTCGACGATCGTGTCGGCGAAATAGCGGCGGCACTCGGCCCCGGTCGCGACGACGGCCCCGGCGCACCGGCGGAGCACGGCCGCGGCGTCGGCGACCCCGGCCAGGACGCCCGGACCGAACCAGAACGGCTCGGGACGGTTGGCCCGGGCGGCCGGCTCGGCCACGGCCGCGAAGCGGGCCAGATCGGCGAAGGTGACCGGGGCGGGCAGGCCGAGGCGGGTGGCGAACGGCCCGGCCTCGCGCAGCAACTGCTCCAGGGTGTCGGCTTCGGCGGCGTGGCGGCGGGCGGTCAGCTCGGCCGCGGCGGCGGTCAGCGTCCCCTGCTCCAGGGCGGGCGGAAGCAGGTCGGGCAGGTCGTGCCAGTCGACGCCGGCCGCCTCGTGCACGGCCCGGGCGGCGTCCCGGGCCTCGGCCAGGAGGGCGGCCCGGCGCTCGGCGGCGCGCTCGAAGGATTCCAGGGAGGGCGCGGTGAGCCACGTGTCGTCCACCGGGGCGGGTCGCCGGGCCGCGAGCGTGACCCGGGCGCTGAGGGCTTCGGCCTCGGCGGGGCGGCTCAACCCGTACGTCATGGCCTGGGACCGCAAGGCCCGCAGGGCCGTCAGAGCGTCGCGCAGGGGCTCGTCCAGGGGCTGCGGCTCGGTCACCTCGCGCCAGAGGAAGTCCTCGCCCTCGGCGGGCGCGCGGCGGCAGCGGGCCAGTTCGTCGGCCGCGTCCAGCATCTGCCGCACGGTTTCGGGGCTGAGCGCGGTCGACAGGTGCATCGGGGCGGCCGGCCGATCGTCGAGCCGGGCCGCCTCGCCCAGCACCTCGTGGAGGGTGCGCCCCAGCGGCTCGCGGCGCTCGTTCATGGCGGTGGCGTAGGCGTCCAGGCGGTCGCGCAGCTCGGCCAGACGGCGGCGATCGACCGTGCTCGCGGCGGCCGGCCGCGGTGCCGGTGGTTCGGTCAGCGCGGCGGCCAGGGCGCGAGCCACCTCCTTGCGGGTGGCCTTGTGGCTGTGCAGCTCCAACAGGTACGGGTCCAGGCCGGCCGCGGCCAGGCGGTTGCGCACGACGTCGAGAGCGGCGGCCTTCTCCGAGACGAACAGGACACGCTTCCCGGCGTGCAGCAGGCAGCCGATGATGTTCGCGATGGTCTGCGATTTGCCCGTCCCCGGCGGACCGTCCAGGACGAAGCTGCGCCCGGCCAGCGCCGCCTCCACACAGGCCCGCTGCGTGGCGTCCGCGTCCAGCACCAGGGGCAGCTCGTCGTGCGCCCCGCCGGTTCCGGGCGCTGAGCCGGGATCGGGGGCGCCCTGACCGGCCAGCGCCCGCACCAGCGGGTGGCCGGCGATCCGGGCCTCGTTGTCGAGCAGATCCCGATACATCGCCTCCTTGTGGAAGCTGAAGCACGACAGCAGCACGCCTTCGTCGACCGGCCAGTCGCGATTGCTGACCGTGGCCCGCAGCGCGTTCAGATAACCCCGCACATCCAGCTCGCCCCCGGTGGGCGGTGCCGGCATCGCGATGCCCATCCGGCGCAACCGCAGGGCCAGGGCCGGATTCACCACCGGCTCGTCGTCCCGCTCGCGCAGCCGCGGCACATCGCCCGGCCCGCGCGCGACCAGCTCGGCCGGGAGCAACAACACCGGGCTGGCGAAGGCCGCACCCTCCTCGTCGCGCCACCGCAGCACGCCGACCGCCAGGTGCAGCGTGGCCACCCCACGGTCGAGCAGGTCCTGCCGCGATCGCCGCTGCAGCCGCCGCAGCGTGCTGCCGAGGGCCACCGGTCCGAGCCCGGTGCGGAACAGGGAGCCGGGCGCCGGTGTGGCGTCGGCCGGGAGGAACCCGAACGTCTCCCCGCTCCGCAACGCCGCCACGATCTCGGGCGCGCCCGGCCCGGCCACCTCCAGGCTGCCCGCGGCCGAGGGCCGGAGGTTGAGCAGGCGGTTGCCGCCGTCGAGGTTGACGAGCCCGTCCCGCCAGGCACGGACGGCTGCTCTCGGCGTTTCGGCCCCCATGACCCCAATTGCACCAAGCCGGGCATCCGCCCCGCTGGGAATCAGGCGTAATGCTCCTCATCCGCCTTGTCGTAGTCGCGGATCTCGTCGAGCCGGCCCGCCTCGGCCAGCCGCACCCAGGCCGGGTTGCCGAGCAGCACCCGGCCGAGCGCCATCAGGTCGTACTCGCCCCGCGCCCGCCGGTCGAGGAGCTCGCGCATCCGGTCGGAGCCGGCGAAGTCGCGGGTCAGCCCGATCGAGCCGACAGTGATCGACGGGAGGCCGGTCAGGTGCTTGGCCCAGCCGGCCAGGTTACGGTCGCTGCCCGGGAACGCCGGCTCCCAGAACCGGCGCTGCGAGGCGTGCAGCACGTCGGCCCCCGCCTCGCGGAAGCCGTTCAGGATCGTGCCGAGCTCGGCCGGCGTATCGGCGATGCGGGCGCTGTAGTCGCGTTCCTTGAACTGGGAGAACCGGACGATCAGCGGCAGGCCGGCCGGGATCTCGGCGCGGACGGCCCGGACCACCTCGGCCGGGAGGTCCCGGTGGCGCCCGGTCGGGTTGGTCACCGGCCACAGGAACTCGTCGAGCAGGTAGCCATGGGCGGCGTGCACCTCGACCGCGTCGAAGCCGGCCCGGACGGCGACGCGGGCCGCCTCGGCGTAGGCCCGCAGGAGGGTGTCGAAGTCGCCGCCGGACATGGTCTGCGGTGTCCAGACGGCCGGCTCGCGCTGACTGCCGAGGTGCCACAGCTGGGCGGCGATCCGGCCGCCGGCGGCGTGGACCTCGCTCGTCACGTGCCGCCAGCCGGCCTCGGCCGCGCCCTCGGTGAGCCGCGGCACGTCGCGCTGGTGGCCGGCGCTGGGATGGTCGACGAGCACGCCCTCGGTGATGATCAGGCCCACGCCGTTCTCGGCGCGGCGGCGGTAGTAGGCGGCGACCTCCGGCGCCGGCACGCCGTGCGGCGAGCGCTCGCGGGTCATCGGGGCCATGACGAACGGGCTGGTCAGCGGCAGACCGGCCAGGGTGGCCGGTTCGACGAGCGCGGTGGTGGTGGTCATGTGGACACGGTAAAACTTGACACCGATGTGAGGGTCAAGCACGTTGTAGGAATGCGGATCGGTGACCTGTCCGCGGCGACCGGTGCCAGTGCCCGGTCACTGCGCTATTACGAGGAGCAGGGCCTGCTGTCGAGCTCGCGCAGCGGCGGCGGCCAGCGGCACTATCCCGACTCGGCCGTCGAGCGGGTCTCGTTGATTCAGGCGTTGCTGTCGGCCGGGCTCACCAGCGCGACCATCACCGACGTGCTCCCGTGCATCAGCAACGAGGCGATCCGCACGCCGTGGCTGGCCGAGCGGCTGACCTCGGAACTCGATCGGGTGACCCGGCAGATCGAGGACCTCCACCGTACGCGTGACATCCTCGCCGGCCTGGTCGACCGATACCGCGTGGAGTAGCTCCGAGTCTCAGGAAACCGCCAGTCGGGTCACAGCGAGTACTGGACTTGACCACCTACCGTGGTAGTCACCAGTCGAGGAGGCCACAGTGAGCGGTTCCGTCAAGAGGTTGCTGATGTCGCTGATCGCGTCGAAGCTGCAGAAACGGGGCCACCAGGGGCACCACCCCGGCGGCTACGGCGCCTACGGTCCGCCGCCGACGTATGGCCATCACGGCCACTACAAGCACCACGGTCATTACAAGCACCACGGCCACTACAAGAAGCGCCGTGGCTGGTAGGACCCCCGAGGCTGGGGCCGTCCGTCCGTTGTCCCCCGGCTCCGGACGGGCGCGCCCCGGAAGATGAGCCCCGGCGCGCAGCGCCAGCGCGCGCCGGGGCTACACATCGATCAGCTCGACGGAGACCGTCGCGACGTCGCCGACCTCGAGACCCTGCGCCGTGCGGATGGCCCGCTTGATCGGCAGGACGTAGACGCCGTCACCGCCCGGGAAGATGGACGTCCGCCAGTGGCTGGCGCCGACCGAGGCCTTGACCCGCACCGAGCCGAAGCCGCGGCGCAGCCCCTCGGTGCGGTCCCGGATCTCGTCGGACGCCTCGACCGGCAGGCTGACGAACGTCCAGCTCTCCGTCTTGCGCGCGGCCCACAACCACAGTTCGCTCTCGAAGTCGACGACCATCGCCCGAGCATGACACGGGGGTGTGACACCCCCGGTCAGGCGAGCGACCCCGGCCCCGTCCGTCAGGAGCGGTGAACCGCGAACGACGTCCAGGTAGGAGTCACCGGCAGAGCGCGCAGGGGCATCCGGGCCTCGGCCGGGGTGCGGCTGCCCTTGCGCTGGTTGCACGGGTAGCACGCGGCGACCGTGTTGAGCCAGCTGTTGGCGCCGCCTCGCGAGCGGGGCAGCACGTGGTCGATGGTCGTGGCCGCCCGGCCGCAGTAGGCGCAGCGCTTGCCGTCGCGGGCCAGCACGCCGGCGCGGGACCACGACGGGCCCCGGCTGTGGCGCCAGCGGGTGACGACGTACGAGACGAGGCGGACCACCGTCGGGACCGGCCAGACCCCGATCAGGCCGTCGGGGCGGGCCTCGTGCACCTCGGCCACCTGCCGCACCAGCATCCGCACGGCGTGCCGCAGGCTCACCCGGTGCAGCGGCCCCAGATCGGCGTTCAGCACCAGCACATCACTCACCGGGTCACCTCCCTGCAGAATTCCGGGAAGCGCCCACGGCGTCACCCGGATATGTGGTCGGGGCGCACGGCAGCCAGGCCACCGCACGACATCAGACAGAGCATCCGTTTCTCCTGAACCCCGACCAGTTGGTGATCTCTACGGTAAGGTCCGCCCCGCCCGCGGACAATGGATTAACCGTTGGGGTGGACGACCACTTTCAGACCCGTCCGGGCGGCCGCCGTCCCGAGGGCGTCGGACACCGCGGTGAGCGGGAAGGTGTCGGACACCAGCGACCCCAGATCGACGAGCTTCTGTGCGGCCAGCGCGATCGCCCGGGGATAGACCTCGCCCATCCGGCGGGCCAGGACCAGTGTCAATCCCTTGCGGCGGGCGATCGACGCGCTGAACGTGGTGGTGTCGCCGTCGGGGATGCCGACCAGCACGACCCGGGCGCCCGGCTTGGCCACCCGCAGGGCCGCCTCGACCGCCGCGGGTGAGCCGGAGACCTCGAAGACCACGTCGGCGGCGGCCTCCGCCTCGATCGGCACCGCGCCGAGGCGGGCCGCGACCGCCATCCGGTGCGGCAGCGGCTCGGCCGCGAGCACCTGGGTGGCGCCGCCGCGCAGCGCCAGCTGGATCAGCAGGAGCCCGATCGGCCCGCACCCGACGACGGCCACCGTGGACGCCAGCCGCACATGGGCATGGTCGTAGGCGTGCAGCGCCACCCCCAGCGGCTCGAGCATGGCACCGTCGTCGTCGGACACCGCGTCGGGCAGCCGGTGCAGCCGGTCGGCCGGCCAGCTCATGAACTGGCGCAGCCCGCCGTCGGTCGCTCCGTGCCCGGCGAAGACGATGTTCAGGCAGAGGTTGGGGTAGCCGTCGAGGCACGGCTCGCAGTGGTGGCACGGGATCGCCGGGTCGATGGCCACCCGTACGCCGTCGTCGGCCCCGCCGCGGATCACCCCGGCCATCTCGTGACCGAGCACGAGCGGTTTCGCCGGGACCGCGTCGCCGATGCCGCCCTCGGTGAACCAGTGCAGATCCGACCCGCAGATGCCGACCGAGGTCACCTCCACGAGAGTGCCCTCGCCGGTCGGATCGGGCTCGTCGTGGAGCCGGACGTCACCGGCGGCGTGGAGACGGGATACCAGCATGTCGACCTCCGGCGGGGCGGAACGAGGGGGTCGCGCCGAGGCAACGGCGCGACCCCCAGTCTCTCCCCTACCCCTTGACCGCGCCCGCCGTCATGCCGGCGACGATGCGCTTGTTGAAGAACAGGAACATGATCAGCGGCGGGATCGTGATCAGCAGGATGTCCATGAAGAGCAGGTTGTACTGGGTCGAATAGGCGCTCGAGAAGTTGTAGAGGGTCAGCTGGACCGTGGCGTTCTGGTCGCCCGGCAGGAAGTACAGCGGGTTGACGAAGTCGTTGAAGACCGTCACCGACTGCACCACGACGACGGTGATGATGACCGACCGCAGGAGCGGGAGGATGACCCGGAAGAACAGCCGCATCGGCCCGGCCCCGTCGATGATCGCCGCCTCGTCGAGTTCGCGCGGGATCGTGGCGATGAACGCCCGGAACAGCAGGATGCAGAACGACAGGCCGAACGCGACCTCGATCAGGATGAGCCCGGGCATCGTCCGGAAGAGCCCGAGCTTCTGCAGCACCCAGATGGTCGGCACGACGGCCGGCGGGATGATCAGACCGGACAGGACCAGGAAGTTGACCAGGCCGGTCCACCGGGTGCGGCGGCGCTGCAGCACAAAGGCCACCATTGCCGACAGCACCACCAGGATGGCCACCGAGGCCACGGTGAGGATCGTGCTGTTGATGAAGGCGATGATCAGCATGTAGTCGCGGGCCTGCACCACGTCCACGAAGTTCTGCACGAACTGGAACTGCGTGGGCCACGAGAAGTCCAGCCGCGAGGCCTCCTGCCGGCTCTTCACCGCGGTCAGCAGGATGAAGGCGAACGGCACCAGGAAGACCACGACCGACAGCAGGATCGCCACCACGCTGAGCACAAGGTTCTTACGCGGTCTCCGGTTCACCCCGGCAGCGGCGGTCACAGGTCCACCTCCTTGGAGTTCAGATACCGCGACAGCGGGAAGATGATCGCCGTCACCAGCAGGAACAGCACCACGTTGCCGGCCGTCGACAGGCCGTAGAAACCGGCCTGGTACTGCTTGTAGATCACCGACGCGATCACGTCGGAGGTGAAGCCGGGACCACCGCGGGTCATCGCCCAGATCAGGTCGAACGAACGCAGCCCGCCGATCAGCGACAGCAGGATGACCGTGAAGGTCGCCGGCCGAGCCAGCGGCAGCACGATCTTCACGAAGTTCTGCCAGGCGGTGGCGCCGTCGACGCGGGCCGCCTCGAAATACTCCTGCGGGATGGACACGATGCCGGCGATGTAGATCAACGTGGCCAGGCCGACGCCCTTCCACACGTCGACCAGGGCGACCGACATCAGCGCGAAGCTGGGGTCGGTGAGCCAGCCCGGCCCCTGGACGCCGATCAGCGCCAGCGACTCGTTGACCAGCCCCTCCTCGGGGTCGAGGAGGATCGTGAAGGTCAGGCCGACCCCGATCGTGCTGACCAGGACCGGGAAGAACACCACCGAGCGCAGGTAACCGCGGCCGATGATCTGCGAGGTGAGCAGCACCGCCAGGCCCAGGCCGAGCAGCACCTTGAGCCCCGAGGTGATCACCGCGTAGAGCACGGTGTGCCACAGCCCGGAGACCAGCGCCGGCTCCCGGAAGAACGTGACGTAGTTGTCGAACCCGATGAACTGGGAGTCGAAGATGCTCCAGCGGGTCAGGCTGAAGTAGAACGAGGTCACGGTCGGCACCAGGAAGAGCACCGCGTACACGATGGCGGCCGGCAGGTAGAACCAGGAGGGGTACGGGCTCTTCTTACGCCCGGCGGCGGGGGCCGGCCCGGCCACGCTGGTGCGCGGCCGGGCCTCCACCGTTACCAACCTTCGAGTCCCAGCTGCTGAGCCTGCTTCTTCACGTCCTCGTCGTAGAGCTTGGCGGCGGCGTCGGCCTTGCGGATGCCGGAGCCGACCTCGACGCAGATCTGCTCGAGGGCCGGGCCCTTGACCGGGGAGAGGAATTCCAGGGCCAGGCTGGAGGCACCCTGCTTGTCGATGTAGGTCTGCATGTCCTTGACCGCCTGCGGCACCGAGTCGGGCAGCTTGCAGCCGGTGACCGCGTAGGGCCCGGTCGGGGTGGTCGACTTGCCCATCGAGGCGCAACCGTCGGGGCTGGCCACGAAGCCGAGGAACTTCTTGGCCGCCGCGAGCTTGTCACCGCTGGTGCTGGACGGGATGTAGAGGCCGTTCGGGGCCCACACGGTCAGGCCGTTCTTGGCGGTGTCGGTGCCGGGGATGGCGAACAGGCCGATCTTGTTCTCGCTGCCCGGGTTGTCGGCGATCAGCTGACTGACCATGGCCGACAGGATCGGGTACTGCGCGCCCTGACCCTTGGCCAGCTTGTTGAGACCGTCGGTGAGCTTGGCCGAGGCGAAGTCCTTGTTGACGTAGCCCGCGTCGTGCACCTGCTGCAGGTGGTCGAAGCCGGCCTTGGCGGCGGGCGTGGTGGCGTACTTGGCCTGGTTCTTGGTGTATTGATCGGCCCAGCCCGGGCTGGCCGCCTCGACGTTGTGGTAGTCGCCGAGGATGAACAGCTGGGAGGTCCAGGTCTCGCCGTAGGTCTGGATGACCGGGTCGACCCCGGCCGCCTTCAGCTTGGCGTTGTTGGCCTGGAACTCGTCCCAGGTGGTCGGCACCGTGAGCCCGTTCTTGTCGTACACCTCCTTGTTGTAGAGGATCGCGCCGGCCATGTAGTTACCGAAGGGCACACCGTAGATCTTGCCGTCCGAGCCGACCGCCTTCTTGAAGTTCTCGTCGAGCTGGCCGGCGAAGTCGTCCACCGGGGCCAGGTTCTTCTGCGGCGCCAGGGCCTGCATCAGCGACCCCGAGTTGTACATGAACATGTCGGTCATGTCGCCGGTCGAGAGCCGGGTCTTGACGATGTTGTCGCCCTCGGTGCCCTGCGGCCGGGTCTCGACGTTGACCGTGATGTCGGGATTCTTGGCGGTGAAGTCCTTGGCCAGCCCCTCCGCCATCTTGACCGTCTCCGGCTGGTTGTCCGTCAGGAACGACAGCGTGACCTTGCCGCCGCCGCTTTCGTCGTCGCTGCTGCCGAGGTCACCGGCGCTGCACGCGCCGAGGGCCAGGGTGGCGGCGGACAACACGGCGAGCGCTAGGTGGCGTCTTGTCATGGAGGAACTCCCTTATCTGTCGGAAGAGGAGGAGAGAAGCGAGGTCAGGCGGGCGGCGAGCTGGTCACCGCCGGGGATGAAGCCGTGCGCGGTGGCGGCGTCGGCGAAGTCGGTGGCGGGCGCGTCCAGGTAGCGCACGAGCCGGTCGGCCAGGTCGGCCTCGCCGGCCGCGACACCCGCTTCGCGGGCCACGGCGAGAAGCTTCTCCCAGCTGGGTGCGTGGTCCATGAGCTGCCGGATGGTCGGCTCGGCGGGCAGGGCGGCCTCGTCCGCGTACGGGTCCTCGACCACCCAGTCGTGCGAGCCATGGCGTACGTCGACCGGCGTGTCCTGCCCGGGCAGGTGCACCGTGGCAGTCGCGCCGACCGGCACCACCACCGCGAGGCGCAGCTCCCCGCCGTCCCGCTTCCAGGAGACCGAGGCTTCCCCGTACGGGGTGAGGTGTCTGGCGGCAGCATGGGTGAGCTGCCGGTCGGGCAGGGGCCGCACGTCGATCCGGCGGTAACCGGGTTCGCCGGGGGCCAGGCCGGCCACGCGGCGGTGCAGCCAGTCGGCGACCGCCCCGAGCGCGTAGTGGTTGAACGAGGTCATCTCGCCCGGGTTGATCGAGCCGTCGGGGAGCATGCTGTCCCAGCGCTCCCAGATCGTGGTGGCGCCCATCGTCACCGGGTAGAGCCAGCTCGGCATCCCGGTCTGCAGCAGCAACCGGTACGCGAGCTCGGGCCGGCCCGAGTCGGCCAGCGCGTCGGTCATCAGCGGCGTGCCGACGAACCCGGTGCTGATCCGGAACCCGGACGAGCGGACGAGGTCGGCGAGCCGCTCCCCCGCGTTCCGGCGCTGCTCCTCGGTGGGCAGCAGCGCCCACTGCAGGGCCAGCGCGTAGGCGGTCGGGGCGTCGCTGAGCACGCGGCCGCCGTCGGTGACGTACTCGCGGGCGAACGCGGCCCGGACCCGTTGGGCCAGCTCGCCGTAGTGGCGGGCCACCTCACCGTCGCCGATCGCCCGGGCGGCCAGGGCGACAACCTCGGCCGAGCGGGCCAGGTGGGCGGTGGCGACGACGTCCGGGTCGGCCTTGGCCCGGAACGGGTCGGCGGGCGGGGCGGCCGGGTCGAGCCAGTCACCGAACTGGAAGCCGCCCGCCCACAGGAAGCCGGGCCCGGCCAGCCCGGCGATCCGGTCGACCCAGGCGCGCATGCTGGGCAGCCGGCGCTTGAGCAGGCCGGCGTCGCCGGTGCGCTGATAGACCACCCAGGGCACGATCGCGGCGGCGTCACCCCAGGCCGCGGCGGCCGGGCCGGGCTGGCGGATCACATCCGGCACGACGTGCGGGACGGAGCCGTCCTTCTGCTGTTCGGCAGCCAGGTCGGCCAGCCAGTTGCCGAGGAAGCCGGCCGTGTCGAACAGGAACGAGGCGGTGGGCGAGAAGACCTGGATGTCACCGGTCCAGCCGAGCCGCTCGTCGCGCTGCGGGCAGTCGGTCGGGACGTCGACGAAGTTGCCGCGCATCCCCCAGACCACATTCTCGTGGAACCGGTCGAGCAACGTGTGCGACGACTCGAACCACCCCGTGCGGCGCAGGTCGGAGCCCACGACGACAGCCTCGATGTCTCGCATGTGGAGATTCTCGACGCCGCTCACCTCGGCGTACCGGAATCCATGGAAGGTCAGGCCCGGCTCGAGCACGACCTCATCGCTCTCGGAGAGGATCCACTCGTCGGTGGCCCGGGCGCTGCGCAACGGCCGGACGCCGAGCTCACCGTCCTCGAGCACCTCGGCGTGCCGGATCACGACCTGCCGGCCGTCCCGGGCGCCGCGCACGGTGAGCCGGACCCAGCCGACCAGGTTCTGCCCGAAGTCGACCAACGTCCGGCCCGACGGCGACGTGAACACCTCGACCGCGGGCAGCACCTCGGTCACCCGGACCGGCGGCCCTTCCGGGGCGACCAGCAGCCCGAGGTCGGCGTCGAGCACGTCGACCGGCGACTCGGGACCGAGCTCGCGGCGCAGGTCGGTGCGCTGGCCGTTGTAGAGGTCGTCCTCGATGACGGTGCCCTCGCGGGCCGTCCAGGAACCGTCGGTGGCCAGCGTGTGCACCTGCCCGTCGGCCGTCTCGACCTCGAGCTGGGCGAGCAGCGCGAGCCGGTCGCCGTAGAGGCTGTGCTGGTTGCGGAAGCCGAGGTAACCCCGGAACCAGCCGTTGCCGAGCTGCACTTCGAGCCGGTTGACACCCGCGCCGACCAGCCCGGTCACGTCGTACGACTGATAGCGCAACCGGTGCTGATAGGCGGTCCAGCCCGGCGTGAGCTGCTCGTCGCCGACCCGCTCCCCGTTGAGCCGAGCCTCGTAGAGCCCGTGTGCCGTGGCGTAGAGCCGCGCCCGCGTGACCCCCGGAGGAAGCTCGACGGTCCCGGTGAGAATCGGCGACGGACTCCCCCAGCCCCCGATCTCGGCGGCGCTCACGAACCGCGCGCTCCAGTCCCCGGCGTCCAGCAACCCGGCCTCGGCACCGGCCGGCTCACTCCACTCGCTCCAGCGCGCGTCATCCCCGACCCGGACCCGCACACTGACCGCTTCCCGCGACCCCAGCGGAACCCCCGGCCAGGGCACCAGCACCTGCTCCCCCGAAGCCACCTCGAACGCCTCGGTCTCGCCGGCGCGGGTGATCTCGATCTGGTAGCGGGTCTGGGTGTAGTCGGCGGGGGCGGCCGGCACCTGCCAGGAGAGGCGAGGCGTCGCGGTGCCGAGACCGAGCACCGGGGCGGGGTGGTGCTCGAAGCGGAGGGAGGTGGGTGGCGCGATGTCCGGCATGTCACTCCTGTGCGGGCGCTACGTATGGCCAACTGCCGCTGAAACGATTCAAGAACCAGCGCGACAGAGAGCCGATCTCAATGTTTCTTTTTCGTGGCGAGAAGGTTTCGCCGTGCCCCCGATCCTGCGTTTCGGTGTGGCCCACGACATAGCCCGAGATGAACCGGAGGTAGCACGAAATTCACCTGGGGCCTACGGTGGGGCATGACCGAAGATCCCCCGGTCGAGAACACCCGGACGCTGCTGCACTTCATCGACGGGTCGGTGGCCTACGCCGGTCACTACCTGCACGAGGACACGCATCCC
This sequence comes from Paractinoplanes maris, assembly GCF_023544465.1. Lineage (GTDB taxonomy): Bacteria > Actinomycetota > Actinomycetes > Mycobacteriales > Micromonosporaceae > Actinoplanes > Actinoplanes maris. The sequence goes on along the minus strand of NZ_JALPVL010000011.1, from coordinate 128,628 downwards.
GTGCACACGCACAGCTTTGTGGAGATCGCCGTGGTCATGTCGGGCTCCGGCGTCCACCACAGCCTGGCCGGCCGGCAGGAGCTACAGGTCGGCGACGCGATCCTGCTGCGCCCCGGGGTCTGGCACGGCTACGAGCACTGCCGGCGCCTCGACCTCTACAACTGCTGCTTCTCCACCGAGTTGCTGCAACGCGAGCTGGCCTGGACCAGGCAGGACCCGCAGCTGGGCCACCTCCTGTGGACGGGCCCGTATTCCGGCCAGCGCCGGGGCATCCTCTACACCCACCTGCACGACGACGCCCTCACCGGCTGCCTCGAACACCTGGACGGCTTGCAGAAACTCCGCACCCAACCACCCGGCGACTACCGCGGCGACCTGATCGGCCGCTTGATGCTGTTCCTCAGCGGCCTGGCCCGCGTGGTGGCCGAGACCGACCAGATCTCCGGCGGCTCCGCCGGCACCCACTCCGCCGTGTTGGACGCCATGCGCATGATGGAGGACCGCCCCGCCCACCAGTGGACCCTGACCGAGCTGGCCGCCGAGCTTCACCTGGCCCCGGGCTACCTGGTCCGCCTCTTCAAGTCAGCCACCGGCCTGCCCCCGATGGCCTATCTTTCCCGCCACCGCGTCGAACTGGCCGCCGCCCGCCTCCTGCACACCGACCAGCCCATCAACCGCATCGGCGAGTCAGTCGGCTGGCCCGACCAGAACTACTTCGCCCGCCGCTTCAAGTCCCACTACGGCCTGAGCGCCTCGGTCTACCGCACCCGCTTCACCCGAGCCATCAAACACTGACCCACCCGCCTGGCCCTGCACGGCTCCATCCCGGGCGACCTGGTGCCGGGCTGCCCGGGTCGTGGTCCGGGGTGACGCCCCCGGTCGCGCCGCCCCGGGCAGAGACCTCCGAGGCCGGCCTCCGCTCGCACCCGACTGCCGACTTGGCCCCAGTGCAACCCGGTCACACTGTCTCTGCCGTGTCGGCCTCCTCGAGTGCCTCGGAGGATTCGCCGGCCAGGCCGTCGCGGTATTCCCAGCCCGGTCGGGTGCGGCGCGCCGCCGACCCGGCGTCGAAGAGCAGGTCGAGCTGGGCGTCGAGAGCCTCCAAGGCCTGGTCGGGCCCATACTGGCCGCCCAGCACATAGACGCCGAGGCCCTCCATCAAGGCCAGCAGGCCGGCCGCCTCGCGGGACTCGCCGCTGGGCAACTGGCTCGCGATGAAGTGGACAAATTCGGCTGTGCTCGGGCGCAGCTCGGCCGCGGTCGCCGGTCGCACGGCGGTATAGGCGAGGAAGGCCAGCGCCACTCGCCCCTCCTCACGCGCCGCCTCGCCCAGCGGCAGCAGCGCGGCGATCATCGCGCGCAGCAGTTGCCGAGGCGGCGGGTCGGCGCCGAGCGATTCCACCGCGGTGCGCACCCGGGCCTCGCTGCGCTCCCGCACCGCGCTCAGTGCGAACGTCATCATCTCGTCCTTGGTGCGGAAGTAGTGCTGCACCATCCCGGCCGAGACTCCGGCGGCAGTGGCCACGTGCCGGAGGCTGACCGCTTCCAGCCCCTGCTCGGCGGCGACCCGCATCAACGCGTCGGCGATCAGGCGCCGGCGTTCGTCATGGTCGACCTTCTTGGGCATGCCGTTACTCCGCGTACGCCTCGAGGTGGTCCCGGGCGGCCCGAACCAGACCGTCCGAGTCGTCGGCATACAGGCGTACCTCATCGACGGCGTCACCCGTGCCCCGGGGCACCTCGAACACGATCGGCCGCCGCAGCCGCACGTCGATGCTGGTCTGGCTGCCGACCGCGATGTGCAGCGCGCCGTCCTCGTATTGCACCGACTTGCTGGAGGGCATCGACCGGTAGCGCTTGCCGACCGACGCGATGTCCGACCACGGCACGGTGAAGTCGATTCCCGGCCCCATCCGGATGCGCAGCCCCTCGGCGACGACCAGGTGGGGGTGCCTGATCAGCCCGCCGAGGAAACCCAGCATCCACAACAGCCCCCACACGCTGAGCGCCAGCATGATCAGACGGGCCGGCCCCCACGGGATCACGTGCTTGATGACCAGGTCGAGGATCGGGATCTCCACGATCGACACCCCGAGGAAGACCCCCAGGATCGGCCTGACCACTCCCAGATAGCCGAATGCCCTGCCCCCGTGCAGATCGACGGGCCGCCGGGTCACCCACAGGACCAGATTGCGCCACGTGGCCGCCTCAGCCGCCACGGCGCGACGCCACAGACTCATGACCGCCCCTCCCCCACCAGACCGGTGCCACCCACGGCAGAGACAGCACCGTCGACGACGGTGACCGTGCCGGCGGCGGCGTCGACGGTGACGATCTGGCCGGTGCGAAGGTGCTGGGTGGCACCCGGGACGCAGATGACGGCCGGGATGCCGTACTCCCGGGCCACTGTGGGTCCGTGCGCCATCACGGCCCCGGTCTCGGTCACGAGCGCCGCCGCCGTGAGGAACAGCGGCGTCCAGCCCGGATCGGTCGTCGCGGTGACCAGCACCTCGCCCGGCTCGAGGTGGGCGGTGGCGGGATCGTGCACAACCCGCACCGGCCCCGTGGCCCGGCCGGCCGACGCGCCCACGCCGCGCAACGCCCCGGGCTCGTGCGCGGCCGGCAGGACGGCTTCGATGTCGGTGCCGTCGGAGAGCAGCGCCACCGGCACCGACCGGCGGCGTGACTCGCGCTCGTACTCGGCTCGGCGGTCGGCGATCAACCGGCGGTGACCGGTGACCGACGAATTCAGCAGACCGTCGACCTCGTCGAGCGTCAGGAACATGATGTCGCCGGGCTGATCGAGGAGGCCGGCCCCGGTCAGGTCGGCGCCCACGGCCAGCAGGTGGCGGCGCATCTGGGCCAGTCGGTAGAGACCGGCGAACTTGCCCGCCTCGCGCAACCCGGCCAGCCGCCGGGCCCGGCCCAGCAGGAACATCGCCAGCCGCCCGCGAACGGGACGACGACGCCGGACCCGCAAGCCTAGTTTCCGCAGGGTGACCTCGGCCTGCTCGGCGGCGCGGGCGAAGCGCCGGTCGGGCGCCTGCTCCGGGTCGGTGACCCGGATCAGGTTGGCCAGTGCCGCGCGCACCGGCGCCGGGTCCTCCGACCAGCGCGGCACGCCCAGATCGACCTCGCCCGCCGCCCGATGCCCATACGCCTGGAGGAAGCCCTCCAGATCGACGTCGGCCGGGTCCTTGGCGTCACGGGCGAGCTGCCACAGGGCGAGATCCATCTCGATCGTCACGTTGTGCGGCATGCCGCCGAGCACGGCGTGGATCTCGGCCGGCTCAGCGATGCCCGACAGCAGCCGGGGCGGCACGGCACTGGCCAGCATGCCGGCCACGATGGGCCAGACGATCGCGTCGGGGCCGTCGGTCTGGTCGTGGTCGCGGACGAGCCTCAGTCGGTCCGCCGTCGTCAGGTGGCGGTCCGCATCGGCGGCGGACTCCCGGCGGAGGCGCTCGACGGCGTCCTGGAGCCGGGCCCGGGCGCGGTCGGGCCGGGCCAGCGCGCCGGCAACGCCCCGAAGCGCCCGCCCGACCGGAGGCAGGCCGCCCTCGCGCTTCCGCTTCGGCGCCTGCTGCGGCGCGAACCGTGGGTCGTCGAGAACGTGACGCATGACCGCCTGCGCACGCGGACCGAAGTCGACGGCCATCAGCGGGACCAGCCGCCGCCGGGCCACCGGATCGCGGACGAGGTCGGTCAGGTCGCCGTAGAGCCGCCCGCCGATGTCGACGATCGCCACCCGCAGCCCGAGCGGCGCGAGCATCGCCTTGATCAGCTCCTTGAGCGTATCCATGCCCATCGGCGTCACCGGCTGGAGCATCCCCTGCACGTGCCCGAACTCCAGGTAAACCCGCGGCGGGCCGTCGCTCGCCGGGGGCGCCGGGAAGAGCGTCGTGATCGGCCGGGACTGCAGAATCCACAGCTCGCCGTGCTCGTCGACGGCCCACTCGACGTCTTGCGGCGCGCCGAAGTGGGCCTGCAACCGCTCGCCCACCGCGCGCAGCGGATCGTCGGGCCCCACGACGCGGCGGTCCACGCCGGCCTGGCCGTCGACCACTGCGGACCCGTTGCCCTCGGCCGACTCCACCAGCATCTCGGTGCGGCAGCCACTCACCGGATTCGCCGTGAACAACACCCCGGCCCGCTCGGCCTCGACCATGCGCTGCACGACGACGCCCATCCGGATGTCGTCGCGCGGTGGGCCGTCGCCCCGGTAGGCCAGCGCGCGGGCGTTGGCCACTGACGCGCGGCACTGCTCTATCGCGGCGAGCAGGGCATCGGGGCCCTGGACGTCGAGGACGGTGTCGAACATGCCGGCGTAGCTCGCGCCGGGCGCGTCCTCGACGGTGGCACTCGATCGAACCGCCACCGGCGGCCGGCCGAGTTCCTCGTACGCCGAAAGGATCTCGTCTCGTGGCAACTCGCGGACATCGGCCGGGACGCAGAACCCGGCCGGCACCCGCTCGCCGGCCCGGATCAGCTCGCCGAGGCCGGCCGCCTTGCCGCCGACCCGCTCGGACGAGCCGGCCGTGACATCGCGCAGGTCCAGAATCACCATCAACGCTCACCTTCCCAATACGACTGCATTGCCAAGGTAGCCGGTTTTCAATACGACTGCAACGGCAAAATCAGCGCCGGACCTCGGAACCGCAGACGACCCCAAATCGTCTTAAGGGGCATGACTCGTCTCCGCGGCACCCTGATGGCCGCCGCCGTTCCCCTGTTCCTGCTCGCCGCTTGCGCGCAGCCCGGCGCCACCGGCGCGGGCGCGCCGGGCTCCGGCGCGCCGGAGAGCGCCTCCGCCTCCCCCCAGGGCGGGGACGAACTCGTGGCACGCGTGGAGTCGTCCGGTGGCTTCGTGCCGCCGGACCGTACGGTCGGCTCCCTGCCGTCGATCAGCGTCTACGCCGACGGCCGGGTGATCACCGAGGGGCCGGTCCCCGCGATCTATCCCGGGCCCGCGCTGCCCAACCTGCAGGTCGTCATGCTCAGCCCCGACCAGTTGCAACAGCTGATCAAGGAGGCGGGCGACGCCGGCGTCAGCTCCGGCACCGACTTCGGCCGGCCCAACGTGGCCGACGCGCCGACCACCCGGGTCACTGTCACCACCGCCGAGGGCACCCAGTCGGTCGCCGTCGAGGCGCTCAACGAGGCCCAGGCCGACGACCCGATGCTCGACGCCGCCCAGGAGGCGGCCCGGGCCAAGCTGGCCGGCTTCGTCGACAAGCTCGGCGACCTGGCCGCCGGCGGCGACCCGAGCAGCACGACGGCCTATCAGCCCGAGTCGATGGCCGTGCTGGCCCGGCCCTGGACCAAGCCCGCCGCCGGCGACGTGGCGCAGCCCGAGATCGCCTGGCCCGGCCCCGCGCTGCCGGGCGACTACCTCAACCCGGCCTTCAAGATCGGCTGTGTCGTCGTCAGCGGCGCCGAGGCCGGCAAGGTGGTGGCCGCGGCCAAGAAGGCCAACCAGATGACCCCGTGGACCGCCGGTGGTGAGAAATACCTGATCACGTTCCGGCCGCTGCTGCCCGACGAGACGGGCTGCGCGCAGTTCAAGGGAAACCGATGACTCCTCTCGGGGAGCCGTTCGATTCCGGCCGCGACGACGTCGCGGGGGACGACGGAATCGATCGCGGGCCGGAACGGACCGAGTCCGTTCCGGCCCGCCAGGGCTGCCGCCCCGGCCTCACCGCACCCCGCGGCGCCCGTCGCCCCTAGCGCTGATCCACCGACTCCAGTTCGCGCACCACCCGGTCGATGCGGCGGTCGGGCACGAACCACAGCAGCGCGCAGGCCGCGAAGAAGGCCACCGCGAGGACCGCGTGCTCGACCAGCAATGCCGTGACGATGCCGGCCAGGTAGAAGAACGGTGAGATCTTGCCCTTGAGGTCGCCGCCCACGGCCTGCCGCAGCGGTGACTCCACCCCCTGCTGCCGGATGATCAGTCGCTGCAGCACCAGGTAGGCGAGCGCCGCGGCGGTCAGGTTGAGTCCGTAGACGACGACCGGCGTGCGCGCGAAGCCCGACTCGTCCATCCAGGCCGTGGTGAACGGGAACAGCGACAGCGTGAAGAGCAGGGCCAGGTTCGCCCAGAGCACGCCGCCGGCCACCCGCTGCACCAGGTGGAACATGTGGTGGTGGTTGACCCAGTAGATGCCGACCCAGACGAAGCTCAGCAGGTAGGTCAGCAGTCCGCCGCCGGTCTCGTGCAGGAGGCCGGAGAGGTCGTGCGACTCCGGGATCTTCAACTCCAGCACCATGATCGTGATGATGATGGCAAGCACGCCGTCACTGAACGCTTCGAGCCGACTGGTCCGCATGTCCAGCACGACCGGACAGCCCCGATTTCTGTGACCGGATCACTGTCACAGATCGCCGCGCGGTGCTGTCATGGAGGCATGCCTGTTGTCACCAAAGCCCATACGCTGAACGTGATCCGTCGCGCCTATGGGCCCGATTTCGCGGAGTCCGTCAAAGACCAGTTGCCCGACCATCTCGACCTGGACGCGCCCAAGGACCGCGAGACCCTGTTCCAACTGGGCCTGACGCCGGACCGCCTGATGGGCGCCCTCGGCGGTGAGTACTGACGGCGGCTGTCACAGATCCCCTCCACGGCCGGTCCGAGAGGGCAAAGCCGTGCGGAGGGAGACCGGTCATGCCCGATATCGCCAAACTGTCTACATTGCTGGACGATCCAGAGGTACGCGATCTGTTGTTCGGCCTGGCGCATCTGGGGCCACATCAGGCCGCCCCCGCTCACCTGCACGGCATCGTGGTCCGGCTGGCCGAGACGACAAGCCCGGAGCAGTACGGGAGCTGGCTGTCCGACGCCTCGCACAACCAGCCGATGACCGTCGACCAGGTGCGACACACCGTCGGCGCCGGCGCCCTCGACGACCTGGCCGCCTTCGCCGGTGGCAGCCCCGCCGCGGTCGCCTGGCAGCTGGCCTCCGTCCTGCCCGACCTCGTCGACGCGGTCAGCCCGGGCGGGCACATCCTCGGACCCGACCTCATCGGCCAGGAGATCACCGAGGCCGTCGCTGACGACGACCGCTCAGCCGGGGCCTTCGGCGGCCACGTCCACTGAGCAAGGTCAAAACCCTTCGCGCGTACGGGATTCAAGCGCGCACAAATCAGCATTCCGGGCGCCCGACGGCCGGCCGGAAACTGTCGTACCCCGGGCCTAGCGTGTGCTCATGGACATGAAGATCGAGCTCATCCCCGTTCCCGTGACCGACGTCGATCGGGCCAAGGCCTTCTATGTGCGCGCGGGCTTCCACGCCGATCACGACCATCGTGTGCAGGAGGGTCTGCGGTTCGTGCAGCTGACACCGCCGGGCTCCGCGTGCTCGATTGTGATCGGCGAGGGCATCACCGAGAGGACGCCCGGCACCCAGGAGATCCAGTGTGTCGTCGCCGACGCCGAGGGTGCTCGCGCCGGCCTGGTCGAGGCGGGCATCGAGGCCAGCGAGGTCGACAAACAGCCGTGGGGCAATTTTGTCTACTTCCGCGACCCCGACGGCAACAGCTGGTCGCTGCAGGCGATGGAGACCCGCCCCAACGGCTGACCGCCGGCCCGGTCGGGGGCTCGGGGCTCGAGCCCGGAGAGGTGCGCTCGCGGATCGGCGGGCGGGCGATCGGTGGATCGGGAGGAGTGCGCTTGGCTGCCAAGTAAGGGTCGCTGGGTTCAGGCGGCCCGGGAGGAGCGATAGGCGCGGGGGGACGTGCCGGTTACGCGCTTGAAGGCTGTGCTCAGGGCGCTCTCCGAGCCGTATCCGACTTCGTGGGCGATCGCGGCCAGCGTGTGGTCGCCGTGGCGGAGGCGGGCCGAGGCGAGCTCGATGCGCCAGTGGGTCAGGTAGTCCAGCGGGCCCTGGCCGACCACCTGCTTGAAGCGGGCGGCCAGCGTCGAGCGGGACACCGCGGCCACCGCGGCCAGATCCGCCACCGTCCAGGCGTAGGCGGGCTTGCCGTGCAGCGCGCGCAGCGCGGGACCCACCACGGGGTCGGCCAGGCCGGCCAGCCAGCCGGCGGCCGGGGGCACGGCCGACAGGTGCAGCCGCAGCAGGTGGATCAGCATGACCAGCGCCAGGTGCTCGGTGAGCAGCGTCGACGCCGGTGGGTGGTCGCGCAGTTCGGCGTCGATCTGGTCGAGTGCCCAGCGCACCGCGGCCGCCGCCGTGCTCGCCCCGGGCACGTGCACGACCGGCGGCAGCGCGTCGAGCAGGAGTTCCTGGGCGCGCTCGCCGAAGCCGAACCGGCCGCCGATGAGGAACACCTCGTCGCCCCGGCCGGCTCGGGCGATCCCGTCCTCGGCCCGGGCGAAGAGCGGGCCGGCCGGCTCGGACGGCACATCCAGGCCGCCGGCCAGGGTGAACGCGACCGGGCGGGTGAGCAGGAAGCAGTCGCCCTGGTGCAGCTCGTACACCTTGCCCTCGGCTCGGAGGTAGCAGCTCCCCCGGCGTACGGCATTGAATTTGACCGCGGGTGGCGGCTGGAAGGCCACCGACCACGCGCCGCCGGCCACCAGACCGGCGGACAGACTGCTGGTGACGCCGACGAGCGCCAGAACATCGTCGAGCGGATCTTCCTGGACTCTCACGCAACTATCTTGGACCCTCAGCCATTCAGCATCCAGGTGTCGGCGCGCACAGTAGGGGCATGACAAGGATCAACACCCCGTTCACCGCCCGCACCACCGCCGCCGAGGTGCTGGCCGGCGTCGACCTCACCGGCAAGCGCATTCTGATCACCGGGGGCGGCTCGGGGCTGGGCCAGGCCGCCGCCGACGCGCTGCGCCAGGCGGGGGCCGAGGTCGTCAGCCCGGCCCGCAAGGAGCTCGACCTGTCCGACCTCGGCTCCGTGCGGGCATACTCTGAGGCCTGGACCGGCCCGGTCGACGCCGTCATCGCCAACGCCGGCATCATGGCCGTCCCCGAGCGCCGCCTCACCGCGCAGGGCTGGGAACTGCAGCTCGGGACCAACTTCCTGGGCCATTTCGCCCTGCTCACCGGGCTGCGGGAGCACCTCGTGCCGGGTGCCCGCATCGCGATCGTGAGTTCCGGCATCCAGCTGCGCGGGGGCGTCGACTTCGACGACCCGCACTTCGAGAACCGCCCGTACGACGCGTTCGCCGCCTACGCCCAGTCGAAGACCGCGACCGTGCTGCTCGCCGTGGGCATCGGCCGGCACTGGGGCACCGACGGGATCACCGCCAACGCCCTGGCGCCCGGCTACATCCACACCAACCTGCAGCGCCACCTCGGCCCGGACGCCATGCGGGCCGCCGGCGCGATGGACGACGAGGGCAACCTGGTCCATCCCGATTACTACAAGACCCCTGAGCAGGGCGCCGCGGCCGAGGTCATGCTCGTCGCGTCCCCGCTGCTGGCCGGCGTCACCGGCCGCTACTTCGACGACGACAACCAGGAGGCCGAGGTCGTGACCGGCGGCCCCGAGCCGGCCAAGGGCGTCGCCGAGTGGTCGGTCGACCCGGCCGCCGCCGACCGCCTGTGGGATCTGGCCGAGGCGACCGTCAACAAGCTGTAAGCCGCCCGGCCTCAGGACGTGGTGAGCGGCGGACTGACCGGGCTCTCGTTGCCCGACCGGTCGAGGCCGCTCAGACAATACGAGGCGGGGCCGGCCGGGGCCGCCGGGTCGGCGACCGGGGAGCCGGCCCGGCCGGTGGCCACCAGGGCGGCGGCGTCACCGGTGACCCGGTAGAGCGCCCAGCTGGTCGCGCCGGGTGCCGTCGCCTCGAACGTCATCGCCGCTCCGGTCCGGGTCGCCGAGACCAGTCGCGGTGCGGCCGGCGGCGATGCCGGCAACCGGGCCATCCGGGGCACCAGGGCCGGCGACGCGTAGTGCTTGTTCTTGTACCGGGTCACCGCGCCCAGCCGGTCGGCCCGGATCTGCTTGGCGCTGAAGTGCACCTGCCCCTGCACGCCGTATTTGTCGTTGAGGGCCATCTGCCGGTCGAGCTGGCCGGGGTCACTCCACGCGCCCTGCTCGCCCACCCGGTAGTCGGCCATCCCGATGTAGAGCTGCACGTCGGTGCCCTTGGTCAGCGCCGTCCACCACGGCAGCAGCTTGGTGTAGTCGGCCTTGGCGAAGCCGAGATTCCAGTAGAGCTGCGGCACGATGTAGTCCAGCCAGCCCTCCTGAACCCATTTGCGAGTGTCGGCATAGATCGCGTCGTACGCCTCGAGGCCCTTGCTGTCGGACCCGGCGGGGTCGGTGGCCTTGTTACGCCAGATGCCGAACGGGCTGATGCCGAACTTCACCCACGGCTTGAGCTTCTCGAGGCGCTCGTGCATCTCGCGCACCAGCGTGTCCACGTTGTCCCGCCGCCATTGGTCGCGCGTCTTGCCGGCCCCGTAGCGGGCGAAGCTAGCCGCGTCCGGGAAGTCCTCGCCCTCCTGCGGGTACGGGTAGAAGAAGTCGTCGAAGTGCACGCCGTCGACGTCGTACTTCTCCACCGCCTCGAGCATCGCGTCCTCGACGAACTTGCGGGCCGCCGGGATGCCCGGGTCGAAATACAGCCGGCCGTTCTTGCCCCGGGGGTAGGAGATGGCCCAGTCGCGGTGCTGCTGCCGGAGCGGGTGGTTCGGTGCGATCTTCGCGAAGTCGGCACCGGGGCCGACCGGGCCCGGCTGGGTGCCCCGGTAGGGGTTGAACCAGGCGTGGAACTCCAGGTTGCGGGCGTGGGCCTCGCGCACCATGTAGTCGAGCGGGTCCCAGCCGGGCGACTTGCCGTCACGTTTGCCGGTCAGCCACTCGGACCAGGGCGCGTACGCCGAGGGCCAGAACGCGTCGCCGCTCGGCCGCACATGCACGAAGATCGCGTTGTGGCGCTGCGCGACCGCCAGGTCGAGCCAGCCCTGGTATTCGGCCTTGACCTGAGCCTGTGACAGGCCCCGCTTGCTGGGCCAGTCGATGTTGGCCACCGTGGTCAGCCACATGCCCCGCAGCTCGCGGGGGGCGCGCACCGGCACCGTGCCGCACTGCCCCGCGACGCCGGGAGCGGCGGCGGCCGAGGCCGACGGCCAGGGCGCACCCGCCGCCGGGGTGGGCTGGTAGGTGGCCGCTTTCAGCAGCCCGAAGCCGAGAACCGAGGTCGCCAGGAGCACCGAGACGACGACGATTGCCACACGGACGGAGGGCCGGGGGACGCGGAGCATGGGGACCAGTGTGCCTTGCGGCTCCTGATCAGAGAACCGAGCGGTAGACCGCCAGTGTCTCCTCGGCGATCCGGGACCAGCTGAACTTGTCGACGGCGCGCCGCCGCCCGGCCAGCCCCATCTCGCGGGCCCGGGCCGGGTCGGTGAGCAGCTCGGTCATCCCGGCCGCGAGGTCGGCCACGAACTTGTCGGGGTCGACCGGCGTGCCGGTGCCGTCCTGGACCTGCTCGATGGGCACCAGCAGACCGGTCTCGCCGTCGGCCACCACCTCGGGGATGCCGCCGGTCGCCGTGGCCACCACGGCCGTCTCGCAGGCCATCGCCTCGAGGTTGACGATGCCCATGGGCTCGTAGATCGACGGGCAGACGAAGACGGTGGCGTGCGTGAGCACCTGGATGACCTCGTGCTTGGGCAGCATCTCCTGCACCCAGATCACGCCGCGCTCGTCGCGGACCGCGCGCAGCTCGTCGGCCAGGCCCTCGACCTCGGCCGCGATCTCCTTGGTGTCGGGCGCGCCCGCGAGGAGCACGATCTGCGCCTCGGGAGGCAGCGAGCGGCAGGCCCGCAGCAGGTAGGGCAGACCCTTCTGCCGGGTGATCCGGCCGACGAAGACGACGCTCGGCCGGTCGAGGTCGATGCCGAGGCGCTCGATGACGTCGGTGCCGTGGTTGGGGGCGTAGAGCGCGGTGTCGATGCCGTTGTAGACGACCTGGATCTTGCCGGGGTCGACCGTCGGGTACGCCGCCAGGACGTCCCGTTTCATGCCGCCGGACACCGCGATGACCGCGTCCGCGTTCTCGATCGCGACGCGCTCACAGAACGACGACAGGGCGTAGCCGCCGCCGAGCTGCTCGGCCTTCCACGGGCGCAGCGGCTCGAGGCTGTGCGTGGTGACGACGTGCGGAACCCCGTACAGAAGTTTGGCCGTGTGCCCGGCGAAGTTGGCATACCAGGTGTGGCTGTGCACGATGTCGGTGCCCTCGGCGCCCGCGGCGATCTCGAGGTCGACACCCATCGTGCGCAGCGCGGCATTGGCTCCCTTGAGCTCGGCCGGCTCGGGATACGCCGTCACGCCGGGCTCGTCGCGCGGGGCCCCGAAGCAGTGCACCCGGACATCGGCCAGGTCGCGCAGGTCGCGGGTGAGGTACTCCAGGTGCACCCCGGCACCGCCATACACCTCCGGCGGATATTCCCGGGTGATGAGGTCCACGCGCAATCTCTCGGCCACGCCCGCAGCCTAGTCCTTGATCAGATTTCTCGCGCCGCGGGCGCAAGATCAGTTACCCTGTCCGTCGCCGGGATGAGCACGGCGAGTTCCCTTCTTCGGCTGGCGCTCCGGCTGGCGGAAAGTTAGCGTCCTTCCATGGCTGTCAAGGTGCTTGCAATCGTTCTGGCCGGTGGAGAAGGTAAGCGCCTCATGCCCCTGACGGCCGACCGGGCCAAACCCGGCGTCCCGTTCGGCGGCATCTACCGCATGATCGACTTCGTGCTGTCGAATCTTGCCAACGGCGGTTACCTCAAGATGGTCGTGCTGACCCAGTACAAATCCCATTCGCTCGACCGCCACATCTCCAAGACGTGGCGCATGTCGACGCTGCTCGGCAACTACGTCACGCCGGTGCCCGCCCAGCAGCGACTGGGCCCGCGGTGGTTCGCCGGCTCGGCCGACGCCATCTACCAGAGCATGAACCTGATCAACGACGAGTCGCCCGACTACGTCATCGTGTTCGGCGCCGACCACATCTACCGCATGGACCCGAAGCAGATGGTCAACGACCACATCGCCTCGGGGGCCGCGGTCACGGTGGCCGGCATCCGGCAGCCCAAGTCGCTGTCCGACCAGTTCGGCGTCATCGACGTGGCCGAGGACGGCAAGCGGATCAAGGCCTTCCGGGAGAAGCCGAAAGAGGTCGACGGCCTCCCGGACGCGCCCGACGAGATCTTCGCGTCGATGGGCAACTACATCTTCACCACCCGCGCGCTGTGCGACGCGGTCACCAAGGACGCGCAGGACCCGGACAGCAAGCACGACATGGGCGGCAACATCATCCCCATGCTCGTCGAGCGCGGCGAGGCCAACGTCTACGACTTCCGCGACAACGCGGTGCCCGGCAGCAGCGAGCGTGACCGCGGCTACTGGCGCGACGTGGGCACGCTCGACTCGTTCTACGAGGCCCACATGGACCTCATCGCCACCGAGCCGATCTTCAATCTCTACAACCACGACTGGCCGATCTTCACGAACTACGGCTCGTGGCCGCCGGCCAAGTTCGTGCACGGCTACGACGACCGGCAGGGCCGCTCGATCGAGTCGATGATCTCGCCCGGGGTGGTGGTGTCGGGTGCGCTCGTCGAGCGGTCGGTGATCTCGCCGAACGTCCGCGTCAACTCGTGGGCCCACGTCGAGGGCTCGGTGCTGATGGAGGGCGTCAAGGTGGGCCGGCGCTCGATCATCCGCAACGCGATCATCGACAAGAACGTCATCGTGCCCGAGGGCGCCCAGATCGGCGTCGACCTCGACCGTGACCGCAAGCTCTACACGGTCTCGGACAACGGCGTGGTCGTCATCGGCAAGGGCCAGACCGTAGAGCTGTAGGCGCTTTCAGCGCCGTTCGCGCAGGGTCTGCGACGGCGATACGCCGTAGCGGGCCCGATAGGCGCCGGCGAACCGTCCGAGGTGGGTGAAACCCCAGCGGTAGGCCACCTCGGACACGTTCACCTGCCACGGGTCCGACCGCGACAGCTCGGCGTGCACCCCGTCGAGCCGCAGCCGCCGCAGATAGGTCAGCGGTGACATGCCGACGTGCTGGCGGAACGACTCCTGCAGCACCCGCACGCCCACCCCGGCTATCGCGGCCAGGTCGGTGGCGCTGAACGGGCGCCACGGCTCGGCGTGCATGGCGTCGAGCGTGCGCTTCACCGTGCGGGGACGGTTGGGCCCGCGCATGCCGGCCGGCTCCTCCCCGTACGGATGCTCGACCGTCAGGGCCAGGCCGCTGACCACCATGTCCCGCCAGCGGCAGGCCATCCGCGGCTGGGCGGTCAGGCCCCGCCCGCGCATCAGCTCGCCGAAGAACAGGCGGACCAGCGACACCCAGGTCCGTCCCGGGGCGTCCACCACGTTGAAGCTGTTGCCCAGCAGCAGCGGGCTGACGATCCGCTGATCGAGAGCCGCGTCCAGTTCCCGTTCCAGCGCCTCCCGCTCGACCTTGACGCTGAGCAGCCGGCAGTCGCCGGGCCATTCGAGGCTGATGTCGCCGACCGGGCGATAGACCGCGGCCCGGGTCTGGTCGGCCAGGACCGTCGTGCCCCGATGCCGTGACACAAGCAGGCCGGTCAACGGCACCAGCACGTGGTACGACGTCTCGAGGTCGGCTATCTCGAGGTGGATGTCGCTGCCGTAGCTGATCTCGCCGACCGTGATCGGGCCGAGCGCCACCACGTCACCCCGGAAGGCGAACCGGGATCGGTCACCGACCGGGTCGACCCGCAGGGGGCCGTAGAACAACCGGCGGCAGAAATCCCGGGCCTCGTCCACATCGGCCGTCGCGAGCGAGAAATGGACGGCCGCGTCTGTCCCCGGTGGAGCGGGACGAGTCTGGTGGACGCCGACCATGGCGTCCACCCTAGACCCGATCGGCGCCTAGGCGGCGGCCACCGCCACCGGCCAGCTGAACTCGGCGACCGCGCCGCTGGGCACCTCGATCTCGCCCAGCGGCGTGACCGGGTCGTCCCAAACGGTGTAGCGGCCCTCGGGCAGGCTGTCGAGCACCACGCTGAAGCAGACGCCGCCCCACACGTAGCGGGCGCGCACGGCCGCGTGGGTCCGCCGGGCCGGATCGTCGACCGGGCTGACCTCGATCTCCCGTCCGTGCATCCCCCCGGGGGTATTGATGATCAGCGCTCCGATCCCGGCGCCGATGTTGAGCATGACCGTGCCCTGGCCCGACGGCGTCATGCTGTGCCAGCTGTGGTCGGCCTGCTCGGCGTGCTCGTGCGTCATGAGGGGTTACCGAATCCGTCGAAGGGGGTGCCGAGGTAGGGGAATTTCTTGAGCAGCGGGGCGCTCGCGTCCTTGATGCTGAGGCCCTGCTCGACCAGGGAGGCCGCGGCGTCCGGTTCGAAGTCCTTCTCGACCAGCGGCAGGGTCGCGCCCGCGATGGCCCGTACGGAAATCGAGACGACGTCGTCGGCGATGCGCCGCCCGTTGGGGAAGCCGGCCAGGTCGCCGCCGAGGATGCCGAACTTGCTCGGCTCCTTGGCCGGCGGCACCGCGGTGTTCAGCCGCAACATGTCGGCCTGGGTCTCGCCGGTGTTGTTCTGGAAGTTCTCGATGATCCCGTCCGGGATGCCGGTCAGCAGGATCGCGACCAGGTCGGCCCGGGCCTTGCCGGTCTTGTCCCGCGCGGCCAGCTTGTCGAACAGGCCCGGGTAGAGCACCGGCAGCAGCGTCTGCAGCTCGGGCTTCTCGACGAACTGGGCGAAGCGCTTGTCCTCGGCCGGGGGCAGGCTGTTCCACTTGTCCTTCTCGGCCATCGGCACGATGACCTCGTTGAACAGCGGGTTGCCGAGCCGGGAGACCTGCACCTGGGGGCCGACCACGACGTCGTCGTTCTTCTTGTCGCCGTTGCGCACCTGCACCTGGCGGCGGCTGGCCGAGGTCCACACGCCGATCACCGCACCGGCGTCGCGCCCGCGCACCTTCTTCTTCCCGTCCCGGCGTACGGCTTGGAGCGGGACCTGGATCGCGATGCTGTGCACGTTGAGCTTGTCGGTGGCGTTGATCGCCTTGCCCGCGTAGTTGAACAGCGTCTGGCCGACCAGGTGCTTGTCCTGGAAGGGACGCAGCGTGCCCAGGTCGAAGATCGAGCCCAGGTCCACGAAGAACGCGTCGGCGCGCTGGCCGGCGAAGACCTTCTCCCCCGTCTTCAGCTTGGCCACCGCGTCCTCGGCGAGCTTGTCGTAGTCGGCGATGGAGAGCTTCCCGACGTTGCACGGCGGGCAGGGCAGACGCTTCGCGAGGACAGAGCTCTTCCCGTACGCGTCGACTTTGGTGACCGAGTAGAACTGGCGGCGGTTCCAGTTCTCGCTGTCGAGCGACTCGATCGGGCCGGTGTTGTAGAGGAACGTCTTGTCGTTGCGGAGCTCGGTGCGGAACCGGAACTGGTAGGTCACGTCGGGGCGGGCGTCGCCGTTCGAGTCGACGTGGATCTCGTACAGCACGTCGTCACCGAACTCGAAGAAGTTCGGGCCGCTGGACGGCAACTGGAGCGGGACGTAGTTCGCGATGATCGTCACGGTGTCCGGGTCGTCCGGGCTGACGAACGCGTACAGGTCGGAGCTGTCGGCCACCGGATCCTTGCTGATCTCGGGAGCCTCGCGGTGTGATGACATGGCTTCTTCCCCCTCAGCCCTGGGCCGACTTGAGCAGCTTCGCGGCGAGCTTCTTGTCGGTGAGCGTGCTCTTGGCGCCGCCGATGAACACGTCGAACGTGCCCTTCTCGGCGTCGCGCAGCGACAGGACCAGCGGGCCGGCGCCCTTCGGCGCTTTCTCGGACTCGCCGGCCAGGCTCAGCCCGGCCACCCCGGCCACGGAGACGCCCACGCCCGCGGTGGCGGCGATCGCCAGAACGCGGCGGCGGTTCACTCCTCGGTGACCGTAACGAACTCGACTCATTGCTCGGCCTTTCGTGTTTCCTGCGAGGGAACGGGACCTGCTTGCGATGTCGAC
Organism: Paractinoplanes maris; assembly: GCF_023544465.1. Taxonomy (GTDB): domain Bacteria; phylum Actinomycetota; class Actinomycetes; order Mycobacteriales; family Micromonosporaceae; genus Actinoplanes; species Actinoplanes maris. The sequence goes on along the minus strand of NZ_JALPVL010000011.1, from coordinate 111,708 downwards.
GATCATCAGTACGAGGGAGGAACCGTTGCGGTTCAACGGTTTTCGCGACGTTTGCGAAGAAGGACGCCGGCGCCGGCCGAGGCGATCGCCGCCAACCCCACGAGCAGCGCACCAGCGACGATCCAGTGACCGAGTGTCACCTTGCTCGTGTTACTCACGGGCCGGATGGCCTGGGCCTGGTGACTGCCGGTGGGCGTGGCCCGGGGTGCTGCCGTCGCCTTGACCACCGCGGGGGCGGCCGTCGTCGTCCGGATCACCGGCGTCGTGACCTCGGGGAGCGGCGTGGGCCCGGTCGTCTTCACCGCGGCTTTCGGGGTGGCGGCCGGGGCGGCTTTCGCGGCGGCCGGGAACGCGAGGTCGGAACACGAGTAGTACGTGTCCGGGGTGCTCGACGTCTCCCAGACGATGTAGAGGATGTGCCGGCCGGTGCGGCCCTGCGGGAGCTTGGCCTTCATGACGTACGAGCCGTCGTCGCTCAGATTCGGGTCGGTGACCGCGGCCAGCGGCTTGCTGCCGAGGTCGTCCCAGGTGAGGCGCCTGCTCGGGTCGTACCCGGGCCTGGTCAGAAAGATCCGGAACTCGCCGGCGTGCGGGATGGTGGCCCGGTAACGGATCGTCAGCGTCTTGCCGCCGGTGACCTTGGTGGCCGGGAAGTCGTCGCGCGGCAGGTCGAGGCCCCGGAAGGCGGCCAGTCCCCCGCTGCACAGCTGCCCGTCCGGCACGACCTGGCGATCCTTGCCGCCGACGTCGGCGATGCGCAGGTTGTCGAACTTGCCGAAGCCGCCGCCGTTCGCCTTCCGGGCCGCCTGGCAGGCCGCGCTGCCGGTGTCCTCGCCACCCGAGGCGCACGCGGCGGTGCGGCTGATCGGCGTGGTCGGGCTCCCGTGGGCCTCAGCCGGGGCGGGTGCGAGCGTGGCCACGGCGGTGATCGCGAGCGCGGTGGCGGCCAGACGATGAATCCTCACGAACGCGTACTACGGATATTTGGCGTGAGTCGTTCAGCACGTCCGTCACCAGCGGTGACGAACCGTGTGATTGCATGGCGGGGCTCGAGAAGTCAACGAATGGAGTTCCCATGGACAAGCCCGACATCGGTCCGATCGAGGGCGCGCCCCCGGCCGACCTCGTGATCGAGGACATCACCGTCGGCGAGGGGCCCGAGGCGGCGCCCGGCCAGTACGTCAGCGTCCACTACGTGGGCGTGGCGCACTCGACCGGCCGCGAGTTCGACGCCTCCTACAACCGTGGCGAGCCCTTCGCCTTCCCGCTCGGCGGCGGCCAGGTCATCGCCGGCTGGGACCAGGGTGTGGTGGGCATGAAGGTCGGCGGCCGGCGCAAGCTGACCATCCCCGCCCACCTCGGCTACGGCGCCCGCGGTGCCGGCGGCGTCATCAAGCCGAACGAGACCCTCATCTTCGTGGTGGACCTGCTCGGCGTGCAGTGACAGCGATGCGGCGCCGCCCACCCGGCGGCGCCGCGTTCACTGCGCTGGCGGGGCCTGCGTCGATGCATTGTCCGCGACCACCGGCTCCAGGGCCAGGACCGCGGTCGACAGGGCGCCCAGGGCATGCCGGGGATCGGTCTGAATCTCCGGAAATCGCTCGAGAGCGTGCATCTCGAGCTGGGAGAGAGTTCGCACCAGCACCACCGGCCCTCGGGCGTCCTCGAATTTCACCAGAAATATCGAGCCGACCCGCAGACAAGCCTGCGGCACTCCGCTGAGGCTGTCGAGAAGTTGCTGCACCGCGCCGGACTGGGCCGCGTCGACCTCGGCCTGATCTTTCTCGAGGTATTTCAGCTCGAGCGCCCGCTCGACCTTGGCCAGCCTCTGGGGCAGCTCCGCCGCGTCGGCCCCCTTGCGCAGGAACGCCCGCGAGCGTCGGAAGATCGACCCGCGGCGTACCTCGACATCAAAAGGGCCATCGAAACCAGCCGCATCGACGAAAGCATCGACGGCTGCCAGGACGGTCTGCTGAACGTTTTCGTCGTCGGTGTCGAGATAGACCTCGACCGCGACATGCTGCGATCCGACGTCGGCTCGGGCCGGGTCGTCCCGCGCCACAGCGGCGCGAAGGGTGGCGTCCGGCTCCACAACAACCAGGCGCGGGAGCCCGTCGGCGGAGAAGTGGCCGGCTTCGCGATAGGAGCCCAGACTCGCTGAGCTCTCCACCGCCGGCCTTCCGTAGCTCGCCATCCGGCCACGCTCGGCGGCGGCCTCGACGTCACTGCGTCTTGCCCGGCCGCCCCCAGGCATTCGGCGCGCACCCGTGAATGTCTGAATTTCGGACCCTGCTGTCGACGTGCCCGGAGTGCGAGGCCCTGCGTTCATTACTTCTCCCGCCGTCGCTTCTCATCCACGTTGGACTATGCGAGCAGGGATGATGGCACAGTCGGCACCATGATCGTGGAGGTCCTGGCTCACTCACTCAGCGAGGCGTACATGACGTGCAGGCCGACGCGGCCCTCGACGGGGTGCGCGAAGGCGCCGGGCACAGTGCCGACAATCTTGAAGCCCTCGCGCAGGTAGAGGTCGACGGCGCTTCGGTTGGATTCGGCCACGGCGTTGAACTGCATGCCGGCGTACCCGCGTTGGCGGGCCCACGCGAGGGCGTAGCGGACCAGGGCCGTGCCGACGCCCTGGCCCCGGGTGTGCGCGGCGACCATGAAGCTGGCCGTGGCCACGTGGGCGCCGGGTCCGGGGCGGTTGGTGCCGACCTTGGCCGTGCCGAGGATCTCGTCGCCGGCCAGGGCCACCACGGTTTCGCCGGGTGGGGACTCGAGCCAGGTCGCGCGGGCTTCGTGTTCGGACATCTCGGGGTCGTAGGTGAAGGTGTCGGCCGCGCGGACCACCGGTCGCACGATCTCCCACACCTGCGGCCAGTCGGAATCGGTGAACTGCCGGATCAACACGATGCGCACGCGCTCAGTCTCTCAGCGGACTGTCAGCGGTGGTGGCCGAGGATCCCCTCATGACAGCAGCCACCCTCGTGGTCGCCGTGTCGCGGCCGTGGTTCTGGCCCGTGTCGTGGGTTCCGGCCTATTTGGGTACGGTCCTGGCCGACCGCCGGTGGATCCCCGTGGACCAGCCGCGGGCCCTGGTCGCCCTGCTCGTGCTCGGCCCGCTGGTCTGGGGCGCCGTGCTCGCCCAGAACGATCTGCACGACCTGCCGAGCGACCGGGCCAACCCCCGCAAGGCCACCGCGCCCCTGGTCACCGGCGCGATCGACCACGCGACCCTGCGCCGCTGGTATCGCTGGATCGCGCTCGCCTGCGTCGCCGCCGCGCTGTTCGTCGGGCCGCTGTTCGTGCTCGGCGTGGCCGGCGTCCTGGCGCTGGGCTGGGCCTACAGCGCTCCCCCGCTGCGCCTCAAGACCCGGCCGGGCTGGGACGTGGCCGTGAACGCGCTGGTCGTCGGGGCCGTGTCGCCCGCCGCGGGCTGGTCGATCACGCGCGACCCGTGGGACTTCCCGTGGCAGTTCGGCCTGATCGGCGTGCTCTTCGCGGCCGCCCTCTACGTGCCGACCACCGTCACCGACCTGCGCGCCGACCGCAGTGCGGGAGACCGGACCTTCGCCGTACGGTTCGGACCCCGCACCGCCTACGCCGCGGGCGTCGCCCTCTGGTCCGCCGCCCTGGCCGTCAGCCTCGCCTGCGCCGCCACAGGCGTGATCGTCCCCCGCTCCACCCTGACCCCTCAGCTCGTGACGATCCCGATCCTCCTGACCGCGTACGCGATCCTGACCCGCCGCCCCACGATCCCCCGCCTGGCGATCCTGTCCCTGTTCTTCGCCCTCCCCACGGCCGGCTTCGCCCTCGCCGTCGTCGGATGAACGCCTCTCACGGGAGAGGTGGCCACGGCGGTGGCGGCCACGGCGGCGGGGGTGGCGGCAGGTAACTGAACGTCTCGCGCTCGTTCGTCTGCAACTGCTCTTCGTCGTAGAACATCTTGGTCAGGAGCGGACCTCGAACCTCGTACTCGTTCTCGAGGTCGGCCGGCCGTTCGAGTGACAGGGCATCCCACAGCGCCAGGTGATGCAGATCGAAGGCGACAGCGAGCTCATTGCCGAAGCGGCGCGCCGCGGACACGGACGACCTGTACGAGGCCCACGCGAACAAGTAGCAGGCGACCGGCACAAGCAGCCACACGTCGTACCGGATCAACAGCAGCGTCGTGACCGGCACGCTGACCAGGCTGAGGCTGCAGAGACGGGCGGCGGCGTCCAACTGATTGCGGGCATCCCCCAGGTGAGCGCGCATCTGGTCGGAAAGCAGGGGCACCAATCGGGGCAGGACGAACTCGGTCACGTATCCGTACCGCGCGCCGGCTCGCACTTCGCCGGCGAACAGAACGTTTCCGAGGGTGGTGGGCCGCACCGGATTTCCGACAGCCGGCAGCCAGTAGAGCAGCGATCCGACGGTACCGCCCTCCTGGAAGCGATCACGGAGAGCCTGCCGGTATCGGCCACCGCGCTCCGAGGCGACGCGTTCGAGTTCCGCCCCGAACGGCAAGCCCTGCCAATAGCCCTCCATGAGCTGGACGATCGCATAGTTGAGTGGGTGCAGCGCCACCGAAGCGACCAGAACAGCAACGGTCAGCAGGACGACGCTCACCAACGACATGTCTTGTAAGCGGTCGTCGATCCGGTGCCAGTCAGGCCGATCACCCGGCGCTCCCGCGACCACAACCGCACCAAGAAAGACGACGAAGGCGAAGTTGGGAAACAGGGTGACGATGAGAAACCGGGTCCCGAGCCGCAGGGACAGCACGTCCGAAGCGCTCATCTGATCTTGAGCCTCGGTGTGTCGGCTCCGGCTGTCCGGCTGTCAGCCGTCTTCATGCGGACCGGCGAGAGCTCATGTTCCCCGTCGATCCCCAGGCACTCCGGAGCCATCCTCGCGCGCTTGATGCCCTTACACCGGCGGCACTCGAAAACCTTGACGTCGACGGCAAAGGGCCGCTGGAGCGTAGTGGAGATCTCGGTGGGCCCGAAGGGCGGATCGGACTGACCCAGCGCCACCATCGTCAGCAGCCGCTTCACCGCTCCCCTGATGCCGCGTCCTCTGGTCATGCAGTCCCTCTTCTCAACCCGCACTCAGGTTACGGATCGAGGCCCATGAACGTAATCGCCCGTGTCGCTGCGTTCCGAAGAGGACTTGTTTGAGCGAGGATGACGACATGCCGGACGACCGCGATCCCCTACCGCTGCGGCCGTCCGTTTCTCCTTGGCTGCTGGGTGGACTGGCGCTGGGATGGCTCGTCGTTCTGGCCGTCACGCTCAAGCAGGTCGGCCTCGTCGTGACCGCCTGGGTGGCCTCGACCGGACTGGTCGTCCTGGCTTCCACCCGGCGACGACGGACACCCCCGGCAGCACCGGCAGCACCGGCAGCACCGGCCACGGCACTCGCGCCATCGCCGGCCTCCCCGCCATCGCCGGCGGCTGCCGGGGTGTTGCCGGTGGTGCTGACCCCGGAGAACGCGGCCACGTTGCTTCAGGTGCAGTCGGACGAGGTCGTCACGGCCATCCAGAAACAGCAGATCCCGGGCAACCGCATCGGTGAGCACTATCGGATGCGTACCGAATCTCTTCTGACCTGGCTGGACGGGCCGTATCGGCCGCAGGACCACCCTCCGGACGGGCCCGGACCGACTGAATGAGAGCGGTGGCCGGCCGCGGCAACGGGCCGGCCACCTTTCATCGGGGCGGAGCGGGTCCTACTTCACCGAGCCCAGCGACAGCCCCTGCACCAGCTTGTCCTGGGCGGCGAAGCCGGCCACCAGGACGGGCAGGCTGACCACGAAGGCGGCCGCGCAGAGCTGGGCCAGGAACAGGCCCTGGCTGGTGACGAACGAGGTCAGGAACACCGGCGCGGTCTCGGCGACGGTGGCGGTGAGGACCCGGGCGAACAGCAGCTCGTTCCAGCTGAAGATGAAGCAGATCAGCGCGGTGGCGGCGATGCCGGGGGTGACGACCGGGGCGATGACCGAGCGCAGGGTCTTGGTCAGGTTGGCCCCGTCCATCTGGGCCGCTTCGAGCATCTCGACCGGCACCTCGGACAGGAACGAGCGCATCATCCACACGGCGATGGGCAGGTTCATCGAGGTGTAGAAGAGGATGAGCAGCCAGATGTTGTCGAGCAGGCCGGTGTTCTGGGCGAACAGATACAAGGGCAGCAGGCCGGCCACCACGGGCAGCATCTTGGTGGACAGGAAGAAGAACAGGACGTCGGTCCACTTCTTGACCGGCTTGATGCTCAGGGCGTATGCGGCGGGCAGCGACAGCAGCAGCACGATGATCGTCGAGATCACGCTGGCGGTCAGCGAGTTGAGCAGGGGCGGCCAGGGGCTGGCGCCGCCGGAGAAGAACTCGCGGTAGCCCTCCAGGGTCAGCGGGGCGAGGACCGACGGGGGGTTGGTGGCCGCGTTGGCCTCGGAGTGGAACGAGGTCAGGACCATCCAGACCACGGGCAGCACGAACAGGATGCCGACGATCCAGGCGAGCAGGGACAGCCAGACGTTCGCGCCCTCGCGGCGCTTCTTGACCGGGCGGCCGCGCTCGTCGTGGGCGGCCGGGACCGGTGCGGTGTCGGTGATGCTCATCGGCCGGCCTCCTGCTTGAACAGCGACGACACCGTACGCAGGGCGAACGTCGCGATGATGATGGTGCCGATCACGACCACCACGGCGGCCGCGGAGGCCCGCCCGTAGTCGTGGGCCTGATAGAAGATCTGGTAGATCGTGTACGGCAGGTTCGCCGTGCCCAGACCGCCGGACGTGATGGTGAAGACCGCGTCGAAGTTCTGCACGATGTAGATGGAGCCGAGCAGCGCGCCGAGTTCGAGGTACTGCCGCAGGTGCGGCAGTGTCATGCTGCGGAAGATCTGCCAGGTGTTGGCTCCGTCGATGCGGGCCGCCTCGATCACGTCGAGCGGGCGGCCCTGCAGGCCGGCCAGCAGGATCAGCATCATGAACGGGGTCCACTGCCAGACCAGGGCGAAGATGACCGCCCACAGCGGCGCGTTGCTGATCCAGTCGGGCTGCGGCGGGTTGTCCGAGCCGAACAAACCCCAGAGCCAGGTGATCGCACCGTTGAACAGGCCGTACTCGGGGTTGAACAGGGCGTGCTTCCAGATCAGGGCGGCGGCCACCGGCACGACCAGGAACGGCGCGATCATCATGGTGCGCACCCAGCCGCGACCGCGGAACTTGCGGTCGAGCAGCAGTGCGATGCCCAGCCCGAGCAGCAGGCTGATCAGCACGACGCCCACGGTGAGCAGGATCGTGGTCCAGACCGCGTCACGCATGTTGACGTCGGTGAAGACGCGCACGAAGTTGTCGAACCCGGCGAAGCCGCGCTCGTCGGGGTAGTACGCGTTCCAGTCCATGAACGAGATGACCAGTGTGGCCACGAACGGCAGCTGGGTCACGATGATCATGAAGATCAGCGCCGGCAGCAGCGGCGCCCGCCGGGCCCACGCCGAGGCGCGGCGGGCCGCTCCGGGTGCGGGTCTGGGTTCTTCGGTCCGGGTCCCGGTGTCTTCGGCAACCGACGTCATGGTCAACCCTCCTGCCGGGACTGGTAGCGCTCGGCGACGTCCTCGGCCAGTCGCTGACCGCGTTTCAGGGCCTCGTCGACGCTCATCTGCCCGGCGATGGCCGAGCTGACGTACTGCGAGGCCTGGGTGCCGAGATCGGTGAACTCGGGGATGTCGACGAACTGGATGCCGATCGCGGGCCGGGGCTGCACGCCCGGGTTGCGCGGGTCGGCGCCCTCGATCGCCGCCTTGGTGGGCTCGGCGAACGACGAGGCGACACCGAGGTAGTCCTGGTTCTCATACGTCGAGGCGCGTTTGCCGGCCGGGACACTGGACCAGCCGACCTGCTGACCGACCAGTTCCTCGTACTGCTTGCTGGAGGCCCAGGAGATGAACTTCCAGGCGCTGTCCTTCTTCGCACTGGCCTGCTGGATGCTCCACGACCAGGCGTAGAGCCAGCCCGAGCTGTCGGTCTTGACCACCGGCGCCGGGGCGTACCCGATCTTGCCCTTGACCGGCGAGTCGTCCGCCTCGAGCGAACCGGCGGCACTGGTGGCGTCGTACCACATCGCCACGTTGCCCTGGACCAGGTTGTTGAGGCACTCGGTGAAGCCGGCCTGCGGCGCGCCGTTCTCGCCGTGCGTGCGCACCAGGTTCACGTAGAAGTTGACGGCCTCGGTGAACTCCGGCGCGTCCACCTTGGGCGTCCAGTCCTGCTCGAACCAGGTGCCGCCGAAGGTGTTCACGACCGTGGTCAGCGGCGCGAAGATCTGACCCCAGCCGGGCTGACCGCGCAGGCAGATGCCGCGCATGCCGGGCTGCTTGTTGTCGACCCGGGCCGCGATGTCGGCGACCTGCTGCCAGGTCGGCTTCGCGGGCATCTGGACGTTGTTCGCCTCGAGCACGTCCTTGCGGTACATCAGGAACGACGACTCACCGTAGAACGGCTCACCGTAGAGCTTGCCGTCGTCCGCGGTCAGCGACTGCGTCATCGGCTTGAGGATGTCGTCCTGGTCGAACTGCTGGTCGGCCGCGACGTAATCGTCCAGCGGGGCGATCCACTTCGACTTGGCGTAGATCGGGATCTCGAAGTTGCTCAGCGAGGCCACGTCGTACTGCCCGGCCTGGCTGGAGAACTCCTGGCTGATCTTGTCACGGACGTCGTTCTCCGGCAGGACCGTGAAGTTGACGTTGATGCCGGTCTCTTTGGTGAAGTTGTCGGCGGTGAGCCGCTGCAGATCGATCATCTGCGGGTTGTTGACCATCAGGACGTTGATGCTGTCGGGTCCGCCTCCGCCCGGCCCGCCACCCCATCCGGCGCACCCGGTGAGGGTGAGCACGAGAGCGGCGGCGGCGGCGAGCGGAACCCGCGTGTACCTGTGTGACATCCGGCCTCCCCGGCGAGGCTGATCGATCCAGCTTCTGTGATGCGGGTAACACACCGGCATCAGTACATGCCTGAGATCGACAGGATGTCAACCGTTCGTCACGCAGCGTCGGACGAACGGGCAGCGGAGGGCGTCGAAAGTCCTAAGTGGAAGTGACCCGGGCCTGGTTGCCGAAGACCTCGACGACGTCACCGGGGTGCAGCTGCCGCCCCCGGCGGGTGTCGACCTCGCCGTTGACCAGGACGTCGCCCGAGGCGATCAGCACCTTGCCCTCCCCACCGGTGTCGATGAGGTCGGCCAGCTTGAGGAACTGCCCGAGTCTGATCATGTCGCCGTCGATGGGGATCTCACGCATCCCGCCATCATCCGGCATCGGCCGAAAAGAATTCCGCAGGGCTTTGAACCTTTGACGCGTGTGATCCGAACTACCCCCCGTGAGGCACTTTGAGCTGGCCCGCCGCGCGGGCGTCCCGGTCGTCGCCGCCGCCGTTCTCGGCGCGCTCGTCGCCACCCCGGCCCTGGCCGACGTGACGGTGACGCCGGCGACCGCCCCCCAGGGCAGCGGGCAGAACCTGCTCCTGAAGTTCACCAACGACGGGGTCAAGCCGGTTCATACGATCACCCTCAAGTTCCGCGACGACACCCCGCTGGCCGAGGCCTACCCGCTCTCGGTCGACGACTGGGCGCCGCAGATCGGCATGCGCACGCTGGCCACGCCGCTGGCGACCCTGCACGGCACCAAGCCGACCACCGAGACCGCGTCCTGGATCAAATGGCTGGCGATGCCGGGCAAGGATCTGGCTCCCGGCGCGAGCACCGAGCTGGGCGTCGCGGTCGGCCCGCTGCCGACGCTGAGCTCGATCCAGCTCGACGTGGCCACGACCTACGCCGACGGCAAGCCCGGCCCGGCGGTCCCCCCGGCGACGATCACGCTGACCCCGGACACCACGGGCGGTCAGCCGGGTCACGGGCACGGCGGCGCGGGCACCACGGCCGGCGGCGCGGGCGACGAGGAGCAGCTCTTCCAGCAGGCCATCGAGGACGCCGACCGTGGTGGCTCGGTCTGGACGTACGCGGGCTGGGTCGTCGCCGCTCTGGCCCTGGCCGGCGGCGCGATCATGATGCTGCGCAACCGCCACCGCGCCGAGGACGACGAGCCGGACGAGGACGAGGGCACCGGCGAGCCGGCGGCCGAGGAGAAGGAGCCGGTCGCGGCGGGCAGCGGCGCCAACAGCAAGTGGGCCTACAAGGGCTGACAGCGAGACTCCCGCGATGGTGGACGCGGGATCCCGTCGTGATGGCGCGCGTGGGGCGCGGCGCACGACCTGCGGGTGGGGACATTGGGCATGACCCGCGACCCGTGGACGGGGGCGGGAGAGTTCGTCTCTCCCGCCCCCGAGTACTTCTAGACCGACACCGTACGAGGTGAGCGCAGCGCGTCGACGATCTCGCGCTCAACCCGTTCAGCTTGATCGTGAGGCACCTGGCAGGTGCCGGCGGCGACGTGCCCGCCCCCGCCGTAGCGCAGCATCACCTCACCCACGTCCACCGGTGAGGTGCGGTCGAGGATCGACTTGCCGCAGGCGAACACGGTGTTCAGCTTCTGCCGCCCCCAGATCACGTGGACCGAGACCCGTGCCTCGGGGAACATCGCGTACACCATGAAGCGGTTCCCGGCGTGGATCACCTCCTCGTCGCGCAGGTCGACCACGACGACGTCGCCGTCGACGTGGCTGACCCGCTTCAGCTGCTCGACGAACAGGTCGTGCTGAGCGCGGTACAGCTCCGCCCGCTCGGCCACGTCGGGCAGGGCGAGGATCTCGCGGACGTCGTTGTGCTGGATGCAGGCGTCGATGAGCTGCATCATCAACTGGTAGTTGGAGATCCGGAACTCGCGGAAACGACCGAGGCCCGTCCGGCTGTCCATCAGGAAGTTGAGCAGCGTCCAGTCCTGCGGGTCGAGGATGTCCTGCAGGGTGTAATCGGCCGAGTCGGCCTGGTCCACCGCGTACATGAGGGAGTTGGAGACCTCGGGGAAGCGCTCCCGGCCGCCGTAGTACTCGTAGATCACCCGGGCCGCGGAGGGCGCGTCGGCGTCGATGACGTGGTTACTGATGTTGCTGTCGTTGCGCAACGTCTCCGAGTGATGGTGGTCGAAGACCATGTAGGCCCCCGGCGCGTACGGCAGGTTGGTGAGGATGTCGTTCTCGGTCACCTCGACCTCCCCGTCCTGCACGTCCTTGGGGTGGACGAACTTGATGTCGCCGATCATGTCGAGGTGGCGCAGCAGCACGGCGCAGACCAAGCCGTCGAAGTCGCTACGGGTCACGAGCCGATACTTCACGGGTCCCCCTAGAGTGCGCACAGCGGTACACCCCAGTTTGCCACTTTTGTCGGTGTATCCCGGGTCGCATCCGGGGATGGAAGTGAACCTTTCCGGCTCAGCCCTGCGTAGAGTTTTCCCGGACGGTCCCAACGGTCGGAGGACACGCAAAAACCATGGACAACGCCCCTCAGCTCATCCAGGAGCGCAGCGCCCCACCCGCCACGCTGGTGATCTTCGGCGCCTCGGGCGACCTCACCCGGCGCAAGCTCCTCCCGGCCGTGGAGAGTCTCGCCCGGCACAATCGCCTGCCCAGCCAGTTCGCCCTGGTCGGGGTGGCCCGCACGCCGATGGGCGACGAGCAGTTCGCGGACAGCGCGCTCGGCGACCGCAGCCTGCTCGACAAGGCGCAACTCCAGGGCGGCATCCGGTACGTCTCGGGCGGCTACGACGACCCCGAGACCTACAAGCGGCTGGCCGAGACCCTGGACGGGCTCGACGCCGAGCGCGGCACCGCCGGCAACCGCCTGTTCTACCTGTCCACCCCGGCCGAGGCCTTCGAGCCGGTGATCAACGGGCTGGCCGGGGCCGGGCTCAACCACCCCCGCGAGGGCTCCTTCTCGCGGCTGGTCATCGAGAAGCCGTACGGTCGTGACCTGCCCTCGGCCCGCGAACTCGACGCCGTCGTGCACGGCTCGTTCGACGAGCCGCAGGTCTTCCGCATCGACCACTACCTGGGCAAGGACACCGTCCAGAACGTGCTGGCGCTGCGCTTCGCCAACTCGATCTTCCAGCCGATCTGGGACCGCTCCTGGGTCGACCACGTGCAGATCACGGTGGCCGAGACGCTCGGCGTGGGCACCCGGGGCGGCTTCTACGAGCACGCCGGCGCGATGCGTGACATCGTGCAGAACCACGTGCTCCAGGTGCTGGCGCTGGCCCTCATGGAGCCGCCGGCGTCGTTCGAGGCCGAGGGGCTGCGCAACGAGAAGGTCAAGCTGCTCCAGGCGATCCGGCTGCCCACCAACCGCGACATCGCCGACCTGGCCGTCCGCGGGCAGTACACGCGCGGTGGCACCCGCGACGACCTGATGGCGGGCTACCGCGAGGAGGTCGGCGTCGACCCGCTGTCGCGGACCGAGACGTACGCGGCCATGCGGCTCAACGTCGACAACTGGCGCTGGGCCGGGGTGCCGTTCTACGTCCGTACCGGAAAGCGGCTGCCGGCCCGGGTCACCGAGGTCGCCCTGCAGTTCCAGCGGCCGCCGCACCTGCCGATCCCGCAGGACCAGCTGACCGGGCTCGAGGCCGACGCGCTGATCCTGCGCATCCAGCCCAACGAGGGCATCTCGCTGCGCTTCGGGGCCAAGGTGCCAGGCCACTCGTTCCGGGTCCGGACCGCGTCGATGGACTTCTCGTACGAGCACACGTTCGCCGAGGAGTCCCCCGAGGCGTACGAGCGTCTGCTGCTCGACGCGCTGCTGGGCGACCCGACGCTGTTCATCCGCAGCGACGAGGTCGAGCACTCGTGGCGGATCGTCGACCCGATCATCGAGCACTGGGCGCAGGACAACTCGCCCATCCCGACCTACGAGGCGGCCTCGTGGGGCCCCGCCGACGCCGACCGCCTGATCGGCCGCAGCGGGCGCGCCTGGAAGAACAACATCTAGGACGGCTTGCGCGCCGCGAGAGCCTGGAGGGCTCTCGCGGCGTGATCGTTCATATTGGTCTCTGAGTGGATGACCTCGAGGATCGAGCGGTCGGTGTCGATCACGAAGGTCATCCGCTTGGTGCTGAGCGGGCCCAGGGGCAGCTTGCGCTTGACGCCCAGGGCCGCCGCGACCGCGCTGTCGGGGTCGCTGAGCAGCGGGTAGTCGAAATCGTGCTTCTCGGCGAACTGCTTCTGCTTCTCGGGCCGGTCCTTGCTGATGCCGACCCGCTGGGCGCCCGCCTCGCGGAACTCGGCCCCCAGGTCGCGGAAGTTGCAGGCCTCGGCCGTGCAGCCCGAGCTCATGGCGGCGGGATAGAAGAACAGCACCACCGGGCCCCCGGCGAGCAGCTCGCTCAGCCTGCGGGGCACGCCGTCCTGGTCGGGAAGCTGGAAATCGTCGACGACGTCACCCGGTCCGATGCTCACCGGGAAAACTTACCGCCCAGTAGGCGATTCGGCCATCGGGCCTCACCTCCCCTAGGGTGAGAGACGTCGAACCACCGTCCGCTCGATCGATCAAGCAAGATCCTTTGACCCCCCGGCAATCTCCACCGAAAGCGACACACCATGCAGGTCTCGGTTGCGCACCACCCGCCGAACACGGCCGTGCTGGTGCTGCGAGGATCCCTCGACATCGACACCGCGCCCGTGCTCAAGGCGAATCTCGCCCGTCTCGTCGACCGGCCCTCGCCCCGGGTCGTGGTGGACGTCTCCGGGCTGGACTTCTGTGACTCGATGGGTGTCGGCGTGCTGGTCACCGCGCACGGCCGGGCCACCGAGCGGGACGGCTGGGTGCGCCTGGCCGCGCCGTCGGGCTTCCTGCGCCGCCTGTTCGACACGCTCGGCCTGACCGACTACCTGGCCCTGTTCCCCGACGTGGAATCGGCGCTGAAGGATTGAAGGCCGGACCGCGGTGAGCCGGCCGGCGGACCGGCCGGCTCACTGCAGTTAACTGGTCAGGCCGAAAACGATGCGGCCCAGCGTGTCCTCGGTGCCGACGAAGCCCTCGGCCGGCAGGAAGGTGCTGTCCCCGAAGTCGACGTCGAGGTCGTCCGCGGTGCCACCGACGCCGTCCGGTCCGACGCCGAAGAGCGTCGCGAAGCCGGTGCCGCCCGCGTCCATCAGGTTGGGCAGCGCGTCCCGGTTGTCGGTGTGGAAGTCACCGAAGAAGTGGCCGGCCTCGTGCGAGATCACGTTGGCCAGACCCTGCGCGACGAACGCGAGCCGGTCGCTGTCGCCGGTCAGATAGGTGTTGAGCGACGCCGGCGTGGAACCGGCGGGTGAGCTCAGCACGTCGAGCAGCACCAGCGCGGTCTCCTCGGTCTCGAAGTTGCCCGGGTCGATGCTCTGCGCGATGCCGATCGTGTCGACGCCGGACTCGTCGATGGTGCCGCCGACCACGACCCGGCTGACGTTCGCCTTGCCGAAGGTGTCCGCGTTGTCCTTGCTGTTGGCGATCTTCACCTTGAACTTGGGGTTGAGACCGCTCGCCACGAGGTCGTTCTTGATGTTCTCGGTGACCCCGGCGACGACCCGGTCGATCAGCTCGTCCTCGTCGGCCCGGGTCAGGCCCCATCTGGTGAGGAACGCGGCCAGCGGCGACAGGTCGCTGTTGCCGGTGCCGCCGAAGACGCCGGTGTTCACCCGGGCGCCGTCGAAGTCGAGGTACAGCGTCTGCTGCGGCTTGGCGCCCTGCAGCACCGGCCGGTAGGCCTCGACCTTGACCTGGTAGGCCCCGGAACCGCCGGCGACGCCGATGTAGTGCCAGCCGGCCTGGGTCGCCACGTGGTCGGTGACCGCGTTGCCACCGCCGGGCAGCGGCGAGTCCATCGGGTAGATGGAGGACGCGTCCTGCCGCGAGCCGTGCACCTCGCGGGGCAGGGTGTCGTAGACGGTCAGGAAGGTCGCCGACCCGGTGACCGCGCCGCCGAGGACGTCCCCGGGACGCAGCTTGATCGCGTAGAAGTCCTCGTCCACGCCACCCGAGGTCAGGGTCAACGTGTACGGGCCCTCGCTGGGCGGGCTCGTGTCGCCGATGCCGCCACCGCTGCCCGAGTCGAACGGGTCGGCGGGCAGGCCGCCGTAGGCCGCCACCGCCAGGTAGTAGTCGCCGGTGGTGGTGACCCGGTGGACGATCCGGCTGTCCACCCCGGAGAAGTCGTCGTTGACCGCGACCAGGGTGCCGTCCGGCTTGAAGAGCTGCAACACGGTGTCGAGCGGCCCGGTCGGGGTGGCCGTCGAGAGCGTCAGCACCTTGCCGGCCGGCGCGGTGAGCTTGTAGAAGTCGAAGTCGTTGCTGCCGTCGCCGGTCTGCCGCCCGTGCGGGCCGTCGCCGATCTGGGAGGTGATGACGGCACCGTTCTGGGTGCCGATGCCGATCCCGGTGGGCCCGGCCAGCGGGATCGATCCGTTGTCCTCGGGAGCCGGCGCGACGGTCGGCGTGCCCACCACCTCGTTGTCCAGGCTGCCCAGGATGCGGATGTTCGAGAACTGGTTGGCCCCGGTGCCGTACCCGGTGACCCGCTGCGCGTTGACCGGCACGTCGTTGCCGCCGGAGGTGCCGGGCAGCTCGTCCTCGTCGACCACCACAGCCGGCTTGGGCGCGGCGGCCGCCTTGAGCGCCTTGGTCTGCTTGTCCCGGGCGGCGGCCTTGGACTTGGCCTGGGTCTTCAGGTAATTGGCCCAGCCCGAGAAGTCCACCTTGGCCGGATCGGCCACCTCGGCCAGATACGGGTTCGGGCCCTTCGGCTTCGCCCCGTACGGCGCCTTGGGCGCGATGCCGACACCGGCGGCCAGCGAGGCCTGGTCGGCCGGGCTCAGGTCGCTGCCCGGTGCGGACGGTGCGAGTGCGTGCGGACCAGCTTGCGCGGCTCCCGGCGTGATCAACGCGAGGCCGAGCACCGCCGCGGAGACGGTTGCGATGCTTCGTCGCATCTAATTTCCCCCTTCAGCCCATCGACGACCCCCCGGCCGAAGACGGCACCGCCGACGTTACTGAAGAAGATCGTCGATATCTATAAATGTCGATCAGACGTAACACAGGTGAAGAAAAGCCGCCCCGGGCTCAGCCCGGGGCGGTTCCTCTGTGCTGAAGGGTCAGACTGTCTGCACCGACTCCAGGGCGGCCACCGCGGCGCCGCGAGCCCCGGCCATGTCGAGGTCGGCCACCAGCGCGAAGGTGGCGGCGGCCTGCTGCTCGGCCCGCAACTCGGTGTTCTCGCGGACGGTGTTGAGGAACCACTGCCGGAATTTCGGGGACGCCTCGACCACCCCACCGCCGAGCAGATAGGCGTCCGGGTCGGTGAAGTTGGCGGCGATGGTGAAGAGCTTGCCGATCGCCTTGGCCTGCTGCTCGAACACGGCCAGGGCGAGCGGGTCCTCCTTCTCGCCGTACGATCGCAGTTGCTTGGCCGCCTGGGGCAGCGGCTCGGCGGCCAGCGGGTGATCGGGGAACCGGGTCAGCCAGTAGGGCAGCAGGTTCTTCTTGATCCCGGTGAGCGACGCGATGCTCTCGACGTCGCCGGTGAAGCCGCAGTTGCACACGGGCACCGGCTGGCCGGTCTCGAGCACGCCGTGCAGCGGGATCTGCACGTGGCCCAGCTCGCCGGCCATGCCCGCGGCACCGCTGACGACCTTGCCGTCGGAGACCACGCCGCCGCCCAGGCCGGTGCCGACGATCGCGGCGACCGACGACTTGATCATCGCCTGGGCGCCGAAGAGCTGATGGTGGGCGTAGAGGGCGGCCGCGTTGGCGTCGTTCAGATAGAAGACGGGCAGGCCGATGCGGGCCTCGAGCGCGCTGCGGATGTCGAACCCGTGCCACGACACCATGCTGAAGTTGGTGGCGCCCTTCGACGAGATGACGCCGTGGGCGCTGGCCGGGCCCGGCGTGTCCAGCCCGACCGCGCGGACCAGGGTCAGCGGGGTGCTGGTCAGCTCGAGGATGTTGTGGAAGGCCTCGGCCAGCTGCTCGATGGCCGACTCGGGACCCTCGGTCACCAGGCTCGGGTTCTCCACCAGGTTGTCGACGAGATATCGGCCCGTGGCGTCCAGCACGGTGGCGTTGTTGCAGGTGCCGCCGTTGTCGAGACCGACGACGACCCAGGAGGCGGGGGTGCGTACCGATTCAACCTGATCCACAGGGCTGAGCGTACGTCCGACTTCGCCCCGGCGGTACGGGTGCGGGCGGATTGCGGGTCCGTTAGTCATGGTTGCAGCGGCGACGGCCCGATGCGTACGGGTCGAAGGTCCTGGCATGACGACCCGACGCACGCTTCTCGCCGCCGGTGCCGCCACCGCTGTCGCCACCGCCGTGGCCACCGCTGTCGCCGCTCCGGCCGCGACCGCCGCCCCGGCCGCCCTCGACCCGGCCAAGCTGATCTCGGCCGACCCGATCGCGCACCTGGTGCGCCGGGCCACCTTCGGCCCCACCCCGGCCTCGCTGGCCGAGGCGGCCAAGCTCGGCGTGGCCGGCTGGCTCGACCGGCAGCTCTCCCCCGCCTCCATCGAGGACGCCGCCTGCGACAAACTGATGGCCCGGCTGCCGCTGGCCGGCGCGAGCATCGCGAACGTCCGCTCGTCGATCGCCAAGAACTCGTACGACGCGTTCAAGCAGCTCGGCCGGGCCGCGGTGGCCCGCGCCGCGTGGAGCAACCGGCAGCTGTTCGAGACCACGGTCGCCTTCTGGGCCAACCACCTGCACGTCGCCGCGCCGTCCAGTGGAGTGTGGGACAGCCGCTCCGACTACGACACCCAGGTGATCCGCAAGCACGCGTTCGGCCGCTTCGCCGACATGCTCAAGGCGTCGATGAAGCACCCGGCGATGCTCACCTACCTCGACAACCGCTCGTCGACCAAGGCCCACCCGAACGAGAACTACGCGCGCGAGCTGATGGAGCTGCACACCGTCGGGCTCGTCTACACCGAGCAGGACGTCTACGCCGCCGCCAAGCTGCTCACCGGTCTCACCGTCAACACCGCCGGGACGTACGTCTACGACGGCGCCCGCCACGTGACGGGCGCGGTCGAGATCGCCGGTTTCCGGCACGCCAACGCCACGGCCGCCGTGGGCGAGTCGGCGGCCATGGCGTTCGCCGACCACCTGGCCCGTCACCCGGCCACCGCGCAGCGCCTGGCCACCAAGCTGTGCCAGCGGTTCGTGGCCGACGAGGCGCCCGCCACGCTGGTCACCAAGCTGGTCAAGGTCTACCTGGACAACGACACCGCGATCAAGCCCGTGCTCAAGGCGCTGTTCACCTCGCCCGAGTTCGCGGCGTCGATCGGACAGAAGTCGCGCACGCCGTTCGAGGACCTGATCGCGACGATCCGGACGCTCGGGCTGGGACCGGAGACGACCGGCGTCAAGGCCCTCGACGCGCTCTACAACGGCCTGGTCAACGCGGGCAACGCGCCGTTCCGGTGGAGCCCGCCCAACGGCTTCCCCGACGTGGCCGCGGCCTGGGCGTCGCCGTCCGGCTTCCTGATGCGCTGCAACAACCACCTCAACCTGGCCGCCGGCTGGTACCCCACCCAGCTCACCCGTCCCACCGACCTGCTGAAGTCGCTGGTCCCGGCGCTGCCCGGCACCTACGGCGGGCTGGTCGAGGCCCTCGCCGTACGGCTGATCGGGTCGAAGTTGCCGGCCGCGCACACAGCCGCCGTGCTCAGCGTCGCGGGCAAGCTGCCGACCAGTCCTCTGACCGCATCCGACAAGTCGCTCGCCGGCCACGCCCCGTACCTGATCGCGCTGGTCCTCGACGCGCCGTCCTTCCAGCTGAGGTGAGGCCCATG
Organism: Paractinoplanes maris; assembly: GCF_023544465.1. Taxonomy (GTDB): domain Bacteria; phylum Actinomycetota; class Actinomycetes; order Mycobacteriales; family Micromonosporaceae; genus Actinoplanes; species Actinoplanes maris. The sequence continues at coordinate 92,963 of NZ_JALPVL010000011.1, read as the reverse complement.
ACGTTCTTCGACTGCGGGGAGAAGCAGCTCAGCCGGCGTGGCCTGCTGGGCGCGGCCGGCCTGACCGGTCTGGTCGCGGCCGGGGTGTCGACCGAGCTCGCGTACGCCGCACCCGGTTACACCGGGGACACGCTCGTGGTGCTGTCGCTGCACGGCGGCTTCGACGGGTTGTCGGCGCTGGCCCCGATCGGTGACCCCGACTACTACAAGGCTCGCCCGGCCATCGGCGTCCCCAAGGCGCAGGTCATCGCGGGCGACGGCAGCTTCGGCCTGCACCCCGCGCTCGCCCCGCTGCTGCCGCTGTGGCAGAGCGGCAAGCTCGCCGGCGTGCACGCGGTCGGCCAGCCCAACCCGACCCGCTCCCACTTCGCGGCCATGGAGGCGATGGAGAACGCGGCCCCGGGCACCTCCGTCCGCAGCGGCTGGCTCGGTCGCATGATCGGTGCCTCGGGCGCGGCCGGACCGCTCGCCGCCGTCTCGGTCGGCGGGGCCATGCCGGATCGCCTGTTCGCCGGTTCCGCGCCCTCGGTCTCGATGGCCGGGATCGACAAGTTCACGCTGGCCGGCGACTCGGACAAGCGACCCCGGGCGGCGGCTCTGCGGGCGATGTACGCCGATGCGCCGCTGCTGCAGGCCGGGCCGGCGCTGGCGGCCGACAAGGCGCTGACGGCGAGCGCGGCGGTGCGCTCGGCCGCGTACACGCCGGCCAACGGCGCGACCTACCCCGCGACCGAGCTGGGTGCCGCGCTGCGGGACGTGGCCCGGCTGATCAAGGCGAAGGTCGGGCTGGCCACGGCCGCTGTCGACTGCGGTGACTGGGACATGCACGAGGGGCTCGGCCAAGCGGTCAAGGGCCAGCGGATGTACGACAACCTGACCGACCTCGCGCTGGCCCTGGCGGCGTTCGCGACCGACCTCGGGCCCGACGGCATGAGCTCGGTGACGCTGCTGACGATCAGCGAGTTCGGGCGGCGGGTGCAGGAGAACGGCTCGCGCGGCGCCGACCACGGGCACGGCAACGCGATGCTGCTGCTCGGCGGCGGGGTGAAGGGCGGGAAGGTGTACGCGAAGTGGCCCGGCCTGGCGCCGGGCGCGCTGGTCGCGGGTGACCTCGCGGCGACCACCGACTACCGGTCGGTGATCGGCGAGATCCTGCAGAAGCGCTGCGGCCTGGGATCACTCGGTCCGGTGTTTCCTTCGGTCACACCGTCGACGTTCGGCCTGGTGACCGCGCGCTGACACCTGTCGTTGAACGACCGTTAACCCTCGTGGGAGGTACTGGAGGTCTCTCTGGCTCTAGGGTTGGCCGTGATGGAACCAGCAACCGGGCACGTCGTCCTCGCGACCGCCGCCGACGAGGGCTTCGCCTCGCTGCGGCTTCCCGCCCGGCCCCGCGCCGAGCGGTACGAGCTCGGCCGATCACTGCGCGAGCGGTCGCACCGGTCCGACATGGCCCGGTGGACGGTGCCGCACGACCGGGTCGACCCGGTCACCCAGATCAGGAAGGCCAACCTCGGCCGGCAGCCGGGGCTGGTCCCGGTGCGCGTGGGCCGGATGATCACCTCGCCGCACGCCTACCTGCGGGGCTCGGCCAACGTGATGGCCGACGACTTCGCGCACCTGCCGTCGACCGGGATCACGCCGGTCATCTGCGGCGACGCGCACCTGGGGAACTTCGGCTTCTACGCGTCACCCGAGCGCGAGCTGGTGTTCGACCTCAACGACTTCGACGAGGCCCACCCGGGTGCGTGGGAGTGGGACCTGCGCCGGCTGGTGACGAGTGTCCATGTGGCCGGGCGGCAGAACGGCTTCAAGGAGAGCGCCTGCGCCGACGCGGTGGAGCACTGCGTGGACGAGTACAAACTGCAGATCCAGCATCTGGCCGAGCAGCCGCTGCTGGGCCGCTCGTTCGACCAGATGGACGTGGGCCGGTTGCGTTCGGCGGCGTCCCGGCCCAGCTTCCGGGCCCAGATCGACCGGGCGGCCCGCCGGGCCCGGCGGCGCACCAGCGACCGGGCGCTCCCCCGGTTCACCGAGCTGCGGGACGGCACGGCCCGGCTGGTCGAGGAGCCGCCGCTGATCACCCGGCCCAGCGACGCGGAGCAGGAGCTGCTGGCCGAGGCGCTGGACGGTTATCTGAACACGCTGCCGCCGCACTGGGCCCGCATCCTGGCCGGCTACCGGATCGTGGACATCGCGCACAAGGTGGTGGGCGTGGGGTCGGTCGGCCTGCGGGCGTACGTCGCGCTGTGCGAAGGGTCGAGCTCCTCGGACGTGCTGTTCCTGCAGCTCAAGGAGGCCCGGCGCTCGGTGGTGGCCCGGCACGCCCACGGCGACGCGGCGTGGCACCGGCACCAGGGGCAGCGGGTGGTCGAATACCAGCAGGCGCTGCAGACGGTGTCGGACCCGCTGCTGGGGTGGGCGACGGTCGGGGACACGCAGTTCTATGTGCGGCAGTTCCGCGACATGAAGGGCGCGATCGTGGTCGAGGACGTCGACGCCGGGGCACTGGGCGACTACGCCGGAATCTGCGGCTATCTGCTGGCCAAGTCGCACGCCCGGACCAGCGGGGCGTCGATGATCGCGGGCTACATCGGCAGCAGCGGGAAGATGGCCGACGCGCTGTGCCGGTTCGCCCGCGCCTACGCCGACCAGGTCGAGAAGGACCACGCCGAGCTGGTCACCGCGGTGCGCCACGGCCTCCTGCCGGCAGCGTCGGCTTGAGCTCGTGTTGTCGGCTTGAGCTGGTGTTGTCGGCTTGAGCTCGTGTTGTCGGCTTGAGCTCGTGTTCTAGTCGGTGAAGCGGCTCGAACCCAGAATCCTGGTCACCGTGATCTCCAGTGCCACCCGCGACGGGTTGGGCCGCGGGGTGCGGTAGCGGGCCGCATACCGCTCGACCGCCTCGGCCACCGACGCGGGATCGTCGCGGACCACTGCCAGTCCTTCGACGGTGGCCCAGCGCGGGCCCTCGACCTGACAGATCGCCACCCGGGCCTGACCGGACCGGACGTGCCGCACGTGGGCCGAGCTCGACGACGAGATGACCCGGGCCAGGCCGGTCGCGGGATCGAGGGTGGCTCCGACGGCCACCACGTGGGGTGAACCGTCCGCCCGCAGGGTGGTCAGAGTGCACAGGTGCCGCTCGGTCCAGAACTCCAGCAACGCCGGATTGTCGATCGTGACGCGACCGCTCACCACAACTCCTCACCACCAGCCCGCACCAACCTGATCATGATGCGCCCTGCCTCGTCCGCCCCGCCGGGGTGGGGTCAGATCCAGCGGCTGCCCAGCCACATGCGGGCGCTCCAATCCTCGTACGGGATGGATTGGCCCACGAAAATGGGGAAGAAGTAGGCGAAGCAGAGGGCCACCACGGTGACGTAGAGACCGGCGGCGATGGTGCCTATGAGCTGGCGGTCCGTTCTGGCCTTGCCCTGGGTGATGCCTTCGGGCGGGGTCATGATCGCACCGAGGACGTAGACGACGGCGAGGATCAGGAACGGGACGGCCGGCATGGCGTAGAACGAGAACATCGTCCGGCCGTCCTTGATCGCGTAGTAGAACCACGGGAGCAGGCCGCCCGCGACCGGGACGAGGATCGCCCAGGCGCGCCAGTCGCGGCGGGCCAGACCGAACCAGATCAGCGCGGCCAGGGCGGGCAGGAACGACCACCACAGGATCGGCGTGCCGAGCAGGATGATCTGGCGGGCACAACTGGGAGCGCCGCAGTCGGTGGCACCGGGCCAGTAGAAGTTGACCGGCCGCCCGATCAGCAGCCACTGCCACGGCCAGGACTGGTACGGGTGCTTCGAGGTCAGGCCACTGTGGAACGAGTACGCCTCGTGGTGGTAGTGCATCAGGTTGAGCAGGGCGCCCAGCACCGGTGGCTCGCTCAGGCCGTTCGCCTCGCGGTAGTGACGGAAGTAGCCGGTGTTGGTGACGAACCAACCGGTCCAGGTGGCGAGGTAGAAGACCGCGGTCAGGACGACGCTGAGCAGCCCCCAGCCGAGGTCGGCGGTGATCGACCGGCGCATCCCGGCCGACTGGCGAGCCCGCACCCGCCAGACGATCACCAGCAGGCCGAAGAACGGCAGGAAGAACAGGGCGCTCCACTTCACCCCGCAGGCCAGGCCCAGCAGCGCACCGCCGGCGAGCATCCACCACGGGACGATCCGCCGCTTCTCCCCGGTCTCCAACTGCCGCAGCAGGGCGCGCCGGTAGTGGTCTCGGTCGATGAGCAGCGCGGCGAACGAGGCAAGGATGAACAGGCCGATGAAGATGTCGAGCAGGGACACCCTGGAGAGCACCAGCTGGAAGCCGTCCAGCGTCAGCAGCAGCCCGGCGGTGCCGGCCAGCACGATCGAGTGGAACAGACGGTAGGCGACCCGGATGAGGATCAGCACCATCAGCGTGCCGGCGATCGCCGTCGGGACGCGCCAGCCCAGCTCGTTGTTGCCGAAGACCATCTCGCCCAGCGCGATCAGCCATTTCCCCAGCGGCGGGTGCACCACGTAGGCAGGCCCGTTGGTCTTCTCGGCGTCCCACTCGACGCCGTGGGTGAGCATGTCCCAGGCGTCGGTCGGGTAGTACACCTCGTCGAAGATGTACCCCTTGGCCGAGCCCAGACCGTTGAGCCGCAGGATCGCCGCGATCGCCGTGATGATCGCGGTGACGAGCCACGAGTACGGGTCGAGCCAATTCTCCAGGGTCGCCAGCCGCCGCCGGACGACACCGGGCACGGCTCGCCCGGCCGGGATCCCGGTCGCCGGATCAGGTTCCGGAGTCAGCTCAGTCTCAGCCGTCGCCGCGCTAGTCACCCCGGGATCGTAGGGCTTCGGGCCCGGTTGTGACGACCGCCCAGGGCGTATCCGGTGGATCACGTGGGAGCGAGGCGAGGTCCAGGTCGTGGCTGACGTCGGCCGCAGGGCGGTCCGATACCGGTGTTGTATCGGGCCGTTCTGTGGACGCCGTCAGGCGCGAGCTGGGCCACGCCGCAGCCCCACGTGATCCACCGGATACGCCCTAGATACGGCCGTCGGAGGTGAAGGGGCCGACGCGGGCCGGCAGGGCCAGGCCGGAGGCGGCCAGTGACATGAGGAGGTCGTGGAGCTGACGGCACGTGAGTGTCTCGTGCCGGGCGATCTCGGGGTGCGCGACGCCCAGGGCCCGGGCCGCCTCGATCGCCCGGGTGCCGATGGCGGCCTCGACCGCCCACAGGCGGTGGGCGCGCATGGCCAGGTGGGCCGAGGCGGTCAGCTCACTGTGCAGGCGCAGCAGGCGGCGCAGGTCGGCGGCGAGTTGCTCGATCGGCGGCCCGAACGGCTCCGGCGGCTGGGGCCGGGCCGCCTCCCAGCGAGCGGCGATCGCGCCGCACCACTTCGGCGCCCACACGACCACCGCGCCGAGCAGAGTCGGGGTGGCCACGATCAGGGCGAGCTTTCCCACATCCCACAGGTCCACTGATGCTCCTCGCGAACGGCGACATGGCCGTCCTTCGACCATCCGCCGCACCGGGACGAGCGTCAACCCGAATGCCTCACAGAACGCACGCCCGGTGCGCTGCGTGCGAAAACGCCACCTGATCCGCTGACTCCCACCCGCGGGTCAGCGGACGCGGCCCCGGGGCACCAGGCGGCTGATCGGCATCGGCGGGGCGGGCAGGGGTGGTCCGTCGTAGCCGCGGACCTCACCGAAGCGGGGGGTGCGGTCGGCCCAGTCGGCTCTCATCTGGACGATCTCGTCGTGGTCGCGGGCCACGAAGTTCCACCACATGACCAGGCGCTCGTCGAAGGGCTCGCCGCCCAGCAGGAGCAGCCGGGACGGAGACCCGGTGGTCACGTCTACCTCGGCTCGGCCCGAGCCGAGGTAGAGCAGCGGGCCGGGTTTCAGCGTGGCGCCGTCGATCACCGGGGCGCCGTCGAGAGCCAGCACCGCGTACTCGAAAGCGGGGTCGAGGGGCACCGTGGCCTCGGCCGACGGTGCCAGGGTGAGGTCGGCGCCGACCAGCGGGGTGTGACACCGGGCGGGGGACGTGGCACCGGCGAAGGTGCCCATGATGACCGTGGCGGCCAGACCGGGCCGGGTGACGACGGGAAGGTCGTCGTGGTGAGCGAACTCGGGTGGCATGTCGCGCACCGCGTGGGGCAGCGCGACCCAGAGCTGGACGCCCTCGAGCACGGGGGTGTGGTCGCGCGGGGTCTGCTCGGAATGGGAGATGCCGCGGCCGGCGGTCATCAGGTTGAGCTGACCGGGGCGGATCTCCTGCACGTGGCCGAGGCTGTCGCGGTGGAGCACCTCGCCGGCGATCAGCCAGGTCACGGTCTGCAGGCCGGTGTGCGGGTGGGGGCCGACACGCATGCCGTCGGAGCCGGCGAGATCCTGCGGACCATAGGCATCCAGGAAGCACCACGCGCCGACCATGCGTCGCTGACGATGGGGCAGGGTGCGGGTGACGGCAAAGCCGCGGGGGCCGCCCAGCGCGACGGGGGCGCCCTCGAGCAGCTCCATGACGGCCGGCGCGGAGAGGCCGACCTCGGGGTCCGCTTCGAAGCTACTCACACCGGGGACGCTACGCCGCGGGTGTGACAAAACAAGGGACAGCAGATCGCCGAAACGGCGGCGGGGATGAACCCCGCCGCCGTTCCGGTCCCGGCACTACCGCGCAGGCACGACCTCACACCGGCATGGGGGGCAGGACGGTGTGAGCGTTCGCGTTACTAATGCGCGGCGGCGGCCATCAGAGACGGGGGCGGCGGCCGCCGGCCGGGGAGTTGAGGCTTTCGAGCGTCCAGGCGTCGAGGCGGCGCAGGGCCGCCCGCCAGGTGGCGCGTACGGCGCCGAGTTCGAGGCGCGGCATGATCCGCTCCTTTCGGTCGGTGTCGTGGGCTCCACCCGGGACATCGTCGTCCCGGGCGCTCCTCCACCGTGACACCGCATAGCACCTTGATCCGTTTTCCGGGAGCGTGTGATGCGCCACTGCCGGATCGGCAGGTTACTCGTCCGTATCGCCGGAACGGGTTTAAGACTTGCTTAAGTTCGGCGGGTTGCTCTTGGTGACATCACGTTTCCCGAGGCGAACGATCTGTACATCGCCTGACACCGTTTGAACTGTTCGCCGCTGGTCCGCGTACTCTCCGCCGACGAAGAAACACGGCGGAGCAACGAGCCGGGACCTCAGCCCGGTCCCGGCACCGATGCGACGCCGCGGGAAGCGCCCGTCAGGGTGCTGGCGCGGCCCGCAAATCCGTGGTTAACCTTCCACATCCATCGCGTGGGAGGGGATGATCCGGGCACGCGTGACGAACGGGGGGCGAAGCATGCGGCTGTGGGGTGAGGGGCACTCCCCCTGGTGCCGTACGTGCGTTCGCCGTCCTCTTGCGCCTCTCGCGCGCGGGGCCGCGGCATGAGCTTCGAGGACGACGAATACTGGGACGACGAATACTCCGAGTACTCGATCATGCCCCAGTCCGCCGTCGCCCAGGAGCGCGCGTACGAGCGGCGGGACAGTCCGGATCCGATCATCCCGACCCGCCGCGGCGAGCACGACAGCCCGGTCGACGAGCTGGCCGCCCGGCGCCGGCGGCGCTCGCAGGGCAACGCCGGCAGTGAGCCGCGCCCGCAGGCGGCGTTCGACGGTGAGCGCCCGGGCTGGCTCGACGACCCCGGCTTCGCGCCGGTCGACACGTCGCAGCCCAACCTGGCCGGCGACGACTTCGACGGCGTCGACTTCAACCGCCCCGAGCTGGGCGCCGACTTCGACGCGCCGGACACGTTCGCCGACGCCGTCCAGCGGCGGCACCAGGACCGCTACGACCCCAACGACGACATCGACGAGCCGTTCGACCACCGCGACCTGGTGGCCTACGGTCACGGCCCCGACCCGGGCGTCAAAGAGGTCAGCCGCAGCGAGGACGAGGAACGCCCGGCCGGCCGGTGGCGCCGCCGTCCCGGCCGTGACGACCAGCCCCGCCGTGCCCCTCAGGAGCGCCGGCCCCGCCGCCAGGAGGAGCGCCCGGCCGCTCCCCCGCCGGCCGCGTCCCCGCCGGCCGCGGCGAGCGGACGGGCCCGGGTGCCCGAGGGCCGCCCGGAGGATCCGCACAACCTCTACCGGCGGCCGGCCTCGCGCCGCGACGACGCCTACGACTACGACGACCGCCCCCGTCGGTCCTACCCCGACTCGTACGCCGACGACGGGCTCAGGTCGGGCGGGCGCGCCGAGATGCTGTGGGACGAGCCGGCTGCCCCGCAGCACGGCCACGACGAGGCGGCCGAGGTCCGCGACCGGCGGAGCTCCGGACGGCGACGGTCCGACGCGTACGAATACGACGAGCGCCGCCCGGCCGAGGCGCCGCGCCGCCGCGAGGTCTACGAGGAGCGGTGGCCACGGCCCGAGGAGTCCGACGACCGCCGCAGCTGGGTGGCGCGCGACGAGGCTGCGCGCCCGGTCGAGGCTTCCCGTCCGGTCGAGGCTCCCCGCACGATCGATGGGGAGATCCTCGACCGCCGGGCGCCGCGCACCATCGAGGGCGAGATCGTCGACGACCGCCCCCGCCGCCGTCCGGTCCGGGACGAGCGCCGGCCGGCCGCGGCCCAGCAGACCTGGGACGACCAGCGGGGCTGGGTCTCGGACGAGCGCTGGGACGACGGCAGGCCGGCCGGTGGCCAGGGCTGGGTCGAGGAAGCTCCGCGGACGACCGGGCGGGCCCGGGTCGAGCCGGCCGGCGAGGTCCCGGCCTGGGCCGGCGAACGCCCCCCGGCCGACGCTCCGGATCGGGCCGGCGAGAGCAACACCGATCGCGACGTTGTCGCGGCGGCCTCCGCCGAGGTGCCCACCGTCGAGGACGACCGCGAGACCGGTCCGCGAGTGATCAGCAAGGCGGCGCCGCCCGCGGAGCCGCGCGTGGTCGGCAAGGAGGAGCCGCCTCCGCCGCCACGCGTCGTCAAGAAGACGGCCGCCCCGACCACACCCCGCGTCGTCGACAGCCACGCGCCGACGCCGGCGGCCCGGGTGGTCAGCCCTCCCCCGGTCCCCGTCACCCCGAAGACCCCGCCGCCTCCGGCTCCCGGCGTGGCGGCCCCGGCCGCCTCGGCTCAGCCGCCCGGCGCGGGCCAGCGAGGTCGCGCTTCCATCCCGCCGCAGCCGCCGGGCCTGATCCCGGCCGATTCCGGGCCGGCCGCTCGCGGGCCACTCACCGCCGGCCAGCCGGCCGACGACCTGCAGCCGCCCGCCGAGGACGCGGCGCGAGCGGTCGACGGCGCCGGCCGGCGCGGCCAGGTCCGGCCGCAGCAGGGCCAGTCCGACGTACGCGGAACAGTGCCGCCGCAGCACGGCCAGCCCGACGCACGCGGAACAGTTCCGCCGCAGCACGGCCAGCCCGGTTGGCACGACCAAGTTGCGCCGCAGCAGGAGCAGGCCGGCGTTCGCGCTCCCCGGGCGCCGCACCAAGGCCAGCCCGACGCACGTGCTGCCTTTGCGCCACAGCAAGGCCAACCCGACGCGCGCGCTCCTTTCGCACCCCACCAGAGCCAATCCGTCGCACCCCACCAGGGCCAACCCGACGTACGCGGTCCGCAGCAAGGCCAACCCGATGTCCGCGGACCGCTGCCGCCGCAGCCCGGGCAGGCCGGCCCCCGCGGTCCGGTCCCGGCCGGCGCGGAGACACCGGGGCAGGCCACGCCGGACGCGGTGCCGCCGATGCCGGGACAGGCCGGTCAGCGGCCGGGCGACCCGTCGCTCGCGAACACCGACCCCCGGCTCCAGGTGCCCGGCCAGCGTTCCCGGCGCAGTCCGCGTACCGCGCACGTCTTCCTGTCCGAAGGCGACGACCCATGGTCGATGGTGGCGGACGAGGCGCCTCCCGCCGCGCTGCCCAGCAGCGGTCTCGGCCGCCCGGTGTCGCCGGGCGCTCCCGAGGCTCCGGTCCCCGGCCAGGCGACCCCGCCCCCGGTCGCGGCGCGTGGCCCGATGCCGCAGAGCGCACCGCACGACCCGATGCACCCCGCCGACCCGTACCGGTCGGCGCCGCAAACGCCGTCATCCCAGGGCGCTCCGCACGGGGTGGTGCCCGCGGGCGCCGTGCCGCCGCCTTCCGTGCCGCCCGCCGCGGCTCAGGGTCCGGCAATCGCTCCGGGCACACCCACCTCGTACGGTCCGGCGCCGCTCACTCGCGGCCCGGCCCCGATCCAGCCGCCGGCCCAGGAATCGCCGCGCCCGCACGTTCCCGTGTCGCCGGCCGCCCCGCGCGGCGACGCCCAGGCCGCACCGCAGAGCCCGATGCCGCCGGTGCTGCCCATCAAGCAGTACTCGACGCCAGTCCCGCCGGCGACGCCGCGACCCGTGCCCCCACCGCCGAACCTGCGGCCCGCACCGGCGTCACCCGACGATCAGGTTCCTGGCGGTCCGATTCCGCCGTACGGCTACCCGGCCGCACCGGTCGAGGCCGGCCGGCCGCAGTCCGATCGGCCGGAGCAGCTCCCCGAAGGCCCGTCCCACGACGAACGCCCCGGTCAACCAGCAGCCGTCCACGGCCAGCCCGCCGCCGCGTCGCACGGCCAACCGCCGACCCGATCCCAGGACCACGGCCGGCCGACGCACGGACACCCGGCACCGGGCCGGCCCGCGGCGGGACACCCGGTTCAGCCTTCCGGCCAGCGCGCTGAATGGGCCCCGGAGTCCGATCAGCATCCCGTCACGCCGCAGGCCGTTCCCAGCCAGCAACCGCCGGACGACCACGCGCCGACGCATCACAAGACAGGCGACTTCTTCCGCCGCGCGGTCGACAAGCTGTTCGGCGGCTCCCACGACGGCGACAAGCACCATCCCGCTCACCCGTCCCAGCCCCAGCCGCAGGCGCAGCAGCACCCGCAGGCGCAGGCCCAGCCGCAGCCGCAGCCGCAGGTCCAGCCGCAACCGTCCTCGGTCCAGCCGTCCTCGGTCCAGCCGGCTTCGGCGGTCCACCACCTCGCGGACCGTCAGGTCCCCAACCAGCGCACCCCGGGCGAGCAGACTTCTCCGCCACCGGCGGCGGCGCAGCAGGCGCCGGCTCGCCAGGCGCCCGAAGAGTTCGCGGCGGACCAGTACGCCCCAGGCCACCACACACCGGGCCAGCACACGCCCGGCCGAGCAGGCTCTGACCAACACCTGCCCGGGCAACCCACTCCGGACCTACACGCACCCGCTCAACACTCGCCTGGCCAGCACACGCCCAGTCACTACGTGTCCGGCCAACCCATGGCAGGTCAGCACGCGTCCGGCCAACCCATGCCGGGTCAGCACGCGTCCGGTCAATCCATGGCGGGTCAGCACGCGTCCGAGCAGCCAACGCGAGGCCAGCACGATTCGGGCGAGCACCGGCCCTGGCAGCCCACACAGGGACAGCAGGCCCCCGACCACGCGCCCAGCCAGCACGCGCCCAGCCAACCCATGCCAGCTCAGCACGGGTCCGGACAGCCCACACCGGGCCAGCACGCGTCCGGCCAGCTCACGCCAGGCCAGCACGATTCGGACGAGCACCGGCCCTGGCAGCCCACACAGGGACAGCAGGCCCCCGGCCAGCACGCGCCGGTTCAGCAGCCCCTAGGCCAGCACGCGCCCGGCCAGCACACACCCGGCCAGCAGGCCCCCGGCCAACCCATGCCAGCTCAGCACGGTTCCGGACAGCCCACACCGGGCCAGCACGCGTCCGGCCAGCACGCGCCGGTTCAGCAGCCCCCAGGCCAGCACGCGCCCGGCCAGCACACACCCGGCCAGCAGGCCCCCGGCCAACCCATGCCAGCTCAGCACGGTTCCGGACAACCCACACCGGGCCAGCACGCGTCCGGCCAGCTCACGCCAGGCCAGCAAGATTCGGACGAGCACCGGCCCTGGCAGCCCACACAGGGACAGCAGGCCCCCGGCCAGCACGCGCCCGGGCAGCAGGCGCCCAGCCAACCCATGCCAGCTCAGCACGGGTCCGGACAGCCCACACCGGGCCAGCACGCGTCCGGCGAGCCCACACCAGGCCAGCAAGATTCGGACGAGCACCGGCCCTGGCAGCCCACACCGGGCCAGCAGACCCCCGGCCAGCACGCGCCGAGTCAGCACGCGCCCGGCCAGCAGGCCTCCGGCCAACCCATGCCAGGCCAGCACGCGTCCGGCCAGCACGCCCCCGGTCAGCACGTGGCCGGGCAACTCACACCGGGCCAGCAGGCCTCCGGTCAGCCCGCGCCGGGTCAGCATGGAGCCGGGCAGTACACGCTCGGCCAGCACGGCTCCGACCAACACACCCCGAGCCAGGTCGGAAACGGGCAATACGCGCCGAGTCAGCAAGGCTCCGACCAGCACGTATCCGGGCAGTCCACACCAGGCCAGCACGCACCCGGCCAACTCACGCCGAGCCAGCACGGGCAGTACACGCCGCGTCAGGAAGGTTCCGACCAGCACCTGACCGCACAACCGGGCCAGCACGCACCCGTACAACGCGTATCGGGCCAGCCCACCCCGAGTCAGCACGCACCCGGCCAACACACACCAGGCCGACCCGCACCGGGCCAGCACCCGCTCGAGCGGTCCACATCGGGCCAGCACGCACCCGCGCAACATGCAACCGGGCAGCACTCGCCGGGTCTGCCTGCGCCTGGGCAGCGCTCGCCCGAGCAGGATGCGACTGGGCGGCAGCCGAACGGCGAGCACGCCGCCGGCCGGCCTGCGCATGGTGAACGGCAGGCGCCCGGCCGGCAGCCGGCTTCGCAGTGGCCGCAGCATGAGCTGGCCGATCAGCACCCGCACGGCCAGCAGCCGCCGTCACAGCAGCCGCCGCCACAGCAGGTGCCTCGTCAGCAGGCGCGGGACAACGCGGCCGGATTGCAAACGCAGAACGGGCCGCGCCCGCACGGTGAATACCCGCCGCAGCAACATGTCGTGCAGCACTCGCCGCCGCGGGAGGGGCAGGACCAGGTCGGGTTGGATCAGTATTCGGCCGGTGGTCAGGTGGTGGGGGGTCAGCACTCGATCGAGCAGGCGGCTCCGGACCAGCACGCGGCTCGGCGCCAGACGCCTGGGTGGCCGGGTGCGGGTCCGGGCACACCGGAACAGGTCTCGCCGTGGGCGCCGGCTCCGCGTGGGGCTGAGGAAGAGCGTCCGACGTCGCTTGCCTCGGCGCCGGTCAGTGCGCCTCGCGGGGAGCGGACGCCTGTGCTTCGGTCCGCGGCGGATCGGGCTGTCCCGCGGGACGCCGACCTGCCGACCGGCCCGCTGGCGGCTGACACGCTACTCACGACTCCCTCGCCTGGTGGCAACCAGGAGCGCATCGCCGAAGGACCGGGGCAAACCGGCCAACCTGCGCAGCCTCATCTTGAAGTGCCGACCCAGCCGCTGGGCCCGTCTGTCATTCCCCCGCCCGGACGGCCGCAAGACGGACAGCCGAGCACCTCGCCGCAGGACGCACCGCGGCCGCAATTCGCGGGAGCCGACGCGGATCGACCCGAGGATCCGCGGCTGATCGCACCACAGTCGCCGGCTGGGCGTCAGAGCACCTCCTCGCAGATCACTTTCCCGCTGGCCCCTCGGTCGGCACCGCCGGCCATCGGCAGCGACGCCCACCCGGAAGTGCCCGCGCAGCGCTCTCCGGCAGACAGTCCACCCGCCACGCCGCAGCACAACTCGGAACGAGCGGACGGTCAGAACACGCCGCCCGTGGCGGACGGCGCGGTCGAGCCGGCGGCACCCGGAAACGGGACCGGACCCGGGCAGACCGAACCGGCCGCCGTCGCAGCCGGCTCCATTTCCGACGCGCCCGATGCGTCCCGGCACGCCGGGCCGGTGAGCGGGCCGGACGGCGGTGCGACACCGGATGACCCGGCGCGGTTGGGGGCGCACGCGGCGCCGTACATGGATCCGGACGGGACGTTGCACAACCTGCGGCCGATCGGGCGGCTGGCCGTGTCGGGAGCCGACGCGCCTCAGCGGGTCGCGGAGACCACCTTCGGTGGCATGTGGTTCAGCCCCAAGCCGGACGAGGCGGGCGACGGCGCGGCCGACCGTTCCGATGTTGTGCCGACCGGTACGGAAACGGCGCCGGAACGCATCGAATCCCAGCGAATCGCGCCGCAGTCGACACCCGCGGCGGTATCGGTCGTGTCGCCGGAACAGGTCGTGTCGCCGGAACAGACAGTTCGCGCACCCGAGCACAAGGCAGCCGACCCGTCGCCGGATCGAGTAGTCATCGATCTGGACCTCTCCGACCTGTTCCAGGGTGGGGCGATCACCGGGGAGCCGCCGATCACGACAGACCAGGTCGGCGCGGTCTCGGTACGCGCGAAGATCGACGAGCGGATGGCGGTGCACCAGGGCCGGCTCGACACGGCCAAACCCGCGCCCGAACCGGAGAAGGAGCGCCCAACCCTCTCCGCCGCCGATCTCGAGGCGATCCGCTGGCGGCTCGACGGCGGCACGCTGCGGGAAGTGGTCGACGACCGTGAGGCCCTCCGGGAGCTGGGCGAGCGCCTTGACGGGCCGCTCGCCGACGAGGTCGACAACGTCGCCAAGGCTGGGCTGCTCAGTGTGCGGGCCGAGGTCTACCGGCTGCTGGGAGAGTTGGGCATGGCGGCCGCCGCCAGCCGGCTGGCCCTGGCCCACGCCGAATCGGCCCGCGACCTGCAGTCCGAGGTGATCGCGCAGGCCGAGCTGGCCCACATCCTGCGGTTGCGCGGCGACTTCAAGGAGGCCGACCGTCTCTTCGCGAAGGCCACCGGCTCCGAGGTGCCCGAGACCCTGCGCAGCGTCGTGCACGAGAACGCCGGTCGTTCGTGCTTCGACCAGGGGCGGCACATGGAGGCTCTCGACCACTTCGCCCGCGCTGTTCGTCTCGGCCGGGCGGAGGACACCGACCTCGCGGCCCGCGTCGGCGTCTGCCTTCAGGCCGTCTACATCCACGTGCTGCGCGACGGCTGGGGGCCCTATCCCCGTACGCGTGAGGACATCCTCGGTATCGGCCGGCCGGCCGACGACCCGGCTGAGCCCGAGCAACCGGCCCCGGCGCAGTCGGGCGCGCTCGACGAGGTAACCGCCGAGCAGCCGGTCGTCCACCCGCGCTGACCGCAACCTCACCGCACGCGGAACCCACACCGCTGACCCGGTCCGCGCGAAGCGCTGCAGCCGCCCACCACCGGAACCAACCGCTGACCCAGCCGCCGCGCCGCGGAACCAACCGCTGACCCAGCCGCCGCGCCGCGGGACCAACCGCTGACCCAGCCGCCGCGCAGATAGCCGGCCACACCGACACCGAGCTATACCGCAGCCGAGGCTCAGCCTGGCCGCGGCGACGCCTGCGGAGTGGCGACGCCCGCGAAGTGGCGACGCCCGCGAAGTGGCGACGCCGGCACACCGACGTCAGCCGCACGCTCAACCGCCTGCGCGAACTCCGGTAGGGCGGTTGGCGGCCTGCCTCGGTGCGGGTGGGCGGGCCATGGCCGTACGACCTCGGCCGTTCTGTTTGGCCTCGTAGAGGGCGGCGTCCGACGCCGCCCGGAGTTCGTCGGCCGTGGACGCGTGGTCCGGCAGCACGGCGATGCCGATGCTCAGGCCGGGTGGCCCACAGGGCAGACCCTCGACGGCATCGAGGACCACCCGCACCTCGTCGGCGGCGCGGCCGGCGTTGGCCCGGTCGGTTCTCAGCAGCACCACGAACTCGTCGCCACCGAGCCGCGCGACCACGTCCTGTTCGCGGCGGGCGATCACCCGCAGCGCGTTCGCGACGACCTGGATGGCCTGGTCGCCCACGCCGTGCCCGTACGTGTCGTTGATCTTCTTGAAGTAGTCGATGTCGACCGAGATGAGGGCGAGCGGTTCGCCGCCCCGGCGGGCCCAGGTGACCGCGCGGGTCAGCTCGTCGTCGAAGGACCGCCGGTTGCCGACGCCGGTAAGTGGGTCGGCCAGCGCCTGCGATTCGAGCACGTGCCGCAGCCGGTCGTTGCGGTTGCGCAGCGACGTCACGACGAACGAGGTCAGGCTCAGGGCGACGGTCACCGAGATCCAGTCGGACAGGGCCTTGGCCGTGGTCAGCGTGGAGAACGCCACCGCGGCGTGGCCGGCCGAGATCAGCGCCAGGACCAGCGCCGCCATGCGGTGGCTGAGGAAGTTGGCCGCGTACAGGACCGGCCACAGGTAGAAGAGTTGCGCGCCGGCACTGGCGTCGTGCGAGGCGTAGTTCATGCCGGCGATGATCGCGATGGCCACGAACGGGGCGGCCAGCCACCACAGCCGCGGGATCCAGCCGGGCCGGCGCAGCGCCATCGCGCCCACGGCGGCCATGAACGTGCAGGTCAACGAGATGGCGATGACCCAGGGCCAGGGGTGTTCGTCGGGCAACAGGATGCCGGTGACAAACACAACCGGCGCAGCGGCCAACATCAGATACGCGACGCTGTGGGTTGCCCCCTGCTCGTCGCGGAGCTGATAGCGCACCGTCGGCCGACCTCCCTCGTTCACCGAACCGATCGGCCGCGCCGCCCGAATCTTGAGCCGTTGGGGTCGTTTCGAGGCACGCTGCCACTCGCGGCGCGCAGGAGCCGGGACGAGACCCGGGCTTAGGCCGCGGCCCGGGCGCGGTCGCGCTGGGCCAGGGTGACGCCGGCGCTGGCCAGGGTCACCAGCAGCAGCGCGACGATCTCGGCCCAGCCTAGACGCTGGCTCAGCAGGATCAGGCCGGCCACCGCGGCGGCCGCCGGTTCGAGACTCATCAGGATGCCGAAGACCCGGGTCGGGATGTGGCGCAGGGCGTTGATCTCGAGTCCGTACGAGAGCACGGACGACAGCACGGCCACGGTGGCCGCGCCGAGCAGCAACGCCGGGTGGCCGATCACCCCGGCGGCCCCGCCGGCCCCGAATGGCAGCACCAGCACCGCGGCCACGGCCAGCGAGACGGCCAGCCCGCCGGTGCCGGGGACGAGACCGCCGAGCCGGGCGCTGAGCACGATGTACGCCGCCCAGAACAACCCGGCCACGAAGGCGAGCACCAGCCCGCTCAGCGGGGCTGAACCGCCGCTGTCGAAGCCGAGCAGCAACACTCCCGAGGCAGCCAGCGCGGCCCACACCAGGTCGAGCACCCGGCGGGTCTGCACGACGGCGAGCAGCAGCGGGCCGAGGAACTCGACGGTCACCGCGATGCCGAGCGGGACGGTGGCCAGGGCCAGATAGAAGATCAGGTTCATCCCGGCCATCGCCACGCCGAGCAGCGCCGCCGCCCGCCAGGCCTGCGGTGACCAGGAGCGGAGCCGGGGCCGGGTGATCGCGGCGAGGATGACGGCGGCCAGCGCCAGGCGCAGGAAGGTCACCCCGGTGGCGCCGAGCTCGTCGAACAGACCGGTGGCGATCGCGCTGCCCACCTGCACCGACGCGATGGCGGTCAGGACCATCAGGGGTGCCGGGATCGGTGGCCGGCTCACTCGGTACGCAACGCGACGACGGGGTCGAGGCGGCCGGCTCGCTGGGCCGGGACGACGCCGAAGACGATGCCGACGATCGCCGAGACGCCGAAGGCCAGGGCCAGCGACCACCAGGTGATCGCGGCCGGCACCGGGGACAGCGCGTCGACCAGCAACGCCGAGGTCACGCCGAGGGCCATGCCCAGGACACCGCCGATGGTGGTGAGCAGGACGGCCTCGAGCAGGAACTGCACGCCGATGTCGCGCGGGCGGGCACCGACGGCCTTGCGCAAGCCGATCTCCTTCGTCCGCTCGCGGACCGAGACCAGCATGATGTTGGAGACGCCGACGCCGCCGACGAGCAGGCTGATGCCGGCGATCGCGGCCAGCACGCCGGTGAGCACCCCGAGGATGTCGCCCAGCACGCCGAGGATCTGTTCCTGGGTGACCGCGCTGAAGTCGCTGTCGGGGTGGCGGTCGGTCAGCGTGTCGACCACGGCCGTGCTGAGCTGGTTGATGCGCTCGCGGTCGGGGGCGCGGATCGCCAGGCCGTCGATGCGGTCGGTGCCGAGCAGCCGCTGGGCCGCGGTGACGGGCACGTGGACCTCGCTGTCACGGTCGACACCGAGGCTCTGCCCGAGCCGCTCGAACGTGCCGATCACCCGGAACCGGACCCCGCCGATGGTGATCTGCCGGCCGATCGGGTCACGGTCGCCGAACAGGGTGGTGGCCGTGCCGGCGCCGAGCACCGCCACCCGTCGGCCGGTCGTCACATCCGTACGCGTGAGGTAGGAACCCCGGTCGAGCCGGCGCACGAAGACACTCGGCGTGTTCTCCAGGACGCCCTGCATGCTGCCGAAAGCCGTCCGGGAACCGGCGCGCACGGTCTCACCCGAGGCGATGGTGGCGGCCACCCGGTCACGGTCGCCGACCACCCGGGCCACGGCCTCGACGTCGTCCAGGGTCATCGTGGAGGCGGCGGGCGCCGAGCCGGCCTCGAGGCGGCCGGGCACGACCAGCAACAGGTTGGAGCCGAGCCCCTCGACCTGCTGCTCGATCTGGCCCTTGGTGCCCGTGCCGATGCCGACCAGCGCGACCACCGCGGCCACCCCGATCACCACGCCGAGCATGGTCAGGACGCTGCGCAGCCGGTTGGCCCGCAGCGCGTCGAGGGCGACCCGCCACGCCTCGGCCAGCCTCATACCGAGGCCTCGGAGACGATCAGGCCGTCTTTCATGACGATCTGGCGGTGGGCCCGGGCGGCCACCTCGCGGTCGTGGGTGACCAGCACGACAGCCACTCCCTCGCCGTTGAGCGACTCGAGCAGGGCGAGCACGGACTGACCGGTGGCCGAGTCGAGGTTGCCGGTCGGCTCGTCGGCCAGCAGCACCGACGGGCCGGTGACCAGGGCCCGGGCGATCGCCACCCGCTGCTGCTCGCCGCCGGACATCTGGTTGGGCCGGTGGTCGAGCCGGTGGGCCAGACCGACCCGCTCGAGCATCTCGGTGGCCCGCTGCCGCCGCTCGCGCCGGCCGATGCCCCGATAGACCAGCGGCAGGGCGACATTGTCACGGGCGGTGGTGCGGGCCAGCAGGTGGAAGGACTGGAAGACGAACCCGATCGTCTCGTTGCGCAGCTTGGCCATCTCGCCGGGGGTGAGCCCCGAGACGTCACGCCCGCCGATCAGCAGGGTGCCGCCGGTGGGCCGGTCGAGACCGCCGAGCAGGTGCATCAGCGTCGACTTGCCCGAACCGGAGGTGCCGACGATGGCCAGGTAGTCGGTCGGCTCGATGGTCAGCGACACCCCGCGCAGCGCGGACACGGAGACGCCGTCGAGGTCGTAGGTGCGGCTGACCTCGGTGGCGACGATGGCCGCGGTCATGAGGCCTTGTCACCCGGCTGGATCTCGTCGGCGCCGGAGACCGCGATCCGCTGCCCGGCGTCGAGACCGCCGGTGACCTGGACGACGTCCTCCCCCTGGACGCCGAGGGTGACCGGCACCCGCTCGTAGCTGTCGCCGCGGACCGCCCACACCGTGTCGCGCCCGTCGACGTTGATGATCGCCGAGGCGGGCACGGTGACCGCGTCGTCGGCCTCGCGGACCTGGAGCCGGATCACCGCGCTCATGCCGGGCCGCGGGGTCGGCGCGTCAGCGGCCTCGGCGAGATCCAAGCGGACCTTGTACGACACCCCGCCGCGGGCCGAGGTCGTCGGCAGCAGGTCGATCGAGCGCACGGTGGCCGCATAGCTCGCCCCGGTGGCCGCGTCGAGCTCGACGGTCGCCTTGACCCCGGCCTTGACCAGCAGCACGTCGGTCTCGTCGACCTCGGCCAGCAGGCCCAGCCGGCTCACGTCGACCACGGTGAACAGGGGTGTGCCGGCCGCGACGAAGGCGCCGCGGGGCACGGCGGTGTCGACGCCGGGCAGGCCGCTGCCGCTGCCGGCCGCGGCCGGGGCGGCGCCGCCCCCGCCGGCCAGCAGGTCGCCCAGCGACGAGGGGCTCGCGCCGGCGGTGCCGCCGAACTGCACCACGCCGGCCACCGGGGCCCGGATGGTCAGGGCCTCGACGGCGGCGTCGGCCAGCTCGTAGGCCTGCTGGGCCTGCAGCCGTTGCGCGGCCGAGAGCGAGCTGACCGCCTCACCCAGCGACGCCACGCCCTGCTGGACCGAGCGCAGCGCGTCCGCGGCCGCCGCCGAGGCCGCCGTGTATTGCTCATTCGCCGCGTCGACCTGCTTCAGCAGCACCTCGCGCAGGGCGGGGTCGGTGATCTTGGCGGCGGCCTCGCGGGCCTCCTTGAAGGCGTCGGCGGCCTGCTTGTCGGTCCGGCGCCGGACGGAGACGAAGCCGGACGTGCCGCCGACCGGGCCCCCGCCCCGGGACGCCTCGTCGAGCGCGCGCTCGGCCGACCGGCGACGGGCCTCGAGCTCAGGCGCGTCGATGACGGCGAGCACCTGACCCTTGCCGACCCGGCGGCCGGGCTCGACCCGCAGGTCGTCGAGGGTGCCGGCCGAGGGGGCGCTGACCGTGGCCGCGGCCCGGGCGGTCACCGAGCCGGGCGCCTCGACGATCTCGGACACCGTGCCGCGGGCGGCCGCGCCGAGACGGACGTCGGTCTGCTCCTCGTTGCAGGAGGCGGCGGTCGACGAGACCAGCAGGACCCCCGCCGCGGCGAGAACGAGGGAACGCGGACGGCGGCGTGGGAGTTCGGACACGCACGCCACTCTATGTCGGGGCACCGACAAGAAACGGGCGAAGGCGGGCTGCCCAGGGGCGACCCGCCTTCGTCCGATGCTCACCGTGGCGATCAGGTGCCGGGACGACGCCCGATCAGCTTGACCGTCATGCCGATCTTGCCCACGTTCCAGTAGGTCCGGGCGTCGTTCGGCAGCAGGTTGACGCAGCCGTGCGACCCGCGCCACTTGTCGTGGATGTAGGTCGTCGTCTGGTGGAAGCCCTTGCCACCCTGGAATCGCTGCCAGTAGGGCAGCCAGACGTCGTACGGGTCGGACCATTCCTTCTTGGTGCGCTTATTGATCTTGTAGGTGCCCGAGGGCGTGCGGTAGTTCTTCATGCCCGAGCGGACCACCGTCGGCGCGGCGAACTGCTTGCCGTTCTTCATGATCCACGACGTCTGCTGGGTCAGGTTGACGCAGAACGTGTAGCCCGACTTCTTGGGCTTGCACGCCGCGACGCTGGTGGCGGCGAGCCGCTTGGCCACGTCGAACGTCGTCGGACCGGCCAGACCGGCGGCGGGCAGGATGCCGTACCGCTTCTGGAACTTGACAATGATCTTGCAGTCGGCGGCCGACTGCTTGCCGTCGACCTTGGTCTTGCCGAACATGCCGAGCTTGTTGATGTAGCCCTCGACCTGCTTCTGGTACTTGCCGGTCGAGCAGCCCGCGGCCGCCTTGGTGACCACCGTCGCGACCGGTGTGCGCACAGCGGCGCCCGCACCGGCCGGCGACAGCGCCACCGCGCCGAGACCGCCGCCGACCATCGCCGCCAAGGCGACTCCGGCTGCAATCCGTCTGGATCCCACTGTGGTTCCTCCCCGGGAAACGTGTGCGCACATAGAAGCACAGCTACGCCGCACACGGATCCGAGGACGGGAGCGTGGCGCGAAACCGGTAGAGCAGATCGGCTCGCGCACACGCCGGTTGAGGAGATTTTGATCAGGATTGTGGCGTTGCGAAATCCTGCACCCAGTACGGGGTGCGGTCGCGCGAGATGGCCAGGCCCACACCCATCTCGTGCAGGCGGCAGTCGAGGATGTTCTGCCGGTGCACCCGGCTGTTCATCCAGCCGTTCACGACCTCCCACGGGCTGTCGGCGCCGCGGGCGATGTTCTCGCCGTAGCGCTTCCACCGGTAGCCGGCGTCGCGCACCCGGTCGCCCGCGTCGTCACCGCGCGGCGAGTCGTGGTCGAAGTAGCGCCGGCGGGCCATGTCGGAGGCGTGCCGGTTGGCCGCCTCGATCAGCCGGCGGTCCAGCTTGAACGGTGCGCAGCCGCCCTGCCGCCGGTTCTGGTTGATCAGCCGCAGGACACGCTGCTGCACGGGTGCGGACGGGCTGGCCGAGACGTCGCGGGAGGTCACTGCCTGGCGGGCGGCTGCCAGGACGGTGGTGGGTTGCCGCAGCTGCCTGCGCTGCGGCTGCGTTTTCCGTACGGGCTGGCGCTGAGCCGGTCGCGCCGCCTGCGGACGCTGCCGGACGTCGACGGCCCGGCGGGGTGCCTGACCGGCCTCGTCACCCGGCAGTTCGTAGCCGTCCGGCGACGGGGACGAGCCGGGGTCCTGCTGATCGGCGTCGTCCGGCCCCGCGGCGGCGTCCGGCCCGGCCGAGTCGTCCGGTTGGGCGGCGTCGTCCAGCTGAGCGGCGTCGTCCCCGGTGGAGTCGTCCGGCCCGGTGCCGTCATCCGGCCCGGTGCCGTCATCCGGCCCGGCGTCGTCCAGCCCGGTGTCGTCGTCCGGCCCGGCGTCGTCGTCCGGCTGGTCGGTGTCGTCGAGCGCGGGGCGCTCGGCCGGACCGCGGTCCGAGAACGGCTCCCGGTCGTCGGCCAGGAAATCGCTGTCGTCCTCGTCGCCGGACGAGTCCCCACCGAACAGGTCGGGCCACCAGAACGTGCTCCAGCCCGGCGAGTCCGGCCTCTCGTCGGCGGCGGCCGAGGTCGCCACGAAGCCGCCCCCCAGCAGTAAGGCCGCCGCTGCTGAGACCACCACGACTGGTTTCCGCATAACCCCGTAATCCCCGTTCTCCTTCGGCCACCCGGCCGCTCCGGGTCGCTCCCACCGGAGGTCAACGTCACAAACCGGGCACGGTCACTTCCCGCTTCGGGGCCAGGACCACCGCCGCACTCTCCGGCGTCACTGCCATCCGTACGGCGAACTGGGGTTTTGCCGTTGGCGGGCACTGCACAGACGTCGCACAACCGCACAGACAATTCGGACAGTTCATGCGTACGGGGTAAGCCGGCGGTGTCGTTGTTACCGTCCGTGCGGAGGTCGCACCGTCCCCGATCAAACTGGCAACCTCGTCGCGGTGCGCAACCGCTACCTGGATCTGCTCCGTGCCGCCGCAATCGTCCGGGTGATCGTCTACCACCTGTTCGGATGGCCGTGGCTGTCCATCCTGCTGCCCGCCATGGGCATCATGTTCGCCCTGGCCGGCTCGCTGACCGCCGCCTCCCTGGACAAGCGGGACGCCGCCCGGGTGGTGACCTCCCGCCTGCGCCGGCTGCTCCCCCCTCTGTGGCTGCTGGGCCTGATCGCGGTGCCGGTCATGCTGGTCGCCGGCTGGGCCACGGAGAGTGACGGCGAGCATCCGTTCAGCCCGGCCACCCTGGCGTTCTGGATCCTGCCGATCGGCGACCCGCCCGGCAGCGACCAGGCCGTCGACGTCTGGGAACCGCTCTGGTACCTCCGCGCGTACCTCTGGTTCGTCCTGCTCTCGCCGGTGCTCTACGCCCTGTACCGGCGGATCGGCTGGGCCGCCGTGGCGCTGCCGCTGGTAATCATGGCGGGGCTCGACGTGACCGGCTTCGAACTGCCGGAGACGGCCGACGCCGCGCTGTGGGACTTCGTGACGTACGGCGCGTGCTGGATCGCCGGCTTCGCCCACCACGACGGCCGGCTGGCCCGCCTGAAGCCGTGGGTGGCCTTCCCGGTGGCGCTGGCCATGGGGGCGGGGGCGTTCTGGTTCGCCCACGATTACGGCACCCTCGACCTCAACGACGTGACCGAGGCGCAGGCGCTCTGGTCGCTGGCGTTCGTACTGGTGGTGCTGCGCTGGCAGCCGGCGATGGGCTGGCTGGCCCGGGTCCGCCCGCTCGACCACGCGGTCTCGGTGATCAACGCGCGGGCGGTGACGATCTATCTGTGGCACAACACCGCGATCGCCGCGGTGTGGCCGGTGCTGACCGTGCTCGCGCTGGACGACCTGGGTGACCGGGCCGGGGCGGTGACCGATCTGGCGGTGGCGTTCGCGCTCACGCTGGGCGCGATGCTGATCTTCGGCTGGGCCGAGGACCTGGCGGCGCGCCGCCGCCCCCGGCTGTGGCCGGCCACGAACCCGGCCACCACCGCACCGGCGCCGCCGCCGAACTCGGACTCGGACGAAGAAGTACGCCCGGCGGATCGGCCGGGCGGGATGGCTCACTCCGCGGCGGCCGCCGCGATGAGCCGCTCCACGGCCGCCGCCGCGATGACCCGCTCGTCGGCTGCCACCGCGATGACCCGGACCCCGGAGAACTGGCCGCCGCTACCCAGGACGACTGCACCTGAGGACACCGCGGT
Organism: Paractinoplanes maris; assembly: GCF_023544465.1. GTDB lineage: Bacteria > Actinomycetota > Actinomycetes > Mycobacteriales > Micromonosporaceae > Actinoplanes > Actinoplanes maris. The sequence goes on along the minus strand of NZ_JALPVL010000011.1, from coordinate 68,771 downwards.
CGCGGACACGCCGTTCGGGGCCGGCCCCGGCCCGGGCCGCCATCAAGCGCCGCCCGGCCCCGGCCGCATCGACCCGGGCCTGCCCGTGGCCGGCCGCCGCGCCGAGCCGCTGGACCAACCCGACCCGGAGCCGATCGACTGGTTCTCCGGCCCGCACCGCCCGGACAGCGACCGATCATGATCGGCTGACAGGGCGCCCGACCGGCTCGGCTGTATGAAGCATTCTCGGATAAGCAGGAAGAAGTCTGGCTAATCTGAGCGAATGCGGCAGTACGGACAAGCGCCCGCGCACGCCGACGAGGCCCAGGGCGCCGGGGTGGTTGCGCTCGTCTTCCGGGCCGGGCCGCTGCTCTGCGCCCTCGGGCTGGACGAGGTCATCGAGACCATGCGGCCGCTCGAGACCCGTCCGCTGGCCGGCACCCCCGCCTTCGTCCGGGGCATCGCCGTGCTGCGCGGCGTCCCGACCCCGGTGATCGACGTGTCCCGGCTGCTCGGCGGCGGGCCGGCCGAGGCCGACCGCTACCTGGCCGTGCGCACCGAGCGCGGCGCCATCGCGTTCGCCACCGGGGACATCCTCGGTATCCGCCACGTCGAGGCCGAGGCCACCGGCGGCCACCCGGCCCTGCTCGGCGGGGGCAGCACCCGCCTGGTCGCGGGGGTCGGCACGCTCGGCACCGAGCCGCTCCTGCTGCTGCAGAGCATGCGGGCCGTCCCCGACGACGTCTGGGAAGCCGCTGCCGTGAACGCGGGCGAGCTGTCGTGAGCCCGACCGCCACCGCCGCCCGCTTCCGGGAGCTGCTGGCCCGGCTGCTGGGCTGGACCTTCGCCGACAACGACGCCCAGCAGCTGAGCACCCTGCTGCAGAGCCGGGCCGACGAGAACGGCATGAGCAAGGACGCCTATCTGGCCCGGCTGGGCGCGCGGCGGTGGGACTCCGAGCTCACCGTGCTCGTCGAGCGGCTCAGCATCACCGAGACCTACTGCTTCCGGCACGGCGAGCAGTTCGCCGCGCTGCGGGAGGACGCGCTGCCCGAGCGGGCCGTGGCCCGGGCCTCGCAGCGGACGTTGCGGATGATGTCGGTCGCCTGCTCGTCGGGCGAGGAGGCCTACTCGCTGGCCATCACTGGGCGGCAGGTGCGGCCCGACCCCGACTGGATCATCAGCGTGACCGGGGTCGACGCCAACCCGCTGGTGCTGCGCAAGGCCGAGGCCGCCTGGTATTCGGCCTGGTCGCTGCGGGAGACGCCGGACCAGGTGCGCCGGCGCTGGTTCCGGGCCGAGAACGGCGGGTTCCGGGTGGTCGACGAGATCCGCAAGCTCGTCCGGTTCCAGCGGACGAACGTGGCCGAGCCCGACGACGACCTGTGGCGTTCCGGGCAGTACGACGTGATCTTCTGCCGCAATCTGCTGATGTATCTGACCCCGGCCGTGACCTCGGCGCTGGTCGCGCGGATGACCGACGCTCTGGTGCCGGGGGGTTACCTGTTCCTCGGGCACACCGACTCGCTGGGCAGCGACCCGGTTGGGCTGGAGCTGCGGCACACCCATCAGTCGTTCTACTACCGCCGCGCCGGTGGCCCGACCCCGGCCCAGCGCATCTCGTCCCTGCCGGAGGCCGATGAGCCGCGGATGGTGCCGGCGGCCGCACCCCCGGTGGACAACAACACGTACGAGAGGGCTCTCGACCTGCTCCGCCAGGAGCGTTTCGCCGACGCGCTGGCGCTGGTCGACGGGCCCCGGCCGGGTCCGCTGCGCCGGCGCGACCGGCTGCTGCACGGCGTGCTGCTGGCGCAGGCTGGACGACTCGACGAGGCGATCGCGCTGGCCCGCCGGCTCAGCGACGAGAACGGGCTCAACCCGGACGCGCATCAACTGCTCGGGCTGTGCCTCGAGGACGGGTCGGCGGTCGCCGAGGCCATCGGCCAGTACCGTCTGGCGGCGTACCTGGACCCGGGTTTCGCTCTGCCCCGGATGAGGCTGGGCCAGCTCGCCCGGCGGCAGGGTGACGACCGCGCCGCGGCGGGTGAGCTGGAGCGGGCGCTGGAGCTGCTGGCCCGGGAGGACGACGAGCGGATCACGCTGTTCGGTGGCGGGTTCGGCCGGATCGCGCTGACGGTGCAGTGCCGCTCGGAGCTCGACGCCTGCGGGGTGTACCCGTGACCGCCGCGCCCGGCAGCGTCGGCCGGCGGCTGCGCCGGCTGCGGGACGACTTCGACCAGTCGTTCGCCGAACCCGCCCGCAGCCACGACGAGGAGCACCTGGAGCTCCTGACGATCCGGGCCGGTGGCCGCCCGTACGCGATCAAGCTCTCGCAGAGCTCGGGCGTGCACCCGGACCGGCCCGTGACGCCGCTGCCCGGCCCGTTGCCCGCGCTGCTCGGGCTGGCCGGGTTCGCCGGGGCCGTGGTGCCCGTCTACGACCTGGCCGCGCTGCTCGGCCACCCGATCGCCGACGTGCCCCGCTGGCTGGTGCTGGCGGCCGGCTCGCCCCGGCTGGGCCTGGCCTTCCACGAGCTCGACGGGCATGTCCGCGCGGCGGTCTCCGACATCATCCGCGAGGCGGGCGAGAACGGCGGCGACGACGGCGGCCACGGGCGCGGCGGCACCCTGCGCGGGCTGGTCGACCTGCCCGGCGGCAGCCGCCCGATCATCGACATCCCGGCCATGCGGACCCTGGTGCACGGCCTGGCCGGGCACGCACAGGCCACCGACGAGGAGGAGGCACCATGATGGCGGACCGCACTTTCGGCACGAAGCTCGCGGCCGGCTTCGCGCTGACCCTGGCGCTCACGCTGCTGATGACGGCGACCTCGGTGCTGACCCTGCGCTATGTGCTCAACAGCAAGGACGGCGTGATCACGTCGGCCCGGGTGAACCTGGTGGGGTCGGAGGCACTCAGTGCCTACATGGAGTCGCGGATCGCCGATTACCGCGCCTACCTGCTCGTCGGCTCGGACGAGTATCGCACCGCCACCGCCGCCGACCGGACGAGGTTCCTGGCCCAGATGGCCACGTTGAGGAAGTCGATGACCGATCCGCCGTCGCTGGAGCTGCTCAACGCCGTCGCCGCCGCCGAGGACAAGCACGCCACCATCCTGGCGCCGGTGATGGAGCAGCGCTCGCGCATGACCGACCTGCGCAGCGTCACCCAGATCGCCGGTAACCAGGACTTGAAGGCGGCCCGGATCGCCGTGCAGCAGGCGATCGCCGGTCTGATCGATCGGCAGTCGACGGTGGTGGACACCCGCCGCGACGAGTCGTCGACCCGGGCCACCATGTCGATGGTCTTCATCATCGTGCTCGGCGCGGCGTTGATCCTGGGCTCCGCCGGGGTGGCCTGGAAGCTGGGCCGCGACCTGCGCCGGGAGGTGGGCGCCGCCGTCGGGCACATCCAGAGCTCCTCGGCCGAGCTCCAGGCGGCCGCGGCCCAGCAGGCCTCGGGCGGCCGGGATCAGGCCAGCGCGATGAACGAGATCACCACGACCATCAGCGAGCTGCTGATCACCTCGCGGCAGATCGCCGACAGCGCCCAGCGGGTCTCCAAGATCGCCGAGGAGACGGCCGACGCGGCCCGCACCGGTGACGCCACCGTGGAGCAGACCCGCGCCTCGATCGCCGCGATCCGCACCCAGGTCGACCAGATCGTGCAGCACATGCTGGCCCTGGGCGAGAAGTCGCAGCAGATCGGCGGGGTCGCCGACCTGGTGTCCGAGCTGGCCGAGCAGACCAACATCCTGGCCATCAACGCCACGATCGAGGCCAGCGGGGCCGGCGAGTGGGGCCGCCGGTTCGCGGTGGTGGCGGAGGAGATCCGCAAGCTGGCCGACCGCACGGCCGGGTCGGCCAAGGAGATCCGGGCGCTCATCGAGGACGTCCGCGGGGCGGTCAACACGACCGTGATGGCCACCGAGATCGGCGCCAAGGCGGTCGACTCCGGCTCCCGGCAGTTCGACGACGCCACCAGCTCGTTCCGCCGGATCGCCGGGCTGGTCGCCACCACCAGCGACGCGACCCGCGAGATCGAGCTCTCGACCAAACAGCAGACCACCGCGGTCGAGCAGGTCAACATCGCCGCCTCGGACACCGCCCGGGTCACCCGCGAGACCGAGGCCAGCGCCGTGCAGACCAAGCAGACCGCGGCCCATCTCACCACGCTCTCCAGCGAGCTGCTGGACCTGGTCGGCACCGGACGACACTGATGAGCGGGCGGGATCCGCTGCGCTATTTCCGGATCGAGGCACGGGAACTGGTCGACCAGATCAGCGCGGGCGTGCTCGACCTGGATCAGCAGCCCGAGGCCGACGTGGTCGCCCGGCTGCTGCGGTTCGCGCACACCCTCAAGGGCGCGGCCCGGGTCGTCAAGCAGCAGGAGATCGCCGAGCGGGCCCACGAGTTCGAGGAGGTGCTGGTCCCGCACCGGGACGAGAGCACGCCGTCCCTGCCGGCCGAGCAGATGCGCGAACTCCTGCGCCTGAACGACGAGATCTCCGGGTTTGTGACCGCCCTGTCGGCGCCCGCGCCGGCCGCCGCCAAGCCGGCCCCGGCCGAGCCGGAGGCAGCGGTCCGCACGGTTCCGCTCAACGAGCCGACCACGCAGGCCGAGGTCGACCAGGCCACCACCGACGCCGATCTGGCCCGGGGAGCCGACGCGGCCTCGGACCGGCCCGAGCGGGCCGCCACCGCCGACCTCGACGACCTGCTCGACGCGATCGGCGAGGCCAGTTCCCGGATCGCGCCGCTGCGCGACGGCGGCCGCACGCTGGGCCGCCTGCACCGCAACGTCGAGACGCTGGGCGAGCGCATGCGGGTCGGCCGCACCACGATCTCCGACGCCTCCGCTCGGACCTCCGTGCGGCGCCTGGCGGGCGAGCTGGGCGCCCTCGGCCGCCGCCTCACCGACGCCGTCGACCAGGTCGAACGCGAGCTCGACGAGGTGCGGGGCCGGGCCGAGGGGCTGCGCCTGGTGCCGGCCGGATCGATTTTCACCGCGCTGCGCCGGGCCGTGCGCGACGCCGCCGACGCCGAGGGCAAGGTGGTGCGGTTCCAGGCCAGCGGGGCCGACGTCCGGATGGGCCCCAACCTGCTCAACCTGATCAGCAGCGCCTTCCTGCACGTCGTCCGGAACGCGGTCGTGCACGGCATCGAGCCCGAGGCTCAGCGCCGGGCTGCCGGCAAGCCCGCCGAGGGCACGGTCACCGTCCAGGTCGAGCGGCGCGGCCGCTATGCCGAGTTCCGCTGCGTCGACGACGGGCGCGGCTTCGACCTGGCTGCCCTGCGCCGCACCGCCGAGGAGCGCGGCCTGCTGGCCCCCGGGGCCGACCCGGGCGCCCAGGGGCTGATCGACCTGGTGCTGCACGGCGGGATCAGCACCGCCCCGGGAGTCACCGACGTGGCCGGTCGCGGCATCGGCATGGACGTCGCCCGCGACGTCGCCCTGCAACTGGGCGGCGAGGTCACCATCGCCAACCGGCCCGGCCAGGGCGCCACCGTCCGCCTGGTCGTGCCGCTGACCCTGCTCAGCATGAGTGGCCTGATCGTCGAGGCGGGCGGGACGACGGCCACGATGCCGCTGGACGCCGTGCGCCGCTGCGTACGCCTGTCCGCCGGCGAGATGGCCACCGCGACGGCCACCGCCCGCCTGGCGCACGAGCGCGAGGTGCTGCCGTTCCTGCCGCTGGCTCAGGCCCTGCACGTCCCGCCGGGTGACGACGAAGCCCGTTCCGGGGTGGCGGTGGTGCTCACGGCCGACCGGGACACCGTGGCGATCGGCGTCGACCGGCTGGCCGGCACCTCCACCCTGGTCGCCCGCCCGCTGCCCGACCTGGCCCCGGCGGCCGCGGTGATCGGCAGCGTGTCGATCGACCTGGACGGCAACCCGCGGCTCGTGCTGGACGCGCACGGGCTGGTCGCCGAGGCCCGCCAGGAGAGCGCCACCGCCCGCGGCGACAACTCGGCGACGGTCAAGCCCCGGATGCCGATCCTGGTCGTCGACGACTCGCTGACCACCCGCATGCTCGAGCGCAGCATCCTCGAGTCGGCCGGCTACGAGGTCGACCTGGCCGCCTCGGGCGAGGAAGGCCTGGAGCGGGCCCGCAGCCGCCAGTACGGGCTGTATCTCTCCGACATCGACATGCCCGGCATCGACGGCTTCACGTTCGTCGCCCGGACGAAGGCGGACCCCCAACTGGCCCACGTGCCGTCGATCCTGGTGAGCTCGCGGGCCAGCGCGGACGACAAGCGCCGGGGCGCCGAGGCGGGCGCGGCCGCGTACGTCATCAAGGGCGAGTTCAACCAGGAGGAACTGCTGGCCCACATCCGGAGGCTGATCCTCTGATGATCCGTGTCCTGCTCGTCGAGGATTCCGCGACCATGCGTCACCACCTGCGCGAGTCGCTCGCCGCCGACCCCGAGCTGCAGGTCGTCGGCGAGGCGGCCGACGGCGGCGAGGCGGTCGCGATGGTCGCCCGGCTGCGGCCCGACGTGGTGACCATGGACATGATGCTGCCGACGATGACCGGGCTGGTCGCCACCGAGCACATCATGGCCGAGCACCCGACGCCGATCCTGGTGGTCTCGTCGGCTGACCGTCGTGAGCTGTTCAGCACGTACAACGCCCTGGCCGCGGGCGCGGTCGACGTGCTGGAGAAACCGCGGGGCGACGAGACCGACGCCGACTGGGGGCGGCGGCTCCGCGCGGCCGTACGCCTGGTCTCGCGCATCCGGGTGATCACCCACCCGCGGGCCCGGCTGGACGGCCGGGGCCGCCCCGGCGCCGAGCCGCCCGCTTCCCCGGCCCCGGTGCCGGCGCTCGCGCAGCCGCCGCTGACCGACACCCTGCGCGCGGTGGCGCTGGGCGCCTCCACCGGCGGTCCGGGCGCGCTGACCGAGCTGCTGCGGGCACTGCCGGCCGGCTTCCTGCCGCCGGTGCTGTGTGTGCAGCACATCGCGGCCAGCGAACCGTTCGCGGTGGCGTTCTCCGACTGGCTGGCCGGGCAGACCGGCCGCGACGTCAGCTACGCCCGGGACCGGACGCCGGTGGGCGCCCTGACCGGCCGGGTCGTGCTCGCCCCGCCCGACCGGCACCTGCTGGTGCGCGACGGCATGCTGCGGGTCAGCGACGCCCCGCCCCGGCACTCCTGCCGCCCGTCGGTCGACGTGCTGTTCGAGTCGGTGGCCGCCGAGTACGGCCCGACCGCGGCCGGCTGCCTGCTCACCGGTATGGGCCGCGACGGCGCCCACGGCCTGCTGACCATGCGCTCGCGGGGTGCGGTCACCTTCGCCCAGGACGAGGCGAGCTGTGTGGTCTACGGGATGCCGCGCGAGGCCGCCCTGATCGGCGCGGCCGCCTACATCCTGCCGCCGGCCCGGATCGCGGCGCGGCTCGTCGAGCTCCAGCCCGCGGGGAGCCGGCGATGACCCATCGCGTGCTGATCGTCGACGACAGCCTCACCGTCCGGATGGACCTGCACGAGGCCTTCGAGGCCGACGGTTTCGGGACCGTCCTGTGCGCCACCGGGGCCGAGGCGCGCGCGGCCTTCGTCGGCGACGAGTTCGACGTGGCCGTGCTCGACGTGCTGCTGCCCGACGCCGACGGGTTGGAGCTGCTCACCGAGCTGCGCGGCATGCCGAGCCGGGCCCGGGTGGTGACGGTGCTGCTGAGCAGCGAGGACGAGGTCGCCGATCGGCTGGCCGGGCTGCGCATCGGGGCCGACGAATACGTCGGGAAGCCGTACGACGCGAGTTATGTCGTGGCCCGGGTGCGCCAGCTGCTGCGCGACGGCCCGGACCAGACCGACGACCGCACCACGGTGCTCATCGTGGACGACAGCATGACCTTCCGCGAGCAGCTCCGCGAGTTGCTGGAGAGCGAGGGGTACGCCGTGCTGACCGCGCCCAGCGGCGAGGACGGCCTGCGGGTGGCGGCCGACCGGCGGCCGCAGGCGGTCATCGTCGACGGCGTCATGCCCGGCATCGACGGGGCCACGGTGATCCGCCGGATCCGGCTCGACCCGGCGCTGCGCGACATCCCGTGCATCCTGATGACCGCGGCCGACGACTACGCCACCGAGCTGCAGATGCTCGACGCCGGGGCCGACGCCTTCGTCCGCAAGCAGCAGAACCTGGCGATCGTGCCGGCCAAGCTCAACGCGGTGCTGCGGCAGAGCGCCGAGCAGCTGCCGATCCAGGTCACCGGCAGCCTGCACGGGCCGAGCAAGGTGATGGCGCTGACCCCCGACCGGCAGCGGCTGACCGAGCTGGCCGAGGCGCTGCGCGACGAGGGGTACGACGTGATCACGGTGGCCGTCACCGAGGACGCGCTCGACCTGCTGGCCGAGCAGCCGGTCGACTGCATCGTGCTGGGCCTGGGGCTCAGCGGCGAGCTGGGCCGCGAGGCCTGCCGGCGGATCAAGGAAGTACCGGTGATCGGCGAGACGCCGGTGGTGATGACCGGCGCGACCGACGACGACATGCTGGCCTGCCTCGCATCGGGGGCCGACGACTACGTCCGGGCCGACTCCGGCTCGGACGCGCTGCGGGCCCACGTGCGCACCCAGATCCGCCGCAAGCAGTCGCACGACGAGAGCCGCCGCATCCGTGAGGAGCTGATGCGCCGCGAGCTGGACGCGGCCGAGGAGCGCTCGGCCCGCCGGCTCGCCGAGACCCGGGCGGCGCTGGTCGAGGAGCTGGAGTGGCGCAACCGCGAGCTGGAGGCGTTCTCCGGCTCGGTGTCGCACGACCTGCGCGGCCCGCTCCAGGTGATCAGCAGCTTCGCCGAGCACATGCTGGACGACGAGGACGACCCGCTGAGCACGGAGGCCCGGCGCCGGCTGAGCCGCATCCAGGCCGCCGCCCACCGGATGGCCGACCTGGTCGAGTCGCTGCTCATCCTGGCCCGGGCCAGCCGCGGTGACCTGCGCCGGGCCGAGTTCGACCTGACCATCACGACGTGGCAGGTGATCGGCGAGGTCGAGGCCCGCGACCCGGAGCACAAGGTGGCCTTCACCGTCCACGACGGACTGCGGGCGGACGCCGACGAGGGCCTGGTCCGGGTGATTCTGGAGAACCTCATCAACAACGCCGTGAAGTTCACCCGCAAGGTCGAGCGCCCGGCGGTCGAGGTGGGGCACGCCGCCGAGGGTTTCTACGTGCGCGACAACGGGGCCGGCTTCCCCGCGGGCAAGGCCGGCGAGCTGTTCCGGCCGTTCGCCCGCCTGCACAGCGCCGAGGACTTCCCCGGCACCGGCATCGGCCTGACCACGGTGCACCGGGCGGTCGAGCGCCACGGCGGCGAGATCTGGGCCGAGGGCGAGGACGGGCACGGCGCGACCTTCTGGTTCACGCTGCCCCCGACCCCGGCCCCCGGGGCGGGCCCGGACCGGCGGGCCCAGGCCCGCCGGACCGGCTGACTACTTGACGTACGTGAGGCCGTCCGAGATCACGGTCGGCCGGCCGGGCGTGCCCACGACCACCACCGAGACGGTGTGGGTCTTGGCGGTCAGAGCCTTGACCCAGATCGTCTGGCGGTGCGCGGTCGCCGGGCCCTTGGTGTCCACGGTGGCCACCTTGACCCCGTCGACCAGCACGATGGCCTGGCCCGTGGCGGGCGTACGGGTGAAGGTCAGCGCGGCCGCGCGGCCGTTGAACGTGTAGGCCAGCTTGGCGTTCTTGTCCCGGCCGGCGGAAGCCCGGCCGCCCAGGTAGGTCGAGGCCGACCGAGTCTGCCACGAGCCGGTGCGCTTGGCCTGGTTCTCGGGCATCTGGACGATGGTCCGCGTGGTGACCGAGGCGCCCTCGTTGTAGGCCATGTCGCTGGCCCGCACGGAGTACGCCACGGCGACGTTGGGCTTGACGGTCGCGTTCCACAGGGTCGAGGTGCCGAGCATCGGGACGTCCTTGGGCGAGACCGCCCGCTGTCGGCTGATCTTGCCGTTGTTGTCGGCTGCCTTGAAGCTGACCGCGACCGGCACGGCGGTGTCCGAGTAGGTGCCGGCCCTCAGCGCCACCGTCGGCGCGATCGGGAACGTCGGTTTCATGACGTCACCGATGATCTTCGTGACCGGCGTGATGTCGGTGGCACCGGTGGTGTGCACGACCCGGACGGCCGCGTTGTGCGAGCCGGGCGTCACGGTGAAGGGAGCGGACCCCGCGGTCGTGTTGCCGGGGGCGGTCGCGACCACCTTGCTGTCGACCAGCAGGTCGAACCGGCTGATCTTTGAGCCGTCCCCGCCGACGGTGAAGTGGACCTGACCCTTGTCGTGCACGTAGTAGGTGCCGGTGGTCGGCTCGCCGCCGCTGACCGAGGTGATGGCCAGGCCGGGCAGCGCGGCGCGGGCCCGCAGCTGACCCATCAGCGGATAGAACGCGGCGCCGGGGCACTCGGTCTCGGTGCCGTCGCTGTGCCCGGCGATGCGCGGGAACGTCACCGTCGAGCCGAGCGGCCACTTGAGACCGGTGACGCCGGCGGTCATGTCCGCCGTGCTGGTCGGATCGAAGCCGTACGCCCCCAGGCGCGACGCCGCGAGCTTGGCGATCGTGGTGAGCGCCGCGTTGGCCGGCCGCTCGGTGGTGTAGTCACCGATCAGGGCGACCCCCGTCGAGCCGGTGTTGAAGCCGGCCACGTGCGCGCCCACGACAGCCGCGGTGACCCCGCCCTTGCGGCCCTCGTAGAGCGTGCCGCACTTGTCGACGAGGTAGTTGTACCCGATGTCGTCGAGGCCCTTCTCCCGGATGTCGTTGGCCATGATCGCCTTGACGAACTTCGGCACCTCGGCACAGGTCACCGGGTTGTCCTCGGTGCCGGTGTGGTGCACCCAGACCATCTTGACGCCCTCTTTGGCGATGGTCGGAGGGGCCTTCACGAGGCTTTCGTCGGCGCCCCACTTGGCCCGGGAGACATAGGCCGGCAGCGGCGGCTTGGGAACCGTCGGCGGCACCGTGGTGGTGGCGGCCTCGGGCACGGGCTTGGTGATCATGGGCGGCGTGGGCGCCGTGGTGCCCGCCTTCGTGGTGGCGGCCTGGGTCGGCGCCGTGGTGGCCGGCGGCGCCTCCGAGGCCGGCGGCACGGCGGGAACCGGCTCGCCGCCGCCGCGGCCACCGGCCTCGGGCGCGTCCGGGTCGATCAGGGCGAGGCGCAGCTCGGCCGGCAGCGGCTTGGTGCCCGAGCCGACGAGCCGGGCCGCCACACCGTTGGACGGACCGGTCCACAGCGGCTCCATGGCCCCGCGCGACGCGGCCCGCTCCCCCTTGAGGTCGGCCGCTTCCTCGGCGACCTCCAGCGACTTCCAGCCCGTCCAGGCGCCGCTGCCCGCGTCGCGGGTGCGCACCTGCACCGTGCCGTCGGGCTTGTCGGCCGGGCTCTTCCAGCTGACGCTGACCATGCTGAACCGCTGGGTGTCTCGCTGCGGGAGGGTGAACTTGCGGCCCAGCGCGGTCAGCGGCACCCGGTCGATGCGGACACCGGTGGGCTCCGCCGTCGCGGCAGCCGCCTTGGCCCCCGCGGCGGCCGGGGCCGAGGCGATCGACTCCGGCAGAGCCACCGGAACCGGGTCGGACGGCCACGTCAGGACGGCCACCCCGCCGCCCGCCGCGAGCACCGCGGCCGCGGCCCCCGTCCCTATCGCCAGTCGACGCCTCACGATGTTCCCCCCGCTGATCTCGACAAAAGCCGGGCGTGAGGGTATCGAACGAGTGATCAGCCCGCCATCCCGAACCAGGGCCGGCAGGGCGCGAAACCGGCCACCGGCACCTCGGCGCCGGGCCAGCGGTCGCGCGTCAGCCGGAGATGCTGGAGCTCGACGACGTCGCCACCGGTGTCGACGATGCGGCTGATCCCGTTCCCGGCGTACCCCAGCCGGCGGGAGACCCCGAGCGAGGCCGCGTTGGTGGTGGTGGCCGAGGTGATCGCGGCGGTCGCACCCAGCTCGCCGAACGCGAACTGCAGCATCGCGGTGCGCATGGCCACCCCGAGACCTCGCCCGCGCACCGCCGGCACCAGCCACGAGGCGGAGTCGACCGTCCGCAGGGCCGGGAAGTCGTCGCCCTCCAGGGTCTGCACGCCGACCAGCTCACCGCCGTGCGAGACCGCGAAGTGCAGCACCCACGACTCCGGCGACCAGGTCCCGAGCGCCTTCCAGTAGCCCTGGCAGAACAACCGGCGCTCGTTCTCGGCGTAGGTCTGCGACTCGTACATCGCCAGCCGCGGGTCGTGCCCGGCGTCGGCCGGCAGGACCGCGGCCAGACGCGGCAGGTCGGCCTCGGTCATCGGGCGCAGGAGCACGTCGCGGAAGGCCAACCGGAGGCCGAACAGGGGCCAGAACTCGTCCATACCCTGCTCTATAGCCGACCGGCCGGCCTTCCGCGCCCGATTATTCGGCGCCCAGCGCGGCGACCGGGCTCACCTTCGCCGCCCGGCGGGCGGGCAGCACGCCGGCCAGCGCGGTCAGCACGACCAGCACGGCGAAGACCGCCGCGAGCTGGGCGACCGGCACGGTCAGCGGGGCGTTGACGCCGAGTGCCTTGACGGCCAGCCAGGCGTACGGGACCCCGAGCGCCAGCCCGATGGCGGCGCCGATGACGCCGTAGAGCGCCGACTCCGCCGTCAGCATCGCGCGCAGGCCCCCCTGGGAGAGGCCGACCGCGCGCAGCACCCCGGACTCGCGGACCCGCTCGACCACCGACAGCGCGGTCGTGGTGCCCACCCCGACCACGGCGATGATCACCGTGAGCCCGATCAGGCCGATCGCGATCACCAGCAGCAGGGTGACGTTGTCGTTGATCTGGTCGCGCTGGTCGGCCAGCACGTCGATGCGCCACTTGCCGCCGGCCGCGGCCTGGGTGTCCTGGATGGCCCGGTTGCCGTCGGTGCGGGCCTTCTCCCCGCTCGCCGCGGCGTCGGCCAGCACACCGGCGTACGTCGCGGGGGCGCCCAGCCGGGTCAGGTCGGCCGGGTCGAGGACGGCCGAGGCGTGCAACGGCGCGTCGTCGGGCAGCACGGCGGCCACGGTCAGCTTCGCCTTGCGCTTGCCGGTCACGAACTCCACCGGGTCACCCACCCGCGCCCCGGTCACCTCGGCCGCGAAGCCCGAGAGCACCACCTTGCCCGGCCCGGCGTCACCGAGCGAGCCGGACGCCGCGTCCAGCTTCTTCAGCTGCGGCAGCCCCGACATCACCAGGTCGGTGACCGGCAGCTCCGACTGGCCGCCGATCGTGGTCTGCAGCCGCCGGTACGGGGTGACATGGCTGATCTTGTCGTTCTTCTTCAGCTGCTCGACCAGGGTGGCCGGCACCGGGTCCTCGTTCACGCCGGTCAGCTCGTAGTCCGACGGCGACGACGCGGCCGTCTCACGGTCGACCAGCACCCGGAACGACGCGCCGCCGACCAGGGCCCCGGCGATCAGGGTGACGCCGAGCGCGACCACGACCGAGACCGCGGCGGCCCGGCGCGGCGCCGCGCCCACTCCCCCGGCGGCCAGCCGGCCGACCGGGCCCGAGCGGCGGATCGGCCAGCCCAGCAGGGCCAGCACCGGCCGCACCAGGACCGGGCCCAGCGCCACCAGGGCGAAGAAGGCGCACGCGCCGGACGCGACGATGGCGAACAGCATCGGCTGCGCGTCGTAGTTCTCGGGGTCGCGACCGGGCAGGTGGGTGATCACGTAGGCCGCGAGAAGCACCGCCCCCGCGGTCAGCACGATGCCGGTGGCCCAGCGCAGCTTGCCGATGTCGCGGCGGGCACCGGTCGTGCCGGAACCGCGCAGCGCCTCCAGCGGGGAGACCCGCGAGGCCGACGCGGCCGGGGCCAGCACGGCCAGCACGGTGATCCCGACGGCCAGCGCGATCGTGCCGAGGGCGGCCGGGACGGGCACGCCGGGTGAGGCGATCTGCTTGTCGAACCACCCGGCCGCGACCGGCACGAGGTGGCCCACGCCGAGCGCGATCAGCACGCCCACCGTGCCGGTGACCAGGCCGGTCAGCGCGCCCTCGGTGGCCAGCGCCCCGGTGATCGAGCGACGGCCGGCACCGACCGCGCGCAGCAGGGCCAGCTGGCGCATCCGCTGGGCGAACACGATGCGGAACGTCGAGGTGGCGACCAGGCCGGCGGCGACCACGGCGATCGCGACGAACATGGCGATCACCGCGAAGATGGCGTTGACGTCGGACACCTTGGCCTCGGCCTCCTCGTGCCGGACGGTCGGGCCGTCGCTGACCTGGGGACGCTCGTCGGCCGCGAGCTTGGTCGAGGAGGCGAAGACCTGGTCGATCCGGCTCCGCACGGCCGCCACGTCGGTGCCCGGCGTGACCCGGATGTCGATCTGGCTCAGGAACGGCGCGGCGGTCAGCTTCAGCAGGGCGGCCGTGGGGGCGTACGCCTGGAAGCCGAAGTCGTCGCGGGCCGCGACCACCCCGACGACCTTGAGTTTCGTCTTGGCCAGGGGGTTGCCCTGCTCGTCGTAGCGGATCTGCGCGTCGACCGTGGTGCCGAGCTTGAGCCCCATCCGCTCGACCGTGCGCGGGCTGACCGCGACCTCGCCCGGCGCCGACGGGAACCGGCCCTGGCTGACCGTGGTCAGCGCGAGCGGCCCGGTGCCCGGGTCGGCCAGCAGCTGCAGGTATTCGCCGCCGATCTGACCGCCGTAGTCGATCCGGCCGACCGCCTCCTCGACGCCGGCCGCCTTCTGGATCGCGGCGAGCTGAGCCGCCTCTATCGTGCCGTTGCGCACGACCACGTCGACCGCCTCGGGGGTGCCGCTGAGGCCGTTGAGCATGCTGCGCTCGGTGATCTGCTGGGCCAGCACGGTGGCGTAGACGACGAACGACACGACCAGCACGGCCAGGCCGGTGAGCAGCAGGCGCGACGGGCGGCGGGCCACGCCGCGCAACTGGGTGCGGAGCACGCTCATCGGGCGACCGCCAGGCTCTGCAGGGCGTCCGAGACCGACGTGATGTCGGGGCGGTCGAGCTCGCCGGCGACGCGGCCGTCGGCCAGCAGCACAACTCGGTCGGCGTAGGCCGCGGCGCTCGGGTCGTGGGTCACCATCACGATCGTCTGGCCCAGTTCCCGTACGGAATTGCGCAGGAACAGCAGCACCTCGGAGCCCGACCGGGAGTCCAGGTTGCCGGTCGGCTCGTCGGCGAAGACGACCTCGGGCCGCGACATCAGCGCCCGGGCGATCGCCACCCGCTGCTGCTGACCGCCGGACAGCTCGCCCGGCCGGTGGTCGAGCCGGCCCGTGATGCCCAGCGACTCGGTGAGGTGGCCGTAGAGGTGCGGGTCGGGACGGCGGCCGGAGAGCTCCAGCGGCAGCATGATGTTCTGCGCCGCGGTCAGCTGGGGCAGCAGGTTGAAGGCCTGGAAGACGAAGCCGATCCGCTCCCGGCGCACCTTGGTCAGCACCTTGTCCGGCTGCTTGGTCAGGTCGGTGCCGCCGAGCAGAGCCTGCCCCGAGGTGGCCGTGTCCAGGCCGGCCAGGCAGTGCATCAGGGTGGACTTGCCGGAGCCGGACGGCCCCATGATGGCGGTGAACTGGGCCCGGGCGAAGCCGACGGTGACCCCGTCGAGCGCCCGCACCGCCGTGTCCCCACTGCCGTAGACCTTGACCAGGTCGACGGCGGCGACCGCGGCCAGCGTGTCCACGTTCTGCGTCTGCATGATTTCTCCGCTCGATGATGGTGCGACGCCGGGAATCATCTGCGGAGCCGATCGGCCGGCACATCAGCCGCAGGCCAGGCCCGCGAACTTCGGCGGATCTGTCTTTCGGCCGATGGGAGCCCCCGCACCAGCGCATACGCTGGACGGCGATGCAGACCAACCCGAACCGGATCATCCTTCGCCGCCTGGCGCAGTTCCTCGCGCTCTTCGGGATGGCGGTCCTCGGGCTGTTCGACATCGCCCAGGGCCTGTTGCGGCAGTCGGAGGCCCTCGGACTGCTGCAGATCCTGCTGGCGCTGGCCGCGGCGGCGGTCTGGCTGCCGGTGCACCGCCCCGGATCGACCCGGCTGCCCCGGGCCGCGATGCTGCTCGGCATCGCCTCGCTGCTGGTCACCGTCGGGGCCGCGGTCTCCGCGGACGGCTCGTCCGGGGCCAGCTGGGGGCTCGCCGAGTCGGCCGCCCTGCTCGGCGTCTGCTACGTGGTCGCCCGTCACTCGCCACCCGGCTGGGGCGCGACCGCGCTGCTCATCGTCGGCGCCGCGGTCAGCTTCGCGCCGCTGCGCAGCGGGCAGGAGGCCCTCTACGTCATCTTCGGGCTGATCCAGGCGCTGGCCGCGGCCGCGGCCATCGGCCTCGGCATCTATCTGCGGATCATCGAGGGGTCCCGGCAGCGGGCGGTCGACGCCGTACGGGCCGAGCAGCGCGCCGAGTTCGCCCGCGATCTGCACGACTTCATCGCCCACCACGTCACCGGCATCGTCGTCCAGGCCCAGGGGGCCAAGTTCATCGCCGAGCAGGACCCGAAACGGGTGCTGCACGCGCTCGACCAGATCGAGCGGGCCGGCGCCGAGACGATGACGTCGATGCGGCGGATGGTCGGCGTGCTGCGCGACCCGGAGTCGAAGCCGGACGCCCCGCTGGCCCCGGTGGCCGGCCTGGGCGACCTGGGCGCCCTGCTCGAGCAGTTCAACTCGGCGGGCGGCGCCAAGGCCCGGATGCACCTCGACGGCGACCTGGCGGGCCTGCCGGTCGAGATCTCCACCTCGGCCTACCGGGTCGTGATGGAGGCGCTGACGAACGTGCGCCAGCACGCGCCGGACGCGACGGCGGCCGACGTGTGGATAAGGCGCACCCCCGAGTGGCTGCTGGTGCGGATAGCCAACGACGGAGTGATCACCGCCCGGGCGGGCACGCCGCGCGAGCGCCCAGGGTACGGTCTCGTGGGCCTGAGCGAACGGGTCCGCGCGGTCGCCGGTCGCATCACCGCCATGCCGGGCATCGAGGGCGGCTGGGTGGTCGACGCCGCGTTCCCGATCGACCCGAGGACGGACCCATGATCCGCGTACTGATCGCCGACGACCAGGCCATGGTCCGCACCGGCTTCGGCATGATCATCGGCGCCCAGCCCGACATGGAGGTCGTCGGCGAGGCCGCCGACGGCGTCGAAGCGGTGGCCATGGCCCGCCGGCTGCGGCCCGACGTGGCCCTGCTGGACATCCGGATGCCCAAGATGGACGGCCTGGAGGCCCTGCGCCTGCTGTCCGGTCCCGGCGTGACCGACCCCGTCAAGGTGGTCGTGGTGACCACGTTCGACCTCGACGAGTACGTGCATCAGGCGCTGCGCAACGGCGCGGCCGGCTTCCTCCTCAAGGACTCCGGCCCGGCGCTGCTGGTCGAGGCCGTCCGGGCGGCCGTCTCCGGTGACGCCCTGATCAGCCCCTCCATCACGGTCCGCCTCCTGGAGCACCTGTCACCGCCGGCCCCCTCGGGCGACGACGGCGGCCTCTCCCCGCGCGAGCTCGACGTGGTCCGGCTGGCCGCCAAGGGCCTGACCAACGCCGAGATCGCGGCCCAGCTCTTCATCTCCATCGGCACGGTCAAGACCCATGTCGGCAGCGTCATGACCAAGCTGAACGCGCGCAACCGCGTCGAGATCGCCGCCTGGGCCTGGGAGCGCCGCCTGCTCGGCTGATCCCCGGCCCCCGTACCGGGCGATCCGCCCGGTACGAGGGTGTGACCGGTGACATCAGCCGGTGATGCGGGCCAGGAAGCCCTTCTTCACCTCGCTCGCCCGCTGCTGCTCACCGGCCAGCGAGCTGACCACGATGAGCGCACCCGTGAGCAGCGGCACGACCCACTGCAGCCCGGACAGCTGCTTCTGCGCCTTGGCGACGTCCTCCGGCGTGCTCGAGGCGGGCTCGGTGCCGGCCAGCGCCGGCACCGACTGCTGCTCGGCCACCTTGCGGCCGAGCACCCGGCTGTATCCGGTCACGGCCAGCGCGGCCGCGGTCAGACCGGTCTTGACCAGCGCGGTCGATCCCACTCCGCGCTGGCCGGCCAGGCGGGCCCGGTTGCCGGCGAGCTCGCCGATGCTGCCCGCCAGATGGGCGCCGATGGCCGCCGCGTTGACCGGGGTCCATTTGTTCCAGCCGGTGTTGGCCACCCGGCCGGTCCCGTTCGCCGTGTCCGCCTCCGCGGCCGCCGGGTTGAGGGCGACGGCGTTGGCCAGCGTCCCTCCGAACCAGGCGGCCAGGCCGACGTCGTGCAGGGATCGGGACAGAGTGTCTTTCGCCAAGGGGTCCTCCGTAATCGAGTGCGTGGTTCCGCCCGGCTACCCCCCGCCCTCCCGGTTACACGGATCCACCGCCTCCGCTCACTGAAAGTGAGATGGAACTCCCTCCGGCGCAGAGCCCGGTGCCACCGGGGGTACAGCGCGGCATCGATGGGTATACGGACGTCCCGCCGGAGAGAGCCGCCAGGAGAAGCCATGACAGTCGCATCCGGTCGGCCGGGTGCTCACGGCGTCCTGGCCACGGCCCTGACGGCGCTGGCCGGCACCCCGGACCACTCGCCGACCCTGGACGGCCGGATGCTGGCCATCGCCAAGCTCACCGCCGAGCGGGTCGGGCCCGCGCTGTACGCGTCGATCACCGCACTGCGCGGCAAGGTCTACACCACGGTGGCGGTCAGCGACGATCTGATCCAGGCGGTCGACCACGCCCAGTACTCCGACAACGCCGGGCCCTGCCTGGACAGCGTCAACGGTGGCGTTCCGGTCGGTGTGCCCGACATCGACGCGATGGTGCAGTGGCCGGGCTTCCACGAGGTGGCCCCGCGAATGGGACTGCACGCCTCGGTGTCGGTGCCGATGTTCGCCGGGCGGGGAAAGGTGATCGCCGCTCTCAACGCCTACGGGCACGACCGGGCGGCCATGGCACCGCTGATCGCCGGCATCTGGCACGTCCACGGTCGCGCGGGACGCGAGGGCCGGGACCTGCCGAGCGGCCTGGACGCCGGCGGCCTCGACCTGGTCACCGGCTATGCCGCCGCGCTGGACATCCGGGCCACCATCAGGCACGCCATCAAGTTGATCGCCACCGCCAACCGGTGTGGCGCCGACGACGCCTATCTGAGCCTGTGCCTCGAGGCCGGCACCGCGGGCACCGACCTGACCGAGGCCGCGCTCGCGGTGATCCGCCGGATGTCCGATCAGAGGTGAGCGGGGCCGCCTCAGGGCTCCGCGGCCATCTTCAGGAGTGTCTGGACCTGGGCCTGGCGGCGGCCGGCCACGTTGGAGCCCAGGGCGCGGATCTCGGGGTCGGCTCCTCCGGCGGACTCCATGCGGGCGGTCTCCCCGCAGTTGCCGAGATGACCCAGGAGCATCGTCACCGCCGTACGGTCGAAGGTCCTGCCCTGGGCCGCACCGAGCTCCGCGATGTCGGCGGGGCGCAGGCTGTGCACGTCGCCGTGGCCGGCGTGGGCTCCGGCCGACGGGTCCGGCTCGGCCGGCTGTCCCCAGTCGAGGAGCCGGCGCCGCATCGTGGCCGACTCGTCGCGCCACTGGGTGCGCAGCTCGGTGACCAGCGTGCGCAGCCGCGGGTCGGTGGCTCGCTGCTCGGCCAGGGCGGCGACCTGGTCGCCCTCGGCGATCTGGGCCAAGGCCATCTGCAGGAACATCACGTCGGTGTCGTTGAAGGCGGGCGACGGCGTACCGGCCTCCGGCTGCGAACCGCAGCCGGAGACCAGCAGAAGGACGGCCAATGCGGCCGTGATCAAGGCGTGTTTCAGGAGTGGGGCCGAGCTGCGGTGAGGTCCAGGTGTCGTCTGGGTGTGCGCCGGAAAGGCCCGAATACCGGTGTTGTCTTCGGGCCTTTCCGGCGTGCGGCCAGGCGGCGGCTGGGCCACGCCGCAGCCCGGCTCCACTCCTGAAACACGCCTTAGTTTGCGGCCCACAGGGCGGGGACGTTCGGCGGCTCCCAGCCGGCCAGCGCGGTGTGCGCCTGGCGGCAGGTGTACGAGCGGCCGTTGTAGGTGACGACGTTGCCGGGCTGGTACGCCGTGCCGGCGCGCCACGTGCCACTCGCGGGCGGCTGCGTGGTGGGCGGGGTCGTCGGGGGCTGGGTGGTGGGTGGCGGCGTCGTCGGGGGCGGCGTGGTCGGGGGCGTGGTGCCGCCACCGCCGATGTTCAGGTCGACGCAGGCGTAGAACGCCATCGCGGTGTCGGCCACGTTCCACCGGGCCAGCACGGTCTGGCGGCCGCTCAAGCCCTTCATGTTGACCGCGTGCGACTTGGTCGCGCCGGGCTGCGCGCCGCCGTCGTTGAACGAGGCGAGCAGCGTGTTGCCGATGAAGTACTCCCACGTGCTGGTCGAGTGGCGGGCCGTGAGCACCCAGTTGAACGTGACGTTCTGCCCGACCGAGGCGGCCGGCCAGTTGCGGCTGTTGTCGTTGAGCACGGCGAACCGGCTGCCGCCGCCGTTGCACTGCTTGGAGCCCTTGGCCGCCTCGACGCTCTGCGGCTCGTAGACGATGTCGCCGCAGTTGGCGACGGCACCGCTGGCGCAGTTGGCCTGGCGGCTGGGCGGGTTGGAGATGTAGCCGTGGGCGGAAGCCGGGGCGACTCCGACGGTGAGGGCGGCCGCGGTGGCGGCGACGGTCAGTGCGGGAAGGGTGAACCTGCGTCTCATGAAGGGGTGCTCCTCTGCTTCATGGGGGATGACCAGGTGGAGATATCGACCAACATAAGTTAAAGACTGTTAACAGTAAAGAGCGTCGCGTCTTTTGTTAACCACGGACCTCGGCGGCCGATGAGAAGCCCGTGCGAGATATCCATGAGGTGCTCGACCATCGGGCCGTGACGACCCTCTTCCAGCCGCTGGTCGAGATGTCCACCGGACGGGTGCTGGGTTACGAGGCGTTGAGCCGCGGCCCGGCCGGCAGCCCGTGGGAGCAGCCGGGTGCCCTCTTCGCCGCCGCCCACGAGGCCGGCCGCGACAGCGAGCTCGACTGGATCTGCCGGGCCCGCGCCTACGAGGGCGCGCTGGCCGCCGACCTGGACCCCGGGCTCACCCTCTTCGTCAACATGGAGCCGTCGGCCGCGGGCACCCCCTGCCCGCTCGACCTGGTCCCGATCATCGAGCGCGCCCGCCACCGCCTGCGGGTGGTCACCGAGATGACCGAGCGGGCCATCGCGGCCGATCCGTCGGGTCTGCTCAGCGCCGCGGCCGCGGTCCGCGCGGCGGGCTGGGGTGTCGCCCTCGACGACGTCGGCGCCGACCCGATGTCCCTCGCGCTCATGCCGTTCCTGCACCCCGACGTGGTCAAGCTGGACATGGGCCTGCTGCGGGCGCCCGGCGACCCGCACACGGCTCGCGTGGTGGCCGCGGTCGCGGCGTACGCCGAGGCGAGCGGCGCGGTCGTACTGGCCGAGGGCATCGAGACCCCGGAGCACGTGGCGATCGCCCGCACGATGGGCGCCACTGTCGGTCAGGGCTGGCACTTCGGCCGCCCGGCGCCCCTTCCGGCCCGCACCGGCGTGACCGCCACGCTGCCGTTCATCCCGCCACCGCCGCCGGAGAACCGCACGCCGTTCGCCGTCGTGGGTGCCCGCCGCCCGATCACCACCGCCACCAAGGCGCAGCTCATGCCGATGAGCCGGCACCTCGAGGCGCTGGCCTTCGACGGCGGCGAGCCACCGGTCCTGCTGGCCTGCTTCCAGGAGGCCCGGCACTTCACCCCGGCCACCGCCCGGCGCTTCGCCCGCATCGCCGGCGACAGCCCGCTGGTGGCCGCGCTCGGCAGCGGGCTCACCGACGAGCCGATCCCCGGGGTGCGCGGTGCCTGCCTCGAGGACGACGACGCGCTGCGCGGCGAGTGGAACGTCATCGTGGTCGGCCCGCATCGGGCGGCCGCGCTGGTCGCCCGCGACCTGGGTGACACCGGCCCGGACTCCGAGCGTCGCTTCGAGTTCGCCCTCACCCACGACCGCGCCCTGGTCATCGAGGCGGCGCGCTCCCTGCTCGGCCGCCTCGCCCCGACCCGCTCGCCCGAACTGCAGCCGGCTTAGCAGGCCCGGCTCAGCGGGGCCGGCTCAGCGGGGCCGGCTCAGCGGCGGCCAGCCTCGGGGTGGCCGCGATCGCCTCGGCCAGGCGCACCAGCGCCGCCCAGATCACGGCCACGGCGACCGACCAGATCACCAGGGTCAGGTCGGAGTCGGCCGCGTTGACCGGCTCGTTGCCGGCCAGCGCGGTGAACGGCTGCCCGGCCTGGAGCAGTGCGAAGAGCAGCACGAAGCCGACCGCGATCAGACCCACCACGTGCAGCGCCGCCACCCCGGCGGCCCGGCGCGCTCCGGCCCACGGTTTGCGCAGCAGCACGACGGTGGCCGCGCCCAGCGCCATCAGCCCGAATGTGACCAGCGGCGGAAGGGGCAGGCCGAACAGCGTCACTCCGACGGCCAGGCCGGCCACCACCGGCCACCGGCGCTGCAGCGTGCTCGGGGTCAGGGAGGCGAGCACGCACACGACCGTGGCGATCGCGCAGACGACGTAGGCGGCCAGCCGGGACAGGGCGAGCTGCGGCTCGGCATCGCTCGGCGACTCCAGCGCCACGATCGACCCCGCCGTGAACAGGCAGGCCAGCGGGATCCAGAGCGCCACCGGCCGGCCCGGTCGGCGCAACGCGGCCGGGATCGCCACCGCGGTCACCACCACACCGGCGATCAGCGTGGCCGGCAGCAGCGCCGGACGGCCCGGGTCGATCCGGTCCAGCACGATGTCGGCCGCCAGCCAGGGCACGGCCACGGCGATCAGCCACGACCGGCGGGACACCGCGGCCAGCACGGCCGACACGGCCAGGATCGCCGCCCACCGCACGTCGCGCGCCCAGTACGAATTGTTCTCGGCGCCCTCCCAGAACGGTGAGCCCGGCTCGCACAGCGGTTGCAGAACCGCCGTCCCGTACGCCCAGAGCCACGCCCCGGCCCAGCCCACCAGCACCGCGATGCCGAGCCGCACCCCACCGATCATGCGCGGCAGCTTAGACCCGCCGCTCCAGGAACTCGTAGACGTCCTGGGCATCGACGCCGGGGAAGGTGCCCGGGGGCAGGGCGGCCAGCAGGTGCGAGTGCACGCGGGCGCTGGGCCAGGCCTGACCGGCCCAGCGGTCGACCAGGGCCGCCGGTGGGCGGCGGCAGCAGCCCGGGTCGGGGCAGCGCGACACCGTACGCCGGCTGGTGTCTCCGCCGCGGAACCAGCGCGCGTGCTCGTAGGGCGTGCCCACGGTGACCGAGAACTCGCCCGACCGGGTCGACTCGATGTGGACCGTGCACCAGTAGGTGCCGGCCGACGTGTCGGTGAACTGGTAGAACGACGAGTACGGGTCGTCCGAGCCGAAGATCGTGCGGGACGCCCACTTGCGGCAGATCGGCTGCCCCTCGATGGCCCCGGTGACGTCGGCCGGGAAGCGGACCCCGTCGTTCTCGTACGCCTTGTAGACGATGCCGTTCTCGTGCACGCGGGTGAAGTGCACCGGGATGCCGAAGTGGTGGGTGGCCAGGTTGGTGAACCGGTGCGCCGCCGTCTCGTAGGACACCCCGAAGGCGTCCCGGAAGTCGTCGATGGCCAGCGCCCGGTCGGCTTTCGCCTCCCTGAGGAAGAGAACGGCGAACTTCTCGGGCATGAGCAGCGCCGCCGCGAAGTAGTTGGCCTCGACCCGCTGCCGCAGGAAGTCGCCGTAGCCGGCCGGCTCGGGGTGCCCGAGCACGAAGTGGCCCAGCGTCTGCAGCACCACCGCCCGCGGGTCGTGGCCTTTGCCGCTGGCCACCTGGGGCAGGAAGATCTTCCGGTTGACCAGGTCGGTCACCGAGCGCGTGGACCCGGGCAGGTCGCTCACGTAGTGCAACGAGAAGCCCAGTTGCGCGGCGATGTCGAGGATCCCGCGCTGGGACAACGGGCCGGTCGTGTGCTTCACCGACCGCAACACCTCGGCCGCGGCCAGCTCGATCTCGGCGAAGTAGTTGTCCCGCTCGCGCATGTCGATCCGGAGCTGCGCGTTGGCCCGCCGGGCCACCTCCGGGGTCGCGCTCTGCTCGGTCAGCAGCCGGTTGAGCTCGCGGTGCAGACCGACCAGCGACTCGAGCGCGTCGGCGGGCAGCCGGCGGCCGCCCTTCACGACCGGCAGACCCAGACCCGCGTACGCCGGTGACTGCTGGAAGTGGG
Source organism: Paractinoplanes maris (assembly GCF_023544465.1). Taxonomy (GTDB): domain Bacteria; phylum Actinomycetota; class Actinomycetes; order Mycobacteriales; family Micromonosporaceae; genus Actinoplanes; species Actinoplanes maris. Next base: position 44,628 of record NZ_JALPVL010000011.1, on the reverse strand, counting down.
CCAGGTCGATCTCCAGCCCGGCCCGGCGGGTCGGTGCCTCCGGTCGCAGCAGGTCCTGCACGCCGACGCCGAGCGCGCTCGCAATCCCCTGCAGCACCGACAGCTTGGGCTCCCGCTTGCCGTTCTCCAGAAGCGACAGCTGCGAGGGCGCTCTTCCCACCGCCTCACTGAGCTGCTCGAGCGTCATGCCCTTCGATTTGCGCAGGTGGCGCAGGCGTTGCCCGAGCGTTACGAGATCAACTTGATCGGAAGCGGTCACGGGTTTTGACGCTAGCAGAAATTCGACGTTTCTTCTGCTCACAAATGTCTTCAGAGAGGCTGGTGGGGTCCGCGAAAGTGAAGTTCTTCCACCAAGCGGAGGTATGGAGAGATGACTGATCAGCTGACCGAAGTCAGGGGCGGTACCGCATCGGACCTCACTCGGGCGTGGGCCGGCGATCCCCGGTGGCTGGGTATCAAGCGCACCTACACCGCGCACGACGTGGTCAAGCTCCGCGGCACCGTCCAGGAGCGGCACACCCTGGCCGAGCGCGGCGCCGAGCGGCTGTGGCAGCTGCTGCACAGCGAGGACTACGTCAACGCGCTGGGCGCGATGACCGGCGGCCAGGCCGTGCAGATGGTCCGGGCCGGGCTCAAGGCGATCTACCTGAGCGGCTGGCAGGTCGCGGCCGACGCCAACCTGGCCGGCGCGACCTATCCCGACCAGTCGCTCTACCCGGCCAACTCGGTGCCCGCGGTGGTCCGCCGGATCAACAACGCGCTGATGCGGGCCGACCAGATCGACACCGCCGCGGGACGCCACGAGCGCGACTGGTTCGCCCCCATCGTGGCCGACGCGGAGGCCGGCTTCGGTGGCCCGCTCAACGCGTTCGAGCTGATGAAGGGCATGATCGCGGCGGGCGCGGCCGGCGTGCACTGGGAGGACCAGCTGGCCAGCGAGAAGAAGTGCGGCCACCTGGGCGGCAAGGTGCTCATCCCGACGGCGCAGCACATCCGTACGCTGAACGCCGCTCGCCTGGCCGCCGACGTGCTCGGTGTGCCGTCGCTGATCATCGCGCGCACCGACTCGCTGGCGGCCGACCTGCTGACCACCGACGTCGACGAGCGCGACCAGCCGTTCCTCACCGGCGAGCGTACGGCGGAAGGTTTCTTCCGGGTCCGCAGCGGCCCCGAGGCGGCGATCTCCCGCGGGGTGGCCTACGCCGACTACGCCGACCTGCTGTGGGTCGAGACCGGCAAGCCCGACCTGGAGTTCGCGAAGTCGTTCGCCGAGGCGGTGCACAAGGAGCACCCGGGCAAGATGCTGGCCTACAACTGCTCGCCGTCGTTCAACTGGAAGCGCAACCTCGACGACGCCGACATCGCCCGGTTCCAGAAGGAGCTCGGCGCGATGGGCTACAAGTTCCAGTTCGTCACGCTGGCCGGCTTCCACGCGCTCAACCACTCCATGTTCGAGCTGGCCAAGGGATACGCGTCGGACGGCATGACGTCGTACGTGAAGTTGCAGGAGGCCGAGTTCGCGGCCGAGGCCGACGGTTACACCGCGACCAAGCACCAGGCCGAGGTCGGCACCGGCTACTTCGACGCCGTCTCGACCGCGCTCAACCCTTCCTCCTCCACGACTGCCCTCAAGGGCTCGACCGAGACGGAGCAGTTCTGATGGCCGCCGAGGAAATCACCATCACCGGTACGCAGGACGGCCGGTACGCCGAGATCCTGACCCCCGAGGCGGTCGCGTTCGTGGTCGCGCTCGACCGTGAGTTCGGCGCCCGCCGCGTCCAGTTGCTCGACCGGCGCCGCCGCCGGCGCACCGCCCGCACCGACGAGCTGGACTTCCTGCCGTCGACCGCCCACATCCGCGACGATCCGTCCTGGACGGTCGCGCCGCCGGCGTCCGACCTGCTCGACCGCCGGGTCGAGATCACCGGCCCGCCCGAGCGCAAGATGACGGTCAACGCGCTCAACTCCGGGGCCAAGGTGTGGATGGCCGACTTCGAGGACGCCACCTCCCCCACCTGGGAGAATGTGGTGCTCGGCCAGCTCAGCCTGCGGGACGCGCTGGACGGCAAGCTCGACTTCACGGCTCCCGACGGCCGCGAATACAAGGTCAACGGCTGGATCCCGACCATCATGGTGCGGCCCCGGGGCTGGCACCTGCCCGAGAGCCACCTGCGCATCGGTGGCCGCCCGGTCTCGGCGGCGCTGTTCGACTTCGGGCTCTACATGTTCCACTGCGCCCAGCGTCAGCTCGAGCGCGGCAGCGGGCCGTACTTCTACCTGCCCAAGCTGGAGTCGCACCTCGAGGCCCGGCTGTGGAACGACGTCTTCGTGTACGCCCAGGAGGCGCTCGGCATCGAGCGGGGCACCATCCGGGCCACCGTGCTCATCGAGACGATCACCGCCGCGTTCGAGATGGACGAGATCCTGTACGAGCTGCGCGAGCACTCGGCCGGCCTGAACGCGGGCCGCTGGGACTACCTGTTCAGCATGATCAAGAACCGTCCGGACGTGGTGCTCCCCGAGCGCTCGCAGGTCACGATGACCACGCCGTTCATGCGGGCCTACACCGAGCTGCTGGTGCGCACCTGCCACCGCCGCAACGCGCACGCCATCGGCGGCATGGCCGCGGTCGTCCCCAGCCGCGAGCCGGTCGCCGCCAAGCGGGCCCTCAACCAGGTGCGCCAGGACAAGCGGCGCGAGGTCGGCGACGGCTTCGACGGCTCGTGGGTCGCGCACCCCGGCCTGGTCGACACCTGCCGCGAGGTCTTCGACCAGTGGCTGGGCGACGAGCCGCACCAGATCGTCCGCAAGCGCGAGGACGTGCAGGTCACCGCGACCGAGCTGCTCGACGTGCGCACCCTCGGCGTGCAGGTGAGCGAGGTCGCGCTGCGCACCAACGTCAGCGTGGCGCTGCGCTACATCGCCGCCTGGCTCGACGGTCGCGGCGCGGTCGCGCTGAACGGCCTGATGGAGGACGCCGCCACCGCCGAGATCTGCCGCGCCCAGCTCTGGCAGTGGATCCACTCGGCCACCCCGACCGACTACGGCGTGCCGGTCAGCTCGGCCCTGGTCACCCGCATGCTGCGCGAGGAGCTGGACGTCCTCAGCGAGACCGGGGCCCTCGACGAGGACGCCGCCCGGCGCTTCGGCCAGGCCCGCACGCTGCTCACCGTCCTGCTGACCGAGCGCACCTGCCCCGAGTTCCTGACCCTGCCGGCCTACCTCCGGCACCTGTCCGGCGGGTCCCCCGCCCCGGCCCCCGCGCAGGCGACGGTCGCCGTCTGAGCCTGCCGCGGTAAACACCGCGGGCCCGGGGTTTCCGGGTCCGCGGTGAACGGCGCGGGCCCGGGGTTCCCGGGTCCGCGGTGAACGGCGCGGGCCCGGGGTTTCCGGGTCCGCGGTGAACGGCGCGGGCCCGGGGTTCCCGGGTCCGCGCCGCCGCGTCTCAGGGCCCGGGCGCGATCGGCTCGGACTACCCCTTCCGGGGGTGCCGTGCGGCGCCTAGAGTCGGCCGGTGCTCAAGCGGCGACTGGCGATCCTGATGACGACGGCCCTGGTGCTGAGCGGCTGTGCCGACGAACCGGAGCCGACCGCGCCGGCCGCCGCGACACCGGCTTCGATCTCGGGTTCGGTCCCGGGTCCGGCCCCGGCCTCGGCCGCGCCGCCGAAGTCGACTCGTGCGACGCCCCGGCCGTCCGTGACCAAAAAGCCGGTGAAGGCCCTGCCCAAGCCGGGTAACCCGGCCGGCCGGGCCAAGCTGCCGACGGAGGCGCGGCCGGTCGACAGCAGCAAACCGGATCGGACGATCGGCACCGGCACCGCGGCGAGCTGCACCTCGGCCGCGGTGGTCAAGGCGGTCGCGAAGGGCGGGGTGATCACCTTCGACTGCGGGCCCGAGCCGGTGACGATCACGATGACGGCCACCGCCAAGGTGCGCAACACCAGCTCCACCGTGGTGCTCGACGGGGGCGGGCGGGTCACGTTGAGCGGCGCCGGCAAGCGGCGCATCCTCTACCAGAACACGTGCGACGAGGCCCAGGCGTGGACGACCTCGCACTGCGACGACCAGGCGACCCCGCGTCTGACCGTCCAGAATCTGGCTTTCACCCAGGGCAACAGCACCGGCGTGACCGCGGAGGGCGGAGGCGGCGGCGCGATCTTCGCTCGCGGTGGGCGGCTCACGGTGATCAACTCCCGCTTCACCGGCAACCGCTGCGACCGTACGGGTCCTGACCTCGGCGGCGCGGCCGTCCGCGCCCTCGACCAGAGCGGCGACCGGCCGGTCTACGTGGCCGGCAGCACCTTCACCGGCGGAGTTTGCTCGAACGGCGCGGCCCTGAGCAGCATCGGCGTCTCCTGGACGGTGCTCAACAGCGTCTTCACCGGCAACGCGGCGGTCGGGCGCGGAGCCAACCCGGCTCGCGGCGGCACCCCGGGCGGCGGCAGCGGCGGCGCGATCTACCTCGACGGCAACACGTTCACGCTGACCCTGGACGGCACGGTCATCCGGGACAACAAGGCGGCCGAGGGCGGCGGCGCGGTGTTCTTCGTCAGCAACGACCGCACCGGCAGGCTGCGGATCCGCAACTCGACGCTGCGGGACAACCCGAGCGCCGGCTTCGAGACTGCCGGGCTGCCCGGCATCTTCTACCTCGGGCAGGGCAAACCCTCGGTCAGTGGCTCTACGCTCCGGAAGTAGCCACTACTATCTGTTTGTGGACGATCCGGGCGACGACTCCGAGTGGCCGTTCGAGGGCTCGCATGCGAACACTCCGCACCGGCGAGGCTGGCCCTGGGTGATCGGCCTGATCATCGTCGTGATGGTGGTCTGCGGCGGTGCCGTGCTCGCGCTGAACGCGTGGGTGGGCCGCGAGCTCGACAAGACCGCCACCCAGCCGGCACCCGCTCAGAAGAAGGCTCGATAGCTGTGCCAGCGCGCGGTCTCGTCGTTCTCGAGCACCGACCGCAGGCGCTCGGCGAGCTCGCGGGCATCAACCGGGTCGGCCGGCGGGCGGGGCAGCAGGTAGACGGCGAGTTGCAGATCACGTAGCCGCCGCAGGGCCGGCCACGACGGGGCGCCGAGCAGGTCGAAGCCGTAGCGTTCGGCCAGGGCGTCATAGGCACCGCGGTCCCGCCCGAACCGGACGACCCCGTGCGCCGCCGGGGCCAGGTCGACCTCCCGCGGTCCCCAGGCGACAGTGTCCAGATCGCCGAGCAGGACCCGGCCGTCGGCGGTCCGCAGCAGGTTGCCGGGGTGGGCGTCGCCGTGCACCGTCCCGTACGGCAGCGTCCAGCGCACGGTGGCCAGCTCCCGCTCGATCTCGTCGCAGCGCTCCAGCAGGCGGCCCACAAGGTCGTGCGGCACGGGTTGCAGGAACGCGCGGATCGCCCCGGCCAGATCCCAGGCGGGCAGGGCCTCGGGAACCCGGACGGCGTGCAGCGCGGCCAGTGGACCGGCGAGCTCGGTCGCGGGCAGCCGCCCGGGCAGCGCCGGATGCAGGACCCAGGCCGTGGCCCACCAGCCTCCGGCCGTCACCGGCTGGGGCACGTCCGGCACGAGCTCGGCCACGGGCACACCGGCCACCGCCAGCTCGCGGGCGACGCGGACGAGGTGATCGGCGGGCGTGGACGACAGCCGGAGCATCACGCCGGCCCCGGGCAGGCGGTAAAGCGCGTTGGCCGCGTGCTGCACCAGCCGCGCGTCGCCGCCGTCGATCCCCAGGGCGGCACAGACCTCGGCCACCACCTCACCGGGGATCACGTCCGGTCCAGCGCGGTGCGCAAAGCCGGCCCGAACTGCTCCGGCGCCTCCAGCCACGGTGCGTGACCCGCCCCCGGGATGATGACCACGTCGCAGCCGAGCCGCGTGCCCAGGCGGCGCAGGGCTCCGGCCGGACGGCTGTCGCCGGCGCCGCCGATGATCACCGTGGCCGGCGGCCGGCGGTCGCGGAGCTCGTCGAGGTGCGCTTCGAGCGGGTCGGCTCGCGTCGCCGCGTTCAGCTGGGCGTTCATGGTGTAGTTGACCGGCCGCACGGTCCGCGCCGAGGCCAGCGCCCACTCCCAGGCCCGGGCGCGGTCGGCGTGATCGGTGAACCACGACAGGGCCAGGAACTCGATCTCCTCGGCTTCGGTGCGCGCCGCCAGGCCACCGAGCTCCGCCAGCCGGGCCTGCTGCCGAGCGGTGCGGCGCTCGCGTTGCGTGGCCCGGTCCGCCTCGCGCCACGGCTCCAGGAACGGCCCGGCGATCGGCACCATCCCGGCCACCCGCTCGGGATGGGCCAGCAGAAAATACGAGGCCAAGTTCGTCCCGTACGAATGCCCCGCCAGCACCACCCGGTCGTGCCCCCACGCGTCGAGCAGCGACACCAGATCCCGGACATGACGGGCGACCGTGTGCGGGCCGTCCCAGGGCGACCCACCGGTGCCGCGCTGGTCATACCGGTGCACCACGCACCCGTCGCGGGCGAGCGCGGCCACCGGGCCCAGATAGTCGGGCAGCCCGGGCCCGCCGCTGATCAGCACCACCGGAGTGCTCCCGGCACCGGTCGTCCACGTCCGCAGCCGCACACCGTCGTCCATCGCCACCCCGACCGCGCCCATGGGCCGATCGTAAGACGGCCAGCCCGCCGCGCCAGCCGGTGCGGCCCGGCCAGTGGCAGCGGCCGTAGATTCGGGCCATGACTGAGTTGATCGTGCCGACCGCCCGGCTGCACGCGTCGTGGCTCGAGGCCCGGGACGAGTGGGCGCCCGGCGTCCGGATGGACGGTCACGGCGTACGGGAAGGAGACATCCTCGAGGCGGCGGCGGACTTCACCGCGTGGGTCGAGCGGCTGCGCGACGCGGAGACAACCGCGATCCCGTTCGGTGACGGGCCGGTGCTCTGCACCTACCGCTGGATCGTCGAGGGCGACCGATACCTGGGGGCCGTCGCCCTGCGCCATTCACTCAACGAGCTGTTGCTGAACATGGGCGGCCACATCGGCTACGGCATCCGGCCGTCCGCCCGGCGCCGGGGCCTCGCGAGCTGGGCGCTGAGCCGGACCCTGGAGACCGCCCGCACGCTGGGCCTCGACCGGGTGCTGGTCACCTGCCGACCGGACAACATCGCCTCGGCGCGCACGATCGAGAAGCACGGCGGCGTCTACGAGGACACCCGCACCACCGGGCCGGACACGGTGAAGCGCTACTGGATCACCCTGACCGCCGACCGGTAGTCAGTCCGCTTTGCGGTGGATCGTGTAGTGCAGCACCAGGAACGGGAGTCCGTACAGGGAGAACGCGTGCTCGGCCCGCAACCGGCCGCCCTCGGTGTGGACGTCGAGCTGCTCGGCAAACCCGGGGACGGCCAGCGTGGTGAGCTCGCGGGATCCGGGGTCGACGTAGGTCAGGTAGTGCCCGGGGTGGGTCAGCTCGCTGTGGCTGGTCAGCACCAGGCCACCATCCGGACGGGGCAGCGGCTGCAGGGTGGCGGTGAAGCTGCCCTGCGGCACCGGGAAGCCGACACTCACGAAGCCGTGCCCGTCGTGCCGGTAGGTCGTGTAGATGCCGACGTAGATCGGCTCGTCGGTGTCGGCGAAGGAGCGGATCCACCCCCGGACGCCGATCAGATCGGTCCCCTCGGGCGTGATGGTGTCGATCCGGCTGCGGACGCCGCGCAGCGTCTCGCGCTGGTTCATCGGGAGGTTCGCCTGGCCCAGGCGCCGTGCCACAAGCGTGCGGTAGAGCAGGTAGCCGGGCCGCACCCAGAGCCGCCACTCGGGCACGATGTCGAGCCGGAACCGGGTGGTGTGCTCGTAGAACTCCCGCACCAGCGGGTCGGTCCGGGCCGGGTCGAACCGCGGGCCGGCCAGGTCGTCCAGCGAGGCGACGATCCCCACGTCGCGGGCGTCGGCCTCGTACGTGCCGCCCAGCACCTCGGCCAGCTCCCGCACATAGCCGGTGCCGACATATCCCGTACGCGCCTCGAGCGGCACCACGAACGGGAGCTCCTCGGCCCCGGCCCGCTCGGCCAGCAGATCCACCTGGGGCTCGCGGAACAGCACCGCCGACAGCGCCCGGAAGGCGACCACCGCGCTCGCCGCCACCACGGCCGGCGGCGCGTCCCCGCCCCGGGCCAGCCGCCACGCCGTCCCCACGGCCGCACCGACCACCGGGCCCAGCACCACCTTGTGCGGGCGGAGCCCGAGGGCGCCGGCCACCGTGCCGGCGGCCACTCCCGTCGGCACCGGGCCGGCCCCGGCCAGCTTCCCGCCGATCGCCCCGAGGGCCCCGCTCATCACGACCCGCGACCACCACGGCGGGATCTCGCCGGGCCGCTGCCCGGCCCGGGCCACCGCCTCGGTCACGGCGAGCGCCACGGCACCGGCCCCGGCCCCGCGGCGGCCGGCGATCGAGGCACCGGCCAGCGCTCCCACGGCCGCGGCGAAGGCGATCCCCCCGGCCCGCTGACCGAGCCCGTCCCGCTTTGTCATGGGCGCACGCTAGCAAGCCGCAGACCGGTTCGGCGCACGGGAAACGGGCATCAAGGAGGCAAGCTCGGTCATCGGATTCCCGGTGTGGCGGGCGGTGCTCCGCGCACCGGCGCGGCCGGCGTGCCCGCCGCGGGCACAAGATCCTCATGCTCGGTCGCCGGTGACCGGGACGAACCAATGCGATGCTGTGGGTGATCCTGCGAACCATCGGGAGGACGAACCACGATGCTGCCCCTCAACGCCGAGACCCTGCCCCAGCTCCCCGCCGACCTCGCCGTCCCCTCGTACGATCGCGGTGCCCTGCGCACCGGGATCGTCCACTTCGGGGTGGGCGGTTTCCACCGAGCCCATCAGGCGATGTATCTGGACCGCCTGATGAACGAGGGCAAGGCCCTCGACTGGGCGATCTGCGGGGTCGGGGTGATGCCGGCCGACCGGCGAATGCAGCAGGTGCTCGACGCGCAGGACGGCCTCTACACGCTGGTGGTCAAGAGCCCGGACGGCACGCTCGACGCCCGGGTGATCGGCTCGATCAAGGAGTACCTGTTCGCGCCGGACGACCCGGACGCCGTGATCGAGAAGATGGCCTCGCCCGAGATCCGGATCGTGTCGCTGACCGTCACCGAGGGCGGCTACAACTTCAACGCGGTCACCGGCGAGTTCATGGCCGACAACAAGGACGTCCAGCACGACCTGTCGCTGCCCAACCAGCCGCGGACGACCTTCGGCCTGATCACCGCGGCGATCGAGCGCCGCCGCGAGCGCGGCCTGCCGGCCTTCACGATCATGAGCTGCGACAACATCCAGGGCAACGGCGACGCGGCCCGCAAGAGCTTCGTCGCGTTCGCCTCGCTGCGCGACCCCGACCTGGGCGCCTACGTCGAGGAGAACGTCCGCTTCCCCAACAGCATGGTCGACCGCATCACCCCGGTGACGACCGACGACGACCGCGACGAGGTGCGCAAGCACTACGGCGTCGACGACGGCTGGCCCGTGGTGTGCGAGCCGTTCACCCAGTGGGCGCTGGAGGACAGCTTCGGCGACGGCCGCCCCGCCTGGGAGGACGCCGGCGTGCAGGTGGTGCCCGACGTCGAGCCGTACGAGCTGATGAAGCTGCGCCTGCTCAACGCCTCACACCAGGCGCTGTGCTACTTCGGCTACCTGTCCGGCTACCGCCTGGTGCACGACGTGGCCCGCGACCCGGCTTTCGCCGCGTTCCTGCTCGCCTACATGAAGCGCGAGGCCGAGCCGACGCTGGAGCCGGTGCCCGGCATCGACCTGGACGAATACCAGCACCAGCTGATCGAGCGCTTCTCGAACGCCCAGGTCAAGGACACGGTGGCCCGCCTGTGCGCGGAGAGCTCCGACCGCATCCCGAAATGGCTGCTCCCGGTCATCCGGCACAACCTGGAGACGGGCGGCGAGATCCGGCTGGCCACCGCGGTGGTGGCCTCGTGGGCCCGCTACGACGAAGGTGTCGACGAGCAGGGCCGGCCCATCGAGATCGTCGACCGCCTGCGCGACCGGCTCAACGCCGCGGCCCTGCGTCAGCGCGACAACCCGACCGCGTTCCTCGAGGACCGCGACCTGTTCGGCGACCTCGTCGACAACGAGCGCTTCGTCGCGGCGTACACCGCGGTCCTGGCCGCCCTGCACGACCGCGGTGCGAAAGCGACGCTCGACGCCGTGATGTCAGGAAGCCTTTAGCCGCGCCGTGCGGAACCGGGCCGGGACAGCCCAGTCGACGGCCCGGTTCAGCACCTCGCGGGCCATGATGGCGACACAGGTGATGCCGTTGAGGAACGACGCGGTGACGTCGGTCGGGTGGTGCATGCCGCGGTAGAGCCGGGCGAACGCGACCCCGATCGGCACCAGGACGAGCAGCCAGGCCAGGCGCTTGGCCCAGGCGCGGCGCAGCAGCGTGAAGAGCAGGAAGGCCAGGCCGACGTAGAGGGCGACCGCGGCCGAGGTGTGGCCGGACGGGAAGCTCGACGTGGGCGGCGAGTCGTCCATCCGGTGCACCCCCGGGCGCTCCCGGTCGATCACCAGGGTGGTGAAGAAGAAGACCAGCGCCTGCGCGGTGACGCCCAGCATCAGATAGAGCGGCTCGCGCCACGAGTGCAGCTTGAGGTAGAGGATCGCGGCGGCCACGCCGGTGACCGCGATGATGACCGGGGTGCTGCCGATCAGGCTGACGATCTCGCTGATGACGTTCAGCGGTCCGTCCCGGTTCGTCTCGAGGGTGCGGTTGACGTCGTCCTCGGCGGTGAGCGGCCACGCCTGGTCAGCCACCCGGGTCACCAGCAGACCGAGGCCGACCATCCCCGCGAAGAGGATGGTCACCGGGAGGAGCAGGCGCTTGGCAACTTGCGCGATCAACGGCATGTCGGCGCTGTCTACCCAATCACGCCGATCATTACTCTCCCGCTGAGCGCGCTCCCACCAGGTCGAGCCGGCGGCGGCGCCGGCGACGGGCGGCGAAGGCGGTCGCCGTGCCGGCCGCCACGAAGAGGCCGAGAAGCCAGCCGGCCAGCACATCACTGAGGAAATGCACGCCCAGCCCGATCCGGAAGGCGCCCGTGATCACCGGGATGGCGATCCCGGCGACCAGCAGCGCCGTGCGGTGGCGGACCCGCGGCAGCAGCACCGCCAGCAGGACCGCGGCGCCGAGCGCGTTGTTCAGCGCGTGCCCGGACGGGAACGAATAGCCGACCGCCGTGGCCACCGGGTCGAGGAACGACGGGCGATCCCGTTCGAAGATCACCTTGAGCACCACACCGAGCAGGCCGCCCGCGGTCATCGTGATGCCCACCCACCACGCGAGGGAGCGGGCGCCCTGCCGGACCAGCCAGATCACCAGCGCCAGCGCGGCGGCCCGCCACATCCACGGGTCGAAGGCCAGGCACCAGGCCCACATGAAATCGACCAGCCCCGGGCGGCCCGACGAGAAGGCGTGCACGGCCACGCTGACGTCCTCGTCGAGCCGGTGCAACCAGTCGACCCCGCCGACCACCATGGCCGCGATCACGGTGAACGGCACCAGCAGCACGACGGCGCCCGCGGCGGTCACCGCGAGCCGCACCTCGAGCGCGTGCTGTTCATCCTGCATCGGCGGTAGCTATACCCGGAGATTCACCTCTGATACACGCTTCGTTCACCGAGCGCCTCCACGGCGGCCAGGATGAGCGCGGGCTCGGCCAGGGCGGCACCGTCGGGGCGTACGTCGGCGAACCGCACCACCCCGGCCCGATCGACGACGACCACGGCCGGGAAGGGCAGCACCGAACGCCGGGCGCCCAGCAGCACGTCGGCCCCCGGCGCGTGGAAGCCCAGGTTGAAGGCGTCGATCAACTGGTGGCGCGGGTCGGCCGCCACGAAGTAGCTCAGGTGGTGCCGTCGTTTGAGTTCGGCCAGGCGGCCGGGGATCTGCGGGCTGACCGCGACCAGGTGAGCGTCCGTCCCGGCCAGGGCGGGCACCAGCCGGCGCTCATAGCCGGCCAGCGCGGCATCGGCTTGCGCGCTCGACGCGTACGGGAAGAAGACGAGCACGATCGGGCCGGTCATCCGCAGGCGGTCGAGGTGGATCGGGCCCAGATCGGCCTCGAGCAACGTCACGGAGGGCAACCGGGCGCCCGGCTTGACGATGCGGCCCCAGATGTCGTCACGGTCGAGGACGTTCGGCGGCCGGCCGGCGAATCGGCCGGCGCCGCCGCGCACCGGTCTCGCCGTCGCCTTCTCGACGGCGCGGACCGTCGTAAAGGCACCGGCCGGTGAGCCGGAGAGCGCGGCCCCTTCCCGTGCCCGATGCCGTTCGTGGGCCGGCTGGGCACTGTGCGCGGCTGTGGTCATCGCCTCCACCTCCTCCTAAGCTCTACTAAACCGATAGGAGATAGAGCCTACGGGAACGGCGGGACGACGGCCACAGAGGGCGGGGGGACGCTCATCACTCCCGGTTGCCCGGCGCCGGCTCGGGGCCGGCACTCACCGACGCGAGCGGCTCGACCATATCGGACGGATTGTCGCTCAGCTCGCCGGCACCCGCCTCGTTGCGCTGCGGCGCGACCGGCTCGCCGGCGCCCGGGGCGATCGGCCACAGGGTCCGGAAGGCGAGCACCGCGGCCACCGCCACCAGCCCGGCGGCCACCAGCGAGACCAGGGCAAAGGCCATCCCGTACGCGTTGTCGGCCCGGTCCAGCAGGGCCGCTCCGGCCGAAGCCGGCAACCGGCCCGCCGCCGCGGCCGCGTCCATCAACGTCCCGTCCGCCGGCAGCCCCGGGACCCCCGACATCCCGCCGCGGTAGGCCGCCACCACGACCGACCCCAGCACCGCGATGCCGACGGCCCCGCCCAGCTCGGCCCCGGTCTCGGTGACGGCCGCGGCCATACCGGCGCGCGACGAGCGTACGGAGGAAACCACAAGATCAGTGGTGAGCGTGTAGACCGGCGCGAGCCCCGCCCCACCGACGACCATCCCGGTCACCAACGCCGGCAACCCGCCACCGAACGCGGCCAGCGCCATGATCGCGTGCCCCGACGCCATCACGACGGCACCGGCCGCGACCACCCGGCCGGCCGGGAACCAGCGCACCAGCACCGGCCCGAGCAGCGACGCCAGCAGGAACGCGCCCACCGACGGCAACGCCCACAGTCCGGCCCGCAGCGGCGACAGGTCGAGCACGATCTGCAGGTACATGACGATCGCGAGCTGGGTGCCGTAGAGCACGAAGAACGAGAGCGCGTTGGCGGCCAGCGCGACCCGCACCCGGACGTCGCCGAACATGCTCAGGTCGAGCAGCGGCCGCGGGATCCGCCGTTGCCGCCGCAGGAAGAGAGCGAACGCGCCCCCGCCGGCCAGGATGGCCAGGAACGGCACGGCCTGCCAGCCCTCGGCGGCGAGGCGCTTGACCCCGTACACGAAGATCAGCACCGCCACCAGGCTGAGCACCGCGCCGCCCAGGTCGAAGCCGCGGGCGCTGCTGTCGCGGGCCTCAGGCAGCAGCGCCGGCCCGGCCAGGACGAGCAGCACGGTCGCGGGCACGGCCAGCAGGAACACCGAGCCCCACCAGAAGTGCTCGAGCAGCACCCCGCCGATCAAGGGCGCGGCCAGGCCGCCGAGCGAGAACGAGGCACTCCAGACGCCGAGCGCGATCCCCCGCTGTCGCGCGTCGGCGAACATCGCCCGGATCAGCGCCAGCGTCGACGGCATCAGCGACGCCCCGGCCAGGCCCATCAGCACGCGGGCGGCGATCAGCAACTCGGGGCTGGTGGCAAAGGCGGCCAGCAGCGACGACAGGGCGAACCCGACCGCCCCGGCCAGCAGGAGCCGGCGCCGCCCGATGCGGTCGCCGAGGACCCCCATGGCGATCAGTGCCCCGGCCACCACGAAGACGTAGCTGTCCATGATCCAGAGCAGCTGAACCGCGCTGGGCCGCAGGTCGGTCGCCAGCTGCGGCGCCGCCATGTTGAGCACCTCGGCGTCCAGCGACACCAGCAGGCAGGGCAGGGCCAGCACGGCCAGCCCCACCCATTCCCGGGCGCCGGCAGTCGCTCGCATGATCCACTCCCCTTCGTAACGCTATGAATTCCTTCATCACGTTACGGCCGACAACCAGCCGACGCAACGTGAAAACCCGTCTCATGGCGTTACGCTGGAATCCGGCCGGACAACCCCCGACGGGCGGAGGTGCACCGTGGACGTCGTCACCATGGAGATCACCGAGGTGGTGACCCTGGTCAACGAGTGGGGCACCGAGCCGTGCCGGGTCGACGGCCGCGCCCCTCGCCCGGGCCCCGAGCTGACCACGCTGGCCGACGAGCTGCACCCGATCTTCGTCACGACCGACCCCGCGACCAGGGCCCGGCTGGTCACCGGATTGTTGCGGCTCACCGGCGTACGCCCGGAGCTGTCCCCCGAGCAGGCCCCGACCTGGTCGGTCGACGACCCCACCCAGTCGACGCGAGCCGCCGCCGCCCTGGCCCTGCGCCATCACCTGACCGAACACCCCGGCCGCCTGGGCCTGTGCGCCGACGACCAGTGCGCCGACGTCTACGTCGACGCCTCCCCCGCCGGCAAGCGTCGCTTCTGCTGCCTCACCTGCCAGAACCGGGCCCGAGCAGCCGCCTTCCGCCGCCGCAAGGCCCAGCTCGGAGAGACCAGCCGAGATCAGCTCAGATAGTCGAGCTCGCGGAAGCGGGCCTGATAGGCGGTGATGAGCCGCCGCGCCGCCTGGACCGAGTCGATCAGCGGATGCGCGGCCATGGCTCGCACCGCCACCGCCCGCGACCCCGTCGCGGCCGCCGTCAGCACGCCCCGGTCGGCCGCCTTGATGCGCTTGACCAGCTCGACCCCGTGCCCCGGCAGACCCGCGGAGGGCAGCGGCCGCGGGCCGGCGCCGTCGACTGTGCACGGCACCTCGACCACCGCGTCGTCGTCGAGCTCGGGCAGTGTGCCGCGGTTGCGGACGTTCAGGATCAGCTGCGTGGGCCGGTTGCCGGCGATCGCCAGCATCAGGGCCAGCGCCACGTCCTCGTATCCGCCGCCCTCGGCGTCGTCGCGCTCGCCGAGACCCTCCATCGCCATGTAGGTCGCGTCGCGCTGACGACGGGCGGCGTCCCAGGCCGCCAGCGGGGAGGCCGCCGACTTGAGCTCGGCGTAACACTCCTGCTGCTGACGCAGGAGGTATTCGCCGCGGGTCTCGTCGGCCGCCAGCTCGGCCCGGATCAGGGACGCGTGGTCGTAGTAATAGTGCAGGTATTCGTTCGGGACGGCGCCCAGCGCCTGGATCCGGGACGCCCCGAAGAGCCGGCCCTCCTCGAAGGACTCGACTGCCGCCGGGTCGGCCAGCAGCCGCGGGAGCAGATCCTCGTCGCCCTGCCGGACCGCGGTCAGCCAGCCCAGGTGGTTGAGCCCGGCGTAGTCGGCCTCGAACGACCCGGGGGCGAGCCCGAGCGCCCGCCCGACACGCCGGGCCAGGGCCGACGGCGAGTCGCAGATGCCGATCACGCGGTCGCCGACATGGGCCGCCATCGCCTCGGTTACCAGACCGGCCGGGTTGGTGAAGTTGATGACCCAGGCGTCCGGCGCGACCAGGCTGATCCGCCGGGCGATGGCCTGCACGACGGGCACCGTCCGCAACCCGTACGCGATGCCGCCCGCCCCGACCGTCTCCTGCCCGAGCAGGCCCTCGGCCAGCGCCACCCGCTCGTCGATCACCCGGCCCTCGAGCCCGTGCACCCGGATCGCGTTGAACACGAAGCCGGCCCCGGTCAGGGCCTCGGTCAGATCGGTCGTCAGCTCCACCGACGGCGCCCGCCCCGGCCCGGCCGCGGCGGCCTGGGCCCGCAGGACCCCGCCGATCGCGGTCAGCCGGGCCGCGTCGACGTCGTGCAGCACCACCGAGCCGATCGGGGAGTCGCCGCCCAGCAACGCGCCGTAGACCAGGGGCACCCGGAACCCGCCGCCGCCCAGGATGACCAGTCGTTCAGTGCGCATGAGCGTCCGAGAGCCGGGCGATCGTGGCGCCGGCGCGGCGCACCGTGCGCTGCTCGCCGCCGGGGATGACGTCGTCGAGGAAGGCATATCGCCCGGCGAGCTCCGACGAGCGGGCCACCCGCCACCAGTCGGCGATGTCGCCCCAGCCCGGCGCCGACAGCGACCCGCCGAAGTGCTGCACCGAGAGCGCGGCGATCAGGTTGGCGAAGGCCAGGCTCTGCGCCAGCGGCCAGTCGCGCAGGCTGCCGAGGATGAACCCGGCCGTGAAGACGTCGCCCGCGCCGGTCGGGTCGAGGGCCGGCACGGGCACGGCGGGGACGTGCACGGTCTCGCCGGTGCGCGCGTCGTGGGCCAGAACCCCGTCGCCGCCGCAGGTCACCACGACGACCGGGGCCAGCCCCGCCAGCTTCCGCAGGGCCGCCGCGGGCGTCGCGGCCCTCGTGTACTGCATCGCCTCGACCGCGTTGGGCACGAAGGCGTGGCAGTCCTCCAGCATGTCGAGCACCTCGGCCGGCCACTCGGCGCTGGCGTCCCAGCCCACGTCGGCGAAGACCAGCGTCCCCGCCTCGCGGGCCCGGCGCACCCAGGGCAGCCGGTCCTTGGTCAGCGACACCGAGGCAGCCCGGCAGGTCGGCAGCCCGCCGACCAGCCCGTCGGCGTTGAGCGGCAACGGGTGGCCGTGCGTGATCATGCTGCGGTCGCGGTCGGAGGCGAGCGACACGGTCACCGGTGAGTGGCCCTCGATGCGGCGGGACGCGTCCAGATCGATGTTCTCCTGAGCGCAGAGGATCTCGGCGCAGAAGTCCCCGTACGCGTCGGTGGCCAGCGCCGTGCCGAGGCCGGTCCGCAGGCCGAGCCGCGACGCCGCGACAGCCAGGTTGGCGATGCCGCCCGGGCAGGAGCCCATGCCCGAGGCCCACACCTCGGTGCCGGGCTCGGGCAACCCCTCGAGGCCGGTGAAGATGATGTCGAGGTAGACGACGCCTGGGACGAACAGGTCCAGTGCCGGGGTCATCTCGAGATCCTATGTCGCCGACCGGGTGGTGGGGCCCGCTGACCAGGGTGGCGAGCCCCACCTTGCCGGTCTAGCCGGCGACCCAGGTCGCGTCGCCGGCGCCGAGTTCGGCCGACGGGCCGCCGGCGATCTCGACCCGCCACGGCCGGGCGGCGCCCTCCCGCTCGATCCGGATCGCCGTGCCGTCGCGGGTCACCGTGAAGGTGCTCTCCCCCACCCGGACCACCGTGCTGCCCTCGGCCGGCTCGAAGAGACGCAGCGTGACGCCGTCGGCGTACGGGTAATCGGGCCGGTCGGTGCGGTTGCCGACCGGGATGACCGCGCCCGGCCGGACCAGCAGCGGCACACTGCCGAAGCCGTGCGTCTCGTGCACCCAGCCCGGCCCCTCGACGACCTCGCCGGTCAGGTAGCGGGTCCAGCGGCCGGCGGGCACGTAGTAGCTGACCTCGCCTTCCTCGCTGAACACCGGCGCCACGAGCAGATCGCCGCCGAGCAGGTACTGCCGGTCGACGTAGGTCACCGCCGGGTCGTCCGGGAAACCGAGGACCATCGGCCGCATCACCGGAAGACCCTGCTCATGAGCCTGCCGGGCGGCTTCCCAGAGGTACGGCATGAGGCTGTACTTGAGGTGCGTGAACGACCGCAGCACCTCGACCGACTCGTCGTCGAACAGCCACGGCACCCGGTAGGAGTGGTTGCCGTGCAGCCGGCTGTGCGACGAGAGCAGCCCGAAGGCGATCCACCGCTTGAACACGGCCGGGTCGGGCCGCCCCTCGAAACCGCCGATGTCGTGGCTCCAGAAGCCGAAACCGGAACTCATCAGCGACAGGCCACCGCGCAGGCTCTCGGCCATCGACTCGTAGGTGGCCGAGTTGTCGCCGCCCCAGTGCACCGGGAACTGCTGGCCGCCGACGGTGGCCGACCGCGCGAACAGCACCGCCTCGCCCTCGCCCCGAGCCTCTCTCAGGACGTCGAACACCACCTGGTTGTAGAGCTGCGTGTAGTAGTTGTGCATCCGCTCCGGGTCCGACCCGTCGTGCCACACCACGTCGGTCGGCACCCGTTCGCCGAAGTCCGACTTGAAGGCGTCGACGCCCATCTCGACCAGCACCGCGAGCTTGGCCGCGTACCACTCGCGCGCGGCCGGGTTGGTGAAGTCGACCAGCGCCATGCCGGCCTGCCACTTGTCCCACTGCCAGACGTCGCCGTCGGCCTTTTTGAGCAGGTAGCCCTTCTCGACGCCCTCGCGGAACATCGCCGACCGCTGGGCGATGTACGGGTTGATCCACAGGCACGTCCGCAGGCCCCGGTCGTGCAGGCGCTTCAGCATGCCCGGCGGGTCCGGGAAGATCGCCGGGTCCCACTCGAAGTCGCACCAGTGGAACTCGCGCATCCAGAACGTGTCGAAGTGGAACACGCTCAGCGGCAGGTCACGCTCGGCCATCCCGTCGACGAACGAGGTGACCGTCTCCTCGTCGTACGGGGTGGTGAAGCTCGTGGTCAGCCAGAGCCCGAAGGACCAGGCCGGGGGCAGCGCCGGACGACCGGTCAGCGCCGTGTACTTGCGCAGGATGTCGGCCGGGGTCGGGCCGTGGATCACCAGGTACGACAGGGTCTGCCCGGCCACGCTGAACTGGGTGCGCGACACCATCTCGCTGGCCACCTCGAAGGACACCTTGCCCGGGTGGTCGACCAGCACGCCGTAGCCCCGGTTGGTCAGGAAGAACGGCACATTCTTGTACGCCAGCTCGCTGCTGGTGCCACCGTCCTCGTTCCAGATGTCGACGCTCTGGCCGTTCTTGACCAACGGCCCGAAGCGCTCGCCCAGCCCGTAGACGGCCTCGCCCACCCCGAGGTCGAGCTGCTCGTGCACGTAGTGCTCACCGTCGGCCGCGTCGACGACGCCCATGCCGCGCCAGCCGGTGCCGGTGAGCCGCTTGCCGCCGGCGGTGAAGTCGAGACCCCACTGCTCGCCCTCGCGGAAGCGGGCGGTCAGCGACCCCGACGTCAGCGAGGCACCGTCGATCGTGACCGGGTGATCCTCTTCGGCGATCGCGAAGTTCGGGCCCTTGGGCACTCCGCCCAGGAAGTGGCCCAGCGTCACCCGGATGACGTCCGGCGCGGGCGACGAGAGCTTGATCGTGATCAGCGGCGTGTCGAGGGTGTCCGACCGGCTGCGAACCGGCTTCGTCGCGGCGTACGCGGTCAGGGTCTTCTCGTCGGCCTGGCTGTCCCGCAGCTGGACCGGATGCAGGACGGTGAAGCCCTTGCGCTTGAGCCAGTACCCATCGGTGAACTTCATGAGAGTCCCTTTACTTGATCGCGCCGGCAGTGATGCCGCGAGTCAACGTGCGCTGGAAGACGAGGAAGAAGATCAGGGCGGGCAGGATGCCGATCAGGCCCGAGGCGCTGGTCATGGTCGCGTCCATGAGGCGGTCGCCCTGCAGCACGCCCAGGGCCACCGGCACGGTCTGGTTGTCGTTGGACACCAGGAAGACCAGCGGCAGGAAGAACTCGTTCCAGGTCCAGATGAAGAAGAACGTGAACAGCACGCCCAGCGTGGGACGGCTGACCGGGACGACGACGCTCCACAGGGTGCGCACCTTGCCCGCGCCGTCGACGTCCGCGGCGTCCAGCAGCTCGGTCGGGAACTCCTGGTAGACCGAGGTCAGCAGGTACGTACCGAAAGCGGCCTGGATGACCGTGAAGATGATGACGATCGAGATCAGGCTGTCGTAGAGGTGCACCTCTTTGGACAGGAAGTACAGCGGGTAGACCAGCACCTCCTGCGGCAGCAGGTTGGCCACCAGGAAGAACACCAGGAACCAGAGCCGGCCCTTCACCTTGCCGATGCCCAGGGCGTACGCGTTGAGGACCGACAGCACCACGCCGAGGACCGCCACCACGAAGCTGGTGACGAAGCTGTTCCAGAGCTTCTGGCCGAAGCTCACCCGGTTCCAGAAGTCGACGATGCCGTCCCAGTAGAGGTGGGTGGGCAGTGACAGCGGGCCGCCGCCGGCATAGTCGGCCGGGCTCTTGACCGCGTTGATCGCGATGATCAGCAGCGGGGCGATGACGATCAGCAGCAGCGCGAGCAGGGCGGCGAGGATGACGAAGCGCAGCGGATTCGACCGTTTGGCCGCGCGGACCTCGGCGGCCGGCTCGGCGGGGGCCCGATTTGCCGTGAGAGTCATCGCGACACGCTCCGATTCTGCAGGCGCAGGAAGACGAAGGACAACACGATGATCAGCACGGTGAGCACCGTCGAGATCGCCGAGCCATAACCGACCTGGGCCTTCTCGAAGAAGTTCTTGTAGGCGAAGTAGCTCGGTACCAGGGTGGCGTTGCTCGGCCCGCCGCCGGTGAGCACGAAGATCGGCCCGAAGATCTTGAGCGCGGAGATCGTCGTGGTCACCAGCACCACGTAGAACTCGGGCCGGATCAGATAGACGGTGATCTTGCGGAAGCGCTGCCACCAGCTGGCGCCGTCCAGGTCGGCCGCCTCGTAGAGCTCGGGGTCGACCCGCTGCAGCCCGGCCATGAACATGACGATCGGGTAGCCCAGCTGGACCCAGATCATGATGCCCATGACGCTGTAGAGCGCCGAGCCCGGCTCACCGAGCCAGTTGTGGGCCAGCCCGCCCAGCCCGACCGAGTCGAGGATCCGGTTGAGCGCGCCGTAGTCGGGGTGCAGGATCCAGCCCCAGAGGATGCCGGTGACCGCGACCGGGATGATCTGCGGCAGATAGAACCCGGACCGGAACAGCGAGGCCCAGCGGTTGCTGAACTTCTTGGCCACGTAGTCGAACAGCACCGCGGCCAGGAAGAGGCCCAGCAGCGTCGGCACCACGGCCATGGCCAGGATGAGCAGCAGGATGTTGCTGAACGAGCCCCAGAAGAGTGAGTCCTCGAACAGCCGGGTGTAGTTGTCGAAGCCGATCCAGCGTTGCTCGCCGACCCCGTTCCACTTGGTGAAGCTCGTCCAGACGGTCATCACCAGCGGCACGACGATCACCAGGACGCTCGCCAGCACGCCCGGGACGAGGAAGACCCAGTAGCCCTTACGCCTCATGTTTGCCCCTTTCCGCGGGCCGGCGGAGAGTCGCCCCTCCGCCGGCGTCCGGGTCACTTGCCGAGGTCCGCGAGGTTCTCGTCGTACGGCTTCTGGATCTCGCTGAGCACCGCGTCGGGCGTCTTGGAGCCGTTGATCAGGCCCTGCACGCCGGCCACGAGCACGTCGTAGTAGCCGGGGGCCGGCCAGTCCGGGTAGAACGCCAGCCCGTCCTCACCCGACACCTTGTTGAAGTTCTCGATCAGTTCCTTGTTCTTGGGGTCGGTGATCGACGCGACGTCGGCCGCGACCGGCACCCCGCCGTTGTTACCGAGCAGCGCCTGGATCTCCGGCTTCATGGTGATGTCGATGAAGTCGTACGCCAGGGCCTTGGCCTTGCTCTTTTCCGGTACGACCCACAGGTTGCCGCTGGAGCCGGGGTGCAGCTTGTTGCCCGGGAAGAGGAAGGTCCCCCACTCGAAGTTCTTGATCTCGTTGACGAACCGGCCGTACCACCAGGAGCCGGAGATCATGATGGGGAACTTGCCCTGGCTGAACGAGACGCCCATGTCCTCGGCCTTGATGCCGGCCGAGTTCTTGGCGATGTAGCCCTTGTCGACCCATTCCTTGAAGGTCTGGGCGCCATAGGTGAGCTGCGGGCCCTTGAAGTCGACCTTGTTCTTGTAGAGCTGGTAGTCGTCGACCCAGGCCCGGTCGGCCTTGGACAGCGCCAGCGTGTAGAGGATCTGCTGGGCCGGGTATTCGGCGCCACCGACGGCCAGCGGGGTGACCTTGTTCTGCACGAACGTGTCCATCACCTTGGTGAACTCGTCGAGCGTGGTCGGGACCTGCAGGTTGTACTTCTTGAAGAGGTCCTTGTTGTAGTAGACCTCGACGTACTCGGCGTAGTTGGGGACGCCGAAGGTCTTGCCCGAGCCCATGATGCCGTCGTCGTCGTATTTCGTGGTGGTCTGCAGGCTCGAGTTGAGGGCCTTGTCCCAGCCGCGCTTGCTCGACTCCTCGGTGAGGTCGGTGAGCAGGCCCTGCTTGGACAGCAGGCCGGCGGTGGCGTTGCCCTTGTTGTACTCCATGATGTCCGGCGCGCTGTCGGAGTTGAGGATCATCTGGGCGTTCTGCTGGATCTGCTCGAAGCCCTTCTCCTCGAACTTGACCTCGACGCCCGGGTGGGAGCTCTTGAACTCCTCGATGGCCTTGTTCCAGGCGATGCC
Source organism: Paractinoplanes maris (assembly GCF_023544465.1). Classification (GTDB taxonomy): domain Bacteria; phylum Actinomycetota; class Actinomycetes; order Mycobacteriales; family Micromonosporaceae; genus Actinoplanes; species Actinoplanes maris. The sequence goes on along the minus strand of NZ_JALPVL010000011.1, from coordinate 22,370 downwards.
CATGGCGCTGGTCGGGCCCTCGTAGTGCCAGAGCGTCAAGGTCTTGGCGTCGGCCCCCTCCTCGGACGAGGAGTCCCCCGAGCCGCCACAGGCGGCGAGGGCGAGCGAGGCGGCAAGCAAGAGGGCGCCGGCCGAGAGGCCGGCTCGCGATCGAATCATGTCTGTTCGTCCTCCGGGAGGGGTCCGTCGAAGCGCTTCGACAATCGGCCGGGGAAAGCTACCGGCGCATTCGTCGAAGCGCTTCGACGCGGGACTTTGACAGGACGCTAGGCTCCGCCGCACACAGATGTCAACGGTGTGACGAAGACATTTCCAAGACCGAGATCAACCCGCCCGCGCCGCAACCGACGGCCGCACCGGCGCGTCCAACCTCCCGACCGCGCCGGCCGAGAAGGGTGCCCCATGAAGCCACCGCCCACCCACCACACGATGCCGTTCCTGCTGGCCACACGCGCCCCGGCCACGCGCGCAGTGGCCAGCCCCGCACTCGCCACCCGCGCCCCCGCCACCCGCGCACTGGCCGCCCGCGCACTGGCCACCGGCGCACTGGCCATCGCCGCGCTCGCCGCCTGCGCCGGGCCGGCCGCCGACTCGCCCGGCGCGACCGCCCCCTCAGCCGCGCCCCGCTCCTCGGCCGACGCACCGCCGCTCGACCCCAGTTTCGGCGCACGCCCGCGCGCCGGCTCGACCGAGGGGCCCAGCACCACGCTCAGCCCCGGCCAAGGCCTGCCCGACGCCGTCGACTGCGGGACCTTCGACCTCGGGAAGCGCGACACCCTCCCCGGCGACGCAGCCCGATGCTTCGTCGACGCCGCCCAGGCCGGCCACCCCGCACGGCTGGCGGTCACCAGGCTCAGTGTCGAGGGTGACCCCATCCCGGTCACCTACACCGCGGGCGCCGACGGCCACACCCGAGTCGTCACCGACCACCGCCAGGACAACTTCGGCTCGAAGAACATCACCCAGCAGACCTGCCAGGGCCCGTCACCCACGGCGCACGCCATCGCCTTCGCACGGTGCACGCAACCAGTCCCGACCGGCGGTTGACCGAACCCGCCCCCTCTCCGGGGCACCGCCATCCTATCGAACACATGTTCTAAGACGCAACGAGGGGCGGCAGCCAAGGAGAGAGGGGGTGGGGAAAGAAGCGTGTCACCAGCAGCAAACGAATGATCGATCCGATCAACGGGGTGGGACGCGAATGGGATGGGCCGGGGCACTGAGGTCGAGGTCGGCGGCCATGGCACGATCGTTGGGTCTCGATGAGCTTGTCGAGCACTGGACGTCTCTGGACGACGAGCGGGAGCCGGTCGGCCCGGTGGCGATCAGGCGGCGCAACGCCGGCCCGAGCGGCCGTTCCACCAGGCGGTGGACCAGCCAGGCGGCGACGAGCAGCACCAGGATGGCGCCGGCGACCAGCAGCGGCACCGGGAGACCGGTGCGGTCGTAGGCGTACCGGACCATCGTGTAGCCGATGCGCGGGTGCAGCAGATAGAACGGGTACGACACGGCCCCGGCCACCGCCAGCCAGCGCCGGCGCCAGCGGTCGGTGTGCCCGAGCGCGATCACCAGCAGCACCGCGAACCCGAGCGTGATGATCAGCAACCCGGGCCCGACCGGCACCGGGAAGCCGGGGTTCGCGAACAGCACACGCTCCCGCACGCGGACCAGGCTGATCACCCACGACGCGGCGAGCAGCAACCCCAGCGGCAGGGTCATCCCGTACCGGCGGATCAGGTAGAACGTCATGCCGGCCACGAAGTACGGCGCGAACTGCGGCATGACCAGCTCCGCGAGCGGCACCCCGGCCGGTACGACGACGGAGGCGGCCAGCCAGCCGACGCCGAGCGCGAGCACGCGGCCACGGGTCAGGCCCAGCGCGATCACGACCGTGAACAGCAGGTAGAAGCGCAACTCGTACCAGAGCGTCCAGTAGATGGTGTCGACGTAGGGCACGTTCAGCGGCGCGGCGAGCATGGTGAGGTTGACGGCCACGTCACCGCCGGTCAGGCCGTGCGGCAGGGGGATGCCCTCGGTGAGCGGGAACCAGGTCATCACGGCCGCGGTGATCAGCACGCACGCCCAGAACGCCGGGTAGAGCCGGCCGGCCCGGGAGGCGAGGAAGGCGCGCGGGCTCCGGTCCCAGCCGCTCAGGCAGATGACGAAGCCGCTGATCATGAAGAACACCTCCACGCCGAGGAAGCCGTAGATCAGCACCGAGGTCACCGGCTGCGGCAGATACGTGCTGGTCGGCCGTACGCCGTCCAACGACCAGGCCATGCCGAGATGATGGGCGGCCACCACCAGCGCGCACAGCAGCCGCAGCCCGTCCAGGGCCAGCAGGCGATCCTTCGTCGCAGCCATGATCGGCCGCCTCCTGTCTGTTTCCGCGCAGGGTCCATCGCCGCGAGTGGCGGAGCCACCGACGGTGCGGAAGGGGGAAACGGTGGGTCAGGCCCGGGCGGGCAGGCGGATGGTGAAGGTGCTGCCGTGGCCGGCACGGCTGGTCACGGTGACGGTGCCGCCGTGCGCGCCGACGAGGTCGCGGACGATGGCCAGGCCGAGGCCGCTGCCGCCGGTATGCCGGCTGCGGGACCGGTCCGCGCGCCAGAAGCGGGTGAAGACGTGCGGCAGATCGTCCTCGCTGATCCCGTCGCCGGTGTCGACGACTTCGATCACCAGGTCTTCGCCGTCGAGACGGGAGCGGACGGTCACGGTGGCGCCCGGCGGGGAGTGCCGGACCGCGTTGGAGAGCAGGTTGCCGACGGCCTGGCGGATCCGGAGCGGGTCTAGCATCACCTCGGGATCGCCGGCCGGTTCGGTAACGATCGTGACGTCGGAGGAGCGGCTGCGGTGCACGGCGGCGACCTGGTCCAGCACCTCGTTGACGTAGACCAGCTCCGGGTGCAGGCGCAGCCGCCCGGCGTCAGCCGCGGCGAGGTCGCGCAGGTCGTCGATGATGTGCTGGAGCACGTCGGCCTCATCGACGAGCAGATCCAGCAGCTCGGGGCCGGGGTCCGCCACACCGTCCCGGGCGGCCTGCAGCCAGGCACGGATGTTGGTCAGCGGCGTGCCGAGCTCGTGCGCGATGTCGTTGACCATCGCCTGCCGCTGCCGTTCGCCGGCCTCCCGTCGCTCGGTCAGGTCGTTGAACGCGGTGGTGAGCCGGCCGATCTCGTCCCGGCCCCGGATCGGCAGGCGGGCCGCGCCCTGCTCCGCGGCTCGGGTGAGCGCGCGCAGCGGCCGGGACATCCGCACCCCGACCACCAGCGTGATCGCGACGGCGACCGCCAGCACCAGCGCCGAGACGCCGGCGATCCGCAGCGTGCTGGCCCGGGAGAGGTCGAAGACCGGGCCGGTCACCGACGCCGCGTCGTGGATGTGGAGGATCGCGCGCGGGGCCACGTACGGCCGGAGCTGCATCCGGAGGGCATCGTCGATGCAGGTCCGCGGGTCCGACCCCGCAGGGGCCCCGGTCCAGGTGAAGCCGAGCAGCACGGTGACCGTGCCGTCCCCCAGGCAGGCGTTGGTGAGGGTGGTCAGTGCGTCCAGCGCCCGCTGCTCGGTGGCGGTGGGGACGTCGGCGCCGGTCTCGCGCGCGCAGCCGGCCAGCTGAGCGTCCGAGGCGTCGTCCGAGTTCAGCGTCGGCCGGCCGCCGGTCTCCCGGGAGACCCATGCGTCGAGGCCCTTGTCGAGCAGGCACGACTCTGCCGCCAGCGCGCGCGCGGAGACGGTCGCCAATTCGGCCTCGGTGAGCCGGTACGGACCGACCGCGCGCCAGTCGATACCGCGCCCGGCCGGGTCGGGCGAGAGGTAGCCCTCGAGGTAGAGCGGGTCGACCAGCGCCGACCGCCGGGCCGGCCGGACCGTCGACGTCTCCGAGCCGGCCAGGAACTCGCCGTCCGGATCGGACAGCGAGATCGGCCGGCCGGTCCGCGCGGCGAGTTCGACGAGCAGCGGCCGCACCGCGGACCAGTCGGTGTGCGTCGCGGCGTAGGCGACGACCTCGTCGTAGATCATCTCCTCGCCGTCGGAGATCCCGTTGTACTGCGCCTGCACGGTCGCGCGCGTGCTCTGCGCCGCGAGCCACGCGGTGGCCGTCACGGCGCACAGCATGACCACCAGCGAGAGGCCCAGCAGCCGCGCGACCAGGCTGCGGTGCGGCGGGACGCGCGTCACCGCGAGCCGTCCGTGAGCTTGTAGCCGACGCCGTAGACGGTCAGCAGGTAGGCCGGGCGGCGCGGATTCGGCTCGATCTTGCGGCGCAGCCGCACGACATGCATGTCGACCGTACGGTCGGTGGCCGCGGCCTCGAAGCCACGGGTCCGCTCCAGCAGCTGCGCGCGCGTGAACACCCGGTCCGGCGCGGCCGCCATCGCGGCCAGGATCTCGAACTCACCGGGCGTACAGTCCGCCCGGCGCCCACCGCTGGTCACGTGCCGGTCCCGGACGTCGACCACGATCTCGCCGACCCGCAGCGCGGAATCCGGCTCGGCCGGCGCCCACTGGGTGCGGCGCAGCATCGTGCGGACCCGGGCCATCAACTCCCGCGGGTTGTACGGCTTGATCAGGTAGTCGTCCGCACCCACGTCCAGTCCGCGGAGCAGGTCGTCCTCGTCGCGCCGGGCGGTCAGCATCAGCACCGGCACGTTGCTCTCCCGGCGCAGCACCCGGCAGACCTCGACGCCGTTCAGCTGCGGCATCATCACGTCCAGGATGAGCAGGTCCGGCCGGGTCAGCCGAGCCTGCTCGATCGCATCCCGGCCGCCGTGCACGACCGAGGCGCGATACCCGCTCGCCTCCAGATACCGCCGGACCACCTCGGCCTGCCGGGCGTCATCCTCAGCGACCAGCACATGAGCATTCACAGCAGCGACTATAGGTAGCCGGGACCCGGCCGCAGCCGATCATGACAATGCCGATACAACCGACCCACGCCCAGGTCAGCATGGGTCCGGTCACGCATCATTGCCTACACTCCGGTGCATGATCGTGCGAAGGGGTGGCTCGGCGGATGTGGCGACGCTGGCGGAGCTGCGCGGCATCGGCGAGGATCAGCGCGCGACGTTCGCGAGCTGGATGGCGGCTCACGCCGGCACGCACCTGCCGTTCGTCGCCGAGGTCGACGGGCAGGTGGTCGGCGCCGCCTGGCTGCTTGTCGCGGAACGGGTGCCCGGCGAGGACTCGATGCGGCGGCGATACGGCGACGTCCAGTCGGTCCTGGTTCGTGAGGAGCACCGCGGCCACGGTCTCGGCGCCGCCCTCATGGCCGCGATCCTGGCCGAGGCCGGCGCCCGCGAGCTGTTGCACGTGACTGTCCACTCCGGCCGCCGCGCCGTGGATTTCTATCTACGCAACGGATTCAGCCACCACCGCCAGATCCTGCTCTGGGAACCGCCGGCCTGACGAGGTCAGGATCACGAGCTGCTGGGTGGCCCGGGTCATCGCGACATACCGGTCCACCGCGCCCTCGATGCCCTCGCCCCAGCCCTGCGGATCGACCAGCACGACCAGGTCGAACTCGAGGCCCTTGGCCAGCGTGGGCGTCAGCGACCGGACCCGGGGCCGCGGCGCGAACGACGGATCGCCGATCACACAAGCGATTCCCTCCTGGTGCGCAGCCAACCACCCGTCCAGGACCGCCGCCAGCTCCGCAGTGGAGCCATGACCGACAGGCACTCCACCGGAGCGGACCGAGACGGGCACGTTGGCGTCCGGCAGAACCGCGCGGATGACCGGCGCCGCCTCGTCCATCACTTCGGCCGGCGTACGGTAATTGATCGTCAACGACGTCAGGGTGACCCGGTCGAGGCCGATCCGCGACAGGCGTTGCGCCCACGACTCGGTGAAGCCGTGCCGGGCCTGGGCGCGGTCGCCGACGATGGTGAAACTGCGGGACGGGCAGCGTTGCAGCAGCATCTGCCACTCGGCATCGGTCAGCTCCTGCGCCTCGTCCACCACGACGTGCGCGAACGGCCCGGCCAGCCGGTCGGGGCCGGCCGTGGGCACGGCGGCGTCGTCGACCAGCACGTCGCGCAGGTCCTGCTGCACCAGCATCGACATCAGGCCTTCGCCGTCGTCGTACTCCCGCGACGCGATCAGGTCGTCCAGAACCCGGGCCATGCCCCGGCGCTGGGCGGCCACCGCGGCCTCCTGCTCGCGCCGGAGCCGCGGCGCCCCCGGGTCACCCACCCGGTGCCGCGCCGCGTCCAGCAACGGCAGGTCGGCCTCGGTCCAGGCGCGAGGATCCGTACGCTGCAAGGTCTTGATCTCCGACGCGGTGAGCCAGGGAGCGCACCGGTGCAGGTAGGCCGGCACCGACCACAGATCGGCGACGATGTCGGCCGGCTCGAGCAGGGGCCACGCGCGGTTGACGGCCGTGGTGAGTGCGGTGTTGCGCCGCAGCGACGACCGCAACAGGTCCGGCGGCTCCTCGCCCCGGTATTTCACCTCGAGGATCGTCAGCAGCTCCTCCCAGACCTCGTCGCGGCCCTCGTTGTGCGGCGTTCCCGGCCCGGGTGCCGCGAACGCCTCGGCCCAGTCCCGCGCGGTCAGCCGGATCTCGTCGTCGTCGACCTCGACGACCAGGCCGCGGGCCGGCGGCTCCTCGTAGAACCGGACGGCCGCCTCGATCGCCTTCACCAGCTCGGCCGACGACTTGAGCCGCGCCGCCTGCGGATCCTCGGCCGCGGTGGCAGTGAAGGGCACGAGGTCGCGCAGCGTGCACGTCTGTACTTCTTCCTCGCCCAGACTGGGGAGCACGTCCGAGACGTACGCGAGGTAGGGCTCGTGCGGACCGACGAAGAGCACGTGGCGCGGGTTGGCGTAGATCAGATAAGCCGTACGGTGCAACGCCACCACGGTCTTGCCGGTGCCCGGCCCGCCGTCCACCACGAGCGCCCCGTCCGACCCGGCCCGGATGATCGCGTCCTGGTCGGCCTGAATCGTTCCCAGCACGTCGCGCATCCGCGCCGACCGGTTGCTGCCCAGGCTCGCGATGAAGGCCGACTGGTCGTCGAGCGCGGCGTGCCCATCGAGCGCGTCGGGGGTGAAGACCTCGTCCCAGTAGTCGGTCACGCGGCCCCGGGTCCAGCGGTAGCGGCGGCGGCTGGCCAGGCCCATCGGGTTGGCGTGGGTCGCCCCGAAGAACGGCTCGGCCGCCGGTGACCGCCAGTCCACCAGCAGCCGCCGGCCGTCGCTGTCGGTCAGGCCGAAGCGACCGATGTAGACGGTGGAGTCCCCGGTCACCATCCGCCCGAGGCAGATGTCGAGGCGGTGGCGGCGCAGGGCGCGCAGGCGGGCGCTCGTCCGGCGGATCGCGTCGTCACGGTCCACGGCTTGGCGGCCCTTGCCCGCGGGCGCCCGGCGCTCGGTCTCGAGCCGGTCCTGGAGCTCGGCGATCGTCCTCTCGAGGCTCGCGGTGATGTCCGCGAAGTGTTTCTCGTCGCCGGCCACGAGCACTGGATCGGCTTTGGCGGCGAGGGCTGCAGGCAAGTCGAAAGCGCTGGTCACGCAGCGATTCTGCGGCAGCACCGGGGTCTTGCGGCAAGACCCGCCCTCTGTTATACGTTAAGTATGGCGAGAGGTGCGGATTCCCCTCCGTCAGCCCGAGAGGCCAAACACCAGCAACATCTCAAGGACCTCAGACTGCTTCGCCGGGTCCGCGACCGGATCGACCGTGACTACGCGCAGCCGCTCGACGTCGAGGCACTCGCCCGCGGTGTCAACGTGTCGGCCGGTCACCTGAGCCGCGAGTTCCGGGCGGCCTTCGGCGAGTCGCCGTACAGCTATCTGATGACCCGCCGCATCGAGCGCGCCATGGCCCTGCTGCGCCGCGGCGACCTGTCGGTGACCGACGTCTGCTTCGCGGTCGGGTGTTCGTCGCTGGGCACCTTCAGCACGCGGTTCTCCGAGCTGGTGGGCATGTCGCCCAGCGCCTACCGCCGGATGACGGCCGAGCAGGCGCAGGTCGCGGGCCTGCCCGGCTGCGTCGTCAAGCAGGCCACGAGACCGATCAGGAATCGAGAAGCGACGCCCGCACCCGGCCAATAGCGTGGTCGGCATGAACCTCACCATTCACAACACGTTCCTTCCGGCCGACGACCCCGAGGCCTCGCTGGCCTTCTGGCGCGACACGATGGGCTTCGAAGTGCGCAACGACGTCGGCTACGGCGACATGCGCTGGATCACCGTGGGGCCGCCCGGGCAGCCCCAGACCTCGATCGTCCTGCACCCGCCGACGGTCGACCCCGGACTGACCGACGACGAGAAGCGCACGATCACCGAGCTGATGGCCAAGGGCAGCTACGCGAGCATCGTGCTGAGCGCCCCGAACGTCGACGAGGCGTTCGAGCAGGTGCAGAAGAGCGGCGGCGACGTCGTGCAGGAGCCGATCGACCAGCCGTACGGGTTGCGCGACTGCGCGTTCCGCGACCCGGCCGGCAACATGGTCCGGATCAATCAGCAGCCGTAGCCGGCGGGGCCGAGCTCTTCCGTTCGACCAGGGTGGGTGGCAGCAGCCGGACGAGCTCGATCGACCGGCCGTCCAGCAGCCGCATCGCCGTCTCGACGGCCAGCCCACCCACGTCGTGGGCCGGGATGTCGACCGACGTCAGCGGGAGCGGCATGTTGAGGGCGACGTCCCGCGGGCAGATCGCCACCACGGAGATGTCCGCGGGGACCCGCCGCCCGGCGGTCTGCAGCTCCTCCAGCACCATGCGCAGGGCTTCCTCGTTGTGCACGACCAGCGCCGTCACGCCCGGCAACTGCGCGTCGATGTCGGCCAGGCAGGCGCGGACGCCCTCCCGGTCGGGCTCGCAGGGGTGGGTCATCGTCTCGAGGCCCAGCGTGGCCGAGGCGATGGTGAAACCGGTCAAAAACCTTTCCGCGTACGACGTACCCCGCTTGTAGACGGCCGGGGACGGACCGACGAGCGCCACCCGGCGGTGCCCGTGCCAGGCCAGGTGCCGCAGGGCCTCGGCCGCCGCCGCCTCGAAGTCGAGGTCGACACAGGCGATGCCGGCCGGATCCTCGGGCAGCCCGATCAGCACCGACGGCTGCTTGAGGGTCCGCAGGGCGGTCAGGCGCACGTCGTCGCGCTCGACGTCCATGACGATGAGCGCGTCGACCATGGTGCTGTGGGCGACCCGCTCCAAGCCGGCGGTGCCCTCGTCCTTGGTCAGCAGCAGGACGTCGTGGTTGTGGACGCGCGAGGCGGTCACCACGGCCGTCGCGAACTGCATGATGACCGGCACGTTGACGTCGGTACGAAGCGGCACGACCAGGGCCAGCACGTTCGTCTTGCTGCTGGCCAGCGCCCGCGCCCCCGCGTGCGGATGGAAGCCGAGCTCGGCGATCGCCGCCTGCACCCGCTCGCGGGTCCCCGCCGAGATCGGGCGGCGGCCGCTGAGAACGTAGGAAACCGTGCTCGGGGACACGCCGGCCGCCCGCGCCACATCGTTGATCGTCGCCATCCACCCTCCTCACGTCGTGTTCATCATCCGCTGTCCTCAGCGAGAGCCTACTGACGCCCCCGCTCATCGTCGAAGCGCTTCGACGGCGCCAGCGTCAACCATAGATTTCGATGAATTCGTTGTCCACCTCCGCCACCCACCCGGCGGGTAGCCGACAGGGGCGGTGCTGGCGGGCGCCGTTGATCGGGTCGTAGGCTGCGAGCAGCGGCATCACGGGAGGACGGACCCGGCATGACGACGAACGGCAGACCCGTGCGGCTTCTGCGGGGGTACGGCTGGTGGATCATCCTGGTGACCGTTCTGATCACCGCCGGGGCCTATGCGCTGAGCCGCGTCGAGACCGTCGACCACCGCTCCACGGCGACCGCCGTGGCCGGGGCGCGGCTGCGGGCCGGCTTCACGCCGGGGCCCGCCGACGCCGCCACCGAGGCGACGATCGCCCGGTCGGCCACCGTGCTCCAGGCGGCCGCCGACGAGCTGCGCATGACGGCCGACGACCTCGCCGACGGCCTGACCGTGGCGCCGGTCGAGGGCGGCGGCACGGCGATCACCATCGGCTGGACCGGCCGCGAGGCCGCCACAGCCCGGCAGCGCGCGCAGGCCGTCGCCACCGAATACGTGCGCTACCGCAACTCCACCACCGCCCAGTACGGCATCGCCGCCTCCCTGGTGACGCCGGCCGGCCCGGCCGAGGAGCAAAGGCGGCCACTCTGGCTCTACCTCACCGCCGGCGCGGTCGCGGGACTGCTGCTGGGCGTGCTCTCGGCACTGTGGCACGCCCGTCGCCGGGATCGGCTGCGCGGGCGCGCCCACTACGAGGAGCAGACCGGGCTGCCGGTGCTGGCCACGATCCCGCGGGCCCGCCGCTCACGGGGGCCGGGGGCGCCACTGCCGGTGCTGCTGCGCTCCCCCGATTCAGCCGACGCCGAGGCCTACCGCTACCTGCGGGCCCGCCTCGACCCGCTACTCCACCATCCGGCGACAGTTCTGGTGGCCGGTGGCCGCGACGGCGAGGGGCGCAGCACCACGGCGGCCAACCTGGCCGTCGCCCTGGCCCAGGCCGGTCGCCGGGTGGTGCTGGTCGACACCGACGTCCGCCACCCGGCGCTGCATCTGATGTTCGATCTGTCCCGCGACCGCGGGCTGACCAATGTGCTGACCGGCCGGCACACGCTGGCCGAGACGCTGGCGGCCGGCGCGATCGTCAACCTGCGGGTGCTGGCGGTGGGGGCCGGCCACGACAACGCCGCCGACCTGCTGGCCGCGGGCGGCCTGGCCGGGCTGCTGCACGAGCTCGCGGAGCAGTGCGACGTGGTGGTGCTCGACTCGCCGCCCCTGCTCGGCGTGGCCGACGGGCTCGCTCTGGCCACCCAGGCCGACCACGTCCTGCTGGTCACCGACTACCGCCGCACCAGCCGGGGCGTCGCCGCCCGGGTCGCCGCCGATCTGGAGCAGGTCGCGCCCGGCCGCGTGTCGGCGGTGCTGATCGACGTGCCCGACCGCGAGGGTGGCACGCTCCCCCGTTCCCGGGCCGCCCGCGCGCCCGCCCCGCCCACCGTCGCCCCGCCGCCTGCGCCCACCCCATCGGCAACACCCGCCCGCCCGGCAGCCGCCCCGCCGCCCGCGCCTGCCCCGCCGCCGTCGCCCGCTCCTTCGGCAGCCCCTGCCCGGCCGTCGGCCGGCCCGCCGCCCGCGCCCACCACACCACCGTCGCCCGCCCCGCCGGCCCCGTCAGCAGCACCCGCTTCCACGGCAGCGCCGGCCTCATCGGCGGCGCCGGCTCCCTCGCCGGCCTCAGACCCGTCGGCCGCGCAAGCCCCCTCTGCAGCGCCGCCCCAGCCCGCAGCGCCCGCCCGGCCGTCGGTGGCCGACCGGTTCGCCGTACTGGACGGGCCGGGCGACCAGCTCCAGCCGCTGCAGCTGCCATCGCGGGCAGAAGCGGCGCCGAAGCCGCCGGCCAAGGACCAGCCGGAACCACGGCCGAGGTCCAAGCCGGTCAGCGCCAAGGCGGCGATCCCGAAGCCGCGCGTCTACACCTCGGCCGCGAAGGCCGAAGCCGAGGCCAAGGTGCAGGCCGAGGTGCAGGCCAAGGTGCAGACCAAAGTGCAGGCCGAGGCGGAGGCCGAGGACGCCCCGGCCGAGAAGTGACCCGAGTGGTGCCCGCCAGGGAGAACCGGTTAGGTTAGGCATACCTTTGGTTCTGGCGTTTCCCTGGAGGCCCCCGTGACTCAGACCGCTGACCCGGCCCTGGCCACGCTGCCGTGGCGGTTCTTCGCCACCGAGGTCCGCGCGGTGCGGCGGCTCAGCCCCCACTTCGTCCGGGTGACCTTCACCGGGGACGACCTCGACCACTTCGCCGACAACGGCTTCGACCAGCGCATCAAGCTGATCCCGCCGCTGCCCGGCTCGGGTCTGGTCCACGTGCCGACCGGCGAGGACTGGTATCTGCGGTGGCGCGACCTGCCCGAGCAGGAGCGCAACCCGATCCGCACCTACACCGTGCGGGCCGTGCGCCCCGAGCTGCGTGAGGTCGACGTCGACATGGTGCTGCACGGGGTCGACGGGCCCGCTTCCCGGTTCGCCGCCGAGGCCGGGCCGGGCACCCCGGCGTACCTGTTGGGTCCGAACGCGGATTTCGACGGGGTGCACGGGGGCATCGACTTCCACCCGCCCGCCCACACCGACTGCCTGCTGCTGGGCGGCGACGAGACGGCGGTGCCGGCCATCACCGCGATCCTGGCCGGGCTGCCGGCCGACGCGCGGGGCGAGGCACTGCTCGAGGTGCCCTCGGCCGAGGACGCGCTGGAGCTGACCGCACCCGAGGGCGTCCGCGTCACCTGGCTGGCCCGCGACGGCTACGCCCACGGCAGCAAGCTGGTTCCGGCCGTACGCGCGGCGAGCCGCCGCATCCTCGGCGACGCTCAGGTCGGCGGCGCGCCGGTCGAGCTCGAGGACGTCGACGTCGACCACGACGTGCTGTGGGAAGTGCCCGACGAGTTCACCGACGTGAGCCGCTTCTACGCCTGGCTGGCCGGCGAGGCCGCAATGATCAAGACGCTCCGCCGGCACCTGGTCGCCGAGTGCGGTGTCGACCGCCGCCTGGTGGCGTTCATGGGCTACTGGCGTCTGGGGCGTGCCGAGGGCAACTAGTCCCTGTTTCCGCCGAATTCCTCCGGTGGGGTGGCTTTTCGCCTAGCGTTTTCGGTGAGGCCACGCCCGCGTGCGGCCCTCCGAAGAGCCGTACCCCGGTACGGCTCCACCGAGCCCGAGGAGAGAGGCATGTGGAACACCTCGGCGCCGCAGCAAGGCCCGGTCGTTCTGCTCGTGGAGGACGACGAGGACCTGCGCGACATGACGTCGCAGATGCTCGAGCTGCGCGGCTTCCAGGTCTTGGTCGCGACCGACGCCGTCAGCGCCATCACCAAGTGCAAGGTGCATGAGGGCAAGATCGACGTTCTGCTGACCGACCTCGGCCTGCCCGGTGTCTCCGGCGGCGAGCTGGCCCGGTCCGCGCATGCCGTGCGCCCGGACATGGAGACGGTCTACATCTCCGGCATGCCGCAGGAGATCGCGATCCGCCGCGGGATCATCAAGCGCGGCGCGTCGTTCATCGCCAAGCCCTTCACCGCCGACCAGCTGGCCGGCACCCTGAGGTCGGTCCTGGCCCAGCACAACAGCAACGCTCCTGCACCCTGACCTGGCTCAACTCCCCGCCGACTTCTCCGATTCATAGAGTCAGAAGCCACGGAAACGCCGAGGCTGAGGCCACTTCGGGGGGGAACCCAAATGCTGCCGCTTCACTACGTCGCCGCCTACGTCCAGTCGCACGTGACCGCGATCAAGGACCGCATGAAGGACGACGAGGGTGCCACCGCCGTCGAGTACGGCCTCCTGGTCTCGCTGGTCGCGCTGGTCATCATCGTCGGCGCCGGCCTCTTCGGCACGAAGCTCAACTCGCTGTTCACCAAGGTCGCCGAAAAGATCGTCATCCCCACCTGATGGAAGGCCGGTAAGCACGGCAGTGCGCCACGCCAATCGTTCTCTCCTCAGCCCCGGGTCGCGCGCCGCGCGTCGGCCGACCCGGGGCGAGGACGGCGCGGCCGCCGTGGAAGCGGCCATCGTGCTGCCGCTCATCCTGCTCCTGCTGTTCGGCATCATCGACTTCGGCCGGGCGCTGCAACAGCAAGCCCTGCTGACCAGCGCCGTACGCGAGGGCGCACGGACGGCGGCGCTCAACGGCACCACCGCCACGGTGCAGGCCAAGGTGCAGAACGTCGTCGGCCCCACCGCCACCGTCACCTCGGTCCTGTGCGCCAACGCGTCCTCGCTCACCGCCGACGCCACGGTGACCGCCCAGCAGCCCTTCACCGCGCTCACGCCGATCTTCTCGCTCATGCAGATGTACGGGGCCAGCGGCAATCTCACCACCCTCCGGGCCACCGGGATCATGTCGTGCACCGGCTGACCCACCGCCTCGTCCGCTCAGCCCGTCGCCTGTGGCGACGGGCCCATCGTCGTCACGGTTCCGAGCACGGCGCCGTCGCCGCCCTGTTCGCCGTGTTCCTGAGCTCGGGCGTCGTCGTCGGCATGGGCGCACTCGTCATCGACGTGGGCCAGATCGCGCTGGAGCGGCAGGAGCTGCAGACCGGCGCCGACGCCGCTTCGTGGGCCATCGCCAACAACTGCGTCGCCAAGCTGGCCGACTGCACGATGTCGGCTCAGACCCTCGTGGCCCAGAACTACGCCAAACGCAACGCCAAGGACGGCACGGCCGACGCGCAGATCTGCATCTCCAGTCTGGCCGCCCAGTGCCAGCCCTGGAGCAGCCCGGCGCTGTGCCCGACCAGCACCGTCAGCGGGGGCACCTGGGTCGAGGTACGCACCAGCACCCGCACCGGCAACACCACGCTCCTCCCGCCCACGTTTGCCGGCGCCCTCTCCGGCCCCTATTCCGGCGGCGCGCGCGCGGGCGCCTGCGGCCGGGTGGCTTGGGGCCCACCTGCTTCCGTTCCCAAGGTGCTCGCCCTCGGCATCTCGGAGTGCGACTGGAAACAGATGACGGGCAACGGCAGCACCTACTACAGCCCACTCGGCTCGCTGCTGGGCGGGCTCGGGCTCTACTCGATTCTCGGCCTGACCCCACCGAACGCCTCCACCGAGTTCGCGATCCCGCAGGTGCTTCCCCTCGGCCTGCTCGGCAAGCCGTCACCCACCTGCAACGCGCCACCGGACATCACCGTGCCGCGGGGCTGGGTCTGGCTGGCCAACAACAACCTGACGCCGCCGGACGCGAACTGCGAGCTCAGCCTGCAGGTCGGCTCCATGCCGCGCTCGTTCACTCTCTCCGGGCTCACCCAGGGCATCCCGTGCGCGACCAAGCTGAGGGCCGTCTACGACAGCCGTCAACCGGTGCTCGTGCCGATCTTCGATGACTCGGAGCGGGGATTGCTGACGCTGACCCCGTGGTTCCGGATCGTGGGGTTCGCGCCGTTCGTCCTGACCGGGTACGACGGTCTGCTCGGCGGTCTGCTCTCGAGCGTGGACAACCTTCTGCAAGGCAACGGCGTGCCGAGCCTCGTGCAGAAACTCACGTGCACGCTCTCCGCGTGCATCTACGGCTACTTCACCCGGGTCTTGACGCCCGTCGACAGTCCGGCGTTCGGCACCGGCCGCGACTACGGCGTCACGGTCATCGCGCGCACGGGATGAGTGCGGCGGAAAGGGGATGAGTCATGCGTAGGCGCATTGTCATGGTGCTCGCGGCCGCCGTGCTGGCCTGCCTCAGTGCGGTCGCCGTCATCGCGTACGCGGCCGGGGCCGACCGCCGGGCCGTCGAGGGCAAGAAAGGCACCTGGGTGCTGCTGGCCACCGCCACGATCCCGAGCGGCACCACCGGTGCCCAGATCCGGTCGCGCCGGCTGGTGCGCCAGGTGCTGATGCCGGCCGAGACCGTCCCGTCCGGCGCGCTCACCAAGCTCGACGCCGCGCTCGACACCCGCAAACTGAACGCCGACCTCCAGCCCGACCAGATGCTGCTGAGCCGCCAGTTCGCCCTGTCGACCGCGAAACCGGGCGCCCGCCCCGCCTCCACCTTCGCCGTCCCCAGGTCACGGCTCGCGGTGAGCGTCGAGCTCGGCATCGCCCCGCAGGTCGCCGGCAACGTCAAGCGCGGCGACCGGGTGACCGTCTTTGTCACCGCGCCCAAGCAGGACACCGCGGAAACCCCGCAGCGGACTCGGATCCTGCTGCCCACCGCCACTGTGATCAGCGTCGGCGAAAGCGTCCCGCCCAACGTCTCGCTCTCGCTGGCCCCGAGCGCCGCCGCGCCGGCCTCGCCGTCGGCGTCGCCCACCCCGGCCGAGACCGGCGGCACGGTCACGCTGAGGCGCTACGTGGTCACGCTGGCGGTGACCGCCGATCAGGCCGAGGAGCTGGTCAACGGATACAACCGTGGACTGCTGCACCTGGGCCTGCTGGGTCCCGGGACCAGAGTGACCGCATCACCGACCGTCGCCGAGAGTGGGCCCGCGGCATGAGCCTCTATGTCTATCTCGAGCCCGACCGGGAGGTCCTGGCCGAGCGGGGGCCGGAGTTCCAGTCGGTCGGCGGGGCCATCGTGCACAGCATGGCCGAGCTCGAGGCCCACCTGCCGCGCTACCCCGAGACCATCCTGGTCCTGATGGGAGCGAGCGTCCCGCTCGACGAGGCGCTGATGTTCACCGCCTACCAGCGCCTGCAGCGACCACTGATCGGGGTGGTGCTGATCCGCCGGACCATCGAGCCCCGTGAGGTGATCCGCTGCCTGCAGGCCGGCGTCCGCGACGTCGTCGAGGAGACCGACTGGGACGGCATCCGCCAGGCCACCAGCCGCTCGGTCGACCTCTCCAAGGCGCTCAGCACCTCGATCCGGTCGGGGGCCGAGAACGCACCGTTCGGCCGCATCGTCACCGTCTTCGCCGGCAAGGGCGGCTGCGGCCGCAGCTTCGTCGCGGTCAACCTGGCCGTGGCGCTCTGGGCCGGCGGCGCCCGGCGCGTGCTGCTGGTCGACCTCGACCTGCAGTTCGGCGACGTGGCGATCATGTTGAAGCTGCCACCCGATCGCAGCATCGCCGGCGGGATCGCGATGGCCGGCCGCCTCGACGAGCCCGGCCTGCGCTCGATCGTCACCCCGTACCGGCCCGGGGTCGACGCGCTGCTCGCTCCGGGCAACCCGGCCCAGGGCGAGCACGTCCGCCGCGAGCTCGTGCTGGAGATCCTCGACGTGGCGCGGCCGCACTACGACTTCATCATCATCGACACCCCGGCGATCGTCACCGACCAGGTGCTGGCGGCGCTGGACGTGTCCGACTGGTTCATCCCGATCGTCACGCCCGACCTGCCGACGCTCAAGACGGTGCGGCTGACCGTCGAGATGTTCGACATGCTCGAGTACCCCCGCGACCGCAGCCTGCTGGTCTTCAACCGCGCCAACACCCAGGTCGGTCTCACGACCGCCGACGTCGAGGAGGCGATCGGCATGCCGTTCGCGTCGCTCGTGCCCTCCAGCCGGGATGTGCCCATCTCGGTCAACCAGGGCGAGCCGCTGCTGCTGACCGAGCCGTTGCACCCGGTGAGCCGGGCCATCCGCCAGCTCGCGGACCGCTGCGCCGGGACCGAGACCGCACCGGTGCCCAAACGTGGCCTGTTCGGCCGCACCCTCAGACGCAAGGCGGCCCGGTGAGCCTGTCCGCCCGGCTCGGCATGTACGGGAACCGGGCCGGCAGCGACGACGAGCAGACCGAGCACGGCGAGGACACCGAGAAGCGGACCTCGACCACCAGCCAGCGCTACCGGGCCGCCGGGCGGCAGTCGGCCGATCCGGTCTACGACGTACGCCTGCGGATCCAGCGCCGCCTGGCCGACGAGCTCGGCCCCACCCTCTACTCGAGTCGCGGCGAGGACGAGGGGCTCGACGCCCGCGTCCGCGAGGTGCTGTCCGACCTGCTGGCCCGCGAGGAGACACCGCTCTCGGGAGGCGACCGGGCCCGGATCGTCAAGGAGGTCATCGACGAGGTCCTCGGCCACGGGCCGATCGAGGGTCTGCTGCGCGACCCGTCGGTCAACGAGGTGATGGCCAACGGCGCCAAGAGCATCTATGTGGAACGGTTCGGCCGCCTCGAGCGGACCGACGTCGAGTTCGACGACGAGGCCCACCTGCGCCGCATCATCGACCGGATCTGTGCCCGGGTCGGCCGCCGGGTCGACGAGGCCAGCCCGATGGTCGACGCCCGCCTGCCCGACGGCAGCCGGGTCAACGCGATCGTGCCGCCGATCGCCCTCGACGGCGCCACCCTGACCATCCGGAAGTTCTCGGCGACCCCGCTCACGGTGGGCGACCTGGTGTCGTACGGGACGATGACCCGATCCGCGGCGGAGTTCCTCGACGCCTGTGTGCGGGGCCGGCGCAACATCGTGGTCAGCGGCGGCACCGGCTCCGGCAAGACGACCATCCTCAACGTCCTGTCGAGCTTCGTGCCCGCCGACGAGCGCATCGTCACCATCGAGGACGCCGCGGAGCTGCGTCTGGTCCAGGACCATGTCGTACGGCTGGAGTCGCGCCCGTCCAACGCCGAGGGCCGCGGCGTGATCAGCAGCCGCGACCTGGTGAAGAACGCGCTGCGGATGCGCCCCGACCGGATCGTGGTCGGTGAGGTCCGCGACGCCGCCGCGCTCGACATGCTGCAGGCGATGAACACGGGCCACGACGGCTCGCTGACCACACTGCACGCGAACACCCCGCGCGATGCCCTCTCCCGGCTCGAGACCATGGTGCTGATGGCCGGCATGGACCTGCCCAGCCGGGCGATCCGCGACCAGGTGGCCTCGGCCGTCGACCTGATCATCCAGATCACCCGGTTCAAGGACGGGTCGCGCAAGGTCAGCCACATCACCGAGGTGGTCGGCATGGAGGGCGACACGATCACCCTGCAGGACCTCTTCCTGCAGGAGATCAACGCCGACACCCCGCCGCACCTGGCCCAGCTCAAGCCGACCGGGATCCGCCCCCGCTTCGTCGACGCGCTCGCGATGTACGGGGTGACGCTCCCACCCGGCGTCCTCGGTGGCGGGAAGCGATGACCACCGCCCGCCTGATCATCGCCCTGCTGGCCGGCGGGACGGCGTTCCTGCTGTTCTACCTGCTGATCGAGCGCCTGTTCGGGCGTACGCCGATGCAGCGCCGCCTGAGCACGCTGAAGCAGTACACAGTGGGCGAGCGGCAGTCGGAGGAGTCGGCCCTGCGACGGGCTCAGCACTCGGCCGGCGACTTCGTCGAGCAGTCCCCCGCCCTCAACCGGATCGCCGACCTGGCCGCACCGAAGCTCGATCAGGCCGCGCTGACGATGCGCCCGAGCGAGTGGCTGGCCGTGCGCACCGTGATCGCGCTCGCCTCGGCCATCGCGCTGGCCCTGCTGCTGCCGGTCTTCCTCGGGCTGTTGCTCGGCCTGCTCTGCGGTTTCCTGGTGCCCGCTCTGCTGCTGCGCGCGCGGATCAAACGGCGCCGGAGCCGGTTCACCGAGGACCTGCCGGCCATGCTGCAACTGATCCTCAGCGCGCTGCGCTCCGGTTTCACCCTGCAACAGGCGGTCGACGCCGCGGTCCGCGACGACGAGGGCCCGGTGGCCGAGGAGTTCGCCCGGGCGCTGTCCGAGACCAGGATCAGCGGCGAGTTCGAGGACGCGCTGGCCCGGGCCGGCGAACGTGTGGCCAGCGTCGAACTGGTCTGGCTGGTGATGGCGCTGCGGCTGCAGAAAGAGACCGGCGGCAGCCTGGCCGAGGTCTTGCAGACGACCGCCGAGACCATGCGCGAGCGGGGATATCTGCGGCGGCACGTGCGCTCCCTGTCGGCCGAGGGCCGCATCTCGGCGTACGTCCTGGTCGCCCTGCCGATCGGCGCGTCGGCACTGCTGTTCCTGGTGCGGCGTGAATACATGTCGGTGCTGTGGACGAGCATGCTCGGCTACGTCATTCTCGGCACCGCGGCCCTGATGATGGCGGTCGGCAGCCTCTGGCTGAGCGCGATCACGAAGATCAAGGTGTAGCGCCGTGCATCCGGGCGTTCTCGTCGCTGTCTCCGTGTCGGCCGCTGTGCTGGCGATCGCGCTGGTCACCGCGGCGGTCACCGTCCCGCCCAGCCGGCGGCAGCGCATGCTGCGCATCCTCGCCTCCTTCGAGCGCAGCCGGAACGTCCGGGCCGTCCAGAAGCCGCTCGGTGGGCGTCTGCGGACGCCGGTGGTGTGGGCGATCCAGCGGGCCGGCAACCTGATCACCCCCGCCTCGGTCGGAGCCCGGCTGTCGCGCCAGCTCGACTTCGCCGGCAACCCCAGGGACTGGCCGCTCGACCGGGTCATCCGGGGCCGGGTCGTCGGGCTGGTGGTGATCGGCCTGCTCGGCTATCTCGGCGGGGGCAACCTCGGCGGTGCGTACGCGCTGCCCGGGCTGCTCGTCGGCGCGGTCGGCGGCATGATCGTTCCCGACCTGCTGGTCTACAACGCGGGCACCAAACGGCAGCAGGAGATCGGGCGGGCGCTGCCGGACGTGCTGGACGCCATGGTCATCGGCGTGGAGTCGGGTCTCGGCCTCGACGCGGCCATGGCCCAGGTGGCGCAGCTGCTCCGCGGCCCCATGCCGGACGAGATCAACCGGGTGCTGCAGGAGATGCGCCTCGGCGTCGCCCGCACGGTCGCTCTGCGCGCCCTGGGTGCGCGGACCACCGTACGGGATCTGAAGACCCTCGTGACGGCTCTGGTGCAGGCCGGTGAGCTGGGTATCTCGGTTGCCGGCATCCTGCGCGAGCACGCGGCCGAGCAGCGTATGCGCCGCCGCCAACGGGCCGAGGAGCAGGCGCAGAAGGTGACCGTGAAGTTGCTGTTCCCGGTCATCTTCTGCCTGTTCCCGGTCATCTTCATCATCGTCCTGGGGCCGGCCATCATCAACATCATGACCACCGGTTTCTGAGCCGTCTCAGCCTTTCCCGTCGGCTGCCGATAAGTGAGCGTGACGTCTGTCGTGGTCGACCCTCAGATCGAGCTCGACGAGGAGCGCCGGCTGGCCGTCCTGCACGAGTACTGCCTGCTGGACGCGCCCGCCGACGACGAGCTGACCACCGTGGTGCGGGTGGCCGCGCTGGTGGCCGGGGTGCCGACGGCCACGCTCAACCTGATCGACGAGAGCCGGCAGTGCCAGCTCACCACGTACGGCTTCGAAGGCGGGAACTCCGCGCGCTCCGACTCGATGTGCGCGATCCAGTTCCGGGCCGGCCGCTTCGTCCATGTCTCCGACGCCCGGGAGCATCCGCTCTATCGCGGCAACCCGTGGGTGACCGGTCGGCTGGCGTCGGTCCGCTTCTATGCCTCGGCGCCGTTGATCACCCCGGAGGGCTACGCGCTGGGGACGCTGTGCGTCTTCGACGACTGCGTCAAGGAGCTCACCGACGACCAGGCGGGCCGCCTCATCGACCTGGCCGACGTGCTGGTGGCGCTGTTCGAGCGGCGACGCCAGGCCCGGCTGAACGAGAGGCTCGCGGAAGCCGCCGAGCGCAACCGGTATTTCACGTCCACGGTGCTCGAGACGATCGACGTGGGGATCGTGGTCTCGGACGCCGAAGGACACGTCACCGTCCTCAACCGGGCGGCTCGGGAGTGGCACGGCCGGGAGGCTGACAAATCACTCGACCCGGAATCCCTCCCCGAGCACTACGGCCTCTTCGACGCGGAAGGGCAACGCCGGCTCCGGCCCGACGAGGTGCCGTTGCTGCGCGCGCTGCACGAGGGCGTCGTGCAGAACGTCGAGATGACATTGCGGTCGCCCGGCCGCCCGGTCCTGCAATTGAGCTGTACGGGGCGGCGCCTGGTGGACGACTCGGGCCGGGTGCTCGGTGCTGTTGTCGCGCTGAACGACGTCACCGCCGACCGCGAATACCGCCGGGAGATCGAGGGGGCCAGCGCCGAGATCGCCGCCCGGGGTGAGGCGCTGTCCGCGGCGCTGGTCGAGCTGCGCCGGTCGAACGAGGAATTGGAGCAGTTCGCGGGCGCGGTAAGCCACGACCTGGTGCGGCCGATGGCGGCGGCGCACGGCTTCCTCGACCTGCTCTGCGGCGAATACTCGTCGATGCTGGACGAACGGGCCGGCAAATGGCTGACCGGGGCGATCCGGTCGGTCGAGCGGATGCAGAAGCTGGTGGACGCGCTGCTCAAATACGCGAGGGCCGGTCAGACTCCCTATCAGGCCGAGCCGGTGCCTCTGAACATCGTGCTCCTGGACGTGCTGGCCGACCTGCGCACCGCGACCGAGAGCAGCCGGGCGCAGATCTCGGCTACCGACGACCTGCCGACGGTGCAGGGCGACCCGGTGCTGCTGCGCCAGCTCCTGCAGAACCTGATCGACAACGCGATGAAATACCGTCACCCGGAACGGCAGTGCCGGATCACGGTCAGCGCCCAGGACTGTCCCGACCGCTGGATCGTGCGGGTGGCCGACAACGGCATCGGCATCCCGCCCGAACAGCGTGAGCGGGTGTTCGAGATGTTCGCCCAGGTCGACCCGAAGCAGCAGAAGGGCTACGGCATCGGCCTATCCACGTGTCTCCGCATTCTCGACCGCCACCAGGGCGAGATCTCGCTCGAGGAAACCGAGGGCGGCGGCACCACGGTCTGCCTGCAGCTACCGAAGTAAAACGTCCGGAAATGACAGTAGGCCCACCCCGTCACGGGGTGGGCCTACTGTTCACGTTAAGTCCGGCGGCGTCCTACTCTCCCACACCCTCACGAGTGCAGTACCATCGGCGCTGGAGGGCTTAGCTTCCGGGTTCGGAATGAGACCGGGCGTTTCCCCTCCGCTATGACCACCGAAACAGCAATC
>NZ_JALPVL010000010.1 GCF_023544465.1 Paractinoplanes maris | reverse complement strand
CGCTCCCGCATCCTTTGGGGGGGGTGGGGGGGGGGGGGGGGGGCGGGGGGCCCCCCCCCCCCCCCCCCCCCCCCCCACCGCCGGGGCGTCTTCGCGGCACCGACCCGCTCGTTCTGGACCCTCGACAAGCCGCCCACCCACCTCGACGGGCCGCAGCCGGAACAGTTCTCCTGGGAGATCGAACGCTTCTGCACCCTCGCCCTGCAGGCCAACCCGACCGTCCTCGAAGTGCTCTGGTCGCCCCTGATCGAGACCGAGACACCCGACGGCTCGGCCCTGCTCGCGGCCCGGACCGCCTTCCTGTCCCGCCGGATCGCCGCGACCTACGGCGAATACGCCCGCGACCAGCTCAACCGGGTCAGCGCCCGCCGCGCCCGCACCGGCGAGACCAACTGGAAGCAGGCCATGCACATGATCCGGCTGCTCCTGGCCGGCGCCCACGTGCTGCGCACCGGCGAGGTGCTGGTCGACGTGCGGTCGCGGCGCGCGCAGCTGCTCGACATCAGGAGCGGGACCGTGCCGTGGGAGACCGTGGCCGCCTGGGCCGCCGACCTGCAGGGTGAGCTGGCCACGGCCCTGGACGCGACGGCCCTGCCCGAGACACCGGATCGCCGGGCCGTCGATGAGCTGCTCACCGGCGCACGGGAAAGGAACTTGACGTGACGACCGAAGCGCCGTCGTGGTCGGCCGAGGTGGTGGCCGAGTGCTGACCGGGCCGCTGCACGTGGCCCTCAAGGAGCTGGCGCCGTCCTTCGTGACCTCCGGGCACGCCCACCACTACCTGGGCTTCGCGACGTCACAGGAGAAGCTGTTCGACCGGACCGGGCGGCTGAAGGCGGCGCTGTACTGGCTGCGGGTGTTGCTGACCGGGGAGCATCTGATGCGCACCGGCGAGCTGGAGACGGACCTGGCGGTGCTGGGGACGTCGCTGCCCTATGTGGCCGAGCTGATCGAGATGAAGCGCTCGGCCGAGAAGGGACCCTTCCCGGCCGAGCTGGAGCAGCGGTTGCGCGCCGACGCGGCGATGCTGCGAGGGCGGTTGGAGCAGGCGCGTGATGCCTCTCCCCTGCCGGCTCACCCGGCCGAGGCGGCAGTCACGGCTCTGCACGAACTCGTGGTCGACGCACGCCTGGCGACCGTCGAGCGCCCGGCGACGGCGGCGCTTCCGTGGCGCCCGTAGTGTCCGGCTCCGTCTACCAGGGGAGGACACCATCTCGGTCGGTCACCGTACCGGTCGGCGTCTTGTCGCCGAGGGTGGCGATCCGCACGGCCGCGTCCGTTCCGTCCTGAACGCTGTGGCCGAGTCCGCCGGTGAAGTCCGTTGCTGATTGTCCGGGGTCGACCGCGTTGAACCGGATGTCCGGGATGGTCCTGGCGTACTGCATGGTGAGCATGGTGACCGCGACCTTGGACGACCCGTAGGCGGCCAACGGGTACTGCGACTCGACCCGGTTCGGGTCATGGATCAGCGTGAAGGATCCGACGCCGCTGGTGACGTTGATGACCGACGGAGCTTCGGCGGCTCGCAACAGCGGCAGGAACGCACGGGTGACCCGCACGGTCCCGAACACATTGGTCTCGTAGACGGGGCGCATGTGCTCGACGGTCATGTCCTCGGGAGACGTGACATCTCCGAGGATTCCAGCATTGTTGATCAAGATGTCCAGGTGTCCGGCCTCGGCGCGGATCGTGTCGGCGGCCGCGACGACCGACGCGTCGTCGGTCACGTCGAGCTGTACGAATCGGGCGCCGAGCCGGTCGGCGGCGGCCTGACCCCGCTCGGCGTCCCGGGCGCCGATCCAGAGGGTCTGGCCGGCTTCGATGAGACGGCGGGCGATTTCGTAGCCGAGGCTTCGGTTGCCGCCGGTGACGAGCGTGGTGGTCATGTGAAGGGGTTCCTCTCGATGGCGGAGCGGAACAGGTGCGTCCGCCCTCCCGGTGGTGCTTCGAGCCTGGGGCCCGCCGACATCCGTAGCCAGGTACAGACCGTGCTACCCGTCCCGGCCAGCCTGGGATGGGTAGTACCAGGCAGAACTCGTGCGCTCCGGGCAACATGAGAGCAATGACCTCAGCACCGCTCTCTCTCGGCGAGATGCTCCGCAGCCGGCGCGAGCACCTCACGCCCGCCGATGTCGGGCTGGAGTCCTTCGGCCGGCGTCGCACGGCTGGACTCCGGCGTGAAGAGCTCGCCCAGCTGGCCGGCGTGAGCGTCGACTACATAACGCGCCTGGAGCAAGGACGCGCCCGCACCCCTTCAAAGCAGATAGTTGCCGCGCTGGCCCGGGCCCTGCAGCTGAGCCGCACCGAGACGGCGCTGCTCCACCGCGCCGCCGGCCTGACTGCACCGGCATCGGGAGCCGTCTCGCATCACATTCCGGCGGGGGTGCAGCGGATGCTCGTCCGCATGTCGGACTTCCCCCTGGCGGTGTTCGCCGCTGACTGGACCCAGCTCGCCTCGACGCCGCTGTGGCAGGCACTGTTCCAGACCCCTTCCGTAGCGGCCGACCCGAATCAAAACCTCCTCGTCCAGGCGTTCGTCGACGACAGCATCAGCGGGGTCGCGACCGCCCACGGCGGCCCGGACGTGTTCGAGCGCGCACTGGTCCACGACCTGCGGCGTTCCGCCGCCGACTACCGCGACGATCCCCGGCTCCGGGCGTTCGTCGCCGACCTGCGAACGCGCAGCCCTCGGTTCGCCGCGCTGTGGGACGAGGGACGGGCAGCCGCGCATCAGAGCATGGTCAAGACCGTGCACAACCCGCTGGTGGGTGACATCGTGCTCGACTGCGACGTCGTCGTCGTCCCGGCCTCCGACATCAAGGTCGTCATCTACTCGACATCCCAGCGAGGAAGCGACGCGGAGAAGCTCGACCTTCTCCGGGTGAGCGCCGTGCGGGTGATGCAGTGAAGTCCTGAGGCACCTCGCGTAAAGCATCCTAGGAGGCTAGGAACTCGGTTTGGGCGGCCTGTCGGTTTACGCTGATCGCATGTCGACCGCTGCTCCCGTCGCTGTTCACCTCGCCCGGCCCCACCGGCCGGTGCTGGTGGCGGGCACGCTCGGTGAGCTGACCGGGCCGGCGGCCGGCCTGGTCGAGCTCCCGCTGCGGTTGTGGTGGGGTCCGCAGCGGGCGTTCGACCTGGCGCAGCCGACCATG
This sequence comes from Paractinoplanes maris, assembly GCF_023544465.1. GTDB lineage: Bacteria > Actinomycetota > Actinomycetes > Mycobacteriales > Micromonosporaceae > Actinoplanes > Actinoplanes maris. Next base: position 399,251 of record NZ_JALPVL010000010.1, on the reverse strand, counting down.
CTGGCCTGGATGTACGAGAACGTGCTGCGCGAGGCGATCCGGGTCGAGGAGCTGCGCACCTATCTGCACGGCCCGACCCTCGTCCGGGTATGGCCCGAGCTCAACCTCCCCCGCGGCGTCCGCGCCGCCTGGGAGACGCGGCACGCCCGGCTGCGCCACGCCGCGCACCAGCTCGCCGCCGCCGGGCGCTAGCCTGGCCGGATGGCCGGCGTCGACGACTTCTACTCCGAGGTCGCCCGCATCGCGCTCGCGGTGGCCGACAAGCACGGGTTCGTCCTCGGCGGTGGCTTCGCCTGGCTGGTCAACGGCCTGGTCCAGCGCCCCACCGAGGACGTCGACCTGTTCACCGACACGGCCGGCGGTGTCGCGGCGGCAGCCGACGAGGTCGCCGCCGCCCTGCGCGAGGCCGGCTACCGGGTCGTCCGCGAGGAGGGCGACGAGCTCTTCGCGGGCATGGAGGAGGACCTGCAGGAGTTCCTGGTCGCGACCAGCTCGCGGGCGCTGCGGCTGACGTTGTGCCGCCTCGACCGGTCGAAGAAGCCGGTCGTCATGGAGCTGGGCCCGGTCATGCACCTCGACGACCTGGTCGCCACCAAGGTCGCGGCGCTGGTCAACCGGCGCGAGGTCCGCGACTACATCGACGTCGCGGCCGCGCTCGAGCGCTATCCGCTGGAGACGCTGCTGACCCTGGCCCGCAACGTCGATCCGGCGCTCGACCCGGAAGACGTGGCCGACGCCGGGCGTTATCTGGATCGGCTGCACGACGCGCGGTTCGCGCTCTACGGCCTCTCCGCTTCCCAAATCGCCGAGTTGCGGCAACGCCTCGCGCAATGGCCTCGTAGGTGATCCATATAGTGAACGCATCATGACGCTGACCGACCGTTTACCCGGCACAAATGAGCCCGACGCCGTCTTCGACGTCTTCCAGAAGTGGGCCACCGAGCAGGGCCTGGCCCTGTACACCCACCAGGAAGAGGCGCTCATCGAGATCGCCACGGGCGCGAACGTCATCCTCAATACCCCCACCGGCTCGGGCAAGAGCCTGGTCGCCGCGGGCGCGCACTTCGTCGCGCTGGCCGACGGGCGCACCACCTTCTACACCGCGCCGATCAAAGCCCTGGTCAGCGAGAAGTTCTTCGCCCTGTGCGCGATCTTCGGCGCCCACAACGTCGGCATGCTGACCGGCGACGCCAGCGTCAACGCGGACGCGCCGATCATCTGCTGCACGGCCGAGGTGCTGGCCAACCTGGCCCTGCGCGAGGGCAAGGACGCCGACGTCGGCCAGGTCGTCATGGACGAGTTCCACTTCTATGCCGAGCCCGACCGCGGCTGGGCCTGGCAGGTGCCGATCATCGAGCTGCCGCAGGCCCAGTTCATCCTCATGTCGGCGACCCTCGGTGACACCACCCGTTTCGTCGACGACCTCTCGCGGCGCACGGGCCGGCCGACCGCCGTCGTGGCCAGCGTCGAGCGGCCGGTCCCGCTCATTTTCTCGTACGCGATGACGGCGTTGCACGAGACGATCGAGGAGCTGCTGCAGACCAAGCAGGCGCCGGTCTACATCGTGCACTTCACCCAGGCCGCCGCCCTGGAGCGGGCGCAGTCGCTGATGAGCATCAACATGGCCACCCGCGAGGAGAAGGACAAGATCGCGGCGGCCATCGGGAACTTCCGGTTCACCGCCGGCTTCGGCAAGCAGCTGTCCCGGCTGGTGCGGCACGGCATCGGCGTGCACCACGCGGGCATGCTGCCCAAATACCGCCGCCTGGTCGAGACGCTGGCCCAGGCCGGGTTGCTCAAGGTCATCTGCGGCACCGACACACTCGGCGTCGGCATCAACGTCCCCATCCGTACGGTGCTGTTCACCGGCCTGTCCAAGTACGACGGTGTGAAGACCCGCCTGCTCAAGGCGCGCGAGTTCCACCAGATCGCCGGGCGCGCGGGCCGGGCCGGGTACGACACGCTGGGCACGGTCATCGTGCAGGCACCCGAGCACGTGATCGACAACGAGCGGGCGCTGGCCAAGGCGGGCGACGACCCCAAGAAGCGGCGCAAGGTCGTCCGCAAGAAGCCGCCGGAGGGCTCGATCGGCTGGGGGCAGCCCACCTTCGACCGGCTGGTGGCGGCCGACCCCGAGCCGCTGACCTCGTCGTTCCAGGTGTCGCACGCCATGCTGCTCAACGTGCTGGCCCGCGGCGGCGACCCGTTCGAGGCGATGCGGCACCTGCTGACCGACAACCACGAGGAGCCGGCCGCCCAGCGGCGGCACATCCGGCGGGCCATCGCCATCGCTCGCGCGCTGATGGCGGGCGGGGTCATCGAGCGTACGCCGGACGGGGTCTACCGCCTCACCGAGGACCTCCAGATCGACTTCGCGCTCAACCAGGCGCTGTCCCCGTTCGCCCTGGCCAGCCTGGAGCTGCTCGACCGGGAGGCGCCGGACTACCCGCTCGACGTGGTGTCGGTGATCGAGTCGACCCTGGAGGACCCCCGGCAGGTGCTGTCGGCCCAGCGGCAGAAGGCGCGCGGCGAGGCCGTCAACGCCATGAAGGCCGAGGGCATCGAGTACGAGGAGCGGATGACGCTGCTCGAGGACGTGACCCACCCGCGGCCGCTGCTGGAGCTGCTCGAAGCGGCCTACGAGACCTACCGGCGCGGTCACCCGTGGGTCGCCGACTACGAGCTCAAGCCCAAGAGCGTGGTCCGCGACATGTACGAGCGGGCGATGACCTTCACCGAGTACGTGTCGTTCTACGGGCTGTCGCGCTCCGAGGGGCTCGTGCTGCGTTACCTCGCGGACGCGTTCCGGGCGCTGCGCCAGACCGTGCCCGAGGACTCCCGCACCGAGGAGCTCACCGACCTCATCGAGTGGCTGGGCGAGCTGGTCCGGCAGGTCGACTCGAGCCTGCTCGACGAGTGGGAGCGGCTGCGCAACCCCGGTGCGGTGGTCGAGGAGGTCCGCATCGACGACAAGCCGCCGGCGGTCACCCGCAACACCCGCGCGTTCCGGGTCCTCGTCCGCAACGCCCTGTTCCGCCGGGTCGAGCTGGCCGCGCTGCGCCGCTGGACCGACCTGGGCGAGCTGGACGGCGAGTCGGGCTGGACGGCCGACCGGTGGCAGGACGCGATCGAGGACTACTTCGACGAGTACGACTCGCTGGGCACCGGGCCGGCCGCCCGCGGACCCGCGTTCCTGCACATCGAGGCGGGACCGACGGCGTGGGTCGTGCGGCAGGTCTTCGAGGACCCGGAGGGCGACCACGACTGGGGCATCGAGGCCACCGTCGACCTGGCCGCCTCGGACGAGATCGGCGCGGCGGCGATCGTGGTGACCTCGGTCGGCCCGCACTCGCAGTGACCGGGTCGCCGCGGCCGCACCCCGCGGGCGGTGCCGGCGGCGTCGCGCTGGCCCGCCGGCGGGTCGCGGCCGGGTTCGCGGTGACCCTGATCGGGTTGCCGGTGCTGACGGCGGCGGCCGCCGCGGCCGGGCTCGAACTGGCCGGCGGGTCGCTGGTCTTCCTGGCCGCGGTGGTCGGGGTGGCGTTGCTCGGCGGGCGGTGGCCGGCCCTGCTGGCCGCGGTGGGCGGGTTCCTGCTGCTGAACTACTTCTTCACCGCACCCGTACGGACGTTCGCCGTCAACACCGGGCAAGGTGCGCTCGCGTTGATCGTGTTCGTGGTGGTCGCGCTGGCTGTCTCGTGGGTGGTGGACGTGGCGGCGCGCCGGGCCCGGCAAGCGGCCGCCGCGTCGGCCGACGCGCGCATCCTGGCCGCGGTGGCCGGTGGGGTGCTGGCCGGGCCGGATCCGCTGCGGGGGTTGCTCAAGGAGCTGCGGGAGCTCTTCGGCTTGGAATCCGTGGTCCTGTCGGAGCGAGCCGGCGACGGGTGGGCTCGCGTTGCCGATTCGGACATTCCCGAGGTTTCCGATTCGTCACCGGCGACGCGTGTCCGGGCAGCCGATGATCTCGTCCTGTCGCTGCGCGGCCGCCCGCTCGACGACAACGAGCACCGCATCGCCCAGGCCTTCGCCGCCCAGGCCGCCGTCGCCCTGCGCCAGCAACGGCTGGCCACCGCGGCCGAGGGTGACCGGGTCCGCGCCGCCCTGCTCGCCGCGGTCAGCCACGACCTGCGGACCCCGCTGGCCGCGGCCAAGGCCGCCGTTGCCGGCCTGCGCGGCGACGAGGTGCACTTCGACGAGGACGACCGCCGTGAGCTGCTGGCGACCGCCGACGAGTCGCTCGACCGGCTCGGCGCGCTGCTGGCCAACCTGCTCGACATGAGCCGGCTGCAGGCCGGTGCGCTGGCCGCGCACCCGGTCGACGTGGGCCTGGAGGACGTCGTCCCGGCCGCGCTGGACGAGCTCGGCCCGGCCGGGCGCCGGATCACCGTACGACTGCCCGACGACCTGCCCACCGCCCACGCCGACCCCGGGCTGCTGGCCCGGGTGCTGGTCAACGTGACCGGCAACGCCCTGCGGCACAGCCCCGCCGACCGCCCGCCCGAGGTCACCGGCCGGGCGTCCGGCGACCGGGTCGAGCTGCACGTCGTCGACCACGGGCCCGGTGTGCCGGCCGGCGACCGGGAGCGGATCTTCCAGGCCTTCCAGCGGCTCGGCGACCGCGACAACCACACCGGCGTCGGGCTCGGTCTCGCGCTGTCCCGCGGCCTGACCGAGGCCATGGGCGGCACACTGATCCCGCAGGAGACACCCGGAGGAGGCCTCACCATGGTCCTGACGCTGCCGGCGGGCCCGCGGTGACCCGCATCCTGGTCGTCGACGACGACCCGCAGATCCTGCGGGCTCTGCGGATCAACCTGCGCGCCCGCCAGTACGAGGTGGACGTGGCGGCCGACGGCGCGAGCGCGCTCAAGGCCGCGGCCGCCCACTCGCCCGACCTGGTGGTGCTCGACCTGGGCCTGCCCGACCTGGACGGCACCGACGTCATCCGCGGGCTGCGCGGCTGGAGCACCGTGCCGATCATCGTGCTGTCCGGGCGGGCCGAGGGCACCGACAAGGTGGCCGCGCTGGACGCCGGGGCCGACGACTACGTGACCAAGCCGTTCGGCCTCGACGAACTGCTCGCCCGGATCCGCGCCGTGACCCGCCGGATCCACCCGTCGGACGCGGCGCCCGGGCCGGTGACGGTCGGGCAGTACACGATCGATCTGGCCGGCCACACGATCACGCCGGAGCAGCGGCTCACCCCGACCGAGTGGCAACTGCTGGACCGGCTGCTGCGCAACCCGGGCAAGCTGATCACCCAGCGCAGCCTGCTGCATGACGTATGGGGCCCGCAGTACGGCACCGAGACCAACTACCTGCGCCAGTACATGGCCCGCCTGCGCCGCAAACTCGAGGACGACCCGACCCGGCCCCGGCACCTGATCACCGAACCCGGGATGGGCTACCGCTTCCAGCCCTGAGGCCCTTCTGGGGTAGACATTGCTGATGACCACTTTCGTTCTCGTCCCGGGGGCGTGGCACGGCGGTTGGTGGTATGAGCCGCTCGCCGCCGAGCTGGAGAAGCTGGGACACCGGGCCTACCGCGTCACGCTGGCCGGTCTGTGGCCCGACGACGACCTCACCCGCCGCCCGGTCAACCTGACCTCGCACGTCGAGCAGCAGGACACTCTCGTCGAGGACCTGACGGCGGGCGGCGGCCAGGTCGTGCTGGTCGGTCACAGCTACGGCGGTCAGGTGATCAACGCCGTCGCCGACCGCGCGCCGGCCCGGGTCAGCGCGCTGGTGCACCTCGACTCCGACGTGCTCGAGGACGGCGAGTCGTGCTGGGACGTCACCACCGAGGACAACCGCCGGTACTTCCTCGACTCGGTCGGCGCGGACGGCCTCGGCCTGGCCCCCATGCCGTTCTTCGACGAGCGGGCCAAGCCGCACCCGTTCGCCACACTGCTCGAGAAGACCCGGCTCACCGGCGCCTGGAAGTCGGTGCCGATCAAGCGGTACGCCGCCGCCCTGCGGACCCCGGGCGGTCTGCAGGCACCGGTGTCGATGGACCGCGTGCGCGACGACTCCGGCTGGCACTACGTCGAATGGCCCACGACCCACAACGTCCTGCGCGACGGCCCGGAGCGGGTGCTGGAGCTGTTGCGCGACCTGTGACCGGAGGTAGGGTTCGCGTCGTGCCGCCGGAGACCATCGAGCACAAATACACGCTCGTGTATTTCGGGGACGACACCTTCGCGTACGCCGGGCGCCACCAGCACGAGGGTGAGATGCCGGTGCACACGCACAGCTTCGTCGAGCTGGCGATGGTCACCCGGGGCACCGGCGTGCACCACAGCCTCAACGGCCGGCATCCGCTGCGGGCCGGCGACATCGTGCTGCTGCGGCCGGGTGTCTGGCACGGGTACGAGCAGTGCCGGGGCCTGGAGGTTTACAACTTCTGCTTCTCGGCCGAGCTGCTGCGCCGCGAGCTGGCCTGGACCCGCGACGACCCGCTGCTCGGGCACCTGTTGTGGACCGGGCCGTACGCCGAACGGCGGCGCGGCATCCTGGCCATGCACCTGCCGGTGGACGACCGCGGGGCGTACGCCGGGCATCTCGACGCCATCGCCGAGCTGCGCCGGCGCCCGCAGCACCGCCATCGCACCGACCTGATCGCCCAGGTCATGCTGGCGCTGGGCTGTGTGGCGCGCCGGCTCGACAGCGACTCGAGCCCCGAGCCGATGCACCCGGCAGTGGCCGAGGTGATGCGCCGCATCGAGGCCGACCCGGCCCGCACCTGGACCCTGGCCGACCTGGGCGACGGGCTGCATCTGGCCCCGGGCTACCTGGTCCGGGTCTTCAAGTCGGTCACCGGGCTGCCGCCGATGGCCTTCCTGTCCCGCCACCGGGTCGAGCTGGCGGCCGAGATGCTGCTGCACACCGACCGCACCGTCGGGGCGATCGCCGAGCGGGTCGGCTGGCCCGACCAGAACTACTTCGCCCGCCGGTTCCGGGCCCACTACGGGCTGACCGCCACCGAATACCGCACCCGCTTCACCCGGGCGATCGAGATCGGAAGCTGGCGCTCACGGTGAACGGTGTGCCGGGGCCGGTGACCGGGTCGGGGCTGCGGATCTCGCCCGCGTGGTGCATGCCGAGGCGCTCCATGACGGCCCGCGAGCGGACGTTGTGCCGGACCGTGCAGGAGACCACGGCCCGGACGTCGAGCACCTCGAACGCGTACGCCAGGGAAGCGCGACCGATCTCGGTCGCGTAACCACGGCCGTGGAACGCCCCGCGCACGGCCCAGCCGACCTCGACCCAGGCGGCGTGGGCGGCGAACGGCCGGCGGACCGGGTGCTCGGCCCGGGTCCAGGGCTCGGCCGGCAGGAAGGCGTAGAGCTGCGCCCAGTCGTCGTCCACGGGCGTCCGTGACAGGCCGCCGCGGCCGACGACCTCGCCGGTCCCCCGGTCGTAGGCGATCCACTTGTGCACGCCGTGGAGCCGCCACGACTCCCCCATCGCGTGGGCCGTCCGGTCCACCTGGTCGGCGGTCGGCTTCGTGCGGCCGTACCAGGGCCAGACCGCGTCGTCCGTGAGCACCAGCGCCAGATCCCGGGCGTTGCCCGGCCCGGCCGGTTCGAGCCGCAGCCGCTCGGTCATCCGGCGCTGCCCCCTCGCGCCGTCCGGCCCGCTCATCTGGCGCTGCCCGCTCGCGCCGTCCGGCCCGCTCATCCGGCGCGGCCCGCTCGCGCCGTCCGGCCCGCTCATCTCGCGCGGCCCGCTCGCGCCGTCCGGCCCGCTCATCTCGCGCGGCCCACTGGCGCCGTCCGGCTCGCGCATCCGGCGCTGCTCCGCTCGGGTCGTCCGGCAGGCCGGCTTCGCCTGCGGCGGCGGCGAGGCTGTCCGGCAGGCCTGCTTCGCCTGCGGCGGCGAGGCTGTCCAGCGCCGCTCGCGGTCGGATCGGGCACTCCGGAAGCGTAAGAGCCCGGCGTGGTGAATTCCACGCCGGGCTCGAACGCCGGACCGGTCAGGCCGCGGCCTCCTCAAGGACCTGCTCGGCCCGCTCGGGACTGCCCTCGGCCAGGCCGCGGTCGATGGCCGGGCGGGCGGCCAGCCACATGCCGGCGCCGATGAGGAAGACCAGGCCCTCGGTGACGGTCAGCGCCCAGATGATGCCGGGGAGGCCGAACATCTGGTTGCCGAGCAGCACGATCGGGATGAACAGGATGCCTTGGGCCATCGACATCACGATCGCCGGCCGGGCGCGGCCGGTCGCCTGGAACAGCGAGGTGATCAGGCCGGCGAAGCCGTTGGCCACCGTCGCCACGAGCTGGGCGGCCAGGATCGTGACCCCGATTGTGAGCACCGACGCGTCCGCCGAGAACGCCGTCAGCACCTGCTCGCGGAAGAGGAACAGTGCCCCGCCGAGCACGAGCATGACGCCGCCGACCGTGATCGCCGAGGCCCGCAAGGCCGCGTTGAGGCGGGCGCGGTCCCCCTTGCCGTACGCGTAGGCCAGCAGCGGCAGCACACCCAGCGTCACCCCCATGATGAGGAACTCGGGCACCTGGGCAATGCGGACCGCGACGCCCATGGCGGCCAGCGGGCCGTCGCCGTAGCCGGCCGCGAGGTTGTTGAGCACCAGCACGGTGACGATCATGAAGGCGGACTGGAGCAGCTCGCCGACCCCCACGCCGAAGACCGGCTTGACCACGTCGGCGCGCAGGGTGAACCAGCGCGGCGCCAGGCTCACGTGCTCGCTGTTGCGCTGCAACCAGAAGGCGAAGTAGGCGACCGTCACCAGGTTGGCCAGGCCGGTGCCGAGCGCGGCGCCGGCGACACCCTGGTGCAGGACGAGGATGAACACGACGTCGAAAACGACGTTGGCCACCGTGGAGAGGATGAGCCCGTTCATGGCCTGGCGGGCGGCCCCCTCGGCCCGGACGATCTGCTCGAGGCAGAACGCCGCGGCCAGCACGGGCACGAAGGCCAGCATCACGGCGACGTACTCGCGGGTCGCCGGTGCGGCGGCGGTGTCCGCGCCGAGCAGCGTCACCAGTGGGTGCAGCAGGAGCAGTCCGGCCCCGCCGACCACGGCCCCGGCGACCGCCGAGCCCCAGACCGCGAAGGCCGAGACGTGCTTGATCCCGGCGGCCCGGGCCGGAACGTGCTCGGCCGCACCGAGCAGCCGGGAGATGAGCGCGCCGCCGCCGACCCCGAAGACGCCGCCGACCGCCATGACGAGGCCGAGCAAAGGTGTGCCGAACGTGATGGCGGCGAGCAGCGCGGTGTCGTGCTGCGAGCCGATGAAGCCGGCGTTGATGACGTTGTAGACCGCGCCGACGATCATCGCGGCGGCCATCGGCACGCACAGGTGCACGAGGGCGCGGGCGATCGGGGCGGTGGAGAGGTACCAGCGGTTGCGGCCGGCGGCGGCGGCCGGGGCGGCGGCGGATTCGTGCGGTGCGGCGGTCATGGCAACCTCTTTCGAGAAGCTGGAGGGCGGGTCCGGGCGCGCGGCGACACAAGCTGTCGCGTCGGGTGCTGGGGCAGGACCAAGCGCGGCGCGTCCGGTGATGGGGCAGGACCAAGCGCGGCGGCACAGGCCAGAGCCTTCGGTGATGCGACAGGACCAAGCGCAGCGGCACAGGCCAGAGCGTTCGATGCTGGGGCAGGGGTAAGCACGCGGCGGCGTGGGCCGGCGCGTCCGGTTCGGGGCTCGTCAGCACGCGGCGGCGTGGGCCGGCGCGTCCGCTTCGGGGCTCGTCAGCACGCGGCGGCGTAGGCCGGCGCGTCCGGTTCGGGGCAGGACCGAGCGCGCGGCGGCGTGGGCCGGCGCGTTCAGTTCTCGGGCGGGTGGGATCGCGCGGCGGCTGATGCCGTCGCGGGAGAAGTGGTGCGGGGTTGGCTAGTCGCGGCTGGGTTGGGGCAGTTCCGCGGTGATCTTGGTCAGCAGGGCGTGCAGGGTGGCCCGCTCGGTCGCGTCGAGCGGGGCCAGGATCGTCTCGTCGGCCGCTGCCATCGCCTCGGCGAAGCCGGCCACGAGCTGCTCACCGGCCGGCGTCGCGAACACCCGCTTCACGCGCTCGTTGCCGGGCTCGGTCCGGCGCTCGATCAGCCCGCGGCGCTCGAGCCCCTGCAGCAGGCTCGAGACGCTGGCCGCGCTGGTGCGGGTCATCTGCGCGATGTCGCGCTGGATCGCGCCGGGCTGCTGCCCCAGGTAGCCGAGCACGAAGCTCTGCTCGAAGCTGAGCTCGCGCGCCCGCACCCAGTCCTCGGCGGCCTTGCGCTGGGCCCAGCCGACCCAGCGCAGCAGTTCGAGGGAAGTCGTGAGCTTCGGTGCGTCCATGGTCAGAACTCTAACTGTTAGAGCCCTAAACGTCAAGGTTCTAACTAGCCCCACGTGGCCACGGTGTCGGCCATCCGTCCCACGAACCGGGAACCGGCCGCCGTGAGCCGGTCGCCGGCGCGCAACGCGTCGATGGCGCGGACCGTCCAGTCACGATGCCGGCGGAACAGGATGTCGCCGTCCCGGGCCCCGCGCTCGGCTCGGTGCCGCCAGACGTCGGCCACCGCCAGCTGCGCGTACGCCCCCCGGAGCACCGCCTCGACCGGGAGCGGGCCGGACCGCCAGCCGACCGGCAGCCGCTGCGCCACGGCGTGCTGGGGCACCAGATCGATCAGGTCGAGGACCGCCCCCAGCTTGGTGTGCTGGAACTCGTGCACCAGCAGCACGGCCACCACCGCCGGGTCGTCGGTGCGGGTCAGCCCGAGCGCGCCGAACGCGTGCCGCGAGGTGGCGCCGCGCGGCGTGCCGTCGGGCGCCGGGGTGAGCGGCACGATCGCCCGCAGCCCCTTGCGCAGCCCGTCGACCTGCCCGGGAGCGTCGGTCACCAGGTGCGACCAGGCCCGGCCGAGCATCTCCGACCAGCCGCCGGCCGCCTCCGGGTCGAGCCGTCCGGCCGCGGCGTGCGGCACGCTCTCCCGGTAGGGGTCGGCGTCCTCGATCAGGATCCGCACGCCGTCGAGGGTGACCCACCGCGCGGCGTGCCAGCCGCCGGCTGTGCCGGGCACCCGGGCCCGGCCGCCCGGCCAGCGCAGCGTGAAGGAGGAGGGCCCGGCCACCACCGTCACCTCGGGGGCCGGGGCGGCGAAGAACCCGATCGTCGGCAGGTGGATGCGCCCGCCGTGGGCGCGGACCGGCACGTCGAGCTCGAGGCCCGCCCGCACGGCCACGGCCGCCGCGATCGCCGCCGCCCAGTCCGGATCGCAGTCGGCGCCACCGGCGAGACAACTCACCGCCCACGACCGGACGAACGGGTGCCGCAGCACCTCGTCGAAGACCTCGGGCGCCCGCCGCTCAAGCTCGGCCAGCACCTGCGCACCGGCCGCCGTCTCACCCGCGACCTCGCCGACCAGCGCCCGGTTGACGGCGAGCTCGGCGTCGGCCAGCAGGGCTATCGTGGCGGCGTCGCCGAAGCCGCCGGCGAGCCCGTCGAAAGCGTCCGCCGGCAGCGCGCCGAGATCGCCCGCGACCGGGCCCGGGTGCTCGTCGACCGCGATGTCACACCTCCGCGCGGTCCCGCGATCGCTCGAGCCGGACGATGCGCCGGACGATGATGGCCGAGGCGGCGCGCTCGATCCGGTCGATCGGGCTGCGGCGAGCCTCGTCGAGCGGACGGACGGCGGCTTTTCTCGCGGTCGGCAGCGGCACGGCGTAACCCCCAGATCCCCGGTCGAGGCACCTGGAAGCATAGACAACACGCAATGGTCATGTCACTGGCACGCTGCGTGAATGAACCTCAGTGGCGGCTGGTGCCCAGCACCCGGAAGACCGAGGTCTGCTCGAGGACCCGGGGCTCCTCGACATCGCCGTCGCAGAGCAGGGCCACCGGCTGGCGCGGCAGACCGGAGATCTTGTCCGGCATCCAGCCCACGACCAGCCAGATCTTGTCCTCGGCCGGCCGGGCGCCCGGCTCGCGCAGATAGAGCGGATAGTGCTGCGGAATCACATCTGCGACGCTACAGCTTCTCCACCCTCCCCCGGCGGACGTTGAGAACTTCCGCCGGGACGACGACTGACTCCTCCCCGGCGGCGATCCGGTCGATCAAGGCCACATCGACCTCGTCGTCCGGCCCCGGCATCGGCTCCCAGACGTCCCACGGCAACGCCACGGCCCCGGCCGTCGCGGCCCGGTCCCGGATCACGTTGCCGGCGATGAACCACTCCCCCGCCATCCGGGCCGGTGGGTGCCCGAACAGCGACGGATCGGCCCCACCGCCACGCACGAGCCGCCACGCGTCCGGCCCCGGCAGGAACTGGTCGCGCGGAACGTCGAGCGGGTCGAAGGTGACCCCCAGGGCCGCGCACTGGAGGGCGTCGAGCTGCGCGTCGACCAGCTTGCCGCCGACCTCGACCACCCAGTGGTCGTCGAAGCGACCGGGCGTGAAGTAGGCACCGAAGCCACACCGGGCGCGGGCCTCGAAGCCGTGCGCCCGCAGCAGCGCGACCGTGACGACGGTGAAGCTGCGGCACATGGTGGCCACCCGGTCGCCGGGTTCCCGGGCCTCGCCGAGCGGCCGGTCACCGGCCGCGTCCAGCAGTTCCTCGGTTCGCCGCAGGTTCGCCGTGCCGGGGTCGGCGACCTCGACGCCGTACCGGGCGGCCCAGCCCTCATGCAGAAGCAGTCCCTGCACCGTGCCGACGATCGAGGCCAGGTCACCGGGCAGGCCGGCCACCGCGCTCGCGTGGCGGCCGAGATCCGTCATCGTTGATGTCGTCATGCCCTCAGGCTCGCGGCTGACACCGTGTGAGGGTCAAGCCCGGCGGCGCACCTTGACCGTGTTGTCGGTGCGCTGGTGGGTCACGCCGTCGATGACGTGCTCGCGCGGGTGGACCTCGGCCAGCAGCACCTCCCAGCCCTCGTCCAGGTGCAGCCGCTCGATCACCTCGTCGGGGCCGGGCAGCTCGGGGGCGTTCTCGTGCTCGGGGCGGTGCACCGGGCCGGTGTCCAGGTGCCCCTCGATCAGCAGGATGCCGCCCGGAGCCACCGCGGCCGCGGCCTTGCGCAGGATGCTCTCCCGGTCGAACTCGCCCCAGAAGTGCAGGAACTGGGCGCTGACCAGGTCGTAGCGGCCCTCGGGGAAGTCGGTCAGCAGGTCGCGCTTCTGCCAGTCGACGGTCACGCCCGCGTCGTCGGCGTGCTGCTGGGCCCGGGCCAGTGCCACCCCGGAGATGTCGGCCGCGGTGACCTGCCAGCCCCGCCGGGCCAGCCAGATCGCGTCGCCGCCCTCGCCACACCCCAGGTCGAGCGCGCGACCGGGCGGCAGGTCGCCGGCCTCCCGCGCCAGCACCACATTAGGGTTGCCGCTCCAGATCCGGGCCTTCTCGCTGTACCGGGTGTCCCAAGCCTGTTCGTCACTCATGCGCCCAGCCTGCGGCACACCGCAGCCAACGCCAACCGAACTTGCCGGATCAGCAAACGCGGCGGCGGGTCAGCCGGCGCGGCGGCGGGCCCGGCGTGCGGCCAGCTCGTCGCCGGCGGCGGGCTCGGGTTCGGTGCCCGTGCCGACCGGCACCGGGCCACCCGCGGGCTCCGCGGGCAGGTGGGACAGGGAACCCTGGATCTCCTTGAAGGCGCCGCCGATGGCGATGCCGAACACGCCCTGACCGCCCTGGAGCAGATCGACGACCTCCTCCGGCGACCGGCACTCGTAGACCGTGGTGCCGTCGGAGATCAGCGTGATGCCGGCCAGGTCCTCGACGCCGCGCGATCGCAGCGTCTCGATGGCCCGGCGGATGTTCTGCAGCGACACGCCCGCGTCGAGCAAGCGCTTCACGACCTTGAGCACGACCAGGTCACGGAACGAGTAGAGCCGCTGGGTGCCCGAACCGGAGGCGTCCCGGATGCTCGGGATCACCAGTGTCGTCCGCGCCCAGTAGTCGAGCTGGCGGTAGCTGATGCCGACCGCCTGGCATGCCGTGACCCCGCGATAACCGACCGATCCGTCCTCGCCGACGAGGGGCCCATCTTGTTCAAGAGGCTGCTCGTGCACGCGACCACCTCCCCGCTGCGCGGTGCCGCCGCTTCACCTGGACTTCACGAGCGTATATCTCAGCGCCCGCGGAAACAGAGAAGTAACCGAGCGACACGCCGCGCGAGAGCGAGGTGGTTGTCGATCAAGTCAGCCGGCGAAATCCTCGGGACGCACCTGGTCGAGGAACTCGCGGAACTTCTCGACCTCGTCCTCCTGCTCGTCGGGGATGACGATGCCGGCCTCGGTCAGCACCTGCTCGGCGCAGCGGATCGGCGCACCGACCCGCAGAGCCAGCGCGATCGAGTCGCTCGGGCGCGCCGACACCCGGACGTCCTCGCCGATCAGCAGATCGGCGTAGAAGACGTTGTCCTTGAGCTCGGTGATCTCGACCGCGGTCAGCGGCGCCTCGAGCGCCGTCAGGATGTCGCGCAGGAGATCGTGGGTCAGCGGCCGGGCCGGCTTGACACCCTGCTGCTCATAGGCGATCGCCGTCGCCTCGACGGCGCCGATCCAGATCGGCAGATAGCGATCGCCATCCACCTCTCGCAGCAGGACGATCGGCTGGTTGCTCGGCAGCTCCACCCGAACTCCGACCACGCTCAGCTCGCGCACAGCCCCGCCTCCGTGTCGTTGTCGCGCCGCCCCGCACGGCTGCCCCTCACCTGCACGTTACACGCCTGCCGTCCGTATCCGACGGGTGCGGCATACCCCTGGAAAGCCTAGGCGAATCAGCCTCAACGACCGAGTTCGCCGCGCAGTCCGGCCCGGACCAAAGCGGCGTGCAGACGCTGCGAGAGTGCCTGCAGATCACGGGCTGTCTCGTTGGCCCGGGCCCGTGCGGCCGGGTCGCTCTGACGCACCAGCGGCGCCAGCAACTGGGTGAACAGGCCGACCTCACGGTCGGAGGCAGCCCGGAAACCGCGCAGGTGGCGCAACTCCAGGCCGTACTTGGTCAGACCGACGACGGCCTCGACGATGATCACGGCGTCGCCGTCATACCAGCCCGGGGGCCGCGCGGTCACCAGGCCCATCCGCTCGAGTTCGTCGAGCAGCTCGGCGGTGACGCCCGTGCGTTCCATCACATCCTCCCGGGGGACCCGGGTGTCGGACGGATCGGCGGCCCTCTCGGCGCCCACCGCGACCAGGGCCGGGCGGCTGGGCGCCACCGGCTCGGACTCCATCTGCTCCAACTGCTCGCGGATCACCCGCAGCGGCAGGTACTGATCGCGTTGCGCGGTCAGCACGAAACGCAGCCGCGCGATGTCGTTCCACGAGTACTTGCGATACCCGGAGGCGGTGCGCTGGGGATCGACCAGCCCCTCCGCCTCCAGGAACCGCAACTTGGAGATCGTCGTGTCGGGGAACTCGGTGCGCAGGTGGGCCAGCACCTCCCCGATGCTCATCAGCGCAGCCTCACGCTGACCCTGAGGACGCGAGGCCCCCGGGTCGCGTGCGGCCGCCCCCGACGAATTCACTGCTAGCTGCCCTCTCCCTCGGGCCGCGGGCCGGCGATGAAGACCAGCCGGAACTTGCCGATCTGCACCTCGTCACCGTTGCTGAGGGTGGCCGCCTCGACCCGCTCGCGGTTGACATACGTGCCGTTCAGCGAGCCCACGTCGCGCACCGTGAAGGTGCCGCCGTCGCGGTGGAACTCGGCGTGCCGGCGGGACACCGTCACGTCGTCGAGGAAGATGTCGCTGTCGGGATGCCGTCCACTGGTCGTCACGTCGTGATCCAGCAGGAAGCGGGCTCCCGCGTTGGGACCCCGGCGCACCACCAGCAGCGCCATCCCGGGCGGGAGCGAACCGGACATGCGGCTCGGCACCACGTCGGTGTCGGGACCCTCGAGGACCTCGTCGAGGGCTCCGAGGTTCAGCGTGGACGTGACGTCGAGTGGGGGGAACTCGTCGTCTGGGCGCGTCATGGACCACCTCACGGATCAGTTGGTCGTCGCCTCGCGGCACGGGTCTCCCCCGCCGCAGCCGGAAGGCTTGGACGCACGACTATCGGTTTCAAAGGCATAACATTCGTTGTGCCCCGCGAGCCTAGTCAGCGCCAATATCGCGGGGCAACCGGACGCGCTGACTTCCGTCAACCCGGCCCGGGACAGCTTCGGCTCAGCTCTCCGTCAGAGCTTTGTAAGCCTCGGCGTCGAGCAGCTGCGTTATCGCCGCGGAATCGGCGGGCGCGATTTCCACCAGCCAGCCCGCCGCATAGGGCTCGGCGTTGATCAGCTCGGGCTCGTCGGTCAGCGAGGCGTTCTTGGCGACCACCGTGCCCGAGATCGGCGCGTACAGCTCGGACACGCTCTTGGTCGACTCGACCTCGCCGAACGTCTCGCCCGCGGTCACCTCGGTGCCCTCGTCGGGCAGGTCCACGAAGACGATGTCGCCGAGTGCGTCCTGCGCGAAGTGGGTGATGCCCACCCGCACGGGCCCGCTGCCGTCTCCGGCCACCCACTCGTGCTCAGCCGTGTACCGCAGGTCCTCAGGAATCACGCGTTCTCTCCCGTTATCACGAATCCCCGCCGCCCCTTTCAGGACGCCGGCCGTGCGTATTGCAATGTGGTCGCATCACGGACCGCGGTCACTTCGACCAAGGTCCGTTGTTCCAACGTCACGCTACCGCCGCCGCTGTTCACCGACGCCACCACCCCGCCGGGGATCTGCAGCGCCGTCTGCATGACCTGCGGCACCCCGATCACGGTCATCGTGTAGGGCCCGGTCAACCGTTGCCCATCGACGATCACCCCGCCGCCCTCGGCGTCCACGAAATAACTGGACGCGACGATCCGGACGGCCTTGTTCTCAGCCCCGGCGATCTGCATGACCTCACCCCCGGCCCCGCGCAGCTCCTGCACGGTGTTGAGGATCGCCGACGCCTTCACCCCGTTGATCACGATCCGCAGACCCGGCCCGCGCCCGGCCACCGTGCCGGCCAGCAGACCCAGCTCGTCGGCGCGCTTCTCGGCCTCGGCCAGCGCGGCCTGCCGCCCGGCCACACCCGAGGTGAGCTGACGCTGGCTGGTCTCCAGCGCGCTGATCTCGCTCTGCAGCCGGCTGTCCCGAGCCTCGAGGTCGCTGAGGATGCGCACCAGGTCCTCCTGGCGGGCGCTGGCCAGACCGTCGGCCCCGTCGTTGTTGCGCAGCTGCACCACCAGGGTGAACCCGAACAGCGCCAGCAGCACCAGGATCAGCAGCCCGGCCGGACTGGCCGGACGCTTGCCCAGCAACCGCAAGAACCCCGCGCCGACTTTCGACGGCGGATTCGGCGGCGGCTCTTCTTTTCGTACGAGTTCTGGTGTGACCGCCTCGCTCGGAGCGGAGTCGACGGGCGCAGCCGGGTCCGCAGCACCCACCGCCGGTGCAGTTCCGTCCGCCGAGCCCGGCGCTGTCACCGGATCGGGTGACGACATGGACAGCCGCCGCGTCGGCCCGTCGAGATCCACCGTCTTCGGTTCCAGCAGCGCCCGCCGCGACGTCTCCACCGTCGGCCCGTCGTCGCCCCCGCCCAGCAGCTGGGTGGCCTCGCCCGGATCGCTCGCCGCCGGGACCGGCCGGCTGCTCAACAGCTGGGTGGCCTCGCCGGGGTCGCTCGCCGGGACCGGGCGGCTGCTCAGCAACCGAGTGGCCTCGCCGGGGTCGCTCGCTGCCGGGACCGGGCGGCTGCTCAACAGCCGAGTCGATTCGCCGGGGTCGGTGCCCGCCGGGGCGGGACGGCCGCCGCCTAGCAGCTGGGTGACCTCGTCGGCCTCGTTCTCGACCGGCGCCGGCTTGCGGCCCGCCGTGGGCATGCCCTGCTCGGGGTCGCCCTCGTGCTCCTGCTTGTCAGTCATCGGTCCCTCACCCGCTCACGCCCGGAACAGGTGCCGGCGGATCGCCGCCACATTGCCGAAGATACGCACGCCTAGGACGACCACCACGCCGGTGGACAGCTGGGTGCCCACCCCGAGCTGGTCCCCCAGATAGACGATCAGTGCCGCGACCAGCACGTTCGAGATGAACGAGACCACGAACTGCTTGTCGTCGAAGATGCCGTCGAGCTTGGCCCGCACCCCGCCGAACACCGCGTCCAGCGCCGCCACCACCGCGATCGGCAGGTAGGGCGCCAGTTCCGGCGGCACCGTGGGGTGGAACCAGATGCCCAGGGCGACACCGGCGATCAGGGCGAGAACGGCGATCATCGGCCGCCTTCCGACGATGAGCGGGGCGAACCGGCCGGCGTGGGCGCCGAACCGGAGACGATGGTGGCGGGTGCCGACGGCGGCGTGGACGGCTGCGCGACCCGCAGCTTGAGCTCGGTCGCGGCCTCCAACCGCAGGTCGTCGGCGGCCCGGGCGTCGAACGACATGCCGTACTTGGCCGAGAGCTGCTCGAAGAACCGGCCCGCGTAGCCGTCGCGGAAGTCCTGGGCGAGGTCGTCCGGGCCGATCGCCACCACTTCGTACGGGGTGGTGACCGGGCTCAGGTCGACCAGGATCGCCTCGCCGGCCTGCCGGATCGTCGACGTGGCGGTCAGCCGCTGCCCGTTGACCGCGATCGCCTCGGCCCCCAGCGACCACAGCGCGTTCGCGGCCAGCTGCAGGTCGGAGTCCTTGACCCGGGCCACCAGGTTGCGCTCCCCGGTGACCGCGTTGATCGGGGTCGGCCCGTCCCCCACGGTGATCCGCGCGCCCGAGCCGGTCACCGGGGCCAGACCCGTGGCGGCCTCGGTGTCGCGCAGTTTCCTGGCCGCCTGGCCGCCGAGCTCGCGCTCGCGCAGCTGGGACACCTCGTCGGCCAGCCCGTCGGCCCGCCGCTGCAGGGTGCTGGTGGTGTCGCGGCGCTTCTCGACCTGGTCGATCAGCTCGGCCCGGGCAGTGGTGCGGGCCGGCTCCTCGGCGACGGTCTGCTGATAGGCGACGACGAGCAGGAAGCCGAGCACCACGAGCGCGACCGCCAGGCTGCCGCTGGCCACGGCCTTGCGGGCGCCGGTCGGCTCGCCGTCGCTCAGCTTGCGGGCGGCCGCGTCGGCATAGCCGGCGTCGAGCGGGTTGCGGAACAGCTCGGTCAGGAAGTCGGCGGGGTAGACCCGTTTCGGGGGCTGCCCCTCCTCGGCGCGGTCGACGGGCGCGTCGGGAGGAACACTCATCAGGCCGCCGCCCGGCGGGCCCGCAGGAGCTGGCCGGTCTGCAGCAGATAGAGGACGCCGGCCGCCCAGTAGAGCCCGAGCGCCCACCAGGCCAGCCCCCAGCCGAGCGGCCCGGCCCACGAGTCGATCGACGGCACGGCCCGGGCCAGCAGGATCACCGGGAACGCCGCGAGCAGCACGAACGTGCCGGTCTTGCCGACGTAGTGGACGGGCGGCGGTCCGTACCCGTTGCGCCGCAGCACCACCAGCGCGATGGCCAGCACCAGCTCGCGCAGCAGCAGGGCACCGGTCAACCAGTACGGAACCACGCCGCGCACGGTGAAGCCGATCAGCGTGGCCAGGATGTAGAGCCGGTCGGCGAACGGGTCGAGCAGCTCACCGAGCCGGCTCACCGAGTTCATCCGCCGGGCCACGAAGCCGTCGACCCAGTCGGTGGTGCCGCCGACGGCCAGCACGATCACCGCCGCGACGTCGTGCTGCGGGCCCAGCAGCAGATAGAGGAAGAGCGGCACGCCGAGCAGCCGGATGAAGCTGATGACGTTGGGAATCGTCCAGATCCGGTTGGACGGGGCGGAGAGGGACGGCGCAGGCTGCTGCGACATCACGACTTCCTCTCCCCCTGCGGTGCCGGATGCCCCGGCGACACCCCGGCGAGCGCACGGCCCTGCCCGGATGCAAACGTCCCCCGACGCCCGGACCCCCCGACCGGCCACTCGCCGAGCAACTATAACGAGCTTCAGAATCCTCGTCGCGAACCAGTCACGTGTCGCACATTCCGTACGCCGTCCTAGGAACCTAGTTCATTGCCTGACCCCGCTGCGCGGCGGTCCGGAGATCGCTGGAAAAGGTGCCATCGGCTGTCAGGTTTTGTCGTGAGCATGGGTCGCATGACGAAGCAGACGATGAACGGCAAGGTGGCGCTCGTCGCCGGAGCCACCCGCGGGGCCGGACGGCAGATCGCGGTGCAACTCGGCGCGGCCGGCGCCACGGTCTACGCCACCGGGCGCAGCACCCGGGACCGGCGCTCCGAGATGAACCGGCCCGAGACGATCGAGGAAACCGCCGAGCTGGTCACCGCGGCCGGCGGCCGGGGCATCGCGGTGGCCGTGGACCATCTCGTGCCGGAGCAGGTCGACCGGCTCGTCCGGCGCATCGACGACGAGCAGGGCCGGCTGGACGTGCTGGTCAACGACGTCTGGGGCGGCGACCCGCTGGCCACCTGGCATCAGCCGGTGTGGGAGCAGCCGCTGGACAAGGGCTTCCGGCTGCTGCGGCTGGCCGTCGACACCCACATCGTCACCAGCCACTACGCGATGCCGTTGCTGATCCGCCGGCCGGGCGGTCTGGTGATCGAGGTGGGCGACGGCACGACGGCCTACAACGAGACCAACTACCGCCTGTCCGTGTTCTACGACCTGGCCAAGGTCAGCGTCAACCGGCTGGCGTTCGCGTGGTCCCAGGATCTGGCCCCGCACCAGGGAACCGCCGTGGCGCTGACGCCGGGGTGGCTGCGCTCCGAGATGATGCTCGACAACTTCGGCGTCACCGAGGACAACTGGCACGACGCCACCGCCCAGGAGCCGCACTTCGCGATCTCGGAGTCCCCCGCGTACGTCGGCCGGGCCGTCGCCGCCCTGGCCGGTGACCCCGGCCGGGCCCGCTGGAACGGCAAGTCCGTCTCCAGCGGCGAGCTCGCCCAGGTGTACGGCTTCACCGACCTCGACGGCAGCCGGCCGGACGCCTGGCGTTACCTGGTCGAGGTGCAGGACCCGGGCCGGCCGGCCGACGTGACCGGTTACCGGTAGAGCTGGGCCGTCCGCGCGGCCGCCTCGCCCAGCCGGGCCCGCAACGACGGCGGTTCGAGCACCTCGACCTCGGGGCCGAGCCGCATCATGTAGGTGTAGGCCACGTCGAGCGACTCGACCGGGAGCCGGGTCCGGACCCAGCCCTCCGGATCCGGCTCGCCGGCCTCGGCCTGAGCCTGCTCCGCGGCCACCGGCTCGACGGCGAACCGCAGAAGCCGTACGCCGTCGGGTGACAGCCGGATCGTGATCGTCTCGCGCAGCATCTGCCGGACGAACGCGACCGCCCGCTGCGCCCAGAACGACGGCAGGTCGAACCCGGGGTCGCGGGTGAAGGTGGCGCCGGTCGGCTCGACCGCGGTGATCCGGTCGACGCGGTAGGAGCGCAGATCCTCCTTCACCCGGCCGACCAGATACCAGGTCCCGTTCTTCAGGACCAGGCCGTACGGCGCGACCGTGCGCGTCACCTCGTCGCGGCGCCGGTAGGTCATCGTCAGTTCGTGGTCCTGCCACACCGCCTGAGCCAGCGACACCAGCAGGGGTGGGGTCTGCGGGTCGTGGAACCAGCCCGGCGCGTCCAGGTGGAACCGCTGCCCGGCCACCGAGGACGCGTCCCGCAGTCCGGGTGGCAGCGCCGCCAGCACTTTGAGCCGGGCCGCCCGCACCGGCTCGCCGAGCCCCATGTCGGCCGCCGGCCCCGGCAGCCCGGCCAGGAACAACGCCTCCGCCTCGGCCCGGGACAGGCCGGTCAGCCGGGTGCGGTAGCCGTCGACCAGGTGGTAGCCGCCGGTGCGGCCTTGCGACGCGTAGACCGGCACGCCGGCCGACGACAGCTCGACGACGTCGCGATAGACGGTGCGCTCCGAGACCTCGAGCTCGGCGGCCAGCTCGGCCGCGGTCATCGTGCCGCGCGACTGCAGCAGCAGAACCAGGTTGATGAGTCGCGCGGCACGAATGACTGATCAGCGCCCGCGCCGGGCCCGCACGTAGTCGTCCACCACGTAACGGCCCAGCTCGTCGGCGTCCGGGCTGAACACCCGGCCGCCGTTGCGCTCGGCCACCGCGGCCACGAACCGCTGCAGACCGTCGTCCTCGCCCAGCATGAAGAAGTTGAGCGTGGCCCCGGCCCGGGTCAGGTGGTCGACCTCGTGGATCGTGGCCCGGATCGTCTCGGGCAGCGGCGGCCACCAGAACGTCGCCTCGCCGTCGGGCTCGAGGTGGGCTGTCGGCTCGCCGTCGGTCACCACCAGCACCACCGGCTCGGCCCCCGGGTGCCGGCGCAGGTGCCGGCCGGCCAGCTTGAGCGCGTGCTGCAGGTTGGTGCCCTTCTCGGCGGTCGGGTCGATCGCGGCCAGCTGCCCCTGGGACAGCGCGTTCGCATACTTGCCGAAGCCGATGATCTGCAGCGAATCCTGCGGGAACTGGGTCGCGACCAGGTGCGAGAGCGCCAGGGCGGTCTGTTTCATCGGGCCCCAGCGCCCGTCGGCGTACATCGAGTAGGACAGGTCGACGCAGAGCGCGACCGCCGCCGACGCGCGCCGCTCGGTCTCGGCCACCTCGAAGTCGTCGGGCTCGAGCCGCACGGGCAGGACACCCACCCCGCCGCCCGCGGCCTGCCGCCGGACCGCGTTGCCGATCGTGCGTACGACGTCGAGCGGCTGCTCGTCGCCGAACTCCCAGCGCCGCGACGACCCGATCAGGTCACCGGCCGCACCGGCGTCGCGCAGGTCGTGCTGACCCTGCTTGCGGCCCGACAGGTCCTCGAAGACCTGGGCCAGGGCCGTGCGCCCGAGCCGGCGCAACGCCTTCGGCGAGAGCGTCAGCCCTTCCGCGTCGCGGGTGACCCACCCCTGGCGGGCCAGCTCCCGTTCGAGCTCCCGCAGCCGGCGTACGTCGTCGGCCGCTCCCCGGCCCAGCTGACGCTCGACCATCTCGACGTCCACGTCGTCGAGCGTGGCCCCCGGATGCTCCTGACCGAGCTGATCGAGCAACTCGTCGAGCTCGCCGATCTCGCCCAGGGCGGCCGCCGCGTCGCCGTAGCCCAGATCCTCCGGGCCGCGCATGCGCTCGCCCCGGCCCCAGTTGAGCTGGGGTCGCAGCGCCCGCAGGTTGTCGGTCAGCTCGCCCAATTGACCGCGCAGCGGGCCCTCGCCCAGCGCTTGGTCCATCAGCCGGGACAGCTCCTCCTGCTGCTGCGGGCTCAGTGACCGCATAAGCCGCTCGGCCGCCGCTGCCCGCCGGGCCAGCGAGTCGATCAGCTCCTCGACGTCTTTCGGGTTCTCCGGGAAGAACTGGCCGTGTTTGGCCATGAACTGCTGGAACGCGTCGGCGGTGTCCTCGCCGCGGGCGTGCTTGGACAGCAGGTCGTTGAGGTCGGACACCATCTCGGCCACGCCGTCGAGGTCGCCCTGCTCGAGCGCCTGTTTCATGCCGGCGAACCGCTGCTCGACCACCTCGCGGCGCAACCCGTCGAGGATCTGCTGGTAGAGCTGCTGGGCCTCGGCCGACGCCCAGCTGTAGTCGGACAGCTCCTCGACCGCCCGCGACGTCGACCGCGGCAGGTTGTCGAGCACGGCCTCGTTGAACCGGGCCGTGTCGTCGTCGCGCCGGGTCAGCTCGTCGCGCTCGGCCGCGATCGCCTGGTCGAGCAGCTGCTGGGCCCGGGTCACCGCGCCGTCGAGGTTGCCCCGGCGCAGCGCCTCGCGACGCATCCGCCGGGCCCGGTCGCGCAGCTCGTCGAGCCCCCGGCCCTCCTGCGGGCCCCGCCGCACGAGGTCGCGCAGCACGTCCCGCAGGCTGTCGCCGGCCAGCACCCGCTCACCGACCTCGTCGACGGCCGCCCGCACGTCGTACGGCGGCGCGAGCGGGTCGGGCCCGTCGCGCCAGGCGCCATATCTGAACCGTCCCCCGGCCACGTCTAGCTCCCGTAGAGCGTGCGGCCGTCGTCGGTGAGCTCCTTGGCCAGGCGTCTGGTCAGGTGGAGCCCCTCGAGCACGAACTCGATGGCCGACGCCGCCTGCCCCGGCGAGGGCGCGTCGCCCAGGCCGAGCCGGTCGAGCACCTTGGCCAGCCCCGGCACGGTGCCGATCTGGCCCAGCAGCTCGTCCGCGCTGACCAGGTCACCGGTCTCGATGATGGCGCCCTCGGCCACCAGATCGGTGAACCCGGACAGGTCGAGCCCGGACAGCCGGTCGCGGAACGTCTCGGCGGTGGCCACCCGCAGCAGGTGGGCGAGCACCTCGGTCTCGCGCCCCTCCTCGCCGCTCTCGAACTCGACCTTGCCGCGCAGCGTGGACGTCACCGACACGGTGTCGCAGATGCGCGCCACGGCCTCGCGCTCCTGCCGCAGACCGCTGCGCCGCAGGGCCGAGGCGGCCGTGGTCTCGGCCGCGGCGATCGCGAACCGGGCCGAGATGCCCGAGCGCGCGTCGACCGCGGGCGACTCGCGCACCGCGCGGGTGTAACGGGCCAGCACGTCGATCAGGTGGTCGGGCACGGCGGCGACCAGAGCCGCCTCCTGCCGCACCAGGGCGGTCTCGAGCGACAGGTCGACCGGGTAGTGGGTCCGGATCTCGGCGCCGAACCGGTCCTTGAGCGGCGTGATGATGCGGCCGCGGTTGGTGTAGTCCTCCGGGTTGGCCGAGGCCACCAGCAGCAGGTCGAGCGGCAGCCGCAGCTGGTAGCCGCGGACCTGGATGTCGCGCTCCTCGAGCACGTTGAGCAGCGACACCTGGATGCGCTCGGCCAGGTCGGGCAGCTCGTTGACCGCGAAGATGCCCCGGTTGGTGCGCGGCACCAGCCCGAAGTGGATCGTGTCGGGGTCACCCAGCGACCGGCCCTCGGCCACCTTGATCGGATCGACGTCGCCGATCAGGTCGCCCACGCTCGTGTCGGGGGTGGCCAGCTTCTCGCCATACCGCTCGGAGCGGTGCAGCCACCCGATCGGCAGCAGGTCGCCGGTCTCGTCGACCAGCCGCCGGGAGGCCGGGGTGAGCGGGTGATAGGGGTGCTCGTGCAGCTCGGAGCCGGTGATCACCGGCGTCCACTCGTCGAGCAGGTCGATCAGCCCGCGGATGAGCCGGGTCTTGCCCTGGCCTCGCTCGCCCAGCAGGACCATGTCGTGACCGGCCAGCAGGGCCCGCTCGACCTCGGGCAGGACGGTGTCGTCGTAGCCCACGATGCCGGGGAAGCGCGGCTCGCCGGAGCGCAGCCGGGAAAGCAGGTTGTCGCGCAGCTCTTCCTTGACGGTGCGGAACTCGTGGCCCGAGGCCCGGAGCTCGCCCAGGGTGCGCGGAAGGTCGGTTGGGGGTGTGATCGCGGTTGGAGCATCAGTCACCGCAAGAACGCTACTCCGCCCCTGTGACAATCGGCCGCCGCTCGCTCGCCGGGAAGAGCCGCTGCACCGCGGCGACGACCGCGGCCCGGCGCTCGGCCGGGAAGTCGTGGCCCGGCGTCACCCCGGACTGACCGGCCCAGGCCATGGCGATCTGGTTGACGAACATCAGGATGTCGACGGCGTCCCAGCCGTCGTCCAGCTGCCCGTTCTCCTGCGCCTTCCGCAGAGTCTCGATCTTGCGGCCCATCGAGACGCGCAGGGGGTTGTCGACGGGGTCGTCGGCGGGCAGTTCGAGCTGACCCCACATCATCAGGCGGTAGCGCTCGGGGTGCGTCGTGAAGTAGTCGTAGACGCGTCCCGCGTACTCCGGGAGGTCGGCCGGATCGAGGCGGGTGGCCTCGGCGATCGCTGTCAGCTCCTGGGCCGCGACGTGCCGGTAGAGCGCCTCCTTGCCCCGGTGGTACGCGTAGATGCGCTCCTTGCTGGTGCGGGCCTGTTTGGCGATCCGCTCGACGCGGGCGCCGGCGATGCCGTACCGGGCGAACTCGGCCGTGGCCGCGGCAACGATGCGGTCCTCGGTGTCGTTCATCGGTCCAGAATAGCCAACCGAACCGTTCGGTTTGGCATCGGCTCGGTCCCTGAGCTACGTTCGAACCGAACCGTTTGGTTTGACACTTTGTCGGGAGACACCTATGGAACAGCGCACTCTCGGTCAGCAGGGCCTGACCGTCTCCGCCCTCGGCTACGGCGCTATGGGCATCAACCTCGCGTACGGTCCCGGCGACGAGCGGGAAGGGGTGGCCGCGATCCGGCGGGCCCACGACCTCGGGGTCACCTTCTTCGACACCGCCGAGCTGTACGGCTGGGGCGAGAACGAGAAGGTGGTGGGCCGGGCGGTCAAGGACTTCCGGGACGAGGTGATCATCGCCACCAAGTTCGGTTTCACCCCCGACTACGGCTTCGACAGCCGCCCCGGGCACATCCGCGAGGTGACCGACAACAGCCTGCGCCACCTCGGGGTGGACACGATCGACGTGCTCTATCAGCACCGGGTCGACCCGGCGGTCCCGATCGAGGACGTGGCGGGCACGGTCAAGGAGCTCATCGACGCCGGCAAGGTGAAGTATTTCGGGCTGAGCGAGGCCGGCCCCGAGACCATCCGCAAGGCGCACGCCGTGCAGCCAGTGTCGGTGCTGCAGACCGAGTACTCGTTGTTCGAGCGCGACGTCGAACAGCTCTTCCCGCTGCTGCACGAGCTGCGGATCGGCTTCGTGGCGTACTCACCGCTGGGGCGCGGCTTCCTCACCGGCGCCGCGAAACCGTCCGGCGCGTACGACGAGAGCGACATGCGCCGCCACGACCCGAGGTGGCAGCCCGGCAACTACGAGAAGAATCTCGACGCCGTACGGAAGCTCGGGGAACTCGCCGACGGCAAGGGCGCCACCGTCTCGCAGCTCGCCCTGGCCTGGCTGCTGACCCGGGACCACACCGTGCCGATCCCGGGCACCCGCAGCGTCAGCCGGGTCGAGGAAAATGTCGCCGCGGTGGACCTGAAGCTCACCCCGGCCGACCTGGCGGCCATCGCAGAGATCCTGCCGTCCGGCGGAGTGGGCGCCCGCTATGCCGGCGGCATGACCCCCACCTGGGTGTGACGTGCAGCGCGTCCAGGGCGGCCGAGGTGGCTCTGGCGCGCCGCCGGGGTCGGGCGGCAGGCTGACGGCATGACTCACGTGGAGAGGTACACGGCTTTCAGCGACGACCCCGCCGGCGGCAACCCGGCGGGCGTGGTCCGCGACGCTGGTGGCCTGGACGACGGCACCATGCTGAAGATCGCGGCCGAGGTCGGCTATTCGGAGACGGCGTTCGTGACCCGCGACCTCGGGGACGGGCGGTTCCGGGTGCGCTACTTCAGTCCGCTGGCCGAGATCCCGTTCTGCGGCCACGCCACGGTGGCCACGGCGGTGGCGCTCGGACCGGGCGACTACATCTTCACGACGAACGCGGGCGACGTGCCGGTGACGGTGGGCGACGACGGACGGGCGACGCTGACCAGCGTGGCGCCGACGATCGACGAACTGCCGGCCGGGACGTTGGCGGCGCTGCTGACGGCGCTGCGGTGGGAGGCGGACGATCTCGACCCGGCACTTCCGCCGCAGGTGGCCTACGCCGGGGCGTACCACCCGATCATCGCGGCGCGCTCGCGGGAGCGGTTGAGCCGGCTGGATTACCGGTTCGACGCCCTGAAGGAACTGATGGAGGCGCGCGGCTGGACGACTGTCCAGCTGGTGTATCGGGACGGGCCGGACAGCTTCGACGTCCGTGACCCGTTCCCGGTCGGCGGGGTGGTGGAGGATCCGGCTACGGGAGCGGCGGCTGCCGCTCTCGGCGGGTATCTCCGGGCTTTGCGTCTGGTGCCGGTGGACGCGACCCTGCATCTGCGCCAAGGGGACGACTTGGGGCGGCCGAGCCGGTTGACGGTTTCCCTGGTGCCGGGCGAGCCCGGGGTGCGGGTCAGTGGGGCGGCTGTTCCACTGTCCTGACTCGTTCGGGGTGGCGACAAGTCTGTGGTCGCGAGAGGTCACCCGGTTCCTCTCCCCTAAGATGACCCTCCGATGAGTGCCACTCTGATTGCCCGCGATCTGGCCGCCGGGCACGGCGACCGCGTCCTGTTCTCCGCGCTCGACCTGGTGGTCGCCCCCGGCGACGTGATCGGGCTGGTCGGTGTCAACGGCGCCGGGAAGACGACGCTGTTGCGGACGCTGGCCGGGCTGGTTGCACCGGAAGGCGGCACTGTCACACTGAGCCCGCCCACCGCCAACGTCGGCTACCTGCCGCAGGAGCGGGAGCGGCGCGACGGCGAGACCGTCCGGGACTTCCTCGCCCGCCGCACCGGTGTCGGGCCGGCTCAGCTGGCGCTGGACGCCGCGACCGAGGCCCTCACCGAGAGCCGGGCGGGCGCCGACGACGAGTACGCGACCGCGCTGGAACGCTGGCTCGACCTGGGTGGCGCCGACCTCGAGGAGCGGGCCGAGCAGGTCGCCGCCGAGCTCAACCTGACGGTCAGCCTCGACCATCTGATGACCGCGCTCTCCGGTGGACAGGCCGCGCGGGCCGGCATGGCGTCGCTGTTGCTCAGCCGGTACGACATCTTTCTCCTCGACGAGCCGACCAACGACCTCGACCTGGACGGGCTGCGGCGGCTCGAGGATTTCATGGGGCGGCTCGGCAAAGGGGTTCTGCTGGTCAGCCACGACCGGGAGTTCCTGACCCGCACGGTGACCAAGGTGCTCGAGCTCGACCTCGCTCAGCAGCAGGTCAACCTGTACGGCGGCGGGTACGCCAGTTACCTCGACGAGCGCGAGCGGGGACGGCGGCACGCCCGGGAGCAGTTCGAGGAGTACGCCGGCAAGAAGGACGACCTGCTCGAACGGGCGCGCATGCAACGGGCCTGGATGGACAAGGGGGTGCGCAACGCGCGGCGCAAGGCTCCGGACAACGACAAGATCGCCAAACACGCGCGGGGCGAGACCAGCGAGAAGCAGGCGGCCAAGGCCCGGCAGACCGAGAAGATGATCGAGCGCCTGGACGTGGTCGAGGAGCCCCGCAAGGAGTGGGAGCTCCGCATGGAGATCGCCGCGGCGCCGCGGTCCGGCTCGGTGGTGGCCACCCTGCGCGACGCTGTCGTGGAGCGGGGGGATTTCCGGCTGGGCCCGGTCACGGTGCAGATCGACTGGGCCGACCGGGTGGCGATCACCGGGGCCAACGGCAGCGGCAAGTCGACCCTGCTGGCGGCGTTGCTGCAGCGGATCCCGCTCACCGAGGGCAGCGCGCACCTCGGGTCGGGGGTGGTCGTCGGCGAGATCGACCAGGCACGGGGGCTATTCCTGGGGGACAAGTCGCTGGCGCTCGCGTTCGGCGAGGCGGTGCCCGAGCTCAGCGACGCCGAGGTGCGCACGTTGCTGGCGAAGTTCGGGCTGCGCGGGCCGCACGTGCCGCGGCCGGCCGGGAGCCTCTCACCGGGTGAGCGCACCCGGGCGGCGCTGGCGCTGCTGCAGGCGCGCGGGGTCAACCTGCTCGTGCTGGACGAGCCGACCAACCACCTCGACCTGGCCGCGATCGAGCAGCTGGAGTCGGCCCTGGAGTCGTACGAGGGAACTTTGCTCCTCGTCACTCATGACCGCCGCATGCTGGACGCCGTCACGATCACGCGCCACCTCGAACTGGCCGACGGCAAGGTCACCGGCTGAGCGATTCATCGATGTCGCCACGGTTGATGTGCCCCGGACGTGGGGACTTACCGTCGATGAGACCGGATCGTCGAGGGGAAGCCGATGGCGGCTAAGCGTCTGTTCACCACCGCCCTGGTCGCGGCGATCGGGCTGCTCGGCGGCTGCTCGATCGTCTCCGTCGAGCAGGAACGCCGACCGGCCCGCTCGGCCGAGGACGTGGTCACGCCCGCCCTCCAGGACGTCGAGCGGTTCTGGACCGCGCAGTTCAGCAGCATCGCCGACGGCGCCACATTCGTTCCCGTCCAGGGTGGCCGGTTCCCCTACTCCGAGAACGACCCGCCGCCGGCGTGCGGCGGTCAGCAGTCGGGGTACGAGCCGAACGCGTTCTACTGCCCGCCGGACGACTTCATCGCCTGGGACGCCCAGACGCTGATCCCGCAGTTGCAGGAGGACTTCGGGCCGCTGCTGGTCGGCTTCGTGATGGCCCACGAGTACGGGCACGCCATCCAGACCCGCATCGGGACCGGGAACCAGCCCACCGTCGTGCTCGAGCAGCAGGCCGACTGCTACGCCGGGGCCTGGCTGGCCGACGTGCTGGCGGGCCGGTCGACGGCCTTCAAGGACGTGACCCCGGCCCAGCTCGACGACACCGTCGCCGGCATGTTGTCGCTGCGTGACCAGCCGGGCACCCCGGCGCTGGCCGAGGGTGCGCACGGCAACGCGTTCGACCGCATCCGCGCCCTGCAGGACGGCGTGGACGAGGGCGTGACGACCTGCGCCGGCTACCGCCGCACCAACCTGCCGGTCACCGAGGTGCCGTTCCAGACCGAGCGGGACGCGGCGACCGGCGGCAACCTGCCCTACGACAACGCGGTGAGCTCGCTGGCCGACGACGCCCAGGCCTACTGGCAGCGCACCTATCCGCGGCTGACCGGCCAGACGTGGGCCGACCTGGCGGTCCAGCCGTTCCGCGCCGGCGAGCCGCCGGACTGCCCGCGGCCCGACGCGTCGGCCGAGGGCGCGGCGTTCTACTGCCCCGA
Organism: Paractinoplanes maris; assembly: GCF_023544465.1. Classification (GTDB taxonomy): domain Bacteria; phylum Actinomycetota; class Actinomycetes; order Mycobacteriales; family Micromonosporaceae; genus Actinoplanes; species Actinoplanes maris. The sequence continues at coordinate 368,728 of NZ_JALPVL010000010.1, read as the reverse complement.
CGGTGACTTCGTGGCGTTCGACAGCACCCGTCTGGGTCCGGCGCTGCACGACCGGATCGGCGACTTCGCCATCGGCATGCTGCTGGGCGACCTCTTCGCCCGGGCCGCGCAGACCCGCCGCGGCCAGCCGACGCGCACCGAGCAGGGGCAGCTCATGGTCGACTGCCTCGCCGGCTCGTGGACCAACGACCTGCTCACCCGGCCCGCCAACAGTGAGCTGACCCTCTCCCCCGGTGACCTCGACGAGGCCGTGCAGGCCCTGCTGGCCTTCGGCCGCAACTCCGAAGGGGACGGCACGACCGCGTTCGAGCGCATCGCGGCCTACCGCGAGGGCACCTTGAAGGGGCTGGCCGCCTGCACCGATTAACATCGTCGCGTGCCGGAGATCGTCGAACTGCTCGCCTCGCCGGTGCATCGGTTCGAGGGGCGGCCGTCCGACGGTCCGGCGCCGGCACCGCCGGGAGAGCTGGTCGATCACGTACGGGTCCGGGCTGGGCTGGGCATCGCCGGTGACCGGTATTTCGGGCGGCCGGCTCATCACGACGCGAGCGTGACCGTGATCAGTCAGGAGTCGCTGCCACCGGGCACCGGGCTGGTCGCGGTGCGGCGCAACATCCTGATCGCCGGTCTGCCGGTCGACGACCTGATCGGCTCGGTGCTCACCCTCGACTCGGGCGACGGCCCGGTCCGGCTGCGGGTCAACCGGCGGGCTCACCCGTGCGCGTGGATGGACGTCACGGTCGGCCCGGGCGCGTGGAAGGCGCTGCGCGGCAAGGGTGGCATCCGCTGCACCCCGCTCGACGACGGCGTTCTGCGCGTCGGCCCGGTGCGGGCCGAGGTCAGCTGACCGTTGCGGCCAGGACGGCCAGCGCGCCTGCCAGCTCGTCCAGACCTCGGGGGTCATGCACGTAGAGGTCGCGGCGGATCTCGATCATCAGCGCCGTCACGGCCGGCTCGCGGCGGTGGTAGCGCAGCGGGACGTAACAGCCGGCGAACGGGGTGTTGACCTCGACCGCGAACGGGCCGAACCCGGTGAGCAGCTCGGGCGGCGTGTGGAAGTCGTCGGCGCCCAGGCAGACCGGCGGGCGCGGACCGTCGCCGTGCAGTTCGTAGGGCAACGCCTCGGCCGGGTAGGAGTGCACGTCGAGGATCACCGCCCGGCCGGTGGCGGCCAGGCGGTCGGCCACCAGGTCGGTCATGGCCCGGGCGTACGGGTCGTAGTGCTCCCGGATCAGCGTCGCATCACGCCCCGGATCCTCCCCGCGCAACCGGCGGCCGGCGTAGCCGTGGGTGTAGACCGCCGCCATGCCGGCCGCCAGCATCTCCTCGCGCTCGTCGGGGAACCGCTCGGGGTCGATGACCAGGCGCGACAGCTGGTTGGTGAAGACCCACGGGCGTACGGCGCACGCGTCCGCCGCCCGGTGCGCGATCACATCGGTGTGCGCGTCGGTGAGGTGATCGAGCTCGTCGTCCAGCGCCGCGTCGTCCAGGACGATCGACGCCCGCGCGGCCGGCGTCAGCTCCCGCGACGCGTGCGGCACGTGCAGGATCACCGGCGAGCCCGGATCGCCGGCCCGCACGTCGAACGCCGCACGACGACGGTTTCGCGAATCTCCCTCGCTTGCGTTGGGCACGACCTAGCGTAAGGCGATGCCGATGATCACGCGTTTCGTCAGCAACATCCGGATCGGCGTGCGTCTCGGCGGCGCGTTCACCGGGGTGTGCCTGTGCATGGTGATCGCCCTCGGCGTCGGGTTGTGGGGACAGAGCACGGCTTCGCGGGCCACGACCGAGCTGGGCCAAGCGGGCGACATCGGCCGGCAGGCGCAGGTCGCCAAGTTCCGCACCGCCGACCTCAACGGCTGGCAGAACGGCTACGCCTTCGACATCGTGCGCGGAGTCGCCGGCGCGACCTCGGACACGGCCGGGCCGCGCCAGAGCTTCCTCGCCTCGGCCGGTGCCTTCCGCGCGAGCGTGGCCGACCTGCGCGACGAGGACCTCGACGCGGGTGAGAAGTCCGCTCTCGACGCCGCCGAGCGGGCCTTCGGGCAGTTCATGACGACCGACGACCAGATCATCGAACTCTTCCGCGCGGGCACGGCGGCCGGCCGCGGTCAGGCCGGCGACCTGGTGGCCGGCGACGCCACCGACCAGATGCGCGAGATCATCACCGCCATCGACGAGCTGACCGGCCAGGCCATCGGCGACGCGGCCGCGGCCGAACGGAGCGCCGAGTCGGCCGCGGCCACCGCGCGCACCTTCATGATCGTGGCCGGGCTCCTGGCCCTGGCCCTGGCCGCGCTGCTCGCCGTGCTGGTCACCCGGAGCATCACCGGACCGCTGAGCCGGACCGTCGACACGCTTCGGGAGGTCTCGGCCAAGAACCTGACCGTACGCGCGCCCGACAGCACCGGTGACGAGCTCGGCGTGATGGGGCGGGCGGTCAACAGCACCCTCGAGGTGCTGCTCGACGCGTTCAACCGGATCAGCGACCACAGCCGTACGCTGTCCGGCGCCTCGCAGGAGCTGACCACCGCCTCGGCCCGCATCGCCGACGCCGCGGCCGGCGCCTCCAGCCAGTCCGACCGGGTCGCCTCGTCGGCCGAGGAGGTGTCGCGCAGCGTGCAGACCGTCGCCGCCGGCACCGAGGAGATGAACGCCGCGATCCGCGAGATCTCCGGCAGTGCCAGCCAGGCCGCCGCGGTGGCCGCCGACGGCGTGGACAGCGCCCGCCGGGCCGGGCAGACCATCGGTCAGCTCGGTCGCAGCAGCGCCGAGATCGGCGAGGTGGTCAAGCTGATCACTGCCATCGCCGAGCAGACCAACCTGCTCGCGCTGAACGCGACGATCGAGGCCGCCCGGGCCGGCGAGTCCGGCAAGGGCTTCGCCGTGGTCGCCAGCGAGGTGAAGGATCTGGCCCAGGAGACGGCCAAAGCCACCGACGACATCGCCGCCCGGGTGCAGGCCATCCAGAACGACACCACCGAGGCGATCACGGCCATCGACCAGATCAGCACCATCATCGGGGCGGTCAACGAGCACTCGACGACGATCGCCGCGGCCGTGGAGGAGCAGACCGCGACGACCGCCGAGATGAGCCGCAACATCGTCGAGGCGGCCACCGGCTCCGGCGAGATCGCCCAGAACGTCTCCGGGGTGGCGACCGCGGCCCAGGTGACCTCGGCCGGGGTCGACGAGGCCCAGCAGACCGCGGAACACCTCGGTGAGATGTCCCGCGAGCTGCAGGAGATCGTCGGTCAGTTCCAGCTCAGCGCACGTCGCTGAACCGGCTCTCCGCGGCCAGGGCCACGATCAGCAGGAAGGCGCCGGCCCAGCCGGCCGGGCCCAGCCGCTCACCCAGGATCAGCACGGCCAGCGCGGTGCCGACGAGCGGTTCCAGCAACGCCATCAGGGCCGCGGTGCCGGCCGCCGTGGTGCGCAGACCCCGGAAGTACGCGGCGTAGCCGAGCGCCGTCGGCCCCAGGCCCAGGAACAGCAGCAGACCGACCGACGCCGGGGTGGCCGTGAAGCTCAGGCCACCCGCGACCGCGATCGGGGCCAGGACCAGCGCGCCGAGCGTGAAGCCGAAGCCGGTGGCGGACAGCTCGTCGAGCCCCTCGACCGGGCGGGCCGCGACCAGGGTCATGGTGGCGAAGCCGGCCGCGGCCAGCAGCGCGAAGCCGGACCCGGCGAGCATCCGGCCCGGCTCGAGACCGTCCGCCGGGACGCCGACCAGCAGCGCCAGCCCGGCCAGGGCGACGGCCGCCGTGGCCAGGACACGGCCGCTCAGCCGGCGGCGGCCGGTGACCGCCTCGGCGATCAGCACCAGCACCGGGGAGGCGCCGATGGTGAGCAGCGTGGCCAAGCTGACCGAGGTGTGCGCGACCGCGGCGAAGTAGGCGGCCTGGAATTCGGCGGCGAGCACGCCGAGCACGGCGACACGGGTCCAGGCGGCCCGGCCGCGCGGGACCGGTTGCCGGGTAGCCACCAGGAAGGCGACCAGCAGCAGGCCGCCCAGGCCGAGCCGGGCGGCGGCCACGCCGAGTGACGAGAGGCCGCCCTCGCGGGCGAGCAGGGTGCCGGTGAGGCCGCCGGTGCCCCACAGGCAGCCGGCGACGATCAGATAGCGGAGTCCGGTGGTGGTGCGGATTTGCGGTTCGATGACAAGCATGGGTTATCGCTCCTGCGACTGCGGATCCGGATGGTCGCGGAAGCGGGACGTGCTGAGGGAATGCGCCGGTGCGCGGCGGGCCGATCAGGGCCGGACGCGATGAGGCTGAGCAGCCGTCCCGCTCAGGTGAGCGGCGGCGAGCCGGTGAGCCAGAGGCGCATGCGCATACTGTAGCGGGCCGCTTGCGAGGGGTGTGCGCGCGGCCACCGCCGTACCGGATCGGGCCGGTGACCGGCGGGAATCGCCGGACCACCGGCGGGGTTGGGGGTTGGCGTGAAGAAGAAGATCGGGTTCCTGTCGTTCGGGCACTGGCGCAACGCGACCGGGTCGCAGACCCGCACCGCGGGCGACTCGCTGCTGCAGACCATCGAGCTGGCCCAGGCGGCCGAGGAGCTCGGCGTCGACGGGGCCTTCGTGCGGGTGCACCACTTCGAGCGGCAACTGGCCTCACCGTTCCCGCTGCTGGCGGCGATCGGCGCCCGCACCTCGCGCATCGAGATCGGCACCGGCGTGATCGACATGCGCTACGAGAACCCGTTCTACATGGCCGAGGAGGCCGCGGCGGCCGATCTGATCAGCGGCGGGCGCCTGCAGCTGGGGGTGAGCCGGGGATCGCCCGAGACGGTGCTGCGCGGGGCCGAGGTGTTCGGCTACGTCCCGCCGGAGGGCGCCGACGCGGCCGCCCTGGCCCGGTCCAAGACCGAGATCTTCCTCGAGGCCATCTCGGGTGCGGCGGTGGCCCGCACCGACCCGGCCCGCACCGGCGTCAGCGGCGGGCTGGCCATCCAGCCGCAGTCCCCCGGTCTGCGCGACCGCATCTGGTGGGGTGCGGGCACCCGCGCGACCGCGCAGTGGGCGGCCGGCATCGGCGTCAACCTGCAGAGCTCCACCCTGCTGTCGGAGGACACCGGCGTGCCGTTCGACGAGTTGCAGGCCGAGCAGATCGCGCTCTACCGCCAGTCGTGGGCCGAGGCCGGCCACGACCGGGAGCCGCGCGTGTCGATCTCGCGCAGCGTGCTGCCGATCACCGAGGAGATCGACCGCGTCTACTTCGGCAACCAGGGCAACGAGGACCAGGTCGGGTTGCTCGAAGGGGTCCGGTCGCGCTTCGGGCGCACGTACGCCGGCGAGCCGGACCAGATCGCCGCGGAACTCGCGGCCGACGCCGCCGTCCGGGCGGCCGACACGATCCTTTTCACCGTCCCGAATCAGCTCGGTGTCGCCTACAACACCCGGATCCTCGAGACGATCACCAAACACATCGCACCGGCCATCGGCTGGAGCGTCTGACCGTCGTCCGATGGCGTAGCCTGAGGGCGATGACGGAACAAGGCGTCCAGGATCTGTCCGCGATGGAGCCGGTCGCGGTCGACCTCAGACTGCCCTCCCCCGATTCCTTCCCGGTGCCGTTCCCGGTGATCGCGCTGGTCGCGTCGGCCGGCGGGATCACCGCGCTCGTGCGGGTGCTCGAGCCGATGCCGTCGGACCTGCCCGCGGCCGTTCTCGTCGCGCTCCACCAGGACCCCAACCGGGCCAGCCAGCTGGCCGAGATTCTGCGGCGCTCCACCCGGCTGCGGGTCACCCTGGCCGCCGACGGCATGCTCATGGAGCCCGGCACCGTCCTGGTCGTCCCGCCCGCCCGCCACTTGCTGGTCACCTCGGAGGCACGGATCGGCCTGATCCCGACCGGGGCCCTGCCGCCGGCCCGGCCGTCGGCCGACCTGATGCTGTCGACGCTGGCCGTCACCTGCGGCACCCGAGCCCTGGCGGTCATCCTGACCGGCATGGGTCACGACGGGCAGGCCGGTGTCCACGCGATCGCCCACTGCGGCGGCACAGTCCTGGCCCAGGACGAGGCCAGCTCGGATTTCTCGTCGATGCCGGCCGCGGCCGTGACCACCGGCCGGGTCCAGCAGGTGCTCGCCGTCGAAGCCATCGCCGAGGCGATCCTGAAACACGTCAACGCCGACCTGGGGCGCGTTTCATAACTGGGGTCAGCCTGGATTTCGTCCGCGTGCGGCCCGCGGCAGGCCGATCACCGGTGGTGTGACCGGCCTCGGCGCAGGTCGGGTCCAGTTGTGGAACCCCCCCAGCGGCGTCCCGGGCATCGTGGCGCAGCGCGATCGCGTGATCACGTGGCACTATGCCTGACATGACCATGCCGGGACGGGCGTGGCGGGCCGGGATCAGCATCGGCACCGCGCACACGGTGGCGATGCTGCGCGCGCCGGGCATGCTGCCCCGCCCGATCCTGGCCGGTGGTTCGCCGCTCACGCCGTCGTCGGCCGACCCGATCTATCCGGGGCACCGCGATCCTCTGTGGGCGGGCTCGCTGATGCCGCGGCACCTGGCCCGCATCGCCGCCGAGGTGCGCCGGGCGGCCGGGCCGCAAGTGGTCGAGACGACCGTGGCGTGCCCGCCCGAGTGGGCCGGTCCGCGGCGGATCGCCCTGGCCGAGGCGGTGACCGCCGCGGGTCTGGGCGGCGTCGAGGTGGTGGGCGAGTCGGTGGCCGCCGCGGCCTGTCTCGGCGACCGGCTCGAGGTGGGCGGGGCGTTGCTCGTGGTCGACGCGGGCGCCAGCAGCTGCGACGTGGGCCTGGTGCGGCGCACCGGGGCGGGATACGAGCAGCACGGGTTCGCCACGGTTGAGGACACGGGCGGCATCCGGCTCGACGCCGACCTGGTGTCGATGGTCGGTGCCCGCCTCGCCGAGCGGGACAAGGCCGTCTGGCACCGGCTGGACGATCCGCTCACACCGGTCGACCGGGCCGCGCGGCTGCTGCTCTGGGAAGAGGTGCGGGCGCTCAAGGAACGGCTGTCGTTCGCGGAGTCGGCCACCCTGACCGTGCCGCTGGCCGACATCGAGCTGACGGTCACCCGGACGGAATTCGAGGCCCTGGCCCGGCCGATGCTCTCCCGGGTGGTGCGCACGCTGGACGAGGCCGGCCCGGCGACGGCGGTGCTGCTCGTGGGTGGGGGCAGTCGCATGCCGCTGCTGCGGTCCCTGGTCGCCGCGGCGACCGGGCTCGAACCGGTCACGGTCAAGGAGCCGGAACTGGCGGTGGCGGAAGGATGCGCGCTGCTGGCTCGCGGCGATGCGCCCCGAACGGCCGCCGCGCCGCTGGTTGCGGCGCCGTTGGTTGCCGCTTCCGCTGTCGCGCGTGTGGTTGGCGCGCCCGGTGACGCGGCTTCGGTTGGCGCAGCGGGTGCCGCGTCTTCCGTCGCCGCGCCGGGTGCCGCGCCCTCCGTTGGCGCGCGGGGGGCCCTGCCTTTGGTTGCCGCGCCGCTGGTTGCCGCGCCGCTGGTTGCCGCGCCGCGGTCGGCGGCGCCTCGGCCGGGGGTGGCGCCGGCTCGGGCGGCCGGGCTCGAGGTCGTCGCCGGGGACGGTTCGACCACGTGGTTCGACCTGCCGTCGCAGCGGGCGGTGACGATCGGCACCGCCGCCACCGCCGATCTGCGGGTGCCGGACTCCTATGCGAGCCGGCGGCACGCCGAGGTCAGCCCGTCCGGTGGGCGGTTCTGGGTGGGCGATCTGGGCAGCACCAACGGGACGACTCTCAACGGGCGGCGGCTGACCGGACCCGAGCCGCTGCACGACGACGACGTGATCGGGGTCGGCAAGACCCGGTTGCGGCTGACGCTTCCGCGCGGTCCGGACACCTCGCTGCCACCCGTCGCGGCGGAGGGCGAACGATCACCGTCCACTTTGCTGATGGCCGGCGGTCTGACGATGGTGGTCGCCGGGGCGGCTTGGTGGCTGCTCTCGGCGTACGCGGGAACGGCTCTGGGTCTGGGCGCGGTGATCGTGGGCCTGGCCGTCCTGGCGGTGGCGTGGCAGCGGCGATGAGGCACAGTGAGGGCATGGACATCCGGCCGGCCCACGGTTCCGACGACGCGGCCCGCGTGCGGCGGCTGGTCGACGACGCGTTCACGCTCTACATCCCGCGGATCGGGTGCCGGCCCATGCCGATGGAGGCCGACTACGACGCCCTGGTGGCCGCCGGGCGCTGCTGGGTCGCGGTCGACGGCGACGACATCCTCGGCGTGCTGCACCTCGAGACGTCCGCGGACCACCTCGAGGTGGTGACGATCGCGGTGGCGCCCGCCGCGCAGGGCCGAGGTGTCGGCGGGCAGCTCCTGGCGTTCGCCGACGAGCGGGCCCGATCGCTGGGGCTGCCCGAGGTGCGCCTCTGCACCAACGAGGCGATGACCGAGAACATCGCGTATTACCCGCGGCGCGGGTTCCGGGAGGTCGGGCGGTCGACCGAGCACGGTTTCCGCCGGGTCTTCTTCGTGAAACCGTTGCCCTGAGCCCGATCATGCGGGGCGGCGCCGGACGTCCCGCACCTCGCCTCGCACCGACGTGATCGACGGGACAGCCTCAGGAGTCCTTGCCGAAGTCGAACTCGAAGGTGCCCGCCTCGACCCGTGAGATCAGCTCGGTGACGTCGGCCGACTGGCGGAACGTGGTGTTCCAGCCCTCGCTGGCCAGGTCGGCCAGCAGCACCGGAGGCGGATCGGCGCGCAGGTCGAGCACCAGCTGCTCGCGGGAGCCGTCGCCGCCGATGATGGCGATGCCGGGATGGGCGGCCACCGAGTCCTGCCAGGCCGCGTGGATCTCGAGCATCTCGCGCGGGGTGTGCAGCCAGACATACGCCCCGCTGTCGGCCAGCCAGCCGCGGCGGAACCACGAGGCCGACTGCAGATGCTCGCGCCACGCGGCCGGGAGCGGCCGGCCGAGCACGGCCTCGGCCTCGGCGAACTCCTCGGCGGCGACCGGGCCGCGGTAGTCGGCCTCCTCGACGATGGCCCCGGTGACGTGCCGGTTGAAATCGTCGAGATCCTCGGCCGGGACCTGACCGGCGCCACGGCCGTCGAAGAAGGCGCGGTCGACCTCGAACCGGGTCACATAGCCGACACCCTCGGCCGGCACGATTTCGTCGCGGACGATCGCTGTCGCCTGCCGCCGGTCGGGCACCGCGGACAGCGGCGCCGGCCACGCTCGCCAGCCGGACCCGGCGACGAGGTCGAGTTCGGCCTGCCCGGTGGGCCGCCAGAGCGTGACAGTGCTGTCGATGCCGCCGATCCTACCGTTCCCGCCGCCGGCGCGGTGGGGCGTGACCCCGCTGAGGAACCACTGGTCAGCGGAGCGGCCGCGGGGCCGGGTCCGGGGCCGGTCCGGCACGCGGTTAGATGGACGCGGAGCCGGAACCTTGGAGGTACGAGCATGCCGACGCCGTTCACTGTGGCCCGGGCCGAAGACGGTCTGCTGGCGCACTTCCCCGACATCGTCAAACTGGCCGACGGCCGGCTGCTGGCGGCCTATCGCGAGGGCACCGCACACGTACGGTCGGACGGGCGCCTCGCCGTGGTCGAGAGCGCCGACGGCGGGCAGACCTGGTCGGAGCCGCGCGTGGTGGTCGACGGGCAGTGGGACGACCGCGACCCCAAGCTGGGGGTGCTGGCCGACGGCACCCTGCTGCTCAGCTACTTCGTGATCAACTGGAGCACCAACCCGCCGCTGCACTCGACCTACGGGACGTTCGTGCACCGCAGCACCGACGGCGGCCGCACCTGGAGCGACGCCATCGAGGTCGGCACCAACATGATCCACGAGAACGGCCGCTACCACCCGGCCGTGCCGACCTGGGCCGCCTCGCACGGCGCGGCGACCCAGCTGCCCGACGGGGACGTGCTCCTGCCGCTCTACGGCCGGCTGCCGGGTCACAAGTGGATGCAGGCGACGGTCGTCCGCAGCACCGACGGCGGGCTGACCTGGCCGGCCGCGAGCGAGGTACTGCTGGCCGAGGACGAGGCGGGCGGCATCCACTACCAGGAGCCGACGCTGACCCTGCTGGACGACGGCGAGCTGGTCGCGCTGATCCGGACCACGGAGAACCGGGCCTACCTCAGCCGCTCGTCGGACAACGGGCACACCTGGACCGAGAAGCAGCCGACCGACATGCCGGCCCAGTCGCACCACGCGCTGGCCCTCAGCTCGGGCGAGGTGCTGGTCACCTATGGCGATCTGTCCTCGCGGTGGGTGGGGCACCGCGAGACGGTGGGGCGGCTCGTGCGCGACCCGCGCAAGACGTGGGACGGGTACGGCGACGTCCAGCTCTACGACTCGGGCCACTCCGACCAGGCCAACCCGTCGAGTGTCGAGGTGGAGCCGGGCCGGTTCCTCACCCTCGGGTTCGACGTCAACGAGGCCACCGTGATCGGCTTCTTCACGACACCGTCCGACTACCCGGCCTGACTCGCGCCGCGGCCGCCCTGCCTCGGGGGCGGCGGCAGCGCGGGTGGTCGCGGCGGGCAGGCGCGGCGGGTGGTCGCGGCGGGTGGTCGCGGCGCTAAGCGTCCGGGAAGACCTGCTCGACCATGGTGAGCAGGGTGGCGGCGAGCAGGCGGTGTACCTGGGCCCGGGTGAGCACGCCGCGGCGCAACCATTCGCTGGCGGTGGAGACGGCCAGGCCCACATAGGAGCGGGCCATCGCGTGCAGGGCCGGGCCGGGCGACTCGTGGCCGACGGCGCGCAGCACGGCGTCGGCGGCGTCGTCGATGGCCTTGGCGATGACCCGATCGACGTCGGAGTCGCCGGCCATGCCGCCGGCCGTGATGGCGGCCAGCCACGAGCGGCTGTGCCGGGAGACCACGTCGAGATACCACCCGACGATCGCGTCGGCCCGGGTCGGCAGGTCACCCTGGGGCAGGCTGGTGATCGCCACCCCGGGGACGGTCAGCATCACCCGGATGACGTCGAGATAGAGGTCTTTCTTGGTGCCGAAGTAGTGGTTGACCAGGCCGCGGGCCACGCCCGCCCCGCGCGCGACGTCGGTGGTGGAGACCTCGGCGTAACCGCGCTCCCCGAACAACCGCACCGCCACCGACAGGATCTGCTCCCGCCGCGCGTCCGGTTCCAGCCGGCGGCGCGGGCCTGCCTCGACACTCACCTCGACGACCATACTGCACCCAGTTGTTGACACCCCGCCAACAAGCCGAAAAGGTAGGACCCATGCCCACCCCAGGACTGGACGGCTATGCCCCGGCGTGGCTCGAGCCCGAACACGACGACCTGGCCGAGCTGGCCCGCGGTTTCTTCCTCAAAGAGGTGCTGCCGCACGCGGCCCGGCACGAGCAGCAGGGTCATCCCGATCGGGAGCACTACCTCAAGGCCGGCGAGCTGGGGCTGCTCGGACTGAGCGTGCCCGAGGAGTACGGCGGGGGCGGTGGCGACTTCACCCACGAGGCGGTGCTGCTGCACGAGCAGACGCTGACCGGGGAGGGCAGCCTGGGCCTGGCTGTGCACTCCGGCATCGTCACGGGCTACCTGGTGGCGTACGGGAACGACGAGCAGAAGCGGCGGTGGCTGCCCGGACTGTGCTCGGGTGAGCTGGTCGGCGCGATCGGCATGACCGAGCCCGGCGGCGGCTCCGACCTCCAGGAGATCAAGACCCGGGCCGTACGCGACGGCGACCACTACGTGATCAGCGGCTCCAAGACCTTCATCACCAACGGTGGTGTCGCCGACCTGCTGATCCTGGCCGTGAAGACCGATCCGTCGCAGCGGGCGGCCGGCATCAGCCTGATCGTCTGCGAGCTGCGCGACGACGCACCCGGGTTCCGGCGGGGGCGGCTGCTCGAGAAGATCGGGCTGCACTCCAACGACACCGCCGAGCTGTTCTTCGACGACTTCCGGGTGCCGGTGGCCAACCTGCTGGAGTCCGAGGGCTCGGGGTTCTTCCAGATGATGCGGCAGCTCCCCCAGGAACGGCTGGTCATCGGGGTCGGCGCGGTGGCGGCCATGCAGCGGGCGGTCGAGCTGGCCACGGCGTACGCGAAGGAGCGGACCGCCTTCGGCAAGCCGCTCATCGGCCACCAGAACACCCGGATGGTTCTCGCCGACTGCGCAACCAGAACGAGGGTCTCGCGCGTGTTCCTGGACGACTGCATCACCCGGCACACCCGAGGGGAGCTCGATGTGGCGACCGCCGCCATGGCCAAAGCGTGGCTCACCGAGGGCCAGTGCGAGGTGGTCGACCGCTGCCTGCAGATCTTCGGCGGTTACGGCTACACGACGGAGTACCCGATCGCCCGGATGTATGCCGATGCCCGCGTCCAGAAGATCTACGGCGGGACGAACGAGATCATGAAGGAGCTGATCGCCCGTGCCCTCTGATGCCTATGTGTACGAGGCTCTGCGCACTCCCCGCGGCCGGGGCAAGGAAAATGGCGCCCTGCACGGCGTGAAGCCGATCTCGCTGGTCACCGGTCTGCTCGACACCCTGCGCAGCCGGCTGCCCGGCCTCGACCCGGCCCGCATCGACGACCTGGTGCTCGGCATCGTGACCCCGGTCGGCGAGCAGGGCGGCGACCTGGCCCGCTCGGCCGCGCTGCTGGCCGGCCTGCCCGACACCGTCGCCGGCGTGCAGCTCGACCGGTTCTGCGGCTCCGGCCTCGAGGCCGTCAACCAGGCCGCGGCCCGCATCCGCTCCGGCTGGGAGCACCTGATCGTGGCGGGCGGCGTCGAGTCGATGTCGCGCAACCCGATGGGCTCCGACGGCGGCGCCTGGTTCCTCGACCCCGAGACCGCGTTCGCGACCGACTTCGTGCCCCAGGGCATCAGCGCCGACCTCATCGCCACGCTCGAGGGCTTCACCCGCGAGCGAGTCGACGCCTGGGCCGTGCTGTCGCAGGACCGAGCGGCCAAGGCGCAGGCGGGCGGCCACTTCGCGCGCTCGATCGTGCCGGTCCGCGACGAGAACGGTCTCGACATCCTCACCGCCGACGAGCATCCCCGGCCCGGCACCACGGTCGAGGGGCTGGGCAAGCTCAAGCCGTCGTTCGCCCGGACGGAGTTCTTCGACACGGTGGCGCTGCGCAAGTTCCACTGGCTCGAGCGGATCGAGCACGTCCATCACGCGGGCAACTCGTCCGGCATCGTGGACGGGGCCGCGGTCGTCCTGATCGGCTCGGCCCAGGTCGGCGAGGAGCTCGGCCTGGCCCCGCGCGCCCGCATCGCCGGGGCCGCCGTGACCGGGGCCGACCCGACCCTGATGCTGACCGGCCCGGCGCCGGCCACCCGCAAGGCCCTGGCCGCGGCCGGGCTGACCGTCGGCGACGTCGACCTGTTCGAGATCAACGAGGCGTTCGCCGCCGTGGTCCTCAAATACATCCGTGACCTCGAGCTCGATCCGGAGCGGGTGAATGTCAACGGCGGCGCGATCGCGCTCGGGCACCCGCTCGGCGCGACCGGCGCGATGCTGCTCGGCACCGCGCTCGACGAGCTGGAACGCCGTGATCAGCGGCGGGCCGTGGTCACCCTGTGCATCGGCGGCGGCATGGGCGTCGCGACCGTCCTGGAGAGGCTCTGATGATCAACTACGAGCGCGACGGCGACGGCGTCGTCACCCTCACCCTGGACGACCCCACCCAGAGCGCGAACACCATGAACGCCACCTACGTGGCCGCCATGACCGCGGCCCTCGACCGGCTCGAAGCCGAGCGGGAGCAGGTCACCGGAGTGATTGTGACCAGCGCCAAGACGACGTTCTTCGCCGGTGGTGACCTGCCCTCGATGGCCCGCGCCACCAGGGACGACGCGCCGGCGCTGTTCGAGCTGCTATCGACGATCAAGCGGGATTTCCGGCGCCTGGAGACCTACGGCCGGCCGGTGGTCGCCGCGATCAACGGGGCCGCGCTGGGCGGCGGTCTGGAGGTGGCACTGGCCTGCCATCACCGCATCGCGCTCGACGCGCCGGGCACCCGGCTCGGCTTCCCCGAGGTCACGCTGGGCCTGCTGCCGGGGGCTGGTGGCGTGACCCGTACGGTCCGGATGCTCGGCCTGGCCCCGGCGCTCACCACCTGGCTGCTCAGCGGCCGGCGCCTGCGCCCGGCCGACGCGCGCGACAACGGCCTGGTCGACGAGGTCGTGCCGACGCCCTCCGCGCTGACCGAGCGGGCCCGGGCGTGGATCGCCGCCAACCCGGACGCGGCCCAGCCGTGGGACCGCGAGGGCTACCGGATGCCCGGCGGCACACCCTCCTCCCCCAAGCTCGCGGCCCAGCTGCCGGCCTTCCCGGCCACCCTGCGCCAGCAGCTCAAAGGCGCCTCGCTGCCCGCGCCGGAAAAGATCCTGGCCACCGCGGTCGAGGGCGCCCAGGTCGACTTCGAAACGGCCCAGGTCATCGAGACGCGGCACCTGATCAGCCTGCTCACCGGTCAGATCGCCAAAAACCTGATCGGCGCGCTGTTCTTCGACATGCGCGCGGTCAACGGCGGCCTCGCCCGCCCGAGTGTCGAGGTGTCGCCGGCCCGCAAGGTGGCGGTGCTGGGCGCGGGCATGATGGGCGCGGGCATCGCGCTGGCCTGCGCCAAGGCCGGCCTCGACGTGGTGGTCAAGGACGTGACCCCCGAGCTGGCGGCCCGCGCGGCCCAGCACGAGCGGATCACCACCACGGCCGACGTGGCCGACCTGGCCGGGTGCGACGTCGTCATCGAGGCCGTGTTCGAGGACCCGGCGTTGAAGCAGGAGGTCTACGCCTCGCTCGAACCGGTCCTCGCGCCGGGCGCGCTGATCGCGTCGAACACGTCCACGCTGCCGATCACCGGTCTGGCCGCCGGTGTCTCCCGTCCGGAGGCGTTCGTCGGCATGCACTTCTTCTCGCCGGTGGGCAAGATGCCGCTGCTCGAGATCATCGTCGGTGAGCAGACGGGGGACGAGGCCGTGGCCCGGGCGTTCGACCTGGCCCGGCGGATCGGCAAGACGCCGATCGTGGTCAACGACGGGCGCGGCTTCTTCACCAGCCGGGTGATCGGCAAGTTCATCGACGAGGCGATCGGCATGCTCGCCGAGGGGGTGCCGGCCGCGTCGATCGAGCACGCGGCGCTGCAGGCCGGCTACCCGACCGGTCCCCTGGCGCTGGCCGACGAGGTCAGTCTCTCGCTGGTGCAGCGCATCCGCCGGCAGAACGCGGCCGCCGAGGGCCTGACCGAGCAGCCGTCGCACGTCCTGGTCGACACCATGGTCGACCAGCACGACCGGCCGGGCCGCGCGGCCGGGCGCGGCTTCTACGCGTACGAGGACGGCAAGCGCACCGGCCTGTGGCCGGGACTGGCCGAGCTGGCCACAGCCGACGGCCGGGCCGTGCCGTTCGAGGACCTGCAGGACCGGTTCCTGTTCGCCGAGGCCCTCGACGCCCGGGCCTGCCTGGACGAGGGGGTGCTGCGCACCGAGGAGGACGGCAACGTCGGCTCGATCCTCGGCATCGGCTACCCGGCCTGGACGGGCGGGGTGCTGCGCTTCGCCCGGCAGCACGACGACTTCCGGGGGCGGGCCTCGGTGCTGGCCGCGCGCTACGGCAAACGGTTCGAGCCCGCATGACGGCGCTGTCCGGCGTCCGGGTGGTCGAGCTGGCCGGGCTGGCCCCCGGGCCGTTCGGGTGCATGATGCTGGCCGACCTCGGCGCCGACGTGGTGCGCGTCGACCGGCCCGGCGGCCCGCTCCTGCCACCGGGCCCGCTCGATCGCGGCCGCCGCACGGTCGTCGTCGACCTCAAGACCCAGGCCGGTCTGGCCGAGCTGCTGAGCCTGATCGCGCGGGCCGACGTGCTGGTCGAGGGCTACCGGCCGGGCGTCGCCGAACGCCTCGGCTTCGGCCCGGCCGAGTGCGAGAGGATCAACCCGCGGCTGGTGTACGCGCGGATGACCGGCTGGGGGCAGGACGGGCCGCTGGCCGCGCGGGCCGGGCACGACATCGACTACATCGCCGTGGCCGGGGCCCTGGAGCCGCTGGGCCGCGACGGGCAACGGCCGCACGCGCCGATCAACCTGCTGGGCGACTTCGCCGGCGGGGGCATGCTGCTCGCGGTCGGTGTGCTGGCGGCACTGCTGGAACGCTCGCGGTCGGGGCGCGGGCAGGTCGTCGACGCGGCCATGGTGGACGGGTCGGCGCTGCTGACGACCTTCCTGCACGGGATGATCGGTGGCGGCGCGTGGCCGGGCGGGCGCGGGGCCAACCTGCTCGACGGTGGGGCGCCGTTCTACGACACGTACGAGACGGCCGACGGTGGGTTCATGGCTGTCGGGGCGCTCGAACCGCCCTTCTACCAGGCCCTGCTCGGCGGTCTCGGCCTCACCGGCGAAGTGCTGCCCGACCAGTACGACGCGGCGGGCTGGCCGGAGCTGCGGGCGCGCTTCACCGCACGCTTCGCGTCCCGCACCCGCGACGAGTGGACCGCGGTCTTCACCGGCCTGGACGCCTGCGTGGCGCCGGTCCTCTCCCCCACCGAGGCGCCGGCCCACCCACACAACCAGGCCCGTCACGCGTTCCTCGACGTCGACGGTGTCACCCAGCCCGCGCCGGCCCCGCGCTTCGGGCGTACGCCGGCCCGGGAACCACAACCCCCCACCGCCGTAACCGTCGCCGAGGTCCTGTCCGGGTGGTCAGCGCCCCTCGACCACGCCGACGTCTCCTAGGGCGATGCCGTTGCAGCCCACGCGTTCCGCTTCACGGCTGCTCCGTGATGGTTAGCGTAAGACGATGTCGGATCCACTACGGCAGTCGTCGTCGACCCGTCCTCGTCGGTGGTGGTTGGCCGTCCTGCTCGGCGCAGCACCACACCTGGTCGTACTGGTCTACTTCGCGTGGCCTCGTGACGTCTGGTTCACCTGGTCCGAAGGCAGTGAGGCCAGCATCCCGTATGTCGTCTACGGTCGGCCCGAGCTCATCATCATTCCGCTCAGCATCCTCGCTGTCCTGGCGCTGACCGCCAGGCGACGTAGTCGGCCGTGGGCGCTCTGGCTGCTTCTGGGAACCTTGGCCGGCGCCACGAGCGTCCTTCTGGTCTTGGCGGGTGCCGCCAGCACCTGGCAATTCGAGTACGACTTCGGCCCGTAGCAGCCGTCGCCAGTCAGCTCCACCGACTCCGGAAGCATGCTCCAGGTGACGCCGCCTACTCTTCTTCCACGCGGCCGGTGACCTCATCGAAGTACACGACCTCATAGCCGGGTCCCAGTTCCTCCCGAACCCTGGCCAGGAGCTGACGTCCATCGGCAACGAAGGCAACCTTCGCCTCTGTGGATGGCCACTCGAACGTCGGACCCAACAGGCGATCATGCTCGTCCGCCCAGTCCTGCAACGCCGCGATCAACGAGACCGACAACGGCAGATCGTCCGGCGCCAGCCCACCTGCCCACCAGTCGACCGCCGGCGACGACATATCAGCGGACGGACGCCCAGCAGTCCAGACATAGTCTCCCGGCGGCAGCGATGGCAGGTCGCCGGGAACAGCCCACAGCGGGAATGCCCCGTAATCCGCCATCACCTTCACCCGCCGCCGAGCAGGCCCGCCGTCATGTCCAGCCACGGCTCCACGCTAAACGCCGAAGACCTCCTGACACGGCCGATCTGAGCACCTCGGAGCGCGACGGCTGCCTTGGCCGGGTGCAGCACCCGGCGCCTGACCGACCTGGACCAGGCAGCCGCAGGGCCTGGTTGCCTCCGAAGCGCGACCTGAGCCGGCTACCGCAGGCATCACGGAGCCGCCCGCGCCCGGGGCGGGAACCCCGGCCGCCGGAGGCCATCCACGGGTGCAGGCCAAAGATCCTGCCCGCCGGAGGCGAGCGTCATGCCGCTGGCATACTCCTGCGATGTCCACATTCCTGACCGCCGAATCGGCCCGTCTTGAACTCCATGACGGCAAGCCGCTGATCCGAGCCGCCGTTTCACCACCTGCGGAGTCACTCGCCGCGGAGTGGTCCGTGATCTCGCTCGTCACCACTCTGATCGTGGACGGCCCAGGAGACCTGGGATTCCTGATGGCCCGTTTCGGCGACGACGGCATCGAGACGCCTACGGGTTGGGAAGAAGCCGTTGCGGCAAGCGGCGGCAGCCACGTCCAGTTCGGCACCGGTCCGGCGGCCCCGGTGGTCTTCGCCCGCCACCTGACTCCCTGAACACCGAGCCCAGCTTCCCCGGTCAGTTCCAGCGTGGCCCCGCGAGCCGGGTGATCTACAGATGGCCAGGTGGTCAACGGTTGGTCAGGCTGAAGTGCATGTAGTCCTTCAGGCTGTTCCAGCGGCCGCCCCAGTGGAAGCCGTTCCAGAGGAAGGCTCGGGCTGCGCCCTCGCGGTGGATCATGCCGATCAGGTAGCGGTTGCGGTTGAGGTAGAAGGCGCTGTTGGCCGGGGACAGGGAACGGCCGCGCAGCATGGGGTTCTGGAACGGGTTGATGTCGATGGCGGTGCCGGTGGCGTGCTCGGACCAGACCTTGGTGCCGCCGACGGAGCGGCAGTTGTAGCCGGCGGTCACCACAGCCATGTTGGTCTGGGTGGGCATGTTGACCCTCATGGGGGCCATGGCCATGATGCGGAAGCGCCAGTTGTAGAGGATGCGGAAGACCTGCTGGACGCGGCGGGCCACGTCGTAGCGGACCACGACGCTGCCCACGTGGTAGGCGCCGGTGAAGTCGATGTAGGACACCCAGACCTTGCGCAGGTTGCCGGGGATCACCGGGCAGCCCGAGGCGGGTTTCCAGTTCACCTCGCCGGCGGTGACCGGGAGGATCTTGGACTGGAACGGGGGCAGCAGGGCCGGTGGTGGGTCGAGACGCAGGACGGCGTCGACCTGGATCGGGGTGGTGAGGGCGATCTGGTTCCACTTGGCCAGATTCTGGGCGCTCACGCCGTATCGGGCGCCGATGTAGCTCAGGGTCTCGTTGGGGCGGACCACGTGCCAGGCCGCGGTGGCCCGCTTCGCCGGTGGGGTGGCCGCGGCCGGGGAGAGTGCCAGGAACGGCACGAGCAGCAGGGCGGACAGGGCGGCGGCTAGGAGTCTGTTCGGCACGGGTACAGACCGTACGAATCAACCCGGGCGTGTCGCAGCGAAACGTGAAACTTGCCCATCATTCAGAATCGCGGCCGGGTGCGGGCGGGGTGCGGGCGGGAGCGGGCGGGAGCGGGCGGGTGCGGCCGGGAACGGGCGGATGCGGCCGGGAGCGGGCGGGTGCGGCCGGGAGCGGCCGGTGCCACGGGAAACCGCGACACCGGCCGGCGGTCAGGCGAGCGCGACCGGGACGGGCTGCAGCGATACGCGTACGGGAGTGCCCGGGGTCAGCGACGGGAGCCGGTCGGTGGCCACCTGCGCGACCACCAGGACGTCGCCGACCGTGATCGTGACCTTGCTGATCGGGCCCAGGAAGCTGGTCGTCAGCACCCGTCCCTCGCCGTCGGTCTCCGGGGTGACCTGCACGGACTCCGGGCGTACGAGGGCAGTGACCGACGCCGTGGAGGACGGCGACAGCAGCGGGAGCCGGGTGCCCAGCACCTCGACCTCGTTGCCCACGACGGTGCCGGGCAGGCGGTTGCTCAGGCCGACGAACTCGGCCACGAACGGCGTCGCCGGGGTCAGGTAGATGTCGGCCGGCGCGGCCAGCTGCTCGAGCTTCCCGGCCCGCATCACGCCCACCCGGTCGGCCACCGCCAGCGCCTCCTCCTGGTCGTGCGTGACGAACAGCGTCGTCGTGCCGACCTCGGTCTGGATCCGGCGGATCTCGTCGCGCAGCTGCACCCGCACCTTCGCGTCGAGCGCCGACAGCGGCTCGTCGAGCAGCAGCACGCTCGGCTCGATGGCGAGTGCCCGGGCCAGCGCGACCCGCTGCTGCTGACCGCCGGAGAGCTGGTGGGGGTAACGGTCGGCGAACGCGGCGATGCCGACCAGCTCGAGCATCTCCTGGGCGCGGGCGAGCGATTTCCCCCGGCCGCGCAGCGACAACCCGAACGACACGTTGGCCAGCGCGGTCAGGTGCGGGAACAAGCTGTACGCCTGGAACACCATGCCCATGTCGCGCCGGTTGGCCGGCAGCGCGGTCACGTCCTTGCCGCCGACCAGGACCCGGCCGCTGTCGGCGTCCTCGAGGCCGGCCAGCACGCGCAGCGCCGTCGTCTTGCCGCAACCGGACGGGCCGAGCAGCGCGATGAACTCGCCGGGCTCGATCGCCAGGTCGAGGTTGTCGAGGGCGTGCACGGTGCCGAACGTCCGGCGCAGCCCGTGGAGTTGTACGGCGACGCCGGTCATGCGGCAGGCTCCTTCGAAGCGACAGAGGCGGCAGGCGCCGCGGGGGCCGCCGGGGCGACGGCGGTGGCAGAACGACGGCGTCCGCCCAGCAGGGACAGCAGGAGCAGCAGGACGAAGGCGAGAAGCAGCGCGGTCAGCGACACCGCCACCGACATGGTCGCGCTGCTCTTGCCCAGGAAGTTGATGGCGACCTGCAGGTTGGTCCGGTTGAGCAGCGACGCGATGGTGAACTCGCCGAGGACCAGCGCCACCGTCAGGAACGCCGCCGACAGCACCGCCGAGCGGATGTTGGGCAGCACGACCCGCCACATCACCGTGCCCCAGCCGGCGCCCAGACTGCGGGCGGCCTCGGCCAGCGTCCGGACGTCGATCGCGGACAGCCCGGCGTCGATCGCGCGATAGGCGTACGGCAGGACCAGGATCGTGTACGCGAAGACGAGCGTCAGCGACGAGCCGCCGAAGAAGTACGTGACCCAGGCGTAGACCGGCGCCAGCCCGACGACCAGCACGATGGCCGGGATCGTCAACGGCAGCAGGCACAGGAACTCGATCACGCGCCGCAGGCGCGGCAGCCGCAGACGAACCCAGACGGCCGTCGGTACGAGCAGGAAGAGCATCAGCAGGGCGGTGAGTGCCGCCTGCGACAGCGACGACGTGATGCCCTCGGCCAGCGCCGGATAGCGCTCGCTCAGCTCGGGCCAGTCGACCAGCGCCGGCCACGTCGTCGAGTCACGCGTCGAGAATTCGACCATGGCGATCAGCGGCAGCACGAAGAAGACGCCGAGAACGGTCAGAACCGTCCACCGGAACACGCGCTGCTTGCGCGCGCGGCGGGCGATCACCCCAGCCATTTGGACGTCCGTTTCTGCAGCAGGGTGTACAGCGTCATCACGACGGACACGACGACGACCATGCCCAGTGCCATCGCCTTGCCGACGTTCTGCTGTCCCAGGAGCACCTCACTGGTGAGGGCGCCGCGGATCTGCAACGGCACGAGCGGGCTCCCCTGGCTCACCAGGGCGGCCGCGGTGGCGTACGCGGAGAAGCTGTTGGCGAACAGCAGGAGCGCCGATCCCAGGAACGCCGGGGCCAGCAGCGGCCCGGCCACCCGGGTCCAGTATTGCCAGGTGGTGCCGCCCAGGCTCTCGGTCGCCTCGCGCCACTGGGGCCGGATGCCGTCCAGGGCGGGCAGGAAGACGATCACCATCAGCGGGATCTGGAAGTACGTGTAGACGAGCGTCAGCCCCGGCAGCTCGAACAGCCACACGCCGTTCTCGTACAGGTTGATGGAGAACGTGTCCTGCAGCCAGACGGTGACGAAGCCGGACAGGCCGATGGTCGCCAGGAAGGCGAACGCCAGGGTGACCCCGCCGAACTGGGCGAGCACGCCGGCCGCCGCGGTCACCACCCGGCGCAGCACGCCATCCGGCTTGGCGGTCACCAAGGCGTACGCCAGAAGGGCTCCCAGGACCGCACCGACGAGCGCACTGATGGCCGAGAGCGCGATGCTGCGGCCGAAGGCGTCCAGGATGTAGGAATTCCCGAGCGCCTTGACGCTGTCGAGGCTGACACCGCCCTCGTTACCGGCGAACGCGCCGAGCACCACGACCAGCGTCGGGATGATCAGGAAGATCGTCACGTACGCGAAGAACGGCACCGTGCCGAGCAGGGCGGTGATGCCCCGCAGGCGCGGCCGCTTGGCCACGCGCTGCGGGACGGCCGCGACGACCTCAGCCAATGGCCTTGGCCCAGTCCGACGCCAGGATCTCTTTGGCCTTGGTGTTCTGGGCCTCGGTCGGGATCACCGGTTCGCCGTCGATCTTGGGCAGCGCGGCGAACGCGGCCTTGTCGATGGTGCCGGCCTTCTCCATGGCCTCGGCCCGCACCGGACGGGCGCCACCCTTGAGCCACAGGTTCTGGCCCTCGTCGGAGTAGAGGAACTCCTGCCACAGCCGCGCGGCGGCCGGGTGCGGAGCGTCCTTGTTGATGGCCTGCACATAGTACGAGCCGAGGACCGCACCGCTGGGGACGAAGGTCTTCCAGGTCTTGAGCTTGGTGGCCTCGGCCGCGTTCAGGTAGTCCCAGTCGAAGACGACCGGGGTCTGACCGGACTGGATGCTGGCCGAGTCGGGGTCGACGGGCAGCAGGTTGCCGGCCTTCTTGAGCTTGCCGAAATAGTCGACACCGGGCTTGATGTCCTCGACCGTGCCGCCGTTGCCGAGCGAGGCGGCCTGCACGGCGCCGAACGCGGAACCGGCCTGGGTCGGGTCGCCGTTGAGCGCGACCTTGCCCTTGTACTCCGGCTTGAGCAGGTCGGCCAGGCTGGTCGGGGCGGGCACCTTGGCGCTGTCGTAGCCGACCGACATGTAGCCGCCGTAGTCGTTCGTCCAGGCGCCGCCCGGGTCCTTCAGGTCCTCCGGGATCTCGGCGTGCTTCTCGACCTTGTACGGCGCGAACATGGCGACGTTGGCCGTCGCGACCGTGGCACCGAGGTCGAACACGTCCGGCGCGCCACCCTGGCCCTTGAGCTGGTTGGCCGCGTTGATCTCGTCCTGGCTCGAGCCGTCCGGCTGGGCCGAGTTCACCTTGATGCTGTACTTGTCACCGAAGGCCTTGATGATCTCGCCGTAGTTCGCCCAGGTCGGCGGCAGCGCGATCACATTGAGCTGGCCCTCGGCCTTGGCCGCCTCGACCAGCTTGTCGATGCCGCCCAGGTCGGCCGCGCTGGCGGCGGTCGCCGCGCCCGAACCCGAGGAAGCGGTCTCCTTCTCGGGCGGCGAGCAGGCCGTCACGGCGGCTATGGTGGTGACCGCCACAGTGATGGCGATCGTGCGGGTAATGGGACGCACCGTTGTTCCTCCCTCTGCGCGCCCCGGATCGGGACGCGCTGGGTGATCATGAAAGTGCTTGCTTGACAGCAGGCGTCCGCAAGGCATCCACCCGGCGACAATCTTTTTGCAGATCAGACGGACTCCGCTGCCGTCTCCGGCCGTTTCCGTGATCGTAAGCCCCGGCGCGATCGATGCCTATAGCTGATCATGAGGACTCGGGCCCGCTCAGAAACCGAGCCCGTCGAGAATGCGCAGGACGACGTTGGTCTTGGTCTCGCCGGCCGGCGGCTCGGCGTGCGCCAGCAGCAGGATCACGTCGTCGACCTGCGCCACCACATCGGCCCGCCCGGCCGCCTCGGCGGCGTCGCGCAGCTGCTTGGCCAGGGTCAGCAGCCGCTGCTGGTCGGCGTCCATCAGCTCAGGCCCAGCCCGAGACCGCCGGCGATGGCCGTCTCCTGGCCGGTGAACTCGCCGGTCAGCATGGGCATGGCCCGGGCGATCGCGGCCCGGGTGGCCGGCAACCGCAGCGAGGCGTCGTGGCGTTCCTTGGACTCCCAGACCTCGGTCACCCAGATGGTCACGTCGTCGGTCTCGGCCAGGCCCACCAGGTAGAGGTGGCAGCCGGCCGCCCGCAGCCCGTCAGCACCACCGGTGAGGATGGCGGCCACCTCGTCGCGGTGACCCGGCTTGGTCTTCATGGAGGCGATGTATCCGTACGGCACGCGATCATCCTGGCACGGACAACCGGTGGGCGCAGGCCGCCTCGACGGCACCTGGACTCGGCCCATGTACGGCGTGTTCATCCCGGATGCGGATGCCCTGCGGCGGGTCCTCGACCGGCCGAAGACGATGCTGGGGCACCCGTACTGCGGCTATCTGATCTACCTCGCCCGGTCGGTCGACGGGCCCGCGGTGCGATTCCTCGAGAAGTTCGGCGCGGCGGTCGACGTCGAGACGAGTGAAGCGCTGGCCTTCCTCGTGCTGCTCGACCGGGCGGTGCTGCACGGCCGCAACGATCCGTCCGGCCGGTTGCACACGGGCTCGCGGACCGTGTCGAGACGCCCGCCGGCAAGGGGCGGCCCGACGATCGAGCTCCCCGAAACCACCTCGGGTGGACGGGAGGTGACCCAGGCCGTCGCCAAACGGTTCGGGACGGGCTCGATTCCCGCCGCCGCGTTCTATCAGGCCGACCCGCAGTGGAGTTTGAAGTTCGCCGCTCACCTCGGGCTCAGCCGTTCCTATCTGCCGTGCATCGTCGCGATGGACGACCCGGCCGCGTCGGATGACGACAGTTGTGCTGTCATCTCCCTGGCCGACGAGGAAACGGCGTGGTCCACCCTCAAGGACGCGATCGCCACCTACGTTGCTGAGCCCGGCACGCAGGCGTTCCTGCGGGCCGCCGAGCGGGCGCGGGAGGCCGCGGACGCCGTGGCGGGCCGCGAACAAGACTTGCGAAACGCCCGTCGGAGTGTCGAGGTCTTGGAACGCCTGGAACACGCGGACGACATGAGCTCCGCCGTTCGCCGCGGCATCGCCGGTCTGGGCCGCGCCGACCGGATCCTCGCCAGGTTCCCGTCGGCTCCGCGCGAGGTCTTCGGATGGGCGGCGAAGCTGACCGAGGACGATCGGCACACCGTGGCCGCGGCCGCACTGCGTGCCGGCGGCGACCATCTCGGCACGGACACGCTGCGTGCCCTGCTGACCGATCCGGAGCTCGCCTCGGCCGCCCGTACCTTTCATGTGACGGTCCGCCGGTTGAGCAAGACCTGGCTGTTGGAACCGGTGACCGACAACCCTCACCTGGCCACGATGATGGCGGACGCACTGACCGCCGCCCTCAGCCACCTCGACCGCTCACCGGATGACCTGCCGCGCCTGGTCGGCCTGACCGACCGGGCCGACCGGGAGGCCTTTCTCGAGCTGCTCGCATCCCGTGCCCCGCTGGCCGACGCGGAGCTCGACGATCACTGGCGGCATCTGGACGGCGCCGTCCGGGCGCAGATCCCCGGCGTCGTCCGGGATGAGCAACTGATCGTCCGGCAGGCCGAGCTCCGCGCGGCGGAACAGGACCTCGACGAGGCCGTCGCCGCCCGCGAAGCCGCCGAGGTGACGCTGAAGGCCACTCCGATGAGCGCCTTCGTCCCGCACCTGGCTCGGGCGGATGCGGGAACGCGGACCGGTGGCCGAGCCTCCGCCGGCGATCGGGAGGGGCCGCCGAGCCGAACCGCGATCGCCACCGGCGGCACCGCCTTCCTGGCCGACGTCGTCCAGATCCTGCAGGGCCTGGGCGCCTTGCAGTAGCGCTAGCCCGCGAGCAGCTCGGCGAACTCGGCCGGGTCGATGATGGGGATGCCGAGCTTGGCCGCCTTGATGGCCTTGGTCGTGGTGGTCTCGGCGGTGACCAGGGCGGTGGTGGTGGCGGAGACGCTGCCGGTGGCCCGGCCGCCCAGTTGCTCGATGCGCTCGCTCACGGTGGTGCGGGTGTAACCGGGGACGCTGCCGCTGACCACGTAGGTCCGGCCCTCCAGGGGCTTGTCGCCCTCGGTTTCGGGGACGCTCATGGTGACGCCGGCGGCGGCCAGCCGGTCGATGACGCTGGCCATGGCGGCGAGGCCGTCGACCACGTGCTGCGCCTTGATCAGGCCCATCTTGTCGATCTCGGCGATCTCCTCGACGGTGGCCGCGCGCAACGCGTCCATGGTCTTGAAGCGGGCGGCCAGCCAGCGGCCGACACTGCGGCCGGTCATCCGGATGCCGAGGCCGGTGATGACCCGGTTGAACGGCTGGCCCTTGCTGCGCTCGAGCGACGCCACGACCTTGGCCGCGTTGAGCTTGCCGAGCAGGACGACGCCGCCGGCCTTGGTGGTGCCGACCGGCAGCTCGGCCAGCTGGTCCTCGGTGAGCGCGTAGAGGTCGGCGACGTCGTTGGCCAGGCCGGTGCTGACCAGGGCGACGCAGAGCGCCTCACCGGCGCCCTCGACGTCCATGGCCTCGCGGCTGCACCAATACTCCAGGGCGTTGGTGGCGCTGCACGACGCGGTGTGGCAGCGCCAGAGCAGGCTCGATTTGTCCCACGGCTCGCCGCACTGGGGGCAGGTCTCGGGTGGCGTCCACGGGGTGAGGCCGTGCGGCTGCTCGCCGATCGGCGCGGTCACCCGCGGGATCACGTCGCCGGCCCGCCACACGGCGACGGTCTGGCCGATGGCGAGACCCTGATCCTCGACGAACTTGGGGTTGTGCAAGGTCGCGTACGAAATGGTGGTGCCGTCGACGAAGACCGGGTCGAGCACGGCCCGCAGCGAGATGCGCCCGGTCCGCCCGACCCGGACCTCGATGTCGCGCAGCACGGTGGAGCCGGTGTCGGCCGGGTATTTGAACGCGGCGGCCCAGTGCGGTGTGCGGCTGCCGGAGCCCAGCCGGCGGCGGGTCGACTCGAGGTCGGCGGTGAGCACCGCGCCGTCGATCGGGAACTCGAGGCTGCGGCGCAGCTCGCCGATGCCCGCGATGGCGGCCAGCGCGGCGTCGGCGTCGGCCGCGACCTGGATCTCGCCGGTGGCGAGCCGCCCGGCCACGGAGAAGCCCAGCTCGGCCGCGTGGGCCATCCGCTCGCGGTGGGAGGCGAACTCGCCGGAGAGGTCGTAGGCCGCGAACGTCATCGGTGCCTCATAGGCCCGGTCGACGGTGCGGATCGAGCCGGCGACCGCACCGCGCGAGTTGATGAACGGCTTGCCGCCGGCCGCCACCCGGTTGGCGCCGGCCGCCTCGAAGTCGCTGACGGTCATGTAGACCTCGCCGCGGACCTCCCCCGTCCACCCGCTGCGGAGCCGGGCGGGCAGGCCGGCGACGCCGCGCAGGACCTGGGCGGTGACGTCCTCGCCGGTGCTGCCGTCGCCGCGCAGGGCGGCCAGGGTGAGCCGGCCCGCCCGGTATTCCACCCGGATCGCGAGCCCGTCGAGCTTGACCTCGACCAGGCAGGGCTCGCCGCCGAGGGTGGCGACGAAACCCCGGACGCCGTCGTCGCCGTTGATCTTGCCGAGGGACATCATCGGTACCGGGTGCCGGACGTCGCCACCACCGGAGACGCCCGCCGCCACCTGGGTGGTCAGCCCGCGGTCGTCCCACTCGGGGTGCGCCTGCTTCGCCCCGGCGATGCGGTCGAGCAGGGCGTCGTAGTCGGCGTCGGTCATCAGCACGTCGCCGGTGTCGTAATACGACTTGGCGGCGGCCTGCGCCTGGCCGACGGCGGCGGTGAAGTCGGCTTCGGTGAGGGCGGTCTCCGTCATGCCGACAACCTACGTGCCGGGTACGACAGAATCCGCCGGCCCGGCCGACCCGCACAATGGCGGCGTGGCTCACGTGCACATCGTCTACGCGCATCCGGCCGGGCCGAGCTTCACCCGCGAGGTCCTCGCCGCCTTCCGGGCCGGGTGACCGCCGGCTTCGCCCACCACGCCGACCCGCCGGTCCGCACGCGCAAGGCCGTCGTGCTGTGCACAGCGGGCTACACCGCAGCGGAGCTGAACGCGAGCGGCGTCCTCCCGGCCATGCGCACCACGATGGTCACCGACCGCATCGGCTCGCGGGCGGCCGGCACCGTGTTCCAGGTCCTGGGCGGCACCTCACCGGACGCCCGTCGCGAACACCTGCGGACAGCCGCCGCGACGGGCCGGGACGTCTGAGCCTCGCGCTCAGCCGATCAGCAGGCTGAGGGCCAGACCCACCGCGACCAGCACGTACCCGGCGACGAGGGCGGGCTTGCGGATCGGCCGGCCGGCCGCCACACCGACGAGACCGGCCACCAGGCCCAGCAGGATGGCCGCCGCGGGCAGCGGCCGCGACCAGTCCGGGCCGTCGATCGGGCAGAGCACCTGCCCGGAACCGGCGACGCAACCGTCCGACAGGAGGTGGGCCGAGGAGAAAAGGACGCCGGCGGCGATGATCACCAGGACGCCGAAAACGCCGGCGAACCCGGCGATCTCGGCCGGGCCGCCGTAGCGCTTGGTCGCGATCCGATTCGACGGCATGTTCCCCGTTCCTGTGTGGCTGTGCCCCGGATCCGGCGCCGGTCGCCGGCGCCCGATCCGCGGACGAGGTCAGAACCCGGGGAACGCGGCCCGCAGGTCGTCGAGGGTGACGTTGCCGGTCACCTTGACCGCGGCCGGGGTCCACGGCGCGGTCAGGCGGCCGGCCAGCAGCCGCATCGCCGACTCCAGCGGCCCGTCGAAGGTGGCGGTGGCGGTGGACGGCTCGGTGGTCAGGCGGATGTCGTCGCCGATCTCGATGCGATAGGGCGTGCCGGCGATCTCGGCGACGACCGGCTCGGCGACGGCGTCCGGCTTGGCGATGAAGCCGAGCAGGAAGCCCAGGCCACCGCTGAGGTGCTCGGCCAGCAGGTCCGCCGAGTCGCTGGTGAGCCCGGCCGCCGGGTCGGCGGCGACGCGGATGTCCCAGCTGTGCTGGGCGACCTCGTTGAGCCGCATGCCGGCGAACGACGCCAGCGGGATCGGCTGCGGCAGGAAGCCCGGGTTGACCGTCACCGTCTCGCGCTGCTCCGGCGTCAGGGCCTCGAACGCGGCCACCAGCGCCTCGTCCGACGTCCGCCAGCCGGCGGCCTGCGCCTCGGCGCTCAGGGCGTTCCACCGGTCCCACACGCTCTGGTTGAAATCGGGCCCGGGCGTCTCCGCCTCGCCGAGCTCGGCCCGGAAGGCGGCCAGCGCGATCTCGGCACCGCTGCCCAGGTGGGAGTAGACCTGCGCGACGGTCCAGTCCGAGGCGCCGGACGGGCCGGTGAGCTGGTCGGGCGTGAAGGCGCCGAGCGCCGACACGAGGCCGTCGTGCTCGGCGCGCAGGGCCGCGATGGTGCGGTCAGCGAGGGTTGTCATGATCGCAGCTTAGTGGGCCCCGGTCTCCACGCGGAGCGCCCGTCGGGCGCGATGAGGACCCCCGAGGTGCGAACACCTCAGCGCAGACCTTCGGTGGCCCTCGCCTCGCTGGGGGCCAGGGCCGCGGTCAGCGTGCGGGCCGTGTCGATCAGGGGGACGTGGCTGAAGGCCTGCGGGAAGTTGCCGACCAGGCGGCCGGCCTCGGTGTCGTACTCCTCCGAGAGCAGCCCGACGTCGTTGCGCAGCGCCAGCAGGCGGGCGAAGGTCTCGCGGGCCTCGTCGTGGCGGCCCATCAGGGCGTAGTTGTCGGCCAGCCAGAACGTGCAGGCCAGGAAGGCACCCTCGCCCGGGGGCAGACCGTCCACATCGGTGTCGTGGTGCTGGGTGTAGCGCTGCACGAAGCCGTCGACCAGCAGCTCGCGCTCGATCGCGGCCACCGTGCCGGCCACCCGCTCGTCGCTGGCCGGTAGGAAGCCGACCAGCGGGACCATCAGCAACGACGCGTCCAGCTCGGCCGAGCCGTAGAACTGGGTGAACGTCTGGCGGGAGGCGTCGTAGCCGCGGGTCAGGATCTCCTCGCGGATCTCCTCGCGCAGGGCCACCCAGCGCTCGACCGGGCCCTGCAGGCCGAACTCCTCGACCGCCTTGACCGCCCGGTCGGCGGCCACCCAGGCCATCAGCTTGGAGTGGACGAACTGCTTGGAGCCGCCGCGGACCTCCCAGATCCCCTCGTCCGGATCGCGCCAGTGCTCCTCGACGAACTCCATCAGCTTGACCTGCAGGCCCCAGGACGGGTCGTCCGCCTTCAACCCGGCCCGGCGGCCCTGGTGCAGGGCGTCCATGACCTCGCCGTACACGTCGAGCTGGAACTGCTCGGCGGCGGCGTTGCCGATCCGGACCGGGTTGCCGTCGTAGCCGGTGAGCCAGTGGGCGATGTACTCGTCGAGGCGGCGCTCGCCGGCCACCCCGTACATGATCTGCAGCTCCGCGGGGTTGCCGGCGATCGCCCGCAGGAGCCATTTGCGCCAGGCGGTGGCCTCGGACTGGAATCCGCTGTAAAGCAGCGATTGCAGGGTGATCGTGGCGTCGCGCAGCCAGCAGAAGCGGTAATCCCAGTTGCGGACGCCGCCCAGCTTCTCGGGCAGGCTGGTGGTGGCCGCCGCGACGATCCCGCCGGTGGGGGCGTAGGTCAGGGCCTTGAGCGTCAGCAGGGAGCGCACCACCGCGTCGCGCCACTCGCCCTCGTAGGTGCAGGCCGAGATCCAGCCGCGCCAGTAGCCCTCGGTGACACCCAGCTGGTGCACGGCGTCGAGCGGCTCGGGGCGGGTCAGGTGGGACGGGCGCCAGGTGAGCACGAACGGGACCCGGTCGCCGGCGCGGACGGTGAAATCGGCCCGGGTGGCCATGTTCTCGCCGCGTGTCTCGGCCGGCGTCCGCAACCAGACCGCGTCGGGGCCGGCCACCGCGACCAGGTCGCCCTGCTCCTGATAGACCCAGGGGACGACGTGGCCGTAGTCGAACCGCAGTCGCAGCACCATGCTCATCGGCACTTCGCCGCGCACGCCCTCGACGATCCGGACGACGGCCGGGGCCCCGTCGCGGGGCGGCATGAAGTCGATCAGCCGGACCACGCCGTCGCCGGTCTCGAACTCGGTCTCGAGCACCAGGGTCTCGTCGCGGTAGCGCCGGCGGCTGCTGAACGAGCCGGCCGGCGCGATCGTCCAGTGGCCGTTCTCCTCGTCGCCCAGCAGGTCGGCGAAGATGGCACCGGAGTCGAAGCGTGGGACGCACAGCCAGTCGATGGATCCGTTGCGGCTGACCAGCGCCGCGGTCTGCGTGTCCGCGATGATCGCGTAGTCCTCGATCGGAAGCGCCATGACCTTCACCGTTACCCGGGGGCGACGGTTCAAATCACCGGCGCCTGCCGCGGCACCGGACGGCCCGCGCCATAGGTCGTGCCGGCCTGGTCGCGCTCCAGCCAGCCGGTCTCGACGAGCATGCGCCGCACCGCGGCCACGTCGTCGGTCACGGCGGACAGCCGGCGGTTGATGGTCTGCTCGTCGTGCAGGCCCTCGAGCGCCAGGAACCGGGCCAGCAGCTCCCCGAGCATCGTGTAGCGCTCACTGAGCGTCGGCGGCATCGTCGTCAGCCGCCCGTGCGTGAAGTTGCCCCGCAACGGGGGATAGTCACCCAGCAGCAGGTTGATCGGCTGCTCACGGTCGAGCGCCAGCGCGGTCTCACGCAGGATCCCGGGCGCGGCGCGGTAGATGCCGTTACCCGTGCCGCTGGCCAGCCCGGCGCCGACCAGCCGGGCCAGCGTCTCGCCGGCCGTCTGCACCGGAACGTCGATCGTGTAGGCCAGCTCGGCGATGGAGGCCCCCTCGGTGCCCCGGTGGACGAGCTCGGCGAACGCCCGCAACCGCAACGGGGTGGCGAGCTGGCTCAGGATCTCGGCGGCGCGGGCGGCTTCGGCGGACATTCCGTCACCGTAGACTCACCCGCACCGCCGAGGCGAGGGGTTTACAGCTCCGCGACGTAGGCCGCGATCGACGCCAGTGGCGCGTTCCAGTTGATGGTCAGCTCGTTGGTCGACCACGACTGGATGTCGTCGATGTAGCAGAACTGGCCGACGCACCCGGTGAGCTTGCTCTGGGCGTACGGGTCCTGGATCGACGAGTTGGCCCCGCCGGCCAGCGTGCCCACCGGCGGGTTGGGCAGGGCCGGGTCGAGCTGCTTGGCATACCAGCGGCTGTGCTGGTTGTGCGAGCTGACCTCGCCGTAGCCGGTCACATAGGAGATGTTGAGCGCGTTGCGGCCGAACAGGTAGTCGAGGCCGGTCAGCACGCCGTCCCGGTAGCGGTCGCGGCCGGTCAGCCGGTGCGCCATCGCGATGACGACCATGTTGTTGAGGATCGTGCTGTTGGAGCCCCAGTCCCAGGTGTTGCCGGCCGGGGCGTACGGGACGCCGTAGGGGTGCTGCCGCTGGATGGCCAGGTATTTGTCGGCTCCGGCGACCACGGACGCCTTGACGGCGGCCAGGCCGGGCAGCCGGTTCGGCACCAGCGCCAGATCGAGGCGGCCCGCTGCGGCGGTGTTGCCCCAATCGAAGGCGCCGGCGCCGAACACGTCGGCGGTGTGCTCGGGCGACGAGAGCACATCCGCCTGGTACTGCCTCTCCCCCGTGGTGAGGAAGAGCTCGGCCGCGGCCCAGTAGAAGTCGTCGGTGACCTTGGCGTCGTTGTAGGCGCCGCCACCGACGCCGTCGGACTCCGGGGCGAACAGTGCCGGGTTGGCCTTGGCCGCCGTGTAAGCGGTCCGGGCCGCAGCCAGCGCCTGCCGGGCGAAGGCCGGGTCGTACTTCTTGTAGACGCGGGCGGCCTGGGCGGCGGTGGCGGCCAGGTTGAGCGTGGCCGCGGTGGACACCGGGTGCAGTTCGCGCGGCTGCGGGTCGAGGTGCGGCAGCAGCGGCAGCCCGGTCCAGGCCTGGTCGTGGATCTTGTGGTGGGCCATGCCGGCGTACGGCTGACCGGCGGGCACCTGCATGCGGAGCAGGAAGTCGAGCTCCCAGCGCACCTCGTTGAGCACGTCGGGGGTGCGGTTGGCGCTCTCCGGGATGGCCAGGCCGACCCTCTTGAGGCCGGGCGACCTCTCGTACGCGTTGAGCAGCTCCCACACCGAGATGCCGCCGTTGACGACGTACTTGCCGTGGTCACCCGCGTCGTACCAGCCGCCGCGCACGTCGAGCCGGTAGTCGCAGACTCCGGCCTGGCACGGCACGTTCCCGTCGCCCTGGTTGGGCGCGACGTCGACGTGACCGGCCGGACGCCCGTAGCCGGGGCGCAGCGCCTCGTCGATCGCGATCCCGCTGCGCTGGGTGTAGTAGAACTTCAGGGCATCGGTCCGGAGCTTCTCGTACGCCTCGGTGCCGATGTCGAACGGGCGGCTGGTCTCACCGTCGGCGGTCAGCGTGTATCCGGCGCCCTTGCGGTTCAGCTTCGAGAAGTCGATGGTGTGCACGTTCTGGCCGGAGGACACGTCGATGCCGCGCGGGGTGCTGGTGCCGCGGGCGACCACCTTGCCGGCCTTGTCGGCGAGCTGCCAGGGCAGGGCGGTGGTCGCGGTGGTCACCAGGGTCGCGGCCTTCGGGCCCTTGGGCAGGTACGCGACCTGGTTGACCCGCACGCGGGGACCGGTGTCCGGCTCGTAGACCTCGGGCGGCACACCACCCACGAGCGACACGTTGTCCACGCAGAACCTCCACGGCTCCGGGCTGCCGCCCAGCTGGAACGCGACCTGCCCCTGCGCGGTGGTCGCGCCGGCGGTGAACGTCCACTCATAGTGCTGCGTCCCGCCCAGCGCCGGGGACTGTTCGAAGTACGTGTCGTACGGGTCGACCGCGAGCCCGACCACCGCTCGCACCCCGCGCCCGGCCGGGTCACCACTCGCGTCGAACGCGAAGCGGTAGGTCTCCCCCGCGACCAGGTCGATGTCGTTCTGCCCGACGATCGCGTCCCACTTGTTGGCCGTGCCACCGGGCACGTCGGCACACGCCTGCCCGTCGGTCAGCGCGAGCGTCATGCCCGCGTTGGCCCAGAACGGATCCGTGCCGTTGTCGAAGCCGCCGTTCACCACCTGCTCGACCTCGGCGGCGCTGGCGGCCGGCGCGGCGGCCCCCGCCGCCACCAATACGGCCGCCCCGATCACGGCCACTGCGCGGGAGCGCTCCCAGATACGCGACATGAAGTCATCCTGGTCGATCTCGTGACGCCGTGTCAACGATCAGGAAACGGTCCGTTCATCGTCGGAGCTCCGCCGGACCGGCCTCCGGGCGAGCAGGAAACGGAAACCGATTCATCCAGGAACCCGGTTTGCGGCCCGGGAGACCGCGGGCCGTTCCATCATCAACAGGTGGCCAACGTGCGGACCGCCGGATGGCAGGCTCTGCTCGTCGGCGGGCTCGCCCTCATCGCGGCCTACTACCTGGTGCTCACGCTCGGCACCTCGTGGGCGGGCGCCCAGGTGGCGCTCTACACCAGCGCCAACGGCACGGTCGCGCTGTGTGCGGCGCTCGCCGCCCGGCGGCACCCGGCGATGGCCGGCCTGGCGCTGCTGGTGGCCGCCTCGGCGATCGCCTCGATCTTCGGGGACGTGACCTTCTACTTCCTGGCACTGATCGACGGGGAGGTCGACTATCCCAGCGTGGCCGACGCCGGCTACCTGTGCTCGTACTTCTTCCTCGCCCTGGCCTTGCTGCTCGCGGTGCGGCGGCGTACACCGGGGTCGGACCTGGCCAGCGGGATCGACGCGGCCGTCGTGGCGGTCAGCGTCGGCTACCTGATCTTCGAGTTCGTCATCGTGCCGACCGTCGTGGTCAGCTCGCGGAACATCGCCACGCTGGTGTCCGTGGCCTACCCGGTCGGCGACATCATGCTGATCACCGCGGGCGCCCGCCTCGTGCTCGGCGCCGGGTCGCGGACGGCTTCCCTGCGGCTGATCGGCGGCTACCTCGCCCTGGTGCTGGTGGCCGACACGATCTACAGCGTGCAGATCCTCAACGGCACCTACCGGCCCGGCAACTTCCTGGACGTGCTCTGGATGACCGCGTCGTTCCTGCTCGCCGCGGCGATGCTGCACCCGGGCGCGCCGCACCTGGTGACCCGCTCGGCGGCGGCGGCGCCGGAGGCCACCACGGGCCGGCTGGCCGTGCTGGCCGTCGCCGCCGTGCTCGCGCCGACCATCATGATCGTGCAGTTCCTGCGCGGCGTCACCCCGCACATCGTGCTCGCCGGCGTCGTCTGCATCGTGCTGTTCCTGCTCGTGCTGGCCCGCATGGGCGGGCTCGTGCGGGCCCAGCGGCACACGGCCATCACCGACGGGCTCACCGGGCTGCGCAGCCGGCGCTTCTTCGAGCAGGCCCTGCACGCCGAGACAGCGCGGGCGATCCGGTCCGGGCGCGAGGTCAGCGTGCTGCTGCTCGACCTCGACCACTTCAAGACCGTCAACGACACGTACGGGCACAACGGCGGCGACCGCGTGCTGGTCGCCCTGGCCCAGCGGCTCACCGCCGTCATCCGGCCCGGCGACCTGGTGGCGCGCTACGGCGGGGAGGAGTTCGCCGTCCTGCTGCCGGGCGCGGACCTCGAGGCGGCCACCTTGATCGCCGAGCGGATCCGCCTGGCGGTCGCCGTCGCCCCGATCCCGGTCGGCCGGGACCGCTCGCACCGGGTGACCGTCTCGGTCGGGGTGGCCGGCCTGCCGGCCGCCGGCACCGACGCCGACGAGCTCGTGCTCGCGGCCGACCAGGCCCTGTACGCGGCCAAGGACGCCGGTCGCGACCGGGTCGTGCTGGCCGGGGTCGCGGGGTCACCGGCTGTGAGCTTTGTCGAGAAGTAGCGCAGCCGACTGTTGCCGGACACCCGGGTGCGGCAGGGTGCGGGGATGGACCTTCGCAACGGGCTGCGGCCGCTCGGGAGCACCCCGGCCGAGTTCGAACAGGATCTGCTCAGCAACCTGTACTACCGCCGCGGCACGACCGTCGAGTCGGCGAGCGCGCAGGACGCGTACGAGACTCTCGCCCTGACCGTGCGCGACCGGCTGGCCGCCCGCCGGGTGAAGACGGCGGCGGCGCAGTACGACAGCAACCCGCGCTGGGTCTACTACCTCTCGGCGGAGTATCTGCTCGGCCCGCAGCTGGAACAGAACCTGCTCTACAGCGGCACCACCGACCTCGCCCCGGCCGCGCTCAAGTCGCTGGGCTTCGACCCGGCCGAGGTGGCCGCGCTCGACGTCGAGCCGGGCCTGGGCAACGGCGGCCTCGGCCGGCTCGCCGCCTGCCTGCTCGACTCGCTGGCCACCCTGGACATCCCCGCGGTGGGCTACGGCATCCGGTACGACCTGGGCATCTTCAAGCAGTCGTTCGAGAACGGCGAGCAGGTCGAGAAGCCCGACGACTGGGCCTTCCAGGGCGACCCGTGGGAGTTCCCGGCCCCGGACGACCGCAACCGGGTCGGCTTCTACGGCCACGTCGGGCCCGAGGGCTGGGTGCCCGGTGAGGTCGTCGACGGCGAGCCGAGTCACCTGCTGGTCCCCGGTTACGGCACCGAGACGGTCAACTTCATCCGGTTGTGGCGGGCCCGCGCCACCGAGGCGTCGTTCGACCTGTCCCGCTTCTCGGCCGGTCAGTACGTCGAGGCGGTCGACCAGGCCGTGCGGGCCGAGAACATCAGCAAGGTGCTCTACCCCGACGACAGCACCGAGTCGGGCCGCGAGTTGCGCCTCAAACAGCAGTACTTCCTGGTGTCGTGCTCGCTGCGCGACATCATCCGGCGGTTCCGGTTCCGCAACCACGACTGGGCCGACTTCTCGGCCAAGGCGGTCGTCCAGCTCAACGACACGCATCCCACGCTGGCCATCCCGGAGCTGATGCGGCTGCTGGTCGACGAGGAGCAACTCGACTGGGACCAGGCCTGGTCGATCGTGCGGCAGACCTTCGCCTACACGTGCCACACCCTGCTGCCCGAGGCGCTGGAGACCTGGCCGGTGGCCATGCTGGGCCACCTGCTGCCCCGGCACCTCGAGATCATCTATCAGATCAACGAGGGCCTGCTGGCCGAGGTCCGGTCCCGTTTCCCCGGCGACCTCGATCGCGTACGCCGGATGTCGCTGATCCAGGAGGAGCCGGAGCGCCGCGTGCGGATGGCCAACCTCGCCGTCACCGGCACGTTCGCGGTCAACGGCGTGGCCGAGCTGCACTCCGAGCTGCTCACCTCGACCACGTTCCACGACTTCGCGACGCTGTGGCCGGACCGGTTCCGCAACGTCACGAACGGGGTGTCGCCGCGCCGGTTCGTGCGGCTGGCCAACCCCGGGCTGTCGACGCTGATCACCTCGGGCCTGGGCTCGGAGGACTGGCTGCGCGACCTGTCGCTGCTGGAAGGCCTGGTGCCGCTGGCCGAGGACGCCTCGTTCCGGTCGCAGTGGCGCTCGGAGAAGCGGCGGGCCAAGGCGGCGCTCGGCCTGGGCGACCCGGGCGCGCTGCTCGACGTCATGATCAAGCGGTTCCACGAGTACAAGCGCCAGCAGCTCAAACTCCTGCACATCATCACGCTCTACCACCGGCTGAAGTCCGACCCGGGCCGGTTCGGCGTGCCGCGCACGGTCCTGTTCGGCGGCAAGGCGGCGCCGGCCTACCGCGCCGCCAAAGAGATCATCCACCTGATCAACGCGGTGTCGGCGACGATCGCGGCCGACCCGGCCGCCTCGGGTCTGCTGCGGGTGGCGTTCCCGCCGAACTACAACGTGACGCTGGCCGAGAAGATCATCCCGGCCGCCGACCTGAGCGAGCAGATCTCGATGGCCGGCAAGGAGGCCTCGGGCACGGGCAACATGAAGCTGGCGCTGAACGGGGCGCTCACCATCGGCACCCTCGACGGGGCCAACGTCGAGATCCGCGACCGGGTCGGCGCCGGCAACTTCTTCCTGTTCGGGCTGGACGCCGCGCAGGCTCTCGCGTTGCGGGCCGGGCCCTACCAGCCGCGCTCGTACTACGAGTCGGACCCCGAGCTGCGCGCGGCGATCGACGCGATCCTGTCGGGCGCGTTCGGCGGGGTCGGGCAGAACGTGGCCCGGTCGCTGCTCGACCGCGACGATTATCTGACGCTGGCCGACTACCGGGCCTACGTCGACACCCAGGACGAGGTGGCGGCGGCCTGGCGGGACCAGGAGCGGTGGACGCGGATGTCGATCCTGAACGCCGCGCACAGCGGGTTCTTCTCCTCCGACCGGACGGTCACCGACTACCTCGAACGCATCTGGCGGGCCGCCCCGGTCCGGCCTTCCTGAGGCAGGCCCCTTGGCAACCGGGGTCCGGGGCGCGTTTGATGTCCGGTGAGATGCACCGGCACCGATCGAGCCTCGGGACCCTGCTCCACCATGTCCATGTGAGCGGGCCGCTGTCGCGCGCCGTGCTGGCCGAGCGGATGGGAGTCAACCGCAGCACGATCCTGGCCCTGACCGCCGAGCTGGCGGCGGCCGGCCTGGTCACCGAGGAGCCCCCGGCCGGCACCACCGGGGCCGGGCGGCCGTCGCTGGTGGTGCGGCCGTCGCCCGAGGTCTACGTGCTGGCCTTCGACGTGGCCGTGGACCGGCTGACCGCGGCGCGGGTCGGGCTGGGCGGCCGCGTCCTCGACCGGCGGTCGGCATCCCGCAGCCGCCTCGGTGTCGACCTCGACACGGTCG
The DNA here is from genome assembly GCF_023544465.1 of Paractinoplanes maris. Classification (GTDB taxonomy): domain Bacteria; phylum Actinomycetota; class Actinomycetes; order Mycobacteriales; family Micromonosporaceae; genus Actinoplanes; species Actinoplanes maris. Next base: position 330,532 of record NZ_JALPVL010000010.1, on the reverse strand, counting down.
TCCGGAAACTGGTCTCGATGGGCCGATCGCTGATCGCCCCCGAGGCGACCTGCGTGGGCCTCGGCGCGTCCTACTGCGGCATGGTCCGCCCCGGCGACGGCATGGTCCGCTACGGCCCCGAGCTGGGCTGGGTCGACCAGGCCTTCGGCACCGAGCTGGCCAAGGCCCTCGACCTGGGGCTGCCGGTGTCGGTGGGCAACGAGGCCCACCTGGGCGCCCTGGCCGAATACGAGCGGGGAGCCGGCGTCGGGGTCCCCGACCTGATCTACCTGCACGGCGACGTCGGCGTGGGCGGCGGCATCCTGGTCGGTGGCCGCCTGCTCGGCGGCGACGGCGGTTACGGCTGCGAGGTCGGGCACATGCTGGTCAACCCGGTCGACGGCCGGCCGTGCCTGTGCGGCTCGCAGGGCTGCCTGGAGGCCGAGACCGGCGAGTACGCGTTGCTGGCCGCGGCCGGTCGTACGCCCGGCCCCGCCGCCGTCCGCGCCGTGGTCCGCGACGCCCTGGCCGGCGACCGCACCGCCGCGGCCGCGACAGCCGAGGTCGGCGACTGGCTGGGCATCGGCGTGGCCAACCTGATCAACCTGTTCAACCCGGGCGTGGTCATCTTCGGCGGCATGCTCCGCGACGTCTACGAGGCCGCGGCCCCCCAGGTCGCCGCCCGGATCACCCGGCACGCGATGCCGGTCTCGCGCGAGCGGGCCGCCCTGCGCCTGTCCGCCCTGGCCGGCGACGCCACCCTGCTCGGCGCGGCCGACCTCGGCTTCGCCGCCCTCCTGGCCGACCCGCTGCTCGCCGCGGCCTGAGCGGCGGCTCAAAGCAGATCGTCGCGGCCCGAGCGGCGGCTCAAAGCAGATCGTCGCGGCCTGAGCGGCGGCTCAAAGCAGATCGTCGCGGCCTGAGCGGCGGCTCACAGCAGATCGTCGCAGCCTGAGCGGCTGGTCCGCGCGAAGCGCTGGGCTCAGAGCAGATCGAGCAGCCGCCGGGCTTGCTCCTCCCCCACGCCCGGATGGTTGCGGGCGGCCGAGCGCCCACCCGGCCGGAGCAGCCAGAGCCAGAACATCGCCCACAGCCGCCGGGCCGCCGCCAACCGCTGTTCGTCGACGGCGAGCAACGCCCGGAGCGGCCCGGTGTCGACCTCCCGCCACGACCGGTGTTCCATCAGGATGGCCAGCTCGGTGGCGGGATCGGACGTGGTGGCGTCCTCGAAGTCGACGATGCGGACCCGGTGACCGTCCCACAGGTAGTTGTCGAGGTTCGGATCGCGGTGGCCGAGGACCGTCACGGCCGGCGGGCGCCGCAGCACCTCCGGGTCCGGGCCACGCCACCAGTCGCGGGCGGCGTCATGGGCCTCGGCGAGGATCCCGCCCGGCGGGCGCGGACCGTCGGTCAGCCGGCGGGCGAAGGCCAGATCGTCGCGCCACGGTTCGTCGTGCGACACCCTCCAGAGCTCCCCGATCGCCGCCGCCACCGGCGCGGTGGGCACGGTGGCGGTCAACGGAGCACCGGGGACGACCGACATGGTGACGGCCGGCGGTCTCGACGCAAGGTCCGCACTCACCGGCCGGGGCGCCAGACCCGGAGCGTCCCGATGGATCTGCTGGAGCACCGTCCACTCGCGGACGTGCTCGCCGCGGTCCCAGGACGTGTAGCGCTTGGTCAGGATGGCGCCGGCGAAGGTCAGGTCGTGGGTGTGGGGCACGGTCAGTCGCGGCCGGCGCCGAAGCCGGGACGGTCCGCGGCCCACTGCTGCTGGACGCGGATGGCGTGGCGCGACCAGCCGCGCTGCTCGATCAGGTGGCGCTGGAGCAGGCGGCACGTGTCGCTCTCGGCGGCGATGTAGGCCGCCCCACCGGTCGTGGGCAGCTCGAGATCCTGGACCGCGCGCAGCAGCACCGGCGACGCCACCGCCGAGGACCGGCCGCGATGCACCCACGGCAGCGGCGGCACGCCGTCGACGTCGGGCACCTCGTCCTCGGGCGACGAGGCCTCGAAGACGCCGTGCACCACAGCGGCGCCCCGAGAGGAGCGGTGCAGTGCCGCCCGCATGGCCAGCAGCGGCACGGCCCCGGTCTCGTCGCCGATGAAGAGGTGGAACTTGGCCGACTCGTCAACGGTGATCTTGGTGCGGGGTGGCTCGACGCCGATCCGGTCGTCCACCGCGACCCCGCGGGCCCAGGTGCAGCCCGGACCGCCCGCGTCGTGCAGGGCGACCCGCAGCACCAGCAGACCGGTGCGGGGATCGTGCCGCCAGATCGAATAGACCCGCCGGGCATAACCCTCGGCGCCGGGGATCCGCGCGACCACGTGGGCCCCGGGCCGCAGGCGCAGGTGGGGCACGTCGGGGCCGGTCAGCGAGATCTCGCGCATGTGCGGGGTCACGTCGTGTATCTCGCGCACCCGGGTGAGCAGGGCGGCACGCCGGGGATAGGTCACCGGGCGAGGCTACCGAACAGACTGGGCCGGATGGGGGTTCGTCCGAGCGGCAAGATCCTGCCAGGATGATCGGATGGCGCACATCGATCTGGGTCTTGATGAGACGGTCAATCCGGGGATCCGCGGGCTGCTGCGGTATCGGCCCGACACCGGCCGGCCGTTGATGGAGCTGGCCGAGGTGCTGCTGCGCGGGCCCAGCACGCTCGGGCGGGGCGAGCGGGAGCTCATCGCCGCGTACGTCTCCGGGTTGAACGACTGCACCTACTGCCGCAACTCGCACGGCGCGTTCGCGGCCGCCCAGCTGGATGACAAGACGCTCGTCGAGCAGGTGCGTGACGACCCGTCGGGAGCGGCCGTGCCCGGGAAGCTGGGGGCGCTGCTGGCGATCGCGGCGGCCACCCGGGTCAGCGGCCACGACGTGACGCCCGAGCTGATCGCGGCCGCGCGCGACGCCGGGGCGAGCGACGCCGAGATCCACGACACCGTGCTCATCGCGGCCGCGTTCAGCATGTTCAACCGCTACGTCGACGCGCTCGGCACCCTCGCGCCGAGCGACCCGGCACCGTACGAGGCAGCCGCTCCCCACGTGGTCGAGAACGGCTACCTCGCCTGACCGGCGTCTACGAAGCGACCACCCGCAGCGCGAAACGCTCGTAGCCGAGCCTCTCGAACGAGGCCACCATGGGCGCGTTCGTGCTGTCGGTGTCGGCGCGGATCGTGGTGGCGCCGGTGACGGCCAGGATCCAGGTGATCTCGGCGAGCAGGTCGTCGGCGTAACCGTGACCGCGGTGGGACGGCAGCACCCCCACGTAACCGACCACCGGGCCGCCGTCGTTGGCCGACGGCAAGGCGCAGCCGACGAGCGCGCCGGCCCGGTCGTAGGCGAGCCGCCACCAGTCGCGCGGGCCGCGCATCGACTTGTAGTCCTCGACGTCCTCGACGGCCTGGGCGCGGGCCCCGATCCGGGCCACACCGGCCCGGGTGGCCACGTCGAGGCTGCCGGCCGAGATCTGTTCGAAGGCGTCCACGAACGCCTCGTCGGACGCGGGCGCGAAGGTGAGCCGGGCCGAACGCCGCGGCCGGGGGCGGGCGCTCGTCCACTCGTACCGGAAACGCTCGGTCACGGTGGTGAGCCCGGCCTCGGCGGCCGCGGCCAGCCGGACGGCGATCTCGGGGTCGTCGCGATGGGCGGGCAGGGTGAAGAGGTGGTACTCGACGGGTGGCGGCACCTGCCGGATGAGCGCGGCCCACATCGGGACCGGGTCGGTGACGGCGGGCGCGGCCCACAGGCAGTCGAGCGCGAGCGGCCGCTCGCCGTCCGGGAAACCCCACCAGACGGCGAGGCCGGCCGGGGTGTCGCCGTCGAAGGCGAGCCAGGTCCACTCGCGACGGTAACCGCCGTCGCGCAGGTAGGCGACGAAGCGCTCGGGCGTCGTCGTGTTGACGGACGGTTCGGTCAGGCAGGTCAGGATCTCATCGAGGTCGGTCTCGACCATGGTGCGGTACAACAACGAAGCCTCCTGGGCACCGGTGAGCTGAACACGGCAGTCCCTCCTTTCTTCGTCACGGGTTGATTCCCGAGGTCAGAGTATGGACCAACGCGGCCGCAAAGACATCGAGATCTGTCGTCTCCTCGGTGAAGTGGCCGAGGAACGCGCGATGCTGGCAGGCGCCCAGCAGCATGGTCGCCGCGGCCATGGCGTCGACGTCCGGGTTGAGCCGGCCGAACTGCTGCTCCGCTTCGAGGTAGGCGCCCAGCGCCTGCCCGGGGACCTGTGGCCCGGCGCCGCGCTCGCGCAGCACCCTGCGGTGCGCGGCGAGCAGGGCGGGCTCGGAAAAGAGCGAGGCGGCCATCGGGAACGCCTGGTCGTAGAAGTCGGCGGCGGCGAGCACCACCTCGCGCAGCACCGTCTCCACCGGCTCGCGGCCGGCCCGCCCGGGCAGTCCGGCGAGGACCGTGACGAGCGTCGTCGGGCCGCGTTCGCCGAGCACCGCGAGAAAGATGTCGGTCTTGTCGCGGAAGTGCTTGTAGAGCGCAGCCTCGGACAGACCGGCCGCCCGGGCGATCTCCTTGGTGGTCGCCCGGGCCAGACCGCGGTCGCGGATGACCTCGGCGGCGGCGGTGACGATGCGGTCGCGGGTGCTCAATCCGGCTCCTTGACAACTAAGTGAGTACTCACTGACCATAGCGGTTAGTAAGTGCTTACCAACCACGAGGGAGAACTATGAGACTCACTGTTTTCGGGGCCTCCGGCGGCACGGGTACGCAGGTGGTGCGGCAGGCATGCGCCGGCGGGCACGAGGTGACGGCCGTCGTCCGCGACCCCGCCCGGCTGACGTTCGAGGCGCCGGAACTGCGTATCGTCCAGGCCGACGTCCGGGACCCGGCGGTCCTCGGTCCGGCGGTGGCCGGTCGCGACGCGGTGATCTCGGCGATCGGGCCGCGTGGCCGGGGCCCGACGACCGTGTGCGCCGACAGCGCCCGGGCGATCGTCGCGGCCATGCAGCAACAGGGCATCCGCCGGCTGGCGGTGGTCAGCAACAGCGGCATGCACATCGACGACCAGGACGGCTGGTTCGTCCGCTCGGCGGTCAAGCCGCTGGTCGGCCGGGTGTTCAGACACGCCTACGCCGACATGGGCCGCATGGAGGAGGTTGTGCGCGCCACCGATCTGGACTGGACGATCGTGTGCCCGCCCCGGCTCACCGACGCCGGGCACACCGGCCGCTACCGTACGGCGATCAACCAGAACGTGGCCGGCGGCCGTCTCATCCCGCGCGCCGACCTGGCCGAGGAGCTCCTGCGCTGCCTGACCGAGGATCGCACGGTCCGGGCGTCGGTCTCGGTCGCGCGTTAGGCACCATCGGAGCGGGTGATCATGCCGGAGCTAGGCCACCCAGGGGCGCTTGGCCCGGTGGCGCTGCTTCGTCCGGTACATGTCGGCGTCGGCCGCCGAGGCCAGCTGGGCGAAATCGGTGCAGCATTCGCCGTACGCGTGACCGATGCTCGCACCGACCTTGCACGGACCGCTGCGGGTCTGGACCGGATCGGCCAGCGCGAGGTGGATCCGCTCGGCGGTGTCGCGCAGCATCCCGTCGACGCCCTCGCCGGTCGCCACGATCACGAACTCGTCGCCCCCCGTGCGGGCCAGCAGGTCGGTCGGCCGCACCAGCGCCGCCATCCGGCCGGCCACGGTGCGCAACACCTCGTCGCCGGCGTCGTGGCCGCCCACGTCGTTGACCGACTTGAAGTCGTCGAGGTCGATCACCATCACGCCGACCTCACCCTCGGAGCGCCCGGCCAGCTCGTCGGTGAACGCGCGCAGCAGCGTCCGGTTGGCCAGCCCGGTCAACGGGTCGTGGGTCGCCGCGTGGTGCAGGCGGGCGCGGCTCTCGGCGAGCTCGTGATGCAGCTTGGCGTGGTGCACGGCCATCGACGCGTGCTGGGCGAACAGCTCGAGCATCTCGCGCTGCACCGGGCCCGGCCGGCGTCCGTCGCGGGGCAGGTCGACGCTCAGTATCCCGACCAGCTCCCCCATCGGCGAGGTGAGCGGGGCGAACAACATGTCCTCGGGGTGCCAGCCGCCCGGGTCGCCGGGCACCGGCAACGTGTCCGACGTCCAGGTGATCATCGCGTCGGGCATGTCGTTGTTGTGGTCGACGAAATACAGCGCGCCCCACAGCTCGGCCTTGGCGAACAACTCGTCCCAGTTCGCCGTGGTCGTCGTGGTGCCCAGCAGCGAACCGCGGATCTCCTCGGTGCCCTCGACCGACACGACCGCGAAGTCGCCGCCGGGCTGGAGCACGTTGACCACCGCGACCTCGAACCCGGAGGCCCGGGTGACCCCGTGCACCACCGCGTCCATCGTCGCGGTCAGGTCGAGGCTGGCGTGCACCGCCTTGCTGACCTCGTGCAGGGTCCGCAGCCCGTCGAGTTGCGCCAGCGCGTCCGAGTGCAGGCTGCGCAGGCCGTCGAGCTCGGCGAGGGCTTCGGACAGCTGCGACGAAAGATCCTCGTTGCTGGTCAACCCGCCTCCTGAACCACGGCCCCGATCTGAGATCTTATCCAGACGACATCCCGGGGCGGAGGTCATCCGTCCCAGGGCTTGAATAGGCGCTGGTCACAGTCTGTGGCAAGGCGGCCTACGGCATGCTTGGGTGTGTTCCGTGAGTGACGCCCCCGAGCTCAGCGCCGAAGCCGGCACGACCACCCGATGGTCGCGCCGCGTCGCGACGCCGTTACGCGACTTCCTGAGCACCGAGGCGGGCAGTGCCGCGGTGCTGGTGACGACCATCATCGCCGCGCTGATCTGGGCCAACACGGCCGACGGCAGCTACGAGTCGTTCTGGCACACCGAGCTGAGCATCCATTTCGGCGGCCAGGGCATCGAGCTCGACTTGCGGGAATGGGTCAACAGCGGCCTCATGACGCTGTTCTTCCTGGTGGTCGGTCTGGAGGCGCGGCGCGAGTTCGACCTCGGCGACCTGCGCGACCGGCGGCGGTTCGTGCTGCCCGCCCTGGCCGGCATCGTCGGCATGGCGTTGCCGATCAGCATCTTCCTGCTGGTCAACCAGGGCGGCCCGGGCGCGGCGGGCTGGGGCGCGGCGATGTCGACCGACACGGCGCTGGCCCTGGGCCTGCTCGCGCTGGTCGGTCGCAACATCCCGGTGCAGGCCCGGCTGTTCCTGGTCACCGTGTCGGTGGTCGACGACGTGGTCGCGCTGATCGTGATCGCGGTGGCGTACTCCGACGACATCCGGGTCATGCCGCTGATCATCGCGATCGGAGCCTTCCTGCTCACGCTGGTGATGGTGCGGGCCGGGGTCCGCAGCGGGTTCATCTATCTGCCGGTCTGCCTGGTCGTCTGGGGGGCGACGCTGGAGAGCGGGATCGACCCGGTGGTGTCGGGCCTGGCGATCGGGCTGGCCGCCGCGGCGTACACGCCCGGCCGCGGCGACCTCGAGCAGGCCAGCGACCTGTTCCGCTCGTTCCGCGAGCAGCCGACCCCCGAGCTCGCCCGGTTCGCCCGGATGGGCCTGCTGCGGTCGCTGTCGCCCAACGACCGCCTGACCCGCACCTGGTCGGGGGTGTCGAGCTATCTGATCGTGCCGCTTTTCGGCCTGGCCAACGCGGGCATCGCGATCGACGGGGGCTTCCTGGGCGAGGCGCTGATGTCGCCGGTCACGGTCGGTGTCTTCCTGGCCTACGTCGTCGGTAAGCCGGTCGCCATCACCGGGGTCTCGGCCCTGGTCACGTGGCTGAGCGGGGGCCGCATCCGCCCGGCGGCCGGCTGGGCGTCGGTGCTGGGCACCGGGACCATCGCCGGCATGGGCTTCACCGTGTCCTTCCTGATCGCCAACCTGGCCTTCGAGGAGCCGGAGCTCTCCGAGGCCAAGCTGGGCCTGCTGCTGGCCATCCCGGCCGCGTCCCTGATCACGTGGACCGTCTTCTTCGTGACCAGCCGGCTGCCGAAGCCGCGCAAGGCGGTCGCGCTGCTGGGCGACGTCGAGGAGCTGATCGACCTGATCCCCGACGTCGACCCGGAGCGTGACCACGTGCGCGGCCCGGCCGAGGCGTCGGTCACCGTGGTGGAGTACGGCGACTTCCAGTGCCCCTACTGCGGCCGGGCCGAGCCCGTGGTACGCGAGCTGCTGACCGACGACGACCTGCGGTACGTCTGGCGCCATCTGCCGCTGACCGACGTGCACCCGCAGGCTCAGCTGGCGGCGCAGGCCGCCGAGGCGGCCGGCCTGCAGGGCAAGTTCTGGGAGATGCACGACCGCATGTTCACCCAGCAGGACCACCTGCGCATCGCCGACCTGCTGACGTACGCGGGCGAGCTCGGCATCGACCAGGACCGGTTCCACGACGACCTGATGCAGCCGACCTGCAAGGAGCGCATCACCGCCGACCTGGAGTCGGCCGACCTGAGCGGCGTCTCCGGCACACCGACGTTCTTCATCAACGGCCGCCGTCACTACGGCGCCTACGACGTCCAGACGTTGAAGGAGGCCATCCGCGTCGCCCGGGTCCGGGCCAAGATCGCCGCCAAGAGGCACTGATCAGGGCGCGGTCAGCGGGCGGACGTCGACGGTCGGCAGGTGCGCCAGCTCGCGGTCGACCATCTCGGCGAAGTCCGGCGTGTAAAGCACCCGCGCGGTCGCCCAGATCGGCCGGAACTCGGTCGTCGCGACATCCGCACTCTGCCTCGTCGCTTCCCGGCTCTGACGGGCGACGGCGCTGCCCTGCCAGAGACTGAGACCCAAGGCCGCGAACGCCGCCACGAGCGTGATCGTCTGAACCACCGCTGAACCTGCCAAGGCGTCCTCCCGGCCGACCGTGATGCCCAGGTTCACCGTCTTCGAGAAGTCAGGCCGGGCACCTCCCAGTCTGGCTACCGAGCGCAACCAGTCCATGCCAGTTGATACGTGCGTCCGGCTCCTAGAGTCGTGGACGTGTCACGGGGAGCCGAGGAACGGGAACGGCGCACGCTGCTGTCGGCGGCGCTGGCCAACGGACCGCGCGAACTGCTCGACTTCCTGCTGCCGTTGTGGGCCGGGGCGGCCCTGGGCGCGAGCGCGACACAGGTCGGGGTGCTGGTGGCGGTCGAGCTGGCCGTCTCGGTGGCGGCGCGGCCGGTGGCCGGGTGGCTGGCCGACGTCCGGGACCGGCGGCGGGTCGCGGCCATCGGGGCTCTGCTCTCTGCGGTCTCCTGTCTCGGCTATGCCTTCGCGGCGGATCTGGCGGTCGCCTTCGGTGCGGCGGCGGTGGGCGGCATCGGCGGGGCGTTGCTCTGGGTTTCCGTACGCGCCATGGCCGGCGAGCGGCTGGCCGAGGACAGTGCGGTCTTTCCCAAGCTGACCGCGGCCGAGGAGAACGGGGCGTGGATCGCCTTCCTGGCCGGTTTCACGGTGCTCGGCGCGGCGGGCTATCGCGCTGTCTTCGCCGGCTGTGCCCTGGCCTGCCTGATCGCGGCCGGTGCGCTCCTGAGTGCTCCGGTCCGGGCGGTCCCACCGGCGCCACCCCGGCCCGGCAGCACCCTGCGGCGGCTGCGGCCGATGCTGCTCGCCGTAGTCCTCACCATGACCGCCGAGGCCGCGGTGGCGCTGCTGCTCCTGCTGCACCTGCAGCGGCGGTTCGAGCTGGAGATCGTCGAGATCGCGTACGTCTTCCTGCCCGGCGCCATAGCGATGGCGCTGCTGCCGACGTGGTTGCACCGCTTCGTACTGCGCCACGGCCGGACGCGGGTGCTGGCCGTCGCGTCGGTGTCGTCGGCTCTGTTCGCGGCCGGGCTCGCCTGGGCTCCCGACCCGTGGGTGATCGCCGCGCTGTGGATCCTGAGCGGTGTGGCTTGGGCCGCCGTCATCCCGATCCAGCAAGCGGTGATCGCCGAGGCGTCGGGCGCGCAGGTCGGCCGGGGCATGGGCGCCTACGAGGCCGCCGTGCTGCTCGGCGGCCTGATCGGCTCGCTGTCCGCCGGCTTCCTCTACGACGCCGCCCCGTGGGCCCTGGCCTGCCTCTTGTCCGCGACCGTCATCCTTTCCGGCGCCGTGCTCGTGCCATGGTCCCTCCGAGCCGTGGGCGTGCCGGACTTCCCGGCCGGACCCGCACCGACCGCCGACCCCGCGCCCTCATCGGCCCCCGGCCCCGCTGCCGCGCCCGAAGCAAGCCGGCCACCGGGGCCTGATTCGGCGCCGGACGCAAGCCGGCCACCGGGGCCTGATTCGGCGCCGACGCCGGGATCGGGCCGGTCGCCCTATCGCAAGCTGGGCGAGCACGCCGCCCTCTACACCGCGGCTCAGATCGTGCTGCTCGTCCTCGCGGAGTCGTGGCTGCTCGACCTGGCCCGTGGCAGCGCCGGCGCCTGGAACGGCACCCGCGAGGGCGGCACGTCCTTCCTGTACGGCGCCGGTCGCGTCTGGACGTTCATCATCCTCATCGACGTCGCCTGGACGGTGGTCGTCGCCCGCCGCGCCAGGCGGGCGGGCAGCGGCCATCCGCGTGCCGAGGACTGACAGTCGTCCGGTTGCGACTCTCACGCATGAGGCGTGGACGCTCGACGATGGAGGCCCGCTCCCGCCCCCGGTTGACTGGGAGCATGTTCGCTTTGAGGGTGACCGCGCTGATCGCGGCGACCATGACCACCGGCCTGATGGCGGGCGTCTTCGGGCTCTACCAGCACACCGTGATGGTCGGCCTGGGTGGCACCGGCGACCGGACGTTCATCGGCGCCTTCCAGGCCCTGGACCGGGCCATCCTGAATCCCTGGTTCCTGCTCAGCTTCGTCGGCGCGCTGCTCTTCACGGCCGTGTCGGCGTTCCTCAACCCGGGCCGGGCCATCCTGCCCTGGGTGCTGGCCGCGCTCGTCCTCTACGTCGTCGTCTTCGGCGTCACCATCGCCGTCAACGTGCCGCTCAACGACGCGCTCAAGGCCGCCGGCGACCCCGCCGGCCTGGCCGACCCGGCCGCCGTCCGCGCCGCCTTCGACGAGGCCCGCTGGACCGCCTGGAACCTCGTCCGCACGCTGGCCACCACCGCCGCCTTCGGCTGCCTGTGCTGGGCCCTGGTCGCCCGCGGCCGGCTCGGTTAGATCCCGGCGTCGCGGGCGCGGGCGATCGCCTCGGCCCGGCTGCCCACGTGGAGCTTGCCGAAGACGTTGCTCACGTAGTTCCGGACGGTCTTCGCGCTCAACCGCAACTCGCCCGCGATGACGTCGTTCGGCAGGCCGCGGGACATCAGCTGCAGGACGTTGCGCTCGCTGGCCGTCAGCGCCGGGAACGGGTCGGCGGGCGGCCGCCCGGCGAAGAAGGCCACGATCCGCGAGGCGATGGCCGCGCTGAAGATCGCCTCGCCGTGGCCGACGGCCAGGATGGCCCGGGTCATCTCCTCGTCGTCGGTGTCCTTGAGGACGTAGCCGCGGGCACCCGCCCGCAGCGCCGCGAAGACCGAGTCGTCGTCCTCGAACATCGTCACCACCAGGATGTGCGGGGGATGCTCGGCCCCGGCCAGCCGCCGGATCGCCGTCAGCCCGTCCCCGCCCGGCATGTGCAGGTCCATCAGCACCAGTTGCGGTCTCAGCGCCGAGGCCAGCTCCACCGCAGCCCGGCCGTCGACGGCCTCGCCGACCACCGTCACCCCGGTCATCGTGGACAGCAGCGCCCGCAGACCTTTGCGGAACAGGGGATGGTCGTCGGCCAGCAGCACCGTGATCGGCTCAGTCATGACTCCCCAACGCGAAAGTGGCGGCGATCCGCGTCCCGCCGCCGGGCGCCTCGCCGACGGTCAGCGTGCCACCCAGCTCGCCGGCGCGCTCACGCATCGACCGATGGCCCACGCCGGCCAGATAACCGGGCGGCAGCCCTCGCCCGTCGTCGGTGACGGTCAGGGTCACGTCGCCCGCCGTCACGGTCAGCTCGACCGCGCACTTCGAGCCGTCAGCGTGCCGGGCCGCGTTGTGCAACGCCTCGGCCGCGATGCGGTACACCGCGACCTCCACCGCGGCCGGCAGCTCGGGCATCGGCTCGGGCGCGGACACCGTACGGGAAAGCCCGTCGCCCGACCGCAGCCCGCGCAACGCCTCCACGAGGCCCAGCTCGTCGAGCATCGGCGGCCGCAACTCGTAGACCAGGCGCCGGATGTCGGCCGTGGCCTGGCGTACGTCGGTCCGCAGCTCCCCGGCCAGCTCGGCCGCCGCCGCCGGGTCGTCCCGCAGGATCCGCTGCAGCACGCCCAGCCGCAGCCCCAACGAGGCCAGCGTCGGCCCCAGCCCGTCGTGCAGGTCGCGGCGGATCCGCAGCCGCTCCTCCTCGCGCGCGGCCACCAGCCTCTCGCGCGAGGACGCCGCGTGCAGCGTCATCGCCACCTGCCGGCCCAGGTCCTCGAGCAGCCGCAGGTCCGCCGCCGACAGCCGGTCCCGCCGGCGGCGCGAGCTCACCCGCAGCGTCCCCAGCCGCAGCTCCTGATACATCAGCGGATCTCCACCATCGTCGCGCCGTCCGGGACCGACCCGTACGAGGTGACGACCCGCCCGTCCGACTCGATCTGGACGTACGGCAGGGCCATCGTCGAGGCCAGTGCCGCCGCCACCGACGGGAGCAGCTGCCGCGACACGTGACCGGCCACCTCGTACGCGTTGTCCCGCTGCCCGAACGCGAGCTGATGCACCCCGCGGTCGAGGTGGGCCGACACCGGCGCCCAGGTGAGGGCCACGACGGCGAACGCGATGGCGTGCGACCACCACGGGATCTCGTCGAGCGACCCGATCGGCCGGTCCGGGAACGTGGCCACCACGGCCACCAGCCCGGCCACCACGAGGGCGTACCAGAGCAGCAGGAACGGCAGGAGCACCTGATAGAGGCGGCGGCCGGCCCCGTCAGACCGCACTGACGACCCGCTCGCGCCACAGGCAGAACGAGATGACCACGACGTGGTGCACGAGCATGACCGACGCGAACAGCAACTCGGCGCTGGTCCGGTCGAACAGCAGCGAGGTCACCGCCTGCACGATCCAGAACGCGTTCACCGCGATCAGCAGCACCGCGCCCCACTTCTGCAGGCGCCAGGCCCCGTACGCGGCCACCAGCGCCAGCACGTCGGAGGTGAAACTGCCCAGCACGAGCCCGAACGGTGCCTCGCTGTCGCGCGCGCCGAGCACCAGGTTGGGCAGGTCGAACAGCACGATGCCGATGATCGCCACCAGCACCGACAGTGCGGCCGCGATCCGCAGCGCGGTCGAGCGGGTCATGCGTCCCATGAGAAGCCCTCCAGGTCGATGATGTCGAGGGCCACGCTAGGAACCGGCCGTCCCACCGGTCACGATGCGCGTGTCCCGACCTCCTGGGACAACTCGTGGGCAAGCTCCAGCACGACGTCGGCGAACAGGTCGATGTCGGCCTCGGTGGTGCGCCAGTTGACGATCGCCGGGCGCAGCGCCACCTTCCCGTCGTAGACGGTGGTGCCGGCATAGACGCGACCGTCGGCCAGCAGCGCCGCGCCCAGCCGGCGGTTGAAGTCGTCGAGGTCGGCGACGCCGGGCGGGTTCGCCCGGAAGCAGACGATGCAGAGCGGCACGTCGGCCAGGCGCTCCAATCCGGGCGCCGCGTCGACCCGGGCCGCGAGGTGCTGGGCCAGGTCGAGGTGGCGCTCGACCATCTCGCGGTGCCCTTGTTTCCCGTACGCGGCCAGGGTCGCCCAGATCGGCAGCGAGCGCGCCCGGCGCGACGACTCCGGCCCGTAGAGCGCGTAGCCGCTGCCCGGGTCGCCCGGCCCGGGCAGGTAGGCCGCTCCCGGCATCCCGAACGCTGCCCCCAGCCGCGCCTGATCCCGGACCAGGGCGAAACCGCTCTCGTAGGGCACATTGAGCCACTTGTGGGCGTCGGCCGCGATCGAGTCGGCCCGGTCGATCCCGTGCACAAGCCTTTCCGTACGCGGGGAAAGCGCCGCGAAAAGCCCGAACGCACCGTCCACGTGGAGCCAGCAACCGAACTCCGACGCCAGGTCGGCCAGCTCGGCCACCGGATCGAAGTCGCCCGCGTTCACCTCCCCCGCGTTGGCGATGATGACCGCCGGCGCCCCCTTGAGCGACTGGAGATGCCGCCGCATCAGCCCGAGGTCCACCCGCCCGGCCCCGTCACGCGCGCACACCGTCACCGAGTTGCGCCCGTGCCCCAGCATCTGCAGGGCCTTGCGGGCGCTCGCATGCACGTAGCCCGACGACAGCACCGGCATCCGCGGCAGCTCGGCCAGCCCGTCCTCGGCCGTGTCGACCCCGTTCTGGAACCCCCACCACTGCGTGGCGCACCCCAGCGAGGTGAAGTTGGCGAACGTCGCGCTGGCCACCAGCGCCCCACCCCACGACGAGGGCAGCCCGAACAACTCCCGCAGCCACCGCAGCGCCACCGTCTCCACCTCGTGCGCGAACGGCGACGAGACCTTCGAGAACGCGTTCTGATCGAGCAGCGCCGCCGTCCAGTCCGCGGCCAGCGCCGCCGGCGTCACTCCCCCGGTGACGAAGTGGAAGAACCGCGGCCCCGAGGACGCTGTCCCCGCGGCCGTGCCCACCCGCAGCAGCCGCTCGATCACCTCGCCCGGCGCACTGCCGGACTCCGGCAACGGCCCACCCAGCTCGGCCAGCAGCGACAGCGCATCGCGGTCCTGCACCGGCCGCGCCGCCAGCGACGCGAGATAGGGCCCCGCGGCCGCGTGAACCTGCCCCAGAAGATCCGACATGCCAGCAGACTACGGCGCCGCCGGGGCCGGGCCACCCTTGCCTTGTCGCAAGTCTTGTCGCAACATGGTGAGACAACACTCGCGACAAGTCGGGGAGGCTGCCATGCCGAGGGTGCGTCCGACGGAACTCGAGATAGCCCGATTGTGGCTGGCCGCACGCGGACTGGCCGACGTCACGCCGCTACCGATGCTGGCGGCGCGCCTGGCGGTCCGGCGACGGGCGCGGGTCGCCGCCGCGATCCTGCCGGCCGTGTTCCTCTGCGCGACTGCCCTGGTCTACGTCTCCGCCTTGCCGATCCGTCCCGCGGATGACGGGTTCGGGACGCAGCGGCGCTGGGCGCTGGTGGTGCTGACAGCGCTCGTGGCCGGGTTGGTGCTGGGCCTGTCGCTGCTCGACCGGTGGGTGCGGCGGGTCGATCAGCAGGCCGGCGCGGAGTTGCCGCGACGGGCGACCTACTCCGTCCGGCCCGGCTGGCGAACCGTGCTGGGCGTGCCGCGGGCCGCGTTGCTGGCGATGACGTACGCGGGTGCGGCTGTGCTGGCGATCGCGGCTCTGACCGTCCGAGAGGGCGCCGCCCGGTACGCGGCGGTCATCCTGCTGATCGGGCTGTGCGGGGTCGCGGCCGGTACGGCCGTCCAACTCCGCCACGTGCTCACCCACCCGGTGGTGGCCGACGACGAGGGCTCACTGAGGGCCGACTTCCTCATGCGCGTCGAGGACGCCCGCGAGGTAGCCCTGCCGACCGTCGTGTGGTCACTGCCGGTCGTGTCGGTGTTCGACACCGGGCTCGATCGGTGGAACACGGGCTGGCTCGTCTTCATCGTTCTGAGTGTCATCGCGCTCGGGCTGATCACGGTCTGGGACGGGCGGAGAGCTCTGGCTGCCCAGCGCGGATCCAGCGCCCGGTGAGCCGCATGATCGTCATCGACTCGGCCTCGCCCGTCCCACCGTTCGAGCAACTCCGCGCCCAGCTCGCCGCGCAGATCCAGGAACGCACGCTGGCCGTGGGGACCCGGCTGCCGACGATCCGCCGCCTGGCCGCGGACCTCGGCCTGGCGGTCAACACGGTCGGCCGGGCCTACCGCGAACTGGAGGAGGCGGGGCTGATCGAAACCCGGGGCTCGGCCGGCTCCTTCGTGTCCGCCGCCGGCGAGCTGGGACGCGAACGGGCCCGTCGCGCCGCCGCCGAGTACGCCGCCGTCATCGCCGCCCTCGGCATCGACCCCACCGAGGCCGTCCACATCGTCCAAGCGGCGCTGACCCCGGGCCTCCCCGAGGCAGGCTGAGCAGTCCAGCCGGCGCGAAGCGTCATGCCACTGGCCGTCAAAGCCATGGCTCAGCCGGTAGGTCCGGGTATGACTGGTGGTCAGGGCTCGAGCTCGTCCAGCTCCAGGACGCCGCCCGGTGAGTAGAAGTAGGCGCGTTTGCGCCGGGCCCAGTCCTCGATCGGCGGATCCTCGGAGTCCGACAACCACTCGCGCAGATGGGAGTGCTCGTCGGTGTAGCCGTTCGCGAGGAGCCACTCGAGCGTTTCACCCCGGCCGGCGCCGAAGATGGCCTGGGCGTCGAAGCAGACGCCCAGGTCCATGTCGCCGGTCCGGAACTTCGCCGCGTACAGGCGCGGTGCGTCGGCCGGGTCGCCGATCAGGAACAGCAGGAAGGCGGCCAGATAGATCTGCTCGAACTCGTCGTTCTCGCCGTGGTCGGGCCCCTCGCGCCAGGACCGTTCGCGGTCGAAGATCTCGCGGAGCATCGCGTGGGCGGGGCCGGGGTCCTCGACGTCGACCGCGCGGAGTGCTTCGCGGCGCGAGGCCGGAGTCGAAAGGTCCACGGGCTCGGGCATGGCCGCACAGTAGCCGCTGCGGTCACTGGTCCGCGGCCCGGCCGAACAATGCGGCCAGCGCCGCGTCCGAGGCGGCCAGGGCGGCCCGGTCGAAGGTGCTGCCCGCGGCGACCAGCTCGGCGGCTCCGGTGCGGTCGAGCAGCTCGGCCAGCCGGCGCTCGACCTGGGCGGGGGTGCCGGCGACGGCGGCCGCGGCGGTCTGCTCGAGATACTGCTGCTGGCGCGAGGTCCGGGTGGCGGCCCGGACGTCGGCCACCGGCTCCAAGGGCGGGAAGACCCCGGTCGTACGGCTCCGGGCCATCGCCCACGCCTCGGGGAGCAACAGGTCGGCGGCCTCGGCGGCGGTGTCGGCGACCAGCACGTCGAGGCTGACCGCCACCCACGGCTCGGGTTGCTGCCGCGACGGCCGGAAGGCGCGCCGGTAGCCGGCCAGCGCTTCCAGCCCGGGGGCCGGGTCGCCGCCGACGCCGAGGAGGGGGCCGCCCACGATCACCGGCAGCCCGAGCTCGGCCGCGAGCGCGAGCCCACTGCCGGTGGCCAGCACATACAACGGCACCGGGCCGTCCGGCCACGGGTGCAGGCCGACTTCCGCCGTCCCGTCGAGGAACCGGCGAAGCTCCCCCAGGTCGGCGGCGAAGTCATGGTCGGACTGCCGCAGAGCCCGGCGCACGGGCGCGGTGAAGCCGGGCGAGCGACCCAGCCCCAGATCCACCCGGCCGGGCGCGAAGGCCGACAGCGTGGCGAACTGCTCGGCCACCACCAGCGGCTGGTGGTGCGGCAGCATCACCCCGGCCGACCCGATCCGGATGGTCGCCGTCGCGCCGGCCACGGCCGCCAGCAGCACCGCCGGGGCCGCGCCGGCGATGCCGGGAACGCCGTGATGCTCGGCCACCCAGAACCGGTCGTACCCCAGCCGTTCCGCCCGCCCGGCGCGCGCGACCGTGCCGGTGAGCGCCGCCGATTCCGCTTCACCGGCCCGCGTACGCGACCGATCGAGCAGCGACACCCGCTCAGACTTGATCACCACAGGTGCAGCATCACCGGGCCGGACCTTGTTCCCCCGCTCGTTGAACACGGTTTCCCAGGCTCACCCGGGCAACCAGCCGTTCCGCCGAGGGGGTGACGTCCGGGCGGTAAGTGATAAAGGTGCTTTTGTGGTCGTTATCGTCGTGGCCCAGGGGCGTATGCCGGCGGAGGGGTGCCAGGTGCATTCCAGCGCGGGCCGGGCGCCCCAGTTCGCTATCGAGGAGCCGATGCTGTGACCACGACCGTGAAATCCGTCGACCTGCCCGACGGGACGACCGCCCATGACGAGACGCTCGACCGTTGGTACGTCAAGAAGCCGGCCGGCATGTTTCCCTGGCGGGCGGCGAACGGCGAGAAGCTGACCGATTTCGAGGTGGACAGCTTTCTGCGATCGGGTCGCATCAGCGTCACCCTGCCGGAATATGAATCGATGCCCGGCGCCCGATTCGATCTCGACCTCCTCTGAGCAGCGTGTCGTCGACCGGCGCCCTCAGGAGATCGGGTGGCCGTTGTCGTCGGTGGGGTCGTGCTGGGTGGAGAACTTGGAGATGAAGACGTCCAGTTTGCCGTCGGGGCGTTCGGTGGCGGTGGCACCGTCCTGCCAGATGCCGTTCTCGGGCCACCACGGGGAGCCGTCCGGGTCGCCCTGGTTCTGATGGATGTTGTGCAGGCCCAGACCCTGGTCGAAGGGCTCGCCGAAGACGAGGACGCGGCGGCCGGGCTGGAGCATGGGCTCGAGGGCCGTGGCGGCGTCGAGGTTGGAGCCGGTCGTCCAGGGGCGGCGCACGGTCCGGAGTCCGAGGAGGCGTCGCAGCGGTTCCGGCGGAAACAGGCAGCCGGGATTGTCGGCGAGCGACGGGTGGCGCAGGTAGTCCAGCGCGCCCGAGCCGGGCAGCCGGGCCAGCTCGTGGTAGCCCGGCGGCCGACCGGCGGCCGGGCCCAGGGCGGACGGCTCCAGGACGAAGGTCTTCCACTGCACGCCGGTGTCCGACTTCTTGCTGTCCACGTCCACCGCGCACCGGTAGCGGCCGGCCGGCGCGTCCACCTCGAGGTTGACGTGGAACCACCGGCCCTGGTTGTCGGGCCGGTCGCGGAAGCTGCGGTGCAGCACCCCGGCCAGCACGCCGTAGCGCTCGAAGGGCATGCCCGCAGTCAACCAGCCCCCGTCACACCGGAGCCAGTGCCCGGATTCACAGACCCAGCACCGGCTTGCACTCCGCGACGCCGGACAGCTCGATGTCGGTGCGGCGGCGGGCCGTCCAGGCGTCCCGGGTCAGGCGCCAGCGCTTGAGCTCGCCGGGCTCGCCGCGGCGGGTGGCCCAGTCGGCGCCGTTGGGGGCGTAGCCGAGGGCCTCGGACACCCGGTTGGACGCGTGGTTGTCGACGAAGGCGTCGCTGGTCGCCTCGCGCGCGGCGAAGCCCTCGAAGGCCAGGTGCAGGATCGCCGCCCGGGCCTCCCGGCCCAGCCCGCGGCCGCGCACGCCGGGCGCCAGCCACGAGAACGAGTGCACAGTGCCCAGCGCGGCGAAGTCGGTGCCGATCAGGTCCTGCATGCCGACCGGCTCGCCGTCGTCGCAGACCACGAAGTACAACCGCCAGAACGAGGCGTCGACCTTGGACCGGCCGGACCAGATGCGGCGCAGCCAGCTCCACTCCCGCTCCGGGCTGTCGGCGTAGAGCGACATCGGATCGTCGAACGGCGCCGGGCCGTCGCCGGTCACCACCCCGGCCCGCACGTGCGGAACGAGACGTTCGAGCAGATCGTCCGTGGCGGCGGCGAGCGTCAGGCGCGGCGTGCGGACCGCCAGGTTGAGCGGCGGGTAGGTGGACGGCATCGGCGCAACGTACACCCGCCTCTTTCGGGTTGTCTTGCCATTTGAGCGTGGACTATCGCTCACCGCTGTCGATAGCGTTCCGACGCCGTACGAGTGCGGAGCGTGCAATCGACAGGGGTGAGTTCTCGTGGCCACCATTCGCCGTCGCGTGGCGCGAACTCTCGCGCTGCCGGTGGTCGCCGTCCTGGTCCTGCTCGCCGTGGTGGTGGCGATCGAGCAGCGGGGGTACCGCCGGGCGACCGAGTCGGCCGCGGCGGTCACCCAGGCTCTCGCCGTACAGGATCTCGTGCAGGAGTTGCAGACCGAGCGCGGCCTGACCGCGGGTCTGCTCGGCGGCAACGCCGGTTTCCGGGCCGAGCTGGAGCCGGCCCGGGCCCAGGTCGACGAGCGCCGCCGGCAGCTCGAACCCGGGGTGACCCGGCCGCTGGACGCCCTGGACGGGGTGCGCACCGGCACCGACGTGGCCACCATCGGCCGGTCCGCGGCTTTCACGTTCTACACCTCGCGGATCACCGATCTGAGCCGTCTCGACACCGGTCTGGACAGTGCGGACGATGCCGAGCTGCGGCGCGGCGCGACCGTGTTGCGGGCGCTCGGCGAGGCCAAGGAGGCCATCGCCCAGGAGCGCGCGTTCCTCAACGGCGTCTTCTCGGCCGGTGGGTTCCGGACCGGCGAGTTCCTGCAGTTCGTGACCATGCGCTCGGCCAAGGACGCGGCGCTGGCGACCTTCTCGCGCTACGCCACGCCCGCGCAGCGCGCCTCGGCCGGCTACGTCTTCGACACCGGGCCGGGCCGGGTCGCCCGCTACTTCGAGGATCTCGCCCTGGCCTCCGGCGACGGCCGCGCCCTGCAGGTCAACCCGCAGTCTTGGTGGTCGGCCCACACCACCGTCCTGGACGACCTGCTGCAACTCGAACAGCACGTCGGCTCGGTGATCCGGGCCCGCGCGGCCACGCTGCGCGACCAGGCGACCCGCCGGATGATCGGGCTCGGCGTGATCGTGCTGCTGTGCGTGGCCGGGTCGATCTGGCTCGCCGTCTCGGCGTCACGCTCGATCGCCCGCCCGCTCGCCGACCTCGCGGCCCGCGCCAACCGGCTGGCCACAGATCAACTGCCCGATTCCGTACGCCGGGCCACCACCGGCGAGGACGCCGCGCCACCCGATTTCGCCGCCCCGCCGGGCGCCACCAGCGAGGTCCACGCCGTCGCGGGGGCGCTCGACCGGGTTCAGCGGACCGCGTACGCGCTGGCCACCGGACAGGCGCAACTGCGGCGCTCCACCACCGACAGCCTGGCCGACCTGGGCCGCCGCCACCAGAACCTGCTGCGCCGCCAGCTCAGCCTGATCACCCGGCTCGAACGCGAGGAGGCCGACCCGGGCCGGCTGGCCGACCTGTTCGAGCTCGACCACCTGGCCACCCGCATGCGCCGCAACGCCGAGAGCCTGCTCGTGCTGGTCGGCGCGACCGGCCCGCGGCCGTGGGCCGACCCGGTGCCGGTGCAGGACGTGGTGCGGGCCGCGGTGGCCGAGGTGGAGGAGTACCGGCGGGTGACCCTGCGCCGGATCGACGAGGTGCGGCTGGCCGGGTCGGCCGCGGTCGCGGTTGCGCACCTGCTGGCCGAGCTGGTCGAGAACGGGCTGGCTTTCTCCCCGCCCGAGGCCGATGTCGAGATCCAGGGCCGGCTGGTCGCCGGCAGCTATCTGATCGCCGTGGTCGACCAGGGCATCGGGATGACCGGCGCCGACGTCGACGAGGCGAACCGGCGGCTGCGCGGCGAGGGCGACTTCCTGACCGCGCCGGCCCGCTACCTCGGGCACTACGTGGTCGGGCAGCTGGCCCGCGAGCTCGGCGCCGAGGTGGTGCTCACCCCCTCGCCGGTGACCGGCGTGACGGCCCGGGTCGTGCTGCCGGGCGCGCTGATCGCCGGCGAACCCGCGCTGCCCGTCGCCGAACCCGCGCCGGCGCCGGTCGACACCTCGGCCACCACCACCCACGGACGGCTGCGTCCGGCCACAGTGGAATACCAGCCGGCGCCCGCCCTGCCTCAGCAGCGCTCCGCCCCGGCCTCCGAGGACCCCGGCCGTACGCCGAACGGTTTGCCCCGAAGGCCCCCGCGCTCACCCCGCGTGACCCGCCTGCACCCCGTCGCCGCCGAGACCGCGCCCGAACACCTGCGGGCGGCACCGGACGACGTCCGATCGCGGCTGACGGCCTTCCGCAGCGGGGTCGCGCGGGGCACCCAGCCGAAGGAACCCCAGCGATGAGCGTGCAGGCCACCCCCGACCGGCACCAGTTCAACTGGCTGCTCGGCAACTTCGTGCAGCACACCGACGGCGTACGCGATGCCGTGGCCGTCTCGTCGGACGGGCTCCTCATCGCCGCGTCAGACGGGCTGGAACGCGGCGACGCCGACCACCTCGCCGCGATCGTGTCCAGCCTGGCCAGCGTGGCCCGCAGCGCGTCCCGGCGCTACGACTTCGAGGCGCTCAAGCTCATCATGATCGAGATGCGGCGTGGGTTCCTGCTGGTGTCGGTGATCAGTGGCGGCAGCTGCCTGGGCGTGGTGGCCGGCTCCGAGTGCGACATCGGCCTGGTCGGCTATGAGATCTCGCGCCTGGCCGAGCGGTTCGGGGCGCTGCTGACCCCGGCCCTGATCGCCGACTCGCGGCAGCACCTGCGGTCATGAGCTGGGCTCCGGACCCGCGGATGATCCCGCCCGCGCCGACCACCACGCCGGCTCCGCCCACCCTGGCACCGGACCCGGATCCGCCGCCGTCCGACGAGATGTTCCTGCGGCCGTTCATGGTCACCGGCGGACGGACCCGGCCGCTGCACGACGGGCTGCGGGTGGAGACGTTGCTGCACGCGATGCCGGCCGCGCTCTCGGCCCCGCTGCGCTTCGAGGCACGGCGGATCGTCGAGCTCTGCCAGACCCCGCAGGCCGTGGCCGATGTGGCGGTGGCGCTGCGGCAGCCGCTCGGCGTGGTGCGGGTGCTCGCCGCCGACCTGGTGGCCGAGGGTCACCTGCGCATCGAGGACCAGCTCGGCGAGCTGCCGCTCGCCTTGATCGAGAGGATCCGGGACCGTGTCAGCGCACTCTGACGGGGCGGTGCTCACCCCGGTCGCCGTCAAGATCGTCATCAGTGGCGGGTTCGGCGTCGGGAAGACCACCTTTGTGGGGGCGATCAGCGAGATCGAGCCGCTGGTCACCGAGGCCGAGCTGACCGAGCGCTCGGTGGGGGTGGACGACACCTCGAGCGTACGGGGAAAGACGACCACCACCGTGGCGCTGGACTTCGGCCGGATCACCCTCGACGACGCGTTGCTGCTGTACCTGTTCGGCACGCCCGGGCAGGACCGGTTCGCGTTCCTCTGGGACGACCTGGTCGACGGGGCGCTGGGCGCGATCGTCCTGCTCGACACCCGGCGGCTGGAGGACTGCTTCGCGGCGGTCGACTACTTCGAGGACCACGACATCCCGTTCCTCGTCGGCGTCAACGCGTTCGACCAGGCGCGCCGCTTCGACCTCGGCGAGGTGCGCGACGCCCTCGGCATCGACCCGCGGGTACCGGTGATCGAGTGCGACGCCCGCCGCCGTGAGTCGGTGAAAGGGGTGCTGATGGCCCTGACCGAGGAAGTGCTGACCCAACGGCTGGCCAAGGCGCACGCGGGGTCGGCCTGGTGAAGACCTTCCTCCGTACGGTCGTGGTGGCCCTGCTGCTGGGCGGCTGCGGTGCGACGCCGGCCGCCCTCTCCCCCGCACCCGGCGTGCCCCGCGCGTCCACCTGCGGCACCGTGCGCATCGCGGTCAACCCGTGGGTCGGCTACGCCGCGAACGTGGCCGTGGTCAGCTACCTGCTCCGGCAGGAGCTGGGCTGCACCGTGATCACCCGCGACCTCACCGAGGAGGAGTCGTGGGAGGGTCTGGCCCGCGGCGAACTCGACGTGATCCTCGAGAACTGGGGCCACGACGACCTCAAGAAGCGCTACATCGACGACAAGCGCGTAGCCGTGGAACAGGGCCTGACCGGCAACCGCGGCGTGATCGGCTGGTACGTTCCCCCGTGGCTGGCCCAGGAGCACCCCGGCATCACCGACTGGCAGAACCTCAACAAGTACGCGCCGCTGTTCCGCACCGCCGCCACGGGCCGCAAGGGCCAGTTCCTGGCCGGCGACCCGTCCTTCGTCACGAACGACGCCGCCCTGATCCGCAACCTGAAGCTGGACTACCGGCTGGTCCACGCGGGCAGCGAGGAGGCCCTGATATCCGCCTTCCGCCGGGCCGAGCGCGACAAGACCCCCCTGATCGGCTACTTCTACGCCCCGCAGTGGCTGCTCTCCGAGATCCCCCTGGCCCACGTGACGCTGCCCCGCTACACCCCCGGGTGCGACGCCGACCCGCAGAAGGTGGCCTGCGACTACCAGCCGTACGACCTGGAGAAGGTCGCCCGCAAGGCGTTCGCCGAGTCGGGAAGCCCCGCGGCCGAGCTCATCAAACGCTTCACCTGGACCAACGAGGACCAGAACGCGGTCGCCCGCGACCTGACCACCGCCAAGCTCCCACCCGACCAGGCCGCCCGGCGCTGGCTCGACGCCAACCGCCCGACCTGGCAGCAGTGGCTCCCGCGCTGACGTCGATCCGCTACGAGCCGCCGAGGTCGGGGATGGCGAAGGGGTCGTAGGTGATCGTCAGGTCGGGGCGCCGTCGGCCGAGGCGCTCCACGTCGGCGGCCAGGCCGGTGCCCACACCGTCGGCCAGGCTGAGGTGGCGCAGGCTGGTGCATTCCTCGACGCCGTCCAGATCCTGGATGAGCCGGCAGCCGTCCAGCACGGCGGTCTCCAGACTCGTCATGCGTCGGAGGAAGGACAGATCGCCGAGCGAGCTGCCGGACAGGTCCAGAGATCTCACCGACCGCAGAGCTGCCAGCGGTCGCCAGTTCACCACCTTGCGGACGTCCCTGATCTCGAGCGTCTCCAGAGTGCTCAGGCGCGCGATGGCCGACAGGTCCGGCGCTCCGACCGGATCGACGATCCGGAGCGTGGACAGGCGCGGCAAGCGAGCGACAGCTTCGAACATCGCGGGCACCAGCCTGCCGCTGACCTCGAGCGATCGCAGTGAATCGGGCAGGGTCAGACCGGTGCAGTCGGCCGAGGCGCTGAGCCGCAGGCGCAAGCGCCAGAGCTGGGAAAGCTCGGCCAGGGCGCCGACGTCCGTCGCACCCCCGCGCACTTCGGCGAACAACGACCTCAGCTGGGTCAGCGAGCGGATCGGCGCGGAATCCGGCACGGTGCAACCGTCGATCCGCAGGGTACGAAGTTCGGTCAGCGCTGACAGCCAATCCCAATCACCGACGTTCTCCAGCCCCGCCGTGGAGAGGAAGCGGAGCTGTCGCAGCGACCCGAGGGGACGAAGGTCCTCGACGGCCCAGCAGTTGTCCAGCGTGAGGGCCTGCAATTCGGTCAGACCGGCGATCGGCTCGATCCGGTCGACGTAGCGATTGTTGCGGACGTCGAGCTCCCGCAGACCGGTCAAGCCCTCCACGCCCTCGAACGACGATCGGATCCAGCCGTTGGCGTGAAGTGATTCGAGGCTGCGCAGCGACGACACCGGGACGAGGTTCCAGACCGAGGTCTGCAGGCGGAGCCGGCGGATCGCGCCGACACCGGTGACGCCTCGCAGGGTCTCGGCCGACGTGACCGGCACGGTCAGGTTCGCCAGGTCGAGGTTGGCCAGCACCTGCTCCGCATAGCTGCGCACGTCGAACCGGGGCCACGCTCCGATCAGCGCACCGGTCAGCTTGACTGTCATCGGCAGCCGCGAATAGCGCGACAGGACGGCCATCGCCCGCGGCGAGCCGACCCGGACCGCGGTGTGGATGCAGGCGTTCAAGACCTCAGGGGTGTCGGCCTCGTAGTGGGCGAGCCAGGTGACGATGTGATCGCCGAAGGCGGCCACCGCGTCGGCCTCGTCGAGGGATCGGGGAGGCAGTACGAGAGCGACGGCGGTTCGCGCGCGATCGGCCACCTCGGGGGTCAGTGGACCCGTTGCCCCCACGCATTCGGCCAGCAGCAGCGGCAGATAGCGGTCGCGCGGTTGCTCTTCGATGCGTGTCGCCAGGCCGTCCACGATCTCGACCGCGACGCGCTGAGCGGCTGCTCCGGCGGCGAAGACGATGGTGTTGCGCCATGCCGGATCCCGGGCGTGTGACAGCAGGTCCTCGATGTCACCGGTGTACGCATAGTCCCGCCCGGCCAGATACTCCTGAAAGGTGCGGTGGGCGAACTGACCGTCCCCGCCGCCGACATCCCAGAAGACCACGCTCCTGGTGGCCAGGTGGCGGACGGCCTGGTCGGCGGTGATCGCCGCGGTCGGCATGGTGTGCAACCGGTCGTCGACCGCGTCGTAGGCCGACGCCCGGGCCGGCTCGGATCTGCCCTGCCGCCAGATGGAGATGCTGGTCAGTCCGCTGTCGGCCATCCGGCGGGCGATGGCCTCGAGCAGCCGGAGCTTCTCCTTGGGCTCGAACGACGGGAGATCGGTGAAGACCAGTTGCCGCTCCCGGTCCCGGCGGTCGACGAGGGCCTCGACCACCCGGGCGTAGAGCTCGATGCGTGTCTGCGGAACGGAATCCTGTTTCTCGGTGGCATAGAGCGCACTGAGCATGGCACTGAGAAGTGGTGTCTGAGCGAGGTCGGCGACGGCGGGCCGGCGTTCGAAGTCCTCCAGAAGCCTGTTCCGGGCATTCTCGTACTCGAGCCGCTTGTCCGGGGAACCACCGTGGATCAAAGCGTCGTACCAGCTGACGATGCACTCGCGAGCCTGAGCCGCCTCCATCGGCTGCAACTCGACCAGCTCGAAGCCTTTGGTCGCGAACCACTGCCGGCTCAGCCCTTCCGGCCGGGAGGTCGCGAAGAAGTGACTCGCCGGGTACTCCTTGATCATAGAAGTCAGCCAGGATTCCACCTCGCCCTTGGCGGCCTCGGGCAACTCGTCGAGACCGTCCAGGATCACCAGTGCGTGGCCGTCGCGCAGACAGCGGCGAAGCCACTTCTGGGCGGCCGGGCGGACAGCCGGCGACTGCGGCCCGAGCAGGTCGTCCACGGTCGGATGTGCGGTGTTCTTCATGAGCGTGCGCAGGGGGACGTAGAATGGCACGCACCGCCCCAGGGTCGCCTGCAGCGCCCGCGGGAGCTTGCCGGTTGCCACCCGCACGGCGAGCCAGCGACTGATCGTCGTCTTGCCCGACCCCGCGCCGCCGGCCAGGACGATCCGGGCGCCGTACCGCGTGTAGGCGAACTTCCGGGTGCCGTCGTCGAGAAACTCGTCCGTCAGGTTGACGCTGTGCCCACCGGCGGCCCGATCGAAGGCGTCGGCCAGCGCCTCGTCCATCATCGTGGCCTCGGTTTCCGGGCGCGCCGGATCGGCCTGGCGGCCGAGCTGTCCGCCGAACATCGTCCGCGGGTAGGACCCGCGCAGGTGGACGTAGGCGACGTCGATCGACTGGCGGCGCATGTCGGTCGGCAACCCGAGACCGAACAGATCGATCGTGCGGTAGCGCAGGGCGACCCGGGACCGGTGCGACGCCTCGATGCTGTCGATGTCGCGATCGGAGGGCAGGATCGCGGTCAGCGGCGGTACGACGCTCGCGATGCTGGTGGCCAGGGACTCCTCCAGGCGGCGGGCCAGCACGTAGGTCTCCCACCGGACCCGCTCGTCGAAGTCGGGGAAGCCCTTGACCAGCGCGACGATGTAGTCGCAGGCATGGGAGAGGAAGATGCGGCCGTAGTTCCGCGCGTCTTCGGACAGCAAGGCGGCCGACCACGCGTGCTCCGCGGCGGGCAGCCCCAGTGTGACGATCCGGTCGGTGCTCAGATCGTCGAGAGGGACAGTGCCGTCCGCGCCGCCGATGCCGTCCATCGCGCTGAGGACGCCCTCGATGGCGAGGCGGCGCTCCGCCATGGACAGCTGACGGAATTCCACCGCCGTGTGCCGCTCCATCCGCTCCGAGATGGCGTCGGCCGCCTCGTAGAGGCGAGCGGTGACCGCTGGTTTGGTCCGGTCACCGCCGAACGCCCGGAAGTTGGCGATCAGCCCGGCGATGCCCTCGATCCGATCGCCCGACGAGGGAATGAGCACTTTGAGCGCGTTCTCGACCACTTTGATGGAGAGGGCCTTGAGATCGTCCGCCAACGACTTCCTCGCCTTCGTCAGACTTCGAGCCGACAGTCTCCTCAGGGTAAAGGCGGCGCGCTCCCGCTGGCGGACAAGCGGACCGGCGTTCCGAGCGCCGGCGGATGACGCAGGTGTCGTAGCTCTGGTGGACCTAGTGTTCCGACCGGGCGGCCACGGTGAGGCGCAGGACCGGGCCGGTGCGGCCCTGACGGCGGATGATCGGCAGCACTTCGCCGGTGACCCAGTTGCCGGCTTCGGCGATGGCGGTGCCGTGATGCGCCGCCCGGAGCCGATGATCGAGGCGGAGCAGCTGCCGACCGGGATCGTGGTGGGCGACGACGTCGCTCTCCAGGGCGGCCACTATGTCGTCGACCTGCGACGGGTACAGGTCGGTCACGATATCGACGTCCGCGTGCCACTCCATGGGTTGATTCTCGAAGTCCCGTCGCGTCCGATCGAGCAGTCTGGATGATTCCGGAGCACCGTGGCCGGCCGTCCGGCCGGTGAGCTGGCCCGCCGGTCCACCGTCGCCGACTGCTTTCGGCCCGGCCGCCGGCGGCTCAACGACGATCTCGTCGTGGCCGTGGTGGAGGCGCTCCACGCTGACACCGGGTACGGCGATCATTGGCGGCAGGCTCTGCGCGCGGTCGCCGGAATGAGTGAGGCCGCCTCCCAGGTGCGGGTACACGGTGGTCTGCCGCCCGACCTGGCCGGCTTCACCGGCCGGAGCGACGAGCTGACCCAGCTCAGCCGGGCCGCCCGGCGCGGCGACGCGGTGGTGGTCTCGGCGATCGAGGGCATGGCCGGCGTCGGGAAGACCCGGCTGGCCGTCCACGCCGGACATCGGTTGCATCGTGCGAAGCCGTTCGAACGGATCCTCTTCGTCAATCTCCGCGGCTTCGACTCCGGACAGCCACCGGCCGACCGCGCGGCGGTCCTCGACGGGTTCCTGCGGCTGCTCGGCGTGCCGGGGCACCAGATCCCGCATGAGGTCGACCGGCGTGTGGGGCTCTACCGGTCGCGGCTGGCCGGCATCCGGGCCCTGGTGGTCCTCGACAACGCGCTCACCGCCGCACAGGTCGGACCGCTGCTGCCCGCTACGCCGCACTGCGTCACTCTGATCACCAGCCGGCGCCGCCTCGCGGAGCTGAGTCCGGCCGTCCACCTGGCCGTGGACGTCTTCACGGAGCAGGAGTCCCTGGCCGTGCTGGCGGAGGTGGCCCGGGTCGGCGAGGACCGGGACGCCGCGGCCCGGATCGTCCGGCGCTGCGGTCATCTGCCGCTGGCGCTGAGCCTGGTGGTCGGGCACATTCGCAACACGCCGGAATGGACGCTGACCGACCACGCGGACCGCGGCCGCTTCCCGTGCGACGAAGTGCCGACCACTGCTCAAGTCACCGGCCGAGTGACCGATTCCATCCGTGACGGAGCCCACCTCACCGCACGGACGGATTTCATGACCGCTGAACCGCAGAACGACGGCTTGTGGACGTCGCAGCCCGGCCCGCAGGGCCAAAGCCAGCCGCAGCCATTCGGCCCGCAGCAGGGGTACGTCCAGCAGGCCCCGGCGCAGTCCGGCTACTACCAGCAGACAGCCCCTGGCACTGCAGCCGCCGACTACGGTCAGCAATACCAAGGGACTCACAACGCCACCGGCGCTCCGCAGCACGCCTACGCCCCGACCGCCCCGCCGGTGGGATACCCACCGGCTTACCAGGCAGGTCCCGCGGGACCGTATGGCGGATACAACGGCCCCGGCTACTACGGACCCGGCGGCGCCATGCCTATGGCGCCCATCGGCAAGGCGCCCGGCATCGGCATGGTCATCGCCATCACCGCGCTGTTCGGGCTCTTCGGACTCATCCCGGCGTCGAGGCGCGCGAAGAAGGCGCAGTCGCTCGGCCACTCGGGCGGTAAGTACTGGAAGACCTTCGGCGCCACCCTGGCCGTGACCTGGCTCTTGTTCATCATCGCCAACGTGGCGAGCAGCTCCGATGACAACACCGCGACCGCGGCCGACCCCACCGCGACAGCGGTAGTGGCTGAGCCCGCAGCGACGGCGAAGCCGGCCGCCACAGTCAAGCCCGCCAACACAGTCAAGCCCGCACAGGGCAACGGCGACACCTACGCCAAGCTCACCGACCGCAGCTGGTTGCAGATCGTCAAGAACCCGGACGGCCACGCCGGTGAGAAGGTCGTCATCTACGGCCAGATCTACCAGTTCGACTCCTTCACCGGCACTGACGCGTTCATGGCATACGCGGGCCCTCGCAAGACCAGCGTGGACCCCGGCACAAACACGTCCTTTATCGGCGACACCACGATGCTGGCCGACTTCGTGATGGATGACATGTTCCGCGCGGAGGCGGTTGTCGTCGGCTCCGACGCCTACGAGATGCAGGAGGGCGGGACGACCGTCGCCCCGAAGCTGCAGATCGTCTCGATCACCAAGATCTGAGTGACCGAACCAGGACGAAGCCCCGGCAGTGACCGCCGGGGCTCCGTTCATGTCGGTGGGTCAGCCGGACTTATGCCCGTCGAGTCGCAGGCACACGATCAGACTCGGGTGACCGAGGGGCGCAGGTAGACGGCCCAGGTGACCAGGACGCAGAGGGCGTAGAAGGCGATGAACGCCAGGTAGGCCGCGTCCGCCTCCTTGGTGGTCAGGAACGACTGGCGGAAGGCCAGGTTCACCAGTACGCCGCCGAAGGCACCGACCGCGCCGGCGATGCCGATGACCGCGTTGGAGAGGCGGCGGGCCTCGTGGTCGTCGCCCTGGTGCTTGCGCTTGAAGATGGCCGGGATCATCTTGTACGTCGAGCCGTTGCCCAGACCGCTGAAGACGAACAGGGCGATGAACCCGACCACGTACAGGGGAAGCGAGCGCAGCTGGGCGGCCAGCAGGACCGTGGCGGCACCCACGGCCATGGCGATGAAGTTGACGAAGGTGACCTTCGCGCCGCCCAGCCGGTCGGCCAGGGCACCGCCGACCGGGCGGATCAGCGAGCCCAGCAGCGGTCCGAGGAAGGTCAGGTAGGCCGCCTTGACCGGTGTGCTGAAGACGTCGGCGAACTGGACCTGCAGCACCTGGCCGAAGGCGAAGCCGAAGCCGATGAACGAGCCGAAGGTGCCGATGTAGAGCAGCGACATCACCCAGGTGTGCGGTTCGCGGACGGCGTCGCGCATGCCCCGCTTCTCGGTGCGGGCCTGTGACAGGTTGTCCATGTAGAGCGCCGAGCCCAGCGCGGCCAGCACGATCAGCGGGATGTAGATGCCGGCCACCAGACCGGGGTCCCCGGCGCCGAAGACGGCCAGCACGAAGAGGCCCACCAGCTGCACGGCGGCCACGCCCAGGTTGCCGCCGCCGGCGTTGATGCCGAGCGCCCAGCCTTTGAGCCGGTCGGGGTAGTAGGCGTTGATGTTCGTCATCGACGAGGCGAAGTTGCCGCCGCCCACGCCGGCCACCGCGGCCAGCAGGATGAGCGTGGAGTAGTCGACGCCGGGCCGGATCAGGAAGGCGGCGAGCACCGACGGGACGAGCAGGAGCGCGGCGCTGAAGACGGTCCAGTTGCGGCCGCCGAAACGGGCCACGGCGAAGCTGTACGGGATCCGCAGCGCCGCCCCGACCAGGGTCGGCACCGCGGTCAGCAGGAACTTGCCGGCCGGGTCGATCCCGTACTCGGGGCCGAGGAACAGCACGAGCACCGACCAGAGCGACCACACCGAGAAGCCGATGTGCTCGGAGGTGATCGAGAAGATGAGGTTGCGCCGGGCGATCGGCGCTCCGGTGGAGTTCCAGAATTCCGGGTCCTCGGGCCGCCAGTCGTCGATCCACTGGGCTTTCAGCGAGGGCGCGGGCAGCAGAGCAGTCATGTGTCAGTCCCCCAGCAGGATCTGGTTGTCGTCGACGCGGACGGGATAGACCGCGACATCCGGCTGGCCGCTGAGCGAGCAGCCGGTGGTCAGGTCCCAGGCGTTCAGGTGCAGCGGGCAGATGACCTGTTTGAGGTCGATCTGGCCGTCGGCCAGCGGGCCGCCCCGGTGCGGGCAGGTGGCTTGCAGGGCGCGGACGGATCCGTCGCGCAGGCGGAAGACGGCGATCATGTCGCCGTCGACGGCGAAGGTACGGCCCTCGCCGGGCGGGATCTCGTCGACCGAGCCGAGGGCGATCATGCGCGCACCGGGACCTGGGGCAGGACGGTCAGCGGCAGCGAGGTGCGGAACTGGCCGGGTGTCGCCGGGTCGTCGCGGTCCTTCCACGGGTCGCGGTAGGCGGCGACCGACGCGTCCATCGCGGCGTCCAGGGCGGCGGCGATGCCGTCCTTGTCGTCCACCACGACCTCGCGCACCCGCTCGATGCCGAGGCGCGGCACGAACGCGTACGTCCGCTCCAGCCAGTTCGCGTTCTCCCGGTAGTACTGCAGGAAACGCCCGGTCAGCACCATCACCTCGGCGGCACTGCCGACCGTGGCGAGCAGATCCCCCTTGCGGATGTGGGCGCCGGCCGCGCCGCCCACATAGATCTCCCACTTGCCGCCGTCGATGGCGACGACCCCCAGATCCTTCACGTACGCCTCGGCGCAGTTCCGCGGGCAGCCGGTGACGGCGAGCTTCATCTTCCCGGGGCCCTCGATGCCCTGGTAGCGCTCCTCCAGCGCGATGCCCAGCGCCGTCGAGTCACCCACCCCGAACCGGCAGAAGTCCGAGCCGACACACGTCTTCACGGTGCGGAAACTCTTCCCGTACGCGTATCCCGACGGCATGTCGAGGTCGGCCCACACCTCGGGCAGTTTCTCCTTGGGGATGCCCAGCAGGTCGATGCGCTGCCCACCGGTGAGCTTGACCATCGGTACGGCGTGCTTCTCGGCCACCTCGGCGATCCGCCTGAGCTGTGCGGGGGTGGTGACGCCGCCTTTCATCTGCGGCACCACCGAGAACGTGCCGTCGCGCTGGATGTTGGCGTGCACGCGGTCGTTGATGAACCGGGCGTCGCGCTCGTCGACGTAGTCGCCGCCCCACATCATCTTGAGCAGGGAGGCCAGACCCATCTTGCTCTTGGCGTCCTCCTCCCCACCGAGCTTGGCGAAGACGGCCGACACCGATCGCAGCGAGTGCACCCGGATCGCGTTCATCAGCTCGGGCTTGGGCATCGGGATGCCGGGCACATACCAGGACGCGGCCGGGTCCTCGTCGACCTCGCCGCCGGCGGCCCACTCGACGATCCGCTGGACGAGCGGTTTGCAGGTGCCGCAGCCCTTTCCGGCCCGGGTCTTGTCCATGACCCCGGTGACCGTCTTGCAGCCGGACTGCACGGTCGAGCAGATCGCGCCCTTGCTGACGCCGTTGCAGTTGCAGACCTGCTCGTCGTCGGCCATCTCCTCGACCTTGACCTCGCCGGACGGCCCGCCCAGGTCGAACATCAGCTCGGCGCGCTCCTCGGGCAGGGCCAGCCCCCGGTCGAAGGCCTGCATGAGGAAGGCGACCTTCTTGACGTCGCCGACCATGGTGGCGCCGACCAGCCGGCCGCCGCGGATGATGACGTTCTTGTAGATGCCCCGGCCGGGCTCCGTGAAGGTCAGCGACTCGTCGTCGTCGCGCTCGGGAGCCTGCAGGCCCATCGCGGCCACGTCGACGCCGGCCACCTTGAGCTTCGTGGCCACCTGCGAGCCGTGGTACTCGGCGAACGGGTTGACGCCGGTCAGGTGATCGGCCAGCACCTTGGCCTGGTCCCACAGCGGCGCCACCAGGCCGTAGGTCTCGCCGCGGTGCTGGGCGCACTCCCCCACCGCATAGATGTCGTCCTCGTCCTGGGCCCGCATCTGGTCGTCGACGACGATGCCCCGCTCGACCACGAGCCCGCTGGCCGCCGCCATCTCGGCGTTGGCCCGGATGCCGGCCGCGACCACGACCACGTCACACGGGATCACCCGGCCGTCGCCCAGCTTCACGCCGGTGACCGCGTTCTTGCCGAGGATCTCGGTGGTCCGGCCGTTGACCACCACCTCGATGCCGAGCCGGGCCTCGACGGTGGCCCGCAGCGTCTCGCCCGCCGCCTCGTTGAGCTGGGCGTTCATCAGGTGGCCGGCGGCGTGGATCAGGGTGACGTGGGGCAGGTGGTTCTGCAGGCCGCGGGCGGCCTCCAGACCCAGCAGGCCGCCGCCGATGACGACCGCCCGCTGGTGCTCGCGGGCATAGCGGATCATCGACCGCGTGTCGTCCAGCGTGCGGAAGGCGAAGACGCCCTGGTGGTATCCGCGGCCGGGACGGTGCAGGCCGGGGATGGGCGGCACGAACGCGCGGCTGCCGGTGGCGATGATGAGCTTGTCGTAGGGCGTGGCGGTGCCGTCGGCGGCGTACACCATCTTGGCGAACCGGTCTATCCGGTCGATCCGCGTGCCGGTGTGCAGCGTGATGCCGTTGTCGGTGTACCAGGTGAGGTCGTTCAAAAAGATGCCGGACTCGTCCTCCACGCCGGCCAGGACGTTGGAGAGCATGATGCGGTTGTAGTTGCCGTACGGCTCGTCGCCGAACATCGTGATGTCGAAGTCGCCGCCGCGGGCGAGGATCTCCTCCACGGTGCGGGCGCCGGCCATGCCGTTGCCGATGACGACCAGACGCGTACGCATCAGATCTCCACCAGCCCCAGGTCGATGACCACGGTGCCCGAGACGCCGGCCGGCGCGGCCACCCACAGGTCGACGGCGGTGCCGGCGGCCAGGTCCTCGACCACCCGCAGCGGCACGTGCACGTCACCCCGGGCGCCGATCGGGAAGTAGCGCATCGGGCTGCCGTCGCGCATCAGCACGACGCTGATCAGCTCGGCGGCCGCGTTGCCGCCCCGGAAGTAGACGGCCTGCGCGGTGAGTCCGTCCGGCACCACATAGGACAGGGCCGGGTCGATCGGCGCGGGCCGGTCGAGGCCCTTGCCCTCGAAGGGGAAGACGCCTTGCCGGAATCGTGGGATCGAGTGCACCGCTAATCGGTTCCTTCCGTGTGCAGGGTGATCGCCACCGCGCAGGCCTTGAAGGCGGGCATGCGCGAGTGCGGGTCGAGGGCGGGGTTGGTGAGCGCGTTGGCGCCCGGCCAGTGGAAGGGGGCGAAGACGGTGTCCGGGCGGATGCCGTCGGAGAGCCGGGCCCGCAGCACCGCGACGCCGCGGCGGCTGCGCAGCTCGACCAGGTCGCCGTCGGCGATGCCGTGGCGGCGGGCCAGGTCGGGGTGGATCTCGGCGCGGGCCTCGGGCAGCGCCACGGTGAGCGCCTTCACCCGCCGGGTCTGGGTGCCGCTCTGGTAGTGCTGCATGTTGCGGCCGGTAGTGAGCACGTACGGGTATTGCCGGTCGGGCGTCTCGGCCGGGTCCCGATGCTCGACCCGGATGAAGCGGGCCCGGCCGTCCGGCGTCGGGAAGCCGTCGGCGAACAGCCGCGGGGTGCCCGGATGGTCTTCGGCCGGGCACGGCCAGAAGACGCCGTCCTCGGCCTCGATCCGCTCGTAGGTGATGCCGGCGTAGTCGGCGATGCCGCCCGCGCTGGCCCGGCGCAGCTCGTCGAAGACCGTGCGCGGGTCGCTGCTCTCCACCCGGCCGAGCCGGCGACCCAGATCGGCCAGCATCTCGAGGTCGGTCCTGACGTCGGGCGGCGGGGGCAGCGCGCGTTTGCGGCGGATGACCCGGCCCTCGAGATTGGTCATCGTGCCCTCCTCCTCGGCCCACTGGGCGGTCGGGAGGACGACGTCGGCCAGCTCGGCGGTCTCGGAGCGGAAGATGTCGGAGACGACGAAGAAGTCGAGAGCTTCGAGCTTGCTCCGGACCAGGTTGCTGTTCGGGGCGCTGACCACGATGTTGCTGGCCAGCACGAGGAGCACCCGCAGGCTGTCGTCGGTGAGCATCTCGTAGGCGGAGCGGCCCGGTCCGGGCAGGTCGTCGGGGTCGATGCCCCACACCGCGGCGACATGGGCCCGGGCCGCCGGGTCGTCGAGCTTGCGGTATCCCGGGAGCTGGTCGGCCTTCTGCCCGTGCTCGCGACCGCCCTGCCCGTTGCCCTGGCCGGTGATGGTGCCGTAACCGGAGAACGGCCGGCCGACCAGACCCAGGGCCAGGGCCAGGTTCAGATAGGCCTGGGCGGTGTCGGTGCCGTTGCTGTGCTGCTCGGCGCCGCGCGCGGTCAGGATCATCGCCGGGCCCTGCGTGGCGAGCAGGCGCACGGTCTCGCGCAAGCGGTTCTCCGGTACGCCGGTCAGGCGCTCGACCCGCTCGGGCCAATACGCGGTGGCCGACGCCTTGACGGCCTCAAATCCGGTCGTCCGGGTCCGGATGAAGTCCTCGTCGACGTAGCCGGCCCGGATGGCGATGTGCAGCAGCCCGTTGGCCAGGGCCAGATCGGTGCCGGGCAGCGGCTGCAGATGGAGGTGGGCGCCGGCCGCCGTGTTGGTGCGGCGGGGGTCGACGACGATGTGGCGGGCGCCGACCTCGCGGCCGGCGTCGAGATATTGCATGCTCGGCGGCATGGCGTCGGCCGGGTTGGCCCCGACCAGCAGCACGGTCCGGGCGTGCGCGATGTCCTCGATCGGGAAGGGCAGGCCGCGGTCGATGCCCAGGGTGCGGTTGGCGGCCGTGGCCGCGCTCGACATGCAGAACCGGCCGTTGTAGTCGATCGACGCGCTGCGCAGCGTGACCCGCACGAACTTGCCGAGCGCGTAGGCCTTCTCGTT
Organism: Paractinoplanes maris; assembly: GCF_023544465.1. Classification (GTDB taxonomy): domain Bacteria; phylum Actinomycetota; class Actinomycetes; order Mycobacteriales; family Micromonosporaceae; genus Actinoplanes; species Actinoplanes maris. The sequence goes on along the minus strand of NZ_JALPVL010000010.1, from coordinate 294,278 downwards.
GGTCAGGCCACCACCGCCGAAGGCGCCGACGCTGTCCCGGCCGTGGTCGCGCTGCGCGGTGGTGATGGCCTCGGTGATGCGTGTCAGTGCTTCGTCCCAGGTGGCCTCGCGCAGCGGGCTGCGCCGGTCACCCGGCTCTTTCCGGACGAGTGGAGTGAGCAGCCGATCGCGGTGATCGAGCAGGTCGGCGGCGCTGAAACCCTTGGCGCACAGGCCGCCCTTGTTGACCGGGAAGTCGCGCGGCTCGAGCCGGACCCGCGGGATCCCGGGGGTCAGCGTCATGCCGCACTGCAGTGCGCAGTAGGGGCAGTGCGTATCGGTGGCCGTCACACCCCGAATACTGGGAGTTCATTGTTTACCGCCGACTCCACCGCAGTTGCGGCGGCGTACGGAAAACCCTACAAACGCCCGGCGGCCGTTGTGAGGGTCCGGGCCGCGGAGTCGTAGCGGCGCAGCACGAGGTCGGTGACCGCGGGATCGAGGCATAGCGGCGGGGTGACGAAGTCGGCGCCGGCCTGGCCCAGGCTGCGATAGAACAGCCCGTCGGCCAGGAAGTAGGCGGCGACGGCGATCCGGCCGGCACCGCGGCGGCGCAGATCGGTCACCACGTCCGGGACACGGGGTCCCGGCCCGGAGACGTATCCGACCGGCATCCCGCCGGCCGCCCGCTCGACATCGGCCCGCCAGGCCGGGTCGGAGGAACCGGCGGCGGCGAGCACGACGGCGTCGGCGGGGGGCAGGTGGCGGCGCAGGGCGGCGAGCAGCACGTCGTCGGGGCCGAGCGGCGGGGTCACCGGGATCGCGGTGCCGGCGACGGCTTCGGCGATGTCGACCCGTACGTGATAGCCGGCCGAGAGCAGCAGCGGGACCACCACGGCGCCCGGCGCGGCGCGCACCACCTCGGCCACCTTGGGCTCCTGGACGTCGACGTAGCTGAGGCGCACGTCGAGGCCGGGGCGGCGGGCGGCGACCCGGGCGACCAGGTCGCGGATCTGCGCCTGACCGGCGGGGCTGCGGGTGCCGTGCGCGACGGCGAGCAGAGTAGGCATGTGTCGGCCCTTCGGGGTCGTTCCGCGCCGGCTTCAGGCGGCCGGTTCGTCCAGGCGGAGTCGGTAGCCGCGCTTGATCACGGTCTCGATGTGGCGGCCGGAGCCCAGCGCGGTGCGCAGGCGGGCCACCGCGACGTCGACCGCGTGACCGTCGTTCCCCCGGGGCAGCGCGGCGATCAGTTGCTCCTTCGACACGACGAACCCCGGGCGGGCCGCCAGCGACGTCAGGATGGCCATCGCGGCCGGTGCGAGCGAGTGCGCCACCCCGTCGATGAGAACGGCGTGGCCGCGCATCTCGAGGGTGGAACCGGCGACGCTCAGCTTGACCGAGCGCCGCGGCAACTCGTCGGTGAGCGTCTTGATCAGCGCGCCCAGGCGGTAGCGCTCGGGCATGATCACCGGGATGCCGCGCTCGGTCAGCGGTGCGGCCGTCACCGGCCCGACACAGGCGACCACGGTGCGGCCGGAGCAGAACCGGTCCAGGACGGCCGGCCGCGACTCCCCGGCGACGCTCAGGAAGGCCTTGACCGCGGGTGCGCTCGTGAAGGTCACCGCGTCGATCGAGCCGGCCGAGATCTGCTCGGCCAGCCGCCGTACGGGGGTGACGTCGGCCGGCAGCTCCCAGCGATAGACCGGGACCTCCACGACGGCCGCGCCCGCGCCGCGCAGTGCGGCGACGAACTCGGTCTGCGGCTCCCCGTGCTCCTGCACGACGATCCGCTTGGCCGCGATGCCCTCGGCCAGCAGCCGTTCGAGGATCTCGTCGGTCGACTCGGTCTTGGCCGCCCAGTCCTCGGTGAGCCCGGCCGCGCGGATGGCCCCGCACGGCTTGGGCCCGCGGGCGATGATCCGGGCCCGGCCGAGCACCTCGCGCAGCCGGTCACCCAGCCCCCAGCCGTCGGCCGCCTCGAGCCAGCCCCGGAACCCGAACCCGGTGGTGGCCACGACCAGGTCGGGGGCGAGCCCGATGCAGGCCGCGGTGGCCGCGTGCAGGGCCTGGTCGTCGGCCAGCGGCACGATGCTGATGGCCGACGCGGTGACGACGCGGGCACCCCGCCGGGTGAGCAGCGCGGCCATCTCGTCGCGCCGCCGTTCCGCGGTCACGGCCACCGTGAACCCGGTCAGCACGCCTTCGGTCATGGGCACAGGGTTCCGAGGCCGGATTTCCGCCAGGTCGTCGTCGTGTTTCGGGGGCGATAAGCCGCCATCACAACGCCCGTCCGGGCCAGGTGATCAACGAAGGAAGTCGCCGTCCGACTCGTCCTGGATCCGGCGCACCGCCGCGAGCAGGTGAAACACCTCGATCCGCCCGTCCAGGAAGCCCATCCGGTAATCGGGCCCGGTGGCCGGGTGGCCGGCGCGCAGGGAGTCGCGGTGGCCCGCGATCCCGTCGGAGCGCCCGGTGACGTACGCGTAGATCTCGTCATCCATGGCGTCAGCGCTTGCCGTCCATCGCCTTGCGGATGGCCGCGATCAGATCGGCCTCGAACGTCTCGAGCTCGCCGTCGGCCAGCCCCACCCGGTAGTCGGCGTCCTGGACGCGCTCCCGGTCGAGGCGCCCCGCCGCCCCGTCGGAGCGTCCCTCGTCATACGCCTGCAGGGCGAAGTCAGCGCTGTCCAACCCATCCTCCTCGAACGCCGAGCCGCGCGTTCGAGCGCAGACACCGCGGACCAATCTCACACGTCGGTCCGACCTTTTCCACCCCCCGATCCGATCGGTGGAAAGTCCTAAAGTCCGAGGTCAAGAGCGCGTTCAGTCAGATTCACCGCGCGCCCATCACGCTTCGTAGCAACTCATTTCCAAAGCGTTACCACCCCCATGGCAATGTGGCATTCGTTAGCCTCGTCCGGTGGAAATCCTCGAGGGCCCGACGGTCGCCAACCGCCCCGATCGACACACCGCCGGCATCCGCGTGATGACCCCGTTCCGGGGCATGTTCGCCGTCCGCGACCAGCTGATGGCCGAGCTCTACACGTGGCTGGACGCCCGCCACGTCACCTACGGCCCCACCTTCTTCCGCCTGCACGTGGTCAACATGGAAGCCGACATGGACGTCGAGGTGGGCGTGGTCCTGGACAACCCCCTCGACGGCGACGCCCGGGTAACCCCAGGCACCCTCCCCGCAGGCGATTACGCCCTCCTGAAATACATCAACCACGGCCTCCGGGCCAACAAAACCCTCCTCGGTTGGGTCCGCGCCCACAATCTCCCGTTGGACGTCATCGAGAATCCCGCCGGTGACCTATTCGCGTGCCGTTACGAGGCATATCTGACCGATCCGCGCACCGAGCGCATGAAGACCCGCTGGCAGATCGAATTGGCGGTTCGCCTCGCCGAATAGGTGAGGACCGGAGTCATCGCTCATCGGCGAAGTGATCGGGCAGGAGTGAGAGGAGACGATGATAGGTGTCATTCCCGGTCACGTGCTGGAGCGACCGCGAGATGGCGTCGGTGACAGTTCCGTAGCCGGGATCCGATGGCCCCGTCCGTTTCAGCACCGTGACGAGATGTCTGACCAGATCATGAGCCGACACCAGGATGCCGTGGCTCAGGACTTCGGCGGCGATGCCGGCGCCGGCCCGATCGTCACCGGCCAGGGCCGCGAAGAGCCTTTCTCCATAAGCGTTCTGCGTTTCGTCGTCCCAAGGGGGGAAGCGGTGCGCGGCGATCCGGGCGCAGTCCAGGTATGCGGCTCGCCGGCGGTCATCGTCGTAGTGCATGGTCGGGAGCAGAAGAACGGTCAGCAGAGCCTCGGCTGCTGTGGGATACGACGGGAGCCAGCTGACGAACGTGCGCGTGGTGACTTCGAGGCCCGAGTCCAGCAGGGGACCCAGCGCGTGCTGGAGGACATCGTCCTGCGACCCGCACACGAAATTGACGCGCCGCTTGACCAACCACGCGGGTGCGCCGTGGGTGAAGGCGTACGCGCCGCGCTCGGTCGCGGGCCGGGCGAAAGTCCAGTGCGGATCCGGCGGCGGCGGGGTCGTCGCGCCGAAGTCCATGGTCAGGCGGACGTCACGCTCGCCGTCCTCGACGATCCAACAGCGCTCGACGGCGATGAGCTCGACCAGGCTGTCCCACTCCTCGTCACGAAGCTGGGAATGCCAGAGCAGCGCCTGCCCGTGCCACGCTTCGGCCGCCTCCCATTCCCGTGGGTGGTAGAGGTCCGAATACGCCAGCCGGGCCGCCACCACCACGGCCAGCAGCGTCAGGTTGGCGGTGTAGACCGCGATGCGGATCGGGATCGGCAACCGGGCCGGTTGGTAGGGCTTCGTCCGCTGCGGCTCTGGACTGTCCGGCCGCCACTCGTAGGGCGCCGCTGTGTAGAGCCGGCCGAGCAGCGCGCCGAGATGGCGCCGCTCGCCATCCTCGAGGTTTTTCGCCATCCCCACCAGGAAGGTGATCGTCGGTGTTCGCACGGACAGGACGGCGAAGGACAGGAAGCGGTAGAGCCCGGCGTCGTCCGCGCCGCCGAACTGCAGTGCGCCGGCCGTGTTCCGGGCACCGGCGTCCCGCAGCAGCGCCCAGGTCAGCCGGGCGACGAGGTACTCACCGAAGGTGGCGTGCAGGAACTCGTACGTGTGCAGAGTCGTGTCCCGCCGGGTGGCCTGGGTGCGGTGGACGAAGAAGAACCGGCCGACCAGCAACGCCGACTCCTGCAACGCGTCGAACGACCCGGCCGCCGTGACCTTGGGCGGCAGCACGGCGCTGAGGTCGTCCTCCAGGTCGGCATGCGTGACCCACTGGCTCGACCGGTTGAACATCGCGAACGCCGCGATCGACAGATTCCGCAGCTCGCCGTCGATCCACGTCTCGACCTCGGGCGACCCGGCCCTCGGTATCTGCCGGCGAGCCTCCCGGCGCGCGAACGCCCGCAGCAACCGCTCATAGAGGTCCCCCAGACTCAGGTCTCCCCGCTCCCGCTGCAGCGCGTTGCCGTCAGCGTCATAGAGCGCCAGCAACAGAAGCAGCAGCGGCTGCCCGGCGAGTTCTGGGTAGCCGAGCACGGTGCCGGCCGGCAACGGTCGCAGCCCGGCCGTACGGAAGTGCCGGTCGTTCGTCGCGTTCCACACGTCCAGCCACCGCCGCGCCCGGGTCCCGTCGAACGGCTCGAGCCGCAACACCACCGTGCCGGGCGGCGTGCGGGCCCGGTCGGCCACGCTCGTCCGGGTGGTCACCACGAACGCGACGGCACGTCCTTGTTCCCGCTCCCGCTCCTGGAAACGCAGGACGTCCATGAGGTAGTTCGACTGGCTGACCCCGGTGGCCTGCAACAGCTCGTCGAACCCGTCGAGCAGCACGACCGGCAGCGCCCCGTCAGCTGCCTGCGCGATGTCGCGCCATCGCAGACTCTCGCTGGTGGCCGACCGCAACGCGTCCTCGATCTGCCCCTGCACGTCTTTCGTCGCGTCCACCTCGCGCAGAACCACGCGGATCGGTAGGAAGTCGGCCGCCGGCAGCCGCGCCGAGAGCACCTTGGTGAGCACTGACTTGCCCGCTCCCGGCTGCCCGAGCATCAGCATCGGCGCTCGAACGGCGCCCGGCGAGGTCAGATGACCGACGAGGTAGTCGTCCAGATCATCACGCACCGGCACCTCGGCCCACACGGCCTCATCGCTGGCCACCGCATCAGCCGGAGCACCGGTCACCCGGAAGGGAGGCGGAATGTAGATCTCCGCGAGCGTCGGAACGGTCATGCCCTCCGGCACATCGGCGCTCTCGGTGATCGCCCGGTCGAGCGCCGCCGCGTACCCCCGGTGAAGGGTCTCGCGCACGGCTACCGGGGCGATCCGGGAACTGAGCCGCGCCAGCACGGCCGACATGTCCTGCAACGAGAGCTTGACCTCGCGAACTTCGGTCGTCGTGCTCCGGTGCTCTCGCAAGCCGGCCCAGTAACCCACTTCCGGGAAGTCCTTGACCAAGTCGAGCAAGAAATCGCTGTACCGCTGCAGTGCCTGAGAAACGCTCGCCTCGACGGCTGCTCCGACGTCGCCGCGCTGCCACAGCGGAAGCGCCTCCCAAGCGGCCAGCCCGGACACGAACCGGAGCACCGACTTCGCAAGTCCGGCGTAGAACTGCTCGAGCTCGGCGAGATAGTCATCGTGTCCTTGATGCGGTACCGGCAGGGCGACAGCGGTAGCCAGCGCGTCCGCCACGAGCAAGCGCCCATCCTCCACGGGAGCCCGTGCCGCGATGGCGAGCTGCTCAGGCGCGATATCGCTGAATCGCACGGGAAGCGACGCCTCACCGAGCACCTCGAAGAACGCTGCCACGACGAGAACGGTGTGCGCCGCCTCCAGCTGCGCGGTCCGGCCCAGGCGGTGACTTCCCGCGCTGCGTTGCCGGACCGATCCCACGAGCCGACGGGACAGTCGCGCGAACTCCGCCCGCGCGTCGAACCACCCGAGCAGCGCCGGGAATGTCACCGTTCCACCGAGCATCAGGCCCGCGGTGAGGCTGTCGAGCGCATCGACGACGCCGCCCTCCGCGCCACCGAGGATTTTCACCGCGTCGCGATAGGTCAGCGTCTTCGCCACTCACCCCTTCTACACGGATCGGCCGGTGGTCCGAAAGGTCCGGCGGGTTGGTTGACGTCCAAGGCTTGACGTTACCGGGGGTAACAGTTACTTCTAGTACTATGAAAACCGCAGCGACCCCGGCCGGCACCGACGGGCGGCGGGGGCGCTGGGCCGGCCACCGCGAGCAGCGCCGGGCCGAGCTCACCGACGCGGCCATCGAGGCGATCCGGCAGTTGGGGCCCGAGGTCGGCATGGAGGCCATCGCCGCACACGCCGGCGTCAGCAAGCCCGTGCTCTACCGCTACTTCGCCGACAAGTCGCAGCTCTGGCTGGCCGTCGGGCAGCGCTCCGGCACCCTGGTCCTCGACGCGATCGTGCCGGCCGTGGCCGCCGTACGGGAAGAGCGCGAAGCCATCGGCGCCGCCGTCGACGCCTATCTCGCGCACATCGCCGCCGACACCAATCTCTACCAGTTCGTCGTGCATCAGCCCGACATCGCCCGGCATCGCGATGTCGTCGCCGACGTGGTGGACACGGTGGCCAGCGGGCTGGCGCGCATCTTCGGTGACCGGTTGCGGGCCTGCGGGCTCGACTCCGGCGCCGCGCTCCCCTGGGCTTACGGGGTGGTCGGCTACGTCCAGTCGGTGGGTGACTGGTGGCTCCGGCAGCAGCAACCGATCAGCCGGGAGGCGCTCGGCGACTATCTGACGACGTTCCTGTGGACCGGGGTCTCCGGCATCCGGCACGCCGCCGACGTCCCCGGCGGCCTGGCCGCCTACCGGGAGGAGATCAGCGGTGAGCGGTGATTACCGGGACGTCCTCATCATCGGCGCCGGCCTGTCCGGCATCGGTGCGGCCTGGCGCCTGCAGGAGGCGTTCCCGTCTCAGACGTACGCGATTCTGGAGGCTCGCGAGGCGATCGGCGGCACCTGGGATCTGTTCCGCTATCCCGGCGTACGGTCCGACTCCGACATGTTCACGCTGAGCTATCCGTTCCGGCCCTGGACCGACACCCAGTCGCTGGCCTCGGGTGACAAGATCCGGGCGTACATCTCCGAAACCGCCGACGAGGCCGGGATCACCCGTCACATCCGGTTCGGGGCCAGGGTGACCGCGGCCGACTGGTCGTCGGCGGACTCGCGCTGGACCGTGCGGCTGGCCGACGGCTCGGTGATGACCTGCGGCTTTCTGTACGCCTGCACGGGTTACTACTCGTACGACGCGGGCTACCAACCGGCGTTCCCCGGTCTCGACAGCTTCGAGGGCCGGGTGGTCCACCCTCAGTTCTGGCCGGACGACCTCGACTACCGCGGGAAGCGGGTCGTGGTGATCGGCAGCGGCGCCACCGCGGTGACGCTGGTGCCGGCCATGGCACCGGACGCCGCGCACGTGACGATGCTGCAGCGCTCCCCCAGCTATCTGACTTCGCTGCCCGCCCGCGACGTCATCGCCGACGCGCTGCGCCGGGTGCTGCCGGCCAAGCCCGCCAACACGATCGCCCGGGCCAAGAACATCCTGCTCACCCAGGGCTTCTACCAGCTCGCCCGGCGGCGCCCGGACCGTGTCCGCAAGCTGCTGCGGACGATGGCGGTGAGCGGCCTCGGCGACGAGTCCTATGTGGATGAGCATTTCAAGCCCCGGTATGACCCGTGGGACCAGCGCCTGTGCGTGATCCCCGGCGGCGACCTGTACGAGGAGATCCGCGCCGGGCGGGCCGCGGTGGTCACCGATCACATCGACACCTTCGTGCCGGCCGGGATCCGGCTGCGGTCGGGGCGGGTGCTCGAGGCGGACATCGTCGTCTCGGCCACCGGGCTCACGCTGCTGCCGCTGGGCGGGATCGGCGTCTCGATCGACGGCTCGCCGGTGGCCATCGGCGAGCGGGCGGCCTACCGCGGGCTGATGCTGAGCGGGGTGCCCAATCTGGCCTACTGCATCGGCTACGTCAACGCCTCGTGGACGCTGCGGGCCGACCTGTCCCACCGCTACGTCGTCCGCCTCCTGCGGCACATGCGCCGGCGCGGACTGGCCGTCGCCACGCCGACCACCCCGGGGGGTACGGGCCGTCCGCTGCTCGACCTCTCCTCGGGGTACGTGCAACGCGCGCTCGATCTGTTCCCGCATCAGGGCGACCGGGCGCCGTGGATCGTGCGGCAGAACTACCTGCGGGACGTGATCACGACTCCCCGGGCCGACGTCACCCGTGACATGACCTTCGAGGAGATCGCCCCATGACCCCGTACCGGTTCGCTGGGCGCACCGCCGTCCTGACCGGCGCCGCGAGTGGCATCGGCGAACAGCTGGCGTACGGTCTCGCGCGGCGCGGCAGCCATCTCGTGCTGGTCGACGTCGCACCGCTGGACGCGGTCGTCGCCCGGATCCGGACCGCCCACCCCGCACTCCAGGTCTCGCCGTTCACGGTCGACCTGGCCGACCGCGACCAGGTCGCGGCGCTGGCCGAGCAGATCCGGGCCGGCCATCCGGCCCTCGGGCTGCTCGTCAACAACGCGGGCATCGCGCTGGGCGGCCGCTTCGACCAGGTGACGGTCGAGGAGTTCGAGACCGTGATGAACGTGAACTTCCGCGCCCCGATGCTGCTGACCCACGCGCTGCTGCCCGCGCTGACCGCCACGCCCGGCAGCCACCTGGTCAACGTGTCCAGCCTGTTCGGGCTCATCGCCCCGTACGGCCAGAGCGCCTACTCGGCCAGCAAGTTCGCGCTGCGGGGGCTGAGCCAGGTGTTGCGGGCCGAGCTGGCCGAGAACGGCGTCGGCGTGACCACGGTCCACCCCGGCGGCATCCGCACCGCCATCGCCACCAGCGCCCGCATCGGCAGCGGCGTGCCGGCATCCGAGATCGGCCCGCAGCAGCGGTCGTTCGACGCCCTGCTGACCTTCCCGGCCGAGAAGGCGGCCGAGCAGATCCTCGACGCGGTGGCCCGGCGCCGCGCCCGCCTGCTGATCGCCTCCAGCGCCAAGGTCCCCGACCTGCTGGCCCGCCTGGCCCCTGTCGGCCATACCAGGCTCATGGCCCTGCTCACCGCCGCGATCACCCGCCGGACCTCCGCCCCCGGTCGCGCTCCTGCTTCCGCTCCGGCTTCCGCTCCGGCTTCCGCTTCCCCGGCGGCGGACCGCTGATCAGCCGGTGACCGCCCGGGGCATCGCCTCGTGGAAGAGCATCGTGACGTGGTTGGCCGGGATGCGCTCGGCGGTGAGGCGGGGCAACTGGGCGCGGCCGGCCTCGAGGGCCCGGTCGGTGATGAACGGGCGGGCGGAGTCGTCGCCGTCGTGCTCGGCCAGGATGACGTGGACGGGGACGTCCGAGCCGGCCAGCACCGGGAGCGTGGGATCGCCGGTCAGCGTGTCGACCGCGTCGTCGATCAGGCGGGACCGCTGCACGCGGGGGCGGGCCGAGCCGCCGAGCAGATAGCCGGCCCACTGGAGCAGGCGCGGGCGCAGGTCGGGGCGGCGGGCGATGGCACGGCCCTCCACCTGATCGACGAACGTGCCGGCGTCGGGGAAGTCGCGGCCGAGCGGGCGCACGATCAGCTTCCACTGCGCCCGCACCACCGGCCGCCGCAGCGTCCATCGCGGCTCGGGTTGCACCCCGCCGTCGAGCAGCACCAGTTTGCCGACCCGGTCCCCCAGCTTCGCCGCGACCAGCGGTGCCAGGTAGCCGCCCATCGAATGACCGACCAGGACGACCTCGTCGAGCCCGCACTCGTCGGCCACCCGGACGACCTCGGCCGCGTGCCCGGCCAGCCCGGGCGCGGCCCGGGTGGACAGCGAGCCGCCGCGGCCCGGCAGGTCGGGGGCGATCACCCGGGTCGCCGGCAGCGCCTCGGCCAGCGCCCGCCACACCTCGGAGGTGTTGGTCAGGCCGTGCAGGGCGAGCACGACCGGCCCGGCCGCCCCGGGATTCCAGTCGGCACAGGTGAGCCCGGCGATGTCACGGCGTTCGTGCTGAGTCACGCGGCGACCCTACTGCCCGCGGGCACGCCCGGGCATTCCGGGAGTGGATCGTCCGGAATGGTCCTTATGGTGGGGCGATGACTGACGTTCCCTGGGAACCACCACTGGCCGGCACCGAGACCGAGCACGTGCTGGGCGCGCTGGAGCGGCTGCGGACGACGTTCCGCTGGAAGGCCGACGGCCTCGGTGCCGCCGGGCTCAGCGCCCGTCTCGGCGCCTCCACGCTGACCCTCGGCGGCCTGCTCAAACACCTGGCCCTGATCGAGGACTACAAGATCGCCGCCAAGTTCCACGACGCGCCGCTGACCGGATGGGACGACCGCGACCCGGACGACGACGACTGGGAGTTCACCTCGGCCGCCGACGACGAACCCGACGAGTTGTACGCCCGGTACGACGACGCGGTCGAGCGGTCCCGCGCCGAGCTGGCGGCGGCACTGGCCGACGGTGGCCTCGACCGGCTGTCGGCCACCGCCTGGCCCGACGGCTCCCGGTTCAGCCTGCGCCGCATCGTCTTCGACCTGATCGAGGAGTACGGCCGGCACACCGGCCACGCCGACCTGCTCCGCGAAGCCGTCGACGGGCGCACCGGCGAGGACCCGCCGCCGGACTGGCACCCCGTCTCGGGTCGTTTCGTCCTGCCCGGCGCCTGACTCCTGGCCCGGCGTCTCATTCTGCCGGCGCCTGACGGTCAGGCGTCGATGGCCAGGCGCACGGTCACGGTGTCGCCGATGTCGAGACCCTCGCCCCGGCGGACCGCTGTCTTGATCGGCACGAGGTAGCGGCCGTCCTTGGGCCACAGCGAGGTCGTCCAGTCCGTGGCCCCGATCCGGGCGGTCACCGGAATCATCCCCCAGCCATAGCTGACCACCGGCGACGCCGATTCGAGGGCGGCGCACAGCTCGTCGGGAACGGTCACGAAGTGCCACGGTGCCGGGCCGCGCCAGAACCAGATCTCCCCGGAGAACTCCAAGTCCATAGCGCACACCCTAAGGGCCGGTTTCCACAGATCCGAGCCGTGTAAGGAGGCACGGGACGGGTATTCGGCGCGCGCCGGGCACGGTGGGGGCCCGGTGCGACAGGAGACGAGGAAGCGTTGCCCAAGATTGTGGACCACGACCAGCGCCGTACAGAGATCGTCGAGGCGTTCCTCGCCGTGGTGGGCCGGGACGGTCCCGCCGCGGCCAGCAGCCGGGCGATAGCGGCCGAGCTGGGCGTGGGGGCGGGCGCACTCTGGCACTACTTCGACAGTCTCGACGCGGTGGTGGCGGCCGCCTGCCGGCGGGTTCTCGAACGCACCGACGCCCGGATCACCTCGGCCACCGAGGGGCGGCGGGGACTGGCCGCGCTCGACGCGACCCTGCGCGAGATCCTGCCGCTGGCCAAGCAGACGGTCGACGAGGCACAGGTGGTGGTCGGGTTCTGGGGCCGGCTGGCGACCGATCGGCAGCTCGCCGCCGGGCAGTCCGACGCCCTCGACATGTGGGGCGCCCGGCTGCGCCGGCACCTGGCCGAGGCGGTGGACGACGGCGACCTGGTGGCCGGCGTGCCGGCCGACTGCCTGGCCGAGGTGCTGCTCTCGATCGCCGTCGGTCAGCAGGTGCACGCCGTGCTCGACGGGGCGCGCACCGACCCGCAGCACCAGCTCGGCCTCGTCCGGCACTGCCTCACACCATGGACGCGGACCTACGCGACAAAGATGCAGAACGGGTGCCCGGCGGGGTCGGCGTAGACCCGTAGCGGCTCCTCGGGGTCGTCGCTGCGGTCGTACAGCAGCTTGGCCCCGAGCGACAGCGCCCGCTCGTGCTGCACGTCGAGCTCGTCCGCGGACGGCACGGTCGTGTCGAGGTGGATCTGTTGCGGGACAGCGCCTTCCGGCCAGGTCGCCGCGGGCAGCGCGTCGACCTGTTGGAAGGCCAGCGCGCGGCCGCCGTCCGGCCGCAGCAGGACCAGCCAGTGCTGGCCGTTGTCGGCGTCGTCGCCCGGCCGGTAGTGCAGGCCGAACAGGTGACGGTAGAACTCGGCCAGGCCGCGCGCGTCCTCGGTGTCGAGCACCGGCTGCAGGATGGTGGGGTATCCGCTCATCGGGTCAGCCAACCACGGGCGCCGGCCGAGCACCGGCCGAGGGTCACGCCCGTTCGCCGGTGATGTACTCCTCCAAGCTGCTGCGCTCGTGCACCAGCTCGTCGATGCGAAGCTTCACGACGTCACCGATGCTGACGACGCCCCGCAGCGAGCCGTCCTCGATCACCGGTACGTGCCGGAACCGGCGCTCGGTCATCAGGCGCTCCACCTCGGCGAGCGGGGCCTCCCGGGTCACCGAGCGCACCTCGGTGGTCTGGATGGTGGCGACCGGCTCGGCCAGGACGGCCGCCCCTCGGGCCGCCAGCGCCCGGACGATGTCGCGCTCACTGACGATGCCGTCGACCCGCTCGCCGTCCCGCGACACGATCACCGCGCCGATCTTGTGCTCGGCCAGGACGGCCAACAGCTCCGTCACCGCCGCCTCGGGTGACACCGTCACCACTCGCTCGCCCTTGACCCGGAGAATGTCGCTGATCCGCATCGTCACCTCTCCCGTCCCGCGATTCGGCCATGTGTGACCCCGCGGGAGCCTCGCAGCGCCGCGGGACATATGCCTAGATGCCGCTATCGGGGGCGTGATGTCAATAGCTGCACCTCTATTCGGCGACTTCTACTCGGCGACTTCTACTCGGCGACTTCTACGAAGAGTCGCGCCGAGGCGAACTCCCACTCCGACACCAGGTCGATGGTCTCGGGATAACGCAGCCACTGGAGCTGCAGGCCGTCCATCAGCGCGACGATCTGGCGAGCCAGCGCACCGGCATCCCCGGACCCGCCCGGCGCCAGCTCGCTGAGCTGCTCGACCGTGCGCTGCTGGCGCTCGCTGAAATAGGTGTGCGCCGGGTGGTCGGGGGTCAGGGACTCCGCCTCGAGCACGGCGAACAGTCGGACGATCTCGGGCTGCGCGGCATTGCGGCGGACCAGCGCCGAGCAGGTCTCGCGCAGGGTGCCGGGGGCCTGCTCGGCGACCGAGCGCATGTCCTCGGCGTCGCGGTGATCGAGCACCGCCAGCAGCAGACCGTCCTTGGACCCGACGTGATGCAGCAGGCCCGGCACGGTGAGGCCGCAGCCGTCGGCCACGTCCTGCATGGACAGGCCCCAGAAGCCACGCTCGGCGATCAGTCGCGTCGTGACCTCGACGATCTGCCGGCGGCGCTCGGCAGCCGGCAGCCGCGCACGGTCACGCCGATACATCTCGCTCACCCCTTGTTCGCCACACACCGTAGAGGTTAGATTACAGCCTAGTTATTACCTAGTAGGTACTCAGTAAAGGGGCCCCCGTGGAACTGACCGACCAGTCCGCTCTCACCAGTGGCAGCGACTTCTGGCAGACGACGGCGGCCGGTGGGGTCCCGGCGATCACGCTCACCGACGGCCCGCACGGCGTCCGCCTGCAGAGCGACGCGAGCGACATGCTGGCCGGCCGCCCGGCCACCTGCTTCCCGCCCGCTGTCGCCTCCGGCTCCACCTGGGATCCCGAGCTGCTGCGCCGCATGGGCGAGGCACTCGGCGACGAGTGCCGAGCCATGGACGTGCAGGTGCTGCTCGGCCCGGGCGTCAACCTCAAGCGCACCCCGCTCGGCGGCCGCAACTTCGAGTATTTCAGCGAGGACCCGATCCTGTCCGGCGTGCTCGCCACCGAGTGGGTGCGCGGCCTGCAGAGCAAGGGCGTCGGCGCGTCCCTCAAGCACTTCGCGGTCAACAACCAGGAGACCGACCGCATGACGATCAGCGCCGACATCGACGAGCGCACGCTGCGCGAGCTCTACCTGCGTGCTTTCCAGCGGGTCGTCACCGCGGCCCAGCCGTGGACGGTCATGTGCGCCTACAACAAGGTGAACGGCGTCTACGCCTCGCAGCACCACTGGCTGCTGACCGAGGTGCTGCGCGACGAGTGGGGCTTCGAGGGCGTGGTCGTCAGCGACTGGGGTGCGGTGGTCGACCGGGTGGCGGCGCTCGCCGCGGGCCTCGACCTCACCATGCCCGGCCCCGACGCCGCCGGCGACGCCGAGCTGGCGGCCGCCGTGCGCGACGGCAAGCTCCCGGCCGAGGTGCTCGACACGGCCGTGGCTCGGATCCGGGCCCTGGTCGAGAAGTCCGTGCCGCCCGGCGGCGACTACGACGCCGAGGCGCATCATGCCCTGGCCCGCGACATCGCCGCCCGGGGCATCGTGCTGCTGAAGAACGACGACGAGGTGTTGCCGCTGCGCACCGAGGGGCAGTCGATCGCGGTGCTCGGCGAGTTCGCCCGCACCCCGCGCTACCAGGGCGGTGGCAGCTCCCAGATCACCCCGACCCGGCTCGACGACGCGCTCACCGAGATCACGGCGACCACCGCCGCGCCGGTCCGGTTCGCGCCCGGCTACAACCCCGACCACGACGCCGCCGACGAGACGCTGATCGCCGAGGCGGCCGCGCTGGCCGCCGGCAGCGACGTCGCAGTGGTCTTCGTGGGCACGACGCGCGAGACCGAGGGCGCCGACCGGGCCGACCTCGACCTGCCGGCCGCCCATCTGGCGCTGATCGAGCGGGTGGTCACGGCCAATCCCCGTACGGTGGTGGTCCTGTCCAACGGCGCGGTCGTGCGGACCGCGCCGTGGGATGCGGCCGTGCCCGGTCTCGTCGAGGCGTGGTTGCTGGGCCAGGCCGGCGGCAGCGCGATCGCCGACGTGCTGTTCGGGCGGGTCAACCCGTCCGGGCGGCTGGCCGAGACGATCCCGGTCAAGCTGTCCGACCATCCGTCCTACCTGGACTTCCCGGGGGAGAACGGGCACGTCCGCCATGGCGAGGGCCTGCACGTGGGTTACCGCGGTTTCGACGCGCGCGAGCAGGAGGTGTCGTACCCGTTCGGGTTCGGCCTCTCCTACACCACGTTCTCGTACGGCGAGGCCACCGCGGTGACCACCGCCGACGGCGTCGAGATCACCGTCCCGGTCACCAACTCGGGCGCGCGCGACGGTCGTGAGGTCGTCCAGGTGTACGTCTCCAAGCCCGCTTCCCGGGTGCGCCGGGTCCCCCGCGAGCTCAAGGGCTTCGCCACCGTCGGAATCGCGGCCGGCGCCACCAAGACCGTGACCGTCCGGATCCCCCGCGACGACCTGGCCTACTGGGACACCCGGCTGGACAGCTGGGTCGTCGAGGACGGCGACTACACGTTCGCGGTCGGCGCGTCGTCCCGCGACCTGCGCACCACCGTGACCCTCGCGGTGGCCGGCTCCCCCGGCGCCCGCTGGCCCCTCACCGCCGACTCGACGATCGCCGAGTGGATGGCCGACCCGCGCGGCGCCGAGCTGCTGCGCGAGGCCTTCGCCGCCGGCGGCGACAGCCCGCTCGTGGCCGCGGCCCGCGAGGGCGAGTTCGAACTGCTGGGCGGCATGCCCCTGGCCCGCCTGGCCGTCTTCCCCGGCAGCCCCTTCACCCCCGACACGGTCACCAAGCTGGCCGAGCAGGCCAACGGCTGACCCCCAGCCCGGGTTCGCGGCAGCGTGGCTCGGACTCACGGGCTCTCGCCCGCGTCAGGCGGCTCGGGCTCAAGGGCTCGGCCCGGACTCGCGTCCTCGAGCTCGGGTCAGCGGCCTCCGGCTCGGCCAGCGGGGTCGGGCTCGGGCCAGCGGGGTCGGGCTCGGGCCAGCGGGGTCGGGCTCGGGCCAGCGGGGTCGGGCTCGGGCTAGCGGGCTCGGGTCAGCGGGCTCGGGCTCGGTGGCGGCGGACCGCTGAGCGGTTGGCGCAGGCCGGGGAGCAGTAGGCCTGCTTGCCGGTGCGGCTGAAGTCGGCGAACGGGCGATCGCAGCCGTCGGCGGCGCAGCGGCCCAGGCGGTGCATGCCGCGACCGGCCAGGTGCAGGGCGGTGCCGACGCTGATCAGCGTGCGCAGCACCGAGGCGAGCGGCTGGCCGGGATCGCGGTAGTGGATGTGCCAGCCGTCCTCGGCGTGATCGGTCAGCCGGGGGTAGGCCGAGGCGAACCGCAAGAGGTCGTTGAGGCGGCGGGCACGCTCGGCGGGCTCGGTGGCGTCGATCACGGTGAGCCATTCGGTCAGGAACTCGGCGGCCGCGGCCCGGTCCCAGGCCGTCACCGGCAGCTCGATGACCAGGTCATAAGCCAGACAGCGGGCCTCCAGACCGGCGTCGGTCGACGGCGGGTCGGTCACCAGCGACAGGGCGAGCCGCACCGCATCCTCACCGTAAGGGTTGAGATGCATAAAGCCATTACAGCAGGATGGGCTGCGATCGTGAAGGGGACACAGCCGTGGAATGGCAAAGCATCATCCTGCTCCTGGCCGTCGCGGCCGCGGCGGGCTGGGTCGACGCGGTGGTCGGCGGTGGCGGGCTCGTGCTCGTGCCGGCGCTCATGCTCAGTCTGCCCGGCCTGCCGCCGGTGACGGCGCTCGGCACCAACAAGGTGGCCAGCATCTGCGGCACCACGTCGGCCGCCATCACGTACGCCCGGCGGACCAAAATCGACTGGCGCATAGCCGGACCGGCCGCCGCCCTGGCCGTGGCCTGCTCCGCGCTCGGCGCCCTGACCGCCTCGCACATCCCGGCCGCGTACTTCCGGCCGGCCGTCATGGTGCTGCTCCTCCTGGTGCTGGCGTTCATCGTCGCGCGCCCGTCCTTCGGCGTCGTGGTGAGCGAGCCGCAGCGCACCTGGCGCCGCCGCCTGGCCGCGATATTGCTGGCCGGCACCGTGATCGCGTTCTACGACGGCGTCTTCGGTCCCGGCACCGGCACCTTCCTGATCATCGCCTTCACCGCGCTGCTCAACCTCGACTTCGTGGCGAGCTCGGCCACTGCCAAGATCCTCAATGTCGGCACCAACCTGGGCGCGCTCCTGGTGTTCGCGGCCGGCGGCCACGTCCTGTGGACGCTGGGCCTCGCGATGGCCGCCTTCAACATCCTCGGCGCCCGGTTCGGAGCCCGCACTGCCCTCAAGCGAGGCGCCGGGTTCGTCCGGGTGGTCCTGGTGGTCGTCGTCGTGGCCATGGTCGCCCGCCTGGCCTCGCTCTACCTCTGAACCTGCCGGGCCAGGTGCGCCCGGCACCCCGGCCACTCGGAGGCGATGATCGAATACATCGCCGAGTCGCGGAGGCGCCCCTGTTCGCCCGGGGCCCAGGAGCGGGACCAGTTGCGCAGGACGCCCTCGAAACTCGCACCGAGTTTCTCGATCGCGGCTCGCGAGCGGGCGTTGCGGGCATCGGTCTTGAGGTCCACGCGAGCCACCTGCCACTGCTCGAAGGCGTGGGTGAACAACAGGAACTTCGCCTCGCGATTGATGCCGCTGCCCTGAGCCGAGGCCGCCAGCCAGGTGAAGCCGATCTCCACCGCGCACAGGGCGTCGCGGTCCGGCCACAGCCGCGGATCCCAGTAGGCGGTGGCGCCCACGGCCCGGCCGGTCCGGAGATCGACCTGGGCGTACGCCAAGAGCGCTCCGGCCGCGGATTTGGCGAGCTGGGCGTCGATGTAGGCGTCCACCTCGGCCGCCGTGGGGACCCAGGTGAGGGAGTACGAGCTGCGATCCTCCTCGGCGGCCGCGGCCAGATCGGGCGCATGGCGGTGGTCGAGCGGTTCCAGCCGGACGCGGGCGCCTTCGAGGACAGGAGCGGTCAGCGAGCGCGGAAAGGGCACGCCATCGAGGCTTCCATCGATCCACCGAGGCGGCAACCGGCCCGGCCGGCGCCGCTCCGTGCTCACCGGTCACATCCGCCGCAGGGGACGCGTCGGCCGTCGCCACATTCCGGATAAACACCGCTTTGGCGAGAAGGTTTCGCAATAGTGAGGGGGAAGTGTTTCCGGACTGCACCCGACGGAGAACGACATGAGCGCCTTGGCCCTGAACGAGCCGATCCCCGTGACACGCGCGGGACGGCGGTCCTTCGACGACCTCGGTGTGAGCGTGAAGGTGCTGGCCGCGGTCAGCGTCGCGGCTCTGGTGGCGCTCTCCGTCGGCATCATGGGACTCGTCGCGCTCAGCAACGTCAGCGACTCGGCGCAGGTGATCTACACCAGCAACGTCTCGGGCGTCCGGTCCATCGGTCAGATCCGGGCCGAGATCAGCGAGACCCGGCTCGACACCGCGTTCCACGCCATCTCGACCACCGACGCGGCGATGCAGAAGTACGCCGCGTCGTTCGATGAGGACGTGGCCGGTTTCGCCGCGGCCATGGCCGCCTACCGGAAGAGCGGCCCGGCGGGCGACGCGGCCTTGATCGATCGGCTGCAGAGCGATTGGAACGACTACCTCGAGGTCGCGCGCACCCGGCTGTTGCCCACCAGCGAGAAGAACCAGCTCGCGCAATGGGACCAGATCCGGGTGAGCCAGGTGGTTCCCATCCTCAACAAGGTCGCCGCCACGGTCGCCACCCTCGAGGAGGCGGAGACCACGGACGCCGCCAAGAACGCGGCGGCCGCGGAGAACGGTTACACCAGCAACCGCACCAAGGCGATCATCATGCTCGTGGTCGGGCTGGCGCTGTCGGTGGGACTGGGCTCCTGGGTGGCCCGCCGGATCGTGGGCTCGCTGAGCAAGGTCACCGTCGTGTGTGACGGTCTGGCCGACGGCGACCTCACCCGTACGACCGGTCTGACCACCGCCGACGAGCCGGGCCGGATGGGACGGTCGCTCGACGCCGCCATGACCCGGCTGCGCGCGACGGTCGCCACGATCGAGGCGTCCGCCGCCTCCCTGGCCGGTGCCTCCGACCGGATGACCGGCACCACCACCCAGATCGCCTCCACCGCCGAGGAGACCTCGGCGCAGGCCCTGGCCGTCTCGGCCGCCGCCGAGCAGGTCTCGCGCAGCGTCGACAGCGTCTCGGCCGGCAGCGAGGAGATGGGGGCGTCGATCCGCGAGATCTCCGAGAACGCGGCCGAGGCTGCCCGGGTCGCGTCCGAGGCGGTCGCGGTCACCGCGGCCACGTCGGCCACGATGGGCAAGCTGGGTGAGTCGTCGGCCGAGATCGGCAACGTCATCAAGACGATCACCTCGATCGCCGAGCAGACCAACCTGCTCGCGCTCAACGCCACCATCGAAGCGGCCCGGGCGGGCGACGCCGGCAAGGGCTTCGCGGTCGTGGCCAGTGAGGTCAAGGATCTCGCCCAGGAGACGGCCCGGGCCACCGAGGACATCTCGAACCGGGTCCAGGCCATTCAGGCCGACACCAGCGGCGCGGTCGCCGCGATCGAGGAGATCTCGCTGGTGATCGAGCGGATCAGCGATTTCCAGACGACCATCGCCTCGGCGGTCGAGGAGCAGACGGCCACCACCGCGGAAATGAGCCGCAGTGTCACCGAGGCGGCCGGCGGCGCGGGTGAGATCGCCGAGAACATCACCGGTGTCGCCGAGGCCGCGCGCCTGACCAGTCAGAGCGTCGCCGAGACCCAGGAGGCCACGGCCGACCTGGCCCGGATGTCGTCCGAGCTGCGCAGCGTGGTCTCCGCGTTCCGCGTCTGACCCCGGTGACAAAGTGTCCGGCTTGCGACCATGAAATGTTTGCGGAATAGTATCAACGAGATGCAACAAGTCGTCCGGTAGCAATTCGACGACAGTTTCCACACGTATCTTTACCAGTTCGGGCGCGTAATTCTTCCTCCAGTCGGGACCCATTCGGCTGCGAAGGTTCTGCGGTACCCATTCCAGGGTGCGAGATCTTCCAGGGGGGAAGAAAGCAATGAACACACTTCAGACCGCGACCGGACGCCGACGGATGCTCCGAATCGCCGTCCTGGCCGTGGCGGGCGCCGCTCCGGCGTTCATCCTGTCCGCCCCGGCCCACGCCGTGACCGGGGTCGCCAAGATCGGCAACAACATCGTGGTGAACGCCTCGAACAACCGGGCCAACAACGTCACCGTCGACCGCGTGGGCAATTTCTTCCGGGTCCGCGACACCGGCGACAACCTCGTGGCCGGCGCGGGGTGCGCGGGCGGCCCGGGCACGATCCTCTGCTCGGCCAACGGCGTGGTCCGGCTCGTCGTCAACACGGGCAACCTCAACGACCGGGTCGTCAACCGGACCACCACCCGCTCGACGATCAACGGCGGGATCGGCAACGACATCCTGACCGGCGGGTCGAACAACGACATCGTCAACGGCAACGCCGGGGCCGACACCCTCGCCGGCGGCAACGGCAACGACGCCCTCTTCGGCGGGGACGGCGCCGACAGCCAGAACGGTGGCAACGGGGCCGACACGCTCAACGGCGGCAACGGCAACGACCTGCAGCGGGGCGGCAACGGCAACGACCGGCTCAACGGCGACGCCGGCAACGACACGCAGCTCGGCGACGCGGGCAACGACGTCCTCGTCGGCGGCAGCGGCAACGACCGCCAGTTCGGCGGGGCCGGTAACGACCTGGTCATCGGCGGGCTCGGCAACGACACCCAGTCCGGCGCCACCGGCAACGACCGGTTGAGCGGCGACGCCGGCAACGACACGCAGACCGGCGGCGACGGCAACGACATCCTGCAGGGTGGCACCGGCAACGACACCCAGCGCGGCGACGCGGGCAACGACAACCTCCAAGGCGGGGCCGGCAACGATCGGCAGGACGGCGGAGCCGGGAACGACACCGTCGCCGGGGGCACGGGCAACGACACGCAGACCGGTGTCGCGGGCAACGACACCCTGCGCGGCGAAGCCGGCAACGACGTGTCCCGCGGCGGGGCCGGCAACGACGTCGTCAACGGCGGCGCGGGCAGTGACTTCCTCTTCGGTGACGCGGGCAACGACCGGCTCAACAGCCTCGACGGGGTGAACGCCAACGACCGCAACTTCGGCGGCGTGGGCACCGACCTGTGCCTGTCGAACCCGGGCGACCTGCGCAACAGCTGCGAACTGCCCTGACCCGTACGGAATCAAGGGGTGGAGTGCCGGACCGGCGCTCCACCCCTTCACTTCGCCCGGTCGCGCAGACGGTCGAGATCGATCACCGACACCGAGCGTCGGCTGGTCTCGATGATGCCCTGGCGGCGCAGGGTCCGCAGGGCCTTGGTGACCGACTCGCGCGACGACCCGGTCCAGGCGGCCAGCTCGTCCTGGGTGAGCGGCAGGGTGATGCGGACGCCGTGCTCGGCATCGGCCCCGAAGCGCTCGGCCATCTCGGCCAGGCGCAACGCGACCCGCCCCAGAGCGTCGTAGGTGCCGAACTCGATCCGCTTGCGGTCGGCGTCGCGCAGCCGTGACACGATCATCCGCACGATGCGCACGGCCGCGTCCGGGTGCGTTCCGAGGAAGTCGAGGAAGGCGGACACCCCCACGACGTACGTCTCGAGGGGTTCCAGGGCCGACACCGACGCCGAGCGCGGGGCGCCGTCGAGCGCCGACATCTCCCCCACCAGGGCGCCCGGCCCGCGGATGGCCAGCAGCACCTCGCCGCCCTGCGCGGTCAGCGAGAACACCTTGGCCCGGCCGCTCAGCACGATCACCACGGTCGTCGACCGGTCGCCCTCGCTGAACAGCGTCGCCCCGGCCGGCCAGCGTCGCCGCCGGCCGATCCGGAACAGGTCGTCGCGGTCCCCGTCGGCCAGCACGGTGACGAACTCGCCGGGGTCGGTGCAGGTCAGGAGACCAGGCTCAGGTGCCACGGGCTCTCCCCTCGCAGGCCGTGCAGCACGAAGGCGGGCACCGGCTGGACACGCCCCTTCACCATCAGATCACCCAGCGGTGTGACCAGCGCGCCGTCGCCGATCCGGTCGCGAGTGGACGCGCCGATCACCACCTGTCCGGGCGCGGCCTGGGTCTGGAGCCGGGCGGCCACGTTGACCGCGTCGCCCATCGCGTTGAAGTTGCGCAACGCCTCGCCGCCGATGTTGCCGACCAGCGCCTCACCGGTGTTGACGCCCACCCGGAAACGCGGCCAATCCGGGCGGGCGGCGGCTATCCGGTCGACCTCGTGCTGGATCTTCAGCGCCGCCCGGGCCGCGCGCAGGGCGTGGTCGGGCTGCCGGGCGGGCGCGTTGAACAGGGCCATCAGCGCGTCGCCGACGAACTGGACGACAGTGCCGTTCTCGTCGAGCACGGCCCGGGTGGCCACGTCGAAATAGCGGTTGAGCATGTCGACGATCTCGGTCGGCGACGACCGCTCGGAAAAAGTCGTGAAGCCCCGCAGGTCGGCGAAGAGCGAGGTCACCTCGAGGACGGCGCCACCGAGCGCGGCCTGGCTGGGGTCGGCGACCAGCGCGGTGGCGACGTCGGGCGACATGTACTGCCGGAACAGGACGTCGAGCTGCCGGTAGAGCCGGGCGTTCTCGAGGGCGATCGCGATCTGGGCGGCGAGCGAGGTGAGCAGGGCGGCATCCCGCTCGGTGATCGGGCGGCCGTGGCCGGCGATCAGCACCCCGGCCGGATGCCCCTTGACGACGAACGGCAGATACAGCGTGCCGTCACTCTCCTGCAGGTGCGCCCGGGCCAGGGCGGCTTGCGCCAGCCGTACGGTGTGGACCTCGACCGGTGCGGCGGCGGACGGTCCGGCCGCGAGCACCGGGGGCAGGATCAGCCGGTCCTCCTCGACCAGACCGATGCGTACGGTGAAACCGCCGAAGGCGGCCGCGACCCGGTGCACCGCCCCGCGCAGCAACTCGAAGTCGGCCACCATCACCCGCGCGTCCTGCCCGAGAGCGACCAGCGCGCCCAGCTTGCGGATCTGGTCCCGTTCGGCGCTCAGGGCATCGGCGGCCCGGCCGAGCACGGCGGCCTGCCCGTCGGTGAGCTCGAAGCGCCGGGCCACCCGCTCGGTGGTGGCCGCCAGCTGTCCCTCGGTCAGCGCACCCTGCTCACCGCGCTGCAACGCGTCGGCCAGCCCCTCGAGCGCCGCACTGTATTCCGCGCGCAGCTGCCGGACGGTCTCCTCCCGGCCCACCGCCGCGAACAGTCCGGTGGCCGCGCCCTCGTTGCGATATTGCACCCAGGCGCTGTACGCGACATACCCGAAGCCGGCCGCCATCAGCGCGTGCCACAACCACCACGAGGCGTGCCAGCTCGGGCCGGCGGCCATCGCCACGGCGGCCTCGGCGAGCAGGACGTCCGCGGTGACGACGGAGAGCAGCATGACCGCGCGCCGCCGCCGGTAGAGTAGGTAATACCGCACGGCCGCATACCCGAACAGGATGACGCCGGCCGCCGCGAGCAGGATGGCCGGGGTGCGCTCGTCGGCGCCCGGCACCCGGTTGAGCGGGGGCGACCCGGTGAGCGACACGACCGCCCAGGCCGCGGCGAGCGCCAGGACACCCGTACGCAGAAGGCCTGAGAACCGCAGCAGCCGCCGCTCACCGCCGGGTGAGAGATCGGCCGCGCTCGCCGCGGCGAAGATCGCGGCCACGGTGAGCCCGACCGGCGAGGCATAGACGAAACCGGCGTTGCGCGCGTCGAGCACGACCTGCGGCGTGGCCGCCGCGTGCAGGCCCAGGAAAGCGGCGGCGACCAGGAAGGACAGTGCGACCAGGAGCAGCCGGGTGTCCTCGCGGCGCCGGGCGGCCTGGTTGATGACGATCGCCAGCACCAGGCTGACCAGGGCGACGGCGAGCACCAGAGCGAAGTGGACGGGCTCGTGCTGCCAGTGGCCGTCGATCTCGGGCCGGGCGACCAGCAGCCACAAACCGGCCATCGGGGCACTCAGATGAGCGACCCAGACCACCACTCGCGCCGCTCCGCCGCGGCCAGCCACCGGCTCCATCGGCACGTGCTCACCCTAGTCGCGCCCGACCTGGGAAGCTGTGTCAGAAAAGAGCGGACGACGGGATTCGAACCCGCGACCCTCACCTTGGCAAGGTGATGCGCTACCAGCTGCGCTACGTCCGCGATGGGGGAAACCATACCGGATCGGCCGGTACCGATGCGCAGCCGCCCCATCAGTCAACCTACCGATGTCGCATCCCCGCCGGTGGTGGCAGCATCGGCGGCGTGGTGATGTCGTCCTTCCCCGAGCTCGGGGACCAGTTCGAGGAACTCGCGCAGGCGGCGTTCCACACGCTCGACGAGGCCCAGTTCGCGCGGGCGGTCTCCTACGGCTGCCCGGAGGAGGTCGTCGCCGGACAGCTCGTCTTCGACGTGGGCGACGAGGACGGCGACCTGCTGCTCGTCGAGTCCGGCGAGATCGAGGTGCTGCAGGGCGGCCTGGACGACGAGCCGATCCTGCGGGCCGGGGCCGGGCAGTTCGTCGGCGAGCTCAACCTGCTGACCGGGCAGACCCGCATCCTGCGGGCCCGGGTGGTCACCGCGGGCCGGGCCCACCGCGTGCCGCCGGAGCAGTTCCGGCTGCTCATGGCGCAGGACGCCGAGCTCAGCGACCTGCTGCTGCGCGCGTTCCTGGCCCGCCGTCAGCTGCTGGTGCAGCGCGCGGGCCGCAACCTGGAGATCATCGCGGACGAGACCACCGGGGCCGGGCTGGCCCTGAAGACGTTCCTGATCCGCCAGGACCTGCCGCACCGGTGGGTGGAGCAGGGCACGCCCGAGGGCGGGGCCGAGACCGCGGCGGCCGGGCTCACCGGCGCCGACCTGCCGGCGGCGATCATGCCGCGGGTGACGATTCCCCGAGTCGACCCGCGGACGCTCAGCCACCAGCTGGGGCTCACCTACCGGCGTACGCCGAAGGGGGTTGCCGACCTCACCATCGTCGGCGCCGGGCCGGCCGGCCTCGCAGCCGCTGTCTACGGCGCGTCCGAGGGGCTCGAGACGGTGCTGCTCGACGCGGTCGCGACCGGTGGGCAGGCGGCGGCCAGCTCGCGCATCGAGAACTACCTGGGTTTCCCGTTCGGGCTCAGCGGCGAGCAGCTGGCCGCGCGGGCGGTCGTGCAGGCACTGAAGTTCGGCGCGCACCTGGCCAGTCCGTGCGGGGTCGAGGCGATGCGCCGCTCGGATCAGGGACACGTGCTGACGCTGGTCGACGGCACCGAGGTCGAGACCCGGGCGGTGCTGATCGCGACCGGTGCCGCCTACCGGAATCTGCCGCTCGACCGCTGGCCGGACTTCGTCGGAGCGGGCATCTACTACGCCGCGACCGAGCTGGAGGCCCGCGCCGTGGCCGGGTTGCCGGTGACGGTGATCGGCGGGGCGAACTCGGCCGGGCAGGCGGCGATCTATCTGGCCCGGCACGCCGGGCACGTCACACTGGCCGTACGGGGATCTGATCTGACCACGGGCATGTCGAGCTATCTGGTCGAGCGCATCCGGGCCGACCCGCGGATCACGGTGCGCACCTCGACCCGGGTGACCGCGCTGGCCGGCGAGCACCGCCTCGAGGAGATCACGCTGGCCTCGGGCCCGGACGGCGAAGGGTGCGGGTGCTTCGGGCTGTTCTGTTTCATCGGGGCCACCCCGGCCACCGGCTGGCTGACCGACGTGGCGCTGGACGAGAAGGGCTTCGTGCCGACCGACGTACAGCTCGGTGACCGGTGGACCGGGATCGGGCGGGGGCCACTGCCGTTCGAGACCAGCGTGCCGGGGGTGTTCGCGGCCGGCGACGTGCGGTGGTCCTCGATGAAACGGGTGGCGGCGGCGGTGGGTGAGGGAGCGAGCGCGGTCCGCTCGGTTCACCAGGCACTGGCGGCCAAATGATCTCTCGTCGTGCTGTGCTGGCAGCGCCCGGGTAGCATTGCGCCAATGCCGATGGACGCCACGATTGTGTACGAACCGGCCGACGCGGACGGTCTCGTCGTCGCCTCACTGAGCGGTGAGCTCGACCTCGACCGGGCCGACGCCGTGCGCGACCAGCTCGCGGCGATCGCCGCCGACGACGCCTGCCGTTACCTGCGGATCGACGTGGCCGGTCTCGACTTCATCGACTCGTACGGTCTGGGCGCCCTGGTCAGTGCCCGCAACAGCGCCGCCGCGACCGGCGTGACGCTGACGCTGGCCGAGCCGTCACCTCCGGTCCGCAAGGCGATCGAGGTCACCGGGCTCGGCCACGTCTTCGGCCTCTAGCCGTTACCCGCTGATCCAGCCGCCGTGCGCCGTCCCGGGCCGGCCGGGCCACCTCAAGCGGGCTCGCGGCCGTGCCCGAGCGTCCGCGGGATGCCGGTGGCCGATCAGGCCTGGCGGGCGGCGTTGCGTTCGGTGACCTGGCCCTGGAGGCGATCGGCAGCGCTGCGGGGTCGGCCGTCTTGATTCACTAGTCGTCCGGCAAGGCGGGACGACTACTAGTCACCACCGAACCGTTCGTGACTAGTGCTTCCCGCCTATAGTCTCCCGACATGGAGAAGGTGGTCCTGATGGGCGCCGGCGAGATCCGCCGCCGACTGGGTATCAGCCGTCAGCGCGTCCAGCAGATCATCACCCGGAAGGACTTCCCCGACCCGTATCAGGAGCTGGAGATGGGCAAGGTCTGGGACGCCGTGGATGTCGAGCGGTGGATCGCCACCTACCGGCCCCAGCTCAACCAGGAGGACGGCCTCTAGCCCACGCGGGGCACGCACCGCCGGCTGGCGGCCGATCCCCTCGTGCGCTCCCAGGATCATCCGGCCCGAGCCGGCAGCTGTCGAGCGCAGCCTGCGCAACACCACAGTGCTGATCGGCCGGACCGGCACGAACTTACGATCGGGCGCTGCCTGTCATCGATCGCTCACCCGGCACGGGTTTGCCATGGTCGCGTCGAGTCATCGCGCTCGGCTTGCTTGACCACTCACGCGGCCGGCGGTTTGCGAACGGTCGCGGCCTGATCATCCCTCGCCGGCGGGATTTCGAGATCGGCTGCAGCCCGTCATCGCGCGCCCGGCAGGCTTGACCGCTCACCCGGCCGGCGGTTCCCGAACGGTCGCGGCCCGCCATCGGTCGTCCGGCACGGGCTTGCGCTAGCTCACCGGCACGGGCTTGCGCTAGCTCACCGGCACGGGCCTTGCGCTAGCTCACCGGCACGGGCTTGCGCTAGCTCACCGGTACGGGCTTGCGCTAGCTCACCGGTACGGGCTTGCGCTAGCTCACCGGTACGGGCTTGCGCTAGCTCACCGGTACGGGCTTGCGCTAGCTCACCGGTACGGGCTCGGTGTGCGGAGCCCGAGCCAGCGTGGCCGCCGTGGCCATCACGGCGAGGCCGGCCACGGTGATCAGCGCGCCCGCCCAGATCGGTGACGTGTAGCCCAGACCCGCGGCGATCGCGGAGCCACCCGCCCAGGCGCCGAGCGCGTTGCCCAGGTTGAAGGCGGCGATGTTGGCGCCGGAGGCGAGCGTCGGCGCCGACGACGCGTAGTGCATCACCCGGGTCTGCAGGCCGGGGACGGTCGCGAAGCCGAAGGCGCCCATCAGGAACAGCCAGACAACCGTGGCGATCGGGCTCGAAGCGGTAGCGGCGAAGCCGGCCAGCACCACGGCCAGTCCGACCAGGACGATCAAGAGCGTGCGGTCGACCGAGCGGTCCGCGGCCCGGCCGCCGATCGCGTTGCCGACAAACAGACCGGCGCCGACCACCACGAGCAACCACGGGACGGCACCGGACGAGAAACCACTCACGTCGGTGAGCGTGTAGGCGATGTAGGTAAAGGCGCCGAACATCCCGCCGAAGCCCAGGACGGTCACGACGATCGACAGCCAGACCTGCACCGAGCGGAAAGCGCGCAGCTCACCCCGGACGGACGAGGACGACGAGCCACCCCGTGGAACCAGTACCAAGATGCCGAGCCAGGCGATGACGCCGACGGCGGTGATGGCCCAGAACGTGGAGCGCCAGCCCGCGGCCTGGCCGAGCAGCGTGCCCAGCGGCACGCCGAGGACGTTGGCCGCGGTCAACCCGGTGAACATCGTCGCCACGGCGAAGGCGCGGCGCTGGGGAGCGACCAGGTCGGCGGCGAGCACGGCGCCGATGCCGAAGAAGGCACCGTGGCACAGGGCGGCGACGATGCGACCGGCCAGCATGACTTCGTAGGTCGGGGCGATGGCCGAGAGCAGGTTGCCCGCGATGAACAGGAGCAGCAGCCCGAGCAGCACGTTCTTGCGCGGGAGGCGGGTCGTCGCGATTGTCAGGCCGAGCGCGCCGACCACCACCGCGAGCGCATACCCGCTGATCAGCCAGCCCGCCGTGGCCTCGGAGACGCCGAAGTCGGCGGCCACCTCCGGCAACAGACCCATGATGACGAACTCGGTGAGCCCGATCCCGAACCCGCCGATGGCGAGCGCCACGAGGCCCAAAGGCATGACCATCCCCTGTCTTGCGTACGCTCGAAGTTGCATAAGCGTTTAATTGCGTACGCTGGTAGTTGCAGACGCGGCATTCTTGTCGGCTCAAAGTTTGGCGCACGCTGATATGCCGCGCAAGCAACTACCACGTGACCACGCTCACCGCCCGCTTCAACTCGCCGGTGAACGCGCGGACCGACTGACGGGTGGCCTCTGCGCGGGTTGAGCGCAGGGGCCGCGCTGACCCTGCCGCCTGGCAGGGCTGGCTTGACCGGCGGCCGAGCGGGCTTGACCGGCCGCCGGGCGTGCTGACCGGCGGCCAAGCGTGCTGACCGGCGGCCAAGCGGGCTGACCGGCGACCAAGCGGGCTGACCGGCGACCGGGCGGGCTGACCGGCGACCAAGCCGGAGCAGTTGGCTGGTTGGGCGGCTCGGCCCGCCGGACCGGGACGCGGCCGGGTGGACTGGACGCGGCTGACGTGTTCGACGGGCGCGCGGCATTATTGAGGCGTTACGGGAGGTGCGATGGGGATCGCGGACACGGCGGTGGAAGTTCGGGCCAGTGGGTGGCGGCGCTTGGCGGCTCTTCACGGGCTGATCGAGGCGTCGCTCGAGCGGGAGCTGACCAACCGCTTCGAGTTGAGCGTTGTCGAGTACACGGTTCTCGACGCACTCAGCCGGCAGCACGGCTGGCACATGCGGATGCAGCAACTGGCCCGAGCCGCCGCCCTGAGCCCCAGCGCCACCACCCGTCTGGTCAACCGCTTGGAGAGCCGGCGCCTGCTGACCCGTGTCCTCTGCGACGACGACCGCCGCGGCATCTACACCGAGCTGACCCCGATCGGCCGCGACCTCTTCGAACAGGCCCAGCCGGTCCACGACGACGTGCTCCGCCAAGCTCTGGCCGACGCCCGCCACATCCCGGAGCTGGCCGACCTGGTCGACCACCTGCGGGGCGGCGGCATCTGACGCCGCGGCTCCGTCACACGCAGAAACGCCCGGCGCCGCAGCCACAAGGGCTGCGTTTCGCCGGGCGTATATCTGAAAGCGGTTCTTACTTCAGCCGGAGCTGGACGTTGAACTTCGGGCTGGCGGCGAGCTTGCGGAACGCGTCCAGGCTCGACGGCGCGCTGTTGATGCTGATGTCGCGGTCGCCGAACATGTCCTTCTTGGTGTCGAAGTAGACGATCGCCTTCACCTGGGGACGCTTGGCCAGCTCGGGCAGCACGCTGTTGAACTGCTTCGCCTTGTCCACAACCTTGCCGATGCGGTGGTACGCGCCCCACTCGGCCACCATCAGCGGCTTCGAGGCGTGCTTGGTGGTCGCCCACGAGTAGAAGCCCTCGCCACCCTTGGCCTTGCGGTCGAGCAGGTCGGCGAACACACCGGCGTGGTAGTAGTTCTGCTCGGCACTGACGTAGGAGTCCAGGCCGATCCAGTCGACGACGTCGTCACCGGGGTAGAGGTCCTTCCACCACGACTGGGCCATCCACTTCTCGTTGCCCATGTAGGCGACGACGTTGACCATGTTGCCGAGGCCCTTCGACTTCAGCCGCTTGATCACGTGGCGGTAGGAGGCCGCGAAGTCCTTCGCGGTCATGCCCGACGCCGCGTCCGTGCGCACGTCGTCCTCGGGCTCGTGGTTGAGCACCAGGAAGAACTTCTCCGGCAGCGTCGCCTTGACCCGCACCGCGAACGCGTCGATCCGCGCGTCCAGCTTGCCGGCGGCCACGTTCTTCCACGTCGAGCCGTACTCGACGCGCCAGTTCAGCAGCAGCACCCGCGGCTTGCCGGGCTCGCGCACCATGGCGATCTCGGCCGCGGTCGGGAACTTCTCGTCACCCTTGTGGTAGGTGTGGAAGATCGTCGCGGTCCGGCCGCTCAGCTTCTCCCAGTTCTTGTGCTCGACGTCGCGCGGCAGGTTGGTGAAGCCACCGGCGGCGGCGCCCCACAGCACGCCGCAACTGGGGACCAGCTTCGCATCCGTCACGCACGCGGCCGGCTTCGCGGCGGGCGTGGGCGTCGTGGCGGCCTGGGCCGTGGCCGGGCCGGCAGCGAACGCGGCGCCGACCCCGGCGACGAGTGCGGCCAGCGAGTACACGGACTTACGAAGCATCGAATCTCCCCCTGTTGTCCGGCCGTTGTCCGCCGGGCATGAGACGAGATTCCAGGGCGGCGGGTGCGCGCCAAGTGCCCGTCCCGGTGCGGACGGGTTGCGCGTTCTCCCGGGTCTGCGGCCCTTCGGCCGCTGCGATCGGTCGCGCACGCCCGGGGTTGAGCTTTTCCCGCCGTACGCCGGAAGCAGCGCGACACCCGGCCGGACAACAGATGAATGAACGTCGATGGGTCTTTCGCTCGGCGCCGCGGCTGGCGCAGGATCTTGGCGAAGCGATGTTCACCGACCGAACGGGGCTGACCTTGATCGCACGACGTTCCCTGCTCGCTGCTCTCCTTTCCGTCATCTGCACCGTCGCGCTGCTGCCGGGCGGGGCTGCCCAGGCCGCGGCCGGCGACGGCTGGTTCCGCATCGTCAATGCCCTCGGCTTCGCGCTGGCCGCCGACGACACCTACGAGGGCGGTAACGCCGAGTTCGCCAATCCGGAGCCGACGAGCGGGGCCCCGGTCTACGCGCAGGCGTGGCTCCGGGTGCGGGACCCCGACGGGTTGCTCCGCTTCCGTAACGCGGTCGCCCCGGCGTGGTACGCGCTCACGGTGAACACCGGGCTCGACTGGGTCAACAAGCCGGTGATCCTCATGGGCAACAACACCAACTTCGCCAACCAGAAGTGGCGGGCCGTTCCGGCTTCCAACGGCTTCGTCCTGCTGCAGAACCCGTACACCGGCAAGTGCATCGGCACGCCGCCGACCGGCAACCTCTCGGTGTACGTCGTGGCCTGCAACGCCAACGACAACATCCAGCGATGGAAGGTCACCGACAACGACTAGAACTGCGCACCTGGACCCGCCCGGCCGCCTCGGTCCGGGCTGGTCCGCTGTCTCACCGGATCCCGTACGGAGTGAGTACTCACTCCGTACGGTCGACGGATGACCAGATCGACGGACCGGCGCCGGGCGCCGGGGATGACCGCGGAGCAACGACGCGACAGGATCGTGCGGGCGGCCCTGCCATCGGTGGCGGAACTGGGAGCGGGCGTCACCACGGCGAAGATCGCCCGGGCGGCCGGCATCGGTGAGGCCACGATCCTCGGCGTCTTCGAGGACAAGAACGCCGTGCTGACCGCCTGCGTCGCGGCAGCCATGGACCCGGCCCAGGTGCTGAGCGAGCTGTTCGAGCCCGACCGCGACGAGCTGCGCCTGAATCCGGAGGCCGCCGCGGACACGTTGCTGGGGCTGTTCTCCGGGCGGGGCCGCTTTCCCGGCACTCAGGATACGGACGTCTCGACCGCCGGCCTGGTCGAGGTGTTCCTCCACGGCACCCTCGCCGGCAAGTGACCGCAGTCGACCGCATTGCCCGGGACATCGACGC
Organism: Paractinoplanes maris; assembly: GCF_023544465.1. Taxonomy (GTDB): domain Bacteria; phylum Actinomycetota; class Actinomycetes; order Mycobacteriales; family Micromonosporaceae; genus Actinoplanes; species Actinoplanes maris. The sequence continues at coordinate 262,072 of NZ_JALPVL010000010.1, read as the reverse complement.
GATCCTGGGCCCGGGCGGCCGCGCGGTGATCCTGCACGGCTCGCTGGCGGCAGGCGGCTTCCGTCCCGGCGTGAGCGACATCGACCTGCTCGCCGTCGTTGATACTCCGCTCACTGACGGCCAGGCGGACTCCCTCGTACGCCTGGCTCGCGACACCCCTCTCGGCGACGCCGCCGGACTCGACCTCGATGTGGTGACCACCGAAGTCGCCCGCCACCCGACCCCCGCTCCCCCACTGGAACTCCACCTGGGCCGCGGTCTCACCGAATCCGATCCGGAGATCGAACGCCGCGTCGCTACCGCACCCGACCTCCCGGCCGAGCTCTCGATGGCCCGCCAGGACGGCCGTGCCCTGACCGGAACCACCGACATCCTGGCCCCCGTCCCGGCCGAGTGGGTGATCGCCCGCGGCCGCCATTGGCTCCGAACCTGGCAGACCCGGACCGACGACACCGCCCATGCCGCCTTCATGGTGCTGACCGCCTGCCGCATCTGGCGTTTCGCCACCGAGCACACCCACTCCCCCAAGGCCGACGCCGCCCGCTGGGCGCTCGCGCGGGACCCGTCGCTGCTCGCCGTCCGGCAGGCCCTCCAGCAGTACGAGGGCGATCCCACCACCGTCGTCGACGAGCCCGGAATCGCCGTCCTCCTCGCACTCGCCCTCCGCCACACCCCGCAGCCGGGGTAGGTACGCGCCGCGCGTTCAGCCCCGGTTTCATACCAGGTGCGGGGACCCGACGAGGCGCTGAGCTCCCGCGGGATCACGAGGAGACGGGACACGAAGAGGCGGGACACGACGAAACGCTCAGCTCCCACCGGGATCACGAGGAGACGGGACACGAGGAGTCGCTAGGCTGCCCGCCGTGATCATGATGAGGCGGGCGGCCCTGGTGGCGACTCTGCTCGCCACGGGTTGCGCCGCACCGCCGCCCGTTCACCGTGTTCCGTCCGGCTGCGAGCCCACCGCCGACCTCCTCAGCTGGTCGCCGAGCCGCACCGAGCCGACGCTGACCAAGGCCACGCTCTACCACGGGGGCAGGGACACCACCCTAGTCGACGAGCCGTTCGAGCCGTCGATCACCGGCTTCGACGCACCCGGCTCCTGGCTCGGCCGGCTGGCCGCCTCGCTCCGCTCCGACGCCGGGCGCCCCGTGCTGGCGAAGTCGCCGGAACCCACCCCCTCCGCGTTCACCTACTCCGCCCCCGGGGGCGCGCTCACGATCGTCTACCAGGGCGTCGACCGCGTCACCGCCGATTTCGAGGTGCGCTGTGACCCGGCTTTGCGGGGAACGTTCCAGGGCTGGTCCGACGCCACCACCGGGGTCGTGCTCTGCGACTCGCACCAGCCGGACACGCCAGACGCCTACCAGCAGGCCACGCCCGACGCCTTCGGCCGCCTGGCCCTGCAGCTGTGCCCGGCCCCCACCAGCTCGACCGAAGCCGAAGCCGAAGCCGAAATCGGAGCCGAGTCCGACGTCGACACCGCCCCGTTCCCCGACTCGTTCACCCGTCCGCCGGAATAGAGACCCCGCCCCCGAGCAACTCGCCCAAGTCAGCCTCCTCCTGAGCGGTGGAGACGGCAGGGCGCACGAACGGAGCCTCAACGTTCAGCGGCGGCGGAACTCGTGTGCCAGCACGTACTTGGCCACGCCCGCGCCGATCCGCGCGCCCTGCACATCGGCCGAGCGGTAGTGGACCCCGCCCCAGACGCGGGCCTCGACAACCTCGTCGAGTGCGGCCGAGAAGCTCGGGAACGACCGCGTGGTGCCGGAATCGGCGCTGTAGGCCGAGAACGGGATGTCGTCGCGGCCGAAGAAGGCGCGCATGGTGGACATGATGGTCGACGTCGAACAGGTGTGGCCCGACGTGTAGTCGGGGAACGGCGGCGTGATCAGCAGCGGCGTCCAGCTCGGGTCGGCCGTCGTGAGCGGGTTGCCGTCCGACGCCGCTTCCGGCACGGCTGTGACCGGACGCCAGAAGTTCCAGCGCTACTTCTCGTTGAAACAGGCGATCAGCGAGTCGGCGTTGGCGATCTCGGCGATCGCGAAGAACCGGGCCGCCTGCAACGGGTTGAGCCCATGCCGGTCGGCGACCTGTCGTTCGATCTCCCACTCGGTCAGCCGCCGGTCGTGCCACCAGATGGCCGACTGGGTCTGATCGGCCGTGCGAACCGTGCTGGTCACGCCGCCGACCGCTTTCACCACGTTGAGGTCGCGGGCATACGCGGCACTCGTCAGGGCCGGCGGCCCCGCCGTGCGGAACTGGTCGCCCCGGCGGATGACGAACGGTTTGAGGTCGCCGACCCAGGCGCCGTCGGAGACGAACGCCGGCGGGGTGGGCCGCCACTGGCCCGGTGCCGTCGAGGCGTTCCAGGTGGCGTCGGCGAAAACGCCGTCGCCGGTCCGGGCGGCGATCATCGCCGACGCGGCCCGGGAACCGGTCGCGATGCCGCCGGTCTTCGACCGCCCGCCGGGCACCGCGGCCAGGGCCGAGGCGTACATCTGGTCGAGCGAGGCGGCCTGCGCCGGGAAGAGCGAGATCAGCACCCGGTACGCCGCCGCGGCGACCGCGGCGTCCACGGAGTCACCGCGGCGGGCGGCCGGCGCGGTCAGGTAGGGCTCGTAGGGCGTACCGGAAATGGCGTTGACCGCGTCGTAGATCGCGCCGTGCACCATCGCGAAGCTGCGCGGTGCGACGTAGGGCGCCTGCCGGGCCGTGCGTGATCGGCCGCAGTCAGCCTCACGGCACGTCCACGGTGGACACAAGCCCTCCGGGAAAGGTCGGAGGGATCCACTTCATCGGGGGCCGAGGGCGACCCCGTCCGACCTGCCGTAAGCCGCGAAGAACTTGTCCCGGAACGCGTCCATCCGCCAGACCGGACCATTCGCCGCCGGCCTCAGCCCGTCGGTCCACCCCCACGACGCGATCCGGTCGAGCACGGCCGGGTCCTTGGCGATGACCGAGACCGGGATGTCGTGGCTGGCGTTGCGACCCGTGATGATGGACATCGGCTGGTGGTCGCCGAACATGATGAGCACGGTGTTCTCGTCGCCGTACTCGGCGGCCCACGAGGTGAGGCTGTCGACCGAATAGGCGAGCGTTTTCGCGTACGCGGCCTGGGTCTTGACCGGGTCGGACCAGAGCTCGGAACGCGGGGGTGCGCCGGCCACCTGTGACTCGTAGACCGTGCCGTCGCCGATCGCGTTCCACGGCACCATCGACGGGACGTGTGTCCACGGCTCGTGGCTGGAGGTCAGCGTGATCTCGGCCATCAGCGGCTTGGTGGCCTTGGCGTAGACGTCGCGCTGGAACTTGTCGAGCACGAACTGGTCGGGCATCCGCGACCACCCGAAGTCGGGCCCTTTGTAGCCCATCGTGCGCGAGTCGAAAACCTTGTCGTAGCCGTAGAAGCCGGCCTCCGGCCAGTCCTTGGTGTTGCCGGGCTCCATGCCGGCCGTCTGCCAGCCCGCCTCCTTGAACGCGCGGGTGAGGGTGAGCCGGTCGCCGCTGACCATCTCGTCGTAGCGCCGCTGCGAGGTGACCCACAACCCGGACTGGAACGATCCATGCGCCAGCCAGCTGCCGCCGCCGTAGGTCGAGGAGGTCAGCCAGCCGGTCCGCGCGTGGAAACCGGCCGCGCCCAGCTTCCCGTTCGCCGCGTCGAGGGCGGGGTTGACGATCGCCGACATGCCGGGGTCGGTCAGCGCGCTGTGGCCGAGGCTCTCGACGACGCCGATGATCACGTCCTTGCCCTTCAGGCTGGAGACCAGATCGGCGGCGGGCACCGTGGCGTACGGGTCGTGCCGCACCGCCGCGGCGAACTGCCGCTCGTCCCGGATCGTCAGCGGCACCTGCCGCACGGTCGACTTGGCCAGGGTGATCCCCGAGTCGGAGGCCACCGGCGCGTTGGGGAAGAGCGTCAGCCCGCTCAGCGCGAGCCCGACCCAGGCCGCGCTCAGCCCGGCCAGCACCCGCCGGGCCGGTAGCCTGTGCCGGGTGCCGACACCGGCCAGCCGCACCGACGACAGGATCAGGGCGCCGACGAGAACGACGACGAGCAGTACGGCACCGGCCACCGCGAGGTTGGCGTAGGTGCGCCCGTCGGTCTCGGTCAGCGCGTTGTAGCCGTCGCGCAGCAGCGGCGGGTCGAGCACCGGGTCGAACTTGCGCCCGAGGACCGTCCGGAAGCCGGCGTTGGCGATCTTGAGCACGACGAGCGCGGCCAGGCCGAGCCCGAACAGCGCCGCGAACGGCCGCCGCCAGCGGACGGGAAGAACCAGCACCACCGCGCCGGCCAGAATCGCCTCGATCGGGATCCGCAGGAACGCCGCCGGCAGGAACGTTCCCGCCTTGGCCCGGGCGATCGCGTCCGGCACGACCAGCGCGGCGACGATCAGCGCGGCCGCGGCCACGGTCAGGAGGCCGCCGAGGAGGCGACGGATCTTGGGCAAAGCGGAGTCTCCCCGGTTCGAAAGCGTGGCCTCCCACGGATACGGGCCGGAGCCCCGCAAAGTTCAGAACGAAATGTGAAAACGCCGACTTGATCGGCGCGAAACCCGTGCTTACAGTCGCGACCATGGCGCTGCTCGACGAGAACCGATGGCACGACCTCCTCTTCACCGACGGCGCCTGGCGGGCCGGCAGCGGCGAGACCGTCGACGTGGTCGAACCGGCCACCGGCGGGGTGCTCGGCCGGCTCGCGCTGGCGACCCCGGATGACGTCGCCGCCGCCGCCGAGTCCGCCGCCGCCGCGCAGCGTGACTGGGCCGCCAAGCCGCACTTCGAGCGGGCCGCCGTGCTGCGCCGGGCCGCCGCGCTGTGGGCCGAGCACGCCGAGGAGATCTCCTGGTGGAACGTGCGCGAGGTCGGCGCGATCCCCGGCATGGCCGCGTTCGCCGTGCACACCGCCGAGCAGGAGTGCTGGGAGGCCGCGTCGCTGCCCGGACGCCCGTACGGTGAGCTGATCCCGTCCGGCGAGCCCCGCCTGTCGATGACCCGCCGCACCCCGGTCGGCGTGGTCGGCGTGATCGCGCCGTTCAACGTGCCGATCATCCTGGCCATCCGCTCGGTCGCCCCGGCCCTGGCCCTGGGCAACGCCGTCCTGCTCAAACCCGACCCGCGCACGGCGGTGACCGGCGGCCTCGTGCTGGCCCGCGTCTTCCAGGAGGCCGGGCTGCCCGACGGCCTGCTCCAGGTGCTGCCGGGCGGCCGCGACGTGGGCGAGGCCGTGGTCACCGACCCGCGGGTGCCGGTCATCTCGTTCACCGGCTCGACCGGGGCCGGGCGCCGCGTGGGTGAGCTGGCCGGGAGCCACCTCAAGCGCGCCCACCTCGAGCTGGGCGGTAACTCGGCGCTGGTGGTGCTGTCCGACGCCGACGTGGACACGGCCGTCAACCTGGCCGCCTGGGGCAGCTGGTTCCACCAGGGCCAGATCTGCATGACGACCGGCCGTCACCTGGTCCACGAGAGCCTCTACGACGACTTCGTGGAGCGCCTGGCCGACAAGGCGGGTCACCTGCCGGTCGGCGACCCGGCCCCCGACCAGGTGGCGCTCGGCCCGGTGATCGACGCCGGCCAGCGCGACAAGATCCACGATCTGGTGACCTCGAGCGTGGGCGGTGACGTCCGGCTGGCCGCCGGCGGCGAGTTCGACCAGCTCTTCTACCGCCCGACGGTGCTGGCCGGCGTCACCGCCTCCACGCCGGCGTTCGCCGAGGAGATCTTCGGTCCGGTGGCTCCGGTCGCCCGCTTCGGCACGCTGGACGAGGCCGTCGGCCTGGCCGGCAGCTCCGACTACGGCCTGTCGCTGGGCATCGTCACGCGCGACGCCATGCGGGGCGTCGAGCTGGCCGACCGCATCCCGACCGGCATCGTGCACATCAACGACCAGACCGTGAACGACGAGGCCAACGCGCCCTTCGGCGGCGTCGGCGCCTCCGGCACCGGCTCCCGCTTCGGCGGCGCCCAGGCCAACATCGAAGCCTTCACCGAGACCCGCTGGATCACCGTGCGCAGCCAGGCCGCGACCTACCCGTTCTGACTGCTCACCCGCTTCAGGCCGCGTTTCACCTTGCCCGCGGCCCGGCGGCGCAGGCGCTCGATCGGGCTGACCCGGGGCTCGGGGACCAGACCGTGCAGCTGCTCGGCGTGGGTGATCATGCCGATGATGGTCTCGATGGCCGTGTCGAGGAGCTGGTCCTGGCGCAGCTGATCGGGGGTCGGCTGGGGTGCCGGGTCGACCGGGCGCAGCTCGGCCAGGTCGCCGACGACCTCGCACGGGTAGTCGTCGAGATCCTTGATCTGCTGCTCGGCCAGGTCGAGCACCCACTCCGCGCGCTCCGGGCCGACGCCGAAGCGCAGGTCGTTCGTACGGTTCTTGAGCACCGCGTCGACCAGATGACGCTGCACGGCCCGCTGGTAGGGCGCCCGATGCGGATACCGGTCGCCCAGCGCCTTGTTGACCCGGCGCAGCACCTCGACCTCGGCCGCGCCGAGCGACGTGTTGACGCCGGCCACGACGTCGAGGTCGCAGACGCCGTCGGGAATGCCGATGACCCCGGCGAACCGGCGCCACAGCGTGTCCCGCGGCGCACCCGGGCCGGGCACGGTGATCAGGTGCCGGTTCCCGGCCGGCACCAGGTCACCCCAGCGGCGCAGCATCCGGTTGGCTGTGTGCTGCTCCCAGAAGTCCTCGAACCGGCCCCGCTCGACCGCCCCGATGAAGTCCTCGAAGCTCCACACGCTGCGGGCCCGGATGCTCTGCTGCCACATCGACGGGAAGGTCCGCCACAGGTCGCGGGCGGCCACGATGATGTGCACCTCGGCCGGTTGCAGGCTGCGCACCGCCCGGGCCGCCTGCGCGTTCGACGCGGCGCCCAGCCCCTCGTTGGTGATCACGACGTCGCCCGGCCAGCTCGCCGCCTTGGCCGCGATCCGGTCCCACGACCAGGCCGGCGTCGCGTGCCAGTTCAGCTCGCGCAGGTCGGCCATCGCCTCGTCGTGCGCGGAGAACTTGCCCGGCAGCAGGATGCCGGCGCGGGCCAGCGCCTCGACATTGCCCCAGAGCACATTCTGGACATAGGTGCTGCCTGTCTTGGGCGCGCCGATATGAAGAAACACGCGTTGTGCCATGCCGCCCCCCTCAGCGCGGTCGTCTCCCGTCAGCACAACGTGTCGGAGAGGCCCAGGTGGTGGCTTTGAATGCATTGTGTACGAGCTGTGATCTTGCGCAGCCGGGCCGGGCAGCGACGCCGGTTGATCACAATCTCCGTCCAGGCAGCGGCCATCCTCCCCGGCATACCGGCGGCCCTCGCGCTGCCGTTCTCCGGTCTTTCACCCGGTCGGGGTGAAGGCGGGTTCTAGTGCCACTGGGTGACGGCCAGGTACAGACCGTCGTCGGCGTCGCGGGTCACCCGCAGCATCATCACGTTGCCGGCGCCGGTGCGGACGCAGAGCGTGGTGCCGGCCTCGGCCGGGGCGTCGCCGACCGGCACGGTCTGCAGCGAGTCGAGACAGGAGTACGCGTCGGGTGGGCCGTCCTCGGTGACATCCGCGAAGCGCGCGCCGGACATCGCGGTCAGCCGGTACCTCGTGCCGTAGCGGCTGTTGTCGAGCAGCACGTCCGCCGCGTCGATGGTTCCGGCCGGTCCGCTGGCCTGGCTCGGCGGGGCGGTGTCCAGCTCGATGCCGGCCGCCTTGTGAATGAGCACCTTGCCGCTCCACACGACACTGGCGGCGGGCCGGTCCTCCGTCGGCTCGGGCGGGGGCACGGTGGGTGGCCGGGTCGGCGTCGGCTTCCGGCTCGGCGGCGTGGTCGGCGGCGTGGTCGGCGGCGTGGTCGGCGGCGTGGTCGGCGGCGTGGTCGGCGGCGTGGTGGTGGTGGTGGTGGTGGGACCCCCGCTCGGCTCGGCGACGGTCTCGCACTTCTTGCCCAGGGCCGTGTCACAGAACCAATCGGCACCCTGGCCGACCTGGACGACCGCGAACAGGGCAGCGAGCACGGTGACGACGAGGGACCCGGCCGCGATCTTGTTGCCCCGGCTCCAGCCGTTGCCGTCGTCTGTCCCCATGAGTTCCCTCGCCCGCGTCGCCTCGATCCGCCGCCACGAGATACGGACGCGATCGGTGACCGGATGAACACTCTTTGTGTCAGCTACCTGACAGAGAGGGCTACAGGGATCGGAAGGCGCTGCGGGACAGGATGTCGGCCTGGCGGGTCGGTTCCGGGATGCGGTAGCGGCTGCTGAGCCGCACGCTGAGCTCGGCCGACTCGGCCAGGCCGATGCGGTGGCCCGGCGAGACGAACACCGGCTTCACGTTCGGCTGGGTACGGACGACCCGGCCCACCACCTCGCCCGCGTCGACCAGGTCGGACGAGGCACCCCGGTCGGTGGCCGGGTCGTCGAAGGACCCGACGAAGGCGGTCTTGGCGACCCCGAACGACGGCAGGTCGAGCAGCACCCCGAGATGGCAGGCGAGCCCGAACCGCCGCGGGTGGGCCAGCCCGTACCCGTCGCAGACCAGCAGGGACGGCGGCGTGGACAGCCGCTCGATCGCGGCCAGCAGCAGGGGCACCTCGCGGAAGGCGAGCAGACCGGGGACGTACGGGAAGGAAGTCTCACCCGCGTAGGTGACGACCTCCTCGACGGCGAGCGTGGCCACGTCGACCACGACGGCCGCCGCCACGGCCCGGTCCGAGCCCACCTCATAGGTCACGTCGAGCCCGACAACGGTGCGGGGCCAGGGAATCGGCGACGACGGAACGACCAGGAGCGGGCGCAGCTCGCCCTGGATCAGCTCCGCCTCGGCCACGTCGGACGGCAAGCGGAAGGACGGCACACCCGCACCATACGGTCCGCGGAAACGAGGCAGCCCGGCGGCATGCGCCACCGGGCTGCCTGCCTCACGCGCCTGGCTGGGACTCAGGCGCGGAGCACCGCCACTCCCCTGGCGGTGAGAGTGCGGTCGTCGCCACCGAGGGCGGTGATGTCGACCGGTTCCTCGGTGCGGTTGATGATGAATCGGGTTTCGCCGCGCACCGCCAGCTCGACCCGGCCGCGCAGCTCGGCGGGCAGCTCGCTGGTCACGCCGGCCCGCGCCAGCAGGTCGCCCAGCACCGGGACGAGGCCGTCGGCGCCGAGGCGGGTCGAGACGTACGCGGCCGAGCCGTCACCCACCTCGCGCCGGGTGATCGCCGGGCGGCCGGCCTGGTCGCCGGTCTTGTAGGAGGCCAGCACCGTCGTGTCCGCGCCGGCGAGCGCGATCCGGTCGGTCCACAGCGTGCCGGTCAGCCCGTTGTCCAGCTCGGCGGTGTCACCGTCGAGCAGCGGCCCGAACTCCTCGATCCGGATGCCGAGCAGGTCGCGCAGCGCGCCGGGATAGCCGCCGAGCCAGATGTGGTCGTTCTCGTCGACGATCCCGGAGAAGTACGTGGTCACCAGGTGGCCGCCGCCTTCGACGTACGCGGTGAGCTTCGCCGACAGCGGGGCCGGCATCACGTGCAGGATCGGGGCCACCACGACGTCGTACCCGTCGAGCTCGGCCCCCACCGGGACCACGTCGGCCCGGACGCCGAGATCGAGGAACGCCGTGTACCAGTCCAGGGCCTCCTGCCGGTATTTCAGCTTCTCGGTCGGATGCGAGTCCTGCTCGACCGCCCACCACGACGTCCAGTCGAAGATGATGGCCGCTTTCGATCGCGTACGGGGGGTGCCCGCCAGCGACGCGAGCGACTTCAGCCGCGAGCCGAGATCGACCACGTCCCGGAACAGCTGGGAGTCGCGGCCGGCGTGCGGGTACATCGCCGAGTGGTATTTCTCGGCCCCCGCCCGGGACTGCCGCCACTGGAAGAAGCAGACCGCGTCGGCTCCGTGGGCGACGTGCGTGAGCGAGTCGCGCTCCAGCTCACCGGGCTTCTTGGCCAGGTTGATGGGCTGCCAGTTGACCGCCGAGGTCGAGTGCTCCATCAGGAACCAGGGCTTCCCGCCGGCCAGGTTGCCGGTCAGGTTGGCCGAGAACGACAGCTCGTCCAGCGTCTGCGCGCCGGGCAGCCGGTAGTGGTCGTTGGCGATGAAGTCGACCTCGGCCGCCCAGTCCGCGTAGTCCATGCCCCGGGTCTCGCCCATGACCATGAAGTTGGTGGTCACCGGGATCTCGGGGGTGATCTCACGCAGGATCTCGCGCTCGGCGATCAGGTAGTCCTTGAGCGCGTCGGACGAGAACCGCTTGAAGTCGAGCTGCTGCGTCGGGTTCGGGTGTGTGGCGGCCTGCCGCGGGGGCAGGACCTCGGAGAACGACGAATACCACTGCGACCAGAAGGCGGTGCCCCAGGCCTCGTTGAGGTCGTCGATCGTCGCGTAGCGGGCGCGCAGCCACACCCGGAACGCGGCCGCCGCGTCGTCCGAGAAGTCGTACACGTTGTGGCAGCCCAGCTCGTTGCTGACGTGCCACGCGACCACGGCCGGGTGGTCTTTGTAACGCTCGGCCAGCGTCCGGACCAGCCGCAGCGCGTAGGCCCGGAAGATGGGCGAGGTCGGCCGCCACTGCTGGCGGCCGCCCGGCCAGATGGTGTTGCCCTTCTGGTCCACCGGGAGGATCTCCGGGTGCTTGGTCGTCAGCCACGGCGGCGGGGAGGCCGTCGCCGTGGCCAGATCGACCGCGATCCCGTTGGCGTGCAACAGGTCGATCGCGTCGTCGAGCCAGCCGAAGTCGTACTCGCCCTCGGCCGTCTCGAGGCGCGCCCACGAGAAGATGGCGAGCGAGACGATGGTGACGCCGGCGTCGCGCATGGCGCGAACGTCCTCGTCCCACACTTCGCGGGGCCACTGCTCGGGGTTGTAGTCCGCGCCGTACTCGAGACGGGGGTCTCCGGCCCGGCGCAGCCAACGGGGATTTGACACAGGTTTCTCCAGGTGGAAAACGCAGTTACTTGACGGTGAAGCCCTGCTCGTTGCCGTACTTGGTGGTCTGGTCCTGCCAGGCCTTCAGCCCGTCGGCCAGCGTGGTGTTCGAGACGTAGGCCTTGCCCACCGTGTCGTTGAAGACGCTGTTCGAGTAGACCTGGAAGGGCAGGTACGACCAGCCGGTGACCACGTTCTGGGCCGACTTGGCGAAGATCTCGTTGGCCTTCTGACCGCCGAAGTACTCGAACTCGTCACCCAGCCACTTCGGGTCGGCCAGGGTCTTGCTGGTGGCCGGGAAGGCGCCGCCGTCGACCCGGATCTGCACGCCGTCACCGTCGTTGGCGTACTTCAGGAAGCCGTAGGCCAGCTCCTTGTTGGCGCCCTTGTCCATGATCGCGAGCGAGCTGCCGCCGTTCTCGGCGCTGGCGTTGGCGCCCGCGGTCCACTGCGGGAGCTCGGCCGCGCGCCACTTGCCCTTACCGGCGGGGGCGCTGGTGACGAAGTTGGCCGGCATCCAGGCGCCGGTGGCGACCGTGGCGATCGAGCCGTTGCCCATGCCCTGGAACCACTGGTCGCTCCACGAGCTGATCGGCGCGAGCAGCTTCTCGCTGATCAGCGTCTGCCACACCTTCTGGAACTCCTGCGAGCCGGCGTCCGAGAAGTTGATCGTGACGTTGGTGCCGTCGACCTGGTACGGCTTGCCGCCGGCCTGCCAGATGAGGCTGGTGGTCAGGCCCGCGTCGCCGGTGTCGTTGGTGATGTAGGCCTTCGGGTCGGCCTTGTGCAGCTTGCGCGCGGCCTCCAGGTACTCGGTCCAGGTCTTGGGGACCTCGATCTTGTACTTGTCGAAGACTTCCTTGTTGTAGTAGAGCGCCATCGGACCCGAGTCCATCGGCAGGCCGTAGACGCCGCCGCTGGAGTTGACCGAGTTCCACGGGCCGGGGTTGAAGTCCGCCTTGAGCGACTCGGCACCGTAGGAGTTGAGGTTGGTCAGCGCCTTGCCGATCGCGAACTGCGGCAGCGCGTAGTACTCGATCTGCCCGACGTCGGGAACACCCTTGCCGGCCGCGATGGCGTTCTGCAGGGCGGTGTACTGCTTGTCGCCGGTGCCCGCGTTGACCAGGTCAACCTTGACGTTGGGGTACTTCTCCTGGAACTTCGTGACGACGTCCTTGAGGGTAGGCTCCCACGCCCAAACCGTGAGGGTGCCGCCCTTCTGGAGCGCGGCGTCGACCTGGGCGTCGGTGACCGTGGCGCCACCGGAGGAGGAGCCGGCGGACGACGAGTCGTCCCCGCCGCCGCCACAGGCGGCCAGAGCCAGGACAGCAGCCGACGCAGCGGCCGCCACCTTGATGAATCGGGACATTCGGACGGGTCCTTTCGGGAGGTTATTCCTTGACGGAGCCGGCGGCCAGGCCGGACTGCCAGTAGCGCTGCAGCGAGAGGAACGCTGCGAGGAGCAGGACGACGGTGATCAGCGAACCGGTGATGACGAGGTTGAAGACGGCTTCGCCACCGGCCGTCGCGGCCTGGGCGTTCCAGGAGTTCAGGCCGACGGTCAGCGGGTACCAGTCCGGGTTCTTGAGCATGATCAGCGGCAGGAAGTAGTTGTTCATCGTCGCGACCATGGTGAAGAGCAGGGTTGTGATGATGCCGGGCATGAGCAGCGGCACGCTGATGCGGAACAGCGTGCGGAACTCGCCGGCCCCGTCGACCCGGGCCGCCTCGAGCATCTCGGTCGGCACCGCCTGGGCCGCGAAGGTCCACATCAGGTACAGCCCGAACGGCGAGATCAGCGACGGGATGATCACGGCCCACGGGGTGTTGGTGAGCCCCATCTTGCTGAACATCAGGAAGGTCGGGACGGCCAGCGCGGTCGGCGGGACGGCGACGGCACCGATGACGATCGCGAAGACCGCCTTCTTGCCGACGAAGTCGAACTTGGCGAGCCCGTAGCCGGCCAGCAGGGCCAGGAACGTCGCCCCGCCCGCGCCGACCAGCACGTAGAGCGCGGTGTTGCCCAGCCAGCGCAGGAAGATCCCGTCGCCGTAGGTGAAGGTGTCGGCGATGTTGCTGAACAGGGCGAACTTGCCGTCGTCGAACCAGAGACCGAACGAGCTGAACAGCCCGTCCTGGGTCTTGGTCGAGTTGATCAGCAGCCAGGCCAGCGGGAACAGCGAGTAGGCGGCCATCAGCGCGGTTAGCACGGTCAGCAGAACGCTGCCCTTCCGGCGCTTCTTCGATGACAGGGTCACAGGCTTTCCCGTACGGGGTGAGGCCTGCACCGGCGAGGTCGTGGTGGTCATCAGAGGTCCTTCGTCCCGCGCAGCTGCACCACGTAGGCGACGATCATGGTGATCACGGCCATCACGACCGCGACCGCCGCGGAGTAGTTGATCTGCTGGCCCGAGAAGGTCAGCGAGTAGGCGTAGAAGTTCGGCGTGAAGTACGTGGTGATCGCGTTCGGCGCCAGGTTGCGCAGGATGGCCGGCTCGTTGAACAGCTGGAAGCTGCCGATGATCGAGAAGATCGTGGCGATCACCAGCGCGCCCCGGATGGCCGGCAGCTTGATCGAGCGGATGATCCGGAGCTGACCGGCACCGTCGATCGCGGCCGACTCGTAGAGCGACTTCGGCACGACCTGCAGGGCCGAATAGAAGATCAACATGTTGTAGCCGACGAACTGCCAGGTCGAGATGTTGCCGATCGAAGCCAGGATGAGGCTCGGCTTGAGCGGGTCGGGCAGCGTGATGCCGAGGGCGTCGTTGAGGTTGCCGATCAGACCGAACTGCGACCCGTAGATGAAGCCCCACATCAGCGCGGCGACCACGGCCGGCACCGCGTAGGGCAGGAAGATCGAAACCCGGAAGAAGCTCTTGCCGTAGAGGCGGCCGCTGTCGAGGGCCAGCGCCACCAGCAGGGCCAAGAACAGCATGATCGGGACCTGCACGACCAGGAACAGGCCGACCCGGCCGACACCCGACCAGAACTGCGGATCCTGCAGCGCCTGCTGGTAGTTGTCGAGACCGACGAACGCGTTGCCGCCAATCAGCCGGTTGCGGAAGAGGCTCAGGTAGATCGCGTAGACGATCGGCGCGAGGAACACCAGCGCAAAGACGATCATGAACGGGCCGACGAACTGCCAGCCCCGGTAGGACCGGCGCACGCGCCTGGTCGACGGCGGCGGTGCCGCGACTGCTGGAACTGCCATCTGCCTCATCCTGTCGTGCCCTCGGACTGCCGATGTTTACGCAAACATGACGCGCTTCGCAGCGTTCGACAATGTTTCGTTCGGTTCACTGCTGTGATGTTTGCGTAAACATGCGGGTGATAGTTTCACCACGTGCAGCGAACGTCAAGCAACCGTCGCCGCGGCGTCTCGATGGCCGACGTGGCCCGTCTAGCTGGGGTCTCGTCCCAGACCGTGAGCCGGGTGTCGACCGGGCACCCGGGAGTGCTCGAGTCGACCCGCCGCGAAGTTCTGAACGCTATGCAACAGCTTGGCTATCGACCCAATAGTGCCGCGCGTGCGCTGAAACGCGGAGAGTTTCGCACAATTGGTGTAATTTTGTTCACACTCGCCACCACCGGGAACAGCCGCACGGTCGAGGCGATCGCCGCGCACGCCGCCCGCGAGGGCTACGCGATCACGCTCATCCCGGTCGCCGTGCCGACGCAGGACGGCGTGCTGGGCGCCTTCACCCGCCTCGGCGAGCTGGCCGTCGACGGCATCATCGTGATCATGGAAGTTCACCTGCTGGACGCGGTGGATCTCACCCTGCCCCCCGGCGTGCCGGTGGTCGTGGTCGACTCCGACGCCGGCGACCGCTACCCGGTGGTCGACGCCGACCAGGCCGACGGGGCCCGCCAGGCCGTGCGCCACCTGCTCGACCTCGGCCACGAGACGGTCTGGCACGTGACCGGCCCGGACGAGTCGTTCTCCAGCGCCCGTCGCGCCCAGGCCTGGCAGGCGGTGCTCGACGAGGCCGGGCGCCCCGCTCCGGAGTGCGAGCGCGGCGACTGGTCGGCCGAGTCCGGCTACCGCGCCGGCCGGCGCCTGGCCGCCCGCCCCGACTGCACCGCGATCTTCGTGGCCAACGACCAGATGGCCCTGGGCGTGCTGCGAGCCCTGCACGAAGCCGGCCGCCGGGTCCCCGAGGACGTCAGCGTGGTCGGCTTCGACGACATCCCCGACGCGGCCTCGTACATGCCCCCGCTGACCACGGTCCGCCAGGACTGGGCCGAGGTCGGTCGTCTGTGCGTGCAGGGCCTGCTCCAGCAGATCAACCGCCACACCGTGCAACCCGGCACCGTGCTCGTCCCCACCACCCTCATCAAACGCGAGAGCACCGCAAGCCCTCTCTGACGGGGCGGCGGGTTGCTGCGGGCGTGCGGCGGGGGCGGATTAGTCTGCGGCGGTGAGTAGTCGTCTGCGGGTCGATCTGCCGGGGGCGCCCGGCGTGTATCGGTTCCGGGACGGTGGCGGGCGGGTGCTCTACATCGGGCGGGCGACCAACCTGCGGAGCCGGGTCGGTTCGTACTGGGGAGACCTGAAGGACCGGCGGCATCTGCGGCGGATGGTTCCGCAGGTCGAGCGGGTCGAGGCCGTCGTCTGCGCGTCCGTGCACGAGGCGGCCTGGCTCGAGCGGAACCTGCTGGAACGTTCCAAGCCGCGGTGGAACCGGATCCGGGGCGGCATGGAGGTGCCGTTCAGCATCCGGGTCTCGCCGTCGAAGGTCGAGCTCGTGCACTGGCGGCCCGGGACCGAAGCGGGCGAGCACTTCGGGCCTTACCTGGGCGGGACGCAGGCGCGGCTGGCCGTGTCGGGGCTGGAGCGGATGCTCCCGTTGCGCTACACCGACGAGCGGTTGGACGGCGGGCTGCGCGACCTGGCCCGGATCCGGGGCGTCCGCCCCGAGGACCGGGACGCGATGCGGGCGACCATCACGGCGGTTCTGCGGCGTGAGGCCGGCGCGATCGAGGCCGTACGGGTAGGGCTGGCCCTGCTGCGGGACCGGGCCTCGGGGAATCTGGCGTTCGAGCTGGCCGGCCGCATTCAGCAGGAGATCGAGGCGCTGGACTGGATCGTCGCCGAGCAGCGGGTCACGCTGCTGTCCCGGGCGCCCGACCTCGATATCTACGGGTACGCCGACGGTCTGCTGGTGCGCTTCCAGGTGCGTGGCGGGCGCCTCGACCGGTGGGAGCAGCGGGCCGGCTCGCTCGCGTCGGCCCGGCGCTACCTCGACCGTACGCCGCCTGAATGGTTCGAGTTCGCCACGAGGAACGCGGAGCTGGCGCGGCTTCTGAACTGAGCCCCCGTTCTGTCGCGCCCCGGTGCGGCGGCACCCCGTACGCGGCTTCTGGAAATTAGCTTAACTATTGCTTGTATCAAGACCTGTCGATGCCTCAGGATGAGGGCGCGGCGCCGCCACCATCCCCCGCACTCATCCCCGTGAGGTATGCCATGCGTCTGCTCAAACGCGCCCTCGTAGCGGCCGCCGTGCTGTTCGGCGCGGCCGTCGTCGCACCACCCGCGTACGCCGCCGATCCGTTCAAGGTCCTGGCCTTCTACAACGGAACCTACGACGCCGCGCACATCGACTTCGACAAGGAAGCCCGGGAGTGGTTCCCGCAGGCCGCCGCCCAGAACGGCTTCACCTGGGAGGCCACCACCGACTGGAGCCGGCTGAGCGCCTCCGGCCTGTCCGGCTACCGGGTCGTCATGTTCCTGGACGACGCTCCCCCGGCCAACCGGCGGGCCGCGTTCCAGCAGTACATGGAGAACGGCGGCGGCTTCCTCGGCTTCCACGTCAGCGCGTTCACCACGAACGCGGGCGACTGGAGCTGGTACTACAACACGTTCCTGGGCTCGGGCAACTTCGCCACGAACACGTGGGGGCCGACGGCCGAGACCCTGCGGCTCGGCACCCACCCGACGACCGCCGGCCTGCCTGGAACGATCCAGTCGTCGGTCAGCGAGTGGTATTCGTGGAGCCGGGACCTGCGGCAGAACCCCGACATCGACATCCTGGCCTCGATCGACGCGTCGAGCTTCCCGGTCGGCACCGATCCCGACCAGCAATGGCGCAGCGGCTATTACCCGCTGATCTGGTCCAACCGGAACTACAAGATGATCTACACGAACTTCGGTCACAACGGCATGAACTACGAGACCAACACCCGCACCTCGTCCACCTTCGCCTCCGCCCAGCAGAACACCTGGCTGATCAACAGCATCAAGTGGCTGGCCGGCGGTGGCCGGCCACCCGCGGAACAGCCGATCGACCCCGCCGCGTGGTACCCGGTGGTCAACAAGAACAGCAACAAGTGCGTGGACGCCCGCTCGGCCGGCACCGTCAACGGCACCGCGATCCAGCAGTACGCGTGCAACGGCAGCACCGCCCAGCAATACCAGTTCGCCCCGGCCGGCGGCGGCCAGGTCCGCATCAACCAGCGAGCCGGCACCGCCCAGGTCCTCGACGTCTCGAACGTGTCCACCGCCGACAACGCCGCGATCCAGACCTGGACCTACGGCGGCGGCGCCAACCAGCAGTGGCTGCCGGTCAGCGAGGGCGGCGGCTACTACCACTTCGTCAACCGCAACAGCGGCAAGTGCCTGGACGTCCCGGCCGCGTCCCAGGCCGACAGCGTCCAGCTGGTGCAGTACGCCTGCAACGGCACCGCGGCCCAGAGTTTCCGCCTGACCCGCTGACCCACCCGGCCCCGCGGCCCCGCGGCTCGTGAACGGTGTCCGCGGGGCCGATACGGTGTCGGGCATGCGCACGCGGCCAGTGACCTATCGCGAGCTTCTCCGGGTCGGCCGGGCCGGCGGGGTCCTGCAGGACGGTTCGGTCGACGCCGGCGTCCTGCGCCGCTGCGCCATCGAAGGCAGCAAAGTGGACCCGCACGGTTTGCACCTGCGGCGAGTCCACGTGCGCGGACGGCTCGACCTGGCCGGCGCGACGATCGGGTTCCCGCTCAGATTCGAGGAGTGCCGCTTCGACGCCGCGCCGGTGCTGACGAACGCTCAGGTGCCGAGTCTGGCCATCACCGGCTCGCCCGCGCTTCCCGGGTTGCTGGCCAACGGCGTACGGGTCGCGGGTGACCTCGACCTGTCGCGCTCGGCCGTGACGGGCGCCCACACGACGAGCGCCAGCACGTCCAAGCGGTCCGCCATCTGGCTGTGCGAGTCACACATCGGCGGCCGGCTCCTCTGCGTCGACACGACGATCGAGACCGACGGCGAGCGCGCCATCCAGGCCGACCGCATGCAGCTGGGCGGCACGGTCCGGCTGTTGCACGGCTTCACCACGAACGCCGAGATCCGCATGGTGGGCGCCCGGATCGACGGGTCGCTCGACTTCACCGGCGCGCACGTGCGGAGCCGGTACGGGCTCGCTCTCGATCTGTCCGAGGTACAGGTGGGCGGCAGCCTGTTCCTGATCCCCAAGCCGGGCGCCGGCCGCACACCGCTCATCGAGGGCCGCATCGACCTCGCCAACGCCGACGTGGGCGGTCAGTTCCTCGTCCGCGACGCGGTCGTGACCGCCTTGTCCCCCGACGCCGCGACCCGCACGTACGGGCCGAACCGCACCGGCGGAAGCGCGATCAACGCGCCGCGGCTCACGGTTGGCGGCGACCTGACGCTCGAGGGCGCCTGCCGGGTCGACGGCGGCACCGATCTGTCCCAGAGCGACCTGGGCTCGGTGACCGTGAGCGCCGGTTGCCGGCTCGCCGCTCCCGGTGCGACCGCTCTGAGTCTGGCGAACGCGCAGGTACGGTCCAGCCTCCTGATGAGCGGCGGCGTCACCGTCGCGGGCGAGCTGCGCTTCACCGGGCTGCGCGTCCAAGGCACGCTGTCGATGCGCGACATCCGGCTCGGCGGGGCCCGTGCGGGCGTGCTGATGACCGGATCCGGGATGACCGTGGAGGGCGACCTCCGGCTGGAGAGAATGACCGCCGACGGCGGAGCGGTTCGGTTCCGCAGTACCGCGATCCGGGGCACCGTCGATGCCGGCGGCGCTGTCCTGGACAACCCCGACGGCGCGGCGCTCTCGTTCCAGCAGGCCAGGATCGGCGGGTCGCTGCGCCTCGTCGACGGATTCCGGTCGACCGGTTACGTGCTGCTCAACCGCGCCACCATCGAGGGGCGGCTGGTCTGCCGGGGCGGCACGTTCCACTGCCCCGGCCCGACGAGGTACAACCGGGCCGGCCACGCGATCGAGGCCATCTCCACAACGGTCCGCGGCGGACTCTATCTGGCCTGGGCGGAAGTCAGCCCGAGTGTCGATCTGACCAACGCCGTCACGCCGATCCTGGCCGACGAGCCGGACCGGTGGCCCCCGCGCTTCGTCATCTCCGGGTTGACGTACGACCGATTCGAGCATCCCGCGGGCACCGGCGGCCCCATCGCCTGGGACAGACGCAAACGTCTGGTCTGGCTGAGCAAGCAGACGGTCTACGACGCCGGCCCGTACGAGCATCTGGCCTCCGTCTTCCGCCGGCACGGCTACACGGCCGACGCCGAGGCGATCCTGATCGCCCAGCGCCACGCCGCCCGCCGCACCGGGCACGCCCGCCCGCACCCGGTGCGCCGGGCCGTCGACGCGGCCTACGGCTGGACGGTCGGCTACGGCTTCCGCCCCAGCCGCGTCCTGTGGCTGTTGCTCGTGCTGCTGGCCGCGGTGACCGTCTCGCTCCACCTGCCCGGCGCCCGCGACACCCTCCGGGCCGTCGACGAGCGGGGCAATGTCTACGCCGCCGACGGCCGCCTCGTCACCGTGACCCCCGACCTGCCCACGCCCAACCTGCTCGCCGAGGAGAGCCGCGACCGGCCCCGCCGCGACGCCTGCGGCGAGGGCCAGGTCCGCTGTTTCAGTCCGGAGCTCTACGCGATCGACACCGTGGTGCCGCTGATCTCTCTGGGCCAGCGCGCGACCTGGTACGCCAACGCGGAGTCCCCGCGCGGCACGCTGATCGACTGGTGGCTGAACCTCGCCACGCTGATCGGCTGGCTGCTGTCCACTATCTTCATCCTGTCGTTCGCCCGCCTCAGCCGCACGACCTGAGCCCGGCGCGGGCCGGCGATCAATCCGGGCTGTGCGGGCGAGACGCGAGGTCGCTCAGCACTTCGGACGCGGCCAGCTCGTCCCGCGCGGCCAGCTGGTCGAACCCGCGCACGGCCGGGTACGCATACGATCCCAGCGTCGCGATGAGGGCGGCCCCGACGACGAGGGCGCCGATGAGCGCAGGGATGACCGGGTCGTAGGAGCCGTACGAGTCGTAGCCGAGCCCGAGCAGCAGCGGCCCGAACGCGGTGCCCAGCAGGAAGGCGGCCTGGACCGGTCCGACGATCCGCCCGAAGTGGCGGGTGCCGAGATACCGGGTGATGAGCACGGCCAGCAGGTCACCCTCGATACCGAAGGCGAGCCCGATGAAGGCGACCGCGACGGCGGCACTCGGGAACGGCGGGTGCAGGAAGAAGAGTCCGGCGATGGGGGCGAGCATAACGATCGGCCCGACGATGGCGCCGTGCACCCGGTCGATGACGAAGCCGCCGGCCACCCGGCCGGCCAGGGAGGCCAGTCCGAAGATGACGAGCAGCGAGCCGGCCTGGACGTCGCTGAGTCCCCGGTCGGTCATCATGGGCACGAGGTGCACCTGCAGGCCGATGACGACCACGCCGACCAGGCCCAGGCCCACCGCGATGCCCCAGAACTGACGGGTGCCCACGGCTTCCCGGAACGTCAGGCCGGGCAGCTCGAGACTGACCTCGCGGCCCTCTGCCCACGTCTCGCGCACGAGCCGCCCGCGGACGTGCCGTTCCGCCCGGGCCCGGACGAACAACGTGACCATGGTGACCGAGACGACCACGGCCACCAGGGCCATGCCCACGTAGGCCGCCCGCCACCCGACGCTGTCGATGAGCGCGCCCGCCAGCAGCGGAGCCAGGGCCGTACCCAGTCCGATGATGCCGGTCACGATCCCGATCGCCAGGGCGCGATTGTTGTCGAACCAGCTCACCACCGCCCGGGTGGCCGGGACGACGGTTCCCCCGCCGAAGAATCCGACGAAGAAACAGGGGACGAAGTAGACCGGCGCGATCGGCGGCACCACGGCGATCAGTGCCATGGACACCGCGAAGAGCACGAATGACGGTACGAGGAGGTAGCGCGCGGCGAAGCGGTCGACGAAGCGGGCCACGATGAGCAGGCCGATCGCCATCCCGACCGCGGCGACCGAGTAGGCACCGGTGACCGTCGTGCGGCTGAAGCCGGTCTCCTCGGTGATCGGCAGCACGAACAGGCCGATGGTGGCCAGGTACATCTGCGGGCCGACGGCAGCGGCCGTGCCGCCGCCGACCACCACCCACCACGGGTTGGTGAGCCTGGACAGGCGAGGCGCAACGGTTGTCATGGTCAGGCCACGACGATCGGGGTCTTGGTGAGCCGCTCGGAGAGCTCCCAGATCCGGGCGGCGTCCTCCGTGCTGCGCAACGGCGGGTAGAGCGGCTGTTCGGCCGGCGCCCCACCGAGGTTGCCCGGACCGCTGGGCCCGTAGAAAGCGCCGGGCTCGGCGGCGGTCGCGGCCACCAGCGCGGGCAGCTTGGCGGTCTCCACGGTGCCGAGCAGGATGCCGCGGGCCGACAACGCCCGGATCAGCCGGTACTGCGGGCTGTCCTGGTCCCGGCCGAGCTCGGGCCGGGCGGCCAGCAAGCTTGTGGGGGCGACCCCGGGGTGGGAGAGGTTACTGATGATGCCCCACCCGTGCGCCTGACTGCGCCGTTGCAGCTCCAGGCCGAACAGTCCCAACGCGATTTTGGACTGGCTGTAGGAGCGCATGCCGTTGTACGAGCGCTCCCCGTTCACGTCCTCCCAGTTGATCGTGCCCCGCCGCGCGGCCACGCTGATCTGGGAAGTCACCCGGGCCCGGCCCGCGCGCAGCAGCGGGAACAGGTGACTGATCAACGCGACATGGCCCAGGTGGTTCGTGCCGAACTGCAGCTCGAACCCGTCGGCCGTCGTCTGCCGGTTCGGCGGGCGCATCACCCCCGCGTTGTTGATCAGGATGTTGATCGGGCGCCCCTCCGTGCGAAGTCCCTCACCGAGGGCCGCGACCGAGTC
Source organism: Paractinoplanes maris (assembly GCF_023544465.1). Taxonomy (GTDB): domain Bacteria; phylum Actinomycetota; class Actinomycetes; order Mycobacteriales; family Micromonosporaceae; genus Actinoplanes; species Actinoplanes maris. Next base: position 240,048 of record NZ_JALPVL010000010.1, on the reverse strand, counting down.
CAGCGACGACAGGTCCATGGTGCGCAGGGAGACCTTCGCGGTCGGCCGGCTCAGCCGGATCGTCGAGATCGCGGCCTCACCCTTGCGCCGGTTGCGGACCGGCATGATCACCTCGGCGCCGGCCGCGGCCAGCCAGGTGGCCATGCCCAGCCCCATCCCGTCGCTGGCTCCGGTGATCACGGCCAGCTGTCCGGCCAGATCCGGGATGGTGACGTCGATCGTTTTCCGTGGCATCAGTGTGCTCCTGCGGTCGGGGTGCCGGCTTGTCCTGGTCCCCAGCCTCGGGCCCGGCGCGAAACGCAACCAGGGTCTACCGATCCATGTCTGCGGGGCCGGCCGTAAGGGGGGATCAGCAATCCGTGGCTACCGGTCGGCATCCGCGGTAGAACGGGACAGACACACGGCGCTGGAGGACGCGGACATGATCGATCGAGCCGGACTGGCCGATTTCCTGCGCCGCCGGCGCGAGTCGCTGCAGCCCGAGGAGGTGGGCGTGCCGCGCGGGCAGCGCCGCCGCACCGGGGGGCTCCGCCGGGAAGAGGTGGCGACCCTCTGTCACATCTCCACCGACTATTACAGCCGGCTCGAGCAGGAGCGGGGCCCGCATCCCTCCGAGCGCCTGATCGCCGCCATCGCTCAGGGCCTGCACCTGTCGCTCGCCGAGCGCGACCACCTGTTCCGCCTGGCCGGCCACAGTCCCCCGGTTCGCGGCGTGACCAGCGAGCACATCGGCCCCGACCTGCTGCGGATCTTCGACCGGCTCACCGGCAGCCCGGCCGAGATCGTCACCGAGCTCGGCGAGACACTGCGCCAGACCCCGATGGGCGTCGCGCTCACCGGGGACACCGCCGCGCTCTCCGGTCCGGCCCGCAGCCTGCCGTTCAGGTGGTTCACCGATCCGGCCGGCCGGCTCCGTTACCACCCGGACGACCACGAGCGGATGTCGCGGGTCTTCGCCTCGGGCGCGCGCAGGCTGGCCACCATGCGCGGCCCCGGGTCCCAGGCCGCCCGTCTCGCCGAGCTGCTGCTCACCGAGAGCCGCGAGTTCGCCGAGCTGTGGCACGAACACACGGTCGGGGCCACCTTCGACACCGTCAAACGCTTCGTCCATCCGGAGCTCGGCGTGCTGGCCCTCGATTGCCAGACGCTGCACGACCCCGAGCAGTCACATCGGCTTCTGGTCTACACCGCCGCTCCCGGGAGCGAGACCCACCGGAAACTGGAACTGCTGGCCGCGACAGCCGCGCCGGGCTAACCGTCCGACCGGTAATCGGACGGGCGCAGCCGAGCCACCCGGCGGCGGTATTCGGCGGCCATCCCCGGCCAGTTGGTGACCACGCGGCCGGCGGCGTTGCGATACCAGCTCTGGCAGCCGGTCCACACGCTGCGGGCCAGGCGGCGCTGGACCTCGCCGTCGAAGGCGGCCGCCACCGAGCGGCGTACCTCGAGCGGACCGGCGCCGGCGGCCAGGCGCCGCACGGCCTGGACGATGTAGGCGGCCTGGTGCTCGATGAAGTACAGGACCGAGGTGTTGCCGGAGTTGGTGTTCGGGCCGTAGACCAGGAACAGGTTGGGGAAGCCGGGAACGGCCAGACCCAGGTGGGCGTACGCGCCGGTGGCCCACTCCCGGGCCAGCGGGCGGCCGTCGCGCCCGGTGACGCTGATGCCGGCCAGGAAATCGGTGGCGGCGAAGCCGGTGGCATAGACCAGCAGGTCGCACGGGTGGACTGTGCCGTCCACCGTGCGTACGCCGGAAGGGGTTGTCTCCAGGACCTTGTCCGTCACCAGGGTGACGTCGGGGCGGGTCAGGGCCGGGAGCCAGTTGTTGGTGAACAGGACGCGTTTGCAGCCCATCGGCTCCTCCGGGGTCACCTGCGCGCGCAACTGAGCGTCGCGGACCTGCAGGCGGCGCTGCGCGCGGGACACCGTACGGAGGAAAGCGCCGGCCAGGCGTCCACCGGTGACCGCCCGGCCGGTCACCACCGTCATCGCCCAGACACCGGCTCGCGGCAGGCGCATGAGGGCCGGCACGCGGGAGTACGCGAAGTGGCGGCCGGCGCCGTAACGGCGGTCGGGGCGGGGCAGTGTCCACGGCGCGGAGCGCTGGAAGACGGTGATGTGGGCGGCCCGCCCGGCGATCTCGGGTACGAGCTGGATGGCGCTCGCCCCGGTGCCGATCACGCCGATCCGGGCGCCGTCGATCGGCAGGTCGTCGCGCCACCGGGCAGTGTGGACGGCCGGACCGGCGAAGGTGCCGGGAATGGGCGGCAGGACGGGATTGCCGAGCTGGCCCACGGCGGGGATGAGGACGTCGGCCTCGAAGACAGTGCCGTCGCGGGTGGACACCAGCCACCGGTCGCCGGTCCAGGTCGCGGCGGTCACGTCCGCGTTGAGACGTACCCGGGAGGCGACGCCCAGAGTCTCGGCCGTCCGGCGCAGATAGGCGAGAATCTCGTCGTGGGCCGGGAAACGGCGTGTCCACTGGGGATTCGGGGCGAACGAGTACGAGTACAGCGGCGCGGGAACGTCGCAGGCGCAGCCGGGATACGTGTTGTCGCGCCACACCCCGCCGATCGACGGCGCCCGCTCGAGCAGGACGACGTCGTCGAAGCCGGCCTCGAGCAGGGCGGCGGCAGCCGCCACGCCACCGAAACCGGCGCCGATGATGACGATCCGGGGATCCACCGACCGAAACTAGCAGTCTATTGGCGGTGTGCCAATAGGCTCTAGCCCGCCTCCAGGAGCAGCCGCGCACAGGCTTGCGGATCGTCGGCGAAGGGCAGGTGGCCGCACCCCGTCAGGCGTACGTGCCGGGCCGCGGGCAACAGGCGACGAGCCCGCCTCGCCTGACCGTAGGGCAGCACGAGATCGCGGGTCCCCCATGCGACCGTCACCGGGACCGCCCCGGCCCCGGGAAAGCGCCACTTCGCCAGCTCCCGACGGCTGGCACCGAAGCCCGGCGCGGCCACGAGGGCCCGGGCATCGGCCAGCGCATCGGGCGCCGACAGGTTCAGCGGCCGCGCACAGAAGATGCCGCACAGCGCGGCGCGCCCGGGCCGGGTCCGCAGCAGAGCGGGCAGAACCGGCCCCAGCAGAGCACCGCCGGCCCGCGCCGCACCCACCGTCGCCTGACACCAGCGCGCCCCGAACGAGCCGTAGAAACCGATCGGCGCGAAAGCCGTCACCGACCGGGCCACCCCGCGCCGGCCCAGTTCCAGGGCAACCGCCGCGCCCAGCGAGCTTCCGCCCACCGCGGGCCGCACCACGCCGAGCGCGTCGAGCAACTCGGTGACCCGGTCGGCGAAATGCGCGACGTCGCCCGGCCCGCCGTCGGGCGGTGACGAGCCGAACCCCGGCAGATCGACCGCGATCACGTCGAAACGAGCGGCGAGCAGCGGCAGAACAGGCTTCCACACCTGCCATCGGCTGCCGATCCCATGGATCAGCACGAGCGGACTGCCGGCACCTTCCCGGTGGTGACGCATGGATTCCACCCCGCTTATTGACAGGCCGCCAACAACGGTGCCACCGTACGCCATGGCGTACGACTACGACGTCCTCGTCGTCGGATCGGGCTTCGGCGGCAGCGTCACCGCGCTCCGGCTGACCGAGAAGGGCTACCGGGTCGGGGTGCTCGAGGCCGGCCGCCGCTTCGCCGACGATCAGCTCCCGCGCACCTCGTGGCGCCTGCGCCACTACCTCTACGCGCCCGCGCTGCGCTGCTTCGGCATCCTGCGGCTGACCCTTCTCGACAATGTGCTGATCATGTCGGGAGCCGGCGTGGGCGGCGGCTCCCTCGGCTACGCCAACACCCTCTACGAGCCGCCCGGCAGTTTCTTCGACGATCCGCGCTGGTCGGCGGTCACCGACTGGAAGGACGAGCTGGCCGCGCCCTACGACCAGGCCAAGCGGATGCTCGGCGTGGTGGACAATCCGCGCGAGACGGCGTCCGACCGGGTGCTGTTCCAGGTGGCCACCGAGCTGGGTGTGGAAAAGACGTTCCGGCGTACGCCGGTGGGCATCCATTTCGGGCCCGGACAAGCCGATCCGTATTTCGGCGGCGCCGGACCCGACCGCGAATCGTGCACGTTCTGCGGGTCGTGCATGACCGGCTGCCGGGTCGGCGCGAAGAACACCCTCGGCAAGAACTACCTGTATCTGGCCGAGAAGGCGGGGGCCACCGTCCATCCACTGACGACGGTCACCGACGTACGCGCCCGGGCCGACGGCGGATTCACCGTCCGCACCCACCGCACCGGCGGCCCCAGCCGCCGGACCTTCACCGCCGGGCAGGTGGTGTTCGCGGCGGGCGCGCTCGGCACCCAGCGCCTCCTGCACCGCCTGCGCGACCGGGGCCGGCTCCCGCACGTCTCGCCCCGGCTGGGCGAGCTCAGCCGCACCAACTCGGAGTCGATCCTCGGCGCCCGCACGGCCCGCGGCGACGCCGATTACAGCCACGGCATCGCCATCACCTCGTCGATCCACGTCGACGCCGACACCCACGTCGAGCCGGTCCGATACGGCAAGGGCAGCAATCTGCTCGCCCTGATGTCGACAGTGCTGGTCGACGACGCCGGCGGCCGGTCGCGTCTGCTGGCCGGCTTGCGCGAGCTCGTCCGCGACCGCCGGAACCTGCGGCTGCTGGCCTGGCCGCGCCGCTGGTCCGAGCAGACCGTCGTGCTGCTGGCCATGCAGTCGCTCGACAACTCCATCACCGTGCACCGTCGCCGCGGCCGGTTGCGCACCCGCCAGGGTGTCGGCGCACCCAATCCGGAGTGGGTGCCCGCGGCTCACGACGTGGCCCGGCGGGCGGCCGCGCAGATCGGCGGGGTGCCGCTGGGCGCGGTCACCGAGCTGGCCGGCCGCCCGGTGACCGGCCACTTCCTGGGCGGGTGCAGCATCGGCACGACGGCCGCGAACGGGGTCATCGACCCGTACCACCGGCTCTTCGGCCATCCCGGTCTGCACGTGATCGACGGCTCGGCGGTGGCCGCCAACCTGGGTGTCAACCCGTCGCTGACGATCACCGCCATGGCCGAGCGGGCCCTCTCGCTGTGGCCCAACGCCGGCGAGCCCGACCCCCGGCCACCGCTGGGCGCGCCCTACCGCCGACTGCCGGCGGTTTCCCCCGTACGCCCGGTGGTGCCACCCGGCGCCCCCGGAGCACTGCGGATCTGACGGCGCCGGACCGGCATCAGCACCGTCGGGCGGGTCAGGCTCCACCCCGTACCCGAAGAGATGAACTCTTTGATGCGGGCAGCTCGCGGGCCGGTGACGGCGGCCGCCACCGACCGGCCGTCGGCCGTGGCGAACTGCAGGACGCCGTCGCGCCGGCCCAGGCTGACGCACTGACCGTAGTAGCGGATCGGGAACCCTTTCGGAACCCGTCGTCCGGTGAGGCGAGCGGCGATGGCGTCGGCCGCCTGCCAGGCCGTCGGGATCGCCGTGGCGCAGGCCATCCGCAACGGCCGCCCGTCGGGGCCCTCGGCGAACACGGCGTCCCCCACGGCGTACACCTCGGGGTGCGAGACCGAGCGCATCGAGCCGTCGACCACGAGGCGGCCGGTCGGCGAGACCGTCAGCTCGGACGCCGAGGCGATCGGGTGCGTGGTGAAGCCGGTGGCCCACACGGTGACCGAGGCCGGGATCGGCTCGCCGTCCCCGGTGACCGTGGTGTGCTCGTGGACGGTGATGCCGAGCCGGTCGAACACCCGGCCCAGGTGCCGCCGGGCCTTGTCGCCGAGCCAGTCACCGACACCGGCCCGGGCCGCGATCGCGACGTGGAGGTCCGGGCGGGACTCGGCGATCTCGGTCGACAGCTCGATCGCGGTCAGGCCCCCGCCCACGACCAGGACGGTCTCGCCCGCGCGGAGCTCGCCCAGGCGCTCGCGCAACCGCAACGCGGCGGGCCGGGTGGCGACGTTGTGCCCGGGCGCGGTGGCCGCACTGCCGAGGGCGTAGACCAGTGTGTCGTACGGGATCTCGCGGTCGGTGAGAATCACCCGCCGCCGCCCGGCGTCGACGGCCGTGATCCGCTCGGTCCGGACGTCGACCGCCGTGCCGGCGAAGACGCCGGCCAGCGGGCGGGCCGGGAGCTCCTGCCCGGTGGCCAGCTGGTGCAGGCGCAGGCGCTCGACGAAGTCGGGGTCGGCGTTGACCACGGTGATCCCGGTGCCGCCGGGGTGCAGCCGGCGGGCGAGACGGCCCGCGGCGTGCGTGCCGGCGTACCCGGCTCCGAGGACGACGATGCGGTGCTTCATGGATGGCGCTCCTGTCCGGTAGGCGTGCCTCTTGAACCGGACAGCGGCGCGATTCCTGACAGGTCGTCAGGACCAGTTCTCGATCAGGGGCTCCCCGCGGTCGGCGCCGGCCCACCACCGGCTCAGGCGGGCCAGCTTGGCCGGGTTGGCCTGGATCAGGATCGTGGCGATGCCCCGCGGCGTCAGCTCGAGCGAGACGACACCGACGATCCGCTCACCGCCCGCGTCGTCCAGAGCCACCAGCGCCGCCGGCCCGCCGTTGACCACGGCGGCGTAGAAGGCGATGCGGCCCCCGCCGATGAACCGCTTGGCCAGGTCGGGCTTGAGCGCGCCGCGCAGCACCCGCGCGATGGCGAGCGCCCCGAGGATCGGCGTGCCCCGGGCCGGAACCTCGCCGCCGCCGTCGGCCACGCCCCGCGCGTCCTCGGTGAGCAGCTTGACCAGCGGCTCGATCTCGCCCCCGAGGGCGGCGGCCAGGAACTCCTCGACGATCTCGCGGGTGGCGGCGGCATCGGCCTCCACCCGGGACCGGTCGGTGGCCAGGTGCTGCCGGGCGCGGCGCAGCAGCTGCTGGCTGTTCGCCTCGCTGAGGTCGAGGATCTCGGCGATCTCACCGTGCGGGTAGCCGAAGGCCTCGCGCAGCACATAGACCGCCCGCTCGGCCGGCGTCAGCCGCTCCATCAGCGTCAGCATCGCGATCGACACCGACTCGCGCTGCTCGGCGGTCTCGGCCGGCCCGAGCATGCGGTCGCCGTCGAGCACGGGCTCCGGCAGCCACTGACCCACATAGCTCTCCCGCCGCACGCGGGCCGAGGCCAGCTGGTTGAGGCAGAGGTTGGTGAGCACTTTGGTCAGCCAGGCTTCCGGCGTACGGATCTCCGCCCGCTCCGCCGCCTGCCACCGCAGGAACGTGTCCTGAACCGCGTCCTCCGCATCCTGAGCAGACCCCAGCAGCCGATAGGCGATCGCCTCCAGGCGACCCCGGAAACGCTCGAACACCTCGACCTCGTGCGGCATCGCTCCACCCTGCCACGATCGGGCAATCGCTGTTTACCGACAGCGCACGACCGGTATACGGCGTACCGTCGCGCTGCGTAGTCCTCGGAGGTGGCGATGCGACCCTTTCGCGACGTACCCGAAGCCGTGGATCCTGACCGGCCTTGTCGTGGCGGTCATCGCCGTCCTCGGCGGCACCTGTCTGGTCCGGCTGGCGCTGAGCAGCCAGCCCGAGGTCGGCGTGTGGGCCGGGCCGAGCACCACGGTCTCGCCTGACGCGACAACGGACACACCCGAGCGCCGGGACACCACCCCGGCCATCACGGACGCTCCGAACCCGCCGCCACCGTGGGCTTGCTCCTGGTGGGCCGGGCCCTGATCGGCATGCTCCGTCCGGCGGTCGCCGCCGGCGAGACACCGGGCGCGACGCCGCTCTCCCTCGCGGTGGGTGCTCCGCTGATCGTGTACGCGGCCTGGACCGCTCGACGGGTCATGCTCGAGAGGCCGGAGAGGACTCGTGGTATCGCGGGGAATTCGCCGCACGGATGGAGCGCGGCCTGGTCGTGGGCGCGTTCGGCGTACTGCTGGTCGGTCTGTTGTGGGCCGCCAACAGCTTCGCCGGAGCGTACGGCACCGGGCGTGCCGAAGCCGAGTCACAGGTCCTGAGCCGGCGGCCCGAGGTGGTGCTCTTCACCGAGGAAGCGCTGCCCAGCACGCCGGCCGGGGTGACTCACGCCGACCTCGGCCAGGGTGTCGAGCCCCGTCACGAATACCGCGGCCTCCGCCTGCTCCTGCAGTCCGATGACCGGCTCTTCCTGGTGCCGGCGCAGTGGACGGACGAGTCGAGCACGTTCGTCGTGCCCTACGACGACAAGATCCGGCTGCGACTCCTCGCGCCGCGGTGAGGCCGAAAATGTCGTACGCCCGCAGTAGGGTCTCGCCGTGCTCGAGAAGCTGGATGACGTGCCCTGGTCCGACCTTCACCATGCCTATGGCCCGGCTGACGATGTGCCCGCTGATCTGCGGGCGCTGCTGTCCGACGACGCCGATGTGCGCAAGAAAGCTTTGTGGAATCTCTACGGCACCATCTTTCATCAGGGCACGCGTTTCGAGGCCAGTGCGCCCGCGGTGCCGTTCCTGCTCGAGATGGTGGCCGCGGCGGGCACACCGGCCCGGGCCTCGCTGATCGAGTTGCTGGTCGCGCTGGCGATCGGCTACGACGAGGCCTACCTGCCCGACGGTTTCCCGCTCGACGAGCTGCGGTCGGCGGCCGCCGGTGGGGAGGCGCTGCCGGCCGACGGCGGCGCCGAGCGGTTCGGTGCCCTGACCGAGAGCGATCAGGATCGGGTGCAGGCGCGCATCGAGCTGCAGGTCTACGAGGCGGTCGGCGAGGGCGTGCCGCTGTTCGCCTCGCTGCTGTCCGACGGTGACCCGGCGGTGCGCGAGGCGGCCACCTACGCGCTGGGCTGGTTCGCCGCCGAGGCCCCGCTGCCGCTGGCCGACGAGGACGCGTCCGTCGCCGCGACCGCGATCATCTCGCTCGGGCTGCGCGGGATCGCCCCGTCCGGCGCCGAGGGTGATCCGCGCGGGGTCGTCCGCGGCGCGGTGGCCATCGCGCTGGCCCGGGTCCACGGGCGGCAGGCCTCGCGGGCGGTCGTCGACGAGTTGCTGCGCTGGGCCGGGGGCGCCGAGCGGACCGAGGTGCCCTACTTCGACGGCGATCTGGCCGGCTACGCCGCCCGGTCGTTGCGGCTCGTGCTGGGTGATGACGACGATGAGGCGCTCGACGTGCTGCTGACCCGCATCCCGGCGGTGTCCGGGGTGCAGGCGCAGCCCGTGGTCGAGGAGGCGTTGCGACGCGTCTTCCCGCACGGGCCGATCGCCGCCGGGACGCCGTTCGACGACCTCACCGAGCGCCAGAAACGCGTGGTCCGGGTGCTTGCCGCGTCCCCGTCGACGTGGTTGTTCCTGGAGCGCGCCTACGGCACCTTCCGGTGGCTGATCGGCGGTTACGGGCTTCCGCTGGACGCCGACGCCATGCGCGCCTATGCCGGCATGGCGAAGACGCCGTAGCCGAAACCGGCCAGCCGGAGCTCGCCCGGGGTGATGTCCACGCCGGAGGCCCGGATCGCGGTGGCGCCGTCGAAGGGCAGGGTGGCCGGCTCACGGCGCGGGTTCAGCACGACGAGGTGGGTGCCGCCCCGGACGTACGCGAAGGGGTATCCCTCCGAGACGACGACGGTCGACGCCCGGGTGCCCAGGGCCGGGGTGGCTGTGCGCAGCGCGATCAGCTCACGGACGAGGTTCAGGGTCGACGACGGGTCGTTCTGCTGGGCGGCGACCGTGGGGCGGTCCGGGTCGGGGTCGATGGGGAGGTAGAGCTGGGTGGGCCCGGCGGTGGAGAAGCCGGCGTTGGCGGTGTCGTCCCACTGCATGGGGGTGCGGCAGCCCGCCCGGTTGTAGCCCGGATCGCAGATCGAGCCCTCGACGTCGGGCAGCCCGGGGAGGTATCGCATGCCGATCTCGTCGCCGTAGTACAGGCAGGGGACGCTGCCCCAGGTGAACAGGAACATCAACGCGGCGCCGAGCTGCTCGGGCGTGCGCGGGCCGCAGCGCAGGCGGTCGAAGTCGTGGTCCGCGGTGGCCAGGATGATCGAGCGATCGGGGTGGTTGTCGCGCGCGGTGGCCCAGGCGTCGAGGAACGGCCGGGTGCTGCCCCGGCCCTCGGCGTCGAAGAACGGCTCGCGCGGGGCCTGGAACGGCAGCCGGCCGGCGTACTGGTTGTTGAAGAGACTGGCGTGCGCGTCATGGATGACCAGGAAGAAGTCGGCGTCGAAGGCGAGCGGCCCGCCGGTGCGCGGCTCGGCCCCCTCGGGGATCAGCACCGCGTCGGGATAGGCCTTGTCGAGCCACTCGCGCAGCTCCCGCCAGAGCGCCACGGTCTCCGCGTATCCCCGGGTCAGCTCCTCGTCCTTGACCAGGGAAAAAGCCATGTCGACCCGGAAACCGGCCACGCCCAGGTCGAGCCAGTGGGCGATGATGTCGCGCAGCGCCTGCCGGTTGCGCAGCGGGCCGGGCGCGTCGGTCGCGTCGCGCCACGAGTCGTCCCGCGGGCGCTCGACCCGGACGTCCGCCGGCTGGTCGGACTCGTCCTGCAGGGGCAGCTCCTCGGGCGCGGCCGCGGGGCGCTCGACCCAGCCGAAGTTCAGCGCGGGCTGCTCGTCGTAGAAGTTCTTGAGGTAATAGCCGCGGCGCGGCCCGGGCGACCGGACCCAAGCCGGCCGGCCGGGCTGGTCGCGGGTCCACGTACGGTCGGGCAGTTCCTCGGTCCAGATGTAGCGGTCGCCCTCCGGGTCGGGGCCGTCCGCGTTCAGCTCCTTCCGGAACCAGGGATGCTCGATCGACGTGTGCCCCGCGACCAGGTCGAGCACGATGCGGATGCCGTGCTCGCGGGCCTTGGTCACCAGTTCGGCCAGGTCGTCGTTGGTGCCGTACCGCGGCGCGATCGTCAGGTAGTCGGACACGTCGTAGCCGGCGTCGACGAACGGCGACGCGAAGCACGGGTTGAACCAGATGACGTTCACCCCGAGCGAGGCGATGTGGTCGAGCTTGTCGATCACGCCGCGCAGATCCCCCACCCCGTCACCGTTCGAGTCGGCGAACGACTGCGGGTAGATCTCGTACATCACGGCATCAGCCAGCCATTCGCGTCCCATGACCGCCATGCTGCCAGGAGTGTCACCGGCCCGCAGCGAGCTCCTCGCGGACGGTGCGGGCCGGACGGCCGAGCAGCTTCTCGAGGGTGGGGTCGGTCACCGCGAACTCGCCCCGGCGTGCCGCGCGGAACATGCCGAGCGTGAAGTCGGCGGCGAAGGCGGGCATGCCGCCGGCGACGGCGGCGGCCTTCCACTCGTCGTCGGCGAGCACCACACGCTTGATGTCGCGGCCGGTCACGTCGCTGAGGACGGCGGCGACGGCCTCGAAGTCGAGCAGCTCGGGGGCGGTCAGCGGCGGGGTGACACCGTCGAGTGCGTCCTCGGCGAGGGCGATGGCGGCCGCCTCGGCCAGGTCGTCGTGCGCCGTCCAGGAGAACGGGCCGTCCGCCGGCAGGGCCAGCGCTCCGGTCTCGAGGGCCGCGCCGAGGTAGTAGTTGAGCGTGCTGGCGTAGAAGCCGTTGCGCAACGCGGTGAAGGGCACCTCGAGCGAGGCCAGGTAGTCCTCGGTCTCGGCGTGGGTGAGCTGCGGGGCGAACAGGGAGTCCTGCGACGACGCCTGGTGGCTCGTGTAGAGGATCCGCCGCGCGCCGGCGTCGCGGGCGGCGTCGATAGCCGCCTTGTTGGCCGCCACGGCCCCGTCGCCCCGGATCGACGCGGAGATGACCAGGACGCGGTCGGCACCCTCGAAGGCGTGCGCGAGGCCGTCGGGTGCGGTGAAATCTCCCTCGCGGACCCGCACACCGCGCTCGGCGAGCCGGCCTGCCTTGGTGGCGTCGCGGACGCTGACACCGACCTCGGCGGCCGGCACACGCTCGAGCAGGCGGTCGACGATGCGGGAACCCAGCTGTCCGGTGGCACCGGTGATGACGATCATGACAACTCCTTCGTTTCCATGGGTATGGGCTAGACGTTAGCACCGATACACCGGTGGCTAACAAGAGGCTGTTAGCATCGCTACATGACGGATACGGAGACCGCCGCCGACAGCGGCATTCGCGCGAGGATCGTCGAGGCGGCCACCCGTCTTCTCCGGGAGCAGGGCGTACGCGGGGTGACGACGCGCGCCGTCTCCCAGGCGGCCGGCGTTCAGGCGCCGACGATCTACCGCCAGTTCGGCGACAAGGACGGCCTGATCGACGCGGTCGCCGAGCACGTGATGGCCACCTACGTCGCCGCCAAGTCGGAGACCGCCGCCACCGAGAACGGCGACCCGATCGCCGACCTGCGCGCCGCCTGGCAGGCCCACATCGATTTCGGCCTGGCCAACCCCGGCCTGTACGCGCTGCTCAACAACCCGGACCGTGCCGGGCACTCCCCCGCCACCGAGGCGGGCATCGAAGTGCTGCGGGCCCGCGTACGCCGGGTGGCCGCCGCCGGGCTCCTGCGCGTCGACGAGGCCCGCGCCGTCGCCATGATCCACGCGGCCGGCTCCGGAACCGTGCTGGCCCTGCTCGGCACGACCCCCGCCGACCGCGATCCCGGTCTCTCCGACGCCCTGTTCGACGCCGTGACGGCCGGCATCCTGGCCACCGCCCCCGCCACCACCGACCCCGGGCCCACGGCCGTCGCGGTCACCTTCAGCACCGTGCTGGCCGACCTCCCCGCCCTGACCGACGCCGAACGCGCCCTCATGGCCGAGTGGCTGACCCGCTCACTGACCCACCTGCGCCACAGCACGACACGCTGAAGCTCGTATCCCAGCCCCCGGTCTCAGGACTGCGGTTGTGGCCGGCCGTCCCATCTCCAGCTTGTCCGGACCGGACGGCCGGGAAGTGCCACGCGGCCGGTGGCCCACAACAGCGTCGCCCACGGGTCGGCCGCCGCCGGCACGTCGGGAAAGATCCGAGCCAGCGCCGCCGTGCACAGGTCGGCCGGCGGTGACCACGGCCGGCCGAGTCCGGTGCACACATCGTGCATGTGGACGAACACCTCGACCACGGCCATCGCCGCGAAGCCCGAAGCGTCCGACGTGCCGTAGTTGTGGAACGACAGGCGGTCCGGGGGCACAGCGTCGACCATGACGGTGAGCATCGTGCCGCCCACCTCGAAGACCTGCACCAGGCCGGCCTGCCCCTCGGCCGGGTCGGCGAAGATCGACAGTCCTGGGCCACCGTCGCGGCGGTACTCCCAGCCGACCGGGACATGGGTGGTGATGGAGGGCTTGGCCGGGGCGAGCTGGGCGGCATACGTGAAGAGGCAGTCGGCCAGGTGCTCGACCGTCTCCCAGCACGTCCACTCCAGACCGCCGGCCGGCCTCTGCCAATCCAGGTCCAGCGCCGCCGTCAGGGTCTCGCGGGCGAGATCGCACGCACGCGTCACATCGTCACCGATCATCCGACGATTACGGGCCATCGGTGGGATCCGCGCAACCGAATTGGGGTATCGGCAGAGCCATGTTCGAAGGCTTTGTGGATGAGCGGGTGGACGTCGGCGAGGTCGAACTGCGGGTCCGGCACGGTGGCGACGGGCCGCCCGTGCTTCTGATTCACGGCCACCCCCGTACGGGATCGACCTGGCACCGGGTCGCGCCGCGCCTGGTCGAGGCGGGACTGAGCGTTGTCTGCCCGGACATGCGCGGCTACGGCCGATCGGGCTGCGCTTCGCTCGAGGACGACCATTCTCAGCAGTCCAAACGGGCAGTGGCTGGAGATCTCGTCCGCCTGATGAAGGCGCTCGGCCATGAGCGGTTCGCCGTCGCCGGGCACGATCGCGGCTGCTACGTGGCGCTCCGGCTCACCCTCGACCACCCGTCGGCCGTACGGAAAGCGGTCCTGATGGACGGGGTGCCGATCAGCGAGGCGCTGGCCCGGTGCGACGCGCGATTCGCCGCGGCCTGGTGGCACTGGTTCTTCTTCGCCCAGCCGGACAAGCCGGAGCGCGCGATCCTGGCCGATCCGGACGCCTGGTACTCCGGCACGCCCGAACGCATGGGCGCGGAGAACCACGACGAGTTCCGGGCCGCGACGCGCGACCCTGACACCGTGCGCGCCATGCTCGAGGACTACCGGGCCGGGCTGACCGTCGACCACGAGCACGAGCTGGCCGACCGGGCCGAGGGGCGCCGGATCACCTGCCCCGCACTGTTCCTGTGGTCCACCCGCGACGACACGGAGGACCTGTACGGCGATCCCCTGGCGATCTGGCGCGGCTGGGCCACCGACATCCGTGGCGTGCCGATCGAGTCGGGCCATCACATGGCCGAGGAGAACCCGAAGGCGGTCGCCCAGGCCCTCACCGACTTCTTCCGGTGAGCCCGGGGTGCCCGTGGGCTCACCGCCCACGGGCACCGCTGTCAGCGGCTGGCTCCGGCCCGGCGCTTGGTCCACACGTCGAAGGCGACCGCGGCCAGCAGGACCGCGCCCTTCACGAGCATGACCTGTTCGCTGGGGGCGCCGATCAGGCTCATGCCGTTGTTGATGACGCCCATGATCAAGCCGCCGGTGATCGCGCCGACCACCTTGCCCACGCCGCCCTGGACGGCGGCGCCGCCGATGAAGGCGGCGGCGATCGCGTCGAGCTCCAGCTGGTCGCCGCCGGTGGGGTTGGCCTGGTTGAGCCGGCCCGCGAAGATGATGCCGGCCAGCGCGGCCAGCACGCCCATGTTCACGAAGATCCAGAAGACGACGGCTTTCGTCTTGACGCCGGAGAGCGTCGCCGCCTGCAGGTTGCCACCGACGGCGTAGATCTGCCGGCCGAAGACCGCCCGGTTGGTCAGCAGCGAGTAGCCCAGCACCAGCGCGGCCAGCAGCACGAGCACCCACGGCAGGTTGCGGAACCGGGCGAGCTGCACGATCACGAACATGACGACGACCGACGCCGCCACGATCTTGGCCACGAAGAGCGGGAACGGCTCGACGACCTGACCGAAGCGCGCCCGGCCGGCCCGTGAGCGCCACTGCGAGACCACGATGCCGCCGACCGCCACGACTCCGATCAGCACGGTGAACAGGTCGGCTCCGCCGAGCGCGCCGAGCCCGATGTTGCCCAGATACCCCTCGGTGAAGCCGTTGGCCAGGGTCCGCACCTCGTCGGGGAACGGGCCGATGCCCCGGTTGCCGAGGATGTTGTAGGTGACCGCCCGGAACAGCAGCATGCCGGCGAGCGTGACGATGAACGCCGGGATGCCGAAATACGCCACCCAGTAGCCCTGCCAGGCGCCGATCAGCCCACCGACCACCAGGGTGATCAGGAGCGCCAGCGGCCACGGCACATCGTGGTTGACCATCAGCACGGCGGCGACCGCGCCGGTGGCGGCGACGATCGAGCCGACCGACAGGTCGATGTGCCCGGCGATGATGACCAGGATCATGCCGATGGCCAGGATCAGGATGTACGAGTTCTGGACGATGACGTTGCTGATGTTCTGCGGGGCGAGCATGTCGCCGCCGGTGAGGATCGTGAACAGCAGCACGATGGCCGCGAACGCGATGTAGATACCGCTCTGCCGCAGATTGATGCGGAACCGGCGGGGGCCACCCGGCGCACGTTTGAAGGCTGCGGCCGGCTGCTTCGTCGTGGCAACGCTCACGAGCGGGCCTCCTGTCCGGCGGTCATGAGGGTCATGAGCCCTTCCTGGGTGGCCTCGGCGCGCGGCACCTCACCGGTGATCCGCCCGGCCGAGAGGGTGTAGATGCGGTCGCACAACCCGAGCAGCTCGGGCAGCTCGCTGGAGATCAGCAGGATCGCCTTCCCGGCCTCGGCGAGCCGGTTGATGATCGTGTAGATCTCGTACTTGGCACCGACGTCGATGCCCCGGGTCGGCTCGTCGAGGATCAGCACGTCGGGGTCGGTGAAGATCCATTTCGACAGGACAACCTTCTGCTGGTTGCCGCCGGAGAGCTTGCCGGTGATGCTGGCGACGCTGGGCGCCTTGATGTTCATGCTCTGCCGGTACGACTCGGCGACCTGGTATTCCTCGTTGTCGTCGACCCAGCCCCGGCGCGCCAGCTTGCGGAGCCCGGCCGCCGACACGTTGCGCTTGATGTCCTCGATGAGGTTGAGCCCATACCGCTTGCGGTCCTCGGTGGCGTACGCGATGCCATGCTTGATCGCCTCGCCGACGGAGCGCAGCTTGATCTCGCGCCCGTCCTTGATGATCCGCCCGCTGATCCCGGTGCCGTAGGCCCGGCCGAAGACGCTCATCGCCAATTCCGTACGCCCGGCGCCCATCAGCCCGGCCAGGCCGACGATCTCGCCGCGCCGCAGGGAGAAACTCGCGTCCGAGACGAGCAGCCGGCCGTGCTGGGTCGGGCTGTGCACCGTCCAGTTCTCGACCCGGAAGACCTCGTCGCCGATCCTCGGCTCGCGCGGCGGGAAGCGGTGGTCGAGGTCGCGGCCGACCATCCCACTGATGATCTTGTCCTCGGTGAGGCCCTCGGCGTCCAGCGTCGTGATCGTCCGGCCGTCGCGCAGGATCGTCACGCGGTCGGCGATCGCGAGCACCTCGTTGAGCTTGTGCGAGATGATCACGCAGGTGATGCCCTCGTCCCGCAGGCCGCGCAGCAGGTCGAGCAGGTGGGCCGAGTCCTCGTCGTTGAGAGCCGCGGTGGGCTCGTCGAGGATCAGCAGCCGTACCTGTTTGGACAGTGCCTTGGCGATCTCGACCAGCTGCTGCTTGCCGACGCCGAGATCGAGCACCTGGGTCACCGGGTTCTCGCGCAGGCCGACCCGGCTCATCAGCTCGGCCGCGGCCGCGTTCGTACGGTTCCAGTCGATCAGGCCGCGCTTGGCCTGCTCGTTGCCGAGGAAGATGTTCTCGGCGATCGACAAGTTCGACGCCAGCGCCAGCTCCTGATGGATGATCACGATGCCGCGGTGCTCGCTGTCGCGGATGCCACCGAAGCGGCATTCCTGACCGTCGAACGTGATCTCGCCCTGGTACGTGCCGTGCGGGTGGACGCCGGAGAGCACCTTCATCAGGGTGCTCTTACCGGCGCCGTTCTCCCCGCAGATCGCGTGGATCTCGCCGCGGAGCACCTCCAGGTTGACGTCGTCGAGCGCGCGAACGCCCGGGAACGTCTTGGTGATGCTCCGCATGCGGAGGATGACGTCACTCATTACTTCAGCTGAGCCTCGGTGTAGTAGCCGCTGTCGACGAGTTCCTTCTTGTAGTTGGACTTGTCGACGATCACCGAGTCGAGAAGCATCGACGGCACGACCTTCACGCCGTTGTCGTAGTCGGTGGTGTTGTTCGTCTTGGGCGTCTGACCCTTGAGCACGGCGTCGGCCATCTCGACGGTGGTCTTGGCGAGCTCGCGGGTGTCCTTGTAGATCGTCGAGTACTGCTCGTCGAGCAGGATCGACTTGACCGACGCCTGCTCGGCGTCCTGACCGGTGACGATCGGGTAGGGCTTGGCCGACGTCCCGTACCCGTTGCTCTTGAGGGCCGAAAGGATGCCGATCGAGAGACCGTCGTAGGGCGAGAGCACGCCGTCGACCTTCGCACCGCTGCGGTACGTGGAGGTCAGCAGGTTCTCCATGCGGTCCTGAGCGACCTGGGCCTTCCAGCGCAGGATCGCGACGGTCTTGAAGTCGGTCTGCTTGCTTTTGACGACCAGGGTGCCGTCGTCGATCTTCGGCTTGAGCACGCTCATGGCGCCGTTGAAGAAGAACGTGGCGTTGTTGTCGTCGGGCGAGCCGGCGAACAGCTCGATGTTGAACGGGCCCTTGGCGTCACCGGCCGAGCCGTCCGCCTTGAGCACCTTCAGACCGGTCAGCAGCGAGGTCGCCTGCTGCACGCCGACCTTGAAGTTGTCGAACGTCGCGTAGAAGTCGACGTTGGGACTCTTGCGGATCAGCCGGTCGTAGGCGATGACCGGGATCTTGTTGGCCTTCGCGTTCTCGAGCTGGCTGGTGAGCGTCGTGCCGTCGATCGACGCGATGATCAGCAGCTTGGCGCCCTTGGTGATCTGGTTGTCGAGCTGCTGGGTCTGGGTCGGGATCTTGTCCTCGGCGTATTGGAGGTCGACCTGGTAGCCGAGCGCCTCCAGCTGCTTCTTCAAGTTGTCGCCGTCGCTGATCCAGCGCTCCGAGGAGCGGGTCGGCATGGTGACACCGATCAGAGCGCCCGCGCTGTCGCCGGCGCCGGCTTTCTTGTCGACTGTCTTCTCACTTGAGCCACATGCGGCCAGGGAGGTCGCGAGCACGGCGGCCGAGACCACCGCACCCATCCTGGACAACTTCATGCGGTTCTCCTTCATCGGGTCCGTCGGAGCGGGGTGGAAGCGAGTGTGAACGGTCACACTCGCGGGTGTCAACCGTTCCGAGCAACGTTGCCGTCATTTGGCCGTAACTTTGTTATCGATAACAGCACGGTCTCGACGGCCCGCACGGGTGTCGATGCATGGTGACCAGGCTGGATCCACCGGCATCGTTGTAATCGGAGCAGAATCATCAAAAAACGGAGAGGCGGACCGGTCGCGCCGTCGATAGCTTGTCCCCGATGACCGCCACACTGATCGCGCGATTCCCCGTGGACGACCGGCAGCTGAGCGCCCTGCACGCACGCGCCTTCGGTGGCGACCCCTCAGTGGTGACGCCGTGGGCCCGGCGTCTCGAACGGCACGCGCTCACCTGGATCGGCGCCTTCGAAGCCGGGCGACTCACCGGCTTCGTGCAAGTGTGCTGGGACGGCGGCTCGCACGCCTTCCTGCTCGACACCGCCGTCGACCCCGCCGGCCAACACGAGGGACTGGGCACAGCCCTGGTCGCCGCGGCCACCGCCGAGGCCCACACCGCCGGCTGCGAGTGGCTGCACGTCGACTTCGAGCCCCATCTGGCCCACTTCTATCTGGACCGCTGCGGCTTCCAGCCCACCGACGCCGGCCTGATCCGCCTGACGTAGCACCGCGTGCGAGGGCCAGGTGGACCAGGCAAGCGACGGTGGGCCGGAAGCCGCAGCGGTTCGGCCACCGGAGATCCCCGACGCGGGGCGAACAGTCGCGCAGCCAGCGAACTTGGGCGGTGAGGTAGGCAGGCAGCGGGCAGCAGCCGGACGGCAGGCCCGCAGCGGGCAGCAGCCGGACGGCAGGCAGGCAGCGGGCTGCAGGCAGGCAGCGGGCAGCGGGCAGGCAGGCGGCGGGCGGCGGGCGGCAGCCCGGCGGCAGGCGGCAGGCGGCAGGCGGCAGGCGGCAGCCCGGCGGCAGGCGGCAGGCGGCAGGCGGCAGGCGGCAGGCGGCAGGCGGCAGGCGGCAGGCGGCAGGCGGCAACAGGCGGCAGGCGGCAACAGGCGGCAGGCGGCAACAGGCGGCAGGCGGCAACAGGCGGCAGGCGGCAGCAGGCGGCAGGCGGCAGCAGGCGGCAAGCAGTCATGGAGCCAGCGGGCAGCAGGCGGCGGGTCGGCAGGCGGCAGGCGGCAGCCAGTCATGGAGCCAGCGGGCAGCCAGTCATAGAGCGAGGCGCGTCGGGCTGTCAGGGAGTAATCGGGCGGGCGGTCAGGAGGGAGCGGCGCGGGCAGTCAGGGAGTGAGCGGGGCGGTTGAGTTGGCGGCTAGGGCCTGCTTGATCTTGTGCAGGCCGGTGTGGATCAGGCGGCCGTAGTCGTCGTCGGGGAGGGCGTCCAGTTCGGTTTCGGCGGCGGCGACGTGATGGTGGGCTTCGGCGCTGTGGCCGAGGCGGCGGTGGGCGTCGGCCAGGTTGAGGTGCAGGGAGGGTAGGAACGCGCGTACCTGGAAGGTCTTGTTGTATTGCTGGGCGCGCTCGTCGGTGAGGTCGGTGGCGACGACCAGCGCTCGCTCGTCCCACATCAGTTCGTCGGCCACCGTCTCCTCCAGGTCAGCCACGAAATGGGCGATCGTGACCCGGTGCAGGGCGTCATCGGTCTTGCTCCACAAGTCTTCCAGCTCGGCGCGGGCGCCGGCTCGGTCGCCCGCGCGGCCCCGCTCGATCGCGGCGCCGATCGCCGCCATCATCTCGTCGCTGTCGGTGTGCGGCACAGTGCCCTCCCGGGAAGTTGGTCCATGGCCGAAGCGACGGTCGCCCACGACGGCGGGAGCCGCCACGAGAGCGGACAGCCACGGTCAAGAGCGGCAGTCGTCCTCGGCGGCGAGCCTCGCCCTCGGCGGCGACACTCGCCCTCGGCGGCGACACTCGCGCTCAAGAGCGACAGTCATCTCGGCGGCGACAGTCACGCGCGAGAACGACAGTCACGTTGGCGGCGACAGTCACGTTCCAGAGCGACAGTCACCTTGGCGGCGACAGTCACGTTCCAGAGCGACAATCACCTTGGCGGCGAGCCTCGCTCCGACAGCGATGATGGTTCCTCGACCAACTCGAGGGTCAACCCGGCCTCACTGTGCCGCCCGGCGAATCGCGGCGGTGGCTGAGGCTCGGAGTCTGGCCCGGCGGGCCCGGCGCGCGCGGAGTGCGGCCGGCGGCAGGGCCGGGCTGGAGGGTTGAGTGACCGGTCGGGAAGTGGTCTTGAGGTCTGTGTTCATGGGACGAACGTAGACCGGGGGTACGACAAAAATGGGGTCTGCGAAGCGGGCCGATGTGAGGCAGACTCGCGGGCATGTCTGTCATGGTCCGCAGCGTCGACGAGCTCGCATCGTTCGTGGCCGGGGAGGGCCGCGTCGAGTTTTTGTTCTTCTGGGGTCATCAGCCGGAACGGGACGGCAGCGTCGGCGCGGGTTGTCTCAGCCAGTGGTGGCCGGCGCGCTTCTCCGTGGAGGGGCACGACTTCGCCAGCGCCGAGCATTACATGATGTGGTGCAAGGCGGTGCTTTTCGGCGACGACGCCATGGCCCGGCGGATCCTCGCCGCGCCGCACCCCAAGGTGGCCAAGACGCTGGGCGGCCGGGTGTCCGGCTTCGAGCAGTACGTCTGGGACGAGCACCGTTTCGAGATCGTCGTGACCGGCAATCGGGCCAAGTTCGAGCAGCATGAGGAGCTTCGCGACTACCTGGTGAGCACCGGCAGCCGGGTGCTGGTCGAGGCCAGCCCGCTCGACCGTGTCTGGGGCATCGGTCTCGGCCGCGACGACCCGGCCGCCGCCGACCCCCGCCGCTGGCGCGGCACCAATCTGCTCGGCTTCGCCTTGATGGACGTCCGCGACAGCCTGCAACGGGAAAGCAGCGCGAGCTAGCGAACGGAGGTCAGCACAAGCCTGCGAACGAACGTCCACGACAGCAGGCGAACGGACACCGCCGAAAGCCGGCGAACCGACCTCAGCGCAAACCTGCGAACGAACGTCCCCGAGAGCCGGCCAACGGACACCGCCGAAAGCCGGCGAAGCACAAGCCAGCGAACAAACGGCCACGAGAGCCAGCCAACGGAAACCCCGAAAGCCGGCGAGCTCGCCTCAGCACAAGCCTGCGAACGAACGTGCCCGAAGCGGCCAACCGACACCGCCAGAGCCGGCGAACCGACCTCAGCGCAAACCTGCGAACCAACGTCCCCCAAAGCCAGCCACCGACACCGCCGAGAGCCGGCGAACCCACCTCAGCGCAAGCCGGCCAACGGCATGAGGAACGGCTTTCAGGTGGGGTAACCGGCCGCCACCACCAGCCCCCGGATCGACGCGGCGCCGTGGAAGTGCAGGAGGCGGATCAGGACGGGCGAGCAACCCACGATGTGCATGCGCCCGCGCCGGGCCGCGTCGAGCAGCACCCGGGCGGCCGCGGTGTCGGCGAAGCGGAGCGCGGTCACGTCGATCGTCACCACCGGCTGCTCGTCGCCGGAGAGGAGCGCCTCGTCGACCATCGCGGCCAGCGCGTGCCGGTTGGACATGTCGGCCTCCCCGGAGAGCCACAACCCGTACGGCTCCTCGGTCCTGCGAATGCGCAGCGACGTGTCGGGGTCGAAGGGCAGCACCGGGCCCGCCGCCGCGGGATGGGCGAGGGCCAGGCGTCGCAGGCACATCGGGTCGAAGGCTCGCCGGTCGTAGGCGCACACGCCCATCACATAGCCGTCCGTGAAGACCGTGTTGACCTTGGCTTCGTACCACTCGAGACGGTCGGCCCCGGGCACCTGGCGCCGGGCCCAGTTCATGTCGCCGACCACGCGCATCCCGCGATACCCCTCGGCGCGCGCCCGGGCCTTCCCGACGTGCCAGTGCGCGAGTATGCCCTCGGGGTCGAAGCCACCCCCGGCCAGGTAGCTGCCCTCGGGCGTCCCGGCCCACAGCTGCCCCGATTCGAGCAGGGCCCGCGTGGCCACCCCGCGGCGGCCCAGCCCGGCCAGCACCGCTGCCGGCTCGTCACCGGCGTAGATGAGCTTGTGGTGCTCGCTCACGCCGTCCGCCAGCACCGAGACGATCGCGTCCCGCCGGACCTCGTCGTCGTCGACGGTCCAGCACACGTGGTCGCCGAGTTCGAGGCGATCGAGCACCCCCGCCACGGGCACTTCCCCTCTGTAACGCCGAAGCAACGTGCCGTTCACCGTACGCTTCGAAGCGCTTCCGCCGCGTTACCTCACACGGGTGAGCCTGGTGCGGCGAAACCACCCGGTCAGGTGGCGACCCAGCTCGGATGGGCCGCCGCGAACGCTCCGACCCGGTCGGTCCGGACCGCTTGCAGGAGCCGCAGGCTGTCGGGGCTGAGGATCTGGACGCTGCCCGCCCTTGGAACCGACTCGCTGTCGAACTGCCCGCCGTTGGTCTTCAGGGTGACGACCTGTTCCGGCTTAAATTTGCGCATCGCGAAGGCCCAGTCCTCCAGCGAGATGCCACCGTTGTCCACCGTGACCGCCTGGCCGATCGCCGGGAGCAGGGTGGGCAGCTTCGCCGGTGAGGCCACGACCTGCGACAGCACCGCCTTGAGGAATTGTTGCTGGTGCCGCTGCCGCCCGTAGTCGGCGTCGTGGTCGGCCAGCAGATCGCGCTGCCGCACGAAGTCGAGTGCCTGGGCCGGCGTGAGGCAGTGGTTGCCCCGGGCGTAGAAGTTCGCCGTCACACCCTTGATCTTGTGGTTCACCGTGCCGTCGGAGTTGAGGGCGTACGGCACCGCGGGCCTGCCGTCGGCGGTGTGCCCTACGTGGATCGAGGTGGTGTCCTCGTCGACGTACATGCAGACCCGGCCCAGCTTCTGGACGACCTGCTGGAAACCCTGGAAGTCGATGACCGCACCGGCGTCGGGCGTGATGCCGGTCAGCTTCTCGACGGTCAGCGACAGCAGTTCGAAGCCGTGCTCGAGCGCCGCCTGACCGGTGTGCCCCCGGCTCCCGTACGCGAAAGCGGCGTTGATCTTGTTTTTCCCGCCCCGGTAGGTGCCGTAGGCCGGGATGGACACATAGCTGTCGCGCGGCAGGGAGACCAGGTACGCGTGCTGATGGTCGGCCGTCACGTGCAGCAGGATGATCGAGTCGGAGCGGGTCGGCTCCCCGGGCGCGGCCGAGGCGCGACGGTCGATGCCGACGAGCAGGATGTTCTTGGGTCCGGAGACGCCGGCGTGCGTGGCCGGGGCGGCGGCACCGAGCAGGTCGGTCTGCGGGATGGCTCGTACGGCCCGCTGCTCGACGACGAACGCGCCGCCCGCGACGACGGCCAGCACGGTGCCGAGCCCGGCGATCCAGAGCGCCCAGCGCGGGCGGCGGCGTGGTGATCTCACGTCGGCCAACACTGCGCCCGCCGGTTGAGAAGTCACTGAAAGTTCACTGTCGGACCGCTGAGACGGCCCGTGCACACGCGCGCTTCGTGTCGAAGACCACTGCGCTTAACCACCCGGCTGCCGCGCGCCCTTAATGTCCGGCCCAGGCCCCCACCGACCTGAAGCAGGTACCCAAGACATGGACGTCAGCGTCGTCATCCCGACGTGCAACCGCCCGGAACTGGCGACGCGCGCGGTGCACAGCGCCCTCGCGCAGACCCACCGCGACCTCGAGGTCATCGTCGTGATCGACGGGCCCGACGACAAGACGGTGACCGCGCTCGAGGAGATCGGCGACGACCGGCTGCGGGTGCTCGTCCTGCCCGAGCGCGGCAAGGCCCCGAATGCCCGCAACCAGGGCGTGCTGGCCGCCCGGGGCCGGTGGGTGGCGCTGCTCGACGACGACGACGAGTGGCTGCCCGGCAAGATCGGGACGCAGCTGGCCCTGGCCGCGACGGCCACCAAGGGCTCGCCGATCGTGGCCACCCGCATGATCAGCCGGACGCCGCGGGCTGACACCGTGATGCCGCGCCGGCTGCCCGCGCCCGGCCAGCCGCTCAGCGAATACCTGCTCGTGCGGCACGGCCTGTTCTACGGCGACGGCTTCATCCAGACCTCCACGATCATGGCGCCGACCGAGCTGCTGCGCCGGGTGCCGTTCACCGTCGGCCTGCGCCGGCAGCAGGAGCTCGACTGGACACTGCGCGCGTTGCAGCACGACGACGTGGAGCTGCTCTACGCCCCCGAGGCCCTCGTGCTCTGGCACCAGGATGAGAACCGCGAGCGGATCAGCCTGCAGAACCCGTGGGAGGAACAGCTGGCCTGGGCCCGCGCCAACCGGCACCTCTTCACACCGCGGGCGTACGCTGCGGTGACGATGAGCGTGATCAGCTCGATGGCCGCACCGACCCGCGACCCCAAGGTCTTCCGGCAGCTGCTGTCCGAGGCGCGCTTGCACGGCCGGCCGGGCGCGCTCGACTACGTGACGTTCCTGCAGATCTGGGCGCTGCCCCCGAGCGTCCGGCACCGCGTCCGCGATCTGGTGGTCGGCCGCAAGAACGCCCATGCCTAAGGCCCTCATCTGGCGCAGCGCGATGCTCCTGGGCTCGGAGACGTTCATCCGCAACCAGGCCGACTCGCTGAGCCGCTGGCAGCCGGTCTACGCGGGCGCGACGAAGGTCGACTCGGTGCTGGCCCGCGAGACCGACCTCATCGCCTACCCGTCCGAGGCCGACCGGCGGGCGTTCCTGCGGCTGCGGCTCACCGGTTCGTCGCCTCACCTGCACAAGCTGATGGCGACCGTACGCCCGGACGTGGTGCACGCCCACTTCGGCGGAGACGGCTGGCTGATCAGTGGCAGTGCCGCCCGGGCCGGGGTGCCGCTGGTGGTGACGCTGCACGGGCACGACGTCACCCGCCAGCCGTCCAGCACCGGCCCCAAAGGCGTGCGCTACCGCCGCAACCTGCGCACGGTCTTTCACCGGGCATCGATCCTGATCGCCGTCTCCGAGGTGATCCGGCAGAAGGCGATCGCGTGGGGCGCCGACCCGGCGAAGGTCCGCGTGCACCACACCGGTGTGCCGATCCCGGCCGCGGTCCCGGACTCCCCGAAGCAGTGGGACGTCGCTTTTGCCGGCCGGTTCGTCGAGAAGAAGGGCGCCGACGACCTGATCGCCGCGCTGAGCACCCTGAACGCGCGGGCACTGTTCCTCGGTGACGGGCCGCGGTTCGCCGAGATGCAGGGACTCGCCCGCAGCCTGCGCGTCGACGCCACGTTCCTCGGCGCCCAGCCCCTCGACGAGGTGTACCGCCTGCTCGGCGAGTCCCGGGTGCTGGCCGCGCCGTCCCGTACGGCGTCCGACGGCGACAGCGAGGGCCTGCCGACCACGATCGTCGAGGCGATGGCGCTCGGCCTCCCGGTCGTCGCGACGCACCACAGCGGCATCCCGGAGGCGGTCGCCGACGGCATCACCGGCCTGCTCGGCGCGGAGGGCGACCGCGAGGCGCTGGCGGCCAACCTCCGCAAACTGCTGGACGATCAAAATCTGCAGAGAGCGATGGGTACGGCGGCCCGGGCGCGCGCCGAGGCCGGCTTCGACGTCGTCAAGCAGAGCCGCCGCCTCGAAGACGTCTACGACGAGGCGGCGGCCTGAGCCGTCAGTTGTCACGCGCCGTCAACCCGCGCGCGCCGCCAACCTGCGCACGCCGTCAATTGTCGCGGGCCGTCAACCCGCGCGCGCCGTCAACCCGCGCGCGCCGTCAACCCGCGCGCGCCGTCAATTGTCGCGGGCTGAGCCGTCAGTTGTCGCGGGTGCGCCGCACGACCGAGCGGACGGCTCGCTTGCCGGCGCGAAGACCGCCGACCAGGGTGGTGGCGGCCTTGCCGGGAATCGTGGCCGAGAGCAGCGCGTTCATCTGACGCACCCGCTTGAGCTCGGCCTCGCGGCGCAGCAGCATCGACTCGTACCACTCGTGTTTCGCCTTGGCCTCGGCCAGCTCGCGGGTGAGGCGGGCCCGGTCGGCCAGCAGGTCCCCGACCGCGTGGGCGACCGGCGCCCCGGCCGGCGGGACCTCGGCCGGTTCAAGCTCGCGGCCGGTCATGCCGGCCAGCACAGCGGTCAGCTCGGCCTCGTCGGCTGGGATCGGCCACAGGTGGGCGAAGCCGCCGGCGATCACCGTCGCGGCGAACGCGCGCAGCGCGGTCAGCGGCTCGCCCGGCGGAGCCAGAGCGGTGAGCGCAGCCGGAGCCGGGTCGGCGAGCGCGGCCGACGCCAGGTCGGTAAGCGCAGCCGACGCCGGGGCGGTAAGCGCAGCCGGCTCGCTGACGACAATCTGACCCGCGCGGACCCCGGCGGCCGGGCCGGACTGCCAAGCCGTCAGCAGAGTGCGCATCCGGGGCAGGTCACGGCGCTGGGCGGCGGCCAGGAGGTGGTCCTCCAGGGTGCGCCCACGCGGCAGGTTCGTGGCCTCCCGCGAGGAGATCACGGCGTCGGGGGTGGGGATCGTGGTGTCGCCCGGTCCGGCGATGACGATCCAGGCCGGGGCCAACTCGGTGGCCAGGCCGTTGCGCAGGGCGCCGGTGGCCAGGCGTACAGGATCGGCCAGGGTGTCCGTCCTCGCCTCGACCGCGGTGGCGACGGCCGCCTCGAGCGCACCGGCGACCGACGGATCGGCCAGAATCTCGCGGCTCAGCAGCACGCTCGGTGACGTCAGAGACGGGTACGCCGCGTAGTCGCGCTCGACGCTCAGCCCCCTCCGCGTGAGCCGCTCCAGCAACCGCGCGTGCCCGGCCGGCCGCTGAGGATCGCGGTCGTCGGGCACCACCCAGTCGGCGTCGGCGGGTGCCGGCGGCAGCGCGACCAGGCGGTGGACGCCGAAGAGGTTCTCCATGCCCAGCAGCAGGCGGCCGCCGGGCTCGAGGACGGCCAGGAGCATCTCGAGGGTCTCGTCCCAGGAGTGCGGCTGGGCCTCGGCCGAGAGCAGGCGGTCGAGACCGTCGAACGCGACCACGGTGTCGTAGGCGGGCGCCGCCGCGAGCTTCTCGAGGCTGCCGCAGAGCACCGTGACGCCGGGGCGGGAGACGGCCGGAACGTCGGCGTCGCCGCGCACCAGGACGGTCAGCTGCTCGGGCGGCAGCGCGTCGAGCAACTCCGGAGCGTGCGGGCCGGCCACGAGCGTACGGCCGAAGGGTTGCGACAGCAGGGAACGCAGAGCGTCACCGGAGGCGGGAGCCGGGCCGTGGCTGCCGTCGAGGTCGGACCAGGAGAGCATCTCCCCGCCGATCAGGGTGGTCATCGGGTCAGCACTCCGGTCAGCTCGAGATCGGGAACTTCACGCGGGGACGGCCAGCCGAGCAGGCGGCGCAGCTCAGCCGGCGGCAGCAGCCGGTCGGCGCCCAGCTCGGCGACGGCGATCCGGCGAGCCACGTCGAGGTCGAGCGAGGGGCCGTGCAGGTCTGCCCATTCCCGGACGATCCGGGCCTGCCCGCCGAACGCCGATCTCTCCCGCTCCAGCTGCATCGGGTCACCGTAGACGGCCGGCTCGCAACCGGCGAGCGTGCCGTACATGATCGCGCTGCTCAGGCGGTTCGACGCCACCCGGGAATGTTTGCGCTGCTCAGCCAGTTGTCGATACAGGAAGCCGGGTTCGAGATCCTTCCACCAGCCACCCCGGTAGCCGTGCGAGATCACCCGGAAGCCGGCCCGCTCGTACGTGGCCCGGACCCGCTTGTCCCGGAACTCCTGCCAGTACAGGCAGACCGTGACCGGACCGCGCTCGGTGGCCCGGATCTGCTCGATGAGGCCCTCGTGGTTGCCGATGATGTGCTGCCCCTCCCAGCCGTGGAAGGGATACCAGATCGTCCCCTCGCGCTGCGGGGCGCCGGCCGGCTCGGGTTCCATCGCGATCAGGTACGCCCACGGGGCGCCGACCACGTAGACCTCACGGCGGCCCAGCGACCAGGCCCGGCGGCGGACCCGCTCGGACCAGACGAACTTCGGGACGCCGGGAACGTACTCGTGGTCGGGGGCCATGCCGTCGCCGATGTTCCAGCCGTGCTGCAGATATCCGTGGAGCCGCGGCGGGTCGGTGTCGTCGAGGCCGCAGTAGCGGGCCAGGACGTGGCTGTGGCCGTAGTAGTGGTTCGCGTGGTGCACGCCGCATTCCATACCGCCGACGCGTCCGGCCGGCAAACACGGCGTGTCCGAAGGATGTCATCTCTTGCGCTTGAACCGAGCAGTGCTACCTTTACCGCAGTCGCCCTCCGGATGCGGCACCAGTCCTGGTAGCCCCCGGTGAGTCACTCGGCAGCCTTCGCGGCTCGCCTTTTCCCACCGCGCCGTTACGGCGTTTTCTCTCATCCCTGCGTGGCGTTCTTTCGCCGCAGGCTCTCGAGGAGCACCCCCATGACAGTCACACCCACCCGAGGCCGCACGCGTACCGCGCCGGCCGAATCCGCCACCGCAGAGATCGCTTTCGACGCTCTGCTCGACATCGCCGACGACCGGGCCTGGTTGCGCGTCGACGGCTACCTGCCCGGAAAGAACGACATCCCGGTGAGCATGAACGAGGTGCGTCGCCTCGGTCTGCGCCGCGGCGACCGGATCGCGGGCGTCGCCCGGACGCCCGGCGGCCGCAAGCCGGCGACCCTCCAGCTCGACCGGCCGATGGGCCGGCGGCCCGAGTTCTATCAGCTCACGGCGCTCTATCCACAGGAGCGGCTGCGTCTGGAGACCGACCCCAAGCTGCTCACCACCCGGGTCATCGACCTGGCCATGCCGCTCGGCAAGGGGCAGCGGGCGCTGATCGTGGCGCCGCCCAAGGCCGGCAAGACCACGATCCTCAAGCAGATCGCCAACGCGGTCGCGCACAACAACCCCGAGGTGCACCTGATGGTGGTGCTCGTGGACGAGCGGCCCGAGGAGGTCACCGACTTCAGCCGTACGGTGAAGGCCGAAGTCGTGGCGGCCACCTTCGACCGGCCCCCGCACGAGCACGCGGCGCTGGCCGAGCTGGCCATCGAGCGGGCCAAGCGCCTGGTCGAGCAGGGCCAGGACGTGGTCGTGCTGCTCGACTCGATCACCCGGCTGGGCCGGGCCTACAACCTGATGGCGCCGGGTCGCGGGCGTACGCTCTCGGGCGGCCTGGACGCGTCAGCCCTCTATCCGCCGAAGCGGTTCCTGGGCGCGGCCCGCAACATCGACGGTGGCGGCTCGCTGACCATCATCGCCACGGCGCTGGTCGAGAACGGGTCGGCCATGGACAACCTGATCTTCGAAGAGTTCAAGAGCACCGGCAACGCGGAGCTCAAGCTCGACCGCACACTCGCCGAGGCCCGGGTGTTCCCGGCCATCGACCTGTCGTCGACCGGCACGCGCCACGACGAGGCGCTGCTCTCCCCGGCCGAGCTGGCGATCACCGCGCAGCTGCGCCGGGTCCTGGACGGCCCGGACGGCACCCGCCGCCTGCTCGACCAGCTGCGCGGCACAGCCTCGAACAACGAGTTCCTGCGCCGCGTGGCGCACTCGCTGGCCGCGTGACCTGTCCGGGCGGGCCGGCTCTCGGCGGAGTCGTCCGGGAGCCCGAGCTGAGCCGGCGAAGCGCAGCCCGGGCCAGGAACCGGACGGTCAGAAACCGCGGGCCAGGCGGTAGTAGGCCTGGTTCCAGCGGACTTCCTTGGTGAACTGCCGGATGGTCGTCGAGTCGTCGATCACCAGCAGCTCGGTGGAGAGCATCTCGGCGAGATCGGTCAGCTCCTCGGTGCCGACCACGGACGAGAGCACCGTGTGGTGCGGCCCGCCAGCGGTCAGCCAGGCCTCGGTGGACGTGGCGAAGTCGGGGGCCGGCTTCCAGACCGCGCGAGCGACCGGGAGCTTGGGCAGCGGTGCGCTCGGGGCGACGACCTCGATCTCGTTGGCCACCAACCGGAACCGCTCCCCCATGTCGGTCAGCCCGACGACGACGGCCGGCCCCGGGGCGGCGTCGAACACCATGCGTACGGGGTCCTCGCGCCCGCCGATCCCGAGCGGATGGATCTCGAGCCGGGGCGTGCCGGCCGCGATGGACGGGCACACTTCGAGCATGTGTGAGCCGAGAATTCGCTCCTGGCCGGGTGTCAGGTCATAGGTGTAGTCCTCCATGAAGGACGTGCCACCGGGCGCCATCGCCTTGAGCGTGTGCAACAGGACCGACGTCTTCCAGTCGCCCTCACCGCCGAAGCCGTAGCCGTCGCCCATCAGCCGCTGGACCGCGAGCCCGGGCAACTGGCGGAGCCCGCCCAGATCCTCGAAGTTGGTGGTGAACGCCCGGAAGCCGCCGGTCTCGAGGAAACCGCGCAGCCCGAGCTCGATCCGGGCCGCGTAGCGCAGCGAGTCGTGCCGTTCCCCGCCGTCACGCAGCTCGGGCGCGATGTCGTAGAGGTCGGCGTACTCCCCCACCAGTTTGTCGATCTCGGCGT
Source organism: Paractinoplanes maris (assembly GCF_023544465.1). Lineage (GTDB taxonomy): Bacteria > Actinomycetota > Actinomycetes > Mycobacteriales > Micromonosporaceae > Actinoplanes > Actinoplanes maris. The sequence continues at coordinate 209,541 of NZ_JALPVL010000010.1, read as the reverse complement.
CGAGCACCTGGTCGACCACGGCCACGAGATCGTTGACCCCGTACGTGTTGACCGAGACCCCGAACCGCAACTGGGCCTCGACCTTGTCCCCCTCGGTCACCGCGACGTCGCGCATGTTGTCGCCGAAACGCGCGAGTTTGAGCGAACGGACGGCTGCCAGCCCGCGCGAGGCGCGCACCCAGGAGGCGATCCGCTCGACCACGCGCGGGTCGGAGACGTGCCCGGCCACGGTCTTGCGCGCGACGCCGAGCCGGGCCTCGATGTAACCGAACTCGCGGTCGCCGTGCGCGGCCTGGTTCAGGTTCATGAAGTCCATGTCGATCGACGCCCACGGCAGCTCGACATTGGCCTGGGTGTGCAGGTGCAGCAGTGGGGTGCGCAGAGCGTCCAGCCCGGCGATCCACATCTTCGCCGGGGAGAAGGTGTGCATCCACGCGATGACGCCGATGACCTTGTCGTCGTCGTTCGCCTGCCGGGCCGTGGTGAGGATGTCGCCGGCGTTCGTGAGCACCGGCTTCCACACGACCTTGACGTCCAGCCCGGCGTCCAGCGCGGCCGAGATCTGCTGGGACTGCGAGGCGACCTGATCAAGGGTCTCGGGGCCGTACAGTCCCTGGCTGCCGGTCAGGAACCAGACCTCGTGCTCACTCATTGCTGTCCCTCCATCAGTTGCTGACCCTGCTTCACTTCGTGGCCGGCCGCCGGACCGTTCCCCGGCTCCGGACCGTCCGGCGACAACGGCCGGCCGTAGACGTTCTGGTAGCGGTCGAACAGCCTGTCGACGGCGGTGCCGGGCAGCCGCTCGATCGGGCCGAGCTGGCGGGCCAGGTGCATGGTGCGGGCGACGTCCTCGCACATCACCGCGGCCTTGACGGCGGCCTTGGCGGTGGCGCCGATCGTGAACGGGCCGTGCTGGCGCATCAGCACGGCCGGCGACCGGGAGCCGCGCAACGTCTCGACGATCCCCCGCCCGATGTCGTCGCTGCCGATCAACGCGAACGGCCCGATCGGGATGTCCCCACCGAACTCGTCGGCCATCGCGGTGATCGAGCACGGGATCGGCTCCCCGAGCGCGGCCCAGGCCGTGGCATACGGACTGTGCGTGTGCACGACGCCGTTCACCTCGGGCATGTGGCGATAGACGTACGCGTGCGAGGCGGTGTCACTGGACGGGCTGTGCTCCCCCTCGACGAGAGCACCGTCCAGGTCGCACACCACCATCGAGTCCGGCGTCAACGAGTCGTACTCGACCCCCGACGGCTTGATCACCATCAGGTCCTCCCCCGGCACCCGGGCCGACACATTGCCCGACGTCCAGGTGACCAGTCCCCACCGGGTGAGATGCGCATGCAGATCACACACCTCGGCACGGATCTGAGCGATCGTCTGGGAAACGCGCACAACCGTCACTCCCCGGCTCCTGACACAACAGATCCGCTCACTTCGCGGCCGGACGACGGGCGGAAGGCCTCGTCGCGGATCGCGCGCAAGCGGTGCAGGGCCTTGCCGGCGCCCAGGCCGAAGTAGTCGTGCAACTCGGCGTACTCGGCGTAGAGACGGTCGTAGACGTCGGCGTCCGGGGAGTTCGGCTGCCACACGTCCTTCTCGACCCGGCCCATCGCCTCGGACGCGGTCGCCACGTCCGGGTAGGCACCGGCGGCCACGGCCGCGTGGATGGCCGACCCCAGAGCCGGCGCCTGCTCCGACGAGGCCACGCTGATCGGCCGCCGCAGCACGTCGGCGTAGATCTGCATGACCAGCGGGTTCCGCTTGAGCCCGCCGGCCGCGACGAACTCGGTCACCGGCACCCCGGCCGCCTCGAACGTTTCAACGATCTTCCGCGTCCCGAAAGCGGTCGCCTCGATCAGCGCCTTGTAGATCTCGAACGGCCGGGTGGCCAGGGTCAGCCCGGCGATCACCCCGGACAGGTGGTGATCGACCAGCACCGACCGGTTGCCGCTCTGCCAGTCGAGGGCGATCAGACCGTGCCCGCCCACCGGCTGCGCGGCTGCCTCCTGGGAGAGCAGATCGTGCACGCTGACGCCGGATTCGCGCGCCTGATCGTGCACGTACGGCGGAACCCCGTTGTCCACGAACCAGCCGAAGATGTCCCCCACGCCGCTCTGCCCGGCCTCGTAGCCGTACAGCCCCGCGAGGATGCCGCCGTCGACCACGCCGCAGATCCCCGGCACCGCGGCGCGCGACGACGAGTTCATGACGTGGCAGGTCGACGTCCCCATCACCAGCAGCATCTGCCCCGGCCCGACGGCCCGGGCGGCCGGCGATGTCACGTGCGCGTCCACGTTGCCGACCGCCACAGCGATGCCCTCCGGCAACCCCGTCCAGGACGCCGCCTCGGCCGTCAACCCGCCGGCCCGCTCACCCAGAGCCGAGATCGGGTGCGCGAGCCGCGTCGACGCGAAGTCCTCGAACGCCGGGTTGAGCTCGGCCAGATAGTCGGCGCTGGGATACTCACCGTCCTGCAGAATGCCCTTGTATCCGGCCGTGCACGCGTTGCGCGTCTCGACACCGCACAGCTGCCAGATGATCCAGTCGGCCGCCTCGATCCAGCGCTCGGTGCGCGCGTAGACCTCCGGGTCCTCCTCGAGCACCTGCAACGCCTTCGCGAACTGCCACTCCGAGGAGATCTTGCCGCCGTACCGGTCGATCCACGGCTCCCCGCGCCGGTGGGCCAGTTCGTTGATCCGGTCGGCCTGGGGCTGCGCCGCATGGTGTTTCCACAGCTTCGCGTACGCGTGGGGCCGGCCCGTGAACGCGGCGAGCTGACAGAGCGGGGTGCCGTCGGCCAGCGCCGGCAGCACGGTGCAGGCGGTGAAGTCGGTGGCGATCCCGATCACGTCGCCGGGGTCGATGCCCGCCGCCGCCACGGCCTCCGGGACCGCCGTACGCAAGACCGCGACGTAATCGGCCGGATCCTGCAGGGCCCAGTCGGGCCGCAGCCGCTTCCCCGTGGCCGGCAACGTCCGTTCGATCACGCCGTGCTCGTATTCGTGCACGGCCGAGCCCATTTCCTCGCCGTCGCTGACCCGGACGACGACAGCGCGCCCCGAGAGCGTGCCGAAGTCCACCCCAACGGTGTACGCGGTCATTCACTTGGCCTTTCTGGTGACGAGCCGCTGCAGGACGATGAAGACGAAGAGCAGGATCCCGACCACGATCCGGGTCCACCACGAGTTCAGGTCGCCCTGGAACGTGATGATCGTCTGGATCAGGCCGAGCACCAGCACGCCCAGGACCGTGCCCAGCACATACCCCGAGCCGCCGGTCAGAAGCACCCCGCCGATGACCACCGCGGCGATCGCGTCGAGCTCCAGCCCCTGCCCGTGCAGGCTGTAGCCGGACGATGTGTAGAAGCTGTAGAGCACTCCGCCCAGCGACGCGCAGAAACCGCTCAGGGTGTAGACCGCGATCCGCGTACGGCCGACCGGCAAGCCCATCAGCAGCGCGGAGTCGGCGTTGCCACCGATCGCGTACACGTTGCGCCCGAACCGCGTCCAGGCCAGCACGAGCGCGGCGATCAGCACCACGATCAGCGCGATCACCACGTTGAGCGAGATGAAGACGCCCTCGCCGAACCGGAACCGCTTCTGGGCCATCTGGATCCAGAAGTCGTTGGTGATCGGGATCGAGTTGCGGTCGATGAGCAGCGACAGCCCGCGGGCCAGGAACATGCCGGCCAGCGTGGCGATGAACGGCTCCACCTTGAAGAAGTGGATGACCGCACCCATGCCGAGCCCCATCACCGTGCCGATGAGCAGCACCAGCGGGAGCACCACCCCGGCCGGCCAGCCCGCCGCCAGCAGGGTCGCCGTCACCGTCGTGGTCAGGGCGATCACCGCACCGACGGACAGGTCGATGCCGCCGGTGAGGATCACGAACGTCATGCCGACCGCGACCACGAGCAGGAACGCGTTGTCGACGAACACGTTCAGCAGCACCTGGGTGTCGCCGAAGCCCTCGTAGTTGTAGACGCCGACCGAGTACATGACGATCAGCAGCACCAGGGTGGCCAGCACCGGGACGTGCCGGGTGTTGGGCCGGTAGACCCGGCGGCCGAGGATCGGACGATTCCGCTGCGGCGTGGGTGGAGTGGACACGTCGATCACGCCGGAACCTCCACTCGCTTGGTGCCGAATCGGCCGAAGACCTTGGCCCGGAACGTCGCCGACTGGGCCAGACAGAGAATGATCACGACGACGGCCTTGAACAGCAGCGTCGTCTCGACCGGGACGCCGACGCTGACCGCGGTGATGTCGAGCGTGGTGATGATGACCGCGCCGAGCACGCTGCCGGCGATGGAGAACCGGCCACCGGTCAGCGCCGTGCCGCCGAGGACGACGGCCAGGATCGCGTTGAGCTCGATCAGGTTGCCGGCCGCGTTGCTGTCCGCGCTGGACACGTCGGAGCTGTAGATCAGGCCGGCCACGCCCGCGAAGGCCGCCGCGAACACGTACACCATGATCGTGATCCGGCGGGCCCGGATGCCGGCCAGCCGGCTCGCGGTCGGGCTTCCCCCGACCGACTCCAGGAGCAGGCCCAGAGCCGTACGCCGGGTCAGCGCGACCGTCAGGCCGACCGCGACCGCCGCGATCAGGAACGAGACGGGGACGGCCAGAAAATATCCGGCGCCGATGACCCGGTAGGGCGCCGAGTGGACGTTGAGGATCTGCCCGCCGGTGATGAGCTGAGCCACGCCGCGCCCGGCGACCATCAGGATCAGCGTCGCGATGATCGGCTGGATCCCGAGCACCGCGACCAGGAATCCGTTCCACAGTCCGAAAACCACGCACAGGGCGATCGCCGCGCCGACGACCAGCAGCACCGGTCCGAGTGCGTCCGGGTTGCTCAGGTCGCCGATCAGCAGACAGGCCAGCGCGCCCGAGATCGCCATCACCGAGCCGACCGAGAGGTCGATGCCGCCGGTCGCGATCACCAGCGTCATGCCCAGCGCGACCAGCACCAGCGGCGCGCTGCGGCGCAGGATGTCGATGAGCGAGCCGTAGAGGTGCCCGTCCTGCAGCGTGATCGAGAAGAAGTTGTTCGAGAACACGAGGTTGCTGGCCAGCAGCACCACCAGGACGGCGGTGGGCCAGAACAGCCGGTGTCTCAGGAGTGTCGTCATGGCGTGGCTCCGCTGGCGATGGTCTGCATGATGCGGTCGGCGTCGACGTCGTCGCCGTTCTGGAGCTCCTCGACGAGCCGCCGGTCGCGCAGCACCTCGATCTTGTGGCTGAGCCGGAGGACCTCCTCGAGCTCGGCGCTGACGAACAGCACGGCCATGCCGCCGTCGGCCAGCTGGGCGACCAGCCGCTGGATCTCCGCCTTGGCGCCGACGTCGATACCGCGGGTGGGCTCGTCGATGATCAGCAGCCGGGGCTCGATGATCAGCCAGCGGGCCAGCAGCACCTTCTGCTGGTTGCCACCGGACAGGTCCCGGACCAGTCGCTCGGGGTCGGCCGGGCGGATCTGCAGCGCCTTGACGTACTTGTCGACGAGCTCGTCCTGCTTGCGGCGCGGGATGGGCCTGGTCCAGCCGCGGGCGGCCTGCATGGCCAGGATGATGTTCTCCCGTACGGTCAGCTCGCCGATGATTCCCTCGGTGCGCCGATTCTCCGACGAGAAGGCGATGCCCTTCGCCATGGCCTCGCGCGGGCTCTTCACGGCGGAGGCGTTGCCGTCGACCAGCAACTCGCCGTGATCCGGGCGGTCGGCTCCGAACAGGAGACGGGCCAATTCCGTACGGCCGGAGCCGAGCAGCCCGGCCAGGCCGACCACCTCGCCGGCGTGGATCGTCAGGTCGAACGGGGCGATCGCGCCCGTGCGGCCGAGTTGGCGCGCCTCGAGGATGGGCGTCCCCCGTTCCGGCGAGCTCGCCTCCCGGGCCTGCTCCTCGATCTCCTCGAGGGCCTCCAGCTCCTTGCCGATCATCTTGCTGATCAGCTGCATCTGGGGCAGGTCCTCGGTGCGGAACTCACCGATCAGCCGGCCGTTGCGCAGCACGGTCATCCGATCGGCGATCTCGTAGACCTGATCGAGGAAGTGGCTGACGAACAGGATCGCCACGCCCTCGTCCCGCAGCCGCCGCATGATCGTGAAGAGCTGCTCCACCTCGGAGGCGTCCAGGCTGGAGGTGGGCTCGTCGAGGATCAGCACGCGAGCCTGGATGTCGACCGCGCGGGCGATCGCCACCATCTGCTGGATGGCCAGCGAGTAGCTGTCGAGCTGGGCCGTGACGTCGAGGTCGAGATCGAGACGGGCGAGCAGGGCGGCCGCCCGCTTGCGCATCTCGGACCACTGGATGCGCCCGAACTTGCGCGGCTCGCGACCGATGAAGATGTTCTCCGCCACCGAGAGGTTGGGGCAGAGGTTGACCTCCTGATAGACGGTGCTGATGCCGGCCTGCTGAGCCTGCAGCGGACCGGTGAACCGGACCTGCTGCCCGGCCAGCTCGATCTCGCCGCCGTCGATGTCGTAGACCCCGGTCAGCACCTTGATGAGCGTCGACTTGCCGGCGCCGTTCTCACCCATCAGCGCGTGGATCTCGCCGGGTAACAGCCGGAAGTCGACGCCGTCGAGGGCGACGACGCCGGGGAAGATCTTCTTGATGCCGGTCATCTTCAACTGGTCGGCCATGTGGGCTCCGTTCAGCGGTGGGCCGTCCTGGTCGGACGGCCCACCAACCGCTCTCAGTACTTACGGGACGGCAGAGCTTCCTTGGCCTGCTCCGGCGTGAAGGTGGTCTCCTCGGTGAGCACGCGCTGCGGGATGGTCTCGCCGGCCTTGGCCTTCTTGACCAGGTCCATCAGCTGTGGGCCGAGGAGCGGGCTGCACTCCACGATGAAGTTGATCTTGTTTTCGGAGAGGGCCGTCATGCCGTCCTTGACCGCGTCGACGGTGATGATCTTGATGTCGGTGCCGGGCTTCTTGCCGGCCGCCTCGATGGCCTCGATCGCACCCAGGCCCATGTCGTCGTTGTGGGCGTAGAGCACGTCGATGTCCGGCTGCGACTTCAGGAAGGTCTCCATCACGGCCTTGCCGTCGGTCCGGGTGAACTGACCGGTCTGCGAGGCGATGACCTTGAACTTGGGGTCGGCCTTGATGACGTCGGCGAAGCCCGACTTGCGGTCGTTGGCCGGCGCGGCGCCCGGCGAGCCCTGCAGCTCGACGATGTTGACCGTCTCGGTCTTGCCCTCGTACTCCTTGACCAGCCACTGGCCGGCCTTCTTGCCCTCCTCGACGAAGTCCGAGCCGATGAAGGTCTTGTAGAGCGTGGTGTCCGGGTCGTCGATCGCGCGGTCGGTCAGGATCACCGGGATGTTGGCGTCCTTGGCCTCCTTGAGCACGGTGCCCCAGCCGCTCTCGACCACCGGCGAGAAGGCGATGACGTCGACCCGCTGGGTGATGAAGTTGCGAATGGCCTTGATCTGGTTCTCCTGCTTGCCCTGGGCGTCGGAGAACTTGAGATCGATGCCGGCCGAGGCCGCCGAGTCCTGCACCGACTTGGTGTTGGCCGTGCGCCAGCCGCTCTCGGCGCCGACCTGCGAGAAGCCGAGCGTGATCTTGTCGTCGCCGCCACCGCCGCTGTTGCCGGAACCGGCGTCGTCGCTGGCGCCGCAACCTGCGACGGCCGAGGCGAGCAGGAGCCCGCCGGCCACCGCGACGGAAAGTCTTCTGAGCACTGAATCCTCCTGAATGTGAGGGCGCGCGTGTTAACGTTCACAGAGCTGAGGGCCGGCGCCTCGCGGGGATGACGGGCGACCGGTGAAGGGAACTTTTGTTGCGGCGAGTCGCTGTGGCGTCACCCTCAGGACCCGCGTTCCGGAAGTGTTACCGTTCTCATCCAGCGAGTCAAGGCTTCAACACCGGTTTGTTACCGAGAGATTGCCGAATCCCGCAAGGTGCAGGAAGACCCGGCCGGGATCGATGGACACGGTCAGCCGGAGCCGTACACTGTGCGCGCTCACATCGGGCATTGTCACCGCGGACCCGGGGGTACCACTTGGCATCCAGAAAGCCCGCGGCCGACGGCATCCCCGCCGCGCCGGCCCGCCCACGCCTGACCGTCATGCGGGACGTCGCCAAGCTGGCCGGCGTCTCGCACCAGACCGTGTCCCGGGTCCTCAACAACCACCCCAACGTGCGCGTCGAGACCCGCGAACGGGTGCTCGAGGCCATGCGCTCCCTCAACTACCGGCGCAACCTGGCCGCCCGCACACTGGTCACCCGCCAGTCCGACACGCTCGGCATCATCGGCTTCGAGACCACCCTTTTCGGTCCCGCCTCCATGCTGTACGGGATCGAGAGCGCGGCCCGCGACGCCGGCTACATGGTGAGCATCGCCTCCGTGCGCGACCTCGAACGCCGGCAGGTGCTGGAGGCGGTCGACCGGCTGACCCAGCACTCGGTGGACGGGGTCATCGCGATCGCCCCGAAACAGTCGGTGAACCACGCCCTGGCCCAGGCGCCACCGTCCCTGCAATGCGTGGCCGTGGGCGGCTCCGGCGAGTCGGACGCCGCACCCACGGTCTCCATCGACAACGCGGCCGGCGCCCGCCTGGCCACCCAGCACCTGCTCGACCTGGGCCACGCCACCGTCCACCACGCGGCCGGGCCGTCCGACTGGCCCGAATCGGTGGAGCGCATCGAGGGCTGGCGCAGGACGCTCTACGCGGCCGGCGCGGTCGTGCCGCCGGTGGAGCACGGCTGGTGGGATGCGGAATCGGGCTACGCGCAGGGCCGCGCGATGGCCCGGGATCCGGCGGTGACGGCGATCTTCTGCGCCAACGACCGGATCGCCCTGGGCGTGCTGCGGGCCCTGCACGAGGCGGGCAAGCGGGTCCCCGAGGACGTGAGCGTGGTCGGCTTCGACGACATGCCGGACTCCGGCTTCTTCGTGCCGCCGTTGACCACGGTGCACCAGGATTTCGGCGAACTGGGGCGGCGGAGTTTGTCACTGCTCCTGGAGCACATGGCGACCTCGCCCGAGGTGCCGCCTCCGGACCGCGTGCTGGTCGCCCCGCAACTGGTCATCCGGACGAGCAGCGGACCCCTCCGCCACTAGGGACGGTGCCGCTCGCCGGACCGCACCTCGCGCTCGCCACTGCTAGGCGGGCGAACCTCCAGGGCCGCCCTGCCCGTCGACCTGTTCATCGCTCGGGACTGAGACGCTCCTCGACGGCGCGGCCGCCAGCCAGCCGTCCGTCCGCTTGTCCGTCCAGCCGCTCGTGCGCTCGTGCGCTCGTCCGCTCGTCCGCTCGTCCGCTCGTCCGCTCGTCCGCTCGTCCGCTCGTCCGCGAACGCAAACAGCGGAATGATCGTCGGCGCCGAAAACAGGCGAACACGAACAGCGCCCGGGTCGTGGAGTGAGCGCCAACGGAATCGCCGAACACCGATGGCGCCTCTGCTGTAGAAGCACTGCCATTTCGTATCCCTGCGGCAACGGCGGTCCCTCTCGGCGCCGACGCGGCTACCAGCTGAAGCGGATCTTTGATTGTTCTCCGCCGATGACAACGGCACCGAGGACCACCATCGGCGTTACGGGAAGGCTCTTCCGGAAATGCCCGATGCGCTGGCAGGGGGAGAGGGAATGCGCCGAAACGAAAGCCTGATTCCCCAGGGAACCGATACTTGGTCGTACCGGTGCTTGGTCTGGTTCTTGTCGAAGAGCGGCTAACCGACCGCGGGTGGGCGGGAGAACGGACGCTCCGGTCGGACTGGGAACGCTCCCGCAAGGTTGCGATGGGGAGCGGTAACAGGAATGCGCTGTGATTTCCGCGGCGCGGCGTACCCGCACGTCACGATGACGGCCGGTGAGGCGATATCCTGCCCGCAACCAGTGGATGCGGGGTACGGGTGAGTGTGAAACGCGGACGGCCGCCGGGCATGATGGATGTCGCCCGGCTGGCAGGGGTGTCGCACCAGACCGTCTCCCGGGTGCTCAACGAGCATCCGAATGTCAGCGAGCCCACCCGGCTCAAGGTGCGGGCGGCCATCGCCGAGCTCGGTTATCGCCCCAACCGCACGGCCCGCGCACTCGTCACCGGCACGTCCAAGGTGATCGGCGTCGTCGCGCCGAACACGGCGCTCTACGGTCCGGCGTCGATGCTGACGGCCTTCGAGCAGGCCGCGCAAGACAGCGGTTTCGCGGTCAATGTCGGCAGCGTCCGCAGCCTGAACGAGCGATCCATCGCCGACGCCGTCGAGCGCCACCTCGACCAGCGTGTCGCCGGCCTCGTAGTGATCGCGCCCGTGGCCAGCGCCGGCCCGGCGCTGGCTCGCCTCCCCGAGGACATCCCCCTGGTCACGATCGACGGCGATCCCGAGCGCGCCAGCACCCTGGTCACCGTCGACCAGGTGGCCGGAGCCCGAGACGCGACCGAGCATCTGCTGGCCGCCGGCCACGCGACGGTCTGGCACATCTCCGGCCCGGCCGAGTGGTTCGACGCCGCCGGGCGGGTGCGAGGCTGGGAGGACGCGCTGCGCAAGGCCGGCGCCGAACAGCCTCCGCTGCTCACCGGCGACTGGAGCGCCGAGTCGGGCTATCGCAACGGCAAGCTGCTCGCCCGTCTGCCCGAGGTGACGGCCGTCTTCACCGCGAACGATCACATAGCGCTGGGACTGCTGCGCGCACTGAGTGAACACGGCCGCCGCGTGCCCGAGGAGATCAGCATCGTCGGCTTCGACGACGTCCCCCAGGCCGCCTACTACTCCCCGCCTTTGACCACGGTCCGCCCCGACTTCGACGCGGTGGCCACAGCCAGCGTCGAGCTCCTCCTGGCCCAGATCGACTCCGGCTCCCCCAACCTGACCGCCCGCCGCACGATCGCCCCCACCCTGATCCCCCGCGACAGCGTCGCCCCACCACCCCGCCGCTGACGGCGCCCATCGCTGACGGCCAGCCCACCGCTGAGCCCTGCCCTGCCGTCCCAGCGGCGAAGTCCCCCCACCGCCTCCGTTAGCGGGTCGCCCCCACACCGCGCCTGCTGAGCGGGTCGCCGCCACTGTCCCGGTTGAGCCGCGCCCCACGGGGTTCGTCGAGCGGGCCGCCATCCACCGCCCTCGGCCGAGCCGGTGCCCCACCGCGCCGGTTAGGCCGGCCACCACCCATCGCCCCGGTGGAAGCGCCCGACCGCGCCCGTTAAGCCGGCCACCAGTACTTGCGCGAACACGACGACCGCGCACAATGCCGTTGAAGGTGCTTGTGCAGCGGGTCGGGCCGGCGTCGAGCCGGCGCCCCACCGCGCCCGTTAAGCCAGCCGCCGCCCAGCGTCCCGGCCGAGCCAGCGCCCCACCGCGCCCGTCGAGCCAGCCACCCACCGTCCCGGCCGAGCCAGCACCCCACCGCGCCCGTCGAGCCAGCCACCCACCGTCCCGGCCGAGCCGGCGCCCCACCACGTCCGTCGAGCCAGCCACCCACCGTCCCGGCCGAGCCAGCACCCCACCGCGCCCGTCGAGCCAGCCACCCACCGTCCCGGCCGAGCCGGCGCCCCACCACGTCCGTCGAGCCAGCCGCCGCCCAGCGTCCCGGCCGAGCCAGCGCCCCACCGCCCGTTGAGCCAGCCACCCACCGTCCCGTCCCAGGCGGCGCCGCGCCGTTTCGTTGAGCCGGCCCCCTGACCGCCCTTGCCGTGCGGGCCACCCACCGCCCTTGAGCGGGCGACTCACCAAGAACGCGGCACTCGACGTCGCGCTCCACGTGAGACGTCATCGGATCGGTCCTGCCAGTTTGCGCATGCGTCTGGCCCTACCTCACTTTGACCTGTTAGCGTTAACAGGTCTCACCGCGGGTATTCCTAGGCCTGTGGCGCTGACATGGGAAGAGAGGTCCCAGCGAGGCCGTCAAGGGGAGGATGGCCCCGCTGGGTGCCGCTCGATCACTGATCGGCCGGAGTCGTCAGGCCGGCGGACTGGGCCAGCAGCCCGGCCTGCGTACGGTTGGCGCAGCCGAGTTTCTCGAACAGGTGGGACACGTAGCCCTTCACCGTCGTCTCGGACAGGAACAGGCGGCGGGCGATCTCCGCGTTGGACAGACCGTCACCGATGGCGGTGAGCACGTCGCGCTCGCGCTCGGTGAGGTCGGCAACCCGGGCCAGCGCTGCCACACGCTCGGCATGGGCCGTGGCCGAGGCGGCGACCAGACCGTCCTTCGCCACCGGGGACAGGACAGTGTGACCCTGCGCCGCCACCCGGATCAGATCGATCAGGTCGGCCGGCGGCGTCGACTTGACGAGATAGCCGGCGGCCCCGGCCTGCAGTGCGCGAATCACATACCCGTCGGCGTCGAATGTCGTCAGCACCAGCACGATCGGCGGCTGCGCCAGCGCCCGGATCCGTGCGGTCGCCGCGAGCCCGTCCACTCCGGGCATCCGCAGATCCATCAGGACCAGATCGGGCTTCTCGCGCACAGCGGCCTCGGCTGCCTCGGCGCCGTCCGAAGCCGTTCCCACCACGACGATGTCGGGCGCGGCAGACAGGATCGTCCCCAGATGCCGGCACACCAACGGCTCGTCGTCGACGATCAGCACGCGGATGGGCGTCAAATCAGCTCCCGCTCGGGCGTCGTGGTCGTGGGCATCACCGTCTCGAGCCGGAAACCACCGGAGCCGTCCGGTCCGACGTCGAACGTGCCGCCGATCGACTCGACCCGTTCCCGCAGTCCGGCGAGCCCGGCGCCGTTGCCCCGGGACGACCGCGACGTCTGCCCGGCCCCGTTGTGGACGACGATGCGGACGCGCTCGGGATCGAACTGCGCCTCCACCCGCACGGAGGCACCGCCGGCGTGCTTCCTGGCGTTGGTCAGCGCCTCCCGCACCACGCGGTAGGCCGTACGGCCGGTCACCCGCGACAGGCCGGCCGGCTCCCCCGCGACGACCAGCTCCACCTGCTGCCCGGCCCGCGCGGCCTCGTCCACCAGCTCAGCCAGCGGCGGCAGGGACGCCTCGTCGAGCGGCGTCCCGGCCGACCGGCCGCCCCGCCGCAGGACGCCGACAAGCTCGCGCAGTTCGTCGAGCGCCAAGGCTCCGTTCGCCCGCAGGTCTTCGGCTGCGGCGCGGGTGTCGTCATCGGACGCGCACACCGTCAGCGCACCGGCCTGCAACGTCATCAGGGAGACGCGATGGGCCACGAGATCGTGCAGCTCGGTCGCCAGCCGGGCGCGTTCCTCGGCCCGCGCTTGCTCGGCCCGCCACCACTGCTCCCGCTCCGCCCGCTCGGCCCGCTCGCCGAGGAGCTGCATCTTGCGGCGCCGGGCGGCCAGGTAGAGCGCGACCAGCGGCGCGACCGCACTGTGTAACAAGCCGTTGACCACCAAGCTCGTCGTCGGGTCCCAGGGTCGCACGCTGACCAGGGTCAGCAGACCGATCAGAGCCCAGATCACCGCAGTCCAGCGGGGCGGCACGCCGCGCTCGGTCGTATTCTCGACCACCACCGACAGGGCGATCGGGATCCAGGCGCTCACCGACAGCAGAGCCTCGGCCATCGTGGTCGGTGCGGCGAACGCCACCAGCGTCTGCACGAGCGCCGAACCCACAATCGTGATGGCCGTGCCCGTCGGCCGGCGTCGCCGCCAGAAGACGACCGTCGAGGTCAGCACCTGGAGGGTGACCACCACCCACACGTACGCGAAAGGATCTGACGGCCCGGTGATGTGCGCGGTCAGCACGCCGCCGAGCGCTGCCGCCGCGACGAGCGCGGTCAGCAGCACGCTGTCGATCAGCAGGTCGCGCCGCTTCATGGGCCTGACGCTACCGGCCGGGCCGGAGCCGCGGACCCTACCAAAGTAGGTGCTCGGCCAGTACTTTCTCCGCTGCCGCCGACCGCTCACCGTCGGGCTGAATGGAGGCCGACAACGACGAGGGGAGACAGTCATGAGGACGATGACGAGGCGCGTACTGCTGGGTGCCGCCGCGGGTGCGGCAGCGGTGGTCGCCACACCGGCCGCCACGCGGTCGGGCGGGCCGCCCCGCCGCGGGGTCACCACATTCGTCATGGTGACCGGGGCGAACGGGTCAGCCGCCGGCGACGCCGAGCTCACCCTGCGCGGCCACCGTACGGTGGGCGTCGAGCTTCCCGGCCACGGTGTCTTTTCCGGTCAGTTCCGCCGCTCCTATCAGGCTCCGCAAGACCTGGCCGCGCTGGCCACCGAGCCCTCGCCGATGGCCGGCGTCACCCTCGACGACTACGCGGCGGCGACGGTCGCCGTGCTTCGCCGCGCGGCCCGGCTGGGCCCGGTGATCCTGTGGGGCGGCAGCATGGGCGGCGCCACGGTCAACCGGGTGGCCAACGAGGTGCCCGGGCTGATCAGCCGGTTGGTCTACAGCTCCGCCTTCTGCTGCGTCGACCTGCCCACCATGGGCGATTATCTGCAGACCCCCGAGGCGGCCGGCACCCTGATCCTCGAGCTGGGCGGCGCCTCGCTCGCCGATCCGGCGGTGATCGGCGCGACGCGCACCAATTTCCGCACCGACGATCCCGCCGTGCTGGCCAAAATGAAGGAAGCGCTGTGCGCCGACGCCACCGAGGCCGAGTTCATGTCGATTCTCAACGCTTCGCATCCCGACGAGTCGACCCAGGTCCCGCTGGCGGATGCTCGCGGCCACAAGGACACGTGGGGCACGATCCCGCGGACCTACATCCGGCACACCCGCGACCGGATGATCCCGCTGCCACTGCAGGATCGCTTCATCGCCGAGGCCGACCGGCTCACGCCCCGCAACAAGTTCGACGTACGGTCGGTCGCCACCTCGCACGCGGCCGACCAGGCGGGCTGGGCCGCCTCGGTCGAGATCCTCGACGACCTCGCCCGTCGATGATTCCCGCACCCGCCCCGGGCCGGGCCTGCGCCGGCCACTCAGGCGATCACCGGGCTGCGCCGTTCGAGCAGCACCACGTCACGCCACTGATTGTTCCGGGTGGCGTGACGAGCGACCCGCTCCCGGATGCCGACCGTGCGGAAGCCGCAGGATCGGTGCAGGGCGAGGCTCGCGGTGTTCTCCGGAAAGACGCCGGACTGGATCGTCCAGACGCCGGCGGCCTCGGTCGAGGCGATCAGGGCGGTGAGCAGGGCGCGGCCCACTCCCCGGCCCTGAGCCGCCGGGTCCACATAGACCGAGTGCTCGACCACGCCGGCGTAGACGGGACGGCTCGACACCGGCGTGACCGCCACCCAGCCCAGCACCCGTCCCTCGGCATCGGCGGCCACGAAGCGGTGCTCGTCGAGCCGGCCCGTGTCGAAGGCCTCCCAGGTGGGCGCGGCCGGTTCGAAACTCGCGTTCCCCCCGTCGAGCCCAGCCTGATAGAGGGCGAGCACCGCGCCGGCGTCAGCCGGCCGCATGGGACGAACCATTGGGCTGCTCACGTGCTCCCCCGTCGATCAGAATGCGGTGTCGTAGAGCCCGGCCAGCCCCGGGGAGGACGCTTCGCCGCTGTAACCGCAGGTCAGCATCGAGCCCTCGGAGGAGGCGACGAGGTAATCCCGGCCCACCTCGAACTTGCCACTGCCCATCATGGTCTCGGAGATGTCGCCGGTCTGGGCGACGCGGACCACGTCGGTCGGGGCGCCGCGAAAGACGTTGGTGACCTCGAGCGTCACTATCCGGCCGTCGATGGTGGTGACCGTGCCGGCGAAGGCGAGATCGGCCGCCTCCGTCAACCGGTCGGCGGTGGGCTCGGCGCACTTGGCGGCGATGCCGGGGGCAGTGATCTCAGTGACGGTGGGGGCGGCCACGGGAGCTCCAGGGGTGTTGTCGGGGCGCAGCACGAACCACGTGCCGAGGGCGGCGATCAGCACCACCGCGGCGGCGGCCAGCGTGATCAGCCGGGTGGGGCGGAGCGCGGTGGTGCGGCGCGGAGCGGCGGTCGTGGTGGTCATCGTCTTCTCCAGGAGTCGGGAAACCCGGTCGGGAGCCGTGGGCGGCACGTCGGCGGCCGGATCGGCCCGGTGCAGGCGTGTGCGCAGGTCGTCGTCGTCCGTCATGGCCGGCTCCCCTCTGTCGACTCCTCATGTCCGGCGGAGGCTTCGCCCTTTCGCAACTCGTCGCGCAATCTTCGCTTCGCGCGGTGCAGGCGGATGCTGACCGCGTTCGCGCTGATGCCGAGCACGACGGCGATCTGCGACAGGGCCAACTCCTCCCACGCCCACAGGCGGAGCAGCTCGGCATCGTCGGCCCGTAACGACGCCAGCGCGGCGGCCAGGTCGTCATCCGGCAGGCCGGGCGCGGGTGAGACGGAACGCGGCGGGTCAAGCTGCCGGATCCGGGCCAGCAGGCGCCCCTGCCGCCGGCGTGAACGCTCGGCGTTGGCCAGGCAGAGGCGCGCGACGCCGTACGCCCAGGGAAGCACCTCGCCGGTGGCGGCATCGTCGAAACGCCGCCAGCAGACCAGCAACGTCTCCTGGAGCACGTCGTCGGCGGTGGCCGGGTCCGTGCGCCGGGCCAGGAAGCGGCGCACGGCGTCGATCACCGTGGGCGCCACCGCCTCGAACCGCTGCCGGCGGTCGTCGGGGTTCACAGGGTCCACTCTCAGCTATGTCCGGTTCCCGGCCCAGTCTTTCATCGCCCACAGCACTTTCGCCTCCGGCCACGCTTCACCGCCCGCCGCGGTCCCGGCGAAGGCCGCGGCTTCAGCGCCAGCCGGGTCCTCAGCGCCAGCCGGGCTCTCAGCGCCCGCCGGATTCTCAGCGCCAGCCGCCGTCTCAGCGCCAGCCGCCGTCTCAGCGCCAGCCGCCGTCTCAGCGCCAGCCGCCGTCTCAGCGCCAGCCGCGGTCTCAGCGCCGGCGTCGGTCTCAGCGCCAGCCGCGGAGGACCCATTTGCGGACGAGTGGCGGCACGACCCAGGAGTACACGCAGAAGGCGAGCCAGACGAAGCCCAGCAGACCGGCCAGGACGGGCAGCCCGACCGCGCGCAGACCGATGATCAGGCCGACCGCGACCAGCCAGGTCTTGAGTGCGCCGAAGCGCAGGATGGGCCGCAGCGGGAGCATCAACGGGTGGCGCGCCACGCGCAACTCCATCGCCGACTCGGCGAAGATCTGCTCGGTCGGGCGGGCCGCCGCTGCCTGGCGGAAACCTTCATATGCCGCGTCGACCTGCCCCCGGGCCGCGCTCGTGCTGCCGAGCAGGGCGTGCGCGACCGGGTTCTCCGGGTGCACCCCGACGAACTCGCGGCTGATCCGCTGCGCCTCGCGGTCGTCGCCGCGCGCGTGGGCCAGCTGGATCCGCGTCGCATAGACCACCGGTGCCTGCGGCGCCCGGGCGGCGGCGAGATCCACCAGCTTGCCGGCCTTGTCCAGCTGACCGTTGGCCGCGCACAGGTCCGCGTACGCGCAGAGCAGATCCACATCGTGCGGCGCGAGCGCCAGACCGTCGAGCAGGACCCGCTCGGCCATCGGATCACGCCCGGCCTCGTGCTCGGAGCGGCCCAGCCACAGCAGCAGATCAGGGTCGGGCCCGTTGGCCGCCAGCCCGGCGCGGGTGGCGTCGCCCACCTCGGTCCAGCGGTCGAGCTGACTCAGCGCGGCGCAGCGCAGCTGCATCGCATACGAGCCGGTGACCTCGTTCGCGGGCAGCGTCGACAGCTCGGTGAGCGCCTGCTCGGGCCGGCCGGTGGCCAGCAGCGCCTGGGCGTGGTGCAGGGCCGCGTTCATCGGACCACCGTCGAGGAGGCGAGAGCCGGTGCATGATGTGCGAGCGTGTGTTCTTGGGTGCGGTGCCGAGTCGCGCTCATCGGACCAGCACCACGAGCAGGATGGCCTCCAGCAGGCCACAGCCGATCGCGGCCGCGAAGCCCGGGCCGAGCAGCCGAGCAGGCCCGTGTCCACGCAAAGCGACGACGCGGAACGGGCGTCGCTGCAGCGACAGCACGACCAGCCAGACCAGCAGGCCGGTGACGGTGCCGGCCAGCCGGGTGGGGGAATTGCCGTCGGTGAAGCCCTCCACCACGGCCCGCGCGGCGAAGCCGGCCAGGCCGGCGCCCGCGATGGCCAGCAGGTGGCCGGTCGGGAGGGCGAGGCGGCGCCCGTTGAGGACGCCGAGCGTGGCGGCGGCGAGCGGCCCGCCGAAGAAGGCGGGGTAGACGATCGACTCGGGCCGCCACGGCGGCCGGCCCGGCGCCGGCTGCTCCCGGATCGTCGGGCTGAACAAGTCGTCGTGCATGGGCTTCCCCGCTCTCGGTCACCGACGCCGGCCACGCCACGCACGCTGGGCGTTCGTCTCCCAGCCGGGCGCGCGGGCAAGCCTATCGGGGCCGGGCTCGCGGGCCGCGGCGGGCAGCGACGAGAGGCTCACCGCGGCCAGAAGCTCGACGCCCGGACCTCTTCTCCGCCGCGAAGCCACCGATCAGCCCGAGCGGGGTCCGGGGCCGGGGCGAGATCCGGCATTTTGCCGGTGCCGGCGGCGGTTCTCAGCACGGGAGACCGGTCCTGCTCGTCGTGCACGTCACTGAGCAGTTGGCCAAGTTCGGGCAGTTCCCGGCGGCGCCCCCTCAGCGTTCGACCGGCACGTCATTCCTCACGGCGCCTTCTGCGGAAGTCCTTCCCGTGCGGGGCGTGGCCGCTTACCCGCCGTGGCGGCGCATTGCTGGAGGCGCCGCAGCTCCCTCCGTACAGGAAAGGTCTTGCCGTGGCCCGAATCGGTCAAGCCGAGGCGTCGCGGGCCGTGCGCGCGGCGATCCGGGCGACCTCGTCGACGGTGAGCGCGATGATCGGCTCGTCGGGGCCGCCCGCCGCCAGCCCACGCTCGACGTGCCGCAGGTGGTGATCGGTGGCGACACGCTGGTCGAGCGCCTCGTTGAGCGCCTCGGCTATCTGCTGGGCCAGTTCGGTCATCATGACCGCCAACCGTAGGCCATTCGCCGGGTGCTCAGGCGGCGGCCGGGAAGAGCCGGTCGAGCTGGCGGTCGATCAGCTCGACGGCACGCTCCGCACTCATCTGGCCGAGCAGAACGGCTCCTTGCAGACCAGCGGCTCCGGCCAGCAGGAAGTCGGCCTCGTCGCGGTGCTGCTCCGGCAGCAGCAGGGCGATCAGGGCCTCCAGCTCGGGCGGGGTGTCACGGATCCGCTCGCGCAGCCCGTCGTCGGCCAGGAAACGGACGAAATAGGCCGCGTGCACGAGCTGTCGCTGCCGGCGGCTCTCATCGAGCGGCAGCAGCTCGAGCAAGATGCTGCGCAGTACCTCGCGCGGGGCCGGGGTGGCGCCCAGCGCGGCGACCCGCTGCTGCGCCTCCGCTTCGCCGTCGCGGTTGAGGAGGTCGAGGGCGCCGAGCAGGAGGTCGTCTCGGCTGCCGAAGTAGTACTGCAGCTGCCGGGCGGGCACGCCGGCCTCAGCGGCGACCCTCCGGACCGTTGCGTCCTCGAGCCCACCGGCGGCAGCCAGCCGCCACACCGCTGCTGCGATGCGCCGCCGCCGTTCGTCGTGATCGACCTGCCGCGGCATCCGTTCTCCATTCTGGTACGACCGTATCACTACGTGTTATGGTACGGATGTACCACGATACCGGGGAGGGTTCGGCATGCGGGTATTCGTACTGGTCATGGGCATGGTTTTGCTGGTTGTCGGAGCGCAGGGAGCGATCCGGCAGCTCCTGGATCACGACAATGCGGGTCTGCTCGGCTGGCTGCCGGGCGGCTTCGGAGTTCAACTGACTGGGCACGTGGTGCTGGCCCTGGCCGGCTTGCTCCTAGCCGGCTGGGGCAGCCGCCGGGCAACGACCTAGCGCCGACAGCACCGCGCACCCAACCGGAACGGACAGCGCCACGCACCCCAACCGGAACGGACAGCACCGCACACCCCAACCGGGACGGACCGCGCGCTGCGCCAAGGTTGCCAGGTCTCCCCTGGAGTGCCGACGACGGCTCGCACCTAACCCGAAACGGACAGTGGCGCACGTTTCCCACCGAAACACGGCCATGGCGTATCCCGACGGGGACGGACAGTGGCGCATGCCCACCCGGAGCGGGTCATGGCGCCTGCCCTTGCACAGCAGTGAGGCGTGCCCTCGCCAGAGCATGGCCAGGTCATCCACCTAGCCGGAACAGCCATGTCGCCCACCCAGCCGGAACAGCCATGTCGCCCACCCAGCCGGAACCGCCATGGCAGACCGGCGATTGCTGGAACGGGCGATTGCTGGAACAGGCGACAGCTGGAACAGGCGACAGCTGGAACAGGCGATGGCCGCGGCGACGGGTGTCGGCGCGGCCATCGGAGGGTCGGTCAGGCGGGCTCGGTCTCGCGGCGGCTCTCGGCTGCGGGGAGGGCCTCGGTCTCCTCGCGGAGGAGGCGCTCCTCGGCCGCTTGCCTGCGGTGCTCGCGGAACGAGTAGGCCAGCGCGGCGGCCCAGACGATGTAGATGACGGCGTAGATGGCGTAGCGGACGCCGTCGGAAGCGTCGATCCAGTCGGAGCGCAGCAGCGTGCGGCCGTTGGTGAGAATGATGACACCGCCGACCGCGGCGCCGAGCACGCGCGGCGGGATGTGCCGGACGAGCCAGGCGGCGATCGGCGCGGCGATCACACCGCCGAGCAGCAAGGCGCCGACCCAGGCGAAGTTGATGTTCTCGGAGCCGAGGCCCACCAGGAAGCCGAGGCTCGCGGCCACCGCTACCAGGAACTCGCTGGTGTCGATCGAGCCGATCGTCTTGCGGGGCTCGAGCCGGCCGGACGCGAGGATCGCCGGGGTGCCCACCGGGCCCCAGCCACCGCCGCCGGTCGAGTCGACGAAACCGGCCACCAGACCGAGCGGCGCCAGGAACCGCTTGCGCAGCGGGAGGCCCTGCCGGTCCTGGGGCAGGCCCATCGTGGTGAAGCGGATGAAGACGTAGAGACCGAGCGCCAGCAGGATGATCGCCATCAGCGGTGCCGCGGTCTCGGTGGAGAGCCAGGAGAGGAACGTGGCGCCCGCGAAAGCACCCACTGCTCCCGGCAGACCGATCTTCAGGACGACTTTCCAGTCGACGTTGCCGAACTTCCAGTGCGAGAAACCGGAGACGAGCGTGGTGCCGATCTCGGCCAGGTGGATCGTGGCCGAAGCCGCGGCCGGGTTGGTGCCGATCGCGAGCAGCAGCGTCGTCGACGTCACGCCGTAGGCCATGCCCAGGCTGCCGTCGACCAGTTGCGCTCCCAGGCCGACGAGGGCCAGGAGGATCAGCTTTCTCATGGTCGCTCCAGTCCAGGCGCACTGTGTGGGGACGAATGTGTGGTGCGCCTATCGTGCCTACCATTTCG
Source organism: Paractinoplanes maris (assembly GCF_023544465.1). Classification (GTDB taxonomy): domain Bacteria; phylum Actinomycetota; class Actinomycetes; order Mycobacteriales; family Micromonosporaceae; genus Actinoplanes; species Actinoplanes maris. The sequence goes on along the minus strand of NZ_JALPVL010000010.1, from coordinate 188,306 downwards.
ATAGGAGAACGGGCAAGAGCATCCCACCCACCGAGGCTCCGACGCAACAACACGCCGACGCGGTGCCCGATCTGTCCCTTTCTCGACACCTGACTCCTCTCGGCCCGTTGTGCGAACCGGAGTCCCGCGGGCCGCGGCCAGGGCGATGTCGGCGGATTCGGTGAGCCGGCCGCCCTCCCCCGTTTCGCACCAAGTCCGGCCGGCGTCGCGAGGCCAGCGGGTCCGGCCAAACCAGCGGATGCGACGGGCCAGTAGGCGTACGAGTTCCACAGGTTCCACAAGGTGACGGCTCTGGCCAGGCCAGCGGGTGCCACGAGGCCAGCGGATCTGCCACGCCAGCGGGCCAGGCAACGCCCGCGGGTCAGGCCACACCAGCGGCTCCGGCCACACCAGCGGGTCAGGCCACCAGCGGCTCCGGCCACGTCAGCGGGTCAGGCCAGGCCGGCAGGTTGCGGGTCACTGACTGCGGCACCGCGCCGGAGATCATCGCCGCGTGGTCGACCAGAAGCGCGGCGAACGGCCGGAGCGGGGGGCTGGCCGCCTACTTGAGCTGGGATCATCTGATGACCGCGGGGCGCCGGGCGCGCCGGCCCAGTAGCTGGACCGTGACTACGCCGAGGGCGAGCGGGATGAGTCCGATGACGATGTTCTGCAGCAGCGGCAGGTCGTTGACGATGAAGCGGTTCCAGTCCGGTCCGACGATCTGCTCGGCGGTCTGGAACGCGAGGTGGAAACCGATCGGCACCCACAACGTGTCGGTCACCGCCCGCAGCAGACCCTGGACGATCGCGAATCCGAAGAGCGTGATCATGCGGTCGAGGCTCGGGGCGGCACCGACCAGCACGCCGAACAGGGTGAACAAGGCCGCTTGGACAAGCACGACGGCCCACGTCGGCAACGCGGTGGCGAGGTTGCGGAACAGGTAGCCGCGGAAGATGAGCTCCTCGGGCAGCGCCTCGTAGAGGAACACCAGGACCAGCAATCCCAGGACGGAGAGGATCGCGCCGGCCACCGGCCCGTTCAGCTCGATGCTCACCACCCCGGCCACCACGAAGATCGTGAAGGCTACCGTCGCCGGGATCAGGTAGCCTGCCGCCCCGGCTGTCAAGAGCCTTCCCACCGTACGGAGGGAAGCCCGTCGGAGCCTGCTCCAGGGCAACCGGTCGAGATGGCGATAGGCCAGCACCACCATCGGCACGGCCAGAACCGTTGCCGTCACCGCCGAGAAGGCGTGCCCCCCGCGGCTGTAGCCGTCCCCGCCGAAGAGGGCACCGCGCGCCCAGTGGATGAACAGCCAGATCAGCGTGGCCGCACCGAAAACGATCCCGATCCGCACCGCACCCGGAAGCCGTCGCTCCATCCGCACCCCTTCCCCGTATCTGACGAGTCTGCGGGCGTACGCCGGCCCGCCGCTGCCGCCGGAAGTCGATGTGCCGTGGCCTAAAGTCGGCGCCGGCGACACCGATACGAACGTCCGTGCTGAAACTCAAGACCGCCCTGTTGTCCGCCGCCGTGTTCGCCGGCAGCCTCGCCGTGCCCGCCACCCTGGCCGCGCAGGCCGCGCCGGTGGTCAAACCGGCGGCCCAGGCGGCCGTCAAGCTCATCGGGTACACAAAGGTCGTCAAGGGTGTCGCGCACTACCGGTCGGTCGGCGTGGTGCGCGCGACGATGCAGATCCAGCCGAAGCGGGCCGGGCGGGTCACCGTCAGCCTGCAGCACCGCAGCGGCACGACGTGGATCACCGACCAGACCACGACGTTCCCGACCAACGCCACCGGCGCCGCGTGGGCCGGGCTGGCCCAGGGCAACCGCAAGATGACCTACCGGTATGTGGTGAATCGCGCCGCGGATGCCACGGCCGGTGCGTCCACGAAGGTCGTCACTGCCTCCTTCATGGTCGATTGACCGCCGTACGGGTGTTGGTCTTGAAAATGTCGGCGTAGCGTCAGGCCTCGGCACGCCCGAGGAGGTTCCATGACCGCGGTCGAACCGAAACCTGTCATCACCCGGCCCTGGCCCGTCCGGCCCCAGGTCCGGGGCAGCTTCCTGGCCCGCACCATCCGCACGACCGACGCCAAGCAGATCGGCCTGATGTATCTGGCCACGTCGTTCGGGTTCTTCATGGTCGGCGGGTTCATGGCGCTGCTGATGCGCGGTGAGCTGGCCCGGCCCGGCATGCAGTTTCTGTCGCCCGAGCAGTACAACCAGCTGTTCACCATGCACGGCACGATCATGCTGCTGCTGTTCGCGACGCCGATCGTGTTCGCCTTCGCCAACTACATCGTGCCGCTGCAGATCGGCGCGCCCGACGTGTCGTTCCCGCGGCTGAACGCGTTCGCCTACTGGCTCTACCTGTTCGGCGGCTCGCTGGCCGTGGCCGGGTTCCTGGTCCCGGGCGGCGCGGCCGACTTCGGCTGGACGGCGTACGCGCCACTGAGCGACTCGATCCACTCGCCCGGGGTCGGCGCGAACATGTGGGTGGTCGGGCTGGCCCTGAGCGGGCTCGGCACCATCCTCGGCGGCGTCAACATGATCACCACGATCCTGACCCTGCGGGCGCCCGGCATGACCATGTTCCGGATGCCGATCTTCACCTGGAACATCCTGCTGACCAGCCTCCTGGTCATCCTGATCTTCCCGTTCCTGGCGGCCGCGTTGTTCGCCCTGGCCGCCGATCGCATCCTGGGCGCGCAGGTCTTCGCGCCGGAGACCGGCGGGCCGATGCTGTGGCAGCATCTGTTCTGGTTCTTCGGCCACCCCGAGGTGTATGTGGTGGCGCTGCCCTTCTTCGGCATCATCACCGAGGTCATCCCGGTGTTCAGCCGTAAGCCCGTGTTCGGCTACAAGGGACTCGTGTCGGCCACCCTGCTGATCGCGGCGCTGTCGTTCGTGGTGTGGGCGCACCACATGTTCGCCACCGGGCAGGTGCTGCTGCCGTTCTTCAGCCTGCTGAGCTACCTCATCGCGGTGCCGACGGGCATGAAGTTCTTCGTGTGGATCGGCACGATGTGGCGGGGGCAGGTGAGCCTCGAGACGCCCATGCTGTTCGCCGTCGGGTTCCTGGTGACGTTCCTGCTGGGCGGGCTGACGGGGGTGCTGCTGGCGTCGCCGCCGATCGACTTCCACGTGCACGACAGCTATTTCGTGGTGGCGCACTTCCACTACGTGTTGTTCGGGACCATTGTGTTCGCGGTATTCGCGGGCATCTACTTCTGGTTCCCCAAGATGTTCGGGCGGATGCTGGACGATCGCCTGGGCAAGATTCACTTCTGGCTGACGTTCCTCGGGTTCCACACCACGTTCCTGGTGCAGCACTGGCTGGGGGCCGAGGGGATGCCGCGGCGCTACGCCGACTATCTGGCTTCGGACCAGTTCACTTTCCTCAACACCTTCTCCACGCTGGGGTCGTTCGTGCTGGGGGCGTCCACGCTGCCGTTCCTCTACAACGTCTGGAAGTCGTATCGGGTGGGGCAGCTCGTCACGGTAAATGATCCGTGGGGGCACGGGAACTCGCTGGAGTGGGCGACCTCGTCGCCTCCGCCGTTGCGGAACTTCGACCGGATGCCGCGGATTCGGTCCGAGCGTCCGGCTTTTGATGCCAAGTTCCCGGAATTGGCTGCGGGGGCGCAGTCGCGGTCTGGGCCGCCTGAGGGTGGGGCTCGGCCGTTGACCTCTGAGTCGAGTGGTGGGGCCACCTACAAAGAGGATCAGTCGGATTGAGGTTTGGTTGGTCGACTTGCTTGCGGTTGACGGGTGAGCTTGCCGGCGGCTATGTCTTTGGTCGCGGGCTGCTGATTGCCTGGTTGGGGTGGCGGTCACCTGACGGGTTGGGGATCTGGCTGCCGCGCTGGGGATGAAACCAGGTGGTGGGGTGTTGCAGGCCGGCCTTTGGGGTGGGGGCGGGAAATTGACAATGCCGGTTGCTTCTGCCTTCGGCATACGTCGAGGTCTCGCGATGCGCGTGCGTGGCTGCGCGAGAGCGCGAATCTCGGCCGCGCGAGAACGCGAGTGCGCGGTGCGGCAGCACGAGAGCTCCACTACGCGGGCGCGGACGCGCGGCTGAGCGAGTGCCCGTGCGCAGTTGCGAGTGTGTGGGTGCACGAGCGCGCGAAAGTGCGAGTGTCGGGTGGCTGGCGGACGCGAGAGCGTTGAACGCGTTGGTCGGCGGCTGTCTGGTAGGACAAGTGGTGGGTCGTCCGCCGGGGGAAGCAGGTCACGGCGTTGAGCGTCCTGGTGGGCTTTGCTGGGCGGTGAAACCACGTCGCGGCCTGGAAGGGTCGCGGGGCGGGGCTAGTTCGTGGGGTTGGGGGCGGCGGCTTGGGCCGGGTCGGCTTCGGGGTGTCGTGCCAGGTGTTTGATGCGGCGGTGGGCGAAGGTCAAGGGGATGAGGCCCAGTACGCCGAAGGAGATGTCGATGGGGAGCCACCACCACGGCAGCTGGCGGATCGGGCCGGCGATCAAGGCCAAGGGGATGATGGCTGCGCAGCAGAGCATCGCCCACTCCAGGACCCAGATGTTGCGTATCGGGTCGCGCCAGGGGCCGATGAACGCCATCGCGATCGCCAGGTGGGCGAAGGCCAGCCAGTCGGTGCCGTAGGCGATGTACGGATAGTTCGTGCCGGTCGTTGCCAAGCCGTCGCGTACATCGTCGATGAAGACGACCAAGGCGTCGGGGGCGGGGATTTCGTGCAGTATGGCGGCGAGCAGCCGAGCCTCCGTAACCAGCGGGAAGGCCGTCACTCCACTGAGCACGAGGCCGGCCACGAAGATGGCCAGCCAGACGCGGATCGCTCTCATGATCAAGAGCCTAGGCAGGGGGAAGGCGGGTGGCCATGGGGCACACGACACCTTCACAAGGTCTGCTCGAGGCGAACCAGCAGATGGGTGCGGCCGGGCTTGGTCAGGCGGTCGGGCCGGGGGCCTGGGCCCGGTAGCCGTCGAACAACGGGCCGCCGACCCGGTCGAGGATCTCGGTGGCCAGGGCAGCCGGGTTGTCGCGGGCGGCCAGCCAACGCGTGGCCAGGTCGGCGTCGTGGTCGCGTAGCTCTCGCAGGAGCCACTTCCCGGTGCTCTGCCAGCGGGCGGCGAAGGCCAGGGCGGCTCGGGCGGTCTCGGTCCACAAGGTGGTGGCTATGACGGTGCGCTCACCGGGGTCGGTGGCGTGGAGGTGGTCGTCGAGCAGGTCGGTCAGGGCGTAGCGGAGGTGGTCGTGCTCGGCCGGTGACAGTGGTGGTGGGCCGGCGGCGAGGACCTGGGCGCATCGGGTGGTCAGGTCGGCCGGGTCGCCGAGCAGCGGGACGCCGTGGGCGATCATGCGGTGGGTGCTCGGCTTGCGCTGGGCCAGCTCGCGGGCGAGGAACTCGGTCAGCTGGGCGGGGGTTTGAATGAAGAGCTCCACCGGCCAGCCGCGGAAACGCAGGCTCTCGCGAAATCCGGGGGCCTCCTCCTGGAGCACGACGATGTCCAGGTCGGAGCCGGCCGTGCGGGACGGGCCGAGCACGCTGCCGGTGAGGATCGCCCAGGTGGCGTGGGGGAAACGGGAGAGGACGAGATCACGGGCGTCGGTCAGCGGGTCCATCGGCCTGATCCTGCCGCCTCCTCGGCTCGTCCGACAATCGATATCGACAGGGGTGAGGGTTCGGCCAGGGTAAAGCCAGGATGGCGCGTTGGCGGGTGATGAGGTGGCTGCGGGCCGCTGAGACGAAGAGCAGCAGCGCGGCCGGGGTGGGTCGGTGCGGGATCAGGTTTGGCGGAGTACCGACTGGACGCCGGCCAGGAGCTGGTCTCGGGTGTAGGGCTTGGCGACGATCATCGAGTCGGGTTCGAGGTTGTTGCCGGCCTCGTCGATCAGGGCCTCGGCGAAGCCGGAGACGAAGACGACGCGGAGGTCGGGGCGGCGCTGCTTGGCCACCCGGGCCAGCTGGCGGCCGTTCATGCCGGGCATCACGACGTCGGTGATCATGGCGGCGATGCGGTGGTCGTCGCGGTCGAGCAGGCGCAGGGCCTCGGCCGCGTCGGCCGCGGACAGCACGCGGTATCCGGCCCGGTCCAGGAAACGGGCGGTCACCTCGCGCAGGTCGGGCTCGTCGTCGACCAGCAGCAGGGTCTCGCCGCCGCCGGGCTCGGCCGGGGTGGCGGGCTGGGGCGCGGCCGGTGCGGCCTGATCCCGTACGCCGGGCAGCTTGATCGTCGCGGTCGTGCCCTCGCCCGGGACCGAGGCCAGGGTCAGCTGGCCGCCGGCCTGGCTGACGATGCCGTGGGCGGTGGAGAGGCCGAGCCCGGCCGTGCCGGTCGACCGTTTCGTGGTGAAGAACGGCTCGAACGCGCGGTTGAGCACGTCGCCGGCCATGCCCCGGCCGGTGTCGCTGACCGTCACCACCGTGTCGCCGGAGCCCGACACCGACGTGGCGATGCAGATCGGACCGCCGCCCGGCATCGCGTCGGCGCTGTTGCTGACCAGGTTGACCAGCACCTGGCTGAGCTGGCGGGGGTCGGCCCGCACGTCGGCCGTCCCGGCGGACGGCCGCAGCTCGACCGTGGCCCCGCCGGCCGCCTCGCGCAGGGTGCCCTGCAGCTCGCGCAGCAGCGCGTTGAGGTCGAAGGTGGCCGGCTGGGTGATCTCGCGCCGGCCGAACGCGAGCAGCTGCTGGGTGAGCGCCTTGGCCCGCTCGCCGCCCTTGATCACCTGGTCGAGGTCGGCCAGGAGCGAGGCCGACAGGTCCTGCGGCAGCACGTCGGCCGACTCGGTGACCGATTCGATGGCCAGCGACGTGTAACCCAGGATCGCGCCCAGGATGTTGTTGAAGTCGTGCGCGGCACCGCCGGCCATGCGCCGCAGGCTGTCCAGCCGTTCGGCGTCGCGGCGGCGGGCGTCGTCCTGGCGGCGCTGGGTCTCGTCGCGCAGCCGTTCCTCGGCCGCCACCACGTCGGAGACGTCGTCGACCATGAGCACGCCGCCGGCCAGCTCCGCGTCGTCGTCCTGGATGTGCCGCAGCTGCAGGCGCAGCGACTGCACCGCGCCGTCGGGGAACTCGACCCGGTGGATGAACCGGTGCTCGGTCGCGTCGCCCCGCAACAGGTCCAGGGCGTCGCGGTGCGCCGACGCCGGCAGGCAGGCCAGCCAGCCGCGTCCGAGGAGACCCGAGATCGGCGTACGCATGATCTCGGCCAGCCGGGGATTGATGTAGTCGGCCTCACCCTCGGCGTCGAGCAGCGCGATGCCGACCGGGGACGCCACGGCCATCGCCTCGAAGCGCCGCTCGCTGTGGTGCAGGGCGCGCACCTTCTCGATCAGCTTGGCGTTGACCGCCTGCACGTGGGCCTGAGCGAAGTCGTCGGAGGGCACCACGTCGATCGACACCGGCCCGCCGGCCAGCGCGGCGTCCACCGCGTCGAGCAGCTCGTGCGGGTCCTGGGAGCGCAGCACGACCTGGCTGACCCCGCACGCCTCGGCGATCGGCCGGGTCTCCGGCTCCAGGTAGTTGGCCGTGTAGAAGATCACCGGGGCCTGCGCGGCGAGCTGGTCGTCGTCGGTGCGCAGCCGGTGCACGAGCTCAAGCCCGTCGATGCCGGGCATCAGCACATCGGACACGACGACGTCGGGGTGGTGCTCGTGGGCCAGGCGCAACGCGTCTGCCCCGTCGTTGGCCTCGATCACCTCGTGGCCCCGATATCCGAGCAGCAAGCGGACGATATCCCGGTTCGCGGCGACATCGTCCACGACCATCACCGTCGCCACAGGCGGCTCCTCATCTACTGATGTCCGTTATAAGACTAATGCAGGAAAGATCCCTTGTACGTTAATCACCGTGAGCAGCCGACACGTCACCGCCGCCGCGGCCGCCACCAGCGCCCTGATCTGGGCCGGGCGCCGCCTCGCGCGCCGCCACAACCGCCGCCGCCTCGAGCGCTACATCCACCTCGCCGCCATCCTCGAGGAGACGGCCGCGCCCGCCTTCGTCAAGACGCTGGACGGTCGCTACCGGATCGTCAGCCCCGCCTACGAGCGGTTGCACGGCATCGGCGACGCGGCCGGGCGGTTCGACCACGAGGTGCACACGCCCGAAGCGATGGCCGAGATCCACCGGCACGACACCGACGTACTGATCGGCAACGGCCCCGTCGCCTACGAGGAGGAGCTCGGCGGCCGCTGGTTCGTGACCACCCTGCACGCCCTGCGGGACGGGCGCGGCCGCCCGTACGCGATCTTCGGCGCCGGCGTCGACGTCACCCAGCTGCGGCTGGCCGAGGGGAAGTTCCGCAGCCTGCTCGACGCCTCGCCCGAGGCGATGGTCTGCGTCAACAGCGACGGCCGGATCGTCTACGCCAACAGCCGCGCGGTGGCCCTGTTCCGCTACCGCCGCGACGAGATGGTCGGCGCGGCCATCGAGACGCTCGTCCCCGGGGCCAGCCGCAAGATCCACGTCCAGCACCGCAACCGCTACTTCTCCACCCCGACCGCCCGGCCGATGGGCGAGGGCATGCTGCTCACCGCTCAGCGCAAGGACGGCACCGAGTTCCCGGTCGACGTCAGCCTCTCCCCCGTGCAGGCCGAGGGCAAGACGATGGTGCTGGCCGCCATCCAGGACGTCACCGCGCGCCGCCTGCAGGGGCACACCAACGCCCGGCTCGCGGCGATCGTCGAGTCGTCGAACGACGCGATCGTCAGCAAGGCCCTCGACGGCACGATCCAGACCTGGAACTCGGGCGCCGAGCGGCTCTACGGCTACACGGCCGAGGAGATGATCGGGTACGACGTCACCCGGCTGCTGCCGCCGGACCGGCTCGACGAGGAGAAGCACCTGCTGGCCCGGGTCACCCGGGGCGAGACGCTGCCGCAGCACGAGACCCGGCGGATGCGCAAGGACGGCCGGATCATCGAGGTGTCGCTGAGCATGGCCCCGATGCGCGACGACGAGGACCGGATCATCGGCGCGTCCACCGTCGCCCACGACATCACCGCCCGCGTCAAGGCCGAGAACCGGCTGCGGGTCGAGCGCGAACAGCTCGAAATGATCATGTCAGCCGCGGCCGACCCGTTCTTCTCGATGGACTCCGACGGGATCATCCGCGAGTGGAACCGGCAGGCCGAGCAGGTCTTCGGCTGGCCGCGGGAGGAGATCGTCGGGCGCGACGTGGCCGGGACGGTGCTGCCGCAGAGGTATCACCAGGCGCTGCGGCGGTTCCTCGACGGCCGGTGGGAGTGGCTGCTCGACCGCCCGACCGAGATGATCGCGGTGCATCACGACGGGCGGGAACTGCCGGTCGAGCTCACCATGTGGCGCATCCGGCACGACGGCCTGGCCCAGCTGCACGCGTTCGCCCGCGACATCAGCGCCCGCCGGGAGACCGAGCAGGCGCTGGCCCAGGCGCGCGACCAGGCCATCGAGACCGCCCGGCTCAAGTCGCAGTTCCTGGCGTCGATGAGCCACGAGATCCGCACCCCGATGAACGGGGTCATCGGGCTGACCGGCCTGCTGCTCGGCTCGGCCCTCGACGAGCAGCAGCGGCGGTACGCGGAAGGGATCAGCACGGCCGGGTCGGCGCTGCTGGCCGTGATCAACGACGTGCTCGACTTCTCCAAGCTGGAAGCGGGCAAGGTGCTGCTCGAGGACACGAACTTCCAGCTGCGGCGGCTGGTCGACGACGTGGTCGCGCTGGTGGCGCCGCCCGGCACGGCCCGGTCGGTCTCGGTCACCGGCGGCTGCGACGAGCGCCTGCCGGCCACGGTCAGCGGGGACGCGGCCAAGCTGCGCCAGGTCCTGCTGAACCTGGCCGGCAACGCGATCAAGTTCACCCCGTACGGGAAGGTCTCGATCACCGTCACGCCGGACCCGGGACAGCAGGCGGGTCCCGACGCGGTGCCGGTCCGGTTCGAGGTGCACGACACCGGGATCGGCATCGACCGCCACGAGCAGGAGAAGCTCTTCGAGCCCTTCACCCAGGCCGACGCGGGCACCACGCGGCGGTTCGGCGGCACCGGTCTGGGCCTGGCCATCTCGCGCGACCTGGTCGAACTGATGGGCGGTCACATCGGCGTGCACAGCGAGCCGGGCCAGGGCAGCACGTTCTGGTTCACGATCACCCTGCGGGCCGCCCGCCCGGGCAAGGACATCGCCTCCAGCCATGCCCTGGACGGACTGCGGGTGGTCATCGTCGACAAGGACGAGACCGACCGGGCCGTGCTGGCCGACCAGCTGGCGGCCTGGTCGATGCAGGCCACCGGCGTCGGGGACAGCGAGGCCGCGTACGAGATCCTGCGCGACGCCGCCGCCACCGGCCGCCCCATAGACCTGGTCATCCAGGACGTCCGCACGGCCGGGGTCAGCACGCCGGCCCCCGACGGCACGCCGGTGCCCAAGACGATCCTGCTCACCAACGACCCGACCAGCCTGCCCTCGGAACCCGACCCGCAGGTGGTGTCGGCCGCCTTCAGCAAGCCGCTGCGGCAGTCCCAGCTCTACGACGCGCTGGTCGGCGTGCTGGTCCCGGCGGAGGAGCCGGCGGCCGGCCCGATCCCGGCCGCGCCCGGCCGCGGTCATGTGCTGCTGGTCGAGGACAACGACATCAACCGCACGGTGGCCCTGGGCATCCTGGCCAACCTGGGATACAGCGCCGACGTGGCCGTCAACGGCCGCGAGGCGGTGGCGATGGCCACCGCCCGCGACTACCAGCTGGTCTTCATGGACTGCCTGATGCCCGAGATGGACGGTTACGCGGCCACGGCCGAGATCCGCCGTCAGGAGGCCGGAAAGCGCCACGTCCCGATCATCGCCCTGACCGCGAGCGCCCTGGCCGAGGACCGCGCCCGCTGCCTGGAAGCCGGCATGGACGAGCACATCGCCAAGCCCCTGGTGCCGGCCGACGTGGCCGCGGCCCTGGCCACCTGGGCCGCTCCCGCGCCGGAGGCCGGCGACGGGGTGGTGGCTCAGATCGAGGCTCGCCTCGACCAGTTGCGGGGCCCCGACCCGGCCGAGAGCGCCCCGGTGATCGAGCGCCTGCTGCGCACGATGGTCGCCCGGATCCCGGACCACATCGAGAAGATCAGCCAGGCCCTGGCCCTGGACGACGCCCCGGAGCTGCGCAACGAGGCCCACCAGCTGAAGGGCATCATGGCCAACATCGGCGCCGCCGGCGCGGCCGACGCCTGCGGCGTGCTGGAGGAGCAGGCCCGCCTGGGCGACCTCGACGCGGCCGTGGAGGCGCTGGCCGCGCTGCACCCCGAGGTGGCCGCGGTCCGCGCGGCGGTGAACGTCATCCTGCGCCCTCCGGCGAAGGCGGGAGCACGTCAGCCGGAGCCGCAGCTCTAGAACCACGGGCGCCGATGGCGCGGGCTTCGGCGAGGCGCGAGACGACAGTAAGCGTGTCGGGGTGTGCCGAACCGCGGACCCGCTCCAGGTCGTCGAGGACCCGTTCCAGGATCGTGATCGCTTCGGGGACGCGTCCGGTCCTGCTGTAGGCGACACCTAGATTGCTGCGCGCGGTGAGCGTGTCCGGCTTGTCGGGGCCGAGAACCCGCATACTCTCCTCGACGATCCGCTCGAAGATGACGATCGCGTCGCCGGTGCGGCCCTCCTTCCAGTAGGCGACGCCGAGCCCACCTCGGGCCTTGAGGGTGTCCGGATCATCCGAGCCGAAGTTTCGCTCGAGGTCAGCCAGAGCCTCCTCCCGAAGCGCGAATGCCTCCTGGACGCGACCCATCCGTTCGTACGATGCTGCCAGGTTGCTCCGGGCCGAGAGCGTGTCGCGGTGGTCCACACCGAATATCCGCTCACGATCGACGACGAGACGCTCGAGAATCTCGAGTGCCTTGGCATCGTCGCCGGCCCGCAAGTAGCAGGTCGCGAGATTCCCGAGAACCGTGAGCGTTCCCGCGTGGTCGTCACCGAGGAGGCGCCGGCAATCGGCGACATTGCGTTCGTTCAGCGCGATGGCTTCATCCAGCCGCCCGGTCTCCACGTAGGCGAAAGCGAGATTCGACCGCGCGGCGAGAGTATTCCGATTCTCCGCGCCGAAGAGTCGCTCGGTATCGAGGAGTACCCGCTCGAAGGTCGCGACGGCCGAGGTCCCGTTGCCCTGATACTGCTGGTAAGTGGCGGCACGGTCTTGAAGCTTCAGCGCCACTGCGGAGCGGTGGCCGGCCGGAAGGTAACCGCCGACCGCCTCGACATGCGGGAGCAGTGCCGCCCACATCGACCACCCGGCAACGTTGGTGGCGGGCTCAGGCGGCATGGCTGTGACCAAGCACTTGATTGCCGCGTCCCGATCCACGCCGGAGCTCCCGGCTGTCGCGGCGGCTGCGCGGGTGACAGCCTGCACCAAGCGGTGCACCGTCACCGCCCCGGATCGGCGCGCGATCATCGAGTACGACGCCAGCAGGGCCAGAGCGTCGTCCAGGTCACGATCACTCGTGGCCAGCGGCTCGAGCACCGTCTTGGGCAACGGGTCGGCGGCGAGCCAGGCCAGCACGTCCAGCACCTTCGCGGCCAGCGGACTCCGCGCGGCGACCGAGGCCATAGTCACTGTCCACACGGCAGCGATCGTCCTCTGGTCGTCGTCGCCCTCGGCTCTGTGCAACGCCGCCCGGTCGAACTCTTCGGTCAACAAGGTGACGTAGTCGTCGAAGGTCATCCCGTCGTGCCGGCTCACATAGGCGGCGGCCTGCTGGAGGCCGAGCGGCAGGTCACCGAGCGCGCCGGCCAGCACGTCCGCGCCGGCGTCGTCGTCGGAACCGGTCAGCTCCAGCAGGAGACGGACGCTGGCGGGCCGGTCGAGCACGTCCAGCCGCAGCGGTGCGAGGCCGAGCTTGCGCCAGCCGGCCGCGCCGGGATCGCGGCGGGTGGTGACCACGATCCGGCCACGCCCGGCGACCAGGCCGAGCAGGCCGGTGACCGCGGCCACGTCGTCGACGTTGTCGAGCACCAGGAGCCAGCCTGTGTTCGACTGCAACCAGCCCACGGCCCACTCCTGCGCGTCGGCCAGAGTGGCCACCGGGTGCAGGCGGGCGGTCAGCGCGGCCAGACCGAGGCCGACCGACTGCCGGGTCTCGGCGGTGATCCACCAGACCAGGTCGTAGCGGTCGAGGTGGGCCCGGGCGTACTGATTGGCCAACTCGCTCTTGCCGGTCCCGCCCAGCCCGTGCACCGCGGCCTGGGCCGCCACCACGCCGCCCTCGGCGTCGCCTTCGAGTTCGCCGAGCAACGTGCCGAGCTCGGTCAGATCGCGGCCCTCGAAGACGGCCGACGCCGGAGGCAGGTTGTGCGGCGCCGTTCCCGCCCGGCCCGGGCGCTGCGGTGGCGGCAGGGATCCGGCGTCGAGGTCGACGTTGGTCTGGACGTTGTGCGAGCCGATCTGGAAGGCCCGGCTGCCGGAGACCTCGCCCATCAGTGTTGCGGACGGGACACGTTCGTCTGCACGTTGTGGGAGCCGATCTGGAAGCCGTGGCTGTTGGTCACCGTGATGGTGTAGCGGTCGCCGGGGGTGGGAGCCTCGCGGAGCATGGCCTCGATCTCGGCGGCCAGGGCCGGGTCGTCCGTCAGGGCCTTGAGCACCTGGGCCCGGACCAGGGTCAGCGAGGTCTCGTCGGCCGGGTCCTCGGCCAGATCCTCGACGGCCGAGGTCACCTGGTCGCCCCGGCGCGACGCGATCAGACGGCCCAGCAGGCGCCGCCCCCAGCTCACCGTGGCGTCGGCACCGCTGTCCACCGCCGTGTCGGTGGCCCGCTGCACCACGGCACCGCCGTAGGCCGAGGCCGCCGCGGCCACAAAGGGAACCACTGAGGTCGACAGTTCGCCCAGATCCATCACAGTCACCGTCCCGCTACATCCGACCGTCATCGGCAGGTATAGCAGGATCGCGCCATCTCCGGACAGTCACGGCGACAGTCTCGGCCGTTTCCACGCCTGGGGTGCCGGCCATCGTGGAGGTCAGCTCGACGGTGTGGGCGCCGGGCCGGGGCGGGCCGGTGACGCCCCGGAGCTCACCAGCCGGTGGCGCCCTCGCCGAGCACCCGGCCGCCGACCGCCCCGGCCAGCGCGTGTGCCTGCTCCTCGCGGCTGACGTGCACATAGAGGCTGTGCCCGGGCGGCGGTGGGCCCGAGTGCCAGAGCTCGGCGCCGTTGAGGCCCAGCTGGAAGGCCCCGTTGGTGTGGTCGTCGGCTCAGCAGGCCATCCAGCTCAGCGTGGCCGTTTCGGAGTGGCCCACCGCGGCCTCAGTCGTCGCACTGCTGGCCGTCGTAGTCGACGCCGTCGATCGAACCGCCCCACTTGAGGCAGGCGCCGTCGACCACCGGGCCGAGCCGGACCGCGCCGGCCGAGAACTCGTCGCGGCGCTTGTCCTCCTCCCGCGGCTGCCCGTCGAGCTCGAGGTAGGCCGACATGGCGACCTTCTTGCCGTCGCCGGTCTCGCGCAGGGTGACCGTGCAGGTCAGCTCGCCCTCGTTGAACGACAGCAGGTAGACCTGGCCGAGCAGCTCACCCTCGTCGTCGCGCACCTTGGCCTGCTTGACCACCTGGAAGTCGTCGCCGCAGAGCTGCTCGGCGGTGAACGGGTTCTTGGTGACGGTCTCGCTCGGCTCCGGCTCGGGCGACTCGGTCGGCGTGGTCGGGTCGGCCTTGGGGGTCTTGGTGCGCGTGCCCGAGGCCGGTTTGCGGGACTTGGTCGTCTTGGGCGACGGGCTGGAGGCTCCGGCGACCACGTCGTCGGGCGTGTCCGTTGTGCCGTTGCCGTCCGACATCGCGTACGCCACCCCGATGCCGCCCAGGCCGACCACCACGGCCGCGATGGCCGAGAGGAGCGCGACATTGCGGCGGCGCTTGGGGGCGGCCCCGGCGCCCGGGCCGCCCCGACCGGACCCGGCCACCCCGGCCCCGGGCAGCGGGATCGCGGCCGAGCCGGCGGCGGGCATCCGCCCGGACGACGTGGCATAGGACGGCGGCTGCGGCACCGAGGCCGACGCCCGGCCCGCCTGGAAACCGCCGGACCCGGCCGGCGCGGGCCGGGCCGAACCGGTCATCGGTGCCGTGCCGGCGGCCGGGAAGGGCGCCGCCATGCGCCCGGACGTGCCGGGGCCGGGCTGGTGGTAGGGCCGGGTGGCCTGCGGGCCGGGCCGGGTGGCCTGGGGGCCGGGCCGGGTGAACTGGCCGGTCGGCGGGCGGCCCGGTGAGCGGGCGGCCGACGCCATCTCGGCCGCGCTGGAGAAACGCTGGGACGGCTCCTTGGCCAGCGCGCGCAGCACCAGGGCGGCCACCGGCGGCGGCACGTCAGCGGGCAGCGCGGGCAGGTCGCCATAGACCAGCTGGGACATGACCTGCAGCGGGTTGTCGCCGACGTAGGGCGGGCGGCCGGTCAGGCAGCAGTAGGCGACGGCGCCCAGGGCGTAGACATCGGTCTGCGGCGAGATCGGGCGGGCCTCGGCCTGCTCGGGGGCCATGTAGTTGACCGAGCCGAGCACCACGTTGGTCCCGGTCAGCCCGGCCCCGGCGGCGGAGCGGGCGACCCCGAAGTCGACCAGCACGATGGCGCCGTTACGCCGGACCAGAAGGTTGGCCGGCTTGACGTCGCGGTGCACGATGCCCGCCTCGTGAGCCACCTGCAGGGCGTCGGCCACCTGGGCCACGATCGTCATCGTCTCGCCGGGGCTCAGCCGGCCCACCTGCTCGATGCGCTTGGCCAGCGAGATGCCCTCGATGAACTCCATCACCAGGTAGTCGACGCCGGTGGACCCGCCCACCTGGGCGTTCTCGCCGTAGTCGTAGACCTGCACGATGCCCGGGTGGCGCAGCGCGGCCATCATCCGGGCCTCGGTGCGGAAGCGGGTGAGGAACTCGCGGTCGGCCATCAGCGCGGGCAGGATCGTCTTGACGGCGATCGGCCGGTGGAGCATGAGGTCCTCGCCGCGCCAGACCTCACCCATGCCACCGGCGGCGATCCGCTGGGTCAGGCGGTAACGGTCGTTGAGCATGGTTCCCGGGGACAGCACCCGGACATGCTACTCAAGACCACCAAGGGCCCGGCCCGGCCGTCTCCGGGAGCGGGGACGGCCGGGCCGGACCGGGTCAGGCCTTGGCGGCCGGCGCCGGCTGGGCCGTGGCGCCGGCTGGCGCCGGCTCGGTGCCGGTGGGCGCCGGCTCGGTGCCGGTGGGCGCCGGCTCGGTGCCTTCGTCCGAGTCCCGGTCGAGCATCGTGGCCTCGTCGAACGGGTCCTGACCGGAGAGCACGGCCCGGGTCTTGTCGCGGTCGATCTCGTTGGTCCAGGTGCCGACCAGGACGGTGGCCACGGCGTTGCCGGCGAAGTTGGTCAGCGCCCGGGCCTCGGACATGAACCGGTCGATGCCGACGATCAGCCCGACGCCGTCGACCAGCTCGGGACGGTGGCTCTGCAGGCCGCCGGCCAGCGTGGCCAGGCCGGCGCCGGTGATGCCGGCCGCGCCCTTGGAGGCGATGACCATGAAGACCAGCAGCGAGATCTGCTCGCCGACGCTGAGCGGCTGGTCGAGCGCCTCGGCGATGAACAACGACGCCATCGTCAGATAGATCGCCGTGCCGTCGAGGTTGAAGGAGTAGCCGGTCGGGACGGTGATGCCGACGACCGGCTTGCTCACGCCCAGGTGCTCCATCTTCGCGATGAGCCGCGGCAGCGCCGACTCCGACGACGAGGTCGACAGGATCAGCAGGAACTCGCGGCCGAGGTACTTGAGCAGCGAGAAGATGTTCATCCGGGCGAACACCCAGAGGATCGCGGCCAGGATGACGAAGACGAAGATCGCGCAGGTCACGTAGAAGCCGAACATGATCTGGGCCAGGCTCTTGAGCGCGTCGACGCCGGTCTCGCCGACCACCGCCGCGATCGCGCCGAACGCGCCGATCGGGGCCAGCCACATGATCATGGCGAGGATCTTGAAGACCAGCCGCTGGATCGTCGAGATGGCCCGCAGCACGGGCTCACCGCGGCGGCCCATGCCCTGCACCGCGAAGCCGACCAGCAGCGCCACGAGCAGCGTCTCCAGCACCTCGCCGTCGGTCAGCGAGGAGAGCAGGCTGTTGGGGATGATGCCGAGGACGAAGTCGGCCAGGCTCTCGTCGGCCGCCCCGCCGGCCTGCTTCTGCCCGGCCGCGGCGGCCGCCGCGTCCAGGTGCAGCCCGGCCCCCGGGTGGATGATGTTGCCGACGACCAGGCCGATGGCCAGCGCCACGGTCGACATGATGAGGAAGTAGCCGAGGGCCAGGCCACCGACCCGGCCGACCTTGGCCGCCTGCCGGATCGAGCCGACACCGAGCACGATCGTGCAGAAGATGACCGGGGCGATCATCATCTTGATCAGGTTGACGAAGCCGGTGCCGATCGGCTTGAGCTCCTTGGCGACATCCGGAACCGCGAGGCCGAGCACGATGCCGGCCACGACTGCCGCGATCACCGCCAGGTAGAGGTAATGCGTCCTGTCCCGTTTGACCCGCGGGCTGGGGCTCTGGGTGTCCATGCCGCAGACTGTGTCCTGCGTCTCACATCGAGGGCGAGATTGAGTTCATTCTGTTTACCGCGAGGAACTGAGACGGACACATGCCGTTGACTCGAAGCTGGAGCATCGCGGGCCGGCTCTTCGTCCTGCAGGTGCTGGTCGTGACGGCGCTGGTGGCGATCGGCACGACCGGGGCGGTGCTGCTGGCCCGGGACGACGCCGAGCAGGCGGCCATCGGTCAGGTCGAGGGGATCGCCCAGGCGGTCGCGAACAACCCGATGGTCGTCGACGCGGTGCGCGGCACCGATCCGTCGAAGGTGCTGCAGCCGTACACCGAAAGCGTCCGCGACGCCACGCGCACCGACTTCATCGTGGTCATGGCGACCGATCGCACCCGCTTCACGCACACCCGGCCCGACCTGATCGGCCAGAGGTTCATCGGGACGATCCAGGGCGCGCTCGACGGCGGCACGGTGATCGAGACGAGCGTCGGCACCCTCGGTGAGTCGGTGCGCACGGTGGTGCCGGTGCGGGACGGCGACGGTGTGGTGATCGCGCTGGTGTCGGTCGGCATCACCACCGAGGCGATCAACCAGAAGCTGCTGGCCCGCACGCCGGCCGTGGCCGTCCCGACGGCGCTCGCCCTGCTGCTCGCGGCGGCCGGGTCGTGGCTGCTCAGCCGTCGCCTGCGCCGCCAGACACACGGCCTCGGCCCGGCCGAGATGACCCGGATGTACGAGTATCACGACGCGGTGCTCCACTCGGTGCGCGAGGGCCTGGTGGTGGCCGACCGGGCCGGCACCGTGACGCTGGTCAACGACGAGGGGCGACGACTCCTGGGTGACGGTGAGCTGCCGCCCGAGATCAGCGACCTGCTCGCCGCGAAAACTGCCGTCGAGGACGAGCCGGTGCCGGCCGGCGACCGCATCCTGGTCGCCAACCAGCGGGTGATCCGCTCGGAGGGCCAGACGGTCGGGACGGTGCTCACCCTGCGCGACCACACCGAGCTGCGCGCGCTGACCGGCGAGCTCGACTCCGTCCGCGGGCTGACCGAGGCGCTGCGCTCGCAGGCCCACGAGGCCGCGAACCGCCTGCACACCGTGCTCACGATGGTCGAGCTGGGCCGCACCGAGGAGGCCGTGCGCCTGGCCACGGCCGAGCTCGAGGTGGCCCAGCAGCTCACCGATCAGGTGGTGGGCGCACTCAGCGAGCCGGCGCTGGCCGCCCTGCTGCTGGGCAAGTCGGCGCAGGCCGCCGAGCGCGGTGTGCAACTGGTGGTGGACGATGCTTCCCGGCTCGGCCGCACCCCGCTGCCCGGTCGCGATCTGCTCACCGTCGTCGGCAACCTGGTCGACAACGCGCTGGAGGCGGTGGCCGGCACCGAGCCGCCGCGGGAGGTGACCGTGCTGGTGGTCGAGTCGGACGGGGAGGTTCTCGTGCGGGTGGGTGACACCGGGCCCGGCCTGGCCTCGCCCGAGGCCTTCCAGCGGGGTTGGTCGACCAAGGCGGCGGGCCGCGGGCTGGGGCTGGCGCTGGTCAGGCAGGTGGTGGATCGGCACGGCGGGGGCATCGAGGTGGCGACGGCCGCGGGCGGGGGCGCGTTGATCTCCGTACGGCTTCCGGTGCGCCCGTGACGGCCATCCGGGTGCTCGTCGTCGAGGACGAGCCGCTCATCGCGGAGGCCCACGCCGCGTACGCGGGAAGGGTCGACGGTTTCGAGGTGGCCGCCGTCGCGCACACCGCGCAGCGGGCGATGGCCACGTTGCGCGCGATGCCGGTCGACCTGGTGCTGCTCGACCTCAATCTGCCCGACATGTTCGGCCTCGAGCTGACCCGGGCCCTGCGCGCCTCCGGAATCGGCACCGACGTGCTCGTCGTGACGTCGGCCCGCGACCTGGCCGTGGTGCGCTCGGCGGTGTCGCTGGGCGTGACGCACTACCTGCTCAAGCCGTTCACGTTCGCCACCTTCCGGGAGAAGCTTCTCTCGTACGCCCGGTATCGCGCCCAGATGCTCGGCGTCGAGCCGGTGGCGGCGCAGCACGAGATCGACCGGGCGCTGGCCACGTTGCGCGGCTCCTCCCCCGACTCGCTGCCCAAGGGTCTCGACCAGGGCACGCTCGACCTGGTGCTGGGCGTGCTGCGCGGGGCCGGGGACGCGGCCGGGCTGTCGGCGGCCGAGGTCGCCGCGCGGATGGGAGCGTCCCGGGTGACCGCGCGGCGTTACCTGGAGCATCTGGCCGGGACGGGGCAGGTCGCGCGGAACCCCCGGTACGGCGGGCCCGGCCGTCCCGAGGTCGAATACCGCCGCCGGCCGCCGGGCTGACCGGCCAGGTCAGCCGGGCTGACCCGCGACGTCAGCCGCGCGGCTGGACGGCGGCGAACGTGGCGGCGGTCGTGGTGCCGAAGACGAGGTGCGCGCTGAGGTCCTTGGCCAGCGTCACCCGGTCGTACTCGTAGATCGGTTTGTAGAGGCCGGCGGGCGGGAGCACGGCATAACCGGTGAGCCAGACGCCGGCGCCGAACGGCGGGCCGTAGGCGACCCGCGGTTTCGGAGCCGACCCGGCCAGGAGCCCGTAGGCGGCGCCGTTGGCGATGCCGTAGCCCCAGTGCATGACGTTGTTGACCAGCGCGGCTCGACTGTCCGGGAGCTTGCGCTGGAACAGGCCCTCGAACAGGCGCCGGCCGACCTGGGCCGGGGCCGGGGCGTCGTCCCACGTCCGCACGGTCGACGAGAACTCCCAGGTGAGGAAGCCGTCCTTTCCACCGCCACGCCGATAGCGCCAGTAGAGCAGCGTGTCCATGGCGAGGGTGCCGACCGTGCCGGCGACGAGGCCCCGGATGACGGCGCCGAGAGGAGTCGTACGGGTCATGGGTCGTCCCTTCTTCGTCCTGGTGCCCTCAGCCTGCCCCTTGATCGCCCGAATCGCGCCCGTGGAACACCCGGGGGTGCCACGCGTCTCAACCACCGAAAACCGTGCAATGTATGAATGATTCGGCGCGTCTATGGTGTACTCATGGCAACCGAGAAGCCGGCGACTCCGATGGGGACGGTCTCGTTCCGGCTGGGCCTGCTGGGGGTCGCCCAGGACGCGCTCTACTCGGCGCGGCTGACCGATCTCGATCTCAAGCCCAAGCATGTGGCGCTGCTCTGCGTGCTGCGCCTGCACGGCGCCGAGTCGCAGATGGAGCTGGCCCGGCTGCTGGGCGTGGCCCCCAGCCTGGTGGTCCTGCTGGCGGATCACCTGGAGGGGCTGGGCGCACTTCACCGCGTACGGGATCCGGCCGACCGCCGCCGGCAGAGCCTGCGCCTGACCGACGCCGGGTTGCGGCTGCTCGAGTCCGCGACCGAGGTGGCGGCGCAACTCGACCGGGAGATCGTCGCCGGCCTCCCCGCCGCCGAGCGCGCCGCCCTCAGCAATGCCCTGGATCGGCTGCTCCCGCCCCGGGCGAGATGACCCTCCGGGCGATCACTGTCCGGATCATGTGGGATTCTTCGGGTCATGACGACGCCGCAGCCCGAGCACTTCCCGCCACCGACCGTCCCGCCGGAGGCCGCGCCCGAGGCGGCGCCGAGGCCGTCGCGGCCCTGGTTGCTGGCCGGCGTGGCGGGGGTGGTCATCGGCGCGCTCGTGGTCGGGATCCTGTGGGCGGCCAGCTCGTTCGCCGGGAGCCGCGGGGACGACGACGGGGCCGAGGACGCGGCAGCGGCCTGCGGGGTGTTCGCCCGGGTGCCGGACGACTGGTCACGCGAGACCGTCACCGAGGCCAACACCTATCAGCTGGGCGGGGCCATCGCGCTGGCTCAGGCCGCGGGTGAACGCGACGCCGGATACGGCACCCTCGCCACCCAGGCTCAGCAGGTGCAGCAGGCCGTCGTGTCGTTCGACTTCGACCGGGTGGAGCAACTCGTCGTCGATGTGCGCAACACCTGCGACGAACTCTGAGGCAATCCTGGTGAGGCCCGATGACGCGGCGTACCGGTCCGCCGCGTCACCGTGCGGCTCAGTTCAGCTCAGAGGCCGCACGGGACCTTCACGCTGCCGGAGAACTTGAGGGTCTCCGACGGCGAAGGGCCGATGTAGTAGGTGTAGGTGTACTTCTGGCTGATGTAGCCGCACTCGTCCTTCGTGGAGGCGTCCTCGATGTAGACCTGGCCGGTGGCCAGGTCGGTGGCCGCGGTGGCCGCCGCGGCGAGCAACATCTGCTTGCCCAGCTTGCACATCTCGTTGGTGCCGGCCGTGCGGGCGCTGATGTCGCTCGACAGGGCGGCGATGCCGGGCAGGCCGGGGCGGCCCCTGTACTTCTTGGCCTTCTTGGTCAGGTCGTCGATGCCGCAGGCCACGCGGCCCACCGCGGCGGCACTCACGAAGTTCTCGACGATCTGGACGGTGTCGTCGCCCGAGTAGTAGTAGCCGGTCGACGCGGCCTGAGCCGGGGTGCCGGCCAGCACGACGGTGCCGGCCAGGGCGGCGGCGACCGCGCCGGCGACGACGCGGGCGGTGGTCTTCTTCATGGCGGTTCCCTCGATCCTCAGCGTCCCTGCGACGCTGACACCGCCACCACGGGCCGGGCCCGGGACGGGTTCACGACCTCCACGAAAGAGTTTTGACATCGACCGGACCGGATGGTGGGGTGATGGCCGTGAAGGGTCAGATCGTGCACTCCCCGGCCGGCGACGAGATCGTGCTCGACGACGTGGGGCAGAGCGTGCTCCTCGACAACCCGGTGGTGCGGGTGTGGGATGTGGCATTGCAGCCCGGTGAGACCCACCCCTGGCATCTGCACCACAACCCGTACGTCGTCCTCAGCCTGGCCGGGTCGGCGGCTCGGATGGACTGGCTGGACGGCAGCGAGCCGCGTTTCCTGAACGAGTATCGGGGCGGGTCGGTCTATCGCCCGCTGTCGCCCGTGCACCGGCTCACCAATATCGGGGAGCAGTTCTATCAGAACCGGCTCGTCGAGTTGAAGGACCTCGGGGAGAACCTGCCGTCGCCGGCCGACATCGGGCCGGGCGATCGGAGCGTGGCCGGGCAGCGGCCGGGGCCGGAGCTGCCCGACGGCCGCCTTCCGGTGATCCGGCATCCGCAGGTCGGCGTGTGGACGGTTGTCGTCCAGGACGCCCGCAAGCTGGATCTCGCGGATCTGCCGCACGTTGTCGCGTCGCTGGAGCCGGGGGCGGGTGGTGGCGTGTCGTTCCACCCGGGCGGGCCGCTGACGCTGACCGGCCCGGGTGAGTGGTTCGTGCTCGAGCTCAGTTACCTGGCTCAGCCTGCGTCTCAGCCTCAGTAGAGGTCGAGGCGGAAGACCTCGAAGCCGGTGGCGTACTTGGTGCCCAGGCGGCCGCCGCTCTGGCGGGCGAAGCCTTCGAGGAACTCCTCGGCGTCGAAGTCGCCGGAGCCCAGGCCGCGCAGATAGGCGCCGTGCGCTTCGAGGGAGCGGATGCCCAGATCGAACGTGTCGGTGGTGTCGGCGCCGTGCCGGGATCGCGGGGAGCCGGCCGCCCAGACCTGGCGCACCCCGCCCCACTTCTCCAGGCCCTCACCCTCGATCTGGTCGCGGAACACCCAGCGGTTGGCGGCGTCGCGTACCGCGTCGAGGGTGGCCCGGCCGGTGACGATGTGGTCGGCCATGTTGAGCGCGGCGCCGTCCGGATCCCAGCTGTCGCGGAAGTTGTTCGTGATCACGATCTCGGGGCGGTGCACGCGGATCGCCCGGGACAGAACGGCGCGCAGCGGCACGCCGTACTCCAGGACGCCGTCGGGCAGCCCGAGGAACTCCACCCGCTCGACGCCGACGATGGCGGCCGAGGCCCGCTGCTCCACCTCACGGACCGGGCCGGCCTCGTCCGGGTCCAGGCCGTCGATGCCCGCCTCGCCGCTGGTGAGCAGCACATACACGATGTCCTTGCCCTGGGCGGTCCAGCGGGCGACGGCCGCCGCGGCGCCGAACTCCAGGTCGTCGGGGTGGGCCACGATGGCCAGCCCCCTCTGCCAGTCCTCGTCAACCGGCTGCCACTGAACGTCATCGGTCATCGGCTCATCATCCGCCGGACCGGCCGGCCGCGCGAAGGCGGTCGGCCAGAACACGACAGCGATCGCGCATCTCGGGCGGATCGAGGACCTGGAACGCGTGGCCGAGCAGCACCATGTGCATCAGGATGAAGTCCAGGTGGCCGGCGCCGCTGACCACCTCGCAGTCCGGCCCGCGCTCCCGGACCACCGCGGCGGCCGCCGGGATCTGCGCGCGGACCGTCTCGGCCGGCGCCTGCACGAGAAAGCGCGCCTGATGGCGATACACCCGACTGGACACACTCTCCTGCACGTACTCGGCCGCATCAGGGGCTTCACGCCGGCGAAAGCGCCACGTCCGCGCGGTCAGCTCGCTCATCCGGTCGAGGCGGAAGGTGCGCCAGTCGTCGCGGCCGAGGTCGTACGCGAGCAGATACCACCGGCGGTCGGAGGCGACCAGGCGGTAGGGCTCGACCCGCCGGCGCTCGCGGTAGGTGAACTCCACCTCCACTTCGTCGCGGCAGGCGCGGGCCAGCGTCATCAGCACCTCGGAGTCCACGGGCGGGCGGCCACCACCGAACGACTCGACCGAACCGGCCAGCGCCCGGACCTCGTGGCGCAGCCGGGCCGGCAGGACCCGGTCCAGCTTGGTCAGTGCGCGCAACGTGGCTTCACCGCTCTCCGCGCCGGCCAGCAGGGCGACCGCGGTGGCGATGGCCTCTTCGTCGTCGAGCAGCAGCGGCGGCAGGTCCTGGCCGGCGCCGAGCTGGTAACCGCCGCCGACGCCCTGACCGGCATGCACCGGATAGCCGAGGGTGCGCAGCCGCTCGACGTCGCGGCGAACCGTGCGGGTGGTGACGCCGAGCCGGTCGGCGAGCTCCGGGCCGGTCCACACCCGGCGCTGCTGCAACAGGCCGAGCAGGGCCAGGACACGCTCGGTCGTGCCCCGCTCCTCCACGGTCGTCAGTCTTTCAGAGATAGCGGACCGATCCTGTCCGCCTTGCGTGTCAGGGTGGGCTCATGGACGTCAACTGGAACGAGACGCTGCGCGAGCAGTGGACGTGGCACTGGGACAACCAGGTGCGGGCGCGACTCGACGGGCTGACCGACGACGAATACTTCTGGTCGCCGGTGCCGGGCGCCTGGACCGTGCGACCGGAGGACAACTCCATCGACTACGCGTTCCCGCAGCCGATCCCGGCACCGTTCACGACCATCGCCTGGCGGTTGGGGCACGTCATCGTGGGTGTGCTGGCCATGCGCAACGCCGCCCACTTCGGGGCGCCTGCGGCCTCGTACGGGAAATGGCGCTATGCCACGACGGCGGCCGAGGCGATGGCACAGCTCGAGGAGCAGCTGGGTGTCTGGCTGGACGGGGTGCGCAGCCTCGGATCGGACGGTCTGGCCCGGCCGTGCGGCGACACGGAGCCCTATCCGGAGCTGCCGATGGCCGCGCTCGTGCTGCACATCCACCGGGAACTGATCCATCATCTGTCCGAGGTCTGCCTGCTGCGGGACCTCCATCTGAGAGGAGCCGGCCGATGAGCCGCCACATCCAAGTCACTTTCGACGCCCTCGACCCGGCGGCGCTGTCGTCGTTCTGGCGTGACGTTCTGGGCTACGTGCATCCCGGGCCGCCCGGGGTGACGGTGGCGCCGGGCGAGGATCCGCTCGCCGCGTGGGACACGTTCCTGGAGAAGCAGGGTGTCCCCGAGGAGGCGCGCAACCGGGCCTCGGCCATCGAGGACCCGGACGGTGCCGGGCCGCGCATCTTCTTCCAGCAGGTGCCGGAGGACAAGGTCGCCAAGAACCGGGTGCACCTCGACGTGCGGGCCGCGCCGGGGCTGCAGGGCGACGACCGGATGGCCGCGCTGGAGCAGGAGTGCGACCGCCTGGTGGCGCTGGGCGCCAAGCGGGTGAGCCGGTCGGAGCCCGCTCCCCCGATGAGCATGGGCTTCATCGTGATGAACGACCCCGAGGGGAACGAATTCTGCCTCGACTGACCGGCGGCCGCCCCCGATGATGGGTCGATGTCCCACCTCGGTCGCGTCTTCAACGAAGTGCCGGAGCTCTACGAGCGGGTCCGGCCCGGCTATCCCGACGAGCTGTTCGACGATCTGGCCGAGTTGGCCGGCCTGCGCCCGGGGTCGGCCGTGCTCGAGATCGGCAGCGGCACCGGGCAGGCGACGCGATCACTGGTCGGCCGGGGCTATGCGGTGACCGCCCTGGAACCCGGTGAGCAGATGGCCGCGATCGCTCGCCGGAAACTGGCCGGCTCCGGCGGCTTCCACCTGGAAACGACCACGTTCGAGCAGTGGGATGCGCGCGGCGCTCAGTTTCATGCCCTCGTCGCGGCCTCGTCGTGGCACTGGGTCGATCCGGGGGCCGGCTGGCCGAAGGCCCACGCCGTCCTTGGGCCCGCTCAGGGCTGGATGAGCCTGCTGGGGCACGTCGTGGTGCGGCGGGCGGACGAGACCGAGGTCTACGGCGAGACGGCCGACCTGTGTGAGCGCTACTCCCCCGGCAACCCGGACTGGGGACACCCGCCGCTGGAGGACGAGGTGCGCGCGACCGACCGGGGCTGGGGTGAGGTGGCCGACCCGGGACCGTTGTTCGAGGCGCCGGTCGTGCGGTGGTATCCGACCGTGCAGTGGTTCGACGGCGCCGGATTCGCCGATCTGCTGCGCTCGCAGTCGATGTACCGCAAGCTGCCGGCCGAGGTGCGCGAGCCGCTGCTCGACGCGGTGGCGGACCGGATCCGGACCCGGCTGGGCGACCGGGTGCCCCGGCGCTATCTGACTGTCCTGCGCGCCGGTCGCGCCCTGGGATAGGGAGCGCCACGCCCACGCGTGGCGCTCCCCGGCCAGGGTTGTCAGGCGGCGGAGCAGTAGGTGGACTGCTTGCCGATCACCTTGTAGGGACAGTCGGCCACCTCGGCCAGCAGCAGCGCGGCCTCGCGGTTGCGGGTCGTCTCGCGGGTGATGACGCTGGCCGGCGGATAGAAGCCGCCGCCCGACGCCGATCGCGGATACATCTCGAACGTGTAGGCGAAGATCTTGTGTGTTCCCCACAGCCAGTCGAGCGAGTCGCCGTCGGTGATGTAGAGATCCGACGACTGCTCGGCGGTGTAGCCGTTCGTCGCGGCCATCTGACGGCCGAACGTGGAGAACGTGTTGTAGTCGTCGGTGGTCATGCCGGTCGTGGTGTTGGCCGTGGTGTGCCCGAACGGCCAGAGCACGAGCTCGGAATACGTGTGGAAGTCCATGGCGGCGCGGATCTGCTGCTTGCCGCCGACCACCCGGCCGTTGACAAAATCGCGGACGGCGCGTGTCTCGGGGGCGGAGAACGCCGACGGGCCGCGGTAGGTCGTCGACGACGTGCTGCCCGACGAGCCGCCACAGCAACCCCAGCGGTAGCCGTAGTTGCGGTTCAGGTCGGTGCCGACGTTGGACGAGCCACTGTTGGGCTGGCGGTTCTTGCGCCACGAGCGGTAGCTGCCGGTGGCCACGTCGTATTCGGAGCCGTCCGGGTTGACTGATGGAACGATCCAGATCTCCCGGCTGTTGACGACGTTCCGGACCCGGCTGTCGCTCGCGTAGTTGTCCGCGAACAGGTGCAGCAGATAAACGGCCATCTCGACCGTGAGGTGCTCGCGCGCGTGGTGGTTGGCGTCGTAGAGGACCTCCGGCTCGTTCTCGTCGGTGCCGACGTTGTCGGAGATCTTCACAGCGACGATGTCCCGGCCCTCATAGGTGCGCCCGATCACCCGCTTGCTCGCGATCGACGGGTTGGCCGCGACGATCTGGTTCACCTCGGTGATCAGCTCGCTGTAGTTGTGGTACGGCGCGTCCGAAGGCGGGAAGTCGAAGGTGCTCAGCACCGGCTGCACCGTGAATCCCTGCCGTTGCAGAGCCCGCACCTCGGCGGGCGTGGCGGTGACCGAGACGACGGCGTGCTCGACGCTGTCGATGGCCACGCCGGTGCGGGCGATCGCGGTGCGTTGCGCGGCATTGCGGACGTCGTAGATCTCGTACGGGGCGGGCTCGGCGCTCGCGGTCGGCGCGGCGCCAGCCGGCACGCCGACCAGTGCGCCCAGCAGAGCGACGGCAACGGCGGCCACAGTGGTACGTCGTCTCATGAACGACCTCCAGGAAGGGTGACGATGCTCCTCACCCCACCATCCAGCCTGTATCGATGGCAATCTATCCGAACATGCCAATGACACCCTCTCGCCGAGGTGATGGCCGCGGCGGCTACAACCCGAAAGCCGGCCGGCAGTGCTCGAACCCGCTGACCGTGACGACCGGATGCTCAGTCTCTGACCAGCGCCGGCGGGTCAGGCGGAGCCGGTCGGACACGAGAGCCTCGCCGTCGCGGGCGTCGATCGAGATGCCGTCGGGTTCGTAGCCGAGCTTGCGGGACACCCCCTGCGACGCGTGGTTGCCCGGGAACACCTCGGTGAGCGCGTCGGTCGCTCCCAGGTCATCGAACGCGAGCGTCAGCAAGGCGGTGCGCGCCTCGGTCCCGTACCCCCGGCCCTGGAACTCCAGGCCCAGCCACGAGGTGGTCCGCACCTGGCGGGTCACCGGGAAGTCGCGGGCCCGGAGGCTGACCTGGCCGATCGGCTCGCCGTCCCGGAAGACAGCGGGGCTGAGACACCAGTCACCGGCATCCCACGACGACAGGTCGTGCCAGTGCCCCTGAAGCACCTCACGGATACGGTCGGCCGGCGAGCCCTCGGTCCACGGCGTCAGGAAGGGCCGCTCCCCCGGCGCGTGCACCCCCCGGCCCGCGACCTCGGCCAGCACGGCGAGCTCCTCCTCCCGCGGCAGGCGCAGTTCCAGCCGTGGGGTGACGATGCTCAGACGGAACAGAGGCCACAGATCGGCAAGCATGCCGGCATCCTCACGGCGATGCGAGGCCGTGCCAAGTCATATACCGCCGATTCCGTGCACCCCGGCGTTCGTCGCCTACGGCGGGTCGATCACCACCGGGCGCGGGAAGGTGACGACCATGGCCACACCGGGGTCGCGGGCTTCGGCCACGGCGCGGCCGCCGTGGGCCACGGCCAGCTGGCGGACGATCCACAGGCCGAGGCCCACACCCTCGGCCCCGCCCACGGCGAACTGGCTGAAGAGGCGCGAGCGGAGCGTGTCGGGGATGCCGGGGCCGTGGTCGCGCACCTCCAGGCGGTCGAACTGACCTTCGGGGCGGACGTGGATGACGATCGGCGGCCGGCCGTAGCGGGCGGCGTTCGTGACCAGGTTGACGACGATCTGCTCGAACCTCTGCTTGTCGACGTAGATCGTCAGCTCCTCGTCGACGTCGACGGTCACCTCGGGGCCGACCCGCACGTACGTCAGCATTTCCTGCACGAGGGTGCGCGCAGGGTGCGGTTGCCGGTCGAGTTTCAGCTCACCCGAGCTGTCGATGCGCTGGATGTCGAGCAGGCTCTCGGCGAGCCGGGTGATGCGGGCGGTCTGCCGCAGCGCCGCGTCGAGCATGCGGGCGATGTGGGGTGGCGCCTGGCCTTTGAGCTCCTCCAGCACCATCCGCACCGTGCTCAACGGCGTGCGCACATCGTGCGCCAGAGTTCCCATCAGGGCCGAGCGCCACTGCTCGATGCGGGCCAGCCGTTCCCGGTCCTCGCGCAGATGCCGCGCCTGCGCCTCGATCAGCATCGCGACCGCGAGGGCGACCGGCATCAGGATGAAAGCGCTGCCCAGCACGATCGGCGGCTGACCGGTCAGGATCAACGGCACGACGTACGCGAGGGTCGCCGGCACCACGTAGGCGAGCAGGATCCACCGGGGGAAATGCAGCGCCGCCCAGGCGTAGAGAAGCACCAGGAACGGCCCGGTACCGGTCGCCGACCCCGCGAACGACCAGGTCGAGAGCCCCAGCACCGCGAACGACGGCAGCCCCAGCCAGGCGGCGGCATTCGGCCCCGTACGCCCCCAGGGAACCACGAACGCCACGAGCGCCAGCATGGAGTCGCACGCCGCGACCAGCAACAATCGGTTGGCGTGGGCGGGATCATTGGCGATGCCGAGCACGGCCAGGAAACCGGCCAGGATCAGGAGCACCCCGGCTTGCCGGGCCGCAGCACGCGGCCCGGTACCGAACAGGCGAATGGGTCCAAGGCGGTCTACCTAGTCACCATATAACGGACATCAGACGGTACGGGTCGGGCCGGTCACGCTCAGGAGGAGAAGCCCATGACGTTCGACGACATTTTCACCGGCTCGAAAGTCATGGCCATCCTGCGGGGCATGTCGCCGCGGGAGACGGTCGCGGTCGCCGGGACGTTGTGGGACGCGGGCGTGACCGTGCTCGAGATCCCGATCGCCACTGCCGTCGCGGTCGCCTCGCTGCGGGCCGTCGCCGACGCCGCCCGTGAGCGTGGCCTGCGCGTCGGGGCCGGCACGGTCATCACGACCGAGCAGGTACGCGCGGCGGCCGAGGCGAACGCGCAGTACACCGTCGCGCCGGGTCTCGACCTGACCGTCGCCGAGGCCAGCCAGACCGCCGGCCTGCCCCACCTCCCCGGTGTCGGCTCGGCCACCGAGGTGCAGCAGGCGTGGCTCGCCGGCTACCGCTGGCTCAAGGCCTTCCCCGCCGCCGCCCTGGGCCCGGCCTGGGTCAACGCCCTGCTGGGCCCGTTCCCGGACGTCCGGTTCGTGGCCACCGGTGGCCTGTCCGTCTCCACCGCCCCCGGCTACCTCGACGCCGGCGCCCGCGTCGTGGCCCTGGGGGCCGCCCTGGCCGACCCCGGTCAGCGCGACCAGATCAGCCGGCTCCTGGCTGCCTGACCACCCGGCGGCGCACCACCGGCAGGGGCCCCGCCGCGATCGCTAAGATCAACCGTCGTGACCTCGACGCCGCGCTACGTGCTGTTCCCCGGGCGGCACCACCTGCTGACCCGGTTCCAAGCCGATTACCTGCGGCGGCTCGCCGACGACGGCGCGGCGACGATCGTCTGGGCGGTGACCTCGGCCAACCACGACAACACCAAGCGCAACCCGGTGCCCTACCACCGGCGTGAGGCGGCGATCGAACGGTTCAGCGTGGTGACCGGGCTGAGGTCCGTGGTGGTGCCGGTGTTCGACACGGCGCCGACCGAGCGATTCGCTCAAGTGACGCTCAAGACGGTCATGGTGGCCACCGGGATCGAGCTGACGTCGGCGGACACCGTCGTCGCCTGCTCGACGCCGCAGGTGGCGGCGCTGTACGAGGAGCTCGGGTTCGCCATCGCGCCGGTGGAGGCCGACCCGGCGCTCGAGGCGGTGCCGGAACGGCCGTGGGACGTTCTGCTGCGGCTGGCGGCCGGTGACGAGACATGGCGCGACCTTGCACATGCGAGCACGATCGACGTCTTCGACCGCTATCGCCTGAGCGAGACCGTGCAGTCGGTGGTCAACGACCCGGTCGTCGGGGACGAGGGCGGGCTGACCGCGACCCGGGACTACCGGACGTATGTGGAGGCGTTCGCGGACGCGGCCGCGCGTAAATGGACCGCGGTGCGCCAATACGTGCAGCCGGGGCGGATCGTCGACATCGGCTGCGGCGCCGGGGCCGTGCTCGAGCTGGCCGACCGGGACGACGCCCTGCACGAGAGCGACCTGATCGGCGTCGAAGTCGCCCGGCACCTCTATCAGGAGTGTGTGCACAAGAAGGCGCAGGGCGTCTTCCGGAACGCCAACGTGTACTTCTACCAGCGCAACGTGCTGGGCGGCGCGGTGCTGCCGGACCGGTCGGTCGACACGACGCTGACCTTCGCGCTCACCCACGAGATCTGGTCGTACGGCAACCGGCGCGACTCCCTGCTCGAGTTCGCCCGCCGCATCCACGACCACACCGTTCCCGGCGGCGTCTGGATCAACAGCGACGTGTGCGGCCCCGGCGACCGCCGCCGGCCGGTCCTGCTCACGCTGCGCACCGACGACGGTGCCAACCCGGCCGAACCTCGCAAGGATCTGGCCGAACTGCCCTCGGCCGAGGTCGCCGCCTACGTGGGCGGGTTGTCGACCCGCGCGAAAATCGCTCAGTTCGCCGTCGACTTCGCGTTCCCCTTCGCGTACGGGCCGGTGGCCGACGATGTCGTGCGGATCGAGCTGGGCCCGGCCATGGACTTCCTGACCCGCAAGGACTACACCGACAACTGGCTCTCCGAGACGCAGGAGCAGTTCTGCGGCCTCGACTTCGACGACTGGGCCACGGTGCTGACCGAGGCCGGCTTCGACCTCGACCCGACGTCGCACGCCCTGCGCAACGACTGGGTGATCACCAACCGGATAGCCCCCACCGCCACCCTGGCCGACGAGCACGGAAACCAGCTCGACTGGCCCTCCACCCACGCCATCCTGGTTGCCCGCCGCCCCCGCAACAGCTGACCCCACCCGCCCGAGTCCCCGCTAGGTGCCCAGATCGCGGGCCATCCAGCCGGGAGTGTCGAAGCGGACGGGCTGGGGGCCCACCAGCGTGGCCAGGTGGTCTTCCAGCGTCTCGAGCTCCCGGGCCCCGATCCGGTCGGACCAGCGCCGGCGGAGGTCGTCGAAGATGCCCTCACCGGTGTGCATCACCTCGAAGCCCAATGGGGTCACCCGCAACCGCTTGCGGCGGGCGTCCCGCGGATCGGGCTCGGTGCTCACGTAACCGCGCTCCTGCAGCAACGCGATCGTGCGGGCGGCCGACTGTTTGGTGATCGAGAGGCTGCGGCCCAGGTCGGAGGCGGTCTCGGCACCGCCGGCGATGGCGCGCAGGGCGAAATCGTGGACCGGACGCTGGTCGTCGTAGCCGCGGCGGGCCAGCTCGGCGATCGCCTCGTCGACCAGCTCGCGGAAGCCGGCCAGCAACAGCAACGCCAGCTCGGGACCGGATCTCGTCATGACACCAAGCCTAGACAAACGACAGCCTGGCTGTCTATCTTTCGACAGCATGACTGTCGAATCGAATGTCGAGCACCACTACACCGTCGTGAACGGCACGACCCTGCACTATGTCTCGGCCGGCACCGGCGGTGCGCCGATCCTCCTGGTCCACGGCTTCCCCGAGAGCTGGTACGCCTTCCACAAGCTGATCCCGCTGCTCGCGGCGGACCATCGCGTGTTCGCGGTCGATCTGCGCGGCTTCGGCGACTCCGCCCCGGCCGCCGGCGACCACGACAGCGCGACCGCCGCCGAGGACCTGCACCAGCTGATCGCGCACCTCGGCGCCGGCCCGGTCCACCTGACCGGTCAGGACATCGCCGGGGCGACGGTGTTCCGCCTGGCCGCCCAGCACCCCGAGGACGTTCTCAGCCTCACCGCGATCGAGATGGGCCTGCCCGGCTTCGGCCTCGAGGGACTGGCCGACGTCACCCACGGCGGCGCCTGGCACATCGGCGTGCTGGCCGCGCCCGGCATCCCGGAGTTGCTGCTCGCCGGGCGCGAGCGGGAGTTCCTCGAGACGTACGCCTTCCCGTCGATGACCGCCACCCCGGGTTCGGTCACCGCGGCCGACATCGACGAGTTCGCCCGCACCTACGCCCGCCCGGACGGCTGGCGGGGCGCCGCCGGCCTCTACCGCTCGATGCTGCGCGAAGGCGACGAGATCCGCGCTCTCGCCCAGTCCCCCGGCCTGACCGTTCCCGTGCTGGCCGTGGGGGCCGGCGGCGGCCCCTTCACCGCAGCCACCATGACCCAGGCCGTAGGCGCCGCCGCAGACCGCACCGGGGCCGGCCCCATCCGCGAAGTGACCTTGGACGGCGTGGGCCACTACGCCGCGCTGGAGGCCCCGAAGCCGCTGGCCGAGGCAATCCACAGCTTCGTCGTCAGCTGACGCACGCGGCGGAGGGGCGAACGTCAGCGGGCGATCACCACCGGGCAGCTGGAGCGCTGGAGGAGGCGGCTGCCGATCGAGCCGAGCATCAGGCCCTCATAGCCGTGGGTGCGCGGGCCCACCACGACCATGCGGGCCGAGCGGGATCGTTGCACCAGCACCTTGTCGGCGCGGCCGTCGATGCGCTCGCGGGTGGCCCGGACGCCGGGGTATTTCTCGCGCCACGGATCCAGCCGCGCGTCGAGGTCGGCGCCGGGGTCCTCGGCCCGGCCCGGGCCGTTGATCGTGACGGCCTGCAGGTCGGTGTGGTGCAGGGACGCCTCCTCGAAAGCGCGCCCCATGACCGCCGTCTCGCCGGAACCGCCGTCGACGCCGGCCACGACGGGTCCGGCGTCGGGGTCGTAGTGGCCACGCACCACCACCACGCAACACCGGGCCTGGGTGGCGACCTGGCTGCTGACCGAGCCGAACGGCAGCACCGGGAGCCCACCCTCGTGCCGGCTGCCGACGACCACCATGGCCGCTTCCTGGGCCGCGTTGACCAGCATCGGCACTGCGTAGCCGGGTAACGCCAGGCAGCGCACCTCGATGTCCGGCGCGGCCGCGTGGGCCTGCGCGACGGCCCGGCGCAGGTGCTCGGCGGCGTGCTCCTCCGCCGTACGTGTCGAGCCCCGGCCCGGCAGCGAGCGCTCGCGATAATAAGCCGCCAGCACCCGGAGCTCGGCCCCTCGTCGTGATGCCTCGGCGGCGGCCCAGCCGACCGCCGCGGCGGCGTGGTCCGAACCGTCCACACCCACCACGATCCGCGATTTGATCATGTCCGCCTCCTTGATCCAGGCGGTCGCCGGCCACCGGCGGCTCTCCCTCCACAGTCGTCCTGGCCGGCCCGGATGACAAGGGCCTGGTCTGCCGTTTACGCCGGGTGCGAGCCGAATTCCGGCGCCGGCCGCGCGGAAGGCTCCTATCGAGCCGTTGGGTGGACCGGGCCGAGGCGGGCCACGTCGCCGACCAGGGCCGATTCGCGGACATCAGCCGACGGTGACCGCCGCCGGCCGGCGAGAACGTCCCATACCGGACGTCGACCGTGCTGCGCGGCAGCCTCTGTCCGCGGAACGGACCCGGGCGAGTACACCGTGACACCGGCCATCCGGCGTGCCCTCCGGTCCGGCCCGGGGATGCGGATGGCGGTCGATGTCGGCAGACTGCCACGAATGGACGGAGCGACCGAACCCGGTGCGGACCTCGCGGGCCTTGTGCTCGGTGGCCGGTACGAGCTGCTGGCGCCGATCGGGGCGGGCGGCATGGCCGTCGTCTGGCGGGCCCGTGATCACGTGCTGGCCCGGATGGTGGCCGTCAAGATCGTGGCGTCGGAGACCACCGAGCACGGCATCCAGCAGGAGGCTCGGGCCGCCGCGGCACTGTCGCATCCGCACATCGCCCAGGTCCACGACTACGGGGAGCTCACGACCGTGGGCCACGTCTTCCCGTACGTGGTGATGGAGCTGGTCGAGGGCAGCACGCTCTCCCAGCGGATGGCCGAGGCGCCGTTCACCCCCCGGTCGGCGATGCGGGTGTGTGCCGAGATCGCGGCTGCCCTGGCCGCCGCCCACTCGGCCGGTCTGGTGCACCGCGACATCAAGCCCGCCAACGTCATGCTCGGGCCGGCCGGCGCCAAGGTGGTCGACTTCGGCATCGCCGCCGTCACCGCGCCCGGCGGCTCCGGGGAGCTCGACGTCGAGGTGCTCGGCACCCCGGCCTACCTGGCACCCGAGCGGCTGCTCGGCGACGCCGTGGAGCCGGCCTCCGACGTGTACGCGCTCGGGGTGGTCCTCTACCGCCTGCTGACCGGGCACTCGCCGTGGACCACCGAGGACACGACGCAGATGCTGACCAACCACATCTATGTCGATCCGGCGCCGCTGCCGCCGATCGCCGGGGTGCCCGGCTTCGTGGCCGAGCTGTGCGAGCGTTCCCTCGAGAAGGACCCGTCGCGACGCCCGAGCGCCCGCGAGGTGGCCGCCCTGCTCACCCAGGCCACCGAGCCGCTCGCCACCGACCCGGCCGGCCCACCCGCCACGATCCCCGACGGGCCGCCCGCCACGGACGCCGCCGAGCCACCCGTCGCACCGGTGCGAACCACCGGATCGCGCCGCCGCCGATGGGCTGTCGGCATCGCCTCCCTGGCCGTCGCCGGGACAGCCGGCTGGCTTCTGCTGCCCGGCACCTCGCGGGACACCCCCGCCTCGGCACCGGCCCCGACCGGAGCCGCCCCGGCCCCCACCGGCGCGCCCGCACCATCCGGCTCGCAGCCGGCCCCGACGGTGCCGGCGACGACGAACAACCAGCTGTCAGCGAACCCGGCCCGGATCGCGAACACCTCGCGCCCCGGGACGCCCACGACCGCCGCCCCGACGCCGTCGACGGCGGCGTCGACGCCGACGACCCCGCCGGTCACGCCGACGACAGCGGCGACAACGGCGGCCCCGACCGCCGGGCCGACCACCGAAGCACCACCGCCCGCGACCGAGACCTTCTCGTCCTCCGGCGGCACCGTGACCGCGACCTGCTCCGGCCCGGAGACCGCGGACATCCTCTCCCAGTCCGCGCGCAAGCCGTTCAAGGTCGCGTCCGTCGAGGCGGCGTCGGTCACCTTCAAACACGGCAAGGAGACCGCCGCGATCACCGTGAACTGTGCCGCCTGGCAGCCGTCGGCCATCGTCTCCTAAGGCGTGTTTCATAACTGGGGTCGGCCTGCGGTGCGGTCCAGATTTCGTCTGCGTGCGGCCCGTGGAAGGCCGGCTACCGGTGTTGTAACCGGCCTTTCGCGGGACGTGCGCAGGCGGAATCTGGGCCTCGGCGCAGGCCGGGTCCAGTTATGAAAAAGGCCTTAGTGCGACTCGCGCGCGACCCGGTCGCCGCTCGAGCCGAGCAGGAAGTCCTGGTCGGCGCCGGTGTTGGCCTGGTTGACGGTGTCGACGTAGAGCTTCTCCCAGCCCCGCTTCGGCGCCGCATAGGCGCGCGCCGCCTCCGCCGACAGCGGCCTCGCGGCCCATTCCTCGGCGGGCACGTCGACGTCGAGCCGGCGGTTCTCCAGGTCGAGGACGATCATGTCGCCGGTGCGGACCTTGGCCAGCGGCCCACCGGCGGCCGCCTCCGGGGCCACGTGCAGCACGACCGTCCCGTACGCCGTCCCGCTCATCCGCCCGTCGCAGATCCGCACCATGTCCCGGACGCCCTCGGCCAGCAGTTTCGCCGGCAGCGGCATGTTCGAGACCTCGGGCATGCCGGGATAGCCCTTGGGCCCGCACCCCCGCAGGATCAGCACCGAATCGGCCGTGACCTCCAGCGACGGGTCGTCCAACCGCTGCTTGAGGTCCTCGACCGAGTCGAACACCACCGCCGGCCCCCGGTGCTGCAGCAGCGCCGGCGTGGCCGCGGCCGGTTTGACCAGGGCCCCGTCCGGTGCCAGGTTGCCGTAGAGCACCGCGATCCCGGCCTCCATCTGCAGCGGGTCGGCCCGGGCGCGGATCACCTCGCGGTCATACACCCGGGCCGCGTCCAGCGCCGACACCAGCGGCTCCCCGATCACGGTGATCGCCGACGGGTCGAGCAGATCGCGCACCTCGGCCAGCACCGCGTGCAGCCCGCCGGCCCGATAGAGGTCGTCCATCAGGAACCGCCCGGCCGGCTGCAGATCCACCAGCAGCGGCACCCCGGCCCCGATCCGGTCGAAGTCGTCCTGGGTCAGCGGCACGCCGAGCCGCCCGGCGATGGCCAGCAGGTGCACCACCGCGTTGGTCGAGCCGCCCAGCGCGGCGAGCGCCACGATCGCGTTGTGGAACGACTCCCGGGTCATCACCGCGCTCGGCCGCCGCCCCTGGTCGACCAGGTCGACCGCCAGCACCCCGGTGGCGTGGGCCGCCTCGAGCAGGCGGCTGTCCGGCGCCGGCGTGCCCGCGATGCCCGGCAGCGTCATGCCGAGCACCTCGGCCAGCAGCCCCATGGTGGAGGCGGTGCCCATGGTGTTGCAGTGGCCCCGGCTGCGGATCATCGACGACTCCGAGCGCTGGAACTCGGCCGAGCTCAGCGTGCCCGCGCGCACCTCTTCCGACAGCTTCCACACGTCCGTCCCGCAGCCCAGCGGTACGCCGCGGAACGTACCGGTCAGCATCGGCCCACCCGGCACCACGACGGCCGGCAGGTCGACCGACGCCGCCGCCATGAGCAGGGCCGGGATCGTCTTGTCGCAGCCGCCGAGGAGCACCACGCCGTCGATCGGGTTGGCCCGCAGCATCTCCTCGATCGCCATCGCGGCCATGTTGCGCCACAGCATCGCGGTCGGCTTGACCTGCGTCTCGCCCAGCGACACGACCGGCAGGTTGAGCGCGATGCCGCCGGCCCGGTGGATGCCGTCGGCCACGCTGCGCCCCACCTCGTCGAGGTGGGCGTTGCACGGGGTGAGGTCGGAGGCGGTGTTGGCGATCGCGATGTGCGGGCGCTCGCCGTCGAACGCGTCGGCCGGCAGACCACGCCGCATCCAGGCTCGATGGATGTAGCTGTTCCGGTCGTCGCCGCCGTACCACTGAGCGCTGCGCCGATCAGACATGCCATGACCGTAACGCCACGCCGGGCGCCACGGGAAGATCCTTCCTCTACGCTTCGCACCATGACTGCCCGCTTCGTCGCCCGGCCCGCAGGCGCCGAGGCGTACTCCTTGGGTGAGGGACCCGTCTGGGATCCGGACCGCAACCGGTTGCTCTGGGTCGACATCCTCGGCGGCACGGTGCACTCCGGTGCCCTCGAGACGGGCCGGATCACCGTGACCGGCACCTGGGCGTTCGACGATCTGGCCTGCGTGGTCGCGGTCTCGGCGGCCGGCGACCTGCTGGTGGCCGAGCGGGGTGCGGTGGTCCGGGTCGGTCCGGACGATTCCCGTACGCCGGTGGCCGACCTCAGCCGGGCCGGGAGCCGCCTCAACGACGGCGGCGTCGACCCGCAGGGGCGTTTCCTGGTCGGCGGCATGGCTCTCGACGACTCGCGCGGCACCCAGTCGCTGGTCCGCCTGGACGGCGACACGGTCACCGTGCTCGACGACGACCTGACCCTCTCCAACGGGCTGGCCTGGAGCCCGGACGGCACCACCCTCTACAGCGTCGACTCGGTCCCCGGCGTGATCTACGGGCGCGACTACCCGGACGGTGAGCGCCGGGAGCTGTTCCGGATCACCGACGGGCTGCCCGACGGTCTGTGTGTGGACACGATCGGCAACTTGTGGATCGCCAACCACGGCCTGGGCCGGATCGAGTGCCGCACCCCGTCCGGCGAGCTGCTGGCCGTCGTCGACGTGGACGCGCCCCACCCGACCAGTTGCGCCTTCGCCGGGCCGGGCCTGGACGTCCTGGTCATCACGACGGCCACCGAGGGCCTCTCCCCCACCGAGCTGACCCGGCACCCGGCCTCGGGGCGGCTGTTCACCGCCTCGGTCGGCACCACCGGGCTGAGCACGCCGTACTGGAAACCTTGAGATCGGAGCACCGCCCGTGCAACTCCTGCGTATCGGCGCCGCCGGCTCCGAGAAGCCCGCCGTCCGCGCCGGCGACGACCGCTACGTCGACGTCTCCGACCTGGTGACCGATTTCGACGAGACGTTCTTCGGCTCCGGGGGCCTGGAGCGGATCGCCGGCCCGGTGGCCGAGCGGCTGGCCGCCGGGACCACGCGGCCCCTGGGCGACCAGCGGATCGGCGCCCCGATCGCCCGGCCGCACCAGATCCTGTGCATCGGGTTGAACTACAGCGACCACGCCGCCGAGACCGGTCAGGCCGCGCCGGCCGAGCCGATTCTGTTCACCAAGTCACCCAACACGCTGGTCGGCCCGGACGACGACGTGCGGCTCCCGCGCGGCTCGACCCGGACCGACTGGGAGGTCGAGCTCGGCGTCGTCATCGGCCGCCGTACGTCGTATCTGGACAGTGTGGACGACGCGCGCGCCGCCATCGCCGGGTACGTGCTGGTCAACGACGTGAGCGAGCGGGAGTTCCAGCTCGAGCGCGGCGGCCAGTGGAGCAAGGGCAAGTCGGCCGAGACGTTCAACCCGGCGGGCCCGTGGCTGGCCACCCCGGACGAGATCCCGGACGTCAACAACCTCGACATGTGGCTGGACATCAACGGCGAGCGCCGCCAGACCGGCAACACCCGGACCATGATCTTCGACCCGTACTTCGTGGTGCACTACCTCAGCCAGTACCTGGTGCTGGAGCCGGGCGACCTGATCAACACCGGCACCCCGCCGGGTGTCGGCCTGGGCATGAAGCCGCCGTCCTATCTGAAGGCGGGCGACGTGATGACGCTCGGCATCGAGCACCTCGGCACCGCCCGCCAGCAGGTGGTCGGGCCCCGATGACCGGGCTGCGGGCGATCGTCACCGGCGGCGCCTCGGGCATCGGCCTGGCCACCGGCATCCTGCTGGCCCGGCGCGGCTTCCGGGTCGCGTCGCTCGACCTGAACATCGACGTGCCCGGCCCGCTGCTGGGCATCCGCTGCGACGTCACCGACGACGCCTCGGTGCGGGCCGCGGTGGCCGAGGCGGTCGCCGCGTTCGGCGGTCTCGACGTGGTGGTCAACAACGCCGGCATCGGGGCGCAGGGCACGGTCGAGGAGAACGACGACGCCGAGTGGGCGCGCGTCTTCGACGTCAATGTGCAGGGCATGGTGCGGGTCAGCCGGGCCGCGCTGCCGCACCTGCGCGAGTCCGGCCACGCCGCGATCGTCAACACCTGCTCGGTCGCCGCCACCGCCGGGTTGCCGAGCCGCGCGCTCTACAGCGCCACCAAGGGCGCGGTGCAGTCGCTGACGCTGGCCATGGCGGCCGACCACCTGCGCGAGGGTATCCGGGTCAACTGCGTGAACCCCGGCACGGCGGACACCCCGTGGGTCGGCCGGCTGCTCGACCAGGCGGCCGACCCGGTCGCCGAGCGGGCCGCGCTCGAGGCCCGGCAGCCGGCCGGGCGCCTGATCTCGGCCGAGGAGGTGGCCGGCGCGATCGCCTATCTGGCCGGCCCGGACGCCTCGGCCACCACCGGCGTCGCGCTCGCCGTGGACGGCGGGATGCAGGGTCTGCGGCTACGCAAGTGACGCCGTTCATGGCACGATACTCGCCAGTAACCGCCTCGAGAGGTTGGTGGCACCGTGGCCGCAACGCGTACGGCATTCCGGACCTGTCCGCTCTGTGAGGCGGCCTGCGGCCTCGAGCTGACGGTCACCGACGATCGGGTGACGGCCGCCCGGGGCGACCGCGAGCATGTCTTCAGCCACGGTTTCGTCTGCCCCAAAGGCGCCACGTTCGGCCAGCTCACCGACGACCCGGACCGGCTGCGCCGGCCCCTGGTGCGGCGCGGCTCGGGCCACGAGGAGGTGAGCTGGGACGAGGCCTTCGACGTGGTCGCGGCCGGGCTGCGACCGGTCCTCGAGACGTACGGGAGCCACGCGACCGCGATCTATCTGGGCAACCCCAACGTGCACACGATGGCCGGCGGGCTCTACCTGTCGCCGCTGGTCAAGGCCCTGGGGACGAGGAACGTGTTCTCGGCCAGCACGGTCGACCAGATGCCCAAGCACGTCTCCAGCGGCTACCTGTTCGGCAGTCCGCTGGCCATCCCGGTACCCGATCTCGATCGCACCGACCTGCTGCTGATGCTCGGGGCCAACCCGTGGGAGTCCAACGGCAGCCTGGCCACGGCGGCCGATTTCCCGGGGCGGCTCAAGGCGATCCAGCAGCGGGGCGGCCGGTTCATCGTGGTCGACCCCCGGCGTACGCGAACGGCCGAGCACGCCGATGAGCACCTCTTCATCCGGCCCGGCACCGACGCGTTCCTGCTCTTCGGCATCGTCCACACGCTGTTCGCCGACCATCTGATCACCCCTTCGGAGTACGTCGACGGGGTCGAAGCCGTGGGCGAGCTGGCCGCCGCCTTCGCCCCGGCCGTGGTCAGCGCGACCTGCGGTGTGCCGGCCGACCGGATCCGGTCACTGGCCCACGAGCTGGCGGCGTCCCCGCGGGCGGCGGTCTACGGGCGGATCGGGACGTGCACTGTCGAGTTCGGCACGCTCACCAGCTGGCTCGTCGACGTCGTGAACACGCTGACCGGCAACCTCGACCGGCCCGGCGGGGTGATGTTCCCGCTGGCCGCCCACGTGCGGCGGGGCCGGGGCAGCGGCCATGGCTTCCGGACCGGGCGCTGGCACAGCCGGGTGCGCGGGCTGCCCGAGGTCAAGGGCGAGCTGCCGGTGGCCACGCTGGCCGACGAGATCGAGACACCCGGCGACGAGCAGGTGCGGGCGCTGATCACTGTGGCCGGCAACCCGGTGCTGTCCACCCCGAACAGCGGACGGCTCGACCGCGCCCTGACCGGGCTGTCGTTCATGGTGAGCGTCGACCCCTACCTGAACGAGACGACCCGGCACGCCGACGTCGTGCTGCCGCCGCCGGACCCCACCCGCAAGGGGCACTACGACTTCTCGTTCCTCGGTCTCGCCGTGCGCAACTTCGCCGCCTACTCGCCCCCGGTGCTGCCGCTGCAGCCGGACTCGCTCGACGAGTGCGACATCCTGGCCCGGTTGACGGCGATCGTTTCCGGTCAGCCCGCGGCGGCGAAGGCGGATCCCGAGGGGCTTCTCGACGCCGCGCTGCGGGCCGGGGCGTACGGGCTGACGCTGGACCAGCTCCGCGAGAACCCGCACGGCGTCGACCTCGGACCGCTGGAGCCGCGCCTGCCCGAGGTGCTGCGGACGCCCAGCGGCCGGGTCGAGCTCTGCCCGCCCGCCCTGGCCGCGGACGTGGACCGGCTGCGGGCCGCGCTCGACCGGCCCGCCGACAGCCTGGTGCTGATCGGCCGGCGCCACCTGCGCTCCAACAACAGCTGGATGCACAACGTGCCGGCCCTGGTCAAAGGTCGCGACCGCTGCACGCTGCAGCTCCACCCGGCCGACGCGGCCCGCCACGACCTGACCGACGGCGACACCGCCCAGGTCACCTCGCGGGCCGGCAGCCTGCGCGTGACCGTCGAGGTGACCGGCACGGTGATGCCCGGCGTGGTGAGCCTGCCGCACGGCTGGGGCCACGACGTCCCCGGCACCCGGCAGTCGGTCGCCGCCGCCCACCCCGGCGTCAACTCCAACGTGCTCACCGACGAGACCGTCATCGACCCGCTGTCGGGCAACAGCGTCCTCAACGGCATCCCCGTCGAGATCAAACCCGTCGCATCCTGACTCTGCGGTACGTGACCGACGACGAACGACGGGCGTTTCGAGAATTTTCGGGTGTGGGTGTCGAGGACGTCCGGGCGGCTCCGTCCCAGGGACACGAGCGGCCACGGACTGTGGCCCGGCGGCACCGAAGGAGCGACCACCCGTGCGAACGGCCGAGATCACCGCGATCCTCACCCGTCCGATCAGCCAGGAGCTGCTGGCCCGCGACCTGACCCGGCTGGCCTACGTGGCTCGGGACGGCACCCCGCGCAGCATCCCGATCGCCTTCACCTGGAACGGCGCGGAGATCGTCCTCTGCACCACCAGGAACGCCCCGAAGCTGCCCGCCCTGCGGGCCAACCCGATGGTCGCGCTGACCATCGACACCGAGGTCCACCCGCCGAAGATCCTGCTGATCCGCGGGCGGGCCGAGCTCGACGTCGTCGACGGGATCCCGGCGGAGTACCTCGAGATGAACGGCAGCTACCAGATGACCGCCGAGCAGCGTGTCGCATGGGAGGCCGAGGTCCGCTCGCTGTACGACGGCATGGTCCGGATCGTGATCACCCCGACCTGGGTCAAGCTCATCGACTTCGAGACGACACTGCCCAGCGCGGTCGAGGAACTGGTCCGGCAGCGGGCCGAGCGTCAGGCCTGAGACGAAGGAGAACACCATGGCCAAGTACCTGCTTCTCAAGCATTACCGGGGCGCCCCGGCCGCGATCAACGA
The DNA here is from genome assembly GCF_023544465.1 of Paractinoplanes maris. GTDB lineage: Bacteria > Actinomycetota > Actinomycetes > Mycobacteriales > Micromonosporaceae > Actinoplanes > Actinoplanes maris. Next base: position 145,048 of record NZ_JALPVL010000010.1, on the reverse strand, counting down.
CGTCCCGATGGACCAGTGGACACCGGAGGAGGTCACGGCTCACCTGCAGTACATGCGGGACTTCGCCGACCGGCTCCAGGCCACCGGCGAGTTCGTCGACGAGCAGGCGCTCGCTCCGCGGGGCACGTTCGTGCGCATGGACAGCGCGGGGCAGCCGGAGACCGACGGACCGTTCGCCGAGACGAAGGACCTGATCGCCGGGTGGATGGTGATCGACGTGGACACGTACGAGAGGGCTCTGGAACTCGCGGCCGAGCTGTCGGTGGCCCCCGGCGCGGGCGGCAGACCGATCCACGAGTGGCTCGAGCTGCGGCCGTTCTACGGCGTCATGCCGACGGTCACCGAGTGAACGAGGCGCTGCTGCGCGAGCTGGTGCCCGCGGTGATCGGAGTGCTCGTCCGGCGCGGGGCCGACTTCGCGTCGGCCGAGGACGCCGTTCAGGAGGCCCTGATCCGCGCCCTGCGGACCTGGCCCGACGATCCCCCGCGCGACCCCAAGGGCTGGCTCGTCACGGCGGCCTGGCACAAATTCGTCGATGCCGCCCGGGCCGAGTCGTCGCGGCTCGGCCGGGAACTCGCCGTGGAGGTCGAGCCGCCGGCCGGTCCGGTGCCCGGCACGGACGACTCGCTGTGGCTGTATTTCCTCTGTGCCCACCCGTCGCTGTCCCCGGGCTCGGCCGTCGCGCTGACGCTGCGCGCGGTCGGCGGCCTGACCACCCGGCAGATCGCGACCGCCTACCTGGTGCCCGAGGCCACCATGGCCCAGCGCATCAGCCGGGCCAAGCGGCAGCTCAGCGGCCTGCCGCTGGACCGGCCGGGCGACCCGGCGACGGTCCTGCGGGTGCTCTACCTGGTGTTCAACGAGGGTTACGGCGGCGACGTCGACCTGGCCGCCGAGGCGATCCGGCTGACCCGCCGGCTGGCCGGCTCGACCGGCGAGCCCGAGGTGGCGGGTCTGCTCGCGCTCATGCTGCTGCACCACGCCCGCCGCGCGTCGCGGCTCGGTCCGGACGGCCGCCTGGTGCCGCTGGCCGAGCAGGACCGGTCGCGCTGGGACACCGGCCTCATCGCCGAGGGCGTGACGATCCTGCAGGCGGCGCTGGCCCGCGACCGGCTGGGCGAATACCAGGCCCAGGCCGCGATCGCCGCCCTGCACGCCGACGCCCCGAGCACCGCCGAGACCGACTGGGTGCAGATCGTCGAGTGGTACGACGAGTTGCTGCGGCTCACCAGCAACCCGGTGGTCCGGCTCAACCGGGCGGTCGCCGTCGGCCAGGCCGACGGGCCGCAGGCCGGTCTGGCCGAGCTGAGCGCGCTGGATCCGGGCCTTCCCCGGTACGCCGCGGTGCGTGCCTACCTGGTCGAACGGGCCGGCGACCTCGCGCGGGCGGCCTCGCTCTATGCCGACGCGGCCCGCGCGGCCACCAGTGCCCCCGAACGCGATCACCTCACCCGGGAGGCCGCCCGGGTCCGGCAGGCGATTCGTTAGGGCGGATCAGGTCGAGCGCGACCCCGGGGGCCAGGCGGTAGGGGTTGGTGGCGACCAGAGCGCCGATCGTGCGGCGCAGACGGGAGACCTCGGCGCGCACGGTGACCACATGGTCGGCGTCGCCGAACAGCAAGCGGCTCAGCCGGCCCGCGGTCAGGCCGTCGGGACCGCACGCGGCCAGCAGGGTCAGGATCTCGGCGTGACGCCGGGTCAGCGGGGTGCGCCACGGCTCGGTCTCGCCGCGTACCTCGAGAACGGGAGCCGCCCGCAGGTCGAGCGTGGCGTGGATGGTGGCGTGCGGGCCGGCCGGGCGGATCAGCCAGCCCTCGGCCAGGCGTTCCGGAAGGCAGAGGCCCAGACCGGGTACGCCGAGAGCGGCACCCTCGCGGGGCGCGCCGATGCGGTCGCGGACGGCCACGCCGCTCGCCGCGGCCACCCAGCCCTGCTCGTCGACGATCAGGTGCGGGCCCGGCACGGTGGCGACGACGGGGGCCGCCGAGCGGCGCAGGCGCTCGAGCCGGGCGGCGTGATGCCGCCACAGCTGGGCCTCGGCCAGGCGGACCCCGGTGGCGACCAGGGCCTCGATCGCGGGGTGCAGCGTGAGCGCGGGACCGCTGACGTCGACGATGCCCAGCAGGTCGCCGGTCCGCGGGTCGTGGACCGGGTGGGCCGTGCAGTACCAGGCGTGCTGGGCCTGCTCGAAGTGCTCGGCCGAGAAGAGCTGGACCGGTGCCGCCTCGACCAGGGCGGTGCCGATCGCGTTGGTGCCCACGGCCGCCTCGGTCCAGTGGGCACCCTCGGTGAAACCCAGGACGTCGGCCCGGTGGAGCAGTCCGCTGGGGCCGGCCCGCCAGAGGATCACCCCGTCGGCCCCGGTCACGACCAGCAGGAAACCCTCGGCCAGGCGCAGCAGGTCGTCGACGATCAGGGACAGCGGCGACTCGCGGCGCAGGCGCTCGACGTCGGAGAACGGGACGGGATCGCGGGCGTTGGCCCGGCCCGGGTCGAGACCCAGCCCGAGCACCCGCGACCAGGAGCGCTCGACCAGCGCGCGCGGGCGGTGCGGCGGGCTGGCCCCGGTCACCACGGCGTCGTGCACGCGGCGCAGCTCACGGGCGTGCCGCGACAGGTCGGTGCCCGGCCGCACCGCGCTGAAATCGCCCATGGCTGAGCATGGCCCGCGTGTGCAATGTGTTGCAACCCTGTTGCGGACCGGAGTCGGGCTTGTCTATTGACTGCCATGACGCAGACAACCGAGCTCTCCGTACGGCAGCGCGTGGACGACTGGCTCACGTCCTTCGAGGCCGCGCTGCGGGCCCGGGACATACCGGCCGCGGCCGGCCTGTTCGCCCCCGGCTGCTTCTGGCGCGACCTGGTCGCCTTCACCTGGAACATCACCACGGTCGAGGGCCGGGACGGGGTGACCGACCTGCTGACGAACACGCTCGACGGCACCGATCCCTCCGGGTTCGAGGTCATCGAGGAGCCGGCCGAGGCCGGTGGCGTGATCGAGGCGTGGATCCGGTTCGAGACCGCGGCCGGGCGGGGCACCGGGCTGCTGCGGCTCAAGCCGGAGGGCGCGTGGACGCTGCTCACGACGCTGCGCGAGCTCAAGGGACACGAGGAGGGGCTGGGCCACCGGCGGCCGCAGGGCGTGGAGCACGAGCTGACCCGCGGGCGGCAGTCCTGGAAGGAGCGGCGCGAACAGGAGGCCGCCACGCTGGGGCGCGAGGAGCAGCCGTACGTCGTGGTCATCGGCGGTGGCCAGGGCGGCATCGCGCTCGGGGCGCGGCTGCGCCAGCTCGGCGTACCGGCCCTGGTCATCGACAAGAACGCCCGGCCCGGGGATCAGTGGCGGGGCCGCTACAAGAGCCTGTGCCTGCACGACCCGGTCTGGTACGACCACCTGCCCTACCTGCCGTTCCCGGCCAACTGGCCGGTGTTCTCCCCGAAGGACAAGATCGGCGACTGGCTGGAGATGTACACGAAGGTCATGGAGGTGCCGTACTGGACCTCCTCCGCGGTCCGGTCGGCGACCTTCGACGACGAGACCAAGCGGTGGCGGGTCATCGTCGACCGGGAGGGTGACCCGGTCGAGCTGACCCCGGCCCACGTGGTGTTCGCGACCGGCATGTCGGGCAAGCCCAACTACCCGCGATTCCCGGGGCAGGACGTGTTCCGGGGCGAGCAGCAGCACTCGAGTCAGCACCCCGGCCCCGAGGCGTACGAGGGAAAGCGCGTCGTCGTGGTGGGCTCGAACAACTCGGCGTTCGACATCTGCGGGGCGCTGTGGGAGCACGGGGCCGACGTCACCATGGTGCAGCGCTCGTCGACCCACATCGTGAAGTCGTCGTCGCTGATGGACATCGGGCTCGGCGACCTCTACTCCGAGCGCGCGGTGGCCGGCGGCGTCACCACCGACAAGGCCGACATGATCTTCGCGTCGATCCCCTACCGGATCATGCACGAGTTCCAGATCCCGCTGTACGAGCGGATGGCCGAACGCGATGCCGACTTCTACGCGCGGCTCGAGAAGGCCGGCTTCCGGCATGACTGGGGCGCCGACGGCTCCGGCCTGTTCATGAAGTACCTGCGACGCGGCTCCGGCTACTACATCGACGTGGGCGCGGCCGAGCTCGTCGCCGACGGCCGGGTCAAGCTGGCGCAGGGCCAGGTCGACCACCTGACCGAGGACGCGGTGGTGCTCGACGACGGGACGACGCTGCCGGCCGACCTGGTGGTCTACGCGACCGGCTACGGCTCGATGAACGGCTGGGTGGCCGACCTGGTCGACGCGGCCACCGCCGAGAAGGTCGGCAAGGTATGGGGCCTCGGCTCCGGCACCCCGAAGGACCCGGGTCCGTGGGAGGGTGAGCAGCGCAACATGTGGAAGCCCACCCAGCAGGAGAACCTGTGGTTCCACGGGGGCAACCTGCACCAGTCCCGGCATTACTCGCTCTATCTGGCGTTGCAGCTCAAGGCCCGGTATGAGGGCCTGCCGACCCCCGTCTACCGGCTGCCGGAGTCATACCACTCGGCTTGAGCACGATGTGACCGGCGTCACTCGCGGGGATGATCCGTCGCGGGTGGCGCCGTCGTCTGTCTGGATATGAAAGTGACCGAGCTCGACGAGGGGCAGCTGCTCCGTCGCGTCGCCCGGGCCGACCGCGCCGCGTTCGACGAGTTGTACCGCCGGACGTCGCCGTGGCTCGCCGTCCGCCTGCGCCGCCGCTGCTCGGACGACGGCATGGTCGCCGAGGTTCTGCAGGACACCTACCTCGCCGTGTGGCGCGCGGCCGGCACCTTCACCGGTCTGCAGGGGGGCGGGAGCGCGGCCGGCTGGCTGTGGACCGTGGCCGCCCACCGGCTGGTCGACGCCATGCGCCGCCGGGCCCGGCATCCCGAGGTGCCGGCCGAGGAGATTCCCGTACGCCACGCGCCCGCCGCCGAGGACGAGGCGCTGGCCGGCTCGCTCGGCGACGAGGTGGGTGTCGCCCTCTCCGAGCTCGCGCCCGAGCTGCGTGAGGTCCTGCACGCGATGGTGCTCGACGGGCTCACCGTCCGCGAGACCTCGATCCTGCTCGGGCTGCCCGAGGGAACTGTGAAGAGCCGGGCGCGCCGCGCCCGCAGCGTGTTGCGGGAGGCATTGTCGTGACCGACCACATTCCGGCCGCCTCGCTGGCCGCCTACACCACCGGGGACCCCGATCTCGGCGACGCCGCGGTCTGGGCGGTCGAGGTCCACCTGGAGAACTGCGCCGGCTGCCGCGCCCGGCTGGCCGGCCAGGCCCCGGCACCGCTGCGGGAGCTGCTCGACGACGTGCAGGTGATGATCGACCGGGGGGGTGCGGGGCGGTCCCGAGCCGGCCCGCCGACGGGCCTGGCGTCGCCGCGCACACCGCTGGGCGGTCTGGTCGGTGATCCCGTGGCTCGCCACCGTGGCCGGCGCCGTGCTGGCCGCCTTCCTGCTCGACCGGGCGTTCCCCGAGCGGCCGTCGCTGGTGCTGCTGCTGGCGCCGGTGGCTCCGCTGGCCGGCCTGGCCATCGCCTGGTCCCGGCGCAGCGACCCGGCCTGGGAGATCACCGCGGGCACGTCCCGGGCCGGCCTGGAGCTGCTGCTGCGACGGACGGTCGTGGTCCTCGCGACCGTGCTGCCGTTGCTGGCCGTGGCCGGCTGGCGGCTCGGCATGTCCCCGGCCCTGTGGCTGTTGCCCAGCCTCACCTTCACCACGGCCACCCTGCTGCTGGGCGGCCTGATCGGCGTGACCCGGGCGGCCGCTGTCCTCGGCGGCGGCTGGCTGCTGGTCATCGCGCTGCCCGCGGTCCTCACCGCGAACCCGCCGGCGGTTGTCGCGCCGGCCAGCCTCCCGGCCTGGGCGGTGGCCGCCCTGATCGGCGCCGCCCTCACTGTCCTGCGCGCCGGTGACCACCGGCGCGCCGACTAAGGAGACCCCCTTTGGTACGCATGGTCAGCGCCACCGAGCTCCAACCGACCACGTACGCCTGGCCCGTCGAGGCCACCGGGCTGCGGGTCAAGGCCGGGCGGCACCTCGCCGTCAACGGTCTCGACCTGCGGCTGGGCACCGGCGTGCACGGTCTGCTCGGCCCCAACGGCGCCGGCAAGACCACGCTCATGCGGGCGCTCTCCACCGTCCACCGGCCGTCCGGCGGGAGCCTGCGGCTGCTGGGTGAGGACGCGACGAACGGGCGGGTGCTGCGCCCGCTGCGGCGCCGGCTGGGTTACCTGCCCCAGCACTTCGGCTTCTACCCACGCTTCACCGTGCGCGAGTACGTCGAATACATGGCCTGGCTGCGCGAGATGCCCAAGGCCGCCATCCCGGGCGCGGTGCAGCGCGCCGTCGAGCGGGTCGGGTTGACCGCCCGGGCCGATTCGCGGCTCAAGGCACTCTCCGGCGGCATGCTGCGCCGGGTCGGCATCGCCCAGGCGATCGTCAACGACCCCGACCTGCTGCTGCTCGACGAGCCGACGGTGGGGCTCGACCCCGAGCAGCGCGTCGAGTTCCGCACGCTGCTGCGCGAACTGGGCGCGGACAGCTGCGTCGTGGTCTCCACCCACCTGGTCGAGGACGTCGTGGCCGCCTGCTCCGACGTCGTGCTGGTCGACGAGGGGCGGCTGGTCTGGCAGGGCCTGCCCACCGAGCTGATCCGGCTCGGCGAGCACGGCGGCACCGGCGACAGCCCGGCCGAGCGCGGCTACACCTCGCTGCTGAGCACCCACCGGAGTGCCTCATGACCCGCATCCTCGGCATCGAGCTGCGCCGCTCCAACGCCCCCACCCTGGCCGCGCTGCTCCTGGCGGCCGGCGTGGCCGGGCTCGCCCTCGGGGGCAACCTCGGGCTCAACGGGTGGCACACCTTCGCGTACGTGCACTCGTCCTCGCTCTTCCTGCTGCTCCCGCTGGCGCTGGCCGGGGGCGCGGTGATGGGCCGCCGCGAGAAGCGCTCCCGGACCGACGAGCTGATGGCCAGCACCGCCCGGCCCCGCACCCAGCGACTGCTGCCCGGCCTGCTCGCGCTGGGCGTCGCGGCTGCCGTGGCCCACCTGGCCGTGTTCGCCGGTGGCGCGGTCTGGATCCTGATGACCGGCTCCTATGCGAGCGCCGTGACCGTGCTGTGGCCGCTGACCGGGGTCCTGGTGCTGGCCGGTGGGGCCTGGCTCGGCCTGGCCGCCGGGCGGGCCTGGTCGTCACCGCTGGTCCCACCGCTGGTCGCCGTGCTCGGCCTGCTGCTGCAGCTCGGCTTCTCGGAGCTCCGGCCGCCCGGTGAGCCGACGTACCTGGCCAACCTCTCGATGCTGGCCCAACCGCCCCTGTACGGGTGGGAGACGATCACCGGCCGGGCTCTGCTCGGCTACACGGTCTATGGCGCGGGCCTGATCGGTGCCGGATTTCTCCTGGCCGCCGGGCGCACCTGGCTGCCCCGGGTGGCCGCGGTCGTGCTGCTGGGGGTGGCCGGAACGATCGCGGCGGTCGTCCCGGGCACGATGGCCGACACCCACTACCGCGTCGACGCCGCGGCGCAGAAGCTGGTCTGCGCCGACGGAGCTCCGCAGGTCTGCGTGACCGCCATCCACGCCTACCTCCTGGACGACGCCGCGCCCCGGGTCCGTGCGGCGCTGACGTTGCTGGCCAAACTGCCCGGCGCGCCGACCCGGGCCGTCGAGTGGCGGGCCGACCAGGTCTACCAGCCCGGCGACGCGGATGATTGGTCGAGCACGGGCCCGGCCCGCCCGGAGCCGGGCACGGTCAATTTCGACCTCGGCCTGGACGACAACAAGATCGCTCCGGCCCTGACCGAGTACGTCGTCCTCGGCGCGGGCACCCTGTGGAACGGATGCCGGGGTGGCCAGGATCTGGTGGCCGCGCACGCGGCCGGCGCCTGGCTGATGGGCCGGGAGGAGCTGACCGGGGTCGACGACGCGCTCAGCTTCTACCCCGAGCTGAAGCAGCAGGTCGGCGAGACCGTCCGGAATCTGCGCAAGCTGCCCGAGAAGGAGCAGATCCGGCGGGTCACCGCCCTGCGCGACGCGTCCCTGGACTGCCGCAAGGATCTGCTGCCCATCCTGACCGGCGCGTCCTCGTGATGGCGTGGCTGCGGCTCTACACCCGATCCCGGCGGTTACCGCTCGCGATCGTGGTGTCCTTCGGCGGAGCGGCGCTGATCTGGGCCGGCTGGTCCCTGTTCTCCGACGCCCCGGACATCAGCACCAGCCTCGCGACGTTCACCGTCCTGCTGGCACTGGCCCCGCTCATCCCCACCCTGGCCGGCGACGACGACTCGCTGGAGTCGACCGCGGCGCTGCGCTGGCCGCCGCGGCGGGCACTGCACCTGCTGGCCGCCGGCGTGGTCGTGGCGGTGCCGATGCTGGCCAGCCGGGCCACCGGGGCGTCGTTCGGCTCGACCGGTGAGATGCTGCGCGACGTGGCCGGGATGACCGGCCTGATCGGACTCAGCGCGGCGCTGCTGGGCACGCGGATGGCTTGGCAGCTGCCGATCTGCTGGACCGTCACCCAACTGATCTTCGGCGATCCGTCGTCGCGGGGCTGGCCGGAGGCACTGTTCTGGCTGGTGCAGCCGGCCGGCAGCGAGATCGCGACAGTCACCGCGTTGGTTCTGTTGACGGCGGGAGTCGCGACCTATGCCTGGCGCGTTGGCCCCCGCCGCGCCCCCGCCGAGGCGGCGCTGGGCCAGTAGGTTCCGGTGGGCTCCCACGCCGCGGTTGGCCATGCCCACGCGTACGCGGTCAGCACTCACACCCGGCCCGCGCGATGGGTCATGTCCCCGCGGCAGCCGACATAGCGCCGGGCGGTGGCCGGGGATGACCCGGTCACCGCCCGATGGCGTCAGGCCACGGCCGCGAAGCCGCCGTTCCAGGAGAGCTTCTCGGCGGCGGCCAGGGTCATCTGCAGGAAGGCCAGCGACTCGAGCTCGCGCGCCCGCTTGAGCGAGCCGGCGTCGACGGCGCGCAGGCCGGCGGCCTCGACGAAGGCGGTCACGGCGGCCTTGGCGCCGGCGTCGTCCCCGGCAATGAGGACGGTGGTGGTCTCGGAGCCGACCGAACCGGTGGCCAGCGTGCCCGCGAAGTTGGTGTTGAAGGCCTTCACGACCTGGGCCTGCGGCAGCTCCCGGGCGAGCTCGGCGGCAGCGGAACCGTCGGCCGGGACGGTCAGGTTGTCGAACGTGGCGAAGTCGACCGGGTTGGTGATGTCGACGACGATCTTCCCGGTGAGCTCGGCGCCGCGGGTGGCGACGATGTCGGCCAGCGCGCTGTGCGGCACGGCCAGGATCACGATGTCACCGGTGATCGCCTCGCCGGCGCTCGACGTGTTGAGCTGCTGGACGGTGTTGCCGCCCTTCGCCACGAGGCCGCCGATCGCCTGACCCATGTTGCCGGTGCCGAGGATGCTGATGTTCGCCATGACGCCCTCCAGAAGCTGTTTGGTTGTTGCTACAACTATCGCATGAAGCCCAGGTTGTAGCAACAACTAATCCGTGGAAAGCTGGTGACCGTGGACACGCGATGGCTCGACCAAGAGCAGAAGGCGGCGTGGGTTCGACTTGCGGCCGTGCTCGAGCTGCTCCCCGGCGCTCTCGACTCCCAGCTGCGGCGCGACGCCCAGCTCACCCACTTCGACTACTTCGTGCTCGCCATGCTGTCGGAGGCGCCGAACCGCACGCTGAGGATGACGGCTCTGGCTGAGCTGACCACCGCCACGCTGGCCCGGCTCTCGCACGTGGTGACCCGGCTGGAGACCCGCGGACTGATCGAGCGTTTCCCCTGCCCCGAGGACAAGCGGGCCACCAACGCGCGGCTCACCGACGCCGGCTGGGCGAAGGTGCGCGAGGCCGCCCCGGGCCACGTCGAAACGGTGCGCGAGACCGTCATCGACGCGCTGACCCCCGAGCAGGTGGCCCAGCTGACCGAGATCCTGGACGCCGTCCTGCACCGTCTCGACCCGACACGCGCGCGAGCCGCCGTCTACGAGCGCTACGACTGAGCGTTCCGGGCCGCCGTTGACCAGGCATCGCGCGCCGGCCCGCCCGTGGACGTCGGACGGGCCGGTCTCGTCAGCGGCCGTAGCGGGACTTCAGGTGGCGCCACCAGTCGCGGAACATCCACTTGTCGAAGTCGGTGATCTGGCTGGCACTGCCGGCTCGCATGAGGAAGCCGCGGCCCGGGGTGGGGTCCCAGTCGTAGAAGTCGTCCAAGCCGTACGTGTGGCCGAGTTCGTGCAGGAAGATGTGCATGTTGTCGGCGTTCAAGTTGCTCAGGAAGTATTCCGAGCCGACCCGCTGTCCCCAGTCGCCGCCGGCACCCCCGCTGAAGCCCTCGGTGAGCCAGAGCGAGTGGTCGTAATGACGGGCCACCCCGCCGGGGCAGCCCGAGTAGTTGTTGTCCTGGTGGAAGAAGCGGCCGCAGGCGGGCGCGCACTGCGGCGCGTTCTCGTTGATGTTGCCGACGGAGATGTCGACCGAGTTGTCGGTCCACTCGAGCTGAGCCCGGTCCCGGACCGCCCAGCCGACCACCTTGACCGGCACCTGCTTGTACGGCCAGTTGTTCCACCCCGCTCCGTTGTCGAGCATCTGGTCCATCCACTTCTGGTACTGCCGTTGCACCGCGGCGTGGATCGCGTCGCGCTGGGCCGTGGTGACCCGGGCGCTCGAATCCCAGCGGACGCAGTAGTTGATGGCGCCGCCGGCCGCGAACAACTGGTCCCAGCCGTAGTTCTTGAAGCCGTACAGATTGCCGTTGCTGTAGGTCTGCTCCTGATGGGTCCACACCGCGGCCAGCGGCTGCACGAGTGACGACGGCGGGTTCCAGGCATCACCGGGCGCAGCGGTCGGGCTGACCGTCGGGGATGGCGCCGGCGTCACCGTCGGGGAAGTGGTGGGTGAGCCGGTCGGCGCGGATCCGGTGCACGCGGTCCCGTTGACGGCGAACCCGGTGGGCACCGGGTTCCCCCCGGTGAACGAGCCGTTGAACCCCAGGCTGATCGTGCCACCGGAGGCCACCGACGCGTTCCACCCGGCGTTGGTGACGGTCACGGCCGATCCGCTCTGCGCGAACGTCCCGTTCCAGCCCTGCGCGACCTTCTGCCCGCTGTCCGGGAAGGCGAACGTCAGCGACCAGCCGTTGAGCGGATCAGCCAGGTTGGCCACGGTCACCGAGGCGCCGAAGCCGCCCGACCACTGATTGGTGACGGCGTAGGTGACACGGCAGCCCACCGCGGCGTACGCGGGACGCAGCACAGCCACGACCGAGAACGCTGCCATGAGACAGGCCGCCAACCAGACGACACGACGTTTCATCACTCCTCCTCAGGAGAGCCGGGTCTGTTTTTCGCTAGCCACCGAAGTGTTCGCACGGTTGGCTCTGCGGTATGGAAAACCAACGCGTGCCGGGAGCGGCCGTGGCCGCCGCCTCGGTCACTGTGGTGTTGTGGGCTTCGGCGTTTGTCGGGATCCGGGCCGCGGCGCCGCATTTCTCGCCGGGGGCCCTCGCTCTGGGGCGGCTGCTCGCGGGCGCCGTCGTGCTGGTGGCGTTCCTGGTGATCCGGCGGCAGGGGCTGCCACCGCGGGCGGCCTGGCCGGGGATCGCCGTGTCGGGGGTGCTGTGGTTCGGGCTCTACATGGTGGCGCTGAACTGGGGTGAGGAGCTCGTCGACGCGGGCACGGCGGCCATGATCGTGAACGTCGGGCCGGCGCTGATGGCGCTGCTCGCCGGGTGGCTCCTGCACGAGGGCTTCCCGCCCCGGCTGCTGGCCGGCATCGCCGTCTCGTTCGCCGGGGCCGTCGTGGTCGGGCTGTCGATGTCCGGCGGCGGCCGGTCCTCGGTGCTCGGGGTCCTGCTGTGCCTGGTCGCCGCCATCACCTACGCGGCCGGGGTGGTCGCGCAGAAGCCCGCTCTCCGGCACGCGTCGGCGTTGCAGGCGACCACCTTCGGCTGCCTGATCGGCGCGATCGCCTGCCTGCCGTTCGCCGGGCAGCTGATCGACGACCTTCGCACCGCCCCGGTGAGTGCCACCCTCAACGTCGTCTACCTGGGTGTCTTCCCCACCGCCGTGGCCTTCACGACGTGGGCCTACGCCCTGGCTCGCACGACCGCGGGCCGGATGGGCTCCACCACGTACGCGGTCCCGGTCGTCGTCATCCTGCTGTCCTGGCTGCTGCTCGACGAGGTGCCGCGCGCGCTGGCCATCGCCGGCGGGGCGCTCTGCCTGGCCGGGGTGGCGGTGTCCCGGAGCCGACCGCGCCGGCCGGCTCCGGAACCGGTCGTCACGCAGTCGCACCGGTGACGGTGCTTCCGGACTTCGTGACGTAGTAGGTGAGCTTGGCGCCACTCCAGAGGTGCAGCGTGAGCGTCACCTTCGCCCCGTCGTCGACCTCGGCGAAGAACTCCGGGGTCAGGGTGAACGTGTTCGCCGCGTAGTCGGGCTTGAACGTCTGGGCGAACTCCTTGAACGACGTCCAGTTCTGCGGCCCGGCGTTGCTGCCGTCGGCGTACTTCGCCTCCATCGTGGCGACCCGGTCACCCCGGAAGGTCACCGGAACGGCGAAGGCCGCGGTGGTCCCGGTCGCGGCGGCGAGGACCGGGGAGTCGTACGAGATGATGCTGATCCGCCACGGCACGCCCGCCGAGAAGACCGCGGTGAGGCGTGCGTTGACCCCGTACGCCCGGTCGCCGGCCAGCCGGGTCAGCAGCGCCGCGCTCAGGGTCAGCTCGTTGCCCGCGATCGTGTAGTCGGTTCCCCGTACGAGATCGGTGGTGCCCAGCCGCAGGCCGCTGAACGTCGTGCCGTTCGGGTTGAGCGTGACCGTCCGGGCCGTGATCGCCGCCGACCGGGCCAGGAACACCTGATCGGTCGAGGCGGTCCCGGAGCGCGTGGTCCAGGCCGACTTGAGGTGCGCGTAGAGCTCGGGATCGCGCCACGTCAACGCCGTACGGTCGAAGTGCTGTCCGTTGTCCCACAGCATCGTGGTGATCTTCTTCTGCTTGGCGTAGTAGCCGAGGTACTCGAAGAACTTGAGCTTCTCGCCCTGTTCGACGGCGTCGAGCGACCGGTCGAAGCCGAGCAGCCCCCACTCGCCGAGGATCACCGGGATGCCCTTGGCCGTGAAGGTGGCGGCCGCGCGGTCGAGGTAGCCGACCAGATCGGCCTGCGTGGTGGCGTCGAACGTCGTGGTGCCGGCGATGTTCACACTGAACGGCCAGTAGCCGTAGTAGTGCACGGTGGCGGCGAGGTTGCGGTCGTTGAGCGCGGCGATCGTGGTGGCCAGCGCGTCCAGGTGGACCTGGTCGGCCGAGGTGTGCAGGGTGGGCAGCACGAGCAGGCGGGTCGCGTTGCCGCCGCCGGAGGCGCGCACGATGCGGTGGAACGAGGTGTTGAGCGCGTTGAGATGGGTCGCGCTCTGGCCCTCGTCGGTGAACTGCGGCTCGTTGACGCTCTCGAAGACCAGCTTGTCGGGGCTGTCGCGGAAGGCCGCGGCGAGCTGGGTCCAGGTGGCGTCGTAGCGGGCCTGGGCTCCGGGCATGCTGTTGAGCCACTGCCAGGAGTCGTGGTGCACGTTGATCATCACGAAGAAGCCGTCGGCCAGGGCCCAGCCGACGACCTCCTTGACCCGGGCCAGGTAGGCCGCCTCGATGGTGTAGCCCGGGGCGCCGCCCTGGTGCTGGCCCCAGGTGACCGGGATGCGGATGCTCTTGAAGCCCTGCGCCTTGACGCCGTCGAGCAGGGCTTCGGTGACGCGCGGGTTGCCCCACGAGGTCTCGTCGGCGCCGGTGGCGTCCAGCGAGTTGCCCAGGTTCCAGCCGGGCTGCATGGCGGCGACGGTCGCCTCGGCGTTGCCGGCCGGCGGCGGAGTCGTCGGCGTCGTCGGGGTCGTGGGCGGGGTCGTCGGGGTGGTCGGACCGGTTCCGGTGCAGGCCACCCCGTTGAGCGAGAAGGACGCCGGGACCGGGTTGCCGCCGGTGTGGGTGCCGTTGAAGCCGAAGCTCGTGGTGGCGCCGGTGGCGATCGAGCCGTTGTAGCTCGCGTTGGTGGCCGTGACCTCGGCGCCCGAGGCGGTGACCGTGGCGTTCCAGGCCTGGGTGACGGCCTGGGCGGCGGGGAACGTCCAGTTCAGGCGCCAGCCGGACACCGCGTCGCCCAGGTTGGTGATCGCGACGCCTGCCGTGAAGCCGCCGCTCCACTGCGAGCCGACGGTGTAGACCACCCGGCAACCGGCCGCGGCGGCGCCGGCGGCCGTCGCGGTCCACAGTCCTAACAGGGTCAGCAGGGCGACGACGCCGGCCAGGGCTGCGCGCCGTCGGGTGCCACGGGTGGGAGACATCTATCCGCCTTGAGGAAACATGTGCGTAACAGGGAGGCGCACGTTATCCAGCACAATTGATAGACGTCAATCAACGTTTCCTTAAATCTGGGAGCGCTCCCAATCGGGCCTCGCACCCTTGCCAGGGATTCCAGGCTTTCGTACGATGGCCAGTTTGTGAGCGTTCACGCAGCCGGCGGCCGCGACAAAGGGGAAAACCAGTGTGCGTCGCGCGTCGGCTCCGACCAGCTTGTCAGTCGAGCAGCCAGCCGGAGACGGACATCGCCGCCGGGGTGAGCGTGACGATCAGCAGCAGCACCATCGTGGCGGTCGAGGCGACCAGCGCCCCGATCAACCGGCGGTGACCCTTGGCGTAGCCGCTCAGCAGCACGACGAGCGACACGAGCAATCCCACAACGGCGACCATGAAGCCGCTGGTCACCACCGGGACCGCGAGGAAGGCCCAGGTCCAGCCGCCCAGGATGTCGAGCTCGGCGGTGAAGGCGTCGCCCTGCTCGGGGATGTGCCAGTGCCCGGCCAGCTCGGCTGCGCGGGCCAGCGACAGGGAGAGACCCACCGCGTAGAGCGCGACGAAGCCGAGCTCGGCCGCCACCAGAACCCATCCCCCGGCCCGGCGGCGGCCGCGGGTCGGCGAGCTGATGCGGGTCGCCACGGTTGTCATGCGCGGATCGTAGTCGAGCTAGGCGAGAAAGGCGTCGGCCCGGGAGAGGACGGTCCTGAGCACGCGCGCGGCCGCCTCGCGATCACCCTCGGGCAGGTCACCCCACAGCTCGCCGGTCACGCCGGCGAGCTCGGCGCTCACCTCTCGCCACAGCTCCTGGCCGCGCTCGGTGGGCTCGGCGGCACCGCCCGCGGCGGCCGGGCGCACCAGGCCCGCCGCGGCCAGCTCGGCCAGGCGCTCACGGGCGACGGGCTCGGCGATCCGCAGGGCCTGGGCGAGGCGAACGGCGGGGTCGGCGCCGTCGGCGGTCACGGTCAGCGTGAGGGCCACCCACTGCGGCTCGGTCAAGCCACGACCGGCGAGTGAGCGGTCGAGGATGGCGTTGAGCGCCTTCTCCGTGCGCCCGATGAGCTGAGCGCCGAACGGGATCGTCGTCATGGCGTCGTCCTTTCGTTAGTCTGCCTAACGCTGACGCTAGGTCGTTAGTGGGACTAACGCAAGTGCTAGGGTCAGGGGGTGAACGAGGGCGCCGAGCGGCTGCGGACCTTGCGGACACGGTTGCTGTCGCTGGCCGCCGTGCACGCCGACCGCCGGGTCACCGAGGAGCTGGCGGGGGCCGGCGCCCGCAAGTGGCACTACGCGGTGCTGGCCACTCTCGACGAGTTCGGGCCGGCCAGCCAGTCCCGGCTGAGCGACCGCACCCGCGTCTACCGCAGCGATCTGGTGGCCGTCCTCAACGAGCTGTCCGGCCGCGGCCAGATCGAGCGGGCCCCCGACCCGGCCGACAAGCGCCGCAATCTGGTCCGGATCACCGCCGCCGGTCGCCGGCAGCTGCACACGCTCGACCAGCTCCTGGCGGCCGTCGACGACGATGTGTTCGCCCCGCTCACCCCGGCCCAGCGGGCCCAGCTCACCGACCTGCTGACGATCCTGGTCGATCACCACGGAAACCGGGAGGACCCCCATGACCGCACAGCTCGCCGGCATGATCGCGGCCCAGGCGGCGGTGATCCGCGGTCTCGCTGACGACGACCGCACCGGGCCGGCCGCCGCGCGCCTGGCCGGGGCCCGCCGGATCTGGCTGATCGGCACCGGGAGCAGCCTGCACGCCGCCGAGCTGGGCGCCGCCGAGCTGACGGCGGCCGGCCACGACGCCCGGTGGACCGCCGCCAACGCCTTCACCCGCGACCTGGTCCGCGACGGCGACGCCGCGGTCGTCATCACCCATACCGGCCAGACCGCGTACGCCCGGCGCAGCCGCCGGATCGCCCTGGACGCCGGTCTCCCCCTCGTCGCGGTGACCGGCCCCGGCGCCGACTGGCCCGAGGCGGTCCGCACGCCGCTGGCCGAGAAGTCCGAGACGTACACGGTCAGCTACACCGCCGCCCTGACCGTCCTCGCCCAGATCGCCCACCATCTGGGCTCGCCCGGCCGCCCGGATGCCGTCCGGGCCGTGGCCGGACTGCTCGGCGAGGAGCCGGGCGAGGTGCCCGCCCCGGCCCGGGCCATGGCCATCGTCGGCCCGGGTCCCTGGTCGGTCACGGCTCGCGAGGGCGCGCTGAAGATCCGCGAGGGCGCCCGCATCCTGTGTGAGGGCTTCGATCCCGACCGCCTCCTGCACGGCGGCGCGGTCCCCTACACGGCCGCCGACACCCTGCTGGTCCTGCAACCCACCGCCGACCCCGACGAGCTCACCACGGCCCTGCGGCACGCCGCCGTCCTCGAGCGCCTCCAGGTGGCCACGCTGACCACCGCGGCGGCCACCGGATCGGTGCTGCTCGACCAGATCCCGATGACGGTGCAGTTGCAGCGCCTGGCCCTGCGGTTCGCCCGGCAGCGCGGCCAGAACGCCGATCTGGCCATCACCGGGGCCTGGGCCGACCCCGACCTCTGGCCGGGGTAGGTCAGCGGTATCCGGCCGCCTGCAAGGTGAACAGCCCGGCATAGCGACCGCCCGCGGCCATCAGCTCGGCGTGGTCACCTTGCTCGACGAGGGCGCCCTCGTGCAGCACGAAAATCCGGTCGGCGTGCTTGACGTTGGCCAGCCGGTGGGTGATCAGGATCGTCGTGCGGTGGCCCTGACGGCTGCGGATGGCCTGGAACAGCGCCTCCTCGGCACGGGGGTCGAGGGCCGACGACGGCTCGTCCATGATGAGCAGGTCGGCGTCGCGGTAGAAGCCGCGCGCGGCGGTGATCCGCTGCCACTGACCACCGGACAGGTCGTGGCCTTCCTTGAACGTCCGGTCGAGCAGCGTCCGATAGCCGTGCGGCAGCGACAGGATGGTCTCGTGCGCGGCCGCCCGCCGCGCGGCGCCCTCGATCCGCTCCTGCTCGGCGTCGGCCGACAGGTCGCCCATCGCGATGTTGGTCGCCGCCGTGTACGGCCATTTGTGGTGCTCCTGCAGCACGACGGCGACCCGGGCGAGGAGGGCGTCGCGGTCCCAGCCGGCCAGCGGACGGCCGTTCCACTCGATGACGCCGCCGGTGGTGGAGCGCAGCGCGGCGATCATCGCGGCCAGGGTCGACTTGCCCGAGCCGTTCTCGCCCACGAACGCGACGGTCTGGCCGGCCTCGATGCTCAGCGTGACCTGGTCGACGGCGGGGATGTCGCGGTCGGGGTAGCGCAGGCTCACGGCCCGGATGTCGAGGCGGCGCAACGGCTCCGGCTGCGGCCGCCCGGTCTTCCCGGCCGCCGGCATGTAGCGCTTGGCCCGTTCCAGGAAGTTGACGTACTCCTTGAAGAACTGGCCGTCGGTGAACATGCCGTCGAGCTGGAAGGTGACCGTCGACAGGGCCCGCTGGGCCGCCTGGACGGCGACCACACAGGTCACCGCGGCCGACAGCGGGATGTGCCCGCCGGCCAGCAGGAAACCGAGCAGCAGCCACACCCCGCCCAGGCCGATCCCGCTGATCACCGCGCCGACGCTGGTGGTGGTCGTGACCCGCCGGGCCAGGGTCAGGTCCTCGGTGGTCTGGGCGCCCATCACCATGTCGTACTGGCCGAGCAGGAACCGGCGCAGACCGTACGACCGCAGCTCGGGCGCCGACTCGCGGTCGGCCATCTGGCGTTCCAGCACGTTGCGCCGGCGGCGGCGGACCGAGCCGGCCAGATAGCTGGAGTACCGCAGGTGGCCCGCGCGCAGGGCGGCGTACCCGTTGGGCAGGGTGGCCACCAGCAGGGCGAGCAGCAGCCAGGGGTTGATCAGCACGACGGCCACGGCCACGGCGACCAGGCCGACGAAACCGGCCAGGACGTTGGAAGTGTCGTGCACGAGACCGTTGGCCGCGTCGCTGCCGCGGCTGGCCCGTTCCATGTCGTCGGCGAAGGCATCGGCGTCGAAGGCGTCCAGGCGTACGGCCGTCGTGGTCTCGAAGAGGCGGCGCTCGGCCGCCTGGTTGACGCGCGGGGTCAGGCCGTTCTGGGCGTAGCCGATCGCGATGCCCAGCGCGCCCCGCAAGGCCGTCGCCGCCGCGAGCGCGATCAGGGCCGGCAGGGCTGCCCGCACCCGATCGGGCGTGGGGCCACCGGCGAACAGCGCGACGAGCAGCTTCTGCGTCGACAGCAGCCCGAAGGTGGCCATGGCCCCGCTGCCGAGGGTGGCCAGGCCGACCACCGACGTCCGGATCCGGTCGGCCCGCCAGGCGACGCCGATCGCCTGCCGGACGAACTGCGGCAGCTCGGCGAAGACCCCGAGCACCCCGGTCTCGGCCCGTCTCCGGACGCCGTGCTCCCACCAGGCGTTGCGCAGTTCGGGCAGCACCGTCTCGTTCGTGACGCTCACAGGCACCTCGCTCCTCGTGGGGTCCGGCACCCTCCACACTCGCCGCTCGGCGGGGCCCTGTCGCCTCCCCGAAAGAGTTAGGCACATGTCCATGGGCATGAATCAACTCACGGTGGCGGGCAGCACAATGGGCCTGCCGAGGCGAGCCATCGGGTATGGACCGGGCGACGCCGGACCGGGAGAGAGTGGGTGCCGATCGTGGGAGCCGTCGAGTCGAGGGATCAGCTGGTCGCGGTGTGGAGCCGGATCGTGGCCGCGCGGGGTGGGCGGCCGGCCGGTGACGACGGCGCCGGGCCGCTGTGGGCCGGCAGCCCGTTCGGGTTCTTCAACGCGCTCACGCTGAGCGGTGACGACATCCCGGCCGAGGAGCTCAGCGAGGAACTGGTGCGGGCGGACGCGTTCCTGCGGGCGAGGCCGGAGGACGGCTACCTCTGGGTGTTCGAGGATCTGCTGAGCCCGCGCGCCCGGGCCGAGCTGGCGGACCGGGCGAGCGAGGCGGGGCTGGAGATCGCGTTCACCGGGTGGGGCATGGACGGCGAGCTGTCGCCGGCCGAGCCGCACCACGCCGGCCTGCAGTTCCGGCGGGTCGAGACCGAGGACGACCTCCGGACCTTCGGCGAGCTCAACGCCCTCGCCTACGACATGCCGCCGGCGGTGGGCCACGAGGCGTTCGCCGGCTCGAGGCTGTGGCTCGACGAGGCGTACGCCTGGCTCGGCTACCGCAACGGCCAGGCGGTCACCTGTGGCGCGGCCATCCCGAGCGCGGGCTCGCTGGTGGTGGCCTTCGTGGCCACCCTGCGCGAGGAGTCGCGCCGCGGTTTCGGCCAGGCCGCCGCCCGCCAGGTCATCGCCGAGGGCACCCGGGCCACCGGCCACCGGCGCGTGGTGCTGCACACGACCGTGGCCGGCCGGCCCGTGTACGAGCGGATTGGCCTGCGCCCGGCCACGGCGATCCACTTCCTGCAGCCCACCGGCGCCGACGACAGCTTCGGCGACTGAACCGCGCGGGCCCGCTCAGGCCGCGAGCACGTCGTCCCGCAGCAGCGCCGGCCGGGTGGCGGTCACGAAGCCGGTGACCGCCTCGGCGAAGCGCTCCGGCTCCTCGACGTGGCCCAGGTGGCCGCTCCAGGGAAGCACCAGCAGGCGGGCGTTCGGGATGAGCGACTGCAGCTCGCGTCCCCAGCGCAGGCCGCCGGCGATGTCGTAGCTGCCCGCGACCACCAGGGTGGGCACGCGCAGGCTGCGCAGCGGCTGCCGGTCGTCGATCGGGTCGGCCGTGCCGTCGGCTCGCCGCGAGGACACGTACGAGAACCGGATCTTGGCCCGCAGCGGGGAGAGCTCCTCGCGGCGGCCCCAGTAGTGGGCGACCAGGGCCGGGAACATGCGCCGCGCGGCCGCGGTGAGCAGCCGCTCGTCGGTGATCGTGGGAAGCAGCCGGGCCGCGTCGATGACCGCCGGCAGCGCCGGGTTGGCCTGGTTGCGCCGGATGAAACGGTCGAACTGGTGCCGGGTCTCCTCCTCCAGCTCGGCTCCGCCGACCGGGGAGCTGCCGTGCAGGATCAGCCCGGCCAGGCGCGCGGGCCGGCGCAGCGCGTAGTACTGGGCGACCCGGCCGCCGTGCCCGTGACCGAGCAGGTACACCTGGTCCTGGCCGAGGTGGTCGAGCAGCCGGTCCAGCGCCCGCGCGTGGAAGGCGCGGTCGTAGCCGTACGGGTGGGTGGGCAGCCGGCCCGACTCGCCGGAGCCCAGCGGCTCGACGTGGACGACGGTCAGGCCCAGTTCGAGCGCCGGTGCCCGCAGGTACTCCCAGGACAGTCCCGGGCCGCCCGGCAGCACCACACACACCGGCCCGCCGGTGCCGCGCACGTGGTAGCGCAGCGCCATTCCGCACACGTCCACGACGTGCCCGCCCCGGCGCAATGGCCGGTGATGCGTCATGATCCTCATCGCAGGTTTCCCCCCACCGATCGTCCGATCCCCTACGACCACCCTTCCCGGGTCCGCCGGAGCCCGGACCCGTGCGAGACCCGGGTCCGGGCCCGGGCCGCACCCCCGGGTCCCTTGCCGCCGGTCAGCCGTTCCCGGCGCGGCGCGAGCTATTGTTCCCGCGTAAACAAGAGGCGGATTCACGTCCGCCCGCTGAAGAGCATCTGAAGGTCCCATGCAGCACGACAATGCGATCGAATCGTCCGCGCGTGCCTTCCGCGCCGCGGTCGAGATGCTGGCCACCTCGCGCCGGCGTGCCCACGTCCGCAGCCGCCCCCGGGTCCGGCCCACCGACACCCTGCTCGGCCTGACCGGCGGCGACGAACAGCACTTCATGACGGCCGGGCTCGAGGGCCGCACCTCGACCGGTTCCGTCCCGGCCGAGCTGGCCCTGGTCCGCCGGCTGGCCAGCGACGAGTACGAGACCTTCGCCCACGTCGCCGGGCAGGCCTTCGGCGTGCCGGACGAGGTCGTCGCCCGCGTCTACACGGCCGAGGTCCTGGCCAACCCGCTGATCGGGGCCTACGTGGCCGAGACGACCAGCGGTCTGGTCGTCGCGGCCGGCGCCGGCCTGCTCACCCGCAACCAGCTCGGCGTGGCCAACGTCGGCACCCTGCCGGCCTATCGCGGGCAGGGCTACGCCCGGGTGCTCACCGAGGCGATCCTGCGCCGGGGCCGGGCCGCCGGTGCGCACACCGCCTATCTGCACGCGAGCGACGACACCGTGCCCTTCTTCGAGCGGCTCGGCTTCGTGCCGCGCGCGGAGTGGACGATGCTGCGCGCGGCCTGACCCTGCTTTCCTCACGGCTCGCCGATGCGCGCCGAGCAGGAAGGGGGCGCCTCGCGGCGGTTGCGGGGCGGGTGCGACGGACGGTGACGATGGGTGCCGAGAGCACGCAGGGACAGCCGGTGCTGTCCACGGCCGGCTCGCATCACGTCGTGCTTTCGGCGACCGACCGCACGCTGATCAAACGCCTCTACCTGGCCGACGGCGAGACGACCGTCATCTGGAAGGAGTTCCTCGGCCCGGCGGGCCCGTCCCGCCGCCGCCGGGAGCACGCCATCCTGCTCCGGCTGACCGGCCTGCCCGGGATGGGGCGTCTCGCCCGCTGGACCCACCCGGACGCCGAACTGCTCGCCGACGAGGACGAGCGGACCCTCGCGTACGCGATCGCGGCGCACGAGATCGACCTGGCCGGCGTGCCCCGGCCGGCGCACCGCCTGGCCCGGATCGTCGCCGGCATGCACGCCCGCGGCGTCGTGCACAAGGACCTCAACACCACGAACATCCTGGTCGACGACGACGGGCGCCCGGTCGTCGTCGACTTCGACTCGTGCAGCCTGTTCACCGAGGACCAGGCGGCCTTCGGCACCCTGCGCGAGATCGAGGGGACGCTGCACTGTCTGCCGCCCGAGCAGACCGGGCCGGGCCGACCCGGCCGGGTAGGGCGCCACGGCCGGCGCGGTGCTGCAGGCGCTGCGCCGCCTGGGTCACCTGCTGCTGGCCGAGCAGCCGGACGTGCTGACCGCGTTGCGCTCGTCGCTGCTCGAGGTCCTCGGCCCGAACACTGCGCTGGACCGTGACCTCCCCTCGCATTCCCGAGGTCGATCGGGCCTCGGCGGAACGGCTCAAGTACTCGCTCGCTTGCGTCATAGGACCGGCAGCGGCCGCTCACTCCGGTCATAGGACCGGCAGCGGCCGCTCACTCCGGTCATAGGACCGGCAGCGGCCGCTCACTCCGGTCATAGGACCGGCAGCGGGCGCTCACTCCGGTCATAGGACCGGCAGCGGGCGCTCACTCCGGTCATAGGACCGGCAGCGGGCGCTCACTCCGGTCATAGGACCGGCAGCGGGCGCTCACTCCGGTCATAGGACCGGCAGCGTGGTGGCGATCGGCCAGGCGACCAGCAGTGAGCCGGTCAGCGCGATCAGCCAGGGCGGGGCCGAGCGGGCGCGCAGCACCGCGGCCAGACCGGCCTGGATCACCATCAGCACCCCCAGCAGCGGCACGACGAGCAGGATGAAACCGGGGGCCAGGCCGGACACCGCGGCGGCGGTCAGAGCCACCACCGTGACGACGGCGACGATGAGATCGGCGGCGAGCGTGCCGCCGGGGGCAAGCCCCGCGACAAAGGCCAGGACGGCGAAAGCGGCCCACATCGCGAGCAGCAACCACCATCGGGACCCGGCCGGGACGGCGTGGGTGAAGCCGAGATGCAGCGGGACGGCGATCGCGGCCGCGGCGTACGCGATGGTCAGCGGAGCCGTGACCGGCGAGCGCAGCAGCAGCCCGGCCACCACCGGGAAGCCGACGAGCAGGCCGAGCAGGAGCAGCCCTGCGGCAGTGAGCCGGCGCACCGGCGAGGGCAGCGGACCGTCGGCGTCCGACAGCCAGTCCGCGGTCAGGCGGTGGGTGCGGGGCGCGTACAGGATCGAGATGTGCTCGACGCCGGGCACGATCACCATGGAACGTTCCACCCGGGCGCCCGCGACGGCCTCCTCGGCGGCCTCCCGGAAGCCCGCGAATTCCAGCCCGCCCACCAGCAGGAGCAGGCGGTCGGGCCGGTCCGGCGGCAAGGGTGACGCGCCGGGCAGCGAGATCGCCACGGTCGCGGCGATCTCCGGGTGGTCCACCGCGTACTCGGTCACCGCGCCCGCCCCCATCGAGTGCCCGACCAGCGCGATCCGCCGGGAGTCGACGCCGGGCAGACCGCGCAGGTGGGCGACCGCCACGTCCAGGTCGTTCCGCAGATCGACCGGCGACCGGGTGTTCGCGCCGTGCCCATCGAGGTCGGGCAGCACGACGGTGAAGCCCCGGGCGGCCAGGGTGTCGCCGAACTGCGCCATCAGCCGGGCCGATCCGGCGTAGCCGTGCGCCACCACCACGCCCGGGCCCGGCGGCGATCCGGCCGGGCGCACCACGTCGAGCGGGACGCCACCGACCACGACGTGCCGCCGTTCGAGGCCGTCACCGGCGCGGGCCAGAAGCACGCTGCCGGTGACCGCCAGTATCAGCGCGAGCAAGGGCAGCGACCACCGCCGGATCCGATCCACGCCGGACGATACCGCTGTCAGAGCCCGGCCAGCGAGATCCAGTAGCGGCGCACCGGGCCGTGGCCGGTCTCCCGGATCTCCTCGAGGACGCCGCCGTTGCGCTCGATCGTGCGCGCCGACGCGAGATTGCCGGCCAGGCACGGCACGAGAACGCGGTCGAGGCCGAGGGCGGCGCGGGCTTCCCCCAGCATCCGGCCCAGCGCCCAGCTCGCCAGCCCCCGCCGGCGGGCCGACGGCCGGACGCCGTAACCGATGTGGCCGAGGTCGGACTCCCAGTGCCGCAGCGCTATGCCGCCGAGCACCCGGCCGTCCTCGACGATCCATCGTGGAGAGCCGTGCCGGGGCGGCGGGCAGGGCGTCCCGGCCGGATGCGCGTAGCGGACCCGCTGGTGCACCCAGCTCGCGAACCCGGCCGCGGAGTGCACATCGTCGTCGGGGCCCAGCCCGAACCCGTCCTCGTGCAGTCCCGGCCCCCACTCCTCGTGGCAGTCGGCGAAAGCGTCGTGCAGGCGGGTCGTCGGGAGGATCAGCTCAGCCATGCGGCCGACGGTAGCCACGAGCGGACCCCTGGTCGACCGGCGCGGCGACGGGCTCAGCTCGACGGAGCGGCCCGGCCGGCCACCCCGGACAGGGAGGCACCAGCGGCCCGCGACAACAACGCCGCGGCGTCGTCGGAGGCCGAGGATGCGGCCTGCCGACGAGAGATGACACCGCCGGCAGCGTCATCACGGTCGGCGCAGTGTGATCTGGGACACCGCCGTTAATGAGAGGCGGAGCCGGCCGGCCGTCGGTAGCGTGGCCCGCATGTCGACTGCTTCGATGAGGTTGCGTTCCGGCCGCTGACGGCGGCCGGGACTCACTGAAACCCCGCCGTCCTGGTGTCCTCACCGGGCGGTGCGCCTCGCGCTGCCCGGCTCCCAGACGAGCCGAGAGCAGACCGTGAACATCCTCGACACCACCAATGCCCACGTACGCGCGGAAGGCCTCCGCGTCGTCCGAGGCGACCGCGTCGTCCTCGACGGCGTCGACGTGACCGTCTCCGCGCGCTCCCGCCTGGCTGTCGCCGGGCCCAACGGCAGCGGCAAGACAACGCTGCTGAACGTCCTCGCCGGGCGCACCGAACCCGATCAGGGCACCGTGCGCCGAGCCGGCACGATCGGCGTCGCCGAGCAGGAACTGGCCGCGAATGCCGGCGAAACCGTCGGCACCCTCGTCGCCACGGCGATCGGGCCGGCACAGCGCGCCCTCGAACGACTCGAGGCCGCGCTCAAGACGGTCGCGTCCGACCCGACGGCCTACGCGGCAGCCCTGGACGAGGCGACCCGGCTCGACGCCTGGGACGCCGAGCGGCGCGTCGACGTCGCGCTGGAAGCCCTGGAGGCGTGCACCGATCGCGGCCGTCGGCTCGACACGCTGTCGGTGGGGCAGCGCTACCGGGTGCGGCTGGCCTGTGTGCTCGGCGCCCGGCCCGACCTGCTGATCCTGGACGAGCCGACCAACCACCTCGATGCGACCGGCCTGGCCTTTCTCACCGACCGCTTGCGGCAGCACCCGGGCGGTGTCCTGATCGTCACGCACGACCGCGTGCTGCTGCGCGAGGTGGCCCGGGAGTTCCTCGATCTCGACCCGACGCCGGACGGGCGCCCGCGGCTCTACGCGGGCGGTTACGCCGGCTGGCAGCAGGGACGCCAGCGCGAGCGGGAGCGCTGGGTGCGGGAGTACGACGCCCAGGTGGCCGAGCACCAGCGGCTGGCCGGGGCGGTCGACGAGGCCCGCGGCCGGCTCAGCACGGGCTGGCGGCCGGACAAAGGCGTCGGGCGGCACAAGCGGCAGTCCCGCACGCCCGGCGTCGTGCAGGCTCTGCGGCGCCGCCAGGAGGCGCTGGCGGCGCACCGGATCACGCTGCCCCCGCCGCCCGAGCCGTTGCGCTTCCCGGCGAGTGACACGCGTCCGGGCGCTCCGCTCGTCGACGCCGTCGGTCTCACGGTGGCGGGCCGCCTGCCGTCTCCGGTGACGGTGCGCCTGAACGGCGGTGATCGCCTGCTCGTGACCGGCCCGAACGGAGCCGGCAAGTCCACCTTGCTGGCCGCGCTGGCCGGTGCGCTCGCGCTCACGACCGGACAGCTGAAACTGCTCGGCGGCGCGCGGATCGGCTATCTGGCGCAAGAAGTGCCCACTTCCCCTGCGTGTCTGTCCTCCGGCCAGCAACGCCGCCGCCATCTCGAAGCAGTCCTGAACGGCACCACCCCCGGATCCCCGGCCGTCGGCGGCGGGGTTCCTGACGTGGTGATCCTGGACGAACCGACCAACCACCTGTCCGCCGCCGTGGTCGAGGAGCTGACGGCGGGTCTGCGGGCCACAGCGATGGCTGTCGTGGTGGCTACGCACGATCGTCAGATGCTGGCGGACCTCCGCGACTGGCCCACGTTGGTGATCAATTCCTCAGAGGTGCAACGCGAGGGCCCGGCAGCACCGTCATGTCGGTCGGAGGGCATGAATGCTGCGCATCGAACGTTGGGCCACGGCGCTGCTCGTGGCGGGCACGCTGACCGCCTGTGACACCGCTGCGACCGGACCGCCACCGGTCGCCCCGGTGCCCACGGCGGCGTCCACCCCGGCGCGCGCTTCGGCGCCCTCCCGGTCCACGCCCCGGCCGAAGCCGATCGCCTACCCCCAGCGGGGTGCCGGCCGGTGGCGGTTCGCCCCGGCCGGCACGGCGACGGCCGGCCGGGGCGGGCGGCTGCTGCGCTACCGCGTCGCGGTCGAGCAGGACATCACCGGGGTGTCCCCCGAGGGTCTCGCCGCGGCGGCCGAAGCCACCCTGGCCGACCCGCGGGGCTGGATCCGCGGCCACCAGTGGCGGTTCCGCCAGGTCGGGCCGGGTCAGGCGAACGACTTCACCCTCTACCTGGCCACGCCGGCCACCCGCGACCGCCTCTGCGACGACGTCCCCGAGGGATACACGTCGTGCCGCAACGGCAACAAGGTCGTGCTGAACGTCGCCCGCTGGGCCAAGGGGGTTCCCTTCTATCGGGGCAAGCTCGCGACGTACCGGAAATACCTGGTCAACCACGAGGTCGGCCACCGGCTCGGCCACGGCCACGAGCGCTGCCCCGGCCCGGGCGAGCCGGCCCCGGTCATGCAACAGCAGACGCTGGGCCTGCACGGCTGCACCACCAACGCCTGGCCCTACCCGGACGGCCGGCCCTATCACGGCCCCTCCGGCCAATACCCCGACCAGCCACCGGCCGGCTGACCAAGATTCAGATGCCGAGCTCGTTGAACAGGTACAGCCACAGCTCGCTGCGGGTCGGGAACGACGGGATCGCGTGCCGCAGGCGGGTGATCGGGACCTCGCCGACGATGGCGATCGTGGCCGCCTGCAGGAACTCGGCCACCGCGGTGCCGGTGATGGTCGCGCCGACCAGCACGCCGCGCTGCTCGTCGATGAGGAAGCGGGCCGTGCCGGGGCCGCCGCCCGAATACGAGCCGCCCGCGTTGGCCTCGGTGCCGACGTCGACGATGCGCACGCCGAGGCCGGCCCCGGCCGCGCTCGACGTGGTGTGACCGACCGCGGCGACCTGCGGCGACGTGAAGATCACCCGGGGCGCGCCGGGCCCGTCGGCGAGATGCTCGGCGACCATCGGGCGGCCCAGGATCTCCCCGGCCGCGATCGCCGCCTGATACTTCGCCATGTGCGTGTAGAGCGCCCGCCCGTTCAGGTCACCGATCACGTAGAGCCAGTCCTGCCCCGGCACCCGCATGTGCGCGTCGACCTCGACAAAACCTTCGCTCTTCACACCCACGGCCTCGAGACCCAGGTCCACTGCTTGCGGCGTACGGCCGGTGGCGATCAGAACCTGCTCGGCGGTCACCGTACTGCCGTCGCCCAGCGTCACCGTCACTCCGGCGGCATCCCGGCGCATCGCGGTCGGCCGGTGCCCCGTACGGATGTCGACCCCCTGCTCGGCCAGGCGCTCGGCCACCTGCAGCCCGGCGAAGTCCTCCTCCTTCGGCAGCACCCCCCGCCCGACCACCAGCGTGACCTGCGAGCCCAGCGACACGAAGGCCTGGCTCAGCTCGGACCCGACCACACCCCCACCGATCACGATGAGCGACGCCGGCACCTCCTGGGTCGTCGTCGCCTCCCGGTTGGTCCACGGCTTGACCTGGTCGATCCCGTCGATGTCGGGCAGCAACGCCCGGGTGCCACCGGCCAGGATGACCGCCTGGCGCGCCTGCAGCACCTCGTCGCCGACCGCCACCTGCCGCTCCCCCACGAGCCGGCCCCAGCCGCGCACCAGAGTGACGCCCCGGTCGGTGAGCCAGGGCACCTGCCCCGAGTCGTCCAGGTGCCCGATCAGGTCGTCCCGCTTACGCAGCACCGCCGCGACGTCGAGCTCACCGCTGACCGCCTCGGCCGCCCCCGGCACCCGCCGTACCTCCTCGAGCAGCTCCCCCGGTCGGAGCAGCGCCTTCGACGGGATGCACGCGTAGAACGAGCACTCCCCGCCGACCAGCTCCCCCTCCACGATCGCCACGCTCAGCCCGGCCCCGGCCAGCTTCCCCGCCGCGACCTCCCCACCGGGTCCGGCCCCGACCACCACCACGTCGTAACTCTGCATACCCCCATGATCGACCCCCACCGCCCCGCATGACACCCGCTCCCCACCAGACGTTCCTCACCATCCGCCGCTTCATCGCCGAGAAAAGCGGACGGGTGCGGTGGCCGACATCGAACGGCCGGGCTTTGTATATGGTGGGTTTCAAGCACAGAGCAAGACATGTCGTAGCGGGGTGATGTGTACGGACCGTTGCTCCCGCCGAGGGCCGCGGCGCGGTGAGCAGGGCGCTGGCGCGCCCAGAGCGCTCACCCCACCACGGCGACGTGAGTGATGGGTAACGGCCAAAATCGCCGGGGCAGCGGCGGCTGAGCACGCAGCTCGCGACGAGCCGGCCACTCCAGTACGCGCAGCGCCCATACCCGTGACGTTCACACCGGTCGACCGGCCGCTACGTCACCTCATTGCGCCTCATGTCCCGCATACCAGTCCGGGACCAGGCCCGTACCCGTGGGCTTTAATCCGGCCGACCGGCCACTGCGTCGCCTCGCTGCGCCTCACGGCTCACTGCGGGAGGGGAACGGCCATCGGATCGTGCCGCTCGCGAGGTTGAATGGTGGGATGGGGGAAGACGAGACTGCGCCGGCGGATCAGCACGATCAGGTGCGGCGACAGCGTTTTGGGCGTTTGCCCGGGCGGGTGCTGCCCTACGACACCGAAGAGTCGGTTGATACGCGAACAGTGCAGGACCGGCCGGCGTCGGCGATGAACTCGAACCAGGTGGCCGCCCTCTTCGACGGCGCCTGACCGGGACTCGAGCTGACCTGCTCGGCAACGGAGCGGAATCGGGCGCGGGGATCGGGGGAAGACGCTCGCCGGCGGAAAAGCCGTCGACAGGGTCGTGTCCGGGATCTAGCGTGCCGGGGCATGATCGCCCCGCCGGCCGCTGTGCTGTACGCCTTCGGGGTCGACGGGCCCGCTCGGGCGCTGGCCGGTGGGCAGGGCACGTCGTGGCGGGCCGGGGATCTGGTGTTCAAGCCGGACGCCGGGCCGGGCGTCGCAGCGCTCGCCGACGTGCGGTCGGCCGAGTTCCGGCTGGCCGCCCCCGCCCGTACGCGGGAAGGGTTTTCCGACTGTGCCGGGTGGTCGGCCACGCGGTGGGTGGAGGGCGCCGAGCCCGACTACTCGAAAGCGTCGACCTGGCACGACATCATCGCGGCGGGGCGGGCCTTCCACCGGGCCGTCGCGCATCTCGAACGCCCCGCCTTCCTCGACGCGCGCCAGGACTGGTGGGCCCGCGGCGACCGGGTCGCCTGGGGTGAGCGGTCCACGCGTTTCCGGCCCGGGTTCGCCGAGGTCGCGGCCCGGCTGACCACCGCACTGGAGCCGCTCGGCCGGGACCAGCTCGTGCACGCCGACCTGACGCAGAATGTGCTCTTCGCTCCGGGGCTGCCGCCGGCCGTCATCGACATCTCGCCGTATTGGCGCCCACCGGCATACGCGGAAGGGGTTGTCGTCGCCGATGCGCTCTGCTGGCACGATGCGCCGCCCTCGCTGCCGCAGGCGCTCGGCGTGAGCGTGCCGGCGGTGGCGCGGGCGTTACTGTTCCGGATGGCGACCACCAACGAGCGCGACGACCTCCCGGACGTGCGTGACGAGGCGCGACGCTACGACCGGGCCGCCACGGCCGTGGGCCTGTGAGCGGGGGACGCATGCGCGAGCACACCGTCGTACGGGAGGTGGCCGGACCCTGGTCGCCGGCGACCAGCCGGGGTTTCTGGGAGGGGTTCGCCCCCGCGGCCCTGCGGGGCCAGAGCGACCAGGCCCTGCGGACGGTGTTCCGCGTCGAGCGCGACTGGTCGACGGCCACCGCGACGGTCCGGCAGGTCGGCACCTCCGCGCACGTCACCGTCCGCGGTGACGGGGATCTGGCCGCGGCCGCCGAGCAGACCGCCCGTTTCCTGGCCCTCGACGTGGACGGCCGCGGCTGGCCCGGGGTCGGCGAGCGTGACCCGGTCATCGCGGCCGCCCGCCGCGAGCTGCCCGGTCTGCGCCCGTGCGGCTTCCACTCCCCTTATGAGGCGGCGGCCTGGGCCGTGCTGTCGCAGCGCGTGCGGATCGCCCAGGCCGCGCGACTGCGCACCGAGCTGCTCGACGACGACGGTGCTTTCCCGGCGCCGCACCGGCTTCGGTCGCTCGACGCCGAGCTGCCCGGACGCAAGACCGAATACCTGCACGCGGTCGCCGAGGCTGCCCTCGACGGCGTGTTCGAGGGTCTGCGCGACCTGACCGCCGAGGACGCCGTCCTGCGGGTGCGGCAGGTGAAGGGCCTCGGCCCGTTCGCCGCCGAGCTGGTCGTCCTGCGCGGGGCCAACCACCCCGACGGCGTGCCCCGCCATGAGTCCCGCCTGCAGGCCGAGATCGCCTTCCGGTACGGGCCGGGTGCGACCGCCGAGCAGGTCTCCGAGGCGTGGCGCCCGTACCGGACGTGGGCGAGCCTGCACCTGCGCGCCCTGCGCGAACGCCGTGGTTGACGCGCCCCCGCCCGCGGCACTGGCCTGGGTCGCCGACGTCACCGGCGCTCCGATCACCGCCGTACGCCGACTCGCGGGCGGCACCCACGCGGCGACCCACCTGATCGAGTCCGGCGGCGTGACCGAGGTCGTGCTGCGCCGGTTCCCGCCGGGCGACTCGGCGTCCGCCCGGAAAGCCCGGATCCTCGGCCTGCTCGACGGGCTGGACGGGCTCGCGCCCCGGCTGATCGCGGCCGATCCGGCCGGGGCCCGCTTCGGCGAGCCCTCGGTTGTGATCAGCCGGTTGCCCGGCCAGGCCGAGATCCTCCTGGCCCAGCCGGAGGCGCTGGGCCGCATCCTCGCCCGGGTGCACGCCGCGCCGTTCGCCGGCACGGCCGCCGGTGACGTGCTGACCCACTTCGACTACTGGTCGGGCAACGTCCTCTACGAGGAGGGGCAGCTCACCGGGGTTGTCGACTGGTCGGCCGCGCGGTCCGCGCCCCGCGGCTTCGACGTGAGCTGGTGCCGGCTCGACCTGGTGCTGCTGCACGGCCCGGGCGTGGCCGACGACTTCCTCGACGCCTATCAGGACGCCGCCGGCCTGGTCGTCCCGGATCGGCCCGAGTGGGACCGGCGAGCCCTGGACAAGTCGGCGGACACCGTCGAGACGTGGATCGACAACTACCACGACCTCGGACGGCTCGACCTCACCCCGGCCGATCTGCGCGAACGCCACACCGCTGGGCGGTCGGTGCTCGCCTGAGGCGACCGGCGGTCACCTGGCGGGCCGCGGAAACCGGCGACCCGCGGTCACCGGGCGCGCCGCGGGAACAGGCGACCGGCGGTCACCTGGCCGGCCGCGGGAACAGGCGGCCCGCAGTCACCGGGCGCGCCGCGGGATGAGGCGGCGGGCGGTCACCGGGCGGGTCGCGGGAACAGGCGGCGGGCGGCGTCGCGGCAGCGCGGAGACCGGCGGGCCGCGAGCAGCGTCGCGTGCCGCCGCCGGAACGTGACGGGACAACGCCCGCCCGCGATCGGCGCGCGACCGGTGCGGGCCGGCCAGCCGTGGTTGTTCATCGGTGCACCCGTCCGTAGGAGTCGCGCCAGTTCACCCGAACCGGCCGGTCGGCGCGGCCGGATCTCACAGGCTGAACACCCGGGGCCGAAAACCGCCGCATCGGCTGACTTCGCTACCGTCGGACAGTGGAGGTGCCACATGACCGTTGTTTCGATCCGGAAGGTCGGCGACCCGGTGCTGCGCCAGGTCGCCGAGCCGGTCACCGTCTTCGACGCCGAGCTGCACCGGCTGGTCGCCGACCTCGGTGAGACCCTCGCCCAGTCGCGGGGCGCGGGCCTGGCCGCCCCGCAGATCGGCGTCGGCCTGCGCGTGTTCGCCATCAACCCGGATCTGCCGGGCAACGACATCGGACTCGACCACCTGATCAACCCGGGCCTGGAGTTCCCCGACGACGAGGAGCAGTACGGTCCGGAGGGCTGCCTGTCGATCCCCGGCATCTACCTCGACACCCGGCGGCGGCGGAACGTGGTCGCCCGGGGCCTGACCAAGCACGGCGACCCGGTGCAGATCGTCGGCGAGGGTCTGCTGGCCCGCTGCCTGCAGCACGAGACCGACCACCTCGACGGCGTGCTTTTCATCGACCGCCAGGACCCGGAGGGCCAGGAGCGCATCCTGGCCACGATCGGCGCGGCCGCCTGGGCCGGCGCCCGGGTGAAGGTCAGCCCGCACTGAGGGGTTACTCGGCCGCCATGTCCATCAGGTGACCCAGCACGGCCTCACCGCCCGAGCGCAGACCGTCGTGCTCGTACTCGTTGGTGACCCAGGTGCGGACATTGCCGACGGTGGCCGCCGTCTCCAGCGAGAGGCCGGCGTCGACATACATGTCGTCGTGGTAGACGGCGGCCAGCACCGGCACCTCGTTGGCCGCCAACCGAGCCACGTCATACAGCGCCGGCCAGTCGTCGGCTTCGGCCAGCAGGTCAGCCGCGGCGGCGAACGGGCGCAGGGCCGCGGTCTGCTCGAACATCCAGGGATACATCATCTCGCCGGTCAGCAGCAGCGGGTCGGCGCCGGCGGCGAACTCCGGCCGCCGCGCCAGGGCCCGCTCGGCCGCCCAGCCGGAGGGGCCGCTGCCCGGGAAGGTGTAGCAATACTCCTGGAGGGCGTAGAGCGGCTTGTCGACGAAGGCGGTCTGGGCCATCACCTCGTACAGGAAGGTGGCCGACAGATGGTCGCCGTGCCAAGCCTCGTCGAGCAGCCAATGCAGCATGGCGAACCCGTAGCTCATGCCCAGGACGATGCCCAGGGACCGGAACCGCTCGACGGTCAGGCGGTCGCCGTCGGGCAGCCGCACATCGGTGGCGGCCAGGTGGTCGGCGATCCGGCGCAGCGCGGCGGCATCGCCGGGGAAGGCGCGGTGATACTCCGCGTTCTTGGCGGCCACCCGCGGATAGGTCCTCGCGTAGACCTCGTCGGCCGACGCCGTCAGACCGGGCAAGCCGCCGGTCACATAGCAGGTGCGCAAACCCTCGGGCGCCTGCGACAGGTAGCTCATCGTCACGAACCCGCCGTAGCTCTGCCCCAGCGAATCCCACCGCTCTCCCCCGGCCACCCGCCCGCGCAGCACCTCGGCGTCGGCCACGATGCTGTCGGCCCGGAACAGGCGCAGATAGTCGGCCAGCTCCCGGGCTGAGCGGCCACCGGCCGTGCGGGCCGTCAACGGCGTGCTGCGGCCCGTGCCGCGCTGGTCGAGCAGCAGCACGCGGTGGGTCCGGACGGCCCGCCCGATCCACCCCTCGGCCCGCAACGGCCGCGGCGGGATGCCGCCCGGCCCGCCCTGAAAGAACACGAGCCACGGCAGATCGCCGACCGGCCGCCCGGACGCGACGACCTCGCGCGCGAAGACCTCGATCGTCTCCCCGCCGGGCCGGCGATGGTCGAGCGGCACGGTGACGGTGTGGTCGGTGAAGAGGACCCCGGGGTGAGCTTTCATGACCGAACCCTAGAGGCGGCGTCTGACATAAAGCACGCTGTCGACGCGGCCTCCGCCCGGAGCGGGCAACATGCCCACCTGCCGCGCCTCGACCTCGAACCCGGCCGCCTGCAACGTCTTCTGCGAGCCGATGTTGTCGACCGCCGCGCCGGCCACCACCCGCTGCAGCCGCGCCTCGTTGAAGGCCCACCGGGTCACCAGCTCAACCGCCCGCCGCGCGTAACCCCGGCCGCGGAACGCCGGCAGCACCCCGTAGCCGAGCATCCCCTCGCGATGGTGCGGCTGGAAGTAGTACAGCGCGATCTGACCGGCGAACGATCCGCTCCGGGCGTCGACGATGCTCATGGCGGCGGCCTCGCCGGCCAGCCAGCGACCTTCGGCGTACGCGAAGAGACGCTCGACCTCCGCCCGGGGCGGCGCCTCCGGCGGCACCGAGGTCGCCACCACCTCGGGCAGGGTGCGCAGCTCGTACCAGCCGTCGAGATCCTCGGCCCGCAGCGGCCGCACCCGGATCACCCCGTCGGTGAGCTCGCCCCCCGGCAGGTCGGGCAGCACCCGCGGCGCCGGGCCCTCCGGGTCGTCGGCCAGCCGCGCCCAGACACTCATGTCCTCCCGGTCCGGACCCGCGCCCCGGGCTATCCCCTCGCGGCGGTAGCCGAGGGCCATCACGTCCCGCTGCGCGGCGGGGTCGTCCAGACGGAGCCTGATCTCGGAGCGGTACGGCGTGGTCACCCGATCAAATTACCGGTCAGCTGTTGGCGCCCCGGGCGGCGACCCGCCAGCTGTCGACCTGGGCGCCGCCGGAGACGACGACCAGCTCGTCGACCAGGTTGACGGTGGTGCAGACGTGGTTGGGGGCGATGCGCACGACGTCGCCGCGGGCGGGCGGCTCGTCGGGGAACTCGATGGTGGCGTGATGCTCGGAGAGCGCGACGATCCGCGCGCCGGGCACGTCCGGGAGGCGGCCGAACCCGGTGGCGAAGGCGAGCCGGTCGGCCCCGAGGACCTTGCTGCCGGCGTCGGCGATCACCCGGTTCCCCGTACGGCTGACAACTGTCGCCGCCACGGTCAGGGCCACGTCGCCGAAGTCGCGGATGCCCAGCTCGACCTGTTGCGCGTCGTTGAAGACGTACACCCCGGGGCGGATCTCGTTGAGCGGCCCGAGGTCGGCCAGCTCCGCCGTCGGCGTCGAGCCGCCGCTGCGGACCTCGGCGTGCGGATCCGCGTCGACCAGGGCCCGGGCCTCGTCGAGCGCGGCCTGATCCCGCAAGCCGGGTCCGTAGCTGTGACCGGGAAACGTGAAGATCCCCCGTACGCGATGGCCCAGCTTCTCCGCCGCCGCGGTGAGCGCCTCGGCGTCGGCGGGCCGCACACCGCTGCGATGGTGCCCGCTGTCCACCTCGACCAGCACGTCGAGCGGGCCGACCGCCCGGGCCAGGGCTTCGGCGCTCTCGAGCGAGTCGATGCCGACCCGCAGGGCGACGCGGCCGGCCAGCTCGCGCAGGCGCCGGGCCCGCTCGGGCGAGGGCCAGATCGGGTACGCGATGAAGAGGTCACCCACCCCGCCGTCCGCGAAGATCTCGGCCTCCCGCACCGTCGCCACCGTCAGACCGGCCGCGCCGTGCCGGATCTGCCGCCGCGCGATCTCCAGGGTCTTGTGCGTCTTGGCGTGCGGCCGCAACGTCAGCCCGCGATCGGCCGCGCTCGCCGCCATGCCGGCCAGATTCCGCTCGAGCACATCCACATCGACAGCCACGTAAGGGGTCTCCACGTGCCCATGATCGCAGGTTCTAAAGCATCCTAGGAACCTAGGCCTACATCTCGCGGGTCAAAAGCGGGTGGCCGCGGAGCGGCACCCGAGTGCGCCCGTTCGGCCGCCATCGACCTCGCTCATGCCGGCGATCAGGCTGCTGCCACCGCGGCCGGGTGCCGGTCGCCCAGCTCGGCGAAGATCGCCGCGTTGAGCCGGAACGCCAGCTGCGACTCGGCGAGCAGCTCGTCGAGCACGGCCGGGCCGAGCACCGACGGCAGCCGGTCGAGGCGCTCGCGGTAGGCGATCTTGTAGGCCTTGGCGTCCGGGATGCCGGCGAACGTGTAGAACGACACGCCCTCGCGGCCCAGCCCGTAGGTCCGGGACACCGACTTCCCCACCATCAGCCCACCGCTGAGATCACCGAGGTAGCGGACGTAGTGGTGGGCGATGAAGTGCGCCGGCGACGTGTGGCAGTGGGCGCGCAGACGTTCGACGTAGCGCCGGGTGGCGGGCAGGGGCTCGATCGCCGCCGAGCCGAGATGTGCCACGTCGGCCTCGAGCGACGGCACCCGGTCGAGCACCGGGTCGGCGAACCCGGCCGCGATCACGTTGTCGCGCATCGGGACGGCGGCCGCTTCCAGCTCGCGGTAGATGTGCAGGTACTGGGCGGTCAGGGCGGCGTATCCGGCGTAGGAGACCTCACCGGCCATCAGCCGCGAGATGAAGCTGCGCGTCTCGGCGTCACGGTGCTCGGCCATGGTGGCGCGGCGGATCCGGGCGGCGAAATCAGTCATGGGCCACAACCTTCCAGCGACGTCTTAGGTCAGCCTCACCTAAGGAACCGCCACAACGCAAGATCACCATGGACTTGACATTCCGATCCGACCCGGCATACGCGCCGAAACGGGCGGCCGAATCCCTGAGAATCCGGCCGCCCGGAGCGGCGCCACGCCCGGTCAGTCGTCGTCGCCGTGGCGGTCGTCGTCACCACCGTGCCGGCCGTGGTCGTCGCCGTGGCGGTCATCGTCCCCACCCCGGCCGCTGCTGTCCCCACCGCGACGGCCGTCATCACCGTGACGGTCGTCCTCGCCGCGGCCCCGATCGTCGTCATCGCCACTGCCCCGGGCGTCGTCCCTGCCGCGGTCGTCGGCGGGGTCACGGTCGTGGTCGGTGACGGCGCCGG
The DNA here is from genome assembly GCF_023544465.1 of Paractinoplanes maris. Lineage (GTDB taxonomy): Bacteria > Actinomycetota > Actinomycetes > Mycobacteriales > Micromonosporaceae > Actinoplanes > Actinoplanes maris. The sequence goes on along the minus strand of NZ_JALPVL010000010.1, from coordinate 108,204 downwards.
TCCGGCGGTCGATGTCGAGGTCGTGCTCGACACCGTTGAACCAGACCTCGATCTCCCAGACCGCCCGCCCGTGCTCGGTCTCGGCCTCCACCTTGGTCACCCGGCCCCCGCCGACCGTGGCCAGCGCCTTGGCCCGCGCCTGCTCGGCCGAGAACGACGTCGCGGCACCACCGGCCGCGCTGCCTAGCCCCGACGAGGCCGAACCACTGCCCCGCGGAGTCGGCGTGACCGAGCCCGGCTCGACCGTCGCGGACGCCGACGGCGACGCACCGGAGTCGTCGTCGAGGCTGCCGTCACCGCGCAACGTATCCGACGAGGACGACGACGAGGACGAAGGTGAGGCCGAGGACGAAGGCGAAGGTGAGGACGGGGCGGCGGACGGCGTGGAGCTGTCGTCGGCGGCGGCCAGAGCCGTACCCGCCAGCCCGAGAACGGCGACAGCCCCGACAGCGGCGGCCAGAGCGTACGAGCGCTTCATGATATTTCCTCCCGGTTGTTTCCTGCTGACACCAGGAGACTCCCGCTTTCTTGGATAGCGGCGCACCGCAAGATCGCTAAGGCCCGGTTAAGGCCGCCCGAGCGTCATCGTCACCACCGACCCGCCATCGGCGCCGGTGATCTCCAGGTGGCCGCCGGCGGTCTGGGCGGCCCGGCGGGCGATGTCCAGACCCAGGCCGGTCGAGTCCCCGCCACTGACCCCGCGCCGGATCAGACCGGCCGGCATCCCCGGCCCCCGGTCGGCGATCGTCAGCACCGCCCCGCCCGGCACCGCTTCCAGCCGTACGGAAAAGGGGGTTTCGTCCGGGGTGTGCGCGAAGACGTTGCCCAGGAGCGCGTCGATGGCCGCGGCCAGCTCGTCGGCACTCACCGCGACCGGCTGCGGACCGGCCACCAGATCGACGGTCATCTCGCGTCCGGTGTCCTCGGCCAGCACCGCCCAGAACGCCGCCCGATCGGCCACCACCACCGCCGCGTCGCACAGCGCCGGCTCCGCCTCCCCGTCCGTGCGCCGCCGGGCCTGCTGGATCAGCCCGCTCACCGCCCGTTCCAGCGCGTCGGCGGCCGCACCGAGCCGGGCGCTCTCCTCCGGATCACGCAGCCCCTCGGCTTCCAGGCGCAGCGCGGTCAGCGGCGTGCGCAACCGGTGCGAGAGGTCGGCGACCTGCTCCCGCTCGGCCCGCAGCAGCTCCTGGATGCGGCCGGCCAGGTGGTTCAGCGCGCCGGCCACCTCCCGGACCTCCCGCGGTCCTTCCGGTGACGCCCGCGCGGTCAGCTCGGCGCCGGCGAGACGGTGCGAGACGTCGGAGAGGTCGGTGATCGGCCGCACGATCGTCCGGGCCAGCCGGTCGGCCACCAGAACGCCCAGCGCCACCAGCAGCGCGCCCAGCCCGAACAACACGAACCAGGACCGGGTCACCCCGGCGTTGCCCTCGGCGGCCGAGACCACCGTACGGATGACGGCCGGGCCATCCACCCGGCCGCCAACCGCGACGACGATCTCGCGGCCGCCCCCCGATTCCACGGTGAGGCTCCGCCCGAGGGCGGCCAACCGCACCGCGGGCGTACGGGAGGAGGGCGTGCCCAGCACGGTGCCGTCCGGCAGGAAGACCGAGATCGGACGGCCCGACGTGGCCGCCAGCTGCTCGACCGTGACCCGCAGATCGGCCGGATCGGCCGTGCCGGCCTGGGTGACGATGCTCTGGATGTCGGCGGTGGCCCGCACGGTCGCCCGGTCCTGCGCGACCTGCCGGACGAGCAGGGCCAGCGGCACCAGGAACGCGATCATCATGAGGCTCGTGGTGGCCAGCACGAGCAGGGTGAGCCGGCTCCTCACCGCGGCGAGTCCGGTACGCCCAGCCGCACGCCGACGCCGCGCACGGTGTGCAGGTAACGCGGGGCGGTGGCGCTCTCCCCCAGCTTGCGGCGCAGCCACGACAGGTGCACGTCGACGGTCTTGTCGGCCCCGCCGTACGGGATCTGCCACACCTCGGTGAGCAGCTCCCGCTTGGTGACCACCTGCCCGGCCCGGGTCGCCAGGTGGTGCAGCAGGTCGAACTCGCGCGGAGTGAGCTCGACGCTCTCACCGGCCAGCCGCACCTGCCGCCCGGCCGGGTCGATCGTCAGCTCCCCCACCGTGATCGACGGGTCGGCCTGCGGGGTCGCGCCGCGCCGCAGCACCGCCCGGATCCGCGACTCGAGTTGCGCGGCGGTGAACGGCTTGACCACGTAGTCGTCGGCCCCCGCGTCGAGGACCCGCACGATCTCGGTCTCGTCGTCGCGCGCGGTCGCCACGATCACCGCCACCTGGCTGACCGCCCGCAGCATCCGCAACACCTCCCGGCCGTCGAGGTCGGGCAGGCCGAGGTCCAGCACGACCAGGTCGGGCCGGTCGGTCAGCGCCGCCTGCACACCCTCCATGGCCGTCGCGACGGAGGCGACGGCGTGCCCGCGCTCCTTGAGAGCCCGCATCAGCGGGGTTCGGATGGTCGCGTCGTCCTCGATCAGCAGCAGCCGGGCCATTGGCCCGAGGGTAGTCGGCCCGCCCGGCCCCGCCGGCGCTCTTTACCTTCCTTTAGGGCGGCGCCGAGACAGTCTTAGCGAAGCGTCGGGCATAGTTCGGATCATGCGTTCGCAACCACCGCGTCCCGTCGTCGTCGCCGCCGGGTGGCTGGCCGCGGCCCTGGTCGCGACCCTGGCCGGGTTGGGCGGCATCCGCCTGGTGGGTGACAGCTTGACCGGTACGCAGGGTGGGGTGCTCAGTCCGGACGAGGTGACCCGGCAGCTGGCCGCGGCCACCCCGCCAGCCTCCGGCGCGCCGCCGTCGCCGTCGCCGTCCGTTTCGCCGCCGGTTTCGGGCGCGCGTCCCGCGCGGGCCGTGTTTCCCAGCCCCGGCGGCACCGTGACCGTGCACTGCGAGCCCGGCGGCCAGGCATATCTCGACAGCTGGGCCCCAGCACCGGGCTATCGGGTGAAGGATTACGACCGGGGGCCGGACGACGACGTGGAGGTCCGCTTCGAGGGGTCCGGCGGCCGCTACGAGTTCAGGTTCTCCTGCGCCGGCGGCGTGCCTCGGCGCGAGCAGCACGGCGGCGATGACGATTGACCGCCGTCAATAGGTAGCGTGCCGTTCACCCGGCGGCCAGGGGCACCCAGAAGGCTTCGCGGGGAGCGACCCTCGAGGAGGATTCATGGACCGACGTTCCCTGCTGCGCGCCACCGTCGCCGGAGCCGGTGGACTCGCGCTGCCGTTCACCGCCTGGCCCGCGGCGTACGCGGCCCCGGCGCAGAACGCGACCGGGCCCTACGGAGCACTGCGGGCGGCCGACGCCAACGGCATCCAGCTGCCGGCCGGCTTCACCAGCCAGGTGGTGGCGCGCTCGCGGCAAGCGGTGCCCGGCACGTCGTACGTCTGGCACGACGCGCCCGACGGTGGCGCGGTCGTCCCCAACGGCACCGGCTGGATCTACGTCTCGAACTCCGAGGTGTCCTCGTCGGCCGGCGGCGGCGCGTCCCGGATCGTCTTCAACTCCAGCGGGCAGGTCACCGGCGCGTCGCGCATCCTGAGCGGCACCAACCAGAACTGCGCGGGCGGCAAGACACCGTGGAACACCTGGTTGTCGTGCGAGGAGGTCAGCCTCGGGCGGGTCTGGGAGACCTACCCCCTTGGCGGGACGGCCGTGGTGCGGCCCGCGATGGGCCGGTTCAAGCACGAGGCGGCCGCGGCCGATCCCGTACGCCGGGTCGTCTATCTCACCGAGGACGAGACCAACGGGAAGTTCTACCGGTTCATCCCGGCCACCTGGGGCGACCTGTCGGCCGGCCGGCTGCAGGTGTTCCGCGCGGGCAGCGCCACCTCGGGCACATTCGCCTGGGCCGACGTGCCCGACCCGGACGGCTCCCCGACCGCGACCCGCAACCAGGTGTCCGGCGCGAAGTCGTTCAACGGTGGCGAGGGCTGCCACTACGCGAACGACACGGTCTGGTTCACCACCAAGGGCGACAACCGGGTCTGGCAGGTCAACCTGGCCACCGGCACCTACGAGCTGGCCTACGACGACAGCCTGGTCAGCTCGGGCACGGCCCCGCTGACCGGGGTCGACAACGTCACCGGGACGGCGTCGGGCGACCTCTACGTCGCCGAGGACGGCGGGACGATGGACATCTGCCTGATCACGCCGGACGACAAGATCTCGGTCTTCCTGCGGGTGACCGGGCAGGGGTCATCGGAGATCACCGGTCCGGCCTTCACCCCGGCCGGGAACCGGCTCTATTTCTCGTCGCAGCGCGGAACCTCCGGAGCGTCCTCCGGGGGCATCACGTACTGCGTGACGGGGCCCTTTCGCTAGGGTTTTCGGGCGTCCATGACGGCGGCCACCGCGGCGGTGATCACGACCGCTGCGGTGAGCGCCAGACCCCGCAGACCCCAGGCGACCATGGCCACGGAGAGAAAACCCCAGACGACGCCCGCGGTGACCAGCACGGTGATCAGCACCGGGCGGGGCCAGCGGGGCCAGGGCGCGCGGCTCAGCGCGGGGTAATCCGTGGTCAGGCGGGCGACGATGTCGTCGAACTCCCTGCGCTTGTCCTCGGTGCTCATCCCGACCTCCTCGTCGAAGCACGTATGCTCCCGATCGCACTGTACGTCGCGGACGTGTCATTCGGTTCGAGAGATCTTCACTTCTTCTGATTTCCCGGGTTCCCTACCAGCTCGCGAAGACACGGGCCTGGCCGCCGGATCCGTTCTCGTAGGGGATCAGACCGACGGTCAGGGTGGCCCCGCGGCGGGGGACGCGGTCCAGATGGGCGAGGTTCTCCACGCCGTAACGGTCGGCCCCAGTGAGCGCCAGGTGGGTCTCGAACCCGGTCGAGATGCCCGGGTCGATGCTGAGCGTGTCCACGCCGAGGCAGCGGATGCGCCGCTTGGTGAGCAGCCACTCGCAGGCGTCGACGCTGAAACCCGGGAAGTGCAGCGTGCCCTCGGCGTCGGTGCCCCGGTAGGCGTCCACACTCCCGGCCCGGGCCGCCCAGCCGCTGTCGAGCAGGACGGCGGCGTCGCGCGGGATCCGGTCGTACCGCCGCTCGTAGGCCACCAGGTCGGCCACCGTGACCGTGGTGTCGGGCTCACGGGCGGCCCGCCGCGCGATGTCGATGACCACGGCCGGGCTGATCAGCTCGCGCAGCGAGAGCTCGGTCGACGTCCGCCCGCCCGCGGTGAAGTGGGCCGGCGCGTCGACGTGGGTGCCGAAGTGCTCGAGGATCGTCCACTCGCGCATGTAGTAGCCGTCGTCCGGGATCGACGTCGCGACCCGGCTGGACGGCTCCTCCCCCGGCTCGAAGGCGGGGAACGACGGGCTCACCGGATGGGTGAGGTCCTGCAGGCCCGACTTCGGGCGTTTCGGGGCAGCGGCCTGGGCCGGTGCGGGCAGCGTGACCGCGGCGGTCGTGGCCGCCGCGCCGAAGAGCAGGGAACGACGAGTCACTTTGTCGACGCACATCGTCGCAATCTAACGCCTGTCCGCGCCCGGCGGGGTGCTCGCTGTTTCGAAACTTGTCGTACCCTCACGCGAAGATGTGGCCCACGCCCAACGGAGGGACAAGCCATGACCGCACCGGCCATCGAGACCGCCGGTCTCATCAAGACATTCGGGGACAACACCGCTGTCGCCGGCGTCGACCTGACGGTCGCCCCCGGCACGGTCTACGGGTTGCTCGGCCCCAACGGCGCCGGCAAGACCACTGTGGTCCGCATGCTCGCCACGCTGCTGCGACCCGACGGCGGCTCGGCCCGGATCTTCGGCCACGACGTGGTGCGCGAGGCCGACACCGTGCGCAGCCGGGTCAGCCTGACCGGGCAGTACGCATCGGTCGACGAGGACCTCACCGGCAGCGAGAATCTGGTGCTGCTGGCCCGGTTGCTCGGCCACACCAAAGCACAGTCGCGCGATCGGTCGGCCCAGCTGCTGGCCGCGTTCGGGCTCACCGAGGCGGCCGGCCGTCAGGTCAAGAAATACTCCGGCGGCATGCGGCGGCGCATCGACATCGCCGCCAGCATCCTCAACACCCCCGATCTGCTCTTCCTCGACGAGCCGACCACGGGCCTCGACCCACGCAGCCGCAACCAGGTGTGGGACATCATCCGGATCGTGGTCGCGGCGGGCACGACCGTCCTGCTGACCACGCAGTATCTCGACGAGGCGGACCAGTTGGCCGGGCGCATCGCGGTGATCGACCACGGCCGGGTGATCGCCGAGGGCACTCCGGGCGAGCTGAAGTCCTCGATCGGGGCGGGCACCGTCCACGTCCGGCTGAGAGACGCGGCCCAGCGACCCGAGGCCGAGCGGTTGCTGGCGTCGGTGCTCGGCACCACCGTGCAGCAGGGTTCCGATCCGCTGGCGCTGACCGCGCGCGCCGAGGCCGGCTCCGATCAGGGCGCCGCCGAGCTGGCGTCGCGGGCGCTGGCCCGGCTGGCCGAGGCGGGCATCGTGGTCGACGACTTCTCCCTCGGCCAGCCCAGTCTCGACGAGGTGTTCCTGGCCCTGACCGACTCTCCCGCCCCGCAGGAGGTTCCCGCATGAGCACCGACACTGCCGAGCCCGTCTCCACCTATGCGCCGTCGCGGGACACGTTGGGCGCGGTGCTGGCGCGGGCCGACCGCCCCAAGCGCCCGAGCGCCCTGTCGGCGTCGCTGACGTTCGGCTGGCGAGCCCTGCTGAAGATCAAGCACGTGCCCGAGCAGCTGTTCGACGTCACCGCGTTCCCGATCATCATGACGCTGATGTTCACGTATCTGTTCGGCGGCGCGCTGGCCGGCTCGACGAGCGAATACCTGCAGTTCTTCCTGCCCGGCATCATGGTCACCAGCGTCGTGATGATCACGATGTACACCGGCGTCGGCCTCAACACCGACATCGAGAAAGGCGTCTTCGACCGCTTCCGCACGCTGCCGGTCTGGCGCCCGGCCGCCCTGGTCGGCATGATCTTCGGTGACGTCCTGCGCTACATCCTGGCCGCCACCACGATCATGGTCGTCGGCCTGATCCTGGGCTTCCGCCCCGAGGGCGGCCTCCTCGGCGTCCTCGCCGGCATCGCGCTGCTGGTCGTCTTCTCGTTCGCGTTCTCCTGGATCTGGACGATGTTCGGCCTCTTCCTGCGCTCCGAGAAATCCGTCATGGGCGTCAGCATGCTCGTCCTGTTCCCGCTGACCTTCCTCAGCAACGTCTTCGTCGAGCCCAGCACCATGCCCGGCTGGCTTCAGGCCTTCGTCCAGGTCAACCCCATCACCCACCTGGTGACCGCCATCCGCTCCATCATGGCCGGCACCCCCGACATGGCCGAGACCATGTGGACCCTCGCCGCCAGCGCCATCCTGGTCCTGATCTTCGGCACCCTCACCATGCGCCTCTACAACCGCAAGTAGGTGGGGGGAACTCGGGCCTGGTCTTTGAGCTGCGAATACATTGGTCAGCACGCCCGGCTGCGGTGCACGCCGAGCCGTACGGCGATCTCGGCGCGGCCCCAGGAGGGCAGATCGGTCACGGCCACGTGCTCAGTGCCTCTTCCAGCGCCTCAGGCGTCGGGCCGTACCACTCGTGCCGCTTGATCCAGCGCGGCGGCCCGTCGGTCGGGTAGACGGTCGTGCCGGGGTCGTCGCCGTCGAGCCAGGCGTAGAAGCCGGCCGGGCATTCGAAGCCACGCGTCGTGTTCTCGCTGAACCATCCGACGCGTAGGCCCGGACGCAGCTCCTCGATACGCTCGCAGGCCTCCACTGCCCCGACCGGCCAGCCGACCCGCTCGGCGATCACCCGCCGCCTTCGCGCCTGATCGTGGACGACCGATCACGCAGTGTGGAGGTTCTGGCTGTCCGCCAGCGGTGTCCGCCTGTCCGCAAAAAGGCGGACAGCTACGAGGAAAGCTCCGGGCGGTACATCAGCGCGAGTTGGTGCAGGTCTCGACTCTCGGCTATGCCGGCGCTGTGCACTCCGGTGACAACCTCGGCCGCGCGCCACCCAGTTCGACGGGACGATCCGGCCGGACGCGATCGCCTGGGATGCGGCGTCGGCGGCCTCATCGGGCTTACCGCCGGCCAGCAGCGCCAGGCCGAGGTCCAGCTGCGCGGAGGCGATCCGGCGGGGTCGCGCTCCCTCGTCCTCCAGCTCCGCGATCACCTCACGCGCCGCACTCTCCGCGGCTGGGTCACCGGCCCAGGCCAGCGTCGTTGCGGCATACGAGTGTGCCTTTGCCGGGTCGTACTGGTAGTGGTGCTCAGGGTGTTCTGGCGGCGTCTTGAGCTCGGCCATCCGTTCCACACGATCGAGGGCCCGGCCGGTCTGCCGGCGATCGCCCAGGCGGGCCCAGGCGCGTCCCTCCTGGGCGGTCGCCTGGATGATCGCGGACCCGCCGGCCGGCGCGACGCCTTGAGCGTGCTGGGACAGCTCAAGAGCACGGCGGAAGTCGCCGGCGGTGAGGGCGTCCCATGCCCGGGTCTCGAGACACCAGGCAGCGATCTCCGCGTGGCCGGTCTGCTCGGCCAGATGGGCCGCGGTGTCGAGATAGGCGGACGCCGCGCCGCTCTGTCGGAGGTCGATGTGGAGCGTGGCTCGAAGCAGCGAGAACCAGCCGCCGACGACGAGCAGCCGCTGATGCTGCGCGAGTGTCTTCCTGGCGTCGACGAGCGTCCCGACGTACTCCAGATGGCGGCGTACGCGGGGAAGCAGCTGATCGGGCGGGATGGTGGCGTAGGCCATCGCCATGGTGTCGGCGGCGTGTTCCAGCCGATCGAGGGTCTCGGTGCTGACGTCTGAGGCTGTGACCCGCCGGGACAGCTCGAGCGCTTCCATCTCGGCGCTGAAGCAGTCGTCGACTTCGACGCCTTGTAGCGTGGCGACCAGCTGGCCGCCCGCGCCCAGGGCCTTGTCGAGGTTGGCCGCGACTGCGACGTTCGGCGGCTTGCGCCCTTTCTCCAGGTCCTCGATGTAGCTCTTCCCCTGGTTCGCCCGGTCCGCGAGGGCACGATAGGAGAGGCCTCGGTCGGCACGAAGACGGCGGAGCTCGCTTGCGAAGCGGCCGGCGGAGTCGGTCATCTGTTCACCCCTGGTAGCGGTCAGGGTGTGGCGGCCGGCCGCTACAACCGGCCGCCGAGATCGACGGTACCTCGGGTGGATCCGCGAGCACCCGCCGCCACCGGCGTGAGCCTTCCAGAGCGAAGCGCGATGGAGCCGAGACCCGGAGACCCTTCGACGTACGCCGATCGGGTGCCGACTGCGCCCGCCCGCGCTGACCGCGCCGTTCCCGATGCCGGTCACCGGACGGACGCGCGTGCGGTCGCGTCCATCCGGGGCCGGGCGCCACCATCGGCCAGGGTCTGACTTTCGGGTACGCCGCGGCGCCGGCCGGATCGCCGCCTGAGCCGGGCGGTCGAGAGGATCGGGCAAGGATTCGGCAGGATCGTTCTCCCGCTCGCCCCGGTCCGGGTGATTCGATCGAGTGGTCTTGAAGGAGGCCACTGCGCATGACCGTCACCCACGGATTTCACGCCACGATGACCGCCCAGGCCGGTCGTGGCGACGAGGTTGTCAAACTGCTCCTGGATGCTCCGTCCCTGCCCGACGAGAACTGTGTCGTCTTCCTCGTCGGCCGGTCGGCCGGCAACCCGGACGTCGTCCACGTCACCGAGGGGTGGACCAGCCAGCAGGCGCACAGCGCGTTCTTCGGCAGCGCACGGGCACGGGCTTTCGTCGCCGCGTTGCAGGAGTTGCTGACCGGCGAGTCCGAGTACACCGACGAGGTGCCGCTCGGCGGCAAGGCTGCGTTCTGATCCTGATGCCGACACCGACCGAGATCGACCCTCAGCTCCGTACGCTCCTCGCCGGCCTGCCGGCCCTCCCGGGTCTCGACCGGGAGACCCTCGCCCAGATCCGGCCGTTCGCGGCGCCGGCCATCGAACCGCTCCTCGAGGGCCGCGCGGTCACCCGGCGGGAGGTCACCATCCCCGGCCCGGACGGCGCACCGCTGCCCCTGACGATCCTCAGCCCGCCCGAGCCCGACGGCGCCCCCTGCGTCTACTGGATCCACGGCGGCGGCATGGTGATGGGCAACCGCTACTCCCAGATCGACATCCCGCTGGAGTGGCTGGACGAGTTCGGCGCGGTCGTCGTGTCGGTCGACTACCGCCTGGCCCCGGAATCCGGTGGCACCGCGCTGGTCGACGACGCCTACCAGGGGTTGTTCTGGGTGGCCCAGCACGCCGCCGAGCTGGGCATCGACCCGTCGCGCATCGTTGTGGCCGGGGCCAGCGCGGGCGGCGGGCTGGCCGCCGGGGTCACGCTGATGGCCCGCGACCGCAGCGGCCCGGCCGTCGCCGCGCAGGTGCTGATCGGCCCGATGCTCGACCACCGCAACGCCACCACGTCGAGCCGCCAGTTCTCCGGCACCCCCGGCGTCTGGACCCGCGAGATGAACGCTTTCGGCTGGCGCTCGGTGCTGGCCGGGCTGACCGGTGAGGTCGTGCCGGAGTACGTCTCCCCCGCGCTGGCGAGCGACCTCTCCGACCTGCCGCCCACCTACCTCGACGCCGGCTCGGCCGAGGTGTTCCGCGACGAGGACGTGACGTACGCGTTCCGCATCTGGGCCGTCGGCGGCCGGGCCGACCTGCACATCTGGGACGGCGGCTTCCACGGTTTCGACGCGCTGTTCCCCGACGCTCCGCTGTCGGCCGACGCCCGCGGCACCCGGACCGCCTGGCTGCGCCGCCGGCTGACCGCCTGACCGCTGCGCCGCAACGGGCGGTGGCGCGACCGGTCGCGCCACCGCCCGTACCTCAGAAGCGGACCTCGCCCTGGTTCAGCACCCGGGGATGGTAATACCCGGCCTGGATCTCGGCGTTGGTGTTGCTGCCGCGAAGCTGCTCCGACCAGATCATGAAGTACGCCCACCGGGTCTGACTGGTGAGCAGGGCACTGTCGGGCACCTTGCCCATCTCGGCGATCGCGATCGGCTTGCCCGCGGCGATCGACTGCGTCTGCTGATAGTCCGCGGCCGACGGGTACGCCTTGTACCAGGCGTCCAGCGAGACGACGTCGACATAGTTGCCGCCCGGATAGTACGAGGACCAGCCGCCGGCCGGGTTGTCCTGCACGTTCCACACCCAGATCAGGTTGTCCAGGCCCTGGCTGTCGAAGTAGTCCTTCATCTGCTGGAAGATCTTCGCCCCGCCGTTGGCACCGGGGCGGCCGCCCCACCAGTTCCACGTCTCGTTCATCTCGTGGAACGGCCGCCACAGCACCGGGATCCCGGCGTCCTTGAGCTGCCGCAGGTAGGGGACGACCTCGGCCATCCGGCTGCGCCAGGTCTGGTTGAGCGCGGTGCCGCCGGTGACCACCTGCTGGAACTGACTGTCCGAGATGCGGGTCTTGACGCCACCGTCGAACTCACACGTGCGCCCGGCCGTGGGCGAACACGCGTGCCAGGTGAGCGCGACGAGCGACCCGTTGCGCCACTCCGTCTTGGCCTGGTCGACCACCCGCTGCCGGTTGTTGACGTCGTCGGCGCGGAACATCATGTCCCCGCCCCACAGCCCCGGCCACTGCCCGGTGACGTCATGCACCTGCTGCGTGTAGGCACCCGGCGCCGAGGCTGGTTCCTTGTTGTGCTGCCCGGAGACGATCGACGTACCACTGATCGACCGCAGATAGTTGATCACTGTGCTCTTGGGTGTGGCCGCGAACGCCGAAGCGTCACCGGCCTGATGGACCATGCCCGCACCGAGCAGCGCCGTGATGGCGCCGACGGCCAGCACGGGCCGGGGGATCTTCATGGGGATGTCCTTTCCGTTGGGGGACGGCGACTTACTGCTTGTCCTGCCCTTTCCGTGGGGGGACGGCGTCTCAGGGTTGCGCCGGCCGTTCGTGCCGCAGGACCGTCGCGAGGTCGGTCAGGACCCACGGGGCTTGGATGAGCTCGGCGTCGGGGACCGCCGGGCCGCGAACGTGGAACGTGGTGACCTCACCCGGGAGCAGGGTCACGAAGCCTTGATCCACGGTGGCGCCGGGATGGAGGCGGTCGGGCTGCAGAAGCACGTCACGCGCGAGTCCGCCCGCTCGCACAGTCACGTCGAGTCCGTCCGGGACGGCGTCCACGGTGACCGTCAGCTCCGGATCCTCGAGATGAAAATCCCGGAAGAACCACAGATCCCGTACATCTCCCACGTGCGCGACCAGAACGTCGGACGGGTCAGCGCCCTCCGCCGTCAACTCAGCCGGGATCGGAACCAGCTGGTTCGACCGGGGCGCCACCTCGACGACCGTCTCGGACACGCCTACTTCCGCACCGTGGATGTCCATGCGCGCGATCCGAACAGTTTCCCTGAGCGGTTCCGGGCGATCGTTCATAACGGCCACCACCAACCCACCGCCGCGCGGCTGGATGGTCACCGCGCGCCCCGCGTACAGCGACCGCATCTCGAAGTAGAGCGGCTTGTGCCGCCCCGCCCCGTCGATGGCCGCCCACGAGATGACCGGCCACAGATCGTTGAGCTGCCACAGGATCGTCCCCGCCGTGTGCGGCCAGTGCGATCGCCAGTGGGCGATCCCGGTCCGCACCGCGCGCACCTGATTGAGCTGAGCGAGGAAATGCCAAGCCTCAGTACCGCGCGCTTCAGGGCCGCCCAGCTCGGAACGGCCGGGTTCGGGGAAGTGGTGAGCCAGGCCGCGGGCGAGCTTGGCGTTGCCGTCGATCGCCTTCTGGTGGTGCCGGACGCCGGGTGAGTCGGGGCGCATCGGCTCGTCGGTCACTGCCTCGCGCAGCGTGCGCCAGGCCGGCGGGGCCTGCCAGCCGAACTCGGCCACGAACCGGGGCGTCGAGTCGCGGTAGTGCAGGTAGTCCTCCCGGTTCCAGACGTCCCACGAGTGGAACGTGCCCACCTCGGTCGAGTTGGGCTCGTGCTCCCACGACCCCGACCACGGGCTGCCCGCCATGTAGGGACGGGTCGGATCCAGCGTGGAGACGATGTCGGGCAGCGTCTTCAGGTAGTACGTCTCGCCCCAGCTGCGGTCGCCGCCCGGCCGTGAGGCCCAGTCGTCCGCGCCGTGGAGCCACAGGTTCTCGTTGTTGCCGTTCCACGCCACCAGACTGGGATGCGGCGACAATCGCACGACGTTCTCGCGGGCTTCCGCCACGACCTCGGAGTGCAGCGGCTCCTCCTCCGGATAGCAGGCGCAGGCGAACAGGAAGTCCTGCCACACCAGGAGCCCGAGCTCGTCGCACACCTCGTAGAAGTCGCGGCTCTCATAGATGCCGCCACCCCACACCCGTACGAGGTTGACGCCGGCCGCGGCCGCCTCGCCGAGCCGGTGCGCATACCGCTCGCGGGTCATCCGCGACGGGAAGATGTCGTCCGGGATCCAGTTCACGCCCTTCACGAGCACCGGCTGCTCGTTGACGTGGAAGACGAACTGCCCATCGGTCTCGTCGATGCGGACAGCCCGGAAGCCGGTGCGCTGCTCCCACCGATCGAGCTCGGAATCACCGTCCAGCAGCAGCACGGTCAAGTCATGCAGGCTGGGATCGCCGTAGCCGCGCGGGTTCCACGGTTGAACGCCGTCGACATCGATGGTGAGCGTTTCGGCGTACGACCCGTCATATGCCTGGCGACCGTCGAGCAGAACGCGCATCCGCAGACCGCGTGTTTGTGCTCGGTCGATCGAAACGCTCAGATCGAGGCGTCCACACCCGTCGGCGAACGTGCACAGGGGCTTGACTTCGCTCAGCCGCGCCGTGGTCCAGCCCTCGAGGCGCACCCCACGCCAGATGCCCGCGGTGACCAGGGTCGGGCCCCAGTCCCAGCCGAAGCTGCACGCCATCTTGCGCACGAAGTTGAACGGCTCCGGATAGGCGTTCGGCCGCGGTCCCAGCTGCGCCTGAAGCCGTTCCGCCTCGGTGTAGGCCGACGTGAACCGCACCCGGAGCCGGCCCACCCCGGCACCCAGCAGGTCGGTCACGTCGAACCGGTAGCTCCGGTGCATGTTGCTCGTCGACCCGAGAACCACGCCGTCCAGGTCGATGTCGGCCACCGTGTCGAGCCCGTCGAAGACCAGCTCGATCCGGTCCGGCCGTTCCCCGTCCCAGGCGATGTCGCGCTCGTACACCCAGTTCGCCCGGCCGACCCAGTCGACAGCCTTCTCGTTCTCGCCCAGGAACGGGTCCACGATCTTGCCCGCGGCGAGCAGATCCGTGTGCACACAGCCGGGAACCGTCGCCGCTATCTCTCCGGGCGGCCCGCTCAAGGTCCAGGTTCCCGCCAGGTCTTGACTGACTTTGCTCATTTCATGGCTCCTGCCGGGACACGATGGTTCGATTCGGTGCTCAGAGGCGCATACCGCGCTCGCGACAGCTCTCGCGGCGGGCGTGGGAGCTGCGGCGACGTGGTCACTTGGTGGCTCCGGCGGTCACGCCGTTGTAGATGAAGCGCTGGAGCAGCAGGAAGATCAGGACCGTGGGGAGGATGACGATCATCGTGCAGGCCGCGATCGTCTCCCACTGGGCGCCGTACGGGCCTTTGAAGCGGAACAGGGCGGTGGAGATGACGTTCAGGTCGGGTGATCGCAGATAGAGGAACGGGATGTAGAACTCGTTGTAGATGGCGATGCCCTTGATGATCACGACGGTGGCGATGGCCGGGCGCATCAGCGGCAGGATCACCTTGCGGTAGACGGTGAAGCGGCTGGCGCCGTCGATGACCGCGGCCTCGTCGAGACTGCGCGGGATCGACTGCATGAACTGGATGAAGATGTAAATCGAGACGATGTCCGTGCCGAGGAACAGCACGATCGCCGCCCACGGGGTGTTGACCAGGCCCATCGACTTGACGATCTGATAGGTCGCCACCTGCGTCGTCACGCCCGGCACGAGCGCCGCGACCAGGAACATCCCCAGCACGACACGCTTCAGGGCGAAGGAGAAACGGCTGATCGCGTACGCCGCCAGCGTGCCCACGAAAACGGTGCCGGCCAGCGAGATCACCAGGATGACCGTCGTGTTCCAGAAGCCGCGCAGCATGTGCCCCTGGGACCAGGCGGTCGCGAAGTTGTCGAAGTTCAGCCAGTTCCGCGGCGGGGTCAGCGGTCCGCTGGTGCTGTATTCAGCGTGGGTCTTGAACGCCGCGAACAGCACCACGACCAACGGCACCAGCACGATCACCGACGCCACGACCAGGGAGGCGTACTTGCCGGTCGCGGCCACGTTCGCCGCTCCCCGCCCACCTCCCCACCCAGGGCTCGGGGCCGCGGTGGACGCTCGTCCGGGGGTCATGACAGGCTCACCTCGTCGTCGGGGATCAGGCGGCGCTGGATCCAGGTGACCAGCAGGACGATCAGCAGCAGCACCACGGCCATGGCCGAGGCGAGACCGATCTGCCGGAACTGGAACGCCGTCTCGTAGGCCTGGACGACAAACGTGCGGGTGCCGTTCGCGCCGCCGGTCATGATGAACGGGATCTCGAAGACGGCCAGGCTTCCCGAGATGGCCAGGATGAAGCTCAGGCTGATGATGCGGCGGATGCCCGGCGCGATGATGTACCGGAACTGGTGCCACCGATTGGCCCCGTCGAGATCCGCCGCCTCGTAGATCTCGCCCGGGATCGACTGGATGGCCCCCAGGAAGAGCACGAAGCTCAACCCGGTGAACCGCCACACCGACGTCCCCGCGAGCGAGATGTTCGCGACGTCCGGATCGCCCAGCCACAGCCGCGTGTGCTCCCCCAGCCCCACGAGCTCGAGAACGCTGTCGAGCGTGCCGCCCGGCTGGAACAGGTACAGGAACACGAACCCGACGGCGACGCCGTTGAGCAGGTACGGGAAGAACAGGATGCCCTTGAACAGGTTGCGGAACCGGGTGTTGAACGACAGCAGCACCGCGAAGTAGAGCGCGATGGCGATCTGGGCGAACGACGCCACGAAGTAGTAGAGGCTGATCAGGAAGACCCGCCAGTAGCGCTCGTCGGTCAGGACCCGTACGTAGTTGTCCCAGCCGACCGGGTCCATCGTGACGTCGAGGCCGTCCCACTTGTGGAAGCTGTACCAGACCATGTTCGCGACCGGCACGTACGTGAAAGTGATCAGCAGTGCCACGGCCGGGCCCAGATAGAGCCAGTGCGTCGCGACCCGGCGCTTCCTCCGAGGCGGGTCCGGTGGCGAAGCGCCCGCCCGCGAAACCCGCGATTCCGCGCGAAATACCGGGGGAACCCGCGACTCCGGCCGCGAGGGCAGCGCCGTCATCCCATGACCCGCCGCTGCGCCTCGCCCCACCGCTTGTTCAGGTCGGCGAAGTACGACTCCTTGGAGCCCTTGGCCGCACCACGGGCGATGTCCACCAGCTTCTGCCGGTAGATGTGGCCGGCCAGGTCGATCTCGGAGTCCTTGATGATCTCGTCCTCCTTGCCGGCGTTGGTGGTCGCCGCCGGCAGCTCGACCAGCTCGACCCCGGTGTCCTGGAACGCCTGGAGCGACGCCGGCAGCGGCTGCCCGATGACCGGCGGGATGGCTTCCTGGTCGCCCGCGAAGCCCGACTCGGTCACGAACCAGTCGAGCCAGGCCCGCGCCGTCGCCTTGTTGTCCGACGACTTGCTCACGGCCGCCTTGTAGTCACCCTCGATGCGCGCGTGGAACTTGCCCCCGCTCTGATACGGGAACGGCCAGAACGCGATGTCCGCGGGATCCGCCCCGGCCGCCTTCGCCGCGTCCTTCATCTGCGGCACGGCCCACGAGCCGAGCAACATGGTGGCCACCTTGCCGGTCGCGATCATCGGCTTGGAGCCTTCCCAGTTCGTGGTGAGCGGGTCCTTCTCGCTGAGACCGCCGCGCACGATGTCGAACAGGAGACCGTCGGTGACGTACTCGATCTTGCCGGGTTGCCAGGGCGCGGGGTCGGCCGGGAACTTGTCGTTGATAGCGGGGTCGGCCACGATCGCCCGCTGGCTGTTGAAGAAGCTCAGCGGCCACCCGTCCTTGTAGTTCGTGTAGAACGGCACCGCCCCGGTCTTCGACTTGACCGCGGCCAGGCCGGCCAGGAACTCGTCGGTCGTCGCGGGCGGCGCGGTGATGCCCGCCTGCTGCCAGATCCGCTTGTTGACGACGAACCCGTTGGCCACACCGCCGATCGACAGCCCGTAGACCTGCCCGTCGAACGCCTTCTCGTCGACGAACCGGTATTTCGCTTTCAGATCGGCGGTGCTGCCGAGCGGCTCGAAGAACTGCCCCAGCTGATCCACGGCCACCGTGTTGGGGATGAGCAGCACGTCGCCGTAGTCGCCCGAGCTGAGCTGGGTGGTGACGTCGCCCTCGTAGTTGGTCACCGGCTCGAAGCTGACCTTGGTGCCCGGGTATTCGGCCTCGAACCTCTTCGCGTACGCCGGAAGGGTCGTCTCGGCCAGGTCGGTGCGATTGGTCAGGACCGTGATCTCGCCGGTGACCGCACCGCCGGTCGTGCCCGTCTCGTCGTCCCCGCCCGCGCCGCCGGTGCATCCGGCCGCGAGCGCCAGGGCGGTCGCCGCCACGCCCAGTTCGAGGAAGTGCCGTCTATTGATCATGCCGCTACCCATTCGTCGTCGGGCGCCCAGCATGTGACCTACATTGCCGTCATGTCAACCATAGATTAATAATTTAAGTGGTCGCAGGATCGAGAAACGGCAGGTCGGCGACGGGTTCAGTTCGTGCTGGCTCGGGCCACGATGTGGGCGGCGGGTGCCTCGTAGACGGCCGGCGGCTTCCCGGCCAGGGCGTCGAGCAGAGCTCCCCCGGCCAGCTCCCCGATCCGCCCGACGTCGTGACTCATCGCCGACAACGGCGGCGTGGCCAGCTGGCACAACGCCGAGTCGTCCCACGCGACGACCGAGACGTCGCCGGGCACGGTGAGCGCACGGTCGCGCAGCTCGTCGAGGGCGGCCAGGGCCATCAGATCGTTGTCGCACACGATCGCCGTCGGCCCCTGAGGCAGGAGCGCGGCAGTGGCGGCACGCCCCGACTCGTACGAGTAATCGCCCTCGGCCCGCAGCAGAGCCACACCCCGTACGCCGGCCTCGGTCTCGGCCCCCGCCTGCCGCAGCTGGGTGTGGGCGAAGGTGTGCGGCCCGCTGATGTGCCCGATCACCCGGTGCCCGCGGTCGGCCAGGAACCGCACGGCCTCCTGCGCGAACCCGGCGTCGTCGGTCCACACGGTCGGCAGCCCCGGCGCGGTCGACGGCGCCCCCAGCACCACCGCCGGCAGGCCGAGCCGGGCGATCAGCTCGACCCGGGTGTCGCCCGGCGCCAGGTCGACCAGCACCACACCGTCGACGCGCCCCTGGGCGGCCCAGCGCTCATAGACGGCGCTCTCGGCCGCCCGGTCGGTGACCACCGTGACCAGCACCGACACCCCGGCC
Source organism: Paractinoplanes maris (assembly GCF_023544465.1). GTDB lineage: Bacteria > Actinomycetota > Actinomycetes > Mycobacteriales > Micromonosporaceae > Actinoplanes > Actinoplanes maris. The sequence continues at coordinate 89,795 of NZ_JALPVL010000010.1, read as the reverse complement.
GGGGTGAGCACGCGCTCCAGCCCCTCGAGGAACTCGTGGTAATACGGCTCCTCGCCGAGCACCCGCGAGGCACGCGCGAGAACGAGCCCGACCCGCCGCTGCCCCTGTGTCACCCAGGTACGGTAGCGCCTGGGCAGTCGAGCGAGACAAGGACGCACTGATGGCACGTCGAGAAGCGCCCGCGGCCGGGCCGGGCAGCCGCGCCCTCGTCGTGGACGTGGTCCGGTCGGCGGCCGCGGTCAGCCGGGTCGAGCTGGCCGAGCTCACCGGTCTCACCCAGCCGTCCATCTCGGTCATCGTGCGCGACCTTATCGCCGACGGCGTCATCCTCGAGTCCGGCTCGGCCGACTCGGTGCGCGGCGCGCCCCGCAAGCTGCTGGCGATCGCCCCCGGCAGCCGTTTCGGCATCGGCTTCCACCTCGGACCGGAAACGGTCACCTGCGTGGCCGTCGACCTGACCGGCGGGGTGGTCGGCCGCGAGGTGGTCCCGCTCGGCGATCGGCCCGAGCCGGCGCTGCTGGCCACCCGGTTCGACGACTTCACGGCCGGGCTCGACCTGCCCCGCGACCGCGTCGAGGGCCTGGCCGTGGTCGCGCCGGCCGCCCGCGTGGCCCCCGGTTGGGCGAGGGTGCTGGCCGACCGCCTCGGCCTGCCGGTGCTGATCGAGAACGACTCAGCGGCGGCCGCGCTGGGCGAGTTCTGGAGCCGCCGCGTCTCGCGTGACCAGTCGTTCGGCAGTGTCTACCTCTCCACCGGCGTCGGCGCGGGCCTGGTCTTCGGCGGCGCGCTGTTCCGCGGCACGAGCTTTGACGCCGGCGAGCTGGGCCACCTGTCGATCGCGTACGACGGACGGCCGTGCCCCTGCGGCAACACCGGCTGCGTCGAGCGCTACGCGTCGATGGCCGCCACCGTCGAGGCCGCCCGCGCCGACGACGCCCTGGCGGCTCGCTTGCGCTTGCCGGTCTCGGTTCCCAGCGCGTACGACGTTCTGGCCCGGGCCGCCGTGAGCGGTGATCCCGAGGCCTTCGAGCTGGTCGACCGCGCCGCCGCCTACCTGGCCGTGGCCGTCACCTCGATGGTCAACCTGCTCGACCTGGGCCGCCTCGTGCTCACCGGCCCCGGCATGGCGGTGGCGGGGTCGATCTACGCCCGCCGCCTGCGCACCCATCTGGCCGCGACCGCCCACGCCCGGCACCGCCACGAAACCGTCGTGGAGCTCTCGGCCCAGCCCCGGGACGCCGCCGCCATCGGCGCCGCCGCCCTGATGGTGCAGGCCTCCATCGCCCCCGGCCACACCCCGTCGCCCACCGCGCCGGCCCGCTGAGAAACTCGGTGTCCCCGCCGGTCGGCGCCTGCTACACACGGTGCATGCCCGAAGTCGTCCTGCCCGGCGGCAACACGACCGGCGCCGTCCTGATCGACGGCGTCGTCCACAAGCGGGCCGCACCCTGGACGGCGAGCGTGCACGCGGTGTTGCGACATCTGGAGGCGGCCGGCTTCGACGCCGCACCGCGCGCGCTCGGCTTCGACGACCAGGGCCGCGAGATGCTCACCTATCTGCCCGGGGAGACCTTCGCCGGCCGCGACTCCCCGCCCGGCTGGGCGTCGGCCGACGCGATGCTGGCCCAGGTCGGCCGGTGGCTTCGCCGGGTCCACGACCTGACCGCCGGCTTCACCCCGCCGCCGGACGAGCACTGGTTCATCGGCGGCACGATGGGTCCGGGTCTGATCATCGGCCATCAGGACGCGTCCCCGTACAACGCGGTGGTCGACGGCGACCGGCTGATCGGCTTCTGCGACTGGGACGTCGCCGGCCCGTCCACCCCCGACTGGGACCTGGCGTTCTCCGCCCTGACCTGGGTCCCCCTGGCGTCCCCGCACGACGGCGGCCCGGTCAGCGAGCAGGACCGGCGGGAGCGGTCCCGCCGCCTGCATCTCCTGCTCGACGCGTATGGCTACGCCGGCGACCGCCGCGTCCTCGGCGCCGTGGTCCCCCAGCGAGCGCAACGCCAGGCCGCCGTGATCCGCCGGATGGCCGGCGCCGGCGATCCGGCCTCGATCGCCCTGCTGCCCATCGCCGCCCTTCTCGAACGCTCCGCCGCCGACGTCCGGACCCTCCCCGACGCCTTCTGGTCGCCGTGACCGGGAGGGCTACCTCCGGCTCTCCGGCGCGGCATCACCGAGCGACGACCGCAACGCGGCGATCTCCGTCGACGTCGCGTCCAGCGACCGCGTCACGCGCCCCGTCTTCTTTCCCGGCAGTGCCATGGGTTCCGCCCCTCACCGAGATGATCGCCGATGCGTCACAGGGCAGGCGGGGTGGCAAGACGGGCACCGCGAGAATCTGGTGCCGGCGCGCTGGGCCCGCACTTCCCCACAGCGATCGTGGGGTCCCTGCTTAAGATCGGCTCTGTGCCGTCTCCGGAACCCAAGACCTGCGCCTCGTGCGGGCGGGCGATCACCTGGCGCAAGGCGTGGGCCGACGACTGGGATCAGGTGCGCTGGTGCAGCAGTGCGTGCCGGCGACGGGGTTTGCGCGACTGCGACCGGGAGCTCGAGGCGCGGATCCTGGCCACCGCCGGGCGGACCCGGCGCTTCCCGCTCGCCGGCGTCGACGGTGAGCGCGAGGAGGTGCGGCGCGCGGCCCGCCGGCTCGCCGCCGCCGGCCGCGTGCGGTGGACGCAGAAGGGGCGTCCCGTCGATCCCAGCACCGCCCGCGGGGACGTCGAGATCACCGCGACCTGAGCGTCTACGCTGCCGCCATGACTGCCACCATTCAGCTGGTCGGTGCGATCGCCCTGGGCGTGATCCTGCTCGCCGTCATCGTGCTCGGCGTGATCTCCTGGGCCAGGAACCGCGGTCGTCCGCGCGTCGCCGACAACAGCGGCGGCGACTCCGGCGGGACCGGTAACGACCCCACGCCCGGTGACTGGGACAGCGGGTCCCACGGCGGATACTGACCGGCTGGGCCACCACCGCACCTGAGGCGGACTCCTCGCCGGCGCGCCCTGACGGTCGTTCGTCGCCGGCGCGTCCTGGCGGCTGGTCAGCGGTCGTTGGAGCGGCCGCCGAAGATCTGCAGGAAGAACAGGAAGACGTTGAGGATGTCCAGGAAGATCGACGCGGCGATCAGCGGGGCCGAGTTGAGATCCGTGTTGCGGCGCAGGCGCTGGAAGTCGACCATCGTCAGCACGGCGAAGATGACCAGGCCGAGCACCGCGTAGATCAGGGCGCCGTTCGGGATGTTCACGAAGATGAGCACGATGCCGAAGACGATCAGCGCCACCAGCGCCCAGAAGGCGTAGCGGGCCAGCACCGACAGGTCGCGCCGGGTGGCGTAGCCGGCCGCGCCGAAGCCCGCGATGAACAGAGCTGTCGCGCCGCCCGACTGCCACAGCGCCTGCGGGTCCTGGCTGGCGTAGTAGGACAGCGTGGGCGCCACGGCCAGACCGATGAACAGGCCGAACGCGGCGAGCAGCCCGATCGTGAGCTCCCGCGAGCGGCGGGCCGCGAACTGCATGCCGATCAGGGCGGCAAACGAGGCGATGTAGGCGATGATGGCCGTGCCGCCGCCGAGGTCGCGCCCCAGATAGGCGCCGAAGGCGAACAGGGCGGCGGTGCCCGCGACGAAGAGCATCGTCTGGGCGAACAGGATGTGGCTCTGGTCCCGGGCGGCGATGCCCGCCGGGGGGTACGCGATGGAGTCGTCCATGACGTCACTCTGGCCCTTCGTCCCCACCGGCCGGCCCAGGGAAGGTCCCTGGTCTTTCCGGCCCCGGGTGTCGGGCGCGTGGTACCCGGGCGGCCCGGGACGCAGCGCCGCTGCGCGCGGTGTCACCGGTCACGGTCGCGCCGGCGGCAGACCTGCGCAGCTCACGCCCGTTCCCCGGCGCCGCGATGCGGTGCGCGTCACTCGCTGAGGTCGACGATCTCCCGGCCGAGGGGCCAGAAAGCGACCGGTACGAGCTTGAAGTTGGCGATGCCGAACGGGATCCCGATGATGGTCACGCACTGGGCGACGCCGGCCACGATGTGGGTGAGGGCCAGCCACCAGCCGGCCACGACCACCCAGATGATGTTGCCGACGCCGGAGCCGAGGCCCGCGGTGGGGCGGCTGACCACCGTACGGCCGAAGGGCCACAACGCGTAGACCGCGAGCCGCAACGAGGCGATCCCGAAGGGAATCGTCACGATCAGCGCGAAGCAGATGAGGGCGGCCACGCCGTAGCCGATCGCGAGCACGAAGCCGCTGCCGAAGATGAACCAGAGGACGTTCAGGATCAATCGCACAGATCAAGCATGACCGAGGTCCGCCACCGCTCAGTCCTCGCTGGGTTTGCGGCCGGGCTCGTCGGCGATCTCGGACAGGGCGGCGGCGGTGGCCGCCGAGGCGGCTTCCTGATCCGGCGTGACGGGACCGGATGTGACGGGACCTGGTGTGACGGGGCTCGGCGTGACGGGGCTCGGTGTGACGGAGTCCGGTGTGACCGGGTCCGGAGAGTCGGTGGGCTCCTCGGGCTCGCCGTCGGACGGTCCGACGGCCGAGGCCAGCAGCACCGAGTTGGGGATGTTGAGCGGCCCCTCGGTGGTGTCGAGCACGGTGTAGAGCAGCCCGGCGGCGACGATCGTGCCGTAGTGCGGGCCGCCGATCGCCCCCGAGAAGATCCGCACCTGCTGGCCGGGGAGATACGGGCGGGCGAAGAGCAGGACGAGACCGGCGAACAGGTTGCTCAGCACCGGTTGCGCGGCCAGGCCGAGGATCACCCCGGTCACCGCGCCGCCGACCAGCAGGTTGCGCAGCCCGACGCCGAGCAGGTCGCACACCACGACGACGGTGAGCAGATAGCCGGCGAGCTGCACCATCAGGCGCAGCGGCGTGGCCGCCACCTCCCCGCCGCGGGCCTGCGCGATCCGGTGCACCTCGCGCGACGCGGTGCGGGTCGCGGCCAGACCGGCCAGGGCGACCAGCGCGGCGCAGCCCCACGCGATCAGCCGGTCCCGCAGCTCCGGCGAGTCGATGTCGCCGGCCTGCGTGCCCACGATGAGCGCGGCCAGCGCGATCACGCTGAACACCACCGTCTTGCGGAAGTCGGGACGGACGTGCTGATCGAGCACCTTCCACGGTTCGCCCATGATCGACATCCTATCGACACGGTCGGACCGCCGGGCCGCGGCTCGGCCCGGCGACGACGCCGGCCGGCATCACCCGATCGGGTTCTCCCCGGACCGGCGTGAACCGGAGCGGCTCCTCCCCCGTGGTGGCGGCGAACCAACCGCTGACTCGGAGGAACGACATGACCCTCAAGCGCATCGGCGCGGTACTGGCCACCACGGTGGCGACGGCCGCTCTGCTCGCCGGAACCGGCAGCGCAGCCCACGCGAATCCCGGCATCCGCTACGTCGGACCGTCCAACCACTACGTCAACCCGCCCGAGGGGGTCCGCTGTGTGCAGCGCGTCCTCGGGGTGGACGCCGACGGACAGTTCGGCGACGCCACCTACGCCGCGGTCATGCGGTTCCAGGTCGAGCACGGCGTCATGGCCGACGGCATCGTCGGGCCGGCCACCGGCGACCTGGTCGTGCTGGCCACGGAGGAGGCCGACCGCTTCACCTGCGCCCGCTTCCTGCCGACCACGTTCATCCTCATGGACGACGACGGTGACACCGCCGAGGGCGGCACCGTCCACAACAGGCGGGCCGACGGCGACGCCGGCGCGGCGGTGTCCTTGGGCAAGCCGATCGGCGGCTGCGTCGTCGACGGCGTGAAGAGCCATCTCACCGGCCCGGGCCGCCTGGCCAAGGTGATCTGGAAGCGCCGCCTGCCGACCGCCGCCGAATGGCGCAAGGCCCCCAATCCGTTCCTGTTCACCGGGGGCCTGCTCTATTGCACCCTGCTTAAGTAGCGAGCCGGCTCCTCATCGAGGCGAGCACGTCGTCGTAGTGCTGGTTGCGCATCACGCCGAGCACGTTGCCGAAGGGGTCGAGCACCGACGCGGTCACGTAGCCGGGGCCGCGCTCGGTCGGCTTGTCGTGCTCGGTCGCGCCCAGCGTGAGCAGTCGGCCGTGGGCGGCCTCGACGTCGTCCACGGCCCAGTAGACGATCACGCCGGCCGGCTGACCGCCGCCGAGCGGGTGCGGGGCGAACCGGCTGTTGAGGATGCCGAACTCGTGCTGGTAGTCGCCGATGCGCCATTCCAGGTAGGCGCCGTCGCGGACGAAGTAGGGCTCGACTTCGAAAACCTCGGTGTACCAGGCCCGGGCGGCGTCGAGGTCGTCGGCGAAGAGGGTGACGGTGGTGAGTCCGCGAAGCGCTGCTGAAGTGGTCATGGACTCATCCTCCGCCGTAAAGTGCTCACCTTCTGAGCACTTTTCCGGGCAGTATTCGGGGCATGCGAGCCGACCGTCTTGTCGCCGCCCTCCTGCTGATGCAGCAGCGGGGCCGGGTCACCGCCGCCGAACTGGCGGCCGAGCTGGAGGTCTCGGTGGCCACCGCCCGCCGCGACCTCGAGGCGCTGTCGGCGGCCGGCATCCCGGTCTATCCGCAGCCCGGCCGGCATGGCGGCTGGCAGCTGGTCGGCGGGGCGCGCACCGACCTCAGCGGGCTGACGGCGTCCGAGGCGCGGGCGCTGTTCCTGCTGGCCGGGCCGGCCGCGTCGACCTCCGACGAGGTCAAGGCGGCGCTGCGCAAGCTGTTGCGGGCGCTGCCCGAGACCTATCGGACCGAGGCCCAGGCGGCGGCCGGCGCCACGCTGATCGACCCGTCCCGCTGGGGCGAGAACACCCGCGACCGCCCCGAAGCGGTGCGGCGGGTGCAGGAGGCGGTGGTCCGGCGGCACCGGATCCGGTTCCGCTACAAGGACGTACGGCGGGAGGCCGACCCGTGGGGGCTGATCGACAAGGACGGCGTGTGGTATCTGATCGCCGGCACCGAGCGGGGGCAGCGCACGTTCCGGCTCGACCGGATCGGCGACCTCGAGACGACCGGCGCCACCTTCGACCGGCCCGGCGACTTCACGCTCGACGCGGCCTGGGATCAGGTGGTCGGCACGATCGAGGAACGCCGCTCGCGCACCTGGGCCACCGTGCTGATCCCGGAGCGCTTCGTGTGGGTGCTGCGTGACCACTTCGGACGCCACTGCCACCCCGGTGACCCGCTCGGCGACGGCCGGGTGCGGGTCCGGGTCGGCGCCCCGACGCCCCGCGACATCGCCCGCACGCTCTCCGGCTGGGGTTCGGCCGTCGAGGTGGTCGAGCCTCCCGCCGTACGGTCGGAACTGGCCCGCATCGGCTCGGAGCTCACTTCTCGGTACGGCTCCTGACAAAGGCGTCCACCGCGTCGATGACGAAGCTGTAACGCAGCGACCAGAGCAGATCGAAGGTGTGCTGAACGCCGGGCAACTCGACCAGCGCGAGCCCGCCCGTGGTGAGCACCGCCACGGCGACGGCGATCAGGCATCAATCTCTCCTCAGGATCAGGACGTAGGCGGTGAGCGTGACCGCGGCGGCCACGACGAAGGTGGCCGGGTAACCGAGTGGGACGACCAGGAGACCCGCACCGAGGGCGCCGGCCGCCATGCCGAGGTCGTAGGCGATGTTCCAGACCGCGCTGACCGTGCTCTCGTCGCCGGCCGGCATGCGGTCGTACATCAGGGCCAGCGTCGCGTTCTGCAGCAATCCGAACCCGGCGCCGAAGATCAGGGCCGCCGCGATCACGGCCGCCGGCCGGCCGATCAGCGCCAGGCCGGCCGTGCCCGCCGCGCTCAGCGCCAGCCCCGGCGCGAGCAGCCGGCTCTGACCGTGCCGATCGCCGAGGCGTCCGGCGGCCCAGCGCGCGGCGGTCGCGGCCGACGGCTGCACCAGCAACGCGACCGCGGTGACCGCGGCGTGCTGACCGCCGAGCGCCAGCGGCAGGAAGGTCACGAAGACCCCGAGGGCGGCGGTCGAGGCGGCGAAAATGGTCGCCGGGCGCAGCAGCTTCCACGGCGCCTGGGCCGGGCCGGCCACCGTCGAGCTCCGATGGGGAATCCCGGGGACGGACACCAGCGCGAGCAACGTGATGACCGTCGTCGCCACGAACACCGGCGAGAAGCCCCAGCGGCTCGCGGCCCACACCCCGGCCGGCAGGGCCAGCAGGCTCGACACCCCGCTGACCAGTCCGACCAGGGCCAGGCCCTCGCCGCGACGCCCGGCCGGGATCAGCATGGCGGTCAGCGCTCCGCCGGCCACGGTGCAGATCGCGAACCCGAGGCCGCGCACCACGCACACCGCGAGGATCACCCACGGCTCGGCGCTGACCGTCAGCGCGAGGGTGGGCACGCCCAGGAGCACCAGCCCCAGGGCCAGCGCCGCCCGGTAGCCGATCCGGCCCACCAGCCGCGGGGTGGCCATCTCGCCGGCCACCGTGGCCAGCAGCAGGGCGACCGTGGCGGTGCCGGCCCCGGACGGCCCGGCGAACATCGGCACGACCGACAGCGGCAGGAAGAACCCGATCGACGAACCGAGAATCGACACGCACCGCAGCAGCAGCGGGCCGGTTATCAGTCCGCTGTGGACCGGTTGAGTCGTCGTCATGCTCATCACGCTAGGAGGGCGCCGGGCCACTGGTAAGGTCCAGTTCCATGCCCGTCGAGTGGGCCGGTTCGGGGCCTTCGCTTCTCGTGACCATCGACCGTGGGAGCGGCACCGGGTTGCGGTCGCAGCTGGAGGATCAGGTGCGCGCGGCGATCCGGGACGGTCGCCTGGCCGCCGGCGAGCCGCTGCCCTCCTCCCGCGAGCTGGCCCGCACGCTCGGCCTGTCACGCGGGCTCGTCCAGGACTGCTACGCCCAGTTGCAGGCCGAGGGCTATCTCACCAGTCGCCCCGGATCGGCCACCCGGGTGGCGGCCCTCTCCTTCCCGGCGCCCCGCCCCGGCCCGGTCCCGGCCGCGCGCGGCGGGTTCGCGGTGGCCGACTTCCGGCACGGGGTCCCCGACCTGGGGCTGGTGCCGCGCGAGGACTGGGCCTGGGCGGTCCGGGAGGCGTGCCGCACGATGCCGGACGCGGCCTTCGACTACGGCGAGGCCGCCGGGCCGTCGCGGCTGCGGGAGGTGCTGGCCTCCTACGCCGTACGGGTGAGAGCCGCCACCGCCACGGCCGGTGATGTCATCGTCGGCACCGGCACGCAGCAGTCGCTCGGCCTGGTCATCGACGCGCTGGCGGCCGCCGGGGTGACCACGGTCGCCGTCGAGGACCCGGGCAGCGGCGCCACCGTCACCGGCCTGGCCACGGCGGCCGGCCTCACCTGCGTACCCGTGCCGGTCGACGACGACGGCCTGGACGTCGGCGCCCTGCGCCGCACCGGGGCCCGGGCCGTGCTGGTCACCCCGGCCCACCAGTGGCCGACCGGCGTGGTGCTCACCGGCCCCCGCCGCCGGGACCTGATCGCCTGGGCCCGCGAGCACCGCGGCACCATCATCGAGGACGACTACGACGCCGAGTTCCGCTACGACCGCGACCCGGTCGGCTCCCTGCAGGGCCTGGCCCCCGACTGCGTCGTCTCCCTGGGCACGGTGAGCAAGTCGCTGGCCCCCGCCCTGCGCCTGGGCTGGATCATCACCCCGCCCCGCCTGCGGGAGGCGATCGCCCACGGCAAGTGGCTGGCCGACCGGGGCAGCCCCGTCGTCGACCAGTACGCCCTGGCCGTCCTGATCGAGTCCGGCCGCTACGACCGCCACCTGCGCCGCATGCGGGCCGAATACGCCACCCGCCGCGGCACCCTGATCACCGCCGTGGCCCGCCACGCTCCCCACCTGGCGGTGACCGGCCTGGCCGCCGGCTTCCACGCCGTGCTCAACCTCTCCCCCACCACCGACGAGCAGCACCTGATAGCCGAGGCCGCTGATCGTGGCGTAGGCCTCTACGGCATGGCCACGAGCCGCCCTCGCCTGATTCTCGGCTTCGGCAACACCCCGAGCCGCACGATCGAGGCCGGCCTGGCCGCGATCGCCGATCTGCTCGCCGCCTGACATCCCCGCGACCGCTGCGGCAGGATTGCCCCATGATCAGAACTGCCGAGGTGGGCGACGTCCCGCAGATCCGGGCCATGATCCGGGAGCTCGCCGAGTACGAACGGGCCCCCGGCCAAGCCAAGGCCAGTGAGGCCCAGCTGGTCGAAGCGCTGTTCGGCGCGGACCCGGCCGCTTCCGCGCTGATCGCCGAGGACGACCGTACGGACATCGTCGGATACGCGGTGTGGTACCCGTTCTTCTCGACCTGGACCGGCACCCGCGGCATGCACCTGGACGATCTCTACGTGCGGCCGCACGCGCGGGGTGAAGGCCATGGCCGGGCCCTGCTCGCCGCTCTGGCCGCCGCGTGCGTCGAGCGCGGTTACGAGCGCTTCGAGTGGCGGGTGCTGAACTGGAACGAGCCGGCCATCGGCTTCTACCGCTCGCTCGGCGCCGAACTGCTGGACGAGTGGACGGTGTGCCGGCTGAGCGGCGAGCCCCTGACGGTCCTCGCCCGCCAGGCCCCCGCCGCCCCCTGAGCTAAGGCCTGTCCTGTCGATCACGTGGGAGTGAGGCACAGGACAGGCCTTAGCCGGTCAGCTGGTGCTCGCTGTCGCGCACGCGGGAGCCGGGTGAAGTGCGGGGCACGGTCAGGGTGAAGACCGCGCCGTGCGGGTGGTTCGGCTCGTACGCGACGTCGAGACCACCCGCCAGCGCCAGCTGACGCACCAGGTAGAGCCCGAGCCCGGTGCCCGCCGTGGTGGTCGCGACGCCCGAGCCGGCGCGGGCGAAGCGGTCGAACAAGTGCGGCACGAACTCGGGCGGCACCCCCTCGCCGTGGTCGGCCACCCGGATGGTCACGAGCTCCCCGGCGTTGGACACGGTCACCTCGATCGGCGGGCGGCCGTACTTCGAGGCGTTGGTGAGCAGGTTGCCCAGGATGAGCTGCAGCTGACCCGGGTCGGCCAGGCCGGTCGTCTCGTCCGGGGCGATGACCGAGATCGGGGTGCCGGCGCTGACGTGGTGGGCCGTCACGGCCTCACGGACGGCGTGCGCGAGGTCCATGCGCACCGGGCGGGCCGGCATCGCGCCCGCGTCGAACTGGGCGAGCATCAGGATGTCGGTGACCAGGTCGTTCGCCCGGTGCCCGGCCACCGTCATCCGCCGTACGTCATGGGTCTTGGCGTGCTCGGGCATGGTGTCCCACTCCTCCAGCAGGAGCTCGCCCAGCCCGACGATCTTGGCCAGGGGCTGGCGGACGTCGTGGCTGAGCATCGCCATCACGTCGGCCAGGTGGGTGTTGGCGTCCTGCAGCTCCTCGGCCCGGCGGGCGAGCTCGGCCTGGTTGCGGTCGCGTTCGCGCTCCAGGGCGTTCTGCTCGGAGGTGTCGATGATCTGGGTGGCGAAATACAGCGGGCGGTCGTCCTCGTCGCGCAGCACCGCGCTGGTGATCGACGCCTCGACGACCTCGCCGTCGGCCCGGACGTAGCGCTTCTCGAGATCGAAGCCGTCGAGCCGCCCGTTCAGGCAGTCCCGCATGCGGCCGGTGGTCAGGCCCATGTCGTCGGGGTGGGCGAAATCCTCGACACTGCGGCCGATCAGCTCCTCCTCTCCCCGGCCGAAGATCTGACCGGCGGCCGGGTTCACCCGCAGGCAGCGGCCGGTCAGGTCGGTGAGCACCATGCCGATCCGGGAGCCGTCGAAGACCTTGCGGAAGCGGCGTTCGCTGAGCAGCAGGTCGCGGCGGCTCGCCCGGGCGCGGCCCATGGCCAGCACCACGGCCAGGCCGACCAGCGCGGCCCCGCCCAGGGCGACCCGGCCGGCCACCTCGGTGTTGTGCAGCGAGGCGTAGAGCACGTCTTCGCGTACGGTCGCGGACAGCCGCCACGGGGTGCCGGCGACCGGCACGGACGAGTAGCGCCACCAGGTCCCCCCGGACTCGTAGCGGCCGCCGGCGTCCCGCGCGAGCGCGGCGGCCAGCGCCGGCTCCTGGTTGCCCAGGGTGGGTTGGGTGGTGGTGAACGGCCGGGTGGCGGCGACGATGGCACCGGCCGCGTCCTCGAGTTGCACGCGGGCGCCGTCCAGCGACAGGGCACTGGTGAAGTACGACGCCAGCGGGCTGGCCCGGATCGGCAGGGCCCCGGAGAAGACGCGGCGGCCCCCGGCGGTCTCGAACGGCACGGCGAAGGCGACGACCGGGATGCCGCGGGTGGCCGAGTCGACCACTCCGGAGACGGCCGGTCGGCCCTCCAGCGCCGCGCGCAGATGGTCGTAGCGGCTCGCCAGCTCCTGGCCGATCGACCCCGGATCCTCGGGAACGACGTTCAGCACGCGACCCCGGCCATCCAGCAGCAGGGCGGCCGGGTAGCCGAAACCGGTCACCGCCCGCTGGAAGTCGCGGGCCGTGACGACCGGGTCGGCCAGGGAGGCCTGGGCCTGCAGGCGTTCGCGGGCGAGGGCCTCGGCCGCGACCCCGCTCATGAAATCGCCCAGCGTGCCGACCCCGTTGTCGAAGCGCCCGGCCACCGCGTCGCGGCTGCGGTCCTGCTGCCACAGCAGCAGCGTGCTGCTCAGGAGTCCCACCAGCAACCACACCATCAGGGGCATCACGGCGGGACGCCCCCATTGGTTGCTCACGCGTGGCACACGCATACCCGATATTCGGCACCGCGGCCCATGTGCTGAGCGGTGCCGCGCGGCAGGCCGGTGCCTGCCGCGCGGCCGGGCTCGTCAGCTCGCGGCTCCGGCGAGCGCGGGCTGCCAGACGTACGTCTGCGGGGTGACCCGGGCGACGGCCGACGAGCGGAAGTTGGCCTCGACCTGGGCCAGCTCGCGCGCGTTGGGGTAGGAGCTGGTGCACGAGATCGGGGCGCTGCTGCCCGACATCAGGTCGGCGCACAGGCCGGTGCGGCGGTCGGGCAGGCCGAGGATGTGACCCAGCTCATGGGCGGCGATCCGCGGCGGGTAGTAGCCCTGGTCGACGGCCTGGCGACCCATCCAGACCCGGCCGTTGCCGAGCGAGGTGGTCTGGGCCCGGGGCCAGCCGTTGTCGGCGTAGATGCGGATGTTGGGCGTGCGGCCGGCGGTGACCGGTTCGAGGCGCACGTTCGTGGCGCGACTGTTCCAGATCTGGGCGCCCTGGTTGACCACGGCCACGAACTCCTGCGCCTGACTGGCGTCGTAGTAGAGGACGCGGGGCGCGGCCGAGGCCGGAGCCGAGCCGGCCACCAGCACACCGGCGAACGCGACGGCCGAGAACAGCGCGGCCGCCATCCGTCGTAGAAACATCAGACCCTCCTGCGGGGGGATTGGGGGTGTCCTGCCCCGACCCTAGTCACGCAAAGACCGTCATCGATGTCCGGCGGACATACCGAATACGTCCTACCGTGGTGGCGCGGCCGTCACGTGCGCGACGACCAGGTCGCCGATCATCTGGCGCTGGTGGGTGCGCAGGGACGGATCGAGCAGGTCGCGGTCGAAGATGGCCCGGAACGTGTAGCGGTTGGCCCCGCGGAAGATGCAGAACGAGCTGATGATCATGTGGACGTCCAGGGCGTCGAGGTCGTCGCGGAACAGGCCGGCCTCCACGCCGCGCCGCATGATGCGGGTCAGGACCTCGAGCGCGGGGGCGGCCAGGCCCTCGCGGACCTCGCTCTTGAGCAGGTGCTGGGCGTAGTGGATGTTCTCGATCGCCACCAGGCGGACGAAGTCCTGGTGCTCCTCGTGGTGGTCGAAGGTGAGCTCGGCCAGCTTGCGCAGCGCCTCGACCGGCTCCAGGTGGTCGACGTCGAGCTTCTGCTCGAGCAGCCGGATGCGCTGGTAGGCCTGTTCGAGGACGGCGAGGTAGAGCCCCTCCTTGCCGCCGAAGTAGTAGTAGATCATCCGCTTGGTGGTGCGCGTCTTGGCCGCGATCTCGTCGACCCGCGCGCCCGCGTAACCCTGATCGGCGAACTCGTGCGTCGCGACCTCGACGATCTCGGCCCGGGTGCGCTCGGCATCCCGGACCCGCTCACCGGGCGACGCCGCTCCCGCTGCCATCCGTTTCCTCTCCTGCCCGCCTTCACCCGACTCTAGTCGCGCCCGTCCGCTTCGCTGAGCCGACGCCCGGCACGGACGCTCCGGGCAGACCTTTCAAGTCGGCGGCGGGGCTGCCGATGGGGACGGCCGACATTCGCAGGGGACGGGAAAGACATGCCTCGATACTTTCGGGTGCACGGGCTCGAATTGGCCGGCGCACTGCTCGTCGTGCTGTGCGCGGCCTGGTTCTTCGCCGGGCTGACGCACACCTATGCGCATCCGGTGATCGGCTGGGTGCCGCTGCCGGTCGGCGCCGCCCTCGCGGGGATCGCTTGTCTGCGGGCGGCCCGCGACCAGCGCCTGGACGCGGGCACGAGGCGCTTCTGGCGGCATCTCTCGGTGGCGAGCGCCTTCTTCACCGCCGGCAGCGTCAGCAACGCGGTCGACGCGGTCGGCGGAGCGATGCCCTCGCAACGCATCGGGCCGGTGACCGTCGCCCTCTATCTCGCCGTGCTCGGCCTGGTCATCTGGGCACTGCTGCGGCTGCCGTCCTGGCAGCGCAGCCGGGCCGACTGGATCCGCTTCGGCCTGGACGCCTGCATGGTCCTGGTCACGCTGGGCGCGCTGGTCTGGCATCTCTCCCTGCGCGACCACGACCGCTGGATGGCCCAGACCGGTTCGGCCGGTCCGATGCTGGCCATCATGCTGTCGGCCTTCGTCGGTGTCGCGACCTTCGTCAAGGTCGGTTTCGCCGGGGCCGGCCGGCTCGACCGGCAGGCGATCCACATCCTGGCGGTGGGCGCGTCGATCGCCGCGTCGCTGGGCGGCATGTCACCGTTCATCAGCGACTACGTCCATCTGTCGAGCAGCCTGCTGGCCGTACCGGTCGCCGCGCTCACCATCAATCTCGCCGCCGCCCGCCAGTGGTCGAACGGCGACCGTACGCCCGCAACCCGCCGCGTCTCGCAGCGGATCAGCGTCCTTCCCTACGCCGCCGTCGCCATCACCGACGTCCTGCTGCTCTCGACCGGCACCGGCGACGCCACCGAGACGACCACGATGCAGATCGCCGCCGTCGTGCTCACGGCCCTGGTCGTGGTGCGGCAGATCCTGGCCCTGCGCGACAACCAGCGGCTGGTCGACGAGCTGCGCGACTACCAGACGAAGCTGACCCACCAGGCCACCCACGACAGTCTCACCGGTCTGGCCAACCGGTCCCGGATGGAGCAGCACCTCGCGCAGCTGCTGGGCGAGCGCGGCCGCTTCCACGTCGCCCTGCTCGATCTGGACGACTTCAAGACCGTCAACGACCGGCTGGGCCATCACGTCGGCGATCTGCTCATCGGGGTCACCGGCCGCCGGCTGACCGAGGTGGTCGGCGGCCGGGGCTCCGTCTCGCGTCTGGGCGGCGACGAGTTCACGATCGTCATCCCGGACGGCGGCGACGTCGAAGTGCTCCTGCGCAAGGTGATCCGCGCGGTCGGCGCGCCGGCCGAGCTGGCCGGCCACACGGTGGTCACGGCGGCCAGCGTCGGCGTCACGACCACCCGCCCCGGCGACGTCCCGGCCGAGCTGCTGCGGCGGGCCGACGTCGCCATGTACGCGGCGAAGAACGCGGGCGGAAACGCCTGGCACTGGTTCGACGCGGCCATGGACCGGGCCGCCGACGCCGAGGCCCGCTTGGCCGCCGAGCTGCGCCGGGCCCCGGCCGAGGGACAGCTGACGGTTCTCTACCAGCCCATCGTCACCCTCCCCGGCGGCTCCCCGATCGGGGCCGAGGTGCTGCTGCGCTGGCGGCACCCCGAGCACGGGCTGCTCGGACCGGACGCCTTCATCCCGCTGGCCGAGAACAACGGTTCCATCGTCGAGATCGGTGACTGGGTGCTGCGCGAAGCTGTACGCCAGTCGGTGGACTGGCGCCGCCGCCTCGGCGACCGGGCGCCCGGGCGGATCAGCGTCAACGTCTCGGCCCGCCAGCTGGAGGACCCGCACTTCGTCGACCGGGTGGCCGCGCTGCTGACCGGGAACGACGTGGAGCCGGATCGGCTGATGCTCGAGGTCACCGAGACGGCCGTGCTGGCCGCCGATCTCGCGGTCGCGCAGCTGCACCGGCTCAAGGCCCTCGGCGTACGGATCGCCCTCGACGACTTCGGCACCGGGCACTCGTCGCTCAGCCTGCTGCTCGACTGCCCGGTCGACGTCCTGAAGGTCGACAAGTCCTTCGTCAGCGGCGCCACCGCGGGGCAGGCGGGCGAGATCATCGTACGGAATCTGATCGGCTTCACCAGCGACTTCGCCATCGATGCGGTCGCCGAGGGGGTCGAGACCGAGGCCCAGGCGGCCCAGTTGTCCGAGGCGGGTTACCAGTTCGCCCAGGGCTACCTCTTCGGGCGGCCGATGACCGCGGCCGCCCTCGAGGACCTCTTCACGAACCGGGTGCCTACAGGCGCTGCAGCTGCGTGACCACCATGGCCACGGCGAAGAAGCCGTAGAAGCCGATGGCCACGAGCATCCCGCCGAGGCGCCAGCCGCGCAGCCGCACCTCCGCCACCAGGTCGCGCGTGTTCAGCCGGACCAGCAGAATCGAATAGAGCAGGGTGACCACCGACGCGGCGCAGGTGGAGACGATGAGCAGGCCCAGCGGCTGGCTGAAGCCGGCCAGCAGGATGGCCGAGCCCAGCACGATCTCGGCCCAGACGACGGTCAGGTAGAGCCGCGGCTCGGTCCAGCGGGCCGAGGTCATCAGGTAGTTGCGGCGCAGGAAGTCCGAGGCGACCCGGCCGATGATGTCGAGCAGGCCCATCGCCGCCGCCCACAGCGACACCACGGCGACCGCCAGGAAGAGCACCTTGAGCCAGGGACCGACCTGGTCGGCCAGGAGGCCGGCCTCGATGCGCAGGAACGAGGTGTCGTTCTTGACGTCGTCCCGCCCGAACAGCAACTGGTAGGCCAGCAGGCACATGATGGTGATGGTCACGAAGCAGACCGTCACAAAGGTGGCCAGGTGCTCGGCGTTGGCCCGCTTCCACCAGACCTGCCAGCGAGCGAGGTTGGCCTCGTCGACCGGGAACGTGTAGCGGTCGGTGCCGGCCGCCTCCTCGCGGCCGGTGATCGGCGAGACGAGCCGCGGGACGTGCGCGCCCATGCCGTAGCGCTTGTCGCGGATCCAGTTGCTGAGCACCAGATTGTGCACGCCGCCCGCGCCGGCCGCCCCGATCGCGCTCAGCAGCAGGGTGAAGGTGATGCCGTCGGGGATCTGGCCGAACTCGGTGACCGTGGCCGTGGCGCCGTCGCCCCAGGTGCCCAGCGAGATCACGAAGACGACCACGACGAGCAGGAAGAAGATGGTGAGGCCGACCTTGACGACCTCGACCCGCTCGACGGTGTTGTAGACCACTTTGGACACCGAGAGCAGGACGCCGATGACGACGAGCGTGGCCACCGTGATCCAGACCGGGTCGCCCCCGCCGACCAGATAGGTCAGCACGGTGCTGCCGCTCGTGGCCCAGCCCGGCCAGACGTACTGGAACGCCCCGGCCAGGCAGATCAGGATCCCCCAGCCCTTCCACCAGCGGGAGAAGCCGGCCACCACGGTCTGACCGGTGGCCAGGGTGTAGCGCTCGATCTCCATGTTGATGACGAACTGGACGGCGAGGGTGCAGAAGGCCAGCCACAGCAGGCCGAGACCGCCGATCGCGGTCAGGTAGGGCCACAGGATGATCTCGCCGGCGGCCATGCCGATGCCCACGGCGACCACGCCGGGGCCGACCATGCGGCGCAGGGACAGGGGTTCGGGGAGGTCGCGGGTCTCAGCGGGCGCTCGGGTCGGGGAGGGGTTCATGGCGGTCTCCGTTTTTCTGGAGTACGGCGTCGAGGTGGCGCAGCATCCGCGCGGTGTCGGGGGTCCGCCCGGTGAACAGCTCGAAGGCGGCGGCGGCCTGGTAGGCGCACATCGCCGTCCCGCCGACCGCTCGCAGCCCGGCGTCGCGGGCCGCCCGCAGCAGCGGCGTCTCGACCGGCATGTAGACGATGTCGGCGACCCACAGGCCGCGGTGGAGCAGCTCGGCGGGCAGCGGCAGTCCCGGGTGGGCCCGCATGCCGACGGGGCTGGCGTTGACCAGTCCGCCGGCGCCGGCGATCGCCGCGGGCAGGTCCTGCGGCGCGGCGACCGTGAGGCGGGGATCGTCGAACCGGGCGGCGAGCTGCTCACGCCGGCCCGCGTCCGGGTCGACCACGGTCAGCTGCTCGACGCCCAGGGTGAGCTGGGCATAGGCACACGCGGCACCGGCACCGCCGGCCCCGGTCTGCACGACCCGGCCGGTCACCAGCTCGCGGTAGGCCTCGGTGAAGCCGTACGCGTCGGTGTTGTGGCCGAACCGCCGGCCGTCGCGGAAGACGACGGTGTTGACCGCGCCGATCGCCCGGGCCTGCGGGGACAGGTGGTCGAGGAGGCCGATCACCTGTTGCTTGAAGGGATGGGTGATGTTGACTCCGGCGAAGCCGGTGGACTGCACCGTGGTGAGCAGCTCACCGAGCGACGCCGGTGAGCCGGTGTCGAACAACTCGTAGCTGAGGTCGAGGCCGTGTCCCCGGCCCTCGGCCTCGTGCAGCGCCGGGGACAGCGAGGTGCCGATGCCGGCCCCGATCAAGCCACAGCGCATGCTCCCGGCTCCCGTGGATCGCTAATGTACGAACTGGTACGTTAGTTAAACACTGTGACCGGGGCCACTGTCAAGAGCGAGAGCCGCCCGCCTCCGGATCGGAAGCGGGCGGATCGTCCGGTCAGACGGCGGCGACGGCCTCGAGGATCGTCTCGGCCACGGCCTGGGGCTGCGAGACGCTCAGGGCGTGCGAGGCGCCGGCGATCTCGCGGGCGGTCTTGGCGCCGGCCCGGGTGGCCATCCAGCGGTGCAGCTCGACCGGGATGTTGAGGTCGGCGTCGCTGTAGACGAACCAGGACGGCCGGGAGCCCCACGCGGGCTCGTCGGCGGCCAGGGCCGTGGCCAGCGCGGCCTCGGTGACCGGGCGCTGGGTCGCGGCCATCAGGGCGGCCTGGGCGGGCGGCACGTCGGCGCAGAACTGGTGGTGGAAGACATCGCGGCGGATGGTGAACTCGTTGCCGCCGGTGGAGACCGGAGTGGCGGTCAGCGCGTCGCCGAGCGTGCTGCCGGGGAACTTCAGCGACAGCGCGAACGCCGACTCGCCGGTGGCGGGGGCGAACGCGTCGACGTAGACGAGACCCTTCACCTCGTCGTTGCCGGCGGCCGCCTCGGTCGTCACCATGCCGCCGTACGAGTGGGCGACCAGCAGGACCGGCCCGCCCACCCCGTCGATGACGTCGCTCAGGTATTGCGCGTCGCCGGCCAGGCTGCGCAACGGGTTCGCCACGGCGATGACGTCGACCGACGCGCCGGTCAGGCGCTCGATCACGCCGTTCCAGCTGGCGGCCTCGGCGAACGCACCGTGCACGAGCAGGACAGTGGGCTGGGTGTCGTTGGGCATGATCTTCCCCTTCGGGTGCGGTGTTGCGGTCCATCAGCCGTGACCGGACAGCCCGCGCGGTTGTGACGGAGTCGATCGTCACTGGGCCCGATCCTGGCTTTCGGGCTCGCGACCGGGCCAGGATGAGATGCCGGGAGGGGGCGACCATGAGTCTGGGTGATCTGGACGAGGCCACACAGGTCTTCACGCAGGTGCGGCCACGCCTGTTCGGCATCGCTTACCGCATGCTCGGCAGTGCCGCCGAGGCCGAGGATCTGGTGCAGGACGTCTGGGTGCGCTGGCAGACGTACGACCGGGACCGGGTCGACCATCCGGCCGCGTTCCTGGCCACCACGACCACCCGGCTCGCGATCAACAACCTCCAGTCGGCCCGGGTGCGCCGGGAGACGTATGTCGGACCGTGGCTGCCCGAGCCGATCGACACCGGTGCCGACCCCTATCTGGGCGCCGAGACCGGCAACGCGCTGGAGTTCGCCGTCCTCATGCTGCTGGAGAAGCTGACCCCCACCGAGCGGGCGGCCTATGTGCTGCGGGAGGCGTTCGACTACCCGTACGGCCAGATCGCCGACATCCTCGGGAGCAACGAGCCGGCCGTGCGCCAGCTCGTCAGCCGGGCCCGCAAGCACGTCGCCGGTGAGCGCAAGGCGCCGGTGTCGACCACCGCCCAGCGCGAGCTGCTCGCCACCTTCATCTCCGCCGCCCGCTCGGGTGATCTGGCCGCGCTCGAGAAACTGTTCGCCGACGAGGTGGCCAGCATCTCCGACGGCAACGGGGCCCGGCAGGTCTCGCGGCGCGCGGTGGTCGGCGCGGCCCGCGTGGCCAGGTATATCGCGGCTTTCTCGGCCTGGTGGTGGGACGGCGTCGAGGTCCGCTTCATCCCGGCCAACGGGCAGACCGCCGCCGTCCTGCACCGCGGCGACGAGACGCTGGCGGTGCTGACGATCGACGCCTCCCCCGACGGCATCGAGCAGGTCCTCTGGATGATGAACCCGGAGAAGATCGCCGCCGTCGGCTGATCGATCGGCCCCGGCTGTCACAGAACCGCCTCGTGCCCGGTCTCAGCGGGCGACAAGCTCGTCAGCCCGCCGACGGCGGGAGAAACCGAGGGCACGATGCGGACGATCCTGGTGGTCGGCGGTGGCTATGCCGGCTTCTACACGGCGTGGAGGCTCGAGAAGAAGCTCCGCGAGGACGAGGCGCGGGTCATCGTCGTCGACCCCCGCCCGTACATGACCTATCAGCCTTTCCTGCCCGAGGTCGTGGCCGGCTCGGTCGAGGCCCGGCACGCCGCTGTCGCGCTGCGCCGGCACCTGAGGAAGACGACGCTCATCACCGGCACGGTCACCCGGATCGACCATGCCCACCGGACGGTCGTCATCCGGCCCGCCGTGGGCGGGAGCTTCTCCCAGACGTACGACATCCTGGTCGTCACGGCCGGGGCGGTCACCCGCAAGCTCGCCATCCCGGGCGTCGCCGAGCACGCGATCGGCATGAAGCACGTCGAGGAGGCGGTGGCCATCCGCGACCGCCTGCTGACCGCCTTCGACCAGGCCGCCATCCTTCCCCGCGGACCTCAGCGGCAACGCCTGCTGACCGTCACGTTCGTGGGCGGCGGCTTCTCCGGGGTCGAGGGCTTCGGCGAGTTGCTGTCACTGGCCCGTTCGCTGCTCAAGAAGTATCCCGAGCTGGACGCGTCGGAGCTGAGCTTCCACCTGATCGAGGCCCGCGACCGCATCCTGC
This sequence comes from Paractinoplanes maris, assembly GCF_023544465.1. GTDB lineage: Bacteria > Actinomycetota > Actinomycetes > Mycobacteriales > Micromonosporaceae > Actinoplanes > Actinoplanes maris. The sequence goes on along the minus strand of NZ_JALPVL010000010.1, from coordinate 68,550 downwards.
CCGAGGTGACCGACGAGCCCGGCCGCTGGGTGGTGCGCCACCTGGAGAAGCGGGGCGGGCACGTGCACCTCGACGCGCGACTGCGCTCGGCCGAGGACGGGCACATCGTGCTCTCCACCGGCGAGGAGTTCGACTCGGAGCTGATCGTGTGGACTGCCGGCAACGGCGCCAACCCGATGGTGCACAACCACACCGACCTGCCGATCGACGCCCGCGGCCAGGTCGTGGTGCGCGCCGATCTGCGGGTGGGCACCGACGCCGAGCCGGTCGGGGACGCGTGGGCCGCCGGCGACGACGCCGCGGTGCCCGACCTCGCCGTCCGCCGGCCGGGTGCGGCGACCGTGCCGAACGCGCAACATGCCGTACGCCAGGGGAAGTTGCTCGCCAAGAACCTGATCGCCTCGCTGCGCGGGCACCCGACGAAGCCCTATCGGCACGCCGGCCTGGGCACCGTGGCCACGCTCGGTCTCGGCCACGGCATCTTCCAGTGGCACGGCATCGTCATCAAAGGTTTCCCAGCCTGGGTCATGCACCGTGGCTATCACGTGCTGGCCGTGCCCACCTGGGAGCGCAAGGTGCGCGTGCTCGCAGTGTGGGCGACGGCCCTGCTCTACGGGCGCGACATCGTCTCACTCGCCTCGGTGCAGGATCCCCGGCGGGCATTCCAGACCGGCGGCGAGCCGGGCGCTGAGCCGGTGGGTGCGACCGCCGGCCACCGTGGCTGACGGGAGCCGCCCGGCTGATGCATGTGGTCCACCTGCTCGCCGGCGCCTGCGCCGCCGCTGACCCGGCCGCCATCGAGTTGTTGCTGGCCCCCGGTGTCGTGGCGGTCTGCGACGGCGGCGGTCAGGTGCCCGCCCCGCCCGAGCCGGTGCGGGGCGCGGCCGAGGTCGCCCTGCTCCTGGCCGGCCTGTTCGCCGGCCTGCTGCTCACGGTGAGCATGGTGAACGGCGGGCCCGGCATCGTCGGGCGCCGCGACGACGGCAGCCCGGTGGCCGTCCTGGTGGCCACCGGGTCCGCGCGGGAGATCGGCGCGCTCTGGATCGTCCTCAACCCCGGCAAGCTGCATCGCTGGACCTTGTACTCGTAGACCATGGTTACCGCCCGCGGGCCGCGCCAAGGTGGAGACAAATCCGCTGACGACCTGGGAGATTCTCGTGAAGACCAAGCTGGCCGTGGTGACCGGGGCGAGCAGTGGCGTGGGCCTGGGACTGGCCACCCGCCTCGCCGCCGACGGCACCGAACTGGTGCTGGGAGTCCGTGACCGCGCCAAGGGCGAGGCCGCCGTCGCCCGCATCCGGGCCGAGGCGCCGGGCGCCCGCGTCACACTCGCGACGCTCGACCTGGCCTCGCTGGCCTCGGTGGCCGAGTTCGCCGGGACGATCGACCGGCCGGTCGACATCCTGATCAACAACGCCGGCGTGATGGCGCCACCCGTCCGGCACACGACCGCCGACGGCCTGGAGCTGCAGTTCGGCACCAACCACATCGGGCACTTCGCGCTGACCGCCCGGCTGCTGCCCCAGCTGATCGCCGGGCAAGCCCGGGTCACCACGCTGACGAGCAGCGCCGCCCGCAGCGCCAAGCTGACCTGGGACGATCTGCAGAGCGTCCGCGACTACGCGGCCATCAAGGCCTACGGGCAGTCGAAGCTGGCGAACCTGCTCTTCGCGCTGGAGCTCGACCGGCGGTCCCGCGCCGGGGACTGGGGCCTGGTCAGCAACGCCGCGCACCCGGGCACAACGCTGACCGGCCTCTATGCCGCCGGGCCGAACCTGGGCCGGGACAAGCCGGCCCGCCTCGAAGCCATCATGGCGCGTCTCGCCCGCTGGGGGGTCTTCGTGCAGGGGGTCGATCAGGGGCTGCGCCCGGCCCTGTACGCGGCCACGAGCCCGTCCGCCGCGGGCGGGCGGCTCTACGGGCCCGACGGTCTCGGGCAGTTCACCGGGAAGCCGACCGAGCTGGCGATCTATCGCCCGGCCCGGGACCTCGCCGCGGCGAGCCGGCTGTGGGACGTGTCGGCCGAGCTGGCCGGCGTGGACTTCGCGAGGGTGTGACGATGGACCGCGCGCTGCTCGCCGACTACCTGCGCAGCCGCCGGGAGGCGCTGCAACCTGAGGACGTGGGGCTGCCCCGCGGCGGCCGGCGGCGCACGCGCGGTCTGCGGCGGGAGGAGGTCGCGGTCCTGGCCGGCATGTCGATCGACTACTACACCCGGCTGGAGCAGCCGCGCGGGCCGCACCCCTCGAAGCAGATCCTGGAGGCGCTGGCCCGCGCGCTGCGGCTCTCGCTCGAGGAGCGGGAGCACCTGTTCCGGCTGGCCGGCTATGCGACCGGGCGGCGGGCGGGCGGCTCGGAGCACATCAACCCGGGCATGCGGCGGATCTTCGACGGTCTGCGCGGGGCGGCGGCTCAGGTGGTGAGCCCGCTCGGGGAGACGCTGCTGCAGACGCCGCTGTCGGTCGCCCTGATCGGGGACGAGAGCGTCCACAGCGGACTCGCGCGGAGCAAGCACTACCGCTGGTTCACCGATCCGGCGGAGCGGCTGGTCTATCCGGCCGAGGACCGCGCGGAGCAGAGCCGGCTGATCGTCGCCGATCTGCACTCGTCCTACACCCGGGACGGCCGGCAATCCCGTACGGGGGCTCTGGTCTCCGCCCTTCTCGAGCAGAGCGAGGAGTTCGCGGCGCTGTGGCGGGAGCACCCGGTGGCCGGGCCGTACTGCGGTCAGGTGCGGCTGATCCATCCTCAGGTCGGTGCGATCGAGCTGTTCTGTCAGCGGCTGGTCGACCCGGACCAGTCGCAGCAACTCGTCGTCTACACCGCGACGCCGGGCACCGAGAGTGCCGAGAAGCTGGAGTTGCTCTCGGTTCTCGGCGCCCAGCGCCTCTGAGTCACTTCCGCGCGGCCGACTCACTCTGGGCGGCGAGGAACTCCCGGAAGGTCTGCTTGGCGATGACCGCGTCGGCCGGGGCGGTCAGCACGTCGCCCTTGACGGCGCCGAACATGCCCGCGGCGGGGTCGGTGACCACCGTACGGGTGTCGCCCTGGGCGGCCAGGGCGATGCGGCCCAGCTCGTCGAGTGGGAAGACCTCGGGCCCGGCGATGTTGACGATGCCGTTGAGCGGCCGGCCGGCGGCCACCTGAGCCACCTCGCGCGAGATCTCGGCCGAGGCGAGCGGCTGCACCGGCGTGGCCGGCAGGTGGACGGTGTCACCGTCGACCGTCCACGAGAGCACCGACTTCATGAACTCGAAGAACTGGCCGGCCCGGACGATCGAATACGGCAGTCCACTGCCCTTGAGGACCTCCTCCTGCAGGACCTTGGCCTGGTAGTAATCGAGCTCGGGCACCTGGTCGACGCCGACGATCGACAGGATGACCGCGTGGCCGACGCCCTCGCGCCCGGCCGCCTCCACCATGTTGGTCATCGACGTGCGGAACCAGTCGATCGAGGCCTCGTCGAACGTCGGCGAGTTGGTCAGGTTGACGACGACGTCGACACCCTTGAAGGCCTGGTCCAGGCCCTCACCGGTGATCACGTCGACGCCGTTGCTCGGCGACAGCGGCACGGCGTCGTGCCCGTGCTCCCGCAGCAGCTGGACAACCTGCGAGCCGATCAGCCCGGTCCCACCCAGCACGGCGATCTTCATGTCCGTCACTTCCTTCGTCTCTGCTGTCTCGTTCGCCAGCTTCGACAAGGCAGCCCCGCCGCCTGTGACATGCGACCCGCGTCACCCCTGTCCGAGGGCGGCTTTCTCCTGGTCGATCGTGGTGTCGTCGCCGTGGCCGGTGTGCACGACCGTGTCGCCGGGCAGCGCGAACAGCTTGGCCCGGATCGAGGCCACGATGAGGCCGGCGTCCGAGTACGACCGCCCGGTCGCGCCCGGCCCGCCGTTGAACAGGGTGTCACCGGTGAACACACAGCCCAGGTCGGGCGCATGGAGGCAGACCGCTCCCGGCGCGTGCCCCGGCGTGTGCAGCACGGTCAGGACCGTGCCGCCCACCTCGATCTGCTCCCCGTCGGCCAGGTCGGCGTCCCAGGCGACGGTGGTGCCGTGGGTCAGCTCCCACAGCGGCCGCTCGGCCGGGTGCAGCAGGATCGGCGCCCCGGTGCGGTCGCGCAGCGCCGGCGCCACCCGCACGTGGTCGTCGTGCGCGTGGGTGCAGACGATCGCCCGGACCCTCCGCTCGCCGACCACCGCCATGATCGCGTCGACGTCGTGCGGCGCGTCGATCACCACACACTCGTCGGCGTCCCCGACCACCCAGACGTTGTTGTCGACGTCGAACGTCTGCCCGTCGAGACTGAACGTCCCGCTGACGACACCGTGGTCCACCCGCACTCCGGATTCCTGCTCCATGCGACCAGTGGATCAGACCGCCGGCCGCCGCGGACGATCGGGGCTGTCACCGGATGACCACGACACGCCCGGCACAGCATCTGGTGTTGCCGATCGGCCCCGCTGTCCAGATATGGTGTGCCCGCAGCTGGTTCGATCATCGCTCGCGATGATCGAGGCAAGAGGGAACCCGGTGGGAATCCGGGACTGCCCCGCAGCGGTGAGTGGGAACGACCGCCGTCAGAGAAGCACTGGGCCGCAGGGCCTGGGAAGCGACGGCCAGTAGGCAACGAGTTGGGCGCCCACGAGTCCGAAGACCTGCCAGCGCACCGTGCGCCGCCGTGGCGTGCGGTGGTCGAAGGCCGCGTGGGACGGCCGACGCCATCAGTCCGGGTGCGGTCGCGTCCGGGCGGCGTCCCCCTGCGCGCTCTTCGATCCCGCGAAGGCGTGAAAGAGGGAAACATGACGGTCATCCAAGGCACGACCGCCGTGCCGGAGCAACGCCGGCACCCGCGGGTGCGCAAGCGCGACGGCGGTCTCGAGCCGGTCGACGTCACCACGATCGTCCAGGCGGTCGAGCGCTGGGTCGCCGACCTCGGCGAGGTGGACCCGCTGCGGGTCGCGACCAGGACGGTCAGCGGTCTCTACGACGGTGCCACCACCGCCGAGCTCGACCAGCTCACGATCCGGACGGCGGCCGAGCTGATCGGCGAGGAACCGCAGTACTCGAAGCTCGCGGCCCGTCTGCTCGCCGCGTACGTCGATCAGGAAGTCCGCCTCCAGGGCGTGCACAGCTTCAGCGAATCGATCCGGAACGCGCACCTCCAGGGGCTGATCAGCGACGAGACGGCCGGCTTGGCCGCGCGCCACGCGTGCGAACTCGACGACGCGGTCGACCCGGACGGCGACCTGCGGTTCGAATACTTCGGTCTGCGCACGGTGGCCGACCGCTATCTGTTGCGCCACCCGCAGGAGCGCGTGGTGCTCGAGACGCCGCAGTACTTCCTGCTGCGAGTCGCGTGCGGTTTGTCCACGTCACCGGCCGAGGCGATCGGCTTCTACCGCCTCATGTCGTCGCTGGCCTATCTGCCCAGCTCACCGACGCTGTTCAACTCGGGCACCCGGCACACCCAGATGTCGTCCTGCTTCCTGGTCGACTCCCCGCGTGACGAGCTCGACTCCATCTACGAGCGGTACCACCAGGTCGCGAAGCTGTCGAAGTTCTCCGGCGGCATCGGCATCGCCTGGTCCCGCGTCCGCGGCCGGGGCGCGCTCATCCGGGGCACCAACGGCCGGTCGAACGGCATCGTCCCCTTCCTCAAGACGCTCGACGCCGGCGTGGCCGCGGTCAACCAGGGCGGCCGGCGCAAGGGCGCGGCCTGCGTCTATCTCGAACCGTGGCACCCGGACATCGAGGAGTTCCTCGAGTTGCGCGACAACACCGGCGAGGACTCCCGGCGTACGCACAATCTGAACCTGGCCAACTGGATCCCGGACGAGTTCATGCGCCGGGTCGAGGCCGACGGCGACTGGTCGCTGATCGACCCGTCGGACGCTCCGGAGCTGCCCGACCTGTTCGGCGACGCGTTCGACCTCGCCTACCGCACCGCCGAGAAGAAGGCCGTCAAGACGGTCAAGGCCCGCGACCTGTACGGCCGGATGATGCGCACCCTCGCGCAGACCGGCAACGGCTGGATGACGTTCAAGGACCGCTCGAACGCGCTGTCCAACCAGACCGGGGCGCCCGGCAACACGATCCACCTGTCGAACCTGTGCACCGAGATCCTCGAGGTGAACAGCGACGACGAGACGGCCGTGTGCAACCTCGGCTCGGTCAACCTGGCCGCGCACGTCACAGCCGGCGGCGTCGACTGGGAGAAGCTGCGCGAGACCGTGCGGACCGCTGTCGTCTTCCTCGACCGGGTGATCGACATCAACTACTACCCGTCCGAGCAGGCCGCGAAGTCGAACCCGCGGTGGCGGCCGGTCGGCCTCGGGCTGATGGGGCTGCAGGACGCGTTCTTCACGCTGCGGCTGCCGTTCGACTCGGCCGGGGCGCGGGAGCTGTCGACCCGGGTGCAGGAGGACATCTTCCTGACCGCGCTGGAGACGTCGGCCGGGCTCGCCGAGCGGTTCGGGGCCCATCCGGCGTACGCCGAGACCCGCGCCGCCCGGGGCGAGCTGCACCCCGACCTGTGGGGTGTCACGCCCACCCAGACCCAACGGTGGACGGATCTGCGCGCCCGCGTGCGAACGAGCGGTCTGCGCAACTCGCTGCTGGTGGCAATCGCCCCGACGGCGACCATCGCGTCCATCGCCGGCTGTTACGAGTGCATCGAGCCGCAGGTGTCCAACCTGTTCAAGCGCGAGACCATGTCGGGCGAGTTCCTGCAGATCAACACCTATCTCGTACGGGAACTGAAGGCCCGCGGCCTGTGGACCGCCGCCATCCGGGAGCGGATCAAGCGGGCCGAGGGTTCCGTGCAGCAGATCGCCGAGCTGCCGGCCGAGGTGCGCGAGCTCTTCCGGACGGCCTGGGAACTCCCGCAGCGGGCCCTGATCGACCTGGCCGCGGCGCGGGCGCCCTACATCGACCAGTCGCAGTCGCTCAACCTCTTCCTGAGCGCACCGACCATCGGCAAGCTCTCGTCGATGTATCTCTACGCCTGGAAGGCCGGCCTGAAAACGTCGTACTACCTGCGCTCCCGCCCCGCCACCCGCATCCAGCAGGCCACCGTCTCCGTCGCCCCGGCCGCGCTCGCCTGCTCCCTGGAAAACCCCGACTCCTGCGAGGCCTGCCAGTGACCACCATTCCCCCCGCTCCCGCCGCGACCCGGCAGACGCTGCTCGATCCCGGCATGGACCTGACGTTGCGGCCGATGCGCTACCCGCACTTCTTCGACCGGTTCAAGGACGCCATCAAGAACACCTGGACCGTCGAGGAGGTCGACCTGCACAACGACCTGGCCGACCTGTCGAAGCTGTCGCCGGCCGAGCAGCACCTGGTGTCGCGGCTGGTGGCGTTCTTCGCGACCGGTGACACGATCGTGGCCAACAACCTCGTGCTCAACCTCTATCAGCACGTCAACTCGCCCGAGGGCCGCCTCTACCTGTCCCGGCAGCTCTTCGAGGAGGCCGTGCACGTCCAGTTCTATCTGAACCTGCTCGACACGTACGTCCCGGACGAGCAGGAGCGGTTCGAGGCGTTCGCCGCGGTCGAGAACATCCCGTCGATCGCGCGCAAGGCCGAGTTCTGCTTCAAGTGGATCGACTCGATCTACGAGCTGCGCACGTTGCGCACGCGCGAGGACCGGCGCGCGTTCCTGCTCAACCTGATCTGCTTCGCCGCGTGCATCGAGGGCCTGTTCTTCTACGGAGCCTTCGCGTACGTCTACTTCCTGCGCTCCCGGGGCCTGTTGCACGGCCTCGCCTCCGGCACCAACTGGGTGTTCCGCGACGAGAGCATGCACATGGCGTTCGCCTTCGACGTGGTCGACACCGTGCGCCAGGAGGAGCCCGACCTGTTCGACGCCGACCTGGAACACCAGGTCAAGCAGATGCTGGCCGAGGCCGTCGAGTGCGAGGTCCAGTTCGCCGAGGACCTGCTCACCCAGGGCGTCTCCGGCATGTCCCTGACCGACATGCGCGAATACCTGCAGCACGTCGCCGACCGCCGGCTGGCCGTGCTGGGCATCGACCCGATGTACGGCAGCCGGAACCCGTTCGCCTTCATGGAGCTGCAGGACGTGCAGGAGCTGTCCAACTTCTTCGAGCGCCGCGTCTCGGCCTACCAGGTCGGCGTGACCGGAAGCGTCAGCTTCGACGACGACTTCTGAGCGATCTCCGGTGTCCCGCTTTGCCGAGCGGGACACCGGCCGCCCGCCCGACGTTTTCACGGCCGATCCCGGCCACCGCGCCGCAGCCGCTCGGCTCGCTCGGCCCGCTCGGCACCGTCGAGCACGAACGCCAGGACGATGTGCTGGTCGCGATCGTGGACGAGGTGTTGCTGCCGCTCGTGAAGGGCCGCGGCTGACGTTTGTGAGCCGCGGCCGCCGTCATGCTGGACGCGACCGGCAGCCGTGTCGCGGTCCTCCCGTCAGCGCGCGAGCACCGCCTGCCAGTGCCGGCGCCGAGCGTCCTCCGGGATCAGCACGCAGTCGCCGCAGGTGCCGCCGCCGGGGATGCGGTAGTAGAGGCAGCAGTTGTGCCGGACCAGGAACCAGCGCGCCCGTGTCGGATCGGGCCGGATCAGGGCGGCCGTCCCGGTCAGCGGCGGTACGGCGAGCACCGCCGCGACGACGGCCGCACTGCGCTCGGCGAAGCCCGGGGCGTTACCGGCGATCATCCCGGCCGCGCCGCCCAGCGCCGAGGCCACGTTGCCCCACAGCACCTGCGGCGACAGTCTGAACCGCTCCCGGAAAACCTCGAGCACCGGCTCGACCAGAGCGCGAATTTCCGTACGGGTGAAGGCCTCAGCGACCTCAGCGGCATCCCAGCCGGCGCAGGCGACAGCCGAGAGACCGCCGTAGGCGATCGGCATCGGCCCGCCCTCCACCGGCTGCCACCACAGGCGCGCCGGGTCGGCCACCGGCAACGCGCCATGCACCGACGCCGCCGCCACGAGGGGCGACACCAGCCGCGAAGCCAGCTGAAGGAAGATCGTCGACGCCACGACCCGTTCCTCGATGGCCTCCGGCCCCAGCCCCGACATGCGGCACAGCGTCCGCCGCCCGGCCGCCACCCGCTCAGCGACAACCTCCGGGTCCAGCAGATCCGACATCGGCCGCCAGCCGGCATCAGCGGAGCACGGCAGCCGGCCGGCTCGATCGGCGGGATCCGGTCGGTGCGGCTGCCAGGCGAAATAGGGCCCGAGCAGGGCGGCGGCCTCGAGCGCGGGCCCGGCGTCGACCTCGGGACCCGGCACGGCACTCACTCTACGACCCGCACAGCATCACCGGCGTGCTCGTCAGCGGCCCGGGGCCGGAATCACCGAGAGGTCGAGCACGGCCGGAATCTCCGCCACACCGGGACCGCCCGCCTCGACCCAGGCCACCATGTCGGCTTCGACGGCGTCGCTGAGCACCAGGCCGAACCAGACCGGATGGGCGCCCCGGCGGCGGGCGGCGGGGGTGGGATGGACGACCATCACGTTGGCCTCGGCACAGACGTCGAGGCACTGGCTCGTACGGATGCGGTGGGCCGGCGACAAAGCGTCGCGCAGCCGGTCGAGCTGCGCGTCGTGGTCGACCGACGGATATTTCAGCGCGTTGCCGCAGCAGCAGTCACGGCACACGGTCACCGTGCAGCCTTCGACGGTCTCGCTCACAGATGACACCTCACCCCGCCACGCTAACGATGATCAGGTCGGCCCCGGTTCGCCCCCTCCCCCGCAGTGACGGCCGCGACCAACAACGACCACATGCCCCCCGCCGCCCGCCGACGACATGCCTCAGCCGGAGAAGACCGCTCAGCTCGCTTCCGAGCGACCGGCGACCGCACGCCTGTGCCTGCCGAGCCACATCTGTGCACGTCAGCGTGGTTCTGGAAAGAGACACGGGAACCATCGCCGGGTGGCGGACGACTACCGGGCATGGAGCTCGGAGATCAAGACGCGTCGCACCGGACTTCGGGGACCCGCCACTGCCCTGCGACACGCCGCCGCCGAGCCACCCCGTCCCACGGGCCGGCCGTGCGGCACGGGCGGCACGGCGCACATGAGCTCATGCCCGCACGTCCGTGCGCGAATGTGCGCGACGAGCACCACCGGCCGAACCGTCTCCTGGTCGGTTTCGGTGCCGCCGTTGTCGCGCTGGCCGCCGTCGTATCGCTCCTGCTGAGCGCGCCACACCTGGATCCGGCCAAGACCGGCGCCTCCTGTCCGGAGCGAGCCTCGGTGCCCGCCTACGCCGGTGAGCGCCGAATGCTCGTTCGCTCAGAAAAACGCGTCGGCGCGACCGCTGTAGTGCACCTGTGCCTGGATCGAGCGGCCGGCCCGGTCCACTCGTGGTCGATCCGGACCGCCGACGGCAGCCCGATAGCCGTCCAGCGCGTAGCCGACGACGTCGCGGTCGCCGTCCTGCCGTCAATCGAAGGACACCCGACCCTCGTCACAGTCACCGTCCAAGCACATTTGAGCGATCCGCTCACTTTCACTGCCCGCATGTGAGCGCAGCGACTTCTAGCGCGTGAGGGGTTCTGTCCCGTGATCAGTGATTGATCTTCATCGGCAGATGGCGCGGGGACGGTCGTGCCTGGTCTGCGGGTGCGTAGGCGATTTCTCGCGGGCAAGTTTTTCGATCCAGCCCGCTGATGCCTTGAGCGCAGCGAGGATAGGCCTGAGCGGTGGGACTCCTCGTGTCTCGGACTTCCAGCCGCCGGTGTCGGGGAGGCATCTTGAAGAGTCGGGTGTGGGGCGGCGGTATGAGGAGATACGTCATCCCGCGATTGCCCGGCGAATGGGACGTCGCCAGTCGCTCAGGTCGATTCCTCTATCGACGGCCGGCCAATTGGCTGGCCTGCTGCGTAACGCTTGGGGGCAGCAACTTCTCCACCGCGTTCGATGCCAAGTATCTGGTGGTCCTACTCGCCAAACCCGATGACGGCGTCACCGGACGCTGGCAGTACTTCAAGTCACTGGGCGACATTCACCCCTACTGGCCTGCCCCGGCTCCTACGTCCGTGGAAGAGGCCGAGGGCCCGATGCTGGAGATTCTCGACCTGATCCGCGACCAGGCCCTGCCGTACTTCGATCGTTTCGGCACACTGGCGACTTTCGCGCCTCTCGTTGAAGCCGACGCCGCGCAGAGGCCGGAGAACTTTCACTTCCAGGAAGAACTCTTCTGCCTCCAGGTGATCCGCGGTGATCTCGAGGCGGCAGTGCGGACGGCCGACGTGGCCGAAAGTGCTGCCAGGGACGACGGCAGCGACTGGGCCCTCGCCGTCGGGCGACGTGTGCGCCAGAACGCCGAGGCGATCCGACGTGACCCGGCATCCGGTATCCGACTCATGCGCGCCCAGGTTGAACACACCCGTTCCCATCTCGGCATCACTCCCGACGATTTCGCCATGTGAGCCCATTTCAATTCCGGGGTTACGGGTCAGTGAGTCGGCAGCACGCGCATGGCAACGGCCTGGGCATCGCCTGGAGGGCGGGGCGCGTCGGAGGCGTGCGGCGAGTTCACCCACGGTGTCGAGGTCCGGGTGTGCTCCGCTCGCGGTCGGATGGCAGGCTCGTGGTCCATGATCGATGACTTCGCCAAAGACCACCTCCACGGCAGGCTCAAGTCGATTCGTCAGGCGCTGGTGTGGAAGCTCGACGGCCTGTCCGAGTACGACGTCCGCCGCCCGTTGACGGCGACCGGGACCAACCTGCTCGGCCTGGTGAAACATATGGCGACCCTCGAGTCCTGGTATTTCGGTGAGGTCTTCGGCCGCCCGTCCCCGGAACCGCTGGGGCGATGGCAGGACGCGGACGGCAGTGACCTGTGGGCGGCCCCGGACGAGACCCGCGAACAGATCGTCGACTTCTATCAGCGTGCCTGGGGACATGCGGACGCGACGATCGAGGAGCTTGCCCTCGACGCGCCGGGCCACGTGCCGTGGTGGTCGCGGCCGGACGTCAAGCTGTTCACGATCCTGCTCCACGTCCTGCAGGAAACCACCCGGCACACCGGGCACGCCGACATCTTGCGGGAGCAGATCGACGGCCGGACCGGGATGCTGCCCGAGTACGAGGAGCCGATCGACACCGCAGCCCGCAAGAAGTACTGGGCGAAACTCGAGCGGAACGCGCAGGAAGCAGCCGGCGGCTCGCATCAGATCGACCCGGATGATGGGGCCGGGACGCCCGCACATTAGTCACGACAGGACAGCCCAGCGAGACCGCAGGAGACGCCCGCTTGCACGAGTAGGGGCCCTCATCCACAGGGCACAGCAAATCGGCACGCGGGGAATGGGCGCGGGGCCCGGGGGCCCGTTCCGATGCGGACCGCGGCCCGCCCCGGCGATGCGATTCGCCGGGGCAGACGGCCAATACAGTTTCGACGGTTTCAGCTTGCGGCGGACAGGTGGGTGGCAAGACGTGACGTGGGCTCGCTCGGGCGCGGCGTCGCGGGGAAGTCTTGGCGGTTCAACCTCCGGCGGGCGGGTGGGTGGCCAGACGCGCACGGGCAGTCTGGGCGGTTCAACCTCCGGCGGGCAGGTGGGTGGCCAGACGCGCACTGCAGTCTGGGCGGTTCAACCTCGGGCGGGCAGGTGGGTGGCCAGACGCGCAGGAAAGGTTCAACCACCGCCGGGCAGGTTGGCGGCCAGACGCGCACGGCAGTCTTGGCGGTTCAGCTTCCGGCGGGCGGTGGGGAGATGGGGATGGCAGTGTTTCGGCGGCGGGAGCGCAGAGCGCCCAGCGCGATGTCGGCCACCAGGAAGGCAGCCAGCGGAATACCCAGCAACGGGATCACCCAGCCGAGCGCGATCACCACCGGGACGCCGACCACGATGGCCCACGGCGGCAACTGCTGCCAAGCACCGCGCTGCACCGGCGGCACGCCGGCCAATGCCCGCCGGCCGGAGCGGGTGGGCCGACGCTGCCACCACATCCGGTAACCCCAGACGATGACGCACAGCAGCCCGACAGCCAGCAACGCCAGCAGGCTCTGGTTGGCCACGCCGAACAGCATGCCCATGTGCGCACTCGTCCCGAGGCTCGTCAGCTTCGCCAGCACCGGATAGTCGGCGAAGTCGCTGCGGTCCACCACGGTCCCGGTGGCCGCGTCGACGGCGAGCCGGTCCTTGCGTACGGGGAACTCGGAATCGTTCTGGGCCACGGTCCACGCGGTGCTCGGGTCGGCCGGGGCGCCCAGTTCCAGCGGTCCGTCGAGCCCGTTGTCGCGGGCGACCCGCACCACCGCGTCCACTGTGGCCGGGTCGAACGCCACCGCGCCCGACGACGAGCCGTGATGACCGCCGCCGGCAGCCGTGACACCGGTGGACAGCGACGGCGTCCCCGCCTGGAGCGAGTCGAGCGCCGCACCGAAGTTGCCGCCCGCGTAGCGCGACCAGGTCAGCCCGGTGGCCGCCAGGAAGAGCAGTCCGACCGTGAGCCACACCCCCGTGGCCGCGTGCCAGCTGCGCGTGCGGCGGACACCCTTGCGGGCGGACAGCTCCGGGGTCAGAAGCCTTCGAGCCGTACGGTTTCCGCGCTGCCGCCGCCACCAGAGCGCCAGCCCGCCGAGCGCGATCACGGCCAGCCAGCTCGCCGCGAACTCGCTGTAGTGCCGCCCGAGATCGCCGAGCTGCAGGTTGCGGTGGAAGTCGTCGAACCAGGTCTTCAGCGGTGTGTAGGAGAACCACGTCGTGAGCTGACCGCGTACCTCCGCCGTGTACGGGTCGACGTAGACCGTGTGCTGCCGGTCGTTCGTCAACTCGGGCACGGTGAAGTCGACCTGCGTGGTGCCGTCGCCCTCGCCCGGCCGGATCGTGGCGATCGTGCCCTCGGGGTGCGCGGTGCGCGCGGCGGCGACCTGGTCGGCCAACGGCCGCGGCTGGCCCTCGGTGCTCGCCACGGTCAGCTCGTGGGCGTACACGATCTGGTCGAGCTGCGGCGTGAGCGTGTAGGCCAGGCCGGTCAGCGCGGCGACGAACAAGAAGGGGGCGACGAAAATGCCGGCGTAGAAGTGCAGGCGTAGGAGAAGCGGCCCGAAGCCGCTCGACTTCTGCGGAGGCCGGGGGGACGCGGCCGGCTTGACCTGGGTCTGGGGGACGGCTGACATGGGCTCCTCGTTCCGGGGGTCCACGACGAATGGGGATGCTGCCGTCTCGTAGGTCGCTCCCCGCGGCGAGTTAGTTCCCAGCCGTCTGTCAGGAACCATGAAGCAGCCGGGACACCCGTTGGGGGCGGGTGCGGCCGGGCCGAGTCAGGCAGGATGGGCGTTGTGACGGCAGATCTCGTACGGCTGGACGCGGTGACCCACCTGCGCGGCACCACCGCCGTGCTGAGCGACGTCAGCTTCTCCCTGCCACCGGCCCGGCTCGCCGTGCTGGCGGGCCGGTCGGGCTCCGGCAAGTCGACGCTGCTGCATCTGGTGGCCGGCATCATGGCGCCGTCCCGGGGTGAGGTGACGGTCGACGGGAAGCCGGCCACCGCGGTGGACGACTGGGCGACCGTTTCCCTGCTCCCCCAGCGCCCGGCGCTCGCCCCCGAGCTGACGGTCGCCGAGAACGCCCACCTGCCCGCGCGCCTGCGCGGCCACGAGCCCGATCCCGGGCTGCTGGCCCGCCTGGGCCTGGACGCGCTGGCCGCGCGGCCCGCACACGACACGTCGCTGGGCGAGCAGCAGCGTACGGCCCTGGCCCGCACCCTCACCCTGAGCCCGGCCGTGGCCCTGCTCGACGAGCCCACCGCCCATCAGGACGACGAGCACGTGGCCCTGGTGCTCGCGGCGCTGACCGGCGCGGTCGCGGGCGGCACGCTCGTCGTGGTCGCCACGCACGACCAGCGCATCATCGACCTCGCCGACGAGCTGCTCCCGCTGCACTCCGGACGCCTGGACAGAGCCGGTCAAGACCTACTAGGTTGATAGACATCATAGGTCTTGAGTGCGGGGAGTGGTCCACGTGGTGCGGGTGGAGATACGGGGGGCCGGCGTCTCGCGTGGCGGCCGCCGGGTCCTGGCCGGGGCCGACCTGGTGCTGGAGCCGGGCACGCTGACCGTGGCGGCCGGGCCGGGCGCGACCGCGCTGCTCGATGTGGCCGCCGGCCTGGCCCCGGCCCGGGGTTCCGTCCGCTTCGACGGCGTCGATGTGCGCCGGCTGCCCGCCGACCGGGTCGCGTCGGCCGTGGCCGTGGTGACGCGCCGGCCGTTCGTGGTCGCCGGGTCGATCCGGGAGAATGTCACGCTCGGCGGCGCCTACGACGATGCCGAGGTGTCCGAGGCGCTGCGGATCGCCGCCCTGCCCGAGGCCGGCGACCCCGCCCGGCACCGTTCGCGGATCGGCCTGGCCCGAGCCGTCCTGCGGCGTCCGGGGCTGCTGGTGCTCGACGAGGCCACCGCGACTCTCCCACCCGATGTCGAGCGGCGACTGCTCGAATCCCTCACCGCGCTCGGCCTCACCGTGCTGGCCTCGACCACCCGCCCGGCCCCGTTCGCCGACCAGGTCGTCCACCTCCACGAGGGGCGGATCAGCGTACGTGCGCAGCATCGGCGCCCGGCTCCCGTCCCGGCCGCCACACACCCGATCGGTGCCTCCGCGTCCTGAGCGAGATGATCCCGCGCCGGCTGACCGACGCCGAGCGCCGCACCCTGGCGCGTCCCTGCTCGAGCGCCTTGAGAGCGGCTCCGAGGCTTCCCGTACGCCCCGAGCCGGCCCCGCCCCAAGCCGGCCCCGCCGCGAGCCGGCCCCGCCCCAAGCCGGCCCCGCCGCGAGCCGGCCCCGCCGCGAGCCGGCCCCGCCCCAAGCCGGCCCCGCCGCGAGCCGGCCCCGCCGCGAGCCGGCCCTGCCTTAAGCCGATGTGAGCCGCCCCGCCCCAAGCCGGCCCCGAGCCGAGTCAGCCGCGCAGTAAATCAGCCCCACGATGGATCAGCCCGCAGTGAGTCAGCCCGGCCGTGAGTCAGCGCAGCGGGGCGGTCGACTCGCGGGTCACGAGCTTGCCCGGGAACTTCTCGACGCCGGAGCCCAGCGTCCCGCCGATCGCCGCGAAGAGCCGCTGGGCGGCCACCCGCCCGAGCTGCTCCAGGTTGAGGTCGATCGTCGTCAACGGCGGCCTCGCGTTCGCGGCCAGGATCGTCCAGTTGTCGTAGCCGACGACGGCGACCTTCTCCGGCACGTCGAGGCGCTCCTCGTGCAGCACGTCGACCACGCCACGGGCGATCTCGTCGGACCCGGCGAAGATGGCGTCGACGTCGGGGCAGCGCTCCAGCAGCATCCGGGTGGCCCCCCGCCCCCACGCCTCCGACCACATGCCGAACCACACCTCGCCGCCCGCCACCTCCAAGCCCTCCTGAGCCAGCCGGTCGAGCGCCCCGCGCGCCCGGTCCTGCGCCGCGCCGTAGGTGGCGTCGCCGGTGATGTGCGCGATGCGGCGGCGGCCGGTGCGGATCAGGTGGTCGACCGCCAGCCGGCCACCGCCCTCGTTGTCGCTCACCAGCGACAGGTCGGCCGGGTCCTCCGACGGGGCGTACGCGTAGATGACCGGGACCGGCAGATCCCGGCCCAGCGACGGCCGGCTGTCGGGCCGCGCGCCGACCACGATCAGCCCGTCGACCCGGCGGGACAGCAACGCCCGCAGATGATGGCGCTCGCGGATGCTGTCGCCGCGGGCGTCGCACAGGAACACCGATGTCTGGCCGGTGCCGAAAGCGTCCTCGGCGCCCATCAGGATCGGGATCGAGAAACGACCCTCCAGATCGGACGTCAGCAGCCCGACCGTCCCGGTGCGCTGGGTGATCAGGGCCTGGGCGTGCGTGTTGGGCGAGAAGTCCAATTGGGACGCCGCCTGCATCACCCGCTCCCGGGTCGAGGCGCGCACCTGCGGCTGACCGTTGAGCGCCTTGGACGCGGTCGCGACGGACACGCCGGCCAGCCGGGCGACGTCGCGCAGAGTGGCTCGCTCCAACCTCGTTTCCTCTCCTGACGACGAACGGACGACACGGCTCTTGACAGCAAAATAGCCGCAGGTTTAGGTTCCTGAAAACCTTTTCGGCAGATCGGCTCCCGGCCTAGGAACCGGCTTGAGCTGCACTGACAAGCTGCCACCATACTCCCCGTGAATCGCCTGACCGAAAACGGAGGAGCACCTTGAGCATCCGCAGAGCGGTGGCCGTGACCATGATCGCGTGCCTGCTGACCTCGGCCGCGGCCTGCGGCGGGGACGACGATGACGCCTCGGGCGGCGGTGGCGAGATCACCGCCGAGGGCACCGACGACGGCTCGGAACTGACCCTCTGGACCCGCGCCCCGCTGGAGCTGCAGGCCAAGGCGCTGGTCGATGCCTACAACAAGACCCACAAGAACCAGGTGAAGCTGACCGTCACGCCGAACGACGACTACGTCGCCAAGGTCGGTGCGGCGGCCGGCAGCGGGGGCCTGCCCGACCTGTTCGCCGCCGACATCGTCTATGTGCCCAACTGGACCAAGGCCGGACTGTTCGACGACCTCTCCGAGCGGATCGAACTCCTCCCGTACGCCGACAAGATCAACCAGGGGCACCTGACAGCGGGCACGTTCGAGGACAAGAGATACGTGCTCCCGTTCGTCCTCGACCTGTCGGTCATCTTCTACAACAAGAAGCTGTACCGGGAGGCCGGCCTCGACCCCGAGAAGGGCCCGTCCACCATCGACGAGTTCAAGGATCAGGCCCTCGCCATCCAGCAACTCGGCAAGAAGGACACCTACGGCACCTACTTCGGCGGCAACTGCGGCGGCTGCAACGTCTTCACGTGGTTCCCCATGGTCTGGGCCGGCGGCCAGGAAGTGATGAACCCTGAAGGCACGCAGTCCCTGCTCGACGGGACGGCCGCCCAGCAGGTCTACCGCACCTGGCGCGAGCTGCAGGACGCGGGCGCGATCGCCCCGGGCGCCAAGGACGAGACCGGGGCGACCTGGGTGGCCGGTTTCCAGGAGGGCAAGGTGGGCGTGATGCCTTACCCGGCCACGCTTCTGTCGACCGCGGCCAAGACGGTCGATGTCGGCGTCGTCCCGATCCCGGGCGTCGACGGGGGCGCCTCGACGTTCGTGGGCGGTGACGGCATCGGCATCTCCAAGGACTCCAAGCACAGCGAGCAGGCCTGGAACTTCCTGTCCTGGCTGAGCTCGGAAGCGGCCCAGGTCGACGTGATCGCCGCGACCGGCAGCACGGTGTCGCGGACCGATCTGGCCGACAACAAGTACAGCCAGAAGGATCCGCGGGTGGCCGTCGTCAACAGGGTGGCCTCGTTGCCGCAGAGCAAGACCCCCGTGTCGGTGAACTTCCAGCAGGCCTTCAACGCCCCGGGCAGCCCGTGGATGACACTCGTCCGCAACCAGGTCTACGGCGAGGCCGGGAGCCTGGCCCAGGACAACACCGCCCTGACCGACGCCCTGGCCCAATAGCGTGGCCAAGGCAAACCCGGCCGCCGGTTGGGCCTACGCCACCCCGACGGCCCTGTTCGTCCTGGTCTTCTTCGTTCTGCCGATCCTGTTGGTCGGCCGGATGTCGGTCTCGGACTGGGGCCTGTTCGCCGGCAACCGGGGCTGGAACGCGCCCGAGAACTTCACCGACGCCCTCGAGAACCGGCTGTTCTGGCCGGCGGTCTGGTTCACCGTGAAATACACGGTGGTGACCACGGTGATCCTCCTCGGGCTCGCGCTCGGCCTCGCGTTGCTGGTGCAGGAGTCGTCGCGCTGGACAAGCTTTTTGCGTACGTCGTTCCTGGTGCCCTCCGCGCTCGGGCTGGCCTCGGCGTCGCTGTTGTTCTACGCGCTCTACTCACCGCAGGCGAGCCCGTTCCCGGGGCAGATCTCGTTCCTGGGCACCCCGTGGTCGGCGCTCTGGTCGACGGTCGCGCTGATCGTGTGGCGCTTCGCCGGCTTCTACATGCTGTTGCTCCTGGTCGGGCTGCACAGCATTCCGGGCGACGTCTACGAGGCGGCCCGTCTGGACGGGGCGAGCCGCGGGCAGACCTTCCGGCACGTGACCCTGCCGCTGCTGCGGCCGTCACTGGCACTGTGCACGATCCTCTGTGTCACCGGGTCGTTGCTCGCCTTCGATCAGTTCTACATCCTCACCAAGGGCGGGCCGGACAACAGCACGGTCACCATCGTGCAGCTCGTCTACAACGTGGCCTTCCAGGGCCAGAACAACCTCGGCCGGGCCGCCGCACTGTCCATCGTGGTGCTGGCCGCCCTTCTCATCGTCAACGTGCTGCAATTCCGCGGCCTGCGCGGCAAGGAGAGCTGATCGGGTGTCGCGCTTGCTGATCCGTACGCCCCAGGTCGTGCTCACCGGTGGGCTGGCCATCGTGTTCCTGTTCCCGCTGGTCTGGGCCTCCCTGGCCTCCGTCTCACCGCAGGCGGGCACCCGGCAGAGCGACGGCTGGGGCTTCGGCAACTACGCCACGCTGGCCACCTACCAGGCCGGCATCGGTCAGTACATCCTCAACTCCACGGCCATCTCACTGCTGACCGTGGCCTTCACCCTCTTCGCCTCGGTCACCGGTGGCTACGCGTTCGCGAACTTCCGATTCCCCGGCCGCAACGCCCTGTTCCTCGTCACGCTGGCGATCCTCATGGTCCCGTACGCGACGCTGTTGATCCCTCTGTATGTGTTGCTGAACAGCTTGGGGCTGCAGAATTCGCTCGTCGGGCTGGCGCTCGTGCTGTCGATGTTCCAGCTGCCGTTCGCGACGTTCATGATGCGGATCTCGTTCGAGGCGGTGCCGGACGAGCTCCGCGAGGCGGCACTCATCGACGGCTGCGGCTCGTTCCGGGCGCTGCTGCGGGTGCTGCTCCCGGCGGCCAAGCCCGGCCTGGTCACGGTGGGGCTGTTCGCGTTCCTGGCCGCCTGGAACGACTTCATCACGCCGCTGGTGCTGATCAGCGACTCCGACAAGATGCCGCTGCCGCTGGCCGTGGCCAACCTGCGCGGACAGGTGATGGGCATCGTCGACTACGGCGCCACCGAAGCCGGCGTGGTCGTGCTCGCGCTGCCGTGCGTCGTGCTCTTCCTGGCCCTGCAACGGCATTACGTCCGCGGGTTCATGTCCGGCGCTCTCAAGGGGTGATGCTCACATGACTGTCCCGTCTCCCGTCGTGCCCAGCCGCGGCCGCCTGCGCCCGCTCGGGCTCAGCGCGGTCACCCTGCGCGCCCCCGGTTTCTGGGCCCGCCGCCAGCAGGTCAACGGGTCGGCCACGCTCGACCACGTCGAGCTCTGGCTCGACCGGTCCGGCTGGCTCGCGAACTTCGACGGCGCCCCGCGGCGGGGCCGGGAGTTCTCCGACACCGAGGTCTACAAATTCCTGGAGGCGCTGGCCTGGGAGTACGGCCGCACGCGCGACCCGGCCGTCGACGCCCGGTTCCGGGCCGTCGCGGCTCGCGTGGCCGCCGCGCAGCAGCCGGACGGCTACCTCAACACCAACTTCGGCCGGCCCGGGCGGCCACCGCGATACAGCGATCTGGAGTGGGGGCACGAGCTCTACTCGTACGGGCATCTGATCCAAGCCGCCGTGGCCCGGGCCCGCACCGCCGGGCACGACGAGTTCGTCGACGTCGCGGTGCGGGCCGCCGACCACGTGTGCGAGGTCTTCGGGCCGGGCGGGATCGAGTCGGTGTGCGGGCATCCCGAGGTGGAGCCGGCGCTGGTCGAGCTCTACCGGGTCACCGGCAACCCCCGTTATCTGGAGCAGGCCCGGCTGTTCGTGGAGCGGCGCGGCCACCACGTCCTGTCCGACATCGAGTTCGGGCGCGCCTACTTCCAGGACGACCTGCCGGTGCGGTCGGCTCCGGTGCTGCGCGGCCACGCGGTCCGGGCCATGTATCTGGCCGCCGGCGCGGTCGACGTGGCCACCGAGACGGGCGACGACGAACTGCTGGAGGCGGTCGCGCGGCAGTGGCGCACGACGGTGGCCCGGCGCGTCTACCTGACCGGCGGCGTGGGCGCGCGCCACCAGGACGAGGCGATCGGCGACGACTTCGTGCTGCCGCCCGACCGCGCGTACTCGGAGACGTGCGCCGGCGTCGGCTCGGTGATGCTGGCGTGGCGGCTGCTGCTGGCCCAGGGCGACGTCCGGTACGCCGATCTGATCGAACGCACCCTGTTCAACGTCATCGCCACGTCCCCGTCCGACGACGGCACGCGCTTCTTCTACACGAACACCCTGCACCAGCGGACGCTCGGCACGGTACCCCCGCCCGACGAGATCGTGCCCCGCGCCTCCTCCACGCTGCGCGCGCCCTGGTTCACGGTCTCCTGCTGCCCGACCAACATCTCGCGCACGTTCGCCAGCCTCGCCGCCTACGTCGCCACCACCGACGACAACGGCATCCAACTGCACCAGTACGCCGCCGCGACGCTCGAGACCGCTGACGTGTCCCTCGAGGTCGACACCGACTACCCGACGAGCGGCCAGATCACCGTACGGATCCACCGCTCCCCCACCACACCCTGGACCTTGACGCTGCGGATCCCCTCGTGGGCCACCGGGTCCACCCTCGACGGAGCCCCGGTCGAGCCCGGCTGGGCCCCCCTGCGCCGCCACTTCACCCCAGGCGACACCATCACCCTGTCCCTGCCCGTCCACCCCCGCCTGACCCACCCCGACCCCCGCGTGGACGCCGTCCGAGGCTGCGTGGCCGTCGAACGCGGCCCGCTCGTCTACTGCGCCGAATCCGCCGACCCCTCCGTCGACACGTTTTCCCTGGACGCCTCCCGGCCCTTGACCGACGACGGCACCGGCGGCGTGACCGTCCACGGCCAGATCCTGGAGCCACCCGACGACGACTGGCCATACACCACCATCCGCCCCGACCCCCCTTTCAAGGAAGCCGTCATCACCCTCCGCCCCTACCACGACTGGGCATCCCACGGCCCGTCGACGATGCGCGTGTGGTTACCCCAGACATAGCCGTGTCTGCCTGTAGTCGACCCTCAGACCCCACGGTGCGGTGCTGGCGCTCCGTGGTGCGGCCACGGCTGATCGGCAGCATCCAGCCGACGACCCCAAAGCTGCGCTGAGGCACCACCCTCGCGCGGGAACGGTGGCCAACGTCGGTGGGCTACGCGACTACAGATCTTGAAGTATGCGGAACTTCAGAGCTTCCCCTGTGTCGATCTTTGACTGACTTCCTGTTTCTCATCGATCGAGCCGCCTGCTAGAGAGGGCACTTCTCGATGATCGAAATAGCCGAGCGGAGCACCTTGCCGCTGGATGCAAAGATGGAGGAAAGGCGACGAGGGAGACCCGCATGTCAACAGCATTGGCAATTATAGGTGCGATCGGCATCATCGGATCACTGCTGTTCTCGGGATGGCAAGCACGTGTGCTCGCCAAGCAGGTCGGCTTTCAGGCCACGATGAATGGCGTAGCCACCCTGCACAGCGTCCTGGCGGGATTGCACAACGTTCAACGCTTCCTCGCCGACGACCCTTCTCTCATTCCGCACTTCGCACCCGAACGAAGCGAGTGTGCGCTGGATGTCGCCGATCCAGCCAGAGTCGAAATGGTTGCGGCAATGTACGCAGACGTTCTTTGCATCGGCCACTATGCGTTGTCTGCCGTTCCGGCGGCCCAGGACGAGAATACGTGGGACTTGTACTGTACGGATCTCTTGAAGAAGTCCCCCGCGTTGAGGGCTGAAGTAGCCGGCAAGCCTTGGGGCTATCCCCGCTTGGCGAAGATCGCTGAGTCCCTTGCCTCGGACGATTCAACCAAGGTTTGACCGTTCGACGCGGTTGTGCTCCGAGCCCGACGGTGCGATCGGGCCGGCAATGTCCGATCAGCGAACGCAGTGCGGTCCCCTGACACGCGTGACAGTTCTGTCTCGGGCTGTGGACAGCGCGTTCGGCTGAATCGCTGTATCCACCAGGCGCCTTCGCTCGACCGTCGGCGGCAGGCTGCTTCGGCGTTGTTCAGACCGGCGGTGTGCCCGGTGGCGGCTTGGGCGGGCCGAGCAGGCGTTCGATGAGCCGGGTCTCGCCGGGCCAGGCGGCCAGGATGACGTCGCGGGGGACCTGGCGGCCGGCGTAGCGCAGGGCGATCGCGACCACGACGATGTCGTCGAGCGGACCGATCACCGGGATGAACTCGGGGATCAGGTCGATGGGGCTGGCGACCCAGATCCCGGCGATGACGATCGCCACCTTCGCCCGGCGCGGAACTCGCGGATCCGCACGGAGACGCCGGACGGTGGTCACGCAGTCGGGGATGAACGCCGCCAGATCGCGCAGGACTCCGGGTGGCAGACGCCGGGCGAGCACGATCAGCGTGAGCCAGCCCGCGATCACGCAGGCCGCCGCGACGGCCAGGCCGATCAACCAGTCACGTGTCACGAGGCGGTACAGCAGTTCTCAGGGCAGCCACCCGTGGCGATCGGGGCGCAGCAGGCGTCGCCGCGCCAGGCGTCGCGGCCTTCCTTGACGGCTACGGCGGCGATGACCAGCGCGGCGACCGGGTCGGCCCAGGCCCAGCCGAACAGCGAGTTCAGCAGCAGGCCGGCCAGCAGCACGGCCGACAGGTAGGTGCACAACAGGGTCTGCTTGGAGTCGGCCACGGCGCTGCGGGAGCCGAGCTCGCGGCCGGTGCGGCGCTGGGCGTACGAGAGACCGGGCATCACGGCCAGCGACACCGCGGCCAGGACGATGCCCACCGTGGAATGCCGCGGGTCCACATCGCCGAGCAGCGCCCGCACCGATTCGACCGTGACGTAGCCGGCCAGCGCGAAGAAGGAGACCGCGATGATCCGCAGGGTCACCTTCTCGCGGGATTCCGGGTCACGGCCGGCGAACTGCCAGGCGACGGCGGCCGCCGAGGACACCTCGATGACCGAGTCCAGACCGAACCCGATCAGGGCGGTCGAGGACGCGGCCGATCCGGCGGTGATCGCCACGGCCGCCTCGATGACGTTGTAGGTGATCGTGGCCGCGACGAGCAGGCGGAGACGGCGAGCCAGCACAGCGCGGCGCCCCGGTGCGGGCCCGGCCGGGGTGAGCGGGATCAGCGGCAGGCTCATCAGCAGCAGCCCTTGTCGGCGGCCTCCGGGCAGGCGGCCGGGTCGACCGCCAGGACCAGGCCGAGCAGGTCCCCGAGGGCGTGCCGCAGCCGGGTGTCGGCGAGCTCGTAACGGGTACGCCGGCCTTCCGGCACCGCGACGACCAGGCCGCAGCCCCGCAGGCAGGCCAGATGGTTGGACAGGTTCTGCCGGGTGACACCGAGCCGGTCGGCCAGCTCAGCCGGGTAGCCCGGAGCCTCCCGCAACGCCAGCAGCAGCCGGGCTCGGGTGGGGTCGGACAGCGCGTGACCGAACCGGGCCAGCGCTTGGCCGTGCGTCACCGTCTCCATGTCGACGACAGTACAGCCCCCGCTGTACTCACGGGGAGGGGTCAGCGGCCGTACTTGTCGAACGACACCGTCCAGTCGCCGAGGCCGTTCCAGATCGGGAGGTCGCGGGGCGTGTGCGTGACGTCGACGATGTCGCCGATCCGGAAGTTGTTGTAGACCCACTTGGCGTCGGCCGTGCTGAGGTTGATGCACCCGTGCGACAGGTTCGCCCGGCCCAGCGAGCGGTTCCACGGAGCGGCGTGCAGGTATTCGCCGGAATAGGTGATCCGGGTGCAGAACTCGATGTTCTCCGACACGTAGTAGTTCGGGTCTTTGGGGTCGCTCACGCCGTAACTCGCCGAGCTCATCGTGTGCTTGCGCTTCTTGCCCAGCACGACATGCGGGCCGCCCGCCGTCCAGTAGCTGATGCGCTCACCGTTGGCCCCGGTCGTGCCCCCGCCCTTACCGAGGCTGCTCTTCATGGTGCGGACGAGCTTGCCGTCCACGTAGACCTTCGTCAGGTGGGTCCGGTTGTCACTGATCGCGATCAGCTGCCGGCCGATCCGGAAGCGGGTCGACGCGTTCTTCGCCCCGTACGTGGTCTTGCCGAGCTTGACCCCGAACGCGTTGACCGTCACGTCGATCGTCGTTCCGGCGGCCCAGTATTTCGCCGGCCGCCAGTGCACGGTCTTGTCGTCGCGCCAGTAGAACTTGCCCTTCACGGCGGGCGACGTCTTGATCTCGATCGCCTTCTCCGCCGCGTTCTTGTTGACCGCGCGGCTGAAGGCGACGATGACCGGCTGCCCCGCGCCGTACGTCCGCCCTTCCTTCAGCGCGACCATGGCGTTGGCCTGGAAGGTGACCGTTGCCGTCTTCTCCGGCTTCATCGTCGTGAAGGTGGTGCCCTCAGTCGTTTTCGCGCCCGCACTGTCGGTGGCCGTGACGGTCACCTTGTACTTCCGGCCGTACGCAAGGTCCTGGGTCGACCGCCAGCTGCCGTCGTCCTGCATCGCGCCGTCGACCTTCGCCTTACCGGCGGTGACGGTGACCGACTGGAGGGTGCCGCTCTCGGCGCTGACGACGATCGGCTTCACCGGTGATACTTCGGCGTTCCCGTCGGCCGGGGTCACGCTCAGCCGGACCGGCACCACCGCCTGCTCGACGTCGGCGGCCGATCCGACCCAGGAGGCGGCGTCGCCGCCGCCCTTACCGGACGGGGAGCACCCAGCAGCCGCGGCGGCCGCGGCCACTCCCATCGCGCCGATGATCACCTTGCGTCGCTGAATCATGACTCTCACATTCGGGGGGATGCCAACCGGCGCCGTCCATGGCCCCGCACACACTGGAGACGCGAGCCGGACCCGAAACGTTGCTTCCGTTTCGAAAGGGAGGTCATCGTGACAGATTTGGATCTCCACCGGTAGACCGCATCGACCGGAGTCCCTCGCCGACCGACGAGGCTCAGCCGGTCACCGGCGGTTCGGTGGGCAGGTCGCGGCGCACCACCTTGCCGGTGGGGTTGCGGGGCAGCACGTCCAGGAACACCACGTCGCGCGGCACCTTGTAGCGAGCCAGATGCGCCCGTACGTAGTCCTTGACGACCTGCGGATCGCGGGCCGACGCGTCGGTGGGCACGATGAAGGCGCGCAGCCGCTGGCCGAAATCGGGGTCGTCGACGCCGATCACCGCGGCCTCGACCACGTCGTCGCGCCCGCAGAGCAGGTTCTCCACCTCGACGGGATACACGTTCTCACCGCCCGAGATGACCATGTCGTCGTCGCGGCCGTCGATGAACAGCAGGCCCTCGTCATCGAAGTGACCCTGGTCGCCGGTGGCCATGTAGCCGTCGATGACCTGCTTGTGCTGGCCGTCCGTGTAACCCTCGAACGGAATTCCGGTACGCACGAACACCCGGCCGTGCGCCCCGGACCGGGTGACCCGGCGGTCGTTCGCGTCGTAGAGGGCGACGTGCACGGTGATCGGCGGCCGGCCGACCGTCCCGGGCGCCCGGCGGGCCTCGGCCGGCTGAGCCACCGAGGCGACCGCGACCTCGGTGGAGCCGTACACGTTGTAGATCACCTCACCGAACATCTCGTGGAACCGGTTGGTCAGCTCGGGGGCCAGGGCCGACCCGGCGACGAAGACCGCCTTGAGCGACGACGTGTCGTACTTACTGATGATCTCGGGACCGAGGGCGAGGATCCGGGTCAGCATGGTCGGCACCGCCACCAGCATCTGCGCCCGGTGCTCGGCGATCGCCCGGACGATGTCCTCGGGGTCGAAGCGGCGCAGCAGCACGGCATGGTTGGCCAGGGACAGCCCGACGGTCCAGGCGCCGAAGCCGGTGCTGTGGAACAGCGGCGACGCGAACACCGCGGCACCCTGCCGGGGAAACGGGATCCGGTCCGCGATCACCGCGCTGGCCAGCGGCGACACCTTGGTTCGCGGGGCACCCTTGGGCAGGCCGGTCGTGCCGCTGGTGAGGATGATGAAACCGCCCGGCCGGTCGGGCAGCGGCAGCGGGGTGACCGGATGCGCCGCGATCAGCTCGTCGATCGGCGTGCCCGGCGCCGTACCCCAGGTCACGTAGCGGGGGATGTCGTCCGGCAGGCCTTCGACGAGGGCGGCGAACTCGCTGTCGTACAGCACCACCCGGACCTTTTCGCGGGCGACCACCTCGGCGAACTGCTGCTTCGCGAGGCCGGTGTTCATCAGCGCCAGCCGCAGGGTGGCCCGGGCGGTGCCGCTGATGGCCAGCACCAGGCCGCGGTGGTCGCGGGCCAGCACCCCGACCACCGACCGGTCCGGCAGACCGAGGCCCTTCAGGGCGTGGGCCAGCGCGTTGGACTGCTCGTCGAGCTCCCGATAGGTCAGGGTGCCGCGGTCGTCGGTCACCGCCGGGGCGTCCGGATGCTCGGCCGCCGCCTTCATGATCAGGGCGGCCTGCGGGCCGAGCCGGGAGTTGTCGGCGGCCGCGCGGAGCAGCCGGCGCGGTCGCAGCAGATCGATGATGCCGATCTGGTGCATCCGCAGGACGGCGCGGAGGTGCTCGATCATGGTCGGAGCCCTTGTTCGAGGGGCGGCGGTCTTCCAGGGGCGGCGGTCGCGTGCCGAGCGAGCGGCGGACAGTTCCGAAGGTCTGGCGTGACCGTAGGACAGTGAGCTGGGTCACGGCAAGGGATCAGTCCCTTTGTGGACGCGATCCGCCCCGGTTCAGGTCTTCTCTCGGCGTATACTCTCGGCGTATAGTCGGCCGCATGACGGTACCTCTCACCCTGCTCGGGTTGCTCGAGCGCGAGCCCAGCCACGGTTACGACCTCAAGCGCGACTACGACGCCTTCTTCGGGCGCGACAAGCCACTGTCCTTCGGGCAGGTCTACTCGACGTTGAGCCGGCTCGCCCGCGACGGCAAGGTGGTCATCAGCGACCCCGAGGCGGGCGCCGGCCCCGACCGCAAGCGTTACGTCATCACCGATTCCGGCGCGACCGAGGTCGACAGCTGGCTGACCGAGCCGGTCGCGCCCGAGCCCCACCTGCAGACCGTGCTGTTCGCCAAGGTGACCCTGTCGCTGCTGCTGGGCCGCCCGGCCGAGCACTATCTCGACACCCAGCGCGCCGCCCACATGCAACGCATGCGCGAGCTGACCACGGTCAAGCGCTCCGGCAGCCTCGTCGACGCGTTGCTGGCCGACCATGCCATGTTCCACATCGAGGCCGACCTGCGCTGGATCGATCTCACCGCGGCCCGGCTCGACGCCCTCGCCCAGGAGGTCCGGCGATGACCGTTCTCGAGGCCCGCGACGTCCACCTCTCGTTCGGCCGCACGCCCGCCCTGCGCGGCGCCGACCTGCGCGTGGCCGAGGGCGAGATCCTCGCCGTGATGGGCCCGAGCGGCTCCGGCAAGTCGACGTTGCTGCACTGCCTGGCCGGCATTCTCGTCCCCGGCTCGGGTGAGATCCACTTCGACGGGCACCGCATCGACCAGCTCGGCGAGACCGGGCGGAGCGCGCTGCGCCGCGACCGGTTCGGCTTCGTGTTCCAGTTCGGACAGCTGGTTCCCGAGCTCAGCGCCGAGGAAAACGTCGCGCTTCCTCTCCTGCTTTCCGGCGTACGGCGGACCCAAGCGACCGCCGAGGCCCGGGTCTGGCTGGCCCGGCTCGGCCTCGACGGGCTCGAGGGGCGCACCTCCGGTGAGCTCTCCGGCGGTCAGGCGCAACGGGTGGCGCTGGCCCGCGGTCTCGTCGCCCGTCCCCGCGTGCTGTTCGCCGACGAGCCGACCGGCGCGCTCGACTCGCTCACCGGTGAGCAGGTCATGGATCTGCTGGTGAGCTCGGCCCGCGACGAGGGCACCACCGTCGTCCTGGTCACGCATGAGCCGCGCGTGGCCGCGTACGCGGATCGGGAAGTTGTGGTGCGCGACGGCAAGGTCCTCGCGGTCACCGCGGAGGCCGTCGCGTGATGCGCTTCGGTCTGCGTCTCACGCTGGCGGGGGGTCGTGAGGCAGCCGTACGGCTGGTGGTCATCTCGGTCGCGATGGCGCTCGGGGTCGGCATGCTGATCGCCGCGCTCGCCGGTCTGAACGGTGTCGCCGGGCAGAACGACCGCTACGGCTGGGCCAATTCGCGGGACAGTGCCGGGCCGGATCCACTGTGGTGGCAGCTGCGCATCGACAGTTTCGACTCGCAGACCATCGGCCGGGTCGACCTGGCCGCCACCGGACCGCGCTCGCCGGTACCGCCCGGCCTGCCCCGCCTGCCCGGCCCCGGCGAGTATTTCGCGTCCCCGGGTCTGGCCGAGCTGATCGCCACCACACCCGCCGCCGAGCTGTCCGACCGCTATCCCGGACGCCTGGCCGGAACGATCGGCGACGAGGCCCTGCCCTCCCCCGGCTCGCTGGTCGCCGTTGTCGGCTACCCGGCCGACGAGCTGTCGTCACGACCGGGAGTCCGCCGGGTCGGCACCATCGCGACGACCGCTCCCACCGCCTGTCCCGACGGCTGCTGGTCCGGCATCCCCACCTCGGGCCTGCAGCTCATTCTCGGGGTGGTCGCCGCCGCGCTCATCTTCCCGCTCGTCATCCTGGTCGGCACCACCACCCGCCTGGCCGCCACCCGCCGCGAGCAGCGTTTCGCCGCGATGCGCCTGGTCGGCGCGACACCACGCCAGGTCGCCGTCGTGGCCGCGGTCGAGGCGATGGTGTCGGCCGTCGCCGGCACGATCGCCGGTTTCGGCCTCTTCTTCCTGGCCCGCGACGCCCTGGCCGCGGTCCCGTTCACCGGCGCGG
This sequence comes from Paractinoplanes maris, assembly GCF_023544465.1. Lineage (GTDB taxonomy): Bacteria > Actinomycetota > Actinomycetes > Mycobacteriales > Micromonosporaceae > Actinoplanes > Actinoplanes maris. Next base: position 38,916 of record NZ_JALPVL010000010.1, on the reverse strand, counting down.
CCATGTTCCCGGCCGACCTCGCGCCGGGCCTGCCGCTGATCGGCGGTGTCGCCGTCGGCGTTCCGCTGCTGGCCGCGGTCGCTGCTCTGGTCTCGCTCCGGCGCGTACGGGTGTCGCCTCTCGGCATCGCCCGGCGCGCCGCCGCCCGGCCCCCGCGGGCCTGGCGTCTCGTGCCGCTGCTCGCCGGTCTCGGTGAGCTGGCCTTCTTCGTCGGCCGGCGTCCCGCCACGACGGACGGGCAGATCCTGGCGTTCCTGCCCGGCATCCTCCTGGTGATGGTGGGCCTCGTCGTGGCCGGCCCGTGGCTGACGATGGCGGTGGCCCGGGTCGCGGCCCGGCGGGTCAACGGCACCGCCGGGCTGATCGCCGCCCGGCGCCTGGCCGGCCACCCGAAGGCGGCCTTCCGCTCGGTCAGCGGACTGGTCATCGCGCTCTTCGTCACCACGGTGGCCGTCGGCATCATCGGCTCCATCGCCGCCGACCGGTCGAAAGAGTTGAACGCCACCGCCGACAACGCGGTTCTCTACACCATCTTCCGCGACGGCCTGCCCGCCCCGACCGGCGATCCGGTGCCGGCCGCGTTGAGGAGCGGGCCCGGCGTACGGTATGCCGCCGTCACCCGCCGCCCACCGGCCGATCTGCCGGTCCCGCACGTCCCGCTCGGTGGCTGGGTCTGGCCGTCCTCGCTGATCGCCTGCGCCGACCTGGCCCACACGTCCTCGACCGGCCGCTGCGCGCCGGGAGCCGAGACGGCCTGGGTCTTCAACACCGTGGAGGACCCCGACGGCTGGAACGGCGTCTGGCCCACCGCCGACATCCCCGCCACCCGCCTGGCGAGCCTGCCGGCCGACACGATCGTCACCTACACCGACGGCTCCACGGCCGCGGTCGAGGGCGCCCGCACCACCTTGGCCAACGCCCATCCCATGCTCTACACGCCCTACACCGAGGCCGACTGGAACGCCGAGACGATGCGGGTCTTCGAGGGCTGGCAGCGCCTGGCCCAGGTGGTGGTGCTGACCAGCCTGGCGATCGCCGGGTGCAGCCTCGCCGTGGGCATCGCGGCCGGCCTGAGCGAACGCAAGCGCCCGTTCAGCATGCTGCGGCTGGCCGGCGTCCCCCTGCGTACGCTGCAACGGGTCGTGGCCCTGGAAAGCGTGACCCCGCTGCTGGCCGCCGCCGTGGTCGCCCTCGGCGCCGGCCTGCTGGCCACCCATCTGTTCCTGCGCGCCCAGATGGAGATCTCCCTGCGCCCGCCGGCCCTGTCCTTCTACGCGGTCGTCCTGGGCGGCCTGCTCGCCTCGCTGATCGTCATCAGCCTGACGCTGCCCCTGCTGCGCCAGATCACCGGCCCGGAAGCCGCCCGCAACGAGTAGCGGGCGGCTCAGGCCCCGAGGTGCGCCGCCACCGCCTGGAGGACGGGAGCCAGGTCGGCGCCGGTGATCGCCGCGTCGGGGCGGAACGGCAGGCGCGCGAGACGGTCGACGCCGGTGGCCCAGATGGTGCGGTCGTGCGGGGCGGGCGTGTGCAGGTCGGTCTTCTCGCCGCAGCACGGGCACTCGAAGTACGCCATGTTCTCCACGCCGCCCAGCACCGGCGTCCGCACCTCGCGCAACGTGCTCAGCGCCCGGCCGGTGTCCAGGTGGGACACCTCGGCCGGCGTCACGACCAGGATCGTCCCCACCCGCCCGGCACCGGACAGCACGCCCTGCTGCGTGAAGCTGATGCCGGGCGGCAGATCCACGACCAGAACCTCGACGTCGCCCCAGTTCGTCTGGTTGAGGAGCCGGCCGAGCATGAGGTCGCTGAGGTCCGACCCGAGGGCGAGCCCCTGCCCGCCGGCCATCAGGAAGCCGGCCGACGCGACCTTGAGCCCGTCCACCTCCACCGCCTCCAGTCCGGACCCGCCGCGCCCGTCGCGGGTCCAGCTGGCCAAGGTGACCGACCGGGCCGGCACGTCGCGGCGGATCCCGAGCATGCGCGGGATGTCGGGTCCGGCGATGTCGGCGTCGACCAGGCCGGCCCGGCGCCCGGAGCGGGCCAGCTCCCGCCCGATCGCGACCGCCACGCTCGATTTGCCCACGCCGCCCTTGCCGCTGGCCACGGCCACGATCGGCACCTGTGGGCTCACCCCCGCAGCACCTCACCGTCCGGAACGGACTGCGGACCGGTCACCTGCACGTCGCCCTCGACGACGACATTCGCCCCGAAGGTGACGTCGCCCTCGACCCGCAGCCGGGTGCTCTGCCGCAGGGACGGCGGCCCGGCCGGGAACCGCTTCTCGAAGTCGGGCATCAGCCGGAAGCGCTTGGGGTCCAGGGTCACGACCGGACCGGGGCCCTCGAAGGTGGGGGCCATCCGGCCGTCGTCGGTGAGCTCATAGGCGTCCGACCGGACCACGAGCAGGTCGTCGGTGGTCTTGACCGGCGCGAACCGCGTCCGGGGCACCAGCACCGGCCGGGCTCCGGCGACCGACCCGATGGCCGCGCCCATCGCCGTCTCCAGCTGGATCACCGGCGTACTGGAAGGGTCTTTGGGGTCGACGGTCTTGTGGTTGACGATGAGCGGGAGCTCCGGCGCCGCCGGGTCCTGCTCCTGCAGCCGCCGCAAGGCCTCCAGGTCGATCCACAGGTTGTTGGTGTTGTAGAACCGCCAGCGCTCGACGTCGGTGAACGAGTCGTCGCCCTCGGGCACCTGCGCGGTCTCCCGCAGCACGACCCGGTCGTGATAGCGGGCGAGGTGCCCGCCCTTGCGGTCGGCGGACGTACCGCGGACGACCTCCATCGCGAACGGGACGCCCTCGGCCGCCACCCACGAGGCGATGCGCAGATCGACGGTCGCCCCCAGGTTGTCCGAGTTCGACACGAACGCCCAGCGCAGACCGGCCGCCAGCAACTGATCGAGCGTTCCCGAGGCCAGCAGCGCCGTGTAGAGGTCGCCGTGCCCGGGCGGGCACCACTCCAGCTCCGGGTCGGCCGGCCACTCCACCGGGAACCGGTCGTCGGTGCGCAGCTTGGGCTCCCGGCCCTGAAGGAAGTCCCGCGGCACCTTCTGGTCGCGGAGCGCGTCGTAGCGGTCCAGCACGGCCAGCGACGGCTCCCGGGTGACCGACGAGTTCATCAGCAGCAGCGGCAACGTGACGTCGTAGCTCTTCCCGACCGCCAGCACCTGCGTCGCGATGACGTCGAGGAAGCTCATCCCCCGCTTGACCTCGAGCAACGACTTCGGCCCGGTCAGACCCATGCTCGTGCCGAGCCCGCCGTTCAGCTTGACGACGACCAGCCGCTCGAGGACCTCCCGAGCCCGCTCGGCCGACGGCTCGGGCAGCTCCTCCAGCCCGGGGACGTCGGTCAGCGGCTCCAGCGACTCGCCCGGCAGCAGACCGGCCCGCGGCTGCTCCAGCTGCTCGAGGCGTCGGCGCAGCGCGGCCAGCTCGGCCGGGTGCGCACCGGTCTGCTCCGCCTTCGCCAGCGTCGCCCGGACATATCCCGGCGTATCCATGTCAGCCCTTTCGAAGTTCCCGTGATGCCTTACGTCAATGAGCCTGTCTGACTGAGGATGCCACCGATGCCGGTTCGGGGCTCGCGCACCAGGAACACGTCGACCGGGTCCTCAGTCTCCAGGGTGAATCCGTGCAGCTCGTACAGCCGCCGGGCCGGACTGCCCCGCAGGACATTCAACCGAACGACCGTACGGTCCCGGTCGCACCGATCGAGCAAACCTCGCAGTACGGCGGTGCCGATGCCCTGCCCCTGCAGGTGCGGGGCCAGATAGAAGTGCTCGAGCCAGTGGCCGTCGGCAGCGGGCCGCAGCGAGACGGAGCCGGCGAACGCGGCGCCGACCTCGACGATCCAGCTGTGAGCCGGCTCGTAGGCGTCCCGCAGGCGCTGCCGGACCCGCCACTCGTCATACCGCCCGAGCCGCTCCAGATCCGCCCGCAACACCACCGCCCGCAACTCCGCCACCGCCTCGACATCCGCCGCCGAAGCCGGCCGAAGCGCCCAGTGGATCATGATTGACATCGTAGTGGGCGGTTGGCGCGCTTCGCCGCAGCCGCCCCTGGGAGTGACCTGCGGCTGACGGGTGCCAGGTGGGCTGGGCCGCCGGCCCGACAGGGAAGAGGTCGGTGGTCGGCGCTTTCAGCCGGACGGCCGAAACCCTGTGACCATGACCGACAAGCCGCTGAGCCGGCCGGCGCCATCCAGGAGTGACATCCGAGTTGCGGCCGGCGGATCGACGGCAGGCGGGCGGCCCGAAGTCCCGAACCGCTCCAGCGGCACGGCGCGCGGCCCAACACCTTGTCGGCCACGGCCGGAGTGACGTCCGGGACGCGGCCGGCAAGTAGGCCGCCGGCGGACGCAGTTCCCGCACCGCTCCTGCAGTAGCGGCCGGCGCGATCAGCCGGCCAACTCGTGTACGGCCGGCGGAGCAGCTGTTCGAACCTTGGGGCGGCAGCTGATCGACGCCCGGAGCGCAGGTGAGCGAGTCGGCTGACGAGGTCGGCGCGTCACCGGCCGGCGCGTCATGGCGGCTTCGGTAGGGCGGTTTCACATGGCGAACGCGGGCGTCTGCGGTTCCCAGAATTGTCGTACGTATGTTCGATAATCGGTGCCATGGTGACAGCGGTGCAGCAGTTGGGTGAGGACGTGGCGAAGTCCGCTGCGGCTCCGCTGTGGCCGCTGAGCGACGACGAGCTGGTTGCCTGGCTGCGAGCGGCGCATCGTATCGAGCAGGCTGCCGTCGTCCTGCAGGCCAGGCTTCTGCGGCAAGCGACGGTTCGAGGCGTGCCGGCGAGACAAGGACATCGCGGCCCAGCCGGCTGGCTACGTTCGATGCTGCTGCTCGACGCCCGGCCGGCCCGTGAGCTGACCGCGAGCGCCGCCACAGTGGGCCGCCGGCCCGAGGTGGAGCAGGCAGTGCTCGACGGCCGCATGAATTGGCGTCAGGCCGCGGCAATCGCCGCTGCCGTCGAGTCCATCCCCGCCGAGGCAGGCACCTTCGACGCTGTTCGAGCCGGTGACGACTGCGCCGGCGATGAGGATGAGAGCGGACACACTTCCGCCGGGGCAACGATGGATGCGGGCGCCGTCGAGGCAGAAGCCGAACGAGTGCTGATCGACATGGCCGGCCGACTGACCGCCACGCAGCTGACCCGAGTCGGTGACCGCATCCTGACCCACGTCGCTCCGGAGCTGGGAACTCGGGCCGAGCAGGCCTACTTGGCAAGACAGGAAGCCCGCGCCCACACCCGCCGCGAACTACATCTGTCGGCGCCCGTCGACGGCCTGGTCCGCCTCTCCGGATTCCTCGGTGCCGAGGACGCGGCAACTGTGCGCGCCGCCCTGCACCCTTTGTGCGGTCCAACCCCCGACGACGCCCGCACACCCGGTCAACGCCGCGCCGATGCCTTGGTCGACATCTGCCGCCTTGCCCTCCGGACCGGTGAGCTGCCGGAACACGGCGGTCAGCCCGCCCAACTGTCGGTCACCGTCGCCTACGACCCCCTCACCCACGCCTTGGGCACCGCCACCACCGACACCGGTGAGCGCTTGTCCGCCGCGGCGGCCCGCCGCCTGGCCTGCGACGCCCAGATCCTGCCCCACGTCCTCGGCGGCGCCGGGCAGATCCTGGACGCCGGCCGCACCCGCCGGCTGGCCACCACCCCCTTGCGACGCGCCCTGGCGGTACGTGACCGTGGCTGCGCCTTCCCCGACTGCGACCGCCCACCCGGCTGGACCGACGCCCACCACATCACCGCCTGGACCACCGGCGGACCCACCACCCTGAACAACCTCGTCCTGCTCTGCCGCACCCACCACCGCCTCATCCACGACCCCGCCGCCGACTGGCACATCCACCTGGGGCCCGACGAGACACCAGAATTCATCCCCCCGCCCCACGTCGACCCCCAGCAACGCCCCCGCCAAAACCTCTACCACCTGCGCTTATAGCTCCAACTAACTAACGGCCCCGCCCGAACGAGGCCCACAACCACAACGCCACCAGCCACTGCGGCAGAGGTCAATGACTCCCCTATCCGGAGCGGCTGGGAACCCAGAGCAACGCGAGCGGCGACCTTGCTGTCGGTGCTCAAGTGCCCCAGAGCTGACGGGGCCTGGATGAGGGCGGGCACCCCGCCGCCCCGGCGGGCGGCGCGACAGCGCAGCCGAAGGCACCGGGACGCGTACGCGGTAGGCCAGTACCGCAGCCGGCCACGGGAGCCGCTGCCAAGCCGATCACGCCGCCGAGCCAGCGCAGCAGCCGAGCTGGTGCCGCCGAGCCAGCACCACCGCCGTCCCGAAGGCGCAGCCACGCCAAAGCCGCTACCAGGCGAGTGCCGCGCGCCCGGCCAGTGCAGCGGCCGAGCCAGTGCAGCGACCGAGCCAGAGCAGCGACCGAGCCAGAGCAGCGACCGAGCCAGAGCAGCGACCGAGCCAGAGCAGCGACCGAGCCAGAGCAGCGACCGAGCCAGAGCAGCGACCGAGCCAGAGCAGCGACCGAGCCAGAGCAGCGACCGAGCCAGAGCAGCGACCGAGCCAGAGCAGCGGCCGAGCCAGAGCAGCGGCCGAGCCAGAGCAGCGGCCGAGCCGGGGCAGCGGCCGAGCCGGGGCAGCGGCCGAGCCGGGGCAGCGGCTGAGCCGGGGCCGGAATCGAGCCGGGGCCGGGGCCGGGGCCAGGGGTGAGGTCGAGATCGTCGACAGCACGGACGGCGCCGAAGCGCCGGGCTCCGAGCGGGGAGTAGGGCACAAATCCGATGCCCCGCTGCTGCCCCTCGGGGCCGCGACCGACCTGAGCACGTGCCGGGGCCGAGCCAGTGCCGAAGGCGGGGCCGGGGCCGAGCCAGTGCCGGGGCCGACTCAGTGCCGGGTTTGAGCCAGTGCCGGGGCAAGGACAGCGCAGCCGCCAGGACGGCGCAGCGGACAGGACGGCGCAGCGGACAGGACAATCGCTGCGCCAGTCCCGCGCCGAGCCAGCGCAGCGGCCGAGCCAGCCGGTGCCACCGCCGGCCCGAATGCGCGGCCAGGCCAAAGCCGCTGCGGGGGTGGTACCGGGCCGACCCAGCGGAACAGCCGGGCCAGCAACGGCCGGGCCAGCAGAGCGGACGAGCCGACGGACCCAGCTGGTCCCCCGAGTCAGCGCAGCTTCCGAGTCGATGTCGCGGCCCAGCGAGCTCGGACGGCGCGGCGGAGCCGGTTTAAGCGACTGGGCCAGTACCGCAAACCCACCGTTAACACTCGATCAGTGCCGCCGGTGAGCCAGGAACGATCGGACAGCTCAGCTGCTAGCCAATGACGCCGCTCTGCCTGCCGCAATCCCAGACCAACGCCGCGGCAGGCGCTGCCCCCATGCGAATGCCGCTGTCAGGCCTCATGCCCCAGCCGTGCCGGGCGCGGCCGTCGGGCTCAGGCGGCCGGCAGGCTCGGTACGGCCACCAGACCCGGAACAGCCACCGGACCCCGAACGGCCACCTGACTCCGAACGGCCACCCGACCCCGAACGGCCACCCGACCCCGAACGGCCACCAAGCCCGGTACCTCCATCAGAGTCAGAGCGGCCGTCAGCCCCGGGCTCGGTGCTGCGGTCGGGTCTGTGCTGGGGTCGGAATGTGGACGGCTTTGAGCCTCTGCGCGGCTGGGTGGGTGTCGATGGGATACTTCTTCGGTCTGTGATCGGCGAGACGCATGGGAGAGCGCGGCCTGATGGTTGCCTTTGAGCTGGCTGTTCAGGATGCGCACGGGTTGGCTGTGGCGGCTCGGCTTCCGGTGGATCGGATCGAGTTGTGTTCGGCGTTGCCGCTGGGTGGGGTGACGCCTTCGCTGGGGTTTGTCGAGGCGGCGGTGGCCACGGCGGGGATGCCGCCGGTGCATGCGCTGGTGCGGCCGCGGCCGGGCGGGTTCGAGTATGAGGCTGCTGAACTCTCGGTGATCCTTTCCGACGTACGTCATGTCTTGTCGGCCGGTGCGGCGGGGGTGGTCGTCGGCGGTCTGCGGGCGGGGAAGGTCGACTCCTCGCTGGTGGCCGCTGTGGTTGAGGCGGCCGACGGGGCCGATGTGACGTTTCACCGGGCATTCGACAACCTTGCGGACCCGTACGCGGGCATTGATGAACTCGTCCGGCTCGGGGTGCGGCGGATCCTGACGTCGGCGGGGGCCGCGCACGTGGCCGACGCGTTGCCGGCGCTGGCCGCTCTGGTGGAGTCGGCCGCCGGGCGGATCGAGATCATGGCCGGTGGCGGGGTCCGGCCCGACGTGGTCGAGAAGATCGTGGAGACCGGCGTCCCGGCGGTGCACGCGTCGGCCAAGCGAGTGGTTCTCGACGCGGTAGGCGTCTCGCTGGGTACGGCCGACGGCGCCGGGCGGGAGACGACCGACGAGGCTGAGGCCCTGCGCATCATCGAGGCTCTGCGGCGGCCGGCGCTGTCTTGATCGCGCTGTCCTGATCCCGCAGCGGGCTCAAATCCGGGCGGCGGCGGCCGAAGGACGACTGTGCCGAGAACGCCGTCCTTGCGCGGGTGGGCCGTGTTTTTGGTCTGCGGGAGTGTCGCGGCCGTCATCCACCCGCTGTTGCCCCACGACTGGTGGACGGCCGGGTTGTCCTCGCTGGTGTCGGTGGGGTCCTGCGCGGTCATGACGGCCGGCGCCCGTCGACATCGGGCCCGGTTCGCGGGCGCCTAATAATTGCTCGGGGTCGGCGTGCTCGCCTGGTCCTGCGGCGATCTGGTGTTCGCCTGGCTGTCCCTGAACGGTGTCATGACGTACCCGGCGTGGGCCGATGCCTTCTATCTGAGTGCCTATCCGTTCCTGGTTGCGGCGTTTTTCCTGCTCACGCGGCAACGCGGGCGGATTCGGGCCGGTTCGGTCACCGACTCGGCGATCGTCGCCGTGGGCGTCGTGTACTGGGCGGTGGTGATCGACCCGATTCTGCGGAGTGTGGGCCCGGTGCTCGTGCGGGTGGTCACGGCCGGCTATCCGGCTGCGGGCGCGCTGCTGTGCGCGGTGATCGTGCCGATGCTGCTGCAGCGCGGGCGCCGCAGCGCGAGCCTGTGGTTGCTGACCGCGGGCAGCGCGTTGACCCTGGTTTCCAACGCCGTCTGCACGCTGCTGCCGGAGGTGACCGCCCGTACAGTTCGATCCTGTTCGCGAGTTGCCTGCTGGCCTACGTCATCTGGGGCGCGGCTGCTCTGCACCCCTCGGCGGCCCATCCGCCGGCGGCGCAGCGCGACAGCCTCGGCCGGGCGCGGCTGCTGGTGCTGACCGGTTCGATGCTGCTGGTCCCGGCGATCATGTTCGTGCAGGGTGAGAGCGGCGCGGGGCACGACCGGTGGCTGACCATGGCGTTCGGCTCGATGGCGTTGTTCGTGCTCGTCGCCACCCGGTTGTCCGGGTACATCGCGCGGGTCGACGATCAGGCCGGCCAGCTGCGTGAGCAGGCCGAGCGCGACGACCTGACCGGATTGCCCAACCGCCGCCAGTTCGAGCGGCTGGCCGCCCGGGCCGCGGCGGACGGGCCGTGCCAGGTTGTGATGCTGGATCTGGCCGGCTTCTAACACGTGAACGACCGGCTCGGCCGCGGCGCCGGTGATCAGGCGCTGACCGCGGTGGCCGCGTTGCTGCGCGACAGCGTCCGCGACCACGACCTGGTAGCGCGGATGGGCGCCGACGAGTTCGCCGTCTGCGTGCGCGACACCGACCCGGGCGAGGCCGCCGCCGTCGCCGCCCGCATCGCGGAGATCGTTCGCGGCCCGGTGCACGCCGGCGAACACGAGCTGTTGCTCAGCGCCCGCCCCGGCGTCTCCGCCGGAACCGGCGTGACGGCGGCCGAGCTCGTCCGGCGGGCCGACACCGCCCGCTACGCCGCCAAGGCCTCCGGCGGGCACCTGGTGATCTACAGCATCGAGCTCGACGAGCGCGCCGAAGCGGCCGAACGACTCGGCGCGGACCTGCGGCACAGCCTCGAGGACGGTGACTTCCACGTCTACCAGCCGATCGTCGAGCTGCACGACGGCCGTACGATCGCTGTCGAAGCCCTGGTGCGCTGGATCCATCCGGTACGCGGCTTCGTCAGCCCGGCCGCCTTCATCCCCATCGCCGAGGACAACGGCCTCATCGTCGAGCTCGGCGAGTGGGTGATGCGCGCGGCTTGCGCCAAGCTCGCCGCCTGGCGGAGCGAACTGGGCGACGCGGCGCCGTGCTACGTCAGCGTCAACGTCTCGGCTCGCCAGCTCAGCGAGCCGGACTTCGCCGAGGTGGTATGCCGCATCCTCGACGAGAACGGCCTGGAGCCGCGAGCCCTGCTCATCAAGGTCACCGAGATCGCGATCTTCGGCGGGGCGTCGCCATCGAGGCCGTCGAGGCACTGCACCGCGCGGGCGTACTCATCGCGCTCGACGACTTCGGCACCGGCCACTCGTCACTCGGCCTGCTGCGCACCGTGCCGGTCGACGTCCTGAAGGTCGGCAAGTCGTTCGTCGACGAGATCTCCGAAGGCGGTCGCGCCGTCATCGTCGACGTGCTCATCCACGTCAGCAACGGTCTCGGCCTGCACGCGGTCGCCGAAGGCATCGAGACCGCCGAGCAGGCCGCCTATCTGCGCGCGCTCGGCTACCACTACGGCCAGGGCTACTACTACGCCAAGCCGGCGCGCGAGCTGGAACTGGTCAGCGCGCCAGGTCGTGGCGGCGGTGGGTGAATTTCTCGGCCAGCCAGACCGGTAGCAAGCGCCGCGCGGGGAAGACGAGCGCGGCGTTGCTGCCCACGGCGTAACGCTGACGGGGTTTGTCCTTCTCGATGGCGGCGACGATGGTGGCGGCGACCCGCTCGGCGGAGACGCCGGCCGCCTCGTTGCGGTTGAGGGCGGCCAGCATGCGCTCGTAGTCCGCGCGGTGCGGCGAACCGGGCTCGATGTAGCTGGTGCGGCGCTCGCTGAGGCCGGTGCTGATCGCGCCGGGCTCCACGGTGGTCAGCCAGACGCCGTACGGGGAGAACTCGTGCCGGGCGCCGTTGCTGAAGCCCTTGAGGGCGGCCTTGGTGGCGACGTACGACGAGCGGTAGGCCAGCGGGAACGACGCGAGCATCGAGCCGACCATCACCACCCGGCCGTAGCCCCGCTCGCGCATGCCGGGCAGGGTCAACTGCGTCAGCCGTACGGGTCCCAGGACGTTGAGCTGGAAGATGCGGCGCAGAGCGTCGGGCGGCAGCTCCTCGAACGGTCCGCTCTGGCTCTCGCCGGCGTTGTTGACCAGGATGTCGACCGTCCGCACCTGCTCGGCCAGGGCTTCGATGGAGTCGGGCTCGGTCAGGTCGAGCGGCAGGTAGTCGACGCCGGCGGCTTTCTGATGCGGGGCGAGGGATTCGGGGTGACGGCTCGTCCCCAGGACCCGGTAGCCGCGGGCGGCCAGCGCGGTCGCCGTCGCCAGACCGATGCCGGACGAGGCGCCGGTGACCAACGCGGTGCGATGCATCGATGCACCCTATCGGGTGCCGGCGGTGATCCGGTTGATCGACGTGCGGCCTAACTGCCCGGGACGGCCGGACGCCGCCGGGCGAGGCGGGTCAGCGAACGGGGCTGGCGGGCTGACCGGCGGACTGGCCGGCGGGCTGACCGGCGGACTGGCCGGCGGGCTGACCGGCGGGCTGTTCGGCGGGTGAGTGGCCGCGTAGTTCGGCCAGCAGGCCGTCCCGGTCGGTGAGGACGGCGCCCAGGATGCGGCGGCCGGCGGCCAGCAGGTCGGCCACGTCGGGGGTGCTCAGGGCATACATGACCAGGCCGTGGTCGCGGAACGAGACGACCACTCCGGTGCGGCGAAGGACGGCCAACTGCTGGGAGAGGCTGGACGGTTCCACGTCGATGTTGGCCAGCAGGTCGCGGACGGGGCGGGGGCCCGCCTGGAGCAGCTCGAGTACGCGGATGCGGACCGGGTGGCCCAGGGTGCGGAACAACTCGGCCTTTGCCTGGTAGAGCGGCACTGACATCGACGTCTCCCCCACCTGGAAATGCGTGGCGACCACATTAGGGGGCGAGTGACTTGCCACACCAATGTGCAATTCGGAACCTGCTGCATTGCAGAACTCTTCAATTGGCGGCCCGGACAGATTAATTTTCGAACCGGGTGCCGGGGCGCTGACGGACACTCTGTCCGATCGACGATCACCGTTTCCGGCGATGCTGGGTGCGGGCCCACGGAAGGCCCACGGAAGGCCGGTGAAAGGCCTGCGGAAGGAGCACACGGCGAATGGCCGAGATGGACGTGGCACTCAAGGACGCGCTGCAACTGGACGGCGCGCTCGCGGTGGCGATCGTGGACTGGACCAGCGGAATGGCGCTCGCCACGGCGGGCGGCGGATTCGGCTTCGACGTGTCGGTCGCGGCGGCCGTGAACACCGAGGTGCTCCGGGCGAAATACCGCACGCTGGAAATGCTGGGCCTCCGGGAGAAGGTCGAGGACATCCTGGTGACCCTCGACTCGCAATACCACCTGATTCGGCCGATCACCGCGCCCGACGGCGGCGGCCTCTTCCTCTATCTGGCTTTGCAGCGGGAGCGCGCCAACCTGGCGATGGCGCGGCACCGCCTGCGGGTCATCGAGCAGCAGTTGGAGATCTGAAGCCGGCGACCATCGCGCCGAGGACGCGGATCAACCGGGGCTCGACGTCGACGATCGCGTGGGCGAGATCGGGCTCCGACTCATAGAACTCCCGCAGCCGGGTGCCGGGCGCGGCCATCTGCCACAGCGCCCCAGCCAGGCCGGCCGCGGTCGCCACCAGGTCGTACGCCTGCTGGTCGCTCACGCCGAGAAGGCGGCTCAGATCGCCGGCGACCACCCGCACCGCGGCCAGCGACGTCAGCTTGTAGGCGTGGACGGTTTCGAACGAGACGTTGCGCTCGAGGTTGAGGGGGGTGTGGGCCAGCAGGTCGCAGAAGAGCGGCCGGGAGGCGAACGAGCGGGCGAGCACCACCTCGGGCGGGGCGGTGTCCCACGAAGCGCGGATGTCGGCTGTCCAGTCCCGCCAGCATTCGGCGGTCAGCGCCAGGAAGATCTGCTCGCGCGTCTCGAAGTAGCGCAGCATCGCCGACTTGTGCATCCCGACCTCGGCGGCCACGTCGGTCAGAGTCACTTCGCGCACGCTGCGGGCGGTCGCCAGCGTGCGGGCGGCCTCGAGAATGGCGCGCTCACGTTCCTGCTTGGCTTCGGCACTACGGGCGCGTCGCGGGGTAGCGGACATCACGGCCTCACCTTACACAACACGGTTGCGGTATTAACAAAACCGAGTTTCACTAAGTGCATGACACAGACATGGTTCATCACCGGCTCCTCCCGGGGCTTCGGCGCCGCTCTGGCTCGTGCGGCCCTCGACGCGGGCGACCAGGTCGTCGCCACGGCTCGTCAGCCCGGCGATCTGAGCGAGCTTGTGAAGGCGTACGGGGACCGGGTGCTGCCCGTTGCTCTTGACGTGACCGACCGGGACGCCGCCCGGGCGGCGGTCGAGCAGGCCGTCGCGCGATTCGGGCGCATCGACGTGGTTGTCAACAACGCCGGGTACGCCAACATCGGGGCGATCGAGACGACCGGCGAGGACGACTTCCGGCGCCAGTTCGACACCAACTTCTGGGGCGTCTATCACGTGACGCGCGCAGCGCTGCCGGTGCTCAAGAAGCAGGGCTCGGGCACGATCGTGCAGTTCTCGTCGATCGGCGGGCGCGTCGGCGGCACCCCGGGTCTCGGCTCGTATCAGGCGGCCAAGTTCGCGGTCGACGGCTTCACCCGGGTGCTGGCGGCCGAGGTCGCACCCCTGGGGATCCGGACGCTCGTGGTGGAGCCGAGCGGCTTCGCGACCGACTGGGCCGGCTCGTCGATGGACGTCCACGACATCGCCGAGGAATACGCGGCGACGGTCGGCGCGGTCGCCGGCGGCATGGGTGGCCGGGCCGAGAACCTGGTGGCGGGCGATCCGGCTCGCGCCGGCGAGATCCTCGTCGAGGTGGTCCACCGGCGGCACCTGCCCTCGCACCTGCCCATCGGGGTGAACGCGGTCGAGATGGCGCGGAGCCACGCCGGCAAGCAGATCGCCGAGGTGGAGGAGTGGGCGGCGGTCGGCCGGTCCGCCGACTTCGCCGAGGCGTATCCGGCCGCCTATCCGCAGGACTGATCTCGAGACGGTTGGTCGTGGCATGTCGTGGAGCATGGCACTTCCCGGCTCGCGGCCGGGCCGGTTGTCCACAGCATTCGTCACGCCGCCGAGGCGTTCGGGTGGTTATCCACAGGCCCGACCGCGAGTCCCGCGATCTTGGGGCGTTCCGCGTAGCGTGCTTCGCGTGAGCCGCTTCGTCGAAGGTGTCATCGTCAACGCCGCCCGAGCCCGCACGGGCATGGTGACCGGCGAGCCCGGGCAGCCCGTCCGTCGCACGTGGACGGAGCTGCATCAGCAGGCCCGGCGCATCGCCGGCGGGCTGGTCGCCGGCGGGCTGCGGCCGGGTCAGGCGGTGGCGGTGCTGGCCGGGATGCCGGCCGAGATCGCCCCGGTGGCGCAGGGTGTGTGGCTCGCGGGCGGCAGCATCACGATGTTGCACCAGCCCACCCCGCGCACCGACCTGGCGGTGTGGCGCGACGACACTCTGCGCGTGCTGCGGATGATCGATGCGCAGTCGGTGGTGGTCGGTGCGCCCTTCGAGCAGATGGCGGCCGCCCTCGACGCGTACGGGATAAGGCACTTCTCCCCCGATGATCTCAGCGCCGGGGCGGAGATCGAGCCGGTGGACGCCGATGAGGACGGGCCGGCTCTGCTGCAGCTCACCAGCGGCTCGACGGCCGAGCCCAAGGCCGTGCGCATCACCCACCGCAATCTGTACGCCAACCTGCGCGACTCGAGTGAGCACCTCGGCTGCGGCGAGGACGGCGTCATGGTGTCGTGGCTGCCGATGTTCCACGACATGGGGATGATCGGGTGTCTGGCGCTGCCCATGATCAGCGGGCTCGAGCTGGTCAGCGTGACGCCGGGCGACTTCCTGGGGCGGCCGCTGCTGTGGGCCGAGCTGCTGAGCCGCCATGGGGGCACGATCACTACGGCGCCCAACTTCGCGTGGGCCGTGCTGACCCGCGTGCTCGCGCGGGTGTCGCCGGGGGAGCTCGACCTGTCGAAGTTGCGCGTGGCCTGCAACGGGGCGGAGCCGATCGACCCGGCCACCATGCGCGCGTTCGTCGAGGTGGCGGCGCGGTTCGGGTTCGATCCGGGTGCGGTCAACTGCTGTTACGGCGCGGCCGAGAGCACGCTGGTCATCTCGATGTCCGGGGTGGCCGACCCGATGATGCTCGACCGGGTGGACGCGGTCGCGCTGGAGCGGGACAACCGGGCGGTGCCGGCTGACGCTTCCGGGGAGGCGGTGCGGGAGATTCCGTTGCTGGGCCGGCCCTTTCCGAGTGTCGAGGTGCGGGTGGTCGATGACGACGGCAAGCCGCTCGGTGACCGCCAGGTGGGGCGTCTGCAGTTGCGCGGCGAGTCGGTGACCGACGGCTACCTGACGCCGGGCGGGTGGGAGCCGGCCGGCGACGCGGAGGGCTGGCTCGACATCGGGGACGAGGGCTACGTGGCTGACGGGCAGATCGTGGTGTGCGGGCGGCGCAAGGACGTGATCATCATGGGCGGTCGCAACATCTATCCGACCGACATCGAGCGGGCCGCAGGGGCCGTTCCGGGTGTGCGCGAGGGGAACGTGGTCGCCGTCCGGCTGCCGGCCGGTGTGGGACGGGAGTCGTTCGCGGTGCTGGCCGAGTCGCGCCAGGCGGGTGACGAGACGGCGGCGGCGCAGATCGCCCGCGAGGTGACCAGCCGGGTGGTCGCCGAGGTCGACGCGCGGCCCACGGTGGTTCGCGTGCTGCCGCCGGGGTCGTTGCCGAAGACGCCGTCGGGCAAGCTCCGGCGGGCGGCGGCTCGTCAGCTGTTGGAGAGCGCCTGAGGAGCGGGTGGTGGTGCGTCCGACTTGGCGGTCACCGCAACAAATGGCAACCGCTTGCCAGCGGGCGGGGGCGGCGGCGTGCAATTGCGGGGTGACATCACCGGATAGCGACGAGGCTGCGCGGGCGACAGCCCATGTGGCGGAGCAACTGCGCGGGGTCGAGCGGCTGGGGGTGGCGTATTCGGGTGGGGTCGACTCGTCCGTGTTGCTGGCGCTGGCGGAGCGGGCGCTCGGGGCCGGGCGGGTGGTGGCGATCCTCGGGGTGTCGCCGAGCTTGGCGGCCGACGAGCGGGGCGCGGCGCACCAGGTGGCGAGGGTGATCGGGGTGCCGGTCGTCGAGGTCGAGACGTTCGAGGGTGAGCGGGACGCGTACCGGGCGAACGGGCCCGACCGGTGCTTCCACTGCAAGGACGAGCTGTTCACGCGGATCGGGGCCGAGGTGGTGGTGGCGCAGCGGCTGGACGCGGTGGCGTACGGGGAGAACGCCGATGACGTGCGCCGGCTGGATCGGCCGGGTGCGCGGGCGGCGGCTGAGCACCGGGTTCTGAGTCCGTTGGCCGCGGCGGGGCTGGACAAGGCGGCCGTACGGCGGATCGCGCGGGTCTTCGAGCTGCCGTGTGCCGACAAGCCGGCGGCGCCGTGCCTGGCGTCGCGCATTCCGCACTTCCAGATCGTCAGCCCTCGTAAGCTCAGCCAGGTGGAGAGGGCCGAGGCGGCGCTGCGGGGGCTCGGCTTCGGTGATCTGCGGGTGCGCCATCACGGCGAGGTGGCGCGGATCGAGCTTCCGGCGGGAGACCTGGTGCGGGCGGTGAGTGAGCCGTTGCGTGATCGGGTAGTCCAGGCCGTGACGGAGGCGGGTTTCCGCTTCGTCACACTCGATCTGGCAGGGATTCAGTCGGGGGCGTTCACGGGCGCTTTCGTCGGCGGGGACACGCCCGGCCCAACGGAAAGTGAAGGCTGAGCCGCTCGATGACCGACACCCGACCGGACCAGCAGACGCCTGATCCCGACTTGCCGGCGGGCGACGGAGCCGGCCCGGATCTGGCTTCATACGCGGATCTTGATTTGGATCGGGCGCGGCGCCGGGGCTATCCCGAGGCTGTCTACTGCGCGGGCAAGACGCCGGAGCAGGTGGCGGGGATCGCGGCGGCGATGCGGGAGCGGGCCGAGGTGGTGACGCTGTTCACGCGGGCTGGGAAGGAACACGCGGCGGCGGTGCTCGGGGTGCTGCCGGACGCGTTTCACGATGTGGAGGCGGGGCTGCTGGCTTGGCCGCCGGTGCCGCCTGAGCCGACCGGCGGGCGGGTGGTCGTGGTGGCGGCCGGCACGTCCGACCTGGCGGTGGCCCGCGAGGCGGCGCTGACCGCGCGGTATCTGGGCCGGGCTACCGAACTGGTCGTGGACGTGGGTGTGGCGGGGCTGCACCGGGTGCTGGCGCATGTCGAGATGTTGCGGCAGGCTCGGGCGGTCGTGGTGGTGGCGGGGATGGACGGCGCGCTGCCCGGGGTGGTGGCGGGGCTGATCTCGGCGCCGGTGGTCGCGGTGCCGACTTCGGTGGGGTATGGCGCGGCTTTCGAAGGGCTGGCCGCGCTGCTCACGATGCTCAACGCCTGCGCGCCGGGGGTCGCCGTGGTCAACATCGACAACGGCTACGGAGCGGGGCATCTCGCCGCCCAGATCGCGGCGCCGCCGAGCCACAGCACCGCAGAGCCGGGCGACAACAATCCGCAGCAAAACCCCGGCAACACAGCGCCGGGCAACAACCGTCCGCAGCCGAACCCCAGCGACACAACGCCGGACAACCATCCGCAGCCGAACCCCAGCGACACAACGCCGGACAACCATCCGCAGCCGAACCCCAGCGACACAACGCCGGGGGGCAACCATCCTCGAGCAATCCACAGCGACACAACGCCGGGGGGCAACCATCCTCGAGCAATCCACAGCGACACAACGCCGGGGGGCAACCATCCTCGAGCAATCCACAGCGACACAACGCCGGGGGGCAACCATCCTCGAGCGAGCCACAGCGACACAGCGCCGGGCGACGCGTGACGGGGCGGCACGTTTGGATCGATGCATCGGCGGGGGTAGCCGGGGACATGCTTCTGGGGGCGCTACTGGACGCGGGGGCCTCGTTGGCGGTGGTGCAGTCGGCGGTGGATGCCGTGTCCGGTGGGGCTGTGCGGGTGAGTACGCGGGAAGTCAGGCGGGGTGGGCTGCGGGCGCTCAAGGCCGAGGTGGAGGCGCTTACCGACGATCCGCCGCATCGGACGTGGCGGGACGTGCGGGAGATGCTCGGCCGGGCCGGTGACGCCGGAGCCACGGCGACCGGCGTGTTCCGGCGGCTGGCCGAGGCTGAGGGGCGGGTGCATGGCATCGCGGCCGACGACGTGCACTTCCACGAGGTCGGGGCGCTCGATGCGATCGCCGACGTGGTGGGGTGCTGTGCGGCGCTGGCCGACCTGAGCGTCTCCGGCGTGTCGGCCGGGCCGGTGGCGCTCGGGTCGGGCAGCGTGCGGGCCCGGCACGGGCGGCTGCCGGTTCCTGCGCCTGCGGTGGCCGAGCTGGCCAAGGGGTGGCGGGTGTCCGGCGGTGGTGACGGTGAGCTGGCCACGCCGACCGGGCTGGCGCTGCTGCGCACCTTCGCCCACGCCTGCGAGGCGTTGCCGCCGATGCTGCTCGACACCGTCGGCATCGGCGCGGGCACCCGGAATCCGGCGGGGCACGCCAATGTCGTACGGGTCCTGATCGGCACCGCCGAGGGCGGCGGCGGCTCACCCTCCGTGGGCGGTAGCGGCTCACCCGCCGAGGGCGGTAGCGGCTCACCCGCCGAGGGCGGTAGCGGCTCACCCGCCGAGGGCGGCAGCGGCTCACCCGCCGAAGGCGGCAGCTCACCCGCCGAGGGCGGCAGCTCACCCGCCGAGGGCGGCAGCTCACCCGCCGAGGGCGGCAGCTCACCCGCCGAGGGCGGCAGCTCACCCGCCGAGGGCGGCAGCTCACCCGCCGAGGGTGGCAGCTCACCCGCCGAGGGCGGCAGCTCACCCGCCGAGGGCGGCAGCTCACCCGCCGAGGGCGGCGGCTCTCCCGCCGCGGGCGGCAACGGCTCACCCGCCGAAGGCGGCAGCTCCCGGGCCGAGGGCGGCGGCTTTCCCGCCGTACCCCGGAAACGCTCCGAGTCGGCGGTGCTGCTCGAAGCGAACGTGGACGACCTGGATCCGCGCCTGTGGCCGGGGATCCTGGCCGGGTTGTTGCGCCGGGGCGCGTCCGACGCCTGGCTGGTGCCGATCATGATGAAGAAGGGCCGGCCGGCGCACACGCTCAGTGTGCTCTGCCCGCCCACGCTGGCCGCCGCGCTGCGCGACCAGGTCTTCCGCGACACCAGCACGCTCGGCGTCCGGCACACCGAGCTCGGGAAAGTGGCCCTGGAGCGCGCGTTCGCCGACATCACCGTGGGCGACACCCGCATCGCGGTCAAGGTCGGGCACCGGGACGGCGTCGTGGTGCAGGTGATGCCGGAGTTCGAGGACGTTGCCGCGCTGGCCCGCCGCCAGGACAGGCCGGAACGGCTCGTGCTCCAGGATGCCCTGACCGCGGCGACCGGGGCCGGCTTGATCGTGGGGGCCGCGCTACCGGCCGACCTCCGCCCCGCGTAGCAGTCCTTCCGTCTCGGTGACCAGGTCGGCGTCGTCGGCCAGGTCGGGCGCCAGCAGGGCGAGGACGTCCCGGACCGAGCCCGACCTCTCCGCGTACGGGGTGGCGCCCGCATCCGCGACCGGGGCTCCGGCGCCGCGCAGGTGGTCGATCCAGGCGGCCAGGATGCGGGCCGCCCCGACCGGCATGCGGCCGGCCGCGCGCTCGCCGCGCAGGACGGGTACGACGCGGATCGGCAGCTTCTGCGAGCCGTCGGCGGCGATCTGGGCCAGCGTGTGGCGGATCCGCGGGTTGGCGAAGCGGTCGAGCAGCGCCGCGCGGTAGTCGGTCAGCTCGCCGGCGGGCAGCGGCACGTGCCGGCAGGCCTCGTCCCACCACTGGTCGAGCCATCCGCGGCAGGCCGGGTCGGCCACGGCCTCGGCCACCGTCTCGTGGCCGAGCGCGCTCCCGGCGTACGCGAGGAGGGAATGCCCGCCGTTGAGCAGCAGCAGTTTGCGCGTCTCGTGCGGGACGACGTCGTCGACGAAGCGGGCACCGCCCCGCTCCCACTCCGGCCGGCCGACCGGGAAGTCACCGCTCAGGATCCACTCGGTGAAGGGCTCGGTGATCACGGGCGCGGCGTCGGGCCAGCCGCCGGCTTCGCTCACCTCGCGTACGTCGGACGGGGTTGTCCGGGGGGTGATGCGGTCGACCATCGTGGTCACGAAGGAGACGTTCGCGGTGATCCACTCGTCGAGCGCGGGGTCGAGGCGGGCGGCCAGCTCGTGCACCACGCGCGCGGTGACCTCGCCGTTGCCGGGCAGGTTGTCGCAGGAGACGACGGCGATCGGGCCGGAACCGGCCAGCCGCCGCGCGGACAACCCGGCGACGAGACGGTCGGCCACCACCCCCTCGGGCGCGTAGGCGGCCTCGGTCATCGTGATCGTCACGACCGCGACCGACGGGCTGGCGACCAGCGAACGCCACGTCGGGGCGTCGCTGCCCGGATAAGCGGCCACCACCGACGTCAGCACCTGCCGGTCGTCGTCCGACGGACCGCGGACGACCAGGGTGTACCGGCCCTCCTGCCGGGTCAGGGTCTCGGCCAGGGCGGCCGAGCGCCCGGTGAAGGCGGCGATGCCCCATTCCTGGTCGAAGCCGGTGTACCAGGCCTGATGGGCGCGGAAGAAGCCACCCAGGCCCAGGTGGACGACGCGGATCGGCCTCACAGCTTGAACACCTCTCGCGGCTGGGTGGCCACCAGGGCGGTCAGCGTGTCCAGGGCCTCGTCCTCGTCGAGGCGATGCTCGGCGACCAGGCTGGCCAGGAAACCGGCGTCGAGGCGGCGGGACATGTCGTGGCGGGCCGGGATCGAGCAGAACGCGCGGGTGTCGTCGATGAAGCCGGACATCCGGCTGAACCCGGCGATCTCGGTGACCGCGTGCTGGTAGTGCCGGATCTCGCTCGGGTTGTCGAGGAACCACCACGGCGCCCCGGCGTAGACGGCGGGATAGAAGCCGGCCAGCGGCGCGATCTCGCGGCTGTAGACGTCGGGGTCGACGGTGAACAGCACCAGGTGCAGGTTGGGGTGGGTGCCGAACCGTTCGAGCAGGGGCCGCAGCGCGGCGGTCAGCTCCAGTCCGACCGGGATGTCGTGACCGGTGTCGGCGCCGAACGCGGCCAGGGTGGCCGGGTGATGGTTGCGCCAGATGCCCGGGTGCAGCGTCATCACGAGACCGTCGTCGCACGACATGCGGGCCATCTCGAAGGTCATGTGCCGGCGGAAGGCGGTGGCCTCGCGCGGCGTGACCGTCCCGGCGAGCGCGGAACGGTAGAGGCGCTCGGCCTCGGCGGGTTCCAGAGGTTCCGTACCGGCGTCGAAGTGGCCGTGGTCGGCCGACACCGCGCCGAGCGAGATGAAGTAGCGCCGCCGCTCCTCCAGCGCCGCGAGATAACCGGCGTAGTCGCCCACGTCGCCGCCCAGCTCCTTGACGATGCCGGCCCAGCCGGGGCGGCCCACCTCGAGGTAGCGATCGGGGCGGAACGTCGGTGCGATCCGGGTGGCGATGGTCTCGTCGTCGCGCAGCGCGCGGTGCGCGGCCAGGTCGTCGCCCGGGTCGTCGGTCGTGGCCAGGAAGGCGATGTCGAACCGGGACAGCAACGCGCGCGGCCGGAAGCCGTCCTGGCCGAGCTTGTCGTGGATCGCGTCGTAGAGCTGGTCGGCGTTGTGCGCCGACGGCCGCTCGGTGACGCCGAAGACCTCCGACAGCGAGGACTCGAACCAATACCGTACGGGGGTCCCGCGCAGCAGCGACCAGTTCGCACAGAACAGCCGCCACGCCTCCCGCGCCCGCGTCTCGGGAAGCGGCCCCTCCCCCACGCCCAGGTCGCTCAGCGGGATCCCGCCGGCGTGCAGCAGCCGCGTCACGTAGTGGTCGGGCTGGATGAACAGCGAGGTCGGGTCGACGAACGGGGTGTCGTCCAGGATGAGGCGCGGATCCACGTGCCCGTGCGGACTGATGATCGGCAGCTCGCGGACCTCCTGGTAGAGGCGGCGGGCGATCGATCGTAGGCCTGGTTCGGCGGGCAACAGCCGATCGGGGTGCAACGTGAGGGCAGCCATGCGCCCGAGCCTCATCGGCGAAGCCAGGTGATCGCAATCGGTTGCCACATGTTGCCTCAGTGACCGGGCAACAACTGGCAACTCATTGCGCGGAGGTTAACTCGCGTCTCACAGTGACCCCCATCACTCCCTCCGGCTAGCAGCTCAGAGGAGATCTCCCGATGAATTCACGAAAGCTTACGGCGCTGGCCGGTGTGACGGCATTGGCGCTGGCCGCGGCCGCGTGTGGCGGCGGCGACGAGGGTGGCGAAGGCGGCGACGGCAAGACGCTCAACGTCCTGATCGCGGCCAATACGCAGTACCCCGACGAGTTCGCGGCCTGGCAGAAGGACATCAGCACCAAGTTCAGGACGGCGACCGGCGCCGAGGTGAAGTTCGAGACCTTCGCCAGCGCCAACGACGAGCTCACCAAAATCCAGACCTCGGTGGTGTCAGGCTCCGGCCCGGACGTCTACGCGGTCGGCACCACGTTCACCCCGACGGCCTACTCCACCGGCGCCTTCGTCAAGCTGGGCGACGCGGAATGGAACAAGATCGGCGGCAAGGACAAGTTCAACCCGGCCACACTGGGCATTTCCGGCCCGGACGAGCAGAACCAGGTCGGCATCCCGTGGGTCAGCCGGCCGTTCGTCATGGCCTACAACACCGACATGCTCAAGGCGGCCGGCATCGACAAGCCGGCGACCACCTGGGACGAGCTGGGTCAGCAGGCCAAGCAGATGACCAAGGGCGACGAGTACGGGCTGGCGATCGCCTACAAGGACAACTTCGACCCGTGGAAGTTCGTCTGGGGCATGTCCGTGCAGGCCGGCAACCCGCTGGTCGACGGCAAGACGGCCAAGCTGCAGGACCCCACGGTGCAGAAGGCGTACGACACGTACTTCGGCTGGCTGACCCGGGACAAGGTGGTCGACCCGGCCGCCGTCGGCTGGACCAACCCGCAGGCGGTGGCCGCGTTCGCCAAGGGCAAGACCGGCTACTTCATGCTGACCACGCCGACCGCGATCAACTCGCTGGAGCAGGGCGCGGTCAAGGGCAAGTGGAAGTTCGCGCTGCTGCCGACCGTGCCGCCCGGCGCCACCAGCCGCCCGGCGAACGGCGTCGAGGCCGCGAGCATCCTCTCCGGCGACAACCTGCTGGTCGCCGACTACTCCAAGAACAAGGACCTGGCTTTCGAGTACGTCAAGCTGGTCACCGACCAGGAGACGCAGCTCGACTACTACAAGAAGTTCGGCAACCTGCCGGCCAACGCGGCGGCGCTGCAGACCCTGGCGTCGGACGAGCAGCTGGCCCCGGTGACCGAGGCCGCCAAGAAGTCGGTGGCGACACCGTTCACCGGCGCCTGGGGTGACATCCAGCTCGCGCTGACCAATGTGGCCGTGCAGTCGTTGCCCGACCTGGGCAAGGGCTCGATCAGCACGCAGCAGATCGACTCCCGGATCGCCGACGCGCAGAAGTCCGCCCAGACCGCGCTGGATCGGGCCAAGTAGATGACGACCCTCGTCCGGCCGCCGGAGAAGGCGGCCAGCAAGAAGGAACAGCGCCGCCGGGGTGTGACCGAGCGACAGCGCCCGCTGTGGCTGCTCACCCCGGGCGGGGTGCTGATGATCCTGGTCGTCCTGATCCCGCTCGCGGTCGCGCTGTGGATCTCGCTGATCGACCTGGACCAGTACTCGCTGCGCCGGTGGGTCGAGGCGCCGTTCATCGGGCTCGACAACTTCGTCGAGTCGTTCAGCTCGGGCCTGTTGAACTCGATCTGGATCAGCGTGTCGTTCGCCGTGCTGTCGACGATCGCGACCATCCCCATCGGGATCGCGGCCGCGCTGGTCACCCAGAACAAGTACAAGGGCCGCGCGCTGGTCCGGGCGGTGTTCCTCATCCCGTACGTGTTGCCGTCGTTCGTGGTGGCCACGGTGTGGCGCACGATGCTGCAGCCGGACGGGGTCGTCAACGCGTGGCTGTCCAAGGTGGGCATCGAGGGCGGGCTGTGGCTGACCGGGCCCCGCTCGTACTGGGCGCTGATCCTGGTCGAGATCTGGGCGGCGTGGCCGTTCATCTATCTGATGGCGCTCGCGGCGCTGCAGTCGGTGGACAACGAGGTGCACGAGGCGTCGGCCGTCGACGGGGCTCCGTGGTGGCCCAAGCTGCGCCGGGTGATCCTGCCCTATCTGCGCGGGCCGGTGCTGCTGGCCTGCCTGCTGGCCACGCTGAACCACATCAACAACTTCACGCTGCCGTTCGTGCTGTTCGGGGCGCCCGCCCCCGAGGACGTGAACGTGATGCCGATGCTGGTCTACGTCACCAGCTTCCAGAGCCTGCGCTTCGGCCTGAGCGCGGCGATGGCCGTGCTGTCCCTGGTCCTGATCGCGATCCCGTTGTTCGTCTATCTGCGGGCCGTACGCCTGGACGTCCACGACGAAGGAGGCCGGCGATGAGCGCTCCCGCATCCGCCGAGGCGACCCGGCTGCTGCCCCGCTGGCTGCTGGTCACCGTGACCACGGTGCTGGTCGTGATGGTGCTCATCCCGGTGCTGTACATCGTGCTGGCGTCGCTCAACAGCGATGTCGGCGTGGCGTCGGGCGAGTACTGGCCGAGCTCGTTCAGCCTGGACAGCTACACCCGGATCTGGACCACGGCGGATCTGTCCACCGGCATCGTCAACAGCCTGATCGTCTGCGCGTTCACGGCGGTGGCGTCCGCGCTGCTGGGCACGACCACGGCGTACGTGCTGGTGCGGTACTCGTTCCTCGGGCGGTTGACGATCCTGCGCGGCCTGGTCGGGTTGCAGAGCATCCCGGGCACGCTGATGCTGCTGCCGGTGTTCGTGCTGTTCTCGTCGGCCGGCAACTACCTCGGGCTGACGGTGATCGGCACCCGGTGGGGGCTGTTCGTGGCGTACCTGACGTTCGCCCTGCCCTTCTCGACCTGGGTGATGGTCACCTACCTGCGCGGGTTGCCCCGCGAACTCGAGGAGGCGGCCCGGACCGAGGGCGCGAACACCGTCATCATCCTGTGGAAGATCATTTTCCCGCTGAGCCTGCCCGCGATCGTCGTCTCCGGCATCTTCGCGTTCCTGCTCGGCTGGAACGACGTGTTGTTCGCGTCGGTGCTCACCCGGCCGGAAACGCACACCGCGGCCGTGGCCCTGCAGATCTTCGGTTCGCAGCAGGAGGGCGGCGCGCTGCCGGTCTACTCGCAGATGATGGCGGCCGCCCTGATCTGCGCGGCCCCGGTCGTGCTGCTGTATCTGGCTTTCCAGCGCTACCTGGTCGGCGGGCTGACCGCGGGCGGCGTCAAGTGAGAGTCGCGCTGATCGGCCCCGGCACCGTCTCGGTCGTGCACCTCGCGGCGATCGAGAAGCTCGGGGCCGATCTGGTCGGCGTGTGCGACTCGTCGCGGGACCACCGCGCGTTCCTGGACGAGGTCCGGCCGGACGTTGTCCACGTGTGCACCCCGCACGACCGGCACGTGCGGATAGCGACCGACGCGCTCGAGCGAGGCGTGCACGTGCTGCTCGAGAAGCCGGTGGCCCACACGATCGAGCAGGCCGAGCTTCTCGTGGCCGCGGCCGAGGACCACCCGCAGGTCAAGATCGGCGTCTGCCTGCAGAACCGGTACAACCTGACCACGCGGGCCGCCCGCGATCTGCTCGCGAGCGGTGAGCTGGGGCGGGTGATCGGTGGGTCGGCGACCGTCCTGTGGCATCGCGACGCCGGCTACTACAAGGCGCGGCCGTGGCGGTCGGTGCGCGAACGCGCCGGCGGTGGCGTCCTCATCAACCAGGCCATCCACACGCTCGACCTGCTGCAGTGGCTGGCCGGCGAGGTCACGAGCATGAGCGGGCACGCAGGCCGGTACGGCGGGCTGCCCGGCGACGTCGAGGACACCGCGCACCTGGTGCTCGACCACGCGGGCGGCGCCCGCAGCGTCTTCTTCGCCACGGTCACCAACGCCACCGACGCGCCGGTGACCATCGAGATCGTCGCCGAGCGGGGCAGCCTGCTCATCCGCGGCGACCTGAGCGTCGCGTACGCCGACGGGCGGGTCGAGACGATCGCCGAGCTCGCCCCGGACGGCGGTGGGCGCTCCTACTGGGGCGCGTCGCACGAACTGCTGATCGCCGACTTCTACCGCTCGCTGCCCGATCCCGAACCGTTCTGGATCGGGCCCCGGGAAGCGCTCGGAGCGCAACGCCTGATCGACGAGATCTATCGAACCACCAGCTGAAGGGCACCGCCGATGTGGACTCTCTCCGGTTTCTCCGACGAGATCTCCCCCGACTTCACCGAGCAGTGCGAAGTCGTCACCGGCCTGGGCATGACGCACGTGGAGGTGCGCAGCGCCTGGGACGTCAACATCCTCGACCTGTCCCCCGACCAGCTCGGCACGGTCAAGAAGACCCTGACCGCGTACGGGTTGAAGGTGTCCTCGATCGGGTCGCCGATCGGGAAGATAGCCGTCACCGACGACTTCGCCCCGCACCTGGACCGCATGAAACACGCCGCCGAGGTCGCGCGCCTGCTCGACGCCCCGTACATCAGGATCTTCTCGTTCTTCATCCCGGCCGGTGACGACCCGGCCGCCCACCGGGCCGAGGTCATCGAGCGGATGCGCGCCCTCACCCGGGTCGCCGAGGAAGCCGACCTGATCCTGCTGCACGAGAACGAGAAGGAGATCTACGGCGACGTGCCGAGCCGGTGCCTCGACCTGATCCGCTCGGTGGGCTCGCCCTATCTGCGGCTGGCCTGGGATCCGGCCAACTTCGTGCAGGTCGGCGTGCGCCCGTACACCGACGGGTACGCGCAGCTGCGCCCCCATGTCGAATACATGCAGATCAAGGACGCCCGGCTGGCCGACGGCAGTGTCGTCCCGGCCGGCCAGGGTGACGGCGAGGTGGCCGAGACGATCCGGGCGCTGCGGCACGACGGCTTCGACGGGTTCTTCTCGCTGGAGCCGCACCTGGCCGGCGGGCACGCCACCGGCGGCTTCTCCGGGCCCGAGCTGTTCCGCACCGCCCACAGCGCCTTCACCGGCCTGCTCAAGACCGAGGAGATCGAGTACGCGTGAGCCAGCCCAACGAACAACAGTCGAGCGAAGCCGCGCAGGCTTCGCCCAGCAGCAGCCGGCCGAGATTCGCCATCGTCGGCGCCGGGGTGATCGGGCGCCAGCACGGGCTGGTGACCAGCCAGCTCACCGACCGGCTGGAGCTGGTCGCGGTGGCCGACGTCGTCCCCGAGCGGGCGGCCGAGCTCACAGCGGCCCGCGGCGGCCGCCCGTACCCGTCCCTGACCGGCGCCCTGGCCGCCGAGGACATCGACGTCGTCGTCGTGTGCACGCCGACCGGGCTGCACGGCACGGTCGCGATCGAGGCGCTCGAAGCCGGCAAACACGTGATCATCGAGAAGCCGGCCGAGGTCACGGTGGCCAAGACCGACGAGATCATCCGCGCCCGGGACAAGGCGGGCACCCTCGTCACGGTCATCTCGCAGCACCGCTTCGACCCGTCCACCGAGAAGACCCTCGCGGCCATCCGGGCCGGCGAGTTCGGGCGGGTCAGCTCGGGCATCGCCGCCATCGACTGGTGGCGCGGGCAGAGCTACTACGACTCCGGGGACTGGCGCGGCACCTGGGAGCTCGACGGCGGCGGTGCCCTCATGAACCAGGGCGTGCACACCGTCGACCTGCTCGTGGCGGCGCTCGGGCGGCCGGTGGAGGTGTTCGCCTACACGGGCACACTCGCTCACGAGCGCATCGAGGTGGAGGATGTGGCCACCGGCGTCGTACGGTTCGAGTCGGGCGCCCTGGGTGTTCTGCACGCGACCACCTCGGCGTACCCGGGCCTGAGCGCCCGCCTGCAGGTGCACGGCGACCGCGGGTCGGCGGTCATCGACAACGACCAGCTCGCGTTCTTCCACGCGACGCCGGTCGGCCAGGACATCGAGGAGCGGCTGATGGGCACGACCCAGGTGACCTCGGGCGGCGGTGACGACACCGCGAGCAGCAACCCGGGCCAGCTGTCCGACGCGCACCGGATGCAGTACCTGAACTTCCTGGACGCCTTGGCCGGCAACGCGCGGCTGCGGGTCGACCTGGAGACCAACCGGCAGTCGATCGCGGTCATCACCGGGGCGTACGAGTCGGCGCGGACCGGGAAGCCGGTGAGGCTCCGATGAGCCGGATCGCCGCCAACCCCATCCCGTACTGGGCCTCGGCCGGCAAGACGCGGGAGGTGTTCGACGAGGCGTTCGCCGACTTCCACGCGATCGGCTTCACGGCGGTCAAGGCGGACGTGCCCGACGACATGACCGCCGCCGACTACCGGGTGTGGATCGGCCGGTACGGGCTGGCGCCGTCGCTGAGCCTGTTCAACTCGCCGTTCGACGACACCGTCACCGCGGCCGGGGAGGTCGAGAAGGCCAAACGCTTCGCGGCCGCGCAGGTCGAGCTGGGCCTGGACCGCACAATGGTGTCGTCGATGGCGGTACCCGCGCGGCTGGAGCAACCGGCCGTCGGGGCGGACTTCGACGAGGGGCGCCTGGCGCGGGCGATCGAGATGTGCGGGGCGGTGTGCCGGGCGCTGGCCGCCGAGGGGCTGCGGCCGCTGCACCACTCGCACATCGGCGGGGTCTTCGAGACCGAGTACGAGATCAGCCGCCTGCTCGACGACCTCGGGGCCGACGTGATCGGGTTCGGGCCGGACACCGGTCATCTGCGCTGGGCCGGCATCGACCCGGCGGCGTTCATCCGGCGCTACGCCGACCGCCTCGGCGGCATCCACATCAAGGATGTGTTCCCCGACCACCTGAGCGATGCGGACGGAGACGCGCGCTCGTACCGGGAGAAGACCGCGTCGAAGCGGCTCTGGGCCGAGCCCGGGCTCGGGGTGGTCGACTTCGGTGCGGTGCTCGACGCCATCCCGGCTTCCTACGACGGCGACTTCATGATCGAGGTCGACGAGCCGTCGGTGGAGTCGAAGCTCGAGTCGCACCGGATGTCGTTCGAGTGGGCGCACAAGGTGCTGGCCGGGCGGGTGACGGAATAGGGGTGTCGGCGCACGACGGCGCCGGCCGTAGGGAAGGCTCTACCGCAGGATCGACGGGAAGGATCAGGGCATGACTTCGGCTGTGATCGGGCGGGCGGCTCGGGTGGGTGGCGCCGACCGGGTCCTCGGCGAGTCCGAGGTGCGGGAGTTCGTCGGCGCGCAGCTGGCCGGGCTCGAGGTGGACGGGCGCAGCGTCTGTGTGCTCGTGCCGGACGCGACGCGGACCTGTCCGTTGCCGCTGCTGGTGGGGGCGGTGCACGAGGCTCTGCACGGACGGGTCTCGCGGTTGACCGTGCTCATCGCGCTGGGCACGCACGGCGCGATGACGGCTGAGGCTCTGGCCGCGCACGTCGGCGTCTTCCCGGACACCGAGGTGATCAACCATGAGTGGTGGGAGCCGTCGACGTTCGCCGACCTGGGCACGATTCCCAGCTCGCGGATCGAGGAGCTGTCGAGCGGGCGGATGAGCGGCGACGTGCCGGTGCTGCTCAACCGGGCGGTCGTCGACCACGACGTGGCGATCGTGGTCGGGCCGGTGCTCCCGCACGAGGTGGTCGGCATGTCGGGCGGCAACAAATACTTCTTCCCGGGGGTCGCCGGCCAGCAGATCATCGACGTGTCGCACTGGCTGGGCGCGCTGATCACCTCGGCCGAGATCATCGGGACGACCGAGCTCACCCCGGTGCGCGCCCTGATCAACGACGGCGCGGCCCTGATCCCGGCCGAGACGTACGCGTTCTGTGTGGTCACCGCCGAGACGCCGGAGGACCCGGACGTGCCGGGACTGGCCGAGGGCGACCGCAGCAGCGCGCTGCACTCGATCTCGTTCGGCGACTGCGTCGCGTCGTGGTCGAGCGCCGCCGAGATCAGCGCGGCGACCCACGTGACGTACCTCGAGAACCCCGTCAAGCGGGTGCTGTCGCTCATCCCGCAGATGTACGACGAGATCTGGACCGGGGCGAAAGGCTTCTACAAGGTCGAGCCGGTGGTGGCCGACGGCGGCGAGGTCATCCTGTACGCCCCGCACATCACCGAGATCGCGACCAGCCACCCGCAGATCCACGAGATCGGCTACCACTGCCGTGACTACTTCGTGAAGCAGTGGGACCGCTTCAAGCACATCCACTGGGGCGTGCTGGCCCACTCCACCCACCTGCGCGGCGCCGGCACGTACGACGCGGACACCGGTGTCGAGAAGCTGCGGGTGCAGGTCACGCTGGCCACCGGCATCCCCGAGGAGGTGTGCCGCGCGGTGAACCTCGGCTATCGCGACCCGGCCACCATCGACATCGCCGCGTTCACGGCCGACCCCGCCACCATGGTGGTCCCGCGCGCCGGCGAGGTGTTGTTCCGGCTCAGCGAGGGCGGGCGCTGACCCGGCGGACCTGGGCGGTCGAGCCGCGCACGACGAGGCGTACGGGAAGGACGAGGGGCCGTCCGGTGGGCCGGGCGCCCTGGGCGACGGCGATGCAATTCTGGACGCCGGTGAAACCCATCCGGTAGAGCGGGGACGCGATGGTCGTGAGCTGCGGCTCGACCAGCTCGTCGAAGATGATGTTGTCGAAGCCGATGACGCTGACCTGCTCGGGGACGGCCATGCCGAGACGGCTCAACCCCTTGACGATGCCGATCGCGAGCTGGTCGTTGTAAGCCTGCACGGCCGTCGACTCGGTCTCGACCACCCGGAGCGCGGCGCTGATCCCGGCGAGCACGGTCGGCTCGTACGGTCCCAGCCGGCGCACCTCGAGGCCGAGCTCCGCCCCGGCGTGCCGCAGAGCCCGCCACCGGGTGCCGTCCGACCAGCTCGTCTCGGGACCGGCCACGTACGTGATCCGGTCGTGCCCGAGCGAGGCCAGGTGCTCGGCCGCCCGCCGGATGCCGCGCTCGGCGTCGTTGAGCACGCAGCTCGCCTCGGGGATGATCCGGTTGAGCAGGACGACCGGTTTCTGCTTGGCCACCATGCGCAGCGCCGAGTCGGTCATCCGCGAGCTGGCGATCACCACCCCGTCGACCTGAGCCAGTTCCTGCTCGATCGTCTGTCGCTCGACCTTGGGAGACTCGTTGGTGTGCGACAAGATCAGCTGGTATCCCGCTTCCCGCGCGGCCTCGTAGGCGCCCTTGATGATGTCGCCGTAGAACGGGTTCGTGACATCGGCGACGACCAGCGCGATCGCGTGCTGCACGGCGCCGGCCCGGGGCTGGAGCGCGGTCGCCGTACGGTATCCGATCTTCTCCGCCGCCTCGAAGATGCGCTTCGCGGTGTCCGCGTTGACCCGCCCCGGACGCGCATAGGCCCGCGACACGGTCGAGGCGGCGACCCCGGCCTCACGCGCCACGTCGTAAATCGTCGGGCGGCTCATGACGAGGATGTTAAATCGGTCATCGTGCGCACAACAGCCCTGGTTCTCCTGGCGGTGATCGCGCTGGTCCTCGCTCCGCCCGCCGTCGCCTCCGCGGCCGCCCCGGCCCGGGTGTGCACGATCCGCGACGAGCGGCTCGACGAGCTCTCCGGCCTGGTGGCCGCCGGCGCCGGCTACGTCGTCGTGAACGACGGGTCGGACTTCGCCGACCGGCGGCGGATCTTCTTCCTGGACGGTAGCTGCAAGGTCACCCGGACCGTGCGGTACCCGTCGAGGCCGCGCGACACCGAGGACCTGGGCCGGGCGGCCGACGGGACACTCTGGGTGGCCGACATCGGCGACAACGGCGGCAGCCGGACGACGGTCGCCCTGTGGAAGCTGGCGCCGGGCGCCAAGACCCCGATCCTCCACCGCCTGACCTATCCCGACGGTGCGCACGACGCGGAAGCCGTGCTGGTTCCGGCCGACGGCAACCCGATCATCGTCACCAAAAGCGGTGGCACAGCGGGGATCTACGTTGCGGCGGGGGCACTCCGGCGCGGCTCCACGACCACGCTGCGCAAGGCCGGTGACGTCACCGTGCCGTTGACCGGCACCAGCAATCCGTTCTCGTTCCTGGGACGGGCGGTCGTCACCGGCGGAGCCACCTCACCCGACGGACGGCACGTCGTGCTCCGCACCTACGCGGACGCTTTCGAGTACGACGTAACCGACGGCGACGTCGTCGGGGCACTCACCTCCGGGCAGCCCCGGGCGGTCGCCCTGCCGGACGAGCCGCAGGGCGAGTCGGTGACCTACAGCGCCGACGGGCGCTCACTCCTCACCGTCTCGGAGACCTCCGGCGATTCGGCGGGCGCCCGGCCGGTGATCCTCCGCTATCCCCTGCCCGACCGACCGGCCGCGGCGCCCACGTCGGCCGCACCCCCATCGGCTGCTCCCACGTCCGCCGCTCCTTTGGCGGCGCCGGCTTCGTCACCGGCAGCCGCGGAACTCCAGGCGGAGTCGCCGGGATTCAACTACATCGCCGTGGTCGCGGGCGCTGTCGCCGTGGCCGCAGTCGTCCTGGCCGCGCTTCTTGTGGTCCGTCGCAGTAGGCCATAGTCCACACCGTCCGATGAAGCGCTCTCGGCCCCGATGACCAGGACCTGCTCACACGCCGTAAAGCATCCTAGGAGGCTAGGTTCATGCCGGTACACGGCGCCGGGGTGATCCTGGAGCGACTGCGGCCCGGTCTAGAATCCGGTCACGCGCGATCTTGAGGGGCACGCATGCTGCACGTACGGGTCATCGCGCCGGACGGGGTCACCGAGCGGGCGCTGGACACGCTCGCCGGCGACGAGGCCATCACCCATGTCGTGGTCCTGCCCGGGGCGGCGCGCGAGCCGAAGGGCGACGTCATCGAGTTCGACGTCGTCCGGGAGGGCGCGGACCCCGTCCTCGACCGGCTCCGGCACCTCGGACTCGACAACGACGGGGCGATCATCGTCGAGCGGGTCGACGCGTCCATGTCGGCCGCCGCCCGGCGTGCTGAGCGGCGGGTGCCCGGCCTGGGCGTGGACGCGGTGGTGTGGCACGAGATCGAGCAGCAGACCGGCGAGGAGACCGCCCTGTCGGCGTCGTTCCTGGCCTTCATGATCGTCGCGACGATCATCGCGGCGATCGGCGTGCTGCTGGACCAGCCGATCCTGATCGTCGGGTCGATGGTGGTCGGGCCGGAGTTCGGGCCGCTGGCCGCCCTCTGCGTCGGCCTCGCGCAGGGCAAGCTGCGGCTGGTCCGGCGCTCGCTGCTGGCGCTGGGCGTGGGTTTCCCGGTCGGCATGATCGTCACGGTCGGCGTGGTCTGGTATCTGACCTCCATCGACCTGGTCAGCAAGTCGATGCTGCTCGAAGACCGGCCGCTGACCGAGTTCATCTGGCGGCCCGACGCCCTCTCGTGGATCATCGGCTTCCTGGGCGGGGTGGCCGGCATCCTGTCGCTGACCTCGGCCAAGGCGGGCACGCTGGTCGGGGTGCTGATCTCGGTGACCACGGTGCCGGCGGCGGCCAACGCGGCGGTCGCCCTCGCCTACGGTGTCCGCAACGAGGCGGCCGGCTCGGCCGTGCAGCTCCTGATCAACCTCGCCTCGATCGTGCTCGGCGGTCTGCTCACCCTGCTGGTGCAGCGAGCGGTGTGGAAGTGGGCACGGGCGACCCGCCGCTAGACCTGTCCCCCGGCGCACCGGCCGTCGGATCCACGACAGGCGATCCGAGATGGCCGCCGGCTCACAGCGATCTCACAGAGAAACCGCTTCGATGGGCGCACATCGTTTCGCTGTGCTCGTGGGGGGATCTGGTTGTGAGTCGTACTCGAAGGTGGGGCCTGGCCGCGCTGGCCGGAGTGATGCCGGCAACGCTGGCGATCGTGGGGATCCAGGTGGCCGACGCGGCCGCGACGCCGGACGGGGTGCGACTCGCCGCCACCGGGAAGACTGTGAAGGTCGAGCGGTATGTCAGCGAGGAGGGCGGCAACGTCTACTTCGATCTCGGCCTCAACGTCGTCGCCGGGCCCGAGGCACTGGAGATCCGGGCGAAGCGCAAGTCCTACGCCGACCCGATCGTCGCCGACCTGGTCGGTCCGCAGGGCAAGAAGCGGTTGCCGGCCGGCACGGTCACCGACATGTCGGGGCTCAAGCGCTTCCTGACCATCACGATCAAGAACTCCAAGGGCAAGGTGGTCAAGCTCTACACCACCGACTTCTGCCCCAACACGTACGACTCGGTGCGCACCCGGCCGGACGCGCCGGCCCAGACGCCGTACCCCATGGGCTGCAACGAGGAGAACCCGTTCACGCTCGGGTCGGTGTGGGGCATCCAGGCCGGCTGGTCGGCCACGACCAGCGACATGCCCGCCGGCGACAAGCGGTTCGACCTGCCGGTCGGCAAGTACAGCGTCACCGTCATGGTCAACCAGGCCTACCGGACGCTGTTCGCGATGCCCACCAAGGACGCCACCGTCGCGCTCACCATGAACGTCGTCAAGGCGACGGACGACGCGCGTTCGCTCGACACCAAGCATGACCACGGCCGGCAGGTCTCGGACTACCGGCCGGAGTACCGGGTCGCGGCGACCCGGCCGGCCGCCGGCAAGATCCCGGCCACCGGGCCGAAGCCCGACCTGCGCTCGCTGCCGGCCTGGGGCATCTCGATGCACCAGGAGGGCAAGCGGGCCTACGTCGACTTCGGGGCGACGGTCTGGAACTCGGGCACCTCGCCGCTGCTGGTCGACGGGTTCCGGCGCAGCGGGAAGGGCCTGATGGACGCGTACCAGTACTTCTTCGACGCCCAGGGCAACCAGGTCGGCGCGGTGCCGGCCGGCACCATGGAGTGGGACGCGCGGGCCGGTCACTTCCACTGGCACTTCACCGACTTCGCCCAGTACAACCTGCTCCGCTCGGACAAGAAGCTCGCCGTGCGCAGCGGCAAGGAGGCGTTCTGCCTCGCCAACACCGATCAGGTCGACTACACGATCCCGCTGGCCAAGTGGCGGCCGGAGAACACCGACCTCGAGACGTCGTGCGGCACCCAGTCGTCGGTCGGCGTGCGGGAAGTCCTGGACATCGGCAACGGCGACACCTACACCCAGGACCGCCCGGGCCAGTCGTTCGACGTCACCAGCCTGCCCAACGGCACCTACTACATCCAGGTGAAGGCCAACCCGGCCGGCAAACTGAGCGAGCTGAGCACCACCAACAACACGGCCGTGCGCAAGATCGTCCTCGGCGGAACCGCCAAGAAGCGGACCCTCAAGGTCCCGGCGGTCAACGGCATCAAGGGCTGACCCCCTCACGGCGGCTGCCGCCCGCATCCCGCGGGTGGCAGCCGCTCAGCCGGTGGCTCAGGGAGCCGCCGGCGCGTCGACCGGGATCAGGTCGGCGAGATCTTCGGGAAGACCGGGCGAGAAATAGACGTGGCCCATGCCGTCCACCACGTGCAGGCGCGCGTGCGGGATGGCCGCGGCCAGCGCCTCGGCGTGGGCCAGGGCGTAGATCGGATCCTCGTCGCCGTGGACGATCACGGTGGGGGCGGTGATCGCGGAGAGCGGGGCGAGCCGGTCCGGGCTCATCCGGCCGACGGCGCGGTCGTGGTGGGCGGCGGCGGACGGGTCGGTGGCCCGGGCCCAGCACCGCTGGAGCATCGCTCTGGCGGCCGGCTCGTCGAAGGGGCGGACGTCGCCGTTCATGACCCGGAACAGGGCCACGTCGGACTCCACGCCGGGTGAACTGCCGGCCGTGTCGCTCAGGTGCCGCAGGAACTGTGGGGCGGGTGGCGGCAGCTCGCCCGGATCGGCCGGCTCACCGGCCTGAGCCCGCTGCCAGACCGGGACCGGGTCGTAGCCCATCGGCGTGCTGGAGAGCAAAGTCAGCGAGCGCACGCGGGAAGGCTCGTGGACGGCCAGCCACTGGGCGATCACGCCGCCCATCGACCCCCCGACGACGTGCGCCGACGGCAGACCGTAGGCATCGAGGACGGCCACGACGTCGGCGGCCAGGTCGGCGATGCCGTACGGATGCTGGTCGTAGTCGACGATGCTCGAGCGCCCGGTGTCGCGGTGGTCGTAGCGGATGACCTGGACGCCGCGCTCGACGAGGCGGGTGACCAATGCGTCGGGGCAGGTGTAGCCCTGCGCCGCCGAACCCATGATCAGCAGGACGGCGGGGCGGTCGGGGTCACCGGTCCGTTCGGTCCACAGGCGCAGCGGGCCGGAAGTCACGAAGGTCTCGGTCATGCGGTGACCTTAGGCGTTCCCCCGCCACGCGCCGACGGCATTTCCCGCTCGGCCGCGGTGGACGCACCCAGCCCCGCAGGCGGCCGCCGAAGGGCGATGCCCCTGACGGGAAAGCATCGCCCAACGCACTCGTCGAGTATCTCGGCCAACCCGGCGGGAGGTCCGAGGCGTCCCAGGGTGCGTTCCGCCCCAGTTGCCGAACTAGCTCGGCGGGTTCTCGGGGGTCAGTCCCTGGACGCGGGCCACGCCTCGGGCCGCATTTCCCGGAGCCGGGGGCACCACGCCGCCCGCCGACGGGGGCGCCTCGCCAGCCGATCCCGAAAGGTGGGCGGCACCGCCAGCCTGCGGCCAACCACTCGTGCCCGGCGCGCGGCCGGAGGCGGGGGCTGGGCCGGTGTGGTAGCCCGGACTCACGCTGGTGCCATAGCCGGGACTCACGCTGGTGCCATAGCCGGGACTCACGCTGGTGCCATAGCCGGGACTCACGCTGGTGCCATAGCCGGGGCTGACGCTGGTGCCGTCGCCGGAGCTGACGCGGGTGCCGTAGCCGGGGCTGACGCTGGTGCCGTAGCCGGGGCTCACCGAGCTGCCGGCGGCCGGGACTGACGCCGTACCCGGGGAAACCGTGACCGGCGCGCTCAGCGCGACCGAAGCTCCCGCCCCGGCCAGGGCGGGCGTCGCCGCCGGCCAGAGCGACGCCCTGCGCTTGGCCGACACGTCCTCGACCCAGCCGAAGAGCAGCACCGCGACCAGCACCAGGGCCGCCTCGAGGACCAGCATCCAGACCACGTACTGGAAGGTCGCCCACGGCACCTGGTAGTGCTCGAGGACGAGCGCGCCCAGCGTGATCAGCGGGAAGTGCCACAGGTAGATCGTGATGGCGCGGGCGTTGATGACCCGGACCGACTCGGCGACCCACTTGAAGCCGGCCCGGTCGAGCATCGCCATCGTCGGGCGGAAACGCAGGACGATCAGGACGAAGGCCAGCGACCACAGCGTACGGGCGATGGGCTCCTCGTTGAGGTCGAAGCCCCAGTCCGTCGGATGCGTGAACAGCCAGTACAGGCCGATGCCGCCGATCACGGCGGTCATCGCGGCCCAGGCCGCCACCGGCAGCCGGTGCAGGCGGCCGTCGCGGTGGGCGAAACCGGCGATCCAGCAGGCCGCGTACGTGACGAAGTCCCACATGATGCCGTCGATCGGGTCGGGCAGGCGGAAACCGGTCAAGTGCAGCGCCGCGAGGACGGCGAGGGGCAGCGCCACTACGACCCAGCCGAGCTTCTTGTAGGCGAAGTACAGGATCGGCGAGACCAGGACGAAGATCAGGTACGCCCGGAGATACCAGAGCACCTCCCAGAACGGCTCGCCCCACGAGCTGCCCGGCGGGTCTTCCAGCGGGAAGAGCCAGAAGATCAGGTTGAGCTTGTGCAGCGGGTGGTCGGGGTCGCTGCTCGACCAGCCGTGCCAGAACATCAGCGGCAGCGCCACCGCGGCGAACGTCCACAGGGCGGGCAGCAGGCGCCGGATACGCGACCAGACGGCCTTGCGCGCGCCCGCCTTGGACAGTGACGCGGCCATCAGCGAGCCGGCGATCGCGAACATGACACCCATGGCGGGCAGCACGTAGGTCAGCCAGGCCCAGCCGAACGCGTGGTAGACCACGACCCGGACGATCGCGAGTGCACGCAGAGTATCGATGTAGCGGTTACGAGACGGCTTGGCCGCCGCCGGGGCGGTGGCCGTCGCCGGGCCGGCCGCAGCGGTTGTCGCAGTCATGGATGAGGCCTCCGCCACGGGTCGTGATCACACAGCCCTCGTACACGATCATGGCGGCGACCTGCCCGTAAACCACCGGACGCCGTGCGACAGCCGCCCGTCCGGTCAGCTTGTGGTAGACGACCGGTGGCCTGTTTCCAGAAGTCTCGATACACCTCGGCGTTCCGTCGGGACCGACCGGCCGGCCACCCCGTTCGATCACTTTCCGTGACGACCAACGCGGCGGCTAGTCATGTCCTCCATGGTCAACGCGCATTTCTCATCTCGTGCGCGGCTGCGGCCTAAAAAATGTCGTACCCCCGGTCTAGCTTCAACGATGAGTTACGAACGGTCCGTCGGTCTTACTGTTGAGGAGGAGATGACGATGACGACTTTTCTAACCGCTGCTCGCGCTGAGGCCCTGTTCACGAGCCCGATCGCCACCGGAAGCCGGCCCTCGTTCGACACGGTCGACGACGCGATCCGGATAGCCGTGCGTGACCACCACGGTGTCCGCGGCTGCGCCGTCGATGTGGCTGGTGAATACGGTGACCATCCCGAGCTGGCCGCCCCTCGCATGCGCTGGGCGCGCCGCCTGGTCGAGGAGCTGTATGCCGCCCGCCCGCGCCACCGTCGCGGGCGCTGGGCCCTGGTCGCCTAAGAGAGTGTTGTGATACCTCGGTGTGATCTTCGGTAACGATGTCAGCGAAGATCACGTGTGTGTCGTTGTGTCTGTAAACCCGCGTACGAGTCCTCACTGACCGACGGGCAGTGGGAGGTCTTGGAA
>NZ_JALPVL010000001.1 GCF_023544465.1 Paractinoplanes maris | reverse complement strand
GCCACAACCAATACCGCGTGAAAAAACCCCACGACACACCCAGCATCCGCCACGACAAACCAGCCACGATCCGGCTACGCACCTTCACCCAGGCCACAACAAGATCAACTTAAGCTACGCGGCATTGCCCCAAGCCCCCCACCGCAACCATCACCAGGGAGCTCTCCAGCGATGGCCGGGGTCCGGGGCAGAGCCCTGGGGTCTACCCACAGTGAGGCGGCTCGATGCCTGATTACGAAGAGTAGTGGGCCGCGGGAAACGCGGTGCGTGCAATAGGTTGGGCGGCATGGTGGATCTGGTGATCGCTGTGGCGGCGGTGGTCGTGTTGGTGGCGGTTGCTGTGGTGCTGGTAAGGGTGCGAAGGCTCAGCCGGGCCGGCGTTTCGGCGGCTCTTGCTGTTGCGGTGATCGCGGCCGGCAGCTTCGCGGTGGCCCTCTATCGCAGTCAGACCACATCGGACACTGAGGACCTCCCCACGGTGCTCGGGTCCCCCGTCGTCGGGGTGTCCGCGTCGGCTCAGCAGGGCCTGGGTACGGCGATTCTGAAGGTTCAGGTCCCGATGGGTAGCGGCGACAAATACCCGCAGGGTGCGCTCTGGCTGCAACCGCCACGACCCGGCACCGACGCCTACACCGGGGACCTCTCCCTACTGTGCTCCACGCCCGGCAAGGACGAGAAGGTGCAGAACTGTGCCGGCGCCGATGAGCGGGTCTGGAGTGCGGAACCACTGCAAGGACGGGCGACGATCGGGGCCGCCAGTGGCGACCCGTTCGCCGATCCGGCGGCCTGTCAGGAGAGCAACGGGGTCAAGTACCAGGCGGGATATCTGCCGTTGACCGCTGGGCGTGGTTACTGTCTGCACAAGGCCGGCGATGACGCTGTGGTCTTCGTGTTCCGGGTTCCGTCGTTCCCGGCCGAGAAGCCGCTCCCGGCCAGGATCGACGTCGAGATGTCGGTGATCGGCGTCTAGCGGTTCCACGTCCAGGCGTACGCGGTGTCTTCGACGGCGACCGCCGCCTCGCACAGGTCGAGGGGGCGGAACGTGTCGACCATGACGGCCAGCTCGTCGAAGGCCTCGATGCCGAGGGCCCGCTCGACCGCGCCGGGCTGGGGGCCGTGGGTGAAGCCGGACGGGTGCAGCGAGATCGAACCCTGCTCGATGCCGGAGCCGCGGCGGGCCTCGTAGTTGCCGCCGGTGTAGAACATCATCTCGTCGGAGTCGACGTTGTGGTGGTTGTAGGGGACCGGGATCGCCAGCGGGTGGTAGTCGACCTTGCGGGGCACGAATGAGCAGATCACGAAATTCGGACCCTCGAAGGTCTGGTGCACCGGTGGCGGCTGGTGCACGCGACCGGTGATCGGCTCGAAGTCGTGGATCGAGAACGCCCACGGGTAGAGGCAGCCGTCCCAGCCGACCACGTCGAACGGGTGCTGGGCGTACACGTGCTTGGTCCACCCGGCCCGGTGCTTGACCAGCACTTCGACGTCGGTCGCGTCGACCAGCAGCGGTTCTCCGGGGCTGCGCAGGTCGCGCTCGCAGTAGGGCGCGTGCTCGAGGAACTGGCCGCGCACCGACAGGTAGCGCTTCGGGGGTCCGATGTGGCCGGTGGCCTCGATCGTCAACAGGCGGGCGGGACCGTCGAGCGGCACGATCCGGTGAACCACCGATGTCGGGATGATCACGTAATCACCGGTGCCGGCCTCGAGCGCGCCGA
Source organism: Paractinoplanes maris (assembly GCF_023544465.1). Classification (GTDB taxonomy): domain Bacteria; phylum Actinomycetota; class Actinomycetes; order Mycobacteriales; family Micromonosporaceae; genus Actinoplanes; species Actinoplanes maris. The sequence goes on along the minus strand of NZ_JALPVL010000001.1, from coordinate 1,012,257 downwards.
AGCTGGTCTCGACGACGATCCGGCCGTCCTCGACGTAGAGGCACTCGTCGCCGACGGCGTCGCGGTAGAGCGGGGACGGCCGGTCGGCGATCACGTAGCCGATGCGGACGTCGTCGTTGGCCAGCAGTGCGCGGCGGCCGAGCACCGCGTCCGCCGGGCCGGCGTCGAGCTTGTGGGTGCGCAGGTGGCGGGGCTTGAGCGGGTGGTTGGCCGACCGGATCAGGGCCGGTGTCTCGTACGCCTCGGCCGACACGATCGCCGTGGGCGGGTGCCGGTGATAGAGCAGGGACGAGTCGGACGAGAAGCCTTCCTGACCCATCAGCTCCTCGCTGTAGAGGCCGCCGTCGGGCCGCCGGAACTGCGTGTGCCGCTTGTGGGGCACCTCGCCGATGCTGCGGTAAAAAGGCATCGTTGCCACTCACCTTCGAGATCCGACATTTCGGACGTGGTTGTCCGCTTCTCGAAGCGTCCATTAGGTTCGGATTCGTGTCAACGCTGGTGCCTCCGCTCTTCGCCGGGCTGGTGGACGACGCGTCTCTGCTGCCGCCGAGCCCCACCGGCGTCGCCGAGGCTGTCGTCAAGCACGACGAGCACCGTGCAGGCTGGTTCGCCGGTCTGCTCGGTTCCTTGCTCGTGCCCGCCTCGCTGATCGGCGCCGACCTGCATGCTCAGGACCTGCCCGTCGCCCTGGTCGGCGACGTGAGCCTGGGCGCGCTCCCGATCGCGGTCGACAAGCTGCGAGCGGCCGGCGCGCAGGTGCTGCACCTGGAGGCGGCGGTCGCTCGTCGCGGCGAGGATCCGCAGCCCGGCCTCAGCGCTCTGCGCGAGCTGGCCGAGAACGACGAGACCCCTCTTGTGTACGCCGAGATCCCGCTGAGCTGGGGGCTGCTGAGCGCCCTGGACACGGTTGTGGAGGCGCGGGACGCCGGGGTGCGGCTGGCCCCCAAGTTCCGGGTCGGCGGGCTGGCCGCCGAGCTCTTCCCGACCCCGGTCGAGCTGGCCGCGGTGCTCTGCGCCTGCCGCGACCGCCGGTTGCCGTTCCGGCTGGCCGCGGGTCTGCGGCACGCCATCCGGCACACCGATCCGGAGACCGGCTTCACCCATCACGGCTTCCTCAACGTGCTCACCGCGGCGATCAGCGCGCACGACGGCGGCGAGGTCGCCGAGGTGGCCGAGGTGCTGGCCGCCACCCATCCGGTGCCGCTGGTGGAGGCGTGCCGGGCCCGGCGGAGCGAGCCGCGGCCGCTGTTCGCGGGCTTCGGCGCGGTCGGTGTCGTCGAGCCGCTCACCGAGCTGGTGCGCCTCGGCCTGATCAACGGTGGTTACGAGTGAGCGGCTTCGGGCTTCACCACCTGCCGTACGGGGTGTTCAGCCGGCCCGGTGACGAGCGGCGCATCGGCGTACGGCTGTGGTCGTCGGTCGTTGATCTGTCGGCGCTCGGCGGGCACCTGGCCGCGGCGTCGCTCAACCCGCTGATGGCCGCCGGCCGTCGGGAGTGGACGGCCGCCCGTGAGGCCGTCGACGACCTGGTGGCGTCGGAGCCGCCGCTGATCCCGCTGCGTGACGTGACCCTGCACCTGCCGTTCGAGGTGGCCGACTACACGGACTTCTATTCGTCCGAGCACCACGCCCTGAACGTGTCGAAGATCCTGCGCCCGGATTCGCCCGGCCTGTCCCCGCAGTGGAAACACCTGCCGATCGGCTATCACGGCCGGTCGGCGACGGTGGTCGTCTCGGGCACACCCGTCCAGCGGCCCAGCGGTCAGCTCGCCGAGAGCGTCTTCGGGCCGACCCGGCGGCTGGACGTCGAGGCCGAGGTCGGTTTTGTGGTCGGTGTGCCCGGCCGGCGCATCGCGACCACCGACTTCGCCGAGCATGTGTTCGGTGTCGTGCTGGTCAACGACTGGTCCGCCCGCGACCTGCAGGCCTGGGAGTATCGTCCGCTCGGCCCGTTCCTGGCCAAGTCGTTCGCCACCACGCTGTCGCCCTGGGTGACCCCGCTCAGCACGCTGGCCACGGTGCCCGGAGTCGCCCAGGATCCCGAGCCGCTGGACTATCTGCGCCCGGCCGGCCCCGGTTTCGACCTGCGGCTGTCCGTCGAGTGGAACGACACCCTGGTCAGCACGCCGCCGTTCGCCTCGATGTATTGGACCGCGGCCCAGCAGCTGGCCCACCTGACCAGCAACGGTGCCTCGGTGCGCACAGGTGATCTCTACGCCTCGGGCACCGTCTCGGGTCCGGCCCGCGGCGAGGTCGGCTCGTTCCTGGAGCTCACCCGCAACGGCGCCGAGCCGGTCCGGTTGCGCGACGGCACGTCGCGCGGCTATCTCGAGGACGGTGACTGGGTGCGCATCGGCGCGACCGCGCGCTCGGCCGGGGGCAAGGAGATCACGCTGGGCTCGGTTTCGGGCACCATCGTGGCGTGATTTCTGTCGTACGGTGTACGCGGAGGTGACGCTATGTCGACGGTCGTGGTGACTCGTCTGATCGACGCGCCGGTCGCGGCGGTCTGGCAGGTGTTCACCGATCTGAGCCGGCGCCGCGAGTGGCTGACCGCCGTCACCCGGGTCGAGGTGCGCAGCCACGGGCCGTTCGGCGCGGGCACGGTCTGGCGCGAGACTCGTGGCATGGCCGACGGCGGCGAGGTCACCGAGGAGTTCCGGGTCCGCGAGTGCGACGTGCCCGAGAAATTCGTGGTCACGTCGCCCGGCATCGGCGCCGATTACCGCATGACGTATTCGTTCGTGCCGGTCAAGTCGGGCCGGCACCGCGGCGGCACGATGGTGACCGTGAAGCAGGAGGGCTCGGCCACCGCGCCGGCCGGCCGCATCCTCGCACTGATCTTCGGGGGCCTGGCCGCCGAGACCGCCGAGGGTGCGCTGCGCCGTGACCTCGACGACCTGGCCGCGGTCGCCTGACATACGCTGCCGGGGTGTCCCGGGTGCTGCTGCGATCCTTGGCGGCGCTCGTCCTGACCGCCGCGGCCGGTCTGATCGGCTGGCGGGTGCTGGCGCCGGCCGAGGTGTGGTCGCCCGCGGCCGCGGCCTATCCGGCGCGGGCCGATCGGGTCCCGCAGGTCACCGGGCGCCTCAATCAGGCGCCGCTGATCGTCGACGATCGCCTCCGGGTCTATGCGAGCAAGCGGCAGGTGCGCGCGGACGGGCCGGTCGACGCGAAGAGCGTGAACACCGCCCGGTGGTCGCTGCGGCGCTGGCCGGCGCAGGTCTCCGGGGTGGTCGCGGCGGGGACGACGGTGATCAGCCGGTGGTCCGACGGCCAGCTGATCGCGATCGACGGGCGTACCGGGAAGGAAGCCTGGCGGACCGCCGCGGGCCGGTCCGCGCCGGGGTTCGCGGGGCATCGCACCGGGGCGGCGACGGTCTGGGCACCGGTCGGGCTGCACGTCGGTGACCAGGCGGTGCTGGTCGCCGGGGGTGGGCGGCTTTCGGCGTACGAGGTCGCGAGTGGCGTCCGGCGCTGGCAGATCGACGTGCCGGCCGGCTGTGGGGACGGGTTCACCACGGCCGGGGGTCAGTACTTCTGCGCCACGGGTGGGTACTCCGTGGCCAACGGGGCGGCTCTCACGCCGTACCCGAAGGGGCCCTTTGTCCCAGTCGGCTGCGCGGCTGGGCTCTCCGGCTGCGCTGGTCTGCGGGACGGGACCGGGCAGGGCTATCTGACCGGCGGTGCGGCACCTCAGCGGTCGGACGCCCTGGACAGTGCTCCGCCCGGCGTACAGGTGCTCGGGTTCTCCCGGGGGCGGCTGGTGACCCTCACCGCCGACCGGCACCTCAGGATCGGCGGCGAGCTGGACTTCACGCTGGCCGTCAGGGCCGAGGAGCCGGCCTGGAAGCCGGGGCGGTGGCAGGTCACCGACGACTACGTGGCGATCGAGCGCCTGACCGGGGACGGGCCGGCCGACCCGGCGGCGCCCGGGCACTACTTCACGGCCGACCCGGTGATCGTCGCGTCGATCAGATGAACCGCGGCGCCACGTCGCCGATCGCCTGGTCGAGGATCTCCAGGCCGAGATCGAGCTCGGCGGCCGTGGAGGTCAGCGCCGGAGCGATCCGGAAGACGCCGCCCATGCCGGGCAGCTGCACCACGTTCATGTGCAGGCCGAGCTCGAGGCAGCGCCGGGTGACGGCCGCGCCCAGCTCGTCGGCCGGCTGCTTGGTCTGCCGGTCGAGCACCAGTTCCAGACCCACCAGCAGACCGCGGCCCCGCACGTCACCGATGACGGCGTGGCTGTCCTTCAACTCGAGCAGCCCGGCCGACAGGTGCTCGCCGAGCTTTCTGGCCTGGTCGTCGAGCCGCTCGCCGGTGAGGACGTCGAGGACCGTGTTGCCGACCGCGGCGACCAGCGGGTCGGAGACGTGCGTCGTGAAGAACAGGAAGCCGCGGTCGTGGGCGGTCTGCTCGATCTCCGGGCTGGTCACCACGGCGGCCAGCGGCAGGCCGGCGCCCAGTGTCTTGCTCAGGGTCAGGAGGTCCGGGACGACGCCGTCGCGCTGGAAGGCGTACCAGTCGCCGGTCCTGCACAGACCGGTCTGTGCCTCGTCGAGGATCAGCAGGCCGCCGCGCTCGTGGCACTTGTCCCGCAGCGCGGCCAGATAGCCCGGCGGCAGGTCGAGCACGCCGCCCGAGCTGAGGATGGGCTCGACGATGCAGGCCGCGAGGCTGCCCACCGACTGCGCGTCGAAGAGCTCGAACGAGAATTCGAGCTGCCTGCGCCAGTCGAGCTCGCCGTTCGCGTCGGTGAAGTCCGGGCGGTACGCGTTCGGGGTGGGGATCGCGAAGTTGCCGGGCGCCGCAGGACCGTACCCCTTGCGCCCTGAGCTGTAGGTGGCGCTCGCCGCCGCCTGGGTCATGCCGTGCCACGAGCGGCCGAACGAGACGATCTCGTGCCGCCCCGTGACCAGCTTGGCCATCCGGATGGCCGCCTCGTTCGACTCGGCCCCGGTGGTCAGCAACAGCACCTTGCTGAGCGGCTCGGGCAGCGACTCGGCGAGGCGGCGGGCCAGGTCGACCACGGGCCGGCTGAGCATGCCGCTGAACAGGTGGTCGAGCGTGGCCACCTGGCGCTGCACGGTGGCCACCACGGCCGGGTGCGAGTGGCCGAGGATGGCGCTCATCTGCCCCGATGTGAAGTCGAGGACGCGGCGGCCGTCGGCGGTGAAGACGAAGCTGCCCTCGGCGCGCTCGATGATCTCGGGGGTGAACGTCCCCGCGCCGGAGTAGCGGACGAGGTGACGCTCGGCGTCGGACCAGAACTCCATGCATCGACGCTAGAGGCGGATCAAGCGTCGGGTCCATCTCGCTTTTCCGGCCTGGCTGTTAAGTAAAGTCGCACAGTGGCCCTCAATCCCTGGCGGTTGCGCCTGCTGGTCGACCTTTCGACGTACGGGACGGTCCGCGCCGTCGCCCAGCGCGGCAACCACAGTCCGTCCGCGGTGTCCCAGCAGCTCGCCACGCTGGAACGGGAGACCGGCACGGCGCTGCTGGAGCGCACCGGCCGCCGGGTCCGGCTGACCGCGGCCGGGGTGCTGCTGGCCGGCCGGGCCCGCGAGATCCTGGCCGCCATGGACGCGGCCGAGGCGTCATTGCGCGGCCTGCTCGACGAGCCGGCCGGCACGGTGACGCTGGGCGCCTTCCAGAGCGCGATCCCGGCCGTGGCCGAGCCCGCGGTGGCGCGGCTGGCCACCCGCCATCCCGACGTCACCGTGGTGCTGCTCGAGATGGAACCGCACGTCAGCATGCCTGCGCTGCGCCGCGGCGAGGTGGACGTCATCGTCACGACCACCGACTTCGTGGGCGCCGAGCTCGACCCGGCCGTCGACCTGGTGCCGCTGGCCGAGGACGAGGTCGTGCTGGTGCTGCCGCCGGGTCACCCGCTGGGCGCCCTGGAGGCGGTCCCCCTCCAGGTGTGCGCCGATCAGCGCTGGACGTTCGACGTGGCCGGTTCGTACATGTCCGAGCTGGCCACCCGCCTGTGCCGCGAGGCCGGCTTCGAGCCGTCGGTCATCTGCCGCTTCAACAACTACATGCTGACGCTGCGCCACGTGGAGGCCGGCCGCTCGATCGCCCTGCTGCCGGGCCTGGCCGTGGACCCGCGCTACCGCGTGACGACCCGCCCGCTGACGCCTGCGGTGACCCGCCGCATCACGGCCGCCGCCCGCCGCCCGTCCACCCCGCGCCCGGAGATCACGGCCGTGCTCAGCGCCTTGCGCAGCCCTTGACCTCCCCGGGCGCGCCGGCGTGGTCCTGCTCCTCGGCGTGGCCGCCCTGCGCAACAGCGTCAACGTCAGCCGGTCGGGTCGCCCGCCCGGCGATCAGCTCCGGGCCAGCTTGCGGCCGTCGGGCAGGGTGCGGCCGCTGAGCAGGGCGACCAGCGAGGCGCTGTCGGCGCGAATCGGCCGGCCCTCTCCCCGCCTCCAATCGGTGTCGGTGGCCTCGAGCCGGCTGTCGGCCAGGTCGACGCCGAACAGCCTGCCGTCGGCGGCGGCGAGCTGATCCAGAACGGCGATCACCGCTTCTCGTGGCGCGACCGCGGGCCGGTCGAGGGCGATCGTCACGTCGAGGGAATGGATGACGGCGTGATTGAGGGCTCCGGCCGCGCCACCGCCCGGCGGCAACCAGGCATGCAGCTTCGGCGATCGAAGCCGGCCGAGAAGATCGTCGAGCGGTAGCGAAGCATCCCGCGCGGCCACGGTGTCGGCGAGCACGGTGAAGTCGCCACCGGCCGCGGCCATCTCGGCGCCGAACTGCTCAGGACTCAGCCGGGCCGGCATGGTGACGTGCGCGACGACGTGCCGCACCAGCCACTTCTCGCACAGCGAGGGCGCGTCCCAGGTCTCGGCGGTCGCAGCGCCCAGGAGATCGGCCAACCCAAGACAGGTCGAGGCCACCCAGGTCTGCGGGTCGGTCATGGTCGGTCTCCCTGTGTCAGATGCGTGAGGCGCTCGTCGAGTTTGTCGAGGGACGTGGCGAAGCCGGCTCGCGCCTCGGGGTGCCGCATCGCCTCGGGCACGTGCCGCTGCCGGATGACGACCGCGGTCCGGCCGTCGCCGAGGTCCTCAAGCGTGCTGGTGGTGTGCATCCCGCTCATTGGCTCGAGCCAGGCGAGCCGCTCGGGCGGAACGATCTCGGTGAAGGTGGCGACCATGCGGTAGCTGCCGTCCGGGCCGAGCATCAGGGTCTCGAAGCGGCCGCCGGGCCGAAGCTCGACCACGATGCCGTCGACCGGCGTGGTCATCCCCCGGGGGCCCCAGAAGTGCGCGAGCTCGGACGGCTCGGTGAGACACCGCCAGACCAGGTCGCGAGGCGCTCGGAAGACCTGCTCGTAGACCAGTTCGTCGTCGTTCACAGCTCGCCCTCCTGCAGATGGGCGAGGCGGGTCTCCAGACGGTCCATCCGCTCGCTCCAGGTGCGCCGGCTGTCCTCGATCCAGGAGACCGCGACCTCCAGCCGCTCGGGTTCGAGCCGGCACGGCCGGGTCTGCCGGTGCCGGCCCCGGCTGATCAAGCCGGAGCGCTCGAGCACCTGGAGGTGCTGGGACACGGCTTGCATGCTCATGGTGTATCGCTCGGCGAGCTCTTTGACCGTCGCCTCGCCCCGGCTCAGCCGGGCGATGATGTCGCGCCGGGTGCGGTCGCTGAGCGCCGTGAACAGGGCATCGAGTTGCTGGTCGTCGTCCACGGTCGTGGTCATGCCGCTTACTCAAGCATCTGCTTTATCAAGCGTCAACTGGACAAAGCTCTAAGTCAGCCGCGGCAGCAGACTCGACCAGGCGGCTTCGGCGGCGCCGGCGATCGGGCCGTCGGCGCCCAAGGCGGCCGGGAGCAGCGGCGGTGGGGTGGCGCGGCGGAGGGCCATCAGACCGGCCCGGTAGGCGGCGTCGAGCTCGGCCGGGGCGGCCGCGATCAGGTCGGCGCCCAGGCCGCCCAGGGTCACCAGATCGGGGTCCAGGCCGTTGACCAGGCCCGCGATGCCGCGGCCGAGCGCTGACGCGACGACCCGGACGGCGGCCTGCTCGGCCGGGCCGGTCGAGGCGAGGACCGTACGGGCATAGGCCACCGGGTCGGGCGGGGCCGGATGGCCGAGGTGGCGAGCCAGGGCGGTGCCGTCGACGGCCGTGCCCCAGCAGCCGCGGGCGCCGCACGGGCACAGCACGGCCGGGTCGCCGAACGGCATGTGGCCGAACTCGCCGGAGGCTCCGTGGGCGCCGATGACCAGGCGACCCTGGTCGACCACGGCGCCGCCCAGGCCGTACTCGATGAGCAGGTGCAGGGCGACCGAGGCGCCGGCGGCGGCACCGCGGGCCGACTCGGCGGTGGCGGCCAGGCTGGCGTCGTTGCCGGCGACCAGCACCGGGGCGTCCGGCCACAGGTCGCGCAGGTCGACGTCGTGCCAGCCCGAGGTGGTGGCGTCCAGGCGCAGGTCGGCGGTGACGGGACCGGGGACCGAGACGCCCAGGGCGCGCAGCCGGTCGCCGTACGTCTCGTGCAGGCCGAGAATCGCCCGGGTCACGCCGGCCAGCACCTCGGCCCACGTGGCGCCCGCATGGAGGCCGGACAGCGCAGCGAGGGTGTGCCCGCCCAGCTCGGTCACGTCGATCCGCCAGGCACGGTGGGTGATCTCCACCGCGAGCACGACCGGGCCGTCCGGATGTGCGACCAGCGCGGTGGTCGGGCGCCCACGGGTGCCGCTGCGGGCCGCCGGAACCTCGGCCAGCAGGGAAGCCTGAGTCAGCCGGGCGACCAGCTCGGTGGCCGCGCCCGTGCCGATGCCCAGCAGGCGCGCGGTGTCGGCGCGAGTGACGCCGGGCCGGCCGTGAACCACGCGGAGCAGCTCGGTGGATCGCGTCGTCACCAACTCTTCCCTTCTTTTGCTCTGACTAAGAGCTTATTCTGCGGAGGTGAGCTTGAACCGCCCCGCCCTGGCCATTCTGGGCGCCTCCTCGTTCTTCTACGTCACCGCGGAGACGCTCCCGGTGGGGCTGCTGCCCGAGATCGCCCACGGTCTCGACGTGGCGGAGTCCGACGTCGGCCTGCTGCTGACCAGTTACGCGGTCGTAGCCGCGGTGAGCACGATCCCGCTGACCGCGCTGACCATGCGGGTTCCGCGCCACCTGCTGCTCGCGATCACCATGGCCATCTTCGTGGTGTCGCAGGCGGCGGCCACCTTCGCGCCGACCTTCCTGGTGCTGGTCCTGGCCCGGCTGATCTGCGCGCTGGCCCACGGCGTGTTCTGGTCGGTGATCGGGCCGGTCACCGCGCGCCTGGCCCCACCCGGGCAGGCCGGCCGGGCCACCGCGCTCGTCTTCGTCGGCAACTCGCTGGCGATCGTGCTGGGCGTGCCGCTGGGCACCGCGCTGGGCCAGTGGCTCGGCTGGCGGGCGGCGATCGGGGCCATGGTCATCGGCGGCGCGATCTGTGTGCTCGGGCTGATGAAGGTGCTGCCCCAGCTGCCGCCGCGCCCGCACGACCTGGCCCTGCGCCCGGCGGCTCAGCTACGGGCGGCGATCGCCGTCGGCCGTGACCGGCAGGTGCTGCTGCTCTGCCTGATCACGGCGGTGCTGGTGATCGGCCACTTCTCGGCGTACACCTACATCGCCCCGCTGGTGCGCCGCGACGCCGGGCTGGAGGGGGCCGGGCTGAGCGTGCTCCTTCTCGGGTACGGCTTCGCCGGGCTGATCACCAACTACGCGGTCGGCCGGTTCGTGGACCGGCGGCCGGGGACGATGCTGGTCGGGTTGCTCACCGTGCTGGCGGTCTCGGTGGTGCTGCTCGCGCCCGTACTCGGGCTGGTGCCGACCATCATCGTGACCCTGCTCTGGGGCGGCGCCTTCACGGCCATCCCGGTGCTGCTGGCCGCCGCACCGCTGCGGATCGCGCCCCGGGCCCGGGACGCGGCGTCGGCCCTCTACGTGGTCGCGTTCCAGATCGGGATCGGCGGCGGAGCCTTCCTCGGCGAGCGCCTGGTGCGGACCGGTCACCTGGGCGTGCTACCCCTGGTGACCGCAGGTTTCGCCGTCCTGGCGGTCGTGCTGATCGTGACGATCGGCCGGCGGACCTTCCCCGCTCGTCTGAGCGCGGAGGACCACCACCGCACCGAAGCGCTCGTCTAGCTTTTCAGCGCCACTTCGGCGGCGGCCAGGAAGGCGTCGTTCTCCTCCGGGGTGCCGATCGTGACGCGGACGCCGTCGCCCTGGAAGGGCCGGACGATGACGCCCCGGGCCTCGCAGACCTGGGCGAACGGCACCGCGCCGTCCCCCAGCGGCAGCCAGACGAAGTTGGCCTGGCTGGACGGCACGTCGGCGCCGAACCCGCGCAGTGCCTCGGTGACCCGGGCCCGCTCCTCGACCACCAGCGCGCAGCGGCGGCGCACCTCGGCCTCCTGGGCCAGTGCGGCGATCGCCGCCGCCTGGGCCACCAGGCTGGTCGAGAACGGGGTGAGCACCTTACGGATGGCCGCGGCCACCTCGGGCTGAGCCACCAGATAACCCATCCGCAGACCGGCCAGACCCCACGCCTTGCTCATCGTGCGCAGCACCAGGACGTTGTGCCGGTCGCCATAGGTGGCCACGCCGTCCGGCACCTCCGGGTCGGTCACCAGCTCCCGGTACGCCTCGTCGAGCACGATGAGCACGTCGGAGGGCACCGAGGCGACGAACCGGTCGAGCTCGGCCTTGCGGACACTCGTACCGGTCGGGTTGTTGGGGTTGCAGACGATCACCAGCCGGGTCCGGTCGGTGATCGCGGCCGACATCGCCTCCAGGTCGTGCCCGTGTCCGTCCGTGTTGGGCACCCGCACGCTGGTCGCCCCCACGCCGGCCGAGATGATCGGGTACGCCTCGAACGAGCGCCACGAATAGACGATCTCGTCACCCGGCAGGCAGGTCGCCTTGACCAGGATCTCGGCCAGCGCCACCGACCCGCAGCCGGTCACGATGCGGTCGGCGGCCACCCCGAGCCGGTCGGCCAGCGCGTCCCGCAGGGCCACCGAGCCCATGTCGGGGTAGCGGTGCGAGTGCAGCATCGCGTCGGTGACCGCCTCGACCACGCCGGGCAGCGGACCGTACGGCACCTCGTTGCTGGCCAGCTTGATCGCCTCGGCGATGCCGAGCTCACGGGTCAGGTCGGCCAGGCTGCGGCCGGGGACGTAGGCGGGCAGGCCATCCAGGTCGGCGCGGGTCAGGCGGGTCATCGTCCGTCCTCAGGGTGAGTGTGGGTGCTGGCCTTATTGCGAGTGCGAGGTGCCGCCGCCGGAGGCGGTGGCGTCGACGGGCCGGCGGTCGTCCGGGGGCAGCGCGATCACGACCGTGCGCGCCGTCTTGTCGTGGAACGCCTGGCGGAGCTGCTGGTCGAAGACCGGCGAGACGCAGTCGATGAGTTGCAGGATGAAGCCGATGCCGGCGCAGCCCCAGGCCGGCGTCCACAGCCCGAGCCGGGCCCACCGGCCGAACGCGCGGCCGAAACCGAGCGGTTTGGTGTCCTCGACCGCGACGACCTTGATGCGCATGACCCGCTTGCCCAGCGTCTGACCGCTGCTCCCGATGGCCGGCGCCTCGTAGGCCAGCCAGAGCAGCGTGGCGATGATCAGCATGGCCCAGAGCAGGCCGTCCATGCGGCCCGAGGCCTGCACGTCCCACGCGCTGCCCCCGTTGGCCATCTCGTCGATGGTGGCGCGGTACATCGGCACGAACTCCTTCGCCCACTGATAGGCGAACCAGCCGTTGATCACCACGTTGAGCAGCAGCACCGCGAGGATGTCGAGGAGCCGGGCGACCAGGCGCGGGCCCAGACCGGCCAGCGCGAAGCCGTGCGGGCGCGCCTGCACCGTCGGGTACATGCCGGCGCGCATGCCGGGCGGCATCTGCTGCCAGCCGGGCGGAGGCTGCCACCCGGGCGGAGGCTGCCACCCGGGCGGAGGCTGCCAGCCGGGCGGCGGTTGCGCGCTTGCCGACGGCTGCTGCCAGCCGGGCGGGGTTTGTGCGCCCGCCGACGGCTGCTGCCACCCCGGCGACGGTTGCGCGCCCGGCGGTGGGGTTTGCGCGCCCTGGGGCGGCGGCTGCCACGCGGGAGGTGCCTGCCAACCCGGCGGCGGCTGCCATCCCGGGGGTGGCTGCCAGCCCGGCGGGGGCGGCGGCTGCGGGCCCCAGCCCGGCGGCGGTGTGGCGGCGGCCGGTGGCGCGGCCGGCGTGGCCGATGCCGGCGGTGCCGGCTCCGGGGCGGGCGGCGGCTCCTCTTCCACGGGCGGCGGGCCGTCCGGCGGCACCGCGTCGGCCGGGATGGCCTTCCCGAGCCATCCCTCGCCGTCCCAGTAACGCTGGGTATCAGGGTCGGCGGGGTCTTTGTACCAACCGGCGGGCAGCGAGCTCATGGAGAAACCTTAACGACCACGGTCCGGGCCACTTTGTCGTGCAGGGTCTGCTGGTACGGCTTGTCCCAGAGTTGCCACAATCCGTCGGCCCAGCTGAAGAACGGCACCAGCAGCCCGGCCGGGAACTCGATGAGGTAGCGCTTGGCGGCCATGCCACGGGTCAGCGTGCGGCCGGGCTCCAGTGGCACGACCCGGATCTGCATGGCCTTCTTGCCCACGGTCTGCCCGGTCCGGTGCATGAACTCGACTTCGTACAGGTAGTAGACCAGGAGCAACAGGACGAACAACCCCGCCTCGACCAGCACGAGCGGCAGGAAGAACTCAGCGAGGATGGTTTCGGCGGTGAGTTCCGGCCCGGACGGATCGACCTCGGGCAGTTGCCGGAGCACCACGAGGAAGGCCGGGATCGCCAGCACGAAGAGCACCGCGCTCAGCAGCGCCGAGTCGATCAGGTAGGCCAGCAGGCGCTGGGCGAAGTCGGCCAGCGGCACCCCGGCTGGGCTGAGGGGCGGCGGAGGTGGTGGCGGTCGGTACGAGGGCCCCGCCGGATAGCCCGGCGGAGGCCCGTACCCCGGTGGCTGGGTCACGCGACCAGTGTCACAGATTGCCGCGCAGTTCCTGCTCCCGCTCGATGGCCTCGAACAGCGCCTTGAAGTTGCCCTTGCCGAAGCCGAGCGATCCGTGCCGCTCGATCAGCTCGAAGAAGACCGTCGGGCGGTCCTGCACCGGCGCGGTGAAGATCTGCAGCAGGTAGCCGTCCTCGTCCCGATCGACCAGGATCTTGCGGCTCTGCAGCTCCTCGATCGGCACCCGCACCTGGCCGATCCGGGCGCGCAGCTCGGGGTCCTCGTAGTAGGAGTCGGGCGTGTCCAGGAACTGGACGCCGGCCGCGCGCATGGCGTCGACGCTGGCGATGATGTCGTTGGTGGCGACGGCGATGTGCTGGGCGCCCGGGCCGTTGTAGAAGTCGAGGTATTCGTCGATCTGCGACTTGCGCTGCGAGACGGCCGGCTCGTTGAGCGGGAACTTGACCTTGCGGGTGCCGTCGGCGACGACCTTGGACATGAGCGCGGAGTAGTCGGTGGCGATGTCGTCGCCGATGAACTCGGCCATGTTCGTGAAGCCCATGACGCGGCCGTAGAACTCGACCCACTCGTCCATGCGGCCGAGCTCGACGTTGCCGACCACGTGGTCGACGGCCTGGAAGAAGCGCTTGGGCTGCAATCCGGCGGCGATGGCGGGCTGCCGGTCGACGATCGGCCGGCGTGCGACGAAGCCGGGCAGGAAGGGCCCGTCGTACTGGGAGCGGTCGATCAGGGAGTGGACGGTGTCGCCGTAGGTCGCGATGGTGGCGATGCGCACGGTGCCGTGCTCGTCCTTGATGTCGTACGGCTCGGTCACGCTCCGGGCTCCGGCCGAGACCGCGTGCGCGTACGCCTTGTCGACGTCGGGCACCTCGATCGCGATGTCCTGGATGCCGTCGCTGTGCTTGGTCACGTGCTCGGCGCCGGGTGCCCCCGCGTGCACCGCGCCGACCAGCAGGAACCGGGCGCCCCCGCTGACCAGGACGTATTCGGCGTGGTCGCGGTAACCCTGCTCGGGTCCGCGGTAGGCCACGCAGGTCATCCCGAAGGCCGTCGAATAGAAGTGAGCGGCCTGCTTGGCGTTGCCCACGAGGAACTTGAGGTGGTCGACGCCCTTGACGGGGAAGACGTCGTCGGTGCGGGTCCCGTGTGCCATCGTCTGCGTCATTGACCGATGTTGTCGCAGGTCACAGGCCGATTCAACATGTGTCCGCGGGACTGGGCAGGTTGCGCCGTCGAGCCCGGGCCGGGCCGGTCGGCCGGTGCAACTTGCACAATGTCTCGCGCGCCATGACCGTTATATACGGCAAATCATATCGACACGGGCGAATCTAGATCCGTCGTCCTGATGATCGACCTGGCTAGCGTGTCGCGCATGGCGTCGGGTGGCAGCCCCTGGAAGGGGTACGCACTGGTCGCGATCGTGATCGTGATCGTGCTGGCCACGACCGGCGTGTGGAATCCCTGGCCACAGGTCTGGGCGTGGGTCAACACGAGCGAGCCGATCGCGGGCGGCGCGGCCCGCTGGCAGCAGCGCATCGGCGGCAGCCCGCAGAGCGTCTCGGTGGTCGGCGACGCGGTCGTCGTCGAATACCGGACCTCGGTCGAGGCGTACGGCCTGACCGCCGGGGTCAAGCTGTGGGACAGCGACGCCGACTGGGCCGCGGTCTCGGGCAGTGGCAACGACGCGGTGGTGGCCACCGGCCGGCTGCTGACCAAGGGATATCAAGTGCTCGACCCGCGCAACGGAGCCCAGCTGCGCGTCGACACCGAGGCCACGGCGGTCTGGACCTACCGCAACGCCCTGCTCGACCTGCACTGCGCCAAGGGCGGCGACTGCCGGCTCACGGCCGGGGACCCCCGGGGCGCCAAGCCGCTCTGGACCGTCGACACGGGCGGGATCGGCTTCGTGCTCAACGCGGCCAACCCCGACCTGCCGGACACCCGCCCGCTCACGGCCGACCGGGTCGACGACGACGTGGCCCGGCCGCGGCTGATGCCCGGCCTGATCGGGCTGCCCGACGACGGCAAGATCCGGGTGATCGACACCGCCACCGGCAAGGTCGTGCAAGTGGCCGAGCCGGCCGTCGACCAGCGCGTCGCGATCGCGGGCGGCCGGGTGCTCACGGTGACCGGAACGGCACAGGACGGCACCTGCTATTACGGCGTGGTGGCGACCGATCCGCCGTCACCGGGGGCGGTCTGGCGGCGCGAGGGACTCAATCTGCGGACGGCCGACAACGGCTCCAACTGCCAGCAGGAGCACGACCCGGCGGGTGGCGAGGACGTCGTGCTCGGCGTCGACCCGACCGGACGGCAGGAGTTGCTGGCGGCGCACGACGGCCGGCTGCTGTGGCGCGGCGCCCGGGGCGAGACCGTGCTCGCGGTCAACGACAGCTACGCCGTGATCCGCGGCGCGGACGGGCGCACGCTGCGCGGATACGGCTTCAGCCGGGGCCGGACGACCTGGTCGCGGGCGGTGGGCGAGGGTGGGGCGGCGGCCCTCACCCCGTACGCGGCGGTGATCACCAGCCGCAAGCCGGAGCGCATCGTGGCGGTGGCTCCCGGCAGCGGGCGGGTGCTGGCCGACCTGCGTACGGCGGCCGAGGTCTTCGCCGTCGGGCCGGGCGGGCTCATCGCCGTCGCCGGGCGCGAGATGGCCTATATCCCGTTTACTTGACCGAACTGGTATGCGTACCGGGGCGGAGCGGTTCGCCGATGCCGGGACCGCTTGTCTAGGCTTGCCGGTCATGAGCAGAGGCGCCGCATTCTCGTACTCGCCGCTGTTGCCCACCGGCGACGACCTGACCGAGTACCGACTGGTCACGGACGAGGGCGTCGACGTCGTGCACGGCCCGGGCGGCCGCCGGTTCCTGACCGTCGAACCGGCTGTGATGACGCAGCTGACCGCCGAGGCGATGCACGACATCGCCCACTATCTGCGTCCGGCCCACCTGGCCCAGCTGCGCGCGATCATCGACGACCCCAAGGCGTCGGCCAACGACCGGTTCGTCGCGCTCGACCTGCTGCGTAATGCCAACATCGCGGCCGGCGGGGTGCTCCCGATGTGCCAGGACACCGGCACGGCGATCGTGATGGGCAAGCGCGGGCGGCACGTGCTCACCGACGGCACCGACGAGGAAGCCATCGCGCAGGGCGTCTACCAGGCGTACACCCGCCTCAACCTGCGGTATTCGCAGCTCGCGCCGCTCACCATGTGGGACGAGCGCAACACCGGGTCGAACCTGCCGGCCCAGATCGAGCTCTACGCCGAGGACCCGGGCGGCGCCCCCGACGCCTACAAGTTCCTCTTCATGGCCAAGGGCGGCGGCTCGGCCAACAAGTCGTACCTCTATCAGGAGACCAAGGCGCTGCTGAACCCGGCGCGGATGATGGAGTTCCTGGACGAGAAGCTGCGGCTGATCGGCACGTCGGCCTGCCCGCCCTACCACCTGGCCGTGGTCATCGGCGGCACCAGCGCCGAGTACGCGCTGAAGACGGCCAAGCTGGCCAGCGCGAAATATCTGGACAACCTGCCCCGGCACGGCACGATGTCGGCCCACGGGTTCCGCGACGTCGAGCTGGAGGCGGCCGTCCTCGAGCTGACCCGCGACTTCGGCATCGGCGCCCAGTTCGGCGGCCGCTACTTCTGCCACGACGTCCGGGTCGTCCGCCTGCCCCGGCACGGTGCGTCCTGCCCGGTGGCGATCGCCGTCTCCTGCTCGGCCGACCGCCAGGCCCTGGCCAAGATCACCCCGTCCGGCGTCTGGCTGGAGCGGCTGGAGACCGACCCGGCGCGTTTCATGCCCGAGGTCGACCTGGGTGGCGAGCCGGTCGTCAAGGTCGACCTCAACCGCCCGATGGCCGAGATCCGGTCCGAGCTGTCGAAATACCCGGTCAAGACCCGTCTGTCACTGACCGGCCCGCTGGTCGTGGCCCGCGACATCGCCCACGCCAAGATCGCCGAGCGCCTGGACGCGGGCGAGCCGATGCCGCAGTACCTCAAGGATCACGCGGTCTACTACGCCGGTCCGGCCAAGACCCCCGAGGGGTACGCGTCGGGCTCGTTCGGCCCGACCACGGCCGGCCGGATGGACTCGTACGTCGAGCGTTTCCAAGCCGCCGGCGGCTCCCTGGTCATGCTGGCCAAGGGCAACCGCTCGGCCCAGGTCACCCGGTCCTGCAACACGCACGGCGGCTTCTATCTGGGCTCGATCGGCGGCCCGGCCGCCCGGCTGGCCCAGGACTGCATCCGCCACGTCGAGGTACTCGAATACCCCGAGCTCGGCATGGAAGCCGTCTGGAGGATCGAGGTCGAGGACTTCCCGGCCTTCACCGTCGTCGACGACAAGGGCAACGACTTCTTCGCCGACGTCACCCGCCCCAACCCGCTGCTCCGGATCGGCGCCCGGCCCTGACCCGCACGGGATCAGGAACCGGGCGACCGGGTCAGGCCGCGCAGTAACCCGCGACGGGGCTCAGCCACTCCTTGAACTGGGCCTCGATCGTCGAGTTGAGCACCTTGAGCGTCGTCGCCTTCTTGATGTACGCCTTGTTGACCGCGCTCGCGTCGACCTTGGCCGCCGAGGTGAGGCCGGCCGCCTTGAACTCGGGGTTGCGGGCGGCCGAGGTCTCCTTGCGGATCTTGGTCGCGACGGCCTTGAGCTCGGCCACCGCCGCGGTCTCGGCCTTCTTGGCCTCGGCCGTCTGCTTCGCCTCGCGGTAGGTGATGAGCTTGCCCATCGCGGTGCCGAAGTCACGCAGGTCACCCGAATAGAGGGCCTGCAGCTTGCCGCAGACGAGCTTGGTGTTGGCCGTGTAGTCCGGCGGCGGCGGGCTGCTCGGAGCGGTGCTCGTGGGGGTGGCCTCGGGGGCCGCCTCGGTGCCGGCGTCGCTGTCGCAGGCGGCTCCGGTCAGCAGAATGCCGCCGGCCAGCACGGCCACTAGGGCGCGTCGCATGAGGTGATCCTGTTCGGTCGGGGATGGGAGCAAGCCCCGACGACGGTACGTTCCGTCCGCCACATCGTCCAACCGACAGTGATCGGCGAGATACGGGCAGCCCGTCCGCGCGGTGCCGCGGACGGGCTGCTCGCCCCCGTCGCTGCGACCGCCGCACCGTGCTGGGGCGATGTCGGAACATCCACGATGCGGCGGCGTCACCAACAGACTGGCGGACTTCGCTGTCGTTCCGCTGTCGTCCCGCTCTCGTCACGTCGAGTAGGCTCGATGTGTCTCAACCGGTAGGGGCGGCATGCGCTATCGCATCCTCGGGCCACTGTCCGTCACTGTCGACGGGCGGGACGTCGCCATCACGGCCAGCCGTGATCGCATCGTGCTGGCCATGCTCCTGCTGCACGCGGGGCGCGTTCTCGGTGTCGGCACGCTGGCCGACGCGGTCTGGGGCGCCGACCCGCCGGCTACCGCGCGCGGCCAGCTGCAGACCTGCGTCTCCCGGCTGCGGCGATCGTTGCCCGCCGACGCGATCCGCAGCGATCCGGCCGGCTACTGCCTCACCCCCGGCGCCGGTGAGCTCGATGCCGCCGAGTTCACCCGGCTGGTGGCCGGGGCCCGGGAGCATCAGGATCCGGCGTTGTACCGGCGGGCTCTCGACCTGTGGCGGGGCGACACCGCCGCGGGTATCGACGCCCACGGCGTACGCCAGGCCGCCGTCGTCCTCGACCAGCAGCACGTCGCCGCGCTGGAGGGCTGGGCCGAGCTCGAACTGGCGGCCGGGCACGAGGGCGACCTGATCGGCGAGCTGTCCGCCGCGGTCGACCGGTTCCCGCTGCAGGAGAAGCTGAGCGGTCAGCTCATGCGGGCGCTCTACAGCGCGGGGCGACCGGCCGACGCGCTCGCCGAATACCGTCGTATCCGGTCGGTCCTGCGGGACGAGCTGGGCCTCGACCCGGGCCGGGAGCTGCGGGACCTCCAGGCCGCCATGCTCAGCGGAGACGCCACCGGGCCCCCGTCCGCTCCGTCGCGGATCCGCTGCCTTCCCCGTACGGTGGGCGACTTCACCGGCCGGGCCGGGGTCGTGCACCGGCTGGTCCGCGCGATCGACGACGGCGCCGGCAGGCCGGTGGTCGCGGTGATCGACGGGATGGCCGGCAGCGGCAAGACCACGCTCGCTTTGCACGTGTCCGCTCTGCTGGGCGACCGCTATCCCGACGCCCATCTCTTCGTCGACCTGCACGGGCACGACGCGGAGCAGCCGCTCGACCCCGCGGCGGCCCTGCTGGTGCTGCTGGGCCAGCTCGGGATCGAGGCCGGCCGCATCCCGCCGGGCCTGGTCGACCGGGTCAGCCTGTGGCGCACCGAGCTGGCCCAGCGGCGGGCACTCGTGCTGTTCGACAACGCCGCCTCGAGCGCCCAGCTGACCGATCTGCTGCCGACCGCGCCGGGCAGCCTCGCGCTGGTCACCGGGCGCCGCCGGCTGCTGGGCCTGGACGGCGTGCACCCCGAGTCCCTCTCCGTGCTCTCCGCGGACGAGGCGATCACGCTGCTGGCCCGGATCGCCGGCGCGCGGGTCTGGGCCGAGCCCGAGGCCGGCGCCGAAGTGGTACGCCGTTGTGGCGGTCTGCCGCTGGCCATCCGGCTCGCCGGTGCGCGGCTGGCGCATCGGCCGCGGTGGCGGGTCGCCGATCTGGTCCGCCGGCTGGGTGGGTCGGCCCTGCCCGAGCTCGCGGCCGAGGACAGATCCGTGGCCGGCGCCTTCGCCCTGTCGTACGAGCAACTCCCGCCGCCCGCCCGCCGGGTCTTCCGCCTGCTCGGGCTCAATCCGGCCGGCGAGTTCGACGCGATCACCGCGGCCGCCCTGACCGGACTGCCCCTGCCCGAGGTGCAGGACCTGCTGGACGATCTGGTCGACGTGCATCTGGTCGACGAGCCGGAGCCGGAGGTCTACCGGCTGCACGACCTGCTGCGGCAATACGCGGCCGCGCTGGCCGCCGAGCTACCCCCCGGCGCCCGCGTCGAGGCCCTTCGCGGGCTGCTCGACCAGCAGCTGAACGCGGCGGCGGCGACCAACCTCACGGTCTACCGCGAGGCGGTCGAGCGGGACGTCGGCCGCCTCGTCCCGCTCCGGCCCGACCTGCTCGAGGCGGTGGCCGATCCGAGCGCCCGGCTGGAACGGGAGCAGCCGCGGCTGGGTGACTACGTCGATGCCGCCGCGCTGGAGCCCGAGCTGGCCCGTTTCACCTGGCAGCTGCCGCGGGCCGCGTGGCGTCATCTGTTCACGCGGGGCTACCTGGACGACGTCCTGCGGATGAACCGGCGTGCGCTGCAGGTCCTCGAACGTACGGGAGACCGCGCGGCCACCGCGACCGTGCTCAACTACCTGGCCTCGGTGCACTACCGGAAGTCACAGATGGACGAAGCGGCCCGGCTGCTGGAGCAGTGCATCGTGTTGCGCCGGCAACTGGACGACCGAAGCGCTCTGGCCTCGGCGCTGATCAACCTGTCCGTCGTGCATTGCGACTCGGGCCGGTGGCGGAAGAGCATCGACCTCGCGCTCGCCGTCCGCCGGATGGCCACAGCGAAGCACGGCCGCGACGAGCTCAACGTGCTGGCGAACAACTATCAGCGCCTCGGCCACTATCGGGAGGCTCTGCGCCACCACCGGCTGCGGCTGCTCGAGCAGCTGGAGATCCGGGAGCCCACCAAGATCGCCGACACCCTGCTCAACGTCGCGGTGATCAAGCATCGGATCGGCGAGGTGGGCGTGGCCGTCGCGTGCCGCCAGGTCCGCGTGGCGCTGCGCCTGACGCAGCGGGCCGGCCATTTGCACGGGGAGGCCGAGGCGCGACACGAGCTGGCGCTGCTCCTCGCCGCCGGGGGACGGCTGTCCGACGCGATCGCCGGTCATCGGCACGCCATCGAGCTCGCCGGGCAGCTGAACAGCCGGGAACAACAGTCGCGACTGCGCTGCGGCTTCGGCGCGACGCTGCTGCTGAGCGGCGACGTCGTGGGCGCCCGGGCCATGTTCGGGCAGGCGTTGCTGTTGGCCTACGAGTCCCGCATGCCGCATCCGATCGCGGTGGCCCAGGCCCGGCTGGGCGACTCCCTCATCGACCACGACCCGGCCGAGGCCCGGCGGCTGCTCGAGCAGGCCGCCGCCGGCTTGGCGGGCCTCGAGGCGCCGGAACTGCGCGACGTCGAGAAGTCCCTGGCCGTTCTCGGTGCCGGGGATCATCTGCGATCTGGTGCGCGCGGAGGGACGATGGACGGGTGACTACTGACGAGAGCGCGTACCGGATCGAGAAGGACACGATGGGTGAGGTCCGGGTGCCGGCCGACGCCCTCTGGCGGGCGCAGACCCAGCGCGCCGTCGAGAACTTCCCCCTGTCGGGGCGCGGTCTCGAGCCCGCCCACATCAAGGCGCTGGCTCAGATCAAGGGGGCGGCCGCGCAGGTGAACGCGGCGCTCGGCGTCCTCGACGACGACCTGGCCCAGGCCATCGCCAAGGCCGCCGCGCACGTGGCCGACGGTGGCTACGACGACCAGTTCCCGATCGACGTCTTCCAGACCGGGTCGGGCACGTCGTCCAACATGAACGCCAACGAGGTGATCGCCACCCTGGCCTCCCGCGAGCTGGGCCGGCCGGTGCACCCCAACGACCACGTCAACGCGTCCCAGTCCAGCAACGACGTCTTCCCGTCGTCGATCCACCTGGCCGCGACCGAGGCGGTGACCAGCGAGCTGATCCCGGCCCTGGAGCACCTGGGCGCGGCCCTGCTGACCAAGGCCGGCGACTGGTCCGAGGTGGTCAAGAGCGGGCGTACGCATTTGATGGACGCCACGCCGGTGACGCTGGGTCAGGAGTTCTCGGGGTACGCGCGACAGGTCGCCAACGGCATCGAGCGGCTCACCGCCACGCTGCCGCGGCTGGCCGAGCTGCCGCTGGGTGGCACGGCCGTGGGCACCGGGGTGAACACGCCGCCCGGCTTCGCCCCGGCGGTGATCGAGCGGCTGCGGCAGAGCACCGGCCTGCCGGTCACCGAGGCCCGCGACCACTTCGAGGCCCAGGGCGCCCGCGACGCCCTGGTCGAGGCGTCCGGCCAGCTCAAGGTGATCGCCGTCGGGCTCTACAAGATCGTGAACGACATCCGCTGGATGGGTTCCGGCCCGCGCGCCGGGCTGCGTGAGCTGCGCCTGCCCGACCTGCAGCCCGGCTCGTCGATCATGCCGGGCAAGGTGAACCCGGTGGTGCCCGAGGCCGTGCGCCAGGTCTGCGCCCAGGTCATGGGCAACGACACCACGGTCTCGTTCGCCGGTTCGCAGGGTGATTTCGAGCTCAACGTGATGCTCCCGGTGATGGCGCGCAACCTGCTCGAGTCGATCCGCCTGCTGGCCAACGCGGCGCGGCTGCTGGCCGACCGCTGCGTCGCCGGCCTCGAGCCGAACGTCGAGGTCGCCCTGGCGTACGCGGAAGGGTCTCCCTCGATCGTCACGCCGCTCAACCGCTACCTGGGCTACGACGAGGCCGCGGCGATCGCCAAGACCGCCCTCGCCTCGAACCGCACCATCCGCGAGGTCGTGGTCGAGCGCGGCCACCTGGAGAGCGGCAAGCTCACCGAGCAGCAGCTCGACGAGGCCCTCGACGTCCTGCGGATGACCCGGCCGTAACCGATCTTGCGCCCCGCCCGGGTCGCTCGGGCGGGGCGTAAACGGGTATCGCCGGGCCGGTACCCTTGGCAGGTGAGTTTGCGCTTGTATGACACCGCGACCCGATCGGTCCGGGACTTCGTCCCGATGACTCCCGGTAAGGTCGGTATCTACCTGTGCGGCCTCACCGTGCAGTCCGTTCCCCATATCGGCCACCTCCGGGGCGGCATCAACTACGACGTGTTGCGCCGCTGGCTGCGGCACACCAACTACGAGGTCACGTTCATCCGTAACGTCACCGACGTCGATGACAAGATCCTCGAGAAGGCTCAGGCTCAGGGCCGCCCGTTCTGGGCCATCGCCCACGAGAACAGGCTGGTCCTCGAGGCCAACTATCGCGAGCTCAACGTGCTGGCGCCGACCTACGAGCCGCTCGCCACCGGGCACATCCCCGAGATGCACGAGCTGATCGCCGAGCTGATCCGCCGCGACCGGGCCTATGTCGCGGCCGGTGGCTCCGGCGACGTGTATTTCGACGTGACGTCCTACCCGGAATACGGCGCTCTCTCGGGTCAGAATCCCGACGACATGCGCCCGCCGAGCAACGGCGGCGAGCCCGACAAGCGGGACTACCGCGACTTCGCGCTGTGGAAGGGCGAGAAGTCCGACGAGCCGGACGACGCCACCTGGCCGTCGCCGTGGGGTCAGGGCCGCCCGGGCTGGCACATCGAGTGCTCCGCGATGGCCCGTCGCTACCTCGGCGACGAGTTCGACATCCACGGCGGTGGGCTCGACCTGACTTTCCCCCACCACGAGAACGAGATCGCCCAGTCCCACTCGGCCGGGCTCGGGTTCGCGCGCTACTGGGTGCACAACGCGCTGCTCAACCTGGGCGACGCCAAGATGAGCAAGTCGCTGGGCAACGTGGTCGACCTGGCCTCCGTGCGGGCCCAGGGGATCCGCCCGGTCGAGCTCCGCTATTACCTCGCCTCGCCGCACTACCGCTCGCGCATCGACTATTCCGACGAGGCGCTGAGCGAGGCCGCGGTGGCTTATCGGCGCATCGAGGGCTTCGTGCAGCGGGCGGCCGAGGTCGTCGGCCCGGGCCGCCCCAAGGACGTGCCACCGGCGTTCGCCCAGGCGATGAACGACGACCTCAACACGTCGGCCGCCCTGGCCGTCGTGCACGACTGCATCCGTGAGGGCAACACCGCGCTCGCGGCCGGCGACGAGGCGGGCATTCGCGGGGCGGTGACCGCCGTCCGGGCGATGCTGGGCGTCCTCGGGCTCGACCCGCTCGACGAGGCCTGGACCGGCGGCACACCCCAGAGCGACCTCAAGCCGGTGGTCGACTCACTGGTCAAACTCGCGCTCGAGCAGCGCTCGCAGGCGCGCACACGCAAGGACTGGGCGGCGGCCGACTCGGTCCGCGACCAGCTCAAGAACGCGGGAATTCAGGTGGAGGACACTCCGGCCGGGCCGCGCTGGACGGTAGGAGAGCAGCACTGATGCCAGGAAATTCGCGCAACGCGAGCAAGCGGGCGGTGGCCAAGAAGGGCGCCGCGATGGGGTCCGGGGGCAAGAACCGCTCCGGGCTCAAGGGCAAGGGGCGCACCCTGCCCGCCGACGAGCGTCCCTGGCACAAGGGATACTCGGGCACCGAGAAACTGCCCGACAAGACCGCCCGCAAGCAGGACAAGGAACGCCGTGCGGCGGCGGCCGAGGGCCGGGCGCCCAAGGTCGGCCTCCCCGGCAGCAAGGACACCACCTGGGGCCGGGCCGGCGGCAACGCGTACGGGCGGCAGACGGCCCAGCGCGGCAAGGCACCCGGTCGCGGCGGCCCGCGGATCGCCCCCGGACGCCGTTCCAACCCCACCCGGGAGGGTCCCGAGCTGCTGCTCGGCCGCAACCCGGTGAACGAGGCGCTGCGCGCCGCGGTGCCGGCCACGGCGCTGTATGTGGCCCAGGGCATCGACATCGACGAGCGGGTCGCCGAGATCGTGCGCACCGCGGGCGACCGCGGCATCCCCATCCTCGAGATCAGCCGCAACGAGCTCGACCGGATGACCGGCGGCGTCCTGCACCAGGGCATCGGCCTCCAGGTGCCGCCGTTCGCCTACGAGAACTACGACGACCTGGTCGCCGCCGCTCTCGAGCAGACCGCCCCGCTGCTGGTCGCGCTGGACGGCGTGACCGACCCGCGCAACGTCGGCGCGGTCATCCGCTCCGTCGCGGCGTTCGGCGGCCACGGCGTCTTCATGACCGAGCGCCGCGCGGCCGGCATCACCGCGACCGCCTGGCGCACGAGCGCCGGTGCGGCCGCCCGCGTGCCGGTCTCCCAGGTGGTCAACCTGACCCGCGCGATCAAGGCGGCGCAGCAGGCCGGTTTCACCGCGATCGGCCTCGACGCCGACGGCGAGACCGACCTCTACCAGCTCGAGGCCGCGATCGGCCCGCTGCTGGTGGTGGTCGGCTCCGAGGGTCGTGGCCTGTCCCGCCTGGTCGGCGAGACGTGCGACCTGCGGGTGAGCATCCCGATGGCCTCCGACGTCGAGTCCCTGAACGCCAGCGTCGCCGCCGCCGTGACCCTGGCCGAGGTGTCCCGCCGCCGCACGTACGGCTAGCCCGCACTCCTCAGCGACCTGGAGCCACCCGCCCGTCGTTACGGGCGGGTGGCTCTGCTTTCACCCGATCGAGGCGCTCGCGACGGCTGCGGGGGCCAGCGAGACCACGGCCGCGGCCGGCGCCGGAAGCAGAACGAGCGCCACAACCGCGACGTACAACTTGATCTTCATGCGCTTCCCAACGACGCTGGGCGAAACTGGTTTCCGGCCGAAGCCCTCAGGGGCGCTGCCCCCGAACCCCCGGCCATCGCTGGAGAGCTCCCTGGCGATGGTTGCGGTGGGTGGCTTGGGGGCTCTCCGGCCGTCGTCAGCCGAAAGCGAATCGTCAGTAGGGGCAGGACGCAAGCAAAAGGCGGCTTGCATCCTGCCCCTACTGACGATGAGCCACGTCTGCCGTCGCCCGGAGAGCCCCCAACCCAACGGGTCCTTGTTCTGAAAAACCAGACCCCCGCCGGGCACCAGGCCAGACGTCCCGTGACGCCCACAGCTAAGACCCAGTCGCTATTACTTCCCGCACGACTGTTTTACACAGGACTG
This sequence comes from Paractinoplanes maris, assembly GCF_023544465.1. Lineage (GTDB taxonomy): Bacteria > Actinomycetota > Actinomycetes > Mycobacteriales > Micromonosporaceae > Actinoplanes > Actinoplanes maris. The sequence goes on along the minus strand of NZ_JALPVL010000001.1, from coordinate 986,525 downwards.
GACGGCTTTATACGGTCTGAACGGCCGACTCATGTAGAGCTGGGCACCCGACGCACGTTGGGGTTGTGATCGCCAAGGCGGCGCAGCCGCCAATGGCCCCCACCCCCGGCCCGAAGGGCCTTCCAGCGTGACCACCCACGACCGTCAGCACCGTGACGTGGGGGTCTGGGGGCTCGGCCCCCAGGGAGGAATGCGAGTCGGCCAGGTTTGCGCTTTCGGCAAACAGACGAACACTCCGACGAGCCCCCGGTCGGGATCGAACCGACGACCTCCCGTTTACAAGACGGGTGCTCTGGCCATCTGAGCTACAGGGGCGTGGGGGCCAGCATAACGGCTGGGAACTTGCTGGGCTTCCTTGGCATGACGTGGAAAAAGCTTTACGTTTACGGGGCTGTTCCTCCACTCGGATCGTCCGGCACGTTCCTGCCGGTGGAAAGGAAGTCTGTTTCAGCATGGCTACCGTTACGTATGACAAGGCCTCGCGCATCTATCCGGGCTCTGAGCGGCCCGCGGTCAACGAGCTGAACCTCGAGATCGGCGACGGTGAGTTCCTCGTTCTGGTCGGCCCTTCCGGTTGTGGCAAGTCCACCAGCCTGCGCATGCTCGCCGGGCTGGAGGATGTCGACCGTGGGCGCATCCTGATCGAGGGCAAGGACGTCACGAACCTCCCGCCGAAGTCGCGCGACATCGCGATGGTCTTCCAGAACTACGCTCTCTACCCGCACATGTCGGTGTACGAGAACATGGCGTTCGCCCTGAAGCTGCGGAAGACCTCGAAGGCTGAGATCGACCGCCGGGTCAAGGAGGCCGCGGCTCTCCTGCAGCTCGACGAGTACCTGTCCCGTAAGCCGAAGGCGCTCTCCGGTGGCCAGCGCCAGCGTGTCGCCATGGGCCGCGCGATCGTGCGTGAGCCGCAGGTGTTCCTCATGGACGAGCCGCTGTCGAACCTTGACGCCAAGCTCCGCGTCCAGACCCGTTCGCAGATCGCGACGCTGCAGGCCAAGCTGGGTGTCACGACCGTGTATGTCACGCACGACCAGGTCGAGGCCATGACCATGGGTCACCGGGTGGCCGTCATGCTCGACGGTGTGCTGCAGCAGGTGGACACCCCGCGGGCGCTCTACGACACCCCCGGCAACGTTTTCGTCGCCGGCTTCATGGGCTCCCCGGCCATGAACATCAAGACCGTTCCGCTGACCGAGTCGGGCGGCGCGTTCGGTTCCTACAACATCCCGCTGACCCGCGAGCAGGTCGCGGCCGCGCAGAACGCCGGCGGCAAGGTCACCATCGGGTTCCGTCCCGAGTCGGCCGACCTCACCACCGAGTCCGAGGGTGCGCTGCCGATCGTTGTCGACCTGGTCGAGGACCTCGGCTCGGACGCCAACGTCTACGGCCACGCCGACCTGGACGGTTCTTCGGAGCGGTTCACGGTCCGCACCGACCGGCAGCACATGCCCAACATGGGTGAGACCGTCTACATCAAGCCGCACGGCACCGCCATCCACGTCTTCAACGCGGAGTCCGGCGCCCGCATCTGAGCGACACAGCAGTAATGATCCGGGCGGTTCCCCTGTGGGGGAGCCGCCCGGTTCGTCGTTATCCGGCGTATTGGACGACGATGAAGTCTTTCGCGGTGGCGCAGGCCAGATGGGTCGTGTTCCACGAGCAGGTGTCGGTCTGGACGTCGGCCAGCGGGCCGAGCTGGACGGCGTCGTCGCCGAGGTGGCGGCCGGCGACGGCGGGGTCGTCGGCGTATCCCGCCAGCGGTTTGCTGAATTCGAGGACGTTGGCCGCGTCGAGCCGGACGGCGGCGGCCTGCCTGGTCCAGATCTCGTGGCCGTCCGAGTCGATCAGCCGGGTGGTCGTCGAGTAGCTCACCAGCACGGCTTCGCCGACGGGGATGACGGTGTCGGCGTCGGGGGCCTGGGCTTCCCAGACCCGCCGGCCTTCGGTCACGTCGACGGCGACCACCTTGGCGTTGTCGTCGCCGGACCCGGTGCCCTCGATCAGGCACACCCGGTCGTCGCCGCAGGGGGCCAGACCGGTCAGCCGTGCGGTGGCGGAGCGGGCCGTGTAGGCGATGGTGTCGCCGTCGAGCCGGCCGAGGTCGTAGGCCACGATGCGGTGGATGTCTTCGGAGCCGCGCACGATGAGACGGCCGTTGTGGGCGATCATCTCGTCGTCGGGGCGGGCGACGTTGGCCCGGGAGGCGAGCACCTCACCGGAATCGGCGTCGATCACCCGCGCGGTGCGGTCGGCGCTGACCTGGACGAGGCGGGGGTCGTCGCCGAAGTCGGGGGACAGCGGGCGCCCGGCGGGGCTGGCCGGTCCGGACAGGTCGGCCGGGGTGGTGACGGCGACGAGTGCGGGCGCCGTGACGCCCTCCGGGTCGGGGATCTGCCATTCCTGTCGTCCGCGGGCCAGGTCGAGGCCGACCAGCTGTTTGCCGGCGCGGTCGGCGATGACAGCGTGGTCGCCGGCGAAGAAGACCAGGTCGTTGTCGCCGAGGGTGCGCTCCCACCGTTTCTCGCCGCGGTCGTCGCCGAGCACGATCAGCTGACGGGAGTCGGTGTCGTAGTCGGTTTCGCTGAACAGCGCGACGCCGTCGGGCAGGGCGACCATCGACTGCCAGCGTTTGGCCGTGCCGACGTCGGGGTTGCTCCAGGCCGGTTTCCCGGCGCCGGTGTCGATGGCGACAACGCCGGCCTTGCCGGTGTCGTAGTCGGCGCTGCCCAGGTAGGCGCGGTCGTCGCGGACGACGGCGTCTTTCCAGGCCGAGCCGATCGGCACGGCCGGCGTGACGTGGGTCGGGTCGCTCAGGTTCTGGTAGTCAAGGGCCGGGAACCGGGGCCAGAGCACCCAGGTCAGGACGGCCCCCGCGGCCACGACGACGACCGTCGCGGCGGCCGCGGCGATGACCCAGCGGCGGCGGCGGTTGGGCCGGGCCGGGGTGGGCTCGGGCGCCGGCTGGGGTGTGTCGGAGGCGAGCCACGGCTCGGCGCTGGGCGGCCCGAAGGTGCCCTGGGAACCCGAGCCCGCGCCGGAGCCGGGGAAGGACGGCGAGCCGGGCATGGGCGGGCCACCGGCGGCGATCGCGGCGGCTTCCCCGGTGGCCCACGGGTCGACCGGCTCGGCGTACTGACGATCGTCGCCGGAGGCGCCCGGTCCAGCGGCCGGTCCAGCAACCGGCCCGGCGGCCGGTCCAGCAACCGGCCCGGCGGCCGGTCCAGCAACCGGCCCGGCGGCCGGTCCAGCAACCGGCCCGGCGGCCGGTCCAGCAACCGGCCCGGCGGCCGGTCCAGCAACCGATCCAGCGGCCGGGCCAGCAGGCGGCCCAGCGGCCGACGCTGCCGGAGCGGGGATCGGGAGAGGAGTCGGCGGCGGCGCGGCCTCGGTCCGAGTCGGCGGCGGTGCGGCTTCAGTCCGAGTCGGTGGCCCGGCGGTCGCCGTGGGTGGCCCGGAAGCCGGCTGCGCCGCGGAGGACGCGATGAGGGTGGCGCCCTCGGCCACCGGCAGCTCGGGTTGCTCCAGGACGGTCGGCGCGATGCCCAGCTCGGCGTGCAGCAACCGGGCCACCAGCGGCACCCGGGACGAGCCGCCGACCAGGAAGAGGCCGGCCAGCTCGGATGGCGGCAACCCGGCCGCCTTGATCACCGCGCCGGCCTCGCCCACCGCACGGCGGACGAGGGGATCGGCGGCCGCCTCGAGCTCGTCGCGCGTCAGGTGTATCGCGTGCTCGACCCCCGGCACCGGCACCGGGGCGAACGAGCTGCGCGACAGCATCTCTTTGGCGCCCCGCACGTCTTCCCAGAACTGCCGCCGCGCCCGCCACTGGGCCAGGGTCACCGGCTCGGTCAGCGCCCGCCACGCCTCGGGCTCGGCCCCGGCCAGCGACTTGCCCAGATGGTCGACGAGCGCCGCGTCGAGGTCGAGCCCGCCCAGGTCGTCGGCGCCGCCCGAGGCCGTCACCGAGAAGCCGGCCCCGGGCCCGTCGTGGCGCACCACGGCCACGTCGAGCGTGCCGCCGCCGAAGTCGAAGACGGCCAGCGACGAGCCGACCGGCAGCGGGCGGCGCAGCACCTCGGCGAAGTAACGGGCGGCGGCCACCGGCTCGGGCAGCAGGGCCGTCTCGGCCGGCCAGCCCGCCCGGGCGAGCGCCTCGACCAGGACGGCCCGGCGGGGCGCGCCCCACGAGGCCGGATGGGTGACGGTGGCCGGGGGCAGGAAGCCCGCGGTGGCCACCGCCTCGTGGGCCACCGCGCCCAGCAGGGCGGCCAGCAGGTCGGGCGTCGGCACGCCGCGGCCGTCGCCGAGCAGCACCGAGTCGTCGTCGACGTGGCGTTTCGGGTGGGGCTCGAGACGGCCCGGGTCGGCCTGGCCGAGCCGGAGGGCGTCGGCCCCGACGTGCAGGCGGCCGGACGCGTCGAGATAGACCGCGGAGGGCAGCAGCGGACGGCCGTCGAACAGCAACGGCCGGGTGCGCCCGTCGGGACGTCGCAGCATGGCCACGGTGTGTGAGGTGCCCAGGTCGACGCCGAGCTCGAAGCCTTCGGTCACGGCGTCATGCTACGACCCGGGTACGACGATCGAACGGACCCCGCGACGCCGGACCTCGCCGCCGATCGGCGGACGACGGTGTCCGAAAGGGGCACGCTCGCGGAGAGTGGCCTCTCGACAAGGACAATTGCTTTCGCATGCGTCGATACAGCGACATGCGAAGTGACCTGCGGTAACACGGCCGAATTAATGCGCCGGACCGAATGTCACGGGCTAGTCACAACGTCATCGACCGTAGTGACTTCTATGCCGATCGATCGGAAGATCCGGGGAATGCGCCCAGTGAACCCCCGCTGGGCGCCTTCCTTCCGGAGGACCCGTACGTGAGACAACAATCCACCTGGGGCCGGCGAACGTTCACCTCTGTGCTGGCTGTCGGCGTGGCCGCCGGCGCGACGCTGAGCAGTGTGCTGCCGGCCGCGGCGGCGCCCGGTCAGGGCGCCCTGCAGGCCGCCGAGAACCCTGCCACCCCCAAGGAGTCACCGGCCGACACCCTCGGCGGGCATGACGCCGAGCTGCTGGCCAAGGCCGAAGCCGCCCACAAGAAGTTCGTCACGGTGATCGTGGCCACCGACGCCGGTCGGTCCACTGAGGTCGCGTCGAAGATCAAGGCGCTCGGCGGTGTCGTCACCCGGCACTTCGACGAGATCGGCTACGTGCTCGCGTCCGTGCCGATCGCCAAGGTGGTGGCCGCCGCGAATCTGGCCGGTGTGGCCGCCGTCGACCTCGAAGAGACGATCAAGCTCCCGGAGACCGGTAGTCACGACAAGCCCGGCAAGCCGGTGCAACTGGCTGCTCCCGGCCCGTCGACGCCGGCCGCGAACCCGTACCTGCCGACCGACGAGACCGGCTCGGTGGACTTCAAGAAGAAGAACCCGAAGTACGACGGTCGCGGCATCACGATCGGCATCATGGACTCCGGTGTGGACATCGACCACCCGGCGCTGGCGAAGACGACCACCGGCGAGCGCAAGATCGTCGACTGGGTGACCGCCACCGACCCGCTGCTCGAGGCCGACGCCTCCTGGCGGGGCATGATCACCGAGGTGACCGGCCCGACGTTCACGTACGCGGGTGGCACCTGGAAGGCTCCGGCCGGAACCTGGCGGATCAACCGCTTCAGCGAGGCGATCACCGCCGGGTCCGACGCCGCGGGTGACGTCAACCGGGACGGCGACACGACCGACACCTGGGGCATCCTCTACGACACGGTGAGCCACGACATCCGGGTCGACACCAACCAGAACCTCGACTTCACCGACGACGCCGTCATGCGGCCGTACAAGGAGAAGTACGACGTCGGGCACTTCGGCACCGACAACGCCGCCACCGCGGTGGTCGAGCGCATGCCGTTCGTCGTCGAGTACCGCGAGGACGTCGACCTCGCGCCGCTGGAGAACCCGAACTACCCGCCCACGGCCGACTTCGTCAACATCGGCATCCCGGAGAGCCTGCACGCCTCGCACGTGGCCGGCATCGCCGCGGGCAACGACCTGTTCGGCAACGCGGCCTTCGACGGTCAGGCGCCCGGCGCGAAGATCGTTTCCTCGCGGGCCTGCTCGTGGGGCGGCGGCTGCACCAACGTCGCGCTGACCACCGGCATGTCCGATCTGGTGATCAACCGCGGCGTCGACGTGGTCAACATGTCGATCGGTGGTCTGCCCTCGCTCAACGACGGCACCAACGCGCAGGCCAAGCTCTACAACGACCTGATCAACAAGTACGGCGTCCAGCTGTTCATCTCGGCCGGCAACAGCGGTCCGGGTGTGAACACGATCGGCGAGCCGTCCGGCGCGACCGCGGTGGTCAGCGTCGCGGCCAGCATCTCGGACGACACGTGGAAGGCCAACTACGGCGCGGACACCCGCAAGCCGTTGCAGCTGATCCCGTTCTCGTCACGCGGCCCGCGGGAGGACGGCGGTTTCAAGCCGAACATCGCCGCCCCCGGTTCGGCGATCTCGCTGTCGCCGACCTGGGAGGTCGTCCCCGGCCTGGCCACTGTGCCCTACACCCTGCCGCCGGGCTACTCGATGCAGAACGGCACCTCGATGGCCTCCCCGCAGGCCGCCGGTGGTGCGGCGCTGCTGCTGTCGGCGGCCAAAGCCAACGGCATCAAGGTGTCCCCGCTGTCGCTGCGGCGGGCGATCTACTCGACCGCCGACTCGATCGCGGGTGAGCAGGTCAACGAGCAGGGTTACGGTCAGCTCAACGTGCCGGACGCGTGGAAGCTGCTGGCCAGGAAGTCGGCCACCCGCACGTACACGTCGTCGGCGCCGGTCTGCACGCCGCTCGACGACCAGCTGGCCACGCCCGGCCGGGGCGAAGGCCTCTACAACCGCTGTGCCGTGGCCGCCGGTGGCCTCAAGCCGGGTCAGGTGAAGGTTCAGACGATCAAGCTGACCCGCACCTCCGGCCCGAGCTACCCGGTGCTGCACAAGCTCTCGTGGATCGGCGACCGTTCCTCGTTCGTCTCCGCCCCGCTGGTCCTGCTGCCGCTGAACAAGACGGTCAGCGTGCCGGTCGTGGTGCGGGCGAAGGACGGTGTGGCGAGCGCGATCCTCAAGGTCGACGACCCGGCCACGCCCGTGGTCGACTTCGAGGTGCTCAACACGATCGTCACGGGTGTCGACACCAGGAAGCCGTCGTACGCGACCACCTTCTCAGGCCAGGTCGACCGCAGCTCGACCACCTCGTTCTACGTCACTGTTCCCGAGGGTGCGAAGGCGCTCCAGGTGGACCTGTCCGGCACCGCCGCCGGTTCGCAGACCCGCTGGATCGCGATCAACCCGTGGGGCGTGCCGGCCGAGGACACCGCCAGCGCGAACTGCTACACGAACTACTCCGACGCGAACGTCTGCAAGCCGGAGGAGCGCGCCTACGAGAACCCGATCCCGGGCATCTGGGAGCTCGAGATCGAGTCGCGGCGGACCACGCCGGTGCTGAGCAACCCGTTCAAGCTGGCGGCCAAGGTCCAGGGCGTTCAGCTGACGCCGGAGTCCGTCACGCTGCCCGGCGTGACGGTCGGCCGGCCGACGCCGGTGACCTTCACCGTCAAGAACCTGTTCGGCCCGGTCACGGTGACCGCGCAGGGTGGACCGCTCGGCAGCGCCAGCCGCCAGCGTCCGACCATCGCCGAGGGCGCGAGCCAGGAGTACGAGATCGTGGTGCCGGACGGTGCGACGCGGCTCGACGTGGCGATCGGCAACCCGGCCGACGCCGCCGCCGACCTCGACCTGTCGCTCTACCAGGGTGACACCCTGGTCGGCCAGGACGCCGACGGCGACTCGGAGGAGTCGATCTCCCTGGCCAACCCGCCGGCGGGCACCTACACCGCCGTGGTGGACGGCTACTCGGTGCCCGCGGGCACCACGGCGTACGACTACCTCGACGCCTTCTTCAGCCCGGCGCTCGGCTCGGTGAGTGTGCCGGCCACGCCGATCACCCTGGCCAACGGCGCGTCGACCACGGTCGACGCCACGGTCACGGCGCTCTCGGTGCCGCCGGCCGGTCGTGAGCTGTCGGGCGAGGTCGCGATCGTGACCGACCAGGGTGCGGTCGTCGGCCGGGCCCCGATCACGATCACGTCGGTCACCCCGTAACAAGCAGCACCAGATACGAAAGGCCCGTCCGGCGTCCTGCCGGGCGGGCCTTTTCGCTGCCGGACTACTGGTACTGCTCGTCCACACCGGCCACCGGGCGGCCCTCGGAGGAGAACTCGCGGTGCTCGGGCTCGTCCGTTTCGGCGTCGACCGGCTCGACCGGCTCCTCGTGCAGGCGAGGGTCGTCGGGCGTGGCCGCGGACTTCGGCTTGGCCGGCTTGTGGGGCTTCACGGGCTTGGCCGCCTTGGTGGGCTTGGCGGTCTTGGTCGGCCGTTCGGCGGCGGAGGCGGCGGCGGAGGCGGGGGCGGACGCGGACGCGGCAGAGGCGGCGGAAGCGGAGGAGGCCGGCGCCTGGGCGGCGGCCGGCGGAGCGTCAGCCGTGGGCGCGGTGGTGGGCTTCGCGGCCGGCAGGATCGCTACGCCGCCGTCCGGCATGCCGGAGACGTCGGGCTCACCGGTGGCCGGGAGGGTGCGCGGGCCGTCGTTGGCCGGGAACAGGCCGCCGAGGCCGCCGAGCAGCGGCACCCCGCCGTCGAACCTTTCGGCCTGGCGCCGCGTCGGGCGCTCCGAGAAGTCGCGCACCTGGCCGTTCGGCATCAGACCGGAGAGCAGCGGCAGACCGCCCGAACCAAAGATCGGCAGGTCCTGGAGGGGCAGCGTCCGACCGGGGCGGCGCACCACGCCGGCCGGGGGAACGTCGGCGTCGCGCGACTCCCGCGGCACCAGGCCGCGTCGCTGTCCGCCGGCGGTTGCGCCGCCGGGTTCGCCGGGTTCGCCGGGCAGCAACGGGTCGAGGTCAGGGCTGTTCGGCCCGGTCTTGAGCCGCGCGACCGGGCTCTGGCCGGCGGCGGTGTCCTTCAGGGTGCTGTGGCCGAGCGGATTGTCGACATTGACGCCGTTGCTCTGCCCCAGCAGGTCGGCGAGCCGCTCGTCGGCCTGCTGGGCCGCGGCGTCCACGCCGGGCAGCAGATCGGCCTGCGCGGGGGAGGCGCCGAACAGGATGATCCCGCCGCTGAGAGCCGCTCCGGCGTACCACAATTTGCGCACTGTTCTCCTCCTGGCAGAAGCGACCCCGAGAACGGGGGGAAGCGTCGGAGGAGGCAACGAGCGGGCCCGGGGGCGGGTTCCGGCCCGGCTACGACCGCGAACGGGGCAACCGGCGCGGCGAACAGCGGGAGGGCCCCGCCTCAGACCCCGCCGGCGGCCAGTGAGCCGACCTCGACACCGAGGACGGCCTGCTCGTCAGGCTTCTTGGCCAGCACGTCGGTGAGGTAGGACTGCACCGCGGTGGCCATGCCCACGTCGCGGCCGGCCTGCTCGGAGAGCAGCCACTTGTGCTGGATGACCTGGGTGAAGATCTCTTGCGGCTCGAGCTTGCGCCGCAACGAGACCGGCACGGCCCGGACGACCGGCTCGAAGACCTCGGTCAGCCAGCGGTGGGCCGCCTGCTGCTCGTCGACCAGCAGACTCTCGGCGCGGTAGGTGTCGAGGTCGTTGAGCAGCTGACGGGCCTGGTTCTCCTCGGCGTCGAGTCCGGTCAGGCGCAGCAGCCGCCGGGTGTGATAGCCGGCGTCGACGACCTTGGGCCGGATGCGGTAGCCCTTGTCCACCGTGGACATGTCGACCTCGGCCACGTCGAAGCCGAGCTCGTTGAGCCGCCGGATGCGCCGCTCGATGTCGTGCCGGGCGTCGCGCGGCACCTCCTGCTCGTAGGTGACCTCGTGCCACAGCCGCTCGTAACGGGCCACGATGTCGTCGACCACCGACTCGGGGTCGATCGACTCGTGCAGCAGCTCGGCCGCCTCGAGGTCGAGCAGCTCGCCGAAGATGTTGAGCCGCAGGATCTCGATGTCCTCGCTGCGCTGGCCCTCGGAGAGCTTGGGATAGAGGTTGCCGGTCTCGGCGTCGACCAGGTAGGCCGCGAACGCGCCGGCGTCCCGCCGGAACAGCGTGTTGGACAAAGAGCAGTCGCCCCACGAGAAACCGGTGAGGTGCATGCGCACCACCAGGGCGGCCAGCGCGTCGAGCAGGCGGTTGAGCGTGTCGGGCCGCAGCACGTGCGAGAAGAGCGCGCGATAGGGCAGCGAGAACTGCAGGTGCCGGGTGATCAGCACGGTCTCGAGCGCTTCGCCGGCCTTGTCCTCCCGGTCGTTGACGATCGCGACGGCCTCGACGGCGGGGAAGTCGATGCGCTCGAGCGCGCGCAGGAGGTCGTACTCCTTCTCGGCGATCCGCTCGCGGGTCTCTTTCAGCGCGTAGACGACGTCGTTGAGCTTCACGAACCGCACGATGTGGCGCGAGATGCCCTGGGGCAGGGCGACCAGGTGCTCGGCCGGCCAATCCTCCAGCGGAATTTCCCACGGCAGATCCAGCAGTGCTGGGTCGACGACTGCGGAAGTGATGCGCACGGAACCAGTGTGCACGTTCCGCTCGGCGCGTCGCGGTCGCACGTGGCTCGTTACACAGATGCAAGAAGGCCGGATTAGTACATACGTCCTGGATATGACGCGAATGGCGGTTTGAGACAGTGCCCCTGAAGACCGGTCGACGTAAGGCAGGCATGGCGATCGCGGCGTGTGCCGCCCTGGTTCTGGCCGGCGCGGCCGGGGCCACCGCCTGGCAGGCCGCCGGCGCCGGGAAGCCGGTCGGTTCCTGGCACGAAGCACCGGCCGCGGCCGCCCGGACGCCGGTCTCGGCCGACCAGGGGCAGGACTCGGCCGATCAGGCGCGGACCCGGTCGGGCGAGGCGCCGGCCCCCGGATCGGGTCCGATCGTGGCGCCGTCGAGCTCCGGACCGGCGCCGGAGCCGGAGGAGCCGGAGAGCACCACGACCACCGCGCGGTCCGAGGCGGAGTCGGTGGCGCCCGAGGCGGGCAGCGCGGAACGCCCGGTCGAGTCGGCCTCCGCGGCCCCGGCGGGCGGCCGGCAGCAGGTCGGCGAGCTGGTCAGCGTGCGCAAGCTGCTCGGCTATCAGGACGGCCCCAAGCAGGAGACGTTCCGATACCCGGGAGCGTCCTATGTGAAGCTGCACTTCGCCCGGATGGCGCTGCGGCCCGGCGACTACGTGACGGTGACGAACGCCGACGGCACCGAGAGCTACCGGTACGACGCCCCGGCCGAGTCCACCGAGTCGGATCGCTGGGCGATGTCGGTCACCGGGGACACGGCCGTGCTCGAGGTGCACCGCGCGGCCGGCAACCCGCTCGAGGTGGGCAACCGGCCGGACACGCTCGGGGTGGACGTCGACCGGGTGGCGCGCGGCTTCAGCCGTACGGAACAGGACCGTCAACCGGAGAAGCAGCTCCTCGCCCCGGGTCGCACCGGGCGGGAGGAATCGGTCTGCGGGTCGGACACGTCGACCGACGCCGCCTGCTACCGGTCGAGCGACCCGGTGGCGTACACGAAGTCGAAGGCTATCGCCCGGCTGCTGATCAACGGCACCGAGCTGTGCACCGGGTGGCGGATCGGCACGCAGAACCGCATGCTCACCAACAACCACTGCTTCACCACCGCGGCCCAGGCCTACAACACCGAGGTCTGGTTCAACTATCAGTGCGAGAAATGCGGTGGGTACGACGTCTACCAGCCGACAAAGGTCTGGGGCTCCAAGGTCATCGCGACCGACCGCACGTACGACTTCACGCTGTTCACGGTCGACAAGTTCGCGGCGGTGCAGAAGTTCGGCTACCTGACCCTGGACACCAAGCGGCCGGCCAAGAACCAGCCCCTCTACGTCCCGCAGCACCCGGCGGGCGAGCCGACCCGGATCGCCGGGTCGCTGGGTGAGCAGGCCAGTAACTGCGCGGTGGTCAACCCGGGCTACGACGGGTATGCGGCCGGCTCGGACGTGGCCTATTACTGCGACACCGAGGGGGGCTCGTCCGGCTCGCCGGTGCTGTCGCGCGCGACGAACAAGGTCGTGGCGCTGCACCACTTCGGCGGCTGCCCCAACTCGGGCGTCCGCGGTGACCTGCTCGCCGCCAAGCTGGGCAAGCTGCTCTAACTTAAGAGGCGTGCCCGAGAAGAAGAGCTGGTGGCTGGATGCCGTCCTGGTGGCGGCGTTCGTCGTGATCACCGTGGCGCTGATGCGCGGTCACCTGCTGCGACTGGACGAGCGGGTGGCCGACTGGTCGCTGAGCCACCAGCCGCCGGTGCCGTATTGGACCGCCCGCGTGCTCAACTACCTGGGCCAGGGCGGTCAGATCCTGATGCCGCTGTCGCTTCTGCTCAGCGCGCTGCTGGTCTGGCGGACGCGGTCGGCGCGGGCCGCGTTCCCGTTCGTGGCGGCGTTCGTGCTGACCTACGTGACGATCGGCCCGCTGAAGATCTGGGCCGACCGGGCCGCACCGCGATTCGACGGGCCGGAGCGGGTGGTCATGCACAACCCGTACGCCGAGGGCGGCTACGCGATGAGCTATCCCTCGGGCCATCTGGGCAACTCGCTGGTCTGGTACGCCGTGCTGGCCATCCTGATCGCCGCGCTCCTGCGCCGGCCGTTGAGCCGGGCCGAGACCTACGCGCTCCGGGTGGCGCCGGTGGTGATCGTTTTCTGCACGACCGTCTACACCGGCTTCCACTGGCTGACCGACTCGATCGCCGGCCTGCTGCTCGGTGTCGTGCTGGCCCGCCTGATCGAGCGCATCCCCTTCGACCGCCTGCCGCTGCCCGCACTGCGCGGCTGGGAGCGGCCGGCCGGGTTCACACCCAGCGACCGGAGCGCATCACCCGTTTGACCCGCAGGTCGGGCGAGAGCACCACGAGATCGGCTCGCAGCCCGGCCTCGAGAGCACCCACCTGGTCGCCGAGGCCGAGCACGCGGGCCGGGGTGGTCGAGGCCATGGCCACCGCCTCGGCCAGCCCGACGCCGGCGGTGACCGTGTTGCGCAGGGCCTGGTCCATGGTCAGCGTGCTGCCGGCGATCGAGCCGTCCCGGGCCAGCCGGGCCACCCGGTCGGCCACGACGACCTGCTGACCGCCCAGGTCGTAGGTGCCGTCGGCCATGCCGGTGGCCTCGATCGCGTCGGTGATCAGCGCGGCTTTGTCGGGCCCGGCCGTCCGCACCGCGAAGGCCAGCATGCCCGGATGCAGGTGGATGTTGTCGGCGATCAGCTCGCAGACCACCGGCGAGGCGAGCAGGCCGACCACCGGTCCGGGCTCGCGGTGGTGCGGCGGTCGCATGCCGTTGAACAGGTGGGTGCCGACGGTGGCGCCGGCTTCGACGCCGGCCAGGGTCTGCTCGTACGTGGCATCGGTGTGCCCGACCGCGGCGGCCACCCCCTGCTCGCGCAGGAACGCGATGGCCTCCAGGGCGCCGGGCAGCTCAGGAGCGATCGTCACCAGCCGGACCGCGCCCTCGCCCAGCTTGACCAGCGCGGTCAGCTCGTCGAGGGACGGGTCGCGCAGGAACTCCGGGTTCTGCGCCCCGCACCGCACGCCGGACAGATAGGGGCCCTCGTAGTGCACGCCGCCGAGGATCCCGGCCTCGACCAGCGGACGGTAGGCCACGGTGGCGTCCCGCATCAGCTCGAACGACGAGCTGACCAGGCTGGCCAGCATGGTCGTGGTGCCGTGACCCAGGTGGAAGGTGGCCGCCCCGCGCGCCGACTCGACGTCGCCGGTGGTGAACGTGTGCCCGCCGCCGCCGTGGCAGTGCAGGTCGACGAAGCCCGGCACGACGATGTCGTCCCCGGCGCCGCCGGCCGCCTCGACCGACAGGATCACCGGCCCGTCCACCTCGACGTATCCCTCGACGACGGCGCCGGGCCGGACGATCCGGCCGCCGATGCGGGTCATGACAGCTTCTCCAGGTGGTCGAGGGCCAGCAGGGCGGCGCCGATGCAACCGGCTTCGTCCCCCAGGCCGGCGCGGACGAACGCGGGTGGGCGGTGGAATGTGAGCCGCTCCCGGAACGCGTCCTCCAGGGGCCGCAGCAGGGCGTCGCCGGCCTCGGCCAGGCCGCCACCGATCACGAGCACGCCCACGTCGTAGAGCGCCTGCGCGGTGACCATGCCGTCGGCCAGCGCCTCGATCGCCTCCCGCCAGACCGTACGGGCCAGGTCGTCACCCTGGCCGGCCCGGGTGACGACGTCGAGCGCGGTCGCGCCCGGGGCGCCGGCCAGCTCGGCGTAGCGCAGCCCGACCGCGCGGGCCGAGCCCAGGGACTCCATGCAGCCCCGCTGCCCGCAGGGGCAGAGCGGGCCGCCGGGCCGGACGACGATGTGGCCGAGCTCGCCGGCCGCGCCGTGCGCCCCGGAGTAGCCGGCCCCGCCGACCACCAGCGCGGCCGCGATGCCGGTGCCGATGGCGACGAACAGCACGTGCCGGTGTCCGCGGCCGCCGCCCAGACGGGCCTCGGCCATGCCGCCCACGCGGACGTCGTGGCCGAGCACGGCGGGCACGGCGAGTCTCTCCTCGACGCGGGCCCGGACCGGAACGTCCCGGAAGCCGATGTTGGACGACCAGGCCGCGATGCCGTGTTCCTCGTCGACCACGCCGGGCACGGCCACCCCGGCCGCCACCGGTTCGAGGCCGTCGGCGCGGGCCTTTGCGGCCAGTCCCTCGGCGACGTCGAGAATCGTGCCGAGCACCGCCTCCGGGCCGCGCTCGGCCTGGGTGGGGTGCCGCTCGGTGTGGTGGACCGTCCCGTCCGGGCGGACCAGCGCGCACTTCATGCCCGTCCCGCCCACATCCAGGGCGACCACCACCCGGCGCTGAGCCGGCGTGGCATGCCCTCCTGGCCCTCGAACCGCTCCGCTCATTCCGGTGCAGTCGCTCATGCCTACAGGACTACCGAGCGGGTGAGGTTGCGAGGGTGATCCGGGTTCAAGCCTTGGCTGGTGGCCAGCAGGACGGCCACGCGCTGGGCCACGATCAGGTCGGCCATCGGGTCGAGCGGTGCGCGTCCGCCGCACCAGCGGCCGAGCGCGGCATACCCGCCGTGGTGGCGGCTGTGCACGAAGAGCGCGCCGGTCGCCTCGACCTCGTCGGCCAGGCCGGTCGGGATGTCACCGAACGCCCACACCACCCGGCGCGGGGCGGCGATCGCGATCGGGCCGTGCCGGTAGTCCATCGCCGGATAGGCCTCGGCCCAGTACATGGCGGCCTCGCGGCACTTCAGCGCCGCCTCCTCGGCCAGCCCGACGGTCCAGCCCCGGCCCAGGAAGGTGATCTGCTCGGCCAGTGCCGGGTGCACCGGCAGCGGCAGGCGGATCGCGACCTCGGCGTCGGTGGCCGCCGCCTCGATGTCCTCGCCCAGGTGGGCCCGCAGCAGCGCCAGGGTGCTGGTGGCGAAGCGGGTCTGCACCACTGACTGCTCGTCGGCGAAGTCGAGCAGCACGGTCTGGTCGGCCAGGCGTGCGGCCGGCTGCGACTCGTCGGCCGTCAGCACCGTGGTCGGCGTGCCCCCGGCCAGATCGTTGAGCAGGTCGAGGACCTCGGTGGTGGTGCCCGAGCGGGTGATCGCGACGACCCGGTCGTAGCGGCGGCGGCGCGGGAACTCGGAGGCCTGGAACGCGTCGGTCTCCCCCTGACCGGTCTGCTCCCGCAACGACGCGTACGCCTTGGCCATGAACCAGGAGGTGCCGCAGCCGACCACGGCGACGCGCTCGCCCCGCGCCGGGAGGCCGGGGGCGTCGGCCAGCTTCGCGGCCTTCCGCCAGCACTCCGGCTGGCTGGCGATTTCCGCCTTGACGTATGTCATGGGCCACCCTTCACACCGCGTGCGCATAAGCGCTCGGTACCCGGTACTTTCGAGCGTCATTCTGCGTGGAAGCCCGGCGCCGACGCAACCATCGCCGCCGCACCGCGCAGGGCCGATCTTTGCTTCCCGGGCTTTCGCGCACTAATGTGCACACTCTTATCACGGAACGTGCAGCGGGGAGTCTGGGTGGACCGGTACGCGCGGTGGAATGCCCTGCTCGAGTTACTCGCCGAGAGCGGGCGGGTCAGCGTCGAGGACGCGGCCGAGCGGCTCGACGTCTCGCAGGCCACCATCCGCCGTGACTTCGACCAGCTGGCCCAGCAGCAGATGATCACCCGGACCCGGGGCGGCGCGGTGGCCAACGGCGTCTCGTACGATCTCCCGCTGCGCTACAAGAGCGCCAAGCACTCGGCCGAGAAGCAGCGCATCGGCGAGGCCGCGGCCGGCCTGGTCACCCCGGGTACGGTCGTCGGGCTCAACGGCGGCACCACGGTCACCGAGGTCGCGCGCGCTCTCGCCGTACGCCCCGATCTGAACGCGGGCAGCGAGGGCTCCCAGCTCACCGTGGTCACCAACGCGCTCAACATCGCCAACGAGCTGCTGGTCCGCTCGCGGATGAAGATCGTCGTGGCCGGCGGCGTGGTGCGCCCGCAGTCCTTCGAGGTGGTCGGGCCGCTCGGCGGCGCGCTGCTCAAGGAGGTCACCCTCGACATCGTGCTGCTCGGCGTGGACGCGGTCGACGTCGAGCTGGGCGCGGCCTCGCACCACGAGGGCGAAGCCGCGATGAACAGCCTCATGGTCGCCCGGGCCAAGCGGGTCGTCGTGATCGCCGACTCGTCCAAGCTGGGCGGTCACGCCTTCGCCCGGATCTGCCCGATCACCAAGATCGAGACGCTGGTGACCGACTCCGGGGCCTCGGCCGAGGTGGTCGCCCGTTTCCGGGAGGCTGGAGTTCACGTCGTCACGGCGTAATTGCCGGCGATCCATCAGCTGATATTGACGAGTCTGTCTAGAGTCTCGCCCGTGACTGCCGTATTGGAGATAGCCGGGCTGCAGAAGACGTATCGCAGCCGTAAAGGTGTGCGAAGAGCGCTCGACGGCTTCGACATGACTGTCGAGGCGGGCCAGGTGCACGGCTTCCTGGGACCCAACGGCTCGGGCAAGACGACCACGTTGCGAACGCTGCTCGGGCTGATCAAGCCCAACGGCGGTCGCATGGCGATTCTCGGGCGCGAGGTCCCCGAGAGCCTCCCCGAGGTGGCGGGCCAGGTCGGCGCGATCGTGGAGAGCCCGCAGTTCTTCGGCAACTTCACCGCGCAGGACACGCTGTCGCTGCTGGCCGACGCCGGTGGGGTCCGCAAGGAGCGCGTCGTCGCCGTCCTCGAGCTGGTCGGGCTGCGGGACCGCTCCAAGGACCGGGTCAAGACCTACTCGCTCGGCATGAAGCAGCGCCTCGCGGTGGCGTCGGCGCTGCTCAAGGAGCCGAAGCTGCTGATTCTGGACGAGCCCGCCAACGGTCTCGACCCCGGCGGCATCCGGGAGATGCGCACGCTGATGCGCAACCTGGCCGAGTCGGGCATGACCGTGGTGCTGTCCAGCCACATCCTCGGCGAGATCCAGCTCATCTGCGACTCCGTCACGATCATCTCGGCCGGTCGCCGGGTGGCCGCCGGCTCGGTGGCCGATGTGCTCAAGACCCACACCTCGTCGTCGGTCAAGGTCGGCCTCGAAGCGGGTGTCGACATGCGCCCCGCGATCGAGTTGCTCCGGGCCAACGGCGCCCAGGTGAGCGTCGAGCACGACCACTTCACCGTCGGCAACGCCGGCAACCCGGCCCAGATCACCCGGATCCTCGCCGAGCGCGGGATCTATGTCAGCGAGCTGACCCCGATGTCGGCCGATCTGGAGAGCGTCTTCCTCGAGCTCACCGGCACCGCGCCGGTCGAGGGTCAGAACCGTCAGGTCGACCAGACGGCGGCGGCGACGCCGGCGAGCGGGGGGTGGGGTCAGTGAGCCTCTACAGTGCCGAGACCCGGCGGCTGACCAAGCGCCGCTTCACCAAGCTCTTCATTCTGGGCGTGACGCTGATCCTGGCCGCCGTCGCGGTCGGGATGTTCTTCACCAACGAGAAGGTCGGTCCGTCCCAGATCGCCTCGGCCCAGGCCCAGGCGCAGCAGGACTACCAGCGCTCACAGGAGCAGTTCGGCCGGGACATGGCCGACTGCCGGGCGGCGCAGGGCACCGACCGGGCGGGCAACTGGCCGCCGGGCTGCGAGGGCATGGTCGAGCCGACCCCGGACGACTTCCAGGCGCAGTGGTACATGCCGCCCACCTTCGACTTCCTCGAGAACTTCCCGGACATGGTGACCACGCTGGCTGCGCTGCTCGCCCTGGTGGCGTTCATCGTCGGCGCGTCCTTCGTCGGCGCCGAGTGGAGCAGCGGCGGCATGATGAACCTGCTGCTCTGGCGGCCGCAACGGCTGCGCGTGCTGGGCACCAAGCTGGTCGCGCTGCTGGCCTTCTTCACCGCGCTGACCGTCGTGTTCTCGGCCGTCTGGACCGGGTTGTTCTATCTGATCGCGCAGGCCCGGGGCAGCACCGAGGGCCTGACCTCGGGCGCCTGGCAGTCGATCGGGCTGATGGAGCTGCGCGGTCTGGTCCTGGTGATCGTGGCCGGCGCGGTCGGGTTCGGGCTGGCCTCGCTGGGCCGGCACACCGCGATGGCGCTGGGCGTGACGATCGGTGCGCTGATCGTCTTCCAGTTCGGACTGGGCACCGTGCTCTCGCTGGCCGAGGTGAAGTTCGCCGAGGCCTATCTCATCCCGATCTGGATGATCGCCTGGATGGACAAGGAGGTGAAGGTCGAGGACTACAACTCCTGCGACTTCTCCTCGGCCTCCGGCTGCGTGCCCGACTCGCTCACGCTCACCTGGCCGATGGCGGGCGGCATCCTCGCCGGCGTCTTCGTGCTCGTCGTGGTGGCGGCGATGTGGACTATGCGTAGCCGGGATGTCACGTGATGTAACGTCGACCGCACATGCGGAGCGGGGGCCGTCGGACTTATGCTGACGGTCCCCGCTTCGTACATCTGTGCTCGTCTTTCTCTTTTGGAGCGTCATGCAGCCGGCCGCGGACCCGTCCGAAGAGCAGCAGCACATCCCGGCCCCGCGCGCCGAGCCCACCACCGAGCCGGTCGCCGAGCCCGTTGCCGACCAGGTTGCCGAGCCCCGGCTCAGCGAGCGTGAGCAGCAGATACTCGCCTTCGAGGCGCGCTGGTGGAAACACGCCGGCTCCAAAGAGCAGGCCATCCGCGACACCTTCAGCCTGGGCTCCACGCGGTATTACCAGCTGCTCAACGCCCTGCTCGACAACCCGGCCGCGCTCGAGCACGACCCGGTCCTGGTCGGCCGCCTGCGGCGCCTGCGATCGAGCAAGGCGCGGACCCGCCGCCGCTAGGCCTGGTGCGTTTCCGCGTACGCGGCGAGCCAGGCCACCTGGCCGGGGTCGAGTGACGGCCGGACGCGCTCGCGAGCGGTCGCCACGTTGGCCGCGGTGACCGTCGTCGCCTCGAGCGACTCCCGCATGGCCGACAATGCCGACTCGCGGATCAGCGCCGCGCAGTCCGCCGCAGAGAAGCCCTCCAGATCGGCACCCAGCTCGACCAGGTCGACCGCCTCGTCGAGCGGCACCGACTTGGCCGACGCCTTGAGGATCTCGGCCCGGGCCTCGGCGTCCGGCGGCGGCACATAGACCAGCCGCTCGAGCCGGCCGGGCCGCAGCAGCGCCGGGTCGATCAGGTCGGGCCGGTTGGTCGCGCCGACGACCACGACGTTGCGCAGGTCCTCCACCCCGTCGAGCTCGGTCAGCAGCGCGGCCACCACCCGGTCGGTGGTGCCGCCGTCGTTGGCCTGACCGCGGGTCGGGGCCAGCGCGTCCACCTCGTCCAGGAAGACCAGGGTCGGTGCCGCCTCCCGGGCCCGGCGGAACAACTCACGCACCGCGCGCTCGCTGTCACCGACCCACTTGCTCAGCAGCTCGGCGCCCTTGACCGACAGCACGTTCGCCTTGCCGGTGCCGGCGATGGCCTTGACCAGGTAGGTCTTGCCGCACCCGGGCGGGCCGTAGAGCAGCACCCCGCGCGGCGGCGAGACGCCGAGCCGGGCGAACGTATCGGGGTAGGTCAGCGGCCACAGCACCGACTCGGTCAGCATCTGCTTGACCTCGACCATGTCGCCGACGTCGTCGAGGGTCACCGAGGCCACCTCGAGGGTGGAGTCGGCCATCGACGTCGGGCGCACCACGTCGAGCGCGCCCTCGAAGTCGGCCATGGCCACCTCGGGGGCCTCGGTCCCCTCGGACTCGCGCTTGTCGGTCTGCCGGAGTGCGGCGCGGACGCCGGCCTCACGGGCCAGGGCACCGAGATCGGCGGCGACGAAGCCCGGCGTACGGCCGGCGATGTCATCCAGGCGGACGTCCTCGGCCAGCGGCATGCCCCGGGTGAGCACCCGCAGCTGCTCCAGCCGCATGGCCGTGTCCGGCAGGGGCACGGCCAGCTGCAGGGCCAGCAGGTCGGGGGAGCGCAGCGACGTGTCGACCGACTCCGGCCGGCTGGTGGTGGCCACCACCGCCACGCCGGTCCGCAGCGTCTCCTCGAGCAGCTGCCGGAAGACGATCGAGATCGGTCCCGGCTCGTCGCGCGGGGCGATCGCGTCCACGTCCGAGAAGAGCAGCACCGTCGGGCCGCCGCCCGCCCGGGCCTCGCCGGCCAGCTCGCGCAGGCGGCCGGCGGCGGCGGTGTTGGTCAGCGCGGCCAGGCCGGGCGCCCAGACCTGCACCACGCGCGCCTGCACCTGGGCGGCCACCGCGCGGACCAGCGCCGACTTGCCCGACCCGGCCGGACCCGTGATCAGCACGCCGAGCGAGATCTTGGTGCCCAGCCGGGCCAGCACCTCGCCGTGGTTGAAGCCCAGGTCGAGCAGTTCCTCGAGCTCCTTGGCCTGGGTGCGCAGGCCCGGCAGGTCGTCGATGCTGAGCGGGGGCACCTCGGGGTCGGTGGTGGCCGGGGCCTCGGGGCGGGCGGCCGGCCCGGGCACCGGGGTGGACACCGGACCGTCCTGCCAGCCGACCACGGTGTCCATGGTGATCACGGCACCGTCCGACTCGGTGACCTCGGCCACGGTGAGCAGTGCGACGTTCCACTGATAGCCGAGCCGGTTGCGCAACCGGCGGCCGATGTCGGGCATCTGGGGACGACCGCTGAGCGGCAGCACGTCCTGTGGGCGCAGCGAGACCTGGTCGCCCGTGCTGACCACCTTGCCCAGCAGGGCCAGCCGCAGGATCTCGGGCGAGACCAGTGCCACCACGTCGGCTTCGGCGGCCAGCGTGACCCGCCGGGCGGCCACCGCCGGCTGCCGGGCGACGGTGACCTGGCCGCCGTCGCGCAGACCGAGATTGCCCAGGGTGAGGTCGTCGGCGTAAAGGAACTCGCGGCTCGCCCCCGGCTCGGCCTTGGCCGCGAGCGCCGCCGTCGTGGTGACCCCGCTCAGGCGTACGGGATCGCCCGCGTTGATCTCCAGGGCGGTCATCACCTCGGGGTGCAGGCGCACGATGCCCCGGCGGTCGTCGAGCCCGGCCAGCCGCAGGGCCGCGGTCAGCTTCAGTTCCTCATCCACGCGCGCAGGCCCCTGTCGATAGATCGTCTCGTCCCCAGGGTCCACGCTATCGCCCGATCGCCCCTGAGAGGTTTCACAGCATCGCCCAGTCGCGTGCGGCTAGCGTTCAGGCATGTCATGGACGAGCCGGCTCCGCCGTGCCCTGCCCCGGCCCACCCGCGGGCGCGTCGTCGCCGGTTCGGCCGTCCTCGTGCTCGTCGCCGGGCTGGTCGGCTGGGCCGTGTGGCCCGAGCGCACCGGGTGGACGTCGCAGGACGAGACGATCACCGTGGTCAGCGGGCCCGAGGGCAACGAGAACGTGCGGCTCGACGCGCGGCTCTATCTGCCCCGCGACCGGGACGGCCGGGTGCCCGCGGTCCTGCTGGCGCACGGCTTCGGCGGCACGAAGGAGTCGGTCAGCGACGACGCCGAGTCGCTGGCCGAGCAGGGTTACGCGGTGCTGGCCTACACCGCCGAGGGCTTCGGGCGCAGCGGCGGCCAGATCCACCTGAACAGTCCCGACCACGAGATCCGGGATGCGCAGGGCCTGCTCGACTGGCTCGCCGCCCGCCCCGAGATCCAGACCGACGCGGCCGGTGACCCGCGGGTGGGCGTGGTCGGCGGCTCCTACGGCGGGGCGCTGGCGCTGATGCTGGCCGGGCAGGACCCGCGGGTCGACGCGATCGTCCCGTCGATCACCTGGAACGACCTGACGAACGTCTTCCTGCCGCAGTCGGCCGACACGTCGGCCACCGGCGTCTTCAAGAAGGGCTGGGCCGGGGTCTTCTTCGGCAACGGCGGCGCCGTGCCGGCCACGGGGGCGGTCGCCCCGCCGACCGGGATGACCGTCGACCCGGCGTGCGGGCGGTTCGCGGCCGACGTCTGCGCGGCCTACCTCGATGTGGCCACCACCGGCGATCCCGAGCAGAAGACGCTCGATCTGCTGCGCCGGTCGAGCCCCGCGGCGACAGTCGGCCGGATCAAGGCGCCGACGTTGCTCATCCAGGGTGCGGTCGACACCCTCTTCCCGCTCAGTGAGGCCGACGCCAACGCGCGGTCGATCGCCGCGACCGGCACCCCGGTACGGGTCGCCTGGTTCACCGGTGGCCACGACGGGGGCGCCGGGCCGCAGAGCGATCAGGACAGGGTGAAGTTCCTGACCCTGCAGTGGCTCGACCACTACGTGAAGGGCGGGGGCGGCACGCCGTCCGACGACTTCACCTACTCGCGGGTGGCCGGTTTCAGCGCGCTCGACCGCGACCTCGTGACCAACGGGTATTCGATCGACGCGTACCCGGGCCTGACCGGGACCGGACGCACCGAGCTCGAGCTGCGTGGCCCGGCGCAGCCGATCGCCAACCCGCCCAACGGCAACCCCGGCGCGATCTCGTCGCTGCCCGGCACCGGCGGGCGGCTGAGCACGCTGCTGGCCGGCGTCGCGGCCGACATCCCGGGGCAGAACGCGAGCTTCGAGACCTCGCCGGTGAGTGCGGCCGTCGATGTGGTCGGTTCGCCGACCGTACGGTTGCGCGCGGCCTCGCCGACCGGCGAGGCCACCCTCTTCGTCAAGCTCTACGACGTCGACGAGTCGGGCGCCGAGACGCTGAGCGCCGGGCTGGTCGCCCCGGTGCGGCTCACCGACCTGCCACAGTCGATCGACGAGGCGCCCGAGCGCACGATCCGGCTGCCCGCGATCGTCCGCCGGATCGAGGCCGGCCACACCGTACGCGTCGTGGTGGCCACCACCGACCAGGCGTTCCTCTCCCCGGTGCAGCCGGCGACGTACTCGGTGCAGGTGGCTGCGGCGCTGGAGCTGCCGACCGCGGTGGGCAAGCCGATCGCCGACCCGCAGACCATCTGGCGGTACGTGCTGGCCGGTCTGCTCGCGGCGATCGTGGTGGGTCTGGCCGTGGTGCTGCTGGTGCGGCGCCGGCGGCTGCGGAGCCGGCACACCCCGACGCTCCCCGAATACGCCGAGACGCCGCTCGTGGTCCGCAACCTGCGCAAGGCGTACGGGGACGGGTTCGTCGCCGTCGAGGAGATCAGCTTCACGGTCGAGCGGGGCCAGGTGGTGGGTCTGCTCGGTCCGAACGGCGCCGGGAAGACCACGACCCTGCGGGTGCTGATGGGCCTGACCATGCCGACCGCGGGCGACGCCATGGTGTTCGGTCACCGGCTGGTGCCCGGCTCGCCGGTGCTGTCGCGGGTCGGCGCGCTGGTCGAGGGGCCCGGCTTCCTGCCCCACCTGACCGGGCTGGAGAACCTGCACGCGTACTGGAAGGCGACCGGACGACCGTGGGCCGACGCCCGTTTCGACGAGGCGCTGGAGATCGCCGGGCTGGGTGACTCGATCCACCGGCGGACGAAGAAGTACAGCCACGGCATGCGCCAGCGGCTGGCCATCGCCCAGGCCATGCTCGGCCTGCCCGAGCTGCTGGTGCTCGACGAGCCGACCGACGGCCTCGACCCGCCGCAGATCGCCGAGATGCGCCGGGTGCTCAAGCGCTACGCCACCGACGGCCGGGCGGTGCTGGTCTCCAGCCACCTGCTGGCCGAGGTGGAGCAGACCTGCACGCACGCGGTCGTGGTCAACAAGGGCCGGATCGTGGCGTCGGGCCCGGTCGAGGACATCGTCGGCGACTCCCCGTCGGTGCTGCTCGACGTGTCCGACGTGCCGGCCGCCGAGCGGGTGCTGGGCGAGCTGGGCGTGCGCTCGGTGCTGCCCGACGGGCCGTCCGGGCTGATCGTCGACATGAACGGCACACCCCGTTCCGAGGTGGTGGCGTCGCTGGTGCGCGCCGGGGTCGCGGTCGACCGGGTGGTGCCGCGGCGGCGGCTCGAGGACGCCTTCCTGGCGCTGGTGGGGGACAACTCGCGGGGGAGCGGAGACCGATGAGCGTGGACACTTCGGCCGGTGCGGCCGGCTATCGGCCGTCGCGGACCATGCCGCTGTGGGCCGAGGCACGCCGCCAGGCGTCCCGCCGGCGTACCCAGCTGGCGCTGGGCTTCATGGCCGTGCTGCCGCTGATCGTGCTGGCCGCGTTCGAGTTCGGCGGCGGCGAGGACGACGAGAGCGGCGGCGCCTTCGACAGCCTGGTCGGCCTGGCCACCTCGGGCGGGCTCAACTTCGCGCTGTTCTGCCTGGCCGTCTCGGCGGGCTTCCTGCTGGTCGTGGTGGTCGCGTTGTTCTGCGGCGACACGGTGGCCAGCGAGGCCAGCTGGGGCAGCCTGCGCTACCTGCTGGCCGTGCCGGTGCCGCGGGCCCGGCTGCTCGCGGCCAAGCTGATCGTCGCGCTGGCCTATTCGGCCGTGGCGCTGGTCGTGCTGGCCGGGGTCGCGCTGATCGCCGGCACCCTGCGGTACGGCTGGCACCCGCTGGGCAGCACGGTGGCGGCCGAGATCGCGCCCGGGCCGGGTCTGCTGCGCCTGCTCGCGATCGTCGGCTACCTGGCCGTCTCGATGCTGGTCGTGGCCGGGCTGGCGTTTCTGCTGGGGGTGCTGACCGACGCGCCGCTGGGTGCGGTGGGCGGCGCCGTGATGCTCTGGATCCTGTCGAGCATCCTCGACCAGATCACCGCGCTGGGAAACATCCGCTACCTGCTGCCGACCCACTTCAGCGACGCCTGGATGGGCTTGCTCTCCACCCCGGTGCAGGTGGACGGCCTGGTCAAGGGGGCGATCAGCGCGGTCGCCTACGCCACCCTGTGCTGGGGCATCGCGTTCTGGCGCTTCACCCGCAAGGACGTCACCTCGTAGCCGCGGGTCTTGCTCACACCTCGGGATGCCCGGCTTCCTTTCCGCGGATCTCGACGTAAGGTGTTGGAAACACAACTGAATACCTCATCCAGAGGGGCAGAGGGAACGGCCCTGTGAAGCCCCGGCAACCACCACGCATGTCTCGATGACGAGGCCGCTCGTGGCAGGTGCTAATTCCGTCCCCGGTCCGGCAGATCGCCGCGGGGAAAGATGAGAGGGAAGGCCTCTAGAATGACGTCTGCCGTCAGTGCACCCGCTGCTGTCTCCGACTCGCCCGCCACCGGGCTGGTCTGTCGCGCCTGCGGTGCGCAATACCCGCTGATCGCCCAGCACGCCTGTTACGAGTGTTTCGGCCCGCTCGAGGTGGCCTACGACCAGGCCGCCCTCGCGCGGGTCACCCGTGAGCAGATCGAGGCCGGCCCGCAGAACATCTGGCGCTACGCCGGTCTGCTCCCGGCCGGCCAGGACCCGGCCACCCGGGTCACCCTCGACCCCGGCCTGACCCCGCTGGTCAGCGCCCCGGCCCTGGCCGCGGCGATCGGACTGCGCGCGCCGCTGTGGGTCAAGGACGACTCGGCCAACCCGACCCACTCGTTCAAGGACCGGGTGGTCTCGGTCGCCCTCACCGCCGCCCGCGGTCTCGGCTTCACCCGGTTCGCCTGCGCCTCCACCGGCAACCTGGCCAACTCGGTGGCCGCCCACGCGGCCCGGGCCGGCGTCCCCAGCATCGTCTTCATCCCGGACGACCTCGAGCAGGGCAAGATCATCACGACCGCCGTGTACGGCGGCGACCTGGTCGCCATCGAGGGCTCCTACGACGACGTGAACCGGCTCTGCGGCGAGCTGGTCGAGACCGACGAGTTCGAGGACACCGCGTTCGTCAACGTGAACGTGCGGCCCTTCTACGCCGAGGGCTCCAAGACCCTGGGCTACGAGGTGGCCGAGCAGCTGGGCTGGCGCATCCCGGCCCAGGTGGTCATCCCGATGGCGTCCGGCGAGCTGCTGACCAAGGTCGACAAGGCGTTCTCGGAACTGGTCGAGGCCGGTCTGGTCGAGGCCCCCGAGGGCGGCTGGAGGGTGTTCGGCGCGCAGTCGGCCGGCTGCAACCCCATCGCGACCGCCCTGCACGCGGGCACCGACGAGATCACCCCGGTCAAGCCGACCGGCATCGCGAAGTCGCTGAACATCGGCGACCCGGCCGCCGGGGCGTATGCGATCGAGGCCGTCCGGCGCACCGGCGGCTGGATGGACTACGCCGACGACGAGGAGATCCGGGCCGGCATCCGGCTGCTCGCCGAGACCACCGGCGTCTTCGCCGAGACGGCCGGCGGCACCACCGTCGCGGTGCTCAAGAAGCTGGTCGAGAGCGGCAAGCTCGACCCGGAGAAGGAGACCGTCGTCTACAACACCGGCGAGGGACTCAAGACTCTGGACGCGGTGGCCGACCAGGTCGGGCCGACCCATCGGATCAAGCCCTCGCTGAAGGGCGCGCGCGAGGCGGGCCTGCTCGGGTGACGCTGGGTGATCGGCGTTCCGCCAGGAAGTGAGAATTCCATCGCGAGAGGACTTGCGCCGGGATCTCAGGATCGGCAGGATGCTCTCTGCGGGAGGGCGTGATGCCGTACGCGGCCCCTCACCTTCGAGCTTGGCGACAATCTCCGAGGGTGCCCAACGACCCAGTGCCGGAGGCGCTGTGTGTCCGTCCTCCCGACCAACTTCCGGCGATTAAATTCGCTCGCGTTCATGGCCGTCACCGAGCAGGGTGACGGCCATGCGCATTTCTACGGGTTCTTTGACCACACCCGAGATCGCCTATGGGATCGCCCGCGCCGCCGCGGTCCACGACTGTCCCGACATTCCGTTCCAGTCGGAGAAGAACTTTCTGGCGTTCTTCGACAATCCGCCACCGGACGTGACGACGGAGCACTTCCTGGGTCACCTCGACGGTGAACCTGTCGGCTACCTGAATCTGTCCTATCCCGAGCTCGACAATCTGAGCAATGTCGACGTCGACCTGCTCGTCCGGCCGGACCGCCGGCGGCAGGGAGTGGGCCGGGCGCTGCACGACCTGGCCGTCGAGCGCGCCCGGGCCCGCGGGCGCAAGCATCTGCTCTCGGCCACGGTCGACCGGCATCCGGACGGTGCTGCCTTCGCCGAGGCGATGGGGGCCAAGCTGGGTCTGGCCGAGACCCGCAGCCGGCTCGACGTCACCGCGCTCGACGAGGCGCGGCTGGCCGGGCTGCGGGCCGACGCCGAGAAGCGGGCCGAGGGATACCAGCTGCGGCGCTGGGTCGGTGTGGCGCCGGACGACATCATCGACGACCTGGCCTGTCTGGAGGCCCGGCTAAACGTCGACGCGCCCACCGGCGACCTCAACTGGGAGCCGGAGAAGGTGGACGCCGACCGCATGCGTCAGGGCGAGCTGGCCCGGCAGAAACGCGGGCGCCGCAGCTACCAGTCCGGCGCGCTGATCGACGGCCGGATGGTCGCCTTCACCTGGTTGGTCACCGACCTCGACCGACCGGTCCACGCCTGGCAGAACACGACGCTGGTCGCCCCCGGCCACCGCGGCCACCGGCTCGGCATGCTGGTCAAGCTGGACAACCTCGACCACATCCGGGAGCACCGGCCCCAGCTCGAGGCGATCGACACCTTCAACGCCACCGAGAACGCCTTCATGCTCAGCATCAATCTGGCGATGGGCTTCCGTCCCGTCGACGCCTGGATCGAGTGGCAGAAGGACCTCTGAGCGGCAGCCGGTTCAGCCACGGGCGCAGCGGGAGGTCGGTGGGGTATCCACCGGCCCTCAGCCCGGCGTTCCTCTCGAAGAAGTTGCGGACGCCCCACGAGCCCGTGGTCACGTAGGAGTAGCCGCAGGCGACCCAGTAGGCCGGCCAGAACAGCGGCCCGAGCACGGCGTACTGCCCCGCGTGGCGGTGCTCGTGGGCGAACAGCTCGGCCCGTTGCTCGTCGAGCAGCCACTGCGCGCTGCGCCGGGTCAGGATCACCGAGCCGACCGTGAAGCAGGACGCCGGCGGGACGGGCAGGCGGTATCCCTCGGCGATCAGCACGCCGTGGCGGCCCCGGCGGATGCGGGCCCGGGTGGCCAGGGCGAGCAGCAGCCCGGCCCCCGTGGTGCCGTTCAGGGCGGTCAGGACGCCCCTGGTGACGTGTCGCGCGGCCATCAGAGGCTCCGGCGCATCCGCAGCTCGGTGAGCGTCGGGATCACCGGGTGCGGCACGCGCTCGCCGGTGTCGGTGAACCCCAGCTTCTCGTACGCCCGGACGGCTCGATCGTTGCCCACGACCACCTCGAGCAGGGCCCGCTTGCGCCCCGCGGCCCGGGTCCACTCGTTGACCGCCTCGATCAGCTCGGCCAGCACCTTGCCGCCGCGGTGAGCCGGCGTGACATACACCGCGAAGATCACCGTCTCGCCCGGGAACTCGGGCGCCACCGTGCCGCCCGCGTGCCCGATCAGCCGGCCGCCGTGACCCGGGTCGGCCACAAAATTGGCGATGCTGTCACCGGCCGAGGCCTGGACGATCCGCTGCCGGTAGGCCTCGTGCGGCCGCGCGGCCGCGTCGGCCAGCGTCTCGAGGAAGGCCAGCGGGCTGTCGGCCAGCATCTCCAGCCGTAGCGCGCGCATGCGAGCCGCGTCGTCGGGCGTCACCCGGTGCACAGTCCAGCTCCCCATGCCGTCCTGACTACCCTGATCGTGGTCGTCCCGGCAAGCGGATTGGCGCGAATCGGACGGGGTGGCGGTCAGGGCCGCTGGTCAGGCAAGGTGTGCCGGTGGACCACGGCGAAGCGCGCATCTTCATGGTCGAGGCACCGGTGGTGGCCGCCGCCGATCCCTTCGACCCCGAGGGACGCACGGCCGACCTCACGCTGTCCCGGGGGTTCGTGCCGCCGGCCCCGTCGTGGACCGATCCGCTCGTCGCCGGGCCCGGCCAGACGGCGTGGACGCAGCGGTTCGGGGCGGTGCTGGCCCGCAACGGGCTCGCCCTGCTGCCGGTGATGGCGCTGGCCGCGCTGCCGATGCACTTCTTCGTCGGCCGGATCGACGAGGCCGTGGTGACCGCGCCCGCCCTCTCCGACCTGGCCAGCGGCCTGGGTCTGCTGCTGCTCCCGGTGATGTGGCTGGCCTATCTGGCCGTGTCGGCGCTGCCCCAGGTGCTCGCGCTGGCCGGGGTGGCCGGCATCGCGCTGCCCCGGGCGGCCGACCGGCTCCGGCCCCGGCCGGGCCGCGTCTGGTCGCTGGTCGCCCTGCGGCTGCGCTCGCTGTGGCTGTGGTTCGCCGCCTTCTCGGTGCTCACCGGCAGCCTGCCGCTGCTGCTCACCGAGGAGCAGTTCGGCCTGGCCGCGGCCGTCCCGCTCGCCCTCGTGCTGGGGGTCGTCTCGACCGGGGTGCTGACCTTCGGCGGCGTCCTGGGCTGTGTCGTGCTGATCGAACGCGGTCATGGGCGGCGCCGGGCGGTGCACCTGCTCTCGCTCGTCCGGCCGGTCGGCCTGATCGCCGCGGCGGCCGGGGTCACCGTGGTGCCCCGGGCGGCCGACGCCTGGCTCGGCGAGGCTGCCGCGACCGTGGCCGGCGTGGTGGCGGTTCAGCTGTGGGCGATCGCCGCCCTGGTCACGTACGCCCAGGCTCGGCGGGCCGAGAAACCGGTGACCAGCCGATCCCTGTTCGGCGAGCAGGCCGCCCCCGAGGAGTGAGGGTCCCCGTCGCGGGCCGTTTTCTTGCACTCGACCCCGGGGAGTGCTAAACAGGTCATTGGCACTCGGGTCTCCTGAGTGCCAAGCAGGTCGGGACGGTGGGGTTCCGGTCGCGGTGCCGCCATCGGCGCCGGGGCACGGGGCCGGTCGTCGCGGGCTATCCGGCTCGACCTGAGGACGTCACATCGCCAGGTGGTGACGTCCGCAGAGTTCCGCGCAGTGTTTGTTTACAACGTGCGGAGGGCGGGGCCACACGGCCCAGCACCTCGATTGTCCAGGAGGACACAGCCGTATGGCCAAGATCATCGCATTTGACGAGGAAGCTCGTCGCGGCCTCGAGAGCGGTATGAACCAGCTCGCCGACGCCGTCAAGGTGACGCTCGGCCCCAAGGGCCGCAACGTCGTGCTCGAGAAGAAGTGGGGCGCTCCCACCATCACCAACGATGGTGTGTCGATCGCCAAGGAGATCGAGCTCGAGGGCACCTTCGAGAAGATCGGCGCCGAGCTGGTCAAGGAGGTCGCCAAGAAGACCGACGACGTCGCCGGTGACGGCACGACGACGGCGACCGTCCTGGCTCAGGCGCTCGTCCGCGAGGGCCTGCGCAACGTCGCCGCCGGCGCCAACCCGATGGCCCTCAAGCGGGGCATCGAGGCTGCCGTGGCGAGCGTCTCCGAGGGCCTTCAGCAGCTCTCGAAGGACGTGGAGACCAAGGAGCAGATCGCCTCCACCGCCTCCATCTCCGCCGGTGACTCCACGGTCGGCGAGATCATCGCCGAGGCCATGGACAAGGTCGGCAAGGAAGGCGTCATCACCGTCGAGGAGAGCAACACCTTCGGTCTCGAGCTCGAGCTCACCGAGGGCATGCGCTTCGACAAGGGCTTCGTGTCGGCGTACTTCATGACCGACGCCGAGCGCATGGAGGCCGTCTTCGACGACCCCTACATCCTGATCGCGAACAGCAAGATCTCCGCGGTCAAGGACCTCCTCCCCGTGCTGGAGAAGGTCATGCAGGGCGGCAAGCCGCTGGTCATCATCGCCGAGGACGTCGAGGGCGAGGCCCTGGCCACCCTGGTCGTCAACAAGGTCCGCGGCACCTTCAAGTCGGTCGCCGTCAAGGCCCCCGGCTTCGGTGACCGTCGCAAGGCCATGCTCGAGGACATCGCCATCCTCACCGGTGGCGCGGTCATCAGTGAAGAGGTCGGCCTCAAGCTGGAGAACGCCGACCTGAGCCTGCTGGGCCAGGCCCGGAAGATCGTCATCACCAAGGACGAGACCACCGTCGTCGACGGTGCCGGCAACGCCGAGCAGATCCAGGGCCGGGTCAACCAGATCCGCGCCGAGATCGAGAAGTCGGACTCCGACTACGACCGTGAGAAGCTGCAGGAGCGCCTGGCCAAGCTGGCCGGCGGCGTCGCGGTCATCAAGGTCGGCGCGGCCACCGAGGTCGAGCTCAAGGAGCGCAAGCACCGCATCGAGGACGCCGTTCGCAACGCGAAGGCGGCCGTCGAGGAGGGCATCGTGCCCGGTGGTGGCGTCGCGCTGGTGCAGGCCGGCAAGTCGGCCTTCGACAAGCTGGACCTGGTGGGCGACGAGGCCACCGGAGCCAACATCGTCAAGGTCGCGCTCGACGCCCCGCTGCGTCAGATCGCCGTGAACGCCGGCCTCGAGGGCGGCGTCGTGGTGGAGAAGGTGCGCAACCTCGAAGCCGGTTGGGGCCTCAACGCCGCCACCGGTGAGTACGTCGACCTCCTGGCCGCGGGCATCATCGACCCGGCCAAGGTCACCCGTTCGGCGCTGCAGAACGCCGCGTCGATCGCCGCGCTGTTCCTCACCACCGAGGCCGTCGTGGCCGACAAGCCCGAGAAGAACCCGGCTCCGGCCGGTGCCCCGGGCGGCGGTGACATGGACTTCTAAGTCCATGCTCTAGTTCACAGGAAAGGGCGGGTCGCCTCGGCGACCCGCCCTTTTCGTCGGCCCGGATCAGCCGCGGTGGCGTCCGGGGCGGTGCCGACCGGGGCTGCCCAGCATCGGGACGCCGCCCGCCATCAGCAGGAACCCGCCGACCAGGACGGCGATGCCGCCCGCCACGACCACCGAGATCACGTTCAGGCCGGTCTTGGCGAGCTTGTCGTCGCCGGTGCCCGCCGCGACCTCGTTCACGGTGATGGTGACGATCGCGGTGGCGGTGCCGCCGTGGCCGTCGCTGACCGAATAGAGGAACGAGTCGACCCCGCCCGCGTAGGACTT
Organism: Paractinoplanes maris; assembly: GCF_023544465.1. Classification (GTDB taxonomy): domain Bacteria; phylum Actinomycetota; class Actinomycetes; order Mycobacteriales; family Micromonosporaceae; genus Actinoplanes; species Actinoplanes maris. The sequence continues at coordinate 954,301 of NZ_JALPVL010000001.1, read as the reverse complement.
GCTGGGTGCGTAGGTGACCGTGCCGTCGCTGTTGAGCACCGCCGTGCCGTGCCGCGGCTTACCGATCTTCACGATTGTCAGGGCGTCCGCGTCGGCGTCCATGTCGTTCTTGAGTGGAGCGATCACCACCGAGTCGCCGGCATCGACCGCGACGGCGTCGTTCTGGGCAGTGGGAGCCGTGTTCACTCCGACCACCTTGATCGTGATTGTGCCCTGGGCGACGTTGCCGTCCGCGTCGACCACCTCGTAGGTGAAGCTGTCGGTGCCGCTGAAGCCCTTCGCCGCCACGTAGGTGACCGTGCCGTCGGCGTTGAGCCTGGCCGTTCCGTGCTTCGGCCGGCTGATCGACCGCACTGTGACCGGCACACCGTGCTCGTCGGTGGTGGGCAGCGTGATCTTCACGGCCTTGTCCGGGTGGGCACTCAGCGACTTGTCCGGCACCACCGGCGGCGCCCCGACGGCGACCGTGACCGTGGTGGTGACGTGGTTGCCGTCGCCGTCGACAGCCGTGTAGCTGAACTTCGCCACGCCCGTGAAGTCGGCCGGCGGCGTGAACTTCACCTTGTCCCCGACGATCGTCGCGGTGCCGTGGTCGGGCGTGGTGACGCTGAGCAGCGCGAGGGTGCGGTCGGGGTCGAGGTCGTTGGCCAGCACCGGCACGGTGACCGGCTGCCGGTAGGGCGTGGTCCGCTGGTCGGCTACGGCGACCGCGGCACCCGAGCTGACCGTCACCGTGACCGTGGCCTGGGCCGTGCCGCCATGACCGTCACTCACCGTGTAGGTGAAGGTGTCGGTGCCGGCGAAGTCGGGCCGGGCCGTGTAGCGGATTCGGCCGGCCACGACGGACGCGGTGCCGTGGGCCGCAGTGCCCACCGAGGCCACCGTCAGCGTCTGGCCGCTGTTGGCGTCGGTGTCGTTGGCCAGCACGTCCACGTCGGCATATTTGCCCGCGAGCACCGCGGCCGCGTCGTCGGTGGCCACCGGGACGGCGTTGGCCACGGTCACGGTCACCGTGCCGGTGGCGGTGTTGCCGGCCCGGTCCCGCACCACATAGGTGAAACTGTCGGTGCCGCTGAAGCCGGGGACCGGGAGATAGCGGATCCGGCCGTCGACGACCGACGTCGTGCCGTGCTGCGGGGTGGCGACCGAGACCAGGGTCAGCGCGCCGCCCTCGGGGTCGGTGTCGTTGCCCGTGACGTCGACGTTGAGCACCGTGCCGGCCGCCGTCGCCGCGGTGTCGGTTGTCGCGATGGGCGCCGCGTCGATGACCACAGTCACCGTGCCGGTGTCGGTGGCCCCCAGGTCGTCGGTGACCACATAGGTGAACGTGTCGGTGCCGCCGGTGAGGGCGTTCGGGCGGTAGCTCACGGTGCCGTCCGCGTTCCGGGTCACGGTGCCCTTGGCCGGCGCGCCGAGCGAGGCGATGCTCAGCGACTGGCCGGTGTTCGGGTCGCGGTCGTTGGCCAGCACGTTCAGGGTCGTGGTCAGACCGGGCCGTACGGTGAACCGGTCGTCCACGGCGATCGGCGTGGCGTTGCGTACGGTGACCGTCACCAGCGCCGAGTCGGTGAGCCCGGGCACGTCCCGGATCGAGTAGGTGAACGTGTCGGTGCCGGTGAATCCGGCTCGCGGGGTGTAGGTGACGGTCCCGTCCGCGGCCAGTACGGCGGAGCCGCTGCCGGGCGCGGTGATCGCGGTGACCTGCAGGGCGTCACCGTTCAGGTCGTGGTCGTTGCCCAGTGGCGTGATCACGACGGCGGTGTCGGTGTCGGTGGTGACCGCGTCGTCGCGGGCCTCCGGAGCGGTGTTGACCACCCCGGCCGTCACTGTGGCGCCGGCCGTGCCGCCCCGGCCGTCGTCGACCGTGTAGTGGAACGAGTCGGTGCCGAGGTAGCCGGCCGCCGGGGTGTACGTGACCCTGCCGTTCGCCCCGACCGTGGCCGTGCCGTGGGCCGGCGCGACGTCGATGGTGACAGTCAGCGGGTCGTTGTTCGGGTCGCGGTCGTTGGCCAGCACGTCGATGGTCGCGGCGGTGCCGGCCGGGACGGTGACCGAGTCGGGCTGGGCGACCGGTACGCCGTTGGTGACCACCACGGTGACCTTCTTGGTGGCGGTGCCGCCACGGCCGTCACCGACCGTGAAGTCGAACGTGTCGGTACCCGACCAGCCGGTGTCCGGCGTGTAGGTCAGCGTCTCGTCGGCGTTGTGGACCAGGGTGCCGTGAGCCGGGCTGGTGAAGCCGCCGACCGTCAGCGGGTCGCCGTTCGGGTCGTTCGAGCCGCGGAGCACGTCGATGCGGACGGCGGTGTCACCGGCCGTGTGCACGGACTGGTCGGCCGCGGTGGGGACGGCGTTGCCCACGGTGACGACGACGGTCGCGGTGTCCGTGTCGGTGCCGTCGGTGACGACGTACGTGAAGGTGGCGTCCCCGGAGAACCCGGCCGGCGCCTGATAGACGATCCGGCCGCCGGCGATGGTCGCGGTGCCGTGGCCGGGCGAGCCGGCCGACGCGACCGTAAGGGTGTCGCCGTTGGCGTCGGTGTCGTTGCCGAGCACGTCGATCGTCACGCTCCCGCGGTAGGCCACGGTGGCCAGGTCGTCGGCGGCGTGCGGCTTGGCGTTGCCCACCACGACCGTGATCTGGCCGGTGGTGCGGGCGCCGAGGCTGTCCTGGACGACGTAACTGAACGCGGCGGTGCCGGTGAACCCGGCGGCCGGGGTGTAGGAGACGACGTCGCCGGTCAGCGTCGCGGTGCCCGCGCCGGCCTGCGGCTGGCTGATCGAGTCGACGTGGAGCGGGTTGTTGTTGGGGTCGGAGTCGTTGTCCAGCACCAGGATGTCGAGGCGGGTGCCCGACGGCGTGGAGCGGCTGTCGCTCACCGCCACCGGGGCGGCGTTGGCCGTGGTCACGGTGACCGTCGCGCTGTCGCCGGCGCCGTGGCCGTCGGCCACGAAGTACCCGAACGAGTCGGTGCCGGTCCAGCCCAGGTCGGGCGTGTAGGTGATGGTGCCGTCCGGCTCGACCACCGCGTGGCCGTGGGCCGGCGGGGTGCCCAGGGTGACGGCGAGGTCGCCGCGGGCGTCGTCGGGGTCGCTGTCGTTGGCCCGGACCTCGATCGGGACCGGGACGCCGTTGGTGGTGCTCGCCGTGTCGGCCCCGGCCTGCGGCGCCGCGTTGACCCGCAGCGTCGCCGAGGCGGTGTTGTCGGCCGGCACCGAGTCGGCACCGGTGCCCGAGACCTTCACCGTGGCCACCGGGCCGGCAGCCGCGTTCGAGCCGGCCGAGGCCAGGATGGTGAACGTGGCCTGGCTGCGGGCCAGCAGGGCGCCGGCCGAGCAGGTGACGACCGCGCCCGCGAGCGTGCAGCCCGACGGCAGCGGCCCGGTGGTGATGCCGGTCGGCAGCGTCAGCTGTGCCTGCGCGGCGGGCTCCAGGTCGGTGCCGTTGTTGGTCACCACGACGGTGTAGGTGATGCCCGTGGGCAACGTGACACGCTGGACGGCGGTGGGGGAGACGCTGACCGCGGCCGACAGGTCGGCCTGGGGCTGTTGCACGATCAGGCCGTTGCTCGCCGGCGTGCCGTTGATGGCCATGCCGGTGAACTTGGCCGTGTAGGCGGTGTTGGCCACGTTGATGATCGTGAAGCCGGCCGGGGTGTCCACGTCGACCCGGACCCGGAACGTGACGTGGGTGGTGTCGTTGTGGGCCAGCGAGCCGCCCGCCATGCCGTTGGGTGTGGAGCCGACGCCGAAGGTCGCGGTGCCGCCCGCGAACTGCGCGGTGTCGTCACCGGAGTCGTCGGTCCGCGCGGCGCCTTCGATCTTGAGCGTGCCGGGAACGTAGGTGGTGTGCGTCGGGATCGCGTTGCTGAGGACGGTGTTCAGGGCGACGTCGGTGCCGTTGTTCCTGACCGCGACCCGGTATTCGATCACGTCGCCCGGCAGCAGGTCGCCGCCGTCGACGTCGGCGCCGGTCACCGTCGGCACCAGGTCCGGCGCGAACAGGTCGGTGGTGAAAGTGACCACGCCCGGATAGAACGTCTCGCCGCCGGTGGTCAGCGTCAGCTGGGTGCCACGCACGCTGTTGCCCAGCTTGCCGGTCGCGTCGAACTGGTCGATGTCGACGCCCATCAGGTTCTTGTTGCCCGGCGAGCTCCCGCTGGTGATCAGCTTGCCGGCCTCGCTCACCGTGCTGTTGAAGAAGTTGTCCTCGGGGTTCACCGCGTCGGACATCTTCTGGTTGTCGACCTTGAGGTTGTCGCCGGTCAGGCCGAGGTCACCCTCGTAGACGACGGTGCCGACGGTGGTCTTCACGGTGCCGCTCTGCGGGGTCTCGAAGCCGGTGACCGGGATGACCACGCTGGTGTCGCTGCTGCTGACCACGCCGAAGCCGTCGTAGACGCGCAGGCTGTGCATGGGCTCGGCCGAGTTCTGATAGGCGATCGCGAGCGACCAGCCGGCGTACCGGTCCTTGCCGGTGCCGGCCTGGATGTCGGCCACGCCGTAGACGCCGTTGCCCGCGCCCGACACCAGCGCCGTCACGTCGGCGAAGCCCTGATAGGCCGAGTTGGTGGCGTTCGTGAAGACGGTCGAGCTGGTCACCGCCTGCCAGGCCGCGCCGGGCGTACGGAACTTGACCGTGCCCTTGCCGGCCGCGCTCCGGGCGACGGCGCCGTTCGCGCCGGCCGAGGTGTCGGCGCTCCAGTAGAGGCCGGCGAAGAGGACCTTGCTGCCGGCCGGGAGCCCGATGGTCGTCGTGCTGTCGTTGAAGGTCGACGCGTCGTTGTCCGCGTTCGCGTACTCCATGACGTAGTTGTTGTTGTTCAACGTGCCGGTGTTTCCGGTGGCCAGGCCGTTCTGACCGTCGGTGCAGCCGGTCGCGGCGACCGGGCACACCATGTTGGTGTTGCCGCGGAGCACGATCGAGCCGTTGACGTTGGCCTCGAAGCGGGAGCTGAAGGCGGTGGTGATGGCCGCGTCCGCCCGGTTGCCGAGCAAGGTGATCGTCGCAGTCAGCGCGACCGCGGTCACCACTACCAGGACCAATCCTCGATAGGCCTGGGACCGCAGAACGGCACGGTGCATGAAGATCCCCGTTGTCTCGGCGTCGCACCCGGACTCCAGCGGTCCAGAACTATCGACGCTAGGGACGGCTGAGTGCGGGACGGTTGCGGCAGCGAGCGACTTCGGGAGCGGTGCGAGCGCTAACGTGGGACAGGTGCGCGAACCCACCGTCTCCCGTTACGCGGCCGGCCGGCTCTCCCCGATCCGGCGCCTGGCCGACCTCCGACGCCTGCGTGACGAGCAGTTCGACGTCCTGGTCATCGGCGGCGGGGTCACCGGCGCCGGCGCCGCTCTCGACGCGGCCTCCCGGGGGCTCAAGGTGGCCCTGGTCGAGGCCCGTGACCTGGCCGCGGGCACCTCGAGCCGCTCCAGCAAGCTGATCCACGGCGGGTTGCGCTATCTCGAGCAGCTCGAGCTGCACCTGGTGCACGAGGCGCTCACCGAGCGGGGGCTGCTCTCGACCCGGCTGGCTCCCCATCTCGTCCGGCCGGTGCCGATCCTGGTGCCGCTGCCGGCCGGCCACCCGGTCGCCCGGGTGGGCCGCCGGGCCTACTACGGGCTCGGCGTCGCGGCCTATGACGTCTTCGCCGGCGTCTTCGGCCCCGGCCGGGGCATGCCGCTGCACCGGCACCTCAGCCGCGACGGCGCCCGCCACCTCTTCCCGAGCCTGCGGGCCGAGGCAGTCAGCGGTGCGATCCGCTACTACGACGGCCAGGTCGACGACGCCCGCCTGGTGGTCAACCTGGCCCGCACGGCCGCCAGCCTGGGCGCGGCCGTGGTCACCAGCGCCCGCGTGGTCGGTTTTGTCCGCGAGGCGCGCGAGGTGGTCGGCGTCCGGGTCCGTGACCTGGAGTCGCCCGACTCGCCGGAGTTCGAGGTGCGGGCGCGGACGGTCGTCGCCGCGACCGGCGTCTGGAGCGACGACATGTCGCAGATGCTGCGCGATGTGGGCGTGCGCCCCGGCCTGCGGGTCCGCGCGTCCAAGGGCGTGCACCTGGTCGTGCCGCGCTCGGCGATCACCGGCGAGGCCGGGCTCATCCTGCGCACGCCCACCTCGGTGCTCTTCGTCATCCCGTGGGGCGGCCACTGGATCATCGGCACCACCGACACCGACTGGAAGCTCGACCGGTCCCACCCGGCGGCCTCCGCGCGCGACATCCGCTACCTGCTCGACCAGGTCAACGAGGTGCTCGACCGGCCGCTGACCGTCGACGACATCGAGGGCGTCTATGCCGGGCTGCGGCCGCTGCTCTCGGGCGAGGCCGACTCGACGTCCAAGCTGTCCCGCGAGCACGCGGTGGTCGAGCCGATGCTGGGGCTGCTGCTGGTGGCCGGGGGTAAATACACGACCTACCGGGTGATGGCGGCCGACGTCATCGACCGGGCGGTGCGGCGGCTGGGGGTGGAGCACCCATCCCGGACGGCGGATCTGCCGCTGCTCGGGGCCGACGGCTACGCCGCCGCGTGGCGCGACCGGCAGGACACGGCCCGGCGCCACGGCGTCACCACCGGCGTGATCGAGCACCTGCTCGAGCGGTACGGCACGCTGACGGTTCACCTGCTGGCGATGATCAAGGCGGATCCGCAGCTGGCCGCGCCGCTGGCCGGGGCGCCGGAATACCTGGCGGCCGAGGTGGCGTACGCCGCTCTCGCCGAAGGCGCCCTGCACCTGGACGACGTGCTGACCCGGCGGCTGCGCATCTCGATCGAGACGGCCCACCGGGGCAGCGAGTCGGTGGCCCACGCGGCGGCCGTGATGGGGGAGGCCCTGAGCTGGGACGAGGCGGTGCGCGAGCGCGAGATCGAGCACTACGTGGCCCGGGTGACCGCCGAACGGCAGAGCCAGACGATGGACGACGACGTCGCCGCCGACGCGGCCCGGCTCGGGGCGGCCGACGTCCGGGGTTACGCCGCCGACCGCGGGACCGACCTGCTGCAGATCGACCTTTGATCCTCGTCGACGAGCCACTCTGGCCGGCCCGGGGCCGGCTCTGGTCGCACCTGGTCAGCGACCTGAGCTACGACGAACTGCACGTCTTCGCCGAGATGCTGGGTGCTCCACGCCGGGCCTTCGACCGCGACCACTACGACATCCCGGACATGCGCTTCCGCAGCGCCCTGTGGCTGGGTGCCGTCCTGCTGCCCTCCCGCGAGCTGGCCTTCCGCCTGCGAGCCGCCGGTCTCCGCCGCCCCAAACACCTCACCCGGCCGCCCCGCCACTGATCTCACCGACCGTTCAGCTCACGCTCCAGGTTGGCGCGGGCCGTCGACTCCCACTGCTCGCGCAGCGGTGCCAGGCGGTAGATCGACGGCAGCTCGAGCAACGCCTTGAGCACCTGGGCCCGGCCGGCCTGGAAGTCGTCGTCGGGCACGTGGGCGTACTCCCGCCGGATGGCCGCGGTGTAGGCCGCATATGCCTCGTCGTCGCCGGCCAGAACGGCCAGGTCGGCGTCGCAGAGCAGCTCACCGTCCGGGTCGTCGTCCTCGGTGGCGTGGCCCGCGGTGAGGCTGACCAGCCGCGCCACCTCGGCCGCGGTCTCGTCGGGCACGCCCAGCGTGGCCAGCAGGCCCTCGGCGAACTCGGCGCTGTCCCGCTCGTTGGCGTCGCCGAGCGCCCGCGGATCGTAGACGGCGTCGTGCATCCACGCCGCCAGTCGCACCCGCTCCGGATGCGGCGCCAGCCCGGCGAACCGATCCACCACGTCGAGCACAGCGGTTAGGTGCGCAACAGTGTGATACTGCCGCTGCGGCTCCGACCACCGCCCGATCAGATAGCCGGCCGCGGCATCGAGATCCGCATCAGCCGCCGTGGCCCCGGCGGCCCGAACAGCCTCCCGGAACCGCCCCACAAGATTCTCCACCGAGCCATCCTCCCCCGCAGCCGATCCGCGTTCGCAGGTGGCGACGGTACGCGCTCGGTGAGCCGGCCGGTGGCTTGTCCACAGGCAGCGTCCCTCGTCCAGCCCATGCACTTTTTGTCCGCCCGGAATCGTGAGTTGTCCACAGGCGGCGCCTGCCTGTGCATGCTCGGGTGAGGAAGCACCTAGGGTCAGAGGTCATGACCGACAGCGCACGGCAGGAGCGGGTCGCACGGGTGGGTGCCCGGGCGGCGGCCGGCGTGCGCGAGGGGCTACGGCGGGCTCGGCACGGGCTGGCGCTGGCGATGCAGGCCGGCGTGGCAGCCGGGATCGCCTGGTTTCTGGCGCATGACGTGATCGGGCGGCCCGCGCCGTTCTTCGCGCCGATCGCGGCCGTGATCACGCTGGCCTCGTCGGTCGGGCAGCGGGCCCGCCGCACGGCCGAGCTGGTTCTCGGGGTGGCCATCGGGATCGGCATCGGCGACGCCCTCATCCTGCTGATCGGCAGCGGGCCGTGGCAGATCGGGCTGATCGTCCTGCTCGCCGTGGTCCTGGCGACGGCGGTCGGCGGAGGCACGCCGCTGGTCGTGCAGTCGGCATCGTCGGCGGTGCTGGTGGCCACGCTGACCTCGACCACCGGGCTGCCGTGGACGCGGTTCTTCGACGCGCTGGTCGGCGGGGGAGTCGGGCTGGCCGTGATGACTGTGCTGCTGCCGCTCAACCCGCTCGTCGTCGTGCGGCGGGCCGCCGATCCGGCCCTGCGCGCGCTGGCGGCCGGCCTGCACCAGCTCGGCAAGGGGCTGGCCGAGCGTGACCGCACCACGATCGCGGACGCGTTGATCGGGCTGCGAGCGGCGGAAAAGACGTTCGCCGCGTTCTCCTCGGCGGTCACCGCGGCCCGGGAAAATGTCGCCTTCGCGCCGGCCCGCTGGCGGAGCCGGGGGGCGCTGGCGCTCTATGTCGACGGGGCCAACCACATCACGTACGCGTTGCGGAATTGCCGGGTGATGAGCCGCCGGGCCGACACGGCGCTGGGCGACGACGAACCGATCCCGCAAGTGCTGGCCGTCTCGGTGGGGCTGCTCGGCGACGCGGTCGACCTGCTGCGCCAGGAGTGGGCCAAGGGCGTCGAGCCGGTCGCGGCCCGCGAGCGGGCGCTGCGGGCGGCGACGGAGTGCGGCCAGGCGTACGAGGAGGGTGTGGGCTTCTCGGGCGGCGTGATCGTCGCCCAGATCCGCACGACAGCCACGGACATCCTCCGCGCGAGCGGCATCGACTACGCCGAAGCGCCGCGCCTGGTCCGCCGGGCCGTCGGCCGTCCGCACTCCGGCCGCCGGCGGCCGGCCCCGCGCTCGGGACTGAGCCGCCCGCCGGCCTGATCCGTCGGGCCTACGGCTGAGGCGGGTTCGGGTGGCTCTCCTGGTTCGTTGCCGCGGGGGCTTCGGAGGGCGGGGAGGCGTCAGTCGTAGCCGTGGGGGCTTCCGCGGGCGGGGATACGTCGGTCGCGGCCGCTGGGATCTCGGAGGGCGCGGGCGCGAACGGGGGCGGCGTCGGATAGGCGCCGCCGGGTGCGTGCTGGGGGCTCTGGGCAGCGGGGTAGGTGTAGCCCGGCTGGGGACCATAGCCAGGCTGAGCGCCGATGGTCGGCTGGGCGCCATATCCGGGCTGCTGTCCGGGCGCAGCGCCATATCCGGGCTGAGCACCGTATCCGGGCTGTGCGCCGTATCCAGGGTGTTGTCCAGGCTGGGCGTCGTGTCCAGCATGCTGTCCGGGCTGTGCACCGTCGGTAGGCGGTTGTCCGGGTTGGCCGCCATGCCCGGGCTGAGCGCCATACCCAGCCTGGCCGTTGTGTCCCGGCTGAGCACCGTACGAGTTCGGTCCTCCGCCATCGCCGGGCTGGCCGCCATAGCCCGGCTGCGCGCCGTAGCCAGGTTGGCTGCCGTAGCCAGGCTGGGCACCATCGCCAGGCTGGCCGCCGTAGCCCGGCTGCGCGCCGTAGCCAGGTTGGCCGCCGTAGCCAGGCTGAGCAACATCGCCAGATTGGCCGCCATAGCCCGGCTGCGCGCCGTAGCCGGGCTGGCCGCCGTAGCCAGGCTGCGCGCCATAGCCGGGCTGGCCGGCATAGCCAGGCTGCGCGCCATAGCCGGGCTGGCCGGCATAGCCAGGCTGAGCGCCCTGCGTCGGCTGGCCGCCATAGTTCGGCTGGCTCCCGTAGCCGGGCTGGGTGGATCCGGGCTGACTGCCGTATCCGGGCTGGCTGCCGTATCCGGGTTGGGTGTAGCCGGGCTGAGTTCCGTATCCGGGCTGGTTTTGTCCCGGCTGGGGCCACGCGTTGTAGCCGGCAGGCGGGCCGTAGGCGCCACTGGTCGGCTGGGCGGCGAGCGGATGGCCGGGCTGCCCGCCGTAGGACGGCGGCGCGCTCAAGGGCTGCGGATAGCCGCCATAGGCGAAGGCCGGCTGCGGCGCCCGGATGGGGAGCGGGACCACCGGTTCGGACGGTGGTGGCACGGTGCGGGTGATCCCGTCGGGGAAGGCGATTTGATAGTTGTGGCCGTCCCAGAAGGCCTGCGGCGCCTGCGGGTCCTTGGCCGTGAAGATCGCGCGGTATTCGAGGATCTCGGTCAGCAGGCGCCGCTCCTCGGCCGCCGCCTTCTCGACGTCGCGCGGCTTGCGGTCCAGGCCCCGGTTCATGCCGTCGCGCAGCAAAGCCAGCTGGGTCGAGGCGAACTGGAAGCTCTTCATGGCCTTCTGCCCGGCGTCGCCGGCCACCCGACGGGCCCACTGGCGGGCCGAGTATCGCCGGCCGAGGCTGCCCAGTGCGGCCACCTCGGGCGGTGAGAACCAGCCGGTGGACACGTAGAACGGCAGCACCCGCTCGGTCAGCCGGCCCTCCCACGCGCGCAGCGCGATGGCGAAGCCGACGACCGCGAAGAAGAACGGCACCATGAACCCGAGATAGCCGTACAGCATGATCAGGGGCTGGGCCAGGCTGACCGAGAGCGTCGGCAGCAGGTTGAACGTGCCGTGCAGGATCATCGCCAGCAGCAGGCCGGCGATCGGCGCCAGCCAGCGCACCTTGCGGTCGCCGGAGCGGGCCGCGAGGCCCAGCCCGATGCCGGTCATGGCCGTGAACAGCGGATGGGCGAAGCCGGTGAACAGGATCCGCACGATGAAGATGGCGAAGAGGTTCTGCAGGCCGGTGGCCGGGCCGTACTGCTCGACGCCCGCCGCGTAGCCGTGCTCGCCCAGATAGAGGACGTTTTCCACCATGGCGAAGCCCAGCGCCGACAGCCCGCAGTAGACGATGCCGTCGGTGATGCCGGACCACTCCGCGCGCCGCCGCCAGAAGAGCAGCAGCGGGCCGGCCGCCTTCATCAACTCTTCGATGAACGGCGCCACGAGCACCGCCACCAGCGCGTCGGGCAGCCCGATCTTGTCGAAGAGCACGGCCGAGCCGGTGTTGACCAGCAGCGCCACCGCGGTCGCGATCGCGGCGCCCCAGGCGAAGCAGAACGCCAGGTAGCGGATCGGCTCGGGCTCGTAGCGATCGAGCCACAGGAACGCGGCCACCAGCAGCGGGACCGGCAGCACGGCGGCGGTCAGGCCGATGACCAGGCCGGTGACGCCGATGTTGACACCCAGGAACAGCAGCATGCCGATGGCGCCGGCCAGCAGGAACGAGACCACCCCGGCGATTGGCAGCCAGCGCCGCCAACCCGTCTTGCGGCCCGCCACGGGCAGCACCGTGCCCGGCATGACATCGGTGGCCGCGGCAGCCGTCGGCTCGACGGGGGCGGGCGAGGGCGGCGAATCGTCGGCCATGCAGTCAGCGTAGTCACCCGTACGGTGACCGACCGCCCCCAGGCGATCAAGCAGGCTCAGAGATAGAGCCCGGTGCCGTCCGGCTCGACCCGGACGGCCGCCACGGCGTGCACGTCACGCTCGCGCAGCAGAACGTATTCCCGGCCGTGGAGCTCGACCTCGGAGCGGTCGTCGGGATCGAACAGCACCCGGTCACCGACGACGATGGAGCGTACGTTCGGCCCGACCCCGACCGCCGTGGCCCACGACAACCGGCGGCCCATCGACGCCGTGGCCGGGATGACGATGCCCGCGGTCGAGCGCCGCTCACCCTCACCCCCGTCCTGCCGGACGAGGACTCGGTCGTGCAGCATGCGGATCGGCAGCGCGCTCTCGGTTTGGGTGTCGGCACTCACGATTGCTGACGGTACGCCGCTCGCCGTGGCGGGCCCCGGCCGGGAGCGCACGGCACTAGGTTGTTATCTCGTACCGAAAGCGAGGGGGTAGGCGGTTGTGAGCCGCTTGCAGCGAGTCCGGCAGAACCTGCGGCGGGCCTATGACACCGGCCGCGAGTCCGTGCGCCTCGCGCGCGACGATTCGCGGACGGAGCAGGACACCGAGGCCGAATTCATGCCGCCACCGCCCGAGCCGGACGACGTGCACCATTCGACCAGCAGCCGGGATGACGCCGAGGTGCCGCACTCGCTGCGGATGGCCGCCGCCTGGGGCTGGCGGCTGATCGTCGTCGGCCTGGTCGGCTGGGCGCTGCTGCGCTTCATCGGCATCATCAGCGTGGTGGTCATCCCGCTGGCGGTGTCCCTGCTGCTGTCGGCCCTGCTGGCTCCGGCCGTGGGCTGGCTCCGCCGGCTGCGCCTGCCGCCGTCGCTGGCCACGTTCCTGGTCCTGATCTGCGGGCTGGCCGCCGTCGCGGGCACCCTCACGCTGGTGATCACCCAGTTCGTCAACGGTCTGCCCCAGCTCACCGAGGGCGCCACCGCGGGCATCCGCACCATCCAGCAGTGGGCCAAGACCGGGCCGCTGCACCTGTCGGACGACCAGGTCAACCAGGCCATCGACAACGCGCAGGACTGGATCAACTCGAACACCGCGTCGCTGACCTCGACCGGCATCGCCACCGCGACGACCGTCTTCGAGGTGCTGACCGGGGCGCTGCTGGTGCTGTTCTCGACGTTCTTCTTCCTGCGTGACGGCCGCAAGATCTGGCGATTCATCGTCCGGCTGCTGCCGGTGAACGCCCGCTGGTCGCTGGCCGACGCCGGGGACGCCTCGTGGGCCACGCTGGGCGCCTACGTGCGGGCCACCGTGCTGGTCGCGTTCATCGACGCGCTCGGCATCGGCATCGCGCTGATGATCCTGGACATCCCGTTCCCGTTCCCGCTGGCCGCCCTGGTCTTCCTGGGGGCGTTCGTCCCGATCGTCGGGGCCGGGGTCTCGGGGGCGGTCGCCGTGCTGGTGGCCCTGGTCGACAAGGGCTGGGTGATCGCGCTGGTCGTGCTGGGCGCGGTGATCCTCGTGCAGCAGATCGAGGGTCACGTGCTCCAGCCGCTGATCATGGGACGGGCGGTCGCGATCCACCCGCTGGCCGTGATCGTCGGCATCACCTCGGGCGTCGTGCTGGCCGGCATCATCGGCGCGCTGGTCGCGGTCCCGCTGATCGCCGTGCTCAACACGGGCGTCCGCCGGCTGACCCGTCGCCGTCCGGAGGTGCCGCCGACCGCTGTGGTGGTCACGGGCGGCGGCACCTGAGCCTGGACTAGGCCGGGGCGACGCTGAGGCCGACCTCGTTGACACCGACCGTGGCGTCGACGATGGCCTCACCGTTCCCGCTGCGGGAAAGGGCGCGCAGGGTCCACGAGCCGGGCGCCGCGAAGAAGCGGAAGACACCCTCGGGCGACGAGACCACCTCGGCGGTGAACTCGCCGGTCGAGTCGAGCAGGCGCACGTACGCGCCGCCGACCGGCTCGCCCTCGGCGTTGCGCACGATGCCGGTCAGCACGGTCTCGCGGTGGATGTCCACGCTGGCCGGGATGGGGGCCGACTGGTCAGGAGCGGCGCATCCGGCCGCGATGTTCGACGGAGACGTCATGGTGTCACGCCTTTCCGGGTTCGTCGCCGAGGGCGATCGGGACGCCGATGAGCGAGCCGTACTCGGTCCACGAGCCGTCGTAGTTCTTGACGTTCTCGTGGCCCAGCAGCTCGCGCAGGACGAACCAGGTGTGCGAGGAGCGCTCGCCGATGCGGCAGTAGGCGATGGTGTCCTTGCTGCCGTCCAGGCCCGCCTCGCCGTAGATCTTGGCGAGGTCCTCGTCCGACTTGAAGGTGCCGTCCTCGTTGGCCGCCTTGCTCCACGGCACGCTGATCGCGGTCGGGATGTGGCCGCCGCGCTGCGACTGCTCCTGCGGCAGGTGGGCCGGGGCGAGCAGGCGACCGGCGAACTCGTCGGGGCTGCGCACGTCGACCAGGTTCTTGACGCCGATGGCCTCGACGACCTCGTCGCGGAAGGCGCGGATCGACAGGTCGGGCGCCTGGGCCACGTAGCTGGTCTTCTCGCGGACCGGCACGTCCTTGGTGTACGGACGGGCGTCCAGCTCCCACTTCTTGCGGCCGCCGTCGATCAGCTTGACCTGCTCGTGGCCGTAGAGCTTGAAGTACCAGTACGCGTACGCGGCGAACCAGTTGTTGTTGCCGCCGTAGAGGATCACCGTGTCCTCGTTGGAGATGCCCCGCTCGGACAGCAGCGCGGCGAACTGCTCCTGGTTGACGAAGTCGCGCCGGACCGGGTCCTGCAGGTCCTTCTTCCAGTCGAGCTTGATGGCGCCGGGGATGTGCCCGCCGTCGTAGGCGGTGGTGTCCTCGTCGACCTCGACGAAGACCAGGCCTGGGGTGTCGAGGTTCTGCTCGGCCCAGTCGGCCGAAACGAGTGCGGTGTCGCGACTCATCGATTCACTCCCTGTGAGGTGAGAGATGGGGGAGAGTCAGCGCACGGAGATTGTGTGTCGCACCGCGCGCGGGACCCAGTGGAGATGGAGAACGGATCTCGAGCTGTCGTGCGACGGGCACCACGAACCGGCAGCGTTGCCGGCGGGGAGAGCTAGAACGTGCTCAGCACTGGTGGCCCCGTCAGATGACAGGGCGACACAGGCAGGCGGCCATGCGGCACAGGTCGACCGCACGCCTTTTGGTGAGCAACGGGCTCATGGGAATGGACCCTACCAGCGGTTCACGTGCCGGTAACAGCGCCGACCACGATCCGGGAACATGGCCGGGGTCACAGACCGCCCGCGTTGAGTGACACGTCGTTGGCTCCGGCGGTGAACCGCAGACCGTCGGGAGTGGGTTCGACCTTCTGCACGGCCAGCTTGAGCGGCAGCTCCGGAACCCGCAGGTCAACCGACAGTTTCTGGACGTAGGCGTCGATCAGGTTGCGGATGATGGGCACGTTCGGCAGGCCCTCGGCGGTCACGTCGGAGAAGCGCACCTGCACCACGCCCTCCTTCACCGCGACCGTCGCCGTGCCGGAGACGTCGAACGTCTGGCCGAGCGCCTGCACCGGCGCGCTGCCGACGAGCTTGCCGTCCCGCTCGGTGAGCTTGAGGCCGGGCTGGCCGATCAGCTCGGCCAGCTGCGGGTAGTCGATGGTGCCGGTGCCGGTGACCGTCTGGGCGACGATGTCGCCGGTGCCGCTGCGGATGGTGTCGAGCGGCGCGTCGACGTCGTTGGCGTGCACGTCGAGGTTGGCCACCCGGACGGTCCGGTTGTTGCCGGCCGGGCCGGAGAGGTTGGCCAGCTGGATGCGGATCTGCTCGTAGCGGCCGTCGAGCACCTGGGTCAGGAACGGGATGCCCTCGATCGTGACGTCCGGCTTCTCGCTGGTCGCCTTCTGATCGGCGATCTGCTCGGAGACGCGGTCGCCGATCATGCGCTCGGCATAGCCCGCGGCGAACCGGTCGAGCCCCACGAGCACCGCGGCCAGCAGGATCAGGAAGACGAGCAGGGTGATGAGCAGCCGCCGACCCCACCGCTTCTTCTTACGGGGGCGCTCAGTGCCGTAGACCTCGCCGCTCACGGCCGTCCTCTCCCAGAGCCGAAACTGCCGAGAACCGTACATGCCCCCGGCCAGGCCCCGGCGAAACAGTCAGGCCAGGAACCAATGGCTCAAGGCGTACGTGGCCGGGGCGAGCAGGGCGAAAGCGCCCAGCGGCCCCTGCATGTGCCGGGCCACCCAGAACGTCGGCGCGTCCCCGGCCAGCCGGCGGTCGGCCTGCCCGAAGTTGACCGCCAGGTCGACCAGGTGCGCGATGAGCACCGCGATCAGGCCCACGATCGCACCCTTGGCCGGGGTGAACGGCAGCACCAGCCGGCTGCCCAGGGCGGCCGCGGCCAGCGTGCCGAGCATCGCGCCGAGCACGATCCCGGTGGCCCCGCGCGGCACCTGGGCGGCCAGCCGGGGCTTGGGGAAGATCGCGTCGGTGGCCCGGGCGACCACGAGCGCGACACCCGCGGCGACGGCGCAGACGGTCAGCGTCTGGGTGCCCAGCTCCTGCCGGGTGAGGACGATCGGGATCGCGTAGGCCACCACGCCCGACACGATCACCAGGGTCGTACGCCACGAGTCGGTGACCCGCTTGCGGTCGTCGGCCCGCACCAGCTGACCGAGCACCGCCGCGACGAAGCCGCCCAGGGCCACATAGACCAGTGGCAGCAACGCGGCCCGCGTACTCGTGACGGCCAGATAGTCGGCCACCAGCGCGACCGCCACGCAGACTCCGGCCGTGGTGGCCAGCGCCGGCGGGTGCAGCGCCATCACCCAGGCCAGCAGCGCGAGCAGCTGCACCCCGAAGAGCACGATCGCGTACGGCAGGCGGGAGTCGGGCGCCGAGGTCAGGGCACCCAGCACGAGGCCGAGCGCGAGCAGCCCGGCGAAACCGGCGATGGCCAGCGACAGCTCCCGGCGGACCGGGACGACCTCGAGCTCGTCGAGGTCGAGATCGTCCTCCTCGCCGGGCTCGGTCGTGTTGTCGTCGGGGTCGATGTCGTCCCGGGAACCGGCCGGCGGACGCTTGCCGCCGGCCCTGGCGATCTCGCGCGAGGCGTCGGCGTCCCAGGACTCGTCCTGCGGCATGGTGGGGAACACCCCTGGGATGGTGCCAGAACCCACGCGAAGGCCCAATTCCCCGGCCCTGCGTTAAAGGCCTGTTACGAAACTGCCATTCGTACGCCGGAAGGGCGTTCACTACATCACTCAGTCAAACGATCGAGGCGTTCTCGGTGATGCATCGGTTAAGGTAAGCCCAGCCCACCCGTCGGTGACGCCGGGAAATGTCCGCCGGTGGCGGACGCCGAGATGTGACGCCATCGAGTCACCCGAGCGGCCTCGTGCCGCAAGGACGGAGGTGAGTGTGGAAATCCTTCTGCTGGTGACCGCACGGGCCGGCGAGACTTCCGCCGTATTGCCCGCGCTGGATCTGCTTCCCCACTCCGTACGCACCGCCCCCCGCGACGTCCGCACTCTGGTGTCCGGGCCCAGCCCCGACGCTGTGCTGGTCGACGCCCGCTCCGAGCTCTCCGAGGCCCGCGCCACGTGCCGCATGCTGCACGCGACCGGCATCGGCGTCCCGCTCATGGCGGTCGTCACCGAGGCCGGCCTGATCGCGCTCAACGCCGACTGGGGAGTCGACGACTTCATCCTGGCCAGCGCCGGCCCGGCCGAGGTCGAGGCCCGGCTGCGCCTGGCCGTCGGCCGCCTGAGCAACGCGACCGCCGGTGCCGGTGGTTCGATCCGCGCCGGGGAGCTCAACATCGACCCCGACACCTACGCGGCGAAGCTCAAGGGCCGCCCGCTCGACCTCACCTACAAGGAGTTCGAGCTGCTCAAGTTCCTGGCCCAGCACCCGGGCCGGGTCTTCACCCGCGACCAGCTGCTGCGCGAGGTCTGGGGCTACGACTACTTCGGCGGCACCCGCACGGTCGACGTGCACGTCCGCCGGCTGCGCGCCAAGCTCGGCTCGGAGTACGAGTCGATGATCGGCACGGTGCGCCAGGTGGGCTACAAGTTCGTGACCCCGCCGTCCGGCCGCCAGCTGCCCGACAACGAGCCGGTCTCGCTTCCGGTCTAGTGTCGGTGGCATGACGACCGTCCGCTCTCTTGACCGGTTGAGTGCTGCTCAGGCGGCCGACGTGCTCGCGTTGGCCGCCGCCGCCGAGCAGGCCGACGGCGTCTACCCATTGTCTGAAGACGTTGTGCTGCGTGTGCGCGGCGGGGGTGACCCGGCCGCGCACACGCATTTTCTGTCCTACACCGGTGACCACCTGTCCGGGTACGCCTATCTCGAGCACGACGGCTCGGGCGAGCTGTTCGTGCACCCGTCCTCGCGCCGCCACGGGCACGGCACCGCCTTGCTGGCCGCGGCCGGCGGTGGCCCGCTGCGCTTCTGGGCGCACGGCGACGAGCCCGGTGCCCGGGCGTTCGCCGAGAAGAACGGCTTCGAGCGCGTCCGTGTCCTGTGGCAGATGCGCCGCCCGCTCACCGAGCCCCTGCCCGACATCCCGCTGCCGCCCGGCGTCACCCTGCGCAGCTTCCGCCCCGGCCACGACGAGCAGGCCTGGCTGGGCGTCAACTCCCGGGCCTTCGCCCACCACCCCGAGCAGGGTCGCTGGACCGAGGACGATCTGCGGTTGCGCGAGGCCGAGCCATGGTTCGATCCGGCCGGCTTCCTGCTGGCCGTCGACATCGAGGACACCCTGCTGGGCTTCCACTGGACCAAGGTGCACCCGGCGTCCGGGGTCGACCCGGCGATCGGCGAGATCTACGTGCTGGGTGTCGACCCGGCCGGCCACCGGCGGGGCCTGGGGGCGGCGCTGAGCGTGGCCGGCCTGCGTCACCTGGCCGGGCTGGGCCTGACCGTCTCGAATCTCTATGTCGACGAGTCCAACGCGGCCGCCGTTGCCCTCTACCGCCGGCTCGGATTCGACATTTTCAAGACGGACATCTCCTACTTCCGCGCATAATCCCAGGTAAGTGGCGGTCGCCACAGCGCGCGAACCTCTTGAGTAACAACCAGGACAAGCCCGTGTCTCAGGGCGGTAACCTCCGTCCCGATAAACCGGACATGTCGGTCCCTGGTCACTCAGTTCACGCAACGGACAACTCGCCCTCAGGGGAAGGTCATATGGGGGCGTCGACGTGTTCACCGCGCGTTCATTTGGCCCCGGTTAACCGGCTACCTCGCGCTCTTAGCTTCGGTGATGCCGGTGCGACGCCGGCGTGCACCCCACCGAAGGGAAAATTGTGAAGCTCCAGCGGTCCGGTTACCTCGCAGCCGGCATTGCTCTGACTGCGACGCTCGCGCTCGCCGCGTGCGGCTCGGACAACGAATCGCCGGAGGGTGGAAGTGACGCTTCCGCCGCGTCCGGCAACTGTGTCGCCGGCAGCCTGACTGCCCAGGGTTCGTCGGCGCAGAAGAACGCCATGGACGAGTGGATCAAGACCTACCAGGGTCAGTGCGCCGACGCCAAGATCGACTACCAGGGCACCGCCTCGGGCGCCGGTATCCAGGCGTTCATCGCCGGCACCGCCGACTTCGCCGGTTCCGACTCCGCCCTCAAGGAGGAGGAGCAGCCGCAGGCCGACGCCAAGTGCCCCGGTGGCGCCGCGCTCAACCTCCCGATGGTCGTCGGCCCGATCGCGGTCGTCTACAACGCCGAGGGTGTCGAGAACCTCCAGCTCGACGCGCCGACCCTGGCCAAGATCTTCGACAGCCAGATCACCAAGTGGAACGACCCGGCGATCGCGGCGCAGAACTCCGGCGCCAAGCTCCCGGACTCGCCCATCACGGCCGTGCACCGCTCGGACGAGTCGGGCACCACCGACAACTTCACCAAGTACCTGAGCAAGGCCGCCGAGGCCGAGTGGAAGTACGACCACGCCAAGGCGTGGAAGGCCAAGGGCGGCACCGGCGCGGCCAAGTCAGACGGTGTGGCCACCGCGGTCAAGAGCACCCCGGGCGCCATCTCCTACGTCGAGCTGTCGTACGCCGAGAACCAGGACCTGCAGAAGGCCAAGATCAAGAACGGTGCCGGTGAGTACACCGAGCTGACCGGTGAGAGCGCCGGCAAGGGCATCGAGGGCGCCAAGATCGAGGGCACCGGCAACGACCTGAAGCTCAGCATCGACTACACCGCCAAGACCGCCGGCGCGTACCCGATCGTCCTGACCACGTACGAGATCGTCTGCAGCAAGGGCAGCCCGAAGGCCAAGGAGCTCAAGGCCTTCTTCACCTACACCTCCAGCACCGGTGGTCAGACGGCGCTGAACGACCTGGGCTACGCCCCGCTGCCGGAGACCATCCGCGGCAAGGTCGAGACCGCGGTCGCCTCGATCTCCTGAACTGACTGAATCCCTCCGAGACGACAGCGAGCGAGCAGATGGGTGACAACCCCTCCCGCTCGGAGAACGCCACCGCCGGCGACCTGGGTGTGACTGGACGTCATGCCCGGGGCGCCGGCACCGGTGTTTCTCCGAGGAGCTACGAAGAACCCCCATTCGGCGGCGGGGGCGCCCTGCCCAAGAAGACCCGGTTCGGCATGGAGGCCGGCTTCAAGGGCCTCTCCGTGGCGGCGGGCGCGATGGTGCTGGTCATCATCGTCGCCATCGCGGTCTTCCTGATCTCCAAGGCCGTGCCGGCGATCAATGCCGACACCGAGAACTTCCTGACCTACAAGTCGTGGTTCCCGAACGACACCGAGCCGAAGTTCGGTATCGCGGTCCTCGCCTTCGGCACCGTGCTGACCTCGATCATCGCGTTGCTCGTGGCGGTGCCGATCGCTCTCGGCATCGCGCTGTTCCTCTCGCACTACGCCCCCAAGCGGCTGGCCACCCCGCTCGGCTTCGTGATCGACCTGCTGGCCGCCGTGCCCAGCGTCGTCTTCGGCCTCTGGGGCCGGGACGTCTTCCTGGAGCCGGTCCGCAACTTCTCCCTGTGGCTCAACGAATACTTCAGCTGGATCCCGATCTTCGGTGGCGACGGCCCGTTCGGCCGCTCGGTCCTGCTCGGCAGCCTGGTGCTCGCGATCATGGTGCTGCCGATCGTGACCTCGCTGTCGCGGGAGGTCTTCATGCAGACCCCGGGCATGAACGAGGAGGCCGCGCTCGCCCTCGGCGCCACCAAGTGGGAGATGGTCCGCACCGCGGTCCTGCCCTACGGCAAGCCCGGTGTGATCGCCGCCGTGATGCTCGGTCTCGGCCGCGCCCTCGGCGAGACGATCGCCCTGGCCCTGACGCTGGGTGTGGTCTTCAACATCTCGTTCAACATCATCGAGAACGGCGGTAACTCGATCGCCGCCAACATCGCCAACTCCTTCGGCGAGGCCAACGAGACGGGCCGCGGCGCCCTGATCGCCTCCGGCCTCGTGCTCTTCGCGATCACCCTGGTGGTCAACATGGCAGCCCGGGCGATCATCTACCGTCGGCGCGAGTTCCGGGACAGTGCGGCATGAGCGACTGCACCGAGCGGCACTCAGCCGCACCTATGGACGGCCTCGCAGGCGAGGGCCAGGAGCGCATGCCTCGAAAGCACAGCATGAGCGACTGCACCGAGCGGCACTCAGCCGCACCTATGGACGGCCTCGCAGGCGAGGGCCAGGAGCGCATGTCCCAGGGGAGCCCAGCATGAGCCTTCTTGAACGTGAGTCCGCCGGCGTCGTCATGACGCCGGACAACATTCGATCTCAGAAGCTCCACCCGGGCTTGAACATCGGCATCGCCGTGGCCGCGCTCGTCGTCGGCATGGCCGTGGCGTACGGCTTCGGCATCGGCAACTACGTGCTCGGTGTCGTTCTCGGCGTCGTGTTCTATCTGGTGGGTCTTCAGATCGTGGCCGGCCGCATCGAGGGCCGCCGGGCCGCGCGCGACCGCATGTGGAAGACGCTCATCTACGCCGCCTGCGTGCTGGCCATCCTGCCGCTCGCGTCGGTGGTGTGGACGCTGATCTCCAAGGGCGTCGGGCGCCTCGACGGCGACTTCTTCGGCTCGTCGATGAACAACATCGGCGCCCGGGACCCCGACGGCGGCGCCTACCACGCCATCATCGGCACCTTGGAGCAGGTCGGCATCGCCACGCTGATGGCCGTGCCGCTCGGTGTGCTCGGCGCGATCTATCTGGTCGAGTACGGCCGGGGCAAGTTCGCCACCACCGTCCGCTTCTTCGTCGACGTCATGACGGGCATCCCGTCCATCGTCGCCGGTCTGTTCATCCTCTCGTTCTGGGTGCTGATCGTCAGCCCGTGGTTCAACAACGGGACGCCGCGGTTCTCCGGTTTCGCCGCCTCGCTGGCGCTGACCGTGCTGATGCTGCCGACGATCGTGCGCTCCACGGAAGAGATGTTGCGCCTGGTTCCCGGGCCGCTGCGCGAGGGCGCGTACGCGCTCGGGGTGCCCCAGTGGAAGACGATCCTCAAGGTCGTCGTCCCCACCGCCCTGCCCGGCATCGTCACCGGCGTCATGCTCGCCGTCGCCCGCGCGGCCGGCGAGACCGCACCGGTGCTGCTGGTGGCCGGTGGCGCCGCGGCGATCAACTTCGACCCGTTCGCCGGCGGTCAGCAGTCCCTGTCGCTCTTCGTGTACCAGCAGGCCGGTGACGCCTCGCGGTACGCCCCGGCGCGCGCCTGGACGGCCGCGCTGACCCTGGTCGCGATCGTGCTCGTCCTGACGGTCGCCGCCAAGTTGCTCGCCCGTCGCAACAGTCTGTCGAAGTAGAGGTAACCCCCATGGCCAAGCGCATCGAGGCGAGCAACGTCTCCTCCTACTACGGCTCGTTCAAGGCCATCGACAGCGTGTCGATGGTGGTCGAGCCCAAGACCATCACCGCTCTGATCGGCCCGTCGGGCTGTGGCAAGTCGACCTTCCTGCGGTCGATCAACCGCATGCACGAGGTGCTGCCCAACGCCCGCATCGAGGGCTCGCTCCGGATCGACGAGCAGAACATCTACGACCCGGACGTCGACGTCACGGCCGTGCGCCGCCTGATCGGCATGGTGTTCCAGCGCCCCAACCCGTTCCCGACGATGTCGATCTACGAGAACGTGGTGGCCGGCCTCAAGCTGAACGGCGTCAAGAAGAAGTCGCTGCTGGACGACGCCGCCGAGCAGTCGCTCAAATCGGCCAACCTGTGGAACGAGGTCAAGGACCGGCTCGGCCGGCCCGGCGCCGGTCTCTCCGGTGGTCAGCAGCAGCGTCTCTGCATCGCCCGCACCATCGCGGTCGAGCCGCAGGTCGTGCTGATGGACGAGCCCTGCTCGGCCCTCGACCCGATCTCGACGCTGGCCATCGAGGACCTGATGTTCAAGCTGAAGGACCGCTTCACGATCATCATCGTCACGCACAACATGCAGCAGGCCGCCCGGGTCAGCGACAAGACCGGGTTCTTCTCGATCGACAAGACCGGCGACCCCGGCCGCCTGATCGAGTACGACGACACCCAGAAGATCTTCAGCAACCCGACCGAGAAGAAGACCGAGGACTACATCACCGGTCGATTCGGCTAGAGATTGTCCGCGGGATCACGCGCCAGGGCCTGTGGATAACCCGTTTCCGCCGGCCGGCGACGCGTAGTCTCGGGCCCGCCCCCTGGTCGGGCGGGGTGGGCAAGTTGATGCGGCGTTCTGCTGGGCGTCAGGAAAGGTGCAGCAGGGCGCCGCCGTCGTCGGTCAGTTCGACGCGCGGCGTGACCGGGGTTGCGGCGTCGCGGCGGCTCGCGGCCGCGATGACCTCGGCCATTTCGCGGTACGCCGTGAGGGAGTCCACCGTCCGGCGGGTGGGCGGCAGCATGGCCAGGCCCGAGGTGGCGCCCGGCGCGGTCCAGGTGGCCTCGGTCGCCTCGCCGGAGACGTCCCGGGCCACCTGACCCTCGGGCAGCAGCGAGACGAAGAACCAGGTGTCGTACCGCTTGGGCTCGAACTCCGGGGTGATCCAGCGGGCCCAGGCGAAGAGCAGATCGTCGCGCAGCCGCAGGCCCCGGCGGGCCAGCAGATCGGTCAGGGTGAGCTCGCGGGCGGCGACGGCGGCCCGGTCGGCCTCCCACTCGGCGGTGCCGACGTCGGCCAGCGTGCGGTCGGGCTGCTCGACCGGGCCGGCCAGCAGGACACCGGTCTCCTCGAAGAGCTCCCGCACGGCGGCACCGACGACGGCGTGGGCCCGCTCGGGCGGGACGCCGAGACGAGCCGGCCAGTCGGTGCGGATGGTCTCGGGGCGGTCGGTCGGGTCGACGCCGCCACCGGGGAAGGCGTACAGGCCGCCGAAGGCCATCGTGGCCGCGCGCCGCAACACGTACAGCTCGAAGGTCTCGCCCGACGGGCGAAGAAGCACGACCGTGGCCGCGTCGCGCACCGTCGCCGGGGTCCCGGAGAACTCGCGGGCCCTCTTGACCATTGCCGGGGGAAGCCGCACGGGCGTCGAATCGGTCACGTGCAGATCCTGACACCTGAGCGGGCCAAAACGATACCGTAGCGATCATGACCGAACAGAAGGTTCGCTGGGGAATCCTCGGCCCGGGCGGGATCGCCGCCTCGTTCGCCGCCGACCTGCCGCTCGTGCCGGGGGCCGAGCTCGCCGCGGTCGGCTCGCGCAACCAGCAGACCGCCGACGCGTTCGCCGAGCGCTTCGGCTTCGCCCGGGCCCACGGCTCGTACGCCGATCTGGCCGCCGACCCGGACGTGGACGTCATCTACATCGCCACCCCGCACGCCTTCCACGACGAGGCGGCCCTGCTCTGCATCGAGGCCGGCAAGTCGGTCCTGGTCGAGAAGCCGATCACCCTCGACCTGGCGTCGGCCGCGCAACTGGTGGCCGCGGCCCGGGACAAGGGCGTCTTCCTGATGGAGGCCATGTGGATGCGCCTCAACCCGGCCATCCGCAAGATCGCCGAGCTGGTCGAGGACGGCACCATCGGCTGGGTCAGCGCCATCCACGCCGACTTCGGGCTGCAGGGCCCGTTCGACGCCGAGCACCGGCTGCGCGATCCCAAGCTGGGCGGCGGCGCGCTGCTCGACCTCGGCGTCTACCCGATCAACCTGGTCCACCTGATCCTGGGCGCGCCCGCCTCGGTGCAGGCGTGGGCCCACCTGACCCCGGAGCGGGTCGACGAGAACACCGGCATCCTGCTCGGCTACGAGCCCGGCGCGGTGGCCGCGCTCACCTGCAGCATCAACGGCCAGAGCCGCAACAACGCCACGATCACCGGCACCGAGGGCCGGATCGAGCTGCCCGAGGGCTTCTTCGTGCCGCGCTCCTTCGTGCTGCGCCGCGCCGGCCACGACCCCGAGACGTTCGACTTCGACTTCCCCGGCAGCGGCTACCAGTTCGAGGCGGCCGAGGTGCAGCGCTGCCTGCTCGCCGGCGAGCTGGAGAGCCCGCTCATGCCGCACGCGACCACGCTCGAGGTGATGACCCTGCTCGACACGATCCGCGAGGAGATCGGCGTCGTCTACTGACGTCTCATCGGCTCTGCGGACGGGCCGGAACGGGTCGCCGCGGAGCCGACTCGCGGGTGTCCCAGTGTGTGCTGGCCAATTGACGCTCGGTCATGGTCAGCAGATCGAAGACATCGCGTGCGAGATAGGCAGTGGTTCCCCGGTCGACCCGTTTCCGACTGAGGATGCCCGCTTCGGCCAGGTCCTCCAGCGCCGCCCGGGCGGCGGGGAAAGAAATATCAAGCAGGCGTTGCGCTGACTGGGCCGTAGCCACCGGCACCTCTGGAAGCAGCGGGAGCAGCCGCATCACAGTGGAGCCGGAGCGCGCCTGCGCTTTGGCACCGCTGCGCAGCCGGTGATCCGAGTATTGATCGGCCCACTGAATCTGCAACTCGCCCAGTTGTGTGACGAACTGCTCGGCCTGTCCGACGGCAACCTTGACGGCTTGCAGGAAGACCGCGAACCAGGTCGCGATCGATTCGCGAGCTTCCGTCCCATCCGGAGCGCCGAGATATCGGTACGCCGTCAGTCCTTCCACGTATTCCCGGGAGCGGGTCAGCAGAACGAGGCTGATGGGCAGCACCGCTGTCCGGGTGAGGCCACGGCGAGTCAGAACAGTATGAATGAGTGCTCTTCCCACCCGCCCGTTGCCATCCGCGAAGGGGTGGACAGTCTCGAATTGAGCGTGGACCAGGGCTGCTTGAAGCAGGGGTGCGTGCACGGCGCCGGTCATGTAGTCGGTCAGATCCTTGATCAACCGATGCACTTCCCCGGGTGGCGGTGGAATGAAGTCGGCGTTCAGCGGATGCCAATCGCTGCCACCGATCCAGTTCTGTGCGTTACGCAATCCTTGCTGAGGATGCTCCGGCAGGAGCGCACGATGCAGCTCGCCCAGTCGGGCCGGCTCGATCATCCGGCAGGAGGCCAGATCGCCGGCCGCCTGCCGGAGCGTGACGATGTTGTTGGCGACGAGCCGGGCGTTCTCGGTGAAACCGGCGATCGGGGCGTCCTCCACCGACGCCAGCTCGGCCAAGGCGACCTGCTGTGCGGAGACCTGCAGGCCCTCGATGCGCGACGAGGCGATCGCCTCTGACCTCAGAAGGAAGCGAGCCAGGCTCTCCAGCCCCATTGATCCGCGGGCGTCAGTCAGACCTCGTACGGCTGTCTCGACCTCGGCGGCTTCCAGCGCCAGATCGGAGGGAAGGACGATCGGTCGAGTCAGCAGGTCGTCGGGAATGTAGGTGAGATACCGGCCGCCTCGTTGGTCTCTCCGAGCGGGGGCACCCCAGGAGATGTCCCAATGCGCTTCGCGAAGCTCCGTCATCACCACTAACCTTTACTGGATACCTCGTCTATTAAAGGTTAGCCCTCAAGGTTTCATGGATCGATGATCCATTCAAGGTTGAGCCGGATTCTTCGCGGCCGGCTCAGGTGAAGAGGGGGCGGAAGAGGAAGTACAGGCCGCAGGCGATCAGGCCGGCGGCGGGGAACGTGGTCACCCAGGCGATCACGATGTTGCCGGCCACGTTCCAGCGGACGGCGTTCAAGCGCTTCGTCGCCCCGACGCCCATGATCGCCGAGGTGATCGTGTGGGTCGTCGAGATGGGCGCGTGCAGCACGTACGCGTTGAAGAAGAGCACGGTGCTGGCCACCGTCTCGGCGGCGAAGCCCTCGGCCGGGCCGAGGTCGATGATCTTGCGGCCCAGCGTACGGATGATGCGCCAGCCGCCCGAGTAGGTGCCCGCGGCCAGCATCGTCGCCGTGGTGATGTAGACCCACCACGGGATGTGCGTGGCGTTGCTCTGGAAGCCACCGGTGTAGAGCGCCAGCACCACGATGCCCATGGTCTTGGCGGCGTCCTGGATGCCGTGACCGAGCGACATCAGCGCGGCCGAGACCGTCTGCGCGATGCGGAAGCCGCGGTTGAGCCGGCCGGGGTTGCCCCGGCGGAAGGTCCACATGATCGCGACCATGACCGCGAAGCCGAGCAGGAACCCGACGACCGGCGAGGCGACCATCGGGATGAGCACCTTGTCGACGATCGTGCGCCACTGCACCTCGCCGAGCGCCGGACCGGCGACCAGGGTGGCGCCGACCAGTCCGCCGAAGAGGGCGTGGGACGAGCTCGACGGCAGCCCGAAATACCAGGTGATCAGGTTCCAGGTGACCGCGCCGAGCACGCCGGCGAAGACGACACCGAGGCTCGGGATGCCCAGCTCGAGCTTGACCAGGCCGTCGCCGACCGTCTTGGCCACCTCGCCGCCGAGGTGGGCACCCACGAAGTTGCCGACCGCCGCCATCGCCAGCGCCACCCGCGGGGTCAGGGCCCGGGTGCTGATGCTGGTGGCGATCGCGTTGGCGGCGTCGTGGAAGCCGTTGGTGTAGTCGAAGGCCATCGCGGCGATGATCACCGCCGAGACCGCGAAGAACTCGGGCGACAAGGTCTAGCTCTCCTTGACCGCGATGGTCTCGACGGTGTTCGCCACGTGCTCGAACGCGTCGCAGGCGGCCTCCAGCTCGTCGGCCACTTCCTTCATCTTGAGCACGGTGAGCGCGTCGTACTCGCCGGAGAAGAGCCGGACCAGCAACATCCGGTACGACCGGTCGCCCTCGTTCTCGAGCCGGTTGATCTCGATCCAGTACTCCTCGAGACCCTTCATCGCGCGCAGCTTGGGCATCGCGTCGGCGGTGATCTTGGCTTGCTGGTCGAGCACGTCGACCAGCTCGTGCATCTCGCGCGGCAGCGACGGCAACTCGGTCAGCCCGTACAGGTAGAGCAGGTTGCCGACCGCCTCCAGGTGGTCCATCACGTCGTCGAGCTGCGAGCCCAGCGAATAGATGTCCTCCCGGTCGAACGGGGTGATGAAGGTCGAGTTGATCTTCTTGTAGAGATCGTGGGTGATCTGGTCGCTGTCATGCTCGACGTCGGTGAGCCGGTCGCTCACCGACTGCACGTCCACCCCCGGCAAGGCCAGCTCGTTGAGCAGCTCGGTGCCCTTGACGAGGTTGTTCGCGGCCTGGGTGAACAGGTCGTAGAAGGCGCCCTCGACGGGGCGGAAGGAGAACTTCACGGCGCGAACCTCGATCGACGGGCGGTGGCTGATCTCGGGGAATGCTACGGCCTCCCCTGGTTCACCTTTCGGTCGCCTGTTAAACGGGTTCCCGTCGCCGTTCCGTGCGTGCCCCGGTGGGCCGGGGCGACGGACGCCGCACAGCCCGGGAGGGCAGCTCGTCCCACGCCGTCCCGTGGCTCACCGGGTGCCGCCGCAGGTGCCGGGCCAGGCCCGTCTGGTCGTGGTCGGCGAGCACGTCGACGCCCGCCGCGCTCAGCTCGGCCCAGATCGCGGCCCGGGCCCGGCGCGGCCCCTCCGGCAGTCCCGAGATCCGCACCGTACGCCCGTCGTTGTGGGCCGACCGCACCAAGGCGTGCAGCAGGTGCCGCTCCTCGGCCGGGATCGGCTCGAGCCCGTCCCACCCGAACCGCCGGCTCCACGGCTCGCTGACCACCGGTACGAGCGCGGGCGGCGCCGCCTGCGAGCCGATGTCGTCGAACGACCCCTCGGCGAACGCGTACCTCTTCGGCTGAGTCGCGAGCAGCCCCCGGACGTCCACGATGCCGGTCACCGACACCGTGACCGCACCCGGCACCAATTCGTCGCGGTCGCAGTGACTGAGCAGTGCGGCGTGATCCTGCAGCTGCTGGTCGAGGACCCTGTAGGCCCGCATCAACGTCTCGGCGTCGCGGACCGCCCCGGCGAACTCGACCACGAGCCGGAACGGCACCTGCTGGTCGCGAGCCAGCCGGCCGCCGTGGCCGCGGGCCCGGGCGAAGAGCGGGGTGAGCACGAGCCGGCGCAGGGTGCGGCCGGGCTGCGGGGCTCCGCGGCCCAGGAAGAGCTCGCCGCGCGGGCCGGGAGTGACCGGCACGGTGAGGCCGCCGAGTCCCCGGCGCAAGGTGCCGGGCAGCGGGTCGAGGTCGTCCGGCCGGGCCAGTGCGTGCCCGGCGGCCAGATAGGTGCCGCGCCGGCGCAGCGCGACGAATCCGGCCGCGGCGACTCCGGCCATACCCGCGACGCCCACCAGGCCGCCCGTGATAGCAAGCCACTCGTTCACACCACACCATCCGATTCGTACGAAATGGGCGTTTTACACTCTGTCACAGGTGCTACCCCGGACCGGGAATGTCGCGCAGAATTCCCCCCATGCCACCCTCCGCCGAGGCCTTCGAAGCCGAGCGCCCGCACCTGGTCTCCGTCGCCTACCGGATGCTCGGGAGTGTCGCCGAGGCCCAGGACGTCGTTCAGGAGGCCTGGCTGCGCTACACCCGGGCCGGCGACGACGACATCCGCGACCTGCGCGCCTGGCTCATCACGGTCACCGGCCGCCTCTGTCTCGACGTGCTCAAGTCGGCCCGCGTGGCCCGCGAGGCCTACACCGGGCAATGGTTGCCGGAGTGCTTCGTGGACCCCGACGCCGGCCCGGCCGCCCAGGCCGAGCAGCGGGACGAGGTCGGGCTCGCGCTGCTCGTGGTGCTCGAACGGCTGTCCCCGGAGCAGCGCGTGGCTCTGGTGCTGCACGACGCGTTCGCGGTGCCCTACGGCGAGGTGGCCGCGGTGCTCGGTACGTCCGAGGCCACCGCCCGTCAGCACGCCGCCCGCGGTCGGCGGGCGGCTGCCGAGGGCGGCATACGGCACAACGCCGATCTGGCCGAGCAGCGACGGGTGCTGGCCGCCTTCATCGCCGCGGTCGACAGTGGCGACCTGCAGGCGCTGGCCGCCGTGCTGGCGCCCGACGTGGTGGCGATCAGTGACGGCGGCGGCTTCACCAGCACCGCGCTGCGGCCGATCGTCGGGGCCGACAAGGTCGCCCGCTTCTTCGTCGGCATCCGGCACGGCCAGCGCATGGAGGGCGTCGTGCTGAAGCCGGCGCTGATCAACGGGACGGCCGGGATCTGGGCCGGCGGGCCGGTGCGGGGAGCGCTGGGCGTGACCGTCGCCGATGGCCGTATCACCGGCCTGTTTCAGCAGCTCAACCCGTCGAAGCTGCTAGTCAGCGACCTTTTGTAGGAACTTCTGGTACTCGGTGGCGAACGGCTCAGTGCCGTCGCCGAGCGCCACCAGCAGCCGGTCGGCCGCGGCGCGGGCCTCGCGGACGAGATCGTCGGGGTAGCCGAACTGGGTGCGGTGCTCGTCGAACTCGTCCTCGTCGCGCAGCTCGACCAGCCCGGTCGACCGGCGGCGCACGACGTCGAGGTCGAGGTCGATGATGTGGACGGTGTCGCCCTCCCAGCGCGCGGGAGTGGTGATGTCGCAGTAGACCTCGCTGGTGCGCGGCTGCGGGTTGAACATGCCCGTCCACCACGCGTGATGCGGGATGAACAGCACGAACGGGATCTGCTCGACCGACGGGCGACCGTGGTAGACCGACGCTGTGCCCTTGGTGACGCCCACCCAGACACCGAGGTCGTCGGAGTCGAAACGGCGGGCGGGATAGTCCCGATGGGCCGACCCGTCGTACTTCGTGTAGACGACCCGGACCGTGTCACTCGGCATGCAAGAACCCTAACGGTGGTCGGCTTCTGTCGGTGGTGGCGGGTACCGTCTGCCCGTGCCCGCAGCAACGAAGAAGAAGGCCAGTGCCGACCAGCTCCTCCAAGCCGCCGTCGGCGCCGTGCCCGGGGGCAGTTCCCGTCCCGGCCAGGAGGCCATGGTCGCGGCCATCGACAAGGCGATACGCGACCGGGAGCACCTGCTCGTCCAGGCCGGCACGGGCACCGGCAAGAGCCTGGCCTATCTGACTCCCTCGTTGCTGGTCGACGGGCCCGTGGTGGTCTCGACGGCCACCCTCGCCCTGCAGAATCAGCTGGTCGAGCACGACCTCCCCCGTCTCGCGGCGGCGGTCGAGCCGGTGCTGGGCCGCAAACCCACTTTCGCCGTGCTCAAGGGCCGGCACCACTACCTCTGCGTGGCCAAGATGGAACACGCCGATGAAGAAGCCCCGACCGACACGCTGTTCGACGACGCGCCACCCAAGACCACCCAGTGGCTCGGCGAGGCGGGCCGGCTCGGCAAGCAGATCCAGCGGCTCCAGGCCTGGGCCGACAAGACCACCACCGGTGACCGCGACGAGCTCGACCCGGGCGTCGACGAGACCGCCTGGCGCCAGGTGTCGATGCCGGCCCGCGACTGCGTCGGCGCGCAGCGCTGTCCGTATGGGGCCGAGTGCTTCGCCGAGGCGTCGCGCGCCCGCGCTCGCGAGGCCGACATCGTCGTGACCAACCACAGCCTGCTGGCGGTCGACATGCTCGCCGAGCGCCACATCGTGCCCCCGCACAAGCTGCTGATCATCGACGAGGCCCACGAGCTGGCCGACCGCGTCTCCTCCGCCTCGCAGGCCGAGCTGACCCCCGAGGCGATCGAGCGGTCGTCGCGCCGCTCGCGCACGCTGATCCCGCCCGCCGCGACCGAGGCACTGGCCGAGGCGGCCGACGCGCTCACTGTCGGGCTGGCCGAGACGCCCGCCGGCCGCATCACGGGCGACCTGCCCGAGCTGCTGCAACAGGCGGTCACGCTGGTCGAGTCGGCCACCCGGGCCGGTCTCACCGCGATCGGCGACATCAAGAGCGACGACCCCGACCCGGTCCGCAAGCAGCAGGCCAAGGCCGCGCTGACCGACCTCAGCGACACCGCGCAGCGGCTGCTCGAGGAGTCCGACTTCGACGTCGCCTGGGTGGAGAAATCCGATCTCGGCAACGGCCGGCGGGCGCTGGTCGTGGCTCCGCTCTCGGTGGCCGGCACGCTGGCCCAGGGGCTCTATGCCGACCGGACGGTCGTGGCCACCTCGGCCACGCTGACGCTCGGCGGCCGGTTCGACACGGTGGCCCGCTCGCTCGGCCTGCCCGCCGCCACGTCCGCCCCCGCGGCCCGCTCGGGTTCGCCGATCTCGGCCGAGGCCCCGCCGGTGGCCGGCGACGGCTGGACGTCGCTCGACGTGGGCTCCCCGTTCGACTATCCGAAACAGGGCATCCTCTACGTCGCCGCCCACCTGCCCCGCCCGCAGATGTCCGGCCTGCCCGCCCCCGCCGGCGAGGAACTGGTCAAGCTGGTCGAGACCCTGGGCGGCCGTACGCTCGGGTTGTTCTCGTCGCGCAAGGCCGCCACCCAGGCCGCCGAGCTGCTGCGCGCCCGCACCGACCTGCCGATCCTGCTGCAGGGCGAGGAATCGCTGCCTGTCCTGGTCCGCCGCTTCAAGGAGGACAAGGCGAGCTGCCTGTTCGGCGTGATGTCGCTCTGGCAGGGGGTCGACGTGCCCGGCGACTCCTGCCAGCTCGTCGTCATCGACCGGCTGCCGTTCCCGCGCCCCGACGAGCCGCTCGCCGCGGCCCGGGCGGCGGCGGTCGATGCCAACGGCGGCTCCGGGTTCGCCTCGGTGAGCGTGCCGATCGCCGCCGTGCGCCTGGCCCAGGGGGTCGGCCGTCTGATCCGGTCCACCGGCGACAAGGGAGTGGTGGCCGTGCTCGACTCCCGGCTCGAGACAGCCCGCGGCTACGGAGCCTTCCTGCGCAATTCGCTGCCCCCTTTCTGGTATACGACACGCTCCGACGTCGCCCTCGGCGCCCTGCAGCGCCTCGCCGGGAAATGAGCCCCATGCGCCGCATCGCCTGCACGTTCCTCGTCGACCAGTCCGGCGCCCTGCTGTTGCAGCTGCGCGACGGCAACGCGCCCTACTACCCCCACGTCTGGGGTCTGCCCGGCGGCTCGGTCGAGGAGGGCGAGACCTTCCTCGAGGCGGCCGAGCGCGAGCTCTGGGAGGAGACCTCGCTCCGCCCGTCGGCTCCGCTCCGGCTGTACGAGGCTCAGGAGCTGCCCGCCGAGGGCCGGGTGAAGCACTACTTCTACGCCCCGACGACCGCGGTCCAGTCCGATGTGGTGCTCGGCGAGGGCGCCGCGATGCTGTTCATCCCGGCCGCCGAGGTCCCGGCCCGCGAGTTCACCCCGGGCACGGCCGAGGTGATCAGCCGCTTCCTGGCCTCCGCCGAATACACGGCCCTGCGGTGACCGCTCCGGCCCGGCGCCGCTGGTGGCTCACCGGCATCGTCGCCGCCTGGATCGTCGTGGTCGGCGTGCTCGCCGTCTGGTCGGTCGGGCACGAGCGGGCGACCGTACCCGAGCAGCGCGACCTCGGCCTCGCGGTCACCGACCTGCAGCGGGCGGCCGGTGTCGTCTACGCCGCCGCGAGCGGCGACGGCCGGGCGGTGGTGCTCGGCGAGCTCCAGTTCTCACCGGCGTGCCGCATCACGCCGGTCCGCTCGGGGCTGGCCGCCGCCCGCACGGTGACCGTCCATGTCGGCGACGGCCAGGCGGGCGGGGTGCTCGACGACGTGGCGGCCGGGCTGCCGGCGGACTACCAAGCCGACGTGGGCCGCAGCCACGGCGGCACGAAGCTGTCTCTGCACGCCGACGCGGGTGACTTCGTCGGCATCGACATGAGCGGCGAGTCGGTGGCGACGGAGTTCACGCTGCGGCTGACGACCGGTTGCCGGCCCGTCGACGGCGACGCGCCGAGCGGTGACACCCTGTCCACCCCGCCCGCCCCGGCCCTGCTGAGCACTGTGGTCGGCGCGCTCGGGGGCACCGTGGGCGAGCCCGAGGCCCAGGCGGTGCGGTGCCCGTCCGGCGGCGTGGCCGGCTCGTGGACGGTGACCGGCCTGTCCAAGCCGGACGGTGTCGCGAGCAAGATCCGTGGCCTCGAGGTGGTGCACGTCGGTGACGACCTGTGGGCCTACCGCAGCCGGGGCGACTCGGTGGTCGTCCGGGCCGAGGGCGATCAGCTCAGCGTGGCGGTCAGCACCGCTTGTCAATAGACGAGCGCCTGCGCGCCGTCCGACATGATCTCTTCGACGAAAACGGCCGCGCCGGCGATGCGGATGCCCGGCAGCACGTCGTCCGGGGTGATCGAGCGGCGGGCCGCGCACTGCGTGCAGGCCGTCACCCGGCCCGCCGAGAGCAGCAGGTCGATCAGGTCGGGCAGCGGCGCCGCGTGCGGCAGCTCGAACTCGGCGGCCCGCCCGGGCAGAGCGAACCAGGTCGACTCGCCGGTCAGCCAGAACGACACGTCCACGCCGGACGAGAGTGCCGTGCTCGCGACCGTGAAAGCCTGCGAGCAGCGTTCCGGGGCGTCGGCTCCGGCGGTTGCCTTGACGACCAGCAAACGTGCCATGAGCGCCAGCATAGGATGGGCCGGTCATGGTTACGGAAATCGGGTTCGTGAGCCTGCTGGTCGCCGGTCTCGGCGGTCTGGCGGGCGGGTTCGGCTATCTGGCGATGCGCGTGTCGAGGGGGCGTTGGTGAGCGAGCAGGACAATCCTCTGGGGCCACCCCCCTGGCTGAACGCGCCGCCGGTCGGCCCCTATCCGTACGAGGAGACCCACGACCTCCGCCAGGGCGCCGACCTCCACCCGGCGCTGCTCGGCCTGCTGCCGTTCGTCGGGCTGTGGCGCGGCCGTGGCCAGGGCGGCTTCCCGGCCGAGAAAGACTACGACTTCGCGCAGGAGGTGCGGATCAGCCACGACGGCCGCCCGTTCCTGCGCTTCGAGTCGCGCTCCTGGCTGCTCGACGACGAGTCCCAGCCGGCCGGCGAGTGGATCGTCGAGTCCGGCTTCTGGCGTCCGGTGCTCAACGCCGAGGGTCGCGCGACCGACGACATGGAAGCCGTGATCGTCAACCCCGAGGGCGTGGTCGAGATCTACGTCGGCAACACCGTGGGCACCACGCGGCTCGAGATCGACACCGACGCGGTGGCCTACACCCCGACCGGTCAGCACCTGACCGGCGCGCGGCGGCTCTTCGGCATCGTCGACGCCGCCCTGCTCTACGCCCACGAGGTGTCGATCGACAAGAGCGAGCTCCAGCCGCACATGTCGGCCCGGCTGCTGCGGATCGGCGGCTAGCAGGGCCGACGGCTCAGCAGGGCTGACAGCTCAGCGAGCGGCCGGCGCCTCAGCAGGGTCGGCGCGGCTGGGCGGCGAGGGCGTAATCTGGCCTACGTGTCCGCCACCGCGCTTGCTGCCATGCTCCGGGAACGTGGTCTGCGGCTGACCCCGCAACGCCAGCTGATTCTCGAGGCGGTGCACGAGCTCGGTCACGCCACCCCCGAGCAGGTGCACAACCACGTGCGCGAGCGGGCCGCCGGGGTCAACATCACCACCGTCTATCGCACGCTCGAGCTGCTCGAGGAGCTCGGGCTGGTCACCCACACCCACCTGTCGCACGGCTCGCCGACCTACCACGCGGCGGGTGAGCATCAGCACGTTCACCTCGTGTGCCGTGGATGTGGGTCGATCAGTGAGGTAGACCCGAGTGTGATGCAGCCGGTGACCGACCGGCTGTTGAGCGAGCGGGACTTCCGCGTCGACGTGGGCCACGTGTCGCTCTTCGGGGTGTGCGGGGATTGCAAGGAGCTGTGAGATGACCGTGGTGATGGTCGAGGATCTCGATCCCGCGTCCGCCGACGCCGGCGTGCCGGCCCACTACGGTGACCCGATGCGCGAGCAGCGCACGCTGGCCACCGCCGTGGGTCTGGTCGACCGATCGAACCGTGACGTGATCGCCGTCCCCGGCGAGGAGCGCGCGAGCTGGCTGCACACGCTGACCACCCAGCACCTCTCTGATCTGGGCCCCCATCAGGGCACCGAGCTGCTGGTCCTCTCGCCGCACGGCCACGTCGAGCAGCACGCGATGGTCACCGAGGACGGCACGACAGCGTGGCTCGACACCGAGCCCGGGGCCGGTGCCGGCCTGCTCAAATACCTCGAGATGATGCGGTTCTTCACCAAGGTCGAGCCGCGCGAGGCGACCGGTGAGCTGGCCGTGCTGTCGCTGGTCGGCCCGGGCGCGGCCGACCTCTTCCCCGAGCTGGCCGAGCCCCGGGTGCAGCCGGTGCCGGGCGCGAAATTCGCCGCCGGTGACGTGCCCCCCGAGCCGACCAGTCTCTACGCGGTGAGCGAGTTCGCCGGTGGCCTCGCCCGCCGGGTGCCGCTCGGGGTCGACCTGCTCGTCCCCCGGGTGGCGCGGCTGGGCGTGATCGAGAAGCTGGGTGTGCCCCTGGCCGGGCTGTGGGCCTACGAGGCGATCCGCGTCGAGCATCGGGTTCCCCGCCTGGGCTGGGAGACCGACCACCGCACGATCCCGTCCGAGGCCGAGCTCGTCGCCGCTGCCGTGCACCTCGACAAGGGCTGCTACCGGGGCCAGGAGACGGTGGCCCGGGTCCACCACCTGGGTCGCCCGCCTCGCCGCCTCGCCCTGCTGCACTTCGACGGCGTGGCCTCCGACCAGCCGCCCGTCCAGGGCACGCCGGTGACCCGCGACGGCCGCGAGGTCGGTTTCATCGGCACCGCGGTGCGCCACCACGAGCTGGGCCTCATCGCCCTCGCCGTCCTCAAGCGCAACGTGGCCGACGGCGACGAGCTGCTGGTCGGGGAGTCCGTAGTCAAGGTCGATCCTGCCTAAGGCAGTATCAGCCCCATGACCGGGACCGTGATCACCGTTGCTCCGACCGGCGCCGAAAGCAGCAAGGCCGACGTGCCCGCGCTGCCTGTCACGCTCGACGAACTCGTGGCCACCGCCAAGGAGTGCGAAGCGCTGGGCGCCGCCATCATCCACGTTCACATCCGGGACGCCGAGGCCCAGCCGACCCTCGATCAGGGGCGGCTGCGCGCGACCGTCTCGGCGCTGCGCGAGTCGACCGGCCTGATCGTCCAGCTCTCCTCGGGGGGCGCGGTCACCGACCCGGAGTCCGACCGGCTGGCCGTGCTCGACGCCGGGCCCGAGATGGCCTCGTGCACGATGGGCACGGTCAACTTCGGCGACGGCGTCTTCCTCAACCGCTGGGAGTTCATCGTCGACCTGCACACCCGCATGCAGGAGCGGGCCATCGTGCCGGAGTACGAGATCTTCGACCTGGGCCAGCTCACCTCGCTGCAGCGGCTGCTCGGCCGATACGGCCTGCCGGCCGGCGGTCACGTGCACGTCGACCTGGTGATGGGCGTGCCGGGTGGGATGCCGGCCACGGCGGCCGCGCTGGTCGCCTGTGAGCAGGCCATCCGCGACCTGCCGGCGGGCACGAGCTTCTCGGCCACCGGCATCGGGCGCGGCACCATCCCGGTCATGCTCGCCTCGCTCAGCGCCGGCGGCCACCTGCGGGTCGGCCTGGAGGACACCATCACGTACGCCAAGGGCCGCCCCGTCGAGTCGAACATGCAGCTCGTGGCGCGCGCCGTCGGATTCGCCCAGCTGGCCCAGCGCCCGCCGCTGACCGCCCGCGAGACCCGCGAGCTGCTGGGGATCCCGGCCCGATGATCATTGCCGAAGTCGTGCGCTCGGGCTTCGTCGAGAGCGTGCACCACGGCTCGGTCGCCGTCCTCGGGGGCACCGGCCGGGGCGACGTGACCAGCCCGATCTTCCCGCGCTCGTCCAACAACCGCTGCAGACCGTCGGCCTGTTGCGCGCCGGCCTGGTCCCGCGGGACGACGCCGACCTGGCCCTGATCAGCGGCAGCCACTTCGGCGAGCCGTTCCACGTACGCCGGGTCCGCGAGATCCTCGAGGCGGCCGGCCTGGGCGAGGACGCCCTGCGCTGCCCGGCGTCACTGCCGCTCGCGGAGGACGCGCGCGACGACTGGTTGCGCGCCGGCGGCGGCCCCGAGCGGGTGCTGATGAACTGCTCGGGCAAGCACGCCGGCATGCTCGCCACCTGCGTGGTCAACGACTGGCCGCTCGAGACCTACCGCGACCCCGGCCATCCGCTCCAGGTCGCGGTCGCCGAGGCGGTGGCCGATCTGGCCGGCGAGCGCATCGCCGCGACCGGCGTGGACGGCTGCGGCGCGCCGGTGCTGGCGCTCTCGCTGACCGGGCTCGCCCGTGCCTTCGAACGGCTGGTCCTGGCTGAGCCGGGCAGCCACGAGCGCCGGGTGGCCGACGAGATGCGTGCCCACCCCGAGCTGGTGGCCGGTACCGGGGCCGACGACACGGTCCTGATGGCCGCGGTGCCCGGCCTGCTGGCCAAGGGTGGCGCCGAGGGTGTGGTCGCGGTCGCCGTGCCCGGCCGGGGAGCGATCGCCATCAAGATCGACGACGGCGGGATGCGGGCCCGGACCCCAGTGCTGCTCGACGAGCTGCGCCGGCTTGGCGTCGACGTGCCCGTGATCGGCGAGCCCGTGCTCGGCGGGGGAGAGCCGGTGGGGGAGATCCGCCCGGTGCGGTGACTCGTTTCACGCTAGCTGGAGCAAGCGTTTTGCTTGCAACAGCTAGCACCCCGGGCTACCGTCGAACGCATGGCCACGCCCAAGGATCTGCCCGAGGACATCGGCGGTTTCATCCGTGATCTCCGGCAGACCGCGAAGATCTCGCTGCGACAGCTCGCCGACAAGGCGGGCGTGAGCAATCCCTATCTCAGCCAGATCGAGCGTGGCCTGCGCAAGCCCAGCGCCGAGGTGCTGCAGCAGATCGCCAGCGCGCTGCGGGTCTCCACGCCTGCGATGTATCTGCGGGCGGGCCTGCTCGACAGCGAGGGCCAGCAGGGCGTGCTGGCCGCGGTCGCCGCGGATTCCGAGCTCACGATCGCTCAGAAGCAGACGCTGTCGCAGATCTACGAGACGTTCCGCAACGAGAACGCGCGCAACCGGCCCGACGAGGCCGCACCCGGGACCACTCCCGCACCCGAGACCACTCCCGCACCCGAGACCACTCCCACAGCCGAGGAGCAGAAATGACCGACCAGACCAACACCCGCATCCCCGCCCCGCTCTACGCCGCCGCCGGCGCCGGTGACCTCGCCGTCGAGCAGCTGCGCAAGCTGCCCGCCGTGGTGACCGAGCTCAGCGAGCGCGCCGCCGCCTCGCTGCGCGTCTACAACGTGCAGGCCGGCAGCAAGGCCGCCGAGCTGCGCGACAAGGCCTCCACCACCGACTTCTCCGCGCTGCGGGGCAACGCGGCCAGCGTCGCCACCTCGTTCGCCCAGATCGCCCAGGATCGCGCCCTCGCGGCGTACACCGCCCTGGTCGCCCGGGGTGAGCGGGTGGTCGGCACCGGTGTCGTCGAGGCGGCCGACGTGGTCAACGCCGACATCGAGACCACCGAGGAGCCGGTCGCGATCGAGGCCGCTCCCCAGGCCGAGCCGACCCCGAAGCCGCGGAAGCGCGCCGCCTCCAAGTGACGACTCGGCAACACATGATCCACGGGGCCCGGCATCCGCTGGGCCCCGCGGCATAGACTTTCCCTCATGGCCTCCTCCGCGCCGCTCTTCTACGCCGACGTCGTTGGCTACCTCAACCTGCTCGTCCTCATCTTCTCGCTGGTCGTCCAGGCGGTCGCGCTGATCCATTGCCTGACCCAGAGAGGTGACGGGTTCCAGGCCATCGGCACCCTGCCCAAGGGCGCGTGGGCGGCGATTCTCGCCATCTGCATCGTGCTGACCCTGCTCCTGCAGAGCGCGATCGGCATCTTCGGCCTGATCGGCATCGCCGCGGCCCTGATCTATCTGCTCGACGTGCGTCCGGGTCTCAAGGATCTGTCGGACGGCAAAGGCTTCTGGTGAGGCGGTTCGGTCCGCCGCCACCCGATGGCGGACCGCGCCTGCATCGTCGTGAGCCCACCGGGCCACGCTCGGGTCGTCCCACCCTTCCCGAGCCACCGACCGAGATGATGTCGACCCCTTCCGGCGTACGGCTGGAGGGCCTCATCACCGGCGTCGGCGACCCGGTCACGGTCTTCGCCCACGGGCTGGCCGGCGACATCTCCGGCACCCGGCCCCTGGCCAGTGCGGTCGCCGGCCGCCGGGTCTTCTTCCACTTCCGCGGGCACGGTCGCTCCGACGCCCCGGTCGGCCCGTGGAGCTTCGGCGATCTCGCGGCCGACCTGCGCGCCGTGGCCGACCGCACCGGCGCGACCCGGGCGCTCGGCGTCAGCCTGGGCGCCGGTGCCCTGGCCCGGCTGCTCAGCGAGACACCGGCCCGGTTCGAACGGGTCGTCTTCTATCTGCCCGCCCCGCTCGACGGCCACCGGCCGGCGGCGGCCGAGGCCCGGCTCGATCGCCTGCTGTCCGCGGTGGAGTCCGGCGAGGCGGCGTCGATCGCGGCCGCTGTCGAGCCGGAGCTGCCACCGTCGGTGCGCAACACGCCCACCGGCTGGAGCTTCCTGCGCCGGCGGGTCGAGCAGTTGCAGCGCGACGGCCTGGCCCCCGAGCTGACCACCCTGTGGCATGAGCCCGCGGTCCCCGACGAGTCGTCGCTGCGGGCCTTCCGCGGGCGGGCCCTGGTGCTGGGCTGCGTCGGCGACGAGCTGCACCCGGTCGCCTGGGCCGAACGGCTGGCCGCATTGCTGCCCGGGGCCGCCTTGCAGGTCTACGACCATCCGGCCGTGCTGTGGAACAACCGGCGCGAGCTGCGCGACCGCATTTCCGCATTCCTGAACGACTGAGGCCCGCGCGCTTTCGCGGCGGGCCTCAGTGGATGTGTCTCCGTGCTCAGCTGGAGAGGTAGACCGGGAAGTAGTACTCGGTGCTGCTGAAGTTGCCGACCTTGTCGATGGCGACCGGCCACACCTCGAAGTGCCAGCCCTTGGCGAGGCCGGCGATCGGCTTCGACGCCCAGGTGCCGTTCGCGGCCACCGGCGCGATGTTCTCGACCGAGGCGGGCAGCTGGGCCCAGGTCTGGCCGACCAGCTTGATCCACTTCTTCGTGCCGAAGTTGTAGATGTAGTCGCCGCCGGCGTTCCACTTGTAGGCGATCAGGCTGACGACGTCGGGGCCGGACTGCGAGTCGCTCGCGCTGCCGCGGACCGTCGACCACGAGCTGGCCTTGCCGGGGCCGGCGGGCAGCTTCAGCGAGACGTTCGGCTTGCCCTTGTCGACCTCGACCGTCAGCGGCGACGCGACGCGCGGGGTCGCGTTGCCCTGCGCGTTCTCATACCGGACCTGGGGCCGGAAGACGCCCTCGCCGAACCAGTGCGGCACCGTCGTCGACGACGCCTGCTCCTTCAGCAGGGAGATCTCTTTGTCGCCCCACTCGGTCCAGACATGGGTGGCCACGGGCGTGGTCGCCAGATCCTTCGGCGTGAAGATCGCCTCGGTCAGATAGGGCGTGCCGGCCGAGTCGGTGGTGGTGAAGACTTTGCTCTTCTGCCAGCTCAGCGTGCCCGGGGCGGTGGTGACGGCGATCGTGGGCGAGGTGACCGTGCCGGGTCCCGAGACGGTGCCGTCACTCAGCACGACCCCGATGGTGCGGGTGCCGGTGGTGGCGTAGGTGTGGGTCCAGCTCGTCGAGCCGGCCTCGGCCACGGTGGTGGGGCTGCCATCGCCCCAGCTGATCACGCGGGAGATCGCCGCGTTCTCGACGTCGTCGTCGTCGAGGGCGGTCTCGGTGACCGTCACCGTCTGACCGGCCCAGATCGCGTTGCTGTCGAGCGTGTAAGTGCCGGTCGGCGCCGCCTCGGCCGCGTGGGCCGGTGCGCTGACGCCCACTACGCCCGCGGTCAGCGCGGCGGCGAAGAGGGCGGGCAGAGTGCGTCGGTGAACGAGTTTCATCAATCCCCCGTTGGTGTGTTCCCCCGTCCCGACAGAGGGGGAGCCTGCGGACAGTACCGGCCGGTACCCACATTGATCAAGCCCGTTCTGCCAGTTGGGCCGTAACCTTTGTCGGCTCCGCCTACGTTGTCTAGAACGTGCGGCTTTCCCCTAAATCAGTCTTTTTCGGACTCGTGGCTTTCGGGCTCCCTCTCGCCGTCGCGACCGGCTGGCACCTCGCCGTCCCGGCCCAGCGCCCCGCTGCAGTGGGCGTTCCCGGCGGCGAGGGCGGCCTCGGCGCCGCTCCGGCCAGGACGGAGACCGAGCCCGTGGCAGTCCAGTACTCCTCCCGTCCCTATCGCCCGAGGCCGTCGGCCTCCGCCGTCACCTCCGCGGCGCCGGTGTCCTCCCCGACCCCCACGGCATCCCCGGTCGCGACCACCACGCCGCCGGCCCCGCCCTCACCCAGTCCGACGGTGACCTCGGAGCCGCCGCTGCCACCGCTCGACGAGCCACCCGTGCCGACCCCCACCGACCCCTCCGTGCCCGGCACGCCGCCGGACTGGGAGCCGCCGTCGTCCCTTCCCGAGAGCACGGCGCCCTCGGTGATCCCGTGACGCCTGCTCTACCCTGCTGGGCGTGAGTGGTGATCGCGGTCGGCCGCTGGGGGTCGTGAAGCAGTTCCTGGTCGGCGCCGGGCTGCTCGGGCGCGGGCTCGGCCTGGTTTTGCGCCGGCCCAAGTTGCTCGGGCTCGGGCTGCTGCCGGCCCTAATCGCGGGCGCGCTCTACGGCACCGGGCTGTTCTTTCTGATCGACTTTCTGCCCCAGCTCTCCAGCGGGGTCACCTGGTTCGCCGGCGACTGGGCCGAGGGGATCCGCGACCTCGTCCGGGTCCTCGCCGGCCTCGGCCTGCTCGGCCTGGCCGTGCTGCTCGGCGTGCTGACCTTCACGGCCGTCACGCTGCTCATCGGCGACCCCTTCTACGAGCGCATCTCGGAGCTGGTCGAGGACCGTTTCGGCGGCGTGCCGGGCGAGGTCGAGGTCGGCTTCTGGCCGTCGCTGAGGCGCAGCCTGGCCGACTCGGTGCGCCTGATCGGGCTGTCCGTCCTGATCGGTGTCCCGCTCTTCATGCTCGGTTTCCTGCCCGTGGTGGGTCAGACGGTGATCCCCGTGCTCGGTGGCGCGCTCGGCGGCTGGCTGCTGGCAGTCGAGCTCACCGGCGTCCCGTTCCAGCGGCGCGGGCAGCGGCTCCGCCGGCGCCGGGCCGTGCTGGCGGCGAACCGGCCGCTCGCGCTCGGCTTCGGAGTGGCCGTCTTCTGCTGCTTCCTGATTCCGCTGGGCGCGATCCTGATGATGCCGGCGGCCATCGCGGGCGCGACCCTGCTGGCTCGCACCGTGCTGGGGCAGCCGGTGAGCGATCCCGGGTCAGGCCGAGTCGCGGACCACCAGCTCGGTCGGTAACACCACGGCGTCGGGCAGGCCCTGCTCGCCGTTGATGAGGCCGAGCATCTGGCGGGCCATCGTGCGGCCCATGTCGGCGATCGGCTGGCGCACCGTGGTCAGCGGGGGATCGCTGTACCGGCTGATCTCGAAGTCGTCGAAGCCGATCACCGCGACGTCCGACGGCACGCGGCGCCGGGCGTCCTTGAGGGCGAGCAGCGCACCGTGGGCCATCATGTCCGAGGCCACGAAGACCGCGTCCAGGGCCGGGTCGTCGGCCAGCAGCGTCCGCATCGCGTGGATGCCCGACTCACGGGTGAAGTCGCCGAACGCGACGTGCTGGGCCAGCCCGGCCTCCTCGAGGGTGGCGCGGTATCCGGCCAGCCGGTCGAGGCCGGCCACCATGTCCTGCGGGCCGGCGATGGTGGCGATCCGGCGGCGGCCCGTGGCGACCAGGTGGCGGACGGCGGCGCAGACCCCGCCGAAGTGATCGACGTCCACATAGGGCACCGGGGCGCCGCCGACCGGACGGCCGCTGCAGATCACCGGGATGCCCAGGCTCACCAGCGTGCCGGGCAGCGGGTCGGCGCCGTGCATCGAGGCGAACATGACGCCGTCGACGTGGCCCGCCACCGCGTAGCGCTCCACCCGGCCGTGGCTGCGGGCGGAACCGGCCATCATCAGCACCAGCTGCTTGTCGGCCGCCTCGAGCTCGACGCCGGCGCCGCGGATGATGGCCGGGAAGAACAGGTCGTCCGAGAAGACCCGGTTGGCCGTCTCGGGCAGGATCAGCGCGATCGACTCGGTGCGCTGGGTGACCAGACTGCGGGCCGCCTGGTTGGGCACGTAGCCCAGCTCGTCGACGGCCCGGGTGACCGCCTCCCGGATGGAGGCGGCCACCGAGGTCGAGCCGTTGACGACGCGGGAGACGGTCGCCCGGGACACCCCGGCGCGACGCGCCACAGCTTCCAGAGTGGGCCGTTCCCGCGTCACCAACAGATGTCACCCCTCGTCAGAACCCGGCGCGGCGATGCCGTTGCGCCGGATCACCTCCCGGTACCACTTCGCGCTGTCCTTGAGCGTCCGCTCCTGGGTCGCGTAGTCGACGTGCACGACCCCGAACCGCTTGCGGTACCCCTCGGCCCACTCGAAGTTGTCCATGAGCGACCAGACGAAGTAACCCCGCAGATCGACGCCGGCCGCCAGGGCATCATGGCAGGCCCGCAGGTGGCCGTCGAGGTATTCGATCCGCCGGCTGTCGTGAACCTCGCCGTCGGCCGCGGGCACCTCGGGGTAGGCGGCCCCGTTCTCGGTGATCAGCAGCGGTACGCCCGGGTAGTCGTCGTTGATCCGCTTGAGCAGGCCGGTCAGCGCCGACGGCTCGATCAGCCAGTTCATGTCGGTGACGGGGCCGTCCGGCGCGCGCCACCCGATGCCCTCGCTGCCCGGCTGCTCGAGCGCGGCCGGGGCGCCCGGCTTGGCCGACACGTACGAGGGCTGGTAGAAGTTGATCCCCAGCACGTCGATCGGCGCGTTGATGGTCGCCAGGTCACCGTCCGCAATGTACGACAGGTCGGTGAAGCGCGACATGTGCTCGATCATGTCGGCCGGGTATTGCCCCTTGAACAGCGGGTCGAGGAACATCCGGTTGGACAGTCCGTCGATGATCCGCACGGCCTCGAGGTCACCGGCGTTGGCCGGGTCGACCGGCAGGGCGACGTTCGGGTTGAGCGTGATGCTGATGCTCTGCGCGCCGGCCGACCGCAGCGCGCGGGCTGCGAGACC
Source organism: Paractinoplanes maris (assembly GCF_023544465.1). GTDB lineage: Bacteria > Actinomycetota > Actinomycetes > Mycobacteriales > Micromonosporaceae > Actinoplanes > Actinoplanes maris. The sequence continues at coordinate 909,312 of NZ_JALPVL010000001.1, read as the reverse complement.
GTGGCCGAGCAGCAGGTGGTGCACCGCGGCGAAGACGGCCGCCGGGTCCTGCTTGCCGGGCGCGTGCACGCCGCTGCCGTAGCCGAGATAGGCCGAGCACCAGGGCTCGTTGAGCGTCGTCCAGGTCTTGACCCGGTCGCCGAGCCGGGCGTGGACGATCTGGGCGTACTCGCCGAAGGCCTCCGCCGTCAGCCGGTTGGCCCAGCCGCCGAGATCCTCGAGGGTCTGCGGCAGATCCCAGTGATAGAGCGTGACGACCGGGTCGATGCCCTGGCCGAGCAGCTCGTCGGTCAGCCGGTCGTAGAAGTCCAGCCCCTTGGTGTTGACCGGGCCGGTGCCGTCCGGCTGGATCCGCGGCCACGCGACCGAGAACCGGTAGGACGCCAGGTTGAGCCCGGCCATCAGCGCCACGTCGTCGACGTAGCGGTGGTAGTGGTCGCAGGCGACGTCGCCGGTGTGCCCGTTGAAGACACGACCCGGCGTACGGCTGAAGGTGTCCCAGATCGACGGACCGCGACCGTCCTCCCGCGCGGCGCCCTCGATCTGGTACGACGCCGTGGCAGCGCCCCAGATGAAGCCGTCGGGGAAGGTGATCGCGGAGAGGGCCGGCTGCGCCGACGTGGACGTGACGGTTGCCGTCATGCGTTTCCCCGCTCCTAGGTGAGTGCTGACATCCGAACTTAACCGGTTAACTATAGGAGCGGAACAGTCCGCTGCTAAGCCGGTAAGTCGAATGTAAGCCGCCTACCCCGTGCGGAGAGCGGCAATCAGGCGGGGGTCGCCGGTGACGACCAGGCTGTCCGTGGCGATCCGGCCCATGAGCATCAGCTGCAGATCGCTGGCCGTGCCGGTCGCCTGGGCGCGGGCGTGGTGATCGTCGGAGTCGAGGATCGTGCCGGTGTCGAGCAGCGCCACCCCGGCGCCGCGCAACCGCACGAACCACTCGTAAGCCGCGTCGTTGGCCACCAGGTGGACCACGCCGTGCAGGTCGGTCGGACCCTGGCGGCGGCCGGCCGGCAGCCAGGTGTCGAGCACCTCGTTGACCCCGTCGGCGGCCAGTTTGGTCTCGATCGGCGTCGCCCGCCGGGCGGCCGACTCGGCGTCCCAGCGGTGCACGGAGATCTCGTGGGCCATCCGGCGCTGCCAGAAGGACGCCTTCTTGGCCTGCGGCGCCCAGTTCCACGCCGGGAAGTCGGCGTCCAGGGCCTCGAGCGTCTCGATCGTGCCGGTGAGCTCGCGACGCAGGCCGTCGAGCGCGGCCTCCCACGCGGGCCGCGGCGGGATCTCGGCCGGGGCCGGGCGCTCGGTGACGCCGCGCGCCGCCGACTCGCGCACCCAGTGCAACTCGGTGGTGAGGTGCTCGACCAGGTCGGCACAGCTCCAGCCGGGGCATGAGGGTATGTCGGCGCCGGCGCCCGCCTGGGCCACGGCATCCTGCAGCGCGGGGCTGTCGGCGCGCAGCGCGGCCAGCCAGAAGTCCTTTGTCGCGTGCAGCCTGTTCATCGCGATTCTCTCCGCTCCACCGGACCGCCGGTGAGATCCCCGAACCGTTGAGCCTAGGGTGGTTGACGTGCCTGACGCTACCGCCGCCCCGCAAACCGACCTCTCGGCGTACACGACGCTACGCCTCGGCGGCCCGGCCGGCACCTTGACGGTGGCCACAGAGCCGGACGAAATAGTCGAAACGGTTCGTCAATCCGCCCCGAAAGTGCTGCTGCTGGCCGGCGGCAGCAATGTCGTGATCGGAGACGGCGGCTTCGACGGCACGGTCGTGCTGCTGCGCACCCGGGGCATCCGGGTCGTCGAGGAGCACCCGCGGAGCGTGGTCGTGCGGGTCGCCGCGGGCGAGCCGTGGGACGACTTCGTGGCGTACGCGGTGGATCAGGGCTTCTCCGGTGTCGAGTGCCTCAGCGGGATCCCGGGCTCGTCCGGGGCCACCCCGATCCAGAACGTGGGTGCCTACGGGCAGGAGGTCGCCCACACCATCGCCGCGGTGCACGTTTACGACCGCGAGCGCGACACGATCCGGGCGATGTCCCCGGACGAGTGCGGCTTCGCCTATCGCACCAGCGTCTTCAAGCACAACGACCGCTTCGTGGTGCTCGAGGTCGACTTCCGGCTGGCCCGGTCGTCCGAGTCGGCGCCCATCCGCTACGCCGAGCTGGCGCGCGACCTGGGCGTCGAGGCGGGCGACCGGGCCGGGCTGCGGGAGGCCCGGGACACCGTACGCAAGCTGCGGGAACAAAAAGGAATGGTGCTCGACCCCGACGACCGGGACACGTGGTCGGTCGGTTCGTTCTTCACCAACCCGGTGGTGAGCGCCGGCCGGTGGGCCGAGCTCGGCCTGGACGCCCCGCACTGGCCGGGCGACGACGGCTCGGTCAAGATCCCGGCGGCCTGGCTGATCGAGCGGGCCGGCTTCGCCAAGGGCTTCGCCGGTGACGGGGTGGCCATCTCCAGCAAGCACACCCTGGCCCTGACCAACCGCGGCGGCGGCACCACCGAGGCGCTGCTCGGCCTGGCCCGTCGGGTGCGCGACGGGGTGCACGACAAGTTCGGCGTCGAGCTGCACCCCGAGCCCGTGCTGATCAACTGCGCGCTCTGAGAGTCAGTCCCAGCCGAAGACCTGGGTGTAGTAGGGAACGCCGTTGGCGGCGTAGACGACGCCGGTGCCGATCGAGCGGGCGCCGCAGTTGAGCATGTTGGCGCGGTGCCGCGGGCTGGCCATCCAGGCCTGGATCACCTCGGTCGCCGTGCGGTAGCCCCAGGCGATGTTCTCGCCCGAGGGCTGTTCGTATCCGGCCAGGTGCGACCGGCGGACGAAGGTGGTGCCGTCGCTCCAGACATGGCTGAAGCGGCCGGTACGGGCCATGTAGACGCTCTGCCGCACCGAGGCCACGATCAGTTCCTGGTCGACCTCGAGCAGGCGCCGGCAGCCGTTGGCCCACCGCTGCTGGTTGGTCATCGTGACCACCTGGGACATCAGCACCCGCGGGGCGACGACGCTCGGTGGGGCCGCCGGCACGGGCACCGCGGCGTCGGCCGGAGCGGGTGCGGCCAGCAGCGCGACGGGCGTGGCGGCGAGCAGGACGAGACGTCGCACGAGGTGTTGAAGCACGGATGCCTCCTCTCCCTGGGGCGGGCCGAGTCGCCCACCAGGGATATCGCATCCGTTTCCCGGCCGTACGTCCCTTCTTTGCCGGAACCGGAATCCCGGGCCGAAAAATTTGTCAGGCTGAAGGACTGGCCGCGATCGGGCGGCGGCGGGTGCGGTGGTGATCCGTCCGGACCGGGCCCCGGGGACCGGATAGCCCGCTAATCTGTGACTGTCCGTAAATAGACCGTGACATCACGCTATCGTGGCTTTGCGCGGTTGATTCCGCTGCCGGCGATCGCAAAGCCGCCGGGCATACGACACCGACCTTCGGCCGGGCGCCATCGGCGTACCGGACGGGCGGTCGTGTCCGGACACGAGTGCGAGCGAGGGGTGGGGGAGGGTGAGCGCAGGATGAGTCGCCTACTCGTCGTCGAGGACGATCCGGACATCGCACTGGCTCTGCGGATGTTGTTCAGCCGCGCGGGCTACGAGGTGGCGCACGCCGGCGACGGCCGTACCGGTCTCAAGGAGGCCTATGCCGAGCACCCGGACCTGGTGGTGCTCGACGTCGGTCTGCCCGAGATGGACGGCTGGCAGGTGCTCGAGCGGTTGCGTGACGTCTCCGACGTGCCGGTGCTGGTGCTGACCGCACACGGCCAGGAGGCCGAGAAAGTGCGCGGGCTGCGGGGCGGCGCCGACGACTATTTGACCAAGCCGTTCGCCAACAACGAGCTGCTCGCCCGGGTCGAGGCGCTGCTGCGCCGCTCGTCCAGCGGGCAGAACAGCTGGGCCAGCCAGGTCTACGACGACGGGCTGGTGCACCTCGACCCGACCAAGCGGCGGGTCTATGTCAAGAGCGACGAGAAGCGTCTGACGCCGACCGAGTTCCGGTTGCTCAACGCTCTCGTGCGGCACGCCGGCGCGGTGCTCAGTCCCAACCAGCTGCTGACCCAGGCGTGGGACGACCCCACCGGCATCGGCCAGGAGCGGGTCAAGTTCGCGGTGCTGCGGTTGCGCCGCAAGCTCGGCTGGTCCGACCCCGATGAGTCACCCATCGAATCCGTGCGTGGATTCGGCTACCGCTACCGCCGGCCCGGCGGAGAGTCCTGATTTCCCTTCGGTTGTGGTCCGGGTGCGCTCAGGTGATCCGTAGGTGGGTCGATGAGGGCCTTGGAGCGCCGAGCAGGAGGTAACGAGCGTGGAAGACCTTGGCGAGATCGTTGGCGAATTCCTCATGGAGAGCCACGAGAACCTGGACCAGATCGACCGTGATCTGGTGCAGCTCGAGCAGGACCCGAACTCCCGTGATCTGATCTCGCGCATCTTCCGGGCGATCCACACCATCAAGGGCACCAGCGGGTTCCTCGCATTCGGACGCCTCGAGAAGCTGGCCCACGCCGGCGAGTCGCTGCTGTCCAAACTGCGCGACGGCGCCCAGCCGGTGACCCCGGCGACGATCACCACCCTGCTCGCCACGATCGACGGGGTCCGCTCGCTGCTGGCCGAGATCGAGGAGAGCGGCAACGAGGGTCAGGTCGACGTCGAGGCCACCATCGCGCAGGTCAACGCCCAGATGAAGGCCGGCGAGGCGGCCGCCGCGGAGGCACCGGCGGCACCCGTCGCCGACGCCGCGCCGGCGCCGGAACCGCTCGACGAGACACCCGCCCGCCCGGCCCCCGAGCCGGTCGAGAACCAGCGCCGCCCGATCGGCGAGATCCTGGTCGAGTCGGGCGCCGCCCAGGCCCAGGACGTCGGTTCGGCCCTGGCCCAGCAGATCGAGGGCGACGAGCGCAAGCTCGGCACGATCCTGCTCGAGGAGGGCAAGGCCCAGCCGGCGGCGGTCAGCGAGGCCCTGCAGGCGCAGACACCCAAGCGCAGCATCGCCGACAGCGCCATCCGGGTCGACGTCGACCTGCTCGACACCCTGCTGAACATGGTCGGCGAGCTGGTGCTGGCCCGCAACCAGCTGGTCCGCGGCGTGATGGAGATCGGCGACACGACGCTGGTGCGCAGCGCCCAGCGGCTCGGCATGATCACCAGCGAGCTGCAAGAGGGCATCATGAAGACCCGGATGCAGCCCATCGAGCACATCTGGTCGAAGCTGCCCCGAGTCGTCCGCGACCTCAGCCAGGGCCTCGGCAAGCAGGTCCAGCTGGTCATGCAGGGCAAGGAGACCGAACTCGACCGGAGCCTGCTCGAGGCGGTCAAGGACCCGCTGACCCACCTGGTGCGCAACGCGGTCGACCACGGCATCGAGAACCCGGACGAGCGGATCGCCTCCGGCAAGGATCCCGAGGGCAAACTGACGCTGCGCGCCTATCACGAGGGCGGTCACGTGGCGGTCGAGGTCGCCGATGACGGCGCCGGCCTGAACGTGGAGAGGATCGCGCAGAAGGCGGTCGAGAACGGCCTGCTGCGCCCCGATCAGATCCCCAACATGGACCGCCGCGACATCATGGCGATGGTCTTCCAGCCTGGCTTCTCGACCGCCGCCAAGGTCACCAACGTCTCCGGCCGCGGTGTCGGGATGGACGTGGTCAAGACCAACATCGAGAACATCGGCGGCGCCGTGAGCGTCGACTCGACGCCCGGCGAGGGCACAGTCTGGCGGCTGACCATCCCGCTGACGCTGGCCATCATCCAGGCCCTCACCGTCGACTGCGGCGATCAGCGCTATGTCGTGCCCCAGGTCGCGGTGCTCGAGCTGGTCTTCATCGACGGGCAGTCAACCAAGATCGAGTACGCCTCGGGGGCGCCCGTCTATCGCCTGCGCGGCAAGCTGCTCCCGCTGGTGCGCCTGGACCGTGCGCTCGGCCTCGAGGTCGGCGCCGACCAGGGTGTCTACATCATGGTGCTGCAGGCCGACGGCCGGCGGTTCGGCCTGGTCGTCGACCGGGTGCTGAACACCGAGGAGGTCGTGGTCAAGGCGCTCAACAGCCGGTTCAAGGACATCGGGCTGTATGCCGGCGCGACCATCCTGGGCGACGGCAAGGTGGGCCTGATCCTCGACGTCTCGTCGCTGGCCCGGCGCAGCCACCTGACCGCCGACGCCGAGCGGCAGAACCTGGAGGCCTCGTCGCGCGCCTCGGGCAAGGGCGGCTCGGGCGAGCGGTTGCTGGTCACCGCGGTCGGCGAACGACGGGTGGCGATCCCGCTCGACACGGTCACCCGGCTCGAGGAGTTCCCGCGCGAGCGCATCGAGCACGCCGGCTCCCGTGAGGTCGTCCAGTACCGCGGGCAGATCCTGCCCCTGGTGCGCCTGTCGCACCTGCTGGGGGCGTACGGCGAGGAGCCCGAGGGCGACACCGTGTCGGTCGTCGTCTACAGCGAGGGTGCGCGCAGCGTGGCCCTGGTGGTCGACCGGATCGTGGACATCGCCGAGAACTCGACGACCGCCCGGCGCGACGCCGAGGAGGACGGCCTGGTCGGCACCGCGGTCATCCAGCAGCGGGTGACCGAGCTGCTGGACGTGCGCCGGGCCATCCTCGCGGCCGACCCGAATTTCTACACCGATTTGGAAAACGACGAGTTGCTGGTGGAGGCCTGAGATGGCGAGCCGACAGTTCGCCACGTTCGAGGTGGCCGGCCAGCTCTTCGGGGTCGAGGTGCACACGGTGCAGGAAGTGCTCTCGTACAACGAGTACACGCCCGTGCCGCTGGCCCCGCAGGCCATCGGCGGCCTCTTCAACCTGCGCGGTCAGGTGATCGCGGCGGTCGACCTGCGGGTCCAGCTCGGACTGGCCCGCAAAGCGCTCGAGGGACCGGTGATGAACGTGATCCTGCGGGGGGACGGCGAGCCGGTGAGCCTGGTCGTGGACCGGATCGGCGAGGTGGTCGACCTCGACGACGACACCTTCGAGCCGCCGCCGGACACGCTCAGCGGACCGACCCGGGAGCTGGTCGTGGGGACGTTCAAGCTCGACGGGCGGCTGATGCTGGCTCTCGACGTCCACCAGGCCGTCGACACGTCCCGCGCCACCACCTGATGTACAGCCTCGTCAGCGCCCCGGTGCTCGGCTTCGACCTGACCCGCCTGACCGGCGGGTCGGCCACGGCCGAGGTGCTGCTGCGCGGGCTCCGGCTGCAGGCCGCCGACCTGCCGGTGCTGGCCGGCCGGCTGCCCGACGAGGGGGTCCGCGGACCGCTCTGGGTCGAGGTCGAGAGTGCCGCCCGCCGGATGCCGTCGCTCAAGGCGATGAACAAGGACGACCCCGCGGGCAGCCTGGCTCTCGTCGAGCGGGCCCCGATCGGCACGGTCGACTCGCTGCTCACCTGTCTCCGCTACGACGTGATGGCCTGGACCTGGACCGGCACCGGCCGGGACGCACAGCAGTCCGAGGTCGCGGCCGCGGCGACGGCGCTGCTCTGCGACGCCGCGGTGGCGAGCTACCTGCGGGAGGTGCTCGACGCCGACACCCGGCGCGGGCTCGGCGCGGGCTGGGTCGCGGCCATGCGCAAGCTGCCCACCGGCGCGCCGATCGACCTCGGCCCGCACCACTACACGGTCTCCGCCCTCTTCGATCGGCTGCGCTCGCTGCGGACGACCGATTTGAACCGGCTCGTCTCGGCCGCCGAGGACTCCCGCCGCAACGCCGGTGGCTGGTCGCCGGCCGTGCATTCGGCGTCCTGGGCGGCCTATTTGTCCGATCGCGTCCGCACGGCCGCGGCGGCGCAGATGCTGTTGGTACAGGCGGTCGACACGGCCGCCATTCCGCTGGCCGATCGGGCCGGCGGTGTCTGGAACATGCTCAGCGGCGCGGTGCAGGCATTGGTCGTTCGCGACCTGCTGGACACCTCGACCGCCCATCGGCTGCTCGCCCCGGTGGTCGCGGCCCTCGGTCCCGCGTGGCTCGGGTGAAGGAGGTGACCGAGTGATATCGGTCCTCGTTGTCGACGACTCGGTGGTCGTCCGTCGCTTGATCGTCGACGCCCTCGGAGGCGCCGAGAACATCGAGGTCGTCGGTACGGCCTCCAACGGCCTGCTGGCTCAGGCCAAGATCGATCAGCTCAAGCCAGATGTGATCACGATGGACATCGAGATGCCGCAGATGGATGGCATCACCGCGGTCCGCGAGCTGCGCAAGCGGCACAAGCAGATCCCCGTGATCATGTTCAGCACGCTGTCCGCCTCGGGGGCCACGGCCACATTGGAGGCGCTCGCGGCCGGTGCCACCGACTACGTGACGAAGCCGAGCAACGTCGGCTCCGTCGAGGAGTCGATCCGTGCGGTCCGCGACGAGCTCGTCCCCAAGATCCATGCGCTCGCCGGCCGGCGCCGGCCGGGTGCCGCCCCGGCCGGACCGGCGGCACCGGCCCGTCCGGCCACCCGGCCGGGCTCCGCGCCGCCGCGCGCCGGCATTCCGCCCACCGGACCGGGCCGGCCGCCCACCGCCCCGCCCGGGTCCGCCGGCGGCCGTCCGGTCGCTCGCCGCGCCGCTCCCGGTGGCCGCATCGACATCCTGGCCATCGGCTCCTCGACCGGCGGCCCCGACGCGCTCACCAAGGTGCTGCAGGGCATCCCGGCCGACCTCCCGGTGCCCATCGTCATCACCCAGCACATGCCACCCGTCTTCACCAAGATGTTCGCCGAACGGCTCGACCGCAGCACGCCGCTGCGGGTGGTCGAGGCGGGCGACGGGATGGAATTGACACCCGGCTGGGCCTACGTCGCGCCCGGCGACTCGCACCTGGTCCTGCACCGCCGGGGCACCAGCACCCTGACCCAGCTCAGCGGTGCGCCCCCGGAGAACTCCTGCCGGCCGGCCGTGGACGTGATGTTCCGGTCCGTGGCAGCGCTGTACGGCGGGTCGGCCTATGCCGCCGTGCTGACCGGAATGGGACACGACGGACGGGGTGGTGCGAAGGTGCTGAGAGACGCGGGAGCCGAGGTGCTGGCACAGGACGAGGCCACCTCAGTGGTGTGGGGCATGCCGGGTGCCGTGGTCGGCGCGGGCCTGGCGGACGAGGTCCTGCCGCTCGACCGGATCGCCGCGCACCTGGTCAATCGGGTCAAGTCCGGACGGTCGGCGGCGGTGGCCCGATGACGCTCTCGCAGTCGGAGTTCGTCTTCGTCTCGCAGCTCGTCCGGCGTGAGGCCTCGATCGTGCTCGCCCCCGGCAAGGAATACCTGGTCGAGGCGCGGCTCATCCCGGTCGCCCGCGCGGTCGGGGCAGCCGGGGTCAGCGAGTTCCTGGCCGACCTGCAGCGCCGGCCCGACCCGGCCAAGCAGCGGCGGATCATCGACGCGCTGACCACCAACGAGACGTCGTGGTTCCGTGACCGGGAGCCCTTCCTGGCGCTCAACGACGTCGTCCTGCCCGAGCTCGTCAAGTCGCGGTCGGCAACCCGCAAGGTACGGATCTGGTCGGCCGCCAGCTCCAGCGGTCAGGAGGCCTACAGCCTGGCCATCACCTTGCAGGAGAAGCTGCCGCCGGGCTGGACCTACGACATCATGGGCACCGACATCTCGACCGAGATGGTCAAGCGGGCCGAGACCGGCGAGTACAGCCAGGTCGAGGTCAACCGGGGCCTGCCCGCGGCCCAGCTCGTGCAGTATTTCGAGCGGGCCGGCGCACACTGGCGGATCACCCAGGCCCTGCGCCGCAACGTCTCGTTCCGGTTGATGAACCTGACCGCGCCGCTGCCGGCCATGCAGCCGTTCGACGTGATCTTCCTGCGCAACGTCCTGATCTATTTCGATGTCGCCACCAAGCGGACCGTCCTGCAGAACGTGGCGAAGCTGCTGCGCCCGGACGGCTGGCTCTTCCTGGGTGCGGCCGAGACCACGATCGGGATCGATGACAACTACGAGCGGGTGGCCGCCGGCCGCACCTCCGCCTATCGAGTCCGTACCGGGGCGCCCACCGGCGCCCTGAGAAGGGGATGACGCCGATGCGCGCCATGGTGATCGACGATTCCCGCGCGATGCGCATGATCCTCAAACGCATCGTCACCAAGCTCAACTTCGAGGCCGTGGAGGCGGGCGACGGCAAGGAGGCGCTCGACCTGGTGACCTCGATGGCCGAGGTGCCGGAGCTGGCCCTCATCGACTGGAACATGCCCAACATGAACGGGCTCGAGTTCGTCACGCACGTCCGGGCCGACCCGCGCCTGCGTGAGATGACGCTCGTCATGGTCACCACCGAGAGCGAACAGAGTCAGATCGTCCGGGCGCTGGCCGCGGGCGCGCACGAATACGTGATCAAGCCCTTCACCGAAGGAGCCATGATCGAGAAGCTGGCCCTGCTGGGCCTTGTCCCGACCGGAGCGAACTCATGAGCGTCGAAGTCGAGGTCAACGAGAACGACCTCGCCGAGATGGTGGAACAGGTGTGGGAGTCGTATCTGGATCCGGAGGGCGTGAGCCCGCTGATCCCGACCTACGACGAGAACCAGGCGTCCGAGGTGCACTCGTCGGTCTCCATCACCGGTTCCTGGACCGGATACGTCGTCTACGCGTCCTCGACCCCGGCCGCCCGCCGGGCCGCCGGCGCCTTTCTGGCCATGGAGCCGGACGAGGTGAGCGAGGAGGACCTGTCCGACGTACTGGGCGAACTCGCCAACATCATCGGCGGGAACGTCAAGGCGATGCTTCCACCCGGCGCGCTTCTGTCGCTGCCGCAGGTGGTGCTCGCCCCCGAAGCCACCGCCCGCTACCCCAACACCCAGCGGATCAGTGGGGTCTACGGGATGTGGGACGGCGAGCCGGTGTCGATTTCCATGTGGCAGAGCCGCGGAGACAACAAGGAGGGCGCGGAATGAAGATTCTCATTGCGGACGACAGCCGGGTGATGCGGCAGATCGTGATCCGTACCCTGCGTCAGGCCGGGTTCGGCGACCACGACCTGATCGAGGCGGCCAACGGGCGCGAGGCCGTGGAGATGACCCAGTCGGAGAGCCCGGATCTTGTGCTGTCCGACTGGAACATGCCCGAGATGACGGGCATCGAGGCCCTGCGGCACCTGCGCGCGGCCGGCAACGACGTCAAGTTCGGTTTCGTGACGTCCGAGAGCACCCCCGAGATGAAGGAACAGGCCGAGTCGGCCGGTGCTCTCTTTTTCATCGTGAAGCCGTTCTCGGCTGAACGATTCGATGAGGTCTTCGCTCCTATTCTGGGATGATTACGACATGTCCGACGTCTCGGTTCTTCCTGGCACCCTGGCCGTTCGCAACCTCTTCGAGGATCTGCTCGGCCGGGAGGTGACCGTCAACCCCGGTGAGCCCATCAGCGCAGATGAGATCCCCACCTCGACGGTCGCGATTTTCACCGACTCCGCTCAGAAGGTCTTCGCCGTCCTCGGCATGGACCTCAAACTGGCGGCCAATGCCGGCGCCGCGCTCGGTCTGTTGCCGGCCGGTGCCGCCGAGGACAGCATCGACGAGAAGCAACTGTTCCCGAACCTCGCCGAGAACGTCGGCGAGCTCTGCAACGTGCTGACCAGCCTGCTCAACCGCGAGGGCAGCCCGCACATCAAGCTCCACCAGGTGGTCTACCCCGGCGATCCGCTGCCGGGCGACGCGCGGGCCCACCTGATGGCGCTCGGCCGCCGGGTCGACCTGCTGGTCGAGGTCAACCGGTACGGCAAGGGGAAGTTCAGCCTGTCTCTCGCACCGTGACGACTGCTGTCGCCAGGAACGGGTCTGCCCTTGGTGGCAGGCCCGTTCTTTTTTGGTTCTAAGCAAATCGCCGAACCGGTCGAAGCGGACTACGAGCCTTGCCAACGGACGGGAGCACGCCATGACCTCGCCGATCTCCGGTTTTCCCGGTGCCGCGGCCGCAGCCGCCGGCACCGGTGCCACCGGGACCGAGAAGGAGAAGAGCAAGTCCCTGGGCGATCGGGACACGTTCCTCAAGCTTCTGGTGGCCCAGCTGAAATACCAGGACCCCAGCAAGCCGGCCGACTCGACCCAGTTCCTGGCCCAGACCGCCCAGTTCACCCAGGTCGAAAAGCTGGAAGGCATCGCCGACATGCTCAAGGGCCAGCAGCTGATCACTGCCAGCTCGCTGGTCGGCAAGACCGTGGAGTTCATGGACCCGGCCGGTGCCCGCAGCACCGGGGTCATCTCGGCGGCCAAGCTCAACGGCGACAGCGAACCGATGCTTCGGATCGGGAACACGGAAGTGCCGCTGTCCAAGGTCACGGAAGTCCAGGAGATCAAGCCGGACGCGACCGACGCGACACCCAAGCCGTAACCCTCACCCGCTGTAGTCCTCAACCGCAAAGGATCCATTCATGCTGCGTTCTCTCTATTCCGGCATCAGTGGCCTGCACGCGCATCAGCAGATGATGGACGTGACCGGTAACAACATCGCCAACGTCAACACCGTCGGCTTCAAGGCGAGCTCGGTCCAGTTCCAGGACACCCTCAGCCAGATGACCGCCGCCGCCGGTGCTCCGCAGAACGGCGGCGCCGGCACGAACCCGGGCCAGGTCGGCCTTGGTGTGCGCAACGCCGGCATCACCTCGAACTTCAGCCAGGGCTCGGCGCAGACCACCGGCAAGGCCGGCGACATGATGATCCAGGGCGACGGCTTCTTCATGACCCGCCGGGGCAACGAGGAGCTCTACAGCCGCGCCGGATCGTTCTTCTTCGACGCCAACGGCACGCTCGCGACGGCGACCGGCGAGCCGGTGCAGGGCTGGACCGCCGACGAGAGCGGCGTGGTGAACCCGGCGGCCAAGCCGGGCGACATCAAGATGCCGCTGGGCAAGAGCATCTCGCCGGTGGCGACGAGCACGGTCGAGATCAAGGGAAACCTGACCAACGACATGCCCGAGGACGTCACCGACCCGACCACCATCCCGGCCATCGAGATCCCGTTCAAGGCTTTCGACAAGACCGGCAATCCGATCAGCCTCTCGGCGAAGTTCACCCGGAGCACCACCGATCCGACCGCCTCGGAACAGGACTGGACCGTGACTCTGACGAAGTCGGGTGATGCCGGACCCGCTACGCCGGTCACCGCGACGCTCCAATTCAAGGACGGTAAGCCGGTGGCCACGCCGCCGGCGACGAAGGCGACGTTGTCGTTCACCGGGGCCGCTGCGATCGACCCCAACCTGAGTGACACGTTCACCTTCGACGCCGGGGACCTGACGATGTACCACGGCCTCACCGAGGCCCGGGTCTCGGACTCGAACGGCAACGCGGCCGGCACGCTGGCCTCGCTGTCGTACACGGTGTCGGACACCGGCCAGATCATCGGTGCCTTCAGCAACGGCCAGAAGAAGGTGCTCGGCCAGGTCGCCCTGGCCACCTTCAAGAACGTCAACGGCCTGGAGAAGACCGGAGACTCGCAGTGGCGGGCCACCGTCAACTCCGGCCTGGCCCAGGTCGGCCAGCCCACCAGCGCCGGTCTCGGCCAGGTGATCAGCGGCGCGCTGGAGATGTCGAACGTCGACCTGGCCCAGGAGTTCACCAACCTGGTCGTGGCCCAGCGTGGCTTCCAGGCGAACTCCCGCATCATCACCACCTCGGACGAGATGCTGCAGGAGCTCGTCAGCATGAAGCGCTAGACGTAACGCGAGATCGATCGGCGGCTGGGACAGGCGTTTCACGCCCGTCCCGGCCGTCTGTCTTTCAACCGGTCGTCTGCACCCGTACAGCCACCGGTTGGATCTCATCGGCAACCGGGATCAGGCCGAAACATATATCGAAGGGCCACGGACGGCCTGCCAGCCCAGGACCTACACCACCAAGGACGGATGTAAGTGATCCTCGTAACCCGCATCAACGGTGCCGTGTTCGCCCTGAACCCGGACCTGGTCGAGCGCGCGGACTGCACGCCGGACACGGTCATCACGCTGGTCGACGGCACGAAGTACGTCATCGCCGAGTCCGTGCCCGAGTTCATCGACTCCGTGCGGCAGTACCGCGCCGCACTGATCGCGCAGGCCAGTCGCCTCGAGACCGAGCCCCCCACCACCCACTCCTCCGCCCCGTCGTCCGATGACGACGCCGACGCTAAGGTGCTCCCGCTGCACCGGAATGGTCGCTGATGGACATCTCCACCATCGTCGGTGTGGTCGCCGGCCTCATCATCATCTTCACTGTTCAGATCCTCGAGGGCGGCTCGCCGGCCTCCATCATCCTGATCCCCTCGATGCTGCTGGTGTTCGGCGGCGCGTTCGCGGCCGGTATGGCCGGCGGCGTGCTGAAGGACGCGACCGGCGCCGGCAAGATGCTCCAGAAGGCCTTCCTGGCCAAGGTCGTGCCGCCGACGAAGCTGGTCGAGGAGATCGTCAAGCTGGCCGAGCGGGCCCGCCGCGAGGGTCTGCTGGCCCTCGAGGACGCGGTCAAGACGGTCGAGCACCCGTTCCTCAAGCGCGGTCTGCAGCTGGCGATCGACGGGACCGACCCGGACGAGCTGCACGACATCCTGCACGCCGAGATCGCGGCCAAGAAGAAGGCCGACAAGGCCAGCTCCAAGCTGTTCGAGAACATGGGCGGCTACGCCCCGACGATCGGCATCATCGGCACTGTCATGGGTCTCGTGCACGTGCTCGAGAACCTCGACAAGCCCGACACCCTCGGTCACTCCATCGCCGCGGCATTCGTTGCCACCCTCTGGGGTGTGCTCAGCGCCAACGTGATCTGGCTGCCGGTCGCCGCTCGCCTGGCCCGCCTCAGCGGTGTCGAGGCGGAGGAGATGGAGCTGGTCGTCGACGGTGTCCTGGCGATCCAGGCCGGCTCCAACCCGCGTCTGGTGGCCCAGAAGCTGCGCAGTCTGCTGCCTCCGGACGAGGCCAAGAAGGCCGAGGCGGCCGCGACCACCAAGAAGGCGGCGTAAAGCATGAGTTCCGGCGGCGGCAAGCGCAAGCAGCGCCATGAGGAGCACGAGGAGCACGTCAATCACGAGCGCTGGCTCGTGTCGTACGCCGACATGCTCACCCTGCTGTTCGTTCTCTTCGTGGTCCTGTACTCGATGAGTGACGTCAACATGAAGAAGTTCGCCCAGCTCGCTTCCGGTCTGTCCTCCGGATTCGGCGCCCAGAGCGTCGCCTTCCAGGGTCAGACCGGCCCGATGGACGGCTCCGGCAACAGCGCCGAGATCGTGCAGATCGACCCGGGGGCCAACCCCGGCGACGGCAAGGCCGGCTCGTCCAGTCTGACCGCGCAGCAGCAGGAAGCGCTCAAGGCCGCGATGGCCGCCGAGGACCGCAAGAAGGCTTCGCAGAACGCCGAGGCCGCGGCCAAGGAGGCCGAGAGCCTCAAGAAGCTCGAGAACAAGATCTCCGACGCGCTGGCCGCCAAGAAGCTGCTCAACCAGGTCCAGTTCACGATCGACCGCCGCGGCCTGGTGGTCACCGTGCTGACCAACGAGGTGGTGTTCGCCGGCAACCGGGCCGAGCTGCAGGCCGGTGGCCGCAAGATCCTCGACGCCATCGCCCCGACCCTGGTCAAGCTGCCCAACAACATCGAGGTCGACGGCAACACCAACCAGCTCAAGGCCAAGACCACCTTCTACCCCAGCGGCTGGGAGCTCAGCGCGGCCCGTGCCTCCACCACGGTGCGCTACCTGGTGGGTCACGGCCTTGCCAAGAACCGGATGAGCGCGGTCGGCTACTCCGACACCAAGCCGCTGATCGACCCGTCCGACCCACGCTCGATCACCATGAACCGCCGGGTGGACATCGTCGTCCTGACGACCCTCACGGCCGACCAGGCGGCGCTGCTGCCGGCGGCCGCCGGCTCCGACAACAAACTGCACCCGGGTCAAACCTCAGCTGCAGCCAAGTCGGCTCAACCGGCCGGAAGCACTACCGATAACACTGATGAGTCCGGCACCGAGCCGAACACCAACACCCCGACGCACGACTGAGAGGAGCTTTCGATGAGCAAGGACGAGACGACCACCACCGCGGCCGACGCCCCGAAGAAGTCCAAGAAGATGCTGATGATCATCGTTATCGCCGCAGTCGTGCTGCTGGGTGGCGGTGGCGCCGGCGCGTTCTTCATGATGAAGGGCGACACCGCCGAGGCGGCGCCGGTCAAGGGCACCGTGGTGGCCCTGGACGACGCGATGACGATCAACCTGGCCGACGGCCACTACCTGAAGCTCAACTTCTCGCTCCAGCAGACCGCGGACGCCGCCGAGGACGTGGACACCAGCGAGGCCCGCGAGCTGGCGATCGACGAGTACACCGGCAAGACCCTGGCCGAGCTCTCCACCGAGAAGGGCCGCGAGGAGCTCAAGTCGGAGCTGACCGCGAAGATCGTGAAGGCCTACACCGAGGAGGACAAGAAGATGGTGATGGGCATCTACTACACGTCCTTCGTCACCCAGTAACCGAATAGCTCAGATTAGCCACTCAGGGCGGGTTCACTCCGGTGAACCCGCCCTTCTGGTCGTAATCAGGTAAAAGCGCCCCTCCCGCTCAGCCGTTCCGGAAACGAGCCGATGGGGACAACGTGACCAACGCCGCACGTACCTCAGGCCGGATCTCGCGCCGCGGCCATGGCGGGGGGCCGGCGCCGTACGACTTCCGGAAGCCCATCAAGCTCTCCCGGGAGCACGTCCGCACCTTGCAGATCGCGTTCGAGACGTACGCGCGCAGCTGCGGCACCCTGCTCACGACCCGGCTGCGAGCGGTCAGCAACGTCACGCTGGCCTCGATCGAGCAGCTCAACTACGACGAGTACGTCGCCGCCCTGAACAACCCGACGGTCCTCGCCGTGGTGGTGCTCGACCCGCTTCCCGGCTCGGCTCTGGTGGAGATCTCCACCTCCGCCGCGATGACCGCGATTGATCACATGCTGGGCGGTCCCGGCGGGCCCCAGCCGGAGCGGCCGCTGACCGAGGTCGAGATGCCTCTGCTGCGCGGCCTGCTCGAGCGGATGCTGGGCGAGCTCCGGTACGGCTTCGAGACGCTGGTCGACATGCAGCCGAAGCTCAAGGACATCGAGTACAACGCGCAGTTCCTGCGCGCGCATCAGCCCGGTGACGCCTGCGTGATCGCGTCGTTCGACGTCAAGATCGGCGCCGAGGAGACCACGCACAGCATCTGCCTCCCTTTCAACACGATCCTCCCCGTGCTCTCGCGCACCGAGACGGTCGTGCTGAGCGCGGCCGAGCGGGCCGTCAAGGACACCGCGCTGCGCAACCTCACCGCCGGACTTTCCTCGGCCCCGCTCGACGTCGCGGTCCGATTCCAGCCCATTCGCATGCGGACCGATGACATCGTGGACCTGAGGCCCGGTGACGTCGTCCCGTTGGGTCACCCGACCAGCCGGCCCCTCGAGGTGACTGTCAACGAGACCGTTTTCGCTCATGCAGTTCCCGGTAATCAGGGGTCCCGGCTCGCCTGCCTCGTCGTGCCCGCCCCCAAGGAGTCCTCGCCCAAGGAGTCTGGTCGCCCATGACCGCGCCCACCATCACCGCGCCCCAGCTGGCGCTCGCCCGTTCGGCGGCCGAGGCCGCCCTGGGCGTCCTGCCCACCAGTCGTCCCCTGGTCGCCGCCGAACCGATCGCGGCGACCTCGGACGCCCTGACCGAGGGTCAGGCGGTCACCGCCCGATTCAGTGGCGCGGCCGCCGGCGAGGTGGTCGTGGTGGTCGGCCAGGACCTGGCCGACGCGCTCAAGGAGAGCCCGCTCGGCGAGCTCGACCTGACCGCGGCGGTGCGGCCGGCGCTCGAGGCCGCGGCCCGCGTGTTCGGGCCGGTGGTGCTCGACCCCGGCGTCGTGATGGAGCCGCAGGTGGCGTTGAGCGCGCTGGCGGCCAAGGACGACGCGATCGCCGTCCCGCTGGTCGAGGGCGATCAGATCCGGGCCGTGCTGGCGCTGGCGCTGAACCCGTGGCCCGGCGGTGACGCGGGCGGGGGTGGCGTGGCCCGGCGGGAGGCGGCACCGGCGGTGCAGCTGCGCGGCGGCCTGGACATGCTGCAGGACGTCGAGATGGAGGTCTCGGCCGAACTGGGCCGCACCCGGATGAGCGTGCGCGAGCTGCTGTCGCTCACCCCGGGGGCGATCGTCGAGCTCGACCGGGCCGCCGGCAGCCCGGCCGACCTGCTGGTCAACGGCCGCCTGATCGCCCGGGGCGAGGTCGTCGTGGTCGACGAGAACTTCGGCATCCGGGTCACCGAGATCGTCTCTCCCGGCACCGAACGGGAGTAACGGCCTTGTTCGAGCTCGTCCTGCGCGTGGGCTTCTCGCTCTTCGTCATCCTCGGCATGATGTGGGGCCTGGCGAGGCTCGTGCGCCGACCGCTGCTCGGGCGCGGACACGGCGATCTGGTCGTGCTCACCCGCCAGCAGCTGTCCCGCGGGGCCGCGGTGGCCGTGGTCAAGGTGGCCGACCGGGCGATGATCCTGGGCGTCACCGACCAGCAGGTCAGCATGCTCGGTGAGGCCGAGATCGAGCTGTTCGAGCACCACCCGGCCGAGCATCGTGACCACCTCGCGGTGGACGCCGAGCTGGCCGCGGAACTCGCGAACGGCCCGGGTGACCTGCCCGGACGGCATCCGGCGACGCCGCGGCACAGCCGGCTGGAGGGCTCGCTCCTCTCGCCGCGGACGTGGCGCTCGGCCATGGAGTTCCTCCGCGATCGGACCAGCCACCGATGATCAGACGCGCGCTGATGCTGTTGTTCGCGGGCCTCGGTCTCGCGCTCGTGCTGCTGCCCGGACCGGCCGCGGCCGAGCCGGGACGCGCACCCGCGCCGGCTGCGGCCGAGCTGGGACGAGCACCCGCGCCGACCGGGCGCGCGCCCGTCACCCACGTCGTCGCGCTGCCCGACCGGGCCCCGGCCCCGCCGACCCCGCCCGGGCGGCCGACCCGGCCCAACATCAATATCAACGTCAACGGCACCAACCCGGACGGCAGCCGTCCGGCCACGTCGCTGATCATCATGCTCGGCCTGACCGTGCTCTCGGTCGCGCCGGCGATCCTGCTGCTCTGCTCGTGCTTCACCAAGATCTTCATGGTCCTCGGCATCACCCGGAACGCGCTCGGCCTGACCGCGATGCCGCCCAACCAGGTGCTGGCCGGCTTGGCCCTGTTCATCAGCCTGTTCATCATGGGACCGACCGTCTCGGCCATGAACGAGCAGGGCGTGCAGCCCTACCTCAAGGGCGACAAGACCCAGTCGCAGGCGTTCGACGACGGCGTCAAGCCGCTGCGCGACTTCATGTGGAAGACCACCCGTGACGACGAGGTGGCGCTGATGCTCCGGCTCGCCGGTGACGACCGTCCCCAGAACCGCGACGACGTCGAGCTGACCACCCTGATCCCGGCCTTCGTGCTGTCCGAGCTGCGCGCGGCGATGATCATCGGGTTCGTCATCTTCATCCCGTTCCTGCTGATCGACATGGTGGTCTCGGCGTCGCTGATGTCGCTGGGCATGATGATGCTGCCTCCGGTGACAGTTGCTCTACCCTTCAAGCTTCTGTTGTTCGTGCTGGTCAACGGGTGGGGGCTGATCCTCACGGCGCTGGTGGCGTCGTATAGATGAACCTGAACGTCCCGATCGCCGAGATGCTCGCGCTGCTGCTCGGCGCGGCCCGGACCGGGGCCTGGATGATGGTCTGCCCGCCGTTCAACTCGCGGCTCATCCCCGGCCCGGTCAAGGCGCTGATGTCGATCGGCCTGACTCTGCCGGTCGCGCCGCAGCTGCGCGGTGCCCTCCCGTCGCTGCAGACCTCCGACATCATCGTCAGCGTCGCCATCCAGGTCTTCGTCGGCGCGGGACTGGGCTTCATCACCGCCATGCTCTTCGCCGCGCTGCAGGCGGCGGGTGACCTCATCGACCTCTTCGGCGGTTTCACCCTGGCCATGGGGTACGACCCGTTGTCGCAGAACCAGAGCTCGATCTTCGGCCGGTTCTACAACCTGGTGGCGGTCACCCTGCTCTTCGCCACCGACGGCCATCAGCTGGTGTTGCGCGGCTTCCTGCAGTCGTTCAAGACCGTGCCCCTCAACTGGACCTTCTCGCCCAGCACGTTCAGCGAGCTGCTGCTCAAGGGGATCGGCGAGATGTTCGTGGCCGGCGTGCAGATCGCCGGCCCGCTGATCGCCGTACTGTTCCTGACCGACGTGGCGTTCGGTCTGCTCAACCGGGTCGCGCCGGCGCTCAACGCGTTCCAGCTCGGCTTCCCGGCCAAGATCTTCATGGTCCTGCTCATCTCCGGCATCGCGATCACGGCCCTGCCCGGCGTCCTCGACTCGATCGTCGAGCGCGCGGTCAACGCCGTGATCCAGCTCAGCGGCGGGTAGGGGGTGACATGTCCGGCGAGAAGACCGAACAACCGACACCCCAGAAACTCAAGAAGGCCAAACGCGAAGGGCAGATCGGCCGTACGCAGGACATCGGTGCCTGGTTCGGCATGCTGGCCGCGAGCGTGATGCTGCCGCGCACCCTGGAGTCCGCGATGGAGCACGCCGAGAAGCTGATGGCCCAGCTGCCCGACGTGATCGCCGACCCTCAACCGGCCCAGGCCATGGCGCTGCTCAAGCAGGCCATCATGGGCACGATGTGGGCGGTCCTGCCGCTGGCGCTGACGATGATGGTCGTCGGCATCGCGGCGGCCGGGTCCCAGGGTGGCATCCGGGTCGCCACCAAGCTGTTCATCCCGAAGTTCAGCCGGCTCAACCCGTGGCCCGGCCTCAAGCGGATGCTCGGCCCGCAGGCCCTCTGGGAGGGCACCAAGGCGCTGGTCAAGACCAGTGTGCTGGCGGGCGTGCTCTACACCACGACCAAGAGCGTCTTCCCGGCCCTGATGAGCGCCGGGCAGCTGCCGCTGGCGGCGCTGCTCGGCACGGTCGTCGACGCGACCCTCAACCTGATCCGGGCCGCCTCGGTCGCCGGCATCGCGATGGCCGCGGCCGACTACTTCGTGGTCCGCCGCCGCACCAACAAGCAGCTGCGGATGACCAAGGAAGAGGTCAAGCAGGAGTACAAGAACTCCGAGGGCGACCCGCTGATCAAGGCGCAGATCCGGGCCCGGCAGATGGCGATGTCGCGCAACCGGCAGATGGCCGACGTGCCGACCGCGGACGTGGTGATGGTCAACCCGACCCACGTGGCGGTGGCCCTGCGCTACGAACCGCAGAAGGGTGCGCCCCGGGTGGTCGCCAAGGGGCAGGGCCCGCTGGCCACCAAGATCCGCGAACTGGCGGCCGAGCACCGGGTGCCGATGGTCGAGGACAAGCCGCTGGCCCGCACGTTGTACAAGGCCGTCGAAGTGGGGCAGGAGATCCCCGCCGAGTTCTTCGGGACGGTGGCCAAGGTGCTGGCGTTCGTCATGAGCCTGAAGGCACGTGGATCCGCGGCAGGCCTGCACCGCAACCCCAACTCCGCCTCAGAAGCCGCATAACTGAAAACTTGGGAGATTTCCTCACATAGGTCCCTCGTACGAGGGAGGATCCCCTTGTGGGTCAGCGCACCCCGCTCAGTGAAGGCGACGGATCGCCGAACAGAGAGACGCCAGGACGGCGACGACCGCGCAGGGATGGCTCCAACATCCACTCCTGGAAGGTGCCGTGAAGAAACGCAACATCAGCCGGCTTGCCGTACCCGTCGGGGTCATCGGCATCATCCTCATGATGGTCGTGCCCATGCCGACCTTCCTGCTGGACTTGCTGATCGCGGTCAACATCACCGCGGCTCTGCTGATCTTGCTGACCAGCATGTTCGTCCAGAAACCCCTCGACTTCGCGGTGTTCCCGGCGCTGCTGCTGGTCGCCACGCTCTTCCGCCTGGCGCTCAACATCAGCGCGACCCGGCTGGTGCTGCGCGACGGCGACGCCGGCAAGGTCATTCACGCCTTCGGCAGCTTCGTCGTCGGTGGCAACCTGGTCATCGGTCTGGTCATCTTCCTGATCCTGGTCATCGTGCAGATGATCGTGGTTACCAAGGGTGCCGAGCGGGTGGCCGAGGTCGGTGCCCGATTCACCCTCGACGCGATGCCCGGCAAGCAGATGGCGATCGACGCCGACCTGAACGCCGGCCTGATCGACGAGGACGAGGCCAAGAAGCGCCGGGCCGAGGTCGGCGCGGAGGCCGAGTTCTACGGCGCCATGGACGGTGGCTCCAAGTTCGTCAAGGGCGACGCCATCGCGGCCGTCATCATCACGCTGATCAACCTGGTCGGCGGGTTCGCGATCGGCGTGGCCCAGCAGGGCATGGCCGCCGGCGACGCGATGAACCACTACAGCCTGCTGAGCATCGGCGACGGCCTGGTCTCGCAGATCCCGGCCCTGCTCCTCTCGGTCGCCACCGGTCTGATCGTGACCCGCTCGGCCACCTCGGGCGACATGGGCACGACGGTCACCGCTCAGCTCAGCCAGAACAAGCTCGCCCTGCGCATCGCCGGCGGAGCGGCGCTCGCCCTCTGCATCATCCCCGGCCTGCCCAAGGTGCCGTTCCTGATCGTCGGCGTGGCCGTCCTGGTGGCAGCCCAGCGGATCAAGGAGCCCGAGCCCGAGGACCAGGTGGCGGCGGCCGTGGCGGCGGCGGAGGCGGTCGACCTGCCGCCGGCCGACTCGCCCGAGCAGCTGCTGGGCGAGATGCGGGTCGACCCGCTGGAGCTCGCGCTCTCGCCTGACCTGGTCGACCTGGTCGACGCCAGCAGTGGCGACCTGCTCGACCGGGTCCGGGCCCTGCGCCGCAAGATGGCCATGGAGCTCGGCGTGATCATGCCGCCGGTGCGCACCCGGGACGATCTGGATCTGCCCCTCTCGTCGTACGCGATCCGGATCTCGGGGGTGGACGCCGGAACCGGTGAGGCGCCGCCCGGCACGGTGCTGGCGATCGGCGACGGACTGCAGGGACTGCCCGGCAAGGCGGGGGTCGAGCCGGTGTTCGGCCTGCCCGGCAAGTGGGTGCCGGCCGAGCTGCACTACCAGGCCGAGCTGTCCGGGGCGACGGTGGTCGACCGGGCCAGCGTGATCATCACGCACCTGGCCGAGGTGGTGCGCACCAACGCCAGCCGCCTGCTCGGCCGCGAGGACGTTCGCGCGCTGACCGAGATGGTGAAGCGGACCCACCCGGTCGTCGTCGAGGAGCTCACCCCCGCGGTGCTCAGCCTCGGCCAGATCCAGAAGGTGCTGCAGGCGCTGCTCGACGAGGGCGTGCCGGTGCGGGACCTGGTGCGCATCTTCGAAGCGCTCTCCCTGCGAGCGAAGGTCTCCGTCGACCAGGACAGCCTGGTCGAGTCGGCCCGCGCGGCTCTGGGCCCCGCCATCGCGGCCCAGTACACGACCGCCGGCCGGCTCACGGTGATCACGCTCGACCCCATGCTCGAGCAGCAACTGCTCGAATCTCTGCGGCCCAGCGAGACGGGGGCCTTCATGGCGATCGACGGCATGCGTGCCGAGTCGATCGTCAGCGAGGCGGCCCGGCTCACCGAGACCGCGGAACAGCAAGGCCTGGCACCTGTGCTGGCCTGCTCGCCACAGCTGCGACTGCCCCTGATGCGACTTCTGCGCGCTGGTTCGCGCCGGGTCCAGGTGCTGTCGTACGGCGAAATCTCTGGTTCCACTGCACAGATCGAGACGATAGGGGTGGTGAACGGTGCCTACGCGGGTGCTGCTTGAGGGACCTGCCATCGAGCCGCTGCTGGCTCAGGTACGCGATGAGTACGGCTCCCGTGTCCGGATCATCTCTGCCGACAAGGTCCGCAGTGGCGGTGTCGGTGGCTTCTTCGCAAAACAGCATTACGAGCTGTCGGTCGAAGTGCCGGACCCGAACGAGGACAGGAATGAGATGGCACAGCGCACGAAGACGGCCGACAACGGTCAGCACAGTCTGGAACGGCTCCTGGAACGGGCCGAGTCGCAGGACCGGCTGGAGGAGCCGCGCCGGGGCGTGGCCCGCACCGGCTCGTCCTCGCCGCGGTCGGTGACACCGGCCTCGTTCGGCATCTCGCGGCCGGCCGAGACACCGTCGCAGGCGGTTCCCGACCACAGCTTCGGAGCCGACGAGGGGCGCAGTGCGGCGCTCGGCGACACCGGGGCCGCCTTCGCCGAGCTGATGGCCGGCCTGGACGGAGGTAACACCGCCGACCGGTTCGCCACCCGTCCCAAGCCCGCGCCGCGGGAGGACACCCCGACCGTACGGCCGTTCCGCCCGGCCGCCGCGAGCGAGTCGCCGGTCAACGCGGCTCCGCGGATGCCTGCTCCGCCACCGCCGGTGGCGCCGCAGTCGCCCGCTCCGCCGCCGGTCGTCGCGGCCGCACCGGTCATGGCGCCGCCGCCCGCGACGCCGCTGGTCACGCCCGCGCCGCCGACCGTCATGGCCGCGCCGCCGGCCGTCACGCCGATGCCGACCATCACGCCCGCTCCGCCGATGGTCGCGCCCGCGACGCCGCCGATGGCCGCGCCGGTCTCGCCGGCGCCCAGCCTGGCCGAGCGGATCGGCGGGCTGGCGGCCAGCGCGGTCGAGGTGGACCCGGTGCCGCCGGCGGTCGCGCCCGAACCGATCGCCGAGCCGGCCATGCCGGCCGCCGAGACGTACGGGTTCCGGACGGCCGCGCCGGTCTCGGCCGCCCCGGCCCCGGCCACCCAGCCGGCACCGGTCGAGGCCGACAACGAGCCGGTCGTGCGCAACCTGATGTCGGTCGGCATGCCCGAGCCGATGGCCCGCCAGATCACCGGCAGCGACACGTACGCCGGTGTGCTGAGCGTGCTGGCCGCCCGCCCGGCCGCGGCGGGCATCCCGGACGGCCCGGGCGAGATCCTGGTGCTGGCCGGTGACCTCAACCTCGGGGTGACGATCGGCCGCCAGCTCCTCGAGGAGATCGGCGTGCCCGAGAACCACCTGCTGCTCGCGGCCACGTCGACGGCCGGCACCGGGCTGCACTCGTCCCGCCTGATCTCCACGCCGGAGGCGGCCGAACAGCGGGCCGAGAAGCTGCACAGCGCCGAGGAACCGTGGGTCGTGGTGCTGGAGGCCCCGGTGGGCGGCACCGACCCGATCTGGATCAACGAGATGTGCGACGCGATCGGGGCGACCGCGGTCTGGGCGGTGGTCGACGCCACCCGCAAGACCGCCGACACGGCCCGCCACCTGCGGTCGCTCGGTGACGTCGAGTCGCTCGTGGTGCACGGCGTCGAGCTCACCGCCGACCCGGCGTCGGTGCTCGGGCTCGACCTGCCGATCTATTCACTGGACGGCAAGCCGGCCACTCCGCACGCCTGGGCCGCCATGCTCTGCGCGCGGATCGCCTCCGACGTCATGCCGGTCGCCGCGGCCCCGCGGCGGGTCACCCGGTCGGCACGACAGTGATCCGTCCGTCGGTCCTGCTGTTCGCGCTCCTGATGAGCGCGCCCGCGCTCTATCGTTACGTCCTCGACGAGGTCGACATCACCGAGGTACTGATCCGGTTCGTGATCGCGGTGCCCATCGCTGCCCTGCTGCTGGCCGGGTTGCGGTTCGTCACTGCGGGTTACGGCCGGCCGGAGGGGAAGCCGGAAGGCACCCCGGTGACACCGACCGCCCTGGACGCGGAAAAGCCGGCCTGACGGAAGGCGGACCAGGAGGGGTGATCGCGAAAGCGATCACCCCTCCTGGCGTTCCGGCTGGTGCGGTGGCCATTAACGGGTCCGGTGGCGCACTGCCTGGATCGGGCTGCGCCTGACCCGGGCTCAGCGGCAGCGCTGTTTCGGGTTGCTGCGCCGGCCACGCCCCGGCCACCGGGCAACGCGGATCCCGGCGCTGGTGTAAAATCCGCCGCCGGGCCCAGCTGATCGAGACCCCGCCACCGCCGCCGGATCCGGCAAGCCCTGTACGAAGCCACCAAGGAGCTCATCGGCTGGGCCGTGGACAAGCGGATCGGCACGTTGACCGTCGGCGATCCCCGCAGTGTCCTCGACAAGAATGCCGGGCGGCGGCACAACCTGCGGCTAAGGCAATGGCAGATCGGCCGCACCCTGCGCATCCTGCAGGACAAAGCCGCCCTGGCCGGGATCCGGGTGCACCTGGTCGACGAACGCGGCACCTCCTCGACCTGCCCGCACTGCCGGCAACGGATCACCAAACCCCGCGGCCGGACCATGACCTGTTCGCAGGCCAGTTCGCCGGGCATCGTGATGTCGCCGCGGCGTTCACCACGTAACAGCGGGGTGGTCACGCACCGTCGAGCCGGCACCCACCTCCCCGGGCGGGGACCGGCACGGCGTGACCCCCGCCGCTCACCACCACGAGCGGCAGTGGGGTTCAATTGGCCGGCGGAGGCCCGCCCCACCACCGGTGGGGAGTCGCTCGCTCATCACGGTGACCGAGGATCCGCAACGCCACCGGGCCCCACCCGGCCAACGTTCGTGGACACCGCACTACGCGTGAATGTCCAGGCGGCTGGAGCCCGGTGCGGCCGGGCGGATCGTCGGTGCGGTCGTCTCGGCCGGCGCGGTGGCTCCGCCGGCGTCCCGGCGACCGCCGGGGAAGCCCGCGGCTCCGAACTGCTGACGTGCCTGGTCCTGCTGCGCGTTGCCCTGGCGCAGGTCGAGCGACGTGTTGCCGAAACCGGCCTCGTCGAGCTGGCGGCGCAGGTCGTCGAGGGCGTTGCGCAGGGCGTCGTGGCCGGCGTCGGTGCTGCCGGTCAGCTGGACGTTGATGTCGCCGTTGCGGATCTCGGCCACCACCTGCACGGGGCCGAGGTCGACCGGGTGCAGGTGCACGGTCAGCCGGTGGATGCCGTCGGCGTCGAGCTTGAGCGGCACGATCCGCATCGCCAGCTGTTCGGCGGGCGGCGCGAACGGCTGGGCCGGAGCCGCCGGGGCACCCGCGGCCGGAGCCGCCGGTGCGGGCGCCTGCGGTCCGGTCACGCCGGCCAGGCCGGCCTGGCCCAGCGCCGAAGTCGCGGCGCCGTCCGGGGCCACCCCGGGGGCCGCGGCCGGGTTGACCGGATTGGCGGTGACGGTGCCGGCGCTGGCGTCGGGCGCGGCTTGGCCGGCGGGTGCGGCGGCCGGCGGCGGTGTGGCGCCCGCGGCGGCGGCATCGGCCGGAGCGGGGTCGCCGCCGGTGGGCGGGGTGGGCGGGGTGGCCGTCGCGGTGTCGGCCGGCGGAGTCAGAGCGGCCGGCCGCGGACCGGCCACCGGGACGGCGGTGGTGGCCGGGGCGGTCAGCGTGGCCGCGGCGTCGGCCGCCGCGGCCGGACCAGCCGGGGTCGCGGTGCCGGTGGGAGCGGTGCCGGTAGGGGCGGTGCTGGTAGCGGCGGTGCCGGTGGCGGCGGTGCCGGTGGCCGGACCGGCGGGCGCGGTGGTGCCTGGTCCGGCGGCCACCCCGCTCTGCGCGAGCTGAGCGGCCAGGGCCGGTGGGAGAGCGGTGCCGGGGCCGGCCGTGGGCGGCGCGGCGGCGCCGGGTTGAACCAGCTGAGCATCGGGAGTGGCCGTTCCACCGGTCGCGGGGACGGGTGGAACGGCGGCAGGCGGGACGGCGCCGGTCGCCGGGTCGCGGGGCGCGGCGCCACCCTCGACCGGAGTGGGCTGCACGGTCATCGGTGCGACGGCTCCGGCCATCGCGGCTGCGGCGCTCGCCGTCCCGGTGCCGTCGTCGGGTTCCTGGGAGTCGATGGCGCCGGTCTCGGCCGGCCGGTCGGTAGCCGGTGCCTCGGTGCCCGGCGTGGTGTCCTCGCGGCCGGCCCGGCCCACGGTCTCCTGGGCGTCGGCGCGGCGGTTGTCGGTCCGATCAGCTCGACCCGTGGTGTCTCGCGTCTCGGTGCGGCGGTTGTCCCCTCGGTCAGCCCGGTCGCTGCGGTCCGTGTCGGCCCGGCGCTGATCGGCCCGGTTCGCCGCTCCCGCCGCGCGGTCGGCCGCCTCGCGCTGGAGGGCGCTGCGCCCGGCCGCGGCTCGCTCGGCGCCGGCCCGGTTCGCCGCGTCGGCCGCGCGGTCGGCCGCCTCGCGCTGGAGGGCGCTGCGCCCGGCCGCGGCCCGTTCGGCGTCGGCCCGGCGATCCGCGGCCCGGTCGCCGGCTGCCCGGTCGCCGGCCCGCTGGTCGGACGCGCGGTCCGCCGTACGCCGGTCGTCGGTCTTGGCCTGGCCGTCCCGGTCGAGCTCGGCCGAGAGCGCGGAGCCGAACTCCTCCCCGCCCTCGCCTTTCTTGGCGCCGGGGCGACGTCCGATGTCGGTCACCGGCGCCCGGTCGGCGCCGCTGACGGAATTCGGCATCTTCATGCGGCTCTCCTGCTCAGATCTGTCGACGCCCGGTCAGCCGCCGAGCGCGGCCAGGGCCTTCTGGACCTTCGGGACGTACGCCTGGGTCTCCGAGAACGGCGGGATGCCGCCGTACTTGTGCACCGCGCCGCCGCCCGCGTTGTAGGCGGCCAGCGCCAGCGGCAGCGACTTGAACTCGCGGAGGTTGCGGGCCAGCAGCTTGGCGCCGCCGTTGATCGCCTGCTCGGGGTCGAACGAGTTCTTCACGCCCAGACCGCGGGCGGTCGACGGCATCAGCTGCATCAGGCCCTGGGCCCCGGCCTTGCTGACCGCGCCCGGGTTGTAGCTGGACTCGACCTTGGCCACCGCGGCCAGCAGCTTGGGCGAGACGCCGTAGCGGTTGCCGGCCTTGACGAACAGGTCGCCGTAGGGCACCCCGTTCAGCGAGCCGTTCTGCAGGCTCGCCGGACGCACCGCCGCGGTGGGGTTGCCGCCCGCCACGGAGGACGGGTCGGCGACGACGCGGCGGATGTGCGTCGGCTTCTCGTACACGCTCTGGATCTTGACTTGATCACCCGGCTTGGGCGCCGCGATCATCTTGTTGTCGCCGAGATAGATCGCCACGTGGTCGACGGGGGAGTCGAAGGCCAGGATGTCGCCCGGCTTGGCCTGGGCCAGGTTGGCCACCGGCTCGCCCGCCTTGGCCTGCTGGTGCGACAGGCGGGGCACCTTGATCCCGAGATCGCCGTAGGCCCGCTGCACCAGCGCCGAGCAGTCCAGGCCCTTGTCCGGGTCGGTGCTCCCGAAGACGTACGGGGTCCCGAGGTATTTCTTGGCCGCGTCGACCACGTTCTGACCGGTGGCCCGGCTGTTCAGGCTCATCGCGCCGGCCTGGCCGTTGGCCGAGGCCAGGGCCGAGGCGAAGGACGAGGTGCCGGGGACGGCGCCGTTGGTGGAGATCGTGCCGGGCGCCGGGTTGACGGGGGTGAGGCCGAGTTGACCCTGGAGTTGCTGGATGCGGTTGAGCACCCCGGCGACGCCCATGCTCATTCGTCCGCTCCCCGGGCCGCGTTACGGGCCTTGCTGGTCATCGCCAGCTCGTCGAGGTTGGCCTGGTCCTTGCGCAGGTCGTTGGCGCGCACCATCTCGGCGTGCCGCTCGGCCATCATCTCGACCGCGCGGCGGCGCTTGGCCGCATCGGCCAGCACGGCGATCCGGTCCCGCTCGACCTGCTCGGCGTCCTCGACCATGCGGTGGGCGCTCATCAGCGCCCCCGCGAGGGACTGGCGGGCCACCAGGCCGGCGACGATGGCCCGGGCTGTGCCCTCGGTCGGGGCTTCGGCTCCCATCAGGTCGAGCTGCTTGCGGCGTACGAGGGCCTGGGCGTCCCGGATCTCCGCGCGCGACTGGATCACGGCGCCCTTGGCCGCGTCCTCCTGGGCTTTGCGGGCGCGGAGCACGGGGGAGAGTCGGAAAAACCGGTTCACGTTCTGCCTCCTTGCGCGGCGGGCCTCATCTGTCCCGGTCGGCCCGCCAACCGATTCGCTGAGTGCTTGCAACCGACCCGCAACTGAGCGCGCCCACCGATCCGCCGAGTGCTTGCCACCGAGCCGGAACTGAGTGCACCCACCGATTCGCTGAGTGCTTGCCACCGAGCCGGAACTGAGTGCGACGGGCGCCCCGCTGTGCGGTCAGGCCGAGCTCCGCTGGGCGGTCAGGCCGAGCTCCGCTGGGCGGTCAGGCCGAGCTCCGCTGGGCGGTCAGGCCGAGCTCACCAGCGCGTGGAGGTGGGCCCAGGCGTCGTCGGCGGTGACGCGCTCGTCGAGGCCCTGACGCAGGAACGCGTTGATGTGCTGCCAGATGGCGGTCGCGCGGTCGGCGTCCGGGTTGGTGCCGGCGACGTACGCGCCGATCTCGACCAGCTCGCGCACCTCGCGGTGGGCCGCCATCAGACGCCGCAGCTCGGTGGCGTCGGCCCGCTGCTGGGGTGTGGTGATCTTGTTGGCCACGCGGGAGATCGAGTCCAGGGCCTGGATGCTCGGGAAGTGGCCGGCGGTGGCCAGTTTGCGGTCGAGCACGATGTGGCCGTCGAGGATCGAGCGGGCCGCGTCGGCGATCGGCTCGTTGTGGTCGTCGCCCTCGACCAGCACGGTGTACAGCCCGGTGATGCTGCCCCGCGCGCCCGGCCCGGCCCGCTCCAGCAGCGAGGCCAGCATCGCGAAGACCGACGGTGGATAGCCCCGGGTGGCCGGCGGCTCGCCCACCGACAGGCCGACCTCGCGCTGGGCCATCGCCGCCCGGGTCACGCTGTCCATCATCAGCAGCACGTCGGCGCCCTCGTCGCGGTAGTACTCGGCGATCCGGGTCGCCACGGCTCCGGCCCGCAGGCGTACGAGGGGTGGGGTGTCCGAGGTGGCGATGACCACGACGGAGCGTGCCAGGCCCTCCTCGCCCAGGTCGTGCTCGATGAACTCGCGGACCTCGCGACCGCGCTCACCGACCAGCGCCACCACGTTCAGCTCGGCCGAGGTCCCGCGGGTGATCATGGACATCAGGGTCGACTTGCCGACGCCCGAGCCGGCGAAGATGCCGATGCGCTGCCCCCGCCCGCACGGCACGAGAGTGTCCAGCACCCGGACGCCGAGCGACATCGGCTTGTCGACGAGCTGGCGCTCCATGGCCGACGGCGGCGCCGCGTCGATGCTCACCAGGTGGCCCTTGAGCGGTGGCCCGCCGTCCATCGGGCGGCCCAGCCCGTCCAGGATGCGGCCCTGCAGGTCGGGCCCGACGGCGACCCGCAGCGGCCCGCCCGTGCTGGTCACCGGAGTGCCCGCACCCAGGCCGGCGATCGGGCCGAGCGGCAGGCAGGAGAGCTTGTCGCCGTCGATGGCGGCCACCTCGGCGAAGATGGCCTCCGGTCCCTCGCCCATCTGCACCAGGTCACCGACCCGGGCGTCGACCCCGCTGACGGTCACCCGCAGGCCGACCGCGCCGGTCACCTTGCCGCGGGTGAGCGGGCGGGCCGCCGCGAGCGCCGCCGACATGCGGTGGCGGAACACGTCCGTCATCTTGCGCCTCTTCCGTCTCTTTCGGCCGGGCCGGCGCTACAGCAGCCGCAACGCTTCCCGGGCCCGCTCCACGGCGGCCGCGATGGTGGCGTCCACGGTCGCCATGCCGGTCTCCGCGATCGCGTCGCCGGGCCGCAGTGCGCCGTCCGGGCGCAGCCGCACCCGGCGTCCCTCGTACTCGAAATCTGTCTCGCCGGCCTCGCCGACCAGCGTGTGGTAGTCGTCCGGGTGCAGGCTCACCACCAGCGAGCCGGCCTCCGGGGTGGCCGCCATGGCCCGGCGCAGCGCGGCCACCGTACGGCCTTGCGGGTCCTCCAGGCTGCGCCCGACGATCGCCTCGGCCAGCTCGAAGGCGTGCGCCAGCAGCACTTCCTGCAGTTCGGCGAAGGTCGGCATGAGCTGGTTCTCGTGCTCGGTGACGGCCCGGCCGAGCGCGTTGACCGCCTGCGCCAGCGCGGTCGCCCGGCGCTGTTCGTGGGCCTGCTCGGCCGCCGCCGCCCGGGCCTGGGCGTTCTGCGCGGCCGCGGCGGCCTCGCGCTGGCCCTGCGCCCAGCCTTCGGCATAGCCGGCCGTGCGCGCCTGCTCCTTGGCCCGGCCGAGCGAGTCGCCGTCGGTCGGGAGCCCGGTGCGCAGGTCGACACCGAACCGCGCGGCGGCGGCCGAGTCGGCCACCGTGCCGCGCAGAACCGGACTGGTGCTCTCAGGCGATGAGCTCATCGGCCTCGCCACCGCGCTGGACCTCGATCTGGCCGGAGTCCTCGAGCGAGCGGATCACCGACACGATCTTGGCCTGGGCCTCCTCGACCATCTTGACCTTGGTCGGGCCGAGCAGGTCGATCTCCTCCAGCAGGTTCTCGCGGCCCCGCTCGGAGAGGTTCTTGGTGACCTTGTCGCGCACGGGGTCGGGCACGCCCTTGAGGGCAGTGGCCAGGTCGGCCGGCTCCACCTGGCGCAGCACCAGCTGGATGGCGCGGTCCTCGAGGTTGATGATGTCCTCGAACATGAACATCCGGCGCCGGATCTCCTCGGCCAGCTCGGGGCTGCGGGCGTCCAGGGCTTCCAGGATGAGTCGCTCGGTGGTGCGGTCGGCCCGGTTGATGATGTCGACCAGCGGCTGCAGACCGCCGACGGTGGACAGCTCGTCGGGCTGGAGCACGGTGGAGAGCTTGCGCTGCAGGGCCTGCTCGACCTGGCGGATCACCTCGGGGGAGGTGCGGTCCATCACCGCGATGCGGTGCGCGACCTCGGTCTGCACCTCGATCGGGAGGCCGGCCAGGATCGACGAGGCGAGCGCCGACGGGATGTGCGCGAGCACCAGCGCGATCGTCTGGGGATGCTCGTACTGCACGTAGGACAGCAGCTGCCGGGGGTCGGCGTGGCTGAGGAAGTTGAACGGGATGTCGTTCATCGAGGCTTCGAGGCGGTCCAGGATCAGCGCCGCGCGGTCCTTGCCGAGCGAGGCCTCGAGCAGCTCGCGGGCGTAGTCCATGCCACCGGAGCCCGCGTACCGGGTGGTGGCCATGGCGTAGAACTCGTCCATCACGTCGTCGACCTGGGTCGGCTCGAGCTTGCCGAGACGGGCGATCTCGGCCGAGATCATCTCGACTTCCTTCTCCGACATCTGCGACATGATGTGGGCGGACTGTTCCTTGCCGAACTGGACGAGCATGATTGCGGCCTTGCGCACGCCCGTCATCGACATGGTGGTGAGCGCCGGTTGAGTCAACGCGTACTCCTCGGACCGTCAGCAGGAAATCAACCCCGCGGCGACCGGCTCCAGCCGATCGCCGCCGGAAAGGTCAGCGCGTCGTGTCGGCGGCCAGCCAGCCGCGCAGAAGCACCGCCATCTCATCAGGTTGATCTTTGACCATCTGCTCGATCTCCCGCTGGCGTTCCTCGCGAGCCTGCACGTTCGTGTCGTCCAGGCCCATCCCGGCCTCCAGCATCTGAGCCGGGATCGCCTGGTTGAGTTCGGCCAGCCGCTGCGCCTCGAGTGCGGCCTGCATGTCCTCGAGGTGCTTGCGCTCCTCAGCGGTCAGGCCCCGGCGCTTGCTGCTCTTGCGGCTGAACCGCCAGGCCAGGAACATCAGGATCAGGACGAGCGCACCGAGCGCGCCGGTCTTGATCAGGGACATCTGCTTGGCCTGCTGGGCGGCGGCACTGGAGGCGCTCAGGGCCTCCTGCGCGGCCTTGGCGGCGCTCTGGTCGAACGGCATGGCCGAGACCGCGATCGTGTCGCCGCGGGTGCTGTCGATGCCGGCGGCCGCGGTGACCAGCTGCTGCACCTGGGCCGGGTCGATGGTGCCGGCCACGTTGCTGTTGAGCAGGACAGCCACGTTGAGCTTCTTGATCCCGCCGGGCGCGCTCTTCCGGGTCTCGTTGATCTCGTTGAGCGCGTTGTTGCGGACGCTGGAGCTGTTCTCGTACTGGCCGGGACCGCTGCTGGCGCCGCCCGCCGAACAGCCGGGGCCGGCGATGTTGTCGGGGCCGAGCACCCCGCCGGCGCAGTTGTCCGCGGCGTTGTAGGCCTCACGGGTGTTCTGCTCGGAGAGGGCGGGCACCGACGGGTCCGCGTTGTAGGTCCGGCTCTGCGTCTGCGTCTGGTCGAAGTCGAGCTGGGCGCTGGTCTGCACCACCGCGTTGCCCGGGCCGACCAGGCTCTCGACGATCTTCTGGAGCGAGGAGTTCATCCGGTTCTGGAAGGCGACGGTCTGCGCTTCCGTCCCGCTGTCCCCGCCGGTGCCGATGGCCGCACCACCACCGGTGGAGAGGATCTTGCCGTCCGCGCCGGCCACGGTGATCTCGGTCGGATCGAGGCCCTCGACGCTCGAGGCGACCAGGTGCACGATGGCCTGCACCTGATCGCCGCTCAGCGGCTGGGTCGAGCTCGAGGCCACCAGCACCGAGGCGGTCGGCTTGTCCTGCTCGTCGGCGAAGACGTCCTTCTTGGGGATGACGAGGTGCACGGTGGCCGCCTCGACCCCCTCGATCGACTTGATCGTGGTGGACAGCTCGCCCTCGAGCGCCCGCTGGTAGTTCGTCTGCTGCATGAAGTCGCTGGTGGTGATGCCCTGCTGGTCGAGCAGCGCGTAGCCGGTGCCGGCGTCGCCCGGCAGGCCCTCGCCGCTCAGCGACAGGCGCAGGTCGTTCACCTGGTCCTGCGGTACGAGCACGGTCTGGCCGTCGTTGGCCAGCTCGTAACTCGTACCGGTCTTCTTCAGCGACTCGACGATCGCGCTGGCGTCCTTGGACGAGAGGTTGTTGAACAGAATGGAGTACGAGGGCTTCGACGCCCACGTGGCGAAGAAGTACGCGCCGATGACGAGGGCGACTACAGCCGCGATCGTGACGGCCTTCTGTCCCGGTGTGAAGGACCGGAACGTGTCCGTGACGCGGCGAACCGGAGCGGGAAGGCGGTCGGTCATCTCAGGCCTGCATCCTCATGATTTCCTGGAAAGCTTCCACGGCCTTGTTGCGAACGGCGAGAGTGAGCTGCTGGCCGAGCTGAGCTTCGTTGGCTGCCATGGTGTATTGCGCCGGGTCGTTGAGCGTGCCCTGGGCGACCTGGACGGCGAGGTCATTGGCTTTGGCCTGCGAGGCCGAGACACTCTCGAGCCCGCGCGAGAGCATGCTCGCGAAGCTCTCGTGCTCGCCCTGCGCCGCGGTGACTTTCTCAGTGCCGCCCAGGGCACCGGTGCCACCGACGCCGCTGATCGCGTCGAGCCCGGAGACCGGCGAGAAACCGCCGATCGGGCTGATCGGGGAGGTCATCGCCTACCTCACTTTCCGAGGTTGATCGCAGCGGTGTAGGAGTCCTTCGCGCGGTCCACGACCGCGAGGTTGGCCTGATAGGCGCGCTGGGCCATCATCATCTGGGCCATCTGCGAGCTCAGGTCGATGTCCGCCTTGCGCACGTAGCCCTGGCTGTCAGCCAGCGGGTTGTCCGGCTCGTGCACCAGCACACCCTCGGCGCTGCCGAAGGCCACCCCGCCGACCTGGGCGCCGTTACCGTCCTGGGCCTCCTGGGCGAGGATGTACCGGGCCTG
The DNA here is from genome assembly GCF_023544465.1 of Paractinoplanes maris. Taxonomy (GTDB): domain Bacteria; phylum Actinomycetota; class Actinomycetes; order Mycobacteriales; family Micromonosporaceae; genus Actinoplanes; species Actinoplanes maris. The sequence continues at coordinate 874,014 of NZ_JALPVL010000001.1, read as the reverse complement.
GAACGCCTTCTCCGAGGTCCGGACGGTGTTGTCCATGTTGGCGATGTTGTCCGACACGGCGTCCAGCCACTTGCGGTAGACGGTCACACCGGTGCCGGCGACGCCGATCGCGTTGAAAGTGCTCATGCTCAGACTCCCTTGATCGCGTCGCGCAGCATCGAGTACTTGGTGTCCATCGCCCGCAGAGTCAGCTGGTAGCGCATGGTCGTGTCGATGTGGGAGAGGGTTTCCTCGTCGAGGTTGACGTTGCTGCCGTTGAGCCGGGTGGGCTCCAGCGACGAGCGGGTCTGCGGGGCGACGCCCAGGGGCGACATGCCCTTGGCGACGGCACCGCGCAACGCCTCTTCGAACTCGACCTTACGGGCCCGATAGCCAGGGGTCTCGATGTTGGCGATGTTGTTGGCGATGGCGCTCTGCCGTGCCGCCAGGCCGGAGGCCGCGACGCGCAGGGAGGACGTGGAGACGTCGTCGAACACAGCAGCTCCTTGTGTCGTTCCAAGGTGCCGATCCGTGGCAGTTCGGTGAGCGTTCCGTCGCTCGTACCATGCATTTCGGCGGCTCCGGCGATCCGCTGAGTGTCAGACGGTTGCCAGCCGGTTGCACGAAAACGTCCCGGCCCCCAGGTGGGGAGCCGGGACGATGGTCTGTCCTTCTACATGGCCCGATCGACGTAGACGGGGCGTTTGACGGCCTCGCCGGTCTCGATCTTCTTCGTCATCGTCATCTGCTGGCGGGTGGCGGTCATCCGGCGGGCGATTTCCTCGGCCGCCTGGAGCTGGCGGGTCAGGATCTCGTCGGCCCGCGGCTTGAGCTCCAGCGGCAGCGCGCCCAGCTCGGTCGGCGGCTTCCAGATGCTGGCCGGCGGCGTCTCGGCGTGCCGGTGCTCGTCGTCGAGCATCGCCTCGACCGTGGCCACGTCGAGCTCCAGCTCGTCCAGCGCCTCGCTCCAGGCGTCCCGCCAGTCGCCGCCGCTCACGTCGATCCCCCGCTCGTCAGTGGGCGACCGCCGACGCGGCCGCCTCTCGCCAGGCGTCGCGCAGCGGCTCGACGAAACCGCGGCAGACGGCCACCCGGTCGGCGTCCTTGGTGACGTTGGCCCCGATCAGCTCGGTGATCAGATAGCTGTAGAGGTTGGCCAGCCCGGGAGCGCCGGACCAGGCCTCGACGTCGAGGCTGACCTGAAGCTCGATGAGGATCTCCTGAGCGTGCGAGAGCTTCTCGTGCGCGTTCTCGATCTCCTTGGCCCGGATGGCCTCCTCACCCTGGACGAGGTCGAGGACGAGGCGGTCGTAGAGCATGGTCAGCAGCTTGGCCGGCGAGGCGGTCTGGATCGAGTCCTGCAGGTAGCGGTTGCGGAGGTTTGGGGCGGTCACGGTCATCGGTCTCCTAAGTCAGGGCCCTGCGATGGCTGGTCGGGGCGATGGATCAGAGGCCGGAGAGCTGGCCGGCGAGCCAGGTGGACTGGTTCTTGAGCTTGCCCAGTGAGGTCTCCAGATCGGCGTACTGCTTCTGCAGTGCGGTCCGCTTGGCCGCGAGCCGAAGGTCCCAGCCGCTGATCTGCGTGTTGAGCCCGTCGATCTCGTTCTTGCGGCCGGTGATGACCGAGGTGATGTTGGTCGTCTGGTCGCCCGCGTACTTCTCCATCTGGTCGGCGAACTCGATGCCGGCCGCCTGGATCTGGGTCGGGTTCTCGTTGTATGAGGTGGTGAACTTCGACGAGTCGAAGGTCAGCTTGCCGCTCCGGTCGAGTTCCACGCCGAGCTTCGACAACGAGATGGAGATCTTCTGGAGGGTGGCCTTGTTGGCCGGATCCTCCTGGGCCTTGTCGTACGACGGATTGGTGTAGGTCAGGCCGAGGCTGATCTTGCCGAGCAGGGTCTGCGAGATGTTGCGCACCGAGAAGTCGCCGGTCAGCGGCGAGCCCTTCTTGGTGGCGGCGTTGTAAGCGGTCTGGTTGCCGACCTCGGTGAGCGTGCTGTTCGCCGCGTCCACCAGCGCCTGGATCTTGCTGGCGATGCCGCTCACGTCCTGCTCGGAAGTGACGGTCACGTCGTTCTCGAGCTTCGAGACAGTGATCGAGACACCCGGCATGAGCTTGGCGAAAGTGTTCGTCTCGCTGGTGACGCTGTAGCCACCGTCCGCGGCCTTGTCATCGCCGCCGCCGATGTCCAGCTGAGCGTTGGAGGCCGACGCCACGTTGGTCAGAGGCGACGCGACGCCCTCCAGGCCGCTGTCGATCCGGAAGGCGGCGTTGGTGCCGGTTTTGGCGCCACTGATCTGCAGGATGTCGTGGGCACCACCGGTGGTGACCACGGTTGCCTTGATGCCGATGCCGGCCGCGTTGATCGCGGCGGCGACGCCCTTGGCCGACTTGTCGTCGCCGAGATTGATCGTGTGGGTTTTGTCGTTGGCGCTGTTGTCGAGCGGGCCGGTGGTGATCTGGATGGTGCCTGAGCTGATGTCGCCGCTGGTGGGCACCTTGGCCGTGGTGATCTGGTTCTTGGCGAGGCTCTTGACGTTGAACACCGTGGTGCCCGACGCCGCGTTGGTGCCGGTCACGGCGGTTGCGGTCACGCTGCTCGAGCTGGAGGTCGGCTTGACCGCGCGCCACGTGCTGAGCTGGCCGAGGGTGTCCGCGGCACCCTTGAGCGAGGTCAGAGCGGCGTTGACCGACTGATATGAGGCGATCGCGGTCTGGGCCGTAGTCACCTTCGACTTGAGGCGGGTCTGGGGTGCAGCCTCCACCTGCATCAACGAGTTGATCATCGTGGATGTCTGAAGGCCACTGACGAGTCCGTCTACCGAACTGCTCACCGGAGCCTGCCTTTCACTGCTGAACGAGAGCGGGGGCAGCCGCTTGTGACGGCTACCCCCACCTATTCGGTCGCTTGCGCGAGATATTCAGTTGCTGACGGTGGCAGTTCGGTTAGCGCAGGAGCGAGAGGACGTTCTGCGCGGACTGGTTGGCCTGCGACAGCATCGAGGTGCCGGCCTGGGTCAGGATCTGCGACCGGGTGAACGACACCATCTCCTGGGCCATGTCGGTGTCACGGATACGCGACTCCGACGCGGACAGGTTCTCGACCGAGACGTTCAGGTTGTTGATCGTGTGCTCGAACCGGTTCTGCACGGCACCGAGCGTGGCGCGGCTCTCGGTGACCGACGAAAGGGCCCTGTCGATCGCCTTGAGCGCGGCGTCGGGGTCCTTGGTCAGGTTGAGGGCGGCGGTGCCGAGCGACTCGGAGTCGACGCCACCGATCGCGATGCCGATCTTCTGGTTGGCGTTCGCGCCGACCTGGAACTTGCCGGTGTTGCCGCCGGTGGCCTTCATCGTGGTCAGGTCGACGCCCAGACCACCGGAGTTGACGCCCGTGGTGGTGTCGACGGAGCTGGCCGTGCCGATGTTCGTGTCGTTGGTGATCGAGAAGTCCCCGCTACCGTTGACGTTGAACGTGGTGCGGTTCTGGCTGTCGACCTTCGCCGACATCGTGATCTCGTTGCCCTGGAAGCCGGCCGCCTTCAGCGCCTTCTCGAGGCCTGCGTTGACCGCCTTGGCCAGATCCTGCGGCGAGGCGTCCGCGGCGACCTTGTCAACCGAGACCTGAATCGGAGAGCCACCGGTCGAGATGTCGGTGCCGTTGGGCGACTTGGTGAGACCGCCGACCTTCTCCAGCGAGAAGGTGAAGGTGCCGGTGCCGGTGACGCCCGCCGGGAGCGAGGCCGCGGCGCCCGTGGTGGTGCCATCCATCCGGGTGCCGGCCGCCTGCTTGGTGGCGCCGAAGGTGCCGTCGAGCAGGTTCTGCTTGCCGAACGCGGTGCTCTTGCCGATACGGTCCAACTCGGCGTTCAGCTGGCCCATTTCCTTGTTGGCGGCCTCGGAGGCCGAGGTGTCAGTGGCTCCCGCGTTGGCCGCCTGCACCGACAGGTCACGCATACGCTGCAGGATGGCGGTCGTCTCGTTGAGCGCACCTTCAGCGGTCTGCGCGACGCTGACGCCGTCCTGGGTGTTGCGGACGGCCACCTTGAGGCCGCCGATCTGCGAACGCAGGCCCTCGGAGATGGAGAGACCGGCCGCGTCGTCGGCAGCCCGGTTGATGCGGAAACCACTGGACAACTTCTCCAGCGACTTCGACATCTGGCTGTCGGTGACCGACAGGTTCCGGTAGGCGTTCTGCGCGGCGATGTTCTGATTGATGCGAAGACCCATGGGTTGCTTCCTCCTTGAGAGGGGTCTGGAGCCGGCCCATCCATGGGGCCGTGGCGTGACGCCAGCCCGATCGGCGCGTTGCCGACGGTTCATGAGCAGTCTGCGAGATTTCCTCGCCCATTTCCGGCGAACGCCAAGAAACCCGAGCCGAACTCACATGAACCCGGAATGCACCGGATCGGGGGAAATTCCTCAGCGGCGTCGCAGACGTGCCGACGTGTCCGAATGAGCGGGTTCGTCGTGAGGGCGTGCCCCGATCAGAGGCGAGACGGAGGACCAGGGTGAGTCTCACCGACCTGGCCAGCGTCCTGTGGCGTTCACGTGAGCTGCTCGAGATGCTGCTGTTCAAGCTCGAGGAGGAGCAGTTGCTCCTCGCGGCCAACCGTTCGCGCTGGCTCAGCCACGCCACCCGGGAGGTCGAGGTGGTGCTGGAGCAGATCCGGCAGACCGAGGTCATTCGCGCCGCCTATGCCCAGGACGTGGCGGTCGAGCTGGGCCTGGCTCCGGAGGCCTCGCTCGGCGAGCTGGCCGATGCCGCCCCCGCGCCCTGGTCCGACCTCCTGCATCAGCACCGCAAGGCGTTCCTGCTGCTGACCTCCGAGATCAGCGCACTCGCCGACGTCAACCGTGACCTGCTCACGGCCGGTCAACGCGCAGCCCGCGAAACCATGCTCGCGTTCGCCGAAACTGTGGAAACCTACGGTCCGCAGGGGCAGACCGTTTCCGGCGGCATCCGCCGCTCGAGCCTGGTGGATGAGGCGATCTGAGATGGCTAGCAGCTTCAGTGGGATCAACACGGCGCTCACCTCGCTCTACGCGCAGCGCCGGGGCCTGGACGTCACGGGCCAGAACATCGCCAACGCGAACACCGAGGGTTACACCAAGCAGCGGGTCCGGATGGCGTCGCAGACCGGCAGCCTGAACCCCGGTGTGTACGCGACGACCACGCAGGTCGGCAACGGTGTCACCGTGGCCGGCGTCGAGCGTGGCCGCAACGCCTATCTGGAGGAGCGGGGCCGCACCGAGCACGCGAACTCCTCGTACCTGGCCGCGCAGAAGGCGACGTACGAGCAGATCGAGAGCGTGCTGGCCGAGCCCAGCGACACCGCGTTGCAGGCCCGTCTGCACGACATGTGGGACGGCTGGAACGACGTCGCCAACAACTGGCAGGACCCGTCGACCCGCTCGTCCCTGCTCGAGAAGAGCCGGACCGTGGCGATCACGCTGAACGACACCCGGGCCTCGCTGGCCAGTCAGTTCGGCGCGAACCTGAACGAGATGAGCGCGTACGTCGACCAGGTCAACACGATGGCCGACAACATCGCCAAGATGAACAACCAGGTCGTGGTCGCCCGGGCCGCCGGTCTCGAGACGAACGAGCTCCAGGATCAGCGCGACGTCGCCGTCATGAAGCTGTCCGAGCTGGTCGGCGCGACCGCCCTGGCCAAGGACGACGGTTCGATCAATGTCTATGTCGGGGCGTCGCCGCTGGTCAGTGACTTCTCCACCCGCAAGCTGGTGCTCGCCGGCCCGCCCAACCTCGACTCCTGGGACGCGAACACGCAGGTCGCGCTCAAGTGGCAGGGCACCGACACGACGGCTGTCGCCGGCGGCACGATGGGCTCGATGCTGGACACGATGAACACCATCATCCCGGGCATCGCCAAGCAGCTCGACGACGTGGCCAAGTCGCTGGCGACCAGCGTCAACAAACTGACCACCACGGCGTACGACGTCAACGGCGACCCGGGCACCGAGTTCTTCTCGGGCACGACCGCTCGCGACCTCAAGGTGGCCATCGACGACCCGGGCAAGGTCGCCTTCTCGGCCGGCAACCCCAAGGCCGTCCTGCCCGAGGTCGCCGCCATCGACAACGACAAGGCCGACGAGCTGGCCGCGCTCGGGACTTCGCAGAGCGGGCCGGACGCCACCTATCAGCAGATGATCGGCCAGCTCGGGGTGGCTTCGCAGGCCTCGGGCCGGCGCAGCGAGATCCAGGACGCGGTCCGCGACCAGGTCGACACCTCGCGCGAGGCCGAGTCGGGCGTCAACCTCGACGAGGAGATGACCAACCTGCTGACCTTCCAGCGGGGTTACGAGGCCGCCTCCCGGGTGCTGACCACGATCGACTCGATGCTCGATCAGCTGATCAACCGCACCGGTCTCGTCGGCCGATGAGCGGGCGACGACGGCGTAGGGGAATCGCATGACCATCCCGAGCAGGGTCACCGACACCAGCATGCGGCACCGCATGCTGGGCGATCTCAATCGCAGCATGGCCCGCGGCCAGAAACTGCAGGAGCAGATCTCCAGCGGCAAGCAGCTCAGCCGGCCCTCCGACTCTCCGACCGGGACGGTCACGTCGCTGCAACTGCGCGGCGAGTTGCGGGCCACCCAGCAGTTCTCCCGCAACGCCGACGACGGTCTCGGCTGGCTCGGCACCATTCAGGACAAGCTCGGCGACGCGTCGGGGCAGATCATTCGCGTACGCGATCTGACCGTGCAGGGACTGAGCTCGGCCAACAACGCGTCGGCCCGGGAGGCCATCGCCGTCGAGATCGACAACATCCGCCAGTCGATGATCGGTGAGGCCAACACCAAATACCTGGGCCGGCCGATCTTCGGCGGCACCACGCCGGGCGCCGTGGCGTTCGACGAGACCGGTAAGTACGTCGGGAACGACGGGCAGACCACCCGCACCGTCGGCCCGAACGCCAAGGTCCGGATCGACACGACCGGGGCCGAGGCGTACGGCGCGGAGGGAAGCGACACTCAGCTCTTCAAGGTGCTGAGCGACATTTCCACGGCGCTTCGCAACAATGACGACACAGCGCTGAACACCGCGCTGGGCAACATCGATACGGCGCACGATTTACTAAAGTCCACCCTTTCGGACGTTGGCGCCCGATATAATCGGATTACGCAGATGAAGCAGTCCGCTGATGACCATTTGCTCTCCGTGACGTCGCAGCTGTCCGACATCGAGGATGTCGACCTGCCCAAGGCGATCATGGAATTGCAGATCCAGCAGACGTCTTATCAGGCCGCCCTGGCCGCCTCGGCCAAGGTGATCCAGCCCTCGCTCATCGATTTCCTGAGGTGACCATGACTACTCGCACCGCGTCCCGAACGATTGAGGACACCATGATCGACCCGTCGCTGGGCCTGCCGACCATCACGATGGCGGTGCCCATGCCCGGTTTCCCGGCCCACCGGGAATTCGTCCTGGTGCGGCTCAACGAAGACGGCCTGCTCTACGCGTTCACGTCCACTGAGGACCCCGACCTGCGCTTCCTCGTCGCGCCGCCGGAGCCCTTCTTCCCGGACTACGCGCCCGAGATCGAGGCCGACGTCTTCGCCGCGCTGAACACCAAGGACGCCGACCGTCTGCTGCTGCTGACCGTGATCACGGCCGGCACCAACGAGACCACGGCCAACCTGATGGCTCCGATCGTGGTCGACCGCGACAGCATGCGGGCCATCCAGGTCGTGCTGAGCGGCTCGGGCTTCCCGGTCCGCGCGGTCATGAACCCGGTCTACTGATCAACAGCGGGCGCGGTCGCGGGGCAGCGGCCGCGTCCGGTTGGCGATGCTGTCCGTCCACGGATGGAGGAGGGCACCGACGATGCTCGTTCTGACCCGGCGCTCCGGAGAGAGCGTGATGATCGGCGACACTGTCGTCATCACCGTGCTCGAGGCGCGTGGCGACGTGATCCGGCTGGGCATCCAGGCTCCGCGTGACGTACAGGTGCATCGCGAAGAGGTGTACCGGGAGCTGCAGGCCTCGAATCGGGAGGCCGCCTCGCCCACACAGGACGAAGTCCGAGCGGTCAGCAAGATGCTGCGACCACCGGCCACATCGGACTGAATGCTGTACGGAAGCCCCGTCGCGCCGCGGCGGGGCTTCTTTTTGGACAAAAGCCCCCGGCGGTCGCAATAAATGTGAAAAATGTTCATTACCGCTCAAGTCTGATCGGCTCGAAGGGGGATGGATGTCGCGACTGGCGCAACTCGGCATTGCCAAACGGCTCGGCCTGATCGTGCTGGTGGGTGCCCTCCTGCTGGGCGTCCAGGCCGGCATCACGCTGCTCGGCCAGAACCGGTTGAACGAGCAGGCCGATCATCTCTCGCGGCTGCAGACCGGCCTGGCCGCGCTCAATCACCTCGACACCCGGCAGAGCGAGCTCAAGTTCGACGCCGGCCGGGCCGCGCTGGGCCAGGACGTCAGCCAGGACGTGGTCGACGACGTGCAGTCGGCCACCGAGGCCGCCGATGCCGTGGTGGCCGCCGGACTGCCGGACGACCTGGCTGCGACGTTCGCCCAGAGCCGTCAGGACTTCGTCGACTTCGGCACCTTCATCTCCGACTTCGTGGCCGGTGACCCCGCCTCGCTCCGGGCCCGGATCGGCGAGGTCTCCGAGCGCAACAACGTCACCGACGACGCTCTGGGTGGCTTGGTCGACCAGGTCAGCGCCGCGGTCGAGACCGAGCGCGCCGACATGGCGACCACGGTCAGCGACACCCGTACGATCTCGATCGTGGTGGCCGTGCTCGGCCTGGCCCTGCTGATCGGGATGGCGATCCCGCTGGCTCGCTCGATCCTGGTGCCGGTCCGCCGGCTCGGCGCCGTCATCGACGCGCTGGCCCGCGGCGACCTGACCAACCGCAGCGGCATCACCACCCGCGACGAGCTGGGCCGGATGGCCATCGGGCTCGACGGGGCGCTGGAGTCGATCCGCGGTTCGCTGACGACGATCGGCCGGGACGCCGATGCTCTGGCCGGCGCGGCCGGTGAGCTGTCGGCGGTGGCGGCACAGATCGCCGAGGCGGCTCAGCGCACCGATCAGCGGTCGGCGTCGGCCTCGCTCGAGGCGGACGAGATCTCCCGTAACGTGCAGTCGGTGGCGGCCGGGGCCGAGGAGATGGGTCTGGCCATCCGGGAGATCTCCCGCAACACCAGCGAGTCGGCCCAGATCGCGTCGGTGGCCGTGTCCGAGGCGGCCCGGGCCACCGAGACCGTTCGTCAGCTCGGCACGTCGTCGGCCGAGATCGGCAACGTCATCAAGCTGATCACGTCGATCGCCGAGCAGACGAACCTGCTGGCCCTGAACGCGACCATCGAGGCCGCGCGGGCCGGCGAGGCGGGCAAGGGGTTCGCCGTGGTCGCCAGCGAGGTCAAGGATCTGGCTCAGGAGACGGCCCGCGCGACCGAGGACATCGGGACCCGGGTCGCCGCCATCCAGCAGGACACCGGCGGGGCGGTCGAGGTGATCTCGCGGATCAGCGAGGTGATCGCCCAGATCAACGACTTCCAGACCACCATCGCGTCGGCCGTCGAGGAGCAGACGGCGACGACCGGCGAGATGAGCCGCAGCATCGCCGAGGTGGCCAACGGCTCGGCCCGCATCGCCACCAACATCTCGGACGTCTCGACGGCGAGTGCCGAAGCCGTGCATGGCGTCGAGCAGACCCGCACCGCCTCCACCGGGGTGGCCCGCACCGCCGACGAACTGCGCAGCCTGGTCAGCGCCTTCCGGCTGTGAGGCCGCGCACCCGGACTGCACCGCCACGTGACCGGGGCTGACAACGCCGCACCCGCATTCTCATCCTCAGACGGGAGGAGCCCGTCGGGCATCAGGTGCGGGGAGACACAGTGAGCGCGAAGCGGGAATCGGTCATCGGCGTCGTGAGCGCCGTCGACGCCCTGGATCTGACCACCGATGCCCACGTGCACACCGGCTTCTCGGCCGGGCGGGACGCGGTCGGGGTCGTCGTCTCGGCGGCCGACCTGGCCGGGCTCACCGCGGTCACCTTCGCCGACCAGGTCGGTCCGGACACCACCTGGCTGCCCGCCTACGCCGACTCGGTGCGACGGGCCCAGCGGCGGACCGAGATCCGGCTGCGCATCGCGGCCGAGATCGAGGTCGTCCGGCCCGACGGGTGGCTCGCCCTGCCCGCCGACCTGAGTCACCTCGAGGCCGTCTCGGTCGCCGTCTCCGGTCTGCCGCTGCCCACCGGCGTCGCCGGCCCGCGCGAGCTGCGCGCCCTGCTGGCCGCCGGCCGGCTCACCGCCGACCAGGTGGCCGAGACCCTGGTGACGGCGACGGCCCGCGGCATCGAGCGCGCCTCCCGATACGCCCCGACCCAGCTCGCGCGCCCGCTGAGCCTGCTCGCCCAGGTCGGTCTGGACGACGCCGTGCTCGGCCTCGACCTGATCGACTTCCTGGCCGCGGCCTGCCGCGAGACCGGCACCGTGGTCGAGATCAGCGAGGCGTGGCGGTCGCCGTCCGCCCGTCTCGTCGCTCTGCTCCGTGCGGCTGAGGTGCCGCTGGTCCCCGCGAGTGACGCCCGGTACGCGACCGAGGTCGGCCAGTGGCAGTACCTCCGCCGGGTCTGAGCGAAACCGAACTCAGCCCGTAATCGCCTCCGTACTCTCAGTTATGCCGACAAGTCAGCTCGCGAAGGCATGGGAGAGATGCGATGAGCATGGTTCAGCAGGCCATCGAGGTGAGTGCACCGTTGCACACGGTGTACGAGCAACTCGCCGCGTTCGAGAACTACCCGCAGTTCATGAGCGGTGTCCGAGAGGTCACCCCGATCGGCGGTGACCGCACCCACTGGATCATGGACGTCGAGGGGAAGCGGCGCGAGTTCGACGCCCAGATCATCGAACGGTCGATGGACGAGCGGGTCTCGTGGGCGACCACGGAGGGGCCGCTGCTCGCCGAGACGATCACCCTGCGGCCGATGGGCGAGACCAAGACCCAGGTGGTCGCCCAGCTCGAGGCCGACATCGCCTTTCTGATGCCCAACGACCGGCACGGCCAGGCCTCGCTGAACAAGCGGCTGAAGGCCGACCTGACCGCGTTCAAGGGACTGGTCGAGAGCGGGGCCAGCACGAAGAAGCTGGCCCGGCCGGTGCCGTCCCCCGCCGCGATCGCCGCTCGCACCCGCAACCGGGCGCACCCCGGCGCCGGCTGGGGGACCAGCGCGGCCGAGCACAGCAACGCCAGCCGGGTCGATCTGCCCTATCACGGGATGTCCGCGTCCACGATGGGCACCAGCGTCGACATCACCAGTGCACCCGGCATCACCAGCGCGCACGACCTCGACGACGTTCTGGCTCCCGGCCGCCGCATCGCCCGGGCCGGCACCGTCAGCGGTGGCCCGGCCGCCGGCGCCACCGCGCCGATGGGTGGCCGGCCGACCCGGGACACTTGGGGCGACGGCATGATCAACGAAGAGGACCGCGGCAGCGCCCACGACATGTGACTCAGACCCGGGGCCGGCTCCTCCGCGAGCCGGCCTCCGCCCGCGTCAGACCGGAGCGGCTTCCAGGGTCACGATCAGGCGCGCGCCGTGGGGCGTGGCGTGTTCGTAGCGGACCGTGCCGCCGTTGGCCTCGACCAGGTGGCGGACGATGAACAGGCCCAGACCGGCGCCGCGCACGAAACGCCCGAACAGCGTCGGCACCAGGTCGTCGGCGATGCCCGGCCCGTTGTCCTGGACCACCACCTCGACCCGGTCGTCGTGCCGCACCGCGCTCAGGATGATCGGCGCGGCCCCGTACGTGATGGCGTTGGTGACCAGGCTCCGCAGCACGACCTGGACGTGCCCCCGATCGGCCAGCACCGACAGGTCGTCGGCCGATTCGACCCGTACGTCCTCCGGTGCACCCGCCGACGCCGCGACCACAGCATCGGCGACCTCCTTCAGCGGCACCGGATTACGCCGCGCCGTGACCGAGCCGGTGTCCAGCCGGAACAGCAGCTGCAGATCGTTCATCATCTTGATCAGGCGCTGCGTGTTCTTGTCGATCTTCGTCGTCAGCTCGAGCCGGAGGTCGTCGGGCAGCTCGGCCCAGTCCTCCCGCAGCAGCTCGGCCAGGCTGGCGATGGAGCTGATCGGCTGCGCGACATCGTGGGTCAGCATCGACGTGAGGTCGTTCTTGAAGGTGAGGGCGGCCTCGAGGTTGCCGTGCGCCACCCGCAGCCGGTCGGCCTCCGCGCGGACCGCCGCGTTCTCGTCCCGCAGGCGCGCGACCTCGGCCGTGTGCTCCTCGCGCAAGCGGCCGATCTCAGCCTGGGCAGCAGCCTGTTCGCCGGCCAGCACAGCAACCTGTTCGCCGGCGAGTGCGGCAGCCTGCTCGCCGGCCAGCACGGCCGCGCTTTCGCCGGCGAGCGCGGCAGCGTGTTCGTCGGCCGCCGCGACCGCTTGCTCGTCGGCGAGCTCAGCCGCTCGACGGTCGGCGAGATGCCGCCGGCCGGCGGTGTCGGCGGCGCGAAACGCCAGTGCCAGGAGAGCCACGGCGGCCAGCGTCAGGAGGGAGGCGGCCGGCTGCCGGCCGAGAGCCGCGACACAGATGACCGCGGCGAAGAGAAAAAGAAGTGCGGTGAAGCCGTGCACGACCCGGCCGGCGGTCCGGTCGATCGCCGGCAGCGCCCCCAGGATCAGGGCGAGTCCGGCCGGGACGAGCGCGGCCGCCGGCACGGCGAGCAAGCCGTCCGGCGGATCGCCTCGGAGTGACGTGAGCAGGGCCGCGACGCCGGCGAGGGCGACCGCGGCTCCGGCGCTCCCGGCAATCAGCCGGGACGGCCTGCCCAGATCACGCGCCGCATCATGCACGTGGTCCCCTCAAGGACTAATCCCCTCAAGAGCTCTCAAGGACAATCCCCTCAAGAGCTGAGGAAACCAGCATAACGCGACGCAAGCGGATCAAGCGGTTACTTTCCGGCCCACTCGAAGCCGTCCTCGAGGACGATGCGCTCGGCGATCCGGACGATGTCGTCGCTGTGCCGGTTGGCGTGGTGGCCGCAGAACGCCAGCTCGCCGCCGCTGGTCAGGGTGACCACCAGCTTGGCGGCGGCGCCGCAACGGTCACAACGCTCGGTCATGGCGGCAACGGTGGTGATCTCTGGCGACAGCAGGCTGGACATATCGCACTCCTTGCTCAGTGGCGGTGTGTAGCGGTACTCCGAGTTGATCGGCTCCGCGCCACACCGCTTTAGCTCTTCTCTTCGATCTTCCAGGCTCTGCGTACGGCCCCGAAGGCGTTGCAACCCAGGTGCAACCGGGCAACTCCACGATTCCCTCAACCCCGTACGTGCATGCGTATTCCAACGGGTGAAGTACGTGACAGGGCATGGCTTCGGCGCACTGATGCGGCAAAGGCCAGACCGTGCAACTCGGTGCCGATAGCGTGAGGTCGCGAACCGGCACGGAACGTGACATCCGAACCACCAGGAGGATCCATGTCGCAGGCGCCCGCACCCGAGACGCGGCCCACGGTCCTGGTCGTGGACGACGAGGAGGACCTGCGCGACATCATGCGCCGGATGCTCGAGCGCCGCGGCTTCGCCACCCTGACCGCGGGCGACTCCCAGCAGGCCATCGCCGCTTGCCGTGAGCATCCGGGCGACATCGACATCCTGGTCACCGACCTCGGGTTGCCCGGCGTCTCGGGTGGTGAGCTGTCCCGGTCGGCCACCCAGCTGCGGCCGGAGATGAGCGTCGTCTACATCTCGGGGCTGCCCAAGGAGATCGCGGTGGCCGACGGGCTGATCGGCGAGGACGCGCTGCTCGTGAAGAAGCCGTTCAGCAGTGAGGTCCTCGTGCAGACACTGCGGGCTGTGCTCGACGCGTCGGACGACAACTGAACCGCACCGGCTCGTCCACCCCGACGGCACCTGCCGCCCAGCAATCTGGGTGGCAGGCATTGCTCACCCCCTGAGGCCGGGCCGGTCCGCTGCGGAGGACCGGCCCGGTTTCGCAAAACCTTCAGGCCGGGTACGGCACAGTGAGCTCACCCAGCCGCCAGCGAGCCGGGCCGTCGAGCACCACCAGACCCTCCGAGCGCATCCGCCGGCAGGTCGCCAGCCATCGCTGGCGCGGCCCGAACGGTGTCGCCTCGGACTCCCACGCGCGGCCCAGCGCCTGCAGCAGCTCGTGCACGGGCTCGCCGGGCACGTTGTGGTGGATCAACGCCTTCGGCAGCCGCTCGGCGAATGTCGCCGGGTGGTCCAGATCGGACAACCGGGCGGAAAACGTCAGAGTGCTCGGCCGGCCGGCCTCGACCACGACCCACGTGGCGACCCGGCCCAGCTCGTCACAGGTGCCCTCGACCAGGACAGCGCCGGTCGCGGTCATCGCCGTCCAGGCCGCGGCCACCTCGTCCTCGGCGTACTGCCGGAGCACGTTGAACGCACGCACCACCACCGGGCGCAGGCCGGCCAGCTCGAAGCCGCCCCGCCGGAACTCCAGGAGTGGGGGGTCGGCCCGGGGCTGGGCGGCTTCGACCCGTACGGGATCGATCTCGAGACCCACCACGGAGACATCCGGGCGAACGGCCGCCGCCAGGCGGGCCCGCAACTCCACGGCGGTGACCGGGGTCGCGCCGTAGCCCAGATCGATCACCAGGGGCGCCGCCGCGGCCCGCAGCAGATCGCCGCAGCGGTAGGCCACGTAGTTGTCGACGCGGCGCAACCGGTTGGGATTGGTCGTCCCCCGGGTGATCGCGCCGACCGGCTTCACCGCCTACTTCTCCCGGTAGACCTTGTGCTGGGCGGCCTGCGCGATCGGGCGCACCACGATGCGGTCGAGATTGACGTGGTGCGGCCGGGTCGCGGCGAAGGCGATGATGTCGGCGATGTCGTCGGCCACCAGCGGTTCGCGCACACCCTCGTAGATCGCGTCGGCCTTGGCCCGGTCGCCGCCGAAACGCTTGAGCGAGAACTCGTCGGTGCGCACCATGCCGGGGTCGACCTCGACGATCCGCACCGGCTTACCCGACAACTCCAGCCGCAGCGTGCCGACCAGGGCGGTCTGCGCGTGCTTGGCCGCCGTGTATCCGCCGCCGCCCTCATAGACCGTGAACGCCGCGGTCGAGCCGACCGTCACGATCGTCCCGTTGCCACCGGCGATCAGAGCCGGCAGCAGTGCCTTCGTCACACGCAGCGTGCCGAGGACGTTGACGTCGAACATCGCCTGCCAGTCCTCGGGCGAGCCGGACTCCACCGGGTCGAGGCCGACCGCCCCACCCGCGTTGTTGACCAGCAGCGTCACCGGTCCGCCGAGCGCGTCCACCGCCGCCGCCAGCGCCGCGACCGACTCGTCGGAGGTGACGTCGCACTCGACCGCGGTCGCGGCCGGCCCGATCTCGTCGGTCAGCTCCCGGAGCCGGTCGGCCCGCCGCGCCGCCGCGACGACGTGGAATCCCTCGGTCGCGAGCCGGCGGGCGGTCGCCGCCCCGATACCGCTCGACGCTCCCGTGACCACAGCGATGTTCTGCATACCCCCATCCTTCCCGATGTCCCACCGGTCCCGGCGCCGCGTGCCCGCCGATGAAATGAGTCACCCCCGGGTGGCGCGATGGGGGTTCGGTGCCCGTGGGCGGGGAAGATTAATGACGGCGCAACAATCCCCGTGTCACCCGTCCAGGAGGAACAATCGTGGCAGAATGGCCGACCCCCCGGCGCATTGCCACCCTCTCGGTTCACACGTCCCCGCTCGAGCAACCGGGCACCGGCGACGCCGGCGGCATGAACGTGTACATCGTCGAGGTCAGCAAGCGGCTCGCCGGCCTGGGCGTGGAGGTCGAGATCTTCACCCGGGCCACCCGTGGCGACCTTCCCCCGGTCGTCGAGATGGCCCCGGGCGTCACCGTCCGGCACATCACCTCGGGCCCGTTCGAGGGCCTTTCCAAGGAGGAGCTGCCGGCCCAGCTCTGTGCCTTCACCCACGGCGTGCTGCGGGCCGAGGCGGCGCACCCGCCGGGCCGCTACGACCTGATCCACTCCCACTACTGGCTGTCCGGCCAGGTCGGCTGGCTCGCTCGCGAGCGCTGGGGCGTGCCGCACGTGCACACCGCGCACACCCTGGCCAAGGTCAAGAACCGGCTGATCGCGGCCGGTGACCGGCCCGAGCCCAAGGCCCGCGTGATCGGCGAGGAGCAGGTGGTCGCCGAGTCCGACCAGCTGGTGGCCAACACCCGCTTCGAGGCGCAGGACCTGGTCGCCTACTACGACGCCGACCCGGCCCGGGTCACCGTCGTCCAGCCCGGCGTCGACCTCGACCGGTTCCGTCCCGGGCCGGCCGACCGGGCCCGTTTCGGCCTGCCCGAGCGCGGCCGGGTGATCGCCTTCGTCGGCCGCATCCAGCCGCTCAAGGCGCCCGATGTCCTCATCTCGGCGCTGGCCAAGATGCGTGAACCGGATACCACGCTGGTCATCTGCGGCGGTCCGAGCGGCAGTGGGCTCGACCGGCCGACCGCGCTCATCGAGCTCGCCGACTCGCTGGGCGTCAGCGACTCGGTGGTCTTCCTGCCGCCGCAGGACGGGGCCGGGCTGGCCGCGCTCTATCGCAGCGCCGACCTGGTCGCCGTCCCGTCCTTCAACGAGTCGTTCGGGCTGGTCGCGCTCGAGGCGCAGGCCTGCGGCACGCCGGTGGTCGCGGCCGCGGTCGGCGGTCTGGTCACCGCCGTACGCGATGGGTTGAGCGGGGTCCTGGTCGACGGGCACGATCCGGGTGACTGGGCCCGCGTGCTCGACGACCTGCTCGCCGCACCCGCGCTGCGCGAGAAGCTGTCGGCCGGGGCGGTCGCGCACGCCTCCGACTTCTCCTGGGACCGGACGGCCGAGGGGCTGCTGCGGGTCTACCGTGAGGCCGTGACCGGGCACCGCGCATTGATCGCGAAGCGCTTGGAGGCGTACGCATGGTGACCGACCTGATCGAGAAGGCGCTGACCGACCGGGAGCTCGAGTGGGAGTCCACCGGCCCGGGGGCCTACGTCGTGACCCTGCCCGGCACGCACAAGCTCAAGACGGCGTGCAACCTGATCGTCGGTGAGCATGCCCTGCGCATCGAGGCGTTCGTGATGCGCCACCCCGACGAGCGGCACGAGGAACTGTGGGCGTGGCTGCTGCGGCGCAACGCCCGCATGTACGCGGTGGCGTTCTCGATCGATGCCGCGGGCGACGTCTATCTGACCGGGCGGGTGTCGCTGGCCGGGCTCGACGAGGACGAGCTCGACCGACTGCTGGGGTCGGTGCTGACGTACGCCGACGAATCGTTCGACACCATGCTCGAGATCGGATTCGGCTCGTCCATCACGCGCGAGTGGGAGTGGCGGGTCAAGCGCGGCGAGTCGGTGGCCAATCTGCAGGCGTTCAAGCACCTCGCACCGTCCGAGGATTCGTCCTCCTAGGTCGTGTCGGCGCTCCGGGAACCGGGTAGGTGAACGGGAAGAGAAATCCGCCGATGAAGAAGAGGTGAATGGCGTGGCCGCCACGAAGACCACGAAGAACCGGACGAGCCGCAACGAGACTCCGAACACCCCGGACGTCAACGAAAGCAAGATCGCCCGGATGAAGGTCGACGAGCTGCGCCGGGAACTGAAGAACCGCGGCGTCAAGGGAACCGCCGACCTGAAGAAACCCGACCTGGTCAAGAAGATGGTCAAGGCCGAGCTCAAGGACGCCAAGGGTGCCAAGAGCGGCGGGAAGAACCCGACCAGCCACAACGACACCCCGGACACCCCCGAGGTGAGCGAGTCCAAGATCGCCGGCATGAAGGTGGCCAACCTGCGTACCCAGCTGACCAAGCTGGGGGTCAAGGGCACCGCTGAGATGAAGAAGGCCGAGCTGGTCGAGCGGTATGTGAAGGCTCGCCTCAAGGTCGCGAAGGCGTCGAAGTCCGCCTCGGCTTCGAAGTCCACCAAGTCGTCGCCGTCCGCCGCGGCACGGTCCGCGTCGGCCAAGTCTGCGAAGGCGCCGTCTGCGTCGGTCAAGCCCGCGAAGGCGTCGTCGTCCGCGTCGGCCAAGTCGGCGAAGTCGGCGAAGTCGGCGAAGTCGTCAGGCTCCGCGAAGTCGTCGAGCCCCGCGAAGTCGTCAAGCTCCGCGAAATCGTCGAGTCCCGCGAAGTCGTCGTCCAACTCGGCCAAGTCGTCGAGCACGGCGAAACCGTCGAACTCGGCCAAGGCGTCGAGTCCCGCCAAGTCGTCCAACTCAGCCAAGTCGTCGAGCACGGCGAAGTCGTCGAACTCGGCCAAGGCGTCGAGTCCGGCCAAGGCGCCGAACTCGGCCAAGTCGTCGAGCACGGCGAAGAAGAGCGCGGACGGCGGCAAGCGGACCGGCAAGAAGGCGTCGAAGTCGCTCGACTACTCCCAGGAGATCAAGTCGACCAGCGACCGGCCGGAACGCGACGGTCGCAGTCTTGTCACGACCGATCACGAAGTGATTCGTCAGTGGGCCAAGTCCCGGCGCGCCGTGCCGTCGACCGTGGCCGGCACCCAGCACGACGGCCATCTCGGTGTGCTGCGTTTCGATTTCCCGGGGTATTCAGGTGACGGGCTGGTCGAGGTCAGCTGGGCGGAATGGTTCGACGCGTTCGACAAGCGCCGGCTGAACTTCATCTACCAGGAACGGCGATCGGGCGGCGAGCGCAGCAACTTCTTCCAGCTCGAGAATCCCGACGAATAGACGAACGTCCGGACTGTCGCATTTGTCCAGCCCAGATGTGGGACAGGTCATCCGCCGATCGGCCAGTAGTGGGTGACTGTGATGGTGCAGACAGATGGCGGACAGCCAGTTGGCTTGTCTGCCTTGACCGGCCCAACTAGCGTAATCAATGGACGTCGGACCGTTAGTTCGGGGAACTGGTTGATCGGAGACGATCGCCGCGGCCGGCGTTTGGGGACGGGTGGCATATGCCGTTGGGGGACGGCGCGACCCGAGACCGGCGGTTAGTGCGGGCGACGCCTATGGGGATGGGCGTCGTCCGCCGCCGCCGGTGCCAAGGGACGGCCTTCGGGCCGTCCTTTTTTGTGCGCCGCGCTCGGACTGGATGGGGCTCAACCCGCGTGCGCCGCGCTGGCTCGAGGTGGTTCGGGTTCAACCCGCGTGCGCCGCGCGGGGCTGGAGTGGATTCGGGCTCAACCCACGTCCGAGGTCACCGCGGTTTCGGCGCGGATTGTGGCCACCCGGCGCTCCCGGGATGGTCCGGCCAACAGGTGCAGGGCCGCGGCGGCCGCCCCCAGCACGCCCACGACGATCCAGTGGGCGTCCCCGAGGTACTGCAAGCCGGCCCCGCCCAGCGACGGCGCCAGGAACGACGCGGCCGGGAACGTCAGGAAGAACACGGCCTGGTAGCGACCGCGCAGAGCGAGCGGCGCCAGCTCCGAGTTGATCTCGGCGTTGGGTGGGGCGGCCAGCATGCTGCCGATCGTCCAGATCACCGCCGCGCCGAGATAGAGCACCACGCTGTCGGCGGCGGCCAGCACGGCGAAGCCCACCCCGTTGGTCAGCAACGCCAGCGCCAGCACCCGGGCCTTGCGGCGGCCGTCGATCAGGCGCGGCACGAAGAGCTGGCCGACCACGATCAGGGCGCCGCCCAGGGCGACCACCGACCCGTAGGCCGAGGGGCTCAACCCGTCCGCGTGCATCGCCAGCGGCACGATCGTGCTCGCCTGGGTGTAGATCAGTGCCTGCAGCAGCGTCAGCCCCACGAAGACCAGGAAGATCCGGTCGGTCAGCACCGTGCCGAGCCCGCCCGGTGAGCGGGTCACCGGGCGGCGCAGCGTCTCCGGCACCTTCCAGGTGATCAGCACGCCGGTGGCCAGGGTGCAGGCCGCGTCGATCAGGAACAGGCCCTGGTAGCTCCATTGCGCCAGCAGCCCGGCCAGCAGCGAGGCGCCCGCCAGCCCGAGGTTCAGCGCCCAGAACTGCAGGTTGAAGGCGCGGGACCGCTTCTCGGCGGGGGTCACGTCGATGATCGCGGCGACGAAGGCGGGGGCGGCCATCGACTGGGCGACGCCGAGCAGGGCGCAGAGCACGGCGATCGCCGCGAGGCTGGTGCTGAAGGCCAGGGCGGTCAGCGCGACGACGGTGGCGAAGTGGGACACGAGCAGGGTGCGGCGGCGGCCCCAGCGGTCGGTCAGGACGCCGCCGGCCAGGGTGCCGAGCAGACCCCCGATCCCGTACGTCCCCACGATGAGCCCGGCCAGCGCGGTGCCGGCGTGGCGCTGTGAGGTCAGGTAGAGCGACAGGAACAACACCGCGAAGCCGCCGACCTTGTTGATCAGCAGGCCGGTCCAGAGATACCAGTACGTCGCGGAGAGGCCGCCGGCCGTGTCCCGAAGCCAAGCCCGCACGGGCCGCTCCCTCTATCGGTAACCGTCTTAACAGATAGCGACGTTACCGCGCCGGCAGCTTGGCCGGGGCGTCGGCCACCGGCTCGGCCACGGTGGGCACCGGGTGCGTTTCGGACGACGTCGCGAGCTCGACCGGTGAGGCCACCGCCGGCGCGATCGCACTCATCCGGCGCTGCCGGCTCGGCCCGGCGAGCAGGTGGCCACCGGCGACCAGCGCGCACACCACGAAACACCCGAGCCACAGCACCGTGTCGCCGAAGTGCTGCTGGGTGAAGCCGCCGGCGATCGGGGCCAGGGCCGCTCCGGCCGACCACGAGAGCGAGTTGAGCCCCTGGTAACGACCTCGCAGGGCGGCGGGGGAGAGGGCGGCCACGGTGGTCGCGTTGCTGGGCGACTGGATCATCTCGCCGAGCGTCCAGATCACCACGCTCAGCGCGAAGAACCAGGACGCGTCGGCGAAGGCGTTGAGCCCGAACCCGACGCCGATGATCAGCGAGCCCAGGGCCAGCACCCGGGACGGCTCGCGCCCGCCGATCAGCTTGGGGATGAACAGCTGGCCGAGGACGATGAGCACCCCGTTGACGGCGATCACCCAGCCGTACGTCGCGGCGGACAGGCCGTCGGCGGTCATCGCGATCGGCAGCGTCGACAGGTGCTGCATCATCACGACGATGCCGCCCAGCGAGACCAGCAGGTAGGTGACGAAGACCCGGTCGCGCAGCACGGTCATCATGCCGCCGCCCGCGCTGTCGTGGGGCAGCCGGACAGCCGTACGGGAGGGCTTGGTCTCCCGGATGAAGGTCAGGCAGATCAGCGCGGTGATCAGGGTCGTGCCCGCGTCGACCACGAAGAGCAGCAGGTAATCGGCCTTGGCGGCCAGGCCCGCACCCACCGCGGCCAGCGCGAAGCCCAGGTTGATGGCCCAGTAGTTGAGCGAGAACGCCCGGACCCGGTCACGCTCGGGCACGACGTCGACCATCATCGCCGAGAAGGCCGGCCGCACCGCCTCGCTGAAGAAGCCGAGCAGGAACGTGACCGAGATGATCTGGCCGTAGTCGTGGGCGAAGCCGAGCGCGAGCATCAGCGCGGCCGCACCGAACTGGGCGGTCAGCATCGTCGGCTTGCGCCCCCAGCGGTCGGCCAGCACCCCGCCGACCGTGGTGCCGAGTGCGCCGCCGACGCCGTAGAGGCCGATGACCAGCCCGGCCTCGCTCTGCGAGAAGTGCCGCTCGCCGGTCAGGTAGATGGCCAGGAAGATCACCACGAACGAACCGAGCCGGTTGATCAGCGTCCCGGTCCAGAGCAGCCAGAACTGCCGGGGCAGGCCGCCGACGGCCTGCTCGTACCAACCCCGCACACGTGCCCCCGTAAGTAGCGCTCGGCTCCTGCTGCCTTACAACTTAAACGGCCGCGCAAGTTGGTTTCCACGTGGTGGTCGCCACTTGAGGGTCCCCACCCGGCGTTCAGGCGGCTGCGGCAGGATGGAGGTCATGACAGGGACTTTGGTGCTGCTGCGGCACGGCAACAGCGAGTGGAACGCCAAGAACCTCTTCACCGGCTGGGTCGACGTCGATCTCGACGCCAAGGGTGAGGGCGAGGCCCGGCGCGGCGGCGAGCTGCTCAAGGAGAGCGGGGTGCTGCCCGACGTGGTGCACACCAGCGTCCTGCGCCGCGCGATCCGCACGAGCGAGATCGCCCTGCACGTCGCCGACCGGCACTGGATTCCGGTGAAGCGGTCGTGGCGGCTCAACGAGCGCCACTACGGCGCCCTGCAGGGCAAGGACAAGAAGCAGACCCTCGAGACGTACGGCGAGGAGCAGTTCATGCTCTGGCGGCGCTCCTACGACGTGCCGCCGCCGCCGATCGAGCCGGACTCGGAGTTCTCGCAGTTCGACGACCCGCGGTATGCCTTCTTGCCGTCCGAGGCCAAGCCGACGGCCGAGTGCCTGAAGGACGTGCTGGTGCGGGCTCTGCCCTATTGGTATGACGAGATCGTGCCGGACCTGCGCGCCGGTAAGACCGTGCTGGTCGCCGCGCACGGCAACTCGCTGCGCGCCTTCGTGAAGCACCTCGACGGCATCTCCGACGAGGCGATCTCGAAGCTGAACATCCCGACCGGCATCCCGCTGCGCTACGACCTCGACGACGACCTGCGCCCGCTGAAGCCGGGCGGCGAGTATCTCGACCCCGAGGCGGCCAAGGAAGCCGCCGCCGCGGTCGCCAACCAGGGTCGCTGACACTTGCAAAAGGGCCGGGACGCCCCCGTGGCGTCCCGGCCCCTTTGCCGGCCAGGCGAGCGTCAGCTCAGCTCTGGTCGCCCACCGGCTCTCCGGTGATCAGGTAAACCAGCTGCTCGCCCACGTTGACGGCGTGGTCGGCGTACCGCTCGTAGAAGCGGCCCAGCAGCGCGCCGTCGATCGCCGTCTCGGCGCCGTACGGCCAGTCGTCGTCCAGCATGATCTTGAAGAGCTGACGCTCCAGCTCGTCGATGTCGTCGTCCTGGTGCTCGAGCTTGGCCGCGAGCTCGGCGTCGGGCTTGGCCAGCAGGCCCGCGATGCTGCCGGCCATCCGGTCGGCCACGTCGGCCATGTCCTTGAAGACCGGGCGCAGCTCGGCCGGCACGGCGGGCGACGGGTGCCGCCGCTGGGCCGTCTTGGCCACATGCTCGGCCAGGTCACCCATCCGCTCGAGGTCGGCCGAGATGTGCAGGGCGGTGATGACCATCCGCAGGTCGGAGGCGACCGGCGCCTGGCGGGCGATGGTGTCGGCCACCTTGGCCTCGACCTGGCTGTAGATCTCGTCGACCTCCTGGTCGCGCTCGATGACCGACTGAGCGGCTTTGAGATCGGCGGTGAGCAGGGCGGTCGTGGCCTTGCGCAGCGCTTCCCGCACGGCCTCCGCCATCGTCACCAGCAGGCGACTGACCTCGTTGAGGTCGGACTGGAACTCCTCGCGCATGTTTTTCGTCCCGGGGTTCGGTGGGGCCGTTCCCAGGGCAGGGCACGACCGTGGTCGGTCTACAAACTATGCGGGCCTGGCGGCGGTCGCGTGAACGGTAATGAACGACGCCGGGCGCAGTGGTGAACATTCTTCGACGCCCGCCCGTTTTGTCCGTCTGATGGTAGTAGCCAGGTAAACAATGACCCTACGATCGCTGCGTGGACCTGGTGTACGGCATCCCCCTGATCGTTGTCGCGCTCGTCGTCGGCGCGCTCGTCGGGGCGCTGGCCGTCCGGGGACGCAGGTCGCCGGCGCCGCCGGCCGGGGACGGATCGCTCAAGGGGGGACGCGCCATCGACACGGACGAGCAGCGCACCGGCAAGCACGGCATGAAGGGGCTGGGTCGCAAGAGCCTCGACTCGCTGCGTGTCGGCGTGGTGGTCCTCGACGCCGAGGACCACCCGGTGCTGGTCAACCCGGCCGCCCGGGCGATGGGCCTGTTGCGCTCCGGTGGGGCGCCGGGCACAATCGCCGCCCACCCCATCCTGCGGACGCTGGCCGGCCAGGTGCGCCGCACCGGTGTCCGCCGCGAGGTGGAGCTCGACCTGCCCCGCGGCCGGGCCGGCGCCGCCGCGGCCCCGCTCGGGCTGCACCTGCGCGCGGTCGCCCTCAACTCCACTCACGTCGCGATCGAGGCGGCCGACGTCACCGAGTCGCACCGGCTGGCCCGGGTGCGGCGCGACTTCGTGGCCAACGTGAGCCACGAGCTCAAGACGCCGATCGGCGCGCTGCAACTGCTCGCCGAGGCCCTGCTCGACGCGACCGAGCTGCAGGTGGCCGGCCCCGCTGAGGAGCAGTCGGAGGACCTGCTGGCCGCCCGCCGGTTCGCCGAGCGGATCCACCACGAGTCGGCCCGGATGGGCCGCCTGGTGAGCGAGTTGCTCGAGCTGACCCGCCTGCAGGGCGCCGAGCCGCTGCCGACTCCCGAGCCGGTCGCCGCCGACTGGGTCATCGCCGAGGTCGTCGACCGCACCCGCACCACGGCCTCGGCCAAGGGCATCGAGGTGGTCTACAGCGGGCCCAAGGGTGCCATGGTCTATGGCAGCGACAGTCAGGTCGCCACCGCGGTGACCAACCTGGTGGAGAACGCGATCGCCTACTCGGGCGAGGACACCAAGGTCGAGATCACGCTGCGCCAGGGCGACGACTGGGTCGAGATCGACGTGGCCGACCAGGGCATCGGCATCGCCCCGCACGACGTCGACCGCATCTTCGAACGGTTCTACCGGGCCGACCAGGCCCGCTCGCGGTCGACCGGCGGCACCGGCCTGGGCCTGGCGATCGTCAAGCACATCGCGACCAACCACGGCGGCCGGGTCGATGTGACCAGCACCCTGGGTGACGGTTCGACGTTCACCCTGCGCCTACCGGCCCGTCCCCCCCGAAGCCCCCTTGCCGTTACCGACGGCAATTGAGATCGAGTCCGGTGCGGCCGGACGTTGAGTCCCGGCAGCCGGAAGATGGAAGGAACCACATTGGCCCGCGTGCTCGTGGTCGAAGATGAGGAGTCGTTCTCCGACGCCCTGTCGTACATGCTGCGCAAGGAGGGCTTCGAGGTGTCGGTCGCCCCGACCGGGACCTCGGCGCTGACGCAGTTCGACCGGACCGGTGCCGACATCGTGCTGCTCGACCTCATGCTTCCCGAGATGTCCGGCACCGAGGTCTGCCGCCAGCTGCGGCAGCGCTCGGCCGTGCCGATCATCATGGTGACCGCCCGGGACAGCGAGATCGACAAGGTGGTCGGTCTCGAGATCGGCGCCGACGACTATGTGACCAAGCCGTACTCCCCGCGCGAGCTGGTGGCTCGCATCCGCGCCGTGCTCCGCCGCCAGGGTGCCGAGGCCGCCGAGGTCACGACGCCGACGCTGGCCGCCGGTCCGGTGCGGATGGACGTCGAGCGTCACGTGGTCACGGTCGACGGTGCCGGCGTGCAGCTCCCGCTCAAGGAGTTCGAGCTGCTCGAGTTGCTGCTGCGCAACGCCGGCCGGGTGCTGACCCGTGGCCAGCTGATCGACCGGGTCTGGGGGGCCGACTACGTCGGTGACACCAAGACCCTGGACGTGCACGTCAAGCGGCTGCGTTCCAAGGTGGAGCCGGAGCCGTCGACGCCGCGCTACATCGTCACGGTCCGCGGCCTCGGCTACAAATTCGAGCCCTAGGAACCAGGCGGCGCGGCGGGCTCACGTCCGCCGCGCTTCTGGGGGATCGCGGCGGCGGCGGCCGCGACGGTCGCCGGGTGCACCGCGATCAGGCCCGACTTGACCCGGGCGTCGCAGAGCTCGGCCAGCCGGCCGTAGGCACCCTTGCCGATCAGCGCGGTCAGCTCCGGGGCGTACGAGATGTACATCGGATCGCTGCCGACGTGGGCCTCCGGAGACGACGTGCACCACCAGTCGAGGTCGTGCCCACCCGGTCCCCAGCCCCGCCGGTCGAACTCGGTCAGCGTCGACTGCAGCAGTTTCGTCCCGTCCGGCCGCTTGATCCAGTCCTGCTCGCGGCGCACGGGCAGCTGCCAGCAGACGTCGGGCTTGTATTCCAGCGGGTGGACGCCGTCCCGCAGCGCCTGGGCGTGCAGAGCGCACCCACCACCACCGGCGAAGCTCGCGTCGTTGAGGAAGACACACGGGCCGTCCTCGGACTGGATCGCCGTCCGGCGGGCGGGTTTCGCGCCGTCGATCGTGTCGAGCTCGGTGTAGTTCTTGAAGCCCTTGCGGTAGTGCTGCCACGTCTCCGGGGTCAGCTTCGCGGCGGCGCCCTTCACCCGGTTCTCGTCGTCGGCGTCGGTGAAGAACGCCCCGTGCGAGCAGCAGCCGTCCTGCGCCCGACCGGCGACGATGCCGTGGCAGGCGGAGCCGAAGACGCAGGTCCACCGGGACAGCAACCAGGTCAGGTCGGCCCGCACCAGGTGCTTCTCGTCGTCGGGGTCGAGGAACTCGATCCACTCACGAGGAAAGTCCAGGTCGACCTCGGCGGCGCGGGCGGCTGCCGCGGGGGCCAGGGTGATGCGGATCTGGTCACGGCGGCTCACCTGCGACAGCGTACGCGCGCGGTACGGCAAAGCCCGAGCCGACGCCCGGTATGCAGGCATATACCCGGTCGAGGAGAAGGCGTACGCGACAAACGGGTCTACCCTTGACCTCGTGAGTTCCCGCGTCCCCGTGCTCTTGTCCAGCTCGTCGGTCTTCCCCGAGCCGACGGCCGCTGCGTTCGAACTGGCTGCCACGACCGGTTACGACGGCCTCGAGGTCATGGTGTGGACCGACCGCGTCAGCCAGGACGCCGGTGCGCTGAAGGGTCTGTCCGACCATTACAACCTGCCGGTGCTCTCGGTGCACGCGCCCTGCCTGCTGGTCACCCAGCGGGTCTGGAGCCCCGACCCGTGGGAGCGGCTCAACCGGGCTGCCCAGCTGGCCGAGACGCTCGGCGCTCCCACCGTCGTGGTGCACCCGCCGTTCAGCTGGCAGCGTGACTACGCCAAGAATTTCGCCGCCGGCCTGGCCAAGGTCCAGGAGCGGCACCCCGACCTGTCCTTCGCGATCGAGAACATGTTCCCGGTCAAGATGGCCGGCCGCTGGTTCGTGCCCTACACCCCGGGCTGGGATCCGACCGAGACCGGCTTCGACGCCTACACGCTGGATCTGTCGCACTGCGCGGCGTCGCGCATCAACGCGCTCGGCATGGCCGACAAGATGGGGGCCGGCCTCAAGCACGTGCACCTGGGCGACGGCACCGGCGAGGGCCGCGACGAGCACCTGGTGCCCGGCCGGGGCAATCAGCCGTGCGCCGAGCTGCTGCGGTCGTTGTCGGCTCGCGGTTTCACCGGCTCGGTCGCGCTCGAGGTCTCGACCCGCAAGGCCGCGAGCCGGGCCGTCCGCGAGGCCGACCTGCGCGAGTCCCTGGAGTTCGCCCGCAAGCACCTGGCCCCGGCCGAGTCGGCCACCCCCGCAATCACCCGCGCGTGAGCTCAGTGGCCCCGCCCCATCACGTGTGGGGAAGTCGACTGCCATCTCAATGACCTAAACGGCGATTGCCCCGCGGAGCGAAGCGGAGCCGGCAAGCTCAGCGCGCTTGCGCGCGCGGTGGGCGGCGACGTGTGAGCGGGTGGCGCACCGCTCCGAGCAGAATCGCCGGCAGTTGTTGGACGACGTGTCGAGGTAGACGTTGCCGCACCGCTCGTCGGCGCAGATGCCGAAGCGGGCGCTGCCGAACTCGCAGAGCCACACCGAGAGGCCCCAGGCCGCGCCGGCCAGATATTCCGAGCTGACCGACGAGCCGCGGCTGGTCACGTGCATGTGCCAGTCGGCCGCGTCGTGCCCCGAGATTCGCGGCTGCACCGGGAACACCTCGAGCAGGGCGTTGAGTTCCTTGACCGCGTCACCGTCGCGGCCGGACGTCCCGTACTCGAAGACGTCGCGCAGGCGCCGCTGGGCGCGGCGGAACACCGCCACGTCCTTGTCGACGACCTCGTCGCGCATCCAGGCCTGCTCGTCGCCGAACAGGGCCCGCAGCCCGGCGAGATCGGCCAGCTCCGCGTTGACGAGGTCGACCGCGGTACGGGCGTACGCATCGAAGTTCACCCGACAAAGGTAGCCGCCCCCGAGCCCCGGGAACATAAGCGTTGTGGCTGACTGCGCCCGTGGCACTCGCGCGATACCGGGTGTTCCGGACGATACGCTCGGGTCATGCTCCGTCACCTGCTCCTTACCGCCGCCGGTTCGGACCGTCTCGGGCGGCTCGCCACCTCCGCGCCCCTCAGCGGAAACGTCGCTCGCGGGCTCGTCGCGGGGGCCGACGCCGACGCGGCGCTGCACACCGGCCGGGCTCTGGCCGACGACGGTCTCGCGCTCACTTTCGAGCACCTGTCGGCCGAGACCCGCAGCGTGGAGCAGGCGGTGGCGGTCCGCGACGAATACCGCAACCTGCTCGGCCGGCTCAAGAGTGCCGGTCTGGCGCCGGTGGCCGAGGTCAGCGTCAAGCTCTCGGCCCTGGGTCAGCGGCTCGACGAGCGGCTCGCCTACGAGCACGCCCTGGCCGTCTGTGCGGCCGCGGCCGAGGCCGGCACGACGGTGACGCTGGACGCCGAGGATCACACGCTGACCGACTCCACCCTTGAGATCCTCACCGAGCTGCGCAAGGACCACCCGGGCACCGGTGCGGTGCTGCAGGCCTACCTGCGCCGCACCGAGGGTGACTGCCGCGAACTGGCCACGGCCGGGTCGCGGGTGCGGCTCTGCAAGGGCGCGTATGCCGAACCGGAGTCGGTCGCCTTCCAGTCGGCCCTCGACATCGACAAGTCGTTCGTGCGCTGCCTCACCATCCTGATGTCGGGCGACGGTTATCCGATGGTCGCCACCCACGACCCCCGGCTGATCGCCATCGCCGAGGACCGGGCCCGCTGGTTCGACCGCACAGCCGACGAGTACGAGTTCCAGATGCTCCACGGCCTGCGGGTGGCGGAGCAGGCTCGCCTGGCCGCCGGCGGCAACGTGGTGCGGGTGTATCTGCCGTACGGCGAGCAGTGGTACGGCTATCTGATGCGCCGCCTGGCCGAGCGTCCGCGCACCGTGACCGTCCTCGGCCGCTCTCTCCTGGGCCGGTAGTCGCCTCAAGAGCAACAATTAGGTCTAAAACGCACCAGAACCGGCGTGTCGGCCTTGACTTTTTCGGGTCATTTTCACGGAACGTATCGCGTTGGTCACAGACGTATCGATACCGTTCTGATGACACGCACGTTCTCCGCCGCGTCGCCGGCCCCCTCGGCCGCCGTGGCATGTGCCCCGAAAGGTGCGACGACATGACGGGTCCAGCCCAGACCGAGGAACGGCTCTCGGAGGTGCGGTTCCTGACCGTGGCCGAGGTGGCCGCCCTGATGAGGGTCTCCAAGATGACGGTCTACCGGCTGGTGCACGGGGGTGACCTCACGGCCGTCCGCGTCGGGCGGTCGTTCCGGGTGCCCGAGCACGCTGTTCACGAGTATTTGCGCGGCGCGTTCTCCCAGACGGCGTAACACAGGCCTGGGGCCGTTTTGGCCCGGCCTCGGCCGGGCCGGTACGCTGGTGCGGTTGGCTCCCGGCCGCGATGAGCGCCGGGGCCGTCGACTCAGATCGGAAACGGGTTGCGCCGCACGGCACGCCCGCTCCGAGCCACCAGGTTTCGAGAGGCATTTCGTATGGGCTCCGTGGTCAAGAAGCGCCGCAAGCGTATGGCGAAGAAGAAGCACCGCAAGCTGCTGCGCAAGACCCGCGTCCAGCGTCGCAAATTGGGCAAGTAGCCTGCGGTCGGGTCTCTGACCCGACCGGGCAGGTTCTTGCCCACGCACCGCATCCGCACGCATCGGAAGGTGCGCCCGACGTGACCTCTCCGCCCCGCGTCGTCGTGGTCACCGGAGTCAGCCGATATCTCGGCGCCCGGGTGGCCGCTCGTCTCGCCGCAGATTCCCGGATCGACCGCGTCGTCGGCCTGGATCCGCACGAACCGCCCACAGCTCTGCGTGAGCTGCTGGCCGACGTCGAGCTGATCCGGGCCGACGCCCGCGCGGCTTCTGTCGCCCTGCCCGACCTGGGCGCGGAGGCCATCGTGCACCTCTCGGTGACCAGTGCGCCCGACGCTCAGCACGGCCGTGCGGCGATGAAAGAGCAGAACGTCATCGGCACGATGCAGCTGCTCGCGGCCGCTCAGGCCGCGCCGCGTCTGCGCAAGCTCGTGGTGCGCTCGTCCACGGCCGCCTACGGCGCGTCCTTCCGCGATCCCGGGGTCTTCACCGAGGACACCGAGCCGCGGGCCGTGCCGCGAGGCTCGTTCGCGCGCGACATCCTCGACATCGAGGGCTACGTGCGCGGCTTCCGTCGCCGCCGCCCTGAGGTGGCGGCCACTGTGCTGCGCTTCGCGCCGTTCATCAGCTCGACCGCCGACACGACGCTGACCCGCTATTTCGCGCAGCCCGTCGTGCCGACCGTGCTCGGCCGGGACGCCCGGCTGCAGTTCGTCCACGTCGACGACGCCCTCGAGATCCTGCACCGCTCGGTCATCGAGGAGCACGCGGGCACCTTCAACGTGGCCGGCGCCGGCATCCTCGCGCTTTCCCAGGCGATCCGCCGGGCCGGGCGCATCTCGGTGCCGCTGCCCGAGGGCACGCTCTCCACCCTCGCCGGGGTGGCCCGCAACGTCGGGGTCGGCCAGATCGGCTTCGACCAGATCGACCTCTTCGTGCACGGCCGGGTGGTCGACACGACCCGCCTGGTGAGCGAGTTCGGCTTCACGCCGCGCACCACGGCCGAGGCCTTCGACGACTTCATCAAGGGCCACGCCAACGGTTCGTCGATCACCGCCGATCGCCTCGCCGCGGCCGAGCGCGCCATCCTCGACGGCATCCGCCGGGTGCGGGCCGGAGCCACGGCGGGAGGTGACCGGCGTTGAGTCAGGACGAATTCCGGGGCATGCTGCCGGGGCACGCCGACTTCACCCTGCCCCGCCCGGCCGAGCCGGTGCGGGTCAACGGCCGACGCCCGATTCCGGAGGTGCCGTCGATGAACGGGAACGGCCACCATCCCGCCCCCGAGGTCGAGCCTGATCCGCTCGACGTGTGGGATCAGCGCGTGGCCCGCGGGCTCGCGTTCCTGCGCCGCCGTCTCGCCGGCAGCTACGAGGTCGACGAGTTCGGCTTCGACGTCGAGCTCAACGACGCCGTGTTCCAGCCCCTGCTGCGGGTGCTCTATCACGACTGGTTCCGCACCGAGGTGTACGGCATCGAGAACGTGCCCAAGGACGGCGGCGCCCTGGTCGTCGCCAACCACTCGGGCACGCTCGCGCTCGATGCGCTGATGCTCGGCGTGGCCATCCGCGACCAGCACCCGCAGGAACGGCATCTGCGCCTGCTCGGCGCCGACCTGGTCTTCCGCATGCCGGTGGTGAGCGAGCTGGCCCGCAAGTCCGGCGCGACCGTGGCCTGCAACCCGGATGCCGAACGGCTGATGAGTACGGGCGAGCTGGTCGGCGTCTTCCCCGAGGGGTTCAAGGGGATCGGCAAGCGGTTCACCGACCGTTACAAGCTCCAGCGTTTCGGCCGGGGCGGATTCGTCTCGGCCGCACTGCGCACCGGCACCCCGATCGTCCCGGTGGCGATCGTCGGCGCCGAGGAGATCTATCCGATCCTGGCCGACATCAAGCCGCTGGCCCGGCTGCTCGGCATGCCGTATTTCCCGGTCACGCCGACCTTCCCGTGGCTGGGCCCGCTGGGTCTGGTGCCGCTGCCGAGCAAGTGGCTGATCCAGTTCTGCCCGCCGATCCCGACCGAGCACCTGACCGATCTGGCCGACGACCCGATGGTCGTCTACAACCTCGCCGATCAGGTGCGCGAGACCATCCAGGCCACGTTGCTGGAGTTGCTGGAGAAGCGGCCCGACCCGTTCGGCCTCTGAGGCAATGGTGCTTTTGAGTGACGGCTCGGGCGTTTATAGTCAAAAGTGAGGGGCGGCCCCGGGTATATCCCGGCACCGCCCCTCGCCATGCTCCGTGGATCAGTCGCTGCCGAAGATCCCGCCGAACAGACCGTCCAGCATGCCGTCGTCCTCACCCTCGGCCGGCTCCGGCTCGTCCAGCTGCTGCTGCTGTTGCTGCTGCTGCTGCTGCTGACGGTTCTGCGGCACCTCGTCGGCCGACGGCGATGTCCGCAGCGGGGTTCCGCCCAGCGGCAGGTCGGGCGCGAGTGAAGGAATCCGCTGCTGAGCCGGCTCCTGGGCGTCGGCCGTGATCGTCGGCACGACGGCCGGCTTGCTCTGGCGCGGCACCTTCACGCTTGTCGAGCCGCCGGGCCGGGGTGCCTGCTTGCCCTGCCCGGACGGGCGCGACGGCGTGGACCGCTTGCTTTGGTCGTCGTCCGCGGCGCAGTTCTTCAGCTTCGGCCCGAGCTTGTCGGAACCCGCCGAGACCACGGTGTCGCAGGCCAGGCCGGTACGCAGGCTTTCCGCCCGCTTGCTCACCGTCTCGAGCAGGCCCATCGACGCCTGTGCCCGCTCCTGGTTTCCGGCGGACAGCCGGTCGAGTGCCGGCGACAACGTCTGGCGCTGCCGCTCGACGAAGGTGTCGATCGTGGCCAGCGGCTTGATGTCCTTGCGGGCCACCGCCGAAGTGGTGAGCAGCTTGACGCCCTTGCGGGTGTCCGCGTCCATGTCGTCGAGCACGCCGCCGAAGCTGGCGTCGTTGCCCGGCATGGCCGCCGCCTCGGCGAGCCTCGTGCTCGCGAAGTCCAGCGACAGCTGGCCGCGCGTGACGTCCGAGCCGGCCATCGCCAGCTGGGCGCGTTCGGTCGAGCGCTTCACCCCGTACAGGGCGTCCCCCGGTGATGCGTTCTCGCTGGCCGCGGAGATCCCGGAGACGGCGAGCGCGCCGGCCGCGACTCCGATGACGATGGCGCCTCGGGCCCGGATGCGGCCGCCGTGGCCGAGAATGCTGTGCCGCAGCCGGCCGGTGCGGTCGGCCGCGGATCGGGCGGGTGCTTCCTCGACGGCCGTCGCGGTGCGGCCGATGCCGTCCCGCTCGGCGGTGGCGACCAGCATGGCCCGCAGTCCGGTGCGGAACTCGGGCTCGACCCGGGCCCCCGGACGTGCGGAGGACAGGCTGCTGCCGATGGCGACCAGCTCGGCGAGCTGCTCGTCGGCCGGGCCTCGGCTATGGTGCCGGCGGCCGCCGGTGCTCTCGTCGAGAAGCTCCGCGAAGCGCTCGGCGCTCCGCCGGTCGAAGAGATCGAAGTTCACCGCGGGCACCTCCCCTCGCTCGTGAATGTCTCGCCGGCTGCATCGCCGGCGGTCGCGACGAAGCGGGAGGCCGAAGAAGCCGCCCGGGGTCGCACTCGGACAAACGCGCGACACGCGTCCCCGGTTACGGGGACGGACGCCCCGCATCGGGTATGGGGCGAGAGCCCCGTCACGCTGAGCCCCCATCCGGTCACGCTGTATTTCATGGCGTGCTCTCCTGGCCCTCGTCGGCGAGGCCGTCCGTTGGTGGCGGGTGGTTGCCACTCGGTGCAGGCGATCACGCCTGGAACCCCTCGGGGAGAAGCCTCGCCAAAGCTCGGACCGCGCGGTACTGGAGCGCCTTGATGGCGCCCTCGTTCTTGCCCATCGTCTGGGCCGTCTCGGCCACCGAGAAGCCCTGCAGGAACCGCAGCACGATGCACTCCTGCTGTTCCGGGTTGAGCTGCTTGACCGCGGTCAGCAAGGCGACGTTCGTGATGTGGTCGACCACCGAGGCTTCCGGGCTGCCCTCGGGGCCGCGGGCCTCACGATCGGCGTCGAGCACGTCGCCGGTGGTCACCTCGAGCCGGTAGCGGCCCGACTTGAAATGGTCGGCGACCAGGTTGCGGGCGATCGTCACCAGCCAGGCGCCGAGGTCGCGGCCCTGCCAGGTGAAGCTGCCGATGCGCTTGAGCGCGCGCAGGAACGTGTCCGAGGTGAGGTCCTCGGCCAGCTGGCGGTTGCCGACCCGGAAATACACGAAACGGAAGACCGTGTCGACGTACCGGTCGTAGATCAGGCCGAACGCCTCCGACTCGCCGGCCTGGGCCCGCTCGACCAGCGCCCACACCTCGGCCGCGGCGTCGCCCGGGTCGGGGCGGGCCGGATACTTGGGCGGCTCGGAGTCGCGCTGCGGGCCGGTGGTGCTCTGCGCCGGGACGACGACCGTCTGCTCACCCACTCCCGAGGCCTCGGGGAGGTTGCTGCGCTGGCCCGCGGTGGGCTGCGCGGGCATCTGCGGACGACCGGGTACGGCCACCCGGCCGCCTCCGCTCATCGGCTTGGCGTTGCCGGTCGGTGGAAGCCGTTGGCCCGGCGACTCGTTGATGTGCGGGCGGTTGCGGGTCCGCTTGGGACCGTCGCCGCGGATGGTGTTGACGATCATGTCGTCGACCGACTGGCGCAGGCCGGTCAGCCCGTCGGAGAGGGAGCTGTTGTACGGATCCCCGGCGTGAACATGACTCACTGCGCCTCCTCGACCCGGCGGCTCTGCTCCGACTGCAGATCCGTCCCGCCAGACAGGGATACGCAGTTTCTTCGTGCTTGTGGCACAGCGGCCTCCTCGGGATGAGGGGTGATCACTCATAGCAAAAGGGGTGAAGTGGCCCGCGATACTGCCGACCGACCTCACCCAGGGTTTTGGAGTCCGTTACTCAGACGCGAAGTATCACGGACTCCGGATACGCGGAGTCGCACAATGTGTGCGCTGCGCGAAAAGTGTACGAAGTGGCGCAGAGGCGACACAAGGAACGTCTGACACGATGACCGACACGGGTACCCGCGCGACGGACAAGATGTCCGCCGTCCACTTCCGTGGATGGTGTGCCAGACTCGTGCCTCGTGGACGAAGCAGCCCGGGACCCGGTCGCCGTGGCCGCCCGGCGACGGCCCGACAGCCCCGCGATCATCACCGGTGAGATCACTCTGTCCTGGTCCGACGTCGATCGGCGGGTGACCGCGGCGGCGCATCGCATCGCGGCGCTGGTGCCGCCGGGCGCGCGGGTCGCCATCGTGCTCGCCACGTCGGCCGACTTCGTGGTGACCTATTTCGGGGTCCTGCGGGCCGGGCGGGTGGCCGTACCGCTCAACCCGGGCTATTCGCCCGCCGAGCTCGACCATGCGATCGCCGACTCCGGTGCGACCCTGGTCATCGCCGAGGACGGCGGCCCCGATCACGTACGCCCGGACTTCGATCCGGATCCGGCCGCGCCGGCCGCCGAGCTGCCGCCGGTCGCGGCGTCCGGCCTCGCCGTGCTGCTCTATACGTCGGGGACGAGCGGCCGGCCCAAGGGCGCGATGCTCACCCACGCCGCGCTCGCCGCCAACCATGACCAGCTCGACGCGATCGACCCGCCGGTGGTCGGTCCGGACGACACCGTGCTGCTCGGGGTGCCGCTGTTCCACGCGTACGGGTTGAACACCGGGCTGGGCTCGGTCGCCCACCACGCGGCGACCGGGGTGCTGATCGACCGGTTCGACCCGGTCGCCTCCCTCGCCGTGATCGCCGAGCGCGGGGTGACCGTCGTGGTCGGTGTGCCCGGGATGTATGCGGCCTGGTCGAGGCAGCCCGGCGTGGAGCCGGCGCTGCGCGGCGTGCGTACGGCCGTGTGCGGAGCGGCCCCGATGCCGCCGGACGAGATGGCCCGTTTCGGTGCGGCGACCGGCCGGAGCATCCTGGTCGGCTACGGGTTGACCGAGACCGCGCCGGTGCTCACGACGACCGCGGTCAGTGATCGGGGCAAGCCAGGCTCGATCGGGCGGCCGCTGCCCGGCGTATCGCTGCGGCTGCGCTCCCCGGCCGGTCAGGTGCTCTGGGAGGACGGCACCGCCTCACCGGAGGAGGACCTGGCCGAGCTCGACCTCTCCGTCGAGGATGTGGCCGGCACCGACCCGGGCGAGATCGTGGTGCGCGGGGCCAACCTCTTCTCCGGTTACTGGCCCGGCGGGCAGGGCGGTCCGGACGCCGAGGGCTGGTGGGCCACCGGCGACATCGCGTACGCGGACGGCGACGGCGACCTGCACCTGGTCGACCGGGTCGACGACCTGATCCTGGTGCACGGCTTCAACGTCTATCCGGCCGAGATCGAGCGGGTGCTCGGCTCGCACCCGGGGGTGGCCGAGTCGGCCGTGGTCGGCGTGCCCGACGAGGAGTCCGGGCAGCGGCCGCACGCCTTCGTGGTGGCCGCCATCGACCCGCCGCCCACCCCGGCCGAGCTGCAGGTCTATTGCGCGGCCCAGCTCGCCCGGTTCAAGCTGCCGAGTGTCGAGCTGGTGCGTGAGCTTCCCCACTCGGTCACCGGCAAGGTGCGCAAGAGAGACTTGTCGGCATGAGCCGAGTGACACTGATCAGCCGGGACGGCTGTCACCTGTGCGAAGAGGCCGAGGCCGTCCTCGACCGGATCCTTCCTGGCCAGTGGGTGCGGGTCGACGTCGACTCGTCGATCGACCTCGAGCGCGACTACGGCGACCGGGTGCCGGTCGTGCTGCTGGACGGAGCCGAGCACGGCTACTGGCGGGTTGAGGAGTCCCGGC
Source organism: Paractinoplanes maris (assembly GCF_023544465.1). GTDB lineage: Bacteria > Actinomycetota > Actinomycetes > Mycobacteriales > Micromonosporaceae > Actinoplanes > Actinoplanes maris. Next base: position 837,620 of record NZ_JALPVL010000001.1, on the reverse strand, counting down.
TGCTGGGCGATCTGGCTCGACAGCCCGGGGAGCCCCGGCTGTAAGTTCTTCGCCGTGGCACGCACTCACCTGGTCTGGGACTGGAACGGCACCCTCCTCGACGACTTGAGCCTGGTGGTCTCGTCGACGAACGAGGCCTTCGCGGCGGTGGGCGGGCGAGCGGTCGACGCCGACGAGCACCGCAGCCGGTTCCGCCGTCCGGTGGCCGAGTTCTACGCCGAGATGCTCGAGCGATCGGTCGACGACGAGGAGTTCGGCCGGCTCGACCGGATCTTCCACGACGCGTACCGGATGGGTCTGACCAGCATGGCCCTGGCCGCGGACGCTTCGGCGGCGCTGAAGGAGTGGCCGGGATCGCAGTCGTTGCTGTCGATGTGGTTCCACAACGAGCTGGTGCCGGCCGTCGAGACGTACGGTCTGGCCGGTGTCTTCACCCGGGTCGACGGGTTGCGCACCGAGATGGGCGGGCACCTCAAGGCCGGTCATCTGGCTCAGCACCTGGCCGAGCTGGGGCTGACCGGTGCCCAGGTCGTGCTGATCGGCGACTCGCTCGACGACGCCGCGGCGGCCGACTCGGTGGGCGCGGCGATCGTCCTCTATACCGGCGGCTTCACCGATCCGTCCCGCCTGCGCGCCTCGGGTCGTCCGGTCGCGGACAGTCTGGTCGAAGCGGTCACGATCGCCCGTACCCTGTAGCAAGGTGGTCGGTGCGGTCGTGAACCGGGCATACTCCAATAGGGGCTGTTAACACGCCCGATGATCTTTGTCCACCCGCATCACCAAGATCGCGATTTGTGCACGCCTTCACAAGCGCCTACTCTTTGGTTTCGGAGAACCCCGATAGCACAGCCGGTTCAGCCAGGCGCCCGAGGGTTCGCAGGTTAGCCACCTCGTCGGCACGGAGTCAGATGAGTCAGCAGCGTCACGGAAGCACGCCCGGCAACGCCCCAGGCGACCGCGCCGGTTCCGTCACCGCCTTTCCGGATCTTCCGGAGGCGACCATCGCGCGACTGCCCGAGTATCTTCGCGCCCTGCACAACCTCGGTGAGGCGGGTGCCGACACCGTTTCCAGCGAGGGTCTCTCGGCCGCCGCCGGGGTCAACTCGGCCAAACTGCGCAAGGATCTCTCGCATCTGGGGTCGTACGGCACCCGTGGCGTCGGTTACGACGTGGCGCTGCTGATCGAGCAGATCGAGTATGTCCTCGGCCTCGACCAGCGCCGGGCGGTCTGCCTGGTCGGTCTCGGTAATCTCGGTCACGCGCTGGCCGGCTATGACGGCTTCGCCAGCCGCGGCTTCAAGATCGTGGCGCTCTTCGACGCCGACGCGTCCAAGGTCGGCGAAGAGATACAGGGCCTGATCGTGCGTCACATCGAGGACCTGGGGCGGGTCGCCGTCGAGGAGAACATCGCCATCGGCGTGATCGCCACCCCGGCCGGCGCCGCCCAGGCGGTCGCCGACGTGCTGGTCGACGCGGGGGTCACCAGCATCCTGAACTTCGCCCCGTGCGTGCTCTCGGTGCCCAGCGGCGTCGACGTCCGCAAGGTCGATCTGGCCATCGAACTGCAGATTCTCTCTTTCCACGAACACCGCAAGGCATCGCTGACGGCGCTGCCGGGCGGCCGGTCCGCCGCGGCGGCGGGCAATCAGGAGGCGGTCGGGTCGTGAATCTCCTCAGCGTCGGTGCGTCCTACCGCACCGCCGATGTCGCCACGCTCGAACGACTCGTCATCGCCGATCACGCGGTGCCCGGGTTGCTCGAGAAACTCGTCGCGCAGCCGTTCGTCGGCGAGGCGGTCGTCCTCTCCACCTGCAACCGGGTGGAGATCTATGCGGCGGTCAGCACGTTCCACGGCGGCCTCGGCGACATCTGCAACGTGCTGGCCGAGGTCTCCGGCATCCCCGCCACCGAGCTCGCCGGCCACCTGTACGTGCACTACGACGAGGCAGCGGTGCTGCACTCGTTCAAGGTCTCCAGCGGTCTCGACTCGATGGTCGTGGGCGAGTCGCAGATCCTCGGCCAGCTGCGCGACGCCTATCACGCCGCGACCGAGGCCGACTCGGCCGGCCGGCTGCTGCACGAGCTGATGCAGCAGGCGCTGCGGGTCGGCAAGCGCGCGCACGCCGAGACCGGGATCGACCGGGCCGGGCAGAGCGTGGTGACCGCCGCGCTCGACGTGGCCGAGGCCGAGCTGGGCGATCTCACCGGCCGGCGCGCGCTGGTCGTCGGCGCGGGTGCCATGGGCGCCCTGTCGGTGGCCACCCTGACCCGGGCCGGCGTCGGCCCGCTGCGGATCACCAACCGCAGCGCCGGCCGGGCCGATCGGCTGGCCGAGGCCTACGGCGCGGTCGCCGTTCCGTACGACGAACTGGACCAGGCGCTGAGCGAGGCCGACCTGGTGGTCTCGGCCACCGCCTCGACCGAGCCGGTGCTCACCCGCGAGCGGCTTGAAGCCGCCGCGCCGCTGGTCGTGCTCGACCTGGCCGTGCCGCGCGACGTGGCCCCGGACGCGACCGACGTCCCGGGCGTCACCGTGATCGACATCGACAGCCTGGCCGCCACCCGTCGCTCGATGCCGGCCGCCGCCGAGACGGCCGCGGTCGAGCAGATCGTCGCCGGCGAGGTCGATCACTTCCTGGCCTGGCTGCGCGGCTCCGACATCGCGCCGACGGTGGCCGCGCTGCGCAGCCGGGCCGAGGACGTGGTCGCCGCCGAGCTGCGCAAGCTCTACTCGCGCCGGTCGGAATTCAGCGAGGAGCAACGAGCCGACGTTTCCCGTACGCTGCATCGCGTCGTCCAGCAGCTGCTGCACTCGCCGACCGTACGGGTGCGCCAGCTGGCCGCCGAGCCCGGCGGAGACCAGTACGCCGCCCTGTTGCGCGAGCTGTTCGACCTGGACGTGCCGCACGCCACACCGGCGAATGCGGTTCCTGAGATCGGAGGACAGGCGTGAGTACGCCCCTGCGCCTGGGCACGCGAGGCAGCACGCTGGCACTCGCCCAGTCCCGGCAGACCGCCGACGCGCTGACCGCGGCCACCGGTCGCCCGGTCGAGCTGGTGCGCATCGTCACCACCGGCGACCGCTCGGCCGCCCCGGTGGCCCAGCTCGGTGTCGGTGTCTTCGTGTCGGCGCTGCGCGACGCGCTGATCGGCGGCGAGATCGACTTCGCCGTGCACTCGTACAAGGACCTGCCCACCGCCACCCACCCGGGGTTGCACATCGCCGCCATCCCGGTCCGTGAGGACCCGCGCGATGTGCTGATCGCCAAGGGTGGCCGGACGCTGGCCGAGCTCCCGCCGCACTCCGTGATCGGCACCGGCGCGGTGCGCCGAATCGCGCAACTGCGTGCTTTGGGCCTAGAGTTGCAGGTCACGCCGATCCGCGGGAACATCGACAGCCGGATCGCCCGGGTTCACGGACCCGAGGCCGATCTGGACGCGGTGGTTCTGGCCCGGGCCGGGGTGGCGCGGATCGGCAGAGTCGCCGAGATCGCGGAGACGCTCGACCCGATGCTCATGCTGCCGGCCCCCGCCCAGGGCGCGCTGGCCGTGGAGTGCCGGGCCGACGACGCAGACCTGGTCGAATTGCTGGCCGCGCTCGACCACGCACCGTCCCGGGCCGCCGTCACGGCGGAACGGGCGATGCTCGCCACGCTCGAGGCCGGGTGCTCCGCACCGGTCGCGGCACACGCCGAACTCGCCGAGGGCGAGGAAGGCGACGAGATTTACCTGCGCGGTGCGGTGATCAGCCCGGATGGGGTTCGAGCCATCCGGCTGTCGCGCACCGGAACGCCCGCCGACGCGGCGGAGATCGGCAAGGCGCTCGCCGCCGATCTCCTCGACGCCGGCGCCGACACCCTGATCGGGAGCACAGAATGACCACCCGCACCGCCCGCAAGCCAGCAGGACGCATTGCGTTCGTCGGCGCCGGACCAGGCGACCCGGAACTGCTGACCCGCCGCGCGCACGCCGCGCTCACCGATGCCGACCAGGTGGTCTACGACCGCGGGGTGCCCGAGTCCCTGCTTTCCGCCATCCGGTCGGAGGCCAAACAGGACGCTCAGTTCAGCCCGGCCGAGGGCGCTCCGGGCGACGTCGCCAAGGTGCTGCTCTCCGCGGCCAAGTCGGGTCTGTCGGCCGTCCACCTGGTGGCCGGCGACCCGTTCGGTCACGAGTCCGTGGTCAAGGAGGTGCAGGCCGTGGCCCGCACCGCCGTGCACTTCGAGGTCGTGCCAGGTCTGGGCCAGGCCGAGGGGGTGGCCACCTACGCCGGTGTGCCGCTGCCCGGCGTCCGTGTCACGGCCGACGTCGGCGACATCACCGCCCTCGACTTCGACGCGCTCGCCACGGCCGCCCTCAAGGGGTCGTTCGCGGTCGCGGTCGACGCCGGTGACCTGGCCGCGGTCCGCGACGGACTGCTCGCCGCGGGCGTCGAGCCCGGCACCGCGGTCGCGGTGACCGGCGACGGCACCGGCGAGACCCAGTACACGACGACGTCCACGGTCGACAGCTTCGTCGCCGCCGCGCTCGGCTTCACCGGCCGCGTGGTGCTGACCGTCGGCTCCGAGGTTTCCGAGCGCGACACGATGAGCTGGTGGGAAAATCGCCCGCTCTACGGCTGGAAGGTCCTGGTGCCCCGGACCAAGGAGCAGGCCGGTGCGATGAGCGCCCGGCTGCGGGCCTACGGCGCCATCCCGTGCGAGGTGCCGACCATTGCGGTCGAGCCCCCGCGCACCCCGGCGCAGATGGAGCGCGCGGTCAAGGGCCTGGTTGACGGCCGCTACGCCTGGGTTGTCTTCACCTCGGTCAACGCGGTCCGCGCGGTCTGGGAGAAATTCGACGAGCACGGTCTCGACGCCCGCCACTTCGGTGGCGTCAAGATCGCCTGCATCGGTGAGGCCACCGCCGAGGCGGTCCGGTCGTTCGGCATCCAGCCCGAGCTGCTCCCGCAGGGTGAGCAGTCCAGCGAGGGTCTGCTGGCCGAGTTCTCGCCGCACGACGAGATCCTCGACCCGGTCGGCCGGGTGCTGCTGCCGCGGGCCGACATCGCCACCGAGACGCTGGCCGCCGGCCTGATCGAGCGGGGCTGGGAGGTGGACGACGTGACCGCGTACCGCACGGTGCGGGCCGCGCCGCCGCCGGCCGAGATCCGCGACGCGATCAAGTCGGGTGGCTTCGACGCGGTGCTCTTCACCTCGTCCTCGACGGTCCGCAACCTGGTCGGCATCGCCGGCAAGCCGCACGCCCGCACGGTCGTCGCGGTGATCGGCCCCAAGACCGCCGAGACGGCCACCGAGTTCGGCCTGCGCGTCGACGTCCAGCCCCAGCACGCGAGCGTGCCGGATCTGGTCGAGGCACTGGCGTCGTACGCGGTGGAGCTGCGCGAGAAGCTGGCCGCCATGCCGGCCAAGCAGCGTCGCGGTTCCAAGGTGCAGGGCCCCACAGCACTCCGCTTCCGCTGACCCTTTGGGGATTGTCATGTCGTACCCGGATGTCCGTCCGCGTCGTCTGCGGCGCAGCCCGGCGATGCGCCGCCTGGTCGAGGAGACCAGGCTGGCGCCCGCCGAGCTCGTCCTGCCCCTCTTCCTCAAGGAGGGGCTGACCGAGCCGCGGGCGATCAGCTCGCTCCCCGGCGTCGTGCAGCACTCGCGGGAGTCGCTGCGCAAGGCCGCCCACGAGGCGGTCAGCGCCGGGGTCGGTGGTCTGATGCTCTTCGGCGTGCCGGAGAACGCGAACAAGGACGAGACCGGTTCGTGCGGTCTCGACCCGGACGGCATCCTCAACGTCGGCATCCGTGACCTGATCTCCGAGGTGGGCGACTCCACGGTTGTCATGGGCGACCTGTGCCTCGACGAGTTCACCTCGCACGGGCACTGCGGTGTCCTGGCCGCCGACGGGTCGGTCGACAACGACGCCACCCTTGCGCTCTATGCGCAGATGGCGGTCGCCCAGGCCGACGCGGGCGTCCACATGGTCGGGCCGTCGGGCATGATGGACGGCCAGATCGGCGTGGTCCGCAAGGCCCTCGACCAGGCCGGTTATCAGGACGTCTCGGTGCTGGCCTACTCGGCCAAGTACGCCGGGGCGTTCTACGGCCCGTTCCGCGAGGCGGTCGAGTCGACCCTGCAGGGCGACCGCCGGCAATACCAGCAGGACCCGCCGAATCTGCGCGAGGCGCTGCGCGAGGTCGACCTCGACGTGGCCGAGGGCGCCGACATCGTCATGGTCAAGCCGGCTCTGCCCTATCTGGACGTCATCGCGGCGATCCGCGAGCGGGTCACCGTGCCGGTCGCGGCCTACCAGGTCTCCGGCGAATACGCGATGGTCGAGGCGGCCGCGGCCAACGGCTGGATCGACCGCGAGCGCGTCATGATCGAGTCGCTGACCTCGATCAAGCGGGCCGGGGCCCAGATCACCCTGACCTACTGGGCCACCGAAGTGGCTCAGATGCTGCGCAACCGTTTCTAGTCGTCGTTCTTGATGGTGCCGGTTCCGGTGCCGTCCAGAACGCGTACGGGAGAGAGCGCGGCCACCTCGAGCGTGAGTTGCTCGTCGCGCTCGCGCAGGCGGTCGCCGCGCACCTGGATCGGGAAGCCGACGCTGGTCGCGCCGGCCGGAATGGTCCGGCAGCCCAGGTACGGGTCGTAGTCGGCATAGGGCAGGGTCGCCGGACCGGGCACGGTCGCCGCACAGACCGTCAACGCCGTGGTCAGCGGCCGGGTGAGCGTGACCGGGAAGATCAGCGGAGCCCGGCCGGTGTCGCCCTCGACGACGCTCGCGTCCCCGGCCGTCAGCCCGGCTCGCGACTCGAACCGCGCCACCTGCGGGTCGTGGTCGCTCAGCCCCCGCGTGTCGGTCTCCGAGTGGTCGGCGTTGACGTGGGCCGAGCGCATCTCGATCAGGTCGCCGTGCAGCCCGTCGTTGACGAAGAGCTGGTCGAGCGTCTGAGCCTGCCCCTCGAAGACATACGAGTAGGCCGACGACGGCGCGTCGGCGACCAGGTCGTCCCAGAGGTTGTGCAGCCCGGTCGCATAGAGCGGGCCGAGCTGATCACCGGGCTCGGCCGGCGTCGGGTCGTCGGGCCGCGGGAAGACGTTGAGGTCGCCGCCGAGCACCACCCGCGCGTTCGGATGGGCCACCTCGATCGCGTCGGTGATCGCCGCCCCGTACGCCGCCTGCTCGCGCCGCTGCCCGACCCGGGTGTCGGGACCCGAGGAGAAGTGGTTGCTGACCGCCCACAGCTGGTAGGTGTCGGACGCGCCGGGCGCCGCCCGCACGTCGAACAGACCGACCTGCGGCGCTCGGGTGTAGACATTCTCGCCGTCCACGCCGGTCGAGCGGTCGACGTCGGCCGGCAGCACCGCGTTCAGCGTCTTCGGATTGGCGACGTCGGTGTTGCCCGGCAGAGCCGTCCCGCGATAGGCGACCTGCGGTGACGAGCCCAGCACGGGGTCGGTCGGGGCGGCCGGGGCGAGGGACAGGCGGTCGGTGCGGTAGAGGAACGCCGACACGATGCCGCGGGCGTCGGCGCCGCTACGGTCGAACGCCGCTTCGTACGCCGGGCCGCCGGTCTTGCTCATGGTCAGCGCGAGTTCCTGCAACGTGTCCGGCCGGCCGTCCGCGTTGTCGGCCGGGCCGCAGGTCAGGGTCTTGCTCACCACCCGGCAGATGTCCTGGTCCTCGGCCTCCTGCACCAGGATCAGGTCGGGGCTGTGCAGGTCGGCGGTCACCTGCCGGGCCAGCCGGGCGAGCCGGGTGTCGTAGGCGGCCTGGCTCGCGGGCACGTAGTCGAACGGCGGGTTGACGCCCGGGCAGCCACTGTTGCCGGTGAAATCGCAGCCGTCGTGGGGGTCGTCGCGGAAGTCGTACAGGTTTTCCACGTTGAACGTCGAGATCGCCACCTCGCGCCGGCGGTCGGCGGCGCGCGGCGGCTGGTTGGCGGCCGGGTCGGCGCCGGCCCGGAAGGCGACGCCGGCGACCTGGATGCCGTACTTGTTGAAGGCGTAATAGACGCCGCCGATCGCGTCGCCGGTGGTCGTGTCGAAGGTGCGCGCCGGCGGTAGCGCCCGGCCGGCGGACTTGACGCCCAGCGGGCCGAGCATGATCCGGTTTCCGTTGCCGTTGTCGGCCGCACCGGGCACGTCGTCGAGTGGATGGGCGTCGCGGAAGACCCGCCGGGCGTACGGGTCGGCCCGCTTCAGCAACGGGTCGTCCCGGTCGACGAGCCACACCTCGGCGTCCTGGGTGGAGGCGTACGTCTTGGTGTTCGAGACGACGCCGGCGCCGGCCCGCACCCGGAGCTGGGCGCCCTCGTGCTGCTCCCAGAAGGCGTCGGCCGCCGCCCGGTCGGCCGGCGGGACAGCGTCGTCGATGCGCACCTCGGCCGCCACGTCGAGGCCGGTGGCCATGGTCGACACCCACTCGGCACTGGTCAGCTGGGTGAGGTTGAAGTATTCGGCGACCCGCGCGCTGACGACGATCTCGTCGCCCACCCGGGGCGTGTAGCCGCCGATCAGCGTCGTGAAGGTGCCGAGGAAGACGAAGACGCCGTCGGAGCTGGCCGGATCGCCGTCGGTCAGGCTCCGGCGGCTCTGCAGGAAGAACCCGTGCTGCTCGGCGCCGGCGCTGGTGTGGGCCAGCGTGAGCTGGGTGACCACGCCGCGCACCTGATATTTCGCGGCGCTCGAGCCGTTGCCGGTGGCCGGGGCGTACGGGGATCGGGCGGTCGGGCCCTGCACGGCGCCGACGGTGAGCGGGTCGTCCGCCGCGGCGGCGTGGGCGGTGCCGGGAACGAGTAGGGCGGCCACAGCTAGCAGCGGCAACATCCGGTGACCCAGCACGGCGCCTCCACGGCGGACCGGCGGTCGGGCGTCCGGTCGCAGGAGGTTGAGCTTAGTCGATGGACTCCAAGCTTTGAACCAGTTGCGCGACGTCGGCACCGTACTCGTACCAGTCGCGGTCGGCCTGATAACCCAGCTCAGCGTTGACCTTGAGCATCGACTCGTTGTGCTGGGCGTTCCAGGTCTGCACCTCACGCAGGCCGGGCTCGGCCGATCGCAGCTCGAACAGCATGCGGGCCTTGATCGCCCGGTCGATGCCGTAGCCGCGGTGGTCGCGCACGACGATCGTGTCGTACTGGTCGGCCCGCTCGGGGTGATGGGCCGGGACGACGACCTCGGTCAGGCCGGCGACGACCTGGGTCTCGTCGTGCAGGGCGAGCACGATGTAGGGCTTCAGGCCGCGCTTGTGCAGCGTGTCGAGCGAGTCGCGCAGCCGCTGCGGGTCGGACGAGCGAGGGGCCAGGTCGAGGTCGTCCTCGTCGTCGGGCGCCTCGAGCTTGGCCTGCGCATAGGCCTCGAGCAGGTGCTCGGGCGGGCCGCCGGGGTGGAACTCGACCCGATAGCCGGCGCCGATGCTGGTGGACATGACGGTCAGCGCCGGCCAGTCCACGTTGGACAGCGTCAGCACGCTGCGGGTCTCGATGAACTCCCGCTCGAACCCGAGCGCCTCGTAGAACGCGATGGCCGGGGTGCCGCCGATGGCCTCGACACCGATGGTGGAGAAACCCTCCAGGTAGGCCCGGCGGGCCGCCACGGCGATGAGCTGGCGGCCGAGCCCGCGCCGTCGCAGGCGGGGCTGCACGATGACCTCGAGCACGCCGATGTCACCGAGCAGCAGCATGCTGATGTGAGCGAAGATCTCGCTCTCGCCCTCGGGGAGCCGATCGTCCTCGGCCACCCAGCTGATCCGCCGCTCACCGGGCATCGTCTCGGCGAGATAGTCGCGGACCTGACCGTCCACCCACGGGGGGTCGTCGGGGAGGTCGGCGGCGAGCACGGTGTTCACCGTCTCCACGAGCGACCGGATCTCCGCCGCCGAGGCGGCCCGGGGATCCCATTCACGCACCCTCACCCGTACAGCTTGCCGGTAAGCGCAGCGTCTGGGAAGTGCTCCGACCGTAAATGTGTAGGATCGGTAACTCTGCGTGCATGAATCGGTATCAACTCCGCGACCGGCGCCCGTAGTCGTTCGCCGCGTCGAACACCTTCTGAGCGTACGGCCGCACCGCGTTGTACGAGAGGATCGCATCCCACCAGGCATCGGGCTTGGTGAGGTCGCGCCCGCCCTGGCACAGATAAGTGGCTGCGGTCAGTGACGCATCGTCGATGTCATTGGGGTCGGCCACACCGTTGTTGTCGGCGTCCACCTTGTAGGAGTTCCAGGTCGCCGGGATGAACTGCAGCGGCCCCACGGCCCGGTCATAGGTGGTGTCCTGGTCGAGCGCGCCCCGATCAGTGTCCGGGATCAACTGCCGGCCGCCCTTACCGTCGAGCGGCAGCCCGTAGATCGGCGGAAGAGCCGTGCCGTCGGTGGAGAGAACAGCCCCGTTGGCCGCCCCGTGCGACGACTCGATCTTGGCCAGCGCGGCCAGGGTCGTCCAGCTCAGGCGGCAGGCGGGGGTGGTGCGCTGCAGGACCAGCTCGGCGTAGCCGTACGCCTGGATGGCAACCACCGGGATACCGAGCCGGGTGCCCATCGGCCCGGCCCAGTTGGCCATCGCATCGGCCGGCCGAGCACCCGTCTGCACCCCGGTCGCCGGCCCACCGGTCGCACCCACCGCCCCGGTGGGAACGGTCGCACCAGGCAGCCCGCCGGTGACCCCGCCCGTGCCGCCCGGCAGTCCACCCGTGACGCCGCCCGGCACCGCCCCCGGATCGCCTGGCTGCCCGCCGCCCACGGTCCCCGGCAGCCCGCCCGGCAGCCCGCCCGGCAATCCACCGGGGGCCCCGCCGGACTGGCCCGCCGTGGGCAGGCCACCGGCGGCATCGAGTGGGAACCCGGGCGTGGCACTCGGTGAGGGCGCCGACTGAAGGGCCTCCGGCACGAGATAGGCCCCGGCCGTGCCCGCCGCCCCCAGCAACAAAACGGCGATGACCGCGGGGACGATGAGCCGCCCACTCGGGCGCTTGGCCCAGGCCGCAGTGCTGCGCCCCACACGCCCCACCGCCCGAACCGGCGCAGCCCGCCGCAACCGCCCCGGCCTCCGCACAGCCACAGCAGTAGCCGCCGCTGTCCCGGCCGCCGTCGTTCCTGCTGCCGCTGTCCCGGGCGCCGACGTTCCCGCCGCCGCTGTCCCGGCTGCCGTCGTTCCCGCCGCAGCTGTCCCAGGCGCCGTCGTTCCCGCCGCCGGTGCTGTCCCGGCCGCCGTCGTTCCCGCCGGTGCTGTCCCGGCCGCCGTCGTTCCCGCCGCCGCCGTCGCATCAGATCCGGCCGCGCCAAGCTTCGCCGGCCCGCTTGGCGGCGGGCCCGTCTGAGTTCCCGGTGTTGCATTGGTGGACGTCAGGCTGTCGCCGGTCCTTTGTGCCGGGTCATGCAGCGACTTGCTGCTGCTCGAGTCAGCGCCAGAAGCCGCCGTGCCCGTCTGAGGTGAGTTCGCAGGGCTCGCCTCCGTGAGGGTTGAGTTCGCAGGATTTGCGTTCGTAGGGGGCGCGCCCGTGGGAGTTGAGCTCGCAGGATTTGCGTTCGTAGGGGGCGCGCCCGTGAGAGTTGAGCTCGCAGGGTTCGCGTTCGTAGGGCTCGCGTTCGTGGGAGTTGAGTTCGCAGGGTTCGCGTTCGTGGGGGTCGCGTTTGCGGGAGTGGCGACCGGTGGAATCGCGGCCTGCTTGTTCGTTGAGTCGCTCGCACTGTCAGCGGCCTTGGCGGGCGATTCCGCGGCTTCCTTCTCGTGACCGTCGGCAGCAGGAAGTGCCGGCTCTTCACCGTCAGCCGCCGGCACGGCCGGGGATGCGGCTGGTTCTCTGCCGTACGTCGGCGACGCGCTCGACTGGTCGCTGTTGGTCGGCGACGCGCTCGACTTGTTGCTGTCGGTCGGAGACGCGGCTGGCTGTTTGCTGTCGGTCGGCGACGTGGCTGATTCTTTGGTGTCACCAGCTAGCGCGGCAGGCTTTTTGTCGGCGTCGGGCGGTGGTGCTGCGCTTTCGAGAGGAGCCGCGCCTGAGCTCGCCAGCGGGCCGCCCTCATGTGGGGCCGCAGCTCTCAGCTCGGGCCCTGCCACCGGTTTCTCCTGCCGCTCCACCACGCGGACGACACTACCCAACCGGGGCCCGCGAGGAGGGGCCCGTGTTGACGCCTGTGGATAACTGGCGCATGAACGCACCGGCTGGTTGTCCCACCGCCGGTCGGAGGCCCTACGCTGCTCCCATGCCGCGTTACGAGTTCCGCTGCCGCGCGTGCGGCGACACGTTCGAGGTCAACCGGCCGATGAGCGAGGCTTCCGCCCCTTCGGCGTGCCCTCAGGGTCATGCCGACACGGTGAAGCTGCTGTCGGCCGTCTCTGTGACCGGTCGCGGCGGTGCCGCCGCGTCCGGCCCGGCCGCCCCGGCCGCGGGCGGCGGTTGTTGTGGCGGTGGCGCCTGCTGCTGACCCGGCATGCCGCTTGGTCACGCATCCGGCCGGACTGCTCGGTCATCGCATCGGCACAGTGCTCGGTCACGCATCTGGCCGGCTCTTTCGGTTGAGCGCACCCACCCAAAATGCTCGCTCACGCACGCGTCTGAGTTGCTCGGTCACGCTCCAGGGTGAGTTGCTGGTGGCGCCTCTGGCCGGACTGCCGGTCACGCCACCGGTCGGGCTGCTGGGCGATCGCTTCTGGCCGGACTGCTGGGTGATCGCTTCTGGCCGGACTGCTCGGTCACGCCACTGACAGCCTGCTCGGTGATCGTCCCTGACCCAATTGCTCGGTCATCGCACCCGCCCCGACCTGCTTAGTCACGCATCTAACTGAGCTGCTTGGCAGGCACGCGGCCGACCTATTCGGTCACGCACCCGGCCGACCAGATCGGCACGCACCCGGTGAGCCGCCCGGTCACGGACCGATCAAGCCGCCCGGGCACCCCGTCCCTCACGCACCCGGCAAGCCGCACCCACAGCTTCGCCGGGTCACCCGCGGGAGGGTCAGCCGGCCCGACGTCCCCCATTGTCCGGCGGCGCATGCCCTGACACCCAGCCCGGACGGCCACCGCCCGGGCCGACGCCAGGGGACTCGCGCGCGGTCTCCCGGATCGTGGGATGACGTCATCGCGAGGCTGATCTTTCTCCTTTGGCGGACCGCTGGTGCGACCTCCGGCAGGACCGTCGGAAATATGATGATCTAGCTGCGCGAAACGGCTAGACAAGCGACTCGGTCTACCGGTCCGGGGCGTCGCACAGGTGGCCCCCTGCGGGGACCGCCGAAAGGGTGGCCGGAACTGGCCGACTGCGGCGTGACTCAGCTCGATCCATTTCGTTACGTCACGCGTAGTGCTGTACGCAACCGGACAGTTCCTTCGTCCGGGGTCGGCCGTGGCGGGTCGACGGTCACTGTCCGTTCCTACGATGGCCGGTGACGCTGTGATACGTCAGCATGATACGCGACTTCCCAAAGGGGGCGGAGGTTCAACCGTGTCGGGACCGACCGTGCTACCGAGTGGCCTGGTGACCTTTGTGTTCACCGACATTGAAGGCTCGACTCGCTTGGCCCGGATGCTCGGTGACGACTACGGCTCGATTCTCGGTGATCACCGCTCCGTGATGAGATCCGCGTTGAGTGACTTCGGCGGTGTCGAACTCTTCACCGAGGGTGACAGCTTTTTCATCGCCTTCTCGGACCCGGTTGACGCGATCGCGGCCTGTGTGGAGGCTCAACGGCAACTGTCCGCACATGACTGGCCCAGCGTGGAGGTCGCGCCGAAGGTCCGCATGGGCATGCACACCGGCCCGGCCCGGCCGGTCGGGGGCGAGTACGCCAGCGCCGAGGTCCACCGGGCCTCGCGGGTCGCCTCGGCTGCGCATGGCGGACAGATCCTTTGCTCCGGCGCGACGATGCTGGCCGTCCTCACCTCCGGCGCGCCTGTCCCGTTCGCGCTGACCGTGCCGCGGCCGCGTCTGGGCGAGCCCGCGCCACCGACGCCGGGTTCCGATGTCGAGCTGCTCGACCTGGGTCCGCATCGCCTGCGCGGGTTCGACGACGACGAGCGTCTCTTCCAGATCCTCGCCTCCGGCCTGGAACGCGACTTTCCCGCGCCGCGCGCCCCGGGCGCCGCCGTCCACAACCTTCCGGTCCCGCTGACCGCCTTCCTGGGCCGCCGGACCGAGCTGGCCGACCTCACCACCCTGATGCGCAACCGCCGGGTCGTCACCGTGGCGGGGCCCGGCGGGTCCGGCAAGACGCGGCTGGCGCTCGCCGCGGCCGAGCAGCTCCTGGACGCGTACCCGCACGGGGTCTGGACCCTCGACGCGGAAGCCGCCCCGGCTGACCTGGCCGCCGCGATGGCCGCGGCCGTGGGCGTGCGGACCGAGCCCGGCCGTCCCGTGTTCGACACCTTGCTCGAGCACTGCGGGCAGCGGCAGATGCTCCTTGTCCTGCAGACCGCGGACGCCGCGCCGGCGGCGTGCGCGACCCTCATCCGCCGGCTGCTCGCCCGCTGCCCCCGTCTCGACGTGCTGGTGACCAGCCGGGTGCCGCTCAACGTGCCCGGCGAACTCGTCTGGAACATCCCGTCGCTGTCGCCCGCGGACGTCTTCGCTCTGCTCTCCGAGCGCACCGCCGAGGCGCGCGGCGGCCGGGCGGCCCCGATCGAGGACCACGCCGACCTGGCCAAGGTCGCCGCCCGGTTGGAGGGCTCGCCGCTGGCGGTGGAGCTGGCCGCGATCCGGCTGCGCTCGCTCTCGGCGGCGCAGTTGGCGGCCCGCCTCGACGACCCGCTCGCGGCCCTCGACCCCATCGGGGACGGATCGGGCGACCGGCACGAGAGCCTGACCGCCAACTTGGACTGGTCTTATCGGACACTCAGCAACCCGGCCGCCGGTCTGCTGCGCCGCCTCGCCGTCTTCGCGAGCACGGTTGACCTCGGCACGGTCGAGTGGTGCGGGGTCGAGGCCATCGGCGCGCTCTCCGAGCTGACCGACAAGTCGCTCATCGAGCTCGTGCCGGGGCCCCGTTACCGCCTTTCGGGTCAGGTGCGGGCGTACGCATCCCGGCGTCTCACCGCGGCCGGTGACGAACGCGCCGCCCGGGACCGGCATGTCGCCTGGTCGCTGCACACCTTGGACACCGTGGTGGTGGACACCGACGGCCAGCCCCGGACGACCTCACTGACCGAGCTGGCCCCGTACGTGGCCGAGTGGGAGACCGCCCTGCGCTGGGCCGCCGACCGGGGGAGTGTCCGCTCCGGTCTGCGCCTGGCTCTGGCCCTCGACCCGTGGTGGCGTGAGCACGGCGGCGCCGCCGAAGGACGTGACCTGCTCTCCCGTCTTTACCAGCGGCTCGACGGGGTGCATG
Source organism: Paractinoplanes maris (assembly GCF_023544465.1). Taxonomy (GTDB): domain Bacteria; phylum Actinomycetota; class Actinomycetes; order Mycobacteriales; family Micromonosporaceae; genus Actinoplanes; species Actinoplanes maris. Next base: position 822,301 of record NZ_JALPVL010000001.1, on the reverse strand, counting down.
TCGAGCCGGTCATGCTGGCCTACGCCCACCTGGTGCACGCCGGTCTGGCCGACGACCGCACCGAGCGCACCCGTTTCCTCGACCGGGCCGAGCGGATCGCCCGCGCCGAGGAGGACCACGCGTTGCTGGTGCGCTCACTGGCCGGGCACCGCAGCACGTTGATCGAGGCCGGGCGGTACGACGAGGCCGAGCGCCTGTGCCGTGAGGTGATCGCCGAGGCCGAGCGCTGCGGGGTGGCCGAGTCGGCGCTGCCGGCCGTGATCGCGCTGGCCGAGCTGCTCTGGCATCGCGATGAGCTGACCGGGGCGGCCGAGTTGCTCGGCGGGGCCCGGCAGGCCGAGGCGAGCTGCCCCGAGCACCGTGGCCGGCGCACGGTCGACTGGCTGCTCGGCATGGTCGCGCTGCGTCGCGGTGACCTGGTGGCCGCGCACGACCACCTCGTGGTGGCGCTGCGCTCGCGGCTGCGGCACGGTTTCAGCGGTGCCGCAGCCGACGCGGTGGCGGCCATCGCGGTGCGCTGCGCGATGGGCGGCGACCCGGCCACCGCCGCGGTGCTGTTCGGCGGGGCCGAGGCGGCGCGCGGAGCCCGCCGGACGGAGATGTTCGGGCGCTTCTGGTCGGCCCAGCAGCTCTCCCTGCGTACGGCTCTGGGCGATGCCGCCTTCGACGTCGCGTACGCCGACGGGGTCGGTCTGGGGTTCGACCGGATCGTCGCGATGGCGCTGGCCGTCGAGCACCCCGACCTCCAGGACGGCGCCGCCCGCTTCGCCCAGACCCTGCGCGGCTAATTCTCCCGGATCATCGCGGCCGCCCGGTCGAGCTCGGCCTGACGCACCGAGCCGACCGAGCCGAAAACGCGGACGGCCTGGTAGTAGGTCCAGGCCACGGTGTAGCAGGCCGCCCGCACGGCGATGTGGTGCCGCGCGCAGACCCTCTTCATGTCCGCATAGAAAGTGTCGTCGACGCGAGCCTTGTTGGCCCGGAACGTCCCCAGCTCCTTGTAGTTGCGGTAGCCGAAGTCGTGGTGCCGGCAGGCGACGGTGAAATTGAAGCCCAGGGGGCGTTCGGGGCTGGCCGAGCAGTCGTCGGTCGACCAGTCGAAGCCGTACTCCTGCCAGGGGCCACGGTCGAGCCGGGCCGCGTTCCAGGAGGCGTAGCTGGCCGCCGTGGGCTGCGTCCAGCTGAGCAGGACGTCCGGCTTGGCGGTGGCGGTGGCCCAGGCGCTCCCGGCGGGGGCCACGAGGGCCAGCGCCAGGGCGAGGATGAGAGCGATGCGTCGGGTCATCTCAGCAGTTTTCGAACCCGGTTCGGACCCATACAAGGTCGTCTATCCCGCTTTTCCGAAGTGTGCCGAACCGCGAACTTGATGTTCCTGAACGATGATTAATGTGATGTCCTGGATAGTCGCCCCAGGCTCGATCGCTATGGTGTCACCGTGCGGGGCATCACATGATCCATCTGCCGAGGGTCCGGAAGGGCCCTCTTCGTGCGCTGAGCATCCGGCTGGCGCTCGCGCTGGCGCTCGTCCTGGCCACGGTGACCGTCATCTACCTCGACCGCGACGGTTACCGGGACGTCAACGAGGACGGGCTGACGCTGCTCGACTGCTTCTACTACGCGGTCGTGTCGCTCTCCACCACCGGGTACGGCGACATCACGCCCTTCACCCCGCACGCCCGGCTGGTGAACGTCCTGTTCATCACCCCGGCCCGCGTGCTCTTCCTGATCATCCTGGTCGGCACCACCCTCGAGGTGCTCACCGACCAATATCGCAACAGCCTGCTTGTCAGCCGGTGGAGGCGACAGTTGAAGGACCACATCGTCATCTGCGGTTACGGCACCAAGGGCCGGGCCGCGGTCGCCGCGCTGCTCGAGGCCGGTTACACCAAGAACCGGATCGTCGTCATCGAGAGCCGTCCCGACGGCGTGCGCCAGGCCCAGTCCAACGGCCTGGTCACCATCGAGGGCAACGCGACCCGGTCGGCGGTGCTGCTCGAGGCCGACGTCAAGAACTGCAAGTCGGTCATCATCGCGACCGACACCGACGAGGCCTCGGTGCTGATCTCGCTGACCGTCCGCCAGCTGACCGCCGGGCAGGTGCGGATCATCGCCTCGGTCCGCGAGCAGGAGAATGCCGCCCTGCTCAAGCAGAGCGGCGCCCACCACGTGATCGTCTCGTCGGCCACGGCCGGCCGGCTGCTGGGTCTCACGACCACCGCACCGCCGCTGATCGACGTGGTGGAAGATCTGCTGACTCCCGGTCAGGGCATGGCGCTGGCGATGCGCAGCGCCGAGCGGGCCGAGGTGGGTCAGAATCCCCGTCAGCTGCGGACGCTGGTCGTCGCCCTGATCCGCCGGGGCAAGGTGCTCCCGCTCGGCGGCGAGCAGATCGTCACCATCGAGACCGGCGACATGATCGTCTACATCCGCGACGAGACCAGCGACGTCAACGTCAGCGTCTAGGCAGGCTTCCGGCCGACTCCGGCGAACTCCGAGACCTTGTCGGTGATGCCGGGGCGGGCCGGATCGGGCCGCCACGCCGAGCACGTCACCACGCCCGGCTCCAGCAGATCGAGACCGTCGAAGAAGGCGGCGATCTCATCCCGCGTGCGCGCGGTGATCGGCGCCGCGCCGCTCTCGTTCCACTGGCGCATCGACTCCTCCACCGCGGGCCCGTTGACCTCGGTGGTCGGGTGCGACATGACCAGATAGCTGCCGGCCGGCACCGCCTCGACCAGGCGGCGGACCACGGCGTACGCCTCGGCGTCGTCGACCACGAAGTTGACGATGCCCAGCAGCATGATCGCGACCGGCTGGTCGAAGTCGAGCGTCCGGGCCGCGCTCTCGAGGATGGTCGCCGGGTTGCGCAGGTCGGCGTCGATGTAGTCGGTGGCGCCCTCGGGAGTGCTGGTCAGCAGGGCGCGGGCGTGCACCAGCACCATGGGGTCGTTGTCGACATAGACGACACGGCTGTCGGGAGCGACCGCCTGGGCCACCTCGTGGGTGTTGCCGGCGGTGGGCAGGCCGGTGCCGATGTCGAGGAACTGGCGGATGCCCGCCTCGACGGCCAGGTGACGGACCGCGCGGCCGAGGAACTCGCGGTTGGCCCGGGCCGACTGGACCAGCTCGGGCATCAGGGCCAGTGCGTACTCCGCGGCCTCGCGGTCGGCGGCGAAGTTGTCCTTGCCCCCGAGCAGGTAATTCCACAACCGGGCCGAATGAGCGACCTCGGTGTTGAGCGCTGGATCGGTCACGGCAGACCCCCGGCCTCGATGAGGAGTGCATCCTACCGAGGGTCGTGCCGCGACAGAAGGTCCTTAGAGGATCGTCCAGGTGTCGGCCTTGCCGAGCAGCCCGTCGAGCATCTGCTCGGGGGTGCCGTCGGCCTGGGCCTTGGCGTCGACCAGCTGCTTGGTGATCAGCTCGTCGTAGGACGGCCGCCGCACGTTGCGGAACACACCGATCGGCGTGGTCCCGAGGTCGGAACCGGACAGGCGCGAAAGAGCGAACGCGTACGCCGGGTCGTCCACCGTGGCGTCGTGGACGAGCGCCTCGCCGCCCTCCTCCACCTTGAGGCCGAAGCTGCCGGCCGGGTGGGTCACCGAGAACTGCTGCTCGGCGCCGAAGGTGATCGGCTGATCCTGCTCGAGGCGGATCAGGTGATCCTCCCGGGTGGTCGAATCCTTGATCAGCTCGAACGCGCCGTCGTTGAAGATGTTGCAGTTCTGGTAGATCTCGACGAACGCGGAACCCTCGTGCTCGGCCGCCGCGCGCAGCACCGACTGCAGGTGCTTGCGGTCCGAGTCGATCGTGCGGGCGACGAAGGTCGCCTCGGCGCCGAGCGCGAGCGAGATCGGGTTGAACGGCGAGTCGGCCGACCCGGCCGGCGTCGACTTCGTGATCTTGCCGAGCTCCGAGGTCGGCGAGTACTGCCCCTTGGTCAGGCCGTAGATCCGGTTGTTGAACAGCAGGATCTTGAGGTTGACGTTGCGGCGCAGCGCGTGGATCAGGTGGTTGCCGCCGATCGAGAGCGCGTCGCCGTCGCCGGTGACGACCCAGACCGACAGATCGGGGCGGGAGACCGACAGCCCGGTGGCGATGGCCGGCGCCCGTCCGTGGATCGAGTGCATCCCGTACGTGTTCATGTAGTACGGGAAGCGCGAGGAGCACCCGATGCCGGAGACAAAGACGATGTTCTCCCGCGGGATGCCCAGCTCAGGCATGAAGCCCTGGACGGCGGCCAGGATCGCGTAGTCACCGCAGCCGGGGCACCAGCGGACCTCTTGATCGCTCTTGAAGTCCTTGGCGGTCAGCTTGACCGGAGTCAGCGGAATCGTAGAGCTAGCCATTCTTGACCACGTCCTCGAGCATGTTCTCCAGCGTTGCGGCCGTGAAGGGCAGACCGCTGACCTGGTTGAAGGGGACCGCGTCGACCAGGAACCGGGCGCGGATCACGTGGGCCAGCTGGCCCAGGTTCATTTCCGGGATCACAACCTTTTCGTACGCCGCGAGCACCTCACCGAGGTTGGGCGGCAGCGGCGAGAGGTGCCGCAGGTGGGCCTGCGCGATCGGGAGCCCGCGCTGCCGCAGCGCCCGGCACGCCGCACCGATCGGCCCATACGTCGAGCCCCAGCCCAGCACCAGCACGCGCGCGTTCTCGTCGGCGTCCTCGACCTCGACGTCGGGCACCTCGATCGTCTCGATGCGCTGCGCCCGGGTCCGCACCATGAACTCGTGGTTGGCCGGGTCGTAGGAGATGTCGCCGGTCTTGTCGGCCTTCTCCAGCCCGCCGATGCGGTGCTCGAGCCCGGCCGTGCCCGGGATGGCCCACGGCCGGGCCAGCGTCTCGGGGTCGCGCAGGTAGGGCAGGAATCGCCCGTCCTCGCCGTTGGGCTCGGTGGTGAACTCGACCGAGATGTCCGGCAGCTCGTCGGCCGACGGCAGCAGCCAGGGCTCGGAGCCGTTGGCCACGTAGTTGTCCGACAGCAGGATGACCGGCGTGCGGTATTTCAGCGCGATGCGGGCCGCCTCGATCGCCGCGTGGAAGCAGTCGGACGGCGACTTGGGGGCGATCACCGCGAGCGGCGCCTCGCCGTGCCGGCCGAACAGCGCCATGTTGAGGTCGGCCTGCTCGGTCTTGGTCGGCATGCCGGTGGACGGGCCGGCCCGCTGCACGTCGACGATGACCAGCGGCAGCTCGAGCGCGATGGCCAGCGAGATGGTCTCGCCCTTGAGCGCCACGCCGGGGCCGGACGTCGTGGTGACGCCGAGCGCTCCGCCGTACGAGGCACCGACCGCCGCGCCGATCGCGGCGATCTCGTCCTCGGCCTGCACCGTGGTGATGCCGAACTTCTTGTGCTTGGACAGCTCGTGCAGGATGTCCGAGGCGGGGGTGATCGGGTAGGCGCCCAGGAAGAGCGGCAGCTTGGAGCGGACACTCGCCGCCACCAGGCCCAGCGCGAGCGCCTGATTGCCGGTGATGTTGCGGTAGGTACCCGGCTTCATCTTGGCCGGCTTGACCTCGTACCGGACGGTGAAGCTCTCCGTCGTCTCGCCGAAGTTCCACCCCGCCTGGAAGGCGGCCTTGTTGGCCGCGACCAGGTCGGGGCGCTTGGCGAACTTGGTCTCGAGGAAGCGCAGCGTCGACTCGAAGGGCCGCGAATACATCCAGCTGAGCAGGCCCAGCGCGAACATGTTCTTGGCGCGCTCGCCGTCCTTCTTGGCCACGCCGAGCTCGGCCAGGGCGCCCACGGTCATTGAGGTGAGGGCGACCGGGTGCACCGCGAAGCCGGCCAGCGAGCCGTCCTCGAGCGGGCTGACCGCGTAGCCGACCTTGGCCAGGTTGCGCTTGGTGAACTCGTCGGTGTTGACGATGATGTCGGCACCGGACGGCAGGTCGGCCAGGTTGGCCTTGAGCGCGGCCGGGTTCATCGCGACCAGCACGTTGGGCGCGTCGCCGGGCGTCAGAATGTCGTAGTCGGCGAAATGCACCTGAAAGCTCGACACACCGGGCAGGGTGCCGGCGGGGGCGCGGATCTCGGCCGGGAAGTTGGGCAAGGTGGAGATGTCGTTGCCGAGCTGTGCGGTCTCCGACGTGAATCGGTCACCGGTCAGCTGCATGCCGTCGCCCGAGTCACCGGCGAACCGGATGACCACCCGGTCCAGCTGTTCGACTCGCTTCGCTCCAGCGGACACGTTCGCAACCTCCCAAGGGCGCCGGCCGGCGGGGAGCACATCGATGGGCCGGCCCGCTGTCGTCACTTCCAGCCTACGTCGCCGCTCCTTACGGACCGGGACAGGCCGTTGACCACAGTAGCCAGGTAAGGCTGTCCTGAACCACAGGAGTCCACTATCCGGCTAGGCTGACCGGTCGTGGACGGGTATCTGGGTTCGTACGCGACGCTGGGCCTGGTGGCGGCGGCCGGCGTGCTTGTCTTCGTGGGTGCCTTCGGGGCCAACAAGCTGCTGCGTCCGGCGTCTCCGGCGCAGCCCGCGGGCAAGTATGTGTCGTACGAGAGCGGTGTCGACCCGGTCGGCGGCGACTGGGCCCAGGCGCAGATCCGCTACTACGTCTACGCGTACCTCTATGTGCTGTTCGCCGTGGAAGCCGTTTTTCTCTTCCCGTGGGCGGTGGTTTTCGACCTGCCCGGGTTCGGCTTGGCCACCGTGGCCGAGATGGGCGTGTTCGTGGCCGTCCTCGCGCTCGGCATCCTCTATGCCTGGCGCAAAAAGATCCTGACCTGGACCTGAGTTCGCGTCCCCGGGCGTGTCGGGGTGGCGGGCTCGCCACGCGCTGTCCGACATGCCAACATTCAGCGCATGGGCCAGCTTCTCCTCTTCATCGTCGTGGCATTGGTCGTGGCCGCGATCGTGTTCGGCGTGACCGTCATGATCGGCGGCGGCGACAACGCATTGACGCCCGTCGAGCCGGACGGGGCCGCCGTGCCCCTGCCCAGCGACCGGCCGCTGGGCGAGGAGGACATCTCCCGCACGAAGTTCGACACCGCCTGGCGCGGCTACCGGATGGCCCAGGTCGACCAGGCTCTGCAGCGCGCCGCCTATGACATCGGTTACAAGGGCGAGCTCATCGGCGTGCTCGAGGCCGAGGTCATCGCGTTGCGTGAGGGGCGGACGGCGGACGCCGACGTGCTCCGCAAGGCCCGCGAGGCCGCGATCGCCCCGGCCGATCCCGTGGTGCCCGCCCCGGGTGAGCTGGAGATCGAGGTCAACGGCACGCCGGCCGACGTCGTCTCCTCCTCCTCCGACACGCCGGTTCCGCGGGGCGAGTCGGTTCCGCGGGGCGAGTCGGCTGCGCGGGGCGAGTCGGCTGCGCGGGGCGAGTCGGCTGCGCGGGGCGAGTCGGCTGCGCGGGGCGAGTCGGCTCCGCTCAGCGAGCCGGCCTCGCGGAGTGAACCGGTGGAGCCGCGGTGAGCGGGGCCGAACCGGCCGACGGGTTCGGTGACGACGCCGCCCGGCCCGGCTCCGGCGAGGTCACCGCCACGGTGATCGTCAACGCGCCCGCCGAGCGGGTTTTCGCCGCCTTCCTCAGCTGGGAGAAGCAGGGCGACTGGATCCCGCTGACCAAGGTCCGGGTCGTCGAGGGTGACGGCGGTGAGGGCAGTCTGGTCGAGGCGGTGACCGCGCTGGGTCCCGCGACGCTCCGCGACGAACTGCGGGTGGTCAAGGTCAACCCACCGTACGAGGTACGCGTCGTGCACTGCGGCACGGTACTGCGGGGGCCCGGCACGATGCGCTGCACGGCGATGTCCGGCGACCGCACCCAGGTTGTGCTGCACGAGTGGTTCCACCTGCCGGCCGGCCCGGTCGGCAAGCTGGCCTGGCCGGTGGTCTGGCCGGGATCGAAGCTGGGCTTCACCGGCGCGCTGAAGCGGTTCGGCCGGTTGGTCGAGGAGGGCCGCCTGCCCTGATTTCTGTCGGAGGCCGCCTCTACGGTGGTCGCCATGACAGACACCTCGGCGTTCGGGGCCGCACAGCCCGGTGTGTCCCCGGCCGACCTGCTCGAGGCCGGCCTGGTGGTCGGCGACGACGGCCGGGTCCGCTGCTTCTGGGGCGGCAGCACGCCCGACTACGTCTCCTACCACGACGACGAGTGGGGCCGTCCCGTCCACGGTGACGACCGGCTGTTCGAGCGGATGACCCTCGAGGCGTTCCAGTCCGGCCTCGCCTGGATCACCATCCTGCGCAAGCGCCCGGCGTTCCGGGCCGCCTTCGCGGGCTTCTCGATCGACAAGGTGGCCGCCTTCGGCGAAAGCGACGCGACCCGCCTGATGACCGACACCGGCATCGTGCGCAACCGGATGAAGATCGACGCCGCGCTCCACAACGCCCGCGTCGCGGCCGACCTGCCCGACGGACTGTCCGCCCTGCTGTGGTCCTATGCGCCCGCGCCGCGCCCGCCCCGCCCGGCCACCCGGGCCGGCGTGCCGGCCGTGACCGCCGAGTCCACGGCGATGGCCAAAGACCTCAAGAAACGCGGCTTCCGCTTCGTCGGCCCCACCACGGCATATGCGTTGATGCAGGCCACCGGCATGGTCGACGATCACCTGGCCGGCTGCTGGGTCCCACCGCTCGGGGCCGATCCGGCCGCGTGATGAGATGGACCGCATGGCGCAGTGGGCGGTGATCATTCCGGCGGACCGGTGGGCGACCGAGCGGCTCTTCCACCACGACACGGTGACGGTGTCGGGTGGCGCCGGTCCGGTCGACCCCGACGACGAGGTGCTGCTCGTCGTCGGCGGTGAGGTGGTGGCCCTGGCCCACGCGGTCAAGGCCGACGGCGACGACCTCGTGCTGGCCTACCAGCGGCGGGCCTTCGACGAGCCGGTGCCCGCCACCGAGCTGGGCCTCGACGAGACCGAGGTGCGCATCGCGCCGGTCGGCCCCGAGGCGTTCCACCGGCTCGCCGGGGCCATCGGCCGGGCGAGCGCCGCCGCTGGTCCGGCCGCCGTCGCCGAGAAGAAGACCTGGCTGGTCAGCGTCGCGCTCCCGATCGAGGCCGCGACCCCGGCCGAGGCGGTCCGCCAGTTCTGGTCCCACGTGCTCGAGCTGGGCCCGGCCGAGCTGCCGACCTACGTCTGGCCCTCCGGCGACGAGCTGGCCATGCAGGCCTTCGTCCTCGGCCAGGAGGCCAACCAGGACCCGGAGGAAGAGGACGAGGACTGATCCCGCCCGCGCCGAGCAGGGCAGGGCCGGGCGCCGGGACGGTGTTCGTCCCGGCGCCCGGAGCAACCGGCGAGCGCTGCGGCTCAGATAGCGATCAGGCCTACCCGCGCCCGCCGGAGCATCAACCGCCCAGCGAGGTGGCCGCGCTGCGGATGGCTGAGGAGAAGTAGCTGACCTGGGTGTAGACGCCCGGCTTGTTGGGGCGGGCGCATCCGTCGCCCCAGCTCACGATGCCGACCTGGACCCAGGCGTTGCTCGCGTTGCGGCGGAACATCGGGCCGCCCGAGTCGCCCTGGCAGGTGTCGACCCCGCCCGAGGTGTATCCGGCGCAGATCTCCTCGGCCGCGATCACCTCACCGCCGTACATGGACGACGAGTTGCAGGTGCTGTCGCTGACGAACGGCACGGTGGCTTTGAGCAGGTAGCGCTGCTGCCCCCCACCCTCCCGGGCGGCACCCCAGCCGGCGATCGTGAACGTGCCCGAGTCGGTGGCCGTGCTGGTCGCGATGGGCAGGGTGGCCAGCGTCGTCACCGGGCTGGAGAGCCGGATGAAGGCCCAGTCGTCACCGTTGCCGTTGTAACCCGGCGCCCGGTAGACGTAGTTCGAGGTCCGGGTGACCCGGCTGCTCGACTGCAGGTCGACGTTCCCGAGCGTGGCCGTGATCGACGTGTTGGTGCCGGTGCGGCTCACGCAGTGCGCGGCCGTGAGCACAAGGGTGGGGCTGTAGAGGGCGCCGCCGCAGCCCATGGACAGCCGCACCATGAACGGGAACTCCCCCTGCGCGGCCCGGCTGCCGCCGACCACCGACGGGCCGGCCACGCCGTCGCCCGGCGCGGCCGGAGCCGCCACGGCCGGTGATGCGGTCGCACCCCAGGCCGCCACGGTGAGCGCGGCCACCGCCGTGCCCACGAAGATCCGCCACTTGACCATCCGGTCCTCCCCACCAACGAGCGCGCCCGGTAGGACGCGTAGGGGAGGAGCGTAGGCATCGAACCCTATGGATGTGACGATCCCGAAGCGGTCATATCACTTGCCCTCGAAGACCGGCTTCCGCTTGGCCACGAACGCCGAGACGGCCGCCTTGTGGTCGGCCGTGGCGCCACAGATGGCCTGCGCCTGGGCCTCGGCCGCGAGCGCGTCGGACAGTGTCCCGGCGTCACCGATGGAGAGTTCCCGCTTGATCGCTCCGTAAGCCACCGTCGGCCCCGCCGCGAGCCGCTCGGCCAGCTCGTGGGCCCGGGGCAGCACCTGCTCGTCGTCCTCGGCCAGCTGCGAGAGCAGACCGATCTCGTACGCCCGCTCGGCCCGCACCGGCTCGGCCAGCAGCAGCAGCTCGACCGCCCGGGCGTGCCCGACGATCCGCGGCAGCGACCATGAGACGCCGCTGTCGCCGGCCAGCCCCACGTTGGCGAAGGCCATCAGGAAGGTCGTCTTCGGCCCGCCGATGCGGAAGTCGGCCAGCAGCGCGAACGACGCACCGGCCCCGGCCGCCGTGCCGCGCACCGCCGCCACCACCGGCTTGGGCATGCTGGCCAGGCGCTGGGCGATCGGGTTGTAGTGCTGCCGCACGGTGTCGAGGTCGGTGCGGCCCGACTCCAGCTGAGCTTCGTGCTCGCGCAGATCCTGCCCGACGCAGAACGCCTTGCCCGCCCCGGCCAGCACGATCGCCCGGCACGACCGGTCGGACTCGAGCGAGGCCAGCGTGTCGCGCAGCGCCTCCTTGAGGTCGACGTCGAGCGCGTTCATGGCCTCGGGGCGGTTGAGCGTGAGCGTGACGACCGCACCGGTGCGGTCTACGAGCAGGGACTCAGTCTTCAGTCCGTCTGAGGGCGGCGGGTGGGGTGGTCGGATGGCCGTCATGGCTCTGAGAATCCCATACGGGTACGACTCACGGACTGCAGGCATCGGTCGACGTAGCGGTCCGCGGCCGGGCGCAGCCGGGTCGCGTGGCGATCGAAGAAACTGGCCGCCGAAGCACCTGGCCAGCGCGGCGGCAGCAACGAAGCGGGCAGCTGCGGATCGCGGAACAGGAACGAGCGCCACGCGTGGACCAGCTGGAAGCGGGCCGCGTAGGCCTCCTCGTCGGTGCTGCGGGCGTTGACCGCCGTGACCACCGGCCGCAGGTCGGCCACGAACTCCTCGTACGACCGGGCCAGCTCGGGCAGGTCCCAGGCCCGCCCCACCACCTCGGCCGCGCCCGGTGACCCGGCCGCGTGGCTGGCGCTGAACCGCTCGTACCCGATCCCGGCCTCGCGGAGCACGGCATCGGCCTCGTCGGCGGCCCGGGGCGCGACCCAGGCGTGCTCGCCCAGGGCGCCGTAGCCGAGGTAGGCGAGCCGCCCGGCCTCCCGCTTGCCCAGCGGACCGCGCAGGACGACCAGGTCGAAGCGCCCGTCCCAGCCGGAACGGCCGGTGCGGTAGATCCGGGCCGCCGCCTCATCGAGCCGGCGGGCCGCCTTGGGAGTGAGCAGATAGCCGGGTCCGGAGACCAGGCGCATAGGGTGCAGCCAGCCTTGTCGCACCATGCGGGAGATCGCCGTGCGCACCGCCGGCGGCGCTATGCCGATCGGCGCAAGCAGTCTGACCAGGGCCGCGACGGGTGCGCGCCCTCCCCTGGGGCGCAGGTAGTCGCCGTACAGGTCGAAGAGTGCCGACCGCGCCTGCATGACCGCACATTGTGACAGCCGGAAAGACGATATGCTAGACGCTGTCACATCCGCCCGGGCTGGGTTTGGGTTCGCCGGTGTTCATCAGGGAAAATGTTTGATCGGCACGGTGGGCCGGGTCGCGTCAGCACGCGCAATGGCCCTCGGCCGCCGGTCGGATACGAGGTATGACGCCGTGTGGGGCTGAGCACACGGCGTAAGAAGTGGCTGTGGGATCAACCCACCGACACCCTGATGTAGGTCTGAGGGGAGACAAGATGGCGGCGATGAAGCCGCGGACGGGCGATGGTCCGCTGGAGGTCACCAAGGAGGGTCGGGGCATCGTCATGCGGGTCCCGCTGGAAGGTGGTGGCCGTCTCGTCGTTGAGATGACTCCGGACGAGGCCAGCGCGCTGGGTGACGCGTTGAAGTCGATCGCCGGCTGACGTTTCACGCGAGCCCGCCGGTACGGTACCGCCCGGACCGGCGGGCTTTCCACGTCTTCGAGAAAGGTCACGCTCTCGTGTATCCGATCCGCCTGACCGATCGACTCGACGACGACCGGACCCGCATCGTGCTGATCGGCGCGCCGGGTCCACTGTCGCATGCCGATGACGACCTCGGTGCCGAGATCGCCGCTCTGGCCCCGGCGGGCCAACCGGCGGGCACCGTGCAGGACTTCCCCCGCCCGCTGCGGCGCCCGGCCCAGGTCTTCCTGGTGCACGTCGGGGCCGGTGACGAGGCCGGCTGGCGGGCCGCCGGGGCTGCGGCGGCGCGGGCGATCCCGGGGGACACACCAGCTCAGGTGCAGCTGAGCCCGGGGGTCGCTCCGGAAGCCGTACGCGGTCTGGCCGAAGGCCTCTGGCTCGGCGGCTATCGCTATCGCGACGGCCGTGAGGAGCCGCGGACGGCTGAGGTCGAGCTCGTCACGAGCACTCCCCAGGCGTACGCCGGAGGCCTCACCCAGGCCGAGGTGGCCGCCCGGGCCACGTGGCTGGCCCGCGACCTCACCAACACGCCGCCCTCGATCAAGAACCCCGACTGGATCGCCGAGGAGATCAGCGGCGCCGCCGCCAATCGTCCCGGGACGGCCGTACGCGTCCGGTCCGGCGCCGAGCTGGCGCGTTTCGGCGGGCTGCGCGCGGTCGGCGGCGGCTCGAAGTTCCGGCCCTGCCTGGTCGAGCTGACCTGGTCGCCGCCCGGTGCCACCACCCACGTGGTGCTGGTCGGCAAGGGCATCACGTTCGACAGCGGCGGCATCTCGATCAAGACCCGCGAGGGTATGAAGCGGATGAAGAACGACATGGCCGGCGCGGCCGCGGTCGCCGCGGCCACGCTGGGCGCGGCCGATCTCGGGCTGCCGGTCCGCGTCACCGCGCTGCTGCCGCTGGCCGAGAACGCGGTCAGCGGCTCGGCCTACCGCCCCGGCGACGTGATCACCCACTACGACGGCACCACCAGCGAGTCGACCAACTCGGACGCCGAGGGCCGGCTCGTGCTGGCCGACGCACTCGGCTACGCGGCCGAGCTGGAACCGGACACCGTCATCGACCTGGCCACGCTCACCGGCGCCGCCCCGGTCGCCCTCGGGCCCAGCATCGCCGCGCTCTACAGCGACAGCGACGAGCTCGCGGCGGCCCTCCAGCGGGCCGGTGCGGGCGCCGGCGAGCGGATGTGGCGGATGCCGCTCACCGGCGACTACCGCGAGCTGCTGCGCAGCGACGTGGCCGACCGGCACAGCTCGCCCACCCACGGTGGCGGCATGGCCGCGCTTTTCCTTCGCGAGTTCACCGCGGCCTACGCGGACCGCTGGGCCCACCTCGACATCGCCGGACCGGCCTGGACCGACCGGACCGACGAGCCGGAGTTCACCCGTGGCGGCACCGGCTGGGGCGCGCGGACGCTGCTCCGCTACCTCTCAGCGCTTGACGGCGGCCAGTAGGCCCGCGCCGGACGGCACGATCGCCGGGATCCACTCCTCGGACTCGCGCACCGCCCGCAGCGTCTCGCGGATGGTCAGCGTGTCTACGTCGCGGGCGGACGGGTCGGTGATCCGCCCGCCGGCCATCGCGTGGTTCACCAGCAGCACACCACCCGGGCGCAGCAGGCCCAGGGCGGCGTCGGCGCAGGCCCCGAACTCGGTCACGTCGGCGTCGACGAAGACCAGATCGTAGGCGCCGTCGGCCAGCCGGGGCAGCACGTCCAGCGCCCGGCCGGTGATGATGCGGGTGCGCGACGGCGCGAACCCGGCCTCGACGAAGATGCGGCGGGCGATCCGCTGATGCTCGTTCTCGACGTCGATCGTGGTCAGGACGCCGTCGGGACGCATCCCCCGCAGCAGCCAGACGCCGCTGACCCCGGCCCCGGTGCCGATCTCGACCACCGCCTTGGCACTGCCGGCCGCCGCGAGCAGGCGCAGCACCGACCCGGCAGCCGGGGTGACGCTGTCGAGGCCGAGCTCGTGGGCGAGACTACGGGCGGTCTGCAGGACGATGTCCTCGCTCGCGTAGGCCTCGGCGAACTGCATCGCCTGGCCCGTCGACGGGCCAGGCCGGGCTGAGGGGACGATGACGACCTCCGGGGCGGTTGACGGACGTACGTGGATTCAGCCGCGCACATCGGATAGAAGAGTATTTGGGCCGTCGATGCATAAACCGGCCGGGGCAGGGCGCTGTTCAGGATCCGTGTCATCCTGGAGGGGGAGCCCGGAGGAATCGAGTGGAGGCACCGACGTGACCGACGGCTGGAATGTGCGTCCCACGCCGCCGCCCGCGAATGGTCAGCCCGTCCCGCCAGGTTCACCCTGGTGGTCCGACGCGCTCGCTGACCCCTGGCGCGATCCGTATGCGCCGACCGCGGTGGTGGTGCAGAGCGCACAGTCGACCGGCGGTCCGCCGCCCGAGCCCGTGACCGACCCCGACGCACCTCGTCGGTCGTATACCCCGATCCTGCTCATCTGCCTGGTCACCGCCTTGCTGGCGGGCGGTCTGGGCGGCACGCTGGGCTATGTCTTCGCGGTCCGCGGGGGCGTCGCCACGGGCGGCGGCACCGCGCTCGGCGCGACCGCCGAGGACCCGCCGGCCGCCGCCAACCGGGCCCCCGAGTCGCTGGCCGGCGTCGCCGAGAAGGTGCTGCCGAGCGTCGTGACCGTGCGCGTCACCGGGGCGATCGGCTCCGGTTTCGTGGTCTCCGACGAGGGCTACGTGATCACCAACGACCACGTGGTGGAGGGCGCGGACGAGACCCTGTCGGTGTCGTTCGCCGACGGCTCCACCGCCAAGGCCGAGCTGGTCGGCCGCGACCACGACTCCGACATCGCTGTGATCAAAGTCGCCAAGCGCGGGCTCACCCCGGTCGCCTTCGGCAACTCCGACTCGATCGCCGTCGGTGACCCGGTGCTCGCCTTCGGCTCGCCGCTGGCCCTGGTCAACACGGTGACCGCGGGCATCGTCAGCGCGGTCGACCGCACCATCGAGGCCGGCGAGTCGGGCTCACCCCGCTACTACGCGGCCATCCAGACCGACGCCGCGGTCAACCAGGGCAACTCCGGTGGCCCGCTGGTCAACGCGGCCGGCCAGGTGATCGGGGTCAATTCGGTGATCCGCTCGGTCGGTGGCAGCGAGACCGAGGCCGGCAACATCGGGCTGGCCTTCGCCATCCCGATCAACCAGGGCCGCCGGGTGGCCGGCGACATCATCGACCACGGCAAGGCCCGGCGGACGGTGATCGGCGCCGAGGTGGCCACCGGGGGCACCAGCACGACGGGCGCCCGGCTGCGCTCGGTCGAGCCGTCCGGTCCGGCCGGGGCGGCGGGTCTGAAGGCCGGTGACACCGTCACCAAGCTCGACGGTCACGTCCTCGAGGACGGCACCGATCTGATCGCCCTGGTGCGCAAGTACGACCCCGGCAAGACCATCTCGGTGGAGTACCGTCGCGGGACGAAGACGCAGACCGCCTCGGTGACCTTGGCCGCCGACGCCAACTGATCGCCGAGGGGACTGCTATCGGTCACCTCGCGTGCGTAGGCTTGGGCGCGGGAACCTGGGAGGCCACATGTTCGAGAACCTGAACTGGTGGGAGATCGGCGCGCTCCTCATGCTGGCGCTGCTGATCTTCGGTGAGCGGCTGCCCAAGGTCATCGGCGACGGCCTGCGCATGCTGCGGGGCCTGCGGGCGATGGCGCAGAACGCGACCACCGACCTCAACCGGGAGCTGGGCACCGACCTTCAGCTGCAGGATCTGCACCCGAAGGCGTTCATCCGCAAGCACCTGCTGAGCGAGGAGGACGAGGCGGCGATCCGCAAGCCGCTCCAGGGTCTGCTCGACGACGTGAAGCAGGACCTCAACGGCGTGCGCTCCGACCTCACCGAGGTGGCCGAGGCCGCCGACATCAAGAACAACCGGTCGACGACCTCGAGCTCCACGGCAGTGGCGCCGAGTCAGAAGTTCGACCTCGACGCCACGTAACTTATGGCTTCGCTTCGCTCAGCGGGCTAGTGGCGCGCGTTGACTGTCAGGCCGAGCGGCTTGCCGACCAGGGACTCGCGGCGGACGGCGAGCTTGTCGGCCACCGCGTCGAGGGCCCGGGCGGCCGGCGCGTCGGGCGCGACCAGCACGATCGGGTTGCCGGCGTCGCCCGCCTCGCGCACCCGGGTGTCGAGCGGGATCTGACCGAGCAGCGGCACCGAGGCGCCCACGGTGGTGGTCAGCGAATCGGCGACCTTCTGCCCGCCGCCCGCGCCGAAGACCTCCATGCGCGAGCCGTCCGGCAGCTCCAGCCACGACATGTTCTCCACCACGCCGACCAGGCGCTGGTGGGTCTGCATGGCGATCGCGCCGGCCCGCTCAGCCACCTCGGCCGCGGCCGTCTGCGGTGTGGTCACGACCAGGATCTCGGCGTTGGGCAGGAGCTGGGCCAGCGAGATGGCCACGTCGCCGGTGCCTGGGGGCAGGTCGAGCAGCAGCACGTCGAGGTCGCCCCAATAGACGTCGGCCAGGAACTGCTGCAGCGCGCGGTGCAGCATCGGGCCACGCCAGACCACCGCGGCGTTGCCGGCGGTGAACATGCCGATCGAGATCACCTTCACGCCGTGCGACTGCGGCGGCATGATCATGTCTTCGACCCGGGTCGGGCGGCCCTCGACGCCGAGCATGCGGGGCACCGAGTGACCGTAGATGTCCGCGTCGACGACGCCGACCGAGAGGCCCCGCTTGGCCAGGGCCGCGGCCAGGTTGACGGTGACGCTGGACTTGCCGACGCCACCCTTGCCGCTGGCCACCGCGTAGACCCGGGTGCGCGAGCCCGGCTGGGCGAAGGGGATGACCGGCTCGGCCGCCGCCGGGCCGCCGCCGCGCAGGGTGACCTGCAGAGCCTTGCGCTGCTCCTCGTCCATCACCCCGAAGTCGACGGTCACCGACGTGATGCCGGGGATCGTGGTGAGTGCGGCGGTGATGTCGTTGTTGAGTTTGTCACGCAGCGGGCAGCCGGCCACGGTGAGCAGCAGCTCGACCCGGACCGTGCTCGCGGAGACGGTGAAACCCTTGACCATGCCGAGGTCGGTGATGGGGCGGCGGATCTCGGGGTCGTCGACGGTGGCCAGTGCGGCCTGGATCGCGTCCTCGATGGTGGAGGCGGGAGCGGACATGAGGCCCATGCTACGTCGGGGCGGTCAGTGGTCCTCTTCCCAGTCCTTACGTTCGTCGTCGCGATCCGACCGTGCTCTTATCTCCCGCCGGTGGGCCGCCTCGTCCAGCTCGTCGGCCAGGCGGGACAGCTCGGAGCGCAGGAAATCGCGGGTGGCGACCTCGCCCATCGCGATCCGCAGCGAGGCGATCTCGCGGGCGAGGTATTCGGTGTCCGCCTTCTGCATGGCGGCGCGCCGGCGGTCCTCCTCCATGGCCAGGCGGTCGCGGTCGGTCTGCCGGTTCTGCGCGAGGAGGATGAGCGGCGCGGCGTAGGACGCCTGCAACGACAAGATCAAGGTCAGGAACGTGAACGTGTACGGGTCGAACCGCAGGCCGGCCGGGGCCAGCGTGTTCCACGCGAACCAGGCGGCGATCACCATCGTCATCCAGACGATGAACTGGGCCGTGCCCATGTAACGGGCGATGCTCTCGGACCACCGGCCGAACGACTCGGAGTCGAAGCGGGGCAGCCGCACCCGGCCCGGCTCCACCGGCTGGTCGAGGCGGGCCGGGGGCTCGCGACGGGGCTCGGTCACAGCACGACCTCGTCGTCCTCGCTCAGGTCGCGGTCACGCCAGTCGCGCGGCAGCGAGTGGTCGAGCACGTCGTCGACCGTCACCGCACCCACCAGACGGTGGGTCGAGTCGACCACCGGAATGGCGACCAGGTCGTAGGTGGCCATCCGCTTGGTGATCTCGGCCAGGGTGGTCTCGGGGCGCAACGGCTCGAGGTCGGAGTCGACCAGGCCACCCAGCAGCGACGCGGGCGGTTCCCGCAGCAGCCGCTGGAAGTGCACCATGCCCAGATACTTCCCGGTCGGCGTGGCCGAGGGCGCGCGAGCGACGAAGACCTGGGCCGCCACCACGGGGGACAGCTCCGGCTCGCGAATCCGGGCCAGTGCCTCGGCCACCGTGGCGTCCGGCGTCATGATCACCGGCTCCGAGGTCATCACACTTCCCGCCGTGCCCGGGCGGTAGTCGAGCAGCTGGCGGACGGGGTCGGCCTCGTCCGGCTCCATCAGGTCGAGCAGCACCGCCTGCTCGGCCTTGGGCAGCTCGCCGAGCAGGTCGGCGGCGTCGTCCGGGTCCATCCGCTCGAGCACGTCGGCCGCGCGCTCGCGATCGAGCCGGATCAGGATCTCGACCTGGTCGTGCTCGGGCAGCTCCTCGAGCACGTCGGCCAGCGTGCGGTCGCTCAGCGCGGCGGCCACCTCGTTACGGCGGGCGTCCGGCAGGTCCTGCAGGGCGTTGGCCATGTCGGCCGGCTTCATCTGCTCGAGCAGAGCCAGCAGGTTGGACGTGCCCTGGGTGTCGGTCGGCCCGATCAGCCCGTGAACCCGGTCGTAGTCGGCCTGGAAGATGTGCCCGCGGCGAGCCAGCCGACCGGTCTGCCCCCGCACGGCGACCCGGGTCACGAGCCACTCGTTGTTGCGGTTGAGCTCCATGCTGATGTCGACGACCGTGCTCGGCAGGGCGGGCCCGTCGCCGGTCTCGGGGGTCACGGTGACCCGGCGGTCCAGCAGGTCCTCCACGACGAGCAGCTCGTTCGGCCGCTTCTCGAAGCGGCGCAGGTTGAGCACGCCGGTGGCCAGCACGACCGCCTCGGCGTCCATCGACGTCACCCGGCCGATCGGCAGGAAGATGCGCCGGCGCAGCGCCATCTCGGCCACCAGCCCGACCACCTGTGGCGGCCGGTTCGTCGTCCGCAGCCGCACGACGGCGTCGCGGACCCGCCCGACCCGGTCGCCGTTGGGGTCGAACACGGGCAGCCCGGCTAGCCGGGCCAGATAAACCCTCGTCCCCATGGTCACGGGTCCAGCCTAGGTTAGGGTCCGGACATGTCAGGAGTGGCGTACGAGATCGTCGACGTGTTCACCGATCGGCCCTTCGCGGGCAACCCGCTCGCGGTGGTCTACGGCGCCACCGAGCTGGCCACCGACCAGATGCACACCCTGGCCCGCGAGTTCAACCTGGCCGAGACGGTTTTTGTCCTCCCGCCGACCGATCCCGCGGCGACCTACCGGGCGCGCATCTTCACGCCCGAGGCGGAGCTGCCGTTCGCCGGCCACCCCAGCGTGGGCGCGGCGGTCACCTCGATGCGCCGCGGTCTTTTTCCACCGGGAGAGGTGGTGCAGGAGTGCGGCGCGGGCCTGCTGCCGATCACGGTCCGCGAGCCGGGCGCGGCGACGCTCACCGGTGGCGTCCCCCGGCTCGGCGACCCGCTCGACCCCGCGCCCCTGCTGGCCCTGGCCGGGCTGACGGCCGGCGACTCCGCCGAGGGTGCGCCCCGCTTGGCCGGGTGCGGCCTCGATTGGGTCTTCCTTCCCGTACGCCGGGAGGCGCTCGCCGGCGTGCGGATCGACCAGCCGGCGGCGGAGCGGGCCGGGGTCACCGACTTGTGCGTGTTCTCGTGGTCGCCGTCGGACGCCGAGGCGCACTCCCGGGTCTTCGTGCCCGGCGGCGCGGTGCCCGAGGACCCGGCAACCGGCTCGGCGGCCCTCGGCCTGGGTATCTGGCTGGTCGCCGCCGGTCTGCTGCCGCCGGACGGCGTGTCGTCCTACCGGGTGCACCAGGGCATCGAGATGAAGCGCCCGTCCCTGCTCGACTGCACCGTGACTGCCAGCGCCGGAGCCGCCACGCTGGCCACCGTGGCCGGCCACGTCTGCCCGATAGCCAAGGGCGAGATCATCGTCCCGCCGTTCATCGGCTGAGCCGTGTCGGCGGCTCCACTTCTGGGACATGCCTCAGCGGCGCTTGACCCGGTGCAGGCGGAACGGGCGAGGAGTCTCGACGCGGGCCGGCGTGTCGCGCGGCTCGGCGGCTCCCGAGCCGGTCGGCAGGTCGGGTGCGGACACCGGCGAGTCGTCGACCGGGGTCAGCCGGACGACCGCGCAGCCGGAGGCGGCCCAGCGCGCCGCCACCTCATCGGCGGTCCCCGAGGCGTTCAGTCGCTTGGCGGCCAGCTGGGGGGCGGTCTCGGCCCACTCGTCGGTGCCGGGGGCCACCCGGGTCACCGTGGCCTCGGTGATCACGATGAGGCCGCCGTTGTCACCGCGCAGCCGAACGGTGGCCCGGGCCGACTCGGCCAGGCCCGGGGCGAACTGCTCGCCCGGGCCGGTGACCACGATCAGTGAGCCGTCGAGCGGCATCACCCACAGCGCCAGGGCCGGGCCGTCGCCGACCGAGATCCAGGCCAGCGCGGCCTTCTTGAGCGCCTCTTCGAGCACCGCGGACGTCACCGCGCCATCCTCGCACGCCGCGCGGTCAGGTTGCCGCGTGCTGGCGGTCGGCGATACGGGAGCGGTCGACCAGGCCGACGACCTCGGTGAGCGAGCGGACCGTACGGCCGGCGAAGTTGGTGTCGGCGTCGAAGACGAGGTGGTTGGCCAGGTCGGGCGCGGCCAGCCGGACCGGGGTCATGCCGACCGCGGCGGCGCCGGTCAGCTCGTGGCTGCCGCCGTCGCCGACGTAGATGCACTCGCGGGGCAGCACGCCGAGTTGCTCGCACGCCGCGAGGTAGATGCGGGCGTCGGGCTTGCAGACGCCCAGGCGTACGGAATAGACGGTGGCATCCAGCAGCGGCGCCACCGGCAGACTGGGCAGGAAGGCCGGCAGCTCATGCGTGCAGTCACTGATCAGCGCGGTGGCCAGACCCCGCCGCTTGATCGCGCCGAGCGCGCTCACCGCGTCGTCCCGCAGCCGGGTGTCGGCCTTGAGAGCGTCGACCCGGGCCGGCACGCCCGCCCGCAACTGCTCGGTGCGGGGGCGTCCACCGGCCTGCTCGATCACCCACCGTAGGGTGGCCTCGGCGGACCCGTACCGTCCGCGGGCTCGGGCCCGGAACGTGCGGTCGAGCACCCCTTTGACGGCCTCGGGGTCGGCGCCGAGCGACCGGGCGATCTCGGCATGTTGGGGACCCCGTTGGACAGATCGGGTGAGGGTGCCGAAAAAGTCGAACACGACCGCACGGTATGCGGACATGGCGAAACGCCTCCCGGAAACATAGAGGGGGGTGAAAGGGGCGGGAAACCTCGGTGAGAGTAGCTACAGCATCACTCTCCGTTCAATAGGGGTCGGCAAACTGTGGTGCATCCGTCTGCAAGAAGCGACTGCCAGGGATGAATGAGCGCTCATCGGCGCGTTTGCCGACTGTTCTGGCGCTGATCGTCGCGGTCCTCGCCGTCTCGTCCTCGGCCCCGCTGATCGCCTTCGCGGCCGCTCCGGCCCTGGCCCTCGCGTTCTGGCGGAACGCGCTGGCCACCCTGGCGCTCACCCCCATCACGTACGGGCCCCGGCGCGCCGAGATGCTCGGGGCCTCGCGCCGGGCGAAGGTCTTCGGCGTGCTCGCCGGCGTCGCCCTCGCGGCCCACTTCGCGACCTGGATGCCCAGCGTCCAGCTCGGCTCGGTGGCGACCTCGGCGGCACTGGTGGCCACCCAGCCGGTGTGGCAGGGCCTGATCGCGGCGGTTCAGGGGCGGCGCCCCTCGACGGCCGGGTGGGTGGGCATCGGCCTGGCCGTGGCCGGCGCCGCCTGGGCCACCGGGGCCGACATCGGCGTCTCCACCCAGGCGGTGCTGGCCGACGTCCTGGCGCTTCTCGGTGGTGTCTTCGCCGCCGTCTACACCGCCCTGGGTGAGCGGGCGCGGACCGAGTTGCGGACGACCACGTACACGTGGATCTGCTACGGCGTCTGCGCGGTGATCCTGCTGGTGGTGTGCCTGGCCGCCGGGCTCGACCTGGTCGGCTACGACCACCGCACGTGGGCTGCCGTCCTGGGCCTCGTCGTGGGGGCCCAGCTGCTCGGTCACTCGATGTTCAACTACGCGCTGGAGCACACGTCGGCCACCACGGTCAGCGTCCTCATCCTGCTCGAGGTGCCGGGCGCCGCCCTGCTGGCCTGGGTGTGGCTGGGCCAGCAACCGCGGCCGGCCGCCCTGCCCGGCTTGGCGCTGCTGCTGGCCGGCGTGGCCGTCTTCATCCTCGGCGCCACCCGTTCGACCAGCCCCGCGGTCGACCCCACCCTCCCGGACTGATTGACCCGCTGACCCCGGGGTGCCCCGACACCCCGCGCGCCCTGACACCCGTGCGCGCTCCGACACCCGCGCTCGTCCCGATGCCCGCGCTCGTCCCCATACCCGCGCTCGCCCGGTGCCCCCGCGGGCCGATCATCCGAGCGCGGGCGGCTCATCTATCTCGTACCCATTTGTTCTGTTCGCGCCTTTCGGTCGTTGAGCCTTGGCGGGCGCGCGCCTGGCGGCACGAGCCGGTGCCGGGTAGAGAGGGGGAATGCGATGTATGGGTCTCGATTCCGAATCGGCTGTCTGGCTGTGCTCGCGGCGGTCCTCGTGATCGGCGGCTGTGGCGACGCGATCGGCGACCAGCCCGCCGACGACCCCGGTCTGACCGGCGGCTGGAGCACCGCGGGCTGCGAGTTCCTGCGCCTGCCGGAGCGGATGGCCGTCGCCGGGGTGGCCATGCCGGTGACCCCGGCCAAACTGCAGGCCGCCATCGACCGGATCGACCACGTCGGCCACGAGCGCTTCGGCGTCAGCTACGCGGGCCTGGAGGTCGATCAGGAGAACACCCGCGCGATCGTGCACCGGGTGCCCTCGGCCGCCTTCGACGAGTTCATCCGGCAGACCGCCGAGGACACCTGCATCGTGGTCCGCGACGCCGCCCACACCGCCGCCGACCTGGCCGTCTGGCACGACCGGGTGCTGGCCGACCTGGACTATTGGACCCACACCGGCGTCCGCATCGTCTCGGTCGGTGCCCGCCACGACGGCGCCGGCGTCGAGATCGGCACCCAGGACCTCGATCGGGCCCGCACCGAGCTGCCCGCCCGCTACGGCCCCGAGGCTCCGCTGCTCTTCATCCAGGAAGCCCCGGTCCGTCCGCTGACCAACCCCACCGCGACCCCGCGCAACGACTGACCGCCGTTTCCCGCGGTTCGCCCCACGACGGGAAAGGTGTCCCTGGGGCAACCCGGGTGGAACCGGGCTGAGAGGATGGTCCGGGATGCGCCACGTCGGCTGCGACGTCGGCCCCGGTCACCGCGCCGGGAGCGACCACCGCGGCGGCAGACGGACCCGGGTCGCGACAGAGGTGGAGGTCCAGGTGGAGGCTGAGGAAGCGCAGGAAGCGCCGGTCACGTTACGGCTGGACGGAAAGGTCGCCCTGGTCACGGGGGCCGGAAGTCCGGACGGGATCGGTTACGCGACGGCGCGCCGGCTACGCGACCTCGGGGCGCGGGTGGCGATCGTGTCCACCACCCGGCGCATTCACGAGCGGGCGGCCGAGCTCGGCATCACCGGCTTCGTGGCCGACCTGACCGACGAGGCCGAGGTGGGCGCGCTGGCCGACGCCATCACCGACCAGCTGGGCGACGTCGAGGTGCTGGTCAACAACGCCGGCCTCACCAGCCGGGCCAGCCCCGAGATCCTGCGGCCGGTCTCCCAGCTGACGTACGACGAGTGGAAATCCGAGATCGACCGCAACCTGAGCACGGCGTTCCTGTGCAGCCGGGCCTTCCAGGGCGGCATGGCCGAGCGGGGCTGGGGTCGCATCGTCAACCTCGCCGCCACGGCCGGCGCGGTCAACGCTCTGCCCACCGAGGCGGCGTACGCGGCGGCCAAGGCCGGTGTCGTCGGCCTGACCCGCGCGCTCGCGATGGAGCTGGTGGCCGACGGCGTGAACGTCAACTGCGTGGCCCCCGGCACGATCTACACGGCCGCTTCCACGGTGTCCGAGATCAAGCAGGGCCTGGGTACGCCGATCGGCCGTCCCGGTGCCCCGGACGAGGTCGCCGCGGCGATCGCATTCCTCTGCTCGCCCGCGGCCTCCTACATCACCGGCCAGATGCTGGTCGTCGACGGCGGCAACAGTGTCCGCGAGGCCGAGTTCCGCTGATCTTCGTCGCGCGGCCGGCCGGGTGCCCGGCCGACCGGCGCGGTGTGCGAGTTACGGGCTCGTGCTGGAGGCGCCGGCGGCGACGATCCCGATGACGATGTAGAACGCGCAGATCAGCACGTAGATGCTGGTGAAGATGTAACTCAGCCACAGGCCGGCGGTGGCCAGGCCTTCGCCTTGCTCACCGGTCCGACGGATCTGCTTCTTGGCGACGTGCCCCATCACGATCCCGGCGGGCGGGAAGATGAACGCGAACACCAGCGCCAGGATGGCCATCGTGTTGGTCGTCGGCGGAGCGTAGGGCTGGCCGTAGCCCGGCTGCTGTCCGTACGGCTGCTTGTACGCGTCCTGCTGCCCGTAGGGCGGCGGCTGCCCGTAGGGCTGGCCACTCGACGGCTGAGAGCCATAAGGGTGCCCGGTGGACGGCTGAGAGCCATAAGGCTGCCCGGTGGACGGCTGAGTGCCATACGGCTGTCCGTAAGGCTGGCCGCTGGCCGGCTGCGATCCGTACGGCTGGCCGCTCGACGGCTCGGCCGAATAAGGCGCGGTCGGGTCGTACGGCTGCTGCCCATATGGCTGCTGCGGCTGATATGGATCCGGTGTGCCACCGGGTGGATACGTCATCAAGTCCTCCTCGTTCCCGGGCACCGTACTAGCCGGGCAGCCGAAGGGAACACGATAGGTGCACGTGTCCGCAGGTTGCGACGGTAATCGGACCGACCGGACCCGATCGTCAGGGCAGCTTGGTCAGGCTTCCGACGGCCCGCTCGACCGCCAGGCAGCGGTCTTCGACATAGTCGAGCCCGGCCTCCTCGGCGATGCGCCGTGCCTCGGCCGAGAAGATGCCGCTCTGCAGCCACACCGCCGGCGCCTTGATGGCGACCGCCTGCCGCACCACGTCGACCGCGTCGCTGGACGGCCGGAACACGTTGACCAGGTCGACCGGCTCGTCGAGGTCGGCCAGCGTGGGGACCGTTTTGACCCCGAACACCTCGTCGACGAACGGGTTGATCGGAATGATCCGCCACCCGTGCCGGAGCATCTGGAGCGGAACCGTGTGGGCCGGCTTGAACGGATCTCGTGACGCGCCGACCACCGCGATGACGTTCGCCTCGGCCAGGATCTGCTGTGCATCCCTCATGCGATCGACTGTAGTCACAGCAGAGTCAGTTGCTGGTCCACCGCAACCTCCCGCTGCGGGTCCACCGCCATCTCTCGCTGCGGGCCCTCCGCCGCCTCCCGCTCGTGGACCGGGTTGATCGCCCGCGCCTCACCGGGCTCGGCCCGGTGCAGGCCGTGCCGCCGGGCCGCGATGCGCACCCGGGCGGTGACCTCGCGCTGGTAGGCCTGAGGCGCGTAGGACCCGTTGCCGTAGAGCTCGCGATAGCGCGGTGCCAGGTCGGGACGGGTCCGGGTCAGCCACGCCGCATACCACTCCCGGGCGCCGGGGCGCAGGTGCAGCGGAAGCGGCGTCACGCTGGTGGCGCCGGCCGCCGCGATCGCCGCCACCGTCTCGTCGATCGACTCGTCGGTGTCGGTCAGGCCGGGCAGGATCGGAGCCATCAGCACGCCGACGTCGAAGCCGGCGTCGGTGAGCCGGCGCACCGCGTCGAGCCGGCGGCGCGGGCTGGGAGTGCCCGACTCGACCGCGCGCCAGACCTCCTCGTCGACGAAGCCGACCGAGAACGACAGTCCGACCCGGGTCACCTCGGCCGCCTGGGTGAGCAGCTCGAGATCGCGCAGGATGAGCGTGCCTTTAGTGAGGATCGAGAACGGGTTGGCGTGGTCGCGCAGCGCCGCCAGGATCTCGGGCATCAGCCGATAACGGCCCTCGGCGCGCTGATAGACGTCGACATTGGTGCCCATGGCTACCGGCGCGCCCGACCACCGTGGCGCCGCCAGCTCTCGGCGGATCAGCTCGCCGGCGTTGACCTTGACGACGATCTTGGAGTCGAAGTCGTGGCCGGTGTCGAGGTCGAGATAGCTGTGCGTGTGACGAGCGAAGCAGTTGTGACTGACCACGCCGTCGGCGATGAAGTCGCCCGTGCCGGTGGAGATGTCGAACAGCGGCAGGGTCAGACCGAGATCCTCGATGTCGACCACTGCGAGCTGACGCCCGGCCCGCACGCCCACTCCGGAGGCGTCGAGCGGCGCGCCGTCGATGCCGGTGAGGTGCCGGAACCGCAGGGCCGCCCACAGGTCACGATCGATCTCGACGGTGCCCGTGCCCCCGCCGCGCACCCGCACCGGGGTGCGGCTGGGCAGGCCGAGGTGGGTCAGTGCCTCGGTCACCCGCGCGAGGTAGAGCCGGTCGGCGCTGACGAAGCTGATCGCCAGCCGGTCGGCCCGCCCGACGGAGCCGAACGCACCGGCCAGAAAGCCCCTGTACCACCCCGTGGTGGGCAGCTCGGGCCAGCGCAGGGCCTCGTGCAGCGGCACGTCGTCGAGATAGCCGTCAGCCCGCGCCCAGGCGTCGTCGCCGCGCGCCGGCACGCCGCCGACGTCCCCACGGCCGACGTCCCCACGACCCGCGTCGCCGCGGATCAGGCCGCAGAGGAAGCCGGCCATGTAGTCGGGCGACTCCTTGGGCGGCTCGGCGAAGTGGCCGACCCCGAACATCAGGTCGCCCACGGCGAGCGCCGGCTGATGGGGCTCGGCCGGGCTGACGTGCCGCCAGCCGCGATCGGTGAGGAACCGGTGGTCGCCGCTGGACACCAGGCGGGTGCCGTCGGCCAGGGTCACGCGGAATGCGGCTTTGGACGTCGACCAGTGGTCGAGCACCGTGGTGGGCACATAGCGGCGGGTGGAGCCGGCGCCCATCGTGCCCATGACGGCGTCACCGGGGCGCAGGTCGGCCAGCCGCCGGGTGGCACCGTCGGCCATCAGGATCGGGGTGTCGCCGGAGAGGCAATAGGCGCAGGCGTGGGAGCACCCGCGATAGGGATTGATGGTCCACTCGAAGGGCACCCGCGACGCGCCGGGAACTCGGTTGATCAGGCTTTTCGCCTGGATCTCGTAGAACGTCATGCCGGCGAAGCCGGGGGTGTCGAAGGTGCGGACAGCGGCGCCGGGCAGCGCCAGCGGCAGGGGTGGTGCCGTCGGCGCTGCCCTGTCCTGGAGCGAGCCGCCGCCGGCAGGGGCCGACAGGTTGGACCATCGCATGGCAGGAATTCGAACACATGTTCGATCTGCTTGTCCAGTCAGCTTCGTGCGTGTCGCCGGCGACTCGCCGGGCGTACGAAAAGGCCCGCGAACCGAACCGGTTCGCGGGCCTGACGAGGAAAACGGGAGGGTCAGTGGCTGTGGGCGGCCAGCTGCTGACGGACCTCGTCCATGTCCA
Organism: Paractinoplanes maris; assembly: GCF_023544465.1. Classification (GTDB taxonomy): domain Bacteria; phylum Actinomycetota; class Actinomycetes; order Mycobacteriales; family Micromonosporaceae; genus Actinoplanes; species Actinoplanes maris. The sequence goes on along the minus strand of NZ_JALPVL010000001.1, from coordinate 794,539 downwards.
GCTTCTCGACCTGCTCGATCAGGTTCTCCAGGGCGGACTCGGGCAGAGCGCCGGGCTGGGAGAAGACGATGACGCCATCGCGGATGGCCATGATCGTCGGGATCGAGCGAATGTCGAACTTCGCGGCGAGAGCCTGCTCCGCCTCGGTGTCGACCTTGCCGAAGGTGATCTCGGTGTGCTTCTCGGAAGACCGCTCGTAGGTCGGGGCGAAGCGGACGCACGGCCCGCACCAGCTCGCCCAGAAGTCGACCAGGACGATGCCGTCCTTGTTGGTGACCTCGTCGAAGTTCTCAGCGGTCAGCGCAGTCGTCGCCATGTTGTCTCCGTCCACGGGAAATTGGCTTTCGTGCGGTGAAACCCATCCTTCGCACCAGCCATTCCCGATCCAGGGCCGGACGACACGTGGTCTGGAGCACCAAATCGGAACGCGGTGTGGAGCTGGGGCAACTCATCGTAACGATTAGTAAGGAGAGCGCTCCCGGTAACCGACCAAGTTGTAGCGCCCGATTTACGACCAGGAATGCGGACATCACGCGAGCCGTCACCCCGTAATGCCGCTGACCTCGGTGATCGTTCTCGCCGTACGTAATAGGAAAGGTTGTTAAATGTGACCCGGGTCACAGGCGAGGAACCTTCACATGGATACGCAGGGTGAGGCAGACTCTGTCTCAACAGAGCGTGGGCGGCGGGTGCCGGGGAGGGCCCCGCCGCTCATTGCGTCCCCACCCTTTTCCAGGCGCGAGGGCCGGTTCGGTTAGCGTAACCGCCCATGATTGCCGCCGAGGACGAGTCGGCCGACGTCGGTGTGGGGCCGTGGCCCGGTGACCGGCCCGACGACCCCCGTTACGACCCTGAGCTGCTGGCCGACGGCGATCGGCGCAACGTCGTCGACCGCTACCGCTACTGGCGCCGTGAGGCCGTCGTCGCCGATCTGGACAGTCGCCGGCACGATTTCCACGTGGCCATCGAGAACTGGCAGCACGACTTCAACATCGGCACCGTCGTGCGCAACGCGAACGCCTTCCTCGCGGCCGAGGTGCACATCGTCGGCCTGCGCCGGTGGAACAGACGCGGTGCCATGGTCACCGACCGTTACCAGCACGTGCGTCACCATCCGACCATCGAGGAGTTCGTGTCCTGGGCCGCCGGGCAGGACCTGCCGGTGATCGGGATCGACAACCTCCCGGGCTCCAAGCCGATGGAGACCGTCACGCTGCCGAGGCGCTGCGTCCTGCTGTTCGGGCAGGAGGGGCCGGGTCTCTCCGAGCCGGCCCGGGCGGCCTGCACCGAGCTGTTCTCGATCGCCCAGTACGGCTCGACCCGCTCGATCAACGCCGGGGTCGCCAGCGGCATCGCGATGCATGCCTGGATCCGCGCACACGCGGGACCCCCGCCCGGGTGAATCTCGCTGATGAGCCCGGGTTCTGCGGATCCGCTTGACGCGGCCTCCCGGGAGTCGCACGGTAGGAGGCGTGGGTGTCACAGTGAGTTGCCCCAGATGCGGTGCACAGGTGCGTAAGCCGGACCTGATGCACACCGGCTGGCGCTGCGACAACTGTGGTGAGGTCCCGCCGTTGCACGTGGCGGAGCACATCAACGCCGACATCGTCGACAGCATGCTCCAGCGTCAGGCCGGGGCGGGGGAGCAGACGCCGTTCTGGTGCCTGTGGCCGCCGCCGGCCGGGTGGATGGTCACCGGCGTCGGCTGGGCCGGCGACGATCGTACGGGTGTCCGAGCCTCGGTGGTCGCCTGCAGCGGGCCGGATCCGCTCGGTGGCGGGCCGGCCGACGTCGTGCTGATCGCCGAGCAGCCCGGGGTCGGGCTGGGCACCAGATTCGGCGGGATTCCCAGCATCGACCCTGGTCACCTCATTGCCGAGGCGCTCATCGCCGGGAGCGGCCACCCTGGACCGCACGCCAAGATCAAGGCAGCCGGGCACCCCACTCCACTGTGGTGCGTCAAGTCCCCGGAAGATCGAAGCGCGTACGTGAGTGAGGCGAAAGGAATGTGGCTCTATGCGGTAGCGTGGCCGGCAAGCGCGGGCTACTTTCTCGCCGAGCACGTCGTCCTGCACGATCTCTGCGAGGGGGTGCCGTCCGAGCTCGTGTACGGAGCGCCGTCGCCGTACCTGCAGGGCAAGGCCTAGCCAAGTCGGCCCCTGACCTGCAGATATGGAATCGGCTTTTCGGCCACATTGTTCACACCGAGCGACGAAACTGATACCGTCAGTACTGCCGCGGCGCTGACCGTCACCCGCACCCACAGGAGAAGGCCCGCCATGATCAAGAAGGTTCTGACCTGGCTTGGTATCGCGTTCTTGATCTTTTTCATCGCCTTCAACCCGAACTCGGCGGCATCGGTCTTCGAGTCACTCGGGGGCACGATCGCTGATATTGCCCGAGGCTTCGGCACGTTCTTCACGAACCTCGTCGCTTAGCATCACCCCATGGGTGGTCCAGCTGAGCCGCACGAGCCTCGAGGGGACGACGACGAGAGCTTCGGGTACAACGACCCGGCGTTCGACGGCGATCCCGACCACGATTACGCACGGCGACGTCGCGCCTATGCGGACGGTCCCGGTTACTCACCCGACGCCGGTTACTCGCCGGATGCGGGCTACTCGGAGGACGCCGGTTACGCCCGCAGCGCCGGCTACCGCGAAGACTCGGCCTATGACGACAGTGGCGAGGAGTACGAGGCGCCCGTCTTCACCGAGGAGGAGCTCGAGGGCCTCGGACCCGAGGGCGGTGGCGGCCCGCGCCGGGTGCTGCCGCTCGAGGACGAACCGACCACTCTGGTCGCCCGCTATCTCTTCCCGACCGAGCGTTATCGCGGCGAGTGGAAGAGACATTGGATCCACCTCTCCACGCCGCTCGGCATCGGGGCCGGCGCCACGCTGGCCCTGGGCTACCTGGCCGGCTTCCTGACCCGGCAGGACATCAACGGGCTGGTGACGGTGGCCGTCCTGATCTGGCTGGGCGTGATCAGCTGGGTCGCCTGGAAAGTCTTCGACTGGTATTTCGACCGCTTCATCCTGACCAACAAACGGGTGATGGTGGTCAACGGCATCATCACCCGCCGGGTGGCCATGATGCCGCTGCTGCGGGTCACCGACATGAAGTACGAGCAGTCCGCGCTCGGCCGCTTGCTGAGCTATGGCACGTTCGTGCTGGAGTCGGCCGGTCAGGACCAGGCGCTTCGCGAGGTCAAGCACCTGCCCAACCCCAACGAGCTGTACCTGCGGGTGGTCGAGGAGATGTACGAGCCGCAGGCGGTCGAGGCGCGTCTGGGCAAGGACACCGACGGCGACGACGCTTGATCGGCTTCTCGCGGCACGTGGTCGGGTCCGGGCCGACGCATCCTGTGACGAAGGGATCGTGCCCGGTGGGCGGCAGCGGGGTGCGCCGGGCCGGTAGCGTTTTGCGGTGACCCGAATCGACCTGCACTGCCACTCGACGGCCAGCGACGGGACGCTCACCCCGGCCGAGCTGGTGCGGGCCGGTGCGGCGGCCGGTCTCGACGTCATGGCTATCACTGATCACGACACCACCGGTGGCTGGTCGGCCGCCGCCCAGGCCCGGCCCGACGGGTTGCGGCTGGTGCGTGGGGCCGAGCTGTCCTGCCGCTGGCTCGGGGCCGAGGAATGGCCGATCGCGCTGCACATGCTGGCCTACCTCTTCGATCCGGCCGAGCCGCGGCTGGCCGGCGACCTGGCCCGCATGCGGACGGACCGGGAGCAGCGGGCCGAGAAGATCGTGGCCAAGCTCAGCGCCGACGGGGTGCCGATCACCTGGGACGAGGTGTACGGCTACGCGGCGGGCGGCTCGGTCGGGCGGCCGCACATCGCCCAGGCGCTGATCCGGGCCGGGCTGGTGCGCACCACGAACGAGGCGTTCGCCTCGCGGTGGCTGGGCGCGCGATACTTCGTACCGAAATCGGACCTTGACGTCTTCGAAGCAGTGCGAGCGGTGCGGGCGGCCGGCGGCGTGACTGTTTTCGCCCATCCGCGGGCGACGGTGCGCGGGCGGGTCGTGCCCGACGAGCTGATCATCCAGCTGGCCGACGCGGGGTTGTTCGGGCTCGAGGCCGACCACGAGGATCATTCGCCGGCCGAGCGGGAGCATGTGCGCGCGCTCGCTGACGAACTCGGTCTCGTGGTCACCGGGTCGTCCGACTTCCACGGCACGCACAAGACTGTGCAGCTCGGCGCCTTCCTGACCGACCCCGAGGCGTACGAGAAGATCGTCTCGGCCGCGACCGGGGTGCCGGTCCTGGGGTGATGCCCGCCGCATCGACCTGCGTCGAGGGGCACCTGACCCCTACCGTGATCGGGTGAATCTGAAGCTGCTCGGCGAGGTCTTCGTGACTTTGCTGGTGATCGTCGACCCGCCCGGCATGGTTCCGGTGTTCCTGGCGCTGACCGGGTCGATGGACGGGCGCGCCCGGATGAAGGCGGGCACCCAGGCGGTGCTGCTCGCGCTCGGGGTGATCGTCGGTTTCGCGGTGGCCGGGCAGACTCTGCTCGACTATCTGCACGTGGAGCTGCCGGCGTTGCAGGGTGCGGGCGGTCTGCTGCTCATCCTGGTCGCGTTGCAGCTGCTCACCGGCAAGGCCGACGAGCCGTCCGAGCAGGGTGGCACGAGCAACGTCGCCCTGGTGCCGATCGGGACGCCGCTGCTGGCCGGGCCGGGCGCGATCGTGGCCACGATGCTCTTCGTCCGGCGGGCCGACGGCTTCGACGAATACGTGGTGATCGGCATCGGCATCGTGCTGGTCATGCTGACCGTCTGGCTGGTGCTGCGCTTCTCGGGCGGCATCGTCAAGCTGCTGCGACCGGCCGGCATCGAGGTGCTCACCCGCATCGCCGGTCTGCTGCTGGCGGCCATCGCGGTGCAGCTGATCGCGGACGCCATCGACGCTTTCGTCCAGCTTTACATCGCCCAGGGCTGACGGCTTCTTGTCGTACCCGGCTGGCAGGATTGTCCTGTGCCCTCCACCAGACCCCCCAACGCGCGAACTCCGAGCGTGGTGCCCGAGCAGCTCGGCTTCGCCGGCATGCCCGAGCGGCTCTTCGTGTGCACGCCGAGCAAGCTCGGGGCGTTCGCGGATTGTCCCCGCCGTTACCGCTATTCCTACGTCGACCGGCCCACGCCGCCCAAGGGTCCGCCGTGGGCGCACAACTCGCTGGGCGCGAGCGTCCACACCGCCCTCAAGAACTGGTATGCCGTTCCGGTCGAGAGCCGTGAGCCGGGCGTGCTCCCCCGGCTCCTCAAGGCCACCTGGGTGCGTGAGGGTTATCGCGACGTCGACCAGGAGCGGGTGACGTATCGGGCGGCTTTGCGCTGGCTCGAGACCTACGTCCACGGTCTCGACCCGGTCGACGAGCCGCTCGGCGTCGAGCGGGTGGTGGCCACCAAGACGGCGGTGCTGGCCTTCAACGGGCGGGCCGACCGCATCGACTCCCGTCGCGGCGCCGACGGGCCCGAGGCCGTGATCGTCGACTACAAGACCGGCCGGTCCGGGCTCGACGCGGATGACGCCCGCGGTTCTCAGGCGCTGGCGCTCTACGCCTATGCGGCGCAGCGGGTGTTCCGCCGCCCCAGCTATCGGGTCGAGCTGCACCACCTGCCCACCGGCACGGTCGTGTCGCACGAGCACACCGAGGAGTCACTGGCCCGCCAGGTCCGCCGGGCCGAGGACACGGCGCGCGACATCATGGCCGCCGAAAAGGCCGTGGCGGCCGGCGCCGATCCCGACGCCGAGTTCCCCACCAATCCGGGGGCGCTCTGCTCGTGGTGCGACTTCCGCAAATCCTGCCCCACCGGCCGGGAGGCCCCCGCCAAAGACCCGTGGACGTCGGTGGAGCACCTGACCCTCACGTCGTGATTTCGCCTGCTCCGCGCGGCGGCCGGCTCGTGCGCTGACGTCGCCTGTTGCTCGTGGTGCCCTGGTCGTGTCGGTCGGCTTCGCGGCTGACGGGGCTCGGTCAGTGGATCAGTCGTCGCTGACGTTGGCGCGGGCCAGGGCAGCCTGGCGCATGGGGGCAGTGCGGTATTTGCGCGGCAGCGTGTTGAGGACCGTTGCCAGCAGGAGGCGCATGCTTCGCGCCGACAGGTCGGCGGTGACGTCGGTGGTGGGCCAGCCGAGGCCGCCGTAAAGGCGCCTCGCCCACGGTGGGAGCAGTGCGGCCGCGGTGCCGGCGACACCCAGATAAGCCCAGCGGGCCGGGCCCAACGTCATGCCCAGGCGCAGGGCGCGGTTCCCGAAGTTGGGCACGGGCGGCACGGTGAGGAAGAAGGCGGTCTCCGCGCTCTCCTTGGTGAGGCTCAGTCCGGGGCGCATCGACTCGTAGTAGGCGTCGATCTCGGCGGCCGTCGCGGGCACCGTGGCCGGATCCAGACCGACCAGTTCGGCCGACCTCAGCTGCTCGGTGTAGTACTGATCGACCTCGGCCGGGGTCAGCTTGAGGCCCGCCCGCGTCGCCGTGGTCAGGAACGACTCGACCTCGGCCACATGGACCCAGCGCAGCAGGTCGGGCTCGTCGATGCGGAAGGTCTCACCCGTACGGGGGTCGGTCGCGGTCATTCGTGAATGCAGCCGGCGGAGGCGGCTCGCGGCCCGCTCGACCTCGTCGGTGGTGCCGTAGATGACCGTGCCCACGTACTCCGATGTGCGGTTGAGGCGACCCCAGGGGTCGGCGCGGTAGCCCGAGTTCTGCGCCACGCCGGCCACGGCCCGCGGGTGCAGCGCCTGCAGGTAGAGGGAGCGCAACCCGCCGAGCAGGAGGATCGGCTCGCGGTGGAGCTTCCAAGTGACTGATTGCGGTCCGAACAACCCGACGTCGACGCTCATACACTCAAGATTGCCACGTCCGACCGGCAAACTTGAACTCGTTCAGTTTCAGATCGCGCCTAGTCAGACGGGTTTGAGGCTCGGGAAGCTGACTCCGCCCGCGCCCGATGGCGGCCCGGCGGGCTGTCTCGAGAGGTGGGCTCCCGGCCCGGCGAGGCGCGGCTTGGTGATCCGCAGGCCATGCTCACGAAGCAGCTGAAAACCTGGTCAGACGCCAGTTGATCAAAGTCGGTTGAAGGGTGAACCAACGCGGGCCGACGGGCGTACGCCCATGTGTTGATGTTTGCGTCGTCAGACAACTCTAAGCTGACGGCTCGATCAGTTCCTGAGGAGGCGTCGTGTTCGACCAGATCAACGGCCTGCCCGTGCACGTACTCGTGCTGCACGCGGCGGTCGTTTTCGTCCCGCTGCTCGCGCTCGGGGCGGTGGTCTACGCGCTGGTACCCCGCTGGCGGCCCCGGATGGGGTGGGCGCTCGGCCTGCTGGCGATCGTCGCACCGGTGTCGGCCCTGGTGGCCAAGGCCTCCGGGACGGAGCTGTACAACCGCCTGCTGGCTCAGGGGCTGAAGGGCCCGGGCAAGGAGCTCCTTGACGACCACATGGGTTTCGGCTCGCTGACCGCCTGGTTCACGCTGGCCCTCGGCGTGGTGAGCCTGGTGATGGTGGCCCTGACCTGGCGTCGCGGTGCCACCCGCCTGCCTCTGATCGGCGAGGTCGGCGCCGCCGTCGTGCTCATCGTGTTGGCGGCGCTCTCGGGCTACTACGTCTACCAAACGGGAGACTCCGGCGCGACCGCCGTCTGGGGCACCTACTGAGGTCTGCTGTTCCGCCCCGGGGCTTTTGTGTTCCTGGCCTTCGGCGCGCCGAACAGTTGGCGGTGCTCGGGGTGTGGGTGGTTGGCGCGGCTCGGCTGCGAACGGTTGGCCGTGCTCGGGTGTGGGTGGTTGGCGCGGCTCGGCTGCGAACGGTTGGCGGTGCCCGGGTGCAGACCGGCTCGCTGTCCGCTGGCGGGGTCGGGCCTGGAGTGCCGGAGGCGTCGCCGGAGCTTTGTCAGAACAGGAAACGGGCGCAGAGGAGACAGAGCAGGATCAACGCGATGGCGCCGGCCACCAGGCCTACGCCGTAGGTGACTGTGCGGGCGGAGCCTTCCGAATCGTCCAGAGCGTCCATGTCCTGCGCGGGCATGTCGCGCGGCGGGGGTGAGCTGGCGATGGTCGGCGGGCGCCAGTGCGGGGACGGCGGCGGCGTGCGCGGCGGGCCGGGGTAGACCGGGCCGGGATCCGGGGTGGGCCGCTCCGGCTCTCGGGCAGGCTGGGCGGAGTCGGGATCTGGTCGCTGCCAGTACGCGTCGTCCGGGACGCCCGTGGGGGTGGTCACGTTCACCGACGGTACAGCCGAAGGGGGAAGACGTCGGCAGCGGCGCGGGCCTAGGCTCATAGGCGTGGACATCCTGGATGAGCCCGAGCGCGACAACGACGCCGAACGCGAGGTCGACTTCGAGTCGGAAGAGGCGGCTGTCCTGCCCGACCAGACCCGCGACGACACCGAGCGCGGTTGGGGCGAACAGTCAGCCGACAACGACGAGCGTCTCCTCGAGGACCGCCCGCCCCACTGGTAATCGGCCCCGTGCGGCGCCCCTGAGCACTGCCCGCAACCAACGCCCAGCCATGGCCCGCGGCGTCGATGAGTGCTGCCCGCGACCGAGAAGCGGCGGGGGTGCATGCTGCCCACCGGCGAACGTCCGGCCGTAGCTTTCGGCGCCCGTGAGCAACGCTCGCGACGCAAGGCCGGGTCATGCCTTACGGCGCAGGTGCACGCACAGCCCAGCGATGAGCGCTGCGCTGCGCCGGCGAGCGCCGCTCTCGACCCACGTCGGCCTGTGCAATACGGCGCAGGTGTGCGCGCTGCCCGACGGTGATCGTCAAACCGTGGCCTGCCGCGTCCGTGAGGACTCTCGGCGCACGAGAACTCCAGCCAGCAGGCCGGCGATGAGAAGAGGCGCGCGGCTGTGGGCCGCGATGGACGAGTTCTGCCTGGGGAAGCGTCGGGCCGTTGTGCGCGACCAATGTTGAGCTGCTCGGCGGTACCGACTTGCAGTGCTGCCGCGGCGGATGCTTGGTGGTCGGCGTGCGGTCTGGTGTGGGCGCAGCCGGTGGGTAGGGGTCAGTCGGGGCGGATGAGGATGGTGAAGCTCTGGCCGGGGGCTGCCACGGCGTGCGGGGCCTCCGTGGGGGAGAGCGCGAGCAGGAGGCCGCCGGCTGTGGGGTCGTCGCGGGCGGTGACCTGGAGGACGAGGGCGGATTGGGCCACCGGCGTGGTGCTGCCGTCGGAGCCGTTCAGGCGCAGCAGGTCGACGCGGTTGCCTGGCTCCACCAAAGCCAGGGCGGCTGGGTCGGACAACCGGATGGGGACTCCCAGGCTGCCCGTGGGGACGGTCGGGGCTGAGGAAGGTGCGGACGCCGGTGGGGAGCTGGTGACCGGGACGGCGTAGGTCGGCGGGTCACAGCTCGGTGGGGGTGACCACGACACCAGAGCGGCGGTGCCCAGCAGGATCGCGACCGCTGCGAGGCGTAGCAGCAGGCCGCGGGCCGGTGGGCGCCAGCGCACGGGATCCAGACGGCCGCCGTCGCGGCTCGGTGGATCCGGCGCCTGGGCCAGGGCGGAACCCAGCCGGGACGTGCTGGATCTGCCCATGGTGTTGCCCTCCCGCTCGCTCTGGCGTCGCGGTCCGGCGGCGCCGAGGCAGACGTTAGGCGGGATGAGAGATCGTTCGCCGGGGCCCTGTGGACAGGGCGGCAATGTGGAAAACCGCGCGTTCCGGCGAGGACCTGCTATGCCGCGGGCGGCGGGTTCGTGCGGAGACATGGCGAACCGCGCCAGGCTGTGAGGGCCTGGCGCGGCTGACGAGGGGATCAGGAAGTGGCTGCGGCCTTCGTGCTGCTTCCGGAGCTCGACGATGACGTCGACGTCGAGCTCGAGGAGGAGGAAGAAGACGAGGACGGTGAGGTCGACGGGGTGGACGACGACGAGGACGAGTCACTCGTCGAGGTCGACGAGTCGGCCTTCTTGGTGGTCTCGGTGCTTCCGGGCTTCTCGGCGCCCGCGTTGGCGGAGCGGGAGTCGTTCCGGTAGAAGCCGGAGCCCTTGAAGACGATGCCGACCGAGTTGAAGACCTTGCGGAGCTTGCCTTCGCAGTTGGGGCACTCGGTCAGCGCTGCGTCGGAGAACGACTGCACGGCTTCGAGCTGATGTCCGCACTCGGTGCAGGCGTACTGGTAGGTAGGCACGGCTCCTCCGGATCTGTCGGCTACTGGCACTCGCCAGCTCCGAGTGCCAAATATGCGCCATCGGAGGTCCTTTCGTCCACTCGACCCGGCGTCTGAGCGCTCACACCGGCCGATCGGCAAAAACGGTCAGGCCTCCGCCGGGGGTGATTACCGCGTGGACCGGGCTGTCGTGCGGCTCGGACGGCACCGTTTCGACCAGCTCCCCGTCGTGCAGCAGCGCCACCACCAGGGGCCCGCCCGCGGCCGGCAGCCGCCCCAGCGCCCGGTCGTAGGAGCCGCCCCCGCGTCCCATCCGCAGGCCGGAGCGATCAACGGCCAGCGCCGGCACGAGGACGAGATCGGCGCCGGCGACGGCCGAGACGCCGAGACGCGGTCCGGCGGGTTCCAGCAGTCCGCGGCGCCCGGCGACAAGGTTCAGGCCATCTGCCCAAGCGTCCGGGAGGCCCGCCGGGCCGGTAGGAGAAGGCTGGTGGGCGGCCCAGTCCAGGTCACCGTCCGGCAGGAGCACGGGAAGGAGCACGCGCGCGTGTTCGGCGAGCGCCGTGACCAGGCCCGGGCCGCCCGGCTCGGAGCCGATGGGGACGTACGCCGCGATGACCGAGGGCCTCTCCCGGCGTACGAGGGAAAGGGTTTGACCCTGGATCTGTGCGGCCGCGGCGGCTAGCTCGTTGGACGTGAGTGAACGACGTGAAGTGAGGAGGCGATTGCGGAGCGCGATCTTGGCGGCCCGAGATCGTTCCGCGGCACGGGTTAAATCGGACACCCAACACCCCCTGTTGAAAAGCGGCAAACGGTGCACACTATGTCAGCATCGCTCCAAAGAGGGCCAGCGCCGGGAGGATGCGTGACGCTACGTGGCCGGCTCACCACCGCTTTCCTGGTGGTTGTGCTCGGTCCGGTCCTGCTCGGGTCCATCTTCGTCGCCCTGACTGTTGCCACGGTGAGCCGGGATCGGACCGCCGAGCGACTCGATCATGCCGCCTCGACGGTGCGTACCGGCATCGCCGCGGCCTGTCTGCGCCTGCAAGCCGCGGCCGACGCGGTGGCCGTGGTCCCGTCCGGCGACCGCGGGAACGTCGTCGGCCAGCTGGTCAAGCGCGGTCTCGCCACCGACATCCGGATCGACGGGACCGCCCCGCCCGCGACCGGCGACTGCGCGTCCCCGGCCCCCCACTTCGGGAACACGCCGATGAACACCATCTCGGCCCGGGCCGTCACCGGCGACGTCGTCGTCACCGCCGAGCAGTCGGTCGACACCGCCTTCATGGATCGGCTCGAGGCGGCCGGCGGTACCGAGGTCACCTTCACCTCCACCGAGCAGCCCGACGGCGAGCGCCGCGAGCTGATCCCGCAGACCGGCCAGCCGCTCGCCCTCACCCTCACCGTGCCGCCGAGCGAGCCGACCTTCCTGTACGTCGTACTCCCGGTCGCCGTTCTCGTCGCCGCCCTGGCCGCGGTGCTGGTCGCGCGCCGGCTGGCCCACTCCACCACCCGCCCGCTGGGCGATCTCGCGTGGGCCGCCGACCGCGTCGCCGACGGCGAGCTCGACACCCGCGTCCCGATCCCGCACCCCGACGAGCTGGGCCGGCTGGCCGCCACGTTCAACCGGATGACCCGCGAACTGCAGGCCTATGTGCAGGCGCTGACCGCCAGCCGGGATCAGCTGCGCGGTCACCTGGCGATCCTCGGCGAGACGCTTTCCAGTACGCACGACCTGCACCGCATCCTGCAGGTCATCCTGCGGACGGCCCTGGCCGCGACCGGCGCCCGGGCCGGGCTGGTGCTGCTGATCGACCGGCCCACCGGCGAACTGGTGGCACAGTGCGGCATAGGGCTGGCCGGCCGCTGGGACGTCCCCGAGAGCGAGCTGCCCGAGCAGCGCCTGCCGGTCGGCGAGGGGGTGCTCGGCGCCGTCGCGGCCAGCGGTGAGCCCCGCCGGGGCCGGGGCGAGCTGGCTTCGGCCGAGCCACCCTGCCGCACCTATGTGGCGGTGCCGATCTGTGCGCCCGGCGTTCCCGAGGAGCCGGGCGACCCGGTGCCGTTCCCCGAGACGCTGGGCGTGCTGGCGCTCTACGACCGGGTCGGCGGGGACGCCTTCGACGACTCCGATCTGAGCACGCTGCGCACGTTCGCCGGTCAGGCCGGGGTCGCGGTGCACAACGTACGGATGCACGAGGAGGCACAGCGGCTCTCGCTGACCGACCCGCTGACCGGGCTCTGGAACTACCGCTACCTGCGGGAGTCGCTGCGCCGGGAGGTGGAGCGGGCCAGCCGTTTCGGGCGCATGCTCGCGGTGCTGGTGCTCGACCTCGACCACTTCAAGGACGTGAACGACACGTACGGGCACGCGGCCGGGGACGCGGTGCTGGGGGAGTTCGCCCGGCGCATCCGGATCGGCCTGCGCGAGGTCGACGTGGCGTTCCGCCAGGGCGGTGAGGAGTTCGTGGTGCTGTTGCCCGAGACGGACGCGTACGGCGGGGCGATCGTGGCCGAGCGGCTCGGTGCGGCCGTCCGGGACCGTCCCGTGGTTGTCGAGGGCACCCAGATCCCGATCAGCGTGTCCATCGGAGTGGCGGTCTTCCCGGAGCACGGCGAGAATTCACCGCAGGTGCTGGCGGCGGCCGACCGTGCGCTCTACGCCGCCAAGAGGGCCGGGCGCGACACGTTCCGGTTGGCCGAACCCGGTGATGTGACGAAGTCAGTGGTTTCACCAGGCGATCATGAAGGGGATTTTCATCCGACGACGGCGGTGCCGACCGGGACACGACCGCCGCAACACAGACGTGGCCGATAGTCTCGCGGCATACCACGGCACGACTGAGCGAAGGTGCGGTGACCTTGATGACCTCGAACGCGCACGCGTCCGGCCGCCGGGCGGTGAAGGCCGTCATCCCGGCGGCCGGCCTGGCGACCCGGTTCCTGCCGGCCACCAAGGCCGTGCCCAAGGAGCTGCTGCCGGTTGTCGACCGGCCCGTGCTGCAGTACATCGTCGAGGAAGCCGCCGCCGCCGGACTCACCGACGTCCTGCTGGTCACCGGCCGGGGCAAGACCTCGATGGTCGACCACTTCGACCGCCGGCCCGACGTGGAGGACCGGCTCGAGAAGAAGGGCGACCTCGAGCGGCTGGCCGCCGTGCGCCGCACCAGCGAGCTGGCCGACATCTACACCGTCCGCCAGGGCGAGGCGCTCGGTCTGGGCCACGCGGTCGGCACTGCCGCCGCGCATGTCGGTGACCAGCCGTTCGCCGTGCTGCTCGGTGACGAGTTCGTCGAGCTCGACAAGCCGCTGCTCCCGGCCATGATCGACCTGCAGGCCCGGACGGGCGGCATCGTGCTGGCGCTGGGCGAGGTCAAGCCGGAGGAGACGTCGCGCTACGGCATCGCCTCGGTCGAGCCGTCCGACCTGGCCGACGATGCCGTCGAGGTGACCGGGCTGGTCGAGAAGCCCGCGCCCGACGAGGCGCCGAGCAACCTCGCCGTCCTCGGCCGCTACATCCTGCCGGCCAGCATCTTCGAGGCCATCGCCACCACGAAGCCGGGCAGCGGCGGCGAGATCCAGCTGACCGACGCGATGGCGCAGCTGCTGGCCGACGGTGTGCCGGTGCACGCCATCGTCTACCGCGGCCACCGCTACGACACCGGCATGCCGCTGGGCTACCTGCAGACGGTCGTCATGCTGGCGGCCGCGCGCGACGACCTGGGCGAGGAGTTCCGGAGCTGGCTGGCCGAGTTCGTCGCCGGCGGTGCGAAGGGATGACGGCCACGGCCGATGCCGAGGCGGCCGCCAACGAGCTCAAGCCTCTCGCCGAATACCTGGGCAGCGTGCTGCGCAGGTTGCGGGCGCTGCCTCCGCTCGACCTCGACCTCACCCAGGCCCACGGCAACGTGCTGGCCAACGACGTGCTCGCGCCGCACCCCTACCCGGCCTTCGACCAGGCCGCGATCGACGGCTACGCGGCCCGCTGGGAAGACCTCTCCGGAGCCGGGCGGGTGGGTTCCCACCCGTCCTTCGGACGGTTCGAGGGCGGGCCGCGGCCGGTCCGGCTCAATGTGGTCGGTGACCTCGGCGCGGCCAGCTGGCGACCGGTGCGGCTCACCCCGGGTACGTGTTTCTCGGTGGCCGCCGGGGCACCGCTGCCGATCGGCGCCGACGTGGTCGTGCCCGTGCACTGGACCGATCAGGGCATGGCCGCGGTGGAGATCCTGCACGCGCCGAAACGCGGATCCGGCGTACGCCGGGCCGGTGACGAGATCGCGGCCGGGCAGGTCCTGGCTCCGGCCGGGGCGTATGTGACACCGCCGATGGTGGCCACCTTCGCCGCCTCGGGCATCGGGCACGTCGTGGTGCGGCCCAGCCCGCGCGTCGTGGTCGTGGCCACCGGCGACGAACTGGTCGACGTGGGCCGGCCCAGCCAGCCCGGGCAGATCGTCGACGCCAACTCGCACGCGCTGACCGCCGCCGCGGTCGAGGCGGGGGCCCTGGCCTACCGGATCGGCATCTGCGACGACGACCCCGAGGGCCTGCGCGGGCTGCTCGAGGACCAGACGCTGCGAGCCGACCTGATCATCACCACCGGCGGCACCGGCACCGGGCCGGGCGACATGCTGCGCCGGGTGCTCTCCCGCCGCGACCCCGGCCGCGGTGCCGTCGAGTTCACCGATGTCGCGCTCTGCCCGGGCGCCACGCTCGGCTTCGGCACGGTCGGTGGCGAAGAGGTCCCGGTCGTGTGCCTGCCCGGCGAGCCCGGCGCGGCGCTGATCGGCTTCGAGGTGCTGGCCCGCCCGGTCATCCAGCTGCTGGCCGGGTCCGAGCCGGTCTTCCGGCCCAGCGTCAAGGCGCACCTGCTGGAGACCGTGTCGTCGCCCGGTGGGTTGCGCGAGTTCCGTCCCGCGCACGTGGCCGAACGGCGTGGTGGCGGGCACACGGTGCAACCGCTGGCCGGTGGGCCGTACACTCTTTCCGGCCTGGCCGAGGCCAACGGATTGCTGGTGCTCGGTGAGCGGGTCACCACGGCGGCCGCCGGCTCGACCGTGGATGTGCTGCTTCTCGACCGGAGACGATGATGCTGGGTTCCACACCCGGATGGCCCGCCGTCCTGGCGGACGGACCGGTGGTGTTGCGACCCTACAAACGCAGCGACGGCCGGAGCTGGTCCGAGGTGCGGATCGCCAACCAGGAGTGGCTCGCCCCCTGGGAGTCGGCCCCGCCCGGCCCGTGGTCCGAGATGAACTCGACGCGGGCCTACAGCTACGTCTACCAGGACATGCGCCGGTCGGCCCGCAAGGGCGAGAGCATGCCGTTCGCGGTCTGTCTCGACGACCAGCTCGTCGGCCACCTCAACTTGGGCAACATCGTCCGGCGGGCCTTCAGTTCGGCGTACGCGGGATATTGGGTCGACCATCGGGTCGCCGGCCGGGGCGTGATCCCGACCGCGCTCGCGCTCGCCGTCGACCATGCTTTCGGCCCCGGTGGCCTGCACCGCATCGAGGTCAACATCCGTCCGGAGAATAGGCCGTCGCGGCGCGTGGTCGAGAAGCTGGGCTTCCGCGAGGAGGCCTACCACCAGCGCTACATGCACATCGACGGCAACTGGCGTGATCATCTTGGATACGCCCTGACCAGCGAGGAGATCGCCGCCGAAGGCGGTCTGCTGGCCCGGTGGCGCCGCGTGCGGGCCTGACCGCCGTGTGCCGATTGATCCTTACGCCCGACACGCCCGGCGCGTCGAGCATGTTTCCGCAGCTCGCGGCCGTAGCCTCGGGGAGATTGGGTCTTGCGGTCCGCCACCGTAGACGTGTAATGGCGGGCCGCCCGTAGCTGACGGGAGGGTTGAGGGTGCCGACCTCGGTGCTCCTCGCCGTCCTCGCCGCGGCCGGACTGCTCGCCCTCGCACCGGCGCTGGTTCGCCGGTACGACGCCACCGAGCGGCTCGCCGCGGAGCGGGCGTCGTCGACGGCGAGGGTGCTTCAGCGCCACCGCCGTCGCCGCACCGTGCCCGGACGCCGACCGATCAACCCCGGACGACTGGTCACGGTTACGGTCCCGGCCGCCCCCGAGCCGCAGCGCCGCCTGCGCCTGGTCACCCCGGGCCGCCGCCCCATCCGGCGCGGCCCGCAACGCCGGCACACCCCCGCGGTGGTCCGCCGCCGCCGGGTCTTCGCGGCGCTGATGCTGCTCAACATCATCGAGCTGGTCGGCGTGCTCGCGGTCGGCCCCGGCTTCTGGATCGGCTTCGCGGTCACCGGCATGCTGCTGGCGATCGACCTGGTGCACCTGCGCAACCGGGCCCTGGCCGACCGCCGGCGCCGCCGCGTCGAAGCCCGTGAGGCCGCGTGGCTGGCCGCCCAGCAGGCGATGGTGCGCCGCGAACAGGCCCGGCGCGCCCGCGACCGCCGCGAGAAGCAGAAGCAACTGGCCGCCCAGCGCGAGGCCGCCCGCCGCACGGCGATGGGGCTGGACCGCGAAGAGGCCCCGGCCGCGGCGCCCTCGGTCTACTACCGGCGAGCCGGCGGTCTGCGCGGCCGGGCGTACGAGGCGGGCGGGCGACACCACACCGCATAGGTAGGCCCGGTTCGCGGCGCCGGCCAGGAACCTGTTAGCCTTCTTGAGGTTCCCCGGACAGCTGTCCGAGGGCTGGTAAGGGGCTGTGGCGCAGTCTGGTAGCGCACCTCGTTCGCATCGAGGGGGTCTGGGGTTCAAATCCCCACAGCTCCACAAGCAAGAATGTCTCACGTGCAAGGCCCGATCTGAGGATCGGGCCTTTTTCGTTGTCGCCAGGCGTGGTCTCGGGGAAGCGTCAGTTGGTTGACATGCGACTACTAGGCACGTAGCTTTTCTGGCTCGACCAGGAAGAGCGTGTGCAGACAAAAAAGGGGGGAAGCGGCCGTTACGGCGACTTCCCCCCACTACGCCCCGGAGGGTAACCCGCTGTGGTTTTGGTTGACAAGCCGTATGACCGTGGCGTGCACAAGAGGCTGCTGGACTACTACTCCCGGTCGACCCCTGGAACCGGCAACTGTGGCGCCTGAGTTCGGTGTTGGAGACGAGGGAACTTCTGGAGGCGCGTCGAGCGAGGCACGAAGGTGTCCTGTCCGAGCCCTCGGTCAAGTATCTGAGTGATGCGCTGGTCCGTGCTCCGCACTGGAGTTGCTGGAGCCGCTCGACTCGGGCACGCCGGCCGCAGCGGTTGCCGGGGGAGCTGGGCGGCGATCGAGGCGCTTTTCATCGGGCCCGGAGACGGCAGAAATCGGGTGGTGGCGGCGACTCGCATGGCGCGAATCGTGGCTTGCAGCTACATCAGAGCCGAGCTGACTTCTTTGGCGAACGCCTATGCCGGTGAGTTCGCGGACACTCTGGCGGAGAAAATACGTCAGACGCCGGAGAACATCGACAAGGCGCGCATCTTCGAGGATGCCGTCGAAGCCGGGATGGTGACCGGGTTCGCTCGTACTCGCCATCGTCTGGCGTTACAACGGGTGCAAGCACTCGTAGCCCAACCCGCCGCAGTCCTGCCGAGGATCATTTCCCAAGTGGAAGACGCCTTCCGCCGTCTCTACCGGCAGCGAAATCTCATCGTCCACGCGGGAGACCTGACTTCCGTCGCGCTCGGTGGAACGCTGCGCACGGCGGCTCCGCTCGTCGGGGCGGGCATTGATCGGATCGTTCACGCCAGTGCGGTCGGAGCAACCTCGCCACTTCAAGTCGCCGCGACAGCTGAAGTCAATCTCGAACGTGTCGTAGACGGCGACACCCGCCTGGTAGAGCTCCTCGGCTGACGAGCGGCGGTAGTCAGAGCGCCCAGTAGCAGTAGAGGTGCCAGCCGTTCGCTTGGCGGGTCAGCGCGGCCAGGCGGTGGAGGAAGGACTCTATGCCGGTGGGGTCCAGGCCGGCCAGTAACGGGGGTCGGACAGCACTGCTTCGTACGAGGTGTTGGTCAGGATCGATTCCAGGTTGCCCAGGTTGACCACCGGGTCGATGTTCTTTGCTTCGACTGTGGGCAGGTCGGTCGAGACGGGGCCGCCGTCGGGGAGGGCGGTCAGTGCGATGGTGTCGTCGGGGGCGAGAAAGTAGTCGGTGAAGGGCATTCGCGGATCGTAGAGCGGATCGTGGATGGGTGCGGCCGGGCCGCGGCGCCGGGACGCATCGTCACCAGATCGTCCAGCCACCGTCGACGACGACGTTGGTGCCGGTTGTGTAGCTGGATCGTGGGGACGCCAGGTAGAGGATCGTGGTGGCGATCTCGGCGGCGTCGCCGACGCGGCCCAGGGGGGTTTGCTGGGCCAGCCGGGCGACCAGCTCGCGGTCGCCGCCGTCGCCGGGGAACGGGCCGGGCGTCACGCAGTTGACCCGGATGCCGGCTGGGCCCAGTTCGACCGCCGCGTAGCGGGTGAGTTGCACCAGGCCGGCTTTGACGGCGCCGTAATAGGGCGGGTTGCCGGCCTCGGGCGTGTCGTACAGGTGGGGCTTGGGGCTGACCACGCCGTACATCGAAGCGACGTTGATGATCGACGGGGAGCCGTCGGCCGCCTCGAGCAGGGGGCGGGTCGCGTCCAGGAGGCGCTGGAAAGCGCCCAGCGCCAAGTCGGCCGCTTCCCGATAGTCCGACGGTTTCGAGGTGCGCAGCGAGCCGCCCTTCCCGACGTGTGCGTTGTGCACCAGCACGTCCAGCCGGCCGTGCTCGTCGCGCAGGCGGGCGCCGAGCGCGGCCACGTCCTCGTCGACGGTGACGTCGCAGCGGGCGGCCCGGCAGTCACCGGGCAGCTTGGCGGCCAGCGCGTCGAGGCGGCCCTGGTCGCGGCCGACCAGCCAGGTGGTCGCTCCGGCCACGGCCAGCGCCTCGGCCATGACCTGGCCCAGGCGGCCGGTCGCGCCGGTCACCACCGCCACCCGGCCGCGCAGGCCGAAGAAGTCGTCCAGCGTCGTCATGCGTTCCACCGGCTCGGGTCGAGCAGCTCCACCGGCAGCTCGGGCAGCTCGGCCAGCGCCTGCTCCCGTTCGGCGTCGGTCAGCGGCTTGCGGCTGATCAGGTCGGCGTTGCGCCGCAGCTGTTCCTCGGTCTCGGCCCCGACCACCAGCGAGGTGACCCAGGGCAGCGACAGCAGGTAGGCCAGGCAGAGATCCGTACGGTCCTCGCGCCCGAACTCGACGGCCAGCCGGTCGAGGGTGGCGACGACCCGGTCGCGCTCGGCGTCCGGCAGGTGCGGCCAGGCCACCTCACGGCCGGCGGCGAGCAGCCCCTGCAGGTACGCGCTGCGGACAGTGACGACCAGATCGTCCGGAATGTTGGTGAAGACCGCGAGCCAGCGCTTGTCGAGAATGTTGCACGGCAACTGGACGTAGCCGAGATCGGGCAGCGTGAGCACCCGGCGCAGCTCGTCGGGCGACTGCACCGAGACGCCCACCCGATCGGCCTCGCCCGTCTCGAGGCAGCGGCGCAGGTCGGACCAGCCGGCCTCGGCGTCGGCCGCGCGGTGCAGCAGGACCGTCAGCGGGGCGGTGAGACCCAGGGCCTGGCGGCTGGCGGCGAGACTCTCGCGCACCGGGGCGCCGGGGCCGATCTTGGTGATGACGGCGAGGTCGAGACCGGGCAGCGCGGCCCCGAGCCGGCGCTCGCTGTCCCCGTACGCCCGGGCGGTGTCGACGTGGGTGACTCCGAGCTCCTGGGCGGCGGTCAGCATGCGTACCGCGGCGTTGTCGTCCGGCACGCCGGTGCGGTTGGCTATGCCGTACGCCCCACCGAGCTGAGCCGTGCCGAGCACCAGCGCCGACTGGCGGTAGGCGCCCCGCGCCCGGACCGGGACAACCGGCCCCGCCTGGTCTTTCATCCGTCGTCCTCCGCCGGCTGCCTCGCCGTTAGTTGATGGTCGATCCGAACGGTACAATCGCTCGCCGTACGCCCGAAAAGGCCGTACGCCCTGAACGTATCGCCCGCCGCTGCGCAACCTGGATGAGGGTATGCACCACGCCAACTACTACTACGGTCACGCTCACCTGCTTGCCCGTTACGCCCAGCTGGACGATTGGATGCACCCGCCGCGCATGCAGGGCTACCTGCAGCACGGGTGGAACATCGGCGACGGCCTGGCCCCCGGTGTCCCGTTCGTCGACGGCAGCCGCCTGCTGGTCTGGTCCGAGCAGGTGCGCCGCCGGGCCTGGTCGCAGGGCCGGCGCGACGTCATCGCGATCGGCTCGCCCTTCGCCTATCTCCTGGAGATGGACGAGACGCCGGCCGACGAGTCCCAGCGCGACGGCACGATCTTCTACCCCTTCCACGGCTGGGAGGGGCAGGAGGTCATGGGTGACCACCAGCGCCTGATCGACGAACTCAAGGCGCACGAGACCGGTCCGCTCACGGTGTGCCTGTACTGGAACGAGCACAAGGTCAAGGCGATCCGCCGGCTCTACGAGAAGGCCGGCTTCCGGGTCATCTGCCACGGCTACCGGGGCTTCTGGTGGCGCGACCACGACCGTGACTTCCTGGTGCGCCAGCTGGCCGAGCTCCGGCGGCACAAGCGGGTCGTGTCCAACCGGCTGTGCAGCGCGATCTGGTACGGCTTGCTCGCCGGCGCCCAGGGCGCGGTCTACGGCGACCCGATGGTGCTGGAGAACGCCGACCCGACGTTCGGCGGCGAGCCCCGGCTGCGACGCCAGTGGCCCGAGGTCTACGGTTTCGACCCCGACCCGGTGGCCGCCCGCAAGGTGGCCGAGGTCGAGCTGGGCGCCGACATCCTCTGCACCCCGGAGGAGCTGCGCACCCACCTCGGCTGGCCGGTGGCCACGCAGCCGCTCAAGCAGTGGCGTCCGGCGGGTTCGCTCACCGCCTGAGGCTGCTGTCCGAAAAGTCGGGACAGCTACTTTTGTGTGGTACCTCTGAAGCAGGCCTTCGGAGGTGCCCATGAAAGCTTCCCTGCCCGACAACGAAACCGACCGGCTCGCCGCCCTGTACGCGCTCGACATCCTCGACAGCGAACCGGAACAGGACTTCGACGACATCGTCGCCCTCGCGTCGAGCGTGTGCCGGACGCCGATGTCGCTGGTCACCCTGCTCGACACCGACCGGCAATGGTTCAAGGCGCGGGTCGGCACGGAGGAGACCGGAACCGACCGCGACAGCGCGTTCTGCGCCCACGCGATCCTGGGGCGTGACCTGATGGTCGTGCCCGACGCCACCAAGGACCGCCGGTTCGCCGACAATCCGCTGGTGACCGGGCCGACGGGGATCCGGTTCTACGCCGGTGCCCCACTGGTCACGACCGACGGGTTCGCGCTGGGCACGCTGTGCGTGGTCGACGACGAGCCGCGCCGGCTCGACATCGAGCAGTTGCAGGCGCTGCGCGCGCTGGCCCGGCAGGTGACCTCCCAGATGGAGCTGCGCCGGCACGCGGTCGCGCTGGCCAACACCACGGCCCGGCTGCAGGAGCTGGAGAGGCGCAAGGACGACCTGACCGGGCTGCTCGGCGGTGATCTCCGGGCGCCGCTGCGGTTGCTCTCGGCGTACGTCGAGAATCTGGGCCAGACCGGCCACCAGGACGCCGAGATGGCCGACCTCGTGGCCCGGGCCACCGCCGGGCACATCCGCGGCTTCCTCGACCTGTTGCATCACCTGACCGAGATGGCCGAGGCCGGTTTCGGCTCCGAGTGCCTGCACATGCGGCAGATCGACCTCACCGGCATCACCCGGCGGGCGGTCGAGGCGGTCCGGCCGATCGCGGCGAGCAAGCAGATCTGGATCCTCAACCAGGCCGGTGGGCCGGCGCTGCCGATCATCGCCGATCCGGTGCGGCTCGAGCAGGTGCTGACCCACCTGCTGTTCGCGGCGGTGAAATACACGCCGTCGGGGGGCCGGGTGCGGGTCGGCACCGACCTCGAGTCCGGTCCGGCGGTCCACCTCGACGACATGGACATGCCCGACGGGATGCGGCCCGAGCTGTTCCCGCACCTGTACTACGGCGCGATCGCCAACCCGGCGAGCGTGCCCGGGCCCGATCGGGGGCTCGCGGTGGCGAAGAAGATCCTGGACGCGCACCACGCCACGGTCGCGCTCTCGGACCGGCCCGGTGACGGCACCTCGCTGCACGTCGTCTTCCCGCCGGCCAATCCCGATCCGTCCGTGCTGCTGTCCGCGCCGGCCACTGCGTAGGTCTCGACGAGACACATCGGCCCGCGCCCCACTCGGCTGCAGTTCGAGGGGGACGCGGGCCGACGCATTACCCGGTGTAGACCGGGCCGGAGCCGCCACCCGGGGGCGAGCCGGCTGACGGGAGGTCCTCGGGGTCGTAACGGTCGCGGGCCGTCTGGGTCGGCACCGCGGGCCGGGCCATGGCTCGCCCCGCCGCCGGGTGCGTCTCGACCCGGGTCTGGCCCAGCGTTGACGGCCAGGTGTCCAGGACCGGTGCGACGGCCGGCTGGGGCGGCGGGGGAACGGTGCTCACCCGTGTGCCCAGACCGGCGCGGTGCAACTTGTGCCAGCGCAGCCGGCCACCGGTCAGGGCCGTGGTCGCCGATTGCATCAGCACCAGATACATCAGCTGGCGGTAGGCGAACTGCTGCAACGGCAACCGCCACAGCGGCTTGAGCGACTCGCGGTCGAAGCGGAACGCCACCGCCGCGGTGAACAGCTGCAGCGTCAGCATGCCCAGCCAGGCCACCACGGTCTCCTCGAGCTCCCAGAAGACCAGGCCGTAGACGAGCATGATGTCGACGACCGGGGCCAGCATCGGCAGCGCCACCCCGAACAGCGCCAGGAACGGCAGCCCGACGCGGCCGAAGCGACCCGACGGGCCCTTGTCGAACAGTGCCCGGCGGTGCTTCCACATCGCCTGCATGGTGCCGTAGCTCCACCGGTAGCGCTGGCGGTAGAGCTGCTCCAGAGTGGCCGGTGCCTCGGTCCACGCCTTCGCGTCCTCGGCGTAGACGACCTTCCAGCCCTGCCGCAGCATCGCCATCGTCACGTCGGTGTCCTCGGCCAGCGTCTCGTCGCTGATCCCGCCGACCTGGGCCAGCGCCTCACGGCGGAACGCGCCGATCGCCCCGGGCACGGTCGGCATGATGCCGAGCACCTCGTAGAGACGACGGTCCAGGTTGAACCCGATCACGTATTCGATGTGCTGCCAGGCGGCGACCATTTTCTCCCGGTTGCCGACCTTGACGTTGCCGGCGATCGCGCCGACCGACGGATCGGCGAACGGCTGCACCAGCTTGGTGATCGAGTCGGGCTCGAAGATCGTGTCGCCGTCGACCGTGACGATCAGGTCGTGCCGGGCGAGGGCGATGCCGGTGTTCAGCGCGTTGGACTTGCCGCCGTTGGGCACCCGGACCACCCGTACGTTGGGAAGCCGCATCTGCTCCACGAGAGCGGCCGTGCCGTCGGTGCTGCCGTCGTCGACGACCACCACTTCGATGTGCGGGTAGTCGCCGCCGGCCAGCGACTGCACCGCGGCCTCGATGCCCTCCTTCTCGTTGTAGGCGGGCACGATCACCGACACCGGCTCGGTCACCGGGGGACCCCAGCTCCAGGTGTCCTTGCGGCGCTGCCGGGTGTGCCGGGTGGCCAGAAGGAGCAGCAGAGCCGTACGCCCGATGGTGAGCGCGCCGACGACCAGGAACAGGATCGCGATGACCCAGACCAGGCCGTCCGCCACGCGTACCGTCCAGATCACCGCGCTGCCGCGCCAGACGTCGCTGGTGGCGGCCGCGGGGTTCTCGGGCAGTTTCGGTACGGGTTTCGCGCCGGGCGCCGCGGCCGCGTTGCTCTGCTCGATCGTGCGGTTGAGGCCCTCGGTGACCGTCGTGAACTGGTAGCCGCGCGCCTTCATGGCCGGGATGAACCGGCGCAGGGAGTCGAGGGTCTGCTGCCGGTCGCCGCCGGCGTCGTGGAACAGGATGACGGCCGACGTCTCGCCGGGCGGCGTCGCGTTGCGGACGATCTGGTCGACGCCCGGGCGCTGCCAGTCCTGGCTGTCGGTGTCGTTCACGACGACCAGGTAGCCCTGCCGGCCCGCGTCCTTGATGATCTTCCAGTTCTCGTCGTCGATCGCCTCGTTCTTCGACGAGTAGGGGAAGCGGGCCAGGTTGGTGTGCACCCCGGTGGCCCGGGCGATCGCCACCTGCGTCTGGGACAGCTCCAGCGTGCGTCGCCAGGGCGCGATGATCTGCAGGTTGGCGTGGGTGAAGGTGTGCAGGCCCAGCTCGTTGCCCTCGTCGGTGATCCGTTTGGCCAGGGCCGGATGGCGCGACACCTCCGAGCCGACGACGAAGAACGTGCCGTGCGCGTCGTTCTCCTTCAGCACGTCGAGGACCCGCGGTGTCCACACCGGATCGGGGCCGTCGTCGAAGGTCAGCGCGATCGTCTTGGGCGGCATCCGGCTGGTGCTCTCCTGGCCGCCGGTGGTGTTGAGGACCGGGCCGCCGGTGAGGACGTCGGCCGGGACGGTGGCGTTGTCACCGACCTCGGACTCGACGTGGTCGCCGGTGAACTCGGCGTTGATGTAGGCCTGCACCACCAGGACGGCCACGAAGACGGTCAGGAGCAGGGTGCCGAGCAGGACCCGGGGCCGGGGGAGCAGGCGCCGGCGCACGGGTCCGCGGCCGCGGGGGCGTTTGCGGGCCGGCATCGGCGGCGGGGTGTTGGGTGCCGGGGCCTGGTGGGCGGGACTGTGGGAGCTCACCGGAGCACCTTGGTGGTCAGGTCCTCGGCGCGGGCGGTGACCAGATCGGTGGCCTGCGGACCGTCGTCGGAAACTCCGCCGGCCGACCCTCCGCTGCCGGCCGACCCGCCAGTGCCGTCCGCCGAACCCTTGCCGCCCGAGGAGCTGGTGCTACCCGTGGAGCTCGTACCGCCCGTGCCGCCCGCAGAGTCGGACGAGCCCGAGCCGGTCGGGCTCGGGCTCGTCGGGTCGTCGACGCCGGTTCCGCCACCGGTTCCACCGGTGCCACCGGTGCCACCGGTGCCACCGCCGGCTCCGTCCGTGCCCGGCGGCACGGGCGGCACCGGATCGGGCACGACCGGCGGGGGCGTGGTCGGGTCAGTCGGCGGGGTCGCGCCGGGCGGGTCCACGACGACCGGAGGCGCCACCGGCTTGCTGGTGACGGTGCCCGACTCGGGCTTCTTCGGCGGCGTGACCGGCTTCGACGTGGTCGGCGACGTGGACGGGGTGGGCTTCTTGGTCGCGGTCGGCGTCCGGGTGGACTCCAGCCGCGGCGACGGCGGACGAGCGGTGGTGCGGCGCGGCAGAGCCTCCGCGATGTAAAGCGCCCGCGACGCCCGCGTCGGGCTGGGCGTCGGCGCCGGTGACGGCGGCGCGCTCGGCGTGGCCGCCGGCTTCTCCTCCTTTTTCTCGGGTTCGAGACCGGGCAGCGGCAGTACGGCGCTGGAGCGGACCGGTCCACCGGCGAGACTGACGCTGATCAATCCGCCGTAGAGCATGACCAGTGCGCCGAAGGCGTACGCGATACGCCGCAAGAACCGGCTGCGGCGCCCGGTGCTGTCCACGAAGACCGGGGCCGGCATCTCGACAGAGATCACCTCGGTCTCGTGGATGTCGGTCGCAACGAAATGCGGGTTTTCTGGCTCCTGCGTTGTCACGCGGCGAGCTTAAAAAGATAAATGGCGATCATGGGCATCCTCACTCCGGCGAGTGACGGATGATCGTTACCCGGAATTCCACCGAAATGATGAGCTGTAGCGTTTGACCAGATGGCACGTCATCTGTGCCACCGGAAAGCGCACCTCTCTGAGCTGCGCGGCAACGGTGGGGGGCCGAAGGTTACGCCATTTTCCGCATTGTTTTCCTGTCATATCAACGACAGTGAAAGAGGCAAAATGGCGAAACACATTCACGGTCCTAATTGCGGTTCTTATTGAGAATACACCAGTATGTCCGAGTTGCTGGACAGGCATGATCGAAATTTGAAAGTTCCCCTGGCCACCCGTTGTATCCGTCATCGCAGGTCGTTAAGCTTCATCTTGCGCGCCCCTATCGCCCGCTTCCCCCGTGGCAGGCGATCGGGGCGCGCCCTTTCTTTCTCCGCTCCCGCACCGCTGGTCAGTCGCGGTCGGTCGAGCGAAAATCCCGCGGACGCGACAAGCCGCCGCGTGGTGCCGGTCCACGGCGGCGGCTCGTCGGGAGCGGGTCAGATCCAGCGACTGCCCAGCCACATGCGGTTCGACCAGCTCTCGTACGGGAGCACCTGGCCCACAAACACGGGATAGAAGTAGGCGAAGCAGACGGCCACCAGCACCAGGTAGGCCGCGGCCACCACGGTGCCGATCAGTTGGCGATCCGTTCGCGCCTTGCCCTGGGCCACGCCCTCCGGTGGCGTCATGATGGCGCCGAGCACGTAGACGACGGCCAGGATCAGGAACGGCAGCGCGGGCAGGGCGTAGAACGAGAACATCGTGCGGCCGTCCTTGACCGCGAAGTAGAACCACGGCAGCAGGCCGGCCACCGCGGGCACCAGGATCGCCCAGGCGCGCCAGTCGCGGCGGGCCAGGCCGAACCAAACCAGGCCGGCCAGCGCGGGCAGGAACGACCACCACAGGACCGGCGTGCCGAGCAGCAGGATCTCCCGGGCGCAGCTCGGGGCGCCGCAGTCGCCGCTGTTGTTCCAGTAGAAGGCGACCGGCCGGCCGAGCAGCAGCCACTGCCACGGCCACGACTGATAGACGTGCCGCTCGGTCAGGCCACTGTGGAAGCGGTAGGCCATCTCGTGGTAGTGCCACAGGTTGAGCAACGCGCCGAAGACCGGTGGCTCGCCGAGCCCGTTGGCCTCGCGGTCGTGCCGGTAGTAGCCGGTGTCGGTGACGAACCAGCCGGTCCACGTGGCCAGGTAGATCACGAACGTGAGCGCGAAGCTGAGCAGCAGCCAGCCGAGGTCGCCCAGGATGCCGGCCAGGAACGGCCCGCGGACCCCGGCCGAGCGGCGCGCCTGCACCCGCCAGGCGATCACCAGACCGGCCAGGAACGGCGCGAAGAACAGCGCGCTCCACTTCACGCCGCAGGCCAGGCCGAACGTCACACCGGCGACCAGCAGCCACCAAGGGACGATCCGCGGCACGGCGGCGGTCCGGGCCGGGTCGTAGCCGTTCTCGAGCGCCCGCAGCCACTGCCGCCGGTAGTGGTCGCGGTCGAGCACCAGCGCGGCGAACGTGGCCAGCAGGAAGGTCGCCAGGAAGATGTCGAGCAGCGACGTGCGCGAGAGCACCAGCTGGAAACCGTCGAGCGTCATCAGCAGACCGGCCAGGCCGGCGAGCAGCACCGAGTGGAACAGCCGGTAGGTGACCCGGATCAGGATCAGGATCATCACGATGCCGGCGATCGCGGCCGGGAACCGCCAGCCCAGCTCGTTGTTGCCGAACACCAGCTCGCCCAGCCCGATCAGCCACTTGCCCAGCGGCGGGTGCACCACGTAGGCCGCGCTGTTGCTCTTCTCGTCCCACTCCACGCCGTGCTGCAACATGTCCCAGGCGTCGGTCGGGTAGTAGACCTCGTCGAAGATGTAGCCCTTCGGGTTGCTGATCCCGTTGAGCCGCAGGATGGCCGCGATCACCACGATGACCGCGGTGACCAGCCACGAGTACGGGTTGAGCCAGTTGTCGAGGGTGCTGAGCCGCCGCCGGACGATCTCGGGGACGCCGCGCAGGCCCCCGGGCTCGGCCGCCGCAGGCGGGTCCGTGGTGAGCTCAGTCTCCGTCGCGGGCGCCGTAGTCACCCCGCGATCGTAGGGCGTGCGGCTGGATGGTGACGCCTGCCGTCACCGGGTCCGGGCGTGTGATGGACTTTCGCCGTGGACGCGACAGAGAAAGGCCGGGTTGTTCTGCTCGGCGCCCCGCTGGGCAACATCGGCGACGCCTCGGCGCGGCTGCGCGAGGTGCTGTCCACCGCCGACGTGATCGCGGCCGAGGACACCCGCCGCCTGGCCCGGCTCACCCGGGATCTGGGGGTGACGGTCACCGGGCGGGTCGTCTCGTACTTCGAGGGCAACGACGAGAAGCGCACCCCGGAGCTGGTCGAGGCGCTGGCCGGCGGCGCGGTGGTCGCCGTGGTGACCGACGGCGGCATGCCGAGCGTCTCCGATCCGGGGTTCCGCCTGGTGCGGGCGGCGATGGACGCCGGATACCCGGTCACCGCGGCACCCGGCCCGAGCGCCGTGACGACCGCGCTGGCGCTCTCCGGCCTGCCGAGCGACCGCTTCGTCTTCGAGGGTTTCCTTCCCCGGACCGGGTCGCACCGCCGTTCCCGCCTGCGCGAGCTCGCGGCCGAGCCCCGCACGCTGGTCTTCTTCGAGGCGCCGCACCGCATCGCGGGCATGCTGGCCGACCTGGCCGCCACGTTCGGCGACGAGCGGCCGGCCGCGGTCTGCCGGGAGCTGACCAAGACGTACGAGGAGATCCGGCGCGGCCCCGC
Organism: Paractinoplanes maris; assembly: GCF_023544465.1. Taxonomy (GTDB): domain Bacteria; phylum Actinomycetota; class Actinomycetes; order Mycobacteriales; family Micromonosporaceae; genus Actinoplanes; species Actinoplanes maris. The sequence continues at coordinate 765,995 of NZ_JALPVL010000001.1, read as the reverse complement.
GGCCGAGCTGGCCGCCTGGGCGGTCCGCGAGGAGCCGCGGGGCGAGATCACCGTCGTCGTGGGCGGCGCCCCGCCGCGCCCGGCCGAGCGCCCGGCCGACGACGATCTGCGGGCCGCGGTGGCCGAGCTCGAGGCGGCCGGGTCATCCCGGCGCGACGCGATCCAGGTGGTCGCCGACGAGTACGGGATCCGCAAGCGCGAGGTCTACGCGCTGGTGCACGGTCAGTAGGTCGCCGCGAGGAAGCCGGCCAGCAGGGCCAGCGGCCCGGCCAGGCTGAGCAGCACCGCCACCCGCCGGGCCCGGGACGTGTCGAGCCGCCGGGCCCTGGTCACCCCCGCGATGGCGTATCCGCACAGCAGCACCAGGGCGAAACCGAGCATCCAGCGCAGCTGGAACAGGGCTCCGGTCCCGCCGACGTACGCCTGGAGACTGTCCGGGCTGACCATCCGGGCCGGGGTGACCGTGCCGGGCTGCCGTGCCTGACCCTCGACGCCCAGCAGCCGCACCGGGCTGATCGTGTAGCGGCCGCCGGCGTCGGTGAACCGGCCGGCGCAGCGCTGGGTGACGCCGTCGCCGGTGCAGCGCGTGGTGGTGGCGTACCCCTGGTCGCCGTGGCCGACCGCGAGCCAGAACGGCTCCGCGCTGACCCAGGCGAAGAACGCGGCCACCAGGCCGAGCGCCACCAGCGAGACCTGGGCCGACACCGGGCGGCCGGTGGGTTTGCGCGAAGCCCGCCCGGTGCCCCGGTGGCGGGCCCGGGTGAGCACGGGCGCGGGTTCCTCGCCGGGCGGCACCTCGATCGTGTCGTCGACCGGGTCGCGCCAGAACGGGGAGTTCTCGAGCCGCTCGAGGCGGGCGTCGGTGGACGCCGAGCCGGTCGGCGGGGGCAAGGGCTGGGCCGGGCGTACGACCGAGTTGCCGCCCTGGCGGGGGCGGGCCGGCATCGGGCGGTCCAGCGGCACGGTCGGGCGGTGGTGCAGGCTCGGCTCGGGCAGCACCATCACGTCGTCGGGCGGCGGGGTGACTGTGGCCCGCGGCGGCGCGGGCGGTGTCGCCTGCGCGGGCGGCGCGGGCTTGGTGGGCGTGGCGGGCTTTGTAGGCGCCGCGGCCGGCGTGGGCTTTGTGGGCGCGGCGGGCGTTGTGGGCGGCGCGGGAGCGTCGGCGGCCACCGTTCGGGGCGACACCTGGGCGACGTGCCCGGCCGGGGGCTTCAACGGGTCGTACCGGTGCGGGTCGGGCCGATCGTGGTCGCGCTCGACCGCGGGCGGTTCCACCGCGATGGCTTCGGCGACGTCCTGAGCTGCGGCCGCGTGCGCCTCGGCGGCCTCGGCGGAGCGGGGCACGACCTCCGGCGGCAGCAGCACGCCGGTGCCGCCGGCGGGCTGTTCGACCTTCTGGGCGGGCCGCCGGGGCGGGTGGCTCGGCGCGGCGTCCCCGGACGAGCGACCGGTCTCGCCGCGCCACCAGGCCGCGCCGGGATCGGCGAACGACCACGGATCGCCCTCACTGCGAGGCGTTTCCCCAGGTTGTGGCGTATCTCCGAGCACGCGTCCATTGGACTACGCGCAGGGGTCCCCGCCGTGTTTTGAATGGGGCGTGTCGTGATAAATAGGTATCTCGCGGAGGGCTGAACGAATCCGTTCGCTCGGCGACCGGGCCGCTCACTACTCTTGGTCCTCATGAGTCACGTTCTCGCCGCGGTCGCCTGGCCCTACGCCAACGGCCCGCGCCACATCGGTCATGTCTCCGGCTTCGGGGTGCCCTCCGACGTTTTCAGCCGGTATATGCGCATGGCCGGTCATGACGTGCTCATGGTCTCGGGCACCGACGAGCACGGCACGCCGATCCAGGTGCAGGCCGACGCCGAGGGCGTGACCGCCCGCGAGCTGGCCGACCGCTACAACCGGGTGATCGTCGAGGACCTGCACGGTCTGGGCTTGAGCTACGACCTGTTCACCCGCACCACTACGCGCAACCACTACGCCGTGGTGCAGGAGCTGTTCACCGCTCTCGAGCGCAACGGCTACATCGTCAAGCGCACCACGCTGGGCGCGCGGTCTCCGTCGACCGGGCGCACCCTGCCCGACCGTTACATCGAGGGCACCTGCCCGATCTGCGGCTACGACGCCGCCCGCGGCGACCAGTGCGACAACTGCGGCAACCAGCTCGACCCCGAGCAGCTCATCAACCCCCGGTCGAAGATCAACGGGGAGACCCCGGAGTTCGTCGAGACCGAGCACTTCTTCCTCGACCTGCCGGCCTTCGCCGAGGCCATCGGCAACTGGCTCGACCAGCGGGAGAACTGGCGTCCCAACGTCCTGAAGTTCTCCCGCAACCTGCTCGACGACCTCCAGCCGCGGGCGATCACCCGCGACCTCGAGTGGGGTGTGCCGATCCCGCTCGACGGCTGGCGCGACCGCAACGACAAGCGCATCTACGTGTGGTTCGACGCGGTCATCGGCTATCTGTCGGCCTCGATCGAATGGGCCCGCCGCTCCGGCGACTCCGAGGCGTGGCGGCAGTGGTGGTCGGCCGACGCGCAGGGCAAGGACGCGCTCGGCTACTACTTCATGGGCAAGGACAACATCGTCTTCCACTCGGTGATCTGGCCGGCGCTGCTGCTCGGCTACTCGGGCGAGGGTGACAAGGGCGGCGAGCCGGGCGAGCTGGGCCGGCTCAACCTGCCCACCGAGGTGGTCTCGAGCGAGTTCCTGACGATGGAGGGCAAGAAGTTCTCCTCGTCGCGGCGGGTCGTCATCTACGTGCGGGACTTCCTGGAGCGCTACGACGCCGACGCGTTGCGCTACTTCATCGCGGTGGCCGGTCCCGAGTCCAACGACACCGACTTCACCTGGGCCGAGTTCGTCCGGCGCAACAACGACGAGCTCGTCGCGGGCTGGGGCAACCTGGTCAACCGCTCGATCTCGCTGGCCGCCAAGAACTTCGGTGCCATCCCGGAGCGCGGTGAGCTGACGCCCGAGGACGAGGCGCTGCTGGCGGCCACCCGGACCGGCTTCACCACGGTCGGCGAGCTGATCGGCAAGCACCGGCAGAAGGCGGCGATCGGCGAGGCCATGCGCGTGGTCGCCGAGGCCAACAAGTACCTCTCCGACCAGGCTCCCTGGAAACTCAAGTCCGATGAGGACAAGCCCCGTCAGGCCACCGTCCTCGCGGTCGCGCTGCAGGCCGTCAGCGACGCCAACACGCTGCTGACCCCGTTCCTGCCGCACTCCGCGCAGAAGGTGTTCGAACTGCTCGGCGGTGAGGGCGTGCACGCGCCGATGCCGCGGATCGAGCAGGTCGACGACCTCGACGGCGGCCCGTCCTATCCCGTGCTCACCGGCGACTACACGGTCGGCGCGCGCTGGGAGTCGGTGCCGCTGGTGGCCGGCACGCCGCTGGCCGCTCCCAAGCCGGTCTTCCGCAAGCTCGAGCCCTCGGTGATCGAGGAGGAAATTGCCCGTCTGGCCGGCTGATCCCGCTTCCCCCGCAAGGTCCGTTCGCCCGGTGCGAACGGGCCTTGTTCATTTATGGGATTGATTCACGTAATAGTGATCAGGTAGCGTCTGCGCTCCACGGGGGAACACCAGCGTTGCATCGATACGGCTCCGTCCTGACGCGAGCCGTGTCATCCACGTCCCCTTCGTGAGGTTTGACCCCCTCGAAGGAGAATTTCCTTGAACTCTCGCCTCTCACGTCCGCTGCTCGCCGCGGTTGTCAGCGGTGCGTTCCTGGCCGGCGGCGGCCTGTTCGCCGCGCCTGCGTTCGCCGAGCCGACGCCCACCGCGACCGAGTCGGGCACTCCGACCGCGGAGCCGACCACCCCGGCGCCGGATCCGACCACCACCAAGCCCACGCCGCCGCCGCCCGGCGACCCGACGGCGCCGCCCACCACGCTGCCGCCGCCCACGGAGACGACGACGCCGGCCACGACGCCGCCGGCTACGACGCCGCCGGTCACGACCCCGCCGGTCACGACGCCGCCGGCGACCACCACGCCGCCGCCGCCCGCGGACAAGACCGCGCCCAGCGGCACGTTCGCGCCGAACCGCTGGTCGATCTTCCCCGGCCAGTCGGTCACGCTGACGCTGACCGGCATCAAGGACAACGTGAGCACGCCCGCGCAGATCAAGCGCGTGGTGACCTGGGGTGACGGCGCCAGCTCGACCGTGAGCACGTCGGCCACGTCCATCGCGCACACCTACAAGTCGTCCGGCAAGAAGCCGATCACGCTGACGCTGACCGACGCCGCGGGCAACAAGCGCGTGGTCAAGTCGGTCGGTCCGACCGTCGTGCCGTCGTCGGTGAAGTACAAGCTCAGCCGCACCTCGGTCTTCCACGGCCAGAAGTTCGTCTGGGAACTGCTCAGCGTGCCGGCCGGGGCCACCAAGATCACGGTGGCCTGGGGCGACGGGCGGGCCACGGTGATCTCCAAGCCCAAGAAGCAGAAGATCACCCGGTACTACTACGCCACCCCGAACAACATGCTCGTCCCGACGGGTACCAAGACCCTGAAGGCGACCGCCTACAACAAGTACGGCGCGGCGACTCCGCAGGTCGTGGGCAAGGTCACGCTGAAGCCGGACACCGCGCGGCCGACCGTCAAGATCATCCCGCCGTCGAACGCCGGCAAGGCCTCGTCCTGGAAGGCGATCAAGGGCACCGTCGGGGACACCGGCTCGGGCGTCAAGGAACTGATCGTCATCGCCGTCGTGGCCAAGCCCAACGGCACCGAGGCGTGCTGGTCGTCGGCCAAGAAGAAGTGGGTCACGGTCACCGCCAGCACCAACATCAATGTGTGCCTCAACGCGGCCAAGCCGTCGGGTGGCAAGTTCTCGCTCGCGGTCAAGAGCACGCCCAAGGGTGGTCTGGCCATCTCCGGGATCGCCGCGGACTGGGCCGGGAACCTGAACGCCGACAGCAACGGCAACTACAGCCGTTACATCAACTGAGTCACCGCTGACACGCCGAAGCCGGCGTCACCCTTCGCGGGGTGGCGCCGGCTTCGTCGTTGGCGATCAGAGCGCGTACGGGATGTCGGCGATGTGGTGGTCGAGCAGCTCACCCACCGGCGCCCACGACTCGTAGACGCCACGCTCGTAGCAGCGGGCGCCCGTGTGCTGCAGGGAGTCGTTGTCCGGGCGCACCAGCCGCAGCCGGGCCCAGGCCTCGTCGCGCTGCAGCACCCAGCACGGCGTGCCCCGCCACAGGGCCTGCTCGGCGCGCCGGCTCAGCGTCGACACCGGGTAGCGGGCCGCGCGGGTCAGCGCCCGCACCCGGAACTCCTCCGGCGGGTCGGCGACCGCCTCGTACTCCCGGCCCTTGATCTGCCCGACCAGCCGCGCCGAACCGGTCGTCGTGCAGGGCACGTACTCGCGGTCGGGGCTCACCCCGGGCAGGTTGTCGAGCAGGTGGCGCCACCGTGGGCCGGCCAGCCGCAGCCAGCCGTTCTGCTCCGGCTGGAAGGTGTAGAGGATGACCTCCTCGCCGCCCGGCACGTGCGCGACGATCTGCGAGTTGGCCGGGATCGGCAGGTCGGCGAAACCGGCGGTGATGTATTCCGGGATCAGTTCCTCGGTGCTCGGGGTGAAACCGGTGCCCAGGATCATCGCGCCGATCCGGTTGTGCGACTGGATCGCGGCCAGACCGGGCTGGGCCCGGCCGCCAGGGACCTCGTAGTCGGCCGGGTCGACGGCGCGCCAGCGCAACGCGTACGCCACTTCGGAGTCGGTCGCACCGTCGGTGCCCAGCAGCGCCAGCTCCCGCGGGTCGGTGATGTGGGCGAGGTCGCAGGCCCGGTAGCAGAAGCCGTACGGAAGCCACCCACCCAGATGGCCGGAGACCTGCGCCGGAGAGAGCACTTTGGTCATCCGGGTACCGCGCCGGACCGCCGCCGTGGCGCGGATCTGGCGCAGGACCGGATCGTCCAGGAAGTTGGCCGACTGGCTCATCCGCTGCACCCGGGCCCAGTCGAGATCGCGCCGCAGCGGAGCGGACAGCGGGGGCTCGAGCGGATCGGTTTCGATCACGCTGTCCTCGCCGGTCACAGTCACGGTCGGAAATTAGTCAACAGCGGTGGACTCCGGGTGAACAATCAGTGTCCACCGGGTCGAAGTGCAGAATGTCTCACATGTCATCGTCACCTTCGCAGTCCCGCCGGGACCGGGACCGCCGCCGGGCCGGCGAGTTCCCGCCGCCGGCCGAACCGCTGGCTGTCCCCGTCTTCGACAGCCATACCCACCTGGACCTGACCATTCAGGAGGCGGATCCCGGCGGCGAAGCGGCCGACCCGGTCGAGACGCTGATCACCGCCGCCGCGAAGGCCGGGGTCGACCGGATCGTGCAGGTCGGCGTGGACGAGCCGTCCTCCCGCTGGGGGGCCGAACTGGCCGCCCGGCACCCGTCGGTGCTGGCCGCGGTCGCGCTGCACCCGAACGAGGCGCCGCTGCTGTCCGATCTGGACGAGTCGCTGCGGGTCATCGAGGCGCTCGCCGGTCAGCCCCGGGTGCGGGGCATCGGCGAGACGGGCCTGGACACCTTCCGTACGGGCGAACAGGGCCGGGCCGCGCAGGAGATCAGCTTCCGCGCGCACGTCGCGATCGCCAAGCGGCACGGCAAGGCGCTGATCATCCACGACCGCGAAGCCCACCAGGACGTACTGCGCGTGCTGGACGAGGAGGGCGCACCGGACACGGTCGTGATGCACTGCTTCTCGGGCGACGCCGTGTTCGCCGCCGAGTGCGTACGCCGCGGCTTCCACCTGAGTTTCGCCGGGACCGTCACCTTCGCCAGCGCGGGCAGCCTGCGCGAGGCGGCCGCGCTCACCCCGGCCGGGCAGATCATGGTGGAGACCGACGCGCCCTACCTGACCCCGGTGCCGCACCGGGGGCGGCCCAACGCGTCCTATCTGATCCCGCTGACCGTCCGCTCACTGGCCGCGACCCGCGGCGACGACGTCGACGAGCTGTGCGCCGCGATCTCGGCCAACGGCGAACGTGTCTTCGGCCCGTGGCGCTGACCGGAGCGGTGTCACCCCTCGACCCAGGCGCTCACGCCCAGTTGCCGGCCGAGCCGTTCGACCTGCCCGGCGAACTGGGTGGGCGCCGCCGCGAGCGGGCCCCGGGCGACGAAGCGCACCGCCCAGCGGGCCCGCGGCGCCACGTTGAGGATGCGGTAGACGACCTGGCTGCCACGCTGGTCGGGCTCCACCTCGTAGACCCCGTGATACCACCACTGGCCCTGCTGGGAGACCATCCGGGCGCCCGCGTCGACGGCCACCGAGATGCGGCTGCCCTCGTGCATCACCACGAACTCGTTGCCGGTGTCGGTCTCCTCGACCGTGCCGGTGACCGCGATCGGGGAGTGACCCCCGGGCCGCACGTCGAGCAGCACCGCGGCCACCCGATCCGGCGACGCCTCGACCACCGCGCGCAACTCCAGCAACTGCGTCATGCGCTCGTTTGTACCCGGTCTAGGCTTGTAGACCATGGCTGACGCACTTCTCGGCCCGGCGGAGATCCGGGAACTGGCGGCCCGGCTCGGCGTGGCCCCCACGAAGAAGCTCGGCCAGAATTTTTTGCACGACCCCAACACGATCCGGCGCATCGTCACCGCCGCCGGTCTGACCCCCGACGACGTGGCCCTCGAGGTCGGCCCCGGCCTCGGGTCGCTCACCCTCGGCCTGGCCGGCGCCGTGCGCCACGTGCACGCCGTCGAGATCGACCCCCGGCTGGCGGCGGCGCTGCCCGAGACGGTCACCGCCGCCCACCTGACCGTGCACCAGGCCGACGCGCTGCACGTGCGCGGGGCCGACTTCGACCCCGCACCCACCATGCTGGTGGCCAACCTGCCCTACAACGTGGCCGTCCCCGTGGTGCTGCACCTGCTCGCCCAGCTGCCGACCCTGCGCGGCGGCCTGGTGATGGTGCAGAAAGAGGTCGCCGACCGGCTGGTCGCCGGTCCCGGTTCCAAGGTGTACGGGGTCCCGTCGGTCAAATTGGCCTGGTATGCGCAGGCCCGCGCGGCCGGCAAGGTCCCGCCCGCGGTGTTCTGGCCGGTCCCCAATGTGGACTCCGGCCTGGTTGCCTTCAGCCGTCGCACCCCGCCCCCGGGCGCCGATCGCCGGGCGGTCTTCGCCGTGGTCGACGCCGCCTTCGCCCAGCGCCGCAAGACCCTCCGGGCCGCCCTGGCGGGCTGGGCCGGTGGCGCCGCCCGGGCCGAGCAGGTGCTGGTCGCGGCCGGGATCAGCCCGCAGGCCCGCGGCGAGTCTCTGACCGTCGAACAGTTCGCGGCCATCGCCGCGGCGGCCGGACTGTCGCCCCCCGGCGGTAAGCTCACCGCGTCCGAGCCGCCGGAAGGGGTGGACTGATGACCGACCCGTCGCCGCAGCCCGTCCCGGCGCGGCCGCACGCTCCGTCCGAACTGCAGATCGGGGACGACACTCCGTGACCGAGGCCTGGGGACCGGACGACGACGAGCCGCGCCGGCATCATGGGCCCGTCCGCGTCCGGGTGCCTGCGAAGATCAACCTGCACCTCGGCGTGGGGCCGCTGCGCGACGACGGGTTCCACGAGCTCAACACCGTCTACCACGCGATCAGCCTGTTCGACGAGCTGACCGCGCGGGCCGGTGACACCCTCACACTGACCATGGAGGGCGAGGGCACCGGGGCGCTCGCCCTCGACGAGACCAACCTGATCATCCGGGCCGCCAAGGCGCTCGCCGCCCGCACCCGGGTGCCGGCCTACGCCCGGCTCCACCTGCGCAAGACGATCCCGCTGGCCGGCGGCCTGGCCGGGGGCAGCGCCGACGCCGCGGCCGCGCTGATCGCCTGCGACCTGCTGTGGGGCACCGGCATGACCCGCGAGGAACTCGCCGAGATCGGCGCCGGCCTCGGCTCCGACGTCCCGTTCCTGCTGCACGGCGGCACCGCCCTGGGCACCGGCCGCGGCGAGGCGATCAGCCCGATCCTGGCCCGCCCCACCACCTGGCACTGGGTGGTCGCGGTGGCCGACGCCGGGCTGTCGACCCCCGACGTCTATCGCAAGCTCGACGAGCTGCGCGCCGGCTCCTGGCCGCCCAAGGCCCTGGGCGACGCCGACGAGCTGATGTCCGCGCTGCGCCAGCGTGACCCCGAGGTGCTCGGCGCCGCGCTCGGCAACGACCTGCAACCGGCCGCGCTCGCGCTCCGGCCCGAGCTGGCCGACGTGCTCAAGGCGGGCAGCGAGGCCGGTGCCGTCACCGGCCTGGTCTCCGGCTCCGGCCCCACCTGTGTGTTCCTGGCCACCGACGCCGCCCACGCCGGACGGGTCGCGGCCGGGCTCAACGCGGCCGGAGTGTGCCGCGAGGCGGTCACCGCCCGGGGCCCGATGCCGGGCGCGCGGGTAACCTAGAGGCATCGTGGCGAACATCATCAACCTGGACCGGGTCAGCAAGGGCTATGGGGCCGCCGGTCAACTCCTCACCGACGTCTCCCTGGGGCTCGACGACGACGCGCGCATCGGCATCGTCGGCCTCAACGGAGCCGGCAAATCGACTCTTCTGCGGATGCTGGCCAAATCCGAGGAACCCGACTCCGGCCGGGTCACCCTCCGGCGCGACCTACGGGTCGCCACCCTCCCGCAGACACTCGACCTCGCCGCCGAGGCCACCGTCCGCGACGTCGTCCTCGGCACCGCCTGGCTGAGCGAGGGCATGGGCGCCGAGCACGAGTGGGCCGGCGACGCCGGGGTGCGGGCCATCCTCGACGGCCTCGGCATGGGCTACCTCGGCCTCGAGACGCCGGTCGGCCCGATGTCCGGTGGCGAGCGCCGCCGGGTCGCGCTGGCCGCGCTGCTCGTCCGCGAGAGCGACCTGCTGATCCTCGACGAGCCCACCAACCACCTCGACGTGGCCGGGGTCGACTGGCTGGCCCGCCACCTGCTCACCCGCCGCGGCGCCCTCGTCGTCGTCACGCACGACCGCTGGTTCCTCGACGCGGTCTGCACGGCGACCTGGGAGGTCGTCGACGAGCAGGTGCACACCTACGAGGGCGGCTACGCGGCCTGGATCCTCACCCGCGCCGAGCGTCAGCGGGTCGCCGCGGTCACCGAGTCCCGCCGGCAGAACCTGCTCCGCAAGGAGATCGCCTGGCTGCGCCGCGGCCCGCCGGCCCGCACCTCCAAGCCTCAGTTCCGCATCGACGCGGCCAACGCGCTGATCGCCGACGTCCCGCCGGTCCGAGACAAGGTCAGCCTTCAGCGGCTCGCCACCTCCCGGCTCGGCAAGCAGGTCTACGACCTCGAGGACGTGACGCTCACCGCGGGCACCAAGCCGATCCTCGACCACCTCACCTGGCAGGTCGGCCCGGGCGACCGCATCGCCATCCTCGGCGCCAACGGAGCCGGCAAGACCACACTGCTGCGGCTGCTGGCCGGCATCACCCGGCCCGACGGCGGCCGACTGGTCACCGGCTCCACGGTCCGCGCGGCGTTCCTCTCCCAGGAGCTCAAGGAGCTGCCCGGCCAGTTGCGGCTGCTCGAGGCGGTCGAAGAGGTCGCCAAGCGGGTCCAGCTCGGCGACCGGGAGCTCTCCGCCGGTCAGCTGGCCGAGGTGTTCGGCTTCACCGACAAGCGCATCTGGACCCCGGTCAGCGACCTCTCCGGAGGCGAGCGGCGCCGGCTCCAGCTGCTGCGGCTGCTCGCCGCCGAGCCCAACGTGCTGCTCCTCGACGAACCCACCAACGACCTCGACACCGACACCCTGGCCTCGCTGGAGGACCTGCTCGACTCCTGGCCGGGCACGATGATCGTCGCCAGCCACGACCGCTACCTGGTCGAGCGGGTCACCGACACGGCGTACGGGATGTTCGGCGACGGCCGGCTCGTGCACCTGCCCGGTGGCATCGACGAATACCTCACCCGGGCCGTGTCGCACCTCGGCGGCGGGGTGAGCACTTCCGGCGTACGCAAGGAAGCCGGCGCAGCGGAGACCGGGACCGGCCTCTCCGCGGCCGAGGTGCGCCAAGCTCGCAAGGATCTCAGCCGGCTCGAACGGCAACTCGCCAAGCTCGACGAGCGGGTCATCAAGATCAACGAGAAGCTGGCCGTGCACGGCAGCGACTACGACAAGCTGATGGAACTGGACGCCGACCTCAAAGCGGTACAAAAGGAACGAGGCGAGGTCGAGGAGGCCTGGCTCGAGCTGGCCGAGCAGGTGCCCGGAAACTGATCCGGGGGGTGTGCCTGCGCCGCTTGAGGGCAATACGCGAGAATCGGCGGGTACAACACCTGACCTTGGAGACGGACACCATGGCGCACACCCCGGTCAACCACCCGCTGCGGCCTCTCTACCGCGCGCTCACCTTCCTCGCCGGCGCCTACCTGGTCGTCTTCGGCGTTCTCGGGATCATCCAGACCTCCGGTGAGAGCTTCACCGGCGCCAGCGACGTCCGCGTCCTCGGCCAGGGCACCAACCTGCTGTGGTCGATCCTCGCCCTCATCGTCGGCGCCATCGTGGTGGCCACCGCCGCGCTCGGCCGCAACCTCGACGTCGAAGCCAACAAATATCTCGGCTGGGCGATCCTGGTCATCGGCAGCTACGAGCTCGCCACCAGCCGCACCGACGCCAACTTCTTCGGCTTCACCATCGCCACGGTCGTCGTGACCTACCTGGTGGGCCTCATCCTGATCACCGCCGGGCTCTACCTCAAGGTCGCGCCCCAGTCCCAGGCCGGCGCGCCGCGCCAGGTGCGCGAGGGCCGCACGGCCTGACCGCGCCCTACCCCAGTCCACCGCTTCTTCGCGTTCCTCGCCGGGGCCCACCTGGCGCTCTTCGGCGCCATCGGCCTCGGCGTGACCGGTTCCTCCACCGCGGCGTGATCGTGCTGGTCGTCCTGGGCCTGAACGTGCTCGCCGCCGGCCTCCACGGCAAGATCGGCGCGCCCGCCTCTTAGCGGATCTTGCGGGTCAGCAAGGTGGGCTTCGCCTCCAGATGTGACAGGCCGTTCCACGCCAGGTTGACCAACTGGGCGGCCACCATCTCCTTCTTCGGCTTCCGCGCCTCCCGCCACCACTGGCCGACCAGCGCCACCATGCCTACCAGCGCCTGCGAATAGAGCTCCGCGAACTTCGGATCCAGATCACGGGTCTTGAACTCGGCCGCCAAAATGTGCTCGACCTGATGGGCGACATCGTTCATCACACTCGAGAACGTGCCCGCGGGCGCCAGCACCGGCGACTCCCGCACCAGCACCCGGAAGCCGTGCGGCTCCTCCTCGATGTAATCCAGAAGAGCCAGCGCCGCCTGCTCCAGCAACTCCCGCGGGTGACCCGCGGTGAGCGCGGCCGTGATCCGGTCGAGCAGCGCCCGCACCTCACGGTCGACCACCACCGCGTACAGGCCCTCCTTGCCCCCGAAATGCTCGTAGACCACCGGCTTGGACACCTTGGCCCGGGCGGCGACCTCCTCCACGCTGGTCGCGTCGAAACCACGCTCGGCGAAGAGCTGACGGCCGGTGGCGATCAACTGCTCCCGGCGCTGAGCAGCCGACATGCGCACCCGAGGGGCGGTCGCCGGCCTTGCACGCCGCTGTCGGCCGTCGCCCTCGTCAGGATCCGTCACCCGGCCATCCTCCCAGGTGCGCTCCGACGGCATCGCCCCGCGACAACGCCGTGTGATGCATGGTCGTGATGTCGCTCAAGCCTCCGGCCCTGATCAGTAAGAGAGCGGAACGACTTGGCACATCTACATGCTTACAAACCTCAGTTGGTGCGTATTAATGTAGGGACATGGAGATGAGCACGGGGGAAGACCCGAGACGAGCAGAAGCCAGGCGGCTACGAGTGGACCCGGGGTTGTCGATCTCACAGCTGAGGAAGCACCTGGGGGTCAGTACCGGCACACTCACGGATTGGCTGCGCGGCATAACCCCGCCTGAGTGGACCAGCCGGCCCAATGCCAAGGATGATCTGCGCCGCGAGGCCGTGGAGTTGCGTAAAAAGGGTTGGTCGGTGAACGACCTAGCGATGAAGCTCGATGTCGCGAAGTCGACCGCGTACAGCTGGGTGAAGCATCTTCCGCTCGATCCCGATGCCGAGCGGGCTCGCGAGAAGAAGGCGCACTCCGACCTTATGCTTGCCGCTCGATGGGACGAGTATCGCGTCGACCGTGATCGTCGACAGAGCGACGTTTGGGCTGGTGTCGTCGGTGAAGTCGGCGAGATCACAGACCGGGATCTTCTCCTGGGCGGCGCACTGGTCTACATGTGTGAGGGTGCGAAGTCGAAGCCCTGGCGGCGGCTCGATCGATTGACTTTCATCAACAACGACCCTCGCCTTCACTGCCTGTTCCTGCGCTTCCTGCAAGGGCAGGGTCGCGAGGTCGACTCACTGCGTTATCGGGTGCAAATTCACGAGAGCTCAGACGCCGAGGTCGCAGGTGACTGGTGGGCCGAGCGCCTTGGGCTCCCCCGCGAGTTGTTCCAGCGGCCGACCATCAAGCGACACAACCCGTCGACCAAGCGAGCGAACACCGGTGACGACTATCACGGTTGCCTCGTCATCTCAGTGCCGCAGTCAAGGGAGCTCTACTGGAGGGTGGAGGGTGTGATGGAAGCATTCGATGCCCGGAGATAGTAGATTCTGCCAAGCGGGCGTCAGGCGCTAGTGTGACGACCGAACCAGTCGGCCGTAGTGAAATGGCATCACCCTCGGTTTTGGTCCGAGTATTCCGGGTTCGAATCCTGGCGGCCGAGCATGCCCTGTGGATGGGTCCGGGCTTCCGGACCCACCGGGCGGTTGTCGCCGCTCGACTTGAGTGACTACTGCGAACACGGGAGTACCGCGTGAGTCAGGCCCCTCGTCGTACGGTTGTTGTTCTTGCTGCCGGGGAGGGCAAGCGGATGAAGTCCGCTACTCCCAAGGTGCTGCATCCGATGCTGGGGCGCACCCTGCTCGGGCACGTGCTGACCGCCTCGTCGGCCGCCGGGGCCGAGCAGACGGTGGTCGTCGTCGGGCACCGGGCCGACCTGGTCGAGGCGCACCTGGCCGAGGTGGCGCCGGCCGTCACGCCGGTGTTGCAGGCGCAGCAGAACGGCACCGGTCACGCCGTGCGGATCGCGCTCGAGGCTCTGCCTGAGGCCACCGGCACCGTGGTCGTGCTCAACGGTGACGTGCCGCTGCTGCGGGCCGAGACGGTGGGCAACCTGATCGAGGCGCACGAGTCGGGCGCGCGCGGGGCGACCGTGCTGGCGGCCGAGGTGGCCGATCCGACGGGTCTGGGCCGCATCGTGCGGGACGGCGCCGGCAATCTGGAGCGGATCGTGGAGGAGCGTGACGCTTCGGCCGAGGTGCGCGCCATCCGGGAGATCAACGCCGGCATCTACGCCTTCGACGCCGTTTCCTTGCGGGAGGCGTTGGCGAAGCTGTCGACCGACAACGATCAGGGTGAGGAGTATCTGACCGACGTTTTCGGCATCTTGGCGTCGGTGGGTCACCCGGTCGGGGTCTTTGTGGCGCCGGACGCGGACGAGACTTTGGGTTGCAACGATCGGGCCGAGCTGGCGAGCCTGCGGGCGCTGTTGCGCGACCGGGTGAATGAGGCGTGGATGCGGGCGGGGGTGTCGATCCTCGACCCGTCGACCACGTGGATCGATGTCACGGTGCGGCTGGAGCCGGATGCTGAGATCGATCAGAATTCGCAGCTGCTCGGCGAGACGACCGTGGGTGCCGGGGCGATCGTCGGGCCGGATACGACGTTGATCGACACCACGGTGGGTGCGGGCGCGGTGGTGCTGCGGACGCATTCGATCGGGGCGCAGATCGGGGCCGAGGCGACGGTCGGGCCGTTCTCGTTCCTGCGGCCGGGCACGCGGCTGGGGCGTAAGGCCAAGGTGGGCGGTTTCGTGGAGACGAAGAACGCCGAGCTGGGCGAGGGTGCGAAGGTGCCGCATCTTTCGTACGTGGGGGATGCCACGATCGGGGCGAAGGCCAACATCGGCGCCGGTACGATCTTCGCGAACTATGACGGGGTCACCAAGAGTCACACCACGGTGGGTGAGGCCGCGTTCGTCGGGTCCGACACCGTGCTGATCGCGCCGGTCGAGGTCGAGCCGGGCGCTTATGTGGCCGCGGGCAGCGCGATTCAGAAGGATGTGCCGGCGGGCAGCCTGGGTGTCACCCGGGCGCCGCAGCGCAACGTGGAGGGCTGGGTGGCGCGCCGCCGGGCGGGCACGGTGTCGGCTGCGGCGGCCGAGCGGGCGCTGGCCGAGAAGGACGCGGCCGGCGAGGTCAGCACGGCCGAGTGACCGACTGCCGGGCGAACTCGCGGCGGGTGCGGTTAGCTGGAGGCGTGGGCGGTCGTCTGGCGGGTATCCGACAGCGGAATTGATCGCCTCTGAGCTGGAGTGATCCGGCGAGGGTGAGGCATCCCACCCGGTGGCCGCGGAACGTGGCGGGAATGTGGCCGCGGGGGATACTTCACGGGAATCACATCCCCACCCCCTCGATCCAACGGGAGTAGCGAGCCGATGGGCAGCATCGTCGCGGAGAACCGTAAGTCTCTGATGCTTTTCTCCGGGCGGGGTTTCCCGGAGCTGGCGGAGGAGATCGGCCAGGTGCTCGGCGTCGCGCCGACTCCCGCCGATTCGTACGAGTTCGCCAACGGTGAGATTTTCGTCCGTTTCAAGGATTCGGTCCGTGGTTCGGACGCGTTTGTCGTGCAGTCGATGACCGAGGGTGTCAACCGCTGGGTCATGGAGACCCTGATCATGATCGACGCGTTGAAGCGCGGGTCGGCCAAGCGGATCACCGTCGTGCTGCCGTTCTATCCGTATGCGCGGCAGGACAAGAAGCACCGGGGCCGGGAGCCGATCTCGGCTCGGCTGGTGGCCGATCTGCTGAAGACGGCCGGGGCCAACCGGATCCTGACGGTGGATCTGCACACCGCGCAGATCCAGGGTTTCTTCGACGGCCCGGTCGATCACCTGTTCGCGATGGACATCTTGGCCGAGCATGTGGAGAAGAAGTTCGCCGGCCGGCCGTTGACCGTGGTCGCGCCCGATTCGGGCCGGGTGCGGGTGGCCGAGCGGTGGACCGACCGGTTGGGTGGTTGCCCGCTGGCGTTCATCCACAAGACCCGGGATCCGTTGAAGCCCAATCAGGTGGTGGCCAACCGCGTGGTCGGTGAGGTCGAGGGCCGGGTCTGCCTGATCGTCGACGACATGATCGACACCGGTGGCACGATCACGAAGGCGGCCG
Source organism: Paractinoplanes maris (assembly GCF_023544465.1). GTDB lineage: Bacteria > Actinomycetota > Actinomycetes > Mycobacteriales > Micromonosporaceae > Actinoplanes > Actinoplanes maris. The sequence goes on along the minus strand of NZ_JALPVL010000001.1, from coordinate 749,759 downwards.
ACATCCTGTGGGACGAGGGTGCGGCCGATGTGATTGTGGCGTCGACGCACGCGTTGTTGTCGGATCCGGCGACCGAGCGGTTGAAGAACAGCCGGATCAGCGAGCTGGTGGTGACCAATACGTTGCCGTTGCCGCCGGAGAAGCGCCTCGACAAGATCACCGTGCTGTCGATCGCGCCGCTGCTGGCCCGGGCGATTCGTGAGGTTTTCGACGACGGCTCGGTGACTACGCTGTTCGGCGGGCTCAGCTGACGCGGGAGCAGGTTTTGTGATCTGCGTGGCTGCGTATTTTGCCCGTTTTACGGCGTGGTGCGCCGAAGATTTCCCGCCGCGGGGTGCATCGTGCGGGTGAAGTTCGCGGTCGGTGCGGGACCACGCCGGACCCGCTGATGGGTGCACGCGTGCGGAAGGTAAGATAGAGCGGTTGCCACGGCGAGGGTGTCCCGCGGTCTGCTGAGGTTCGCAGCCATTTCGGGGGCACCGTGATCGACGCGGTGCTCCGGGCCTGTGCCCAGCGCGCCCCCTTGCCCGGCAGCGCCGACGACGGCCTCCAGCACCGACGGCGGCCGCTTGCTTGCACATACTGCCGGACCGCTTGCCCGCCGACTTAGTCGCAGCCCGATCCAAGAGTTTCAGGAGTTTCCCCGTGTCCGAGGTAAAGATCAGCGCCGAGCCCCGCACCGAGTTCGGCAAGGGTGGTGCCCGCCGCACGCGCCGGGCCGGTTTGGTGCCCGCCGTGCTTTACGGCCACGGCGAGAAGCCGGTGCACATCGCGCTGCCGGCTCGTGAGTTCGCGGCCGCCATCCGGCACGGTGGACTCAACACCGTGTTCACCATCGACATCGTCGGCGCCTCGGGTGCCACGCTGGCCCTGCCCAAGGCCATCCAGCGTGACCCGATCAAGGACACCTACGAGCACGTCGACCTGATCATCGTCAAGCGTGGCGAGAAGGTCCAGGTCGACGTCCCGGTGACGCTGGTCGGCGAGGCCGCCCGCAACACCCTGGTCGTCAACGAGTCCAACACGCTGGCCGTGGTGGCCGAGGCGATGCACCTGCCGTCCGGTTTCGAGGTGTCGATCGAGGGCCTCGAGGCGGGCGCTCAGATCACCGCCGGCGATGTGCAGCTGCCCACCGGCACCGAGCTGGCCGTCGAGCCCGACTTCGTGCTCGCCATCGTGTCGCAGGCGCAGACCGCCGAGCAGCTCGAGGGTGACACCGAGGGTGGCGAGACCACCGAGGGCGAGACCGCCGAGGCCGCGCCCGCGGAGTAGTAGCGGGAACCGCCAAGTCGGCGTACGAGCAGTGACCGGGGAAAGTGCCGCTGAGGCACTTTCCCCGCAGTCGTGTCTGGAGGAGTGAGTGGGCGACGAGTCGCCGTGGCTGGTGGTCGGTCTCGGTAATCCGGGCAAGGAGTTCGCCGGCAACCGGCACAACGTGGGTTTCATGGTGGCCGATCTGCTGGCGTCGCGGGTGGGCGCCAAGTTCGGCCGGGCGAAGCGTGCGCAGGCCGAGATGGCCGAGGGGCGTCTCGGGTTCGGGGGTCCGAAGCTGGTGTTGCTGAAGCCGCTGACCTACATGAACTTGTCCGGCGCGCCGGTGGTCTCGCTGGCCCAGTTCTTCAAAGTGCCGGTGTCGAACGTGATTGCCGTGCACGATGAGCTTGATGTTCCGTTCGGGCAGGTACGGGCCAAGCGTGGTGGTGGTGAGGGTGGCCACAACGGACTGCGGTCCATGTCGAAGTCGTTGGCGAGCAAGGAGTACGCGCGGGTGCGGTTCGGGATCGGCCGCCCGCCGGGCCGGCAGGACGCGGCCGACTATGTGCTCTCCGACTTCTCCTCCGCTGAGCGCAAGGAACGGGACTTCCTGGTGGATCGCGCGGCCGATGTGGTCGAGGCGATCGTGCTCGAGGGCGTGGAGTGGGCGCAGAACAAATACCACGGCGGTTGATGCCGCGGGGACGAAACCTCTAGATCATTTGGGCGGTTTTGTCCGTCCCCTGATCCCGTGACGCTCTTGACTGTCCGACCGTTGGTCAGACGTATGCACCGGATCGGTGCAAAAGCGACCGGCGTTTGGGGGAGGTTCGGGGTGCAGCAGAAGCTGTCCGCGCAGGAGGCGGTGCTGTCCCAGCCGACCGTGCTGTTGCCGGCGATCCGGCCGGTCCGCCCGCCGGTGCACGCGCCGGACGGCTTCGGCTGGGCCAATCATCCGCCGGCCAACCCGGGTCCCACCCGGACGAGGATCCCGGCGCCGGTGGCCCCGATGAGCCCGCCGCCGGCCGGGACGATGTATCTGAGCCCGGTGGCTCCGGGGCGGCCGGCCTCGCCCAACCGGCTGGATCAGCCAGGCGGCAAATCCGACAATGCGCCGCCGGCCACCACCCGGGGCCGCCCCGACCTGACCCGGAATCAGGCGGTCGACCGGCACTGGTCGGACCGGCCCAACAAGTCGGCGGCGGCCCGCCCGGCCGCGCGGCCCTTCATCCGGGTGCGCGGCCGCCACGCCGCGATGTCGCGCCGTCAGCGCTGGGAGCGGCAGTACGTGCGCTCGCTGGTGCTCTGCGATCTGGTGGCCGGTACGGCGGCCGGCGCGGTCACGTTCGGGCTGCGCTTCGGCGACGAGGTGACGAGCTACAACCGCGCCTACATGGTCCTGTCGGCCCTGCTGCCAGTGCTGCTGCTGGCCGTGCTGGCGGTCTCGCGGGCCTACGAGCGGCGCTACCTGTTCGTGGGCACCGACGAATATCAACGGGTCTTCCGCGGTGGGGTCGGGCTGATCGCCGGTGCCGCCCTGGTGTCGTACGCCCTCGATCTGGACCTGGCCCGCGGCTATGTGCTGGCCGCCCTGCCGACGGCGATAGGCACCGCGGTGGTGCTGCGTTTCGCCTTGCGCAAGCGGCTGCACCTGTCCCGGGCCCGCGGTGAGAGCCTGCGACGGGTGATCCTGGTCGGGCACGAGCTGTCGGTGATCGGCATGTCCCGGCAGTTGCGGCGCGAGCGCTACCACGGGCTCGAGGTGGTGGGCGCCTGCCTGCCGCCCGGGCACGACGGTGTCGGGGTGGGCGGATCGCAGGGGCTGGCCGTCTATGGCTCGTTCGACGACGTGGCCGGCGCGGTCGAGCAGGCCGACGCCGACACGGTGGTCGTGCTGAGCTGTCCCGAGCTCGACGGTGAGGCGCTGCGCCGGCTGGCCTGGCGGCTGGAGCGCGACGAGGTCGACCTGGTCGTCGCGAGTGCCCTGGTCGACGTGGCCGGGGCCCGTACGACGATCCGCCCGTTCGACGGCCTGCCGATGCTGCACGTCGAGCACCCCCGCCTGCACGGCGGATCGCGGCTGGTCAAGGAGGTCTTCGACCGGCTCGGCGCCCTCGCTCTATTGATGGTCTTCGGTCCCTTACTGCTCACCATCGCCCTCTGTGTGCGATACACCTCACGCGGGCCGGTACTCTTTCGGCAGGTGCGGGTCGGTCGTGACGGACGGTTGTTCCGCATCTTCAAGTTCCGGAGCATGTTTGTGGATGCCGAGGCACGGCTCGCCGAGCTGCGGCATCTGAACGAGCACGACGGTGTGCTCTTCAAGATGCGCGACGATCCGCGGGTGACCCGGGTCGGCCGCTATCTGCGACGTTTCTCGCTCGACGAGCTGCCGCAGCTGCTGAACGTGGTGCTGGGGCAGATGTCGCTGGTCGGACCGCGACCGCCGCTGCCCTCCGAGGTGGCGGCGTACGCCGACGACGTGCGGCGCCGGCTCGCCGTCAAGCCGGGCATGACAGGCCTGTGGCAGGTTTCCGGACGTTCGGACCTGCCGTGGGAGGAAGCGGTCCGGCTCGACCTGCGCTATGTGGAGAACTGGACACTCAGCTTGGATCTGGTGATCCTGTTGCGCACCATGACCGCAGTGGTGCGGTCGTCCGGAGCGTACTGAACTTGGGGAGTGGCGAGAGAATGGGCGAGCAGACAGAGACGTCGGCGCGCGTGGCCTCCCAGCGGGAGAGCGGCGACGGTGGCATCCCGCCGGTGAACGACGCCGCCTTCGCGCGCTGGCTGGCCGACCGGGCCGGGCAGGTGCTGCTCCAGGTCCGCCAGGACATGGGCTTCGCCGACGGCAAGGCGCTCAAGGCGGCCGGCGACAAGGCCGCGCACCACCTGATGCGGGCCGAGCTGGCCCGCTGGCGCCCGGCCGACGCGGTGCTCTCCGAGGAGGACGACCACGCGCGTGACGCGTGGCGCGAGGGCGAGCACCAGACCGTACGCCCCGAGCGGCTCGGCGCCTCGCGCGTCTGGATCATCGACCCGCTCGACGGCACCCGGGAGTTCTCCGAAGAGGGCCGCCCCGACTGGGCCGTTCACGTGGCCCTCTGGACGGCCGACTGCTCGAGCCCGTCGTGCCTGGCCGCGGGCGCGGTCGCGATGCCGGCCCAGCACCGGACGATCGCCACCGACCACGCCCCGGCGTACCCGCCGATGCCGCTCGACGCGACCGCCCGGCCGATCCGGATCGCCGCCAGCCGCACCCGGCCGCCGGCCTTCGTCACCGCGCTGGCCGGCGACATCGGGGCCGAGCTGGTGCCGATGGGCTCGGCCGGGGTGAAGATCGCCGCGGTGATCAGCGGCGAGGCCGACGCGTACGTCCACGCCGGCGGCCAGTACGAGTGGGACTCGGCCGCACCGGTCGCTGTGGCATTGGCCACCGGCCTGCACGCTAGCCGGATCGACGGATCTGAGCTGAAATACAACGAGGCCGACCCTAAGTTGCCGGACCTGGTGGTGTGCCGTAAGGATCTCGCTCCTCGGTTGCTTGCAGCGTTGCAGCGTCACCTTCCGTCAGAATGACGGTTGTCTAAGGGCAACACAGCCGCAACCCCCTGAGAGGTCTGGAGCCCATCAAGATGAGCCAGACGAAGCCGTACCGTGTCTCGCACCTGGATGCCCTGGAAGCCGAGAGCATCTTTGTGATGCGCGAGGTCATGGCCGAGTTCGAGCGTCCCGTCCTGCTCTTCTCGGGCGGCAAGGACTCGATCGTGATGCTGCGCCTCGCCGAGAAGGCGTTCGCCCCCGCGCGCATCCCGTTCCCGGTCATGCACATCGACACCGGCCACAACTTCCCCGAGGTGCTCGAGTACCGCGACTCCCGGGTCGCCACCCTCGGGCTCAACCTGGTGGTCGCCAGCGTGCAGGAGGCGATCGACAGCGGTCACGTGCGGGAGCTGCCCGACGGCACCCGTAACCGCATCCAGACCCCGGTGCTGCTGGCCGCCGTCGAGAAATACCGGTTCGACGCCCTGTTCGGGGGCGCGCGCCGCGACGAGGAGAAGGCCCGCGCCAAGGAGCGGATGTTCAGCTTCCGCGACGAGTTCGGCCAGTGGGACCCGAAGAACCAGCGGCCCGAGCTGTGGGGCCTCTACAACGGCCGGCACCACCCCGGCGAGTCGATCCGGGTGTTCCCGCTGTCCAACTGGACCGAGCTGGACATCTGGCACTACATCGCCAAGGAGCAGGTCCCGCTGCCGAGCATCTACTACGCGCACGACCGTGAGGTCGTCGAGCGCGGCGGGATGTTCTACGCGGTCAACGAGTTCATCCGGCTCAAGGACGGCGAGACCTCCGAGGTGCGCCGGGTCCGTTACCGCACGGTGGGCGACGCCTCGCAGACCGCGGCCGTGCTGTCCGAGGCCGACACGGTGGACAAGGTGATCGACGAGGTCGCCGCCACCCGGATCACCGAGCGCGGCGCCACCCGCGGCGACGACAAGGTCAGCGAGGCCGCGATGGAAGACCGCAAGCGAGAGGGTTACTTCTGATGAGCCAGGCCGTCCTGGAGAACGAGGCGGCGCCGGCCGCCCGCATGGACCTGCTGCGGTTCGCCACCGCGGGCAGCGTCGACGACGGCAAGTCGACCCTCATCGGCCGTCTGCTGTACGACACCAAGACGATCTTCGCCGACCAGCTGGAGGCCGTCGAGGCGGCGAGCGCGTCCCGCGGCGACGAATACACCAACCTGGCGCTGCTCACCGACGGTCTGCGGGCCGAGCGCGAGCAGGGCATCACGATCGATGTGGCCTACCGCTACTTCGCCACCCCGCGGCGCAAGTTCATCATCGCCGACACCCCGGGGCACATCCAGTACACCCGCAACATGGTCACCGGTGCCTCCACCGCCGACCTGGCGCTGATCCTGGTCGACGCGCGCAAGGGCCTGGTCGAGCAGTCCCGCCGGCACGCGTTCCTGACCTCGCTGCTGCGGGTGCCGCACCTGGTGCTCTGCATCAACAAGATGGACCTGGTCGACTGGGACAAGGCCGTCTACGACCGGATCGCCGACGAGTTCACCTCGTTCGCGGCCAAGCTCGAGATCGGCGACCTGACGATCATCCCGGTGTCGGCGCTCAACGGTGACAACATCGCCTCGCGCTCCGAGAACAGCCCCTGGTACGACGGCCCGTCGCTGCTGCACCACCTCGAGCACGTGCACATCGCCAGCGACCGCAACCTGGTCGACGTGCGGTTCCCGGTGCAATACGTGATCCGTCCGCAGTCGACCACGGTGACCGACTACCGCGGTTACGCCGGCCAGGTCGCCTCGGGCGTGCTCAAGCCGGGCGACGAGGTCCTGGTGCTCCCGTCCGGCATGACCAGCACGATCGCCGGCATCGACACCGCCGATGGCCCGGTCGACGAGGCGTTCCCGCCCATGTCGGTCACGGTGCGGCTCAACGACGAGATCGACATCTCGCGCGGTGACCTGATCTGCCGCCCGCACAACGCCCCGGCGGTCGCCCAGGACATCGAGGCGATGGTCTGCTGGATGGACGAGACCGCCCCGCTGCGGGTCGGCGGCAAATACGCCATCAAGCACACCACCCGGACGGCCCGCACGGTGATCCGCGGCCTGCAGTACCGCCTGGACGTCAACACACTGCACCGTGACGAGCAGGCCGGCGAGCTGCAGCTCAACGAGATCGGCCGGGTGCGGCTGCGCACGACCGTGCCGCTGCTGGCCGACGAATACCGGCGGAACCGGACGACCGGCGGCTTCATCCTGATCGACGAGAGCACCAACCGCACGGTCGGTGCCGGCATGATCATCGAGGCGCAGTAGGCGGCAGCATCGTCGCCCAGACGACCTTTCCCGTACGAGTCGGCAGGGTGCCCCAGGCCACCGCGAGCTCGGTGACCACGCGCAACCCGCGGCCGCGCTCGTCGAGCGGCCGGTCACGCCGGACCCGTCCCGGTTTGATCAGCCGGGGCGGGTCGGTGACCCCGTCGGCCACACTGAGATGGATGCCCTCGCCGCGCAGGCTGACGACCACCGTCACCTCGGTCCGCGCGTGCTCGATCGCGTTGGTCACCAGCTCCGACATCACCGCCCGGGCCGGGTGCAGCAGTGCGCTCCGGTCCCAGGCCAGGCAGGCGTCGCTGACCAGGTTGCGGGCGATGCTCGGGGAGTCGGGCTCGGCGGGCAGGGTGAGCACGAGCCGCTCGGTCAGCGGCAGCCGGCTGGCGATGGCCACCCGGGCCTGCCGGACGCGGGCGTAGACCGGCAGGAAGCGCCGGGCACCGAGGCGCTGCATCCGATCGGCCAGCGGGCGCTCGGGCGGGATGCAGAGCGCCACCTGCACCGGCGGGGTCATCGCGGCCGCCGTGCGCCGAGCGGTCACCCAGGTGGGGGCGCTCACGCCGGCGGAGTCGTCCAGCCCGGAGAGGTCCACGATGAGTGCCTCGGGGTGCTCGGCCAGGCACTTGTGCACCAGCTCGGTGGTGCGCTGCCACAGCGCCCGGCTCCAGGCACCGTCGACGGTCAGGAGCACCACCGACGCATCGTCGTCGCACTCGAGGTGGACAGTGGGTTGCTTCCCCGGCAGACACGCTGCGCTCCTGGACATGCGACCACGGTAATCGCCGATACCGGTGTTTCCGGCTCGCCTTAGCTCCGCCGGGTGATCGGCTTTAAGTACTGCAACGTTGTATAGTCCTTCTCCGTGCCACCTGGGCTCAAGGACGTCGCCGCGCGGGCCGGTGTGTCGATCAAGACGGTCTCCAATGTCGTCAATGGTTATGTGCACGTCGCCCCGACCACCCGCGCCCGTGTCCAGGCCGCGATCGAGGCCCTCGGCTACGTGCCCAACATCGCCGCCCGGCAGCTTCGCAGCGGCCGCTCCGGGGTGATCGCGCTGGCCGTGCCCGAGCTCCAGTCGCCCTATTTCGCGGAGATCGCCGGGCTGATCGTGCAGGCCGCCGAGCGTCGATCATGGACGGTGCTGATCGATCAGACCGACGGGCTGGCCGAGCGCGAGCGGGACCTGGTCGAGGGTCTGCGCCGGCACGCCATCGACGGACTGATCTTCAGCCCGCTGGCGCTGGCCGGCGAGGAGCTGGCGCTGCGCGACGGCACCCCGATGGTGCTGCTCGGCGAGCGCGTCTGGCACGGGCCGGCCGACCACGTGGCGATCGACAACACCGCGGCCGCGGCCGACGCGACCGGGCATCTCACCGCGCTCGGCCGGCGGCGGATCGCCGCGATCGGGGTGCAGGACAAGCCGTCGGCGGTGACCGCCCACCAGCGGCTGGCCGGCTACCGGGCCGCGCTGGCCGAGGCCGGGCTGCCCATCGACACGGCGCTCGAGATGCCCGCCGAGGGCTTCCACCGGGCCGACGGGGCGGCCGCGATGGCTCGGCTGCTCGACACGGACTCGCCGCCGGACGCGGTGTTCTGCTTCAACGATCTGCTCGCGCTGGGCGCACTGCGGACGCTGTTGTCGCGGGGGATCCCGGTGCCGGACGACATCGCGGTGATCGGCTTCGACGACATCGAGGACGGGCGGTTCTCGACGCCCACGCTGAGCACGATCGCGCCCGACGCGCCCCGGATCGCCCAGCTCGCGGTCGACCTGCTGGCCGAGCGCCTCGGCGAGGGGTCGACCCCGTCGGGGGCGCCCCGGGAGCTGCGCGTGGATCACCGGCTGGTGGCCCGCGAGAGCACCGGCGCCTGACGTCGTTTCGAGAACGTTTCGGGATCTTTACCGCCGTCTCTTTACAACGATGAATGCAACGTTGTAAAAAAGGTGTCATGGCAGTGGCGCAGCTCACCTTGGACCCGGCCTTCACGATCGCCCCCGTCGACCGGCGGCTCTTCGGCTCGTTCGTCGAGCACATGGGGCGATGTGTCTACACGGGCATCTTCGAACCCGGTCATCCCTCCGCCGACGCCGACGGTCTGCGCGGCGACGTGCTCGACCTGGTGCGCGAGCTCGGCGTGACCATGGTCCGCTACCCGGGCGGCAACTTCGTCTCCGGCTACCGCTGGGAGGACGGGGTCGGCCCGCGCGGCGACCGCCCACGACGGCTCGACCTGGCCTGGCGGGCCCTGGAGAGCAACGCGTTCGGGCTCAACGAGTTCATGCGCTGGTCGTCGCTGGCCGGCGTCGAGCCGATGATGGCCGTCAACCTGGGCACGCGGGGCATCGAGGCGGCCGCCGAGCTGGTCGAGTACTGCAACCTCGCCGAGGGCACGGCCGCCTCCGACCTGCGCCGCAAGCACGGCGTCGCGCAACCCCACGACGTCCGGCTGTGGTGTCTGGGCAACGAGATGGACGGGCCCTGGCAGATCGGCAGCCTCACCGCCGACGAGTACGGACGGCTGGCCGCTCGCGCCGGGCACGCCATGCGCCGGGTCGACCCGAGCATCGAGCTGGTCGCCTGCGGCAGCTCCAACTCGGACATGCCGACCTTCGCCGCGTGGGAGGCCACCGTCCTGGAGCACGCCTATGACCAGGTCGACTACATCTCGCTGCACAGCTACTACGACCCCGAGAAGCACGACGAGGCCAGCTTCCGGGCGTCCGCCGTCGACCTCGACGGCTTCATCGACAACGTGGTCGCCACGGCCGATCACGTCCGGGCCCGGATGCGCCGCCAGAAGCGGATCAACCTGTCGCTCGACGAGTGGAACGTGTGGTACCAGTCGCGGTTCACCGAGCCCGAGGACCGGGCGATCGAGGACCTGCCGGCCCTGATCGAGGACGACTACAACGGCACCGACGCCGTGGTGGTCGGCAACCTGCTGATCAGCATGCTGCGGCACGCCGACCGGGTGACCGTCGGCGCGCAGGCCCAGCTGGTCAACGTGATCGCGCCGATCCGCACCCGGGCCGGCGGCGAGGCCTGGCGGCAGACAATTTTCCACCCGTTCGCGCATACCGCCCGCCTGGCCCGGGGAACCGTGCTGCGCCCCGCCGTCACCTCGCCGGACATGACCACCGGCCGTTTCGGTGAGGTGCCGGCCGTCGACGCCGTGGCCACCCACGACGAGGAGTCCGGCGCCCTCACCGTCTTCCTGGTCAACCGTGGCACCGAGCCGGTGCCGCTCGCCGTCGACCTGCGCGCGTTCCCGCGCCACCGCCTGCGGCAACACCTCACCCTCAGCGCCGGCAACCCCGAGCTGACCACGCTCTCCGTGGACCACAACGACGAGATCCTCCTACCTCCCGTCTCCTGGCACGCGCTGTGCCTCACTCCCGAGGAGTCCTGATGAATATGCATTTCACCCGCCGCGGCCTGATGGGCCTAGGCGTCGGCGCAGGTGGAGCAGTGCTCCTCGGCGCGTGCGGCGACAGCGGTCCGAACGACAAGGTCACCGGCGGTGGGCAGAACGCCGCGCCCGCGGCGACCGCGTACACCGGGCCCAACGTGGCGCTGGCCTTCTGGAACGGCTTCACCGGCGGTGACGGTCCGTTCATGAAGAAGCTGGTCGACCAGTTCAACACCGAGCACCCCAACATCAAGGTGTCGATGAACACCTACCAGTGGGCCGACTACTACCAGAAGACGCCGGCCGCGGTGGCCACCGGCAACGGCCCCGACGTCGGCATCATGCACGTCGACCACGTGTCCACGAATGCCGCCCGCGGGGTCATCCTGCCGCTGGAGGACCTGGCCAAGGCCCTGAACTTCAAGGCCGAGGACTTCTCGCCGCCGGTCTGGAACGCGGGCGTCTACAACAACACCCGCTACTCGATCCCGCTCGACGTGCACCCGCTCGGCTTCTTCTACAACAAGGCCGTGATGGAGAAGGCCGGCCTCGACCCGGAGAAGCCGCCGACGAACAACGACGAATACCAGGCGGCCCTGGAGTCGATGAAGGCCAAGGGGATCCAGGGCGACTGGGTCACCCCGTTCGAGTTCACCGGCAGCATGCAGTTCCAGTCGCTGCTCTGGCAGTTCGGCGGCAACCTCTTCGACGACCAGGGCACCAAGGCGCTCTTCGCCGAGCAGCCCGGCGTGCAGGCCCTGACCTGGATGACCGACCACGTCAAGAACGGCTACAGCCCCAAGAACGTGGCCCAGGACGCCGATCTGGTGGCCCTGCGCAACGGCAAGAACGCGTTCAACTGGAACGGCATCTGGACCATCAACACGCTCAAGGAGGACAAGAACCTCCAGTGGGGCGTGGCGCCGCTGCCGCAGATCGGCTCGCAGAAGGCGGCCTGGGCCGGCTCGCACCAGTTCGTGCAGTTCAAGCAGAAGGCCAAGGACGACAACAAGCTGGCCGCGGGCAAGGTCTTCATCAACTGGATCAGCCAGCACTCGATCGAGTGGGCCCGCGGCGGCCAGGTGCCGGCCCGCGCCGAGATCCGCAACGGCGCCGACTTCAAGGCGCTGCCCGAGCAGTCGGCGATCGGCTCGCAGATCGACGACCTGCACTTCCTGCCGCCCAAGCCCGGCATCGCCGACGTGATGGCGACCGTCGTCACGTCGATCAACGAGGCTGTCCTCGGACGCAAGGAGCCGGCCAAGGCGCTGTCCGACGGCGCCGCCAAGGCCAACCAGCTCCTGGAGCAGAACGCCAAGAAATATGGCAGCTGAGACCGCACTTTCCCGTACGCCGCCGGCGCAGGCAGGGGAGGCCGGCGCCGGCGGCCGGGTGCGCCGGACCGGACCACTCACGGCGTACCTGTTCCTGTTGCCGTACTTCGTCGTGTTCGCCACCTTCGTGCTGGCGCCGGCGGTCTACGGCCTGTGGATCAGCCTGCACGACTGGGACTACCTGCTGCCGGGCAAGCCGTTCGTGGGGCTGGACAACTACAAGGCGTTGTTCGACTCGAACTCGGCGGTCTACAGCTTCTGGTGGGAGAGCCTGACCGCCACCGGCATCTTCACGCTGTTCAGCGTGCCGCTGCTGCTGTCCATCCCGCTGCTGCTGGCGCTGCTGCTCAACCGCAGCTTCAAGGGCCGCACCTTCTTCCGGGCGGTCTACTTCGCGCCGTACGTCCTCGGGGTCGCCGTGATCGGTGTGCTCTGGCGTTTTGTGCTCGACCCCAACCTGGGCGTGGTCAACTCCGTGCTCGGCGCGATCGGGCTGCCCGGGGACACCCCGTGGACGACGGCGCTGCCCTGGGCCTGGGTCACGCTCGTCGGCGTGACCGTGTGGTGGACGCTCGGCTTCAACGCGGTGATCTATCTGGCCGGTCTGCAGGACATCCCGCGTGAGCTCTACGAGGCGGCGCGGATCGACGGCGGTGGCAAATGGGCCGAGTTCCGGCACGTGACACTGCCCGGGCTGCGGCCGGTGCTGCTGTTCGTCACGGTCAACACGGTGCTGGTGTCGGCCAACATGTTCGGCCAGTCCTACCTGATCACCCAGGGCGCACCGGGCACCGAGACCCGGACGGCGATCATGTACATCGCCCAGGTCGGCCTGAGCGACTACAAGATGGGCAGCGCCGCTGCCATGAGCTACCTGCTCACCGCGTGCCTGCTGGTGATCAGCCTGATCGTGTTCCGGCTCTTCAAGGAGAAGGACTCATGAGGCGCGTCCGGCCCATCGCCTGGTACACCGTCCTGATCGGACTCAGCCTGGTCTTCATCGCGCCGCTGGTGTGGATGCTGCTGACCGCGTTCAAGACCCCCGGCGAGGCGACCCGCGTGCCGCCCACGGTGCTGCCCCAGGAGCCCACCACGGGTGCCTTCGACACGCTGCTGGGCAACGACCAGACGCCGGTGCTGCGCTGGTTCCTCAACAGCGTGCTGGCCGCCACCGGCCAGGCGGTGCTGGTGCTGGCGGTCGCGTCGATGGCCGCGTACGCCCTGGCCCGGCTCGACTTCCGGGGCAAGAAGCTGATCTTCGGCATGATCATCGCGACGCTGTTCATCCCCAGCTTCGTGCTGATCATCCCGAACTTCCTGATCGTCGACCGGTTCGGCATGCTCGACACGCTGTGGGCCCTGATCATCCCGGGTGCGGCCGGCGCGTTCGGCGTCTTCTTCCTGCGGCAGTTCTTCCTGAGCCTGCCCAAGGAACTGGAGGAAGCGGCCGTGCTCGAGGGGGCCAACTCGTGGCAGATCTTCACCCGGGTGGTGCTGCCGCTGTCCAAACCGGCCCTGGCCACGCTGGCCGTGATCAGCTTCCTGACCAACTGGAACGACTTCATCTGGCCGATCTATGTGCTGTTCAGCCCCGAGCAGTTCACGCTGCCGCCCGGCCTGGCCATCCTGCAGGGCGCGTACACGATCAACTACCCGGTGATCATGGCGGGCGCGCTGGTCGCCAGCATCCCGGTGCTGCTGCTGTTCATGGTGGCGCAGCGCTACGTGATCGAGGGTGTCTCCCGTTCCGGCCTGAAAGGATGATCATGCGACGTCTGACGGCCGCGCTCGCCGCGGCGATCACTCTCGTCGGCCTGACCGCGTCGGCCGCGCAGGCCGCACCGGGCGGCCCGCGCAACCCGATCTCCGCGAGCTTCGCCGACACCTTCGCCGACCCGGTGATCGTCCGGGGCGACGACGGGTACTACTACGGCTACGGCACGTCCGACCCGCTGCGGGAGGGCGAGAAGGTCGCGCACCGGATCCCGATGGCGCGCTCGACCGACCTGAAGAACTGGAAGTACGTCGGTGACGCGTTCGGCGACCTGCCGCCCTACGCCGCGTCGAACGCCTCGCTGTGGGCGCCCGACGTACGCAAGATCGGCAACCGGTGGGTGCTCTACGCGACCGTGACCGAGACGACCACCGCCCCCGGCGCCTCGGCGATCGGGGTGGCCACCGCACCGAAGCCGACCGGCCCGTGGACCTGGGCGCCGCAACCGGCGGTGCCACCGCGCGCGGCTCCCGGCGGCGGCTGGTGGTGGACCTTCGACCCGTCCCAGCTGACCACTCCGGACGGTAAGAAGTACCTGTACTACGGCAGCTACTTCGGCGGCATCTGGGTCAGCGAGCTCACCGCCGACGGCCTGCGGATCACCGGTACGCCGGCCCGGGTCGCCGTCGACAACAAGTTCGAAGGCGCGTACGTGGTGCGGCGCAACGGCTACTACTACCTGTTCGCCTCGTCGGCCAACTGCTGTGCCGGCCCGACCACCGGATACTCGGTGTCGGTGGGGCGGTCGCGCAGCCCGCTCGGCCCGTTCACCGACCGCGACGGGCTCCGGCTGGACGCCTCCCGGGCCGGCGGCACCCCGGTGATCGCGCCCAACGGCAACCGCTGGGTCGGCACCGGCCACAACGGACTGATCACCGACCAGCGTGGGCAGGACTGGTTCGTCTATCACGCGATCGACCGCAACGACCCGTACCTCGACGAGCCGTACGGCATCAACGAGCGCCCGATGCTGATCGACCGCCTCGACTGGGCCGGCGGCTGGCCGACGGTCAACGGCGGTGCCTGGGCCTCCGACCCGCGCGACGCCCGCCCGGCCCCGACCCCGAAACCGGGGCGGTTGCTGTCCGCCTTCTCCGACGAGTTCAGCGGTGCCCAGCCGGGCTGGAGCTGGGTTCGCCAGGACCCGGCGGCGACCGTCAGCGGGGGAGCGCTGCGCTGGCCCGTCCAGGGAGCCGACCTCACCGGCACCGGCAACGACGCGGGCGTTCTCCTGCGGACGGCTCCCAAGGGCAAGTGGGTCGCCGAGACGAAGCTGACGCTGCCGCTCGGCGAGGACGTCGTGCGCAACTATCAGCAGGCCGGGCTTATCGCCTACGCCGGCGACGACCTGTTCGCACGCCTCAGCGCGGTCGCGATCTGGAACACCCGGCAGGTCGAGTTCGGCAAGGAGATGCCGTTCGCGGACGCCCTCTCGTACGGCGGGACGATCGCCGGCACGCCGGGCCTCACCACGACGTGGCTGCGGCTCGCCCACCGGGTCGACCCGGTCAACGGCGAGCACGAGTATCGCGCCGGGGTCAGCCGCGACGGCCGGCACTGGACGTGGGGCGGGGTGTGGACCCTGCCCGCCGACAGCAACCCGCGGATCGGTCTGGTCGCCCACGGCGGCGCCGAGCCGGCGGTCACGGCCACCTTCGACTATCTGCGGTTCTACCAGTGGTGAGGCGGGCGCTGCTGGCCGCGGCCCTGCTCGTCGGGGGCTGCACAGCAGCGGCCGAGCCTCAGGAGGAGACACCGGTGACTTTCATCAACCCGGTCCACACGGACAACTTCCCCGATCCGGGGGCGCTGCTCGTGGGGGACACCTGGTACGCGTACGGAACGAACGGCCCGACCGAGAACGTGCCGCTCCTGACCTCGCCCGACCTGGTCACCTGGACGCCGGCCGGGGACGTGCTGCCCGAGGTGGGCAAGTGGGCCGAGCGGGGCAACACGTGGGCCCCCGAGGTCAGCACCGGTCCGGGCGGTAAATATCTGCTCTACTACACGGCTCGCTCGACCGCGACCAACCGCCAGTGCATCGGGGTGGCCGTCGCCGACAAGCCGGAGGGCCCGTTCACCGACGACGCCGGCAAGCCGCTGATCTGCCAGGCTGACGAGGGCGGGTCGATCGACGCCAGCCCGTTCACCGACGAGTCGGGTGAACGCTGGCTCTACTGGAAGAACGACGGCAACGCGATCGGGCAGCCGACGTACCTCTACGGCGCCCGCCTCAGCGAGGACGGCCGCTCGCTGACCGGCGAGCCGAAACAGCTGCTGGTCAACGACGCCGGCTGGGAGGCCCACGTCATCGAGGCGCCGCAGATGGTGCGCCACGACGGCAAGCTGTACCTGTTCTACTCGGCCAACGCCTTCGACAAGGAGGAGTACGCGCTGGGCTACGCGACCTGCGAGGGCCCGCTCGGCCCGTGCGTCAAGGCGGCGGAGAACCCGATCCTGCACACGTCACCGGCCGCGGCCGGCCCCGGGCACGGCTTCCTGGTCACCACCCCGGCCGGCGAGTCGTGGTTGCTCTACCACGCCTGGCCACCCAGCGCGGTCGG
Source organism: Paractinoplanes maris (assembly GCF_023544465.1). Taxonomy (GTDB): domain Bacteria; phylum Actinomycetota; class Actinomycetes; order Mycobacteriales; family Micromonosporaceae; genus Actinoplanes; species Actinoplanes maris. The sequence continues at coordinate 733,559 of NZ_JALPVL010000001.1, read as the reverse complement.
CAGCGTCGCACCCGGCCGGCAGCTCTGGCTCGACCGGGTCGACTGGGTGGACGGCCGCCCCGTGGTGAAAGGACCGACCGCCGACCCACAACCGGCGCCGCGCTAGGACTTGTCGTCGCGGGTGGTGGCCTCGTCGATCGCCTCGCTGATGGCTTCGGTGAGGTCACCGGCGGGCACGGCGATGCTCTCGCCGAGGCCCTCCCCGGTGCCGCGCTCGGGCTCGGGTGCGGTCGCTCCGCCGGCGAAGCCGAAGTCGTTCGGCTCGTCGTGCTCCTGCTCGCGGCCTTCGTTCTGTGAAGTCGTCATGCCCACCGGTTACCCGGTGGGCATGACGTTAAAGCCGGGTGGCGCCCGGTCCCGCGGTGACGGTCCAGGCCGTCGGGGGTGTGAAGCCCTCGCCGGCGTACGCCTCCTCGACCGCCGCGGTGACCTCGGCCGCCTTGTCCGAGTCGATCAGGGCCAGCACGCAGCCGCCGAAACCGCCGCCGGTCATCCGGGCGCCGTACGCACCGACCTGCAGAGCGGTCTCGACCGCGAGGTCGACCTGGCGCACGGTGATCTCGAAGTCGTCGCGCATCGAGACGTGTGACGCGGTCAGCAGCGGGCCGATCTCGCGCACCCGGCCGGCGTGCAGCAGCTTCACCGTCGCCAGCACACGGTCGTCCTCGGTGACGATGTGCCGCACCCGGCGGCGCATCACCTCGTCGTCCAGGCGGGCCAGGGCGTCGTCGAGCTGGTCGCCGGTGATGTCGCGCAGGGCGCGCACCCCCAGCAGGCGGGCCGCGTCCTCGCACGACTTGCGGCGGGCACCGTACTCCCCGTCGACGTGCTGGTGCGGGGCGTTGCTGTTGATCACCAGGATGGCCAGGCCCTGGGCGGCCAGGTCGAACGGGATCTGCTCGACCTCGTACGACCGGCAGTCCAGGAACAGCGCCCTGCCCTCCTGGCAGCGGATGGACGCGGACTGGTCGAGGATGCCGGTGGGGGCGCCGACGTAGACGTTCTCGGCCCGCTGGGCCAGAGCCGGGCGCTTCTCGAGCGGCACGTCGAGGCCACCGAGATCGATCAGGGCGGTCAGCACCGACGACTCGAGCGCGGCCGACGACGACAGGCCCGAGCCGAGCGGCACCTCGGAGGCGATGGCGATGCGCGCGCCAGGCACCTGGTGGCCCGCGTCGGCCAGCGACCAGACGACGCCGGCCACATACGCCGCCCAGCCGGTCACCTCGCCGGGCTCGGTGAGCCCGAAGCTGACTGGCTCGTCCTCGAAGGTCGAGCACACCGTCCACTCGCCGGCCGGGGCCGGGCCGACCGCCGCGATCGTGCGCTGCGGCAGGGCGAACGGCAGGACGAAGCCCTCGTTGTAGTCGGTGTGCTCGCCGATCAGGTTGACCCGGCCGGGGGCCGCCCACAGACCCGCGGGCTCGACGCCGTACGCCTTGAAGAAGGCTCCGGCGGCGTCGTCGGTGATCATGCGACGTGCTTGCGGTAGAACGCCCAGGCGTCGCCGATCATGGCCTGGAGCGTGTTCTTCTCCGGCACCCAGCCGAGCTCCTCGCGGGCCCGGGCCGACGAGGCGACCAGCGTGGCCGGGTCACCCTCGCGGCGCGGGGCGATCTCGACCGGCAGCTCGGTCCCGGTGACCTCGCGGGCCACCTCGGCCACCTGCTTGTTGGAGAAGCCGTTGCCGTTGCCCAGGTTGTAGATGCGGTGCTCGCCCGGGGTGGCGGCGTCGAGCGCGAGCAGGTGGGCCCGGGCCAGGTCCTCGACGTGGATGTAGTCGCGCACACAGGTGCCGTCGATCGTGGGGTAGTCGTCGCCGAAGAGCTGCAGTTTCTCGCGCTTGCCCGCGGCCACCTGCAGGGCGATCGGGATGAGGTGCGTCTCGGGGTCGTGCCGCTCACCGATCTCCTGGCTCTCGCGGATGTAGGCTCCCGCGACGTTGAAGTAGCGCAGCGAGACCGCGGCCAGCCGGTGCGCGAACGCCTCGGAGGTGAGCGCGTGGTCGAAGGTGAGCTTGGTGGCTCCGTACGTGTTGGTCGGGGCCTTGACCGCGGACTCGGTGATCGGCAGCTCGACCGGGTTGCCGTAGACGGCCGCCGTGGAGGAGAAGATGAAGCGCGGGACCCGCGCGGCGCGAACCGCGTCGAGCAGGGCCAGCGACTTCACCACGTTGTCATGCCAATACAGCTCGGGCTTGCTCATCGACTCGCCGGCCGCGATCAGACCCGCGAAGTGCAGCACGGCGTCGAAACCGGCGTCGGGCGTCAGCACCTGGGCGGCGTCGCGGATGTCGGCCTCGACGAAGGTGGCCTCGGGCGCGACGGCCTCGCGGAAGCCGGTGACAAGGTTGTCGAGGACGGTGACCTCATGGCCGGCGTCCAGAAGCAGCCGGCTGGTGACGCTGCCGATGTAGCCGGCACCCCCGGTGACGAGCAGTTTCACGGCGTTACCCCTTTGCTGAGTTGCTTCCCATAGTTCCACCAACTTCGCTCAAAAGTCAACATCTTCAAACATCAGCGGCCCGGGTACGGGCGGTTCGCGAAGACCACCGGGCGGCTGACACAATGGTCGGCATGTCCGATGTCGCCCGCCGCCCACGCGTGCTTTCCGGCATTCAGCCGACCGCCGACTCGTTCCACCTCGGCAACTATCTCGGCGCCGTGCGCAACTGGGTGGCGATGCAGGAGACGCACGACGCCTTCTACTGCGTCGTCGACCTGCACGCGATCACCATGGGGCACGACCCCGTGGCGCTGCGCAACCGCACCCGCATCTCGGCCGCCCAGCTGCTGGCGCTCGGGCTCGACCCCGAGCGGTGCACGCTGTTCGTCCAGTCCCACGTGCCCGAGCACGCGCAGCTCGGCTGGGTGCTCAGCTGCATCACCGGGTTCGGCGAGGCCGGCCGCATGGTGCAGTTCAAGGACAAGTCGGCCAAGGCGGCCGACAGCACGACGGTCGGCCTGTTCACCTACCCGATCCTGCAGGCGGCCGACATCCTGCTCTACCAGGCCGACCAGGTGCCCGTCGGCGAGGACCAGCGGCAGCACCTCGAGCTGACCCGTGACCTGGCCCAGCGCTACAACACCCGCTTCGGGCGCACGTTCACGGTCCCCTCGGCCTACATCCTCAAGGACACAGCCAAGATCACCGATCTGCAGGACCCGACGGCCAAGATGTCGAAGTCGGCCTCCTCGCCCAACGGCATCATCGAGCTGCTCGAGGAGCCAGCCCGCTCGGCCAAGAAGATCAAGTCGGCGGTCACCGACACCGGCCGCGAGATCCTCTTCGACGAGGAGAACAAGCCCGGCGTGAGCAACCTGCTCACCATCTACGCCGCGCTGACCATGCGGACCATAGACGAACTGCTCGAGCAGTACGACGGCCGCGGCTACGGCGACCTGAAGAAGGACCTGGCCGAGATCGTGGTCGACTTCGTCAAGCCGGTGCAGGAGCGCACCCGGGCCTACCTGGAGGACCCGGGCTACCTCGACAAGGTGCTCGCGATCGGCGCCGACAAGGCCCGCGCGGTGGCCTCGGTGACGCTGGCCGAGGCCTACCAGCACATCGGCTTCCTCAGCCCGACCCGCGGTGCCTGACCTCCTCACGACGCGGATCGGCGTCGCGATCGACATCCCCGAGCCGTGGGGCGAGCAGCTCACCCGGCGCCGGGCCGACGCCGGTGACCCGCAGGCGGCCTACACCCCGGCCCACGTGACGCTGCTCGGCCCGACCGAGGTGCAGACCGAGGCGCTGCCCCGCATCGAGAAGCACCTCGCCGCCGTCGCCGCGGCGCAGGAGCCCTTCACGATCCACCTGCGCGGCACCGGGACGTTCCGGCCGATCACCGAGGTCGTCTTCGTGACGCTCGCGGTCGGCATCAGCGAGTGCGAGCTGCTGGCCGAGGCGATCGTCAGCACCGGCGACATCCACCGCGGCTCGCGCTTCCCCTACCACCCGCACGTGACCATCGCCCAGGACGTGCCGGCCGCCGCGCTCGACGCCGCGTTCGACGACCTGGCCGGCTTCTCGGCGAAGTTTCCCGTGCCCGCGTTCACGCTGTTCTCCCACGGTGGCGAGGGTCCCTGGCGCCGCCGCCGGGACTATCCGCTCGGCCAGCCGCTCGCGGAGGCGTGACGTCGGTTACGGTCGGCGCGTGAATCCGGTCGATCGGGCGTACGAGGCCGCCGAGTCTCGCATCATGTGGCTGCGCCACCGGTCCCGGTATTTCGACCACCTCAGCCGGGCCGTCGTGCGGTACATCGACGTGCAGGGCGGGCGGCTGGCCGCGGCGATCGCCTACTACGGCTTCTTCGCGGTGTTCGCGCTGCTGCTGATCGGCTACTCGATCTTCGGCATCCTGCTCGACAACAACCAGGACCTGTTCGACATCGTCCGCGACTTCCTGCGGGTCAACCTGCCGTTCCTCGACATCACGGCGATCCTGGAGAGCGGCCGCACGGTCGGCATCGTCGGCATCGTCGGCCTGACCTTCACCGGCATCGCCTGGGTCGAGGCCATCCGCTCGTCCCAGCGGCTGATCTGGCGGCTCAACGAACAGCCCGGCTACATCGGCGTCCGGCAGGCCCTCGATCTGCTCGTGCTGCTCGGCATCCTGGTGCTGCTGGCGATGTCCCAGCTCGCCGTCTACGGCCTCAACCTGCTGCTCGACTGGATGGCCCACGGCATGGTCCGCTCGACGGCCGGGCTGCTGCTGACCGTGGCGGTCAACATGTTGCTGGCGGCGGCGCTGCTGGCCGCGGTGCCCCGGCTGCGCATGACCGTGCGGCGGATCGCCCCGCCGGTGCTCCAGGTCGGCATCGGCATCACGCTGCTCAACACCGTGGGCCGATCCTTCGTGGGCCTGGTGCAACGCAATCCCGCCTACGGCCTGGTCGGCTCGGCCGTCGGCGTGCTGGTCTACCTGTACGTCTTCAACCAGCTGCTGCTCTTCGGAGCGGCCTGGGCCGCCACCAGCCCGCACGGCCGGGTGGTGGACCTGTCAGCTGACGATAAAACTGCCCCCGTGGGGCAAAATACCTGGATTCGGCACACCGGCCCGGAATGATGAGCCCGTGGGCACACTCGTGACATTGGACCTGCCGGCCGGCTCGCCGGTGGCCGACCTTCCCTGGGTCATCACGATCGGATCGCTCGGCGACGAAGAGGACTGGGAGCCGGTGGTCTGCGGGCCCTACGAGCGCGCCCACGCCCTCGCGCTGGCCCAGGCCGTGGTGGCCGACGAGCAACTGATGGCGGTGGTCGAGCCGCTGCTGCCGCGCGCGGACGCCGACGCCATCCGCGACGAGATCGACCTGGCCCGGGCCGCCGTCGAGACCCCCGGCGACGGCGACGCCGACGTCGACGACGAATACGAGACCCGACGAGTACGCCCGGGCCGCCCACCCAGCGAGGCCGAGGTCCGCGAGGGCTGGTCCCGGATAGCCGCCCGCCTCACCGCCGTCTGAAGCGTCGTTCTTCAGGCCGGGCGGTTGTAGAGCGCCTGCATGCCGCGCAGGTAACCCTCCCGGCTGGGATTGCCGATGAGCAGCCGCTGCAGGCCATAGCCCGGCAGCATCGAGTAGACGGCGCTCGTCACCTCGTCCAGGTCGGCCCCCGCGGGCAGCTCCCCGGCCTCCGCGGCGTGCTCCACCAGCACCCGCAGCCGTGCCCGCAACCCGGTGTATCGCTCGTGCACGATCGCGCCGATCGCCGGATCGATCGTCGCCTCGGCCCACACCTGCAGCGCGATCGGCAGGGCGCCGTCCGGCCCGGTCTGCTGGTCGATGACCTCCAGGAGCAGCGCCATCGACTCGAACAGCGGCAGTCGCCGGCTCGCCACCTCGTCGATCTGCGCGCTGATGCCGCCCACCACTCCCTCGGCGATGGCCGCGATGATCTCGTCCTTGGACTTGAAGTAGCGGTAGACGGCACCGACCGAGAGGCCCGCCTCCTTGATCAGGTCCTGCATGGACGTGGTGTGCAGCCCTTTGCGCAGGAAGCAGGCGCGGGCCGCGGCGAGGATCTGCTCGCGGCGGGCGGTGAGGTGGTCTTCCGAGACACGTGGCACGCCCCACATCTTAAAACGAACGCTCGTTCTTGACACGCCTTCGTGGTGAGGGGCACGCTGAGGGACATAAAAGAACGAGCATTCGTTTTAGGAGGCCGTCATGCACCGCAAGCCCCTCGCCGCCGGCGTGCTCATCGCGATCATCGTGGTGGCCGTCCAGGCCCTTCTCGTCCCGCTCTTCGCCGCTCCGGCGGCCAACCTCGCGCCCCATGACCTGCCGGTCGCGGTCGCCGGCCCACCCGCGCTCACCGTCCAGCTCGAGGCCGCGCACCCCGGCGCGTTCGCCGTGCACCCGGTCGCCGACGCGACCGCCGCCGACGCCGCCATCAAGGACCGGGACGTGTACGGGGCCATTCTGGTGACCCCGGCCGGCCCCGAGGTGCACATCGCCTCGGCCGCCTCGCCCACCGTGGCCGCCCTGCTCACCCAGGCCGCCGCCGGGCTCGGTCCGCAGGTCCCGGTGCGCGACGTCGTGCCCTTCGACGCCGACGACGCGCGGGGCGCCGGGTTCGCCGGCGGCTTCCTGCCGCTGGCCATCACCAGCCTGCTGGCCGGTGTGCTGGTCTTCCTGCTCGTCCGCCGGCGCGCCGCCCGGCTGCTGGCGCTGCTCAGCTACGCCGTCCTGGCCGGCTTCTCGGTCGCCGCGGTGCAGCAGGGCTGGCTCGACATCCTGCCGGGCGGATACTTCGCGGTCGCGGCCGCGGTCGGCCTGTTCGCGCTGGCCGTGTCGGCCGCGATGACCGGTCTCGCCGCCGTGCTCGACCGGGGCGGGCTCGGGCTCGGGGCGCTGGTCATCTTCCTGGTCGGCAACGCGCTGGCCGGCATCGCGGCGGCCCCGGAACTGCTGCCGCAGCCGTGGGGCGAGCTCGGCCAGTGGCTGCCGATCGGGGCGGGCGCCTCGCTGCTGCGGTCGGTCGCCTACTTCGACGGCGGGGGTGCCGCCTTCGCAGTCGCGGTGCTCTCGGCGTACGCGATCGGGGGTCTGCTGTTGACCCTGATCGGCCGTCGCGGGCTCGCGCCGGCCGACGCGACCGCCGCCCCGCAGCACAGCGACGACCGGCCCGACCTGGTCCCGGCGGCCTGATCGGCCGCTGCGACCATGAGGCAATGGTCATCACCAAACGATGGGCGGTCTTCCTGGCGGCGGTCGGGGTCTGGACGTGGGTCATCTGGCCCCGGTTCGGCCTGGCCATCTGGCAGGACGACCGCTCGTTCACCGGCGGGCGGCCGACCGCCTTCCTGCTGATCCACGCCGTGCTGATCGGCGCCTCGCTGGCGATCGGCACCACGGTGGGCGTTCTCGGCGTAAAAGCCTGGCGGAAGTCCTGATCCGGCCGCAAGGTTTCTGGCCGGTTACCGCGCGGGCCGATGATTTGCCGCACTAACGGATAGAAGCGACGCCTCGTGTGCTCCGCGGTTGCGGGCGGATAACGGTGCGCCAACAGTCCGGACCAAACTACCGACGCCGTTCTGGCCTGCGGCTACGCTCTCGCGGTGAAGACTCACCGGCGAGTGTCGGTGCGCGTTGGAAGGAGGGCGTCTTGCGCCCAGTACGTGGGAACCGGCTCGTTGCGCTGCTCGCGGCAGGTGGGCTGACGCTCGCCGCCGCGGCCTGCAGCGACGCGCCTGACGAGACCCCTGCCGGCGGCAGCTCCAGTGCCGCCGCTGCTGCATACAAGGCCTGCATGGTGACTGACACCGGCGGCATCGACGACAAGTCCTTCAACGCATCCGCGTGGGCCGGACTCCAGGCCGCCAAGGCCCAGGCGCCCGGGGTCGACCCGAAGTACGTCGCGTCGACCGCCGAGGCCGACTACGAGCCCAACCTGCGCGGCTTCGTGACCCAGAAGTGCAACTTCATCCTCTCGGTCGGCGGCCTCATGGGCGACGCCACCAAGGCGGTCGCCGCGCAGAACACGAGCCAGCAGTTCGGCATCGTGGACAGCTCGATCCAGGGCGCCACGAACGTCTACCCGATGCAGTTCGCCACCCAGGAGGCCGCGTTCCTGGCCGGTTACCTGGCCGCGGGCTTCTCGAAGTCGCAGAAGGTGGCCACCTTCGGCGGCCTCAAGATCCCGCCGGTGACCATCTTCATGGATGGTTTCGCCGACGGCGTCGCGCAGTACAACAAGGCCAAGGGCAAGAACGTCCAGGTGCTCGGCTGGGACAAGGCCAAGCAGAACGGCAGCTTCGCCGAGGACTTCGCCAGCCCGGCCAAGGGCAAGGCGCTGGCCAGCACGTTCGTCGCCCAGGGGGCCGACGTGATCATGCCGGTCGCCGGCGGTACCGGTCTGGGTGCGGCCGAGGTCGCCAAGGGCTCCAGCGGCAAGGTGTCGATCGTCTGGGTCGACCAGGACGGCTGCAAGAGCGCGGCTCAGGACTGTGACGTCTTCCTGACCACCGTGGTCAAGAACATCACCGACGCGGTCGAGAAGGCCGTCGTCTCCGGCGCCACCGGTCAGCCGCTGGCCGCCTCGCCGGGTTACAAGGGCACGCTGGAGAACAACGGTGTCTCGCTGGCGCCGTACAACCAGTTCGACAGCAAGATCGACCAGGGTCTGAAGGACGAGGTCGAGAAGCTCAAGAAGGACATCATCGCCGGAACCATCAAGGTCGAGTCGGCCAGCGCCCCGGCCTGAGCAAACAGTTAGGTAGCATTCGGCCGCCGCTCGACCGCGAGAGTTTCTCGTGGTCGTGCGGCGGTTCCACTTGTTCGGCAACCACCCAAAGAAGTCGAAGTCAGGAGATTCCGCTGAGACTCGAGTTGCGCGGCATCACCAAGCGCTTCGGCGACCTGGTGGCCAACGATCACATCGACATCACCGTCGAGCCCGGTGAGGTGCACGCCCTGCTGGGCGAGAACGGCGCCGGCAAGTCGACGTTGATGAACCAGCTCTACGGCCTGTTGCAGCCGGACGAGGGCGAGATCCTGGTGGACGGGGAGAAGAAGGTCTTCCGCAGTCCCCGCGACGCCATCGCGGCCGGCATCGGCATGGTCCACCAGCACTTCATGCTGGTCCCGGTCTTCACCGTGGCCGAGAACATCGCGCTCGGCGCCGAGGAGGTGCGCGGCGGCCCGCTCGGCTGGCTCGACCGCCGCCGCAGCCGCCGCGACGTGCTCGAGACGTCAAAGCGTTACGGCCTGCCGGTCGACCCGGACGCCCTGGTGGAAAACCTGCCGGTCGGCGCGCAGCAGCGGGTCGAGATCGTCAAGGCCCTGACCCGCGACGTCGACCTGCTGATCCTCGACGAGCCGACCGCCGTGCTCACCCCGCAGGAGACCGACGAGCTGCTCGCGGTCATGCGCTCGCTGGCCGAGACCGGCAAGTCGATCGTCTTCATCACCCACAAGCTGCGCGAGGTCAAGGCCATCGCCGACCGGATCACGGTGATCCGCCGCGGGCGCACGGTCGGCACCACGAGCCCCGACACCTCGACCGACGAGCTGGCCGCCCTGATGGTCGGCCGCGACGTCAGCCTCGAGGTGACCAAGACCCCGGCCGACCCCGGCCGCGAGGTGCTCGAGGTCTCCGGGCTGATCGTCGAGGACGACCGCGGGGTCCGCGTCGTCGACGGCGTCGACCTGGCCGTCCGCTCGGGCGAGGTGCTGGGCATCGCGGGCGTGCAGGGCAACGGGCAGACCGAGCTGGTCGAGGCCATCATGGGCCTGCGCGAGTCCCGGGCCGGCTCGGTCGTGCTCGAGGGGCAGAACCTGGCCGGCCGCACCACCAAGCAGGTGCTGCGTGCGGGCGTCGGCTACGTGCCGGAGGACCGCAGCCTCGACGGCGTGGTCAAGGACTTCACGGTCGCCGAGAATCTGGTGCTCGACCTCTACGACCGGGCGCCGTTCGGCAACCGTTTCTCGCTCAATCCCAAGGCGATCGACGAGTCCGCCCGCGAGCGGGTGGACCAGTTCGACATCCGCACCTCGTCACCGCACTCGACGGTCGGCACGCTCTCGGGCGGCAACCAGCAGAAGGTCGTCGTGGCCCGCGAGATGTCGCGCCCGCTCAAGCTGCTGATCGCCTCGCAGCCGACCCGCGGGGTGGACGTCGGCTCGATCGAGTTCATCCACAACCAGATCATCCACGAGCGGGACGTCGGCACCGCCGTGCTCGTGGTGTCGAGCGAGCTGGACGAGGTGGTCGGCCTGGCCGACCGCATCGCGGTGATGTACCGCGGCCGGATCCTGGCCGTCGTCTCCCCGGACATGCCGCGCGAGGAGATCGGTCTGCTCATGGCCGGCGTCGTCACGCAAGAAGCAGAGGACACGGAGTGACCACCGAAGCCCCGGAAAAGCAGCCGGCCAAGAAGGAGGAGCAGGAGGAGTCGTTCGTCAAGCTTTTCCTGCACAACCTGTGGTCGGCCAACACCGTCGTGGTGACGATCCTGTCGATCTTCCTGGCGCTGCTCATCGGCGCGGTGCTGATCGTCATTTCCGACTCCGAAGTGCTCGCCACGTTCTCGTACTTCACCTCCCGGCCCAGCGACGCGCTCACCGCCAGCTGGGATCTGATCAGCCAGGCCTACGCCGACCTGTTCAAGGGCGCGATCTTCGACCCGGCCGCGGTCCAGGCCTGGTTCGACGGCTCCGGTGACTGGAAGACCGCGCTCAACCCGCTCTCCGAGACGCTGACCTACGCGGCTCCGCTGGTCTTCACGGGTCTGTCGGTGGCCATCGCGTTCCGCGGCGGCCTGTTCAACATCGGCGGCCAGGGCCAGGCGGTCATCGGCTGTGTCACCGCGGGCGTGGCCGGCTTCGCCATCGGGCTGCCGGCCGGTCTGCACCTGGTCGTCGCGCTGGCCGCCGGTCTGATCGGCGGCGCCCTCTGGGGCTTCCTGCCCGGCCTGCTCAAGGCCCGCACCGGCGCCCACGAGGTGATCACCACGATCATGCTCAACTACACGGCCACGCTCTTCCTGGGCTGGCTGATCCTGCAGAACGGCGTGCAGGACCCGGATCGCACCGACGCGGTCAGCAAGACCATCGAGTCCACCGCCGGGTTGCCGGCCCTGCCCCAGCCGCTGCGGGTGCACCTGGGCATCGTGCTCGCCGTCCTGGTCACCGCCGGGGTGGCCTGGCTGGTCAACCGGTCCTCGTTCGGCTTCGAGCTGCGCGCCGTGGGCGTCAATCCGCCGGCCGCCCGCACGGCCGGGATGAGCGTGGGCCGCACCTACATCAAATTGATGGTCGTGGCCGGGGCGCTGGCCGGGCTCGGCGGCGCGGTGCAGGTGCTCGGCACCGCCGACCGGCTGACCGGTCAGGTGGCCGGCAACATCGGCTTCGACGGACTGCTGGTGGCCCTGCTCGGCCGCAACAAGCCGTGGGGCACGCTGTTCGCCGCGATCCTCTACGGCGGTCTGCGCGCGGGCGGCAACCTGATGCAGGTCGACGTGGGTGTCTCGCTCGAGCTCGTCACCGTCCTGCAGGCCCTCATCGTGATCTTCATCGCCGCTCCGGCCCTGGTGAAGGCGATCTTCCAGCTCCGCGATGCGCGCACCGCGCGGCTCGGCACGTCCATGGCGAAGGGGTGGTGAGCGGCGTGTCGACCGCTACCGCGGAGGAACTGGCCGAGGCGACCGCCCCGGACAGGTTCTGGAATCGGCAGCGCCGCCTCGGCGCCGCCCTGGTCATCATCGGCCTGATCGCGGCGGTGATCTTCGGTGCGCTGGCCGAGTCGGCGACGGCCCGCTTCACGATCAGCGAGGACGCCGAGGGTGCCGCGCTCTCGATCAACGGCCAGCTCGGCGCCATCCTGTTCGGCGTCGTGACGATCGCGGCCGGCGGCGCGCTGCTGGCCGGCGTGGCCAAGCGCTGGCAGACCGTGCTGCTCAGCCTGGGCATCGTGACCTTCGTCTTCTCGTTCCTGTGCTGGCAGGTGGCCGGCAAGTTCCTCCCGCTGGTCGACACGGCCAGCGGCTCACTGGAACTCGCCCTGCCACTGATCCTCGGGGCCCTGGCCGGTGTGCTCTGCGAGCGCTCGGGCGTGGTCAACGTGGCCATCGAGGGCCAGTTCCTGATGGGCGCGTTCGGCGCGGCCCTGGTCGGCACGCTGGCCACCAGCGTCTGGGCCGGTCTGATCAGCGCGGTCGTCGGCGGCGTCATCATCGCCTCGCTGCTGGCCGTGCTGGCCATCCGCTTCCTGGTCGACCAGGTCGTCGTCGGCATCGTGCTCAACCTGCTCGCGCTGGGCATCACCGGCTTCCTCTACGAGCGGCTGATGCAGCCCGACGCCCTGAAATACAACTCGCCGCCGCGGCTGCCCGAGTGGCGCATCCCCGGTCTGGCCGACATCCCGGTCGTCGGGCCGGTGCTGTTCGAGACCAACCTGCTGGTCTGGCTGGCGCTGGCGCTGGTCCTCGTCATCCACTTCGGCCTCACCCGCACCCGCTGGGGTCTGCGCACCCGGGCGGTCGGCGAGCACCCCACCGCGGCCGACACCGTGGGCATCCGGGTGCGCGGCCTGCGCTACACGAACGTGCTGCTCGGCGGGGTCGTGGCCGGGGCCGGTGGCGCGTACTTCACGCTGGTGTCGACCGGGGCGTTCAACAAGAACATGACGGCCGGGGCCGGCTTCATCGCGCTGGCCGCCCTGATCTTCGGGCGCTGGACGCCGTTCGGGGCGCTGGGGGCGGCGCTGTTCTTCGGCTTCGCGCAGAAGCTGGCCAACTACCTGAGTGCGGTCGGCAGCCCGGTGCCCAACCAGTTCCTCAACATGCTGCCGTATCTGGCGACGATCATCGCGGTGGCCGGTCTGGTCGGCCGGGTGCGCGCGCCCGCGGCCGACGGTGTGCCCTACGTCAAGAGCTGACGTCCGGGCACGTCAGGCACAATTTGCAGCATGGAGATCGACTGGGCTGGGTTGCGGGCTGCCGCGACCGATGCCATGCGGCACGCGTACGCGCCTTATTCCGACTTCCCGGTCGGTGCGGCCGCACTGGTGGACGACGGCCGGGTGGTCGTCGGGTGCAACGTGGAGAACGCGTCCTACGGCGTGGGGCTGTGCGCGGAGTGCGGGCTGGTCAGCCAGCTGCACATGACCGGCGGCGGGCGTCTGGTGGCGTTCTCGTGCGTCGACGCCACCGGCGGCCCGCTGATGCCGTGCGGCCGCTGCCGCCAGCTGCTGTGGGAGAACGGTGGCCCCGAGATGCTGGTCGAGTGGCACACCGGGCCGCTGCGGCTGGCCGAGTTGCTGCCGCACGCGTTCGGTTTCGAGGACCTGGAACGGGTCAACGGCGTCGCCCAGGGCCCCGAGGTGCCGCCCGAGCTCGCGAAATGGCGCGGCCGGGGCACCGTTTTCGTGCACCCCGACCTGTCCGGCGGCGAGACTGTCTGGACGGGGTACTGGGAGCGGTCCGGCGGCAGCCCGGCCGAGAGCGACGCCGAGAAAGGCGTCCTCGAGGAGGGGCCCAACTTCCCCGTCGCGGCCGAGGCCGTGGCCTGGGGCCGGGTGCGCACCCCGCGCGTCGTGGTCGTGGACGCCGAGGGGGCACTGGCCTGGGCCGGCGAGGGTGCGCCGCCCGAGGGCATCCCGGTTCTGTGGGAGGACAGCAATGACTGAGTTCGCCGCGGTGGACGTCATCCGGGCCAAGCGGGACGGGCACGTGCTGAGCGACGCCCAGATCGACTGGGTGGTCGACGCGTACACCCGGGGTGCGGTGGCCGACGAGCAGATGTCGGCCCTGGCCATGGCGATCCTGCTGCGCGGCATGACGCCGGCCGAGATCGCGCGCTGGACGGCCGCGATGATCGCCAGTGGCGAGCGGCTGGACCTCTCCGCGATCACCCGCCCGACCGCCGACAAGCACTCCACCGGCGGCGTCGGCGACAAGATCACGCTGCCGCTGACCCCGCTGGTCGCCGCCTGCGGGGCCGCCGTGCCGCAGCTCTCCGGGCGCGGTCTCGGGCACACCGGCGGCACGCTCGACAAGCTCGAGTCGATCCCGGGCTGGCGGGCCTCGATCAGCAACGACGCGTTCAAGCGGCAACTGCAGGACGTCGGCGCGGTGATCTGCGCGGCCGGTGAGGGCCTGGCCCCGGCCGACCGCAAGCTCTACGCGCTGCGCGACGTGACGGGCACGGTCGAGGCCATCCCGCTGATCGCCAGCTCGATCATGAGCAAGAAGATCGCCGAGGGCACCGGCGCACTCGTGCTCGACGTCAAGGTCGGCACCGGCGCCTTCATGAAGGACCTGGAGTCGGCCCGTGAGCTGGCCACCACGATGGTGCGGCTGGGCCGCGACAGCGGCGTCACCACGGTCGCGCTGCTGACCGACATGAACACCCCGCTCGGCCTGGCCGTGGGGAACGCGATCGAGGTCACCGAGTCGGTCGAGGTGCTGGCCGGTGGCGGCCCGGCCGACGTGGTCGAGCTGACCCTGGCCCTCGCCCGCGAGATGCTCACCGCCGCCGGGATCAGCACCGACCCGGCCAAGGCCCTCGAGTCGGGCGCCGCGATGGACACGTGGCGCGCGATGATCCGCGCCCAGGGCGGTGACCCCGAGGCGCCGTTGCCGGTCGCGCGCGAGACCGAGGTGCTGCGGGCGACCGCCGACGGGGTGGTGAGCAGCGTCGACGCGTACGGGATCGGCATCGCCGCCTGGCGCCTGGGGGCCGGCCGGGCCCGCAAGGAGGACCCGGTCAGCTTCGGCGCCGGCGTGCTGCTCAAGGTGAAGCCGGGCGACCAGGTGCGGGCCGGCGACGTGCTGCTCGAGCTGCGGACCGACGACCCGGCCCGCATCCCGGTCGCCCGCGACGAGGCCGCCGAAGCGGTTGTCATCGGTGCCGAACAGCCGACTCTTACCAATCTGGTGCTCGACCGCATAGCCTGACGCACCATGCAGAAGGGTGTCCCCGACCCGCGCGCCGTCCGGGAGGCCAGCCTCGACGAGGTGGCCCGGCTCGGGCTGCCGCTGCCGCCACCCGGGTTCCCCCTGGTCTGGGAGCCCGGTGACACGGTCGAGCTGCGTCCCACGCCCGAGCTCGAGGCGCGGGCCGCGGTGCTGCACGTGGTTGTGGCGCGCTGCTTCGGCATGCCCACCGAGGCCGCGATGAGCTGGCTGCTCGGATCGCGGCTGGTCGATCTGGTCACACCCCCCGAGTGGCAGTTCGTGATCGGTGCGAAAGGGGACCACCGGTCGTTCGTGCTGCATCACGACGCCGTGTTCGCGCTGGCCTGGCTGCTCGGGCTGAGCGCGCATCTCGACCCGACCGCCCCGCCCGAGGCGCGGATGATGGCGCAGATGCCCGACCTGCCGGCGGGGGAGACGTTCGGGCAGTGGCGGTCGCGGTCGCTGATGTCGCCGCGCGATCCGGTCGAGGCGGCCGTCCTGCTGGATCTCTACTACTGCCTGGACTGGGCTTTCCAGGAGGCCGAGCAGGCGGGCGTGGAGTTGCCGGGGGAGATCGACGGCAACGCCATCGGGCAGCGGAGGTGGGCGCTGGAGTGGGCGGTCATGTTCCACGGGCCGTACCACGACAAACCCGCCGAATGGGAAGAAGTGGATCTTTCTGTCTGACGAGGGCCGCAGATCAAGATCCATGTCGTAGCGGGGTGGGGGGTGCGAATCGCTGCTCCCGCCGAGGGCCGCGACGTGGCGAGCTGGCCGCTGGCGCGTCCAGAGCGCTCGCCCCGTCACGGCGACGTGCGTGAGTGGTCGCGCTCAAACCGGGCGGTAGGTCGTCACCAGTACAGAAGCGGTCACCCGGGTTGATTCGAGTTCGAGCGACGCGGCTGCGGCGTGGTGGGCGCTCGGGGTCATGCCGATCAGGGTGCGGGCCTCGGCGGCGGTCAGGTTCAGCTCGCGGCGCAGGGGCAGCGTTGCGACGGGCTTGAAGTGCTCGCCCAGGGACTCCTGGGTGCGGGCGGCCTTGTCGGGGTCGACGTGGATCAGGTCGTGGGCGGAGATCAGCTCTTGCAGGTGGTCCGGCTCCGGGGTCACGACGAGCAGGAGGCCGTCGGGGCGCAGGATGCGGTGGAACTCGGGGCCGTTGCGCGGGGCGAAGACGTTGAGGACGACGGTGGCCACGGCGTCCGCGATCGGCAGCGGACGCCACAGGTCGGTCAGCACCGCCGCTGCCCGCGGGTGGGCCCGGGCGGCCCGGCGCAGCGCGGGCTTGGAGACGTCGAGGCCGAGCCCGGTCGCCTCGTCCGCCGCGTCGAGCACCCGGGAAAGGTAGTGACCGGTGCCGGTGCCCGCGTCGACGATCAGGCCCGGCTCGGCCGAGCCGGCCAGGGCGCCGGCGATGAAGTCGTAGTGGCCGGCGGCCAGGAAGGCGGCCCGGGCGGCGACCATGTCCGCGGTGTCGCCGACGTGCGGCATGCGGCCCGCGGTCAGATCGGCGTAGCCCTGCTTGGCCATGTCGAAGCTGTGCCGGGAGGGACAGCGCAGCGTTCGCTCCGCGCGCTCGAGCGGCTGCCGGCAGACCGGGCATCGCAGGTACGGCAATGCTCCGTCGATCATTGGTCCCCTGCCTCTAGGCTCGTCTGATGGCCGCCATCTCATTCTCCGACATCGTCCCGGCGCCCAAGGCGCTGCTGCACGACCACCTCGACGGGGGTCTGCGCCCCGCCACCATCGTCGAGCTGGCCGAGCGTGTGGGCCACGAGCTGCCCACGACCGACCCGGTCGCGCTGGGCGAGTGGTTCGTCGCGGCCGCCGACTCCGGCTCGCTGGAACGCTACCTGGAGACGTTCGCCCACACCGTCGCCGTGATGCAGACGGTCGAGGGGCTGCACCGGGTGGCCAAGGAGTGCGCCCTCGACCTGGCCGCCGACGGCGTGGTCTACGCCGAGGTGCGCTACGCGCCCGAGCAGCACCTGGAGCGGGGCCTGACCCTCGACGAGGTGGTCGACACGGTCAACGCCGGCCTCGCCGAGGGGGCCGCCGAGGCGGCCGCGCAGGGCACCCCGATCCGCGTCGGCGTGCTGCTGACCGCGATGCGGCACGCCGCCCGCTCGCAGGAGATCGCCGAGCTGTCCGTGCGCTACCGGGACGCGGGTGTCGTCGGCTTCGACATCGCCGGCGCCGAGGCCGGTTTCCCGCCCACCCGTCACCTGGACGCCTTCGAATACCTCCAGCGTGAGAATTTCCACTTCACCATCCACGCCGGCGAGGCCTTCGGCCTGCCGTCGATCTGGCAGGCCATCCAGTGGTGCGGCGCCGACCGGCTCGGTCACGGTGTGCGACTGGTCGACGACATCACCGGTACGCCGGCGGCGGGCGACGCCATCCTCGGCCGGCTGGCGGCGTATGTGCGCGACAAGCGCATCCCGCTCGAGCTGTGCCCGTCGTCCAATGTGCAGACCGGCGCGGCCCCGTCGATCGCCGAGCACCCGATCGGGTTGCTGCACGACCTGCGTTTCCGGGTGACCGTGAATACGGACAACCGGCTGATGAGCGGTACTTCCATGTCTCAGGAGATGGCGCTGCTCTCCGAGGCCTTCGGGTGGGGCTGGGCGGACCTCCAGTGGCTGACGATCAACGCGATGAAGTCGGCGTTCATCCCGTACGACGAGCGGCTGGCGATCATCAATGACGTCATCAAGCCTGGTTACGCCAAGCTTCTCGGCTGACCGGACCGACTTGTAGATATTCGCCCGGCGGCAACCGGGATTGCCGGTTCGGCGGCACTGATCATCCGTTCGGCCACAATGGTGCCTACAAACATTGCGAAATCGGGCATCTCACCTTGCCGATCGTTCGCGACCGCGCCATCGTTCCTCCTGCCGCGATCCTTTACGATCGGGCGCGATCGTTCGGCGTAACCCCCGCGCCGGCTCGGTTGACCTGGGTGACACAGAGACAAGCGCACATCTACATACCGTGATATTGACCGGCGACGTCCCCGCTTCGGCGGAGCAACATCGCGTCACACAACCGGTCCGTGTCCGGCGGCTCTTTCTCTTTGACACTCGTCGTGATGGAATCTCGGGGGCCCAACGCGGCAGTCGGCCGTGTGCGGCGCCCGGCGAGCCGAGTGCCGGGGCCCGAAACAGGAGGACGGTGACGTGAGCAAGCGCCCCAAGACGGCGACCGGCGTCATGTCGCGTCTCCGTCGCCCGGCCGATCGGCTGCGAGACCTGCCGATCTGGTCGAAGCTTGGCTTGATCATGTTGGTGCCCACCCTGGCGACGATCATCGTCGGCGTCAGCGGCCTGGTCGACCACATCGAGGAAGCCAACAACGCGGAGCGCGCCCGCACCCTTTCGGTGCTGTCGGAGGCGGCCGGTGGTCTCGTCGACCACCTGCAGAACGAACGCGCCTACGGCATGATGATCAAGACGATCAAGGACAAGAAGAGTCCTGACTACGTCAAGGCCAAAGAGTCGTACAGTGCCGAGCACGCCCAGGTCGACGCGGCCAAGGTCCCCTACGCGCAGCAGAAAGCGGCTCTCGACGACGTCCCCGACAACGTCAGCACGCTGCTCCTCCGCCTCGATCGCAACCTCGAGGACCTGCCCGCCCAGCGCAGCCAGATCGCCAACGACCGGCCCGGCGCCGACACCGACGTCGAGAACTACACCAAGCTGATCGAGGACCTGCTCGGTGTGCGTGACGCCGCCGCCCAGCTGGCCAGTGACACCGAGCTGAGCGACCACCTGCGGGCGGTCGCCGCCGTGGCCCGGGCCAAGGAATACATCGCCCAGCAGCGCGACCTCGGCCACGAGGCCCTCGGTGAGGGTCAGCTGACCTCCGACCTGCGCCGCGACTTCCTGCTCGCCGACACCGGTTACACGCTCGCCGGCACGACGCTGCACTCGGTCGGCTCGGACGCCGACGTCGCCGCCTTCGACCGGGTCGAGAACTCGCCGGCCGGCACGTTCGCCACCAACTACAGCCGCCCGCTGCAGAACCTGCAGGGCGCCAACGTGCGCAACATCCCGTTCAACACCGCCAACTGGGAGCGGGCGATGATCGGGTACAGCAAGGAATACCGCACGATCGAGTCCAAGATGGACGGCGACATCGTCGTCGAGGCCACCGACCTGCGCAACGACGTGAACCGGCGGGTCTTCATCGAGACCAGCGTGCTGCTCGGCATGCTGCTGCTCGCCATCCTGTTCGCCTGGCTGGTCGCCCGGTCGATGGCCCGCTCGCTGCGGGAGCTGCGGCAGGGTGCCCTCTCGGTCGCCCAGTTCGGCCTGCCGCACGCGGTCAGCCGGCTGCGTGATCCGCAGCTGTCCACCTCGCTCACCCCGGCCCAGCTGGCCGACCAGATCGCCGAGCCGCTACCGGTACGCAGCCGCGACGAATTCGGTCAGGTGACCGAGGCGTTCAACGCGGTTCACCTCGAGGCCGTGCGCACCGCGGCCGAGCAGGCCGCCCTGCGGGCCTCCGTCGCGACGATGTTCGTCAACCTCGCCCGCCGTTCCCAGATCCTGGTCGACCGGCTCATCGGTCACCTCGACCGGCTGGAGCGCGGCGAGGAGGACCCGGACCGTCTGGCCGAGCTCTTCCAGCTCGACCACCTGGCCACCCGGATGCGCCGTAACGACGAGAACCTCCTGGTTCTCGCGGGCGCCGACTCGACCCGTGTGCAGCGGGAGCCGGCCGCCCTGATCGACGTGCTCCGCGCCGCCCAGTCCGAGGTCGAGCACTACACCCGCATCGAGTTCGGCATGATCGACCGGGACATCGAGGTAGCGGCGCACGCCGTCAACGACATGGTCCACCTGGTCGCCGAGCTCTTCGACAACGCGACCGCCTTCTCGCCGCCCAACTCGACGGTCATCGTCGAGGCCCGGCGGCTGGGCGACGACGCTCTCCTCTCGGTGGAGGACCGCGGCATCGGCATCAGCCGCGAGCAGCTGCGCGAGCTGAACGAGCGGCTCGCCAACCCGCCGATGGTGGACGTGGCCGTCTCCCGCATGATGGGCCTGGTCGTGGTCGCCCGGCTGGCCAACCGGCACGGTGTCCGGGTCGAGCTCCGCCCGGCCGACACCGAGCGCGGCACGGTGGCGGAGGTCGGCCTGCCGCTGTCGGTGCTGACCCCGAGCCAGGGCCAGAACGCGCTGGCCACCGGTGGCCGCGCGCAGGTCGGCGCCGGCTACGACGAGCAGGGCCGGCCGGGCATGCCCGAGCCGCTCGCGCTCGAGAGCGGTCGCGGCGGCTTCCCGAGTGGCAGCTACCCGACCGGTCGCCCCTTCGACCCCAACCCGCCGATGAACTCGGGCGGCATGCTGGGCACCAATGGACGCTCGGTGCCGGCGTGGTCCGACCTCACCGGCGCGCCGTCCAACGGCTTCGGCTCCAACGGCTCGCTCAACGGCGGCAACGGGAACGGCAACGGCGGCAACGGCGGCAACGGGAACGGCAGCAACGGCTTCTACGGCCCGCGCAGCAACGAGGTCATCCCGCCGCTGCCCTCCGGCCCCGGCGGTCCGCCGTCGTCGCCGCAGGGCTTCGGCAGTCCCGACGGGCTCCCGCAGCGCCGCAACGGCGACCAGTTCCGCACCGACGGCGAGACCAACGGCTTCGGCGCGACCATCCCGCGCCAGCTCCCGGCCAACCCCGAGACCCAGGGACGCAGTCCGTTCGTCCCGCCGGTGTCGGCCCCGCCGGTGCCGCCGGTCTCCGCTCCGCCGGTGCCGTCCGGCCCGCCCTATGGTGGCCGTCCGATGTCGTCGCCGCCCGGATCGGAACCGCCGGTCTCGGCCCCGCCGACCAGTGCTCAGCCGGCCGCCTCGGTGGCGCCCCCGGCCTGGCCGCCGGTCGCCCCGGAGCGTGACAACCCGGCCCCGCACGTGCCCGAGAGCCTTGCCGCGGCGCTCGACATGACCGCCGAGCTCCCGCGTTACCGGCCCGAGCAGCGGGGCGACCAGCGTCCGCAGGTCGAGCGCCCGACGAATCCGCAGACCGCGCCGATCCCGGCCTCCGCCCCGCCGGCCTCGCCGGTGTCCGCGGTGCCCACCTCGGGTGGTCCGCAGACCGAGGCGGAGCGCGCCGAGGCTCAGCGGGCGTCCGCGGCAGCCCGGGCGGCTCACGAGGTCGCCGCGGCGCAGGCGGCCGAGGCTCAGGCCACAGCCGCCGCCCAGATCGCCGCGGCGCAGGCCGCTGCCCGCCAGCGGGACAACAGCCAGGGCCAGTTCGCCGACGAGACGATGGAGCTGCCGATCTTCCGGGAGCTCGAGTCGGCCTGGTTCACCACTGCCCGTCCGGCCGATGCCAAGCCGTCGACCAACGGGCTCGACGAGCCGGTCAGCTCGCAACGGATCCCCACCGGGGAGCCGTCGCGATCAATCGGCGTGCCACAGCAGGCCGTCTCGCCCGAGTCGCGCGACCGCGATCCGGCTACTGTTGGCGCCGGTGCCATCAACGGCGCCGCGTCGAACGGCGCCAGTGCGAACGGCAGCATGGCCACGAACCCGTGGCAGACCGCGGCCGACACGGGCTGGCAGGCCGCTCAGGCGGCGGCTGAGGTGGCGGTCGACTCCACGACCACGGCGGGTCTGCCCAAGCGCACACCGATGGCGCAGCTCGTCCCCGGTGGTGTCGATCGGAACGACACCTCCGTTCAGCGCCGTACCCCCGAAGGTGTCCGCGGGCTGTTGTCCGCCTACCACCGGGGTGTGCAGCGCGGTCGCACCAAAGAATCGACCAACCCGGAGGAGACTCCGGGAGGGCAGCAGTCCTCGCAGGCTGGCAAGGAGCATGAGGCATGACATCTACGCAGGATCTCGGTTGGCTGCTGGCCAACTTCGCCGACCGCGTTCCCGGCGTCGCACATGCGATCGCGGTCTCCGCTGACGGCCTGCTCCTGGCGGCCTCACGGGACCTTCCCCGGGACCGCGCCGATCAGCTGGCAGCCATCGCCTCCGGCCTGGTCAGCCTCACTCAGGGCGCCGCTCGGTGCTTCGAGGGTGGCGCCGTGCTGCAGACGGTGGTCGAGATGGACAACGGGTTCCTCTTCCTGATGTCCATCTCGGACGGGTCGTCCTTCGCGGTGCTCGCGGCGCGCAGCTGCGACGTCGGTCAGGTGGGCTACGAGATGGCCCTCCTGGTCGACCGTGTCGGCGAGGCCCTCACCCCCCGCGCCGCGTTCCGCGGCCGGGGTCCTCGGCTGAACGGGCAGCCGGCCGATTATTTCGGCCGCTGTTCAAAAAGTTGACAACAAGAGACACTTCTAGGGGTTCGAGGAAGGGGTGAGCGGTGACGATGCCCGAACGCGATGAGCCGACCGGCGCGCTGGTGCGGCCGTACGCCGTGACCCGTGGTCGGACCCGACCGAAACTTGAGATAGCGCTGGAAGCGCTGGTCGAGACAACCGTTCGCGGCCGATCTGGCATGATGCGCGGCGGGCAGGGTGGAAGCGAGCATCAGTACATCGCGGAGATGTGCGACGGCGGCCGCGTTCAGTCGTTGGCCGAGATCGCCGCACGCATGCAACTGCCGCTCGGTGTGGCTCGAGTGATCGTCGCCGACATGGCCACTGACGGCCTTGTCGCGGTGTATGAGCCCACCTCGCTGGACGACGAGACCGACGCGGTAGGCACGGAACTGCTGGAAAGGGTGCTGAGTGGACTTCGCAGGCTCTGACATGTCGCACCGTCCCTCTGCGGGGCGCGTGACGTCGGCGAAGATTGTTATCGCCGGCGGGTTCGGCGTCGGTAAGACGACGCTGGTCGGGTCGGTCTCGGAGATCACCCCGCTCACCACCGAGGCCATCATGACCTCGGCGGGTGTGGGTGTCGACGACAACCGGCAGGTCCCGGGGAAGATGACGACCACCGTCGCCATGGACTTCGGCCGAATCAGCATCGACCGCGACCTGATTCTCTATCTGTTCGGCACACCGGGCCAGACGCGTTTCTGGTTCATGTGGGACGAACTGGTGCGGGGCGCGATCGGTGCGGTCGTGATGGTGGACACTCGGCGTCTCGCCGACTGCTTCGCCGCGATCGACTTCTTCGAGCACCGTCGCCTTCCGTACCTGATCGCGATCAACTGCTTCGACGGCATGCAGTATCACAATGCTCAGGACGTTCGGGACGCGCTGGCGATCTCGAGCGACGTCCCGGTGGTGAGCTGCGATGCGCGTAACCGTGAGTCGACGAAGAACGTCCTCATCTCGCTGGTCGAGTATGTGCTGACGATGCGTCGTACCCGCGCCGTAGCGCCCGCCTGACAGTCGGTTGAAACCCCGCTCCGCCCGGCGGAGCGGGGTTTCACCATGTCCTCAGGCGGTCAACAGGGCCGGCAGGTCGGCCAGTTCGTCGATGGCGAGCGCCGGCCGGTACGAGTCCGGGTCGCTCCGCAGCGCGTCGACCCCGGGATAGCCCGCGTTCGTGACGAGCACCGGGCGCATCCCGGCCCGCCGGGCGCCGTCGTGCTCACGGCTGCCGCCGTCACCCACGAACCAGCAGTCGACGGCCGCCACCCCCAGCCGCTCGGCCACGGTGGCGTAGAGCCGCGGATCAGGTTTGCGGTAGCCCTCCTGCCAGGAGAAGACCGCGGCGTCGAGGCGTGGCGCGTACGGGGTCGAGGGCCAGGCCTCGACCAGCTCGCTGGAGCAGTCGCTGATCAGGCCGAGTCGCAGGCCCTCAGCACGCAGGCTGTCGAGCAGGTCCAGGGCGCCCGGGCGCGGCCGGCGTACCCGCTCGGCCCCAGCCGTCTGAGCGGCGACGGCGGCCTCGAGCTCGGCCTCGCCGGGCTCGGCCCCGCAGTGGCGGGCCACGGTCAGCAGGGTCTGCCGGGTGTCCCCGTACCGGCCGACGATGCGGTCCGGAAAGCTCTGGGCCATCGCCTCCCAGAACGCGGCCAGGGGTATGCCGAGCGCGGCGGCCGTGCCGGCGAAGGACGTACGCCGGTGGGCTTCGGCGGCCGGGTCGGTGAGCGTTCCGAAGAAGTCGAAGACGATCGCACGCACGCCGCCATCATGGCAAGCGCCTTATTCGGTTGTGAGCGGTGGGCCGGTTGAGAAGGATCGGTCGTCATGCGCGCCTTTTTGACGGTCGACGATGTGACGGGGCTGGTGGCCCAGCAGTTCGGCCGCGACCGCCGGGTGGCCGGCCTGGACCGGCTCACCGGCGGCACCAAGAAGGGCGTCTACCGGATCCGCCTGGACGACGGGCGATCGGTGGTTCTCTACGTGTGGGCGGACGCCGAGAACTACTGGCCGGAATCGGTCACCGTGCCGGACGACCCGTTCACCGACGCGTCCGGGGCCGAGCTGTTCGTCGCCAACCGGGCGCTGCTGGCCGGGGCGGGCGCGCGCGTTCCGGACCTGCTGTTCAGTGACGTCGATCGGGTGCTGGTCGAGGACGTGGGCGGCGAGACGCTCGAAGCGCGCATGGCGTACGACCGCGCGCCGCTGCTCGAGCTGGGGAGGACGCTGCGGCGCCTGCACACCACCTTCGGGCCGGGGTGGGGGCGGCCGGCTTCAGTGACGTCGCCGGGGCGGCCGCCCGAGGAGATGATCCTCGGGCGTGCGCTGGCTCACCTCGACGCTGTCGCACTCACCGACGGCCGGGTCGCCGCCGCCCGTACCAGGATCGAGGACCACCTCCGCGGGCTCCGGGCCAGGGTCACGGCGCGCGAGGAGTATGCCGTGATCCACGGCGAGCTGGGACCCGACCACGTGCTGATCTCGGCGAACGGCGAGCCAGTGATGATCGACATCGAGGGGGTGACCTACTTCGACGTCGAGTGGGAGCACGCCTTCCTGCAGTTGCGCTTCGGGCCGGCGTACGAGTCCCTGGACCCGGTCGATCTCGATCCGGCGCGGTTGGAGCTCTATCGGTTCGCCCAGGTGATCGGGCTCATCGAGGGTCCGCTGCGGATCGCCGGCACCGATTTCCCCGACCGGCAGTGGATGCTCGACCTGGCCGAGCTGAACATCGGCAAGGCTCTGGCCGCGGTCGCCTAACCGAGCAGCGGGAGCTTGCCGACCAGCTTGTCGACCGGGTTGCGCGGGCCGACGATGCTGACCGCGTAGTAGTCGAGACCGTCGGCCGCCGTGGCGCCCACCGTCTCCAGGTATTCGCTGTAGACGCGGGTCTGCTGGGCCGCGGCCGGCATGTCGGCGACGAAGAAGTCGGCCCGGGCGGCGGCCTTGGCCCGGATCGTGCGCAGGGTGCCGGGGTCGGCCGAGAGCACGGTGCAGCCGGCCCAGGGCAGCCCGGGATGCGCGTTGCCGTCGGCGTCCACCGCGTCATCGCCGAGCAGGCCGGTCACCGCCTGCGAAGTGGCGGCGGCGGTGCAGATGGCGGCGTTGGCCGCCCGCCCGGCGGGCAGGTCGCCGTCGACCACGACGACCCATTTCAGACGAGCCGCGCGGGTGGGCGCGGTGGGATCGATCTCGTCCGCGGTGAATCCGATCATGTTCTGCTCTCTCTGTTCGTTCATGCAGCGTGCGAGCGAAATGCTAGGCAGGTGTTAGGTTCAGCCGCAATGAATCCGTACTTGTCTCGGCAGAAGGATCGAATCGGTGGACCTGGACGAACTAGATACGGCGATCCTGCGGGAACTGCAGTCGGATGCACGGAAGACCAACCGGGAGGTCGCCGCGGCCGTCGGCGTCTCGCCCACGACAGCGCTCGACCGCACCCGGGCCCTGCGCAAGCGCGGCGTGATCCGCGGCGCCCTCCTCGACGTCGACCTCAAGGCCATCGGCCGGCCGGTGCAGGCGCTGATCGCCATCCGGATCCGCCCGCCGTCCCGGCGCAACATCGAGGCGTTCCGCGAGTGGGTCAGCACCCTGCCCGACACCCTCGGGCTCTACGTGACGACCGGCACCGACGACTTCATCGTGCACGTGGCCGTCCCCGACAACGACAGCCTCTACGAGTTCGTGATCGACCGGCTCACCCAGCGGCCCGAGGTGGCCGACGTGCGCACCTCGATCGTCTACGAGCACATCCGTAACAACGGGATCCGTCCCGCCCGCTGACCGCTCGCCGGGGGAGGATGGGCTCATGACGAAGCTCGATGGAAGGCAGATCGCGGCGGAGAAGCTGGACGGCTGGGCCTACCTGCCCGGCGGTCTGCACACCAGGATCGAGACCAAGGATTTCGGTACGGGGCTGGCCCTGGTCAACGCCATCGGCGAGGTGGCCGAGCAGATGAACCACCATCCCGACGTCAACCTGCGCTACTCCGCGGTCGACCTGCGCCTGACCAGTCACGACACCGGCGGGGTGACCACCCGCGACATCCGCCTGGCCCGGGCCGTCTCGTCGGTGGCCTCGGCGCTGGGTCTCCGGCTGTCGGCCGTCGACGTCTCCCGCGCGGAGTGGGCGCTCGACAGCCCGGCCCGCGGCTCGATCATGCCGTTCTGGGCGGCCGTCCTCGCGATGGAGCCGAGGGAGGTCGACATCGTGGATCCGGCCGGCCAGTTGCCGGACATCTGGTTCCAGAAGTCCGGCGGCGAGGAACCCCGCCAGCGCTGGCACCCCGACATCTGGGTCGACCCCGCCCAGGTTCAGCCCCGCATCGACGCGGCCGTCGCGGCCGGCGGCAACCTGGTCAGCGCGGCCGACGCCCCGGCCTTCTGGGTGCTGGCCGATCCGGAGGGCAACCGCGTCTGCCTGTGCACCTGGCAGTCCCGCGACAGCGAGGCGTCAGGCGCGGGCGAGAGTGGCGAGCAGGTGGCGTAACTCGCGCAGAGCGCCCGGATCCTGCCGGCGACCCGAGGTGTCGACGACCTCGGAGACGCCGGCCAGCAGGCGGTTGGCCGTGGCGACCTCACCCAGCTGGGCCAGAGCCTGCGCGGCGAGCCAGTCGCAGTAGGCGCGCGAGGCGCCGGCCGGGCGCATCTGCTCGACCAGGGTCAGGCAGACGTCGTCCATCCCGGCCGCGAGCACCAGCCGAGCCAGGAAATCGGTGCCCTGCAGCCACTCCGGCGTGCCGGGGAAGAGATCCCGCAGCGTCTCCAGGGTCTCGGCCGCTTCCTGCGGGCGACCGGCCCCGATGAGGCTGCGGCCCAGGTCCAGGAGCGTACGGGCGACCAGCGGGCGGTCCTCGGTCGTGAGCTCGGCCAGGGCCAGCCGGGCCAGCTCGGCGTTCCGCGACGCCTTGGCCCGGCGGACGTCCGGCCGGATGTAGCCACGGTGCTTCAGCACGATGGCCGCGCGAGGTGCGACGACGGTGTACGGCGTCCGTCCGTCCGGCGTGACCAGACGCTCGTGCACCCGCCCCTGCCACCGGACGGCGCCCGCCCGGAAGAGGTGAGCGGCCGTGTTCGTGTACGGCAGCTCGTCATGCGCGTTGTCGACCTCGACCTCCACGACGTCGGCCGGGCACTCGGCCAGCATCGCCCGCAGATGCGCCGGGTCCCCTTGGTAGCGCTGGTCGGCGTCGACGCTAAGCACCCAGAGAGCGCTCCACCCGTCCAGAGCCGCAGAGCGGGCCGCGGCGAAGTCGTCGGTCCAGCGACCGTGGGTCACGGTAGCGCCAAGCTCAGCGGCGATCTGAGGCGTCCCGTCCGTCGAGCCGGTGTCGTGGACGTGCACCTCATCGACCAGGCCGGCCAGTGACGCCAGGCAGTCCGGGAGTTCCACCGCTTCATCGCGCACGATGAGGCAGGCCGCCAGAAACGAAGTGCTCACCCCAGCATCCTCGACGAGCAGCCCCCCGAACGAACCCCAAACGCCCAAGCCGCCCGCCACCAGTCCCACCGCCGACCCCACGGCCCGCGCCGCCACCACCGCCGAACTTGCCGGCCTCGCCGCCGAACCTGCGGCGCTCACCGGCGTCGTGGGGAATCAGGTCGCGGAATGCGCTCGGCCCGACCGCTTCGCGTGAGGCGAAGGGGCCGGGCCGAAGGCGGTGAGATCCAGGTGCGTTTCACAACTGGACCCGGGGGCCGGGCCCAGTTATGGAGCGCACCCTAGCGGGAGCCGTAACCCGCGTTGTTGCGGTATTCGTCGGCGCCCTCGCGGTCGCGGGTGAAGTCCCAGCCGCCGGCCGCCTCGCGACCCGGGCGTCCGCCCATGGCGAAGCCGCCGATCTCCTGCCCGCGCCGCCAGCCCCGGAAGTAACCCGTGGTGTGGGCGGCGATGCTCGCCGCGTCACGGACGATGCGCAGCGGGCGCTCGTCGCGCAGCGGTGAGCCGGGCACCAGGTTGGCCTGGGGCACACGCTTGGGCAACCCGGCCGCGGTCTCGGCGGCCACCGCGGGCGTTGCCGCCTTTTCGGCGGCCCGCCAGCCGGTGTCGTTCGGGTTGGTCCAGTCGAGCTTGTCGGTGGTGGCCTCGGTCGGGCCGGTGAACCAGGCCGAGCGGGCCGCCGCGAAGATCAGCAGATCGCCGTCGCTGCTGTCGGCGGCGACCGGCGGCGTGGTGCTGCGGTCGAGCGCGGTCAGTTTCGTCGTCGTCTGGCCCGGGGAGCGGCGGTTGCCGACCAGGCGCAGCGGCGGCGGGTCGGCCGCCGCGGGCGGGCCGGTGATCGTGCTGTCGAGGCCGGTGCTCAGCTGGCCGTCGACCAGGCGCAGGGCCGGCGGCTCCTGAGGCATGTCCTGCCAGGGCGGCCGCACCCGGCCGTCGGCCGGCGGTGCGCTGGCCGAGGCGGCCGGCGTGGTCGCCACGTCGTCGTTGCCGCTGTTGAGCAGCGGCCAGTTGGCCCGCGAGCCGGGCTCGGCCTGCTCCTGGGCGGGGCGCGGCGACGGCATCGGCAGCGAGAAGTCGGTCGCGTCGGCGGCTGGGGCCGACGGGCGGGTCGACGGGCGCGGCGGGATGACCGTGCGCTGACGCTCGGCGCGCACGCTGTTGATCGCCGCGTTGGTCAGCGTGGCCCGGAACGGCTGGCCGGTGTCGGCCGGGCTGGTGCCGTTGGGCACACCGGAGGACGGCGACGCCGCACCCGGCGACACCGAGGCGGCCGGGAACGTGGTGCCGGTCGGCGGGGCCGGGGTGCGCGAGCCCGGCGCCGGGCGCGAGCCCGGCGTGATCGGGGTCATGCCCGGCGGGGGCGGCGGCACCGAGACCGGCCGGTTGCCCGGCGCGGCCGCGCGGTTGGGGAACAGGGAGGCCGCGGGCGCGGCGGGCGGCGGCGCGACCGGCCGGGGCGCCAGGGGCGGCGGCATGACCGGGTCGGGTGCCACCGGCGGCGTGGTGAGCGGCTGCGGGATGACCGGGCCGGTGCCCGTCGAGGCGGGCTCGGGGCGGGTGCGGCGACCGAAACGGCCGCTGTCACCCGGCACGGCCTGCAGCGGAGCGGCCTCGGCGCGACGCGTGCGACGGCCGGCGTCGGCCAGGCCACTGCGGGCGGCGATGGTGCCGATCAGGGAGGCGCAGGCGGCGTCGCCGGCGCGCACCGCGGCGACCGACTGGCGCACCGTCTCGCCCGCCGCCGGAGCCAGCGACTTGTTGACCCCGCCGCGGCGGGGCGACTCGCTGATGGCGACCTGCAGAGCGGTGACCGCGGAGATGATCTCGTCCTCGGTGCCCGCGCCGGCCCGGGTGAGCTCGACCGCGACCTGCTCGGCGATCTGCTGCGGCTCGCCGTGGGCGGAGAGCCGCCCGGGCTCGGGCAGCGCGTCGAGCACGGCGAGGGCGAGCGGGTGGGCCGGGTCGGGATAGGCCCGCAGAGCGGCCGGGTAGAGCTCGCGCAGCACCTCGCGCAGCGCGATGGCGGCCGCGTGCCGCCCGCTGAGCAGGGCCACGTGCGCGGCCAGGACGGGCTTGTAGCTGACCAGGTCGCGCGGCACCGGGAGGGTGCCGGCGACCAGGGCCCCGGCCTGCAACGCGCGGGCCAGGCCGACGGCCCGGCGGGCAGCCGGCGGAGCCTGCATCTCGTCGACCGAGTCGTCGTCGGCGAACCGCTCGGCGAAGTCGTCGGCGGTGTCGTCGTCAGCCACGACCAGCGGCCGCCCGGCCGCGGTGAGCAGAGAGGTGACCAGGTGGTCGTCGCTGTCGGCGGCGACCGCGGCGTCGGTGAATCCACTCGTACGTTCCACGAGCAGCGCGCCCAGCTCGGCGTAGCCGCCGGGGTCGTCACTGATCTCATGGACGCCGAGCAGTCGTCCTGCGTCGTCCACCACGGCGATGGTCAGCTGCGCGGCCGAAGCCACACGCACCGATTCATCCGCCGACGCCAGACCGCAGTACACGCGCACGAGCGCCACGGCGTCGTCCTCCTCCCCGGAGACAGCTGTCACTTGGCCAAGGGTTGATGGTCCCTGGTGAGGGGTCAGTCGCGCCAGTCCACAGCCGCGGAGATCTTACCGATTACCGAGCGCCAGCCGAGACTTGCCTGTTGTGCCCCGATTTTCTTCAATCGACGCCGACCGAAGAAGCCACCCATGCCGCCGGTTTCCGCGGAACGGAGCGACTCGTCCAGATCGTCGAGCGGTGAACCGGGCGACAGTGCCAGGATCACCGGCTTGAGCCGGAGTGCGTGACCCAGGTCACGCGCCACCTCGCCGGCGGCGATGAGGAGCGGCAGGTCCCACGTGTCGTGCCCGCCACGCAGGTTCTCCACCACGAGGTCGAGCTCGTAGCGGTCCTCCGGCAGCGGGTCGACGTCGGTCGACTGTACCTGCTCGGCCAGAGTGCCCCAGGTGTCGAGTTGTGCGAGATCGTGCGGAGCACCCGAACGAATGAAGGAGACCAGCGACTCGGGCGTCTTGAAGGCGATCAACCGGCCCTTGTGGGTGAGGAAGGCGGGCACCTCCTCGTCATCCGCCTCGGCGACGGCCTCATCCGAATCGTCCTCGAAGTCGGCCGGATCGGGCTCGTCGGCCGGCCGGTCCTTGCCGGACTCGTCGGCCTCGCCCTGGGCCAGCAGCGCCTGGAACTCGTCGTCGACGATGACCTCTTCGTCGTCGTCCTCGTCGTCGTGGCGGGCGGCGGCCCGCTTGCGCGCCTCGAACGGGTCGTCCTCGTCCTCGACGATCTCGGTCGGCGTCAGCGTGGACGCCGAGCGGTAGGCCCGCAGGGTGAGCGCGACGCCGCTGGGCAGCGCGATCTCGACCGGCTCGATGCCGACCTTGTCCCAGAGAGCGCGCCCGGAGAGTCCGGAGGACTTCGCGGCCTCGGGCGCGGACGCCTCGGGCTCGTCGGACTGGCTGGTCACGGTGACCTCCGGGATCGATCTGGCTGACGGGACGGGTGATTCTGCCGACACACCCTAGTGTGCGTGCCTGGGGACGGGCTGACCGTCCCCCGCACATGGGTGATGACCGGCGTGAACCGGTCAGAAACCCTTCGGGTGCCAGACGGTCTTGATCTCCAGCAGGGCGGTCATCGGACCCGTGCCCGGGTCTCCCGAGTAGTCAACGCCCGAGACCGGCCGGAGGACCCGCTTGAGCGTGCCCGCCGCCGCCCGTTCGAGGTCGGTGGCCAGTCCGGGGTCGTCGACGCCGGACAGGTCGAGCGCGTTCACGTCGTCGTGCGAGGCCAGCCAGGGCGCGATCTCGGCGCCCTTTCCGGTGAGGATGTTCACGACGCCGCCCGGCACGTCCGAGGTGGCGAGCACCTCGGCCAGGGTGATCGCGGCCTGCGGGTTGGACGCGACAACAACCACCGTGTTGCCGGTGACGACGGCCGGGGCGATCACGCTGACCAGGCCGAGCAGCGACCCCGGGGCGACCACCCCGACCACGCCGGTGGGCTCGGGGGCCGAGATGTTGAAGAACGGCCCGGCGACCGGGTTGGCGTTGCCGGCGACCTGGGCGATCTTGTCGGACCAGCCCGCATACCAGACCCAGCGGTCGATCGCGGCGTCCACCTCGGCCGCGGCGACACCCAGGGCGACGAACTCGGCCCGGCGGGCCTCGATCATCTCGGCGATGCGATAGAGGACCTGGCCGCGGTTGTACGCCGTGGCGCCGGCCCATTTCGGCTGAGCCGCGCGGGCGGCCAGCACCGCGTCGCGGGCGTCCTTGCGGGAGGCGAGGGCCACGTTGTCGCCGTCCACCAGATAGGTCCGTCCTGACTCGCTGCGCGGGAACTTCCCGCCCACGTACAGCTTGTAGGTCTTGCGAACGGCCAGCCGCGAACGGTCCGCGACGGCGGTCGGCGCCGACGTCTTGGGTGACTTAGGC
This sequence comes from Paractinoplanes maris, assembly GCF_023544465.1. GTDB lineage: Bacteria > Actinomycetota > Actinomycetes > Mycobacteriales > Micromonosporaceae > Actinoplanes > Actinoplanes maris. The sequence goes on along the minus strand of NZ_JALPVL010000001.1, from coordinate 701,505 downwards.
AAGGTACGCCTCCAGGCCGTGGCGGCCGCCCTCGCGACCGTAACCGGACTCCTTGTAACCGCCGAACGGCGAGGTGGGATCGAACTTGTTGAACGTGTTGGCCCAGATCACGCCGGCCCGGAGCTTGTCGGCCACGGCCAGGATCTGCGAGCCCTTCTCGCTCCAGATGCCGGCCGACAGACCGTACGGGGTGTTGTTGGCCTTTTCGACGGCCTCGGCCGGCGTCCGGAAGGTCAGCACCGACAGAACCGGGCCGAAGATCTCCTCACGGGCGATCCGGTGGGCCTGGGTGACACCGGTGAAGATCGTCGGGGCGAACCAGAAGCCGCGGTCGGGCAGATCGCACGGCGGCGACCAGCGCTCGGCGCCCTCGGTGCTACCGATTTCCGACAATTCGATAATCCGGTCGAGCTGGGCCCGGGAGTTGATCGCGCCGACGTCGGTGTTCTTGTCGAGCGGGTCGCCCACCCGCAGCGTGGCCATCCGGCGGCGCAGCGAGGACAGCAGCTCCTCGGCGATCGACTCCTGCACCAGCAGCCGGGAGCCCGCGCAGCAGACGTGGCCCTGGTTGAAGAAGATGCCGTTGACGATGCCCTCGACGGCCTGATCGATCGGCGCGTCGTCGAAGACGATGTTGGCCGCCTTGCCGCCCAGCTCGAGCGTCAGCCGCTTGCCGGTGCCCGCCACCGAGCGGGCGATCTGCCGCCCCACCTCGGTCGAGCCGGTGAAGGCGACCTTGTTGACGTCGGGGTGCTCGACCAGATAGCGGCCGGTGTCGCCGGCGCCGGTGACGATGTTGACCACGCCCGGCGGCAGGTCGGCCTGGCGGCAGACGTCGGCGAAGAAGAGCGCGGAGAGCGGGGTCGTCTCGGCCGGCTTGAGCACCACGGTGTTGCCGGTGGCCAGGGCGGGCGCGATCTTCCAGGCCAGCATCAGCAGCGGGAAGTTCCACGGGATGACCTGCCCGGCCACGCCCAGCGGGCGCGGGTCGGACCCGAAGCCCGCATACCGCAGCTTGTCGGCCCAGCCGGCGTAGTAGAAGAAGTGCGCCGCGACCAGGGGCAGGTCGACGTCGCGGGACTCCTTGATCGGCTTGCCGTTGTCGAGCGACTCGAGGACGGCCAGCTCGCGGGAGCGCTCCTGGATGATCCGCGCGATGCGGAACAGGTATTTGGCGCGTTCCGAGCCGGGCAGAGCGGACCAGCCGGTGAAGGCGCGCCGGGCCGCGGCGACCGCCCGGTCGACGTCCTCGGGGGAGGCGAGGGCGACCTCGGCCAGCACCTCCTCGTCGGCCGGGTTGATCGTCTTGAAGGTGTCCTTGGCCTCGCCGAACTCGCCGTCGATGAACAACCCGTACGACGGGGCGAGCGAGACGATCGAGCGGGACTCGGGGGCGGGAGCGTATTCGAACATTTATCCGCAGTCCTCCTGCAGTGCGGCGGCGCCGCTTCGGATGAGCACTGCCTCAGTCCAGGGTGAAGTAGTCCGGACCGGCGTAGTGGCCGGTGGTGAGCTTGGTGCGCTGCATCAGCAGGTCGTTGAGCAGCGAGGACGCGCCGAACCGGAACCAGTCGGGGCTGAGCCAGTCGTCGCCGCAGGTCTCGTTGATCATCACGAGATACTTGATGGCGTCCTTGGTGGTGCGGATGCCGCCGGCCGGCTTGACCCCGACCTGACGTCCATATCGCTCGCGGAAGTCGCGCACCGCCTCCAGCATCACCAGCGTGACCGGCAGGGTGGCGTTGACGCCGACCTTGCCGGTGGACGTCTTGATGAAGTGGGCGCCGGCCAGCATCGCCAGCCAGGACGCGCGCCGGACGTTGTCGTACGTCCCGAGCTCGCCGGTCTCGAGGATGACCTTGAGGTGGGCCGGACCGGCCGCCTCCTTGACCGCGACGATCTCGTCGAACACCTTGCCGTAGTCGCCGGCCAGGAACGCGCCCCGGCTGATCACCATGTCGATCTCGTCGGCGCCGCCGGCCACCGCGTCGCGGGTGTCGGCCAGCTTGACGTCGAGCGGCGCCTGCCCGGACGGGAAGGCGGTCGCGACGCTGGCCAGGTGAACACCGGAGCCGGCCAGCACGGCGGCCGCCGTCGGCACCATGGCCGGATAGACGCAGACCGCGGCGACGGCGGGGCAGGTCGGGTCGGCCGGGTCGGGCCGCAAGGCCTTGGCCGAGAGCGCGCGGACCTTGCCCGGGGTGTCGGCGCCCTCGAGGGTGGTGAGGTCGACCATCCGGATGGCCAGGTCGATCGCCTGGGCCTTGCTGCTGGTCTTCACCGATCGGGTGCCCAGCGCCGCCGCCCTGGCCTCGATGCCCACCTTGTCGACCCCGGGCAGTCCGTGCAGGAAGGTCCGGAGATCGGCGGGCGAATCGGGCAGGCCGGACAGCCTTGACGTCGCTGTCGCAGTCATGAAAACGATTCTACGCAGGGCCCCGACAGTTGATCTTGAAATGACCGGTAGGTTGATCGCCGTGGACGTACTCGTCGTAGATCACCCGCTGGCTCAGACCCGCCTCACCGCGATGCGCAAGGCGGAGACCGACTCCGGTGTCTTCCGGGCGTCCCTGCACGAGCTGACCACCATGGTGGTCTACGAGGCGGCGCGCTCGTTCGCCACCGAGACCTATCCGATCAGCACGCCGGTGGCCCCCACCGAGGGCATCCGGCTGGCCAACCCGCCGCTGATCGTCCCGGTGCTGCGAGCCGGCCTGGGCATGGCCGACTCGGCGCTGGCGCTGCTGCCCGAGTCGTCGATGGGCTTCGTCGGGCTGGCCCGTGACGAGCACACCTATGAGCCCCGCGCCTACATGGAGTCGCTGCCCGGCGACCTCTCCGGTCAGCCGGTGCTGGTGCTCGACCCGATGCTGGCCACCGGCGGGTCGCTGCTGCACTGCTGCAAGCTGCTGGTCGACCGTGGCTGCACCGACGTGATCGTCTGCTGCGTGCTGGCCGCGCCCGAGGGCATCAGCCGCCTCGAGAAATCGGGCCTGCCGCTGCGCCTGGTCACCGCCTCGATCGACGAGGGCCTGAACGAGAAGAAGTACATCGTCCCCGGCCTGGGCGACGCCGGCGACCGCCAGTTCGGCGGTATGCGCAGGTTCTAGGATCGCCGTCGTGCAAGCGATCCTCGCAACCCTCGGTTATGTGCTCTCCCCAGCCGCCGACAAGGTGCTGATGGTCCGCCGGGACACCCGTCCGGACGATCTGCATTACGGCAAGTACAACGGCCTGGGCGGCAAGCTCGAACCGGACGAGGACGCGGTGAGCGGCCTGCGCCGCGAGATCCGCGAGGAGGCCGGCCTCGAGTGCGACCGCGTCGACCTGGCCGGCACGATCTCCTGGCCCGGCTTCGGCCGCCACGGCGAGAACTGGTTCGGCTTCCTCTTCCGCATCCCCCTCTGGACCGGCACCCCCCTCTCCGGCAACAACGAGGGCAGCCTCCACTGGATCCCGGTCGCCGACATCCTGGCCGCCCGCATCCCCATGTGGGATTCCGACCACCACTTCCTCCCCTTGGTCTTCGCCGACACCCCCACCGTCTTCCACGGCGTAATGCCCTTCCAAAACGGCAAAGCCCTGACTTGGTCTTATTCGACTTAGTACCCGACCGCACCCAAGTCGCACGTCGACCTCCCAGGGCGAAGTGCCAGCCGAGCGGAGCGAGGCCATCAGCACAGCAACCGGGATATAACCGACCTGGCGACTGGATTGCGTGACTGGGGACACTATCGTTGCCATCCATGACCACCATCCCTCTCGCCGAGGAACTGCTCCTTCTCGCATACGACGACCGGACCGGCAAGGCGACCGGATCCCGCATCGGGCTCGACCTCGGCATGGCCGCGGCCGTGCTGGTCGACCTCGCCCTGGCGGGGCGGATCGCATACGTCGACGGCTACCTCAAGGTCATCGACCCCAGCCCGATCGGTGACACGATCGCCGACGCCGTGCTGGCCAAGGCAGCCGACGACGAGCCGCACACCCCCGCCCAGTGGTTGCAGCGCCTGCGGCACCGCCTGCGCATCCGGGTCCTGGAGGACCTGGTGGCCCGCGGCGTGATCCAGGACGTGGACGAGACCCAGATGGGCGTCATCCACGTGCACCGCTACCCGACCACCGACCACGCCTTCGAGGCCGAGATCCGGGCCCGGCTGGCCGAGGCGCTGACCAGTGCGGCCGTGTGCGACGAGCGCACCGCCGCCCTGGCCACCCTGCTGGTCGCGTGTCGCATGGAGCCCAACCTGCGGCTGCCGGCCGACGAGGTGGCGCGGGCCCATGAGCGGCTTGAGCAGATCGCCTCGGGCGCCGGCTTCATGGCCGGCGGCAACCTGGAGGACTCGATCGTCCGGCCCAGCGTGGCCCTGGTCGTGGCGACGCTGGGCAAGGCCATCTCGGCCGCCCTGGGCGCACCGAAGCCGGCCTAGACCCCCAGGGTCTCGGCGATCTCCCGGCGCAGGGTGACCAGTCCTTCGGCCGCCCGGGCGCGGCCGGCGGTCAGGTCACCCCCGGTCACCGTTTCCACCACCTCGAGGTACGCCTTGAGCTTGGGCTCGGTGCCCGACGGGCGGATGACCGCGCGCGCCGAGGCCGTGCGGAAGGTGAGCACGTTGTTGGCCACGTCGTCGGTCACGCTCGCGGCCGCGCCGAGCAGCGTGGCCGGTGGCGCCTGCCGGGCCCGGGTCATCGCCGCCCCGATCTCGGCCAGGTCGTCGACCCGCACCGAGAGCTGGTCGGTGGCGTGCACCCCGAACTCGGTCGCGAGCTCGTCGAGCCGGTCGGCCAGTGTCCGCCCCTCGGCCTTGAGCCCGGCCGCCAGCTCGGCCACGGTGAGCGCGGCGGTGACGCCGTCCTTGTCGCGCACCATGCCCGGCGCCACGCAGTAGCCGAGCGCCTCCTCGTAGCCGTACGCCAGCTCGTCGGCCGCCCGCACGATCCATTTGAACCCGGTCAGCGTCTCGGCGTAGGGCACTCCCCGGGCGACGCAGAGCCGGCCCAGCAGCTGTGACGAGACGATCGTGGTCGCGTACGTCCCCGGCACGCCCCGCCGGATCAGGTGATCACCGAGGAGCGCCCCTAGTTCGTCGCCGCGCAGCGCCCGCCACCCACCGTCGCCGGTCGGGATGGCCACCGCGCACCGGTCGGCGTCCGGGTCGTTGGCGATGGCCAGGTCGGCCCCCGTGGCGGCGGCCAGCGCGAGCAGCAGGTCCATCGCGCCCGGCTCCTCCGGGTTGGGGAAGGCGACGGTCGGGAACTCGGGGTCGGGCTCCGCCTGCTCCGGCACCACGACCGGGGCCGGGAAACCGGCGGCCTCGAACGCGGCGAGCAACGTCGCGCCTCCGACCCCGTGCAGGGGTGTGTAGGCCACGGCCAGGTCCCGTGGCCCGCCCGCCGTCAGCACGGCCGCGGCGCTCCGGGCGTACCCCTCGATGGTCTTGTCGTCGACGAGCGTGCCCGCGGGACCCAGCGGGATCTCGGTGATCGACCCGACGGCGCGGATGGCCGCCTCGATGCCCGCGTCGGCCGGCGGCACGATCTGGGCGCCGTCACCGGCCGGGCCGCCCAGCTCACGGCCCAGATAGACCTTGTAGCCGTTGTCCTGCGGCGGGTTGTGACTGGCGGTGACCATGACTCCCGCGACCGCGTCGAGGGCCCGGACGGCGTACGCCAGCACGGGGGTCGGCTGCAGCGAGGGCATGACGATCGCCTCGCGCCCGGCACCGGTGGCGACCCGGGCGGTCTGCTCGGCGAACTCCCGGGAGCCGTGCCGCGCGTCGTACCCGATGACCAGCGGACCCCGGCCACCCTGCGCGGCCAGCCAGGTGACCAGCCCGGCCGCGGCCCGGGTGACGACGGCCAGGTTCATCCCGTTCGGCCCCGCCCGCAACCGCCCGCGCAGCCCGGCCGTGCCGAAGGTCAGCGGGCCGGCGAAACGGTCCCGCAGCTCGGCCGCGGTGCCGGGCAGCCCGGCGATCAGCCGGGTCAGCTCGTCCCGCGTGGCCGGGTCGGGGTCGTCCGCGAGCCAGGTCTCGGCCAGGGAGCGAAGTTCGTCAGGCGCCATCAGGGATTGATAGCACGATCGGCGGAATCAGGAGGCCTGCAGGGCGTAGGTCTTGATCATCTGGTCGAAGATCGGCTTGCTCGCGGCGAACTGCGATTCCTTGGCGGTGAGGAAGAACGAATACGACTTGCCGCCCGCGATGACCGCGCCCCACAGCCCGTGCCGGCCGTCGGGGCCGGTGCCGCAGGTGTATTCGAGCACCGCGCCGTCGCGATCGGAGATCTTGGCGTCGCTCAGGCCGACCCGTGCGTACGGCTTGGGGCAGTTGGTCGAACGGGTCTTCAGTGTGTTCTCGGCACCGCCCAGGAACGACTGCGGCGTGGTGCGCGAGGAGGCGTCCTCGACCAGGATGCGGACCTTGCGCTTGGCGTCGCTGGGGTCCGCGTAGTCGACCCAGACACCGGCTGCCTTGCGGGTCCACCCCTTGGGGACCTCCACCGTGATGCCGCGGTCGCTGTATTCCTGGGTCGGGAGGGCGGCCGGTTTGGCGGCGGAGTTGCCGGTCGAGCCGGCCACCGGCGTCGTGGGGTCGTCCTTGCCCGAGCCGACCAGCGAGAAGACCACGATCAGCAGGACCACGACGGCCAGCGCGCCGCCGCCCGCGATCAACTGCTGATTGCGGGGCCAGCCCTGGACCGTGGTGACCGCCTTGCCGGTGGTCTCCTTGGCGGTGCCGACGACCTTGGCGATCATCGCCTGGCGCTTGGCCGCCGGGCTCATCACGACCGTGCCGCCGGGATTGGGCTCGCGAGCGGCGCGGGCACCGTTCCACGCGTCCCGCGGCGGGAGCACGCTGGTCGTGTCGCCGGTGCGGGCGGCCGGCATGATCCCGGTCGGTGCGGGATCGGGTGCGCGGCGGCGGCCACCACCGGAGGTGGGTGCGTTCTCCTGCTGGAGCTTGGCCAGGTGGTCGGTGAGCGACGCGCCGGGCGCGAGCATGGCCCGGCCGCCGATCTGGCCGCTCGGCGGCGGCGGGATCGGCTGGGTCTCGACCGGGGCCGCGGGCGGCCGCTGGGCGGGGACGACCGAGTAGGGGTCGGTCATCATGTGCGGCGGGCTCGTGCTGGCCAGCGGGCCGGCCAACTGCTGCCGCAGGATGGTGCGGGCGGTCTGCACGTCCATCCGGCGGGCCGGGTCCTTCTCGAGCAGGCCCATCAGCACCGGGGTCAGCGAGCCGGCCCGCACGGCGGGGGTCGGCGGGTCCTCGACCACGGCGTGCATGGTCTCGATCGGGTCGCCCTTGTCGAACGGGGGCCGGCCCTCGACCGCGGTGTAGAGCGTCACGCCCAGCGAGAACAGGTCGCTCGGCGGGCCGAACTCACTGCCCATCGCCCGCTCGGGGGAGATGAAGTGGGGCGAGCCCAGCACCATGCCGGGCGTGGTCAGCTGGACGTCGGTGGGCATCCGGGCCACGCCGAAGTCGGTTAGCACGCAGCGGCCGTCCCCGCAGATCAGCACATTGGCCGGCTTCACGTCGCGGTGCAGCACGCCGTGGGCGTGCGCGACCTCGAGCGCACCGAGCAGCGCGATGCCGATCTTGGCGACCACGCGCGGCGTGACCGGCCCGTCCTCGATCACCATGTCGGCCAGGCTGCGCGCGTCGAGCAGCTCCATCACGATCCACGGCCGGCCGTTCTCGTGGACGACGTCGTAGACCTGCACCACTGCCGGGTGCTGCAGGGCGGCCGCGGCCCGCGCCTCGCGCATGGTCCGCTCGTACATCGAGTCACGGTCGCTCGGCGCCAGGCCGGGCGGGAGGATGACCTCTTTGATGGCCACGTCGCGGCGCAGCAGCGTGTCGGCCGCGCGCCACACCGTGCCCATGCCGCCGTGGCCCACGGCGGCACGGAGGGTGTATCGCCCGCCGATGAGCGTGCCCGGGGCTGCGCGTCCGCTGGCCGGAGCGTTGTTGCCACCGCTCCACGTCGGAATCTGAGTCACTGAGGATGCCACCGAGGGGGTGTAGGGGCCGTCGACCGAACCCCGCTATCTTGCCGTGCCCCCACCCCGATTTGAAAGTCACCGGCGACGTGTTCCGCCGAACTCGACGGTAGGTGACGGTGAAATCGCATTGTGTCGACTGATTCGGACGCAGAGTGCGAAAGTCCTCACGCTCCAGGGTTGAACGAAGCCTTAGGATTTCCGATGTGAACGCGGAGTCGGGTTTCGAGATCAAGCCGGTGTACCGGCCGGGCGACATCCCACCGGATGTCCCGATCGGCGAGCCGGGTGAGTTCCCCTACACGCGTGGCGTCTATCCGACGATGTACACCAAGCGCCCCTGGACGATGCGGCAGTACGCCGGCTTCGGCACCGCGGCCGAGTCCAACGCCCGCTATCACCAGCTGCTGGCGGCGGGCACGATGGGCCTGTCGGTCGCGTTCGACCTGCCCACCCAGATGGGCTACGACTCCGACGACCCGATCGCGCACGGCGAGGTCGGCAAGGTGGGCGTCGCGATCGACTCCCTCGACGACATGCGGCAGCTCTTCGCGGGCATCCCGCTCGACCGCGTCTCCACCTCGATGACGATCAACGCGCCGGGCTCGGTGCTGCTGCTGCTCTATCAGCTGGTGGCCGAGGAGCAGGGCCTGCCCGGCTCGGCCCTGCAGGGCACGATCCAGAACGACATCCTCAAGGAATACATCGCCCGGGGGACCTACATCTTCCCGCCGAAACCGTCGTTGCGGCTGGTCGCCGACACCTTCGCCTATTGCCGGACCGAGATCCCGAAATGGAACACCATTTCGATCTCCGGCTATCACATGGCCGAGGCCGGCGCCTCGCCCGCTCAGGAGATTGCCTTCACCCTGGCCAACGGCATCGAGTACGTACGGGCCGCGCTCGCCGCGGGCCTGGCCGTCGACGATTTCGCCCCCCGGCTGTCGTTCTTCTTCGTGGCCCGCACCACCCTGCTCGAAGAGATCGCCAAATTCCGGGCCGCCCGCCGCATGTGGGCCCGCATCATGCGCGACGAGTTCGGTGCCCAGGACCCGAAATCGCTCATGCTGCGCTTCCACACCCAGACCGCGGGCGTGCAGCTCACCGCCCAGCAGCCCGAGGTCAACCTGGTCCGGGTGGCCATCCAGGCGCTGGGCGCGGTGGCCGGCGGCACCCAGTCGCTGCACACCAACGCCTACGACGAGGCGCTCGCCCTGCCCACCGAGAAATCGGCGCGCCTGGCCCTGCGTACCCAGCAGGTCCTGGCCTACGAGTCGGGCCTGACCGGCACGGTCGACCCGTTCGCCGGGTCCTACGCGATCGAGGCGCTGACCGACGAGGTGGAGCGGCAGGCCACCGATCTGATCGACCGCGTCTTCGCGTACGGGTCGGCGGTCGACGCCATCGAGCAGGGCTTCCAGAAACAGGAGATCGAGACCTCGGCCTACCGGATCGCCAACGAGATCGACAGCGGCGAGCGGGTCGTGGTGGGGGTCAACCGCTTCGTGGCCGACGAGGAGGAGCGCTACGAGCCGCTCCGGGTCGACCCGGCGATCGAGGCCGCCCAGGTGGCCCGGCTGGCCGCTCTGCGCTCGGCCCGCGACGGTCAGGCGGTCGAGGCGGCACTGGCGGATCTGGCGAAGGCCGCCGGCGGAACCGAGAACGTCCTACCGTTGATGAAAGAGGCGTTGCGTCTTCGTGCCACTGTGGGCGAGGTATGCCACACCTTGCGCGGTGTGTGGGGCGTCTACCACCCGGTCGAGCGTTTCTGACCATCGCGTGGCAACGTTGAACGTGTGTCACCTCTGTCTTCGTAACAGGTTGTAGGGGTGAAGGAGCCATCAGCTCCTATATCGAGGGATTTTGTCACCGTGCGCTGTTCCCTACGTACGGGAATGGTGTTGCACAGCGTCACCGAAAACGGTCTAGGCTGTCGCGCGTCACAAGAACCTCATAACTTCGAGATTGATACGGAAGCCGACGTGACTACTACTCTGACGGAGCCCGAAGGGGCTCGAGCGGAGTGGCCCGGGCCTCTGCCCGGCGCCGAGCCCCTGCCCGGTCAGCTCGACCGCTGGCTCGCCTCGCGCGGTGCGGAGCTCGTAGCGATTCGGCGTCACATCCACGCGCACCCCGAGCCCTCCTACCACGAGTTCGACACGGCGGCCCTGGTCGCCCGCGAGCTTGCCGTGGCCGGGCTGTCGCCGCGCCTGCTGCCCGAGGGCAACGGCGTGATCTGCGACATCGGCGAGGGTGACCGGGTCGTCGCCTTCCGGGCCGACCTCGACGCCCTGCCGCTGCAGGACCTCAAGCACGTGCCCTACAAGTCCACGGTGCCCAACGTCGCGCACGCCTGCGGTCACGACGTGCACACCACCGTGATGCTCGGCCTCGGCCTGGCGCTGCAGCAGCTGGCCGAGAAGGGTGAGCTCCCGGGCCGGGTCCGGCTGATCTTCCAGTGCGCCGAGGAGACGGTCCCGTCCGGCGCCCCCAAGCTGATCGCGGCCGGCGCGCTCAAGGACGTCGCCGCGATCTTCGCGCTGCACTGCTACCCGCAGTTGCCGTCCGGCCTGATCGGGGTGCGCTCGGGCCCGTTCACCGCGGCCGCCGACACGGTTGACATCAAGCTCAGCGGCCCCGGCGGGCACACCGCCCGTCCGCACCTGACCGCCGACCTGGTGTACGCGCTGGGCAAGGTCATCGTCGACGTCCCGGCCCTGCTCGGCCGGCGCGTCGACCCCCGCGCGGGCCTGTCGATGGTCTGGGGTGCGGTGCACGCGGGCGAGGCGTTCAACGCGATCCCGGGCGAGGGCGTGGCCCGCGGCACCGTGCGCATCTTGAGCCGGGACGCCTGGCGCACCGCGCCCGAGCTGGTCACCCAGCTCATCAAGGACGTCGTCGCGCCGACCGGGGCGCAGGTCGAGGTGGGATACCACCGCGGCGTGCCGCCGGTGATCAACGACCGGATGGCCGCCGCGGTGATCGCCGGTGCGGCCGGCGCCGCGCTGGGCGCCGAGCGGGTCGTCGAGGCCGAGATCAGCATGGGTGGCGAGGACTTCGCGTTCTACCTCGACCAGGTCCCGGGCGCGATGATCCGGCTGGGCACCGGGGTGCCCGGCTCGGACGAGAAGCACGACCTGCACCAGGGCGACTTCGATGTGGACGAGAGCTGCATCGGATACGGCGTCCGGGTCATGGTCCACACCGCTCTGGCCGCCCTGGCGACAGGCGCGTTCTGAGCTCTTAAGGCTGCTCGGCGGGCGGCCCCGAGACCGGGGGCTGCGCCGCCGGCGGCTGGTGGGCGTACGCCGGTGCGGGCGGCGCGACGCGGCGGCTGCGGTTGAAACGGCGTACGGCGTAGATGACGCCCCAGATCGGCAGGCCGAAGGCGATCAGCCACGGCAGCAGCGCCCCCAGCACGGTCAGCAGCACCCGGAGCGAGGCCAGCAGCGCGTCCCAGCCCGCACCGAGCCCACCCAGGAACCCCGGCGGATCGTCCCCGGCGACCGCCTCGGCCTCCGGGTCGAGCAGCGTGATCGTGATCGTCGAGAGGGCGGTCAGGTCGGCCAGATTCCGCTTCTTGGCCTGCAGCGAAGCCAGGTCGGACTCCCGGGTCGCCACCTCACGCTCGAGCATCACCAGGTCGTTCAGCGACTTGGCCTGGGCGAGCAGTTTGCGGCCGCTGTCGACCCGGGCCTGCTGCACGGTGATCCGGGCGTCCAGGTCGATGGTCTGCTCGGTGACGTCCTCGGTGCTGATCTGCCGGTTCTCCTCGGTGCCCAGCTTGGACAGCTGGTCGACCACCGCGCCGAACTTCTCGGCCGGGATCCGCAGCTCCATCGTCGCGGTGTCGGCCCCGGACCCGCTGCTGCGGCTGTCGCCGCTGACGAATCCACCGGCCGTCTGGGCGATGCCGGTCGCCTTCCCGGCCGCGGCCTCGACGTTCTCCACCCGGACGCTGGTGGTGCCGCGGTAGATGATCGATCGCTGTTCCACCTTCAGGTCGGGCGCCTGGGCCGGAGTGTCGGCGCCCTCCTGCTTCTGCGCCCCGCCCTCGGCCTCGCCCATGGCCGGGGCAGCATTGTCGGCCGCACTGCCCGATGACGCCTGATCGTTGTTGTCCGCCCCGCAACCGGCCAGCAGAACGCCGGCCAGCAGGGCAGTTCCCAGCAAATATGTGGTTCGCGAGCGAAAAGCGCGCATGCTTTCTCCCCATCGGCGTTTCGGTGTGCCCCTGGGACGTGCGGCGGAGCAATTCCGGTTCCGGCAGACTGCGAGATGAGCGGTCACGAATCAGCAGCGGAGGGATCCCGTGCGCATCACGAAGTTCACCCATTCCTGTTTGCGGGTCGAGGGCGCGGGCGTCCTCGTGGTCGATCCGGGCGCGTTCAGCGAGCGGGAGGCCCTCGACGGCGCCGACGCGGTGCTGATCACCCACGAGCACTTCGACCACCTCGACCCCGGCGCGCTCGCCGGGGCGATCGAGAAGAATCCCGGTCTGCGCCTGTTCGCCCACGCCGACGTGCTGAGCGAGCACCCCGGCTTCGCCGAGGTCGCGACGGCGGTCGAGCCGGGCGGCTCGTTCGAGGCCGCGGGCTATCAGGTCCAGGTGTACGGGGGTCAGCACGCGGTGATCCACCCGGACATCCCGCGCATCGCGAACCTCGGCTACCTGATCGCCGACGGGTCCGCCAACCTCTACCACCCCGGGGACTCGTTCACCGTTCCGGAGGACGCGACGGTGGACACGCTTTTCGCGCCGTTGAATGCTCCTTGGATGAAGCTTTCCGAGTCCATCGACTTCGTCCGCGCGGTCAAGCCCGGGCGGGCGTACGCATTGCACGACTATCTGCTGACCGAGACCGGGGCGAAGGTGTCCGACGGACATCTCGAACGACTCTCCGGCACCAAGTACGCGCACGTCGCGCCCGGCACTAGCATCGCCTGACGTGCCCAGTGCGACCGACGACCTGATCCAGCGGCTCTACGAGTCCCCGCCGGACGGCTTCGTCGCGGCCCGGACGGCCGCGATCGAGCAGGCCCGCAAGGCCGGTGACAAGGAGACGGCCAAGCGCCTTGCCGCGCTCAAGAAGCCCACGGTGGCCGCCTGGGTGGTCAACCTGCTGGCGCTGCGCAAACCGGAGCTGATCGAGGAGCTGGTCGAGCTCTCCGGGGCCCTGCGCGAGGCCCAGCGCGGCCTCGACGGCACCGCCTTGCGGGAGCTGACCAACCAGCGCCGCCAGGTGGTCTCGGCGCTGGTCACCGCGGCCGGCAAGCTGGCCCGCACCGAGGAGCCGTCGGCCAAACTGCCGCTGGGCGAGGTCGAGGCGACGCTGACCGCGGCTCTGGCCGAGCCGGAGATCGCCGCCCAGGTGCGCACCGGGCGGTTGATCCGGGCCGCCACCTACGCCGGCTTCGGCGAGGTGCCCCGGCCTCGCTTGCGGCTGGTCACCGACGACACGGACGTCGACGACTCCGAAGTGGACGAGGACGAGGAGCCGGACGAGGACGGCGGCGAGGTTGTCGAGTTCCCGCAGCAGTCGGCTCGCGAGCGGGCCGCGGCCGAGCGCCGCAAGCGCGAGTGGGAGCAACGCCGGCGCGAGCTGCTTCGTGAGCTGACCAACGCGCAGTCGGCCGAGAAGCGCGCCGACACCCAGCTCGAGAAGGCCGAAGTGGCCGAACGTGACGCTGGTCACGTCGTGGAGGATCTGGACGCCGAACTGGCCGAACTGGAACGCAAGCGTACTGAGGCCCAGGCCGACGTGGCCCGCCGCAAGCAGGCCCGCCGCCTCGCCGAACGGGAAGCGGCCGCCGCCCGCCGCCAGGTCGGTGATGTGCAGGCGGCCTTGGAAGACCTCGAATCGGACGAGCCCGAATGCCAATCCGACCGCCCCACCCGCCGCCCTTAAACGGACTAAAGCGATCTTATTGTCCGGCCGAACGGAAAGAATATTTTCCAGAACGTGCCAGGGGGAGCAGAATCGGGCGGGTGACACCCGAACAGGCTGCCGCCACTGCCAAAACGGGACTCGCGACGATCGTGGGCGCCTTTGCCGAGTCGCCACAGACGCTCCGCCGGGCGCGCCTGCTGGGCCTCTCCGGCTGGGCTTATCACGTCTCGGCCCGCGCGGGAGCCCTCGGCGAGGTGCGTCCCGAGACCGTGGCCGCGTCGATCGGCATGATCGCCCCGGAGGCCGTGATCGACGGCTGGGAGGCGACGGCCAAGTCGTCCGCGCCGATGGAGGTGGCCAACTGGCACCTGCACGAGCTGTGCACCTGGGGCGCCGAGCAGCTGGGCGGGTTCCCCCGGCTGACCCGGTTGCACGAGCTGATCGGGCGGGTGGTGGCCGCGGTCGACTACGCCGGGCTGCCGCTGTTCGCGGCCTGGCGGGCCATGCCGGTGGTCGAGCAGGCGCCCGGGGCGCAGGTCGCGGTGCTGCTCCACCTGCTGCATGAGCACCGGCTCGGCGTGCAGCTCGTCGCCGTACGAGCCAGCGGGCTCACCCCGCTGCAGGCGATCATCGCCGGTCCGGAGGGGGAGACGGGCGCGGTCGCGTTCGGCTGGCAGCCGCCCTACCCGCCGGCGGGTCCGATCGTCCGCCGCCTGATCTGGGCCGAGTCGGTCGCCGATGCGATGGCCGGTCAGGCGTACGCGGCCCTTGACCTCGGGGAACGGGTCGAGCTCATCGGACTGTTGGAGTCGTTGCGCCACCGCCTCGCGCAATAAGGGCTCGCCCGGCAGGTCCCACACGTGATCCGATGCCCGGGTGACCGAGCTACCCCACGGCTGGAGCATTCGCCGGCCCACCCTCGACGACGCACCCGCCCTCCTCAAGTTGGTGCACGCCAGCGACATCGCCGCCATCGGCTATCCCGACTACAGCCCGGAAGAGGTGCGCGAAGCCCTCACCGAGCCCAACACCGACATGGCGCGCGACTGCTGGGTCGCGCTCGACGACGGCGGGCGGATCGTCGGCTGGACCTACCCGGGCAACGCGACCGGCGAGAGCCGCGACTTCATCGAGGTGTACGTCTGGCCCGTCGACGGACTGCCGGCCATGCGCCCGTTGCTCGAGCTCATGCTCGCGCGGGTGGCCGAGCGCAAGACGGAGTTCGGCCACGAGACGTACGAGGTGCGGGCCGGGGCGGTGCCGAGCGAGACCGCGTACATCGACCTGCTGACCGAGCACGGCTTCGCGTTCCTCAAGCAGCACGCGCGCATGCAGATCCCGCTGGCCGGCGTGACCCCGGTCGCTTCCGAGCCTCCCGTGGGCGTCACCCTTCGTACGGTCCGCCCCGGTGACGAGGCCGACCTGCGCGCCTTCCACGCCGTCATCGAGCAGGCCTTCCTCGACTCGGACCACCGCAGCGCCTCCTACGAGAGCTGGCGCAGACAGGTCGGCGAGGATCCCGCGCCGGTCTTCGACGAGTGGTTCGTGGCCGAGGTCGACGGGGTTGTCGCGGGCGTGCTCGAGTCGTCGTACGACAGCGACGAGGACTCCGGTGAGGGATGGGTCAAGCGGCTCGCGGTGCTGGGGTCGTACCGGAAGAGGGGTTTGGGCGAAGCGCTGCTGCGCCGGGCCTTCGCCGCCTATGCCGCGAAAGGGCGCGACAAGGCCGGGCTGGGCGTCGACATGGCCAACCCGACCAGGGCCGCGCGGCTCTACCTGGCCGTCGGCATGAAGCCCCTCTACGAGGCCAACATCTACGCCAAGACGATCTAGCCCTCAGGGGAGGACGTGCCGGTGGGGCGGCCGCGCAGATCCTCGACGTAATCGTCGGGGGCGCCGGCCTTCTCCGCCGCCGTCGCGATCTCGCTCAGATACCACGCCGTGGGCAGGCCGCCCTCGTATCCGTTGAAGACGTAGACCCAGGCGCTGAACTCGCCCTCGAGGGTCGAGACACGCACGGTGACCTTCTGGTAAGTGCCCGCGGTCACCCCCTCGACCTCGTCGAGTTGTGACGCATCCCACGGGTGGACGTCGTAGAGCGACACGAAGACACGGTCGCCCGGCGATTCGACGATGGTGGTGACGGCACCCTCCCAGCCGATTTCCTTCTCACCGGCAAAGGTCAGGCGCCAGCCTTCTATCCACCCCACCCCCACCATGGGTGAGTGCGGACAGTAGGCCCGCATGCGGGCCGGGTCGAGGTTTGAGCCATACGCGGCGTAATGACGCACGGCGATGACGATAGCCGGACACGGCGGTCGTGGAGAATACAAGGAGTGCGTGTCGGCACAACTGCCATGTCGGAAGGTTGGAACCTCGTGAGTCGGATCGTGATCATCGGTGGGGGACCGGGCGGGTATGAGGCGGCTCTGGTCGCCGCCCAGCTCGACGCGGACGTCACCCTCGTCGAAGCGGAAGGGCCCGGCGGGGCCTGCGTCCTGACCGACTGTGTGCCGTCCAAGACCTTCATCGCCAGCTCCGAGGTGATGACCGGTTACCGGCACAACGAGCGCTTCGGCATCCGCTCGGCCGGGCTCGAGGGCGTCTCGGTTGACGCGGTCGCGGTCAATCAGCGGGTCAAGAGACTGGCGCTGGCCCAGTCGGCCGACATCCACGCCAAGCTGATCAAGGCCGGGGTCGACGTGGTGCACGGCCGGGCCCGGCTCGGCGAGGACACCTTGGGCCACACCCACCAGGTGCTGGTCACGCCGCATGATGCGGACACGTACGCGGTGGAGGCCACCACCGTGCTGCTGGCCACCGGCGCCACCCCGCGGGTGCTGGCCACCGCGCGGCCGGACGGCGAGCGGATCCTCGACTGGCGTCAGCTCTACGACCTCACCGAGCTGCCGTCGCATCTGATCGTGATCGGCTCGGGCGTGACCGGCGCCGAGTTCGCCAGCGCCTACCTGGCCATGGGCGTGCAGGTCACTCTGGTCTCCAGCCGTGAGCGGGTGATGCCGCACGAGGATGCCGACGCCGCCATGGCGATCGAGCGGGTCTTCCGCGAGCGGGGCATGACCATCCTCAGCCAGAGCCGCGGCCAGTCGGTGGTCAACACCGGCTCGTCCGTGCAGGTCACGCTGGGCGACGGCAGTGTGGTCGAGGGCTCACACGCGCTGATCGCGGTCGGCGCGGTGCCCAACACGGCCGAGCTCGGCCTGCAGGAGTACGGCGTCCAGGTCGGCGACGGCGGCTATGTGACCGTCGACCGGGTCTCCCGCACCAATGTGCCGGGCATCTATGCCGCCGGCGACTGCACCGGCGTGCTGCCGCTGGCCAGCGTGGCCGCCATGCAGGGCCGCATCGCGATCTGGCACGCGATGGGTGAGGCCGTGGCGCCGCTGCGGCTGCGCACCGTCTCGGCCAACGTCTTCACCGACCCCGAGCTGGCCACCGTCGGCGTCTCGCAGAACGAGGTGGACTCCGGCCGCACGCCGGCCCGTCAGGTGATGCTGCCGCTGACCGGCAACGCCCGGGCCAAGATGGCCGACCTGCACGACGGATTCGTCAAGCTCTTCTGCCGCCCGGCGACCGGTCAGATCATCGGCGGGGTGGTGGTGGCGCCCAAGGCGAGCGAGCTGATCCTGCCGATCACGATGGCCATCGAGAACAACCTGACCGTGGACCAGCTGGCCCACACGATCACTATCTACCCGTCGTTGTCGGGGTCGATCGCGGAAGCGGCGCGTCAGCTGATGCAGCACGAGCTGCAGTGACGTCGGCCTGGCCGGCGGCCGCCGCGGCAGCCGCCGCGAGCTGGAGGGCCTCCTCCTTGCGGCCGCCGAAGAGGGCCAGGATCCAGCCCGCGGTGCCGAAGACGACCGCGGCGGTGGCGGCGATCGCGAAGAGCCGCCAGGCCGACTGGGTGATGGCCGTGCCGCCGATGTGGCCGACCAGACCGCCGTACGAGCCCCAGGCGAGTGCGGCGGCCCCGTCGTAGAGCACGAACAGCTTGACCGGGTAGCCGCGGCGGCCGGCGTGGAAGCCGGCCGCCATGCGCCCGCCGGGCACGAACCGGCAGAGCAGCAGGACGAGCGGACCGGGCCGGCGCAGGCCGCGGGTGAAGCGCTGGGCCGCCTGCCTGGTGCGTGACTCCTTGCCCTCGTCGTCGTGCTTGGGGGCATAGCGGGCGCGTAACGCGGCCAGCCGGCCCGAGCCGCGGTCGGCGCTGCTGCGGCCGAGGGTGAACGCGATGGTGTCGCCGGTGAACATGCCCAGCGCGCCGATGAGGATCACCAGCGCAAGATCAAGATTCCCGTAGACAGTGAGCGCCCCGGATGTGATCATGATCGCCTGGATGGGCACGACCGGGATGAGGGCATCGACGGCGAGGAATCCGAAGAGAGCAAGGTACGCCCATGCCGGTGTTGCCATCATGGTCAACAGTTCGGTCATCGGTCTCGCCACCTCGCGGCTTTTTCGGGGTCCACGACATTCTCCGTGGAGTCACCTGAGAATGTGCTGTGTTCAGCATGCTCCTGATCAGACCCGGTCGTCGGTGATGCCTGACACGGTATTGTCTCGATCTCACCGGCGCCTCTGATTTTCGGGACGGTGCCGTATCGAAAGGCCGATCCGTCCCGATTCGTCCGTGAGATTTTTCGCCGCGGCTCCGCCGGGCGTACCGTGAAGTCGGCCGGGACTCCGGGTCCCCCGTTCTCGGTGTGCCGGCCGGTGGGCCGTCCGTAGGTCCCGTACGGGCGGCCCACCTCCTTCTCCCCGCCGCCTAGTCTGTGCGGGTGCCTGCGCTGGTTCCGCCCACAGTCGACGTCCACATGTCGTTCCTGGTCGCCATGGACGAATACCGCGCCGAGGGGCGTGGTGGCCTCGACGACTTCAGCAATATCGGGGCCGATTTCCGGGCGTACGGGCCGACCTGGTCGACCCCGGCGGGCTTCCGGAGTTTTGTCGAGTTTCTGCGGGCACAGCGTCTCGAGGAGAGCCCCCGGCCGCCCGGCTTCGTCCCGACCACGGTCCTGTGGTGGCTCGACGGGCCCGAATACCTGGGCCGGCTCAACATCCGGCATCGTCTGGCCCCGGGACTGGCCGGCCAGCGCAACGGACATATCGGCTACGACGTGCGCCCCTCGGCCCGGCGCAAAGGTCACGCCACCGCCATGCTGGCCGCGGCCCGTCCCCTGGCCGCCGCCGTCGGCCTGCCCAAGGTGCTCATCACCTGCGACGTCGACAACGAGCCGTCACGCCGCACGATCGAGCGCAACGGCGGTGTCGCGGCCGGTCGCCGGGACGAGAAGCTCCGCTTCTGGCTCGACACCGTTTGACGGCGGGCCCGCCCGGTCACGCGCGCGGCGCCTTTCCGCCCCAGCTCCGACACGGCCGGTTCAGCGCCGAGCCGGCAGCGGGCGGGGCCGTCGAGCCGGACGTCAGTCGATGCTGCAGACGACCGACCCGGCGGTGACCGACTCGCCGACCCGCACCGCCAGCCCGGAGACCGTCCCGGACTTGTGGGCGGTCAGCGGCTGCTCCATCTTCATGGCCTCGACGACGACGATCACGTCCCCTTCGGACACGCTGTCGCCGTCGGCCACGGCCACCTTGACGACGGTGCCCTGCATGGGCGCCGTCAGCGCGGCGCCACCGGCCTGAGCCTGGGTGCCGCCGCCGCTGCGGCGCGTGGCCGGCCGGGCCGTCGGCTGCCCCTTAGCCGGTGCGGCCTGCAGCAGCTCGGC
Organism: Paractinoplanes maris; assembly: GCF_023544465.1. Lineage (GTDB taxonomy): Bacteria > Actinomycetota > Actinomycetes > Mycobacteriales > Micromonosporaceae > Actinoplanes > Actinoplanes maris. The sequence goes on along the minus strand of NZ_JALPVL010000001.1, from coordinate 681,856 downwards.
GGGCACCGTCACCTCGAGGCGCTTGCCGCCCACCTCGACCACGACCGTCTCGCGCTGGTCCGCTCCCGCCTCGCCCGGCGTCCCGCCGGTGAACGGCTCGACGCCGCCCGCCCATTCCGTCTCGATCCACCGGGTGTGCACCGTGAACGGCTCCGACGTGAAGGCCGGATCGCGCACCACCGCCCGGTGGAACGGCAGCACGGTGGCCAGACCGGTGATCACCGTCTCGTCGAGAACCCGGCGGGACCGCTCCAGCGCCTCCTCCCGCGTACGCCCGGAAACAATGATCTTGGCCAGCAGCGAGTCGAAGTTGCCGCCGACGACGCTGCCCGCCTCGACCCCCGCGTCGACCCGGACGCCTGGCCCGAGCGGCCACACCAGCGTCTCGACAGCGCCCGGCGCGGGCAGGAAGTTGCGTCCCGGATCCTCGCCGTTGATGCGGAACTCGATCGAGTGGCCGCGCGGCACCGGGTCGCTCGTCAGCTCCAGGGCCTCGCCGTCGGCGATGCGGAACTGCTCGCGGACAAGATCGAGCCCGGCCGTCTCCTCGCTCACCGGGTGCTCCACCTGCAGGCGGGTGTTCACCTCGAGGAACGAGATCGTCCCGTCCTGGCCGACCAGGTATTCCACCGTGCCGGCCCCGTGGTAGCCCGCCTCGCGGCAGATCGCCTTGGCGCTCTCGTGGATCGACGCGCGCTGCTCGTCGCTCAGGAACGGCGCGGGCGCCTCTTCCACCAGCTTCTGATGCCGGCGCTGCAGGGAGCAGTCACGCGTGCCGACCACGATCACGGTGCCGTGCGTGTCGGCCAGCACCTGCGCCTCGACGTGCCGCGGCCGGTCGAGATAACGCTCGACGAAGCACTCGCCGCGCCCGAACGCGGCCACCGCCTCCCGCGTCGCACTCTCGAACAGCGCCGGGATCTCCTCGAGCGTGCGGGCCACCTTGAGCCCGCGCCCGCCACCGCCGAACGCCGCCTTGATCGCCACCGGCAACCCGTGCTGCTCGGCGAACGCGATGATCTCGGAGGCGTCGGCCACCGGCTCAGCCGTGCCCGGCACCAGGGGCGCCCCGGCCCGCTGGGCGATGTGCCGCGCGGTCACCTTGTCACCCAGGTCGCGGATCGCCTGCGGGGTCGGCCCGATCCAGGTCAGATCGGCGTCGAGCACCGCCTGGGCGAAGTCGGCGTTCTCCGACAGGAAGCCGTAGCCCGGGTGGACGGCGTCGGCCCCACTGCGCGCGGCGACCGCCAGCAGCTTGTCGATGCGCAGATAGGTATCGGCCGCGGTCTCACCCTCCAACGCGTACGCCTCGTCGGCCAGCCGGGCGTGCGGCGCGTCGCGATCGCTGCCGGCATAGACGGCGACGCTGGTCAGGCCGGCGTCCTGGCAGGCCCGGATGACCCGGACAGCGATCTCGCCGCGGTTGGCGATCAATACCTTGCGCACGGGCTGAGCCTAGCGCCAGCGGCCGACAGATTTACGCTGAGAGAGTGTCCGCGACCCGCATGATGATTCTCGGCCTGGTCCAGTGGCTGGAGCCGGTGCACGGCTACGACGTTCGCCGGGAGCTGTTGAGCTGGAGTGCCGACAAATGGGCCAACGTGCAGCCCGGCTCGATCTATCACGCTCTGCGCAAGCTGACCGAGGAAGGCCTGCTGCACGAGGTCGCCACCGAGCAGGTCGGCTCCCGTCCCGCGCGGACGACGTACGAGATCACCGAGAAGGGGAAAGCCGAGTTCCAGGCGCTGCTGCGTAACGGCTGGTGGAATCTGACGCCCGGGGCTGACCCGTTCATGGCCGCCTTCTCCTTCCTGCCCGCGCTGCCCCGTGAGGAGTCCGCGGCCGCCCTGCGCAACCGCGCGACCCAGTTGCGGGCCGGTGTCCAGCAGTTGGAGGCGGCGACCAAAGCCGACTGGGCCGACAACAAGCCGGTCTTCGTGTCCTGGATGTGGGAGCGCAGCATCGTCATGGCCGAGGCCGAGATCGCCTGGTGCGAGCGGACCGCGCGACGCATCGAGACGACCGACGACACGTGGAAGCCACTTAATCAAGTTTGACTAGTAAAAGTTGACCGTCGTAGTCTGCTCGCATGATTGAGACTCGCGGGCTGCGCAAGTCGTTCGCCTCGCGTCAGGGGCGCGAAAAGAAGAAGGTCGAAGCCGTACGCGGTGTCGACCTCGACGTCGCCGAGGGTGAGATCTTCGGCTTCCTCGGTCCCAACGGGGCCGGCAAGACCACCACCCTCCGCATGCTGGCCACCCTGATCGAACCGGACGACGGCACCGCCACGATCGCCGGCGCCGATCTGCGCTCCGACCCCGGTGAGGTGCGCCGCCGCATCGGCTACGTCGCCCAGGGCGGCAGCACCTGGGACGACTCCACCGCGCGGGAGGAACTCGTCCTCCAGGCGCGCCTCTACGGCGCGTCGAAAAGCGACGCGCTGGCCCGGGCCGCGCGGGTGCTCGAAGGATTCCAGCTCTCCGAGTACGCGGACCGCAAGTGCAAGACCTACTCGGGCGGCCAGCGCCGGCGGGTCGACATCGCGCTCGGCATCATCCACGAGCCCAAGGTCGTCTTCCTGGACGAGCCGACCACCGGCCTGGACCCGCAGAGCCGGGCCCACATGTGGGACGAGATCAGACGGCTGCGCGCGGAGGGCATGACCGTCTTCATCACGACCCACTACCTCGACGAGGCGGACGCACTCTGCGACCGCATCTCCATCATGGACAACGGCGAGATCGTCGCCTCCGGCACACCGGCCGGCCTCAAACGCGAGATCTCGGGAGACGTCGTCCGCGTGGGCCTCCCGGTCGACGCGATCCCGGCGGCGGTCCAGGCCCTCAGTTCCTACAAGATCGAGACGTACGACGATCACGTGCGCCTGAACGTCGAGGACGGCGCGGTGGCCATCCCCCAGATCCTGCGCGCACTCGACGCGGCAGGCGTCCCACTGGGCACGGTCGAGCTCCACCGCCCCAGCCTCGACGACGTGTTCCTCACCAAGACCGGCCGATCCCTGCGGGAGAGCTGAGCCATGAAACTGCTGCGCGACACCTCCCTGATCTTCAACCGCCAGATGCAGCTGCTGCTGCGCAACCCCATCTGGATCTTCGTGGGCGTCTTCCAGCCGGTGATGTACCTGCTGCTCTTCGCCCCCCTGCTGAAGCCGGCCCTGCAGGTGCGGACCAACGCCGAGGCGTACGAGATCTTCGTCCCCGGCCTGCTGGTGCTGCTGGCCATCTTCGGCGGCCTGTTCCAGGGTTTCGGCCTGATCGCCGAACTGCGCGCCGGCGTGATCGAAAGGTCCCGGGTGACCCCGGTCAGCCGCGTGGCGCTGCTGCTGGGCCGCTCCCTGCGCGACGTGGTCTCGCTGATCGCCCAGGCCATCATCATCACGCTGCTGGCGCTGGTCTTCGACCTGCGGGTCTTCGTGCCCAACCTGCTGCTGGCCTACCTGATGCTGGCGCTGATCTCACTGATGACGTCCGCGGTCTCCTACGGCGTGGCCCTGGTCGTGAAGAGCGAGGACGCCCTGGCCCCGCTGATGAACACGGTCGCCCAGCCGGTCCTCCTGCTCAGCGGCATCCTGCTGCCGTTGACGTACGCCCCCGGCTGGCTGCAGGGAATCGCCGACTGGAACCCGTTCTCCTGGGCGGTGAACGGCACCAGAGCTTTGTTCCGGGGTGACCTGGGTGCCCCGGACGTGTGGCAGGGCCTGCTCATCATGGCTGTGCTTGCTGTCGTGGCCGTGGCCTGGGCAGCGAGGGAGTTCGCCCGAAGCGTCCGCTGACCGCTCGTTACTTGTTCCACAAGGCGATGTAGGGAACGCCCATCTCGGCCAGCAGCTTGCGGAGCAAGGGCAGGGAAAGCCCGATCACATTGCCCGGATCACCCTCGATGCGTTCCACGAAGGCGCTCCCACGCCCATCGAGGGTGAACGAGCCGGCCACCTGAAGCGGCTCACCGCTGGCCACGTAGGCCGCGATCTCCTCATCACTGACGTCGGCGAAGTGCACCGTGGTCATCCCGACCGCCTCGGCCTGCTTGCCGGTGACCAGGCTGGTGACGTGGTGGCCGGTGTGCAGGACACCGGACCGCCCGCGCATGCGCATCCAGCGCTTGGTCGCTTCCTCGGCATTGGCCGGCTTGCCGAACACTTCCCCGTCAAAGGCCAGTACGGAGTCACAGCCGAGCACCACAACCCCCGGATCAGCGTTCAACTGAGCCGCGATGGTGCGTGCCTTCATCCGAGCCAGCGCCAAGCAGAGCGTGTAGGCATCCTCAGCCCCAACAGTCGACTCATCCACGCCGCTGACCATCACCTCAGCCTCAATCCCCGCCGAACTGAGCAGCCCCCGCCGAGCAGGACTAGCCGAAGCAAGAATCAACCGGTACACAATGTCCTTCTCCACGCCCCCGAGGCTACAAGCCCCACTAGCCCCAAGGAGCACACAACCTGGCGTTTGAGCCCAGATGAGACCAGCTGATCGTTAGATCGCAGCAGGAACACGGGACGGCCGCGGAGAGTTAGCTGGGAACGGTGCAGAAGTTCTGCTTATTTCCTTGAGCGTCTATCTAAGCTATGGGCGCGGATAGAACGGATCCCAAGCAAGCGGCCCGAGGCTTGCTAATTTATTAGGGGCGCCTGCGCTGACGCAGCGCAAACGCTACGAGGGCGCCAGCGATGGCCACAGCTCCTGCGAGTCCACCAAAGAGAAGGAATGTGGTGTTACTCGCAGGCTTCCCTTCCGCCTGAGGCGGCGAACTAGGCACCACTATTTCAGGGCGAATGACACTTGGCGCGCTAGTAGTTGCGGTGGGTTTTTCCGGCGCAGCCTGGTCATCTTCAATCGGCGATACTTTAGCAGTCAAAGCTCTAACGATATTGAGCCGGCCAAACCCACATTCATTATCCCGCCCCGGCGGACCAATGTCATCTGCAGTCGCAGTTAGTCGATGAACCACGTCTCTTGCGGAGAGTTGGGGGAACTGGGCACGTATCAGCGCAGCAGCGCCGGATACGATAGCTGTGGAATCAGAAGTGCCGGTTGCAGACCCGTAATCATTCGGAGGCTGAGCCGAGATGATATCGACGCCGGGTGCGCAAATTTGCACCTTTTCATCTTTGACGGAACTGGGCGAGTATTTTCCATTACGTCCAGTCGCGCCTACGGCCAGAACGCCATCAAATGCAGCTGGGTAATTAATAATCGCGTCGGATGAAGTATTGCCTGCGGCGGCCACTATGACAATATCAGCGGCGAGTGCTGTTTCGACTGCATCCTGAAGTTCGAATCCAGGACCGGCTACCCCGGAAATATTGATGATCTGTGCCTTTTGGCTGGACGCCCAGGCCACTCCTCTGGCCATGATGTCTGCATGGCCTCTTCCGTCACTGGTAATGATTACCGGCAGGACCTTGGCTGCTGGCGCGATCCCTTGGATCCCCTGGTTTGAGCCGCGCCCATGCCCGGCGATGAGTGCGGCCATTCGGGTTCCGTGACCGTCGGTGTCGGACCTGCCGTCCTTATTGCTGCGAGAAGCCTGGTCGCTTCCGGCGAGTAAATTTTTCTTAATGTCGGGATGCGGATAGATGCCCGAGTCTAGGACCGCAACCGTCACTCCGGATCCAGCAGTAACCGTCCGAGCCTGCGAGATCTGAAGGCTTTTCAAATACCACTGGCGGTCGCGGACAGCGTCTGCAGACGCGGGGCCCGCCGGAGTGATGGGGACGGTTATGAAGCCTACAATAAAAACGGAGAGAATTTTCGTTGGAATTTTCAACTGAGACCAATCGCGGGTCCCGGATCGATGCGTTGATCTCGTGGAGGTAGCACGACTGGATCTACACCGGACGCTGTGTGCCATGGATTGTCGGGATCCCAACGAGATTGTTCTTCTTGGTCCCGTTTTGAAATTCCCCGACCGCCTTGACCGTAAGGTCCTCCGCTGCCTGAGTGTTGGCCGGAGGTGCTGGCCGAAGCGCTCTTGCCGCCGGAAGGCGAGGTACTACCGATAACTCCGCCGACGGGATTGACTCGTTGAGAAGCTGTCCTCGCGGATCCAGGTGGAGCAATGCCTACGCCAGGCGCACCTCCAATCAATCCGCCAGGTGGCATCGCGCGGGCGCTCCCCGGAGGAGGGCCACCAGGGCGAATAACGCCTTCGTGGGGAGGACCTACATTTCGTCCGATTGGGCCCATCGGGGGAGGGGCGAGTGTCCTCCCGCCGGGCGTGAAGTTACGAGGGGTCGGAGCAAAGGGTCCGGGAGGTGGGGTCAGTCCGATTGGGCCCACTGGGGAACTCGGCAAAGCTGGGACGATTCCCGAAGCTGGAATCGCAGCGGGTGGAGGGCTCGCTCCGCCGAGGATGAGGCCGGGCTGTGGAGCCGGCTGCTGAGGAGCAGGTGGCGTAGTGGCGCTGCCAGAAGATGGGAAGGTGACCGCTGAGCGAGAAGAGCTGGCCGGAGTTGAAGCCTCCGAAGAATAGCTGGGTGAGATTGGCGGGATGGCCGGAGCTATGTAGGTGCCGCCCTCGCCGCCAACCGGATCGTCGCGGCGGTTCTCGGGGGTGTATGGGCGAGGCGTGCTGATCCTGACTTGAGCTTGTGCCAAATCGGCGCTTACTCCGCTCAGGAGCGTTACAGCTTTTTGGTACAGCTCTTGCTGCCGGCCAGGCGCGACTGGGGGCTGTTCGCCGCTGGGGCTTGGCGTGGGCTGGGGCTGGCCGCTTGCGTTCTGTTGCTTGGCGGTGAAGTCGGCCAGCATCAGCTCGTTCGACTGGTACTCGCGGGCCAGCTCGTTCATTTCCTTCTGCGCCAGGCTGATGGACAGCGTCGCAGCGGCGAAGGCGTCGTGGTTGGAGAGTGCGGCCTCGTACGTCTCGGTGAGGTTGGTGATTAGTTCATCGAGACGGGCTATGTAAGCGGCCGAGGCGGCGTTCTTCTCCGGGGGCCAAGCTGCAGCCAAGTTGTCGCGGTAGTTCCGCACCTGCCACTGGTGTTCGACAAGCAGGTCAGCCGATCGCTTCCAGCCGGTCAGTAGCTCGTAGTGCCGCTCCGTGTCCGGGTTCTGGATGAGCTCCTGCATCCCCTGAATGGTCAACATGCCCCAGGGAGTGCCTCCGGCCCCGCCGCCGCCTCCTGCGACGAGCATCAGACGTCTCCCTCGCCAGTGGTGGGAGTGACCGTCGTGCTGGCCTCAGGGATACCCACTTTGTCGAACGCCTTGTCGACATCGCTGACCCTCGCGCGGGCGAACGCGTCGGAGCCGCTGTACTGCTTGCTGATGTCGGCGGCCGCGCTGGCGAAGCCCGCTGTGCCGTTCGCGTAGTTGTAGACGTTCTGGTGGGTGACGTTCTGCGCCTCGTTGTGCGCCGTCAGGAACGAGTAGAGCTCGGCGAACGCAGCCGGCGGGTCAGGCAGGCGAGTGAGCATCGAATCGCTGACCGACGACATGTGAGGGGCGTAGCTGTCTTTGACGTTCGCGGCCAGCTGGGCGGCGAACTGTTCCATGGCCTGGATGTCGGCCTCGATGGCGCCGAAATCGGTGGTGCCGTAGTCACGCAGCCAGGCGGGACCGCGATCCTCCTCCGGAATCATCCAAGCCTCCCCGGACTGACGAATCTCACAAGCTGAGCGGTCGAGCGATTGTGAGAGTAGTCGGTCACTGCCAGCATCGGGGGCCCCTGTGGACAGTGACGGATGATGATCTATCGGGGCAGGCCAGAGGCCTTCCATGAGCCCGGGGACATCGATGGGCGTGCGGATCTGGCCCAGGTGGAGACGGGTGCCGGATGGGCCGGAGCATCAGCTTTGCTGGATGCCGCCAGCAGCACTGTGACCAGCGCGGCCAGCTCCCGGTCGGTCGGCTCGCCACGCACGACGCTGACCAGCAGTTCCGTATTCATCGACCGAGCGTACGACGTCGCACCGAAGATCCGGTGACACGCATCCCACACTCGGCTGATCGATTCGCTGTCGCTCGACATGACCGGGTATTTTCTCCGTGATGTCTTCCTCTCCCCCGCTCGTAGTCGCTGACCGTTACCGGCTTGTCGCGCCGCTCGGTCAGGGCGGGATGGGTCGTGTCTGGCGGGCGACCGATGTCGTCCTGCACCGTGAGGTCGCCATCAAGGAGCTGGTGCCGCCGCCGGGCCTGACCGCGGGCGAGCGGCAGGAGATGCGGGAGCGGTCGCTGCGCGAGGCGCGCGCGATCGCCCGGCTCAACAACATCAACGTGGTCCGCGTCTTCGACGTGCTGCGCACCGACGCCGACCCGTGGATCGGCATGGAGTACGTGCCGTCCCGCTCGCTGCAGGACACGCTGGCCGCCGACGGGCCGTACAGTCCGGTGCGCACCGCCGAGATCGGCCTGGGCGTGCTCAACGCGCTGCGCGCTGCCCACCGGGCCGGCGTCGTCCACCGCGACGTCAAGCCGGGCAATGTGCTCATCGGCGCGGACGGCCGGGTCGTGCTCACCGACTTCGGGCTGGCCACCGTGCCGGGCGACCCCAACGTCACGCGTACGGGTCTGGTGCTCGGCTCGCCGGCCTATATCGCTCCCGAGCGGGCGCGGGACGGCTCAGCCGGCCCGGCCGCCGACCTCTGGTCGCTGGGCGCCACGCTCTACGCCGCGGTCGAGGGTGCCTCGCCGTTCGCCCGCCCGTCGGCCATCGCCACACTGGCCGCGCTGGCCACCGAGAACCCGCCGCCCGCGCGCAACGCCGGCCCGATGAAGCCGGTGCTCAACGGCCTGCTCCGCAAGGATCCGACGCACCGCATCAACGCCGAGGAGGCCGAGCGGCTGCTGCTGCGCGCGGCCGGCCGGCGGTCCAAGCTGAGCTTCCCGATGAGCCCGACGATGCGTCGTCCGGGGGTGGGCCGTGATCGTTCGGCGCTCACCAGCGGCACCTCTTCGGCTCCGGTTGTGCCCGGCCCGCGCCCGCCGGTCGCGCGTCCGTCCGGTCGCACGGTGACTCCGGCTCCCGGCCGTCCGGCGGGCCCGTCGCAGCCGCCGGTCACCCCCGGTCGTCCGTCGGCTGGTGAGGGCCGGCCGCGGTTCACGCCGGGCAAGGCTCAGGTCGGCCGTCCCGCCGCCGACACCCCGACCCGCGTCGACACTCCCAAGGTCGACACTCCGCGCCTGGATGCCACCCGCGTCGACGGTCCCAAGATCGATGCCACCCGGGTCGACGGCCCCCCGGTTCAGGACGACCGGACGACGGTTTTCGGTACGCGTTCCGGCGCCCCCACCCCGCCCGGCCAGACCTCCACTCCTGATTCGCCGCGGTCCGGCCCCCACGCGAGCGGCGGGCTTTCCCGTACGAGTCGGGGCGGCCAAGCCGGCTTCACGGCCGCCGACGTCGCGGCCAACCGCCGGGGCACGGCTGCCCCCGAGCACGAGAAGTCCCTGGCCGACGCCACCGCCCTGCTCCCGCGCGTCAAGCCCGGCGAGCAGCCCGACCCGACCACCAAGATCTCGCCGGCCAAGGAACCGAAGGCGCCGCCGGTCGACCAGACGACCAAGATCTCGGAGCCGGTCGACAAGACCACAAGGATCGCGACGCCCGTCGCCCGCCCCGCCAAGAGCCCGGCGCCGGTCGACAAGACCACCAAGATCTCCGAGCCGCCGGCCGACCGGACCACCAGGATCCCCGAGCCGGCGACGAAGCCGGAGCCGGCCAAGCCCGCGAACGCAACGCCCGCCAAGGCTGAGCGCGCAGAATCAGCGCCCGCCAAGGCGGAGAGCGCCAAGAGTGAAAGCGCTAAGGCCGAGAACGCAGAAGTCAAGAGCGCCCAGCCTGGAAGTGTTCAGGCCCGGAGCGTCGAGGCTGGGACCACCAACGCTGGGGCTGCCGAGGCTGGGACTGCCGAGGCTGGGGCTGCCAACGATGGGACTGCCGAGGCTGGGGCTGCCAACGCTGGGACTGCCGAGGCTGGGGCTGCCAACGCTGGGACTGCCGAGGCTGGGGCTGCCAACGCTGGGACTGCCGAGGCTGGGGCTGCCAACGCTGGGACTGCCAACGCTGGGACTGCCAACGCTGGGACTGCAGGGGATGGGAGCGCCAAGGCTAGGAGCGCCAACGCTGGGACTGCCGGGGCTGGGAGCGCCAACGCTGGGGTTGCCAACGCTGGGACTGAGGCCGGGGCCGTCGAGGCCGGGGCCGTCGAGGCTGGGATCGCCGAGGCTGGGAGCGGCGAGGCTGGGTCCACTGAGGCTGGGTCCGCCAACGCTGGGTCCGCCGCGGCTGGGACCGCCGAGAGTGAGACCGCTAAGGCTGGGAGCGCCAACGCTGGGTCCGCCAACGCTGGGTCCGCCGCGGCTGGGACCGCTAAGGCTGGGAGCGCTAAGGCTGGGTCCGCCAACGCTGGGTCCGCCGCGGCTGGGACCGCTAAGGCTCGGAGCGGTGAGGCTGGGTCCGCCGAGGCTGGGAGCGCTAAGGCTGGGACCGCCGAGGCTGGGAGCGCCGGAGCTGGGGGCGGTGAGGCTGGGAGCGCCGACGCTGGGGGCATCCGGGCCGGTGGGAGCACGGCTGCGAGCGCCGCAGTCGAGAACTCCGTGTCGGACAACGCGAGCACCAACACCACGCGGCACGACGGGGCCGGTAAGACTGGGAAGCCGGCCGTAGTGGACGCGACTCAGGTCGTCAGCCCCGCCAAGAAACTGCCGGCCCAGCCCAAGAGGGTCGACGACAAGGCCAAACCCGGCAAGTCCGTAACCGACGACGCGCCCGCCAAGACGACCGCCATGAGGCGGGGCGCGACCGACGCCACCGTCCTCGTGCCCGCCGAGCATGACCCCGAGCCGATGCCGGCCTTCAACCGGTCGTCGCGACCGGCGTGGACGCCCATGCCCGTGCGCCAGTCACCCGGCGTCACCGTTTTCGGCACTCGGCTCACGTACGGCCAGGCTGCCGTCGCCGGCGGCATCCTGCTGCTCATCGTCGTCCTCGTGGTTGTCCTCATCGGCGTACTGAACAATGACGGTGACCAGGACAACGGCAACCAGGCCCGGCAGCCCGTCGCCCCGCCCGCCTCGGCCGGTGGCCCCTCGCAGCAGCCCGGCAAGGCCCCGGCCACCAGCTCCACTCCGTCGCCCAAGCCGTCGTCGGCCCCTCCGTCGAGCCCGGCCGGTCTGACCCTGCCGACCACCTGGCGGGTCTATTCGGACGGCTCGGGTTACAAGGTGCCGCTGCCCAAGAGCGCCGACATCTCGCAGGACGGCAGTGAGACCCGCATTCGCTGGAACAACCGCCTGCTGCTCATCGACCAGAGCGACGACCCGAAGCCCGACGCGCTCGCCGACTGGCAGCAGCAGGAGCGGGACCGGGCCGGACGCGACTACCGGAATTACAACAAGGTCCGGCTGCAGTCCGTCAGCAACTACTTCAAGCAGGCCGCCGACTGGGAGTTCTTCTACACCACCAGCACCGGCAACGAGCAGCACGCCGTCAAGCGCAACATCATCGTGAGCGACGACCAGGCGTACTCGATCTCCTGGTATGTCTCACCCGATGACTGGAACGCCTCGCAGGCCGATTTGAAGCTCATCTACCAGGGATTCCAGCCCAAGAAGTAACTCCGATGAGTGATGACGCGAGTGAATGGGTAAGTCATCTCGCATCACGATACGGAGGTACGACATGACTGGCCGACCGCACGGACGCAGGCCCGCGCTGGCGCTTTGGATGCTCGTGGCCGTCGCTGACCTGGTGCTTCTGGCCGCAGCGGCCGGTCCGATGGTCATGTTCTCGATCGTCGCCTCGCTGACGGTGCTCGCCGGCGCCGTCCTCGCCGCCCGGCTGCTGCTCACGAAGCGTGCTGCCCCGGCCCGCTCCGACATGGTGCTGCGCCGTCGCGCCTGAGGCGCGTAACAGGATCCACTTAGCGAGATCGGATACAGTTCCGCGCTGTGTCGATCGACGGTGTTACTGACTTCTGGGACAAGCTGCTCGGTGCGCAACCGGACCCGCCCGGTCTCCTGGTGCTGCTCACCGCCCTGGCCGGCTTGCTCGCGGTGGCGTTCCGTCCGGTCTGGCGGGTCGCCCGCAACGCCGTGACGATCGCCCATGAGGGCGGGCACGCGCTGTTCGCCCTGCTCACCGGCCGTCGGCTGCGCGGCATCCGGCTGGAGTTCGACACCTCCGGCCTGACGTTGTCGTCGGGTCGCCCGACCGGGCCGGGCATGATGCTCACCCTGCTCGGTGGGTACATCGCGCCGTCGCTGGTCGGCCTGCTCGGCGCCTGGCTGCTCGGCGGCAACCGGATCACGCTGCTGCTCTGGCTGGCCGTAGTGCTCCTGCTGCTCATGCTGATCAACATCCGGAACCTGTTCGGCGTGCTCTCGCTGGTGGTTACCGGGGCGATCGTGTTCGCCGTTTCCTGGTACGCGTCGCCGCAGGTCCAGGCCGTTTTCGCGTACGCCGGGGTGTGGTTCCTGCTGTTCGGCGGGGTCCGCCCGGTCTTCGAGCTGCAGAGTCTGCGCGGCCGGGGCCGGATGCCCGATTCCGACGCCGACCAGCTGGCTCGCGCCTCGCACGTGCCCGCCATCTTCTGGGTCGGCTTCTTCCTGATCGTCAACCTGGTCGCGCTGGTCGTGGGCGCGTTCCTGCTCGCCGGGCAGTGGCTGCCGGTCGGCACCTCCTGACGATCGGCGGCCGGAGTGCGACTACGCGTCACTATTGGGTGACGCAGTCGTACCAACGGCCGATGGGTGGGGTGCACGGGCGGCGATAGCTTCCGGGGCATGGGAAGCCCCAGCCTGGCCTGGACGACGGCGGTCCTCGCCTTCGTGGCCGCCGTGCCGCTGTGGCGTTTCACCACCCACGCGATCACCATCGCGCACGAGGGCGGCCACGCCATGTTCGGCTCGCTCACCGGCTTGTTCGTCACCAAGATCCTCGTGCAGCCGGGCGGGGCCGGTGCCACCGCCTATCGCCAGGAGAAGTGGAACGTCCTGCAGGCCCTGGCGGCCGGGCTGGCCGGTTACCTGGGCCCGTCGATCTTCGGCTTGGCCGGCGCCTGGATGCTGGTGCGGGGCATCAGCCCCCGGTCGATCCTGCTCATGACCCTGCTCCTGATGGCGCTGCTGCTGGTCATGGTGCGCAACTTCTTCGGCTTCATCGCGGTCCCGGTGACCGGCGCGCTCGTCTGGGCCGTGGCCATGCGCGCCGGCGAGGACGTCCAGCTCGTGTTCACGTACATCTGGATCTGGTTTTTGCTGATGGGCGGCACGCGGCAGATCCCCGAGCTGTACGGCAACTGGAAGAGGGGCCCCGAGGCGGACACCGGATCGCTGGCCAAGGCGACCGGCCTGTCCACCGCGTTCTTCGTCGCGTTCTTCTGGCTCGGCTCGATGGCCGCCCTGATCTACGGCGGTGTCCTGCTGCTCAGGAACCCGCTGCCGGCCTGATCGGTCAGAGCGGGATGTTGCCGTGCTTCTTGGGTGGCAGGGTCTCGCGCTTGGTGCGCAGAGTGCGCAGCGCGCGGGTGATCTGGATCCGGGTCTGCGACGGCATGATCACCGCGTCCACATAGCCGCGTTCGGCCGCGATGTAGGGGTTGGCCAGCGTGTCCTCGTACTCCTGGATCAGCTCGGAGCGGCGGGTGGCGGGATCGTCGGCCGCGGCCAGCTCCCCGCGGTAGAGGATGTTGACCGCGCCCTGCGCGCCCATCACCGCGATCTGCGCCGTGGGCCAGGCGAAGTTGAGGTCGGCGCCCAGGTGCTTCGAGCCCATCACGTCGTAGGCACCCCCGTACGCCTTGCGCGTGATCACCGTCACCTTGGGGACGGTCGCCTCGGCGTACGCGTAGATCAGTTTCGCCCCGCGGCGGATGATGCCGTCCCACTCCTGCGAGGTGCCGGGCAGGAAGCCGGGCACGTCGACGAAAGTGACGACCGGAATGTTGAAGGCGTCACACGTACGCACGAAGCGAGCCGCCTTCTCGGAAGCTGCGATGTCGAGGGTGCCCGCCAGGTGCAAAGGCTGGTTGGCGACCACGCCGACCGGCCGCCCTTCGACGCGGCCGAAGCCGACCACGATGTTCTGCGCGTAGAGCGGCTGCACCTCGAGGAAGTCCTCGACCACCGTCTCGACGACCGTTTTGATGTCGTACGGCTGGTTGGCCGAGTCGGGGATGAGCGAGTCCAGCGCGAGATCCGCCGGTGCGGGCGAGAGATCGGCCGGCCCGTCGAAGGTCACCGGCTCGTCCAGGTTGTTCGACGGGAGGTAGGACAGCAGCGCGCGCACGTAGTCGATCGCGTCGTCCTCATCGGAGGCCAGGTAGTGCGCGTTCCCGCTGCGGCTGTTGTGCGTGCGGGCGCCGCCCAGCTCCTCCATCCCGACCTCTTCGCCGGTCACCGTTTTGATCACGTCGGGGCCGGTGATGAACATGTGCGAGGTCTGGTCGACCATCACGGTGAAGTCGGTGATCGCGGGGGAGTAGACCGCGCCGCCCGCGCACGGCCCCATGATCAGGGAGATCTGCGGGATGACGCCGCTGGCCCGCACGTTGCGGAAGAAGATGTCGGCGTAGAGCCCGAGGGCGACCACGCCTTCCTGGATGCGGGCGCCGCCCGAGTCGTTGATCCCGATGATCGGGCAGCCGACCTTCATGGCCAGGTCGAGCACCTTGACGATCTTCTCGCCGAACACCTCACCCAGCGAACCGCCGAAGATCGTGAAGTCCTGGGAGAACACGCACACCTGCCGGCCGTTGACGGTGCCGTAGCCGGTGACCACCCCGTCGCCGTACGGGCGGTTCTTCTCGAGGCCGAAGGCGGTCGAGCGGTGCCGGGCCAGCTCGTCGAGCTCCACGAACGAGCCCTCGTCGAGCAGCATCTCGATGCGTTCGCGGGCCGTCTTCTTGCCCCGGGCGTGCTGCTTTTCGACCGCCCGGGCCGAGGCGGCGTGCACGGCCTCGTCGGTGCGCTGGGCGAGATCAGCGAGCTTGCCCGCAGTGGTGTGAATGTCCGCCTGGACCGCATCGTCCTGCTCGATCGTCACGGTGATCCCTAACGCTCTCCGCGGGAAATACTCGTCGGTAATGATCGTAGTGCGCGAGGTCGGCTCCCGTGGATCGCGTGGATCCGAGCTAGCAGGCGCCGCGCCGCTACGGGTGCGTTTCGCACTCAATGCCCCATTCGTTACCCACGGCGTGACCAACTGGATGACCGCGGCCGGCATCGCCCTCATCGCCGGCGGGATCGCCACCCTGATCTGCTTCCGCTCCGTGATCTTCGGCCGGGAGGGTCGACGGGCCGGGCGACAGGAGCGCGCAATCGAGGCCGCCGCCGTCCAGCCGAAGCGGCCCGTGCGTGGAAGTCGCCGCCGGGGAAAGGAGCCGGCGGTGGTGCCGCCGGTCGAGGACGGTCCGCGCCCGGGGCCGGCGATGATCGGCCGGGCCGAGGAGGAGGAGCTTTTCCCGTACGAGGGTGACGACCCCACCGACGACCCGGAGCACGACGAGTACGCGGCGGATCCGGCCGACTTCCTGCCCGAGCCCGTCGACTTCCTTCCGGAGCCCGCCGCCTACGAGGCAGCTGCCTACGAGGCCTCCGCGTACGAGGTCTCCGCGTACGAGCCGTCCGCGTACGAGCCCGAGCCTGTCGCGTACGAGCCGGACGCCGCCGAGTACGAGCCCGAGCCGGCGGCGTACGAGCCCGAGCCGGCCGGCTACGAGCCCGAGCCCGGTGAGTACGCGCCCGAGCCCGGCGAACTGGTCGGCCTCGAACTCGTCCCCGACCTCGAGCCCGAACCGGGCGTGGACGAAGCCCGGACAGGCTTCGAGCGCGAGCCGGCCCCCGGCGACCGCTACGGCCACCGCATCGCGGGCTGGGTACGCCCCGAATATCGCCAGGTCCGCGAGGAGCCCCCGTCCGGCGAGTACTGGACCCCCATCCCCGTCGATCTGGATCCCGACCCCGAGCCCTCGGCCAAGGGTTACGGCTGGCCGTCCCCGGTCGAGCGCCTGCCCTCGGTCCCCGACTACGAGCCCGCCACCGGCTTCGACCTGCTGCCCGTCGAGCCCGAACCGACCGAGGTGGTGACCTCCCTGGCCGACGAGCGCCGCGTGCGGCAGCCGCGCAACTGGGCCACCCGCAACGAGAAGCGCGAGGTCCGGCGCGAGCGACGGGAATGGCGCATCGAGAACGAGTCCCTGCCGACCACGCAGCTGTTCGCCTCGGCGACCGACGACCCGCCGCCCACGACCCGCCGCCGTCCCCGCCCGCGCCCCCGTCCGTCGGTCGAGCCGCCCGACCGCAGCACCCGGGTCTATGTCAGCCGTCACGCCGCCGAGCCGCCACCGCGCTAGGTCGTGTTTTATGACTGGACCCGGCCTGCGCCGAGGCCCAGATTCCGTCTGCGCACGTCCCGTGGAAGGCCGGTTACAACACCGGTAGCCGGCCTTCCACGGGCCGCACGCAGACGAAATCTGGACCGCACCGCAGGCCGACCCCAGTCATAAAACGCGCCCTGGCCGCTACGCTCGGCCAATGGCTTCGCCGTTCACCGATCTCGACCGACCTCCGCTGTCCCCGCGCTCGCTCGAACGCGCGCTGGTCACCCCGGGCAGCCTGTGGTCGCACATCGAGGTCGTGGCCGAGACCGCCTCCACCAACGCCGACGTGGCCGCCGCGGCCGCCCGGGGCCGGCCCGAGGGGCTGGTCGTGGTGGCCGAGCAGCAGACGGCCGGGCGCGGCCGGCGTGACCGCCGGTGGACCTCGCCGCCCCGGGCCGGTCTCACGCTGAGTGTCCTGTTGCGACCGGGGCAGGCCGACCGCGAGCGCGACTGGCTCGCCTTGCCGCCCTCGTCGTTCGCCTGGCTGCCCCTGCTGGCCGGGGTGGCGCTGCTGGGCGCGGTCGAGCGCGTGGCCGAGGTCGACGCCGCTCTGAAGTGGCCGAATGATCTGCTGGTGGGCGAGCGGAAGTGCGCCGGCATCCTGGCCGAGGTGTCCGGCGACGCGGTCGTGGTGGGTATCGGGCTCAACGTGACGACCCGCTCCGAGGAGCTGCCCGAGACCACCGGCCTGCCCGCGACCTCACTGCGCGTCGCGGGCGCCGCCGTGACCGACCGCGACCCGCTGGTGCGGGCGCTGCTGCGGGGCTTCGCCTCCTGGTATGCGGGCTGGCGCGAGGCCGGCGGGGACGCCGAGATGTCCGGGCTGCTGGCCGCCTACCGCCGGGGCTGCTCCACCATCGGGCAGCAGGTGCGGGTGATGCTGCCGGCGGGCGAGACGCTCACCGGTGAGGCGACCGAGGTGGACGGAGCCGGCCAATTGGTCGTCCGGACGGCGGACGGTGCCGAGCATCGTGTCTCGGCGGGTGACGTGGTGCACGTACGCTGACCGCGTGGCGTTCCCCGCTGAAGTCCTCGCCGAACAGGAGGAACTCGTCCTCCACCTGCGTCCGCACTGGCGGACGGCCCTGCGACCCGGCCTGCTGGTGCTGCTCGCGGTGGTCGTGATCGCCGGGTCGTGGGTGATGCTCCCCAGCACCGAGGGCGGTCGCATCGCCTTCCTGGTGATCGCCGCCATCATGCTCTACCAGGGTGTGCGGTACGGCGTGGCGCCGCTGGTGAGCTGGCGGTGCACTCATTGGGTGCTGACCGACGAGCGGATCCTGCTGCAGGACGGCGTGATCGCCCGGGAGCGGCGGGATCTGCCGCTCAACCGCGTCAACGACCACGTCGTCACCCAGTCGGTGCTCGACCGCGTCTTCGGCACCGGCACGCTCAAGATCGACTCGATCGGTGAGCAGGCCGTCCAGCTGACCGCCGTGCCCCGGGCTCAGCAGGTGCAGACGCTGCTCTACGAGGTGATCGAGCAGGACCGCCTGCTGCGGCCCGACGACGAGGACGAGGACGAGCCCGAGATCCCCGTACAGCGAAAGGGTCTTTTCCGGAAGCAGCGCCGCTAGCGCCGGGCGTCGAGCTGCGCGACACTGCCCGGCTCGTCCTCGGCGCTCAGCTCGGCCAGGCCGGCCACCGCGTCGAGCTCGGTGAGATCGGACTCGTGACCGTCGACCGGCGGCTTGAGGAAGACGAAGGTGCGGTAGGCCCAGAAGCGGAACACCGTGGCGACCACGATGCCGATCGCGGTGACGGCCATGAACGCGTGCGCGTCGTCCGCCTCGGTCAGCCCGAAGCCGTACTTGCCGATGGCGATCGACCCGGACTGGATGACCATGCCGATCAGGTTGAAGCCGAAGAACAGCGTGTACTCCCGGCGCAGCGCCGTCCGGCTGTGGTTGCGGTAGGTCCAGTACCGGTTGGCGATGTAGGCCAGCGTGGTCGTCACCACAGTGGCGATGACGGAGGCCTTGACGGCGCCGATCGGCAGCGCGACCCACGTGATCACCAGGTAGAGCAGCGTGTTTCCGGCACCGATGACGCCGAACGCCAGCACTTCGGGGGCAAGACGGCGCAAGTGTTCCGTCAGCGCACGAGCTGAGGGCATTGGTCAACCTTACGGGAGAGGGGGCGGGTTACGCCGTGTCACGAACGGGCGAAGGCGGTGGGGTCGTGCCCGCCGCTCGGGACTCCTGTCGTGGTGGCGTGCCCGGCGGGGTCGCGGCCGGGAAGACGAACCGGCGATACGACCAGAAACGGAACAGCGAGCCGGCCGCGGTGCCGACCAGCTGGCCCGAGATGTTGTCCGCGAGCTGGGTCTGGAAGACCGGTGAGAGCTGTCCCAGACCGTAGTGACTGATCGCCAGGCAGGCGAGGCCGATGCCCAGCCCGATGGCGTTGAGCACGAAGAACACCGTGTACTGCCGGGCCATATTGGTGTGGGCACGGTCACGCCAGGTCCAGAACCGGTTGCCCGCGAAGGCGAACGTGGTCGCGATCACGGTGGAGATGGTCTTGGCGATCAGCGTCTCGAAGCCGGCCTGCAGCAGCACGTTGAAGATCACGACGTCGATGGCGAACGAGATGCCACCCACCGTGCCGAACTTCCCGAGCTCGCGGATGAGTGCCTGGTAGCGAAGCCTCAACCGGGAGCGCAGGCCGGGGGGCTGCGGCGGTGAGGTGTCGGGCACGGTCCCGAGAGTACCGGGGGCAGTCACGGACCGCTGTTTTCGTTGGCGAGTCTTAACCGCTGGATCCCGCATGGTGACGCTGTCGATACGGTGGGTTGATCTCACTGATCTCGGCAATCTCGGCCACTCTCTTCCGGCATTCGGCACACCAGCCCAGATGGGCACGCATCCGGTTGCCGTCCCGGGGTGCGAGCCGGCCCCGCAGGTGGACGCCGAGCCGGTCACCGGCCCACCGGCACTCCGGGTGATCGGCGGTCGCCACGTGCTGTTGCAGGTACAGGCTGCGCAGGCCCTCCCGGGCGCGGTGGGCCAGCACGGCCACCGCGTTGGGGGTCATGCCCAGCATCCCGGCCACCTCGGCCGGGCTGTTCCCCTCGACGGCGGTCTGCCAGAGCACGTCCCGCCACCGCTCGGGCAGCTGCCGGAAGGCGGCCGCGGCGTACGAGCGCTCCAGCCGGTCGAGCGCCGGGTCGGTGTACGGCTGGCCCTCGTCGTACCGGGTCAGGTCGTCGGTGAACTCCAGGCGGCGGTCGCGCCGCGCCCGGTGGTAGCAGACGTGCCGCATGGTCGTGTGCAGGTAGGCACGAAAGGCGACCAGGGGGCCCCGGCCGGCCCGCAACGAGGCGAACACCTTGGCGAACGTCTCGGCCACCAGGTCGTCGACGTCGGCCGGGTCACTGGTCAGCCCCCATG
This sequence comes from Paractinoplanes maris, assembly GCF_023544465.1. GTDB lineage: Bacteria > Actinomycetota > Actinomycetes > Mycobacteriales > Micromonosporaceae > Actinoplanes > Actinoplanes maris. The sequence continues at coordinate 662,119 of NZ_JALPVL010000001.1, read as the reverse complement.
CCAGCTGGCGGGCGGCCGCCCGGTGCCGTTCGTAGAGCGTCCCGTACGCCGCGGTGTCCCCCGCCCGGACGGCGGCCAGCAGGTCGGTGTCCGGCGGGTCGGGACTGCCGTCCGGCGGACTGCCCGGGATCGTCATTCCTGCCTCCTGCGGCGGGAGTAAGAGGAAAGCCCGATACAAACCAGCTTAGGCGCTTACGCACCTTTTGTGAAAGTCGACCTCGGGGCGGGCGTGCCTGGGCGTTCCGGTGATGCTGCGCGGATCTGCACCCTTCGGTGAAGGATCGATCGCGTACGAGCATCTGGGCCGAGGATTGTGCGGTTATCCACAGCAACGGCCGATGAACTCACCGTGTCCGCAGCTTAGGCTGAGCCAACTTCCCCAGGACCCCGGGCCGGCGCCACCGGCCCCTGTGGTCATTGGTCAATGCCGACCGAAGGAGAACGTCTTGAGCCAGCCCCTGAAACACGCCCGCCTGGCCGCCTGGATCGACGAAGTGGCCGCCCTGACCACCCCCGACCGCATCGTGTGGTGCGACGGCTCCGACGAGGAGTGGTCGGCGATCACCGACACGCTGGTCGAGTCGGGCGCCCTGGTCCGCCTGGACCCCGCCAAGAAGCCGAACTCCTTCTGGGCCCGCACCGACCCCGGCGACGTGGCCCGGGTCGAGGAGCGCACGTTCATCTGCTCGGTCGACGAGGCCGACGCCGGCCCGACCAACAACTGGACGGACCCGGCCGAGATGAGATCGGTGATGACCGGGCTCTACCGGGGATGCATGCGCGGCCGGACGATGTACGTGGTGCCGTTCTGCATGGGCCCGCTCGACGCCGAGCAACCCATGTTCGGCGTGGAGCTCACGGACAGTCCCTATGTCGTGGCGAGCATGCGGATCATGACCCGGATGGGCACGGCGGTGCTCGAGGCGATGGGCGAGGACGCCGATTTTGTGCCCGCGCTGCACTCGGTGGGCGCGCCGCTCGAGCCGGGTCAGGAGGACGTGGCCTGGCCGTGCAACGAGACCAAGTACATCTCGCACTTCCCCGAGACCCGGGAGATCTGGTCGTTCGGCTCCGGGTACGGGGGCAACTCGCTGCTCGGCAAGAAGTGTTACGCGCTGCGGATCGCCAGCGTGGCCGCCCGCGACGAGGGCTGGCTGGCCGAGCACATGCTGATCATGAAGCTGACCTCGCCCGAGGGGCAGGTCCGCTATATCGCCGGTGCGTTCCCGTCGGCCTGCGGCAAGACCAACCTGGCGATGCTTGAGCCCACCATCCCCGGCTGGAAGGTCGAGACCGTCGGCGACGACATCGCCTGGATGCGCTTCGGCGAGGATGGCCGGCTCTGGGCCACCAACCCCGAGTACGGGCTGTTCGGCGTCGCCCCCGGCACCGACTTCCACACCAACCCCAACGCGATGCGCACCCTGGCCCGCGGCAACTCGGTCTTCACCAATGTCGCCCTGACCGACGACGGGGACATCTGGTGGGAGGGCATGGGACGGCCCCCGGCGCACCTGCGTTCCTGGCGCGGCGAGGACTGGACCCCCGACTCACCGACGCCGTCGAGCCACCCCAACAGCCGTTTCTGCACCCCCATCGAGCAGTGCCCGATCCTCGCCGACGAATACCACGACCCCCGGGGCGTGCCGATCGACGCGATCCTGTTCGGCGGCCGCCGCAAGACGACGATCCCGCTGGTCGCCGAGGCCCGGGATTGGGTGCACGGCGTCTACCTGGGTGCGACGCTCTCCAGCGAGACGACGGCGGCCGCGGTCGGACAGGTCGGTGTCGTCCGCCGCGACCCGATGGCCATGCTGCCGTTCATCGGCTACCACGCCGGCGACTACTTCCAGCACTGGATCGACATGGCCAAGGGCGCGCCGGGCGACGCGGCCCAGCTGCCCAAGATCTTCTACGTCAACTGGTTCCGCCGCGACGAGGACGGCGGGTTCCTCTGGCCCGGCTTCGGCGAGAACAGCCGGGTCCTGAAGTGGATCGTCGAGCGGCTGGACGGCCGGGGCGAGGCGGTCGAGACCGCGATCGGCCACGTGCCGACGGTGGCGGCCATCGACCGTACGGGTCTCGACCTGGACGACGCCGACCTGGAAGCCGTGCTGCGCGTCGACCGGGACGAGTGGCTGGCCGAGATTCCGCAGATCACCGAGTGGTTCACGAAGTTCGGCGACAAGCTGCCGGCCGTCCTCTGGTCCGAGCTGGACGCGCTGAAGGCCCGCCTGAGCGCGTAGGACACCGCCGGACCGGGTAACGCTCCGGCCGTGGCAACTGACGAAACGGTGCGGCCGCGCGCTCTGCGCGCGCTGACCGCCCTGCTGGTTGCCACGGCCGCGGCGACCGTCGTGGTCGAGGTCCTCAACTACTGGTACGCGCCGGAGCACGGTTTCGGGCTGGCGGTGCGCACCGGGTGGGCGTTGCTGCGTACGGTGGGCTGGCTGATCCTCATCCGGCAGGTGCGCCGCGACCGGGCCGTCGCCCGGCCGCTGGGCCTGATCCTCGCCGTCACCACGATCTTCGCCGTCGGGCGCCTGATCGTCCCCCGGTCCGGGCTGCCGGTCCTGCCCGGTGTGCTGGGCTTCGCGGTGCTGCTCCTCCTGTGTGTCGCCGTGGTCGTGATGCTCTACCGGCATCCGGTGGTCCGGGAACGTCTGGTCCGCCATCCCCAGCGTCTCGTGTTCACCCGTGAGGGCGTGCGGTTGCAGGAGGCGGCGCCCCGTCGGGCACCGGTGACGGGCTGGCTGCTGACGGCCCGCATCGCGGCGTTCACCTACAGCCCGCTGATGCTCGTGCCGTGCCTGATCGCGTTCGGTGAGCTGCGGGACCGTCCGGAGTGGCTGCTCGCGGTGCTGGTCTGGCTGGCGCTGGGCATCGGGGTCAGCTACGCGGTGCTGCTGGGCACGTTCTTCCTGCTCCGCGGCAAGGCGGGGGCGCGGCGCTATCTGGGCTGGCTCACCCTGTTCGTCCTGGCCTGGGACCTGCCGCTGTGCTACTTCCTGCTGGGCGTCGACGGGCTGATCCGCGACGGTGCCCCGCTGGTGGCCGCGGCCGGGCTGACCTGGTACGCGCTGCATCGGGCAGGCCGGCTCGACGTCCGCCTGGGGGAAGCGGCGGACGATCTGGCGCGACCGGCCGGCGCCGCGTGAAATCGATCGCGCGGGATCCACTCCGGTCCCCGGGCTGTGGATGGCGGAGGTCGCGGCGGGCTCCCTGTGGACAACTCGGCTCCCTGGCCTTGACAGCGCGTAAGTTCAAATCCGATCCCCCCGAGGCGGGTGGGGGTTAGGGATGGCGGGCGAGGCACGGCTTGCGAAATTTTGATGTGGCGATCGTCGGCGCGGGGCCGGCGGGCTCGGCGGCGGCCCTGGCGGCGGCCCTGGCGGCCGGCCGCGCCGGCAAGAGCGTCCTGCTGCTCGATCGGGCCGATTTCCCGCGCGACAAGGTCTGTGGCGACGGCATCGCGGCCGAGGCCATCGCCGTCCTGAGTGGACTCGGCGTGCGCGGGGTCACCGACGGCTATCCGGCGATCGAGCGGCTGCGGCTGGTCGGGCCGGGCGGTTCGGCGGTCGCGCGGCCGCTGCCGCGCGCGGCCTACACCGTGCCGCGGCGGGTGTTCGACGAGCGGCTGGTGCGGGCGGCGGTCGAGGCCGGCGCGGAGCTGCGCCGGCACACCGTACGGTCAGTTCGCGCGACCGGAGACGGCATCATGATCGACTCGCGGTTTCGAGCCGGTGTGCTCATCGGGGCCGACGGCGCGGGGTCGGTGGTGCGTCGTGCGCTCGGCTTCCCGGTGAATCCGCCCGGTCACCTCGCGGTCGCGATCCGTGGGTACGCGCCGACCACCAACACGAACGAGCAGATCATCGTCACGACCCGGCAGCGCTGGCCGGCGTACGCGTGGGAGTTCCCGCTGGGCGACGGCACCGCCAACATCGGTTACGGCGAGGTCCTGCGCGGGGCGCCGCTCTCCCGGGCGTACCTCCTGGAACGCCTCAGCCACCTGCTGCCCGGCAGCGAGCCGACCGGCGTTCGCGGGCACCACCTGCCGTTGTCGACCCGTCGCCCGCCCCCCGCGCGCGGCCGGGTGCTGCTCGCCGGCGACGCCCTCTCGCTGATCAACCCGTTCACCGGGGAGGGCATCTTCTATGCCGTTCTCTCCGGGGCGCTGGCCGGTGCGGCGGCCGCGGCCGGGCCGTCGGGGGTCGCCCAGCGTTACGGGCGTGCGCTTGGTCACCGGCTCGGCCGTCACCTGCGGCATTCCGGCTTCGCGGCCCGGCTCACCCGCCGGTCGTCGGTGGTCGACGCCGCGGTGAGCGCGGCTGCCCGAGACGCGGAGGTCTTCGACCGGATGGTGGACCTCGGCCTCGGTGACGGGGTTTTCGACCTTCGCACGATCGGACGCATCGCCTCCCGGTTGGGCCGGCGTCACCCGGCCGCCCCTTGAGTCGCTACCGATGAGGGCTAGGGTTTCAAGCGATGAGTCTGCGGTCGTTGATCTCCACTCCGTTCTACCGCGTGTATGAACGTCGGCTGGCCGGCAAGCTGGCCGGCAAACCCGTGCCCCAGCACGTCGGCGTCATGTGCGACGGCAACCGCCGCTGGGCCCGCGAGATGGGCTTCGTCGACCCGAACGACGGTCATCGTGTCGGCGCCGCCCGCATCAAGGAGCTGCTCGGCTGGTGTGACCAGGCCGGCATCAAGCACGTCACGCTCTATCTGCTGGCCACCGACAACCTGCGCCGCCCGTCGGCCGAGCTCGACCCGCTGGTCAAGATCATCGAAGATCTGGCGACCGAGCTGGCCGAGGACGGCAACCCGTGGCGGCTGCGCATGGTCGGCGCGCTCGACGTGCTGCCCGCCGCGACCGCCGCGACCCTCAAAGCCGCGCAGGAGAAGACCCGCAACCGCACGATCGGCGTCGAGGTCAACATGGCCGTCGGTTACGGCGGCCGGCGCGAGATCGCCGACGCGGTGCGCTCCCTGCTGCACGAGCAGGCCGCGGCCGGGCGCACGATCGAGGAGATGGCCGAGATCCTCGACGTCGAGCACATCGCCGAGCACCTCTACACCCGCGGTCAGCCCGATCCCGACCTGGTCATCCGGACCAGCGGGGAGCAGCGCCTCTCCGGGTTCCTGCTGTGGCAGTCGGCGCACTCGGAGTTCTATTTCCACGACGCCAACTGGCCCGACTTCCGCCGTATCGACTTCCTGCGCGCCCTCCGCTCCTACGGAAGCCGCCAGCGCCGATACGGCGCCTAAAACCTGGTGAGCCCGTCGGTCAGGAACGCGGCGACGGCGTCGGGCGACTCGAGGGTGAGGTCGGCCGCGCTGGACACCTCGGCCCCCGTCTCGGGGTTGGCCACGGCGACCGCGACACCGAAGAACGACGGGTCGACGGCCTCGCGGGCCCGCAACGCGTCGAACGCCTTGATGTCGGACATGTCATCCCCGAAATACCACGCGCAGCCGGCCTCGCGGACGCCCTCGGTGATGACCATGCCCTTGTCCTGGTCGACCGGCGGCTTGAGCTCGACCACCATGCGGCCCGCCTGGATGCGCAGACCGAGCTGCTCGGCCTGCTCGTGACCCCAGCGCTCGACCGCAGGCGCCTCGTGCGGGGCGGTGCGGTAGTGCAGGGCCACCGAAAGACGCTTGTATTCGACCAGCGTCGACGCGGGCAGCTCGGCCTTGGCCCGCTCGGCCAGCTCGGCCATCGTCGGCACCCACGGCTCGGCGGCCGGGTTGGTGACGACCTCGCCCTCGTGCCAGACCTCGAGGCCGTAGAGACCGTAGAGGTCGACCCGCTCGAGCGAGGAGAAGCGCGAGCGCAGGAAGCTGACCGGCCGGGCCGACACGATGGCCACCCGCTGGACCGACTCGGCGAGCCTTTCCAGTACCCCGAGGACGGCCGGCACCGGTTGCGAGGCGTCGGGGTCGTCGGTGACGGGTGAGAGCACGCCGTCGAAGTCGAAGAAGAAGGTGGTCGCCGAGGCGTTGCCGGCGGTGAAGGCCCATGCCTCGTCGATGCTCAGCGGATGGGTCGGACGCGGAGTCTGTGCCACGTCGTCAGATTACCCGCCGGAGATGACGTTTCATGCGAGAGAAATTTGCCTGGACGTCGTCCGTCACCCGTTTTTGCGTACTACCGCGTAGCCGAGTTGACCGCTAGCGTTTGAGTCATGGCACGGGGTCATCCCGGGCCAGCCGGCCGGCCCGGACCTGCGACAAGTGCGCCACGGGGCCCCGCAATCCGACCCCGTGCATAAGAGACGGGCGCCGGAGGTGGCGGACCGCGGGCGTCCCGGGTTGCACGCCCGCCGCTGGAGCAGGCCTGTGACATCTCGCCGATCAGACGCCGACGTCGCTCTCGACCCGGCCGTCGAAGTCTCCACGAACAAAGCCCGCGCGGGGCGTAGGTCCCGGGACAGGCACGCGGACGCTGAACCGGCCCCTTCGGGCCGCGTTTTCGTTCTGGACACTTCGGTTCTGCTGTCCGACCCGGCGGCGTTCCGCCGCTTCACCGATCATGAGGTGATCATTCCCCTCGTGGTCATCTCGGAGCTGGAGGGCAAGCGTCACCACCCCGAGCTCGGGTGGTTCGCCCGGCAGTCGTTGCGTTACCTCGACGACCTGCGGGTCAAGTTCGGCCGGCTCGACCAGCCGGTCCTCTGCAACGACGAGGGCGGCACACTGCGGGTCGAGCTCAACCACGCCGACCAGAGCGTGCTGCCGCAGGGCTTCCGCAACGACTCGAACGACACCCGCATCCTCTCGGTCGCCCTCGGGCTGGCCGCCGAGGGGCGCGAGGTGACGCTGGTCAGCAAGGACATGCCGCTGCGGGTCAAGGCGGCGTCGGTCGGTCTCACCGCCGACGAGTACCGCCACGGCCAGGCCAGCGACCCGACCTGGACCGGCATGGCCGACCTGAAGCTCGGCGAGGACCAGGTCAACGCGCTCTACGGCGGCGAGGAGCTGGAGCTCGACGAGGTCGAGAACCTGCCCTGCCACACCGGTCTGGTGGTGCACTCGGCGCGCGGATCGGCGCTCGGCCGGGTCAACCCCGACAAGACCGTACGGCTGGTCCGGGGTGACCGGGAAGCGTTCGGTCTGCGCGGACGGTCAGCCGAGCAGCGGGTCGCCCTCGACATCCTGCTCGACGAGTCGATCGGCATCGTCTCGCTCGGCGGCCGGGCCGGCACGGGCAAGTCGGCGCTCGCGCTCTGCGCGGGACTCGAGGCCACCATGGAACGCAACCGCCACAAGAAGGTCATCGTGTTCCGCCCGCTCTACGCCGTCGGCGGCCAGGAGCTCGGCTATCTGCCCGGCAGCGAGCACGAGAAGATGTCGCCCTGGGCGCAGGCCGTCTTCGACACGCTGGGCGCCGTGGCGCACGCCAACGTGGTCGAGGAGGTCATGGCCCGCGGTCTGCTCGAGGTGCTGCCGCTGACCCACATCCGCGGCCGCAGCCTGCACGACGCTTTCGTGATCGTCGACGAGGCCCAGTCGCTCGAACGCAACGTCCTGCTCACCGTGCTCTCCCGTATCGGGCAGGGCTCGCGGGTCGTTCTCACCCACGACGTGGCCCAGCGCGACAACCTGCGGGTCGGCCGGCACGACGGCGTCACGGCGGTGATCGAGGCGCTCAAGGGCCACCCGATCTTCGCCCACGTCACGCTGACCCGTTCCGAGCGGTCGCCCATCGCCGAGGTGGTCACCGACCTGCTGGAGGAGATTCCACTCTGAGTGAGGAGGGGAATCCGTGGTGTGATCACGGATTCCCCTTCGGAGTGACGCGATTTCTGCGGTATTTCACCCGGTTTGAGCGTGAAATTGTTGTGAGCAATTTAACAAGACCGCGTCGTCATTTCACATCCTCTTCACGGTGGGCCATGGTGTCTGACGAGCACCACGCACGGGCACGAGGTCGGAGATCGACTTAGTCCGCGCGCCGGCCCGAGTCGGGCTGGGGTGCTCGCGGCGTGTTTCGCCACTGTTGTCCGGTGGCGGGGTGCCGCGTCATTGCCCCCGACGAAGGGAAACTTCGTGAATCGGCTCTGGAGCCGGGTCGGAGTACGAGTTGCCTCGGTCAGCCTGCTTCTGGCGGGCGCGGCCACCGGCATCTACCTCGGACAGGACCAGGAAGTCCAGCAGCAGAGCGCCGAAGCGAGCGTCGTCGCGCAGGTCGCGGTGGACAACTCGCAGCTGCTGAAACAACGTCAGTCCGAGCACGCCGCCGCCCGCGCGTTCCAGCGCGAGGCCGCCAGTGACGCCGCCGCCGAGGCCGCCACCGCCGCCAAGGCCGCCGCCACCAAGGCGCATCAGGCCGAGCAGAAGGTGATCGCGCAGAAGAAGGCCGCGGCCAAGGCCGCCGCCGAGGCTGCTGCGAAGAAGAAGGCCCAGGAGAAGGCCGACGCGGATTCCGACTCGGACTCGGAGTCGGGCAGCACGCCGGAGTTCAGCGGTGACATCCCGGCCTCGTGCAACGAGTTCAGCGGGAACCGCGCGATCGGCTGCTCGCTGATGCTCGACGCGGGCTTCAAGATCTCGCAGTTCTCCTGCCTCGAGAAGCTGTGGAAGAAGGAAAGCGGCTGGAACCACAAGGCCAGCAACCCCAGCTCGGGCGCGTACGGCATCCCGCAGGCCCTGCCGGGCGGCAAGATGAAGTCGGCCGGCAGTGACTGGAGGTCGAACCCGGCCACCCAGATCGAGTGGGGCCTGGGCTACATCGAGGGTCGCTACGGCACCCCGTGCAGCGCCTGGGGGCACTCGCAGGACGTGGGCTGGTACTAAGTAGACAAGCGTTGTGACGGGCCGCGCGGCGAACCGCGCGGCCCGTTTTGCTTGTGATCCAATGTCCGTATGGTCCGAAAAGCCGCTTTGTTGGCTCTGACCGTCGTTGTTCTGCTGGGGCAGCCCGCCGAGGCCGGCAGTGATCGGCGGGCGGCCCGCGACGTGATCGGCGGGCTGGTGGCGCCGCAGGGCATGTTCCCCTGGGCCGTGCGGCTCTCGATGGGCTGCGGCGGGACGTTGATCGAACCGCGGGTCGTGCTGACCGCCGGGCACTGCGTCGACGGCACCGGTCAGTCCGACAGCATCCGGGTCACCGCGGGCGTCACCGACCTGAAGTCCCGCCGCGCCCAGACCGCCCGCTCGGTGCGGGTGATCCGGGCCGAGGGCTTCATCGACGAGACGCGGGGGGACGACTGGGCGGTCGTCCGCCTGGACAGGCCGCTGCGTCTGCCGACCGTGGCGCTGGCCAAGGACGCGATCGGTGCGGGGCAGTTCGTGGTGATGGGCTGGGGTCAGACCCGCGAGGCCTCGATCGAGCAGGAGGAGCGCCTGCACTACGCGAGCGTGCCGATCGTGCCGGATGAGAAGTGTGCGGCGGCGTACCAGAAGGCCGCCGTCGCGTTGGTGCCGGACGAGCAGCTCTGTGCCGGGTCGACCACCGCTGACACGTGTCAGGGCGACAGCGGCGGGCCGATGGTGGGCCACGGGCGGCACGGGGAGTGGGTGCAGGTGGGGATCGTGAGCTGGGGGCTGGGCTGCGCGCGGGACGGATTCCCCGGCGTCTACACCCAGCTGTCCACCTTCCGCCCGGCGATCAAGGACGCCGTACGGAGACTGCGTCTTTGATCGTCAGAAGTTCAGCGTCGTGTCGGTGGTGGCCGGGCGCAGCCGTTTGCGGCGGAAGATGATCGCCGCGATCGCGCCGCCGACCAGGCCCAGCAGGTGGCCCTGCCAGGAGACCGGCTGATCGGTCGGCAGGATGTTGTACAGCTGGTACCAATACAGCAGGCCGATGAACGCGGCCACGCCCAGATTCCACCACGAGCGCTCGACCAGGCCGCGGGTGAGCAGCAGGCCGAGATAGCCGAAGACGACGCCGCTGGCCCCCACGACGACGCTGTTGGGGTCGCCCACGAACCAGACGCCCAGGCCGCTCACCAAGATGATCACGAACGTCGACCAGATGAACCGCTTGGTGCCGCCGGCCAGCGCGAACGTGCCCACCAGGATGAGCGGGACGGCGTTGCCGTAGAGGTGCTCCCACCCCGCGTGCAGGAACGGGCTGAACAGCACGCCGTCGAGGCCCTCGATGCGGCGCGGGATGATGCCGCCGGCCACGTCGAGCTGGCCCGCGCCGATGCCGACGTCGATCGCCTCAACCAGGAACAACACCGGAATGACGGCGCACATGGTCACGAAGGCCCGGCCCAGGGACGCGTAGAAAGCATCCGTGCCGAACTTCGCCTCAGCGTCCGCGCGAGCTTGCGCCCCGTAACTCATCATTCGATAGTTCCAGGCAACAGCAAGGCCCGCCAAGGGGCGGGCCCTGCCATCAGCTAGTTCTCAGATAACCGGGTCACTGTCGCCCAGCGGCACGGTCGGCAGGTGGCCGTCGAAGTCGATGGCCGAATAGAGGGCCAGCTTCTCCAGCCGGTGATAGGAGTCGATCACCCGGATCGTGCCGCTCTTGGACCGCATCACGATCGACTGGGTGTGTGCCCCGCCCGCCCGGTATCGGACCCCCTTGAGCAGGTCACCCGAGGTGACGCCGGTGGCCACGAAGAAGCAGTTGTCCCCGGTGACCAGGTCGTCGGTGGTCAGCACCCGGTCGAGGTCGTGCCCGGCGGCCAGCGCCTTCTCGCGCTCGGCGGCGTCCTGCGGCCACAGCTTGGCCTGGATCATGCCGCCCAGGCATTTGAGCGCGCAGGCCGCGGTGATGCCCTCGGGGGTGCCGCCGATGCCCATCAGGACGTCCACGTCGGACTCCGACCGGGCCGCCGAGATCGCGCCCGCGATGTCACCGTCGGAGATGAACTTGATGTTCGCGCCGGCCTGGCGCACCTCGTCGACCAGGGCGGCGTGCCGCGGGCGGTCGAGGATGCAGACGGTCACGTCGGAGATGCTGGACCGCTTGGCCTGAGCGATGCGGCGCAGATTCTCCTTGGTGCCGGCGTTGATGTCGATCACGTCGGCGCAGTCCGGGCCGACGGCGATCTTCTCCATGTAGAAGACGGCACTCGGGTCGAACATCGCGCCGCGCTCGGCCACCGCCAGCACCGCGACCGCACCGGGCATGCCCTTGCTCATCAGCGTCGTGCCGTCGATCGGGTCCACGGCCACGTCGACCTCGGGGCCGGTGCCGTCGCCGACCCGCTCCCCGTTGAAGAGCATGGGCGCCTCGTCCTTCTCGCCCTCACCGATCACCACGGTGCCGCGCATCTGAATCGAATTGATCAGCTTGCGCATGGCATCGACGGCGGCACCGTCACCGCCGTTCTTGTCGCCGCGCCCGACCCAGCGGCCGGCCGCCATCGCGGCGGCCTCCGTGACGCGGACCAGATCGAGGGCGATGTTGCGGTCGAGATCCTGCGGGACCCGTGCGGGCATGGGCGCCTCCTCGCGACGTTGCGGGGCGTAGGCCGGGACCCGGCCTACAGGTCCACCGATCCTCACATGCGCGGACGCGCGAAGTCTCGGCTCAGCGACATGGTTAACAATGGGTGGGTGGAACCCGCATCGCCCGCGCCCGCCGACCCGGCCCCCGACACCGCTGCCACCCCCGCGCCCGCCGCCGCTGCCGCACCGGCCGCTGCCGCACCGGCCGCTGCCGCACCGGCCGCTGCCGCACCGGCCGCCGCCGCGGCGCCGGCTGCGACCGTCGCGGGTCAGCAGCCTCAGGGGCAGCCGCCGGCGCGGCTCGCTCGTGGTCAGGAGCGGTCGCCCAAGGACATGGCGATGTCGCTGGCTGTCCTGCTGATCCCGATCGCGCTGCTGCTGACCTTCTACCGCCTCGTCCTCGACGGTGACAAGCCGGTCGCGGTCGACCCGGCGCCGACGATCCAGGAGGCGCAGCAGGCCAAGGCCTTCACCGTGTTGCTGCCCCAGGGGCTGGGCGACGACTGGCACACCTCGAGCGCGACCTTCCGCCGGGCCGAGAACGGCGCGACCCTGCGGATCGGATACGTCGACCCGGACAAGGACCCGATCCAGCTCGTGCAGAGCAGCGTGCCCTCGGCGACCCTGCTGCCGATCGAGCTCTCCAAGGACGCCGAGCCGGTCGGCAACTTCCGCGCCGGGACGGGCGTGTGGCGCCTCTACAACGGCCGGCCCGGCGAGCGCGCGCTGGTGCTGGCCGACCAGACCCGCACGGTCGTCATCGTCGGCAAGACGGACGACGACAACCTCGAGGCGCTGGCCGGCTCGTTGCGCTAACCGTCGGCGCGGGCGGCCCGGGCCGCGTCGATGCGCTCCCGCGCGCCGTCGAGCCAGTGCTGGCAGACGTCGGCCAGTTTCTCACCGCGCTCCCACAGCGCCAGCGACTCCTCGAGCGAACTGCCGCCCTGCTCCAGTCGCTCGACCACGCCGGCCAGCTCGGTGCGGGCCTGCTCGTAACTCAGCTTCTCGTCGCTCACTCGTTCTCCCGTACCACTGCTCGGAGCTCGCCCTCGGCGAGCCGCAACCGGAGGATGTCGTCGGTCTTGGCCTCATCGGCGGCCCGCACGACGTGGCCGTCGGCGCGCTGCACGATCGCGTAACCCCGCTGGAGCGTCGCCGCGGGGGAGAGCGCCCGCAAGCGGGCCACCGTGTGGCGCAGCTCGTCGTCGGCGCGGCGCAGGCGGTGGTCGAGGCTGCGGACGGCCCGGTCGCGCAGCGCGGTCATCTCGGCCGCGCGCTGGTCGACCAGCAGCTCGGGGCGGGCCAGGACGGGCCGGGACCGCCAGGACTCGAGGCGATGGGTCTCCCGCTCGACCAGCGTGAGCACCGCGCGCTCGAGCCGGCGGCGGGCCACCTCGATCAGCTGCGTCTCCTCGCCCAGGTCGGGGACGAGGCGCTTGGCCGCGTCGGTCGGCGTGGAGGCCCGCAGATCGGCCACGTAGTCGAGCAGCGGCGCGTCGGTCTCGTGGCCGATCGCGCTGACCACCGGGGTCCGGGTGCCGAAGACCGCCCGGCAGAGCGCCTCGTCGGAGAACGGCAGCAGATCCTCCACGCTGCCGCCGCCGCGGGCGATCACGATGACGTCGATGGTGTCGTCGTTGTCGAGCACCTTGAGCGCGTCGATGATCTGGGGGACCGCGGTCGGGCCCTGGACCGGCACGTTGACCACCCGGAAGTCGACCGCGGGCCAGCGGCGGCGGGTATTCATCAGCACATCCCGCTCGGCCGCGCTGGCCCGGCCGGTGATCAGGCCGATGCGCTGAGGCAGGAACGGCAGCCGCCGCTTGCGCTCGCGGGCGAACAGGCCCTCGGCGGCCAGGTGCTTCTTCAACCTCTCGAGCCGGGCCAGGAGCTCGCCCAGCCCGACCTGGCGGATCTCGTCGGCCCGCAGGCTGAGGGTGCCGCGGGCGGGATAGAACTCGGGCTTGGCGTGCAGCGTGACCCGGGCCCCCTCGGCGAGCTCGGGGGCACCGGCGTCGAGCACGTCGCGGTGGGCCGTGACGGTGAGGCTCAGATCGGCCGACGGGTCGCGCAGGGTCAGGAACACCACCGTCGAGCCCGGCCGGCGGCTGATCTGGGCGACCTGCCCGTCGACCCAGACCCAGCCCAGCTTGGCGATCCAGGCCCCGACCTTTTGACTGACGACACGGACCGGCCACGGCTCCTCGGCGGAGCTCTTCGGCGGTGCCGCACTCGGCTGGGGCTCACTCACCCGGCCAGACTACGGAAGCCGTACGACAATTCCGTCGCGGCCCGAAGGCGGCTACCCCTGAAGGTGGCGTTCCCCGGTGGCCTCGTGGTGGTGGGCGCGTTCCTCGGCGTGGGTCGGAGCGTGGCTCGGTGGCGCCGCCTCGTCCCGCTGCGGCGCGGGCCGGGCCGGACGAACCCAGGCGACGACGGTCAGGGCGATGAGCCCGGCGCAGAGCCAGAAGAGCAGGTCGGCGATCGATCGGTAGAGGTCGAACCGCCACCCGCCCGGGTCGCGGGCCAGCATCGTGAACGGGAAGCCGTGCCGTACGGCGTAGTCCCGCGAGCAGCAGGCCACGGCCAGCGAGGGAATCGCGGTGATCGCCAGTCCCAGCGCCGCCACCAGCCCGCCCACCGTCCAGGCGGTGACGGTCAGCCGCCGGCCGATCCGGTCGCCGGCCAGCAGCAGCACGCCGGTGACCAGCAGCACGACGTGGAAGATCACATACGACGGGTCGTCGAGACCCATGGCCAGGTCCAGCACGCCGAGCGCGACGCAGGCCCAGCCCACGATCAGCCGGAGCGTTGCCCCCGCCGAGGCGAGAAAGCCTGGTTCGTCGTCCTCCACAGCCTCCGGCATGCGTCCGAGTATCTCGACAAATCGGGCAGGTCACCGGTGATTCGGCTTCTTCCTCACCGGTCGGGTCGCTGCCTCGCTGCCTCGCGCGTCAGCTGCCGGGTCGGTGCCTCGCGCGTCAGCTGCCGGATCGCTGCCTCGCGCGGCGGACCAGCACGGCGATCACCACGAGCAGCAGGCCTGAGTAGGAGAAGAGCACCAGGTCGGCCACGAGCGAGATGACGTCGGCGCTCCAGCCGGCCGACTGGGCCAGCCGGAACGCGGTGTCGGGGTCGGCGGCGACGGCACCGCGGCCGAGCCAGTGGAAGGGCCAGCCGCGCTCGGTCACATAAGCGAACTCGCAGCACTCCCGGGACGTCTCGACGAACAGGCCGGCGACCGTGCCGGCCAGCGCGAAGCCGGTCATCACGGCCGCGGTGACCAGCCGGGGCAGTTGGATGCGGTGGGGCATGAGCAGCACCAGGCCGCCCGCGGCGAGCACCGTGCCGACCACCGCGTCGAGCACCGCGGTCGAGACGTGCAGGTTGAGCAGGACCCAGGTCAGTCCGCCGACCAGCGACAACGCACCCACCAGGAACCTCAGGGCCCGCCCGGGAACGACCCACCAGGGCGTCGATCCGGTCGCTTGCGTCGTCCGCGTCTCCTCGTCCAGCACCCGACGAGTATCCCGATCGGGGCCGGTCGGGTCGAGCCCCCCTGTGGACAACGGCACTGTGCGCGACCGGGCGTCCGCGGGTGGCTGCCACGTACCATGGCCGGGTGAGTGAACCTCGGAAGCGTGTCCTGCTGGCCAAGCCGCGCGGCTACTGCGCGGGCGTCGACCGCGCGGTGCAGACCGTCGAGGAAGCGCTGAAGCTCTACGGCGCCCCGGTCTACGTGCGCAAGCAGATCGTGCACAACAAGCACGTGGTCACCACGCTCGAGGCTCGTGGCGCGATCTTCGTGGAGGAGAACGAAGAGGTGCCCGAGGGCTCGACCGTCGTCTTCTCGGCCCACGGCGTCGCTCCCGAGGTGCACGAGCAGGCCAAGGCCCGCAATCTCAAGGCCATCGACGCCACCTGCCCGCTGGTGACCAAGGTGCACCACGAGGCCAAGCGGTTCGCCGCCGACGACTACGACATCCTGCTCATCGGCCACGAGGGCCACGAGGAGGTCGTCGGCACGTCCGGTGAGGCGCCCGCGCACATCCAGCTCGTCGACGGCCCCGACTCGGTCGACAGTGTCGTCGTGCGCGACCCGTCCAAGGTCGTCTGGCTGTCGCAGACCACGCTCTCGGTCGACGAGACGATGGAGACGGTGGCTCGTCTCAAGACCCGGCTCCCGCTGCTGCAGTCGCCCCCGAGCGACGACATCTGCTACGCCACGTCGAACCGTCAGCACGTGGTCAAGGAGATCGCGCCCGAGTGCGACGTCGTGATCGTCGTCGGCTCGACGAATTCCTCCAACTCCGTCCGCCTGGTCGAGGTCGCGATCAGCGCCGGTGCGCGAGCCGGCCACCTGGTCGACTACGCGTCCGAGATCCAGGACGAGTGGCTCGAGGGCGCCACCACGGTCGGCGTCTCGTCCGGCGCCAGCGTGCCCGAGGACCTGGTCATGGAGGTTCTGGGCCACCTGGCCACCCGCGGCTTCGGCGAGGTCACCGAGTTCACCACCGCCGAGGAGCGCCTCACCTTCTCCCTCCCCCAGGAGCTCCGCCGCGACATGAAGGCTGCGGCGGCCGCCAAGGCCTAACGGGGTTCGAGCAGTTCGGGGGCCTGGGGTTGCCGGGGGGCGACCTCGAGTTGGACGGGTGTGGGGATGTCGTCGTCCGAGACGCCCATCTCGGCCAGCTTGCGCGCGCTGACCAGCACGCGAGCTTCCAAAGACCCCACTGCTTTGTTGTACGCGGTGACCGCCCCGCCGAGGGAGGCACCGAGCTTGCCCACGTGGTCACCGAGGGTGGCCAGCCGGCCGTAGAGTTCGCGGGCGACGCTGTGCACCTCGACCGCGTTGCGGGCCAGCTCCTCCTGCCGCCACGAGAAGGCCACCGTCCGCAGCAGCGCGATCAGCGTGGCCGGCGTGGCCAGCACCACGTTGCGGCGGAAAGCGTGTTCCATCAGCGTCGGGTCGTGCCGCAGGGCGACGTCGAGGAACGGGTCGGCCGGCACGAAGAGCACCACGAAGTCCGGCGACGACTCGAACGCCGTCCAGTACTGCTTGGCCGCCAGCGCGTCGATGTGCGAGCGCAGGTGCCGGGCGTGCTGATCGAGGAAGCCGTCCCGGCTGCGCTCATCGCGGGCCTCCAGCGCCGACAGGTAGGCCTCGAGGGGTGCCTTGGCGTCGACGACGACCGTGCGGCCGCCGTGCAGACGAACGATCAGATCGGGGCGTACGCCGGAATTGTCCGTCGACGCCGTGACCTGTTCAGCAAAGTCACAGTGTTCCAGCAGGCCGGCCGCTTCGACGATGCGGCGCAGCTGATGCTCACCCCAGCGACCCCGCGTCTGCGGCGTCCGCAGAGCGGCGACCAATTGCTTGGTCTCGGTCCGCAGCTCGCCCGAGACGGTGGCCATCGCTCGCACCTGCTCGCGCAGTTCGGCGTACGCGTCGATGCGCTCCCGCTCCAGCTCAGTAACCCTTTCCTCGTATCGGCGGAGCGTCTCGTGCAGCGGCGCCACGGCCCGCGCCACCGCTTCCTGCGACTGGGCGGTCGACTCGTACGACAGGGCGCGCAGCGACTGCTCGAGGCGTTCCTCCCCGTCAGCCCGAGCCTGCACGGTCGCCTCGAGACGGGCGATGTCGGCGGACGCCCGCAACCGAGCTGTGAGCCAGCCGAGGGCGCCCCCGACGGCCAGGCAGACAAGCACCACGACCAACGTCGAAACAGTCACATACCGGAGGTTGCCAGACCGGGACTTCGGGAGCCGCGCGGGTACCGTTGAAACATGAGCGTGTTGCTGATTCTGGGCATCGTCATCGTCGTCCTTCTCGTGATCATCCTGGCCCGGCGCAGCGGCGCCGCGTCCCAGCAGACCCGTCTCGAGGACGCGCGGGCCGAGGCTCAGCGGTGGTATGAGCGACTCGGCGGCCAGCTGATGAACCTGCACGGCAACGACGAGGCCGCGCGGCAGGCCCTCTCCGACGCGGGCGAGCGTTACAACGCCGCCGGCGGCCAGTTGCAGCAGGCCAACACCGTGCGGCAGTACGAGCTGGCCCGCGAGTCCGCGCTCGAGGGCCTGCAATATGTGCGGGCCGCGCGGGTTGCGATGGGCATCGACCCCGGTCCCGACCTGCCCGCGCTCGCCGCGGCCCAGGGCGCCGGCCAGCTGACCAAGGAGCGCGAGGTCAGCGTGCAGGGCCACAGTTACAAGGCCGGCCCGCAGCCCGGCCCCGAGACGCCCTATTACTACCCCGGTGGCCGCGTGCAGGGTCGCCCGGTGCCTTCGGGCTGGTATTCGACGCCGGTCTGGAAGACGGCGCTCGGCGCCGGCGCCGGCGTGCTCGGCGGCATGCTGATCTTCGACGCGCTGCTGTCACCCGGCTTCGGCGACATGGGTTACGGCGACGGCTTCTCCGACGGCTACGCCGACGCCGCACAGGACTTCGGCGGCGACGCAGGTGGCGACATGGGCGGCGGAGACATGGGCGGCGGCGACATGGGTGGCGGCGACATGGGCGGCTGGGGCGGCGGCGACTTCGACTTCTGACCCGGCTTGCTCGGGCCGGCTCGTCCCCGTTCGGCTCGGCCGGGATCGGCTCGGTCCAGCTTGACGCGGCCTGGCCCCGGCTTGGCGCGGCTTGGCCCCGGCTTGGCGTGGTCTGGCCCCGGCTTGGCTTGGCTTGGCTTGGCCTGGCCCCGGCTTGGCCTGGCCCTCGCCTCGCCCGGCCCAGTCTTTAGCGTGTTTCCGCGGCGGACGCGTCGTCGGGCGGGAGATGTTTGGCCAGCTCGCGGCGCAGGCGGCGGGGGCTGGGCCAGACCTCACTGAGGTCGGCGGTGAACGACTGGCCGTCCGGTGTCTCGGCCAGAGGCGGCGGCCCCGCCTCTTCGCCCTGCACCGGGTGCACCCGGTCCATGTCGATCGGGGTCACTTCGAGCAGGTTTTTGAAGCCCTGCCGGCGCACCGTCACGTGCTTGATGTCGGCCCAGTCGAGCATGATCGGGTCACTCTCCTGAGCCGCGAGCTCCAGCCCGCCGGAGGAGACCCGCACCCACGTCCGCAGTGAGCCCCGGGTCGAGTAGGCATAGGCCCCCGACGCGAGAGCGGCGACCACCACGGCCTGGGCGGCGGTCTGCCACCACCGGTTCCCGGCGCCGCTTTCACCGAGCATCGCGACGATCGGCGACACCAGGGCGAACGAGGCCATCAACAGCAGAAAGAGCGCGACGAACGTCCGCACCGGCGACGACTTGAACAGCACGGCGTCGCGGGCGGGCGCCTCGACCTGCTCGGGCGCGATCGACATGCCCTTCATGCTGCCCTGCCGGCGGCCCCGGCTCCGGCTTTTCGCCAGAGCCAGAGCCAGAGCCGAAGCCAGAGCCAGAGCCGTAGCCAGAGCCGGGGCCGGAGCCGGGGCGGTCGTGGTCAGAAGGCGCAGGTGATGACCAGCTCCGGAGAAGGGCCGGGCCGGGCGTCGAGCTTGACGATGCGGCCGGCCGCCTTGAGGTCGCCCTCGACGAGGGCGAGCCGTTCGAGCAGGTCGGCCGGACCCAGCGCCTCGGCCAGCGCCACCTCCGCCTTCATCGACAGCTTGCGGTCGGATTTGGCCCGCCGGACCTGCCGCAGCGCCTCACCGGCCAGATCGAGCAGCGAAGGATCGCCCTCACCCGCGACCTGGGTCAGCTCCTGAGTCGTCGGCCAGGTCGCCTGGTGCACCGACCCGGACCGCCACCACGACCAGACCTCCTCCGTGACATAAGGCACGAACGGCGCGAACAACCGCAGCAGCACCGAGAGACCGGCCGCCAGGGCCGCCCGCGCCGAGTCGGCCGCCGGCCCTTGCGCGTACGCCCGCTCCTTGACCAGCTCGATGTAGTCGTCGCAGAACGTCCAGAAGAACTGCTCGGTCGCCTGCAACGCGTCGGTGTGGTCGTAGCGGTCGAACGCCTCGGTCGCGGCACTCACCACCGTCGCCAGCCGGGCCAGCATCGCCCGGTCGAGCGGCTCGGTGACCGGCTGCCCCAGCGCGTCGGCCGCGCCCAGGCCGAGCGCGAACTTCGACGCGTTGAGGATCTTGGTCGCCAGTCGCCGGCCGACCTTGATCTGGGCCGGGTCGAAGGCCAGGTCGGCGCCGGGCCGCCCGTTGGCCGCCCAGTAGCGGACGGCGTCGGAGCCGTTCTGCACCAGCAGATCCATCGGGGTGACGACGTTGCCCTTGGACTTCGACATCTTTTTGCGGTCGGGGTCGAGGATCCAGCCCGAGAGGACCGCCGTCCGCCATGGCAGCACGTCGCTCTCGAGGTCGGCGCGCAGCACGGTGGAGAACAGCCAGGTGCGGATGATCTCTTGGCCCTGGGGTCGCAGGTCCATCGGAAAGACCCGCCCGAACAGGTCGTCGTCGCCCTGCCAGCCGCCGACGATCTGCGGCGTCAGTGACGACGTGGCCCAGGTGTCCATGACGTCGGGGTCGGCCGTGAAGCCGCCCGGGGTGTCGCGCTGCGACTCGTCGAAGCCCGGCGGACACTCCGAGGACGGGTCGACCGGCAGGGCGGCTTCGTCCGGTATGAGAAGCTTGTCGTAGTCCGGTTCGCCAGCGTTGTCGAGCCGGTACCACACCGGGATGGGCACGCCGAAGAACCGCTGCCGGCTCACCAGCCAGTCGCCGGTCAGCCCATTGACCCAGTGCTCGTAACGGTGCCGCATGTGCTCGGGGATCCACCGCAGCTCACGGCCGCGAGCGATCAGCCGCTCCCGCAGCTCGGGCTCCCGGCCGCCGTTGCGGATGAACCACTGCCGGCTGGTGACGATCTCGAGCGGCGAGTCGCCCCGCTCGTAGAACTTGACCGGATGGGTGATCGGTTTCGGCTCGCCCAGCAGGTCGCCGGTCTCGGTGAGGATCCGGACGATCTCCCGCCGGGCCGCGTTGACAGTCAGGCCGGCGAAGTCCCGGTAGGCCGCGTCGGAGACATCGGCCGGGCGGTCGGGCAGGAACCGGCCGTCGCGCCCGAGCACGACCCGCGTCGGCAGCTGCAGGTCGCGCCACCAGGTGACGTCGGTGACGTCGCCGAACGTGCAGACCATCGCGATGCCGGTGCCTTTGTCCTGGGCGGCCATCGGGTGGGCCCGGACCGGGACCTCGACGTCGAAATACGGCGTGCGGACCGAGGTCAGTCCCTCGTAGCGCTCGTCGCCCGGGTGGTAGACCAGCGCGACGCAGGCCGGCAGCAGCTCCGGTCGCGTGGTGTCGACCTCGACCGGCCCGTCGGGACCGTGGAAGCGCAGCCGGTGATAGGCGCCGGGGCGCTCTCGATCCTCCAGCTCGGCCTGCGCGACCGCGGTGCGGAAGCCGATGTCCCACAGCGTCGGCGCTTCGGCCGTGTAGGCCTCACCGCGGGCCAGGTTGTTGAGGAAGGCTCGCTGGGAGACGGCCTGGGACCGCCGCCCGATCGTCGTGTATTGCAGACCCCAGTCGACCGAGAGCCCGAGCCGGCGCCACAGCGCCTCGAACACCTTTTCGTCCTCGGCGGTCAGCCGCCCGCACAGCTCGACGAAGTTGCGCCGCGAGATCGAAACCGCCTGTTTGGGTGCGGTGGCCGGCGGCTCCCACTGCGGGTCGAAGGGCAGCGCCGGGTCGCACCGGACGCCGTACACGTTTTGAACCCGCCGCTCGGTCGGCAGGCCGTTGTCGTCCCAGCCCATCGGGTAGAAGACGGTCTTGCCGCGCATGCGCTGGAACCGCGCGACCGTATCGGTATGGGTGTAGGAGAAGACGTGCCCCATGTGCAGCTCGCCCGATACGGTCGGCGGAGGCGTGTCGATCGCGTATACATCCGAGCGCTCCTTCGAGCGGTCGAACGCATACGTGCCCTCCTCCTGCCAGGTGCGCGCCCACTTGTCCTCGAGCCCGTCCAGCGACGGTCGCTCGGGGAGACCGGCGCGCCCGGTCGTTCCCGTATCAGTCATGGCTGAATGCTACGGCGGCGTGCCGGTGACGACCCGCCAATAACGCTCACGCCGCCGCCTCGTGGTCGAGCAGGAACCGCTTGACCGGCAGCCCCCAGCGATAGCCGCCGAGCGATCCGTCGAGCCGCAGCACGCGGTGACACGGGGTGAAGAGGGCGACCGGGTTGCGCGCGCAGGCCGACGCCGCCGCCCGGATCGCCGCGGGCCGGCCGCTGAGCCGCGCGAAGTCCGAATAGGTGACCGGGGCGCCCGGCTTGATCTCGCGCATGATCTGCCACGCGTGGCGCATGTAGTCGCCGCCGCTGTATTGCTCGACCACGACGGCGTCGAGGGCCGTGCGGTCACCGTCGAAATAGGCCCGCACGTGGCCGGTGACCGGGCCCACGTCGTCGGCCGGCTCGACCGGCTCGCGCAGCCGGAGATGGATCAGCTCGGTGAGCTCACCGACCTGGTCGGTGAAACCGGCCGCGCGGACGGCGCCGGTGCCGGTCACGACGACGGTGAGCGGGCCGGCGTCGGTCTCGAGAGTGCGGTATTTCAACATCACGTCCTCCAGGGGTTGCGACACAGCCTGGCCCGTCCGGGGCGGCCGTGGAAAAGATCTTGGTCGGCTGTGGACAACTAAGCCGCGCGCCAGAGCCGGACGAGGGCGTAGCTTCGCCACGGCCGCCACCCTTCGGCGTACGCGGAAAGGGTCTTGACCTGGTCCGGAAGGCCCAAAGCGCGGGCGCCCCGGCGCACGGCGAGGTCGGTCGGCAGAAAGACATCGGGATCGCCGATCGCGCGCATCGCGACGTAGCCGGCTGTCCACAGGCCTATCCCGGGAATGTCGGTCAGGCGCGCTAGCGTCTCCTCGCGATCGGCACCGGGGTCCAGATCGACCTTCCCGTCGGCCACCGCGTCGGCCAGGTGCCGGATGGTCTCGCGCCGGGCCACCGGCATGCCGAACGCGCTGTCCGGCAGGTCGGCGACCTGGGCCGCCGACGGAAACCCGACCAGCTCACCCGCCCGCAGGAAGGGACGAATCATGCGAGTCACAGTCGTCCGCGCACCCGAAACACTGACCTGTTGTCCGACGATCGCCCGCACCGTCATCTCGAAGCCGTCCACCGACCGCGGCACGCGCACCCCCGGCTCGGCCCGCACCATCGCGGCCAGGGCCGGGTCCTCGCCCAGCGTCGCGTCGACCGCCTCGGGGTCGGCGTCGAGGTCGAAAAGGCGACGGCAGCGGGCGACGGCCGGGGCCAGGTCGCGCACGTCGCTGAGCCGCAGCGTCGCCGAGACCCAGCGGTCGGCCGGGGTGAGCGAGACGGTCGCGCTCCCGTGCGGCAGGGTCAGACCCCGGCCGTACGTATTTCCCTCGCGCTTCTCCACGCCGGGCAGAGCCCGGGTCTCGAGGAAATCGAGCAGCGCCGGCGCGTGCAGGGGGGAGCGGTAGGCGAGCCGGAGGTTGATCGTGCCGGCTTCGCCGAGGGCGACCGGCCGGCGCTCGCGCAGCCCGCTCGGCGCTTGGGCATAGACCTCCTGGATCGTGTCGTTGAACTGCCGCACGCTGCCGAAACCGGCCGCGAAGGCGATCTCGGCCAAGCCCAGGTCGGTGGTCTCGATCAGGATGCGGGCGGTCTGCGCGCGCTGCGCCCGGGCCAGAGCCAGCGGCCCGGCGCCGAGCTCCGCGGTGAGCAGCCGGTTGAGGTGCCGCTCGGTGTATCCGAGCCGGCCGGCCAGTCCCGGCACGCCCTCGCGGTCGACGATGCCGTCGCCGATCAGCCGCATCGCCCGCCCGACCAAATCGGCTCGCACGTCCCACTCGGGGGAGCCGGGCGCCGCGTCCGGCCGGCATCGCTTGCAGGCGCGGAAACCGGCGCGCTGGGCGGCGGCCGCGCTCGGATAGAAGCTGACGTTCTCCCGCTTCGGAGTCATCGCCGGGCAGGACGGCCGGCAGTAGATGCCAGTGCTGGTCACCGCGGTGCAGAACCAGCCGTCGAAGCGCTGGTCCCGGCTGTCCACGGCGCGATAGCACCGCTCGAAGTCCAGTTCCATGCCCTGGAGTCTGCTCCTGCGGGTGGCGCCGTGGCTGGCGGGATTCGGACATCGCCGTGTCGTGTCAACCTTGGTTGACGCGGAGACATTCGTCAACTACGGTTGACACATGGAGACGAAGACAGCATCAGACATCAGCTATCGCACCTTCGGCTCGGGCGGCCCCAAAGTTGTGCTGCTGCACGGCGGGATGCAGAGCTCGGCCAGCTTCACCCGGCTCGCCGCCGCGCTGGCCGGCACGTTCACCGTTTATGTGCTGGACCGCCGCCGGGGTGGTCTGCGGTCCGAGATCGACGATCTGGCGGCACTGCTCGACGAGACCGGCGCCGGCAACGTCTTCGGGCTGAGCTCGGGCGCGGTCGTCGCCCTGCACGGCGCCCTGGAACTGCCGCGGATCGAGCGGCTGGCGCTCTACGAGCCGCCACTGCGGTACGGCGAGGTCGATCCGATCGCCTGGCTGCCGCGCTACGAGAAGGAACTGGCCGCCGGTCGCCCGGTGGCCGCCCTGATCACCGCGTCCAAGGGCACCGGCGATTTCCGGCACGTGCCGAGGCTCGCGGTCTCGCCCCTGTTGCGCCTGTGGATGCGGTCCGACCCGGCCGTCCGGGATCTGGTGCCCACGATGCGCGGTGACGCGGCCGTGGTGGAGCAGGCGAGCGGGCCGCTGAGCCGTTATGCGGCGGTCACCGCCGAGACGCTCCTACTCGGTGGCGAGCGCTCCCCGGCGTACCTGAACGGGGTTTTGACCGGGCTGGAACCCGTGCTGCCGCGGGTGCGACGGGTCACGCTCGACGGGGTCGGCCACGTGGCCGCCGACAACAGCGGCAAGCCCGAACGCGTCGCGGCGGAACTGCGGAAGTTCTTCCGGTGACCGCTGCGTAGACTGACGTTCCGTGAGCCTCACCATCGGAATCGTCGGCCTGCCCAACGTCGGCAAGAGCACACTGTTCAACGCCCTGACCAAGAACGACGTGCTCGCCGCGAACTATCCGTTCGCGACGATCGAGCCGAACGTCGGCGTGGTCGGCCTGCCCGACGAGCGGCTGGAGAAACTCGCCGAGCTGTTCGACAGCGAGAAGACGATCCCCGCCCCGGTGAGCTTCGTCGACATCGCCGGTCTGGTGCGCGGCGCGTCGAAGGGGCAGGGCCGCGGCAACGCGTTCCTCGCCAACATCCGGGACGCCTCGGCGATCTGCCAGGTCGTGCGCGCGTTCAGCGACCCCAACGTGCTGCACGTCGACGGCAAGATCTCGCCCGCCGACGACATCGAGACGATCAACACCGAGCTGATCCTGGCCGACCTGCAGACGGTGGAGAAGGCGCTGCCCCGCCTGCAGAAGGAAGCCAAGCTCAAGAAGGACCGCGCCCCCGCGGTGGCGGCCGCCGAGGCCGCGTTCAAGCTGCTCAACGACGGCGTCACGCTGCACTCCGGCGCCAAGGCGGCCGGCATCGACGTCGAGCTGCTGGGTGAGCTGCACCTGCTGACCACCAAGCCGTTCCTCTACGTCTTCAACGTCGACGAGGACGAGCTGGGCAACGCGGCGTTCCTCGACGAGCTGCGCGCCCTGGTCGCCCCGGCCGAGGCCGTCTTCATGGACGCGAAGATCGAGTCCGAGCTCATCGACCTGCCGGCGGATGAGGCGCAGGAGCTGCTCGAGTCGACCGGCCAGACCGAGCCCGGCCTCAACCAGCTGATCCGCGTCGGCTTCAACACGCTGGGCCTGCAGACCTACCTGACCGCCGGTCCCAAGGAGGCTCGCGCCTGGGTGATCCCGGTCGGCGCCACCGCCCCCGAGGCCGCCGGCGTGATCCACAGCGACTTCCAGCGAGGCTTCATCAAGGCCGAGATCGTCAGCTACGACGACCTGATGGCGGCCGGCTCGATGTCCGCCGCCAAGGCGGCCGGCAAGGTCCGCATGGAGGGCAAGGACTACATCATGAAGGACGGCGACGTCGTCGAGTTCCGCTTCAACGTCTAGGAAAAGGCTGAGTCAGCTGGCGCCCTTGCGACCCGGTACCAGCTCATTCAGATTCAGATCAATCGTGAATGGCACTGTGGTGCGCAGCTCACGTCGATGAATACCGGTCGGCACGTACGACCGGGTGGGCCCATCGATTTCATAGGTGTGAACCACCGGTGACCCGTCCTCGTCCTCGACGCGCCAGTAGTTCGCGATGCCGGCCTCTGCGTACTTGCGCACCTTGACATTACGGTCACGGTGGGCCGACTCCGGGGAGACAACCTCAACGACCAGCACGGTCTCTTCCGGAGTGTAGAAAGTGCGGGAGGGATCGTAGGGTGCCGTTGTGACCAGGAGGTCAGGCTCAGGGCGATTCCACTTATCGAGTCGGATCGTAATTTCCCGATCGACCTCGACGCCTGTCGGTGCCTGTTCCGTCAGGGAATTCACCAGCGCGGTGATCATCCGGGCGTGCCACACCCGCTGAGGAGACATCATGAAGACGAGCGCTCCATCGATCAGTTCGGTGTGGCGCGGTGCTTCGGCGAGCTCGTCGAGGTCATCGGAATACCAACCCTCAGGGCGAGGCGGCCGCATCCACTCGGGCACCGCAGTCATGCCGTCACGGTAACATTCGTTGTCAGAGCGTCCGCTCATAGCAAACCGAGAGGTCCGAGCCGGCGTAGGGGCCGAAGAGCGGGATCTCGGTGTAGCCCTCGCGCTCGTAAAAGCGGATCGCCTCCGGCTGCTCGGTGCCCGTCTCCAGGCGCAGGGTGGTCCAGCCCCGGGTGACCGCGGCTGACTCCAGGGCGCGCAGCACCGCCGTGGCCAGGCCCTGGCCGCGGCTGGTGGGGACCACATACATGCGCTTGATCTCGGCGCTGGTGGCGTCCAGGCGACGGAGGGCGCCGCAGGCCAGCGCGGTGCCGTCGGGGGCCAGGGCGACCAGGAACAGGTCGATGTCGGCGGCCGACGGGGCGGCGCCGGGCTCGTGATCGCCACTGCCGTAGCGGGCGTCGAGCTCGGCCCGCTGGGCCTCGCGCAGGGCGGCGCCGGCCGGGTCGTCCCAGGGGCGTTCCTCGATCGTCGTCATCGCAGGTCCGCGTCGGTGGCCATCTTGTTGAGGGCGGTGGCCAGGTCGTCCAGGTCGATCTCGCCCAGGTGGTCGAAGATGTGGCGGCGGACGCTGGCCAGGTGGGTGGGCCAGGCCTCCCGCAGGCGGGCCAGGCCGTCCGCGGTCAGGACGGCGTTCCAGCCGCGGGCGTCCTCGTCGCATTTGACGCGGTTCAGGTAGCCGAGGGATTCCAGCTTGGCGGCCAGGCGGGTCATCCCGCTGAGGGACATGTCACAGCTCTGGGCAAGCTCGCTCATCCGCATGCGGCTGTGGGGAGACTCGGAGAGGTGCCGCAGGACGTTGTATTCGCTGGCCGTCATGCGCTGCTCGTTCTCGAGGTCGGCATTCATGGCCCGGGGCAGCACGAGCAGGATCCGGCCGAGCGCCCGCATGACCGCCTCCTCCTTCTCGGAGAGTGCGGTGAGATCCGGCGGCAGGCCCGGATCGGGTGATGTGGCGGACATGAGGTTGATCGTAAGCCTGTGAACCAGGAATAGTTGCTTGACGCAGCAAGTTAGAGCGCGAGGACACACCGACCAGCGCCAGGCTAAGGAAGTAAAAGCGATGACCAAGATCGGAATTATCCTCGGCAGCACCCGCCCGGGCCGCAACGGCGAGGCTGTGGCCAAGTGGGTGTACGACGTCGCTGCCAAGCGCACCGACGCCGAGTTCGAGCTCGTCGACCTTCTCGACTTCAACCTGCCCCACCTCGACGAGGCGATCCCGCCGTCGATGGGCCAGTACACCAAGCCGCACACCATCGAGTGGGCCAAGAAGATCGACTCGTTCGACGGCTTCATCATGGTGACCCCGGAGTACAACCACTCCACGTCGGGCGCGCTGAAGAACGCGATCGACTTCCTCTTCAAGGAGTGGAACAACAAGGCCGTCGGTTTCGTCGGCTACGGCTCGGTCGGTGGCGCCCGCGCCGTCGAGCACCTGCGCCTGATCGCCGGCGAGCTCATGCTGGCCGACGTGCGCGCCCAGGTGCTGCTGTCGCTCGCGACCGACTTCGAGAACTACAGCAAGTTCCTGCCCAGCGAGCGCCAGGAGCAGGCCCTGGCCGCGGTCCTCGACCAGACCGTGACCTGGAGCAGGGCTCTCGAGACGGTTCGCCAGGCCGCCTGAGGGTTCATTTGATCAAAAACGCCACGAGGCCCCGGATGTTGGTGTCCGGGGCCTCGCGCCGCACAATGCATAGGTGCAAAACCAGACAACTAGTGACTCATTACAGCAATTGCTCGAAATGCCACGAAAGTCTTGGTGGGCCCGGCTGCCCTTCGGCGTACGGATGACGGCCGGCACCGGCGCGCTGCTCCTCGCGATCGGCGGTGCCGTGGTCGGCGTGGCCGTCCTGGCCAAGGACGGCCCGGACGCCCCGCGGATCGTGACCGCCGTCGGCCAGGCCGACCCGAAAACCGGCATGGACGCTGTGCCGCCGGAGCCACCCGCGCACGTGCCGGCCCCCCTCGGCTTGGATCCGGCCGCGACGCTCTCCCGGACGACCGATCAGGCCGACCGCACCGGCCCGCGCGGTCCGTATGAGCCGGGTTCGATTCACCCCCCGCTTCAAACCGCCCCGCAGGCCCAGGTCAACCCGCGGGCGCAGGTCAACCCGCAAGCTCAGGCCAAGCCGCCGGCCCGGGGCCAGACCCGCCCGCAAGCTCGAGGCGCGGGAACTCGAGGCCCGGGAGTCCGAGGCCCGGTCCCGGCCCAGCCGCAACCCCCGCGTAAGCCGGCCACCGTGCCCGCGAAGCCGGCCGCCCCGGTCGTGCCGCCGAAGAACACGCCGGACGTCACCACGCGCACCGATTACGAGAAGCGCGAGGTCCCGTTCCAGACCCAGTTCGTGCGCGACCCGTCCCTGCCGCGCGGCTTCCGCAAGGTGCGGGTGGCCGGGGTGCCCGGTGAGGAGACCCTGCGCTACCTCGTGACCGTGACCGGAGGCCAGGAGACGGAGCGCAAGCTGATGGACATCACGGTCACCCGCGAGCCGCAGCACCGCGTGATCGTGTTCGGCTCCCGGCGCGGCTTCGACCGGACGTTCGGCGGCGGCCGGGGCGGGGGCGAGGGTTGCCGGGGCAAGAAGCTCGACCTGTGCCTGCTGGGCCGCCAGGCCGCCCGGCCGTACTGCCCGGATGACCAGGTGGAACTGCTCGACCTCGAGGTGGAGGTCGAGCTGCCCGAGGTCGAGCTGCCGGAAATGGATTGCGACCCGGAGCTGGAACTGCCCAAACTGCCGCAGTGAAGGACTTCGACACCCTGCTCGACGAGGCCGCCTCCGTTCCGCTCGAGGGCTGGGACTTCTCGTGGTTCGAGGGCCGGGCGATCGAGCAGCGGCCCTCGTGGGGTTACGCCGACCTGGTGGCCGAGCGGCTGACCCACGCCCGCGCCGCCCTGGACCTGCAGACCGGCGGAGGCGAGGTCTTCGCGTCCGCGATCGCGAAGTCCGGGTCCACGGGAACGCATGTCGCCACGGAGGCCTGGCCGCCGAACCTGCCCGTCGCCCGGTCGCGGCTGGGCCACGTCGTCGAGGCGGACGGCCTGCCGTTCCGCGACGGTGTCTTCGACCTGGTGGTGAGCCGGCACCCGGTCACCACGGTCTGGACCGAGATCGCCCGCGTCCTCACGCGGCGCGGCACCTTTCTGTCCCAGCAGATCGGGCCCGGCAGCAACCGTGAGCTGTCCGAGGCGATGCTGGGCCCGCTGCCGCCGCCGGAGCATCAGCACCCCGAGCAGATCGCGGCGGCGGCCGAGGCCGCCGGGTTCGAGGTCCTTCGCGTACGCGGGGAGCGCCTGCGCGCCGAGTTCTACGACATCGCCGCGGTGGCGCACTTCCTGCGCAAGGTCGTCTGGACCGTGCCCGGTTTCACGATCGGGAAATACCGCGACCGGTTGCGGGCGGTCCACGAGGAGATCACCGTGAAGGGCATGTTCGTCTCGTACGCCACCCGCGTGTTGATCGAGGCCCGCCGATGGGCCTGAGTGACGCCCGGCTCGCCGAGATCGCCGCCGAGGTCGTCCGCGTCCCCGGCGTGATCGGCGTCGTGCTGGGCGGCAGCCGCGCCCGGGGCACCCACACCCCGGAGTCCGACACCGACCTGGGCCTCTATTACCGCGCGCCACTCGACGTCGATCGCCTGGGTGCGGTGGCCCGCGCGTTCGCCGGTCCGTCGGCACAGGTCACCACGCCCGGCGGCTGGGGGCCGTGGGTCGACGGCGGCGGGTGGCTCGAGGTCGACGGCGGCGCGCTGGATTTCATTTATCGAGACCTCGATCGCGTACGCGGGGTGTGCGCCGACCTCGAGCGGGGGACCTACGCCTTCCATCAGCAGGGCGGCCATCCGCTCGGGTTCGCCGATCACGCGTATGCGGGGGAACTGGCTCTGGGCCGGATCCTGACCGACCCGACCGGCGAGCTCGGCACGCTGCGCGACAGCCTGCGGACCTACCCGCCCGCGCTGTCCGAAGCACTGATCGCGGGGCTGTGGGAGGCCGACTTCTTGGTGGCGCTCGCCCGCAAGGGGATTCCGCGGCTCGACACCGCCTTCGTCGCCGGCTGCCTGTTCCGGCTGGTCGGCGTGTGCGCGCACGCCCTGCACGGCGCGGCCGGCCGCTGGCTGATCAACGAGAAGGGCGCCGTGGCCGCGACCGCCGCCCTTCCCGGCGCGCCCGAGCGTTTCGCCGAGCGGGTCGACCAGGCCTTCGCCGCGCTGGAGGGTGAGCCACTGCGGTTGCGCCTGGCCATCGACATCGCCGCCGACCTCGTGCTGGACACGACCGACGCGTGCACCATGATGGTGCGGTGACCGCCGACCAGCCCACCATCCTGGCCACCAGTGCGTTCTTCGAGGTCGGCCGGCGCGGCCGCTACGATCTGCGCCCCGGCAAGATCCATCGGCTCGCCGCCGAGCTCGCGAACGCCACGGCCAAGCCGCGCGTCTGCGTGCTGACCCAGGCCACCGGCGACCCCGAGGAGCTCATCGGCGCGCATTACCGGGCCTTCGCCGGCAGCGAGTTCGTGGTGTCCCACCTGCAGCTCTTCCCGATGCCGAACGTCGCCGACATCCGGGCTCACCTGCTCGAGCAGGACATCATCTGGGTGCACGGCGGCAGCGTGGCCAACCTGTGCGCGGTGTGGCGGGTGCACGGCGTCGATCGCATCCTGCACGAGGCGTGGCAGGCGGGCGTGGTGCTCAGCGGCGTCTCGGCCGGCTCGATCTGCTGGCACCAGGGCGGCACCACTGACAGCTTCGGACCCGACCTGCGGGCCTTCACCGACGGGCTGGGCTGGCTGCCCTACAGCAACGGGGTGCACTACGACGCCGAGGACCAGCGGCGGCCCAAGATGCACGAGCTGATCGGCGACGGCACGCTCGGCGACGGCTACGCGACCGACGAAGGCGCCGGCCTGATCTACCACGGCACCACGCTGGCCGAGGTGGTGGCCGACCGGCCCGGCTCGCTGGGTTACCGGCTCGAGCGCGCGGCCGACGGCACAGTGACCGAGACGCCGCTGGCCACGCGGGTGCTCTAGCTGGCGTAGTGCAGGATCACGTTGTGGACGTGGTGGGTCTTCTCGGACCCGCGGAACTCCACCTCGTAGATGTGCTGGCCGACCGTGATCGCGATGACGCCGGTCGAGAAGAACTGGCCGGCCCAGCTCTTGTTGCTCACCACGCTGACGCTGCTGACCTTCGAATACGGGATGCTGGTGAGCGCGACGCGCTTCCCGACGAAGGACTTGTCCTGGATGATGACGCGCCGGTTGGTCAGCCCGATGAAGCCCGTGCCCGCGCCCACCGCGTCGTAGACGGCGATGATCTGCTCACCGTCCAGCAGGCCGCTCTCAACCTGCTGGAGCTGGCCCTTGCTGTCGTAGATCACTTCGCTCATGCGTCGAGCGTAGCGATCACGAGCTATGCGGAGCCGTCACCGTGCGGTAGAAGTCCTCGATCCGGGCGGCGAGGGCGACCTCACCGTCGGTGAGGGTATCGCCGTCCCGATCACCCAGACAGATCTGAGTGTGACCGTCAGTCCGCCGGATGCTGGGGCGTATGCGCAGTGTGTCCGCCGCCACCTTGATCCGTTCCGTCAATGCGGCATGCTGACTGTCGTCGCATGCCAGCTCGCGCTTGAGCTGTACGCCGTCACGCGTCCAGCCGTTCAGCAGAGTCAGCGCGTCACTGAGGTAGTCGGACTGTTTCACCCGTTGCCTTCTGGCCCGCATCGCCGCACCCCCTAGGCGTCGTTGCCGGCTTGTGGCCAAACTGTCGCCGTGTCGTCATGGTCGGTGCGTCAAGTGTTGCTTCCCGCGGCAATCATGTCCACGCCCACATATCCGTGTTTGCGTGACGATCAGGACGCCTCGGGCAACCTGAACGGTAAAGTTTTGTGGGAAGCTCTTGATTCATGCCGCCGAAACAGCATGTCAAGGACACGCGGTCACGCAAAGTAATCGTGGCTGCGGTGATCATCACCGATGGGCGGGTCCTGGCCTGCGAGCGGTCGGCGCCGGTGGAGGTGGCCGGGCGCTGGGAGTTCCCCGGCGGCAAGGTCGAGCCGGGTGAGACCGACGAGCAGGCGCTGGCCCGCGAGTGCGCCGAGGAGCTGGGCGTCCGCGTCGAGGTGGGGGCCCGGGTCGGTCCCGACGTTCCGCTGGCGCACGGCCGGGCTGTGCTGCGGGTGTTCGCCGTACGCCTGCTGGAGGGCGACGTGCCGCGGGCCCTGGAGCACACGTCCATGCGCTGGCTCGCCCCCGACGAGCTGGACAGTGTGCACTGGTTGCCCGCGGACAAGCCGATCGTCGCGGAGCTCCCGGCGTTACTGCTCTGAGCCGTACGTCTTGCGCAGTTCCCGCTTGAGCACCTTGAAGCTCGGTCCGAGCGGCAGCTGCTCGGCGAACCGGATCTGACGCGGGTACTTGTGCTTGCCGAGCTTCTCGCGTGACCACTCGATCAGCTCGTCGGCGGTGATGCCACCCGGGTCGGGCACCACCACCGCGCAGATCTCCTCGCCGTGCACCGGGTCGGGCACGCCGATCACCGCCACCTGCAGCACAGCGGGGTGGCGGGCCAGTGCCTCCTCGACCTCGCGCGGATAGACGTTGAAGCCGCCCCGGATCACCAGGTCCTTCTTGCGGTCGACGATCGTGATGAAGCCCTCGGCGTCCTTGGTGCCGAGGTCTCCGGTACGGAACCACCCGTCCACGACCGCCTCGGCCGTCGCCGACGGGTTGTTGAGGTAGCCGGCGAAGACGTTGTGCCCGCGGATGACGATCTCGCCCAGTTCGCCGTCGTCCATCAGCTCGATCCGCTCGTCGATCTCGGGCCGGGCGATCTCGACGTCGACGCCCCAGATCGGATGGCCGACCGTGCCCGGCCGGGCACCGAACGCGGGCTGGTTGGTGGTCGCCGTCGGCGAGGTCTCGGACAGGCCGTACCCCTCGTAGATCGTCGCCTGGAAGATCTCGTTGAACCGCTCGAGCACCGCGACCGGCAGGGACGCGCCGCCCGAGACGCAGAGGCGCAGGCTGGGCAGCTTGTCGGCCTTGGCTGCGGCCTCGAGCAGGCCGATGTACATCGTCGGCACGCCGTGGAAGATCGTCACGTTCTCACGGACCATGAGCTGGATCGCGGCCTCGCCGGTGAAACGGGCCATCAGGACGATCGTGCCGCCCAGGCGGAACGTGCCGTTCATGCCCACGGTCTGGCCGAACGTGTGGAACAGCGGCAGACAGCCCATCACGATGTCTTCGTCGCTCAGGCCGTGGATGTCGAAGACGTTGACCATCGTGTTCATCACGAGGTTGAGGTGGGTGAGCAGGGCGCCCTTGGGCTTGCCGGTGGTGCCGCTCGTATAGAAGACGACCGCCACGTCCTCGGCCTCGCGGCTCTCGTACGTCCGGAGAGGCTTGCCGCCGGCCTCCTCCAGCCGGGTGATCCCCGGCACCGCCGGACCGACCGAGGCGACCGGAATGCCGGCCATCTTGGCCGCGGCCGCCGCGTTCTCCAGCTGACTGGAGTGGGCCACCAGCAGTTTCGCCCCGCTGTCCCGCAGGACGTACGCGTTCTCCTCCGGGGTCAGCAGGAGGTGCATCGGGACGATCGTGGCACCGGCCGCCAGCACCGCGTAATAGACCCGGGGGAAGTCGGCGAGGTTGGGGATCTGGATCGCCACGACGTCGCCTGGCTCGACGCCGAGTTGGCGCAGACCTCCGGCGTACGCGAGGGTCTGTTGCCAGAGGTCGCGGTAGGTGATGCGTTCGGTGGTCAGGCTGTCGATCACCGCGATTTTGTCGGGATGTTTCCGGGCTGCCTCGGCCAGGACGGTGGCCAGCGACAACATGGTCATGCCAGGTGCCCTCCGATCTTGGTGTATCCACGGAGCAGGTCGCGAGAGATGATCAGGCGCTGCATCTCATCGGTACCTTCATAGATACGCATAAGTCGCACCTGGCGGTACCACCGTTCGATCGGAAGCTCGCGGGTGTATCCCATCCCGCCGTGGATCTGCATGACCCGGTCGACCACGTTGTTGACCATCTGAGCGCCGTAGAGCTTGGCCATGGAGGACGCGTGCCGCGGGTCCTCGCCCTGGTCGACCGTCCAGGCCGCGCGCAGGATCAGCCAGCGGGCCGCCTCGAGCTCGACCTCGGAATCGGCGATCATCCACTGGATGGCCTGGTTCTCACCGATCTTGCGGCCGAAGGTCTCGCGGGTGTTCGCGTACTCGATCGCCATGCCCAGCGACCGCTCGGCGATGCCCAGAGCGTTGGACGGGATCAGGTAGCGGCCCTTGCCGATCCATTTCATCCCCAGCTCGAAGCCCTGCCCGATCTCGCCCAGGATGTTGCGGGCCGGCACCCGCACGTCCTCGAAGATCAGCGCGGCCGGGCCGCCCTCGCCCATGGTCTGGATGAACTCGGAGCGCCAGCCCATCGCCCGGTCGACCAGGAACGCCGTGGTGCCGCCGCCGCGCACACCCTTCTCCCGATCGGTGACCGCGACGACGATGACGAAGTCGGCGTCGTTGCCGTTGGTGATGAAGGTCTTCTCGCCGTTGAGGATCCAGTCGTCACCGTCCTGGCGGGCGCTCAGCTTGATGTTGGCCGCGTCGGAGCCGGCACCGGGTTCGGTGATCGCGAAGCAGGAGATCCGGTCGCCCTCGATCGTGGGGACCAGGAACTCCGCCTTCTGCTGGTCATTGGCGTAGTAGAGGATGTTGTCGGCCTCGCCACCGAACTTGAACTGCACGAAGGTGCGGCCCACCTCGGTCCAGATCAGTGACTGCAGCACGGCCGGCAGGTCCATCCCGCCGTACTCCTCCGGTGTGGACAGACCCCAGAAGCCGAACTTCTTGGCCTTCTGTTGGAGCTCGCGCAGTTCGCTGCGGTCGAGGCCGGGCTCGTGCCGGCGCTCGCGCAGCAGCGCCTCCTGTTCGAGCGGCATGACCTCGCGGGTGATGAACTGGCGGGCGGTGTCGCGAATCGCGCGTTCCTCGTCGGTGAGCGAGAAGTCCATGCCGTTAAACTAGCGGTGTAAGTTTTTACCCGTCCAGTACTTCTTTTCGCGGGGGGTGCGTATGGCTCGGCCCCGGCAGACGCTGCTCACACGTCAGCGGATCGTCGAGGCGGCCTCGGCGCTGGTCGACGCCGAGGGGCTCGACGCGCTGTCGATGCGCCGGCTCGCCACCGAGCTCGGCGTCCAGGGACCCTCGCTCTACAACCACTTCGCGACGAAGGCCGAGATCGTGGACGCGGTCGCCGACGCGGTGATCGCGCAGGTCGACGTGTCGGCCTTCGCCCTGCACAAGTGGGACGAGGCGCTGCGGCACTGGGCCTTCTCCTATCGCGCGGTGCTCGTCGCCCACCCGAACGTCGTTCCGGTGCTCGCCCAGGGCCCCGGTCGCCGGCCGGGCGGTCTGGCCATGGCCGAGGCGGTCTACGGGGCTCTGGTCGACGCCGGCTGGTCCTATGCGCGGGCCACCCATATCGGCGCGCTCATGCGATACCTGGTCACCGGCTCGGCGCTCGGCTCCTTCGCGCTCGGCTTCGACGCCGATCCACAGCTTTACGAACGTTATCCACACCTGCACCAAGCACCCCGTCTGGCGGAGCATCATGAAGCCGTGGACGAGGGCGCCTTCGAACTCGGACTGGACCTGCTGATCACCGGCCTGACGGCCCGATACGAGATGGGGACCCGCTGATGACATCGTTCGACCGGCCACACCTCTACATCGGTGGGGAGTGGGTCGCACCCGCCTCCACCGAGACCATCGCGGTGGAGAATCCGGCCACCGAGGAGGTGCTGGGTCACGTGCCGGCCGGCACGGCGGCCGATGTCGATCGTGCGGTCGCCGCGGCGCGCGCGGCGTTCGACTCGTGGGCCGGCGCCCCGCGGGCCGCAGTGCTCGACCGGCTGCACACCGCGCTGGCCGCCCGTGCCGGTGACATCGCCCGGACCGTGGGGCTCGAGCTGGGGGCGCCGCTCAAGATCGCCAAGGCGGTCCAGGCCGGCCTTCCGCTTGCGGTCCTTCGCTCGTACGCCGATCTGGCCGCGCAGCCGGCCTCCGAGCGCACCATCGGCAATTCGCTCATCGAGCACGAGCCGGTCGGTGTGGTCGGCGCGATCACACCGTGGAATTACCCGCTGCATCAGGTGGTGGCCAAGGTGGCCGCGGCGATGGCGGCCGGGTGCACGGTCGTGCTCAAGCCGAGCGAGCTGACCCCGCTCGTCGCGTTCCTGCTGGTCGACGCGGCCGAGGAGGCGGGCGTCCCGGCCGGTGTGCTCAATGTGGTGACCGGCACGGGCCCGGTGGTCGGTGCGGCCATCGCCGGGCACCCCGACGTCGACATGGTGTCCTTCACCGGCTCGACGGCGACCGGGCGGGCCGTCACCCACGCCGCCGCCGACCGCATCGCCAAGGTCGCGCTCGAGCTGGGCGGCAAGTCGGCCAACGTCATCCTCGAGGACGCCGATCTCCCGCGCGCCGTCAAAGTGGGGGTGGGCAACGCCTTCCTCAATTCCGGGCAGACGTGCACGGCTTGGACCAGGATGCTGGTTCACCGCAGCCATTACGACGAGGCGGTGGCCCTGGCCGCCAAGACCGCGGATGGCTACACGGTGGGCGATCCCTTCGACGCGGAGACCCGGCTCGGTCCGCTGGTCTCCCGGGCGCAGCGAGATCGGGTGACCGGGTTCATCGAGCGGGCCACCGCCCGGCGCGTCACCGGCGAGCGCCCGCTCCCCGACAAGGGGCATTTCGTCGCGCCCACCGTCTTCGCCGACGTCGACCCGTCCAGCGAGCTCGCCCAGGAGGAGATCTTCGGCCCGGTGCTGTCGATCATCCCGTTCTCGTCGGACGACGAGGCGGTGGCGATCGCCAACAACTCGAAGTACGGGCTGGCCGGCGGCGTCTGGGGCTCCGACGAGCGCGCCCTCGCCGTGGCGCGGCGGCTGCGCACCGGTCAGGTCGACGTCAACGGTGGCTCTTTCAACCCGGCCGCGCCCTTCGGCGGTTACAAGCAGTCCGGCGTCGGGCGCGAGCTGGGCGAGTTCGGTCTGGCCGAGTTCCAGCAAGTGAAGGCGATCCAGCGATGACTGCTTTCTTCAACGGCCTGGTCCTCCTCTCGCCCGGTGCGCGGCCCGAGGTGGCCGAGCTGCACCGGCCCGAGGTGGGCCCCGGCCAGGTGCGCGTCAAGGTGCGCGCGGCCGGCGTGTGCCACTCCGATCTGTCCATGGTGAACGGCACCATCCGGCCGTCGTACCCGTTGGTGCTGGGGCACGAGGCCGCGGGCGAGGTGGTCGAGGTCGGTGACCATGTGACGCGAGCCGCGGTCGGCGACCACGTGGTGCTCAACTGGCAGCCCGCGTGCCGCAACTGCTGGTTCTGCGACAACGGCGAGCCGTGGCTGTGCTCGACGTCGTCCGGCGTGGCCTCGCTGGAGAACGGCGTGACCCTCGACGGTGCGCCGGTGCACGTGGCGCTCGGTCTGGGCGCGTTCGCCGACCAGGTCGTCGCACCGGAAAATGCCGTGATCAAGGTGCCGTCGGCGCTCGAGTTCGAGGTCGCGGCGCTGCTCAGCTGCGGCGTGCTGACCGGTGCGGGCGCGGTGCGCAATACGGCTCAGGTGCAGACCGGCGAGTCGGTGGTGGTGATCGGGCTCGGCGGTGTGGGCCTATCGGTGGTCGCCGCGGCCCGGGCCGCCGGTGCCTCCGACGTGATCGCGGTCGACGTCACCGAGGCGAAGAAGGGCCTGGCCGAGGCGGCCGGGGCCACCGACTTCGTGGTCTCGTCGGACGCCTTGTCCAAGGAGATCCGTGGGCGCACGTCGGGCCGCGGGGCCGACCACGCCTTCGAATGTGTGGGCCGGGCCACGACGATCCGGGCGGCCTGGCGGGCCACCCGCCGGGGCGGGCGGGTCACCGTGGTCGGCATGGGCTCGAACGACGACCAGGTGTCGCTGTCCGCATTGGACATCTTCTCGTCGGCGCGCATCCTGCGGTCCTCGGTCTACGGCTCGGCCGATTTCGACGTCGAGATCCCGGCCCTGGCCGACGACGTGCTCGCCGGCCGCCTGTCGCTCGACCACCTGATCACCGACCGCATCACGCTGGCCGAGGTGCCCGACGCCTTCGACCGGATGGCCCGGGGCGAGGGCGCCCGCTCGGTGGTGACCCTGGTGTAATCACCGGATGACCGAGGAGGCCGTCCCACTCACCTGGGGAGTCGTCGCCACCGTCAGCCGGGAGGCTTTCACGACGCAGCGCGGCGACACGCAACGGCCCGGCACCCGTTATTTCGTGCCCGGTGCGAAGGTCTGGGTGCTCCCGATCATGTGGGGCGACGGCGGCGACCAGCGATATGTGGTCGGCACCCGCCGTCGCACCGGGGGCCGCAGTCTCATCCGGCTCGTCATGAACACTCGCTACCTGGCCAACTACCGGGTCAAGCCGGTGTTCAGCCCGTCCCTCCATGCCGCCATGAGTCAGCCGCAGTCCGTGGACCAGGGGGACGCCCTGCCCTTGTACGCCTCACGGGAGGAGGCCCAGCAGGCCGCCGACTCCCGGAAGTGGGTACGGACTCGGCTGGTGCACCTGGCCCTCGCCGAGTGGCCGGAGCCCATGCACAACGCCGAGGAGACGTGCGAGTTCTGCGACGGCCGCGACGCGGCTCACGCCGGTGCGCCCTTGGAGCCCAACCCGCACCCGCCTCCCGGCGGTGGGCCCGACGGCTCGATGGACTGGTGGGGCACCCCGTATGGCATGTGGCGATGCGGTTGGCTCACCGAGAAGCGCATCGAAACGCCGGACTCGCTCGACGACCTGGCCCTGCGCCACATAGCGACCGCGCGCCGGAAGCTGCGCCGGCAAGCACGCCTGCTGGCCGCTGACGTGGCCGGCCGGACGATCGCCGAACTGCAACCCCAGGGCATCGGGCACGCTCGCCTCCGTTTCGTGCCCGAGAATTACCAGCCGCGGCTGTTGGACGGCGTCGTCCACGCGTGGCTGGACGGGGACGAGCGGGTCACCCGAACTCAGTTCGGCTGAGCTCCGGCGTGGTGTAGAACCGAGGGATGCGTCCACGGCCCGGCGAGGTGCTGCACTTCAGCGAGGACCCGACCATCGAGCGTTTCGTGCCGCACGTCGCGCCGACCTCGGTGGAGACCGAGGCCTACGTGTGGGCGGTCGATGAGCGGCGAGCCCCCGACTACTGGTTTCCCCGCCAGTGCCCGCGCGCCATGGCCTGGGTGGTCGACGGCACGTCCCATGTGGACCGCGACCGCATCATCGGGGCGGGCAGCGGGGTCCGGGTCCACGCCATCGAGTACGGGTGGCTGGAAGCTCTGCGCACGACCCGGCTCTACGCCTACCGGTTGCCGGCCGCTCCGTTCCGGCCGATCGCCTCGCCCGGCTCCGAGCCGCACGCGATGGTCGCCACCGAGCCGGTCGAGCCGCTGGGCCCGGCCGACGAGGTCGGCGACCTGCTCGCCTGCCACGCCGCGGCCGGGATTCAGCTGCGGGTGCTCGGCAACCTGTGGCCGTTCTGGGACGAGGTGGTCGGCAGCACGCTCGGCCACAGCGGCATCCGCCTGGGCAACGCTAGGCCGAGGCCAGCAACGCCGTGATCGTGCGGGACAGCGTCGCCCGGGCCGCAGCCACCGGCAGATCCATGTTCTCGCGCCACGTTGCCCAGGTGGGCCACATGCTGACCGCGGTCAGCGCGTCGAGCAACTCGTCGTTGCCCGCGACCTCGGCCGCGAAGAGCGTGGCCAGTTCCTCCCGCACGCGGTGGACGTGCATCCGCCGATAGCGGCGCAGCGTCTCGGAGAACGGCTCCTTTATGGCGGCCGCCTTGGCCGTCGGGCCTATCTGTTCGAGCAGGCGGGCGCGCTGCCGGCAGTAGGCGTCGATGCGCTCGGGCAGCGGCAGCTCGGGTGAGATCGGCCGGTGCGAGGCGTCGCGCAGTTCGAGCACCCGCTTGCCGCTCGCGGTGAACAGCGCCTCCATGTCGGCGAAGTGGCTCCACAACGCGCGCAGCGAGACCCCGGCCGTCTTGGCGATGCGGTCGGCGGTCGGGCGCAGGTCACCCTGGCCGATCAGCTGCAGGTGGGCGTCGACGATGGCGGTGCGGGTGCGCTCAGACCGCGCGGTGCGCCCGTCGACACGCTGTTTGGCTGGGGTCACGAGGCTGCGCTCCGATAGCGGTTCAACTCCCGCCGGGCCAGCGAGCGCTTGTGCACCTCGTCCGGACCGTCGGCGAGCCGGAGCGTACGCGCCGCAGCCCACAAAGCAGCCAGCGGAGTGTCCTGCCCGACTCCCGCGGCGCCGTGGGTCTGAATGGCCTTGTCGGCGATCCACTCGACCGTCGCCGGCACGATGATCTTGATCGCCTGGATCTCGGTGTGCGCGCCCTTGTTGCCGACGGTGTCCATCAGCCAGGCGGCCTTGAGCACGAGCAGACGGGCCTGCTCGATGCGCACCCGCGACTCGGCGATCCAGTCCTGCACCACGCCCTGCTCGGCCAGCGGCTTGCCGAACGGGGTGCGGCTCAGCGCCCGGGTGCACATGAGCTCGAGGGCGCGCTCGGCCATCCCGATCAGCCGCATGCAGTGGTGGATGCGACCCGGGCCGAGGCGAGCCTGCGAGATCGCGAAACCGCCGCCCTCCTGGCCGATCAGGTTGGCCGCCGGCACCCGTACGTTGTCGAACAGCACCTCGGCGTGGCCGCCGTGATCGCCGTCGGTGTAGCCGAACACCGTCATGCCCCGCTTGACGGTCACACCCGGCGTGTCCCGGGGGACCAGCACCATGCTCTGCTGCACGTGCCGCGGTGCGTCGGGGTCGGTCTTGCCCATGACGATGAAGATGCGGCAGTTCGGGTTCATGGCGCCGGTGATGTAGAACTTGCGGCCCGTGATGACGTAGTCGTCGCCGTCCCGCTCGATGCGGGTGCCGATGTTGGTCGCGTCGGACGAGGCGACCTGTGGCTCGGTCATCGCGAAGGCCGAGCGGATCGTGCCGTCGAGCAGCGGCTCCAACCACTGCCGCTTCTGCTCGTCGCTGCCGAACTCGGCCAGCACCTCCATGTTGCCGGTGTCGGGCGCGGCGCAGTTGAGCGCGGGCGGCGCGATGTGCGGACTGCGGCCGGTGATCTCGGCCAGGGGCGCGTACTGGAGGTTGGTCAGGCCGGCGCCGTGCTCACCGGGCAGGAAGAGATTCCACAGGCCGGCCTGTTTCGCCTGCGCCTGGAGCCGGGCGACGATCGGTGGCGGTTCCCAGCCCTCGCCGTGGAAGCCGTCCTCGGCCGGATAGACGTATTCGTCCATGAAGGACAGAAGCCGCTTGCGGTAGTCCTCGGTCCGCTCGTCGAACGCGAAGTCCATCAGTGTCCCTCCAGCGCCTCGTGGCCGCGCATGACCAGCGGGCCGACCATCGTGCCGATCGTCTCGAAGCCGCCGCCGACGGTCTGGCCCTGAACGTAGCGGTAGTGCACGCCTTCGAGGATGACTGCGAGCTTGAACGCGGCGAAGGCCACGTACCAGTGCAGATCGCTGACGTCCCGCCGGCTGCGCTCGGCATACCGGGCGCCCAGCTCGGCCAGGCTCGGATGCCCGGGCACCCGCAGGGGCGCGGTGGGCTTGCCGTCGGCGGCGACGTTGAGCGGGAGACCGGCGTAGACGAACATCAGGGCGACATCGCTGAGTGGGTCGCCCAGCGTCGACATCTCCCAGTCGAGCACCGCGTTGACCTGCAACTGCTCGCCGATCAGCACGTTGTCGAGGCGGAAGTCGCCGTGCACCACCGTGCCCGGGCCGCCGGCCGGGATGTCGACGGCGAGCCGGGCGTGCAGCTCCTCGATGCCGGCCACGTCGCGGCTGCGGGACGCGTCCAGCTGCTTCTTCCACCGGCTGACCTGCCGCTGGTTGAAGCCCTCGGGACGACCGAAGTCGGCCAGCCCGATCGCCGCCGGGTCGAGCGCGTGCAGGTCGGCCAGAGTGTCCACCAGCGACAGGCTGAGGGCGCGCATCGCGTCGGGCCCGAGCGCCTGCAGCTCGCCGATGTCGCGGTAGATCTTCCCGTCGACGTGCTCCATCAGATAGAACGGCGCCCCGATGACGTCGGTGTCGGTGCAGAGCAGCACCGGGCGCGGCGACGGGAAGCCGGCCTTGGCCAGAGCTTCGAGTACGCGGTGCTCGCGCGTCATGTCGTGGGCGGTGGGCAGCACGTGGCCGAGCGGCGGGCGGCGCAGCACCCAGCGCTGCTCGCCGTCGGTGATCGCGTACGTCAGATTCGAGCGGCCACCCGCGAACATGCTCCCGGTCAACGGCCGGACCGAGCCCAGATAGCCCTGGAGCCGCTCGAGGTCGAGCCCCTTCACCGGGCACCGGCCTCGAAGGCGCGCTGCATCTTGTTCATGCCACCCAGCCAGCGGTCGGGCTCGGCCGCGCGCAGCCGATAGAACTCGGCCACCTCGGGGTGCGGCAGGATCAGGAAGCTCTCACCCAGCAGGGCCTCGCCGACCTTGGCCGCGACCACGTCGGGTTCGAGGGCGGTCTCGGCCAGCAGGGCGGCGCTCGCACTGCCGCGTTCGCTGCCCCGGGTCAGCATGTCGGTGCGGACGCCCTGCGGGCACAGCGCCTGCACGGTGATGCCGCGGTGGTGGTAGGTGGCGCGCAGCCATTCGGCGTACGCGAGGGCGGCGTGCTTGGTCACCGCGTAGGGCGCGCTGCCCAGCAGGGTGAGCAGCCCGGCCGCGCTGACCGTCATGACGAGCCGCTTGGGCTGCTCGTCCGCCAGCCAACGGGGGAGCAGCGCGCGGGTGACGTAGACGTGGGACATCACGTTGACGTTCCAGTCGCGGGTCCACACGTCATCCGGCGTGTTCTCGTCGCCGGCCGTCAGTGTGCCGGCGTTGGCGCAGAACAGGTCGATCCCGCCCAGCTCGGCCCAGGCCGTGTCGATCAGGCGGCGGGTGTCCGCCTCGTTCGCCGCATCACCCGGCACCGGCAGCCCGCCGATGTCGCTGGCCACCGCCTCGGCCGCCGCCGGGTCGACGTCGTTGACGATGACCTCGGCCCCCTCGGCGGCGAACCGGCGGGCCAGAGCCGCGCCGATCCCGCCGCCGGCGCCGGTGACGACGACCCGTTTCACTGCATCTTCCCGGTCAGGGTGACGCCGCCGTCGACGACGATGGTCTGCCCGGTGATCCAGCCCGCGTCGGCCGAGCTGAGGAACGCGACCGCGCCGGCCACGTCCTCGGGGACGCCGAGCCGGGCCAGCGGATAGCCGGCCGAGACCTGTTCCTCACGCCCCTCGAACAGGGCGGAGGCGAAGCGGGTCTTGACCACGGCCGGGGCGACCGCGTTGACCCGGACCTTGGGCGCCAGCTCGATGGCCAGCTCCTCGGTCAGGTGGATCAGCGCGGCCTTGGTGACCCCGTAGAAGCCGATGCCGGGCGCCGGACGCACACCCGAGACCGACGAGATGTTGACGATCGAGCCGCCGTCGGCCAGCCCGCCGCGCAGAGCCTCCTGCACCCAGCCCAGCGTGCCGACGACGTTCACCTCGAAGATCTTGCGGGCCGCACCCAGGTCGATCGAGCCCAGCGGCCCGTAGACCGGGTTGATGCCGATGTTGTTGACCAGCGCGGTCACCGGGCCGAACTGGCCGAGCACGGTGTCGACGACGGCGGCCCGGTGATCGGGATCGTCACCCTTGCCGGCCACCGCGATCGCCACGTCGGCGCCACCCAGGTCCTTGGCCGCCGAGTCGAGCGCGGCCGCGTCCCGGCCGGTGATGCAGACCTTGAATCCGTCGGCCACGAAGCGCTGCGCGATGGCAAAACCGATCCCTCTGCTGGCTCCCGTCACGATCGCCACTTGGTCTGCCATCGCCGCTCCCTCACTCGTCCTGATCATTGAGTCCCGAAGCCAACCTTAGGCAGCGGGGATGCCGTTCGCTGGCGGGGCCACCGCGGCCTGCTCGTAAACCTCGACCGCGCCGTCCGCGTCATCGGTGCGGAACGGCTTGCCGAGGTACTTGGCCTTGCCGCCCTCGATGGTGGTGAGCTGCTCGCCTGCGTACCCCGAGTGGTCGCTCGCCGAATAGCGGACCGGCACCAGGCCGGGGCCGGTGAAGCCGCCCTTCTTGACCGCCTCGATGATGCCGTCGCGGGTCAGATCCTTGCCCGCGGACTGCAGCGCCTGGACGAACAGGTAGGCGACGGACATACCGTAAACGGTGTTGTTGTCCATCTCGGCGCCGGCGTTGTACTCCTTGTTGACCTTGGAATACAGCTGGATCCACGGGTTCGCGGTGTCGTTCACCAGCGGCAGGTAGTTCGCCGCCACGACCCCCTCGAGAAGCGGCGCGGCCGCACCCAGCGTCTTGGCCAGGGT
The DNA here is from genome assembly GCF_023544465.1 of Paractinoplanes maris. Classification (GTDB taxonomy): domain Bacteria; phylum Actinomycetota; class Actinomycetes; order Mycobacteriales; family Micromonosporaceae; genus Actinoplanes; species Actinoplanes maris. Next base: position 617,718 of record NZ_JALPVL010000001.1, on the reverse strand, counting down.
GGCCGGGTCGGAGCCGACGTTGCTCACCACGAACTGCGGCTTGAACCCGATCTTGGCACCGGTGCCGATCGACAGCGCGGTGAAACCGGGCACGGTCGCCAGCATGACGACCTGGCAGCCGGCCGCCTTGAGCGCGCCCATCTGCGGCCCGACATTCGGGTTGCTGGTCACGTACGACTGCTTGGCCGCGACCGGGCCGAGCACCTTCTCGATGCCGGCCAGGCTGTCGCGCCCGAAGTCGTCGTCCTGGCCGAGGAAGCACACCTTCTTGCCGGCGTGCTCGGTCTTCACGTGGGTGGCCAGGATCTTGCCCTCGACGGTGTAGTCGGGGTTGAAGCCGAACGTGCCGGGATATTTGTCGGGCTGGTTCCAGCTGCGGCTGCCGCTGGCCACGAAGAGGTCGGGCACCCGGTTGGTCTTGAGGAAGTCGAGCACGCCGCTGTGCGTGGGTGTGCCCAGGCCGTTGAGGATGGCGAAGACCTTGTCCTGCAGCACCAGCTGGCGCACGACCTGCTGGGTGTTGGCCGGGTTGTAGCCGTCGTCCATGATCTTGTAGGTGATCTTGCGGCCGTGCACGCCGCCGTTCGCGTTCACGTAGTCGAAGTAGGCTTTGGTGGCCGGAGCGATCTTGGAATAGCCGGCGGCGGCCGGACCGGTGAGCGGCATGTGTGTGCCCACCACGATCTCGGAGTCGGTCACCCCCGGCGTGTCGGCACTGCTGCCACCACCACTGCTGCCGCCGGAGTTGCTGCAGCCGGCCGCGGCCAGCAGCACCGCGGCGAGAACGGTCGCTGTACGTTTCATCGTTGGCCCTTCTTCTTGAGGGGAATTCGCAGCGAAGCGAGACCGCCGGGGGCGGCGAGCATGACGACGACGAGGACGACGCCGAAGAACGTGAGCGCGAGGTTGCCCTCCAGCCGCTGCGAGCCGGCCGCCTCGCCGATCTCGTGGGCCACCGCGGGCAGGGCGACCAGCAGGAGGGCGCCGATCAGAGCGCCGGTGAGCCGCCCGAGACCGCCGATGACGATCGCCATCAGCAGGAACAGCGACAGGGTGAGCGGGAAGGCGCCGGGGGAGACGCTCTGCGCGATCACCGCGAACAGGGCACCGGCCAGACCGGCGCAGGCGGCCGAGACGACGAACGCGGTGACCTGGGTGCGGGCCACGCTGATGCCGGCGAGACGGGCTGCTGTCTCGTCGTCGCGGACGGCCCGCATGTCGCGCCCGAACCGGCCCCGGGTCAGCAGGGCCAGCGTGAACACGGTGAGCAGAGCGCCACCCCAGCAGACCCAGGCCTGCCACTGCTCGACGGTCATCGACTCGGGGGGCGGGTTGAGAACGACCGACAGGCCCTGGTCGCTGTTGAACGTCCCGTCGAACGTGCTGGTGATCGAGGGCACGACCACCGCGACGGCCAGGGTGAGGCCGGCCAGATAGGGCCCGCGCAGTCGCGCGGCGGCCAGACCGATGACGGCGCCGACGGCCGTGGTCACCAGGATCGCCACGATGATGCCCACGACGAGCAGGTTGAACTTGTTCTGCCAGAGCGCCAGCGTGTAGGCGCCGGTGGCCATCAGTGCGCCGTGACCCAGCGACAGCTGACCGTTCAGTCCGGTGAGGACGGTCAGGCCGGCGGTGACACACAGATAGGCCCCGACGGTGGCCAGCTGATAGGTGCGGAACGGCGGCAACGTGTACGTCAGCGCGACCACCGCGATCGCCCCGAGCACCAGGATGATCAGCGGACTCTGCTTACGCATGGTCGGCACAGCCAGTCTGGTGGTGACCCGATCCCGGACGACCGTCACGCTGAGCCTCCCTCGGCTTGCCTTGCTGGCCCTACGGACGCTTCGCTGACTCCGGTGCAGTCAGTCATGCCGTTCTCGCTTTCGACGATCGGGAGAAGAGACCATCCGGCCGGCTCAGAAGGACGACCACGAGCAGGGCCAGGACGGCCATCGGGGCGACCGTGGCGCCGAGATAACCGCTGATGTACGAGAGCAGAAGCCCGACGATCAGGCCGCCGAGCACCGAGCCGATCGGGCTGTCCAGGCCACCGACCACGGCCGCGGTGAATGCGGAGATGAAGACGATGTCCATGGCCGTCGGATTGAGGCCCAGCTCGGTCGGAAGCACGAGCATGCCGGCGAGCGAGCCCACGGCGGCGGCGAGCGCCCAGCCCAGTGTCAGCATGCCGCCCACCGGGACACCGAGCAGTCTCGACACGTCGGGGGCGAAGGCCGCCGCCCGCATGCGCAGACCGGTGGGCGTACGGGTGAAGAGCAGCGTCAGCAGGACGACCACCGCACCCACCGCGGCGAACACGAACAGGTCGTAGCGCGAGAGCAGGGCGACCCCGCCGATCTCGAACGCGTCCCGGCTGAACGGCGCCGTGGCCGGCCGGAACTCGTTGCCGTAGATCATGCCGAGCACGCCCTGGATGATCAGCACGAGCCCGAGTGCGACGACGACCCCGTTGAGCGGCGACGAGTGGTCGACGAAGCGCATGACGACCCGCTCGACACCCGCCCCGAGCAGCAGGCCGGCCAGCAGCGCGACGATGAACCCCAGCCAGTAGGAGCCGGTCGCGTCGGCCACCGAATAGGCCACGTACGCCGTCGCGACCGCCATCGCGCCCTGCGCGAAGTTGACGATGCGCGTGGCCCGCCAGATCAGCACCAGGGCCAGCGCGAACGCCGCGTAGACGGCGCCCCGGCTGAGCCCGTCGAAGGTGAGGAAGAGAAAACGGTCCATGTCAGAACCCCAGGTAGGCGTGCCGGAGGTCGGCGTCGTCGACGAGTGTCGCGGCGTCGTGGCGGGTCACGATGCGGCCCAGCGACAGCACGACCCCCTGGTCGGCGATCGAGAGCGCGCTGCGGACGTTCTGCTCGACCAGCAGGACGGCCAGCCCGGTGCGGTCGCGCAGGTCACGCAGCAGCGCCATGATCTGAGCGGTGATCTTGGGGGCGAGGCCGAGGGAGGGCTCGTCGAGCAGCAGAAGCCGGGGCTGCGCGGCCAGGGCGCGGCCGAGCGCGAGCATCTGGCGTTCGCCGCCCGAGAGCTGATGGCCGAGGTGGCCCTTGCGCTCGGCGAGCCGGGGGAACAGCTCGTAGATCGGCTCCAGCGAGGGCTGCGGTTTGCGCCAGAGACCGCCCAGGCGCAGGTTTTCCTCGACGGTCAGCTCGGTGACGACGCCGCGGCCCTCGGGGACGTGGGCGATGCCGTGATGCACCATCCGCTCGACCTTGATGCCCCGCAGGTCGGTGCCGTCGAAGAGCATGCGGCCGCTGGTGGCGGGCAGCAGGCCGGACAGGGTTCGCAGGAGCGTGGACTTGCCCGCGCCGTTGGCCCCGAGGACGGCGACAATCTGTCCGGGTTGGACGGTGAGGGTGATGTCGTGCAGCACGGGGGCGGCGCCGTATCCCGCCGTCAGCCCCTCGACCTCGAGGAGGGCGGTCATGCGGCGGCTCCCAGGTAGGCCTCGGCGACCTTGTCGTTCGTGCGGATCTCGGCCGGGGTGCCGAGCGCGATCGGCTTGCCGAAGTCGAGGACGAGGATCTCGTCGCAGACCGACATGACCAGCTCCATGTGGTGCTCGACCAGCAGGACGGTGGTCTTCGCGTCCTGGATCAGGTCGGCCAGCCAGCGGATCTCGTCGGCGTCGAGGCCGCCGGCCGGTTCGTCGAGCATGAGGATGCGCGGCTTCGCGGCCAGGGCGCGGGCCAGCTCGACCCGTTTACGTTTGGCGTAAGGCAGCGACCCCGGCAGGGCGCGGGCGTGCTCGGCGACGCCGCAGCGCTCCAGAGCCTCCCAGGCGTCGGCCTCGGGTTTGCGCGAGCGGGCGCCGACCAGCACGTTTTCCAGGACGGTCATGCCACCGAACTGCCCGACACCCTGCAGCGTCCGGGCGATGCCGCGCCGGTTGAGGTGGTGCGGCCGGGGGCTGAAGGGCTTTCCGTCCAGGCTCAGGGCGCCGGACTGCGGCGTGACGAAACCGCAGATCACGTTGAAGAGGGTGGTCTTGCCCGCGCCGTTGGGCCCGATGATCCCGACGATGTGGCCCGGCGTGATCCGCAGGGAGACGTCGTCGAGGGCGAGCAGCCCACCGAAGCGAACAGTGATGTGGTGCAGGGCCAGGCCCTGATCGGTGGTGTCGGCGGGGTCGGTTCGCGGATCCGTTGACATTGGTCACCTCGGCTCGGAGCGGCGGAGTGGCCGGACGAACGGAAGCGCCGAACGGCACAGCCCGTCCTCAGTGGAGCATGAAGGTCAACTATTTACACTCGCAGTGTAACTTTCTCTCCGTGCACGTCAACCGCCTGTTTCCAAGTTGTTTCCATCGGTGTTTATCGCACGATGGCGGGCAGCGTGGGGCATCTCGTGGCCCGCTGTGCAAAGAGCGCGGAACCGGACGTCGAGGTGGCAGTGGCCGCGCCGGTGCAGGCTCGGCCTCGGGCGGTCAGGCGACGCCGGCCGGGCGGAACTGGATGCTGATGCGCGGGCCCACGGGCTTGGCGGTCTTGAGGATGGCGTGCTCCCACGTGCGCTGGCACGAGCCGCCCATGACGATCAGGTCGCCGTGGCCGAGGGGGAAGCGGAGCGTGTCGTGGCCGCCCGCCCGTGGGCGCAGGGAGAGGTGGCGGGGCGAGCCGACCGAGACGATGGCGACCATCGTGTCGTGGCGGGCCGAGCGGCCCAGTGTGTCGCCGTGCCAGGCGACGCTGTCGCGGCCGTCGCGGTAAAGGCACATGCCGGCGCTGACGAACTCCTCGCCGAGCTCGTCGGCGTAGTGGGCGTTGAGCGAGGCCTTGGCCTCGGTCAGCGTGGGGTGGGGCAGCTCCTCGTCGCCGCCGAACCAGCGCAGCAGGCGCGGCACGTCGACGACGGAGTCATACATCTGGCGGCGGTCGGCCCGCCAGTCGATGCCCAGCAGGGTCTCGAAGACCTCATCCGAGCCGTGCAGCCAGCCCGGCAGCACGTCGACCCAGGCGCCGGCCGTGAGGTGATGCCGGGTGACGTGACCGGCGAGCTCGCTGATGCCGGAGGCTGGGCCGCCGCCGGCATCACCGGGCAGATCGAACATCGACGGTTGATAGGTGCTGGTCATGCCGCCATGTTAGTACGGCTGTTCGAAGATCGTTCCGTTGTCCACAGCCCGATTTGTTCCGGTGGCGAGTTGTCCACAGGGCTCAGCCGGCCAGTTGCGACTCCGGCTCGGTGGCGGCATCTTCGGAGGCGGCCACCGGCGGCTTCGGACGCAGGACGGCCACCGCCACCACCGCCGCGGCGAGGCCGCCGACGACGCCGATCAGGGAGGTTGACGCGATAGCCGAGACGAAGGAGTCCTGCGCGACCCGGGCGAGGGCCGCGTCCCCGGTCGACGCCGCGATGCGCAACGCGTCGCCGATCGAGTCGCGGGCCTGGCCGGTCACCTCGGCCGGCATGGCCGCGCGATAGGTGGCCGTGAGCACGCTGCCAAGCACGGCGACGCTCAATGCCGTGCCGACCTGCTGCACGGTGTCGTTCACCGCGGAGCCGACGCCGACCCGCTCCGGTGGGAGGGCACTCATCAGGGTGCCGTAGGCGGCAGGCCCGGCCGTGCCGCTGCCCATGCCCATCACGACCAGGGCGAACGCCAGCTTGAGATAACCGTCCGAGGGAGTGAGCGAGGAGAGGATCCCGAAGCCGCCGGCCATGAGCAGCAGACCGGCCGCCAGGGCCGTGCGCGTGCCGAACTTCTTGTCGACGAGGACGCCCACGCCGTTGAAGACCATGGCGGTGACGAGCATCGGGATGAAGGCAGTGCCCGCCTTCAGGGGCTCGTAGCCGAGTACGAACTGCAAGTACTGCGTCAGGGCGAGCAGTACCCCGCCGGCGGAGAAGGAGAGGAGAACGATGGACAGGCTGGCTCCCGCGAAGTTGCGGTCGCGGAAGAGCTTCAACGGCAGCATCGGCTCGGCGACCGTGCGCTCCCACAGCACAAAGGCGGTGAGCCCGATCGCGGCCACGATGAAGCCGCCGAGTGTGGACGCCGAGTCCCAGCCGTGCTGGGCCGAGTTGATGACGCCCCAGACCAGGGCGGTCATGCCGATCATGGAGAGCAGGGCACCGAGCAGGTCGGGCCGGTTGGCGTGCCCGCGCGATTCCGGGATGACGGCGAGCGCGGCCACGATGCCGAGAATGGCGATCGGCACGTTGAGCAGGAAGATCGAGCCCCACCAGAAATGCTCGAGCAGCAGGCCGCCCAGGCTCGGCCCGCCCAGGGCGCCGAGCATGAGCACCGAGCTCCAGATGGCGATCGCCTTCTTGCGCTCGTCCTCGGCGAAGACCGTGGTCAGGATCGAGAGGGTGCCCGGCATCAGGAAGGCGGCGCCGATCCCCATCAGCCCGCGGGTCGCGATGAGCTGCTCCGGGGTCCGGCTGAGGGTGGCCAGCACCGAGGCGCCGCCGAAGACAACCAGCCCGATGACCAGGCCGCGGCGGCGGCCGTGGCGGTCCGAGAGGCTGCCCGCCGTTAGCAGCAGGCCGGCGAAGACGAGGATGTACGCGTCGATGATCCACTGAATTTGCGCGGTGCTCGCGCCGAGGTCGCGGATGAGCGACGGGATCGCGATGTTCAGCACCATGTTGTCGACAACGACCACCAGCAGGCTCAAGCAGAGCACGCCGAGAATCAACCAGCGCCGAGGATTGCGCTCAGTCATGACAGCCTCTCTCGTACGGTGTGCGATTGGCTCGCACACCGTACCAGTCGGCTCGAACACTGTTCGGGTGGCTTTAGAATGGCCAGGTCGAAGGGAAGTTGCATGCCGTCTACGTCCGATTCGTTCACCGGTTCGGTCTGGTTGCGGCCGCCGCGCGCGCAGACCGGTCAGCCGAGCCTGAGCCGGGAGCAGATCGTCCGGGCGGCGATCGAGTTGCTCGACGCGGAGGGGCCGGCCGGGCTCAGCATGCGCAGGCTGGGCGCAAAGCTCGGGTCGGGGGCGACCTCGCTCTATTGGCACGTGGCGAACAAGGACGAACTGCTGGAGCTGGCCGTCGACGAGGTGTTCGGCGAGATCTACGTGCCCGAGCCGGGTGACACCCACTGGCGGGTCGGCGCGTCGATCAGCGCCAACGGCATGCGGTCGGCCCTGCTGCGGCATCCGTGGGTGATCGGCCTGCTGGGTCTGCACCCCACGCTCGGACCCAATGCGATGCGCCTGGGTGAGCGGCTCGTGGCGCTCTTCACGGCGGCCGGCTTCAGCGGCATGCCGTTGTCCCACGCGACCGCGACGCTCAACGCGCACGCGATCGGGTCGGCGACTTCCGAGGCGGCGATCAAGTCGGCCCTCAAGCGCACCGGCAAGACCTGGGAAGAGGTCGCCGAGGACGTCGAGCCCTACCTGGAGCGGCTCGCGCCCGACAACCCGAACTACGAGAAGTGGCGGAAGGAGACCGGACCATTGCGGAACGATCCCGAGCGGGTGCTCGAGGAGACGTACGCCTTCGGTTTGGACCGTCTGCTCGACGGGCTGGAGCTGTGGCTCACGAAGAGCGGCGCCGAGCCGCCCGCGGTCTGAGCGCCGGCCGCCGGCGAGGGGCCGGCGGCCGGGCGATCAGCGTCAGTGGGTCTCGGTGCTGTGGCGGCCGTCGGTGCTGTGGTCGCCGTCCTCACCGTGGTGGGGGTATTGCGGCGCGGGCTGCTGATAGGCCACGCGGCCGGGCGGCATCGGGAACTCCTGGTCGCCGAACGGCGACGGACCGCCCTGGGTGGGCAGTGAGATCTCGGAGACGTCCATCCGGCCGTCCTCGCGCACCTCGGGACCCTCGGGACCCCGGGTGTGGGTGAACGGCGCGCCCTTGGCCACATCGGTGACGCCGACCGAGGTGCTCGGGGCCATCGACTCGGAGTCGTCGAGCTGGTCGCGGCGGAAGATCTTGCGGCCGAGCCAGACCAGCGGGTCGTAGCGGCGGTCGACGACGCGTTCCTTCATCGGGATGATCGCGTTGTCGGTGATCTTGATGTGCTCGGGGCAGACCTCGGTGCAGCACTTGGTGATGTTGCAGAAGCCCATGCCCTGGTGGGACTGCGCGTACTCCTTGCGGTCCTCCCGGTCGTCGAGCGGGTGCATGTCGAGCTCGGCGGCGCGGATGAAATAGCGCGGACCGGAGAACGCGGCCTTGTTCTCCTCGTGGTCGCGCACGACGTGACACGTGTTCTGGCAGAGGAAGCACTCGATGCACTTGCGGAACTCCTGGCTCCGCTCGACGTCGATCTGCTGCATGCGGTAGTCGCCCGGGGCCACCCCGGGCGGCGGCGCGAAGGCCGGGGTCTCGCGGGCCTTGTCGTAGTTGAAGCTCACGTCGGTGACCAGGTCGCGGATGACCGGGAACGTGCGCAGCGGCGTGATCGTGACCGTCTCGTCCTCTTCGAACGTCGACATGCGGGTCATGCAGCCCAGGCGCGGCTTGCCGTTGATCTCCATCGAGCACGAACCGCATTTGCCGGCCTTGCAGTTCCACCGGCAGGCCAGATCGGGCGTCTGGGTCGCCTGCAACCGGTGGATGATGTCGAGCACGACCTCACCGTCGTTGACCTCGACGTCGAAGTCCTCGATGTCGCCGCCGGCCGAATCGCCCCGCCAGACGCGGAAGTGACGCTTGGTGCCCATTACTTCGCCTCCGTCTTGCTCTTCGCGTCGGTGCGCACGCCGGGGATGGCGGCGTCGCCCGTCGGGCCCTCGATCGCGTCGAACTGGGACATCTCGTCCTCGGTCAGGTATTTCGACAGCTCGGTGCGCTCGAACAGCTGGATCAGCTCGTCCCGCATGCGCGGCACGGGCTTACGCTCGAGATGCACATCGCCGGAACGATCGAGCGAGCAGACCAGGTTGATGAGCCGCCACTGCGGGTTCATCTGCGGGAAGTCCTCGCGGGTGTGACCGCCGCGGGACTCCTCACGCTCGAGCGCCGCCTTGGCCGTGCACTCCGAGACGATCAGCATGTTGCGCAGGTCGAGCGCGAGGTGCCAGCCCGGGTTGTAACGCCGGCCGCCGATCGCCCCGACCTGGGCCACGCGCAGCTTGAGCTGCTGGAGCCGCTTGAGCGCGTCGGTCAGCTCGCCCTCGCGCCGGATGATGCCGACCAGGTCACCCATCACGGCTTGAAGGTCCTGCTGCAGGGTGTACGGATTCTCGCCGCCCGGCCGCTCCAGGGGCGCGAGGGCCGTGAGCACCGCGGATTCCACGTCGGACGTGGTGACCTTGGGCCGCTTGGTCAGCGAGTCGGTGTAGGCCGCGGCGTGCTCGCCGGCCCGCTTGCCGAAGACCAGCAGGTCGGACAACGAGTTGCCGCCGAGCCGGTTGGAGCCGTGCATGCCGCCGGACACCTCACCCGCGGCGAACAGGCCCTCGACCGTGCCCATCGCGGCGGCGCTGTCGGGCTCGACCTCGACCCCGCCCATCACGTAGTGACAGGTCGGCCCGACCTCCATCGGCTCCTTGGTGATGTCGACGTCGGCCAGCTCCTTGAACTGGTGATACATCGACGGGAGCCGCTTGGTGATCGTCTCGGCCGGCATGCGGGTGGAGACGTCGAGCAGGACGCCGCCCGCCTTGGTGCCCCGGCCCGCCTTGACCTCGGAGTTGATCGCGCGGGCGACCTCGTCACGCGGCAGCAGCTCGGGTGGGCGGCGGTTGTTGTCGGGGTCGTCGTACCAGCGGTCCGCCTCCTCCTCGGTGTCCGCGTACTGCTTGCGGAACACGTCGGGGACGTAGTCGAACATGAAGCGCTTGCCCTCGCTGTTGCGCAGCACGCCACCGTCGCCCCGGACCGACTCGGTGACCAGGATGCCCTTGACGCTGGGCGGCCAGACCATGCCGGTCGGGTGGAACTGGAGGAACTCCATGTTGATCAGCGTCGCGCCGGCCCGCAGGGCCAGGGCGTGGCCGTCACCGGTGTACTCCCACGAGTTCGAGGTGACCTTGTAACTGCGGCCGACGCCGCCGGTCGCCAGGATCACGGCGGGCGCCTCGAGCAGGAGGAACTCGCCGGACTCGCGGTAATAGCCGAACGCGCCGGCGACCTTGTTGCCGTCGAGCAGCAGCTCCGTGATCGTGGTCTCGGAGAAGACCCGGATGCGGGCGTCGTAGTTGCCGGTCTCGGCGAAGTCCTCCTGCTGCAACGAGACGATCTTTTGCTGCAGGGTGCGGATCAGCTCGAGGCCGGTGCGGTCGCCGACGTGCGCGAGCCGGGGATACTCGTGCCCGCCGAAGTTCCGCTGAGAGATCTTGCCGTCTTTCGTACGGTCGAAGAGCGCGCCATAGGTCTCGAGCTCCCAGATGCGCTCCGGTGCTTCCTTGGCGTGCAGCTCAGCCATGCGGAAGTTGTTGAGGAACTTGCCGCCGCGCATGGTGTCGCGGTAGTGGACCATCCAGTTGTCGCGCGAGTTGACGTTGCCCATCGCGGCCGCGGCGCCGCCCTCGGCCATCACCGTGTGGGCCTTGCCGAACAGCGACTTCGAGATGATCGCCGTACGTTTGCCGGCCAGCCGGGCCTCGATCGCCGCGCGCAGACCGGCGCCGCCGGCCCCGATCACGACGACGTCGTAGTGGTGTCGTTCGATTCTTGCAGTGGTCATGGTGTGCGCCGCCCCCTAGCCGACGAACCGAAGATCGGAGAACCAGCCGGCCGACAGCGCCATGACGTAGAAGTCGGTCAGGGCCAGGGTGCCGAGGGTGATCCAGGCCAGTTGCATGTGGCGGACGTTGAGTTTCGACACGAAGGTCCAGATGCGATAGCGCACGGGGTGCTTGGAGAAGTGCTTGAGCCGGCCGCCGGTGATGTGGCGGCACGAGTGGCACGACAGCGTGTAGAGCCAGAGCATGACCACGTTGCCGACCAGGATGATGTTGCCGAGGCCGAAGCCGAACGAGTCGCCACTGCGGAACGCGATGATCGCGTCGTACGTGTTGATCAGCGAGATGATCATCGCGGCGTAGAACGCGTAGCGGTGAGCGTTCTGGAAGATCAGCGGGAACCGGGTCTCGCCGGTGTATTTCGCGTGACCGTCGGGGACCGCGCAGGCCGGCGGCGAGAGCCAGAAGGCCCGGTAGTAGGCCTTGCGGTAGTAATAGCAGGTCAAGCGGAAGAGCAGCAGGAACGGCAGCGTGAGGGCCGCCTCGGGGAGCAGCCAGAAGCTGGGTAGCGGGGTGCCGAACAGCGCCGAGCCCTCGACGCACCGGTCGGTCAGGCACGGCGAGTAGAACGGCGTGAGGTAGTGGTAGGCCTCGACGAAATACCACTTGTGCATGAAGACGCGGACGGTCGCGTAGGCAACCCACGCCCCCAGTCCGACGAAGGTGATGAGCGGGGCGAGCCACCACCGGTCGGTGCGCAGCGTTTTGGCCGTGATCGCCGCGCGTGATCTGTCAGGACCGGAGGGTCCCACGCCCGGCCTCGTTGCCGTCGTCGTCATTCGATCTCCTGACGTGCCTGTCACAGTGACCCGGCCGGCGAGCGAGGGGGGAGCCCGGCAGCCGCCATGCTTGCGTGATGTGGGGCACACGTTACGCCGAGGGCCGGACAGTTTCGCGCCCAGGGATGGGGTCTGGATCACAAATCACGACCCCCGTCACATCGATATGCTCCCACCCGTTAATGGATCTTGGGTCGGCTGATCCAAAACGGACGTTGAGGAAGCAGCTGGGCAGGCAGCACCGACTCGGGGCGGTTCCGGCGCCCGGCTGCTGGAGAGGCGAAGTGGGAAAAGGCGGTCAGAGGTCGGGGGCGGCCAGGCGACGGATCGGCCCGGCACAGGGCGCGGGAGACCAGGCCACGAGGTCTTCGGCCAGGGGCTCGCCGTCGGCGTTGCGCGGGGACACGTAGAAGGCCGGGTTGCGCGACTTGGACTGACGGTCGAGGGCATCCGCGTAGACCGCGCGGGCGTCGACGAGCTGGCGCCAGCCGTCCTGGGCGCGGGCGTTGCTGATCTCGCCGACGTAGATCCGGACCGCCGCGTTCTCGTCACGGACGGCGACCGCGCGGGCGGCCGGGTTGGCGGCGGCGCCGGGCGGGTTCAAGCGGTTGAGGCGGCGTTCGAGTTCGAGGCAGCTCTGATCGCGCAGCTCGCGCGACTCACGCGCGTCGGAGGCGCTGTCCCGCACGTCGGAGACGGCATCGACGACCGCGAGAGCGCCGGCGCAGAGCGCGATCACGATGAGCGCGGCACCGATCGAGATACCCGCCACAAACCACTGCCGCCGACGTCGCTGCCGCGCCGCCGGCGTGCCCGGCGCTGCAGCCGGCCCCGCCCATCGCCGCCACGCCGGCCGAGACCCACCCTGGCCACCACTTTCCGCCGCACCGGTCGCCTCCCAGGAGCCGCTGGCCGCCCGCTGGGACCCGCCGGCCGAAGCGACGCCGACCGTCTGCTCGGACCCGCCGGCCGAAGCGACGCCGGCCGCCCGCTCGGACCCGCCGGCCGAAGCGGCGCCGACCGTCTGCTCGGACCCGCCGGTCGAAACAGAGCCGGTCGAAGCAGAGCCGGCTGAAGCAGCGCCGGTCTGGTCGGAGCCGCCCCCGGAAGCAGCACTGAACGCCGACGGGTCGCCGGCCGCGGTGCCGCCCTCGAAGGTCGGCGTGGCGCCGGTCGGCCGGAACACGGGTGAGCCGGCGCGATCGGATCGCGGCAGACGCGTGGTGGCGTCGTCGTCCTGGTCAGGGTCGCGGGGCGTGTCGCTCACCGGCTCAGTGAAGCACGCCGGTCAATGCGCCGCCTCCCGGCGAATCGTGGCCGTGGGCGGTGGTCAGCCGGAGGCGTTGCCGGTCAGGTTCCAGCTGGCCAGGTGCAGGGCGGGGGCCGCGTATCGGGTGCCGGACCAGCGGTCGGGCAGCAGCACCGACTCGTGGCCGATGCCGCGCACCAGGCCGGTGCCCAGGGCCTGCGGGTAGGACTGGGTGAAGCGCATGTTGCCGACCGCGGCGGTCACCTCGCCGTTCTCCACCAGCCAGACGCCGTTGCGGGTCAGGCCGGTGATGACCAGCGTTTTCTGGTCGAGGACACGCGTGTACCAGAAGTCGGTGATCAGCAGGCCGCGCTCCATCCGGGCCACGAGCGGGCGGGCCGACTCGGCCACGGCGCCCACGGCGTCGGCCGCGGGCAGCGACGCCGCGGGGGAAGCCTCCAGGCGGATGTGGGTGGGAAAGGGGCCCCACGTGCGGGACGCGCCCGAGGCATGGCCGGTCGACACCGCGCCGGCCTCGGCGGCCGACGTGCGGTCGTGCGCCACCGCCTTGGTCACGCCCTCGCGCACCAGCACCAGCGACTCGCGCGGTGTGCCCTCGTCGTCGAACGGCAGACCCGGCGCGTGTTCGTCGCGGCTGCCGAGCGGCTCGTCGACCAGGGTCACCGACGGGTCGAACTGGTCGGCGCCGAGCTCCACGAAGGACTGCCTCTGGGCATACGCCTTGCCGTTGAACCCGAAGATCGCGAGGTTGTCGAGCAGGTCGGCGACCGCCTCGGGCTCGAGCACCACCTCGTAACGCCCGGGCGGCAGCTCGATCGGATCCTGCCCGCCCCGGGCCTTGGCCGCGGCGCGCGCACCGAGCGCGGCCCCGTCGAGGTCGGCCAACCGGCCACTGGCCAGCCGGGCCACCCCGTCGGCGCCGGCCAGCCGGGCGATGCCGTCCATCGCCGCCTCGGCGGTGCGTCCCTCGACCGATTGCCCGGCGGTGTTGGCGAAGGCGGCGGAGGTATAGGTGGTGCGGCAGTAGCCGGCCGTCTCCAGGCCCTCGGCGGCCCGCACGAAATCGCGGACGCGTCCGGCTCGCTCGGCCGGGGTCGCGCGGGCGGTCGCCTCGTCGAAGCCGAAGTCGAGCCGCGAGTGCTCGCCCGAGCCGTGGTAAGCCGCCGAATGGTGCAGCGGGCTCGGTGGTGTGAGGCCGGGCCAGGCGGCGTCGGGCGGGCTCAGCCGGGCCGCCGCGACCGTCCGCTCGACCAGGCCGCGCAGCCCGTCGGCGCCGACCACAGTGGTCGTTCCCGACGCCGTGCGGCCGTCGAGGTGCAACCGCAGGCCCACGGTGGTGGCCGCGTCGGCCACGTTTTGATGGATCATGGAAACGGCGAAGCGGGTCAGCGCCTCGGCATCGTGCCGCACGACGACCTCGGCCTCGGCGGTCGGCCCCGCCACCTGCCGCACCAGCTCGACGACCCGGGCCGCGAGCTCGAGCTCGGCCCCCGATCGGACGGTCTCGAGACTCATCCCCGCACCCCCACACGTACGTCGGTGAACCTGGCCGGAGCGGCCGGATGGCCGGTGTGACCGACCTGGCCGGGCTGGCCCTTGCCACAGTTGGGCGTGCCCCAGGCGACGGTCTCGGAGGAGAGCATGTCCATCGACTGCCAGAACTTGGGACCGATGCCGGTGTAGGTCGGGTTGCGCAGCATGCGGCCGAGCTTGCCGTTCTTGATCTCGTAGCCGATCTCGCAGCCGAACTGGAAGTTGAGCCGCCGGTCGTCGATCGACCAGGACCGGTTGATGTCCATGAACACGCCGTCGTCGGTGTTGGCGATGATCTCGTCGAGCGTGTGCGGGCCCGGCTCCAGGCCCACATTGGTCATCCGGACCATCGGCAGCCGCGCCCACCCGTCGGAGCGCACGCTGCCCGCGTAATCGAGCCCGGCCACGGCGGCCGAGTCGCGCCCGGCCAGCACACCGACCCAGATGCCGTCACGCACGGCGTCGCGCTTGGTGGCCGGGGTGCCCTCGTCGTCATAACCGAAGCTGCCCAGCGCGCCCGGGATGCCGGGATCGATGGTGATGTTCATCAGCTCGGAGCCGTAGCGCAGCGAGCCCAGCCGGCCGAGGTCGAGCCAGCTGGTGCCGGCGAACGCGGCCTCCCAGCCGAGGATGCGGTCGAGCTCGATGGCGTGCCCGACCGACTCGTGGATCTGCAGGGCGAGCTGCTCGCCACCGAGCACCAGGGTGGTCTCACCGGTCGGGCAGAGGGGTGCGGTGAGCAGGGCCCGGGCCTCCTCGGCCATGCGCGGCGCGTGGGCGATCAGGTCGAGGCTGTCGACCAGCTCCCAGCCACTCGTGCCGTATTGCCCGCGGTGGGACGGCCAGGACCGGCGCTGGATCTCGCCGTCGCCGAACGCGCTGGCCGTGATGCCGGCCCCGCACTCGCGGGTGTGCTGATCGATGCGGTGGCCCTCGCTGGAGACGAACCACTTGCGGGTGTCCCAGATCTGGTAGATGCCCTCGGCCAGGTCGGCCCCCGCCTCTTTGGCCGCGGCGGTGGCCCCGACGATCAGGTCGCCCTTGACCGACAGGGAGAGGCCAAGCGGGTCGACCGCGCAGTCACTGGCCCAGCTGGCCTCGACCGCCGCGCTGGGCACCAGCTCGATCGGCGGCCCGGGCACGGTCGCGCTGGCCACGGCGATCTCGGCCGCGCGGCGCCCGGCGGCGCGGGCGGCGGAGTCGGAGAGGTCGGGCAGGGCGTAGAAACCCCAGCTCGACCCCACGAGAGCACGCACGCCCAGGCCGGCACTCTCACCCGAGCCGAGCTCCTCGACGTCACCGTCGCGGGCCGTCATCGACTCGGTGCGCCGCACCATGACCCGGCAGTCGGCATAGCGCGCCCCAGCCTCCAGAGCGGCCCGCACCGCCACCGAGGCCTCATCGAAGTGACTCATGGCCCGACCCTAGGCGACAGGTACGACAGTTTCAGTCCGGCAGGAGCGTCGCCGGGTCGAGATCGACAACGACCGGCTCGGTGAGATGCAGGACTTCGTTCGCCTTGGTGATCGAGTTTTCTTTGTACACCGAACCGGCCAGCTCGTAGAGGGCGAACGTCCGGGCCGTCGGGTCGACCATGAGATACCACGGGATCCCGGCCGCCGCGTAGTAGTGCTTCTTGAGCACCTTGTCGGTGGTGGCGTTGGACGGGGAGTGGATCTCGCAGACGAGGACAACGAACGCCGAGTCGATGATCAAATCGTCGACCCGGTCGTCGGCCGCGTAGACCACGACGTCCGGGATCACCATCCGGTCGGGTCCGAGCTGCACATTCACCGCGTCGTCGACCTCGAGGCGGGCCGGATCGGCGTTCGACTCGAAGGTATTGGCCAGATGCCGGGCGATCCGCTGATGGGTGCGGGTCGGATCGGGGGTCACGAGCAGGCTCCCGTCGAGGAGTTCGACTCGGGGAGAGGTGACGCCGAGGGCCAGATAGTCGTCGCCGCTCATCGGCCGGCCATCGGGGAAGATCGTCGCGCTGACGGGCGGTTTGTCCGGGGCGAACAGAGGGGTCATGGCGTCTCCCGAGCTTTCGGGGTCGGACTCTCCCACAAAGACTAGTCTCATGCCAACTCTCCTCGCGACTACCTCTTCGCTACGGGTCAGCCGTGCCGTGTCCCTTGAGGAAGGCTAGCTCCTCGTCAAGGGTGGCGTTCTCGACCGAGGGCAGGCCGGGGACCGTGGCGCCGACCAGCAGGACGGCGTCGGTGGGGTCGGTTTCGGTGAGGTTGTGGTGGGCGTAGATGTCGGCTGAGTCGCGGTGGTCACCCAGGTAGCGCTCGGCCAGCGGCGCCGGGGCGTCGTGCCAGTCGACGATCGGGTCGCGGGCCACGGCGCGGTGGAAGACGTCGGGGCGGCGCAGCACGGCCATGGCGGCCAGCCATCCGCCCAGGCCCGTGCCCCGGACGGCCACCGACGACAGATCCAGGTCGGGATGCTTGCCGACGAGGGCTCGCAGGGCGTCCACCTGATCGCTCAGCGAGACGTCGACCAGGCGCCGGTGCACCACCTTTTCGAAGCTCGGCGCGACCCCGGGCGTGCCCCGGCCGTCCACCGACACGACGGCGAAGCCCGCGTCGGCCCACCACTGCCGCTCCTGCCAGGCCGCCTGGTCGTTCACCACCTGCTGATGGCCGGGTCCGTCACCCAGCGTGACCAGCACCGGGAGCTTGGTGCCGGTGACGTGACCGCTCGGGTAGAGGACCGCCGCCGGCAGCCGCCGGTCGGTGACGCGCTCGAAGGCCGGCCGGGTCACGTAGGGCAGCGGCGCCGACAGGTTGCCCAGCGCCGTCACCCGGGCCGTGCCCCGCCACACCACGTCGTCGATCACCAGCACGTCGCCGCCGGCCACCGCGCGGTGCCAGCCGGGGGTCTCGGTGATCGGGCGGGCCTCGGCGCCGCCGCCACCCAGCGACGTCCGCACCCGGAAGACCGATTGGGTGGCCGGGTCGTCCTCGGCACCTTCGACGATCAGGTCGGGGGCCGGGGAGCCGGGCCGGGCCGACGTGCCGACCACCCGCCGCACGTAGAGGCCGGGCGGCGTCAGCAGGCTCCCGTCGGCGAACAGGCACCGGGCGTCGAAGCCGTCGTGGGCCAGTTCGCCGCCGACCAGCACCCGGCCGTCGGGCAGGTGACGCGGCGTGCCGGCCACCGGCTCGACCCACCGGGCGTCGGCCAGCTCCGCGTGCACCTGGGTCTCTCCCGTACGCGGGTCGACCGCCAGCACGAGGCCGTGCTGCTGCATGCGGCGGAGCACCGTGATCAGCGGCCCGCCGCCGTCCGCCCAGCGCACGCCGACCACGTGCGGATAGGTCTCGCGGTCCCAGTGCACGTCGACCCAGCCGAAGTCGAGGTCGAGCAGGTGCAGGCTGGTCGACGCGGCCGTGCGCGCGGCCAGGATCTGGCTGCCGTCGGGCGACCACCACCAGCCGCGGTCCCGGCCGAACCGGCGCGCCGTCTCGTCCGGCCGGCCCCAGCCGATCATGCCGCCGCGCTCGCGCCAGGCGTTCCCCGCCTCGCCCGCGAGCAACCGGTCGCCGTCCGGGCCGACCACTCGCAGCGAGGGCGAGCCGCCGGCCTGGCTGAGGTAGCCGATGGTGACGCCGGCGGGGTCGGGCCGCGGATCCTCGGCCGGCTCACCGGTCGGCACCTCGGTCACCGTGCCCCGGGCCAGCTCGGCGCGGAACAGCCGGCCCTGGCGGGTGAAGGCGGCCACCCGGGCGTCGCGATCCACCGCGTACGAGAGAATGGGCCCCGCCGCCACCAGGGACTCGGTCGCGGTGGCGACGTTGAGCACCCAGAGCGAGGAAACCGCGTCCTCCGGCCCGGTGGAGCGCAGGAACACCACCCGCCGCCCGTCCGCTCCGACGGTCACGTCGTGCGGCGCGCCGTGGCGGAAGTTACCGGTGCGCTCCGCGAGTCGGGGGAAGTCCACCCGGACAGCATCGCTGATCAAGCCTGCTTCGTGCGCCCCAAACCGGGCACGGCGTCCCGGAATGCCGCAGAAGATCCCGCGTAGCATTGCGCGCGTGACTGACGCCCTGCCCGCCCGCCGGCTCCTGCTGGTGCATGCTCACCCCGACGACGAGGTCACCGGCACCGGGGCCACGATGGCCCACTACGCCGCCTCCGGCGCCCACGTGACGCTCGTGACCTGCACTCTCGGGGAGGAGGGCGAGATCCACGTCCCCGAGCTGGCGCAGCTCGAGGCGGCCCAGGCCGACCAGCTCGGCGGCTATCGGCTGGTCGAGCTGTCGCGCGCGTGCGCCGCGCTCGGCGTCACCGACCACCGCTTCCTCGGCGGCGCCGGCCGGTTCCGCGACTCCGGCATGATGGGCCTGCCCACCAACGACCACGAGCGCGCGTTCTGGCGGGCCGACGTCGACGCGGCGGCCGCCCTGCTGGTCGAGGTCATCCGCGAGGTCCGGCCCCAGGTCATGATCACCTATGACCCGAACGGCTTCTACGGCCATCCCGACCACATCCAGGCCCACCGGGTCGCCATGCGCGCGGCCGAGCTGGCCGGCGACGACGCCCCGCAGAAGATCTACTGGACGGCGATGCCGCTGAGCGTGCTGCGCGACGGCATGGAGGCCTTCCGCGAGCTCGCCGACAACCCGTTCGCCGATGTGGAGAAGGTCGAGGACCTGCCGTTCGGTCACCCGGACGACGAGATCGCCGCGCGTGTCGACGGCACCGACTATTACCAGCAGAAGGTCGCGGCGATGAAGGCGCACGCCACCCAGATCCCCGACGACTCCTGGCTCTACGGGATCGCCGGCGACTTCGGCGGCGAGTTCATGGGGGTGGAGTACTTCACCATCGCCAAGGGTTCGCGCGGTCCGGGCGAGGGCCCGCACAACTGGGAGAGCGACCTGTTCGGCGGTCTCGACCTCGAACAGCCGGCGATATCGGACGCGGCCTCCCGATGACCGCCGACGTTCACCATCAGGAGCCGTCCCCCGAGACGTACGAGGAGAAGGCGCGCGAGCCGTGGGCGGGCTGGGACCAGGTCGTCCGGGTCGCCGGCGTCGTCATCGCGATCGTGGCCGCCCTGGTCACCGGCTTCCTCGAGATCATCCTGAGCACGCTGCGGGCCGGTGACGTGGTGTCGGTGTGGCGGGGCGACCCGATCGGCTCGGGTGGCGGTCCGTTGCTGTGGCTGTCGGTCGTGCTGGCCGTGGTGCTCAATTACGCCATCTCCTGGTTCGCCGTCACCACGACCCGTCGCCGCTGGTCACTGGCCCCGCCGTGGGCGCTGTGGACGCTGCTCATGCTCTTCGCCGCGGGCGTGCGCACGAGCGAGGGCGATTACCTGCTGGGCGGCGAGAACTGGGTCGCTCTGGTAACGATCCTGGCCGGAAGCCTGACCTATGCTGTCTACTCCTATCGCCTGATCTTGAAGCGCCGTCTCCCCTGAGCGGTGCCCCGAGCGGTGAGGTGAGCACGTGACTTCCAGGCATGAGGGCGCGAGGCCGGACGACACCGTCATCCTCAACGAGGGACCGGACGGCCGCGTTGTGGTCCCCGATGGGGCGGACGCCACAGTGCCGCTGCCGATGAGCTCGGAAACCGTCGTGATGCCGGCCCAGCGCGACGCCCCGCCCGAGGAGCGGCTGCCACCGGCCGAGCCCGATCCGGCGCCGGAGCGGTCAGGCCGGAAGTGGCTGGTCGCGGCCGGGGTGGCCGGGCTTCTGGTGGTCGCCGCCGGAGGCGCCGGGGCTTACGCCACGGCCGGTGACATCCCGCGGGGCACTGAGGTGCTCGGTCTTGATCTGGGTGCTCTGACCAGGGCCGAGGCCGAAAAGGCGCTCGGCGAGCACGTGGCTTCGCGGGCCGCGCAACCGGCCCGGGTCCGCCTCGACGGCAAGGACGTGACGGTCAAGCCGGAGGCGGTCGGTCTCGCGTTGGACGTGCCGGCGACCGTTGACGCCGCGGCCACCGGCGGCCCGCGACTGTGGGGGATCAAAGACATCACCCCGGTCGTACGCGTCGAGCAGGCCAAGCTCGAGGCCGCGCTCCGCAAGTTCGTGGATCCCGAGCGCGTCACCGTGAAGAAACCGGCGATCACCTTCCAGGGCGTGACGCCCGTGGCCTCGTACCCGAAAGCCGGTCTCGACCTGGACGGTGCCGTCGCCGCCGAGCGCGTGACCAGGGCGTGGCCGGCCGCTCAGGTGGCCGACGTGCCGCTGACCACGCGGGCCCCGGCGATGACCGACGCCCAGGTCGACGGGCTGATCACCGAGGTCGCCAAGCCGGCCGTCGCCGCCCCGGTCACCGTCACCGTCGGGGGCAGGTCGTTCCGGCTCACCCCGGCGGCCTTGGCCAAGGGACTGGTCTTCCGCTCGGACGCGGCGGGCCGGCTGACCCCGGCGATCGACGGCGCCCAGCTGCGCGCCGCCGGCCGGGCCGAGTTCGGCAAGGTCGAGACGGCCGCCCAGCCCGCCACCGTCCGGCTGACCAACGGCCGGCCTCAGGTCGTCGCGGGCGCGCCCGGCCGCCTGGTCGACGTCACCAAGCTGGCTCCCGAGCTGCTCACCGTGCTGACCGGCCCGGCCCCGCGCGCGGTGGCCGGGGTGCTCACCGAGGCCGAGCACGCCACCAGCCGGGCCGACGTGACCAAGCTCGGCATCAAGGAGCGGGTCTCCACCTTCACCACCTATTTCACCGGTGGCCGCAGCTCGCCGCGCAGCCAGAACATCATCACCGTGGCCCAGGCGGTGGACGGCGCGATCGTGCGGCCCGGCGCGACCTTCTCGCTCAACGGGCACACCGGCGAGCGCGACTACGCCAAGGGCTACAAGGACGCGCCGGTGATCGTCAACGGTGTGCTCGAGCCGGGCGTCGGGGGCGGTGCGTCGCAGTTCACCACGACGCTGTTCAACGCCGCCTACTACGCGGGTCTCGAGGACGTCGAGCACAAGCCGCACTCGTTCTACTTCTCGCGCTACCCGTCGGTCATCGAGTCGACGATCTTCTATCCGACGCTCGACCTCAGATTCAAGAACACCACCCCGTACGGGATTCTGATCGACACCGCGACGACCGGGCGCTCGGTGACCGTCTCGATGTGGAGCACCAAGGTCTACGACAGCGTCAAGACCGTCTACGGTCCCCGGCGCAACGTGACGAGCCCGTCCACCGTGCATCGCGACGCCGGCCCCAAATGCATAACTTCCAGCGGACTGCCAGGCTTCACCCAGGACGCGTGGCGCGTCATCCGCAAGGATGGCCGGGAGATCGAGCGCGAGAAGTTCACTTGGCGCTACGATCCCGAGCCACGGTTCGTCTGCGGCGGTGAGTGAGCCGCCGGGTCAGCCCCCGGGAGGGGATATGAGGCAGCAGCGCTGGTTCCCGATCGCGGCGCTCGCGGTCGGTCTGTTCGTGATCAATGTGGTGGCCCGGCTGGTCACCCGGTTCGCGTTCGACGACAACGACGCGGCGGAGACTCGCACCACGATCGTCATGTTCTCGGTGATCGGCGTGGTGCTCGCCGTCTACGCGTTCATGGCGTCGCATCGCCGGCCGCCGTCGGAGTGGCTCGTCCCCGACTGGGTGCTCGGCGTGGGCGGCGCGATGCTGCTGACCCTCCTGGTCGGACCGTTCGTGAGCGGCGACCAGCCGTTCGCCGGGGGCTCCGACAACTTCTTCGCGCAGTTCGCCCTCTACCTCGCCTTTGCCGGCGGCGGCACGCTGGTCGGCTACTGGGTGTCGGTGGCCATGGCCCACGATTACCGGTCGCGGTCGCTGCAGGCCTACACCCAGCAGCGGCAGGCCAAGCCGCGCCGGATCGTCCGCCGCTAAGCGGGCGGCGCCTCCCGGGTCAGGTAGGTGTGGTGGGTCGTGAAGCCCACCCGGCCATAGAGCGCGACCGCGGCCGCGTTGCGCTCCTCGACCTGCAGATAGACCCGGCTGCTGCCGTGCTGCGAGCCCCACTGGGTCAGCTCCCGCAGCACGTGCTGGGCGATGCCCTGGCGCCGGGCGTGCGGGGCTGTCTGCACCAGCGCCACGCCGAGCCAACGGTCGGGGCCGGTGACCGCGCCCCGGCCGATCGCCAGCAGCTCACCGTCGGCGTCGTGCACCTGGGCGAAGGTCACCTCGGCCGGCCCGGTGAGGATGCGGGCCGCGGCGGCCGGCAGCGTGCCCTTGTGCTCGGCCACCATCGCCAGCCAGTCGTCGCCGGGGCTGTCGGCCAGCTCGACCGGCGGCAGATCGTGCCGCTCCTTCAACGCACCGAGCAGCGTGGCCACGGAAGCGGTCTGCACCAGGGTGAGCGGCCGGGCGCCCCAGCCGCGGGCGTCGAGGGCGGCGTTGACCGGGGCGGCGAGCGGCATCGGAGCGTTGATCAAAGCTTGCTGGCCATGTGCCGAATACCACTCCGCCACCGCATCGATGGCAGCCTCGAGCGGACGGTCGGGATCGCCCACGGCGAGAGCCGAGTTGGCCCGGCCGGTCCAGTTCCCGGCCGCGCGCAGGATCCAGCGGCCCAGTCGCGCCTGTGTCGGGGCCGGCCAGGCGTCGTTCGCGGCCAGCTCGAGGGCGATGACCTCGGCCGCGGGGGGCCGGCGGGCGGGCGGCACCCGCTTGGCCCGGTGCACCTCACGCAGCGGCACCCGCACGGTGCCCTTGTCGGTCGCGATGGTGAGATCCGTCTCGGTGAGGTCGACCAGCTCACCAAGGGCATCCGTGTAGAGCGTCCGATTCTGGGAAACGCCTACAATTCGGCGTACCACCACCCGGTGTCCCACATCCTGCCGACGGAGCACGTGTCACCTCCTCCGGCGGAGATACTAGGCTCTGCAACTGTCGCCGGCGGTCCCCGCAGGCGTGGCTTTGGAGGGAAAGACCCGTGACCTACATCATCGCTGAGCCATGCGTCGATGTGCTCGACAAGGCATGCATCGAGGAATGCCCGGTCGACTGCATTTACGAG
This sequence comes from Paractinoplanes maris, assembly GCF_023544465.1. Taxonomy (GTDB): domain Bacteria; phylum Actinomycetota; class Actinomycetes; order Mycobacteriales; family Micromonosporaceae; genus Actinoplanes; species Actinoplanes maris. The sequence continues at coordinate 594,507 of NZ_JALPVL010000001.1, read as the reverse complement.
GGCAATCGGATGCTCTACATCCACCCCGATGAGTGCGTCGACTGCGGGGCCTGTGAGCCGGTGTGCCCGGTCGAGGCGATCTTCTACGAGGACGACGTCCCCGACCAGTGGAAGGACTACACCACCGCGAACTACGAGTTCTTCGAGGATCTCGGTTCGCCCGGTGGTGCGGCCAAGGTTGGCAAGATCGACAAGGACACGCCGTTCATCGTCGGTCAGCCGCCCCGGGGTGACGCACACTGAGCGCGCTCTCCGCGGCCCTGCCGGACTTCCCGTGGGATCTGCTGGAGCCGGCCAAGGCCCGGGCCGCCGCACACCCGGACGGGATCGTCGACCTCTCGGTCGGCACTCCCGTCGATCCGGTGCCGCCGCTGATCCGGCAGGCGCTCGCGGAGGCGTCCGACGCGCCCGGCTACCCGCAGACCGCGGGGACGCCGGCGTTGCGGGCGGCGATCGCCGATTGGCTCGCCCGGGCCTGCAACGCCTCGGGCGAGCTCGGCGTGCTGCCCACGATCGGCTCCAAGGAGCTGGTCGCCTGGCTGCCCACGCTGCTCGGCGTCGGCCCCGGTGACAAGGTCGTGATCCCGTCGGTCTGCTACCCGACCTATGAGGTCGGGGTGCGGCTGGCCGGCGGCACGGCTGTCCGGTCCGACTCGCTGACCGCCGTGGGCCCCGATTCCCGCGTACGGCTGCTCTGGATCAACTCACCCTCGAACCCCACGGGCCAGGTGCTGCCGGTCGAGCACCTGCGCAAGGTGGTCGCCTGGGCCCGCGAGCGGAACGTGACAGTCGTCAGCGACGAGTGCTACCTGGCCCTGGGCTGGGAGACCGAGCCGGTCTCGATCCTCGACGACGCGGTCACCGGCGGTGATTACACGGGCGTGCTCGCGGTGCACTCGCTCTCCAAGCGCTCCAACCTGGCCGGCTACCGCGCGGGTTTTGTCGGCGGCGACCCCGCGCTGATCCGCGAGCTGCTGGCGGTCCGCAAACACGCCGGCATGATCGTGCCGGCGCCGGTGCAGGCCGCGATGATCGCCGCGCTCGGCGACGAGGAGCACGTGACGGCCCAGCGCGCTCTCTACGCAGCGCGACGCGAGCAGCTGCGCACCGCGCTGACCGGGGCCGGCTTCGAGATCAGCCACTCCGAGGCCGGGCTCTACCTGTGGTCGTCGCGCGGCGAGGACAGCTGGAAGACCGTCGACTGGCTCGCCGACCGCGGCATTCTGGCTGCTCCGGGCGCTTTCTACGGCCCTGCGGCGGAGCGGCGGGTGCGCATCGCGTTGACCGCCACCGACGAAAGAGTGGCGGCCGCGGTCGCCCGTCTGACCTAAGGCCTGTCCTGTCGATCACGCGGGGCTGCGGCGTGGCCCAGGCGGCGCCTGACGACGTCCGCATACAACCCCGGTATGCGACCGCTCTGCGGCCGCCGCCAGCCACCACCTGGACCTCGCCTCACTCCCACGTGATCGACAGGACAGGCCTTGGACAATAAGTGATCATGCGGTAGCTCACGGCTTCATCAATTCGACAGCGGTCAGTACCCTCGGTGCGTTGCGAGACGACGTAGCTACGGGGAGGCGGTCGTGAGTGACGGCATTCGGGTCGACACCGATGGGCTGAACAAGTTCTCCGAGACGGTGCGGGACGACACGTCCCGCACGCTCGGACCCGGCTATTCCGACGCGCGGGTGTCCCTCGGGACAGGCGTGCGCTTCGGAGTGAACAACGCCAGCGGCAGCGTGCACGCCGCAAAGGCTCGTTATGCGGCCAGTGTGGAGGCCTCGACGGCCAACGTCGAGGAATACATGGCCGCGGCCCGCGTCCTGGCCGACGCGGCGGCCAAAGTCGCCGCGGCGCTCGACGCCTCGGACAGCCGCTCGGCCGAGCGCACCGACTGGGTCACCGGGGCCCTGGCCGCGGCCGCCCGCGAGGCGCAGGAGCGCCGGCTGGCCGCCGAGCGGCGGATCGCGCCGGGAACGGCGCGTGCGATATGACCGAGCCGGTCCTGACCAGCAGCTACTGCACGGCGTGGAACGCGTTCAACACGCCGCGGATCTGGTCGATGGTCATGAACGAGGACGACGAGCTGGCCCGCGAGCAGGTGCTCGGCTGGCGGCGGCTGGCGTCGTCGATCCGCGGCCAGCACCAGGCGCTCACCGCGGCCAAGGCCGAGCTGGTGGCCGCCTGGCCGCCGGAGGAGAATGCGTCCTCCGAGGCGTTCCTCAGCGAGCTCGACCGCCTGATGGTGCGGCTCGAGGCGGCTTCGACCGACGCCGACACCACGGCGACCGGCCTCGACCGGATCCTGAACGCTCTCGACGGGGCGAAGAAAGCGGTCGAGCCGCTCTGGGAGAAATACAAGGACAAGAGTGACGACCTGGTCCCGCGCTGGTTCGACAGCGCCGAGGACGAGATCGACGAAGAGGCCCGCGGGCACATGATGGCCATGGAGCGGGCGGTGTCCGACGCGGTGGCCGACCTCAAGGTGCCCGAGGCTTTCCAGTTCGAGGTCGAGGGGCCGGAAGAGTGGCCACCGCGCACGGGGCCGGGCTCGGGACAACTCGGCGGGGGCGGGATCAGCACGACCGTGCCGCACAACCCGGTGCCACCATTGCCGGGGCAGGACCCGATCGCGCCGGACGCGCCCGGCTCTTCCGGGTCCGACATCGGCGCGCCTGATCCGGGCGCTGCCGGCGTGCCTGGTCCCGGCGTGATCGGCGTGCCTGGTCCGGGCGTGATCGGCGGTCCTGATCCGGGCGTGATCGGCGGGTCCGGCGCTGGGGTTCGTCCCGGCGGCCCTGATCTGGCCGGAGTGATCAATCCACCTACGACGCTTCCCGGTCCTGGATTCGGTGATGGCGGTGCCGGTCCGCTGCCCAGCGGGCCAACGCCGCCTCCACCCCTGACCGGCGTGCCGCCGGCCGTCCCGGGAGTCTTCCCGGGCGGCGGTCCGGTGGCCGGCAGTGGTGCGGGGCGACCGCCGGCCCTCGGCGCGACTGGCCGTGGGCCCGGCACCAGCCGGGTGCTGCCCTCCGGCGCTGTCATCGGCGGTCCGGGATCTATCGGAGCGCCCGGCACGGGCATCGGCCGGAGCCCCGGCGCAAGCCGCGGTGTCGGCAGTGCCGGCGCGGGTCGCGGTGTCGGCAGTCCGGTCGCGGGTCGTGGGGTCGGTAGTCCGGGCGCGGGCGCCGGTCGCGGTGTCGGCAGTCCGGTCGCGGGCTCGGGTCGTGGTGTTGGCAGTCCGGGCGCGGGTCGTGGTGCGGGCGCGGGTCGTGGGGTCGGCACTCCAGGCGCGGGCGCGGGCCGTGGGATCGGTAGTCCGGGCGCGGGCCGTGGGATCGGCAGTCCGGGCGCGGGCCGTGGCGTCGAGGATCCTGGCGTGGGCGCGGGTCGTGGGGTCGGTAGTCCGGGCGTGGGCCGTGGTGTCGGGGATTCTGGCTCGGGCGTCGGTCGCGGTGTCGGTGGGCCCGGCGCGGTGGGTGGCCGAGGTGCGGGTGGACCGGGTGCTGTGGGTGGTCGCGGTGCCGGAGGATTGGGTCGTGGCGGTGCCGCGTCTCGTCCTGGCGCGGGCTCCATCGAGAGCGAGCCGAGCCGTGGCGGTGCCGGGCGGGGTGCCGGAGGTCCCCAGCTGGGTGGCGTCGGTGGACCCGGAGCCGGTGTCGGCCGGGGGGCAGCCGGTGGCCTGCGGGGCCCGGGGGCCGCGCGTGGTCGGGACGGCCGGCGGGGAACGGGCGACGACCGCGACGACCTGCGCTCGGGTTCCTCGGTGGAGGGTTTTGCGGGCGGAGCCGGTGTGGGCGCAGTGGGAGCCATCGGCGGCCCGCCCGGTGGCCGGACGGGCGGCGGAAGCGGGCTGACAGGTGGCGTGAGCAGCCTGACGGGCGGCGGAAGCGGTCTCACAGGTGGCGGGAGAGGCGGTGGCCCGACGGGTGGCGGGACCGGCGGTGTCCGAGCGCGTGGAGGCGCGCGGGCGCCCCGGCCGGACTGGCTTCCCGACGACCCGGTCGGACCCGACCGGCACCTCGCGGCGGCCAGCCGAGGCGCCGGGCGATCGGGTCCCGGCAACGAGCCGGCTGGGTTCCAGCCCGACAACCTGTGGCAGGTCGCCGAGGGCGTCACTCCCGTGATCAGTCCCGGGGTGGACGACGACTGGCACGACCCCGGCCCCAACGTGATCGGCCGGCGCGGATGATCGGGGCGGCACGGCGGGCCGGCGCGGCGTTCTTCGCCGCCCTGCTCGTCGTGCTGCTCACCGGGGTTCCCGCGCGGGCCGACACCTGGCGCGACCGGCAGTGGTATTTCGGTCCGATGCGCCTCGATCGGGCTCAGCAACTCGGCCGGGGCGGCGCCGGGGTAACCGTGGCGGTGATCGACACGGGGGTCGACAGCAGTCACCGCGACCTGCGCGGCGCCACCGTCGGCGGCTGGGTGGTGACCCGCGAGGAACCCACCAACAATGTGGACACCGGCCCGCACGGCACCGGCATGGCGGCTCTTGTCGCCGGTCGCGGGCACGGCGACGGCGCCGGTCTGCTCGGGGTCGCCCCGCGCAGCAAGGTCATGCCGATCCGCCCGGTCAACGACGACCTGCTGATCTCCAACGGCATCCGGTGGGCGGTCGAGCACGGCGCCACGGTTGTCAACATGTCGTTCAACCTGCCCAGCGACCGGGTGCTCGCGGACGCCATCGCCGAGGCGTACGCGAAGGACGTCGTATTCGTCGCCTCGGCCGGCAACGGTGGCGGCCCGGTGGTCGAGCCCGGCGCCTTTCCCCACGTGATCGCCGTCGGCTCGGTGGGGCGCGACAACCGCGTCGCGTCGTTCTCCAACCGCGGACCCCAGGTCGACCTGGTCACCTATGGGGTCGGCATCCCGGTGGCCCGGCCCGGCAACAAGTACGACGTCACGAACGGCACCAGCGTCTCGTCCGCCCTGGTCGCGGGCGCGGTGGCGTTGATCCGGGCCCGCTATCCCGACATGACGGCCCCCGAGGTGGTCGACCGTCTGATGTCGACCGCGACCGACCGGGGCCCGAAGGGTCGCGACGACCGTTACGGCGCCGGCCAGCTGAACTTGATCGCCGCGCTGACCGCGCCCCGGGCCGCGAAGAAGACGAGCCCCGCACCGTCCCGGGCTCCGGTCGCCGCCCCGGCTGCCGCCCGGTCCACCCCGGACACCGCGCCGTCACCGTTGCTGATCGTGGCGGTCGGAGTGCTCGTGCTGATCGCCGGTCTCGCCGTCCTCATGGTGCTTCGGGCACGCCGTAGTTCCTGATCAGCAGGGGTTCGCCCGGCTCGATCCGGCACTCTGGCGATCGAAGATGTGCGCTACTCTCGGTCGTACCGGAGATCGGGGGAGCGCCGGTGAATTCATATCCAGCAAATCGGATAACCGGATCCGACCGGACCGGGACGGCCTTCGCGGTCGTCGATCCGGTCGGGCGATTCGTCGACATAGGCCTGCGTCCCGGCTGGTGGCCGGCGCTGGGCCCGGCCCGGGTCGCCGCGGGCCTTCTCGAGGCACTCGAGTCCGCCCGGATGCAGGCGGCAACGGCGCCGCTGGTCGAGCGGGGCGACCTCTTCGACACTGCCTGGAGCCGCATCACCGAGGCCTATCGGCTGATCGATGAGGGCCGCGAGCAGCCGGCCCTTCGGGTGATCATCGGCCCACGAGGCCTGTTCCGCCTGCATGCGCGGGGTGGCCGCATCGACAGCGCCGAGACCGGTCCGCTCACCCCGGCCGACACCGAGCGGCTCAGCGCCGACGCCCGCGATGCCCTGGCCGAGCTGGCCCGGCCCGCGGCCGACGCGGAGTGTGCCCCCGCCGGGTAGCGTCAGGGCATGCCTGAGCAACCCACGATCGCCGTCCGCGGTGAGGCGTTCCGCGAGGTGCCGCCCGAGCAGGCGGTTCTCTCCGTCACCCTGTCGGCGCGCGACCGTGACCGCGACACGGTGGTGTCCCGGTTGCTCGAGCGCTCCACCGAGCTGCACGCTCTGCTGGCCGAGGCGGGTGACGCGATCGAGCGGCGCGAGACCGGCGGCGTCCGGGTGTTCCCGGAGCTCAAGCGGGGCAGTGAGCGCGTGGTGGCGTACACCGGAAGCGTCGCCACGACGGTGACCGTGACCGATTTCGAACCGCTCGGTCAGCTCCTGCTCCGGCTGGCCGCGCTCGAGCACGCAGCGGTGTCCGGGCCGTGGTGGCAGCTGCGGCCGGGCAGCCGGGCCGGCGCCGACGTGCGGCGAGAGGCCATCACCGACGCGCTGTCCCGCGCCCGGGAGTATGCGGCGGCCGTCGGTGCCCGCATCGACAAGCTGGTCGAGATCGCCGACGAGGGTGTGGGCGGCGGTGGGTCAGGGCCGATGATGCGCGCGATGGCGTTCGACGCGGGGGCGCCGGAGTCGGCCGGATTCGAGATCGACCCGCAACCGCAGACGGTGCAGGCCTCGGTCACGGTCCGGGTGACCATCACCGAGCCCGAGCTGACGCCATAGGGTCCGTCCCGCCGAAAAGTCCGTTTCGGGCGCGCCGCAGCTCCTGATCGGCCAGACTCGGCTGCATGCCGAAGGGCCGCCGAGACGTGCTGCTGCGGGTGGCGAACGTCAACCCGGCCAGCGTGACCACCCACACCGATCGGGTGCTGTATTCGGCGATCGGCGTCTTCGTCCTGCTCTACTTCGTCTACGCCACGCTCGGCGGCGCTGCCTTCATCGACGCCAGTGCCAACTACGAGCACCCCTGGTATCGCTGGCTGGTCGGGCCGCTGGTGGCGGCGGGCGTGATCGCGTACGACCGGGCGGTGGTCGGGCGGGTCGCCATCAGCTATGAGGAGCTGGACTCCACCGACCCCCGACACCTGCTCCGCAAGCCGACGATCGGCCTGTACGCCGGGCGGCTCGGGCTGGCCCTGCTGTTCGCGGTGCTCATCACCGAGCCGCTGATGCTCGCCCGCTATCAAGGTGAGATCGACGCCCGGCTCAACGAGGTGCACAACCAGCAGCTCAGCCGCATCGACCGGACCGGCGTGGTCGGCACGTGGACGGCCCGGCTCGGTCAGCTCGACCGCGAGACGGCCGGGGACGACGCCGTCGTGCGGCAGCTCACCGACCAGGCCGCGCAGAAACGTGCGGATGCCCGTGAGCTCTACCGGCAGGCGGTCGACGACTCGGCCGGCGACGGCGTGACCCGGGCGGCGGGCTGCCCGGCGGGTGGGTCCTGCGACCAACTCGTACGGCGGTCGCGGGCGCTCGACGACGAGGCGGCCGCGCTCGACGTGCGAGCCGGCCGGCTGCTCGACACCCAGCGCCGGGCCCGCGAGGCCCGCGCCGACGAGAAGGCCGGCCTGACCCGGCAGATCAACGAACAGCGCGAGGCCAACGAGAAGGCGGTCGAGGCGGACGCCGGCTTCGGAGCGCGGACGGCCGCGATGTGGCACCTGGTGACCGGCGACTTCTGGGGCGTCGGCGTCTTCTATCTGGGCATCACGCTGCTGCTGGTGGCGCTCGACTGCGCCGCCGTGGGCCTGAAGTTCGCCTCCCGCGGCAACGGCTACGAACGCAACGAGGCCCGCATCGCCCGCCGCTGCGAGCACGAGGCCGCCCTCATCCACGAGCGCGAGATCCAGGACGCCCGCACCTATGGGGCGGCGATGGCGCGGGTGGTGGCCGACGGCATCGAGACGGCCAGCCACGACGAGGACGTGGTGCGCGACTCGGCCGAGCGGGCCAGCGCAGTTCTGCGTACGTCGGTGGTCGTCCCGGCCGAGATCCGCGAGCTGACCGCGCACCCCGGCCGGCACCACCGGCCCGTGCACGCCGAACTGCTCGGCGGCCACCGCGCCCGGCATCTCCGCCCGACCGCGGCGGACACCGGTCCGGACAAGCCGTAGCCGGTCAGCCGTAGCCGCGAACCGGCGAAGACAATCCCGGGCCGGTCAGCCGTCGACGCGAACCGGCGAAGAGAAGCCGGGGGCCGGTCAGCCGTCGGTGCGGACGCCGGTGACCCGCACCGGAACCGTGAAGGTGGCGCCCTTGCAGGCCGCGTCGGCCCCCCGCCGCATGGTCAGCCCGCCCGGCACGTTGTAGGCCCCGATCGAGTTGCGGCCCACCTCCCACAGCACCTCGAAGGTGGGCTCACTCAGCCGTACGCCGGTGATCCGGCACCCCGCCTTCTCGTGCTGGGGGTCGGCGACCACCCGCCCACCCGGAGCCAACGACGTGATCTTGATGGGGAACCCGTTGTCGTTGGTGACCGCGACGACCAGGTCGCCGGTCGCGCCCGGCTGCAGCGTCTTGTTCCAGTCGGAGCGCGCCGGCAGTGTCAGCTCGACCGGCGCGCCGTCCGTCGACTGCGCCACCTCCGAGCCGGTGATCTGCCAGTAGGACCAGGCCGCGCCCGCGTTGACCACGACGGCGAGCAGCGCGGCAATGCCCAGGATCATCCTCGTACGGCGGTCCCAGCCCTTCTTGCGGCGCGGAGTGGCCGGGTGCCGGACCTCCCACGTGGGCTCCTCGTGGTCGGCCGGATCCAGTTCGATGTGCATGTCGGAGATCCTGTTGCCCTCGTGGCCGCCGTCGTTCAAACCACCACCCTCCCGAAGCCGGGTCAGAGCTTCACGCCGCATCACGACCGTGCCTTCTTCGTACACATGCGGCGCCTTTCTCTTCAGCGACAGGTGGGGACTCTTGTCAGATAACGGTCGCCGACGACCCGGGGTCGTGTGATCGGGATTCCGTCCGCGGTTCTACGCGCATAAATCGCACAGGTGCGACTGTCCGGCCTAATCCCAAAGAGGTAAGCCCGCGTCCCCCTCAGTTCATGGCTCTGACCTGCGGTAACGCCGCCGGGAGCCCAACCCGCGGCCACTCCGGAGGGGTTTCCACGATGTCCGCGCCCGATGCATTCCGTACGCTGCGCCCAGATCCCCATCCACCGAATGTCGACGGCATTCGTGTCTTCCGCCTAACCCGTCCGGGGCACACAGCGATCGAGCCCGCGGCGTGGGACCCCGCCGCGGGCTCGATCATTACCCCACCTATTTCGGAATGCCTTCGCCGGCCGAACCGCTGGCGGACGGTTCCAGTGCCGTCGGATCAGGCTCCCGCTCCGCGGGTGAGGACGCGGGCGGGGTGCAGCTGGACCGCGCCGCAGGCCGACCCCGGTGACCGGACGGGCCCTGGGTTACCGGCTCGGTCACGGAGTCCGTGGTCGGCGCCGGTTCATCAGATGAGCCTCCTGGACGCGATGGTCAATTGTTCGGTGCCCGGTGTGGCCGGGGCTCGAAGCGTTCCGGCGCTGCGACAAAGATGGCCGATGCGACGGGCGAGGGCGATCGTGTTTCCGACCGTCCTATCCGGAACGGCAGGTCAGCCGATTGCCGATGATCGGACTAATCCGCAGGGCTGACGGCGACCCCCAGCCATCGAGCGCACGCCGCACGCCGGCGATCACCCATACGCGCTGGTCGAGGCGCCAGGCAGCCACAACGACCGGCTATCAGCCGCGCGCCACCCGCTCAAGCGGCCGGACGGTCCCAGGCGGGCCGCAACCCCGGAAGGAGGCGGCCACGCGCGGGAAAAGCGAGCATCAATCGCGATGCTTGCCTACCTGCAACAGCAGCTTTCCCCCAATGGGTCAGGCGAATTCGACGGCCATTCACCTGAAAGAGGCTTGTCGGCGATACCTCTGTCGTGCGGATGGACCGGTCTCACTCGGCAGGCAGCACCGCGACGGCCTCGATCTCGACCCGGAAGTCCGGGTGCACCAGGCCGGCCACCTGCACCAGCGAGCTGGCCGGCGGCCGGGAGGGGTCGATGACCTCGTCGCGGGCGGCCCGGAAGGCCGGCAGGTCGGCGAGACTGGTCAGGAAGATCGTCAGCTTGACCACGTCGGACATCCGCGCCCCGGCCGCGTCCAGGGCCACCGCGATGTTCCGGAACACCTGGCGGGTTTGCGCGAGTGCGTCGTCCTCGCCGACCAGCCGGCCGTCCGCGTCGAGCGGCACCTGCCCCGACACCATGATTGTCGGGCCGGTGAAGGACACGGCATGGCTGTATCCGTTGGCCGGCGGCGACCCCGCGGGCCGGGTGTGGTGCTGCACGGATCGAGCCTAATGGTTACCGTCGGGCCCATGGGGCAGCTCTTCGGCGAGGTCGCGGCGCTCTACGACGAAGTCCGGCCCGGTTACCCGGACGAGGTGCGGCAGGCGATCCTCGACTACGGCGGCCCGCCCACCGGCATCGTCGAGCTCGGCGCCGGCACCGGCAAGGGCACCGAGCTGCTCGTCGCGTACGGGCCGGTGACCGCCTTGGAGCCCGACCCCCGCATGGCCGCCGTCCTGCGAGCCAAGTTCCCGCAGGTCGACGTGGTGGTGACGACATTCGAGGAGTGGACGCCGCCGGACCGGCGGCCCAGCCTGATCGCCTGCGCGCTGGCCTGGCACTGGATGGATCCTCAGACGCGCAACCGCCGGGCCTTCGACGCGCTCGCCCCGGGCGGCACGCTCGCCGTCTTCGGCCACAAGTACGCCTACGCCGACCCCGGGCAGGCCAAGGCCATCAGCGACGTGCTCCGCGGGGTCGACCCGACCGTGGCCGACCGCGCCGAGCACTGGGTGCGCGACGACGTGCTCGCCGCCGGTCTGTGGTCCGGGGTGGACGAGCGCCGCTTCACCACGTACCCGATCTTGGCCAAGCAGCGCTATCTGGAGCTGATGCAGACCTTCTCACCGTTTCGCCGCCACCCGCCCGACGAACAGCGTCGCACCCTGGAAGGCCTGGACGCGGCGCTGGACGGCTCGGTGCACCTGGAGCTGCGGACGAGCCTCGTGCTGGCCCGGAAAATCTAGACGCGGGCCAGCCGCTCGGCGAACAGGGTGGCCCGCGCCATCTCGCCGACCGCCCGGCCGGCCCGCGCGGCCACCTTGCCGTCCGGCGCCCAGATGCCCGACCGGCCCGCGGTCTCCGGATAGGCCGGGCCGGTCGCGCCGGCGGCCGAGGCGATGGCCACCCAGACCCCGTACGCCTGACTGATCCGCCGGGCCCGCTCGGCGTGCACGACATCGTCGGCCGGCTCGTCGACCACCCCGGCGACGTAGGCGTCGATGCCCAGCGCGGCCAGGGTCGCCGCGTGCTCCTCGATGCCGGTGTCGCGGCAGATGCCGAGGCCGAGACGCCAGCCGTCCACCTCGATCACCTCGGGTCCCGGCCCGGGGGCGAAACGAGACTCGGTGTGGTGCGGGTTGAGCTTGCGATAGGCCACCCGGGCGCCGTCGCCGTCGATCAGCAGGGTTGCGATGTGCGGACCGGCGACCGGCGCACCGGCCAGCGCGATCGTGTCGGTGGCGGCGCACGCCTCGATCAGCGGGTGCAGCCGCGGGTCGTCCGGCGAGACCAGAGGGGCGTCCAGGTCGTAACCGGTGAGCGACATCTCGGGGAAGACGACCAGCCGGGCCGCGGACGCGCGCACCGCTGCGGCGTGCCGGGCCGCGTTGGCGGCGATATCAAGCGCGTGGACGGGCGGCTGGGCTACGGCGATGACCAACGAGCGCATGGGCCGATCTTTCTCGCGGGGGTGGTGGTGCGGGGGTGGTGGTGCGGGGGTGTCGTGTTCAGGGACGGACGGCTTCGACCAGGAAACGGTGGGCGGCGACGGTGAAACCGCCCCGCAGGCGGATGAACGTCTCGAGGCGTTCGAGGGCGCTCTGATAGAGCCTCGGCGAGAAGTCGCGGATCTGCCAGGGCAGGTCCCGAAGCTGGCGCACCACGGCACCGACGTCGTGGAACGTGACCGGCGGCCGTTCCTCGCGGACGTCGGTGACCTCGAGGCCGGCGGCGGTCAGCGCCGAGACCGCGACGTCGGCGTTCCAGGGTGCGCGGTGAGCCGGTGGCGCCCCCAGCGCCACGTTCAGCTCGGCCAGGTCGTCGCTGCCCACCTGCTGGCTCAGCACGGTGCCGTCGCGGCGCAGCAGGCGCACGATGTCGTCGGCCGGGAGCCGGCCGTGCCGGCTCAGGACGACGTCGAACTCGTCCTCGCCGCCGGGCAGTTCGGTGCGGACCTCGACGGCCAGCGGGGCCAGGCGGTCGCGGGCCACGGGCGTGTTGCGAGCCCAGCTCTCGACCGCGACGGTGTGTTGCGGCAGCGGGGCCAGCTCGGCCAGCAGCTCGCCGTTGCCGGTGTCCAGGTCGAGGGCCGAGGTGGCACGTCGCAGCAGCGTGCGGGCCATGGCGGGATAGGACCAGGAGGGCTCGGAGCCCACGTCGCGCCCGTCCAGCCAGGCGAACTCCCAGCCGGTGGCGCGCTCGCCGGCTGATTCCTCGTACTGCTGCCCGATGCGCACCCGACGACCGTAGCCAGTGCTCCTGTGCCTGGTACACCGGTGTGACGTGACTCAAGCCCTATCGCGTGACGAGAACGTAAATTGTTACGCCGCCGCGACCTGGGCCCGGCGCTGCGGTCCGGGCCGGTCACGGCCGGTCAGGAGCGGACCGGCATCAGGATCGAGAAGCGGGAGTCGTCGCCCGGGACGCGCACGGCGAGTGGCTTGATCGGGCCGTCGAGCTCCAGCACGAGCTGGCCCGCGCCGCCCGCGTCGAGCGCCTGCAACAGGAACTCCCGGTTCACCGCGAGGTGTGCTTCGCCGTTCCACGCATCCTCCGGGACCAGGCTGACCGCGCCCGCCGGGTCAACGGCCAGGACCGCGATCTCGTACGGCGTTCCGTCATGCACCCGCGTCACGACCGGCGCGGCGGCCACCCGGTCGCGCAGGGCGGCCGTGTCGATCGTGACCCGGGTGGTGGGCGCGGCCAGCCCGGCGAGCAGGCGGCGGTGGTCGGGGTAGTCGATGTCGAGGGGCTCGACCGCCGGCGGGCCCGGCTCGGCCCGTACGGAATCGGGGGTGAGATCGAGAACGGCCCGGTGGCCGGTGAGTGCCGGGCGCAACGCGTCGACGAAGGCGAGCGGGAGCACCGCCCGGATCGGCGGCCCCTCGACCTCGGCGTCGGCCGACGCGACAGCCATCCGGAAGCGGTCGGTCGCGACCAGCGTGAGCACGCCGCCGGTCACGTCGAGCAGCACGCACCGCAGCATCGGGAGCGCGGGATCGGTGCCCGCGGCGAAGCGGACGGCGTCGATCGCCGCGGCCAGATGGGCGGCGGGCAGGCTGACTCGGGTCATGAGCTTCTCCTCCAGGTCGAGCAGGGTGTGGATGTGGAGGAGCTCCCGCCGGGCGTCGGCCAGCCCGTCCTCGAGACGCTGCCGGTGACGGTCGAGCCGGCGGCGCAGGGCGGACGGGTCGGCCAGGTCGCGGACGGCCTCGGCGATCTCGGCCACCGGCATGCCGACGCGGCGCAGCCCCGCGATCAGCCGGGCCGCCCGCAGCTGATCGTCGTGGTAGCGGCGATAGCCCGTGGCCGCGTCGACCTCGGCCGGCACCAGCACGCCCGCACTGTCGTAGAACCGCAGCGCGCTGACGCTGAGCCCACTGGCCCGCGCGACCTCACCGATACCCCGCATGTCTCCTCGCACACCCCGACCCTGTGGCCTCGACCAGGTAGAGGGTCAAGCTAACCGAGCAGGAGCAGGGCCGCGACGGCCAGCATGACCACGGCGATCAGGCCGTCCAGCACCCGCCAGGCCGAGGGCCGGGCCAGCAGCGGCGCGAGCCGGTGGGCGCCGGCGCCGAGGGCGGTGAACCAGACCAGACTGGCCGCCGCCGCCCCGGCCCCGAAAAACCAGCGGTGTGGGTGCTGCTGGGCGACCGAGCCGAGCAGCAGCACGGTGTCGAGATAGACGTGCGGGTTGAGATAGGTCAGCGCCAGGCAGGTGAGCAGCGTCGCGCCGAGGGTGGCCGGCGCCCGCTCGGCGGCCTGCAGTCCGGCCGGGCGCAGGGCCCGGCGGGCGGCCAGCACGGCGTACGTGAGGAGGAAGGCCGCGCCGACCCACTTGATCACCGTGACCCAGTCGGGCCGGGCCGTGACCACCGCGCCCAGCCCGCCGATGCCGGCCAGGATCAGGAACAGGTCGGAGAAGGCGCAGACGAGCACGACCGCGAGCACGTGTTCGCGGCGCAGGCCCTGGCGGAGCACGAAGGCGTTCTGCGCGCCGATGGCGATGATGAGCACGGCGGACGCGAAGAAGCCGGCGACGACGGAGGTGAGCACGGATTCGACGCTAAGCGGACAGCCGGTCGTACTCAAACTAAAGATTTTGACGTTGCATTAGCATCGCTTATGTGGACTTCGCGCAGCTGGCCACCTTCCAGGCCGTCATCGAGTCGGGGAGCTTCGACGCCGCGGCGCGTGAGCTGCACGTCACGCCCTCGGCGGTGAGCCAGCGGATCAAGGCGTTGGAGCGCTCGGTCGGTCAGGTGCTGGTCCGCCGGGCCAAGCCGTGTGTGGCGACCCCGGCCGGTGAGGCCCTGGTGCGGTTCGCCGGGCAGGTGGCGCTGCTCGAACGGGAGGCGATCGGCCAGGCGCGCGACGGCACCCGGGTGTCGATCGTGGTGAACGCCGACTCGCTGCACACGTGGTTCCTGCCGGCGCTGGCCGCCGTGCCCGGCCCGCAGTACGAGCTGCACACCGACGACGAGTTCTACACGGCCGACCTGCTGCGCTCCGGGACGGCCATGGCCGCAGTCACCGCCGACGACACCGCGGTGCAGGGCTGCCGGATCGAGCGGCTGGGTGCGATGCGCTATCTCGCGGTCGGCCGGCCCGACGACCGGGCGATGATCCGGTACGACCGGAAGGATCGCCTGCAGCACCGGCTCCGACCGGACCAGGCCGACATGCCGGAGCACTTCGTGCCGTCGGCCTCGGCGTTCATCGAGGCGATCCGCCTCGGGCTGGGCTGGGGGCTGGTGCCCGAGTGGATCGCCCGGGACGACATCGCCGCCGGTCGCTACGCCGATCTCGAGCCCGGCCGGCACCTCGACGTGCCACTCCACTGGCAGTACTGGCGGATCGGCTCCGAGGTGCTGGACGAGCTGACCGCCGCCGTGAAAGCGGCGGCCGCTCCGTACCTCCGCTAGGAGTTCGCGTGCAGGGCCGCGTTCAGCTCGATGCCGGTGCCCTTGCGCGGCTTGGCCTCCAGCGCGCCGGTCACCGAGTTGCGCCAGAAGAGCAGGCCGTCGACCCCGGAGAGCTCGCGCGCCTTGACCACCCGGCCGTCCGGCAGCGTGATCTTGGAACCGGCCGTGATGTAGCAGCCCGCCTCGACCACGCAGTCGTCGCCGAGCGAGATGCCGATGCCCGCGTTGGCCCCCAGCAGGCTGCGCTCGCCGATGCGCACCTTGTCCTTGCCGCCGCCCGAGAGCGTGCCCATGATGGACGACCCGGCGCCGATGTCGGAGCTGTCACCGACCACGACGCCCTGCACGATGCGGCCCTCGACCATCGACGTGCCCAGCGTGCCGGCGTTGAAGTTGGTGAAGCCCTCATGCATGACCGTCGTGCCCGAGGCCAGGTGGGCGCCGAGGCGCACCCGGTCGGCGTCGGCGATCCGGACGCCCGAGGGCACCACGTAATCGGTCATCCGCGGGAACTTGTCGACGCCGAAGACGGCCAGGTGGCGGCCCGCGGCGCGCTCCAGGAAGCGCAGCTCGTCGACCCGGTCGGGCGGGCACGGGCCGGCCGACGTCCAGGCCACGTTGGCCAGCGCGCCGAAGATGCCGTCGAGGTTGACCGAGTTGGGCACGACGAAGCGGTGCGACAGCAGGTGCAGCCGCAGGTACGCGTCGGAGGCGTCCTTGATCGGATCGGCCAGCGAGGCGATCGTGACGCGGACCTCGACCGTCGACAGGCCGGGCAGCGCCTTGGGCCCGGTCAGCCCGGCCGGCAGCACCGGCGCCTCGGCCGGCGTCTCGCCCAGCCCGAGCAAGCCCGCCGGGAACCAGGTGTCGAGCACCTGCCCCTCGGCGGTGACGGTGGCGAGGCCGATGCCCCAGGCGGGGGAGGTCGAGATCGCAGTATCCACGGCCCGAACCCTACTAAAACCCTGAGCCCGGTCGTGATTCACCATCGGGCGGTATCGTGCGGCCTATGGCCAACCCGCTTACCCCGGACGTGTTGGTCGACCCGGTGGAGCTCACCCGCACCCTGGTCGACATCGAGTCCGTCTCCCGCCACGAGCAGGCGATCGCCGACCACGTGGAGGAAGTGCTCCGGCAGGCGTCCCACCTCAGCGTCGACCGGCTCGGCAACACCGTCATGGCCCGCACGGATCTGGGGCGCGACCAGCGAGTGGTGCTCGCCGGCCACCTGGACACCGTGCCGATCAACGACAACTTCCCGTCCACCGTCGTCGACGACCTCATCTACGGCTGCGGCACGTCCGACATGAAGAGCGGGGTCGCGCTGGCCCTGCACCTGGCGGCCACGCTGCCCGATCCGCGCTACGACCTCACGTTCCTCTTCTACGAGGCCGAGGAGATCGAGTCGAAGTACAACGGCCTGCACCTGGTGGCCGAGGCGCACCCCGAGTGGCTGCTGGCCGACTTCGCGGTGCTGCTCGAGCCGACGTACGGGGTGGTCGAGGCGGGCTGCCAGGGCACCCTGCGGGCGCTGGTCCGCACGACCGGCCGCCGGGCCCACACCGCCCGCGCCTGGCGCGGGGTCAACGCGATCCACGCCGCGGGCGAGCTGCTGCGGCGGCTCACGGACTATCGGCCGCGGACGGTCACGATCGACGGCTGTACGTATCGCGAGGGCCTCAGCGCGGTCAAGATCCACGGTGGGGTGGCCGGAAATGTCGTCCCGGACGCCTGTGTGATCGAGGTCAACATGCGCTTCGCGCCCGACCGCACCGAGAAGCAGGCTCTCGAGCACGTCCATGAGGTGTTCGAGGGCTACGAGGTCGAGCTGACCGACTCGGCGCCCGGCGCCCTGCCCGGTCTCTCGGCCGCGCCGGCCCGCGAGTTCCTCACCGCGGTCGGGGCCGAGCCGGCGGCCAAGCTGGGCTGGACCGACGTGGCCCGGTTCGCGGCGCTGGGCATCCCGGCCCTCAACTACGGACCCGGTGACCCGCTGCTGGCCCACGCCCCCGACGAGCATGTCGAGATCGGCAAGATCCGCGACGGCGCGGCCACGCTGCACCGCTGGCTGGCCTCCTAAGCCGGGCGGACCGCCACCCGCCCGATCGCCCGGACGGTCAGCGGCTGGATCTCCATCGTGGCCTCCGGGTCGGCCGGCACCTCGCCGCCGGCCGGGGGCCGGGCGCCGAACGCCATCCGGCGTTCCTCGACCACCAGGCGGATGCGCCGCTGCATGCGACGCTGCATCTTCAATCGCTCGTATCTGGTCGTCACGGTGGCTCCTTAAGCCCGGCCGCCATGCCAGGCGCAGTGCGTGCGTGCCGCGAGTTGGTAACTGAGAAGACGCTCCAGAGCTACCGTCCGTTGCTTCAATCTGGCAAAAAGGTCGCGCACCCGCAATCCTCTTGCCGAAACCCACCCGGTTGTTCACCGGGTAACTGACCGTCCGCACTACCTTTTAGACATGACGGACAGCACCAACGGACGACGTGACGGTGCGCCGGAGCGTCATCGCGGCGCGGTGACGCTTCGCCGCGAGTCGATCCCGCCGAGCACGGCCGACGAGAAACTCCTCGATTCGCACCACCGGCGGGAGTGGAAGACCAAAGACGCCTGGCGGGCCTTGCGCATCCTCTCCGAGTTTGTCGAGGGCTTCGACACCCTGGCCGACCTGCCGCCGGCGGTGAGTGTCTTCGGCTCGGCGCGCAGCCGGCCGGACAGCCCGGAGTGCGAGCTCGCCGCGGCTCTGGGCGCCGCGCTGGCCGAGGCCGGCTACGCGGTGATCACCGGCGGCGGGCCCGGCGTGATGGAGGCGGCCAACCGCGGGGCGACCGAGGCCGGCGGCATGTCGGTCGGGCTCGGCATCGAGCTCCCCTTCGAGCAGGGCCTCAACGACTGGGTCGACATCGGCATCGATTTCCGCTACTTCTTCGTCCGCAAGACCATGTTCGTCAAGTACGCCCAGGCGTTCGTGGTCCTGCCCGGCGGCTTCGGCACGCTCGACGAGCTGTTCGAGGCGATCACGCTGGTGCAGACCAAGAAGGTGACCCGCTTCCCGGTGATCCTGATGGGCACGGCGTACTGGTCGGGCCTGTTCGACTGGATGAAGGGCACCCTGCTGGCCGACGGCAAGATCAGCGAAAGCGACCTCGATCTGATCCAGCTCACCGACGACGTCGACGAAGCGGTCCAGCTCATCGTGGACGCCGACGCGGCGCTCGCTGACACCCACGGACAGCGGTGACGTGGCCGCCATCGGCGTTTTCTGCGCCTCCTCCAGCACCCTCGAGCAGAAGTGGCTCGACCTGGCCACCCGCACCGGCCAGGAGCTCGCGGCGCGCGGGCACTCGCTGGTCTCGGGCGGTGGCTGCGTCGGCATGATGGGCGCGGTGGCCGACGGCACCCGGGCCGGCGGCGGCCACACGCTCGGCGTGATCCCGCAGTCGCTGGTCGACCTCGAGGTGGCCGATCTGGCCTCCGACGAGCTGATCGTGACCGACGACATGGGCGCCCGCAAAAACATCATGATCGAGCGGTCGGACGCCTTCATCACCCTGCCCGGCGGGCTCGGCACGCTCGACGAGCTCTTCGAGGTGTGGACCACGGCCACCCTCGACCTGCACCGCAAGCCGATCGTGCTGCTCGATCCCGAGGGCTTCTACGACGGCCTGCTGGGCTGGCTCGACCAGCTCGCCGACACGGCGTTCGTGCGGACCTCGGCGCTCGACCGGGTGATCGTGGCCAAGTCGATCAGCTCGGCGTTGGACGCCATCGAGGAACGGGTAACCCCGGGCTGAAGGTGTCACGCCGGGTGGGTGTCACCACACCCACCCGGCGTGACCAGGGGCCTCGGCGGGCCCGCCGGGCGGCTCAGGGGCGCGCCGAGCGCGCTCTCACCGGGACACGTCGGTGCACACGCTCCGGCCGCCCGGCGGCGTCGCGCCCGCCGGGGCACGCGCTGGATCGGTTGAGCCGACAGTGCAACGGCGGATCGCCGGGCGTCAACGGAGCAATTGCGAACGTACGCATGGTGCCCGTTTCGCGGCACTCGTGGAAGACTTCCGGCATGGCCCCGCAACGGGCGACACTCCTCCAGGTCGCACAGCGGGCCGGCGTGTCCCGCAGCACGGCCTCCTTCGTCCTGGCTGGACGCCATCTGGACATGAGGATCTCGGAAGACGCCCGCCGCCGGGTGCTCCGGGCGGCCCAGGAGCTGGACTATCGGCCCAACCTCATGGCGCGGAGCCTGCGCACCAAGGTGACCCGCACCATCGCGCTGGTCTCCGACACGCTGGCCTCCGATCCCTATGCGGGCAAGGCGATCCAGGGTGCCCTGGCGGCGGCCGTCGCCCACGGTCGTCTGCTCTTCATCGGCGAGACCGAGGGCGACCCCGTGGTCGAGGAGAAGCTCGTCTCCGACCTCATCGACCGGCAGGTCGACGCGTTCGTCTACGCGAGCATGTTCACCCGCTATGTGCGGCTCCCCAAGCAGCTCAAGGGGCACCCGGTCGTGCTGCTCAACTGTCTGACCCGCGGGGCCGAGCCGGCGCAGCACCAGATCATCCCCGACGAGCTGACGGCCGGCTGGAACGCGGCCGTCACCCTGCTCGAGGCCGGCCACCGCGGCGGGATCCATCTGGTCGGCAACGCCGACGAGCACGTCTTCGCCGGGCGTGAGCGGCTGGCCGGCATCCGCGAGGGGCTGAGCTCGGCCGACACCCGCCTGGCGGGGATGATCGACTGCGACTGGTGGCCCGACTCGGCGTACGACGCGGTGAGCCGGGCCCTGGCCGAGGGTCTGCGGCCGCAGGCGCTGATCTGCCTCAACGACCGGATCGCGCTCGGCACCTATCAGGCCCTGCGCGAGGCCGGCCAGGTGATCCCGGACGACGTGTCGGTGATCTCGTTCGACGACTCGGAGCTGGCCGCCTGGCTGCGGCCCCAGCTGACCAGCATTTCGCTGCCGCACTACCAGCTCGGCTGGGAGGCGGTCGAGAGGCTGCTCGGCCCGGAGTCCGGCCCGCTCGTGCACCGGGTGCCGATGCCGGTCCGCCGGCGCGCGTCGACCGGGAAACCGTCCGTTAGTTAACGTCGGACCCTCGTGGTTTCCTTGTTGCCGTGAGCACGCCGGCCTCCTCGTCCGCCGCGGTCCGCCGTCCGGCGTACCGCTTGGTCCGGCGTCCCCCCACAGCCCTGCCGCCGCTGATCGACGACCCCTTGCAGACTTATGTGTCCTCGCACGTCGACGGCCCGCTTCTGGTGGTCGGTGGCCCCGGCACCGGCAAGACGGCCACGCTGGTCGAGTCGGTGGCCGCGCGCATCGCCGACGGCGTCGATCCGGAGCGCATCCTGGTCCTCACGTTCGGGCGGCGCGGCGCCTCGGCCCTGCGTGACCGCATCGAGGCGCGGATCGCCGGCGACCCCGGCCGGATCGTGCACGAGCCACTGGTCAGGACCTTCCACGCGTACGCGTTCGGTCTGCTCCGCCGGGCCGCGGCCGACCGCGGCGAACCGTCCCCGCGCCTGCTCACCGGCCCCGAGCAAGACCTGATCATCCGCGAGCTGCTCGAGGCCTCGGGCGACATCGACGAGCCCGACCCGATCGGCTGGCCGGCCGCGCTGCGCCCCGCCCTGCCCACCCGGGCGTTCGCCCAGCAACTGCGTGACCTGATGCAGCGGGCCGCCGAGCGGGGGATCGGCCCGGTCGAGCTGGCCCGCCTGGGCGAGCGCCTGGGCCGCGACGACTGGCCGGCCGCCGCCCGCTTCCTCCGGGAGTACGTCGCGGTGCTCGCCCTGCGCGACGTCACCACGCGCGGCTCATCGGCGTTCGACCCGGCCGAGCTGGTGCGGGCGGCCTCGGGCCTGCTGACCGACAACCCCGACCTGCTCGAGGCCGAGCGCCGCCGCCTGGCCTACGTCTACGTCGACGAGCTGGCCGACACCGACCCGGCCCAGATCGAGCTGCTCGTCCTGGTCGCCGGGGGCGGCAAGCCCCTGGTCGCCTTCGGTGACCCGGATTCCTCGATCTACGGCTTCCGCGGCGCCGACCCGGGCGCGGTGGCCGGCTTCCCGGCCAAGTTCCGGACGGCCTCGGGCGCCCTGGCCGAGACGCTGACGTTCCACACCAACTACCGCGCCGAGCCCCCTCTGCTCTCCGCCACGTCCCGGGTGTCCCGTCGCATGCGCGGCCCGATCAAGCACCGCCCCATGCACCCGCCCCCGCCGCTGCTCGGCCCCGAGCCCCCACCCGCGGCCCGGCCGGCCCAGGCCCCCATCCCACCCGCCGCCACCCCAGGCTCCGCCGCCGTGCCTTCGGCGGCCCCGAGCTCTGCCGCTGTGCCGTCGGCGGCCACCCCGAGCTCTGCCGCTGTGCCGTCGGTTTCCGCGCCGGGTTCCGCCGGTGTGCCGTCGGCTGCCGCGCCAAGCTCTGGCACGGCGCCGCCTTCTCCCGGCTCGTCCTCGTCAGCCGGCCACGGCGCACTTGCCCCGGAGACGGTGGTCCGGATCTTCCGGGCGGCCACCGCCGAGGCTGCCTACGTGGCCCACTGCCTGCGCGAGGCGCACCTGCTGCACGGGGTGCCGTGGTCCCGGATGGCGGTGATGGTGCGGAGCACGTCGTTGCAGCTGCCGTCGTTGCAGCGGGCGCTGGCCGCGGCGGGCGTGCCGACAGTCACCCACGCCGAAGACCTGCCGCTGCACCTGCAGCCCGCGGTGGCCCCGTTCCTGCTCCTCCTGCGGTGCGCGCTCGACGCCGAGGCGCTGAACGAGGAGACGGCCGTCGCGCTGCTGCACTCGTCGCTGGGCGGGGCCGATCCGCTGGCCGAGCGGCGGCTCCGGCAGGGGCTGCGGGCACTGGCACTGGCCGCGGGGGACCGGCGTCCGTCCGGCGAGCTGCTGGTCGACGCGGTTCGCGACCCGGCCGGGCTCGACATGGTGGAGCGGCGCTGGGCCCTTCCCGCGCAAAATGTCGCCCGTCTGCTGGCCACCGCACGGGAGGCCGCCGCGGCGCCGGGAGCCACCGCCGAGCAGGTGTTGTGGACGGTCTGGCGGGCCAGCGGGCTGGCCGACCGGTGGTATGCGATGAGCACCCGCTCCGGCCCCGCCCCCGAGAACGCCGACGCCGGCCGCGCCCGGCAATGGCGGGCCGAGGCGGCCGACCGCGACCTGGACTCGATGGTGGTCCTGTTCGACGCGGCGGCCCGATTCGTCGACCGGCTGCCGGGGGCGCGCGTCGAGGTGTTCCTCGATCACGTGCTCGGGCAGGACCTGCCGGCCGACTCGATCGCGCCCAGTGCCGACCGGGGCGAGTCGGTGCGCCTGCTCACCGCGCACGCCGCCAAGGGCCTCGAGTGGGATGTCGTCGTGCTGGCCGGCGTACAGGAAGGCATCTGGCCCGACCTGCGGCTGCGCGGCAGCCTGCTCGGCTCGGAGCGACTGGTCGACGTGCTCGCGGGCCGCGCCGCCTCGGGGCAGGCCGCCGTCGTCGGTGAGACGTCCGCCCTGCTCGACGAGGAGCGGCGACTGTTCTATGTGGCCACCACCCGGGCCCGCCACAAGCTCATCGTCACCGCGATCGCCTCGGCCGGTGTGGGTGGCTCCGAGGGCGAGGAGCAGCCCAGCCGCTTCCTCACCGAGCTCGGCCTCGCCGACGAGGGCCCCGGCCCGACCCCACCCCCCGAGCCGCCGCCCCCGGCCGACCCCACTCCGCCCGGCCCAGATCTGTGGGACACCGACCCCCAGGGCCCACGCGACTCCGCCGCCGCCGCTCCCCACGACCCGCGCGACTCCGAGGCCGCTGGTTCTGGGAGCGCCGCTGGTTTTGGGAGCGCCGCCGGTTCTGGGAGCGCCGCCGGTTCTGGGAGCGCCGCCGGTTCTGGGAGCGCCGCCGGATCTGGAGCCGTGGGCAAAGATGGCGTTGCCGCAGCTGAAGGCGACGACGAGGAGGACTGGCCGGCTGAGGAGCCGCCGGACGAGGAGCCCGATGAGGCCGTGGTGGTGGACGGTCCGGAGGAGATTCCGATGGGGCGGCCGCCGCGCGCCCTGACGCTGTCGGCGCTGGTGGCCGAGCTGCGTACGGTCGTGGTGGGCAGTGACCAGACGCCCAGCCGGCGGCGGGCCGCGGCCGTGGAGCTCGCCCGGCTGGCCGCGGCGGGCGTGCCGGGCGCCCACCCCGACGAGTGGTGGGGCCTGCGCCCGCTGTCCGACGACCGGCCGCTCGTCGACGAGGGCGAGGCCGTCAAGGTCACCCCCTCCTCGATGGAGAGTGCCCTGCGCTGCAGCCTTCGCTGGCTGCTCGAACGCCACGGCGGCGCCGCCCCGCCCGGGCCCGCCCAGGGAGTCGGCAACCTGGTGCACGCGGCCGCCATGCTGGCCGAGGACGCCAACGCCGACCGCGAGAAACTGGTCGAGTACGTCAGCGCCCGGTTCGAGGCGATCGAGCTGGCCGCCCGCTGGCTCGCCGGGCCCGAGCAGGAGCGCGCCCAGGGCATGGTCGACAAGTTGCTGCGCTGGCTGGCCGTCAACCCGCGGCGGCTGCTGGCCATCGAGCACGAGTTCAGCGTCCGCCTGGAGGATCCGACCCGCCCGATCCAGCTCACCGGCCGGGTCGACCGGCTCGAGATCGACGAGGACGGGCGCCTGGTCGTCATCGACCTCAAGACCGGCAAGAGCACCGCCGTCGCCGCGGCCGAGGTCGAGGAGCACGCCCAGCTCGCCGGGTATCAGACCGCGGTGCAGGCCGGCGCCTTCGCCGATTACGGCGACGAGAGCGGTGGCGCCGCCCTGGTGCAGCTCGGCCCGGGCAAGCAGGCGCGCGAGCAGATGCAGCTTCCGCTGGCCGACGCGACCGACCCGCAGTGGGCCTACGAGATGGTCCGCCGCACGGCCGACACGATGGCCGCGGCCACCTTCTCGGCCGTCGCCAACAGCCGGTGCCGGGTCTGCCCGGTGCGCACCAGCTGCCCGGTCTCGGGCAAGGGACGCCAAGTTGTGGAGCAGGGCCAGTGACCCAGCCCAGCCTGTTCGCCGACGAGCCGGCGGCGCCCCGCCGCCGTGCCGATTCCGGGCCGCGATACACGCCGGAGGAACTGGCCCGGCTGCTGCACCTGCCCCGGCCCACGGCCGAGCAGTCCGAGATCATCTCCGCCCCGGTCGAGCCGTTGCTGGTGGTGGCCGGGGCCGGCTCGGGCAAGACCGAGACGATGGCGTCGCGGGTGGTCTGGCTGGTCGCCAACAGCTACGCCCACCCCGACGAGATCCTCGGCCTGACCTTCACCCGCAAGGCCGCCGGTGAGCTCGCCCACCGGGTGCGAACCCGGCTCGGTCAGCTCGTGCGCCGGCTCGGCCGCGACGACGCGCTGGCCGGCGAGGCCACCATTTCGACCTATCACTCGTACGCGGCCCGGGTTGTCACCGAGCACGGCCTGCGGGCCGGCTTCGAGCCGTCGGCCCGCCTGCTCACCGAGGCCGCGCGCTGGCAGATCGTCGACTCGCTGGTCCGTTCGTACACCGGCGAGATGACCGGCGTGAACCGCGCCCCCGGCACGGTCACCGACGACGTGCTGGCGCTGGCCGGTGAGCTGGCCGAGCACCTGGTCTCGGCGGACGACCTGGCCGCCTGGACGGGCCGCTTCTTCGCCGAGGTGCAGGAACGGCCGGGCAAGGTCTACAAGGACGTCAACGACGTGCTGACCCGGCAGCGCCAGCGGCTCACCCTGCTGCCCCTGGTGCGCCTCTACGAGCAGCGCAAGCTCGACCTGGAGGCGATGGACTTCGGCGACCAGATGGCCCGTGGCGCGCTGGTCGCCCGCGACCATCCGGAGGTCGGCGAGATCGAGCGCGGCCGCTTCAAGATCGTGCTGCTGGACGAGTACCAGGACACCAGCCACGCCCAGGTGACCATGCTCAACGCGCTGTTCGGCGGCGGTCACCCGGTCACCGCGGTCGGCGACCCGTGCCAGTCCATCTATGGGTGGCGCGGTGCGTCGGCCGGCACCCTCGACCGGTTCCCCGACGAGTTCGTCCGGCCCGACGGCGAGCCGGCCCGGGTGGGCGGTCTGACCCGCAGCTGGCGCAACCGCCCCGAGATCCTGCGCGTCGCCAACACGCTCTCCGCCCCGCTCCGCGCGTTCGGCGCCCGCGTCACCGAGCTGCGGGCCGCGGAACGGGTCTCCGGCGCCGTCGGTGGCCGCACGGTGGCCTGCGCGCTGCTGCCCACCTTCGCCGACGAGGCGGCCTGGATCGGCGACTCGATGCTGACCGCCTGGCGGATCACCGCCGGCCTGCCCGAGGCGCTGCCCGGCGAGATCCCGGTCGAGAAGCGTCCGACCAGTGCCGTCCTGGTTCGCGTCCGCAGTCAGATCCCGGCCATCGAGGAGGCGTTGCGGGCCCGCGGCCTGCCGGTCGAGGTGGTCGGCCTGGGTGGTCTGCTCGACACCCCCGAGGTCCGCGACGTCGTCTGCTCGCTGCGGGTGCTGGCCGACCCGACCGACGGGGCGTCGCTGTTGCGCCTGCTCACCGGGGCCCGCTGGCGGCTCGGCCCGCGCGACCTGGTGGCCCTGCACCGCCGCGCCCGCGGGCTGGCCGCGGCCCGGGCCGCCGTGGTGGCCGGGGCCGAGCCCGACGACGTGGTGTCCGACCGACTCGACGACGCGACGCTGGTCGAGGCGATGGCCGACCTGGGCGCGCCGCAGCAGTACTCGGCCGAGGGCTATGCGCGACTGCACGCGTACAGCCGGGAACTGAGCGCCCTGCGGCAGCGCCTCGACCAGCCTCTGCCCGACCTGGTGGCCGACATCGAGCGCACCATCGGCCTGGATGTGGAGGTGGCCGTGCGCGGCTGGGCCGCCGGCGACGCCGGTCTGGCCCGGGGCCACCTGGACGCGCTGGCCGAAACGGCCGCCCGCTATGCGGCCGAGACCGACGGTGGCACGCTGGCCGGCTTCCTGGCCTTCCTGACCGCGGCCGAGGAGGAGGAGCGCGGTCTCGAACCGGGCCAGGTCGACGTGGTCGAGGGGGCCGTCCAGATCCTCACCGCGCACGCCGCCAAGGGCCTGGAGTGGGACGTCGTGTCGGTGGCCGGGCTGAGCAAGGGTGTCTGGCCCGGCCTCGTCCGCAATACCGACCACTACCTGATGGGCATCGGCGTGCTGCCGTTCCCGCTGCGCGGCGACTCCGACGGTCTGCCGCGGCTCGACCTCTCCGCGGCAACCGACCAGAAGGGCGTGCTCAACGCGGTCAGTGCGTTCGGCGCCGCTTGGCGCGACCACGACGAGCGGGAGGAGCGCCGGCTGGCGTACGTCGCCGTGACCCGCCCCCGCCGGCTGCTGCTCGCCTCGGGCTACTGGTGGGGTGACGGCGTGAAGCGTCCGCGCGGCCCGTCGGTCTTCCTCGAGGAGATCCGCGCGACCTGCGACGAGGGGGCCGGCGTGGTCGACGTGTGGACGCCCGAGCCGGCCCCGGACGCGACCAACCCGGCCGCCGAGGCGGTGGTCTCCGCGCAGTGGCCGTTCGACCCGCTGGGCCTGCGCCGCCCGGCCATGGCCACCGCGGCCGACCTGATCCGCCGCATGATCGCCGCCCCCGACCCGGAGGCGGCCGAGGCGTTCGCCGACCTGGCCGAGGCCGAGCCCGAGGTCGCGGCCCGGGCCGGACTGGCCGCCGAGCTGGTCGGCCTGCCCGCCGATAAGGACCCGGACATCGCCCGCTGGCGTCTCGAGGCCGGCTTGTTGCTGGCCGAGCGGGACGAGCGGGCCCGCCGGGACGGGCCGATCGAGGTGGCGCTGCCCGGCCACCTGTCGGTCTCGCAGCTGGTGGTGCTGCGCCGCGACCCGCAGGCCCTGGCCCGCTCGCTGCGCCGGCCGTTGCCCCATCGTCCCCTGCCTCATGCCCGAAGGGGCACGGCGTTCCACGCCTGGCTCGAGCAGCGGTTCGGTGCCGTCCGGCTGATCGACATCGACGAGCTGCCCGGGGCGGCCGACGAGGACGCGGCCGGCGACGAGGAGCTGGTCGCTCTGCAGGAGGCGTTCCTGGCCGGGGAGTGGGCCGAGCGCACGCCGGTCGAGGTGGAGGTCCCGTTCGCGACCACGATCGCCGGGGTGGTCGTGCGCGGGCGGATGGACGCGGTCTACGCCGACACGGCCAACCGCTTCGACGTCATCGACTGGAAGACGGGCCGGCGACCCGAGGGGCCGGACGCCGACGCGGCCGCGGTGCAGCTGGCGGCCTACCGGCTGGCCTGGGCGTCACTGGCCGGGGTGCCGCTCAACCGGGTGCGGGCCGGCTTCCACTACGTCCGCGAGCAGGTCACCGTACGCCCGGTCGACCTGCTCGATGCCGCTGAGCTGGCCGCCCTGATCGAGCGACTGCCCGAGCGGGCGGCCTAGGCCTCCGCTCCCGCCGCGGCCAGCAGGTGCAGCAGTGCCGCGGCGTACGCACCCTCGACCGCGCTGTCGGCGAAGGAGCGCTCCTCCCCGAGCAGGTCGATCAGCACCTCGTATCCGGCCGGTCCCCGCCGCAGCGTGCGGAACGTGCCCCCGAGCAGCTCGCGCAGCTGGTCCTCGCGGGGCAGCCAGACGGTCTCGTCGAGTTCCACGTCATCGATGGCCCACTCGGTGGTGCCGTTGAAGCCGATCACCCGGCCCTCCGGCATGGTGTGCACCTCGATCGTCATGTTGCTGAGCACGAAGGTCTCTTCGTCGAGATCCCGGTCCGGGATGGCGAAGCGGTCCCCGAGTGTGGGCTTCCAGGCCAGCCCGGCCTGTCTGAGCTGCTGTGCCAGTTCAACGCCGATCACCGGCGAACCTCCTTGAACGTGTTAAGCTCTCCGCGTTGTCAGTTTGGTTCCCAAGTACTTAGGAGCGCCTGTGGGGAATTTTGCCCCAGGCGCTCTTTGTCGTAACCCGGATTCCTCCGGTACGGGCGATCAGTACGACGACACGAGTCCCACGAAGTGTGGGGTCTTATTACCTCGTTCCGCCCATGTTGGGTGAGAACGATCGACCGTCGAGGAGACGATCATGGTTACCGGCGTTGTGAAGTGGTTCAACGCGGACAAGGGCTTCGGGTTCATCACCCCGGACGACGGCGGCGCCGACGTCTTCGCCCACTTCTCCGCTATCCAGTCTTCCGGCTACCGCAGCCTGGACGAGAACCAGCGTGTTGAGTTCGAGGTGACCCAGGGCCAGAAGGGCCCGCAGGCCGCGAACATCCGCCCGCTCTGATCTTCCTGATCAGATAGCACGGCAAACGAGCGCCGCATCCCGCGAGGGATGCGGCGCTTTCGCGTGTCAGGCGGCCGCGGTCTCCGGCAGCGGGGCCGTGCCGCCCAGGTGGGCCGGCAACCACCAGCGGTCGTCCGGGCCCGAGGGCTTGTCGGGGTAGGCGCGCTGGGCCGCGTCGAGCAGGCCGCTCAGGCGCTCCTTGAGGATCGCGGTCAGCGCGTCGGGTGAGGTGCCCTTGGGCATCTCGATCGCCTCGCCGATCTTGATGAGCACCGGCACGTGCCGCTTGGTCAGCTCTTTCTTGTGGCCTTTGGTCCAGAGGCGGTGCGGACCCCAGACGGCCATCGGGATCAGCGGCACCTTGGCCGTGCGGGCCAGCCGGACAGCGCCCGACTTCAGCTCCTTGACCGTGAACGACTCGCTGATCGTCGCCTCGGGGAAGACGCCGACGACCTCCCCGTTGCGCAGCGCCTCGGTGGCCGCGCGGAAGGAGGCGGCCCCCGCGTCCCGGTCGACCGGGATGTGGCGCATGCCGCGCATGAGCGGGCCGCTGATCTTGTGGCGGAAAACGGCATCCTTGGCCATGAAGCGCACCAGGCGCTTGGCCGGTTGAGCACCCAGACCGCAGAAGATGAAGTCGAGGTAGCTCACGTGGTTACTGGCGAGCACGGCACCGCCGGTGGACGGGATGTGCTCGGCGCCGTCGATCTCGATCTTCATGTCGAGGACCCGGAACATCGTCTTGGCAAGGGCGACTACCGGCGGATACACGAGTTCCATGGCAAGACGGTAGCGGAAGTCGCTGAACTTCTCCTGGGACGACTGCAACGTGAGGGCCCGTTTACGCGTCTAAGTATTATCGGCCCTTTTCTCTCGGACGTGACTTTGGAGGTACCGGCATGCGCGGACCATCCGCCCGCCGGGAGTTCGGATTTGTGCTCGCGCTCGCCGTCTTCGGCGTCGCGCTCGTGATCGTGGTCGCCTTCGCGCCGTGGTATCCGGCGGTCGGCAGCACCACCGAGGTCAGCCCCACGCTCTGGCAGCAGGTGAGCGCCGTGTTCGGCGAGGCCGGCGGAGCGGCCGGGGGAAACGTCACGCCGACGCCGTGACGTGATCGCCATCCGCGTGGTGTTCACTGGGTTTCATGTCCGAGCAGACTCCGGAGTCGTTTTCCTGGCAGCAGCCGGGCGGCCGATTCGGCTCCGGGCTGGTCACCACCGCGCCGGGCGCACCACCGCCCCCGCCCCCGGAGTCGCCGAAGCCTGAGCCGCCGTCGCCGGACGGTCCCCAGCGCCGCCGCCGGCAGATGCTGATCTTCGGGGGCATCGCCGGGGCGATCCTGGCGATCGGCCTGACCGTGGTGCTGCTCCTGGTGTTCTCGTCCGAGGGCAATCCGTTCCGGTCGACGGAGTCGGCGCCGACCGACGTCCGTCCGCCGTTGGCCCAGGCGTGCCCGGCGCCGACGGCCTCACCGAGCGCGGCCCCGACCCAGGCGCCCAGCGCGCCGCCGGCCCCGACCGGCGCGCGCACGACCGACGACGAGGCCGGCATCTCGTACAAGGCCTACGGGGCACCCTGGGTGCCGTGGACCGACGTGTGGCGGGCCGGCACGCTGGAGGTGCCCTACCGGGTGGGGCAGCACTTCGTCACCGAGCAATACAGCGGCGGCAGCTACCACGCCTCGATCCTGTCGGCCGCGGTGCCGGCGGCCGACAACGACGCGGTGACGCTCAACCTCGAGTGTGTGGGCCGGCAGGTGGCGGCGGACGTGCGCGCCGAGTATTACCCGCAGCCCAACACGATGGATCCGCTCCGCGACGAGCTGACCAAGCTGGGCGGGCGGCCGGCCTGGGTGAGCGAGTTCCGCCTGCACTTCGCGGCGCCGGGGCTGACCGCCACCGAGGAGCTCTCCGCGGTGGCGGTCATCGACGTCGGCAAGACGACCGCGGCCGTCCTGTACATCTCGGTCCCCGGCACCCACAAGCAGTGGGACTACATCATCGAGGACGTGCTCGCCTCGGTGCGCCCGGTGTAGCGGTCAGCTCAGCAGGCCCCAGCGTTTGCGCAGCTGGTTGTCGGCCGCGTTGAAGAGCACGTCGATCAGGATGCCGATCACCAGGACGACGATGATGTAGCAGATCACCAGGCTGGAGTCGCTCAGGTCGCGGGCCTGCTGCATGCGTACGCCGATGGAGAGCGCACCGGGCACGATGACCAGCAGTTCGCCGGCCATCAGGCTGCGCCACGAGAACGCCCAGCCCTGCTTGAGGCCCGAGATGAACGAGGGCAGCGACGCCGGCAGGATCAGGTGCCGGTATTTCGCGAAGCCCCGCATGCCCAGCACCTGCCCGACCCGCAGCCAGGTGCGCGGCACGTAGTCGATGCCGCTGATCAGCCCGTTGGCCACCGACGGCGCGGCCCCCAGCACGACGACGAAGAGAATGGCGCTCTCGCTGAGCTGGAAGAGCAGGATGGCCAGCGGGAACCACATGATCGAGGGCATCGTCTGCAGGCCGGTGATCAGCGAGCCGATGGCCGCCCGCAGCGGTGCGAACTGCGAGACGAGCGCGCCGATGACCGTGCCGATGACCACCGCCAGCAGGAAGCCGGTGAAAGCGCGGGTCATGGTCACCCGTACGCCGTCCCAGAAATCGCCGGTGGTGATCACGTTGCCCAGGTCGGTGAAGACCGTGGCGGGTGACGGCAGGACGTAGATCGGCTTCCACTCGGACCAGACCGCGATCTGCCAGATGAGCAGCACGATCGCGATGGCCAGGAACTTCGGCCAGGCGCTGCGCCAGACGCGCTTGCCCAGCGCACCCTTGTCGCGCCGGGGCCCGAGCTCGAGCGCGTCGAGGCCGGCCACCTCGGCCGACTCCGGATTCACGCCGGGCTTGTCCGCGACCGGGGCCGTGGTGTCACCGCTCGCGCCGTCGAGTCCGGCGCGGGCCGACGGGTACTTAATGGGCATGGCGGGCGACCTCCGCGCGCAGACGGTCGGTGATCTCGGCGGCCTGGCCGGACACCTCGGGGGAGTCGATGCGCCGGGGGCGCTCGTGGGCGATCGGGTAGTCCTCGATCACCCGGCCCGGACGGCTGCTGAGCAGGATCACCCGGTCGCCCAGCCGCACCGCCTCGCGCACGTTGTGCGTGACGAACAGGACGGTCAGATCCTGCTCACGCCAGATCCGCTCGAGCTCGTCGTGCAGGATGTCGCGGGTCATCGCGTCCAGCGCGCCGAACGGCTCGTCCATCAGCAGGATGTCGGCGTCCTGGGCCAGCGCGCGGGCCAGGGCCACGCGCTGGCGCATGCCGCCGGAGAGCTCGTGCGGGCGCTTGTCGCCGAAGTCGCGCAGCCGGACGATGTCGAGCAGCTCCTCGGCGCGCTTGCGGCGCTCGGGCCGGGACACGCCTTGCAGCCGCAGCGGCAGCTCGACGTTGCCCCGGACCGAGAGCCACGGGAACAGCGCGGCCTCCTGGAACATCAACGACACCTTGCGACCGCCGATGTCGAGCGTGCCGCCGGTGATTCCGTCCAGCCCGGCGACCAGCGAGAGCAGGGTGCTCTTGCCGCAGCCGGACGCGCCGAGCAGGCAGACGAACTCGCCCTGGCGCACGGTCAGCGAGACCCGGTCGAGGGCCAGCAGATCGCCGTAGCTCTTGGAGACACTCTCCAGGCGTACGACTGCTTCGGTTTTCTGATCCAGGAGGCTCATGTGCGAAGGGCCTTTCAGGCGGCGGCGTCGCTGACCTCGGGCTTGCCCGCGGCCTTCAGCTGCTCGTTGAGCGGGCCGAGGTCGTAGATGCCCTTGAGGTCGACGGGCTTGAGCAGGCCGACGTCCTCGGCGTGCTTCGCGCTGGTGTACAGCGACGAGGCGACCGGGTCGGCGGTGAAGGTGAGGTTCTTGAACGACGCGGCCAGCACGTCGTCCTTCAGTGGCTTGCCACTGAGCGCCTTGAGCTGGGCGTTGGCCGCGGTCTGGGCCTCGGCGTTGTTCTTCTCGATGTAGTCGAGCGCCTCGAGGTGACCCTGCAGCAGCTTCTTGACCGTGGCCGGGTTCTTCTTGAGGAACTCCTGGGTCACGATCAGGTGGGTGGTGACGAACAGCCCGCTCGGCCACAGGTCCTTCTCGTTGACCAGGACCTTGCCCTTCGACTCGAGGACCAGCCGGCTGAGGTTGGGCTCGGGCACCCAGGCGCCGTCGATCGCGCCCTGGGCGAAGGCCTGCAGCGCGGTCGCGTTGTCCTGCGGGAGCACCGACACGTCGCCGCCGCCCTGCTGGTCGGCGTTGAGACCGTTCTCCTTGAGCCAGGCCCGCAGCGCGACGTCCTGCGTGTTGCCGAGCTGCGGGGTGGCGATCTTCTTGCCCTTGAGGTCGGCCGGGCTGGTGATGCCCTCCTTGACCACCAGGCCGGCGCCGCCCGAGGTGCTCCCGGCGATGATCTTCAGGCCGGTGCCCTTGGACTGGGCCCAGCCGTTGATGGCCGGGTTCGGCCCGATGTACGTGGCGTCGATCGCCCCCGAGAACAGCGCCTCGATGGCGGCCGGGCCGGCGTTGAACGTCTTCGTCTCGAGCTTGGTGGTGCCCAGCGCGGTCTGGAAGTAGCCCTTGTTGACACCGATCAGGGCGGGCGTGTGGGTGATGTTGGGGAAGTAGCCCAGGCGGATGGACGAAGCCTCACCCCCGGCGCCGGCCGCTTCGTCGTCGCCACCGCACGCGGCCAGCAGCGATGTGGACAGCAGGGCGGTGGCGGCGACGGCGAGCACACGTATGGTGCGGGAGCTCATGCGGACTCCTTGATGATGGAGAGTTCAGCCAGGGTCTTGTGGTCGACGACGCCCTCGATGGCTTCCTCGACCGCGACCCACACGTCGTGGAGCCCGAAGGCCGCGCCGTGGTAGGTCGCATGGGTGGTGGGCAGGCCGCGGACCGTGGCGAGCGCGCCCCCGACGGCGCGGACGACGTCGCCGACGGTGATCTGGTCGGCCGGACGGGCGAGTGCGTAGCCGCCGTCGACCCCGCGATGGCTGTGCAGCAGACCGGCCCGGCGCAGGTCGAGCAGGATGCCCTGCAGGAAGCTGAGCGGGATGTCCTGGCCGGCGGCCAGCGCGGCGGCCTTGACCAGACGGGGGTGTTCCGCCGTCACCGAGAGCATGGCTCTCACGGCGTAGTCGGTGCGCGCCGAGACGTACACGTGGCCCCCCGTCGCCATTCCCGCGTTCACCTATCTAGTGGATAGGAATGATGGTCCAAGTAGGGATTGGCGTCAACCCTCGTCCCACGGTCGTGATGCCGCCCGGTGGCCGAGTGGTGACATGCAGTCGCGACGCTGGCCGGAGAAGGCGCTAATGTCATTTTGTGGCGCGCAGAATCAAGATCCCGGCGACGAAGTACCCGGTGGAGCGATTCACCCTGGCCAACGGATTGCGGGTGGTGCTCACCCCCGACCGCAGCGCCCCGGTCGTCGGGGTCGCGGTGGTCTACGACGTCGGCATCCGGTCCGAGCCCGAGGGGCGCACGGGATTCGCCCACCTCTTCGAGCACCTGATGTTCCAGGGCTCGGAAAACCTGGAGAAGCTGGCCCACTTCCGGCACGTGCAGGGCGCCGGGGGCACCTTCAACGGGTCCACCCACCTCGATTACACCGACTATTTCGAGGTGCTGCCCGCGGGCGCGCTCGAGCGGGCACTCTTCCTCGAGGCCGACCGCATGCGCGGGCCGCGGCTGACCGAGGAGAATCTGCTCAACCAGATCGACGTGGTCAAGGAAGAGATCCGGGTCAACGTGCTGAACCGGCCCTACGGCGGGTTCCCCTGGCTCCGCCTGCCGCCGGTGATGTTCTCGACCTTCCCCAACGCGCACGACGGCTACGGCTCGTTCGGCGACCTCGACAGCGCCACCGTCGCGGACGCGCAGGCCTTCTTCGACCGCTACTACGCCTGTGGCAACGCGACCCTGGCGGTGGCCGGCGACTTCGACGTGGCGACGGCGACCGAGATGATCCAGCGCCACTTCGGTGACGTGCCGGCCCGCCCGGCCCCGCCGCTGCCCGATTTCGCCGAGCCCGACCTGACCAGCGAGAAACGCGACGCCTACACCGACCGGCTGGCCCCGTTGCCCGGCGTGGCCAGCGCCTGGCGGGTGCCGGACCCGATCGGCGACTTCGACAACTACCTGCCGTTCGTGGTGCTGGCCGAGGTGCTCACCGACGGCGACGCGTCCCGGCTGGTCGAGCGTCTGGTGCAGCGCGACCGCACGGTCACCAGCATCGGCGGCTACATCGGCTTCATGGGCGACGAGTTCCAGGTGCGCAACCCCACGGCCATGCTGATCCAGGCCCACATGCCGCCCGGCGGCGACGCCGAAAAGGTGCTGCGCACGGTCGACGAGGAGCTCGACCGGTTGTCAGCCGACGGGCTGGCCCCGGGCGAGCTCGAGCGGGTCCAGGCCCGCATCGCCACCCACCTGCTGCGGGACACCGACGCGGTGCTCGGCCGGGCGCTGCCGATGGCCGTGCTCGAGCTGCAGCGCGGCCGTCCCGAGATGCTCAACGAACTGCCGAAACTGGTCGGCGAGGTCACCGAGGCGCAGATCGTCGCCGCGGCCGCCACCCTGCGTCCCGAGCGGCGCGCCACTGTCGAGGTCGTCCCCGGAGCTGTCGCATGAACCACACTCTCCCCGATCTGATCCCGGACGCGAAGCTCAAGCTGCCCAAGGAGGCCGAGCGCACGCTGGCCGGCGGCCTGACGGTGATCGCCATCCGGCGGACCTCGGTGCCCCTGGTCGAGCTGCGGCTGCGGGTGCCGTTCGGCCGGGCTCCGCTGCCCCGGGCCACGGTGCTCTCCCAGGCCCTGTTCACCGGCACCGGCACGATGACCAGCGTCGACATCGCGGCCGAGCTGCAGGCGGTGGGCGGCGGGCTGTCGGCCGGGCTCGACCCCGACCGGCTGCTGGTCACCGGCAACTCGCTGGCCTCGGGTCTCGACCGGATGCTCGAGATCCTGGCCGCCGTGCTCACCGACCCGGCGTATCCGAACGACGAGGTGGCGACCGAGCGCGACCGCCTGGTCGACCACATCCAGGTCGCGCTGAGCCAGCCCGCCCACCTGGCCCGCACGGCGCTGCTCAAGCGGATGTTCGGCAACCACCCGTACGCGATCCAGACGCCCGAGCCCGAGCAGGTGCGCGCGGTCCGCCCGGCTCAGCTGCGCACCCTGCACGCCGAGCGGGTCCGCCCCGAGGGTGCGGTGCTCGTGCTGGTCGGCGACCTCAACCCGGAGAAGGCGATCGACGCCGCCGAGAAGGCGCTCGGCAGCTGGACCGGCCCGGCCAAGTCGGTCGTCGTGCCGCCCACCCCGGTCCTGGAGCCGGGCCCGCTGCTGCTGGTCGACCGGCCCGGCGCGGTGCAGTCCTCGCTGCGGATGGCGCTGCCCGCCCTGGAGCGCACCGACCCCGATTACGCCGCTCTGCAACTCGCCAACCTCGTCTTCGGCGGCTACTTCTCGTCCCGCTGGGTCGAGAACATGCGCGAGGACAAGGGCTACACCTACGGCCCGCACACCGGCATCGAGCACTACCTGGCCGGCTCGGCACTGCTGGTCTCGGCCGAGGTGGCCACCGAGGTGACCGGTCCGTCCCTGCTCGAGACGCTTTACGAGCTGGGCCGCATCGCCAGCCTGGCCCCCGGCGAGGAGGAGCTCGAGCAGGCCCGCCGCTACGCGCTGGGCACTCTGCGGCTGGGCATGTCGACCCAGGCCGGCCTGGCCGGCCTGGCCAGCATGTACGCCAGCTTCGGCCTGCGCCTGGACCACCTGCGGCAATACTCGGCCTCGCTGGCCACCGCGACCCGTGAGCAGGTGGCCGAGGTGGCCACCCGCTTCCTCGCGCCGACCAACGCCGTCACTGTGGTGCTCGGTGACGCGGCCAAGGTCGAGGGCCCGCTGTCCGCGCTCGCCACGGTCGAGCGAAGTGCCGGGTGAGCGCGCCCGAGGAGCCTGATGTCCGGGAACAACCCAGCGGGCTGATCGACGCGCCTCCGCTGGCCCGCAGCACCCTCGACCGGGCGGCGGAGCACCGCACCGACGACGAGTGGCTGGCCGCCGCGTGGGGCCGGGGCCTGGTCGTCGTCGTCGACCTGAGCCAGGGGGGCCGGGCGCTGGTGGCCGACGACCGGCTGGTGCTGCTGCCGTCGGCCGATGCCCCCGAGGGCGACCACTGGTTCCTCGGTCTCGACACCGACGGCACCCCGCTGTGGACGATCGACGCGTCCCTGCCCGAGTCCGAGGGCGCGCGGCCGGCGACGTTGCGCGACGTCGGCCACCTGCTCGACGACCGCGACGCCGGCATCTTCACGACGGCCGTGGCCCTGGGCAACTGGCACCGCAGCCACAAGTTCTCGCCGCGCACCGGCCTGCCGACGACGGTGGTCGAGGCAGGCTGGGCGCGCAAGGACTCCGAGGGCAACATGATGTGGCCGCGCACCGACCCGGCCATGATCGTGCTGGTGCACGACGGGGTCGCCGGCCCCGAGGGTCGCTGCCTGCTCGGGCACAACGCCACCTGGGGGCGGGCCGGCGACGGGGGGCTGCGCTTCTCGTGCCTGGCCGGCTATGTCGAGCCCGGCGAGTCGGCCGAGGCCAGCGTCGCCCGCGAGGTCGGCGAGGAGGTCGGCCTCGACCTCACGTCGCTGCACTACGCCGGCAGCCAGTCCTGGCCCTTCCCGGGCTCGCTGATGCTGGGCTACCACGCGACCGCCGACCCGGAGCAGCCGATCCGGCTCGACCCGGCCGAGATCGACGAGGCGCACTGGTTCACCCGCGACGAGATCGCCAAGATGATCGCCGGTGATTACCACCATCCCGCGAGTGGTGTCCCGATGGGTCTGCCGATGCCCTCTTCCATCGCGTTCTATCTCATTGAGCAGTGGCTGGGCGGTTTGGCCCGATAACGGAATCAACTTCGTCTAATCAGAGAAGTTTTCTCGTTCCGGAGTAACCAAAAGAGGGCTCGGCCGCGTCTCGGTTTAAAAGACCGAGAGGTGGATTTGATGACGCAGGTGCAAGCGCCCGTTTGGGCCCCGATGACCGCGGACGAGCGGACCCAGTTCGATCGGGACGGCTTTCTCGTGGTGCGCGGGGTCCTCACCGAGAGCGAGATCGCGCTCGCGCGCAACGCTGTTCTCGGCGCTTACGAGCGGGCCGGGCAGCCGGGCGGACACGGCTTGGGCGCCACCGGTGCGCTGCATCAGCTCTCCGCGGTGACGTCCCTGCCGGAGCTGGCGTTCCTGCTCGACCACCCGGTGGCGTTCCGCTACATCTGGTCGCTGCTCGGGTGGAATGTGCACGTCTACCACTCCCACATCGACGTGCACCCGCAGATCCACGAGCGGCAGAAAGAGTGGTGGCACTGGCACCAGGACGGTGGCCGCCAGAACCGGGAGCTCGAGACCGACCCGCGCCCGCAGATGTCGGTCAAGCTGGCCTACTGGCTCTCCGACGTCAGCGAGACCGGCCGGGGCAACTTCACCGTCCTGCCCGGCAGCCACAAGACCAACTGGCTGCCCGGCCCGCCCAGCCGGGGCGTCCCGTGGCCTGAGCCCGAGGGTGCGCTGCAGATCACCGCGAACCCCGGCGACCTGGTCGTCTTCGACCGCCGCCTGTGGCACGCGCGGTCCGACAACTACTCGGACATCACCCGCGTCGGCGCGTTCTTCGGTTACACGTACCGGTGGATCGCCGGCCGCGACGAGGTCGCCGACCTGCCCAACCGCCCGGAGTGGGCCGGCTTCAACGACGTGCAGAAGCAGCTGCTCGGCGGCGCCGGCGACGGCACCGGTGACCACGCCTGGGGTCACTTCCCCGAGACGACGCCGCTCTACGGCGCGCTCAAGGAGCGGGGCCTGCTCGACTCGAGCATCCCGGCTCTCATCCCGTAACAGCTGACATCCCGATACCCTACGTACGTGGGGCAAAGCGGGACAATAGGCATAGCGGCGACCGCGGCGGGCCGCCTCCTCCTCGATGCACTGGGGGAGGAGAGCCCGGCGCGGTCGCTGTCGCGTGTGGGCGGTTCGCCGCGGGCCGCGCGGCTCCTGCACGAGCTCTTCACGGTGGCGGTGCGCCGGAGCTTCGTCGGGCGTGACCCCCGCGACGTCACCGGCTACATCCGGGACCTGCTCGACTATCAAGCGCTGCCGGGCGACGGACAGCTCGCGCGTCAGGCCGAGGCCGTCATCCGATCGGCCTTGGGCGAGCCCGAGCTGGCGCTGGCGATCCCGGCCCTGCGTCGTTCCGAGATCATCTGCTTGGTGGTCGGCGACCTCGCGCGACCGCCGGGCGTCCCCGCCGACGAGCTGCTGGCGCTGATCGGCCAGGCCGAGAAGCGGGCGGCCCGCTGGTGAGCCCGATGTTCTCGCCCGCCCTCGGCGTGCGCACCGAGGCCGGCCGCTATCTGCAGCTGATGACGACGGAGGAAACACCCCCGCCGGGCGACGCGCCGGACGCCGACGCGCGCCGGCTGTGGGAGATCGCTTTCGGACTCGCGGCCCGTCGTCGTTTCGATCCGGACAGCCCGCTGGCCGAGATCCGGCGCACCGTGGCCGCGGGACTGCCCACGCTCGAGGCCGAGATGCTGGTGCGCGACGCCCTCGGCGAGAAGGTGCCGGTGGACGAGATCGACGACAGCGTGCGGATCCGTGCGCACCTGCTGCTCTTCGCCCGTCTGGTGGACGAGATGGCCCTCACCGACGGCGAACTCGAGGGCCTGATCGCCCGGGCCGAGGAGCTCGCCGCCGAGTCCGGGATCAGCCTGCGGCCAGAGCCGACAGATGCTCCTTGACCTGAACGATCGACGGGTTGGTCAGCGCCGAGCCGTCGTCGAACTTGAGAGTCGGGACGGTCTGGTTGCCGCCGTTGACGCTCATCACGAAGTCGGCGGCCTCCGGCTGCTGCTCGATGTCCACCACCTCGTAGGCGATGCCCTCCCGGTCGAGTTGCGACTTGAGTCGGTGGCAATAGCCGCACCAGGACGTCGAGTACATGGTCAACATCGGTCGGAACTCCTTCGGATGGGTCACATGGCACAGCGCCTTCCGGCACAACGTCCGACCCGGGTGCCATGATTCCCTACCGTGCGGACTGATGCGGTGCTGGCGGGGCTGGACCCCGAGCAGCGGACGGCGGTGACCGCCCCAGCCGGTCCGGTCTGCATCCTGGCGGGCGCGGGGACCGGTAAGACACGAGCTATTACCCACCGGATCGCCTACCGAACGTTGACCGGCGAGGTGAGCCCGCGGCACATCCTCGCGGTGACCTTCACGGCGCGGGCGGCGGCCGAGATGCGGTCCCGGCTCACCGAGCTCGGTGCCGCCGGCGTCCAGGCTCGGACGTTCCACGCCGCGGCGCTGCGTCAGGTGCGCTACTTCGCGCCCCGGCTGCTCGAGGGGCGGGCCATGCCCGAGCTGCTGGAGAGCAAGGCGCGCATGGTCGGGCTGGCCGCGGCCCGGGCCGGGGTGCGGGCCGACCGTACGGGTGCGCGGGACCTGGCGAGCGAGATCGAGTGGGCGAAGTCGTCGCTCGTCGAGCCGGACGAGTACGCGGTCGCGGCCAAGAAGGCGCTGCGCGAGCCGCCCTTCGAGCCGGCCAAGGTCGCCGAGGTGTTCGCCGCGTACGAGTCTCTCAAGCGCCGCCAGGGTGTGATCGATTTCGAGGACATGCTGCGCGCCGCGGTCTGGGGCATCGAGGAGCACCCGGACGTGGGCGAGCAGATCCGGGCTCAGTACCGGCACTTCGTGGTGGACGAGTACCAGGACGTCAACCCGCTCCAGCAGCGCCTGCTCGACTCCTGGCTGGGCGGCCGGGACGACCTGACCGTGGTCGGCGACGCGAGCCAGACGATCTACTCGTTCACCGGTGCCACGTCGTCCTACCTGATCGACTTCCCCCGGGTGCGCCGCGACGCCGTGGTGGTCCGGCTGGTCCGTGACTACCGCTCCACACCGCAGGTGGTCGGCCTGGCCAACGCGGTGATCCGGCAGGCCCGCGGCAGTGAGGCCCGGCTGCGGCTCGAGCTGGTCGGTCAGCGCCCGCCCGGGGCCGAGCCCGAGCTCAAGATCTTTCCGGACGAGGCGGGTGAGGCGGTCGCGGTGGCGCGCCGGTGCCGCGATCTGATCGCCTCGGGCACGCCGGCGAGTGAGATGGCGGTGCTCTTCCGGACGAACGCGCAGTCCGAGGCGTACGAGAAGGCACTGGCCGAGGCGGAGGTGCCCTATGTCGTCCGCGGGGCCGAGCGCTTCTTCGAGCGGCCCGAGATCCGGCAGGCCATGATCGCCATGCGGGCCGCCGTCCGGTCCACGCCCGGCGAGACGCCGCTGGTGCAGGCGGTCGTCGACGCGCTCGCGGCCACCGGCTGGCAGCGCGAGCAGCCGCCACCGGGTGGCGCGGCGCGCGAGCAGTGGGAGGCGCTGGCCGCGCTGGTCGCCCTGGCCGAGGACTATGCGCGCCTGCCGGCGGTGGAGCCGATCGGGCAGGCCGGGGCGGTGCAGCGCGACATCACGCTGACCGCCTTCAACGATGAGCTGTTGCGGCGGGCCGAGCAGCAGCACGCGCCCACCGTCGCCGGTGTCACCCTGGCGTCGCTGCACTCGGCCAAGGGCCTCGAGTGGGACGCGGTCTTCCTGGTCGGCCTGGCCGACGGCACGCTCCCGACCACGTACGCGAAGACGCCGGACCAGCTCGAGGAGGAGCGCCGGCTGCTCTATGTGGGGGTGACCCGGGCCCGGCAGTGGCTGTGGCTCTCGTACGGGCAGTCGCGCTCACCAGGCGGCCGGGCGCGACGTCCGTGCCGGTTCCTGCCCCAGCTCGAGCGCACCTCGGCCACCGAGCGCGCCGGCGGCAGCAGTCGGAAACCCGACCGAAGGCGCCCCCAGGTGTCCTCGTGCCGCATCTGCGGGGCGACTCTGCTGGCCGGGGCCGACCGCAAGCTGGGCCGCTGCCCGACCTGTCCGTCCGACCTCGACGAGGAGCTCTTCGAGCGCCTGCAGACGTGGCGGGCGGCCACCGCTTCGGAACTCAAAGTGCCTGCTTACGTGGTGTTCACCGACGCCACGATCGTGGCCATGGCCGAGCGGCGCCCGTCGTCGCCGGCCGAGCTGCTGGCGATCGCCGGGATCGGGCCCCGCAAGCTCGGGCTGTACGGCGAGGCGGTGTTCGCTCTCGTGGGCGGCGCGGCGCCCGACGAGGTCGCTCGAAAAAACTTTGAAAACTAGTCCGTTAATTCGTTTGCCTCCCCTGCTACGCCAGGCATAGCCTCAGATCACAACGCGCCGAGCAGCACTGTTCGGCTGGTTCACAACAACGAGTGCAACGCAAATGGAGGAGGTGGCAACGATGGAGATCTACACGATGACGATGCAGCTGTCGATGCCGCTGACCCGTGCCTGCGCTCCGTCCGCTTCGCTGCTGGTTGCTCCGGCCCCCGCGTGGGTGCCGGTTCTGGCTGCCGAGCGGGCTCCGGTTTCGCGGGTGCACCAGGCCTCCGTCCAGGCCGAGCTGGGCGTGGCACCGAAACTCCCGCAGATCGACAGCACCAATGGCACCACTGGGTTCGAGGGCAGCAATGTCTCCATCAGCAAGCGCTACACGGATGGTGGCAGCGGTGTCCCGCCTCGAGGAAGGCCGGTCTGATCAACAGACCTCCGGCTCACCTCGAGGCCGCGGAACCCGTAACTGGGATCCGCGGCCTTACTTTTTTGCCGGCTCACCGGCCGGACGCACGACCTGTACGGCGATCCAGAAGATCGAGAAGAAGAGAGAGGTGACCGGGCTTTATGAGTCTGGCGCTGGCCCCACTCGACGTGAGCGTCGAGATCGAGGCAAACCTGCCCTGTCGGAAGTTCGACCCGGACCTGTGGTTCTCGGACTCCCCGGCCCAGCTGGAACTGGCCAAGTCGCTCTGCGGGGACTGCCCGCTGCGCGTCGAGTGCCTGGCCGGCGCGGTCGAGCGGAACGAGCCCTGGGGTGTCTGGGGTGGCGAGATCTTCGAGCGCGGTGCCGTGGTTCCGCGCAAGCGGCCGCGTGGCCGTCCCCGTAAGGCTGACGTGGCGCGTGACGCCGAGCTGGCCCACGAGGTCGAGGAGCGGCTCGCCGCGAACGGACTCGAGTCCCGCAAGACCGTAGGCCTGGCGGCCTGAGATGACCACCGTCCCCGTCCCCTTCAACCGAAAGCAGACAACTGACATGTACGCGAGCGGAGCAACCAAGATGAGACTTCTCCAAGAGGCGTTGAGCAGGGCCCGAATGCGTCGGCCTCAGAGTGACTACACACCTGAGGCCCACCGTCCCGCTCGCCAGGTAGCCATGGAGGCGCGTCACACCGCCTCACGTGAACTCGGCGGCCGGCCCTTCTGATCCCGCGACTCACTGAGAACCGATGAATAGCCGAGAGGCCCGCCCGCTTCCGCGGACGGGCCTCTCGCTCATGCTCGCCACCCGTCTGGAACCCAGCGGTCGTCCGGATCCGGGCTGCGGGTCGCGGACAGGTGGCGGCGGAGAGCGGCCAGGCTGGGGTGCCGG
This sequence comes from Paractinoplanes maris, assembly GCF_023544465.1. Lineage (GTDB taxonomy): Bacteria > Actinomycetota > Actinomycetes > Mycobacteriales > Micromonosporaceae > Actinoplanes > Actinoplanes maris. Next base: position 551,690 of record NZ_JALPVL010000001.1, on the reverse strand, counting down.
TTGTCCGAGCGGAACAGCAGGACATGCGGATAGATCGGCGTGGGCCCGGTGAGCGGAATGCGGCGCAGGTCGTGACCGGCCGGCCAGACGTATCGGTCACCGGCGCCGATCAGCGTAGCCAGCTGCGCCGACTCGGCGACGGCATCCATCAGCGCCTCGGTGCCGAAGTTCGGGCCGATCCGGTCGATGCTCAGACCGAAGGCGGCGGCCAGCTCGCGATAGAACGCCGCCCACTCGCTGCCCGGCTTGATGCCCGGAATCCAGATGCGGTGCCCGGTCAGCTCGGCCGGTCGCAGAGCCGCCGCCGCGGCCAGCGGATGAGCCGGTCCGGTCAGCAGCTGTAACGGTTCGTTCAGCACGGGCACGGCCGTGACTCCCGCGGGTAGCGCGCTGGGCACCGCGCGGAAGGTCGCATCGATCTCGCCCGTCAGCAATGCTTCCACGGCAGTGCTCACCGTCGCACCGGGCAGCGTCACCACGTCGAGGTCGAGGTCGGGGTTCGCCCGGTGGAAGGCACGAATTGCCTGAGCGGGAGAGATGCGAAGGTGCACGACGTCGACGCGCAAGGCGCGCTCACCCGGGCGGACCGAGGCGGCGGCACGGTTCACCGCGTGCAGCACCTCGTGCGCGTGCGGCAGGAACGCGCGACCGTCCAAAGTGAGGCGGGCGCCTCGGTGGGTGCGGGCGAACAAAGTCGTGCCGAGGCTGTGCTCGAGGCGGGCGATCCGCTTGGAGACGGCCTGCTGGGTCAGGTGCAGTTCGTCGGCCGCCTCCTGGAACTGTCCGGTGTCCGCGACCGCGATGAACGTCCGTACCGCCTCGATGTCCACAACCAGCGGTTGTACCACGCCGGAAGGATTATTGTTGGACCCCAGGTTGTGAGGTCTGATCGAATTCCGGCCCATGGGGAAAGCATTCCGGTGGTTGTGGATCGCGTTCGCCGCGTCCACGGCAGGGACCTGGCTGGGCTTCGGCGCGTTCCCGCTCATCACGATCCAGGTGCTCGGCTCGGGGCCGGCGGCAGTGTCCGCGTTGGCCGCGGTCGGCCTGGCCGTGGGGGCGCTGCTGGCGGTGCCGCTCGGGCCGTGGGTTGAGCAGCGGCGCGTGAGGCCGGTCATGGTCGCGGCCGATGTCGTACGGGGTCTGGCGCTGCTCAGCGTGCCGATCGGCCACGGACTCGGTCTGCTCAGTTACGCCCAACTGGTAGTCGTCTCGGTGATCGCCGCGGCGGCCAACATCGCCTTCACCGCAGCCGGCGGCGCCTACCTCAAGCAGGTGGTGAAGCCGGAGCACTTGGTGCGGGCCAACGCTCGTTTCGAGTCGACCGCGTGGACGGCCATCGCACTCGGGCCCGTGCTGGGCGGCGCGGCGGTCAGCCTGCTCGGGCCGGTGATCACGGTGCAGGCGACCGTCGCCGGCTTCCTGATCTCCGCGGCGGCGCTCGCGGTGATCCGGGAGCCGATCGTACGGCCGGATCCGGCGGAGCGGATGCGGACGTCGGGCCTGATCGACGGGTGGCGGTTCATCAATGCCGACCGTTCACTGCGAGCGCTGTTCCACAACACCATCGCCGTGAACGCGCTGATCATGGCGACCGAGCCGTTGCTGGCCGTTCTGCTGCTCGGGGATCTCGGGTGGCCGGCCTGGCAATTCGGCCTCGCCTTCGGGTTGCCCTGTGCCGGCGGCCTGGCCGGGGCACATCTCGCCGGACGGCTCGAGGCGCGTTACGGGCGGAGCCGCGTATTGACCGTGGCCGGCGTTGTGCGCGTTCTCAGCCCGGTCGGACTGGCCTTCGCGGGGCCGGGCGCCGGCGGGCTGCTGCTGGTCGTGGTCGTGGAGCTCGCCGTGATCACCGGCATGGGCGTGTTCAACCCGCTGCTCGCCACCGAGCGGCTGCAGCGGCTGCCCGACCAGCAGATCGGACGAGCACTGACCGCCTGGACGGTGACCACCACGGGGGCGATCGCCGTCGTCACCGCGCTGTGGGGAGTGATCGCCGATGTCACCGGCGCCCGGGCAGCAATCGGCCTGGCCGGAGTGCTCCTGCTGATCACACCCCTGCTGCTACCGCGCCGCCGGCCCAGTCCTCAGCCGACCGGAAGGCTCTGATCGCGGCGCGCAGGTGTTACTGCCGTGCCGGCGGCTCTGTCCTCAGTCGACAGGACGACTCTGATCGCAGCGCTCAGGGGTGCTGTAGCGGGGCCGGCTCAGTCGGGAGTCGACAGGACGCTTTAATCGCGGCGCTCATTCGTCGTTGCCGCAGGCCAGCTCAGTCGACAGCGGGCTTTGTCGCGCCGCTCAGGTATTGGTGTCGCGGGGACGGCTCAGTCGGCAGTCGACAGGACAACCGGATCGTGGCGTTCATTCGTTTTGGCGCAGGCCTCAGTCGACAGCGGACTTTTGTCGCGCCGCTCAGATGTTGGTGTCGCGGGGGACTCAGTCGGCATCCGACAGGAAGACTCTGATCGCGGCGCTCAGGTAGGCCGGGTCGTCGACGTGGCAGAGCTCGCGGGCCGAGTGCATAGAGAGCAGCGGAACGCCCACGTCAAGCGTCGGGATGCCGAGGCGGGCGGCGGTGATCGGGCCGATCGTCGAACCGCAGGGCACCGTGTTGTTCGAGACGAACTCCTGGTAGGGCACGTTCGCGGTGGCGCAGACGCGGCTCCAGAGGGCGGCACCGGTGCCGTCGGTCGTGTAGCGCTGATTGGCGTTGATCTTCAGCAGGGGACCGCCGCCGGGGACCGGGCGGTTGATCGGATCGTGGCGGTCGGACCGGTTCGGGTGCACGGCGTGACCGGCGTCGGACGAGAGGCACCACGAGCCCGCGATCGCGCGGGCCAGATCGGAGCGGTCGCCGCCCAGGGCGATCGAGACGCGTTCCACCACGTCGGCCAGGAACGGGCCGGCCGCGCCGGAGCGGGTCTCCGAGCCGACTTCTTCGTGGTCGAAGGCGGCCAGCACCGCGATCGCGTCGCCGGGCTCGGCGGTCAGCAGGGCGGCCAGTCCGGCGTGGACCGACGACAGGTTGTCGAGGCGGCCCGACGCAAAGAGTGTCCGGCCGGCGCCGAACCGGGCGGGAGCCGCGGAGTCGGCGGTGATGATGTCGTAGCCGCCCACGTCGGTGCCGGTCATCCCGGCCAAGCCGGCCAGATGGGCGACGATGTCGGCGTTCTCGGGGCCACCCACTCCCCAGATCGGCTGGAGCTCACGCTGCTTGTCGGGGGCGAACGAGTCGTTGACCGCGCGATCGAGGTGGATCGCGAGGTGCGGGATGCGGGCGAACGGGCCGGTCCGCACCAGGTGCGCCGTGCCGTCGCGGTGCACGAGGCGGCCGGCGAACTCGAGCTCGCGATCGAACCAGGAGGGGACGACAGGCCCGCCGTACACCTCGACGCCGGCCTGCAACCAGCCGTAGGCGACCGTCGACGGCCGGGGTTTGAGCTTGAAGCCGGGCGAGTCGGTGTGGGCGCCGAGGATGCGGAACGGGGTGCCACGGCCGGCCGTCGCGGGCACCGCCAGCGCGATGACCGAGCCGTCCCGGACGATCGTGAGCCGTGCGCCCGGATGGACGGCATCGCTCCAGTCGGCCGTCTCGTCAAGCGTCTCGTAACCGGCCTCACTCAAGCGGCGGGCCACCTCGGCGGCCGCGTGATAGGAGCTTGGCGAGGCCGAGACGAAAGCGGCCAGGTCGTCGATGTGGGCAGACGCATCCATGTAGCCCATCAGATCATGGGCGGTCACCGATCGACCCGCCGACCGGTTGCTCACTCAGCCCGCTGACCGGCTTGCTGCTCGGTCCGCCGGCCGGCTTGCTCACTGGGCGCGCTGACCGGCTTGCTGCTCGGTCCGCCGACCGGCTCACTCAGCCCGCCGGCCGGCTTGCTCACTCGGCCCGCCGACTTGCTGCTTACTCAGCCCTCCCGGCCCCGCGCCCGCTTCAGCCGTCACGGCACTGGCGCGAAGCCGGGCAGCCACTTCTCGAGGATCGCGCGATAAGGAGCCTCGGCTTCGAGCTGGCTGAGAACGCCGATCGAGCCCAGCGTCACCCGGTGGATCAGCAGGTAGGACGGCGGTAGGTTGAGCTTGCGGCTCAGCTGATAGGCCGGGGAGCGTGGGCTGCTGAGCCGGGTGGCCTCGCCGCGCAGCCACGCGCGGGTGAACCGGAAGCGGTCGACGGCGACCGGCTCGATCATCGGGCGCAGGAAGTCGAGCAGGCCCTGGGCGTCGATCTCGTCGTCCTGTTTGACGAAGCCCTCCTCGCGCAGCCCGTCGGCGACCCCCTGGGCGTCGCCGTCGAGGGCCAGCCGCACCAGCCGGCCGATCGACTCGGGATGGCCGCCGGGCAGCCGGGCCACCGCGCCGAAGTCGATCACGCCGAGGCGGCCGTCGGGCAGGATGCGGAAGTTGCCCGGGTGGGGGTCGGCGTGCAGCAGGCCGGACCGGGCGGGCGCCGAGAAGTGCAGGATCGCCATCAGGCGGCCGGCCTCGTCGCGCTCCTCGACCGTGCCGTCCGAAATGATCTTGGCCAGCGGGGTGCCGTCGACCCATTCGGTGACGAGCACCTTGGGCGCCGAGGCGATCACCTTGGGCACATAGATCTCGTCGTCGCCGGCGAAGGCCTCGGCGAAGGCCGTCTGGGTCTCGGCCTCCATCGCGTAGTCGAGCTCCTCGGTGATGCGCTCCCGGAGCTCGGCCAGCAGCGGCTTGATGTCCATGCCGGGCTGGATGATCTTGAACATGCCGGCCAGCCGGGAGAGCTGCTTGAGATCGGCGATCAGGGCCTCGCCGGCGCCCGGGTATTGCACCTTGACCGCGACCGGCACGGTCTTGGGCTTGGCGTTCTTACGGGCGGGCGGCAGTTTCCAGACCGCCCGGTGCACCTGGCCGATGCTGGCCGCGGCGGCCGGGCTGTCGTCGAACTCGGCGAACAGGTCACGCCAGTCGGGGCCGAGCTGCTCGGCCAGCGCCTTGTGCAGGCTGGCCACCGGCATCGGGGGCGCGGCCTCCTGCAGCTTGGTCAGGGCCTGGCGGTAGGGGCCGGCCATCTCCTCGGGCAGGGCGGCCTCGAAGACCGACAGCGCCTGCCCGAATTTCATGGCCCCGCCCTTGAGCTGGCCCAGGACGCTGAACAGCTGCTCGGCGGTGCGCCGCTGGATGTCCTCCGAGATCACGTCGGTGGCGATCCCGACAGCACGCTTGCCGAAGCCCAGTGCCGTGCGCCCCGCGAAGCCCAGCGGAAGCGCGGCCAGCTTGGCGGTGCGGGCCGCCGCACGCCGCGGAATGTCGCTCACCAGATCATTGTGACCGACGTCGGGCGGTCCGACCGCCCGGCTGGACACCAATTGTCCGCTAGCAGAAGAAAAGTCCATCAATGATTGCCCCTATCACACGGGATTCGACCGGCTGGAGCGGCGCGGCGGCCGGGAACAGGCGCAGCCCGGGTGGGGCAGCCAGGTGCGGCGGCGCAGGCGGGACGGCGAGGTCAGCTCGGCCGAGGCGCCCAGAGTCTCCGGGCTGCCGCCGTCGATGAAGGTCAGAACCTCCTCGACGGCGTAGGCCGTGGCGGCCAGCAGGGTGGCCACGGTGCACGGCTCCGGGCCGGTGCGCCGGGGCAGACCGGGCCACCCGGCGTCGCGATCGCGGCGGTGCAGGTCGAGGCAGGCCAGACAGGGCCCACCGGAGGCGGGGACGAGCGGGCCGACCACCACCGCGCCGTCGCGGATGGTCACGGCCAGATGCGGCTGCTGCCGCTGCGCGTGGGCGGCGGCCAGCAGGGTGACCGGCATGTCGGAGTCGAGCTGCACGATCAGGGTGGCGGCACCGCGTACGGCGCCGGTCTCGGTCTCGGGCACCGCGCGGGTCAGAGCGTCGGTCACCGCCAGGTCGCGGGTCTTGCCGACGTCGGACCCGCGCAGCGGACCGGCGGCCAGCTCGCCCGGATGAACCAGCCCCGGCAGCTCGGGACGCACGTGCCCGACGCCCGCCTCGGCCAGCGCCACCGCGATCGGGGCGCCCAGGCGGCCCCGCCCGTCGATCACCACCCGCGCGGCATGACGCCGGCGCAATCGGGTCGCGGGGGTGCGTGAGGTGTCACCGCGCAACGCGAGCACCGACGCCTCACCGGTGAGCCGGTGAACGGCCGGGATCGACGGTGGCAGCAGCGACGCGGCCGGCACGGCGAGCCCGGCGGCGCGCAGATTGTCGACCACGGCCTGGGTGTCGGCGGGTGGGATGCCCTTGCGGGCGGCGTGCAGCAGCACCACCCGCTCGGGCCGGCTGCCGTCGAGAAGGTCGAGCACCAGCGCGGTGCGCGGATGGGGGAGTCGCAGCACGACCGCCCGGGACGGGTCCGAGCCGAGCTGCAGTTCGCCTCCGTCACGCCAGACGCGGGGAAGACCGGGGATGAGCAGAGGACGGTTCATGTGTCACAGGATGTCACCGCAAGGATGCGGAGCGACAAAGTTGTCCACAGGCCGCGACGGCCCGGCACGCGGGTTGTCCACAGACCTCAGCGAGTTATCCACAGGCTGCGGGGCTTATCCACAACCTCACTCAACGTGCCTCGCGGGAGGGGGGTGCGCGCTGGCGGAGAAAAGCACCGGGGAGGGCGACGTGCCCTCCCCGGGTGGGTGAACGACCTTGCCGCGGGCTCGACGAAGGCCTAGTGGGGCCAAGCCCGCGGGGTCGTCCGGATCAGGCCTTGGCCTTGCCCAGAATGCGGTTCACGGTCGTCCCGCAGACCGGGCACTTGCCCTTGGCCATGTTCATGCCGGTCTTCGAGACCTCGACAGTGCCCTGGAAGTCGCGCTTCTCCTTGCACTTCACGCAGTAGCCGTTGTACGTGTTGTCGGCCACGGTTCCTCCTCGTCATGTTGTCGGCCGGGTCGGCCCGATGCCTGCTCGCGGTAGCAGGCCGCGACCTGTGTTCGGCGCTGGACCGCTCCGAGACCACGTAGATGTGGCCACCCGTCGGGGCGACCACTACCCAGGTCAGGCCAGTTCCATGTCAGCGCGGCGTCGGCGGTGTCACCGACGAGGTGAGTGTGCCCGTCCGAATCGCCCTTTTTGGGATGTTGTGCCGCAACACGCCGGAAGTTGCCTTCAAACGGGCCGAAACGGGACGGCGAGCACGATGGCGGTGGGTTCCACCGGTGGGCTAGGTTGGGCGATCGGCCGCCGACGGCGCGCCCGATGTTGCCGCCGTGGAAAATTTTTCGGCTATTCGCGGACGAAGCGCACATATCGCGCGTGTGTTATCGCGCGTACTCTTGCGGTGACATGGGTCTCACGGATTAGCGTCTCAACGTGAACCCGAATCTGGGCCGCGCGAGCCGGTAATGGCCCGGACGCGCAAGCCTGTCGTGGAAGTGCGGCGCAGCCAGCGCCGGCGTCGCACAGTGTCCGCGTACCGCGATGGAGAGCGCGTTGTCGTGCTCATTCCCGACCGGTTCTCGCGCGCCGAGGAGACCGAGTGGGTCGAGCGGATGCTGGCGCGCCTGGCCGCGCGCGAGGAGCGCATTCAGCGCACCGACGACGAGCTCCTCAGCCGGGCCCGTCGCCTGACCAGCCGCTACCTCGCCGATCACGTCGCCCGCGTGCAACCGGCCAGCGTGCGCTGGGTGACCAACCAGAACGGCCGCTGGGGCTCCTGCACCCCCGATGACGGCACGATCCGCATCTCGCACCGGATCCAGGAGATGCCCGACTGGGTGATCGACTACGTTCTGCTGCACGAGCTGGCGCACCTGATCGTCCCCAGCCACAGCGCCCGGTTCTGGGAACTGGTCAGCCGCTTCCCCAAGGCCGAACGGGCCCGCGGCTACCTCGAGGGCATCTCGGCGGCCACCGGTCTGGTGCTCGCGGACGACTGAGTCTGTTGTCCACAGGCTCGGAGCACCGGCCCGGCCGCCGATAGGGTGGACGCGTGGTCCGACGGGTGGTTGCTGCGCTGCTGGTGCCGGTGCGATGGAGTCCGCCCGGTGTTGATCTGACGGCCTGGCGGGCGGCGCTGGCCGAGGACGTGGTCGACCTGCTGGCCCGGCTCGCCCAGGCCGAGGCGGCCGTCGCCGCGACCGCCGACGACCTGCCTCTGGCCAAGGAGATCGCCTGGCCGGGCATGCGGATCTACGAGATCCCGACCGCGAGCTATCTGCCGGTGCTGACCGCGGCCACCGAGGACGGCTTCGATCAGGCGGCGGTGATCGCAGCCGACGCGCCCGACGTGCCCGGCATGATCCTCGGCAAGCTGCTGCGCCCGCTCGAGAACAAGGCTGTCGCGGTCTCCGCCGGCGGCCCCGGGAACGGGCTCTTCGGGCTGGCCACGGCGCTGCCGGCGCCCGCCTGGCTGGCCGATTACGATCTCGACACGGCCGGCGCGCAGATCATCCGCCGGGACGCGCCCCGGCCCGGTGACGTGTCATCGACACCGGAGTGGCGGCGGCTGCGCGGAGCCGCCGAGCTGGCGAGTCTCGACCCGGCTCTGGAGGGCTGGGAGAACACTCGGGCGCTGCTCGGCGGCTGATCCGCTCAGCTCTGCTTGGCGTCGCCCTCGTCAGTGCCCGGGCCCAGGTTGTCGAGCTCGCTGATGTCCCAGTCGGAGCTGCCCTGGGCGAAGGCCTGCGGGTTGGCGAAGTCCTCGTCGGTGGGCAGCAGGTCGGGGTGGCCCCACAGAGCGTCGCGCCCCTGGACCCCGCGCTGCTCGGCGACCGCGGACCACAAGACACCCGCCTCGCGCAGACGGCGGGGGCGCAGCTCGAGGCCGACGAGTGCGGCGAACGTCTGCTCGGCCGGACCACCGGCGGCCCGGCGGCGGCGGAAGGCCTCACCGAGCTGGACCACGGACGGCAACCGGTCGCCGGCGGCGCTGTCGACCACGTGACCGACCCAGCCCTCGATCAGCGCGAGCGCCGTCTCGAGGCGGGCCAGGCTGGCCTTCTGCTGCGGGGTGTCCTCGGGGGTGAAGATGCCCTCGAGCGCCATCGCCTGCATCGACTCGGGGTCGGCGGGGTCGACGCGGCTCATCGCCTCCTCGATCGCCTCCCGATTGACAGTGATGCCGTTCGCGTACGTCTCGACGGCGCTCAGCACGTGCGCCCGCAGCCACGGCACGTGGCCGAAGAGGCGCTGGTGGGCGGCCTCGCGCAGAGCCACGTAGAGGCGGACCTGATCCTCCGGGATCTCCAGGCCCTCGCCGTACGCCTTGATGTTGGCCGGGACGAGCGCGGCGGTGCCGGTCGGGCCGAGCGGCAGGCCGATGTCGCCCGCCGAGAGCACCTCGGCCGCGAGCTGACCCAGCGCCTGGCCGAGCTGCCCGCCGAAGAGCGCGCCGCCGAGCGTCGCGACCATCGACTGCATCGGGCCGAGCTGAGCCTTGGCCTCGTCGGGCACCAGGTCGCCCATGGCGCCGACCATGCGGCCGGCGATCGGGTCGCACAGCTTCTTCCACACCTCGAGGGTGTTGTAGATCCACTCGTTGCGGTTCCACGCGGCGGCCGTGCGGATGCCGCTGGGTAGCGCGGAGGCCGGGTCGAGCCACAGGTCGGCGAGGCGCAGCGACTCCTCGACCTGGTGGCGCTCGAACATGTTCACCGCGGGGTCGCCGGCGGCGGACAGCTGGCTGGCGGCGACCTGCCGGGCCAGGTCCCAGTTCACCGGGCCACTGCCGGGGCCGGCGAACATCTGCTGCAGTTGCGCCATGAACTGCTGCATCTGCTGCGGATCGGAGGGATCGGGCGGCTGGGCACCCGGCAAGGAGAATCCGAACGGGATATCAGGCACGTAGCCAACGGTACGCGCGAAAAGCCCGCTCGGGACCCGTCGCGGTGTCAGCTCAGAGAGAACTCAGGCAGGGGCGATAGTCTCTCGCGCATGAGACGTCGTGGTGTCACCGTAATCCTCGGCGCCCTGATCACCGCTCTGCTGGCAGTCGGTGTGATGGCCGCACCCCTGCCGTACGTCGTGCTGAAGCCCGGTCCGACGGTGAACACACTCGGCTCGGACAACGGCGCCGAGGTGATCCAGGTGACGGATGCGAAGACCACGACGTCGGCCGGCCAGTTGCGGCTGACCACCGTGAACGTGCAGTCGCAGGTCGAGCTGGTGTGGGCCGTGAGCAGCTGGCTCAGCTCCTCCGACGCGGTGGTGCCCCGCGAGCTGATCTATCCGCCCGACCGCACCGAGAAACAGGTCGAGCAGCAGAACGCCGAGGAGTGGACCGAGTCGCAGGACAGCGCGATCACGGTCGCCCTGACCAAGCTGGGCTACCCGGTGCAGACCGTGGTGCAGAAGGTCAGCGCCGGCAGCGCCGCGACCGGCATCCTCGAGGCGGGCGACGTGATCACCACAGTCGACGGGGCCAAGGTCACCGATCCGTCGCGACTGACCGAGCTGGTCCGGGCCAAACCGGCCGGCACGGCGCTGACCATCGCCTACACACGAGCCGGTAAAGCCGCCACGGCCCAGGTCACCACCAAGGCGGCGGAGGACAAGGTGCCGCGCCTGGGCATCGAGATCGGCACGAAGCAGAACGCGCCGTTCAAGGTCTCGATCGACCTCGACAAGATCGGCGGGCCGAGCGCGGGGCTGATGTTCACTCTCGGCATCATGGACAAGCTGGAGCCCGAGGACCTGACCGGCGGCAAGGTGATTGCGGGCACCGGGACCATCGACAACGACGGCAACGTGGGCCCGATCGGCGGGATCCCGCAGAAGCTGGTCGGCGCCAAGAAGGCCGGGGCCCAGGTGTTCCTCGTGCCCAAGGGCAATTGCGCCGAGGCGTTGCGCAACGCGGTCGACGGGCTGCCGATGGCCGAGGTGGCCACGGTGGACGACGCGCTGACCGCACTCAAGACGTTCACCGGGGGCGGCACTCCCAAGCCGTGCTCGGCTGAGTGACAGATGACGTACGGTGAGACACCGGCCCGACTGATATGTGGAGCCTCCGTTGGTTATGCGTAACAGCCCTCTACCAAGGATGAGCCGGCGCGGTCGCGTCACCGTCGGCGTCCTGGTCGGGGTCTTCCTTCTTTTCACGCTGCTCGGGTGGGGTATCGACGCGTACACCGATTACCTCTGGTTCAACGAGGTCGACTTCGTCAACGTCTTCTCCGGTGTTCTCCTCACCCGCCTCCTCCTCTTCCTGTCCGTCGGTGTGCTCGTCGCGCTGATCATCGCCGGCAACCTCTATCTGGCCTACCGTCTGCGCCCGCTGCTGCGGCCGCACTCGGCCGAGCAAGCGACGCTCGAGCGCTACCGCATGATCATCGCGCCGCGGCTCGGCACCTGGATCACCGTGCTCACGGTGATCATCGGCTTCTTCGCCGGCCTGTCCGCACAAGGCCGGTGGAAGGACTGGATGCTCTTCCGGAACGGTGGCAGCTTCGGGGTCAAGGACCCGGAGCACGGCGTCGATGTCGGGTGGTACATCTTCGACTACCCGATGCTGCGCTACGCGCTGGGTGTCGCCTTCACCGCGGTGGTGCTCTCGGTGCTCGGCGCGCTCGCCGTGCACTACATCTTCGGCGGCGTGCGCCTGCAAGGCGTCGGCGACCGGATGACCACCGCCGCGCGGGCTCACCTGACCTCGCTGGTCGCGCTCTTCGTCCTGCTCAAGGCGGTGGCGTACGTGCTCGACCGGCGGGCCCTGCTGCTCGAGCAGCACGTGTCGCCCGGGCTTTACGGCGCCGGCTACACCGACGTCAACGCGTTGTTGCCGGCCAAGGAGATCCTGGCCTACATCTCGATCGTGGTGGCGATCGCGATCATCGTGTTCTCCAACGCCTGGATGCGCAATCTCGTCTGGCCGGGCGTTTCGCTGGCCCTGCTGGCCATCTCGGCGGTGGCCATCGGCGGCATCTACCCGCTGGCCGTGCAGAACTTCTCGGTCAAGCCCAGCCTGAGCGAGAAGGAAGCGCCGTACATCCAGCGCTCGATCAACGCGACGAGGGCGGCTTTCGGTCTCGAGGGCACCCAGATGGAGGCCTACCGGGCCAACAACGTCGTCCCACCGAGCGGGCTGGCTGCCGACAGCAGCGCTCAGAACGCGCGGTTGATAGACCCCCAACTGGTCTCGCAGGCCTTCACCCAGTCGCAGCAGTCCCGTGGCTTCTACGACTTCGGTAAGAAGCTGGACGTCGACCGGTACTCGATCGACAACCGGACCGCCGACTACGTCGTCGGCGCGCGCGAGATCAACGACGACAAGCTGACTCCGCAGCAGCGCAACTGGCTCAACCGGCACACCGTCTACACCCACGGCTACGGCCTGGTGGCGGCGCCGGCCAACCAGGTCGTCTGTGGTGGTCTGCCGTTCTTCGTCTCCGGCTTCCTCGGCGACGACCGCCCGCCGGGCTGTTCCGCCGCGACCGAAGAGATCAAGGTCGATCAGCCGCGCATCTACTTCGGCGAGCAGTCCTCCGAGTACGCGATCGTCGGTCAGGAGGACCCGGCCCGCAAGGTCGAGTTCGACCGTCCGCAGGAGGAGAACAAGAACGCCGAGGAGCTCTACACCTACTCCGGTCAGGGTGGTGTCGAGATCGGCTCGTTCTTCCGCCGGCTCGTCTTCGCGATCAAGAACACCGAGAGCAACTTCCTGCTCTCCGACGCGGTCAACGGCGACTCCCGGCTCATGTACATCCGCGAGCCGCGGGACCGCGTCGAAAAGGTCGCGCCGTTCCTGACGATCGACGGCGACCCGTACCCGGCCGTGGTCGACGGCCGGATCACCTGGATCCTCGACGGCTACACCACGTCGGCGTCCTACCCGTACGCGCAGAAGATCAACCTGGCCACCGAGACGCAGGACGAGCTGACCGGTCAGGGGCAGTTCGCGCTGGCCCGCGACGACGTCAACTACATGCGCAACTCGGTCAAGGCGACCGTCGACGCGTACGACGGCACGGTCAAGCTGTACGAGTTCGACGACAACGACCCGGTCCTCAAGGCCTGGAACAAAGCCTTCGGCGGTGACCTGATCATCCCGAAGGCGGACACCCCGGCCTCGCTCGAGGCGCACTTCCGCTACCCGCAGGACCTGTTCAAGGTCCAGCGCAACCTGCTCACCCGGTTCCACGTGACCGACCCGCAGGCGTTCTTCTCCGGCCAGGACTTCTGGCAGGTGCCGAACGCGCCGGACGCGCCGTCCAGCAACCAGAAGCAGCCGCCGTTCTATCTGAACGTGCAGCTGCCCGAGCAGGAGCAGACCAGGTTCCAGCTGACAGCCGGCGTGACACCGGCCAACCGCGAGAACCTGGCGGCCTTCATCTCCGGCTCGTACGTGGACAACAAACCGGTGCTCCAGGTCCTCGAACTACCTGATCAGACGGTCATCCCCGGACCGGTCCAGGTCCATCAGAAGATGACCAACAACGCCTCGGTCCGGCAACAGCTCAACCTGCTCTCCAACAACGCGCAGAGTCAGGTGCTCTACGGCAACCTGATCTCCCTGCCCGTCGAGGGCGGCGTCCTCTACGTCGAACCGGTCTACGTCAAGACCGGCAACCAGGAGAACGCGGCCCCGCTGCTGCAGAAGGTCCTGATGTCGTACGGGGACGGCGGTACCTACGTCGTGCTCGCCGACAACCTCAAACAGGGCTTGGACCAGTTGGTCACGCAGGGCAAACAGGCCCAGACCGACAACAACAGCGGCAACAACAACAGCGGGAACAACAACAACAACGGCAACAACAACAACAACAACGCGCCGCCGCCGGCTCTGACCGGTGAACTGGCGACCGCGGCCGCCGCCGTCGACAAGGCGATCAACGACGTCCGGACGGCCCAGGAGTCCGGCGACTTCGCCAAGTACGGCGCGGCGCTGCAGGCGCTGGAAACCGCGATGGACAACTTCGAGAACGCCCGGAACGCGGCCACCGGCACGCCCACTCCCGGCGCCTCGGCCAACCCGTCCTCGTCGGCGACCCCGCCGGCGAACCCCTCAGGAAACCCGTCCCCGACACCAAGCGGCTGACCACAACAGGTCCCGGTGAGCCACGTGTGGTGGGTCACCGGGACCTGTTTTGCAGCCAACGCCCGGGTTGCGCTAGTGTTAGCGAGTCGACGCGGGGTGGAGCAGCTCGGTAGCTCGCTGGGCTCATAACCCAGAGGTCGCAGGTTCAAATCCTGTCCCCGCTACGAGTCAAGAGGCCCTTGTCCGCGGAAAGCGCGGACCGGGGCCTCTTCGCATTTCTGCTTGGGGGCCGAGCCCCCAGACCCCACGGTGCGGTGGTGCCGGTGGGTGAGTTTGTGGCCGCGTTGGGGCCTGGCGGCCCCTCGCTGGGCCGGGGGCGTGTTGGGGCCTGGCGGCCCCCTCGCTGGGCCGGGGGGGTGTGTTGGGGCCTGGTGGGCCCTCGCTGGGCCGGGGGCGTGTTGGGGGCGCCTGTGCGGCGGCGGCGCCTCGCTGCCGTCAGCTGACTTCGAGGCACGCCAGAGCGGCACCTGACCCGTCCAGCTGGTGGCGAAGCTGGGTGGGTCACCTTGGTCTTGCTGGCCGCTTTGGCCCTGGGGCGTCGCCGGACTGCGTTGGCGCTCTGCTGCCGGGCTTTGAGGCCTTTGCGGTGGATGCTGGGGGTCTGGCGTTGGTGTTTGCATCGGCGCCGGCCTGAGTCGCGTCCGTGCCCCCGCCTGTGGGACTTTCATTGTGTTCGCTTCGATGGGCTCGCGCCGTCGCGTGCACGGGCGTGCGAGCTCGTTTGTGTTGGCTCGGGTTGGGGGCACCGGAGTGGGCCGCACGGGCTGGATCGGCGGGCGGCGGGTGCGTGAAGGTGGGGCTGCGCGGGGCAGGCATGCAGAAAGGCCCTGTCCGGGTGGACAGGGCCTTTCGTTTGTAGCGGGGACAGGATTTGAACCTGCGACCTCTGGGTTATGAGCCCAGCGAGCTACCGAGCTGCTCCACCCCGCGTCGGTAACTAAAGCCTAGCCTGTGCTGTCCCGGACTCCAAACTGGGGTGCCTGAGAGCGCTGATGCCCTGGTCAGGTGCGTGGGAGATGGGGTTGGGCCGCGAAGGTGTCTGCTTCTGGGTGATCGTCATGGGGGTGGGGCTGACAACGGCGAGCCGGCGAGCTGGTGGTGGGCTGGGGGCGCCTTGCGGTTGTCAGGCGGTCAACTGGGGGTAGAGGAGTGTGAGGTCGCCGGACAGGGCTGACTTCACGCCTCGGGTCACCTCGTCGGCCAGTACCTCGAAGGCGTTGGTCTCTACGCCGTCCAGTGCGGCCGCGGCTACGTCGGTGGCGCTTGACTTGGGGGCGTCGATCTTTGCGGCCATGTCGGTGTCGACATAGGCGACGTGCAGGCCGGTGACCTCGATGCCACGCGGGCGAAGGTGCAGGCGCAGGGAGTTGGTCTGGGACCACAGCGCGGCCTTGGAGGCGCTGTAGGGGCCGCCGTCGGCGAACCACGACAGCACCGAGTGCACGTTGAGCAGGTGGCCGCCTCCGTTGGCCTCGATCACCGGTACGAAGGCCCGGGTGACCAGCAGTGGGCCGTAGAAGTTGGTGTCCAGGTCGCGCTTCACCTCGTCCAGCGGCGAGTCGAGGTATGAGGCACCGCTCGCGATGCCGGCGTTGTTGATCAGGATCGTGACGTCGGACGCCTGCCGGGCCGCCTCGGCGATCGAGGCCTCGTCGGTGACGTCCAGCCGCAGCGCGACGGCGTCCGGGTGGCTCACCGTGCGCGGGTCGCGGGCAGTGGCGTACACCTTGGCCGCTCCTCGCCGGAACAGCTCGTCGACCAGGGCTTGGCCGATGCCGCGGTTGCCGCCGGTGACGAGGACGACGGAATCCTTGATCGCAGTCATGAGATGCCCTTCCGAGGGAGGAAACTGATCGGTTTTCTCGACCGTAAACCGATCGGTTTCCAGCGGCAAGCAGATGTGATCCGTGAAACCGATCGGTTTTCAGGCGAGGTAGGCTCGTCCGGTGACTGACACGCGTGATCGCCTGCTCGACGCGGCGGCGGATCTGTTCTACCGCGAGGGTGTCAACGTCGGCGTCGAGGCGCTGACCAAGGCCGCGGGCGTCTCCAAGCGCTCGATGTACCAGCTTTTCGGCAGCAAGGACGAGGTGCTGGCGGCCAGTCTCGAGCGCCTGGCTCCTGGCTTCGACGCGAGCCTGCTGCCCGACGGTGAGGACGGGACGCCGCGCGAGCGGATCCTGCACGTCTTCCGGGTGATCGAGGAGGTCGCCACCCAGCCGGGGTTCTACGGCTGCCCGTTCCTGGCCACCTCGGTCGAGATCAAGGACGCCGGGCACCCCGCGCGGGCGGTGGCTCTCCGCCACAAGGACGGGCTGGCCGGCTTCTTCCGCCGCGAGGCCGTCGCCGGCGGCGCAGCCGACCCCGATCAGCTGGCCCAGCAACTGGTCATGACCTTCGACGGGGCCAGCTCGTGGGCCGTGATGCACAACGAGGGCGTGCACGGCCAGGCGATCCGGATGGCCGAGATCCTGCTCGACGCCGCCGGCCTCCCCAACAGCTGATCAGGGGCCCGCCTCCCCAAGGGGCGGCCCCGGCCGAGCAGCGCACATCGGCTGCCCGGCAAGACCGCACCCGAGACCGAGGCCCGCGTGTGTGCGCTACGAACCGAGCTCTGACGCGGGCCACGTCGGCTGGTGCCGCTGCTGGGTATGCCCGCTTCCACGATCCACGCCGTGCTCATCCGTCGCGGTCTGCACCGCCTGGATTGCCTCGACCGGCCCCCGGCCAACCGATCCTCCGCTACGAACGGGACCGGCCCGGCGAACTCATCCACGGCGACGTCAAGGGGGATCGCCCGGCTCCGCGACGGCGGCGGCTGGCGGGTCCACGGCCGCAACAGCCTCGAACGCCGCCGGGCCCGCGCCGGCACCCGGGTCGGCGACGAATACGTGCACGCCCCGATCGACGACCACACCCGGCTGGCCTACGTCAAAATCCACCCCGACGAGAAAACCTGCACCTGCGCCGCACTGCCGAACGAAACTGGCGGCCGCCGGGGACTGAGAAGGCCCGGCCCTCCCGCGGTGGGGAGAGCCGGGCCTCGAGTCGGCGCGGTGGGGTGGGTCAGCAGGTGGTGTAACCCGCGCCCAGCTTGGTCCACTTGCAGATGTCGACGTTGCCGCCGGCCGGGTTGCGCAGGTAGGCGATGTCGCCGAGGTTGTCCCAGACGAAACCGGACTTGCCGGCGCGGCCCCAGAAGCGGATCGAGCCCGAGTTGGTGCCCTTGCCCGTGCGCACCAGGTAGGACTGGCCGACGTTGATGTTGATGCTCGGGAACTTGTAGGTGATGCCCTTGCCGTCCCGGACGGTCCAGCCGTTGATGTTGATGGCCTTCTTCGTCATGTTCGTGATCTTGAAGTACTCGTTGTTCAGGCTGCCGTTGCTGCCCGAGTCGGTGCCCGGCGGGTCGTACTGGATGCGGGTGAACTGGATCGGCGCGACGGTCGCCGGCGGCGGCGTGGTCGTCGGCGGAGTTGTCGGCGGAGTTGTCGGGGGCTTGGTCGTCGGCGGCGTCGTCGGCTTGGTGGGCGGCGTCGTCGGCGTCGTGGGCGGAGTGGTCGTCGGCGGGGTGGTGGTGCTGCCCGCGATCCAGACGGTCACCTCGCTCGAGGTGGTGCCCCGCACGCCCTGCGTGCTGTCGCCGCTGAAGACGGCCCGGTAGGTCTGGTCGCCACCCGGCTGGCCGGTGACCACCTTGCTGAAGGCGGCGGTGTCGCCGGCGGTCTCCGTGGTCGTCACCTTCGTCCAGGTGCTGCCGCTCTTGCGCTCGATCGTCACCGGCAGACCGGGCTGCGCCGGGAGGGCGTCACCGTTCACGGTCAGCTTGCCGGCCACGGCCTCGTCCGCGTTGAGCCAGAAGCCGACCTTCAGCTTGCTGTAGACGGTGATCTTCGGCGACTTGACGCTGCCCTGGTGGACCTCGAAGTAGAAGCCCGAGTCGAGCCAGCGGTTGATCTTGAACTTGCCGGAGGCGTCGGCCTTCGCGGTGACGGTGCCGCCGCTGCCCTCCCAGTCCTTGGCCGGCTGCATGTCGTTCCAGCCGATGGCGGTTTCCCACAGTTCGACGGTCGAGAGGGGGTCGGCGGTGCCGGTCATTTCGAACTGGCTGTAGCCGACAACCTGTTCCGGACCATCGAGTGTCAGGGGAGCGGCAGCCGAAGCGGGGGCGGCGATGGCAAAGGTCGCCGCGACCCCGATTACGACGCCCTTAGTCACGAGCCTGGAGATCATTCGCAGCAGTGTAGTGACCTTGGACTACCCGGGGATGGCCCGGTAGGACAATTACGGACAACCGTCAGGACACCGGAACCGGCGCCTTTCGGTGGTGCCGTCCGGCGCCGTTCGGGCGATTTATCCGGGCCCCATTTCGCCACGTCGGAGCACTGAGCGGCCGGGGACAGCGGTAGGTAATTCCATGGTCACGCAAGTCGGCGCTCAATCTGCGTCATTGTCCCCAAAGGCGCGGTTTGGGGAGTGAGCAAGGTAATAGTAATGGCCACGGGAATGGTCGGCGCCGCCTCGGATCCGGGACTTGGCGTCTGAGACAGTGGAGTAGATGTCTGAACGAGAACTTCACGCCGACTGCTCGCGCTGCGAGGCCCTCTGCTGCGTCGCCCCAGCCTTCGCCAAATCGTCGGACTTCGCGATCAACAAGCCGGCCGGCACCCCGTGCCGCAACCTCAGCGGCAACCGCTGCACGATCCACGAGCGCCTCGACGCCAGCGGCTTCCACGGCTGCGTCGTCTTCGACTGCTTCGGCGCGGGCCAGCGCCTCACCCAGGAGACGTTCGGTGGCAGCGACCGGTCGGCGAAGCCGGAGATGCTGGAGCTGCTGCCGATCATGCGCCAGCTCCACGAGCTGATGTGGCTGCTCACTGAGGCGCTCCGGCTCGACGAGGCACACTCCGTACACGGGAAGCTGCGCGACGCCCTCGCCTCGATCGACCACCTCGCCGCCGGCTCGCCGGCGGATTTGCGAGCACTCGACCTCGATGCCCAGCGGCGCCGGGTCAACCCGTTGCTGCAACGGGCCAGCGAACTGGCCCGCGCCGGGATCAAGGGACGCCAGGACCACCGCGGCGCCCAGCTGATCGGCCGCAAGATGCGCGGTGCCGACCTGCGCGGGGCCAGCTTCCGCGGCGCGCTGCTGATCGGGGCCGACCTGCGTGACGCCGATCTGCGCCGCGCCGACTTCACCGGGGCCGATCTGCGGGGGGCGGACCTGCGCGGCGCCGACCTGACCGGCGTGCTCTTCCTCACTGAATCGCAACGTCGAGCAGCGGTCACGTCAAGCAGATAGAAACTTGTGAGCCTTAGGATGACCTGATGCAGGATGTGTCGGGTGTGGTGTGGCTGCTGACTGTTCTCGGCATCATCGCGCTGTTGCTCTACGACTTCTTTTTCCACGTGCGCAAGGCGCACATCCCGTCGCTCGGCGAGGCGACCCGCTGGACGGCGGTCTACGTCTCGATCGCCGTGCTCTTCGGCGTCGGGGTGTGGATCTTCGGCGGCAGCGACATGGGCGCCGAGTACTTCGCCGGCTACGTCACCGAGAAGGCGCTGTCGGTCGACAACCTCTTCGTCTTCCTGCTGCTCTTCTCCAGCTTCAAGGTGCCCCGCGCCGACCAGCAGAAGGTGCTGCTCGTCGGCATCGTCGTGTCGCTGATCGCGCGCACCGGCTTCATCTTCGTCGGCTCGGCGCTGATCAACTCCTTCGCCTGGGTGTTCTACCTGTTCGGGCTGATCCTGCTGATCACGGCGGGCAACCTGCTGCGGGAGCAACGCAACGACGACGAGGCGCCCGACAACTTCGTCATCAAGCTGGCCCGCCGCCTGCTGCGCACGTCCGACCGCTACGACGGCGACAAGCTGTTCACCTATGAAGACGGCAAGCGCGTGCTCACGCCGATGCTGCTGGTCATGGTGGCGATCGGCGGTACCGACATCCTGTTCGCACTCGACTCGATCCCGGCCATCTTCGGCCTGACTCAGAACGTCTACCTGGTCTTCACCGCGACCGCGTTCTCACTGCTCGGCCTGCGCCAGCTCTACTTCCTGATCGACGGCCTGCTCGACCGGCTGGTCTATCTGTCGTACGGTCTGGCCGCGATCCTGGCGCTGATCGGTGTCAAGCTGATCCTGCACGCCATGCACGAGAACAACGTGCCGTTCATCAACGGCGGCGAGCACATCGACGTCGTCGAGCTCTCCACCGCGGTGTCGCTCTCGCTGATCATCGGGATTCTCTTCATCACCGTGGTGGCGTCCCTGCTCAGCCCCAAGGGGCGGGCCCAGACCTACATCGCCGCGGCTCGCCGGCACGCCAACGAGTTCCTCGACATCGAGACCGACCCGGCGTATTGCGACGAGATCTTCCACCGCCTCTTGGTCGAGGAGGCGCGCCTCAAGAGCCTGCCCGCGAAATACCGGGCCCGGATCCGGGCCGAGGACGAGCTGATGGGGCTGCTGGGCCGGGCGCACAAGCTGCACGACGAGCGGGTGGCCAACGGCACGTGCTTCGTCCCGGCCGGCGCCCCGCTGGCCACCAAGTCACCCTTGAAGAGCGCCGAGCAGCAGTAAGGCAAGCAGCGGAAGACCGGGCCGCCCCGAGACGGCCCGGTCGACTTCAGCCCTGGCGGTGGCTGCCCCGCCCGCTGCTGCCCACTTCGCCGTCGTAGCGCGGGGCACTCCCGCGCCCACGGGCCGCGTTGCCGGCGAACCGGGCAGCGGTGCGGCGGACCGATTCGGCCCGGCCGCTGGACTCGTCGACCCCGTCGTCCGAGGCGTCCCGCGGCCGGGGAGCGGTGGCCGGCGGGACGTCGAGATAGGCAGAGAGATTGGCTTGATTGTCCGGATCGACCGGGCGGCCGCCGAGCGGGGCGTCGCCCCCGGCGACCAGACTGGCCACCCGGGCGGCCAGGTCGGCGGCGCGGGCGTCGAGGTCGGGGTGCCCGTTCAGGGTGCCGGCGTCAGCCGGCCGGGCCGACCAGGTCTCGCGCTGCGGCGTGACCGGGATGCGCGCGGTGCGCTCGTAGGAGCGGCCCACCGGCTGCTCAGAACCGGCGACGACGGGCAGCTCGAAGGCTGGCTGGGCGGCGACGACAGGCGGCTGGGCGGCGATGACAGGCGGCTGGGCGGCGACGACAGGCGGCTCGAAGGCCGGCCGGGCGGCGACGACAGGCGCTTCGAAGGCCGGGGGCGCGACCACGACCGGCTCGTCCAGCGTGTCGATGACCGGTGCGTAACCGGGGGCGGCAGCGTGCGCGGGTGCCGCATACGAATCGACCGACACGGCGCCGATCAGCGAGACGGTCTGCCCCTCGCCACCCTGGTAGTTGCTGAACTCCGGACCGATCACGAGCCGGGACAGCATGCGCACCTGGGGCGCCGGGATGCCGAGCTGGGACGCGTTCTCCACCCGGTAGCGCGCGATGGCCTGGCGCAACGTGTTGGCGAACCGGTCGGCGTCGCGCACCGCCTCGAGCTCACCGCCCGCGAAGACCAGCGCGGGGAAGCTGCCACCCGGGCCGGCGCAGACGAGCTGGATCTGGGTGACGGTGGCCTGCCGGCCGGTGTCGCGGCTGCCGGGCTGCACGCGCAGGTGCTGCGGCCAGGGCCAGCGCAGTTCGCCGCTGTCGGGGGCGCCGGGTCCGCGATAGAGGACACGCTGGTCGGTGACGACGACCTCGGTCTCCTCGGGCAGGGTCCAGCGCGGAAGCGAGGCCGGCTCGTCGAAGGCGTACTCGGCCACGGCACAATGGCCGCTCCAGAGTGCCCGCTCGTCGGCGCCCAGCACGAAGGGCGGCGCGGATAAGTCCGCGTCGCGCGCGTAGTTCTGCTCGGACATGCGTACTTCCCCCCAGTGCGCGCCGCGCCCGGGACACACGCGGCCTACCGATTACAGCTGCGTGCACGGATGCAAACAAGTCGGCAAGCGCGAATCACACGAGATTTCCTGACGGCAACACGACAGGCCGGAAATACTTGCCTCTTCGGTCGACGATCTGTTACGTACGGTTACCGAACAGAGCCGCCGGAGGAGTTGGCGAGGCGACAGCAACACTGTCCGTGACGGGCGCCGCCCCGCCGGCAAAACGGTCGAGGTCGGTCTCGAGCCGCCCCGGAAACCAGTCACCGGCGGCCCGGCGGGTCAGCCCGGCCACCGGCGGCGGGGTGCGACCGGCGATGACCACCAGGTTGCCGAAGCGGCGGCCGCGCAGCACCGACGCGTCGGCGATCAGGCAGGCCTCGGGCAGCGCGGCCCGGATCGTGGCGACCTGGGCCTTGGCATGGCGCAGCGGCGGCCCGTCGGTGATGTTGACGATCAGGTGCCCGGCCGGGTCGAGCACCCGGGCCACCTCGTGGGCGAACTCGACCGAGGTGAGGTGGGCCGGGGTGCGCGCGCCGGCGAAGACGTCGAGCACGATCAGGTCGTACCCGGCGTCGCGCATGCCCTCGACCGCGGCCCGCGCGTCCGCCACGCGTACCCGGATGTTGGCCTTGGCCGGAAGCGGCAGAGCCCGGCGCACGAACTCGATCAGCGGGCCGTCGATCTCGATCACGCGCTGCGCCGAGCCGGACCGGGTGGTGGCGATGTAGCGCGGGATCGTCAGCGCCCCGCCGCCCAGGTGCAGCGCGCGCAGGGGCTGCCCGGGCGGGGCCAGCAGGTCGATCGCGGCGGCCATCCGGCGCACGTACTCGAATTGCAGGTGGGTCGGGTCGGCCAGGTCGACGTGGGACTGCGGCGCGCCGTCGAGCAGCAGCGTGTACGCCGTGTCGCGGTCGGGGTCGGGCTGCAACTCGGCCACCCCTGAGCCGACCGTCTCGACCTGTCCGGACCTTCTGCGCTGCGCCACATCACCAGTATCCCCGGGTGCGATCCGGGAGCTTCGCGGCGGAACCGCGACGCCGGTGCGGGTCCCGGCCGACTTCGACGGTGTGACCCCGTCTGACCTTTTGCCCGCCGACCCGCTGCTGCACCTGCTGCGCCGGGCGACCTTCGGGCCCTCGCCGGCCTCGATCGCCGAGATCCGGCGGCTGGGCGCCCCGGCCTGGCTCGAGCGCCAGCTTCAGCCGTCCACGATCGCCGACCCGGTCGGCGCCGAGCTCGACTCCCGGTTCCCGCACGCCCGGACCACGATCTCCGGCGTACGGCAGAAGATCGCCACCGGCCGGCTGAAGAAGTACGACTGGAAGCCGATGTGGCAGGTCAGCCAGGCCACGGTGGCCCGCGCCGTCTGGAGTGAGCGGCAGCTGTTCGAGGTGATGGCCGGCTTCTGGTCGAACCACCTCAACGTCACCTGCCCGACCGGTGACGTGTGGCAGAGCCGGGCCGACTACGACCACAACGTGATCCGCCGATACGCCCTGGGCCGCTTCGCCGACCTGCTGAAGGCCTCGGCCCGGCACCCGGCGATGCTCACCTATCTGGACAACCGCTGGTCGACCAGGGCCGCGCCGAACGAGAACTACGGGCGCGAGCTGCTCGAACTGCACACCGTCGGGCTGGCCTACACCGAGGCGGACGTCAAGAACGCCGCCCGCCTGCTCACCGGGCTCACCGTCAGCGACACCGGCTATTACCTGTACGACGGGAAGAAGCACGCGGCCGGCGCGGTGAAGGTCCTCGGCTTCCGCCACGCCAACGCGACCGCGGCCGGCGGCGAGAAGGCGTCGCTGGCGCTGCTCGACTACCTGGCCATGCACACCGCGACCGCCCGCCGCGTCGTGACCAAGCTCTGCGTACGGTTCGTCGCCGACCAGCCGCCCGCCGGCCTGATCACCCGGCTGGTCAAGGTCTACCTCGACAACCGCACGGCGATCGTCCCCGTGCTGCGGGCCCTGTTCACCTCGCCCGAGTTCGCGGAGTCGCTCGGCGCCAAGACGCGGACACCGTTCGAGGACGTCGTGGCGACGGTGCGCATCCTGGGTCTGGGCCCCGAGCCGACCGGCACCGCGGCCATCGAGAGCCTGTACTCGATGTGCCGCAACGCCGGCCAGGCACCGCTGGCCTGGGCGCCGCCGAACGGCTACCCGGACGTGGCGAGCGCCTGGGCGTCGACGTCGAGCCTGCTGGTGCGCTGGAACCTGCATCTGAGCCTGGCCGCCGGCTGGTGGCCGACCACCCTCGTGCGCCCCGATTCACTGGTCCAGGAGTTCGCCGGGCCGTTGCCGGCCACCCACGGCGCCTTGATCGACGCGGTGTCGAGGCGGCTGATCGGCGGCACCCTTCCCCGCTCGTCGGTCGAGGCGCTGGCCCGCTTCTTCGACAAGACCGCGTCCGCCCCGCTCAAGCCGACCGACCCGGCGGTCGGCTGGAAGTTCCCCTACCTGATGGCGATGCTGCTCAACTCGCCGTCCTTCGCCCTGAGGTGACGATGCTCAACTGTGACTGCAAGCGACGGACCCTGCTCGGCGGCGCCCTGGCCGGCCTGACCGGCGCCCTGCTGTCGACCAAGCTGGCCTTCGCCGCCGACCGCACCCACGACGGCGACGTCCTCGTCCTGCTCTCGCTGCGGGGCGGATTCGACGGTCTCTCGGCCGTGGTGCCGGCCGGTGACGCCGCGTACTACAAAGCGCGTCCCGGCATCGCCGTGCCCAAGGCCCGGCTGATCGGTGGTGACCGCTACTTCGGGCTGCACCCCGCGCTCGCGCCGCTGCTGCCGTTCTGGAAGTCCGGCCACCTGGGCGCGGTGCACGCCGTGGGCCTGCCGGCGCCGAACCGCTCGCACTTCGCCGCCATGGAGGAACTCGAGCGGGCCGCGCCCGGCACCTCGACGAGGACCGGGTGGCTCGACCGCATGGTCGGCGGTCTGGGCGGCACCGACCCCTTCAACGCGGTCTCGGTCGGCCAGGCCCGCCCGGCCCGGGTGCTCGACGGCCCGGCCCCCAACGTCGGGCTGAGCTCGGTCGACGCGTTCGTGCTCAACGGCGAGTCCGACGCCAAGCCGATCGCGGCCACGATGGCCGCGCTCTATGCGGACGCGCCCGCCGCGCTCGGCGGCACCGCGTCCCAGCTGCTCGGCGCCCTCGGCACGGCCAGCGGCCTGCAGGCGGCCGGCTACACCCCCGCCAACGGTGCGGCCTATCCGGACACCGAGCTCGGCAAGGCGCTGCGCGACGTGGCCCGGCTGATCAAGTCGGACGTTTCTTTGATGACCGCGACGGTCGACGTGGGCGACTGGGACATGCACGAGAACCTGGGCCGCAAGATGCCCGTGCAGCTGGCCGACTTCGCCGCGGCGCTGGCCGCCTTCGCCACCGATCTCGGGCCGGACGGTCTGGGCCGGGTCACGCTGGTCACGATCAGCGAGTTCGGGCGGCGGGTGGCCGAGAACGGGTCGGGTGGGCTCGACCACGGCTACGGCAACGCGATGTTCCTGCTCGGCGGTCACGTGAACGGCGGCCGGGTGCACGGGCGCTGGCCCGGGCTGGTGCCGGCCAAGCTGGTCGGTGGGGATCTGGCGGTCACCACCGATTACCGTTCGGTGATCGCCGAGACCCTGCGGACACGCTGCGGGGTAAGCGACACCGCGGCGGTCTTCCCGGGCATGCGGCCGGCCTCGTTGGGGTTATTTCGGTAAAAGCGTCACATTTCGGCTGGTCGGCCGCCGGAGACTGTTCGGGTGTCCACGAGCAACGTATTGGCGCATCTGATCGCCGACCAGTCGCGCCGTCCGATGACGCCGCCGATGGCCGATGACATGCCCGCGATCCTGGCCGCCGCCCAGGAAGAAGCCGGCCCGCCGCTCAAGATCCGGCGGTTCCTCGCCGAGGACGGTCCGGCGTTCTGGCGCTGGGACTGTGCCAACTGCGGCGAGTACGGCGGTGGCCGGCACCACTCCGACGCGATCAACCGGGCCACCCGGCACTGCGCCGAGCACCCGGAGCACCGCTCGTCGCTGTTGCCGCCGATGCTGTGCAAGCAGCGCGACGCCTATCTGCCGCCACACCCGATGCTCTACGCCGTCGACGACGATCCGCCGCCCCCGCCGCTCTCGAACTGAGCGGCGGGGTGGCGGCCGGCGTCACTGCTGCTGGGTGTCGCCCGTGCCGGTGCGCTGCTGAGCGGCGTCCTGCGCCTTGTCGACCTGCGAGTCGTACTTGTTGCCGGTGCGCTGGTCCACCTGGTCGCCGGCCTTCTCGATGCCCTGGTCGACCTGCTCGTCGTGCTTGTCGGCGAAGTCCTTGGCCTTGTCCATGAAACCCATCTCAACTCCTCCGATGTGCTGGGGGAAACAAGAGAGGGGTTCCCGGCCACGGCCGCCGGAAACGTCAGGGACGGGTCGTGTCGCCCTGACCGGTGCGTTTCTGGGCCTCGTCGACCGCCTTGTCGATCTTCGAGGTGTGCTTGTGGCCGGTGCGCTTGTCGACCTCGTCGCCGATCTTGTCGAGCGCCTGATCCACCTGCTTGTCGTGCTTGTCGAGGAAGTCCTTGGCCTTGTTGAGGAAGCTCATCGGGGTGCCTTTCGCTGGGCGGTCTTCCGCTGGCTCAGGATCGCCGCGACCGCGTGGACCCGCGGATCGTCGGCGATCTCCTCGAGACCGGCGGACAACGGCATCCGCCAGTTCGGGTACTCGTCCATAGTGCCCGGAAGATTGGGCTGCGCGAGCTCTCCCAGCACGTCATAAAGCGACGCGGTGACAAAACGGCACGGCGTCCGGGCCAGGAACTCGTGCATCGCCAGGATGATGTCGTCGATCGAGCTGTCCTCGTCGACCAGTCCCTCGGCTCGCAGCGCCTTGAGCAACTGGTCGCGGTCGCGCTCGGCGTTGCGCCGCTCCTGCTCGACCGGCCCGGCCAGCTGACCCAGCTCGGCGCGGACCCGCACCTGCTCGCCGGTCAGGAAACCGGCCGCGGTCGGCAGATCGTGCGTCGAGATCGAGGCCAGCGCGTTGCGCTTGTAGTCGGCGGGCGGATAGAAGACGTCCTCCGGGTCGTCCCAGTCGCGGGTGAACCAGAGCACCGCCGAGCCGAGCATGTTGCGCTGCTCCAGGCCCTCGGTCATCTCGGGCAGCACCGTGCCGAGGTCCTCGCCGATCACCACGGCCCCGGCCCGCTGGGCCTCGAGGGCCAGGATGCCGAGCATCGCCTCGGGGTCGTAGTGCACGTAGGTCCCCTCGGCCGGACCCATGCCCGGCGGCACCCACCACAGCCGCCACAGCCCAGCCACATGATCGACGCGCAGACCGCCGGCGTGCCGGAAGATCCGCCGGAGCATGTCGCGGTAGGCCGCGTACCCGGTGGCGATCAGCTGGTCCGGTCGCCACGCGGCCAGTCCCCAGTCCTGACCGAGCTGGTTGAACGCGTCCGGCGGGGCGCCCGCGTGTACCCCCGCGGCCAGCACGTCCTGCAGCAGCCAGCCGTCGGCCCCGGCCGGGTCGATCCCGACCGCCAGGTCGTGCACCACGCCGACCGGCATGCCGCTCGCCCGGGCCGCGTCGTTGACCTCCCCCAGCTGCTTGTTCAGCAGGCGCTGGAGCCAGGCGTGGAAGGCGACGCGGTCGCTGTGGAACTCGCGGACCGCGGGGGAGTCGGGCCGGCGCAGCTCCTCGGGCCACTCCTGCCAGTTGGCGCCGTGCCGCTCGGCCAGTGCGCAGAACCGGGCGTAGTCGGTCAGGCCGGGATCGCTCTCGAGGTCGACCTCGCCGGCCAGCGGCCACAACAGCTCGAGGGCGGCCCGCTTGGCCTGCCACACCGCGGAGTAGTCGATCAGCCCGTCGGCCGTCGGGACCGGCTTGAGCGCGTCGACCGAGGCTCGCAGCGGGGGATCGGCCCGGCGATACTCCTCGGTGTCGGCGATCCGCAGATAGAGCGGATTGGCGAAACGGCGGCTGGACGGCGAATAGGGCGACGCCGGCACCGGCAGTGTCGGGGTGATCGCGTGCAGTGGGTTGAGCAGCACCAGCCCCGGGCCACCGGAATTGCCCAGGAACTCGCGCAGATCCCCGAGGTCGCCCATGCCCCACGAGCGGGCCGAGTGCAACGCGTACAGCTGGAGCATCCAGCCCCAGGTCTGCGGCGGCTCGGGCAGCTCGCCGGGCACCACGACCAGGGTGACCTCCTGATCGGCGGTGTGCAGCCGGTGCCAGCCGAGCGGCAGGTCACCGGGCACCTGGTCGCCCTCGCGCTCGGTGCCGTCCTCGAGCACGATGGTGGCCGGCCCGGGCAGCTCCCGGGTCTCGCCGGCTCGGACGACCACGGTGCCGGGCATGCGGCCCAGCCGGTCCCGCTCGCGGACGGCCTCGAGCCCGGCCCGGATCGCCTCGGGCGTCGTCGCGTCCACGCCGAGCAGGCCCAGCACACCCACCACCGACGCGTCGGCGACGTCCTTGCGCTCGCGGTGCCAGTCCTCATACCACGTGGCCACCCCGTGTGCCGTCGCCAATGCCGTCAGGTCGGCGTCCATCCGATCCCCTCTCCTCGCTGCCGTTGCCTTCTACCCTGCCTGATGAGGGGGTAGTCGCGGGAGAACCTCTCGATGAGGGGTAGTCGCGAGAGCACCTCTTGCGGCAATCGGTCAAGATGGAACACATGTCTGCAGTAGTGAAGTTCTGGTCGCGTCTGGCCGCGGCGGTGACCGGGGCGACGCTCGCGCTGGTCGTGCCGGTGCACGCCTGGGCCGCGAGCAATGGCCTGGACACCGTGATGATCGAGGCGGCGCGGTCCCGCCGGCGTCGTGGCGGGTTCGGCTTCTTCGGTCTTTTCGGCGGTCTCTGTTGTCTCTTCGTGGTGGCCGCGATCGTGCTGGTCATCGTGCTGATCCTGCGTAACCGCAGGAAGCCCAAGGATCCCCGCCAGCCCTGAGTCCGGCCGAATCCCGGTGATCTTGCCGGGGTCCGACCTAGCGTTGAGGGATGCGGATCCGTGCGAACAACGTCCGGACGCTCGCGCTGGCCGGTGGGGTGGGGGTCGTGCTGTGCGTCCCGCTGGCCATTTCGGTGGCCGCCTCCGGCAACACCACGGTGCTGATCAGCCGGGGCCGCCCAGCGGTGGCGTCCTCGGTGACCGGCAGCGACGTGGCGGCCCGGGCCAACGACGCCAGCACAGTCACCCGCTGGGCCAGCGTCGCCGGGCCGGGCACCCAGTGGGTGCGGGTCGACCTCGGTTCGGCCCAGCGCATCGAGCGGGTGCGGCTGCAGTGGTCGGGCACCTACGCGAAGACCTATCGCGTGCAGGCCTCGATCGACGGCTCCAACTGGGCCGGCCTCTATGCGACCAGCGCCGGTAACGGCGGCGCGGACGACCTCAAGCAGCTCAACGGCACCGGCCGTTACCTGCGGGTGCTGGCCACCCAGCGGGCCCGCCCGACCGGCGGCTATGCGCTGGCCGACGTGCGTGTCTGGGGTCCGGCGTCCAAGGCGCTGCCGGTGACCGCGCCGGCGACCGGCTCGCCGGCCTCGGGGCTGGAGGACCGCCGCAAGAAGGAACGGGCGCTGTCGCTGGTGTCGAGCGCGGAGAACTCGACGCTCGGCTGGCGCGGGCAGTTCGGCTATATCGAGGACATCGGCGACGGCCGCGGCTACACGGGCGGAGTCGTCGGCTTCACCTCGGGCACGGCCGACATGCTGGCCGTCGTCACCGCGTACGCGAAGCGCAAGCCCGGCAATGTGCTGCAGAGATACCTGCCCGCGCTGCGTGCGGTGAACGGTTCCGACTCGCACGCCGGGCTCGACCCGGGCTATCCGGCGGCGTGGCGGGCGGCGGCCAAGGACCCGGTCTTCCAGAAGGTGCAGGAGGACGCGCGGGACGCGTACTACTTCAACCCGTCCATGCGCATCGCCCGCGACGACGGCCTGCGGGCGCTGGGCCAGTTCGCCTATTTCGACGCGGCTGTCATGCACGGCGTCTCGGGGCTCCGGGCGATCCGGGCCGCCACCCTGCGTACGGCGAAAACGCCGGCCCAGGGCGGCGACGAGCTCACCTACCTGAATGCCTTCCTCAACGCCCGCGTGGCCGAGATGCGCACCGAGGCGGCCCACACCGACGTCAGCCGGGTCGAGACCGCCCAGCGCCTGTTCCTGCGCCGCAGCAACCTCGACCTGACCGCGCCGCTGACCTGGCAGGTCTACGGCGACTCGTACCGCCTGACGGGCTGACCCGGGCCCCGGATCAGCCCACCGGTGTCAGGCGCGGACCCACTTCTGGTTGGCGCCGCCAGTGCAGTCCCAGAGCACGAGCTGAGCGCCGTTCGCGCTGTTCCAGGCGTTGATGTCGACGCACTTGTCGGCCGAGATGTTGACCAGGTCGCCGGCCCCCGACAGGGTGAACCGTTGCACCGGGTTGCCGTTGCAGGTGACCAGCTGGATCGGCGTGCCGTTGGTCAGCGCGCCACCGGCCGGGTCCATGCACTTGCCCATCGAGCGCAGCGTGCCGTCACCGTTGAAGCTCCACGACTGAGCCGCGGTGCCGTTGCAGTCGTACATCTGAAGCCGTGCCCCGTCGACCGGGTTGGCTCCGGGGATGTCGATGCACCGGTTGCTGAAATTGCTGCGCAGAGCCGATCCGCCCGCGGGCGGCGGGGTGGTGCCGCCGTCGGTCCACGAGGAGACGCGCACCCAGTCGACCAGCATGGACTGCGGCAGAACGGTGCTGCCGTCCGGATAGCCGGGCCAGTAACCGCCGACCGCCACGTTCAGGATCATGAAGTGGTTGTGGTCGAAGACCCACTGCCGCCCGCCGAGGCTGGCCGGCGTCACACGGAAGAACTCCGAGCCGTCGAGGAACCAGACGATCAGGTTGGGCGACCACTCCACCGCGTAGTTGTGGAAGTCGTTGCCGAGCGGGGTGCCGATGGTGCGGTTGCCGCCGATCGAGCTGCCGCCGGAGTAGCCGGGGCCGTGCACCGTGCCGTAGACGGTGTTCGGCTCCTTGCCGACGTTCTCCATGATGTCGATCTCGCCGGTGGTCGGCCAGTTGTTGCCGCCGAGCATCCAGAACGCCGGCCAGATGCCCTGCGTCTTGGGGATCTTGATGCGGGCCTCGAAGCGGCCGTACGTCTGCGAGAACTTGTCCGCGGTCAGGATCCGGCCCGACGTGTACTGGCAGGTGCCGTAGTGGCACTGGTAGCCGGCCGGGTTCTCGCGACGGGCGGTGATCTCGAGCTGTCCCGCGCCGTTGACCCGGACGTTGTTCGTCGAGTTGGTGTAGTACTGCTGCTCGTTGTTGCCCCAGCCGCTGCCGCCGATGTCGAACTTCCACTTGCTGGAGTCGATCGGGCCGGCCGCGCCGTTGAACTCGTCCGACCAGACGACCGGGCCGACGGCGGCCTCGGCGGCGTCGTTGCGGGAGCCGGCTACGAGGCTCGTGGTGAGGGTCGCCGCGATCAGAGCCGCGGCGAGCAGGACTCTTGTCTTACGCATGGGGGTGCCTCCGGGGGAAGAGGTGCGTATCGAAAACAGTCTTTAAAGATTGACCACATTGAGTCAATGGAGACTGGTTCCGGAACCCCGGATGAGGCCTTTTCTTACACCTTCGTGAAAAGGTTGGGCAACTCGGAGGGCTCCCAGCCGGGCAGCGCGGTGTGCGCTTCCTTGACCTTGTAGGTCACGCCCTTGTAGGTGACCAGGTCGCCGGCGTCGTAATCGGTGTAAGCCTTCCACGCCGCCGCGGCGGGCTTCTTGACCGGTGGCGGCGGCGGTGTCGTCGCGGGGGCGGCGGAAGTGGGGCCGGCGGAGGTGGGGGACGCCGTGGTGGGGATGGGCATCGGCTTGGCGCCCGCCGTCACCTTCACGAAGTCGACGACCATGCGGGCCGGGCGCCGCCCGTCGGTCGCCAGGTTGAGCACCAGCGCGATCGGCAGGCCGGGCTCGGCCGGGGTCAGCTTGAGGCTGGGCCGCCCGTCGACCGACCACACCACCGCGGTGGGGGACCAGTCGATCGCGTACGTGTGGAACTGCCGCCCCGAAGTGGGGTCGGCCTCCCGGTCGAGCGTCTCGACATCGCCGCGCAGCACCCGGCCGTACTTGTCGACCACGCCGAAGGCCCGCCACGGACCGTCCGCGCGCCGCACCTTGATCCGCGCCTCGGCGTGCCCGAACGGCTCCGCGAACGCCTTGCGGGTGCTGATCAGCCGATCCACCACCAGACGGCCCTCGCCGTCCTGGCGGCCGTTGCGCGCGTCCCCGTCGAGCAGCCACTTCGACGGGTCGAGGTCGGCACCGCGACCGCCGCCGAAGTCGTCGTCGAAGACCGGACGGTGCTCCGACGCGACCGCCACGTCGCCCTGCCCGGTGACGGCGATGGCGCCCACCAGGCCGGCGCCCGCCACGCCCAGCGCGAGCAGCGCGCGCGGGCGGATCAGCCATCGTCTTGATCCCGAACGGTGCCGTGCATCCACAGCAGCAGACCTTGACGAAAGTGAGAGCTCCTCGCAAGATCGGCGAGGAGTTTTAAGGCTGGCTTAAGGAAGAGCGGCTGGACACCCGGACCGTGGTCCCCTCGCCGCCAGTGATCAGCTCGAATGTGTCGGTCAGCTCCTCGGCCAGCCACAGCCCCCAGCCGCCCGGCGTGTCGGCCGCCGGCCGCGTCACCGGCGCCGGTCGTACCGCCGGCAGCCCGCCGCCGGAGTCGCTCACCTCGCACACCACGGCATCGTTCTCGGCCCACAGCCGGACCCGGCCGACACCACCGCCGTGGCGCACGGCGTTGGTCAGCAGCTCGTTGACCGCGACCACGAAGTCGTCGAGGCGGTCACCGGTCAGCCCGGCCGTCCCGGCACAGGACGCGACGGAGTGCCGGAGCGCGGTGATGGCGCTCCGGTCGAACGTCTCGGAAAGCAGAACTGTGGTGCCGATGACTCCGACCGTAGGGCACGCCTGATCTTCCCGCAGGGCGGGCCGCCGGTCGGTGCCGTCGTGTGGGATGGTCGGGCCATGGCCGACGCACGCGACAGCGGTCTCCAGGCGCCGCTGTGGCGGGCCATCGCCATCTACCGCCTGGCCGCCCTCGCCTATGCCGCGTTCCTGGTCGTCAGCAATGTCGGCGCCTACGTCCGGCCGATGCTCGCGTGGCCCACATTGGCCCTGATGGCCGCGTGGACGGTGGTCACGACCTATGCGTACGCCGATCCGGCCCGCCGCCGCCCGCCGCTGCTCGTGGCCGACCTGCTGGTCACCATCGCCGTCCTGACCGCCAGCATCTGGGTGGTCGGCCGGTCCGGGCTGGAGGCCGGCCTGCCCACCCTCGCGGTCGCCTGGCACGTCGCGCCGGTGATCTGCTGGGCGGTGGCCGGCGGACGGCGTGGCGGCATCGCGGCCGCGCTGGCCATGGGGGCGACCGATCTGATCGTCCGGGCCCACTACGACCAGGCGGCGTTCACCGGCGCGGTGCTGATGCTGCTGGCCGCGATCGCGGTGGGCAATCTGGTGCGGATCGCCGAGGTGGGTCAGCAGCGGCTCGAGCGCGCGATCGAGCTCGAGGCGACCACCCGCGAGCGGGAGCGGCTGGCCCGCGACATCCACGACTCCGTGCTGCAGGTGCTGGCGCTGGTGAAACGGCGTGGCGCCGGGCTGGACGGCGAGGCCGGAGAGCTGGCCCGGCTGGCCGGCGAACAGGAGGCGGCGCTGCGCAGCCTGGTGGCGGCTCGCCAGGTGAGCGACCCGGTCGCCGACGAGCTCGATCTGATGGCGCTGCTCGAGCCGTACGCCTCACCGGTGGTGACCGTCTCGGGCCCGGCCGGCGCCGTCCGGCTGCCCGCCCGCATCGCCCACGAGCTGCGCGCCGCCGTGGCCGCCGCGGTGGACAACGTGGAGAAGCACTGCGTCCCCGGCACCAAGGTCTACCTGTTCGTCGAGGACGAGCCGGACGAGGTGATCGTGACCGTCCGCGACGACGGCTGCGGCATCGAGCCCGACCGGCTGGCCCAGGCCGAGGCCCAGGGGCGGCTCGGCGTCGTCCAGTCGATCCGCGGGCGGGTCGCCGACCTCGGCGGCCGGGTGCGGATCATCTCCGCGCCGGGCGAGGGCACCGAGGTCGAGATGGTCGTGCGCCGCGTCCCGATATCGTGACTGCCATGAGCGCTGCGATCCGGGTGATGGTGGTCGACGACCACCCGATGTGGCGCGAGGGCGTCAGCCGCGACCTGGCCGCGGCCGGTTACGACGTGGTCGCGACGAGCGGCGAGGGGCGGCAGGCGGTGCGCATCGCGGCCGCGGCCCGGCCCGACGTCGTGATCCTCGACCTCCAGCTGCCGGATGTCTCCGGGGTGGAGGTGATCAACGGCCTGCAGACCGAGGTCCCCGGCGTACGGGTCCTGATGCTCTCGGCCAGCGGCGAGCAGCAGGACGTGCTCGACGCGATGAAGGCCGGCGCGACCGGCTACCTGCTGAAGTCGGCCGGCCTGACCGACTTCCTCGACGCGGTGAGCCGGACGGCGGCCGGTGACACCGTCTTCACCCCCGGGCTGGCCGGGCTGGTGCTGGGCGAGTTCCGCCGGCTGGCCGTGACCGAGCCGGCCGATCCGCGGGCGGACGCGCCGAAGCTCACCGAGCGCGAGACCGAGGTGCTGCGCCTGGTGGCCAAGGGCTTGTCGTACCGGCAGATCGCCGAACGACTCGTGCTCAGCCACCGCACGGTGCAGAACCACGTGCAGAACACGCTGGGCAAGCTCCAGCTGCACAACCGCGTAGAACTAACCCGCTACGCGTTGCAGAATGGCCTCGCTCCGCTCGGCGAGGATCCTGCCCCCTGAGACCGGTGTCGAGGACGGCGAAACGACGTCGGCTCCGCCTCGCCGTTTTCGACGCCCTCGACACCGACGGGCAGGATCCGCCGGCGCAGCCTCGACCTACGCGGGGTCACTCGTATTTCGGGGCGTTCGTCTCGTGGATGGCGAGCTCCTCGGCGCTCGCGCCGCCGCCGGCCGCGCCCGCGTCGTAGGCCACGCTGTCACCCTCGTTGTCGAAGCCGTAGCCCTCGTCGGTGGCCACCAGGCGGCCCACCGTCTCGGGGTTGTCGTCGTCGAGCTGACCGTCGTCGTAGAGCGAGATCTGCGATTTCGGGTCGGAGGTCGGGCTCTCGCCCCACACATCGGCGTCGAAGTTGCGCTGCTCGGAGCTGTCGACGGTCTCGTCGATCGGGTCGTGCCGGACCGGGATCTGGTCCTCGGCGCCGAAGTCGGGCTCCTCCTGACGGAGGCGGCGGTCGAGGCCCTCGCCCGCGTGCTGCTCCGCGGCGGTGTCGCCGAAGCGGTTGGAACCGCCGGGGCCGACACCCGCGAGGGCCGCCGGGTCGGGCCCGTCCGCCCAGCGGGGGCTCTCCACCTGGTCGTACGCGGTCGAATCGTCATCCGCGGTGTCGGGCAGACCGGAAGCCTCGGGGTCGGACACCTCGGCGGGGTAGTCGTTGTCTCGCATCCCCGCAATCTACCCGCGTGCGGGGCCGGTCATGCTCGTGCTCTGCGCCTCGTTCTAGGCGACCTCACGCCCGGGTTCACGCCTCGGCGTCCAGCAGCGCCCAGACCACTTTGCCGTCGTCGAGGCGCAGGTTGCCCCACCGGGCCGACACCGAGTCGATGAGCAGCATGCCCCGGCCGCCGTAGGAGGTGGCGGGCACCGGCGTGCCGGTGAAGGTCGGGATGTGCGTCGAGTGGTCGCGCACCGCCACGCTGATGCCGCTGCCGTGCGTCGCGACGAGCACGGCCATCGGGGTGCGGGCGTGGACGACCACATTGTTGACGAGCTCGGTCACGACGATGCACGCCGGCCCGGCCAGATCGCGCCGGTCCCAGCGCCCGCAGGCCTCGGTGATCAGCTCGCGCGAGCGGCGGGCGGCGCCCACCGCGGGCTCCAGGTCGAGGCTGAGCCGCTGGTCGGGGTCGGGTTTGCCCAGCTCGGCGACCGCCGCCCGGGCGTCCGGCCAGACCGGCCAGCCCGCCCCGGGCCAGGCGGTGGCCCCGCGGGGGTCGCACAGCGCCAGATGGGCGCCGGGCCAATCTGCCGTCTCGAGGCGGATCTCGCGCAGCATGGCCGCCGTATCGGGGGCCGGGACGGCGAGCTCACCGACGTCGACCAGCACCGCCTCGGGCTGCTCGGCCAGGACGCTGAGCAGCGCGGAGCGCACTGTGCCGGCCGCCGCGGCGTCGAGCACACCGGTCAGCCGGACCAGGGGGTACTCCGCCCCGCGATCCACCAGGTGCTGCACCTCGCTCGCCATGATCGCTCCATTGTGCATAACGTGTCCCCTTTTCGCATTTCCGGCGAGTGTGGGGACCGAAACCACCCTCCGTCGAAGGCGGTACGGCATCAAACGGGACATAACCTCCTGACAGGCTTGGTCAGCATGTACCCGGCGGGGGAAGACTCATGCAACTCAGTGATGAAATTGCTTCCGTCCACTTTTGGGAACGGCCTCGTTCCGGTAGTGGCAGCTCAGCCGCTGGTCGTCGCGGCGGGCCGGCCCGGCTTCGAGCAGCAGGTCAGCGGCTGGTCGGGGCGGGGCGCAGCGGGGCCGGCTCGGGCCTGCGTGGTGGCGGGGCCGGGGCGTGGTGGTGCTGGGGTTCGGCGTATCGGGTCAGGCCGATCACCGCGGCCAGGGTGACCACGAAGCCGAGCGCGGCCAGCCACTCCTTGCCGGGCTGGATGCGGTCGCCCAGCAGCAGCAGGCCGACGATCGCGGCCGGGACGGCCCCCGCCGCGTCCATCGCGGCGACCGCGGCCGTGGTCGAGCCGCGCTGCATGGCCAGCCCCAGCAGGAGCTGGCCGACGAGCGAGTGCACGATCAGCAGATAGAGCAGCGGGTTGGCGAAGAAGCCGGCGGCGGAGTGCTCGTTGGCCAGCGGCCGGGCGGCGATGGCGGCCGCGCTGAACCCGACACCGGCCAGCGAGCCGAGCACGACCGAGCCGAGGGCTCCTTGCAGGCGTACGGCGAAGAAGCCCAGCCCCGCGATGACCAGCACAGCGACGGCCAGGCCGGCCACGGCGGCCGTTCCCAGCGGTCGCGCGTGGGCCGGTTGAGCCGCGTTGACCAGACCCGCGATGCCGATCATGAGCAGGACCAGCAGCACCACCTCGGCGGCCGGCAGCGACCACTTGAGCAGCACGACGCCGAGAATGGCGGTCACGCCCAGCCCCGCCGCCACGCTGGCCTGCACGAGGAAGAGCGGCAGGTCCTCACGGGCCAGGAAGGCGAGCACGAAGCCGAGCACCTGACAGCCGAGGCCGAGCAGATAGATCCGCTGCCCGGCGAGCCGCACCAGCAGCCCGGGGTCGAAGGTGTGGTGCACGGTCGTGCGGGCCGCGGCCGCCGACTGCAGCAGGTTAGCCACCCCGTACGCCAGGATCATGGCGGCGAGGAAGCACCAGCCCGAGGACACCACGTGACGCACGATAGACCAGCCCCGGCGCCGCATCAGCGCTTCGGGGGACACTCTCAGCGCGGGGTGCCCGGGGCGTTACACAGAGCCACCTTTTTCAGGCTCAATGTCCGTTTATCGGGACAGCGCGGTAAGTACCGTTTCGTGCAGCGATCCATTGGTGGCGATGACCGACGACTTGTCGGCCGGCGCGCGTCCGGCCAGGTCGGTGATCGTGCCTCCGGCCTCCTGGACGATCGGGATCAGCGCGGCCATGTCCCACAGCGACAGCTCCGGCTCGACCATCGTGTCCACCGCGCCCTCGGCCAGCAGCATGTAGCCGTAGAAGTCGCCGTAGGCCCGGCTGCGCCAGACGGCCAGGCTGAGGTCGACGATCTGCTGCAGCCGCCCGATCTGGTGCCATCCGTCGAGGCTGGCGTAGCTCAGACTGGCGTCGCTGATCCGCCCCACGCCCGACACCCGGATGCGGGTGGCCGCGTGCTGGTGCTTCCCGGCGTACGCGCCATGCCCGCGCGCCGCCCACCACCGCCGGCCCAGGGCGGGCGCGCTCACCAGCCCGGCCACCGGGACGTCTCCCTCGAGGAGCGCGATCAGGGTGCCCCAGATGGGCACCCCGCGCACGAAGTTCTTGGTCCCGTCGATCGGGTCGATCACCCATCGCCGGCTGCCCGGCCCGGCGGCGGCGTGGGTGAGCCCGAACTCTTCCCCCAGCACCCCGTCGCGCGGGCGGGCGCGTGCCAGCGTCGACCGGATGGCCTGCTCCACCGCGGTGTCGGCGTCGGAGACCGGGGTGAGGTCGGGCTTGGACTCGACCTGGAGATCGAGCGCCCGGAACCGGCTCATCGAGATCGAGTCGGCGGTGTCCGCCAGCAGGTGAGCAAGCGAGAGGTCGTCGGCATAACCAGCCATGCCCGCACGCTAGCGGATGATCCACCCCGCGCGTCGCCATGGGCAACATGAACCCCACCCGCGACTATCCCGGCCGGCCCTCGTCCGGTGGCGTCTCCCGGGGGTCGCCCTCCCCGGCCCGCGAGGCCAGCAGCCGCCGGTAGGACTCCAGCCGGCGTGGATCGGCGTTTCCCGCGGCCACCCAGGCGTCCAGCCGGCACTCGACGTCGTTGACGCTGTGCCCGCAGTTCGGCTGGTCCTCCAGCGTGCCCTCGACCAGGTCGGGGAAGCCGTGCAGCAGGCTCTCGGCACTGACGTGGGCGAGCCCGAAGCTCCGGATCCCCGGCGTGTCGATGATCCAGCCGGGATCCTCGCGCGACCGGCCCACCGGGGGCAGCCGCAGGGCCACCGCGCTGGTCGACGTGTGCCGGCCTTTGCCGATCGCGCTGACCACGCCCACCGCTCGCAGCGCGTCCGGCACCAGACGGTTGACCAGCGTCGACTTCCCCACGCCGGAGTGCCCGACCATGACCGAGATGTGACCGGCCAGGCGCTTGCGCAGGTCGCTCAGGTCGCTGTCCGGGCGGACCAGCACGTACGGCAGGTCCAGCTCCGCGTAGTAGTCGAGCACCGCCTCCGGACCGGCCAGGTCGGCTTTGGTCAGGCACAGCAGCGGCTCGATGCCGGCGTCGTACGCCGCCACCAGGCAGCGGTCGATGAAGCCGGTGCGCGGCTGGGGGTCGGCCAGCGCGCTGACGATCACGAGCTGGTCGGCGTTGGCCACCACGACGCGTTCGAGGCGGCCCTCGGGGGTGGTGTCGTCGTCGTCCGCGGTGCGGCGCAGGACCGAGGTGCGCTCGCCGATCCGGACGATGCGGGCCAGCGCGCCGTCGTCTCCGGTGACGTCACCGACCAGCGCCACCCGGTCACCCACGACGACCGATTTACGGCCCAGCTCGCGGGCGCGCATCGCGGTGATCACAGGGGCGTCGATCGGCGCCTCCTCGCGGACGCAGCCGTAGCGGCCCCGGTCGACGGTGATCACCAGCGCGTCGATGGCGTCGTCGTGCTTGGGTCGGGTGCGGGTGCGGGGGCGCGACGAACGGCCCGGTCTGACCCGGACGTCGTCCTCGTCGTACTCCCGTTTGCGGCCTGGCAGGTCTAACTCCTCGCCACGAGTCCGGCCCAGAGTTCCGGGAACTCGGGCAACGTCTTCGACGTACACGC
This sequence comes from Paractinoplanes maris, assembly GCF_023544465.1. GTDB lineage: Bacteria > Actinomycetota > Actinomycetes > Mycobacteriales > Micromonosporaceae > Actinoplanes > Actinoplanes maris. The sequence continues at coordinate 512,294 of NZ_JALPVL010000001.1, read as the reverse complement.
TACGTCGGTCAGGGTCACGCCCTGCACGGCGAGTCCGATAACCGCGGCCGCGTGGGCCATCCGGTGGTCGGCATAGGTCTCGAACTCGGCCCCGTGCAACGGCCCGGGCACGATGTGCAGGCCGTCGCGGAACTCGGTGATCCCGGCGCCGACCTTGCCCAGCTCGGTGGCGAGCGCGGCGATCCGGTCGGTCTCGTGCCCGCGGATGTGCTCGACCCCGCGCAGCTCGGACGGCCCGTCGGCCAGCGCGGCCAGCGCGGCCACCACCGGGGTGAGCTCGCTGACCTCGGACAGGTCGGCGGTGATGCCGTGCAGCCGGCCGGTGCCGCGCACGGTGAGCCCGTCAGCCGACTGGGTGACCTCGGCGCCGAGGGCGGTGAGCAGCTCGGTGAGCCGGCCGACCGGCTGCCAGCTCTCGGCCGGCCATCCGCTGAGGGTCACCGCCCCGCCGGTGACCATGGCGGCGGCGAAGAACGGCACGGCCCCGGAGAGGTCGGGCTCGATCACCCACACCCGCCCCTGGAGCTCGCCCGGCTCGACCGCCCAGACGTCGGGCACCGACTCGTCGACCACCGCCCCGGCGGCGCGCAGCATGTGCGTCGTCATCCGCAGATGCGGAGCGGACGGCACAGGCGGGCCCTCGTGCCGCAGCACCAGGCCCTTGGTGAACCGCGGCGCCGACAGCAGCAGCCCGGAGACGAACTGGCTGGAGGCCGACGCGTCGATCACGGTCTCGCCGCCCTCGACCAGGCCGGCGCCCCGCACGGTGAGCGGCAGCCCGCCGATCTCGGACGCGTCGATCGACACGCCGAGCGACCGCAACGCCTCGACGATCGGGCGCAGCGGCCGGTTGCGCGCGTGCGGGTCGCCGTCGAACTCGACGGTGCCCTCGGCCAGCGCCGCGGCCGGCGGCAGGAAGCGCATGATCGTGCCGGCCAGGCCCACGTCGACCCGGGCCGGGCCGCGCAGCGGCCCCGGCTCGACCGTCCACCGATCGTCGGCGCGCGCGTCGAGCCCCACCCCGAGCGCGCGCAGACCCGCGGCCATCAGCTCGGTGTCGCGGGCGCGCAGCGGCCGCTCGATCACCGACGGCCCGCCCGCCAGCGCGGCCAGCACCAGGGCGCGGGCCGTCATCGACTTGGAGCCCGGCAGCCGCACCGAGGCGGTGACCGGACCGGACGCGGCCGGAGCGGACCAGGGACGAGGTTGTGCTGTCACGCGGCCCATTGTGCCGGGGTGGACCGACAGTTTCGTGGAGCGTTCCCGCACCACGGGACGCGTGTACCGTTCGGGGACATGTGCGGGCGGTATGCGACGACCAGGACCGAGGCCGATCTCCAGGATCTGTTCGAGGCCGTCAGCGTGGTCGACGAGGTCGGGCCCAGTTGGAACGTGGCGCCCACCGACCCCGTCCCGGTCGTCCGCGTCTCGCAGTCGCACGACGCGCGCGTGCTCGACACCGCCCGCTGGGGTCTCGTGCCGCCGTGGGCCAAGGACCTGCGGGCCGGCGCCCGCATGATCAATGCCCGCTCCGAGACGGTGGCGACCTCACCGGCCTTCGCGCCGTCGTTCGCCCGCCGCCGCTGCCTGGTCCCGGCCGACGGCTGGTTCGAGTGGGTCCGCGACGGCAAGCAGCGCCAGGCGTTCTACATGACTCCGGCCGACGGTTCGCCGCTCGCGTTCGCCGGCCTGTGGACGTCGTGGGGCCCCGACAAGGTGCTGACCTGCAGTGTGCTGACCACGGCGGCGCTGGGTGGCCTGGCCCGGGTCCACGACCGCATGCCGCTCATCCTGCCGCGTGACCGGTGGCCGGCCTGGCTGGCCGGTGGCGGCGATGCCGATGAGCTCCTGACGCCGCTCTCCCCGGCCGAGCTCGACCAGATCGACGTGCGTCCCGTACGCCCGGATGTCGGCAACGTTCGCAACAACGGCCCGCATCTGCTCGAGCCGCCGCCACAGCAGCAGCCGCCCAGCCCGGCGGCCGAGCCCGCGACCCTGTTCTGATCGGACGGACCGGCGCCGCTGGTGCCGTCGCGACGGCAGGCTGATCGGGGCAGCGCGCCGATGTCCGCTCTGCTACTTTCCTGGCGCTCGGCCTTGGCACTGTCCATTGCGGTCACTTCGCTGGCAATTCGCTGAGTGCCACATGATCATCTTTGAGTTTTGTCGATAGTTGTCCGCATTTTTCATTGGCAACTTTGTTTCAAGATAGATAAGACCCTTGTTCTGATCTCCTACCCTGCGATACAAAACTGCGCCGGAGTGGTGCGAGTTCGCACGGTGCGCGCCCGTTGCCACACGCAGTACCGGTCCCACGGGGGAGGTGGGCTGATGACACGGGCTCGTATGCCGCGTCCACATGAGGTAGCCATCGCACGACGCGATCCACGGCTGCTCGAGGCCATTCGTGACCGACGCACGGACGAGGCTTGGCGGACCCGCGGTGCATGCCGCACGGTCGATCCGGAGACGTTCTTTCCGGCGCCGAACGAACCGTCCGAGAGTGCGGTCTCGCTCTGCGGCACCTGCACGGTGCAAGGACCATGCCTGGCCTGGGCACTGCAGGTGGGCGATTGCCACGGCGTCTGGGGTGGCACGACACCCCGCGAGCGCCGGGCGATGCTCGTGGCCTGGCGCGAACGCGTCGGCCCGGGTGGTGAACCCATCGACGACGACACCGACGAGGAAGACCGTCGCCTGCTCGACCTGACGCCGGTCAGCCGCTGATCGACGCCGGACACAGCTGAGCCACCCAGCGGGCGACAACGAGGTCGCCGGCTGGGTGGCGTGTCGCGGCGTTCGCTCTTCGCGGACGATTGCCGCCCGGGGCTGCTTACATGGGTCCCGTGGATGAGCGTGAGATCGAGACACCGCGCGGCCCGGCCCGCGTCCGGATCAGTGCGCCCGAGGGTGGAGCCGCGAGCCGGCTGGTCCTGGGCCACGGGGCCGGCGGCGGGGTCGACGCGCCCGATCTCCGGGCGGTGCACGACGCGGCCGTCGCCGGTGGTGTCGAGGTGGTGCTGGTCACCCAGCCCTATCGGGTGGCGGGCCGGCGGGCGCCGGCACCGGCGGGCCAGCTCGATGAGGCCTGGTCGGCTGTGGTGCGGCTGCTCGGCGTACGGGATGTGCCTCTGATCGTCGGTGGGCGGTCGAGCGGAGCGCGGGTGGCGTGCCGGACGGCCGCCGATCTCGGGGCCTCGGGTGTGCTCGCTCTGGCGTTTCCGCTTCATCCGCCGGGTAAGCCCGACCGCAGCCGGGCCGGTGAGTTGCCGGCCGGGATCCCGACGCTCGTGCTCAACGGCGACCGGGATGCCTTCGGGATGCCCGCCGGCTCCGGTGAGATCGAGGTCATGGTCCGGCCGGGGGCGACTCATGACCTGCGCAAAGACGTCAAAGGCACCGCCGATCTGGCGGTTGCCTGGCTCCGGCGGCACGGGTGGGCCCGGTGAGGAATGCCCGTCGCACCCTCGTGGTTGTAGACCCCGGGAGCATGAATGTCGGAAGGGGTTTGTCAGGTGCGAGCCGGAACGGAGTACCTGGAGCGCGGCGGCCGAGAGGTCGATCGGGTGCGGGACCTGCTGGGTTCCCCCGAGTGGCCGGCGACCGAGAAGCCCGTCACGCCATCGGTGAGTGTCAGCACACCGGTGGTTTTCCAGACCGTTGACGGGGCACTACCCGTATCCTCGGCGGGGCGGTCGAGGGGAGAGCTCAGGGTGGCCCAGACAGAACGGACCGAGGAGCGCAGAGCGCGCTTCGAGCGGGACGCGTTGCCTTTTGTGGATCAGCTGTATGCGGCTGGTCTGCGGATGACGCGTAACCCGGCCGACGCCGAGGACCTGGTGCAGGAGACGTATCTCAAGGCGTTCTCCGCGTTCCACCAGTTCGAGGAGGGCACCAACCTCAAGGCGTGGCTGTACCGCATCCTCACGAACACTTATATCAACTCGTATCGGCGCAAGCAGCGCCAGCCGGTGCAGGCTCCGACCGAGGAGATCACCGACTGGCAGCTCGCCTCGTCCGAGTCGCACACCTCCGTCGGCCTCAAGTCGGCCGAGACCGAGGCGCTCGACCGGCTGCCCGACAGTGACATCAAGGAAGCCCTGCAGGCTCTGCCCGAGGACTTCCGCCTGGCCGTCTACCTCGCTGATGTCGAGGGTTTCTCGTACAAGGAGATCGCCGACATCATGGGCACGCCGATCGGCACCGTCATGTCCCGCCTGCACCGCGGCCGGCGCAACCTGCGCAAGACCCTGGAGCAGTACGCCGTCGACCGGGGCATCACCCGGACCGCTTCGGAACCGCAGGAGGCGTGACGCGTCATGAGCGGGCTGAACGGTGAGGATCACGAGACCGACTGCGGCATAGTGATCAGCGAGGTCTACCTCTACCTCGATCTGGAGTGCAGTGAGGACCGCCGCTCGTTGATCCAGAAGCATCTGGACGACTGTGACGGGTGCCTGCGCGAGTACGGCATCGAGCACGAGGTGAAGGCGCTGGTGTCCCGCTGCTGCGGCGACGAGAAGGCGCCGAGGGAGCTGCGCGAGCGGCTGCGGATCAAACTCGACCAGCTCGAGGTTCAGGTCGAGACCCGGGAGTATCTCCCGTAAGTCGTGCAACGAAAAGGGCCCCGCATCGCGGGGCCCTTTTCGCATGTCAGCTGTTGGGCCGCTTGCCGTGGTTCGCGGCGCTCTTCTTACGAGCCTTCTTCTTGCGGGACTTCTTCGCCATAGGTGACTCCTTGTTCGTGCCGTATTCCCGGGCCGATGGTAGTCGGCGCATCCGCGCGCGCCGGACTCGCCCAAGGGGGATCCGTGGTTTGATGACCCGGTCCGACACACTCAACCCAGGAGGATTCATCGATGGCCGACGAGATCCGGGCCGAGATGGTGGCCAACGTGTGGAAGGTCGTCGCCTCGACCGGCGACACCGTCGCCGAGGGGGACACGCTGGTGATCCTCGAGTCGATGAAGATGGAGATCCCGGTCGTCGCCGAGACCGAGGGCACCGTGGCCGAGCTGGCCGTGCACGAGGGTGACGTCGTCCAGGAGGGCGACCTCATCGCCATCATCCAGGGCTGAGATCAGCCGCGGCGCCAGCGCAGCAGCAACCGGCTGCGCCCGCGCTGGCGCGGCACGGCCGGCGCCCGGGTCATCGCCGTGGCCAGCTGCCGGGTCGACTGGTCGAGATCGGGTGCGGCCAGCGCCAGCTCGGCGAACGAGCGCGCCCCGGCCCGCGGCGCCACCTCGGTCAGCCGGGCGGTGACCACCCCGGCCACGTCCGCGCGCGCCGACGGGTCGACCCAGGCCGCCACGATGAGCGCGAACAGCGCCGCCTCGGTCACCCGGTCGAGGCCGCCGTCGGTCAGCCCGAGCAGGATCCGCCGGCGCTCCGAGTCGAGCCAGGCCTGTTCGGAGCGGTGGTGCAGCAGACCCAGGCAGGCCCAGATCTCCGGGGCGGCCACGTCGGCCGGTGGGTGGGCGAGCAACGCCATCAGGTCGGCCGGGGTGAGCAGGATCAGCGGGACGGCCGCGTCGTAGGCGGCGGGCGGGTGGGCCCACGAGAGCGCGGCGACCTGGCGCAGCCGGCGCACCGCCTCGGCCGTGGGTTCCTCGGACGCGGGGGCGTGACCGCCGGGCAGGGGGGCGGTCGCCGGGGCGCCGCTCAGCCAGGGCGTGTCGCGGCAGCAGTCGGCCAGGTCGGTGTGCTCGTGCGACTCGTCGGGGTGGTCGCGGATGTAGTCGGCCAGCCGCACCAGGTGCATGAGGTCGCCGTCGGCGCGGTGGCGCAGCCGGTGGGCGGTGTGCACCGCGCAGTCGTATTCGGGGTCGCGTTCGAGGGCACGGTCGACCCAGCTCAGGGCGTCGTCCAGGCGGTCGTTGTCGGCCAGGGTGCCGGCGATGTCGGCATAGACGGAGAGGTCGTCGGGGTCGTGGGCCACCGCGCGCCGCAGGGCCGCGAGCGCCTCGGGCAGGCGGCCGGAGCTGCGGTACGCGTAGCCGAGCCAGATCTCGCCGAGCTTGGACGGGCGGACCCGGGCGCCGCGGGAGGCCCAGTCGACGGCCATCTCGTGCTCGCCGACCCGGCGGGCCAGCGCGGAGCCGGCGCCGAGCAGCATGGCGTGCTCGGGATAGGCGGACAGCGCGTGCCGGACGACGGACAGATAGGGGCGCAGGGTCGGCGGAGCCGGCTCGGGCACCCGGGTGCACAGCCGCATGAGCACCTGGGCCAGCAGGCCGGGCTCGATGCGGACGCCGAGAGTGGGCTCGGCGACCCAGGGCACGCCGGCCCAGTCGGCCGCGGGCGCCTGGCCGCTGGCCGCCGCCAGCAGGGGAAGCCCGTCCTCCGGGCGACCGGCCGCGGCGAGCAGGTGGGCCCGCGCGGCGAGCCGGCCGGGTGAGGTGTGCGGTCCGGCGCGGAAGAGGTCGAGACCGCCGGCCGGTCGGGCGGCCAACCGGCCGAGCAGTTCGTGCACTTCGGGCAGAGTGGGGGCGTGGGCCAGCGCGGCGGCCAGATGATCGGCGGCCTTCTCCGGCTCGTCGGTCGCCAGGGCGGATCTCGCCTGTTCGAGAGCGCGGTCGGCGGCGCGGCGTAAGTCCACGATGCAAGACAGTAGGGGAAAGAACCCTTTATGTCAGTAGCTCATCTCCTGCGCGTTAATGCTCGAAACGTTGACTCTGTAAGCTCATTCTTGCAAGACTGCGCATCAAACGCGCGCCGGAATGCTCATCAGGGGAGGAACACGTGACACAGCGAGGCCAGGGGATGGCCGCGGACATCGCGGAACAACCGGAGGGATTCGCCCGGCTGCTCGACGCCGAGCAGGGCGGCGCCATCGCCCAGGTGGCCGCCGAGGTGGCCCGCCGGCGGCCGCGCAATGTCGTGTTCGTGGCTCGGGGCACCTCCGATCACGCGGCGCTCTACGGGGCCTACCTCACCGAGATCCGGCTCGGGCTGCCGGTGGCCAGCGCCTCGCCGAGCGCGATCACGCTTTTCGGCGCGCGGCCCGATTTCACCGGCACGCTGGTCGTCGGGGTCAGCCAGAGCGGCGGCTCGCCCGACCTGACGGCCGTGCTGCAGGTGGCCCGGGAGACCGGCGGGCTGACCCTGGCCGTCACCAACAACCCGGATTCGCCGCTGGCCCGGGCGGCCGAGCTGTCGATCGACGTCGCGGCCGGGCACGAGCGGGCGGTCGCGGCCACCAAGACGTACACCGCCGAGCTGCTCGCCCTGCTGCTGCTGATCGAGGGCATCCGGTCGGGCGACGGCAGCCTGCCGGCCGAGGAGCGGGCGGCCCTCGACAAGTTGCCCCAGCTCGCCGAGGACGCGCTGGCCGACCGTACGGCGGACGACCTCGCCCAGCGTTACCGGTTCGCCTCGCGCCTGGTGACGACCGGGCGTGGATACGCCTACCCGACCGCCCGCGAGGCCGCCCTCAAGCTCATGGAGACGTCGTACCTGCCGGCGCTGTCCTTCTCGGGGGCCGACCTGCTGCACGGGCCGCTGGCCATGACCGACCCGGACGTGCCGGTGCTCGCGGTCGTCGGCGACGGGCCGGGCGGCCAGTCGATGCGGGACGTGGTGACCCGGCTCGGCGAGCGGCGGGCCGACGTGGTGACGATCGGCGCGACCGACGTGCCCGGGGCCGCCGGGCGGCTCTCCGTGCCCCCGGTGAGCGACGAGCGTTACAGCGCGCTGCTCGACATCCTGCCGCTCCAGAAGCTGGCACTGGCACTGGCACTGGCCCGCGGCGAGGACCCCGACGCGCCTCGGGGCCTCAAGAAGGTCACGAGCACGCTCTAGACATTTCCGGCGGTAGGGCGAAGCCGTCTCGGCCCGGTAACAGGGGCGTGGCACGCTTGCTGCGTGTCAACGTTGCGTGATCTGGCCGAGGAGCACACCGGCCTCGAGCCGGCCGACATCGACCACCTGCACCGCATCGCCGGTGACTGGCAGCTGCTGTCCGACCTCTCGTTCGCCGACCTGCTCATGTGGGTGCCGGTGCGGCGGGCGGACGGGCAGCCGCGCGAGTATCTCTGTGTCGCGCAGGTGCGGCCGACCACGGCCCCGACCGCCTATCAGGACGACCAGGTCGGCAAGATCGTCGGTGGTCCCGAGGTGGCCCACCTCGACATCGCCTTCGCCCAGGAGCGCATCTGGCGTGAGGGCGACCCGGTCTGGTATGGCGACACCCCGGCCCGGCACGAGGCCATTCCGGTCCGCCTGCGGGACCCCAACGACCACGAAGAGGGCTACAGCGAGGTGATCGCGGTGATCGGCCGCGACACCAACCTCTCCACCGCGCGGACCCCCAGCCAGCTCGAGCTCAACTATCTGACCACCGCCGACGACCTGGCCCAGATGGTCGCCGACGGCACCTTCCCGCCGCCGCGGCACCCGGGCGAGACCACCTCGGCGCCCCGGGTCGGCGACGGCCTGATCCGGCTCGACGCCGGCGGCAAGGTCACCTATGCCAGCCCGAACGCCCAGTCGGCCTACCGCCGGCTCGGCTTCAACGCCCACCTGGTCGGCGAGGAGCTGTCGGCGCTCACCAGCCGGCTGGCCGCCGACCCGCTGGAGGGCAACGACGCCGCCGAGCGCATCCTGTCGGCCCTGCGCGGTGAGTCGCCGCCCCGGCAGGAGATGGAGGCCCGCGGCGCGACCGTGCTGATCCGGGCGCTGCCGCTGCTGCCGGCCGGGGTGCCGATCGGCGCACTGGTGCTCGTGCGCGACGTCACCGAGGTGCGCCGCCGCGACCGCGCCCTGATGACCAAGGACGCGACGATCCGCGAGATCCACCACCGGGTCAAGAACAACCTGCAGACGGTGGCCGCGCTGCTGCGCCTGCAGGCCCGCCGGGTCGACGCGCCCGAGGCCCGGCACGCGCTGCAGGAGTCGGTGCGCCGGGTCGCGTCGATCGCCCTGGTGCACGAGACGCTGTCGATGTCGAGCGACGAGGCGGTCGAGTTCGACGGCATCGTCGACCGGGTGGCCACCGCCGCCACCGAGGTCGCGGCGACCAGCATCCCGGTCAAGATGCGGCGCGAGGGCACGTTCGGGGTGCTGCCCGCCGAGATCGCCACCTCGCTGGTGATGGTGCTGAACGAGTTGCTGATCAACGCGGTCGAGCACGGCTTCGGCGCCTCGGAGGACGACGACGCTCCCGAGCCGGCGGCCGACGAGAGCGGTGAGGTGGTGGTCTCGGCCCACCGCTTCCGCAAGCAGCTGCACGTGACGGTGGCCGACAACGGTCAGGGGCTGCCGGCGGATTTCCGGGCCGACGACACCCAGCGGCTCGGCCTGCAGATCGTGCGGGCGCTGGCCACCGGCGAGCTGCGCGGCAGCATCGAGCTGCGTAACCGGGCCGGCGGCGGCACCGAGGCCGTCCTCGTCGTCCCGCTGGGCAAGCGCTGATGCGGCGTGCCGTCGCCCGGCACTACCGGTCGCTCTGGGGCCGGCCCGGCCGCAAGCTGAACTTCGGTGGGCACGGCGTACGCGTGCAGGTGCACCACTGGCGCGCGGCCGACACCGACGAGGGCGTCGAGCTTTATGCCACCGTCGGGGCCAGTGCGGCGCGGATGGCCGGCCGGCACCGGGTCGAGTTCATCCTCGGGCTCACCTCGGAGGTCGACGTGGCCGAGTCCCTGGCCGGTCTGGGCTCCTTCCCGGCGCTGGCCGGCGAGATCGACAAGGGCGACACCGTCACCCTCGGCGGGCCGCTCTGGCCGGGCAGCGACTTCCGGGCGTACCTGATCATCCCGGAGGTCGACGACTACCTTCCGCCGCTGGTCAGCCGGCGTGCGCACGTGCAGTTCCTGCGGGCGATGCCGATCTTCGAATCGGAGATCGACCTCAAGAAGGAGCACGGCGCGGGCTGGGTGATGGAGGAGCTCGACCAGCGGGGGATGCGGATCGGCGACGCGAACCGGCGGCCGCTGTCCTGACCGCATTGTGTTAACAGAACATGTGCGGGGTGCTACGTACCACACTCCCGGAATCTGGACCAGCCTGGCCCAGAAGGCCGCGGCGTGAGAGGCTTGCCCACATGACCGCTGCTCTGGACCGCCGCTTCGTGGCTCGCCGCCACGTTGATTACGGCCGCGTCCGCAGCGCGATGTGTCCGGCTTCCTGACGCCGTCCGAATTATTTTTCGGGCGCGCGAGACGCGCCGGCCACTCCTGACACTGATGTCGCGAGCCTCCCTGAACCTTCCGGAGCTGAGCCGTGAGCGTCTGATCGCGCCCACGATTCCCGGAGGACCGCCGACATGGCGCCCAGCAGCACCCCCGCTACGCCGACCGCCCGCCCCCGCAAGGCGCGCGGCGAGGGCCAGTGGGCGCTCGGACACCGCGAGCCGCTCAACCCCAACGAGCGGATCAAAAAGGACGACAACCCGCTCAACGTGCGCGACCGCATCGAGAACATCTACGCGCACACCGGCTTCGCCTCGATCGACCCGCAGGACCTGCGGGGCCGGTTCCGCTGGTGGGGGCTCTACACCCAGCGCAAGGCCGGGATCGACGGCGGCCGCACCGCTGTGCTGGAGCCGCACGAGCTCGAGGACGAGTACTTCATGCTGCGCGTCCGCATCGACGGCGGCGCGCTGAGCGTGGCCCAGCTGCGCACCATCGCGCAGATCTCCCAGGAGTTCGGCCGCGACTCGGCGGACATCACCGACCGGCAGAACATCCAGCTGCACTGGATCCGGATCGAGGACATGCCCGAGATCTGGCGCCGCCTCGAGGCCGTGGGCCTGGAGACGACCGAGGCCTGCGGTGACTGCCCGCGCGTCGTGCTGGGCTCGCCGGTGGCCGGGGTGTCGGTCGACGAGGTGCTCGACGGGACGCCGGCGATCGACGAGATCCTCAAGCGCTACATCGGCGACCCGCGCTACTCGAACCTGCCGCGCAAGTTCAAGTCGCAGATCTCCTGGCTGCCCGACGGTCCCTACGAGACCAACGACATCTCGTTCGTCGGCGTCGTCCACCCCCAGCACGGCCCCGGCTTCGACCTCTGGATCGGCGGCGGCCTCTCCACCAACCCGCGGCTGGCCGAGCGGCTGGGCGTCTGGGTGCCCATCGACGAGATCCCGGACGTCTGGGAGGGCGTGGTCGGGATCTTCCGCGACTACGGCTACCGCCGGCTGCGCAACCGGGCCCGGCTGAAGTTCCTGCTGGCCGACTGGGGTGTGGCCAAGTTCCGCGAGGTGCTCGAGAAGGAGTACCTGGAGCGCGCGCTGATCGACGGCCCGGCGCCCGACCTGCCGGCCAAGCCGATCGACCACATCGGAGTGCACAAGCAGGTCGACGGTCGTCACTACATCGGCGCGGCGCCGGTGGTCGGCCGGTCCTCCGGGGTGCAGCTGGGCAAGCTGGCCGACCTGGTCGAGGCGCACGGCTCCGACCGGGTGCGTCTCACCGCGTACCAGAAGCTCCTGGTCCTGGACGTGGCCGACGACAAGGTGGAGCCGTTGATCGCCGGGATGCGGGCGATCGGCCTCGAGGCCCGGCCGTCGGCCTGGCGGCGGGGCACGATGGCCTGCACCGGCATCGAGTACTGCAAGCTGGCGATCGTCGAGACCAAGGCCCGCGGCGAGGAGCTGGTCGCCCGGCTCGAGGAGCGGCTCCGGGACTTCGACGCCGAGATCTCGATCCACATCAACGGCTGCCCCAACGCCTGCGCCCGCACCCAGGTGGCCGACATCGGCCTCAAGGGCCAGCTGGTCATGAACGAGCACGGCGAGCAGGTCGAAGGGTTCCAGGTCCACCTGGGCGGCGGCCTCGGCATGGCCCAGGGGCAGACGTCCGGCTTCGGGCGCAAGCTGCGCGGGCTCAAGGCCACGGCGGAGGAGCTTCCCGCGTACGTCGAGAAGCTGGCCCGCCACTACCTCGACGGACGCACCTCGAAGGACGAGACGTTCGCCGACTGGGTCGTGCGCGCCGACGAGGAGCTTCTCAAATGAGCGACGCCCGCTCCGCCCCGCTGTACTGCCCGTACTGCGGCGAAGAGGACCTGTTCCCCAACGAGGCATCGCACGGCGCGTGGGAGTGCCACTCCTGCGCCCGAGTCTTCACGGTCAAGTTCAACGGTCTGCTTTCCAAGGGAGTCAACCGATGACAGTCGTGGCCGCAACTTCTCTGAATCTGGTCAACCTCGGCGGCGTTGCCCCGGTTGCCCAGGACCCGGCCCGACGCTCCCGGGACGAGCTCGAGGCGCTGGCCCGCGAGGCCGGCCGCGAGCTCGAAGGCGCGCCGGCCGAGGTGATCGCCAAGTGGGCGACCGACACCTTCCGCGACCGGTTCTGCGTCACCAGTTCGATGGCCGACGCCGTCGTCGCGCACCTCTTCTCCCGGGTCTCGCCCGGCGTCGACGTGGTGTTCCTCGACACCGGGCTGCACTTCCCGGAGACGCTCAAGGTGCGCGACCTCGTGGCCGCCACCATGGACGTCAACGTCCGTTCGATCCGCCCGCGCAAGACGGTCGGCCAGCAGGACGGCGAGTACGGGCCGAGGCTGTTCGCCCGCAGCCCCGACGAGTGCTGCTTCCTGCGCAAGGTCGAGCCACTCGAGCGCGCCCTCAGCGACTACGACTCCTGGGCCACCGGCCTGCGCCGCGACGAGTCGCCGACCCGGGCCGGCACGCCGATGGTGGCGTTCGACACCAAGAAGGGCAAGGTCAAGGTCAACCCGATCGCGGCCTGGACCGAGGCCGACGTGAACCGCTACATCAGCCGGTGGAACGTGCCGGTCAACGAGCTCTTCAAGAAGGGGTACGGGTCGATCGGCTGCTGGCCCTGCACCCGGCGCACGAAGGCCGGCGAGGACCCGCGGGCGGGTCGCTGGGCGATGTTCGAGAAGACCGAATGCGGCCTGCACGTCTAGCCGTCGTCCTGGTGGCCCACGGGAGCCGTGACCCGCGGGCCGCGGCTTCGACCGAGGCGCTGGCCCGGGCGGTGCGCCGCGCTCACCCGTCGTGGGAGGTGCACGCCGCCTACCTCGACCACGCCGGCCCGCGTCCCCTGGACGTGCTGGCGGCCCTGCCGGGGCGGCGGGCCGTGCTGGTTCCGCTGCTGCTGACGGCGGCTTATCACGGCCGGGTGGACGTCCCGGCGATTCTCGACGACGCGAAGTCGCTGCCGGTCGAGGTCAGCCTGGCCGACGTGCTCGGGCCGTCGGCCGGTCGGGGGGTGCCGGCCGCTCTCGTCGACGGGCTGGTGCGTCGCCTGTCCGCTGCCGGTCTGCCCGCCGCCGTGCCTGGTGCTGGTCTGTCCGCCGCCGTGCCTGCTGCGGGTCTGCCCGTCGCCGGTGGCCTGGATGCTGTTGTGCTCTCGGCGGCTGGAACACGCGATGCCGCCGCGCGAGAGACGATCACCTGGGCGGCGGACGCCCTCAGCGCCCGTCTGAGCGTCCCGTGTGTCGCCGCCTATGCCTCGGCCTCCCCGCCGGACGCCGGAACCGCTGTGCGCCGTCTGCGGGCGGCCGGCGCGGCCCGGGTCGGCCTGGCCGGTTATTTCCTGGCTCCGGGCTTTCTCTACGACGCGGCCGTGCGCTCGGCCCGGGAGGCCGGCGTGGTCGCCGTGGCCGACCCGCTGGGCGACGCCCCGGAACTCGTCCGTCTGGTGGCGTCGCGGGTCGTGGCCGCCGTCGGCCGCTCGCTCCCGGCCGCGGCCTGAGCCGGCGCGTGTTTCGCACCACCCGACCGGCATCCGCGGGTTGTGAGCCGCCCGAGGTAAGGGTCGCCTCATTTCCGCGACACACCGTTACCAACAGTTGTGTGCCCGCCGCGCTCCGCAGAGGACTGACCGACGGTGAGCGGAATATCGACCATTCGTCGCGGCCGCAATTTCGAGATCATTTCGCGGAATCTCGATGAAACCGAACGTGATCGCAATAGCGCGTTCGGCGAACCTCTCGGGAAGCTCTCAGGATTCGGCGCGCTCAGTAATCGATCGGAAACAGCAAGACGCCCCGGTGCCGAACGGCCCGGGGCGCAAATGCTGTGGGGGATTGGTTCAGGCGGTAGGAGCGCCGACCCGGAGGCCGCCACGACGCTTTACGGCGCGCCGCTCATCTTCGCTCATTCCGCCCCAGACGCCGGCATCCTGTCCCGACTCGAGTGCCCACGTGAGGCAGTCCGAAGTCACCGGACACCGCCGGCACACGGCCTTGGCCTGCTCGACCTGCAGGAGTGCGGGGCCGGACGTCCCGATCGGGAAGAACAGCTCCGGGTCCTCGTCGCGGCAGATCGCATCGTGACGCCAGTCCATGGCGGCAACACTCCTTGTTTCTGGCTGGGGTAATGAATGGCGTTGCTGGTTTACCTATGCGTCGCGATGGCGGCTGACGTCTGAGTGCCCGTCTGCTCGCCGTGCGTAGCAAGCTTTTGTTGTTGCGGGATGCTGCTCGGCGCTTCTGGATTAGAAACGCGCGCAACCAGCAACCGGTTACTTCTTATCGCTTGTGAATGCTTTCACGAACTCTCGCGATGTCAAGGGTAGCGCCCGAAGTTTCTCCGGGCGGGTGAGCTGGCTCACGCCCTCTTTGTCCGGATCTGAGGCTTGCGCCAGAGCCCGGTGACCAACGCTCCCATCAATGTAGTACGGTCCCGGGCCCAATGCCGACCTTTTGACCGTGTTTCTGTAACGGATCGTGAGGTCGACTACCCAATCGTCAGCAGATCACACGTAGTGCTTCGGGAACGGACACGAAGTGCACCTTCTGGCGCTCGCCCAGATAGTCGCCGTCGAGCTGGAACGGCTGGGGGCGGGAAGCGATGACCGTGAACTCGTCCTGGTCGTGCAGATGCAGGACATGCTTGCCGGACGGGTCGCCCTTGCGCGTGGCGAGCTGGGCCAGCGTACGGGTGGTGCCGGTGACGGCCAGGCCACGCAGGGCCATCACGTCGAGGCCGCGGTCGAACGAGGCCCCCGGGCTCGGGTTGATCGGCCGGTCGCCGACATAGGTCCAGGGCGCGGTGTTCTGAATGATGACGGTGCCGAGGTCGGGCTCGGCCGGCTCGCCGGGGCGCTCGAGGGACAGCGGGGGAGACTTGCGGTCCTCACCGGTGATCATCTGGCCGACGATCGACCGGAAGTAGAGCCCGGGTGTGGACGTGCGGCCGCGCAGCCGGGCCTGCTCGACGCGGCGCACCACGGCGGCGTCGAGACCCATGCCGGCCGCGAAGGTGAAGTAGCGGTCGTCGGCGCGACCGAGACCGATCACCCGGTGCCGCCCGTCACGCAGGCCGTCGAGGATCACGCTGGTGCCCTCGACCCAGTCGCGGGGAAGGCCGAGCGCCCGGGCGAAGACGTTGGTCGAACCGCCCGGCACGACCGCCAGGGCCGGCAGCACCCGGGCGCGCGGGCCGGTCAGCCCGCTCAGCACGGCCTCGGCGGTCATCAGACCGTTGACCGCCTCGTTGACCGTGCCGTCCCCGCCCAGCGTGACGACGACGTCGACCCCGCTCTCGGCCGCGGCCCGGGCCAGCGTCGCGGCGTGGCCGCGGCGGGTCGTGTATTCCACGGACAGCTCGACCGCGCTGCGCAGGGCTCGGACCAGGACGTCTCGGGTGCGCTCGCTGGTGGTCGTGGCCTTGGGGTTGACCAGCAGTAACGCTCGCATGCGCGGCACTGTACCCAAGAGCCGCCCGAAACACTGTCGGTATGGTGCTCCAGTGACCGGTGAGAAGTCAGTCGTTGACAAGCCCGCGACGCTGGTGTGGGCGGTGCGGCTGCTTTACCTGGAGTGTGCGGCCCTGGCTGGGCTCACCGTCTACCTCATCGTGCTCGATGTGACGAGCCCCTCGGTGAATGTCGGCATGGCGGTGGCCCTGACCGTTTTCACCGCGCTCGGCGTGGCGGCCGTGTTCTTCGTCGCCCGGGGGCTCGGCCGACGGCAGCGCGGCGCCCGGGGGCCGGCCATCGTGATCCAGCTCTTCACCATCGCCGCCGGTGGATTCCTGTTGCAGGTCGGCCCGGTCTGGCTGGGCCTGGTGCTGATGGCACTCGGCCTGCTCGTGGGTCTGTTGATCGTGCTCCCGCCCAGCACCAGAGCGTTGGGCATCGATTAATTGCCCTCATTCGCCGGGCCAGGGCCTACCCTGAGAGATGTGACGGGATCAACGGTGCGCCCGCCCGCATATCAACTGCTGGCGGATGAGTTACGAGCAGACATCACCTCGGGGCGGCTGCAACCCGGCGAGCGGCTGCCACCCGAGCCGGAGCTGTGTGTCAAGACGGGCGTCAGCCGCAGCACCGTCCGGGAAGCCCTGCGGCTGCTGGCCAGCCAGCACCTGATCGTCACGACCCGCGGCGTCACCGGCGGCAGCTTCGTCGCCCACCCCGACGCCGAGCAGCTGGCCGAGGGGCTGGCCACCGGTTTCACACTGTTGTCGAATTCGGCCGGGGTCGGCTTGACCGACCTGCTCGAGCTGCGCCGGGCGCTCGAAGTGCCGGCCGCGGGCCTGGCCGCGATCCGCCGCGACGACGACCACCTGGCCGAGATGCGCGGTGCGTTCTTCGACCCGGCGGTCGACGACCTCGAGACGATGCTGGCGGCGCATGCGGCGTTCCATCTGGCCGTGGCCAAGGCGACCATGAACCCGCTCTACGACCTCATCGTGCGCCCGCTCTACTTCGCGAGTTTCGGCGAGGACGTCACGGAGAACCTGCCACCCGGATACTGGCGGCAGATCGACGCCGACCACCGGCTGATCCTGGACTGCCTGATCATGCGGGACGCGGAGTCGGCGACCCGGGCCGCGGCGCAACACCTGGACTACATCTCCGCGGTGCTGCACTAGCCCAGCGGCGGGCCTCGGTCTCTCTGGTCAGGCGCCGGTGCGGCGGGTGACCAGGCGGATCGTCGCTCGCTGGCCGGTCGCCTCGGCGGCGGCCGACGTGGTGAGGGCGGTCAGCACCTTCCACGCGAAGGACGACTCGGCCGGCAGCTTCGCCCCTCGTACGGTCGTGACCGTGACCTCGACCGTCAGAGCGTCCTCGGTGACGGCGAACCGGCAGTCGAGCTCGGCGCCGCGGGTCGCGATCGCCAGCAGCATCGCGCACGCCTCGTCGACGGCGATCCGCAGATCCTCGATCTCGTCCAGCGCGAAGTGCAGCCGGGCGGCCAGACCGGCCGTCGCCGTCCGGAGGACGCCCAGGTAGCCACCGTCGGCGGGCACGGTCAGCAGCACGACGTCGTCGCCCACCGCCGGGTCCGGATTACGTTCCGTCACCTGGTTCACCGATTCTCCTCCTGACGCCAGCAGACTTTACAGCGCTTCGCGCAAGCCGGTCACTGAGCAGACGCGGCCGGTACACCCCGGTGGGCGTACCGGCCGCGATCGGCCTTGCTCTGTCGGCCTGATCAGGCCTGCTTGG
This sequence comes from Paractinoplanes maris, assembly GCF_023544465.1. Classification (GTDB taxonomy): domain Bacteria; phylum Actinomycetota; class Actinomycetes; order Mycobacteriales; family Micromonosporaceae; genus Actinoplanes; species Actinoplanes maris. Next base: position 494,920 of record NZ_JALPVL010000001.1, on the reverse strand, counting down.
TCTCCCAGAAGATCTTGGAGATCTCCTCGATCTTGCCGAGGAGCTGGTCGGCGACAGCGGGGTCGACCGAGCCCTTGGCGCCGGACGCGCCGGCGAGCTTGGTGGCCTCGTTGAACAGCTGGTGCAGGTTCGGGTACTTCTCGAAGTGCGGGGGCTTGAAGTAGTCGGTCCACAGCACCCACAGGTGGTGCTTGACCAGCTCGGCCCGCTGCTCCTTGATGATGATGGCGCGCGTGCGGAACTCGGGGTCGGTGTTCGCCTGGTACTTCTCGGCGATGGCCTTGACCGACTCGGCCTCGATCCGGGCCTGCGCCGGGTCGTAGACGCCACACGGAAGGTCGCAGTGGGCGGTGACCACGGTTCGAGGCATGAGGAAACGCGGAAGTCGCATCAGGACTCCTCCATATGAGTTTGCGATGATCCGTGGTTGACACTACCCCTTACACGGTGGACTTAAAGCGTTGGAGGACTGATGCCGTGAGGTGGCAACAACCACTGTTCGCGGTACTCGTCCGGGGACCGTCGATGGTGCCCGTCCTGCGCGACGGCGACGCCCTGATCGTGCGACGCGGCGCGCGCGTGCGCGCGGGGGATGTGGTGGTCGCCAGATTCCGCAGCCGGCCCGACCTGCTGGTCGTGAAGCGCACGGTAAGGCCTGAGGACGGCGGGTGGTGGATACAGGGCGACAACCAGCTGATCGAGGACGACAGCCGGAAATACGGCGTGGCGGATGTCATCGGCCGGGTGTTGTTCCGCTACTACCCGAGGCTCGGTCGGCTAGGTTAATGTCGCAGCACCGCGGCGCACACTCGCGCCTCGCGGTTGTTGTCTCCCGGGTGATCCCCGCATCGCGTTCCGGTCCGGCGCACTACTCGCCGTCGCGACCGCCTCGCTGACCTATGTCCCGATGCCGGTTGGAGTCCCCGTGTCCTTCTTCAGTTTCGAGCTCGACCCCGCCCTCGCCGCCGATCCGGTCTTCGAGCTGCACAAACGCGGCAAGATGGAGATCAGCCTGACCGTCCCGCTGGCCAGCCGCGACCACCTCTCCCTGGCCTACACGCCCGGCGTGGCCCGGGTCTGCGAGGCCATCGCCGACGACCCGGCGCTCTACGCCGACTACACGTGGACGGCCAACACGGTCGCCGTGGTCACCGACGGCTCGGCCGTGCTCGGCCTCGGCAACATCGGCGCCAAGGCCGCGATGCCGGTCATGGAGGGCAAGTCGATCCTGTTCAAGAAGTTCGGCGGCGTCGACTCGATCCCGATCTGCCTCGACACGCAGGACGTCGAGGGGATCATCGCGGCGATCAAGGCGATGGCCCCGTCCTTCGGCGGCATCAACCTCGAGGACATCAGCGCCCCGCGCTGCTTCGAGATCGAGCGCCGCCTCGACGCCGAGCTCGACATCCCGGTCTTCCACGACGACCAGCACGGCACCGCGGTGGTCACGCTGGCCGCGCTGCGTAACGCGGCCAAGCTGCTCGGGCGCGACCTCGGGGACCTGCGCGTGGTGATCAGCGGAGCGGGCGCGGCCGGGGTGGCGATCACCCGGATGCTCATCGCCGCGGGCGTGGACGGGGCCAACGTCATCATCTGCGACTCGCGCGGCATCATCCACGCCGAGCGCGGCGACCTCACCCCGGTCAAGGCGTCGCTGGCCGCGACGACCAACCTCTCCGGGCGTACGGGTGGGATCGCCGAAGCCCTGATCGGGGCGGACGTGCTGATCGGGGTCTCCGGCGGGCACATCGAGGAGAGCGCCGTGGCCGGCATGGCGCCCGGCGGCATCATCTTCGCGATGGCCAACCCGACACCCGAGGTGCACCCCGACGTCGCTCACAAATACGCGGCGATCGTCGCGACCGGGCGCAGCGACTTCCCCAACCAGATCAACAACGTGCTGGCCTTCCCGGGCATCTTCCGGGGCGCGCTGGACGTGCGGGCGAGCACCATCACCGAGCGGATGAAGGTGGCGGCCGCGTCAGCCATCGCCGACGTGGTGTCGGACGACCTGCGCGCCGACGCGATCGTGCCGTCGCCGCTGGACCCGCGCGTGGCACCGGCGGTGGCGGCCGCAGTGACCGCGGCGGCCGAGGCCGATGGAGTGGCCCGCCGATCGGCTCCGGTCGCACCGATCCAGCGCTCCGCGCCACTGCCCGGCTGACGGCTGGGCATCCCGGTTGGGGTGCCCAGCCGTCGCGGCTGGGGACCCGGTCATCATCGCGGGAAGCCGCAAGATCGTGCTGAGGCGGAGCCGGCGGCCTGTGGACAACGCGCGAGTGTGGAAAACGCACGGGTGATCGTCACCGGCCACTATGGTCTGTGCCTATGCGCGCCGCCTACGCCATAGCCTCTGACCCGACGACTCCCCTTTCCGCCCTGCGTGTGGCCGACCTGCCCGACCCCACCCCGCCCGACGGCTGGGCCACGGTCGACGTGCGGGCGGCCTCGCTCAACCAGCACGACATCTGGTCGCTGCGCGGGGTCGGTCTGCGGGCCGACCGCTTGCCGATGATCCTGGGCTGCGACGCCGCCGGCGTCGATCAGGACGGTAACGAGGTGGTCGTCTATCCGGTCGTCCCCGACGATGCCGACCCGCGCGGTCTCTCGCTGCTGTCCGAGCGGCACCCCGGCACGCTCGCCGAGCATGTCGCGGTGCCGCGCGGCAACCTCATCCCCAAGCCGGCCGGCCTGTCGTTCCTCGATGCCGCCTGCCTGCCCACGGCTTGGCTGACCGCCTTCCACATGCTGACCACGCGCGGCCGGGTCGAGGAGGCCTCCGCGGTGCTGGTGCAGGGCGCCGGCGGTGGGGTGGCCACGGCCGCTGTCGCGCTCGCGGTGGCCATGGGCAAGCGGGTCTATGTCACCAGCCGCGACCCCGGGAAGCGGGAGCGCATCGCCGAGCTGGGCGCCACGGCCGTCGAGCCCGGCGCCCGCCTGCCCGAGCGCGTCGACGTGGTGATCGAGTCGGTCGGCGCGCCCACCTTCGACCACTCGATGAAGTGCAGCGCGCCCGGCGCCCGCATCGTGGTGTGCGGCGCGACCGGCGGCCATCTGGCCACGGTCGACCTGCGCCGGGTCTTCGCGATGCGGCTCGACGTCCTCGGCAGCACGATGGGCACCGGCCCCGAGCTGGCCGCCCTGCTGGCCTTCCTGGTCGAGAAGGACGTGCGCCCCGTCATCGACTCCACCTACGGCTTCAGCGCCGTGGCCGACGCCTTCGCCCGCCTCGAGTCCGGCGAGATCTTCGGAAAGGTGGCGATCGACTTCCTGCACTGACCCGCGGTTCCCGAGACTCGCCGGTGCCGGTGCCGGTGCCGGTGCCGGTGCCCGGGTGAGCGTGCTTGCTACAGGCTGTTGGTGAGGGTGGCCAGGCCGCCGCGGGTGGCGTCCTTCTGGAGGCGGGTGCGGGCTTTGGCGTCGCCGTAAAGGGTCCAGCGCCAGAAATCGGTGCTTGTCGCGGCGATCACGTCGAGGGAACGGCCACTGGCCACATGACCGCCCTCGGTCACGCTGAGGAAGGCCTTCGGCCAGGTCACGGCGTTGTAGGCGGCGCGACCGTCGGCGTATGCCACGGTGGCATCCTTGCGGCCGTGCACAAAAAGCAGCGGGGCCGCGCGGCCGATGAACGGCTGGGGAAGCACCTGCCGACCGGCCAGGACCACGCCGGCTCGGAGGCGCTCGTCCCGGCTGCCGCTGAACAGGCCCAGCGTGGTCACACCGCCGGCTGAGTGGCCGGCGGCGGCGATCCGGTTCTGGTCGACGACCGGGCCCAGTTCGGCGAGCGCTTCGGTGATCACATAGCTGGCGTCGGTGGGCTGGTTGAGGACGTCGAGCACGTTGAACTCGGTGGCCGAGGCGGAGGTGTGCGGATAGGCCGGTGCCGCGACCACGAAACCGGCCCGGGCCCAGGTGGTGAGCAGCTCACGGTAGTCGGACGGCTTGCCGCCGAGCCCGTGACTGAAAAGGATCAGCGGGAAGGGGCCGGTGCCCTTCGGCTGCCAGACGGTGGTCGGCAGGGCCCGGTCGTCGCGCTGGAGCTTGAGTGTGCGGGTCTCGACCGCGAACGACCCCGTGGGCGCTGACGTCGCGCCGGGAGCGGTGGTGGCACCTGGAACGGCCGTGGCGCCAGGAGCGCCGGGTGTAGTCGCGGCGCCCGGTGCCGGCGGAATGCTCGCGGCTGAGGGCAGTGCGGTCGGCGAGCTCTCGGAGGGCTGCTCCGAGGAACACGCCACGAGCGTGGTCGACAGAACCGCGACGGCAAGGGCGAGGGCGACGGGACGGCGATGCACCCGTCCCATTGTGCGTCGGCGTTTCCCGATACCGTTCGCCGGCGGGGTGGCTGATCTTATTTTGCCGGCGGGGTAGCTGACCTGGTTTGTCGGCGGTGTGGCTGATCTCGTTGCTGACGGAGCCGGGGCGGTGTCAGCGCTGACGTGCCCGTCATCGGTGGGCATGGGATGAGCGCGCGGGCCCCCGGCACCTCGCTCGGTCGGAAGGCGATCAAGGACAGCGGGCGGCGCTCCCACGATGGGGTGAAATCGCCGTACGCATGATGTTTGTCCTGGTAGGGCGGTGGTGGGGTACGGCGGGGCGTGCGTCGTTTCGCTATGGTCTTGCGCATGTCTGACAACAGCGTCGACCCGAGCGGCAACACCGAAGCGTTCCGGGCCTTCACTCAGAGCACCCCGCAGGAGCCGAAAGCGGCCTCGAAGACCCCGCTGATCATCGGCGGCATCGCCGTGGCCGTTGTGCTGATCGTCCTCATCGCCTGGCTGGCTCTCTGAGCCGGCGATGCGCTGACGCCCGCTGACCACAAGGCTGACTCCCGCAGACCACAAGACAGCGAACCGTCGGCCGTCGAACCGTCAGCGCGGCAGGGACAAGGCCGCCCGGGACTGGTCGGCTATCTCCAGTTCCTCGTCGGTGGCGATCACACAGACGGGGATGCGGGCGCCGGGCGGGGAGATGATCTCGTCACGGCGCTCGTTGCGGTGCGGGTCGATCTCGATGCCCAGCGGCTCGAGTCCGGACAGTGCGGCGGCCCGCACCGCGGCGGCGTTCTCGCCCACGCCGGCGGTGAACGTGATGGCGTCGACCCGGCCGAGCACGGCCAGGTAGGCGCCCACGTATTCGCGGATGCGGCGGCAGTAGACGTCGAAGGCCAGCGTCGCGTCGGGGTCGCCCTGCGAGCGCTTCTCCAGCACCGAGCGCACGTCGTTCACCCCGGCCAGGCCCTGCAGGCCGGCGTGGCGGGTCAGCGAGTTCTCGATCTCGTCCAGCGGCAGGCCGGCCACCCGGTGCAGGTGGAAGATCACCGTCGGGTCGATGTCGCCGCTCCGGGTGCCCATCACCAGGCCGGGCAGCGGGGACATGCCCATCGAGGTGGCGACGCTGCGACCGCCCTCGACCGCGCAGGCACTCGCGCCGTTGCCCAGATGCAGGGTGATCACGTTTGTCGAGGCGGGATCGCGGCCCAGCACCTGGGCGGTGCGGCGGGAGACGTACGCGTGGGAGGTGCCGTGGAACCCGTACCGCCGGATCTGCCACCGCTCGGCCAGTGACCGGTCGATCGCCCAGGTCACGCCCTCGGGCGGGATGGTCGCGTGGAACGCCGTGTCGAAGACGGCCACCTGCGGCACGTCGGGCAGCAGCTTGCGGGCCACCTCGATGCCGGTCAGCGCGGCCGGGTTGTGCAGCGGGGCGAGCGGCACGAGGGCCTCGACCCGCGCCACCACGTCGTCGTCGATGACCGTCGGGCCGGTGAACTCGGGGCCGCCGTGCACCACCCGGTGACCGACCACGGCCAGGCCGGCCAGATCGACCTCGTCCATGATCCCCTGCAGCGCGGCCCGGTGGTCGGCCACCTCGCCACCGCTCTCACCGATGCGTTCGACCAGGCCCTTGGCCACGGTGCCGGCGCCGTCGAAGAGCCGGTATTTCACCGAGGACGAGCCGCTGTTGAGAACGAGCACCCGAGTCATCGCACCGCCGCCTGGATCGCCGTGATCGCCACCGTGTTGACGATGTCCTTGACCGTGGCCCCACGGGACAGGTCGTTGACCGGCCGCCGCAGGCCCTGCATCACCGGTCCGACCGCGACCGCGTTGGCCGAGCGCTGAACCGCCTTGTAGGTGTTGTTGCCCGTGTTGAGGTCGGGGAAGACGAAGACCGTCGCCTTGCCGGCCACCGTGCTCTCGGGCAGCTTGGTCGCCGCCACCGCGGGGTCGATGGCCGCGTCGTACTGGATCGGGCCCTCGACCGGCAGGTCGGGTTGCCGGTCGCGGACCAGGGCGGTGGCCGCGGCGACCTTTTCGACGTCGGCCCCGGAGCCGGATTTGCCCGTGGAGTACGACAGCATCGCGACCCGCGGCTCGATGCCGAAGGCCGCCGCCGTCCGCGCGGAGGAGAGCGCGATGTCGGCCAGCTGGGCCGCGTCGGGGTCGGGGTTGACCGCGCAGTCGCCGTAGACCAGCACGCGGTCGGCCAGCAGCATGAAGAACACACTGGACGCCACCGACACGTCGGGCACCGTCTTGATGATCTCGAACGCGGGGCGGATGGTCGCCGCCGTGGTGTGGTTGGCCCCGGAGACCATGCCGTCGGCCAGCCCCTCGGCCACCATCATCGTGCCGAAATAGTTGACGTCGCGCACCACGTCGTAGGCCAGGTCGAGCGTCACCGCCCGGTGTTTGCGCAGCTCGGCGTAGCGCTCGGCGAAGTCGTCCCGCCACGGGCTGGTCTCGGGGTCGACCAGGCGGGCCGAGCCGATGTCGACGCCCAGCTCCCGGGCCCGCCGGGTGATCTCGGCCGGGTCACCGAGCAGCGTGAGGTCGGCGACGCCCCGGCGCAACAGGGTCTCGGTGGCCCGCAGGATGCGCTCGTCGGTGCCCTCGGGCAGCACCAGGTGACGCCGCTCGGCCCGGGCCCGGTCGATCAGATCGTTCTCGAACATCAGCGGCGTGACCCGGCTCGAGCGGGCCACGTCGAGCACGCGGGTCAGGGCCGCGGTGTCCACATATTCCTCGAACGCGCCGAGGGCGGCCTCGACCTTGCGCGGGGTGCCCGTGCCGAGGCCGGCCTGGATGCGGCTGGCCGAGGCGATGGTGTGGTAGCTGTCGGCGTCGACGACCAGCATGGCCAGGCCGGTGTTGAGCCGCTCGATGACCCGGACCACGCGCGGGTCGGGGCGCTCGCCCAGGGTCAGCACCAGACCGGCCAGCGTGACGTTGCCCGCGGCGTGCGCGGCGCTGGCCGCGAGCAGCAGGTCGGCCCGGTCGCCCGGGGTGATCATCAGCGCGCCGTCGGTCAGGTGCTCGAGCACGGCGGGCACATGGGCCGCGCCGACCACGTAGTCGAGCACGTCACGATCGAGAGCGCCCTCACCACCGGACACGATCGTCGCGTCGAGCGCCTCCGCCACCTCGGCCACCGTGGGCGCGGCCAGCGTGGCGATCTCGGGAATCGACCACATCGGCACCGGCAGCGCGTCGGCCGGCAGCGCGTCGGCCGGCAGCGCGCCGAGATCGGCCGGCACCCGGTTCGCGATCACGGCGATCACGGTGGCGTCGAGGTCGACCAGCGAGTGATAGGCGCTGCGAGCCGAGGCCACGAGCGACTCGGCGTTACGCCCAGCACCGCTGATCACGGGCACCACAACACTGCCGAACTCGGTGGCCAGCCGGGCGTTGAAGCCCAGCTCGCGCGGCATCTCGTCGCGTTCCTTGGCGGCCGGCGCGAAGTCGCTGCCGATCACCACCACCGACGCCGACTGCCGCTCGACCTCGCGGTAACGCTCGACGATCCGGGAGATCAGCTCCTCCCACTTGCCATCGGCGACCAGCGCACTCGCCTCGGCCATGGTGACGCCGTAGGACTCCGCATAGGGCGCCACGACCGGGTAGCGCTTGGTCAGCAGCGTGAGCAGCGAGTCGTCCCCGTCGCCGGAGACCAGCGGCCGGAACACCCCGATCCGCGCGACCTGCCGCGACAGCAACTCGACCAGACCGAGCGCCACCGTGCCCTTGCCGACACCCGGGCCCAGACCCGCCACATAAACGCTTCGTGCCACGACTTCAACGTACCGGCCGCCACGCGCCCCCGCCCGGCCGAGTTCCAACTGTGGATGACACCAGACGTGTCGAAGGACGGATCAAGAGCCAGGGACAAATGTCGTAGCCGGGTGGGTGATGCGGACCGCTGCTCACGCCGAGGGCCCGGGCGGCCCGAGCAGGGCGCTGGCGCGCCCAGGGCGCTCGACCCACCCGGGCGACGTGCGTAAGTGGTTGCGCTGACCCCGAAGATCAACCCCACGCGGCGGCCAGCTCGGGCGGAATGCGGTCACCGCCTAGGCAGGTCGGGCGGGTCGCGGGCTGTGCGGTGGTGCCGCTGGGTGGCGGCGGGGCGTAGTCGGGCACGTGCGTTCTGGGTTTGAGCCCGGCCACTCACTCACGTCGCCCGGGCGCGCTGAGCGTTCAGGACGCGCCAGCGGCCTGCTCAGCACGTCTGGGCCCTCGGCGTGAGCAGCGGTCCGCACCACCATCCCAGCTACGACATCCAGCTTTTGATCGTCGAGCTTGACCCCCGATGCGCTCATCCCGCCCGAGCGACGTGCGTGAGTGCTTGCGCTCGACGATCAGGCGCGCAGGTGACGAAGGTACGCCTCGGGTGCGTCGAGGAAACCGCGCCAGTTGGCCACGATGTCGAGGTCGGCCCATGCGGTGCGGCGGATGCCGTGCGCGCCGAGTTCGAGGATCGTGGCGCCGGGCAGGGCGGTGAGCAGCGGCGAGTGCGTGGCCACGACGACCTGCGACCCGTCGGCGCGCAGGTCCTCGAGGCGGCTGAGCAAACCCAGCGTGGACGTGAAGGACAGCGGCGCCTCGGGCTCGTCCATGAGGTAGAAGCCGTACCCCCGGAATTTGCGCTCCAGAAGTTCGAGGAAGCCCTCGCCGTGGCTCTGTTCGTGCAGCCCGTGATCGGGATTGTCGCCGGGCAGGCTCTCCAGATAGGTGTAGAGCCCGTGCGTGGTCTCGGCGCGCAGGAAGTACGCGTTGACCCGGCGCCCGGGCGTGCGGATCACCCGCAACGCCGAGCCCAGCGGCGACTCGGTGACCCGGGTCGAGTGCATCGCGCCCCGCGAACCGCCCTCCGGGTTGAGCCCGTGCGCCGCGGCCAGCGCCTCGACCAGCGTCGACTTGCCCGAGCCGTTCTCGCCGACGAGGAATGTCACGCCGGCCGGAATGTTCAGGCCGTGCTCGAGGAGCGCGCGTACGGCCGGAATCTTCGCCCACCAGGCGGCCCGGTCGACCTCGGCGGCGGCGTCGAGCTCGACCCGCCGGATCGGTCGCGACTCGAGACCGCTACTCCTCATCCTCGTCGTCCCGGGCGAGCCACGTCGCGAAGCGCTCGATCGGGGTCTCGAACTCGGGGTTCTGGTCGACGAAGGATTGCAACTGCGCGGCCAGCCACTCCAGCGTCACGGTTTCCTCGCCACGCCGTTCGACGAGTTCCTCGATGCCACGGTCGGTGAAATACATGACCGGATAGTAAAAGGGGGCGCCCCGCCGCAGCGGAGCGCCCCCAGTCCTCAGCTGTTACGGACGCGGCAGCGCGGCCTCGATCAGCGCGGCCTGCTCGGCCTCGTGCATCTTGGCCGAGCCCACCGCGGGCGCCGCGGCGGCCGGGCGCGAGATGCGCCGCAGCCGGACGCCCTCGAGGTGCTCGAGCAGGTTGAGCGCGACGAACGACCAGGCACCCTGGTTGGCCGGCTCCTCCTGCACCCAGACGAAGTCCTCGGCCTGCGGGAACTGGGCCAGGATCGCCTTGAGCTCCTCCACCGGCAGCGGGTAGATCTGCTCCATCCGCAGGATCGCGGTGTCGGTGATGCCCCGCTCGGCCCGGGCCTGGAAGAGGTCGTAATAGACCTTGCCCGAGCAGAGCAGCACCCGCTTGACCCCGTTGGCGTCCAGCGGCTTGCCGTTCACGCCGGCGTCGGCGATGACCGGCTGGAACGTGCCCTGGGTGAAGTCGGCGACCGACGACACCGCGAGCTTGTGGCGCAGCAGTGACTTGGGCGAGAAGACGACCAGCGGCTTGCGCTTGCCCGACAGGGCCTGGCGGCGCAGCAGGTGGAAGTAGTTGGCCGGGGTGGTCGGGTTGGCCACCCGCATGTTGTCCTGCGCGCAGAGCTGCAGGAACCGCTCGGGCCGGCCCGACGAGTGGTCGGGACCCTGGCCCTCCTGGCCGTGCGGGAGCAGCAGCACCAGCGACGACTGCTGGCCCCACTTCACCTCGCCGGACGAGATGAACTCGTCCACGATCGACTGGGCGCCGTTGACGAAGTCGCCGAACTGCGCCTCCCACAGCACCAGCGCCTCGGTGTTCTCGACCGAGTAGCCGTATTCGAAGCCCATCGCCGCGTACTCGCTCAGCAGCGAGTCGTGGACGAAGAAGCGGGCCGAGCCGGTGGCCAGCGTGGACAGCGGGAGGAAGTCCTTGCCGGTCTTGGCGTCGACGACCGACGCGTGCCGCGAGACGAACGTGCCGCGACGCGAGTCCTGTCCGGCCAGCCGGACCGTGACACCCTGCTGCAGCAGCGTGCCGAACGCGACCAGCTCGCCGAAGCCCCAGTCGATGCCACCGTCGGCCGACATCTTGGCCCGGCGCTCGAGCAGCTGCTGAACCCGCTTGTGCGGGGTGAAGCCCTCGGGCAGCTCGACGTGGGCCTGGCCGACCGCGCGTACGGCGGCCGCGTCGACCGCGGTCTCGACCTCGGGCTCGGGCTCCTCGGAGATGACCCGCGGCCGCGGCGGCGTGCCGGCCGCGTCCCGGGTCGCCTTGAAGACCTGCTCGAGCTGGGACTGGTAGTCGCGCAGCTGCTCCTGGGCGTCGTCCACGGTGATGTCGCCCCGGCCGATCAGCTCCTCGGTGTAAAGCTTGCGCACCGAGCGCTTGGTGTCGATGATCTCGTACATCCGGGGGTTGGTCATCGACGGGTCGTCGCCCTCGTTGTGACCGCGGCGGCGGTAGCAGACCAGGTCGATCACGACGTCCTTGTTGAACGCCTGGCGGTACTCGAAGGCGAGCTTGGCCACCCGCACGACGGCCTCGGGGTCGTCGCCGTTCACGTGGAAGATCGGGGCCTGGATCATCCGGGCCACGTCGGTCGAATACATCGACGAGCGGCTGTACTCGGGGGCGGTGGTGAAGCCGACCTGGTTGTTGACGATCACGTGGACCGTGCCGCCGGTGCGGTAGCCGCGCAGCTGGGAGAGGTTGAGCGTCTCGGCCACCACGCCCTGGCCGGCGAACGCGGCGTCGCCGTGCACCAGCAGCGGGAGCACCGTGTAGCCGTGCAGGCCGAGGTCGAGGCGGTCCTGCTTGGCCCGGACGATGCCCTCGAGGACGGGGTCGACCGCCTCGAGGTGGGACGGGTTGGCCACCACGCTGACCGTGGTCGCGTGCTCGCCGTCCGGCGTCGTGTATTTGCCGGTCTGACCCAGGTGGTATTTGACGTCGCCCGAGCCGTGCGCCGACTTCGGGTCCATCTGACCCTCGAACTCGTTGAAGATCTTCTCGTACGGCTTGGCGACGATGTTGGCCAGCACGTTGAGCCGGCCGCGGTGGGCCATGCCGATGACCATCTCGTCCAGACCGGCCTCGGCCGACGACTCCAGGACGGCGTCGAGCAGCGGGATCAGCGACTCGCCACCCTCCAGCGAGAAGCGCTTCTGACCGACGTACTTGGTCTGCAGGAACGTCTCGAAGGCCTCGGCCGCGTTCAGCCGGTTGAGGATGTGCTTCTGCTCGTCGGAGTCGGGCTTGGTGTATTTGATCTCGATGCGGTCCTGGATCCAGCGCCGCTCCTCGGGGCCCTGGATGTGCATGTACTCGATGCCGACCCGGCGGCAGTAGGTGTCGCGCAGGACGCCCAGCACCTCGCGCAGCTTCATCCGCTGCTTGCCGGCGAAGCCGCCGACCGGGAACGTGCGGTCGAGGTCCCACAGCGTGAGGCCGTGCTGGAGCACGTCGAGGTCGGGGTGGCGGCGGATCTCGAACTCGAGCGGGTCGGTGTCGGCCATCAGGTGGCCGCGCACCCGGTAGGCGTGGATCAGCTCGACGACCCGGGCCGCCTTGTCGATCTGGCCCTCGCTGGTGCGGGCGACGTCGCGCACCCAGCGGACCGGCTCGTACGGGATCCGCAGCGAGGTGAAGATCTCGTCGTAGAAGTCGTGCTCGCCGAGCAGGAACTCGTGCATCGCCTTGAGGAACTCGCCGGACTGCGCGCCCTGGATGACCCGGTGGTCATAGGTGCTGGTCAGCGTGGTGACCTTGCTGATGCCGTGCTCGGACAGGGTCTCGTCGCTCATGCCGGCGTAGGGCGCGGGGTACTCCATCGCGCCGACACCGATGATCGCGCTCTGACCGGCCATCAGGCGCGGGATGGAGTGGACCGTGCCGATGCCGCCCGGGTTGGTGAGCGAGATCGTCGTGCCCGCGTAGTCGTCCATGGTCAGCTCGTTGCGGCGGGCCCGGCGGACCACGTCCTCGTAGGCCTGCCAGAACTTGCGGAAGTCCATCGTCTCGCAGTTCTTGATCGACGGCACGACGAGCGCGCGCGAGCCGTCCTTCTTGGCGAGGTCGATGGCGATGCCGAGGTTGATGTGCTCGGGCTGGACCAGCGCGGGCTTGCCGTCCACCTCGGCGAACGAGTTGTTCATCTCGCGGTGCTGCACGACCGCGCGGACCAGCGCCCAGCCGATCAGGTGGGTGAAGCTGACCTTGCCGCCCCGCCCGCGGGCGAGGTGGTTGTTGATCACGATGCGGTTGTCGACCATGAGCTTGGCCGGGACGGCGCGCACCGAGGTGGCGGTGGGCACCTCCAGCGAGGCGTCCATGTTCTGCACGATGCGGGCGGCGACTCCGCGCAGCGTGGTGACCTTGGCCCCCTCCGGAGCCTTCCCGTTGCCCGACGAAGCGGCCGGCTTGGGCGCCGGCTTGGCGGCGGGCTTCGGTGCGGACTCAGGGGCGGGGGCGGCGGGAACTGTCGGCTTCACCGGCGCGACGGTGGCCGCGGCCGGTGCGTCCGTGCCGGCCCGGGCGGCGGAGGCGGTCGCGTTGGCCGCCTTCGCCTCGTCCGGCGTCACGATCGAACCCGTGGCCATCGCGGGCTTGTAATCGGCGAAGAAATCGTGCCAGGCCGGGTCGACGCTCGCGGGGTCGGCCAGGTAACGCTGGTACATCTCGTCGACGATCCACTCGTTGGGACCGAAATCCGCGAGCGGGTTCTCGTGCGAAGTCTGCTGGGTCGACACTTCCGTGTTCGCCTCTTTCACCTTTTGATCGGCGTCACATGGGACGGGAAGGATTCGCCGTCCAGGCTACGCCGTGTGTGAGAACGAACTCAGGCCGCGTCAGGAGATGTCGCGCCGCTTGGTCAGCCACGTGCCGAGGAAGCCGGTGACGATCGCGTACCCGATCAGGACCACGGCGCCGACCCAGCGTGGGGGTGAGCCGGGCAGATCGGTGCCGGAGATCATCAGCTGGGAGGCGCTGGTCGGCACGAGCACCTGCAGATTGCTGATCCACTCGGCCACGTACTCGCTCAGCAGGAAGAAGATCAGGCTCACCGCGGCCGAGCCGACCACGTAGGTGATGGCCAGGATCAGCGTCGCCGCGATCTGGCTGCGGATCAGTACGCCCGCGCCCACCCCGAGGACACCCCAGAGGACGAAGGCCAGGGCGTTGAGCCCGATCGCGCGCCACACGGCCGGCTCGCCGAGCTGGCTGCCGAGCTCGAGATTGTTCATGATCGGCGGCACCACGATCAGGTTGAGCACCGTCGTGATCAGCCAGACGGCCAGGCCGATGACGACGGCGGCGCCGAACTTGGCCAGGATGACGGACTCGCGACGGGGCGTCGTCAGGAACGTGGTCGTCGCCGTGAGGTGGAAGAACTCACTGGTCACGATGATCGCCGACAGCAACAGCACGATCAGGATGCCGAAGAACTGCCCACTCGTGTAGAGGTTGGTGGCCACATTGATCGGCTCGAGCGCGGCCTCGATCTGCGCGCTCTGGGTATCGGTCACCCCGGCGTCGTCCGGGGGCGTGGTGACGTTGGAGTTCGCCCAGTTGACCAGCACGCTCGCCGCGTACAGGGGAAGCAGGACGAGGCCCATGATCCACCACAGCGAGGTGGTGCGGACCTTGAACAGCTCAGCGTTGACCAGACTCATCGGATGCCCGCCTTTCCGGCCGTGAGCTGCAGGAAGACCTGTTCGAGATCGCCGCGTTCGGTGGCCAGCTCGTGCAGCTCGACCCCCGCCGTGAAGGCCGCGTGGCCGACCGCGGCCGCCTCGGCGCCGTGCACCAGCAGGCTGCCCTCCGGACCCGGGGTCACGGTCGCGCTGAGCTCGGAGAGCGCGGTGGTCAGCGCCTCGGTCTGCGGGGTGCGCACCCGCACCACGACGCCGCCGCTCATGTCGCCCAGCACCTGGTCGACCGGGCCCTGCCGGATCAGCTTGCCCGCCGCCACGATCACCACGTCGTCGGCCAGCAGCTGCATCTCGCCCAGCAGGTGGCTCGAGACCAGCACCGTGCGGCCCTGGCCGGCCAGGGCCTTGAGCAGGTCACGCATCCAGCGGATGCCCTCGGGGTCGAGTCCGTTGGCCGGCTCGTCGAGGATCAGCACCCGCGGGTCGCCGAGCATGGCCGCGGCGATGCCCAGCCGCTGCTTCATGCCCAGCGAGTAGCCCTTGAACTTGCGGTTGGCGGCCGGGGTCAGGCCGACCATCTCGAGCACCTCGTCGGACCGGGTGTCGGGCAGGCCGGCCGCGCGGCAGATCATCCGCAGGTGGTTGCGGCCGGTGCGGCCGCGGTGGGCGCTGGAGGCCTCGAGGACCGCACCGACCCGGCGCACCGGGTCGTGCAGGTCGGCGTAACGCTGGTCGCCGAAGGTCGCGGTGCCGGCGGTCGGTGCGACCAGGCCGAGCAGCATGCGCAGCGTGGTCGTCTTGCCCGCGCCGTTGGGCCCGAGGAAGCCGGTGACCCGCCCCGACCGCACCCGGAACGAGAGATCGTCCACGGCGCGCAGCTTCTTGTACTGCTTGGTCAGATGGTCGACGACGATCTCGTCGGTGCCTGGCGCACTCATCGACGCGATTCCTTCCCCCGGATGAAGAGGTCAACTTACTAGGTCGGGGCGATCCATGTGGCCCGGGCGGTGGCCAGTCGCTCGCCGCCGGGCGCATAGATCGTCGAGAGCACCATCGCCTTGCGCCCGGAGAACGCGGTCGCCTCGCCGACGACCACACAGGCCGACCCCGGCTCGGGCAGCGCGCTGGTGGTGACCGCGATGCGGCCCAGCACGTAGGTGCGCCCGTTGCGCAGCGCGGTCCAGCCGCCGGGGCAGTCGAGGGCGGCCCACACGACCGGCAGATCCACCTCGGCCGGGACGGTCCAGGGCGCGGCCGTACGCCCGTCGGGCAGCGGTCCGGGGAAGACGCGCAGCCCGTCCGGCCGTTCCGTCCCGCACACATAGCAGGTGGGGAAGGGGTGGCTGGTGAAGCCGGGATAGTCCGCGGCGGCCGACTCGGCCGTGGGCAGATCGACCGGAGCGACGTACGAGATCTCGCCCGCCGCCTCGGTCACGGTCGCCACGAGGGTCTCGCCGTGGTGGACCGAGCCATCGGCGTAGGTCAGCTCGGTCTCGAGCGGGGGAGGCACTCGCAGGGTCACTTCAAGCGCCGGTCCGCCGACCCGCGCGCCCGCCGCGATCGCGAAAGCCCCGGCCGACCACCCGCCGTTGCCGGACGTGGGCGGCCCATTGAACCGCCGAGAAATCCTCATGCGAGGAAGGCTCGCACAAGCCGTTCATTTCACGGCCATGAATCGCCTCCTGGGGCGACATTCCATCGGCAGGTGTCACCCTTACACACATCACATGGCTGTTCTGCTGACTGCCGCCGCCCCCACCGGGACCAGCGGCTACACCCTGCTCCTGGCCGAGGACGCCGGCGATGTGGCCGCCGCCCAGCGGCTGCGCCACGAGGTCTTCGCCGGTGAGCTCGGCGCCACCCTGCCCGCCACCGCCGACGGGCGTGACGTCGACGAGTTCGACGACTTCTGCGACCACCTGATCGTGCGCGACGACGCGACCGGCGCGGTGGTCGGCACCTACCGGATGCTTCCCCCCAGGGCCGCCGAGCGGGCCGGCCGGCGCTACGGCGACGGCGAGTTCGACCTGAGCCGGCTGCACCCCCTGCGGGACCAGCTGGTCGAGACCGGCCGCTCCTGCGTGCACCCCGACCACCGCAGCGGTTCGGTGATCAACCTGATGTGGGCCGGGATCGCCCGCTACCTGCACCTGAACAACCTGCGCTGGCTGGCCGGCTGCGCCTCGGTGCCGCTGGACGACGGCGGTGCGCTGGCGGCCGGCGTCTGGGCCCGGGTGCAGGCCAAGCACCTCGCCCCGCCCGCCATGCGGGTGCGGCCGCGCCGCAACTGGCTGGCCGAGACCGACCTGGCCGGCGACCCCAGAACGCAGCCACCGGCGCTGCTCAAGGGATATCTGCGGCTCGGCAGCTGGGTCTGCGGCGAGCCCGCCTACGACCCCGACTTCAACTGCGCCGACTTCTACGTGCTGTTCTCGATGGACCGGATGGACCCGCGTTACCGCCGGCACTTCCTGGGAGCCACCCGATGATCGCGGCGATGTGGCAACCGGTCTCCGGCTGCGGTGACCACTGCCGGGACGCGGCCGGCCGGTCCGCGTTCCCCGGAGTGACCACGCTGCGCATGATCGCGCTCGGCGCCGTGCTCGTCGGCGGCCTGGTGCTCGCGCCGCTGCTGCGCGGTCTCGCTCTGCGGGGGATCGCCCGCGGCATGCTCGCCGTCCTGGGCATCCGGGTCGTCCGGCGCGGCCCGGCGCTGCGGCCGGGCAGCCTGCTGGTCGCGAACCACGTCTCCTGGCTCGACATCCTGGTGCTGATGGCGGTCGCACCGGTGCGGCTGGTGGCCAAGGGTGAGGTCGGGGCGTGGCCGGGCATCGGCTCGCTGGCCGGGCTGTCCGGCGCCATCTTCATCGACCGGTCGCGGCCCAAGGCGCTGCCGGCGACGGTGGCCGAGGTGGCCGGGGCGCTGCGCTCGGGCCGGACGGTCGCCGCGTTCCCCGAGGGCACGACGTTCTGCGGCACCAGCCAGGGTCGTTTCCGGCCGGCGTTGTTCCAGGCCGCGATCGACGCGGGCGCTCCGGTGGTGCCGGCCTCGATCCGGTATGACTCCACTGCGGCCGCGTTCATCGGTGACGACACCCTGGTCGATTCCGTACGCCGGGTCGCCGCGCTACGGTCGCTGACGGTGACGCTGGTGACCGCCCCCGCGTTGCGCCCCGAGCCCGGTGCCGACCGCCGCATGCTCGCCCGTGCCGCGCAGGCCTCGATGGGCGGCTCGGCCTACCGTCTCGCCGCCTGAACGCCCCGAGCAGGCTTACAGAAAACTTTCAGGCAGCGTGCAGGCAAGAGACAGCGCGCTGATAAACAATGGGTGCCATGGCCGCTCAGACCCAGCCCAAGCAGAGTGAGGCGAAACTGCTCGTCGTCGAGGACGACGCAAACATCCTCGAGCTCCTCTCCGCCAGTCTCCGCTTCGCCGGCTTCGACGTGAGCACCGCGACGAGCGGCAGCGCGGCGGTCAGCGCGGCGAAAAACACCACGCCCGACCTCGTCGTCCTCGACGTCATGCTGCCCGACCTCGACGGGTTCGAGGTCATCCGGCTCATGCGCGAGGGCGGCCAGCGCACGCCGGTGGTCTTCCTGACCGCCCGCGACGGCACCGACGACAAGATCCGCGGCCTGACCCTGGGCGGCGACGACTACGTGACCAAGCCGTTCAGCCTCGAGGAGCTCACCGCCCGCATCCGGGCGGTGCTGCGCCGCACGACGCAGGGCGACGAGGAGCCGTCGCGCCTGGTCTTCGCCGACCTCGAGCTCGACGAGGAGACCCACGAGGTCTACCGGGCCGGCCAGCGCGTCCAGCTGTCACCGACCGAGTTCAAGCTCCTGCGCTACCTGATGCTCAACGCCAACCGGGTGCTGTCCAAGGCGCAGATCCTCGACCACGTCTGGAAATACGACTTCCGCGGCGACGACAACATCGTCGAGTCCTACATCTCCTACCTGCGCCGCAAGGTCGACAACGTGCAGCCGCGCCTCATCCACACTCTCCGCGGCGTCGGCTACGTGCTGCGCAAACCCGCCGTCTGAGCCTGCCGTGACCTCGACGCTCACCGAGCGGGTTCGCAACTCGATCCCGCCGCAACCCAGCCTGCGCAAGGTGTCGCTGCGCATCAAGCTGGTGGCGTCGGTCCTGGTCCTGGTGTTCGCCGCGCTCACCGCCATCAGCGCGGCCAGCACCTACGCGTTGCACAACTACCTGCTCGACCGGCTCGACACCTCGCTCAAGATCTATGCCGAGACGATCGCCCGCGCCCGGCCCGGCTCCCAGATCCCGGTGCCGGGCGACTTCTACGTCTCCACCTCGTCGGTCGGCGGCGTGCGCTCCGACGGCCCCTGGATCGGTGACCGCGACCTCGACCCGGCCGACCTGCCGCCGCTGGTCAAGGGGCTCGACCAGCTCAACGCGGTGCTCAACGAGCCCTACACCGTGCGGTCGCCCAGCGGCCAGGTGCACTGGCGCGTGGTGGTCATCATCGACGAGAACAGCCAGGTGGTGCAGGTCGCCGAGAAACTCTCGGTGATCGGCCTGGCGGTCAACCAGATGGTCTGGGTCGATCTGCTGGTCGGCGTGGGCGTGCTGATCGCGCTGGCCTCGATCGGCGCCGCGATAGTGCGCCAGAGCCTGGTGCCGCTGTTGCAGATCGAGCGCACGGCGGCGGCGATCGCGGCCGGTGACCTCACCCAGCGGGTGCCCGATCCCGAGTCGCGGGAGGGCGAGCCGACCACCGAGCTGGGCCGGCTGGCCAAGGCGCTCAACGCGATGCTGGCCCAGATCGAGGCCGCGTTCAGCGCGCGTGCCCAGAGCGAGGCGGCAGCCCGCGCGGCCGAGGCGTCCGCGGTCGAGGCGGCCGACGCGGCCCTGCTCTCCGAGGCCCGGGCGGTGCGCTCCGAGGGCAAGATGCGGCAGTTCGTGGCGGACGCCTCGCACGAGCTGCGCACGCCGCTGACCACCATCCGGGGCTTCGCCGAGCTCTACCGCCAGGGTGCCGTCACCGACCCCGGCGATGTGGCCCGGCTCGTGCGCCGGATCGAGGACGAGGCCGCCCGGATGGGCCTGCTCGTCGAGGATCTGCTGCTGCTGGCCCGGCTCGACCGCGAGCGCCCGCTCGAGCTGGGCCCGGTGGAGCTGCCCGTGCTCGCCCTCGACGCGGTGCAGGCGGCCGAGGCGATGGCCCCCGAGCGCACCATCGAGCTCGACATCCGTGACCAGCCGGACCGGCTCGTGGCCCGGGGCGACGACGCCCGGCTGCGGCAGGTGATCGGCAACCTGATGACCAACGCGCTGGTCCACACCCCGCCCGAGGCGACCGTGACCCTGCGGCTCTACGCCGGCGAGGGCGACCAGGCCGTGGTCGAGGTGTCGGACACCGGGCCGGGCCTGTCCGACCAGCAGAAGGCGCACGTCTTCGAGCGGTTCTACCGCGCCGACGAGGCCCGCACCCGGCACACCGACCGGGCCGCCACCGGCACCGGTCTGGGCCTGGCCATCGTCGCGGCGATAGTCAGGTCCCATGGAGGAAACGTCGAGGTGATCAGTGAACCGGGGCACGGAGCGACGTTCCGGGTTACTTTGCCTACGCTAAATGCCGACAAAGAGCTTTCAGAAAACATCCAGGCCTAGCACAGGTCAGTACGAGCCCGACGGGGCAAGGTGGTGGCATGAACGAGAACGAGACCGACCCGCGACCCGCGGACGCCTCCTCCGAGAGCAGCAGCCCGCAGCGGGGACAGTCTGAGGAGCCGACCGCCGCGCAGCCCGTTGCCCCCCAGCAGCCCGCGCCGCCGCAGGCTCCGCCGTGGGGCCAGCCGGTGTCGAGCGCTCCTGCTCCCCAGTCCGGCGCCCCCCAGTGGCAGCAGTCCCCGTGGCAGCAGCCGGCCGGCTATCAGCAGCCTTACCACCCGGGTTTCGGCCAGCAGGCGCACCCGGGCCACCAGCAGCCTTACGGTCAGCAGCCCGGTTACCCGGCCGCCGGCTGGGCGGGCGGCACGACGCAGACCCAGACGCAGCCGCTCCCCGGCAGTGAGGGTCAGGCCTGGGGCGAGGGCCAGGCCTGGACTCCGGGCACCGAGGGGCAGCCGGCCTGGGCCGCGCCGGTCGACCAGCAGCAGCCCCGGGGCACCGGGCGCGGCCGCAAGGTCTTCGTGGCGGGCGCGGCCGCCGTGCTGATCGCGCTCGGCGCGGGTGGCGTCGGCGCCGCCGCGGCGCTCGCCTTCGACGACGACGGCTCGTCCCCCTCGGTGCAGACCGGCAACTCGTCGGTCACCCGGGTCGTCGACCGCTCGTCGCTGGCCCAGATCGCCGCCGCCGTGCAGGACAGCGTCGTGTCGATCACCACCGGCAGCGGCGAGGGCTCGGGCGTGGTGATCTCCACCGACGGTTACATCGTCACCAACAACCACGTGGTGGCCACCGCCCAGGGCGACACGGTCACCGTGATCTTCGCCGACGGCAAGAAGGCGAACGCCACCATCGTCGGCACCGACGAGCGCACCGACCTCGCCGTGATCAAGACGTCGGGTCTGTCCGACCTCAAGGCGTCCACGTTCGGCAGCAGTGCCAAGATGCAGGTCGGCGACACGGTCCTGGCCATCGGCAGCCCGCTCGGCCTGGAGGGCTCGGTCACCGCCGGCATCATCAGCGCCAAGGACCGCACGATCCAGTCCAGCGGCGAGGGCGGCGAGCAGCAGAGCCCGTTCGGCAACAACCAGCAGCAGCAGGGCGCCTCGACCACGATGTCCGGCCTGCTCCAGACCGACGCGCCGATCAACCCCGGCAACTCCGGCGGCGCCCTGGTCAACACCAACGGCGAGGTCATCGGCATCAACTCGGCGATCGCCACGTCCGGCAGCACCGGCAACATCGGCCTGGGCTTCGCGATCCCCAGCGACAAGGCCAAGCAGGTGGCCGACGACCTGATGGCCGGTAAGAAGGTCAGCCACCCGGCGCTGGGCGTCAGCGTGGCCGACGCCGAGAACGGTGGCGCCCTGGTCAGCAACGTCACCAGCGGCAGCGCGGCGGCCACGGCCGGCCTCCAGCAGGGCGACGTGATCACCTCGGCCGACGGCAAGACCATCAGCGACTCCGACGACCTGGTCGCGGCGGTCCAGTCCGGCACGGTCGGCGCCAAGATGACCCTCGACTACACCCGTGGCGGCGAGAAGAAGCAGATCACGGTGACCCTGGCCGAGGCCAAGTAGAGCTTTTCCCTTCCGCTACGGCGGGTGGTGTGACGAGGGGGTCGTCACACCACCCGCCGTATCTTTGGCCGGGCGCTAATCTCCGACTTCCGGATGAAACGGGTCATTTCGGCGCGGAGGACTCGCCATCGGGCTTGTCGAGCGCCTAATCTGCCATTCGCCATCGCGGTTCCCCCCGGCAGTGAGAGGCATGCCCGTTGACGTACGTCGAGACCAGGATGAACGTCTGGGAGGCGCTGGCCGGCCGCGCCCCCGGTGAGCCGTCCGGCCCGGCGGATCCCGGGCTGTGGGGCGCGGTGGTCGACCGCCTCAACCCGACGAGCGCGCGTCCCGTGCTGCGCGCCGGGGTGGAATACGTCCAGCTCACCGACGCCCGCGGCGGCGACTACATCATGCTGCGCTCGCCCGACGACGGCGAACGGGCCAGCTACCTGCGGCTCACCGGCGAGGAGTGGGAGCTCGCGCTCCTGATGGACGGCGAGCACACGGTGGCCCGGCTGGTCGCCGAGTTCGCCCGCATCGCCGGCCGGCTCGCCCCCGACCAGGTGCGCCGGGTGGTGGCCGACCTGGCCGGCAACCGCATGCTCGACGAGCTGCCGATGGACGCCTTCCGGCCGCTGCAGGAGCTGGGGCGCCCGCTGTCCGAGCGCGTCGGCAACTCGCTGCTCGCCGCCGCCCGCGGCCGCCGCATGCTTCTGCTCAACGTCGACGGGCTGGTCACGACGCTCTACCGGGCCGGCGGCCGGCTGCTCTTCACCAAGGCGGCCGGGATCGTCGCGGCGGTGCTGGCCGTCGCCGGCCTCGGCCTGTTCACGGTGACCTGGTCGCGCGGGAGCCGCTCGTTGTTCCTCACCGCCGACTCGTACCTGATCGGCGCCCTCACCCTGGTGCTGCTCAACCTGGTCGTGGTCGGCGTCCGCGAGTATGCCCGGGCGATGGCGGCCAAGCATTCCGGCCGCGAGGTGCCGGCCGCCGGGTTCCTGGTCTGGTTCGGCCTGCCCTCGCTCTTCGTCGACACCAGTGACGTCTGGATGGCCGGCCGCCGGGCCCGGCTGCTGGTGTCGGCGGCCGGGCCGCTGAGCGCGCTGCTGCTCGGCGGGCTGGCCCAACTGGCCGGCCTGGCCCTGCCGCCGGTCGCCGATCTGTCCTTCAAGCTGGCCTTCCTCTGCTATCTGAGCGCGTTCGTCCACCTCAGCCCGCTGCTGCCGCTCGACGGGCAGTACCTGCTGATGAACTGGCTCGAGGTGCCGCAGGTGCGCAACCGGGCGCTGGCCTGGGTGAGCGGCCGGCTGCGCGGGCAGCCGCCGCGCTGGGGCACGCTCGACCGCGAGGGCCGGCTCATCGCGCTCTACGGGTTCCTGGCCGTCTGCTGGCTCGTGGTCGCCGTCAACGTGGCCGTCCGGCTGTGGGAGGACAGACTCTCCGGCCTGGCCACCGGGCTGTGGCACAGCGGGCCGGCCGGCGTGCTGCTGCTGTTCGCGATCGTGCTCGGCCTGGCCGCCCCGGTCGTGTATTTCCTGGTCGGCCGGTTCAGCCGGTGGTGGGTCACCGCCCGGTTGCGCCGGGCCGAGAACGACCGCGAGGCCGACAGCCCGCGCCGCCTGGCCGCGCTGCGCGCCTCCGACCTGGGTGGCCTGCCCGAGCCGGCGCTGCAGGGCCTGGCCTCCCGGGCACGCTGGGTGCACCCGCCGACCGGCCGGCAGGTCGTCTCGGCCGGCGGCGCTCAGCAGGCCGTCCTCGTGGTCGTCGAGGGCGCCCTCGAGGCCCGCCGGCCCGGCGACCCGCCGGGCACGATCCGCCACCACGTCGGCCCGGGTGCGGTCGTCGGCCTGGTCAACGCGATCACCGGCCGGTCCACCCAGCTCGACTGGCACACCGCCGGCACCACGCTGCTCTCGATCCCGACCGCGACGGTGGCCACCGTGGTCGGCCCGCTGCCCGGTCCGCCGCCGCACGACCGGGCCGAGGCCGAGGCGCTCTTCGCCGACACCCCGGCGCTGGCCGGGCTCGCGGTCGACCAGCGCCTCGCCCTGATCGCCTCGGCGCACCCGGTCGACCTCGACCCGGGCGCGCCGGTCATCCTGCCCGGCCCCACCCACGCGGTGGTCGTCGAGTCCGGCGTGATCGCGTTGCCCGACGGCGTCGAGCTGCGTCGGGGCACCCTGGTCGGCCCGGTCGGCGACGGCAGCCCCGGCATGGTCGCCCAGACCATCACCCCCGTACGTCTGTGGGTCCTGCCCGACGCCTCCGACCTGCCGCCATTGGTCGGCGCGACCCACCGGCCCGGCTCCCCGATGCCGGTCGTCACGGCCAAGGGCGCACTGCGGCCCGGAGTGCCCGGTGGCGGCTCCTATCCGCCGCTCAACGTGCCGCCCGGTCCGCCCGACGGCAGTGGCAACCCCGAGGTGGACAGTCGCTTCGAGCGCGGCCTGATCTGGTTGGTCGTCGGGGTGCTGGCCACGGGGCTCTTCCTCACCGGCCTGTCGTTCCGCCCCGGGCCCGCGTGGGCCGAGATGCCGGCCGACCGGGTCCTGCTCTCGATCGACGAGGGTCTGGTGACCGCGACCTTCGACGGCGCCCCGGCCAACCTGGAGGGCGGCTCCCGGCGCTACCTCGACCAGGGCGAGGTGATCGAGGTGCCGTCCCGGGCGTCGGCCACGCTGACCTTCCCCGGCGGGGCCACGACGCTGCTCTGCGCGAACACCCGGCTCGGCATCGGCAACCTCAGCACCGGCGGCGGCCGTGAGCAGGCTCCGAAGGCGACCATCTCGCTGCAGAGCGGCCGGGTGCTGGCCGGCACGGGCAGCACGAGCGGCGCCTACAAGCCGCTGGCGCTCACTGTGGACCGCAGCGGAGGACAGGTCACCAGCTCGGGTGCGGCCTGGTATTCGGTCGAGCCGGCCTCGTTGACCGTCTCGCGGGGGACGGTCGCGGTCGACGGTGCGGCCAGTGCGGCGACCGGCGGCCGGCTCGCCTGCGCCGACGGCGTCCCGATCGAGGCCCCGGCGTCGAGCAGCCCCGAGCCGGAGGAGAGCCTCGAGCCCCTACCGTCCGACCTGCCATCGATCAATCCGTCGATCGCCCCGAGCAGCCCGGCGCCGACGAGCGATAGTGTAGTCACACCGTCACAGACCGCTGATCCGAACGACGACGAGCCGAACGTCGAGCCGACGCGCACCATCACCACCCGGCCGACGACCAATCCGCCGCCCACGACGACCCGGCCGACCACCGCCCCGACGACGACGCGCCCGCCGCCGCCCGCGCCCACGACCGATTCGCCGAACACGCCGCCGCCCACGACGGCGCAGCCCACCCCGACGGAGACCGAGACGGATCCGCCGTCCCAGCCCGAGTCGACGCCGACCGGCGAGGACTGACGTGGGGGGCGCCGTCGCGGTGCCCCCCATCGTCAGGAGGTTCGATGCTCTGCTGGTTCTGCGCCGAGTCCGCGCGGGCGAGCTGCCGCTTCTGCGGCCGTGGTGTCTGCGCCGAACACGCCCGGTTCGGGCCCTACCTGCTCCAGGTGAGCCGGTCCGAGACCCGCCGGCGGGCCGAGGCGCTGGTGGTGGATGACGCGGTGCAGTGCGGCACCTGCCGGCCACGACCACACGCGGTGGCGATGCCGGAACTGGACTGAGGGCCGTACCGTCGGGTCATGGCTCGACACGACGGCGACAACGACCTGGGTGCCTGGTCGGAGTTCGGCACGGTGTCCGGCATGGTCGCCGCCCGTGAGGCCGAGCACCTGACCGGTGACGCTCAGACCGGCTTCGGCGACCGGCCCGATCTCGACGGCCTGCCCGAGGTCGGCCTCGACACCGGCTTCGGGGCCACGGTGGCCCAGGTCGCGGCCGATCTCGCACCGCCCGAGGGCTACCACAACCAGGTCGACGCGGACGGGGACGGCACCCTCGACGAGGCGACCTATCTGGGCCACGCCGGTGGCGGCGTCGACATCCTGGTCGACGTGAACGACGACGGCCAGGTCGACTTCGTCGGCACCGACACCGACCTCGACAACCGGGTCGACTACGCCGCCTACGACAAGGACCGCGACGGCGTCTTCGAGAAGCGCATGTTCGACGACGACGGCGACGGCTTCCTCGACCGGGTCGAGTGGCTGCAAGACGGCAGCTGAGCCGTCGCCGAGCTATTTACAAATAAACTTAACAGTATTCATACTTGGCTATGCGCCGATCGATGATCTTTGGGATGGCCGTGGTGCTCGCGGCCGGCGGTGGCTCCGTCTACGTCGCTTCCTCCGCCAGCGCCGCGGCAGCGTGCGGGCCGGCGTGGAGTGCCACCTCCGTCTATGTGAAAGACAACGTGGCCTCGCAGAGCGGCCGCAACTACACCGCGAAGTGGTGGACGCAGAACGAGTCGCCCTCCACCCACAGCGGACAGTGGGACGTCTGGATCGACAACGGCGTCTGCGGTGGCACCACGCCGCCGACAACTCCGCCGCCCACGACCACCCCACCGACGA
Source organism: Paractinoplanes maris (assembly GCF_023544465.1). Lineage (GTDB taxonomy): Bacteria > Actinomycetota > Actinomycetes > Mycobacteriales > Micromonosporaceae > Actinoplanes > Actinoplanes maris. The sequence continues at coordinate 468,997 of NZ_JALPVL010000001.1, read as the reverse complement.
CCACCCCACCGACGACTCCGCCGCCCACCACCACACCGCCCACCACCACACCGCCCACCACGCCGCCGCCGACCACTCAGCCGCCGGCCACCGGCCTGCCCAAGCGGGCGCTGATCGGCTACCTGCACGCCAGCTTCGCCAACGGATCCGGCTACCTGCGGATGGCTGACGTGCCGGCCAACTGGGACGTCATCAACCTGGCCTTCGGCGAGCCCACCACGGCCACCTCGGGCGACATCCGGTTCAATCTCTGCCCGGCCACCGAGTGCCCCGGCGTCGAGAGCGAAGCCGCCTTCATCGCGGCCATCAAGGCCAAGCGCACCGCCGGCAAAAAGGTGCTGCTCTCGATCGGCGGCCAGAACGGCCAGGTGCAGCTCACCACCACCGCCGCCCGGGACAAGTTCGTCAGCTCGGTCAGCGCGATCATCGACAAATACGGCCTGGACGGCGTCGACGTCGACTTCGAGGGCCACTCGCTGTCACTGAACACCGGCGACACCGACTTCAAGAACCCCACCACGCCGGTCATCGTCAACCTGATCGCCGCGCTGAAGAGCCTCAAAGCCCGGTACGGCGCGGGCTTCGTGCTCAGCATGGCCCCCGAGACGTTCTTTGTGCAGCTCGGCTACCAGTACTACGGCTCCGGGCCGTGGGGCGGGCAGGACCCGCGCGCCGGCTCGTACCTGCCGGTCATCCACGCTCTGCGCAACGACCTCACGGTGCTGCACGTCCAGGACTACAACTCCGGCTCGATCATGGGGCTGGACAACCAGTACCACTCGATGGGCGGGGCCGACTTCCACATCGCGATGACCGACATGCTGCTCGCCGGCTTCCCGGTCGCGGGGAACACGGCCAACGTCTTCCCGGCGCTGCGGGAGGACCAGATCGCCTTCGGTGCGCCGTCGTCGGTCAGTGCGGGGAATGGGTATGTCGCCCCGGCGGCGGTCCAGCAGGCGGTCGGCTGTCTGGTGCGGGGGACGAACTGCGGCTCGTACAGCGTGCGCAGCGGCACCAACCCGAACTTCCGCGGACTGATGACCTGGTCGATCAATTGGGACAAGTTCTACAACTACGAATTCCAGAATCAGAACGGGGCGTACCTGAAGGCGCTCTCGTAAAGATCGAGAGCAGGGTCGAAGTCAAAGGCGGGATGTCGTAGCGGGGTGGTGGGTTCGGACCGTCGCTCCCGCCGAGGGCCCGGCCGGGGTGAGCAGGGCGCTGGCGCGCCCGGAACGCTCACCCCGGCCGGGCGACCTGCGTGAGTGGTTGCGCTCGAACCACAACTGCGGCGGCTGGCTCAAACCGGCGTCGTGACCGCTGTCTCCGTCCCCGTTCCCGGGCTGGTCGCTGTCCCCGTCGCTGGGCTGGTCCCTGTTGCTGGGTTCGTGTTCGGCGACGGGGCGGGATCGGGGGCGGGGGTGGGTTGTCCTGGTAGGACGAAGGACAGGAGGACTGCGGTGGTGGTGAAGCCGACGGTCCACCAGAAGGCGGTTTCGAAGCTTGTTGTGGCGAGGATGACGGCGAGCAGGGCTACGCCGGCTGAGCCGCCGATCTGCTGGGCTATGCGGGTGACGATGCTGGCGTGCGGCACCTGGTCGTGGGTGAGGCCCTGGAACGCGACGGTCATCAGCGGGATCACGACCAGGCCGAGGCCGAGGCCGCGGACGAAGAGCGCCACCATCAGCGTCCAGATGGCCGTGCCGGGGCCGGCCAGCGCGAACGGCACGGTGGCCAGCCCGACCAGCGCGAACCCCAGGATCGCCACCCAGCGCGCGGTGAGACGGTCGAGCAGGCGCGCGGCGACCCCGCGGCTCAGCAGCGAGCCGACGCCCTGCGGGATCAGCAGCAGGCCGGCGCCGAGCGCGTCCGTACCGCGAACCTCCTGCCAATAGAGCGGGAGCAGCAGCATCGCGCCGTAGAGGGCGGCTCCGGAGAGGAACATCAGCGCGGTCGCGGCCCAGGTCGGACGGGACCGCAGCACCTCGAGGTCGACCAGGGCCGCACCCCGCCGGCGCACCGCCCACAGCACGAACGCGGCCAGCAGCACCGCGCCGCCGATCATCGGGACGAGGACGTCGGCCCGGGAGAAGCCGCCGGCGCCGGACACGTTGGACAGGCCCCACAGCAGCGCGACCAGCGCGGGCGACAGCAGGACGAGCCCCACGACATCGAGCCGGACCCGGCGGCCGGGCTGGTCGGCCGGGATCAGCCGCCCGGCGAGGAACAGCCCGGTCAGGCACAACGGCACGTTGACCAGGAACAGCCAGCGCCAGTCGCCCGCGCCGAGGATCAGGCCGCCGATCACCGGGCCCAGGATGGGGCCGACCGCGGCCGGCAGGGCGACGACCGACATCAGCCGCGCGCGATCACCGGGTTTGGCCGCCTGCATGACCATCGTGGTCATCAGCGGCAGCATCGCGCCACCGCCCGCACCCTGCACCACGCGGAACCAGATGAGGCTCGACGAGTCCCAGGCCAGCGAGCAGAGCACCGAGCCGAGCAGGAAGACGGTCAGGGCGGCCATCCAGAGCCGCTTCGCGCCGAGCCGGCTCTGCAGCCAGCCGACGACCGGGATCACGACGCCCAGGGCCAGCAGATAGGCCGTGCTGACCCACTGGATGGTGCTGACGCCGGTGTGCAGGTCGGCCGCGAGCTCGTGCAGCGCCACGCTGACGATCGTGGAGTCGAGGATGACTGTGATGCCGCCCACGAGCACCGCGATCGAGGTGCGCAGAGCGGTGCGATCCAAGGACATCGGAACCACCTTAAGATACGGAGGTGTATCTAACATTGCCTACGTTAAGATACACCCGTGCATCTTGACAAGACCCGCCGTCGCGGAGCCGAGCTCGAGGACGCGATCCTCGACGCCGCCTGGGAGGTGCTGGTCGAGCAGGGCTACCCCGGGTTCACGTACGAGGCCGTGGCCGCTCGCGCCGGCACCAGCCGGCCCGTCCTCTACCGGCGCTGGCCCCAGCGCGACGACCTGCTGCTGGCCACGTTCACGAAGTACTGGTGGTCACAGCCGATCGAGGTGCCCGACACCGGCACCTTCCGGGACGACGCGATCGGCTTCCTGCGCAACGCCGACGCGGCCCGGTCACACCTGTTCACGCTGCTCAGCGTCCAGCTCATGGACTATTTCCGCGACACCGGCAGCAGCTTCAGCGAGCTGCGCGACAAGCTCCGCGGACAGGGGCGGCCGAACAGTCTGGAGACGATCGTGGCCCGGGCCGTCGCGCGCGGCGAGCTACCCGATCACCCGCGCCCGGCCCGGGTGATCAACGTGCCGTTCGACCTGCTGCGCCACGACATGCTGATGACGATGCGGCCGGTGCCGGACGAGGCGATCATCGAGATCGTGGACGAGATCTGGCTGCCGCTGCTCAACCGCTGAGCGCGGGGCGTGCCACGATGAAGCCATGGTCAACGGTCCGGTGGCGTTCGTGCTCGGTGGGGGTGGCGTGCTCGGCGCCGTCGAGGTGGGCATGCTGCGCGCCCTGTTCCGGGCCGGGTTCCGGCCCGACGCGGTGATCGGCACCTCGATCGGCGCGGTCAACGGCGCCCTGGTCGCCTCGGACCCGAACGAGGCGGTCACCGACCGGCTCGTCCGGCTCTGGACCTCGCCCGAGGCGGCCACCGTCTACGGCGACTCGATCGGCCGGCAGCTGCGCCGGTTCGCGGCCCGCACCCACCTGCACTCGCCGCTGCCGTTGCGCCGGCTGCTCGAGAGCGAGCTCGGTGAGACGTCGACGTTCGCCGACCTGAAGGTCCCGTTCCACTGCTGCGCGGCCAGCATCGAGCGGGCGGCCGAGCACTGGTTCGACAGCGGCCCGCTGGTCGACGCCGTCCTCGCCTCGTCGGCCGTGCCCGGTCTGCTGCCCCCCATGGAGATCGGCGGGGAGCACTATGTGGACGGTGGGATCGTCAACTCGATCCCGATCGGCGAGGCGGTCCGGGTCGGCGCCAAGCTGATCTTCGTCCTGCAGGTGGGCCGGGTCGAGCGTCCGCTGGCCGTTCCGCGCCGGCCGTGGGAGGTGGCCCAGGTGGCCTTCGAGATCGCGCGGCGACATCGGTTCGCCCGGGAGCTTGCGTCACTGCCCGACGATGTACGGGTGCATGTCCTTCCCACCGGCGGCAGCGAGAGCCGGGACGACAGCCCCTGGGCCTATCGCGACATGGCCGCCGTGGGACGCCGCATCAGCCGTGCCTACACCGCGTCCCGCCGCTACCTGGCCGCCAATGTGCTGTCGCAACCCACGCCGGACGCGTCCTGATGCCGCTCCCTCCGATCTGGGTCCGCCGCCTGGTCATCGCCCCGGTCGTCGTGGTGCTGGCCGTCGCGCTGGTCACCACGCTGCCCATCTGGCTGGTGCTCGCGCTCATCACGTCGCCGCTGGTCCCCGGTCACCTGCGGGTGCCCCGGCTCGTCCTGACCGGCATCCTCTACCTGCTGTGGGACGCGACCGCCCTGGTCGTGCTGGCGGCGCTCTGGGTCGCCTCCGGCTTCGGCCGCAACATCCGCAGCCCCGGATTTCAGCGCGCGCACTACGTGGTCACCGGCCGCTTCCTGGCCATCCTGTTCTGGTTCGCCAAGTGGGCGCTGCACCTGACGATCGACGTGGTCGGCACCGACCCGGACACCGCGCTGCCCGGCCGTCCCGAGGTCGTGGTGAGCCGGCACGCCGGGCCGGGCGACTCGTTCGTCCTGATCCACGCGCTGACCAACTGGTTCGACCGCGAGCCGCGGATCGTCCTCAAGGCCACCCTGCAGTGGGATCCGGCGGTCGACGTGCTGCTCAACCGCCTGCCCAACCGGTTCATCTCGCCCGGCCGCACCGGCACCACGACGCTCGAGCAGCAGATCGGGGAGACGGCCACCGGCCTCGACGACAACGACGCCTTCGTGATCTTCCCCGAGGGCGGTAACTTCACGCCGCGCCGGCGCACCAGCGCGATCGCCCGGTTGAAGGCTCGCGGTCTGGACGACGCGGCCGACCGGGCCGAGAACATGCGGCACGTGCTGCCGCCGAAGCCGGGCGGTCTCTTCGCGGCGATCGACGCGGCCCCCGACGCCGGGGTCATCTTCGTGGCCCACACCGGCCTGGACCGGATGGTGACGGTCGCCGACATCTGGCAGGAGCTGCCGATGGACAAGCGGCTGGTGATGAAGTTCTGGAGTGTGCCGCCCGAGGACATCCCGGCCGGCGAGGAGGAACGGATCGCCTGGCTGTACGACTGGTGGGCCCGGATCGACGCGTGGATCGAGGAGCACCGCCCGGCGTTCCGCCCCCTCGGCACCGACTGGACGGCCCGCCGATCGCCGGCCGACGTCTGACCCCCGTACGGGGAAATGAGCGCAAGCGAAAGGCCCGGCCGTGACGACCGGGCCTGTCACCAGCGAGGGATCAGCTGCCGAGCGACTTGTAGAGGCTGTCCGGAGCCTCGGTCACCTCGGCCGCGGTCGGCTTGGTCACGCTGACCGGCACGCCGTAGTCGCTGTAGAGCACCTTCAGCGGCTGGGCGGCCTGCCCGTTGACGGCCGGGATCTCGATGGTCAGCTCGGAGAGCCGGCCCTGGTCGTCGGTGGTGGCGGTGAACGGCACCTTCTGGGCCTGCGCGCCGGACTCGTCGATGGTCACCTGCGAGACGCCGGCCAGCCCGACCGCCTTGGTCAGGTCGAGCGTCCCGGCATAGGCGCCGGTCCCGGTGGAGCGCACGTCCGTGGCCGAGCTGAGCAGCTTCGAGGTGTTCACCGGGTCGAGCTGACCGGGGCGCAGACCGACGTTCACGCCCTCGGGCAGCCGGGCGACGTCGACGTGGGTCCACGTGCCGGCCTTGGTGAAGCCGGGAACCTGCAGGTAAAGGTCCTGGCCGGCCAGCAGCGTCTTGATGCTGAGCTGGGCGTTGGGGCCGCTCGCGTTGAGCTCGGCCGTGCCCACGCTCTGGGCCGGGTCGACCGCGCCGGTCAGCTTGAAGCCCGCGCCCGAGGTGGCGGTCATCTTGAAGCTGGTGGTGCCGAGCTGGGAGGTCGCCTTGGTGAGGGCGTCGACCGCGGCCGGGTCGGCCGCACTGGCCGAGGCCGGCGCCGAGGCCGGTGCCGAGCCCGCGGCGGACGCCGGGGCCGAGGCCGAGCCGGACGGGGTGCCGGCGTCGCAACCGGCCAGCGCCATCGCGGCCGTTGCCATTGTCGCGATACCCAGCCCCGCGAGCCGTGGTGTCCGCATGTCCGTCCCTTCAGCCCGGCCGGCCCCTCGCTGGGGCCGGCTCTCGTGATCCCCGTCAATTCCCGGTGGCCGGGAACGGCAAACGGACACGACGGACAACCGGACCGTCACTGAGGGGTGCGATAGCCACGTCACCGGCCCGCACGGCATGATTGCCGTTGCCCATTCACCCGCGGACCATCGGGAGGACCCGTGAGATTCGAGGTCAGCAAGGTCCTCGATGCCATCGAGGCCCGCCTCACCACCGATCCGGCGCTCGCCCGGGCGGTGGTCGACCTGTCGGAGATCGTGCGCTACGCCGATCTGGACGGCGGCCGGCCGGCCAGCTCGGTGCGGCTCGGCCTGGTCGTCGACGCCCTGGGCCGGCGCGTCGCCGAGGAGAACGTGCCGGTCTTCGTGGTGGCCCCGCGCGGCCTGCTCTCCGACACCGACCTGACCTCGAACGAGCGCATGGTCATCCGCCGCTGGGCCGACGACGGCAAGGTCGAGGTCGTCCCGCAGGTCGACGACCGGGTCTTCGAGGTGGCCGAGCTGCTCGGCCTGCCGGTGCTCACCCGCACCCGGGGCAACAGCGACCGCCACCCGTGGGTCGACGAGCCGGGCCGCCTGCTGGCCGCGGTGGCCGGCGAGGGCGGCAGCACGGTGCTGATGGCCCGGGTCGGCCGCGGTGAGCCCCCGCAGCAGGCCGAGCGTTCCGCGCTGGGCGAGCGGCTGCTGGCCCGGGTGTGGAGCTGCCCCGAGCCCAACTGCACGAGTTTCGGCTCCGGCGGTGACCCGGACAGCCCGTTCGCCGACATGCGCACCTACACCAGCCCGGTCTCCCAGCCGCCGCCGTCGCTGCGTAACGGGGTGCCGACCTGCCCCCGGCACGGCACCCAGCTGCGCGACGCCGGCCAGCGCGCGGCCGTCGAGGTCCTCTCCGTCCGGATCGACGGCGTGATCCGGCGGCGGTTCGTGGTCTCGACCGACGAGCCGGTCGTGGTCGGCCGCGCGCCCGAGGGCGGCCAGGGCGTCATGCTCGGCCAGTGGCTGACCGACGACGCCCGCAAGTGGATCAGCCGCGGCCACGTGCAGTTCACGCTGCGCACCGACGGCAACCTCACGGTGCAGGACATCAGCACCAACGGCAGCGGCGTGCGGCCGGGCGGCTCGACGAACGACGACGAGCGGCTCACCCTGCACCGCAACGAGAGCCGCACCCTGGCCCCGACCGATGTGGTCGAGCTCTACGGCGGCGTCAACGTGGGCCGCGCGAAGATGTGGGCCACCGGCGGCGTCGTCCAACCCGAGTCGGTGATGGCCGAGGCGCCGACGATGGCCCTCCGGAAATTCGAGCGCGACCAAGGCGCGTTCTAGACCGCCAGGATCGCCGCCAGCTGGTCGACCGCGTGGTCGATCTCCTCGGCCGTGACCACCAGCGGCGGCGCCAGGCGGATCGTCGAGCCGTGGGTGTCCTTGGCCAGGACGCCGCGCTCGGCGAGCCGCTCGCACGCCTGACGGCCGGTGAGCAGGGCCGGGTCGATGTCGACGCCGGCCCACAGGCCGCGGCCGCGCACGGCCACCACACCCCGGCCGATCAGCGCGGTCAGCCGGGCGTGCAGGTGCTCGCCCAGCTCGGCCGAGCGCCGCTGGAAGTCGCCGGTGGCCAGCAGCCGGACCACCTCACCGCCGACCGCGCAGGCCAGCGGGTTGCCGCCGAAGGTCGAGCCGTGCTCGCCCGGCTTGAGCACGCCGAGCACGTCCCGGTCGGCCGCGACCGCCGAGACCGGCACGATGCCGCCGCCCAGCGCCTTGCCCAGCACATACATGTCGGGGACGACGCCCTCGTGCTCGATGGCGAACGTGCGGCCGGTGCGGCCCAGACCGGACTGGATCTCGTCGGCCACCATCAGCACGTTGTGCTCGTCGCACAGCGCCCGCACGGCGGCGAAATAGCCGGCCGGCGGCACGAGCACGCCCGCTTCGCCCTGGATCGGCTCCATCAGGACCGCGACCGTGTTCGGGGTGATCGCCTCCCGCAGTGCGGCCTCATCGCCGTACGGGACGATGGTGAAGCCCGGCGTGTAGGGCCCGAAATCGGCCTTGGCGTCGGGGTCGGTCGAGAAGCTGACGATCGTCGTCGTCCGCCCGTGGAAGTTGCCGGCCGCGACGATGATCTCGGCCTGGCCGTCCGGCACGCCCTTGACCTGGTATCCCCACTTGCGGGACACCTTGATCGCGGTCTCGACGGCCTCGGCGCCGGTGTTCATCGGCAGCACCAGCTCCTTGCCGCAGAGCGCGGCCAGCGACCGGCAGAACTCGGCGAACTGGTCGTGCACGAAGGCCCGGCTGGTCAGCGTGATCTTGTCGAGCTGGGCGTGCGCGGCGGCGATCAGCCCGGGGTGCCGATGCCCGAAGTTCAACGCCGAGTAGCCGGCCAGGAAGTCGAGGTAGCGGCGGCCGTCGATGTCGGTCACCCAGGCGCCCTCGCCCTCGGTGATCACCACCGGCAGCGGGTGATAGTTGTGGGCGGTGTAACGCTCGGCCTCGGCCAGCTCACCGGCCGTCTTCAGGTCCACGGTGGTCACGAACGCACCTCCAGCGTGCAGCACTTGGGTCCGCCCCCGGCCTTGCGGAGCTCGGAGACGTCGACCCCGACGGTCTGGTAACCCGCGTTCTTCAGCTCGGCGGCGAGATGAGGGGCCTGGACAGGCAGGACCACCGTACGGCCGTCGCTGACCGCGTTGAGGCCGAGCACCGCGGCGTCCTGCTCGTCGGCGATCACCGCGTGCGGGAAGAGCTGCCGCAGGACGGCCTGGGAGCCGGGGGAGAAGGCGGACGGCAGATAGGCCACGTTCGTCTCGTCGAGAACGCACAGCGCGGTGTCGAGGTGGTAATAAGCCGGGTCGACGAGCTGCAACGAGATCACCGGGCGGCGCAACGCCTCCTGGGTCTCGGCGTGCGAGGCGTGCGCGGTGCGGAAACCGGTGCCGGCCAGCAGCACGTCGCCGGCGAGCAGGATGTCGCCCTCGCCCTCGTTGGTGTGCTTGGGCTCGGTCACGTCGAAGCCGCGCTCGCGGAACCAGGCCGCGTAGGCCGGGGCCTCGTCGGCCCGCTCGGCGTCGCGGAACTGGACGGCCAGCACGCGGCCGTCGACCACGGTGGCGCCGTTGGCGGCGAAGACCATGTCGGGCAGCCCGGGCAGCGGCTCGATCAGCTCGACGGTGTGGCCCAGGTCGAGATATGTCTGGCGCAGGGATTCCCACTGGCGGACGGCGAGCGCGTTGTCGTAGGGCGCCGTGGGATCCATCCACGGATTGATGCGATAGGTCACCGCGAAATGGGTGGGCCGGCACATGAGGTAGCGGCGCGGCGAAGCCGTGGTCGTCATGGCTGAAACGCTAGGCGTGCCGGACCGGCGAAAGCTTCAGTTCAACCGTGCAAGGTGCTTTCGATCATTGCGTGCTCAGGGCCCGCGGCGAAGATTCGTTGCAAACAGACCTCGAGGGTGGCCTGAACCAGGCCACCCTCGACGCGAAGTGGTTGCCGGCGAACCGCCGGGCAGTTCCGGGGCGGGAGCGGGGTGAGCCGTTCCCGGTTCCGATCAGTGCCTCGGGCGCATCGCCGTCGGCGAATGTCAGATACCCGTCAGAACCGATCGATAAACCGTGTGTCGAGCCACTCGCGAAGATTGTTCACGGCCGGCACGTCGGTGCCCAGCCAGTTGAGCGAGCCGGTCAGCGCCAGCACGCCGAGCACGATCGCGCCCAGCGAGAGGATCATGCCGAGCAGGGCGTCGGTCTTGCCCGCGACGTGGCGCTTGCCGGTGGCGTGGATGCCGCTCAGCGACAGGATGAGGGCCACGCCGGCCACGCCGAGGCCGTAACCCATGAGCGGGCCGGAGAGCACGAGCAGCACCGAGGCCACACCGAGGATCAGGCCGAGGGTGGCGAGCAGGCTGGCGCGCGGCTTCCGGCCGGCCGGGGTAACCGCGTCGCGGTCGGCCGGGCGGTCGACGGTGGCCGAACCGGTCGAGCGGTCGGCAGCCGAGCCCGTCGGGCGGTCGGCAGCCGAGCCCGTCGGGCGGTCGGTGGCCGATCCCGTCGGGCGGTCGGTGGCCGATCCAGTCGGGCGGTCGGTGGTGAGCGGCCGGGCGGCCGGTGGCGGGGGCGGCGGGTCGGTGCGGCCCGCGTGCTTGGGGGCGGGCGGCAGGTCGGTCAGCGTGTCGGCCTCGTCGCGACGTGCGCGCACGGGACCGGGGCGAACCTCGGTGGTGTTGTCCTCGCGGGGCCGGGCGACCGAACTGGCCGGGGCCGGGCGCTCGGGCGTCTCCGCGGTATCGCTCGTGGACTGGCGGGAGAACGTCGGGAGCCTCACGTCAGCACCTCCTTGGCAGATTCGGGGGATGCCCTCGTGTTACCCCGAACACACCAGAACGACACAACGGGCGCGTGGGAAGCCCCACGCGCCCGTGCTCCAACGGGTATCGACGCTGCTCAGACCAGCGACGTCGTGTTGGTGACCTGGTTGGCCCGGCTGATCACGTGGTCGACCAGGCCGTAGTCGCGGGCCTGCTCAGCAGTGAACCAGCGGTCACGGTCGGAGTCGGCCTCGATCTCCTGGGGCGTGTGGCCCGAGTGGAAGGCGATCCGCTCGTTCATCACGTTCTTGATGTGCAGCATGCTCTCGGCCTGGATGGCGATGTCGGCCGCGGTGCCGCCGATGCCGCCGGAGAGCTGGTGCATCATGATCCGCGCGTGAGGCAGCGCATACCGCTTGCCGGGGGCGCCGGCGCAGAGCAGGAACTGACCCATCGACGCGGCCATGCCCATCGCGATCGTCGCCACGTCGTTCTTGATGTACTGCATCGTGTCGTACACCGCCATGCCGGCGCTGATGGAGCCGCCGGGCGAGTTGATGTAGAGCGCGATGTCCTTCTCACTGTCGGCCGAGGCCAGCAGCAGCATCTGGGCACAGATGCGGTTGGTCACCTCGTCGTTGACCTCACTGCCGAGGAAGATGATCCGCTCCCGGAGCAACCGCTCGAACACCTGGTCATCGAAGGATGCGCCACCGCCCCGCATCGTCAACTCGTCAACACTCATGACAACACCCTCTCGCATCCGCCGCGGGACCTGTCACCCGACCGGCCATTCGACGTACCCCAGTCTCCCCAGGCGAGCCCGCAGCTCCCAGCGATTCCCCTGAGGGCGAATCCGCTCACGGCGGAACCGCACCCTGTCCTGCTCCATCCTCGTGCCCGGGCCCGGCCCGCCCAAGCGTCGCCGCGCCGTCGGCCTTCGCCGGCCTGCCGCAGGCGCGGGCGCCGGCCGGCGCAAACTCGATGGGCGGCGGGCGCCGGCTCTGTGATCATGCCGGGGTGACCAGCTTCCCCGCGCACGCTCGCCGGGTTCGTGACGAGACCCTCGATCCCCGCCGGCGCCGGGTGAGTCTGCGGAACTGCCTCCACGACTTCGCGCCCTACGGTTTCCCCGCCACCTGGCATCACTTGGCTACCGCCCACCGCATCCCGAGGCGCATCGAGGCTGATCCCTCCTCGCTGGATCGTGCCCTCGACGAACTCGAGACGGCCCGCGCTCTGGTGCTGCCGAGGGCAGTCGCCTTCGCTGCCCAGCGGCGCCGGCAGAAGCGCGAAGGCCGGCGACGCGTTCCGGCGACGTCGCACCCGTGGGATTCGTGGGGTTGCCACGCCATCGCCTACTGTCCCGATCCGGACAAGCATCCGGTTGAGCCGCTCCCCGTCGTGGTGGGCCGGGTGCTCGATGCGGGTGCCGAGGAGATCGACCCGGCCGGACGGTGCCTGGTCTGCGGCGACGAGGACCGCCGACCGCTCCGGGCCTGCCGGATCTGCGGCGTCCTGCCCGGAGGACGGGCCAACCCGCTCTGACGCCAGAAGTGACGCGCTTCGGCCGAGCGAGATGTCCGAGCCGCTCACCCGCTGGGATGGCGTGGATCCTTCGATGGCTGGGTACCGTTGCTCACCGTGCCAGAGGGACACACCATTCATCGGCTTGCGGTTCGGCATCGGGAGCTCTTCGCGGGGCAGGTTCTGCGGGTCGGCAGCCCTCAGGGGCGCTTCGCGGGCGGCGCCGCCACGGTGGACGGGCGGCGGCTGGTCGACACCGAGGCGTACGGGAAGCATCTGTTCCATCTCTATGAGGGCGACCTCAGCGTGCACGTCCATCTCGGGCTGTACGGCAAGTTCACCGACGGGCTGGTGCCGGTGCCCGAGCCGATCGGGCAGGTGCGGATGCGCCTGGTCGGCGACGCGCACTGGCTCGACCTGCGCGGGCCCACCGCCTGCGAGGTGTTCGACCCGGCTCAGGCACAGCTGCTGCGCGACCGGCTGGGGGCCGATCCGCTGCGCGACGACGCGGACAGCCGGTGGGCCGGGGAGCGGGTGCGGGCGAGCACCAAGGCGATCTTCGCGCTGCTGCTCGATCAGTCGATCGTGGCCGGATGCGGGCTCATCTATGCCAACGAAGTGCTCTTCCGGGCCGGTCTCGCGCCGGGCACGCCGGGGCGGTCGATCAGCGCGGACTGCTGGGACGAGCTCTGGACCGATCTGCGCGCGCTGATGAAGGAGGGCGTGGTGCGCGGCCGCATCGACACCGTGCACACGCGGCACACGCCCGAGGCGATGCGGCGGGCGCCGCGCGTCGACCGGCACGGCGGCGAGGTCTACGTCTATCGCCGGCCGGGGCAGCCGTGCCTGGTCTGCGGCACCGAGGTGGCCCGGGGTCCGATGGCCGGGCGCAACCTCTACTGGTGCCCTAGCTGTCAGCCGGCGGCTTGACCGTCGCCGCCGGGTCGACGGCGTCCGGCGCCGGTGTGTCGGTCGGCGTGGGCTCCGCGGCCGGCGGGGTGACGGGCCGGTCGGCCGGTTCCTCGGCCGGGATGCCCAGCGTGAAGTTCTCGGTCAGCCAGGGCAGGAGCTTCTCGTACGCGACGATGGTGGCGGGCTGGTTGAAGTCGTGCGACAGCACGATCGAGCCCGGTCGCACCTGGTCGCGCACGTCCTTGATGACCCGAGCGATGTGCTGCGGCTCGGTCTCCTTCTCGGGGTGTTCCCAGTCGCGCGGGTCGACCTGCCAATAGAGCGAGGTCATCCCGGAGCCGCCGGCCACCCCGACCAGGCGCTCGGTGAAGTTGCCACCCGGCGCCCGGAAGAACGGGATCTTCGCGGTCGGCACCGCGGTCAGGATCGCCGCGTTCGTCCGGTCCAGGTCGGCCTTGATCTCGGCCGGCTCGTCCTTACCGATCGTCAGGCTGTGGTCCCACGTGTGGTTGCAGAGCGTGTGCCCGGCCGCGACGATCTGGCGGACGATGTCGGGGTGCCGCACCACCTGCGCGCCGACCAGGCAGAACGTGGCCTTCACCTGGTACTCCTCGAGCAGGTCGAGGATCTTCGGCGTCTGCACCGGGTCGGGACCGTCGTCGAAGGTCAGCGCGACCACCTCGCTGCCCGTGGTGCGAAGCGACTTGCCGGGCCCGGCGCCGGGCTGGTCCTTGCGCGCGGCTTCGGTCGCCTCGGCCGCGGGGGCCGACGGCGAGGCCGCGGGCTTGGCCGGGGCCGGCTCAGCCTTCTCCGGCGCCTTGTCGCCGGCCGGGGTCGCCGCCGCCTCGTCGTCCTCGTCGTCCTTGGACGCCGGAGGCGGGGCCGCGCGGCGGGGCGCCTCGGTCTGGACGCCCGCGACCGCCTGCGCGGCTGCGTTCACCGCGTCGAAGCCGTCGCGGCGCTGCTCGGCCGGCATGGCCAGCAGCACGATGCCGATCGCGACCAGCGAGGCCAGCAGCGCGCCCTGCCGGGTCTTGCCCATGAGCAGCCACGACTCGATCGGCAGCGTGCCCGGCGCGCGATGGGTGCCGGTGGCCGGTGGGCGGCCCGCGGGCGGGCGGACGGCGGCGTGCCGGCCGCCGCGGGCCGGACGCGAGTGACGGGCCGAGCGGGGCGCCGGGAGGGGCGTGTCGGCGAGCGGGGTGTCTGCGAGCGAAGTCATCGCGACCCGCGGCCCGCTGCGCACACTGACGTCGGCCAGCGACTCGGGCCGGCGGTGCCGTCCGCTGGAGGTGATCGCCGAAGCATGACCCTGCGTCGGAATACGGGGCGATTGCGGCGACATCCTGCATGCCTACCGTGCCCCATGATCGTGCGCGAGACCGAAATGGTGGTTGTCGAGCTACTCAGAGCGATAGTCGCTGGCAGCGCTCTGTCACCTCGAAACCACAAATACGGTCAAAGGCTGGCGTGTACCGCCTCGGTGGCCTTTCGGGCAGCGATCAGGACCGGATCCCACACCGGGGCGAACGGCGGCGCGTAACTGAGGTCGAGTGCCGTCATCTCCTCGACCGTCATCTTGTTCCAGGCGGCCACGGCGAGGGCGTCGATCCGCTTGGCCGCCTCGGCCCGGCCCACGATCTGGGCCCCGAGCAGCAGGCCGGTGCGGCGCTCGGCGATCAGCTTGACCGTCATGAGCTCGGCACCGGGGTAATAGCCGGCCCGGCTCGTCGAGTCCACCGTGGCCGTCACGAAGGAGTAGCCGGCCAGCCGGGCCTCCTGGGAGGTGAGCCCCGTGCGGGCCACCTCGAGGTCGCAGACCTTGGTGACCGCGGTGCCGATCACGCCGGGGAACGTGGCGTAACCGCCGCCGATGTTGATGCCGGCCACCCGGCCCTGCTTGTTGGCGTGGGTGCCGAGCGGCACGTGCACCGGCTGCCCGGTGAGCAGGTGACGCGTCTCGACACAGTCACCGGCCGCCCAAATGCCCTCCAGCCCCTCGACCCGCATGCGCAGATCGGTGCGGACGCCGCCGGTCGGGCCCACGGGCAGGCCGGCCTCCCGGGCGAGCGCGGTGTTCGGGCGTACGCCCAGACCCAGCACCACGATGTCAGCCGGCACCACACCGCGCGGGGTGACCACCGCCCGCACCCGGCCGTTCGCGGTCTCCAGGCGCTCGACGTGCGCGTCGGTGACGACCTCGATGTCCATGCCCCGCATGGCCCGCAGCACCAGCGCGCCCATGTCGGGGTCGACGGTCTTGCCCATCGGCTGGGGCGACTTCTCGAGCAAGGTGACCCGCAGCCCGCGGTGCACCATCGCCTCGGCCATCTCGACGCCGATGTAGCCGCCGCCGATCACCACCGCGGTGCGGGGCTCGGGCGCACGGTCGAGCCAGGCGTGGATGGCCTCGCCGTCACCGAGCGTCTGCACGCCGAAGACACCCTCGTCGCGGACCCGCGCCCACTCCGGCATGAACGGGACCGCACCGGTGGCGTAGACGAGGTGGTCGAACGGCTCGCGCACCTCGCCACCGCCGTCGAGGTCGTGGGCCAGCACCTCGCGGCGGTCGAGGTCGATGCCGACCACCTCGTGGCGCAGCCGCACGTCGATGCCGGCCTTGCGGTGCTCCTCGGGAGTTCGGGCGACGAGTGCGTCCCGGTCCTCGACGGTGCCGCCGATCCAGTAGGGAATGCCACAGGCCGAGTACGACGTGAAGTCGCCCCGCTCGAACACGACGATGTCCAGCTCGCCCTGGCCGAGGCGCTTGCGGGCCTGGGAGGCGGCCGACATCCCGGCGGCGTCACCGCCGATGACCACCAGCTTCACGGCTCCCAGCCTACTTTTCCGCCGGCCCGCCGCGAGTGAGCTGAGCGAAACGGTCGACCACGTCGGAGACCGAGCCACCCTGGGCCAGGATCGCCCGCTGCCGCGCGGCCCCGGTGCCGTGCGCCCGCAGCCGGCCCATCAGCGTGGTGGCCATCTCGAGGTCGCCGTGCCGCTCGAGCTCGGGCCGCACGTAGTCGAAGAGCTGGCGCATCAGCCGCCAGGCCGGACGCGGCTCGCGGGTGGCCATGTCGATGTTGACGCCCTCGAGACCGTCGTGCGCGGCCCGCCAGTGCGCGGCCATCAGCAGCGGGTGCGGCACGTCGGGGGCCGGCTTGCCCTCCCCGATCTCGCCCAGCAGGGTGGCGACCAGAGCCCGGGCCAGCGCGGCCATCAGCACCGCGTCGTCGGCGGTCGGCATCACGTCGCCCATCCGCAGCTCGACGGTGGGGTAGTTGGCCGAGAGCCGGGCGTACCAGTAGAGCATTCCCTCGTCGAGCATCGCGCCGCTCGCCTCGAGGTCGGCGATCAGCGTCTGGTATTCGTCGAAGGACCGCAGATAGGGCGTGGGCCCCACGGTGGGCCAGCGCTCCCAGAGCAGCGATCGCCAGCTGGCGTAGCCGGTGTCGCGCCCGACGGCCAGCGGCGAGTTGGTCGTGGCCGCGTGGAAGATCGGCAGCCAGGGCCGCAGGTGGTTGAGGACCTGCACGCCGGTCTCGTCGTCCGGCACGCTGACGTGCACGTGGGTGCCGCACATGCCCGGGCCGGGGGAGAGGTCGCCGAAGCGCTCCCGCATGCGGTGGTAGCGCGGCTTGTCGACGAACCGGATCTGCGGCCCGGCGGCCGGCCCGGTGCCCATCGCGATCAGACGCGCCCCGGCCGCCTCGGCCGCCTCGGCCACTGTCGCGCGGAGCCCGCTCAGCGCCTCGGCCAGCGCGGCCAGCTCCAGCTGGGGCGGGCTGGCCACCTCGATCTGGCTGCGCATCAACTCGTGCTGGACGACCTCGCGCATCTCGGCCGGGATGTGGTCGAAGACCTCCTCGACGGACTCCACAGCGCGCGGCTCCACCGCGTCGACCAGCAGGTATTCCTCCTCGACGCCGAGGGTGAGCAGATCGTTCGACTCGGCCCTCCGGGCCAGTTCCGGGTCAATGGTCGTCGAGTCCGCGGTGTCCATGCGCGCGCCTTACCCGGTAGTTGCCGCACGGAAACTGCTGGTATGGACGGGCAATTGATGGCTGTCCATGTTGACAGCGAGTTGTCAACAAGCGTGAAATCCGTGAGAGCGCTCTCACCTACCCCCGAAGGAAGGCGCACAATGTCTCGACGGATACGCGGAGCATTTGCGGCGGCGGCCGCCATGCTCGCAGTCACGGCCACTACTCTCTTCGCTGTTAACGCTAACGCAGCCGTTCCGAGTGCCCCGCCCGGCATGTCGCTGGTCTTCAGCGACGACTTCACCGGCGGCGCCGGAACCGGGCTGAACCGGTCGAACTGGCTCTACGACATCGGACACGGCTACCCCGGCGGCGCGTCGAACTGGGGCACCGGCGAGGTCGAGTACATGACCGATTCGACCAGCAACGTCTACCAGGACGGCGGCGGCAACCTGGTGATCAAGCCGCTGCGCGACTCGGCCGGCAACTGGACCTCGGGCCGGGTCGAGACCCAGCGCACCGACTTCGCCGCGCCCGCCGGCGGCAAGGTGCGCATCGAGGCGCGGATCCAGCAGCCCAACGTCAGCGGGGCGGCCGCCGCCGGTTACTGGCCGGCGTTCTGGGCCCTCGGTGCGGCCGCCCGCCCGGTCGGCGCGACGAACTGGCCGAGCATCGGCGAGTGGGACATCATGGAGAACATCAACGGCCGTGAATCGGTGTTCGCCGCCCTGCACTGCGGCACCAACCCGGGCGGGCCTTGCAACGAGACCACCGGCATCGGCAGCGGTGAGCGGGCCTGCAGTGGTTGCAAGACCGGCTTCCACACGTACGCGATCGAGTACGACCGCAGCACGTCGCCCGAGCAGCTGCGGTGGTATCTGGACGGCAACAACTACTTCACGCTCAGCTCGACCGCGGTCGACGCCACCACCTGGAACAACGCCACCCACCACGGCATGTTCGTGATCCTCAACGTGGCCATCGGTGGCGGGTTCCCGGCGGCCTTCGGCGGCGGCCCGACCGCGGCCACCCAGCCCGGCGTCCCGATGCTCGTCGACTACGTGGCCGTCTGGCAGGGCGGGGGCGGCGGCAGCACCACGCCGCCGCCGACCACCACGCCGCCCACCACCACGCCGCCGGGCGGCACGCGGGACGCCTTCTCGCGGATCGAGGCCGAGTCGTTCAACTCGTCGGCCGGCGTGCAGGTCGAGGCGTGTTCCGAGGGTGGCCAGGACGTCGGCTACATCGGTAACGGCGACTGGCTGCAATTCAACAACGTCAACTTCGGTACGGGCGGCGTGCGCGACTTCGTCGCCCGGGTCGCTTCGGGCGCCGGCTCCGGGGTCAGTGGCCTCATCGAGGTACGCGTCGACAGCCGCACCAGCGCGCCGATCGGCAGCTTCGCGTTCGGCAGCACCGGTGGCTGGCAGAACTGGCAGTCGATTCCCGGCAACGTGTCGAACGTGACCGGCACCCACACCGTCTTCCTGACCTTCGCCAGCGGTCAGCCGGCGGACTTCGCCAACGTCAACTGGATCCAGTTCCGTCGCTGACTCGACCCGGGACCCGGGGGCCGGACCTTTAAGGATGTTTAAGGTCCGGCCCTCTGGACTTTTACTGTTAACAGTCCTAATGATTGATACATCTCATTGGGTTCGGGTGGAGGGGAGAGCCATGAGGCGCTCCAGATCGGTAATCCTGGCTACCGTCACGGCACTCGTCGCGGGTGGCGCGGCGACCTACTTCACCGGCTCGGCCTCGGCCGCCGCGGCCTGCGCGCCGGCGTGGAGCGCCTCGCAGGTCTACGTGGGTGGCAACACCGCCTCGCAGAACGGCACCAACTACAGCGCCAAGTGGTGGACACAGAACGAGTCGCCGGCCACCCACAGTGGACAATGGGACGTCTGGAAGAGCGACGGCGCGTGCGGCACGACGCCGCCGACCACTCCGCCGGCCACGCCTCCCGCCACCACCGCGCCGCCGACCACGCCGCCCGCCACCACCACGCCGCCGACGACCCCGCCCACCACCACCGCGCCGCCGACGACCCCGCCGTCGAACGGGCAGCTGCCCAAGCACTTCCTGACCGGCTACTGGCAGAACTTCGACAACGGCGCCGCCCCGCTGAAGCTCGCCGCGGTCCCGAACAACTATGACCTCATCGCGGTCGCCTTCGCCGACGCCACCTCGACGCCGGGAGCGGTCACCTTCAACCTCGACCCCGGCCTGGCCGCTGCGGTCGGCGGCTACACCGACGCGCAGTTCAAGGCGGACATCGCGACCCTGCACTCACGCGGCAAGAAGGTCGTCATCTCGGTCGGCGGTGAGAAGGGCACGGTCGGCGTCAGCAGCAGCTCGGCCGCCACGGCGTTCGCCGACTCGGTGTATCGCCTGATGACCACGTACGGCTTCGACGGGGTCGACATCGACCTGGAGAACGGCCTCAACGCCACCTTCATGGCGCAGGCGTTGCGCAGCCTGCGGGCCAAGGCCGGGGCCAATCTGATCATCACGATGGCCCCGCAGACCATCGACATGCAGTCGCCGCAGTCGTCCTACTTCGCGCTGGCGCTGAGCATCAAAGACATCCTGACCGTGGTGTTCACCCAGTTCTACAACTCGGGCTCGATGCTCGGCTGCGACAACAACGCCGCGTACAGCCAGGGCACGGTGAACTTCCTGACCGCGCTGGCCTGCATCCAGACCCAGGGTGGGCTGCGACCCGACCAGGTCGCGCTCGGCCTGCCGGCCAGCACCCGCGCCGCCGGCGGCGGTTACGTGGCCCCGGCCGTGGTCAACAACGCGCTCGACTGCCTGGCCAAGGCGACCAACTGCGGCTCCTTCCGGCCGCCGGCCACCTACCCGGGCATCCGGGGCGCGATGACCTGGTCGATCAACTGGGACGTCACCAACGGCAACGGCTTCGCGAACACCGTCAAGCCGCACCTCGCCACCCTCCCCTGATCCACCCCCACCCCCCTCAGCAGGAGAATCCCCCGTGAAACTGAGCAGGAAGTTGCTCATCCTCGGCACGGTCGCCGCCGCCGGTACGGCTGCCGCGGTGCTGCCGATGGCCACCTCGAACGCGGCCGCCGCCTGTGCCCCCGCGTGGAGCTCGAGCGCCGTCTACGTCAAGGACAACAGCGCCTCGCAGAACGGCCACAACTACACCGCCAAGTGGTGGACCCAGAACGAGGCACCGGCTACCCACAGTGGACAGTGGGACGTCTGGGCCGACGGCGGTGTCTGCGGTGGCACCACGCCGCCCACCACCACGCCGCCGACGAACCCGCCCACCACCACGCCGCCGACCAACCCCCCGACCACGCCGCCGTCGACCGGCACCAAGATGGTGTCCGCGCCGTACGTCTACCCGGGCTGGGGCAACCCGCCGGCCCCGTCGGCGCTCGCCGGCACCGGCGTCAAGGCGTTCACCATCGCCTTCGTGCTCGCCGGCAACGGCTGCAACCCGGCCTGGGACGGCGAGAGCGGCCTGACCGGCGGCGTGCACGCCAGCTACATCGCCCAGGCCCGGGCGGCCGGCATCGACATCGTGCCGTCGGTCGGCGGGTGGAGCGGCAACAAGCTCGGCCCGAACTGCTCGACGCCCGAGGCGCTGGCCGGCGCGTACCAGAAGATCATCGACGCGTTCCAGCTGAAGTCCATCGACATCGACATCGAGAACTCCGACGAGTTCGAGAACACCGTCGTGCAGGACCGGGTGCTGAACGCGCTGAAGATCGTCAAGCAGAAGAACCCGTCGGTGAAGACGATCCTGACCTTCGGCACCTCGCCGACCGGCCCGAACTACTACGGCACCCGGCTCGTGCAGCAGGCCAAGGCGCTCAACGCGAACATCGACATCTTCACCCAGATGCCGTTCGACTTCAGCGGCGGTGCCGACATGTACGGCTCGACCGTGGGCGCCACCGAGGGCCTGAAGAACCTGCTGAAGACCACCTTCGGCTACACCGACGCGCAGGCCTACTCCCACGTCGGCATCTCGGGCATGAACGGTCTCTCCGACCAGCAGGAGCTCACCAGCGTGGAGACGTGGACCCGGATCCGCGATTACGCGAAGAGCAAGAACCTGTCGCGCTTCACCTTCTGGGCGGTCAACCGCGACCGCGGCTGCGCCGGTGGCGGCGTGGTCTCCAACTGCTCCGGCATCGCGCAGGCCGACTGGGCTTTCACGAGGATCAGCGCCGGTTTCTAGAAGATCTATCGCTCACTAGACGCGCGGCCGCTCCGTCCAGCGGCCGCGCGTCGCCTTTTGCGCACCTTTTTGACGACCCAGCTGCCGATCGAGAGCACGAGCAGCGCCCAGATCGCGTAGTCGAAGTATTGGCTGTATTTCTCCAGGTCCTGCCAGCGCGAGCCGAGCGCGTAGCCGCCGCCGACAAAGATGGCGTTCCAGACACCGCTGCCGATCGTGGTGAAGATCGCGAACTGGCCGAGCGGCATGTGGTTGGCGCCGGCCGGGATCGAGATCAGGCTGCGGACGACCGGCGCGCACCGCCCGAACAGGACCGCCGCTTTGGCGTGCCGCTCGAACCAGGTGTCGGCCTTGTCGAGGTCGTCGGCGTCGACCAGGGGGATGCGGTCGAGCCAGCGCCGCAGCCTTTCCTCGCCCAGGCCGTAGCCGAGCCAGTAGAGCAACAACGCGCCGCCGACCGAGCCGGCGGTGGCGGCGACGAAGACCAGAGCCAGGTTGACCCGGCCCTCGCTCGCCAGATAACCACCCAGGGACAGCACGATCTCGCTGGGGATCGGCGGAATCACGTTTTCCAGGGCGACGAGCAGGCCGACGCCGAGCTCGCCCAGCGACTCGATGACGGACGCCACCCACCCTGTCAGCCCGCCTTGCTGACTCAGACCCGACTCTGCCATCGCCCCTTCCTACCCGGCGAATCTGAAACCAACCTGAAGCGCGGCCTTGAATATGCCGACCGTCGGTATATGCTTCCGGCGTGAATGAGCCGACCTTCCTGATCCTCACCGCGCTCGCCGGTGAGTCCCAGCACGGTTATGCCGTGATCGAGGACGTCGAGCGGATCACCGGCGGGCGGGTCCGTCTGCGGGCCGGCACGCTCTATGCCGCGCTCGACCGGCTGCGGGGTGAGGGCCTGATCGAGGTCGATCGGGAAGAGGTCGTCCAGTCCCGCCTGCGGCGTTACTACCGGCTCACCGCGGCCGGCGAGCAGAGCCTCGCGACCGAGACCGACCGCCTGCGGGAGCAGGCCACCATCGCTGAGCGGCGGCTGCGTGCCCGCCGCGCCGACTTCGGGGGAGCCACCGCGTGACCGAGATCCGCTATCGCCGCCTGCTCGCGCTCTACCCGCGCGACTTCCGCCAGGAGTATGGCGAGGAGATGCTCGGCGTCCTGATGGCCGACCCACGTCCCGGCCTCACCCAGGTGGCCGACGTCGCCCGCGGCGCGGTCGCCGCGCACTTCCGCGGCTTGTGGGCCGGGGAGAGCCGGGCCGCCCGGGTGGTGCAGATCTTCGGGGCGATCCTGCTCTTCGCGGTCGCGCTGCGCCGTGTCACCGGCGAGCTGTTCGTCACGGTCCGCCACTTCGACGAGGTCGGCTGGCAATACCTCGAGGTGACCAGCTCGCTGCGGTTGGCGGCCTGGGGTGTCGTGCTGGTGGCCGCCCTCCTCGGCCGGCGCCTGCTCGGTGTGGCCGGCGCCGCGGCCGGGCTGGCCGGCGAGATCCTGGTGCCGGCGCGTTCCTACGTGGACACTCCGGCCACGGTGTTGTATGCCTACTGGCTGATCGTCTCCGCGGCCCTGGTGCTGATCGCCGGACTGATCGCCGATCGGGGTGCCGTCCGGCCGAAAGGCTCGCTGTGGGTCGTGGCCGGCGGGGTGGTTCTTGTCCTGGGGACGGTGCTGGCCCCCGTCAGTCAGTTCGGAGCCTATGACCTGCAGTGGATCCTGGTCCTGTTCGCGGCGGTGCTGGCGGCGGTGGCCATTTTCCGGCAGGAGCCGCGACTGCGTGCCCGGCTCCTGTGCTGGGCGGCCCCGGTGATCGCGACGGTGCCGGTGGTCGAGTTCGGTTTCGGCGAGCTCATCGTCTACAACATGGGTCACCCCGAGTCCACCCGCATGATCAGCCCGCTGCAGTGGGCGGTGCTCGTGCTGGTGCCGGCGATGGCCTTCGTGGGAGCGTCCGTTCTCGACCGCCGCGGCCGGGTGACGGCGGCGGCGACGCGCTGATCGGCGGTTTGGCCCGGCGAGGCCACGGTGAAGTAGAGGGACATGACTGACCGGTGGTATCGGAAAGCCGTTGTTTATTGCGCCGACATCGACACGTTCGCCGACTCGAACGGCGACGGGTGCGGTGACATTCGCGGGCTGATCGGAAGGCTCGACTATCTGGCCCGGCTCGGGGTGAACTGCTTGTGGCTCAACCCCATCCACCCGACGCCCGACCGGGACGACGGTTACGACGTGACCGACTTCTACAACGTCGACCCGCGCTTCGGCAACCTCGGTGACGTCGCCGAGCTGCTGCACCAGGCGGGAAACCTGGGCATCAAGGTGATCATCGACCTGGTTGTCAACCACACCTCCGACCAGCACCCGTGGTTCCAGTCGGCCCGGTCGTCACCCGATTCGCCATACCGTGACTGGTATGTCTGGTCCGACACCGAGCCCGCCGACCGCAAGCAGGGCATGGTCTTCCCCGGCGAGCAGGACGAGACCTGGACCTACGACCGCACGGCGAAATCCTGGTATTACCACCGGTTCTACAAGTTCCAGCCCGACCTCAACATCAACAATCCGGCCGTCCGCGAGGAGATCAAGAAGATCTGCGCGTTCTGGCTGCAGCTGGGCGTCTCCGGGTTCCGCATGGACGCGGTGCCGTTCATCATCGAGCAGACCGAGCCGGGCAACCCCAACTCGCCCAAGGACCTCGACTTCCTCACCGACCTGCGGCAGCACGTGCAGTGGCGCAAGGCCGACGCGGTGCTGCTGGCCGAGGCGAACGTCGAGCCCGATGAGCTGGTGAAGTTCTTCGGCGACGGTGGTGGGTCGAACAACCGCATCCACATGCTGTTCGACTTCATGCTCAACGGCCGGCTGATCCTGGCCCTGGCCCGCGAGGACGCCGAGCCGATCATCGACGGCCTGAAGGACACCCCCAAGCTGCCCCCGGGCGGCCAGTGGGCCACCTTCCTGCGCAACCACGACGAGATCGACCTGTCCCGGCTGACCGCCGAGCAGCGCTCCGAGGTGTTCGCCAAGTTCGGGCCCGATGAAGACATGCAGCTCTACAGCCGGGGCATCCGGCGGCGGCTGGCTCCGATGCTCGGCAACGACCGCCGGCACATCGAGCTGGCCTACTCCTTGCAGTTCACCCTGCGGGGCACTCCGGTGCTGCGGTACGGCGAGGAGATCGGCATGGGTGACGACCTCACCCAGAAGGGGCGCAACGCGATCCGGACGCCCATGCAGTGGTCGCTGCAGCCCAACGGCGGCTTCTCCAGCGCCAAGGCCGGCGACCTGGTGCGCCCGGCGATCACCGGCGGCGACTACGGCTGGGAGACGGTCAACGTCACCCACCAGCGGCACAACCCGCAGTCGCTGCTGTCCTGGTTCGAGCGCATGATCCGGACCCTCCGCGAGGCCCCCGAGGTCGGCACCGGCAGCTGCACGCATGTCGATATTCCGGCCCCGACCAGTGTGTTGGTCCACCGGGCGGACGGCGAGACCGGCACGATGGTCTTCGTGCACAACCTGGGCACCGAGACGGTCACCCTCGATCTCAGTTCGCTCGCCGCCGAGGCGGATCTGCCCAACGATGTCCTGGCCGACCAGGAATATCCGGAGTTGGGCGATTTCGGCAAGGTCGAGGTGGCCGGTTACGGATACCGGTGGATCCGCCTGCGGCGTACGCCGTGATCGCGGGTTATTGTGCACTCCGAGCCTAAAACTTACGCCGTTAGTTAACTCAGCCGGAGGCCGTAGTGTCGCAGTCCGCCCCCACCCGCGTAGCCATCGTCACCGGAGCCGCCCGCGGCATCGGTGAGGCCACCGCCCGCAAGCTCGCCGCCGACGGCATGGCCGTGGCGGTCGTCGACCTCGACGAGGGTGCTTGCGCCAACACGGTGACCGCGATCCACGACGCGGGCGGCACCGCCCTCGCGGTGGGGGCGGACGTCTCCGACGCGATCCAGGTCAACACCGCCATCGATCGGGTCGCGGCCGAGCTGGGCGCGCCGACCGTGCTGGTCAACAACGCCGGCGTCCTGCGCGACAACCTGCTCTTCAAGATGACCGACGACGACTGGGAGACCGTGATGGCGGTCCACCTGCGCGGCGCGTTCCTGTTCAGCCGCGCGGTGCAGAAGCACATGGTCGACGCCGGCTGGGGCCGCATCGTCAGCCTCTCCAGCACCTCCGCACTCGGCAACCGCGGTCAGGCCAACTACGCGGCGGCCAAGGCGGGTCTCCAGGGCTTCACCAAGACCCTGGCGATCGAGCTGGGCCGGTTCGGCATCACGGCCAACGCGGTCGCTCCCGGTTTCATCGTCACCGACATGACGGCGGCCACGGCGGCCCGGGTCGGTGTCGATTTCGCCCAGTTCGAGAAGGCCGCGGTCGCTCAGATTCCCGTTGGCCGGGCGGGTCGCCCCGAGGACGTCGCCAACACCGTATCCTTCCTCGTCAGCGAGGGTGCCGGCTTCGTCTCGGGTCAGGTCATCTATGTTGCTGGAGGGCCCCGGGCGTAGCCGGTGGTTGCTGGGAGGCGCTACAAATATATGATGATGAACCGACGCATGAGCTCGCGCAGTGTGTCGCTGACCAGCACGTTCTTGCTCCTGGCGGCGGGCGGTGCGGCGGCGTGCGACAACGACGACGACTACCAGGACGCCAGTTTTTACTGCGCCGACGCCAACGGCACGGTCGTCGACGAGGATTACTGCGACGACAACGACAACAACGGCGGCTCCGGTCTCGGCGCTCTGCCCTTCTTCATCTGGTATTCGTCGGCCTTCCGGCCGGGCTACCCGGTCGGCAGCGTGCTGCCGGCCGGGGGCAACAGGTTCGCCTACAACGACCGGGCCGCGCGGCAGTCCTTCGGGCTGCCCGCCTCCGGCAAGATCAGCAACGGCACGGTGAAGACCAGCGTGGTGGGTAAGGGCGGTGCCGCCCGCGGTTCCGGCAAGAGCTCGGGCGGCTGAGCGTGCGCCGTATCCCGCACGGTCCGATCCGCGACGGCTGGAAGCTCACCAACTTCAGTCTCGGGCTGACCTACAACGACACCGAGCTGCCCGACGGCACGATGGTGTCGTACTGGCAGGAGGGGCCGTTCTACGACTTCACCGCAGCCGAGATCGAGGAGCTCGAGACGGCCACGGCGGCGCTCTTCGAGATGAGCCTCGAGGCCGGCGACTGGATGGTGAAGCAGTGCCCGCGCCACACGGTCCAGGGCCGCAAGGACGGCTATTTCGCGTCCGTCTGCAACCCCTCGACGTGTTACCTCGCCAAGATCGGCATCCCGGAGTTCGCCCACGAGCAGATCATCCGGACCTGGTTCGACGGTGACGCCGAGACGTGGACGCACTACGACAAAGACCCCGAGATGCGTCTGCCGATGGAGACGCCGGACTACTCACCGAGCGTCTACGGCCGTTTCGACCTCTGGTACAACGGCGCCGGCAGCACGCCCAAGCTTCTCGAGTTCAACGCGCAGACGCCCACCGCCCTGGTCGAGAGCGCGGTCATCCAGTGGCACTGGGCCGACCAGACCAACCTGACCAAGCACCCGTGGCGCCAGTGGAACTCGATCCACGACCGCCTGGCCGGCTGGCCCGCGGCTCCCGGCGAGCCCGGCGACCCGGGCGCCTGGCGGCGCAACATCGGCAAGCTGCGCGAGGCCCGCACCTGGCTGCCCGAGAAGCCGAAGATCTTCTTCGCCTACGAGACGTCCGAGCGCACCGGCGAGGACCGGATGAACGTCGCCTACCTGATGGCCACGGCCGAGGAGGCCGGTTACCCGGTCGAGCTGATCGCGATGAGCCAGATCGGCTGGGACGTGGCCGGCGACCGGGTGGTCTTCGTGCCCGCCCCGGGCAAGGAGCACCAGGCCGAGCCGATCGACATCATCTTCATGCTCTATCCCTGGGAGTGGTTCTGGTCGGAGGAGGGCGGCAAAGCCTTCTTCCGCAACATGGCCGACCCCACCAAGCACGGCACGGTCTGGATCGAGCCGCCCTACAAAGCCGCGCTGCTCGGCAACAAAGCCCTGCTGCCGGTGCTGTGGATGCTCTTCGGTGACCACCCCGAGCGCAGCAAATACCTGCTCCCGGCCTACTTCGCCGAGTCCTCCAAGGCCGCCTCGCTGACCAGCTACGCCAAGAAGCCGATCTGGGGCCGCGAGGGCGGTTCGGTCACCCTGGTGCGCGACGGGCAGACGATCGTCGAAAACCCTTCCGAGTACGGATCGGACGGGCGCTTCATCGTGCAGGAGTTGTGCGAGCTGCCGTCCTTCGAGGGCCTCGAGGGCACAGTCCACCCGGTGATCGGCTCATGGCTGATCGACGGCGAGCCGGCCGGCATGGGCATCCGCGAGGGTCTCGGCACCCAGGGTCTGGTGACCAACGACACCAGCTTCTTCGTGCCGCACACCATCGAGGCGGACGACTAAACCGCATCCCCGGGGCGCGGGCGGTGGCGCCAGATCCACCAGAGGCCGATGAACGGCAGCACGAGCGGCACATAGCCGTAGCCGCTGCCGAAGTGCGACCACACCGTGTCGTCGGGGAAGTCGCCCGCGTCGGCCAGGGTCAGAAAGCCCACCACGAGCACGCCGATCAGCTCGATGCTGCAGCTGACCAGCGCGATCAGCCGGCCCCGGGTGCCCCCGATCGCCAGGCCCACGGTCGCCGAGAGGTAGACCAGGCCGGCGAACGCCGACAGCAGATAGGCCAGCGGCGCCTCGCCGAAGTGTGTGGTGATCTGCACCAGCGCGCGGGCGCTGGCCGAGAGCGCGAAGACGCCGTAGACCAGCAGCAACACCCGGCCGAGGCCGGTGCCGAGCGCGGCGTCGCGGGGGCGGGTCGAGGACTCAGGCACCGGTCACCGACGCAATCTGCTGCAGCCGCAGCACGAGAACCGGAATCACCAGGCAGGCGACGCCGAGGATGAGGCTGCCCCACCGGGTCGGCTCGAGCCGGGCCAGATAGCCGGCCACCGGGACGAAGGCGATCGTCGTGATCAGATAGCCGGCGAAGGTGGCCGTGTCGCTCGGGCGGGAGCCGTCGAAGAGACCGATCACCGCGACCACGACCAGGACCACGATTAGCGCGCTGAGCACCGCGGCGGCCAGCAGGTCGTATCGGCTGGGCGCGCGGTTGAGGGCGGTGCGCAGCAGATACCACACCGCCAGCACCAGGGCGGCGATGATGGTCGCCACCGACAGAGGACCGTTCACTCGGCACAGCGTACTGATCGACGTCGGCCTGGTAGCTTGCGCCTTGATTCTCCAGAGAGGCAGGCGACAATATGCGCTTCGGACTGTTCGGCACGGGACCCTGGGCGCATCTGGCGCACGCTCCGGCGCTGGCCGCCCATCCGGAGGCCGAGTTCGTCGGCGTCTGGGGCCGCAATGCCGGCAAGGCCGCCGAGCTGGCCGGGGAGTACGGCGTCCGGGCCTGCACCGACCAGGACGAGCTGCTGGCCGAGGTCGATGCCGTGGCCATCGCCCTGCCGCCCGACGTGCAGGCCCCGCTCGCGCTGCGGGCCGCCCGGCAGGGCAAGCACCTGCTGCTCGACAAGCCGATCGCCTTCACCAACGAGCAGGCGGCCGAGATCGTCGCCGCGGTCACCGAGCGCAACCTGGCCTCGGTGGTCTTCTTCACCCGCCGGCTGTTCCCGCAGATCGCCGAGTTCGTCGCGGACGCGGCGGCCACCGGCGGCTGGACCGAGGCCCGGGTCGACCACCTCGGCTCGATCTTCACCGAGGACAACCCGTTCGGCGCCTCGGCCTGGCGCAAGCAGAGCGGCGGCCTCTGGGACGTCGGCCCGCACGCGCTGGCGCTGGTGCTGCCGGTGCTGGGCGCGGTGACCGAGGTGGCCGGTCTGGCCGGTCCCCGGGACATGACCCACCTGCTGCTGCGGCACGCGAGCGGCACGATCAGCAACCTCACCCTCTCGGTGGATGCCCCGGCCGCCGCCGAGCGCGAGGACGCCCAGTTCGCCGGTGAGGCCGGCGTCCGCCCCGTGCCGGACGCGCCGTGGTCGCCGACCGAGGCCCTGGGCCGGGCGATCGACCAGCTGATCGCCGCGGCCGCCGGCGGCCCGCCGGTCGAGCTCGACGTCCGCTTCGGCGCCGAGGTGACCGCCGTCCTGGTCGCCGCGCAGGAGGCGATCACCTCGGGTCGTACGGTGTCTATCGACAGCGCCAGATGAGCGGCTGAATCGGCAGCGTGAGGTCGGCGGGCCCGCTCATCGCGATCCCGCTGACCACGTGCGCGTCGTCGCTGATCCCCTCGACGACGAACGAACCCAGATAGGCGTCCACGGCGGGCAGGTAGGCCGGCAACGACAGCGTCCTGGGCCCGACGTAGATCTCGGGGTTGTCCTGGCCGAACCGCCACCGGCCGGGCCCGGCGACCTGAGTCTTCATCGCCAGAGCGCCGACCTCCTGCCAGGTGCCGGTGCGGGGCTCGTACCGGTAGTCGATCTGCTCGGAGCCGGGGCCGCCGGTGACCGGGAAGGCGACGGTGCCGTAGAGCCAGCCGTACCGGAAGACCAGCGGTTCGAAACCGAGCGCCGGCTTTCCGTCGACATGAGGCGCCGGGATCGGCCGGGCGGTGCCGTCCGGGAGCCACAGATAGCCCTGGAAGTCGCCGATGACACCGGCGATCGTGCCGTCCGGGGCGATGTCGCGCACCTCGGCCCGGACGCCGTCGGGCGCCGCCAGCGGCTCGGGAGCGGCTGCCGGGGACGACCAGCGCACCGGCTTCTCCTTCTGGTCGCGGCCCAGCTGGCCGGCGACCACCCCGCTGTCGTTGATCGCGACCGCGAAGCCGGTGCCGCCCTTCAGCCGGGTGAACGTCCCGTCCCGGTAGGTCCAGGGGTGGTCGGCCCGGCTGTCGCTGATGCCGACCGCGACGCCCGACGCGTTGATGTCGGTCATCGTCATCCCGCCGACCGGAGGCACGACGTCCGCGACCAGCTTGCCGTCGTGCCATACGAGGTGCGACTTCGAGATCGACGGCGTGCCCACGTCGGGTTCGGCCCGGCCGATCAGCCAGCGGCCGGACGAGTCACCCGCGGTCACCTCGGCGCTGCGGTAGCTCTTGGCCGGCAGCGGGGCGGCCGTGCACGACGCCGGCACGACCGGGTCGGGCGGCAGGTCGGGCAGCGGGCGCGGGGCCGGTGGCCGGGCCGCCACCAGCACCCCGCCGGTGACCGCGGTGACGGCCACCGCGGCCAGCGAGCCGGTCGCCCACCAGCGCCGGCGGCGGCGCCGGCCGTCGCGCATCGCCTTCACGACATCGATCCGGGGCGGGCCGGACGGTTCGCCGGCCAGCGGGCGCAGCAGCGCGGTGACGTAGTCGTCGTCGTTCACAGCGCACCTCCGACGCGGTCACCCAGGATCCGGCGCAGGGCGGTCAGCCCGTGCGAGGTCTGGCTCTTGACGGTGCCTTCCGAACAACCGAGCAGCTGGGCCACGTCGGCCACCGAGCGGTCGCACAGGAAGCGCAGCACCAGCACGGCCTGCTGGCGGGCGGGGATCCGGTCCAGGGCGGCCCGCAACACCGCCTTCTCCTCCGACGCGTCGGCCGGAGCCGGTCTTTCGGGTGGCTTGTCCCGCAGGCTCACCCGCCACCAGCCCCGGCGCTTCTCGTCGAGGAACGCGCGCACGAGCATCGTGTGCACATAGGCGTCGACGTTCTCGACCTTGGCGATCCGCGGCCACTTCGCGTACAGCTTGGTGATCGTCTCCTGCACCAGGTCGTCCGCCTGGTGTTCGTCGCCGCCGAGCAGGAAGGCCACCCGCCGCAGCGCCGGAATCCGCCCGGAGACGTACTCGAGGTAGCCGGCATCCGAATCGTCGTTCATCCCCGCTCCGTCCTGTCGTCCATCAATAGACGCGGGCTTCTCGTCCGAGGTTGTAGAGGAATTTTGAACCGCGTGACCAGTCCGGCCCTCCCGGCGTACCGAATCCGGGTTTGAATGGCTGCAACGGCGAAAGGCGGATCCATGGCGGAGCGCGGTATCGGCCGACGCCCGGAGCATCTGGCGGCGGTCCCGAGCACAGGACCGCCCCCGGCGGAGGCGAGTGACCTGCTGCGCGAGGTGGCGCGGGGTGACGAGAAGGCGTTCGGCAAGCTCTACGACCTCGTCGCACCCCGGGTCTACGGGTTGATCCGGCGGGTGCTGCGCGACCCGGCCCAGGCCGAGGAGGTCACCCAGGAGGCTCTCGTCGAGGTGTGGCGGATGGCGGCCCGCTTCGACCCGGCCCGCGGCTCGGCCACCTCCTGGATCTTCACGATCGCGCACCGGCGGGCGGTCGACCGGGTGCGCTCCGAGCAGGCGGCCACCGAGCGGACGATCAAGGCGGGAATCGCGTCGGTCGACACGCCCTACGACGCGGTGGCGGACGAGGTCCACGGCAAGCTCGAGCGCCAGCAGGTGCGCCGGTGCCTGGACGATCTGACCGAACTGCAGCGCCAGGCCGTGACGTTGGCCTATTACCAGGGCCACTCGTATCCGCGGGTGGCCGAGCTGCTCGATACGCCCCTGCCGACGGTGAAGACGAGGATGCGCGACGGGCTGATCCGCCTGCGCGACTGCATGGGAACGGGGGTGTCGGCATGACCACGGAGATCCATACCTTGGTCGGCGCCTATGTGCTCGACGCGGTGGACGACATCGAACGGGCCACGTTCGAGCGGCACCTGCGCGAGTGCGACGCGTGTCGCGTGGAGGTCGGCGAGCTGAGTGAGACAGCGGCCCGGCTGGCTGACAACACCTGGTCGGTGCCGCCGCCGTGGCTCCGCGAGAACGTCCTGAACGAGATCGGGCGCACCCGGCAGTTGCCGCTGACGACCGAAGCCACCACGGCGACCCGGACGACCCCGCGCCGGTGGCGCTTCACGGCCGCGGCGGCTGCGGTGGTCGCGGCGATCGGCGCCGGCTCGGCCGTCTATGTGGTCCAGGACCAGCGCGTACGCGAGCAGCAGAAGGTCGCCGAGGCGGCCCGGGCCGAGGAGGTGCGCGTCCGGGCGATCCTCTCGTCGCCCGACGTGGTGCTGCGCAAGCAGGAGGTCTCGACCGGTGGCCGGGTCACGGTGGCCAGCTCGCGCCTGCACAACGCGGGGGTCGTGATGCTCTCGGCCGACCGCGCGCCGACCGATCGGGTCTATCAGCTGTGGACCATCCGGCCCGGCGGTGCGCCGCAGAGCGCCGGGGTGCTGCACGAGGGCCAGGCGGCCGATGTCGTAGTGGTCGAAGGCCTGCCCGGAGCGACCGACGTCGGTCTGACCGTCGAGCCGCCGAACGGTTCGGTGACACCGACACTGCCGATGATCGCCGACGTCAAACTCGTCTGAGATTCGACCAATCCGCCGCATGGTTCGCCCCGAATCAGGATTGAAGGTACAAAATCCTAGTAAGGGACGAATCATGCGTGCAACGAAGCTCACGGCACTCACCGCCGCCGCCCTCTTCTCGATCTCGCTGGCCGCTTGCGGCAGTGACTCGTCGGACGGTGACTCCGGCTCGGCGGCGGCCCCGACCACCATGGCCACCAGCGCCGCCCCGGCCAGCTCGGCGCCGGCCGACATGATGACGACCTTCGGCGCCGGCTGCTCGGCCGTACCGACCGACGCGTCCAACCCGGGCAGCTTCCAGGCCATGGCGCAGGTGCCGGTGGCCACTGCCGCCTCGGGCAACCCGCTGCTGTCGACGCTGGTGACCGCGGTCAAGAAGGCCGGCCTGGTCGACTCGCTCAACTCGGCCGACGGGATCACCGTCTTCGCGCCCACCAACGACGCGTTCGGCAAGATCCCGAAGGCTGACCTGGACAAGGTGCTGGCCGACAAGAAGACGCTGACCAGCATCCTGACCTACCACGTGGTGCCCGGGAAGCTCGCTCCCGAGGCGCTGGCCGGTGCCCACAAGACGCTGCAGGGTGACGAGCTCACCGTCAGCGGCAGCGGCGAGGACTTCAAGGTGAACGGCGCCGCGTCGGTGATCTGCGGCAACGTGCAGACGGCCAACGCGACCGTCTACATCATCGACTCCGTCCTGATGCCGAAGAGCTGATGAAAGCCCTGGCGGGGGCGGTCGCCGGACTGGTTTCCGCGGGTTTCGGGGTGGCGGTGGCCGAGGTGCTGGCGGCCGCCACCCGACCCGCGGCCGGGCCGCTGGTCGCGGTCGGCGGTGCGGTCATCGACGCGACGCCGACAGCGGTGAAGGAGTTCGCGGTACGCGAGCTCGGAACGTCCGACAAGCCCGTGCTCCTCGGGGTGATCGGGCTGGTGGTGGCGGCGCTGGCCGCGACGGCCGGTATCGCCGGCCGGCGGCGGCGGGTGGTCGCGGTGGGCGGGCCGGCCCTGCTCGGCCTGATGGGAGCGGGAGCGGCCTTGTCGCGTCCGGCCGCCGAGGCCTACGACGTGGTGCCGTCCCTGGTCGGGGCGGCGCTGGCCGGGCTGGCGCTGTGGTGGTTGCTGCGTTCCCGGGCCGGCTCACCGGACGTACAGGTGGATCGCCGGAGCTTTCTGCGAGCCGCGGCCCTGGTGGCCGGGGGAGCGGTCGCGGCCTCGGCCGGGGCCGTGGTCGTCCGGCGTTCGGCCGGCGGAGCGCGAGCCCGGGCGCGGGCCTCGGTGAGCCTGCCGGCCGCGGCCGACACCGGACCGGCCGTCGACGCCGGGCTCCTCACCGCGAACAAGGACTTCTATCGGGTGGACACCGCGCTCACCGTGCCGCGGATCGACCTCGACAGCTGGTCGCTGCGGGTGCACGGGATGGTCGACCGCGAGCTGCGGGTCTCGTTCGAGGATCTGCTCGACATGCCGCTGATCGAGCGGCCGGTCACCATGACCTGCGTGTCCAACGAGATCGGCGGACCCTACATGGGGACGGCCAAGTGGCTGGGGGTGCCGCTGGCGCCGCTGCTGCGCTCGCTCGGCATCAAGCCCGGCGCCGAGCAGCTCGTGGCCCGCTCGGTCGAGGGGATGACGATCGGCACGCCGGTCGAGACCCTGCTGGACGGCCGCGACGCGATGCTGGCGGTCGGCATGAACGGGGAGCCGCTGCCCCTGGAGCACGGGTTCCCGGTGCGCATGCTGACCCCGGGGGTGTACGGCTACGCGGGTTCGTGCAAGTGGCTGGACTCGCTGGAGCTGACGACGTTCGACCGGTTCGATCCGTACTGGGTCGAGCGCGGCTGGGCGGCCGAGGCGCCGGTCAAGACCGGGTCGCGGGTCGACCGCCCCAAGCCGTTCACCCGGCTCGAGGCGGGTGTCGTGACCGTGGCCGGCGTGGCCTGGGCGCAGCGGCGGGGGATCAAGACGGTCGAGGTGCGGATCGACGACGGACCGTGGGCGCCGGCCGAGTTGCTGCCGGTGCCATCGGTGGACACGTGGGTGCAGTGGCGATATTCGTGGCGCGCCGGGGCTGGGCCGCACTCGATCGCCGTACGGGCGACGGATCGGACCGGGGCCGTGCAGACGCAGGACCGGGCCACCCCGTTCCCCAGCGGAGCCACGGGGTGGCACACGATCAGCGTGACGGTCGCCTAGTCCCGCTCTTTACGGGACGGTGCGCTCGATGGCCGCGGCGCCGTCGCGCTCCAGCTCCTGCCGGGCCCGCTCGACGTTCTCGGGGGTCGGGTCGCGGCCCTCGGCGACGGCCAGGTCCTCCGGGTCCCACGGCTGGTCGGCGCCGGTGCGCACGACCGGCTCCTCACCCGGCTGCAGGAACTCGGGGGTGTCACGGTCGGCGCCGCCCCCGGTGATGAACGCGTCGACCGCGACGTCGTCCTCGATGGCGTCGGCAACCTCCGGCGTCTCCTCCAGGGGCTGACGAATCTCGTCGTCGCTCATGATGTCCTCCCACAATTGTCGGCTGATCGACCGTGTACCCCGTCGATGCGCGTTCCGACCGATTGTGTGGCGTGCGTCCCGGCTGGAGTATCCGCCGCGCGGACCGGAGGGCGCCGCGCGAATCGGACTGGATCGGCCCGTCTCCGCCGGTCGGCCGGGGTGCCGAAAGGGACGATCATGCTGTCCATCGGTCGAACTGAGCGCGAACTGGACAGGACCTGCGCGTTACGGATGGACGCTTAGTAGTGGGCCGAATACATTTTCGGCTGACTTCCCGTTCAGGGCGGTCCGGTTGGGGTATGCCGGGTCTTCGCCCGTACGGGCCTGTAAGGGGGAAACGCATGACCGACAGTCGGGGAGGGCGGTCGTGACCAGCCTGTCCGATGCCGAACGGGACGCGTGTGACGTGATGCAGGCCTTGGCCGGCCTGGCCGCGCTGCTCCGCCGTTCCGTCGCGGACGTGCCGGGAGTCGACCCGGGTGACCCCGCGGCCGACGACGCTCGCCGTCTGCTGCTCAGCCTGGCCGAGGACGGCGGCGAGGCCGCCGCTCGCGTGCTGGCCTATCTGCGTACCCAGCGGGGAGCCGGCGACGGTGACCTGGCCATGGTTCCGATGCGGCTGGGCCCGTGGCGCGAGTGGGTGCCTCCGCGCGGCCACATCTTCGGCCTGGCTCCCGCGCGCCCCGCCGCTCCGAACGAGGTTCCGCAGCCCCGCCGGAGCGACCCGGGCGAGTGATGCCGCTGAGGTCACCGCGGGGATCGCAGGGTCTCCGACGGCGACTCCCCGAAACGGCTCCGATAGGACGAGGCGAAACGGCCCAGGTGGGCGAATCCCCACCGGTGCGCCACGGCCGCGACCGTCACCCGTGCGGGGTCGGCTTGCCGCAGAGCCTCGTGGGCTCGGCCCAGGCGTACGTCTTGCAGGTAGGTCATGGGGGCCATGCCGAGGTGGCGCCGAAAGCCCTCTTGGAGCGAGCGGACACTCATGTTGGCCACGCGGGCCAGCTCGGTGACCGTGAACGGCCGCTCGGGCTCGTTCTGGATGGCTTCGATCACCCGGCGGACCGCCCGGGGCGGACTGGCACTGATCGGACCGGTCAGCTCGTCGTGGTAGCGGTGGGGCAGGCTCAGCAGCAGCCCGTTGAGGACGGTGCTGCGCAGTTGCTCGGCGATCAGCGGCTCGTAGAAGAGGCTGCTGTCGTAGACGAGCTCGTCGCACAGCAGCCGGATCAATTTGCGCCAGCTGTCACCCGGTCCGGTGGAAAGGTCCACCTCCGGAGGGAGCTGCAGGGGTCCCTCGATCGGGTGACCCAGCAGTCCGGCCAGTTCCTCCTCGAGAGCCCTCCGCTCCACCTTCACGGCCAGCTCGGCGGAATTGGCCTCCCGGGACGTGTAGACCGGACTGCCCGGGCCGAAGATCACCCCCGACGACGGGCCGGCGAACACCTCGTGCCCGGCGTGCCGCGCGTGCAGGCGGCCCAAGGTCGGCATGGTGACGTGATAGGCGTCCAACTCGGCCACCAGCAGCGTGACGGGGCTGGCGAAACGTAATTGTCCGACCGTCAGAGGTCCGAGTTGGATCACTCCCACACCTAGCTGAAAGTCAGCCACGTCCTCCGGCATGCCGACGGCCACGGGATAGTAAAAACGGTTTAGCACCCGCCGTGCTTCGTCGATATCCGCCCTATTTAAGTGGGCTACTTCGGGCATTTCCGGGAAAACGTGGACGGACTTCGAGTGGCGGTCAGCCATGCCGAAGTTTGTCCCAATGCATACGGTGAGTATTCGACCCGGCACGCTGAACGTCAACGTTGGCGCCACGCAGTGACCGTTCCAGCACATTCAGGCCATATGAACTACTCTGGCGTTCCGCGCCTACGTGGCGTAACTTGCAGACCAGCGGATTGTTGAAGCAACGCGGTCGGAGAGCGGCGCTCGGGCGAGGCGTCCGACGCCCACCAAGGCTATTTGTGGCCGGCGGAGCGCCCTCCACGCGGAAGGTCGGCGTCGGCCCGCTCGATGCCAGGAAGAGGGCAGCCGTGTATCTGCCGATCACCACGCGCCAGTTGGCTGATGGCACCGTCGAGATCGCACCCAGTGGCGAGATCGATCTCGACAATGCCCACGTGATGCGGGACGCCGTCAACGACGTGCTGACCACCTCCACGCCGGGCAAGATCTGCCTCGATCTCCAACGGGTGATGCTGATCGACAGCATCGGCATCGGCATCCTGGTGGCCTGCTTCCATACGGCCGCCGCCAGCGGCATAAAGCTGGTTGTCAGCCACCCGAGCCCCACGGTTTACCGGCAGCTCTGGGTCTCCGGCCTGGTCGGTCTGCTGGGGTGCGCCGAGCCGCCCTCACCACGCACGTCGGTCGGCCTGCGCCCGTCCTGACGGCCGCGCCGTCACCGTTCTCACGCGGCCCTGTCGCCGCTTGTCGTCGGCTCTGTCGCCGTACGCGGTCCCGTTTGCCGCTTGTCGTCGGCTCTGTCGCCGTTTTGCGCGGCGCTGTTGCCGGTCGTCGTCGGCTCTGCGCCGCTTTCGCCGCTTGTCGTCGGTCCCGTCGCTGGGTGAACGCGGGCCGGGGCCGCCCCGGTGGGGACGACCCCGGCCGGCGGGCGGTCAGTGCAGCGGGATGCCGGTGGCGGCAGCTTCTTCCTGGGCCCGGCGCTCGTCGCCGCTCAGGTTCGACAGCGGCTTCTCCTTGATGAAGAGCACCGCGATCACGGCCAGGGCGGCGATCGGGGCGCCGATCAGGAACAGCTCGGCGGTCGCGGTGCCGTAGATGTCCTTGACGACGGCGAGCACCTGCGGAGGCAGCGTGCTCACGTCGGGCACCTCGGCCGTGCCGCTGCCGCCGGCCGCGGCCCCGAACTTCTCGGCGAAGCCCGACGTCACCTTGCTGGCCAGGACCGCACCCAGCGCGCTGACGCCGATCGCGCCACCCATGCTGCGGAAGAACGTCAGCGTCGAGGTGGCGGCGCCCAGCTCGGCCGCGGGGACGTCGTTCTGCGCGGCCAGCACCAGGTTCTGCATCAGCATGCCGACGCCGATGCCCAGCACCGCCATGTGCACCGAGATCACCACGACGCTCGTGTTCGCGCCGATCGTGCTCAACAGCAGCATGCCGATCGTCATGATGATGGCCCCGGCGACCAGGTAGATCTTCCACCGGCCGGTCTTGGTGATGAGCGCTCCGGCCACCACCGAGGAGACGAGCAGACCGAAGATCATCGGCAGGCTCATCAGGCCCGCCACCGTCGGCGACTTGCCCAGCGCGACCTGGAAGTACTGCGACAGGAACACCGTGCCGCCGAACATCGCCACGCCGACCAGCACGCTGGCCACGATCGTCAGAGTGACGGTGCGGTTGCGGAAGATGCGCAGCGGGATGATCGGCTCCTCGGCGCGGGACTCGACCCACACCGCGAGCGCCAGCAGCACCACGCCACCGGCCACGAACGCCACGGTCTCCCAGGAGGCCCAGTCGAAGTGCTGCCCGGCGAGAGTCGACCAGATCAGCAGGGTGCTGACACCGGCCGTGATGAGGAAGGCCCCCAGCCAGTCGATCTTGACCCCGGCCCGGCGTACGGAGGGAAGGTGGAGCGTCTTCTGCAGGAGCGCGATGGCGGCCACCGAGAACGGCACGCCGATGAAGAAGCACCAGCGCCAGCCGAGCCAGGCGGTGTCGACCATGACGCCGCCGATCAGCGGGCCGGCAATGGTCGCGACGCCGAAGACCGCGCCGAACATGCCGGAGTAACGGCCCATTTCGCGCGGCGGGATGATCGCGGCCAGCACGATGGTGGCCAGCGCGGTCATGCCGCCGGCGCCGATGCCCTGCACGACGCGGCTGACGATCAGCACGCCGACGTCCGGTGTGAAGCCGGCGATCAGCGAACCCGCCACGAACAGCAGCAGCGAGATCTGGATGAGCAGCTTCTTGTTGTAGAGGTCGGCCAGCTTGCCCCAGAGCGGGACGGTGGCCGTCATCGCGAGCAGCTCGGTGGTGACGATCCAGGTGTAGACGGACTGGCTGCCGTCGAGGTCGGCGATGATCCGGGGGAGCGCGTTGGAGACGACGGTCGAGGCCAGGATCGCCACGAACATGCCGAGCATGAGGCCGGACAGGGCCTGGAGGACCTCGCCGCGCGACATCCGGCCGGAGTCCCCGCCGGTGGCCACGGCCTGGTCGACCGCTTCCGCGGCGACCGGCGAACCGCCGAGGGCCACGGCGTCCTCGGCGACGGTGGCCTCGGCGGAGAGCGCCGGATCCGGTCGGTCGGACGGGCTGGTGAGTGTCATCGCAGGACTTTCTCGTGGGTAGGTGCGGGGGTTGCGTCGTGGGTAGGTGCGGGGGGTGCGGAGCGGGCCAGGCCCTCGGCCAGGACGGCGAAGGCCTCGCGGACGAGGTCGAGGAGGTCGCGGCCGTCGCCGGCGGTGGCCCAGCGCATCATCGCGGTGCGGAACGCGGCGCCGGTCAGGGTCGCGGCGAGCTGGGGGAAGAGGTCGTCGGCGGGCAGCCCGGTGCGGGCGGCGACGGCGACGATCGTCTCGGCCTCAGCGCACTCGCCCCGGGCCACCAGCATCGACACCAGCGACGGGTTGTCCTTGATCACCCGGAGGCGGAGCAGCCAGAAGTCGCGCTGATCCTGGATCTCGGCGATGTCGGCGCTGATCGCCTCGAGCAGCGCCGGGACCAGCGCTACGCCGGACGGCACGGCCAGCAGCCGGTCGTGCATCGACGGCCCGTGCGGCAGCGGGCCGCCGAGCAGGGCGTCGTCCTTGGTGGCGAAGTAGTTGAAGAACGTCCGCGGGGAGACGTCGGCCGCCTCGCTGATGTCCTCGACGGTGACATGGTCGAGGCCGCGCTCGTCGACCAGACGCAGGGCGGCCGCCATCAGCGCGGCCCGGGTCTGTTGTTTCTTGCGATCGCGGCGGGTCGGCGCCGCGGCTTCGGTCTCCACCACACCGGCAGGTTAGAGCCGTACTTGCAGCCGCTGCAAACTTTTACTGACTGCAGTGATGAGGGTTACGAGAAGCGGAGGAACTCCGCGCAGCGGTCCCAGACCAGCTCGGCGGCCAGGGGGTCGTGATCGGGCAGGTCCTCGTCCATCCACAGGTGACTCACGGCGGGGTAGCGGTAGACCTCGAAGATCGCGCCCGCCGACTCCATGCCGTCGGTCCAGCGCTCGACGGCCGCGGCCGGCACGAACTCGGGATCGGGGTCGGCCACGTGCAGCTGGGCGCGCAGGCCGGGCCGGATCCGGGCGACCGTGATCGGGGCGCCGGCCAGCAGCAACAGCCCGGCGGTATCCGGGCGCTCCGGCAGCAGCGCGTCGGCCACGCCCGTACCCAGGGAGAAGCCGGCCAGCACCGTGCGCGCGGGCAGATCGCGGAGCGCGGCCCGTCCCCGGTCGACGATCTTGGGCCAGCCCACCTTGTCGGCCAGCGCGGCACCTCCTCGACCGAGGAGGCGCACGGCAGGCCGTACAGATCGGGGGTCACGACGGTGTGCCCGGCCGCCCGCAGACGCTCGGCCGCGGTCAGCACGGACGGTCGCAGCCCGTGGAGGGAGTGGAAAATCGCGACCGACGCCATACCGCCAATGGTGCCGGACGCTCAGAACCGGCGGAGGAACTCTGCTGTCGAGGTCACAGCGGCCGAGACGTACGGGTCGACGTCGTAGAGGTCCGTGTGGCGCTCACCGTCGAGCCAGACGGTCTGGTCAGCGGCCATCGCCTCGGCCAGTTCGGGGGAGCAGTAGTCGTCGCGGCGGCCGTGCACGACCAGGCTCGGCGGCAGCAACGGCCGCACGCCGAGGACGTCGAGGGTCAGCAGACTGTGCAGCGAGCCCCGGGTGACCCGGTTGGTCCAGTTGGCCGGGTGCGCCGAGTAATAGGACCAGGGCTCCTCGCCCGGCATCGCGGCCTCCCCGTCGCGGGACACGGCGGGCAGGAACTCGTCGTAGCGTTCGATCAGGTCGGCCAGGGACTTCCGGTAGGTCGCGGCGCCCATCCGCTCGGCGAACCAGCGCGGGCTGTTGTAGGCGCCCGCGATGCCCGCGACGGCCACGACCCGGGGATCGGCGGCGGCCGCGCGCATCGCGTAGCCGCCGCCCAGACAGATGCCGACCAGGGCCACCCGGTAGTCGGCGAGCAGGGTCACCGCGGCTCGCAGATCGGCGAGTTTGCCCTGGCTGTCCTCGTGCTGCGGGCGGCCCTCGCTCTCGCCGAAGCCGCGGTGGTCGAAAGCCAGCACGGTGAAGCCCTCGGCCGCCAGGCGCTCGGCGTAGAGGCCGGTCACCTGCTCCTTGACGCCGGTGAAGGGTCCGGTGAGGACGATCGCCCGCGGGCCCGGGGAGCGGTGGAGGACGCCGGAGAGGGCGAGGCCCTCGCTGTGGATGGTCACGCGTTCGGTCACGGGGCGACGTTAGGCTGCGACCGGGCGGAGGGGACAGAAGGCACTTCCGCGTACCCATAGGCGGGGGAGTCCGTGGATCTGGTCGTGCCCGACGTGCTCGAGGAGAGTTGCACCACCCGGCAGGCGCTGGAGCGGCTGGCCGCGAAATGGCGGGTGCTGCTGGTCTATTCGCTGCTGCCCGGCCCGCGCCGCCCGGCCGAGCTGCGGCGGCGTGTGCCCGGCATCACGCAGAAGATGCTGACCGAGACCCTGCGCGGCATGGAGGCCGACGGCCTGGTCGAGCGGCGGGTGCTCAAGGAGTCGGCTCCCCAGCACGTCGAATACGAGCTGACCGCCCTCGGGCGCACGCTCGAGGAGCCGCTGGCCGCGATCTGTCGCTGGGCCGCGCAGCACCCGGGCTAGGGGCTTCTGCTGATCTTCAGGAGCAGGCCCTCGGGGGTACGCACGTGGAGCTGCTCGCCGAAGTCGCGGTCGGTGCCGACCTCGTCGACCGGGATGCCGGCCCGGTGCAGGTGGGACTCGAGCTCGGCCAGCGGCATCGACGCGTCGAAGGTCAGCTCGACCGTGTCCTCGCCC
Source organism: Paractinoplanes maris (assembly GCF_023544465.1). Lineage (GTDB taxonomy): Bacteria > Actinomycetota > Actinomycetes > Mycobacteriales > Micromonosporaceae > Actinoplanes > Actinoplanes maris. The sequence goes on along the minus strand of NZ_JALPVL010000001.1, from coordinate 426,936 downwards.
CGGGTGCGGTCGGGCGGCCGGGCGAGCAGGCCGATCTGGATGGTGCCGAGCTGCATGAGCACCCAGTCGCTGTCCTCGCCGCCGTGGATGACCTCGCCGCCCAGCTGCCGGTAGAACGCGATCGACGCGGTCAGATCGTCCACGTGCAGCATCGGGCGAAGCAGCAGCCTCGGGTCCGTTGGTGTCATCGCCGCCTCCTCCCTCTCGCCCGAGGCTCAACGACTCAATCGTTGAGCTGGGTGTGCTCTATCTCGGTCAGGGCGGCGGTGAGGATCTCGCGGGGCGGCCGCGAGCCGAGCTGATCGGCCAGCAGCAGGGCGGTGTGGCGGGCCAGCACGCCCGGGTCGGGGGCCGGCGTCTGCTCGTCGAGCACACCGAGCGCGGCGGCCAGCAGATAGAGCACCACCTGCGGGTCGACGTCGGGATGCCAGGCGGCGGCCGAGCGCACACAGTGGGCCAGCACCTCGCGCACGGCGTCGCTGTCGAGCCCGTCGGGGTGGGCCTGCTCGAGGAGCAGACGGGTGGCCGTGCCGAGGACCAGACCGGTCTGGGCCGCGTCGAGGGCGGTGAGCTCGGCGGTCGCCGCGTCGAGCGCCTCGCGGTCATGCGCCTGGGCCGCGGCCACGGCGGCCGAGGCGGCGGCCGCGATCGGCCGGGCCGGGGCCGGCAGATGCCGCCAGTGGTGAATCATGCGACGACCCTATCGGCGGCCACCGACAAGAACTGGCAGTCTGGGACCCATGTCGAGTCAACTCGAGCAAGCCATGGCCGCGCGCGTCGAGCGCGGTGACTTTCCCGGTCTCGTGACCCTGGTGGCGCGGGGCGACGACGTGCGGGTCGAGACGGCCGGGGTCACCGAGTTCGGTGGCGACGTGCCGATGCGGCGGGACACCCCGTTCCGCATCACGTCGATGACCAAGCCGGTGCTGGCGGCGGTCACGATGATGCTGGCCGAGGACGACGTGCTCGACCTCGAGCAGCCGGTCGCCCACTTCCTGCCCGAGCTGGCCGGCCAGCAGGTGCTCGCCCGCCCCGACGCGCCGCTCGACGAGACGGTCCGGCCCGAGCGGCCGGTCACTGTGGAGGATCTGCTGACCTTCACGCTCGGGTTCGGCTTCGTGGTCGACGCGGAGGGCGAGTTCAATCCGCCGTACCCGATCGTGCGGGCCTGGCGCGAGCTCGACCTGCAGCTGGCCGAGCCCGAGCCGCGCACCCGGCTCGGGCCCGACGAGTGGATCCGCCGGTTCGGGTCGCTGCCGCTGATCCACCAGCCGGGCGAGAAGTGGATGTACAACGCGGGCACGACGGTCCTCGGCGTGCTGCTCGCCCGGGCGTCCGGCTCGTCGCTGGGCGATCTGCTGCACGAGCGCCTCTTCGCCCCGCTGGGCATGGGGGACACCGGGTTCTGGCTGCCCGCCGAGCGGCTGACCGGGCTGCCGGCCCACTACCAGACCGACGGTGCCACCGGCCGGCTGAGCCGCTCCGAGATCGAGCCGCTCGACGTGTGGTCCCGGCCGCCGGTGTTCCCCAACGGCTCGGCCGGGCTGCTCTCCACGGCCGACGACTACCTGGCCTTCGCCCGCCTGCTGCTCGACGGCGGCGTGCACGGCGGCACCCGGCTGCTCTCCGAGAAATCGGTGGCCGCGATGACCACCAATCACCTCACCGACGAGCAGATCGCGGCCGGCGGCGTCTTCCTCGACGGTTCCGGCTGGGGCTACGGGATGGCCGTCACCGTGGCCGACGACGAGGTGGGCGGGCCCGGGCGCTACGGCTGGGCGGGCGGCTTCGGCACCGACTGGTTCAACGACCCGCGGGAGGGGCTGATCTTCATCGTGCTGAGCCAGGTCAGCGACCTGTTGTGGAACGGGGCTCTGCCCGAGCTCAGCAAGCTGGCGTACGCGAAATAAGGCCTGGGGAGGCATGATGACCAGTCTCGACGCGGTGACGGCGTGGATCGCCAACTATCGCCAAGCGTGGGAGTCCAACGATCCGCGGCACATCGCCGGCCTCTTCGCCGAGGACGCGGCCTACTTCACCGAGCCGTTCGCCCAACCGTGGCTCGGCCGCGACACCATCGTCGAACAGTGGTTGAAGATCAAGGACGATCCGGGCAGCACGACATTCGAGTGGCACCCGCTGATCGTCACCGAGGATCTGGCGATCATCGAGGCGACAACGACCTATCCCGACGACACGTACAGCAATTTGTGGGTGCTCCGGCTCGACAATTCCGGCCAGGCTCGTCAATTCACCGAGTGGTGGATGAAACACCCCGGTGAAAAATGATCATTCGGCCGCGACGGGGACGGTGAGGCGCGATTCCGCACAGTGGACGGTGTGCTCCTGCGGCCGCAGCGTGTGCGCCACGGCCGGGTCGCCCGGCGTGCCGAGATTGCGGGCGAACCGCGGGAACGAACCGCCCGAGATCTGCAGCCGCAGGCGGTGCCCGGCCGCCAGCCGGTGGAAACACGGGTCGAGCGTGAGCGACAGCCGCTGCACCTGACCGGCGGGCACAGTGGGGTCGAGGCGCAGCAGCCGATCCGAGAAGTTGCGCGAGTGGCCGCGCTGGTCGACGTCGCAGAGCCGCACAAAGACGTCCGCGTGTGCCGGTTCCACCCCGAGGGCCAGTTCCAGTACGGGTGACCCGATCACGTCGACGGCCGTGGGCAGCGGATCGGTCGTGAAGACGAGCACGTCCGGCCGGGCCTCGAGCGCCCGGTTGTCCTTGACCCCCATCGAGCCGGTGAGCGTGCGCCCGCCGACCGTCGGGGTCGGATCGGCCGGGTCGTAGCGGAAGCTCACGGTCTCGCCGGTGGCGGGCAGCGGCGGCGCGGCAGCCGGTGGGGCGGGCGGAGCACCGGTGGCCGGCCGGGGTGTGGCCGAGAGCGTCAGCGTGCGGTCGGCGTGCAGCTGGAAGACGGCCGGGGCCGAGGGCGGCGGCCAGGACGCCAGGCCGTGCCAGCGGCGCTCGCCGGTGCGGAAGACGTGAACCGGCGACCGGCGGGCCCGCGGGCTGCCCGCCAGGTGCTGATCGAGCCAGGCCAGGCTCTCGCGGGCCACGGTCGCCGCGCCCTGGATGCCGATCGACAGGTGGGTCCAGCCGCCGACGGTCAGGCCCACCTCGACCCCGCGGGCGCTCAGGGCCTCGTACTGCTGAAGGGTCTGCTCGAGGAAAAGATCCTGCCAGCCGCCGATCAGCAGGACCGGCGCCTCCACGCGGCGCAGCGCCTCGCCCGCCCGGTACGGCTCCCACCAGGGATCGTCGCCGTCGGGGTGGGAGAGCCAGTCGCGATACCAGGGCGCCCGGCCGCGCAGCACCGGGTCGGCCGCCTCGGGCAGCGGCAGACCGTGCAGGGCGGGCCGCAGCCGCCGCGTCGCCGAGGCCTCGTTGACCCCGCGGCGGAGCAACCCGCCGTCCTCCTGATGGGCGATCATGTCGCTCCAGCCGAGGAAGTCGCCGACGGTGAAGGCGCCGGTGCCGAACACCGCCTCGCGGAAGTCGTGCGGAGCGACATAAACGACGGCCGCCCGCAATTCCGGCGGTGGATCCTGCATCAGCGTCCACTGTGCCCACCCGAGGTAGGACGCCCCGAGGGTGGCCAGCCGCCCGTCGAACCATGACTGTTCCCGCAGCCAGGCGACGGTGTCGTGGCCGTCCGCGGTCTCCTGCGCCATCGGCTCGAACCGGCCGCCCGACCCGAACGTGCCCCGCACGCTCTGGATCAGCACGTGGTAACCGCGCGCGGCGAACATCCGCCCGTTCAGCGCCGACGAGGGAAAACCGCGTCCGTACGGCGTACGGATCAGGACTGTGCCCCGCGGCCGGGCGGTGACCGGCGCGAAGTGATCGCCCAGCAGCACCACGCCGTCCCGCATCGGCGTGCGGACCGCCGCCACCACGTAGTCGTTGACCGCCGCGCCCTGCCGCAGCAGCCGGCCGAGCGTGGCATCGGCGATTCGCTGCCGGATCGAGTTCGCCATGTCGCTCCTTGATCGATGTGCCGGCGCCGGGAAGATCAATTTTTCCGGTGCCGCGAAAACCATAGGCGTAATGCGAAAGCGAGCGCTATTCGAGGCTTACTCGGATGTGCGAATTTCCGGCCGGACAGGCACACTGCCACGGTGGAAGTCCGGCAGGCCCTCGGCGGCCGCTACACCTTGCTCAGCGAGCTCGGCCGAGGGGGCATGGCTGTCGTCTGGCGTGCCCGCGACGAGGTGCTCGGCCGGCCGGTCGCGGTAAAGGTGCTCGCCCGCGGATTCGCCGGTGATCCACAGTCCCGTGCCCGCATCCGCGACGAGGCCCGATCGGCGGCGACCCTCTCGCACCCCAACATCGCGCAGGTCTACGACTACGGCGAGGCCGACGAGGAGGGCAACCCCCTTCCGTACGTGGTGATGGAGCTGGTGAACGGGCCGACCCTGCAGCAACGGGTGTCGTCCTCGCCGCTGCCGCCGCGCACGATCTTCCGGATCTGCGGTGAGGTGGCCGCCGCGCTGGCCGCCGCGCACGAGGACGGCCTGGTCCACCGCGACATCAAGATGGCCAACATCATGGTGACCCCGGCCGGCGTCAAGGTGGTCGACTTCGGCATCGCGGCCGCGGCCGGTCCCGCCGCCCCCGAGGACAGGCTGGTCGGCACCCCGGCCTACCTGGCCCCCGAGCGGCTGACCGGCGACGCGGTGGTGGCCGCGTCGGACGTCTACGCGCTCGGGGTCCTGCTCTATCGGTTGCTGGCCCACGAGTCACCCTGGAGTGTCGAGAGCACGACCCAGATGCTCGAGGCCCACGTCTACGTCGATCCGGCTCCGCTGCCCGAGCTGCCGGGCGTGCCCGGCCCGGTGGCCGATCTGATCAACCGTTGCCTGGTCAAGGATCCGGCCGCGCGACCGACCGCGAGCGAGGTTTCGGCCACGCTGGGTGACGCGGCCGAGGCGGCCGAGGCCGATGCCGTACGCGATGACGAACCGACGGGGACCCGGGTGCCCAGGCCCGCACCGCCGGTGGAAGCGCCCCGCTACCTGGCCCAGCCGACCGTCGTGGCCCGGCCGAACGACCGGCCGATCGTGGCCGGTGCCCCGGCGCCCCGCGGCAATCTGGGGGAGTCGTCCCGGTTCGACCGGCCGCCCAACTCGGTCTGGCCGGCCACGGCGCTCGACCGGCCGGCCCACTCCTCGCGACGGCGTCCCGAGGAGGCCTCGGGCAGCCCCGGCGTCCGGAAGAAGTATCTCGTGGCCGGTGGCGCCGTCGCCGCCGTTGCCGTCGCCGCGCTGGTGACCTGGTTCCTGCTCCCCGACCCGGAGACCGAGGAACGGCAGCGGATCGCCGACGCCCCCGCCTCGGTCGCCCCCACCGTGACCAGTGCCCCCGCCCGTCCCTCGGCGGGCGCCCCGGTCCGGGAGGTCCCGGGTGTAGGGGCGGTCACTCGCGCGCCCGCCCCCGGAGTGATCGTCGGCAGCGGGCCGGCGCCGACCATCGCACCCTCCGCGGCGCACTCGGTCCCGCCCAGCGTGAGCGAGCCGGTCGAGCCGAGCACGTCGAGTGAGCCGCCGGCGTCACCGTCGGTGGCCCCGCCCGCCGGCCGGCGGCTCGAGTCGCCCGGCGGGGTGGCCTTCGCGACGTGTGACCGGGGCCGGGTGTCGCTGACCGGCACCGAGCCGGCCGACGGCTTCACGGCCGAGACCCTCGAGCCGGGGCCCGCGATCACCGCCCGGGTGCTCTTCCTCGGCGCCCGGTCGAAATACCGGATGGCCGTGACCTGCGTCGGGCAGACCCCGACCCCCGTCGTCCTGCCGCTCTGATCAGCCCCGCAGGGTCCGGCTGGGGGACTGGCCGTATTCGGCGCGGTATTCGGCCGCGAACCGGCCCAGGTTGGCGAAACCCCAGCGCCGGGCCGTCTCCTGCACGGTCACGCCGCCGTGCGGGTCGCCGGCCAGCAGGTCGCGGTGCACCCGGTCGAGGCGTACCTGTCGCAGGTAGGTCATCGGCGTGACGTCCAAGTGGCGGCGGAACGCGGTCTGCAAGGCGCGGATGCCGACACCCGCCGCTTCCGCGATCTCGCCGACCGTGAGCGGGCTCTCCGGGTATTGCTCGATGAAGGTGGTCGCCCGCCGGAGCACGGCCGGGGCGACGAAACCGCCGGCGCCCGACCGCATCTCGGTCATCGCGGTGTTGGGGAAGACCGCGATCAACGTGGAGGCGATCAATCGTACGAGCTGGTCCGTCACCAACGGCGGAGGCTCGGCGCCGGGCGTGCTCAGCTGCCGCCAGACGAAATCGGCGGTCTGCACCCAGAGCCGGCGCGACTCCTCGGACACCGGTGTCATGCCGTCGAAGCGCAGTTTCTCGGCGGGCAGGCCGGTGGTCGCCTCGGCCACCTCGGCCGCGACACCGAACGGCAGTCGCAAGAGGACGAACACCGAGTCCCCGTACTCCCCGGAGGTGCGGGTGCCGAACGGGAAGAGCATGCCCTGCATGCGGGGCAGCTCGACGGTCTCGCCGTGGACGACGACGCGCGCGGCACCCTCGGCCACGAACCCGGCCAGCAGGCTGGTCATCGGCTCGGCGTCGGCGTGGTATCGCACCCCGCCGAACCGGATGAGCGCGGTGTCGATGTCGCCGTACCGGCTCTCGTGCACCCGCAGGTCGACCCCGGCCGGGTCGCTGAACGAGATGCGGGCGCGGTGCGCGGCGATCCGGTTGATCGCTTCGGCGGCGACCTCGCGGTCGCGGGTCCGCACGTCGATCCGTTCCGGTCTTGCGATGAGTGCCATGACTTGGTTCCCTTTCGCTGCCGCGTGGGGCGGCCCGACTACCCCAGAATGACTACGGCGTAACGCTCCGGGTGGCAAGTCGGCACAGCGCGTGTCGGAATCTGGCATGTCGCGGCGATCCACTGTGTCGCGGCCATCCGCACCGGCACGCTCTGGCGTCGGGGTGCGATCCAGCGCACGCTTCGGTTAACCACGACGCGGGCCCGGGTAGGACAGGCGCGGGCACGAGCCCGGAGGGAAGGGAAGCGAGATGGCTGACGACAACGTGAACACCGAGGCGGCCGAGGGACACCGCGATCGCCGGTTCCACGGCGGCGCCCCCGCACACCTCGACGACGACGAGCTGGCTCGCCGCACCGAGGAGGAGAGGGCCGACGCCGGGGTCACCGACTACGACGCGGGCGACATCCCGGCGGCGACGGACGACCCGGTGCCGTTCGACCCGCAGGCCGACAACGACGAGCAGGACATCGAGAGTGTCACCGCCCGCCAGGAGGCCGAGGGCGAGAACGTCCCGCTCAGCGCGGACAACCCGTTCCCGCCTACGCGCTACGCCGAGTCATGAGCCCGTTGATCCACCCGTAGTCCAGAGCATCATCGACGGCGGCGTACGTCCCCGCGGTCAGCGCCTCCTCCGCGGCGCGCTTGACCACCGCGTACGCCGCCTGCGCGACCGCCGATCCCAGACTGACCCGCGCCACCCCGACCCGGGCCAGCTCCCGCACGTCCGGGGCCCCCGGCCCGGCCATGACGTTGAGCGGCGCCGGGATCTTGGCTGCCAGCTCCCCGATGACCGCCGGGTCGCTCACGCCCGGCACAAAGATGCCGTCGGCCCCCGCCTCGAGGAAGGCCTCGGCCCGAGCCACCACCTCGGCCACCTCCCCCGAGCCGCGCAGGTAGGCGTCGAGCCGCGCGTTGATGAACAAGCCGTCCCCGGCCGCCGCGCGAGCCGCCGACAGCCGGGCACACTGCTCCTCGACGCCGCGAACCCCGTCCTCGATGTTGACGCCGGCCGCCCCCGTCGCGGTCAGCATCCGCACGGTCGCCGCCACCTCGTCCGGGGTCACCCCGTAGCCCGACTCGATGTCCGCGGTCACCGGCACCCCGACCGCCGCGACGACCCGCCGCACCAGCGCGATGGCATCGTCACGCCCCAGCACGTCGCCGTCCGGCGCCCCCAGACTCCAGGCCACCCCCGCACTCGTGGTGGCAACCGCCCGGGACCCCGCCTGCTCGGCGATCCGGGCACTCACCGCGTCCCAGGCGTTGACCAGCACAAGCGGCTTCCCCGGCACGTGCAGCGAGCGAAAGACCTCAGCTTTGTTCGTCACCCGCTCAGTCTCCGCGCCGGGCCGGGCGACCCGTAAAGTTTGAGCCGCAGCTAAATCCATGGAGCCGACCTTGGTCTCGATAGCCCTCACGGCGACCTCAGCCACCCACATCCGATTCGCCGTCTCGGCCCTGTGGGAGGTCCTGGCCGCCGCCCGCCTCCTGCGCAGCCCCGGCGTGCCCGCCCTCTACCGCGGTTGGGCTGCCGAGGCTCACCTGCCGCCGGACGGCTTGCTGGCCGCCCTGGTGGCCCCCACCGGCAGCTACACACCCGATTTCCTGACCCCGCCTCCGGTGGGCCTGGTCGCCGACCTCACCACCGAACTGGCAGCCTTACGCGCCACCCCACCCGGCGTGGTCCGCGACCACCTGGATCTGATGCCCGCCCCCCGGCGCGGCGCGCCGGCCCAGCTGTACGCCGACCCGCCCACCGGCCTGGCCCAACTGTGCGAAGAGATCGAGTCCTTCTGGTCGACCACGGTGGCCCCCGACTGGCCCCGCATGAAATCCCTGCTGGACGCCGAGGTTCAACGCCGGGCCCGCCGCCTGGCCGAGGACGGCACCGCCGGCGTCCTGGCCGACCTGCACCCCCAGGTCGTCTGGCAGGACGGCATCCTGCACATCAACCAGCCCCACTGCACAGCAGCAGACGTCCCCACCGGCACCGGCCTGATCCTGATCCCGTCGGTCTTCATCTGGCCGACGGTCATGACCGTCTCAGCCGGCCCGATCCCGCAGTTGGCCTACCCGGCCCGCGGAGTGGCGACGCTCTGGGAGCAACCCACCCAGCCGCCGAGCGCACTGACCGCCCTGGTCGGCCGAGGCCGGGCCCGCCTGCTGACCGAACTGACGTCGCCCCTGTCCACCACCCAGTTGGCCCACCGCACCGGCATTACCCCCGGCGGCGTCTCCCACCACTTGACCACGCTGCGCGCCGCCGGCTTGGTAACAGCACACCGCCAGGGCCGAGCCATCCTGAACGCCCGCACCCCCATAGCCGAAGCCCTGCTGTCCGCCGCCGGAAACCCACTCCCACCCACCACCTGACGGTTCCGTCCGATCACCGCAGACGTGCCGCATGGATGGTGGCTCTGAGCTTGCTCGACACGGCTGATCTCCGACTCATCGATCCCCTTGCCGCGCAACGGATTCCAGTCGCCACGCCCTCCGCGGCCTCGTAAGAATGGCGTGTTCGGCTGTTCCAGTGCGAACTGACCCGACTACACCAGAAGCGGAGCGACCTCGCCGCCGGAGCTCACTCCGAACGGCTAGCCACGCTCGTCCAAAGTGGGCGTTGTAGGTCAGATGCGGCTCACCACCGCACTGGACGCCTGGATCGCGGCGATCCCCTACAGCCTCCCAAGCCAGGCTGCTCACCGATGCTGACGGCGGCGGCTGTAACCCGAGAAAAGCCGTCACGGCGCTGTTATGCGGAGGCCCAGGACTTAACCGTCACGCTCAACGTGGAACATGCTGACCCCAACGTCTCGACCAACATTCACGTGGTCACCCATCCGGGTTGTCTTCCACGATAATGGTCATCCGCTCTCAAAGAGCCAGCCCAAAGCCCGTACCCCCGAAAGCGCCACCAAGTCGCCAACCGCAACCACCGCATGGGGTCCGGGGTGTCCCCGGCGTGGGGTCTGGGGCTCGGGCCCCAGGAGAAACGCACGAGCCCCCGGTCCGCGCTCATCAGCGGACAGAGGGCTCCGGCTCGTGCCCCCGGCAGTGTCCTGGCTCAGCACATCGGAATAGGGTGTCTCGCGTCATCGGAATAGGCATGTCTCACGACATCGGCATGGCATCGTAGCGGCTCGTCCGGCTGGTTGCAGGCTGCGGCGTGTCCACACGTCGACTCGTCATCACCGCCGTGCTGAGCGGCGCGTCGCAGGCCGAGACCGCCCGCACGTACGGCGTCTCGCAAGGCTGGATCAGCCGGCTCATGACCCGCTACAACGTCGAGGGCGAGGCCGCGTTCGAGGCCCGCTCCCGCGCCCCGAACACCCGTCCCGGTGCCACCGCCCCAGCGACCGTCGACCTCGTTCTGCGGCTACGTAAACAATTCGGCGAAGCCGGCCTGGACGCCGGCGCCGACACCATCGGCTGGCACCTGCAACACCACCACCGGGTCACGTTGTCACGGGCGACGATCAACCGGATCCTGACCCGCGCCGGACAGGTAGTCCCAGAGCCATCGAAACGGCCGAAGAGCTCCTACATCCGCTTCCAAGCCGAGCAGCCCAACGAGACCTGGCAATCCGATTTCACCCACTACCGGCTCACCCGAGCTGACGCCCGGTCCGGCCTCGACGTCGAGATCATCACCTGGCTCGACGACCACTCCCGCTACGCCCTGCACATCTCAGCGCATCCCCGAATCACCGGCGCCATCGCCCACGCCACCTTCCAGGAAGCCGCCGAACTGCACGGATACCCCGCCTCTACGCTCACCGACAACGGCCTGGTCTACACCGCCCGCTTCGCCGGCGGCCGCGGCGGGCGCACCAAACTCGAAGCCGAACTCCGCCGGCAGAACATCGCGCAGAAGAACTCCCGACCCAACCATCCAACTACCTGCGGCAAGGTCGAACGCTTCCAGCAAACGATGAAGAAATGGCTCCACGCCCAACCCCGCCAGCCGCACACCATCACCCAGCTGCAAGCCCTGATCGACGCCTTCACCGACGAGTACAACCACCGCCGACCACACCGGTCGCTGCCCCAGCGGGCCACCCCGGCCACCGCCTACCAGACCCGGCCGAAAGCCGGCCCTAGCACCGACCGCACCGGCGACACCCACGACCGGGTCCGCCACGACACCATCAGCAAAACCGGCAGCGTCACGCTGCGCGTCCACGGCCGGCTCCGCCACATCGGCATCGGCCGAACCTACGCCGGAACCTACGTCCTACTCCTCGTCCAGGACCTGCACGTCCGCGTCATCAACGCCGCCACCGGTGAACTCCTCCGCGAACTGACCATCGACCCACGACGCGACTACCAGCCCACCGGCCGACCACCCGGCCCAACGCCCAAAAAACAGAAAGCCTGAACCTGCGAAACGCAGGTTCAGGCTATTCCGATGTCCTGAGACATCACATCGTGCCCCCGGCAGGATTCGAACCTGCGCTTTCGCCTCCGGAGGGCGACGCTCTATCCCCTGAGCTACGGGGGCTCAGTGGTTTCAGAGCCTAGCAGGCCCCCAAGAGCGACCGCCAACCGGTATCCGGGGCGCCCCCGCCGTCGCGAGGGGCGGGCACCTACGCCGGCGGGATCTCTTTGAGCAGGGTGTCGATCAGGCCTAGCTCGCTCTGCTGGCCGGACACCATCGTCTGGGCCAGCCAGTCGATGTTCTTGTCGTCGGAGAGGTTGAGGGCCTCCTGGGCCATGTGGATGCCGCCCAGGTGGTGGGCCCTCATCAGCGTCAGGAACTGGATGTCCAGGGCGTTTCCGGAGGCCTTGCGCAGGCTGTCGAGCTGCTCGGGGGTCGCCATGCCGGGCATCAGGCCGTTGACGATCGAGCCGGCTGAGTTGGGCATCCAGGCCATGGGGGCCTCGGTGCCGGTGGGGCTCAGGTCCCAGTCGCGCAGCCAGGCCTGCATGTAGCCGATCTGGCCGTGCTGGGTCAGGGCGATGTCACCGGCCAGGGTGACGATGCGGGGGTTGGCCGAGTTGGCGTGGGCCAGCATCGACATCTCCACGGCCTGGGCGTGGTGGGTCGACATGTCGCGCAGGAAGCCGGCCTCGACCGAGTCGGTGCCGGGGTGGGTGAAGCGGGGGATGACCAGGCCGGCGGCGACGCCCAGGGCCAGGCCGAGGATCAGGGCGGCGGCCGCCAGCCAGGACCGTTTGCTGTGGCCCGTGGTGCCCCCGCCCGGGGCGGCGACCGTGGCCGCCGCTCCCGGGTTGGTGGTGACCGGCATCAGCTGCCGCTGGGGGGCGTGGCGCCGGCGGCGGCCAGCGGGCCGGTGGACGTGTTGCCGCTGGAGCAGGCGGCGCCGGGCTCCATGCTGGAGACCAGGCGGGTGTCCTGGATGAACTGGTCGATGCGGGGGTCGTTGACGTCGTCGGTCTTGAGCTGGTAGCCCCAGACCTGGACGGACACGTTCTTGTCGAGGCCCGCGTAGGGCGACATGAGCGTGTACTCCTTGCCCTGCACCTTCTCCTTGAGCTTGGTGACCTGGTCGGCGGCCAGACCCTGCTTGTACGTCACCCAGACGGCACCGTGCTCGAGGCTGTGCACCGCGTGCTCGTTGGCGATGGGCTGGTCGTAGACGTCACCCATGCAGTTCTGCCAGGTGCTGTTGTGGGCGCCGCCGACGGGCGGGCTCGTCACGTAGGTCTGGGGGCCGTCTTTGTGGTCGCGGGCGTCGATCGCCGCGTTCTTCTGCTCGCGGTAGTTGGTCACGCCCGCGATGTCGGCGACCTTGTCCTCCCATCCGCGCGACCCCTGGACGGCGGCGAACACGCCGTAGCCGATGATGCCGACGGCGATCAGCACGACCACGCCGGCGACCGCGATGGGCCCCCAGTTGCGGCTGCCCGCGACCTTGACCGGCGTGATCTGCTTGCGGCCCTTGCCGCTGCCCTTGCCCGCCGCGCCTTTGCCGGCCGCACCACCGGCCGTCGCCTTTTTGGCGGCGGTGGGGGGTTTGCCCTGGCCGGAGGTCTTGCTGACCTTGACGGAGGACGGGACCCGTTCGGGACCCGGCGAACTCATGCTCATCGTGCCTCGTCGATTCTTGGGGAGAAGGATGGCGGGGCTCGGGTGGCCGCCGAGCGTCGAAGTCTACCCCCGATAGCATGGTTGAGTGACTCCCGCCAAGCTTGCTGCCACCGTTCTCTCAGCTGCTCGTGCCGTGTTCGAGACCCGCGGCCTCGACCTCTCGGCCCTGCCCGCCACCACGACGGTCGAGCGACCCCGCAGCCCGGAGCACGGTGACTACGCGTCCACGCTGGCGCTGCAGCTCGGTAAGAAGGCCGGCGTCCCGCCGCGTGAGCTGGCCGCCGCGCTGGCCGAGGAGCTGGGCCGGCAGCCGGGCGTCAAGTCGGTGGAGATCGCCGGGCCGGGCTTCCTCAACATCCGGCTCGACGCGGCTGCCGCCGGTGTGCTGGCTCGCGACATCGTGCTGGCCGGTCCCGCGTACGGGCACACTGCCACCCTGACCGGCGAGCGGATCAACCTCGAGTTCGTCTCGGCCAACCCGACCGGCCCGGTGCACGTCGGCGGCGTCCGGTGGGCCGCGGTCGGTGACGCGCTGTCCCGCCTGCTGCGGGCGTCCGGGGCGACGGTCGGCACGGAGTACTACTTCAATGACGCCGGCTCCCAGATCGACCGGTTCGCCCGGTCGCTCTACGCCAGCGCCAAGGGCGAGCCCGCCCCCGACGACGGCTACGGCGGCGCCTACATCGCCGAGATCGCCACGGCCGTGACCGCCGAGGCCCCCGATGTACTCAAGATCGGCGAGCCCGAGGCGCTCGAGACGTTCCGGCGGGTCGGCGTCGAGCTGATGTTCGCCGAGATCAAGCAGTCGCTCACCGAGTTCGGCGTCGAGTTCGACACGTACTTCAACGAGAAGGACCTGCACGACCGGGGCGAGCTGCAGGAGGCTCTCGACCGGCTGCGCGAGCAGGGCCACGTCTACGAGGCCGACGGCGCGACCTGGCTGCGGACGACCGAGTTCGGTGACGACAAGGACCGGGTGCTCCGCAAGTCCGACGGCGACTGGACCTACTTCGCGGCCGACTGCGCCTATTACCTCGACAAGCGCAAGCGCGGCTTCGACCGGGTCGTGATCATGCTGGGCGCCGACCACCACGGCTACATCGGCCGGATGAAGGCAATGGCGGCCTGCTTCGGCGACGACCCGGCCGTCAACCTCGAGATTCTGATCGGCCAGCTGGTCAACCTGGTGCGCGACGGCGAGCCGATGCGGATGAGCAAGCGGGCCGGCACGGTCATCACCCTGGAGGACTTCGTCGACGCCATCGGGGTCGACGCCACCCGTTACGCGCTGGCCCGCTACTCGTCCGACTCGCCGATCGACATCGACATCGACGAGTGGACCCGGGCGACCAAGGACAACAAGGTCTATTACGTGCAGTACGTGGCGGCCCGCACCGCCGGCGTGGCCCGCAACGCGGCCGAGGTGGGGCTGACCCGGGGTGAGCCCGGCGACTTCCACCCCGAGCTGCTCACCCACGAGAAGGAGAACGACCTGCTCCGGGCGCTGGGCGAGTTCCCGGCGGTGGTGGCCCGCTCGGCCGCGCTGCGCGAGCCGCACCACGTCGCGCGTTACCTGGAGGAGGACGTGGCGGCGAACTTCCACCGCTTCTACGACAACTGCCGGGTGCTGCCGATGGGCGACGAGCCGATCACCGATGTCCATCGCGCCCGCCTCTGGCTGAACGACGCCACCCGTACGGTGATCGCCAATGGTTTGGGCCTGCTCGGCGTCTCGGCGCCCGAAAGGATGTAGGGATGCGAGCTCATGAGGCCGGGGCGCTGCACGGCGACCTCGGACAGCGGGGGCCGGCCTGGTTGCGCACGCCCCACGACGTGAACGCCCTCGTGCCGCAGCTCTGGCCGCGCACGGTGTCCCGGGCCGAGGCCGGCCACCTGGAGATCGGCGGGGTGAGCGTCGCCGCTCTGGCCGAGCAGTACGGCACTCCGGCCTACCTGCTCGACGAGGACGACCTGCGGTCCCGCTGCCGCGACTTCGTGTCGGCGTTCGCCGAGGCCGATGTCTTCTACGCGGGCAAGTCGTTCCTCTGCAAGGCCGTGGTCCGGGTCATCGAGGAGGAGGGCCTCTTCCTCGATGTCTGCTCGGGCGGTGAGCTGGCGGTGGCACTGGCGGCCGGTTTCCCGGCCGAGCGGATGGGTTTCCACGGCAACAACAAGTCGGTGAGCGAGCTGACCCGGGCGCTCGACGCCGGGGTGGGCCGGATCATCGTCGACTCGTTCCAGGAGATCGACCGGCTGACCGCGCTGGCCGCCGAAAAACAACAAAAGCCGCAAGTTCTCGTCCGGGTGACGGTCGGGGTCGAGGCGCACACCCACGAGTTCATCGCGACCGCCCACGAGGACCAGAAGTTCGGCTTCTCGCTGGCCGGCGGCGCGGCGTTCCAGGCCGCCATCAAGATTCTCGACGAGGACGTCCTCGAGCTGCGCGGCCTGCACTCGCACATCGGCTCGCAGATCTTCGACACCAACGGCTTCGAGGTCGCCGCGCGCCGGGTGCTGGAGCTGCAGGCGCAGATCCGGGACGCGCGCGGCGTCGAGCTGCCCGACCTCGACCTGGGTGGCGGCTTCGGCATCGCCTACACCACCCAGGACGATCCGAGCAGTGCCGGCGACCTGGCCAAGCGCATCAACAAGATCGTCGAGTCGGAGTGCGAGCTGGCGTCGCTGCGCAAGCCGAAGCTCTCGATCGAGCCGGGCCGGGCGATCGTCGGGCCGTCGGTGCTGACGCTCTACGAGATCGGCACGGTCAAGGACGTCGACGGCATCCGGACATATGTCAGCGTCGACGGCGGGATGAGCGACAACATCCGTACGGCGCTCTACGACGCCTCCTACTCGGCCACGATCGCCGGCCGGGCCAGCGCCGCCGAGCCGATTCTGGCCCGCGTGGTGGGAAAGCATTGTGAATCCGGGGACATCGTCGTGAAGGATGAATTCCTGCCCGCCGACGTGCAGCCCGGAGATCTTCTCGCCGTGCCCGGCACCGGCGCCTACTGCCGGAGCATGGCCAGCAACTACAACCACGTCCCTCGGCCACCCGTGGTGGCGGTGCGCGATGGCGCCTCGCGCGTGATCGTGCGGCGGGAGACCGAGGACGACCTGCTCGCATTGGATGTTGGATGACGTCACACAAGGCGATCCGCCTGGCCCTGCTCGGCTGCGGCACGGTCGGGTCCGAAGTCGTACGCCTGCTGCACGCCCAGGCCGAGGACCTGACCGCCCGGATCGGCGCCCCGCTCGAGATCGCCGGGATCGCGGTGCGCCGGATGGGCCGCGAGCGCGGCGATCTGCCGGTCGACCCGGACCTGTTCACCACCGACGCGCTCGGCCTGGTCAAGCGGGACGACATCGACGTGGTGATCGAGGTGGTGGGTGGCATCGAGCCGGCCCGCTCCTGGCTGGTCGAGGCACTGCGGGCCGGCAAGAGCGTCGTCACGGCCAACAAGGCGCTGCTGGCCGAGGACGGCGCGGCGCTGCACGACGCGGCCGCCGAGGGCAACGCCGACCTCTATTACGAGGCCTCCGTGGCCGGCGCCATCCCGCTGCTGCGCCCGCTGCGGGAGTCACTGCACGGCGACCGGGTCACCCGGGTCACCGGCATCGTGAACGGCACGACCAACTTCATCCTGTCGTCGATGGACTCGACCGGGGCCGGCTTCAGCGAGGCCCTCGACGAGGCCACCGAGCTGGGCTATGCCGAGGCCGATCCCACGGCTGACGTCGAGGGCTTCGACGCCGCGGCCAAGGCGGCCATCCTGGCCTCACTGGCCTTCCACAGCCGGGTCACCGCGGCCGACGTCTTCCGCGAGGGCATGACCGGCGTGACGGCGGGCGACATGGCCAGCGCGAAGGAGATGGGCTGCACGATCAAGCTGCTGTGCATCGCCGAGCGCGGCCCGGACGCCTCCGGTCAGGAGTCGGTCAGCGTCCGCGTGCACCCGGCGATGATCCCGCGCAGCCACCCGCTGGCCGGCGTGGGCGACGCCTTCAACGCCGTCTTCGTCGAGGCCGACGCGGCCGGGCAGCTCATGTTCTACGGCCGGGGCGCGGGTGGCATGCCCACGGCCAGCGCGGTGCTCGGCGACATCGTGGCGGCGGCTCGCAACCGGCTCTCGGGCACCCGGGCGCCGAGCGAGAGCAACTACGCCCACCTGCCGATCCGGCCGATCGGCGCGGCCATGACGCGATACCACATCAGCCTCGACGTGGCCGAGCGCCCGGGTGTGCTGGCCACCGTGGCCGGGGTCTTCGCCCAGCACGAGGTGTCGATCGCGACGGTCCGCCAGTCCGGCCGCGAGGAGGACGCCAAGCTGGTGATCGTCACCCACGGCGCGCCGGACGCGAACCTGGCGGCCACGGTCGAAGACTTGTCGGGGCTGGACATCGTCCGGTCCATCGCCAGCGTGCTGCGCGTCGAGGGCGGCGCCTGAAGTCCCAGTCAATGGACATCCGGTCTCAAGATTCGGCAATCTGCGGCACGCTGAGCCGGGTCGGCACAAGGTAGAGGAGCGCAGTCATGTATCGGGGTCTCATCGAGGCGTATCGGGACCGTCTGCCGGTCACCGACCAGACCCCGGTGGTCACGCTGCACGAGGGCAACACGCCGCTCGTGCCGGCGCCGGCGCTGTCCTCGCGTACGGGTGCGGAGGTCTACCTGAAGGTCGAGGGGGCCAACCCGACCGGCTCGTTCAAGGACCGCGGCATGACCATGGCGGTGTCCAAGGCCGTCGAGGAGGGCGCGAAAGCGATCATCTGCGCGTCCACCGGCAACACCAGCGCCTCGGCCGCCGCCTACGCGGCCCGCGCCGGCGTCACCTGCGCGGTGCTCGTGCCGCAGGGCAAGATCGCGCTCGGCAAGCTGGCCCAGGCCCTCGTCCACGGGGCCAAGCTGCTGCAGGTCAACGGCAACTTCGACGACTGCCTGGCGCTCGCCTCGAAACTCTCCCAGGATTTCCCGGTCTCGCTGGTCAACTCGGTCAACATCTTCCGCCTGCACGGGCAGAAGACGGCGTCCTTCGAGATCGTCGAGGCGCTCGGTGACGCGCCCGACATCCACTGCCTGCCGGTCGGCAACGCCGGCAACATCTCGGCGTACTGGATGGGTTATCAGGAGGACAAGGAGGCGGGCAACAGCACCCGTCTGCCGCGCATGTTCGGCTTCCAGGCGTCGGGTGCCGCGCCGATCGTGACCGGTCAGGTCGTGCCCGAGCCGTCCACCATCGCCACCGCGATCCGCATCGGCAACCCGGCCAGCTGGACCAAGGCGCTGGACGCGCGCGACTCCTCCGATGGCCTGATCGCCGCCGTGACCGACCGCGAGATCCTCACGGCCTACCGGCTGCTCGCCCGCGAGGTCGGTGTCTTCGTCGAGCTGGGCAGCGCGGCCAGCGTGGCCGGCCTGCTCCAGCAGGCGGCCGAGGGCAAGATCCCGGCTGGTTCGACAGTGGTCTGCACGGTCACCGGGCACGGTCTCAAGGACCCGGAGTGGGCGATCTCCACCGCCCCGTCCCCGACCACCATCCAGAACGACGTGCTGATCGCCGCGCGGGAGCTGGGCCTCGCCTGATCCAGCCGGGCCTGATCCAGGCCGGCCAGATCAAGCCTCGCTGGACTCGGCGGCCTTGATGATCAGCGTCGTGGCCTGAGCGATCAGGTCGAGCTCCTCGGCTGAGAGACGGCTGAGGAGCGTACGCATCCGGGCCTCGCCGGCATTGAAGATGCTCCCGATGAGATCACGGCCCGCACGCGTCAGCGCGATCCGGCGAACCCGCCGGTCGTGCGGGTCCTCCGCGCGGGCCACCAGGTCCTGGACCACGAGCCGGTCGATCATGCCGGTCAGCGTGGCCGCCCCGATCCCGAGCATGCCGGCCAGCTCACTGCCCGAGACCGAGCCGTGCCGGGCCAGCAGCATGAGGATCTTGAGCTGCGACAACGTCAGGTGCGAGGAGAAGAGCGGGTCGGCCCGGTCCTCGGCGATCAGGTCCTGCAGCCGCTTCTGCGCGCCCATAATGTCCGCGATGAGTCGTGCTTTGCCGGGCGAACTTTCGTCGGCCATCGCGGTCCCTTTCTCTGTGACGCGCTGATGGCCATTCCGCGTCCATCTGATGACGGACCGTACCCGAGCGCCCCAGCAGAAAACCATTTGTTCGCGTCAGGCAAACTATCAGTGCAGGACGAAACTTTACCGGGGGAGCGCCCATGTCCTTCCTGACCCGGCTGAGCCTAGCCAACAGAGGCCTCGTCGCCCTGATCGCCATCGTCATCACCGGCTTCGGCATCGTCGCCATTCCGTCTCTCAAGCAGCAGTTGTTCCCGTCGATCGAGTTCCCCGCGGCCTTCGTGACCGCGACCCTGCCGGGCGCCGGCCCGGAGGTCATCCAGGACCAGATCACCGAACCGCTCGAGGACGCGGCGAAGGGTCTCGACGGCATCGACAGCGTCACCTCGACCACCCGTGAGGGTGTGGCCACGGTGACCGTCGCCTTCGTCTTCGGCACCGACATCGACGCCGCGGTCAACCAGCTCACGACCGCCGTCAACCGGGTGCAGCCCACCCTGCCCGACGACGTCACCCCGACGATCTTCGCGGGTGGTACCGACGACATCCCGGCGATCGTGCTCGCCGCGTCGGGCGGTGGCGACGAGAGCGCACTGCTCGACCAGCTCAACGACACGGTCGTACCCGAGCTCAACGCCATCGACGGTGTGCGCGACACCCAGATCACCGGCGCCCGCGCGGCGCAGGTCGTGATCACGCCGAACCTGCCCAAGCTCACCGCGGCCGGGGTCAGCCCGCAGGCCATCACCACGGTGCTCCAGCAGAACGGCATCTCGGTGCCGGCCGGCGCGGTCACCGAGGGCAGCCGGTCGCTGACCGTGCAGGTGGGCAGCGCGCTCACCTCGATCGACCAGCTCAAGCAGGTCTATCTCGCCGGCAGCAAGGGCCCGGTGCAGCTCGGCTCGGTAGCCACGGTCGAGAGCAAGCTTCCCGCCGCCACGTCGTACACGCGCACCGACGGCGTCGACAGCCTGGGCATCGCGGTCACCGCCCGGCCCGACGGCAACCCGGTGGACATCTCCCACGCCGTCCGGGATCAGCTGGCCGACCTGGAGAAGGCGTCCGGCGCCAAGCTGACCGTCGTGGTCGACCAGGCCCCGTTCGTCGAGCGGTCGATCGAGAGCCTCACCACCGAGGGCCTGCTGGGCCTGGTCATGGCCGTGATCGTCATCCTGGTCTTCCTGCTCTCGATCCGCTCGACGCTGGTCACCGCCGTGTCGATCCCGCTGTCGGTGCTGATCGCCCTGATCGCGCTGTGGGTCGGCGACTACACGCTCAACCTGCTCACCCTGGGCGCGCTGACCATCGCCGTCGGCCGGGTGGTGGACGACTCGATCGTCGTCCTGGAGAACATCAAGAGACATCTCGAATACGGCGAACCGAAGCGCCAGGCCATCATCGCGGCCGTCCGCGAGGTGTCCGGCGCGGTGACCGCCTCGACCCTGACCACGGTCGCCGTCTTCGCCCCGATCGCCCTGGTCGGCGGGTTCGTCGGCCAGATCTTCTCGTCCTTCGCGATCACCGTGACGGTGGCCCTGCTGGCGTCGCTGTTCGTGGCGCTGACCGTGGTGCCCGTGCTGGCGTACTGGTTCCTCAAGCCGCCGCCCGCGGACGCCGACACCGAGGAGATCCGCCAGGCGGCCGACGCCAAGGAGCGGCGCAGCCGGCTGCAGCGCGGCTATCTGCCGGTGATCCGGTTCGCGACCAAGCGGCGCTGGACCACGCTGACCATCGGCCTGGTCGTGCTGATCGGCACGCTCGGCCTCTCCACCCGGCTCGAGACCAACTTCCTCGACCAGTCGGGCCAGGACTCGCTCAGCATCACCCAGGAACTCCCGGTCGGCACCGATCTGCAGGCCACGAACGCGGCCGCCAAGCAGGTCGAGGGCGTGCTGGCCGACACCGAGGGGGTCAAGACCTACCAGGTGTCGCTGGGCAGCGGCGGCGACTTCAACCCGTTCGTGGGCGGCGGGGGCGCCAGCACCGCCAGCTTCAACGTGGGCCTCGACGAGGACGCCGACGCCGTGAAGATCACCGACGAGCTGCGCGACGAGTTCGCCGCGATGAACGGCATCGGTGAGGTCAGCATCGGGGCCGACTCGTCCGGGCTGGGCGGCGGCAACGAACTCTCGGTGCAGGTCAAATCGGCCGACGCGGAGTCGCTCAGCAACGCCTCCGAGCAGGTGCTGAAGACGATGACCGGGATGGGCCTGGTCGAGGTCAGCAGCTCGCTGGCGGCCAGCGTCCCACGCCTCGACGTGGTCGTGAAGCGGGAGGCCGCGGCCCGGGCCGGACTGACCGAGGCGGCCATCGCGCAGAGTGTCGCGGGCGCGTTCCGCGCGGCGCCGGCCGGCCGCATGACGGTCGACGACGCCAGCCAGGACGTGGTGATCTCCTTCGGTACCCCGCCGGCCGACCCGGCCGCACTGCGGGCGCTGCCGCTCACCACGGCCCGCGGCCCGGTGCCGCTGAGCACCGTGGCCGACGTCAAGGAGGTCAACGGCCCCGAGGAGGTCACCCGGGTCGACGGTGACCGCACCGTCACCGTGACCGGCACCAACACCGGCTCCGACCTGGGTGCGGCCACCCGCGACCTGCAGAAGAAGCTCGACGCGCTGACCCTGCCGGCCGGTGCCACGGCGACCATCGGCGGCACCAGCGCCGACCAGGCCGAGGCGTTCCAGCAGCTGGGCCTGGCCGTGCTGGCGGCCATCGCGATCGTCTTCATCATCATGGTGGCGACGTTCCGCAGCCTCATCCAGCCGGTGATCCTGCTGGTCTCCATCCCGTTCGCGGCGACCGGCGCGATCGGCCTGCTGCTGATCACCGGGACCCCGCTCGGCGTGCCCGCCCTGATCGGTGTGCTGATGCTGGTGGGCATCGTGGTGACCAATGCCATCGTGTTGATGGACCTGATCAACCACTACCGGGCCGGTGGCATGGGTGTGCAGGAGGCGGTGATCGAGGGCGGCCGGCACCGTCTGCGGCCGATCCTGATGACCGCCATCGCGACCATCTTCGCGCTGATCCCGATGGCCCTGGGCCTGACCGGCGAGGGCGGCTTCATCTCGCAGCCACTGGCCATTGTGGTCATCGGCGGTCTGGTCAGCTCGACGCTGCTCACCCTGGTGCTGGTGCCGACGCTCTACACCATGGTCGAGAACAGCAAGGAGAAGCGCCGCCAGAAGCGCCTGGCCAAGCGCGGCGAGGTGGCTTCGCCGCCGCCGCCGGAGCCCGAGGCGGACGACGTGCCCGAGGACGGGCCGCAGCCGCAGCCGAGCGGTGCTCTGCGCGGCTACACCGATCAGTTCGAGGTGCTGAAGTTGCCCAAGGGCCCGGAGACGGCCAAGGAATGACGCGAACTGCCCGGGCGGCCGGCCGCCACCGGTCGCCCGGGCAGTAACGTCCGGGTACGTGGCAACAGCGTTCTCGGTCGTTACCCGTAACCGTGATTTCCGGCGGCTCTTCGCGGCCGAGCTGGTCGTCTTCGGAGCCGACTGGTTTGTCATGGTTCCGTTGCTGGTGCTGCTGCCCGAGCTCACCGGCAGCGGCGTCTGGGGCGGCCTCGTGCTGGCCGCCGACACCGGCATCAACGCGCTGCTGCTGCCCTACACGGGCACGATCGCCGACCGGTTCGACCGGCGGAAGATCCTGATCATCGCCAATCTCGCGGCCTTCGCGGCGGTGCTGCTGCTGTTCACCGTCCGGTCGGCCGCGACCGCACCACTGGCCCTGGTCGCCATCGGTGCGGTCGCCATCGCGAAGGCCTTCTATTCACCGGCCGCCTCGGCCGCGCTGCCCAACGTGGTCGACCCGCCGGATCTGGCCGCGGCCAACACGGTCTCGGGCTCGGCCTGGGGCACGATGACGATCGTCGGCTCGTCGCTCGGCGGTGTGGTGGGTGCGGCTTTCGGGCCGTACGTCTGTTTCGGGGTAACCGCCGGGCTGCTGCTGCTCGGCGCGGCGCTGACCGCCACGATCCGCCGCCCGCTGCAGGCCGGCCGCGAAGCCGGGGTGCCCGCGCCCCGCACCCGGCACGCGCTGCGCGAGTCGTTCGGCTACCTGCGCGCCAATCCCCGGATCCGGGCGCTGGTGACCGTCAAGATGGCCGCCGGGCTCGGCAACGGCGTGCTCACCGTCTTTCCGCTGATCGCCGGTCTGCACGGCGCCGGGGTGCTCGGGGCCGGGTTGCTCTTCGCAGTGCGCGGCGCCGGCGCGCTGGCCGGGCCGTTCGTGCTGGGGCCGGTGATCCGCCGCCGATCGTGGCTCTTTCCGGGGCTGGCGCTCTCGATGGCCCTCTACGGCGTCGGCTATCTCGGCGTGTCGGTGACGCCGTGGTTCCCGGCGGTGGTCCTGCTCGTCTTCGTGGCCCACCTGGCCGGCGGGGCCAACTGGGTGCTGTCCAACTACGCGCTCCAGGGTGAGGTCCCCGACCGGCTGCGAGGGCGCGTCTTCTCCACCGACCTGATGCTGGCGACGCTGGCCATCGCGCTCAGCCAGCTCGGCGCGACCGCGGTGGTCGACATCGTCGACGAGCGGGTGATCCTGGCCGGCTGCGGGTTCGTCACCGTGGTCTATGCCGTCGTCTGGCGGGTCGCGACGCGGCGGTTGAGGCCCTCACCGATCGGCGCTGAACGACCGTACGGTGGCGAAGGCGGCGACCAGCAGGCCGAGGCCGGCCGCGAACAGAACGGCCAGCATGAATCCGACGATGCTGCCGGCCAGGCCGAACTGCGTGGCCGAGAAACCCGACCGGGCGATGAGCTGGGTGAACGCGATGTTCCAGGCGACGGACGTCAGCGTCTCGGCCACTAGAACCACCAGGCCGGCCCGGGCCAGCAGATGGCTGCGCCCGGGCAGCCGCCGAGCCGGTGACGACAGCAGGACCAGGCCGGTGACCAGCACGGCGAGGACCGGGATCTGCACCACGAAGAAACTGAGGAACGAGCCCAAGGCAATCACGCCGCCGAACCTACCGGCCACCGGCGCATGATCAAGGCCTAGCATGTGGCGATGGGCTTGACCTTCGCCTCCGGGCCGGTGTCCGTTCGCACCCCGGCCACCAGCGCCAACCTCGGTCCCGGGTTCGACGCCCTGGGCCTCGCGCTGACGCTCCACGACGATCTCACCGCCCGGGTCACCGGCGGTGGGTTCACCGTGACGGTGACCGGTGAGGGCGCGGGCGAGCTGCCCGGTGACGAGTCGCACCTCGTGCTGCGCGCGATGCTGGCCACCTTCGACGAGCTCGGCGAGCGGCCGCCCGGCCTGGCCGTGGAGTGTGTCAACCGCATCCCGCAGGCGCGCGGCCTCGGCTCGTCGTCGGCCGCGATCGTCGGTGGCGTGCAACTGGCCCGCGGCCTGTCCGGCCACGAGCTGGGCGACGACGAGGCGCTGCGCATCGCGGCCCGGCTCGAGGGGCACCCCGACAACGTCGCGCCCTGCCTGCTCGGCGGTTTCACCATCGCCTGGACCGAGGGCACGGGGGCCCGCGCGGTGCGGCTGCCGGTCGCCGAGGCCGTGCGTCCGACAGTCTTCGTCCCGGCCGAGCGGGGCTACACCGCGTCGGCCCGCGCGGCTCTGCCGTCGGCCGTGCCGCACGCCGACGCGTCGTTCAACGCCGGCCGCGCGTCTCTCCTCACCCATGCGCTGACCAGCGACCCGAGTCTGCTCTTCCCGGCCACCGAGGACAGGCTGCACCAGGGTTACCGGGCCGAGGCGATGCCGGGCACGGCGTCGCTCGTGGCCTCGCTGCGCTCGGTCGGTGTGGCCGCCGTGGTCAGTGGGGCCGGGCCGTCGGTGCTGGCATTGACCGAGGTCCCAGCCGATTTCCATCCGGGAACAGCATGGCGCGCCGAGTCGTTGGGCGTGGATGGCGGCGGTGCTCTTGTCAAAGGGAGTATGGTGGAACACGCCTAGCGGGGCCCTGTTGCCGCAGGTCGCACGAGTTGATTAGGCTCAAGACCGAGCACACAGCCGCGAAGCGACCAAGCACACAGCCGCAAGGCGATTTCTGCGGTTCGGCGCGCACCCCCGAGACCCCTGTGGCCTTCTGGCCGTCTCACCTCCTCAAAGGCACACGCCGAGCGGCAACCGTAAGGTCGCTGCACTCGCCGAGACCTACTCGTCATCCCCTTGACGAGCAGGGACACCGTCGAGCTGCCGTGCTGCACAAACTCCCGCGTTGCTCATGCGAGGCGGGTACCGCGACACCCGGCCACCAGGCTGCAGAACCGGGAGTCCCGGGCTTTTTCCGACGGAAGGAATCCATTGAGCGACACCACCGACGTGACGTCGGGTGTTTCTGACGTCGCTGACGCCGGCGCCGGCACCACCGCGACCGCCACGAAGCGCCGCCGAGGCGGTACCGGGCTGTCGGCGATGCTGCTGCCCGAGCTGCAAAGCCTCGCCGCGTCCCTGGGCATCTCCGGCACCGCCCGGATGCGCAAGGGCGAACTGATCACCGCGATCACCGAGCGTCAGAGCGGCGGCGCATCCGCCGAGAGCGCGCCGCGTCCGCGCAGCCAGGCCGCCGCCGAGGCGAAGGCCGAGGCCCCGGCACCGGTCGTCGCCACGGCTCCCGTGGTCGCGACGGCCAAGGTCGAGGCGCCCGCCGCGGCGGCGCCGTCCGAGGCGCCGACCGGGCCGATCGAGGTGCCGCAGACCGCTGCCGCGCAGCCCGAGACGGCTCCGGCCACCGAGGGTGGCACCAACCGCCGCAGCCGCGGCCGGGACCGTGACAGTGTGTCCCGGGAGGCTCGCGAGCCCCGTGAGTCCCGCGAGACGGCGACTGCCCCGGCCGCCACCACAGTGGCCCCGGTCACTCCGGCCGTCGAGCCGGAGACGGCCGAGCGCACCGAGCGTCCGGAGCGGGGCGAGCGCAACCGCGACCGCCAGCGCACCGACCGCCAGCGCGACGACCGCGGCCCCCGCGACGACCGCGGCGACCGTGGGCCCCGCGAGGACCGGGGGCCCCGCGAGGACCGTGGCCCCCGCGAGGACCGTGGCCCCCGTGACGACCGTGGCCCCCGTGACGACCGTGGCCCCCGTGACGACCGTGGCCCCCGTGACGACCGTGGCCCCCGTGACGACCGTGGTGGTCGCAACGACCAGCGCAACGACGGTCGTAACGAGGGTCGCAACGACCAGGGCCGCAACAACACCACCGACGACGAGGACGACGACAGCGACGGCGGCCGGCGCAGCCGGCGCAGCCGTTTCCGTGACCGTCGCCGCGGCCGTGACCGGGACGGCAACGAGACGGGTGGCCAGCGTGACGGCGGTCGCGACAGCGGCCGGGAGCCGCACGTCAACGAGGACGACGTGCTCGTCCCCGTGGCCGGCATCCTCGATGTGCTCGACAACTACGCGTTCGTCCGGACCACCGGCTACCTGTCCGGCCCGAACGACGTGTACGTGTCGATGTCGCAGGTCAAGAAGCACGGGCTGCGCCGCGGCGACGCGGTCACCGGTGCGGTGCGGGCCGCTGCCCGCGAGAGCACCGGCGACCAGCGGCGGGACAAGTACAACCCGCTCGTGCGGCTCGACACCATCAACGGGATGGAACCGGACGAGGCCCGGCGCCGGCCGGAGTTCTACAAGCTGACCCCGCTCTATCCGCAGGAGAGGCTGCGTCTCGAGACCGAGCCGCACATCCTCACCACGCGCGTCATCGACCTGGTGATGCCGCTCGGCAAGGGGCAGCGGGCGCTCATCGTCTCGCCGCCCAAGGCCGGCAAGACGATGGTGCTCCAGGCGATCGCCAACGCGATCACCGAGAACAACCCCGAGTGCCACCTGATGGTCGTGCTGGTCGACGAGCGGCCCGAAGAGGTCACCGACATGCAGCGCTCGGTCAAGGGCGAGGTCATCGCGGCCACGTTCGACCGGCCGCCGCAGGACCACACCACGGTCGCCGAGCTGGCCATCGAGCGGGCCAAGCGCCTGGTCGAGCTGGGCCACGACGTGGTCGTGCTCCTCGACTCGGTGACCCGTCTCGGCCGGTCCTACAACCTGGCCGCGCCGGCCTCCGGCCGCATCATGTCGGGTGGTATCGATTCGACGGCGCTCTACCCGCCGAAGCGGTTCCTGGGCGCGGCGCGCAACATCGAGAACGGTGGCTCGCTCACCATTCTCGCGACCGCGCTGGTCGAGACCGGCTCGATGATGGACACGGTGATCTTCGAGGAGTTCAAGGGCACGGGTAACGCCGAGCTCAAGCTCGACCGCAAGATCGCCGACAAGCGGGTCTTCCCGGCCATCGACATCGACCCGTCCGGTACGCGCAAGGAAGAGATCCTGCTCGGCAAGGAAGAGCTGGCGATCATCCACAAGCTGCGCAAGGTGCTGCACTCGCTCGACTCGGGTGCCGCCCTCGACCTGCTGCTCGACCGGCTCAAGCAGACCCGGACGAACGTGGAGTTCCTGATGCAGATCGCGAAGTCCACGCCCGGCGAGTAAAGCCAGACGACGGCGCGGCCCCTCGGCAACGAGGGACCGCGCCGTTTTCTCGCACAAACTGTGTGTCCGATACCGGTCATCGCCGTGCGAACCTCCCATTCTTACCTGGCCGGATCGTGGGAGGCGCTTGATGAACGTGCCCGGATATCGGGATATACCGATCGAATCGTGGGACCCGGCCGCGCCCGCCGATCCCGGTGAGGCCGAGGATTTCCTGCGGCAGTGCTACACCGAGAACCTGCGGCTCGGGCCGGTCGAGCCGCGCCTGGCGATCGTCCGGGCCCAGATCGCCGCCACCGGCACCTATGTGCACACCACCGAGGAGCTCGCCTACGGCGCCAAGCTGGCCTGGCGCAACGCGAGCCGGTGCATCGGCCGCCTCTACTGGCGCAGCCTGGTCGTCCTCGACCGCCGCCGGGCGAGGACCGCCGACGACATCTTCTCGCTGCTGGTCAACCATCTGCAGACGGCCGGTGACGGCCCGCTGCGCCCGGTGATCAGCGTCTTCGCCCCGGCTCAGCCCGGCCAGCCGTACGCCCGGGTCTGGAACGAGCAGCTCATCCGGTACGCGGGTTATCGCGGGGCCGACGGCAGTTCGATGGGCGACCCGCGGCAGGAGCGGTTCACCGAAGCGATGCGGGGCTACGGGTGGCGTGGCAAGGGTGACCAGTTCGACGTTCTCCCGCTCGCGATCGAGACCCCGGCCGAGGGTGTACGCCTTTACGAGCTGCCCGAACGGGCCATCCGCGAGGTCCCGCTGACCCACCCCGAGTACGGCTGGTTCGCCGAGCTCGGCCTGCGGTGGCATGCCGTCCCGGCGATCTCGAACATGCGGCTCACCATCGGCGGCGTGCACTACCCGCTGGCCCCGTTCAACGGCTGGTACCTCGGGACCGAGATCGGCGCGCGCAACCTGGCCGACACCGACCGCTACGACATGCTGCCCACGGTGGCGGCGCGGATGGGCCTGGACATGAGCCGGGAGTCGACGCTGTGGCGCGACCGGGCGCTGGTCGAGCTCAACCGGGCGGTGCTGCACTCGTTCGAGGGGGCCGGCATCAAGATGAGCGACCACCACACGGAATCGCACCGCTTCCTCAAGCACCTCAGCAACGAGGAGAGGGCCGGCCGCCGGGTGCCCGCCGACTGGACGTGGATCGTGCCGCCGATGTCGGGCGGGATCACCCCGGTCTTCCACCGCTACTACGACGAGATGGATCTGCGGCCGGCCTTCTATCTCGACCAGGAAGCCGCTCTGCTGGCCCGGGAGGGCTGCCCGGTCAGGCGAACTCGTTGACGCCGAAGTCGTCGCGCTCGTGCCAGCCGGCCGGGACCCGGGTGTGCCCGGCCCGGACCCAGGCCAGCACCTTGACGGCGAACTCGGCGGCCGGGATGCGGCCGGCGGCGCGCACGACATAGCCCTCGGAGGTCTGCGCGGTGCGCTGGGTGGCCCAGGCCGCGCAGGCCTCGGAGAGGCTGCCACCGCGGTAGAGGACCGGCACCACCGGCAGCTCCAGCCGTTGCGCCCAGTCGACCGTGTCGTCCCAGCCCAGCAGGGTGTCGGTCTCGTCCCAGATGCCGAAGAGCATGAAGACGCCGGGCAGGTCGCAGTAGGCGATGCTGCGCCGCGCCCACATCGACTCGCCGCAGACCCGCCAGTCGTCCGGGATCCGGTACGCCGTCATGGCCCACAACGCCTTGGCCGGGAGCGCCCAGGGCTGCGATTCGGCGCCGGGTGACCGCCCGTACATCGCGTCCCGGGTGAAGGTGAGGTTGCCCCCGTCGAGCTTCTCGGTGACCACCAGCTCCCGGTCCAACCACGACAGATCGGACTGCACCGGATCGTCGCCGGTGGCCCCGGGCGAGCCGGGCAGGTGGTGGGTGCGCGGGTACGTCACCGCTCGGGGTCTCCGGTCTCGGCGTACAGGAGGAAATCGCCGTACGGGAGGGGATCGCCGTACGGGATGGGTGCGGCGCCCGGGACGGGCAGCGGAAGCATACGGCCCGCGAGATACGCCGGCAGTCCCCGCGTGATCAGCAGTCTCGTCATGTCTCCGCGCCCCCGAGCAGACAATACCGGGGCGCGGCGCCATAATGATCTCGGTCAAAACGGTCGTAAAGTCGCGGGAATGCCCGGTTGGGGCGTCTTGTTGGAGCTCAGGTCACGCCGATTTCGTCTGGACGAGGCGGCATGGCAGACTGGTACATCGGCCAGAAGGTTCCGGTTCACGCCCGAGCTCACCGCCCTGGCGGGGCGGCGCGGTGCTGACAGCGACCCGGCGACCATTTTTATCGAGAGGGACCGAGTTCTCATGAAGAGCGGCATTCACCCGGAGTACACGACCACCGAGGTCATCTGCTCCTGCGGCAGCACCTTCACCACCCGCAGCACCGCCAAGGGCGACGAGATCCGCGTCGAGACCTGCAGCGCCTGCCACCCGTTCTACACCGGCAAGCAGCGCGTCCTCGACACCGCGGGCCGGGTCGCGAAGTTCCAGGCGAAGTACGCCAAGATCAACGCCGCGAAGAAGAAGTAACTGCTCCAACGGCGCCCGCACCCGGCTTTCCGGGGGCGGGCGCCGTTCGCATGTGTGTCCGCCTTCACCAGCCGGGAGAAGAAATGAGCACGGATCGGCTGACCACCCTTCTCGAGGAGTACGCCGATCTCGAGAAGCGGATGGAGGACCCCTCCATCCACTCGGACCAGGCCCTCGTGCGCCGGGTCGGCCGGCGCTTCGCCGAGCTGGCCCCCCTCTATGCCGCCAACGCCGAGCTCGAGGCGGCCCGGGCCGACCTGGTCGCGGCCAAGGAGCTCGCGGCCGAGGACCCGGCCTTCGCCTCCGAGGTCGAGGCGGTCGCGGCCCTGCTGGCGCCGCTCGAGGAGAAGCTCGGCGAGATGCTGATCCCGCGCGACCCGCACGACGCCAAGGACGTGATCGTCGAGATCAAGGCGGGTGAGGGTGGCCAGGAGTCCGCGCTCTTCGCCGGCGACCTGCTGCGGATGTACACCCGCTACGCCGAGCGGCACGGCTGGATCGTCGAGGTGATCGACTCCCAGGAGTCGGACCTGGGCGGCGTCAAGGACATCTCGGTGGCGGTCAAGACCAAGGGTGTGCCCGAGGGCGGTCACGGCGTCTGGTCCCGGATGAAGTGGGAGGGTGGCGTGCACCGGGTGCAGCGCGTCCCGGTCACCGAGTCGCAGGGCCGCATCCACACCTCGGCGGCCGGCGTGCTGGTGCTGCCCGAGGCCGAGGACGTCGACGTCGAGATCGCGCCGAACGACCTGCGGATCGACGTGTTCCGGTCGTCCGGGCCCGGTGGTCAGTCGGTCAACACCACCGACTCCGCCGTCCGCATCACGCACCTGCCCACCGGCACCGTGGTGAGTTGCCAGAACGAGAAGAGCCAGCTGCAGAACAAGGAGTCGGCGCTGCGCATCCTGCGCTCCCGGCTGCTGGCGATGGCGCAGGAGGAGGCCAACGCGGCCGCCTCCGACTCGCGCAAGGCCCAGGTGCGCACGGTCGACCGCTCCGAGCGGATCCGCACCTACAACTTCCCGCAGAACCGCATCACCGACCACCGCATCGGCTACACCGCCTACAACCTCGACCTGGTGCTCGGCGGCGAGCTCGACGCCGTGCTCGACGCGCTGGCTGAGGCCGACCGGGCGGCCCGCCTGGCCGGCGGGTCGGAGATCAGCCGCCGGCCGTAGCGCCGGCCCTGCCTCAGCTGAGGGCGACGATCTCGTAGCTGTCGCCGCGGATGCAGGCCAGGAACGGGGCCCGGACCGAGCAGGGTGGCCCGGCCACGGGCGCGATCGTGCCCAGCAACCACTGGTGGCCGGTCCGCAGATCCCACCGGGTCACCGCGGTGCGGCCGGCCGGCGACCGGGTCCCGCGCAACACGATGGCCGAGCCGGTCTGCTTCTCGTCCCAGGCCAGATTGCCCTCGGCCGGCTCGCCGACCGGCCGGCCGGTGCCCGCGTCGACCAGCCGCAGGCTGCCCTCCTCGGTGCCGTCGCTGAGCACCACCCGATCGCGGCTGAGCGACCAGGCGTTGGTCACGCCGGCCACCTGCCAGCGCCGGGTGCCGGTGGCCGGGTCGTAGGCCTCGACGCCGCGCGTGTTGTTGATGCAGATCAGGACACCGCACGGCGACGCGTAGCCGTCGGTGTCGGACGCCTTCCAGAGCTCGGCCATCGTCCCGGTGCGGTAGACGCTCATGTCGAAGACGTTGGCCTGTGACCGGTTGACCACCACGACGTCGGACATCCCGAACAGATCGTTGAAGAAGCCCTCCTCGGGACGCGGCGTCACCCACGGGATCCGGGCCGCGGTGACGAGCGCACCCGAGTCGTACGCGAAGACCTTGATCTCGCCCGTGTCGGTGGCGGTGACGATGTTCTCGGGCGGGCCGTCGGACGGGATGGCGACCTGGCTCCGGACGCCGGGGGTGTCGTGGCTCCAGATCGTGCCCTGGTCGCTGAGCCGGATCAGCCGCATCCGGGCCAGCCCGGCCGAGGAGGTGTACTCGGTGAGCAGCGCGGTGTCGCCGGTTATCAGGTAGGGCTCGCCGGTGGTGCGCCAGACCTCGGCCCCGGTCGCCGCCGAGATCGCGACGGTCTTCTCGTGGACCTCGGCCTGGAAGGCCGATCCGTCGTCGGCCGACGGCAACGTGAGCAGCTGGGCCTGCACGGGGATCAGCAGCAGCCCGGCCTGATCGGCCGACTGCACGTAGCCGATGGCCCCGTCGAGGTTCCGCCGCCACCGGACCGCGCCGGTGGCCAGCTCGTAGGCCGTGATCGTGGTCGTGGTACCGGTCGTGCGGTGCACGAAGAGACCGTCGCGGCTGATCGCGGTGCCCTGCGCCTCAGCCAGCGGAACGCTCCACAGCGGACGGATACCGTGGGCCCGGGGCACGATCGAGCCGGTCAGACCGACCGCACAGAGCACCACGGTCAGGGCGAGAGCGACCTGGCGGAGAAGCCGGCGGTCGAGCCGGACCGAGCTCGCGGGCGCCGGCTGCTCGCCGTCGGCCGTGGGTATCTCGCCGAGCTCGATGGTGCTCATGACAATGGTCAGATCATCTCGGTGAGGGGCCGGCTGGGCAGCCGGGCCGCCGCGGCGGCGGCGAGCGCGGCACTCAGCGTACGTCCGTTGGCGCCCACCTCGGACCATCCCGCGGCCAGGCTGATCGGGGTCCCCGGCACCAGGATCTGCCA
This sequence comes from Paractinoplanes maris, assembly GCF_023544465.1. Classification (GTDB taxonomy): domain Bacteria; phylum Actinomycetota; class Actinomycetes; order Mycobacteriales; family Micromonosporaceae; genus Actinoplanes; species Actinoplanes maris. The sequence continues at coordinate 394,353 of NZ_JALPVL010000001.1, read as the reverse complement.
GTTCTCGGCCTTGGTGGCGGCGGTGATGCGACGCGACACCTCGGCCGCCTGGGCCGCCGCCGCTCCCGGCAGCACCACCACGAACTCGTCACCGGCGAACCGGGCCACGAAGTCGCCGCGACGCATCACCCGGCTCAGCACCCCGGCAATCCGCTGCAGCACCAGGTCGCCGCAGTGCCGGCCGTGCCGGGCGTTGACCTCGGTGAAGCCGACCAGGTCGCAGACCCCGATGGCCGCGCGCTCGCCCCGGGCCAGCATCGTGGCCACGTAACGCTCGAGCTGGCGACGGTTGGGCAGGCCGGTCAGCGGGTCGGTCAGGGTCTCGTCGCCGTAGCGGCCGGCGTCCCGCTGGGTCTCCTGCGCGTCGAGCCGGGCCGCGACACCGTCCAGATAGCCGTCCCGGAGCCGGTCGATGCGCTGGGCGGCGAGGCGGAACGCGTAGCGATCGGCGGCGTGCGCGGCGGCGTGATCGCCTGCGGCCGCGTGGCAGATGCTGCGCAACCGGGCCGGCTCGGCCGCGCCCAGGATCTCGGCCGAGACCGGTACGGAGTCGAGCATGGACAGTGCGAGCTCGGGCTTGCCGGTGGCCAGGGTCAGGCAGACGGTGCCGAGGTGGCGCAGGTCGCGGGTGCGGATGCTGTCGCCCCCACCGGTGAGCCACCCGGCCGCGTCGGCCCCGGTCTCCTCGCCCAGGGCCGCCCGCCGGGCCAGTGAGTAGCCGTAGGCCGCGCGGCTGCCCGGGCGCAGGTGCTCGGCGCCGATCGCTACATATCGGACCAGCTCGGCGTCGATGTCCCGCAGCACGCGCAGACAGCCGTCGGTGTCGCCCTGGTGGTCGAGCGAGACCGCGTTGCGCAGCCGGATGCCCGGTGCCGCGAAGATCTCGGGAGCGATGCCGACCGCCAGGCCGACCTGCCGGGCCTGCTCGATCGCGGTCAGCGCGTGCCCGTGAAAACCCAGATAGGAATAGGCCATCGCGAGGTCGTGCCAGCCCCAGGCGGTCTCGGAGTCGTGCTCGCGCACCGCGGCCAGGGCCCGCGACGCCTGCACCAGATGGGTCACGCCCCGGTCCAGATTGCGCTCGAGGTGGGCGCCGAGGGCCGCGAAGGCGTGCATCTGGCCGCGCAGGTAGGGGTCGGGGATCTCGCGCACCGCGTTGTCGGCATTGGTCATGGCGGCCGCGAAATCGGCCGCCCGGCCCAGGTTGATGAGCACGCCGAAACGCTGGACCAGAGCGTAGGCCCGGGTGGTGGGATCGGTCGCCACGGCCAGCACGCCGTCCAGGATCGGCAGCGCCTCGGCCGAGCGGCCGTGCTGCTGAAGGCGTCCGGCCCGGCGCAGCTCGTCGACGTTCTCCGCGAGTCGGTCCAACCAACTCACCAGGCGCCTCCCACCCGTGCCGCGCGTCGGACCGCCGACCCGGCCGGTCGACGTCGCACGTGACGTCCGATGATTATGCCGTGCCCGACTTGGAAAACACCTCCCGATCATCGTCGTTGAGCCGGGCGCTCGCCGGCGCGGTAGCCGATCTCGCCGCGGCCGGGCTGCCATCGCCCCGGGTCGATGCGGAGTGGCTGGCCGCCCACGCGCTGGGCATCCCACGTGGGCGGTTGTTGCTCGTGGACTCGATGCGGCCCGATGAGCTGAGCCGGTTCACCGAGCTGGTGGCCGCGCGGGCGAGACGGATCCCGTTGCAGCACCTGCTGGGCACGGCCGCCTTCCGGCATCTCGAACTTCAGGTCGGGACGGGCGTCTTCGTCCCACGACCCGAGACGGAGCTCCTCGCCGGCTGGGGGATCGAGCACACCGCGCCCGGCGCGACAGTGGTCGACCTGTGCAGCGGCTCGGGCGCGATCGCGCTCGCCGTGGCCGACGAGGCCGAGCCGGGCCGGGTCGTCGCGGTCGAGCGGTCGCCGGCCGCGCTGGCCTATCTGCGCCGCAACGCCGCCGGGTTCCCGGCGGTCGAGGTGACCGAGGGCGACGTCACCGACCCCGGCCTGCTGGCCGGCCTGCGCGGGCAGGCCGACGTGGTGCTGTGCAACCCGCCCTACGTGCCCGACGGGACGCCGGTGCCGCCCGAGGTGGCCGGGCACGACCCGGCCGAGGCGGTCTTCGGCGGCGGCGACGGGCTCACCGTTATCCGGCCGGTCGTCGCGCTGGCCGCGGCCCTGCTCCGGCCGGGCGGGGTGGTCGGCATCGAGCACGACGACGGGCACGGCGAGGCGGTCCCGGCGCTGCTGCGGGCCGACGGCCGGTTCACCGCGGTGACGGCCCATGACGACCTCACCGGTCGCCCCCGCTATGCGACCGCCCGCCGCACCTGATCGATACGGCGCGCCGCATGGCAGACTGCACGATGTGATGCTCTATGACTGCCGGACCACCGCCGACCGTGATCGCGGCATCGCCGCCGCCGTCGAGGCCGTCAAGAGCGGTGAGCTGGTCGTCATGCCGACCGACACGGTGTATGGCGTCGGGGCCGACGCGTTCACCGCGCACGCGATCACCTCGCTGCACCATGCGCGAAGCGTGACCGATCCCGTTCCGCCGCCCGTGCTGGTCGGCTCCCGCCACACACTCGACGGGCTGGTCTATTCGCTGCCCAAGGCGGCGCGCGAGCTGGCCGACGCCTTCTGGCCGGGCGCACTGACCCTCTACGTCGAGCATTCCCCCAGCCTGCAGTGGGATCTGGGGGAGACCGGCGGCCGGGTGGCCGTGCGCATGCCGCTGCATCCGGTGGCACTCGAGGTGCTGCGCGCGGTCGGCCCGATGGCGGTCACCACGGCCAACAAGGCCGGTCAGCCCGCCCCGGCCACCGCCGAGGCGGCCCGCGACCAGCTGGAGTACGCGGTTCGCGTCTACCTGGAGGCCGGCGAGGCGCACGACCCGGCCCCGAGCACGATCGTCGACGTCAGCGGCGAGGTGCCTCAGCTGCTGCGGGCCGGCGCCGTCTCGCTGGAGAAACTGCGCGACGTCGTCCCCGAGATCCTGGCCGCGGAGGCCTGAGGTGGCGCCCTTCACCGTCCTGCACATCTGCATGGGAAACATCTGCCGGTCGCCGATGGCCGAGCGGCTGCTGGCCCGCGCGGTCCGCGACCGGGCCGGCGAGCAGTCCGAGCAGCTGGTGCGCAGCGTCAGCGCGGGCACCGGCGGCTGGCACGAGGGTGAGCAGATGAACCCGCCGGCGGCCCGGCAGGTGCTCGCCCGGGGCGGCTCGGACGACGGCTTCGAGGCCCGCAAGCTGCGCGGCGACTTCATCGACGAGGCCGACCTGATCCTCACCGCGACCGCCGACCAGTTCGACTACGTGGTCGCGCTGCGTCCCGACGCGGCCGGCCGCACGTTCGTCACCGGTGAGTTCGGGCGACTGCTGAGCGGCGTCGACGCGAGCGAGCTCCCCCCGGGCGAGCCCAAGCCCGACGCGGTGCGCGCCCGCGGGGCGGCCATCGTCGAGGCCGTGCGCCGGCTGCGCGGTGATTCCGGTCCGCGGCCGGCCGACGACCTCGACGACCCGTGGGGCCGCGGCGACCAGACGTTCCAGCGCATCGGCGACGAGATCGAGGACACCACCGTCCCGTTCGCCGTGCTCCTGCTCCCGTGACGATCGTCCGGCCCGACGCCGACGGGTTCCGCCGCGCCGTCGAGGTGCTGCGAGCCGACTCGGTTGTCGCCTTCCCCACCGAGACCGTCTACGGCCTGGGCGCCAACGCGTTCTCCGAGAAGGCGGTGGGCGAGATCTACCGGCTCAAGAACCGGCCGTCCTGGAACCCGCTGATCGTGCACGTGGCCAACGTCGAAGCCGCCCGCGAGCTCACCGAGTCGTGGCCCGACGAGGCCAACGAGCTGGCCGCCCAGTTCTGGCCCGGACCGCTGACCCTGGTGCTGCCCCGGGCCCGCCATCTCGACGGGGTCGGCGCGAGCAACGACACCATCGCCATCCGCATCCCGGCCCACGAGGTCGCGCTGAGACTGCTCGAGGCGTCCGGGCTCGCGCTCGCCGCGCCCAGCGCCAACCGCTCCGAGGGCATCTCGCCGACCACTGCCGAGCACGTGCTGCGCAGCCTGCCCGACGTGCCGCTGGTGCTCGACGGCGGTCCGGCGTCCTGGGGCATCGAGTCGACCGTGGTCGACCTGACCGGCTCCGGGGTGCGGCTGCTGCGCCCGGGCGCGCTGTCCCTGCGGGCCCTGCGCGACGTGGCCGGCCCGATCACGTTGCCCGGCGAGGGCCCGGCCGACGGCGCGGTCCGGGCGTCACCCGGCATGAGCCGCCGGCACTATGCGCCGCGCGCGACGGTGGTGCTGGTCGAGGACGTACGAGACGCCGACCGCGACGATTCGGTCGGCGTGCTGACCTACGAGACGGCCGCCGTCGAGGGGGCCGAGGTCCTCTCGGCCGACCCCCGGGAGTACGCGGCCGACCTCTACGCCGCCCTGCACCGCCTCGACGACGCCGGAGTGGCGACGATCCTGGTGCGGGAACCGCCACCGACCGAGGACTGGCTGGCCGTCCGGGATCGTCTGGCTCGCGCGGCCACTAAGTAGCCGGGGTCTCGGCGCCGCGGGCGATGTTGCGCGCCATGCCGTTGAAGATCACGCCGTGGAACGGCACCAGCGAGGCCCAGTACGCGTGCCCGGCCAGCCCGCGGGGCAGGAAGATGGCCCGCTGGCGATAGACGCTGCCGCCGTTGCCGTCCGGGACGGCGCGCATCTCGAGCCAGGCCCGCCCCGGCACCCGCATCTCGGCCCGCAGCCGCAGCGTCCGGCCGGGCTCGATCTCCTCGACCCGCCACCAGTCCAGGGCCTCACCGACCCGCAGGTGGTGGCGGTCGCGCCGGCCCCGGCGCAGCCCGACCCCGCCGACCAGCCGGTCCAGCCAGCCGCGGACCGACCAGGCCAGCGGGAACGAATACCAGCCGTTCTCGCCGCCCACGCCCTCGATGACCCGCCACAGCGCGTCGGCCGGCGCCTTCACCTCGCGGGTGCGCTCGTCGACATAGATGCTGCCGCCGGACCAGTCCGGGTCCGACGGCAGCGGTTCGGCCGCCGCGTCCCGGCCGGCCGCGTTCGACCAGCGGGTCTCGACGTTCGCGTCGCGGACCTTGCCCAGCGCGACCCGGACGGCCTGCTCGAAGCCGAGCGGTTCCTCCGGCGAGTACTCGGCGATGTCGTTCTCGTGCGCCACGGCCTCGTGGATCAGGCTGGCCACCAGCGGCCGGGCGATCGCGTTGGGCACCGGGGTGACCAGGCCGACCCAGTGGGCCGACAACCAGGGGCTCAGCGGGCGCAACGGCAGGACGACCCGCCGCCGCAGTCCGGCCACGTGGGCGTAGCCCTGCATCATCTGGGCGTAGGTCAGGACGTCCCGGCCACCCACGTCGAACCCGCGGTTGACCTCCGGCGGCATCTCGGCCGCGGCGATCAGGTAGCGCAGCACGTCGCGGACGGCGATGGGCTGGATCCGGTTGCTGACCCAGCGCGGGGTGACCATGACCGGCAGGCGCTCGGTGAGATAGCGGAGCATCTCGAACGAGGCCGACCCGGAACCGATGATGACCGGGGCGCGCAGCACGGTTGTCGGCACCCCGGAGGCCAGCAGGATCCGGGCCACCTCGGCCCGCGAGCGCAGGTGCGGGGAGGGGTGCTCGTCGGGCGGCGGCTCCGGGCCACCCAGATAGACGATCCGCGAGACGCCGGCCGCCTTGGCCGCCGTCGCGAAGTTCTCCGCGGCTTGCCGGTCCAGCTGCTCGAAGTCCTTGCGGCCCAGCGAGTGCATCAGGAAATAGGCCACGTCGATGCCCTCGAAGGCCGCGGTCAGCGTCTCCGGTTTGTTCAGATCGCCCTCGGCCACCTCGACCTGAGGCGCCCAGGGCACGTCGCGCAGACGGCCGGCACCACGGGTCAGACACCGCACCTCGTGGCCGCCCTCGAGCAGGCGGGGCGCGAGCCGCCCGCCGATGTATCCGGTCGCACCGGTCACCAAGCACCGCATAAACGCAGACTGTGCCCCCGGAGAGCCCCTCATAAGCCATATGCTCGAATCCGGCGACGTTGCCTACTCGGGGAGGGCACGTGGACACCTTCTGGGGGCCGGATTTCCGGGCGCTCGAGCGTGCCGATCCGGAGATCGCCCATGTCCTATTGGCCGAGGTCGAGCGTCAGGCCGGCGGGCTCCAGCTGATCGCGAGCGAGAATTTCACCTCGTCCTCGGTGCTGGCCGCGCTCGGCTCGACCCTGGCCAACAAGTACGCCGAGGGCTATCCGGGCGAGCGCTACTACGGTGGCTGCCTCGAGGCCGACCGGGCCGAGCTGCTGGCCGTCGAGCGGGCCAAGGAGCTGTTCGGCGCCGATCACGCCAACGTGCAGCCGCACTCGGGCACGGCGGCCAACCTCGCAGCGTACGCGGCCCTGGCCGAGCCGGGCGACCCGGTGCTCACGATGGAGCTCTCGCACGGCGGCCATCTGACCCATGGCAGCCGGGTCAACTTCAGCGGCAAGTGGTTCCACCCGATCGGCTACCGGGTCCGGGCCGACACCGAGCAGATCGACTACGACGAGGTCCGCGACCTGGCGCTGGCCCACCGGCCCAAGATGATCGTCTGCGGCGCCACGGCGTATCCCCGACTGATCGACTTCGCCCTCTTCCGCGAGATCGCCGACGAGGTGGGCGCCTATCTGGTGGTCGACGCCGCGCACTTCATCGGGCTGGTGGCCGGCCGGGCCATCCCGTCGCCGGTGCCGCACGCCGACGTCGTCACCTGCACCACCCACAAGGTGCTGCGCGGTCCCCGCGGCGGTCTGATCCTGTGCCGGGCCGAGCTCGCCCAGCGCATCGACAAGGCGGTCTTCCCGTTCAGCCAGGGTGGCCCGATGATGCATGCCATCGCGGCCAAGGCGGTGGCTCTGCGTGAGGCCTCGCTGCCGGGTTTCCGGACGTACGCCCGTCAGGTCGTCAAGAACGCGCAGGCGCTGGCCGCGGGTCTGACCGCCGAGGGGCTGCGGCCGGTTTCCGGCGGCACCGACACCCACCTGGTCCTGGCCGACCTGCGCGACCTCGCGGTGTCGGGGCGCGACGCCGAGGCGCGCTGCGACCTGGCCCGCATCACTCTCAACAAAAATGCCATCCCGTACGATCCTGAGCGACCCGCGGTGGCCTCGGGCATCCGGGTGGGCTCGCCGAGCGTGACCACCCAGGGCATGCGCGAGGGCGAGATGCGGCAGATCGCCGGTCTCATCGGCCTCGCCGTGCGGTGCGATCCGGACACGGTGGCCGGGGCGTCCCGCCTGGCCGATGCCGCGGACGAGGTGGCCGCACTGGTGCGGCGGTTCCCGGCGTACGGGCGGCAGGAGGTGATGGCTTGAGTACCGAGGTCGACGAGTTCGAGCGGGAGCGGCTGCGCGCGCTGGAGTTCCAGCGGGAGCAGGCGAAGGACGACGACGACGACCGTCCGCTGCCCGATCTGCCGCCGCTGCCGGCCGACCCGCGGTGGCGGGTGGCCCATCTGCCCTTCCTCACCGCCGTGTCGTTCGCGCTGCTGCTGTGCGCCGCGTCGGCCGGCTTCCTCAGCGGGGGAGCACCGGCGGCACTCGGCGCCGCTTCCGGCGTGCTCATCGTGACGGTCAGCTATACGATGTCGACGCTCGTCATTGCCTGGGCCGATACTGTGCGGCCGGCCCTGTTGATGCCGCTGGCATTGTTCACCTACGTCCTGAAATACAGCGCGCTCGGCGTCGTCCTGGCATTCGGGGTCTCGACGGATTGGGCGGGTAAGAACGCGCTCGGGTGGGGAATCGTCTCCGGCGTCGTGGTCTGGACCTCCGTCCAGGCGTGGTGGTTGCACAAACTGAGTCGCCCGAACTGATCGTCTAGTAGCCGTTTCGCCTCGTCAGCGCACTATTCGTGGTTTGTTGACCACGAAACGGTGACGTGAACGCTTATGGCTTGCTGGGTTATGGCGAAGGGGGAGTACCGTGTCCTTCCAGTTGCGAGACCCCTGACGCCTGAACAGCTTCGGTTGTGCGGGGGGTCCCGCTTAGCCTCGTCTTTCCTGCTGATATCGTTCGGGCCGTCATGACCGGTCAAGAACCTCCCAGGAAACCCAGCGGTAACGACGACGACCAGCCCCCACCCGACACGGGCATGGGTATGACTGCGGTCGCTTACCTCATTTCGGGCATGTTGGTGTGGGGAGCGATCGGTTGGCTGGTTGATCACTGGGTCGGCACGTCAGGCATCTTCACCGGAATCGGTGCGGTTGTCGGTGTCGGCGGCGGTGTCTACCTCATCGTGCGCCGTCTCGGCGCCTGACAGGAAAGGGCTACGGTGATCGGTCAGTCGTTGGTCCTCGCCTCGGAAGTTCCATTCCCCCCGAGCGTCGAGGACTTCTATCTGCCCAGCATCGTGCCGTGGGGCGCGCACGACAGCTACTGGTTCACCAAGATCACCGCTCTGATGTGGGTCTCGGTGGCGGCGATCATCATCTTCTTCCTGGTCACGTACCGGAAGCCGCAGCTGGTGCCGACCAAGAAGCAGTGGCTGGCCGAGAGCATCTACGGCTTCGTGCGCAACAACATCGCGGTCGACATGCTCGGCAAGCGTGGCGTGAACTTCGCGCCGTACCTCACCACGTTGTTCGTCTTCATCCTGCTGATGAACTTCTGGGCCATCGTGCCGTTCGCGCAGATCTCGCCGAACTCGCACATCGCCTTCCCCGCGATCCTCGCGGTGATCAGCTACGTGATGTTCATCTACATCGGCATGAAGCACCACGGCGGCTTGAAGTACTTCAAGCACGCGCTGATCCCGCCGGCGCCGTGGTTCATCCTGCCGCTGCTGATCCCGATCGAGTTCTTCTCGACCTTCCTCGTGCGGCCGTTCTCGCTCGCCGTCCGTCTCTTCGCGAACATGTTCGCCGGGCACATGCTGCTGCTGGTGTTCACGCTGGGCGGCTTCGCGATGCTGAACGCCAACCTCTGGTTCGCGCCGTTCTCGCTCGTCTCCTGGGTGATGACCATCGCGCTGACCTTCCTGGAGTTCCTGGTCATCTGCCTCCAGGCCTACGTCTTCACGGTGCTGACCGCGAGCTACGTCCAGGGCGCGCTCGCCGACGAGCACTGAGCTGTTCCCCGCACCAACCCGCTTCACCCCGTTTGTCGTCCCGCGTGATAGTCACGCGAGATACCAGGAGGATCCTGAAATGCTTTTCGCCGAAGTTGTCGGTAGCACCGCTGCCATCGGTTACGGCCTCGCCGCCATCGGCCCCGGCATCGGTGTTGGTCTGGTCTTCTCGGCCTACATCCAGTCGACCGCTCGTCAGCCGGAGTCTTCCCGCCTGACCCTGCCGTACGTCTGGATCGGCTTCGCCGTTATCGAGGCGCTCGCCCTCCTGGGCATCGCCTTCGGCTTCATCTGGGCCGGCGAACTCTGACGTGCAGCCTCGTTAGGAGGTGTCCATGATCACCGAGATTCTGACCGTCGCCGCCGAAGAGGGCGCCACGGAGCACAACCCGATCATCCCGCTCTGGCAGGAGGTCGTCCTCGGCCTGATCGCCTTCTCGATCCTCTGCTTCGTGCTGATGAAGTTCGTCTTCCCCATGATGGAGAAGACCTTCGCGGCGCGGGTGGACGCGATCGAGGGCGGCATCAAGCGTGCCGAGGCCGCTCAGGCCGAGGCCAATCAGCTCCTCGAGCAGTACAAGGCCCAGTTGGCCGAGGCTCGTACCGAGGCCGCGCGCATCCGCGACGAGGCCCGGGCCGACGCCGAGGGCATCCGTCAGGATGTCCTGGCCAAGGCGCGCGAGGAGTCGGACCGCATCATCGGCGCCGGCCAGGAGCAGCTCGCCGCACAGCGCGAGAGCATCGTGCGTGAGCTCCGCGCCGAGGTCGGCACGCTCGCGGTCGACCTGGCCAGCAAGATCGTCGGCGAGAGCCTCGCCGACGAGGCGCGCAGCCGGGGCACCGTCGAGCGCTTCATCAACGAGCTCGGCCCGGCCGGCTCGGCGGGCGGGCGGCGCTGATGGCGTCGAGCGTCAGCCAGCAGGCGCAGGCCGAGGCGAGCGAGAAGTTCGCCGCCGGCACCTCCACGGCCTCGGCCGCGCAGGTCGCCACGGCCGCCGACGAGATCCTGTCGGTGGCCGGCCTGCTCCGGGCTCAGCCGCGGCTCCGCCGGGCGCTGACCGACCCGTCGCGCTCCGGCGCCGACCGGGGCGGACTGGTTCGCTCGCTGCTGTCCGGCAAGGTTTCCCCGGTCGTCCTCGACACTCTCGCGACCCTGGTCGCGGGCCGGTTCTCCCGGCCCTCCCAGGTGCTCGACAGCGTCGAGCGGCTGGGCGCGGACGCCCTGCTGGACTCGGCGGCCAAGGACGACAAGCTGGCCGAGGTCGAGGACGAGCTGTTCCGCTTCGGGCAGATCGTCTCGGGCAACGGCCGGCTCGCGACCACGCTGAGCGATCCAGGTGCGCCGATCGAACGCCGCGTTAAGCTGGTGCAGGACTTGCTCAAGGGCAAGACCCAGCCGGCCACGCTGCGGCTCGCCGAGATCGCTCTCGAGGGCTTCGGCGGTCGTGGCTTCGAGGCGTCGTTGATCCGGTTGGTCGAGCTGACCGCAGCCAAGCGGGACCGTGAGGTCGCGTACGTGACGGTTGCCCGGCCGCTGACCGACGCCGACGAGCAGGCGCTGGCTGCCAAGTTGTCCGACATCTACGGCCGGTCGGTCTCGCTGAAGATCGACGTCGATCCCGCGATCATCGGCGGCGTCAGTGTCCGGGTCGGCTCCGACCTGTACGACGGCACGATCCTGCGCCGGCTCAACGCCGCCAAGCAGGCATTCGCGAAGTAGCTTTACTGAGCTGCCAAAACGGCTTCGCCGTACTGCGATGAAGTTTTGAACTCGGTCCGGCGGCGACGCGGATCGAGCAGGCCCCTCGGTGGCGGGAACGTCCCGAGCTAGACAGAGAAGGCAGAGGATGGCCGAGCTGACCATCTCCTCGGACGAGATCCGGGGGGCGCTAGAGCGCTACGTCTCGTCCGCTACCAATGAGGTCACCCGCGAAGAGGTCGGCATCGTCTCCGATGCGGGCGACGGCATCGCCCACGTCGAGGGCCTGCCCTCGGCGATGGCGAACGAACTGCTCGAATTCGAGGACGGCACCCTCGGTGTCGCGCTGAACCTCGACGTCCGCGAGATCGGCGTCGTGGTCCTCGGTGACTTCACCGGCATCGAGGAGGGCCAGCAGGTCAAGCGGACCGGGCGCGTCCTTTCGGTCCCGGTCGGCGACGCCTTCCTCGGTCGGGTGGTCGACCCGCTGGGCCGGCCCATCGACGACCGGGGCGAGATCGCCAACGAGGGCTTCCGCGAGCTCGAGCTCCAGGCACCCAACGTGATGAACCGCCAGCCGGTGAAGCAGCCGCTGCAGACCGGCATCAAGGCGATCGACGCCATGACGCCGATCGGCCGTGGCCAGCGCCAGCTGATCATCGGCGACCGTAAGACCGGCAAGACCACGGTCGCGATCGACACGATCATCAACCAGCGGGCGAACTGGGAGTCCGGCGACCCGGCCAAGCAGGTCCGCTGCATCTACGTCGCCATCGGGCAGAAGGCGACCACCATCGCCTCCATCCGGGGCACGCTGGAGCAGAACGGCGCGCTGGAGTACACGACGATCGTCGCGGCCCCGGCGTCCGACCCGGCCGGCTTCAAGTACATCGCCCCGTACACCGGCTCGTCCATCGGACAGCACTGGATGTACAACGGCAAGCACGTCCTGATCGTCTTCGACGACCTGACGAAGCAGGCCGAGGCCTACCGCGCGGTCTCGCTGCTGCTGCGCCGCCCGCCGGGCCGTGAGGCCTACCCGGGTGACGTCTTCTACCTGCACTCCCGCCTGCTCGAGCGCTGCGCCAAGCTCTCCGACGAGCTGGGTGCGGGCTCGATGACCGGTCTGCCGATCATCGAGACGAAGGCCAACGACATCTCGGCCTACATCCCGACGAACGTCATCTCGATCACCGACGGCCAGATCTTCCTGGAGACCGACCTGTTCGCCTCGGGTGTCCGCCCGGCGATCAACGTCGGCACCTCGGTGTCCCGGGTCGGCGGTTCGGCGCAGGTCAAGGCGATGCGCTCGGTCTCCGGCCGCCTCCGCCTCGACCTGGCCCAGTTCCGTGAGCTGGAGGCCTTCTCGGCCTTCGCCTCCGACCTGGACCGCGCGTCGCGGGCTCAGCTCGAGAAGGGCGTCCGCCTGGTCGAGCTGCTCAAGCAGCCGCAGTACTCGCCGTACTCGGTGGTCGACGAGGTCATCGTGATCTGGGCCGGCACCACCGGCCAGCTCGACGACATCCCGGTCGGCGACGTCCGCCGCTTCGAGCAGGACTTCCTGGGCTGGGTCAAGCGGCACCGCAGCGACACCTACACGGCGATCGACTCGACCGGCTTGCTGTCGGACGACGACGTGGAGAACCTGAAGAGCGGCGTGACCGAGTTCAAGGAGCTCTTCAAGCGCGGCGAGACCGGCTCCTCGGTCAACGAGGACCCGGCCGAGCCGCTCGAGGACGGCCGCCAGACGCGTGAGACGGTGACCCGCGAGGTTCCCCGTCCGGCCGAAGGCCAGTAGCCATGGCCGGTCAGGTACAGGCTCTCCGGCGGCGCATCCGCACCGTCAAGTCGACCAAGAAGATCGCTAAGGCGCAGGAGCTGGTGGCCACCAGCCGCATCGCCAAGGCTCAGGAGCGGGTCAACGCCTCCAAGCCGTACGCCGAGGCGATCACCCAGGTCCTGACCGCCCTGGCGTCCAACGCGTCGATCGACAACCCCCTGCTGGTCCCGCGTGAGCGGGTCCGGCGGGCGGGTGTCCTGCTCATCACCAGCGACCGCGGCCTCGCCGGCGCCTACAACGCCAACGCGATCCGTACCGCCGAGCAGTTGATCTCGCGGTTGAAGGCGGACGGCAAGGAGACGGTGCTGTATGTCGTCGGCCGCAAGGGCGTCGGCTACTACCGGTTCCGCAACCGGCCGATCGAGGCCAGCTGGACGGGCTTCTCCGAGCGGCCGTCGTTCACCGACGCCAAGGCGATCGGTGACGCGTTGCTGGAGGCGTTCGTCGCCGGCGCGGACGACACCGAGTCGACCTACGGCCCGGACGGCATCCAGGGCGTCGACGAGCTGCACATCGTCAGCACGCAGTTCAAGTCGCTGATGACGCAGAGCGCCGAGGCGCACTTCCTGGCGCCGATGCAGGTCGAGGAGCGTGAGGTCGAGCCCGGTCTTCGTCCGGCCTACGAGTTCGAGCCGGACGCCGACGAGCTGCTCGACGCGCTCCTGCCGAAGTACCTCAACACGCGGATCTACGCGGCGTTGCTGTCCTCGGCGGCGAGCGAGTCGGCGTCGCGCCGGCGGGCGATGAAGAGCGCGTCCGACAACGCGGACGACCTGCTCAAGCGGTACACGCGGGAGATGAACTCCGCGCGGCAGGCCGCGATCACCCAGGAAATCAGTGAGATCGTCGGCGGCGTCGAGGCGCTGTCCTCGGCAGGAAGTGATATGTGATGACTGCTGTAGCTGAGCCCACCAGGGCAGAGGCGACGGGCGTCGGCCGCGTCGTCCGGGTCATCGGCCCGGTCGTCGACGCCGAGTTCCCCCGCGACGCCATGCCCGACATCTTCAACGCGCTGCACGTCTCGGTGACCCTGTCCGAGGGCACCAAGGTGCTGACGCTGGAGGTCGCCCAGCACCTGGGTGACAACATCGTCCGCGCCATCTCGATGCAGCCGACCGACGGCCTGATCCGGGGCGCCGAGGTCACCGACACCGGTTCGCCGATCTCGGTGCCCGTCGGTGACGTGACCAAGGGCCACGTGTTCAACGCCCTCGGCGAGGTGCTCAACGCCGACCCGTCGACCCTGGACATCCAGGAGCGCTGGTCGATCCACCGCAAGCCGCCGGCGTTCGCCGACCTCGAGCCGAAGACCGAGATGCTGGAGACCGGCATCAAGGTGCTCGACCTGCTCGCGCCGTACGTGCGCGGTGGCAAGATCGGCCTGTTCGGTGGCGCGGGCGTGGGCAAGACGGTGCTCATCCAGGAGATGATCATCCGAGTCGCCCGCAACTTCGGTGGTACGTCGGTGTTCGCCGGCGTCGGTGAGCGCACCCGTGAGGGCAACGACCTCATCCTGGAGATGGAGGAGGGTGGCGTTCTCGACAAGACCGCCCTCGTCTTCGGCCAGATGGACGAGCCGCCGGGCACCCGCCTGCGCGTCGCCCTCTCCGCGCTGACCATGGCGGAGTACTTCCGTGACGTGCAGAACCAGGAGGTGCTGCTCTTCATCGACAACATCTTCCGGTTCACCCAGGCCGGTTCCGAGGTCTCCACCCTGCTCGGCCGCATGCCGTCGGCCGTGGGTTACCAGCCCACGCTGGCCGACGAGATGGGCGAGCTGCAGGAGCGGATCACCTCGGTCCGGGGCAAGGCGATCACCTCGCTGCAGGCGATCTACGTGCCCGCCGACGACTACACCGACCCGGCGCCGGCCACCACGTTCGCCCACCTGGACGCGACCACGAACCTCGAGCGGTCGATCTCCGACAAGGGCATCTACCCCGCCGTGGACCCGCTGGCCTCCAGCTCGCGGATCCTGGCGCCCGAGTTCGTCGGGGCCGAGCACTACGCGGTCGCCCGTGAGGTGCAGCGGATCCTGCAGAAGTACAAGGACCTGCAGGACATCATCGCCATCCTCGGTATGGACGAGCTCTCCGAGGAGGACAAGGTCACGGTGCAGCGGGCTCGCCGCATCGAGCGCTTCCTCTCGCAGAACACGTACGCCGCCGAGCAGTTCACCGGCGTTCCCGGCTCGACGGTCCCGCTCAAGGAGACCATCGAGGCGTTCAAGAAGATCAGCGAGGGCGAGTACGACAACTTCCCCGAGCAGGCCTTCTTCATGTGCGGTGGCCTCGAGGACCTCGAGAAGAACGCGCACGAGCTGATGAAGGGCTGATTCGAGCCCCCCATCGCCTCAACGTTGCCGAAGCCGCGCCGACCGTAAAGGTAGGCGCGGCTTCGCCGTTTCTCCCGCCAGCTTTGTCCGTTTTGTGTGGGTAGTGCCGAGCGGGGCCGGTCGGCACTGGTTACTCTTGACCATCGATCCTGCTCTTGATCCGCCGACTAAGGGGAGCGCGTGGCGAAGTCTTCCAAGCGGACGCCGCTGTGGGCGCGGCTCTGCGCGCTCTTCGGCTGCGTCCTCATGGTGATCGCCGGTGGTGCCCTGGTGACCCAGCAGGTGCTGGTGTCGCGCTACGCCGGCGCCGTCGAGACGCAGAACCTCTTCGGCGACCCGGCCGTGGCCGGCGCGCCCGAGAAGGTCTCGGACATCAAGGGACCGCTCAACATCCTGCTGGTCGGCATCGACCCGCGCTCCGACGAGCAGACCCCGCTGTCCGACTCGATCATCGTGGCCCACATCCCCCGGGACCTGAGCCAGGCGTACCTCTTCTCGATCCCGCGCGACCTGATCGTCGACATCCCGCCGTTCGCCAAGACCGGCTTCAAGGGCGGCCGCTCCAAGATCAATGCCGCGATGGGCTACGGCAGCGCCGTCGGCAACGGCAAGCACGACGTGGTGCAGGGCTTCGACCTGCTGGCCAAGACGGTCGGCCGGCTCACCGGCATCCAGAAATTCGACGCCGGCGCGATCATCAACTTCAACGGCTTCAAGGCGATCGTCGAGGCCATGGGCGGCGTCACGATGACGATCGACCAGAACGTGAAATCGGAGCACCTGCAGCCCAGCGGCAAGCCCCGCCCGCGTCTCTCCCGCTGCGCCGACAACTCCTGCGCGCACCCCTATTACGGTCCGCAGGCGCAATACAAGAAGGGCACCTACCACCTCCAGGCGTGGCAGGCGCTCGACTTCGTGCGGCAGCGTTACGGCCTGCCCCGCGGCGACTACGACCGGCAGCGCCACCAGCAGCAATTCATCAAGGCGATGGCCAAGCAGGCGCTGAGCAAGAACGTGGTGACCAACCCGGCCAAACTCGACGCGGTGCTCAAGGCGGCCGGCAAGGCGCTCATCTTCGACGGCGGCGGGCACAGCGTGGTCGACTGGGCCTTCGCGATGAAGAACCTGCGCTCCGACGACATGACCCTGATCAAGCTGCCCGGCAGCTCGGTCATCGTCAACGGCGACTACCGCGGCGAGGAGCTCGACTCGACCGCGAAGGACTTCTTCGCCTCGGTGCGGCAGGACCAGGTGCGTACCTTCATCTTCCGCAACCCGCAATACATCAACACGAACAGCTGATCACGTGGCGGTCACCACCCCCGGCCACGGCCGGGAGGGGCTCCGTCTAGACTTCACCCAATAGTTGAAGCAGCCTGAACAGGGAGACAGCGTGGCCAACCAGCTGCCCGTCAAGGTCGTCGCCGTCGAGGAGCGTGTCTGGTCCGGCGAGGCCGAAATGCTCGTCGCGCGCACCACCGAGGGTGAGATCGGTGTGCTGCCGGGTCACTCGCCGCTTCTGGGCCTGCTCAAGGAGCCGTCGCAGGTGCGGGTCAAGCTCGCCGGTGGTGAGCAGCTGACCTATGACGTGACCGGCGGTTTCCTCTCGATCGACGCCGACGGTGTGACCGTCCTGGCCGAGAGCGCCACGCCCGCCACCCCCGAGTCCCGCTGACGCCGGCGATGCGGGTTCTGGAAATCTTCGGAATCTGCGTCGTCGCGCTGCTCGTGCTCCTGTTACTGGTCTTCTTCCGCCGCCGGGTGCTCAAATTCGGCGGCGGCACGATCCGGTTGCAGATCCGGGTCAGCACCCTCGTGCCGGGCCGCGGCTGGTCCCCGGCGATCGGTCAGTTCGCCGGCGGCGAGCTCCGGATCCACCGCATGTTCAGCTTCGCCTTCCGCCCCAAACGCATTCTCGACCGCGCGACGACCACGGTCGAGGGCCGCCGCGATCCCGAGGGGCCCGAGCGGCTCACCATGCCCGGCCACTGGGTCATCCTGCGCCTGGCCACCACCCTCGACGAGCTAGAGATCGCGATGGCCGAGTCGACCGTGACCGGCTTCCTCTCCTGGCTCGAGGCCGCGCCGCCGGGCCAGCCGGGCAGTGTCGCGCCCCGCCCGGCCATCCGTCCCGACCCGATCGAGCAGTGACAGCCGCCCGGCGCCGATTGGCTCTCGCCCGGTAAGGCTCGGTCTCCTACCGTCGGGGCATGCGCATCCGAATCGTCGACGCCTTCACCGACCAGCCGTTCGCCGGCAACCCGGCCGGAGTGGTCGTGCTCGACCAGCCAGAGTTCCCCGGCGAGCAGTGGATGAGCCGGGTCGCGACCGAGGTCAACCTCTCCGAGACCGCCTTCGTCCACCCGCTTCCGCCCGGTGGCGAGGCCGATTACGCGCTGCGCTGGTTCACCCCGGCGGTCGAGGTCAACTTGTGTGGGCACGCCACGCTGGCCACCGCACACGTGCTGGCGGTCGACGGCACGGTGCGGTTCGCCACCCGCAGCGGCGTGCTGACCGCGACCGCCGGTGACAAGGGCTGGTTCACGCTCGACTTCCCGACCGCGCCGCTGGCTCCCGTGGCGGCCGACCCCGAGCTGCTCGACGTGCTCGGCGCCGAAGCGGTATCGGTGCACCACACCGGCCCCAACACCGACGACTTCCTGCTCGAGCTGCTCGACGAGACCGCCGTACGGGATCTGACACCCGACCTGAGAGCGCTGGCCGGCTATGAGCAACGCGGCGTGATCGTCACCGCCCGGGCCGACGACCCGGACGGCGGCTACGACTTCGTGTCCCGCTTCTTCGGCGCGGCGGCCGGGGTGGGGGAGGACCCGGTGACCGGCAGCGCGCACACCGCGCTGGCCCCGTTCTGGTCGGAAAAGCTGGGCGGCCGCACCGAACTCGTCGGCTACCAGGCCTCGGCCCGCGGCGGCTTCGTGCGGGTGTCCCTGCGCGGCGACCGCGCCCATCTGACCGGCCAGGCGGTCACGGTGATCGACGGCTCTCTGCTGGTGTAACCCTCCGTTCCATCAGGCCGTCGTGGAGGCGGTCGCGGAGGGCGTTGGCTCGCTCGCGGGGGGAGTGGGCGGTGCAGGTCGCGCAGGACGACGCGGAGCAGGACGTTCACCTCGCCGTCGCGGATGGCCAGCCGGGCCCGTGAGGCTGCGGGCAGGGCGTCCGGTGGTGTCGCCGACTTGATGGTCACCTCCTCGACGAGGGCGGCGTCCGGGCCGAGCAGGGAGCGGACCCGGTCGCCCAGGTCCTCGGCGGTCACGTCCGCGGGCAGAGCCACTGACAGGTCACGGCGGGCGGCCGGCTGCGCGGACACCGGGCGGTACGGCGTCAGGTCGGTCATCTGCTGCCGGATGCGCGGCTCGGCCGAGCGCAGCAGCCGGATGTCGTCGATGCCCTTGCGCAGCATCAGCAGGCGGTCGAGGCCCAGCCCCAGGGCCAGCCCGCGCCGGTCCGGGCCGATCACGGGGACCGCGGCGACCCCGCACTCGCCGATCTCCACCCACGCGTCGCCGGACCACGCCTCGATCTCGAGCCCGTCGGTCGTGTAGGGGTGGGAGGCCGGGCGGGTCCGCCAGGCCGTGCCGGGCAGGGCGGCCGCCACCGCGGTCGCGACCAGGTCGATCAACGAGGTCGGCCCGCCACTGTCGCGCCGCGGCCTGGTCAGTGCGGGCGGGCCGTCACGGTCTTGGTCCGGCCTGGTGGCGCGGGCGATGTGCCACAGGTCGAGCTGGTGGGGTGTGCCGGTGTGCAGGCGGTCGATGGAGTCGCGGCGGTAGACGACGCCGGGGCACGCGATCAGGGCGTCCGGGGCGCTCAGCGCGCGCAGGGCACCCGGGATCAGCGCCGACGTCTGGGAGCGCAACATCCGCCGCTCGTCGACGTAGCGGCTGTAGCGGCCGTCGCGGGTCGCTGCCTCGGCGGAGTAGCCGAGCCGGTCGTAGTTGTCGGCCACGTCGACGATGCGGTCGCCGCGGTGGACGATCAGTTCGGCGCCGGGCCATCGGGTGGTCGCGGCGTCGAGCACGGCCCGGACGATCGCCTGGATCGCGTGCGGGCCCTGGGCCGGGTCGGTGAGGTCGCGGACAGCGAGGTCGGATGCGAGGGACATCGGCTTGCTCCTGGAGGTCAGGGGGAAGCCGGAACGAGAACGGCCGCCCCGGTGGGACGGCCGTGAAACTCGGACGCGAAGGTCAGCCGGCCGCCGGAAGGGGCCGGGTGAAGACGACTGCGCGTGAGGTCATGCGTCGATGGTGGCACCTCTGGCGGCGTACGTCATCGGGGTTTCAGCATCAGGCCGCGCCGCCGCCAGGAACCCACTTCACGTCGCCGCCCGGGTTGGCGACGCGGGAGAGGATGAAGAGCAGGTCGGAGAGGCGGTTCAGGTATTTCGCGGGCAGGTCGCTGGTCCGGCCGGGGTCGGCGCGCAGCAGCGTCCAGGTGGAGCGCTCGGCCCGGCGGGCCACGGTGCGGGCCACGTGGAGCAGCGCGGCCCCCGGGGTGCCACCCGGGAGGACGAAGCTGTCGAGGGCGGCCAGGCGCTCGTTGAACTCGTCGCACCAGCCCTCGAGGCGGGTCACGTAGTCCTCGGTGATCCGCAGCGGGGGGTACGGCGGGTTCTCGGTCTCGGGGTTGCAGAGGTCGGCCCCGACGTCGAAGAGATCGTTCTGGAGGGCGGTGAGCACCTTCCGGAGGTCGGCGGGCAGGTCACCGAGGGCCAGCGCCACGCCCAGCGCCGCGTTGCACTCGTCAGTGTCGGCATAGGCGACGATGCGCGGATCGGTCTTGTCGGCGACCTCGTTGTTGCCGAGGCGGGTCTGCCCGGCGTCGCCGGCACGGGTGTAGATGCGGGTGAGGTGAACGGCCATGAAGACACCCTAGGCGGGCACCGAGGAAGCCAGGCCAATACCATGGCCCGCGTGGATGTGATCAGGGTGAAGGGCGGCACGCCGCTGACCGGTGCGGTCGCTGTGGGCGGTGCGAAGAACTCGGCGCTCAAGCTGATGGCGGTGGCGCTGCTCGCGCCCGGCCGCAGCGTCGTCGAGAACGTTCCGCGCATCACCGACATCGCGATCATGGCTGAGGTGCTGCGGCGGCTGGGCTGCCAGGTCACTCTCGAGGGTGGTCAGGCGACGATCGACGTGCCCGAGGCGCCGGGCAGTGAGGCCGACTACGACCTGGTCCGGCGGCTGCGGGCGTCCATCTGCGTGCTGGGCCCGCTCCTCGCGCGTACGGGATATGTCCGGGTCGCCCTCCCCGGCGGCGACATGATCGGCTCGCGCGGCCTCGACATGCACGTGTCCGGCCTGGCCCGGATGGGCGCGCAGATCTCCGGCGAGCACGGTTTCGTCATCGCCTCGGCCCCGGGCGGCCTGCGCGGCAGCAAGATCTGGCTGGACTTCCCGAGCGTCGGCGCCACCGAGAACCTGTTGATGGCGGCCGTCCTGGCCAAGGGCGTCACCGAGATCGACAACGCGGCCCGTGAGCCCGAGATCGTCGACATCTGCGACATGCTGGCCGCGATGGGTGCCAAGATCGACGGCGCCGGCACCTCCACGCTGACCATCGAGGGCGTCGACGAGCTGCACCCGGTGCGGCACCGCACCATCGGCGACCGGATCGTGGGCGGCACCTGGGCGTTCGCCTCGGCGATGACCCGGGGCGACGTGACCGTGCAGGGGGTGCGGGCCGAGTTCCTCGACATCGCGCTCGACAAGCTGGTCACCGCCGGGGCCACCGTCGAGCCGGGCGACAACCAGTTCCGCGTACGGATGAGCGACCGTCCCAAGGCGGTCGACATCGTGACTCTGCCGTTCCCCGGTTTCGCGACCGACCTGCTGCCGATGGCGCTCGGCCTGGCGTCGGTGGCCGAGGGCTCGTCGCTGGTCACCGAGAACATCTTCGACGGCCGCTTCATGTTCGTGAACGAGATGGTGCGCCTGGGCGCCGACATCCGCACCGACGGCCACCACGCGGTGGTGAACGGTCGGGACCGGCTTTCCGGGGCTCCCGTACGCGCGACCGACATCCGGGCCGGGGCCGGGCTCGTCATCGCCGGGTTGTGCGCCGAGGGGGTCACCGAGGTCGGCGAGGTGCACCACATCGACCGCGGCTATCCCGACTTCGTCTCCGACCTGGCCGGGTTGGGGGTCGAGGTGGAGCGGGCCGACGTGCCCGAGCCGACCTTCGACTTCTAGAGAGCCAGTCGCCGCGCTTCTTCCAGCTGCTCGGCGAAGACCAGCACGACGGTGCGCCCGTCCCGGTCGTACGTCTGGGTGGCTCTGATCCCGGCGTCACCCAGCCGCCGGCGGATGTCGCCGGCGATCTCGGCGTCGGCGGTCACGGCGGCCGGGCAGAGCAGACCGTAGTCGGCGTGGTCGCCGTACTCCGGTTCGCTGAAAATGGAGAGCCCGGCGACGTCGGGCTCGCGCGCGGTTGTCCACTGCAGGCCCATCCGCCAGAAAATCGCACCGAGGAAGCCGACCAGGCCGACGGCGATCAGCGGCCCGACGAGGTACCAGC
Organism: Paractinoplanes maris; assembly: GCF_023544465.1. Taxonomy (GTDB): domain Bacteria; phylum Actinomycetota; class Actinomycetes; order Mycobacteriales; family Micromonosporaceae; genus Actinoplanes; species Actinoplanes maris. The sequence goes on along the minus strand of NZ_JALPVL010000001.1, from coordinate 372,830 downwards.
CGTTACCTGACGCCATGGGCACAGTCTCGCATCGGGGCATGACCTTTTTCCGTGGAATTGCCCCGATCGGGTCACACCCCTGGCCTGAGTCTCCGTTCAGGAGCCCCGCTAGGGTGAACCTGTTGTTTCCGGCGTCACAAAGGGGTGCACTTTCATGGCGGGTCGTTTGGCGGTCATCGGCTCCGGACTCATGGGTTCCGGCATCGCGCAGGTCTCGGCCCAGGCGGGCTGGCAGGTCACCATGCGCGACGTGGACGACGCGGCGACCGGCCGCGGCATGGCGGCGATCCGCGACTCCCTGAGCCGGTTCGCGGCCAAGGGCAAGATCACCGAGGAGGAGGCCGAGTCCACCCTCGCCCGGATCACTCCCACCACCGACCTCGACGCCGCCGCCGAGGCCGACGTGGTGGTCGAGGCCATCTACGAGAAGCTGGAGGCCAAGCACGAGGTCTTCCGCACGCTCGACAAGATCTGCAAGTCCGGCGCGGTGCTCGGCACCAACACCTCGGCCATCCCGATCACCCAGATCGCCACGGTCACCGCGCGGCCCGAGTCGGTCGTCGGCATCCACTTCTTCTCGCCGGTGCCGATGATGAAGCTGGTCGAGCTGGTCCGCGGTTACCAGACCTCCGACGAGACGCTGGCCGCGGCCCGCGCCTACGCCGAGGAGGTCGGCAAAACCTGTGTCGAGGTCAAGCGGGATGTCGCCGGCTTCGTCTCCAACCGGCTCTTCTCGGCCATCCTGGTCGAGGCGATCCAGCTGGTCGAGTCGGGCGTGGTCAGCGCGGCCGACCTCGACACGGTGATGAAGCTGGGCTTCGGCCACGCGATGGGCCCGCTGGCCACGGTCGACCTGACCGGTCTCGACGTGATGCTCAACGCGGCCACCAATATCTACCGCGACACCGCGGACGAGAAGTTCTTCCCGCCGGAGCTGCTGCAGCGCATGGTGCAGGCCGGTGACCTCGGTCGTAAAAGCGGCAAGGGCTTCTACACGTACTGACCTGCTCTACCATGCCTTTAGCGACAATTCGGGCATGGGGGTGGGGATGACGACACGGGTTGCTCCGGCGCCGGAGGACATGCAGTGGGCGCTGGCCGAGGCCAGCAAGGCTGCCCTGGCCGTCGCCCCGGGCTGGTTCCGGTCGTGGGGCACGACGGAGGATCGGTGGTCGGCCATCAACGTGCGGTCGGCCACCCAGGTCGTTGTCAACCACAGCCGGGAGGACGACCGGCACCCCAACAGCTGGACCGTGCGCGCCGTCTTCGGCACCCACACCGTCGAGCTGCGCGTCGGTCCGTACGAGTCGATGGACCAGGCCGTGCTGGTCGCGCACGCCGTCCTGTCGGTGGCCTACAACGACGCCGGCTAGGAGCTCTGCTCCTGCTCCTCGCGGTCGCGCTCGGCTACCCGCAGCCGCACCTGGGTGATCGCGCGGCCGGTGACCTCGGCGACCTCGGCGGTGTGCCCGTCGATCTCCACCTGCTCGCCGGCCTCGGTCGGGATGTGCCCGAGGTGGGCCAGCACCAGGCCGGCGACCGTGGTGTAGTCACCCTCGTCCAGGCGCTCCACGTCGACGCCGATGTCGGGCAGGTCGTGGATGGGGAAGGTGCCGGGCAGCAGCATCGCGCCGTCCGGCTCGCGGACGACCGACTGCACGTCGCGGTCGGTCTCGTCGTAGATCTCGCCGACGACCTCCTCGACCAGGTCCTCCATCGTGATGATGCCGTCGATCGCGCCCCGCTCGTCGACCACCAGGGCCAGCTGCTGGCGCTGCACGCGCATCTGACGCATCGCGTCCGACACCTTGAGCGTCTCGGGCAGGAACAGCGGCGCGTACATGTGGTTGCGCACGGGGCCCTCGGCGTCCACCAGGTCGCGCAGGTGGACCACGCCGAGCACGTCGTCCAGACCCATCGGCCCGGTGACCGGCGCCCGCGAGTGCCGGCCGGTGATGAGCTCGTGCAGGGCGTCGCGCGACTCGGCCTCGGCCGAGACGACCAGGACGTCCCGGCGCGGGACGAGGATCTCGCGCAGGATCCGGTCGGCGATCTCGAACGCGCCGCTGATGATCGTGCGCTGCTCGGGGGTGAACTCCTGCTGCTGGGTGACCAGGTCGCGGATCTCCTCCGTGGTCACCTCCTCGCGGCCGGCCTGCGGGTCGTTGCCGGTGACGCGGACGACCAGGTCGGTCGACTTGCCGAGCAGCCAGACCGCCGGGCGGGAGAGTGACGCCAGCATGTCCAGCGGACGGGCGACGGCCATGGCCCAGCCCTCGGAGCGCTGCATCGCGACGCGCTTGGGGGCGAGCTCGCCGATGACCAGGGTGAAGAAGGTCAGCACTATGGTCACGAGCACGATCGCCACCGGGTTGGCGGCACTGCCGAGGAACCCCAGCGGGCCGGTCAGCGGCTTGGCCAGCGACACCGCGGCCGAGGCGGAGGCCAGGAAGCCGGCCAGCGTGATGCCGATCTGGATGGTGGCCAGGAATCGGTTGGGGTCGCGGGCCAGCTTGGCGAGCGTGCGACCGGTGCGGGACTGCCGCTCGAGCCGTTGCAGCTGGCTGTCCCGCAGCGAGATCAGCGCCATCTCGCTGCCCGAGAAGGCCGCGTTGAGCAGCACCAGGACGACGACGAGGACGATCTGCCAGCCATATCCGCCCATGGCGGCGACCAACTCCTTCTGCGATTGAGGATCCCGCCCGTTCTACCCGAAAAGGGGTGCGGTCAAGCCTGCCCGGCTCAGCCGTCGCGCTTGGTGGTCCACTTGAACGTCATCAGACAGAGGACCAGCGCGAGCACGCACCAGACACCGAGCACGATCGCGACCCTCGGCAGGTCGAACGAGCCGCCGGGCTCCTGCGCGCCGAACGACTCCGGCAGGAACACCGAGCGTAGACCCTGGCAGAGCCACTTGAGCGGGAAGAGTCCGGCCACCGTCTGCATCCAGCCGGGCAGGCTCGTGAAGACGAAGAACACGCCGGAGATGAACTGCAGGATCAGCGCGACCGGAGTGACCACGGCGGGGGCGCTGCGGCCCGTACGGGCGACCGACGAGAAGGCGACCCCGCACAGCGTGCAGGCGGTGATGCCGAGCGCCGAGACCCACAGGAAGGTCAGCCACTTGGCGCCGGAGCTGGGCAGGTCGAGGCCGAAGAAGAGGGTGGCCACGGTGAGCAGGATCACCGTCTCCAGCACGGCGATGAAGCCGACCATCAGCACCTTGCCGCCGAAATACACCCACTTGGGCATCGGGGTGCCGAGGAAGCGCTTGAGCACCCCGCGGTCGCGCTCGGCCGGGATCTGGATGGCCAGGGCCTGGAAACCGGCGGTCATCAGCCCGGTGCCGATCATGCCGGTCACGAAATACTGCGTGAAGCCGACACCGGCGCCGATGTCCCCGGTGAAGATCGAGCCGAAGACCACGATCATGATGGCCGGGAACGCGAGCGTGAAGACCACCTGCTCGCGGCTGCGCAGGAACTGCTTGACCTCCAGGACGCCCTGGTGGTAGCCGAGCGAGGTCACGCCACGTCTCCGATCATCTCGAGGTAGACGTCCTCCAGCGTCGGGCGGGCCACGGTCAGCGCCGGCACCTCGCCGCCGTATTCGCCGGCCAGCTCGTTCACCACCTGCGTCGGGGTGGCGGTCCGGGTGCTTTTCAGGACCCCTTCCGCCGTACGCCAGGAGACTGTGGCCTGGGCCGACTCGCGATGACCGAGCGTGGCCGGCGGGTCGACCGCGATGAGCCGGCCCCGGGCGATCACCCCGACCCGGTCGGCCAGCGCCTCGGCCTCCTCCAGGTAATGCGTGGTCAGCACGATCGTGGTGCCGCCGGTCTGCAGGTCGCGGATCAGCTGCCAGAACTCGCGCCGCGCCTCGGGGTCGAAGCCGGTGGTCGGCTCGTCGAGGAAGAGCACCTCGGGCCGCCCGATGATGCCGAGCGCGACGTCGAGGCGGCGCTTCTGTCCACCGGAGAGCGTGTGGGTGCGGGCCTTGGCCTTGTCCTTGAGCCCGACCCGCTCGATCACCGACACCGGGTCGTCGGGCCCGGGATAGAAGCGGGCGAAGTGGCGGACGACCTCACCGACGGTCAGCTCGTCGAACTCGCCGGTGCCCTGCAGCACGATGCCGACGCGGTTGCGCCACCGCTGCGCCTCCTGGAGCACGCCGGTGCCGCGGCCGCCGTTGGCCACGGCCGGGTCGACACCCAGGACGCTGACCTCACCGGAGTCGCGCTTGCGATAGCCCTCGAGAATCTCCACCGTGGTCGTCTTGCCCGCACCGTTGGGTCCCAGCAGCGCGAAGATCTCACCGGGCGCGACGTCGAGGTCGACCCCGTCGACGGCCACAGCCCCGTCGTAGGTCTTACGCAGGCCTCGCACCCGGATCGCCGATTCCATGGGTACGACCGTAGATGCCCGGTCCGGATCACGCTGTCCGCGGACGACCTCAGCGACTCGACGCGAAAGCCAGCGACATCAGCGTCGCCGCGATCATGCCGCCCAGCAACGTCAGCCCGATGCCGCCGATGTCCAGCCGGGCCTGCAACCGCCGATGCGCGAAGAACGCCGCCACCGGCACCCCCGCCGACGGCGCCACCAGGAACGCCAGCCAGCCCATGATCCGGATCGCCGGGCCGCCCCACACCCCCGTACTGCCGAAGGTCACCAGGCCCGAGCCGACCAGACCGGCCAGCGCGGCGATCAGCGCTCCCAGCAGCGGCAGCAGCGGCAGCGCCCAGCGCGGCAGCGACCGCCGCCCGGCCGGCCGGATCGTGTAGTCGATGCGCTCGGCCGCCTGGGCCAGCAGCACCCGGGGCGACTGCCGCGGAGCCGACGGGCTCGACGACGCCCCGGCACTCGGCAGAGCCCGCGGCAGCGACTCCACCGGCACCGGTTCGGGCAGGTCGCCCAGTGACCGGCCCACCCGCATCCCCCGCGCCCGGCGCAGCTGGTCCCACAGCCGGGCGGCCTCCCGGTCCACTTCGAGCACCTGCGCGGCCGCGGCCCCGGCCCACCGGTCGGCCGACAGCGCGTCGCCCTCGGCCCGGGCCAGCTCGCCGGCCGCCTGAGCGGCGTTCTCCTGGTAGGCCTGTTCGGCGTGGCCCAGGGCGGCGTCGCGGCGCCGGGTCGCCTCGGCCAGGGCGCTGACCATCAACTGGTAGTCGCGGCCGATCGGCTGGCGGTCACGTGTGGTCACTGTTCACCTCGTACGGGACGATGACTTCCGGGGTGCGGTGCACCGAGCGGTCGAAGAACAGGGCCCGCCGGGTGCGCGGATACCAGACCGGGCCGCCGGGCTGGGGATGGAGCGGGGCCAGGTCGGCCCCCTGCACGTCGAGGGCCACCCAGGCGCCGATCGGGTCGAGGCGGGCGCCGATCCCGCCCAGCGAGTCGCGCAGCCGGCTGACCGAGCGCCACCACCCGAGGACGTGGGTGCGCCGCTCGGGGCCCTCGGCCAGCAGCGACCGCAGCGAGACGTCCGCCGTGGCGTCGAGGGCGTAGCCGATCACGTAGTGCGGGATCGTGCTGTCGGTCAGCGGCGGCAGCGAGTCGCACCAGTCGGCCGACGGCAGCTCGGCCATCAGCCGCGCCGCCGGGTGGGCCGCGTCGGCGTCGAGGCAGACCAGGCTGAAGTGGGCCGGGCCCTGCGCGGCCAGCGACAGCGCCGCCGCCGCGAGCACGTCGCACGCCTCGTCGGTGCGGGTGCCGAGCACGGCCAGGTTGCGGCCGGGCATGCGTCCCAGGCGCAGCCGGGCCGGGCGGGCGGCGACGTCGATCCGCTCACCGAGCACGGCGCCGGGCGACGAGCCGACCGGGGTGGCGGCGGTGGGCACCGGACCGGACGGGCGGCATGTCTCGGGCAGCCGCGGCACCGCGTCGCCGTCGAAGAGCCGGGGCGGCTCGCAGCCGTCGGGCCGGTCACGCCACAGGCGCCGCTGCAGGCTGCGCCAGACCAGGCGGTCGCCCGCGTCGGGCAGCCGCACGATCTGGTTGGCGCCGGACGCGCCGGACTGGGTGTTGACCACCGCGTGGAAGCGGGGGATGACCGCGGCGGCCAGATTGTCGTCGGCCAGGATGCGGCGGGCCTTGGGCAGGGCGATCCGCAGCGTGAACTGTCCGATCAGGCCGGAGCGGCCCCACAGCGCCTCGATGCCGGAGACGTCCTGCGAGGCCAGGATGAGGTGGATGCCCTGCGAGCGGCCGCGGCGGGCCAGATCCTCGAGCAGGGTGACCGCCTCGTCGGCCACCGCGTCCCGGCCGGACAGCAGCACCTGGAACTCGTCGATCACCGCGACGATCCGCGGCCAGTGCCCGGTCGGGTCCTCGGCCCGCAGCTCGGCCAGCTTCGACGCGTCGAACCGCTTGGCCGCCTGCGCCCGGGTCCGCAGCTCCTCGCTCAGGTGGCGAAGCATGGCCAGGCCGAACTCGCGGTCCCCGTTGACGTTGATGCCGGCCAGCCGCACCTGGGGCAGCCAGCCGGGGTCGCGCGGACCCGGCACGAAGCGGGCGAACGACACGCCCTCCTTGAAGTCGAGCAGGTAGAGGGCAAGCTCGTCGGGCCCGTACCGGGTGGCCAGGCCGGCCAGCCACGCGTAGATCAGGTTGGTCTTGCCCGAGCCGGACGGCCCGCCGATCAGCGCGTGCGGCGGGTCGTCGCCAAGCGGCACCTCGACGAACGAGCCGTCGGTGCTGTCCCCGATCGGCGCGACCAGCCCGTGCGCCGACGACTCGGCCCACAGCTCACGCGGCTCCAGGTCGGACAGCCGGGCCGGGGGTGGTCCGGCCCGCAGCCGTTCGGCGGCGCCGCGGCAGAAGGCCGTCACCCGCTCGGCCGGTGGCGGCGGGTCGAGCCGGATCTCCAGGTCGCCGGTGAGGTCGCAGGTGGCGGTGCGGTCGCGCACCTCGAGGCGGCGCACGCTCGGGTGCTCGGCCAGGTCCAGACCGCGGACGACGAGGTGGACCCCGCACGAGACGCCGGTGCGCACGATCCGGTCGAGCTGGGCGCGCTGGGCGTTGGTCAGCTCGCCCGCGGTCGCGGCGTCGGCCAGCATCACGACCACCCGCCACGGCTCGGCGCGCGGCCCGGCCGTGGCCGCGGTCAGGTCGGCCAGCGACTGGTGCTCGCCGGCCAGCACCGTCTCGTTGACCCGGCAGATGTGCTCGACCAGCTCGTCCAGCGTCGCGCCGAGGCTGCCCGGCCCGATGAACGAGATGCCCAGCGGCGCGAACGACGCCAGCGTGCCGCCCAGGTGCTCGGGGTCGTAGACGGTGAGTTGCACGTCCCCGGGCCGGGTCGTGCCGAGCGCGCGCAGCAGCAGTCCGGTGATCACCGCGTCGGCCTCGGCCGCCGGGCCGGACACGTTGAGGTGGGCCGCGTCGAGGAACGGGACGAGGGCCGGCAGGGCGGCGGTGTCGTCCACCGTGAGCGTCCCGATCCGCAGCAGGCCGGGACGGGTGCCCGGTTCCGGTTCGGTCGGCGACCACATGCGCCAGGGCAGCCCGGCCGCCCCGCTCGCGCTCAGCGCGGCCAGGTGGCGGACGTTGCCGGCGAGCCGGGACGACTCGAACTGGAAGCGGCGCTGCACGTCGCGACGGGCCGCGTCGCGGGCCTCGGCGAGCTGGTTGAGGCACGTCGAGTACGCGTCCCGGACGAGCCGCCGCCGATTCTGCGTCTCACCCCGGGCCGACTCCGCCTCGGCCAGCACGGCCCGGGCCGCCCCGCGCGCCTCGGCCAATTCCTGCCGGACGGCGGCCACCAGCGCGTTGCGATGGCTACCCACTCGAACCCCCGTATCGCACGATGGGGGATTTTACTGATTTGCGCCCGTATCGGCCGATTATGTGCTGCGTGTCGGCGCGGTCCGGTTACCCCGGGGACGGGCCACGCCGCGCGCGTCGGTGCTGGTCAACTCGGCCCACAGCCGGGCCGCGACCAGGTCGGCGCCCTCGTTGTGCCACCGCCGCAGCGTCCCGCGCGGCACGTAACCTCGCATCCACTCGACCGCCTGCCGGGCGTCGCGCTCGAGCCCGTCCGTGCGCAGCCGTCGCGCGTACGGGTTGAGGCCGAGCACCGTGCCGAAGTGCAACGTGTTGTAGTGCCGCCACTCGTCGCTGGTCTCGAAGGAGCCGGCCGGGCGCAGGCTGTCGACGCTGTCGCGCAGCACCGCGCGTAGCTCGGTCGCCCTTTCGAGCGGCTGGTCGAGCGCCCCGGTCAGCCGCCGGTCGACCGCGGGCAGGTCGGTGAGCGGGCTGCGCATCAGCCGGCCCAGGTTGCCGTAGTTGTCCAGCGCCTGCCGCGCGTACCGGAGGAAGTCCTCCTCGGCGGTGGTGCGCAGACGGCGGCGCGACTGATGCCGGGGGAGCGCGTCGGCCAGCAGCGACAGCGCCGACCGGCTCCGGCGCAGCCGCTCGTCGCGGACGGCCAGCAGGTCGAGCCCGCGGCGCACCGGACCGGCCAGCCCGGTCATCGTCATCACCACGGCGAGCAGGCCGAACTGCAGGAACGTGAGGACCGGTTCGTCGTCGACCGCGATCAGCGTGACCGCGACCGGACCGCCCACCAGCACGGTCACCACGGCGGCGGCGGTGGCCGAGCGGACCAGATCGGGCCGCAGCCGCTCGCCGACGTCGATCGCGTCCGACACCGCGACCAGGAAGCCCAGCATCAGCAGATCGACCCCGATCGCCCCCACCACCAGGCCGGAGGCCCCGAGGTCGATCGGCAGCAGCAGGGCGGCCAGGGCGAGGGCGTAGAGGGTGGCCGCGACCGCCAGCGCCGCGGTCAGCATCGGCGGCCGGACCTGGTCGCGGAACCGGCCGAGCAGCACCAGGCCGCCCAGGAGCGGGGCCAGGACGACCAGCCGGCCGGCCGCCGGGAGCACGATCGTGATCGCCAGCAGGACGCCGGTCAGCACCATCCAGCCGAGGTTGATCTGGCGCCGCTCGGCCACCGAGGAGGGCAGCAACGCGACCGCGGCCCCGGCCCAGAGCAGGGCCGGGACGCAGAGCAGGACCTGGGTGGCGGTGCCGTCGGGGTCGACCGTCCACAGTGTTACCCCGGCGGCGTAGGCCAGCAGTGCCCCTGCTGCCCGTACCGCGGCGGGCCGGGCCGGATCGCGGCCGGCCAGGTAACAGGCGGCCCACCACGTCAGGGCGAAGGCGGGTACGGCGATCGCGGGCACCCGGAGAGTCAACCAAACAGCTGCGGCGCGCCGGAACCCGACAGTGCCTTGCGCCGCCGGCGCCGGCGCACCACCCAGAACCCGGCCAGCACCATCACCACGAGTCCGACCAGGACCAACACCGGCAACAGGATGGCCAGAACGGACATCACGACGCTGCCAATGTCTTCCGCCGTGCTGGCCACCGGGGCGCCGAACCCGGCCGTTGTGGCGTTCACCACGGGCCGGGAGGTCGCCTTGACCCCGTGCACCACGAGCGCGATCACCACCCCGGCGGCGATCGGGATCCACTGGTGCGACCCGAAGAACGAGCCGGGGTCGCTGACCGTGACCGTCTCGGAGGACGACCCGGCCCCGAAGGCGAGGCCGCCCGCGGTCGGCCGGACGACGGTCTGCACCACGTCGTTGACGTGGTCGACCACCGGCACCTTGTCCGCGACGACCTCGACGGCCAGCAGCAGGGCCAGGATCAGCAGGGTCCAGCCGTTGGACAGCCAGCTCCAACCGGTCGGCAGGTCGATCGTGTCGGTGTAGCGGGCCAGCAGGCCCATGGTGAGCAGGGGGATGTAGGCATTGAGCCCGGCGGATGCGGCCAGGCCGGTGCCGGTGAGCGCTTCGAGCACGGCTCCAGGATGACAAACCCCTGCGAACGCCGCTTGGCTCGCGCGTCCGGCGTGACGGTACTGTCGTCCGGTGCGCCTGGTCATCGCGAAGTGCTCGGTCGATTATGTCGGCCGGTTGTCCGCCCACCTGCCCACCGCCGTCCGGCTGGTGATGGTCAAGGCCGACGGCTCGGTCTCGATTCACGCCGACGACCGGGCCTACAAGCCGCTCAACTGGATGAGCCCGCCCTGCAAGCTGCAGGAGGCGCCGGGCGTCTGGAAGGTGGTCAACAAGGCCGGCGAGGAGCTCCGGATCACCCTGGAGGAGATCTTCCAGGACACGTCGTACGAGTTGGGCATCGATCCCGGCCTGGTCAAGGATGGCGTCGAGGCGCACCTGCAGGAGCTGCTGGCCGCCCACCCCGAGACGTTCGGCGAGGGCTGGACCCTGGTGCGCCGCGAGTTCATGACCGCCATCGGCCCGGTCGACCTGCTGCTCAAGGACGCCACCCACGGCTCGGTGGCCGTCGAGGTGAAGCGCCGAGGCGACATCGACGGCGTCGAGCAGCTCACCCGCTACCTCGAGCTGATGAACCGCGACCCGCTGCTGGCCCCGGTGCGGGGTGTCTTCGCCGCCCAGGAGATCAAGCCCCAGGCCCGCGTGCTCGCCACCGACCGGGGCATCCGCTGCCTGGTCGTCGACTACGACAAGCTGCGCGGCATGGAACGCGACGAGCTGACCCTCTTCTAGTGCGATAGCTCGGTGCGGTCGTCCCCGGTGGTGCCGGACAGATAGAAGCGGGCGCCGGCCACGCCGATGATCGCCTGCAGCAGCACCGTCGTCCAGGAGAGCGTGCCCTGGGCGATGGCGATCCAGGCCGGGATGCCGAGCAGCAGGAGGTCGGGCCCCATCACCGCGTTGACCAGGGGGCCGGTCGACAGCGTGCCCATCGGGGTGTCCAGCGGCAGCAGTTCGTTGCGGACGAAGCCGACCCGGGCGCGGTGCACCGCGGCGGCCGCCCCGATCGGGCCGAGCACCAGGCCCAGCGCCCACCACGGTCCGGCCGGCAGGTCGCCCAGGACGTCGAGCGCGGTCAGCGCGAGGGCGGCCCACAGACCGGCCAGCACGCCCGGGACCCACAGCCGCTGGAAGACGGCCTGCCGGGACGACAGCCCGAGCAGCCGCAGGAGCACCGGGTTGCCGGCGTCGGTCTTCACGTTGCCGCCGGCCGTCATGCCGGCGATCAGGCAGCCGAGCAGGACGGCGGCGCCCAGCACCCAGCCCGGAGCCCCGCCGAGCAGCACCGGCAGCGCGGCCCCGAGCACCAGCCACATCAGCCGGCTGCGGCGGCGCAGCGCCAGCAGCAGGTCTTGCGCGACCAGCACGGGCAGCCGGGGGAACAGGCGGGTCGAGCGCAGGCGCCGGCGGGCCCAGTAACGGCGCTCGATCATGTCGGTCAGGAACGACGGCTCGATGCCGAAAGCCGTGTCGAAGAGCGTGCCGGCCGTGCGCGAGGCCTCCAGGATGCGGTCGCTCGGCGTGGCCGCGAGCCCGCGGACGACCAGGGCCAGCGCGACCACCACGAGCGCGGCCAAGGCGCCCACGATCGGGGTCAGCGTGGTGACCGCGGGCCACTGCTCGATGGTCAGCGGGCGGTCGAGCGTCGTGCTGGTGACCAGCCCGGCCAGCCCGGCCGCGAAGATCAGCCCGGCCAGCCGGTCGAGCGCGGTGCCCCACGGTCCGCCCGCCTGGGCCGCCGTGGCGACCAGCAGCAGGGCCAGCCCGGCCAGCCCACCCCCGGCGACCAGCAGCGCCACCTCGTCACCGGCCTCGGCCCGGGGCGCGGCGTGGCCGACGATGGCCAGCCCGGCCAGGGCGCCGATGACCGCGGCGACGAGGCCGGCGATGCGCAGCGAAGGCAGCAGCAGCCGGCGCCGGCTGACCGGGGCCGGCAGCAGCCAGGAGGCCGCCGGGCGGCTCAGCGCGAGCGGGCCGAACCGGCGCAGGGCCAGATAGAGCAACCCGTAGCAGACGGCGACCAGCGAGCCCGCGGCGAGCGCGGACGCGTCGGGCGCGGCCGGCCAGAAGATCCTCGCGAGCTGGCGGTGCAGCATCCCGCCGATGATGGCGACGGTCAGGACGCCGATGTACAGGCTGTTCAGCGTGGCGCCGCGCTCGCGGTGCGACGACTGGGTGCGGCTGATCCAGCGCCGGACGGGAGCGAGCGGGACGGCGGTCACGGCGCGACCGAGCTGAGCGACTCCATGGTGGTGATCGCCGCGCCCGAGGCGGCCGCGAAGCCGTCGTCGTGGCTGGCCATCAGCAGCGAGCCACCGCCGGCGACGTAGTCGGCCAGCAGCGAGGCCACGTCGGCCCGGCCCTCGCGGTCGAGGCGCTGCTCGGGCTCGTCGAGGATCAGCAGCGAGCTGGGCCGCAGCAGGGCGATGGCCAGCACGAGCCGTTGTTTCTGACCGGACGAGAGCGACGGCGGGATGGCGTCGAGGTGCCCGGCCAGGCCGAACCGCTCGAGGGCCTCGTCGACCCCGGCCTCCTCCGGATCCTGGCCGTGCGCGCGGCAGACCAGCTCGGCGTGCTCGCGGGCGGTGAGCCCGGGATACCAGGTCGGCGGCTCGACCGTGGTCACCACGGCCCGCCAGAACTCGGGGGTGGCGCCGGGATCACCGCCGAAGACGTGGATGGTGCCCTGGTCGGGCTGCTGCAGGCCGCTCACGCAGCGCAGCAGGGTCGACTTGCCGATCCCGTTCTCGCCGACCACGCAGACGCCCGTGCCGGCCGGCACGGTCAGGTCGACCCCCAGCAGGACGGGCGTGGAGCCGTAACCGACATGCAGGCCGTCGACCTCGACAGCGGGGTGATCCACCACTTCACGGACGCTAGCAGCCGGGTTCCGGGGGCTCACTTACGGCCGTACAAAACCCGCAAGGTCTTGACGATGTTGGCCACCTGGGCCGGGGTGCGCTCGAAGGTCATCGCGGGCAGGAGCGAGGGACCCCGGCGTACGGTGATCGACTTGGCCCGGCTGAACTCGCGCAGCCCGTCCTCGCCGTGGATGCGCCCGAAACCGGAGTCGCCCACGCCGCCGAACGGCAGGTTGCCCATGCCGACGAAGGTCAGCGTCGAGTTGACGGCCACCATGCCCGAGCGCAGCCGGCGGGCGATGCGCAGCGCGTTCCTCTTGCCGAAGACGGCACCCCCCAAGCCGTACGGTGTGTCGTTGGCCTTCTGCACGGCCTCGTCGGCGTCGGCCACCTTGGTGATGGTCAGCGTCGGCCCGAAGGTCTCGTCCCGCATCTCCCGGGAGTCGGCCGGCACCTCGACCAGGACGGTCGGCGAGACGTACGGAGGTTGCACCGCACCGGATCCGCCGAGCACCGCCGTGCCCCCCTTGGCCAGCGCGTCGTCGATGTGGTCACGGATGATGTCGAGCTGGCCGGGCATGGTGATCGGCCCGATCTCCTCGCCCGTCCGCAGCTTGCCCGCCTTCTCCACCACCGCGCTGACGAAGGCGTCGTAGATCGGGGCGACCGCGTAGACCCGCTCGATGCCGATGCAGGTCTGCCCGGCGTTGGTCATCGAGCCCCAGACCGCCGCCTCGGCCGCGGCCGGGATGTCGGCGTCGGCGTCGACGATCAGCGCGTCCTTGCCGCCGGCCTCGATGACCGCGGGGACCAGGTTTTCGGCACACGCGGCCAGCACCTTCTTGGCGGTGGCGGTCGAGCCGGTGAACGAGACCTTGCCGACGCCCGAGCGGCACAGCGCGGCCCCGGTGTCGCCCAGGCCGTGCACCGCCTGCAGCACCGGCTGCTCGGGCACCACCTCGGCGAACGTGTCGACCAGCCACTGGCCGACGATCGGGGTGTATTCGCTGGGCTTGAAGACCACGGCGTTGCCGGCCGCGAGCGCGCCGCTGATCGGGCCGACCGGCGTGACGATGGGGTAGTTCCACGGGCCGATCACGCCGACCACGCCGTACGGCTGGTATTCCAAGTGGCCGGAGTGCTCGGCCAGCAGCAGCCGGGTGCGCACCTTGCGCGGGCCGAGCACCCGCTTGGCGTTGCGGGCCGCCCAGTCGAGGTGCTCGACCGCGGCGGTCGCCTCGACGACGGCGTCGGCGTCCGGCTTGCCGGTCTCCAGGGTGGTCAGCCGGGCCAGTTCCTCGATGCGGCGCACGATCAGCGAGCGCCAGCGCAGGAGCCGCTCGCGGCGGCCGTCGTAACCGAGCGCCTGCCACCACAGGGCGGCCTCCCGCGCGCGGCGGACGGTCTCGTTCACCGCCTCGGCGCCGGCCACCGGCACCCGGCCGGCCTCCGCGCCCGAGGCGGGGTTGGTGGAGATCAGGACGCCGTCTTCGACAACCGGCTGGCCAGGCGCTCGGGTGGCGGTCATGAACGCGAGTCTAATTCGCTTGTTACCCGGGAGTCACCAGCCAGGCGTGATCGGGGTTACCCGTACGCTGGTAAATGTGAGTCCCCGCCGCAACCACGCACGCCGCCGGGGCGGCCCCGAGCCGCTCCGGGCGCTGACCGACGAGCGGGTCCGCAAGGGCATCGAGGGCGTCCAGCAGTGGCAGGACGGCGAGTGGATGGTGCGCTCGATCTTCGGCGGCGCGGCCTCGAAGACGTACCGGTGCCCCGGGTGCATGCAGGAGATCCGCCCCGGCGTGGCCCACGTGGTGGCGTGGCCGATCGACGGCCGGGGTGACGAGACCGACCGCCGCCACTGGCACACCGGCTGCTGGAAGGCGCGCGATCGTCGCGGTCCAGGGGTGGAGCGCTCCCGCAACGCGCCACGCTATGGGTAACGCCGTCCGACCGTCCCACCCGAAGAAGGACTGAAGGCCTCCATGCCGAGCAACCCCATCCGAGCGAACTCGATCCTGCCCGCCCGGCGCGAGGACATCGAGCTGCAGACCGCCGACGGGCTCACCCTCGTCGGTGAGCTGGCCCGCCCGATCGACCGCGAGCCGGTCGCCACGCTGGTCTGCCTGCACCCGCTGCCCACCCACGGCGGCATGATGGACAGTCACGTCTTCCGCAAGGCCGCGTGGCGGTTGCCCGCGCTGGCCGGCCTGGCCGTGCTGCGCTTCAACACCCGCGGCACGTCCAGCGTGCGCGGCACCAGCGAGGGCGCGTTCTCCAGCGGGGTCGACGAGAAGTTCGACGTGGCCGCCGCGATCGAGTACGCCGAGTTCACCGACCTGCCCCACGTCTGGCTGCTCGGCTGGTCGTTCGGGACCGACCTGACCCTGATGCACGGCCTCGACCCGGCCGTGGCGGGGGCGATCCTGCTCTCCCCGCCGCTGCGTTTCTCCCAGCCCGAGCACCTGGCCGCGTGGGCCACCGAGGGCAAGCCGCTGACCGCGATCGTGCCCGAGTTCGACGACTATCTGCGCCCGGCCGAGGCCACCGAGCGGTTCGCCGCCGTGCCGCACGCCGAGGTGGTGCCGATCGCCGGCGGCAAGCACCTCTGGGTCGGCGACGCCGAAAAGGTGCTGGACGAGATCGTGAGCCGGGTCGCACCGTCGGTCGAGGTGCCGTTGCCGCGCACCTGGGACGGTCCGATGGAGACGGGCGACATGAACGCCTACGCCAACCGCACGACCGCCGCCTTCGCCGACGTCCCCATGCCCCGCGCCGACTAACGCGCCTCCTGGCTGGGCACCACGACCTCGCGCATGATCAGCTGGATGGCGGCCACCATCGGGATCGCCACCAGCGCGCCCACCACCCCGAAGAGGGCGACCCCGAGCAGCGCCGCGACCACGGCCGCCACGTCGCTGACCTTGACCGAGCGGCGCATCACGTTCGGATAGATCAGGTAGTTCTCGATCTGCTGGTACAGCAGGAAGAAGACGGCGCAGACGATGCCGTCGGTCAGCGACGAGGCGAACCCGACCAGGCTCACGATGACCGCGCCCAGCGTGGCGCCGATCTGCGGGATGAGGTCGGTGACGGCCACGACCACGGCCAGCGCGAACGGGTAGGCCAGGCCGAGGATGACGGCCAGCAGCCAGGTGCTGGCCCCGGCCAGCACGGCGATCGAGATCGCCCCGACCATGTACGCCCCGACCTTGGTCAGGATCTCGTCGGTGAGCAGCCGCACCCGCACCCGTCGGGAGGCCGGCACGAGTGAGTAGCCGGTCTCCCGGATGCGGTCGAACGACGCCATGAAATAGATGGTCAGCACCAGCACGGTGAGCAGGTTGAACACCGTGCCGGCGAGCATCCGGCCGACGCCCACCACACCGCCGACGGCGCCGCCGACCGTGCCCGCGTTGAGCGCGCTGGTCACCCGGTTGACGACGTCGTACCGCTGGACCAGCTCGTTGATCGTCTCGCTGCGCTGCAGGCTCTGGATGTAGCCGGGCACGTTCTGGATCAGCTCGGTGGTCTGGCTGATCAGCGGCGGGACCAGCGCGATGATGCCGCCCGCGAGCAGCCCGACCACGGCCAGCGCGACGATCGCCACGGCGAACCCGCGCGGGATGCCCCAGGTGCGCAGGCGGACCACCGCCGGGTTGAGCCCGATCGCCAGGAAGAGCGCGATGAAGATCAGGACGAGGATCGACGCCGCGTTCCGCAGACCCAGGAAGAGCGCGTAGGCCAGGATGACGCCCAGCCCGCCGAGCAGGCCGATCATGAATGGGTTGCGCCGGTCGAGGGGCGGCCCGGGGCGACCGAAACGACCCTCCAGGTGATCCTCGGCGACGTCGCCGAGGGTGTCGTCGTCCGGCTCCGGCGTCTCCACCGGCAGATCCTCGTCCCTCGCCACCGGTTCCTCCACAGGGGTGGGAGCCGGTGTATTCACCGCCGGCCGCACAGTCTCGGCGGCGACGCTATCGCACGCCGGCCCTACTCCGCTTCGACGCCCACTCGCGACGCCGGGGGAACGGTCACCTTGGCCGACGCGGTGACTTTGCCCGGAGCGGCGGCGTGCTGGCCGGTGGGCTGGGCGGGCTGGCCGGTGGGCTGGCCGGTGGGCTGGGCGGCCGGCTTGTCGGCCGCGTGGGCGCCGACCGGGCCGTCGGTGCCGGCCTCGTCGTCCGGCTCGTCGTCCTCGGGCGAGGCGGCGGCGGCCATCACCGCGGCCGCGGCCAGCTCGGCCACCCGCTTGGCCTCGCGCTGCACCTGGCGGCGGACGTCGGTGGCGTGCCGCTCGGCGGCCTCGCCGGCCTTCTTGGCCTCGATCAGCCGGGCCTGCTCGATCTCCAGCTCCTGGCGCGTCGTGGCGAGGCGTTTCTGCACCTCGTCGGCCTCGTCGGCGCCGGCCCGGGCACGGCCCTGGGCGGCGGCCAGGTCGCGCTCGGCGTCGGCCACCTGGGCCTGGGCCGCCTCGAGCCGGCGGGCGGCCTCGGCGATCTTCTCCTGCTGGCCGGCGATCTGGTTGCGGGCCGCGGTGGCCTGCTCGTCGGAGCGGCGCAGCACCTCCTCGGCGTAGCGGTCGGCCTCGCTGCGCAGGTCGGAGCACTGCTTCTCGACGCCGGCCCGCATCTGGGCCAGCTCCTGCGCGGCGGCCTGACGCTTCTGGGCCAGATCCTGCTCGATGGCGGCCCTCTGCTTGGCGTGCTCGCGCTCGGCCGCGGCGCGCTGGGCGTTGATCTCCTGCTGGGTCTTGTCGCGCAGCGCCTTGATCTCCTGCTCGGCCTGCATGCGGGTCGATTTCACGTAGCCGTCGGCCTCGGCCCGGGCCCGCATGGCCTGCTGCGCGGTCTGGTCGGTGAGCTGCTGGGCGTCGGCCCGGGCGCGCACCAGAGTGTTCTCGGCCTCGGTGCGCATCTGCTCGGCCGACTGGCGCGCGGCGGCCAGCGCCTTCTCGGAGGCGGCGCGCTTGGCGGCGTCGGCCCGCTCCTCCTCGGCCCGGCGGGCGGCCAGCGCGATCTCGAAGTCGCGGATGCCGTTGTGCGCGTGCGCCTCGGCCTCGGCCCGCACCCGCTCGGCCTCGGCCAGACGGCCGGCGATGTCGTCGGTGGCCGACGCCTTGATCGCCTCGGCCTGCTCCTCGGCCAGCGCGAGGATCTGCTCGACCCGCGGACCCAGGTGACGGAACGAGACCTCGGCACCCAATCCGTTCTGCTTGCGGACCTGGACGACCTCCTGCTGGAGGCGCTCGATCTGCGCGTTCATGGCCTGCATCTGCGAATACGCCTGCTCGCGCTCGGTGGCGAGCGCGGCGATCTCGTTCTCGGCCCGGGCGACGTAACGCTCGACCTGCTTTTTCTCGTAACCCCGTATAGCAATGTCGAAGCTGGGTTCGGTGGCCGCGTCTCCGCCAAGGCCAAGGATCTCACCGCCGTGCGACATGCTGTCCATCCTCACATACGCAGTGTCCGGCCTCGGGGGGATACACACCCTCCGAGCGGAGTATGCGGCTAGTTGTGATTTGTCTGACCCGGGTTGCGAAGCGTGAACGAGTCAGGCCGCACCGGAGAAACTCCGATACGGCCCGCATCGATAGTCAGACTGCCGGCCGACAACTACGGTCGCGCACCCGGCAGAAGGTCGCAACCGCAGACGTCGCGGCCGGAAGGTCAGGAATTCGTCTTCGCCGGCACCGGCTTGCCGTCTGCCTCGGGCTTCGGCTGCTCGGCGGCCCGCGGGGCGGGAGCCTCAGTCGCCTTCGCCACAGCCTCGGCCGCCTTGGCCGGGCCGACGCCGGGGACCAGACCGGAGAGGCCGGAGAGCATCTGGCCGAGCTGGTTGGTGACCGCGTCCTTCTGCCGGGTCAGGTCCTCGACCTCGCGGCGGGCGGTCTGGGTGGCGTGCTCGGCCTCGGAGCGGGCCTCGGTGAGCAGGCGCTGCGCCTCGGCGCGGGCCTCACCGATCGTCTTCTCCGACAGGGCGCGGGCCTTGTCGGTCGTCTCGGCCGCACTGCGCTCGGACTCGACGCGACGCTGCTCGGCGCGCTGCGAGATCTCCTTGGACCGGTCCTCGGCGGCGCGGGCGCGCTCCTCGGCCTCGGCCACCATCTTCTGCGTGGCGTTGACCTGGGCGGCGTGGCGCTGGGATTCCTCGCGCTCGGCCTTCTCGCGGCGCTCGGCGATCTCGAGCGCGAGGGCCTGCAGATCCTTCTCGCGCTTGTCGCGGGCGTCGGTCAGCAGCTTGGTCGCCTCGGCCCGCTTCTCCTCGGCCTCGCGGGAGGCCTTGGCCCGCTGCTGGGTGATCTCGCGCTCGGCCGTGTTGCGCAGCGACGCCACCTCGCGCTCGACAGTCGACTTGAGCTCCGCCACCTCGTGCGCGGTGACCGTGCGCAACTGCTTGGTCTCCCGGTCGGCGTCGGAGCGCAGCGTGTCGGCCTCGCGGCGGGCCTGCACCCGGGCCTCGGCCGCCTCCCGCTCGGCGTGGGTGCGCACCTGGCCGGCCTCGCGCTCGGCGGTGGCCTTCATCGCGGCGGCCTCGGCGCGCGCCTTGTCGGTGATCTCGCGAGCCTCCAGGCGGGCGGCGGAGAGGATGCCCTCGGACTCTCGCTTCGCCTCGCTCCGGTGATCGTTCGCCTGTTCCTCAGCCAGCCGCAGGATCTGCTCGACCCGGGTGCCCAGCCCGGAGAGCGTCGGCCGATTGTTCTCCTCGAGCAGCTTGTTGCTGTCGGCGAGCTTCTGCTCCACCGCGTTGAGCCGCTGCTCGGCCTGGCGCAGCCGGCGTTGTGCGTCGTTCATCCGCTGCTCGGCCTCGCCACGAGCCTGCTCGGACTGGTTGAGCGCGGCGACCAGGCGGCCGAGGTGGGCGTCCACCTGCCCGCGGTCGTACCCGCGGAGCACAACGGTGAAGTCGTGCTGGGAGTTCGCGGTGTCGAAGAACGCCAGATTCTGATCCTGCTGCTGGGGCATTGGGCCATCCTGGCGAAGACGCCCGAGCCACGCAAGACCGGGCGTGCATCGGAAAAGACACGTAGATCAGCTTTGAGCAGGCCCGCGACGGTGCGGGTCCCCCGTTCGGCCGGAGCACGCCACCCGGGCGGCGGCCCGGGTTCGGCCCGTCGTCACCTGCTGTATCCGGGGTCCGGCAGATGATCGTCGCACGAGGACCGCCGGCGCGGCCCGCTCTGCTCCGCGATCCTGCCAGCCTGCCGCCGCCGCGTCAGGATGATTCATCCTTTAGGGGCATGAAAACCGGCCAACTCCACCAATTCCACCAGAACGCCACCGGCGTCCTTGGGGTGGACGAAGTTGATCCGGGAGCCGGCCGTGCCCCGGCGCGGGGTGTCGTAGAGCAGCCGCAGGCCGCGGGCGCGCAGGGCAGCCGAGGTCGCCTCGATGTCGGCCACTGTGTAGGCCAGCTGTTGCAGACCGGGGCCGGCGCGGTCGAGGAACTTGGCGATCGCCGAGTCCGGCCGGGCCGGCGCCAGCAGCTGGATGCGGGGACCGTCGCCGTCGCCGACCGCGAGCATGGCCTCCCGTACGCCTTGCTCCTCGTTGGTCTCCTCGTGCACGACCCGCAGGCCGAACGTGTCGGCGTAGAACCGGATCGCCTCGTCCAGATCGGGCACGGCGACGCCGACGTGATCAACGCGCAGCAGCCCTACCTCGCCGGATGTGAGATTCTCGGGGGTACGGGCACTAGGTGGAAGCTCGCTCATCCTATTAGTCTTGCCTAAACGGCCGTTAAGGCCATCGAGGGGTCCCCCCGACGTCCCTCGCCCGCCCCGGCAGATCGGAAGCGAAGACCGTGGTCAGCTCGGTGATCGTGAGCGGCGCCCGCACCCCCATGGGCCGCTTGCTCGGCAACCTCAAGAACCTGCCGGCCACCGCTCTCGGCGGCTACGCCATCGAGGCCGCCCTCGAGCGCGGCGGCATCCGCCCCGACCAGGTGCAATACGTCATCATGGGCCAGGTGCTGCAGGCCGGTGGCGGGCAGATCACGGCGCGCCAGGCGGCGGTCGCGGCCGGCATCCCGATGACCACCCCGGCGCTCACGGTCAACAAGGTGTGCCTGTCCGGCCTCGACGCGATCGCGCTGGCCGACCAGCTGATCCGGGCCGGCGAGTTCGACGTGATCGTGGCCGGCGGCATGGAGTCGATGACCAACGCTCCCCACCTGCTGATGACCCAGCGGCAGGGCATCAAGTTCGGCGACGTGCTGGTGCGCGACCACACGGCGTACGACGGGCTGATCGACCCGTGGGACGGCACCTCGATGGGTGAGTCGACCGAGCGCAGCGGCGTCCACCTGGGCATCACCCGGGCCGAGCAGGACGCGTTCGCCGCGCTCAGCCACCGGCGGGCCGCGGCCGCCCAGCGCGAGGGCCGCTTCGCCGAGGAGATCGTGCCGGTCAAGGCCGGTCAGCGGGCGGAGGACGCGGTCGTCGACACCGACGAGGGGGTGCGTCCCGACGCGTCGGCCGAGTCGCTGTCCAAGCTGCGGCCGGCGTTCACCCCCGGCGGCACGATCACCGCGGGCAGCTCGTCGCCGATCTCGGACGGCGCGGCCGCGGTCGTCGTGATGAGCAAGGAGCGGGCCGAGGCGCTCGGGTTGAGCTGGCTGGCCGAGATCGTCGCCCACGGCAACGTGGCCGGCCCCGACAACTCGCTGCAGTCGCAGCCGGCCAATGCCATCAAGCACGCGCTCGGCAAGACCGAGCTGACCGTCGACGACCTCGACCTGATCGAGATGAACGAGGCGTTCGCCCAGGTCGTGCTGCAGTCGATGCGCGAGCTCAAGGTCGACGAGGAGATCGTCAACGTCAACGGCGGGGCGATCGCGCTGGGCCACCCGATCGGCATGTCCGGCGCCCGGCTCGTGCTGACCCTCGCCCTGGAGCTGCGGCGCCGCGGCGGCGTCTACGGCGCGGCCGGGCTCTGTGGCGGCGGCGGGCAGGGTGACGCCCTGATCATCAAGGCCGCCTCGGCGTGACCGGGAGTTCTCCGGTCGCGGCCGGCGGCGACTCCCGGCCCGGGGCGCCGCGAGCACGCCGGCGGCCCGATGTCGCCACGCTGGTGACCAAGGCGCGGGGCGGGGACGCCCGGTCGGTGGCCCGGCTGATCAGCCTGGTCGAGAACGGCGACCCGGCGCTGCCCGAGGTGGCCGCGGCGCTCGCCCCGTACGCCGGTCACGCGCAGGTCGTCGGTCTGACCGGCTCGCCCGGCGTGGGCAAGTCGACCACCACCAACGAGCTCGTGCGCACGCTGCGGGCGGCCGGCCGGCGGGTCGGGGTGCTCGCGGTCGACCCGTCCAGCCCGTTCACCGGCGGCGCCATCCTCGGCGACCGCATCCGGATGCAGGATCACACCACCGATCCCGGCGTCTACATCCGCTCGATGTCCAGCCGCGGTCAACTGGGCGGTCTCGCGGCCGCGACCCCCCAGGCCGTCCGGGTTCTGGAGGGCGCCGGCTGCGAGGTGATCCTGGTCGAGACGGTCGGCGTGGGTCAGGCCGAGGTCGAGATCGCGTCCTTGGCCGACACCACCCTGGTGCTGCTCGCGCCGGGCATGGGCGACGCCATCCAGGCGGTCAAGGCCGGCGTGCTCGAGGTGGCCGACGTATTCGTGATCAACAAGGCCGACCGGCCCGGCGCCGACGCCACCTACCGCGACATCCAGGGCATGCTCGGCCTCGGCGAGCGCGCCCCGGGCGACTGGCGGCCCCAGGTCGTGCGGGCCACGGCGGTCCAGGGCGAGGGCATCGACGACGTGGTGGCCGCGATCGGCAAGCACCGCGAGTGGCTCGAGTCGTCGGGGCGCCTGGCCACCCGGCGCGAGCGGCGGGCCGCCGTCGAGGTCGAGGCGATCGCCCTCGGCACCTTGCGCGCCCGCATCGGCGACCTGCGCCAAGGTTCCGCCCTGACCACGCTCGCGGCCGCCGTCGCGACCGGTGAGCTCGACCCTTACGCGGCGGCCGACGAGCTGGTCAAGGGACTCTGACGCCGCCTCAGACCAGGACGTCCAGGGCGTGGTAGAGGCGCGACGTGGTCGTGTCGATCTGCGCCAGGCGGGCCGCCGGCAGGCCCGAGGTCACCGCGACCCGGCGCTCGGCCGCGGCCCGGGTCAGCAGCATGCCGACCTGGGACGAGGTGCGGTCGAGCACGGCCTGGCGGGCCAGGTCGGCGAACGGGTCGGCCTCGGCCGGCTGCTCGCTGCGGCGCGTGGTCTTGACGGTCATCGTCGCCGTGCGGACCGCGGTCGCCGCGTCCCGCGCGAGGCTTTCGGCGTACGCCGCGGTCGGTTGCACCGCGGCCACCGCCGGCACCGCGGGCGGCTGCGTCTGCGCCACGCTCGGCGCGGCCTCGGACGGCTTCACCGCGGCCGCGAGTGCCGTCGATTGCAGCACCGTCGACTGCAACAGAGGGTGAAGATAGGTGGCCGTAGTGCCGGTCGCCCGGGGGAACGTGATGGGGTTGACCATGTTGCCCCTCCTCTCGTGCTGATGACGTGTTCCCAGCTTAGGGCGTTGCCGGGCGGTTGCCGACCGGGTGAACGGGGGTCTCCGGGCCACCGGAACGGCCGTCGGTCGAAATCTCACCAAGAGTGACCGAAAAAGTCTCAAGAGATCCGATGCTCGAGGATCCAGGCCTGCGGGTCGCCCTTGCGGTAGGCCAGCTTCATGACCAGCGGGAACATCGCGTCGCGGATCGCCGCCCCGACCGGCCCGGCCGTCTTGCCGCTGCCGTTGCGCCGGCCGGCCGCGACGATGCGCTCGACCCGGCGGCGGCGCCGCTGCTCGTACCGGGCCAGCCCGTCGGCCGGATCGGCGCCGGGATCGAGGCACCGGCCGAGGGTGACCGCGTCCTCGAACGCCATCGAGGCGCCCTGACCCGACGACGGAGCGACCGCGTGCGCCGCGTCGCCGATCAGCACGGCCCGCCGGGTCCGCCAGACCGGCACCCGTCGCAGATCGTCGGTGTTCCACGGGCCGAGCACCTCGGGGGTGGCCCGGATGATGGCCGCGGCCGGAGTGGCGTCGCCGGCGAAGAGCTCGACGAGATGGGCCCGCCAGGACTCTGCGGTGAACTCGCCCGGCCGCACCGGCTGTTTGCGGGGCGGGTTGGCGAACCACCACACCGAGCCGTCCGGTGCCGTGGTCCAGCCGAAGAACGCCCGCCGGCCGAACGCCATGTGGACCATGCCGGGCGCCTGGCCCGCGGCCGCCGCGACGGGTCCGTCGGTGAAGCCGCCCGCGTTGAGCAGGCCCAGATATTTCGGCGCCGGGCCGTCGGGGTCCAGCCGTTCCCGCGTACGCGATCGGATCCCGTCCGCCCCGACCAGGAGCTCACCCTCGGCGGTGGACCCGTCGGCGAAGGTGACCGCCACCGCGCCGGGCTGCTCGGTGAAGTCGCTCAGCGGCTTGCCGTACTCGATCGGGATGCCGCGCTCGACGGCCGCCGCGCGCAGGGCCGCGAAGAGATCGGACCGCTTGATCGTGGTGGTCGTCGTGCCGTCCGCCGCCGGGCCGCCCAGCGGCAGCACGGCCAGCTCGCGCCCGGCGCCGTTGACCATCGTCAGCCGGGGGGTCGGGAATCCGGCCGCGGTGACGGCGGCCGGGTCGAGGTCGAGAGCACGCAGGGCGGCCAGGCCGTTGACGGCCACGGTGAGCCAGGCGCCCTGCTCCTCGGCGCCGGGGGCGCGGGCCTCGAAGACGCGGGGCGCCCAGCCGGCTCGATGCAGAGCCAGGGCGGCGACGGTACCGGCGATGCCGCCGCCGGCGATGAGTGCGATGGGCTTAGTCATGACATGACTATCCATCTCATGACTATGGCCCGTCAACCCCTTAGGCTGGCTCGGTGGCCTCCTCCGAACCTCGGCGCTCGACGCTGGGCATGCTGCTGCTGGCGCTGCTCATCGAGGCGCCCATGCACCCCTACCGGATGCAGCAGATGATCAAGGAAAGAGGTCAGGACGAGCTGGTCAACGTGGCTCAGCGCAACAGCGTCTATCAGGCGCTGGACCGCCTGGAGCGGGACGGGCTGGCCCGCCGGGCGAGCACCGTCCGGGAGGCCGGTCGCCCGGAGCGGACGGTCTACGAGATCACTGACGAGGGCGCGGCGGTCATGAAGAGCTGGCTGGCGAGCGCCCTGCCCACGCCGGCCCGCGAGTTCCCCGAGTTCCCGGCCGCGCTGGCCTTCCTCGCCGTGCTGGCCCCCGGTGAGGTCCGCGACCTGCTCGACCGCCGGGCCGCGGCGCTCACCGAAAAGGTCGCGGCCATCCGGGCGACGGCGCCGCCGGGCCTGCCGAGGCTGTTCCTGATCGAGGACGAATACCGCACGGCCGTGCTCACGGCGGAGATCGCCTGGTTGCGCGGGGTGGTCGCCGATCTGGACTCGGGCACGCTGACCTGGGACCTCCGGCTGGTTCAGGACACGCTCGAGGAGTTCGGTCAGATCCAGCGGGATTGACCTTAGCGATCGTTCAGGGAATGCCTCTAGGATGTCGGGCATGGACGCAGCCGACATCGCGGCCGGGCGGGAGCGCTGGCAGCGGCGCTACGACGCCGCGCGCAAGCGGGACGCCGACTTCACGACTCTCTCCGGTGCGACGGTCGAGCCCGTGTATGGGCCACCCGACGGGGCCGGCTATCCCGGGTTCGACCGCATCGGCTGGCCCGGCGAGTTCCCGTACACCAGAGGTCTCTATCCCACCGGCTATCGCGGCCGGACCTGGACCATCCGGCAGTTCGCCGGATTCGGCAACGCGCGGCAGACCAACGAGCGCTACAAGATGATCCTGGCCGCCGGCGGGGGCGGGCTGAGCGTCGCGTTCGACATGCCGACGCTGATGGGCCGCGACTCCGACGACCCGCAGTCGATCGGCGAGGTCGGCCACTGCGGGGTCGCGATCGACTCGGCGGCCGACATGGACGTGCTCTTCGACGGCATCGACCTCGAGCAGACCACGACCAGCATGACCATCTCGGGCCCGGCCGTGCCGGTCTTCTGCATGTATCTCGTGGCCGCCGAGCGGCAGGGCGCCGACCTGCACAAGCTTGACGGCACGCTGCAGACCGACATCTTCAAGGAGTACATCGCGCAGAAGGAGTGGCTCTTCCGGCCCGAGCCGCACCTGCGCCTGATCGGCGACCTGATGGAGTACTGCGCGCGCGAGATCCCGCGCTACAAGCCGTTGTCGGTCAGCGGCTACCACATCCGCGAGGCCGGCTCGACCGCCGCTCAGGAGCTGGCCTACACGCTGGCCGACGGGTTCGGCTACGTCGAGCTCGGCCTGTCCCGGGGGCTCGACGTCAACGAGTTCGCGCCCGGGCTGAGCTTCTTCTTCGACGCCCACATCGACTTCTTCGAAGAGATCGCCAAGTTCCGCGCGGCCCGCCGCATCTGGGCCCGGCACCTGCGCGACGACTACGGCGCGACCAGTGAGAAGGCGTTGTGGCTGAAATTCCACACCCAGACCGCCGGCGTCTCGCTCACCGCCCAGCAGCCGGTCAACAACGTCGTCCGGACGGCTGTCGAGGCACTCGCCGCGGTGCTCGGCGGTACCAACTCGCTGCACACCAACGCCCTCGACGAGACGCTGGCGCTGCCCACCGACGAGTCGGCCGAGATCGCCCTGCGTACCCAGCAGGTGCTGATGGAGGAGACCGGCGTGGTCAACGTGGCCGACCCGCTCGGCGGCTCGTGGTATCTCGAGGAGCTGACCGACCGCATCGAGGCCGAGGCGGAGGAGATCTTCGCCCGCATCCGGGAGCTCGGCGAGGACGGCAGCATCACCGCGGGCATCCTGCGCGGCATCGAGGACGGGTGGTTCACGGCCCACATCGCCGAGGCGGCCTTCGTCTATCAGCAGGCGGTCGAGAAGGGCGAGAAACGCACCGTCGGGGTCAACGCCCACACCGGCACGGTGGCCAAGGAACTCGAGATCATGCGGGTGTCGCACGAGGTCGAGATCGAGCAGAACCGGGTGCTCGGCTCACGGCGCAGCGGGCGTGATCCCGTACGCGTGAAGGCCTGTCTCGACCGCATGATCGAGGTCGCCCGCTCCGGCGGGAACATGATTCCCGCCATGCTCGACGCCGCCCGCGCCGAGGCGACGCTGGGGGAGATCTGCGACGCGCTCAAGGCCGAGTGGGGGATCTATCGCGAGCCCGCCCGGTTCTAGGGCGCTCAGCTTCCCGAAGGGGATGAACTGGCCCGTTTACCGCAGGTCGGTGGCCGGGCCTTGCGTAACCGCGCGCCGCCGTCGAGGATCAGCGGAACATGCTCCTGTGACGTCCGATATGAGCTGCCCCGCGGCGCGGCGGCGCGCCTCGTCAGCGTGCGAGACTAGGTAACCATGAGCGACCCACGGACCACTCCGTCGATCTTCACCCGCGGCGCGGTCGATCTCAGCGCGCTGCGCGCCCCGGCCCCGTCGTCCCCGGCTGCCGACACCAGTGCCTCGCGCAAGGCCGACGACGGCCCGTCCGCCAGCATCCCCGGCGGCCTGCCCGGCGGTGCCGGCCCCGAGACGATCATCGAGGTCACCGAGGCCAACTTCCAGACGACCGTGCTCGAGCGCTCGCTCAGCACCCCGGTCATCATCGATTTCTGGGCCGACTGGTGCGAGCCGTGCAAGCAGCTGTCGCCGATCCTCGAGCGGCTGGCTGAGGCCGGCGGCGGCTCGTGGGTGCTCGGCAAGGTCGATGTGGACGCCAACCCGCGTCTCGCCCAGGCGCTGCGGGTGCAGGGCATCCCGATGGTCGTCGCCGTGGTCAACGGCCAGCTGGTCGAGGGCTTCACCGGCGTGCTGCCCGAGGCCCAGGTCAAGCAATATGTCGACGCGGTGCTCAAGGCCGGCGGCCTCACCGTCGAGGCCCCCGAGGACCCGCGCCTGGATGCGGCCGACGACGCGCTGATGGTCGGCGACCTCGACGAGGCCGAGGCGGCCTACCGCAAGATCCTGGCCGAGCACCCGGCCGACGCGGCCGCCGAGTCCGGCCTGGCCCAGGTCGAGCTCTACCGCCGCATCGGTGGCGCCGATGCCGCCACCGCGGTGGCCAAGGCCGACGCCTCGCCCGACGACATCGACGCCCAGCGGCTCGCGGCCGACGTCGAGGTGCTCAGCGGCGAGGCCGACAAGGCGTACGCCCGGCTGGTCGCCCTGGTCCGGCGGACCGCGGGCGACGAGCGGGAAGCCGTGCGCAAGCACCTGCTCTCGCTGTTCAGCGTGGCCGGCCCCGACGATCCCGCGGTGGCCGGAGCCCGACGCGCCCTGGCCAGCGCCCTCTTCTAGTCAGGGAGCCGCCCCGTGCGCCGCATAGCCGTCCTCGACGCACCGTCCAATCTCGGTCTGCGCCCGCCGACCGTGACATCGGTGCCGGGGTGTGCCAAGGCGCCCGGGGCCCTGCGTGACCACGGCCTGATCGCCAAGCTCAACGCCCGCGACGCCGGCTGCCTGACCCCGCCGCGCTACGACGCCGGGGACTGGCGACCGGGCGACGGGGTGGCCATGGCACCCCAGATCGCGGCCTACTCGCGGGCGCTGGCCGACCGGATCGGCGCCATCCTCGACGCCGGCGAGTTCCCGGTCGTGCTCGGCGGCGACTGCTCCATCGTGCTCGGCTCCGGCCTGGCCATGAACAGGCTGGGCGAGGCGGTGGGCGGTCGCATCGGCCTGGTCTTCGTGGACGGCCACTCCGATTTCCGGCACCCCGGTAACGCCTCGTATGTGGGCGCGGCCGCCGGCGAGGACCTGGCCCTGGTCACCGGCCGCGGCCAGGCCGACCTGGCGGCGATCGAGGGCCGCCGGCCCTACTTCCGCGACATCGACGTGGTGGTGATGGGCATCCGGGCCCAGGACGAGTACCGCCTCGACCTGCAGGCCGCGGGCATCGTCACCCGCCCGGTGCCGGCCCTGCGCGCCGAGGGTGCGGCCCGCAGCGCCCAGTGGGCCCGCGACCAGCTGGTCGACTGCGCGGGCTACTGGGTGCACGTCGACGTGGACGTCCTCGACCCGGCCGTGATGCCGGCGGTCGACGCGCCGTCACCCGGGGGCATCGCGTTCCCCGAGCTCGAGATCCTGCTGGCCGGGCTGGTCGAGTCGCCGCACTGCCTGGGCGTCGAGATCACAGTCTTCGATCCCGACTACGACACGGACGGCTCCTACGCGGCCGAGATCGTCAGCGCGGTGACCGCCGGCCTGGCCGCCGCCCACACGGTGACCGCCCGCCCCGACCTGATCGCGGCCCGAGCCGACCTCGCCCGCCCCGAAGGCGCAGCCCCCTTCACCCGCGCCCACCCGGCCGACGCTGCTCCCTTCGACCCGGCCGATGGTGCTCCCTTCGCCCCCGACGACGCGGGGCCCTTCGAGCCAGACGACTCCGCCGAGCCGGCTCACTCCGTCGAGCCCGCCTACTCCGCCGAGGGTGCCTACCCCGCTGATCCGGCTGATCCCGCTGATCCGGCTCGTTCCGCTGGTGAGCCCGAGCAGCCCGCCGCCGACCTCGACGACGCCGACGTGTCCGAATCGCTCGACGAAGTCCCCGCGCCGACCGTCGACGACGATGACGTCGAGGAGCCCCAGCCCGCCGCTCGCCCGCGGGCCGTCGGAGGCCTGAACCGGCCCCGGCTCGCGGACCGCCTGAACGATCTGGACCTCACCGCCGGCTTCAAACGCCCGGGGTCCGCCGCCGGCCTCAACCGCTCGGGGTCCGCCGCCGGCCTCAACCGCTCGACATCCTCCGGGCTGAATCGGCCCGACCCCGACGATGATCCGAACCGCGCTGAGCGGGTTGGCGGCTTGAATCGCGCTGAGCCGGTTGGCGATGTGGACCGCGCTGAGCGGGTTGACGGTCTGAATCGGGCTGAGCCGGCCGGGGGGCTCAACCGGGGCGGCCTGGCCGACGGCTTGAAACGTTCTGGCCTTCCAGGGGGACTTAACCGCCCGGAGCCGGCAGCCCGTCTGAATCGGCACCTCTCGTCCGTCGGCGACGACGATGAAGCGCGGGACAGGGAAGCCCACGGCCGGGAGGCTCACGAACGGGAGTGGGAGCGCCGGCGGGCCACGGCGGACGCCGAGAGCGTGACGCTCGCCGCCGCGGGCATGTCCGACGGCCTGCCCGGCACCCCGGACGAGGTCGCGATCCCCGCCTCCACCCTGCTCGGGGTCGAGGAAGCGGACGAGGTGCCCGCCGAGCAGCCCGGCGGACAGGACGCGAAATTCCCGCAAGCAGACCGAGAGGACGCGGACGCCACTCGGGCCGACCCGGAGGACGCGGACGCCGCATGGGCCGACCCGGATGACGCGGACGCCGCGTGGACCGACCCGGATGACGCCGATGGGGCCGACGCCGACGACGGTGAAGCAGCCCGCGACGCTTTCCTGGATTCGGGTGTGGCCGCGGCGAGCTCCGAGGAGGAGACAGCGGCCAGGGTGCCGCGTCCGCTCGGTCAGGCGCCGATGCTCGACTCCGAGCCGCTGCCGGCGACCCGGCCCGGCATGCTTCGTCCCCGCGCCGCCGACGATCGGGAGAGCTTCAGCCTCCCGATCCAGCGGCCCGCGTTCGAACTCGGCTCCGACGAGCCGGCCGACATCGCCTAGGGGTGCGTTTCATGACTGGCCCCGACCTGCGCCGAGGCCCAGTCATAAAACGCGGCTTTAGTTCTTGGCCAGGTTCTGCAGGAAGCGCTTGACCACCGGCACCGCGGCCTCGGAGCCCGCGCCGCCCTTCTGGACCATCACGGCGAAGGCGACCTCGCCCTGGTAGCCGATGAACCAGGAGTGGGTGTCCTCGGTGTTCTCGCTGAACTCGGCCGTGCCGGTCTTGCCGTGGACCGCGCCGCCCGGCACGTCCCGCAGGGCCGTCGCCGTGCCCGCCGTGACCACCTCGCGCATCATCGTGCGGAGCGCGGTGACGGCCGCCGGGTCGAGCTTGGCGCCGTCGGCGGCCGGCGCGGCCGGGGCCGGGTCGGTCACCAGTTTCGGCTGCTTGAACTGGCCGCGGGCGATCGCCGACGTGGCACTGGCCATGGCTAGCGGGCTGACCGCGGTCGCGCCCTGGCCGAACGTCGCGGCGGCCAGCTCGGTCGGCGTGTCGGCCGGGGACAGCTTGCCGCTGAACGCGTCCACGCCCAGATCCCACGTGCCGCCCAGCCCGAGCGCCTCGGAGGCCGAGCGCAGGCCGTCGGCGCCCAGCTTGCCGGACAGCCCGACGAACGCCGTGTTGCACGACTTGGCGAAGTCGACGTGGAACGGCACCGACCCGAGCGCCTCGTCGTGCGAGTTCTTGAACGAGCGACCGGCCACCGCCGCGGTCTTGGGGCAGTTCACCGGGGTGTCGGCCGTCGCCACCTTCTTCTGCAGGATGCCGTACGCCGAGACGGCCTTGAAGGTCGAGCCGGGCGCCACCTTGCCGGTCAGCGCGGTGTTGACCGTGCCGCCCTCGGGACCGTTGGCCACCGCCAGCACCGAGCCGTCGCTCACCTTGATGGCGACCAGTGAGCTGGCCTGCTTCTCGGCCGCCAGCGCCTGGTCGGCCGCGAGCTGGGCCGGCACGTCGAGCGTGGTCTTGACCGGCTTACCGGCCACCGGCGCCGTCTTGAACAGTTCGCGAGGCTGGGCGACCTCGCCCTCGGTGGTCTCGGCGGTGCCGCCGGTGATCACGACGGAGACCCCGGCCGTGCCGCGCAGCGTGGCGTCGTACTTCTGCTGCAGCCCGCCGTGCCCGACGGTGTCGCCCTGGACCAGCGTCTGCGGGTTCTTCTCGAGGTCCTCAGCGGTGGCCTCGTCGACCGTGCCGAGCAGGGCCCGGGCGAACACGCGGGAGGGGGCCAGCGGCCGCTGCTGCTTGTTGAAGACGGTGCCGTCGAGCGCCTGCAGGCCCGGACGGATCTTGTTGTAGTCGGGCTCGCGCAGGGTGATCAGCTCGAGGAAGGACTGCGGGTCGGCGTTCTTGATGCGGTCGCCCAGATTGGCCGTGTCGACCGTGACGCCGATCTTCTTGAACTGGGCGGCCAGCCCGGTGCGCAGCTTGGCCAGGTCGGTGACCTTCTGCGGCTCGACCCCGATGGTGATCACCGTGCGCGGTGTGACGATCGGCTTGCCGGCGGCGTCGAGGATGCTCGCCCGGTCCGCCGCCAATCGCCGTACGCCCAGCTTGTTGCCACTTTCCAGGTCGCTGTGCAGGATCGTCGGCTCCCACACCACCCGCCAGCCGTCGGCGTTGCGCTTGGTCAGCCGTACGGTGCTCGGATAGGACCATTTGGCGTCGCCGGGCAGGGTCCAGTCGAGTTTGACCGCGCTGGTCGCGTCGTCGCCGGTGGTCTTGGGCTCACCCTCGGCGGTGACCGTGAGCGGTTGCTGGGCGAGGTCGCCGGAGACCGTCTTGATCTGCTGGAGCACCTCGGACGCGGCGATCTTGCCACCATCGGCGCCGACAAATCCGACCTTGCTCAGGTCACCCCCGCGCCACCCGGCCAGGAAGTCGTCCAGCGTGCCGTCGGGACCGTCGCCCGAACACCCCGCCAGAACGCCTGTCATCAGCGCCAACGTGGCGGCAGCCGCAGTCGCGCGGCGCACGGACCGGTACGGACCGCGGTGCATGGGAACCCCTTTCGCCGGGTATCGCATGAAGCGTAGGAGACGGTAGTGAACGAATGCACGTTCTGCTGACCCGGACCCGGCGGGTCAGGTCGGAACTGCCGCCCAACGGTCCGTTCGTACCGCGCCTGTCCTAGCGCCCCCGGCGGGGTTCTAGTCTGTCCTCGACACGTTCGAACCCACAGTGTCGTGGGTGAGGGGAGCGCCAGAGCCATGGCTGTCGCCGATGAGGCAGCGAACGAATCCGAGGCCGAGCACGATCTCATCGCCGGACCGGGCCTCGCCCTGACCGGCCGGCTCGGCGCCAGCGCCGAGGAGGGTGAGCTCGACGAGACGCTTCCCAACGGGGAGCGGCTGATCGCCCAGGCGGTGGAGGTGGCGGGCGACGACCACGCCACTGCCCTGCTGGTCGGGCGTTTCTGGAGGTTCGCGCCGGACGAAGAGCTGGTGGGGCTGACCCCGCAGGAGATGTACGACGCCGCGATCAGCCACCGTGAGCTGGCCGCGACGAGACTGCCCGGGGAGCTCAAGCTCGCGATCACCCCGCCGATCGGCTCGCAGTGCCACACCATCCTGCAGATCGTCACCGACGACATGCCGTTCCTGGTCGACTCGGTGATCGCCCTGCTCTCCGCCCACCAGCAGACGGTCCACCTGCTGGTGCACCCGCTGATCGTGGTGCGCCGGGAACCGCTGGGCGCGCTGGCCGAGCTGGCCGCCGACGTCGAGCCCGACGACGCGATCGACGGCGATCTGGTGGAGAGCTGGATCCGCATCGAGATCGACCCGATCCGCAACGGCGAGGCTCGTGAGCAGCTGCTCAACGAGGTGCGCCGGGTGCTGACCGACGTGCGCGACGCGGTCGAGGACTGGCCCCGCATGCGCCAGCGGGCGCTGGTGATCGCCGACGAGCTGGCCGCCCATCGCGGCTCCGACCGCCGGCTGCCGGTGCCCGACAAGGACGTCACCGACTCGATCGAGCTGCTCAAGTGGCTGGCCCACGACCACTTCACGTTCCTGGGCTACCGGGAGTACCGGCTCGACGGTGACGTGCTCACCGGCGTGGCCGGCTCGGGTCTGGGCATCCTGCGCGGCGACAGCAAGCCGCGCCAGCTGTCCACGATGACCGACGAGGCGTTCCAGCGCGCCCTCGAGAAGCGTCTGCTGGTCATCACCAAGGCCAACTCGCGGGCCACCGTGCACCGGTCGGCCTATCTCGACTACATCGGCGTCAAGCTCTTCGACGAGGCGGGCGAGGTGATCGGCGAGCGCCGGTTCCTGGGCCTGTTCAGCTCGTCGGCCTACCGCACCAGCGTGCGCGAGCTGCCGGTGGTCAAGCGCAAGGTCCGCGAGGTGCTCGACCGCTCCGGTCTCTCGCCCCGCGGTCACTCGGGCAAGGACCTGCTCCAGATCCTCGAGACCTACCCGCGCGACGAGCTGTTCCAGATCAAGACCGACGACCTGTACGAGGCGGTGATCGGTGTCCTGCGGATGGCCGGGCGCCGCCAGCTCCGCCTGTTCCTGCGGCGCGACGGATACGGCCGGTTCATCTCGTGCCTGATCTATCTGCCCCGCGACCGGTTCACCACCGGCAACCGGCTGCGCATGCAGGAGATCCTGCTGCGCGAGCTCAACGGGGTGGGTGTCGACTACACGACCCGGGTGACCGAGCGGATGCTGGCCCGGGTGCACTTCATCGTGCGCACCGACCCGGCCGACCCGCCGGGCCAGGTCGACCCCAACGCGCTGGCCGAGATGCTGGCCGACGCCACCCGCATGTGGGACGACGACTTCTCGCTGGTGCTCGAGCGCAAGCTGGGGGAGGAGGCGGCGCGTGACCTCTTCGCCCGGTACGCGACGGCCTACCCCGAGAGCTACAAGGACGGTCACACCCCGTACGAGGGAATGCAGGACCTGTCGAAGCTGGAGCTCCTCGAGGAGGAGGGGCAGCTCGAGATGCACCTCTACCGCAAGCGGCGGCTCGGGCGCACCGGGCAACGCGAACCCGACGATCACGACGTCCGGTTCAAGGTCTATCGGTACGGCGAGCCGATGGTGCTCTCGGCGGTGCTGCCGGTGCTGCACTCGCTCGGCGTCCAGGTGGTCGACGA
This sequence comes from Paractinoplanes maris, assembly GCF_023544465.1. Taxonomy (GTDB): domain Bacteria; phylum Actinomycetota; class Actinomycetes; order Mycobacteriales; family Micromonosporaceae; genus Actinoplanes; species Actinoplanes maris. Next base: position 338,455 of record NZ_JALPVL010000001.1, on the reverse strand, counting down.
GCGGCCGTACGAGATCCGCCGCAGCGACGGCCGGATCTACCTCTACGACTTCGGGCTGCAGCCGCCGGAGTCGCACCATGAGCTGGCCGAGGTCCGTCCCCAGGTGGAAAACGCCTTCGCGGCCGCCTGGCGTGGCGAGGCCGAGGTCGACGGGTTCAACGAGCTGGTGCTCCGGGCCGGGCTCACCTGGCGTCAGGTGGTGGTGCTCCGGGCGTACGCGAAATATCAGCGCCAGGCCGGGTCGGTGTTCTCCCAGCGGTATCTCGAATCGACCTTCATCGCCTATCCCGAGATCGCCCGCCTGCTCGTCCGGTTGTTCGAGACCCGTTTCTCGCCCCGGCTCGAGGCCGGCGAGACCGAGCGCGGCCGCATCGCCACCGAGCTCGTCGAGCGGATCACCTCGCTGCTCGACGACGTGGAGAGCCTCGACCAGGACCGGATCCTGCGCTCCTACCTGACCCTGATCCAGGCCACCCTGCGCACCAGCTTCTTCCAGCGCGGGGCCGACGGGCGCCCCAAGTCGTACGTGGCCTTCAAGCTCGACCCGCAGGCCATCCCCGACCTGCCGCAGCCCCGGCCGAAATACGAGATCTTCGTGTACTCGCCGCGCTTCGAGGGCGTGCACCTGCGGTTCGGCGCCGTGGCCCGCGGTGGTCTGCGCTGGTCCGACCGGCGGGAGGACTTCCGCACCGAGGTGCTCGGCCTGGTCAAGGCGCAGGAGGTCAAGAACGCGGTGATCGTGCCGGTCGGTGCCAAGGGCGGCTTCGTCCTCAAGCAGAAACCGGGCGACCGGGACGAGGCGGTGGAGTGTTACAAGCGCTTCATCACGGCGCTGCTCGACGTCACCGACAACATCCTCAGCGGCAAGATCGTGCCGCCGCGGGACGTGGTGCGCCACGACGGCGACGACCCCTACCTGGTGGTCGCGGCGGACAAGGGCACGGCGACGTTCAGCGACATCGCCAACGAGATCTCGGTGTCCAAGGACTTCTGGCTGGGTGACGCGTTCGCCAGCGGCGGCTCGGCCGGCTACGACCACAAGAAGATGGGCATCACCGCCCGCGGAGCCTGGGAGTCGGTCAAGAAGCACTTCCGCGACCTGGGCGTCGACACCCAGACGCAGGACTTCACCGTGGTCGGCGTGGGTGACATGTCGGGTGACGTGTTCGGCAACGGCATGCTGCTCTCCCAGCACATCCGCCTGGTCGCCGCGTTCGACCACCGGCACATCTTCCTCGACCCGACGCCCGACTCCGCGTCCTCCTATGCGGAGCGTCGCCGGCTGTTCGAGCTGCCCCGCTCGTCGTGGGACGACTACGACCGGTCGCTGATCAGCGCCGGGGGCGGGATCTATCCGCGGACGGCGAAATCGATCCCGGTGTCGCCCGAGGTCCGCGCGGCCCTCGACCTGGGGCCGGCGACCACGGTCAGCCCGGTCGAGCTGATGCGGGCGATTCTCGGGGCGCCGGTCGACCTGCTGTTCAACGGCGGCATCGGCACCTATGTCAAGGCGGCCACCGAGACGCACGCCGAGGTGGGCGACAAGGCCAGCGACGCCATCCGGCTCAACGGCTCCCAGCTGCGGTGCCGGGTGGTCGGCGAGGGTGGCAACCTGGGGCTCACCCAGCGCGGCCGCATCGAGTTCGCGCGAGCGGGCGGCCGCGTGTTCACCGACTTCATCGACAACTCGGCCGGGGTCGACTGCTCCGACCACGAGGTCAACATCAAGATCCTGCTGGGCGGCGCGGTGGCCGACGGCGAGATGAGCCGGCCCGAGCGTGACGAGTTGCTCGCCCGGATGACCGACGAGGTGGCCGCGCTCGTCCTGCGCGACAACTATGAGCAGGCCACGGCGCTGGGCAGTGCCCGGGCCCAGGCCTACTCGTTGCTGCCGGTGCACCGGCGGATGCTCAACGAACTCGAGGCGGGCGGCCGGCTCAACCGCGAGCTGGAGGCGCTGCCCACCGATGCCGAGCTGGCCGCGCGGCACGAGGCGGGCGAGGGGCTCACCGCACCCGAGTTCGCGGTCCTGCTGGCCTACGTCAAGATCAGCCTCGAACGGGAGGTGCTGGCCGACGAGATCGTGGACGAGGCGTGGACCAACGAGGTGCTGTCCCGCTACTTCCCGACCCCGCTGCGCGAGCGGTGCGCGGGCCGCATGACCGGCCACCGGCTGCGCCGCGAGATCATCACGACGTCGCTGGTCAACGAGGTGGTCAACCGCGGCGGCACGTCGTTCGTCTTCCGCGCCATGGAGGAGAGCGGCGCCTCGGCGGCCGACGTGATCCGGGCCTTCACGGTGGTCCGCGAGGCGTACGGTCTGGCCGGCATCTGGGCGGCGGCCGAGGGTCTCGACAACAAGGTCCCGACCGAGGCCCAGACGCTGGTCTTCCTGGAGTCCCGGCGGCTGCTCGACCGGGCGGTGCGCTGGCTGGTCAGCACCCGCCGCTCACCGATCGACGTGGCGGCCGAGATCGCCAAGCTGCGCGAGGGTGTGCAGTCGCTGCTCCCGCGGTTGCCCGAGGTGCTGCTGGGCTTCGAGCGCCGGTCGATGGACGAGCACATCGCCACGCTGGTCGACAAGGGCGTGCCGATGGAGCTGGCCGAGCGGGTGACCTGGTGCAACTACGGCTTCGGCCTGCTCGACATCCTGGAGACCGGCGCCCTGACCGGCCGGCCCCCGCTCGAGGTGGCCAACGTCTATTTCGCCCTGTCCGAGCGCTTCCACATCGATCAGCTGCTGTCGCACATCTCGCAGCTGCCGCGGGGCGACCGCTGGCAGACGCTGGCCCGCATGGCGTTGCGCTACGACCTGTACGCGGCCCTGGCCGCCCTGACCGCCGAGGTGCTCCAGTCGACCCCGTCGAACGCCACGGCCGACGAACGGGTCTCCGAGTGGGAACGCGTCAACGCCGCCTCGATCGCCCGGGCCGCCAACGCCATGGGTGACGTGGCCGACACCCCGGCCGAGCTGGCCGCCCTGTCGGTCCTGCTCCGCCAGATCCGCACCCTGGTCAAGACCTCAGCCGCCTGACGCCGGGAGGGCCGCCCCCGGGCGGCCCTCTCAGCGCAGGCCCAGGAGGGAGCGGGTGCCGGCCACCAGGACCCGGATGCCGTGGTGGAAAGCCTCGTCCGGGTCCCGGTAGCCGTTGCTCTCGGCCAGGGCGGCGAGCAGGGTCGGCAGGTGCGGGAGGGCTTTCTCCTCGGCCTCGGTGGGCGGCCCGATGGTGGCCTGCTCCTGCAGGACGAAGCCGTTGGTGTAGTCGCCGATGGTCATGATCGTGTGCAGCGCCTGGGCCGGCGTGAAGCCCAGTGTGACCATGGCCGCCAGTTCCTCCTCGAAGCCGTGCAGGGCCCCGGGTGCGCGCCGGGCCGAGGTGATCAGGCGGGCGCCGTCGCGGTGCGAAAGCAGGGACTGCTAAGGAGGCGCACTGTGCGGCGAAGCGTGGGCAATGTCGTGGTCGAGGGTTCAGGTCGGTCGATTCTGGTGCTGCACGGCGGGATGGGAGATCTGGACAGCTGGGCCCGGGTGACCGACCGGCTGCACGACCGGTTCCGGGTCGCTCGGCTCCTCCGGCGGCAATACCGGCTGGACGAGCCGGGCCGGGTCACCATGGCGCAGGAGGTCGCCGCGGTGCGCGAGGTCGCGGCGGTCCTCGACCGGCCGGTGCTGGTGGGCCATTCGTCGGGTGGGGTGCTGGCGCTCGAGGCGCTGGTCGCCGATCCGGAGCTTTACTCGGCGGCGGTGCTCTACGAGCCGCCGATCGTGCTCGACTCGCCGCTGGGCGGGGAGAGCATGGGGCGGGCGCGGGTGGCGATCGAGGCCGGCAAGCCGGGCACGGCGTTCGCCATCTTCCTGCGGGAGGTGGCCGGTCTGCGGTCGCCGATGGTGGGGATGGCGAAGTTCGTCATGAACCGGCAGGGCGACCGGGTCGGGCCGCTGGTGGAGCGGCAACTCGACGACAACGACGCCATCGACGCGCTCGGGTGCCGGCTGGAGGCGTACGGGAAAATCGCGGTGCCAGTCCTGCTGCTCGAGGGCGAACGCAGCCCACAACACCTGCACGAACGACTCGACGCGCTGGCGCGGGTGCTGCCGCGGGCGAGCCGCGTGGTCCTGCCCCGCCAGGGCCACCGCCGAACGCACCGCCCCCACCGAGGTTGCCCAGGCGATCGCCGTCTTTCTGGCCGATCCCCACCCGTCTGCTCGGCAGGTACCCCCAAGGGGTATAGGGTAGGGGTATGGAGCGGGTGATTGAGCTGGAGATCGGTGGGATGACGTGTGCGGCTTGCGCCAATCGCATCGAGAAGAAGCTGAACCGGATCGACGGGGTCACCGCGACGGTGAACTACGCGACCGAGAAGGCCCGCGCGACCGTCCCGGCCGCGCTCGGCGCCGCTGACCTGATCGCGGTGGTGGAGAAGACCGGATACACGGCGGCTGAGCCGATGCCCGAGCCGGCCGAGACCGCCGCCGCGCCGGGGCGGGACACGCTTCGCGACCGGTTGCTGATCTCGGCGGCGCTCAGTGTGCCCGTCATCGTGCTGGCGATGGTGCCCGCCTGGCAGTTCGACTATTGGCAGTGGCTGTCCCTGACGTTGGCCGCGCCGGTTGTCGTCTACGGCGGCTGGCCTTTCCACCGGTCGGCCTTCGTCAACCTGCGGCACGGCGCGGCGACCATGGACACGCTCGTCTCGATGGGCACGCTGGCCGCGTTCGGCTGGTCGGTGTGGGCGCTGTTCCTGGGCGACGCGGGCATGCCCGGCATGACGCACCCGTTCTCGCTGACCGCGCGCCAGGGCGACGCCATCTATCTCGAGGCGGCCGCCGGTGTCACCACGTTCCTGCTGGCCGGGCGCTATCTGGAGGCCCGGGCCAAGCGGCACGCGGGCGACGCCCTGCGGTCGCTGCTCGAGCTGGGGGCCAAACACGTCACGGTTGTCGAGAACGGCATCGAGCGGGTCGTCCCCGCGGGCGATCTCACGCCGGGTGCGCTTTTCCTCGTACGCCCGGGGGAGAAGGTCGCCACGGACGGTGTGGTCGAGGAGGGCGCGTCGGCCCTGGACGTCAGCCTGCTGACCGGCGAGTCGGTGCCGGTGGAGGTACGCCCGGGTGACCCGGTCACCGGGGCCACCATCAACGCCGGCGGGCGGCTGCTCGTGCGGGCCACCCGGGTCGGCGCCGACACCCAGCTGGCGCAGATGGCCCGGCTGGTCGAGGAGGCGCAGAACGGCAAGGCGGCCGTGCAGCGCCTGGCCGACCGCGTCTCGGGTGTCTTCGTGCCGATCGTGATCGCACTGGCCCTCGGGACGCTCGGCTACTGGCTCGGCACGGGCGGCGGCGCGACGAACGCGTTCACCGCCGCGGTCGCCGTGCTGATCATCGCCTGCCCGTGTGCTCTGGGGCTCGCCACGCCGACCGCGCTGCTGGTCGGGACCGGGCGCGGGGCCCAGATGGGCATCCTGATCCGCGGGGTCGAGGCGCTGGAGTCGACCCGCAAGGTCGACACGATCGTGCTCGACAAGACGGGCACGGTGACGACCGGGCAGATGTCGGTGTCGTCGGTCGTGCCGGCCACCGCCGCCGGGACGTCGGAGGCGGAGCTGCTGCGACTGGCGGCGGCGGTCGAGGCGGCGTCGGAGCATCCGATCGGCCGGGCCATCGCCGCCGCCGTGCCGGCGCCATCGCTCCCGGCCGTCCAGGACTTCCGGGCCACGGCCGGGGTCGGGGTGCACGGGATGGTCGAGGGGCGCCGGATCGCGGTGGCGGCGGGCGCCCCGGAGGGCACGGACGACGCGGCGACCTGGGTCTCGGTGAGCGCGGACGGGCAGGTGCTCGGGTGGATCGCGCTGGCCGACTCGGTGCGGCCGACGAGCAAGGCCGCGGTGGCCGCCCTGCGCCGCCTCGGGCTCACGCCGATGCTCGTCACGGGGGATTCCCCGGCGGTGGCGGCGCACGTGGCGGCCGAGGTCGGGATCACCGAGGTCGAGGCCGGGGTGCTGCCGTCGGGCAAGGTCGACGTGGTCAAGCAGTTGCAGGCCCGGGGGCGCTCGGTGGCCATGGTCGGCGACGGTGTCAACGACGCGGCGGCGCTGGCCCAGGCCGATCTCGGGCTCGCGATGGGCGCGGGCACCGACGTCGCCATCCAGGCCTCCGACCTGACGCTCGTCCGCGGGGATCTGACCGCCGCGGTGGACGCCGTCCGGCTGTCCCGGCGCACTCTCGGGATCATCCGCGGGAATCTGTTCTGGGCGTTCGCCTACAACGTGGCCGGTCTGCCGCTGGCCGCGGCCGGCCTGCTCAACCCGATGATCGCGGGCGGGGCGATGGCTTTCAGCTCGGTCTTCGTCGTGCTCAACAGCCTGCGCCTGCGAAGCTTCCGGGCGGCCGAACGCCTGAACGCCTGAACGCCTGAACGCCCGACCGGGCGGAACGCAGCGTGAGCCGGGTCGCGGCGGATTGCTCCCGAAATCCTGTGCCGCGCCCGGCTCACTGTCTGCGTCGCGAGGACTCGAACTGGTCCCGAAGGCCGAGTCGATTCGCGACGTCCCCAGACCCACCTGCGGACATGACGCTACGTGCCGGCAGGCGGACGGTGGAAGATTCCGGTGAGCGAAATGGCCGTTCGGGTAGCACCGATCGGGCGACAGATCCGGTTTTTCCCGGACACAGAGGCATAAAGCCCAACAAGCAACTACTCAGCGTAACGTTGACCATGCATTACCAACCGTGATCAGTCATCCTTGCGGACGGTTTCGATCAGGGCGAGCACCTGCCGCAGCGCCGGCCGCAACACCCGCAGCCGGGAGAGCGACACCAGCCGGTCGATCAGCGGAACCGCCCCGTCGATCAGCCGCCGGGTGCGCCGCTGCCCGGGTGATTTGTCGTAGACCCAGAACAGGATCACACCCATCCACCCGAGCCAGAGCAGCTCGGGAAGCTCCTTGCGCAGCTCCGGGTCGAGCTTCGCGGTCGAGCCGTCGACCACGTCGCGGAAGATCGCGATGGCCGCCTCCCGGGCCGGCGACGACTCCCGCGAGAACGGGCTGAGCGGCGAGGACGGCTCGGCCGCCGTCTTGAAGAACGTCGCCGCGAAAGAGTGGTAGGGCGCGTTGACGTCGATGCCCGCGTGCAACACCCCGCGCAGCCGGGGCGCCAGGTCCTTCTCGCCGGCCAGGATCTGCTCGGCGGCGGCGCGGTGGATGGTCTGGTTGCGGTCGTAGAACCCCTGGATCAGGTGTTCCTTGGAGTCGAAGTAGTAATACGCGTTGCCGACCGCGACCCCGGCCTCCTTGGCGATCGCCCGCATGGTCGTCTCGGCGTACCCCCGCTCGCGGAACAGCCGCAGCGCGGTCTCGAGGATCAGTTGCCGCGTCTGCTCCCCGCGCGCCCGGCGAGGCTTCTCCGCGGGCGCGCCCGGCTGCGGCTCGGCGGGTTCAGCGGCAGCGGTCGTCACACCCGTCACCGTAGTACCCCGGCTCGGCGGCGCCCTCGTCAAACCCGGTCGACCGCGTACGCTCCCGGACCGCCGACGCCGCCGCGATGAACCGCCGGGCCGTCGGCAGCAGCGCGGGTGAGCTGATCCGCTCGGCCATCCCGCGGTAGTCCGCGAGCGCCCACAGGCAGGCCACCCACGCGCCGTCCCCCACATAGACCGACCCGTCGTCCCCGATCACGGTCACGTCCCGCAGTGTCGCCCGGTGATCGAGCCCCGGGAACCTCCGCCGGGCCGCCTCGGACCCGGACGGGACGAATTCCAGCGGTACGAGTTGAGCCCGCCCCTCCAGCCAGCGGCGCGCCGCCCGGCAGATCGGGCACCCCGCGTCGTAGAGAACGGTGAAGCCGGTGATCGGCCGGACGGATGGAGCGTGCCCCTCGGTCATGCCCGGGCCGGCGGTGGCGGCTGCTGCGGGTGGAACGGCAGCCGACCGGCCGGCGGCATCGGCGGTACCGGCTGCTGCTGGCGCAGGCGACCACGCCGGTAGCGACCCAGGAAGAACACGTTGAGGAAGTGCAGGACGCCCAGCACGAGCAGCACCAGGCCGACCTTGCCGGACAGCGTCTCCAGGGCCTGGCTGGTGTCGGTGACCGTCTGGCTCGACCGCATGGTCACCGTCACGTAGCCGAGGTTGAGCAGGTAGAAGCCCATCACCAGCAGCTGGTTGATCGCCCGGGCCAGCTTCTCGTCGGCGAAGACGTCGGCCAGGAAGAGCAGCCCGTTGCGGGACAGCGTCGTCGCCACCCACACGGTGAGCCCGACGCTGACCGTCAGATACACCAGGTACATCCACACCTTCGGGTCCATCGGACCACCTTTCTGAACGTGTTCAACTTTGTCTCCCCAGACTAGGCCTGCTAGTTGAACATGTTCAAGTGGTGTGACAAGAACGGCCGGCCCGCGCTGAGCGGACCGGCCGTGGTGAGCGAAGCCGGCTACGCGGGGGTGAGCCCGAGCGCCTCGGCCGCGGCGCGCCCGTTGGCCAGGCTCGCGCCGTGGGTCACGACGAACGCCCGGGCCCGGGCCGGCCGCCAGTCCGACGGCCAGCCCATCTCGACCAGGCCCACCGCGCGGTCCGCGGCGAGCTGCTCGACCAGCGCGCGGCTGGCCGGCTTGCGGTGGGTGTGCCGCCCGACGATCACGATCGGCCGGGCCCCGGCGTGGGCGGCCAGATCCGCCGCCGAGGCGTCGTCGGCGACGATCTCGACCTGCTCGACACCGTCCAGGTGCGGCGCCAGCCCCCACGGCACCCGCCCCTCGGCGATCGAATAGCCCGACACCAGCTGCACCACCAGCGGCGACGACAGCTCGGTGAGCGACCCCTCGACCCGTACCGCCCGGCGGGCGGCGACCAGCCCGAGCTCGTCGTCGTAGCTCAGCAGGGTGCGGTGCTCGGCGGTCCAGGCAGCCAGTGCAGCCGTACGGGAGACCGCCTCCTCCAGGCGGGGCCGGGGAACACCGGCGACGATCCCGGCCACGACCGCCTCGACCAGCGCCGCGTCGACCTGGGCGCCGATGCACAGCAGGTCGGCCCCGGCCGTCAGGGCCCGGACCGCCGCCTGCGGGATGCCCCCGGCCGAGGCCGCGGCACCGGCCATCTCCAGCGCGTCGGTGACGATCGCGCCCCGGAAGCCGAACTCCTCGCGCAGCAGGCCGTGCAGTGCCGCGCGGCTGAACGTGGCCGGGTCGTCCCCGGTCAGGGCGGGCACCCGGATGTGGGCCGACATCACGGCCTGGGCCGTGGCGGCCACCGCGGCGAACGGCGGCAGGTCGCGGCCGCGCAGCACGTCGAGCGAGGCGTCGACGGTCGGCAGTGACAGGTGGGAGTCGCTGACGGTCGCGCCGTGGCCGGGGAAGTGCTTGACGCAGGCGGCCACGCCGGTCGACTGCAGGCCCTCGACGGCGGCGCGGGCGTGCCGGGCGACCAGCCGCGGGTCGGCGCCGAAGGAGCGGGTGCCGATGATCGGGTTGTCCTCGGCCGTGTTGACGTCGACGGTCGGGGCGAGGTCGAGGTTGATGCCCGCCGCGACCAGGTCGGCGCCGATCGCCGCGTACACCGCGCGGGTGAGATCCTCGTCGTCCACCGCCCCCAGGGCCGCGTTCCCCGGGTACGGGCTACCCGTGCGATGGGCGAGCCGGGTGACATCCCCGCCCTCCTCGTCGATCGCGATCAGCGCGTCCGGACGGCCCTCGCGCAGCCGGGCGGTGAGCCGGGCGACCTGCGCGGGGTCGGTCACATTAGTGCCGAACAGCGTGTGACCGGCCAAACCCTCAGTGAGCAGCGTGACCGCCCAATCGGGTGCGGTGCCACCCGGGAAGGCGGCCAGCAGGGTCCCGAGGGCGAGGCGGCGGAGTCCGGGGTCGATCGCCATGGTGTCCTTCCGGTGACGTAAGTCTGGTCTGTACACCCCGCGAGCTGCCATGATCGCTCGGTGCCGGTTCCGTTACGGGCGCCGCTAACCTAATAGGAAACAATCCTAAATACTAGGGGAACCTGCCATGGCCTCCACCCGCCTTCCCGGCACACCCCGGCTGCTGCGCGCGCTCAACGATCGCGCGGCGCTGGAACTGCTGCTCAACCGTGGTCCGCTGACCCGGGCCCAGCTCGGCGAGATGACCGGGCTGAGCAAGGTCACCGCGTCCCAGCTGGTGGAGCGTCTCGAGCAGCGGGGTCTGGTGCGCCGGGTCGGTGAGCAGGCGGGTGGCCGCGGCCCCAACGCCCAGTTGTACGCGGTGACGCCCGGCAGCGCCCACGTCATCGGCGTCGACGTCGGCCCCGATCGGGTGGTCGCGGCCTGCGCCGACATCACCGGATCCATCATCGGCCGGGTCGAGCAGTCCACCAAGGACACCGACGACCCGGTCGGCGTGGTGCACAACGCGGTGGTCCAGGCGGCCACCGACGCCGGCACCGACATGTCCTCCGTACGCCGGGTCGTGCTCGGCACCCCCGGCCTGGTCGACCCGACCAGCGGCGAGATCTCGTTCGCCTGGGACCTGCCCCGCTGGCACCGCGGCCTGCTCGACGACCTGCGCCGTGACCTGCACACCCCGGTCGTGTTCGGCAACGACGTCAACATGGCGGCCGTGGCCGAGTCGAGCACCGGCGCCGCCGCCGGGGTCACCGATTTCGTGCTGATCTGGGCCGGCCGCGGCGTCGGTCTGGCCAGCGTCATCGACGGCCGCCTGCACCAGGGCCACACGGGTGCCGCCGGTGAGATCGGCTATCTGCCGGTGGCCGGGGCCGAGGTGCCGCGGCATCTGGCCCGCAAGGCCTCCAAGGGCGGGGTGCGCGGGGCCTTCCAGAGCATCGCAGGCGCCGACGCGGTCAAGGCGATCGGCAAGAAGTACGGCTTCCGCGGCGCCGAGGCGTCCGACGTGGTCCGTAACGCCGTCGAGGCGGGACCGGCCGGCGAGCCGGTGCTCGACGAACTGGCCGGCCGGCTGGCCCTCGGCGTGGCGGCCACCTGCGTGGTCCTCGACCCACCGCTGGTCGTGCTGGCCGGTGAGGTGTCCCAGGCCGGTGGCCCGGCGCTGGCCGCCCGGGTCGAGAACGAGGTGGCCACCATCACGCTGGTCAATCCCAAAGTGGTCATCACCGGCGTGGCGGCGGAACCGGTGTTGCACGGAGCTCTGCACACCGCGCTCGCCGCCGTACGCGATGAGGTGTTTGGTTCGACCACCGGCTGAGACCGGCGGCGGTGCGTGGTTGGATGGACGCGTGCCAGAGCCTGCCGTGACACAGCCCGACGACGACACCGTGATCGCCTTCGACCGGGTCAGCGTGATCCGTGGCGGGAGCCATCTGGTCCGCAGCCTGTCGTGGCAGGTCGAGCTGGACGAGCGCTGGGTGGTCCTGGGGCCGAACGGCGCCGGCAAGACCACGCTGCTCAACCTGGCGTCGGGTCGTCTGCACCCGTCCCGCGGCACGGCCTGGGTGCTCGGCGAGCGACTCGGCCGCACCGACATCAACGAGCTGCGCACCCGCATCGGCCTCGCCACCGGTCAGTTCGCCGAGCGGGTGCCGGCGGGCGAGCGGGTGCTCGACGTCGTGGTCACCGCTGCCTGGTCGGTGGTCGGGCGCTGGCGGGAGTCGTACGATCCGCAGGACGAGGCCCGCGCCCGCCAGCTGCTCGAGCAGCTCGGCATGGGCCCGCTGGCCGAGCGCGACTTCACCACGCTGAGCGAGGGCGAGCGCAAGCGCACACTGATCGCCCGGGCGCTGATGACCGACCCCGAGCTGATGCTGCTCGACGAGCCCGGCGCCGGGCTCGACCTGGGTGGCCGCGAGGATCTGATCGCCCGGCTCACCGAGCTCGCCCTCGACCCCGACTCGCCGGCCATGGTGCTGGTCACCCATCACGTCGAGGAGATCCCGCCCGGCTTCACCCACGGCCTGCTGCTGCGCGAGGGCACGATCGTCGCGTCCGGGCTGCTGGGTGAGGTGATGACGGCCGAAAATCTCAGCAAGACGTTCGGTCTGCCGCTGGTCGTCGACCGGTTCGGCGACCGTTACGCGGCGCGGGCGGCCTGACGCCATGGCACCGCGGATCGTGGTCGTCGGCAGCGCCAACATGGACCTGGTCGGGCTGGCCCCGCGTCTGCCCCGGCCGGGCGAGACGGTGCTCGGCGACGACTTCGTGATGATGGCCGGCGGCAAGGGGGCCAACCAGGCGATCGCCGCCGCCCGGGCCGGTGGTCAGACAGTCTTCCTCGGTGCCATCGGCTCCGACGCGTTCGGCGTCAACCTGAACGCCCGGCTCAACGGGGCCGGCGTCGACATGCAGCACGTGCGCACCAGCTACGGCCCGTCCGGGGTCGCGGTGATCATGGTCGACCGTGACGGGGAGAACTCGATCCTGGTCGCGCCGGGCGCCAACAACACCTTCGTCGGCCTGACCGAGGCCGAGCAGGCCGCCATCGCCGCCGGTGACGTGCTGTTGTGCCAGCAGGAGATCCCGGTCGAGACGGTGGTGACGGCGGCCCGCACGGCCCGCGCCGGCGGCACCCGCATGATCCTCAACGCGGCACCGGCCCGCGAGCTGCCGGGCGAGCTGCTGGAGAACGTCGACCTGCTGGTGGTGAACGAGGTCGAGGCGCTGATGGTGGCCGGCGGCGACACGATCGACGTGCCCAAGCTGCTCTCGCTCGTGCCGCGGGTGGTGCTCACTCTCGGCGGCGCCGGTTCGCGGTACGCCGATCGCGAGGGCCGGGACGAGACGGTGCCCGCCTTCCCGGTCGAGGTCACCGACACCACCGCGGCCGGCGACGCCTTCACCGGAGCGCTCGCCGTGGCCTGGGGCGAGGGCCGTGACCTGGTCGAGGCGGTGCGCTGGGCCAATGCGGCCGGGGCGGCCTGCGTACGCCGGGTCGGTGCCTCCAACGCGCTGCCCACCCGCGACGAGATCGACGAGGTCTTCCGGGCCGGCTAGGCCCCGGGCTTCAGCGCGCGACCCGGCGGGCCCACAGCACAAGCGGCACCTGCAGCGGCAGCCGTCCGTAAGCCATCGCGCGCCGCGCCCCGGGTGCCCGCCGCGAGTCCACGGCCATCTTGACGTTGGCCGGGAAGACGCCGACGAAGAGCCCGGCCGCGGCCAGGGCGCCGGCCCGGCGGGTCCGCGGGTGGACGATCGCGGCGGCGACGGCCAGCTCGGCTGCCCCGCTCAGATAGGTCCAGGTGCGGGGGCGGCCCGGCAACGACCGCGGCACGATCGAGTCGAACGGGCGGGGCACGGCGAAGTGCAGCACCCCCATGGTCGCGAGCATCCCGGCCAGTGCGGCGGCGTCCTTCTTCATCGGCGAAGCCTACCGGCGGGTAGCCGGCTCGAGCGCGCGCTGGAGGGCCCGGTAGATGCGGCCGAACCGGGCCGCGTCGGGCGTGCTCAGCAGGAGCAGGTCGCCGGTGGGGGTCCGGGCCCAGATCTCGCGGACCCGGGAGCCGCGGTCATAGGAGCGGTCGACCCGCTCGAGCAGCACGTCGGCCAGCGGGGCCACCCCCAGGCCGACCAGCACCCCGCCGCCGATCAGGGCGATCGTGGTGGCGGTGGAGGCGTCGATGATCAGCGCGATCCCGACGGCCAGCAGCCCGACGACGACGGGGGTGAGGATGGCCAGGCCGACGGCGCCGCGCCCGGCGATCGTGCCCCACGACCGCCGGCCACGCGTGTGCCACACCTGGAGCAGCTCACCCAGGCGCAGCTCACGGCCGTTGATCCGGACGCCGGCCGAGGTGATCTGTACGTCCGGGTCCCGGTAGTACGTGGTCATCGTCATTGTTGTACCCGTCGTAGGCTGACCTGAACCAACACTCAGGGAGGCGTGCGTGGGCGAGTTCGTGACGCTGGAGACCACTGACGGCATCGGCATGATCCGGCTGGACCGGCCGCCGATGAACGCTCTGAACACCCAGCTTCAAGAAGAGCTGCGGGCGGCCGCGCATTCCGCGGCCGGCGACGAGCAGATCAAGGCCGTGATCGTGTACGGCGGGGAGAAGGTCTTCGCGGCCGGGGCCGACATCACCGAGTTCACCCAGGTCGGCTATCCGGAGATGGCCGTCCGGGCGGCGGCCCTGTCGAGTGCGTTCGACGCCGTGGCCCGCATCCCCAAGCCGGTCGTGGCCGCGATCACCGGGTACGCCCTGGGCGGCGGTTGCGAGCTGGCCCTGGCCTGCGACTGGCGGGTGGTCGCGCAGGACGCCAAGCTCGGCCAGCCCGAGATCAAGCTGGGCATCATCCCGGGCGCGGGCGGCACCCAGCGGCTCGCGCGGCTGATCGGCCCGGCCCGGGCCAAGGATCTGATCTTCTCGGGCCGCATGGTCGACGCCGAGGAGGCGCTGCGCATCGGACTGGCCGACCGGGTGGTGCCCGCGGCCGAGGTCCATCAGGCGGCGGTCGCGCTCGTTCACCCGTACGTGTCCGGACCCTCCCTGGCCTTGCGGGCCGCCAAGCTGGCCGTGGACGGTGGCCTCAACACCGATCTGGCCTCCGGTCTGGCCCTGGAGTCGCAGCTCTTCGCTGGTCTGTTCGCCACCGACGACCGGATCGAAGGCACCACCGCTTTTGTGGAGAAGCGTAAGCCCACATTTACGGGGCGTTAGCTCTCGACCACATCGACCACTTGCCATAAAGTCCGACAGGTGGAACCGGTTCCGGTCACGCGTAAGGTGCGACGCATCGTGCGCATGGCCGTCGCCCTGGTCGTCGGCCAGGCGATGTTGTGCGCGGTGATCGGCTGGCTGACTCTCGGCCCGGGCCGGTCCGAGCCGACCCGCGCCCCCGGTTCCGCCGTGGTCGACCAGCTGGCGGCGCCGCCGCTGATCGCTCCGGCGGCGCCCACCTCACGCGCCGCCACCACGCCGGCCGCGTCGACGGCGCAGGCCCGCAAGCCGGTGCCGGCCACGACCCGGACGGCTCCGCGCCGGCCCCCGGCCGCCACGACCACCGCCGCGTCCCGATCGCCCGATCCGACGACGCCGCCCTCGACAACCCCGGCCCAGCCCGATCCCGTGGCGATCGTCATCCCGCCGCCGCCTCCCGTGCCGCCGGCCCCGTCGACCGAGCCGTCGCCGATCACCACGACGGCCACCCCGGTGCCCAGCACGTCGTCCGCGCCGGTGCAACAGCCCGTCCGCGTGGGGGACGAATGCCGCCCCGCGGGTGCTTACGGACGAACCCTGAAGGGCGAGCTGGTGCGCTGCCTGCGCGAGTGGGGTCAGCGGCCGCGCTGGAAGATCGTGTAGCCACCGGCACCCCCTAGACTCAGGGGATGGCCATCGACCAAGGTGAGCCGAAGCACGCCCTGGGAGTGGACTTCGGCACCTCGAACACCGTCGCGGTGGCGCGCTGGCCGGACGGTCGCGCGCGGCCGATCCTGCTCGACGGATCGCCGCTGCTGCCCTCGGCCGTCTTCGCCGAGCTCGACGGCACATTGGTGGTCGGCCGGGACGCGGTGCACAGTGCCCGCATCGATCCGGTGCGTTTCGAGCCCAACCCCAAACGCCGCATCGACGACGGGCTGGTCCTGCTGGGCGAGCGGGAGTTCCCGGTGGTCGAGCTGATCTCGGCCGTCCTGGCCCGGGTGGCCGAGGAGTGGCGGCGCGCGGTGGGTCAGGTCACTCCCGACGTGACCCTGACCTGCCCGGCCACCTGGGGTGCGGCCCGCCGCTCGATGCTGGCCGACGCCGCCGCCCGGGCCGGGCTGACCGGCGCCCGGCTGGTCGCCGAGCCGGTCGCCGCGGCCACCTACTTCGCCGAGGTGCTGGGGCGCGACGTGCCGATCGGCTCGGTCGTGGTGGTGCACGACTTCGGCGCCGGCACCTTCGACGCGAGCGTGGTGGCCCGCACGGCGTCCGGCTTCGAGGTGATGGCGGTCGACGGCCGCGACGACATCGGCGGCCTCGACGTGGACGCGGCCATCGTCGAGCATCTGCGCACGAGCGAGTGGCAGCGGCTGCTCGAGCCGACCACCGCCCAGGAGCGACGCGCCCAGCGCCAGCTGTGGGAGGAGGTGCGGGTGGCCAAGGAGCGCCTGTCCCGCGCCCAGTCGGCCGATTTCGTGGTGCCGCTGCTCGACACCGAGGTGCACCTGACCCGCGACGAGCTGGAGAAACTGGCCCGGCCGGTGCTCGAGCAGACCGTCCGGGTCACCAAGGGCCTGCTCGACTGGGCCGACCTGCCCGACGGGCGGCTGGCCGGGGTCTTCCTGGTCGGCGGGGCGAGCCGCATCCCGCTGGTGGCCACCCTGCTGCACCGCGAGCTGGGCGAGGCCCCGGTGGTGATCGAGCAGCCCGAGCTGGTGGTGGCCGAGGGCAGCATCCTGGCCGACGCGGCGATGCTGGCGACCGGGGCCGGGGCGCCCGGCCCCACCTCCGAGCTCCGGCTGGTGTCGACCGGGCGGGCCGAGTCGGCCACCGTACGCGTCGCCACCGCCTCCGTGCGGGTGCCGGGCACCACCGGCCTGCAACCGCCGGTCGACCCCTGGCCCGACGCCGACCACAGCAACTGGGTGGCCGACCCGCACGCGACCGTGCCAACCCCGAAACCGGTGTTCACGCCGTCGCCGGTCTCGTCGCGACCGGTCTCCCCGCCCCAGCACACGCCCCGGCCGGTCTCCGCCTCGCCGACGACCTATCGCCCGCCGACCCAGGTCTCGCAGGCCGTCCGGCGCACCAAGCGCCGCCCGAACAGATTCCTGCGCACGCTGCAGATCCTGGTCAGCATCCTGATGATGATCGCGGTGCCGCTGCTCGCGCTGCTCCTGGCGTACGGCTACGGCAACGGCTCCTCGGTCCAGCAGGACGCGGAGAACCTGATCCGGGACATCGGCGAGCTGCTAGGGATCTGAGAGCCATTCATCTTTCCGGTCGTGCCGGGTAGCGTGCCTACACCGGCAGGCGCGGGCGAGGGGAGCAAGTGGCATGACCGAGGTGGTCGAGGGACACGGCGGCGAGCTGGCACTGGCGGCGCTGCGCGCCTTCGGGGTCGACGAGATGTTCACCCTCTCCGGCGGGCACGTGTTCCCGCTCTACGACGCGGCGCACAAGAGCGGCTTTCCGATCTACGACGTCCGGCACGAGCAGACCGCGGTCTTCGCGGCCGAGGCGGTCGCCAAGTTGCAGCGCCGGCCCGGCCTCGCGGTGCTCACCGCCGGCCCCGGTGTGACCAACGGCATCTCCGGTCTGACCAGCGCGTTCTTCAACGCTTCACCGGTGCTCGTGCTCGGCGGCCGGGCGCCCGCGTTCCGCTGGGGCTCGGGCAGCCTGCAGGAGTTCGACCACGTGCCGCTGGTCGCCCCGGTCACCAAGTACGCGGCCACGGTCGGCGACACCGACGCCATCCCGGGCGAGGTCCGGGCCGCCCTGACCGCCGCGCTCACCGCCCACCGCGGTCCGGCCTTCCTCGACCTGCCGCTCGAGGTCGTCTTCTCGACCGGTGAGGCGTCCGCCCCCGGCGAGCCGGCCGTGCCCGTGCTCGAGGCCGACCCCGACGAGGTGTCCCGGGCCGCCGGCCTGCTCGCCTCGGCTCAGCGACCGGTCATCATCGCGGGGTCGGACGTGTGGGGCGGCGACGCGATCGCCGAGCTGCGGGCGGCCGCCGAGGCGCTGCAGGTGCCGGTCTTCACCAACGGGATGGGTCGCGGCGCGCTGCCGCCGACCCATCCGCTGGCCTTCGCCAAGGCGCGCCGGCCCGCGCTCAACGAGGCCGACGTGGTCTGCGTGATCGGCACCCCGCTCGACTTCCGGCTCGGCTTCGGCGAGTTCGGGGAGGCCCAGGTCGTGCACATCGTCGACGCGCCGACTCAGCGCGCGACCCACGTCGAGACGGCGGTGTCGCCCGCCGGTGACCTGCGCCGGATCCTGGCCGCCATCGCCGAGCACCCGGGTGACCGGGCCGACCACACGGAGTGGATCGCCGGGCTGCGGTCGGCCGAGGACGCGGGCAAGGCGCGCGACGCCGAGGCCATGGCGGCCGAGACCGACCTGATCAAGCCGGCCCGCATCTATGGCGAGCTGCGCAAGGTGCTCGCACCGGACGCGGTGACCATCGGCGACGGCGGTGACTTCGTCTCGTACGCGGGACGGTTCCTGGAGCCGGCTCAGCCCGGCACCTGGCTCGACCCGGGGCCGTACGGATGTCTGGGCACCGGCATGGGCTACGCGATGGGGGCCCGGGTCACCTACCCCGATCGCCAGATCTGCGTGCTCCTCGGTGACGGGGCCGCCGGCTTCTCGCTGATGGACGCGGAATCCCTGGTCCGGCAGGGGCTCCCGGTCGTCATGGTGGTCGGCAACAACGGCATCTGGGGGCTCGAGAAACACCCCATGCGGGCCATGTACGGCTATGACGTCGCGGCCGACCTGCAGCCCGGGCTCCGGTACGACGACGTGGTCAAGGCGCTGGGCGGCGCGGGGGAGACCGTGGAGAAGGCGGCCGAGATCGGCCCGGCCCTCGAGCGTGCCTTCGCCGCCGGGGTGCCCTATCTGGTCAACGTGCTGACCGACCCGGGCGACGCCTATCCCCGCTCCTCGAACCTCGCCTGAGCCGGCCGGTCAGCGCTTGTCGATCAGGGCTTGTCCGGCTCCTGGTTGTTGTTGAGATCCTTCTCCCACTGGGCCAGGGTCTCGCGGTCACGGCGGGACTGCTCGGTGTCGACCGAGCGCAGGAAGTCGGGGTCGTCGTCCGGCGCGGCCGGAGCGCGGCGCCGGCGCGGCACCGTGCCCTCCTCGGGCGCGGGCAGCGGACGGCCCCACAGGAAGTAAGCGAGTGGGCCCAGCAGCGGGATGAGAAGGATCACCAGCACCCACACCAGACGCGGCGCGTTACGCACGCGGGCGGCCGACAGGCAGCTGATCAGCGACAGCACGAAGAGCACCAGCTGCACGGCAGCGAGAAGGATGAACAACCGGACCATGTGGCAATGATGACGCGCGCCGAGCGATCCGGCGACGATCAGAGCATGACAACCGAACTGGCGAGCACGGCGAGGGCGATGGTGGTCAGCGCGTAGGCCGCGATCGTGCGCCGACCGGGGTGCGGCGGACGCCGGCCCAGGCCGCGGGCACGGCGGTAGGCGAGCGCGACCAGCACCGTCCAGCCGAGCGCACTGAGCGCCGCGGTGACCCACTCTCGGGGGCCGGCGTCGGGATGGAAAGCCGGGCGGGCGGCGAGCAGGCCGACGACCGAGGCCGACAGGACCGTACGCCGCCAGGCGAGCCGGGTCCGCTCGGCGGCCGCCCCGTGGTCGGGTGTCCACAGCTCAGTCATCCGGTGGCTCAGTCATCCGGCCGCCTGGATCAGCACCGCGACGATCAGCGCGACCGCGCCCAGGGCGACCGCGACGGCCAGCACGGCCGGGAACCGCGAGCCCGGCAGCTCCTGGCCCAGGCGCATGGCACGCTCCGTGCGGGCCCAGTGGTCGACCGCGCGCAACGCGACCAGTCCGCCCAGCACGAGCAGGACGATGGCCATGATCTCGCGCAGGTGCGGGACGGGCAGGGGCGGCAAAAATTGGGCGACCCCGAGTCCGCCCGCGATCAGCGCCAGGCCGGTGCGGATCCAGGCCAGGAAGGTGCGCTCGTTGGCCAGCGAGAAACGGTAGTCGGGGGTGCGGCCGACCGTCGGAGTCTTCTCCGGGTCGATCCACAACCGCAGCGCGCCGAACACCCAGCGATTATCGACCGGTTCGGTCAAGATGGCGGGCCCACAGGAAGCGGACTTCGTCACTCACGCACGCCTCGCGAGGCCGTCCGCAGCGGCAATAGGGCGAGTCGGCGCTCACCCGGCCATGGGTCTTCAGCGCGGGGGCGGGTCCGCGTGGTAGACGATGTGAGGCGGACGGGGAAAACCCGTCGGCCACCGGAGCGATTGAGCCGGACATTTCGTACACCTCCTGGTATCGACTGTAGCCAGTGAGCAGTCGCGACGGGTGAGGTGAGTCACTCTGGGTGGCCGGCACGCGAAAGCTACCGACGGGTAACCTGTCGGGAGGCGTCCGGCCGCAACGGTGCGTTGACAACAGGAGGTCGTAGGAGCTCGATGAATATCGTCGTACTGGTCAAGCAGGTGCCCGACTCCGGTGCCGAGCGCACCCTGAGCTCTTCGGACAACACGGTCGAGCGTGCCTCGGCCAGCAACGTCATCAACGAGATGGACGAGTACGCCATCGAAGAGGCGTTGAAGATCAAGGAAGCGCATGGTGGCGAGGTCACCGTGCTGACGATGGGCCCGGCGGGCGCGACCGAGTCGATCCGCAAGGCGCTCTCGATGGGCCCCGACAAGGCCGTCCACGTGCAGGACGACGCCCTGCACGGCTCGTGCGCCGTCGCCACGTCCAAGGTGCTGGCCGCCGCTCTCGGCACGCTCAACGCCGACCTGGTGCTCTGCGGCGCCGAGTCGACCGACGGCCGGGTGCAGGTCATGCCGCACATGCTGGCCGAGCGCCTGGGCATCGCCGCGCTGACCGGCGCGCGCAAGCTCACCGTGGAGGGCTCGCAGCTGACCGCCGAGCGGCAGACCGACGAGGGCTACGAGGTCGTCACCGCGCCCACCCCGGCCGTGGTCAGCGTGTGGGACACCATCAACGAGCCGCGCTACCCGTCCTTCAAGGGCATCATGGCCGCCAAGAAGAAGCCGGTGCAGGCGCTCTCGCTGTCCGACCTGGGCATCGACGCCTCCTCGGTCGGCGCGGCCGGCGCGACCAGCGAGGTGCTCGAGTACTCGAAGCGCCCGCCGCGCTCGGCCGGCACCAAGATCACCGATGAGGGCGAGGGCGGCGCGCAGCTGGTCGCCTACCTCACCACCGAGAAATTCGTCTGAGGGGACAGAGAGACATGGCTGAAGTCCTGGTCGTCGTCGAGGCCTCGCCGGCTGCCGGCGTCAAGAAGGTCACCCTCGAGATGCTGACCATCGCCCGTACGATCGGCTCGCCCAGCGCGGTCGTCTTCGGTGACGCCGCCGCGCTCACCGACAAGCTGGCCGAGTACGGCGCCGAGAAGATCTACAACGCCACCGGCGACGACGTCGAGAACTACCTGGTGGCCCCCAAGGCCACCGCGGTCGCCGCGCTCGTCCAGCAGGTGCAGCCGGCCGCGGTGCTGCTGGCCTCCACCCAGGAGGGCAAGGAGATCGCCGGCCGGCTCGCCGTCAAGCTCGACAACGGGCTGCTGACCGACGCGGTCGACGTGGCCGCCGACGGCACCGCCACCCAGGTCGTCTTCGCCGGCGCCGGCATCGTGAAGTCGAAGGTCACCCGTGGCCTGCCGATCGTGACGATCCGCCCCAACTCGACGACGCCCGAGCCGGCCCCGGCCACGCCCGCGATCGAGCCGCTGGCCGTCACGGTCTCCGAGAGCGACAAGCTGACCAAGGTCGTCGAGCGGGTGTCCGAGCAGAAGGGCTCCCGCCCCGAGCTCACCGAGGCCTCGATCGTGGTCTCCGGTGGCCGTGGGGTCGGCAACGCCGACAACTTCAAGCTGGTCGAGGAGCTGGCCGACCTGCTCGGCGCGGCGGTGGGCGCGTCCCGCGCCGCGGTCGACTCCGGCTTCTACCCCCACCAGTTCCAGGTGGGCCAGACCGGCAAGACGGTGTCGCCCCAGCTCTACGTGGCCCTCGGCATCTCGGGCGCCATCCAGCACCGGGCCGGCATGCAGACCTCGAAGACGATCGTCGCGGTCAACAAGGACGCCGAGGCGCCGATCTTCGAGCTGGCCGACTACGGCGTGGTGGGCGACCTGTTCAAGGTCGTACCCCAGGCGGCCGACGAGATCCGCAAGCGCAAGTAACTCCGCTGGTGTGACGAACGGCTCGGTGCCCCGGCGCCGGGCCGTTCGGCGTTTCCGGTGCGAGGCATAAGCTTGGGCACTGATGGCCTACTTGGATCACGCTGCGACCACGCCGATGCTCGACGAGGCCCTGGCGGCATATGTTGCGGCGGCCCGCGAGGTCGGTAACCCCTCGTCCCTGCACGCGGCCGGGCGGCGGGCCCGGCGCCTGGTCGAGGAGTCGCGCGAGCGGATCGCGGCGGCCGTCGGCGCCCGGCCCTCCGAGGTGATCTTCACCAGCGGCGGCACCGAGAGCGACAACCTCGCCGTCAAGGGCCTGTTCTGGGCGCGGCGGGCCGGCTCGCTCAACCGCAGCCGGGTGGTCACCTCCGCGGTCGAGCACCACGCCGTGATGGATTCGGCCGACTGGCTCGGCGCGCACGAGGGGGCCCAGCTGAGCTGGCTGCCGGTCGACAGCGCGGGCCGGGTCGACCCGGCCTCACTGGCGACGGTCCTCGAGACGTACGCCGAAGAAGTCGCCGTCGTCAGCGTGCAGTGGGCCAACAACGAGGTCGGGACGGTGCAACCCGTGGCCGAGCTGGCCCGGCTGGCCGCCGGCGCGGGCATCCCCTTCCACACCGACGCGGTGCAGGCCCTCGGGCAGGTGCCGGTCGACTTCGCGGCCAGCGGCGCCGCCGCCATGACGATCACCGGGCACAAGGTCGGTGGCCCGGTCGGGGTCGGCGCACTGCTGCTCGGCCGCGAGGTGAGCTGCACCCCGCTGCTGCACGGCGGCGGTCAGGAGCGCGATGTGCGCTCGGGCACCCTCGACACGGCCGGGGTGGCGGCCTTCGCCGTGGCCGTCGAGACCGCGGTCAGCAGCCAGGCGGCGTCCGCCCAGCGGGTCGGCGACCTGCGCGACGAGCTCGTGGCCCGGGTCCGGGCCGCGGTGCCCGACGCGATCCTCAACGGCGACCCGGCCGACCGGCTCCCCGGCAACGCGCACTTCAGCTTCCCCGGCTGCGAGGGTGACGCGTTGCTGCTGCTCCTGGACGCCCAGGGCGTCTGCTGCTCGACCGGTTCGGCCTGCTCAGCCGGGGTCGCCCAGCCCAGCCACGTGCTGATCGCGATGGGCGCCGACGACGACCGCGCTCGCTCCTCGCTGCGCTTCACCCTCGGCCACACCAGCACCCTCGGCGACGTCGACGAGCTGCTGGCCGCGCTGCCCGGTGCGGTCGAGCGGGCCCGCCGGGCCACGGCCTGGAAAACCCCGCGCTGACCCCGGATAGGCTGGACCCATGCGAGTTCTTGCGGCCATGTCGGGCGGGGTCGATTCCGCCGTCGCCGCCGCGCGCGCCCACGACGCCGGCCACGACGTCACCGGGGTGCATCTGGCGCTGGCGCGTAACCCCCAGACCTTCCGCACCGGTGCGCGCGGTTGCTGCACGCTGGAAGACTCCCGCGATGCGCGCCGGGCCGCCGACGTGATCGGCATCCCCTTCTACGTGTGGGACATGGCCGAGCAGTTCCACGCCGACGTCGTCGACGACTTCGTCGCGGAGTATGCGGCCGGCCGCACGCCCAACCCCTGCCTGCGCTGCAACGAAAAGATCAAGTTCGAGGCGGTCCTCGACCGGGCCGTCGCGCTCGGCTTCGACGCCGTGGTCACCGGTCACCACGCGCGCCTCGGCGCCGACGGCCGGCTGCGCCGCAGCGTCGACCACGGCAAGGACCAGTCGTACGTTCTGGCCGTGCTCACCCGCGAGCAGCTCGACCGCGCCGTCTTCCCGCTCGGCGACTCGACCAAGGCCCAGGTGCGCGAGGAGGCGGCCCGCCGCGGGCTCGCGGTGGCCGACAAGCCCGACTCGCACGACATCTGCTTCATCGCCGACGGGGACACCCAGGGCTTCCTGCAGCGGCAGCTCGGTGACGCCCCGGGCGACATCGTCGACGGCCGCACCGGCGAGCGGCTGGGCGGCCACAACGGGGCCTACGGCTACACGATCGGCCAGCGCAAGGGCCTCGACCTGCGCGTGCCGGCCGCCGACGGCCGCCCGCGCTACGTCCTGTCGATCACCCCGGTGACCAACACCGTGACCGTCGGCCCCAAGGAAGACCTCGAGGTCGACACGGTGACCGCGTCCCGGGTGATCTGGCACGGCACGCCGACCCCGGTCGAGTGCGACGTGCAGCTGCGGGCCCACGGCGAGGTCGTGCCGGCGGTGGTGACCGTCGAGGGCGAGACGCTGACCGCGCGGCTGGCGACCCCGGCCCGGGGCGTCGCGGCGGGTCAGGCGATCGTGGCCTACCAGCGCTCGGCCGACGGTGACATCGTGCTCGGCTCGGCCACCATGACGGCCGGTGTGGCATCCGAGGCCCTGGTGGCGGCGCGTGCCTGACTTCCCCTGGGCGGCCGGCTCGGCCACCGGCATCGGGTCACTGCCCGGCACCGACATCGCCGAGGCCCAGCGCGTCGTCTTCGGCGAGCTGCCCACCCTGCCCCACCTGGCCGAGCTGCCCGCGC
Source organism: Paractinoplanes maris (assembly GCF_023544465.1). Lineage (GTDB taxonomy): Bacteria > Actinomycetota > Actinomycetes > Mycobacteriales > Micromonosporaceae > Actinoplanes > Actinoplanes maris. The sequence continues at coordinate 314,175 of NZ_JALPVL010000001.1, read as the reverse complement.
GCGGGCCGGGAGCCGACCTCATCGGCCGCGGCGCCGGCTTCCTGGTCGAGCTGCCGGTGCAGGTCTACACCGGCCGCTGGCAGGTGGCGCCCCGCCCCGGCAAGGACATGCGCCGCACAGCCGACCTGCTGGAACGCGATCTCGACCAGCTCACCGAGCAGGGTCAGAACTACGCCGGCCCGCTCAAACTGCAGTCGGCCGGCCCGTGGACGCTGGCGGCGAACATCGACCGGCCGATCGGCGGGCGGCTGCTGCGCGACCCGGGCGCCGTCCGCGACCTGACCGACTCGCTGGCCGAGGGGCTGCGGCGGCACGTGGACGAGGTCCGCAAACGGCTGCCGCGGGCCGAGGTGCTGCTCCAGCTCGACGAGCCGTCACTGCCGGCCGTCCTGGCCGGTCGGATCTCGACGGAAAGCGGATTCAGCGTCTACCGCACGATCCCCGGCCCCGACGCGGCGACGGCCCTGCGCACGGTGGTGGAGGCGGTGGGGGTGCCGGTCATCGCACACTGCTGCGCCGCGGACGTGCCGCTCCAAGTCTTCCGCGACGCGCGGGTGGCGGCGGTGGCGCTCGACCTGTCGCTGCTCAAAGACCTCGACCCACTGGGCGAGGCGATCGAGGCGGGGCTGGGCCTGTTCGCCGGCGCCGCGCCGACGACCCCGCCACCGGACGGCCGGATCAACGGCAAAATGGTCGCCGACCGCGTCTCGACGATGTGGAAGCGGCTCGCCTTCCCCGCAGCGCAACTCCCGCAGCAAGTGGTGATCACTCCGGCTTGCGGCTTGGCCGGCGCATCGCCGTCCTACGCCCGCGCAGTCCTGACCGCCTGCCACGAGGCCGCCCGCCGACTCGCCGAGGTCTGAGCCACACCACAACCCCGGCCACACCACAGCAACGCAGGCCGAGCGAAGAACGCCGCCCCCGCCCTCGCCCCTCGCCCCCCGCCACAACGCAGGGCCCGCCCTCCCCAGGGGGTCCCCCGCCACTGCCATAAGTGTGGCAAGACCCGCAGGTTCCCGCGACCGGCCCTGTGGACAACTCCGAATTGTGGACGACGGCCGCCCAGGCGCGCCAGGGCCGAAAATGTCAGGGGTGACGACTACCGTTCGTCCTAGTTCTCGAGCACGGAGGTGGCGGTGTCCAAGAAGGCGGAGTCTCAGCAGACCGAGCGCGACGATGTCGTCGACGCCCAGCCCACCGCCGAGCAGGAGGCGGCCGCCGGCCAGGATCCGACGCCCGAGGCGAGCCAGCGGCACGCCGAGCTGAGCGACGAGCTGCGCGGTCACCAATACCGCTATTACGTGCTCGACTCACCCACCATCTCCGACGCCGACTTCGACCGGCTGCTGCGCGAGCTCGAGGCGCTCGAGACGCAGTTCCCCGCGCTGCGCACGCCCGATTCCCCGACGCAGAATGTCGGCGGCACCTTCTCCACCCAGTTCACCCCGGTCGAGCACGCCGAGCGCATGCTCTCGCTCGACAACGTCTTCGACGACGAGGAGCTCGGCGCCTGGGTCGAGCGCACGGTGCGCGACGCCGGCGGTCCCGTCGAGTTCATCTGCGAGCTCAAGGTCGACGGTCTGGCGATCAACCTGACGTATGAGAAGGGTCGCCTCGTCCGGGGGGCCACCCGGGGCGACGGCCGCACGGGGGAGGACGTGACCCCCAACGTCCGCACGATCCGCGAGATCCCCGAGCGGCTGGCCGGCGACGATGTGCCCGAGCTGCTCGAGGTGCGCGGCGAGATCTACTTCCCGGTGTCCGCGTTCGCCGATCTCAACGCGTCGCTGGTCGAGCAGGGCAAGGCGCCGTTCGCCAACCCGCGCAACGCGGCCGCGGGCAGCCTGCGGCAGAAAGACCCGCGCATCACCGCCTCGCGGGGTCTGCGCATGGTCGTGCACGGCATCGGCGCGCGGCAGGGGTTCACGCCCACGTCCCAGTCCCACGCCTACGAAGCGTTGAAGGCCTGGGGCCTGCCGACCAGCTCGCGGTGGAAGCTGGTCGACGACATCGCCGGCGTGCACGACTACATCGAGTATTACGGCGAGCACCGCCACGACGTCGAGCACGAGATCGACGGCGTGGTGATCAAGGTCGACTCGGTGGCGATCCAGGGCCGGCTGGGCTCCACGTCCCGCGCGCCGCGCTGGGCGATCGCCTTCAAATACCCGCCCGAGGAGGTGACGACCAAGCTCCTCGACATCGACGTGAATGTCGGCCGCACCGGCCGGGTCACCCCGTTCGCGGTGCTCGAGCCGGTCAAGGTGGCCGGGTCGACGGTCGCGCTGGCCACTCTGCACAACGCGCGTGAGGTGGAGCGCAAGGGTGTGTGGATCGGCGACACGATCGTGCTGCGCAAGGCGGGCGACGTGATCCCCGAGGTGCTCGGCCCGGTCATCGACCTGCGCCCCGACGACGCGCACCCCTTCGTGATGCCGACTCACTGCCCGGCTTGCGGCACCCCGCTGGCGCCGGCCAAGGAAAGCGACATCGACATCCGCTGCCCCAACACGCGGTCGTGCCCCGCGCAGTTGCGCGAGCGGGTCTTCCACCTGGCCGGCCGCTCGGGGTTCGACATCGAGGGCCTGGGTTACAAGGCCGGTCAGGCCCTGCTCGACTCCCAGGTGATCACCGACGAGGGTGACCTCTTCGCTCTCACCGAGGATGATCTGCGCCGGTCGCCGTTCTTCGTCAACCAGGACGGCAGCCTGGGCAGCAATGCCGTCAAATTGCTGGAAAACCTGGAGACGGCCAAGGAGCGCCCGCTGGCCCGGGTGCTCATCGGCCTCTCGATCCGCCACGTGGGCCCGACGGCCGCCGAGGCACTGGCCCGCCAGTTCGGCTCGATGGAGGCCATCGAGGCCATCGTCGCCGCCCCACCCGGCAGTGCCGAGGAGGCCGCAGCGGTCGAGGCCGCCGCCTTGGACAGCTCAGTCGTCTCCGCCGCCGCCGACGTCCTGGCCGCCCAAGTCTCACCCGACACCGCCCCGTCCGACAGCGCCGATTCCCCCGACGGCGCCGCTACGGCTGACGCCGGCGTTTCCGCTGACGCCGGCGTTTCCGCTGACACCGCCGCGGCTTCCGTCGACGCCGCCGCTTCGGGGAAAAAGGCCAAGGCGGCGCCGGACGTCTTGTCGACTGTGGAGGGTGTCGGCCCGATCATCGCGGAGAGTCTGCGCGAGTGGTTCGCCGTCGACTGGCATCGCGACATCGTCCGCAAGTGGCGTGAGTCCGGCGTCCGCATGGCCGACGAGCGCGTCGACGACGGCCCGCGCCCGCTGGAGGGTCTGACGCTGGTGGTCACCGGCACGCTGGCCTCCCACTCACGTGACCAGGCCACCGAGGCCGTGACGTCCCGCGGCGGCAAAGTGAGCGGCTCGGTCTCGAAAAAGACGGCCTTTGTCGTGGTCGGCGACAACCCCGGTAGCAAGTACGACAAGGCCTTGGCGCTCAAGGTCCCGGTGCTCGACGAGCAGGGCTTCGCCGTCCTGCTCTCCGACGGCCCCGACGCCGCCCGAGAGGTCGCCGAGATCGGCTCGGACGCCGGCTGACGACGCGGGCGGGCGTGGAGCCCGAGCGGAACCGGACGTGGAGCCCGAGCGGAACCGGACGTGGAGCGCGGGCGGGGCCGGCGTGGAGCCCGAGCGGGGGCCGGGCGTGGAGTGCCGGGCGGCTAGCGGAGCGCCGCGGGGCGGACGGGGCGGTAGCGGGAGAGCCAGTCGGCCAGGTCGGGGGCGGGCATGGGGCGGGCGTGGAACCAGCCCTGGGCCGCGTGGCAGCCGGCTTCGGCCAGGAGGCGCCAGGTGCGTTCGTCCTCGACGCCTTCGGCGACCGCGCGCAGGCCCAGGGCCTCGGCCAGGTCGATCACCGAGCGGACGATGGCGGCGTCGCCACGGTCGGTGGCCATGCCCAGGACGAAGGAGCGGTCGATCTTCACCTCGGCCAGCGGGAGGCGGCGCAGGTGCTGCAGCGAGGAGTATCCGGTGCCGAAGTCGTCCAGCGAGATGGCGATGCCCATGCGGTCCAGGCGGGTGATCGTGCTGAGGACGCGGTGCGGGTCGGCCATCAGGGCGCTCTCGGTGATCTCGAGCTGGAGCAGGTCGGGCGGCACGTCGTACTCGCGCAGGAGCCCGTCGACCCGGTCGGCGATGTCGCCGGCGTGCAGGTCGCGGACGCTGACGTTGACCGCCGCGCGCAACGGGCGGCCGGCGTCGCGCCACGCGGCCAGCTGGGCGATCACCTCGTGCAGCACCCGGCTGGTGAGCAGGCGCATCACCGGGGTCGGCTCGGCCACCCGGATCAGCTCCTCGGGGCCGACCAGACCGCGCTCGGGGTGCCGCCAGCGCAGCAGCGCCTCCACGCCGACCACCTCGCCGGTCGCGATGGCGATCTGCGGCTGGTAGAAGAGCGTGATCCCGTCGTCGGGCGAGTCCTCGTGCAGCGCCTGCCGCAGGTCGGCCAGCAGCGTCAGGCGGTCCGGGGTGTGGTGCGGGGCGTCGGGGCTGTAGAGCGAGACCTGGTCGCCGCGCTGCTTGGCGTCGTACATGGCCGCCTCCGCCTCGCGCAGCAGGGTCGCGCCATCGCCACCGGGTTCGCGTTGCAGGGCGATCCCGATCGAGGCAGTGACGTCCACCGGCATGCCGTCGAGGGCGAACGGGTGGTTCAGTGCCTCGGCCAGGTGGTCGGCGACGCGGCGGGCCGCGGGCGCGCCGTCGACCCGGGTGGCGAGCACCGCGAACTCGTCGCCGCCGAGCCGGACCACCAGGTCGTGGGCCGGCACCACCTCGGCCAGGCGGTGGCCGACCTCGGCCAGCAGCCGGTCGCCGACGCCGTCGCCGAGCGCGTCGTTCACCGTACGGAATCGGTCGAGATCGAGGACCAGGAGCGCCAGCCGCCGCCCTTTGGCCTGGGACAGCACGGCCGCGTGCAGAGCGCGCCGGTTCGGCAGTCCGGTCAGCGCGTCCACGCGGGCGGCGCGCTCGAACTCGCCGGCCGAGCGGACCATCCGATGGACGGCGTGCAGCGCCAGCAACACCAGTGGCACAAAGGCCAGTCCGACCTGCGCGGTTGCCAGCACCACCGGCCCGAGCAGCAGCAATGCGCCGGTGGCCAGCACTTCGACCCCGGCCCGGCGCAGCCGCCGGAGCCGCTGGAGACGCCGCAGCCGGGGTCCCGGCCGGTCGGCCATCGAGCGCGCGACTACCGCCGCCAGGCCGTAGCGGGCCAGGATCCAGGCCCCGGCCGCCGCCACCGTCAGAAGTGCGTCCCCCCAGTCGAGCCCGGGCCCGACCCGCAGCGAGACCAGCGAGGTCACCAGGGCGGCCGCCCCCAGCGCGACCGCGTGCTGCACGGCCAGGTGCAGCGTCCGCCGGGCGGTGTGCCGCATCCGGATGCCGGCCACCGTGACCGCGATCAGCTGAACCGCCAGCGCCGGCCCGAATCCCCAGGCCAGGGCGATCGCGAAGGTGAAGCAGATGGACGGCAGGATGACCGAGCTGGCGCGGCGGTTGGCCACCACATAGGGCCGCGCGTCGACCACCACGGCCAGAAAGCCCATCAACCAGTACGCGCTCGGAAGCTCGCCGAACGTCTCGTGCTGCACCGCCCACAACAGCCCGTCGACCGAGGCCACCACAACCCCGGTGACGAACAGTGCCCGTCGCCGTCGCAGGTCCTGCCGTGCGGCGTCCATGCGACCTCCACCAGGGCCTCGATCAACCGACCGTTCCCACGATAGATCCACATGGTCATTCCACCGCAAAACATCTTTGCCGTTATCAAATCGGCATAAGCCTTCAGTCGCGCATTGAACCCGAATTCCACCGTCCGAGGGACACTCCCGCTGACACCCGGCACCCGGTGTCCGAGGGGGACGGGCACAATCGTCGCCCGGCGATCGGGGTCGGGCGAGGGCGAAATAGACTCGTCGGGTCCGAGTCGCATTCGAGAAAGTAGGACAGGATGGCCGCCATCACCCGCGAAGAGGTCGCGCATCTGGCGCGCCTGTCGCGGCTCGCCGTGACCGAGGAGGAACTGGACCGGTTCGCGGGGCAGCTCGACGTGATCCTGCAGTCCGTGGCCCGGGTCGGCGAGGTGGCGGCCGACGACATCCCGCCCACCTCGCACTCCGTTCCGCTGACCAACGTTTATCGCGACGACGTGCCCGTGCCGTGCCTCACGCAGGAGGAGGCGCTCTCGGGCGCTCCGGACGCGTTCGAGGGCCGGTTCCGCGTGCCGCGCATCCTGGACGAGGAGGACTGACGCCGTGTCTGACCTGACGAAGATGTCGGCGGCTCAGCTCGCCAAGGCGATCGCCGGCAAAGAGGCTTCGGCGGTCGAGGTCGCCCAGGCTCACCTCGACCGGATCGACGCCGTCGACGAGCGGGTGCACGCCTTCCTGCACGTCGACCGGGAGGGCGCGCTGGCCGCCGCCGCCGCGGTCGACGCCGGCGAGGTGACCGGCCCGCTGGCCGGTGTGCCGGTCGCCGTCAAGGACGTGATCGCCACCAAGGGCGTGCCGACCACGGCCGCTTCCAAGATCCTCGAGGGCTGGCGCCCGCCGTACGACGCGACGATCGTCGAGCGGCTGCGCGCGGCCGGCACGGTGATGCTCGGCAAGACCAACATGGACGAGTTCGCGATGGGCTCGTCCACCGAGTACTCCGCCTACGGTGCGACCAACAACCCGTGGGATCTCGGTCGCATCCCGGGCGGCTCGGGTGGCGGCAGCGCCGCCGCCATCGCCGCCTACGAGGCGCCGCTGGCCATCGGCACCGACACCGGCGGCTCGATCCGCCAGCCGGGTGCGGTCACCGGCACGGTCGGGGCCAAGCCGACGTACGGCGGCACCTCGCGTTACGGCCTGATCGCGTTCTCGTCGTCGCTCGACACCCCGGGCCCGTGCGCCCGCAACGTCGAGGACGCGGCGCTGCTGCACGCGGCGATCGCCGGCCACGACTGGCGGGACTCCACCTCGATCCCGCAGCCGGTGCCCGACGTGGTCGGCGCGGCGCGGCTCGGCGCCACCGGCGACCTCAGCGGCGTCAAGCTGGGCGTCGTCAAGGAGTTCGCGGGCGACGGGTCCGAGCCGGGCGTGCTGAGCGCCTTCCACGAGTCGCTCGAGGCGCTGGTCAAGCTGGGCGCCGAGATCGTCGAGGTCTCCTGCCCGCACTTCCAGTACGCGCTTCCGGCCTACTATCTGATCGCCCCCAGCGAGGCGTCGTCCAACCTGGCGCGCTTCGACGGTGTGCGTTACGGCCTGCGTGTCGGCGACGACGGCAACCGCTCGCTGGAGGAGGTCATGTCGCTGACCCGCGAGGCCGGCTTCGGCCCCGAGGTCAAGCGGCGCATCATCCTGGGCACCTACGCGCTGTCCAGCGGCTACTACGACGCCTATTACGGTCAGGCTCAGAAGGTCCGCACGCTGATCACGCGGGACTTCGAGGCGGCTTTCGAGCGGGTCGACGTGCTCGTCTCACCGACCACGCCGTTCGTGGCCTTCCCGTTCGGGTCGCGCACCTCGGATCCCTACCAGATGTATCTGGCCGACCTCTTCACGATCCCGACCAACCTGTACGGCGGTCCGGCGATCTCGGTGCCGTGCGGGCTGTCCGAGGGTCTGCCCGTCGGTTTCCAGGTGATGGCCCCGACGCTGGCCGACGACCGGATGTACCGGGTGGCGGCGGCGCTGGAGTCCTCGGTGGGGACCCTGACGCCGCCGGCCCTGTAACGAGCGAGAGCTATGCCGGCCGCGGCGTGGACTTCGAGTCCAGCCAGCTGTTGATCAGCTTGGTGAAGTCGCGGCCGGTCTGCTTGTTGACGAAGGCGGTGAAGGACGCCCGGGTCTGCTGGGTGTTCTTCTGCGTCTGCACCCACGCCTTACCGAGGGCGAAGAACTTCTCGTCACCGAGTGCGTCGTGCAGTTCCTTGAGCATGGCCGCCGGGCAGAGATAGACGTTGCTCTCGGCGAAGTTGCCGGCCTTCGGCTTGCCGGGCGGTCCCAGCTTCTTGCGCAGGTCGGCGTCGGCCCGGCGCAGGTAGTCCTCCAGCTCCTTGTCGCTGTATTTCAGCACCGACTGCGAGTAGAGGAACTGCACGTAGGTCGCCCAGCCCTCGCTGAGCCACAGGTCGGTCCAGGTCGACGGGGTGACCGTGTCGCCGAACCAGTGGTGCGAATACTCGTGCAGCAGGTCTTCCTCGAAGAGCGCCTTGTCGAACTTCTTCTTCTTGCCGCCCATCGTGATCATCTGCTGGGTCTCCATGGCCGACTCCGACTCGACCATGACCGCGCCGCCGCTGGGGAACGGGTAGGGCCCGAACCGCTTCTCGAGGAAGCTGAGCATGGCCGGCGACTTCTTGAGCGAGGGCAGGAACCTCTCGTCCCGGCCGGGGCGATACCAGTAGGTCAGCGGGATGCCACGGGGACCCTTGGCCACGACCTTCTTGTATTTGCCGACGGCGAGGGTCTGCAGATAGCTGGCCATCGGGTCGGTGCTGCGGAAGCGGAACGTCGAGCCCCGCTGACCCAGATAGCTGCCGGCGGCGATGGCCGACCAGCCGGTCGGCACGGTGACCGCGACGTCGTAGAGCGCCTTGTCGGACGGCTGATCGTTCGCCGGATACCACGTATAGGCGCCGAAGGGCTCCTGCATGGTCCACAGGCCGCCCTCCTTGGTGATCGTCAGGCCGAGCGGCTCGACGTCGGAGCGGTGCGACGGCATGGGTGTGGTGGCCGGCTTGCCGTGATAGGCGACCACCAGCGTGACCGGCTGGTCGGCGACGACGGGAGCCGGAACGACCAGTTTCTCGCCGGTGACGGTCGCCTGGACTGCCTTGCCGTCCACGGTGACCTTGTCCAGCGTGTAGGGCTTGAAGTCGAGCTTGAGCTGGGTGGCATCGGCCGTGGGCCGGATGCGCAGCGTGGCGGTGCCCTTGAGGGTCTTGGCCGACGGCTGCCAGGCGAGCACGAGGTTGTAGTGCAGGACGTCGAGGGTGGCGGTGCCGTGTTTGGGATAGAGCTTGTCGGCCACCGGCTTGGAGCTGCCGGCCTGCCAGGCCGTGTAGTCGACGGCGGGGGCGGCGGGCGCCGCCGAGGCCGTCGGGGGAGTCTCGGTGGACGGGGAGTCGTCGCAAGCTGCGATGGAGGTGGTCGCGGCGAGGGCGGCGACGACGAGGAGTGCGCGGTGCATGGCGGGGACCGTATCCGAACGATCTTCAGCTGTGGGGGCGCCTGTGGATAACTCCGGGGGGCTGTGGGTCACCGAAATTCTGATCGCCGGGCCCACTATTCTTGTGCCATGACCACCACCGCGCTGCCCACCTACGAGGACGCCGTCTCGCGCTACGAGCCGGTGATCGGCCTCGAGACCCACGTCGAGCTGGGCACGGCCACCAAGATGTTCTGTGGCTGCCGCACCGAGTTCGGCGCCGAGCCGAACACTCAGGTGTGCCCGGTCTGCCTGGGCCTGCCGGGCGCGCTGCCGGTGTCCAACCGGGCGGCGATCGAGGCGACGATCCGGATCGGCCTCGCGCTCAACTGTGACATCGCCTCGTGGTGCCGCATGGCGCGGAAGAACTACTTCTATCCCGACATGCCGAAGAACTTCCAGACCTCGCAGTATGACGAGCCGCTCTGCGTCGAGGGCTATGTCGACGTCGAGGTCGACGGCAAGGAATACCGGATCGGCATCGAGCGGGTGCACCTCGAGGAGGACACCGGCAAGTCGCTGCACGTGGGTGGCGCGACCGGCCGCATCCATGGCGCGACCGAGTCGCTGGTCGACTACAACCGCGCCGGCATCCCGTTGGTCGAGATCGTCACCAAGCCGGTGCCCGGCCTGGGCGCGCTCGCGCCTGAGGTGGCGAAGGCCTACGTGGCCGAGCTGCGCGACATCATCCGCTCGCTCGGCGTCTCCGACGTGCGCATGGAGCAGGGCTCGCTGCGCTGCGACGTCAACACGTCGCTCAACAAGGCCGGCGAGGAGTGGGGCACCCGCACCGAGACCAAGAACGTGAACTCGCTGCGCTCGGTCGAGCGCGCGGTCCGCTCCGAGATCATCCGGCAGACCAGCCTGCTCGACGAGGGTGTCCGCATCTTCCAGGAGACGCGTCACTTCCAGGAGACCACCGGCGACACCCGGCCCGGCCGGTCCAAGGAGACGGCGACCGACTACCGCTACTTCCCCGAGCCCGACCTCGTGCCGATCGCGCCCGAGGCGTCCTGGGTCGCCGAGCTCAAGGCCGCCCTGCCCGAGCGGCCGAGCGTCAAGCGCGCCCGGCTGGCCGAGGACTGGGGCATCAGCGCGCTCGACATGCAGTCGGTGGCCAACGCCGGTGCCGTCGAGCTGATCGAGGAGACCATCGCGGCCGGGGCCTCGCCCGCGGGCGCGCGCAAGTGGTGGATGGGCGAGCTGGCCCGCCGGGCCAACGAGACCGGCGTCGAGCTGTCGGCCGTCGGGGTCACCCCGGCCCAGGTCGCCGCACTGCAGAAACTGGTCGACGGCGGCAAGCTGAACGACAAGCTCGCCCGCCAGGTGCTCGAGGGCGTCGTGGCCGGCGAGGGCGACCCTGAGGCGGTCATGGCCGCCCGGGGGCTCGGCGTCGTCTCCGACACGGGCGCGCTGACCGCCGCGGTCGACGAGGCGATCGCCGCCAACCCCGACATCGCCGCCAAGATCCGCGACGGCAAGGTGGCCGCGGCCGGCGCGCTGGTCGGTGCGGTCATGAAGACCACCCGGGGCCAGGCCGACGCCAAGACCGTCCGCGACCTGATCCTCGAGCGCCTCAGCTGACGAAGCACGAAGCCTGAGCTCAGCGGCTGGGCTCGGACTGCGGCGTCGGTGAGCCGGAGGGTGACGGTGTCTCCTCCGGCTCGGCGCCGACGACGTTGCGCTGCATCTCCACATTGGATTGGCCGGTGCCGCCCAGCTGGATGTCGTCGTAGGCCTTGAGCTGCCTGTTCTCGTCGAAGTAGAGGACCGACAAGCTCAGCGGCGTGGGCTCCTCCTTTTCGAGCCCGCGCAGGCCCGCACCGCCGGTCGAGCCCTCGACCATCAGGCGGGTCGCCACGGGCGGCTCGTCGCCGGCGGCCGACGGGGCCGGCGTGGGTGACGCCGAAGGAGCCGGGGCCGGCGCGGGCAGCAGGCTCACCTCACGCTGGTGCTTGTGACCGGCCAGCACCAGCGGCACCACCCCGGAGAGCGGCGGCGCCATCGCCGGGTCGTGGACCAGGGCGATGTCGACGGGTTTGCCGGAGGTTCGGATCGTTTCGGCCAGCTGGCCACCGGCCCGCAGCAGCGGCGACTGCGCCGGGTCGTCCGGGTTCGCCGCCGGCGTCTCCTTCTTGTCCGGGGTGAACTCCGGGTCGCCGATGCCCGCGATGGTCAGGCCGTCGACCGTGGTGATCTTGTTGTCGAGGACGACCGCGTTGCGCTGGCGGGCCACCGCCGTTTGGATCGAGGCCGAGTCGTGGTTGCCGCGGACCCAGATGTAGGGGACGCCGACCGAGGGGATCGACGAGGCGTATCCGGTCTCGGCGGTGCTGCCCCAGTCGACCAGGTCGCCGGTGTCGATCACGGCGTCGATCTCGAACGTCTGCACCACCGTGCGGATCAGACCGAACGCCTGCGGGCTCAGGTGCAGGTCGGAGACGTGCAGGATGCGGGTCGTATTGGCCTCGGGCTCATACACGGGCAGGGACGACACGGTTGTGTAGAGCCGGCTCACATTGCTGACGATCTGCTGCAGCTGCTCGGAGTAGCGGCCGTAGTTGTCGGCGATCCGGCGCGCGTCACCGACCACGGCGGGCGCGTTGACCAGCAGGCCCTCGTACCGCGGCTCGGCGATCGAGTCGGGTCGCAGCGTGGCCGCCGCCAGCCCCAGGCTCCCGCCGGTGACCACCAGCGCCGTCAGGCCCGAGGCGGCCACCCGGCGGACGTTGCGGAAGATCAGCGCGCTGAGCACGATCGCGCTCAGCACCGCGATGCCCAGGGTGCGCACGCCGAGCCGGATCACGCCGTCGCGGACGTCGTCGACCGCGTTCTCGCCGGCCCGGCTGATCGCGGTGGGGTCGTCGATCAGGGCCTCGGTGCGGCTCTGGTCGAGGGCGGCCAGGTTGACCTTGAGGTGGAGCGGGCCGTCGTGGCTGTCGAGGTGCAGCGACCCGAGTGGCGGCAGGTCGACCTCGGTGCCGCCGAAGACCGACGGGCTGATCGACATCTCGGCTCGGAACGGCCCGACGGCGACGTTGGCGTGGGCGAAGAGCATCGTGCCGATCACCGCGCCGGCCACGCTGACCAGAGCGATCATCGCCCCGACCAGGGAGCGGCGGGTCCACCGGCTGCCGCGGACCGCACCGAACCAGCGGCGAGCCGTCGAGGTTATCGAGGTCATCGCCGCCTCACCTGCCCTGCCCCGTTGTGCGTCAAACCGTGTGCCCTCCCACCGTGGCCCTCAGCCGCGGCGGCGCCGCCCGAGAAGAGTGGCACTTTCTCAACTGCGGCCGGCGCCGCCGTCCGAGAAGACCAGCCGAATGATCCGGTCGTCCTCGGGGCCGGGGTCGCCCGCGTCCTCCTGGTTGGAGGTGCCGGCCCACAACGACCCGTCGGGCGCGGTCACCAGGCTCCGCAGCCGGCCGTACTCGCCGGTCAGCACGGATTGCGGGGTGCCCAGCACGGTCCCGTTGCCGGTCACGTCGAGCAGATAGACCCGCTTGCCGAGCAGGCACGCGGTGGCGATCGTCTGCTCGAGCACGGCCACCCCGGCGCAGCCGGACTCGGCGGCCGGCCAGCTGAACATCGGATCGGTCAGCTTGGTGTCGGTGCCCGCGCCGTCGGCCTTGGGCCAGCCGTAGTTCTTACCTTTGGTGATCACGTTGAGCTCGCCCGACTTGGTCTGGCCGCTCTCACTGGCGTACATCCGCTTGGTCTTGTCCCAGGCCAGGCCCTGAACGTTACGGTGGCCGGAGCTCCAGACCAGGCTGGTCTTGACCGGGTTGCCGGGGGCGGGCTTGCCGGCCACGGTCATCCGGAGGATCTTGCCGCCCAGGCTTTTCGGGTTCTGCGCCTGCGCCCCGTTCGTCGTGCCGTCGCCGGTGCCCGCGTACAGGAAGCCGTCGGGACCGAAGGCGAGCGCGCCGCCGTTGAAGTCGCTCGAGCGCGGGATGCCGGTCAGGATCGGCTGGAGCTTGCCGCCGAGCACCAGCTTGCCGATGCGGTTGTCCTTGGCGGTGGAGTAATACACGTACACCGTCTTGGTGGTCTTGTATTGCGGGGAGACCGCGATGCCGAGCAGGCCGCCGTCGCCGGACGCCTGCACCTCGGCCAGCCGCTGCGCCTCGGTGACGGTCAGCCCGTCGGCGTCGGACTCGGGGCCGACCTTGAGGATGCGGCCGGTGTCGCGCTCGGTGACCAGACCCGACCCGTCGGGCAGGAAGGCCATGCCCCACGGCACGTCCAGGTCCTTGGCCAGGACGGTGATCGCGACCTCCTGGCTGCCGCCGCTCGGGTCCTCGGGGCCCGCGGAGGGCTCGTCGGCCGACGGGGTGGGCAGGTTGGGCGGAGCACCCTGCTGATCGGGATCGGGCGGGCCGAAGCTGCACGCCGAGGCGAGCCCCAGCACGGCGGCGAGCGCCAGGGTGGCGGCCCGGGCCCGGCGGGAACGCACGATCACTCGACCTCCTCGAGATTCGACGCACCCCAGGGTAGCGAGATCAGCTGGGAATCAGTCGGAGTGGCCGATCTCCTGCCCACCGGCGGCCAGCACCCTCGGCAGATTGTCGGTGGTGACCGCGGTCAGGCGGATGACGTTGCCGTTGTCGAGCAGCGCGGAGATCTGCCCGCTGGAGTCCGGGGCGAGCTCGTCGATCCGGTCCCAGAGCACCTCGGTGCTGCCCAGCAGGGCCCGCACCCGCAGCTGGTCGGCGTAGACGTCGGTGCCGGCCCGCCAGGCCCAGAGGAAGAACGCGATCGGGATCAACAGGATCAGGGCCCAGGCCCACGACACACTGGCGAGCGGAACACCGCTGACGAAACCGAGCACGGCGGCGACCATCAGACCGCCGGACTTCCGGACGCGGAGCAGGGGTTTCGAACGCACGTGCCCATCCTCCCACCCGCTCTGTGCGTCGTTTCTGTCGGACCCCGGGCGCATACTCAGGGCCATGACAGTGCTTCTCGCGATCGGCACGCAGAAAGGCCTGTTTCTGGCCGCCGGCGACGACGAGCGCCGGACCTGGCAGGTCGGCCCGGCTCACTTCCCCGGCACGGCGGTCTACACGATCGGTGTGGACACTCGCGGTCCCCGCCCCCGGTTGCTGGCCGCTGTCGACAGCTCCCATTTCGGCCCGAGCGTCGCGGTGAGCGACGATCTGGGCGAGACCTGGCAGGAGCCCGAGACGGCGCCCATCGCCTTCCCCGAGGATGCGGGGGCGGCGGTCGAGCGGGTGTGGCAGATCGTGCCCGGCACGGCCGCCGAGCCCGGCGTGGTCTACGCGGGCTCCCAGCCCTCCGCGCTTTTCCGCTCGACCGATGGCGGCCGATCGTTCGAGCTGGTCCGCGGGTTGTGGGATCACCCGCACCGCCCGCAGTGGGGCGCCGGCTTCGGCGGTCAGGCGATCCACACGATCCTGCCCCACCCCGACGACCCGTCCCGTCTGCTGGTGGCGATGTCGACCGGCGGGGTCTACCGGTCCGGCGACGGCGGCGAGACCTGGTCACCGGCCAACAAGGGCATCAAGGCCTACTTCTTCCCCGATCCGTGGCCCGAGTTCGGCCAGTGTGTGCACCGGGTGACCCGCGACGCCGGCGATCCCGACCAGCTCTACGCGCAGAATCACCACGGCGTCTACCGCTCGACCGACGGCGGCGACAGCTGGCAGTCGATCGCCGCCACCCTGCCCTCCGATTTCGGCTTCCCGATCGTCGCCCATCCGAGCCGCTCCGGCACGATCTGGAATTTCCCGCTCACCGCCGACAGCGAGCGCCACCCGACCGAGCTGCGCTGCCGCGTCTACCGCTCGACCGACGCCGGTGACCGGTGGGAGCCGCAGCACGTGGGCCTGCCCGACGGCCCCTATTACCCGGTCGTGCTGCGCGACGCGATGTGCACCGACCGTCTCGATCCGGCCGGCGTCTATTTCGGCACCCGGGCCGGCGAGGTCTTCGCCACCAACGACGAGGGCGAGAGCTGGATGACGGTGGCCGCACATCTGCCCGATGTGCTCTCGGTCCGGGCGGTGCCGGTCTGATGCCGGTCGTGCTGGTGCCCGGTGTGCTGCGGGCCGAGGCCGGCGGCGCGTCCCGGCTCGAGGTCACCGCGGCCGGCACGCTCGGCGCTGTGCTGACCGAGGTGGGGGAGCGCTGGCCGATGCTGGCCCGGCGCATCCGCGACGAGCAGGGCGCGGTCCGCCGCTACGTGAATGTCTTTGTGGACGGCGAGCAGGCCGGCCTCGAGACCGCGGTCGCACCGACCTCCGAGATCCAGGTCCTGCCCTCAGTGGCCGGCGGCTGACCATGACTGACTATGACCGAGTGGCGTCCATAGCCGACGGTCCGGACGTGCGGAGGAGCATTACCCAGCCGTAACCTGTTCGAGGGACGGTCGTTGTCCGATGCAACGACCCCCATCAACCCCGCGAGACCCCTGATCCGACGAGAATCCCGGAGGATCCGTCGACGTGGCAGTGCCGCCCCCCACGCGCACGCACCAGGCCCGGCCTCGCCGCCGGGCCATGACGCTCGGCGTGCCCGCGGCCGCGATCGTGGTGCTGCTGGCCGGCCTGACCGGTCTGGTCTCGCCCCCGCTCGCGCTGGCCGTGGGCGCCGGCGGCTGCGGCCTCTGGGCCACCTTCCAGCTGGTGCGGGCCGCGCTCTCGATCCACCACGCCGACCAGTCCTTCGTGGCCTGCCGCGGCGCCGGCTTCGTCGGCCTGGGTGCGCTGGCCTCGGTGGCCGCGGTGCTGCTCACTCTGCTCTCACCGCCGGCCGAGGGCGTGTGGGTGACGATCGCCTTCGGACTCGCCGCCGCCTGCTACGCGACCGGCACCTTGCTGCTGCCCTCGACCGGTACGGGATGGATGGTGCACTCACGGCGGGCGTTCGACGGCCTCGGCCTGGGCGTCAGCCTGGCCTTCGCCGGCTATCTGCTCACGCCGGCCGACGTGGCCCGTCCCGGCGCCCTCCCGGTCATCTCCATCGGGGCCACCGGTGCCGCCATCATCCTGGTCGCGATGCTGCGGGGCCGCCCGGTCCGCCGGGCCGCCGTCCGCTGCGGCATCGGCGCGATGCTGGTGCTGGTCGGGCTGGGTGCGCTCGCGATCGGCGTGAGCGGGGCCGCCGTGGCGCTGGCCGGACTGCCGATCGTGGCCGGCCTGGCCCTGACCGTGGAGGGCGGCACCCGGCGCGATCTGCCCGCGCCGCCGCTCGAGCCGCGCAACCCCGACCAGTATCTGGCCAGCTATCCGCTGCTCGCGGTGCCGGCCGGGGTGGGCGTGGTGGCCGCGGTCTGGCACCTGATCGTGGTCCGGGAGTTCGACTCGACCAGCATCATCCTGGGCATCGCGATGGTCGCCGTGCTGGCGATGCGTGAGCTGCTCGTCGTGCACGACATCCGGCGGTATGCGGGCCAGTTGCAGACCGCCGAGGCCCACTTCCGGTCCCTGGTCGCCGGGGCCACCGACCTCACCCTGGTGCTCGATCAGGATCTGCGGATCGCCTGGCAGTCGCCGGCCGCGTCGCGCCTGTTCGGGCTCACCGACGACGAGGTGGTGGGCCGCGCCTTCACCGACCTGATCCACCCCGACGACGTCGAGGACGCCCGTGAGGTGATCGACGTGGTGCTGGCCGGGGAGGACGCCGACGGGCCGCCCGCGCTGGTCACCGCCCGGCTGCGCGACGGCGCCGCGTTGTGGCGCGACACCGAGTCGACCATCTCCGACCAGCGCGCCGTTCCCGAGGTGGCCGCGCTGGTGGTGCACGTGCGCGACATCGGTGACCGGCGGCATCTGGAGAAGGCGCTGCACAAGATGTCGTCCACCGATCAGCTCACCGGCCTGGCCAACCGGCGCGCTCTGATGCGCGACCTGCTGGCCCATCGCCGCCGCGCCGGGCAGCAGGGCACCCTGCTGGTGATCGACCTGCACGGCCTGGCCGAGATCAACGACAGCCGGGGCCGCGAGACCGGTGACGCCGTGCTGATCGAGGTGGGCCGCCGCCTGCGCAACCTGCTGACCGAGGAGGACCTGCCGGCCCGGCTCGGCGGTGACGAGTTCGCGGTCCTCACCGCCGACGGTGCCGTGCTGGCGTACGCGCTGGCCACCCGCATCGCCACCGCGGTGGCCGAGCCGCTGCAACTGCCCGGCACGATCGTCGAGCTGCACACCAGCATCGGGCTGGCCGAGCTGGCCGGCGGCGAGGACTCGACCGAGGTGCTGCGGCACGCCGACCTGGCCCGCCGCCGGGCCCGCCAGCTCGGCCTGGACCGGGTGGAGTGGTACGACCCCGACGTCGAGATGAAGCTCAACCGCCGGATGGATCTCGAGCGTGAGCTGCTCGGCGCGGCCGACCGGGGCCAGCTCGACCTGGTCTTCCAGCCGGTGGTCGACCTGCGCGACAACCAGCCGGTGGGGGTCGAGGCGCTGCTGCGCTGGCGGCATCCGCAGCTCGGCACGATCCTGCCGAACGAGCTGCTGCCGATCGCCCGGGCCGTGGGCATCTCGGCCGAGCTCGACGAGTGGGTGCTGGACGCCGCGTGCAAGCACCTGTCGGCCTGGACGGGCGGCGACAACGGCTTCTGGGTCTCGGTCAACGTCTCGCCGCGGGAGCTGCTGACCGCGCGTTTCCCCGACCGGGTGGCGTCGACCCTCGAGCGGTATGGCATCGCGCCCGAGCGCCTGGTGGTCGAGGTGGCCGAGGAGTGGATCGCCGAGGACGTGCCGGCGATCGTGGCCTCCCTGGCCGGCCTGCGCAAACTCGGCGTACGCGCGGCCCTGGACGACTTCGGCGCCGGCCAGGCCTCGCTGTCGCACCTGCGGCGCCTCCCGGTCGACATGCTCAAGCTGCACGCCTCGCTGGCCAACACGTCGTCCGGGTCCACGGCCGGCGGCGGCCCGGCGGTGATCGACGTCGTGGTCAGCCTGGGCCGCCGCCTCGGCCTGGAGATCGTCGCGAAGGGACTCGAGACGACCGAGCAGTGCGAGCGGGCGGCCAAGGCCGGTTGCCTCTACGGCCAGGGTTTCGTGCTGGGCCGCCCGGGCCCGGCCGAGCGCATCGAGGCCTACCTCGAGAGCCACCGCGCTTAGCGAGGCGGGGCGGTGCTCCCTCGGGGCGTCAGGTGCGCCGTGCCCGCCTCGACGTTGTTGACCTGTTTGCCGTCGATGGCGGCCAGCAGCTCGCGGGCGGCGTGGGCGCCGTATTCGGCGATGTCGCGCGACAGGGCGGTCAGCGGCGGGTGCACCAGGCTGCACAGTGGGGAGTCGTCCCAGGCCACGATGGACAGGTCGCCGGGCACGGCGAGACCCATCTCCTGCGCCACGGCCAGGCCGGCCACCGCCATCACGTCGTTGTCGTAGATGATCGCCGTGGGCCGGTCGGCCCCGATCAGGAGCCGGCGGGTGGCCCGGCCGCCCTCCTCGCCGGTGTAGTCGGACGGCATGGTGACCGCCTCGTTGAGCCCGAGCGCGGTGCAGACGTCGTTGAACGCCCTGGTCCTGGTCTGGGTGTGCAGCAGGTCGGGCAGGCCGCCGACCCGGGCGATCCGGCGATGGCCGAGCGCGACCAGGTAGCGCACCGTCTCGGTGATCGCACCGGCGTCGTCCGACCAGACCTGGGCGATCTTGCCGGTGTCACCGGGCCCGCCGATCACGACCGCGGGCAGCTGCAGCTGCTGGAGGACCGGGATGCGGACGTCGTCCTCCCGCAGGTCGGTGACGATCACGCCGTCGATCCGGCGCTCGCCCCACCAGCGGCGGTAGACGTCGATCTCCTGCTCCGGGGTGGCGACGACCTGCAGCGTCAGAGCGTACGAGCGGGCGGCCAGCTCGGCCTCGAAGCCGCTGATCAGGCCCATGAAGAACGGCTCGATGCTGAGGATGCGCGCCGGCCGGCTCAGGGTGAGGCCGACGGCCCGGGCGCTCGCCCCGGACAACGCCCGGGCGGCGCTGTTGGGATTGAAGCCGATCTCCTGGGCGATGGCCACGATCCGCTGACGGGTCGCCTCCGAGACGCCGGGCTGGCCGTTCAGCGCGTACGACACGGCGCCTTTCGACACGCCCGCCCGCCGCGCGATGTCGGCGATCGTGGGCCGCTTCACTCGGTCTCCTCTGTTCCCGCCGAGCCTACCGGCGGAGTTTACCGGTGCCGGAATCGGTAGAGCGCTCTCACACGGATCTTGGCTGAGATGAACAGTCGGCGACGGTGCTCATTGAACGGTTAAGTGTCGGCGGACACACCACGCTTTGTAAACAACGATGACCGGGAAAGTCCAAATTCTCCGGCTTTACGAGTACTGACAACGATGCCAGATCAACCTTGTAACACGGTATTGACAGTCATCAAGACCCGTCATAGCGTCTCCACAACTTATCCGGTTCAGTAAATTTCTCTCCTCCATGGAGGCGTCATGAGACGGACTGTGCGGGCGGCTGTCGCCGGTGTGGCGGCGACGCTGTTGATCGCGGGCTGCAGTGGGCAGAGCCTCGAGGGCAAAGACGACACGAGCAACGGCGCGAGTGGCGAGCAGATCACCCTGAAGGTCAACTTCTGGGGTGACATGGGCCTGGACGCGCTCAAGGCCAAATACGAGAAGGAACACCCGAACATCAAGATCGCCCTCAACACGGGCGAGTTCAACGCCCAGCACGAGGACCTGCAGAAGAAGCTGGTGGCCGGCTCGGGCGCCCCCGACATCTCGGCGGTCGACGAGGGCTTCATCGTCCAGTTCCGCAACCAGTCCGACAAGTTCGTCAACCTGCTCGACAAGGGCGGCGCCGACTTCCAGTCGAAGTACCTGGACTGGAAGTGGAAGGCGTCCATGTCGGCCGACGGCAAGCAGATCGGCCTCGGCACCGACGTCGGCGGCCTGGCCATGTGCTACCGCAGCGACCTGTTCCAGAAGGCCGGTCTGCCCAAGGACCGCGACGCCGTCTCCAAGCTGTGGACGAACTGGGACGACTTCATCAACGTCGGCAAGCAGTACACCGCCAAGACCGGCAAGAAGTTCATCGACTCCGGCACCAACATGTTCAACCCGGTGCTCGCCCAGCAGCCCGTCGGCTTCTACGACGAGCAGGAGCAGCTGCAGATGAACGGCGGCCCCAAGGTCGCGTTCGACGTGAGCATGAAGGCGATCGACGCCGGCATCTCGGCCAACCTGGCCAGCTTCCAGCCCAACTGGAACCAGGGCTTCAAGAAGGACCAGTTCGCCGTGCTGGCCTGCCCGGCGTGGATGCTCGGCCACATCCAGGAGACCGCGCCCGACCAGAAGGGCAAGTGGGACATCGCCGCGATCCCGGGCGGCGGCGGCAACTGGGGCGGTTCCTGGTGGACCATCCCGTCGCAGGGCAAGAACGTCGACGCCGCGGCCGACTTCGTGAAGTGGATGGTCCAGCCGGAGCAGCAGATCGAGGTCTTCAAGACCGTCGGCAACCTGCCGTCGCAGCCCGCCCTCTACAAGGACCCGGCGGTGCTCGACTACAAGAAGGAGTTCATGAGCGACGCGCCCACCGGCCAGATCTTCGCGGCCACCGCGGAGAGCCTCAAGCCGCAGTACCTGGGCAAGAAGAACGGCCCCACCCGGGTGGCCGTGGAGAACGTGATCACCCGCGTGCAGCAGGGCGGGCTCAAGTCGGACGCGGCCTGGGCCGAGGCGGTCAAGCAGGCCGAGAAGGTCGCGAAGACCGGTAAGGCCTGACCCATTCGATGGCGGGGCGGTTCGTGGGCCGCCCCGCCTCCTTTTAGGAGTGGCCGTGTCCCTCACCGAGCTCCGCCCGGCTTCGCATCGGCAGGCCCCGCCGCCGGGCCCGGGCAAGACCAAGCACTGGCTCTACCGGTTCGACACCAAGACCATCCCGTACATCTTCATCTCGCCCTTCTTCATCCTCTTCGCGATCTTCGGCGTCTTCCCGCTGATCTTCAACGGGGTTGTCGCGCTGCGGAACTGGCGGCTCGACGACCCGACGCTGACCGGCTGGGCGGGCTTCGCCAACTTCGAGCGGCTGTTCACCGACGAGGACTTCTGGAACGCGCTGGGCAACACGTTCGGCATCTTCATCCTCTCCTCGGTGCCGCAGCTGCTGGCCGCGCTGATCATCGCCAACCTGCTCAACCGCAAGCTGCGGGGGACCACGTACTGGCGGATCGGCATCCTGCTGCCGTACCTGACCCCGGTCGTCGCCTCGACCCTGGTCTTCGCGATCTTCTTCTCGCGGGACAACGGGCTGGCCAACTGGTTCCTGTCGCTGGTCGGCTTCGGCCAGGAGACCCCGCTCGACTGGCGGGCGCAGAAGTGGAGCGCCTGGATCGCCATCGCGACGATGGTGAACTGGAAGTGGATCGGCTACAACGCGCTGCTCTACCTGTCGGCGATGCAGTCGATCCCCAAGGACGTCTATGAGGCGGCGGCGGTCGACGGTGCCGGCCCGTGGCGGCAGTTGTGGCAGATCACCGTGCCCATGATCCAGCCGGTCGTGGTGTTCACCGTGATCCTGTCGACCATCGGGGGGCTGCAACTGTTCAACGAGCCGATGATGTTCGACGAGAACCCGCAGTCGGCCGGCGGCGGCTCCGACCACCAGTTCCAGACCATCGCGCAGCTGATCTACAAGGTCGGCTGGAAGGACCTCGATCTCGGGTACGCCGCGTCGATGTCCTGGGCCCTGTTCCTGATCATCCTGGTCGTGGCCGGGATCAACTTCGCCCTGACCCGGCGCATCGGAGGTGGCCGATGACCACGTACGCGAATCGAGCCCCGCAAGACACCCGGGGCACCTGGATGACCTACCTGGGTCTCTCGCTCGTCCTGCTGTTCTCGGCCTTCCCCGTGTACTGGATGTTCGTCATCTCGACGAGCACCGACGAAGCGGTCGCCGCGTCGCCGCCCGCCCTGCTCCCGGGCTCGCAGTTCCTGGTCAACGTGCGCGAGGTCTTCACCCTCAACGAGGTGTACTTCGCGGCGTCCCTGATCAACAGCGTGCTCGTGGCCGGCATCATCACCGCGGCGACGCTGTTCTTCTGCTCGCTGGCCGGGTTCGCTTTCGCCAAGCTGCGCTTCAAGGGCCGCAACGCGCTGATGGTCGTGGTCATCCTGACCCTGACCGTGCCCAACCAGCTCGGCATCGTCGCGCTCTACATCGTGATGGGCAAGATCGGCTGGAACAACACCTTGCTCGCGGTCATCGCACCCGGCCTGGTCAGCGCGTTCGGCGTCTTCTACATGCGGCAGTTCATCGCGCACGCCGTACCGGACGAACTGGTCGAGGCGGCCCGCATCGACGGCGCGCTGACCCTGCGGGTCTACTGGAACATCGTGCTGCCGGCGATCCGCCCGGCGCTGGCCGTGCTCGGTCTGCTGACCTTCGTGATGGCTTGGAACGACTTCCAGTGGCCGCTGATCCAGCTCAACGGCACCGACTTCCCGACCTCGATGGTCGCTCTGTCCGACCTGGCCAGCGGCAACTACGTGATCTATCGGCGGGTGCTGGCCGGCGCGTTCCTGGCCACTGTTCCGCTGATCGTCCTGCTGTTGATCGGCGGCCGGCAGATCGTCCGGGGGATTATGGAAGGCGCCGTCAAGTCCTGACCGGGGACCGGCGTGGCGACGAAGGAGAACAGTGAGCTCGTACCAATCGCTCCACGAGGGCTGGACCGTTTCGGGAGCCGACGTGAGCGGCCTGCCGGCCACCGTGCCCGGGTGTGTGCACACCGACCTGCTCCGGGCCGGTCGCATCGAGGACCCGTACCTGGATGAGAACGAGACCAAGCTCGCTTGGATCGGGCGCACCGACTGGGAGTACGAGACCACCTTCACCGCCACGCCGGGCCATCGCACCGACCTGGTCTGCGCCGGCCTCGACACCGTCGCCGCGATCGAGCTCAACGGCTCGCTCGTCGGCGAGACGGCCAACATGCACCGCGGCTACCGCTTCGACGTCGGCTCGCTGCTTCGCGACGGCACCAACGAACTCAAGGTCAAGTTCCGGAGCGCGTACGCGTACGCCGAGGCGCAGCAGCAGCGCCTGGGCAACCGCCCCAACGCGTACCCGGAGCCGTTCAACTTCATCCGCAAGCAGGCCTGCAACTTCGGCTGGGACTGGGGCCCGACGCTGGTGACGGCCGGCATCTGGCAACCGATCGGCCTCGAGACCTGGTCGGTGGCCCGGCTGGCCGAGGTGCGGCCCCAGGTGACGGTCGGGCGCGGCACCGGGCGGGTCGAGCTTCGCGTACGCCTCGACCGCGCGGCCGACGAGCCGGTGACCATCACCGCCGAGGTCGCCGGCCGCCGCGCCCAGGCGACCGTCGACGGCATCGAGGCGCTGCTCATCCTCACCGTCGACGACCCCGAGCTGTGGTGGCCGCGCGGGTTCGGCGACCAGGCCCGATACGACCTGTCGGTGACGCTCACCTCGGCCGGCGGCGCGACCCAGGACACCTGGAACCGCCGGATCGGGTTCCGGAGCGTCCGGATCGACACCACCGGCGGCGGCTACACGGTGGTCGTCAACGACGTCCCGGTGTTCGTCCGCGGCATCAACTGGATCCCCGACGACGTCTTCGCCGACCGGGTCACCCGCGACCGGCTGGCCGCCCGGTTCCGCCAGGCGGCCGACGCCAACGTCAACTACCTGCGCATCTGGGGCGGCGGCCGGTACGAGTCGTTCGACTTCTACGACCTGGCCGACGAGATGGGCTTCCTGGTCGGCCAGGACTTCCTGTTCGCCTGCGCCGCCTACCCCGAGGAGGAGCCGTTCCGCTCCGAGATCGAGGCCGAGGCCCGCGAGAACGTGGTGCGGCTGGCCTCGCACCCCAGCCTGGTGATCTGGACCGGCAACAACGAGAACCTCTGGGGCTACGAGGACTGGGGCTGGAAGTCCGAGCTGAACGGTCGGACCTGGGGCTCGGGCTTCTACTACGACCTGCTGCCCCGCATCGTCGGCGAGCTCGACCCGTCCCGTCCCTACTGGCCCGGCAGCCCGTATTCCGGCTCGCCCGGCCACTACCCGAACGACCCGGTATTCGGCACCACGCACATCTGGGACGTGTGGAACACCGACGACTACACGAAATACGCCGCCTACCGCCCGCGCTTCGTCTCCGAGTTCGGCTTCCAGGCCCCGCCCACGTTCTCGACGCTGCGCCGCTCGGTCTCGGACGACCGGCTGGCCCCCGACTCGCCCGGCATGGCCCACCACCAGAAGGCCATCGGCGGCGACCAGAAACTCGAGCGCGGTCTGGCCAACCACCTGCCCGCGCCCCGCGACTTCGACGACTGGCATTTCCTGACCCAGCTCAACCAGGCGCGCGCGGTGGCCTTCGGCATCGAGCACTTCCGGTCGTTGCGCCCGCTGTGCCAGGGCACGATCATGTGGCAGCTCAACGACTGCTGGCCGGTCACCTCGTGGGCGGCGATCGACGGCGACGGGCGGAAGAAACCCCTCTGGTTCGCGATGCGGGACGCCTACGCCGACCGACTGCTGACCTTCCAGCCGCGTACGGAATCCCCGCTGACCGCCGGCGGCCCGCGCACCGGCCTCGAGCCCGGCGCGGTCGTCCCGCCCGACGGCGCACCGGCCCTGGTGGCGGCCAACGACAGCCGTACGCCCTGGGTCGTGTCGACCACCGTGACCCGCCGCGACCTGACCGGCAAGGTCCTGGCCGAGGCCGAGCTGACCACGACGGTGGCCCCCGGCCGGAACGCCACCCTCACCCTGCCCGCCGAGCTGTCCACCCCGGGCGACCCGGCCACCGAGTTCCTCGCCACCGACACCGGCACCACGTGGTTCTGGTCGCTGGACAAGGACATCCCGTGGCCGGCCGCCGACTACACCGCGACCGCCGAGCGCGACGGCACCACCACACGCGTCACCGTGCGGGCGAACTCGCTGCTGCGCTCCCTGACCCTCTTCCCCGACCGACTGGACCCGGCCGCCGAGCCGGACCGCGCCGCGGTGACCGTCCTGCCCGGCGCTTCGGTCACGTTCACCGTCCACTCCGGACAAGCGCTCGACGCGACGGCCTTGACCACACGTCCGGTCCTGCGCTGCGTCAACGACCTCGTCTGACTCAGTGCAGTGTGGCTGCCGTGGCCAGGGTGCCCAGGGTGATGTCGTGGGCGGCGTGGTCGCCGGTCAGTTCGACGCGGGTGGCGACCGGGGCGTGGCCGCTGGCGGCAACGGTGTAGACGCCCGGGGGCAGGTCGCGGAGCTCGTAGCGTCCCTCGTGGTCGGTCGTGGCGGCGCCCGCGACCCGGCCGGTGCGGTCGACGGCCACGACCGACGCCTGCGGGATCGGGTGTCCGGAGCCGGCCGCCCGGACGCTGCCGGTGAGCGTGCCGCCCACGGTCAGGGCCAGGTCGACCGGACCCGGCTCGTTGGGGGAGACCGTACGAGACGCCGGGCGCGCGTGCGGGGCGGTGGCCGTCAGCGTGTATTCGGGGCCGTCGAGCCCGGGCAGCTGATAGCGGCCGTCGGGGCCCGCGGTGGTGGTCGCGACGACCTCGCCACGGTGGTCGGTGAGGGTCAGCGTGGCGCCCGGCAGGCCGCGGCCGCCCCGGTCGGTGACCCGGCCGGTGATCTGGCCGGCGCCGGCCAGCGACAGCACCCGGCGGATCTCGCCGGCGGCCACATTTATCACCGCGGCGGCGGGCTGGTGGCGGTCGGCCGCGCAGATCAGCAGGAACGAGCCGCCGGCGTGCATCACCATCCGGTAGGTGCCGTCCTCGCCGGTCACCGCCCGGGCCAGCTGCTTCCCGTCGAAGTCGGTGATGGTCAGGGTGGCGCCGGGCAGCGGCAGCCCGCCCGGGCCGTCGATGCGGCCGCGGACGATCGCCTCACCGCGGCCGGCCGCGGCGGTCTCGGGGTCGTCGGTCAGCTGAGCAGTGTCCATCACGTATCGACCAACGACGCATCCCCTCCGAAGTTGCCCTCCGGGAAAGATCAAAAAGGCCGCGCACCCGGTGGGTGCGCGGCCTCGTCTCGCAGCGACCTACTCGGGGACCTTGCGGTACGCGCCGTCGCTCGCGCTGGTGGCCATCGACGCGTACGCGCGCAGGGCCGCCGACACCGGGCGCTGCCGGTCGACCGGCGAATACGGCTTGGCCCGCCGCTCCTGCTCGTGCCGGCGCTGAGCCAGGTCCTCGTCGCTGACGTTCAGCGAGATGCTCCGGCCCGGGATGTCGATGGTGATCTCGTCACCCGTCTCGACGAGCGAGATCAGCCCGCCCGCGGCCGCCTCGGGGGAGACGTGGCCGATGGACAGCCCGCTCGTGCCGCCCGAGAAGCGGCCGTCGGTGATCAGCGCGCACGCCTTGCCCAGGCCCCGGCCCTTGAGGAAGCTCGTCGGATAGAGCATCTCCTGCATGCCCGGCCCGCCCTTGGGACCCTCGTAGCGGATGACCACCACGTCGCCCTCGACCACCCGCTTGGCCAGGATGCCGTCGACCGCGTCGTCCTGCGACTCGAAGACCCGGGCCGGGCCGGTGAACTTCCAGATCGACTCGTCGACGCCGGCCGTCTTGACCACGCAGCCGTCGGGCGCCAGGTTGCCGAAGAGGATCGCCAGGCCGCCGTCGACCGTGTAAGCGTGCTCGACCGAGCGGATGCAGCCCTTCTCGCCGTCGGTGTCGAGCGTCGCCCAGCGGTTCTCGGTGGAGAACGGCTGGGTGGTGCGCACGCCACCCGGGGCCGCGTGGAACAGCTCGAGCGCCGCCTCGGACGGTGAGCCACCCCGGATGTCCCACTCGCCGAGCCACGACTCGAGATCGGGGGAGTGCACCGAGCGGACATTCGTCTTGAGTGAGCCGCCCCGGTGGAGCTCGCCCATCAGGGCCGGGATGCCACCGGCGCGATGCACGTCCTCCATGTGGTATTTCGGACTGTTGGGCGCGACCTTGGACAAGCAGGGCACCCGGCGCGAGATCGCGTCGATGTCGGCCACGCTGAAGTCGAGCTCGGCCTCGCGCGCGGCGGCCAGCAGGTGCAGCACCGTGTTGGTCGAGCCGCCCATCGCCACGTCGAGGGCGACCGCGTTCTCGAAGGCGTCCCGGCTGGCGATGCTGCGCGGCAGCACCGACTCGTCGTCGTTCTCGTAATACTGCTTGGCGATGCCGACGATCAGCTCGCCGGCCTTCTCGAACAGCGCCTTGCGGGAGGCGTGGGTGGCGAGCGTCGAGCCGTTGCCCGGCAGGGCCAGGCCGATCGCCTCGGTCAGGCAGTTCATCGAGTTGGCGGTGAACATGCCGGAGCAGGAACCGCAGGTCGGGCAGGCCGACCGCTCGATCGTGTCGAGCTGGGCGTCGGTCACGTTCTCGTTGGCCGAGGCGCTCATCGCGTCGACCAGGTCGAGCTTCTCGTGCACGATGCCCTCGATGGCCACCGTCTTGCCGGCCTCCATCGGGCCGCCCGAGACGAAGACCGTCGGGATGTTGAGCCGCAGCGCGGCGATCAGCATGCCGGGGGTGATCTTGTCGCAGTTCGAGATGCAGACCAGGGCGTCGGCGCAGTGCGCGTTCACCATGTACTCCACCGCGTCGGCGATCAGCTCGCGGCTGGGCAGCGAATAGAGCATGCCGCCGTGGCCCATCGCGATGCCGTCGTCGACCGCGATCGTGTTGAACTCGCGCCCGACCCCGCCGGCCTCGGCGATCGACTCGGCGACCAGGCCACCCATGTCCTTGAGGTGCACATGACCCGGTACGAACTGGGTGTAGCTGTTGGCAATCGCCACGATGGGCTTGCCGAAGTCGTCGTCGGTCATCCCGGTGGCGCGCCAAAGGGCACGCGCGCCGGCCATGGTCCGACCGTGGGTCGAGGTCCGGGAACGCAGGTCAGGCATTCCCTCAGTGTGCCACCGCAGCCGGTAAGGACCGCCAAGTCTGTCCACAAGCCGGGATTTGAGGGCTACTTAAATAGATCGGCATCGGGCAGAGTGTCCTCGTGCAATCACCGTCCGGCGTGGAGCTGGCCGGCCTCGCGAGCCTGCTCGTCGCGGTCCCGGCCGTCGCCGTGCTGGGCAATTCCGGGCGCCGGCACACGGGCGCGGCCCGCCGGGCGCACCTGGCGCTGGCCGCGGGCGGCGCCATCGCCACCGGGGCCGCCCTGGCCGGCATGCTCAGTGTGCTGATCACCACGGTCGAGCCACCCCGCATGGCGCTGGGCAGCGCGGTCGCCGCCGGCACGGCCATCGGCATCCTGATCCTGCTGGTCGGCACGGCCATGCTGCCGGGCGCGGCCGAAAATCCCGGGGCCGCCCTCCGCCACCTGCTCGACGGCCTGGTCATCGCGGCCGCGATCTGGTTCGTCGGCTGGGTGCTGATCACCGAGCCGACCCGCCTGCTGGGCGACGCCACCCCGATGGCCTGCCCGTCGGTGCTGATCCCGACCGGCCTCGCGGTGATCTCGCTGGGGCTCACCATCGTGCTCGCCCTGCACGCCCACCGGCCCCGGCTGACCACCGTGCGGGTGGCCGGCGGGGTGACCCTGGTCGCCGGGGCCGCGGTCGCGCTGGCCGGCGGCATCTGCCAGGACTGGGACGGTGCCACCCTGACCGGCGCCCTGCTGCTGCCGGTCGGCCTGTTCGTCATCGCGCGGGCCGTCAAGGTGGCCGACCGCCCGGTGACGGTGGTCGGCGACGTCACCGACCGCAGCACGGCCTACGCGGTGGTCCCGATGGTCGCCATGGTCGCCGCCCTGGGCTATCACCTCGCCCGCGGCGGCACCTTCGACCTCTACGGTTTCGCCGGCGCCGCCGTCGAGGGCTTCGCGCTGGTCGGCCGGCAATACCTGGCGCTGCGCGACGTCCGGCGCTACACCCTCGAGCTCCGGTCGCGGGAGGCCCATTTCCGCGAGCTGGCGCACACCGACCCGCTGACCGGCCTGGCCAACCGGCGCGGCCTGCAGCGGGCGCTGCGGGCTGACGGTGAGCCGCTGGTGCTGGTCGGCATCGACCTCGACGGTTTCAAGACGGTCAACGACATGCGCGGGCACGACGTCGGCGACGCGGTGCTCAAGGAGGTCGGCGAGCGGCTGCGGCGCAACCTGCTCGACGGCGACGTGGCCGCGCGCCTCGGCGGCGACGAGTTCGCGATCCTCATGCGGGGCACGGCCGACGAGGCGATGCTGACCGCGCACCGGCTGCTGGCCGTCCTCGGCGAGCCGTACGAGGTCGACGGTGGCTCGGTGTTCCTGTCGGCCAGCCTGGGCGTGGCCTACACCGGGCCCGACCCGGCCGACACCGGCGACATCATCCGCGACGCCGACCTGGCCCTGCGCTATGCCAAGCAGCGTGGCAAAAACCGGGTGGAGCGCTATCAGCAGCGCTACGACGAGCTGCTGCGCCGCCGGGGCACGCTGGAGAACGAGCTGCGCCACGCGATCGACCGCGACCAGCTGCGGCTCGTCTTCCAGCCCGTGGTGGCGCTGCCCTCGATGCGGCCGGTCGGCGCCGAGGCGCTGCTGCGCTGGACCCACCCCACGCTCGGCGCGGTGCGGCCCGACGAGTTCATCCCGGTCGCCGAGGAGTCCGGGCTGATCAACCGGATCGGCTCGTGGGTGCTCGAGCAGGCCTGCGTCCAGCTCGCCGCGTGGCTCTCCCGGGGCCACGACGTCTGGGTGTCGGTCAACCTCTCGCCCAAGGAGCTGCACGCCGCCGACTACGCGGGCCAGGTGGCCGACGTGCTCGAGCGGCACGGTGTCCCGCCCCAGCGCCTGGTCCTCGAGGTGACCGAGCACGCCGTCGCCACCGACATGGAGGAGTTGATCAGCCGCCTCGCCGAGCTGCGGGCGACCGGCGTCCGGATCGCGCTGGACGACTTCGGCGCGGGCTATTCGTCACTCGGTCAGCTGCGGACGCTCCCGGTCGACATCCTCAAGATCGATCACGCGCTGGTGGCCGAGCCCGAGTCCCGTACCGGGACGGCCGCGCCCCTGGTGGATGTCGTGGTGCGGCTGGGCCACCGGCTCGGGCTGGAGGTCCTGGCCGAGGGCATCGGCACCCCGGCGCAGCGGGCGGTGGTCGAGGAGGCGGGCTGCCGGCTGGGCCAGGGCTCGCTGTTCGGCTGGGGGGTGCCCGCCGAGCACCTCGAGGCCCAGCTGCAGACCCTGCGCCTGGGCACCTCCCGGCCCCTGCCCGCGCCGCGCTCGACCCCGCCGGTCGACGCCGCTCCGCGCAGCCAGGTGGTCATGCTCGGACCCGGGATGCGGCAGCTCAGGGCGCTGCTGCCGAGCGACCCCGGCTTCGGTGCTCCTAAGGGTGAACGGGACCAGTGATCAAAATGTGGGATCAGTTGACTCACCGCCTGGGATGGGGCAAGGTTGGCAGCATGTGCTTCGCGTCCCGAGTACTTATGTGAGCGCACTCCAGCCGCACCGATAGCGGCGAGAGTGCGCCAGGTCCCGTGCTTCCCGGCACGTGGGCCTTTTTTGTTGCTCAAGTAACGGAACGCCCAACCCGAAAAGGTATGAAGTGCCATGACGAGACCCACTCCCGAGACTCTCGCCCATCGAGCCAACCCGGCCACTGTCGCGGCGGCCGCCAACCAGGCCCCGGCAGTAGTCTCTCCGGTTTCCACCACGGGCGCCGGCGCGCTCGTGCGGTCGCTCGAGGCACTCGGCGTCGAGGTCGCGTTCGGCATCCCCGGCGGCACGATCCTGCCGGCGTACGATCCGCTGTTCGACTCGAAGGTGCGCCACATCCTGGTCCGGCACGAGCAGGGCGCCGGCCACGCCGCCACCGGCTATGCGCAGGCCACCGGCAAGGTCGGAGTCTGCATCGCGACCAGCGGGCCGGGCGCGACCAACCTGGTCACCGCGATCGCCGACGCCTACATGGACTCGGTGCCGATCGTCGCGATCACCGGTCAGGTCTCCCGGCCGGCGATCGGCACGGACGCCTTCCAGGAAGCTGACATCCAGGGCATCACGCTCCCGGTCACCAAGCACAACTTCCTGGTGCAGACGCCCGAGGAGCTGCCCCGGGTGCTCGCCGAGGCGTTCCACCTGGCCTCCACCGGCCGCCCCGGCCCGGTCCTGGTCGACATCCCGAAGGACGTGCAGCAGGCGCCGACCACGTTCTCCTGGCCGCCCGTCCTCGACCTGCCCGGCTACCGGCCGACCCTGCACCCGCACGGCAAGCAGATCCGCGAGGCGGCCCGGCTGATCGCCGCGGCCAAGCGCCCGGTGCTCTACGTCGGCGGCGGCGTGCTCAAGGCCGGCGCCACCGACGGGCTGCGCAAGCTGGCCGAGACCACCGGCATCCCGGTCGTCACCACGCTGATGGCGCTCGGCGCGTTCCCCGACTCGCACCCGCAGCACCTGGGCATGCCGGGCATGCACGGCACCGTCCCGGCGGTCTACGCGCTGCAGAAATCCGACCTGCTGATCACGCTCGGCGCGCGCTTCGACGACCGGGTCACCGGCCAGCTCGACTCGTTCGCGCCGGACGCCAAGGTGGTGCACGCCGACATCGACCCGGCCGAGATCGGCAAGAACCGGCACGCCGACGTCCCGATCGTCGGCGACGCCCGGCACGTGATCGACGAGCTGATCGCCGCCGTCTCCGCCTCGGCCGAGGGCGCCGGGCAGTACGAGCCGTGGTGGTCCACGCTCAACGAGCTGCGCGAGCGCTACCCGCTGGGCTACGACGAGCCGACCGACGGCAGCCTGGCCCCGCAGTACGTGATCCAGCGGATCGGTGAGCTGGTCGGTCCGGACGCGATCTACGTGGCCGGCGTCGGCCAGCATCAGATGTGGGCCTCGCAGTTCATCAGCTACGAGAAGCCGGGCACGTGGCTCAACTCGGGCGGCGCCGGCACGATGGGCTACGCCGTCCCGGCCGCGATGGGGGCCAAGGTGGGCCGGCCCGACACGGCGGTGTGGGCGATCGACGGTGACGGCTGCTTCCAGATGACCAACCAGGAGCTGGCGACCTGCGCCCTGGAGGGCATCCCGGTCAAGATCGCCATCATCAACAACGGCAACCTGGGCATGGTCCGGCAGTGGCAGACCCTGTTCTACGAGGGCCGCTACTCCAACACCAACCTGGGCACGCACAAGCACCGCATCCCCGACTTCGTGAAGCTGGCCGAGGCGCTCGGCTGCATCGGCCTGCGGTGCGAGTCCAAGGACGACGTCGACAAGATCATCAAGCAGGCCATGGAGATCAACGACGCGCCGGTGGTCATCGACTTCACGGTCGGCCAGGACGCCATGGTGTGGCCCATGGTCGCGGCCGGCACCAGCAACGACGAGATCATGTTCGCCCGGGACGTGCGTCCCGAATTCGAAGAGGATGACCTCTGATGAACAAGCACACCTTGTCTGTGCTGGTCGAGAACAAGCCGAGTGTGCTCGCTCGGGTCAGCGGCCTGTTCTCCCGGCGCGGCTTCAACATCGACTCGCTGGCGGTGGGCGAGACGGAGAACCCGGACGTCTCCCGCATCACGATCGTGGTCAACGCCGACTCCTCACCCCTGGAGCAGGTGACCAAGCAGCTCAACAAGCTGGTGAACGTCCTGAAGATCGTCGAGCTGGACCCGCAGCAGTCGGTGCAGCGCGAGCTCCTGCTGGTCAAGGTGCGCGCCGATCGTGCGCAGCGCAGCCAGGTGCTCGAGACGGTCGAGCTGTTCCGGGCGAAGGTGATCGACGTCGCTCCGGACACCCTCACGATCGAGGCCACCGGGAACCCCGACAAGCTGGACGCGTTGCTGCGCGACCTCGAGCCGTACGGCATCAAGGAGATGGTCCAGTCGGGCCTCGTGGCCATCGGCCGCGGCTCCCGCTCCATCACGACCGGCCCGGCGCTCCGCGCCGCTTGAGACGGCGCTCAGCACTACCGGAAAGCCCGTCCGACCTCCCCACCACCGCCCTTAACCGGACTAAAGACTCAAGGATTTCAATGACCGCGGAAGTTTTCTACGACGACGACGCCGACCTGAGCATCATCCAGGGCAAGAAGGTCGCCGTGATCGGCTACGGCAGCCAGGGCCACGCCCACTCGCTGTCGCTGCGCGACTCGGGCGTCGAGGTGGTCGTGGGCCTCAAGGAGGGCTCGAAGAGCCGGGCCAAGGCCGAGGAGCAGGGCCTCGAGGTCAAGACGCCGGCCGAGGCGTCGGCCTGGGCCGACGTGATCATGGTGCTGGCGCCGGACACCGCGCAGCGCAAGATCTACGCCGAGTCGATCGCGCCGAACCTGTCGGCGGGCAAGGCCCTCTTCTTCGGTCACGGCCTCAACATCCGGTTCGAGCTCATCAAGCCCCCGGCCGACGTGACCGTGGCCATGGTCGCCCCCAAGGGTCCGGGCCACCTGGTCCGCCGGCAGTACGTCGACGGCAAGGGCGTGCCCTGCCTGGTCGCCGTCGAGCAGGACCCGACCGGCGAGGGCCTGGCGCTCGCCCTCTCCTACGCGAAGGCGATCGGTGGGGCCCGCGCGGGCGTCATCAAGACCACCTTCAAGGAGGAGACCGAGACCGACCTCTTCGGCGAGCAGGCGGTGCTCTGCGGTGGCACGGCGGCGCTGGTGCAGACCGGCTTCGAGGTGCTCACCGAGGCCGGCTACGCGCCCGAGATCGCGTACTTCGAGTGCCTGCACGAGCTCAAGCTGATCGTCGACCTCATGTACGAGGGTGGCATCTCCCGCATGCGCTACAGCGTGTCGGACACCGCCGAGTTCGGTGACTACGTCAGCGGCCCGCGGGTCATCAACGCCGGGACCAAGGCCGAGATGAAGCGGATCCTGGCCGACATCCAGTCCGGCGAGTTCACCCGCCAGCTGATCGAGGACGACGAGAATGGCGGCCCGCTGCTGGCCAAGTACCGCGAGCAGGGTGCCCAGCACCCGATCGAGGTCACCGGCAAGAAGCTGCGCGACATGATGAGCTGGGTCGACCGCCCGATCACCGAGACTGCCTGATTTTTCCCTCGGCCCGCTTCCCGGCTCGAGCTGGGAGAGCGGGCCGAGTGCTGTCCGGATCGACCGGGCGACGATCCCGACCCGCTGAGGGAGTGACGGGAGCCACCGGGGCCGCTTACGATCGCATCGATCGACAGCGATCCCCGGAGGGTGCCGCGTGACGTCCGTCGTCCTGATCGCCGAGCCGTTGGCGCCGTCCGCCATCGACGTTCTCGCCTACGACTACGAGGTCCGCCAGGTCGACGGGGGTGATCGGGAGGCACTGCTGGCCCAGGTGGCCGAGGCCGACGCCCTGATCGTGCGCAGCGTGACCCGGGTCGACGCCGAGGTCCTCGCGGCCGGCCCGCACCTGCGGGTGGTGGCCCGAGCCGGGGTGGGCCTCGACAACGTCGACCTCGCCGCCGCGACCGCCCGCGGCGTCCTCGTGGTCAACGCGCCGACCAGTAACATCGTGTCGGCCGCCGAGCAGGCGATCGCGCTGCTGCTCGCGACCGCCCGGCACACGGCGACGGCCTCGGCCTCGCTCAAGAGCGGCCGGTGGCAGCGGTCGCGGTTCGTCGGCGTCGAGCTGCAGGGCAAGACGGTCGGGGTGGTCGGGCTGGGCCGCATCGGCGTGCTCTTCGCTCAGCGGATGGCTGCCTTCGGCACCCGGCTGATCGCCTACGACCCGTACGTGCAACCGGCCCGGGCGGCCCAGCTCGGCGTGCGGCTGGTCGGCCTGGACGAGCTGCTGCGGGAGTCCGACTTCATCTCGGTGCACATGCCTCGTACGCCGGAGACCGTGGGTTTGATCGGCGAGAAGGAGCTGGGCCTGGTCCGGCCCGGCGTACGCATCGTGAACGCGGCCCGCGGGGGGCTGATCGACGAGGACGCACTGGCCGCGGCCCTGCGCGAGGGCCGGGTGGCCGGCGCCGGGCTGGACGTGTTCGTCACCGAGCCGATCACCGAGTCACCGCTCTTCGCCTTCGACAACGTCGTGGTCACTCCCCATCTGGGTGCGTCCACGGCCGAGGCGCAGGACAAGGCCGGCCTGTCGGTGGCCCGCAGCGTGA
This sequence comes from Paractinoplanes maris, assembly GCF_023544465.1. Lineage (GTDB taxonomy): Bacteria > Actinomycetota > Actinomycetes > Mycobacteriales > Micromonosporaceae > Actinoplanes > Actinoplanes maris. The sequence continues at coordinate 279,011 of NZ_JALPVL010000001.1, read as the reverse complement.
AACTGGCCCTGGACGGCGAGTTCGTCCCCGACGCGGTGAACGTGCAGGCCGGCGGCGTGGTCGACGAGGACGTGCGGCCGCTGCTGGCGCTGGCCGAGAAACTGGGCAAGGTCTTCACCGCGCTGGCCGGGCATGTGGCGGCGAACGTGACGGTGGAGGTGCGCGGCGAGATCGTGTCGCACGACGTGGGTGTGCTGCGGCTGGCCACCACCAAGGGGCTCTTCGCCTCGGTGGTCGACGAGCGGGTGACGTACGTGAACGCCCCGCGCCTGGCCGCCGAGCGGGGGGTCGAGGTCGAGCTCGTGGTCAGTGAGGAGCCGGCCGATCACAACCTGGTGACCGTGCGCGGCGCCCTGCCCGACGGCCGGTCGGTCAGCGTGGCCGGCACCCTCGCCGTCCACGGCACCCGCGAGGTCGCCAAGCTGACCGGTCTCGACGACTTCGACCTCGACCTCAACGCCGACGGGGTGCTGCTGTTCTTCCGCTACAGCGACCGGCCGGGCGTCGTCGGCGCGATCGGCACCCTGCTCGGCGAGGCCGGGGTCAACATCGCCGCCATGCAGGTGGCCCGGCGGGAGGCCGGCGGCGAGGCGCTGATGACGCTCACCGTCGACTCGTCGGTCGGCGCCGAGCTGCTCTCCACGGTCGCGGCCGAGATCGGGGCCGAGCGGGGCAGCGCGGTCGACCTCAGGATCAACGGGCAGCCCGCACCGGTGGCGGGTAGACCGTCCCGTCCTGCAGATCCAGCAGATCGAGGTTGAGCTCGCCGGCCAGGCGCTCGATCGTCTCGAGCACCTCGTCCGGGCAGTTCTCGTCGAGCCGCATCTGGATGTGATCGGCCGCCGCGTGCAGCGGGGCGTGCGCCCACGGCGAGCCGGGCACCGAGGAGCGCGGCCCCCGGTCGGGATACTCACTGGTCAGGGCGTCATAGAAGGCGACGACGCGCGGATCGGCCGGGCGCTGCGGGTGCTCACCGCGCGCGCACCGCGCGTTGGCGGCCCGCACGGCGTCCGGCAGGTCCGTCTTGTCCATGGCCCACACCACGAGGTCGAAACTCACCGGCGCATGGTGCCATGCGGGCCGGAACATCGGCGCCGACACGCGGGGGATGCGTCTTGCGCGTCTTTAGTCCGCATCGCTAGCGTTGTCCCTGCCGCGCGGACCGCCGGTGGGCTTGTCTTCGGGTGACGAGTCTGCCTTCGTTCCGCAGCCGGCGAAGTATTCCGGCGGGACCGAGCCACGCGTCTTCGTCGCAACAGCCCCCGCGATCGTTTGCCGCGATCCGGGGGCTGTTCGCCTACTGGGGACTTATCAACCGTTCAGTACGTGGGACCGCTGTACCGAAGATCGGGAAGGGCGCGCTAGCCTGAGGCGCGGACATTCAACCCTGAAGGAGCAGACGTGAGCGTGGCGCGTATCGCGGTCGTGGCCGGCGACGGCATCGGAACCGAAGTTACCGCCCAGGCTCGCAAGGTCATCGAGGCCGTGCTTCCCGGCACCGAGTTCGACGACTACGACCTCGGGGCCCGGTTCTACAACCGCACCGGCGAGGTCCTGCCCCAGGCCATCCAGGACGAGCTCGCGCTGCACGACGCGATCCTGCTCGGCGCCATCGGCGACCCCAGCGTCCCGCCCGGCGTGCTCGAGCGTGGTCTGCTGCTCAAGCTGCGGTTCGACTTCGACCAGTACGTCAACCTGCGCCCCTCCAAGCTCTATCCCGGCACCACCAGCCCGCTGGCCGGCGTCAAGCCCGGCGAGATCGACATGGTCGTGGTGCGCGAGGGTGTCGAGGGCCTCTACGTCGGCGCCGGCGGCGTCCTGCACCAGGACACCCCCGCCGAGATCGCGACCGAGGAGAGCCTGAACACCCGGTTCGGCGTCGAGCGGGTCATCCGGGACGGCTTCGCCCGGGCCCAGCGCCGCGACCGCCGCCACCTGACGATGGTGCACAAGACCAATGTGCTGACCAAGGCCGGCGGCCTGTGGGCGCGCACGTTCGCCGCCGTCGCGGCCGAGTTCCCCGAGGTCACGACGGAATACCAGCACATCGACGCGGCCAGCATGTTCATGGTCAGCAACCCTCAGCGGTACGACGTCGTCGTGACCGACAACCTCTTCGGTGACATCCTCACCGACATCGCCGCTGCCGTTACCGGCGGCATCGGCATGGCGGCCAGCGGCTCCGTCAACCCGGAGCGCAAGTACCCGTCGACGTTCGAGCCGGTGCACGGCTCGGCGCCCGACATCGCCGGTCAGGGCATCGCCGACCCGGCGGCCGCCATTCTCTCCGCTTCGCTGCTGCTCGAGCACCTGGGCCACCACGACGAGGCCCGCCGAGTATCCGAGGCGGTCGCGGCCGAGGTGGCGTCCCGCACGACGGGCGCCCCGCTGCGTACCGCCGAGGTCGGCGACCGCGTCGCCGCCGCGCTCTAGACCCGCGGCGGGGGCTCTCTTCACCCGGTTCGGTCTGGGGATTGAACGACCGTTCGGGTAAGTTCATGAAGCACTACGGGTGCTTCCGCATGCCTCCATTCGTCTTGCCAGAAAGTAGGTCCACTTGTCATGAGCGGTGGTGACAACCTCGAGTTCGAGATCCGTCCGAACCCGGCACCCGTGGGCGACGCCGAGCGCACGGCCATGCTCGCCAGCCCCGGCTTCGGCCGCATCTTCACCGACCACATGGTCACGATCCGTTACGCCGACGGCAAGGGCTGGTATGACGCTCGCGTCGAGGCGCGGGCCCCGATCCCGATGGACCCGGCGTCCGCCGTCCTGCACTACGCGCAGGAGATCTTCGAGGGCCTGAAGGCCTACACGCTGCCCGACGGCGGCGTGGCGATGTTCCGTCCCGACGCCAACGCCGCCCGTTTCGCCCAGTCGGCGCAGCGGATGGCCATGCCGCCGCTCGGAGTCGAGACGTTCCTGCAGTCCCTGCACGAGATCATCGCGATCGACCGGGCCTGGCTGCCGACCAGCGACGAGGGCAGCCTCTACCTGCGCCCGTTCGCCTATGCCAGCGAGGTCTTCCTGGGGGTGCGCCCCTCGATGGAGTATCTCTATCTGGTCATCGCCTCCCCGGTCGGGCCGTATTTCTCCGGTGGCGTCAAGCCGGTCTCGGTGTGGGTGACCCCCGACTACACGCGGGCCGCCCCGGGCGGCACCGGTGCGGCCAAGTGCGGTGGCAACTACGCGGCCGGGCTGTCGGCCCAGGCCGAGGCGATCGAGCACGGCTGCGACCAGGTCGTCTACCTCGACGCGATCGAGCGCAAATACATCGACGAGCTCGGCGGCATGAACGTGTTCTTCGTCCTCGACGACGACACGCTGGTGACGCCGCCGCTGACCGGCACGATCCTGCCCGGCATCACCCGCGACTCGGTGATCAAGCTGGCCGAGCGGGCCGGCCGCAAGGTCGAGGAGCGCCCGGTGAGCCTCGAGGAATGGCGGACCGACTCCGCCTCCGGTCGCATCCGCGAGGCCTTCGCCTGCGGCACCGCGGCCGTCATCACGCCGATCGGGCAGGTGCGCAGCGCCGACGGCGAGTTCGTGATCGCCGACGGCGGCACCGGTCCGGTCACCACCGAGCTGCGCAAGCAGCTGGTCGACATCCAGCGAGGGCGGGCCGAGGACCCGTTCGGCTGGGTCCACCGGGTTCTCTAGGGCACGCGGACAGCTCGGACGAACTCGTCGATCATCCGGTCCTGCTGGGCGAGTGAGGCGTCCGAGATCCGCAGCTTCTTGCCGCCGACGGTCATCTCCACGGCGCGGGGGGCCGGGTTGCGCCCCACCCAAGAGCGCAGCGCGGTCATCACCTGGGTGAGCGCCTCGGCCGCACCGCCGAGCGACACCAGCAGGGTGCCCCCGGGCCCGGGCATCGGCTCCACGGCGTCCACGTCGAGTTGCAACAGCTCGGAGCGGACGCCGTGGATCAGATAGTCGCGCCGCTCCGCGTCGGCCCCACCCTCGGCAATCCCGATCAAAATCTGCATGACTCAAGCATGCAGCCTGCATGGTCCGGCTCGCCCATGGCTGACGGATGGCCGACTGGCTTACTCGAGCAGGTGAGCCCGCATCGAGGCGATCTCGGCGTCGGTCAGGCCGATCTCCCGGGTGTATCCGTCGATCGAACCGTGCAGTGCGCGCAGGTCGTCGAGGAACATCCGCATGGCGGCCGGCGGCGAGTTCCACATGTGCTGCTTGCCCAGGACGGCCGACGGGTGCTTCTCCAGCAGATGGGCGGTCAGCGGGGCCATGGCGTCGGTGGTCAGGGCATAGTCGGCCGCGATGTCCTCGTCGGACACCCCCAGCAGGGCCAGGGTCAGGGCGCAGACGGTGCCCGTCCGGTCCTTGCCGGCCATGCAGTGCACGATGACCGGGGCCTGGGCCGGGTCGGCGATCACCCGCAGCGAGGCCAGGATCGCCGCGCGGCCGTCCTCGGCGAAGTTGAGGTAACGGTCGGCCAGCCAGCGCTCGTGCACCGTCTCCTCCGGGTGCCCGACCTCTTCCCAGTCGACGTGCTCGAGCACGAGGTTGCGGTAGTCGAGGCCGTAGCGCTCGGCCACCCGCCCGAACTTCTCGATCTCGTGCGGCCGGCGCAGGTCGATCACGGTCTTCACGCCGAGGGCGGCGAAGGCCGCGGTGTCCTGCTCGCCCAGCCGGTGCAGCGCGTCGGCCCGGAAGAGCCGCCGCCAGCGCACGGTGCGCCCGTCGAGGCCGGGATAGCCGCCGACGTCGCGGAAGTTGTAGGTCGCCGAGAAGCCGAGATTCCGGGGATGTTGTTCCACAGCCACGCAGCCAAGGTAACCGCCGCGCTCGATTTCCGCTGTGACGTGATCTTGCGCAGCGGGCAGCGCGCCGGCACCCGATCGAGGGACCGTATCTCATCTGGTGGATTTCCGGTCTCATTCGGTCGCACCCGTGGCATGCTTCGGAACGTGACCCACTCCGTGCTGATTATTCGCACTTAGCGCGCCGGCTGACTTTCCGCCGACGTGCCGACCTCCCGCATCCGCGGGGGGTCTTTTTGTTGGTCACGCCAAATCCTGAAGGGAACGCGCCATGGAGTACCAGGTCTTCGACACCACGCTGCGCGACGGCGGGCAGCGGGAGGGGATCAGCTACTCGGTCGCCGACAAGCTGGCGGTCGCGAAGCTGCTGGACGAGTTCGGCGTGGGCTTCATCGAAGGCGGGTGGCCCGGCGCGATGCCCAAGGACACGGAGTTCTTCGCCCGTGCCCGCACCGAGCTCGACCTGAAGAACGCGCTGCTGGTGGCGTTCGGCGCCACCCGCAAGGCGGGCGTCGACGTCGCCGCCGACCAGCAGGTCAAGGCCCTGCTCGACGCCGAGACCCCGGTCGTCTGCGTGGTCGCCAAGAGCGACCTCCGGCACGTCGAGCGGGCGCTGCGCACCACCGGCGACGAGAACCTGGCCATGGTCCGCGACACCGTGCGGCATCTGGTGGCCAACGGCCGCCGGGCCTTCGTCGACTGCGAGCACTTCTTCGACGGCTTCCGCCACGACCCGGCGTACACCGCCTCGGTCGTCAAGACCGCGATCGACGCCGGCGCCGAGCGGGTCGTCATGTGCGACACCAACGGCGGCATGCTCCCCTCGATGATCACGAAAGCGATCAACGAGGTGGTCGAGCGCACCGGCGTCACCCCCGACCGGCTCGGCATCCACTGCCAGAACGACACCTCCTGCGCCGTGGCCAACACCGTCGCCGCCGTCGAGGCCGGGGTCAAGCACTTCCAGTGCACCGCGAACGGCTACGGCGAGCGCCCCGGCAACGCCGACCTGTTCGCCGTCGTCAGCAATCTGCAACTCAAGCTCGGGCTGCCGGTCCTACCGGAGGGCTGCCTGGAGAAGGCGACGCGGGTGTCGACCGCGCTCGCCGAGATCGCCAATATCGCCCCCGACACCCACCAGGCCTATGTCGGGGCCGCCGCCTTCGCCCACAAGGCGGGGTTGCACGCGAGCGCGATCAAGGTGGATCCGCTGCTCTACAACCACGTCGATCCGTCGGTGGTAGGCAACGACATGCGGATCCTGGTGACCGAGATGGCCGGCCGGGCCAGTATCGAGCTCAAGAGCCGCGAGCTCGGGATCGACCTGGCCGGCCACCCCGACACCCTCAGCACGGTCACCCGGCGGGTCAAGGACCTGGAGGCGGGCGGCTGGTCGTTCGAGGCCGCCGACGCCTCGTTCGAGCTGCTCGTCCGGGGTGAGCTGCCCGGCCACGGGTTCGCCCGGCCGTTCAGCCTGGAGTCCTACCGGGTGCAGGTCGAGCACCGCGAGGACGGCTCGGTGGTCAGCGAGGCGACGGTCAAGGTCCGCGTACGCGGCGAGCGGGTGATCGCCACGGCCGAGGGCAACGGCCCGGTCAACGCGCTCGACGAGGCCCTGCGGGCGGCCCTCACGCAGTACTACCCGCAGCTCAAGAACTTCGAGCTGACCGACTTCAAGGTGCGCATCCTCGAGGGCAGCCACGGCACCAACGCGATCACCCGCGTCCTGCTCGAGACCGGCGACGGCGAGCGCGACTGGACCACCGTCGGCGTCCACGAGAACATCGTCGAGGCCTCCTGGGTCGCCCTGGTCGACGCGCTGACCTACGGTCTGGCCGAGTGACCAGGATCTACAGCGGTTCGACCTTCGAGGAGCAGATCGGGTACGCCCGGGCCGTGGTCGCCGGAGACCGGGTTCTCGTCTCCGGCACCACGGGCTTCGACTACTCCACGATGACCATTCCCGACGGCGTGGTCGAGCAGGCCGAACAATGCCTGCGCAACATCGAGGCGGCCTTGGCCGAGGCCGGCTGCACGCTGGGCGACGTGGTCCGGGTCCGCTACCTGCTGCCCGACCGGGACGACTTCGAGCCGTGCTGGCCGGTGCTGCGCCGGGCGTTCGGCGAGGTCCGGCCGGCCGCCACCATGATGGTGTGCGGCCTGGCCGACCCGCGGATGCGCATCGAGATCGAGGTCGACGCTACGGTCGCGCCTCGTCGCTGAGCAGCCGCACGGCGGCGGCGATCGGCATCGGCTCCAGCCGCCGCCCGTCGCGATGCCGCAGGGCGACCAGACCGTCCGGCGCCTCGCGGTTTCCGATCACCCCGGCGTACGGGATCTTGCGCTCCGCCACCGAGCGGATGCGCGCCCCGAGCGAACCGTCGCGCAGCACCTCGACGCGCAGCCCGGCCTCGAGCCCGGCCCGCTGGAGCGCGCCGGCCGCCGCGTCCTCGGCCGCCGAGACCGGCAGCACGGCGAGCTGCACCGGGGCGTACCAGAGCGGGAACGCCCCCTCGTGCACCTCGATCAGATGGGCGAAGAGCCGCTCCATCGACCCGGCCAGGCTGCGGTGCACCATCACCGGGCGCGACCGGCCACCCGACGCGTCGGCGTACTCGAGCCCGAACGCGGCCGGCTGGTGATAGTCGATCTGGATGGTGGCCAGGCTCCACTCCCGGCCGGCCCGATCGGCGACCTGCACGTCGATCTTGGGGCCGTAGAAGGCCGCCTCGCCCGGCGCCTCGGCGTAATCCACGCCGGCCGCGTCGAGCGCCTGGCGCAGCAGCCCTTCGGCTGACGCCCAACCGGCCGCGTCCCCGCCGTACTTCTTGCCCTCACCCCGCAGCGAGAGCTGAAATGACGACGGTGCGATGCCGAGCGCCGCGTGGGCCTGCCGCATGAGCCGCAGCACCTCGGCCACCTCCTCGCCGGCCTGCGCCTCACCGCAGAAGATGTGCGCGTCGTTGAGCTGGATGGCCCGCACCCGGGACAGCCCGCCCAGCACCCCGGACCGCTCCGAGCGGTACATCGGGCCGAGCTCGGCGATGCGCAACGGCAGATCGCGGTACGACCGCCCGCGCGACTTGTAGATCAGTGCGTGGTGCGGGCAGATGCTCGGCCGCAGCACGAGGTCGTCACCGCCCATCGGCATCGGCGGGAACATGTCGTCCGCGAAGTTGCGCCAGTGCCCCGACAACTCGAAGAGCTGCCGTTTGCCGAGCGCCGGTGAATACACGTGCTGATATCCGTGCCGGCGCTCGAGGTCGCACAGATAGGACTCGACCGCGTGCCGGGCGGCGGCCCCGGCGGGCAGCCAGAACGGCAGCCCGGCCCCGATCAGCGGGTCGGAGTCGAACAGGTCGAGCTCGCGCCCGAGCTTGCGGTGGTCGATGTGCATCGGAGGTCTCCTTCGACGAGGAGGGCGAGACGTCCGGGCACACGAAACGGCCCCGGGCATCCCGCCCGGGGCCGTGTCAGCGCTTGATCAGGTCAGCGCGAACGCACGCCGGGACGTCCCGGCGTCGTCGTGCACAGCTGCCTGAAGCTCATGCCGTCGACGGTAGGCCACTGCCGCCGCGGGAGCATCCGATTATCGGCCTGGTGGTGGTCGTCACCGCTCGGCCGGGACGGTGAGGCGGGCGATGATCGCGCGGTGGTCGCTGCGGGGGATCGGGTGCACGGTCACCTCGCGGACGCCGATCCGCCGGTCCACGAGCACGTGGTCGATCGTCACCGGCGGGATCGGGTCGCCGTCGTACGGACCCCAGGTGCCGATCAGTCCCTGGCCCGCGGTGTCGGCCGCGTCGCGGTAGCCGCGTGAGATCAGCTCGCGCAGCGGGGCGTGGTCGAGCGTCGCGTTGAAGTCGCCGAGCAGGATCCGCGGGGTGCCGCTCTGATCGGCCCGCGGCTCGGCCAGCAGGTCGGTGCGCCACTGCTTGAGGACCGAGCGGGCGTACGGCGCGAGCGGGTGCGCCGACTCGGCGATGACCGGCCCGGCCCCGGGCACCTGCACGGTCGCGTACGCCTGCATGAACCCCCCGCCGTTGCGGTCGGCCCCGGGCGAGGTGATCGGGTAGCGCGAGTAGAGCCCCGAGCCGTCCGCCTGGGGTTCGTCGGCCAGCGACGAATACGGCAGGAGGGCGCCCAGCCCGGCGTCGGCCAGCGCCTGCCGGCCCTCGGTGGTGAACTCCTGCACCGCCAGCACGGCGACGTCGTGCTCGCTGATCAGCTTGACGATCGTGGCCGCGTCGGCCCCGCCGAAGAGCATGTTCGAGGTCATCACGTTCAGCTGGACGCCGAGCCGGGGGCCTTTGTCGCGGCTCGGGATCGCCCGGGGCAGCACGGCCGAGGCCAGCAGGATGGCGACGATCACGGCCACCGCGCCCACGGTCCACCGGCGGGTGGCCAGGGCCAGGAGCGCCGGGACCCAGGCGGCCGCCGCGACATAGGGGGTGAACGCGAACAACTGGACCACCGGGCCCCGTTCCCACCCACCGAGGCGGATCACGGCCCAGGCCAGGAACGGCAGGATCAACAGCCAGAACAGCACGGTCAGCGCGGCCTTTCGTCGTCGTCGGGGGCCGGTCTCGCGACCGGCGCGCGGCGCGCTGGTGATCGTCATGGCGGCGAGGCTAGCGACCCTGCGCCAGACCAACTATGACGCGGGCGGAAGGGTGACCGAAGCGACAAGCGCGCGATGGTCACTACCGGAAACCCCGTGCACCGAGACCTCCCGCACTCCGATCCGCCGGTCGGCCAGCACGTGGTCGAGCGTCACCGGTGGGATCGGCAGACCGGCGTACGGGCCCCAGGTGCCGATCAGCCCCCGGCCGGCCGCGTCGGCCGCGTCGCGGTAACCGTGCGCGATGACCTCACGCAGCGGGGCGTGGTCGAGCGTCGAGTTGAAGTCACCGAGGATCAGCCTCGGCACCCCGCTCTGGTCGGCCCGCGGCAATGCGGCCAGGTCGCTCCGCCAGGCGTCCTCGGCCCGCAGGGCGTACGGCGCGAGCGGGTGGGCCGACTCGACGAAGACCGGGCCCGCCCCGGGCGGCTGAATCGTCGCGTACGCCTGGAGATTGCCGTCCTGCAGCCCGCCCCCGTCGCCGCGCCGCGAGGCCTGATCGGTCATCGGATAGCGGGAGTAGAGCCCCGACCCGGTGGTGCCGATCTCGTCGGCCAGCGCGTGGAAGGGCAGCAGGTCGTCGAGGCCGGCCGCGCTCAGCCCGGCGGCCGACTCGGGCGTGAACTCCTGCACCGCCAGCACCGCGACGTCGTGCTCCCGGACCAGGCGCACGACCGCCGCCGGGTCGGCCGCGCCGATGAACATGTTGACCGTCATGACCGTCATCGGGATCCCGCCGGCCGGCCCCCGGTCGGCGTCGGGCAGGGCCCGGGGCAGCACGGCGACGGCGAACATCACGGCGGCCAGGCCGGCCACCGCCGCGACCAGCCACCGGCGGGCCCACAGTGTGATGATCAACACGATCAAGGACCACAGACCCGCGTACGGCGTGAAGGCGACCAGCTGGACCAGGACGCCGCGCTCGGCGCCGAGGAGCCGGACCGCCGCCCAGGCTAGGCCCGGCAGGGCCAGCAGCAGAAGCAGCACAGTGCGCCGCACCCGCCGGCCCGGCCGGACCTCGCCCGGCGTCGTGGTGATCGTCATGGCGGCAAAGCTATCGGTCCCACCTGGCCGCACTCTGGGAACTCCGGGTGATTCAGATCTCCGCGTCGACCACGTCGCCGATCCCGGCCGCCACCAGCTCGTCCCGGATGATCGCCGCGTCACCCTCGACGACCAGGGTCAGCCCGTGCGGCCGCAGGTGGGCCGCGGCCGCCGCCGACACCTCGGCCAGCGGGGTCTCCAGGTATTGCCGGCGCAGCGTCGCGTAGTAATCGTCGGGCAGGCCGTGCACGACCAGCGTGCTCAGCGCGCCGACGATCGAGCCCGGCGTCTGCATCTCGACCGACAGCTGCCCGGCCCGCCACGACCGGGCCACGGCCAGCTCGTCCTCGGTCACCCCGAACTCCTGGGTGCGGTCGATCTCGCCCAGCGTGTCGACGATGGCCGGGACGGTCACCGCGGTCTGCACGCCCGCGGCCACCTCGAAGCGGCCGAAGCGCCGGCTCATCGCGTAGGAGCCGCGAATGCCGTACGTGTAGCCCTTGACCTCGCGGATGAGGTGGTTGAGGCGAGAGGTGAAGGCGCCGCCCAGCACCGTGGCGGCCAGTGTCATCGACACGTAGTCGGGTGTGGCCCGCTCGGGCGCGCGGTGCCCGAGGCGCAGCGTGGACTGCACCGAGCCGGGCCGGTCGACCAGCAGGATCCGGCGCTGGTCGCGCACCGGCACGCCCAGCGGCGGCTCGACGGCCAGCGGCTCGCCCCCGGTGCCGGCGAACGCGGCCTCACCCAGCGCCTCGAGGTCGAGCGTGTCCAGGTCGCCGGCGACCAGCAGCACACCCGGGCGGCGGAGCCAGGCCTGGTGGAAGGCGAGCACGTCGTCGACGGAGACGGCGGCCACCGAGGCCGGGTCGCCGTGCATCGGACGGCCGAACCGCTCGGCCGCCCCGAACAGGTCGGCCCGCAGGGCGGCGTCGGCCCGCGGCCCGGGCTGGGCCCAGTCCATCCGCAGCGCGGTGACCTCGTCGTCGCGCACCCGGTTGACGTCGTCCCGGTCGAGCCGCGGGGTGCGCGTCGCCTCGGCGGCCAGCCGCACGGCACCCAGCAGCTGCGGGACCGGCGCCGAGACGCCGACCCGGAACGTGTCCCAGTCGATGCCGGGGGACAGCTCGGCCCCGAGGCTCTCCAGAGCGAGGGCGTACGCGGCCGAGTCGCGCTCGGCCGTGCCCTCCTCCAGCGACTTGGCCAGCACGGTGGCCGTGCCCTCGCGGCCGGACGTCTCCCGGGCGGCGCCCGCGTCGAGCAGCAGCATGGCGCTGGCCAGGGCCTGCCCCGGCAGGTGGGCGGCGATCACCGTGCCGCCGGCCACGGTGACCCGCTGCAGGTCGGGGAACGTGTAGGGACGGGCCTCGCCCGGATCGGGGCGGGTGGCGATGAGCGTCATGCGGATTCCCCGTTCTGGGCCTCGGGCAGGTAGGTCAGCGTGACCCGGGACTCGGGCTGGAGGGCATACCGGGCGGCCTCGGTCACGTCGTCGGCGGTGACCGCGAGCCACTGCGGCAGGCGGTAGGCCGCGGTCGCCGGGTCGCCGAACTGGGTGGCGTACCGGCCCAGGGTGTCGGCCCGGCCGCCCACCGTGGACACCTGCCGCCACCACGCGGTGGTCAGCAGCGCCTTGGCCCGCGACAGCTCCTCCTCGGTCACCGGCTCGGTGGTCAGACCGGCGATCACCTCGGACACGCCCTCCTCGAGCGTCTCGATCGACACGCCGTCCTTGGCCGTGGCGGTGATGATCAGCGGAGCCGGGGCGTGGGCCAGGTCGACGCCGTAGGCCCCGATGAAGTCGGGCTGGGCGATCCGCGAGCCGTCGGCCAGGCGCTGGTAGAGCCGGCTGCCGCGGCCGTTGCCGAGCACCGCGGCGAGCACGGTGATCGCGTCGTACCCCGCCGTGCCGAACGGGTGGGTGCGGTGCGACAGATAGAGGCGCGGCGCCGGGACGTCCGCGGTGACCGTCTCGCGGACCGGCGAGGTGGCCGGGCCGGCCAGGTGGCTCTTGGGCGCGGGCGGGATCTCGGCGACCGGCTCGATCACGCCGAAGTACTTCTCGGCGAGCGCGAACACCTCGGCCGGTGAGGTGTCGCCGGCCACGGTCAGCACGGCGTTGTTGGGCGCGTAGTAGCGCTGATGGAACGCCTTGAACGTCTCCAGGCTCGCGGCGTTGAGGTCTTCCATCGAGCCGATCGTGGCGTGGTGATAGGGGTGGCCCTCGGGGTAGAGCAGGGCCAGCAGGCGCAGCCAGGCGTCGCCGTAGGGCACGTTCTCGTAGCGCTGGCGGCGCTCGTTCTTGACGACCTCGCGCTGGTTGTCCAGCGTCTCCTGGGTGAGGGCGGGCACCAGGCCGCCCATCCGGTCGGCCTCGAGCCAGAGCGCCAGCTCCAGGTGCTCGGCCGGCATGGTCTCGAAGTAGTTGGTGCGGTCGGGGTTGGTGGTCGCGTTGAGCGAGCCGCCGTTGCCCTGCACCAGCCGCATGTGCTCGGTCTTGGCCACATGCTGCGAGCCCTCGAACATCAGGTGCTCGAAGAGGTGCGCGAACCCGGTCTGCCCGGCTGGTTCGTGGCGCGAGCCGACGTCGTACCAGAGATTGACGCAGACCACCGGGGCGGTCCTGTCCTCACTGACCACGACCCGGAGGCCGTTGTCGAGGCGCGTCGTTTCGATGGGCCACGGATAGCCGGTCTCGACGACCGGCGCGCTGGGTGACGTCACCCGTCCATACTGCCTTGCCGGCATGCCAGGATGGGCGGCGTGGTGGACGATGTGCGGGTCAATGAGCGCCTGATCATTCCGGCGGCCGAGCTCGCCTGGCGGTTCTCGCGCTCCAGCGGCCCCGGCGGTCAGGGCGTGAACACCACGGATTCCCGGGTCGAGCTCTCCTGGGACCTGGGCGGCAGCGCGCTGCTGCCGCCGATGCTCAAGGAGCGGGCGGCCGATCGGCTGGGTCACCGCCTCGTCCAGGGTGTGCTCACCGTCACCGCCTCGGAGCACCGCTCGCAGCTGCGCAACCGTGAGGCCGCGGCCGCCCGCCTGGCCGGTCTGGTCGCCTCGGCGATCGCGGCACCGCCACGCGGGCGACGAGCCACCCGCCCCTCGCGAGGCTCGGTCGAACGCCGCATCGCCGAGAAGAAGCGCCGCGGTCAGACCAAGCGCAACCGCCGCCCGGATCCCGGCGACTGATGCTGGAGCGTTCCGTCCGGGCCGGGCTCTCCGTGTTGCACGGCGGCGCGGCCGGCGAACTGGTGGTGCTGCTGCACGGGCTGGCCGGGAGCGCGGCCGAGATGGCGCCCCTGGCCGAGGCCCTGATCGCCGCGGGTCACCGGGTCGTCGTGCCCGACCAGCGCGGCCACGGGCACAGCGAGCGCCGACCGGCTGAGGTGTCCCGGGCGGCGTACGTGGGTGATGTGCTCGCCCTGACCGGGGAGCCGGCCTGGCTCGTGGGTCAGTCGATGGGGGCGCACACCGCGATGCTGGCCGCCGCGGCCCGGCCCGGCATGGTCCGGGGCCTGGTGATGATCGAGGGCGGTGTGGGCGGCTCGACCGACGACTACCCGGAACGGCTGCGAGCCTGGTTCGCCTCGTGGCCGTTGCCCTTCGCCGACGCGGACGCGGCCCGGGCCTTTCTGGGCGAGCGCACGATCACCGAGGCCTGGATCGCCGACCTGGACCGCCGGGACGACGGACTGTGGCCGCGGTTCGACCCGGACGTCATGAAAGCGGCGATCGCCGGGGTGGCCGCCGAGGCCCGGTGGACCGAGTGGCACAGCCTGACCGTGCCGGTGCTGCAGATCCTGGGGGAGCACGGCTCGATCCCGGCCGAGGAGGCCGGCCGGATGACCGCCGCCCGCCAGGTCGTCGTGCCGGGCGCGGGGCACGACGTGCACCTGGACGCTCCGGAGGAGACGGCCCGGTTGGTCGTCGACTTTGTCAGCGGTGGTTGAAAGGAGCCACGGCTTCACGGTTCTGCGCGGCGTTCTCGGAGCCGAGCAACTCCTCGCAGACACGGATCAGGCGGGCCCGCAGGCCGGCCGCCCGGCGGGCGAACTCGCGCTGGCGGGCCACATACTCCGCCTTGCCCTCGGGCGTCTCGATCTTCACCGGCGGGTGGCCGTAGGAACTCAGATCGTACGGGCTGGCCTGCATGTCGAGCAGGCGGATGTCGATGGCCAGCGCGAAGCAGTCGAGGGCCAGCGCGCCCGGCACGGCGGGGCCGAGCTTGGTCGCCCACTTGTGCACGTCCATCGCGGCGTGCAGGCAGCCGGGCTGGTCGAGGTCGACCTGGGTGGCCCGGGTGGGCTGCAACCGGTTGAGCCCCACCGCCTCGGGGGTGAAGAAGCGGAACGCGTCGAAGTGGGTGCAGCGGATCGGGTTCTGCTCGACCACCCGGTCGGTCTCGGCCTGGCCGAGGCGCAGCGGCAGGGGGTGGCGGTGCTCAGGGTCGCGATAGACCATCGCCCACTCGTGCAGGCCGAAACAGCCCGAGAAGACGGGGCGGGACGCCGTCGCGGTGAGCAGCCCGTGGATGTAGCGCACGCTCTCACCGCGGGCGTGCAGGTAGGCATCCTGGTCGAGGGTGACCACACCGTCGGGATAGGTCATGTAGAACTTCCACGCCGAGTGCTCGGCCAGCCCGTCGGGCGCGGGCGACAGTCCGGTGCCGACGCCGGGGTGCCAGCGCCGTAGCACCGAGGGCCGGGTGCCGTAGTAGTCGTAGAGAAAATCCTCGATGGCATGCTTCTCGCCGGAGGCGCGCCGGACGCGGTGGCCCGCGGTCATCTCGTCGGCCCGCTCGGCGTGCGCCCGGGCCAGGGGAATCCAGGTGACCGAGGGCAGCGTGGTGGTGAGTGCCCTCACCTGCTTGATCCCCATGGGCCCAGCGTATCCAGCCGAAGCGATCAACACGATCACCGTGGGGCGCGAATGCATCGGCGTCGCGCTCGTTCCCGGCATTTACCTCCATTTCGACCGGACTTTGTCGAATGCCGAACACCTACTTAAGTATGTAGTACACCTACTACATCCTTGATAGCGTGCACGACATGGAAGGAATGACTCTGACTCCGGCGCTCGAGGCCGGCACCGAGGTGCCGCCCGCCGAGCGGGTCATCGACGTCCGTGACCTGCGCATGCGTTATGGCGCCAAGGACGTGCTGCAAGGTGTGACCTTCGCCGCGCGGCGCGGGCAGGTGCTCGCCCTGCTCGGGCCGAACGGTGCGGGCAAGACGACCACGATCGAGATCCTCGAGGGCTTTCGCGTCCGGTCCTCGGGCGAGGTGACGGTGCTGGGCGCCGACCCGGCGTCGGCCGGCGAGGCGTGGCGGGCTCGGATCGGCGTGGTGCTCCAGTCCTGGCGCGACCACGGCAAGTGGCGGGTCCGTGAGTTGCTCGGCCACCTCGGCGCTTACTACGGGCGCTACTCCACCGAGGCCCGGGTCCGCCCCTGGCCCGTCGACGACCTGCTCGACGTCGTCGGCCTGACCGCCTCGGCCGACAAGCGGGTCCTCCGGCTGTCCGGCGGGCAGCGCCGCCGGCTCGACGTGGCGATCGGCATCGTCGGCCGCCCCGACCTGCTCTTCCTCGACGAGCCCACGGTCGGGTTCGACCCCGAGGCCCGGCGCGACTTCCACGACCTGGTCCACCGGCTGACCGATGTGGACGACACCACGATCCTGCTCACCACGCACGACCTCGACGAGGCCGAGAAGCTGGCCGACCGCATCCTCATCCTGTCCGGTGGTCGCATCATCGCCGACGGCTCGGCCGACGAGCTGTCGCGCCGGGTGGCCGGCGAGAGCGAGATCCGCTGGACCCGCGACGGGCAGCGGTTCGTGCACTCCGCGGCCGACCCGGTTCCCCACCTGCGCGAGCTGCTCCAGCAGTACGGCGACGACATCGCCGACCTCGAGGTGCGGCGCAACAGTCTGGAGGACACATACATGCGCCTGGTGCACGACTTCGAGGGAGGCCCGAAATGATCGAGACACTGCGGGTCGGCGTCGCCCGTGGCCTCATCGAGTTCCGCCACACCCTGACCAATGCGATGGACCTGTGGGGTTACCTCTTCCCGTCGATCGGGCTGCTCGTCACGTTGTTCTTCATGGACGACGCCCGCGTGCCGGGCACCGATTTCTCGCTCGGTGCCAGCACGCTGCCGAGCTCGATCGGCATGCTGGTGGCCTTCGGTGGCCTGATCACCATCGCTCAATACCTGATCGTCGACCGCGAGGACGGCACGCTGTTGCGGGCGAAGGCGACGCCGAACGGCATGAACGGCTATCTGATCGGCAAGGTGGTCGGCGTCGGTGGCATGACGCTCGCTTCCGTACTGGTCGTGCTGGTGCCCGGTCTGTTTCTGGTGGACGGTCTGGCGGTCGACCTCGGTGGGACTCTGACACTGCTCTGGCTGCTCCCGCTCGCGGTCGTGGCCACCGTGCCGATCGGCGCGGCGATCGGCTCCCTCTTCGACAACCCGCGCAGCTTCGGCCTGATCATGTTGCCGATCTTCGGCGTCGTGGCGATCTCCGGCATCTTCTATCCGCTCAGCGCGATGCCGGGGTGGCTGCAGGGGATCGGGCAGCTCTTCCCGATCTACTGGTTAGGGTTGGGCATGCGGTCGGCGTTCCTGCCCGACTCGCTTGCGGCGGTCGAGCTGGGCGGCTCCTGGCGCCACTTAGCCACATTCGGCGTGCTCGCGGTCTGGGCGATCGCCGGGCTGGCGCTGGCCCCGGTGCTGCTTCGGCGGATGGCGCGGCGCGAGTCCGGCTCCGCGGTCGCCGCCCGGCGCGAGCGGGCCCTGACCAGCGTGGTGCGCTAGGCCGCCGGAGAAGGAGTCGCGTGAGAGAGAGCAGATGAGCAACGGCGAGGTCACCTACAACCGGATCGCGATGCTCCGGGCCGAACGTGGCATCTCGCGGCGGGAACTCGCCGACGCCCTGGGTGTGCACTACCAGACGGTGGGCTACCTGGAGCGCGGGGAGTTCAGCCCGAGCCTGCATCTCGCCCTGCGCCTGAGCCGCTACTTCGAGGTGCCGGTCGAGGTGATCTTCTCGCTCGATCCCTTCCCCCGGCTGGGAGCGACCGCGAACGGCGCGGCGGCCAACGGCGGCGGCCCGGCTTGATCGGTGCGCCGGTCTGCCGTACGTCACTGGGGCCGGCCCGCTGGCTCGGCGTAGATTTCCTGCCGAGAGCTGTCAGCCGTGAAGAGGGGATTAGCCGTGCGATTCGCCCGTTTTGTTCATGCCGGAGGAGTGTCTTTCGGTGTCGTCGAGGGTGACGCGTCGGGCCTGACCGTCGCCGAGATCAGCTCGCTGCCGTTCGAGGAGGTCCGGTTCACCGGTCAGCGCTGGGCGCTGGCCGACGTCCGCCTGCTCGCCCCGATCTTCTCCAGCAAGGTCATCGGGGTCGGCCGCAACTACGCCGACCACGCCGCTGAGCACGGCAACGAGGTGCCCAAGGAGCCGCTGATCTTCATCAAGCCCTCCACCTCGGTGATCGGGCCGAACGACGCGATCCGGCTGCCCCCGCAGTCGCAGCGGGTCGAGGAGGAGGGCGAGCTGGCCGTGGTGATCGGCGCGACCGGCGCCCGCCGCGTCGACCGGGCCGGCGCCGAGAAGGCGATCTTCGGCTACACCATCGGCAACGACGTGACCGCGCGTGACCTGCAGCGCAGTGACCCGCAGTGGACCCGGGCCAAGGGCTTCGACTCGTTCTGCCCGATCGGTCCGTGGATCGTCACCGGCCTCGACGTCAGCGACCTCGAGATCCGCGCCGAGGTGGGCCGCAACCCCGAGGCGCTGGAGACCGTGCAGCTCGGCCGGACCAAGGACATGGTCTTCGACGTCCCGACCCTGGTGTCCTACGTGTCGCACGTCATGACCCTGCTGCCGGGCGACATCATCCTGACCGGCACGCCGGCCGGGGTCAGCCAGATCACCCCCGGCGACACCGTGTCGGTGAGCGTCCAGGGCATCGGCGAGCTACGGAACCCGGTCGTCTCCCTCGACTGACCGCTCGATCCCCGCCAGCAGCAGGCCCAGGCCGTATTCGTACGCGTCCTGGGCCTGTTGGTCGGCGCCCCGGTCGAAGGCGCCGGCGTTCCAGATCATGGTCATCGTGGGGTGCGAGCCGACGTCGAACCAGTTCTCCCACAGCTCGCCGCGCTGCTGCCACCACTCGTCCGAGCTGAGCCCGGTGGTGCGGCGCAACAGGGCGCTCTCCGCCTCGTGCCGGGCGGCCGAGGTGACCCAGGTCGTGATGCCGGCGGCGGCGCGGTTGAGCTCCCGCACCGGCAGGCCGAGCGTGGCCACCGCCGCGAGCACGTACTCCTGCTCGGCGAGCATCCCGGGCCCGACCGGTGGACGAGCGCGGGGGACCTCGGCCAGCCACGGATGGGCCCGGTACATGGCGAAGGTGCGCTCGGCGTAGAGCAGCACCCGCTCGCGGAAGGTGCCGTCGCTGGTCAGGCCGCGCGCCCAGAGCACCTCGTCGACCATGAGGTCGACCAGTTCGGGGCGGGACGGAACGTACGTGTAAAGGCTCATCGTCGCCACTGAGAGCTCGGCCGCCACGCGCGCCATCGAGGCCGCCTCGAGCCCCTCCGTGTCGGCCAGGCGGATCGCCGTGGTGACCACGATGTCGACGCTGAGCCGGGGCGGCCGGCCGACCGCCCGGCGAGCCGGGACCGACCGCCGCCACAGCAACGGCAGAATCCGGGGGCTGAACTCCTCCATTATTCCGTATACCCTACGGGAAGTCTTTCCTTTGGGGGTACGGGAATGAAGATCCTGGTGACCGGAGCCACCGGCAACGTGGGGCGGATGGTCGTCGACGAGCTGCTGTCGCTGGGCGCGACGGATGTCCGTGCCCTCACTGTCGACCCGGCGAAGGCGGCACTGCCCGACGAGGTCGAGGTGGTGCGCGGCTTCGTCGGCCGTCCCTCGACCCTCCGGCCGGCCCTGGATGGGGTCGACGTGATGTATCTCGCGCCGCACGTGCCGACAGTCTTCGAAGCGTGCCGGCTGGCCGCCGAAGCGGGCGTCGGGCGCATCGTCGACCTGGCCGGGGCCAAAGGCGACCACTGGCAGGCGATCGAGGACGGCGTCGAAGCCTCCGGTGTGCCCTGGACCCACCTCGAACCGGGCGAGTTCATGGCCAACTCCACCCTCTGGGCCGCCCAGATCCGCGCCGGTGACGACGTGCGGGACGGCTACGCCGACTCGGCCAACGCGGCCATCGCCCAGGAGGACATCGCGGCCGTCGCGGCCCGGGTGATCGTCGAACCGGGGCACGAGGGCAAGTCGTATGAGCTCACCGGCCCCGAGTCGCTGACCCGGCGGCAGAAGGTCGAGGCCATCGGACGCGCGCTGGGTCGGGAACTGCGCTACGTAGAACTCGGCCCCGCCGAGGCGGTCGAGCAGTTGCGGCCGGTCATGGGCGAGTACGCCGAGTGGTACCTGGAGGGCGCGGCGCTGCTGGCCGAGCATCCGCAAGCGGCCCTCACCACGGTCGCCGACCTGCTCGGACGGCCCGCCACGACGTACGAGCAGTGGGCCCGCACCCACGCCGCCCTCTTCCGATGAGGTAACCCGATTTGGTTGCCCCCAGGGCGTCAGGTAAAGTTCTCTCTCGGCACGGGGAACCGGGCCGAATGGGGTATGGGGTAATTGGCAGCCCGGCTGATTCTGGTTCAGCTAGTCTAGGTTCGAGTCCTGGTACCCCAGCGCTACCACTCCCGCGAGGGGCGGCGCTGGACTTCTGATAGAGTTCGGCCCGTCGCAAACGCGAGAGCGGAAGCACAAAGTAGTACAAAGCAAGTCCTGGCCCCGTCGTCTAGCGGCCTAGGACGCCGCCCTCTCAAGGCGGTAGCGAGGGTTCGAATCCCTTCGGGGCTACATTCCGGGTGACCCCGTTCGCAGAAAGCGCGAACGGGGTCATTTCGCATTCTGCCTGGGGGCCGAGCCCCCAGACCCCCACGGTGCGGTTGGTAACTGCTGGTGGGTGGGTGCGCATGTTTCCGGCCGCTGGCGCGGCCGAACCTTCCGGCTATCACGGTGCCGTTGGGTGCCGTTGGGTGCCGTTGGGTGCCGCTGGTGGGTGGGGGGCTTCAACGCCACATTGACCGAGCTCGTCTCCTGGTGAATGCCGACCGGGCGGGCCCGCGGATGACCGTGGATGTGGCGGGATAGCTTGGCGGTGTGAGCTATGCGACTGTGCGGCGGATCAACTACGGCTACTTCGTTCGGCCGTCCGACGAGACAGGGACCGGGATGGCTCGCGTCGAGCCGACTCTGGGGTATCTCGTGGAGCATCCGTCGGCCGGGCTGATCCTGGTTGATACCGGTATGGGCGGCAACGAGGAGGTCGACGCCTGGTATCGGCCGAAACGGATTGCTCTCAGCGCCGCCCTCAAGACCGCGGGGGCCGAGGTCAGCGATGTTCGGGCGGTGATGAACTGCCACCTCCACTTTGATCACTGTGGAGGGAACGTGGAGCTGACCGGGCGGCCGGTCTTCGCGCAGCGGGCCGAACTCGCACTGGCCCGGGCCGTCGAGAGCCACACCCTGCCCGAGTTGGTCGACCACCCGGGGGCTCGGATCGAGGAGCTGGACGGGGACGCCGAGATCGCGCCGGGTGTGCACATCGTGCCCACGCCGGGGCACACCGCGGGACACCAGTCGCTGGTGGTGCGGCGCGGCGACGGCACGGTGATCGTGGCCGGTCAGAGCCATGACAACGCCACGCTCTTCACCGGCGACGTGCTGGGGCGGCACGCCGAAGTCGGGGCGCAGCCCGCCTGGCTCGACCGGCTGCTCGCCTTCGACCCGAAGCAGATCTTCTTCGCCCACGACAACGCGGTCTGGACACCCTCCTGAGGGCCGGACCCTTCTTCGTGATCTCGTGCCTCGTCCAGATGCTCGCCCCGGATCGGCTACCGCCGTCTGGTCGATCTGCTGCGCTCCGACCAGGCCCGGCGGCGACGGGAGCACGAGGCGGCCACGGCGGGGCCGCCCGGACCGGTGTCCACCGTGGACGACAGCGTCACCCTCCTGCTTCTCTGCTGCCACCCCGCGCTCGCCGCCGACGCCCAGGTGGCCCTGACCCTGCGCGCCGTGGGCGGGCTCACCACCGCCGAGATCGCCCACGCGTACGGCATCGGCGAGAACACCACGAGCGCCCGGATCAGCCGGGCCAAGCAGCGATTGCTCAGCGCCGGCGCCCGTTTCACACCGCCGGTGGACGCCGATCGGGCGGCCCGGACGGACACGGTCCGGCGGGCGCTCTATCTCGTCTTCAACGAGGGTTACATCGCCATCAGCGGCGACCGTCTCGACCGGGGCGACTGATCCGGGAGGGCACCGATCTCGGTCGCGGTGGCCCGGGCGTACGGCCCGCGGCGCGGCTCTACCGTGCGGCGGCCGGACTGACCGCCGACACGGTGGAGCGGCAATACCTGTTGAGCCGGGCCCAGCGGCTCAGGCCAGGGTTGTCGGTTCCCCCGGAGTGAGCCAGGTCAGCGTGCCCGGCGGGAAGGCGGCCTCGATCTGCGGCCGTCCCTCGTGGAAGTGCGACCAGCCCTCGTAGTGCACGGGCACCACCCGGCGCGGTTTGACGCGATCGCACAGGGCCACCGCGTCGCGGCCGGTCATGGTGAAGCGGGCCGGGCCGGTCAGGCCGAACTGAACCTTGCCCAGGTGCAGGATCGCGGTGTCGACGGTGAAGCGGTCGGCCACCTCCAGCACGCCGGGGAAGAGCACGGTGTCGCCCGAGATCCAGACCACCGAGGGGGAGCCGGGCACTCGCAGGGCGAAACCGGTTGTCGGGCCGACGATCGGTACGCTCCACGATGGACCGTGCCGGGACGGGGTGGCGGTGACCTCCAAGCTGTCGATCTTCGTGGTCTCCCAGGGAGCCAGGCCGGTCGCGCCGAGCTTCCGCCCGGCCGCCACGGTGGTCACCACCACCGGCACCGACGGCAGCAGCGCGCGGCCGGCGTCGTCCAGGTTGTCGGCGTGCTGGTCGTGGGTGAGCAGCACACCGTCGATCCGCCCGAGCGAAGCGGCCGGCACGGCCGGGCCGGTGGTCTTGCGCGACGACGTGCCCCAGCCGAACGAGTATCGCCGGCCGGGGGCGTCGAAGGTCGGATCGACCAGCAGCCGCACCCCGCCCAGCTCGACCAGGGTCGTCGGTCCGCCGATGTGCGTGATGGTCAGCGCGGTCATTGTGCCGGCCGGGCGACAGCGTGGGTCAGGGCCCAGTCGAGGACCTCGTCGGCGATCTGCTCCCAGCCCTTCTGGGCCGGCAACAGGTGGGCGTAGCCCTCGTACTGGCGGCGCTCGGTGATCGTCGCGGACTTGTAGTGCTTGGCGTTCGACTCCTGGATGGCCGGCGGCATGATGTGATCCTCCGAGCCCGAGACGAACAGCAGCGGGGCCCGGTTGTCGTTGTGGTAATCGACCCACGTGTCCTGGTGGCCGGGCTGGAAGTTGGCCAGCACGCCGCCCCACAGGATGCCGCCGCTGGCCGGGATCGCGTAGCGCTCGTAGAGGGCCCGCGCCTCGTCCTCGGGGAACGTGTTGGTGAAGGCGTATTTCCACTCCTCGAAGGTGAGCGGGATGGCCTTGTGCCGGTTGGCCGGCGTCTTGAGGACCGGGAAGGTCGACTTCAACTGCGAAAGCGGCACGACCCGTACGCCTTCGGTGGGCGCCGAGTTGAGCGCCACACCCGAGACCCCGTACCCGTGATCGAGCAGAATCTGGGTGAACGCGCCGCCGGCCGAGTGCCCGATGATGATCGGCGCCTCGGGCAGCGCGCGGATGGCCTCCTCGACGTGCGCGATGATCTGCGGCACGGTGACGTTCACGATCGGTGTCGGGTCGGCGTTCAGCGCCTCCACCTCGACCTCGAAACCGGGGTAGGCCGGGGCGATGACCTGATGACCCTTGGCCTCGTAGTGTGCCTTCCAGTTCTCCCAGCTGCGCGGGGTCACCCAGAAACCGTGGACCAGGACGATGGGCGTCATGTGCCGTACTCCTTCAGGAAAGCGAGAAGATCCGAGCCGAGTCGGTCTCGATGGGTGTCGGTGATGCCGTGCGGCGCCGCCGGATAGACGGTCAGCCGCGCGTATCTGAGGCGGGCGGCCGAGGCCTGCCCGCCGACGGCGAACGGCACCACTTGGTCGTCGTCGCCGTGAATGACCAGAACGGGCACGTCGATCGCGTCCAGATCGGCGCGGAAATCGGTGCCCGAGAAGGCCGCGATGCACTCGTACGCGTTGTGGTGCCCCGATTGCAGCGCCTGCAGCCAGAAGGCGTGGCGGATGCCGGACGACACGTCGGCGCCCGGCCGGTTGTAGCCGAAGAACGGCCCGTCGGCCAGATCCCGGTACTGCTGCGAGCGATCGGCCAAGGAGCCGGCCCGGAGGCTGTCGAAGATCTCGACCGGCAGCCCGCCCGGATTGCCCGGCGTCCGCAGCATGAACGGTGGCACCGCCGAGACGAGCACCACCTGAGCGACCCGCGCGGTGCCGTGCCGCCCCACATAGCGGGCCACCTCGCCGCCCCCGGTCGAGAAGCCGATCAGCGTGACCCGCCGCAGATCGAGTGTGTCGATCAGCGTGGCCAGATCGTCGGCGTACGTGTCCATCTCGTTGCCGTGCCACGTCTGGCTGGACCGCCCGTGCCCGCGGCGGTCGTGCGCGATCGCGCGGTATCCGTGCCGGGCCAGGAAACGCTGCTGCGACTCCCAGCTGTCGGCGTTGAGCGGCCAGCCGTGGCTGAGCACGACCGGCCGTCCGGCCCCCCAGTCCTTGTAGAAGATCTCCGCACCGTCGGCGGCTCTCACGAAGGCCATGCGCCGATCGTTCTGGGAGCGCACCCATCCGCGCATCCCGTGCGGCGCGTAGTCAGTCGTGCAGACTTTCGCGGAGCTGCCGCCGGGAGCGCACACCGAGCTTCCGGTAGACCTTGCGCAGGTGGTAATCCACGGTGCTGGCGCTCAGATAGAGGTGCGCCGCGATCTCGGCGTTGGTGCCTCCGGCCCGGGCCAGGCGGGCCACGGCGGCCTCCTGCGGGGTCAGGGCCGTTTCGTTTTCTCGTACGGGGATCCGCACGCTCCCGCCGAGCGCGTCCAGCTCCCGGCACGCCCGCTCGACGAACGCGCCGGCCCGCTCCGCCTCGAAGATGCGCAGCGCCGCCGCGAGCTGGACCCGCGCGTCACCCCGGCGCCGGCGGCGGCGCAGCCATTCGCCGTAGAGCAGGTGGGCCCGGGCCAGATCGCCCACCGCCAGCGTGTCGGAGAGCAGCTCCACGGCTTCCCGGTAGAGCGGTTCAGCCGCGTCCCCGGCCGCCAGCAGCGCCCGCGACCGGGCCAGCAGACCTTTCGCCCACGGTGTCCCGCTGCACCGCACGGCCACCTCGAGGTCGGCGGCGGCCAGCTTGGCGATCCGCCGGTCACCGGCCCGCAGGGCGCACTCGATCAGGTCGGGCAGAACCCGCGCGTACAGCCCGGGGGTGCCCAGATCGACCAGCCGGCCCAGCTCGTCCATCGCACCGGCGTAGTCGCCGCGACCGACGGCGATCAGGGCCAGGCTCTGTCGCATGATCGAGACCATCGAGCCGAAGCCGAGGGCCTCGGCGGCCGGCAGGATCCCCTGGAGGGCCTCGTGCACGCCGTCACCGGCCCGCCAGGCCAGCAGCTCCGGGTGCCGCCAGATCTGTTCCTGATCCGTGGTCGACCCGATGGATTCGCGCACACGGCGGCCGGTCGCTTCGAACCGGTCGGCCTCGAGCAGCCGGCCGAACGAGGTCTCGGTCATCGCGGTCAGGAACATCACCAGGTCGAGCATCTGCAGAGCACCGGTGGCCCGGGCGTGGGCCTCGGCCCGCCGCAGGATGGTCAGACGGTTGACGTCGTCCCACGTGAGCATGCAGAACGTCACGCCGAGCGTAAGGTGCCGCACCACCTCGGCGTCGTCGGCCTCGGCGCCGGCCAGCGCCTCGGCCGCGCGCCGCAGGTGCGGCCCGGCCTGCCGGTAGCCGCCGTCGAAGAAGTTCGCGTACGCCGACAGGAGCAGATCCGGCACCGACGGCGGGTCAGCCGCGGGCACGGCCCGGGCGGCCACGGCGATCTCGCGCTGGGTGGTGCCCCGCAGGGACGACTCCACCGCGATCGAGTGGTCCGCCGCCTGCAGCACGGCATCGCGAACCCGCACGGGGGCCTCGGCCCCGAACGACGCGGCGGCGGCCAGGCACATCGCCGAGGCCTCCCGCGTCGCCTGCGGATCGCCGGTGCTCGTCCCGGCGACGGCCCGGAGCAGCAGCGCCTCGCCCCGGCCGACCGGTCCGAGCACCGTGCCGTCGGCCGTGTCGAGCAGGGCCAGGGTCCGCACCGGCGAACCGGCCAGCAACGCCGCACCGGCCGCGGCCAGCAGCCGTCCCGCCCGGGCGCCCGGCGAGCCGGTCAGTTCGGCCGCGCGCACCAGGAACGAGGCGCGGGCGGCATGTCCGCCGCGGGCGCCGGCCCGGTCGGCGACGCGGGCCAGTTCCGTGGCCGTCTGCTCGTCCGGTCCGGTCGCCGCGGCGGCCCGGTGCCACGCCCGCTGATCGGCGTCCTGCGGATCGATCGTCACCGCGGCCAGGGCGGCATGCACCCGGCGGCGTTCGGCGGCGGAGGCGCCGTTGTAGACGGCCGAACGCACCAGCGGGTGGCGGAACGAGACGGAGCGACCCACCACCACGAGACGGTCGTACTCGGCCGGTTCGGCGTCGTCGGGGGAGAGGCCCAGGGCGGCGGCCGCCGCGGTCAGGCGGCCGGGGTCGCCGGGCGGCTCGGCCGCGGCCAGCAACAGCCAGGTGCGGGTGGCCGCCGGGAGACCGTTCACGCGAGCCAGATAGGTCGCCTCCAGCCGGCTGCCGATCGGCATCGGGTCGGGCAGCGGGGTGCCCCCGACGAGTTCGCCGGTGGTCAGTTCCCGACCGAGATCGGTCAGCGCCAGCGGGTTGCCGCCGGTCGCGTCGACGATCGAGACGGCCACCAGCCGGTCCAGCGGCCCACCGACCACCTCACCCAGCAGCGTCACACCGGCGTCGCGGCC
The DNA here is from genome assembly GCF_023544465.1 of Paractinoplanes maris. Lineage (GTDB taxonomy): Bacteria > Actinomycetota > Actinomycetes > Mycobacteriales > Micromonosporaceae > Actinoplanes > Actinoplanes maris. Next base: position 252,460 of record NZ_JALPVL010000001.1, on the reverse strand, counting down.
CAGCCCCGGAATGTCGAGCGCCGGGACGCCGGTCAGATCGGGATGCCCGGCCCCGCGCAGGCCGAACAGCAGCACCACGCCCTCGGCGTGCAGGCGTCGGGCCACGAAGGCCAGCGACCGCAACGATTCCTGGTCGAGCCACTGGGCGTCGTCCACCACGCACAGCCGGGGCGAGGCGGCCAGCAGCGTGAGGGCGGCCAGGCTGACCAGATAGAGATCGGGCGGGGGGCCGTCGGCCAGGCCGCACGCCACCTCGAGGGCCGCGCGCTGGCCGGCCGGCAGCCGGTCCCGCTGCGGCAGCAGGGGAATGAGCAACCGGTGCAGGGCGGCGAACGGGAAGGTCGCTTCGGACTCGATGCCGCGCAGGCTCAGCGCCTCCGGTGCGGCACGGATGGCGTACGCCAGAAGCGCGGTCTTGCCCACCCCGGCATCGCCCCGCAGAACGAGGCTCGCGCTCCAGGAGCGTCGCGCCTTCGCCAGCATGGCGTCGAGCGTGGCGCACTCGTTCTCCCGGCCGATCAACCGCACGCGGCGACCATATCGGCGCCGGGGCCGTGGGTCACGGGCTGCGGACCGGCCTGCAGTCAGGGCCGGAGCGGGTGCACAGAGAGCCGATCAGCCTGCGCGAAAAGCCGTATCAGGTGCGCGAAAGACCGGCCGGCACGCCGCGGGGATCGGCGTCAGAGGCCGGACAGACGCTGCCCCGCGCGCACCACGGCCATCGCGTGACGCTCACCGGGACGGCGGCCGAGACGCTCTATCGGACCGCTTATCGAGATGGAGGCGATCACCCGGCCCGTCCGGTCCCGGATCGGGGCGGAGACACTGGCCACACCGGGCTCGCGCTCGGCCACGCTCTGGGCCCAGCCGCGCCGGCGCACCTCGGCCAGCGTCCGGCCGGTGAACTTGCACCGGGGCAGCAGCGGCATGACCGCCTCGGGCGGCTCCCAGGCGAGCAGGATCTGGGCGGCCGAACCGGCCACCATGGGCAGCACCGAACCGACCGGGACGGTGTCGCGCAGACCGCTGGCCCGCTCGGCCGCGGCCACGCAGATGCGCTCGTCGGCCCGGCGCAAGTAGAGCTGCGCGCTCTCCCCGGTCGCGTCCCGCAATGCGGAAAGCAGGGGCTCGGCCGCGGTCAGCAGCACGTCCGGCGCCGCGTTGGCCAGCTCGCCCAGGCGCGGGCCCGGACGCCAGCGGCCCTGGGTGTCGCGCACCAGCATCCGATGGATCTCCAGGGCCTGGGCCAGGCGATGTGCGGTCGCCCGGGGCAGCTTCGTACGGTCGACGAGTTCGGCCAGGCTGGCGCCGTCGACACAGGCCGCCAGGATGACCACTGCCTTGTCGAGAACGCCGACACCGCTCATACTGTGTCCCACAAGCCGAAACATACCTCCCAGAATTTAGGATGTCCAGATGGTGGGAGTCACTCCGAGGACCCTGGCCGAGAAGGTCTGGGACGACCATGTCGTGCGTGCTGCCGAGGGTGAGCCTGATCTGCTCTACATCGACCTGCACCTGCTGCACGAGGTGACCAGCCCGCAGGCCTTCGACGGCCTGCGTCAGGCCGGCCGCCCGGTGCGCCGCACCGATCTCACGCTCGCGACCGAGGATCACAACACGCCGACCGGTTACGCCGACCCGGCGTTCAACACCCGGCGCGGCGAGCTCTTCACGATCGCCGACACGACCTCGCGCACGCAGATCGAGACGTTGCGCAAGAACTGCGCGGAGTTCGGTGTCCAGATCCGCCCGCTGGGCGACGTCAATCAGGGCATCGTGCACGTGATCGGCCCGCAGCTGGGCCTGACCCAGCCCGGCCTGACGATCGTCTGCGGCGACTCGCACACCGCGACCCACGGCGCGTTCGGCGCGCTCGCCTTCGGCATCGGCACCAGCGAGGTCGAGCACGTGCTGGCCACCCAGACGCTGCCGCAGGCCAAGCCCAAGACGATGGCGGTCACCGTGGTGGGCGAGCTGGGCCCGGGCGTGAGCGCCAAGGACCTGATCCTCGCGCTCATCACGCAGACCGGCACCGGCGGCGGCAACGGCCACATCGTGGAGTATCGCGGCGAGGCCATCCGCAAGCTCTCCATGGAGGGCCGGATGACCATCTGCAACATGAGCATCGAGTGGGGCGCCAAGGCCGGCATGATCGCGCCCGACGAGACCACGTTCGCCTACCTCAAGGGCCGCGAGCACGCGCCCCAGGGTGCGGACTGGGACGCCGCCGTGGCCTACTGGCAGACGCTGGTGACCGACGAGGACGCCGAGTTCGACACCGAGATCGTGCTGGACGCCTCGGCCATCAGCCCCTTCATCACCTGGGGCACCAACCCGGGGCAGGGCGCGCCGCTCGACAGCGTGGTGCCCGATCCCGAGGAGTTCGTCGAGGAGACCGACCGCAGCGCCGCCCGCCGCGCGCTCGAATACATGGCCCTCGAGCCCGGCACGCCGTTCAAGGACGTGGCGGTCGACGTGGTCTTCGTGGGCTCCTGCACCAACGGCCGCATCGAGGACCTGCGGGCTGCGGCCGACGTGATCCGCGGTCACAAGGTGCACGACGGCGTCCGCATGATGATCGTGCCCGGGTCCTACAAGGTGCGCGAGGCGGCCGAGGCCGAGGGGCTCGACAAGATCTTCACGGAGGCGGGCGCCGAGTGGCGGTTCGCGGGCTGCTCGATGTGCCTGGGCATGAACCCGGACACGCTCAGCCCCGGCGAGCGCGCCGCGTCGACCTCCAACCGCAACTTCGAGGGCCGGCAGGGCAAGGGCGGGCGTACCCACCTGGTCTCGCCGCAGGTTGCCGCCGCCACCGCCGTGGTGGGCAAGCTGGCCGCCCCGGCCGACCTCTAGATCGAGGGACGAGAGATGGACAAGTTCGTCAGCCACAGCGGCAAAGTGATGCCGCTGCGCCGTTCTGATGTGGACACCGACCAGATCATTCCGGCCGTGTATCTGAAGCGGGTCACCCGCACCGGATTCGAGGACGGTCTGTTCAGCGCCTGGCGCGAGGATCCCGGATTCGTGCTTCACAACCCGGCTCACGCGGGCTCCACGATCCTGGTCGCCGGCCCCAATTTCGGCACCGGATCGTCGCGTCAGCACGCCGTCTGGGCGCTGCGTGACTGGGGCTTCAAGGTGGTCATCGCGGCCCGCTTCGGCGACATTTTCCGGGGCAACGCCCTCAAGGAGGGCCTGCTGCCGGTCCAGCTCGATCAGAAGGCCGTCGAGGCGCTCTGGGATCTGGCCGAAAGCGAGCCGGAAAAGCAGATCACGGTGGACCTCGAAGGCCGCCGAGTGGTCGCCGACGACGCCTCCTGGTCGTTCCCCATCGACGATTTCAGCCGCTGGCGCCTCATGGAGGGCCTCGACGACATCGGACTGACGCTGCGCCACGAGAGCGCCATCACCACGTACGAGAAGGGTCGTCCGTCCTACAAGCCGGTTGTCGCCTGATCCTCGATTCCCAAGCCAGAACAGGCTTTTTCGCCCCCACCGGGTCCCCGGTGGGGGCGAATTCGTTGCAACACAAGGGGTTTTTTGACACGAATGTTTGTGTCCGCTGGTCAGAGGGCATACGGTGCGCGCAGAATGGCTCGCATTGGGCCAGTGGGGCTCGAATCGACGGAGAAGACCCCTACGAGCCTCAGTTCTCACGTTCGGGAGGAAAATCGTGAACAAGGCCGAGCTCATCGAGGCGCTCGCAGCCCGACTGGGTGACCGCAAGACGGCTACGGCCGCTCTTGAAGCTGTCATCAGCGAGGTGGAGAACGCAGTCACCAAGGGCGACCGAGTGGCCATCACCGGCTTCGGCGTCTTCGAGAAGCGGGCACGCAATGCGCGGACGGCACGTAATCCGCGCACCGGCGAGCCGGTGAAAGTGAAGAAAACGTCTGTGCCGGCCTTCAAGCCCGGCACGGCCTTCCGCGAGATGGTCGCGAGTGGCAAGGTCGCCAAGGCCGCCGCCCCGGCCAAGAAGGCTACGGCCACCAAGGCCACCGCCACCGCCACCGCCACCGCGCCCGCCGCCAAGGCGACCACGGCGCGGAAGACGGCCGCGACCAAGGCGGCTCCGGCCAAGAGCACCACCACCCCCGCGGCGAAGTCGACCGCAGCGAAGAAGACGGCCGCGACCAAAGCAGCTCCGGCCAAGAGCACCGCCGCCAAGACGACGACGGCGGCCAAGAAGACGACGGCCACCAAGGCCGCCCCGGCCAAGAGCACCGCCACCAAGGCCACCACCGCCACCAAGGCGACGGCGGCCAAGAAGACGGCGGCGACCAAGGCCGCTCCGGCCAAGAGCACCGCCACGAAGGCGACGGCCGCCAAGGCCACCACCGCCACCAAGGCGACGGCCGCCAAGAAGACGGCCGCGACCAAGGCGGCTCCGGCCAAGAGCACCGCCACCAAGACGGCGGCTGCCAAGAAGACGACCGCCCGCAAGACCACCACCGCGGCGACCGCTGCGACTCCGGCTCGGGCTCGTGCCACGAGCACGGCCCGTAAGTCCCGCTAGATCCCCCTGGAGAGCTCCATGCACGGCCGATAAGGCGTCCACCCGAACGGTGGACGCCTTTCGCGTGTGCCGGTCATGGATGCCGTGGCCCGCCTAGCGTCTGCGGACATGGGGCGTGACGCATCGCCGCGTGGGCTGGTCGGCCGGTCACTGATCGCCGCGCTGGTCTTCGCGGCCGCGGTGGTGCCGGGCTGGACGCTCGGCGGGCTGGCCGAGCGGTACACCGGGTCGCCTCTGCTCGACTGGCTGGTGACCGGGGCCTGGGCCGCACTCGCCGTGCGGGTCCTGGCACCGTGGACCTCGTACCGGCGGCGGGACGCGTGGCTGGGTCTGATCCCGCTCTACAACTGGTATCTGGTCTGTGTGCTCGGCTGGCGGCTGTCGTTGCTGCCCCTGCGCGACTGGGAGCCGCGCGAGGACGAGCTCTGGCGGGCCCGGTGGCTCACCGGCGACCTGCTCGGCTACTGGCGGGCCGACCCGGTCCCGGTGGTCAGAGCCGAGCCGGCTCGAGCAGCCGCTCGCCGGCCCAGGTGAGCAACCAGGACTCGCCCTTGGCCGTCTTGTAGGGCGTCTCGTCGGCCTCGTCGAGCAGGGCGGCGATCAGGTGCGGGATCATCTTGCCCTGGCTGCAGATCGCCGGCAGGCCGCCGGAACGCAGATCGAGCAGGCGCTGCGCGGCCAGCTTGGCCTTGGCCGGGGCCTCGTCGGCCTCGGCCGGCTCGGCGAAGGCGCCGTCCACCACGATCGGCAGGTTGCCGCGCGCTGCGGCGAGCGGTTCCAGGGTCTGCTTGCACCGCAACGGCGTCGCCGAGACGAGCCGCTCGGGGCCGATCGGGCCGCACAGCGCGGCGAACAACTCGGCCTCGGACTGCCCTTGCGCGTCGATCGGGCGCAGCGCGTCGTTGCCCGACCACTTCTTGCGCTCGCCGGCGTGCGCGTGCCGCACCAGCACCACCACCGAGGTGATCGCGGGCAGGGCGGCGGCGTGCTGGAGCACGGCCCGCTCGTCGTCGTAGCTGAGCCGGGCCGCGGCCTCGTCGAACGGCAGCCACTCGACCCGGTCGACCTCGTCGGTGTCCAGCACCGGTCCGCCCTCGCCGACCGCTTCCATCAGCCAGTAGTCGACCGTCTTGCGGCGGCCGTCGGGCAGCGTGTAAGCCACCAGGGGCAGCGCGGCCCGCACCCGGGCGTTCCAGCCCGTCTCCTCCCGCACCTCTCGCACGGCGCCGAGAATCGGGTGCTCGTCGCCGTCGAGCTTGCCCTTGGGCAGCGCCCAGTCGTCGTAGCGCGGACGGTGCACGAGACACACCCGGTCGTCGCGGATCAGCACGCCGCCGGCGGCTCGGACGGTGTCGGTCACTCGATCTCCCAGGCTCACTTGACCGGCTTGCCGATGACCCGGCGCAGCAGGGCTTCCTGCAGGTGGACGTGCGGGTCGGTGAGGTTGCCCGGGTTGCGGTGCCAGGTGCCGTCACCGGCCAGGTCGAAGCCCTCGGTGCCGTCGCTCATCGACAGGTCGAGAACATAGCGCAACTCCTCGCGCGCGGTCGGCAGGGTCACCCGCACCAGCGCCTCGACCCGGCGGTCGAGGTTACGGTGCATCATGTCGGCCGAGCCGATCCAGTACTCCGCGTCGTCCCCGGCGCCGAACCGGAACACCCGCGAGTGCTCGAGGAAGCGGCCGACGATCGAGCGGACCCGGATGTTGTCCGACAGGCCGCTCACGCCGGGCCGCAGCGCGCACATGCCGCGGATGATCAGGTCGACCTTGACGCCGTCCTGCGAGGCCCGGTAAAGCGCGTCGATGGTCTCCTCGTCGACCAGCGAGTTCACCTTGATCTGCACCAGCGCCGGGCCGCCCTCCCGGGCGACGCGGGCCTGCTCCTCGATCCGCTCGATCAGACCCTGGCGTACGCCGTGCGGGGCCACCAGCAGACGGCGGTAGGACCGCTGACGGCTGTAGCCGGTGAGGACGTTGAACAGGTCGGTGACGTCGGCGCCGACCTCGGGATCGGCGGTCAGCATGCCGAAGTCCTCGTAGAGCCGGGCGGTCTTGGGGTGGTAGTTGCCGGTGCCGATGTGGCAGTAGCGCCGGATCTGGTTGCCCTCCTGGCGTACGACCAGAGCGGTCTTGCAGTGGGTCTTGAGACCCACCAGGCCGTAGACGACGTGGCAGCCGGCCCGCTCCAGCGTCCGCGCCCAGGCGATGTTGGCCACCTCGTCGAAGCGCGCCTTCACCTCGACCAGCACCACCACCTGCTTGCCGGCGGCGGCCGCGTCGACTAGCGCGTCCACTATCGGCGAGTCGCCCGAGGTGCGGTAGAGCGTCTGCTTGATGGCCAGCACGTTGGGGTCGGCCGCGGCCTGCTCGATGAAGCGCTGAACGCTCGTCGAGAACGAGTGGTAGGGGTGGTGGACCAGGATGTCACTCTCGCGCAGCCGGTTGAATACGCTCCGCGGCACCTCGCCGTCGGCCAGCTGCGGATGGGTCGCCGGGACGAAAGGGCGGTCCTTGAGGTCATCGCGGTCACACTCCCCGAAAACCTGCCAGAGGGCCGACATGTCGAGCAGGCCGGGCACGCGCTGCACGTCCGAGCCGACCACGTCGAGCTCGCGCACGAGCAGGTCGAGAACGTGGTCGCTGATCGAGGCGGCCACCTCGAGGCGCACCGGCGGACCGAAGCGGCGCTGGGCCAACTCGCGCTCCAGCGCCTGCAGCAGGTCCTCGTCGCGGTCCTCGTCGACCTCGAGCTCGGCGTTGCGGGTGACCCGGAACAGGTGCCACTCCTGCAGCTGCATGCCCGGGAAGAGCTGGTCGAGGTGGACCGCGATGAGCTCCTCGACGGGCAGGAAACGGGCCGCCCGGCTGTCGTTCTGCACGGTCACGAACCGCGGCACGTTGTTGGGAACCTTTATCCGGGCGAACAACTCGCCCCCGGCGTCGTCCGGGTCCCGCAGCACGACCGCCAGGTTCAAGGACCGGTTCGAGATGTACGGGAACGGGTGCGCCGGGTCGACCGCGAGCGGCGTCAGCACCGGGAAGACCTGCTCACGGAAATAGGTGCGCTGGCGCTCGCGCTCCGGGGCGTCGAGGTCGGCCCACGTCACGATCTCGATGCCCTCGGCCGACAGCTTCGGCCGCACCTCGTCGGAGAAGCAGGCCGAGTGCCGGGTCACCAGATCCGCGGTGCGCTGCGAGATCATCTCGAGCTGGTTGCGCAGCGAGGAGCGGTCACCGCCGCGCATCGGCAGGCCGGCGTTGAGCCGCCGCTTCAGGCCGGCCACCCGCACCATGTAGAACTCGTCCAGGTTGCTGGCGAAGATGGCCAGGAACTTGGCCCGCTCGAGCAACGGGGTCCCCGGGTCCTCGGCCAGCGTCAGCACGCGGGCGTTGAAGTCGAGCCAGGAGAGCTCCCGGTTGAGGAAGCGGTCCTCGGGCAGCTCCGGCCGCTCGGGCTGCTCGATCAGGTCGGGTGTCTCGATGCTGGTGGTCACCACTGGCTCCGTCGGTATCAGATCTTCCGTTGCGGCCACCACGTTCTCGCTCACGGGCGCCGGATCGGCCGGATTGTCGGGGGTCGGGCGAGGAAGAAAGCGGCCGTTCGGGCCACGCCGGCGGGTCTCCGGGCTCCGGGGCGAGGTCTGCATCGCACCATCATTGCCGTTTTCCGCGAAACGTGAAACGAGCACGGCTCACGCGATTCAGCGGACCCCCGGAATTCTCACCTGGCGGACCTGGCCGTCCTCGCCGCCGTCGATGTCCACCCGCTGGCCGAGGCGGAGTTTCCGCAGCCCGGAGCCGTCGAAGGCGGGGGCGTCGAAGGCCAGCTCAGTGCCGTCGTCGAGCAGCAGTGTGCCGCTGCGGGAGCCCGGGTCGAAGGTCGCGATGGTTCCCTGCATACCCCGACGCTACCGGTCACGCGGCCGAGACGCAGGCCACCTTGAGTCCCACATCACGCAGAAGCGCGCAAGTGTGCGGTCCGGCCCCCAACCCGAGGACGGTGAGCAGGTCGGCCGGGGTGTCGACGTCCTGCCGCAGGCCCGGCCAGTCGCCGTCCAGCGGGTGCGCGCCGGAGGCCGCGTGCGCCGCCGCCGAGCCGACGCCGAAGTGCGGGTCGAGCGGCCCGCCGGGCGCCACCGCGAGCAACACGGTGCCGCTGCCGGCGGCGTCCGCCACGAAACTGCGGCCCGCCTCGGCCGGCGCCTCAGCCGGCGCCTCAGCTCCGGCCAGGGCCGCGTCGAGCTGCTCGGCGCGCAGGGCGGGCAGATCGCCGGCCAGCACGAAGCGGTGGCGGCCGGTGCCGGCCACCTCGTCCGCGCCGTACCGCATGGCTGCGTTCAACCCGGCCGCCGGGCGGTCCGGCGGCAACCCGGCCGCCGGGCGGTCCGGCGGCAACCCGGCCGCCGGGCGGTCCGGCACGACGCGGGCGCCCAGGGCTGTCACCGCCGCGGCGGTGACCGGGTCGTCGGTCACCACCAGCAGTTCGGCCACCGCGCGGGCGGCCAGCACCGCGGTGGCGGTGTCGCGCACCATCGCCAGCGCCAGGTCGCTGTGCCGGGCGGCCGGCACCGCACCCCGCAGCCGGCTCTTCGCCACACCCAGCCGCTTGACCGGCATGACTGCCGTCCAGTCCCGCCTCATTGCGCCGAGCCTACTTGGCCTGCTCGTGCGGCCCTGGCCTGCTGGGCCCGGCCGCCCTCGGTAAGGACCCCTGCCTGGTACCGCAGGCTTCGAGCAGGCATGATTTCGTCGCAGGTACGACGACGGAGTGGCGGGGACACGCCGCCCGAGCAGGGGGCAGGGGGAGCCGTGGCACACCGCAGGCTCGGATTCTGGCGACGTTTCGCGGCGTTCCTGGTGATCCCGACGCTGAAGGTCTGGACCAAGCGGACGTGGCTCAACAAGGAGAACATCCCGCCGTCCGGCGGCGTCATCATCGCGCCCAACCACGTGTCACACTTCGACCCGGTCGTCGTCGGCTACTACATCTTCAGTGCCGGCCGCTGGCCCCGCTTCCTGGGCAAGGCCAGCCTGTGGAAGGTGCCGTTGCTCGGCGGCTTTCTCCGCAAGGTCCAGCAGATCCCCGTCGAACGCGGCAGTGTCGAGGCGGTGAAGTCCCTCGACGTGCTCGTCGACGCCCTCCAGCAGGGCGGTGTCGTGGTCATCTACCCCGAGGGCACGACCACCCGCGAGCCCGACCTGTGGCCGATGCGCGGCAAGACCGGGGCGGCCCGCTTGGCCCTGGTCACCGGAGCTCCGGTGATCCCGATGGCCAACTGGGGAGCGGAGCAGATCTTCGACCCGCGGACGAGCAAACTGCGTTTCCGGCGTACGCAGGTGACCGTCACCACCGGCCGGCCGGTGGACCTGAGCCAGTGGGCCGGGGCCACCCCGACCCGGGCCGTGCTCGAGCAGATGACCGACGCGATCATGCAGGACATCAGCGTCCTCCTCGGCGACCTGCGCGGCGAGAAGCCGCCGGCCGTCCTCTACGACCGGCCGCGCCGCCCGATCTCGCGCACCGAGGGCCTGTCGCGCACCGAGGACCTCGGATGAGCCGGGCCGCGGTGATCGGGGCCGGTGCCTGGGGCACGGCCTTCGCCAAGATGCTGGCCGAGGCCGGGGCCGAGGTCACGATGTGGGCCCGGCGCGAGGCCGTCGTCGCCTCGATCCGCGACCACCACCTCAACGAGGGCGCGCTGCCCGGGCTCAAACTGCCCGAGCGCATCACCGCCACCGGCGACGTCGCCGAGGCGGTGGCCGGGGCCGAGATCGTGGCCATCGCGGTGCCGTCACAGACTCTGCGCGGCAACCTCGCCGAGTGGGCGGGCGCCTTCGAGCCCGGCTCGACGATCGTCTCGCTGATGAAGGGCATCGAGCTCGGCACCACCAAGCGGATGAGCCAGGTGATCGTCGAGACCGCCCGGGTCGACGCCAGCCGGGTGGTGGTCGTCTCGGGCCCCAACCTGGCGCCCGAGATCGCCGCCGAGCAGCCCGCCGCAACCGTGGTGGCCGGCACCGACCACGACCGGTGCCGGGCCGTGCAGCACGCGATCGCGCTGCCCTACATGCGTCCCTACACGAGCGAGGACGTGGTCGGCTGCGAACTGGGTGGCGCCGTCAAGAACGTGATCGCCCTCGCGTACGGGATGGCCGCCGCCATGGGACTGGGCGACAACACAAAAGCGTCCCTGATCACCCGCGGCCTGGCCGAGACCGCCCGTCTGGGCGTGGCACTCGGTGCCGACCCGCTCACCTTCGCCGGTCTGGCCGGGCTGGGCGACCTGGTCGCCACGTGTTCGTCGCCACTGTCGCGCAACCGCACGTTCGGCGAGCAACTGGGCCTGGGTAAGACTCTGGAGCAGGCTCAGGCGGCCGCCCGGCAGACCGCCGAGGGAGTCAAGAGCTGCTTGGCGATCCGCGATCTGGCCCGCGCCCACGCGGTCGAGGTGCCGATCACCGAGCAGGTCGAGCGCGTGTGCCACGAGGGAGTGGACCCGCGGGTGGCCGTCAAACTGCTGATGGGCCGCGAGATCAAGCCGGAATGAGCCTCGGCCCGTTCCTTTTACGGAGAACAAGATGAGCTACTCGGACGGAACGCGGGTTGTGCACGCCGGACTGCCGGAGGCCGAGGCGGGGGATCCGTTCCTGCCCGGGCCGGTCTTCGCGGCGCCCTATCACCTCGACCCCGAGCAGGGGCAGATCGGCGACAACGGGTACGGGCGTCCGGACAACCCGACCCGCCGCCTGCTCGAGTCGGCCATCGGCGAGCTCGAAGGCGGCCGTACGCTGGCCTTCGCGAGCGGCCAGGCGGCGATCACCGCCCTGTTGCTCTCGGTGCTGCGCAGTGGCGACACCGTGGTCCTGCCCTCCGACGGATACTTCACGGTGCGCAGCTTCGCCGAGAGCACCCTGCGCGACCTCGGGGTGACCACAGTCGTGGCCCCCACCGCCGGACCGTATCCGGACTTCACCGGCGTACGTCTGGTGCTGCTCGAAACCCCGGCCAACCCCGGCCTCGACGTCTGCGACATCACCGCGGTGGCCGCGGCCGCGCACGCGGCCGGCGCGCTGGTCGCCGTGGACAACACCACCGCCACGCCACTGGGACAGAACCCGCTGGCCCTCGGGGCCGACCTGGTCGTCGCCTCCGGCACCAAGGCGCTGACCGGCCACTCCGACGTGCTCCTGGGCTACGTCTCGACCAACGACGACGCGGTGTACGACAAGATCGAGACCTGGCGCAAGCACACCGGGGCCGTCCCCGGCGCCTTCGACGCGTGGCTGGCCCACCGCTCGATCGCCACCCTCGACCTGCGCCTGGCCCGCCAGAGCCAGAACGCGGCCGCCGTGGCCGCCCTCCTGAGCGGTCGCCCGGACGTGACCGGAGTGCGCTGGCCCGGCCTGCACTCGGATCCGTCGTACGACGTGGCGTCCCGCCAGATGCGCCGCATCCCCGGGGTCGTCTCGTTCGACCTGGGCGACGCCCAGCGGGTGGCCCGCTTCCTGACCGCGGCCGCCCTCGTCTTCGCGGCCACGTCGTTCGGCGGCGTCCACACGACGGCCGACCGCCGGGCCCAGTGGGGCGACGACACCTCACCCGGCTTCGTCCGCCTGTCCTGCGGAATCGAGGACACGGTGGACCTCCTGGCCGACCTGACCGCGGCACTGGACCAGGCCTGACCCCCATGCCGTCCCCGGCGGGATACGGTGCCGGGGTGAGTTGGGACAGCTTCTCCGGTGACCAGGTGGCGGCCATGACGCAGGGCGAGAGCTTCTTCGCGTCCCCCGGCGAGCGCGAGTGCCCCGCGTGCGGCGAGAAGACCCTGCGGGCCTACGTCAACGCCCCCGAGAACGCCCGCCGGCCCACCCTGGTGAGCTACGTCTGGTGCTCGTCGTGCCGCAAGTTCGTCGGCACCCGGGCCAAACACCCGGAGGGCCTCGTCTTCAGCGACCCGCTGGCCGCCCTGCCGGCCGGCGAGCGCCGCGAGCTCGAACGCAGCCTGGTCGGATTCCTGGACCATCTGGACACCCTCTGGGACGACGGCGTCCTGCCCCAGACCTTCGCCGCCTGATCCCGGAAACCATGCGGGGTTGGCCGGTGCTGGTTCGGCCGGGTACTGGCATCCGGGTAGCCGGCATCCGGGTGGTGAACGGGCGCTGCGGCGAACGGGTGCGGTCGGCGTGGTTGTCATTGGCGTCGGTGGAACAGGTTGCGGCGGGCGAGTTGCTCAGGATCGATCGTGGGCGGAGGGATGAAGTCGGGGAGGCTGTCCTCGCCCAGGCGGATCCGCCAGCCGGCGGTGGGATGGTGAACCACGCGGTGGTGGTGGCGGCAGAGCAGGACCAGGTTGTCCAAGCTCGTCGGGCCGCCGTCGGTCCAGGCGGTGATGTGATGCGCGTCGGTCCATCGGGGCGGCCGATCGCAGTCGGGGAAAGCGCAGCCGCGGTCACGGATGTGCAGGGCCCGTCGCAGCGGACCGCCGGCGAGTCGGCGGGTGCGGCCGGCGTCGAGGATCTGCCCGGCGCCACCGAGCACGATCGGCAGGATCCGGGCGTCACAGGCCAACCGGCGGGCAGCCTCGGCCGGCAACCGGACACCTGTGTCGGTGGTGGCGGTGCCGAGGGTGCGCGTGAGTGGGTCGTACGCGACCGTGATCGCCAGCTGCGGCAATTCGCCACCGTCGGCGGGCAGGGTCGCGGTGCTCAAGGCCAACCGGCAGATGTCGGTCAGGGCGTCGGCGCGGCGCTGCGCCGGTGATCGGTCGTCGGCGGGCATCGGTCCGCACAACGGGTGCAGAGCAGCCTGCACTGTGGCCGCGTCCTCCACGGTGAGCATCCCGGACAGCCGCACCAGGCCGTCGACCGGCAGCGACAGGGTGAGGCCACGGTGCCGGCGGGCGCGGGTCTCCTGCCGGGCCAGCGCAACCTGATCGACCCGCTCGGCCAGAGCGGGGGCCACGTGCGCGACGATCCGCTCACCGACCCGGCGCAGCTGGAAGGCCGACAAGCGGCCGGCCATCTCGATCATCGTGTCCTCGGCCTGCCGGGCGAGCGCGGCGGCGTCGGCCAGGCTGATCTCGTCGATCTCGGCGAGGGCCTCGGGCAGGTCATGGATGGTCGCCGCGATCACGGTGGCCTGCCGCAGATCGGTGCGGCCGTCCAGAACCGCCTGCTGCACGGTGGGATGCCGGTCGAGGGTGGCGGCGCGGTCGGCCAGCTCCCGCGCCGGCTGCGGATCGAGGGTGAGCAGACTGCGCAGCCATCGGGCCGTGCCGCGGTGGCCGTGCGCGGCAGGCAGATCGCGGGCGGTCACCTCTTGCACCAGTCGCACCTGCAGGGCTGCGGCGGCCTGCTCGAGGCGGTAGGCCGCTCGCAGCGTGCCGGTCAGCTCGTCGTCGGCCAGCGGCCACACCGAAGCCGCGGCGAGCTTCGCCGCGTCTTCACCGAGCTGCTGCACGTCGACCAACATGGGGACCATCTTCGAACACACGTACGACATTTTTGGCCCACGGCAGCGGCCGAGGAGATCGACATCCACCATCTGAACTCAGGCTTCGAGGGCTGCACGAAGGCTTGACGCCCTGACTCCGAAGGTCCTACGGTTCATTGCATGAGTAATGAACCCCCTAAGTAGGGAGGCTCGGGTGTTTCACGACCGGAGCCCGATCTATGTGCAGATCGCCGACGGCATCAAGAACGACATCCTCGGCGGCTCACTCGAGGAGGACGAGCAGGTCATGTCCACCAATCAGTACGCGGCCTTCTACCGGATCAACCCCGCCACCGCGGCCAAGGGCTTCGCCCAGCTCGTCGACGAGGGGGTCCTCTACAAGAAGCGGGGGATCGGCATGTTCGTGAGCCCCGACGCCCGCGGCAAGTTGCGAGCGGCCCGACGCGAGCGGTTCTTCGCCGAGGTGGTCGAGCCGATGCTCGACGAGGCGGAACGGGTGGGCATCAGCACCGACGAGATCACGCACTACCTGGGGAGCCGTCGATGATCGAGTTGCGCGGGGTGACCGTCCGCTACGGCGAAACCGTGGCGGTCGACGCGATCGATCTCGAGCTGCCGCCGGGCAAGATCTACGGACTGCTCGGCCGCAACGGGTCGGGTAAGACCAGCCTGCTCAGCGCTCTCGCGTCCTACCGCAAGCCGTCGGCCGGCGCGGTCTTCGTGGATGGCGAGCCGGCCTTCGAGAACCCGCGCGTGGTGCGGCAGACGAGCTTCATCCGCGACACCCTCGATCTCAACGACTCCGACCGCGTCCGGACCGCGCTCGACATCGCCTCCTGGCTGCGACCGACGTGGGACGCGGACTATGCGGCGAAGCTGGTCGACGTCTTTCAGCTCGACACCCGCAAACGCGTCTCGAGCCTCTCCCGCGGCCAGCGCTCGATGCTCGGCGTGGTGCTCGGTCTCGCGTCCCGGGCGGCACTGACCATCCTGGACGAGAGTTACCTGGGCATGGACGCTGTGGCCCGCACCCTCTTCTACCGCGAGCTGCTGGCCGACTATCTGGCCCACCCGCGGACGATCGTCCTCTCCACTCACCTGATCGACGAGGTGGCCGACCTCTTCGAGCGGGTCATCATCATGGACCGCGGCCGGATCCTGCTGCACGACGAAACCGATTCCCTGCGCGGCCGGGGTGTCACCGTGACCGGGCAGGCCGAACGGGTCACCGCTTTCGCGGCCGGGCACACCGTGCTGGGGGAGCAGAGTCTGGGCGGCGTCCGGGCCCTGACACTCGACGGCCGGCTCGACCCCGGCGACATCCTGCTCGGCGAGCGCGAGGGCCTCACGTTCGGCCCGCTCGGCCTGCAGGACCTGTTCGTCCACCTCACCTCGCAGCAGCCCCTGGAGGCGTCGCGATGAGCGTCACCGCTGTCCTGCTCCGGCTCTTCAAGCCCATCGTGCTCTGGGTGCTGGCCATCCTGACCGCGGTCGAGGTCATCGCCGTGGTCGCGATCCTGTCGGTCGGACCGATCAAGTTCAGCTTCTGGCTGGTCGTCTTCGGCGCGGCGGCGAAATACTGGCCGCTCGTCGCCGGGATCCTGCTCGTCAGCATGTATTTCCGGCTTTTCGCGTCCAACGGGATCACCCGCCACGAGTTTCTCCGCGGGCTGGCGGTCTTCTGGCTCGGCATCATCTTCGTGGTGGCGGCCCTGGTGGTTCTGGGGCATGCCGCCGAGAGCGTCGTGCTGGGTCTGCTCGACCAGCGGGGTGACGGCTATCCCGTGTTCCGCTTCGGCGAGGCGGCGTCCGAGTTCTTCCACGTGCTGCCGGGCACGGCGGGGTATCTCACGTCGGGCATCCTGATCGCGGCCGGGTTCTACCGTTTCCGGCCGTGGACCGGCGTGCTGTTGATCATCCCCGGGGCGGTGCCGGCCGGCGTCGCCGAGGGGCTGATCAAGATTGACGAGTTCGGCCACCTGACGCAGCGGCTGCCGCTCGCGATCGCGCTGACGATTTCGCTTGCGGCCACAGTCGCCGGCGGCCTCGCCACCCACCGCCTCATGCGAGACGTCGCCATCCGCCGAGCGACCGGTTGAGCCGCCGCCGGTTGAGCCGCCGCCGGTTGAGCCGCGGCCGGTGAGCCGCGGCCGGTGAAGCCGCGGCCGGTTGAGCCGCGGCCGGTTGAGCCGGTCGCCGGTTGAGGGGCGGCTGGTTCAGGCGGAGTCGGCGAGGAGGGAGGGGTGGGTGGCGGCGAAGTCGTACAGCCAGTCCTGGGTCACTGGCATCTCGGTGCCGCCGGTGACGCGGCTCAGGGCCTCGCCCGGGGCGATGCCGAGCAGCACCAAGGTGGTGCACGCCAGCAGCGTCGATCGGCCTATCCCGCCGAAGCACTGGGTCACGACGAACCGGCCTGACCGCACCTCGCCGGCCAGCTTGCTCGCCAGGGCGACCACCTGGACCGCCTCGTCGCGCGGGACGCCGCCGTCCGGCACCGGGAACGAGACGAACTCGAGGCCGTACGCGGCGGCCGCCGTGGCGGTGTCGCCGAAGCCCAGCCGGTACTGCTCGTTCGCGGTCAGCGCCGAGACGAGGACGTTCACCCCGGCGCGGGCGAGAGCACCGAAATGCTCGACCGGCCAGGCGTCCGCGCGCGGGTGCGCGATGGTCGCGAGTTGCCCGGGCCCCGGCCCGGCGATCACGTGGAGTGCTGCTCTCATGAACTGCCCGTTCCCCTGTCCCGGCCCCGAGGCCGGGTGATCCCGCGAGTGGCTAACGCAGAGTAGGGTTCCCCCCGGCAAGCCCGCTAGCGAGAGGCCCAAAGAAAGTGACGACCCCTCGAAAAATCCGCGTCGCGATCGTCTTCGGCGGTCGCAGCAGCGAGCACGCGATCTCGTGTGTGAGCGCCGGCAGCATCCTGCGCGCGCTCGACCCGGACCAGTACGAGGTGCTCCCGGTCGGCATCACCCGTGAGGGCCGATGGGTGCTCTCCGGGGACGACCCGTCCACCTTCGCCATCACCGGCCGGACGCTGCCCGAGATCACCGCGGCCAGCGGCAGCGGGGTCGTGCTCGCCGCCGACCCGACGGCCACCGAGCTGATCGTCCGCGAGCCCACCGACGGCTTCTCGTCGCTGGCCGGGGTCGACGTGGTCTTCCCGGTGCTGCACGGCGCCTACGGCGAGGACGGCACCATCCAGGGCCTGCTCGAAATGGCCGGCTTGCCCTATGTGGGCGCCAACGTCTTCGCCTCGGCGGCGGCCATGGACAAGGAGTTCACCAAGAAGCTCGCGCTCGCCGAGGGCATCCCGGTGGGCCCGTACGCTGTGCTGCGCGCCGGCGTCTCCCTGAGCGAGGCCGACAAGGAGCGCCTGGGCCTGCCCGTCTTCGTGAAGCCGTCCCGGGCCGGCTCGTCGCACGGCATCACCAAGGTCTCCGACTGGGCCGACCTCGACGACGCGGTGGCCACCGCCCGCCGGATCGACCCCAAGGTGCTCGTCGAGGCCGCGATCGTCGGCCGCGAGATCGAGTGCGGTGTGCTCGAGGGCGAGGCCGGCGGCACGCCGGAGGCGTCCCTGCTGGCCGAGATCCACGTCGGCGACCACGACTGGTACGACTTCGAGGCTAAGTACCTGGGCGGCGGCCGCTACGACATCCCGGCCGACCTGCCCGCCGAGGTGACCCGCCAGGTGCAGGAGTACGCGCGCCGCACCTTCACCGCGCTCGACTGCGCCGGCCTGGCCCGGGTCGACTTCTTCGTCACCGCCGACCATCAGGTCTACCTCAACGAGATCAACACGATGCCCGGCATGACCCCGACGTCGATGTTCCCGTTGATGTGGGCGGCCACCGGCCTCGAATACCCCAAGGTGGTCGACCGCCTGATCCGCACCGCCCTGCGTCGCGGTTCAGGCCTGCACTAGAGACGAAGCGCCAGGGACCAAGCGCCAGGGAGAAAGCTCCTAGCCCTTACAGCCGGACGGGACGCCCTTGGTGGTGGACTTGACGGTCTTGACCACCGGCTCGGAGAATTCGTTGGCCCACTGCCCGGTCTGGTCGTAACTGCCCGGCACGCTCACCTGCACGGCGACCTCACGGTCCATCGTGGTGAAGACGTCGGTGGCCGGGCCGTCCGCGGCCCACCAGCAGACGCCGTCCATCGCGAGCATCGTGGAGTCGAGCGGCACGCAACCGTCGTGGCCGCCGTCGATCCGCTCGCACATCGTCGGTTGCGTCACACCACAGGCGAGGGTGATCGGCGGTTCACCCCAGGCCGCGTTCTGCTCGGGGCCGGCGGTCACCTTACGACCGGCCAGCCCCCGCAACTCGGTCGGCAGCTGCGAGGTCACCGCGAGGCACACCTGGGTCGTGCGCTCGTCGAGCTTGGGTGCGGCCATCCGTACGGGCGTGGACGGCACCGCGGCCGGCGCCGAGGCCGACGGCGTGGCCTGCGTCCCGGCGTCCTCCGGGGTGATTTGCCAGAACGCCACGAGACCCACGATCACGGCCACCGGAACGGCGACCAGAGTGGCCCACAGGGCCGCGCTGCGCGTCGCCGGATCCGGTTTCTTGGCGTTCGCCGGGGGAGTCTCCACGTCGACCATGCTCAGAGGTTTACCACGGAGCAGGTGAGCGTCCGCATGATGCCCGGTACGTACTGGACCTTGCTCACAATGAGGCCACCGAGGTCGTCGACGGTGTGCGCCTCGGCCAGAACCACCACGTCATAGGGTCCGGTGACAGCGTCGACGCGCACCACACCAGGAATTTTGCCGATCGCGGCGGCCACGTCATGGGCCTTTCCGACCCCGGTCTGGATCAGGATGTATGCCTGTACCACGCTCCGACTCCATTCCGCCTCCGCCGTAACCCGAACGTGAAACTACCGTAAGAATCCGTCCGACAGCGGGACGCATCCGGAACGAAAGGCCACACAAGTGAGCATCGCCGAGGCCGGGGAGTTCGGGCTGATCGCCCGGGTGATCGCCCGGCTGGAGAATGGTCCGACGACATTGCTGGGTCCCGGTGACGACAGCGCCATCGTCGCCGCGCCCGACGGACGGATCGTGGCCTCCACCGATGTCCTCGTCGAGGGCCACCATTTCCGCCGCGACTGGTCCTCCGGGGCCGACGTGGGCCACCGGGCGGCCGGCGCCAACCTGGCCGACATAGCGGCCATGGGGGCGACGCCGACCGCCCTGCTCGTCGGCCTGTGCGCGCCGGCCGATCTCGACGTGAGCTGGGCCGAGGATCTGGCCGACGGTCTCGCGGCCGAGGCGTCCCTGGTCGGCGCGAGCGTCGTCGGCGGGGACATGTCGTCCAGCCCCACCCTGACCATCGCCGTGACCGCCCTGGGCGATCTCGGCGGCCGCAAGCCCGTCCTGCGCAGCGGGGCCGAGCCCGGTGACGTGATCGCCTTGGCCGGGCGTCTCGGTCACGCGGCGGCGGGCTACACGGTGCTGTCCCGCGGTTTCCGTACGCCGAAGGCGCTGGTCGAGGCGTATCGGCGCCCCTCCGTCCCGTACGCCGCCGGGCCGGCCGCCTCCCGCGCGGGCGCGACCGCGATGATCGACGTCTCCGACGGCCTGCTGCAGGACCTGGGGCACATCGCGACGGCCAGCGTGGTCGGCGTGGACGTCAGCACCGAGGCGTTCGAGGTGTCCCAGCAGATGCGCGACGCCGCGACCGCTCTCGGCGTCGACCCGTTGCAGTGGATCCTTGGCGGTGGCGACGATCACGCGCTGGTGGCGACGTTCCCGTCCGGCGTCGAGCTTCCGGAGGGCTGGCAGGCGATCGGCGTGGTCCACGAGGGCACCGGCGTCACCGTCGACCGCAAGCCGTGGAGCGGCCCGCTGGGCTGGGACCACTTCCGCTGATTAGTCTTGTCTGTCGTGCCAGAAATCAAGATCAGGCAGGCCGACTACGCCGATCCGGCCGTCCGGGCGCTGCTGGTTGATGTGTTCGCCGAGCTCGCGGAGCGCTACGGCGGCTCCGGGGACGACACGCCCATCGCCGACGACGACTTCACCCCGCCGAACGGCGCTTTCCTCGTCGCCGACGACGGCGAGCGTCTGGTGGCGTGTGCCGGTTGGCGCCGCCACCAGGGCGACGCGGAGCTGAAGCGCATGTTCACCGCCCGGGCCGTCCGCGGTCAGGGCCTGGGCCGCCGCATGCTGGCGGCCATCGAGGAGTCGGCCCGAGCCGCCGGCTGCCCCCGGGTGATCCTGGAGACCGGCGACAAGCAGCCCGAGGCGATCGCGCTCTACGAATCGGCCGGCTACGTCCGCATCGAGGATTTCGGCTACTACCGGGGCCAGGAGGGCGTCCTGTCCTACGCCAAGCCGGTCTGACAAGCGGCCGCAACAGAACCAACCCCCTCGGCCAGGCGGCCGAGGGGGTTGGTCAAAAAGCCTGAATCAGGCGCGGACGACCTTGCCGCCCTTGATGCACGAAGTGCAAACCTTGAGCTTCTTGGTCGTGCCACCACCGGCGGGGGTGCGCACCGACTGGATATTGGGATTCCAGCGGCGGTTGGTCCGCCGGTGCGAGTGGGACACGTTGTGGCCGAAGCCCGGTCCCTTGCCACAGACGTCGCACACGCTAGCCACGGGATAACTCCTGGGTCGAAACGAAACTGAAGGCGCCCAGCGAACACCGCCGCGCAGGCAACCCGGCAAGGTTACCCGATGCCGGCCCCGAACAGCGAATCGCCCCCGCACACCCCCCGCCGAGGCCTGTTGTCCGCAGGTACGACAGCGCGGTCCGGTGTTCGTACCGAGAAGTTGTCAGTGTTGGTTAGTACGATTTTCGCGTGCTCGAGACGCTGGACGCCGCAGCCGTCCGCCGCTGGTGCGGTGGCGGGCTGGTGGCGTTGCGGGCTCATCAGCGCGAGATCGACGAGCTGAACGTCTATCCCGTGCCCGACGGCGACACCGGCACCAACCTGGTGCTCACCCTCACTTCGGCCCAGGAGGCTCTCGAGCGGCCCGACCTCGACCCGGCGTCGACCGGGGCGAGCACGGCCGAGGCGGCCGCCCCGGCGAATGCCTTGCGTCGCATGGCCCGGGGGGCCCTGCTCGGCGCCCGGGGCAACTCCGGCGTGATCGTCTCGCAGATTCTGCGGGGCATGGCCGACAGCGTCGGCGCCGTGGCCGCCGTCCGGGGTGCCGAGCTGGCCCGGGCGTTGCGTTCCGCCTCCGAGGCGGCCTATGCCGCGGTCGCCCGCCCGGTCGAGGGCACGGTCCTGACCGTCGCCGCGGCTGCCGCCGACGCCGCGGCCCGCCTCAAGTCCGACGACCTGGTCGCCGTGGCCCGCGCGGCCGCCCGGGCCGCCGCCGAGGCTCTGGCCCGCACCCCGCAGCAGTTGCCCGCTCTGGCCCGGGCCGGGGTGGTCGACGCCGGCGGCCGCGGCCTGGTCGTCCTGCTGGAGGCTCTGGTCGAGGCCCTGTCCCCGACGACCGGCCGCCCCCTTCCCGCGGCCGGGTCCGACGCCCCGCGCCCAGACGGCGAAATCAGCCCGGCACGCGAGCGGGAGGGCCTCTGGGGTTACGAGGTCCAATACCTGCTCGACGCCGAGGCCCCGGCGGTCGAGCGGCTCCGGGCCGATCTGGCCGCCCTCGGTGACTCGCTGGTCGTGGTCGGCACCGGCGACCCGGGCCTGGCCACCTGGAATGTGCACGTCCACGTCGCGGCGGCGGCCATCGGTCCCGCGATGGAGGCCGGCATCCGGGCCGGGCGCCCGCACGCCATCACCGTCACCCCGCTCGACGACCACCAGCACGATCACCCGCCGGACGAGCACGCCGCCCCGCAACGCGAGCACACCGCCCCGCAACGCGAGCACACCGCCCCGCAACGCGAGCACACCGCCCCGCAACGCGAGCACACCGCCCGGCAACGCGAGCGCACCGCCGCGCAAAGCGAGCGCGCCGCTGTCGTGGTGGCCGCGGGTGACGGGCTGACCGCGATCTTCGAAGCCGAGGGCGCCCTCGTCGTCGGCCGCAACCCGTCCACCCGCGAGATGCTCGAGGCCGTCCACGCCTCCGGGGCCGGCTCCGTCGTGCTCCTGCCCAACGACGCCAACACCCAGGCCGTCGCCGTCACCGCCGCCCGTGAGGCCGAGACCGCCGGCCTGCGGGTCAGCGTGGTGCCGACCCGTTCCCCGGTCCAGGCGCTGGCCGCCCTGGCCGTCCGCGATCCCCAGCGCCCGTTCGCCGACGATGTGATCGCCATGGCCGAGGCGGCCGGCGCCTGCCGTTACGGCGAGGTCTGCACCGCCCGCCGCGACTCGCTCACCGTCGCCGGGCCGTGCCGGGCCGGCGACCTGCTCGGGCTGGTCGACGGCGAGGTGCACGTGATCGGCGACGACCTGGCCGAGGTCAGCGCCCACCTGCTCGACCGCATGCTCGGCGGCGGCGGCGAGCTGGCCACCCTCGTCCTCGGGGCCGACGCCCCGCCCGCGCTCGAGGAAGCCCTCCGTGCGCACGTCGGCCGCTTGTGGCCGTTCGTCGAGCTGCACTGCTACACGGGCGGGCAACCGCGCTACCACCTGCTGGTTGGAGTGGAATGACCGAGATCGAGACCGAGACCAGGATCACGACGGACACCCCGCTCGACAAGGTGCTCAAGAAGAACGAGGCCAAGGCGCTCGCGACCCACCTCGACCTGCACACGGCGGGCGACCTGATCTACCACTTCCCGCGCCGCTACGACAAGCGGGGTGAGGAGACAGCCATCCACGGCCTGGAGATCGGCGAGCAGGCCACCGTGCTGGCCCAGGTCCAGGCGGTCACCGTCAAGCCGATGCGCCAGCGCCGGGGCAACATCCTCGAGCTCATCCTCGGCGACGACTCGGGCGCCACTCTCACCTGCACCTTCTTCGGCCAGGCGTGGCGCGAGCGCGAGCTCAAGCGCGGCCGCTGGGGCCTGTTCGCCGGCAAGGTGTCCGACTTCCGCGGCAAGCTCCAGCTGGTCAGTCCGTCCTATCAGCTGCTCAGCGTCGACGCCACGCAGGACGAGGCGGCCGAGGAGATCGAGGAGTTCGCGGGCGCGCTGATCCCGGTCTATCCGGCGTCGCAGGCCGTGCCGACGTGGGTCATCGCCCGCTGTGTCCGCACGCTGCTCGAGAGGTTCGACCCGCCGGCTGATCCGCTGCCGGCCACCGTCCGGGCCAAACGCAATCTCGTCGGCATCGGCTCGGCGCTGCGCGAGATCCACCGGCCGAGCACCGAGGAAGCCCTCCGATGGGCGAAATACCGCCTCAAGTGGGACGAGGCCTTCGCCGTCCAGCTGACCCTGGTGCAGCGCCGCGCCCGGGCCGCCGCCGCTCCCGGCCGCGCCCGTCCGCGGGTCGACGGCGGCATCCTGGCCAAGTTCGACGCCGGCCTTCCGTACGAGTTGACCGAGGGCCAGGCCACGGTCGGCGCGGAGATCGCCGCCGATCTGGCCCAGCCGCACCCGATGCACCGCCTCCTGCAGGGTGAGGTCGGTTCCGGCAAGACCCTCGTCTCGGTGCGGGCAATGCTCCAGGTTGTCGACTCGGGGGGCCAGGCCGCCCTGCTCGCTCCCACCGAGGTCCTGGCCACACAGCATTACCGCAGCATCGGCGCGCAGCTCGGCGCCCTGGGCCGGGCCGGTGAGATCGACGGCGACCCGGCCGGCACCCAGCTCACCCTGGTCACCGGCTCGCTCGGTGCCGCCGCTCGGCGGGCCGCGCTGGCCAAGGTGGCCGACGGCACGGCCGGCATCGTCATCGGCACGCACGCCCTGCTCTACGAGGGCGTCGACTTCCACGATCTGGGCCTGGTGGTCGTCGACGAGCAGCACCGGTTCGGCGTCGAGCAGCGGGACGCCCTGCGGGCCAAGGCCGCCCAACCGCCGCACGTCCTGGTCATGACGGCCACCCCGATTCCCCGGACGGTCGCCATGACCGTCTACGGCGACCTCGAGACGTCCGTGTTGTCGCAGCTCCCGCGGGGCCGCTCACCGATCGCGTCGCACGTCGTGCCGCCCGAGAAGCCGGCCTTCCTCGACCGGGCCTGGCGCCGGTTGCGCGAGGAGGTCCAGGCCGGCCATCAGGCGTACGTGGTCTGTCCGCGCATCGGCACGGCCGAGGGTGACGAGGAGGAGCCACCGGGCGACAACGAGCCGGCCCGGCGCCCGCCCCTGGCCGTGCTCGAGGTCGCGCCGATCCTCGAGGAGGGTCCGCTGCACGGCCTGCGCATCGGCATCCTGCACGGCAAGCTGCCGGCCGACGAGAAGGACGCGGTGATGCGCAAGTTCGCCGCCGGCGACCTCGACGTGCTGGTGGCGACCACGGTGATCGAGGTCGGCGTCGATGTGCCCAATTCCACCGTCATGGTCATCATGGACGCCGACCGGTTCGGTGTCTCCCAGCTGCACCAGCTGCGGGGCCGGGTCGGCCGGGGTTCCGCGGCGGGCATCTGCCTGCTGGTCACCGAGTCGGTCGAGGGCACCGCGGCCCGCGAGCGCCTGGCCGCCGTGGCGTCGACGACCGACGGCTTCAAGCTCAGCGAGATCGACCTCGAGCAGCGCCGGGAGGGTGACGTGCTGGGCGCCTCCCAGTCCGGCAAGAACTCGCACCTGCGCCTGCTGTCCCTGATCACCGACTCGAAACTGATCACCGAGGCTCGCGCCGAGGCCGGCGAGCTGGTCGGTGACGATCCCGATCTGACGAAATACCCCGCCCTCGCCGCCTCCGTGGCCGCCCTGGTCGACGAAGAGCGAGCCGAATACCTGGAGAAGGGTTGATCCTGCACATCGTTCCCCGCGCCACCTGGGAGGCCGCGCAGCAAGCCGGCGTCTACGAGGGCGACACCCTGGCCACCCAGGGCTTCATCCACTGCTCCACCGAGCACCAGGCCCACCTGCCCGCCACGGCTCTCTTCCGGGGCCGCGACGACCTCCTGCTGCTGGTGATCGACGAGTCCCGCCTGCCGGTCCCGATCACCTGGGAGCAGGGCGATCCACCGGCCGCCGACGGCAGCCCCTTCCCCCACCTGTACGCGCCCCTCCCGCTCGACGCGGTGGCGGCGATCAAGGAATACCGCCCCGAGCCGGACGGCTCGTTCGCACCGCCGCGGCTCTGAGCACCCGGACACAAAAGAAAAGGCGCGCCGACCGGAGCCGGCGCGCCTTTCTCGTTTGCTGCTATCAGGCGGTGAACTTCACCTTGCGGCGACGGGCCAGGATGAAGAGCACGGCCCCGGCGGCCAGCAGGAGGGCCGCGCCACCGGCGATGCTGCCGGCGACCGGACCGGTGACGGGGAGGCCGCCACCCTCACCCGGGGTGGACTCGGTCGGGGTCGGGGTGGGCGTCGAGGTCGCGTCGCAGTCCTCGGGCTTCTTCAGCTCGTCCCACTTGAGGGGCTCCTGCGCCTCACCGTTGATGGTGGCGTTGATGACGAGGCCCTTCTCACCCTTGACGGTGAGAGTCTTCTCCTCGCCGGCCTTGGCGACCAGGGTCTTCGTCGCGCCCTTGTTGGACTTGAGCACGAGGGTGAAGGTCTCGGTGCCCTCGGTGTTGTCGATGCCGAAGATCAGCGAGTCACAGGTGACCTCGTACCCGATCTCGGTCTGACCCTCGGACGGCGGGGTGCAGTCCGCCGGCTTCTCCCACTTGCCCTCGAGGATCGGCTTGTCGCTCGACTTCTCGGTGACGACGACCTTCGCGGCGTTCTCGGCCGGGATGTCGAGGGTGGCGGGCTTGTCGCCGGCCTTGACGGTCACGGTCTTCTCGAAGCCCTTCGAGCCCTTGACCGTGAACTCGGCGTCGGCCTTGGCGTCCTCGCCGTTGGTCAGGGTGACGGTCACGCCGTCACAGGTCGAGGCGAGCGACGCGTCCGGCTCGGCGGTCGGCGTCTCCTCCTTGGAGCAGGTGCCGCGGAACTTGACGAAGCCCTTGCGGTGCTCGTACTCGATCCACTCGTCGCTCCACTTGACCTGGACCTCGAGCTTCGCGAACCGGGTGTCGCCGGGAACCCGCTGGACGCCCTTGAGCGGCTCGTTGCTCTTGTGCGGGAAGGCCGGGTCGGCGTCGTCCGGGGTGTGCACGATGCCCTCGACGGGCGTCGGCTTCGACTCGACCAGCAGGAACCGGTAGTTCTCGGCGCCCCGCTCGTTGCCGTTGTCGGTGTTCACTTCCCAGTCGACGACCCACTCACCGGTCGCCGTGTCGCACCAAGGGGTGCCCTTGACATCGCTGCTGTGGGCGCTCGCGGGCGCGGCGAAGAACGCGACACCGGCAAAGCCGATGAGCGTTCCCGCGACCACGGCGGTTGCGCGCCGCAGCTTGGACTTCAGCAGGTTCACGCCTACTCCTGTCTGGGGAAATCAGGGGTACGGCACAAGGAAGCGGCGCGGGCCGGTCGCCGGCGGTAAAGGGGCGATGGCCTGCGACGACGCCTCCCCGCGTCGTCGGCCGACAATCGGTGGAGTGTCGGCAACAGCGCCTGACCATAACGACTTACGGGAATCTGGGAAATCCCTCAGAGCCCCTTAAAGGTCTTGATGCGGATCCGTGATTTTCCATGGACCGAACGGAATCGGATCGATGCTCACAGTCGCCGTCCGATGCGGAATTGTTCACTCGGCGGTCGCGGTCGGTAAGCAGTGAAGTAGCTTCGAGTCGTGTTCACCGCAGACCCACGCGAGGGCTCATGACCAGGATCATCGCGGGCGCGCACGGCGGCCGCCGACTGTCCGCACCGGCCGGTGCGCTGACTCGCCCGACGACGGATCGGGTCCGCGAGGCGTTCTTCAGTGCGCTCGACTCCATGATCGACCTGGAGGACGTCCGGTTCGCCGACCTTTACGCCGGTTCGGGGGCGGTCGGTCTCGAGGCGCTCTCCCGGGGGGCCGCGCACACCCTTCTGGTCGAGGCCGACGCCCGCGCCGCGCGCACGATCCGCGACAACATCGTGACGCTCCGGGTCGGCAACGCCGCCCGGCTGATCACCGGCAAGGTGGCCCAGGTGGTGGCCGGCCCGCCCGACGGCGGTGCCTACGACGTCGTGTTCGCCGACCCGCCGTACGACGTGACCGACCGCGACCTCATCGACGTGCAGCAATCTATGATCGACTTCGGCTGGCTGGCTCCCGGCGCGGTGATCGTCCTCGAGCGGGCCACCCGCGGAGGCGCGGTGACCTGGGTGGACGGCATCACTGCGGACCGCAGTCGCCGTTACGGCGAGACCACACTTTGGTACGGTCGCCGATCATGAGACGAGCGGTGTGTCCCGGCTCCTTCGACCCGGTCACCAACGGCCACCTCGACATCGTCGGCCGGGCCAGCCGGCTGTTCGACGAGGTGATCATCGGCGTGCTGATCAACCAGTCGAAGACCGGCCTCTTCACGATCGAGGAACGGATCGAGATGCTCGGCCAGGCCACCGCCTCGTACGAGAATGTCCGGGTCGCCTCGTTCCACGGCCTGCTCGTCGACTTCTGCCGGTCCCAGGGCGCGGCCGTGGTGATCAAGGGCCTGCGGGCGGTCAGCGACTTCGACTACGAGTTGCAGATGGCGCAGATGAACATCGGGCTCTCCGGCGTGGAGACCCTCTTCATGCCGACCAACCCGCTCTACTCTTTCCTCTCGTCGAGCCTCGTCAAGGATGTCGTGAAGTGGGGTGGCGACGCCTCGGCGTACGTGCCGGACTTCGTCGGCGAGCGATTGGTCACCCGCCTCAAGCAGAATTGACCGCTCGGCGTGCCCGACGCGGCCACGGCGGTGACGCAGTAACGTGATCGCACCACCCTGCGTGGCGAGTTCAGGCCAAGGGCGAGTTCAGGTCAAGGGCGAGTTCAGGACAGGAGAGCACCGGTGGATCCGCTCGACCGCATCGACGAGATCATCGAAATCGTGCAGGAGTCCCGCTCCGTGCCCATGTCGCGGACCAACTTCATGTACGACCGGGCCGAGATGATCGAACGTCTCGACGACCTGCGTGCCGAGTTGCCGTCCGAGCTGCGCAAGGCCGCCGCGGTGCTCGAGGAGCGCGACCGGATCATCGAGGCCGGCCGCCGTGAGGCCGACCGCATCATCAGCGAGGGTGAGACCGAACACGCCCGGCTGGTCTCGGTCAACGAGATCACCGTCTCGTCCGAGCACGAGGGCGCCCGTATCGTGGCCGAGGCCCGCACCGAGGCCCAGCGCCTGCGTGAGGAGGTCGACGACTACGTCGACACCGCACTGGCCAACTTCGAGCAGTTCCTGACCAGGGCGCTGGCCTCGATAGAGCGCGGCCGCGACAAAATGCACGCGCTCCGCGAGATCGGAACCTTCCAGGGGGAAGACAGCGAGCGTCCTCTGCCGTTCTAACAGAGCCCGGCCCGTCAGGAGTCCGGGCGCACATGACCCGGATTCGACGGTACGGCGGCAGCTCAGGTAACCTTTCCTGTCGGCCTACCCATGGCTGAGGAATAACGATGCCCAAGTCACCACAGTCACACCTGGACCCCAGGCAGCCGCTCGTCGTCGACACGACGAAACTTCCACGGCAGCCTGGTGCGACGCGTGCCCTGAAAAGGGTGATCCCGGCACCGAAGGACCTCGGCTTGGAGCTGATCTCGGTCCTCGAGGGGTCGGACGTCGAGCTCGACATGACGCTCACGTCGGTCTCCGAGGGGGTCTATGTCAGCGGTAGCGCCCGCGGTTCGCTCACCGGCGAGTGCGGTCGCTGCCTCAACGAGATCAACGAGTCCTTCGAGGTCAAGATCGCGGAGTTGTTCGCCTATGCGGACAGCACCACCGAGGAGACGACGGACGAGGACGAGGTGGGCCGGATGCAGGGCGACCTGCTCGACCTGGAGCCGGCTTTGCGGGACGCGGTGGTTTTGATGCTGCCGACCAACCCGCTGTGCCGGCCGGACTGTCCCGGCCTGTGCCCCGAGTGCGGGGTGCACTTCGACGACCTTCCGGCCGATCACAGCCACGAGGTCGTCGACGCCCGTTGGGCCGCTTTGCGCACCATTTCGACTGAGCCGTCCCAAACGGCTTCGCCGCAGCAAGATTCTGAGGAGTAGGTACCGTGGCCGTCCCCAAGCGCAAGATGTCGCGCAGCAACACCCGGTCCCGCCGGGCGAACTGGAAGGCGACCGCGGTCCAGACCGTGGCCTGCCCCCAGTGCAAGTCGCCGCACCTGCCGCACACTGCGTGCGGGGTCTGCGGCACCTACAACGGCCGCCAGGTCCTCGAGGTCTGAGCCTCTTCTAAGTGACTCGCCCGAACGGGCGGGTCGCGCCTGAGCACCAGCGACCGAGCGGTGCCCCGGCTGCCCGACAGGTGACTGTCGGACAGCCGGGCACCGCGCGGATCGCCGTCGACCTCCTCGGCGGGGACCATGCTCCCGCCGTCGTGGTTGACGGCGCTCTGCTCGCCTGTCAGGCCGATCCGGCCCTGCACCTGCTGCTCGTCGGCCCGCTGGAAGCAGCCGACGAGATTCTTGGCGCCCTCCCACCGGCCGATCACGCGAGGATCAGCACGCTGCCCATCGCCCCCGGTGACCGGGTGGAGAGCTGGGTCGAGTCCGGGGTGCGCTCCGCCGTGCTGGCCGTCGCCCAGGGCGCGGCCGACGCGGTGATCTCGGCCGGCAACACCGGAGCCACCGTGACCTCGGCCGCCCTCGGCCTGGGCCGCCGTCCCGGCGTGCGCCGTCCCCCGCTGGCCGCCGTGCTGCCCACGCTGGCCGGGCGGATCGTCCTGCTCGACGTGGGCTCGTCGGTCGACCCCGACGAGGAGACCGTCGCCATGCACGCCCGGCTCGGTTCCGCGTACGCGTCGGTGGTCCACGGCCTGGCCGAGCCCCGCGTCGGACTGCTCACCATCGGCACCGAGCGCGGCAAGGGCGACCGCCTCCGCCGCGCCCTCCCACCCCTGCTGGCCGAGCTCGACCTGCCCGGCGGGGGCCGCTACGTCGGCCTGATCGAGGGCAACGACGTGGTCACCGGCACCGTCGCCGATGTCGTCGTGACCGACGGCTTCACCGGGAACGTGCTGCTCAAGGGCCTGGAGACGGTGTACGCCGAACTCGGCCCACCACAGCCCGACACCCCGGTCCGCGCCGCCCTGCTGCTCGGTGTCGAGGGCACCGTGGTCGTCTGCCACGGTGCCGCCACCGGCCCGGAGCTCGCCGCCGGGATCGCCTTCGCCGCCCAGCTTCATCGCCAAGCCGCGGTCGCGGCGATGGCCGAGATCGAAACACACCGAGGTGTTTTATGAACGACAAGCGCCGCCGGCCGCCGACCCTGCCCCTGGAGGAGGCCTTCGGCGTCCCCCTCGAGCCGGATCTGCTCGAGCGGGCCCTGACCCACCGCTCCTACGCGTACGAGAACGGTGGGCTGCCGACCAACGAGCGCCTCGAGTTCCTGGGCGACTCGGTGCTCGGCGTCGTGATCACCTCGGCGCTCTTCCACAACCACCCCGACCTGCCCGAGGGGCAACTGGCCAAGCTGCGGGCCAGCGTGGTCAACATGCACGCGCTGGCCGACGTGGCCCGCGGCCTGGGCGAGTACGGGCTGGGCCGGCACCTGCTGCTCGGCAAGGGCGAGGAGACGACCGGCGGGCGCGACAAGGCGAGCATCCTGGCCGACACGCTGGAGGCGCTGCTCGGCGCGATCTATCTGGAGCACGGCCTGGACGTCGCGGGCGAGGTGATCCACAAGCTCTTCGACCCGCTGATGGCCGAGTCGGCCGGTCGCGGCGCCGCGCTCGACTGGAAGACCAGCCTGCAGGAGCTCACCGCGGCGCTCGGTCTCGGGGTGCCCGACTACGTGATCGAGGATTCCGGCCCCGACCACGCCAAGACCTTCACCGCCTGGGTGGTGGTGGCCGGCGAGCGCTACGGCGGCTCCGAGGGCCGCAGCAAGAAGCAGGCCGAGCAGCGGGCCGCCGCGGCCGCCTGGCGGATCCTGACCGAGCGCACCAGCGAGCCCGACGGCAGCCTGCTGGACAAGCTCGGGGACAAGCCGGGGGACAAGCCGGGGGACGAGCCGCGGGACGAGCCGCGGGACGAGCCGCGGGACGAGCCGGGGGACGAGGCCGAGCCCGGGGACGAAGCCGGCCGGTGAGCGTGACCGTGGAGGACGAAGCCGAACAGGCCGAGCGCCCCCGGCTCTGGGAGCTGGCCGGCGCCTGGCGCGGTGTGGGCCTGGCGGTCGGCATCTTCGCGCTGACCCGCGTGGCTCAGCTGATCATCCTGGGGTGGCTCGACGCGGCCGACGACGACCCGATCGGCATCCGGGACCGCCTGCTGGTCTGGGACGCGGGCTGGTTCCTGCGGGTCGCCGTCGACGGCTATCCGCACGGTTACACGTATCAGGGTGGTCAGCTCCAGGGCAATGAGCTGGCCTTCTTCCCGGTCTACCCGATGCTCATCCGGCTGGTGGCGGCGCTCGGCATCCCGGCCACCACGGCCGCCCTGATGGTCAGCTGGCTGGCGTCGATCGGGGCCGCCGTCGCGGTCCACCTGCTCGGCACGTCGCTCTACGGCAAGCGGACCGGGTGGGCGCTGGTCGCCATCTGCTTCAGCGCCCCGGTCGCGATCGTCTTCTCGATGGCGTACTCGGAAGGGGTCTTCCTGGCCCTGGTGGCCGGGATGCTGGTCGCCGCCCATCGGCGTGTGTGGTGGGCGGCCGGGCTCCTCGGACTGCTCACGGCACTGACCCGGCCGACCGGCGCCGCCGCGGCCGTCGCCCTGGCCGTGGCCGCGCTGCTGGCGGTCCGCGAGTCGCGGGCGAAGGCCTGGCAGCCGATCACCGCCGCGGTGGTGGCGCTGGCCGGAGTGCCGCTCTTCCTCATCTGGGTCGGCTGGCGGGTCGGTGACCCGGCGGCGTGGTTCCGCATCCAGGCCGCGGGCTGGGGCACCGCCTTCGACTTAGGGTCGAGCACGGCGTCCTTCGTGAGCTCGACGCTGAGCACCGGCGACGGCTGGGTGCCGGTCAGCGTGGCCCTGATCCTGCTGGCCGCCCTGGCCGCGGCCGGGGTCGCCCTGGCCCAGCGCCCGTGGCCCCCGCTCGCCGTCTACGGCGTCATCGCCATGGTGCTGGTCTATGGGCAGGCCGGGTTCTACCACTCGAAGCCGCGCCTGCTGGCCCCCGTACTGTTGACTCTGCTCCCGGCCGCGGTGGCCGCCGCCCGGGCCCGGCCGCGGGTCGCGGTGGTATCGATCGTGGCCTGGGCTTTGTTCGGTCTCTGGTACGGCGCCTATCTGGTGACCGTCTGGCCCTACACCTTGTGAGTCCGGAGGAGACGCAGTGCCTGAGCTGCCCGAGGTCGAGACCGTGCGGCAGGGGCTGGCCAAGTGGGTGGCCGGCCGCACGATCCACACCGTCGAGGTGCACCACCCGCGCGCGATCCGCCGGCACCTGACCGGTGACGCGCACTTCATCGCCCTGCTGACCGGGCGGACCATCACCGACGTGTCCCGCCGCGGCAAGTACCTCTGGCTGCCGCTCGACTCGGGCGACGCGATCATCGGCCACCTCGGCATGAGTGGTCAGCTGCTCATGCAGCCGTCCGACGCCGAGGACGAGAAGCACCTGCGCATCCGCTTCACCTTCACCGACGGCGGGGCCGAGCTGCGCTTCGTCGACCAGCGCACGTTCGGCGGTCTGTCCGTCTCCGAGGGTGGCGCCGAGCTGCCCGGCGAGATCGCGCACATCGCCCGCGACCCGATGGACCCGCTCTTCGACGACGAGGCGTTCGTGGCCCGGCTGCGCGGCAAGCACACCGAGATCAAGCGGGCCGTGCTCGATCAGACCCTCATCTCGGGCGTGGGCAACATCTATGCCGACGAGGCGCTCTGGCGGGCCCAGCTGCACGGCGCGCGGCCGACAGATCAACTGACCAGGCCCGCCGTACGGCGTCTGCTCGCGCACATCCGGGACGTGCTCGGCGAGGCGATCGTCGCCGGTGGCACCAGCTTCGACGAGCTCTACGTCAACGTGAACGGCGAGAGCGGCTACTTCGACCGTGCGCTCAACGCGTACGGCCGCGAGGGGCAGCCGTGCCACCGCTGCGGCGCACCGATCCGGCGCGAGCAGTTCATGAACCGCTCCTCGTTCAGCTGTCCCCGCTGCCAGCCCCGCCCGCGTACGATTCGGCGCTGACGCACGGTCCGGCGTCGGTGGCCAGCCCGAACCCGGCTCCGCGGCGCCCCATCAGCCGGCGGGCCGCGGTGAGCATCGCGGTCGGCACACCGTGCACGATGTGCCCGTCGCCGGGCCGGGAGCCGTCGCCGTCCCAGTTCTGATAGGACGACCACGGCCCCTCGAACGTGCAGATCCGCACGCCCAGGTCGCGGTAGAGCGGATGGGTCGGCACCCCCGGGTTGAGCACCACCCGGTGCAGTCCCCGGCGGGCGGCCAGGCGCACGGTCAGCGCGACCGGGCCCACCCCGCCCGAGCCCGCGGGTGCCCGGTCGAGGAAGAGCCCCTCGGCGCCGTCGGCCCGCCACGCGTCCACGTCGGCCAGCACGTCGGCCAGCGAGCGGCTGCCCCAGTCCAGGTCGATGCGGCCCAGCGACTGGTGCAGGGAGCGTCGTTCGCCCGGCACCTCGCGGACGATCCAGGTGTCGCCGTCGAGCGGGAGCTGGGGCGACGGGTGGGCGTACGGAGGGAACAGGGTCTTCACGGTGTGCTCCGGGGGTCGTCGGCGGTCGGTGCGGGTTGAGCGGTCAGGGCGACGATGAGCAGGCCGGCCAGGTGGGTGGCGGCGAGCACGGCGACGGCGTCCGGCAGGGGACCGGACGAGGGCAG
Source organism: Paractinoplanes maris (assembly GCF_023544465.1). Lineage (GTDB taxonomy): Bacteria > Actinomycetota > Actinomycetes > Mycobacteriales > Micromonosporaceae > Actinoplanes > Actinoplanes maris. The sequence continues at coordinate 218,714 of NZ_JALPVL010000001.1, read as the reverse complement.
CGGAAGGACCGGCAGGGCCACGGTGACCAGGGGCGGGGCGGCGGCCAGGGTGGCCGCGATACCGGTCCGGGAACGCGCGGCCAGCAGGTAGGTGACGGCGAAGACCCCGCCCAGCAGGGTGCCGCCGGCCAGCCCGAGCACGACGGCGGCGGTCTTCGCGGCCGGCAGCTGATAGGCGGCCAGCGCCAGGGCGACGCCCACGGCGAACGGCGGCAGCAGCCCGGCCAGCGTGATCAGCGTGACGCCGCGCACGTGCTTGCGGTAGTCGGCGCCGTTCTCGGCCGTGTCCAGCCCGGCCTCGACCTGCCCGGTGTGCCAGCCGATCAGCGCCTCGAGGATGGGCACCGCGAGCAGCAGCGGCAGCCAGAAGGGCGCGGTCGAACCGGACGGGCCGGCCTGCCAGACCAGCCCCACGCAGACCGCCTGGGACGCCCCGATGACCAGGTAACCGCCGGCCCGCCGCAGCTCGGCCGGGGTGGGCCGGGGCCGGCGGCCGGGACCGTCGGTGAGCAGGGCGGGCTGGAACGCGCGGACCAGAGCCACCACGATGGCCGCCGGGAGCAGGGTGCCGACCTTTGCGGTCGGGCCGATCAGCGGCTCGGCCAGCGCCGACGCGGCCAGCAGCAGGCAGGGCAGGCTCCACACGACGACGGCGGCCTCGGTCCGCGTCACCAGGGCGGCGGTGACCGTGGCCAGCGTGCCGATCCCGCCCAGACCGACGACCAGGGCCAGCCCCCGATCGGCGCCGACCGCCGCGGCCGGCGCCACCCAGACCAGCGCGCACCACAGCCCGGCGGTGGCCGCGAAGCCGGCGCCGACCCGGCGGGCGGCGGCGGCCGGTCCGGCCCGGCGCGCGGCCGCGACGCCGGTGCAGGTCAGCGCCTGGGCGGCGGCCCAGCCGAGCAGCAGGGTGACCATCGGGACGGGCCAGGCGACCTGGGAGAGCGGGTCGGCGGCGGCCGCGGCGACGCTGAGCGGACCCAGATAGAGGGCGCAACGCAGCAAGGCGGCCCGCTGGTAGGAGCGCCGGGCCGGGGCCCGGTGGGAGCGGACGTCGAGGCCGGTCTCCGGCACTTCGACCGGTTCGGGGGCCGGTGGCTCGAGGAAGGGTGGCCTCGGCGGGGCGGGCGGCCGGCTGTGCCGGGACCGGGCCGGGACGCGTGACCGCGTACGCCGGGAAGCAGTGCGTGTCCGTCCGGGGGTGATGGTCATCCGTCCTGCCTTTCACTGACCAGCCAGCGCAGAGTGACCGGCGGCTCGCAGCGCGGGGCCGGCACGGCCAGCGCCAGCTCGAACGAGGCCGCCGGGGGCGGCGCCGCCAGATCGGCGTAGAGCTCGCCGTAGACACGGACCACCCGGTCGTTGGTGTAGTGGGTGAGCGCCCGGCGGCGGGCGGCGTCACCCAGGGCGCGGCGGCGGTTCGGCGCCCGCAGCAGGCCGACCACGGCGATCGCGAGCTCGGCCGGGTCGCCCGGCTGCACCAGGACGCCCGCGTCACCCAGCGTCTCGGCGGCCGGTCCCACGTCCACCCCGACCACCGCGCGGCCCGACATCATGGCCTCGACCAGCCGGTACGGCGGGTCGGCGGGCCCCGGCACGTGGGCCACGACGTGTCCGAGCGTGTATCGGTCGCGGGGATCGGCCGGCAGCGGGTGCAGGCGTACGGTCCGCCCCAGCCCGGTCCGCTCGATCAGCTCGGCGCAGTAGTCCTCGTGGGCCGCCGTCACCCCGACCAGGTGCAGCACCGTGCCCGGCACGGCCGCGACGACCTGCTCGAACGCGGCCAGCAGCGCGGCCAGGCCACTGTCCGGGCCACCGCTGCCGGCCCAGACCACCGCCGGGTCCGACTCGGGCTCGGCCACCCCTGGGTATTCCGACGGGTCGACCCCGGCCGGGACCTGCACGAGCTTGGCCGCCTGGGCGCCGTGCCGCAGGGCCCAGCTGTGGTGGTAGGCGCTGAGCGGCGCGATCAGTCCCGCCTCGGCGTAACCGGTGCGGGCCACCGATCCCCGGAACCGGCGCAGCACCGTGCGCACGGCTGGCGACAGCCGTTCCTCGTGCGGTTTGTGCCGGGCGACGGGTGTCCGGGCCTCGGTGAGCAGCAGCGGGACGCCCTGCCGCCAGCGCCCGGCCAGCGCGGTGAGCAGCGGCGTGGTGCCCCCGATGCAGTGCACCAGGTCGGACTCGGGCAGGTCGACGGTCAGCGCCCCGAGCGCGTGCCGCAGCAGGGTGGCCGCGGTGCGGGCGTCGCGCATGCTGAGCCGGGGCAGCGGCGGATCGCCGTCCTCGGCGTGACCCGTACGCCAGGCCTCGACCAGCGCGTCGGCCAGCGGAAGCGCGGACAGCGCGGACGGGCGCTCGGCCACCCGGCGCAGCCCGTCGGCGAAGGTCTGCTCGTCGGACCGCTCGCCGATCAGCCCCCGGCACAGCAGCGTGGCGGCGTTCTTGCTCAGCTCGGCCTCGGCGCGGCGGCGCTCGTTGCGCTCCGACCGGCGCTCGTTCCGGTTCTCGGGTTTCCCGATCTTGGCCGCGTCCCGCCCCACGGCGACGGCGCGAGCCGAGCCGACGTTCATCGGCAGCGGATAGGCGGGGGCGGACGGCGGCTCCCGGTCCGTCACGGTCAGCAACTCGAAGCGGAACCGGCGCAGCCCCTCGACGAGGGTGCGGCACCATCCGCTCAGGGCGTCCCGGCGGTACGGGTACCCGCCGCCGGTCAGCATGCAGATGCGCTCGCGCGGCGGGGTGGGATTCACGATGGGGGCAACGAAACAGCGTGCCCAAGGCGAGGGAGCCTGTCGGGTAGGCGACAGATTTACGCGACATTTACCCGATTTGCCGCCCTATTTGTCCGTTAAAAGTCTTTCTACGGCCTAGATCAAACACGTGACGACGACCGGCTCGCCGTACCTGAGGACTTACTGACAGTCGACCGGGTGGCATGATTCACTGCCTCGCTACGACGGGACGCCTCCGCAGCGCTTGACGGAAGTTGGGTATCGGCGGACTATGGAGGAGTCGCCAGTCGCGCCCACTCGTGCCCGGTTCCAGTCGGGCACGAGAGATCTGCACCTTGAGAAACATTCCTAGGGTGCATGATTCTGTGCTCAAGCGTGCCCTTGAGTGCAGTCCGCGGTGCGTGCTGAGCGCGCGTTGGTCGGCCTCTCCGGCAACGCTATCCACAAGAAGAAGCAGTGCTTCTCAAGGAGTCACCATGGCGAAGGCCCTCTTCGGCCACGTAGGTGCAGCGCCCGATCGGCGTCTGCTCGACGAGGTCACCCGTCTGCGTTCCCGGGTTCAGTCCCTGGAGTTCGAGGTCACCCGTCTCCGGGCGGAGAATGATCGCCTGGCGGCGGCAGCCGCTGAGGCAGACGATTTCGCGCGGCTGACCGAGCCCGCGCTGACCTGAGTCACACCGGCCGCTGCGGCTGTGTGACCCACGCTGACGACCACGGCGGCCACCGCAATCCCCTCGCACCGAAGATCCCCGCACCAAAAGATCCCCGCACCAAAGACGCACCCCGAAATCGCGCGCCTCCACTCCGTGGCGGCGCGCATCTTTTTGTCCGGTTTCGCGCCGACGCGGAGCGGCGGTTACGGCTGCTGAGGCGTGCCGGGGGTAGTCTGCGCCGAAGCAGAAAGACGACCGACCCCCGGAGATCCGTGCACCTCAAGAGCCTGACGGTCAAGGGCTTCAAGTCCTTCGCCTCCGCTACGACGCTGCGGCTGGAGCCGGGCATCACCTGCGTGGTGGGCCCCAACGGCTCCGGCAAGTCGAACGTCGTCGACGCCATCGCCTGGGTCCTCGGCGAGCAGGGCGCCAAGGCGCTGCGCGGCGGCAAGATGGAGGATGTCATCTTCGCCGGCACGTCCGGCCGGGCGCCGCTGGGCCGGGCGGAGGTGACGCTCACGATCGACAACAACGACGGTGCTCTGCCGATCGAGTACACCGAGGTGTCGATCACCCGCCGCATGTTCCGGGACGGCGCCAGCGAGTACGAGATCAACGGGAATGCCTGCCGGCTGCTCGACATCCAGGAGCTGCTGAGCGACTCCGGCATCGGCCGCGAGATGCACATCATCGTCGGCCAGGGCCGGCTCGACGCCATGCTGCACGCCAAGCCCGAGGACCGCCGCGCCTTCATCGAGGAGGCGGCCGGCGTCCTCAAGCACCGCAAGCGCAAGGAAAAGGCGATCCGCAAGCTGGACGCCATGCAGGTGAACCTCAACCGGCTCACCGACCTCACCGCCGAGCTGCGGCGCCAGCTCAAGCCGCTCGGCAAGCAGGCCGAGGTGGCCCGGCGCGCGGCCGGCATCCAGGCTGACCTGCGCGATGCCCGGCTCCGGCTGCTCGCCGACGACCTGCACACGCTGCGCACCACCCTCGACAAGGAGATCGCCGACGAGTCGGCCATGCGCGACCGCCGCGGTCAGGTCGAGGACGAGAACCGCGAGGTGCAGCGGCACCTGGCCGACCTCGAGCTCGCGCACGCCGAGGACGCGCCGCTTCTGCAGGCCGCCCAGGACACCTGGTACAAGTTGTCGGCCCTGCAGGAGCGCTTCCGCTCGACCGAGCAGCTCGCCGCCGAGCGGCTGCGCCACCTGGCCGCCACGCCGGACGAGGAACGGCCCGGCCGCGACCCCGACCAGCTGGTGGCCGAGGCCGAGCGGGTGCGCGAGCAGGAGGAAGAGCTGCGCGAGGCGCTCACCGACGACCAGATGCGCCTGGCCGAGGCGATCGAGCACCGGCAGGAGCTCGAACGCGAGCTGGCCGCGGCCGAGGGCGCGCTGCGGACGGCGGCCAAGGCGATCGCCGACCGGCGCGAGGGGCTGGCCAAGCTCACCGGCAACGTCAACGCGGCGCGTGCCCGCACCGAGGGCGCGACCGACGAGATCGAGCGCCTGGCCGCCGCGCACACCGACGCGATGATGCGCGCCGAGGCCGCGCAGGGCGAGGTGGACGCGGTCGCGGCCGAGTCGTCCGAGGCCGACCGGGACAACGTCGAGCTGGACGAGCGGCACGCCGAGGCGGTGGCCCGGCACGACCGGGCGGCGGCGGTGGTCAAGGAGCTCTCGGACGCCGAGCGGACGGCCGAGAAGGACGCGGCCAGCTGGAAGGCTCGCGAGGAGGCACTCGCGCTGGGCCTCAAGCGCAAGGACGGCGCCGGGGCGCTGCTGGCCAAGGCGGGCGAGGTGCCGGGCCTGCTGGGCAGCCTGGCCTCGATCCTGACCGTCCGGCCCGGACACGAGGCGGCGCTGGCCGCGGCGCTGGGCTCGCTGGCCGACGCGGTCGCTCTGTCCGGCGTGGACGAGGCCGTCGAGGCCATGCGGACGCTGAAGATCGCCGACGCCGGGCGAGCCGCCCTGGTCGTCGCGTCGCCGGCTGGTCCCGGCATGCAGGGGTCGCTCGACGCGCTGCGCCCGGCCCTGCCCGACGGTGCGGTGTGGGCGCCCGACGTGATCGGCTGCCCGGATAATGTGCGGCCGGCCCTCAACCGGGCGCTGCGGGACGTCGTACTCGTGCCGGATCACGCCGCGGCGGTGGCGTTGGTCGCATCGAACGCGGAGCTGCGGGCCGTCACTCCCGACGGTGACGTGCTCGGGGCGTACGCCGCGGCCGGTGGCTCGGGCAAGGGCACCAGCTATCTCGAGGTGCAGGCGGCAGTCGACGAGGCCAAGGCCCGCCGGGCCGCCGCCGAGGAGTCGATCGGCGAGCTCAAGGAGCAGCTGGCCGCGGCCCGGGCCGAGGTGGCCGGGCACAAGGAGGCGGTGAACGTCGCGGCCGCCGCCAAGCGGGCCGCCGAGGGTGAGCGCAATGCCGCCGCCCGCCGGCTGGCCGAGCTCGGTGCGGCCGCCCGCTCGGCCAAGGCCGAGACCGAACGTCTCGGTGCCGCCCGGCAGAAGGCCGAGTCGGCCCGGGAGGCCGACCTGATGCGGGTGGCCGAGCTCGAGGAGCGCCTGCGTCTGGCCGAGGCCACCCCGATCGACGAGGAACCGTCCACCGAGGAGCGCGACCGGCTCGCCGCCCTCGTGCCCCAGGCCCGGCAGAACGAGATGGAGGTCCGGCTCGCGGTGCGCACCGCCGAGGAACGGGTCTCCTCGATCGCCGGTCGTGCCGACTCGCTGATGCGGCAGGCCAACGCCGAGCGGCAGGCCCGGGAACGGGCCGCGGCCCGCCGCGCCGCACGCGCCCGGGGAGCCGAGATCGCCCGGGCGGTCGCGCTGGGTGCGGCGGCCGCGCTGGCCCGGGTCCGGGTGTCGCTGGCCGGGGCGGTCGAGGTCCGCGATGAGCTGGCCCAGGCCCGTACGCTGCGCGAAGCCGAGCTGCAGGAGGTGCGGGCCGGCGCCAAGCGGCTGGTCACCGAGCTGGAGCGGCTCACCAGCGAGGTGCACCGCGACGAGGTGGCCCGGGCCGAGCAGCGGATGCGCATCGAGCAGCTCGAGGCCAAGGCGGCCGAGGACTTCTCGCTCGATGTCGACACGCTGATCGTCGAGTACGGCCCCGAGCAGCTTGTGCCGCCGACGCAGGCCGAGGTGGCGCTGGCCGAGAAGGACGGCAAGCCCGTTCCCGAGCCGGTCATGTTCCACCGGCCGACCCAGGAGAAGCGGGCCAACAAGGCCGAGCGCGACCTGGCCCTGCTCGGCAAGGTCAACCCGCTCGCGCTGGAGGAGTTCGCCGCGCTCGAGGAGCGTTTCAAGTTCCTCTCCGACCAGCTCGAAGACCTCAAGGCCACCCGCAAGGACCTGCTCACCGTCGTCCGGGATGTAGACGACCGCATTCTCGAGGTGTTCACCTCGGCGTTCGAGGACACGGCGCGGGAGTTCGAGACCGTCTTCCAGGTGCTCTTCCCGGGCGGCGAGGGCCGGCTGGTGCTCACCGACCCGGAGGACATGCTGGCCACCGGCGTCGAGGTCGAGGCGCGGCCACCGGGCAAGAAGATCAAGCGGCTGTCACTGCTCTCCGGTGGCGAGCGCTCGCTGACCGCGGTGGCGATGCTGTGCGCCATCTTCCGGGCCCGCCCCTCGCCCTTCTACATCATGGACGAGGTTGAGGCGGCCCTCGACGACGTCAACCTCGGCCGGTTGATTACGCTCTTCGCGCAGCTGCGGGAGAAGAGCCAGCTTTTGATCATCACGCACCAGAAGCGCACCATGGAGGTCGCCGACGCCCTCTACGGCGTCACCATGCGCGCTGGTGTGACCCAGGTGATCAGCCAGCGGCTCAAGCACGAACCGGAGGACTAGCCGCATGACGCGCGACCGCGCCCAGACCCTGCTCATCGATCTGGACGGCGTGCTGCGCCGCTGGGACCCGGCCCCGATGATCGCCGTCGAGGTGGCCCACGGACTCAAGCCGGCCGCCCTGCTGGAGACGGCGATGTCGTGGGACATCTACCGCCCGGCGATGGCCGGCGAGATCACCGACGCCGAGTGGATGGAACAGGTGGCGTTGCGGCTCCCGCTCGAGGCGGACGTGGCCCGGGCCGCGGTCGCCGAGTGGCAGTCGTACCGCGGTGAGCCCGACCCCGAGGTGCTGGCCTTCGTCCGCGAGGTGCGGGCCGCCGGTCGCAAGGTCGGCCTGGCCACCAACGCCACCGACCGCCTGCGCCCCGACCTGGAGGCGCTCGGCCTGGCCGCCGAGGTCGACGTGGTGATCAGCTCGTGGGAGATCAAGGCCCACAAGCCGGCCGCCGAGTTCTTCGAGAAGGCCTGCGACCTGATCGGCTTCCCGCCGAACCTGGTGCTCTTCATCGACGACGACGACCGGGCCGTACGCGGCGCCCGAGCCGCCGGCCTCTCGGCCTACCGCTGGTCGGGCCCCCAGCACCTCGACTATCTGCGCAAGGCGCTGGATATTTAGCGGCGTCGCTGCAACCGGCCGGGCGGGCCGGGCGTCATCCCCTCGACGAAGGGGGCTACCGATGCGGGACGTCGAGGAATTCGACGCCTTCTATGCGGCGTCGTCCCGGCGGGTGCTCGGTCACGTGTATGCCATGACCGGCAATCGGGCACGGTGAAGGCGTGGCTCTCCCGGGGCCGCCGCGCGATGGCGGGCCATCTCTCCGACTCCCTGGAGGCGCGCGATGCCTGACCTCGATGACGGCCTCGCCGCGCTGGCCCGGCACGCGGCCCGCACCGGCCGCCTCGAGCCGGCCGCGAGCGTCCGTCTGCGCGCAGACAAACGCCGCCACCGGCGGTACGCCACTGCCGCGGCGGCCGGCGCGGTCGCGGTCGTGGTGCTCGGTGTCGGCATCGCGGTCGCCCACCCCGACCGCGACGACCCGGCGCCGCTACCGGGCGCCCCGTCACCCTCGTACTCGTTGCCGACGGCTCCCTCGGGCCGGCCCGCTGCGCCCCGGCCGACGCCGGTCAGCGCTTCGAGCTGCGCGCCGGCCCCGACGACTCGTACGGCGTCGTCGGCGTCGCATCGGGCCGCTGGCTCAGCTGGGACCCGCGCGCCGGCAGCCGCCCCACGATGACCGTGGAACCAGCCACCGGCTGGAACTTCATCGACGTGGGCCCGTCGACCCTGACCGGCTAGCGGGGGTAGGGGACCTCGGCCACCTCGAAGAGGTCGCCGTCCTTGGTGGTGCCCTCGACCCGGGCGGTGGCGTCCGGGCCGTGCAGGGTGAGGGTGCTGATGGCGTTGCCGAAATACGGGCCGGCCAGGCGCTTCCAGGTCCAGGCGGGGCGGCGGACGCCGGCTGAGCGGGCCACGCCTCGTACGGCCCGGGCCGCGGCCCGCGACCAGCTGAAGCGCATCAGGGGGCGCATGAACGCGGGCACCTGGTTGTGGACCGGGGAGCAGGTCAGCTGCATGACCGGGGTGGCCATCGCGGTGCCGAATCGGGCCTGGGCCACGTACGAGTGGTGGACGTCGCCGGAGAGGACGCTGATCGAGGCCGGGGCCGCGTAGGCGCCGCCCGCGCCCACCCGGTGGCCCGGGGCGCCGGTGCCGCCCTCGCCCAGGCGGCGGAAGAGCTCGCCCAGGGCGTTGAACGAGCGGGTGAACGCGGCCCAGTGCTCCAGGTCGACCGCTCGCCGCAGCCTCTCGGCGTTCCGCGCCACCCAGGGGCGGGACGAGGCGGCCGTGCTCTCGTTCCACGCCTCCAGATAGTGGATCGCCGGCGGCATCAGCCAGGGCAGCGAGCTGCCGATGACCAGGTGGTCGTAGTCGCCGTGGGCCTGGTCGATGAACCAGTTCCACTCGGTGGCGGGCAGCATCTCGCGGCGGTCGGGGGTCAGCACCCGGCTGCACCGGTTGTCGAGCATGACCAGGCGGGTGCGGCCGATGTCGAGCGAGTAGCTCCACTGGTAGAGCTGCTCGGCCGCGTCGACCGTCCGGCCGAACTCGTGCAGCAGGTCGGTGGCGTCGTCGACCGTGGTGACCTTCTGGAAGAGCGGGTCGACGGACAGCTCGTCGGGGCCCATGTTCCCCAGGTGCTGATAGACCCAGTAGGAGGCCAGGCCGCCGGTGATGCGCTCCTCCCACCAGCTCTGCCGGGCCATGTCCGTGCGCCACGACTCGGAGGTGTTCCAGTCGTCGATCATCTCGTGGTCGTCGAAGATCATGACCGTCGGCACGGTGGCGAACAGCCAGCGCACCTCGGGGTCGCGCCACGACTCGAGGTAGAGCTTCGTGTACTCCTCGAACGTCACCACCTGGTCGTCCGGGCCGTCGTGGCCCGCGCGGCGGCGCCGGCGCAGGAAGCGGCGGACCTTGGCCGAGGTGTTGTCGGCGTACACCTGGTCGCCGAGCAGCACGATCAGGTCGGGCCGCAGCTCGGGATCCTGCGGGTCGGCCATCAGGCGCCGGGCGTAGGCGTCGAGCGCGTCGGGCGGCAGCTTGCGCGTGGTGGCGCCGGGGGTCGCCTCGCGGCAGGACCCGAAGATCATCCGGACCGGGGTCTGCGTGTCGTCGGCCGGCCGGGTGTGGATCGCCGGGGGCGGATAGGACGACTCGGTGCTCGGCCAGACCGGGCGATCGTCGAGCAGCACCCGGTAGGCGCTCGACGCGCCGAGCCGCAGGCCCTCGACCACGACCATGGCGTAGTGGTGCCCGTACGCCGTGAAGGTGGGGGCCGAGCCGGCGCCGCCGCCGTCCGCCTCGACGTGCACGTAGGCCGGCTCGGAGGTCTCGACCCAGATCGTGGCGCGGTCGCCGGTGACCCGCCGGAGCAGGGGGCCGACGAGCAGCTGAGCGGTCACTGGGGGTACGCCGGGGTCAGGCGCATGGGAGAGCCTCCACGCTTTTCTTCAGGGGTGCTCAATCCTGCGCCACATGTGCCACAAGTCGCCACTCCACGGCCGACGCCACGGGCGGCCCGGCCATCTGTCAGGATTTCGGCTATGGAATACGTGGTCGCCGCAGTCATTCTGCTAGTCGTTCTGCTGGCCGGCGCGGTCGGCCTGGTGGTGCCGCGCATGCGCCGCCGTGAGCTGCCGCCGTCATCGACCGGCGGCGACACCACGACGCTGGAGCGGCCGTCCGCGGCGGAACCGGGGGTCCAGACACCGCCCCTGGTCGTCCCGGCCGAGGTCGACGAGGGGCTGCCGCCGCTCATCGAGCAGGCGCCGCCGGCCGCGCCGACCCTCGACCGGCCCGAGCCCACGGCCGGCCGCATGGTGCGCCTGCGGGCCCGGCTCTCCCGCTCGCAGAACGTCTTCGGCAAGGGTCTGCTCAGCGTTCTCTCCCGCGACCACCTCGACGAGGACGCCTGGGAGGAGATCGAGGACAGCCTGATCAGCGCCGACGTCGGCGTCGAGGCGACCCAGGCCATCGTGGCCCGGCTGCGCGAGCGGGTCCGCGTGCTCGGCAGCCGGACCGTCAGCGACGTGCGTCAGCAGCTGGCCGAGGAGCTCGTCGCGGCGCTCGAGCCCGAGATGGACCGCACGCTCAAGACCACCCCGCACGACGGTCGTCCGGCGGTGATGCTGGTCGTCGGTGTGAACGGGGCCGGCAAGACCACCACGTGCGGAAAGATCGGCCGGGTGCTGATCGCGGACGGGCGCTCGGTGCTTTTCGGCGCGGCCGACACCTTCCGCGCGGCCGCCGCCGACCAGATCCAGACCTGGGGGGAGCGGGTCGGCGCCGAGACCGTCCGCGGCCCGGAGGGCGGCGACCCGGCCAGCGTCGCGTTCGACGCGGTCAAGCGGGGCATCGAGACCGGCATCGACACCGTGATCATCGACACGGCCGGCCGCCTGCAGAACAAGGTCGGCCTGATGGACGAGCTGGGCAAGGTCAAGCGGGTGGTCGAGAAGCACGGGCCGGTCGACGAGACCCTGCTCATCCTCGACGCCACCACCGGGCAGAACGGCCTCGAGCAGGCCCGGGTGTTCACCGAGGTGGTGGACGTGACCGGGGTCGTGCTGACCAAGCTCGACGGCACCGCCAAGGGGGGAATCGTCATCGCCGTGCAGCGCAAGCTGGGCATTCCCGTCAAACTGGTCGGGCTGGGCGAGGGCCCGGACGACCTGGCGCCCTTCGAGCCGGCCGCGTTCGTCGAGGCGTTGCTTGGCAGCGCCGCGTAATCTCGAAGCTCAGCCGGAGAACGGGGGTGGTGCGACGTGACGCAGGAGCGGGAGATTCCGCTGCACGGCGGCAACGTCAGCACCGTCTCCAAGGTCGGCGACACCGTGCGGCGCAACGCCGGGCCGTGGACGCCGGCCGTGCACGGCCTGCTCAACCACCTCGAGCGGGTGGGCTTCACCGGGTCGCCGCACGCGCTGGGCATGGACGACAAGGGCCGCGAGGTGTTGTCGTATCTCGACGGCGAGTGCGGCGAGTATCCGCTGGCCCCCCATTGGGTGACCGAGGAAGCGCTGGTCACCGTGGCCACCATGCTGCGGATGTTCCACGACGCGCAGTACGGCTTCGTCCCCCCGCCGGGTGCGGTGTGGCGCTCGTTCGGCCCGCCGCCGCCCGACACCGAGGTGATCTGTCACCACGACGCCGCCCCGCACAACGTGGTCTGGCGGCCCGACGGCACGCTCGCGCTGATCGACTTCGACCTGGCCTCGCCGGGAGCCCGCATCTACGACGTGGCCTACGCGGCCTGGACGTGGGTGCCGCTGTTCAGCGACCGCGACTCCTACACGCTGGGGTGGAAGCGGCCCAACCGCCCGCGCCGCCTGCGGTTGTTCGCCGACGCCTACGGCCTGATCCCGCGCGACCGGCACCGCCTGGTGCGCACGATCCGCAAGCGGATCGTCGATCACGTCGAGGGCATCCGGCGGATGGCCGCGTCCGGCGACCCGGCCTTCGTCCGCATCGTGCACAAGGGGCATCTCCGGCGTCCGATGCGTGATCTGCGGCTGCTCGATTACGAGCGGCACACCCTCGAATACGCACTCCGGTGATCCGCTGTTGACATTTCGGCTTCGCCGGGATGAACGATTTTCGATGTTGTTTGCCCAGGTTCGTGCCGCTTCGACGCACAGCCTGTGAGGGTTTCTTCACACGTAGGAAACAGTCCGTCACGCGCCGGAAATCGCGCGTAGACCGTGCGTGAAACCTCGGACCGGAAGTCTCTCGTCACGAAACCGGCCGACCGGCACCGCTGCCCTTGGCTGTGTAACGAGGACACCTTCATTCCGAGAGGAGGCAGCGTGGAGATCGATACCGGCAATACCGCCTGGTTGCTCCTGTCGTCTGCACTCGTTTTGCTCATGACCCCGGGTCTGGCGCTGTTCTACGGTGGCCTCAACCGGTCCAAGGGCGTTCTGAACATGATGATGATGAGCTTCTCGAGTATCGGGCTCATCTCCATCCTGTGGGCGCTGTACGGCTTCTCCCTCGCCTTCAGCGGCAACGGCAGCGAAGGCGTCAACAAGATCATCGGAAACTGGGGCTACGCCGGCACCAGCACCAGCTGGGTCTCCGACATGTGGGGCGAGACCGGCATCCCGACGTACGTCTTCATGGCCTTCCAGATGATGTTCGCGATCATCACGGTCGCCCTCATCAGCGGTGCCCTCTCCGACCGCTTCAAGTTCGCCGGCTGGATCCTGTTCGCGTTCGGCTGGTTCACCCTGGTCTACGTTCCCGTCGCCCACTGGGTGTGGGGCGGCGGCTGGATCGGTGCCAACCTCAAGGCGCTCGACTTCGCCGGTGGCACCGCGGTGCACATCAACGCCGGTGCGGCCGCCCTGGCCGTCGCGCTGATCCTCGGCAAGCGGATCGGCTGGCCGCGCGAGAACATGCGCCCGCACAACGTGCCGTTCGTCGCCCTCGGCGCCGGCCTGCTCTGGTTCGGCTGGTTCGGTTTCAACGCCGGCTCCGAGCTGACCGTCGACAGCACCACCGCGGTCGCCTTCGTCAACACCCAGCTCGCCACCGCGGCCGCCCTGCTCGGCTGGATCGTCGTGGAGTGGATCCGCGACGGCAAGCCGACCCTGGTCGGCGCGTCCTCCGGTGCGGTCGCCGGCCTGGTCGCGATCACCCCCGCCTGTGGCTTCATCGCCCCGCTGCCGGCCGTGCTGCTCGGTCTCATCGCCGGTGCGGTCTGCGCCCTGGCCGTGGGCCTGAAGTACCGGTTCGGCTACGACGACTCGCTCGACGTCGTCGGCGTGCACTTCGTCGGTGGCTGGATCGGTTCGCTGTTCATCGGCCTGTTCGCCACCACCCAGGTCAACGGCGCCATCACCGACGTGCTCGGTGCGTCGGAGGGCCTGTTCTACGGCGGCGGCGCGACCCAGCTGGGCCGGCAGTTCGTCGGTTCGCTGGCCGTCACGGTCTACTCGTTCGTGATCGCCGCGGTGCTCGCCCTGATCCTCAAGGCCGTCAAGCTCGGCCGGGTCAGCGAGGAGGCCGAGGTCGGCGGCATCGACATCGCGGACCACGGTGAGACCGGTTACGACCTCACCCCCTCGGGCGGTTCCAGCGGCAGCGGCAGCGCGTTCGCCATGGCCGGCCTCAAGCCTGGTGGCGTGGACGCGGACGGCAAAGCCGACGTCAGCCAGAAGGTCGCCGGTTAAATACCCCTATGACTGCCCCGATGGAAGGACTGAGCATGAAGCTGGTGACCGCCGTCATCAAGCCGTACCAGCTCGACGCGGTGAAGGAGGCTCTGCACGCCCTCGGCGTCAGCGGCCTGACCGTGAGCGAGGTACAGGGCTACGGGCGGCAGAAGGGCCACACCGAGGTGTACCGGGGAGCCGAGTACACGGTGGAGTTCCTGCCGAAGATCAAGGTCGAGGTGGTCACCGACGAGATCGACGTCGACAAGATTGTTGACGCCGTCGTCACGGCCGCCAAGACAGGCAAGATCGGTGACGGCAAGGTCTGGGTGACGTCGGTCGACGACGTCATCCGGGTCCGCACCGGCGAGCGCGGCCTCGACGCGCTCTGAGCCTGACGATGACACGCCTGCCCAGCGAACCGCCGGCCCCGCCTCAGGTGCCGGTCGGCGGTTCGCTGGACAAGCTCCGTGAGCACATCGGCGCCGCCGCCCGGCAGGAACGGGCCGCGGCGCTCGATGTCTGGCTGCGGGGGATGTTCCCCAGCCACGTGCCCGGCGTCAGCCTGGTGGCGGTCGGTGGGCTGGGCCGGCGCGAGTGCGCGCCGTACAGCGATCTCGACCTCGTTCTGCTGCACAACGGCGCGGCCGGCATCGACCGGATCGCCGCCTCCCTCTGGTATCCGATCTGGGACGCCCGGCTCGGCCTCGACCACTCCGTGCGGACGCTGCCGGAGGCGCTGTCGGTCGCGCACGACGACGTCAAGGTCTCCCTCGGCCTGCTCGACGCCCGCCACGTGGCCGGCGACGCGGTCCTCTCCGGTGAGCTGATAGCGGCGGCCGGTGACCAGTGGCGGCGCACCGCGGTGCGGCTGCTGCCCCAGCTCCGCGAACTGACCTCCACCCGCTGGGCGACCAACGGTGAGCTCGCGTTCCTGCTCGAGGGTGACCTCAAGGAGGCCGCCGGCGGGCTGCGCGACGTGACCCTGCTGCGGGCGATCGGCCGGGCCGGGGTGGCCGACACGATGCGCCCGGCGGTCCGCGCGGCGAACCTGCGGCAGCTCGACACCCGCGACGCGCTGCACCTGGCGGTCGGGCGCCGGATCGACCGCCTGGTGGCTCAGGAACGGACCGCGGTGGCCGAGCTTCTCGACCTCGACGACGGCGACGCGCTGCTGCGCCGGGTCGCGGGGGATGCCCGGACCGTGGCCCACGCCCTGGACGACGCCTGGCGGGCCGCCGATCGGCTGCGCAACGGACGCCGCCGGGGGGTGCCCGGGGGCCCGCCGGTCCGCCGCCCGGTGGCGCGGGACGTGGTCGAGCAGGACGGCGAGCTCGTCCTGGCCCGGACGGCCATCGGCCCCGTGCCCGACCCGAGCCTGTCGTTGCGGGTCGCCGCCGCGGCGGCCATCGTGCAGCTCCCGATCGCCCGGGCCACCAGCGAGTGGCTCGCCTCGTTCAGCCCGCCCCTGCCCACCCCGTGGCCCCCGGCGGCCCGGGCCGCCCTGGTCTCGTTGCTCGGCTCGGGTCCGGGCCTGCTGCCGGCCTGGGAGACCTGCGATCGCTACGGGTTGATCGACGCCTGGCTGCCCGAGTGGGCGCGGATGCGCAGCCTGCCCCAGCACCACCCGATCCACCGGTTCACCCTCGACCGGCACCTGGTGCAGGCGGCGTACGAGGCCACCGCCTACACCCGCGAGGTCGAGCGCCCCGACCTGCTGCTGATCGGCGCTTTCCTGCACGACGTCGGCAAGGGCCTGCCCGGCGACCACAGCATCGTCGGCGCCCCGATCGCGGCCGACATCGCCACCCGCATCGGGCTGCCGCCGGCCGACGTGGCCACCGTCGAGAAGATGGTGCGCCTGCACCTGCTGCTGCCCGACGTGGCCACCCGCCGCGACCTCAGCGACCCGATGACCATCACGAGCGTGGCCGAGGCGGTCGGCGACAGCACCACGCTCGACCTGCTGCACGCGCTCGCCCGCGCCGACTCACGGGCCACCGGCCCGGCCGCCTGGTCGGACTGGAAGGGCCGGCTCATGCAGGAACTGGTCACCCGGGTGCACACCGCACTCGACACGGGTGAGCTGCCCGAGCCGCCGGCGCCCGACCCCGAGTTGCTCGAGGGCGACCTGCCCGCCGTCCACCTGGACGGGGACCTCCTCGCCGTGGCCGCGGCCGACCGCCGGGGCCTGCTCGCCGCGGTCGCCGCCTGCCTGGCCATGCACCGCCTCGACGTGGTCGGCGCGAACGCCTCCACGGTGGGCGGCCGGGCCATCGTCGAGTTCTTCACCCAGCCCCGTTACGGCACCCCGTACGACCCGGTGGCGCTCGCCGCCGACCTGCGCCGGGTGGCTTCCGGGGACGTCTCGGTGACCCAGCGGGTCCGGGCCCGGGCGATGAGTGCCCGCGGCGGCACCGCCTCGCCCCGGGTGGTCTGGCAGCGCGACGTGGCCACCGACGCGGCCGTGCTCGAGCTGCGCGCGGCCGACTCCCCGGGCCTGCTCTACCGGGTGGCGACCGCGCTCGACGAAGCCGGCGCCGAGGTGCGCGCGGCTCGCATCTCCACCCTCGGCGGCGACGTGGTCGACGCGTTCTACCTGGTCGGCTCGTGGGCCGACAGCGCCGAACGCGACCGGGTGACCGCGGCCGTGCTCGCCGCGGTCTGAGCCCGGTCGTCACCGGCGGGCCCACGGCACCGTTTGACGGTGCATGCTGCCCCACCCATCCGGCCTCCTCGATGATCATGTCGCAGCGGCCGGGCCCCGGCTGAGACTCGCGCTGACCGCCACCGCCGCCCGCAACCGCTCGCTCGACGCCCGGGTGCTGCTGGCCCGGGCCGCGCTGGGCGAGCACGGCACCCTCGACGGGCTGCTCGCGGCGGCCCGCGCGGGCGACCGGCGATGGCTGCGCAGCCGGCGCCGCAAGATCGATCCGAGCCTGGTCGCCGCCCTCGCGCACAGCCTGGCCCTGCAGGAGCTGCGGCCGGCCGACCGGGACGATGCTCTCGCCCTGTTCGAGCTCACCCGCCGGGCCTGTGGCGCCCGGGCGCTCTCCCCGGCCAACCAGGCGCTGCACGCCCAGCTGGCGCTGACCGCCGAGAGCCCGGCCCGGGTCCGCAAGCTGCTGCGCCGCTACCTGAAGATCGCCGAGCCGACGCGGGCCGGGTTGCGGGCCGACCTGCTCAACCCGTTCGTGGCCGCCCGGCCCGTCGCGCCCTGGCTGGCCGCGTTCCACGCCCTGATGCCCGGATGCGAGGTGGCCGAGGGGACCGGCCCGCCGTTCGACCGGCTGACCGGATCGGCCGAGCGCGTCGACGGCCCGCACCGCGTCTCGGTGATCGTGACCGCCTACCGTCCCGACCGGGGGCTGATCACCGCGGTGCGCTCGATCCTCGCGCAGAGCTGGGCCAACACCGAGGTGGTGATCGTGGACGACGCCTCACCCCCGGAGTTCGAGCCGGTCCTGCGCGAAGCAGTGGCCCTCGGCGACCGGATCAAACTGGTCCGGATGCCGGTCAACTCCGGCACCTACGCGGCCCGCAACGCCGGGCTGGACGCGGCCGGCGGCGAGTTCGCCACCTTCCAGGACTCCGACGACTGGTCGCATCCGCGGCGGATCGAGCTGCAGGTGCGGCCGCTGCTCGAGGACCGGCGCCTGGTCGCCACCACCTCGGACGGACTGGCCGTGACCGACCAGCTGCTCTGCACCCGGCCCGGGGTGCGCAGCGGCCGGTTCAACCCGTCGTCGCTGCTGCTGCGGCGCAGCGCGGTGCTGCGGACGGCCGGCTATTTCGACCGGCTGCGCAAGGCGGCCGACTCCGAATACATCGGCCGGATCCAGGCCGCCTTCGGGGCCGGCCGGGTGCGGCACCTCGACTCGCCGCCGCTCGCACTGATCCGGCTCTCGCCGGGCTCGCTGTCCCGCTCGGAGATCCGGGCGCACTGGATGCACCCGGCGCGGACCGCCTACATGTCGGCCTATCAGCGGCACCACCAGGTGATCGCGGCCCGGCAGGCCGGGGCCTACCGGCCGGCCGACGGGGGCGACCGGGCCTTCCCGGCGCCCGATCACCTGCTCGGGACGGTGCGGGACCGGGCGTACGACGTGGTGATGGTGGCCGACTGGCGGTTCCTGGAGAGCACCCAGCGCACAGCCCTCGACGAGCTGCGGGCGCTGAGCGCGGCCGGGCTGCGGGTCGCGGTGCTCCAGCTCGATTCGTACCGGGCGCTGGAGGTGCGGCGGATGCCGCTTGCGGCGCCGGTGCAGGACCTGGTCAACGCGGGCACGGTCGATCAGGTGGCGCTCGACGACCGGGTCGAGACGGCCCTGCTGGTGGTGCGGCAGGTGGCGGTCGTCCAGTTCACCGGGGGGCTGACCAGCGGCGTACGAGCGGCCCGGGCACTGGTGGTGGCCGACCGCGCGCCGGTGCGGGCCGACGGGAGCGACCACCGCTATGAGCCGGAGATCTGCACGGAGGCGGTACGGCGGCTCTTCGGTGCCGAGCCGGCGTGGGTTCCCGGCGATCCGGGGGTGCGGGCGGCCCTGCGTACGGTGGGGAACCTGGAACCGGAGGACCTGCCCGTCACCCTCGCGACCGGCGGCTGGGTGGCCGACCGCACCCGGGGCTCGGCCATCGTCGGCACCGACCTGTGCGACGCCGCCAACTGGCCGCCCGACGCGGCCGACAGCCTGGCCGTGTGCCGGCGACTGCCCGAAGCCGACGTCCGGGTCCGGCTGCCCGATCGGCCGGCCGGCACCGGTGACGTGACCATCGCGGCGACCTGGCTCGCCTACCAGACCGGCGATCTCGGCCCCCGGCCGTTCCTGCACCAGCTCGACTTCTATCTGCACTTCCCGCCCCGCGAGTCGGCCGAGTGGTATTCCCGCCCGGCGCTGGAGGCCGCGGCGATGGGCTGCGTGGTGGTGATGCCGCCGCGTTACCGGCCGTTCTACGGTGACGCGGCCGTCTATTGCACCCGCAGCGAGGCCGCCGCCCTGATCGCGCGCTACCGGGCTGATCCGGCGCTGTTCGCCGAGCAGAGCAGCCGGGCCCGCCGGGTGGTCGCCGCCGCCCACGACCCGGCCCGCTTCGTCGAGCGGATCAGGGATCTGGTGCCGGCGTTGCTGACGATCCCGTAACGGCCCGGGTCGCCGGCGCGTTGTGCTCGGTGTGCGCATGACTCGGCTGCTCAGGCTCGCCCACACCGTCCTCCGGCGGCGGGGCGGGGTGTCCCCTCGGCAGCTCGCCGGCCTGGTCGCCGGACTGCTCGTGGCGACCGGGGTGGCGATCGCGTCGCCCGCGGGCCAGGCCGTGGTGGCCACCTGCCTGCTGGCGCTGCTGCTGGTGGCCGGGCCGGCCGGGGTTGTCCATCTGTCCCGCCGGCTCACCCGCCAGCACCGCTCGACCCAGGAGGCCGTGCTCGAGCTGCGGGGCGCGATCGACCAGCTGCAGCGCCGGGTGGTCGCCGCGGTCGAGAAGGAACGGCTGGCCGCGGGCGACCGGCACCTGGAGCTGACCGAGACCTTGTCGCGGGCCGAGCGCCTGACCGGCCGGGGCGCCGAGCTGCTGCTGCGCGAGCAGAGCCGGGAGATCGAGGCCATGTTCCAGCTGTTCCGGGCGGTGAGCCCGCGGGCGCCCATGCCGACCGGCGGCGGTCTGCATCCGACCGACCTGCTCGGGCTGGTGCACGTCGCCCGGGAGCGCCGCCCGGGGCTCACGGTGGCGCTGGGCTGCGGCGCCTCGACGGTCTGGCTGGGGTACGCGCTGGCCGTCTCCGGCGGCCGGTTGGTCGCCGTGGACCACGACGAGGGGCGGGCCGCCCGGTTGCGGGCCCGGCTGGCCGAGCACGGGCTGGCCGGCGTCGAGGTGCGGCACGTGCCGCTGGCCGAGCTGTCGGTCGACGGCCGCACCGCCGACTGGTACGACGTGGACGCGCTGGACGGCCTCACCGACATCGATCTGCTGCTGGTCGACGGGACGCTGACCCCGGCCGCGCCCGACCCGCTGGCGCCGGCCCTGCACGTGCTGGGCCGCCGGCTGAGCCCGGTCGCGGCCGTGGTGGTCGACGACGAGCCGGCCCGGGTGGCACCGCGCCAGGGCGGCGGTTTCGGCCTGACCAGACGCAAGCGGCTGGCCGGGCGCTGGACCGCGCTGACGCATCCGCAGGCGGCGGCACCGACCTCGGTGTAGAAACACCGCTACCCCGTCGCGGGGGACGACGGGGTAGCGGCACGCGGGTGGGGGAGTGGTGCTTCCCGCTCACGGGGCGGCGGGGGCCGCTCCGAATCTTTGTGGTGCTTGCTGCTTGTGCCCTTACGAATCGGTCGCGCCGGGGCCGGGTTGACGATTCGGTGGGTGCCAAGTGGTCACGCTTGCGTTGCCGGAGTGGGCAGGGCCAGATGGGCCGCGCGCTCCGCGAACAGATCATGCGTGTGGTGGCGGCGGACGAAGTCGGCGCCGCGGGCGGATTGGTCGCGTAGTGCTTCCCGGTCGGCGTGGAGCCGGCGGACGGTGTCGTGCACTTCGTCGGGCCGGCAATAGACCGCTGCCTCGCCGAAGGCGGAGGCATAGCGGTGCGGGAGCACGGCCACGCAGCCGGCGGCCAGCGCGGTGAGCACGTCCGCCACCGGGTCGGCCGGCTCGTCGTCCGGGGGCAGGTGCAGATAGAAGTCGATCTGGCCGAGGAACGAGCGCAGGCTGACGTCGGCCGGGCCGTAGACCAGCCAGCTGCGCGGGGGCCCGGACCGGCCGAACGAGCGGTCCGCGCTGCCGGTCGCGTCGAGCAGGCGGACGTCCAGCCGGGCCGTCTCGGGCAACTCGTCGCGCAGACGCTGCCATTCGGCGCGGCCGCCGCGGCACTGCCGGCCCACCACCGGCCGGTCGGCGCGGGGGCCCCGGCGGTCGAGCCGCCACCGGGCGGCGTCGAGCGTGCTGGGCAGGTCGAGCGGGGCCACTGTGGACTCACCGGCCAGGGTGAGCAGGCGCCGTCCGTCCGGTCCGGCCGGGGCCCAGAGCGGCCGCTGGCCGAAGAGCCGTCTGGCCGCGGTGGCCGCGGCCGCGACGACCACCGCGTCCTCGATCACCACCCGCTGCGCCCGGACGCCGCCGGCCCGTTCGGGAGCGTGCTCGAGCGCCTGTGCCGAACGGACCACCACGAGCCGGGCGCGGACGTCGTCGGTCAGCTCGACCTGGGTCAGGTCGCCGTCGTTGATCAGATCCTGGACCGCTGGATCGAGGTCCCGGGGACCGTCGCCCAGGTTGGCCAGCACGTCCAGGTGCAGCAGGGCGGCGCGCTGCCGGCGGGCGGTGAGGGCCCGCAGCCGGCCGATCCCGGCCACCCCGGCCCCGCCGGCCGTGGTCCAGTCGCCCGCGAGCACCACGTCGTACGCCTTGGCCCCGGACTCACCCCGCAGCCGGCGCGGCGCCGCGAAGGCTCGGGTCCGCAGGGCCGGCTCGCGGCCCTCCCGGACGTGCGTGTGCCACCGCCGGAAGGCCGAGCCGTAGGAGCGCAGGGCCGGGTCCGGCTGCTCGGGGCTCAGCCGGGTCAGCGCCAGCGGCGGGCCGTCCAGGTGCTGGACGGCCCGGTCGCCGAGGACCGCGCGGGCGCGCCCGGCGTATTCGAGGTCGGCTCCCTCGCGTACGGGATCGAAGTGGCCGACCCGGCCGAGGGCGACCGACCGCCGCATCAGCAGCGCCGAGCGGCCCGACGCCGACCGGCCGGGCCGGGTCACCACCAGGTCGGGCGTGACCAGCAGGGTGGTGACCGTGGCCGCGAAGACCCGGTCGTCGGCCAGCAGCGGCGCCACCTGCCGTTCCAGGCACAGCGGGTGCCACCAGTCGCCGGACTCCGGAAAGGTCACGAAGTCACCGGTGGCCGCGTCGAGACCGGCGTTGCGGGCGACGAAGGGACCGCCGCGGGCCACCATCCGGATCACCCGCACCCGCGGGTCGAGGGCGGCCGCCGCCCGCAGCACCGGTTCGAACTCGCCCGACGAGCCGTCGTCGACGACCAGGATCTCGTGATTGGTCCACGTCTGCCGGGTCAGCGAGCGCACCGCAGTGAGCAGAGGCTGACCGGGCTGCCACGTGGTGATGACGCTCGTGATCCGGCGGGCGTGGCCCCGGCGCTGCACCGGACCGGTGGTGATCCGGTCGAGCGGCGCGCCGGGTCCGTCGGTCACCCACACCCGCGGCGGTGGCAGCAACGCGGCGAAAGCGGCCGGTCCGCCCAGATCCGCTTCGAGGGCCGCCCGCACCGGCGCGGGGACGTCGGGGTATTCGGCCAGCAGGGCGGCCGCCGACGCGTGATCGCCCGAGGCGTAGGCGAGCTGGCAGTGCAGTCCCTGGTGGACTCCCGCGATCCGGCCGCTGTCGCGGAGCCCGGCGAGCAGGGCGAGCGCGTCGCGCCGGTCGTCCGGGCGCAGGTCCTGCACGGCGATGACGCGGGCCAGCTCGCCGGCGATCCACGGGTCGCCGGCGAGCTGGGCCAGCGGTTCGCGCGCGGCGATCGACCGGGCCTGCAGAGCCGCGACGGCGAGCGGGTGAGGTCCGGTGTCGCGCATGATCCCCCTTGAACGAAGCAGTGCAAGGTGATCAACGACCCGGGCGAATTGTCCGTATCGCCCTGATGGTAAGTCTCGTTGACCAAGCCGTGTACGACGTCGCCATCCTGTCCGACCTGCGGTATCCGGGCGGGGGTGCGGCGAGCTTGGTGGCCGAGGTGCGGGCCCAGGCGGCGGCCGGGCTGACCACTGTGCTGATCCATGTGCCGTCCCCGCAACTGCACCACACCCGGCCGTTCCGGAGCCGGATCGTGGCCTGCCTGCGCGACGGGCTGGCCGACCTGGCGCACGACGACGACACCGATCTCGCGGCCAGGGTCCTGCTGATCCGGCAACCGCAGATCTTCACCGACGACGTGGCCGTGGTGCCGCGCGTACGGTCCCAGCACACGATCGTCGTGCTCGACCGGCCGCCGGCCGACTTCGCCGAGGGCCGTGAACGCATCGAACGCCACTTCGGGCCGGGCGTGGTGTGGGCGCCGGTCAACGGCCGGGTGCGTGACGAGATGCCGGGGTGGGCGCTGCCCGAGACCGACTGGCACGAGATCGCCGACGAGGCTTCGCACATCACCCGCCTGGCGTCGCTGGGCGTGCTCTCCCGCGGTGCCCGGCCCCGGGATCCCGTCCGCCCGGCCGCCCGTCCGCCCCGCCGGGTGCTGCTGGTCGGGGACGACATCGCGCGTTTTCAGGCGATCGCCCACCACCTGCCGGCCGGGCTCGAGCCGATCGTGGTCGCCGGTCCGGCCGGCCTGGCCGAGGCCTGCGCGGCCGGCCTGCTCACCGAACATCTGCCGGCGGCCGCGGATCTCGGGGTGTCCGAGGAGCGCTGGACCCGTTTCGTGCGCGACCGGCTGCGGCACCTGATCCACCTCTACGGGCCCCGGGCCGTCCTGATCGGCGGGGTGCCGCACGACGGCATCGCCGCTGCCATCACCGACAACCCGGGCCCGCGCTGGCTGTGGCTGCGACCGGCGATGTGGCGGCGGGGCACCGGCGGCGAGTGGGCGGCGCGAGGCCCGTTGTTCGCCGGCATCCTCGAGCCCGGTGAGTTCGCGTCGGCCGGGGACGAGGGCTGGACGACCACCGCCCGGGCCGGGGTGAGCACGGTCGACCCGATCATGGGGCCGCCGTTGCGCCGGGGTGCGGGAAAGACGCTGCTCTGCCGGGGTGTGGAGGCCACCCTGCCCGGCTTCACGGTGGTCGAGGACGAGGCGGCGCTGGCCGTCTCCCGTGCCGACTACACGAGCTTTCACGAGCTGCTCGCGGCGCGGGTGCCGACGGTCTTCGTGCCCGACCCGGACGGGGCCGACGACGAGCTGAGCCGGGCCCGTTTCGCGGCGGCGGCCGGCGTCGCGGTCTGCGCCACCGACGACGAGGCGGCCGCGGCGGCCCTCGAACGGCTGGCCGACCCGGCCGCCCGCGAGGCGCTGAGCCGCCGCTGCGCCGAGCTGCCGTTCGGCAACGGGGCCGGGGCCGCCGCGGCCTGGCTGGCCGGGCATTGTCAGCGACGATCCGAAGTGGAGGCCGAGAGTGTCCGATGAGCCGGACGCGGCCGATCTGGCCCTCGCCCGCCGGCAGGTGGCCACGTTGACCGGGCGGTTGCGCTGTGTCGAGGACGAGCGCGACGCCGCCCTGCGGGATCGCGACCGCAACCGCGAACTGGTGCTGGCCCTGCGGCGCAGCCGCTCCTACCGCCTCGGCCGGGCGCTGGTCGACCTGGCCCGCGACCCGGTGCGCCAGGGCCCGGCGATCGCCGGCCGGGCGGCCCGGCGGTGGCGCGAGCCGGCGGACGCCCCGGCCCGCCCGGGGCCGCCGGCCGCGGTGCCGGCCCACGTCTATGTGGCGATCGGGCTCTCCCGGGCCGGGTCGCGCGCGTTGATCCGGGCGCTGCGCCAGCGGGTGCTGGTCGACGCCGACCACCTGCCCGTGGTGGTGACCGACCAGCAGTCGCTGCGGAGCCTGCGGGTTCCCGGGGTCGTGCTCGAATATCTGCCCGGCCCGGCGACGTGGTCGCGGCACGAGCCCGGCTGGGACTGGGAGACGCTGCTGGCCGGCCGGGTCGCCCAGCTCTGCCGCGATCACCGGGTCACCCGGGCCGTCGTGATCGACCCGCGTGATCCGCCGACGCTGGCCCGGCTGCTCGTCACTGATCGACGGGTGGGGTCGTTGGCTTCGGCATGAGTTCCTCGACGATCGATGCCCCCGCCGCCCCGCGTGTCGGGATGCGCTTCGTCGTCGAGGGGCCACCGGTCGGCGCGCTCTGGCGGCGGGCCCTGCTGCGGGCCGTGCTGGTGCCGCTGCCCGTGCTGGCGCCGCTGGTCGCGCTGGCGCCGAGCCGCGATCATCGGTTCAACCTCTACTGGCACGGCGGACTGTTCCGCGACGACCCGCTGCGGATCGTGCCGCACACCGTCGGCTCGCTTCCGGGCTATCTGCGGCTGGGCAACTTCCGGCTGTTCGGGCGGATGCTGGAGAAGGCGCTGGACACGGTCGCCTACGCGGTGAGCGAGGTGCTGGGCCTGCCGGTGAACGTCGGGTTCCGGCTGGTCTCGTTCCTCTCGGCGATCCTGTTGTGTGTGACCGCCGTGCTGCTCGCCGAGAGCGTCGTCGCGCGGGGCCGGCTGTTCCGCCGGGCACCGTCCACTATGGCCGCTGTCGTCCCGTTCGCCGTCGCCGCGGGCTTCGTCGCCGCCGGGGGGTCCAGTCCGATCGTGCTCTTCGGCGGGCTCTATCTGGCCTCGGCCGCGCTGGTCCTGGCGGTGACGGCGGCACTGTGCCGGATCGACCCCGAACGGCCGCTGCGGTGGTGGCGGATGCCGTTGCTGCTGCTGGGCGGGGCGGCTCTGGCGGCGTTCAACGAGATCGCCTACCTGGCGCTGCCGCTGGCCACGGTGGCCGTCCTGGCCCGCAGCCGGCTGGTGCTGGGCCTGCGGCCGGTCCGGTTGCTCACGGCGGCGCCGGCCCGGGCGGTCGGGCTGGCCTGGGTCGGGTTCCTGCCGATCTTCCTGGCCGTGCGGGTGGTGATCCACCGCTATTGCGCGGCCGGGAACTGCTACCAGGGCTCCGATGTGCGGTTCGGGCCGGAGACGCTGGAGGCCCTTCCGGTACGAGCCATCGCCTGGTTCCCGCCGCTGATGTGGCCGGCGGCGGCACCGCGAGGGTCGTGGCTGGGCGGGCTCGTGCTGATCGTCGCGGTGGTGGTGATCGGGGCGCTGGCCCGGCCCGCGATCCGTGATCTGCCGCGGATGTCGCAGGTCGGACGGCGGCCGGCTCTCGCGCTGGCGGTGACCGCCGGGACGCTCGTGGTGCTGGGGGCGGCGATGGGGTCGTTGAACGCCGACGTGCAGCAGCTCGTGACGACGGGCCGGTGGGGATACGGCTGGCGGGATTCGGCGGTGACCACCACGGCGGGGGCGCTGCTGCTGGTGGCGCTGGTTCATCTCGTACGGCGGCAGGGCGCCCTCATCGCGGCCGTGGTCCTCTTCGCGGCGGCGGCGACCGTCACGGCGGCGGCCAACAAAGGGCAGCGCGACCTCGCGATGACCAGTCCGGCCGCCCGGCTCGCCGACCGGGTGGCGGTCGAGATGGCCGACTTCGACCCGACCTCCGCCGGCGCCGCCCGCCGGTGCGCGCTGCGGGCCGAGTTCGTGCAACTGCACGCCGACACGCCGTTCTCGGTACGGCGTTTCGACGAGTCGCTGGAGATCGCCTCCCGGCAGCGGGCGGACGTCGCGTTCTGCCCGGGCGTAACCGGCTGACGCCACCGGCGTTTGTCCCGATCGTGGAGGAGAGCTGATGCGCCGGTTCCGGAATCTGACCCGCCGTCAGATCGTCTCGGCCGGCGGAGCCTGCGTGCTCTGTGCCGCGGTGGCGGGGGCGGCGCTGACCGGGAACGTCGGCCTGGCCCTCACCCTGCTCGCGGTCTTCTTCACGATCCTCTTCGCCGGCCTGCTGCTGGTGGCCCGGCGGCTCTCCGGGCTGCAGCGCCTGCAACGGCGGCAGCAGACCGACGCCCGGACCGTGCTCGACCAGACCCAGCGCCGGATGCTGGGCGCGCTCGAGGAGTTGCTCCTGCACTCGGGTGACCGGCATCGGGAGGCGGCCGACCGGGCCGCGGCCCAGACCCGGGAGATCGAGGCTTTCGTCCAGCTCTTCCACCAGGTCACACCGCGCGCGCCGATGCCGCCCTCGGGCGGGGCGGTTCCGCTGCTCGACCTGCTGCACCTGATTCGCACCCGGCGCCCGCGCGTGGTGCTCGAACTGGGCGGTGGTGCCCCGACGGTCTGGATGGCCTATGCCGTCGAGGAAGCCGGTGGCCGGCTGGTCTCGCTCGACCACGATGCCGCGCGGGCCGGGCGGACCCGGGCCGGCCTGACCGCCCACGCTCTGGCCGGGGTGGCCGAGATCCGCGAGGCGCCGCTGGAGGCCCTGGCCGACCTGCGCGACGTCGGCCTGCTCGTGGTCGAGCGCACGGATCTGCTGACCGGCCCGGACGCCGCCGCCACCATGCGGCTGCTCACCGCCGTGCTGGCCGACACGGCGACGGTCTGCCTGGCCGGCGCCCCGGAGGCCGCCGCGCGCTGGCTGGAGACGACAGAAGGCCTCACCCGGGAAGGTGAGGCCCTGCTGTCCTATCGGCGGGTCGTCCGGGAGCTCAGTAACCGAACTCCTGCGTGAAGTACGGGGTGCCGTTGGCGGCGTAGGCCACGCCGACCCCGACCGCGATCGCCTTGCAGTTGAGGATGTTCGCGCGGTGACCCGGGCTCTTCATCCACGCCCCGACAACGGCGGCACCGGTGCTGAAGCCGAACGCCACGTTCTCACTGAGCGGGCGGTTGTAGCCGGCGGCGATCGTCCGGGTGATGAAGGTCGACTTGCCGGCGCCGGTGTGGCTCATGGTGTTGGTGCGGGCCTGGTAGGCGCTGTGGCCCATGGCCGAGCGGGTCAGGGCCGGGCTGACGACGACGGCCTTGCAGCCGTGGGCCGCGCGCTGCTTGTTGGTCAGCACCGCGATGTCGCTCTGCAGCTTCGCGGAGCCGGTGACGGCGGCCTGGGCGGACGAAGCGAACGCGACCACGACGAGCAGGGTGGCGGGGATCATCGCGATCAGGGCCAGACGCTTGGTGATCGAAGAACGCATCGACTGCCTTCCGGTAAGTGGTCCCGGTCGCTACCGGGGCTCTCGCAGACCTGGTTCGGCCCCGGACGCGCCGACTTGGGAGCTACCCCGATGCCCTCTGGTTGCGGTCCGGTTGGCCCCCCGTCATGCGGTTTCCGTAACGGTCCCGTGACGGAGTGTGTCCGTGCTCGTTAGGCCTTCCAGAGGCGCTCAGAGGGGGATCGGCCATGGCGACGACCGTTCACGACGTGGCGATCCTGGCCGACTTCCGCTTCCCCGATGCCCGGGTGGCTCCCGAGGTGCGCACGCAGGCCGACGCGGCGCTGAGCACGGTCCTGGTGCACGCGCCGTTGCCCGGCGACCGGCGGCCCCTGCCGTTCGGCCCGGACATCCGCGACCTGATCCGCGACGGGGTGGCCGTGCTGGCCCGCGACGACGAGCCGGTGACGGCCCGGCTGCTGGTTATCCGGGGGCGGCGCCCGATCGTCGAGGACCTGCCGGCCGTACGGGCCGGGCGCACCGTGGCCGTCGACGATCCCGGCGAGGCGGCCGGGCGGTCCCATCTGCGCTGGCTGGCCGGGTTCGGCATCCGCCCGCGGATCAGCCTCCCGGCCCGGACACACCGGGAAGGGCCCGCGCCCGGCCGCCGCATGCTGATCGTCGGCGACGACCCGGAGGCCCTCGGCCGGCTCGCGGCGAAGGTGCCCGGTGATCTGTCCGCGGTGCTGGTCTCATGGGCCCCGGGAGCCACGGCGGTGCCGCCGGGCTTCCTCATCGAGCACATCCCGCCCCGGACAGTGCTTCGGGACCGTCTGGCCCATCTGATCGCGGTGCACCAGCCCGCGATCGTGGCGGTCGCCGGCGGGCCGCGCCCGGGGCTGGCCGAGGCGATCCGCGACCACCCCGGAGTCGTCTGGGTGTCCACCGGCGGCGGCGAGGGACAAGAGGTGTTCGACCGGGTGGTCGAGCCCGGCACGACCTGGTGGGGCGGGCTCGGCGCCCGTCGCGAGATCGGAGGCTGAGGTGCGGGAGACGGCTGTGCGGGTGCGGGAGCCGCTTGACGCGATGGAACGGGCGCGCTGGGAGCTGAGCGCGATGGCCGGGCGCCTGCGCTCGCTCGAGACCCGGCTGGCCGACGAGCGCCGGAAGAGCGAGCGACTGCGCCAGGAGCGCGACCGGCTGCGTGCCGGTACGTCGGTGCTGCAGCGGCTTTTCCCGGCCCGCCGCCCGGCTCGTCCGGTCCGGGCCACCCCGGCGCCGGTCCACCTGTACGTGGTGATCGGGCTGGACTTCGAGCCGTTGCGCGAGTTCGTGCTGACCCTGCGGGAGCGGCTGCGGGTCGAGCCCGGCCACCGCCCGGTCGTGCTGACCGACTGCTCGTCGTTCGCGCTGCTGCGCGACCTGGGCGTGCTGCTGGAATACCTGCCCGACCGCGAGACCTGGGAGCAGCACCGCCCCGACCGGTCGTGGGAGGACGTGCTCTCGGAGCGGTTGTCCCGCCTCTACCGCGACCACGGCGCGGCTCGAACGATCTTCGTTGATCGCGCCCAGCCACCCACCCTGGCCGAGCTGCTCCGCTAGGTTTGTAACTTTTGCCCGAGCGCCGTCGTTGGCTGAGCGTGACGGTATCGAGCCCGATGATCTCCGTGGTGGCGCCCATCTTCAACGAGGGCGCCGGCGTGGACCGCTTCGTCGACCGGCTCACCGAGGTGCTCACCGGCGCCGGCCTGAGCTTCGAGCTGGTGCTGGTCGACGACGGCTCGACCGACGACTCCTGGGACCGGGTGGCCGCGCGGGCACTCCTCGACGAGCACGTGCGCGGCCTCAAGCTGTCGCGCAACTTCGGCAAGGAGCCGGCCGTGCTGGCCGGGCTCGAGCACGCGGCCGGTGATGCCGTGGTGGTCATCGACTCCGACCTGCAGCACCCGCCGGACGCCATCCCCGAGATGGTGCGCCGCTGGCGGGAGGGCGCGCACGTGGTCGAGGCGGTCAAGCGCAACCGTACCGGCCAAGGGGTGGTCGGACGGCTCGGCGGGCGCGCGTTCAACAAGGCGTTCACCGGCCTCACCCGGGTCGACCTGATCGACGCGACCGACTTCCGGCTGCTCGGCCGGCCGGCCTTGGACGCGCTGCTGCGGCTGCCCGAGCACTCGTCGTTCTTCCGTGGCACCAGCAGCTGGATCGGGTTCCGCCGCAGCACGATCGAGGTCGACATCGAGGAGCGGGCGGGCGGCCGGTCGCGCTGGACGTTCGGCTCGCTGTTCCGGCTCGCGGTCAACGGCCTCACCTCGTTCACCTCGGCGCCGCTGCACCTGGTGACCATGGTCGGGCTGGCCTTCGCCGCCTTCGCCGTGCTGCTGGGCGCGCAGACCCTGATCCGCTGGATCGGCGGGGACTCGGTGGCCGGCTTCCCCACGGTCATCCTGCTGCTGCTGGTGATGGGCACGTTCCTGCTGCTCGGTCTGGGCGTGATCGGGGAGTACCTGGCCCGCATCCACGAGGAGGTCCGCGGCCGCCCGCGCTATCTGGTGCAGGAACGGTCGGGGCCGGTCGCTTCGCTCCCCGAGCAGTGGGTGCGAGCCGAGCGTGCCGAGCGCTGAGGCGTCCCGCCTTCTCCGGTACGGCTTGAGCGGTGCCGCCAGCGCCCTGACCCACCTGAGCGTGGGGCTCCTGCTGGCCGAGGGGCTCGAGGTGCCACCGGTGACGGCGTCGGCCACCGGGTTCGCGGCGAGCGTCCTGGTCTCGTACGGTCTCCAGCGCTCCTGGGTCTTCCGCGCCTCGACCGGGCACGTCACCACGGGCGGGCGCTTCCTCGCCGTGACCGCCGTGGCGTTCGCCCTCAACACCGCGATCCTGGGCCTGGTGACCGGGCCCTACCTGATGGTGCAGGCGCTCGCCCTGGTCACGATCCCGGCCGTCAACTACGCCCTCAACTCGCGCTGGACCTTCCGCGCGCGTTGATGGTGTCATGGTCGGGTGACCGAGCCCGTGGAGTCCTTCACCTACACCGCGCACGCCTCCCGGGTGCTCTTCGGGGCCGGGACGCTGAGCCGGTTGCGCGACGAGACCGAGCGGCTGGGTGCCTCCCGGGTGCTGCTGCTGGGCCGTCGCACCGATCGGGCGGCCGCGGTGCTGGGGCCGCTGGCCGTGGCGCGCTTCGAGGGCGTCGCCATGCACACCCCGGTCGAGGTCACCGAGGACGCGCTGAGCCTGGTCGGCGAGCACGGCGTCGACTGCCTGGTGTCGATCGGCGGCGGCTCGGCCACCGGACTCGGCAAGGCCCTCGCCGCGCGCACCGGCCTGCCGCAGATCGCGGTCCCCACCACGTACGCCGGCTCGGAAGTGACACCCGTGCTGGGCGAGACCGCGGACGGCGAGAAGCGGACCCGCCGGGACCCGGCCCTGCTGCCGAAAACCGTGCTCTACGACGTCGAGCTCACCCTCGGCCTGCCGGTCGGGCTCTCGGTCACCAGCGGGCTCAACGCGATGGCGCACGCCGTCGAGGCGCTGTATTCGCCGGAGGCCAACCCGGTCGTGGACCGGTTCGCCGTCGACGCCCTCACCCGGCTGGCCCGGGCCCTGCCGTCGATCGCGGAGCGGCCGGACGACCCGGAGGCCCGCTCGGACGCCCTGATCGGCGCCTGGCTGGCCGGGATCTGCCTCGGCTCGGTCGCGATGGGGCCGCACCACAAGCTCTGCCACGTGCTGGGCGGCTCGTTCGGGCTGCCGCACGCCGAGACGCACGCGGTGCTGCTGCCGCACGTGATGGCGTACCGGGCCGGGTCGGCGCCGGAGGCGATGCGGCGCGTCGCCGCCGCACTCGGCGCGACCGACGCCCCGGCCGCGGTCTTCGATCTGGCCACCCGGCTCGGTGCCCCGGGCTCGCTGGCCGAGCTCGGGCTGGCCGAGGCCGACCTGCCCGTGGTGGCCGAGCAGTCCGGCACGCCCGGCGTTCTCGAGGCGCTCGGCGAGGCCTGGCGCGGTGATCGACCGGTCGCCGCCGGCGAGAAGCCCGATCTGAGCCGGCTCACCGAGCAGGTCGTGGCCAGTTTCTCCCCGGCGTCCGACCCGCGGGTGGCCGGGCTGCTGGGTGACCTGGTGCGCCGGTTGCACGGCTTCGTGGCCGACAACGACGTCACCGAGGACGAGTGGATGACCGCGATCGGCTTCCTGACCCGGGCCGGGCAGATGTGCTCACCCACCCGGCAGGAGTTCGTGTTGCTCAGCGACACTTTGGGCATCTCCAGCGCGGTCGACCTGCTGACCAATTCCCGCTCCCCCGACACCACGCCGTCGGCCGTGCTCGGGCCGTTCTACGTCGACGGGCCACCGGCCGTCGCGTCGGGGGCCAACCTCGCCGAAGGCCTGCCCGGGGTGCCGCTGCGAGCCGACGTCCTGATCACCGACCTGGACGGCCGGCCGGTGCCGGACGCGGTCGTCGACGTCTGGCAGTCCAATCAGGACGGTTTCTACGACGTGCAGCTGCCGGATCTGGAGGGCCCGGTGCTGCGGGCGCGCCTGCGCAGCGACGCCGACGGGCGGCTCTGGTTCTCCTCGATCCTGCCGTCGGAATACCCGATCCCGGACGACGGACCGGTGGGGGAGATGCTGCGGGCCACCGGCCGGCACCCGTACCGGGCACCGCACCTGCACTTCATGATCAGCGCGCCCGGCTTCCGGAAGCTGGTCACCCAGCTCTTCGTGGCCGGCGGGAAGTACCTCGACTCCGACGCGGTCTTCGGAGTCAAGGACGAGCTGATCGTCGAGTTCCCACCCGGCCCGGACGGCGGGCGCACGGTCGAGTTCACCTTCAGGTTGGGAGCTTCGGATGGCTGACGTGGAAACCGACGTGCTGATCGTCGGCAGCGGACCGGCCGGTGGGGCGGCCGCGATGCTGTTGAGCACCTACGGCGTGCCCAACATCGTGGTCACCAAGTACAGCAGCCTTTCCGACACCCCGCGGGCCCACATCACCAACCAGCGCACGATGGAGGTGCTGCGCGACGCCGGCCTCGAGGAGCAGGTGGTCGCGCTGGCCACACCGCAGCACCTGATGGGCGACACCCCGTTCTGCTCCAGCCTGGCCGGTGAGGAGCTGGGCCGCCTGCACACCTGGTACAACCACCCGTCCCGGCTGGCCGACCACGCGCTGGCGTCGCCGTCGAGCATCTGCGACATGCCGCAGCACCTGATGGAGCCGGTGCTGGCCTCGGCCGCGATCGCCCGGGGGACGGCGTTCCGCTACCAGACCGAGTATCTCTCCCTCGACCAGGACGCCGACGGCGTGACGGCGACCGTGCGCGATCGCCTGCGGGGCGACGAATACACGATCCGGGCCAAATATCTGATCGGCGCCGACGGCGGGCGCAGCAAGGTGGCCGAGGACATCGGGTTGCCCATGGTCGGCCAGATGGGGGTCGCGGGCAGCATCAACATCGTCTTCGAGGCCGACCTGACGGAGTACACGGCGTACCGGCCGAGCACGCTCTACTGGGTGCTGCAGACCGGATCGGACGTGGGTGGCATCGGGATGGGGCTGGTCCGCTGCGTCCGGCCGTGGCACGAGTGGCTGATCGTCTGGGGCTACGACATCAACGGCGAGCCGCCGGACCTCACCGAGGAATACGCCCGGCGCATCGCCCACCACCTGATCGGCGACGACACGGTGCCGGTCACCATCAAGTCGTCCTCGGCGTGGACGGTCAACCATCTGTACGCCGAGACGTATCAGAGCGGCCGCGTCTTCTGCATGGGCGACGCCGTCCACCGGCACCCGCCGTCGAACGGGCTCGGCTCCAACACGTCGATCCAGGACGCCTACAACCTGGCCTGGAAACTGCGCCTCGTGCTGGCCGGGGTGGCCGCACCGAGCCTGCTCGACTCGTACTCGGCCGAGCGCGCGCCGATCGGCCGCCAGATCGTCGACCGGGCCAACCGCAGCATCGGCGAGACCACCCGCGTCTTCGAGGCGCTCGGCCTGCTCTCGACCGACGACCCGGCCCAGCTGCGGCGCAACATGGACGCGCGCAAGCTGCCCACGCCGGCCGCCGAGAAGCAGCGGCAGGCGCTGCGCGAGGCCATCGAGTTCAAGAACTACGAGTTCAACACCCACGGCGTCGAGCTCAACCAGCGCTACACCTCGGCGGCGATCGTCCCCGACGGCACCCCGATGCCCGAGAACCCGCGCGACGACGAGCTCTACCACCACGCGACCACGTGGCCGGGCGCCAAGCTGCCACACGCCTGGATCGGCCGCGACCGGCACCGGATGTCGACATTGGACATCGGTGGCCAGGGCCGCTTCACGCTGGTGACCGGGGTGGGCGGCGAGCCGTGGGTGGCGGCGGTCGAAGGCCTGCCGGTCACCGTGGTCACGATCGGCCCCGGCGCGGATTACGAGGACATCTACGGCGACTGGGCCCGCCTGCGCGAGGTCGGCGACGCCGGGTGCGTGCTGGTGCGCCCCGACAACTACGTCTGCTTCCGCAGCTTCGACCTGCCGCAAGACCCTTCCGGTACGGTGCGGGCCGCGCTCAGCCAGGTGCTGGGCCGTCGCGCCTAGAGGCGGTGGGCGTCCGGGACGGTGGTGGCGCCCCGGGTGTCGAAGAAGCGCTTGGACTGGCGGGCCAGGTGATCGGCGTCGTAGGTGTGGTGGTTCTGCACCAGGATCACCAGGTCGGCCGACGCCGCCGTGCCCTCGAGGTCGTCGACCCGGGGGACGATCCAGTGTGGAACGTGCGGATCGTGATAGACGACGTTCGCGCCCAGCGCGCACAACTGGCGGGCCAGGGGAGTCGCCGGGGACTCGCGCTGGTCGGCGATGTCGGGCTTGTAGGTGACGCCCAGCAACAGGATCGTGGCCCCGTGCACGGCCTGGCCGTCGGCGTTCAGCAGATTCTGGGCACGCCGGGCCACGTACGAGGGCATCGTCGCGTTGATCTCCTGAGCCAGCTCGACGAAGCGGAACGGATAGCCCAGCCGGCTCCGGACGTTGTGGCTCAGGTAGTTCGGGTCGATCGGGATGCAGTGACCGCCCACCCCGGGGCCCGGATAGAACGCCTGGAACCCGAACGGCTTGGTCGACGCGGCGTGGATCACGTCCCACAGGTCGATGCCGAGCTCGTGGCAGAACCGGGCCATCTCGTTGACCAGCGCGATGTTCACGTGCCGGTAGGTGTTCTCCAGCAGCTTGGCCGTCTCCGCCTCCCGCGTCCCCCGCGTCCGCACCACCGTGTCCACGATCTCGCCGTAGAACGCGGCTGCCCGGTCCGTGCAGGCCGGGGTGAAACCACCGACCACCTTGGGGGTGTTGCGCAGGCCGAACCGCTCGTTGCCGGGATCGATGCGCTCGGGCGAGAACGCCAGGTGGAAGTCGAAGCCCGCGGTCAGACCGGAGAGTTCTTCGAGCAGCGGGCGCACCACCTCGTCGGTGGTTCCGGGATAGGTCGTCGATTCCAGGACGACGAGCATTCCCGTACGGAGATTCCGGCCGATCGCCGCGGTCGCCCCGGTGACGGCCCGCAGGTCCGGTCCGTCGCCCTCGCCCAGCGGCGTGGGCACACAGATCACCGCGGTCCGGGCCGTGCCGATCAGCGTTTCGTCAGTGGTCGGGGTGAACCCGCCGGCCAGCATCGCGGCCAGGTCGCCGTCGCTCAGGTCGTCGACGTGGGAGCGGCCCGCGGCGAGCGCCGCGACCACCTCGGGCCGGACATCGAACCCGGTGACCGACAGACCGGCCCGCACGGCCTGCTGGGCGAGCGGCAATCCCACGTACCCCAGCCCGAGGATCACGACGTCGCTGGTCATCGCACCACCTCCGGCAGCGGGACCCGGGCCGGGCGGCGCGCGGCGACCGGTTGCCGCAGCGAGACCGTGGCGGCCCGCGGCGCCGACAGCTCCCAGCGCGACGGGAACGGCAGATAGGCCGGCAGGAACTCGTCCAGCAGCGCGACCTGCTCGGCCATCGCCTCGGGCCCGGACTGTGTGTCGTTGAGGCAGAACGCGTCGACGTCGCGATTGTGCAGCAGGCGGGCCAGGTGGAACGGCGTCCGCGGGTCGGCCAGATCGGTGTAGAGGTACTGAATGTGGCCTGGCGCGGCCCGTCCGGTCAGATAGGCGTAGTACTGCTGCAGTGACGAGAGCAGTGAGATGTCCTCGGGATGCCGGAACTGGTGGCCGGCGGTCGACTCCACGTGCTCGGCGAAGCGCAGCTCGATCTCGGTCAGCACGCTGCGCCGGGACGGGTGCGGGGTGTGCTTCATCTTCCGCGTGAGCACCCGGCCGAACGCGCTCTGGATGAGGTCGCGGTTGTTCTTGCCGGCCGAGTCGGCCGGCGGGTCGCAGAGTGTGCGCGGCGCCGAGCCGACCAGCGCCGCGGAGGGGAAGAACCGGGTCAGCCCGCCCGGCGTGAAGAACATCTCGGGGGCCACCGGCCGGCCCAGGAAGACGTCGTCGTTCAGGTAGAGGAAATGCTCGGACAGGCCGGGAATGCGGTGCAGCCGCGACTCGATGGCCTGCGAGTTGAACGTCGGCAGCCGCCCGGTGTCACCGAAGATCTCCTGGTGACTGACCACGGTGAGGTCGCTGCGGGTGGTGTCCAGCCAGGCCGGCACCTGGCCGTCGGTGACCAGGTGGACGTGCCGGATCCAGGGCGCGAAGGCGTGCAGCGAGCGCAACGAGAATCGCAGCTCGTCCCGGGACATGAAGCGCGACTCGTTGGCCGCCTGCTGGTTCGTGCCGGCCACCCAGCCGTTCTCGCGCAGGGCCCGCGTCTTGCGGGCCCGCCAGACCGGGTCGGCGCCGTCGACCCAGGTGTAGACGGCGTCGATCGGGAAGGCCACACGGTCCGGGCTGACCATCGTGAACAACTCCCGGGTGCGGTAGCGGCGGGTGTTTCCGGGCGCGCCGAACGGGCCGAACACCGGCTCGGCCACCACGATCTCGGGCTCGTCGGCCGGCACCACGTCGGCCACCGGGTTGCGGCGCGGGCCGGCCAGGTTGCCGCCCTCGGTGCGCCAGAACTCGACCTCGCAGCCGTATTCCGGACCCAGCACCAGCCGGCCGTGCGGGTCGGTGACCGGCCGGCTGACCCGCAGGACGCCCGGGCCGGCCACTTCCACCCGGCTGTCCAGCGCCCGCAGCACCTCGACGGCGCGCTTCCGGTCGGCCTCGCCCACGGCCACCCCCGTACGCGTGAGGCTGTCCACCGGGATGCGGAACCAGGTGATTCCCGCGCTGGTGAGGGCGTCGAGCACCCGGTCGAGGTTCTCCCGGCGTACGGCCGCGGGGGAAGCGTCGAGGGACCGCCGGGCCGTCAGGCGCCCGGCGGCCGTGCGGACCCGCAGCGCCGGCGCGTCGGCGATCGGCTTGAGCCGCGGGCGGGGGCCGAGCGGCACGATCCGCCGCGCCACCCGCAGCCGGCGGGGCTCGGGAACCAGGGGGAGGAGCCGGCGCTGCAGCTGGCCGAGCAGCCTCCGGCGGACGGGCCAGGGCGTCAACTGAAGGATCCGGTGACTCACGGACCGCCCAACGGTGGCCTTCCTGGCGGGTTGCGAGGCTCTATCCGCTTAGATGCGTTATGGGCGTTTTGGTGTACTCAATCGTGGTGACCCCTACGGGGAGGCGCTCAGGGTTACGGCTGATGCGCGGGCTTGCCCGGCTGCGTCATGGTGGAGGTCGACGTATCGACTCGGGGAGGCCGAGATGGGTAAGGCAGTGGCATTTCTGGTGGCACTGATCGCCGGAGTGATCGCCGTCGGCTGGGTGGTCAGCTCGCTGATCGGCCCGGTGCTGTTCTACCTGATCGTGGGCGCCCTGGCGGTCGGCGGCGGGTATTACCTCTACACGAAGGCCAAGAAGTCGATCGCCCCCGGCACCCGCACGCAGCGGCGAATCGAGGCGGCGACGAAGACGTACCGGATGCGGAACCGGTGAGGCTTCCGCTGGGCGGCTAGGCTTGGGGTCCTCGCCGCTCTCTCTGACCAACGGGAAGTCTGACCGTGTTTGACACTTTGAGTGACCGCCTCTCCGGCATCTTCACCAAGCTCCGGGGCAAGGGCAAGCTCACCGACGCCGACATCGACGCCACCGCACGCGAGATCCGTCTCGCGCTGCTCGAGGCCGATGTCGCGCTGCCCGTGGTCAAGGCCTTCATCTTCAACCTCAAGGAGCGTGCGCGGGGGGCCGAGGTCTCCCAGGCGCTCAACCCCGCGCAGCAGATCATCAAGATCGTCCACGAGGAGCTCATCAACATCCTCGGTGGCGAGGGGCGGCGGCTGCAGTTCGCCAAGCAGCCGCCCACGGTGATCATGCTGGCCGGTCTGCAGGGTGCCGGTAAGACGACGCTGGCCGGCAAGCTGTCCCGCTGGCTCAAGGGCCAGGGCCACCAGGTGCTGCTGGTCGCGGCCGACCTCCAGCGGCCCAACGCGGTCAACCAGCTGCAGGTCATCGCCGGCCGGGCGGGCGTCGACATCTACGCCCCCGAGCCCGGCAGCGGCATCGGCGACCCGGTCCAGGTCGCCAAGGACTCGATCGACGTCGCCAAGCGCACCGCCAAAGACATCGTCATCGTCGACACCGCCGGCCGGCTCGGCATCGACGAGGACATGATGCAGCAGGCGCGCGACATCCGCGACGCCACCGACCCCGACGAGGTCCTGTTCGTCATCGACGCCATGGTCGGCCAGGACGCGGTGCAGACCGCCGAGGCGTTCCGGGACGGCGTCGGCATCACCGGCGTGGTCCTGTCGAAGCTCGACGGTGACGCCCGCGGTGGTGCGGCGCTCTCCGTCCGGCAGGTCACCGGCGAGCCCATCCTCTTCGCGTCGACCGGTGAGAAGCTCGAGGACTTCGACCTCTTCCACCCCGACCGGATGGCCAGCCGCATCCTCGGCATGGGCGACGTGCTGACCCTCATCGAGCAGGCCGAGCAGGCCTTCGACGAGGATCAGAAGGAGAAGATGACCGGCAAGCTGCTTGCCGGCGAGTCCTTCACCCTCGAGGACTTCCTCGACCAGCTGATCGCCGTCCGGCGGATGGGCCCGATCGCCAACATCCTGGGCATGATGCCCGGCATGGGCCAGATGAAGGACCAGCTGGCCGAGCTCGACGACAAGCACTTCGACAAGGTCGCCGCGATCATCCGCTCGATGACCCCGCTCGAGCGCACCAACCCCAAGGTGCTCAACGGCTCCCGCCGCGCCCGCATCGCCAACGGTTCCGGCGTGACCGTCATGGACGTCAACCAACTGCTCAACCGCTTCGCCGACGCGCAAAAGATGATGAAGCAGATGAGCGGCATGATGGGCCTGCCCGGCGGCGGCCGCCGCAAGGCCACCAAGAGCCCGAAGAACAAGCGCAAGGGCACCAAGGGCGGAAACAACAGGCCGCGTACGGGCGGTGGCGGCGGCCTGCCCGCCGGCTTCCCGGGCGGCATGCCCCAGCTGCCCCCGGGCCTCGACCCCAACGCCCTGGGCGGTGCGGGCGGAGCGGGCGGCTTCAACCTCCCCAACCTCGACTTCAACAAGCTGATGAAGCAGCAGAAAAAGGACGACGACAAGAGCTGATTGCCGCCCCGTCCGGTAGGACTGTGGGCATGGCGTTGCATGTGCGTGGGACTGTGCTGCCCGACGGGGATGTGCGAGATCTTTGGCTGGTGGGGGACCGGGTCACATTCGAGCCGGTCAGGGACGCTGAGACGATCAGTGACGGTGGGTTTGTGGTGCCGGGACTGGTGGACGCGCACTGTCACCTGGGAATCGCGTTCGGGGCCAAGCCGATCACCAGCGTTGATCAGGCTCGGGAGCTGGCGGTCACCGATCGGGACGCGGGAGTGCTGGCGCTGCGCGATGCGGGGTCGCCCTATCCGTATCCGGAGCTGGACGACGAGGACGGGATTCCGCGACTGGCTCGGGCGGGGCGGCACGTGGCGCCGCCGATGCGGTATCTGCGAGATGTCGGCATCGAGGTGGACGGCGTCGACGACGTGCGGGCGGCCGTCACCGAGCAGGCCAAGGCCGGCAACGGCTGGGTGAAGCTGGTCGGGGACTGGATCCACCGGGACAAGGGCGACCTCGCGCCCTCGTGGGACGCGGCGACCATGGCGGCAGCGGTCGAGGCGGCGCACGCGGCCGGGGTGCGGGCGGCGGTGCACACGTTCTCCGAGGAGGGCGTCGAGATCATGGTGCGCGCGGGCATCGACTCGGTCGAGCACGGCACGGGGCTGTCGCTGGACCTGATCGACGAGATGGCGCGGCGGGGCACAGCCTTGGTCCCCACGATGATCAACATCCGGACGTTCGGCGGGATCGCCGAGCGGGCGCGGGGCAAGTTCGACACGTACGCCGATCACATGATCTCGTTGCGCGACCGGTTCCCGTCGGTGGTGCGCGCCGCCTACGAGGCCGGCGTGCCGATCTATGTGGGCACCGACGCCGGCGGCGGGATCCGGCACGGGCTCGTGGCCGAGGAGATGCTGATCCTGCAGGAGGCCGGCCTGCCCGCCGAAGAGGTGCTGGCCAGTGCCTCGTGGCGGGCCCGCGAATGGCTCGGATTCCCGGGCCTGGTCGAGGGCGGCCTGGCCGACCTGATTGTCTACGAGGCCGACCCGCGCGCGGACCTGCGAGTGGTCCGCGCGCCGAGCCGCATCGTCCTCAAGGGCCGGGTCATCCGCTGAGCCGGCCCGCCGTGGGTGGTTGGTCAGCCGGTCAAGCTGTAGATCCGGAGGTCGGTGGCGGTCGGGCAGGCCAGGCGGTCGGCGGTGTGGGCGCACATGTTGGTGCGCTGCGGGATGGTGCCGAGCTGGGTCAGCTTGCGGGTGGCGATGTCCAGCACGGACACGTCGCCGGCCCCGGTGATCGGCAGGACCAGCAAGCGCTCGCGGTCCAGCCAGTCGACGTGGGTGGCATTGCTGCGGAACAACGTCTCGCCGTTCGCGTTGAGCAGGTCGGTGGTCTGACCGCCGCCGATCAGCATGGTCCCGTTGGCCGACGAGAGCGATCCCGCGCCGGGCGGCCCGATCACGGTCCAGATCTTTTTGCGCTGGGCGACATCGACCGCCGAGATGGAGCTCAGGGCATTGTCCTGCACGTCGAGCACGCAGACCCGGCCCGGCTCGCAGACGTCCAGCCCGCCCAGCTCGTGCCCCACCTTTCCGGTGAGGACCACCGAGGACTGACCGGTGCCGAGGTCGATGGCGGAGACGCGGTAGGCCGACGTGTCGCAACACGACGGCCCACCCTCGTAGAGCCACCCGTCGGAGGCCACGAACATGCTGGACGCCTGCGCGGGGGACGTGGGGGTGATCGTCCGGAGCAGCTCACCGCTGCCCGCGTCGAGTACCTGTACCTTGCCGGTCTTGGTCACCACCACAACGCGGCCGTCGGTGTAGCTGTCGCCCGCCGGGTCGTCGCTCGCGGTCCGCACCCCGATCACCCGGACGGCCGGATCGACCGGGGGTTCCAGCGTCCAGAGCTTCCGGCCGGTCCGCCAGTCGTGCGCGTCGACCTGCCCGTTGATCGCCCACCGGCGCACGAGCGCTTTCTCGAGCGGCACGACCTCGTCCTCATCGCCGACGGTGAGCACCCAGTCGTTGGCGTTCTCGTGGGCCGGGTCGTACACGTAGATCTGGTCGTCGACGGCGACCATGACCCCCTGTTTCACGGCGCGCACCCCGTACGGGACGGCGGGGGTGGCGAAACCCATGCCGGTCACCTTCCACTCGGTCGCTCCCGTGTGCAGGTCGGCGCCGACCACGGTGACCTTGCCGTCGCCGGCCTGCCAGGCGGTGTAGACCTTGCCGTCGGCGACGGCCGGAGTCGTCTCCTGAATCGAGCGGCCGAACTCGATCGGCGACCCCACGATGGACAGCGGGCCGGCCGAGGGGGCCGGGGCGACGGGGTGGTCGGCCCGGCTCTGGGGGCGGACCAGCACGCCGAGGCCGGCCAGGACCAAGCAGACCGCGGCCGCCGCCGCGATCAGTGCGCCGTGGCGGTTGCGCTCGCGGCCGCGCAGGCGGGCCTGCTCGGCGGTGCCGAGCGGGATCACGTCGGCCTGCCGGCCCAGCGAGCCGAAGATGTCGTCGAGGTCAGTGGGCATCGTCGGCTCCGTTCGTGACGAAGGTGGGGTGGTCGCCGCCGAGCGCGGTCGCGAGCCCGGCCCGGCCGCGGGACAACCAGGACTTGACCGTGCCGATCGAGGAGCCGGTCTCGTGGGCGATCTCGGCAACCGAGCGGTCGAGCAGGTAATGCAGGGCTAAGGCGCGCCGGTGCACCAGCGGCAGGGTGCGCATGGCGCGGATCAGCAGCACGGTGTCCTCCGAGGGCGGGGCGGCGTGGGGTGGAGGTGGCTCGGCGGCGGCGCGGGCCCGGCGGACGCCCAGGCGGCGCCACCGGTCGGCGGAGAGCCGGTTGACCACCAGCCGGAGCCAGGCCTCCCGGTCCTCGTAGTCGGCCAGGCGCCTCCATCGCTGCCAGGCACGCGCATAGGCCTCCTGCACGAGGTCTTGCGCATCGCCCGGGTCGCCGGTCAGGCCATACGCATATCTGGCCAGGCGCCGGGACGTGTCCCGGTAGAAATCGTCGAACTCGTCTGTTGCTCTCACCGCACACCGCCCTTCCCATCAGGACACGCCTTGCCCACCCGGTGGGTTGCGCGGGGACGCGACTAGGATGTCGCCTCATGGCCCGTGTGCTCACTCCCCGTGCGGAAGACTTTCCCCGCTGGTACCAGGATCTGATCGCCAAGGCGCAGCTGGCCGACAACGGCCCGGTGCGCGGCACGATGGTGATCCGGCCGGTCGGCTGGGCCATCTGGGAGCGTATGCAGGCCGACATGGACCTGCGCATCAAGGAAGAGGGCGTGCAGAACGCCTACTTCCCGCTCTTCATCCCCGAGAGCTATCTGCGCCGCGAGGCCGACCACGTCGAGGGCTTCTCGCCCGAGCTGGCCGTGGTCACCCACGCCGGCGGCAAGCAGCTCGCCGAGCCGCTCGTGGTGCGCCCGACCAGCGAGACCGTGATCGGCGAGTTCATGGCCAAGTGGGTCGACTCCTACCGTGACCTGCCGCTGCTGCTCAACCAGTGGGCCAACGTCGTGCGCTGGGAGCTGCGCCCGCGCACGTTCCTGCGCACCACCGAGTTCCTCTGGCAGGAGGGCCACGACGCGCACGCCACCGAGGAGCTTGCCCGCGAGCACGCCCGCAACATCCACAAGAACGTCTACCAGGCGTTCATGGAGGAGATGCTGGCCATCCCGGTCGTGCCGGGCCGCAAGACCAAGGGCGAGCGCTTCGCCGGTGCCACCAACACCATGACCGTCGAGGCCATGATGGGTGACACCAAGGCGCTGCAGATGGGCACCTCGCACGAGCTGGGTCAGAATTTCGCCAAGGCCTTCGACATCACCTATTCGTCGAAGCAGGGCTCGGTCGAGCACGCCTGGACCACCTCGTGGGGCACGTCGACCCGCATGATGGGCGGCCTGATCATGGTCCACGGCGACGACAACGGCCTGCGGCTCCCGCCGCGCCTGGCGCCGATCCAGGTGCAGGTCATGGTGGTCAAGGCGGGCGAGGGCGTGGTCGAGGCGGCGAGCAAGCTGCGCGACGAGCTCAAGGCCGCCGGTGTGCGGGTCAAGCTCGACGACCGGGCCGACATCCCGTTCGGCCGCCGGGCGATCGACGCCGAGCTGCAGGGTGTGCCGATCCGCATCGAGGCCGGTCCGCGTGACCTGGCCAACGGCAGCGTGACGATCGCCCGCCGGATCGACGGCTCCAAGACCCCGACCCCGCTCGCCGAGGTGCTGAGCGCCGTGACGAGCGCGCTCAAGGCGGATCAGGAGCGGCTGTACGACGAGGCGGTGGCCTTCCGCGCGGCCAACACGGTCGAGGTCAAGACGCTGGGCGAGGCGATCGAGGCGGCGCAGACCGGCTGGGCCCAGGTGCCGTGGTCGGCGGTCGGCGAGGCCGGTGAGAAGGAGGCGAACGGCAAGGCGGTCACGGTCCGCTGCCTGACCCGCCCCGACGGCACGATGCCCGACTCCGACGAGGAGCCCGGCCTGATCGCCATCCTGGCGCGTTCCTACTGATGCCGTTCGAGCCGGGCCGGCTCGTCCTGCACCGCGACACGCATCGCGGCCGTCTCGGCTTCGTCCACCCGGCCCGGGTGGTCACCGACGACGAGCGCGGGCTGCTCCTCTGGGTGGCCCGCGGCTCGATCGTCGCGATCGAGACGACGGCGGACGGCCGCGGCCCCCGGGACATGCCGTCCTTCGTGGCGTGGGAAGCCGCTCCCAAGACGATGACGTTCACCACATGGCGCGGCCCCGGCCTGCTG
Organism: Paractinoplanes maris; assembly: GCF_023544465.1. Taxonomy (GTDB): domain Bacteria; phylum Actinomycetota; class Actinomycetes; order Mycobacteriales; family Micromonosporaceae; genus Actinoplanes; species Actinoplanes maris. Next base: position 174,741 of record NZ_JALPVL010000001.1, on the reverse strand, counting down.
CGCTTCTTCCCCGCGGACGCCGACCACTCCGTCTGGCTGTTCCGCACCGAGGCCGGCGCCTTCAAGAACTACTACGTCAATCTCGAGGAGACCGCCGTCCGCTGGGACGACGGCCCCGCGGCCGGCATCGACGTCGTCGACCAGGACCTGGACATCGTCGCCTTCCCCGACCTGACCTGGCACTGGAAGGACGAGGACGAGTTCGCCGAGCGCCTGGCCCGCCCCGACCTCTACTGGGTCCCCGACGAGGCCACGGTGTGGGCCGAGGGCCGCCGGGTCGTCAAGCTCATCGAGGCCGGCGACTTCCCGTTCGACGGCACCTGGCGCGACTTCCAGCCCGACCGGTCCTGGCCGACCCCCACCGAGCTGCCCCCGGGCTGGGACCGCCCCGTGGTCGCCCGCATTTGATCTTGATTGTGAGAGCGCAACCGCTCACGCACGTGGAGCGAAGCGACCCTCGGCGGGAGCAGTGGTCCGTACCCACCACCCCGCTACGACCGGCTCTTGACCTGGAAGTTGCCTTTTCCCGGGCCGATTGGGAGTAACCCCCTCCCGTCTGGCAGAATGGTCCCCTGGTATCCGGCTCGCTTGAGGCGCCCTCTAACCCCTCGGTGACGCCAGTCCATGAAGCTTCGGCTCCTCATGTCCCCACGTGAGAGCCGCCGCCTCGCCTCGTAGTCATTCAGGAGCGAAGAGAACCGTGGCCGTTAAGATCCGGCTCCTGCGGATGGGCAAGATCCGCAACCCGCAGTACCGCATCGTCGTCGCCGACTCGCGCACCAAGCGCGACGGCCGCGCCATCGAGTACGTCGGCATCTACCAGCCGAAGGAACACCCCTCGATCATCCAGGTCAAGTCCGAGCGGGTGCAGTACTGGCTCTCCGTCGGCGCCCAGCCGAGCGAGGCCGTGCAGCGCATCCTCGAGAAGACCGGTGACTGGCAGCAGTTCAAGGGCCTTCCCGCCCCGCCGCCGCTGCTCGTCGCGGAGCCGAAGCAGAGCCGCACCGAGGTGTACGAGGCCGAGGCCAAGTCGGCCGCCGGTGTCGCCGACACCCCGGCCAAGAGCACCAAGCCGGCCAAGAAGGTTGCCGCTGCTCCGGAGGCCGCCGAGGCCAAGCCGGACCAGACCAAGGTTGCCGACCGGGCCGAGCCCAACCGTGAGGCTGTCGCCGAGACCGCAGAGGACCCGGCCGGTGCCGGCGCCGACGCGAGCTGACGGGGCGCTCCGGCCGGCGCTGGAGCACCTCGTCAAGGGCATCGTCGACAATCCGGACGACGTCCGGGTGCGACTGGTCGACTCGCGTCGCGGCAAGCGGCTCGAGGTCCGTGTGCACCCGGAGGACCTGGGAACGGTCATCGGGCGCGGCGGACGCACGGCCAAGGCCCTGCGGCAGGTCATCGGGTCGATCGGTGGGCGCGGCATCCGCGTCGACATCGTCGACGCGTACTGAGATGCTCCTGGTAGTCGGTCAGATCGGTAAGCCGCACGGCATCCGGGGCGAGGTCTCGGTGGTCGTGCGGACCGATGAACCGGAAGATCGTTTCGTCCCCGGGTCGGTGTTCGTGACGGAGGTCCCCCGGGACCGCCGCGTGAGCACCGGCCCGGCGGCCGTCTCCGGTGTCCGTTTCGACGTGCCCAAGCAACTCGTGCTCGAGTCGATCCGCTGGCATCAGGGGCGCGGCATCGCAGTGTTCGAGAACATCTACGACCGCAACGTCGCCGAGGAGCTGCGCGGCGTGCTGCTGCAGGTCGACAGCGAGGAGCTGACACCGCCGGACGATCCCGACGAGTTCCACGACCACCAGTTGGTCGGGCTCCGGGTCGAGTCGGCCGACGGCGTGGCGTACGGCGTGGTGCAGCGCATCGAGCATGCGCCGTCCTCCGATCTGATCGTGCTCGACAAGACCGGTGGCGGCACCGCGTTGATCCCCTTCGTCAGCGCCATCGTCCCGGCCGTGGACGTGGCCGGCGGGCGGATCGTGGTGGATCTTCCCGAGGGTCTGCTGGATCTCTAGTGCGCGTCGACATCATCTCGATCTTCCCGGAGTACTTCGCCCCGCTCGAGCTGTCGCTGATCGGCAAGGCGCGGACGACCGGGCTGCTCGACGTGGCCGTGCACGATCTGCGCACCTGGACCTCCGACGTGCACCGCACGGTGGACGACACGCCGTACGGCGGTGGGCCCGGCATGGTCATGCGGCCGGAGCCGTGGGGTCAGGCGCTGGACTCGGTGGGGGCGGGCACCCTGATCGTGCCGTCGCCCGTGGGCAAGCCGTTCACCCAGGCCGACGCGCACGAGCTGGCCGGGCTCGACCACCTGATCTTCGCCTGCGGGCGCTATGAGGGGATCGACCAGCGGGTCATCGACGACGCGGCCGCCCGGATGCCGGTGCGGGAGGTGTCGCTCGGCGACTACGTGCTCTTCGGGGGCGAGGTCGCGGTCATCGTGATCATGGAAGCGATCGTCCGGCTGCTGCCCGGGGTGCTCGGGAACGCGGACTCGCTGACCGAGGAGTCGCACGCGGCCGGGCTGCTCGAGGCGCCCGTCTACACCAAGCCGGCCTCGTGGCGCTCGCGGGACGTCCCGGACATCCTGCGGTCTGGTGATCATGGGCGGATCGCTCGCTGGCGCCGGGATCAGAGCCTGTTGCGGACGGCCTCCCGGCGGCCGGACATGCTGGAGACCTACCCGGTTGAGCAGTTGGACAAGGCGGACCGGAAGGCGCTGGACGAGGGCGGATTTCTGATCAAGCCTCCTCCTGTGGCAAAGTAGGGAGGTTGCCGATTTCGTCCCGCGCCGCGGGGTGAGGTCGAGGATCCCCTGGAGTCGCGGGGGGTCAGAATTACCCAAGCCGCGCATCGAACTCCCGGTGCGCTTCAAAAAGAGGATGCAGCGATGAACACGCTGGACGCTCTCGACGCCCAGTCGCAGCGCACCGACATTCCCGGCTTCCGGGCCGGCGACACCGTGAAGGTGTACGCCCGAGTTGTCGAAGGTAACCGTTCCCGCGTCCAGATCTTCCAGGGCGTCGTGATCGCCCGGCAGGGCGCCGGCCTCCGCGAGACCTTCAAGGTCCGCAAGATCAGCTTTGGCGTCGGGGTCGAGCGGACCTACCCGCTCAACAGCCCGGCGATCGACCGGATCGAGATCGTGAGCCGTGGTGACGTCCGCCGCGCCAAGCTCTACTACCTGCGCGAGCTCCGCGGCAAGAAGGCCAAGATCAAGGAGCTTCGGGAGAAGCAGACCGTCTGATACCCATCGATTCGAGCACCCGCGCATTACTCTTGCCGTGTGCCGGATGGGATCAGTGTGAACCCTTCCAGTACTACCGCCCGTAAGTCCTCGCGAGAGGAGCCATTCGGGCGGTAGTGCTGTATCCGGGGTGGTTCGGCCGGTCGGCGGCGGGAGATGCGAAGCGTGGAACCGATGGAGGGCTACGGCCCGGCCTCTCGGCGGCGGTCGATGGTGGGGCGGCGGAAAGAGATGCCGCTCTGGCAGGAGCTGCCGCTGCTGCTGGTGGTGGCGTTCTGCCTGGCCGTGCTGATCCGCACGTTCCTGGTGCAGGCGTTCTACATCCCCAGCGGGTCGATGGAGAACACTCTGCTGGTCAAAGACAGGGTGCTGGTCAACAAGGTCATCTACGACATGCGCGACCCGGTGCGTGGCGAGATCGTGGTGTTCCGCGGCGACGAGAACTGGACGCCCGAGGTGACCGAGCCGGTCAGCAACACCTTCGTGGCCAAGCTCGGGCGCACGATCGGCGACCTGGTCGGGGTCAGCCGTCCGGGGGAGCGCGACTTCATCAAACGGGTGATCGGCCTGCCCGGTGACAAGGTCGCCTGCTGTGACGCCAAGGGCCGGATCATGGTGAACGGGGTGGGCATCGACGAGTCGTACATCGCCGACGGCTTCAACTCCGACATCAACCAGCCGCCCAACCCCAACCAGTGCACGAGCCGCCGCTTCACCGAGGTGATCGTCCCGGCCGGTGAGATGTTCGTCATGGGCGACCACCGCGCGGTCTCCCAGGACGCGCGTTGCCAAGGGCCGGTGCCGATCAGCAACGTCATCGGGCGGGCATTCGTGATCGTCTGGCCGAGCAACCGCTTCACCAGCCTGTCCGTGCCGGACGTCTGGAAGACGTATGCCGCCGACCACCCGACGGCGGCCGCCCCGGGCACCGTGCCGGTGCGCGAGCAGCCTCCGGCGACCGAGATCTTCGCTTTTCCCTTTCTGTTAAGTGCGGCGTTATCCGCGCGTTCCGGACTGCCGTTCGGGACCAGGCGACGTAGGCTCCCCTCGTGATTGACGAGCAGACGGAAAAGCGGCGCAGTTCGTTCTGGCGCGAGCTTCCGATCCTCCTGGGCGTGGCGGTCCTGGTTGCCGTTCTGGTGCGCGCGTTCGTGCTCCAGACGTTCTACATCCCGTCCCCGTCCATGGAGCACACGCTCAACGTGCTCGACCGGGTGCTCGTCAACAAGCTCGTCTACGACTTCCGCGATCCCCACCGCGGCGAGATCATCGTCTTCGAGGCGCCGTCCGAGTGGCAGTCGGGCGCCGAGGGCGAGGACTTCATCAAGCGGATCATCGGCATCCCGGGCGACAAGATCTCGTTCGATCCGGACGTCAACAAGCTGTCGATCAACGGTGTGCTGCTCGACGAGCCGTATATCTACCACGACGCGGACGGCCAGCAGGACCCGCCGGCCAGCCGCGAGTTCGAGGTGACCGTGCCGGCCGGTCGGCTCTGGGTGATGGGCGACCACCGCTCGGCCTCGGGTGACTCCCTCGAGCACTTCAACGACAGCGGCGACAACGTGCAGGAGGCGACGATCAGCGAGGATTCGATCGTCGGCCGGGCCTTCACCGTGTTCTGGCCGGTGGGGCGCGCGACGTGGCTGACGGTGCCGGACGGCTACAGCAAGATTCCGGACCCGAAGTAACACCCGCTCGTAAGATCCACCTTTCGCGCAATAGGCTTGCTCGCGTGACCGTTGTCGAACGCCGCGCCGCCCGTGTGCTGCTGGTCGACCCGGCCGGACGGGCGCTGCTGCTGTATGGCGGCGACCCGGCCCGTCCCGGCACCAGCTGGTGGTTCACCCCCGGTGGCGGGCTCGAGGCCGATGAGTCGCCCGCGCAGGGCGCCGCCCGCGAGCTCTTCGAGGAGGTCGGCCTTCAGGTCGACCCCGGACTGCTGGGCGAACCCTACTGGCACCAGACCACCGAGTTCAGCTACGGCGGCCGGCAATACAGCCAGGAGCAGGATTTCTTCCTCCTGCGCGTCCCCGGCTGGCAGGTCGACTTCGCCGGCATGGACGACGAGGAGAAGGCGACCATCACCGCGCACCGGTGGTGGTCGGCCGACGAGATCGAGGCCTCGGCCGAGTCCGTCTTCCCGGCCGAGCTTCCCGGCCTGTTGCGGCGGATGTCCTGATGCTGGCCCCACCCCGCACCGTGGTCCGCCGTGAAGGCGGCCTCTATGCCCTCGAACGGGCCCTGCAGCGCCGTGGCTTCACCCAGGTGGCCGGCGCCGACGAGGCCGGTCGCGGCGCCTGCGCCGGGCCGCTGGTGGCCGCCGCCGCCGTGCTGCCCGAGGGCAAGCGCGGCGAGATCGACGAGCTGGCCGACTCCAAGTTGCTCACCCCGGCCGCTCGCGAGCGCGTCTACGAGCAGGTCGTCGCGCGGGCGCTGGCGTGGTCGGTGGTGATCGTCCCGGCCACCGAGGTCGACGCGCGCGGGCTGCACGTCTGCAACCTGGCGGCGATGCGCCGCGCCCTGGCGTCGTTGACCACCCGCCCCGATTACGTGCTGACCGACGGCTTCCCGGTCGACGGCCTGGGCACGCCCGGGCTCGCCGTGTGGAAAGGCGACCGGGTGGCTGCCTGTGTGGCCGCCGCGAGCGTGCTGGCCAAGGTGACCCGGGACCGCATCATGGTGGAGATGGACGGGCAGTTCCCGGCCTACGGGTTCGCCGTGCACAAGGGCTACATCACCGACGAGCACAGCGCCGCGTTGAAGCAGCACGGGCCGTGCGCCGAGCACCGGTTCTCGTACGTGAACGTGGCCGCCGCCTCCGGGCGCGGCAACCGTCCGCCACGGGCTCGCCGACCGGTGCCGCGTGTGTCACCCGAGGCGGCCCAACCAGTACTGTTTGATGCATCCGCCACCGCGTCTGTGGTGCTACCGGAGACCCCTGGGAGTACCGTCGGCGTGGCGTCGGACGACCAGCCTCAGCCGTCGCCGTCGGTGGGGGAAGATGAGGCCATGGAGGGCGAGAAGCGATGAGCGCAGAGGATCTCGAGAAGTACGAGACCGAGATGGAGCTGCAGCTCTACCGGGAGTACCGCGACATCGTCCGACAGTTCTCCTACGTGGTGGAGACGGAGCGCCGGTTCTACCTGGCCAACCAGGTCGACCTGCACGTGCGTAACTCCGACGGCGAGGTGTATTTCGAGGTCGAGATGCACGACGCCTGGGTCTGGGACATGTATCGGCCGGCTCGGTTCGTCAAGAACGTGCGGGTGATGACCTTCAAGGACGTCAACGTCGAGGAGCTCGAGAAGCCCGACATCTCGCTGCCCGACGAGCCCGGCTTCGGCGGTTGATGCCGTAGTTTTCCACAGGCCCGTTTTTCGCGGGTCCGGTCCGGCAGGTTGGTCGGCATGCTTCGTCTGCTGATCCTGTTGGTTGTCGCATCGTTCGGGTGGCCCGTGGCGCCGCCGGCCGTCGTCCGGCCCTTCGACCCGCCGGCCCAGCGGTGGCTCCCGGGTCATCGCGGGGTCGACATCGCCGCATCCCCGTCGGCCGTCATCCGGTCGGCCGGCGCCGGCACGGTTCTCTTCGCGGGCCCGGTCGCCGGTCGGGGAGTCGTCACTGTCGGGCATGCCGGTGGGCTACGCACCACCTATGAGCCGGTGACCGCTTCGGTCCGGGTGGGAGCGGTTGTCGTGCGCGGCGATCCGCTCGGGCGGCTCGAGGCGGGTCACGTCGGCTGTGCACAGGCCGCCTGTCTGCACTGGGGGCTACGGCAAGGGCAGCTCTACTTCGACCCGCTCCTGCTGCTCGGGCTCGGGCGGGTGCGGCTGCTGCCGGTCGATCAGGCGCGGTAGTCGTGGAGGAGCTGGGGCAGGTGCTCGGCCAGCCGGTCGTATTCCTCCGGCCGGTTGTAGACCTGGGCGCTGAGCCGGAGCAGGCCGCGGCCGCCCCACGCGTTCACCGCGGTCTCGACGGCCAGCTTGCCCGCGATGTGCTCGCGCAGCGCGTGCGCCTCGGGCATCGTGGTGGCCAGTCCGGCCGGCAGCGGCACGATGCGCATCGCGACGTCGGGGACGGACGGCCGGGGCAGCTCGCCGGCCGGCACGCCCAGCGCCTCGGCCACCACCCGCTGGCCGTAAGCGGCGAGCGCGGCGTTGTGGGTCCGCACCTGCTCCCAGCCCAGCGACCGCAACGTGAAGAGGCCGGCCGGGGCGGCGAGCCAGGGGGTGTAGTCGAGCGTGCCCTGAGACTCCACGGCGTGCGGAAAACCCTGCTCCTGATCCCACGAGACGACCAGCGGCTCGATTTTGCGCCGCCACTCGGGGGAGACCGAGATCAGCGCCGTGCCGCGCGGGGCAAAGGCCCACTTGTGCAGGTTGCCGACCCAGAAATCGGCCTTGATCGAGGCCACGTCGACGGGCAGCATGCCGGGGACGTGCGCCGCGTCGACCAGCACCGGGATGTCGTGCTCATGGGCGGCCGCGACGATCTCGCGGACCGGGAAGGCCATCGCCGTGGCCGACGAGAGCTGGTCGATGATCAGCAGCTTGGTGCGTCCCGGGCGCAGTGCGGAGCGCATCCGGCTGACCAGCTCGCTGTCCGAGGCGGGCATCGGCAGCGCGACGGTCCGCACGGTCGCCCCCGATCGGTGGCAGCGGCGGCGGGCCGCCATCGCCACCGAGCCGTAGCTGTGATCGGTGAGCAGCACCTCGTCGGCCGACTCGAGCTTCACCGAGTTGAGCACCAGGGAGGTGGCGGTCGTGGTGTTGGGCACGAGGGCGCTGAGCTCGGGGTCGGCGCCCAGGAAAGAGGCTAGGTGGCGTCGGGTGTGGATGACGCGGTCGCGTAGGCCCTGGGCAAAGAAGCGCAGCGGGTTCGACTCGATCTCGTCGCGCAGGCGCTGCTGGGCGCGCTGCACACCGATCGGCACGGCGCCGAAGGCACCGTGGTTGAGATAGGACACGCCGGGATCGATCGAGAACAGGAGGCGGGCGCCGGGAAGGGGCACAGGCGGTTCGGGGGCGCTCACATTCCGATCGTACGGTCTCAGGCGCGGGGGTGCGCTTGTTTGAAGGCCGCCCGGAGCCGCTCGGTGGACACGTGGGTGTAGATCTGCGTGCTCGACAACGAGGCATGCCCCAGCAGATCCTGCACCGCTCGCAGATCGGCGCCGCCGTCGAGCAGGTGGGTGGCCGCCGAGTGGCGCAGGTCGTGCGGCTTGGTGTGCGGCAGTCCTGCGGCGCGCGCGGCGCCGTCCACGATGCGGCGCACGACCGTCTGCTGCAGGCGGCCGCCCTTGACCCCGAGGAAGAGCGCGTCACCGCTGGCCTCGGCGGCGAAGTGCGGACGACCGTGGCGGAGCCAGGCGTCGAGCGCGCGCTGGGCGGGCAGGCCGTAGGGCACGGCCCGCTCCTTGGCTCCTTTGCCGAAGACGCGCACGACCCGGCGCGCCTCGTCCAGGTCGGCCCGGTCGAGGCCGCAGAGCTCGCTGACCCGCACACCGGTGGCGTAGAGCAGCTCCAGGACGGCGCGGTCACGAACCCCTTCCGGCTCGTCGGCACCGACCGCCTCGGGGCTCTCGACCAGGGAAGCGGCCTGATCGGCGCGCAGCACGGTGGGCAGGCCGCGGTGGGGCTTCGGACTGGAGAGATGCGCGCCCGGGTCGGAGGGGATGCGGCCGGTGCGAAAGGCCCATCCGGTGAAGGCGCGCGCGGCCGCAGCCCGCCGGGCCTGGGAGGTGCGGGCCGCGCCCTGCCGCATGCGCGCGGCCAGCCAGCCGCGCAGCAGCACCAGGTCGACCTCGGCGAGCGTGCTCACGCCCGTGTCGGCGGCGTGGTCGAGCAGCGAGATGACATCACCGACGTAGCCCCGAATCGTCTGCACCGACCGGTTGTCGACCCGGGCCAGGTGATGGCCGAACTCGTCGACCGCCTCGCGCAGCGCCGGCGGCAGCCCTTCGTGCAGTTCCCGGGTACCCATCGGGTCGACGGTCTTCGTTTCTCCGGTGATCGTCAAGCGGCCACGCGCGCGTCTTGCGAAACCTTCCTAGACTGCGGCTCACCATGGCACCGATGATCCGCGGCCTCCTGGCCCTGGCCCTGCTGGGCGCGCTCTCCGGCTGTACCCCGTCCGACGACGGCCCGGTCGTGGCGAAGACTTCGACCGTGCCCTCGGCCAAGGCCGGATTCGGCGGGCCCGAACCCGCGCCGGTCGAAGCGACGGTGGTCGACGAGGCGATGTTTCGCACCCCCTCGCAGAACATCGCCTGCGCGCTGACGCCGTCGGAGGTGCGGTGCGACATCGTGCGCAAGTCGTGGAAGCCGCCGGCCAAGCCGGCCGACTGCGAGCTCGACTGGGGCAACGGCCTGGTGGTCACCGGCGGCAAAGCCATCTTCACCTGCGCGGGTGACACTCTGGTGGGCACATCGGACACCACCCTGGCGTACGGCGAGGCCATGCGGGCCGGAAGCGTCCGCTGCGACAGTTCGGACGCCGGGCTGACGTGCAAGGACGAGAAGACCGGCCACGGCTTCAGCCTTGCCTCGTCTCGCTACACCCTTTTCTGACGCACACTCGGCGCCCTATGGGCGGGTGAGCTGCACGCGGTCGGCCGGGTGGACTGTCTCGGTGCCGTCGGTGGCGGTCACCACGAGCACCGGGACGCCCTCGCCGAGCCGGTATTTGCGGCGCTCGGCGTCGGTGGGCATGCGCGCGCCGGCGCGTTCGCCACGGGCCAGGGTGATGAGCTCGGTCGGCTCGGGCACGCGGACGAAGGTGCCTCGCGGCCGGTCGACAGTCACCAGCCCCTCGGTGCGGAGCTGGCCGATCGCCTGGCGGACGGTGGTGCGGCTGATCCCATATTCCTGTGCGAGGCGCAGCTCGCTGGGCAGGGGCTCGCCGGGGCCGAGCTCGCCCGACTCGATCTGGTTGCGCAACAGGTCAGCCAGCTGGCGGAAGACTGCCCGGTCCGCCGAGGGATCGATCATGCCACCCAGTCTACGTGACCACGATGCTCCATCGGATTGTACGTACGAAGCCATGTAGGTATGATAATTCTGCCGCACTGAGAAGGCTGAGACTCGATCGGGCGGCAGAACGGGCGGCGGTCAAGCCGCACTACGAGGTGCCCCAGAGCGCCTCGGCGCACGGTGCAGCCGTCGCCCGTTCTTCCGCTTGCTGCAGCGGACACGTTCCCGTCGAGACAGGCGCAGACCGCCGGGAAAGTGGCGGCGTTCGCCCGGTTCAGCGGGTCACCGCTCGCTTCGGCTCGACCGTCGAGATGGTGTCCAGGTCGAAGCGTTCGGCGCCGTCCGGATGCACGGCAGCCCGTCGAGCCCACGCCAGAAATCGTTCGAAGAGGTCAGCCGGCGCTATCCGGCCCTGAGAGATCAGATCGCTCAGGGCGTCGTACATCTGAGCAGTCATATAGATCGTCAGCACCGACGGAAACGCTTGGAACTCCTCGACCAGTCTGTCCTGTGCCGTGGCGCAGGGCCACGGTTGTCCACACGCCACGCAATCCCAGCTGGGCCGGTCGTTCAAGTGGTCCAGCAACTCGTTGTTGGTCATGTCGGTTCCCCCAGATGATGCCCGGTGGTTCGGGCGTCAGCCGCCTCCAACTGATGCCCGACCTGTCCTCGTGACCTCTCGTTCAAGGAGAGGGCCCGACGCGGACCGAGATGTCGTCGTGCTCGCCGTGCGGCGTTCGGCCGGCCGGCGCATGAGTGGCACGGCCGCCGCCGCAGTCCCATCGGCGGCGGCCGCCCCCGTTGCATTCGGGCCGGCAAAGACCCGGCACCGCTGACGCCGGGTCGTGAGGTGCGGCGAGGGGGCCCGGACTGCCGCCCGGCGGCTTCTGGGGTCTCCACACGGGAGAGTGGGAGCCGCCGGGCGGACAGCGTGACAGGAAGGTGGGATCGCTCCCTGTTCTGCCCGATCTCATGGGGGTCTCGTCCTGGCTGTACCTCCTTTCCGTCACGGGGGCTGGTGAGGGCGGGGAAAGGCCCGGTCGGCGGCCGGCGCGCTGGGGAGAGCGGGCGGCGCACTCAGGAGAGGGGGCGGCGCACCCGGGGAAGGGAGCGGCGCCCCGAGGAGGAAAGGGGAGGGGTGTGGCGGGGACGAGGGCGTCGACGCACGGAGCGGTCAGCCCGCAGCTGCAGCGGCGCCAGAACGACCGCCACGCACGTCGGTGGCGGGGTCCCACGGGGACGAGCGAGGTAGTCGGGCGACGCCTAGTCATGAGCACACTGTAGATGACATACGACTACCTGTCTCCTATCAACTTGATGATTGACTAATAGTCTCACGCCTACGGTCGATCATGTGGCAGCGAAACCGATCAGGCTCATGGGGGCGCACGAGATCCGCATCCGTCTGGGTGGGGTGAGCCGGCAGCGTGCGTACCAGATCACCAGCCGCGCCGACTTCCCCAAGCCGGTCGCCGACCTCGCGCAGGGCAAGGTGTGGGCGACCGACGACGTCGAGGCGTGGATGAAAGTGCACCGTCGTGACCTGGACGACTCCGAGGACTGACAGGCGCGGCGCTGAGCAGCGCGGCACCACGGGCGACCGCGAGGCGCCCTCCTTCATGCTGCCCATGACGCGTCACCGCGGCTTCCGCACGAGGGCCACGCCGGTGTCCCGGCGTTCGATCAGGCCGGCCAGCTCCAACAGGGACAGCCGCCGCAACACGATCCGCAGGGCCAGCCCCGCCTTGACGGCCAACTCCTCCGGGGTCGCCGTGCCCCGCCGGGGCACCGCCTCCAGCACCAGCGCCGACTCCTCGTCGAGGCCGTCCCGCCGGTGCTCCGGCCCGCGAGCCGGGTCGCTCTGGTACTCCCCGATGCGGCCCACCGCCTCCAGCACGTGGGCCAGCCCGGTGACCAGGGTCGCGTCCGGCCGCTCACGCAGCAGCTCGTGGCATCCCACCGACATGGCCGAGGTGATCGGCCCGGGCACGACCATCGCGGGCCGGCCCAGCGCCAGCACCCGGCCCATCGTCTGAAGTGCCCCGCTGCGCGCCGCGGCCTCGACCAGAACGGTCCCCGCGGTGGCCGCCGCGATCACCCGGTTACGGATCAGGAATCGATGCCTCAGCGGCACGCTTCCCGGCGGCCACTCGCTGACCAGCAGGCCCGTCTCGGCGATCCGCTCGAACATTGCGGAATTCCCCACCGGGTAGGGCCGGTCGACCCCGCCGGCCAGAACGGCCACCGTCCGCCCACCCGCCGCCAGGGCCGCCCGATGCGCCGCGGCGTCGATACCGAACGCACCCCCGGACACGACCGTCCAGTCGTGCGACGCGAGGCCATAAGCGATCTCGTTCGCCACGTGCACGCCATAGCCGGACGCGGCCCGCGCCCCCACGACCGAGACCGAGCGCTCCAGGACCTCACCCAGCGGCCAGTCGCCGCGCACCCAGAAGCACAGCGGCGGCCGCACGTCCTCGTTGACCCGCCCGGCCGCCTCGAGCGAGAGCGTCGCCAGCGAAGCCACCCGCATCGGCCACTCCTGGTCGGCGGGCACAACGATGCGCGCCCCCAGCCGCTCCGCCCGCTGCATCGTCACCTCGGCCAGCCGGCGCGGGTCGAGGCCGGCCGATCGGGCCTTGGCCGCGGTCCGCAGCGATCCGTCGGGCACGTCGCCGCTGAGGAGCCGGGTCAGGGTCGCCGCCGCCCCGTCCTGTTCGACCAGCGACCACACGCCTCGGTTGCCCGGCTCGGCCAGCCAGGTGAGCGCGACCCGGGCCGCGCGGTCCTCGTCGTCAGAGGGCATGGCTCTCTCCCATTCGCAGCTGGATGGCCTCACTGACCTCGGACCGCCCCGGGCGATCCCGGCCGTCGAGATCCGCGATGGTCCAGGCCAAGCGCAGAACCCGGTCGAATCCGCGGGCCGACAGCAGCCCCTTGTCGAGGGACTCGCGCAGGTCGGCCGTGTCGGGCGCGGGCAGCCGCCACGGCGCCCGGCGCAGGACGGGCCCCGGCACGTCGGCGTTGACCCGCCACCCGTCCTCGGCCCAACGCCGGGCGGCGGCCACCCGCGCGGCGGCCACCCGCGCCGCGACCTCGGCCGACGAGGTCGCCCCGGTGGTGGCCGTCGTCAGCTGGGCGGCGCTCAGCGGCGCGAGCGTGAGCCGGATGTCGATGCGGTCGATCAGCGGACCCGACAACTTGGCCAGGTAGCGCCGCCGGACGCCCGGCGCGCAGGTGCAGTGCTGATCGCCGGCCGGGCTGGCGCACGGACACGGGTTGGCCGCCAGCACCAGTTGGACCCGGGCCGGGAACTCGGTCGTGCCGCGCGCCCGGGCCAGCACGACCCGGCCCTTCTCCAGCGGCTGCCGCAACGCCTGCAGCGTCGCCGACGGGAATTCGGCCGCCTCGTCGAGGAACAACACGCCCCGATGGGCGAGCGAGAGCGCGCCGGGCCGGGCCAGTCCACTGCCGCCGCCGACGATCGCCGCGGGCGAGGCGGTGTGATGAGGTGCCTGGTAGGGCGGCCGGCGCACCAGATGCCCATCTTGTGGAAGGACGCCGGCGATCGACTGCAGGGCCGTCACCTCGAGCGCCGCGGCGTCGTCGAGCTCGGGCAGGATCGACGGCAGGCGCTCGGCCAGCATCGTCTTCCCGGCACCGGGCGCGCCGAACAGGGCCAGGTGGTGCCCGCCGGCGGCGGCGACCTCCAGGCCGTACCGTCCCATCTCCTGCCCCGCGACGTCGGCCAGGTCGGGGCCGGCCGGCGGTGGAGCGGGGTCGGCCGGCGGCGGCTCCAGCAGCTCGCCGCCGTTGCGGACGAAGTCGACAAGCCGGCGCAGGCTGTCGACGGCTCCCACGGTCACTCCGGGCACGACGGTGGCCTCACGCGCGTTGCCCAGCGGCACGATCACCCGGCGCACGCCCGCGCCGGCCGCCGCGGCCACCATCGGCAGCACCCCGCGCACCGGGCGCACAGCCCCGTCGAGGCCGAGCTCGCCCAGGATCGCCACCCCGTCGAGCACGCCCCGGGGCAACTCGCCGGCGCTGATCATCATCGCCACGGCGATGGCGACGTCGAAGCCGCTGCCTTGCTTGGGCAGCGCGGCGGGCAGCAGGTTGACCGTGATCCGGCGGTTGGGCCAGGTCTGGCCGGAGTTGACCACGGCCGCCCGCACCCGGTCGCGAGCCTCGTGGAGAGCCGTGTCGGGCAGACCGGTCAGCACGACAGCGGGCAGGCCGGGGGAGAGGTCGGCCTCGACCTCGACGACGTGCCCGGTCATGCCGAGCAGACCCACACAGAGGACGCGCGCGTAGCTCATCGCAACCCCGGGTCAGAACGCCGCGCGGATGTGGGTGACCTGACCGGCGCCGTGGGCGGGCATCAGGACCTCGACCACGTCGAAGCGGATCCCCCGCGGCCGGATGCCTGTCTCGGCGATCCAGCGGAGCGCGAGTTGCCGCAGCTTGCACACCTTGCGATAGGTGACCGCCGCGGCCGGCGACCCGAACGCGTCGCCACGCCGGGTCTTCACCTCGCAGAACACGATGTCGGAGCCGTCCCGCAGCACGAGGTCGACCTCACCGTCGGAGCAGCGCCAGTTCCGGTCGAGGATCACCAGGCCGTGCTCCTGGAGGTGCTGGGCCGCGACTCGTTCGCCGTACGCCCCTACCGCCCGCCTTTGCGTCGTCATGCCGGACAACCTGGCCCGCCCGGACGAGCCGCGCACCCGGCCGGTCGCCAGATCTGTGGACGGAGCGCGATTGTGGAAAGCCGCTCTGTCACCGTCCAGGTGTGTTATGGGTCCTGCGGTGGCGTCCGTGTCCGCCGTCACCTAAGTTTCGAGATCGTGGAAGGACGCCGTTACGCCGATGACGCCGAGCCCAGTTGGTATGCCGGGCAGGGCCAGTACTCCCGTTCACTCGAGTCGGAGGTGTCGGGCTCGATCCCGGCCAACCCCTACGACTCGGGCATCCATGAGCGGCCCAGCGGTGCCTTCCGGCTCCCGGAGCAGCGCCCGGTCACCACGGCCGGCAGCCACGCCCGTGCGCCCGAGTCCGACGTGCGCGTCCCGGTACGCGGTCCCGAGTACCCGACGATCCGGCCCACCAGCGACGCCGTACCGCCACCCATGGCCGAGCCGACCGCGCTGGTCCCGCCGGTGATTCCCGACCGCGAGCGCAAGGAAAGCGTCTATCAGACCCGTCGTCCGGTCACGTCGTTCATCGTCGCGATCGTCATGGTCGTCCTGATGATCCCGGTCGTCCGGCTGCTGGTTGACGCCACCTTCACCGGCGACCCGACCGCCCGCGGCATCGTCCCCGCGGTCCTGCTCACCCTCGGCTTCACTCTCACCGGCATCGGCTTGTTCGCGGTGGCCCGCGGCGGTCCGATCGCTCGTGAGGCCTGGCTGCGCCCACCGGTCGCGTACCTCCCGGCGGGCCTGATTCTGCTGGTCGCGGCCGGCCTGGCAGTCGCCTGAAACTCGTCGGCGAAGCTTGGCGTATGCTGGTTGATGGCGACCGCCCAGTGCGGTCGACCTCGCGTGCCCTCTGTCAGGTCCTTCACAGGCCTGCAGCGACGGCCCTCCCTGGTCTCGATCAACTCGGGTCCGACCGTGGCCGCCGACCGGGCACCAGGACGCTTGCCGCCGGCGAGCGTGACAACCAGGGACCACAGGGAGTAACCCACCATGGCCGTCGTGACCATGCGTCAGCTGCTGGAGAGCGGTGTCCACTTCGGGCACCAGACCCGGCGCTGGAACCCGAAGATGAAGCGCTTCATCTTCACCGAGCGTAACGGCATCTACATCATCGACCTGCGCCAGACGCTCGAGTACATCGAGAAGGCGTACGCCTACGTGCGGGACACCGTCGCCGAGGGTGGCCACATCCTCTTCGTCGGTACCAAGAAGCAGGCGCAGGAGGCCATCGCCGAGCAGGCGACGCGGGTCGGCCAGCCGTACGTGAACCACCGTTGGCTGGGCGGCATGCTCACCAACTTCCAGACCGTCTACAAGCGGCTGCAGCGCATGAAGGAGCTCGAGGCTCTGGGTGACCTGACCGGCACCGCCGCCGGGTACACCAAGAAGGAGACCCTGCAGCTCTACCGCGAGAAGACCAAGCTCACCAAGACCCTCGGTGGCCTCCGGGACATGACCAGGACGCCGTCGGCGATCTGGGTCGTGGACACCAAGAAGGAGCACATCGCGGTCGACGAGGCCCGTAAGCTGGGCATCCCGGTCATCGCGGTGCTGGACACCAACTGTGACCCGGACGAGGTCGACTTCCCGATCCCGGGCAACGACGACGCGATCCGCTCGGCCGAGCTGCTGACCAAGGTCATCGCCGCCGCCGTCGCCGATGGTCTGATCGCCCGTTCCGGCCGTGGCCGTGGCGGCGCCGACGAGAAGCCCGAGCCGGGCACCGTCGCCGCCGGCGAGCCGCTGCCCGAGTGGGAGCGCGACCTGTACGAGGGCGCCGAGAAGAAGGCCGCCGAGGCGCCTGCCGCTGAGGCTACGGCCACCGAGGCTCCCGCTGCCGAGGCTCCGGCCGCTGAGGCTCCCGCTGCCGAGGCGCCCGCCGCTGAGGCTCCGGCTGCTGAGGCTCCGGCCGCCGCGGCCCCCGAGGCCGAGCCCGTGCCGGCCGCCGCGGCTCCCGCCGAGTAATTCTCCGACGAAGCTGACATCGAGAGAGAGTCATGGCTAACTACACCGCCGCGGACGTCAAGAAGCTCCGCGACCTGACCGGTGCCGGCATGATGGACTGCAAGAAGGCGCTGGACGAGGCGGACGGCGACTTCGACAAGGCTGTCGAGTTCCTGCGCATCAAGGGCGCCAAGGACGTCGGCAAGCGTGCCGGCCGCACCGCGGCCAACGGCATCGTGAGCCACTCCGGCAACGCGCTGCTCGAACTCAACTGCGAGACCGACTTCGTGGCCAAGACCCCCGACTTCGTCGCGCTGGGTCAGCAGCTGGTCGAGCTCGGCGAGCAGAACAAGATCGCCGACGCCGCCGCTCTGCTGGAGGCCACGCTGCCCGACGGCAAGACGGTCGCCGACACGATTCAGGAGTACTCGGCCAAGATCGGCGAGAAGATCGTCCTGAACCGCTTCGTGATCGTCGACGGCACCGTCGCGGTCTACCTGCACCGCAAGGCGCAGGACCTGCCGCCGCAGGTCGGCGTCCTCGTGCAGTACGAGGGCAAGAGCGACGAGGCCGGCGAGGACGACGCCCGCAGCATCGGCATGCAGATCGCCGCCATGCGTCCGCGTTACCTCACCCGCGACGAGGTGCCGGCCGACGTTGTCGAGTCGGAGCGCCGCATCGCCGAGGAGACGGCCAAGGAGGAGGGCAAGCCCGAAAAGGCTCTGCCCAAGATCGTTGAGGGCCGGGTGAACTCCTTCTTCAAGGACTACGTCCTGCTCGAGCAGTCCTCGGTCCTCGACAACAAGAAGACCGTGAAGCAGATCGCGACGGAGGCCGGGGTCAACATCACCCGCTTCGTCCGGTTCGAGGTCGGCCAGGAGTAACCGGGCCGCCGTTGGAGGCAGGGGAGGCCGGGTACGCGATTCTGCGTCCGGCCTCCTTCTCCCATAAGGTCTCTGCTGAGCATGGAAGGGAAGGCGGGTCTCATGACGATGGTGACCGAGCAGGCAGTCCCGGTTGACGATCCGACCTCGCCGTCCACGCGGCCCAGGCGGGTCGTCCTGAAGCTTTCCGGCGAGGTGTTCGGCGGCGGCGCGGTCGGTGTGGACCCCGACATCGTGCAGGGCATCGCCCGGCAGATCGCCACCGTGATCCGTCGCGGCATCCAGGTCGCCGTGGTCGTCGGCGGCGGCAACTTCTTCCGCGGCGCCGAGCTGCAGAAACGCGGCATGGACCGCAACCGCGCCGACTACATGGGCATGCTCGGCACGGTCATGAACGGCCTGGCCCTCCAGGACTTCCTGGAGAAGGAGGGCATCGAGACCCGCGTGCAGACCGCCATCACGATGGCCCAGGTCGCCGAGCCCTACATCCCGCTGCGGGCCATCCGCCACCTCGAGAAGGGGCGCGCCGTCATCTTCGGCGCCGGCGCCGGCATGCCGTATTTCTCCACCGACACCGTCACCGCCCAGCGCGCCCTCGAGATCCACGCGGACGTCGTGCTGATGAGCAAGAACGGTGTCGACGGCGTCTACACCGCCGACCCGCGCATCGACCCCGATGCCAAGAAGCTCGACCGCATCACTTTCCAGGACGTGATCCAGCAGGGTCTGCGGGTGGCCGATCAGGCCGCCTTCAGCCTCTGTGAGGAGAACAACCTGCCCATGCTGGTCTTCGGCGCTCAGGGCGACGACACCATCGTCCGCGCGGTCAGCGGCGAGAAGATCGGCACTCTGATCACCGCCTGATCTCCCCAACCGTCCCCGCACCACCGAAGAAAGCAAGGAGGCGAGAAGAGCCGGTGATCGACGAGACCCTCTTCGAGGCCGAAGAAAAGATGGAGAGCGCGGTCGAGCACGCCAAGGAGGAGTTCGCCGCGATCCGTACGGGCCGAGCCACTCCCGCCATGTTCTCCAAGATCCTGGTGGACTACTACGGCGCGCCCACGCCGGTGACGCAGATGGCCTCGGTCGGCGTCCCGGAGCCGCGCATGGTCATCGTGAAGCCCTACGACGCGACCCAGCTCGGTCCCATCGAGCGGGCGATCCGCGACTCGGACCTCGGGGTCAACCCCAACAACGAGGGCACCCAGCTGCGCATCCACCTGCCGCAGATGACCGAGGAGCGCCGCCGAGAGATGATCAAGGTGGCGCGCGGCAAGGCGGAGGAGGGCCGGGTGGCCATCCGCAACGTCCGCCGCAAGGCCAAGGAGCAGCTCGACCGTCTGGTCAAGGACGGCGAGGCCGGCGAGGACGACGGCCGCCGCGCCGAGAAAGAGCTCGACGACACGACGCACAAGTACGTGTCCGTCGTCGACGAGCTCGTCAAGCACAAGGAAGCCGAGCTGCTCGAAGTCTGATGTCCTACCTCGATCCGCGTGCCGGGCGGAGCGCCGGCGACGACACAGGCGTGCCGGCCTGGCACGCGGGCGAGGACGCCCAGACGAGCCAGCTTCCCCTGGTTCCCACCCCCACCCCCACCCCGACCCCCACGACCGAGCAGAAACCGGGCAAACGACGCGCCGGCGGCCGGGCCGGCCGCAACCTTCCCGCCGCCATCGGCGTCGGTGTCGGCCTGGTGCTGGTCGTCCTGGGCTCGCTGGTCATCTGGCCCGACGCGTTCCTCGGGGTGATCGCGGTCGCCTCGGCCGTCGGCGTCTACGAGATGGTCCGCGCCCTGCGCGCCGCGGGCGCCGACGCCCCGCTGATCCCGCTGATCGCCGGCTCCCTGCTGATGGTGGGCCTGGCCTGGCACGACGGCCCCGACGCGCTGCTGCTGGGGCTGCTGGTGACGATCGCCGCCGCGGTGATCTGGCGCATCGCCGACGGCGCGGCCGCGTTCCGTCGCGACCTGGTGGCCAGCGTCATGATCGCGATCTACGTACCGTTCCTGCTCAGCTTCGGCGTGCTGCTGCAACTGCCCGACGCGGGCGAGGACGGCCGCTGGCGGGTCCTCTGCACGCTGCTGGCCGTTGTGCTTTCCGACACCGGCGGCTACGCGGTCGGCGTCTTCTTCGGCAAGCACAAGATGGCCCCCTCGATCAGTCCCGGCAAGACCTGGGAGGGGTTCGCCGGCTCGCTGCTCTCGGCGGCCATCGGCAGCGCCCTGCTGCTCCACTTCCTGCTGGAGATCCCCTTCTACTGGGGCCTGCTCTTCGGCGCGCTCATCTCGGTGGTGGCGGTGGCCGGTGACCTGGCCGAGTCGATGCTCAAGCGTGACCTCGGTCTCAAGGACATGAGCAATCTGCTGCCCGGTCACGGTGGCCTGATGGACCGCCTCGACTCCATCCTGTTCGCCGTTCCCACCGCGTACCTGCTCTTCGCGCTGATCGGCGCGAACACGTGACCGGCACGTACTCGGCCGAGCGTGCGAGACTGGTTGTGCCATGACGATTCTTCCGGTCATCCCGACCAGCCCCGACCAGCCCGACGCAGTAGCCACCCGGCGCCGCCCGTCGATGCCCCCGCGCCACCTCGCCGACCTCGATCTCGAGGCCCGCAAGGCGGCCGTGACCGCGCTCGGCGAGCCCGCGTTCCGGGCCAAGCAGCTCTCCACCCACTACTTCGGCCGGCTCGTCCGCGACATCGACGAGATGACTGACCTGCCGGCCGCCGCGCGCGCCCGGCTCACCGGTGACCTGCTGCCCACGCTGCTCACCCCGGTCCGCGAGCTGGCTTGCGACGACGGCGCGACCCGCAAGGCGCTGTGGCGGCTGCACGACGGCGCGCTGGTGGAAAGTGTCCTGATGGGCTACCCCGACCGGGTGACGGCGTGTGTGTCGAGCCAGGCCGGCTGCGGCATGGCCTGCCCGTTCTGTGCCACCGGTCAGCAGGGCCTGACCCGCAACCTCTCGATCGCCGAGATCGTCGACCAGGTGGTCTATCTGGCCGGGGTGGCGGCGAGCGGTGCGGTCACCGGGTCACCGCCGCGGCTGTCCCGCGTCGTCTTCATGGGCATGGGCGAGCCGCTGGCCAACTATCCCCGGGTGATCGAGGCTGTGCGCCGGCTCACCGCCCCGGCGCCCGAGGGCCTCGGACTTTCGCAACGGCACATCACGGTCTCCACCGTGGGTCTCGTGCCCGCGATGCGCCGGTTGGCGGCCGAAGACCTCAACGTGACCCTTGCGTTGTCCCTGCATGCCCCCGATGATGATCTGCGCGATGAGCTAGTGCCCGTCAACCAGCGCTGGAAGGTGGCCGAGGTGCTCGACGCCGCGTTCGAATACGCGGCCCGGACAGGACGCCGGATCTCGATCGAGTACGCCCTGATCAGGGACGTCAACGATCAGCCCTGGCGGGCCGACCTCCTTGGCAAGCTTCTGCGCGGCAAGCTGGCGCATGTGAATCTCATCCCGCTCAACCCGACCCCGGGCAGCAAGTGGGATGCGAGCCCCAAACCGGTCGAGCGCGAGTTCGTCCGCCGGCTGCGTGAGACCGGAGTTTCGACGACGGTCCGCGACACCCGAGGCCGGGAGATCGACGGCGCGTGCGGCCAGCTGGCTGCGGGCGAGCTCACGGAGGCGAGCGCTGGGGGCGCCGCCGCCGCAGCGGAGGTGGCACAGTGACTGGGCTCAGGTCCCAGCGAGCGGAGTGGGAGACGTTGTGACTAGTCAGGGGCAGCGTTTCCGGCGGCGTGCGCTGCGCCGCGGCTACAAGGTCGACGAGGTCGACACCTTCCTCGACCGCGTCGAGGCCACCCTCGCCGGTGAGCAGGTGGGCCCGCCCGTCGGCGCCCAGGAGGTGCACGATGTGGTCTTCCGCGTGCGCTTCGGCGGCTACGACGAGTGGCAGGTCGACCTCCACCTCGACCGGGTCGAGCGGCAGCTGGCCGAGCTCGAGGATCGTGGCGGCCGGGGCGCGCCCGCCCCCGACCCGATGCGTGACTCTCTGCGCGGCGGTCTCTCCACCGGCAGCTTCGGCGGCCCCAAGCAAGGCCTGGGCGCGGCGATGAGCGGCGGCCTGGGTGGCCAGGGCATGGGTCAGAGCATGGGCGGCCAGAGCATGGGCGGCCAGAGCATGGGCGGTCAGGGCATGGGTGGCCGGATGGCCCCGCCCACCGAGCGTCTGCCGGCCCCACCGGTGCGCGACGACCGTTTCCAGCAGCAGCCCCCGCAGCGCGGCCAGATGCCGCCGTCGGAGGGCTACGGGCGCTACGACGAGCCGACCGGCTACGGCCAGCCCGCGCAGCCTCAGTTGCCCCAGCGCCCGGCGGCGCCGCCGTCCTACGATCGCGACGCGCGCGGGTACGACCAGGGCTACGACAACACGGGCGGCTTCGACAACACGGGTGGCTTCGACGCGCAGCCCGGCGGCTTCGACGGTTTCGAGGCGGGGCGGCACGGTAAGACCGACATGACCGCCGAGATCCGCATGCCGCAGCGCGAGCAGCAGGACCCGCGCGGCGGTTACGGCGCCCCGCCGATGAGTGGCCCGCCGATGGGCGGCCCGCCGATGGGCAACGCCCCGATGAGCGGCCCGCCCGGTGCGTATGGTGGCCAGCCGCAGCAGCCCCAGCTGCCCCCGCCGATGGGCGAGCCGGGCGGCGAGCTCTACCGGGTCGACCAGTTGCGGCGCACGTTCCAGCCGCGACGCTTCGGCAGCGGTTACGACCCGGCCCAGGTCGACCGGCTCTTCGAGGGCATCCTGGGCGCCATGACCGGCCGGGGCCCGATGCCGGTACCCGAGAACGATCTCGACATGCTGCAGTTCGGTCTGGTGCCGGGTGGCTACTTCGAGGCCGAGGTCGACGCGGCCCTGCGTGAGGTCAAGGACATCCTGACCCGCCGCCGATAAGAACGACATGGAAAAGGCCCGCGTCCGCGCGGGCCTTTTTCGTGTTCCGGAGCTAGTGGTCGTCGGGTCGCAGCCCGTTACGCCGCAGCACGCTGTCGACGATGAGCGCGCCGATCAGGCCGACCACGAAGAGGATGATCCAGACGTTCTCGGTGTTGCCCTCGTGGTTTCCCCAGAAGAACATCAGCAGGATCACGGCGCAGACGATGGCGGCTTTGCGGCCCCGCTTGCGGTTGCCCGGCTTGAGCTGGTCAGGGGCATACACCGGATCTTGATCGGCAGCCACGCCTCAGTCCTTCCTCTCCAGGGCCATTTATCGCGTCCAGTTTCGCACGCCGCCTCCGCGCGCGGCCCACCAACCCGGACCCGGTACCTTCGATGCGGTCGGGTTCTTGGATCGAGGGAGTGAAACGGTGCGGATCACAGGCACTGGGCACGCGAGCATGCGGATCGACACCGCCGCCGGCAGCATTCTGTGCGACCCGTGGGTCAATCCGGCGTATTTCGCCTCGTGGTTCCCGTTCCCCGACAACTCCCTGCTCGACTGGGAGACCCTGGGCGACGTCGACTACCTCTACGTGTCGCATCTGCATCGCGACCACTTCGACGCCGAGCACCTGAAAAGCTTCATCAGCAAGAAGGCGACGGTGCTCCTCCCGGAGTACCCGACCAGTCAGCTCGAGGACGAGCTGCGCGACCTGGGCTTCACCAGCTTCTTCAAGACGAAGTCGAACGAGGTGCACGAGCTCGACGGCGGCCTCCGGGTGATGATCCAGGCGCTGATCAGCCCGACCGACGGCCCGATCGGCGACTCGTCACTCTGGGTCGAGCACGACGGCGTCCGCGTCCTCAATCAGAACGACGCCCGGCCGACCGACCTCCAGATCTTCAACGACCTCGGCCACGTGCACGCCCACATGCTGCAGTTCTCCGGCGCGATCTGGTATCCGATGGTCTACGAGCTGCCCGAGGCGGCCAAGACCGCGTTCGGCAAGCAGAAACGCGACCGCCAGTTCGACCGCACCTGGCGTTACATCGACGACCTGAAGGCCGACCACGTCTTCCCGATCGCCGGCCCGCCGTGCTTCCTCGACGACTCGCTCTGGCAGTTCAACGACATCTTCGGTGACGAGGGCAACATCTTCCCCGACCAGTCGGTGTTCATGGAGGAGTACGCGAAGGTCGGCGGCACCAACGGCATCGTCCTCCTTCCGGGCAGCGTGACCGAGTTGTCCGAGAAGTCCGCCGAGACCACGCACCCCACGCCGGTCGACGAGTTCTTCGCCCACAAGCGCGAGCACCTCGAGGAGATGCGCGAGCGCAAGGCCCCGGTCATCGCCGCCGAGAAGGAGTCCTGGCGGCACCCCGAGATCGACGTGCTCGGCGAGCTCAAGAAGCGCATCGAGCCGCTGCTCGAGGAGTCGATCTACCTGGCTCAGGGCGTCGGTGGCCCGGTCCGCTTCGACCTGACCGACTCGTTCGGCACCGACGGCAAGGTCGTCGAGTCGATTGTGGTCGACTTCCCCGGCAAGCAGGTGCGCCCCTACAACGACGAGAAGGTGCGTTACCGCTTCCGCACCGGCCGCGCCCTGATCGAGCACCTGATCCACATCGACGAGGGCGACTGGGTCAACTCGCTGTTCCTGAGCTGCCGCTTCTCCGCCGCCCGCATCGGGCAGTACAACGAATACGTGTACGCGTTCTTCAAGTGCCTCTCCGAGGAGCGCCTGCAGTATGCCGAGGGCTGGTACGACGAGCACGAGAAGGCCGTGGAGGCCGAGGACACGCAGTTCGGTGACTGGACCGTCCAGCGGCGCTGCCCGCACCTCAAGGCCGATCTCAGCCGGTTCGGCGTGGTCGACGGCAACGTCCTGACCTGTCAGCTGCACGGCTGGAAGTTCGACCTCCCGAGCGGGCGGTGCCTGACCAGCGTGGGTCATAAGATCCGAGCCGAGAAGAACTAAGGGCGAGATGTCGTAGCGGGGCGGTGGGTACAGATCGCTGCTCCCGCCGAGGGCCCGGGCGGGGCGAGCTGGCCGCTGGCGCGTCCAGAGCGCTCACCCCACCCGGGCGGCCTGCGTGAGTGGTCGCGCTCGAAAAGACAAAACAGCCGCATCCCGACGGGATGCGGCTGTTCGGCTGTCGGGCTCAGGCGTTGAGGTCGCGGAGGATGCGCTGGGCCGCGTTGTGGCCGGCGGCGCCGATCACGCTGCCGGCGGGGTGGGCGCCCGCGGAGCCCGCGTAGAGGCCGTCGAGGCCGGTGGCGTAGGGCATGCGCTCGTTGAAGGCGACCGTGTTGTCGACGTGGTGAATGTGGCCCCCGGTGATGCCGAAGTGCCTCTCGATGCCGGGTGGCGTGAGCGGCATCATGTCGACCACCAGATCGCGGGTCCCGGGCGCGTAGCGCTCACAGATGTCGAGCAGCTTGTCGACGTAACCCGGCAGCTCGGCCTCCCAGGACGACCCGGCGGGGGCGTAGGGCACCGACTGCACGAAGAGCGCGGACGAGTGGTGGCCCTCGGCGTCCTGCAGCGAGGGGTCGACCGTGGTGTGCAGATACCACTCGATGGTCGGCTCCGCGGGCAGGCGGCCGGCCTGCACGTCGGCCCACATGGCACGCAACGCCGCCATCGGGGAGTCGGTGCCGGGCGCGCCGGCCAGACCGGCCGAGCCGGGGAGCAGGTGGATCGTCGAGCCGAACGGGGACGCGGTGCCCGGCGGCAGGCAGCTGAACTCGGGCAGGCCGCGCAGGGCCAGGTTGAGCTTCAACGTCGTACCGGTGCGCTTGACCGCCGCCATCCGCGACGTCAGCTCGGCCGGCAGCGAGCCCTCCGGCACCAGATCCATCAGCCGGTAGGGGTCGCACGAGCCGAGCACGACGCGGGCGTCGATCGATCGGCCGTCGGCCAGGACGACACCACTGGCCGCGCCCGCGTCGACGGTCACGGACGAGACCGGCACGCCGGTCACGATCTGGGCCCCCGCGGCCCGGGCGGTGTCGGCGAAGACCCGGGTGACCGTGCCCATGCCGCCCTGGGCGATCATCCAGGTGCCGTCCGAGCCGGGCAGGCGGCACATGTTGTGGGCGAGGAAGTTGTGACCCGTGCCGGGGTCGTCGGGGCCGGCGTTCAGTCCGGAGAGGCCGTCGGTCACGGCGTACATGCTCATCAGCAGTTCGCTCTTGAAGCCGAACCGGGCCAGGTAGTCGGCCACCGAACCGCGCACGAGGTCGATGAATGTGCTCTGCAGCTGGGGGCGGATGTAGCGGTCGGCCGTCTCCTCGACCGTGCCGGGCTCCTCGAGCCAGGCGGGAGCCAGGTCGGCCCGGAGCGCGCCGATCTCGGCCGCGAGCTGCTCGTCGGCGATCAGGTCGCGGCGCGAGAAGAAGCGCTCGAGCTGCTCCCGGGTGGACGCGTGGTCGCGCCCGAAGAGCAGGTAGGGCGAGCCGGCCGGACCGGGCGTGGGCAGGAAGTAGTGCGGGTCACGGCGGAGCACGGGAAGGTCCACGTCGAGCGTGCGCAGCAGCTCGGGCGGCATCAGCCCCAACAGATAGGACCCGGTGGAGTGGCCGAGGCCGGGCGCCTGGGCGAACGGGTGCTCGGTGCGGGCGGCGCCGCCGATCACGTCCGTGGCCTCGAGGACGACGACGCTCAGGCCGGCGCGGGCGAGCAGGATGGCGGAGACGAGGCCGTTGTGGCCTGCTCCGATGATCACTACGTCGGACCGGGCGGGGAGGGTGGTCATGACGACTGAGGGTAGCGCGCCGGTATGTGAAGTTTCTTCAACTGTTCGTACGTGAGCAGGTCAGCTCAAGATTCGCGCCGGGTCTGGAAAGCGCTCGCGCTGCGGGTGGCGGCGTACCCGGCGAGCACGATCACGTGGAAGAGATAGAGCCAGAGCCCCACCGCCACGGTGCCGCCGATCTCGTCGAACCCGCCGAACGGGGCACCCAGATTGATCGGCAGCGAGCAGAACAACACGAAGCCGTGCAGGAAACCCGACAGGTTGGCCGCGGTGAACGACCCCACCAGGATCGTCGACAGCCACCGGGGCCGGCCCGGCGCCACGTAGCGGTAGACCCAGATCACCACCGGGGTGAGCACGATCCAGGCGGCGAGGAACGAGAGCACGACGCCCAGAACGCTGTACCAGCCACCCCGTACCCAGAGCGAGCTCGTCGACGGCAGCGCCAGGAACATGGCCAGCAGCAGGGCCGGGGCCGCGGCCATCAGCGGGAGCCACAGCAGGCGCCCGCGCCAGCCGACCAAGGGCTCGTTCCCCGGCGTACGCAAGGAAACGAACGCGCGGCGGAGCCCCTCGCCGTAAAGGGTGGCCGGCAACAGGCTGGCCAGCGCGAACAACGGCGTCAGCTGCAACCCGGCCTCGATCAGGGCCGACAGCGCCTGGGGCGCGCCGATGGCATCCGGCAGAGCGGCGATGGTGTGCCCGGTCAGCCGCCGCACCCGGTCGGCCCCCGCGATCAACCCGGTGATCCAGATGGCGAGCAGCGCGATCGGCACCACCGCGATCCCGGCATAGAAGGTCACCGCGGCCGCGTGCAATGCCAGATCTCGCCCCTGCAACGACCGGAACGGCGCAGTCACGACTCGGCGCGCCCGCGCCACCCACCCCGGCATGGCCTCGTCTTACCCACTTGTCCACAGATCGAATACCGCCTGTCCACAGGCCGCCGCCGGGCGATGGCGACGATCCGGGAGGATGGGCGGCATGCGCGACCTAGTACTGCTCGGTTCGACCGGATCCATCGGCACTCAGGCCCTCGACATCGTGCGGCGCAACCCGGAGCAGTTCCGGGTGGTGGCGCTCGGCGCGGGCGGGGGCAACGTCGAGCTCCTCGCCGCCCAGGCGCTCGAGCTGGCGGTCGACGTGGTGGGCGTGGCCCGCTCGTCGGTGGTGCAGGATCTGCAGCTCGCCTTCTATGCCGAGGCCCAGCGCCGCGGGTGGGCGACCGGTGACTTCAAGCTGCCCAAGATCGTGGCCGGGCCCGACGCGATGACCGAGCTCGCGCGGCAGCCGTGTGACGTGGTGCTCAACGGCGTGGTCGGCAGCCTGGGTCTCGCCCCCACGCTGGCCGCGCTCGAGGAGGGCCGCGTCCTCGCCCTGGCCAACAAGGAGTCCCTGGTCGCCGGGGGCCCGCTGGTGCGCCGCATCGCCCGGGCGGGTCAGATCGTCCCGGTCGACTCCGAGCACTCCGCGCTCGCCCAGTGCCTGCGCGGCGGCTCGGCCGGCGAGGTGCGCCGGCTCGTGCTGACCGCCAGCGGGGGAGCGTTCCGCGGCCGTCGCCGCTCCGAGCTGACCGACGTCACACCGGAGGACGCGCTCAAGCACCCGACGTGGGACATGGGCCCGGTCGTCACGATCAACACGGCCACGATGGTCAACAAGGGGCTCGAGGTGATCGAGGCGCACGAGTTGTTCGCCGTGCCCTACGACGACATCGAGGTGATGGTGCACCCGCAGTCGGTGCTGCACTCGATGGTCGAGTTCACCGACGGTTCCACGCTGGCCCAGGCCAGCCCGCCCGACATGCGCCTGCCGATCGCGCTCGCGCTGGCCTGGCCCGAGCGGGTGCCGGGGGCTGCCGCCGGCGTCGACTGGCGGGAGGCGCACAACTGGGAGCTGCGGCCGCTGGACGACGAGGCCTTCCCGGCCGTCCGCCTGGCCAAGCACGCGGGTCGGACAGGCCACTGCCTCCCGGCGATCTACAACGCCGCGAACGAGGAGTGTGTGGCCGCGTTCGTCGCCGGTCGGCTACCTTTTCTGGGCATCGTCGACACGTTGGAGCGGGTCCTCGACGCGGCCCCCGGTTTTGCCGAGCCGAGTACCGTCGAGGAAGTGCTCGCCGCCGAGTCGTGGGCGCGTGCCCAGGCGCAGCAGTTGATCGCTATCGCGGCTAAGGGAGCTTGATGTACTACTGGCTGGGATTCGCCGCGTTCGCGCTGGCCATCCTGATCTCGGTGAGTCTGCACGAGCTGGGCCACATGATCACGGCCAAGCGCTTCGGCATGAAGGTCACGAAGTACTTCGTCGGCTTCGGCCCGACGATCTTCTCGTTCCACCGCGGCGAGACCGAGTACGGTCTCAAGCTCATCCCGCTCGGTGGCTTCTGCAAGATCGTCGGCATGACGCCCCAGGACGACGACGTCGCCCCGGAGGACCAGCCCCGCGCCATGTGGCGGTTCCCGGTGTGGAAACGCACGGTCGTCATGTCGGCCGGCTCGATCACCCACTTCCTGCTGGCCGCGGTGGCCGCCTGGTTCGTCGCCATCTCGATCGGCCTGCCCAACACGGCCTACCCGCAGACGAATGCCGACCAGGCCAAGGAAAAGCCGGTCATCACGGTCAGCGAGTGCACCTGGATCGAGATCCCGACCGCTCAGCAGGATTGCGTGGTCGGGCAGAACGGCGGGGTCGCCGGCCCGGCATATGCGGCCGGTCTGCGCGACGGTGACCTGATCACCCAGGTCGGCGACCGGCAGATCACCACGTACGGTCAGCTCACCGAGATCGTCCGGACCCTCCCGGCCGGCCAGGTCCCGTTCCGCTACGAGCGCGACGGCGTCGCCGGCACGGCCGAGGTCAACCTGATCGCCGCCCAGCGCAAGCCGATCACCGACGAGGACGGCCCGACGAGCACGGTCTCGGTGGGTGGTCTCGGCTGGGACGTCCAGAGCCTGCCGACCCAGATCAAGTACAACGCGGCCGAGGCGTTCCCGGCGACCGCCGACTACGGCTGGTTCCTGTTCAAGAACACGTTCTCGGCCCTGAAGCGGATCCCCGACAAGATCCCGGCGCTGTGGCACTCGATCACCGGCAGCGAGCGCGACCCCGACACCCCGATCAGCGTGATCGGCGCCAGCCGCCTGGGTGGCGAGGCCTTCCAGTACGGCGTGCCCGAGCTGTTCCTCAACGTCTTCATCTCGCTCAACGTCTTCATCGGCATCTTCAACCTGCTGCCGCTGCTCCCGCTGGACGGCGGCCACATCGCGATCGCCTGGTACGAACGGGTGCGGTCGTGGCTGTACGCCCGGATGCGCCGGCCCGACCCGGGCCGCGTCGACTACTACAAGCTGATGCCCTGTCACCTACGCAGTCATCTTGATCGGTGGTGTGTTCACCTTGCTGACCGCCACCGCCGATATCATCAACCCGATCACGATCTTCAACAGGTGATGCAGAAGTGACCGCCATCAGTCTCGGTATGCCGGCCGTGCCCCCGCCGCCGCTGGCCCCTCGTCGTCACAGTCGGCAGATCATGGTGGGGAACGTGCCGGTCGGTGGCGGCGCCCCGGTCAGCGTGCAGTCGATGACGACGACGCTGACCTCCGACATCAACGCCACGCTGCAGCAGATCGCCGAGCTGACCGCCTCGGGCTGCCAGATCGTCCGCGTCGCCGTGCCGTCGCAGGACGACGTGCTGGCGCTGCCCGCGATCGCCAAGAAGTCGCAGATCCCGGTGATCGCCGACATCCACTTCCAGCCGAAATACGTGTTCGCCGCGATCGACGCCGGCTGCGCGGCCGTCCGGGTCAACCCGGGCAACATCCGCCAGTTCGACGACAAGGTCAAGGAGATCGCCAAGGCGGCCGGTGACGCGGGTGTGCCGATCCGCATCGGGGTCAACGCCGGCTCGCTCGACAAGCGGCTGCTCGAGAAATATGGCAAAGCGACGGCCGAGGCGCTGGTCGAGTCGGCGCTGTGGGAGTGCTCACTGTTCGAGGAGCACGGCTTCCGCGACATCAAGATCTCGGTCAAGCACAACGACCCGGTCGTCATGATCCGGGCCTACCGCCAGCTCGCCGAGCAGTGCGACTATCCCCTGCACCTCGGCGTCACCGAGGCCGGCCCGTCGTTCCAGGGCACCATCAAGAGCTCGGTGGCCTTCGGTGCGCTGCTGGCCGAGGGCATCGGTGACACGATCCGGGTGTCGCTGTCCGCTCCGCCGGTCGAGGAGATCAAGGTCGGCAACCAGATCCTCGAGTCGCTGGGTCTGCGGGAGCGCGGCCTCGAGATCGTGTCGTGCCCGTCGTGCGGTCGCGCCCAGGTCGACGTCTACACGCTGGCCGAGCAGGTGACGGCGGCGCTCGAGGGCTTCCCGGTGCCGCTGCGGGTGGCCGTCATGGGCTGCGTCGTCAACGGCCCCGGTGAGGCGCGCGAAGCCGACCTCGGTGTCGCGTCCGGTAACGGCAAGGGCCAGATCTTCGTGAAGGGTCAGGTCATCAAGACCGTCCCCGAGTCGATCATCGTGGAGACCCTGGTCGAGGAGGCTCTGCGCCTGGCCGACGAGATGGGGGCCGACCTCCCCGAGGAGCTGCGCGAGCTGATCCCCGGCCCGACGGTCACGGTCCACTGACGTACGGCTGAACGAAGCCCCGCCTCGGCGGGGCTTCTTCGTCTCCGGGCCGGCGTTCGCTTCGGAGGGCGGCGGCTCGTGCGCAGGTGGGCGGCGGCGGGGTCGCTCAGAAGAGGACCGTGGCGAACGAGCCGGCTGACACGAAGCCGCACTTCGCGTAGACGCGTCGCGCCGCTGTGTTGTAGTCGTTCACATAGAGGCTGACCGTGGGTGACACACGTCGCAGTGCGTCGCGCACCACAGCGGCCATCGCCGGCGCCGCCAGGCCCTGACCCCGGAACTCCGGGTCGACCCACACGCCCTGCACCTGCGTGGTCCGGTTTGTCACGATCGCCAGCTCGGCCTTGAAGACGACCCGGTCGCCGACGAAACGCGCGTACGCCCGCTTGCCCTTGACCAATTCGGCGATCCGCCGCCGGTAGCCGCGCCCGCCGTCGTCGAGCAGCGGCGAGACGCCGACCTCTTCGGTATACATCGCCACGGCGGCCGGGAAGAGCGCGTCGACCTCGCTGGGCCGCACGAGCCGCACCTCGGGGTCGGGCGCGATCGACGGGTCACGATCGGCGACCAGCAGCGGCTGGTGGGGGCGCACGTCGCGGGCCCGGCCCCATTGCCCGCCCAGCCTGTCCCACAGGTCGAGCACGGCGTCGGACCGGCCGATGATCGACGAGCAGATGCGTGGCTCGGCCCCGAGCAGCTCGGCGAACGCCGCGGTCGCGGCCGGGGTGGAGCACACCGGCACGAGATGAGCGCCCGACCAGATGATCGACTCGACCCGGCGGCCGGGACCATACCCGAAGATCCGCCCGTCGGAACGCCACCAGCTCAGCCCGTGGGCCGCCACCCGCTCGGCGATCTGAGCGCCGGCGTACGGGTCGCGGTCGAGCACTTTATCGACCTGCGCGCGCTCGGACTCACCGAGCTGGCGAATCGGCACCGTCAGCACAGGTATCACATTGCCAGATGTCCGACCCTCCACACCCGTCGCGACCCTTTCCTCGCGAAGAATCACTTGCCGCCGAGCTATTGCCGATATATCGTCTAACTATCGACAACAGATCGGAGACAGTCATGAGGAACCCTCATCACGGCCCGCACGGATTCCGTCACCGCGGCTTCACCTTCCCGCCCGGCTTCCCCTTCGGTGGCCCCGGCGACTTCGGTGGCGGCGCCGGCGGGTTCGGCCCCGGTGGCCCGTTCGGCCCCGGCCAGCGTGGTCCACGACGCGGCGGACGCGGCTCGCGTCCCAACGTCCGCATCGCCGTCCTGGCGCTCCTTCTCGAGCGTCCGATGCACGGCTACGAGATGATCCAAGAGCTCGACTCGCGCACCAACGGCATCTGGCGGCCCAGCCCCGGCTCGGTCTACCCGATGCTCCAGCTGCTCGAGGACGAGGGCCTGATCGAGGCCGAGGCGGCGGGTGGCCGCAAGAGTTACCACCTGACCGACGCCGGCCGCGCCGAGGCCGAGACCGCCGCGGAGAACCCGCCGTGGGCCAGCATCGGCGACGACACGATGTCGCAGGTGCAGGATTTCCGGGACGCCGCGGTCGGCATCATGGGCGCTCTCAAGCAGGTCGGCTTCAACGGCACGCCCGAGCAGCGTCAGCGGGCTCTCGAGATCCTCAACGAGACGAAGCGCAAGCTTTACGCCATCCTCGCCGACGGTGAGTGAGCCCGGACCCAGCACGCAGAAACGCACCCCGGTTTCCGGGGTGCGTTTCTGCGTTGCGGGGTCGTGAGTGTCAGCGGGGGTTGGCGAACGCCAGCGGGATGGAGGCGGGCTGACCCGGCCACGTTCCGAAGAGGACGGCGCCGGGGAAGGACACGGCGTGGGTGAGCAGGCGGGGGATGGTGAGTGTCAGCTTGTCGGTCTCGATGACCGTGGGGTCGGCCGTGGTGGTGCCGGTGATGGCGATCACGGCGCGCGCCTCGGCGAAGTCGGTCGAGATGTTGCTGGTCGTGATGGCCATGCTGGGCTGGCGGGGCTCGAGGTGACCGTCGACCTCCATGAACTCCTGCGCCTGGCCGCTGCCGGTGAGCAGGGCCTGGGCGAGCGCCTCGGCATAGACGATGTCGCCGGTGCCGTCGTAGACCCAGCGCCGGCCCAGCGCCGAGTGATCCATCGTGCCGACCAGCCACTCGTCGGCCCCCTCGACCGGGGCGCCGCGGTAGGTCAGCGGCACCTGGTAGGTCGGGCCGCTCCCGGTCTTGACGAGCAGGGTCTCGATGCCGACGGCGCCCTCGGGGTCGTCGAAACGGTAGGACGCCACCCGCTCGACCGGGGTGCCGGCCTCGCCCTGATACCACGGGCGGCCCGGGAGCCACGCCGCCAGCAGTTCAACTTTGGTGGGACTCAGAGTCGCCTTGTGGATCAATGCCATGAGCGGCATCGTAGTTTCCCGGCGCTTGCCACGGGCAGCCGCTTTCCAGCCAAAACTGGGAACGCTCCCACGGACAGCCGGATAAATCCGATTTGTGCGCGGGGGTCGTGTGCGCTGCGCCGGGTCGGCCGCGCTGCGCCGGGTCGGTTGCGCTGCGCCGGATCGGTTGCGCTGCGCGGGGTCGGCCGCGCTGCGCCGGGTCGGTTGCGCTGCGCGGGGTCGGCCGCGCTGCGCCGGGTCGGTTGCGCTGCGCCGGGTCGGCCGCGCTGCGCCGGGTCGGTTGCGCTGCGCCGGGTCGGTTGCGCTGCGCGGGGGTCATTGCGCTGCGCGGGGTCGGTTGCGCTGCGCCGGGTCGGTTGTGCGCGCGCCGGCGGAGCCGGTTCAGCGGCCGAGGGCGGTCAGCAGTTGCAGGATCGCGGCGGGGTCGCCGGAGTCCAGCGTGGGTGTGGGCAGCAGGGCCATGGCGGGAACGGTGACGCCGGCCCTCACGTAGGCCTCCACCCGCTTGCGGCACTGGTCGGGCGAGCCGTGGACGATCAGGTCGTCGACCACCTTGTCGGGGATGGCGGCCAAGGCGCCCTTGCGGTCGCCGGCCGACCACGCCTGCCACATGGGGGTCAGCACCTCGTCGCGACCCAGCCATCGGTGGAAGGCGGCGTAGGCGGGAACCGTCAGATAGGCCGCGATCATGCGGCGGCCGATGCGGCGGGCGTGCTCGGCGTCGTCGGTCGGGCAGACGAAGATGCGGGCGGCCACGTCGAAGTCCGGCTTGTCGGTCTTGACCTCGGCCAGCGCCGTGTGGACGTCGTGGGCCGAGAGCCAGTTGAGGATCACGCCGTCGGCCTCGGCCGCAGCCAGCCGGAGCATGCCGGGGCGGAGCGCGGCGAGCAGCACCGGCGGCGGTGTCGCGGGTGGGCGCTCGAGCTTGAAGCGGCGTACGGAAAAGGTCTCGAACTGGCCGTCGACCAGCTCGCCGGCCAGCGCCGGACGCAGGAAGCGCAGCATGTCGCGACAGCGCTGGAAGGGCTCGGTGAACTCGGCGGCGTTCCAGTCACCGACCACGACCGGCGACGACGCGCCGATGCCGAGCTGGAAGCGGCCGGGTGCGATCTCGGCCAGGGCGGCCGCGGTCATCGCCAGCAGGCCGGGGCCGCGGGTGAAGACCGGGACGACCGCGGTGCCCAGCCGCATCCCCGAGGACCAGGCCGCGGCCAGGGTGAGCGGGGTGAAGGCGTCCGACCCGGCCACCTCGGAGGTCCACAGGTCGGTGAAGCCGGCGTCGGCCAGCGTCCGGAAGACCTCGGCGTGCTCGGACAGCGGGATCCCGCTCAGCGGAACGGTCATGCCCCATCGCATCGACATGACCATGATCCTGCCTGGCCGACGGGGTGAGGTCCACCACCAAGATGTGGCATCGATCGATGTGAGGAGTAAGTTTTTGCACTGACCAGTCAGTTCAAGTCGGGAGTTGTCATGCCGGTGCTGATCGCGCGCGGGGCGGGAGTCCGCCGCCGGCGTCGCCGTGACCCGTGGCTCTTCCAGGGGCTCGACGTGACGGTCGAGGCCGGTGACCTGGTCGCGGTGGTCGGGCCGCCCGGCAGTGGCCGGACCACGACGCTGCTCGCTCTGGCCGGCCGGTTCCGGCTCAGTGCGGGCTCGGTCGAGGGCCGCGCGTCACTCGGCTACGTGCCCGACGTCTCCGGGCCCGAATCTGTCTTCACCGTCACTGAGCACGTGCGCGAGCGGCTCATGCTGCTCGGCCGGTCGCGGTCGGAAGCGGCGCGGGTGGAGCTCCACGGCCTCGAGCCGGACAAGCGGGGTCAAGACCTTTCCCCGTACGAGAAACAGGTCCTCGGACTGGTCCTCGCGGAGCTCAGCCGGCCGTCCGTGATCGCGCTGGACGGCTACGACGACGGCCTCGACACCCGCGAGCGGGCCGCCCTGCTACAGCTGATCACCGAGCTCACCGCCCGGGGCGTCGCCGTCGTGCTCACCGTCCGCGAGATCGACCCCAGCCTCGTCACCACCGTGATCCGCCTCGGCGAAGACCCAGGCCCACCCCCGGACGACTCCGATCCGGGTGCCGTGCCTGCCGTCACGCCTGAACCGGACGCCGAGCCGGAATCAGAGGCCGAGCCAGAACCGGACACCGAGTACACATTCAGCGCCGACCCCGAGCCCGAACCGGAACTGGACGTTGAGCCCAAATTGGACGCCCAGCCCCAGCCCCAGCCCCAGCCCCAGCCCCAGCCCGAGCCGGCCGCCGAGCCGAAGCCGGACGCCGTGCCGGAGGTCGAACCGAAGTCGGAAGCTGCCGCGGCGCCGCAGAAGGCGGACGGCACGAGCGCGGAAGAGGCGCAGCGATGACGTTCCTGTCCACTTTGTCCCTGGCCGGATACGAGCTGCGGCGATTCCTGCGCGGCCACCTCACCCGGGCCGCCCTCGCCGCGCTGGCCGTGATCCCGCTGCTCTACGGCGCGCTTTATCTCTACGCCTTCTGGGATCCCTACGGGCGCCTCGACCACATCCCGGCCGCGCTCGTCGTCGAGGATCGGCCCACCACCGCGAGCGACGGCACCAAGCTGCACGCGGGTCAGGACCTGGCCGACCAGCTGATCAGCCGCGAGGTCTTCGATTGGCACGTCACCGACGAGGCCGGCGCCGAGAAGGGCCTCACCGACGGCCGTTACCAGTTGCTGCTGCGGATCCCCCGGGACTTCTCGGCCGACCTGGTGACCGGCCCCGACGCGGCCGAGGACCCGCAGGCCGCGCAGCTCACCGCGGTCAGCGACGACGCCACCAACTACCTCACCGGGGTCTTCGCCCGCACCGCGTTCGACGAGGTGCGCGCGGCCGCCGCGACGAGCGCCAGCGCCGGCTACTTCGACAAGATGCTGATCGGCTTCACCGACCTCAAGCAGCAGACCCAGCAGGCCGCCGACGCCGCGGCCAAGCTCCGGGACGGCACCGGCAACGCCAGGTCTGGAGCCGACCGGCTGGCCGGCGGCCTGGACGACGCCCGCGGCGGAGCCGGCCGGTTGCAGAGTGGTCTCGGCACCGCCGGCCGGGGCGCCGATGACCTGGCCGACGGACTGACCCAGCTCAACGCCGGCGCCCAGCAGCTGGCCACCGGCACCCAGCAGGCCGCCACCGGTGGCCGGCAACTCGCCGGTGCGGTGGACGCCGCGGCCGACAAGGCGGAGCCGCTCCTGCGCGACAACGCCCGGCAGATCGCGAACGCGGCCACCCTGGTCGCCCGCGGCGCCGACACCCTGGCCGCCAACATCGGGGCCATCGACAACGCCGCCGACCAGGCCGTCCGCAACGCCCGGCAGCTGCAGTCCTATCTGAACGAGCTGCCCGCCGGCACCGAGGGCCTGGCCGACGCCAAGGCGCTCGCCGCGCGGCTGGTCACCGCGGCCGAACGCGTCCGGGACACGGTGAGCGACTCCGACCTCGGTGCGCTGCGGACCCAGCTACGGCAGGTCGCGGCCACCGCGCGGCAGATCGCCGCCGCGGCCCCGCACCTGGCCGACGACGTGCAGGCCGCGCGCTCGCGGGTCGATCAGCTCTCGGCCGGGCTCGACCGGCTGGCCACGGGTGCGGCTCAGTTGCGTACCGGAACCGCCCAGGCCCACCAGGGTGCGGTCGACCTGCGGGGTGGCCTCTATCGGCTCTCCTCGGGCGCGCGCGAGTTGTCCGGTGGGCTCGGCACGCTGGCCGGCGGCGGTCACCAGCTCGCGAACGGCCTGGGTCAGCTCCAGGGCGGCGCCGAGCAGCTCGCCTCGGGCCTGGCCGACGGGGCCGGTCAGATCCCCGGCTACGGCGACGACCCCAGTCACCGCGCCGGCGTGCTGGCCGACCCGGTCGCGCTCGACCGCAGCGTGCGGCATCCGGCCGGGACGTACGGGGTCGGCTTCGCGCCGTACTTCCTGGCCCTGGCTCTGTGGGTCGGCGCGATGATCACTTTCATGGTGCTGAGCCCGCTCAACCGCCGCCATCTGGTCTCGGAGGCGCCCAGCACGCGGGTCGCGCTGGCCGGGTTGCTGCCCGCGGTCGCGATCGGCTGGGTGCAGGCCACGCTGCTGTTCCTGGTGGTGCACTTCGCACTGGGGCTGGACCCGGTGCATCCGCTCGCCACCTGGGGCCTGCTCGGGCTGGCCGCGACCGTCTTCGCCGCGATCATGCAACTGCTCGGCGCGGCCCTCGGCGCCCCGGGCCGCATCGCCGCCCTGGCCCTGCTCATGCTGCAGCTGACGTCGTCCGGCGGCACCTATCCGGTGCAGACCTCGCCCGGCTTCTTCCAGGCGATCCACCCGGTGCTGCCGATGACCTACGTCGTGCAGGCCGCCCGCCACGTCATCGACGGGGGACCGTGGGGGTCCGTGGTCCAAGGCGTGCTGGTGCTCGTCGCGTACGGCTTGGGAGCTTTCGCCCTGACCGTGCTGACCGCCCGCCGGAGCCGCCGCCTGACCCCCGGCGACCTGCACCCGGAGCTGGTGCTGTGAGCGCCTGTGGTGGACTGTCCCGGTGACGGACGGGCGGACCCGGCGGCGGGAGGACACTCGGCAGCGGCTGTTCGAGGCGGCGGTCGAGCTCATCGCCGAGCAGGGCTTCTCGGCGACGACGGTCGATGACATCGCGCTGCGGGCCCAGGTCGCCAAGGGCACCGTCTATTACAACTTCAAGTCGAAGACCGACCTCTTCGAGGAGCTGCTGCGGCACGGCATCGGGCTGCTGACCGACGAGTTCCGGGCCGCGGTGCGGGGGCTGCCGCCGCGCGAGGCGGTGGCCGCGCTGGTCCGCAGCGAGCTCGACTACATCCGCCGCTACCGTGCCTTCGCCCAGCTGCTGCTGAGCGAGATGTGGCGCACCAACCGGGAGTGGCAGCAGACCCTGCTGCTGCTCCGCGAGCAGGCGATCGGGGTGATCGCCGAGACCGTCCAGGCCGGCGTCGACTCCGGCGATCTGCCCGCCGGCCTGGACGTACGGGTCGCTTCCTCGGCCCTGTTCGGGGTGGGCCTGGTGGTGGCGGTCGACTGGCTGGTCTTCATGCCCGAGCGCCCGATCGAGGAGGTCGAGGAGTCACTGCTCGCGATCGTGCGCCGGGCCGGCGGAACTACGACGTAGTGCTCGACCGCCAGGCCGTGGCCCACGAGGTCTTGCCGTTGGTGCGCAGCAGCGAGCCCTCGTAGACCCGCGAGCCCACGGCCAGCAGCACGACGGCGGTCACGGCCATGATCAGCAGCGCCAGGAAAGGCTCCCAGCCGGCCGCGTCGCCGTTGAAGATCCGGGTCGGCATCGCGATCGGCGCCGAGAACGGGATGTAGGACAGGATCCGCATCGCGAGCTCGTTCTCCCCCAGGAAGATGACCGCGAAGAACGGCAGCATGACCGCCATCTGCACCGGCTGGGAGACGCCGTTCAGGTCCTCGGGCCGCGACGCCAGGGCGCCCACCCCGGCCCACAGTGCGGCCAGCATCACGAAGCCGATCAGGAAGAACGCGACGAACCAGCCGATCGCCGGTTCCAGCAGGTGCAGCACGCCCCGGTCGAGCCCGGCGAGCCGCGCGCCGATCAGCGTCACGATCGCGATCAGCGCCACCTGCACGAACGCCAGCAGGCCGAGCGCCGCGACCTTGCCCGCCAGCAGGGCCCGGGTCGGCACGCTGGCGACCAGGATCTCGACGATCCGGGTCTGCTTCTCCTCGGTGACGCTCTGGGCGATCTGCAGGCCGAACAGGAACGACGTGAAGAAGAAGACGAAGGCCAGGGCGAACGGCACGATGTAGGCCAGGAACGGGTCCACCGCGGCCGGGTCCAGCAGACGTACGGGGGGAGCCGTGCTCAGCGCGTCGACGACCGAGCCCGGGGTGTCGTCCATCGCCAGCACCTCGGGGCCGGAGATCACGGCCGCGTCCACGTCACCGTCGCGCAGCAGTTTCTCGGCGGCCGCGTCGTCGGCGACCACCCGCACCTCCAGGTCGGCCTGCTGCAGGCGCGCGGCGGTGGCCTGGTCGGCGACCGCGACCGAGGACGGGCCGCCGGAGAACAGGACCGGCAGGACGGTGATGCCGATCGCGAAGATCAGGAAGAACACGGTGCTGAAGATGAACGTCTTGTCGCGCAGCTTCACCCGGATCTCGCGGGCGGCCACGATCTTGGCGGCGGCGTAGGTGCTCATCGGACGACCTCTCGGAAGATCTCGGTCAGGGACGGGACGACCGGGCCGAACGCCCGCACCGGGCCCCGCTCGAGCGCGGCCTGCAGCACCTTCTGATCGTCGCCGGTGTCGAGGTCGAAGATCGCGCGCGGGCCGTCGAGGTCGAGCAGGGTGACCCCGGGCTCGTCGCGCAGCCAGCCGGCGTCGGTGTCGACCACCAGCTGGTATCGCGGCAGCGCGTGCTGGGCGCGCAGCGCGGCCTTGTCGCCGGCGGCCCGGATCGACCCGTCCGCGATGATCACCAGGTCGTCGCAGAGCCGCTCGACCAGTTCGAGCTGGTGGCTCGAGAAGAGCACCGGCACACCCGCGGCGGCCCGGTCGCGGAGCACGTCGACCATCGTCTCGACCGCGATCGGGTCGAGGCCGGAGAACGGCTCGTCGAGCACCAGCACCTCCGGGTCGTGCACCAGCGCGGCGGCGACCTGGGCGCGCTGCTGATTGCCGAGCGAGAGCTTCTCCAGCTTCTCGCCGGCCCGGTCGCCCAGCCCCAGCTGGTCGAGCAGCTTCGTCGTGCGCTCCTCGGCCGCGGCGCTGCTCAGACCGTGCAACCGTCCGAGATAGACGACCTGGTCGTGCACGGTCATCTTCGGGTAGAGCCCGCGCTCCTCCGGCATGTAGCCGAAGCGCTGCCGGATCTCGCGGGTCAGCGGCTTGTCGTTCAGGGTCACCTGGCCGGTGTCGGCGGCCAGCACCCCCAGGATGATCCGCATGGTGGTGGTCTTGCCGGCGCCGTTCGCGCCGACGAAGCCGGTCAGTTTGCCGCTCCCGACGGGGAACGTGACGTTCTTCAGAACCGCCCGGTCACCGAAGCTGCGGCTGACGGAATCGACGTTCAGCATGCCTTCGACGCTACGGAGAACGGCCGGCGAAAGCGTCCGGCTGAGGCACGATCCGCCGGGTCCTCCGCGCGGAGGACTACCCGCCCGGGCGGACCACCCCGAGCTCGTACGCCAGGACGACCGCCTGCGTCCGGTCGCGGGCCCCCAGCTTGGTCAGCACCCGGCTCACATGGGTCTTGACCGTGGTCTCGCCGAGGTGCAGGGCCAGCGCGATCTCGGCGTTGGTGGCGCCGCCGGCCAGCTGGACCAGCACCTCGTGCTCGCGCGGGGTCAGCTCGTCGAGACGGGCCGGGGGCTCGGACCGCGGGGCGCCCGGCCGGGCGAAGGCCGCGATGACCCGCCGGGTGATCTCGGGAGCCAGCAGCGCGTCGCCCCGGGCCACCACCCGGACGGCCTCGACCAGCGACTCCGGGGAGCTGTTCTTGAGCAGGAAGCCGCTCGCGCCCGCCTCCAGCGCCGCGAAGAGGTAGTCGTCCCGGTCGAAGGTGGTCAGGATCAGCACCGACGGGCCACCGCCGGCCGCGACGATGTGGCGGGTCGCCTCGAGCCCGTCCATGCCCGGCATCTCGACGTCCATCAGCACCACGTCGGGCCGGTGCTCGGCGGTCGCCGCGACGGCCTGGGCACCGTTCTCGGCCTCGCCCACGACCTCGATGTCGTCCTCGAGCCCGAGGATCACCCGGAAGCCGGTGCGGACCAGCCGGTGGTCGTCCGCGAGGAGGACCCGGATCACGACGACGCCCCGACCCGCTGCGCGGGAATCAGCGGCAGCCGGGCCCGCACCCGGTAACCGCCGGCCGACCGGTTGCCGGTCTCGACCGTGCCGCCCAGCAGGGCCACCCGTTCCCGCATGCCGACCAGCCCCATCCCGCCCTCTTTCGTCGTGGTGGTGGCGCCCCGCCCGTCGTCGGCCACGTCGACCTCCAGTTCGCGAGCCAGATACCGCAGCCGGACGTCGACAGTGGACGCGCCCGCGTGCTTGAGCGCGTTGGTCACCGCCTCCTGCACGATCCGGTACGCCGCCTGCGACGTCGACTCGGGCAGCGCGACAGCCTCGCCGAAGACCGCGAACTCGGCCGTGAGCCCGGCGTCGCGGACCCGGTCGAGCAGCTCACCGACCCGCTCGACCCCGGCCGTCGGCTGCGGCGCGGGCTCGTCGGCCGTGCGCAGCGCGCCCAGCATGCGGTGCAACTCGTCCACCGCGGTCCGTGCGCTCTCCTCGACCGACGTGAGCGCGTCGCGCGCGGTGCCGGCGTTGCGATCCATCGCCCGCCGGGCCGCCGCGGCCTGGATGCCCATGACCGAGACGTGATGGGCGACGACGTCGTGCAGCTCGCGGGCGATGCGCAGCCGCTCGGTGACGACGGCGCGCTCCTCGGCGGCGACCCGCGCCTGGCTCAACTGCTCGGTCTGCTCGACCAGCACGGCCTCGCGCCGGGCCGACAGCCAGGCCGTCTCGCCGAAGAAGTAGGCGAAGCCGAAAACCACCAGGTTCATCAGGACCTGGCTGACCAGCGCCGAGAGCAGCGGGGGCAGCTCACCGGTGGCGTCCGGGAAGGCGTTCTCGCCGATGGTGTCGACGGCGACCAGCCAGGCGATGGCGAGCCAGCCGAACATCGCGCCGATGACCGCCGTCCGCAGCCAGC
The DNA here is from genome assembly GCF_023544465.1 of Paractinoplanes maris. GTDB lineage: Bacteria > Actinomycetota > Actinomycetes > Mycobacteriales > Micromonosporaceae > Actinoplanes > Actinoplanes maris. The sequence goes on along the minus strand of NZ_JALPVL010000001.1, from coordinate 132,612 downwards.
GCGACCGCGCCCGATCCCGCCCCCACGCGCCGTCGGCGTAGATCGCCGCGAAGATCGCGCCCGACGCGAACTGGATCTCCTGGGCCTCGCGCACCTGGCCGGCGATGAACACCGCGGCACAGACGACCAGGACGACGTCGGGGTGAACGCGGCGCCAGATCAACGGGAACGTGATCGCGAACGCGAAGGCGAGTTGCTCGGCCGCGCTGCGCTCGACGCCCCAGACGAACTGGCCGACACTGCGGCTGAGCATCACGTTGAGCAGCGCGCCGGCCATCACGACGAGGGCGATGACGACGTCGTTGCGGCGCTGCCGGGGGGTGGGGCCGGGCCGTTGCCAGTCGTCGAGGCTGCGCATGGCCCCTAGGCTGCCACAACGCTCACTTGGGCATCAGGGCGCGCGGAAGTACTGGGTCTTGGCGATGTCCGGGTGGGTCTGGGTGGGGAGGTCGGCGTCGTCGGACGACGTCAGGGTGCCGCCGAGCTCGACGATGCGCCGGTGGGCCGCGTCCAGCCGGTCCTCCAGGGTGACGATGCGGCAGGCGGCGCCGAGCTGAATGCCCTCGTCGAGGAGCTGGCGGACGCGCAGGGCGAGCTGCAGCTGGTGGCGGGAGTAGCGGCGGTGGTTGCCGTGGGAGCGCTGGGGCTCGATCAAGCCCGCGGCGCCGAGGCTGCGGAGGAAGGCCGGCGTCACGCCGATCATGTCGGCGGCGCGGCCCATCGTGTACGCCGGGAAGTCGGCGTCGTCGAAGGTCGTGCTCATCGTGCCCTTCCGGGGGGAAGCCGAGGGGTCCGGGATCACCGGAGCACAGTCCAGGGCCCCGGCGGGTAACCGGGGCCCTGGCTTTTCAATTCTGGTGCCGGCCGTCGCCGGCGCATGCGGTCGTCCGCCTGCGTGCCGCTAGCGGACCACCGGAGTGATGGGCATCGGCTGCGATCACCTCTTGTCGGGTCGGGGACGTTGCGCTTACGCGTTGCTGCGGTATCTCGTCCTCCTTAGCCAACTCCGGGTCATTGCCAGTTGCGTGTCGGCTGTGCGTGGCCGACGCCACATACTTTATTCCGACGACGGCCGAATTTCTAGTACCACCGCTGCAGATTTTTCGGACATAGCGCCGAAGGCATGAAAGTTGTTGCAGGTGAAGTGTGGTGTGGTGAAGCGGCGGCGCGGAGCGGGCGCGTGCCGCGGCGATGCCGCGAGAGAGAGGTGACCGCGCCCCGCGCCGCCGCGGGCCGGGGCGCCGATGGCTGCCCCGAGGTGCTCGCGGAGCCTGCCGAGGGCCCGCGTCCGGCTATGAGTGTGCGGCGCCCGGCGATCGACCGGCAACGCAATTAACCGAGTGCATTGACTGACGTAACACAGCGGGTAGATCATCACGGCACGCGTGGCCTCGGTCACAGCACCCTTCGGTAAGGGAGCCGCACATGAGCGTCAACCCCGCACCCACCACCGACGAAGAACGTCTTGCCCAACTCGGCTATGAGCAGGAACTGCATCGCCGACTGTCCGGCTTCTCGAACTTCGCGGTCTCCTTCTCGATCATTTCCATCCTGGCCGGCGCGATCACCTCCTACGGCATCGCGATGACCGCCGGCGGCCCGATCGCCATCACCCTCGGCTGGCTCTTCGTCGGCATCATGGTGACCTTCGTGGCCCTCGCCATGGCCGAGGTGTGCTCGGCCTATCCGACCGCCGGCGCGCTCTACTGGTGGGCGGCGGCGCTGGCGAAGCGCAACAAACCCGCCTGGGCCTGGTTCATCGGCTGGTTCAACTTCCTCGGCGAGGTCGCGGTCACCGCGGCCATCGACTTCGGCGCGGCCATCACGACCTCGGCCTTCCTCAGCCTGACCTTCGACATGGAGGTCACCACCGGCCGGACGTTCCTGATCTTCCTGGTCATCATCATCGTGCACGGCCTGCTCAACACCTTCGGCGTCAACCTCGTCCGGCTGCTGTCGGACGTCAGCGCCTGGTGGCACCTCGTCGGCGTGGCGGTCATCGTGGGCGTCCTGGCCATCGTGCCGGACAACCACAAGCCGATCTCCGAGGTGTTCTTCGAGGTGCAGAACGCCACCGGCTTCACCTTCGCCGGGGCAGGCGTCTACGCCGTCCTCATCGGACTCCTGATGGCGCAGTACACGTACACCGGCTACGACGCCTCGGCCCACGTGGCCGAGGAGACGCACGACGCGGCCCGGGCCGCCCCGCGCGGCATCGTGCTCTCCGTCGTCGTCTCGGTGATCGCCGGGTTCGTGCTGCTCACCGCGATCACCTGGTCGATCCAGGACTACGAGGCCCAGCGCACGACCGAGCTCGGCCTGCCGCCCGCGCAGATCTTCATCGACGCCGCCGGCCACAACACCGGCACGTTCCTGCTGTTCATCTGCATGGTCGCGCAGTGGTTCTGCGGCATGGCCTCGGTCACCGCCAACTCGCGGATGTCCTACGCCTTCGCCCGGGACGGCGCGTTGCCGGGCTCGCGGCTGTGGAAGAAGGTCAACCCGCGCACCGGTACGCCGACGAACTCGATCTGGCTCTGCGTCACCCTGTCGACCCTGCTGGTCCTGCCGTCGCTGTGGAACACGACGGCCTACCTGGCGGCGACCTCGATCGCGGTGATCGGCCTCTACATCGCGTACGTCGGACCGGTGTTCCTGCGCCGGATGAGCCCCGACTTCCAGCCCGGGCCGTGGAGTCTGGGCAAGTGGAGCGCGCCGGTGGGCTGGATCGCGATCGTCTGGGTGGTGATCATTTGCGTGCTCTTCGTGCTGCCGACGGCCGGACCGATCACCGCGAGCAACTTCAACTACACGATCTTCGCCGTGCTGATCGTGATCGCCTTCGCCACGATCTGGTGGTTCGTGAGCGCCCGCAAGTGGTTCACCGGACCGAAGCAGAACCTGATCGAGAAAGCTGCCCACGGGGAGCCGACGCTTCCCACCGAATGACGCACCCAGGGGCCGGACGGGTACCCGCCCGGCCCCTCTCCACCTGCGAGGGGACACCCTGATGGATCTCGAGGAACTGGACGTCTCCGTCGACAACGGCAGCATCGACACCGTGCTGCTGGCGCTGACCGACATGCAGGGGCGGCTGCAGGGCAAGCGCCTGCACGGCCGCTATTTCATGGACGAGGTGGTCGGTGGCGGCAGCGAGGGGTGCAACTACCTGCTCGCGGTGGACGTCGACATGAACACCGTGGACGGCTACGCGATGTCCTCGTGGGCCAGCGGATACGGCGACTTCGTGATGAAGCCCGACTTCACGACGCTGCGCCGGGTGCCCTGGCAGGAGGGCACCGCGATGGTGCTGGCCGACCTCGAGACGCCCGGCGGGGAGCCGGTCTACGCCTCACCCCGCCAGATCCTCCAGCGGCAGCTCGACCGGCTGGCCGAGCACGGCTTGACCGCGTACGCCGGGACCGAGCTGGAGTTCGTGCTCTACAAGGACACGTACGAGGAGGCGTTCACCAAGGCCTACCGCGGTCTGGTGCCGGCCAACCAGTACAACGTGGACTACTCGATGCTCGGCACGGCCCGGGTCGAGCCGCTGCTGCGCCGCATCCGCAACGAGATGTACGGCGCCGGTCTGCTCCCCGAGAGCGCCAAGGGCGAGTGCAACCTCGGCCAGCACGAGATCGCCTTCCGCTACGCCGACGCGCTGACCTGCGCCGACAACCACGTCATCTACAAGAACGGGGCCAAGGAGATCGCCGCCCAGGAGGGCATGGCGCTGACCTTCATGGCCAAGCCCAACGAGCGTGAGGGCAACTCCTGCCACATCCACTTCTCGCTGCGCGGGCGGGACGGCAAGTCGGCCATGCTGGGCGACGGGCCGGCCCACCTCAGCGACACCGGGCAGCGGGTGCTGGCCGGGCTGCTGGCCACCATGCGGGAGTTCAGCCTGCTGTTCGCGCCCAACATCAACTCGTACAAGCGGTACCAGCCCGGGTCGTTCGCGCCGACCGCGTTGCGCTGGGGCGTCGACAACCGGACCTGCGCGCTGCGGATCGCCGGTCACGGCCAGGGCATGCGGGTGGAGAACCGGGTGCCGGGCGGCGACGTGAACCCCTATCTGGCGATCGCCGCGCTGGTGGCGGGGGCGCTGCACGGGATCGAGAACGAGCTCGAGCTGGAGCCGGAGACGCCGGGCAACGCGTACGAGGACGCGGCGGCCGACCGGGTGCCGACCACGCTGCGGGAGGCCCAGCAGCTGTGGCTGGGCAGCGAGGTGGCGCAGTCCGCCTTCGGTGCCGACGTGGTCGGCCACTATGCCAACATGGCCCAGGTCGAGCTGTCGGCCTTCGACGCGGCCGTCACCGACTGGGAGCTGCGCCGCGGCTTCGAACGCATGTGATCATGGGGCTGTGATGACGACTGACGTGATCAACCCGGCGACCGGTGCGGTGTTCACCACCGTGCCGTCGCTGGATCTGGCCGCGACCGACGCCGCGATCGAGCGCGCGGCCCGGGCGTTCCCGGCCTGGCGGGCGGTGGCCCCGGGCGACCGGGCCCGGCTGCTGCGCCGCTTCGCCGCGGTGGTCGGCGAGCACCTCGACGAGCTGGCCTCGCTCGAGGTGCGCAACTCCGGTCACACCATCGGCAACGCCCGCTGGGAGGCGGGCAACGTGCGCGACGTGCTCGACTACTACGCCGGGGCGCCCGAGCGGCTCAGCGGCCGCCAGATCCCGGTCGCCGGTGGCCTCGACGTGACCTTTCACGAGCCGCTCGGCGTGGTCGGCATCATCGTGCCGTGGAACTTCCCGATGCCGATCGCCGGCTGGGGGTTCGCCCCGGCGCTGGCGGCCGGCAACACGGTCGTCCTCAAGCCGGCCGAGCTGACCCCGCTCACCGCGATCCGGCTGGGCGAGCTGGCGCTCGAGGCCGGCCTCCCGGAGGACGTGTTCCAGATCGTGCCCGGCAAGGGCTCGGTCGTGGGGCAGCGGTTCGTCACCCACCCGGCCGTCCGCAAGGTCTGCTTCACCGGCTCGACCGAGGTCGGCAAGTCGATCATGGCGGGCGCGGCCGACCAGGTGAAGCGGGTGACCCTCGAGCTGGGCGGGAAGAGCGCGAACATCGTCTTCGCCGACGCCGACCTCGAGAAGGCGGCCGCCTCCGCCCCGGGCAGCGTCTTCGACAACGCCGGGCAGGACTGCTGCGCCCGGTCCCGGCTGCTGGTGCAGGAGTCGGTCTACGACAAGTTCCTGTCACTGCTCGAGCCCGCGGTGCGGGCGTTCCGCGTCGAGGAGCCGTCGCACGACACGGCCGAGATGGGGCCGCTGATCTCCGCCGGTCATCGGGCGGCCGTGGCCTCGTACGTCGAGGGGGCGGACGTCGCCTTCCGGGGGCAGTCGCCGGACAGTGACGGCTGGTGGTTCCCGCCGACCGTGCTGCTCGCGCACTCGACCGGCGACCGGCACTGGCGCGAGGAGGTCTTCGGGCCGGTCCTCTCGGTGCTGCCGTTCAAGGACGAGGCCGACGCGGTCCGGCTGGCCAACGACACCGAGTACGGGCTCTCCGGCTCGCTGTGGACCCGGGACCTCGGCCGGGCGCTGCGGGTGTCCCGGGCCGTCGAGACCGGCGCGCTCAGCGTCAACAGCCACTCGTCGGTGCGCTACTGGACCCCGTTCGGTGGCATGAAGCAGTCCGGGCTGGGCCGCGAGCTGGGGCCCGACGCGCTGCTCAGTTTCACCGATGTCAAGAACGTGTTCCTGGCCATGGGAGATTAAGTGGAGCGTTTGCAGGACCGGGTCGCCGTCATCACCGGCGCCGGCAGTGGAATCGGGCTGGCCACCGCCCGGCGGTTCGCCGCCGAGGGCGCGAAGGTCATCGCCGTCGACATCTCGGAGGACGCCGGCGCGGCCGTGGCCAAGGAGGTCAACGGGGAGTTCGTGGCCTGCGACGTCAGCGACGAGGAGCAGGTCAAGGCGCTCTTCGACGGGGTCGCCGAGCGGCACGGCCGGGTCGACATCGCGTTCAACAACGCCGGGATCTCACCCCCGGACGACGACTCGATCCTGGTCACCGGCCTCGACGCCTGGGAGCGGGTGCTCAAGGTCAACACCACCTCGGTCTTCTTCTGCTGCAAGTACGCGATCCCGCACATGCAGCGGCAGGGCAAGGGCTCGATCATCAACACCGCGTCCTTCGTCGCGCTGCTGGGCGCCGCGACCTCGCAGATCGCCTACACCGCGAGCAAGGGCGGGGTGCTGGCGATGACCCGGGAGCTGGGCGTGCAGTTCGCTCGCGAGGGCATCCGGATCAACGCGCTCTGCCCCGGGCCGGTGGCCACCCCGCTGCTGATGGAGCTGTTCGCCAAGGATCCGGAGCGGGCCGCCCGCCGGCTCGTCCACGTGCCGATGGGCCGGTTCGCCGAGCCCGCCGAGATCGCCGCCGCCGTCGCCTTCCTGGCCAGCGACGACGCCTCGTTCATGACCGCATCGCAGTTCGTGGTCGACGGCGGAATCACCGGAGCCTATGTAACTCCGCTGTGATTGTTTAGGACTCCGTTTACACGGGAACCGTCCCCTTACACCCGAATCGCCGGGTGAAGGGGTCGAATCCCCGCCCGCGCAGGTCGATCCCTGTGCGGGTGGGACAGAGGGACCTTGGGCGCGGCGCCGTTCTCCTCGAGAGCGACGCCGCGCACCCCTCCCTCCTCCGTTCAGCGGTTGATCCGAAACACGATCCGGATACGGTGAAGTGATGCGTCCGATCATCGGCATCACGACCTATGTGGAACCGGCCACCTGGGGTGTCTGGCGGGATCTGCCCACCACTCTGGTCCCGCACGACTACACCGAGGCGGTCACCCAGGCGGGTGGCCGACCGGTCCTGATCCCTCCGCACGACGACACCGATGTGCTGGACGTGCTCGACGGATTGGTGCTGACCGGCGGTCCCGACCTGACCCCCGAGCTCTATGGCGCCGAGCCCGGACCGCTGACCGTCACCCACCCCGATCGGGACCGGGCGGAAATGCTCCTGGTCCGCCGGGCGTTGGACAGAGACGTACCCCTTCTCGGCATCTGTCGTGGCATGCAACTGCTCGTGGCCGCCGCCGGCGGCTCCCTGCACCAGCACCTGCCCGACGTCCTCGGACATGAGAAGCACCGCCCGGCGCCCGGCGTCTACGGCGAGCACGACGCGTCGTTCGTGCCCGGCAGCCGCATCGCCGGCCTGATGGGCGACGACCTCGCCATCCGGTGCTTCCACCACCAGGGCGTCGCGGATGCCGGAAAGCTCACAGTCACCGGACGCGCCGAGGACGGACTCGCCGAAGCAGTCGAGGATCCGGACCGGCGGTTCGTCCTGGGTGTGCAGTGGCACCCCGAGGTCGTCCGCGACGAACGACTCTTCGGCGCACTCATCGAAGCGGCACGTCAGTAACGAACACGAGGAGGACAGCACCATATGCGCAGGCCCTTGATCGGCATGACGGCGTACGCCCAGCAAGTGCAATACAACAGCAACGACCTCGTGGCGGGCATGCTCCCCATGACGTACGTGCGAGCCGTCCACGCCGTCGGCGGTCGCGCTGTGCTGATCACTCCGGACGACCCCGGCACCGACGTCCTCGACTCGCTCGACGGCATCGTCTTCTGCGGCGGCAACGACATCGATCCCGCGTACTGGGGAGCCGAGCGCCACCCCGAGACCGAGGTCGACAAGGAGCGCGACGAGTCCGAGATCATGCTGATGCGGGCCGCGCTCGAGGCCGACCTGCCGCTGCTCGGCGTGTGCCGGGGCATGCAGGTGATGGCGGTCGTCGGCGGTGGCTCGCTGCACCAGCACCTGCCCGATGTGATCGGCCACGAACGGCACCGGGCCGCCGCGGGCACCGACCCGCTGGCCGCGGACGCCTCCGCGTACGGGCGGCACGACCTGATCACCGAGCCCGGCTCGATCGCCCGCGACCTGCTCGGGTCGCACACCGTCGTGAACTCGTTCCACCACCAGGCGGTCGACGACCCGGGCTCGTTCACCGCGACCGGCTGGTGCCCGGACGACCGGGTCATCGAGATCATCGAGGACCCGTCCTACGCGTACGCCCTGGGTGTGCAGTGGCACCCCGAGCGCACCCGCGATCTCCGGGTCTTCGCCGCGCTGGTCGAGGCGGCCGCGAAGCGCTCCGGGTTGAAGCCGGCCTTCGCCGCCTGATCCGGCCACGGTGTTACGGTGCTCAACCGAAGGCGGAGTTGAGCACGTGGGAGGGTCATGAGCGAGAGCTCGGACGGTGTCCTCCCGAGCCGGCTGCGCGTGGCGTTCGAGCGCGGCGGCGAGATGGGCCGCCGCATGCTCGACCTCGACTGGTCGGCCAGTCCGGTGGGTCACCCCGGCCAGTGGCCGCCCGAGCTGAGCAGCGCGGTCGCCACCATGCTGGCCTCCCGGGCCCAGATGGTGGTCTTCTGGGGCCCGCAGTATTGCGCTCTCTACAACGACGCCTACATCGCCGCGATAGGCGACAAGCACCCCGCCTTCTTGGGCCGGCCGGGCCGTGAGATGTGGGCCGAGGCCTGGTCGGTGCTCGAGGAGCTGTTCGACGGCGTCCGCGCCGACGGCGAGGCCTTCTGGGCCGGCGACCACCCGTTCATGCTGAGGCGGCACGGCTTTCTCGAAGAGACGTACTTCGACATCTCGTACGACCCCATCCGCACCGCCGAGGGCCGGATCGACGGCATCTTGTGCATCGTCAGCGACACCACCGCCCGGGTGCTGGGGGAGCGGCGGGTGCGCACGCTGAGCGCGCTCGGCTCGCGGCTGGCCGATTGCCCCGACCAGGCGGCCCTGGCGGCCGAGGTGTCCGCGGTCTTCGCCGGGAACGCGGCCGACGTCCCGTACGCCCGCCTGATCCTCGACGGTGACGACGACGAGCCGCCGGTGAGCCATCCGGCGGTCGGCCGGGTGATCGCGACCGGGCAGCCCGGCACGGTCATCCTGCGCGAGATCACCGACGCGCCCCCGGCGGCGGCCGACCGCGCGCTCGTGCTGCCGGTCACCGTGGGCACCCAGCGGGCGGGGGCCCTGGTCGTCGGGGTGAGCCGCTTCCTGGCCCTGGGTGGCGGCTACCGCGACTTCCTGGAGCTGGCCACCGCGCAGATCTCGCGGGCTGTGGGCAACCTCCGGGCGTACGAGCAGGAGCGGGCCCGGGCCGTCGAGCTGGCCGCCCTCGACCGCGCGAAGACCAACTTCTTCTCGAACGTGAGCCACGAGTTCCGTACCCCGCTGACCCTGATCCTGGGCCCGCTCGAGGACCTGCTCGACGACCCGGAACTGCCGGCCGGTCAGCGCGAGCGACTGATGACCATGCAGCGCAACGGCCTGCGGCTGCTCAAGCTGGTCAACACGGTCCTCGACTTCTCGCGGCTGGAGTCCGGCCGGTTGCGTGCCGCCTACCGCCCCACCGACCTCGCCGACTACACAGCCCGGCTGGCCAGCACGTTCCGGTCGGCCGCCGAGCGGGCCGGGCTCGAGCTGACGGTCGACGCGCCGCCGCTGCCCGCACCGGTCCACGTCGACCGCGAGATGTGGGAGAAGATCGTTCTCAACCTGCTCTCCAACGCGGTCAAGTTCACCCCGCACGGGCGCGTCACGGTCCGCGTCCGGGCCGCCGACCGCGGCGCCGAGCTCAGCGTCCACGACACCGGGGTCGGCATCCCGGCCGATCAGCTGCCGCTGCTGTTCGACCGCTTCCACCGGGTCACCGGGGCCTGGTCGCGCAGCCACGAGGGCACCGGCATCGGCCTGGCCCTGGTCCGCGAGCTGGCCGAGCTGCACGGCGGCTCGGCGGGCGCCGAGAGCGAGCCCGGCCAGGGCAGCGTCTTCACCGTGACCGTCCCGTTCGGCACGGCCCACCTGCCGGCCGACCGGATAGCCCAGGGTGGCGAGCGCCCGGCGCCGGCGATCGACGCCCGGCCCTACGTCGAGGAGGCCGAGCACTGGTGGACCGGTGACGAGCCGCCGCTGCCGTTCGCGGCCGACACCACCGGCCGGCCCCGCGGCCGGATCCTGCTCGTCGACGACAACGCCGACCTGCGTGACCACCTGGCCCGGCTGCTGCGCCCGATCTGGGACGTGACCACCGCGGTCGACGGCCGGGCCGCGCTCGACCTGGCCGGGCAGCACGACTTCGACCTGGTGCTGACCGACGTGATGATGCCGCGGCTGGACGGCTTCGGCCTGATCGCCGCGCTGCGGGCCGACGAGCGCACCCGGGAGGTGCCGATCGTGGTGCTCTCGGCGCGGGCGGGCGAGGAGGCGTCCAGCGAGGGCCTGGCCGCCGGCGCCGACGACTACCTGGTCAAGCCGTTCTCGGCGCGTGATCTGACCGCCCGGGTGCGGGCCAACCTCGACCTCGGTCAGGCCCGGCGCGAGATCATCAGCCGCCTCCGGGGCCTGGTCGACACGGCTGCCGCGGTCAACACCGTGCGCACCACGGCCGAGGTGCTCGACGTCGCGGCCCAGCACGTCCGCGAGATGACCACGGCCGGCCGGGTGGTGATCACCGTGCCCGGCGCCCGGGCCGAGGTGGACGGCGGGGCCGACCACCGGACCCGGCCCGAGGTGGTGCTGCCGTTGCCCGACACCGCCGGCGCGACCGTCGGCGAGCTGCGGGTCTGGGCCTCCCCGCAGGGCACGCCCGAGCCGGCGGTGCTCACCCAGCTGGCCCGCCTGATCGGGCTGCGGCTGGAGAACGCGCGGCTCTACGAGGCCGAGCACCGGATCGCCAGCACGCTGCAGCACAGCCTGCTGCCGGAGACGTTGCCCCGGGTGCCGGGCACCGTCGTGGCCAGCCGTTACCTGCCCGGCAGCAGTGAGGCCGAGGTCGGCGGTGACTGGTTCGACGTGATCGCGGTCGCCGACGACCAGCTGTTCCTGGTCATCGGCGACGTGGTCGGCAAGGGCGTGCAGGCGGCCGCCGTCATGGGTCAGCTCCGCAACGCGCTACGGGCCTACATCCTCGAGGGCTTCGACTGCGGGGCCGCGCTGACCAGGCTCAACCGGCTCGTCGACAACCTGGGCCGGCGGCAGTTCGCGACCGTGGTCTGCGTGCGCTTCGACCCCCGGCGGCGCCGGCTGCACTACTCGTCGGCCGGTCACCCGCCCCCGGTGCTCGTACCGCCCGGCCAGGCCGGCTCGTTCTTGTACGCGTCGGCGCTCGGACCGCCGATCGGTGCGCTCAGCGATGTCGACTATCCGACGCTCGCGGCCGACCTGCCCGGCAACTCGCGACTGCTGCTCTACACCGACGGCCTGGTCGAGGATCGGCAGGTCGGCATCGATGCCGGACTGGCCGAGCTGATCAACGACGCCGCGAAGCCGGCCGAACACGTGGAGGACCTCCTGGACGCGCTGCTGACCAAGGCCGCCCGCCGGCCCCGGCGGGACGACATCGCGCTGCTCGCGATGGAAGCGACCGAGCCCCGGGAGCTCGTGCTGCGGCTGCCGGCCGAGCCGGCCCGGCTCAGCGTGCTGCGCCGCCGGCTGGAGGACTTCCTGACCGGCAACGACGTGCCCGAGGCGGACGTCTTCGACCTCACGGTGGCCGTGTCGGAGGCGGCGGCGAACGCGATTGAGCACCCGATCGAGCCGGCCGAGGCGATCGTCACCGTGGAGGCGGCGGTGACCGGGGAATCGGTGATCGTCACCGTGCGTGACACCGGCACCTGGCGTCCCAGCGAGTCGGGCGGGTTCCGCGGGCGCGGGCTGGCGCTGATCGGCGCGCTCACCGAGCTGTCGGTGACGCGCTCCGAGGCGGGCACGTCGGTGACGTTGAACCGGCGGCTCAGTCCCTGAGCCAGGGCTGGGTGGAGAGCCCGGAGATCTCGAGCACCCGCCGGACCTGGGACGAGGGACGCACGATCAACCGGTCGCCGTAGTGCTCGGCCAGGCGCAGCAGCGCGTGGATCGCGGCCGAGTCGAAGAACGTGACCTCCCGCAGGTCGAGCGTCGCCGCCGGCACCCCGTCCTTGGTGCCCGCCTGATACATCGCGTCCGCGGTGGACATGTCCACCTCGCCGGCCACGGTCACGACGACCCGGCTTCCCTCCACGGCCGACGTGGCCGTGAAGTTCTCGTCCGCTTGCTCTTGATCCACGCTGACACGATTACACAGGGGCCCGGGAGCGGCAAGAACCGGCCGATAAGGCTCGATGAAGCCGTTATGGTGCGACCGGCGGCACACCGAGCGGGTCGTCCGGGCGGCTATAGGCTTTCGGTATGACCGACTGCACCGAGCGGCACACGGCCGCGCACACCTACGGCCTCGCAGGCGAGGGCCAGGAGGGCATGCCCCAGGAGGTTCAGCCATGACCGTTCGCGCCCCGCTGGCGCCGGGAAAGCAGTCGCCCTGGCGGGCGGTCCCGGCGCCGATCGTCCGGCCGGAGTATGTCGGCAAGAAGCGCCCGAAAGAGTGGCGCGGGTCGCATGTGCAGACTGCCGAGACCATCGACAAGATGCGGGTCGCGGGGCGGCTGGCCGCGCAGGCCACCCAGCTCGCCGGGGAGCATTGCAAGCCCGGCGTGACTACCGACGAGATCGACGCGGTGGTGCACGAGTTCCTCTGCGACCACGGCGCCTACCCGTCGACCCTGGGCTACAAGGGCTTCCCCAAGTCGTGCTGCACCTCGCTCAACGAGGTCATCTGCCACGGCATCCCCGACTCGACGGTGCTCGAGGACGGCGACATCATCAACGTCGACGTCACGGCGTATCTCGACGGGGTGCACGGCGACACCGACGCCACCTTCCTGGTGGGCGAGCCCAGTGACGAGGCGCGACTGCTGGTCGAGCGCACCCATGAGGCGATGATGCGGGGTATCAAGGCCGTCGCGCCGGGCCGGCCGATCAACGTGATCGGGCGGGTCATCGAGTCGTACGCCCGCCGGTTCGGCTACGGCGTGGTCCGCGACTTCACCGGTCACGGCATCGGTGAGACGTTCCATTCCGGGCTCTACATCCCGCACTACGACAACCCGCGCCTCGACGCGGTGATGGAAACCGGCATGACCTTCACCATCGAGCCGATGATCACGCTGGGTACCTACGAGTACGAGGTGTGGGGCGACGGCTGGACGGTGGTCACCAAGGACCGCCGGTGGACGGCCCAGTTCGAGCACACCCTGGTGGTCACCGACGACGGCTACGAGATCCTGACCCTCCCGTGACACCGGTGCGCGAGCACCACCACGCCGACGTCTCCGGCGGGTGGCTGCGGGCGGCCACCTTCGGCGCGATGGACGGCCTGGTGACGAACATCGCACTGATCGCCGGCGTCGGCGGTGGCGGAGCCGGGCGGCACGTCCTGGTGCTGACCGGGGTGGCGGGTCTGGTGGCCGGCGCGATCTCGATGGGCATCGGCGAGTACACCAGCGTGCGGACCCAGAACGAGCAGGTCGAGGCCGAGCTGGCCAAGGAGTTGCGCGAGCTCACCCAGAACCCGGAGGGCGAGGCCGACGAGCAGGTCGAGCGGTGGGTCGCCCGCGGGCTGCCCGAGTCGCTGGCCCGCCAGGTCGCCGACATCCTCAAGGTGCACCCCGACCAGGCGCTCCGGGTGCACGCCCAGGAGGAACTGGGCGTGGTGCCGGACGAGCTGCCCAGCCCGTGGACGGCGGCGGGCTCGTCGTTCGTGTGCTTCGCTCTCGGCGCGCTGATCCCGCTGCTCACCTATCTGCTCGGCTTCGACAGCCTGGGGCTCGCTCTCGGAGTCGGCGGGTTCGGCCTCTTCGTGGCCGGCGCCCTGATCGGGCGCTTCACAGCCCGGCCGTGGTGGCTCGGCGGGCTGCGTCAGCTGGCGCTGGGTGCGCTGGCCGCGGTGGCCACGTACGGGATTGGCGTGCTGATCGGGGTCTGACGCGTGACCGGCCCGCCCCACCTGAGGGCCGGCTCCCCCGACCTGCTCGGTGTCAGGGACGTCCCGGGAAGGCGAGCGTCACCGGGGTCACCTCGGCCAGGCGCCGCCAGCGGGTGGCGCGCACGGCGGCCCCGGTCATCGCGGCCAGGGCCGTGCCGCGGTCGTTACCGGTGGTCACGGTGAGGACCGGCCGCCAGGACTGGGCCACGCCGTCCTCGATCCGGATCGCCAGCTTGAGGGCGGTGGCCCGGTCGGTCACCGGGAAGGGCAGCTCGTAACCCGCGGGCGACGGCGCGGAGCTGGCCTTCAGCTGGGACAGGCGGGCCACCAGGTAGTCGCGGCGGCCGCGGTGGGCCTGCTCGGCGGTGCGCGCCTCGGTCTCGTCGCCCCGGCTGTTGAGGTGCACCCCGATCACCCCGTACGCGTAAATGGCGGCCTCCTCGGCGGCCAGTGCCGCGCCCAGCTGCGGGATCACCTCAGCGCCTCCGCGTGGGTGGCCCGGCAGGCGGCGATGGAGCCCACCAGGGCCGCCCGCTCGGGCGGCGCGGCCTTGCACGCGGTGACCGCCGACTTCTGCGCCGCCTGCTCCGCCGCGCGCAGGGTGGCCACTGTCTGAGCCGCCGCCTCGGCCGGGGCGCTCGCGGCCGGGGCGCTCGCGGGCCCGGTCGACGGCAGCGCCTGGCCGATCAGGCGGGCCAGCTCGGTGGCGTGGGCGCGGTGGTCGTCGGCCAGCGGAGCGAGCCGGGCGGCCAGGCCGGGCTGGGTCACGATCGCCCGATCGTAGGACGCGGCCAGCGCGATCGCCTCGTCGAGCAGCGGCTGCAACGGGTCGGGCACCCGGGGCGGCTCAGGATCGTCGTCGAAGAGCCCGCAGCCCGCCAGGCCGGCGGCACCGAGGCCGGCGACGGTGCCGAGCACCCGCCTCCGGCTGTGTCGCGTCCCACTCATCCGCACCGCGCCAGTCAACACCATGAGCTACCGGCTGTGAGCTGCGGATGGCGCCGAATCGGTGCGGCGCCGGACCCGCCCTCACCGGGGCGCGTTACGCTCTGTCTCAGCCGCGGGGCCGATCCGGCCCGGCGGCATAAAGTCGTTTGTCCGATTTCTGCAGGAAGGTCGAGCACCGATGACGCAGCGTGGTCGCGCCGGCGCCCGGCCTGGACAGCGCCCCGGTGGGCGCCGTGGGCAAGCGGCCGAGCCGGGCGATGCCCAGGAATCCCGCGCCCCCGCGGCCCCGCGGATCGATCTGACCGCGGCCCGGGCCCGGGTGCGCACGGTGATCGAGCCGGTCGTCGCCGCGGCCGGTTACGACCTGGAGGACGTGACCGTCTCCCGGGCCGGCCGCCGCCACCTGGTGCGCGTGCTGGTCGACACCGATGGTGGCATCAGCCTGGACGACGTGGCCGTCGTCTCCCGCGAGATCTCGGGCGCGCTCGACGCGGCCGAGGAGGGCGGGGCCGAGGTGCTGGCCGGCGAGTATCAGCTCGAGGTGGGCTCGCCCGGCATCGACCGGCCGCTCACCCTGCCCCGCCACTGGCGGCGCAACCGCGGCCGGCTGGTCGCGGTGAACGGGCTGACCGGCCGGATCACCTCCGCCGACGACGAGGGCATCGTGCTCGACGTGGACGGCAAGCCCCGCGAGCTGCGGTTCGACGAGCTCGGCGCCGGCAAGGTGCAGATCGAGTTCAAGCGGCTGGACGAAGCCGATTTCGGCGACGACGAAGAAGACGACGAAGACGAAGGGGAGGGCGAGGAATGAACATCGACCTCGCGGCGCTGCGCGCCCTGGAGCGCGAGCGGGAGATCCCGTTCGAGACCATTCTGGCGGCCATCGAGACGGCGCTGCTGACCGCCTACCGGCACACCGAGGGCGCGCAGAGCCACGCCCGGGTCGAGATCGACCGCAAGACCGGTGTCGCGTCGGTGCTGGCGCAGGAGCTCGACGCCGACGGCACGGTGGACCGGGAGTGGGACGACACCCCCCACGACTTCGGCCGCATCGCCGCCATGACCGCCAAGCAGGTGATCCTCCAGCGGCTGCGTGAGGCCACCGACGAGCAGCACTTCGGCGAGTACGCCGGACGCGACGGCGACCTGGTCACCGGCATCGTGCAGGCCGACGCGGCGCGGGCCGAGAAGGGCATCGTGCTGGTCGACCTGGGCAAGATCGAGGCCGTGCTCCCGCAGTCCGAGCAGGTGCCCGGCGAGGCCCCCTACCAGCACGGCACCCGGCTGCGGGCGATCGTGGTGCACGTGGCCAAGGGTTTCCGCGGTCCCCAGGTGACCCTGTCCAGGTCACACCCGGCCCTGGTCAAGAAGATGTTCGCGCTCGAGGTGCCGGAGATCGCCGACGGCACCGTCGAGATCGCCGCCATCGCCCGGGAGGCCGGACACCGCACCAAGATCGCGGTGCACTCCAAGGTGCCCGGGGTCAACGCCAAGGGCGCCTGCATCGGCCCGATGGGTCAGCGCGTCCGGGCCGTGATGAGCGAGCTGCACGGTGAGAAGATCGACATCATCGACTGGTCGGAGGACCCGGCCCAGTTCGTCGGCAACGCGCTCTCCCCGGCCAAGGCCCTGCGGGTCGAGGTGGTCGACGCGGCCACCCGCACCGCCCGGGTCACGGTGCCCGATTTCCAGCTCTCGCTGGCGATCGGCCGCGAGGGGCAGAACGCCCGGCTGGCCGCCCGGCTCACCGGCTGGCGCATCGACATCCGCCCCGACAACGAGCCGGCGAGCCCTCCGACCTCGGGTGACCGCGATGCGGCCGAGGCCGGAAGCTGACCGGATACGCGTTCCGGACGCACGAGGGGTAGACTTTCCAGTGGTCGGCCTGACGCGCGGTCTTTTCATGCGGACGTGTGTCGGTTGCCGCAAGCGGGCGCCGGCCACCGAGTTGGTTCGGTTCGTCGTGGCCGGTTCCGGGGTTGACCTCCGGCTCCAGCCCGATCCGGGCCGCCGACTGCCGGGCCGGGGAGCGCATCTGCACCCTGATCCGGCTTGCTTCGCGCTGGCGGAGCGGCGTCGAGCCTTCGGGCGAGCGCTGCGACTCACCGGTGTTGCTGACACCGGATTGCTGGCCGAGCACATCCGTGGGGCCATGCCTCACGGAACGACCGATGATGTGGCCATGGTGGCCGCATCACGACCCAGCAAGGTAGGACGACCAAGATGAGCACACGATGAAGTCCCTGAAATGAACAGGCTTCTAGTGCACGAGTGAGGTCGTTGCGGGTGCGCTCGCACGACCTCGAAGTGAGGAGTGCAGTGCCAGGAAAGGCCCGCGTACACGAGCTCGCGAAGGAGCTCGGGGTCGACAGCAAGACCGTTCTCGCCAAGCTCAAGGAGATGGGCGAGTTCGTCAAGTCCGCATCCAGCACGGTCGAGGCCCCGGTGGCCCGGCGGTTGCGTGGTGCCCTCGAGGCAGGTTCCGCTCCGGCGGCTCCCGCCGCGGCGGCTGCCCCCGCATCCGCGCCCGCCTCCGCTCGCCCGGCCCCGCCGAGCATGCGGCCCCAGCCGCCCCGTCGGCCCACCGCCGCCCCGGCCGAGGGTGCGCCCAGCGCCCCCACGTCCCCGGCGCCGACACCCGGTCCCTTCGCCAGTCCCAAGCCGTCGGCCGCCCGGCCGGGTCCCAGGCCCGGTCCGGTCGCCAAGCCGGCGAGCGCCCACGACATCGAGGTCGCGGCGGCCGAGGCCCGTGCCTCGGCCCTCAAGGCCGAGCAGGAGGCCGCGGTCAAGGCCGCACAGGCCGCCCGCACCCGCGACGCCGAGCGTCGCGCCCAGCAGCCGCCGGCCGACAGTGGCTCGCGTCCGCGCACCCCGGGCCCCGGCTCGGTTCCGCCGCGCCCGGGTTCGCCCGCGGCTCGTCCCGCGACTCCCGGTGCTCCGGGTGGGGCGCGTCCCGGACCCGGTGGTGGCGCTCCGCGTCCGCCGCAGCGCGGTCCCGGTAACAACCCGTTCGGGGTGTCCGGCGGTGGGACTCGTCCCACGCCCGGCGCGATGCCCCGGCCCAACCAGCCCGGCATGCCGCCGCGGCCGAGCCCGGCGTCCATGCCGCCGCGGCCCAGCCCCGCGTCCATGCCGGCGCAGCGCCCGGCCGGTCCCGGCCGTGGCGGTCCCGGCGGTGGCGCCGGTCGTCCCGGTGGTCCCGGCGGCGGTCGTGGCGGTCCCGGTGGCGGCGGTGGCGGTTTCCGTCCCGGCGGCGCTGGTGGCGGCGGCGGTGGCGGTGGCTACCGTGGCGGTCCCGGTGGTGGCGGCGGTGGCGGTGGCTACCGTGGCGGCCCCGGTGGCGGCGGCGGTGCCGGTGCCGGTGGCGGTTTCCGCCCCGGTGGCGGTGCTCCGGCCGGTGGTGCTCCGGGTCGTCCCGGTGGTGGCGGTCGCGGTCGTGGCGGCGGTGCCGCGGGTGCCTTCGGGCGTCCCGGTGGCCGGCCGACCCGCGGTCGCAAGTCGAAGAAGCAGCGGCGTCAGGAGTTCGACAACCTGTCGGCTCCGCAGATGAGCTCGGGCGCCCCGCGTGGTCAGGGTCAGGAGATCCGGCTCTCCCGCGGCGCGTCGCTCTCCGACTTCGCCGACAAGATCAACGCGAACCCCGGCTCGCTGGTCCAGGAGATGTTCAACCTGGGCGAGATGGTGACGGCCACGCAGTCGTGCTCCGACGACACGTTGCTGCTGCTCGGTGAGCACCTGGGCTTCACGGTGAGCATCGTCAGCCCCGAGGACGAGGACCGTGAGCTGCTCGCGCAGTTCAACATCGACCTCGACGCCGCGGTGGACGAGGACCGTCTGGTCACCCGTCCGCCCGTCGTGACCGTCATGGGTCACGTCGACCACGGTAAGACGAAGCTGCTCGACGCGATCCGCAAGACCAACGTGGTCGCCGGCGAGGCGGGTGGCATCACCCAGCACATCGGCGCCTACCAGGTGCACTACGAGCACAACGGCGAGGACCGGGCGATCACGTTCCTGGACACCCCGGGTCACGAGGCGTTCACCGCCATGCGTGCCCGTGGCGCCCAGGTCACCGACATCGTCATCCTCGTGGTCGCGGCCGACGACGGCGTCATGCCGCAGACGGTCGAGGCGTTGAACCACGCCAAGGCGGCCGAGGTGCCGATCGTGGTCGCGGTCAACAAGGTCGACAAGCCGGACGCCAACCCGGACAAGGTGCGTCAGCAGCTGACCGACTACGGCCTGCTCGCTGAGGAGTACGGCGGCGACACGATGTTCGTCAACGTCGCGGCCAAGCCCGGCATCGGCATCGACGAGCTGCTCGAGGCGGTCCTGCTGACCGCCGACGCGTCGCTGGAGCTCACCGCTCCGATCGACGGGCCGGCGCAGGGTGCTGTGGTCGAGTCGCACCTCGACAAGGGCCGTGGTGCGGTCTCCACCGTGCTGGTCCAGAAGGGCACGCTGCGGGCCGGCGACTCGATCGTGGCGGGTGGCGCGCACGGCCGCGTCCGCGCCATGCTCGACGAGAACGGCAACGCGGTGACCGAGGCCTTCCCGGCTCGTCCGGTGCTGGTCCTGGGTCTCACCTCGGTGCCGGGGGCGGGCGACACGTTCCTCGCCGGCGAGGACGACCGCACGGTCCGCCAGATCGCCGAGCAGCGGCAGGCCCGCCGCCGCGCGGCGAGCTTCGCCAACTCGCGGAGCAAGGCGACTCTCGAGACGCTCATGGAGCAGCTCAAGGAGGGCGAGAAGACCTCGCTCACCCTGGTCATCAAGGGCGACTCGTCCGGTTCGGTCGAGGCCCTCGAGGACGCGCTGTTCAAGCTCGAGATCCCGGACGAGATCCAGCTCAAGGTCATCCACCGCGGCGTCGGTGCGATCACCGAGAGCGACGTGAACCTGGCGTCGGCTTCCTCGGAGGCCACCGCCACGATCATCGGCTTCAATGTCCGGGCCTCCAACAAGGTCAAGGAGATGGCCGACCGGGCGAACGTGGAGATCCGCTACTACAGCGTGATCTACCAGGCCATCGAGGAGATCGAGGCCGCGCTCAAGGGTCTGCTCAAGCCGGAGTACGAGGAGGTCGAGCTGGGCACCGCGGAGATCCGCGAGGTCTTCCGCTCGTCCAAGATCGGCCTCATCGCCGGCTGTCTGGTCCGTACCGGCCTGCTCCGCCGCAACGCCAAGGCCCGCATCCTGCGGGAGGGCTCCGTGGTGGCCGACAACGTCACGATCAGCTCGCTGCGCCGCTTCAAGGACGACGCCACCGAGGTCCGCGAGGGCTTCGAGTGTGGTGTGACCATGAGCGGTTTCGGCAGCCCGCAGGTCGGCGACGTGATCGAGACCTTCGAGATGCGGGAGAAGCCGCGCGCGTAAGGTCAGTCAGCTAGTCAGTCAAGGCCCCCGGCGCTTCGGTGCCGGGGGCCTTGCTGTCCAATGGCTGCCATGTCCCGGTACGCCTTATTGCTCGCGCCCTCCGCCAACCGCGTCTATGCCGACCAGGCCGCTCGCCTCGCCACGGCCGAGCTGGCCGCCTTCGGGCCGGTGCTCTCGTCCGGCCTGGACGACATCGGTGTCACGACGTTGGGCGGTGTCGAGTACCTCGTGTTCGACGGCTCGCTGAGTGAGCGCGACATCGCGTACCTGTCGAACCTGTCCTCGGCCTATGCGCTCTTCGAACGCCTCGACGGTGAGCTCCTGCGGCCCCTCACGCTGTCGCCGCTGGCCCGTTACGACAGCGACCTGATCACCATCCCGAAATACGCCGGGAAGACGAACGAGCAGTTCACCAAGCTCGTGCTCAACCTCACGCTGCTGGCCTCCGGCTCGGCCGGGCGGATGCTGGACGGTCACCTCACCGTCCTCGACCCCCTGGCCGGCCGCGGCACCACGCTGAACCAGGCGCTGATGTACGGCTACGACGCCGTCGGCATCGAGATCGACGGCAAGGACGTGGAGGCCTACAAGCTCTTCCTCCAGACCTGGCTCAAGCGCAAGCGGCTCAAGCACACGGCCGAGCTCGTCCCGGTGCGCCGGCAGGGCAAGCGGGCCGCGCGGCGCCTCGAGGTGACGCTCGCGGCCAGCAAGGACGACCACAAGGCGGGTGCGGTGCAGAAACTGGTGGTGCTGCAGGCCGACACCACCCAGCTCGACGGGCTGCTGCGCGGTGGGGTGGCCGACGTGCTGGTCGCCGACCTGCCCTACGGGGTGGCCCATGGCTCGTACGACGACAACGGGGGCATCTCACGGCGGCCGCTCGACCTGCTGGAGCGAGCGGTGCCGCAGTGGCTGCCCCTGCTGCGCGACGGCGCGGCGATCGGGCTGTCGTGGAACACCAAGGTCGCGCGGCGCGAGCTGGCCGAGGACATCCTGCTGGCCAACGGGCTCGAGCTGGTGCCTCAGCTGCCTCTGAGCCACCGGGTCGACCAGGGCATCGAGCGGGACGTCCTGATCGCCCGCCTCACCTGAGGCGCCCGGAAATCGGAGCGCGGATTGTCGTACCCCGGCAGTAACCTTCTCGCTGATGTATACGGAGACCGCAGTTTTCGACCTGCTTCTTCCCGGTGACTCCCAGTCGCTGAAGCAGAAGCGTTCCTATGTCCGCCCGATCGTCGCGATGCTGAAGAAATTCGACGTCAGCGTGGCCGAGGTGGGCTTCCACGACCTGCACGGACGAGCCCAGATCGGGGTTGCGGCGGTGGCCGCCGAGCCGGCCCAGGCCCGCGCGGTCATCGACACCTGTGAGAACCAGGTGGCCGGCCGTCCCGAGATCGAGTTGCTGTCGGTGAAGCGCCGGCTGCACGGTGACGACGACTGACACTCGCACGTTCGGCCCCGCGGACACGTGGGTACGCTTCACCAGTTGGGCGGGGGTTGTTCAGACCCGCGGAGCACAGTCGGAGGTGGGCGATATGTCGGACCCGGCCAAGACGCGTCGGCATGCGGAACGCGTACGGGAACTGGTGGCATCGCTGGTACGTGAGATCAAGGATCCCCGGCTCGGCATGGTGACCATCACGGACGCGCGGATCACCGGTGACCTGCGCGAGGCCACGGTGTTCTACACCGTGCTCGGCGACCCCACCGAGCAGGCGGCCACCAAGGCCGCGCTCGAGAGCGCCAAGGGCATGCTGCGCACCCGGGTCGGTCACGCCCTCGGCCTGCGGCACTCGCCGAGCCTCGCCTTCACGCAGGACAACGTGCAGGATCACGCCAAGGAGATGGAGGACCTGCTGGCTGCGGCCCGGCTGCGCGACCAGGAGGTCCAGGCCCTGGCGGCCGGCAAGCAGTATGCGGGCGATCCCGACCCCTACAAGGTCGAGGACGACGAGGACGAGGACGACACCACCACCTCCGAGCGCGTCGGCGCTCGCGAGGATCAGGGGTGACCTCCGGTTCAGTGACGCGGTCCGGCGTCGAGCCGGGCCGCGCCCCGCGTGCTCCTGAGCCCCGGTCGGCCGCGGATTCCCCGGCGATCGCGGAGGCCGACTGGGCGGCCGCGGTGGCGGCCGTCCGCGGTGTCGGCCCCGACGACGAGGTGCAGCTGATCTGCCACGTCAACCCGGACGGGGACGCGCTCGGCAGCATGCTCGGCTTCGCCCTCGGCCTGCGCCGGCTGGGCTTCACCCGGCTGCGGGCGACCTTCCCCGGCGAGTTCGACGTGCCCGAGCCCTATCGTCAGCTGCCCGGCTCCGAGCTGCTGGTGCCCGAGGCGCAGGCGTGGGCCGACCCGCCGTTGATCCTGATCTTCGATGTGGCCGCCGAGTCGCGGCTGGGCGGGCTGGCCGACCGGCTCGACGGCGACGCCTGCGTGGTCGCGCTCGATCACCACGCGTCGTTCACCGGGTTCGGCACGGTCAGCCTGGTCGACCCGACCGCCGCCGCGACCTCGGTGGTGGCTGAGGGGCTGCTGAGCCGGCTGGGCGTCCCGCTCGACGCCGAGATCGCGGAGTGCCTCTACGTCGCGCTGACCACCGACACCGGTTCGTTCAAGTTCGTGCGCTCGCCGTCGGTCCACGAGCTCGCCGCCCGCCTGATCGCCACCGGCATCAGCCCGGCCGAGATCGCCCGCCGGACGTTCGACACCCGGCCCTTCGGTGCGATGAAGCTGGCCGGCGAGGTGCTGGGCCGGGCGACCCTGGACCCGTCGGCGGCCGGTGGCCGGGGCCTGGTCTGGACTTGGGCCACGACCGCCGATCTGGAACGCCACGGCCAGCGCCCCTACGTGCTCGACGCGCTGATCGACCCGGTCCGGGGCGTGGCCGAGGCCGACGTGGCGGTGGTGGTCAAGGAGCTGACGCCGGGCGAGTGGGCGGTCTCGCTGCGCTCCAAGGGCGGCGTGAACGTCAGCGCGGTCGCTGCGGCCCTGGGCGGTGGCGGCCACCGGCTGGCCGCCGGTTTCACCGGTCACGGCACCCCCGAGGACGTCATCGCCCAGATTCGCCCGCTGCTGGAGGCCTACGCCGCCTGACCGCTCGCACCGTGTCGCCCGTCTCGGCCTCCTCGGCCGGGACGGGCGTTTTTGTGCTGTCGGGAAATGGTTCGTGTCCCGCTTGGTGGGAAGCGCGCTCCATTCGGCGGAACTGAACGATAGTTTTGGTACCTGAACGGTGATTTGGTTTTGCGCGGCCGTGACCACCGCCCGCCGCGAAGCCTCGAGCCACCCGGGTTCACCCACTCGGGTCGCGTCACCCGCGCCAAGCGCCCGGCGATCCCGGGCCGGCCCACGTGACGCCCGCTCGACCACTCCGAGGACGCGTGTCGTCGTGCCGCGTCCGCACCCACCGTGGAAGGACCACGATCATGGCCGCGAAGCCGAAGCCCCAGAACACCGACGAAGCCCGCGAGCAGGCCCGCCGCGCACTGCAGACCTCGATGGACACGCGTCAGTAAGTCCCCGTCAGCATTGCAGTCCTTACGGCCGGGCGGGCATCATGAGCAGTCATGAACCCGCCTGCCCAGCCGCAGCCCGCCGTTTCGGCCAAGCGGATCGCGCAACTCGCGCTGCCGGCGCTGGTCGTGCTGGCCGCCGAGCCGCTCTACGTGCTGGTCGACACGGCCGTGGTCGGGCATCTCGGGTCGATTCCGCTCGCGGCCGTCGCGGTCGGTGGCACGACCATGTCGGTGGCCGCCTGGCTGGGCACGCTCATGGCGTACGGCACCACCGGCCGCGCTGCCCGGCGCTTCGGAGCGGGTGATCGGGCCGCCGCCGTCGCCGAGGGGGTGCAGGCCTCCTGGCTCGCGCTCGCCGGGGGCGTACTCCTCGCTCTGCTCGCCCAGCCCTTCGCCGGCCCGCTGGCCCAGGCCCTCTCCGGCGACCCGGCGACGGCGGAAGCCGCCGCCGGCTGGCTGAGAATCGCCGCTCTCGGCGCTCCCGGCCTGCTGCTGGCCGCGGCCGGCAATGGCTGGATGCGCGGGGTGCAGGACACCCGGCGTCCGCTGATCTTCGTGCTCGGCGCCAATGTGCTCTCCGCGATCCTCTGCCCGGTGCTCGTCTATCCGGCCGGCTGGGGGCTCGCCGGCTCGGCCGTCGCCAACGTGGTCGCGCAGAGCGTCTCCGGCGGCTTCTTCCTGTACGCCCTGATCCGCGAGACGAGGCACCTGCGCCCCAGCCTCCAGGTCATCGGTCAGCAGGTGCGCCTCGGGCGGGACCTGCTGATCCGCGGGGCCGCGTTCCAGGCCTGCTTCCTGTCGGCCACCGCGGTGGCCAGCCGCTTCGGTGTCGAATCGGTCGGCGCCCACCAGATCGCGCTGCAACTCTGGTTCTTCAGCGCGCTGGCCCTCGACGCGGTCGCGATCGCCGCCCAGTCACTGGTCGGGGCGGCGCTCGGCGCTGGCAGCACGGCCGAGGCGCGGGCCGTGGCGCGGAAGGTGACCGTCGCCGGGGGCGTGGCCGGCATCGCCTTCGCCGTGCTGGTCGCGGCGGGCAGCGGGCACATCGCGGGGTGGTTCACGCCGGACGCCGGGGTGCACGACCAGGCCGCGCTCATCTGGCCCTGGTTCATCGGGCTGCTGCCGTTCGCCGGGGTGGTCTACGCGCTCGACGGCGTGCTGATCGGTGCCGGGGACGTGCGTTTCCTGCGCGACATCACGCTGGCCGCGGCCGTGCTCGGCTTCCTTCCGGCCATCTGGATCGCGTACTTCTTCGACCTCGGCCTCGGGGGCATCTGGGCCGGGCTGGCCCTGCTGATCCTGATCCGTTTCGCCACGACCGTGTGGCGCTGGCGTTCGGGCCGGTGGGCCGTGGTCGGGGTGACGCGCTGACGGGCCGGGCCCGGCAGGCTTCTAAGGTGGTCCGGTGAGCGCGGACGGACTGATCGTGGTGGACAAGCCGGCGGGGATGACCTCGCACGACGTGGTGGCCCGCATCCGCCGCCTGGCCAGGACGCGGCGCGTCGGTCACGGCGGCACGCTCGACCCGATGGCCACCGGCGTGCTGATCATCGGGGTCAACCGGGCGACCCGGCTGCTGACGTATGTGATCGGCTCGGAGAAGAGCTATACCGCGACCATTCGCCTCGGCCAGTCCACGATCACCGACGACGCCGAGGGTGAGGTCACCGCGACGGCCCCGGTCGACGCCGTGACCGACGAGGCGATCCACGACGGCCTGGCCCGGCAGCGCGGCGAGATCGACCAGGTGCCGAGCGCCGTCAGTGCCATCAAGATCAATGGTGAGCGCGCCTACAAGCGGGTGCGCGAGGGTGAGGACGTCCAGATCCCGGCCCGCCGGGTCACGATCTCCCGCCTCGACGTGCTCGACATCCGGCGGACGGCGTCGTCGGTCGACATCGACATCGACGTGACCTGCACGTCGGGCACCTACATCCGGGCCATCGCCCGCGACCTGGGGACCGTGCTGCAGGTCGGCGGTCACTTGACGGCGCTGCGGCGGACCGCGGTGGGTGGCCTGACCCTGGCCTCGGCCCGCACGCTGGAGCAGCTCGAAGAGGTGGCGCCCGACGTGGTGGGCCTGCCGATGGCCGAGGCCGCCCGGCAGGCCTTCCCGGAGCGCGAGGCCACCGCCGAGGAGGCTCGGGTTCTGAGCCATGGCGGTCCGCTGGCGCCGGTCGGCATCCCGGGGCCCTATGCGGTGTTCTCGCCGTCGGGCGAGGTCCTCGCCATCGTGGCCGAGCGCGACGGAAAGGCGCGGGCCGAGATCGTCCTGGCGCCTGCTTGAGCGGCCTGACCCCTGGCTGGAAACCGGACCGCGCGGCACCGTCGATACTCTGGGGCCGTTGGCTGAGGCCGGGAGGGCTGGACATGCAGCGGTGGCGAGGGTTTGAGGCTGTTCCGGGTGGGTGGGGGCGGTCGGTCGTCACGATCGGGGTCTTCGACGGGGTGCACCGCGGCCACCAGGCGATCATCGGCCATGCCGTGAAGCGCGCCCGTGACCTGGGACTTCAGTCGGTGGTGGTGACGTTCGACCCGCATCCGGCCGAGGTCGTGCGCCCCGGATCGCACCCGGCGGTGCTGACCGAGCCGGTGCGCAAGGCCGAGCTGATCGAGCAGCTCGGTGTCGACGCGCTCTGCGTGGTGCCCTTCACGCCGGCGTTCTCGCAGCTCAGCCCCGAGGCCTTCGCGCACGACGTGCTGGTCGAGGCATTGCACGCGGCCGCCGTCGTGGTGGGGGACAACTTCCGCTTCGGGCATCGCGCCGCGGGTGACGTCACGCTGCTGGAGCGGCTCGGGGTGTCGTTCGGGTTCACCGTCGAGGAGGCGCCGCTGGTGTCCGAGGACGGGCTGGTCTTCTCCTCGACGTACATCCGCAGTTGTGTCGACGCGGGGGACGTGCGTGCCGCGGCGGCCGCGCTCGGGCGACCGCATCGGCTCGGGGGTGTGGTGGTCCGGGGGGACCAGCGCGGCCGCGAGATCGGGTTTCCCACGGCCAATCTCATGGTTCACCGCTACGCCGCGGTGCCGGCCGACGGTGTCTATGCGGCCTGGCTGATCCGGGGCGGCGAGCATGCCGCACGCCTGCCCGCGAGCGTCTCGATCGGCACCAACCCCACCTTCTCCGGTCGGGAACGCCGCGTCGAGGCCTACGTGCTGGACTTCGAAGGGGATCTCTACGGCGAGCGGGTGAGCCTCGACTTCGTGGCCCACCTGCGCGAGCAGCGGACCTACGACGCCCTCGAGCCGCTGATCGCCCAGATCGGTGAGGACGTGGAAGAGACCCGCGCGCTGCTTCGTTGACGTGCTGGTAGCCTTGACGCGACGTCGGATTATCCGACGACCGGTCCCGCCTGCCTGCCCGACGCCGCGGGCCGCGGGGATACCGATTCCTCGGCAACACAGAATCACGGAGAACATGGCGCTCGATCAAGAGACCAAGACCAAGATCATCGACGAGTACAAGGCGCAGGACGGCGACACCGGATCGCCCGAGGTGCAGGTCGCGATGCTGACCAAGCGGATCGCCGACCTCACCGAGCACCTGAAGGTGCACAAGCACGACCACCACAGCCGTCGTGGTCTGCTGCTGCTGGTCGGCCGTCGCCGCCGCCTGCTCAACTACGTTCAGAAGAAGGACATCGCGCGCTACCGGACGCTGATCGAGCGTCTCGGCCTGCGCCGCTGACTTGACGGAGGGAGTGGCCACGGGTCACTCCCTCCACATGTTTCACCCACGGACCCGCGCGGCACGCAGTAAGCCACCGGTCCTCGGTAGTGGTTCCCAGGCAGCTGATTCCTGGGTACTTCGATCGAAGACCGGCAGCTGCGAAACAAACCGCGCTGTGCAGACCGCCGGGTCCTCGACGAAGGAGTACCGCACCACATGACAGAGCAGAACACCGCTCTCGGCACCGAGTCCCGCACCGCCGTCATCGACAACGGCACCTTCGGCACTCGCGAGATCACGTTCTCCACCGGCCGCCTCGCCAAGCAGGCCGCCGGTTCGGTCATCGTCCAGCTGGGCGACACTGTCGTCCTCTCCGCGACCACGGCCAGCAAGCAGCCGAAGGAGCACTTCGACTTCTTCCCGCTCACCGTCGACGTCGAGGAGCGGATGTACGCCGCGGGCCGCATCCCCGGCTCGTTCTTCCGCCGTGAGGGCCGTCCCAGCGAGGACGCCATCCTCACCTGCCGCCTGATCGACCGGCCGCTGCGCCCGTCGTTCACCAAGGGCCTGCGCAACGAGGTCCAGGTCGTCGAGACCGTCCTCGCGCTCGACCCGGCCCACCCCTACGACGTGGTCGCCATGAACGGCGCGTCGCTGTCGACCAAGCTGTCCGGCCTGCCGTTCAGCGGTCCGATCGGCTCGACCCGCGTCGCGCACATCGACGGCCAGTGGGTCGCCTTCCCGACGCTGGAGGAGCTCGAGCGGGCCACCTTCGACATGGTGGTCGCCGGTCGCACCCTGGCCGACGGCGACGTCGCGATCATGATGGTCGAGGCCGAGGCCACCCCGCACGCGATCAAGCTGATCGCGGCCGGCGCCGCCGCGCCGACCGAGGAGATCGTGGCCAGCGGCCTCGAGGCCGCCAAGCCGGCCATCCGCGAGCTCTGCCGCGCGCAGAGCGAGCTGGCCGAGGTCGCCTCCAAGCCGGCCGTCGAGTTCCCGGTCTTCCTGGAGTACCAGGACGACGTCTACTCGGCCGTGACCGAGGCCGTCCGCGAGGAGACCGCCGAGGCTCTCAAGATCGCTGCCAAGCAGGAGCGCGAAGAGGCTCTCGACCTGGTCAAGGCCAAGGCGCACGAGCTTCTCGACGAGCGCTTCGAGGGCCGCGAGAAGGAGATCAGCGCCGCCTTCCGCTCGGTCACCAAGAGCGAGGTCCGGCAGCGCGTGCTGCGCGACCAGGTCCGCATCGACGGCCGTGGCCCGCGGGACATCCGCCCGCTGACCGCTCAGGTCGGCGTGCTGCCGCGCGTGCACGGCTCGGCTCTGTTCGAGCGGGGCGAGACCCAGATCCTGGGCGTCACCACGCTGAACATGCTGCGCATGGAGCAGTCGCTCGACACCCTGGCGCCCGAGAAGTCGAAGCGCTACATGCACAACTACAACTTCCCGCCGTACTCGACCGGTGAGACCGGCCGGGTCGGCTCGCCGAAGCGCCGCGAGATCGGTCACGGCGCGCTGGCCGAGCGGGCCCTGGTGCCCGTCCTGCCGACGCGCGAGGAGTTCCCGTACGCGATCCGTGAGGTCTCCGAGGCGCTGGGCTCCAACGGCTCGACGTCGATGGGCTCGGTCTGCGCCTCGACCCTGTCGCTGCTGAGCGCCGGTGTGCCGCTGAAGGCGCCGGTCGCCGGCATCGCGATGGGCCTGATCTCGGACGAGGTCGACGGCAAGACGCAGTACGTCGCCCTGACCGACATCCTGGGCGCCGAGGACGCGTTCGGTGACATGGACTTCAAGGTCGCCGGCACCAGCGAGTTCGTCACCGCGCTGCAGCTCGACACCAAGCTCGACGGCATCCCGTCCGACGTGCTGGCCGGGGCCCTGCAGCAGGCGCACGACGCCCGCGCGACGATCCTCACCGTGATGGAGGCGGCGATCAGCTCGCCCGCCGAGATGTCGGAGTACGCGCCTCGCGTCACCTCCGTCAAGATCCCGGTCGACAAGATCGGCATGGTGATCGGCCCCAAGGGCCAGACGATCAACGCGATCCAGGACGAGACCGGCGCCGACATCTCCATCGAGGACGACGGCACGATCTACGTCGGCGCGACCAACGGCCCGTCGGCCGAGGCCGCGGTCGAGCGGATCAACGCGATCGCCAACCCGACGCTGCCCAAGATGGGCGACAAGTTCCTCGGCACCGTGGTGAAGACGGCGGCGTTCGGCGCCTTCATCTCGCTGCTGCCCGGCCGCGACGGCCTGCTGCACATCTCCAAGGTGGGCGACGGCAAGCGGGTCGAGAAGGTCGAGGACTTCCTCAACGTCGGTGACAAGGTCGAGGTGTCCATCGCGGACATCGACGCCCGCGGCAAGATCTACCTCGACAAGGTCCGGCCCGAGGGCGAGGAAGCTCCGGCTGCGGCTGCGGCCGCGCCCGCCGCCGACGGCTCGTCCGAGGGTGGCCGTCCGCCGCGTGAGCCCCGTGGTGAGGGTGGTGGCGAGCCCCGCCGCCGCCGTCGTTCCGGTGGCGAGGGCCGCGGCGAGCGTCGCGACTAAAGAGCTGTGACAACGAGTTCGCGCGGGCCGGCCGGAAAGCCGGCCCGCGCTACTACCAGGACCCTCTCGGACGGTGCCAAGCGCACGACCCTGCCCAACGGGCTGCGCATTGTCACCGAGTCGATCCCGACCACCCGCAGCGCCTCGGTCGGCGTATGGGTGGGCATCGGCTCGCGGGACGAGACGCCCGGCATGTCCGGCGCCTCGCACTTCCTCGAGCACCTGCTCTTCAAGGGCACGCACAAGCGCACCGCGCTGCAGATCTCGGCCGAGATCGAGGCGGTGGGCGGCGAGACCAACGCCTTCACCACGAAGGAATACACCTGCTACTACGCGCGGGTGCTGGACGCGGACCTGCCGCTCGCGGTCGACGTGCTGTGCGACGCGGTGGCCGACTCGATCATGGAGCCGTCCGACGTCGAGACCGAGCGCGGCGTGATCCTCGAAGAGATCGCCATGCACGAGGACGAGCCCGGTGACGAGGTGCACGACATCTTCACCGAGGCCATCTTCGGCACCCACCCGCTGGGCCGGCTGATCTCGGGCACCGAGGAATCGATCACCCCGATGACCCGCAACCAGATCCACGGTTTCTATCGGCGGCGCTACACGGCCCCGCACATCGTGGTGGCGGCGGCCGGCAACCTCGACCACGCCCAGGTCGTCCGTCTCGTACGCAAGGCCCTGGCCGGCACCGCGCTCGACTCCGGACCGGCCGAGCCGGCCGCGCCCCGGACCGGTTCCAAGCGGGTGCCCACCCAGAAGCCGCACACGGTGGTGCGCAACCGCGACACCGAGCAGGGGCACCTGGTGCTCGGCGGCGTCGGCATCAGCCGCGGCG
The DNA here is from genome assembly GCF_023544465.1 of Paractinoplanes maris. Lineage (GTDB taxonomy): Bacteria > Actinomycetota > Actinomycetes > Mycobacteriales > Micromonosporaceae > Actinoplanes > Actinoplanes maris. The sequence continues at coordinate 101,856 of NZ_JALPVL010000001.1, read as the reverse complement.
ACGAGCGCCGGTTCGCGCTGGGCGTGCTCAACAACGTGCTCGGCGGCGGCATGTCCAGCCGCCTGTTCCAGGAGATCCGCGAGAAGCGAGGGCTGGCCTACTCGGTCTACTCCTACGCCAGCCAGTACGCCGACGCCGGCCTGTTCGGTGTCTATGCGGGCTGCGCCCCCGGCAAGGTGGAGGAGGTCCTCGACCTGGTCCGGACCGAGCTCGAGCGGGTGGCGGTCAAGGGCGTCAGCGCCGAGGAGATCGCTCGGGGCAAGGGCATGGTCAAGGGCTCGTACGTGCTCGGACTCGAGGACACCGGGTCGCGGATGAGCCGCCTGGCCAAGTCGGAGTTGCTCTACGGCGATCTCATGTCGGTCGACGAGTTGCTGAGGCGGGTCGACGAGGTCACCCCCGACGAGGTGAACGAGGCGGCGGCCCAGCTCTTCTCGCAGCCGATGTCGCTCGCCGTGGTGGGACCCTTCGACGAGAACGCGTTCGGCACGCACCGCTAACCTTGGACCCCGTGACGACGCTGGAGACCTCACCGCCGCCCACCCCCGCCGTGACGCCGGAGCAGCGCAAGCGCCGGATCATCGGCATGACGGTGTGGGCGGCGGCCTTCGCGGTCTTCGTGTGGCTCGTCGGTGTGCCGACCAGTGACCCGGTCACCGCCTTCGGCTGGCTGTGGCTGGCCACGATCGCCTGGCGCAACTATCTGCCCTGGCGCGAGCACCTGCTGTTCCTGCGCGACTGGGGTCCGGTCGTGCTGGTGCTGGTGTTCTACAACATCTCCCGCGGGGCCGCCGACCGGCTCTTCGATCCGCACGTCCTCCCGCTGATCGACGCCGACGAGGCCATGTTCGGCTGGCTCACCGACGGCAAGGTGCCCACGGTCTGGCTGCAGGAGCACCTGTACGACGCCAAGCACGTCCCCTGGTGGGAGGTGGTCACCACGCTGGTGTACATCTCGCACTTCCTCACCGTGCCGACGGTGGCCGTGGTGCTGTGGGTCCGCAACCGCGCCGTGTCCTACCGGTTCATCCGCCGCTGGATCACGCTGAGCATGGCCGGCCTGATCACGTATTTCCTCTACCCGGCGGCGCCGCCGTGGTGGGCCTCCCAGTACGGCTACCTGCCCGACCACGTCGAGCGGTTCTCGTCGCGCGGCCTCGACGTGATCGGCCTGCACGGCGCGGGCAACACCCTGAACGCCCTGCAGGTGCACCAGTCCAACCCGGTGGCCGCCATGCCGTCCCTGCACACCGCGTACGCGATGATGGCCGTCGCCTTCTTCCTGCCGATGGTCCGCAAGCGCTGGTGGCCGCTGCTGCTGGCCTATCCGCTGGCCATGACCTTCACCCTGGTCTACACGGGCGAGCACTACGTGATCGACGTGTTCGTGGGCTGGCTCTATGTCGGCGCGGTGTTCGCGGCGGTGGCGTTCGCCGAACGCTGGTGGGCCCGGCGGAGGCCGACCGTCCCGGCGGACTAAATTGTCCGTGTGACGAACCAGGCAGATCCGATCCGTGTCGGCGTTCTCGGAGCCAGGGGCCGGATGGGCCTCGAGGTGTGCAAGGCGGTCGACGCCGCCGCCGACCTGGAGCTGGTCGCGATGCTCGACCAGGGCGACGAGCTGTTCCAGGCCTCCGACGCCGGCGCCCAGGTGTTCGTCGACTTCACCACCCCCGACGTGGTCATGGACAACCTGCACTGGGCGGTCGAGCAGGGGATCAGCATGGTCGTCGGCACGACCGGCTTCACCGCCCAGCGTCTTGATCAGGTCCGCGAGTGGGTGACCACCCAGCCCGGGGTCGGTGTGCTGGTCGCGCCCAACTTCGGCCTCGGCGCCGTGCTGATGATGCAGTTCGCGGCCCGCGCGGCGCGGTACTTCGAGTCGGTCGAGATCATCGAGCAGCACCACCCGCGCAAACTCGACGCCCCGAGCGGCACCTCGGCCCACACCGCCCAGCTGATCGCCGCGGCCCGGGCCGACGCCGGTCTGGGCCCGATGCCCGACGCCACCAAGGAGGAGGTCGACGGCGCTCGCGGTGCGGACATCGACGGCGTCCGCGTGCACTCGGTGCGGGCGGCCGGGCTCGTCGCCCATCAGGAGGTGTTGTTCGGCTCGCTCGGCGAGACGCTCACCATCCGCCACGACTCACTCGACCGGGTGTCCTTCATGCCCGGCGTCCTGCTCGGCGTCCGCAAGATCCTCCAGCGCCCGGGCCTGACCGTCGGCCTGGACAGCTTCCTGGACTGAGATCTCGTCCGGCAGGCCGGTGAGCTCGCCGTCGGTGAAGTCGACGCGGCAGGTGATCCCCCTGGGTTGGACGGCAACGGATAGGTTGCCTGCTGTGAACCAGCTATCCGCAGGCGGCCGCCGCGTCCGGGTGCTCGCCACCCTGGTCGCCGGGGCGCTGCTGCTCGCCGGCACCCTGTGGGGCACCGACGACGATTTCCCGTTCGGGCCGTTCCGGATGTATTCGACGGCGCCCGACCCCAACGGGGCAGCTCGCGACACCCGCGTCGAGGGCGTCGACACCGACGGTCGCACGGTGGCGATCACCGAGGGCAACAGCGGCCTCCGGCGGGCCGAGATCGAGGGCCAGCAGCAGGCGTACGTTGATGATCCGGCCCGCCTGGGCCGGGTCGCCACGGCGTACGAGGAACACTCGCCCGGCGCCGCGCCGCTGCGCACGGTCCGCATCGTGGTGCGCTGGCACGGCATCGAGCACGCCCGCCCGACCGGCCAGTCGTGGGACGAGACCGTCGCCGAGTGGACCCGCCCATGAAATGGCTGTTCGCGCCGGTGCCGCTCGGGCGGATCGCCGCCTTCCGCACGGTGGTCTACGTCTTCGTGGTCCTCGACCTGGTCGTCTTCACGCCCTGGGTCCGCTCGCACGCCAACACTCCCGGCGATCTCTACGAGCCACTCCTGATCGGTCGCGTCCTGCCCCTGCCGACGCCGACCCACTCACTCGTGTGGGCGGTGTTCTGGGCGCTGATCGTGCTCTCCCTCGTCGCCGCGACCGGCCGCGCGCCGCGCATCCTGGGCTGGGCGGTCTTCGCGCTCTACCTGGAGTGGATGATCATCGCGATGAGCTACGGCAAGGTCGACCACGACCGGGTCGGCCTGCTCGTGGCGCTGGCGGTGCTACCCACCGTCGGCCGGGCCCGGTTCGGTGACCGGACGCTGAGCGAGGCGGCCGGCTGGGCGTTGCGGGTCACCCAGATCGCCGTGGTCTGCACCTATTTCCTGGCCGCGTGGGCCAAGCTGCGGTTCGGCGGCATCGACTGGGTGACCAGCGCCGTGCTGGCCCAGGCGATCATCCGCCGGGGCACCTGGCTGGCCGACGAGATCGCCGTGATCCCCGGCCTGCTGATCGCCGCCCAGGCCGGCATCATCCTGTTCGAGCTGCTCAGCCCGCTGATCTTCGTGGTGCCGCAGCGCTTCCGCTGGCTGGGCGTCGTCTTCTTCTACTCGTTCCACCTGATGACGTTCTCGATGATCACCATCTCGTTCGCCCCGCACCTGGTGGCCATGGCGAGCTTCCTGTCGCTCGAGCGCGTGCGCCCGGTCGACTGGGCCCGCCGCCGGCTGGGCCGCACCCCGGCGGTGACTCAGGCGCCGGAGCCGGTGCCGTAGAGGGCGCCCGAGCCGTGCCGTAAAGGGCGCCCGAGCCGTGCCGTAAAGGGCGCCCGAGCCGGTGCCGTGGAGGGCGGCCGGAGCCGGTGCCGTAAAGGGCGCCGGAGCCGGTGTCTTAGAGGGCGCCGGAGCCGGTGTCTTAGAGGGCGCCGGAGCCGGTGTCTTAAACGGCGCCGGTGCCGTAGAGGGCGTCGCGCTGGGCCTGGGGGAGGGAGCAGGCGGCGGTGCCGCCGGGCAGCATGTGGCGGTGCTGGGCGACCCAGCGGTAGGCCGGCCAGGCGGCCAGCCGCACCGGGCCGATCTGCAGCGCGCCCCCCGCGAGCTGCCAGAATCGGCCTGCGTCGCGCAGCATCAGGGCGATCGCGTCCGGGCCGGCGGCGGTTGTGCCGTCGGCGCCGACCCACTGCACCGCTTCCTCGCACTGCTCGACCGTCAGCCCGAGCGCGTCGAGGTCGGCGAACTGCCACGGAATCACCCGGGCGTGCGTCGGGATGCGCTTCTCGATGAACTCCGCGCACGTCGAGCAGAACGAGCAGTCACCGTCATAGACGAAGGTCGGCGTGGTCACGAATCTATTCTCCGCCCAGCGCCACGTGCAGCCGCAGCTGGGGGACGAGCATGTCGTCCACGTCGAGCGCCCGCCCGGCGCCGTCCGGCTCCCAGCCGGCCGAGCCCAGGAACTTCTGCATGACCTTGTCCTGCTCGTAGGCCCAGGCCACGGCGTGGGTGTAGCCGTCCTCCTGCCAGTGGGCAACCGCGGCCGAGAGCAGCCGGCTGCCGTGCCCTCGCCGCCCCCACCGGGGCTCGACCAGCAGATCGGTGATCGCGGCGACCCCGGCCGGCAGCGGCGGCTCCTCGGGCGCCAGCGCCTGCTCGTCGGCCGGCCCGGCCGCCGCGAAGCCGACCGTGAACGAGCTGGTCTCACTCTGCTCGACCGCGATCAGCACCCAGTGCCGCTCGGACGGCGGCTGCTCGATCGCCTCGCTCCAGCCCCGGGCCAGATAACCCTCGTCGAGGTTGGCCAGCACGTGGGCCGGGAACATGCGCCGATACGCCGTGCGCCACGTGGCGAGCTGGATGCGGGCGATCTCCGCGGCGTCGCCGGGGCGCGCGGGACGGACGAAGCCGATTGCCATGCGGGGAGCCTACAGAGCCCTCGCCGGGCCGTGATTTTGTCGTACCCCTGCTTTACCGTGCTCGACGATGGCTCTCCCAGACTCGCTCTCCGTCGCGCAGGCCCGCCGCGTCACGCTGGCCGCGCAGGGGTTCGCCGACGCCAAGCCGGGCGGCGCGACCGACCTGCGCCATCTGCGGCGTGTGCTGCGCCGGGTCCACCTGATCCAGATGGACTCGGTCAACGTTCTGCAGCGCGCCCACTTCATGCCGCTCTACAGCCGGCTCGGCCCCTATCCGGTGGAGCTGCTCGATCGGGCGGCCTACCGCAAACCCCGTGATCTGTTCGAGTTCTGGGGTCACGAGGCGTCGCTGATCACCACCGATCTGCAGCCGCTGTTCCGCTGGCGGATGGCCCGGGCCGGCGAGCTGGCCTGGGGCGGCATGCGCCGGGTCGGGCAGGAGCAGCCCGAGCTGGTCGCCCGGGTGCTCGACGTGGTGCGCGCCCGCGGCCCGATCACCGCGGCCGAGATCGAGCACGACGAGCCCCGCCGCACCGATCACTGGGGGTGGAACTGGTCGTCGGTCAAGCAGGCACTCGAGTGGCTGTTCTACACCGGCCAGATCACCGCCGCCGAGCGCACCACGTCGTTCGCCCGGCGTTACGACTTGACCGAGCGGGTGCTGCCCCAGGCCGTGCTCAACGCGCCGACCCCGGCCGAGCCCGACGCCTTCCGGGCTCTGGTCGAGATCTCCGCGCGGGCGCTCGGGGTGGCCGCCGAGCCCGAGCTGCGGGATTATTTCCGCCTCCCGGTCGACGGCTTCAAGCGGGCCGTGGCCGAGCTGGTCGACGATCAGGTGCTGCTCCCGGTAAGCGTGCCGGGCTGGAGGCAGCCGACCTATCTGCACCACCAGGCCAAACTGCCCCGCTGGGTCCGCGCGGCCACGCTGGTCAGCCCGTTCGACCCGCTGATCTGGGAGCGTGGGCGCACCGAGCGGCTGTTCGGCATGAATTACCGCATCGAGATCTACGTGCCGGCCGCCCAGCGGCTCTACGGCTATTACGTGCTGCCGTTCCTGCTCGGCGACCAGTTGGCGGCCCGGGTCGACCTGAAGGCTGACCGCAGGACCGGTGAGCTGCTCGTCCCGGCGGCCTGGCTCGAGCCCGGGGCCGAGCCGGACGAGACGGCCGCCGCGCTCGCCGCCGAGCTCCACCGGCTGGCCGGGTGGCTGGGTCTGGAGCGCATCGCCACCCCGGGGCGAGGCGATTTCGCGGGCCCACTGGCCGCGGCGCTGAAGGCGCAGTCCGGCTGACAGACGCGGTCCTGGCGCGCGGAGCGGTCCGGCGGGTCAGTGCATCCGCAAGATCCGCGGGCCCGGAGGAGCGGGGCAGCGCGGGTGTACCGTGGCGCTCATGAGCGCCGCCACCACGCCGGACACTGCCCGTCCGTGGCTCGACGACCAGCCGGTGCAGGGTCCGCCGGTGCCGCCCGAGTGGCTGGCCTATTACGCGCGGCAGCAGGCCCAGCACGAGCCCGACCGGGTCACCCGCTTCGTCCAGCGGGTCTGGACCAGGTCGCCGATCTGGGCCGCCCCGGTCGCGCTGCTGGTCTGCATGGGCGGCGCCGTCGGTTACACGCTGGCGACCCATCCGGCCGAGGCCGGCGCCGGTGACGCCCCCACCTGCCTGCTCAAATACACCACTGGTTTCGTCTGCCCGGGCTGCGGAGGCACCCGCGCGGCGTGGTATCTGCTGCATGGCGACCTCCCCGCCGCCGCCCGCCACCACGCGCTGTTCACGTTCGCCGTGCCGTTCCTGCTCTATCTGTATGTGGCCTGGGCCGCCAAGCGCCTCTTCAAGTGGGACCTGCCCCAGCTCAACCTGAGCCCGGCGGTCCTGATCACCTTCGTCGCTGTGTGGGGCGTCTGGAGCGTGCTGCGCAACCTGCCCTGGGCCCCGTTCACCGCGCTCTACGTCTGAGCGGGTCGTCCGATAGGTTGGGGGGCATGACGCACGACCCGCGACCCTTCGGACGGCTGCTGACCGCCATGGTCACCCCGTTCGCCCACGACGGCTCCCTCGACGTCGAGGGCGCGGCGAGACTGGCCACCTATCTGGTCGACGAGCAGCGCAACGACGCGCTCGTCGTCAGCGGCACCACCGGTGAGTCGCCGACCACCACCGACGCGGAGAAGGAAACGCTGCTCCGCGCCGTGGTCGACGCGGTGGGCGACCGGGCCCGGATCATCGCCGGGGTCGGCACCAACAACACCGCCCACACGATCGAGCTGGCGCACGCCGCCGAAAAGGCCGGCGCTCACGGCGTACTGGTCGTGACGCCTTATTACAACAAGCCGCCGCAGGCCGGTGTGGCCCAGCATTTCCTCACCGTGGCCGACGCGGTCGGCCTGCCGGTGATGGTCTACGACATCCCCCACCGGGCCGGCACGGCGATCGCCACCGAGACGATGTGCCGCATCGCCGAGCACGACCGCATCGTGGCGGTCAAGGACGCCAAGGGCGACCTGATCGCCAGCTCCTGGGTGCTGAGCCGCACCGGCTTGGCCTACTACTCGGGCGACGACGCGGCCACCCTGCCGCTGCTGTCGATCGGCGGGGTCGGCCTGGTCGGCACCTCCACCCACTTCACCGGCCTGATGGCCCGAGAAATGATCGAGGCGTTCGAGCGTGGCGACAACGCCGCCGCTCTGGCCGCCCACCGCCGGGCTTTGCCGCTGTTCACCGGCATCTTCCGGGTTCCGGGCACCATGCTGGTCAAGGCGGGCCTCAACGCACAGGGCCGCCCGGCCGGCCCGGTCCGCTCGCCGCTGGTCGAGGCGACCGGCGCCGAGCTCGACCAGCTGCGCCAGGACGCCGCCGCAGCCGGCATCGCCCTGTAACGGGCGGCGACGGCACACACGAGGAAAGACAGATAAACGCGATATGAGTCAAGCCCACGCGGACCTGGAACCGCCGCCCCCGCTGCCGGAGGGCGCCCTGCGCGTCATCCCGATGGGCGGCCTCGGGGCCATCGGCCGCAACATGACCGTCCTCGAGTTCGACGGCAAGCTCCTGATCATCGACTGCGGCGTGCTCTTCCCCGATGTGGAGCAGCCCGGCGTCGACCTGATCCTGCCCGACTTCACGCCGATCCTCGACCGTCTCGACGACGTCCAGGCGATCGTGCTCACGCACGGCCACGAGGACCACATCGGCGCCGTGCCCTACCTGCTGGCCCACAAGGCCGACATCCCACTGGTCGGCTCGGAGTTCACGCTCGCGCTGGTCGAGGCCAAGCTGGCCGAGCGCCGGCTCGACCCCTACACGCTGACCGTGCGCGAGGGCCAGACCGAGCAGCTCGGGCCGTTCGGCTGCGAGTTCTTCGCGGTCAACCACTCGATCCCGGACGCGCTGGCGGTCGCCGTGCGCACCCCGGCCGGCCTGATCCTGCACACCGGCGACTTCAAGATGGACCAGGTGCCGCTGGACGGCCGCATCACCGACCTGGCCGGCTTCGCGCGGCTCGGGGCCGAGGGCGTCGACCTGCTGCTGTCCGACTCGACCAACGCCGAGGTGCCGGGCTTCGTGACGCCCGAGCGCGACATCGGCCCGGTGCTCAGCTCGATCTTCGGCAAGGCCAAGGGCCGGATCATCGTGGCCAGCTTCGCCTCCCACGTGCACCGCGTCCAGCAGGTCATGGACGCCGCCTGGGAGTATGAGCGCAAGGTGGCCCTGATCGGCCGCTCGATGGTCCGCAACATGGGCATCGCCCGCGACCTCGGCCTGCTCAACATCCCGGACGGCCTGCTGGTCAGCCTGGACGAGGCGACCAGGATGCCGGGCGACGAGATCGTCTTCATGTCGACCGGCTCGCAGGGTGAGCCGATGAGCGCGCTCGGCCGCATGGCCAACGGCGACCACCGGCACATCACGATCGAGTCGGGCGACACGGTCGTGCTGGCCAGTTCCCTCGTACCAGGTAACGAGACCTCGGTCTACCGGGTGATCAACCGCCTGTCCCGGGCCGGCGCCACCGTGGTGCACAAAGAGACGGCCAAGGTGCACGTCTCGGGTCACGCCCCGGCCGGCGAGCTGCGCTACCTGCTCAATGTGGTGCGCCCGAGCAACCTCATGCCGGTGCACGGCGAGTGGCGTCACCTGCGGGCTCACGCCCAGCTCGGCGTCGAGACCGGGGTCGCGGCCGACCGGGTCGTGCTCTGCGAGGACGGTGACGTCGTCGACCTGGTCGAGGGTCACGCCCGCCACGTCGGCCGGGTGCAGAACCGGTATGTCTACGTCGACGGGCTCGCGGTCGGTGACGTCAGCGAGTCGTTGCTCACCGAGCGGCGCATCCTGGGCGACGGCGGCTTCATCTCGGCCACCGTGGTGATCGACTCGGTGACCGGCAAGGTGGTCGGCGAGCCGAACATCTCGGCCAAGGGCTTCTCGGAGGACCCCGACGCGTTCAACCCGGTGATCCCGTTGCTGACCGCCGCGCTGCACCGCTCGGCCGAGGACGGCATCACCGACACCCACCAGTTGCAGCAGGTCGTACGCCGTACGGTCGGCCGGTGGGTCAACGACGCGTACCGTCGCCGGCCGATGATCGTGCCCACCGTCGTCGAAGTCTGACGCGAATAGGCGGGCTATTTAAACCTTTCGCTGCCTCCGCCCGTATCTCCAGTCACGGTGCCGCCCCCACGGCACCCGTGGCGAGGGGAGTACCTGGAGATGCAGCGCAGACGGATCGCCGTGGCGGCGGCGGTCGTGGTCGCGGGCGGAGCGGCGGTGGCGTTCACGCTGCCGTCGATGGCCGGCACCACGCCGTCGAGCAAGACCGCGACCAAGTCGGGTGGCGTCTCGGCGCAGATCCTTGCGGCGATGGAACGCGACCTGGGCCTGGACGGCGACCAGGCGACGGCCCGCTTGCAGCGGTCGAAGTGGGCGAGCCGGGTGAGCGCCAGGCTGGCCGCTCAGACCGGTGCCGACTTCGGCGGCGCGTGGCTCGCCACCGACGGCAACACACTCAAGATCGCCGTGACCGACGCCCGGGCGCAGGCCGCGGTGAAGGCCGCCGGCGCGGTGCCGGTGCTGGTCGAGCGGAGTGAGCAGTCGCTGGTGACAGCGAAGGAGAAGCTCGACTCCGTCCGGTCCGAGGCGGACGGCATCACCGGGTGGTATGTCGAGGTCTCGACCAACAAGCTGGTCGTCGTGGCCAAGCCGGGCGAGACCAAGGCGGCGAAGCGACTGGCCCGCACGGCCGGCGTCGCCAGTTCAGCGGTGAAGGTCGTCACCAGCACGGCCTCGCCCAAGCCGCTGTTCGATGTGCGCGGCGCCGACCCGTACTTCATCGCGGTCGACGGTGGCACGGCGCGCTGCTCGATCGGGTTCTCGGTCGAGGGTGGCTTCGTGACGGCCGGCCACTGTGGCGCGGTCGGCACCACCACGACCGGCTTCAACCAGCAGGCCCAGGGCACGGTTCGCGCGTCGACCTTCCCGGGTGACGCCGACATGGGCTTCGTCGAGGTCAACGGCAACTGGACACCGCGCGCGGTGGTCAACGACTTCGAGGGCAACGAGCTGCCGGTGGCCGGCAACACCGAGGCGCCGGTGGGCGCGGCGGTCTGCCGCTCCGGCTCGACGACCGGTACCCGGTGCGGCACGATCCTGGCCAAGAACCAGACGGTGGTCTACCCCGAGGGGGCGGTCACCGGTCTGACCCGCACCGACGTCTGCGCCGAGGGCGGCGACTCCGGCGGTCCGTGGCTCAGCGGCGACCAGGCCCAGGGCATGACCTCGGGTGGCTCCGGTGACTGCACGGTCGGCGGCGAGACGTTCTTCCAGCCGGTCAACGAGATCCTCGCGGCCGAGGACCTGACGCTGGTGACCAGCGGGGGCGGGGCGGCCGAGCCGCCCGCCGAGGAGGGTGCCGAGCCGCCCGCGGAGTCGGCCGGCGCGTGTGCCGACCAGGCCGTGCAGCGCAGCGGCGAGCTGGCCCGGGCCCGCACCGCGCAGGCTCAGCCCGACGGTGGCGCCTTCCGATCGAACGCCGGCACCCAGACCGCCTGCCTGACCGCGGCCGAGGGGGCCGACTTCGACCTCTTCCTCCAGCGGCTCACCAACCGGGGCTTCCGCACGGTGGCCAGTGACACCGGCGCGGGCGACAAGGAGCTGACCTTCAACGGCCGCTCCGGCACCTACCGGTACGTCGTCGTCGCCACCTCCGGCACCGGCGGGTACGACCTGGGGTTCAGCACCCCGTGACGCGCCACGCCGCCATCCCTGCCTAGGTGGCGTCAGCGCATTCACGATGCCGGGGAGCCGATCAGGCTCCCCGGCATCGATGCGATTCAGCCTTTCTGGCGCAGCTCGGCGACCTCGACGGCGAGCTGGACGCTGGTGGCGATCGCGGCGATCAGCACCTGGTCGAGCTGCTCGGGCGTGACGCCCTTCTCCCAGTCGGCGATCACCTCGCCGATCACGAGCACCGTGCCGTCGTCGTTGACGTGCACGTACGCCTTGGGGAAGAGCTGGTCGTGATTCCACGAGTTGCAGAACTCGTAGAGCCGGGTGACGTCCTCCATCCCGAACATGTGCTGCACCATCGTGCGGACCTGGAGCACTTCGTGCTGCTGCCCGATGCGGAAGAAATAGATGAGGTTGCCCTGGAAGTTCCCGCCGATGTCCCCGTCGGCGTCCTCGAAGTACTTGAACTCGCGCGCGTCGAGTACGTCCGTGATCATTTCTTTGGTGAAGGGCTGCACCCGCCGATAGTAGGACGGTGCGCCTACCGGATTCATGAGCATCGCGGCGTTACGGTGTGACCATGGCGGGCCGCACCTCTCCGGCGAGCCGGGGCCGCGCCGCGTCGCGCGGTGCCGCGACCAACCGTGCCCGTCAGCCCGCCCGTCAGCCGGCCCGGCAGCCCGCGCGCAAATCGGCCCGTCCGGCCGCCCGCTCCCGCTCGGCCGCCCGCGCCCGGCCCACCGTGGGCTCCGCGCTCGCGACCGGTGTCGGCCGCGGCCTGGGCGCTCTCTGGATGGGACTGGCCCACAGTGTCGGCTGGGCCGCCCGCGGAGTCGGGCGCCAGGCCGCCACGGCCAAGGAGATCGATCCCGAGCATCGCCGCGACGGGGCCGGCCTGCTCCTGCTCGGCCTGTCCATCCTGGTCGGGGTGGCGGTCTGGTTCGGCAGCGCGGGCCCGGTCGGCAAGTGGCTGGCCGACTCGACCCACCTGTTCCTGGGCGGCCTGGCCGTGCTGCTCCCGCTGCTGCTTCTCTACGGCGCCGTACGCCTGATGCGCAAGCCGGCCGACCCCGAGCACCGCGGCCGCACCCTGGTCGGCTGGACGGCGATCGTCATCTCCACCGCCGCGCTGCTGCACGTCTCGCAGCGCCCGGCCGACGGCATCGCCATGGACAAGGCGGGCGGCCTGCTCGGTTATGCCTTCGGGGCCCTGCTCGAACGGGCGGTGACGGCCTGGGTGGCGGTGCCGCTGCTCGTCCTGCTCTTCGTCTTCGGCCTGCTGGTCATCACGGCCACCCCGATCAACAAGATTCCCGAGCGGGTGCTGCTGCTGGTCGACGTGCTGCTGGGCCGTTCGACCGAGCGCGCCCCGCTGCCCACCCCCGAGCTGGACGACGACGCGCTGGGTGACAGCGACGAGGAGCCGGCCAAGAAGCGCCGCCCGTCGCGGCGCCGCCAGGGCTCGCTGTCCGACATCGGCCTCGCCCCCGAGGACGAGCCGGCCGCCGCCGAGGACGACTTCCTCCTGCACGACACGGTGGCCGTGCCCAAGGTCCCGGCCAGCCGCAAGAAGCCGGTGCCGGCGCCGCCCGATCACTCGGAGCCGCTGCCCACCCGGGCCGAGCAGCTCGAGATCAGCTCGGTGGCCGGCGACTACCGCCTGCCGCCGCCCTCACTGCTCGGCAAGGGCTCACCGCCGAAATCCCGCAGCCGGGCCAACGACGAGATCATGGCCGCCCTGACCGGGGTGTTCGACCAGTTCAACGTCGACGCCGAGGTCACCGGCTTCACCCGGGGGCCGACCGTCACCCGGTACGAGGTGGAGATCGGCCCCGGCACCAAGGTCGAGCGGATCACCCAGCTGTCGCGCAACATCGCGTACGCGGTGAAGTCGCCCGACGTGCGGATCCTGAGCCCGATCCCCGGCAAGAGCGCGGTCGGCGTCGAGATCCCCAACACCGACCCCGAGAACGTCGCGCTCGGCGACGTGCTGCGCTCGCGGGCGGCCACCGCCGACCACCACCCGATGCTGGTCGCGCTGGGCAAGGACATCGAGGGCGGCTTCGTGGTGGCCAACCTGGCCAAGATGCCGCACATCCTGATCGCGGGCGCGACCGGCGCCGGCAAGAGCTCCTGCCTCAACACGCTGCTGGTCTCACTGCTGACCCGGGCCACGCCGGACGAGGTCCGGCTGCTGCTGGTCGACCCGAAACGGGTGGAGATGACCGCGTACGAGGGCATCCCGCACCTCGTCACGCCGATCATCACCAATCCGAAGAAGGCCGCCGACGCCCTCGAGTGGGTCGTCCGCGAGATGGACATGCGCTACGACGACCTCGCGGCCAACGGGGTGCGCCACCTCGACGACTTCAACCGTAAGGTGCGCAGCGGCGAGATCACCGCGCCGCCCGGCAGCGAGCGGGTCATGAAGCCGTACCCGTACCTGCTGGTCATCATCGACGAGCTGGCCGACCTGATGATGGTGGCGCCGCGCGACGTCGAGGACTCGGTCGTCCGCATCACCCAGCTCGCCCGGGCCGCCGGCATCCACCTGGTGCTGGCCACCCAGCGCCCGTCGGTCGACGTGGTGACCGGCCTGATCAAGGCCAACGTGCCGTCCCGGCTCGCCTTCGCGACGTCCTCGCTGGCCGACAGCCGGGTCATCCTCGACCAGCCGGGCGCCGAGAAGCTGCTCGGCCGGGGCGACGGTCTCTTCCTGCCGATGGGCGCCTCGAAGCCGGTGCGCATCCAGGGCGCCTGGGTCGACGAGAAAGAGATCGCCGACGTCGTCAAGTTCTGCAAGGACCAGCGCGAGCCGGAGTTCCGCGAGGACGTCACCGAGGCCCCGGTCAGCAAGAAGAAGCAGATCGACGAGGAGATCGGCGACGACCTGGCGGTGCTGATCCAGGCGATCGAGCTGGTCGTGACCAGCCAGTTCGGGTCGACCTCGATGCTTCAGCGCAAGCTGCGGGTGGGTTTCGCCAAGGCCGGCCGGCTGATGGACCTGATGGAGACCCGCGGCATCGTCGGACCGTCCGAGGGCAGCAAGGCCCGCGACGTGCTGGTCAAGCCCGACGAGCTGGAAGAGGCGCTGGCCTCGCTGCGGGTGGACGAGTAAGAGCCTCGAGCTCCTCCTCCAACGGGTCCTTCCGAAAGGCCGGGCTCAACAGCTGGTGGGCCAGGATGAGCAGGGCGGCCAGCATCAGCAGGGCGGCGATGGTGGGCAGGACGGCGACGACCCGGCCGAACAGGTACGGCTGATAGGAGAGCAGGGAAGCCGCCTGCACCAGCAGTGGCACGTACCAGAGACGCGGCAGGAACATCACCAGCACCACGGTGAGCACGTCGGCCAGGAAGAAGTAGCGCTCGTGCATGCCGGGCAGCAGGAACGGCATCAGGATCGAGAACAGGGCGGCGGCCAGCACGATGCGCTCCGGGGTCAGCTCGACCGCCCGGGCGATCAGCACGTAGATGACCCCGATCACGACCGCCGCCGCGAACAGGTAGCCGAGCATGCGCAGGGTGTCCTCGCGGGGGCCGCCGGGCATCAGGGCGAACACGTTGGGGGCGCGCAGGCTCAGCTCCGGCACGTTGCGGGCCTGCCGATCCATGCTGTAGATCGTGAGCAGCTCGATCGGGTTGCGGCCGAACGCGATCGCCGGCAGGTCGAGCACCAGATAGGCGGCGGGAGCGGCCAGGAGCGTACGCCAGGGAATCCGGCCGGCCAGGACGAGCAGCAGCAGCAGCGGGAAGATGAAGATCCCCTGCGGTTTCATGGCGAGCGCGACGCCGCACAGGGCCACTCCCCACCAGGGTTTGCCGCGCAGCAGGTAATAGACCCCGCCCAGGGCCGGCGCGGCCCACATCGCGTCGATCTGCCCCCAGAACGACGCGTTGAGCACCACGGTAGGCAGCAGCACGACCACCAGCGCCGCGGCCATCGGGATGCGGCTGGCCGGCCACCGCAGCCCGACGATCCGGTAGGCGAAGAACGCCAGCACGACGTCGAAGATCACCCAGATCGCCTTGATCTTGAGGATCAGCGGCCCGGGCAGATAGAGCGTGAAGGCGAGCAGATAGAGGAACGGCGCGTTGTAGTTGCCGACCTCGGCCCCGATCCCGCGCCAGCCCCCGGCCCGGCCGAGCTGGTGGTACCACGAGAAGAAGATGCTCATGTCGGTGGTCTTTTCGCGGAAACCCACCCAGCGGACCAGGATCGCGATCACGACGAGCGCGGCGATGAGCAGGGCTTCAGCGTGCGGCGGAGTCTTCTTGGCAGTCTGCATGGCACCCAGGGATACGGCTGCGGGGCCCGGTCGGATCAGTGCGCGGGTGAGCAGGGAACCGAACCCGGCTAACCTGGTCGGGTGTCGGTAACTCCTTCCTCCCGCCGTGTCGCCCTGCTCACTCTCGGATGTGCCCGTAACGAGGTCGACTCGGAAGAGCTCGCGGCCCGCCTCGACGAGGGTGGCTGGCAGGTGAGCACCGATGCCGCCGGCGCCGATGTGGTGCTGGTCAACACCTGTGGCTTCGTCGAGAAGGCGAAGCAGGACTCCATCGAGACGCTGCTGGCCGCGGCCGACACGGGGGCCAAGGTCGTCGCCGCCGGGTGCATGGCCGAGCGGTACGGTCGCGAGCTGGCCGAGAGCCTGCCCGAGGCGCAGGCGGTGCTCGGCTTCGACGACTACACCGACATCGCCGCCCGGCTCGACGGCGTGCTGGCCGGCGAGCGCTTCGACGCCCACACCCCGCGCGACCGGCGCGAGCTGCTGCCGATCACCCCGGTCCAGCGGCAGGCGGCCAAGGTCGTCATTCCCGGGCACGCCACCGTCGACGAGCACACCCCGGCCCACCTGCGCCCGGTGCTGCGCCGCCGGCTCGACAACGGACCGGTTGCGAGCCTCAAGCTGGCCAGCGGCTGCGACCGCAAATGCGCGTTCTGCGCCATCCCGGCCTTCCGCGGCGCCTTCGTCTCGCGCGACCCCCAGGAGCTGCTGGCCGAGGCCGAGTGGCTGGCCAAGTCGGGCGTCCGCGAGCTCGTGCTGGTGAGTGAGAACAGCACGTCGTACGGGAAGGATCTGGGCGACCCGCGGCTGCTCGAGAAGCTCCTCCCGCAGCTGGCCGCGGTCGACGGGATCGTCCGGGTGCGGGCCAGCTATCTGCAGCCCGCCGAGACCCGCCCCGGCCTGGTCGAGGCGATCGCCGGCACCCCGGGCGTCGCGCCCTACTTCGACCTCTCGTTCCAGCACTCGAGCGAGCCGGTGCTGCGCCGCATGCGCCGTTTCGGCTCCACCGAGCGGTTCCTCGAGCTGCTCGACTCGGCCCGCAAGCTCGCCCCCGCGGCCGGCGCCCGCAGCAACTTCATCGTCGGCTTCCCCGGCGAGACCCGCGCCGACGTCGACGAGCTGGTGCGCTTCCTCTCCGAGGCGCGGCTCGACGCCATCGGGGTCTTCGACTACAGCGACGAGGACGGCACCGAGGCGGCCGGGCTCGACAAGAAGGTCCGCGAGGACACGATCAAGAAGCGGTACGACCGGGTTGTCACGCTGGCCGACGAGCTCTGCGCCCAGCGGGCCGAGGAGCGGCTCGGCTCGATCGTGGAGGTGCTGGTCGACACGGTCGAGCACGGCGAGATCGAGGGCCGCGCCGAGCACCAGGCGCCCGAGGTCGACGGCTCGACGACCCTGGTCGCCGGTGATGGCGGGGCCGATCTGGCCGCGTTGCGCCCGGGCGACTTCGTGCGAGCTCGGGTCACCGCGACCGAGGGCGTCGACCTGGTGGCCGTGCCGGTCGAGATGATCTCAGCGGCACCGGTGTCCCCGCGGTGACCGACGAGCCGGTCCCGGTGACCGCGCCCCGGACGGTCTCGCCCTACAACATGGCGAACGTCCTGACCGTGGTGCGGATCGTGCTGGTCCCGGTGTTCCTCGGGCTCGTGGTCTCGTCGCAGCTCACCGGCACCGGTGCCCGCATCGTGACCTGCCTGGTGTTCTGCGTGGCCTCGGCGACCGACTTCGTGGACGGCTGGATCGCCCGGCGCTGGTCGCTGGTCACCTCGTTCGGCAAGGTCGCCGACCCGATCGCCGACAAGGCCCTCACCGGCACGGCGCTGGTGCTGCTCTCGATCTACGACCGGCTCCCGTGGTGGGTGACGGTGCTCATCCTCGTCCGCGAGTGGGGCATCACCGGGCTGCGGTTCTGGGTGATCCGGTACGGCATCATCCCGGCCAGCCGCGGCGGCAAGCTCAAGACCGTGCTGCAGATCGCCGCCATCGCCTGGTATCTGTGGCCCGTCCCGGAGCCGTTCGACGTCGTGGGCGTGGTGCTGATGGGCGCCGCCACCATCGTGACGGTCGTGACCGGTGTGGACTATGTGGTCGAAGCGCTGCGTTTGCGGCGAAATGCCCGGCATACCGCCGACCCGAACGGGTAGTTGTCCGCCGTGACAAGCATCAGCGTTGCCGCCGCGGCGGCTGTGCACCGGCTGGTCGAGCGCCACGAGACGTTCGCCACCGCCGAGTCCCTGACCGGTGGCCTGGTGGCCGCGACCGTGGTCGAGATCCCGGGGGTGAGCGCGGTCTACCGGGGCGGCTTCGTCGTCTACGCCACTGCCTTGAAGCACACCCTGGCCGGCGTGCCGCAAAGCCTGCTCGACGACCGGGGACCGGTCGACCCCGACGTCGCCGTGGCGCTGGCCCGGGGCGCCCGGGAACGCTGCGAAGCCGACTGGGGGGTGGCCACGACCGGGGTGGCCGGGCCCGAGCCGCAGGACGGCAAGCCGGTCGGCCTGGTCTATGTGGCGGTGGCCGGCGCGGCCGGCACCGAAGTGCGCGAGCTGCGGCTCGACGGAAATCGTGAGGCCATCCGGACGGAAAGTGTGACGAGCGCGCTACTCCTGCTCTCAGACTGTATTCAGAACGCCCCGGCCGTCGTGTGAGCTGGGGAATGTCACAGTGACCCCAGTGGTTACACGGAAGCCCCGCTGTCGGGCTGTCCCGTAATTCGGCGGGGCGGTATGTCGGTCCGGCCGGCAGCGGGTACGGTTGCGGGAAGCCTCCGGCGCATGCCGGTGGCCCCGCCGCAGGAGGAGGTGCCATGGTCCTGCTACGCCGGGTTATCGGCGACGCACTGAGGGCGCGCCGGCAGGGGCAGCACCGCACGCTGCGCGAGGTGTCCACCGCCGCGAATGTCAGCCTGGGCTACCTGTCCGAGATCGAGCGCGGTCAGAAGGAAGCGTCCAGCGAGCTGCTGGCCGCCATCTGTGAGGCGCTCGGCGCACGGCTCTCCGAGTTGCTCGGCGAGGTCAGCGGCACGCTGTCGCTCGCCGAGGGCATGGACGGCGTGCTGGTGCCGGTCGACGCCGAGTCGGCTCGGGCCCAGAAGGCCAAGGCGGCCGACGGGGATGTCTCCGTCTCGGTCCGTCGTGAGCCCCTCAAGGCGACGCTGCACGCGACGCGCAAGCCCCAACGCGACGTCGTCTACGCCGCTTGACAAGAAGGTCCCCGACCGGGCCGAGCCTGCTCCTCGTGAGCGGACCCGGCCCGTTTTCTGTCGGTCGACTGTGCGCTTGCTGTGACTCATCGGGGACGGTCCCTCGGGATCGACCCCGAGCCGGGGGAGCGCGTAGCCTCGTAGCGTGGGGGTCACCCTGAGATCCCCCCGAGGTCACGTGACGTCGGTGGCGTCGAGCTGACACGATGGCATGACCACACCGGGTGAAGGCACCAGGTGGGCACGCCATCGCGACAGCTCCTCGATCTGCGTCGGTGGCGGATCCGATTGAGCGACATTGAGGGGATACCGCGAAATGGCGAATCCGTTCGTCAAGGGCTGGCGATACATGATGGCGCTCTTCGGCGCGAAGATCGACGAGTACGCCGACCCGAAGGTTCAGATCCAGCAGGCCATCGAGGACGCACAGCGCCAGCACCAGGGCCTCGTGCAGCAGGCCGCGGCGGTCATCGGCAACCAGCGCCAGCTCGAGATGAAGCTGTCCCGCCAGATGGAAGAGGTCGAGAAGCTGCAGGGCATGGCCCGGCAGGCTCTCGTCCTGGCCGATCGGGCGCGGGCCGGCGGCGACGAGACCGAGGCTCAGAAATACGAGTCGACCGCCCAGACGCTCGCCACCCAGCTGGTCTCGGGTGAGCAGTCGATGGAGGACCTCAAGACGCTGCACGACCAGGCGCTCTCCGCCGCGGGCCAGGCCCGCAAGGCGGTCGAGAACAACGCGATGGTGCTCCAGCAGCGCATCGCCGAGCGGTCCCGTCTGCTGAGCCAGCTCGAGCAGGCCAAGATGCAGGAGACGGTGGCCAAGTCGCTCGAGTCGATGTCGTCCCTGGCCGCGCCGGGCAACACGCCCTCGCTCGACGAGGTCCGCGACAAGATCGAGCAGCGTTACGCCAACGCGATGGGCCGGGCCGAGCTCGCGTCCAACTCGGTCGAGGGCCGCATGCTCGAGGTGCAGAAATCGAGCCTCGACCTGGCCGGCTCGTCCCGGCTCGAGCAGATCCGGTCGAGCATGGCCGGCGACAAGCTCGGTGCCGCGCCCGCGCAGCCCGCGGTCGAGCAGGCCGGTCCGGCCTCCGACCCGGCCAGCGTGGCCCGGCTCGACGAGATCCGGGCCAGCATGAATCAGAAGCGCGGCGACACGTCGGCCGCCGGCTGAGTTCTTAGGGGAGGGCGACGGTGGACGAGCGGACCAGATACTTCCGGCGGCTCAAGCGGCTGCGCAGTGCGGCGCGGCGGTGGAGCGTGCTGGGGGGCGGACTGGCCGCCGCCACCGCCGTCCTCACTCCCTATCAGGGCATCGGCTGGGCCGACGCGATCTGGGCCGGCTCGGCCGGTGCCTCCGTTGCGCTGGCCTGGTGGCGCTTCAGCGATCACCGCGAGCTGGCCGCCGCGCCGGCTCCGCCGCCGCCCCCACCCGCGCTCGCCGGTGCCAAGCTCACCGCCGCGCTCGAACGATTCCCGGCCGGTCGCACGATGCTCGGCGAGGTGCGCCGGCAGAAGAATCGCTACGCCCTGCGCGGCTCGGCGATCACCCAGGCGTGGGACAGGCTCGACCGCGCCTCGTCCACGCTGTCGGCGCTGGCCGGCCGGCTGACCGGGGTCGGCGAGGGCGCTCTGCTCGAGGCCGCGGTGGCCGAGGAGTGGCTGCGCGATCTCGGTCAGCGCGTGGCCAGTGTGGAGCGGGCGCTGCCGCTGAGCCCGCCCGAGCAGCGGGCCGGGCTGACCGAGTCCCACGGATTGCTGGCCGAGCAGTTCACCGAGGGTGTCACGGCGTTCGAGCGGCTGGTCGCGGCGGCGGCGAGCTATGTGGCCGAGGACGGGCACCCGGTCACCGAGGGCAAGCATCCCGCCTTCGCGAGCCTGGTCGACGCCACCGACAAACTGCGCGGCATCGCCGAGGGGTTGTCCGAACTCAAGCGCCCGGCGGCCTAACTGTCCTCAGGGCGGGGCTGGCAGCGCGGGCACCAATAGGTGATCCGCTCACCCTTCTCGTCCTTCTGGATCGCGCTGCCGCAGCGGCGGCACGGTTGCGCGCGACGACCGTACACATAGCTCGTCTGCCCGCGGCGCAGTGAGCCCGTCGTCGTCTGGGTCCAGCGCCCGCGATTCGACGCCACCAGCTTCTGCGCCAGCCGCACGGTGCCCGGCAGGTCGGCCACCCCCGAGACCGGCGTCCACGGCCACAGCCCGCGCAGAAACAGTGTCTCGGCCTTGTAGAGGTTGCCCACGCCGGCCAGGTTGCGCTGGTCGAGCAGGGCCTCGGCGATGGTGACCTCCGGGTGCTGAGCGATCCGGCGGGCCGCCTCGTCGACATCCCAGTCGGCGCCCAGCAGGTCGGGGCCGAGATGGCCGACGTGCTGCTCCTCGTCGGCCGTCGGATAGAGCGCGACCTCGTGCAGGTGGTAGCCGACGGCGACCGACCGCTGGGTGCGCAACACGACCCGGATGAGATGGGCCGGCCGAGCGGTCCAGCGCTCGCCCGGGGCGTACGCCCGCCAGGCGCCCTCCATGCGCAGATGAGAGTGCAGCGTGTGCGGCTTCAGGCCGTCGCGGGTCAGGCGCAACAGCAGGTGCTTGCCCCGGCTGGCCGACTCGGCGACGGTCCAGCCGCTGAGATCGGTCGAGGCGAGCTGGGGCACACGGAAGTCGGAGCCGGTCAGCACGTCGCCCTGGAGAGCCTTCTCCAGCACGCGCGCGGTGTTCCAGACGGTATCGCCCTCGGGCATGCCTCAATCCTGCCCCGAACCGGGCCCGGGTAACGCGGGCAGGGCCACCTCGTCGTCCGGGACGACCACCCGGGCGAGTTCGGCCGGGGGAATGGCGGCGGCCAGGCCGGCGGCCCGGATCGGGTCGATGGCGTCCGGGTCGAGGCCGCGGCGGGCCGCGGCGCGGCGGGTGGCCACGAGCAGCCGGGCCGCCTCGTCGATCCGGCCGGTGCGGGCCAGCGCGTACGCGCCGGTGTGCAGGCCGGCGATCAGGTTGCCGATGTCGTCCTCGTCGGTGAAGCGGTCCAGCGCCTGCCGCAGGACGGCGAGAGCCGCCCCGGGTTCGACGGGGCCCTCGGTCAGCAGCGCGCGAGCCAGCAGCAGCCCGCTCATGGCGGCCGTCCAGATCTGCCCCCGGGCGACGGCCTCCTCGCCGGCCCGCGCCAGCACCCGGCGACCCTCCAGCACGTCGCCCGCCCCGGCCAGCGCCGCGCCCAGGGACATCGTGGAGGCGGGCAGGATCCATTCCTCACCGAGCTCCCGGGCCAGTGTCATCGACCGATGGGCGGGTGCGAGAGCCCGGTCGGACTCGCCTTGGAACGACCAGAAGAGCGACTCGTAGTAGGCGCCCTGCGCGGCCAGGATCCCTCCTTCGCGATCGGGCCGGCCGGCCACGATCGCCTGGCCCGTGGTCAGTTCGGTCACCGCCCGGGGGTCGCCGGTCAGATAGAGCAGCATGGCCGCGCTGAGGTGGGCGCGGGCGCGGTCGGTGGGCGGCGCGTCCGGGGCGGCCACGATCGCGTCCTGCAGCAGAGGCAGGCCGTCGGCGATCAGCCCGCCCCGGAACCAGAACCACTCCAGCAGCCCGGCGGTGCGCAACGCGCTCTCCGGCCGCACGCCGAGGTCGTGCCGGATGGCGGCGCGCAGGTTGGGCAGCTCGCGATTGAGCGTACGGATCGAGTGGGCCGACCGGTCGCCGCGCAGCAGTGGCGCGTGGTGCTCGACGAGCCCGCGGACCCACGCCGCATGCCGGTCACGGCTGCCTCCGGGATCCGGGTCGTGCTGCCGGCAATAGGCCCGGACGATCCCCAGCAGCCGGTAGCGGGTGGGGGCGACGGTCGTGTCGGCCACCACCACCGAGCGCGCCACCAGCGCCGAGAGAGCGTCCAGGTCATCCTCGACGGCCGACAGCGGGAACCCGCCCTCGAACGGCCACAGGCGCAGCAGCATCGCCCGGTCGCGGGCCCCGAGCAGGTCGACGCTCCAGGCCACGGCGGCCTCCAGCGTCTGGTGCGGGGCGAGGGCGCCGCGCGGCACCGGGCCCAGTGCCGGGAACCGGTCGCTCAGCATCTCCAGCAACTCGCCCAGGCCGAGCACGCGGGCCCGGGCGGCGGCCAGCTCGAGCGCGAGCGGGATGCCGTCCAGGGCCGCCGCCAGCCGGGCCAGCGTCGCCGACTCGGCCGGGTCGGGCCGCCAGCCCGGGCGGACGCCGGTGATGCGATCGACGAGCAGGGCGACCGCGTCCCCGGTGGGCAGCGGGGCGACCGGCAGGAGTTGCTCGCCGTCGACCCCGAGCGGCTCCCGGCTGGTGGCCAGCACCCGCAACCCCGGGCAGCGGGTGAGCAGATCGAGCGCCAGGCCGGCGGCCGCGCCGACCACGTGCTCGCAGTTGTCGAGCAGCAGCAGGCCGGGACGATCACCCAGCGCGGTGGCGATCGCGTCGGCCGTGACCCCGCGCACCCCGGCCGCCGTGGCCGCGGCCGCCGGCACCAGCCCGGGATCGGTCACGTCGGCCAGCCGGACGAACCACGGGTCGTGCGCGGCGGCCCACTCGACGGCGAGCCGGGTCTTCCCCGCACCGCCCGGCCCGACCAGGGTGACCAAGCGGGCGGTCGACGCGAGCTGAGCCAGGGCAGCCAGCTCCTCGGCGCGGCCGAAGAAGTGCGAGAGCGGGCGGACGGCAGGCGGAGGGCGCGACGGCAGCAGCAGCCCCGGGTCCTGCGCCAGCAGGCGGCTCTCGAGGCTCTGCAGGGCTGGGCCCGGGTCGATGCCGAGGTCGTCGGCGAGCCGCTCGCGGACCCGGCGCAGCGCGGCCAGGGCCTCGGCCTGCCGCCCGCTGCGATAGAGGGCCAGGATCAGCAGCTCCCAGCGGCGCTCCCGATAGGGCTCGGCCCGCGTCGCCGCCTCCAGCTCGCCGACCGCGCCCGGGGCGTCGCCACCGGCCAGCCGGGCCGCGAGCCGTTCCTCGACGGCCACCGCCCGCAGCTCGTCGAGGCGGGTGCGGGCCGGGGTGGCGGGCAGATCCGCGTACGCCTCCCCGCGCCACCGCCCGAGAGCGGCGTCGAACAGGCGGAGGGCCTCGGCCGGCCGCTCCTCGTCGAGCAGGTCACGGCCGCGGCGCACGTCGGTCGCGAACCGGGCGGCGTCGGTGTCGTCGACCGTGAGCCGATATCCGTCGCCGGCCCTCGCCAGGGCGGACCGGCCGAGGGCGCGGCGCAGACGGGAGACGTACGCCTGGAGGGAGGACGTGGCCCGGGCCGGCAGATCGTCACCCCAGATCGCCTCGGCCAGCGAGTCCTCCGTGACCGGCCGTCCGTCGGCCGCGATCAGCGCCGTGACGAGGCGGCGCGGCAGCGGCCCGCCGAGGTCGGCGACCGCGCCGTCCACCTCGACCTCGGTGGCCCCGAGCACCCTGCCTATCAGCACGGTCAGAGCATAGGAGTGCAGGCGGCTTGCAGGCAGTCTGCAAGCCGACCTTGCGAGCGTGAGGTCATGACTTCTACTGACACCTGGGACATGGTGATGGTCCACCGCGTCTTCCGCCGCGAGTTCCGCATGATGCCCGCGCTCGTCCGGGCCGTGCCGCCGGGCGATGTGACCCGGGCCGAGGTGCTCGGCGAGCACCTGGCCAATGTCGCCGCCGGGCTGCACCATCACCACACGGCCGAGGACGAGATGGTCTGGCCGTTGCTGCTCGACCGGGCCCGGATGCACACCGATCTGATCAACCGGATGGAGGCGCAGCACGAGCGGCTGCACGAGCCCCTGGACCGGCTCGGCACGCTGCTCCCGCGCTGGCGGGCCGAGGCGCGGGCCGACGACCGCGACGCCCTGGCCGACGTGCTGGCCCAGGCGTCGGTGGCGCTGGACGAGCATCTGGCCGACGAGGAGCGCGAGGTGCTGCCGATCATCGAGCGGCACCTCACACCGGCCGAGTGGAGCGCGGTCGGGGAGCGCGGCCGGGAGGTGATCCCGAAGGGCAAGAGGGCGCTGGTCTTCCTCGGGGCGATTCTCGAGGAGGCCACACCGTCCGAGAAGAAGCGCTTCCTGGCCGAGCTGCCCGTGCCGGCCCGGGTGCTGTGGCGACTGGCCGGTGACCGGGTCTACACCACGTCCCGCGACCGGATCCGGATCACTGCCTGATCGCCAGCTTGACCAGGTCGCCGGGACGGACCGAGAGGACCACCACGGCCCGGCCGTTGTTGACGGCGATCGCGACGTGACCGGCCGAGTCCTCGAAGACCAGCAGGTCACCCGGGCCGACGTCGGCGAACGTGGCACCGCGGTAGGCGCTGACCGTCCCGTTGATCATCAGCTCGCTGCCCAGGCCGCGCAGCAGGTCGCCGCTCGCGGCCAGCTGCACGTTGCCGAACCGGTCGACGGTGAGTACTTCCGCCTCGAGCCAGCCGTCGCCGACCGTGACGACCGGGTCGGGCAGGCGGACAAGGGTGTCCTTGTCGATGGCCAGGCCCACGTCGGACAGCTCGGCGCCGGCGGCGAGACGGGCGGCGGCCGGCGCGAAGACGTCACGGCCGTGGAACGTGCTCGAGACGGCCTCCTTCACCGTGAGCTCGTAGGCCGACTCGACGCCCCCGAGCGCCTCGGCGGCCCAGATCAGCAGGCCGTTGTCGGGGCCGACGAGCAGGCCGTCGGGCGTCACCAGGACGACGCCGCGCCGGGCGGTGCCCACGCCGGGGTCGACCACCGCGACGTGCACACTCGGCGGCAGGTGGGGTGCGGTCTGCGCCAGCACGGCCGCGCCGCGGGCCACGTCGGCCGGCGGCACGTGGTGCGTGACGTCGATGACACGCACCTGCGGCGCGATCTTGGCGATCGACCCGTGACACGCCGCGACGAAGCCGTCGAACGTTCCGTAATCGGTCGTGAGGCTGATCCATTCATACCCGGCCATGGTGAGAAACGTTACTGCCTTGCTACGGATCGTGTGCGACAGGTTCCCCCGGGCGCGCCGGGCCGGATCTGGCAAGGTTGGGGCATGCGTCTCGTGATCTTCACCGAGCCCCAGCAGGGTGCCGCCCACGACGACCTGCGCCGGCTCGCGCAGGCCGCCGAGGCGGCCGGCTACGACGGCTTCTTCCGCTCCGACCACTTCCTCACGATGGGCGGCGACGGCCTGCCCGGCCCGAGCGACGCCTGGCTGACGCTGGCCGCGCTGGCCGTGCAGACCTCCCGCATCCGGCTCGGCACGCTCGTGACCTCGGCCACCTTCCGGCTGCCGGGCCCGCTGGCCATCGCGGTCGCCCAGGCCGACCAGATGAGCGGCGGCCGCATCGAGTTCGGGCTCGGCGGCGGCTGGTTCGAGGCCGAGCACACCGCCTACGGCATCCCGTTCCCGCCGCTCGGCGAGCGTTTCGACCGGCTCGAGGAGCAGCTCGAGATCATCACCGGCCTGTGGGCGACCCCGGCCGGCCACAGCTATGACTTCCAGGGCAAGTTTTACCAGCTCAACGACTCGCCGGCGCTCCCCAAGCCGACGCAGTCACCGCGCCCGCCGGTCATCGTCGGCGGCCACGGCAAGAAGCGCACCCCCGCTCTGGCCGCCCGCTTCGCCGACGAGTTCAACGTCCCCTTCGCCAAGATCGAGGACGTCGCCCCCACGTACGAGCGGGTCCGCGCCGCCTCGACCGCCATCGGCCGGGCGGAGCCCCCGGCGTTCTCGGCGGCGGCCATCCTGTGCGTGGGACGCGACGACGCCGAGGTCCGCCGCCGAGCGGAGGCCATCGGCCGCGAGCCCGCCGAGATGCGCGAGAACGGCGGCATCGTCGGCACCCCCGACCAGGCGGTCGAAATCATCACCCAGTACGCCGAAGCCGGCGCCACCCGCCTCTTCCTGCAGGTCATGGACCTGAGCGACGTCGACCACATCGAGCTGATCGCCTCCGCGGTGGCGCCCCAGCTCTAGAACCGCCCCCGGTTGTCCTCGGCCCAATCCCGATAGGTCCTGGGTGGCCGGCCGAGGACCACGTGGACGTCGCCGGTGACGATGGCATTGCCGCCGTCGCGCACCAGGCGGGCGCCCTCGGCGAAGACGCCGGCCTCCTCGAGCGGCACCTCGACCGTCGAAGCCGGCCGGCCCAGGACCTCGCCCAGCTGGGCCACCTGCTCGGGAACGCTGATCAGCTCGGGGCCGGTCAACGTGTAGGTGCGGCCGTCGTGATCGCCGGTGGTCAACGCCGCGGCGGCGACGGCGGCCACGTCGGCCGGGTCCACGACGCCCTGCCGGCCGTTCCCGAAGACGTTGGGTACGGGCCGGCCGTGCCGCAGGTCGCCGGCCCATGCCAGCGAGTTCGACGCGAACGTGGTCGGCCGCAGGATCGTCCACTCCAGGCCACTCGTGCGGAGCGCTTCCTCGCCGGGCTGGTGCCAGGCGCCGAGCTGCGTCAGTGGGACGGGAGTCTCGGGCGTACCGATGGCCGAGAGCTTGACCACCCGGCGGATACCGGCCCCGACGGCGGCCGCGAGGTTGGCACGGTCGTGGTCCGGTACGGCCGGTCCGGCCGGCGCGACCAGATAAGCGGCCCGGGCCGGGACGATCGTGGTGCTGACCGTCAGACCCGGCCGGGGCGGGATGCGGCGTGGGTCGCGGGTGACCGCCGTGACCTCGTGGCCGTGTGCCAGCAGGTGGTGGACCAAGGCGGAGCCGGTGGTGCCGGAAGCACCGGTAACCAGAATCCTGGTGACCACGGTGAAGCGGGGCCGGGCCGCCGTATTGGAAGTTTCGGCACTGCCGCCCGGCGACGTCGCGGGCGTAGCGTGGCCTCGTGCTAGCCGATGTCGAGGTGATGTCCGGCCTGACCGACGAGGCTGCGGTGGTTCAGGTGCCCGACGTGGCGACAGCGCTCGCCTTCCGCACCACGGCCTCCGGCCGCAGCGAGCTGTTCGTGGTGGGGCCGCGCACCCGGGGCCGATACCACCCCGGCCGGGGCGTTCCGGTCTGCGTCCGGCTGCGGTTGCGTCCCGGCCTGGCCCGTCCGCTCCTGGGCGTGCCCGCCGCCGAGCTGGTCGACAAGACAGTCCGCATCACCGACCTGTGGGGTGCCGCCGGCGCCCGGCTGACCGAGGCCCTGACCGACGCCGGCCCCGACGTCCCCCTGGTCATCTCCCGGCTGCAACAAGCGCTGGCCGCCCGGGCCGCCACCCTCCGGCCGGTGCCCCGCATCGATCAGGCGCTGGGCCGGCCCGTGACGATGCCGGCGCGAACACCGGTGGGCGCGATCTCGTGGAGGCCGCGGCGCACGCGCTGACGACTTCACCACGCCTGGCCACGGTCGCCGCCGAACTCGGGGTCAGTGAACGCTATCTCCGCGGGCTCTTCGCCCGCGAGATCGGGCTGTCACCCAAGCACTTCGCCCGCATCAGCCGCTTGCGCCGGATCCTGGCCGGCGCAAGCGCCGGCCCAGGCGCGGGCTCGGGCTCGGGTGCGGGTCCGGGTGCGGGCCGAGGCGCGGGTCCAGGTGCGGGTCCAGGCGTGGGTCCAGGCGCGGGCCCGGGTCCAGGTGCGGGTTCGGGTGCGGGTCCAGGCGCCGGCCCAGGTGCGGGTCCGCGTGCAGGCCCGGGTCCGGGGCGGGTTCGGGTCCGGGTGCCGGCACCGGCGGTTGGTCGGCCTTAGCCGTCGAGGCCGGTTTCTTCGACCAGGCCCACATGATCACCGACTTCCGGGCTTTCATGGGCGTCTCCCCGGCCGCCTATCTGGCCGGCCACCTGCCACCGACCACTACTCCCTGCGCCGAACTGACCCGAGCCGATCTCGCGCGGCCTGTCTAGTCTCGGGGTGGACCGCGGCCCTCTGGTGACTTCGTGCTGAAGCATCGCGGCAGGCGGGTCGAACGGTGGACGACGAGCGTGCCAGGGTTGCCCTATTCTTCTGGTCGGACTGACGGGGGAGGCAGGGTGACGGGGTCGCGGCTCTATGTCGCGCGGGACCGGGTGGCCACTGTCGTCTCCCGCCGGCGGCTGCGGCTGGACGGTGCCCTGCTCGTGCGCCGGCCCTGGACGGCGCTGGTCGAGGCGACCGTGCCCCAGGTGCGCGAACTCGGTGAACCGGAGGAACGGTCCGGCACGGGCTGGTTGGTCCTGGCGCCGATGGTCGGCGGCGGACTCGTCGCCGTGCTGGGAGCGGCCGAAGTCGGCATCCTGGTGGCCGCCGCGGTCTTCTTCGGCGCGGCCTACGTCGAGCCGGTCATCCGCCGTCGCCGCCGGGCGAAGCGAAACCCACCAGCCGCGGACGACGCCCGCACGCTGATCGCGCCCGCGGAACGCGCCGCCTTCGACGAGGCGATCACCCTCGCCGACTCGGTCAGCCGGACCTGGCCCCGCCTCGGTTCCCTGGTCGACACCGCCGAGGCCGAGGCGATGCTGGCCGACTCGCTGTGGGAGATCTCCGGCGTGCTGGCCCGCCGCCAGCGGCTCGCCCTCGTGCTGGCCGATCTCAGCCGTCCCGACTTCGCCGCCCAGTCGCCCTCCGACCAGACCGCCTTGGAGCTGCGCAGCCATCTGCAGGCGACCGAGAAGGCCCTGGCCGAGGTCGAAGCCGACCTGGCCCGCCGCGAGTCCAGCCTGCGCCGCGCCGAACAGGCGGGACGCGAGTTCATCCGCGAGGACGAGATGCGCCAGGCCATCCGCGCCGCCGAAGAGACGCTCGGCTCCACCCACCCCGAATCGCTCGCGATCACCCCGGCCGACACCGCCGCCGACCTGGCGGACCGCACCCGCTCCGTCCTGGACGCCTACCGCGAACTGACCGACGGCCTCCACCCCGACCACCCCCACTAGCCTCGCGCACCAACACCTCGCGCCGCGCTACCCCAGGCCGTCGCGGGCCGTGCCATCGCGCAAGCGTGCGCCGGCCGCTGGTCGACGCCGCCGCCTACCCGCCCGGCTCGCAGCGCCCATCCGGCCGGCTCGCCGCCCACCCGGCCCCGCCCACCCGGCCGGCTCGTAGCGCCCACCCGGCCGGCTCGCAGTGCCCACCCGGCCCCGCCCACTCGGCCGGCTCGCCCTGCCCACCCGGCCCCGCCCACCCGGCCGGCTCGTAGCGCCCACCCGGCTGGCTCGCAGCACCCACCCGGCCGGCTCGCCGCGCGGCCGCTCGGGCATCTCGCTGTGGTCATCCGCGCAAGCGCAACCCCCTGGGCGTCGCCCGGAAGCCGGCCTGGGTCAACGCGTCGCTCAACGGGGACGAGTGGACGGACTCGCCGTCGGCGCGCTCGACCGACATGGCGCCCAGGGCGCCCGAGCGCACCGAGGCGGCCAGCGACTGGCCGGCGGCGATCAGCGAGTCGGCGTCGTCGGTGAAGGACAGCAGCGTGCGGCCGCCGCGCTCGACGTAGAGGATCAGGTCGCCGGAGACCAGGATGACCAGGGCGCCCGCCTTGCGGCCCGCGCGATGCCCGGCCTTGGCGACCGGCTCGCCGTCGCCGCTGTCGATGATGCGCTCGGGCCAGGGCAGCGCCGCGCCATAGGGGTTGGCCGGATCGGTGGCGGCCAGCACCACGGCCGTCGTGCCGGTGCGCTTGGCGAGCTCGGCCGGCTCGGCCAGGGCGCGCAGGCGGTCGACCGCGCCGGGCACCGCGAACTGGGCCGCGCCCAGGCCCTCGACGAAGTAACCTCGCCGGGCCGCGCCGCGCTCCTCGAGCGCGCCCAGCACCGGATAGACCCCGGCGAACCCGCCGACCGGCCCCTCGGACATGACCGCGCCCCGGGTGACCACGCCGTGGCGTTCCAGCAGGAGGTCGGCCAGGGCGGCGGCCCGGCGGGTCGGGTCGAGGTCGCGGTCGGGCAGCCGGGACCAGCGACCGGCCATGTTGGACGGACCAGTTCGCGACGGCATGGCCGGCCGGCCGGGTCGCCGGTAACGGGTGCGGGCCGGAGCGGCCTTGGCCCGGTGGGCGCCGCTGCCGCCGAGCAACGCTCGCAACGGTGCCAGTGTGTCGTTGGTCAGATGACCGGCCCAGACCAGATCCCACACCACGGCGGCCAGCGCCGTGTCGTCGGTCGAGCCGACCCGGTCGGAGAGCGCCCGGAAGAACAGGGCCTGCCCGTCGCCCAGCGTGTCGAGCACCGACTGGTGCAACGGCGTCGCGGCGAACTCGTCGTCGGGCGGCGGCAGCAGCAGGGCTGCGCTGTCGGCGTAGGCCAGCGTGACCCACCCGTCGTTGCCGCCGATCGATCCCGAACCGGCCCACAGCACGTCACCGCCGCCGCTCATCTCGTCGAGCATGGGCGGCGAATAGTCGGTCACCCGGGCCGGCAGCACCAGCCTCTCCCACGCCGAGGCGGGCACGGCGATGCCTTGCAGCTGCTCGATCGAGGCGGCCAGGGCGTCGATGCCGCGGGCGTTACCGCCGATCTGGTGCCAGCGCGGCAGGAACGCGGCCAGCACCCGCGGCGGCACCGGCTCGATCTCGCGGCGCAGTGCGGCCAGCGACCGCCGCCGCAGCATGCGCAGCACCTCGGCGTCGCACCACTCGTTGCCGGCCCCGCCGGGGGAGAACTCGCCCGAGGCGACCCGACCGGTGGCCGAGAGCCGCTTGAGGGCCTGCTCCACCACGAAGACGCCGAGCCCGAACCGCGCCGCGCAGGTCGCCGCGGCGAACGGGCCGTGGGTGCGCGCATACCGCGCGACCAGGTCGCCGAGCGGGTCGGCGACCGACTCCAGGTAGGCCAGCGGGATGCCGACCGGCAGCGCCACCCCGAGCGCGTCGCGGTAGCGGCCCGCGTCGTCGATGCCGATCCAGCGCTCCTCACCGGCCACCCGGATGCGGATGGCCCGCCGGGACGCCTCCAGCGTGGACAGCCACGACTCCTCGACCTGGCGCGCGGCCAGGTCGGCCGGGGACAGATCGCCGAGCAGGCGGAGCAGCTCGGCCGCGTCCTCGGCGTCCCGCGGCTGTCGCTGGGTGGTCAGCCACTGCAGCTGGGACTCGGTCTCGGTGACCACGTCGGGGTCGAGCAGCTCGCGCAGGTCGACCCGGCCGAGCAGCTCGCCCAGCAGCGTCGCGTCCAGGGCGAGGGCGGCGGCCCGCCGCTCGGCCAGTGGTGCGTCGCCCTCGTAGAGGAAGGCACCCACATAACCGAAGAGCAGGGAGCGGGCGAACGGCGAGGGCCGCGGCGTCTCGACCTCGATCAGGCGCACCTTGCGCCCCGCGACCTCACGCATCAGCCCGGTGAGGCCGGGCAGATCGAACACGTCCTGCAGGCACTCGCGGGCCGCCTCGAGCGTGACCGGGAAGTCGGCGTACTCCCGGGCCACGTCGAGCAGTTGGGCCGAGCGCTGTCGCTGCTGCCAGAGCGGCTGGCGGCGGCGCGGGTCGCGCCGGGGCAGCAGCAGCGACCGGGCCGCGCACTCGCGGAAGCGGGACGCGAACAGCGCTGACGTGCCGACCGACTCCTCGACCAGCTGGGCGATCTCGTCGGGGTCGAAGGCGACCAGGTCGGCGCCGGGCGGCTCCTCGGCCGTGTCGGGCAGGCGCACCACGATGCCGTCGTCGGACGGCATGACCTGGCCGTCGACGCCGTAGCGCTCGGAGAGCCGCCGCGCGATGGCCAGGGCCCAGGGCGCGTTGACCCGGGCGCCGAGCACACAGTGGACCGTCAGACGCCAGTCGCCCAGCTCGTCGCGGAACCGCTCGACCACGATCGTGCGGTCGTCGGGCAGGTTGCGGGTCGCCTCGCGCTGCTCGCGCAGGTAGGCCAGCAGGTTGCCGGCGGCCCACTCGTCGAGGCCGATCGCGCGCAGGGTCGCGGTGGCCTTCTCGTCGTCGGCGCGGGTCAGCGAGCGCAGCTGGGCCCCGATCGCCCGGCCCAGCTCGATGGGCCGGCCAGGAGAGTCGCCCTTCCAGAACGGCATCTTGGCCGGCGCTCCGGGAGCGGGGGAGACGAGCACCCGATCGGGTGTGATGTCCTCGATCCGCCAGGAGGTGGAGCCCAGCAGGAAGACGTCGCCCACCCGGGACTCGTAGACCATCTCCTCGTCGAGCTCGCCGACCCGGGACGCCCGCTCGGACCCGGCCAGGAACACGCCGAACATGCCGCGGTCGGGGATGGTGCCGCCGCTGGTGACGGCGAGGCGCTGGGCGCCGGGGCGGCCGGTCAGCTCGTCGGTGCCGCGATCCCACACCAGGCGCGGGCGCAGCTCGGCGAAGGCGGTGGACGGATAACGACCGGAGAGCATGTCGAGCACCGCGTGCAGCGCCGACTCGGGCAGCTCGGCGAACGGCGCCGCCCGGCGCACCAGGGCGGCCATCTCGTCGACCTGCCACGCGTCGAGCGACACCATGGCGACGATCTGCTGGGCCAGCACGTCGAGCGGGTTGCGCGGATAGCGCAGCTCCTCGATCGCGCCGGCACTCATCCGGTCGGCCACCACGGCGCAGGACACCAGGTCGCCCCGATGCTTGGGGAAGACCACGCCGCGCGACACCGCGCCGACCTGGTGACCGGCCCGGCCGATGCGCTGCAGACCGGCCGCGACCGACGGTGGCGCCTCGATCTGCACCACCAGGTCGACCGCGCCCATGTCGATGCCCAGCTCGAGGCTCGAGGTGGCGACCACGGCCGGCAGGACACCCGATTTCAGCGCCTCCTCGATCTGTTTGCGCTCCTCACGCGAGACGCTGCCGTGGTGGGCCCGGGCGACGACCGGGGGTGCGCCGCCGGCCTGCCCGGCCTGGGCCATCATCTGGGCGGGTGGCATCTGGGCCGGGGGCTTGGCCGGCTCGCCCGGAGCTTGGCCGGCCCGCTCGGCGGAGAGCTCGTTGATGCGGGCGCAGAGCCGCTCGGCGCCGCGGCGCGAGTTGGTGAAGACGATCGTCGACCGGTGGCTCTCGATGAGGTCGAGCACCCGCTCCTCGACGGCGGGCCAGATGGACGGCGTGTTGCGGCCGCCGCCGGGGTTGTCGGGGTCGACGTCGGGCACCTCGTCGAGGCGGGTCATGTCCTCGACCGGGACCTCGACGGTGACCTCGATGGTCTTGGAGCTCGGCGGCTGCACGATCTCGACGTCGTGCGCGCCGCCGAGGAAGCGGGCCGTCTCGTCGATCGGGCGGACCGTCGCCGACAGGCCGATGCGCTGGGCGGGCCGGCTGAGCAGCGCGTCGAGCCGCTCGAGGGAGAGCGCCAGGTGGGCGCCGCGCTTGGTCGCGGCGACCGCGTGCACCTCGTCGATGATCACCGTCTCGACCCCGCGCAACGAATCGCGGGCGGCCGAGGTGAGCAACAGGAACAGCGACTCGGGAGTGGTGATCAGCACGTCGGGCGGCGTGCGGGTGAACAGGCGCCGCTCGTCGGCCGGGGTGTCGCCGGTGCGCATCGACACGGTGATGTCGGGTGGGGTGAGCCCGAGGCGGCCGGCGGCCTGGCGGATGCCGGCGAGCGGCGTGCGCAGGTTGCGCTCGACGTCGACGGCCAGCGCCTTGAGCGGGCTCACGTAGAGCACCCGGCAGCGGCGCTTCGGATCCTCCGGCAACGCCTCGCGGGCCAGCTGGTCGAGCGACCAGAGGAACGCGGCCAGCGTCTTGCCGGAGCCGGTCGGGGCGACCACGAGCGCGTTGCGCCCGGCACCGACCGCACGCCACGCGCCGGCTTGCGCGGCAGTAGGTGCGGCGAACGCCGCGGTGAACCACTCTCGCGTGGCCGGCCCGAACTGCTCCAACACTTCTTGCACCCCACCATGCTCTCTCGGGGGTATGACAAAAACTGAATACCCGCGTAATGGTCATCCGGGCACGGGTCGGACGTCCGCCCAGCGGAATTTCTTGACGTGCCGGACCATGGTGCGATCGAGTGACGGCTGGATATACATAGCGCCACTCGTAATGCACGAACTTCATCGATGAAGGAGGCTCCGTGTCCCTTCCGATCACCCAGCTGCGGCGCCTCGCTGCCCTTACGGCGGCGCTGACGATGGTGGCCCTCGGTGCGACCCCCGCGCACGCCGCGGCCGGTGACGGTTATGTGCGTCTCGCGCACCTGTCGCCGGACACGCCCGCGGTCGACGTCTATCTCAAGGCCGACTCCGGCGGTGTCGAGCCGCAGACCTTCCGCGCCGTCGCCTACGGCGACATGTCGCGCTATCTGCGCCTGCCCACCGGCACCTACCAGGTGGCCATGCGCAAGGCCGGTGCCCCCGCGACCGAGAAACCGGTGATCACCACCCAGGTCACGGTGGAGAACAAAGGCGCCTACACGGTGGCCGGCGTGGGCCGGTTCGCCGACCTGGGCCTGCGCGTGATCGAGGACGACCTGCGCCTGCCCGACCCGGGCAAGTCGAAGGTGCGGATCATCCAGGCCTCGGTCAAGGCGCCCGTGCTCGACGTCGCCGGCAAGAACGGCACCACGATCGCGGACGGTGTCGAGTTCGCCACCACGACGGCCTATCGCGAGGTCAAACCCGGCAAGTGGAGTGTCGAGGTGGAGCCCACCGGCGGCGGCCGCACCAGCGAGCTGCCGTGCACGCTGGGCCCGGGCAGCGTCTATTCGCTGGTGGTGCTGGACGACAACGCGGGCGGGCTCAAGCCCGAGCTGCACGTCGACGCCGAACGCCAGGGCACGGTCCCGCTGGGCAGCGTGGCCACCGGCGTGGGCGGCACCAGCCCGTCGTCGCCGGTCACCGGCATCGTCCTGACAGCCGTCGCGGCCGCGCTGCTGACCGGGGGTCTCGTGGTTGCCCTCCGCCGCCGGCTCCGCACCGCCTGAGGTCCTCCGGTGGCGGCCGAGGACACCGACACCCCGCTGATCGTCCGCGTCCCGGTCAGCCCCGAGGCGCGCGCGGCGGCCACGGTCCACAGCGTCCCGAGGGCGACGGAGGCCGGGGAGTCCGAGGGGCTGGGCTGGATGGCCCGTGGGGTGGCGAAAGTCGTCAAGCCCGGGCCCGTCCGGGCGCGGGCCGTCGTGCCCGGTGCTCTCTCGATCCCGCGGCCCAAGCCGAGCCGGCTCCTCCGGTTGGGGCAGTCCGCCGCGCCGTTTCCCCGGCGGGTGTTTCCGCGGGCGAGCGTCATCACCGCGCCGCCCATCCGGCCGCCGGCGCCGGCCGACTCCGACGCGCGGGAAGACGCGCGGGAAGCCGTCGGTCCGCCCGACGCTCCCATGATCATGAATCACGCACCCGAGAATCATGAGCCGAGTCTTCCGACGGCGACGGCGGCCGGCCAGCTACCGAAGGACGGCCCTCACCCCGTACGAAAGAAGGGGTTGATCCGCCGGGCCGCGCTGCCGGCCGTGGCCGCGACGGTGGCCGCGTTCGCCGCCGGCGCGGGATATCTCGCCGTCACCGATCGTCCGGACAGCGATCTCGGTCGATGGGGTGCCCAGGCCCAAAGCGCGGCGCCGACGGCATCCGAGGCGGCCGGGCGACCCGCGGCCGGGCGACCCGCCGGCGATCCGTTCGGCAGCGTCGCCGCCGCCCCCACCGGCGTCCCGACCCGGCTGCGGGTCGGCGCCATCAAGGTCGACACCCCGCTCGAGACGCTCGCCATCGGCAACGATGGTGCCCTGCAGCCACCCCGGGCCTTCGCCAAGGCCGGCTGGTATGCCGGCGGCACCGCTCCCGGCGACACCGGACCGGCCGTCATCGCCGGCCACGTCGACTCCAAGTCGGGTCCCGCGGTCTTCTACCGGTTGCGCGAGCTCGCCGCCGGTGACCGCATCGACGTCGTCCGCGGCGGCGCGACCGTCAGTTTCATCGTCACGGCAATCCGCTGGTATCCCAAGACCGAATTCCCGACCGACGAGGTGTACGGGCCGACGCCCGACCGCCAGTTGCGACTCATCACCTGTGGTGGTGTGTTCGACCGGACGCTGCGGTCCTACCGCGACAATCTCGTGGTCTACGCGGTGACCGGGTGATCGTCATTCCACTGTCAGGCAGGCCGAATTATGGTTGAGACCGAGTCGACGGGTGGGGGCGGGATGGCGGTCGCACGCATGCTCGTCGCCGGTCGGTATCGCTTGGGCGAGCCGGTCGGTTCCGGCGGCATGGGCCGCGTCTGGCTGGCCCGTGACGAGATGCTCGACCGTGACGTCGCGGTCAAGGAGTTCGTCCCGCCCGAGTGGATGACCGACGAGGAGCGCATCCGGCTGCGCGACCGCACCCTGCGCGAGGCTCGCAGCGCCGGGCGGCTCAACCACCCGCACGTCGTCCGCATCTATGACGTCGTGCACTTCGAGGGCCTGCCCTGGATCGTGATGGAGTACGTGCCGTCCCGGTCGCTGCACCAGGTGATCCACGAGGACGGCCCGTTCTCGCCGGCCACCGCTGCCCGCATCGGCGTGGCGTTGCTGGACGCCTTGCGGGCCGCGCACACCGCCGGGGTGCTGCACCGCGACGTCAAGCCGCACAACGTTCTGATCGGCGACGACGGTCGTGTCGTGCTGACCGATTTCGGTCTGGCCACCTTTGTGGACGACGGCACCGTCACCGGCCCCGGCCTGGTCGTCGGCTCCCCGCAGTACGTGTCTCCGGAGCGCGCCAAGGACGGCACGTCGTCGCCCGAGTCCGACCTGTGGTCGCTGGGCGCCACGCTCTACGCCGCCGTCGAGGGCCGGTCGCCCTATGCCCGCGAGAACGCCATGGCCACGCTGATGGCGCTGGCCACGGAGGAGCCGGACCCGCCGTCGCGGGCCGGGATGCTGGGCCCGGTGCTGACCGGGCTGCTGCGCCGCGTCCCCCGCGAGCGGCTCACCGCGATCGAGGTCGACCGCCGCCTCCGCATGATCGTCGCCTCCACTCCGGCGCCACCGCGGGTGCCGTCTCCGCGCGCGGCCCGGGCGATGATCGCGTCCGAGATCGATCAGTCGGCCGCGGTCCGCGCGTCGGTCAGCCCCGGGGTCGGTGTGCTGTCGCCTCCGGTCCACGGCGACCCGCCGCCACCGGACGGCTCCCGGCATCACCAGCGCTCGACCGTGGTTGCGGCCGGTCTGGCCCTGGTCGCTGTGCTCGGTGTCGGCGGCATTCTGGCCGGCTATCTGGTGCGCGACGGGTCGCCGGACGCGGCACCACCGCCCAGCACGGCCTCCGCGTCCACCGCGATGGCCGCGGGCGCCACCGGCTTCTCGGCGGCCGCCTGCCGCCGGCCGGAGCCGAGCACGCTTCCGTCGACCCCGCAGCGCTCGGCGGTCCGCGGAGTCGGCCCCTTCGGGCTCATCTCGGGTTGGTCCTACTTCAGCGACGGGTCCGGCTTCCGCATGCCGGTGCCCGACGGCTGGACGTGGCAGCGGGTCGGCACGTCGTTCTGTTTCCGCGATCCGGCCGGCGCGACCGTGCTGAGCCTCGACACCGGGCGCAATCCGGCCGGTGACCCGGTGAAGGCCTGCGCCGCCGAGGCCAAACGACTCGTGGCGGCCGGAGTCCTGCCCGGATACAAGCTCGTCTCGCTCGAGAAGACGACGTTGATCTACAAATCCGCGGACTGGGAATACCGGTACGACCAGGACGGAACGCCCATGCACGCCCAGACCCGCTGGTTCGCCCGGGACGGCCGGGGCTTCGCGATCACCTGGGCCACCCGCGACTTCGACTGGACCGGTGACCGAGCGAAGATCAACATGGTGTTGAGCAGCTTTGATGTGGAAGCTTAGGTCGGCTTTCTCACAGCGTTCGTACAGTCTGCACTGATATTGTTCTGCGTCATGATCGGCAGTAGTCAGCCGGGCTCGGCCCGGCTCCCCGTTGGATTCCTTCTGCCGTGTTGATCCTCACCGGCTTGCTTCTGGTGCTCGTGGTGACCGCTGTCACCGGCTATTTCGTCGCGCAGGAGTTCGGTTACGTCGCCGCCGACCGTGGTCGTTTGCGCCGCGACGCCGAGCAGGGCGACCAGGCCGCCGTCCGGGCACTCAAGGTCACCGAGCGCCTCTCCTTCGTGCTCTCCGGGTCGCAACTCGGCATCACCGTGACCGCCCTGCTCGTGGGTTACGTCGCCGAGCCCTTCCTCGGCGAGGGCCTCTCGGCGCTGCTCGGCGGGGCCGGCGTGCCGGCCGCGGTGAGCATGCCCATCTCGGTGGCCTTCGCGCTGCTCATCGCCACTGTCGTGCAGATGGTGCTGGGCGAGCTGGCGCCGAAGAACCTGGCCATCGCGCGCGCCGAGACCCTGGCCAAGGCGCTGAGTCGCTCCACCCTGATGTATCTGACCGTTTTCGGGCCGATCATCCGGCTCTTCGACCGTACGTCCGCGGGTCTGCTGCGCCGCATCGGCATCGAGCCGATCGAGGAGCTGCCCGAGGGCGCGACCTCCGAGGACCTCGAGCAGATCATCCGTGAGTCGCGGGCCAACGGCGGCCTCGACGACGAGCTCTCCACGCTGCTCGACCGCGGTCTCGACTTCCGCGGGCGCACGGCGGCCGAGGCCATGATCCCGCGCGTCGACGTGCACACCATCGCAGCCACGGGCACGGCGGCCGACGTGGTGGCCCTGCTCGACACCCATCGCTCCCGCTTTCCGGTACGAGGTGAAGAGGTCGACGAGATCGTCGGTGTCGTCAGCATCGCCGACATCCTCGCGGTCGCGCCGGCCGAGCGCTCCTCGGTGCCGGTCTCGTCCGTGATGTCGGCCCCGGTCCTGGTGCCGTCCTCGCTGCGGCTGCCGGCGGTGCTCGAGCGCCTGCGCTCCGCTCACCGCCAGCTCGCCTGCGTGGTCGACGAGTTCGGCGGCTTCGCGGGCATCATCACGCTCGAGGACATCGCCGAGGAACTGGTCGGCCAGATCCGCGACGAGGACGACGAGGCCGAGCCCGCTCCGGTGCGCCAGCCCGACGGCTCGTGGCTGGTGCCGGCCCGCTGGCGGATCGACGAGATCACCGACGCCACCGGCGTCGACCTGCCGGTCGGCGACGACTACGAGACGGTGTCCGGCCTGGTGCTGGCCCGGCTCGGGCGGGTGGCCAAGGCCGGTGACTCGGTCACCATCGACGGCGGGTCCCTTTCCGTACGGGTGGAGAGCGTCGACCGGCACGTCCCCCTCACGGTTCGGATCTCCCGATGAACGCGCTCTGGGTCACGTTGCTGCTCATCGGCAACGCCTTCTTCGTCGCCGCCGAGTTCGCCCTGGTGGCGAGCAAGCGGCACCGTCTCGAGCAAGCCGCGGCGGGCGGCAGCCGGGCGGCCAAGGCGGCGCTCGACGGCACCCGCGAGCTGTCAGTCATGCTGGCCGGCGCCCAGCTCGGCATCACGCTGTGCTCGCTGGGCCTGGGCGCGCTGGCCGAGCCGTCGCTCGAGCACCTGTTCGGCCCGGCCCTGCACGCGCTCGGCCTGCCCGAGGTGGCGAGCCACGTCATCGCGTTCCTGCTCGCCCTGATCATCGTCACGTTCCTGCACCTGGTGATCGGCGAGATGATGCCGAAGTCGTGGGCGATCACCCACCCCGAGCGGTCGGCCATCCTGCTGGCGTTGCCGTTCCGGATGTACGCGCGGATCGTCGGCCCGGCCCTGCGGGTGCTCAACGCGATGGCCAACGCGGCACTGCGCCCGTTCGGCGTCCACCCGCAGGATCAGCTGGCCCAGGCCCACGGCCCGGCCGAGATGCGCATCCTGCTCGACCGCTCGCGGGCCGAGGGCCTGATCGAGGCCGAGCAGAGCGAGCTGCTGACCAGCGTGCTGGGCCTGGCCTCGCTGCCGGTGCGCGACGTCATGCTGCCGACCACGCAACTGGTGTCGGTGCCCAGCACCGCCTCGGTCGCCGACGTCGAGCTGGCCTCGCTGACCAGCGGCCGGTCGAGGATCGCGGTCACCGGCGCGGGCGATCAGGTGGTCGGCATCGTGCACGTCCGCGAGGCGGTGCGGGCCAGCGCGGCCGGCCGGGCACCGACGGCGGGCGAGCTGATGGAGCCCGCCTTCCTGCTCGACCCCGAGGTGAACGTGGTCGAGGCGGTGGCCGCACTGCGGGCCGGCCGCACCCAGCTGGCCGTCGTCACCGGGGCCGCACCCGCGCCGGAGGCCGCCCCCACCACCGCCTCCGTCCCGGTGGACGCGGTCGCGCAGATCGGCTTCGTCGCCCTGGAGGACCTGCTGGAGCAGGTGATCGGCCGCTTCGACGACGAGACCGACGACCTGCCCGCCACGACGAGCGCGTGAGCCTCGCTCCTCGCGGAGTGCGTCCCCCTGTCAAGCCACCCCATCGCAAATTCAAGGAGGAA
Source organism: Paractinoplanes maris (assembly GCF_023544465.1). Classification (GTDB taxonomy): domain Bacteria; phylum Actinomycetota; class Actinomycetes; order Mycobacteriales; family Micromonosporaceae; genus Actinoplanes; species Actinoplanes maris. Next base: position 61,223 of record NZ_JALPVL010000001.1, on the reverse strand, counting down.
TGATCCGGTGGTCTTCAAGAAGATGATGCGCGCCTTCGGCGCCGGCGGGCCGACCGTCGACACCGTGCTGGCCAACCCGAACACACGGCCCGGTCTGGCCCTGGAGGGGCAGGTGCGGATCGCCGGCGGTGACCACGACGTCACCATCGAGGGAGTCGTGCTGGGCCTGGTCACCCGGGTCGAGTCCGAGCACGGCGACCATCTCGCCGAGTTCCACCGGCTGCCGGTCGCCGGCGCCTTCCAGCTGCGCCAGGGCGAGCAGCGTGACCTGCCGTTCTCGTTCCCGGTGCCGTGGGAGACGCCGATCACCGACGTCTACGGCCAGCGTCTGCACGGCATGACGATGGGGCTGCGGACCGAGCTCGCGGTGGCCAAGGCCGTCGACAAGGGCGACCTCGACCACGTGTCGGTGCACCCGCTGCCCGCGCAGGAGCGGATCCTCGACGCCTTCGCCCGCCTCGGCTTCCGTTTCAAGAGTGCCGACCTCGAGCACGGCGCGATCCACGGCGTCCGGATGACCCTGCCGTTCTATCAGGAGATCGAGTTCTACCCGCCCCCGCAGTACGCGGGAGCCGTCAACGAGGTCGAGGTGACCTTCATCGCCGACCCGCAGGGTGTCGAGGTCGTCCTGGAGTTCGACAAGCGCGGCGGTTTCCTGACTCCCGGGCACGACGCCTACGGCCGCTTCCGCGTCCCGCACGCCGACGCGGACACCACCGACTGGGGCGCGGTCGTCGAGCGGGCGGTGTCCGAGGCCGCGGGCCGCTATCAGGGACTGCGCGCCGCCGGTGGCTTCGGCGGTCACGGCGGCCCGGGTTACGGCGCTCCGGGTTATGGCGGTCACGGCGGTTACGGGCGCGGCGGTGGCCACCACGGTCACTACCGCCGGGGTCACGGCGGCGGCATGGGAATGGCCGCGGGTGTGGCGGGCGGCGTGGTCGGCGGCATGATCCTCGGCGAGGCCATGGAAGAGGTCTTCGAGGACGACGGCGGCGACTTCGAAGAGGAGTGATCCACTCCGGCTGTGCGGTTCACTGAGGCGGACCGCACAGCCGGCCCGCCGATCGCCGTCAGCGAACGCGGGGCAGGTGGCGCGCCGCCCTAGCCGGCCGCCGCGGCCATGGAAGCGCCGGCGGCCAGGCGCTCGCGCAGGCGGTCGCCGGCGGCGGGCCACTCGTCGGCGGTCATGCCGAACACCACGGTGTCGCGCCAGGAGCCGTCCGGCCGCTGTTTGTGCCGCCGGAGCACGCCCTCGCGCACCGCCCCGAGCCGGGCGATCGCCTGCTGGGAGCGCTCGTTGCGAATGTCGGTGTACCAGAACACGCGCTCCGCCCCGAGCACGTCGAACGCCTGCTCGAGGAGCAGCAGCTTGGCCTCCGTGTTCACCCCCGTCCGCCACCACGGGCGCCCGACGGCGGTGTGCCCGATGGCCAGAGCGCGCCGCTCGGGGTCGATGTCGTGGTAGCTCGTCAGGCCGATCACCCGGCCGGTGCCCGCCTCGATCTGGGCCCACGCGACCTGGCTGCCGGCCCAGCGGGCGCTCAACAGCCGGGCGAGATAGTCACGCATCGCCGGGACGGTCTGCGGCCGGTGAGCAGGCAGGTATCGCCAGACCTCGTCGTCGCCGAGCGCCTCGACCAGCCCGGCCGCGTGGCCGAGCGTGAGCGGCTCGAGGCGGACGTGCCGGCCGGCCAGCGGCACCGGGGCGGCCCAGGGCAGCGCGCTGCCGGGCAGGTAAGCGGGCTCGGCGGCGGTGACACCGTCATCGGTCTCGGCCGGGCCGAACACACGCCGGACGGGAAGGACGCCGGCCCAATGCGGCAGCGCGAGATCCTCCGGTTCGTCGATCACGCCACCGGTGCGGGCCCGCGCCGACACCTCGACCAGGTCGAGGGCGAGCACGCTGGTCTCGGCCAGGTCGCGCCGGTTGGGCACGCGGCTGTCGGCGGCCCGGCCGGCGCCGACCTTGTCGACCAGCGCCGCCATCGCGGCCTGCTTCTCCTCCGGGTCGGAGACCAGCCGGGCGGCGCCGTGCACGACCACCGATCGGTAGTTGGCGCTGTGATGGACGTGGGAGCGGGCATAGACGATGCCGTCGAGCAGGGTGACGCTGACCGCGACCGGCACCTCGCCGTGGCGGACCGACAGACCCAGGCGACCGCCGGACGAGCCGTGCAGATAAAGCGTCTCGCCCACGCGGACCTGCAGGGTGGGCAGCACCCGGGGCTCGCCGTCGACGACGAACGCGACCGTACAGTCGAACGCCTCGTCGAGAATGGCGTGCGCCAGCTCGCGGTCGTAGTGCATGCGCTCGCGGTAGCGGGTGGCGGTCGTGCGGCTCGTCCGTGGATACGTGTCGGACATCAGGCCTCCCGGGCGGCTGCTTGTGCTTTCGTGTGTACTAGTACAGAATCGTTGGTGTGTCAGCACAGTATCAGGTCAGCGGCGACAGCGCCGCCGCGATCTCCGCCAGCATCGAGCAGGGCGTCCGCTCCGGTGACTGGGTCTTCGGCGCGGCGCTGCCTTCGGTCCGCGTGCTCGCCGACTCGCTGCACGTCAGTCCGGCCACGGTGGCCAAGGCCTATCAGGAGCTGCGGCAACGCGGTGTGGTGGAGACCGAGGGCCGCCGCGGCACCCGCATCCGCTCCCGCCCGCCGGTCGCCGGCCCCCGGTCGGCCCTCCGTCTCCCGATCCCGCCGGGAGTGCGCGATCTCTCGTCCGGCGAGCCCGACGTCCGCCTCCTCCCGTCGCTCGGCCGGGCCCTGCTGGCGATCGCCGGGACCCATGGCTCCCCGCAGGGCTACGCCTCGGCCGCCGCGATGCCCGAGCTGATCGAGGCAGCCCGCCCCCGCCTGGTGGCCGACGGCATCCCGGCCGCCGACGCCGAGATCACCGTCACCTCGGGCACCCTGGATGCCATCGAGCGCCTGCTCTCGGCTCACCTGCGAGCCGGTGACGCGGTGGCCGTCGAGGATCCGGGCTGGGCCAACCTGCTCGACCTGCTGGCCGCGCTCGGCCTGCGCCCGGTCCCGGTCCCGGTCGATCGCGAGGGTCCCGATCCGGTCGCGATGGCCGCCGCCCTGCAGTCGGGCGCCCGGGCCGCGGTCGTCACCGTGCGCGCGCAGAATCCGACCGGGGCGGCCGTCAGCGAGGCCCGGGCCGGGGCTTTGCGCGACCTGTTCAGCGGTCACCCGGGTGTGCTGGTGATCGAGGACGATCATGCCGCCGAGCTGGCCGAGCAGGCGCCGCACTGCGTCGGCCCGGTCACCGGCACCTGGGCCCTCACCCGCTCGGCGTCCAAGCCGTTCGGACCCGATCTGCGCATCTCCCTGCTCGCCGGCGACGAGGCCACGATCGCCCGCGTGGTGGGCCGCATGCGCATCGGCTCGGGCTGGGTGTCCACGGTCCTGCAGCGCCTGCTGCTGCACCTCTGGCGCGACGACGAGGTCACCCGCGCGGTGGCCGAGGCCGCCGGGACATATGGTCGCCGCCGGCACGCCTTGCGCGAGGCCCTCCGTGTCCGGGGCCTCCTCGCTGAGGGCGACACGGGCATCAATGTCTGGGTGCCGGTCGCCGACGAGACCCGCACGGTCGGCCTGCTGCGCGAGGCGGGTTACGCCGTAGCGCCGGGCTCGCTGTTCCGGGTGGCCGCACCCCCGGGCGTCCGCATCTCGGTCGGTCCGTTGCTCGAGGAGGAGATCCCGGCCCTGGCCGATGCCGTGGCCACTGCCGTCCGCCCGCCGGCTCTCTATGCCCCCACCCGATAGGGGTAGGAGGTGGGAGGGATGCTTCTTCACCCCCATTCGGGGTAGAACGTTGTCCATGCCAAGGACCGATGCGCCGGTCGGCGCGCAGCAGTGGGTTCCCGCCGAGCCGCGGGACCTCGACGAGCTGAAGGAAGCGGCGGCGCACTGCGAGGGCTGCGAGCTCTACGCGAACGCCACGCAGACCGTCTTCGGCCGGGGTGCGCCGAACGCCAAAGTGGTGTTCGTCGGCGAGCAGCCCGGCGACGTCGAGGATCAGCAGGGCCTGCCGTTCGTCGGCCCGGCCGGGCGGCTGCTGCGCGAGGCGGTCGACGACGCCGGCCTGGACCCGTCAGATCTCTGGATCACCAACGCGGTGAAGCACTTCCGGTTCGAGCTGCGGGGTAAGCGGCGGATCCACCAGAACCCCGGCCCGGCCCACATCACCGCCTGCCGGCCCTGGCTGGTCGCCGAGTTCTCGCAGCTCAAGCCCGAGCTGGTGGTGATTCTGGGCGCGACCGCCGGGCGCGCCCTGATCGGCCCGTCGTTCCGGGTCACCCAGCAGCGCGGCAAGCTGATGCCGTGGCCCGCCTCGGCGCAGCACCCCGGGGATTTCCCGGTCGCCGAGATCCAGGCCCTGGCCACGATCCACCCGTCGGCGGTGCTGCGGGCCGACGACCGCGAGACCGCCTACCGCGGCCTGGTCGACGACCTCAAGATCGCCGCCGCGGCGGTGAAGTGAGCGGATCGCTCAGCCATCGGCCGGCCGCGAGGTGAGCAGCTGGTCGAGCCCGTCGAGGATGCGGTCGAGGCCGAACCGGAAGGACCGCTCGGAGTCGCGGACGGCGTTGTACTCCTCGCCCGCGGTGGTGCCGACCCGGCCCGAGATCGGGTAGGCGTCCAGCGGCATCAGCCGCTCCAGCACGGGCGCGTTGACCGCCCACCACTCCGCGTCCGAGATCCCCGACTGCTCCGCCGTGCGGCGGGCGGTCACATCGGCCCGGGCCGACGCCGCCGTGAAGTCGCCGATCAGCGTGATGGTCTGATCCATCTCGAGATCGGTGAAGCCGGCCCCTTCGATGGCCGCCAACTGCCACTCGTACCGGTCGGAGCCGTTCGGCCCGATCCACGGGCGGCTCTGCTCGACCTGGAGCAGCCACGGATGCCGGTGGAACTCGTCCCACATCTGCCGGGCGACCGCGGTCAGCCGCTCGCGCCAGTCACCCTCGTGCGGTGGTAGCCCCGGCTCACCCATCACTTCGTCGACCATGAGGCCGATCAGCTCGTCCCGGCTCGGCACGTACGTGTAGATCGACATCAGCTTGAGCCCGAGCCGATCGGCGACCTTGCGCATCGAGAACGCCGGAAGCCCCTCCTCGTCGGCCACCGCGATCCCGGCCCGGATCACCTCGTCGACGCTGAACCGCTGCTTGGGCCCGCGCGAGCCCTGCGGCACCCCCAGGACGCGTCGCCACAGCAGGCTCAGCGTGCGGTCGACGTCCTGATTTTCCATGTGCCGAGATTACCCCGTGGGGTGTACGGTGTACTCCGCACCGAAATACCGTGTGGCATACGGAGTTAAGGAGACAGCGTGAATCTCCAGGCAGAGGGGCTGCGCAAGAGGTACGGGGACGTGCCCGCGCTCGACGGTTTCGACCTCGCCGTCGCGCCCGGCGTGATCCACGGGCTGCTCGGCCCCAACGGCGCCGGCAAGACCACGGCGGTCAAGGCACTCGCCACGCTCATCGATGTCGACGGAGGCACCGCCCGGGTCGCCGGTTTCGACGTACGGACCCAGGCCCCCCAGGTACGCCGGCGGATCGGCCTGATCGGGCAGAACGCGGCGGTCGACGAGATCCTCGGTGGCCGGCAGAACCTGGTGATGTTCGGCCGCCTCTACGGCTTGAGCACAGTGGACGCCCGGGCCCGGGCCGACCGTCTGCTCGACATGTTCGGGCTCACCGAGGCGGCCGAGCGGGCCGTCTCGACGTACAGCGGTGGCATGCGCCGCCGGCTCGACATCGCCGCCGGCTTCATCCTCACCCCGGCGGTGCTCTTCCTCGACGAGCCGACCACGGGCCTCGACCCGCGGGGCCGCAACGAGGTCTGGGCGGCCGTCCGCGAGGTCGCCGAGGCCGGCACCACGGTCCTGCTGACCACGCAGTACCTCGACGAGGCGGATCAGCTGGCCGCCCGCATCTCGGTCATGAACCACGGCCGGATCGTCGCCGACGACACCCCGGCCGTGCTCAAGCGCCAGATCGGCGGCGACCGGGTCACCGTGACCATCGCCGCCGGCACGCCTCTGGAGCCGGTGGCCGAGCAGCTCACCGCCGCCGTCGGGCTCCCGGCCACGCCGGACGCGGAGTCGCACAGCCTCACCTTCGAGGTCGGCTCCGGGGTCACCGCCTTGGCCGCGATCGTCCGGGCTCTGGACAGCTCCGGCATCACCCCTGAGGACCTGATGCTGCGCCGGCCCACGCTCGACGAGGTCTTCCTCACCTTGACCGCCACTGATCAGGAGGCTGCGCGATGACCGCCGTACGAGCCGGCTGGATCCTCACCCAGCGCAACCTGGCCCACTGGGCCCGGCAACCGTGGACGCCGATCTTCGGGTTGCTCTTCTCGATCATGTTGTTGCTGGTCTTCGGCTTTCTTTTCGGTGGCGCGATCACGGTTCCCGGCGGTGGCGATTACATCACCTTCCTGCTGCCCGGCATGCTCGCGCTGAGCATGATGTTCGGCGTCGAGGGCACGGCCACCGCGATGGCCGGCGACGCGCGTAAAGGGATCACCGATCGGTTCCGCTCGCTGCCCATCGGCAGTGCGTCGGTCGCCCTGGGCCGGGTCGGGGCCGATCTGGCCAACTCGGCCGTCGAGTTGCTGGTGCTCATCGTCGGCGGTCTGCTGATCGGCTGGCGGATCACCTCGGATCCGGCCTCGGCCGTCCTGGCCGTGCTCCTGTTGCTGCTCTTCCGGTTCGCCATGCTGTGGATCGGCATCTTCATCGGACTGTCGTTCCGCGGCGAGGGCGCGACGATGGCCGTACAGGTGCTGGTCTGGCCGATCGGCTTCCTCTCGACGGCGATCGTGTCGGCCGAGACGATGCCGGGCTGGCTGGGCGCGATCGCCGCCTGGAACCCGCTGTCGGCGACGGCCACGGCGGCGCGGTCGCTCTTCGGCAATCCCACCGGGATCACCGAAGGGCCGCTGGCGGATGCCACGGTGTGGCTCGCGATCGGCTGGCCGGTGCTGCTCACCGCGGTGTTCCTGCCGCTGTCGGCGCGGGCTTATCGCCGCCTGCGGAGTGGGTAGGCTCGTGGGGTGCGGTTGACGGATTTCTGGACGCGGCTGGCGGAGGCCTTCGGGTCCGCCTATGCGCGCAGCATCGCGGCGGACCATTCTTTTGCCGAGCTGGGCCACCGGACGATAAACCAAGCGATTGCGGACGGTATCGATACGGCTACCATCTGGCGTGCGGTGGTAGCCGCGTACCCCGATCGGGTGCCCTCCCGCCTGCGATAAGGCGTTTTTAGTACACCCGTTCTGGCGTGTCACTCGTTCGTCGTACACGTGTTCGGCTATTGTCCACAGCGGCTCAGTTATCCACAGCTCGGGCAGGCCGGCGAATTTTTGTCATACCCACCGCCTACCTTGATGCCCGTGGCGATGAACAGAAACGCATCGGCGAAGACGACCGTTAAATCGGGTACAGGGGTGGCGGACATGGTGGCAGGACCTGACCGGGACAAGGCGCTCGATCTGGCGCTCGCTCAGATCGACAAGCAGTTCGGCAAGGGCTCGGTGATGCGGCTGGGCGAGCGACCGGTCGTGGAGACCGCGATCATCAAGACCGGCTCCATCGCGCTCGACGTGGCGCTCGGCGTCGGCGGCCTGCCGCGCGGCCGCGTCATCGAGATCTACGGGCCCGAGTCCAGCGGTAAGACGACGGTCGCGCTGCACGCGGTGGCCAACGCCCAGCGCAATGGCGGCATCGCGGCCTTCATCGACGCCGAGCACGCGCTCGACCCGGAGTACGCGAAGAACCTCGGCGTCGACACCGACGCGCTCCTGGTCTCCCAGCCCGACACGGGTGAGCAGGCGCTCGAGATCGCCGACATGCTGATCCGCTCGGGCGCGCTCGACATCATCGTCATCGACTCGGTGGCCGCACTCGTGCCGCGCGCCGAGATCGAGGGCGAGATGGGTGACAGCCACGTCGGCCTCCAGGCCCGCCTCATGAGCCAGGCGCTCCGCAAGATCACCGGCATCCTGAGCAACTCGGGCACGACCGCGATCTTCATCAACCAGCTCCGCGAGAAGATCGGCGTCATGTTCGGCTCGCCCGAGACGACGACCGGTGGCCGCGCGCTGAAGTTCTACTCCTCGGTCCGGCTCGACGTGCGCCGCATCGAGAGCCTCAAGGACGGCACCGACGTGGTCGGCAACCGCACCCGCGTCAAGGTGGTGAAGAACAAGGTGGCCGCGCCGTTCAAGCAGGCCGAGTTCGACATCATGTATGGCAAGGGGATCTCCCGCGAGGGCTCGCTGATCGACGTCGGCGTCGAGCAGAACATCATCCGCAAGTCCGGCGCCTGGTATACGTACGACGGTGACCAGCTGGGCCAGGGCAAGGAAAAGGCGCGCGAGTTCCTGAAGGAGAACCCCGACGTCGCCGCCGAGATCGAGAAGAAGATCCTCGAGAAGCTGGGCGTCGGCCAGACGACCGGCGACGCCGCCGGTGGCCCTGAGCTGCCGCCGGTCGACTTCTGATCGGGATAACCCGACATGCCGGCCCGACGGGGCGCGCGTTCCGGGCGCGGGTGGGATCCTCTCCCACCCCGCCCCGCCCGCGCCCACGATGAGCAACCGCTCGACGAGCTCCCCGCCGGCGACGATCCGGAACGCGGCAACGTTCCCACCCGTCGCCGGCGGGATTCGCCGGGCGGCACCCCCTCGCCGGATGACGGTGCGGGCCGCCGCGGTCGTGCCGCCGGCGGTGCGGCGGCGCAGCCGGCTCAGAGCGAGAGCGACCGGGCGCGGGAGATCTGCCTGCGGCAGCTCGCCGTGCGTCCGCGCACCCGGGCCGAGCTGGCCAAGGTGCTCGTCCGCAAGGAGATCTCCGAAGAGGTGATCGCCGAGGTCCTCGACCGGTATGACGAGGTCGGCATCATCGACGACGCGGCCTTCGCGCGGGCCTGGGTGGCCAGCCGTCATCACGGTCGTGGACTGGCCCGCCGCGCCCTGGCCAACGAGTTGCGGCAGCGTGGTGTCGATGCCGAGGTCGCCGGCGAGGCCCTCGAGACCGTCGACGACGACGACGAGGCCGCGACCGCCCGGGCCCTGGTCGACCGCAAACTCCGCACGGCGTCGGGCGCGCCCGACGCCGTCTTCCGCCGCCTGGTCGGCATGCTGGCCCGCAAGGGCTACCCGGCCGGCGTCGCCATCCGCGCCGTCAAGGACGCCCTGGCCGCACGCGACGCCGAGGCAGCCGAGTTCGCCGACCAGCTTGACGCCGACGCCCTGGCCTCCGACATCGACCCCACTTCCTGACTGAGCGCCGCCGCCGCAACTGAGCACCGCCGCAACTGAGCACCGCCGCAACTGAGCACCGCCGCAACTGAGCACCGCCGCAACTGGGCGCCGCCGCAACTGAAAGCCGCCGCAACTGGGAGCCGCCGCCGCATGTGCCCGCGGCGTCGCTCGGCGGCGGCGACCATCGGGGACTTCCGGTTCACCGCGGCTTCGGCAAGCAGCTGTCCCCGCTGGTGCGGTGCTGGTCCGGCCGTGGCGAATCCGTCGCGGCAGGCCGAGCCGATATAGAGGGTGATCGCTGCCGGACATCGGTGGTCGCCACTGGTTGGTAGCATGCGATTTTGTGACCGAGTCCTCGCCGAGCGGCATGCGGCGCCACGGTCCCTTCCCGGAGGGCGCCGAGCCGATCGGTGCCCGGCAGCCCGCCGACGCGGACGTTCCACCGCTGGCCGGCTGGATCGAGGACACCTCGAGCACCCCCGAGCCGGCCCAGCCGGGCAGCGACTCCGCCACAGCCGCCGGCGACGATCCGCACAACCCGGTCCCCGCGAGTGGCAGCCCCTATCCAGGCACTCCGCATCCGACCAGCGGCGGAGCCGGCCCGGCCTACGGTCCCTTCCACGGTGACCCCGGCGGGGAGAGTCAGGAGGGGTGGTCCGAAACCCCGTACGGCTTCTCCACCCCACCCGGTCGCCGCATCGAGCCGACTCCGCCACCCGAGCGCAGCCGCCTGGTCATCGGCATTCTGGCCGGGCTCGTGGCCGGCCTTCTTCTCTTCGGCACCGGTGGGTATTTCGCCGGCCGGGCCACCGCCCCCCGCGCCACGGGCGCGCCCACGCCGGCGCCGGTGGGCAACGGCGAGCTGGGCGTCTTCGAGCGGAACCAGGTGGCGGTCAACACCCCCGACTTCGCCGGCAGCAAGCTCACCACCATCGCCGAGGGGTGGCTTCCCTACCTCTCGACCTGCACGCGCAGCGGCTCCCCGGGCGGCCCCAAGCTCAACGACGGCGAGAAGGTCCGGGTCCGCTGCACCCTCGACGGCATGAGCGCGATCTTCGTGGAGTACGCGTCGGACGCCGAGCGGGACAGGGCCCGGGCCAAGGTCACCGGCCAGGCGGCCGACGCCCGCACTCTCACCCCGGGCGTCGCCCCGGCCACCGAGCAGGCATCGCCCTCCGGCCGCACCACCGGCAACTACGCGGAGTATGCCTACCGTCTCACGGAGAGTGGCACCACGAGGACTATCAGCGGCATCTGGTGGGACGACGCCCAGGCTCCGGTCGCGGGGTATCTGCTGGCGTACTGGCGAGAGGGTCTCGGTGAGAAGTGGGACCCGATGCGCGATCTCTGGTCCCGGTACGCCTGAAATGCCCACCAGTGTTGTGAGCTGGGCGTAAGCGAGTCTGTGCCCTAAGTCCCATCCGCTGCCGAATCATGGAACCTTGACCGAAGTGGCACTCGCGACCTAGCCTCGCGTTACACAAGGTTTGTTCGACCATCGCATGCAACACGCACAACATAGATCGCATCACATTACGGCATCACTTAAGGCCCCGAGCGGGTCTCACCAAGCCCCCGGCGGCGGACCGCACAGCCGGGGAGCCTATGAGCAGCGCGGTCGACCGCGTGCGCCCTCGAGGTGACGTGGTCCGATGACGCGTGCGGTCGTTTTGCCATGGTCGGGCATCCCGCATCAGGTCCGTGCGCGTTCACAGCGTGCGGGCGGCGAGAGGAGACACGGCGAGATGACCGCCCTGGTTTGGGTACTGGTGGTGGCGTTCGTCGTCCTGGCCGCCCTCGTGGTGACCGGCCTGGTGCTCGGTGGCCGCGCGCTGCGCCGGCTGCAGACCCGGGGCACCGACGAGCGCCAGGGCCAGGCCGTCGACGATGCCCTCGCCAAGGTCGAGGATGCCAACGCCAAGGTCGAGGATGCCAACGCCAAGGTCGAGGATGCCAACGCCAAGGTCGAGGACGCGAACGCCAAGGTTGACGACGCCAACGCCAAGGCCGCCTCCGTCCGCGCCGAGGCCGCCGCGGCCAAGGCCGAGGCCAGCTCGGCCCGCGCCGAGGCCCGCCGGGTCCTCGAGGCCGCCCACAGCGAGGCCGACACGATCCTCGAGCACGCCCACCGCCAGGCCGAGGCCGACGCCGAGCAGGTTCGCACGGCCGCCCGCCGCCAGGGTGAGCGCGAGGTCGCCCTGCTCAACACGACCGCCAAGGAGCAGGCGGCCGAGGTCGAGCGGCGCGCCGGCCGCATCGACGAGCGCGAGCGCCAGCACGCCGACGAGGTCGAGCGGCTGGTCGAGCGGGAGCGCCGCCTGGCGGCCATGGACGCCGACCTGGCCGCCCGCGAGGCGGTGCTGGCCGCCCGGGAGGTCGAGCTGGCCGACGCCGAGGTGTCGAAGCGCCGCGAGCTGGAGCGGATCGCCAATCTGACCGCCGAGTCGGCCCGCACCGAGCTCGTCGAGAGCATCGAGGCCCAGGCCAAGCGGGAGGCCGCCATCCTTGTCCGGGACATCGAGAGCGACGCCAAGACCACGGCCGACTCCCGGGCCCGGCGGATCGTGGTCGACGCCATCCAGCGGATCGCCAGTGAGCAGACCGCCGAGAGCGTGGTCAGCGTCCTGCACCTGCCCAGCGACGAGATGAAGGGCCGGATCATCGGCCGTGAGGGCCGCAACATCCGGGCCTTCGAGTCGGTCACCGGGGTCAACCTGATCATCGACGACACCCCCGAGGCGGTGCTGCTCTCCTGTTTCGATCCGGTGCGCCGCGAGGTCGGCCGGTTGACCCTCGAGAAGCTGGTGCTCGACGGGCGGATCCACCCGCACCGCATCGAGGAGGTCTACGAGAGCGCCAAGGGTGAGGTCGAGCAGCTCTGCGACCGGGCCGCCGAGGAGGCGCTGGTCGACGTGGGCATCACCGACCTGCACCCCGAGCTGGCCAAGCTCCTGGGCCGGCTGCGCTACCGCACCAGCTACGGCCAGAACGTGCTCAAGCACCTGATCGAGACCGCCCACATCGCCGGCATCATGGCCGCCGAGCTGGGGCTGGACATCCCGTCGATGAAGCGGGCGGCGTTCCTGCACGACATCGGCAAGGCGCTCACCCACGAGGTCGAGGGCAGCCACGCGCTGATCGGCGCCGACCTGGCCCGCAAGTACGGCGAGAGCGACGACGTGGTCCACGCGATCGAGGCCCACCACAACGAGGTCCAGCCGCAGACGATCGAGGCGGTGCTGACCCAGGCCGCGGATGCCTGCTCGGGCGGCCGGCCGGGTGCGCGGCGGGAGAGCCTCGAGGCGTACGTGAAGCGGCTGGAGCGCATCGAGGAGATCGCCGCCGGCAAGGTCGGCGTGGAGAAGGTCTTCGCGATGCAGGCCGGGCGCGAGATCAGGGTGATGGTGCGCCCGGACGACATCGACGACATCGGTGCCGCGGTGCTGGCCCGCGACGTGGCCAAGCAGATCGAGGAGGAGCTGACCTATCCGGGTCAGATCCGGGTCACGGTCGTCCGCGAGTCACGCGTCACCGAGCTCGCTCGTTAGCCCGAGCTGCTCGCGCAGGATGTCGGCGTGGCCGCAGTGCTGCGCCAGCTCGCGCAGCATGTGCAGATAGACCCAGCGCAACGGGATCGGCCCGCGCCGGTTGCCGGTCAGCTTGTCGTCGAGCCCGATGCCGGCCACGGCGGCCCGCGACGACGCGCAGGCGTCGAGATAGGCCGCGCGGATCGAGGCGATCGTGTCGGCGTTGTCGAGGATGAAGGACTCGTCCGGTGAGGACGGGATGCCGATCGCCGTCCGCGACCGACCGGTGACGGCCTCGTCGAACCACACCTTCTCGACGAAGGTGGCGTGCTTGACCAGACCGAGCAGGGTGGTCCGGGAGGGGACGAGCGAACGCCGCACCTGATCCTCGGTCAGATCGTCGAGGCAGTCGTGCAGGGCCCGTCGGTGCTCGTCGAGAAACGTCTCGAACTGGACCTGTTCCGGCTGGTTGATGACGTCGTCCGCGGAGATCATGACGAAAAGCATGTCAAGGCGGGCGACCCCGGATCAAGCCGGGGCCGCCCAGCCGAGCCCCGGCTAGAACGCCCCGCCACCACCGCCACCGAGACCGGGCTCGATGGTGGTCTGCTGGATCTGGGCGCCGGCGGCCCGGGGCGCGCGGCCCTTGCGGCGCGTGCGGCGGCTGAGCCAGCCGGCGAACCCGGTCAGCGCCGAGTTGATGATGATGTAGATGATCGCCGCGACGATCGCCGCCTGCACCACGTTGGCGAAGTTGGCCGAGAGGTTGTTGACGCCCAGCTGGATCAACTCGCCGTACGAGATGATGTAGCCCAGCGCCGTGTCCTTGACCAGCACGACGAGCTGGCTGACGATCACCGGCAGCATCGCCCGGGCCGCCTGCGGGATCAGGATGTGGGTCATCACCTGGCCCTTGCGCATGCCGACCGCGTACGCCGCCTCGCTCTGCCCCCGCGGCACCGAGTACACACCGGCCCGGAAGGCCTCGGCCAGCACCGACCCGTTGTAGAGGGTCAGGCCGATCACCACTGCCCAGAAGATCGACATCGGCTGCTCGGTGAGGAACGGCACCCCGAAGAAGATGAAGAACATCAGCAGGAGCAGGGGCACGGCCCGGAAGAACTCGACGATCACGCCGGCCGGGATGCGCAGCCACCAGTGGTCCGAGAGCCGGCCGACGGCGAAGATGATGCCGAACGCCAGCGACAGCACCATCGCCACCGCGGCCGCTTTGAGGGTCTCCAGCAGGCCGGGCAAGATGTAGTCGGTCCACGTGCTGGCCTGGGTGAACGGCTCCCACAGGTTGCCCGCCCACTGGCCCTTGGCGTCGAAGCGCGAATAGATCCAGTAGAGCAGCCCGAGCAGCGCGATCCCGAAGACGATCGTCAGGATGAGGTTGCGGGCCTTCGCCCGGGGCCCCGGGTGGTCGTAGAGAACAGCGTCGGTGCTCACCGCTTCACCGCCAGGCGGTTGGCCAGCCAGCCGAACGCGTAGCCGGTGGGGATCAGGACGACGGCGAACGTGCCGGCGAAGACGAGGAAGATCGGGATGACCGCGTCGCCGTTCGCGTTGATCAGTTCCTTCATCGCGTTGGACGACTCCATCAGGCCGATCGTGCCGACGATGGTCGAGTTCTTGCAGAGCGCGATGAGGATGCTGCCCAGCGGCGCGATCACCGCGCGGCCGGCCTGCGGCAGGATGACGATCGAGAGGGTCTGGAAGAACGTCATGCCGATCGCCCGGGCCGCCTCGGCCTGACCCGCGGGCACCGTGTTGATGCCGGAGCGGATGGCCTCGCAGACGAAGGCCGCGGTGTAGACCGACAGGCCGATCACGCCGAGCCAGAAGTTGTTGAGGTCGATGTCGTCGGCGAGCGAGAAGCCCAGCGTCGTGAAGAGACCGAAGTAGCAGAAGAAGATGATCAGCGTGAGCGGGGTGTTCCGGAAGATGTTGACCCAGGCGGTGCCGAAGCCGCGGAGCACCGGGACCGGCGAGACCCGCATCGCGGCGAGGACCACGCCGAGCAGCAGCGCGCCGACGCCGCCGGCGAGTGTCATTTTCAGGATCCAGAGGAACCCGGTTATGTATACGTCCCGGTTCAGCGGGTCGGAGAAGACGTCCATCGGCACCTTCGACTAAAAGGGTGGCGGGGCCGGTCGCCCGGCCCCGCCATCGAAGAAAAGATCAGCTGCAGTTGGTGAGCTTGGAGGCGTCGAGCTCGGGCGCCGCCTTGCCGCTCTTGCCCAGCGTGTCGTCCCAGGCCTTCTTGTACGACCCGTCGGTCGCCGCCGCCTTCAGGATGTCGTTGATCTTGTTGCAGCCCGCGGAGTCGTCCTTCTTGAGGCCGATGCCGTACGGCTCCTCGCTGAACGGCTTGCCGACGACCTTGAACTTGCCGGCGTACTGGTCCTGCGCGGCGTACCCGGCGAGGATGATGTCGTCGGTGGTGACCGCGTCGACGTTTCCGCCGGCCAGCGCCGTCACGCACTTGGAGTACGTGTCGAACTGCTGGAGCTTGGCGTCCTTGTGGTCGGTCTGGATCCGCTTGGCCGGGGTCGAGCCGCTCACCGAGCAGACCCGCTTACCGGCCAGCGACTCGGGGCCGGTGATCGTCGAGGCGGTCGGCACCAGCAGGTCCTGACCGGCGATGAAGTACGGCCCGGCGAAGTTGACGACCTTCTTGCGCTCGTCGTTGATCGTGTAGGTCGCGACGACCAGGTCGACCTGACCCTGCTGGATGTACGGCTCGCGGTTGGCCGAGACCGTGGTCTTCCACTCGATGCCGCTCTCCGGCACGCCCAGGCCCTTGGCGATGATCTTGCCGATCTCGACGTCGAAGCCGGTGTACGTGGTGCCGGACTGCAGGCCCAGGCCGGGCTGGTCGGCCTTGACGCCGATCACGAGCTTGCCGCCGGAGGCCTTGCCCACGACGCCGGTCGCGCCGCCGCTGCCCGAGCCGCTGCCCTCGTCGTCCCCGCCGCATGCGGCCACCGCGAGCGCCATGGTGAGCGCTCCGAGCGTGGCTGCCAATCGGGTGATGCGCATGTCTGTAGCTCCTCGAATTCGTGTTCGTCTTCTGGACTCAGTGCGTGAGGATCTTGGAGAGGAAGTCCTTGGCGCGGTCACTCTTCGGGTTGGCGAAGAACTCGGCCGGGGGAGCGGACTCGACGAGCTGACCGTCGGCCATGAAAACGACCCGGTTGGCCGCGTGCCGGGCGAAGCCCATCTCGTGGGTCACCACGACCATCGTCATGCCCTCCTTGGCCAGCGCCGTCATCACGTCGAGCACCTCGCCGACCATCTCGGGGTCGAGGGCGCTGGTCGGCTCGTCGAAGAGCAGCGCCTTGGGCTGCATGGCCAGGGCGCGCGCGATCGCCACGCGCTGCTGCTGGCCGCCGGACAACTGGGCGGGGTATTTGTCGGCCTGGTTGCCGATGCCGACCCGGTCGAGCAGGGCCATCGCCCGCTCGCGGACGACCGCCGGCTTCTCCTTGCGCACCTTTGTCGGGCCGAGCATGACGTTCTGCAGGATCGTCTTGTGCGCGAACAGGTTGAAGGACTGGAAGACCATGCCGACCTCGCTGCGCAGTTTCGCCAGCGGCCGCCCCTCGGCGGGCAACGGCTTGCCGTCGAACGTGATCGTCCCCGAGTTGATCGGCTCGAGCCGGTTGATCGCCCGGCACAGCGTCGACTTGCCGGAACCGGACGGTCCGATCACGACGACCACCTCGCCCTTGGCGACGGTGAGATTCACGTCGTCGAGAACGTGCAACGGGCCGAAGTACTTGTTGACCTGGTCGAGGACGATGAGAGCCTCGTCGGACACTGCTGGACCACCGTCCCTGTTCTGGCGGATCACCGGATGGGCACACTCTATGTGGGCCCTTGTATCGGTTCACACCGAGAATGGTCACGGAGCGGTAACACAGCGAGTGCGAAGAGAGGGCATTGTCCACCATGTTCGGTATGGCTGACATGGATCCGACAGGCGGCCTTTGGAACTGGGCGGCCGCATCGTCCCTTACCGCCGAGTGGGTCCACGGGGCGATCGCGGGGGCTCTGGAGCGCTCGGTCGGGCAGCTGGGGTCCGAGGCCGCGGTTCTGTGCGACGTCCATCACGTCGGCGGCGACTTCCCGACGCTCATCGACGTCTATCTCGCCCCGGAAACCATCGCGGAGTCCACCGCGGCGAGCGCGGTCGCGGTCCGGCTGGGCGTGGCGATCCTGCTTCCGGACGACACGCTTGATCCCACCCGTTTCGTCCTCGCCGGTCCGGACGGCGGCCTCGAGCTGGTGCACGCCGACGAGACCGAGACCGACGACGGCCCGGAGCGGCGGCACGTGCGTCCCTGCACCGGCCCGGTCACCGGCTGCGAGCGCCCCGCCGCCTGACCACGGCCGGCCGGGCACGGCGTACCCTGGTCAATTGCCATGACTACGCAGACGCAGGGCGCCCCCCGCACGTACGACGTGCGCACGTACGGCTGCCAGATGAACGTGCACGACAGCGAGCGCATCTCCGGTCTGATGGAGGACGCGGGCTACCTGCGCGCCGCCGACCCCGAGTCGGCCGACGTCGTGGTCTTCAACACCTGTGCCGTACGGGAAAATGCCGACAACCGCCTCTACGGCAACCTCGGTCATCTGCGCCCGACGAAGGTCAAGAACCCGGACATGCAGATCGCGGTCGGCGGCTGCCTGGCTCAGAAGGACCGCGGCGACATCGTCAAGAAGGCGCCCTGGGTCGACGTCGTCTTCGGCACCCACAACATCGGCTCGCTGCCGGCGCTGCTCGAGCGCGCCCGGCACAACCAGGAGGCCGAGGTCGAAATCCTCGAGTCGCTCGAGGTCTTCCCGTCGACGTTGCCGACCAAGCGCGAGTCGACGTACGCGGGCTGGGTCTCGATCTCGGTCGGCTGCAACAACACCTGCACGTTCTGCATCGTGCCGTCGCTGCGCGGCAAGGAGAAGGACCGCCGTCCCGGTGAGGTCCTGGCCGAGGTCGAGGCGCTGGTCGCCGAGGGTGTCCTCGAGGTCACGCTGCTCGGTCAGAACGTCAACTCGTACGGCGTCGAGTTCGGCGACCGCCTCGCCTTCGGCAAGCTGCTGCGGGCCACCGGCGGCATCGAGGGTCTCGAGCGGGTGCGCTTCACCAGCCCGCACCCCAAGGACTTCACCGACGACGTGATCGCCGCGATGGCCGAGACGCCGAATGTCTGCCACTCGCTGCACATGCCGCTGCAGTCCGGTTCCGACCGCGTGCTCAAGGCCATGCGCCGCAGTTACCGCCAGGAGAAATACCTGGGCATCATCGACAAGGTGCGGGCCGCCATGCCCGACGCCGCGATCACCACCGACATCATCGTCGGCTTCCCGGGCGAGACCGAGGAGGATTTCGAGCAGACCCTCGAGGTCGTCCGCCGGGCCCGCTTCTCCAGCGCCTTCACGTTCCAGTATTCGAAGCGTCCGGGTACGCCCGCCGCGATCATGGAGGAGCAGCTGCCCAAGGCCGTGGTGCAGGAGCGCTACGAACGCCTGATCAAGCTGCTCGAAGAGATCACCTGGGCCGAGAACAAGCGACTCGTCGGCGAAAAGGTGGAGGTCTTGGTCGCGGTGGGCGAGGGCCGCAAGGACGACCGTACGGGCCGGCTGAGTGGCCGGGCCCGCGACGGACGACTCGTGCACTTCGCCACCGGGGACCTCACGCCGCGCCCCGGTGACGTCGTCGAGACCGTGGTGACCTACGCGGCGCCCCACCACCTCAACGCCGACGGCGCTCCGCTCAGCCACCGCCGCACCCGCGCCGGCGACGCTTACGAGGCCGGCCGCACCCCCAAGCTCAAGGGCGTCTCCCTGGGCCTGCCGACAATCGGCGCCCCCGCCCCGCTCCCAGCGGCCGACGGCTGTTCCCTCTAGCCGCAGAACGCAAAACCAGCCGCGCACAACGCGGAATCCATCCGTGCAATAACGCGAAACAGGCGCAACGGCCCGGTCTCCGCAGAGACCGGGCCGTGTCGAGGCGGAGCCCGAAATTCATGCGCCCCTGGCCAATCCGGGTGGCGCCAGAATTCCGTACCGTATGACGTTGAATCAGATCTTGATCAGTTGGCCTGCTCGGCGAGCGCCAAGAACTGCTTCTTCGAATTCAACGCCTGCTCGGCTTCTTTGATGCGGCGCTGGTCGCCGGCCGTTTTCGCCCGCTCGAGACGCTGCTCGGCCTCGGCCACCTGCTCGCGCATCTGCTGCAGCAACGGGTTGTCCTGCGGCGTGGTCTTGCGCCAGGCCGAGTCCATCGCCACCCGGATGCGCTCCTCGGCGGCCCGCCAGCGACGGTCGAGCGAAGCGGAGGACTCGCGCGGCACCCGGCCCGCGTCGTGCCAGGCGGCCTGGGCGTCCCGCAGTTTGTTCTGCGCGCCGCGCGGGTCGGCGTCGATGTCGAGCGCCTCGACCTCGGCCAGGATCGCCTGCTTGCGCTCGAGGTTGCCCTTGTATTCGGCGTCCCGGGCCGAGAAGACCTCGCTGCGGCGGGTGAAGAAGGCGTCCTGGGCGGCCCGGAAGCGTTCCCAGAGGCGCTGCTCGGCCTCCTTGGCGGCCCGCGGCGCGGCCTTCCACTCGGCCATCAGGTCCTTGAGCCGGTTGGCGGTCGGTGCCCACTCGGACGACTCGGAGAGGCTCTCGGCCTCCTTGACCAGCTCTTCCTTGGCCGTCTGGGCCTGCTTGCGCTGCCCGTCGAGGGTGGCGAAGTGGGCGCCGCGACGGCGGGTGAAGCCGTCACGCGCGGTGGCGAAGCGCTTCCACAGCTCGCCGTCACTCTTCTTGTCGACGCCGCGGATCGTCTTCCACTCGTCGAGGATCTCCTTGAGGCGGTCGCCGGCCGACTTCCAGCCGGTCGACTCGGCGGCGATCTTCTCCGCCTCCTCGACCAGGGCGGTCTTGCGGGCCAGGGCCTCGGTGCGGGCCTGCTCGCGGGCCACCCGGGCCTCGCCCGCCTTTTCGTCGGCCAGGCCGGCCAGGCGGTCGAGCCGGGCCGCGAGCCCCTCGATGTCGCCCACCACGTGGGCCTCGTCGAGCTGCTGGCGCAGGCGCTTGACGCTGCTCAGTGAGTGCGACGCGTCGGCGGCACCCGACTTGAGGCGGGCCTCGACGAGGTCGACCTCGGTCACCAGGTCGGCGTAGCGCCGCGCGAAGTGGGCCAGTCCCTCCTCCGGGGTGCCCGCCTGCCAGGAGCCGACCACACGGTCGCCTTCCGCGGTCTTCACGTACACGGTGCCGTCGGCATCCACGCGCCCGAAGGTTGTCCAGTCGATCATGACCCATCCTCGTCTTCCCGGCACCACCGATCTCACCTGATCGGTGACCACCGCCACAGCACAGTCGAACGCCTAGCTTCTCTACGGCATTCTTTCTCGCGCATTGTCACAGGTCCAACCCGGTTACGGGGAAGCGCCCGACGATGACCGTGGCCAAACCTTGTCCTACCGTTGCTCCGTGCCGTTCGCAGGAGTTCCGCGCGTGATCACCGTTTCCGGGCCGACGGCGGCCGGTAAATCCGCTCTGAGCATCGCTCTGGCCCAGGAGCTGGGCGGCGAGGTCGTCAACGCCGACTCGATGCAGCTCTACCGCGGGATGGACATCGGCACGGCGAAACTCACCCCGGCCGAGCGGGACGGCGTTCCGCACCATCTGCTGGACATCTGGGAGGTCGGCTTTCCGGCCGCGGTCGCCGAATACCAGGGCCGGGCCCGCGCGGCGATCGACGACATCCTGGCCCGGGGGCGGGTTCCCCTGCTCGTCGGCGGCTCGGGCCTCTACATCCGGGCGGTTCTCGAGGAGTTCAAGTTCCCCGGCACCGATCCCGTCATCCGGCAGCGGCTGGAGAAAGAATTGGCGATCGCCGGTGCGGCCCCACTGTATGAGCGGTTGCGCTCGGCCGACCCGGTGGCCGCCGGCAAGATTCTTCCCTCGAACGGGCGGCGCATCGTGCGCGCGCTGGAAGTCATCGAACTGACCGGGCAGCCGTTCACCGCCACGCTGCCCGCGCCGACGCCGCATTACCCCTCGACCCAGATCGGCATCGACCGTGACCCGGCATCGCTGGACGAGCGGATCGCCGCGCGGGTCGACCTGATGTGGGAGGCCGGCCTGCTCGACGAGGTGCGGGCGCTGATCCCGCTGGGGCTGCGCGAGGGACGGACGGCGAGTCGGGCGCTCGGCTATCAGCAGGCGCTGGCCGAGATCGACGGCCGGCTGGGGCAGGCCGAGGCCAAGGCCGACACCGTACGGGGGACCAGGCGCTTCGTCCGCCGCCAGCGCTCCTGGTTCCGGCGCGACCCGTCGATCACCTGGCTCGACGGCGCCTCGCCGACGCTGTTGGCGGACGCCCTGGCCCTTACGGGATGATGGACCGCGTGCGATTCAGCAAAGGCCACGGCACCGGCAACGACTTCGTCATCATCGAGGACGCCGACGGCGCTCTCGACCTGACCGCCGCGCAGGTCGCCGACCTGTGCCATCGGCGGTTCGGCATCGGCGCCGACGGCGTGCTCCGCGTCGTGCGGGCGGCGAAGGATCCGGCCGCCGCCGGCCTGGCGTCCGAGGCCGAGTGGTTCATGGATTACCGCAACGGCGACGGCTCGATCGCCGAGATGTGTGGCAACGGCGTCCGCGTCTTCGTCCGCTACCTCGTGACCCACGGTCTGGCCACGCCCGCCGCCGAGGGCATCCCGATCGCCACCCGGGCCGGGGTCGTGCTCGCCGTCGTCGAGGGCGACCAGATCCGGGTGCACATGCGCAGCCCCCGGGTGTTCGCGGCGAGCACCGCCACCACCGGCCCGCTGATGTTCCCCGGCGTGGCCGTCGACTGCGGCAATCCGCATCTGGTGTGCGGTCTGCACGACGGGCTGGCGTTGTCGTCGCTCGATCTGCACGTGGAGCCCGGCTACGACCGCTCGGTCTTCCCGGCCGGGGTGAATGTCGAGTTCGTCGTGCCGGCCGCCCCGGTCGAGGGGGCTGATCTGCACGTCGACATGCGCGTCCACGAGCGCGGTTCGGGGGAGACGCTCTCCTGCGGTTCGGGCGCGCTGGCGGTCGGCGCGGTGGCCCTGCGCGAGGCCGGGCTGACCACCGGCGTGGTCGCAGTCGACGTGCCCGGCGGCCGGTTGACCGTGACCCACGACGCCGGCGATCGCTGGTGGCTGGCCGGGCCGGCGGTGCTGGTGGCGACGGGCGAGCTTCTCTGATGCACAACGTCGCCCACCGCGGTTACTCGGCGGTGGCCCCGGAGAACACGTTGCCCGCGTTCGCCGCGGCGGTGCGGGCCGGTGCGACCCTGATCGAGTTCGACGTCCGGACGACCTCCGACGACGTGCCGGTGGTGATCCACGACCGGACGGTCGACCGCACCACCACGGGGCAGGGTCACGTCTGGGATCTCACCTACTCCGAGGTGGCCGCGCTCGACGCCGGTGCGTGGTTCTCACCCGCGTACGCCGGGGTGCGGGTGCCGACGCTGACCGCCACGCTCGAACTGCTGCGTGCTCCCGGCCCCGGCCTGCTGCTCGAGATCAAGCCGCCGGCGACGTTGTCCCAGGTCAAGACGATCATGGAGCTGGTCGGCTCGTACGGCCTGGTCGACCGCACGATCGTGCAGAGCTTCGACCCCGAGGTCATCCGGCTGGTGCGGGAGGTCGCTCCGGCCGTCCGCCGTGGCCTGCTGCGTCTGCGCTTCGAGGCCGACACCGTGCCGCTGGTCGACGAGCTCGACGTCGTCTGCTGCAACCCGTCGAGGGCCGACGTGCTGGGTGACCCCGCCACGGTGGCGTCGCTCACCGGCCGCGGCGTCGAGGTGATGCCGTGGACGGCCAACGACATGACCGAGTGGCCGTCGCTGGCCGGCGCGGGCATCGCCGGCCTGATCACCGACCGGGTGGCCGAGCTGACCGGCTGGTCGGCGGGCCGCTGAGCGACCCGCCGTTCGCGCGTTCCGGCCAGAACGTCCCGCGGGTCAGAACGTCTCGCGTGGGGCCTCGTCCAGCTCGGCCTCGGGCAGGGCGGCCGGGTTGTGCGCGGCCGCGACCGGCCCGCGCACCGCGGCCCGGATCGCCGCCGCCACGGCCGGAGTGACCTTGGGGTCGAAGACGCTGGGGATGATCACCGTGGGGTTGAGCTTGTCGTCACCCACGACGTCGGCGATGGCCCGGGCCGCGGCCAGTGCCATCTCCTCGGTGAACTCGGTGGCGGCCGCGTCGAGCATGCCGCGGAAGACGCCGGGGAAGGCCAGCACGTTGTTGATCTGGTTGGGCTGGTCGGAGCGGCCGGTGGCGACGACCGCGGCGTGCCGGCGGGCCTCGCGCGGGTCGACCTCGGGATCGGGGTTGGCCAGCGCGAAGACGATCGACTTGTCGGCCATCCGGGCGATGTCGTCCCCGGTGAGCAGGTTGGGCGCGCTCACCCCGATGAACACGTCGGCGCCGGCGATGGCGCCCGGCAGGTCACCGGAGTAGTTGTCCTTGTTGGTGTGCTCGGCCAGCCACTGCCAGGTCTCCGACATGTCGGCCATGCCGCGGTGCAGGGCACCCCTCCGGTCGTAGGCGATGATGTCGCCCACGCCCTGGCGCAGCAGCAGCTTCATGATCGCCGTGCCCGCGGCGCCGGCGCCCGAGACCACGACGCGCACGTCCTGCAGACGCTTGCCGACGACGCGCAGCGCGTTGGTCAGCGCGGCCAGCACGCAGATCGCCGTGCCGTGCTGGTCGTCGTGGAAGACCGGGATGTCGAGCTGCTCGCGCAGACGCGCCTCGATCTCGAAGCAGCGCGGCGCGGCGATGTCCTCGAGGTTGATGCCGCCGTAGGCCGGCGCGATCGCCTTCACGATCTTGACGATCTCATCGGTGTCCTGCGTGTCCAGCACGACCGGCCAGGCATCGACGCCGCCGAACCGCTTGAACAGCGCGGCCTTGCCCTCCATGACCGGCATCGCCGCGGCCGGGCCGATGTTGCCCAGACCGAGCACGGCCGAGCCGTCGCTGACCACGGCCACGGTGTTGCGCTTGATCGTCAGACGGCGGGCGTCGGCCGGGTTCTCGGCGATCGCCATGCAGACCCGGGCCACCCCGGGGGTGTACGCCCGGGACAACTCGTCACGGTTGCGGAGCGCGACCTTCGACGTGACCTCGATCTTGCCGCCCAGGTGCAGCAGGAAGGTGCGGTCGGACACCTTGCGGACGTCGACCCCGTCCTGCTCCTCCAGCTGCTTGACGACCTGGTCGGCGTGGTTGGAGTCGGCGGTGTCGCAGGTGAGGTCCACGAGGACGCGGGTGGGGTCGGAATCGACCACGTCGAGGGCCGTCACGATGGCGCCGGCCTCGCCGACACAGGTGGTGAGCCGGCCGATGGACGAGGCGTCCGCGGTAACAGCTATCCGGATCGTGATCGAGAATCCTGCGCTCGGCAGGCGGGTCGTCACCACGGTGTTCCCTCCGACATTGGTGGGTGCGTCACCGTAATCTTGCCCCCGCGGAATATCCGGTTCCATCCGGGTCGTTGTGCATAGTCCTGCCACTCATTCGAGAACGCCCGGCCACGTTATGTGGATGCGCCGACCACGGCGACGTGCCACGATCGGGGCCGAGGAGGTCACCTTTTGCGAAACACTTACCAGGCACCCGTACTCGAGGTCGACGAGCTGGATGTGACATCCGGGGAACTCGAGCTCGAGGAGCGGCACTCGCTGCGGCGGGTCGCCGGTCTTTCCACCGAGCTCACCGACATCACCGAGGTCGAGTACCGGCAGCTGCGGCTCGAGCGGGTCGTCCTGGTCGGCGTCTGGACCGAGGGCTCCGCCGAGGATGCCGACAACTCCCTGACCGAGTTGGCCGCGCTGGCCGAGACGGCCGGCTCCCAGGTGCTCGAGGGCCTGATCCAGCGTCGCTCACGCCCCGACACGGCCACCTTCATCGGCCGTGGCAAGGTCGAGGAGCTGCGTGACGCGGTCATCGCCACCGGCGCCGACACGGTCATCTGCGACGGTGAGCTGTCCCCGTCCCAGCTGCGCAATCTCGAGCAGCAGACCAAGGTCAAGGTCGTCGACCGTACGGCTCTGATCCTCGACATCTTCGCCCAGCACGCGAAGAGCAAAGAGGGTAAGGCGCAGGTCGAGCTGGCTCAGCTGCAATATCTCCTCCCGCGTCTGCGGGGCTGGGGTGAGTCGCTGTCCCGCCAGGGCGGTGGCGCCGGTGGTTCGGGCGGCGGTGGCGTCGGGACGCGTGGTCCCGGTGAGACCAAGCTCGAGACCGACCGTCGCCGCATCAACCAGCGCATCTCCAAGCTGCGCCGCGAGATCAAGGGCATGCGGACCGTCCGGCAGACCAAGCGCTCGCGCCGCGCGAGCAGCGGGGTCCCGGCCGTGGCGATCGCCGGCTACACCAACGCCGGCAAGTCGAGCCTGCTCAACCGCCTGACCCAGGCGGGCGTGCTGGTCGAGGACGCGTTGTTCGCCACCCTCGATCCGACCACCCGGCGCACCGCGGCCGAGGACGGGCGGGTCTACACGCTCTCCGACACCGTCGGCTTCGTCCGGCACCTGCCGCACCAGATCGTGGAGGCGTTCCGCTCCACGCTCGAGGAGGTGTCGTTCGCCGACCTCGTCGTGCACGTCGTCGACGGCGCCCACCCCGACCCCGAGGGTCAGGTCAGCGCCGTGCGTGAGGTGCTGGCCGAGGTCGACGCCGACACGATCCCCGAGCTGCTGGTGATCAACAAGATGGACGCCGCGGACGAGGAGACGGTGCTGCGGCTCAAGCGCGCGTGGCCCGACGCCGTGTTCGTGTCGGCCAAGTCCGGCGCGGGCATCGCCGAGCTGCACCAGGCGATCGCCGAGCGGCTGCCCAAGCCCGCGGTCGATCTGCGGGTCCTGCTGCCCTATGACCGGGGTGATCTGGTCGCCCGGATCCACCGGACCGGTCAGGTGCTCCAGACCCGCCATGTGGAGGAGGGCATCGAGCTGCGGGTGCGGGTCGACGAGCGCCTGGCCAACGAGCTGGAGTCCTTCAAATACTGAGCGTGCGACTTCGGCCGTGGAAGCGGCCAGGGGTTGACTGACGCGTAACACCAGCACGGGACGCCGCATGCGACACTGATCGGATGCGGCGTCTCGTGTTCCCGGTGATCGTGGCCTCCGGGCTGGTGATGATCGGTCCGTCCATGGCGTTTGCCGAGGATCCGGCCCCGACGGTCAGCGTTCCGGCCGCAGCGGGCAAGAAAATGTGCAAGATCGGCGACGACAGGATCGACGAGGCGTCCGGCATCGTCGCCACCAAATCGGGCTATGTCGTGGTGAACGACAGCACCGACAAAGAGGACCACAAGCGGATCTTCTTCCTCGACACCAAATGCGCGGTCACCCGGGACGTCGAGTATTCGGGCAAGGGCCCGCTGGACCCCGAGGATCTGATCCTTTCCCCCGACGGCACGAAGCTCTGGATCGCCGACATCGGTGACAACAACTTCGACCGCGACAAGCGCCGCCCGGCCGTCAGCCTCTGGTCCATGCCGTCGAACGGTTCGGCCGAGCCGACGATCCACCGGCTCAGCTACCCCCAAAACGACAGCCACGACGCCGAGGCGCTGCTGCTCAACGGTGACGGCACCCCGTTGATCGTCACCCGCGAGATCGGCCGCCCGGCTTACGTCTATCAGCCCACCGCCCCGCTGAAGAGCAAGAACGAGGTGGGCGTGCCGATGCGGCGCGTCGCCGAGCTCCCCGTCTCGGCCACGCAGACCGACGGCAACCCGCTCGCCCGCATCGGCAACCAGACGATCAGCGGCGGCGCGGTGGCCCCGGGCGGGGCAAAGGTGGCGCTGCGCACCTACACCGACGCGCTCGAGTGGGACGTGAAGAACGGCGACGTGCTCGGCGCGATCAAGGGCAGGCCGCGGACGACCGGCCTGCCCAACGAGGCCGTCGGCGAGGCGATCACCTACAGCCCCGACGGCAAGTTCTTCTACACGATCTCCGACATGAACGGTGACGTCGAGACGGCCAACTACATCCTCCGCTACACGCCGGCCACCACAGTCGCGGTGGCCGCCAAGAACGGTGGCGAGGAGACCGGCGACAAGTGGTATGCCAACCTCGAGCTCAGCGACATCACGTACGCCGTGGGCGGTGTCGGCCTGATCGGGCTGATCCTGGTCGGGGTGGGCGCGATGGGCATCGTGCGGCACCGCAAGCGGGTGGCCGCCGCGCCGGCGACGGCCGATGACGACGACTTCCAGAACCCGTTGAAGGGTGATCCCGAGACCGAGTTGATCGGGGTCGGGGGCGCGCCGCAGCGAGCCGGGGTCTACGGCGGAGCGCGGCCGGGGGCGGCGGCCGGTGGTCCTTCCGGCGGCAACGGCGTTTATGGCGGTGCCGGTCAGCCGGCGGGCAAGGGCGTCTACGGCGGGGCCGCGTCGGGTGGCCTGGCCTCCGGCGGTGCCAAGGGGCAGCCGCAGCCCGCGCGCGCGGGGGTCTACGGCGGTAAGGGTGAGCCGCCGCGTGGTCCCCAGGGTGAGCCGGCGCGTGGCCCCCAGGGTCAGCCGCCGCGCGGGCCGCAGGGTCAGCCGCCGCGTGGGCCGCAGGGTCAGCCGGCGCGGGCGCCGCAGGGCCAGCCGCCTCGGGCGCCGCAGGGCCAGTCGCCTCGGGGTCCCCAGGGTCAGCCCTCGCAGGGGCAGCCGGCGCGGGTGCCGCAGGGTCAGCCACCGCGTGGGCCGCAGGGTCAGCCGCCGCGTGGGCCGCAGGGTCAGCCGGCGCGGGCGCCGCAGGGCCAGCCGCCGCGTGGGCCGCAGGGTCAGCCGGCGCGGGCGCCGCAAGGCCAGCCGCCTCGGGGTCCCCAGGGTCAGCCCTCGCAGGGGCAGCCGGCGCGGGTGCCGCAGGGTCAGCCGCCCCGTGGTCCCCAGGGGCAGCCGGCGCGGGCGCCCCAGGGCCAGCCACCGCGGGCGCCGCAGGGTCAGCCTCCGCGCGGGCCACAGGGGCAGCCGGCGCGGGCACCCCAAGGACAGCCGCCTCGGGGTCCGCAGGGTCAGCCTCCGCGGGGGCCGCAAGGTCAGCCGCCTCGGGGTCCGCAGGGTCAGCCCCCACGCGGCGCGCAGGGACGAGGTCCGCAGGGGCAGCCGCCGCGCGGTGGTAATGGTGTCTACGGCGGCGACGGCGATCAGCCGCCCGTCGCCCGCAACGGCTACAGCGAATTCCGGCCGAGCCCCGAGGGCCGCCGCTTCGACGGATACGGCCCCCGGTAAGCCTTGACGGTCAGACCCGGCGCAGGACGGCCACGACGCGGCCCATGATGGTCGCGTCGTCGCCGGGGATCGGGTCGAAAGCCGGGTTGGCCGGCATCAGCCACACGTGCCCGTCCCGCTGGCGATAGCTCTTCACGGTGGCCTCGCCGTCGATCATCGCGGCCACGATGTCGCCCGCGTTGGCCGTCGGCTGCTGCCGCACGACGACCCAGTCGCCGTTGCAGATGGCCGCGTCGATCATCGAGTCACCCTTGACCTCGAGCATGAAGACCTCGCCCTCGCCGACCAGCTCGCGCGGCAGCGGGAAGAACTCCTCGACGGCCTGCTCAGCCAGGATCGGGCCACCGGCCGCGATGCGGCCGAGCAGCGGCACATAGGCCGGCTGGGGTCGCGCCGAGCGCAGGCCCTCCTCGTCGACCATCTCGCTGGGCGAGCGGACGTCGACGGCCCGCGGCCGGTTGGGGTCGCGGCGCAGGAAGCCCTTGGTCTCGAGTGCCTTCAGCTGATAAGCCACGCTGGACGGCGAGACCAGGCCGACGGCCTCGCCGATCTCGCGGACGCTCGGCGGGTATCCGTAACGCTCCACCCAGTCGCGGATGAACTCGAGGATGCGGCGCTGGCGCGCGGTGAGATCGGCGGTGACCGGCTCGGGGAACTGGCTGACCACCGGAGTGACGGAACGCAGCTGCGGGGCATCGGCGGCACGCCCGCGGCTCGGTGTGCGGCGGCGCAGGGCCGCCCCGTTGTCTGGCTTGGTCTGGTGTTGCCGGCTGCTCGTCCGGTCGTCGGTCGACACGTCCGCCCTCCCTGTCGGCCAGTGCCTCGTCGGCACGTGGTGCTGCCTCGCGGAGCCGGAGCGCCACGCCGTGGGGATGACGTGTGCCCGGCTGACCCCTTTGAGGGAGAACCGTAGTAGCGGGGTGCGACATATTCAAACATCTGTACGACTTTCTTGCGGCGTGTCGCCCAGAAGTGCTCGACTTCCGTACGCCTGTTCTGATAGACCGTCGTACGGACGTTCGATCGAACGCCCGTACGAAGATCGTCTTCCGGTGGGGAGAACGCCATGGTGGCGAACGGTGTGATGACGGGGCGGGCACGGGGCGTGATGGTCGGCGGGGCTCCGGCTCGGCACTCGATGGTTCGGTCCACGATGGTTCAGCCGGCGACGGTTCGGTCCTCGGCAAATCGGTCCTCGGCGGTTCGGTCCTCGGCGGCTCGGTCCTCGATGGTTCCGCCTTCGATGGTTCGGTCTTCGATGGCTCAGCCCTCGGCGCCGCTGCGACTGACCCGGCGTGGGCGCGCGGTCGTTCTCGGTCTGCTCGTCGTGCTGGCCTCGCTCGCCAGCGCCGTGCTGTTCACCACCGCGTCGCGGGCCGAGCAGCCACCGGCCGGCCCGCCGCCGTCGGTCGTCGTCCAGTCGGGTGACACGTTGTGGGACATCGCGGCCCGTTCCGTGCCGGCCGGTGACGGTCAGGCGGCCGTCGAAGAGTTGCGCCGGCTCAACGGCCTGTCGAGCTACGGCGTACGCCCCGGTGATGTTTTGATCTTGCCGCGGACGCCGTGATCAGAGCGGTCCGTGAGCGATGGTCCACCGCTCGTGTTGAGTCGCAAAATACGGCGCGCCGCCATGCCGCTGAGCTTGCGTCCGCGTCCGCTCCGGCATAGCGTCTACCCCAACATCTAGTAGTTACAAGGGTGTAAGTCATCCACAGGTTGGGGTTTACCTCCACCGGTTATCCACAGGCTGTTGACGGCGCGAGCTGGTGATGATCAGCAAGCGGCCGTGCTTCAGCGTGCCCGGATCGCCGTGCGGGGGCCTCCGGAGGGAGCTCGCGGTGCGCTGCCCGTACTGTCGCCACGCTGATTCTCGCGTGGTCGACTCTCGCGAGGCCGACGACGGTCAGCTGATCCGTCGCCGTCGATCGTGCCCCGAGTGCGGCAAGCGGTTCACCACGGTCGAGGAGGCCGTGCTCGCCGTCGTGAAACGCAGCGGGGTCACCGAGCCGTTCAGCCGGACCAAGATCATGAGCGGCGTCCGCAAGGCCTGCCAAGGCCGCCCGGTCGACGAGGACTCGATCGCGCTGCTCGCGCAGCGGGTCGAGGAGACGGTCCGGGCCAAGGGCGCGGCCGAGGTGCCCAGCCACGAGGTGGGCCTGGCGATCCTCACGCCGTTGCGGGAGCTCGACCAGGTGGCCTATCTCCGGTTCGCCAGCGTCTACAAGTCCTTCGACTCGCTCGACGAGTTCGAAAAGGAGATCACGGCGCTGCGCGAGGCGACGATCGCCCGTGAGGCCGGCCTGCGCCACCCGGTGGCGCCACGGTCCAGCGGCCGCGCACCACGAGTCTGAACGGGGGCACGGCTCTGAACGGGGCACGGCTCTGAACGGGGCACGGCTCTGAACGGGGCACGGCTCTGAACGGCGCACGGCTCTGAAAGGGGCACGGGTCCGAACGGGGCACGGCTCTGAACGGGCAGGGATTTGAGATCGGCACGAGCTTGATCGGCAACGAGCTCAGCGGATGACGAAGTAAAGACGAGAGTGGCAGAAGCAGTGTCAACGAGGGGGAGCAGTATGGCCGGGGACGGCATCACAGCAGGTCGGCAGCGCAGCCGTACGAACGGCAACGGCGCGGCCGGCGGGGGGCTGCGGGTCGAGCGGGTCTGGACGACCGAGGGGATCCACCCGTACGACGAGGTCGAATGGGAGCGCCGCGACGTCGTCATGACGAACTGGCGGGACGGCTCGATCAACTTCGAGCAGAAGGGTGTCGAGTTCCCGACCGCGTGGAGTGTCAACGCGGCGAACATCGTCACCACCAAGTACTTCCGGGGTGCGGTCGGCACGCCCGAGCGCGAGTGGTCGCTCAAGCAGCTGATCGACCGGGTCGTCTCGACCTACCGCCGGGCCGGCGAGAAGCACGGCTACTTCTCCACCCAGGCCGACGCCGAGCTGTTCGACCACGAGCTCACCTGGATGCTGCTGCACCAGGTCTTCAGCTTCAACTCGCCGGTCTGGTTCAACGTCGGCACCAAGTCGCCGCAGCAGGTCAGCGCGTGCTTCATCCTCTCCGTGGACGACTCGATGGACTCGATCCTCGACTGGTACAAGGAAGAGGGCCTGATCTTCAAGGGCGGTTCGGGCTCCGGCGTGAACCTGTCCCGCATCCGCTCGTCCAAGGAACTGCTGTCGTCCGGGGGGACCGCCAGCGGACCGGTGAGCTTCATGCGGGGCGCCGACGCCAGCGCCGGCACCATCAAGTCCGGCGGTGCCACCCGCCGGGCGGCCAAGATGGTCATCCTCGACGTCGACCACCCCGACATCGAAGAGTTCGTGCAGACCAAGGCGCGCGAGGAAGACAAGATCCGCGCGCTGCGGGACGCCGGCTTCGACATGGACCTCGGCGGCTCCGACATCGTCTCGGTGCAGTACCAGAACGCCAACAACTCGGTCCGGGTCAGCGACGAGTTCATGAAGGCGTACGAGGAGGGCTCGCAGTTCGGTCTGCGCGGCCGCCTCGACGGCGAGGTCATCGAGACCATCGACGCCAAGAAGCTGTTCCGCGGCATCGCCCAGGCCGCGTGGGAGTGCGCCGACCCCGGCCTGCAGTACGACGACACCATCAACGACTGGCACACCAACCCCGAGACCGGCCGCATCACCGCGTCCAACCCGTGCTCGGAATACATGTCGCTGGACGACTCGTCGTGCAACCTGGCCTCGCTCAACCTGATGAAGTTCCTCAAGGCCGACGGCGGCTTCGAGGTCGAGAAGTTCACCAAGAGCGTCGAGTTCATCATCACCGCGATGGAGATCTCGATCGCCTTCGCCGACTTCCCGACCGAGAAGATCGGCGTCACCACCCGGGCCTACCGTCAGCTCGGCATCGGCTACGCCAACATCGGCGCGCTGCTGATGGCCTCCGGCCTGCCGTACGACTCGGAGGCCGGCCGCACGGTCGCCGCCGCGATCACCTCGCTGATGACCGGCACGGCCTACCGCCGCTCGGCCGAGATCGCCGGGGTCGTCGGACCGTACGAGGGTTATGCCCGCAACGCCGACGCCCACAAGCGCGTCATGCGCAAGCACGCCGCGGCCAACGACGACATCCGCCCGACCAGCTCGGTCGCCACCGAGATCGTCCGCGAGGCCACCAAGCAGTGGCAGGACGGCCTCAAGATCGGTGAGAAGAACGGCTGGCGCAACGCCCAGGCGTCGGTGCTCGCCCCGACCGGCACCATCGGCCTGATGATGGACTGCGACACCACCGGCATCGAGCCCGACCTGGCCCTGGTCAAGTTCAAGAAGCTCGTCGGCGGCGGTTCGATGCAGATCGTCAACCAGACGGTCCCGCGCGCGCTGCGCAGCATCGGCTACCCCGAGGAGCAGGTCGAGGCGATCGTCGAGCACATCGCCGACCACGGCAACGTCGTCGACGCGCCCGGCCTCAAGCCCGAGCACTACGCGATCTTCGACTGCGCCATGGGCGACCGGGTGATCGCCCCGCTGGGTCACGTGCGCATGATGGCCGCGGTGCAGCCGTTCATCTCGGGTGCCATCTCCAAGACGGTCAACATGCCCGAGTCGGCGACCGTCGAGGAGATCGAGGAGATCCACTACCAGGGCTGGAAGCTCGGCCTCAAGGCGCTGGCGATCTACCGCGACAACTGCAAGGTCGGCCAGCCGCTCTCGGTGGCCAAGTCCGGCAAGGCGACCGCCGCCGCCGCCGAGGTCGCCGCCCTGGCGACCCAGGCTGAGAAGATCGTCGAAAAGGTCATCGAGTACCGCCCGGTCCGCAAGCGCCTGCCCAAGAAGCGCCCGTCCGAGACGGTGTCCTTCTCGGTCGGTGGGGCCGAGGGTTACCTCACCGCGTCGTCCTACCCGGACGACGGCCTCGGCGAGGTCTTCCTCAAGATGTCGAAGCAGGGTTCGACGCTGGCCGGCGTCATGGACGCCTTCTCCGTCGCGATCTCGATAGGGCTGCAGTACGGCGTCCCGCTCGAGACGTACGTCAGCAAGTTCACCAACATGCGCTTCGAGCCCGCCGGCATGACCGACGACCCCGACGTGCGCATGGCGTCCTCGGTGATGGACTACATCTTCCGTCGCCTGGCGCTCGACTTCCTGCCGTACGACACTCGCGCCGACCTGGGCATCTTCACCGCCAAGGAGCGCGCCGCGCAGGTCCAGGCCGAAGCCGCCGCCGAGGCTGCCTCGGTCGTCGACCTGGCCGGCATGGCAGCGTCCGCGCCGGTCTCGGCCCCCGTCGGAGCGGTTTCGGCCCCGGCCGAGGCCAAGGCGCCGACGGCCGACGTCGACGCCGAGAAGGCCGCGCCGTCCTCGGCCGGCTCCTCCACCGAGCTGCTCGAGATCGTGATGGGCCAGGCCGCCGACGCGCCGCTCTGCTTCACCTGCGGCACCAAGATGCGCCGGGCCGGCAGCTGCTACGTCTGCGAGGGCTGCGGCTCCACCTCCGGCTGCAGCTGAGACTGACCATTCTCAGTGTGTCCCCTCCAGGGGCACCGTGAGATTCAAGAGTCGTCGGCGAGTCTGACCAAAGGGATGTCCCCCGGACGCCACCGTCCGGGGGACTTGCCGTTGCTCAGGAAACGGACACGACCGGGGTTCGGCAGGCAACGAAAACCTGGCGGGTTGCAGTACCCACGACGGCACTACGGTGAGACCCGTGCAGAACTGACCGTCATGGCAAGGCTTCGATGATGCCGGGAACCTTCGGGCCGTCGAGCGCTACTGGCCCTTGACCGAGCATGACCGCCGCATGGGATGGCCCGACGCGTCCTTGTGGGCGTCGTAGTGGCCGCCGCGACAGATGACCGACAAGCACCACCGACAGCGATGCCTCCCACTCGTCACGAGTGGGAGGCATCGCCGTTTTGAGATCTCTCACCCCCCGAGCGTGAGAGGTCTCAGTCTTTGCCGGGTGTTACGGGAGCAGCGCGTCGTCGACGACGGTCCGGTTGCTGAGGCTGAGCCGGAACTCGGTGGCCTCGTCGTAGGACTGCGCCTGGTACGCGTACTGCCCGACACCGTCGGCGGTGCGGAACGAGACCTTGATCGGGCCCGGGTTGAGCTTCTGGAACCGGTAGGCGCCGTTGGCGTCGGTGGTGGTCTCCAGCTCGACAGCGGTCTCGGTGTAGATGAAGCGGACCGTGGCCCCCGCGACCGGCGCCCCCGCGGCGTCGACGAGGCGACCGGTCAGTGACGCGGCCCGCAGCAGCCGGTCGTTGACCCGGACACGCTGACCGGAGGCGACCGTGTAGTGGCGGGCGAGAGCCTGGTCGACCGTGTGCGGTGCGTACTGCCGGAAGGTGCCGTCGCGGTAGCTGACGACGTAGTCACCGCCGGGCGGCACCGGCAGGGAGTAGCGGCCGGTGGCCGAGGTGGTGGTCTGGAACGCCCGGGCGGTCCGGTAGTCGTCCACGGTGACGCTGACGCCCGCCGCCGGTCGGCCGGACGCTGTGGTCAACCGGCCGGCGAAGGAGCCGGCCCGCTCGACCACACTGCTGACCGAGGTGCGGCCCCAGGTGGCGACCCGGTAGGTGCGGGCGTCGGCGTAGTCCCGCTCGCGGCCGGGAGCGTATTCGGACCAGCCTGCGAGTCCGATCTCGATCTTGTAGCGACCGGCGTCGAGCTTGGGCACGCGCCACGCGCCGGCGGCGCTGGTGGTCGTGACGGCGACCGGGTTGGCGTTCTCGTTGACGGTGGGCCAGATGCTGATCTTGGCGTTGGCCACGACCGCGCCCCGGTCGTTGCGGACGATACCGGTGAGAAGTCCGGTGCCGCCGGCGGCCTGCGCGGGTGCCGCGCCGGCCGCGACCGCTCCGGCGCCGGCCAGCGTGGCGGCGAGGACGGCTCGGGCGAGGATCTTCGGTGGTTGCACTGTGGTGTCCCTTTCGGAGAGTGGTTCTGGCGTTGAACTTATGGGCGGTGAAAGAGGCGTCACGCCGATGACCCGACTCGCGGCACGAACCC
This sequence comes from Paractinoplanes maris, assembly GCF_023544465.1. Lineage (GTDB taxonomy): Bacteria > Actinomycetota > Actinomycetes > Mycobacteriales > Micromonosporaceae > Actinoplanes > Actinoplanes maris. The sequence continues at coordinate 26,147 of NZ_JALPVL010000001.1, read as the reverse complement.
GGTAGTCGATCGCTCACGGCTGGTGCGACCGGTTCCCGTACGGGTCGGAGGCGCTCCAGCAGGGAAAGGTTTAACGTGTAAGTTCGGTGGGTGACCGCAAATGATCTTGATCGCCGGCGCCTCGGCCGCGCGAAAGTCGCGGTCGGCTTCACGTTCGCGACCAACGGTCTCGCGTACGCGGGCTGGCTCGCCCGGGCCCCCGCCGTCCGCGACGGACTGGACCTGTCGGCCGCCGGTTTCGGTCTGCTTCTGCTCTGCCTCTCGGCCGCCGCGATCGCCGCCATCCCATTGGCCGGTCCGCTGGTGCAGCGGGTCGGCCCGGCGCGCGCCGTGCTCCTCGGCAGCACGTCGATGGTCGTCGGCCTGACCGGCCTGGCCACCGGAACGCTCCTCGGCTCGGTCCCGCTCGCCGGACTCGGCCTCGTGCTGGTCGGCATGGGCAACAGCACCTGGGACGTCGCCATGAACGTCGAGGGCGCCGACGTCGAACGCCGCCTCGGGCGCACGGTCATGCCGCGCTTCCACGCCGGCTTCAGCCTCGGCACGGTGCTCGGTGCCGGCTTCAGCGCGGTGGCCGCCGCCACCGGACTTCCGATCTGGGCCCAGCTCTACATCACCGCGGCGCTCGCAGCCGCGGTCACCGCTCCCACCGTGCGCCACTTCCTGCCGTACGAGTCTCTCCCGGCCGGCCAGAAGCCCGCGATGAGCGTCGGGCGCGCCTGGCGGGAACCCCGCACCGTGCTGATCGGCCTGGTCATGCTCGGTTTCGGCTTCACCGAGGGCACGGCGAACGACTGGCTGGCCATCGGACTGGTCGACGGGTACCGCGCGAGCGACACCATCGGCGCGATCGGGTTCGGCGTGTTCGTCACGGCCATGACGCTCGGCCGGCTCTTCGGCGGCCAGGCCATCGAGCGGTGGGGCCGCGTCGTCACACTCCGGATCACCGCGGCCTCGGCCGCCCTCGGCCTGCTGCTCGTGGTGACCGAGATCGCCGTCCCGGTCGCCATCGCGGGCGCTCTGCTCTGGGGCGCCGGCGCGTCGCTGGGCTTCCCGATCGGCATGAGCGCGGCCGCCGACGACCCCGCGCGAGCCGCGATCCGGGTCTCGGTGGCCGGCTCGATCGGGTACGGCGCGTTCCTGTCGGGGCCGCCGCTGATCGGACTGCTGGCCGAGCACTTCGGGGTGTTGCGGGCGATCCTCTGCGTTTTCGGCGCGCTGGTCATCGGCCTGATCGCCTCCGGAGCCACCAGGCCACTGCCGGCCACCCGCGACTGAGCGGGGTCGCGCGGGCGGCGCGGAAATGACAGCCTCGGCTCATGGCATACGACAGCTCCGCGGTCATCAAGTCGCGCGTCGAGGCCGCACCCGAGCGGGTCTGGTTCGCGCTGACCGACGCCGGCGCCCTCACCGCCTGGTATTGGCCGGCCGCGATGGAGCCACGCGCGTTCTCCGACCCGGTGGTCGGCGGCCGGTTCGGCGTGGACGCCGGTGACCTGGGCTTCGCGGGGGAGTATCGCGAGCTCGAAGCGCCCCGGCGGATCGTGCAGTCGTGGCGCTGGGCCGGCGACGACCGCGACAGCCGGGTGACCATCGAGCTCACCCCGGCCGGCGGCGGCACCGACCTGCTGATCGTCCACGACGAGGTCGACGAGGAGACGGCCGCGATGTACCGCGCCGGGTGGGAGAGCTGCCTGACCCGCCTGCCGGGCTATCTGGCCTGAGGCGCGCTCACTCCGAGCGGAGGAAGTCGGTGATCAGGCCGGCCAGTACGGCCGGCTGCTCGATCACCATGGCGTGCGACGCGTCCGCGAGCTGGATGTACCGCGGGTGACCGGCCGCCCGCACCTGCTCGAGCAGGAAACGGCGGTGTGCCTCGTAGAGTTCCGCGAACGGCTCCTGCTGAGGCAGATTCCGGGTGGCCAGGACGACCAGCTCGGGGCACGACGTGGCGGTGTAGACCGGGCCGAGGTCGAGCTCGTTCATCAACGTACGCAAGGAAGTTGTCGTCGCGGCCGACGGACGGGTCGACGTCTCACCGTCCTGGTGCACCAGATTGCGCCGGAAGCCCTCGAGCCACACCTTCTCGTTGGCGCCCATGTCACGAGCCGCCGACTGCTGACGCTCGACCAGATCGGCCAGCTGGTCGGCCTCGATGACCTGCCCGGCCTGGGCCTCCACCTGGTCGAAGATCGCGTGCAGTCGCGCCAGCTCGGCCGCCGCCTTGTCGGGGTCGAGCCCCGGCAGCTGCTCGGGTCCGGTCGGCGGCGGGTTGCCGTCGAGGCTCACGACGCCGGGCGCCTCCGGGTGCCGCTGACCCCAGAGCGCCGCCAGCATCCCGCCCAGCGAATGCCCCACCACGGCCGGCCGCTCGATCTCCATCTGCACACAGACCGCCGCGAGGTCACCGAGCGCCGCGTCCCACGTCCAGGTCCCCTCGCCCGAGCGCCCGTGCCCCCGCAGGTCCACCGTGATCACCCGGTGGTTCGGCCGCAGCGCCCGGGCCAGCGTGGTCATCATGGCCAGGTTGCCGCCGGCCCCGTGCAGCAACAGCAGCGGCGGTTGGTCCCCGCCGAAGTCGCGCACCGCGAGCGGCACGTCGCCCGCGTCGATCAGCCGGTCATTGATCATGATCATCTCCCATGGTGTCCGAGGAATCGGGCGAACGGGCAGCGCGGAGACGATCCCGGACCGCCGCCGACGGCACCCCGCCGTCGGGGTGGCGGGGAAGTCGTCCCCGCCGCACGAGGTCATGCACTCCCTGTCGCGTGATGCCGAGCATCGCGCCCGCCGTCGCGTACGAGATCGACGCGAACCAGGGATGGCCGGCCCGCCACGCCACTGCCTGGCCGAGCGGTGTCGCCCACCACGAGACCGGCGGGTCGAACGGCCCGTCACCGGGATAGAGCGTCGCGATCAACCGCGCCACGGCCGGCACCGCGGCCTGATCGTCACCGTCGCGGATGGTCGACGCCCAGCCCCGGGCCCGCCGCCGCACCAGCGTCCGCAACGCCGCCACCGTGTCGTCTCCCTCGAGCAGCACCTCGAGCGGATCGAGCAGGCGGACGTCGAGCAGGCGCACGATCTGCTCGACAAGCGCATCCTCCCGGCTCACCCAGCCATCCTCGTGGCGCTTGACATCGAGTGTCAAGTCTTGGTCGTCCGGCGCAGCCTTTCGCGGGCCTGGCCGCTCCAGTACGGTGTGCCCCGGATCTCTCGGGAGGATCACTCGTGCGTACGCGTTCCGTCGCCGTCCTCGGCGCCGTTGTGCTGCTCACGCTCACCGGCTGCGACTCTCAGGACGAGCCGGCGTTCTCCGCCCCGCCGCCCGTGGCGATCGCCGAGCAGCCGGCCGCGTCGGCCGGTGGCGCCTGCATCCTCTGGGACTACGCCTTCATCCGGCAGAAGATCGGCGTCACGTTCGACGTCGCCGCGTCCGACCAGGTCGACGACACCTCGACCTGCGTGGTGCAGACCACGGACGCCGACTATCCCGACCTGATGCTGTCGGTCGTGGAGACCACACCGGCAACCCCCGCCCAGTTTCTGGACGACCTGAAACCGGCGAAGGCCACGACACTCAAGGGGCTCGGCCGGGCGGCCTATCGGCTCTATGCCCCGCCTGCCGCCGGCCACGGCCCGGCCATCGAGCTGGGCTGGCTCAGCCAGGCCGAGCAGCTCCAGACGCTGCGCTTCACGTTCGACCAAAAGGCGCCCGCCGCCGCCGTGTCCGCGATGAACCCGAAGCTCATCGCGCTCGCCAAGGCGATGAACACGACCGACGGCTGACGCCTGTGACGCGGTGACCGACTCAGTGCGCGGCGACGAACACCCGCGACGCCACCTCACGGGGCAGGCGGATCTTGTCGCCGGAGCGGTCGATGGTCACCCCGTCCCGCTCCTGGGCCACGGTCACCGTGGTGCCCGGGTCGATGCCCGCCGCGTGCAGCTGACGCAGCACGTCGGCGTTGGTCTGCACGCTCTCGCAGATGCGCTGGACCACGACACTGCCGGTCAGGCCGGGGAACGCGAGGTTGCGCTCGCCCACGCTGACCTGCGCGGCGCTGTCGAGCAGCTCGTCGTCGTCGGGGGCGCCGAGAGCCTCCAGGCCGGGAATGGGATTGCCGTACGGCGAGCGGGTCGGCTTGTTGAGCAGCTCGTAGACCTTCTTCTCGACCGAGTCGCTCATCACGTGCTCCCAGCGGCAGGCCTCCTCGTGGGCCTCCTCGTAGGGCATGCCGATGACGTTGACCAGCAGCAGCTCGGCCAGGCGGTGCTTGCGCATGACGGAGACCGCGGTCGAGCGGCCGTCGTCGGTGAGCACGAGGTGGCGATCGTTCTCCACCGTGAGCAGGCCGTCGCGCTCCATGCGGGCAACGGTCTGGCTGACCGTGGGGCCGCTCTGGTGGAGCCGCTCGGCGATGCGCGCCCGCAGCGGCGGCACACCCTCCTCCTCGAGCTCGAGGATGGTGCGCAGATACATCTCTGTGGTGTCGATAAGGTCGTGGTTGTGCACTGACGCCTTCATGCTCCGACCTCCAAGCGGTCTCGGTGGACCGCCAGCCTCGCCCCGAAACCGGAGCCAGCCGGGCTGACGACGAATTCCTTCACGATGCGGCCCTCCCAGCAGCGATAATACCTCGATGCCGGGGGTTGACAGACGCCCCGAGCAGGTGCAGCGAGCCTACCCGACCAACCCGGCGGACGCCGCGAGCGGAGAAGTGTCGGGGGCACGTGGCAGCATGACCGACATGGTTGATCCGACGACCACGGTGGTGTGGGACAGCGCGCTGCTCGATTACGACATGGGTGATCATCCGCTCAATCCGGTGCGGGTCGAGCTCACCATGGCGCTCGCCCGCGAATTGGGCGTTCTCGATCGGCCGGGCGTGCGCATGGTCACTCCCGAGCCGGCCACCGAGGCCGATCTGGCCAGGATCCACCGCCCGGATTATCTGGATGCCGTCCGGCACGCCCCGATCGACCCGTTCTTTCGCGGCTGGGGTCTCAACACCCCCGACAACCCGGTCTTCGACGGCATGCACGAGGCTTCCGCGCGCATCTGCGGCGCCAGCATCGCGGCGGCCGAGGCTGTCTGGTTCGGCACGACGAAACGGGCGGTCAACGTCGCCGGTGGTCTGCATCACGCGATGGCGGCGCGAGCCGCCGGCTTCTGTGTCTACAACGACCCGGCCGTGGCCATCGCCCGCCTGCTCGACCAGGGCGCCCAGCGGGTGGCCTATGTGGATGTCGACGTCCACCACGGTGACGGTGTGCAGGCCGCGTTCTACAACGATCCCCGGGTGCTGACGATCAGCCTGCACGAGACGCCGCTGACGCTGTTCCCCGGCACCGGCTTCGCCGACGAGACGGGCGGCCCCGCGGCCGAGGGCCTGGCGGTCAATATCCCGCTCCCCCCGGGGACGGGTGACGGCGGCTGGCTGCGGGCCTTCCGCGCAATCGTCCCGTCGATCCTCCGCGCGTTCGCACCCGAGATCATCTTCAGCCAGTGCGGTGCCGACTCCCACCGCCTGGACCCGCTGGCCGACCTGCGCCTCTCGGTCGACGGTCAGCGCGCGGCCCACCTGGCGATGCGCGAGCTGGCCGACGAGCTGTGCGACGGCCGCTGGGTCGCGACCGGCGGCGGGGGTTACGCGCTGGTCGAGGTCGTGCCCCGTGCCTGGACCCATCTGCTGGCCACGGCCACCGGCGACCCGCTCGACCCGCAGACCCGCATCCCGCCGGCGTGGCGCCGGCTCGCCGCCGAGCGTTGCCCCGGCGTCCCGGTGCCCGAGACGATGACCGACGGCACCCCACCCCCGGTCGAGACCTGGCAACCGGGCACCACCCCCGACCCGGTCGACCGCGCCATCCTGGCCAGCCGCATGGCGGTCTTCCCCCTGCACGGCCTCGACCCCCACGACATCCGCGACTGACCACCCGCATCGCACCGCAGCGTCAGAAGAGCGCCGAGAGGAGGAGGGTGACGTGACCACCAGCGCGGACGTTCTGCTCTCCGACGGCAGTGCCGTCCACCTGCGTCCGATCCAGCCCGCCGACGCCGATGCCATCGTGCAGTTCCACTCGCGCATGAGCGACCGCACGCGCTACCTGCGCTACTTCTCGCCCTATCCGCGCATTCCGGAACGCGACCTCGAGCGCTTCGTCAACGTCGACCATCACGACCGCGAGGCCTTCGTCATCGTCAGCGGCCCGCGCATCATGGCGGTCGGCCGCTACGAGCGTCTGGGTCACGAGTCGCCCGAGGCCGAGGTCGCGTTCGTCGTCGAGGACGCCCATCAGGGCCGCGGCATCGGCTCGGTCCTGCTCGAGCATCTCGCCGAGGCGGCCCGGGCCAACGGCATCACCCGCTTCGTCGCCGAGGTGCTCCCCGAGAACGGGGGCATGCTTCGCGTCTTCAGCGACTTCGGCTACCAGGTCCAGCGCAAGTACGCGGACGGCGTGGTCCACCTGAGCTTCCCGATCGCCCCCACCGAGAGATCCCGCGAGGTGCAGGAGTCCCGCGAGCACCTCACCGAGTCCCGTTCGATCGCCCGGCTGCTGTCGCCGCGGGCGGTCGCGGTCTACGGCGCCAGCGCGAGCGGTCAGGGCATCGGCGCGGCCATGCTCGGTCACCTGCGCGACGGCGGCTTCACCGGCCCGATCGTCCCGGTCCACCGCAGCGCCGAGCGGGTGGCCGGTCTGCGCGCCTACCGCTCGGCCACCGAGGCCGGGATGCCGATCGACCTCGCGCTGGTCGCCGTGCCGCCCGAGGGTGTGGCCGCGGCGCTGGCGGATGCCTCGGCCAGTGGCGCGGGTGGTCTCGTGGTCGTGTCCGCGGGCTTCGCCGAGGCGGGCCCCGAGGGCGGCCTCGCCCAGCGAGCGCTGATCGAGGGCGCGCATGCCGCGGGGTTGCGCGTGGTGGGGCCCAACAGCATGGGGGTGGCCAACACCGACCCCGCCGTGCGGCTGAACGCCACGCTCGCCCCGCGCCTGCCGGCCGCCGGCCGGGTCGGCTTCTTCAGCCAGAGCGGCGCGCTCGGTGTCGCCCTGCTGGCCGAGGCCGACCGTCGCGGGCTGGGCCTGTCCAGCTTCGTGTCGGCCGGCAACCGGGCCGACGTCTCCGGCAACGATCTCCTGCAGTATTGGCGCGACGACCCCGGCACCGACGTCGTCCTGCTCTATCTCGAGACGTTCGGCAACCCGCGCAAGTTCGCCCGGCTGGCCCGCCGCATGAGCCGGGTGAAACCCGTGGTCGCGGTCGCCTCGGCCACCCGTCCGGCTGGTCTCGCCGGCGACCTGCCCGGCCCCGACGTCAACGCGGTCACCGCCCTGTTCGCCCGCTCGGGCGTGATCCGGGTCGACACGGTGCAAGAGATGTTCGACGTCGGTCTCCTGCTGGCCCACCAGCCGCTGCCCGCCGGCCGCCGGGTCGCCGTGGTCGGCAACTCGTCCGCACTGTCGGAATTGGCGGTGGCCGCCTGCCGGGCCAACGGCCTGACCGTCGCCGCGGGGTATCCGCTCGACATCAGCCCGCAGGCCGGCGCCCACAACTTCGCCGACGCCCTGGCCGACGCGGCCATCGACGAGCGCGCCGACGCCCTGGTCGTCGTCTTCGCGCCGCCGCTGCCCGGCCAGCTCGCCGACGAGGACGCCGACTTCGCCGCGGCCCTGGCCAGTGTCGCGCTGGCCGGCGAGAAGCCGACCGTGGCGACCTTCCTGCTCGGCAGCTCGCCGGCCCGCGTGCCGGCCTACCCGTCGGTCGAGGAGGCGGTGCGCGCCCTGGCCCGCGTGGCGACGTATGCCGACTGGCTGCGCCGCCCGCCGGGCGTGATCCCGGTGCTCGAGGGAGTCGACCCCGACGCCCCGCTGGTCGACGGTCCGCCGAGCGAGCTCCTGGCCGCGTACGGCATCGACGTGGTCCCGTCCACGCTGGCCACCACCGCCGACGAGGCGATCGCGGCGGCCGGGACACTGGGCTACCCGGTCGCTCTCAAAGCCGCCGGTGGTGCCCTCCGCCACCGCATCGACCTGGGCGCGGTCCGCCTGGCCCTGGCCGACGAGGACGACGTCCGCTCGGCCTACACCGAGTTGTCCACCGCCTTCGGCCCGGACGTGCTGGTGCAGTCGATGGTCTCGGCCGGGGTGGCCTGCCGCGTCGAGGTGATGGAGGATCCGGCGTTCGGCCCGATCGTCGGTTTCGGCCTGGGCGGCGTGGCCAGTGAGCTGCTGGGTGACCTGGCCTGGCGGGCCGCCCCGCTGACCGACCGGGCCGCCGAGGCTCTGGTCGTCGAGCCGCGGGCCGCGCCCCTGCTGCACGGCTACCGCGGTTCGGCGCCGGTCGACCGCGGGGCGCTCATCGACCTGCTGCTCCGCGTGGGCCGCCTGGCCGACGATCACCCCCGCCTGCGCAAGCTGTCGCTCAACCCGGTGCTGGCCCGCCCCGACGGCTTCTCAGTCCTGCACGCCGCCACCGAGATCGGTGACCCCACTCGCCGCCCCGACACCGGCCCCCGCCGCCTCCGAACCCCGTAACTCCACCAGCGCCGACCGAGTTCAGCGCCGACCCAGCACCGCACGCTCAGCCTCCGCGCGCGGCCCGCGGCGTCAGCCGGGCCGCTGATGACCTCTTATGCAAGTGCCCCTACGCGTCGTACGAGAAGAAAGCGAAACCGCCCGCCGAGCCGAAGCCCGCCGGGCGGTGATGTAGTCGCTCCACGTTCGCGTATGCCACTTAACCCGCGTATGCCTCCAGCCGCGACGAACGCTCCGGGTCGCGCAGCTTGAGCATGGTGACCTTCTCGATCTGGCGGATGCGCTCGCGGCTCAGGCCGAACTCGCGGCCCACCTCGTCGAGGGTGCGCTGGCGACCGTCGTCGAGGCCGAAGCGCAGGCGGATCACGGCCGACTCGCGCTCGCTGAGCGTGGCCAGCACGATCTCGACCTCGCTGCGCAGCTCACCCGAGCCGACAGCCTGACCGGGCTGGCTCGGGTCGACCGCCGCCACGAAGTCACCGAGCGCACTTTCGCCGTCCTCACCGACGGCCTGGTCGAGGCTGACCGGCTCACGGTCGTACGAGATGAGCTCGATGACCTGGAACTCGGGCACGCCCATGGCCACGGCGATCTCGGCGATGCTGGGCTCACGGCCGAGCGACGCGGCGAGGTCCCGGCGGCTGCGGACCATGCGGTTGACCTGCTCGACCATGTGCACCGGGATGCGGATGGTGCGGGCCTGGTCGGCCATGGCGCGGGTGATGGCCTGGCGGATCCACCAGGTGGCGTACGTGGAGAACTTGTAGCCCTTGGTGTAGTCGAACTTCTCGACCGCGCGGATGAGGCCCAGGTTGCCTTCCTGGATCAGGTCGAGGAAGGCCATGCCGCGCCCGGTGTACCGCTTCGCGATGCTCACGACGAGCCGCAGGTTGGCCTCGAGCAGGTGGTTCTTGGCGGCTTTGCCCTCCGCGATGATGATCAGCAGGAGGGGTCGCAACTCGTCGGCCGCCTCGGGGAGCTTCTCGTCGGCGTACAGGCCGGCTTCGATGCGCTTGGAAAGCTCGACCTCTTCGACGGCGGTGAGCAGCCGGGTGCGTCCGATGCCGTTCAAGTAGGCACGAACCAGGTCGGCGGAAACGCCGCGCTCGTCCGTGGCGTCCAGGTCGACCAGGAGCTCGACACCGTCGGTCATGCTGTTGTCGACGGCAACAACCGCCGCCTTGGACTCCGATGCCTTCATCTGCAGGACCACCTTTCAGTCCCCTCCCCGCTGATAACCGTCTCGTGCATTCCCAGCCGCTGCGTGCCGGTGTGATCGATAGCTTGGCCTGGGACGCGTTAAACCGAGGTGAGGCAAGCGTCCAGGTGGCATGAATCAGGGAGAACCCTGACGTCGCCAAGCCGACAAGTGTCCGGTTCGCCGGTACTCGTCGCGTGTTGCGCGCCGATACTGTTCCCCAAACGCCCGCGTGGAGGAGATGGTTCAGTGGTCTTCAAAAAGATGTTGAAGGCATTCGGTGTCGGTGGCCCGTCGGTCGAGACGGTGCTGACCAACCCGAATTGCCGGCCTGGTGGGTTCCTCGAGGGCCAGGTGCACGTGGTCGGTGGGGACCACGCGGTCGACGTCGAATATCTGGCGGTCGGGCTGATCACCCGGGTCGAGGTGGAGAGCGGCGACAGCGAGTACAACAGCGACCAGGAGTTCCACCGCCAGCGGCTGACCGGTTCCTTCCGGCTCGACCCCGGTGCGAAGTACGACGTGCCGTTCCGGTTCGACGTGCCGTGGGAAACCCCGATCACCGAGGTCTACGGGCAGCATCTGCACGGCATGACGATGGGTCTCACGACCGAGCTCGAGATCGCGCGCGCAGTCGACAAGTCCGATTTGGACGCGGTGGCGGTGCACCCGCTGCCGGCCCAGGAGCGACTCCTCGACGCGTTGCTGCGCCTGGGTTTCCGGTTCAGCCGGGCCGACGTCGAGCGCGGCCGGGTGTACGGGGCCGAGCAGCACCTGCCGTTCTACCAGGAGATCGAGTTCTACCCGCCGTCGGCTTACGCGAGCGGCATCAACCAGCTCGAGCTGACGTTCATCCCGACGCCGCACAAGCTGCAGGTCATCCTCGAGGTCGACAAGCGGGGCGGCATGTTCACCGAGGGCCACGACGCCTTCGGCCGGTTCGACGTCGACTACGCGACCGTCGACCGCACCGACTGGGCCGGTCAGCTCGACAACTGGCTGCGGCAGTCGGCCCAGCGCCGCGGGCTGTTCTTCTAGCGGTCGCTCAGAGCTCGAGCAAGATCGTTCGCGGTCCCACGTTCACGCTGTCGACGAGCATGTGCGCCCGGAAGCGGCCGGTCTCGACGGTCGCGCCCCGGGCGCGCAAGCTTTCGACGTACGCCGTGACGAGCGGCTCGGCAACCTCGGCCGGCGCGGCCGCGTTCCAGGTGGGCCGGCGCCCCTTGCGCGCGTCGCCATAGAGCGTGAACTGGCTGACCACCAGCAACGGAGCTCCAAGATCCGCCGCAGACGCCTCATTGTCCAAGATGCGCAGTTCGTGGGTCTTACGAGCCAGCTCGGCCGCCTTGGCCGCAGTGTCGTCGTGCGTGACACCGACCAGCACCAGCAGCCCCTCCTCGATCTTGCCGACGACCTCATCGTCGACAGTCACGCTCGCCCGGCTCACCGTCTGCACCAATGCCCGCACCTGGTAACTCCTCTTCCGGCCGCGACGTTGCCTTTCACGCAGCCCCACTCGGCGTCCTACTGTCCCAGCTTCGATCGCCCGAGGCCGCGGTCGCCGGCGTGGTAGCGGCGATGCGCCGCCCTTGCCACCTCACGCCCCTCAAGCCGTCATCGGGGTTCCTCGTACTCGGGCGGCGGCCGTGGGGAGGGCGGCGACTTCCTCCGGCGACATGGTCCACTGACCCGCTCGGAAGGCGACCACGTCGTCCAGCTTGGCCAGCGGATCACCCGGCACCAAGGGGAGCAGGAGATCGAGGACGGTACCGGCGTCCGCGCCGATCTCGTGCTCGATCGAACCGATCGCGACCTGCGCCAGGATCAACGCCGTCAGCGCGGTGTCGAAGTCGGGATCGCCATCACCCGCGTTACCCCAGTCGATCAACATCGGCCCGCGTCCGGTCAGCAGGATGTTGTCCGGATGAAGGTCGAGATGCACGATCGAGCCCGTACCGCCGCGGCCCGGCAACTCGTGCAGCCGGCGCAGCAGATCCGCTATGATGTGAGCCGAGGCGTCCAGCGAGAGCTTGCCGTCCAGGTACGCCGCCGCCATGGTCGGGCCGTCCAGCCGTTCCATCTCCAGCTCGGGACCGTCCACCCGGAAGACCCGTGGCACCGGATACCCGAAGCTCGCGGCGTACGCCATCACCGCGGCCTCACCCGTGGCGTCTCCGCCGTTCCGATAGCGCCGCAGCACCACACCGTCGCCCAGTGCATAGACGTCCGCTTCACGTCCGGACGCAAACGGCTCGCCCAGCCCATCTCCGGTCACGCCGATGACGGTAACCCGGCCCGCCGTCGCCGGCGGCCCCGTCGAACCCGTGGCGGTCGACGATCAAGCTCTGACGACTGTCGCCGTGAGACCGCAACGGTGGCTGCCTGGCGGGGCCGGATGACCGTAGGCCAGTTAGATCCCCGGCCGGCGGCGGTCGGGGACCGCCGCCGGAACGCTGCGAAACCGGCCGGTCGATCGCGTTGGATCGGTCGGCCGGGTCACAGCCGGGTCAGTCGACCGAGTTGCTGCTGGCGTCGCTCGTGTAGCTGTCCACCGGCGTCTCCATCGCGCCGGTGGTGGCGTCGCCGGTCGTCGTGTTCGCAACGCCCGGACCCGAACGTGGGCGCGTGCGGAAGCTGTTCGGCCCCGCGGTGCCACCGGTCGTGGTCATGATGCCGTGCTCCGGGTGGGGTCCGCCGTCCTGGAGCTGGTCGGTGTCGGTGCCCGCGGCGAGCGTGCTCGACAGCCCCTCGTCGTCATCACCCTTGTCGGGCCGATAGGTGCTGGGCTCGTACAGGGCGCCGGGGGCGTAGTCGCTCCCTGCGATCTCCCGCTCGATGTCTTCCTGCGAGTCGCTCATCTCGTTTCCTTTCCGACAGATCGGTCCAGTGGTGCCCCGAGCGCGGACCCGTAAACCGCCAGGTGGTGCGCGGCCTGGCCATGATCCTCGCGGAGCGCTCAGTGCATGGTCGACAAGCTGGACGGGCGCCCTGGCCGCCGCATCGTCCCGGACAGTCATCATGCTCGCTCCCGAAGCGGGTTGGCACCGGCCAGACGTGCCCGGGCCGGAACCGTGGCTGCGATCACAGCGAGGACGAAGCACGTGCCGACCGCGGCCGCCAGGACCCACCACGGCACCGTGAGCCCGACTGAGGTGCCGGTCTGGGCCTGGAGGCCTGCCGTAACGCCACGGAGCGCGAAGACGGCGGCGGCACTGCCGAGGACCGAACCGACCACCACCACGAGCGCGGACTCACCCGCCACGGTCAGCAGAACCTGCCGCCGGGTAGCGCCGGCCAGCCGCAGCAGCCGGTAGTCGTCAGCCCGCCGGGCGGTCGCCATGACCAGCGTGTTGGCGATGGCGAGTGCGCCATAGCCCACGGAGATGCCGACGAGCAGCAGCGTGAAGATCCAGACCTGACGGTCCTCCTCGGCGTCGGCCTCCCGCGCATAGGTCGCGACGTCGACCACTCGTCCCCCGAGCGGAGCGGTGGCGGAACCTCCTGAAGCGAGGGGCAACGCCGGCACCAGCGCCGACGGGTCGTGGTTGCGCACGGTCTCTCGGGACAGCAGCATCTCGCCGGAGCCGGAGCCGGAGCCGGAGCCGGAGCCGGAGCCGGAGCCGGAGCCGGAGCCGGAGCCGGAGCCGGAGCCGGAGCCGGAGCCGGAGCCGGAGCCGGAGCCGGAGCGCGCCGAGACCCGGAGCGTGACTCGGGCACCGTCGGCGAACGTCACGACGAGTGGGCCGCCTACATCGACGCTCAGCCGGCGGGCCTGAGATTCGCTGAGGACGACTTCCCCGGCGCCAGGCCCGGAGGGTGACCCGGTTGCCGTGATCACTGTGTCGTCCACGTAGACATCGGTGACGAGATCTCCGGCGGGCGCGGCCGCATCGGTCAGGCCGGGCGTGCCGTCGGGGAGGAGCACCTGCTGCGTCCCGGTGGCCGCTTCCCGACGATCGGCGTAGGCCTTCTGCGCAGTCTGCACGTTGCCGGCGATGAATACCGAGAAGGCGACCGTGAGCAGGATCGGCGCGGCAGTGGAGGCTGTTCGCCGCGATCCGGCCAGGGCACTCTCGCGGATCACCGTGCTCAGCGCTCCACCGGTCGCTCCCAGGATCAGCCGCACCACCAGCGGCACCACGGCCGGCGCGAGCACCGTGGCCGACACGATCAGGGACATCGCTCCGAGCACGGCATAGGTGCCCAGCGCCGAGAGGTCGTCGGTCACCACCGTGGCCGCTCCCGAAGCCGTGCCGCCCGCGGCGAACACCAGCCCGACCGCCCACCGGGAACGGGTCATGGGTCGTGTCTCGACCTCGGCCCGGCGCAGCGCCTCGAGCGGACGGACCCGCGCCGCCCGCCGGGCCGCCAGCAACCCACCGGTCATGGCAACCAGTGGGCCGATGGCGACACCGGCCACGACGGGCCAGAAGTGGACACCCGCCCGGAACGACGCGGGTTGGAATCCCGCGTCGACCAGGACGTCATCGACCACCGGAGCGAGCAGCAGGCCGAGGACCGTGCCACCCATGCCGCCCCATAAGCCCACCGTGGCCGCTTGGCGCAGCACAGCGAACCGAACCTGGAGCGGCGTAGCGCCGATCGCACGCAGCAGCCCGATCTCACGTCGCCGCTGATTGACCGAGAGAGCGAGCGTGGAGCCGATCACAAAGGCCGAGGAGAACACCGACAGGGCGACCATCGCAGTCAGCACCTGCATGCCGATCCAACGGTCGCGTGCGTCTGACCGTGGCTCCAGAAGCCCCAGTTCATCACCTCGCAGCACCGTGGCGCCGCTCGCCGCGGCGCGCACCCCGTCAGCATCGGGGTTGCCGGTGAGCCCGATGACGCGCACTCCGGGGGCGAGGCGAGCGGCCTCGGAGTCGGCCACGTAGAGCCGGGCGGCGTCGATCAGGCCCGTCACCGTCCAGGTTGCTGGGCCGCCGGCCGTCAAAACGGTCACCGCGCCGCCCACCGGGATGCCGAGACCCGCATCCAGCACGACCTCACGCGCGCCGACGGCCGGTCGGCCGGTCACGAGGTGATCGGAGGCCAGCGCCGAACTTGCCCAGCCGTGCCCCTGCTGGATCTCGGCCACCGGGCGGCCACCCACCACTGGCTGTGCGTAGAACTGGTGGTCGGCAACGGCCGCCCGCACACCGGGCACGGCGGCCAGCCTGGCGACCAGAGCCGCTGTCTCGCCGGATGACCATGGCCGGGACTCGGGGAACGGGTCGGCCGGGGTCCGCACGCCAGGGCTCTGCAGGGCGATGGCTGTCGCGGCGAACCGATCGGGGCGATGGGGGCCGGCCGATGCCAGCAGCGTGAGGGTCAGCGTGACCACAGCGGCTCCGACGAGCACGGCGATGAAGGAGCCGAGCCGATCGCGCGTCAGCATGCCGCCTCCGCCCGGGCCATCTGAGCGGCGATGACCTCGGCCGGCGCGCCGTCGAGACGATCGGCCAGACGGCCGTCGGTCAGCAGGAGCACCGAATCGGCCCACGCCGCAGCCACCGGATCGTGCGTCACCATGACGATCGTCCCGCCCGCCTCGGCGGCCAGGCCGCGCAGCAGTTCGAGCACCTGGCGGGAGGTCTGGTTGTCGAGTGCCCCGGTGGGCTCGTCGGCGAAGATCACTGCGGGCCGGGTGACCATCGCACGAGCGATCGCGACGCGCTGCTGCTGACCTCCCGAGAGCTCGACGGGTCGGTGCCGGGCCCGATCGGCCAGGCCGACGGCAGCCAGTGCGGCGGCGATCTCGCCGGACGTGACCCGCCGACCGGCCAACCGGAGAGGCAGTGCGACGTTTTGCGCCGCGGTGAGTGACGAGATGAGGTTGAAGGCCTGGAACACGAAGCCGATCCGCTGCCGGCGCAGCAGAGCCAGCCCGGTCTCGTCGAGCTCAGCCAGGTCGGCGCCGTCGATGGCCACCTGGCCGGAGGTGGGCCGGTCGAGCCCCGCGGCGCAGTGGAGCAGGGTCGACTTGCCCGAGCCGGACGGGCCCATGACCGCCGTGAAGCTGCCCGCGGGAAGATCGACGGTGAGCCCGTCGAGTGCGGTCACCCGGCTCGGGCCGGCGCCATACTCCATCCGCAGATCCCGGATGGAAACCATCGGTGTCGTCATGGCGTCGAGCTTCGCGGCCGGCGGACCGGGTGTCGTCAAACCGGGGTTCCGACTGGGACGGGCAGAAAATCGAACCCTGGGTTGACGCTACGGATCATCGCTGCTCGCTAACGTCGCCGTCGTGAATGCCGCAACGCCATCCCTCCTCCTGCGGAGGTTCAGCCGCGGCCAGCTGATCGCCGTCGACGGACTGCTGGCCGCGGCAGCCGTGCTCCTGTGCTGGTATGCCGCGGCCGAGCCCCCGACCGGTCCGGTGCCGGGCTGGTTCGGGACGGCCTGGTCGGAGCCGGGCTGGGCCTCTTTCCTCATCGGGCTCGCCATCGGGCTGCCCGTGACGATTCGTCGTCCGTGGCCGGTCGCCGCCGCGGTCGCGGTTCTCACGGCCGCCGTTTTCGCCGTGGCTTCCGGCGCGATCCCTTACTACGCCGGCACCGCGCCGATCTTCCCGGTGGGCCTCGTCCTCTACACAGTCGGCCTCCAGATCGGACGTCGCCGGTCGGTCCCCGTCGTGGTGGCCGCTGCAGCGGCGGTGGCGGCGGCCTTCGGGGCGACTTCGCACGATGCGATGGGCACCGGCCTGGTGACGTGGGTCGCCGCCGCCTGCTGGGCGACCGGGCGTGTGGTCCGGGAGCGCCGCGCCCACACCGCCTCGCGGGCCGAGCAGGCCACCGCGCTGGCTGTCGAACAGGAACGGCTGCGAATCGCGCGCGAGCTGCACGACATCGTCGCGCACAGCATGAGCATGATCGCGGTCAAGGCGACCATCGCCGACCATGTCGGTGACGAGCACCCGGAGGAGATGCGCGAAGCGTTACGGGTCATCGCCACCACCAGCCGCGAGACGCTCGGTGAGATCCGCCGGGCGCTCGGTGTCATCCGCGCGGAGGCGGCGATGGGCCCGATGCCCACCCTCGCCGACCTTGCCGGGCTGGTCGCGGTGGCGCGGTCCACCGGATTGACGGTCGAGTTGGACACCCGGACGGAGGCGGACGTCTCGGCAGACGACGTTCCTGACGATGTTGCCCTCTCGGTCTATCGCGTGGTGCAGGAGGCTCTGACCAATGTGGTCCGGCATTCGGGGGCGCAGCGGTGCCGGATCGAGATCGTGACCGGCGACGGCCAGGTGGACGTGGAAGTCATCGACGACGGCGGGCCGGCCGGCAGGGGCGAGGGATCCGGAGCCAGGACAACCGGTGCCAGCGGGACCGATCTCCAAAGAACTGGACGCGAAAGCGCGACGCCGAGGTCCGACGCCGGGCAGG
Organism: Paractinoplanes maris; assembly: GCF_023544465.1. Taxonomy (GTDB): domain Bacteria; phylum Actinomycetota; class Actinomycetes; order Mycobacteriales; family Micromonosporaceae; genus Actinoplanes; species Actinoplanes maris. The sequence goes on along the minus strand of NZ_JALPVL010000001.1, from coordinate 9,026 downwards.
GGCTGATCGGCATGCGGGAGCGAGCGGCGCAGTTCGGCGGCGAGCTGAACGCCGGCCCGCGGCCGGGCGGCGGATGGGCGGTGGCGACAACCATGCGGTACGAGCCGTGACCGAGATCCGGGTCGTGGTCGCCGACGACCAGGTGCTGGTGCGGGGAAGCTTCCGGTTGTTGATCGACCACACACCCGGCCTTGTCTGTGTCGGGGAGGCCGGATCCGGGCGGGAGGCGGTCGAGGTCGTACGCCGGGAACGCCCCGACGTTGTCCTCATGGACATCCGGATGCCGGAGATGGACGGCATCGAGGCCACCTGGGAGATCTGTCACGGCGTCCCTCGTGTCGAGACGCGGGTGCTCGTGCTGACCACGTTCGATCTGCGGGAGTACGTGCTGGGGGCGCTCCGGGCGGGGGCGCAGGGCTTCCTCATGAAGGAGGCGCTGCCGGCCGAGCTCATCGCCGGGATCCGGCATGTTGCCGCGGGCGGCCGGCTGTTGGCGCCGACGGCCCAGGGGCAGTTGATCGACGCCTACGTGGAGATGCCCGAGCGTCAGGTGACGCCGTTGCCGCACATCACCGGCCGGGAGCGTGAGGTGCTGATCCTGGTGGCGCGAGGTCTCTCGAACGACCAGATCGCCACCGACCTCGGCGTCAGCATGTCGACCGTCAAGACCCACATCAACCGTCTGCTGGCCAAGTTCGACGGCCGCGACCGCTCCGCTCTCGTCATAGCCGCCTATGAGGGAGGCCTGCGGTGACCGGTCCCGTGCCCCTCCCGGCGTGCGCGACGTCAGTCCATCCGCGTGCCGACGCCGTCCCGGGCGCGCCGTCTCCCACACGAGCGTTTCGGACGGACAGCGAGGTGGCGGCGCGGGTGAGCCCGTTCGCCGTCGCGACCGAGGACGGCAGCGCGGCGGCTGACGGGCCTGCGAGGATGAGCGCCATGACGCTTTCGCTGCCGATCGACGCCGAGGCCAACCAGCTGCTGTCCACCGACCCGCTGGCGTTGCTCATCGGCATGGTGCTCGATCAGCAGATTCCGTTGGAGAAGGCGTTCAGCTCGCCGTTCGTGCTGGCTCAGCGGCTTGGACACGCGCCGACGGCGGCGGAGTTGGCGGAGTTCGACGTCGAGGCGCTCATCGCGATCTTTGCGAAGCCGCCGGCGCTGCACCGGTTCCCCAAGGCGATGGCGTCCCGGGTGCAGGAAGTCTGCCGCGCCCTGGTCGACCGGTACGACGGGAACGCCGCCAACCTGTGGGCCGGGGTGGAGGACGGCGCCGAGTTGCTCAAGCGGATCGCGTCGCTGCCTGGGTTCGGCAAGCAGAAGTCGCAGATTTTCGTGGCGCTGCTGGGCAAGCAGTACGCGGTGCGGCCGGCCGGCTGGCGGGAGGCAGCCGGGGGCTATGGCGAGGACGGCTCGTACAGGTCGGTGGCCGACATCGTCGATGAGCAGTCGCTGGGCAAGGTGCGCTCCTACAAGAAGGAGATGAAGGCCGCGGCGAAGGGCTGACTGACGGTGCCGGTGTGCCCTGCGTCGGTCCGGACGTTGCCGCGTCGATCTCGGGGCCTTGATCCGCAGGCAGTGGGCGTATCGGCAGTAACGGTGTAAGGATGGGCTGTCGATCGGAGACCCCATCGTGAAGAAGCAGCCGGACCGAGCGGTTCTCATCACGGACGCCGCTCAGAGTCCGGACGACCAGTTCCGCAGCCGGCAGATCCGCTACGTGTCGATGATGAGCATCCGGGCCGCCTGCCTGATCGTGGGCGCGGTGCTGATCAGTGTTCGCCCTCCGTGGCTCGGATTCTGGCTGATCCTGTGTGCCGCCGGCATGGTCTTCCTGCCCTGGGCGGCCGTGCTGATCGCCAACGACCGCCCGCCCAAGACCAAGGCCGAACGCGCCGCCGACGCCCTGGCCCGTGAGCCGAAACCGCAGACCACGCTGCCGCGGCACTCCGCCGAGGCCGCGGAATACCTGACCATCGATCTCGAGCCCACCGACTCCGGCGAACGCTGGATCCCCACCGAGCCCGGCGACCGAGAGAAACGCTAGACCGCCGCGCCGGATCAACCGACGATTCCCGCAGTCGCTGGGTGCGCTGGACCGCCGCGCCGGATCAACCGACGACTCCGGCAGTCGGTGGGTGCGCTGGACCGCCGCGCCGGATCGACCGACGACTCCGGCAGTCGGTGGGTGCGCTAGACCGCCCGGGCGAATCCGGCAATCGCTCGATCTTGGCGGCCGTGGGAAACGCTGGACCGCCGCGTCCGATCCGCTGTGTCGGTCTAAGGGCGGGGCCGGGCGCCGATCGCGGCCACTGCTTCGGCTCCCAGTGAAGCGCCCGCGGTCAGGGCTGCCTGGGGGCTTTCGCCGGAGCACCAGGACGCCAGCAGGCCGGCCGCGAACGCGTCTCCGGCCCCGGTCGGGTCCGTCATGGCGACACGGGTGGGGGCCACCGAGAGGGTGCTGCCGTCCGCGGAGGCCCAGGTGGCTCCGGCGGCGCCCTGCTTGACGATCACGTTGTGGACGTGGCTGGTCAGGCGGCGGGCCTGCTCGGCGGCTGGGCCGGGGCCGGCCAGCACGTCTGCTTCGTCGGCGTTGCACAGCAGCACGTCACAACCGCGTACCCAGCTCAGGAAAGCCTGCGCCCCCACCGACCGCAACGGCGCCGCCGAGGCCGCGTCGACGCTGGTCGTCAGACCGCGCCGACCGGCCGCGGCCAGCGCCTCGAGCCCCGCCGGGCGGGAGCCGTCATGCAGCAGCGGGTAGCCCGAGAGGTGCAGGTGGCGCGCGTCTGTCTTGTCGATCGCGGCGCTGACGTCGGCCGGGTCGAGCAGCAGGGACGCACCCCGGTCGGTGATCATCGTGCGTTCTTCGGGGCCGGCCAGCACGACGACACTGCCGGTCACCGCGCCCGGATGGGCCCGCACCGCGCAGCGGACACCAGCCGCGGTCAGCTCGGCCACCCGTTCCCGGCCCGCCGGGTCGTCACCGACCGCGGCGATCAGGGTGACCGGCCGGCCCGTGTACGCCAGCCAGGCGGCCGTGTTGGCAGCCTGACCGCCGCCGCCCACGGTGATGGCGGCGGCGGTGTCCGAGCCCAGCTCGATCGGGCCACCGAGGGCCACCAGGACATCGGTGACCAGGTCGCCCACGACGACGATCACGCGGGGACGCTGAAGCCCAGGGGTGCGGTCGCGTCCGAGGCGGTCGCCACTGCGATCTGGGCTGCGAGCTCGGCGTTGCGCAGGATGATGCGTACGTTGACCTCGAGACTTTTGCCCTGGGTGCTCTCGTGGAAGTGGCTCAGCAGGAACGGGGTGACTGCCTTGCCGGTGATGCCACCCCGGGCAAGCAGGGTCAGGCCCTCGGCCAGCGTGTGGTCGTGCAGCTGCGGGTCCAGTTGCTCGTCGGTGGGCAGCGGGTTGGCCAGGATCAGTGCGCCGGCACCCACGTTCTGGTCGGAGCGGGCGCGGATCACGTCGGCCACCTGCGCGGGCGAGTCGAGCTCCCAGTCGACGTCGAAGCCGCCGTCGGTGATGAAGAAGCCGGGGAAGCGCTTGGTCCGGTAGCCGGCGACGGACACGCCCAGCGTCTCGAGCCGCTCCAGCGTGGCGCCCACGTCGAGGATCGATTTCACGCCGGCGCAGACGACCACGATCGGTGTGCGGGCGAGGGTGGTCAGGTCGGCCGACTCGTCGAAGGTGACATTTGCCTCGCGGTGCACTCCGCCCAGGCCGCCGGTCGCGAACACGCTGATGCCCGCCGCGGCGGCGACCGCGCTGGTGGCGGCGACCGTGGTGGCGCCGTCGGCACGCCGGGCGGCGGCCACGGCGAGGTCGCGGACCGAGAGCTTGGCCACGCCCTCGGCCAGTGCCAGGTGCTCGATCTGGGTGTCGTCGAGGCCGACGACGAGCTCGCCGCCGATCATGCCGATGGTGGCCGGCACCGCACCCTGATCGCGGACGGTCTGCTCGATCTCCCGCGCCACCCGCAAGTTGTCCGGGTGCGGCAGGCCGTGCGAGATGATCGTGCTCTCGAGCGCGACCACCGGCTGGTTGTCCCGGCGGGCACGGGTCACGTGCTCGCCGTATCGAATCGCGAAGTCAGTCACGACAGCAACCGTACGGTGCCTGATCACCGCCCGGCCAAAGACGGCAGAGCTGGTCGTTGGACCGGCCCGGCCCGAGGTGTCAGACTTGCTGGTTGGAGCTTTCGTCAGCTGCCGCGGGCCGGGGGGACCGGTGGCTCGACGATCCTGACCACGTGAACCGAAGGGCAGATGTCGTGAGCACGGAGATTCTGGAGCGTCCGGAAACCAAGGACGCCGATACCGCGCCGGAGATGTTCCACTACGTGCGTAAAGAGAAGATCGCCGAGAGTGCCGTGATGGGCACTTACGTGATCGCGCTGTGCGGCGAGAAGTTCCCGGTGACCAAGTCGCCGAAGCCGGGATCCCCCGTCTGCCCGCAGTGCAAGGAGATCTACGAGGCGATGCAGCTCTGACCACTGGCGACGGGCTTCTCGTAGCCGACCTGATCGGCGTCGCGGTCTTCGCCGCCTCGGGTGCCTCGGCGGGGATCGCGAAGCGGCTCGACCTGTTCGGGGTCGCCTTCGTCGGTTTCATCGCGGCTCTCGGTGGCGGCATCGTGCGTGACCTGGTCATCGGCGCTGTGCCACCGTTGGCCTTCGCCGACTGGCGCTATGCGGTGACGGCGGTGGTCGCGTCGCTCGCCGTCTTCTGGCTGCACCCCCAGCTGACCCGGTGGCGCCGGCCGGTGCTGCTCCTCGACGCCTCCGGCCTCGGGCTCTTCACCGTCACCGGCACACTCAAGGCGCTCGACGCCGGGGTGCCGGCCGTCGGCGCGTGCCTGATCGGCATGCTCACCGCGATCGGCGGCGGTCTGGCCCGGGATCTGCTGACCGGGGAGATCCCGGTCGTCCTGCAGCGTGACATCTACGCCGTTGCGGCCCTTTGCGGCGCGATCATTGTCACGATCCTGCAGGGCGCGGGGTTCTCCGATCCGCTCACGATGGCCGCATCGGCCCTGCTCATCACCGGGGTGAGGCTCATCGCCCTGTACCGGCGGTGGTCGGCTCCGGTGGCTGCGCCGTAACCCGCGTCCGGCCGCCCGCGCGGCTATGCTGGACGCCGCCTCCGGTCCCTTGCCGGAGGTGTTTTCATGAGGGAAGGGATCGTCGCAGCTTGAGCCCGCCACTGCCGGATCTGGACACCTTCCCGCCACTTCGGGACTGGCAGCGCAAGGCCCTCGTGGGCTATCTGCGCCGTCGCAGCGACGACTACATGGCGGTGGCGACCCCCGGTGCCGGCAAGACGACCTTCGCCCTGCGGATCGCGGCCGAGTTGCTGGCCGACGGCAGCGTCGAGGCGGTCACCGTGGTCTGCCCCACCGAGCACCTCAAGGTGCAGTGGGCGACGGCCGCGGCCCGGGTCGGCATCCAGCTCGATCACGCCTTCCGCAACTCCGATATCCACTCGTCGCGCGACTTCCACGGCGCGGTGCTCACCTATGCCCAGGTCGGCATGGCGCCCGCGGTGCACCGGCGGCGCACGATGACCCGTTCGACGCTGGTGATCCTGGACGAGATCCACCACGCCGGCGACTCGCGCAGCTGGGGCGACGGCGTCAAGGCCGCCTTCGAACCGGCCGTACGCCGGCTGATGCTCACCGGGACGCCCTTCCGCTCCGACGAGAACCCGATTCCCTTCGTCAGCTACGAGCGCGGCGACGACGGGCTGCAACGGTCGCGGGCCGACTCGGTCTACGGCTACTCCGAGGCGCTGCGCGACGGGGTCGTGCGGCCGGTGCTCTTCATGGCGTATTCCGGGGAGACGCGCTGGCGTACCAACGCCGGGGACGAACTGGCCGCCCGCCTCGGCGAGCCGATGACCAAAGATCTGATCGCACAGGCCTGGCGTACGGCTCTAGACCACCGCGGCGACTGGATGCCCCAGGTGCTGCGGGCGGCCGACGCGCGGCTCACCAAGCTGCGGGAGCACGGCATCACCGACGCCGGTGGGCTGATCATCGCCAGCGACCAGCAGACGGCTCGGGCGTACGCGAAGCTCATCGGCGAGATCAGCGGGCAGCCGGCCACGGTGGTGCTCTCCGACGACGAGGGCGCCTCGAAGCGGATCGCGACCTTCGCCGCCTCCCAGGAGCGCTGGATGGTGGCCGTGCGGATGGTGTCGGAGGGCGTGGACATCCCGCGGCTCGCCGTCGGTGTCTATGCCACCAGCGCCTCGACCCCGCTCTATTTCGCGCAGGCCATCGGCCGTTTCGTCCGGGCCCGGCGCAAGGGCGAGACCGCGACGGTCTTCCTGCCCAGCGTGCCGCACCTGCTCGGGCTGGCCAGCGAGATGGAGGCCCAGCGCGACCACGTGCTGGGTCTGCCCAAGCAGAAGGACGGCCTGGACGACGACCTGCTCGAGCGGGCTCAACGCGAGGAGAGCGCCGAGGGCGAGCTCGAGAAGCAGTTCGAGGCCCTGTCGGCGACCGCCGAGCTCGATCAGGTCATCTATGACGGCACGTCGTTCGGCATGGGGGCGCTGACCGGGACGCCCGAGGAGGAGGAATATCTCGGGCTGCCGGGGCTGCTCACCGCCGATCAGGTGTCTGTGCTGCTGAACAAGCGGCAGGCCGACCAGCTGGCCGCGAAGAAGCGGCAGAAGGCGGCTGAGCCGGCCGCTCCGGCCCAGCGGGAGGCGCCGCCGCCGATGAGCGCGGGGGAGCGGCGCAACAGCCTCAGGCGGCAGCTGAACACCTTGGTCGCGGCGCACCACCACCGGACGAACCTGCCGCACGGCAAGATCCACGCCGAGCTGCGCCGGCTGTGCGGAGGTCCGCCCAGCGCGCAGGCGACCATCGAGCAGCTCGAGGAACGGATCGCGACCATCCAGACCATGTAAAGCGCTCTTGACGTTAAGTCCTCTTGACGTCAAGAGGACTTAACGCGATGATGGACGCATGACGACGACATTTCTCGACCGGGTCGTTCGATGGAATCTGAACGTCGACGGCGACTGGTATGGCGACGAGCGCGAGCGTTACCGGTGGTATGAGGGCATCGCCGCCGCGGCCTCGATGCAGTGGATCGCGGTCCCGTGGGCGGCGGCGATCATGGTCTGGCCGCTGGGCCGCCCGTCCGTGCTCCCGCTGGCCATCGTGCTGGTGTTCATGATCATCCCGATGTGGATCTGCAACCTCTACGTGCGGCGGCGCCGCGTCGAGACGCTTCCCCGCTCGTGGAACGCCCAGCGCGTCTTCTGGGGGGTGGTCGGCGGCATTCCCTACGCGGTCTTCCTGGTCGGCGCGCTCTATGCCTTCGATCCGGCCGGGTCGACGTGGAAGGGCGCGGCCGTGGGTGGCGTGTTCGGCGGCGTGATCGGTCTGGTGGTTCAGGTCGCCCAGAGCCGGCGCAAGCGCCGTGCTGAGGCCCTAGCCGTGGACGAGGACTGATGGCGCCACCCGCGGGCCCGGTGCGTGCCCCGGAGGCAAGCGGAGACGCAGGAGTCCGCATCCGGGCCGCCCGCAAGGAAGCCGGATTGACCCAGCAGGGGCTATCGAGCGCCGTGCAGGTCAGCCGCCAGACGATCATCGCGATGGAGACGGGCGACTACGCGCCTTCGGTCTATCTGGCGCTGAAGGTCGCCAAGGCCCTCCACGCCACCGTGGAGCAGCTCTGGGACACCGAACCCCCACTGTGACGCCACACCCCGCCAGCGTCGCTCACAGCGGGCGGCGGGCCCGAATCTGGCGAGCGGCGGGCCTGGAGCCGGCGGATGAGGCTTAGCCGGCGAGCCGGCCGGGCATGGAAAAGCCGGGCATGGAAAGTCGGGCATGGAAAAGGGGCGCCCCACACCGTGGGCGCCCCTTCGGTAAGTCTGAGTCGGGGGTAATAGGGGACTAGTTGGAGCTGGGCATCATGTCGGCGCCGCGCCAGGTGAACTCCGGGTCGGCGGTGAACTGCACTGCGATCTTCACCAGGTCCTCGGCGTAACGGTTGGCGTGGTGTCCGCAGAACACCAGCTCACTGCCACCAGCCAGGGTCAAACGGAGCTTTCCGGCTGCATTGCAGCGGTCGCACCGTTCATCGGCTGCGGTGCCGGCCACACTTCCCGCCGGCGGCGTGAGAGTCGGGGTCATCGCCTTCCTCCTCTGTTCGAACCGATGAACATGTTCCTCGGCTACTGCTCACCATCGTGCAACACCCTGCACCGTTGCGGCCTTCCCACTGTGCCCCGGGGGGACCGAGGTCACACGTGCTGGGCTCTAAGTGTGCCGTGATCCAAGGGTGCCACGTCAACGATCACTTCTGCACAACGGTCTGATCACCACCCGATGATGTACGGGTGGTGACCATTCGGACACGCATTGTTGACCGAATGCCCCTAGTCCAGGTAGTCACGCAGGACTTGGGAGCGGGACGGGTGTCGCAACTTGGACATCGTCTTGGACTCGATCTGGCGGATGCGCTCACGGGTGACCCCATACACCTGACCGATCTCGTCCAGTGTGCGCGGCTGGCCGTCGGTCAGGCCGAACCGCAGCCGCACCACGCCCGCCTCGCGCTCGGACAGCGTCTGCAACACCTGCTGGAGCTGGTCCTGCAGGAGTGAGAACGATACCGCGTCGACCGCGACAACTGCCTCGGAGTCCTCGATGAAGTCACCCAGTTGGCTGTCGCCCTCGTCGCCGATCGTCTGGTCGAGCGAGATCGGCTCACGCGCGTACTGCTGGATCTCCAGCACCTTTTCCGGCGTGATGTCCATTTCCTTGGCCAGCTCCTCAGGAGTGGGCTCGCGCCCTAGGTCCTGGAGCAACTCACGCTGTATGCGGCCGAGCTTGTTGATGACCTCCACCATGTGCACCGGGATGCGGATGGTGCGGGCCTGGTCGGCCATGGCGCGGGTGATGGCCTGGCGGATCCACCAGGTGGCGTACGTGGAGAACTTGTAGCCCTTGGTGTAGTCGAACTTCTCGACCGCGCGGATGAGGCCCAGGTTGCC